>NZ_CP012109.1:1942500-6742500 GCF_000280925.3 Myxococcus hansupus
AACTTGGGCTTGCTGTTTGGTTTTGAAGGACTGAGTCCGAAAGGGACTTCAGCTCTTTGAGAATGAAGGACGCTGTAGGGTTTGCCGACGCGGTAGCCCCCTGGGCCTATAGCTCAGCTGGCTAGAGCGCGCGCCTGATAAGCGCGAGGTCGGTGGTTCAAGTCCACCTAGGCCCACCATTTCCTCCCTTGAGAGGAGGAAAGCGGTGACGCGCACTGGCAGGCCCCAGCGATTCTAAAAAGCTTCTCTGAAGTCTAGAGAGCGTTCTTTGACAAGTGCATACGAAGGGTAAGTTCAATTTCTGCTGAGAGAAGTTCTCACAGAAGCCCTGACGAAGTACCCCGCCAACGCCGAGAGGCGAAGGTGAGGGGAAGCAAGTCAGGGCTCAATCAAGCGTAGGTAAATAAGAAGTCTTCCAGGCTTGCTGCGAAGAGCAGGAGTCTGGGCCTTGGTTTCGAGTTTCGACAATCCGCCGGGAGGCGGGCGTGAAACAAGAGATTAGGGCAAGTAAGCTACTAAGGGCGTGCGGTGGATGCCTAGGTGCCAAGAGGCGATGAAGGACGCGGGTGGCTGCGAAAAGCCCCGGGGAGCTGTCAACCGAGCGTTGATCCGGGGATGTCCGAATGGGGAAACCCAGCACTGCGAATAGCGGTGTTACCTTCCACTGAATACATAGGTGGAATGGAGCTAACCAGGGGAAGTGAAACATCTCAGTACCCTGAGGAAGAGAAAACAATGAGTGATTCCCAAAGTAGTGGCGAGCGAAATGGGAGAAGCCCAAACCGAAACCACGAAAGTGGCGTCGGGGTAGAGGGTCCACGGTAGGACTTTGACTTGCTAGCGGAAGCTCCTGGAAAGGGGCACCAAAGAGCGTGATAGTCGCGTACGCGAAAGCGGGTTGGAGCTGAGTGGGTTACCCAAGTAGGGCGGGACACGTGCAATCCTGCCTGAATCAGCCGGGACCATCCGGTAAGGCTAAATACTCCTTGGCGACCGATAGTGAACAAGTACCGCGAGGGAAAGGTGAAAAGAACCCCGGTGAGGGGAGTCAAAAGAACCTGAAACCGCATGTCTACAAGCAGTTCGAGCACTACGGGGCAACCCAGTGCGAGAGCGTACCTTTTGCATCATGATTCGGCGACTTAATATACGTAGCGAGGCTAAGCCGTTAGGTGGAGCCGTAGCGAAAGCGAGTCCGAATAGGGCGAAGAGTTGCGTGTATTATAACCCGAAGCGGGGTGATCTACACATGGCCAGGTTGAAGTGCGGGTAACACCGCATGGAGGACCGAACCCGTGAAAGTTGAAAATTTCTGGGATGAGCTGTGTGTAGGGGTGAAAGGCCAATCAAACTCCGTGATAGCTGGTTCTCCCCGAAAGATATTTAGGTATCGGCTCGGGCAATTCAATGCCGGAGGTAGAGCACTGGAACGGCTAGGGGTCTCACCAGATTACCAAACCGTACCAAACTCCGAATGCCGGCAATTGTTATCCCGGGACGCAGTCAGTGGGTGATAACGTCCATTGGCAAGAGGGGAATAACCCAGACCGACAGCTAAGGCCCCCAAATCTAGTCTAAGTGAACACTAGAAAGGATGTGGCAGGTCATTGACAACCAGGAGGTTGGCTTAGAAGCAGCCATCCTTTAAAGAAAGCGTAATAGCTCACTGGTCAAGACAGGCCGCGCCGAAAATGTAACGGGGCTCAAGACTAGTGCCGAAGCTTCGGGTCACACGTAAAGCGTGTGGCGGTAGGGGAGCGTCCCAGTTGCAGCGAAGGTCGACTGAAAAGGCGGCTGGAGCGGCTGGGAGTGCTGATGCCGAAATGAGTAGCGATAAAGGGGGTGAGAAACCCCCTCGCCGTAAGCCCAAGGTTTCCTGGGTCAAGTTAATCTTCCCAGGGTTAGTCGGAACCTAAGCCGAGGCCGAAAGGCGTAGGTGATGGAAAGCGGGTTAATATTCCTGCACCATCTTGTGAGCGTTGAACTAAGGGAGGACGGAGAAAGCTAGGCGAGCTGACCGGTGGTTGTGTCAGTCTAAAGGTGTAGGGGTGTCGCGTACGAATAAAGGCGCGGCAGCTATCCCCGAGACTCCATGGCGCCCCGTAAGGGGTAAGTCGCTGATGCTCTGCTTCCAAGAAAAGTCCCGTAGGGAGCTTACAGGGTGTCCGTACCGTAAACCGACACAGGTGGGCGAGGAGAAAATCCTAAGGCGCTTGAGAGAACTCTCCTCCAAGGAACTAGGCAAATTTCCACCGTAACTTCGGAAGAAGGTGGGCCTCTGGTAGGTGTAGGCGTACAGCCGAAGCTGAGAGAGGTTGCAGAGAAATGGCGGTAGCGACTGTTTACCAAAAACACAGGACTCTGCGAAGGCGACAAGCCGACGTATAGGGTCTGACTCCTGCCCGGTGCTGGAAGGTTAAGGGGATTCGTCAGCCGCAAGGTGAAGCGATGATCCGAAGCCCCAGTAAACGGCGGCCGTAACTATAACGGTCCTAAGGTAGCGAAATTCCTTGTCGGGTAAGTTCCGACCTGCACGAATGGAGTAACGACTTCCGCGCTGTCTCGGAGAGGGACTCAGCGAAATTGAAATAGCTGTGCCGATGCAGTTTACCCGCAGCAAGACGGAAAGACCCCGTGAACCTTTACTATAACTTGACAGTGACACTAGGGATTGACTGTGTAGGATAGGTGGGAGCCTTTGAAGCCGGGCCGCTAGGTTCGGTGGAGGCAACGGTGAAATACCACCCTGTTGATTTCTGGTGTCTAACCATGTCCCGTCAGCCGGGATTGGGACACTGTCTGGTGGGTAGTTTGACTGGGGCGGTCGCCTCCCAAAAAGTAACGGAGGCGCGCGATGGTTCCCTCAGCCCGATTGGAAACCGGGCGTCGAGTGCAATGGCATAAGGGAGCTTGACTGCGAGACGGACACGTCGAGCAGGTGCGAAAGCAGGTCATAGTGATCCGGTGGTCCTGAATGGAAGGGCCATCGCTCAACGGATAAAAGGTACTCCGGGGATAACAGGCTTATCTCCCCCAAGAGTTCACATCGACGGGGAGGTTTGGCACCTCGATGTCGGCTCATCGCATCCTGGGGCTGGAGCAGGTCCCAAGGGTTTGGCTGTTCGCCAATTAAAGCGGTACGCGAGCTGGGTTCAAAACGTCGTGAGACAGTTTGGTCCCTATCTGCTGTGGGCGTAGGATACTTGAGAGGCTCTGACCTTAGTACGAGAGGACCGGGTTGGAGGCACCGCTGGTGTACCAGTTGTCTCGCCAGAGGCATCGCTGGGTAGCCATGTGCCGATTGGATAACCGCTGAAAGCATCTAAGCGGGAAACCGACCTCAAGACCAGGTATCCCGGGCGCAAGCCCCTGAAGACCCGTCGAAGACTACGACGTTGATAGGCCGGGTGTGTAAGCGTGGTAACACGTTCAGCTAACCGGTACTAATTGGTCGTGAGGCTTACTTTCCCCATTCTCTTGCATGCCCCCTCAAGGGGAGTAAGGGACTCGGGGCCAAGGCCGAGGCTCGAGTGCGACACGCACTCGCCTGGAAGACGTACCTACGCACAGCGAGACTTCGCTTAGTAGAAATTCGAAACTTACCCTTTGTATGCACTGTCGCTTGTTTTCCGGTGGCTATGTCGGAGGGGTCCCACCCGTTCCCATCCCGAACACGGAAGTTAAGCCCTCCAGAGCCGATGGTACTTCGCGGGAAACCGCGCGGGAGAGTAGGTCGCTGCCGGATTCTTTTTGAGAAACCCCTGGTGTCCCTCGTGGACGCCGGGGGTTTTCCTTTTTGGGGCCTTTGGAGTTTCAGGTGCGCCGCTGCGGTGGCGCATAGGCTGCGCCGACATGGACTTCCAGGCGCGACTCGAAGCGCTCACGCACCAGCTCCAGCCCTGGTCTCCGCTCTGGTCCCGCTCCATCCTCCAGGGTTGGCCCGAGTCAGGTGTCGCCTATCCCGAGGAGTGGCTGGCCTACGCCCGGTCGCTCGATGCGTCGGGCGAGCGGCTGCTGGACCAGGGGACGCTCGTGGGTGTCCCGCCTCCATCCCTGTTGGCCCTGCTGAACTCGCTCCACGCGCTGACGGCGCTGCCCTGGCACGAGGGGCTTCACGCGCTGACGGTCGCGGAGACGCAGGGGCTCAGCGCCAAGAAGCGCCACGAACTCGAGCGGGTGCTTGCCCTGCTCGCACCGAGAACGCGCTTCGTCCATGAAGCGGTCGACATTGGCGGCGGCATGGGACACCTCGCCCGCCTCTGTTCGCGGACGTTCGGGTGGACCTTCCACAGCATCGATCGGGACGCCGCACTGCAGGACAAGGGCCGGCGGTGGCTGACGAGGCCCCATCCCCCAGGCGGGGGCACCCTGGGTTTCGTCCTGGCCACCGTCGAGGACGGGCCGCAGCCCCAACTCGATCCGCTCTTTTCTGGCAGGGACCGCGCCTCCATCGGCTTGCACACCTGCGGGCCGCTCGCCCTCACGCAGCTTCGTAAGAGCCAGGGGGCGGGTTTCGTCCTGAACGTCGGGTGCTGCTACGACAAGCTGGAGGTCCCGCGGGACTACCCCGTCTCCCGCTTTGGGAAGGCGCATCCGCTGCCCCTCACCCCGCATGCCCTGGCGTTGACGACGCGGGGACGGCATCACAAGACCGAGGTGGAGTTCGCGCGGATGAAACAGGTGTATGCGTGGCGCTTCGCGTTCGACCTCCTCTCACGGCGGCACTTTCCCGAACGCGGTTTCGTGAGGGCGGGGGACGCGCCTCGGGCGCTCTATGCCGGACGCTTCGCCGCCTACGCGCGAGACCGCCTGGTGCGGCTGGGGCTCGAACCCGGCATGACGGACGCCGAGCTGGATGCCTTCGAGGTGTCCGTTCGCGCCGATACGCGGGACCTCTTGCTCTGCCATCTGCTGCGGGACCGCTTCGCGAGGGCGTTGGAGGTCGTGCTCCTGCTGGATCGCGCGATTCTTCTGGAGGAATCGGGCTTCCAGGTCGAGCTCCTCCAACTCTTCGACCCGCGCCTCTCCCCGCGGAACCTCGCGCTCATCGCTTCGCGGAGCACTTGAGCCGTTCGTGCTCGTGCTCCTCGCTGCGCACCGGGCCCTCGTCGCCCTGGGCGGCATGCGGCCGCTTCCTGAGTGACTGGAGCGGCAAAGTCGCTCGTGCTGAGGGGGCGCCCGGTTTGACGGCGCCTTCACGCGGAGAGAGCGTCACCGCCCAGGTGTTCGTTGGCGCAGGTGACGCTCACTCCAGGGCTGCTGGCTCACTGGTGACGACGTGGGCCTTCCTCAGTTCACGTTGAGAGAGAAGGCACCGCAATGATTTGCATACCCGGTCATGTGCACCAAGACCATCTGGCCTTGTTGAAGGGGGATGCTGACGGAAGACTGTTGTGTGCCACCTGCGTCGTCATTGCAGGCCAACGATGCGCCGCTCACCATGTCCTGGACGTCCAGGACGGTATCGAAGTTCGAACCCGTGCTCGAGAATGTATACGTGCGGGTCGCGGGGGCAATCCAGAGTGCGCTGGAATCTGATGCGGAGGGACTGTACGCGCAGGCCGGCGTCCAATCATTCTGGCCACCGCAGGTGTTGGTCGCCAAGATGGGCGAGCCCAGTCGGGTGCCGGCATGGTGCGCAATCCGCTGGATGTTCAACTTGAACTCACCACATCTCCCACCGAAGCCATCCACATGAATCTTGAGCCGCTGACCCGGGACGAGGAGCGGCGTGAGAATCATGGATTGAAGCGTGTTGCTGGCATCGTCGTTACAGCCCAGAACCTGACCCGTGTCGGCGTCCGTCACCGCGAGCACCGTGTCGTAAGCCGACCCGAACGTTGAAATCAGGTAGTAGGCGTTGCCTTGGGCCGGCGCGGTCCAGTCGAATCCCTGGTCGTTGGAGATGGAGCCTGTACAGGTCGGCTGGTAGTTATTGGAGCCACCGCACGTGTTTCCCTCTGCCACCGTGCGGCCCAAGCTTGATCCCAGATTGCTGTCGATGCGCGCGGACGCAGAGACGAGGGCATAGGCAGTGCCACCTTGAGTGACTTCGAACACCGAATAGAACTCATGGTTGGCGCGGTTCCAGAACAGAGAGGTTCCCATCCGGCCATTGCTCGACATGACGACGGAGGAGGGATCCAACCAGGATGGCGCTGGGCTCGAAGCGCCCGTCCAAGTGCCCGTCCGATAATGCGTCGGACCGTATCCATTGCTTCCCTGTGTGAAATCCGAAATCACGATGCGGAACTGTGATTGGCCATTCACCGTTGCCGAAGCGACGTCGATGAGAGCCCTGCGCGGCAGGATTTGAAGGCTGCGCCAGTTGTCGCTGGGGTCGAGCGCGTTTTCGTAGTGGAGTTCAGTCCGCTCGAAGCCATTGCTGAGGTCACTGGATGCAAGGTAGAAGTCACCTGTCGTCCGGTTCGCTGCGAGCGAGAGCGCCACTGAGCCCGTCTGGCTGGGACTGACGGAGCCGCTCCGCGAAAAAACGTTGGGCCAGTAGATCGGGGAGGGCGTCGAGGGCTTCTCCGCCACGGACAGGCCAAAGAATCCTTCGCTGCCGCAGCCCGAGTAGGGTTGCGAGAAGGTGTACCAGGCCATGCGTACGATGGGGGTCGACGCTGTGGCGCCGTCCGAGACGGCGATGCTGGGATACGTGATGATGTGGCTGTAGCAGAGCGACACCAGATTCACATCAGAGGCCGTGGCGACCGGCGTGGTCTGGGTCGCCGGGAAGGTCGCGTAGAGCACTTGCGGTCCTGCGGACCAGCCCAGGTGCATGGTGTTGCCGTGTGCGGCGATGGATGGGTTTCTCCCCGAGCTGCTCCTGTGGTCGGACGTCACCTTGAAGGGCGTGTTCCAGGTGCCACCCGGGCTCCGGGACCGATAGTGGATTTGACCCGTCCCGTTGCCGTCCACCACATTGCGGACGTAGACCAGGCCAAGGGTGCCATCGTCCGCTACCGCAAGGGCAGGTCGCACCGCCAATGAAGGCTCGAGCACGATGGGACTCGCCCAATTCAGACCGTCCACTGCGGTGGAGTAGTAGATGGTGCCATTCAATTCCCAAACGGCATGCAGTCCGTCCGGGGCGACGACGCTCTTCTTTCCATTGACGTACGAGAGAACTGTGTTCGTTGTGTAGTTGGAGTACTGGGCGACCGTGGCCAGGCCCAGCCCTTGTTCTACCTGTCCGAACTCTTCAAGGTACGGCTCGCCTTCGGGACCACAGCCAGCAGCGAAGAGCACGGCAAAGCACAACAGGTAGCGCGGGGCGAAATGCTTCGGTATTCGCTGCATGCAAGGACCTCCAGGGATTGAGGCGCGAGTCAGGGTTTGTCGCTCAAGGGCGGAAAAGTAGAGCGAACGGGGTCGATTATGGCAAATTTGGCCTTGGGTGGGGATGTGCGTGGTCAGGTGGGTCTGGCTGCTGGCGGGGACGTTTGGGCTCGGTTTGGCGCAGTAGGGTTTGAAGAATGTGAGGATTTTGTAAGGCAGCCATGGTGATTCGGCGTCATGTCGGTCGGGCATGCGTCATGTTGCCGTGCCATGGGGTCGTCGTGTCTTGAGCTGTCGCGCTCAGTCGCTTGAAGGCTCACTGTGTGAGGGAGTTTGTTGTTGTGTGCCATTGCGGCGCATTGGTATGTCGTGCGCGCCGCTGTGTCTGCGATGACCCGGACCGTGGACACCTCGTCGAAGCGCTCATGTCAGCGCCGTCCGTACACTCCCGTTCGCGGTTCTGACAGGGAGCGTGTGTGACGACGGACCCGGTGCTCGTGAATGCGCTGAGAGGGCTCACGGGCGACTCATCGATTCAGTTCAACTGGAACGCCGCAGGAGACTGCACCTCTGTCCTTGTCGAGGAGAGCTCGACCTTCGCGCCCAAGGGCCCCTGAGTTCCGGCGCTGGGAGGCGCTCGTTTGGCGCCTCCCGGCGGTGGGAAGGAGCGTGACACCGCCGAGGTTCGCTGCGCCGTCACCGCGGCCACGCTCGCCCCCGAAGACCTGACTCGGTTGAAGGCCGAGCTGATTCAGGTGGTTCGCGAAGAACTGACCGCCCGTGGAGAGGCCCGCGTCGTCGACGATGGCGCGCGCGTCCCGGCGCCGGAGCCTTCTGCCCAGAGCCTCGTCGCGCAACAGGAGAGCTATCAGGTCATCGACGCCGCCGCTCGCGCGCGGCGCTGGACGAATGAGGACCGGGATGCCTTGCGGCGCGCGTTCGTCGAGATGGCGCCGAATCAACGCATCGAGGTCATGCGCCGGTTCTCCACCAGCCTGAATGGCAAGAAGATCGACCTCCAGACCCAAGGCGCTCCGTTCTGACCTCGGAGGGGGGCGTCTGGATGTCTATTCGGAGCCGCTGCCCGAGGCGTTGCTTCGATTCCGGGGGGCAGCGAACCTCGAATGGGGTGAGTTGGGGCGGCGTGGTCTCGTTGAGTCAGGCGCTCGCGGCCTGTGCGAACCGTCTGGGGTCAGGTGTGCCGTGCGTGAACGCGAGACGTACGGCATGACGCGGCGGTCCAATCTGGGCTAGGCACAGCACCTTCTCGTGGGCGGTCGAAGAGGAGGGGGCCTCGTGCGCATCCTGAAATGGCTCGTTGGAGGCTTGCTGGTCGTGGCCTTGTTGCTGGGCGGGGCGTTCGTCTGGGGTGTGCAGCGGGTGTCACGGGCGCGTGCGGCACGCGTCGAAGCCCTGGGCCCGTTGCTCGCGCGGGCGACGGCCGTGGCGTCCCTGAGTCCCGAGGAGGCTTGTCTCGTCGTCGAGGGCCATTACATGAAGCGGTCGACAGTGCTCACCGCGGACTGTCGGCGTGCCACGCTCGAGGTCACGGGCCCTGGGGTCGTGAAGTTCCGGGGGCTGGTCGTGGCCGATGCATGGGACGACGCGCTCCTGGGTGGGGGCTACGTCCCGACACTCTGTCTCTCGAAGGGCCCTCGCGGGTGGGAGGTCGCGGGGTTCTCACACCAGCTCCTCGACTGTCAGTTCGATGCCCCGACGGGCCCGGAGCCGGCGAAGGAGGCACTTGCCCAGGTGGAGCGTCGGCGGCGCGCCTGGGTGGATGATGCGTTTGTCGCTGTTCGAGATGCGCTGACGCGCCCAGCGTCGGACAAGGCGGTCTGCGAGGGCCTCCCTGCCTTGTCGAAGTGGGACGTGCTGGTCCTGGATGCGGACTTGCTCGGTGAGGACCTGTCCTCGCGGTTGCAGCGGACCACCCGCATCGGAGACATGCTCGGCTATCAGTGCATCCCCGCCATGATGGGGCAGGGGCTGAACCTGGGGCCGTGCGCCGCGAATCAGTTCATCAGCCATGTCGTCGTCATCGACGACATCGACGAACGTCCTTTAGAGGTTGTGGGGAGTCGCTACTCCGGCGGGCGCTATGCCGCGATGGTGAAGCTCGTGGATGTGCGCAAACACGAGGTCCTCTGTCAGCGCGAGGTGTCCTTTCAGCTCCCGGAGAAGCTCCTCCTCGTGAAGCGGCAGGACCTGAACTCCGAGTACCGCAAGCAGGTGCGCGCGGCGCTGCACCAAGCGGTGGAGCAACTCACCCAAGGCTCGTTGACGGCGGAGTTCTAGGCGCGCTGGTTTGACGGGGCGGCCTTCGCTACCGAGTCGCCACGGGCGCAAGGCCGCCAACCACAGCCGGGTACGGCGAACCCTGGTGCCAACGCACAAATGGTGGGTGGGCGCGAAGGGACGCCGCTCAGCTACCCTTGGGCATGTTCAATGCCATCGCGACCAGCGAGAGGGTCAAGTCCTCGGGTTGGTAGGGCTTGAACGGGTTCAGCGTCGTGCCGGTGGAGTCCAGGTGGTCAATGCCGGACAGGGTGACGGCCTTGGAGCCGGGGATGAACGCGTCCTGCGGGAGCACCAGTCCGTCGGACTTCACGCCGTAGCGCTGCTGCATGTACTGCTCGGCGGCGAAAAGCGGCGAGGTGGGGTTCGTGGTGGTGGAGGCCATGCTCACGGTGGGGATTCCCGGGGCATCGGGTGCTTGGCCAGGAACGCCTTGCGGGAGTCGTAGGTCAGGTCCTCACCCGCCTGAATGCTTCCGCCCAGGGCCTCGACGGCGCTGCCCACGCCGTAGCGTACGAGCGGGTTGTCCAGCAGGTCCTGCGCCATCGGAGAACCGCCGTATGGCGACTGGATGGTCACCAGGGCGCGCACGTGCTCCTGGAGCTCTGGGTACATGGCCAGGGCCGCCGCGGAGTCCAGGCCGCCCTTGCTGTGCCCGATGAGCACCACCTGCTTGCCGTTCTTCGCGGCGTCGAGCACCGCCTGACGGACGATGGCCGCGTTGTTCTCCACGCCCATGTCCGTGTCCACGGGGACGCGTCCGACCTGGAGGCCCTGCGCCTCCAGCGCGTCCAGGTTCCGGTCGAAGTAGAGCTGCTTGGGCGCCGCTTCGGAGAACAGGCCGCCTACCGCCAGGTACACGCAGTCCTTGGCTTCGGCGGGCAACACATTCTTGCCTGCACGCACGGCCTGGTTGAGCTTCATGAACTCCGCCGTGGAGTCCTTGGCGGGCGGATACGCCTTCTGGATCCAGCCGATCTTGTCCGCCTCGCCCTTGCCGGGCCAGGGGATGGGGAGGCGCAGGGCGTTGACCTGCGCCAGCGCGTTCGCCCGCTGCAGGTCCGCAGGCGCGCTCGGTGTGAAGTGGTCGCCCTCCATCACGGCGTTGACGCCCCGTGCGGCCTTGGGCTCGACGGGCGCTTCCGGCGTGGCCCGCGTCCGGAGGGACGGGGAGATGCTGGAAGGACGGGTGACCTGGACCATGGAGGACCTCGGGTGGGGGATGCCGAGTTGAGGATCGGGGAGGCTTGCCACCATTGTCGGGGTGGGGCGGCAGAAGTTGCGTGCCTCGTTCCAAGCGCGTGAGAACACGAGAATTCCGGGTTCGTGTCTCAGCGAGGAGACGGCCACCGACTGGGTGACGCCTCCCCGCCTCACCTCCGCGCTGGGCCCGTCAGCGCCCGGTCGCGGCGCGGCTCGCGTCCTGGGGGGCCATCCTCGAGAGGGAGTTCCACCAGCGCTGGACGTTCTTCTGGAGCCCGGACTGCGCTCCCAGGGCGACCAGTGCTTGGATCCCGAACATGATGTCGTAGGCCACCACGTGCTGGTACCCGACCTCTTCGAAGAACTCATCTTTGTTCGTGACGGTGCCCTGGAGCTTGCCCGGTACCTCGATGTTGGGGAGCTGCGTGTAGGGGCCGGGCACGAGGCCTCCAACCTCCGAAGCCACGACGGCGGCGTCGACCGCGAGCGTGATTTCCAGGGGGGCGTGGCCGCTGGCCCACTGCGGGTCATAGAGGGTGGGAATCTGCTTGAGCATGTCGACGACCCACGCGTGGGGCACGGCGTCGAGGCTGTTCCAGATGTTCTGGTTCCAGGCGTAATGGTTCTGGGGCTCGTTCGTGCTGAGCGGCGGGAACACCTTCTGGAAGAACTCGGAGAAGCCCTTGTTGCCGGGCGTAGGGCCCGCCACGGGGAGCACGTGGACATGCCCCCAGCTCCGGAGGTTGAGGGGGCCTCCCCCGGGGTTGAACAGGGCGAGGGCGAGCGTTGGCGCCAGCGCGCCGCCCAGGCTGTGGCCACCGAAGATGAGCGTCTTGGAGCCGGTCCCGCTCCGTGAGTGTAGGAAGTCCCGAAGACTCTGCTGGGTCTTCAACGTGTCGGTCATGCCCAGCAGGTTGTTGACCCCCAAGGCGGTCCCCGTTGAGATAGCGGGCCAGGGGTGGAAGCCCAAGGGCGCGCCGTAGGGCGCCAGGCTCGGGAACGCCTCCGTCCAGAACTTCGTGGTGTTGACGCCGTTGTCCTCCTCGTTTTCGTCATAGCTGGACTTCATGTTGGTCCCAGCGATGGCGACGACATAGACGGACTCGTCAGGGCTCGCCGCGACGTACATGACATTGTCCGCGTAGCTCGTCGCGCTCTCCTCGGCCTCGAAGACCGCGGGTCCCCACACCACGGACCATTGCCCCTCCATGGCCTTCTGGACTTCCGGCAGGGCCAGGTAATCGGTCAGCATGGTTTGCAGTTGCTTGGCCAGCGTCTTTGTATCGCCTTTCGCTTCACCCAGAAGGTTGGATTTCCGAGTGAGGAGATAGGTCTTCTGATAGAGATTGAGGGCAGGGGTGGTGTTGGGCATGGGATTCCTCCGGCGCGTCGTGGATACGACTCGGTGATACGGGTGGGATATGGGCTCCCGGGCCTGGCCCGCGTGCCGACGCGCTGGAAATGCAGGGGCGGTGCCAGCACTTCCGTTAGAGGGAGCGACCCCCATTGCCTCCACCAAGAGTCGGGTTTTGACAGGGGAATGACGTGTCAGCCCCTCGCTTTGACGTGTCTGCTTCTTTGCGCGACGCGCGGTCCCGGCGCATGCCTGCCGATTATGTTCCCGAGGCGAGGCAATCGCGGCGCCCGTGGGGCGTTGCGAAGATTGGCCACTGCCATGGAGCGCACGCATGTTCCGTCGTCCACTGCCGTTCTTGCTGCTGGTTCTTCTCCCCGCGATGGCTGCCTCCGCTGCGTCACCGGAAGCGGAGCGATGGTGGGGCCACGTGCGCGTGCTCGCGGATGACGCGATGGAAGGGCGGGAGACCGGAAGCGAGGGCTACCGGAAGGCCGCGGCCTACGTGGCGGAGCAGCTCGCGGCGATGGGCATCCAGCCGGGCGTGGGCAAGGGGTACGCTCAAGAGGTGACGCTGGTTTCACGGCAACTGGTGGATGCGAGCTCGCGCCTGGCCCTGGTGCGTGGGGGCAAACGCAGCCCGCTGGTCATCGGTCGCGATGCCATCATCGGCTCACGCCTGGGGGAGTCGGGGCAGGTGGATGCCCCGCTGGTGTTCGTGGGACATGGCCTCTCCTGGGCCTGCTCCGGTTCGGTGGACAGGTTGACTATGCTGCCAGCCTCTTGGTTTCGGCCATCCGCTCGTACTCCGCAGGGCAGACGTAGCCCAGGGCTGAGTGGCGCCGCTTCCGGTTGTAGAACACCTCAATGTACTCGAACAGCGACTGCTTCGCCGCCTCACGCGTCTTGAAGCGGGTGACGTAGACGAGCTCCAACTTCAGGGTGGAGAAGAAGCTTTCCGCCACGGCGTTGTCCCAGCAGTTACCCTTGCGCGACATGCTGCATCCGATGCCGTGCTCCTCCAGCAGCCGGCGGTAGTCCTCGCTTGCGTATTGGCTGCCCCTATCCGAGTGGTGAAGTTGCGGGGCGGGACGGCTGAGCAACGCCATGTCGAGTGCGCGCAGCACCAGGCCGCGGTCGATTCTCTCGCCCATCGCCCAGCCCACCACCTTGCGGCTGAAGAGGTCCAGCAGCACCGCCAGGTACAGCCAGCCCTCGTCGGTCCAGACATAGGTGATGTCACCCACCCACGTACGGTGGAGCTGACCGGGTTGGAAGTTCCTCTCCAGGGTGTTCGGCGCCACGGGGTGGTGGTGGGCCGAGTCGGTGGTCCGTACGAAGCGACGCCGTGCACGGCCACGCAGGCCCGCCTGGCGCATCAGGCGAGCCACTCGCTTCCGCGCCACCCGCTGGCCTCTCGCTTTGAGTTCCGCATGCACCCGCGGAGCGCCGTACGTGCCCCGGCTCTCCTGGTGGACGGCTGCCACTTCGAGATGAAGCGCCCGGTCGCGTTGCTTCCGCTCGCACTCGGGCCGCGCCGCCCAGGCGTAGTAGCCACTGCGTGAGACGCCCAGGTGACGACAGAGGACAGCGACGGGAAAGAGGGCCTTCTTCGCGTGGATGAAGGAGAACTTCACTTCATCTCCTTCGCGAAGAAGGCCGCCGCGTTTTTTAGTATCTCCCGCTCCATCCGCAGCTCCCGGTTCTCCTTGCGCAGCCGAGAGAGTTCCTCGCGCTCCACCGTCGTCAGCGCTCCAGGCCTGCCCCCGCCCCGGTCCGTCTTCGTCTGCTCGACCCACAGCCGCAGCGCTGACTCCGTCAGGTCCAAGTCTCGGGCGGCCTGGGGAATCGTTTTCCCCTCCTCCAGCACCAGCCTCACCGCCCCGGCCTTGAACTCCGCCGTGAACTCCCGGCGTGGCCTACGGGGCTTCCTCTGCTTCTCGTCAGTCGCGGACATCCCGTGCTCCTTCCATCACATCTCGGGTGTCCACGGAACCGGGCTACTCCCACTCCATCCCCGAAGCGGGACATGACGACTTCGAGGGGCTGGAGCTCCAGGGAAAGGTGGCCGTGTTTCTCTACGGTGGGCCTTCTCACATCCCCGGTGCGCTTCGCGCCCACCACAGCTCGACGGAGGAACGAATCAAGGCGCTCCGGAAGGCAGGGGCGGTGGGCGTCGTGATGTTGCAGAACCCGAAGAGCGAGGAGATGCCCTGGGCGCGTGTGGCCTCGTCGCGGTTCGAGCCGGCCATGACCTTCGCCGACCCGTCGCTGGTCGAGGACCAGGGGCTGAAGGTGAGCGCCGTCTTCAACTCTCGCCACGCCGAGAAGCTGTTCGCTGGCGCGCGGCACTCCTTCAAGGACGTGCTGGCGATGGCGGATGCGAACCGGCCACTGCCGCGCTTCGAACTGCCCAGCCGGCTCGAGGCGCGGGCGGAGTGGAAGCAGGCTCCGGTGGCCTCCTCCAATGTCGTGGGGGTGTTGCCCGGCAGTGATGCCACGTTGGCGAAGGAGTACGTCGTCCTCACCGCACACCTGGACCACATCGGCGTCGGTGTGCCGGTGAAGGGCGACGCCATCTACAACGGCGCCATGGACAACGCGACGGGCGTGGCCGCGGTATTGGAGGTGGCTCGGACGCTTCAGGCGCTGAAGCCGAAGCGTTCCGTGCTCTTCCTGCTGGTGACGGGAGAAGAGAAGGGACTGCTGGGGGCTCGCTACTTCGCCGCGAAACCGACGGTGCCCCTGTCCTCGATCGTCGCCAACTTCAACATGGACATGTTCCTGCCGTTGTTCCCGCTCAACCACCTGTTGGCCTTGGGGCAGGAGGAGTCCTCCCTGGTGGCGCCGCTTCAGCAGGTCGCCACGGCCCATGGTGTTACGCTGGTTCCAGACCCCGCGCCCAACCGCATGCTGTTCATCCGTAGCGACCAGTACGCCTTCATCCGCAAGGGCGTCCCCGCGCTGTCCTTCAAGTTCAGTCACGCGCCGGGCTCCCCCGAGGAGCGCTTGATGAAGGCCTGGCACACCCGCCACTACCACGCGCCCTCGGATGACCTGCGCCAGCCCATGGACCGGGAGGCGGCGGCGAAGTTCGTCCGGCTGCTCTCGGACCTCACCCTCGCCGTGGCCAATACTCCCGAGCGACCGCGCTGGAACGACACCAGCTTCTTCCGGAGGTTTGCTTCGCCGTTGGTGGAGGAGGCCCGGCAGCGGGAACCTTGAGCGCCGGCAAGCGCGCATTCCATCATGCGCCGGTCCCCCGCCGAGCGAGACGCTGCGCTCGTTGGCTGTGCGGAGCATGCACGCTCCCGAGAGGTCCGTCGAACGGAGTCCTCGCATCACGCCGTTGGTTCGCCTCTCCGCACGCTCCGTGACTTTCTCGCGCGGGATAATCTCGTCACCGCAGGCGGTTCGCGTCGTTCATGGCGATCCCCAACAGCTTCCGTGCGTCGTTCATCTCTGTGCTCGTCATTGGCACCGCCGCTCCGGCGCTCGCCGCCCCGGCGGCTCCTCCCGCTCCCGTGGCGGAGGTCGGTCCCAGTGGAGTGGGGATGTTGTTCCCCTCCGAGCCCTCTGGCAGCAGCTTTTACCTTGGTGACGGTGACCCCACTGACTCCGCGCCATTGTTCGACATGGAGGGCGACGCGGCCACGCCCGGCTTCGATGCCGGCATCCCCTACTGGTCGACCACCGGTCACCGCGTCACATACGCGAGCGGCAAGCCCGCGGGAAAGACGGTGCGGCTCCACCTCCGTCCCGGTGGTGGCGAGCAGTCCTTCACTTGGCGTGACGGCGCTCTCGAGAACGGTTTCATTGGCAGCCCTGCTGATCTCTTGAACTTCGAGGCGACCGTCTACGTGCGGGTTCACGAGGACAACGGGACGCACCACTCCATGTCCTGGAAGATGCGTGGCGGCGAGCACACGAAGCCCGAGGTGGCTCGCTCGAGCTGCGTTGGCATGAGCGTCCCGTTCGGAGGCGTCTCGCCCCAGGCCTACCGCGAGCTCGACCACCCGACCTACGACCACCTCGCGCTCACGCCTTCCTTCGACTACCAACTGCAGGAAGGCCACTGGCTCGGCGTGAAGGTGGTCTCGTATCTGGTCGAGGGCGGCACCCGGAATCTGCTGTTCCTGGACACGCAGCCCTTCGACGCCTCCGGGACGCCGCGAAACGAGTTCCACCTCTTCACTGAATGGCATGACCGAGATGGCGAGAGCACCGGTCACTACGACCGGGCAGCCAGGTGGGCCGGCTGGGAGACGACTTTTCGCGTGGACGGTTGGCGGAGGGTCGACTTCGCCTATCCCTCGGCACGTGAGATCGTGCCACCGACCTCCTGATTGGCGGGTGGTGGCTCCGAAGCTTCACGCATGTGCCAGCGAGACGTTCATCTCTGGCCTCGGACCCACCGTTGGATGACAGGGGCCTCCCGTCATCCAACGGTGTGCGGGACGTCCTGGCGTGAACGCAGGCGCTCAGTGGGCGACGTTGGTTCGCACCAGCGTGTCCACCAGGGGCAGGGTGTCGAGCGTGCTGGCAATCCAGGGCAGCTCCTCGACGTATGTCCCATCCGCGAGCAGCCGTGAGTAGTGCGCATAGCGTGCGGCAAGCGCGTTCAGTCGGGCCTGGGCGCCGCCAATCATGCAGTCACCTACGGGGTCGTCTTGCGTCACGCCGGGCACGCCCAGCGTCGTGGACCGGCAGGCCGGAAAGGGCGCCGGCGCCGACCCGGGCGTGGTGTCCAGGTGGGGCTGCCCGGCGAGCGGATAGAACGTGCCACCACCGCAGGACCGGCCCGGGGACGACGTGGGTGAGCAGGCGTAAGCATTGAACGCGGTGGCGAACGTATTGCTGAGCTGGGGGCTGGAGGCCATGTCGACCGGGATGGAGCGCTGGCCGAAGAGCAGGCTCCCGAGCAGGTCGTCGCTGCCGAGCGCTACCGGGAAGCCCATCCGCGTGAAGGCCTGAAGCTGACGCGCCGCCCGGGTCATGTCGGCGGCAGCCACCTGGAGTGGCGTGTTGGCGTTGTAGAGCTCGGTCAGGACCCGGTAGTAGTACCAACGCTGCCGGCCCTGGAGAAACGCAGTCATCCGCGTCTGCGCCGAGGTGATGAGCGCCGAGTTGGTGGAGATGGTCGCGGACTGCTCGAAGAGGGCCTTGTCGCGTGGCCAGCGGACGAGGAGCGCGTCCTCCACCTCGATGGGCGGAGGCGGATTGGTCGGGCAGTGAATGCCGAGGCACTCGTGGTGGGTACGGATTTCAGGCCACGTGTAGGTTGCCGTCTTGGCGTTCACCCACGTCAGGTCGGGGTTCTTGCTTGGGCGAGGAGGGAACACAGGCGGCTGGGGATCGCTCTGGGCGGCCCAGCGGAAGCGGGTGTGGATCGCGAGCCGGAGCCTCGCGTAACGCGAGTAGGTGTTCCCTGAGTAGACCTCTCGCGCATTGACCCAGGACACGTCGTAGCACTGAGAAAGCTGCGGCAGCTCGAGGGTCTGTCCGACGGTGGGCGAGTAGGCGTAGTTCGCGAAGCGCAGCTCGGTTGCCAGCGTCCTGTAGGTCACGTTGGTCGGACGCGTGAGCTGTGGATTCCACGAGGTGGGCGTGCACTTGGTGAGACTCGCCAGGTCCGGTGGCAGCGTCGACTCGGGGATGGGCTGGTTGGCGGGGGCGAAGACCTTGTAGGTCTTGGGGACAGACACGTTCCGTTCCTGGCGCCTCAGCACCTCACCCGTCCGGAGGGTGGTCAACTGGTTGCCGAACCTCACGAGCGCGGACCGGTGCTCGTTGATGAGGCTGGTGAAGATGGGATTGGTGAGGTGGCCCGCGGAGTCGGGCTGCGGCGCCGGACGGCTGAAGCTCGAAGCGACGTCCAGGATGCGCTGACCCTCCAGCGAAATCTGTGCGCTCCGTGTCGAGTTGACCTGCCTTGCGTAGCCAGGGTTCTGCAGGGCGAGCAGGGCGTAGGCCTGGGCTGCGAAGTTCCAGACCGAGGGGTTCGCGAAGGCACTCGAGGGCGAGGCCACGCGGGAGTCACGGAAGCTGCCCAGCCGGGCCAGGTAGCTGAGCGAGCTGGACTCGCCGTAGCTGTTGAGGATGTCGGTCGGGTTGACGCCCGGCGCGATGGCGAGCGAGGGCGGGACCACGAAGGCCGCGTGCGTCGCGATGCCAGTGGCCGCGTAGTGGAACTCGTTTTCGGGGCCCGTGTATTCGCCGTAGGTGGGAATCGGGTGGCCATAGGTGTCCGCGTAGCCGATGTACTGGTTCACATCCGCGCGGGTGTCATGAAGCTCGACGTCTCCGATGGCAGTCAGGATGGTGGCCGCCACGGACTCCAGCCGCAGCGCTTGTTCGGCGAGCTGGTTCTGGACGTGGATGAGGGCGACGGTGTTGCCGGCAATGGCGGCATTGAGCCGGTCAAACTCCTGGAGCATGGTGCCGAAGATGACGTTGAGGGCCAGCTCGATGTGGTCGAAGCGCTCGCGCATCTCGATATGAAGCGCGCGCACCTCCTGCCTCAGTGCCATGACGTGCTGCAGGATTTGCTGGTCGAGCGAGGGGCCGCTGTCTCCCAGGAGGCCCACCAGCGTCATCACGGCGCCCAGGACGTTCGCGACCAGCACCAGGGACGCGCCGGAGGTGAGGGCTCCCGCCGCGCCGAGGCCGGCGACGGACGTGTCGAACTTGTTGATGGCGGTGACGATGGAGAACCATGCAGCCGCGATCTTCTCGATCTTCTCACCCTCCTTGGCGTTGGCGATGCGCGCCAGATTTCCCAGCAGCTTGGCCGCGACCGAGGCGACATCGATTTCCTTCTGCTGCGCTTCCGCGGTGGCGGTGGCCGCCGCGCGTTGCTGTGGGGTGCAGGACGTCGTGGGCGTGGCGGGGCAGATGCTCAACAACTGCGCGAGTCGGGCACGGGCCTGTTCGCTCTCCGCGGCGAGCGCGACGACCACCAGCTCGAACTGGCGTCGAATCTCTTGGAGGAAAGACTCCTGGGACGTCAGGTGGGCCAGGATGGCGTCGATGTCCAGGTGGACGAGGAGCTGTGGGTCGGACTTGAGCTGCGCCAGCGGGGCCGTGGCGTCCACGCCCACCGGCTGACCCAGGCTTTCGTTCCACCGGAATGCGAACGTGGCGTCCTGGGCCGCCTGCCGGCGGACCGCCGTCCACACGGCGAGCTCGACTTCGTTGCGCGCGCGCAGCCAGGCCGTGGCGCGCAATGAGCCATTCACCAGGTCTTCTCGCGTGTCGAACGTGGTCACGGAGGCGCCGAGCGTCCTGTCCACGAGCAGGCGGAGCTGGGGCGAGGAGGCAGCGGCGCTCTGGGCGTCCGTGAACAGGAATGCGACGAGCTTCAGCGCGGCGACGGGCTCGGACAGCATCGCATCCGAAGCCAGGATGGACGCGGCCAGACGCTGCTGGAGGCCGGTCAGGTGTTGGTGGACCTCCGCCGAAGTGGCCGCTGGATTCTGACGACGCCATTCGACGAGCTCCGCCGAGAGCACGAGGCGCACCAGTCCCTGATGGCCACCTTCGCGGACCTGCACCTGGGCTGAGAAGAGGTGCTCGGCCAGGACGTCGGAGGTCATTGGCACCGGCGCGGCCTGGGCGGAAAGTCCCAGGCCCCACACCATCGCGATGACTGCTGTTGCATGTATTGTTGTTGGTCGAAATCCGCCAAGCATGAAGCCCTCCTGGGCGATTCGGCGCGGTTGTTTGAGACGGGGAGTTTTGTGTTCGCGTGCGTCATGCCGCCGTGCCGACACGATGGGTTGAGATGCCGCGGGCCCCGTCAGCCTGACTGGGTCCTCACGGACGAACGCATCGCGTGTGTACGGAATGGGCTGTTACTGAATCCCTGCGAGCGCCATGTCGACGCTCTGTTTCATGACGCTTGTCTCGCTGCTCGTCGCGCGAAGCGAGGGGTTGCAAGCGATGCCTACGCGCTGAAGGTGTCTCGCTGTCCAATCAGGTCATGGGATGCATGCCCTCAGCCCGCCCTCTTTCCATAGGTCGTGAGCAGTCGGCTTCTGGCTGCGCGACAAAGACGTTCGTAAACGCGACATCCCGGAAACTGGCACCTCGCGTCTGCTGGCAGGGACGACAGGGCGCCTGCCGTCAGGGGCCACCTTGCACCTGCATCCCGATGAAACGGCGCGGGCTCCGAGTTCCGGCGCACACTACCTGGACAGTATGGGGGCTCCCTCATGCGCGCCCGCCGGATGGACTCTGGGGCTATTGAGGGCACCCGGTGCGTGTCGAACGATCGCTTCCTGGTGAAGCCTTCCGAGGGGGCCTCGTGGGCCCTCCCCGGGGCCGACGGTTCGTGTCGCACGCGGGCGCACGGGCGTGTCCCGGATGCTGATGGCGGAGCTTTGCCTCGCCGTGCCTCACACGCGTGGGGTCTGCCCGTTCCGCCTGCGATGCACTATTCGGTTTTGCGTGCTATGCCGTCATTGCATGGAGATCTTCAGGCTCGCGGATACGGTTGAGTTGAATAACGCATGGCTTGTTGGCCTGAGCGTGGCATTGATGCTGCTCGCGCTCTGGGCCTTGCTGGTGGCCTCCAGCGCGCTGCTGTATCAGGGCATCCGGCTGGTGGGCATGACGGCGCTGGAGCAGGTTGCAGACGCCCTTCGCAAGCGCGCCCGGCTGAGCGCCGCCCTCCTGTCTTTCGTGGTGGTGGTCGCAGGCATCGCGGTGTTGGGTTTCTCTTTGTGGGCGAAGAAGGACCTGGCTCCCCACTTCAACGCCTTGCTCGCGGGGGTGACCGCGGAAGGGCTGGCGGACCTGGGACGTGGGGCGGGGTTGCTGGTGCTGCTGCTGGCGGCCGTCGTGGTGCTGGAGCGCGCGGCGCGTCAGGTTCTGGTGCGGCTCGAACGCAGGTTGAACGAGTGGCAATTGGCCCCGGAGCACAGGGTGCATGCCCAGAAGGCGGTGGAGCAGGGGCCCGGCTTCATCAAGCTGGTGCTGGTCTACTTCGCGGTGGGCGTGGCGGTCGCCTCGCTGCAGCTTCCGGCCGCGTTCGACTGGCTCATTGGTACGACCCTCTTCGTGCTGCTGGCCATCAGCGGCGGGCGGCTGGCGGTATCCCTGCTGCACCTGCTGTCCGGGCGGCTGGTCGGGTCCTGGGCGGCGAAGGGCACTGCCTCGAGGTACGAGGAGTACTTCCTGGCTCTTGGCCGGCTGCTGCCGGTGGGGCAGAAGAGCCTGGAGGCCATCGTCTACATCTCGGTGGCGACGCTGATCATCCGTCGGTTCCAGGGTCTGGAGTTCTTTGCCCCCTATGGGCCGGTGCTCATCCGCGTCATCGCCCTGTTCTTCGCCGCCAGCGTCGTCGTGGAGTTCGTCCGGCTGCTCATCGCCCGGGGATTCAAGGTGGACGGCCCCGACCTGGATGACGCGGCCCGACGGCGCAACACCTTCGTCGCTCTCATCCAGGGCGCCTCCAAGTATCTGGTCTACTTCCTGGTGGGGATGATGGTGCTCAGCGACCTGGGCGTGGACCCGACCCCCATCCTCGCGGGCGCCGGCATCGTCGGCCTCACCGTGGGCCTGGGCTCGCAGGCCATCGTCACGGACATGGTCAACGGCGTCTTCCTGCTCTTCGAGGACCAGATCCTGAACGGCGACTACATCCGCATCAACGATACAGAGGGTGTGGTGGAGGAGATAACGCCTCGCATCACCCGCATTCGAGATCGCTTCGGACGCCTTCACATCCTCCGCAATGGCGAGGTCAAGAATGTCATCAACTACAGTCGCGGCTGGACGCTGGCCATCGTGGACATGGCCGTGGCCTATGAGTGCGACCTGAAGAAGGTGATGGATGTGATTCGGCAGGTGTGTGAGCAGGTACCCATGCTGTCGCAGGGGAAGGTGTCCGAAATCCCCAGGCTTCTGGGGATCGAGAGCATGGAGGAGAGCTGCATGACCCTGCGCATCGAAGCCAGGGTTCAGCCAGGGACGCACTTCGACGTGAAGCGGCTGCTCAACCGGCTGCTCATCGAGGCGTTCAAAGCCAATGGCCTGGAGTTCCCCTATCCCAAGGCGGTGGAATACGACGGGGGCCCGTGGCTCCCCGCCCTCTCCGTGGCCCCGTCACAGGAAGAGCCCCAGGCGCTCGCCGCCTCGAACCGGTAACCTCGCGGCTCCTCTTCAGGCCTGTCTCTCGAACTTGGAGGCGGGGCGTCAATGCCTCGCCTCGAGCCAGTGGTTCGCGGGGCATGAAGAACGCGGCCCGCGCGGCGTGGGTTCGTTCTTGATTTTCTGCTGTCGGTGACGCCGTCCTTGAAAGCTACGGGTGAGATGATGAAGCGATGGGCAGCCCTGACGGGCGCGGTTCTCGCGGTGATGGTGGCGTCCGGCGCGGCCTGGGCCCGCGTGGAGCAGTCCTCGCCCATGCCCGCGGCGATGGCGCAGGCGCAGTTGCGGGTCGTGACGGCCAATCTTGATTTCCACCGGAGCGAGGCGGCTCGCAGAGATTGGAATACGATTGGCCCCGAGGCTGACATCGTGTTCCTGCAGGAGGTGAAGTACGTTCGGATGCGCGACATCCTTGGGGATGGATGGGCGGTTCGTCAGGACACGTCGTCGGAGGACCGGCAGGGGAGCGCGGTCGTCATCCGCAAGTCCGCCGTGAAGCAGATTGGGGAGCTGCACCTGGTGAAGGGGGTGGACGCCAGCCCCTGCCCGGACGGCGGCATCATGACCCGGTGGATTGCCAGCGTGGACGTGCAACTCCACAACAATCGCTGGATTCGTGTCGCATCGCTGCACATGCCGCCCCCGCGTTGTCAGACGGGACCGACCAGCCCCTACGCCCGGATGGCGGACAGCGTGGTGGCCTTCGCGAACCGCAGTGAGCCGCTGCTCGTCCTGGGCGCGGATTGGAACAAGGTGGTGGACAGCGACCCGAACGACATTGGCGCGCGCACGGGCTTGAAGCCGCGCGGTCCGGACTCGGGACTGCGCATCGACGGCTTCTACGTCTCCCCGGCCATTGGCACCCAGGGACTCCAGTTCCTGCCGCAGACCGGTGACAACTCACACCGTCCGGTGAAGATGAACATCACCGTTCCGGCGCCGTAGTCGCGTTCAAATGGACAGACACTCCGGAAAGGTTTCCGGAGCCTTGCAAGGCATTGAGGGAAGTGGGCCCTCCTGGATTCGAACCAGGGACCAATCGGTTATGAGCCGACAGCTCTAACCGCTGAGCTAAGGGCCCTCATGCGCCAACCAACCGCGTAACGGATTGATTATCCCTGGGCGCGCAGTCCTGGCAAGGGGCCACGTTTTACCCAGCCTCAGCGCTTTCGCCTGGCAACCTTCGCGGGCGGCGGCGTCTCCCGGGCCACCTTCACGCGGAAGGTGTCCCCACGTTGGGTCACCTCCACGCCTTCGGCCCGGAGGTTCCGTGCCTGCTCCTGGGCCACTTGGGGCGCCAACGTCCCGTCCGATCGCGTGACGCGCCACCAGGGCACCGGCAGCTCGGGCTGATGGGGCAGGGTGGCCATCTCCCGGCCCACGCCCCTCGCGGCGCCCGGACGGCCCGCGTAGAGCGCCACTTGGGCATAGGAGCGCACCTGCCCGCGTGGGATCGCCCGGATCGCCTGCCACACCGCCTTTGCGAAGGGCGGGGGCGCTGCCTTCGGTGTCTTCGTCTTCGCTCGGAGTGCCACGAACCCGGACTCTAGAAACACGAAGGCCCCCGGTCCATGACTGGAGCGGGGGCCCGGTGCGAGTTCAACTCACGGAGCGGCTCAGCTCTCCACGAAGGAGCGCAGGCGCTTGGAGCGGCTCGGGTGGCGCAGCTTGCGCAGCGCCTTGGCCTCGATCTGACGGATGCGCTCGCGCGTCACCTCGAAGTCCTGACCCACCTCTTCCAGCGTGTGGTCGGACTTCTCGCCGATGCCGAAGCGCATGCGGAGCACCTTCTCTTCACGCGGCGTCAGCGTGGCGAGCACCTTCCGGGTCTGCTCGGCCAGGTTCATGTTGATGACCGCGTCCGCGGGCGACACGAGGCTCTTGTCCTCGATGAAGTCGCCCAGGTGGCTGTCCTCTTCCTCGCCAATGGGCGTCTCGAGGGAGATGGGCTCCTTGGCGATCTTCAGGACCTTGCGGACCTTGTCGAGCGGCAGCTCCATCTTCTCCGCGATCTCCTCCGGCGTCGGCTCGCGGCCAATCTCCTGCACCAGGTAGCGGCTGGTGCGGATGAGCTTGTTGATGGTCTCGATCATGTGCACCGGGATGCGGATGGTGCGGGCCTGGTCCGCGATGGCGCGGGTGATGGCCTGACGAATCCACCAGGTGGCGTAGGTCGAGAACTTGTAGCCGCGCTTGTACTCGAACTTGTCCACGGCCTTCATCAGGCCGATGTTGCCCTCCTGGATGAGGTCCAGGAACTGCAGGCCGCGGTTCGTGTACTTCTTCGCGATGGACACCACGAGGCGCAGGTTGGCCTCCACCAGCTCGCTCTTGGCGCGCTCGGCGCGGCGCTCACCCAGGCGGATGGCGTCGTAGTTGCGGCGCAGGGACTCGACGGGGAGGTTGGCCTCCTCCTCGACCTTCTTGATCTTCCGCACCGCCGTGCGCACGTCGCGGTCCAGGACCTCCAACTGCTCCGGCGTGAGGTTGAGCTGCTTCTGCAGCTTCTTGCCGATGTTGGGGTTCTCCCGCGACTCCTTCAACTGCGGGCGCAGGTCCTTCATGGAGCAGTCGTAGCGACGCTCCAGGTCCCGCAGCTCGTCCTCGGCCTTGTCGACGCGCTCGATGAGGGACTTGAGGTTGATGACGATGCGGTCCACCTGCTTCTTGTTGAGCCGCATCTCCTCCAGGACCTCCATCATCTTGGTCCGGAGGTCCTTGATCTCCTGCTTCACTTCCTTCTTGCGCACGTCGGTCAGCTTCTTCTTGGAGGACAGCTCCTCCTCCAAGACGTCGCAGTCCATGGCGAACTTGCGGAAGCGCTCGATCTGCTTGCAGATCTGCTCAATCTTGTTGAGCTCGCTCTGCGCGAGCTGCGCGGGGGCGTCACCCTCGCCAGCCTCCTCGGGGGCCTCGTCGGCACCTTCGGCCTGCGACTCTTCCGGCGCGTCCTTGATGACGTCGCGCACGCGCAGCTTGGCCGTCTTCAGCTTGTTGCCGATGTCGAGGATCTCCTCGACGGCGACCTTGCACGCGAGCAGCGCGCGGAGGACTTCCTTCTCGCCCTCCTCGATGCGCTTGGCGATTTCGACCTCGCCCTCGCGGGTGAGCAGGCTGACGCTGCCCATCTTGCGCAGGTACAGGCGCACGGGGTCGTTCGACTTGCCGCCCGGCTCGTCGTCCTCGTCCTTCTCGTCCTCGTCGGCGTCTTCCTTCTCTTCCTCGACGGTGACGGTGGGCTTGATCTCGTTGTTCTGAGCGGCCTTCTGCGCGTCGACAATCTCGATGTCGTTGTCGCCGAACATGCTCATCACGTCGTCGATCTGATCGGACGACACGATGTCGGCGGGGAGCGCGTCATTGACCTCGTCGTAGGTGAGGAAGCCCTTCTCGCGGCCCGCGGCGAGCAGGTCCTTGACCTCCTTGCGCTCGGCGACCGGATCCTCCTCGATGTCGTCCTCGACGGCGTCGGGGTCGACCTGGACGGCGGCGGCGGCCTCTTCCGCGGCCTCTTCCGGGTCCACGTCATCGCCGACCGGCGCCACGCCCTTCTTCTTCTTCTTGAGCTTCTCCGTCGCCTCGGCGACGACGTCCCGCGCGGCGAGCTCTTCCTTCTCCTCGGCGCCCGTCTTGGCCCCCTTCGCCGTGGCACCGTCCGGAGCCTTCTTCTTGCGGATCACCGGATCCACCTTCTTCTTGGTGGGCTTCACGGACGCCTTCGAGGGCTTCTGCGTCGGCATTCGGGTACTTCTCCTTGAGCAAATTCAGGGGCTTGAGGCCTGGGCGAGCCGGCCGATCTACCGCAAAGTCAGGGTTTCTTACAAACGCGAACTCAAACCGGTTGCATGGGCGCCTTTGTTCCCGAGGAGGCAGGCTTGAGCTCCTCCAGGACACGCTTCTTGAGCGCCAACAGTTCCACGCGCTCGGCGAGGAGCTGGCGCGTCTCCTCTGTCAGGTCGAACGCTCCCGGCGTCTGTTCCGTCGCCCGCTTTATATAAACGAGCCGCTCGTCGATGCGCCGCACCATGATTTCCCGGCAGATGGCCAGGAAGGAGCCTTCCAACTGGACAGGGTCCGAGGGGAGCTGCCGCAGCGCGCTTTCAATGCCGCGCTTCACGGCTTCCGTGGATTCAAAGAGCGCATCCTTCGCGCCATGCCCGGAGGTCGCATGCGCCAGCGCCATTCGCAGACCCATGTGGGAGAGCTCGTCACACACGCGGAAGGTGTCCCGTGCCATCAACCGTGGCTCTCTCAACACCGCGCCCACGTAGAAGCACTCCAGGGGCGGCGGCGGCTTCTCCAGGGGCGGGGCTGGACGGTTGGGGGTCGAAGGAGGCGCGTCGTGGGCGGCGGGCTTGGGAAGGGGCACCTTGCTGCGCAGGGCGGCCTCCACGTCCGCGGGCCGCCAGCCGAAGTGCTCGGCCACCGCGCTGAAGAGGGTGGCGCGCACCAGGCCCATGGGGACCTGTCCCACCACCGGCTTGAGCCGCTCGAGCGCCGCCATCTTTTCCTCGAAGCTCGCGGCCTTGCCCTCGGGGAGGAGCGAGGCGAACAGGTGGGTGGTGAGCGGGTGGGCGCCTTCCAGCAGCTTCTCCACGCCCTCCTGGCCCACTCGACGCGCGAACGTGTCCGGATCATCCCCTTGCGGAAGCAGGGCGACTCGGGCGGTTGCCCCCGCGGCGAGCAGGGGACCGGCAAGCCGTTCGACAGCGGCAAGTCCCGCCGAGTCGCCATCCAGGAGCAGAATCAGCTCGCGGGCCTCGGCGCGCTTGAGCACCTGCATGTGCCCCGCGGTGAGGTTGGTGGAGCACAGCGCCACCGCGTGTCGCACGCCCACCTGGTGCAGTCCAATGGCGTCGAAGTAGCCCTCCACGAGCACGGCCGCCTTGCGCTTGCGCATCTCGTCGCGCGACTGGTCCATGCCGAAGAGCGTCTCGCTCTTGTTGTAGAGCCGGGACTCGCGCGAGTTGAGGTACTTGGGCCCTTCGTCCGCGCCCACCAGGCGGCCACCGAACGCGATGGGGCGGCCTTCTGGCGCGCGGATGGGCACCATCAGCCGGCTGCGGAAGAAGTCGTAGTAGCCGTCCGCATTCGGGCGCTTGAGCACCAGGCCGGCCTTGGCCGCCCACTCCAGCATGCCTGTCTTCTGGAAGCGGTCCGCCAGCGAGGCCCATTCATGGGGCGCCCAGCCCAGCCCGAAGGCCGCGGCCGTCTCTTCCGAGACGCCCCGGCTGGCGACGTAGGCGCGGGCGGCGCGGCCTTCGTCCTGCTGCCACAGCATTGCGCGGAAGTGCTCGGCGGCCAGGTCCGTGGCCTCCTTGATCTGCTGCCGCTCCTTCATGCTGGGGTCTTGCTCGGCCTCCAGGTCCACGCCGAGCTCACGCGCCAGGTCCTTCACCGCGTCCAGGAACGTCTTTCCCAGGTAGCGCTGGACGAAGGACACCGCGTCGCCGCTCGCGCGGCAGCCATGGCAGAAATAGAAGCGCTTCTCCGGCACCACGTAGAACGAGGGCGTCTTCTCCTGGTGGAAGGGACAGCAGGCCTTCCACTCCCGGCCCGACTTCTTCAGCTCCACGTGCCGGGAGATGAGCCCGACGAGGTCCACCCGCTCGATGACTTCCTGGATCTTGTGCTCGGGAATCACGGCTCCCACCCCCTGGCCCACCCCTGGGCGGGCTCAGCCGGTCCATCATGCTTGCCTGGGCTGACGTCGCCTGCCCCACGGCCGACCTGACGGATCGTCCCCTGGAGGGCCAGGGCCGGTGCGCTCGGAAGGGGAGGGGATGGTCGCGGCATGGGGTGGACTCCTGAGGCCCCGGCCCGTGACGTCCGCCGGGGTGAGCGGGTGTCGCGGTGGGACTGACCCAGGCACTTAATGACGGGGGCGCGGGTGAGCAAGTTTCCGCATGCTTGTCCAGCCCCCTCAATGCAAAGGCGCCGCCGGTTTCCCGACAGCGCCCGTGCGGACTTCAGACCGAGGAAAGCGTCAGGAGAGCTTCGCGAGCTCCGCCTTGACGGCCTCGGAGATGGCGCGGCCTTCGGCCTTGCCGTGAATCTTGGCGTTGACGTGCTTCATCACCGCGCCCATGTCCTTGGGACCCTTGGCGCCCGTCTCGGTGATGGAGGCGCGGACCTCGGCGATCAGCTCGTCGGAGGTCAACTGCTTGGGCAGGTAGTTCTGGAGGACGGTGATTTCGGCCTCTTCCTTCTCCGCCAGCTCCGGACGGCCGCCCGACTTGAACTGCTCGACGGAGTCACGGCGCTGCTTGATGAGGCCGGCGATGACGGTGAGGATTCCCGCGTCATCCAGGGCGGAGGCACCGGGCTCCACTTCCTTGTACTTCACCGCGCTCTTGAGCATCCGCAGGACGCTGAGCGTCAGCTCGTTCTTGGACCGCATCGCGTCCTTCAGGTCCGCGTCGATCCGCTCCTTCAGGGTGGCCATGGTCGCAACTCCGGGAGGTGAGACGTTGTTCAGGGGGACTTCGACGGCGGGAGCCAGGGCACCTGACAGCGGTGGCGCCCCAGCTCCTCGCGCGAGGCACGCGCCTAGAACGACTTGCGGGCCTTCTTCACAGCGCGCTTCTTGGCGGCGAGGGCCTTCTTCTTCCGCTTCACGGAAGGCTTCTCGTAGTGCTCGCGCTTACGGATCTCGGAAAGGATTCCAGCCTTCTCCGTGGCCTTCTTGAAGCGCTTGAGGGCGCTTTCAATGGACTCTCCTTCCTTCACTCGGATACCGGGCATGTAGTCACCTCCTTCCGCCGTACGTAGATGTAGGTTTAGATCAAAAGGGCTCGCGGGTATGACCCACTGGGCGGGAAAACGCAAGGACGCCGGACGAAAACGCTAAGGCCGATGGACTACACTGTCCTCCTCGTGAGCCCAGCCCTCCTCCTGGTGGTACTCCTGACGACCGGCCAGCAGCAGGGTGGGACGCCAACCCAGGCGTGTTGGATGTCTTGCCAGCGCCACGTGACGGACACCGTCCTGCGGGCCCGCACCTGCGCGTCGTGCCTGCCGGGTGGTCGGGTGGACTCCTGGGTGAAGACGCTGTCGGGCCAGCGGCCCATCCCCCGGGCGCCGCTCGTCTCCGCGATGAAGG
Source organism: Myxococcus hansupus (assembly GCF_000280925.3). Taxonomy (NCBI): domain Bacteria; kingdom Pseudomonadati; phylum Myxococcota; class Myxococcia; order Myxococcales; family Myxococcaceae; genus Pseudomyxococcus; species Pseudomyxococcus hansupus. The sequence continues at coordinate 1,971,894 of NZ_CP012109.1, forward strand.
ATTCGGATTGGCGGGTGAGGTGGGCGGCGGTGCGAGCGGATGCCCAGCGCATGGGCGTCTCGGATCGCCGGGCGCTGGCGGAGTGGGTGCTGGCGCAGCCCGCGGCGTCGAACCTGGAGGCCTGCCTGACGGCAGCCCGCGCGGCGGCGGAGGCAGGGAGTTCGTCCGCGAAGTTCCTGCGGGAAGGCGGCCCGCGAGGCGCCAACGCGGCGGCCCGGGTCTGGGGGCGACGGGACGCGATTCGCGAGGCGCTGGAGTTGGAGCTCTATTCGGAGGACCTGGCGGTGCGGAGCTCGGCGCTGGCCCACCTCGCGGGCTTCCTGGGCCGCAAGCCGGCGCGGGTGGTGCTGGAGGCCATGGCGACACGGCCGGAGAGCGTGGACGCCGTCAGCGCGAGCGCGCTCAAGGTCGTGGCCGGACGCAGCCGCACGTCGGTGGGCCGGCTCCTGTTGGATGAGGCGAAGCCGGGCGAGGAGGCGCGCATCAACCGGCTCTTCGCTGTCTATTCGAAGGAGCTGGAGGCGATACAGCCGCAGCTCACCGTGGCGGATCCGCTCCAGCGCCGGCGCGCGGTGGAGGAGCTGCGGGCGTATGGGCCGCTGGCCACGCGCGAGCTCGAACAGGCGTTGGGGGATTCGGACCGGTGGGTGCGGCGGGATGCGGCGCGGGCCCTGGCGGAGGCGGAGGGCGTTCCCCTGCGCTCGGCCGCCGAGCGGAGGTTGGAGTCGAGTGATGCGAACCGGGCACGGCCATGGTTGGAGGCGATGGCGCGGGAGCGCGGGTGCTCGGCGTTCTTCCTGGGGACGGCGCGTGACAAGGCGTTGCCCGCCGGGGTTCGAGGCGCGGCGCTGGCCCAGCTCGCGGACTGCGGGGAGGGGGCTCGGGACCGCGTCGCCACGTTGGAGCCGTTCTTCAATGACGGTCAGCCGCCGCTGCGCGCGGGGGCGGTGCGGGCCTTGAGCGGGCTGACGACGCGGCACCCGGGGGTTCCGGAGGCCACGTCGCGGGCGCTGCGGGACAACGCGCCCGAGGTGGTGAGCGCGGCGTTGGAGTTGCTGACGCTCCAGCGGCAGACGTCGCGAGGGGATGAGGCCGCGATGCTGCTGGAGTCGGACCACGCGGAGGTGCGAGCCGCCGCCGCCGAAGCGTTGGAGCAGATTGGCCGTGCCCCGCATGTGAAGGCGCTCGCCGTGTGCTTGCGAGGGGACACGGAGGCGCCGGTGCGCGTCGCCGCGGCGCAGGCGCTCGGGCGCATCGGTGGGGCGCATGCCGCCGCCGCGTTGTCGGATGCAGCGGCCCGGGACTCGGATGCGCACGTGAAGCACGTGTCGCGTGAGGCGTTGCGGCGGTTGGGCTTCGGCCAGTAGCTCGCGAAGCACGTGTCGCGTGAAGCGCTGCGCCGGTTGGGCGTCGGCCATTGGCTCGGGGCCGCTGCGCCCACGGGCCTCGCCTCGGAGCGCGCGGGGGAGGCGCCTCGAGACGGCCCGGTGGTGGCGACGGGCCTCGCGACGACTCGCCGCGGGGCCCGCAGTCTCCGTCTACAGGCCGCTGACGGCCTTGGCGTCCACGCGGTTGCGGCCCGCGCGCTTGGCCCTGTACAGGTACTTGTCCGCCGCGGCGATGAGGTCCTCGGGCTGCGAGAAGTCCGAGTCCAGCAGCGTGGCGACGCCCAGGCTGATGGTGACCTTGATGGGCGTGCCGCTGAAGACGAAGTCCGCCTTGTCCACCGCGTACCGGCAGCGTTCGGCGCACGCCAGGGCCTGATCCTCGGCGGACTCGCGCAGCATCAGCGCGAACTCCTCGCCGCCGTAGCGCGCGAGCAGGTCCTCGGTGCGCACCGTGTCGCTCACGCGCTGGGCGATGCGCGTCAGCACATAGTCCCCGGCGGGGTGGCCATACGCGTCGTTGATCTTCTTGAAGTGGTCCACGTCGAAGAGGACCAGCGACAACGGCACCCGGTGGCGCAGGCAGTAGCTGAACTCCTTGCGCACCGTCTCCAGGAAGTACTTCTTGTTGTAGACGCGGGTGAGGCCGTCACGGGTGGCGGACTCATAGATGCTGCGCTGGTACTGCTCCTCCAGGGCGTCCTGGATGGAGAACTTCAGGACGGTGTTGGAGCCGATCTGGATCTTGTCGCCGTCGTACAGCGGGGCGGCGTTGACCTTCAGGCCGTTGAGGTACGTCCCGTTGGTGCTGGCCAGGTCCACCAGTTGGAAACGGCCATCCCCCAGCGCCACCACCTTGGCGTGCTTGCGGGAGATGCCGTCGTCCTCCACCTGGAATTGCGCCTCCGAGCTGCGCCCGAGGACGACCTCGGAGCGGTCCAGCTTGAACATGCGCCCGATGCCCGCCGCGGACTTGGCGCTGATGACGATCAGATAGGCGCTCTGCTGCTGGGCACTGCCCAGCAGGTCCGAAATCGAATGGACGGAAGTTTTCTCCTCGGACATCGCGGCACCCATCTTACGGGCCGCCTTTTCGCGGCGGCAAGCATACTGCCCGACTCTTCACGACTCCCCTCGGGACCGTCGCGCGGCGCGGCGACGATTCGGGGCCTCCGGGGCGACTGTCGGGCGTCCGACGGTCAATTCTCCGGCCACCGGCGCCTGGATGTAGCGCCCCAGGCCCTGCTCCGAGCCGGAGTGGTAGGCCAGCCCCTGCATCAGCTTCACCAGGGCCGCCGAGGGCGTCATGTCCGCGCCCCCCATCGCCCCGGCCTCCAGGGCCGCCGCCCCCGACTCATACAAGGAGAGGTCCACCCCATTCCGGTGCGCCTGGCTGACCACCACCACCGGGACGCCCCGCTCCCGCGCCTGGAGGAAGAGGGGCCGCAGCGAGCGGCCCAGCTCCGGGTCGATGGGGAAGTTTCCGGCCCCGTACGCCTCCAATACCAGGCCCCGGACATGGGGCAGGAGCTGGAGCGGCAGGGACGGATCCAGCCCCGGGTACACCTTGAGGAGGAAGACCCGTGGATCCAACCGCTCGAAGAGGCGGAAGGCGCCCCGGGACTTGAGGCCGGGTTCGAAGGTGGCGTCCACGCCCAGGGTGCCCAGGACGGGGAAGTTGGGGCTGTCGAAGGCGTCGTACTCGGCGACCTTCACCTTGCGGGCGCGGTTGCCCCGGTAGAGGTGCGAGTCGAAGCAGATGGTGACCTCCCGGGGGCCCTGGAGCGCGGACATCACCGCGTCGATGAGGTTGAGCCGCGCGTCCGAGCGGATCTTCCCCAGCGGCCGCTGCGAACCCGTCAGCACCACGGGGCAGGGCGGGTTGCGCAACATGAAGGAGAGGGCGCTGGCGGTATAGGCCAGCGTGTCCGTGCCATGGGTCACCACGGCCCCGTCGAAGTGGGGGAGGCGCGCATGGAGGTGGGCCGCCATCCGGCTCCAGAGCTCGGGTTGCATCTCCGAGCTGTCCAGGTTGCTGAACAGCTCCAACTCGATGTCGGCCAGCTCGAACAGCTCCGGCACGCGGGCCTTGAGCGTCTTGAAGAAGGCCGCGGGGCGCAGGGCGGACGGGCGTCCCCCGGCCATTCCGAGCGTACCCCCCGTATGCAGCAGCAGGACTCTGGGCATGATGAACAGCCGCTTCCCTGCCAAGGCTGGCGTTGCTTTACAAGCCCCCCGCGCGTCGCTAAGACCCGCCGCGTGCTCCTTTCCTGCTGGAAGCGTGTCGTTCCCCTGCTGGCCGCCGCGGTCCTGACGGCCCCGGGGTGCAAGAATCCCGAGAGCGCGGCCCCCGCTGGAGGCCAGTCGGCGTCGTCGGCGCCCACCCCCGCGGCCCCTGCCACGCCTCCCCCGGCGGCCCCCTCCGCGCCCGCGGATCCGGCCACCGTCCTGTCGGGCATCCCGGGCATGGACTTCTCCTCGCTGTCGCCCACGGCGAAGCGGGAGCTGGCCGACGTCCTCAGCGACAACTTCTGTTACTGCGGCTGCCCCCACACGCTGGGCGCCTGTTTGAAGTCGCACACCCCCTGCAAGCACGCCCGGCGCATGACGCAGCTCGCCGCGCGCATGGTGTCCGACGGTGTTCCGGCCACCGAGGCCATCCTCACCCTGTCGGCGTACTACCAGGGGTTCCCGAGCCCTCGGGCCCAGTTCAAGGTGGATGACCGGATGTGCATGGGCGCCGCCAGCGCCGCCGTGACGGTGGTGGAGTTCTCCGACTTCGAGTGCCCCTACTGCGCCAAGGCCCGTCCCATCCTGGAAGCCTTCGCCAAGAAGCACGCGCAGCAGGTGCGCTTCTGCTACCTGCCGTTCCCCCTGTCCATGCACCCCAACGCGGTGCCGGCGGCCCAGGCCGTCCTGTGGGCCCGGGACCAGGGCAAGTTCTGGCAGATGCATGACGCGCTCTTCGAGCACCAGTCCAACCTCCGCCCGGAGGCGATTGCTACCCTGGCGACATCCCTGGGCCTGGACGGTACGAAGCTGGCCGCGTTGATGAAGACGGACGCGTATAAGGAGGAGCTGGACAACTACCGCAGCCAGGGCCGCGCGGCGGGCATCAGCGGCACGCCTTCGGTGTACTTCAACGGGCGCACGGTGGAGCTGTCCTTCGTGGAGGCCAACATGCTCACCCACAGCCTGGAAGACGAGCTGGAGTGGTCCGCCAACAAGAACGCCTGGGCGGCTGACTGACGCCGTCATGACCACGCCCCGCTTCCGCATCGACGCATCGGCGCAGCTCGTCCCCGAGGACCGACTCGCGCCCTCGCCGCTCGCGGGCCGCTCGGGGACGTATGCGCTGATGGCGACAGCGCCCGACCTGCTGGTGTTCTCGCGGACGCCCGCGGAGGGTGGCTCCATTCCTCTGCCTCGCGTGGTGCTGTCGGGCGACGCGGGCGGGTTCCCGCTGTCGGACCTCATCGCCTTCCTCAGCCAGTCCCGTTGGACGGGCGTCGTGCGCGTGCACGCCCCGGGCGGTGAGCGCTCCGTCACCCTCCGCGATGGCGAGGTGCGGGGCGCGTCCTCCGACGACCCCGCGGACCGCCTGGGCGAGGTGCTGGTGCGGATGGGCTACGTGGAGCGGCCCCAGGTGGAGTCCACCCTGCGCGAGCACCCGCCGTCCAAGGTGGGCCGCGCGCTGGTGGAGAAGGGCCTGCTCAAGTCGCACGACCTCTTCAAGTGCGTCACCCACCAGGTGAGTGAGATCTTCCACGCCATCGTCCTGTGCCGGGAGGGGAACTTCTTCCTCATCGACCAGCCGGTGGAGGACAAGTCGGGTCACATCATCCAGCTCTCCACGCAGAGCCTGCTGATGGACAGCATCCGGAAGATCGACGAGATGGCGCACTTCCGGAAGCGCATCCCCCACGGCCGGTTGTACGTGACGCGCAAGCGCCCCTCCGACGGCAAGTTGGAGGAGGACGAGGACCGGGTGCTCGGCCTGCTCGACGGGCGGCGCACGCTGCTCGAGCTGGGGCACGCGGCCCGGCTGTCCGAGTTCGACGTCACCAAGGTCGTCTTCCGGTTGCTGGAGGGAGGCTTCGCGGCGGTGACGGACAAGCCGCTGATGGTGCCGGCCCCCGGCGTTCCGACGCCGATTCCGCAGCCGCCCGAGCGCACGGCCTCGGCGACGCCGCAGGCCCGGCCGGCCGCGCGCCCCGTGGCGGTGGTGGATCCGCGCCCGGTGGCCCGCGTCTTCAACTTCATCTACCGGGAGATTCGCGACGAGGTGGCCAAGCAGGGCATGGACCGCGAGTTCATCGCCGCCGCCAACGCCGCGCTCTCCGGGCAGGGGCTCACGTCGTCTCCGGTGCTGGAGGGGCTCGCTTTCGTCCCGGATGGCAGCCTGCCGGAGAACAAGCTCATCGAGAGCTTCGAGCGCCACCGGGCGCAGTTGGGCAGCGAGCCGCTGGCCACCTTCCGGCAGGCGCTCAGCGACATGATGTTCTTCCTACTCTTCCAGGCCGGTGAGTTGCTGGAGTCACGCGCGGACGAGGATTTGGCCCGGCGCGTGAAGGAACTGCTGGCCACGCTCGAGGCACCGTGACGGATTCTGGATGGCCGCGCCTGACGGCGGAGGTGCCCGGTTGTGGGGGCGCCTTCAAGCTGGTGCCGGAGGATTTCGAAGTCGAGGAGCTGCCCGCGTACCTTCCTTCCGGGGAAGGGGAGCATCTCTACCTCTGGGTGGAGAAGCGGGGCCGCGATACGCGCGAGCTGGTGCGCGCGCTGGCCGCGTCGCTGGGCGTCTCCGAGGATGACATCGGCGTCGCGGGGATGAAGGACCGGCAGGCCATCACCCGGCAGCTCGTGTCCGTGCCCGCGCGCGCCGAGCCGAAGGTGGCGGACTTCGCCCTCGACGGTGTCCAGGTGCTCTGGACGAAGCGCCACGGCAACAAGCTCCGCACGGGCCATCTGCGTGGCAATCGCTTCCGCCTGCGGCTGCGGGGCGTGAAGGACGTGGGTGCGGCGCGGGAGAGCTTCTCCCGGCTGGTGGCGCAGGGCGTGCCGAACTACTTCGGCGAGCAGCGCTTCGGCCGCGCGGGCGACAACGCGGACCTGGGCCGGTTGTTGGTGCTGGGCCAGCGGCTGCCGAAGCGGCCGGACCGGTTCCAGCGCAAGTTGTTCCTGTCCGCCTTTCAGTCGCGCATGTTCAACCGCGCGTTGGCGGAGCGGTTGACCGCGGGCACGCTGGCCACCGCGCTGCTCGGGGACGTGCTGCGGAAGGAAGAAACGGGCGGCCTGTTCGTGTGCGAGGCGCCGGACGTGGACGGCCCGCGCGTGGCGGCGTTCGAGGTGAGCCCGGCGGGGCCCCTGTTCGGGCCGAAGATGACCGCCTCCGCGGGAGCCGTGGCGGAGGCCGAGGCTCGGCTCTTGTCGGAAGAGGGCGTCACGCCGGACGACTTCAAGCGCGGGGGCGGGGAGACGGAAGGCAGCCGTCGGCCCTACCGTGTTCGTCTAGGCGCCGCCGAGCTGACGCCGGAGACGAGGTCAGAGGGCGAGGACCTCTGGCTGACGTTTGAGCTGCCTCGGGGCGCGTACGCCACCGAGGTCCTCCACGAGTTGCTCAAGGACGGTTGAGCCGACGAGGCGGCGGAGGCTGCCTTGGGTGAAGGCATGCCGGCCACGTCTCGCCGCGCGGGCGCCGGCGGCGAATCTGCATCAAGGACGGTTGCGCTGGCGAGGCGGCGGAGGTCGCCCGTTGGTGAGGGCCTACCAACCCAGTTGCGTGGCCCGTAGCGCGGGCGACCGTTTTCCCGGAACGGAACCGCTTCCTCCGGCAGGGTGCTCCGGACGTGCCACGCGGCGCGGCTGCCGAGCGAACCGCGCCTCCAAAATGGAGACGCCTCCGCGGGCAGGTGGCCCGGGAGGCGTCTTTCATCGTGCCCCGGCCTGTGCGGCCGGGGCGGCCCTGGGGACTACTCCGGGACCTTGAAGTCGGTCCGGCGGTTCATGGCGCGGCCCGTCTTGGTGCTGTTCGGCGCGATGGGCTGCGTCTCACCGTAGCCCACGGCCAGGAGGCGGGCCGGGTCGATGCCGCGGCGGATGAGCTGCGCCATCACCGCGTCCGCGCGGCGCTGCGACAGCCGCATGTTGGCGGCGTCATTGCCCATCGAGTCCGTGTGGCCCTCGATGCGGATGCGCTTGAGCCACGGCGCGTCGCGCAGGGCCTGCGCCACATCGTCGAGCACCGCGGTGCTCTGCTTGCCGTAGATCTTGTGCGAACCGGAGCTGAAGAGGATCTGCTTCTTGATCTCGATCCGGTCGCGCTTGATGACGACCATCTTGTACTGCTTGGGGCAGCCGCGCTCTTCCTGGACGCCGGGCTCTTCGGGGCACGCGTCCAGCCGGTCCACGATGCCGTCACCGTCGGTGTCCTTGTCCGGGCAGCCGCCGTTCTCGGCCGGGCCGGCCTCGTTCGGGCACTTGTCCTGCACGTCCGGCACGCCGTCCGCGTCGTTGTCGAGGTCCGGGCAGCCGTCCTCGTCCTGGAAGCCGTCCATGTCCTCCGGCTCGTCCGGGCACTTGTCGTCCACGTCGAGGATGCCGTCACCGTCCCTGTCGACGATGGGGCAGCCCATGTTCTGCATGGGGCCGGCCTCGTTCGGGCACTTGTCCGCCGTGTCGATGATGCCGTCGCCGTCGTTGTCGAGGTCCGGGCAGCCGTCCTCGTCCTGGAAGCCGTCGAAGTCCTCGGCCTGGTCGGGGCACTTGTCCAGATGGTCGGGGATGCCGTCGCCGTCACGGTCCTTGGGCGCTTCCGCGGGGCAGCCCTGGTTCTCCGGCACGCCCGGGGTGAGCGGGCACTTGTCGTTCACGTCCAGGATGCCGTCGCCGTCGTTGTCCGGGTCGGGGCAGCCGTCCTCGTCCTGGAAGCCGTCGAAGTCCTCGGCCTGGTCGGGGCAGGGGTCATCCTTGTCCAGGATGCCGTCGCCGTCGCTGTCCGTCTCCTCGATGCTGACGACGATTTGGGGCTGCTGGGGCTGTTGCGGCTGGGGCTGCTGCGCCTCCGGCCTGTCACGGACCAGCACCTGGCGCGGGCCGCAGTTCCTGGACAGCTCCAGGGCGCGGGTCACCGCGGCGTCCGCGGTGCGCGCGTGCGTGTCCGCACGGCCGCTGTTGCCCTGGCTCAGCTCGCCCCGGGCGAAGTCGAGGTGGGCCTCCGCGGTGGCCAGCTCCACGGGGGCGCAGCGCAGGGCGCCGCTGCGGCGCGCGCGCTCCACGTTGGCCGAGAGCACCTCCGTGTCCGCGCGAATCTTGCTGCCGCTGACACAGGAGAAGGTGAGGAAGAGGGGAAGCAGCGCGACTAGGGAAGGACGCGTCATCGGGAAGCGCTCGGGCGTCACGGGTTCGGAGTGCGGCCGCCGGGCTCGGTGCCGCCAGCCACGGCCATGGCCTTCTCACGGGCCTCGTTGGCGTAGCGCGAGGCCTTCACGGCGAAGTCCACGCCCGCCTGGTAGTCGGAGTACCCCACCTCCTCGCGCGCCTTGGTGATGTACAGGTTGGCGGCCGTCCACTCGTAGGGCGCGAGCTGCTCCGCCCCGGCGGTACGCGCGGCCTGGATCTGCACTTCGGCGTCGAGGATGTTCGCGGTGGACTTCACGGGACCGCACGCGGTGAGCGCTCCCGACACCGCCACCAACGCCATCAGCTTCTTCATAGGGTGGCGCCTCTGGAGAGGAGTGAAACCTGGCGGTCGTATCAATCGCCTCCTGGAGGGTCAAGAATCGGGCATCCGTGCTGACCGGGGGGCCGGGCGGGTGGCGGGACTTTGACGGGCGCCGCCGCCCTTGCCATCGTCCGGTCCCCGTGCACCCGTCCGCCCGCCTCGTCCTCGTATTGTCGCTGCTCCTCCCCTGGGTCGCCCTGTCCGGGCCGGGGGCCGCCGCCAAGCGGGGCTCCCGCCGCGCCGAGACGGAGGCCGTCGTCCAGGCCGTGGCGGAAGGCGGCGCCGTTCCCCCCGCCATCTCCCGCCTGCGCTTCTTGCGCGAGGAGGCCTTCGCGGCCCGGGAAATCACCACCACCCTGAGCACGGTCCATGAGGAGCGCCTGCGCCGCAACCTCACCGCCGTGCTCGCCGGCCTGGGGACGCGCGCCGCCGAGCCCACCCTGGCGCGGCTCGCGTCCGACGAGGACAGCGCGGTCCGGATGTATGCCGCGCAGGGACTGGCGAAGCTCAACAGCCGGCTGACGCAGGTGATGATCCCGCTGCTGGAGGACAAGAGCAGCGGCGTGCGCCGCGAGGCCGCGAGGGCCCTGGGGGCCTCCCGCAACGCGAAGATGGGGCCGCTCCTGGTGAAGGCGGCCAAGGCGGAGAAGGAGCTGGAGGTGCGCGCCGCCATGCTCTCCGCCGTGGGAGACACCGGCGACGCCAAGCAGGGCGCGGCCCTGAAGGAGTTCCTCGCGAGCGATTCGGAGAGCACCCGCTTCGCCGCGGCGAAGGGCCTGTGCCGCCTGGGCTCGCCCGACGGGTTCGCCTTCGCGGGCAAGCTGCTCGGCTCGGAGGACCGCTTCGTGCGCCGCCAGGGCCTGGAGCTGTACGAGGGCGTCAGCGCCAAGAAGGCCGCGCCCGCCCTCAAGCCGCTCCTGGAGGACAAGGACCGCGCGCTGGCCGCCAGCGCCGCCCGCATCCTCCACGACGGCGGCGACGCGTCCATGCTGGAGTGGCTGGTGCTGGCGTCGTGGAACGCGAAGTCCGACGAGAAGCTCGCCTACGAGCGCGAGCTGGAGACGCTCCAGCTCCGAGACGACCGGCGCAAGGCCATCCTCCGCAAGGCGGGTGTCGCGCAATGAGCCTGGGTGCGGTCCTGGCCGCGGCGCTGTTGTCCCAGGCGCCCGTGGCCCCCAGTCCCGCGGCCGAGGCGGATGCCCGCCCTGGCGCGGAGGCCGTGCTCGAGTCCCCGGCCGCCTCCGCGCAGGTGGCCACCGCCCGTCCGGTGAAGCCCAACGGTTGGGTGGGGCTCACCGCGCAGGAGCGCGCGGCGCTGGTGGCCGAGGACGCGGAAGCGCCGCTCGCCAGCCGGCTGCTGCGCATGAGCGAGCGCTTCATCAACACGCCCTACGTCCTGTCTCCGCTGGGAGAGGGCCACGGCGTGGACCCTGATCCGACGTTCCGGCTGGACGCGGTGGACTGCCTCACCTTCGTGGAGCAGTCGATGGCGCTGAGCCTGGCTCGCAGCGAGGCGGACGTGGCGCCGCTCTTGGAGCGCATCCGCTATGCGAGCGCGCCCACCTATGAGGACCGCAATCACCTCATGGAGGCGCAGTGGCTGCCCAACAACATCCGCAAGGGCTTCCTGACGGACGTGACGCAGCGTCATGCGGGCGGGGACGCGGTGGTGGTGACGAAGTCGCTCACCCGCCACACTTGGCAGTCGCGTTCGTCACAGGCGCTGGGGCTCCCCAAGGCGCAGCAGGTGGTGGGCACGTACTCGCTCAACATGCTGCCGCTGGAGCGGGTGATGGCGCACGCGAGCGACATCCCCTCGGGCACCATCCTGGTGGTGATGCGCGAGGACCTGCCGCTGAAGGCCACCCGCATCACCCACCTGGGCTTCGTGGTGCAGCGCAAGAAGCGCACGTACCTGCGCCATGCGTCGCGCGGTGGCTACAACCGCGTGGTGGACGAGGACCTGGAGACGTTCCTCGCCCGCAACGCGCGTTACTCGAAGTGGAAGGTGACGGGCGTCAGCCTCTTCGCGCCCCGCCAGCCCGACGCGGCCAGCGGCGGCACGGTGTCACGCTCCGCTCCCTAGCCGGCCGTGTCCTCCGCTCAGAGGCTGGGCGGCGACGCGGCGGGGGCCTCGGTCTCCCGCTCCTCCGCCTCCGCGGCCGCGGCGGCTTCATCGTTGGTGGCCAGCTCCCGCAGGCGCTCCTGTTCGATGAGCGTGGCCGCGCGCATCTGCTGCTCGGCCGGGACGTGGATTTCCCACCAGGGCAGCACGTTGCCCGTGGTCAGCTTGTCCACCACGCCCGAGCGGCCCGCGCGCACCAGCACGGGGATGTTCTCGTCCTGGAGGAGCTGGGCGTAGACCTCCGCGGTGAAGGGGTCGTCCGCCGAGCCGGCCCGGACGAAGACGCGCGTGTCCAGCTCGTGAGGGAGTGGCAGCCCCCGGGCGCGCATCTCCTCCGCGCTCACGAGAGGCGGATTGCCTGGACAGTCCGCGCATTCGACGACGCTGTCCTGATATTCGGAGCCGCACCTGGCACAGTATCTCATTGCCGTCCCTCCTACCCGTGGGTGTCTGGAGGGAAAGAGTAGGTCTGGCTCGCGCGGACGGCACCGGGGGCCCGTCACTTCGTTCAATGCCGGGCTTCTTCGCCCAGCCTGCCCAGCGCCGCGCTGAGGCGCTCCACGTCGATGGGCTTGCGCAGCACCACGTCACAGTGTTCGGAGCCCTGCACTTGGGTGTACCCGGACACGAGGATGACGCGGGCGCGTGGCTCCCGTTCCTTCACCTTCTGCGCGAGTTCGGTGCCATTCATGCCCGGGAGGGATTCGTCCGTCACCACCACGTCGGGGTGCTCGGCCTCGAAGGCTTTCAGGCCGGCCACGCCGTCCGTGGCGGTGCGCACGTCGAATTCCGGCTCGAGCAGCTCCGCCAGCAGCTCCCGGCTGTCCCCGTCATCCTCGACCAGCAAGACCTTGATTCGCTCACCCATGCCTGGGGGGAACCTCGTGGTGCGGCCAATTCGTCCGGCACGTTCGCGAGCCCTTGCTGGCTCTCTCGTCAGGGGAGCAAGGGAGCAGGGTGGGGCGGGCAATGAAGTGCGGGGGACGGCTCACCACCAAGCGTCAGGCTGCCCATCATTGGGTTCGGAGGAAATGCCATGAAGGTGTTGCTGCGTGGAGTGCACCTGGACCTGTCGGATGCTCTCAAGTCGTATGTCGACGAACACCTGGTGCGCCATATCGAACGGTTCGCGGATGACGAGGCGGCGGAAATCGACATCTCCCTGGTGGACACCAACGGCCCGAAGGGCGGCGTAGACAAGGAATGCAGGGTGACGGTGCGGATGCCCGGGCTTTCCGCGGTGCACGTGACGGAGTCGTCGGAATCCCTGTATCCGGCCATCGACGCGACGCGTGATCGCCTGGAAAGGAGCATCAAGCGGCTGCTGGACAAGCGTCGCGACGTGCATACCAACGGCCTGCCCCAGGACGTGGCGGCCGACGTGCCCACCTACTGAGCGCGCTCGCGCGCTCCTCAAGGCGGAAAAATGAGCCCGGCCTCCCAGGTCGTACCCCTGGCGGCCGGGCTCGTCATGTCCAGTGCCCGAATCTTGCTGGGGCCGAACGGTGAACGCTATAAGCGGAACCCTTCAACCTCGGGCTAAAAGGACGGCGATGGTCCGCCTCAAGTTCCTCGTCTTCGCATTCCTGGTCATCGGACTGGGCGTTGTTCACCTGCCGATGCTGTCGGGACCGCTGCGCGAGCGCGCTGTCGCCGGAGCGTCGGCCCAGGCCTCCGCGGGCGCCGCCGAGGTGGCGCGCCGTGTGGAGACTCGCCGTGCCGAAGTGCAGTCTCTCGCGCTGAAACTCGCGGCGATGCCGGAAGTGGTGTCGGCCGCGCTGCCGCCGCCGTCGGAGCAGCCCGCGCCTCGCAATCAGCGTGAGCGTGAGCGCGCCGAGGCGGATGCCGCCGCCGCTCGCGTCTTCACCGCCGAGCGCTTCGCCGCTGTTCGCGGCGCGGTCGAAGCCGTGATTCCCAAGGAGCTCAAGGGCGCCGTGGTGGCCGTGGCCGCCCAGGACGCGCAGTTCCACGCCGTCGCGGGGGCCGAGCCGTCCTCCGACGCCGCGAAGCTGGACGTGGTGGGTCTCATCAAGTCCGGCGCCAGCGTGGCGGAGGCCTTTGGCGCGCCGCACGCGTTCGCCGCCGTGCCCCTGTCGTGGTCCGCCGGTGCGCCGGCGGTGACGCTGGTGGTGGGCGCGCCGGTGCTGGACGAGGGCGCGCTGGACGCCGCGGTCCAGGCGTCGGGCGTGGCCGCGCTCGCGCTGGTGAAGGGTGACGCGCTGGCGGGCGTCGCCGGCCCGCAGAAGCTGCTGGCCGAAGGGTCGCTGTCGAAGGTGGCCGCCGACGCCTCTGGCGTGGTGCTGAGCACCGGCAAGTTCCAGGAGCTGGGCCCGGTCGCGCTGCCCGTCTTCACCCAAGGCGATGCCATGGGCGGCCAGGCGCCGCTGATGGTGGGCTCGCGCCGCGCGCTGACCGGTACGCCGCTGGAGGTGCTCGCCATCGCCAGCACGCAGCCGGTGCTGGGCGCGCTGGCGGCGTACCAGCAGAACGCCCTGTTCGCCCTGGCGGGCCTGCTGGGCTTCAGCCTGCTGTGGACGCTGATGATGGGTTCGGGCCGCAAGGCTGGGGCCGAGGAAGAGTCCAGCGGCAGCTCCGACACCCTGAGCCTGTCGGCCGCCATGGCCGCCGCGCCCACGCCGGTCGCGACGCAGCCTCCCGCGCCCGCCGCGGAGCCTGCTCCGGCGGCCGACCCGTTCGCCTTCGCCCCTCCGCCCGCGGCCCCCGCGCCCGGCGCGGACCCGTTCGCCTTCGCTCCTCCGGCCCAGGCGCCGTTGCCCGCCGCTCCGGCCGCGGACCCGTTCGCCTTCGCGCCGCCGCCCGCGGCCCCCGCGCCGGATGCGTTCGCCTTCGCCCCGCCCGCGCCCGCCGCACCCACGGCGGATCCGTTCGCGATGCAGGCGCCGCCCCCGGCCGGAGATCCGTTCGCGATGTCGCCCCCGGCCCAGGCGCCGGTGGGGGACCCGTTCGCCTTCGCCCCGCCGCCCGCGGCCCCCGCGGATCCGTTCGCCTTCGCGCCCCCGGCTCCTCAGCCGCCCGCCGCCACGCCCTTTGGTTCGGCCGAGGCCTTCCCGTTCCCCGCGCCGCCGCAGCAGCCCCCCGCGCAGGCGGCGATGCCGTTCGACGCCTCCTCCGAGGGGTTCGGCGGCGGCCCCGAGCCGTTGTCTCCCGCGTCTCCGCGCCGTGGCGCCTTCGCCTTCGAGGACCAGCCCACGGCGGCGTACTCGCTGCAGCAGGCCGCGGACCCCTTCGCGCTGGCGGCATCACAGGCGGCGCCGGACAGCCCGGAGACGACGCGCGTGGCCGCGATTCCGCGCGAGCTGCTCCAGGCCAGCGCCCGGCCGCCGACGTCGGACGCCATCCCCATGCCCGCGCCGCGTCCCGCTGGCGCGCAGGCCGCGATTCCGCTGCCGGGCCTGGGCAACTCCGCGGTGGCCCTCACCGACGAGCAGCACTTCCAGGACGTCTTCCGCGAGTTCGTCTCCACGCGTGAGCGGTGCGGCGAGGCGGCGGACGGCCTGACGTACGACAAGTTCGTGCAGAAGCTGCGCAAGAACAAGGAGCAGCTCGTCCAGAAGTACGCGTGCAAGACGGTGCGCTTCCAGGTCTACGTGAAGGAAGGCAAGGCGGCTCTCAAGGCCACGCCCGTCAAGGACTGAGCGGCTTCCGGCCGCGATGCCGCATTCCGAAGGCCCGGGGTCTCCCAGGAGACTCCGGGCCTTTTCACGTCGTGCGTCCCGGGCTGGCGTCCTGACAGGCGGTTATAGAGCGCCGCGGAGGCCGCACATGAACAACGCCGTCTATCTGGGCATCGCCATCGTGGCCGAGGTCATCGCGACCTCGGCGCTCAAGAGCTCGAACGGCTTCACGCGCCTGGGGCCGTCCATCCTCGTGGTGGTGGGCTATGGCGTGGCCTTCTTCTGCCTGTCCTTCGCGCTCCGGACCATTCCCACGGGCATCGCGTACGCCATCTGGTCCGGGGCGGGCATCGTCCTGGTGTCCGGCGTGGCGTGGGTGTTCCAGGGGCAGCGCCTGGACGCCGCCGCGCTCGCGGGCATCGGCCTCATCCTGGCGGGCGTGCTCGTCATCAACATCTTCTCCAAGTCGTCGGCCCATTGAATGGGGTTATGATATTGATTTTGGTTATCAATATCGACATTGGACTGGGGCGACCTGAAGGAGGCGGAAGATGCAGACGCGCTACGTGCCCAACCTCACGGGAATCCCCGAGACGATGCTCTGGACGTTGCACAACCGGGCAGGGGAGGCGAAGCGTCCGGACGGCATCCTCAAGGACGCGGAGGTGGTGCGCATCTACGAGGCCATCGACTACGACTTCCGAAAGTCGTTTGGCCGCGCGGAGCCGTCGCACGCGGTCCGCGCGGTGGAGACGGACCGCATCCTCCGCGCGTGGTTGGCCACGCATCCGGATGGCTTCGTGGTGTCGCTGGGGGATGGGCTGGAGACGCAGGCCCAGCGGCTGGACAACGGCCAGCTTCGCTGGCTGAGCGTGGACCTGCCGGAGGCGGTGGCCATCCGGGAGCGATTCCTGACGCCGAGCGAGCGGCTGCGGCACTTCCCAGTGAGCGCCCTGGACCGTGCGTGGATGGAGCAGGTGGACGCCAGCAAGGGCGTGTTCATCATCGCCCAGGGCCTGTTCATGTACTTCGAGGAGGACGCGGTCCGTCAGCTCCTCGTGGACATCGCCGAGCGCTTCCCTGGCGCCGAGCTCCTCTTCGACACGATTCCCCGGTGGTTCTCACAGCGGACGCTCAAGGGGCTGCACCGCACGCGGGCGTACCAGGTGCCGCCGATGCCCTGGGGCATCAACCGCGACGAGGTGGAGGCGACCTTGAAGCGGTGGGAGCCGCGCATCAGCCGCGTGACGCTCCATCCCTTCACCTTCCCGCGCGGGGTTCACCGCTACAGCTACAACCTGATCAACCACGTGCCCTGGGTGAAGGAGCGCCTGCCCTCGCTGGTCCACGCCCACTTCTCGCGGACCGAGGCCTGATTCAGCGCGCGCGCGGCAGCACCAGGCTGAAGCGCGCGCCGTGGCCGGGCTCGCCGCCCACCTCGAGCTTGCCGCCATGCTCCTGGAGGATGCGCGCGGCGATGGCGAGCCCCAGGCCCGTGCCGCCGTCCTTGGTGGTGAAGTAGGGCTCGAAGACGCGAGCCCGGTGTTCCGGGGGGATGCCGGGGCCGCTGTCCTCGACCTCGACGACGGCGTCCGCGTCCGTGGAGCGCACGCGCACGCGCAGGGTGCCTCCGGTGGTGGCCATGGCCTCCTCGGCGTTCTTCACCAGGTTCACCAGCACCTGGGTGAGCTGGTCCCGGTCCGCGTTGGCCACCACGCCCGTCTGGAGCGTGGGACGTATCTGGATGCCGGGCGGCGGCGTGGCGTACAGCGACAGCACGCTCTGCGCCAGCTCGCCCAGGTCCACCGGCGCGAGCTGCGGCTTGGGCATCCGCGCGAAGTGGCTGAACTCGTCGACGATGCGCCGCAGCCGGTCCACCTCTTCGAGCACCACGCCCGCGCTCTCCTTGAACATGTCCGGGAAGCGCGGGTGCTTCGCCTCCTGCGCGGCCTGGAGCGTCTCCAGCGACATGCGGATGGGCGTCAGCGGGTTCTTGATTTCGTGCGCCAGGCGCCGCGCCACTTCCTGCCACGCGGCGATGCGCTCGCTGGCCATCAGTCGCTCGGTGGTGGCCTTCAGCTCGGACGTCATGTGATTGAAGGTCCGGACCAGCTCGCCCACCTCGCCGCTGGCCTCCACGGTGACTTGTGACTCCAGCGCGCCCTCCGCCACGCGCCGGGCGCCTCGGGTGAGGGCCTCCACCGGCCGCGTCATCCACCGGGACACCAGCACGCCCAGCAGCACCGCGAAGGCGCCGCCCAGCGCCGCCAGCAGGAGGAAGGCGCGCATGACGCCCTGTTCGGCGTCGCGCGCGGCGGCGCGGCTGAAGACGAGCTGCACCGTGCCCTCCTCACCCAATGGCAGCGACTTCGTCACCGTCGGCGGCTCGGCGTTGCCAGCGCGGGCCAGCGCGGTGTCGCCCGCCAGCAGCGTCACCTGCGTCTGCGTGAGACGCGCCAGGTGCTGCGCCAGGCTTTCATCCAGCAGCACGCCGCCCACGGCCCACAGCCGCAGGTCGCCGAAGTCCACGGGCCGGGCGGTGACGAGCGCGGGGAGCTGGCGCAGGCCGGACGCGGTGCGGACCTCCACGCGCACCGGCACGGGGTGGGATGACTTCTCCCGGGTGACGGCGAACAGGGCCGGGTCCGGGTCTCCACGCCGCGCGGGGAGGTGGCCGGAGGAGAGCACCGTGCCGTGGCGGTCGAAGAGCGTCAGCACGCTCAGGCCGCGCGTCTTCATCAAGCCCTCGGCGGTGCCCGCCTGGATGGCGCGGGTGGGCCGCTCACGGGCCTCGCGCGCCAGGTCCTCCATGATGGTGCTTTCCACCAGCTCCTCCACCGCGCGACGGGCGGTGGCGCTGCTTCGCTCCAAGGATTCCTGCGCGGAGGCGGTGGCGGCCTCCATGCGCGCGTCCAGCTCGCGCGACAACGTGTCGCGCAAGCGGGTGAGGGTGGGGGGGACGACCACCGCGAGCGGGACCAGGGCCAGCAACGCGAAGGCGAGCGCCAGCCGTGTCCTCAAGCGCATCGCGGTCTCCTCAAGGACGTCCTCCCAGCGCCGCCCCTTCGGATGGAAGCACGTACAGTCCGTCCAGCGAGGGCAGGCCTTGCGCGTCCATCATCACCCCGCCCACGTCTGGCGCGAAGCGCATTCCCAGCCCTTGTGCATAGAGCGGCACCAGGGGCACGGACCCGGCCAGGGCCAGGGCCCGCTCACGTGCTCGGGTGTCCCGTGCGGCGGCGGCCGGAAGCGCGCCAATGGCGGGCAGCTCCACGCCCAGCAAGTCCCGCCGCCCGCCCGCATCCAGCACCACCGCCAGCGCGGGGCCGGGGATGGGGGGCAGGAGCAGCGCGTGCAGCATCAGCTCGAAGTCGCCCTTGGCCCACCGGGCGCGAAGGGCCGCGCGCGAGAGGGCTTCCAGCGCCACGGTGTAGCCGCGGTCGTGCAGCTTCACCTGGATGCGCTCGGCCACGGCGCGCTGGTCCTCCACCGACGCGTCATAGAGCAGCGTCACCTTTCGCGCGGGATTCGCGGAGGGCGCGGCCGGGCGGGGACGGCCGGGGGCGTCCAGCAGCGCCGGTGGCAGCAGGTGCGGCATGGGCTGCGCGGGGGCCTGGACGAAGAGGCGCGTCAGGTCCTCGCGGTCGATGGCGCTCTCCACGGCCTGTCGGAAGTCCGCGGGCAGGCGACGGGGCGAGAACGCGAGGAACGTGGCGTAGAGCGCGGTGCCCGCGACGGCGTCCGTCTCCGACGCGACGCCCAGCTCCACCTGCACCTGGCGGGACGACCACAGCCGTGAGAGCCCGCGCTGATCCGTGGCCGTGAGCAGCAGCCGGTCCAGGTACGGGCGGCCCTGGGGCCAGGCGACTTGTACCTCCAGGGCGCCTCGACCCGCCGCGATGAAGGGGCCCACGGTGGTGGCGGAGACCGGGGGCGCCAGGGCAGGGTGGCACAGCGCGCGCTCCAGGTCCGGCCAGGGATAAGCCAGCGGGAGCTCCAGCACGGCGCCGCGAGGCGACAACTGCCGCGCTTCACCGCGCACGGCGTGGAAGAGGGCCCGGTAGGGGGAGGCGCCCTCGTTGCTGGCAAGCCGCATCCACGCGCGCGCGAGCCCCTGGGCGGAGGTGGCGCCAGGCAGGGTGAGTTGCAGGGCCTGCGGGGTGGGCCTCGAAAGTTGGCGTGCGAGCGCGGGCACCACGCCGCCGTCTCGCGTGGCCTGGCACACCGGGCGGGACAGCAGTCCCAGCAGCGTCGCCTCCAAGGGCGTGTCGGCGAGCGCGGGCTCCCCAATCTCGGGAGGGCCGCCGTGGGCGACGCGCAGCTCGCCGCCATAGCGGGGGCGTCCCGCGGCATGCGCGGACGCGGACGCGAGCAGCGCGACGCAGGCGAGGGTGGAGCGGAGTCTCATGGCGCACCCTGACGCAGGAGGAAGAGCTCGCTGGTGCCATCCGGCTTCCAGAGGCCCACGATGACCTCGCGGCGTTTGTCGCCGTCCAGGTTGGCCGTCACCACGTACAGCGCGCGGCCCGCGGGCAGGGCGCCCTGCCACAGCGGCTCCTGCGCGCTGGGGTCGCTCCCGGTGGTGGAGAGCACGCGAACGCGGTCGGGGGACGGCGAAAGCTGGGGGGAGGTGGTGATGAGCTCCAGGACGCCGTCGCCATTCAGGTCCCCCAGCGCGCTGCCCGCGCCCAGGCTGCTCCACCGGACGGGGGCTGCACCCGCGTGCGCGTAGTACACGGCGGAGCCATCCGGATGGACGAACAGCATCCGCTGCGTGTCCAGGCTGGCGGTGGTGAAGGGCGCGGGCACCGTCAGCGAACGGCCATCCGCCAGCGTGACCGTGGGGGCGAAGGCCGTCTGTCCCGGGACGAAGCTCCCGCGCTCCAGGGGGCCCAGCGGCGCCTGGTCCACCGTGCCCACCGTTCGGAGCGTGCCTCGGGCCTTGGTGTCCATCGCGAGCAGCTCGCCGTGCGCATGGCGCGTGCTCCACGCGGCCACGCGGGGCGGGCCTGGAAGGATGGCCAGCGCGCCAAAAGGCTCTCGCGTGGTGGCGCTCGATGCGGGCAGGGCATCCAGCTCCTTGCGCGCGATGAGCCGTCCCCCCGCGTCGAACACGGAGACGTCGTGCTCCGTGAGGGCCACGATTTCATCGCGCCCGTCGCCGTCCAGGTCCCCCGCTGCGAGCGCCGCCAGCGGATGGTCCAGGGTGGCCAGGGTGGCTCCCAGCAAGCGGATGCCCTGGGGCGTTGGCTCGGTCGGCACGGAGGGCGTGGTGCCACCGGCTTCCAGCGCGAGCGCCAGCACCGCGGCGTCGGCCGGCACCGTCTCCACCAGCGTGGCGGCGGGCCTGGCGGGGCGCGTGGGCGTGCGGCCGGACCAGAAGTTCACCCAGGTGCCCAGCACGTCGCCGCGTGCTCGCAGCTCGCCACCTTCCACGTCCAGGGACAGGCGCACGAGTGTCCGCGCGCCCTGGGCGCGGGCCAGGGTCTCCGCGGCTTCGGCCGTGGGCGCCTCCAGCACCACGGGCGCAAGCCCGGCGGAGGCCAGTTGCGAGGCCAGCAGGGTGCTCACCGCGCGGCGCAGCTCCGCGGACGCGCCCGTGAGGTTCACCGCGACAGGCGCTTCCACGCGCTGCGCGCGCACGGCCGCCGTCACCTGCCGGGTGAGTCGGGGGATGGCGGCGGTGCTTTCCGAGGACGCGAGGACGGATGGGGCCGCGAGCGCGGCGAGGACCGGGGCCCAGACCCAGGAGTGGCTCACAAACCCCGCCTGTTGCCTTCGTCGAGGAAGAACTGGTCGGTGGTCACCTGGCCGGGCGGAGGCGCCTCGGCGGTGGGCTGGGTGCCATCCAGGAACGGCTCCAACCGGCCCGGGACGGAGTTGCCCGCGAGCAGGCCGCTGATGGGGTCGATGCGCACCTGCACGACGCCGGAGGGGACCTCGAACTCCCGCGTGGGAAGTCCCTCATGGGCCACGCGCATGAACTGGAGCCAGATGGGCAGCGCGGCGCGGCCACCCGTTTCGCTGCCGCCCAGCGGTGCGTTGTTGTCGAAGCCCACCCACGCGCTGGCCACCCAGTCCGCGGTGTAGCCGGAGAACCACGTGTCTCTCGACTGCTGCGTGGTGCCCGTCTTGCCCGCGGCGGGGCGCTCCAGTGCGAGCACCGCGCGGCCCGAGCCGTCCTCCACCACGCTGCGCATCAGCGACGTGGTCAGGTAGGCCACGGCGGGCGGCAGCGTCTCCTCGAAGGCGGGCTGGTGCTCCTCCAGCACCTTGCCGTGCGCGTCCCGCACGCGCAGCAGCATCAGGGGCTCCGCGTACCGGCCGGTGGCCTGGAGCGTGGCGTAGGCGTTGGCGGCCTCCAGCATCGTCACCTCACCCGTGCCCAGGGCCAGCGTGAGGTTCTCCGGCAGCGGCGAGTGGATGCCCGCGCGCCGCGCGAAGTCGATGGTGGTGGCCGGGGTGAGGGCTTCGATGAGGCGCACGGACACCGTGTTCTTCGACTTGGTGAGGGCCTCGCGCAGCGTCATCGGGCCCTGGAACTGACGGTCGTAGTTCTGCGGCTTCCACGTCTTGCCCGTGTACGGGTCGCGCACGGCCTCGGGGGCATCGTTGATCTTGGACAGCGGCGTGTAGCGTCC
The DNA here is from genome assembly GCF_000280925.3 of Myxococcus hansupus. Taxonomy (NCBI): domain Bacteria; kingdom Pseudomonadati; phylum Myxococcota; class Myxococcia; order Myxococcales; family Myxococcaceae; genus Pseudomyxococcus; species Pseudomyxococcus hansupus. The sequence goes on from NZ_CP012109.1 coordinate 1,993,403, forward strand.
GCTGCCCATGGCGGCGGCGTAGAGGAAGGGCTTGAAGGACGAGCCCGGCTGCCGCTTCGCCTGCGTCGCGCGGTTGAAGGAAGACCGCTCCGCGTCGTAGCCGCCCACCAGCGCCACCACGTGCCGGTTCTCGGGGCGGATGACCACGAGGCCGCCTTGCACCTCGGGCACCTGGTCCAGCGTCGCCTCGACGAAGGCGGGCGCGGGCGGGGCCTTGAGCACACGCACGAAGACGAGCTGTCCCTCCTGGAACACGTCGGAAATCTTCTTGGGGGCGCTCTTGCCCTTCTGCTTCGCCCAGCCGACGGTGGCGTAGGGGATTTCGGCGGTGCGGCCCACCAGGTCCACGCGCGCCACGTTGCGCTTCTCGTCCACCAGCGTGACGTAGCCGGTGAGGCGCAGGCCTTCCTCCATGGGCTTGAGGCGCACCGACTGCGTCAGGACTTCATCCGCGGAGAGCGGCGCCTCGTCGTCGGGCGTCAGGTCCGGCCGTTGCTCCTCGGCGCCTTCTTCCTCCAGCGGGTCCACGGACGCGCCACCGGCCTCCGGTGCCGCCGGGTCCTTCTCCGCCTTCGCCAGCGGGGCCAGGTCCGCGACGTAGCCCTGGTCCTTCTGCCGGCGCCCGGCCTCCTCGATGCGGGTGGCGATGAGGTTCCGGTAGCGCTCCCACTGGCCCTTCTCCAGCGTGCCACGAGGCCCGCGGTAGCCCTGCCGCCGGTCCACCGCCTCCAAGCCGTCACGCACGGACTGCTCCGCCGCGATTTGCAGCTTGGGCACCATGGCGATGTCCACCCGCAGCCCGCCCTCCATCACCGCCTGTTCGCCGTAGCGCGCGATGAGGGTGCGGCGAATCTCCTCGGTGTAGTACTGCCCCACGGGCGTGCCGCGCCGGGGCGCCAGGACGATGGGATTCTCCTTCTCCGTCTCCGCGACCTCGGCGGAGATGAAGCCGTTGCGCGCCATCTGGTCCAGCACGTAGCGCTGACGCGACTTCGCCCGCGTGATGTTCGTCACCGGGTTGATGCGGTGGGGCGACTGCACGGTGCCCGCGAGCACCGAGGCCTCGCTCACGTTCAGGTCCTTCGCGTGCTTGCCGAAGTAGAAGAGCGCGGCCTCCTCCAGGCCGTAGCGGCGCTGCCCGTAGTAGGACTGGTTGATGTAGAGCGAGAGAATCTGGTCCTTGGTGAGCGCCTCCTCCACGCGCGGGGTGAGGATCCACTCGCGGGCCTTGCGCGAGAAGCTGCGCTCGGGCGTGAGCAGCAGGTTCTTCACCACCTGCTGGGTGATGGTGGACGCGCCCGACTTGCGGCTGTTGGGGATGAGGTTCTTGATGGCCGCGCGGGTGATGCCGAAGAAGTCCAGGCCCTCGTGCTTGTAGAAGTCCGCGTCCTCGGCCGCGAGGAAGGCGTTGCGCGCGTGCGGTGGCAGGTCCTCCACGCGAATCAGCGTGCGGCGCTCGTGCGCGAACTCGGCGCAGAGGCTGCCGTCACCACACATCACCTTGGTGACCTGCGGCGGCTGGTAGTTGCGCAGCGCATCCACGGAGGGCAGGTCCTGGCTGTAATAGATGTAGCCCCCGACGCCCACGGCGACAGCGAGCACCAGGCCCACGATGCCGGTGATGAGCAGCCGCTTCGTCCAGCGCCACAGGCGGGCGCCGAACCCAGGGCGCGCCGGGGGAGTGGGTGTGGAGGAATCGGGCGAGGAAGGCATCGAGGGAACCGTGGGCATCGCGCGGGACTGAAGAGAAAGTGCGCAGGTTAGACCGGGGGAGGTGGAACGGGAACCGCTCTGGCGACCTGCCCGGTGCAGGCCCTCCAGGCAGGAGGGCGCTAGGGGGACGTCACCCCCTCACCCTGGGTGGAGCGAGACTGCCCACGCGGTGTCTGGGCGCCGCCGACGTCCACCTGGGCCATGCGACGCATCCGGTCGGCGTTGACGCGAGCTTGGACGTAGCGGGGGGACAGGTGCATGGCGGCGGCATACGCGGCGCGGGCGTCGTCTTCCTGTCCGAGCCGTTCGAAGGCCACACCCAGGTTGTTGTGCACGTAGGCCACGTGGGGAAGCAGCGCCGCGGCTTGCGTGAGGGCCTCCGCGGCCTTCTGGTTCTCCCCGGCGCGCAGATAGGTGAAGCCCAGGTTGTTGAGCGCGAAGCCATGCTCTGGATTCAGGTGCACCGCCTGCTGGAAGCGGAGCATCGCCGCCGACAGCTCGCCTTGGGCCAGGTGCGCCCGGCCGAGCACCTGATAGGCCTCCACGTATTCGGGATTGCGAAGCACGGCTTCCTCGCCCGCGGCCACCGCCTCGGGGTGGCGGCCCATCGACACCAACAGCCGGGCCTGTCGCACCAGGGGGCGGGCATCCAAGGGCAGCAGGCGGCCGAGTTGCCCATACGCCCGCACCGCCAGGTCCATCCGCCCGGTGAGGCCCGCGAGCTCCGCCACCATCGACACCGCGGCCGTGTCTTCCGGCGCGTCGTGAACGGCGCGACGGCACTCGGTGAGCGCGCCAGACAGGTCATCCCATTCGCGCAGCAGGTGCGCCCGGCTCAGGTGGTCCACGCGGCGTCCATGGACGTGCGGCAAGGCGAGGGAGGTGTCCACATCCGGTGCCGCGCGAGAGAGGCCGGGGGCGTCTTCGTTGCCCGGCGTCGAAGTGCTCGCGTCAACGACGATGCCCGTTCCGGCGGAGCGGCCCTCGGCTTGGGCGACGTCGTTCGTGCGCACCCACGCGGCCAAGGTGTGGCCCGCCGCGCTGCCGTCCCCTGGCGTCAGGGGCTGTTCCGGCGCTGGGAACGCGACGCGCACGACCGCGAGCCGCGCGTGTTGGCGCTCCGAGTCGAGCCACGTGCCCAGCGCTGGCGGCAGCGGCGCGTCCGCCCACGCGACAATCAAGCCGAGCGCCACCAGGCTGACGGGCACCAGCGCGGTCCGGACGGCGGACGGCAGGGTGAGGCCAGCGAACCGCGGGGTCTTCGAGTTGTCGTGGCGCATGGTTCTGACCGGGGCTCCAGGGCGCCGTGTGTCGGCCTCCCACCCGGCGTCAATGCGACGGGCGTGCCACGCCTCCGCCCCGAGGGGCACAGGGGCGTGTGTGGCCCCCTGGCCACAGGGCAGGGGAAAAGCGTGGCGGGGGGCGCGGGCGGCATGCGACGGTCCGCGCGATGAAGATCGCGACCTGGAACGTGAACTCGGTGCGGGCCCGGCAGGAGCGGTTGCTCGCCTGGTTGAAGAAGGCGCAGCCGGATGTCCTCTGCCTGCAGGAGCTCAAGTGCGTGGACGAGGACTTCCCCCTCGAGGCCGTGCGGGAGCTGGGCTACCACGCCGCCATCCACGGGCAGAAGACGTACAACGGGGTGGCCATCCTCGCGAAGGAGGAGCCGAAGGACGTCGTGAAGGGCTTGTCCGACGGCGTGGAGGACTCCCACGCGCGCCTCATCGCGGCGACGGTCGGTGGCATCCGCGTGGTGAGCGCGTACGCGCCCAATGGCCAGTCGGTGGATTCGCCCCAGTACCACTACAAGCTGGAGTGGTACGGCCGGCTGCGGCGCTATCTGGACACGCGCCACAAGCCCGACGAGCCCCTGGTGCTCGGCGGCGACTGGAACGTGGCGCCCGAGGACATCGACACCTACGACCCGAAGCTGTGGGAGGGCCAGACGCTCTTCACGCTCAAGGAGCGAGACGCCCTCCAGCACCTGGGCGCCTTCGGGCTGTCGGACGCCTTCCGCAGGCTGCACCCCGGCGTGCAGAAGTTCACCTGGTGGGACTACCGCATGCTCGGCTTCCCGAAGAACCTGGGCCTGCGCATCGACCACCTCTATGTGACGGCGCCCGTGGCCGAACGGCTGACGGTGGTGGACGTGGACCGCGAGGAGCGCAAGGGCAAGCAGCCCTCGGACCACGCGCCGGTGTGGCTCGAGCTGCGCGACTGAGTCACCCGCGTCCCCGGAAGCTCCCCGGCTCGACGTCGTCGGGGCGCTTCCAGGCAATCGCCCCCCAGGTTGCGCGTACGCCTTGGGGCATGCGCCCTTTCTCGCTCGTCTGCGCGGTCCTCGCCTCGGTGGCGGTCCCATTTCCCGTCGGGGCCCAGGCGCCCTCGGCGCCGTCGCTGTCCGAACAGCTTCCAGGGGTCTGGGGCAACGAGACGCACTTCGGCCCGAAGGTTCGCGGTGCCCTCACGGTGGACGGGCGCCAGGGTGAATGGCGGGCCCAGGTCTCCGGCTTCGACGTCACCGCGAAGCGCGCTGGGGCCGACGTCACCTTCGCCCTGCCGGAGAACCAAGGCGCCTTCCGAGGCCGGTTGTCCGCGGACGAGAAGTCAATCGAAGGCTTCTGGATTCAGCCGCCGGGCATGACGCTGAGCGCGTCGTACGCCACGCCGCTCCGGTTGCGCGCCAGCAGCCCGCGTGTCTGGGAAGGGGTGGTGGCGCCCCTGGACGACACGAGCTCCATGTACCTGCGCATCCAGCGCGAACCGGATGGCTCGCTGACAGGCTTCATCCGCAATCCCGAGTTCAACTTCGGTCTGCGACGGCCCTTCAAGTTGGAGGTCCAGGGCAACGACCTGACCTTCGTCAACACGCGCCGCAAGAACGACGCGCTCAGGGGGGTCTTCGACGAGGAGACGGGCAACATCTCGCTGCGCATCCAGGGCATCGGTCAGTTCGAGTTCTCCCGCCGCGACGAGCACACCGCGCCCCGCTTCCACCCGCGCACGCCCGGCGCGTCCACCTATGTCTACCGGCCTCCGGTGACGGGGGATGACGGCTGGAAGACGGCGACGCTGCAGAGCGTGAAGCTGGACCCGAAGCCCATCGCCGCGCTGGTGCAGTCCCTCACGGACGCCACCGCGACGGATGTCCACGCGCCCTACATCCACGCGCTGTTGATTGCCCGGCACGGGAAGCTCGTGGTGGAGGAGTACTTCCACGGCCACGGGAAGGCGCAGGTCCACGACATGCGCTCAGCGGGCAAGACGCTGGCGTCGGTGTTGCTTGGCATCGCGTTGGAGCAGAAGAAGGGCGTCACGGTTCAGACCCCTGTGTCGCGGTTGCTGCCCGGCCACGAGCCCCTGTTCCAGGAGGACCCGCGCAAGCAGCGCCTCACGCCCGAGCACCTGGTGACGATGACCTCGGGGTTGAGCTGCGACGACGACGACGGGGATTCGCCCGGCAACGAGGACGTGATGCAGTCGCAGCGGGCGGAGCGGGATTGGCATCGTTACGCGGCGGCGCTGCCCATGGCGCGGGAGCCGGGCGGCACGAAGGCCGTCTACTGCTCGGCGGGCATCAACCTGCTGGGCGCCGTCATCTCCCAGCAGTCGGGAATGCGGCTGCCAGAGTTCTTCGAGCAGCGCTTCGCCCGGCCGCTGGACATTCGCGACTACCACATGAACCTGATGCCAAACGGGGAGGGCTACCTGGGCGGCGGCATCTACCTGCGCCCCCGGGACGCGCTGAAGCTGGGACAGGTGTTCCTCTCCGGCGGCCGGTGGAACCAGCGGCAGGTGGTGAGCCCGCGTTGGGTGGAGGCGTCGACGCAGCGGCACGCCGAGTTCGCCAGCGACCACGGTTATGGCTACGCGTGGCACCTGCACGACATGAAGGTGGGCGAGCGCACCTATCGCGAGTACGCGGCGGAGGGGAACGGCGGCCAGTTCGTCATCGTCGTGCCGGAGCTCGACCTGACGGTGATGATTGCCGCGGCGAACTACGGCGACTTCGCGCGCTGGTATCGCTTCCAGGACCTGGTGCCCCAGTACATCATCCCCGCGGTCCTCGACGCTCCGGCCGTGAAGCCACCCCGGGCGCGCGAGTAGGGGCGCGCGCGGCGATTCATGCGATGCTCGCGGGCCCGAGGCCATGACGACGCCACCGCCCGAATCGCTGCCGTTTCCTGACAGCCTGTGTCATCGCTGCGCGGCCCCGCCGCGCTACGTCCAATCGCGGACCACCACCTTCATCCTCTGTCCGCTGCTGCCCCAGAAGTACCCGCCGCAGCCCGTGCGCGGGTGCGCCCTCTTCAAGCCCAAGGCTCCGGACGCGCCGCCGCACCCTCGCTGAGCAGGCGCCCGGTTGGACTCGCGGTGAAATGCTGGGAATCCAGGACTCGCGATTGCCGGGCGTCTGATGTCACAGCGGGATAGATTGCCGGCCGTGGCTGAAGCGAGAAACCCGAACGCACCCCCCGAAGGCGCCGACGCGACGGTGCTCTCACCGCAGCGTCCCGTCATCACCGGCGCGGATGGCGGCGAACTGTTCGCGGGCCGGTACGTCCTGGAAGGGCTGGCCGGCCGCGGTGGCATGGGCGCGGTGTACCGGGCGCGGGACACGCTGGTGGGCGACGTGGTCGCTTTGAAGATGTTGGAGCTGGGGACCTCGCCCGCGCCGGAGTGGATGGAGCGCTTCCGCCGCGAGGTCCGGCTGGCCCGGCGCATCACCCACCGTCACGTGGCGCGGACCTTCGACCTGGGCGAGCACTCCGGCTGTCTGTACCTGACCATGGAGTACGTGGAGGGAGAGAGCCTCCAGACGTTGATGGAGCGCGAGGGCGTCATTCCTCCCGCGCGCGCGGCCCGGTGGCTCCTGGCGCTGTGTGAGGGATTGACCGCGGCCCACGCGGCCGGCGTGGTGCACCGCGACCTGAAGCCAGCGAATGTGCTGGTGGAGTCCAGTGGCCGCGTGGTGCTCACCGACTTCGGCATCGCCCGGGCGGTGGCGGGGGAGGCGGCGTCGCGCACGCAGGGGCTGGTGGGCACGCCCATGTACATGGCGCCCGAGCAACTGGAGAGCGGCGAAGTGGACGCCCGCGCGGACCTCTATGCCGCGGGCCTGGTGCTGTACCAGTTGCTCACCGGCACGCCGCCGTTCTCCGGTGATTCCCCCATGGCGGTGGCGGTGGCGCGGTTGCGGCAGCCGCCTCCCGACCCGCGACGGCTCTCCGCGGTGCCGGACGCGTTGGCGGAGCTGGTGCTCGCGTGTCTTTCGCGCGAGCCCTCCGGCCGGCCCGAGGACGCCGCCTGCATGGCGGACACGCTGCGGCAGTGGCTCCACGCCGTGGGCGAGCCGGTGGAGCCCGAGCACACCCACGGCGCTCACCCCGTGTCGCGAGCGCTGGCCTCCACGGGTTTGTCCTCGGTGGCCGGGACACCGTCCGCGGTGGGGCTGCCCCGCTCGACGCCCCGGACGCCGCTGCGCCCCGATGAACAGTCGCTGGCGGTGTTGCCGCTGCGTTTCCTGGGGCCTCGGGACCAGGAGTCCCTGGGCGATGGCGTGACGGAGTCCCTCATCGACGTGCTGTCGAGGACGCGTGGGCTCCGGGTGCAGAGCAGTGGCGCCACCGAGCGCTTCCGGCACGAGCGAGAGCCACGCACCGCGGCGCGGGAGCTGGCGGTGGAGTTGCTCGTGGACGGGACGGTGCAGGCCGCGGGCAAGACGGTGCGCGTGACGCTGCGGGTGGTGGAAGGCGCGACGGGGACGCAGGTGTGGAGCGGCCGTTTCGAGGACTCGGACGACGACGCGTTCTTGCTCCAGGACCGACTGGCGCAGCGGCTCGCGGAGGCCCTTCGCGGTGAGCTGTCCATCCTGGCCTACCGCGCCACCGTTCCCTCCGATGCGCTGGCCCTGTACCGGCAGGTGCTGTCACGGATGCACTCGCATTCGATGACGCGGGAGCTCAAGGACGAGGTCATCGAGCCGCTCGAACAGCTCCACGTCTCGGTCCCCGGCTTCCTGCCCGCGGTGGCGCAGCACGCGGTGGCGACGCTCCGGGCGGGCTTCCTGCGCACCCTGGCGGACGACCTGGATTGGGACACCCTGGGGCGGACCAGTCTGGAGCGGGCCCTCCGGTTGGCTCCGGAGTTGGTGGAGACGCGCTTGGGGCAGGCCATCCTGGCCATCCGGGATGGGCGGTGGCGCGAAGCGGTGGTGGCCCTGCGCTCGGCGCTCGACACCGCGCCCACCTTCGCGCCCGCGCTGCAACTCCTCGGCAACCTCCAGTGCGAGGCGGGCCGCGCGGATGATGGCCTGGACCGTTTGAAGTTGGCCTACGCCCTGGAACCCGGCATGGCCATCAGCCTCATCGAGGTGGCGCGATGCAGCGCCCTGCGCGGCGACGAGGCCACCTACCAGGCGTGTCTGGCCCGGCTGCAAAGCCAGCCCTTGTTGAGCATGCCGACGAACATCCTCCGCATGCGTGTCTTCGCCTGGAAGGGAGACATGGACGGCGTGCGACAGTGCCGGGAGGCGCTCAACGAAGACCCGAGCCACATGGCCCTCCACGTGGCCATGTATTGCTCGGTGACGTTGGGCGAGCTGCCCGTCGAGGGCGTCGTGGCCAGCATGGACGGGATGCTCACCCGGCAGGTGAACTCGCGCTTCGCGTCGATGGTGTGTCAGCTCGCGGCGGAGCTGCTGTGCATCCGGGGCATGCCCACCGAGGCGCTGCGCTACCTCCAGCAGGCGGCGGACTCCGCGCTCATCGACCTGGAGTGGATGGACCGCTGCCCGGTGCTGGCGCCCTTGCGCGCCCAGCCGGGCTTCACGGAGGCGCGGCGCAAGGTGCGCTCCCGCGTGGAGTCCATCTGGTCCTCCTGAAGCGCGGCCGTCCGCCGTTCAGCCCGGGCCGGTGACGCCGAGGAGCTGGGCGTGCAGCGCGGGGGAGACCAGCCTCGCGAGCTGGGGCATCCGGCCGTGTTTGCACTCCACGAGGAAGGCGTGGAGGGATTCGGCGGACAGGCCATGCAGCAGCAGCCGGAAGCCCGCGCGCATCGTGGTCAGCGGAATCATGGGGTGGCGGTTGTTGACCAGCGCGACCAGCCCGGGCGCCTGGAGCAACGTGGCCACGTAGAGCGCGATGGTTTCGTCCAGTTGGAGGGAGTTGCTCGCCCGCCAGAAGTCCCGGTCCGTGAGGAAGAGCTGGTACACGGGCGTGAAGATTTCGATGGCGGATTGCAGGTCCAGCACGTTGGTCCATCGGTTCGGCAGCGGCTCGATGGGGAACGTGTCGGAGATGCCGCTGAAGTCGAGCCGCGCGGGCGGCGTGAGGGTCCGCCCTTGTTCGCGCAGCGCGCGGTTCAGCCGGATGACGAAGTTGTAGATGTTGAGGTCGTGGTTCAGGAAGATTTCGTCCTTCACGTGCTCCAGCGTCGTGGGACGGATGGGGCTGGTGGGCACGCCCAGCTCCGGCGTGTTCCGGGCGATGAAGTCCAGAATCTCCGTGCCCACGTGGAAGTGGCGCAGGATGAGCGAGTTGGCCTCCGGGCTGACCCACGTCTTCAACCCCCATGCGAGCAGCCGGTGCAGCAGCTTGGAGGACGTGAAGCGGTTGGGGACGAACAGCTTCAGCAGTTGGAAGAAGACGATGTACATCCGCGCGATGGGGCGGATGACGGGCAGCAGGAACTGACGCGAGCGCGAGCGCTGGTCCACCAGCAACTCCGCCTTGGCGCGCTCGCTCATGGGGATGCTGCGGTCCAGGAACAGGGCCACCCACGGGTCCGGGTCTTGCGGGTCGTGCGGCGCATCGTTCAGCAGGGCGACGGGGTCGACCCGTGACGGCTCAGACATTGCCCAGCTCCTCCAATTGCAGCAGGTACAGCCGCGCCGTCACCTTGGCCGTCTTGACGATGCGCGCGGCCAGCTCCGGCGTGAGGATGCCCGAACCCAGCGCGCCCTCCAGCCGGTCCAGGTGCGTGCCGTCATTTTCACCGTGGTACAGGAAGAAGCGGACCTGCTCCTCCTCCAGGCCAAGCTGCTCCCGGATGGCCAGGCCCCACTTGCGCGCCACGCGGCTGCCCAGGCCCTCGATGATGAACATCGCGCCCAGCAGGTCGAAGGGGTTCTCCTGGCTGGCGCGGTGGAACATCCACGCGGACAGCGCCTCGCTGCCAATGTTCTTTGGCGCGCGGGTGATGTCCTCGTGGGTTCCGCCGACGGAGACGTAGTGCCGCTCCAGCATCTCGTAGTCGCGGTGTTCCTCGCGGGCGTGGCGGATGAAGGACGAGCGCAGCGCCAGGTGCTCGGCGGTGATGCTGGACGCGGCGCGGGCAATCCACCGTGAGCCTTCCACCACCTGCTGGCGCAGGTTGATGAGCAGCTCCCGGTAGTCCTCGTGCGTGAAGACGCCGCGATTCAGCTTCTGGAGCAGCGGCACCTGCTGGAGCCGGGACTCGAAGTCCACCCAGACGTGGGTCAGCTCGCGGACCAGCTTCTCCTTCACCGGGTCACCGCCCGCGGCGGGCAGGGGAAGGGGGCCGGCGTCCTCGGTGGAGGTGACGCTGGCCAGCTCCGGCACGGCGGCGCGGCCCGGAGCCACGACGGTGAGCATCGCGTAGCAGACGATGAATCCGCCGCTCTCCGGCACCATGCAGAAGATGCGTTCGCCGGGGCGCACGCGGCCCTCGTTCACCAGCTCCTCGAGCATGAGGAAGATGGACGCGCAGCCCGTGTTCCCTCGCGTGGAGAGGTTGGTGAACCAGCGCTCCTCGGGGATGCGCACGCCGCCCTGCTCCAGCAGCTTGACGATGGGCTGCTTGAAGTAGTGGGACGAGTAATGGATGAGACACCAGTCGATGTCCGCGGGGCGGATGCGGCCCTGGTCCACCAACGCGAAGAAGCCATCCACGCCCAGGGAGACGAGCGACTCCAGCCGGCGGATGTCCTGTTTGATGTTGAAGACGCCCGCGGCGGTGGCCTCGGTGACGGAGGGGGCGTCGAGCCACGTGTCGCCAAAGCCTCCTTCGGGCGCCCGGTTGGCGCCGACGTACATGCCCAGCTCATGGCGGTTGGCGTGGGAGCGGATGTCCATCCACTCCACCTTGAGGCTGGGGCGGGTGGGGTGGGGCGTGGGTTGGAGCACCGCGGCGCCCGCGCCATCGGAGAGCATCCAGCGCAGGAACTCCGCCTCGAAGGGGAGGGCGTTGGCACCACCCGCGACCTCCTCGTAGTGGCTGGCCTTGAGCAGTCGGCTCACCAGCTCGCTGGCGCAGACGACGGCGCGGTCCGCCTCACCCGCGGCCACCTGGAGCGTCGCGTTGCGCAGCGCCTGCATGCCACTGGAGCAGATGCCGTGCAGTGACGCGACTTCACAGGCGGGTCCCCCCAGCGCGTGGTGGACCTGGCTGGCGAAGCCGGGCAGGACGAGGTCTCCCTGGGTGGTGGCCGTGACGAGCAGGTCCATCTCCTTCAAGGTGATGGGCGACCGCTCCAGCGCGTCGTGGATGGCGCGGACGGCCAGCTCCCAGTTGCGGAAGCGCGTCCGCTGCTCCGTGTCGATGGCGTAGTGCCGCTGGGTGATGCCGTTCTGAGACAGCACACGGCTGCGCGCGCGGGAAGGACGTCCCCGGACCTTGCCGAGGTACGTCTCCATCTGCTCGTTGGAGATGGGCTCTCCCGGCAGGAACTTCCCCAGGCTGGTGATGAACACGTCTCGTGACATGGGCACGAACGATACCCGGGCCGGGCCGCCGCGTGACGCCCCCGTCACCCGCGCGTCATGACCGCCTCCGTCAGGCATTGCCCCTGGCTTCGCGAGACATGGCAGGTCACGTGAAAACCCTGGCGTGAGCGAGATTAAGCAGCATTTTGCGTTTAAACGGCTTTGTCTGTTATGCGTAGCCCAGGCGGGACGTTCGCCGGTGCTGGTCGAAAGCCGCCGTCCCGCTCAGGAGAACGTCCCCCATGATTCGACGCCTTACCCTCGCCATCGCCGTGTGCGCGACTGCGTGCGCACCGGAAGACAGTCCCCCGGAGGTCGCGGAGGCCGAAGTGCTCGGTCAGCAGGAGCAGGCCGCCGAGCCCTTGGGCACACCCTCGGAGGCCAACGCCATCCGGTTCCTCGAGCAGGCCACCTTCGGGCCGAAGCTCGCGGCGGGTGCCAGTCCGCTGCCCATCGACTCGGTGGAGTACGTGATGGCGCAGGGCATCACCAATGCCATCACCGTCCAACTCAGCGCGCCCCGGTCCACCTACAGCGGCGCGCTGGAGACGCGCGACATCGGCTCCCAGTTCTTCACGAACGCCATCCAGGGGCGCGACCAGCTCCGGCAGCGCGTGACGTTCGCGCTGAGCCAGGTCTTCGTCGTCTCCCAGACGGGCATCCCCAACCTGACGAGCACGCCCGAGTCTGAGCCCAAGCTGGCCATGGCCGGCTACCTCAACACGCTGTCCGCGAACGCCTTCGGCAACTTCCGCACGCTGTTGGAGGCGATGACGCTGGACCCCGCCATGGGCACGTTCCTGGACATGGCGAACAACAAGGCCTTCCGGACGAACGGCCAGGCGGTGGCACCCAACGAGAACTACGCGCGGGAGATGCTCCAGCTCTTCACGTTGGGGCTCCACAAGCTCAACGACGACGGCACGGAGATGGTGGACGCCCAGGGAGCGCCCATCCCCACGTACACGGAGGCCCACGTCCAGGCCTTCGCCCACGCGCTCTCGGGGTGGACGTATGCCAGCGCCACCGGCTGCCCGACGGTGGGCCGTTCGAACACGGCCAGCTACGCGCAGAAGATGATTGGCTGTGACGTGAATCACGACTCGACGTCACGCGTGCTGCTCCGGGGCGTGTCCACCACGGCCGGCGGTGGCGCGGCGGCGCACCTGAAGCAGGCGCTGGACAACGTCTTCGCGGACCCGAACGTACCGCCGTTCATCTGCAAGCAGCTCATCCAGCACCTGGTCACCAGCAACCCGCGCCCGGCCTACGTCCGGCGCGTGGTGAACGTCTTCAAGAACAATGGCAGCGGCGTGCGCGGGGATTTGCGCGCCGTGGTCCGCGCGATTCTGGAGGACGACGACGCGCGCGGTCCGCAGGCGCCGCTGGCGCAGTACGCCAGTTATGGGCACCTGCGCTCGCCCGCGCTCTTCGTCACCACGCTGATTCGCTGGTTGAACGGCACGCTGGACACGGTGGGCGGCACCAAGGACCCCGGGGCGAAGCTGTATGCCTGGAGCAGTGCCATGGGGCAGGCGGTGCCCCGTCCGCCGTCCGTCTTCAGCTACTACCCGCCGAACGCGCCCGCGCCGGGAGGCAATGGGCTGCTGGGGCCCGAGTTCGCCATCCTCGACACGGCCACCGTGGCCGCGCGCGCCAACTTCGTGCACGAACTGCTCTATTCGAGCACGCCGGCCAACGCGGGCGTCCTGGTGAATGTGAGCGTGCTCCCGGCCGACTCCAATGACCTGGTGATGTGGCTGGGCCGCTACTGGCTGCACCACACGATGTCCTCGGAGCTGCAGCTCACCGTCTTCAATGCCATCACCGATTCGCGCGCGGGAGACTCGACGCGCAGGCGGAAGCTGGCTGTCTATCTCACGTCGCTCTCCCCCGAGTTCCAGATTCAGAGGTAGCCCATGTCCTTCTCCCGACGACAGTTCCTTCGTGGTACGTCCAGCGGCCTGGGCTTGCTCGCCGCGTCGTCCGCGCTGCCTCGCTGGCTGGTGGGCGAGGCGCAAGCCGCCACCCTCAATGGCTACGCGGGCTACCGCGCCATCGTCAGCGTGTTCCTGCTGGGGGGCAACGACGCCAACAACATCCTGGTGCCGCTCGGCGCCACGCCCTATGCGCACTACCGCGCGGCGCGGCCGAACATCGGCATCCCCCAGGCGGACCTGCTGCCCATCAGTCCGACGGGGCTGGGGACGAACTCCTACGGACTGCACCCCGCGCTCAAGAAGGTGCAGGCGCTCTTCGGACAGCAGCGCGCCGCGCTCGTGTGCAACGTGGGCTCGCTGGTGGTCCCCCTGCGCAAGCCGGATTACGGCAGCGGCGCCACGCCCCTGCCCGACAACCTGTACTCGCACAGCGACCAGCAGGACGCGTGGGCCAGCGCCATCGCGAATCCCGCCACCGCGCCGGTGCCCTTCGAACTCGTGGGCAAGGCGACGGGGTGGGGTGGCCGGACGGCGGACAAGCTCCAGGGGCTGAATCCGTCCCGGCCCCGGTATCCGGACGTCGTCTCCTTCGGAGGCAAGCCGCTGTTCGCCGCGGGCGCCGTGCGCCAGCCGATGATGGTGTCGTCCAGCGGCACGCTCGCGTTCCGTCAGACGTCCGACGCGAACTTCAACGCGCTCCAGACGGAGGCCCTCTCCCAGGTGATGACGCACACCCATGGCGTCACGCTGGAGGCGTCATACGGGGGCATCTTCACCCAGGCGCAGACCTTCGCCACGTCCCGCGCGGCGGCGCGCGATGCCGCGTGGGCGGCGCTCCCGGTGGCCACGCAGACGGCCATCGACGCGCTGTTCGTCCCGCCCGCGGGCGCCACCAACTGGACGCTGCTCACGCAGCTCTACCAGGTGCTGCGGGACATCCTCGCGGGCGCGACGGCCACGGGCCAGGGCGGCCTGGGGCTGCGGCGCCAGGCGTTCTCGGTGGGCCTGGGCGGCTTCGACACGCACGTGGGGCAGTTGCCGATGCAGAACTCGCTGCTCACGCAGCTCGACTTCGCCCTGGATGCCTTCTACCAGGCGTTGGACGTGCTGCGTTCGTCCGGCGTCTTCGGCGCCACGCCGCCGCAGGCCACGCTCTTCACCATGAGCGACTTCAGCCGGACGATGGTGGAGAACTCGGACCGGGGCACGGACCACGCCTGGGGCGGCCACGCCATCGTCATTGGCGACCGCGTTCAGGGCGGCCGGTTCTACGGCACGTACCCGAACCTGGACCTGTCCGCCAACGGGGTGAACAACCTGGACACCACGGACTCGCGGGGCCGCTGGATTCCCACCCTGTCGGTGGACCAGTACGCCTATTCACTGGCGTACTGGCTGGGCCTGTCGACGGCCGCCGAGCGCGAGTACGTGTTCCCCAATCTCGCGGGCTACATCACCGCGGCGACGGCGGGCGGCTTCCCCTCCTCCGCGCGCAACAACCGCGTTGGTTTCATGCTCGCGGACACGTAGCGCCGCCACGGGGCCCCGGTGCGTGGGTCGCGCCGGGGCCTCGGTGCCGGGAGCCGTCTACTGCGCGGTGCCCTTGGCGAGCTCCGCGACGTAGGCCGCTGCGATCTTGGAGAACTTGAGCGCGTGCGTGGCGGTGTTGTTGGACTGCGTCAGGGTGTCCCGGGACGTGTGGATGTGGGGGTTCTTCTGGACGACGGTGCCCTCGAAGGGGATGGAGGCCGCGAAGCCCTGGCCGTGCCAGGAGGCGTGGTCCGAGCACCCGTAGCCGCACGTCGTGTTGGTGAACGGCACGCCGACGTAGGTCGTAATCAGGTCGCGGATGAACTGGTTCTGCGGCGCGTTGGTGTTGTCGGTGACGATGCCCACGTCCGCCGTGGCGTTGGGGTGCTTGTAGTTCGTCATGTCGAGCTGCATCACCCCGACGACGTTGATGCCCTGGTTCTTGTGCGCGACGGCAATCTCCCGCGAGCCGCGCAGGCCCGTCTCCTCCGCGGCGTAGGCCATGAACTTCACCGTGCGCTGGGGCCGAAAGTTGCGAGCCATGGCGACGCGGATGACCTCGGTGAACGTCGCGATGCCGGACGCGTCGTCGTCAGCGCCGGGCGCGGCGCTGGTGGAGCTGATGGAGTCCAGGTGCCCGCCCACCACGACGACCTCGTTGGGCAGGGTGGTGCCGCGGATGGTGAGGATGACCGACGGCTGCCGCCAGCCCGAGTGCGGGTAGTACGCCACGGTGACGTCCGTGCGCCCCGCGCTGGTGGCGTAGCCCTGCCACTTGTTCAGGACGAGGGCCGCGGCGTCCACGCCCCCTTGTGAGGTCTGACTGCGCGTGGGGAAGGCGGACAGCTCGGCGATGGTGGTCCGGATGTTGTCCGCCGAGAGCGCGCCGATCAGCGTGTTCGCCGTGGCCGCGTTGGTGAGGGTGTAGCTGACGGCCTTCTGGTTCTTCACCGGGGGCGCCGGCTCCAGGGAGGCGATGGCCTCGTCTTGCGTCTCGTACGTGATGAAGCCCGCGCACCGGTTGAACTTCTCGTGCATGAGCAGCGCGAGCCGCGACAACTGGGACTCCTTCATCTGGAACACACCCGCGTGTTCCTGCTGCTTGAGCGCGGTGGGCACGCTCCAGCCTTCGGCCGCGAAGGCCTCTTGCATGGGCGCGATGGCATCCGTGCCGAGTGCAATCCAGACAGTCTTGTCGTTTGGCTTTGCCTTGATGGGCTCGGCAAAGGCCAGCGGGGCATTCAGCAGCAACACGGCGACCGGCATCCACGTCTTCATCCGCATGGGGCCTCCAAGGGGGCTGACTGCGCTGAGCAGCCTCTGCTTTTCCCGAAAAGAAGGCTTACAATGGGGGCCCTGGGGTGTGGGAAAGAAAACATACCCAGCGTGAAGTGCCGGGTGCCCCTCGTCACGACGCGCGACCGCCCTGGAATGTTTCACCCGGACACCTTCACTCGTTGGGAGTCGAATCATGCGTCGTTCCCCCTCGTGGTTTTCCTGGATGTGCATCGCCGCCCTGAGCGCCACGGCTTGTGGTGGCACGGAGATGGAGGCGCCGGCACCCGAGGCCGAGCGGGAGGTCGAGCAGTTCAAGTACTACGCGTACTGTGAGACGGACGCGCACGGCTACCAGACGGGGCGCTGCCTCGACTTCCACGCCTATGCGTACTGCGCGGACGCGCCCCTCCTGGGCTGTCATGTGGGGGCCCGCGCGCCCATCTCGCGTGTGAGCCAGGCCTGCGGCACGTACGTGAACGACTCGAACTGCGACGGGAAGTACCTGCCCGACCTCATCGAGATGTAGGGGGAGCCGCCGGGCGGCGCGTCACCCGCTCGCCGTGAATCCCGCGGGTTTCGGGCGCATCGCAAGGTCATCGACCCGGTGCGCCGGGGGGCCTCCGCTCGTGCATGGCTTGCACGGCGCGGAGGCTGCGGGAAGGATGGACGGCCATGGACTGCGACTGGCTCATCATCGGCTCGGGGTTCGGAGGCAGCGTCAGCGCGCTCCGGTTGACCGAGAAGGGCTATCGCGTCGTGGTGCTGGAGAAGGGCCGCCGCCTGCGCGCCCCCGACTTCCCGAAGACGAACTGGGACCTGCGTCGCTGGCTGTGGATGCCCACGCTGGGGTGGCGGGGCTTGTTCCAGATGTCGTTCTTCCGCCACGTCACCGTGTTGTCGGGTGTGGGCGTGGGCGGCGGCTCGCTCGTGTACGCCAACACGCTGCCCATCCCGAGGGACGACTTCTTCCAGGCCACCTCGTGGGGGCACCTCGCGTCGTGGAAGGAGGAGCTGGCGCCGCACTACGCCACCGCCCGGAGGATGCTGGGCGCCACCACCAACCCCCTGCGCACCGTGCCCGACCAGGTGTTGCAGGAGGTGGGCTCCGACATGGGCCGCACGGATTTCCAGCCGTCCACCGTCGCCGTGTATTTCGGAGAGCCCGGCGTCACGGTGAAGGACCCGTACTTCAACGGCGAGGGGCCGGAGCGCACGGGCTGCACCGCGTGTGGTGGCTGCATGCTGGGTTGCCGTCACGACGCCAAGAACACCCTCGACAAGAACTACCTCTACCTGGCGGAGCGGCGCGGTCTCACGCTGCACGCGGACACCGAAGTGACGTGGGTGCGGCCGCTGCCCGAAGGGGGTTACGAGGTGGAGGCGCTCCAGGGCGCGCGGCGCTCCTTCCGGAAGAAGGTGCGCTTCACCGCGCGGCACGTCGTCTTCGCCGGTGGCGTGCTGGGCACGGTGGACCTGCTGTTGAAGTTGAAGGCGAGCCCGGACGGACTGCCGCGCCTGTCGGACCGCTTGGGGGATGGCGTGCGGACCAACTCCGAGGCGCTGATGGGCATCGTGAGTGGCCGCAAGGAGCATGACTTGTCGCGAGGCATCGCGATTGGCTCCATCCTGCATACCGATGCGCAGTCGCATCTGGAGCCGGTGCGCTACTCCGCCGGGTCGGGGTTCTTCCGGTTGTTGATGGCGCCGCAGGTTCCGGGGGCCACGGTGCTTCAACGGCTGGTCCGGCTGGTGGCGGTGCTGGCCCGGCATCCGTTGCGTTTCCTCAAGGCGTGGTTCGTCCCGGAGTTCGCGAAGCGGACGGTGATTCTGCTCTACATGCGGACGCAGGAAGGGCACCTGCGCATGCAGCGCTCCCGGCGGCTGGGGTTGGGCACGGCGCTTCAGTCCGGTCCCGCGCCGTCGGCCAACATGCCAGAGGTGTTCGAGCTGGCGCGGCGGGTGGCGAAGAAGCTGGACGGCTACCCGATGACGATGGTGGTCGAGACGCTGCTGGGCATCCCGACGACCGCGCACATCCTGGGCGGCTGTTGCATGGGGGATTCTGCCCAGACGGGCGTCATCGACTCCCAGCATCGGGTGTTCGGTTATGACGGCTTGTATGTGGTGGACGGGGCCGCCATCTCCGCCAACCCGGGGGTGAATCCGTCCCTGACGATCACGGCCCTGGCCGAGCGGGCGATGGGCTTCATCCCCAGGGCCCCGACGGTGGGGGCCGGGGCGCCCGCGTCCACCCCGGGCGCCCACGTGGGTTGAGGCTACAGGCGGACCTGGAGCTCGTAGCGGCGGTTCTTCGCCTTCTTGGCGGCGGTGTCGTCGGGCTTCACCAGGGGCTTCTCGGAGCCGTGGCCCACGGCGAGGATTTCGTTCCGGGGGATGCCTCGGGCGATGAGCTCCTTGACGATGGTCTCCGCGCGCTGCTCGCTGAGCTTCTTGTTCTTGGCCGCGTCACCGGTGGAGTCGGTGTGGCCGGAGACCTCGAACTTGTAGGACTTCACGCCCGCGGCGACGAGCTGCTTCTTGGCGTCGACGAGCGCGTTGGTCAGCTTCTTGAGCTTCGCGTCGCAGCCGGGCTCGAGCTGGGCGGTGCCCGTCTTGAAGCTGCACTGGTTCTGCCGGCCTTCGTCCATGAGCTTCGTGTTGACGCGCTTCTCCACGGCGGACTTGCCGGCGTTGCCAGCGGCCTTTCCGAGGGAGTCGAGCGCGCCCTGCGCGGAGGCCACTCCGGGAAGGGTGAGCAGCGACACGGCGATGCACAGGGCCTTGAGCTTCATGCGTGAGGACTCCTCGGTGGAGGGCGGGTTCGCCCGGTGAGAGGCTGCCCAGGTGGCGCGGGTTCGTCCAGCCTCACGGTGTCCCCCGAGGAGGGAGGCGGGCGGCGCGTCCGCTCGGCTGGTAAAACTTGCCTCGCACCCTGAGGGCGGCAGCATGTCGCTCCAGGTCCCTTCGCACAGCGAGGCAGGCGTGAGCGGCAGCAGTCGAACGGAGCGGTGGCAGCAGCTTCTGTCGGGGTATCGGGTGGGGTCGGGCAACAAGCCGGTGGAGGAGCCGGCCCCCGTCCTGAGCGACATGGATGCGCTGCTCCAGGACGAGCGGACCGACTACGACCGGGACTACGACCGCATCGTCTTCTCCGCGGAGTTCCGCTGCCTGCACGACAAGACGCAGGTGTTTCCCCTGTCCACGAGCGACTACACCCGCACGCGGCTGACCCACAGCATCGAGGCCTCGTGCGTGGGCCGCTCCCTGGGGGCGCTCGCGGGCCGGGGGCTGCGGGCTCGGGAGGTCTTGGTGAATCCCTCGCACCTGGGCACCATCGTCGCGGCGGCGTGCCTGGCGCATGACATTGGCAATCCGCCCTTCGGGCACTCGGGCGAGGCGGCGATCCAGCACTGGGTGTCGCAGCGGTTGACGAAGCCAGGGGAGGGGCGGACCAGCCCCTTCGCGTCGCTGGCGGAGTGGCACGACCTGGAGTCGTTCGAAGGCAACGCGCAGGGCTTCCGCATCCTCAACCGGCTCCAGTCTCGCGAGCGCCGGGGCGGCCTGCGGTACACGGCCGCGACGCTGGGGGCCATGAGCAAGTACCCGCGTGCATCCGTGCTGCCCGGCGGGCGTGCGCGGGACAAGGCGCGCGTGTCGGAGAAGAAGTTCGGTTACTTCCAGGACGACGAGGGCCTGGCGCTGGAGGCCTATTCGGCCATGGGGCTGGTGGCGCGGGAGGCCGGCGTCTACTCCCGCCATCCGTTGGCGTTCCTCGTCGAGGCGGCGGATGACATCTGCTACGCGGTCATCGACTTGGAGGACTCCGCGAAGCTGGGGCTGATTCCCCTCCGCGATGCTTGTGAGCTGATGGAGGCGGTGCTGCCCAAGCCGGTGAATGGGCCCGTGCGCCCGCCGCCGTCGCACCTGGAGACGCGGCTGGCCCAGGCTCGGGCGCGGGCGATTGGTGAGCTCATCCAGGCCTGTGTGGCGGTCTTCCTGGAGAACGTGGAGGCGATGGAGGCGGGGACGTGGGAGACGCCCTTGGCGTCCGCGCGTGACGACGTGTCGAAGCCGCTGAAGGCCATCCGCAATCTGACCCGTCGTTACGGCTATGAGAGCGAGCGCGTGCTCCAAATCGAGAGCGCGGGTTTCAAGACGCTGGGCGGCCTGTTGGACATGTTCGCGATGGCAGTGGTGACGGACACGCCGAACCGCGAGGAGAAGAAGCTGCGGCAATTGTTGCCACTGGACTTGTTCCAGCGTCCGGAGCACGCGCGGGAGACGCAGTCGGAGCACGCGTCCCGGGAGGATGCCATCAACGAGGCGGTGG
The DNA here is from genome assembly GCF_000280925.3 of Myxococcus hansupus. NCBI lineage: Bacteria > Pseudomonadati > Myxococcota > Myxococcia > Myxococcales > Myxococcaceae > Pseudomyxococcus > Pseudomyxococcus hansupus. Next base: position 2,013,919 of record NZ_CP012109.1, read on the forward strand.
CCCGCCTCTCGAAGTACCAGCGGCTGCTCTGCGTGACGGACTACATCTCAGGCATGACGGACGGCTTCGCGGTGGAGCTGTTCCAGCGGCTGTCCGGCATCAAGCTGCCGACGTAGTCATCGAAAGGGCTCAATCCCCGGAGACGGCAAGCTGCCAGTCGCCTTCGGGTGTGATGCCCACGCGCAGGCCCAGGTATCCGCCCTGGTCCTTCATCCCCCGGACCTCTGCGTCCGAGTAGATGCCCGAGATGGCGGCCCAATCCTTGTCGGACTTCGCGCCGGTGACATGGACCGCCGGCCAGAAGTAGAGGTTGCCCTCCTTCGCATAGGGCAGGTTCAGGACCTGGACGATGCGCGCCAGGTCGGGGTTGCCGTTCTTCTCCGACTTGCGCCAGTAGTCGCCCGCGTCGGTGTCTCCGCCGTAGGAGAAGCGCACGGCCTTGCCGTTCTCGTCCGCCAGCGTGTTGAGCGCCGCGTAATCACACGCCACCGCGGCGGCGATGATGCGCTGGCGCATGGACTCCGCGGCGGGCGGAAGGGGGGGCGACGCAGGGGCCGCGCGCGGCGACAGACCCGAGGCCGAACACGTGGCCTTCTCTCCCGCGGGGGCCCCCGTGTACTCGCCCACGCCCGAGTCATTCGTTCCGGGTGCCTGGGCGCCCGAGTCGCCGCCGGCCGTCCCCGTGGCTGCCGTGGGCTGTTTGGAGGGCGGTGGCGCCGCGCTTTCCGGGGCGGGCGTGGGTGCCTGCGCCTCAACGGGAGCGGCGGACTTCCCAGTGTTGGTTTCAGGGGTCCGCTCGGTGCAAGCGAAGAGCGAAGCAGCGGCGCAAAGCGACAGCAGCGAGGTGCGGTTCATGGCGCACCCGTTCTAGTCCAGCGGCGTTTCACGGAGCGCCGGTTTCGGTTCCTCAGCCCCCGCCTTTTGGTGACTCGATGACGACTCCAAACGGGTCGAACGGCCGCTCGTCCTTCTTCTCCGGCGCGCGGGGCGTCGTGCCCGTGGGAGGGCCCGGACGGACCGACGTATAGGGGTCGATCTTCACCGGAATGCCATACACCTTGGGGTTCTTCGGCGACTCCGCGGGCTTGCTTCCGAAAGGAGGGCTGGAGTTGTCGCTCATGCCGTCCATTCTAGCTCGGCGTCCGCCTGTCCGGTTGTCCGCCCCGGAAAGGTGACTTCTTGGGCAATCGTCCCACCAGGGCGATACTTCCTGCCCATGTGCGGCCGTGTCACCGTTCGAACGTCTCCTGAGCAGATTGTCACCGGGCTGGGCCTCGCGGGCGTCCGCACCGCGGTCCAGCGCCCCCGCTTCAACCTGTGTCCCACGCAGTTGATGCCGGTGGTGACCAATGACGGCGCCCGGATGTTGGATGCCTTCCGCTGGGGCCTCATCCCGGGTTGGGCGAAGGACCCGTCCATCGGCAACAAGCTCATCAATGCCCGAGGTGAGACGGTGGCGGAGAAGCCCAGCTTCCGCTCCGCGCTGAAGAAGCGCCGCTGCCTGGTCGTCGTGGATGGCTGGTACGAGTGGAAGCAGGACACGAAGCCGAAGACGCCCTTTCACTTCCACCACAAGGATGGGCAACTCCTGGCCCTGGCCGGATTGTGGGAGGAGTGGACGGCGCCGGACACGGGCGAGGTGCTCAACACCTGCACCATCATCACCACCGGGCCGAACGCGCTGATGGCGCCCATTCACGACCGGATGCCCGTCATCCTCGCCCCCGAGGCGCAGGAGCTGTGGCTGCGTCCGGAGCCGCAGGACGCAGCCGTGCTGCTCCCGCTGCTGGTGCCCTTCGCGGAGGATTCCCTCGCCGCGTACGAGGTGTCGCGCGTGGTGAACTCCCCCGCCAACGACACCCCGGAATGCGTGGAGCGCGTGGCCGCCTGAGCGGACCGGCTCAGGCGCGGCGGCGCACCTTGGCGTCGAGGCTCCACGGCCCCGCGCCGATGAGCGCGATGCCCGCCATGACGGCGAGGTAGAGCAGGGCCAGCTCCATGCGGCCGAACGGGTCGGCGCGGTGCCGGTAGAGCGCCACCACCATTGTGAAGCCCGCCATCGCGGCGGCCGGACGCGTGAAGAGGCCCACCGCGACCAGCAGTCCGCCCAGGAACTCCGCCAGGGTGGCGCACCAGGCGAAGAAGGTGGGGAAGGGGAAGCCGAGCTGCGCGACACCCGCCGCGAACTTGCTCATGTCGCCGGTGAGCTTGGGCAGGCCATGGCCCAGCGCCAGCGAGAGACCGAACACCACGCGGATCAACGTCAAACCCACCGCGGACTTACCCACCATGCCGTGTACCTCCCAGGTTGCCCGAGCATCCTCGCACGGCGGCGCGCGTCACGTGTCGCGGATGATGGCGGGCCCCTGGCGCCCTAGCTGCTGCCTTCCTCGGGAACCCAGCGCCTGGCTCGGCCGCGCAGCTTCTCGAGCTGTTCCCAGTGACGCTCGATGGCCTCTCGTCCCGCGTCGGTGATGCGCAGCAGGGTGTGCGGCGTCTTGGCCCGGAACTGCTTCTCCACGGTGACGAGCCCTGCCTCCTCCAGCTTGGACAGGTGGCTGGACAGGTTGCCCTTGGAGAGGCCCGTGAGGCCCTGAAGGTAGAGGAAGTCGGCGCTGTCACACGCGGACAGCGCCGTGAGGAGCGACAGCCGCGCGGGCTCGTGGATGAGCCGGTCCAGCGTGGCCAATTGTTCGAAAGGGGCTTTCATCCCGCGGCTTCCAGTTCCGCCGTGGAGGTGTCCGCGGGGCTCAAGGCGCGGACGAGCAGGCGGTGGTCCAAAATCCCCAGCACCAGGATGGCCACGCCCCATGCGGCATTGAAGGTCACCAGATCGCACCGTACGGCGGAGGCCGCGTCACCCGCGTGCATCCAGCCGCACAGGGGATTGAATCCAAGCGCATGCAGGGCCGCGACGAGGAACATGGCACCCGCGGTGGGCGGGTAGTGGGGCACGAAGCGGCCAATGGCCGCCCAGTAGGCGAGCAGTGCCGTCGCGCTGACCGCGAGCGCCCCGCCGACGGGAAACCCGGGCGTCGCGCCGCGGAGCCCCAGCGCGATCAGCCCGAAGGCCAACACCAGTCCCACCGCGGAGAAGCCCAGCGTCAGCCGCAGCCGGGTCTGTTTCATGGCGGGGCTCGGGCGCACCTCGCCAAACCGGCGCTGGTAGTAGGCGCCCGCCAGCGGATAGAGCACCAGCGTTGCGACCATCCCCGCGACCAGCGCGATGGCCCCCGCGGCGGCGGGTGTGCCTCCACTGGGAGGCAGCAAGGTCAGCCACAGCGCGAAGCCGAGCATCAAGACGCCGAAGGGAAGGAACCGCAGTCCCTGGAGCCAGTCGTAGTACCGCGTCACGAATTGAATGCGCTGGAGCCGCTCGTCCATGGCTGTGCCTCGTTCGGGCAGACAGGTTTGTGGTGCAAACCAGGATGGAGATAGAGCCTCGTCGAGTCTCTGTCAATAACTGGTTTGCGGTACAAACCGGGCCGGCGACGGGAGCCCGGGGCGCGTGAATGTTCTGGGCGCCGTCTCAGGCGGAGCGCTTGGGCGCGCGCATGTCGCTGATGGCCAGCGGGAGCCGGTCTCCCTGGGAGGAGACGAGCGCGGCGTTGAGGACGAAGTCCTGGCCCATGCGGAGCTCCAGCGTGGTGGGGCCCTTGTGGGTGGTGCGCCAGTCCAGCTCGACGCGGACGGTGCCCAGCAGCTCGCGGTCCACGGTGGTGGTGTCGAGCGCCTCGAAGAGGGCGATGGAGAGCGGCCCCGGAATCATGGGCAGCTCCAGCGTCACCGACTTCGTCGCGGGCACGGGCGTGTTGGCGGGGATGACCTCGTGCTGGGCGCCGCCGGGGACCATGATGCTGATGGGCATGGGCACCACGTCCGCCAGGCCGGTGATGCCCCGCGCCAGGTTCCGGCCGAGGATGGCCGCGCCCACCGCGACGCCGAGCTCCGGGTGGACCTCCTTGTCGGAGGACAGTCGCTTGAAGTGCGAGAAGCGCTCGCGAATGGCGGGCATGCGCGTCTGGCCACCGACGAGGACCAGCTCGTCGATTTGCTCTGACTTGAGCTGCGCGCGCTCCAGCACGTCGTCGCAGGCGGAGGCGGTGCGCTCGATGAGTTGGAACACCATCTCCTCGAGCCGCTTGCGGGTGAGCGTGTAGTCGAAGTCGATGAACCCGCCGTCCTTCTGGGCGATGCACGGCACGCGGAGCACGGTGGCGTCGCGCTGGCTCAGGGCCATCTTCGCGGACTCGGCGGCGAAGACGAGCCGCTGCATCACGACCTTGTTCCCGCGCAGGTTGATGCCGTGCTTCTGGTGGAAGTCGTCCACCAGCATCTCCACGATGCGCTCGTCGAAGTTGGCGCCGCCCAGGAAGGCGTCACCGCCGGTGGCGAGCACCTTCACGACCTTGTTCTGCACGGCGAGCAGGGTGGCGTCGAAGGTGCCGCCGCCCAGGTCGAACACCATCACCGTCTGCTCGGGGTTGCGCAGGTTGGCGTAGTAGAGCGCGGCGGCGGTGGGCTCGTTGATGATGGCGCGCACCTGGAGGCCGGCCTGCTCCGCCGCGTGGCGCACGGCCGCGCGCTGGCGGCTGCTGGCGTGCGCGGGCACGGTGAGTACGCACTCGCGGAAGGGCGTGCCGGCGGCGTGGTTCGCCAGCGTGAGAATCTGCTTGATGATGAGGTGGGCGACTTCCGTCAGCGAGGTCTGCTTCCCGTACATCGTCACCGCGGTGTAGCCGTCCTCGGCTTCGACGAGCTCGAAGGCGTACTTGTCCTTGTGCTGGGTGACGTACTCGGACTGGAAGCGGCGGCCCAGGAAGCGCTTGGCGCCGAAGACGGTGTGGCGCGGGTCGTCGATGATCTGCCGGCGCGCGGCGTGTCCGACTATGGCCTTGTCCGCCGCGTGGAACCACACGACGGAGGGCAGGGTGACGCTTTTGTCCGTGACGGGAACGACCCGGAGCTTGCCCGCCTTGTCGAAGAAGGCCGCGGCGGTGTTGGTGGTCCCGAAGTCGATGCCAAGGATGGAGCCCGTACTCATCACCGCCGACTCTCCCACGTCCCGTCGGCCCGTTCAGCCCCTGAAAACATCCCCGTGTCCGGTGCGGGTGGGTCACTTGAAGCCCGGTTGCACTTCGCTTCACTCCCGGGCGTCGGCGCGCGGCGACGGGCAGTAGAAATGTGCCGCTGGGTGGGGATGGCGCGCACGCGGGGGCTCGCTGACTTGGGTGCCACGACCGCCCGCGTTGGTCCGGTGTTCGCCGTTGACCGGCATGCGCCGCCGTTCCATGGATGCGCGCCATGGGGCCTGTGGATCGAAGTCTGGTTCGGGATGTCGCGGCGATTGCCGCCGCGTCCGGTGTCATCGGTGCGTCGTTTGGTGCAATCGCGGTGGCGTCGGGACTGTCGGTGTGGCTCGCGTCGGCCATGTCCGTGCTCGTCTTCGCGGGCGGCTCGCAGTTCATGGCGGTGGGCGTGGTGGCCGGCGGAGGCAGCCCCGTGGCTGCGGTCATCGCGGGGCTGCTGCTCAACGCCAGGCACCTGCCGTTCGGCCTGACGCTGACGGACGTGCTCGGTGAACGCTGGCCCATGCGGCTGCTCGGCACGCACCTGATGGTGGACGAGTCCGTGGCGTTCGCGCTCGCTCAGCCGACGCCGGAGCGACGGAAGGCGGCCTACTGGTGGTGCGGCGGCGCGTTGTTCATCGCCTGGAACGTGGGGGTCGTCCTGGGCGCCCTCGCGGGTTCGACCCTGGGCAATCCGGAGGCGCTGGGGCTCGACGCCGCGTTCCCCGCGGGGCTGCTGGCCTTGTTGCTGCCGTCCTTCTTCGCGCCGTCCTCGGGGGCTGGTGAGGGAGTGGAGGGCGAGACGGCCCGCGCACACGAGGCCCGCGCGGCGGCAGTCCGGGCTCGCTGGGTGGCGGGGGGCGCGGTGCTCATCGCGCTCGCCACCACGCCGTTTCTTCCCGCTGGCGTCCCCGTGTTGCTCGCGCTGCTGGCGGTGGGGCTGGTGCTGCGATGACGCTGCTCCCCATCCTGATTCTGGCGGCGGGCACCTATGCCTTCCGGCTGGCGGGCCCGCTGTTGAGCCAGCGCCTTCAGGTGTCCGCGCGCGTCCAGGGGCTGCTGTCCCTCTCGGCCATCGCGCTGCTCACCGCGCTGGTGGCCACGGCCGCGCTGACGGCGAACGGCGGCTTCGCGGGCTGGGCGCGTCCGGCGGGGGTGCTCGCTGGCGCCGTCCTGGCGTGGCGGAAATGGCCCTTCGTCGTCGTGGTCGTTTCGGCGGCGGCTGTGACCGGTTTGTTACGAATGTCGGGTGTAGGTTGAATTCAGGTTAAATCACGCACTGCGGCTTGATGGGGGCTGATGTAGGTGGCAGGCTCCGCACTGTAGGTGGACATTTTACTCTCTCAGTGAGGACTTGCCATGACCGGAATTGATCGCTCTTCGTCGTCGAGAAGCTCCCAGCGGGAGTCGCGGGTGTCCGGAGGGGACTCCGCCAAGGGGCTCCGGAACGAGACGAACCGTCGTGAGGACGCGCGGCCGGTGGAGAAGAACAGGGCCTCGGGCTATTCGGTGAAGGACGGCTGGGATTCGCGTCCGGCCCAGGGCCACGCGGCGAACAAGCTTCAGCCGGCGGCCGAAGCCCAGGGCGTGCAGGCCGAGGGCGGAGTTGCCGCGACGACGGAGCCGAACGTCGACTGGGACTTCATCGCCGAGCAGGAGGGCCGCGCGGTAACGCAGGCCTATGTCCCGGACGCGTCGGGCAGCAAGAGCGGCGTCACGGTGGGCACGGGCGTGGACCTGGGCGCGCGGAACATGGCCGACCTGGACCGGCTGGGGCTGTCGCCCGAGCTGAAGGCGAAGCTGGAGCCATACCTGGGCAAGCAGGGCCAGGCCGCCGCGGACTACCTGGCGGAGAACCCGCTGACGCTGACGGCGGACGAGGTCAAGGAGCTGGACCAGGCCGTGAAGGGCGAGGCGCTGGACAACATCGTCAAGGAGTACGACACCGAGGTCGAGCGTCTGAACGCCGCGGACGGTGGAAGCCGGCCGAAGTTCGCCGAGCTGCCGCGGGAGATGCAGACGGTGATTGCGTCCGTCGGCTTCCAGTACGGCTCGCTGAAGACGGCCACGCCCAACTTCTTCGCGCAGGTGACGGAGCAGAAGTGGGACGAGGCGAAGGCCAACCTGGAGGACTTCGGCGACCGTTATCCGTCGCGCCGTGGCCGCGAGGCGGACCTGCTGGGCCAGGGCATCGAGAGCCTGAGCTGAGTTTCAGACGTGTCTCCGAGTGGAGGGCGTCTCTTCGTGGGTGAGGCCCCTGGAGGGACGCCGTTCCGCGCGACGGTGCGCTGAAGTAGGTTCCGCGATGGAGCAAGGGCATCGCGGAGCCGTCGTGACATCGAAAGTGGAAGACGTGGAAGCGCGAATCGCCGAGCTGTGTGCTGAAGGCAATGCGCTCGCGGATGAAGAGGACTTCGCCGGCGCGCTGTCGCGGTTCGAGCAGGCGTTGGCGCTGATACCCGAGCCCGCGGATGACCACGAGTCGACGCAGTGGGTCTGTGTCTCCATCGGGGACATGCACTTCCAACTGGGGCAGTACGCCGAAGGCCGCGAGTTCATGAGGCGGGCCGTGGCGCTGCCGGACGGACTGGGCAATCCCTTCATCCATCTCCGCCTGGGCCAGTTCGCCTTCGAGCTGGGCGACATGGCGCGCGCCGGAGACGAACTGGCCCGCGCCTACATGGGCGGCGGGGAGGAGATCTTCGACGAGGACGACCCGAAGTACTTCCAGTACGTGAAGTCCATCCTGCGCCCCGCGCGGGATTCTTGAAGGGAAAGGGCCGCCCAGCATGTCCCAGGAGCCGTTGCGCGAACAGGAGGTGCTGGATGTGCTCCACGCCATCGAGCGCGGGGAGGTCACCATTCCCATCGAACAGCAGGATGCCGCGTCGGAACGATACAGTGGCCATGTGGAGTTCATCGGCTCCAATGGCTGGCGGTTCGTCATCTTCGATGACTGCCATGAATGGGATTACATCGTCGAGGTCACGGCGCCAGACGGACGCTCGCTCGATTACGAGACCATGTATCGCACGATGCCGACGCTGGCGCACTACCGGCCGCCGCTGTCACTGTCCATCGACCAGTGGGGAATTCCTTCCCCACTTTGGGATGATTTGGGCCTGCTCCGGTTCGGTGGACAGGTTGACTATGCTGCCAGCCTCTTGGTTTCGGCCATCCGCTCGTACTCCGCAGGGCAGACGTAGCCCAGGGCTGAGTGGCGCCGCTTCCGGTTGTAGAACACCTCAATGTACTCGAACAGCGACTGCTTCGCCGCCTCACGCGTCTTGAAGCGGGTGACGTAGACGAGCTCCAACTTCAGGGTGGAGAAGAAGCTTTCCGCCACGGCGTTGTCCCAGCAGTTACCCTTGCGCGACATGCTGCATCCGATGCCGTGCTCCTCCAGCAGCCGGCGGTAGTCCTCGCTTGCGTATTGGCTGCCCCTATCCGAGTGGTGAAGTTGCGGGGCGGGACGGCTGAGCAACGCCATGTCGAGTGCGCGCAGCACCAGGCCGCGGTCGATTCTCTCGCCCATCGCCCAGCCCACCACCTTGCGGCTGAAGAGGTCCAGCAGCACCGCCAGGTACAGCCAGCCCTCGTCGGTCCAGACATAGGTGATGTCACCCACCCACGTACGGTGGAGCTGACCGGGTTGGAAGTTCCTCTCCAGGGTGTTCGGCGCCACGGGGTGGTGGTGGGCCGAGTCGGTGGTCCGTACGAAGCGACGCCGTGCACGGCCACGCAGGCCCGCCTGGCGCATCAGGCGAGCCACTCGCTTCCGCGCCACCCGCTGGCCTCTCGCTTTGAGTTCCGCATGCACCCGCGGAGCGCCGTACGTGCCCCGGCTCTCCTGGTGGACGGCTGCCACTTCGAGATGAAGCGCCCGGTCGCGTTGCTTCCGCTCGCACTCGGGCCGCGCCGCCCAGGCGTAGTAGCCACTGCGTGAGACGCCCAGGTGACGACAGAGGACAGCGACGGGAAAGAGGGCCTTCTTCGCGTGGATGAAGGAGAACTTCACTTCATCTCCTTCGCGAAGAAGGCCGCCGCGTTTTTTAGTATCTCCCGCTCCATCCGCAGCTCCCGGTTCTCCTTGCGCAGCCGAGAGAGTTCCTCGCGCTCCACCGTCGTCAGCGCTCCAGGCCTGCCCCCGCCCCGGTCCGTCTTCGTCTGCTCGACCCACAGCCGCAGCGCTGACTCCGTCAGGTCCAAGTCTCGGGCGGCCTGGGGAATCGTTTTCCCCTCCTCCAGCACCAGCCTCACCGCCCCGGCCTTGAACTCCGCCGTGAACTCCCGGCGTGGCCTACGGGGCTTCCTCTGCTTCTCGTCAGTCGCGGACATCCCGTGCTCCTTCCATCACATCTCGGGTGTCCACGGAACCGGGCTACTCCCAGATTCAGTGAGATGACTTTTGAAGGGGCCATGATGACTTCATCAATCATGGCCATTCCAGTTCATCCCAGATGTCACGCGTCGGAGCTGGCGCGAAGAAGGATTCGAGAGAGAGGCGCCGGTAGTTACAGGGCTTCATCCTCAAGTCCGTGATGGACCAGCTCCAGTCTGGCGGCGCCCTATACGACTTCAACAAGAGGAGGTTGCGATAGGGCGAAACTGACCCCCACCAGAGTGGTCTGGGCCCCACGGTGACGTCCTGTCTCCCATCGCTATAGTGCGGCACGTCGCGGCCTTGCCGGGGCATCTCCATCGGCCACGGCGGCTGTGGGTAACAGGGGACGTACGTGAATCGCACTGCATTGGTGTCCGTGGGGCGCATGCCGCTCATTGTGGTCGTATCGCTGCTGACGGCGTGTGTTGCTCAAGTAGACCCGTACCTGCGTCGCGGGGCCATTCTCGAAGAGGCTCAGCAGCCCGCTGACGCCCTTGAGGTGTACGAGGGCCTTATCTCTCGCACCCCACACGCTCCTGCTGCCTTCGAAGCGCGGGCGCGCGCTGCGTATGTCCTCGCGGGCGTCCACCCCGCGCGGGCACGCGCATGTGCGCGCGTTGTCGAGACGTCGGAGGCGGAATCGAGAGTCCGCGGGGCCGCGATTGCTTTCCTTGCGAGGAACCCGCCCAGTGCTGGGCAGCCTGACGGTCCGGACCGGTCGCTATGCGACACATCTCGCCCAGGGGACACTCAAAAGGTTCGACTGGCTCAGGCGAAAACACCTGCGAGCAAGACTGCATCCGTTTCCTCCTCGGCTCCGGCGCCTACTTCGAAGCCTGCGACGCCGAAGCCCTCGACGACGTCTCCTTCCGTTTCTGGCAGTGGGACTCGTGGCTCTGGGAACTGCCACTGGGTGAGCGGCTACACGAAGAGAAATGGCACAAGCGTGCGCGGACACATGCGGTGCCGATGATAGCGGTGACGACGCAGGATTTGAGGTAGCCTTCGCGGGGGCGCCGCTCGTGGGCGCCCGGTTGTGACGGGCGCCTGGGGACTCCACGCCGTCTGCGAGTGCCGTACGAGCACGCGCTGAAGACCTTTGTCGCGTACGACGTCACCGTGTGTTTCAAGATGACGTCGGATGATGAGTTCCAAGGTTTGCCGCCAGGGGGGAGCACTCCAAGATGCGGGAGGGTGTGCTTGTGAAGCAATGAGGGAGTCGTAGGCCGGTTGGATGTGGGTGTGTTTGCTTGGCGGCGGGAGGTTCGCCCCTGCGGCGCGGCTGTGATCAACCGCATGAGTACGGCGAAGTTGGGTGGTGTCCTGTCTGGAAGTGCGCGTTCGGCTGCACCAATGTGCCATCCATTCGGCCGTGGAGCGGGTGTCTGCTTCCAGCATGTCTGTCATCATCCGCGGAGCCCGCGTCCGATTCCTGCAGTCGAAGCCCGGGGACGGCCCGAAGCCGCCAAAGCGCCCACCTTGCGAGTACTGCGGGAAGGCATGGCACAATCTCGCCACCGCATGGGGCTGGCATGTGGGGAACTCCACGGAGCTGCGGGAGAACATTCTCGCGGGGAGAGAGTCTGACGAGCACTGCTGGTACACGGGGTACCGCACCATCGCGGCCCACCACCTCATCTGCTCAGAGGCCATGGCGGATGACGAGCAATGGGCCCGGTTCTGTCGGGACTTCGGCTACGACATCAACCGACGGGAGAATGGTGTCATGCTTCCCATGGTGCTGGCCGTTGCTTGCGAACTCCATGTCCCCGTGCACATCGGTCCTCATGCTGGAGGGTGGGCCTTCGACATGGACTTGGCGTACCCGAATGCCGTGAAGCGGTTGCTCATGGGGTTTGCCCGTGCCGTTGCACGGGGGCGCTTCTGCGCCGAACCAGATGTACTCGCGAAGGAGTTGGACCAGCTCAGCCGCACCATCCTCAACAAACTGGCAAGCGGTCAGTGGACGCTCACCACGGATGGGCTCGATTATCTGGGCGGCGGCACTGGGTGTTCTGGCTCAACGAGCATCCAGGACAAGCCGCAGCGAGCTTGCCCACGTGGGCGTAAGCACGGCTCACGTCATGGAAAAACAGGTGCGCCGCTCGTTCGGCGGACGCTCCAGGTCGGGGAGTAGGGCATGCAGAACGAGTACTTCGTTCTGATGCGTGAGCGGTCCCAACGGCATCCCTTGCTGACATGGGACCAGGAGTACCTCCCGTTCCTGAGACCCGCGCCGGTCGCGGTCAGCGAGCCCGTGAAGCTCAAGCTGGGGGAGCCCATCCCGCCGCGTCCCCTCATGGTCGATCACCACAGCCTTCCTTCGCCCGTCGTCTCTCCAAGACTGAAGGATGCGCTTGAAGCCGCAGAACTCCCCGGCGTCCAGTTCGTGCCGGCTGACGTCCTGGCCGGAGATGAGGTGCTGCGCTACTGGCTGGTGCACATGTGGCGAGTCATTCCGTGCATGGACAGGCAACGCTCCATCTTCGAGGAGACGGAGGCGGGGCACGTCTTGCTGAGTCTCGACAAGCTCGTGCTCGACGAGTCTGTGCTCCGGGGGATGCCACTCCACGAGAGGCGGGCCTTCGTCCTGGAGGAGGACACCGTGCATCTCTTCCACAGCTCAGTCGTGGAGCAGGTGCTTTCCTTGACACCGCCACCCGAAGGACTTCGCTTCACCCCTGTGGCTGAGTGGGGCGACGCTTACGGATTCCGGTGAGCGAAGCCCGATGGCTTTTCCAGGCTGGAGCCTGAGGCGATTGGCAACACGGCTGGCCGCCGTGGCGAGTCCGGCGCGTGGAGATGGACCGCCCGTCACTGCCGCGGTGAGCACATGCGCGTCGCGCTCACCACGTCGCCCACGGGTGCCCGCACAATGGAACGCAATGCATCCGCGGCGTTACGACTCTGAACTTCCTCGCCGCAAGCCCAGGGCCTTCATCTTCTTGTAGAAGTGCCCCCGCTCCAAATCCAGAAGCCTCGCGGCTTCCGTCACGTTGTCATGTGTATGGGCAAGCACGTACTGGATGATGTCTCGCTCCGCGTCCTCCACCTGCTCGCGGAAGGTCCGGTCCGCGCGAGGCCGGAAGCCCACGGGCGCGGGAGGCTCCACGGCCACGGGCGCCACCGGGCTCGGGGGCACGGCCACCGCGGCCTCAAATGAGGGCAGGGGGTTCGCGGCAGAGACAGGCGATTCCATCGGCGGAGGCGGCGGCACGTTGCGGCCTCGGGGCAACAGCTCCAGCGCATCCGTCCGGGTGACGATGGGCCCCTCACAGAGGATGGCCAGCCGCTCCACCAGGTTGCGCAGCTCACGAACGTTGCCGGGGTAGTCGTACGCGCTCATCACCGCCAGCGCGTCGGGAGACAGCGTCAGCGGCCGGCGTCCATTCTTCGCGCAGGCCTCATCGAGGAACGTCTTGATGAGGTCCGGCAAATCCTCCCGCCGCTCGCGCAGCGGAGGCGAGTGAATCTGCACCACGTTGATGCGGTAGTAGAGGTCCTCACGGAAGCGCCCGGCGGCAATCTCCGCCTCCAGGTTCTTGTTCGTCGCCGCGACGACGCGCACGTCCACCTTGTGCGTCTCCGCGCCGCCCACGCGCTCCAGCTCGCCTTCCTGCAACACGCGCAGCAGCTTGGCCTGCATCGCCTGCGGCATGTCGCCAATCTCGTCCAGGAAGAGCGTGCCCTCGTGGGCCAGCTCGAACTTGCCCCGGCGCACGCTCACCGCGCCGGTGAACGCTCCCTTCTCATGACCGAACAGCTCGCTCTCGATGAGCTCGTGCGGCACCGCCGCGCAGTTGAGCTTCACGAAGGGCTGCCCCTTGCGCTTGGAGTGCTGGTGCAGCGCCCGCGCGATGAGCTCCTTGCCCGTGCCGTTCTCACCCGTGATCAGCACCCGGCCCTCGGAGGGCGCCGTGCGCTGGATGAGCGAGAAGATGCGCTGCATGGCCGGGCCGCTGCCCACCATGTCGTAGCGCCCGAGCTGCGCCCGCAGCTCCTGGAGCTCCGCCATGGCCGCCTGGTGCTTGAGCACATTGCGCAGCGCCACCAGCAGCCGCTCGCGAGCAATTGGCTTTTCCAGGAAATCCCTGGCTCCCAACTGCGTCGCCTTCACGGCCGTGTCGATGGTGCCGTGCCCGGACATCATGATGACGGGCAGCTCGGGCTTCAGCTCGGTGAGCTTCGCCAGGGCGGTGAGGCCGTCCATGTCTGGCATCTTCACGTCCATCAGCACGGCGTCCACGGGCCGGGCGCTGACGACGTCCAAGGCCACTTGTCCGCTGTTGGCCAGATGCGTCTGGTAGCCAGCGAGCTGGAGCGACTGGCTCAGGGTGAGGAGGATGTTCTTCTCGTCATCGACGATGAGGACGGAGGCGGGCATGACGGGCTTTCCCCGAGGCGCGCCACGGGGCGGGCCGCACGCGGGTCAATCGTGACAATCTCACGGAAAATATTTGGACATTCAAGGGTTTCGGCGGCAGGGCGGGGTGTCCGCGGAGGGACAAATGTTTTGACTCACCCCCGCCAGTGAGACTACACGCCAGCCACCAGACCCCGCGGGCGCGGGCGCGTTTTCGACTACAGGATTCTGGAGGAAATAATGCGTCAGATTTCCCTTTTGGCGGGGCTCACCCTCGCCGTCGCCGTCATGGGCGGCTGCACCCCTTCGTACCCGAAGTGCAACGAGGACGAGCACTGCGCCGAAAAGGGCGAAGTCTGTGTCCAGGGCCAGTGCCAGGAGTGCGCCACGGACGCGAACTGCCAGGAGGGTTTCACCTGCCAGGCGAACAAGTGCGCCCCCAAGCCGCCTGAGTGCACCACGGACAGCGCCTGTGGCAGCGGCCGCATCTGTGAGGCCGGCAAGTGCGCCCAGGCCCAGTGCCAGCAGGACACCCAGTGCCCCGGTGGCGGCAAGTGCGAGTCCGGCCGTTGCCAGGCTCCCGAGAACACCTGCGCCTCCAGCTCTGACTGCGGCGAGGGCCAGGAGTGCCAGGCGGGCCAGTGCGTGACGGCCTCCGCGGACCGTTGCGACTGGAGCCCCATCCCGTTCGGCTTCAACGAGTCCGGCCTGTCGGCGGACGCGCAGCAGCGCCTGTCCGACCTGGCCACGTGCATGAAGGCCTCGCCGGGCCGCGTGACGCTGGCCGGCCACGCCGACGAGCGGGGCACGGAGGAGTACAACCTCCAGCTCTCCAACCGCCGCGCGGCCTCCGTCAAGCGGTACCTGGCGGACCTGGGCGTCCCGGGCAACCAGTTGAGCACGGTGGGTTACGGTGAGACCCGCCCGGTCAACTCGGCTTCGTCCGAAGAGGCCTGGTCGGAAAACCGCCGCGTCGAGTTCCAGCGCTAGTCTGAGGTAGGCTGCGCGGGTGATGGCCGTTCAAGAGCCTGATGCGCGTCAGTCCTATCTCGTCTTTGCCTGCGGCAGTAGCTGGTATGCGGTACCCGCGGAGAGTGCGGCGGAGGTCGTGACCTTCCCCGAACTCACGCGGGTGCCCGGCGCTCCAGCCCACCTGCTGGGCGTGTTCGCGCACCGGGGAGAAGTCATCCCCGTCGTGGACATGGGCCTGCTGGTGGGCGGCGTCAGCCAGGGCTCACGAAGGGCGGTGCTGGTGCGCCTGCCCCGTGGCACCCTCGCCCTCACGGCCAGCACGGTGGCCGGCGTCTCCCCGGTGACGGGCGCGCTGGAGCCCCTGGGCCCCACGGGCGTCCACGTCCACCTGCGCGGCCCCGCGAAGAGCGGCCCCCGGGATGTGGCCGTCATCGACCCGGAAGGCCTCTTCGACCACCTCAGTCAGGGGTCCTGAGTCATGGAGCCACCGGGCCGCGTCCGGGGAATGCTCCTGTGCCACGCCGGACCCCACCGGCTCGCCTTCCATGCGCACGAGGTGGCGTCCATCACCTCGCCCGTGGGGCGGGAGGTGGCGTCCGCGCGCCGGGCGTTTCAGGCGTCCGACGGTGCCGCTCGTGCGCTGGTGGCCGCGTCGGGCGGCGCCGTGGGCGTGGACACCCTGGAGATTGACGCCGAGCCGCACCCGGTGCTGCCTGCGCCCCTGGTGGCGGTGCGGGCTTCGGGGGGCAGCCTCCAGGGCTTCGTGCTCGCCCGGGGTGAGCTGTGGCCGCTGATGGGTCTGTCGGATTTCGAGCGCTTCCTGCGCGGACAGTGGGAGGGCGCATGACGATGCCCGTGGGCGTGAGGGGGCTGGCTCGGTGGATCGCGCGGCCGGCGTTGCTGGGCTTCTCGGTGGGGGCCCTGCTGGCGGTGTTGCATTGTCAACTCACCGACACGGTCCCCGAGGGGGCCTGGGCGCCCTTCCTGTTGTTCGTGGGCCTGTCGTTGACGTTGTCGCTCTGGTTCACCGGTGTTCACGGTCGACGCGCGCTGCGGGTGTTGTACGCCCTGGGTGAAGGCCGGCAGCCGGCCACGCCCGAGTCCTTGCTCAAGGCCTTGTTGGAGGCCCGCACGTTCCCCGAGCGGAGCTTCGCCTTCGTGCTCCAGTGCTGGCTCCTGGTGTCGCTGGGGCTGGCGTTCGTCTTCGTCCCGTTGGTGGGCGGCACGTGGATGTTGGGGTTGCGGCTGGCGTTGATGGGGTTGTTCCTGGGGCCGCTGAGCGCGCTGTTCGTCTACTTGATGGTGGCGCGCCGGGCGCGCAAGGCGGTGGAGTTGGTCGCGGCCCAGGGGTTGTCTCCCCTGGAGGTGGTGGCCACGGCGCCGCCGCGCCGCCTGCGCGTGCGCCGGCGCATGGTGCTCTTCACCGCCATCGCAGTGCTCAGTCCGTCGTTCTTCATCCTCGATGCCTCCGTGTCGCGGACGCTGGACGCGGTGGACGCCATGGTGGGCGCGCCCGTGCACCTGCAACGTGAGGCGGCGGCGCAGGCGAGCCAGACGCGGGGCCTCGCGGTGGCGGGGCTGGTCGCGGTGCTGGTGATGATGACGGCCTACGTGGGCGGCGCCGTCATCGCCGAGCCGCTGCGCTCCATCACCGAGGACGCCACCCGGATTGCCCAGGGTGACTTCCGCCCGCCGCGCATCATCGCCGCGGAGGACGAGGTGTGGGCCACCTCGGCGGCCTTCGCGCAGATGCAGACGCAGTTGGGGCAGGCGCTGACGCAGTTGCAGCGCGCGGGGCTCCAGATTTCGACCACCACCGAGCAGCTCGTCGCCACGTCCGGAGAGCAGGAGAGCGGCGCGGATGAGCAGGCCGCCTCGCTCAACGTGACGAGCGCCACCACGGAGGAGCTGGCGCGGTCGGCGCAGCAGATTGCTGGCAACGCCGAGTCCGTGTCCGCCATCGCGGAGACGACCTTCGGCGCGGCGCAGACGGGCCAGCGTGGCGCCGCCGCCTTCCTGGGCGCGATGCAGCGCATGAAGGAGGACAACCAGGCCATCGCGGACGCGGTGGTGCGCCTCAACAAGCGCGTGCAGCAGATTGGCAAGGTGGTGGAGTTCATCAACGAGATTGCCGACAAGTCAGACCTGCTGGCGCTCAACGCGGAGCTGGAGGGCACCAAGGCGGGCGAGGTGGGTCGAGGCTTCTCGCTGGTGGCCGCGGAGATGCGTCGCCTGGCGGAGAACGTCATCCGCTCCACCAAAGCCATCGAGCAGCTCATCGCGGAGATTCGCGACGCCACGCACGCCGCCGTCATGGCGACGGAGGCGGGGCTGAAGACGACGGACGCGGGCACCGTGCTGGCGGCCCAGGTGGATGAAAGTCTGAGCCTCATCTTGGAGCTGGCGCGGCAGACGTCGCACGCGGTGCGCAGCATCTCCCTGGCCACGCAGCAGCAGCAGACGGGCACCGACCAGCTCGCCGCGGCCATGGGCGACATCCTCCGCGTCACCGAGCAGAACTACGCGGCCACCAAGCAGATGGCCGCGGCCAACGCGGACCTGTCCACGCTGGCGCGCGACCTGAAGCGGGCCGTGGAGCGCTTCCACATCGCGCCGGGAGGTGACGCGTGAGCGGGGAGCGGATGGCCCGGAAGGCCTCATTCAGTCGGCACCTCATGGCGCCCGTGCCGCTCGCCAACCTGGTGGGCGCCGCGCTCAGCCTGCGCTTCGCGTCGCTCACCCTGGCCGAGCCGCTCGCGGGCCGGCTGGAGGTGCTCGGCATCCTGGGCGGAGCGCTCTGCGTGACGGCCCTGGCCGCCGGGGTGGCGGCGTCGCTGGGGCGGCAGCGGACCCTGCGCGGGCTCGAGCGCGGCGACGTGCCCTCCACGCCGGAGAACCTGGCGGCGGCGGTGGCGGAAGTCACGCGGGCGCCGGAAGAGGCATTCCTGGGCTCGCTGGGCATGTGGCTGGCCACCACGTTGGTGTTGGGCGTGTGCATGTGGCTGGGCGCGGGCGTGGAGCTGTCGGTGGCCTCGCGCATCGCCGCGCTGGGGCTGCTCTTCGGACCGCTCACCGCGCTGCTCGTGCATTGCCTCGTCGTGCTGCGCTCACGCCGGGTGGTGCTGTGGCTGGCGGAGCTGGGCATGACGCCCGCGCAGCTCATCGCGGCCATGCCCCGCCGCGCGGAGCTGCGGGCCCGGCTGGCGGCGTTCGCCTTCGTGACGGTGGTGACGCCCGCGGTGCTGTCCGCGCAGCTCGCCTCCGCGCTGGGGGAGCGGCTCTTCACCCGGCTCATGGCGGAGCGGGACGTCAGCCGGCAGTTGGAGTTGGCGCAGACGCTGCGGCTGGAGGCCCTGACGCAGGGCGGAGGCCTGGTGCTGCTCGTGTTCGCGGTGGCCCTGACGGCTGCGTACCTGGGGGGAACGCTGCTGGGCGGGCCGCTTCGGGAGCTGTCACGCGAGGCGAAGCGCATCGCGGAGGGCGACCTCGCCAGCCCGCGCGTGGTTCCCGCCGAGGACGAGGTCTGGGATGTGTCCGCGGCCTTCTCCACCATGCGCGCGCATCTGGCGGACGTGATGTCCCAGTTGCAGCGCGCCGGTGCGCAAATCTCGTCGACGACCGAGGAGATTCTCACCACCTCCGGGCGCTACGAGGCCGGTGCGACGGAGCAGGCCAGCTCGCTGGACGAGACGAGCGCCACCACGGAGGAGCTGGCGCGTTCGGCGCGGCAGATCGCCGAGAACGCTGGCTCGGTGGCTGAAATCGCGCAGCGCACGCTGGGGGCCGCGCAGCAGGGGCAGGGGAGCGCGGAGGCGTTCCTCGGGTCCATGGCGCGCATGCGGCAGGACAACGTGTCCATCTCCTCGGCGGTGGTGCGGCTCAACAAGCGCGTGCAGCAGATTGGCAAGATCGTCGAGTTCATCAACGGCGTGGCCGACAAGTCGGAGCTGCTGGCGCTCAACGCGGAGCTGGAGGGCACCAAGGCCAGCGAAGTGGGCCGAGGCTTCTCGCTGGTGGCTGCGGAGATGCGGCGGCTGGCGGAGAACGTGCTGGAGTCCACGAAGGAAATCGAAGGGCTCATCGAGGAGGTGCGTGAGGCCTCGGCCGCGGCGGTGTCCGCCACCGAGGGCGGCGTGCGCGCGGTGGAGACCGGCACCACGCTGGCGCAGCAGGTGTCCGAGTCGCTGCGGCAAATCGTGCAACTGGCGGGACAGACGTCGTACGCGGTGCGCAGCATCTCCCTGGCGACCCAGCAACAGCAGACCGGCACGGACCAGCTCGCCGACACGATGGCGGACATCCTTCGCATCACCCAGCAGAGCCTGAATGCCACCAAGCAGGTGAGTACCGCGAACACGGACCTGCTCGTGCTCGCCAGGGACCTGCAGGGCGTGGTCGAGCGCTTCCAGATTGGTCAGGAACCGCTCGGCGAGGAGGGCGGGTGAACCCGAGCGAGCGCCTGCTCAGGCAGTTCCGGGACCTGGTGACGGTGCGCCTGGAGCGCATCACCCGGTCCCTGATGGAGCTGGAGGCCGGTGCCAGCGCGGAGGCCGGACGCGGCGTGCTGCGGGAGCTGCACGGCCTCAAGGGCGAGGCCCGGATGATGGGCTTCGACGACGTGAATGTGCTCGTCCACGAGATGGAGGAGCTGGTTCGCTGCACGGAGCCGCTGCGTTACGCGTTGTCGGCCGCGTCCACGGATGCGCTGCTGACCACGGCGGACGCGGTGCTCGTGTTCTCCGGGACGCAGACCGCGGAGGAGCCTCCTCCCTCCGTGGAGCGGCTCGTCTCGTGGTTGCAGGAGTGCGTGCGTTCCGAGGTGGACCGACTGCCATCCCGCGATGCGCCCGTGGATCGCCCCGGGGCGGAGCACGGCACGCACCTGAGTGGGGTGGATGACCACTCGCCGGGGCAGGGAAGTTCGTCTGGGACGCAGGGTGTCCACCCTGCGGGTTCCGGTTCGTCTTCTATCAGGGACGGTGGTGTGCAGCCCGCGAGGGTCACCCCTGCGTTGGGCACCTCCCTCGTCATGGGGAGTACGACGCGGCCCCCGTCACCTGCTCGAGATGGCGAGGTCCCTTCGTCGGCAGGGGCCTCCCTCGTCGCCGGGAGCGGAGCGAAGGTCGCGTCTCTGTCCCGCGACGGCGGGCACATCCCTCCATCAGGGGCTTCCCTGGTCGTTGGCGGCACTGCGTCCGCCGGCTCCTCGCGTGTGGTGAGTAGCGGGGCTCAAGCCACGGCACCTGCCCGCGATGGCGGTGGCCCACTCCCTGGTTCCTCGCGAAGAGGCGGAGCCGCCAGCGAGACACCGGCCAACCCCGGCGCGGCAGTCCGGGGCACGACATCGAGCCTCGTGTCTCCCTCCTCTGGTGCGCCCTCGGCGGGGCTGGTCGTTCGCGGCCCGGCTCGGGCTTCTGATCCGCGCGGCACGCCCATGTCCCGGCAGCCCGAGCCTCGCCCGGACACCGCGGTGCGCATCGGCGTAGAGAGCCTGGACCTGCTCACCAGCGCCGTCACCAACCTCACGCAGGTGGCCCGTCGCCGGGAGCTGGCCAACGCCCGCCGGCTGGCACTGGCCCGCGAGTTGAGCCAGCTCGCGCGCGAAGCCGAGGACCTGGGCCCCGCGGGCGCCGCGCTCGCGGCCCGGCTAGGCTCCGCCAAGGAGATGGCCGCCGCGCTCCACCGTGAGTCGAAGCTCCTCTCCAACGCGGAGCTGCGCGACCTGGGCATGGTGGTGGAGGAGGTGCAGACGCTGCGCATGCTGCCCCTCTCCGTCCTCTTCGAGCCCTATCCCCGCATGGTGCGAGACCTCTCCCGCGAGCTGGGCAAGGAGGTGGAGCTCGTCGTCGACGGCGAGGACACCCGCGCCGACCGGGCGGTGGTGGAGGCCCTGCGCGAGCCGCTGATGCACCTGGTCCGCAACGCGCTGGACCACGGCCTGGAGACCCGCGTGGATCGGGTGTCCGCGGACAAGAAGCCTCGCGGCTGCCTCACGCTGCGCGCCGCCCGAGAGGGCAGCCGCATCAACCTCCGCGTCGAGGACGACGGCATGGGCATGGACCCGGCCCACCTCCGCAAGGTGGCCGTGCGCCGCGGGCTGCTCGACGAGAGCGCCGCCAATGCCTTGTCAGACGCGGCGGCCCGAGAGCTCGTCTTCCTCCCCGGGTTCACCTCGCGCGACGTCGTCACGGACCTGTCGGGCCGGGGCGTCGGGCTGGACGCCGTCCGCACCTCCATCCAGGGCCTGGGAGGCGACGTGGGCGTGGAGTCGGCGCCGGGCTGGGGCACCATCTTCGAGCTCCGCGTTCCCGTCTCGCTCACCGTGGCCCCGCTGCTCTTCATCCAGGTGGGCTCGGAGACGCTGGCCCTGAGCGCCACCCATGTCTCCCGCGCGCTCAAGGTGGACTTCGCCGACCAGTGCGAGGTGGCGGGACGTCCGTCCCTGCTGGTGGAAGGTCGGGTGTTGCCGCTGGCCTCGCTGGCGTCGTTGATGGGGCTGGAGCCGGAGCGTCCCGCTCGGGAGGGGGAGCTGGCCCTGGTGGTGAAGAGCCAGAGCGGCGCGGCGGCGCTCGTCGTGGACCGCGTCCTAGAGGAGCGGGTCCAGGCCATCCTCCCGTTGAAGGGAATCCTGGGGCGCTTCGGCCACCTCACCGGCGCGACGTCCCTGGCGGATGGGCGCCTGGCCATGGTGCTCTCCGCCGCCTACCTCACCGCCAGCGCCCATCAAGGCCATGCCCTGCCGCGTCCGGCGCCGTCGGCAGCTCCCGGGCCCGAGGCCCGGCGTCGGCGCATCCTGGTGGTGGATGATTCACCCCTCACCCGGGAGCTCATCGCCAACCTGCTGGAGGCGGTGGGCTATGACACCGTCATCGCCGCGGATGGCGCGGAGGCACTGGAGGTCTTGGACTCCCACGCCGTGGACCTGGTCGTCACGGACCTGGAGATGCCCGGCGTGGACGGCCTGGAGCTGGCCCGGCGCCTGAAGGGTCACCCCGTCCGTTCGCGCCTGCCCGTGGTCATCCTCACCACGCGTGGCGGGGAGGAGGACCGGCGGCGGGGATTCGCCGCGGGGGTGGACGGCTACATCACCAAGGGCGATCTGGTGCGCCAGGACCTGGTGGACGTGGTCCGGCGACTGCTGGGCTGACGACCCTCGAGGCGGCACGCCCGAGCAATCCCAGGGGACTGCTCGGACCCTTCGCCGAGCCCGTGCGCGCGGCACGAGGCGCGAAGGCAGGCCGTCGCGTCAGCCCGCCCACGTCGCGACTCGGCGGGTGCGGCTCACTCCACGGCGAAGTGATAGTTGGCGCCGTAGTTGCTGTCGTAGCGCAGGCAGGAGCTGCGGTCCGCGTTGAGGAACCACATCTCCAGGTGGCGGGCGCCGGCCGGAGCGGTGAGGGTCGTGGGCTCGGACCTGCCGGCGCTGGTGACGGCCGTCTCCTGGATGGGGCCGTTGTCGAAGCGGTACTGCGCGACAATCGACCAGGCCGGGCCGTTGTAGGTCGCGCGGCACTCGGGCAGGCGGGACGCGTCGTAGTTGATGATGAACGGCTCGCCGGCGCGCAGCGTGCCCGCCATCAGCTCGTCCCAGTTCGAGGTGAAGGAGAGCGTCGGCGCGGCGATGGGGAAGTGGTAGTTGCTCCCGTGGTTGGAGTCCCACGCCTTGCAGCCCGGGCTCGAGATGTCGAACCACAGCACCAGGGCGCCGGTCGACGTCGCCGGGAGGTGCAGGGTGCGCTGGGTGGGCTGGTTGTTCGGCTCGTGGCCGGCGACCCAGAAGCTCACGACAGGGCCTTGGTTCACCTGGACGTGGCCGGTGATGGTCCAGGTCGGGTTGCCCGAAGGCGTGGTGCCCCGGCACTGCGGCAGGCGGCTGGGGTCGTAGTTGACGACCACCTGACCGCCCATGGGAATCAGCTCCACCGACGGCGTCTCACTCCAGTCGCCATCGAAGTTGATGGCGACGGGGGTGGTCTGCGCCGCGGCCGTGGAGGCCACCAGCACCAGTGGCAGGAGAGAGGGGAGAAGTCGCCGGACCAAGATGCGCTCCTTTCGAGCGGAAGTAGGACCGGGCGGCGCTATCCCGCTCCCGAGTATCAGGTCAATGGGGATTTCCCAGCTTATGAGAATAGGTCGGATAGACGCCATGCCGAGGGTGCACGCCAACGCGGCGGCGCACCGCTGAGGCACGCCACATCGTCAGGGCACCGCGCGTTCCATCGCCCTGGGGTCGGCGCCTCCTGGTGGGTGAGGTGCTGCGACTGCTGGTCTGACGGGCCCCTGCATTGGCTATACTCCCCGGCTCGCGCACGGGGTATGGACAGGGCATGGGCAAGAAAGTGTCGGTGCTGGTGGTCGATGACTCCCTCATCTGCCGACAGCTCATCTGCGAGGCGCTGAGCAAGGACCCCGATATCGAAGTCGTGGGCACCTGCGCGGACGGCAAGCAGGCCGTGGAGATGACCAAGGAACTGCGTCCCCACGTCATCACCATGGACGTGGACATGCCCGTCATGGACGGGCTCACGGCCACCGAGCACATCATGGCCGAGTGCCCCACGCCCATCCTGGTGCTCACGGCGGACCCGCGCTCGCAGGCGCCGGAGCTGACGTACCGCGCGCTGGAGTTGGGCGCGCTCGCCCTGCAAATCAAGCCCGCCATCGACGCGGGGCCGGACGCGTGGAACCTGGTGCGCGAAATCCGGCTGCTGTCCTCGGTGCGCGTCATCCGTCATCTGCGCCGTCCGCAGCGCGGTCCCCTGTTGCCGCCCCGGGTGGCGACGTCGGTGTTGCCCGCGGTGTCCATGGGCGTGGTGGTGGTGGCGGCGAGCACGGGCGGGCCCCAGGTCCTCTTCAAGATGCTGTCGGAGCTGCCCGCGGACTTCCCGGCGCCCATCGTCATCGTCCAGCACATCAACGCGGCCTTCGCGGAGTCGCTCGCGGGGTGGCTCGCGGGGGCCAGCAAGCTGAAGGTCCGGCTGGCGCAGGACGGCGAGCCGCTGATGCCGGGGCACGTGCTCATCGCGCCGCCGGGGCAGCACACCTTGATTCCCTTCCGGGGACGGGTGGGGCTCAAGGTGGGCGTGGAGCGGGACGGGCACATGCCTTCGGGGACGGTGCTGCTGGAGAGCGCGGCGCGGACCTACGGCCGGCGCGCGGTGGGCCTGGTGCTGACGGGCATGGGCGCGGATGGCGCGGACGGGCTGCTCGCCATCAAGCAGGCGGGAGGCCTGACGGTGGCGCAGAACGAGGAGTCCTGCGTGGTGTTCGGCATGCCGGGCGCGGCGGTGGAGCGCAAGGCGGTGGACCACCTCATCCACGGTGACGACGTCGCGGCGACGCTGGTGCGGGTGTCCCGGGGCGAGTCCCTCGCAGTGGGGCGCTGAGCGCGGGTGGCCGGCGGCGCGCAATGGTCCGCGGTGCGCGCCTTCTTGACGGCGCACACGGGCATGGCGCTGAGCGTGCCGCAAATCCGGCGGCTCGATGAGCGGCTGGTGGCGCGCTGTCAGGGGCTCACGCCGCACCAGTACCTGATGTTCCTCAAGTCTCCGGCGGGCACGACGGACCTGGAGGACCTCGTCGCCGCGCTGGTGGTGAACAAGACGGACCTCTTCCGGGACGACGTGCAGCTCGCCGCGTTCCGAAGTCAGGTGCTCACGCCGCTGGTGGCCCGGCTCCGGAGGCCCTTGCGCGTGTGGAGCGCGGGGTGCGCCACGGGCGAGGAGGTGGCCACGTTGCTCGTCCTGCTCGCGGAGGCTGGCGCGGACCCGGGCAGCACGGTGCTGGGGACGGACATCGCCGGGGACGTCTTGCACCGCGCGCGGTGGTTGGCCTTCAGTCGGGAACAACTCAACCGGGTCCCACCGGAGCTGCGCGCGCGGTACTTCACCCGCGCTGGCGCGAAGGAGTCACTGGCCCCCGCGCTGCGGGAGCGTGCGAGCTTCCAGAGCCACAACCTGATGGCCACGCCGTACCCGGAGGCCCCGGGAGGGGGCGGCTTCGACGTCATCTTCTGCCGCAACGTCCTCATCTACTTCACGGCGGAGGCCTTCCAGAGCACCGTGGCGGCGCTGGCCGCGAGCCTGGCGCCCGGGGGCACGTTGGTTCTGTCCGCGTCGGAGCCGCTGCTCCAGGTGCCGCCGTCGCTTCGGGTGCACCGGGGCGCGCAGGCCTTCTTCTACGTGCGTCCGGAAGAGGCGGCTCCGGACGCGGCCGGGACGGTGGATGCGCGGGGCGAGGTGAATGCCAATGCCCGTGCCGTCAGCCCTCCGGGGCGAGCGCGCCCATCGCGCGGGGCCCGTGGGAACGGAGTCCCTGAACGTGAGGGACCATCGCTTCGAGAAGGGGCGGACCGCAGGCGCGGCGCGGTTGGAACGCGCCCCAACGGCGCATCCGTGTGGCCGGAGACCTCGGGTTCCACGATGGGCGCAGGGGAGGGGCGCGGGCTGGGCGTGTCCCCGCGTCCGGGGACGGACTCCGGAGCAGCTCGCGGTCCAGGCCTGTCTCAGGCTCCCGTGACGGGCGCGGGGCTCGGGGCGGACCCGTCCCCGCCGTCCGGCCCGGATGCCTTCCTGGAGGCGGATCTGCTCTTCGCCTGCGTCCTGGACGGGGCCGCCTCGGGCGTACCGGACAGTGTCTCGGAGCGGGACTTGCGCCGCTGCCTCGCGTTGGACCCGGACCATGCGGCCGCCCGCTACCTCCTCGGCCTCCTCCTGGAGCAGTGCCGGCGCGCCGCCGAGGCCACCATCGAGTACCGGCAGGCGCTCCAGTCCCTGGAGGCCGGCCGTGCCCGCCCGGTGCCCTTCTTCCTCAATCCCGACCGTCTCCGGATTGCCTGCGCGCACGCTGCCGAGCGGCTGGAATCTTCTCGCAGGAGGCGCTGACCGGCCGGCCGGGCAGGCCGTGGCGCGGAGGGGGGCGCCGCGAGAGAAGAACGGACGGGCCGGACGTTTGGCCCTAAGATGGCGCCCGATGCGAAGCTTGGCGCTGATTTCCCTGCTGGTCCTCCCAGGTTGCTTCTACCCCGCTGACCGCGGCCGCGCCCTCGAGGCGAAGGTCGACCGGCTCGGCGCTGACACGGCTCAGATTCAGACGGAGCTGAAGGAGGCGCGCGAGCAGCTCGCCGCCGCGCTCCCGCTGATCGACGAGAAGGTCGCCGAGGTCACCAAGGCCCTCAAGGGGCTGGACACCGCCGCGCGCCGCAAGGACGCGGACATCGGCGTCCAGTTCCAGAAGACGGTCGAGGACCTCGCCCAGCTCCGGGGCCAGGTGGAGACCTACCTCCACAAAATCACCGAGCTGGAGACCGCGCTGGCCGCGCAGGACCAGAAGCTCATCGCCATGCAGGGCGAGGCGGCGTTGAAGGAGGCCGAGGCCAAGCGGAAGGCCGAGGAGCTCAAGCGCCCCACGGACAAGAAGGAGTTCCTCGCGCTCGCCAAGGAGAAGGCCAAGGCCGGTGACGTGATTCTGGCCCGCCAGCTCTACAACGAGTTCATGAAGAAGTGGGCCAAGGACCCGCTGGTGGGGGATGCCCACTTCGGCCTGGGTGAGACGTACTTCACCGAGTCCAAGTGCCGCGAGGCCCTCTTCGAGTACGGCAAGGTGCTGCAGGACTTCCCGAAGGCGGAGTCCGCGCCAGAGTCCTACCTGCGCTCGTCGGACTGCTTCGCCCAGCTCAAGATGAAGGAAGAGTCGCGGCTGGCGCTCGAGGAACTCATCAAGAGCTACCCGAAGTCGCCCGAGGCGAAGACGGCGAAGGACCGCATCGCCGAGCTGGATAAGCCGAAGACGCCCCCGGCCAAGAAGGGCAAGAAGTGAGCCCGCGTCCGGTGAAGCTGGCGGCGCTCGCGCTGCTGCTCCTGCTGCCCCTGGTGGCCGGCGCGGCGCCGAAGCAGCTCGTCCTCCTCTTCACCGGAGACAATGGGGGCGAAGTCGCCCCCTGTGGTTGACGGCACAATCCCTCTGGCGGTCTTGCCAGACGAAAAGTCGCGATTGAGAAGGAGCGCAAGCAGGGCGCCCCCGTGCTCGTGCTGGACGCGGGCAATGCGCTCTTCAAGAGCCGGGACAGCGCCAGCGCTCCGGACGCGAGGGCGCGCGCGGAGCTCGTGCTCGCGCAGATGGAGGCGCAGGGCACCGCGGCCATGGCCGTGGGCACGCGGGACCTCGGGCTCGGCGTGGAGTTCCTCCAGGCGCAGACGCGCAAGGCGAAGCTGAAGCTCCTGTCGGCCAACCTCGTGGACGGGCAGGGGAAGCGGGTGTTTCCCGCCTCGCTGGTGACGAAGCTGAAGGGCGTGACGGTTGGCGTGGTGGGCGTCTCCCCGGAGACCCCCAAGCCGGTGCCCGTGGGGATTCCCGCCAAGGGCTCGCCCCAGGAGCTCGTCCAGGGGCTTCCAGGGGACCCCGCCGTGGCCGCCGAGGTCCAGCGCCTGCGGAAGGAGGCCGGGGTGGACGTCGTCGTGGTGCTCGCGGCGGTGTCCTACGACGAGGCCCTGCGCCTGGCCGACCAGGTGGAAGGCGTGGACTTCGTGGTGCAGTCCAACGACGGCCGGCCACCGGGGTACGCCCAGAGTCAGGGGCAGGCCACCGTGATTCCGCCCGGGGACCGGGGGCGCCAGCTCGCGAAGCTGGTGCTCCAGGTGGCCGGGAAGGGGCGCTTCGAGGACGCCGCCGAGCAGGACCGGATGCGCCAGAGCCTGCGCCTGCTCGACGACAACATCGTCCGGGCGAAGCAGCGGCTGGCGGGCACCCAGGACGCGGCCCAGAAGGCGGCCCTGGAGAAGAGCGTCGCCAGCCTGGAAGCCCGGCAGGCGGCCCTGCGCAAGACGTTGGAGGGCGGCGCAACGCCCGCGGGGCGCACGCATCTATTGTCGTACATCCAGCTTGGAAGTGACGTGCCGGCGGACCCGGGCGTTCAGAAGCGGGTGGAGCGCGTCGAGCCGCCCGGCTCGGCGGCCCATTGATCCGAGCTGGCCTTGTGAAGCGGTCCAAGCGCCATTATAAGCGCCGACCATCCCTCAGCGCCGGACCTCCCACCCGTTGGCGGGTGGGGGCAAGGCATACTGGAGAGTGCCATGAAGCCTGAAATCCATCCCGTCTACCCTGCGTCCCGCGTGACCTGCATGTGCGGCAACGTCGTGGAGACGAAGTCCACCCGCGGCTCGTTCTCGGTGGAAATCTGCTCGAACTGCCACCCCTTCTTCACGGGCAAGTACAAGCTCGTGGACACGGCCGGCCGCATCGACCGCTTCCGCAAGAAGTACGGCGCGTCGCCGACGTCCGCCGCCTCCAAGAAGGCGTAGTTCGCGGGGGCCTCTCACGGGCCCCGGCACAGTCCAGGCAGTTCCCGACGAGCAGGGTGACGGAGACCTCCAGAAAGGTCCTCCCGCCCTGCTCGCGGTGCTTCTACGGCATGAATGCCCCGTCAAGTTTCAGGGTGCTACAGGCCAGAAATTAGACGTAGCACCGAAGCGACCGCACATTCCGCCGCGTCCACGACGAAGAGTCCGACGGAGGCGAGATGTCCGCGCACGCTGCTGCAGCCCCTTCCCTGAAAGTCGTCCGCCGCTCGCTCAGCGAGAGCGTCCATTCCAAAGGGGAGGCCTACACGCTGCTGCACGGCGACAGCCTGGAGCTGATGTCCCAGTTCGAGCCCCAGACGTTCGACATGATTTTCGCCGACCCGCCGTACTTCCTCTCCAACGGCGGCACCACCTGCAAGGGCGGCAAGCGCGTCTCGGTGGCCAAGGGTGGCTGGGACGTGTCGCGCGGCGTGGAGGAGGACCACAAGTTCACCACCGAGTGGCTCGCGGCCTGCCAGCGCCTGCTCAAGCCCACCGGCACGCTGTGGGTGAGCGGCACGCAGCACGTCATCTTCAACGCCGGCTTCGCGATGCAGAAGCTCGGCTACAAGCTGCTCAACACCGTCACCTGGTTCAAGCCCAACGCGAGCCCCAACCTGGCGTGCCGCTACTTCACGCACTCCACGGAGCTGCTCATCTGGGCCTCGCCGAAGTCCGGCGGCAAGCTGCAGCACACGTTCAACTACGCGCGCATGAAGGCGGAGAACGGCGGCAAGCAGATGCGCGACGCCTGGGCGCTGCCGCCCTCCGGTGACGCCGAGCTGACGGCGGACGGCGAGGGCCGGATGTGGACGCTCACCGTCCCGCGCGGCGGCGAGGAGAAGGCCCACGGCAGCCACCCCACGCAGAAGCCGGTGGCGCTGCTGGAGCGCATCCTGGAGGCGAGCTGCCCCCCGGACGCGCTCGTGCTGGACCCCTTCAACGGCAGCGGCACCACGGGCGTGGCGGCCCTCAAGCTGGGCCACCGCTACGTGGGCATCGACATGGACGAGAAGTACCTCGACCTGTCCCAGAAGCGCCTGAACGCGATGGCGTCCAAGTAGCGCCTGCCCGCCGCGCGCCGCTCAGGCGCGCGACAGGATGAGCTCCACGCCCTGCCGGGCGATGGGGTGGTAGCGCTCCCCGTGCTTCTTGAAGAGGGCGCGCGCCAGGCCGCGGTAGTCGTGGGACGCGGAGAGCACCCCGTACAGCGGCTTGAGGTACTTCATCCGGCCCACCTCGCCGAGGAACGCCTCGGTGCGCGCCACGGCCGGCTCCCAGCCCCCGCGCAGCGCCGCCACCAGCCACGCCACCAGGACCTCCGGGTTGCGGCTCTGGGTGAGGTGGAAGCGCGCGTCGAGCTGCTGGAAGACGTCCCGAGGCGTCGTGCGCGGCAGGGACTCCAGGTAGAGCTGCCACTCCGTGGGCGTCCAATCCTTGGCCTGCTCCTGCGTGGGCACCGTGCCTCGCAGCGCCTCCAGGGATTCCAGCCGGCGCGAGCGCGGCGACGGCGCCCCCGCGGGCACGCCGGGCCGGTGCAGGTACGCCTCCGCGTCCACCTGGGCGAGCACCCCGGGCAGCTCCTTCTCCGCGAAGGCCACGAACTCCTCCGTGGTGAGCGCGCGGAAGCGGTAGGTGGCCAGGTAGCGGCGCAGGAACTCGTCGAACGCGGGGCGTCCGGCGGCGTCCTCCATGGCGCGCAGGAGCAGGTAGCCCTTCTCGTAGGGAATCTGGGAGAAGGCCTCGTCCGGGTCCACGCCGGCCAGGTGCGTGCGCAGCGACGTGAGCTGCGGGTGCGAGCGGAAGTGCTGCATCGCGGAGTCCAGCGCCCGCCGGCCCAGCGCGCCGTGCAGCGCGGTGACCTCCTGCCCGGCCAGCGCCTCCAGGATGCGGCGCTCGGCGAAGACGGTGAAGCCCTCGTTGAGCCAGAAGTGCTCCGCGGAGGCATTCGTCACCAGGTTGCCCGTCCACGAGTGCGCCAGCTCGTGCGCCACCACATTCACCAGACTCTTGTCGCCGGTGATGAGCGTGGGCGTGAGGAACGTCAGCCGCGGGTTCTCCATGCCGCCGTAGGGGAACGAGGGCGGCATGGTGAGCAGGTCGAACCGCTCCCAGTCGTAGGGCCCGAAGAGGGACTCCGCGGCGCGCAGCATGTCGTCCACGCCGGAGAACTCCTCCGCCGCGTCCTCCAAGAGCTCCGGCTCCGCCCACACGCGTGAGCGCGGCCCCAGCTCCTTGGGCGCCAGGCTGCCCACCGCGAAGGCGAGCAGGTAGGGCGGCACCGGCTGGGGCATCTCGTAGTGTTCCTCCGCCTCCACCCCCAGCTCCTCGCGCCGCAGGAAGCTGGCGGCCATGACGGCCTTGAGCGCCTTGGGAATCCGCAGCGACGCCTGGTAGCGGATGCGGATGCGCGGCGTGTCCTGGAGTGGCACCACGCTTCGGGCGTGGATGGCCTGGCACTGGCTATAGAGGAAGGGGTGCTGCCCACCGGCCGTCTGCGAGGGCGTCAGCCACTGGAGCGCGCTCGCGTGCGGCGCCGTGCGGTAGCGCACGGTGAATTGCCTCAAGCCCGCCGGCAGCTCGATGCGCAGCCGGCTGCCCAGGATGGGCTCGGAAGGGGAGAGGATGTAGGGCAAGGGGCGACCCGCGGTGTCGACCACGTCTCGGATTTCCAGATCCCGAGTATCCAGGTCCAGCGGACCCGCCGAGGCTTCCTTCAGGGTGTGTGTGACTTCCGCGTGAAGCCGCTGCGTCCTGAAATCGACGCGGGCCCTCCAGTCCAGGGTTTCCGTCTCAGGCTGCGTGCTGTCGTTGTACGAGTGCGGGTCGAGGCGCGCCATGGAGGGCCGGTATGTAGTCCGCCTGTCCTCCAGTGGCGAGCGCCCTGGTCGTCCGAACCGATTGACTTTCGGGTCAATCGCCTACATTTGTGCAATCCCCTCCTTCCCAACAGGGAGCCTTTTCCACATGACGACGCGGATCCGCAAAGTGGCTGTGCTGGGCGCCGGAGTAATGGGCAGCGGCATCGCCGCGCACCTGGCCAACTCGGGCGTGCGCGCGCTCCTCCTGGACATCGTTCCGCCCAAGGCCGGCCCGGGCGAGGACACCTCCTCGAAGGCGTTTCGCAACAAGTTCGCCCAGGGCGCGCTGGCCAACCTGCGCAAGCAGAAGCCCAGCCCCATCGTCTCCGGCGAGGTGCTCACCAACATCGAGGTGGGTAACTTCGAGGACGACCTGAACCGCATCGCCGAGTGCGACTGGGTGGTCGAGGTGGTGAAGGAGGACCTGAAGATCAAGCAGGACCTCTTCGCCAAGGTGGAGAAGATCGTCCGCCCGGGCACCATCGTGTCGTCCAACACCTCCGGCATGTCGATTGTCGGGATGACGGAGGGCCGCGGCGCGGAGTTCAAGAAGAACTTCCTCGTCACGCACTTCTTCAACCCCGTCCGCTACATGAAGCTCCTGGAGCTGGTGGCCGGCAAGGAGACGTCCCCGGAGGTGCTCAAGACGCTGCACCGCTTCGGCGAAGAGGTGCTGGGCAAGGGCATCGTCTACGGCAAGGACACCACCAACTTCATCGCGAACCGCATTGGCGTGTACGGGATGATGCGGACCATCGCCTCCATGGAGAAGGCGGAGCTGTCCATCGAAGAGGTGGACAAGATCTTTGGCCCGGCCATGGGCCGCCCCAAGTCCGCCGTGTTCCGCACCGCGGACATCGTGGGCCTGGACACGTTCACCCACGTGGCGAAGAACTGTTACGACACGCTGACGCACGATGAAGAGCGTGACGTGTTCGCCAGCCCCGCGTTCCTCCAGAAGATGGTGGAGAAGAACATGCTGGGCGACAAGAGCGGCGGCGGCTTCTACAAGAAGCAGGGCAAGGAGATCCTCGCGCTCGACCTGAAGTCGCTGGAGTACCGGCCGCAGGCGAAGGTGCGCTACGAGTCGCTGGGCGCCGCGCGGGACATCGAGAACGTGCGCGAGCGCGTGGCCTCGGTGATGAACGCCGAGGACAAGGCGGCGAAGTTCGCCGAGGGCGTCACGCTGGACGTGCTGGCCTACACCAGCCGCCGCATCCCGGAGATCGCCGACGACGTGGTCAACGTGGACCGCGGCGTGCGCTGGGGCTTCGGTTGGGACCTGGGGCCCTTCGAGGTCTGGGACGCGTACGGCGTGAAGAAGGGCGTGGAGCGGATGAAGGCCCTGGGCCTGAAGCCGGCCGCGTGGGTGGAGGAGATGCTGGCCGCTGGCCGCGAGTCCTTCTACGGCGTGGCGGACGGCAAGGACACGTACTGGGACATCCCGTCCAAGTCCGTGAAGGTGGTGCCGGAGAACGCCCGCACGCAGCGCGTGGAGTACCTCAAGCGCGGCAACAAGAAGATCGCCGGCAACGACGGCGCCACGCTGTGGGACCTGGGCGACGGCGCGACGCTGCTCGAGTTCCACACGAAGATGAACTCCATCGATGACCAGATCATCGAGATGATGAACACCGCGCTGGACGAGACGGAGAAGAACCACAAGGGCCTCGTCATCGGGAACGACGGCTCCAACTTCTCCGCGGGCGCGAACATCGTGGCGCTGCTGTGGGCGGCCAAGAGCGGCGAGTTCGAGTCCATCCGCAAGCTGGTGACGGGCTTCCAGGCGGTGAACCAGCGCATGCGCTACAGCCCGGTGCCGGTGGTGACGGCGCCCTTCAACCTCACGCTCGGCGGCGGCGCCGAGGTGACGATGGGCGGCAACGCCATCCAGGCCAGCGCCGAGCTGTACATGGGCCTGGTGGAAGTGGGCGTGGGCCTCATCCCGGGCGGCGGCGGCAACATGCAGTTGCTGCGCAACGTCTACGGCCCGTTCGGCACGGACAAGGACTTCGACTTCTTCCCCTTCCTGAAGAAGATCTTCCTCACCATCGGCATGGCGAAGGTTGCCACCAGCGCGGAAGAGGCGCGCGAGGCGGGCTTCCTGACGCAGGCGGATGGCATCAGCGCCAACCGGGACTTCCTGCTGTCCGACGCGAAGGCCCGCGTGCTGGGCATGGCGGACGCCGGCTTCAAGGCGCCCCGTCCCTCGCGCTTCCGCCTGCCGGGCACCAGCGGCGCGGCCACCATCGACATGATGCTCTACGACATGGAGCTCAACGGCCAGGTGAGCGCGCACGACCGGAAGATCGCCCAGAAGCTGGCGAAGGTCCTGACGGGTGGCAACACCAGCTCGTCGCTGCTCGTGACGGAAGAGCGCTTGCTGGAGCTGGAGGCGGAGGCCTTCCTGAGCCTGTGCGGCGAGGAGAAGACCCAGGACCGCCTGCAGCACATGATTGAGAAGGGCAAGCCGCTGCGGAACTGACGGCCCGCCGGTATCCATAGGCTACTGAACCTGAGATTCGTTGAAGGCCCGGGTGCCCCCCGGGCAAGGAGACATCAAAATGGCTGGTCGAGTCGTGATTGCCAGCGCGGTCCGCACGCCCTTCACCCGCGCCCACAAGGGAGAGTTCAAGGACACCCGGCCGGATACCCTGGCCGCTGTCGCCATCAAGGAGGCCGTTGCCCAGGTCCCCGGCCTCAAGCCGGAAGACATCGGTGACGTCGTCCTGGGCTGTGCCATGCCGGAAGCCGAGCAGGGCATGAACGTGGCCCGCGTGGCCACGCTGCTGGCGGGCCTGCCCGTCACGGTGCCCGCGATGACCATCAACCGGTTCTGTTCCTCCGGTTCGCAGGCCATCGCCCAGGTGGCCCAGGCCATCCAGGCGGGGATGTACGACGTGGGCATCGGTGGTGGCACCGAGTCCATGACGATGGTCCCCATGGGCGGCAACAAGGCGAGCGCCAACCCCGAGGTGATGGAGCGCCTGCCGGAGGTCTACACCTCCATGGGCGCCACCGCGGAGAACATCGCGTCGCGCTACAGCGTGTCGCGTGAGGACGCGGACAAGTTCGCCGCCGAGAGCCAGCGCCGTGCCGCCGCCGCGCGGGAGCAGGGCAAGTTCAAGGAGGAGATCGTCCCCGTCACCACGACGTACTACGACGACGACGGCGTGGCGCAGGAAGTCACCGTCACCGTGGACACCATCCTCCGCCCGGAGACCACGCAGGAGGGCCTGGCCAAGCTGCGCCCGGCCTTCAACCCCAAGGGCGTGGTGACGGCCGGTAACGCGTCGCCGCTGACGGACGGCGCCGCCGCCGCGGTGGTGATGAGCGAGGCGAAGGCGAAGGAGCTGGGCGTCAAGCCGCTGGGCTACTTCATCGACGCCGCGGTGGCCGGCGTGCCCCCGGAAGTCATGGGCATTGGCCCGGTTCCGGCGGTCCGCAAGCTGCTGGAGAAGAACAAGCTCAAGGTCGAGGACATCGACGTCTTCGAGCTGAACGAGGCCTTCGGCGCGCAGGCCCTGTACTGCGTGCGCGAGCTGGGCATCCCCGCCGACAAGGTGAACCCCAACGGCGGCGCCATCGCCCTGGGTCACCCGCTGGGCGTCTCCGGCGCGCGCATGGTGGCCACCATCCTGCGCGAGCTGAAGCGCCGCAACGGCCGCTACGGCGTCGTCTCCATGTGCATCGGCGGCGGCATGGGCTTCGCGGCGCTCATCGAGGCGCCGAAGTAATCAGCGCCTTGGACGTGACGAAGTGATTCAGGCGCGGGCCTCGGGGGAAACCCCGGGGCCCGTGTCGTTTCGGCGCTCAGCGCGCCACGGCGACTTCGTCCGGGTCGTCCACGGGCACGCCCGCCAGCCGCAGCACGCGCAGCGCGTTCGTGGTGTCCACCACGCCCTGGCGCAGCGTGTAGTCGAACACCATCTTCCCGTCCTCCAGGTGGTCCCGGAAGTGGACGTTGACGACGTGCGCCCCTGGCTCGTCCGCGAGCACCGCCAGGGACAGGTCATGCGTCGTCACCGCGCCAATGGCGCCGGTGCCCAGCAGCAGGCGCAGCACCTCGCGTGAGGCGATTTGCCGCTCGCGCGTGTTGGTGCCCAGGAGGATTTCGTCCAGCAGGAAGAGCACCTGTCCGCGCGCCGTCTGCGCCGCATCCAACACCGCCTTGATGCGCTGCACCTCCGCGTAGAAGTACGAGACGCCGCGCTCCAGCGAGTCCTTCACCCGCATGCTGGTGAGCACCTGGAGCGGTGACAGGCGGAAGGACTTCGCGCTCACCGGCGCGCCGGCCAGCGCGAGCACCACGTTGGCTCCCACCGCGCGCATCAGCGTCGTCTTGCCGCTCATGTTGGAGCCGGTGATGAGCAGCGCGTGCCGGGGGCCGGGCAGGGACACGTCGTTGGGCACCGGCGCGTCCAGCAGCGGGTGTCCCAGGGCCGTGGCCTCCACGCAGGGGCCCGTGGCGGCCATGCGAGGCCAGGTGAAGTCCGGCCGGTCATGCGCGAGCCCGGCGATGCAGGAGAGGGCCTCCAGCTCGGCCAGGGCCTCGAACCACTGGCGCAGTTGCTTGCCGTGGGCCTCGCGCCAGCGCTCCAGCGCGAAGTGCGCGTGGATGTCCCAGAGCGTGAGCCAGTGAATCAGCGGGTGGAACTGGTGGCGCTTGAACTCGATGAACGAGAACAGGCGGCTGAAGCGCTTGAAGTGCTCGGACACCGGCGGCTGGCCGGCCTGCTGGAGTCCGGACTGGAGCTTCTTCAGGCGCGGGTGCTCGAAGCGCTGGCCCTCCACGCGCTCGAAGATGGGGGCGTAGCGGACGAAGCCCCGCTCACCGGCCTCCACGCCTTCGTCCATGACCTTCAGCGGGCCGCGGGTGATGACGGCCACGCCGAGCTGCGCGGCCAGTCCGGCCCAGAAGGCGGACTCCGGCAGCACACCGAATTTGCCCAGGACGTAGACGGTCAGCGTCACCAGGGGCAGCACCACCGCGACGGGACGCGCCCAGCGGATGGCGTTCAACGACGGCCCGGACTCCGCCCACTGGATGAACAGCGCCGGGTCCGCCTTCTCGCGGGAGGCGTCGCGCGCGTCCACGCAGAGGTCCTGCCGGAAGTCGATGTTCGGCGCCAGCTCGCGAGCGGCGCCTTGCCGGGACTCGACATCCTCCGCGGACGCGGGCGTGGAGAGCCACGCCGCCAGCCGCTCCTCACCCGCGCGCGTCGCCGTCTCGTTGAGGAGCTGGTAGAGGCTGCCCTGACCGAAGACATCCAGGTCCGGCGTGTACAGGTGGCTGGGGGAGAGGAAGCGCTCCCCGCGCTCGGCGAAGTCGTGCCAGCCCGGGCCGAGCCGCGCCAGGCCTCGCTCGTTGAGCGTCACGTACAGCTTCGCGCGGGCCTCGCGGCGGAAGACCTGGTGGTGGAGGACGGCGAGCACGCCATAGAGCACCAGGGCCGCGGCGCTGGCCCACCACGCCACCTTGGGCAGGCGGCCGGCCAGGACAAAGCCCGCGATGCCAGCCGCGGCCAGGAACGCGAGTGTTCGCAAATTGGCGTAACGGGCGCTGACACGGTCCAGCGTGGTCAGCTCAGCCTGCGCGGCGGCGCGGCGCTCGGTGTACGTACGGTGCGGGGAGGGGGGCTCGGCGGTGGCGGACACGATGGGCACGCATGCTGCGGGCGCGCGGCCCCCAGGGCAAGCGGCAGGTGCAATCGCGTGACGACGGGTCGACTTACGCCCCTCCAGGACCCCGATTCAGGCCCCTGTTCCACCCCCGATTCATGTCAGACCCGGGACGTATGTTTGTCCTCGTCGGCGGTCACGAGGGGGCACTGCGATGAGCACGTCAGTCATTGATAATCGCGTTGAAATCGTCTTCAGCTTCGACACCACGGGCAGCATGTATCCGTGTCTGGCGCAGGTGCGGAAGAAGCTGCGTGGCACCGTTTCCCGATTGATGAAGGAGATTCCCGGCATCCGCATTGGCATCATCGCGCATGGGGACTACTGCGACGCGCGCTCCACGTATGTCACGAAGCTGCTGGACCTGACGGACGACGAGAACGCGGTGGTCCGCTTCGTCGACCGGGTGGAGCAGACGGGTGGGGGCGACGCGCCCGAATGCTACGAGTTCGTTCTGCACCAGGCGCAACGCCTCTCCTGGACGGTGGGCTATACGCGGGCGCTGGTGCTGATTGGCGACGACGTGCCCCATGGGCCGTCCCAGAATCCGCACAAGCTGGACTGGCGCAAGGAAGTGGATGCGCTGGGTAGGATGGGCGTGCCTGTGTATGGCGTGCAAGCGCTGGCGCGGCGCCACGCGACGGCTTTCTACAAGGAGCTGGCGGCGAAGTCGGGCGGCTTTCATTTGAGCCTGGACCAGTTCGCGCACGTCACCGACATGCTGTTGGCCGTCTGCTACAAGCAGTCGTCGGACTCGCAGCTCCAGTCGTTTGAGCAGGAAGTGGTGCGCGAGGGCCGGATGAGCCGGGGGCTGAACGTGATGTTCAGCACCATGCTTCAGCGCACGGCGGCGCCGCTGTACGGAGAGGCGGACCTGCGCGCGGTGCCCCCGGGCCGTTTCCAGGTGCTGGATGTGGACCGGACCCTGGCCATCAAGGACTTCGTGCAGGAGAACGGCCTGGGCTTCAAGACGGGCCGGGGCTTCTACGAGTTCACCAAGACGGAGACCATCCAGGGCCGCAAGGAGGTCGTCCTCATGGATCGGAAGACGGGCGACCTCTTCAGCGGTGAGCGCGCCCGGGAGATGCTGGGCCTGCCGCCGGGCGAGACGGTGCGCATCCGGCCCGCGAGCCTGGAGAAGTACGTCGTGTTCGTGCAGAGCACCTCGGCCAACCGGAAGCTCATGGGCGGGTCGAAGTTCCTCTACGAGGTCGAGGACTGGGACGGTGCCCGGTCCGCGGCGGCGTAGGCGGTCTCCCGGGGCGCCGCTTCAGCCCTCGAGCCGTTGTTCGAGCGAGACGTCGAGCGCGCGCAGCACGTCTGGGTTGCTCTCGAGGGCCCTGTGGGCGCGCAGCTCGTCGAGCGCATCGGGGTCGGCGCTTCGCGCCAGGGTCTGCACGGCCACTTTCCGGACGTCAGGCGCCGGGTCCGTGAGGGCCGTGCGCAGGGCGAGTCTCGCCGTCGAGGCATCGAGGGTGGTCAGCGCGACAGTGATGTGACTGCGCACCTCCGGAGAGGGGTCCTCGCGTTGCCGCTCCTGGAGCACGGCGGTCCGGTCCGGAGGCGCGGTGGAACTTGCCGCCCAGGCGGAGCTCGCCGCTTGTCTGATGCCGGGTCGTGGGTCCGACAGCGCCGTGCGGAGGGCGGCCCAGGCCGGGGCACCGCCCAGCAGGCCCAGTGCGGTGATGAGGTCTGCTTGTTCCTCCTCGTCGCCGTGCAGGTCGAGCATCGCGAGAAGCTGCTGACTCGCCCCCGCGCAGCCGATGTGTCCGACGGCGCGGATGGCGTGCTTGCGGAGTGACTGTGCCTGGGCGCTGAGCAACGGCAGGAGGTGCTCGCACGTGTTGGAGTCCCTCCGCAGTACGAGCACCTGGAGGGCTTCCTCTTGGACTCGCGTCGCCGCCGCGGAGAGGAGCGGGATGAAGACCTGGGTGGGAACACGCTCACGGCGGGACAGGGCCCGGAGCGCTTCACGTTGGATGGTGGGGGCCGTGTCCGCGAGGGCCTGGATGAGCAGGCTGTCAGAGGCTTCCCCCTGTCTGGCGAGCAGCGAGACGGCGGCGGTGCGCACGTCGACGGATGGGGCTGTCAGTGCGAGACGGGCCAGCGCCAATGCGTCGGGGAGCTGGAGCCGCTGCGCCGTGGCGAGTGCCGTCAGCCGTTCCGTGTTGGAGGCTTGCTCGAAGCGGGACAGGAAGAGCGCACTCGCGGCGGCCGGGTCGATTCGCGCGAGGACATTCATGACCGCCTGCTGCACGGTGGCGTCGGAGTCGTCGAGCGCGGCGACGAGGTATCTCCAATCCTCGCTGTCCTGCGGCTCCCTGGACTGTGGGGCAGGTGCGCTGGAAGGGCTCTGCGCCTCGGGTGTCGTTCGAAGGACCCACGCGCGCAAGGCGACGACCTTCTCCTCGGCCGTACCGGAGCGCAGGACGTCGTGCGCGACACGCGTGAAGTCCTCCCGGGCGCGCAGTTCTTCCAGTGCGTCCGAGGTGCTCCGGGAGGATGTGCTGGCCAGCGACCGGAGCAGGTCGCGTGTCGACAGGGGCGTGCTCATGCCACCGCCAACAGCGGCTGGCTGGAGGAAGTTCCGGAGACGTCCTGAGTCCCGTTCATATGGCGCGTGAGGATGGCTTTCTCCTCGGTCCGAATGCGTGGGGTTCCCTCTCCACATTCCATGGAAGCATCTCACTGTCGACGTTAGCGTGCGCACGTGCGCGTCTGGGTGACATTGCTGTTGGTGTTCGTCGGCTGCGGTGTCTTCGAGTTTCATCCCTACGAACTCCGCGGCCCGCCACGGGACCTGCATGCCCGCTCACTCGCGCGGTTGAAAGACGCGGGGCCGAAGCCCACGTTTCAGTTCGCGGTGATTGGCGACATGCAGCTCTTCCTGGATGACGCCGCGGGCGCGATGCGCGACCTGGAGCAGCGCAACGCCGACTTCGTCATCCAGATGGGAGACCTGACGGAGTTCGGCAGCACCCAGGAGTACGAGTGGGGCGTTGAACTCCTGTCCCGCTTGCCCGCGCCGTTCTTCGTGGTGATGGGCAACCACGACGCGCTGGGCCTGGGGCAGAAGCTCTACCGGCGCACCTTCGGCCCGGAGTCGTTCGCCTTCGAGTACTCGGGCCACCGCTTCGTCTTCTTCGACTCCAACTCGCGCGAGTACGGCTTCCCCGGGAACATCCCGGACCTCGACTGGTTGGGGACGGCGCTCACGCCGCAGCCAGGGCTCCAGCGCACCTTCACGTTCTCCCATGTCCCTCCTGGCAACGGTGACTTCGACGACGCGCTCATCGCGCCGCTGGAGCAACTCCAGGCGGACCACGGGGTCTCCATCTCCTTCCACGGCCACGTGCACCAGTTCACGGACACGGAGTCGCGCGGTGTCCGCTACGTCACCACCGAGGCGATGCGCCACCGGAGCTACCTCTGGGTTCGCGTGGATGGGGACGCGGTGCAGGTCGAGCGAGTGACGTACTGATGGCCGCGCCCATGCACCTCGGGGCTTGGACCCTGGCGATGCTGCTGCTGGGCGCTGAGAACGCGCGGGCCGCCGACACCTCGCCCTGGTACGTGCCCGACCATGCGGCGGTCCAGTTCGCGGGCTCCATCGGCTTTCTCTCCGCGGGGCCGGGCTGGAGCTTCCTCGAGGACGCACTGGAGGCCTCGGTGCTCGTGGGCTGGGCGCCTCCGGCCTTGGCGGGCGAGGACTTCCTCACCTTCACGCTCAAGGGACAGTGGCGGCCGTTCCGCATCGACACACGTGGGTGGACGGTGCGGCCGCTCTCGGTCGGCCTGTTGCTCAGCTACACGGCGGGGGACGACTACTTCGCCGCGAAACCGGACCGTTATGACGATGGGTACTACTGGTTCAGGACGGCGCTGCGCCCCGCGTTGACGCTGGGGGCCAGCGCGGGACGGCCCGTGGACGCGCTGAACCTTCGGCTCGTGGAGGGCTACTTCGAACTCGTCGCCACGGACTACAGGTTGGTGCAGTTCGTCCGGAACCCCGCCACGGTGAATGCGGGGCTCTTCTCCCTGGCGCTCGGTGTGAAGCTCCGGTTTTGAACCGGCAGGTCGGGTGTCCTCGCCGCCGCTCCACCGTTACGGCGGAGCGGGCATGGCCGTCGCCGCGCCCGTGTCCACCGAGCTGGTGCCCTGGGCGCCGCGCAACCGTCGAAGGATGTTGGGGGCCTCGGCGGCGAAGCGTTCCTGAGCATCGGGCAGGGGACGGTCCATCAGGTCGGTGATGGTCGTGCCCGGAAGTCCCGCACCGAAGTGGACCTTGAGCTCCTGCCCGATGAGCGCGTACCGCGCCTCCCAGCCCACGGTGGTGAGCAGATACCGCTCGGGGTCGGGCCGGGTCATCGGCGTGCCGTCACCCAGCAGCGCGGGGA
The DNA here is from genome assembly GCF_000280925.3 of Myxococcus hansupus. Taxonomy (NCBI): domain Bacteria; kingdom Pseudomonadati; phylum Myxococcota; class Myxococcia; order Myxococcales; family Myxococcaceae; genus Pseudomyxococcus; species Pseudomyxococcus hansupus. The sequence continues at coordinate 2,054,984 of NZ_CP012109.1, forward strand.
CGTGTGTATCGCCGAGCAGGTCGAAGAGCGTGGCCACCACGTCGATGTGCCCGGTGACGACGTCCACCTCACCGCTGGGCAGTTGCTCGTCGAAGACGAGCATGGGCACGTGGAGTTGCGAAGCCGTCACGTCGCTGGCATGGCCCACGCGGCCGTGTTCGCGAAACTCCTCGCCGTGGTCTCCGGTGACGAGGGTCAGTGGTCGCGCGCCACGGAGCTCCTCGATGCGTGACAGCAGCCCTTCGACCTTGGTGTCCACCTCATAGGCGGCGTTCCACGCGCGGGCCTTGAGGTGCGCGGGGGGCACGCGCGCGGTCGACAGTCCGCCCTTGCCATTCCAGGCCGGCGCGAAGACCTCGGAGCGGGGTGGGTAGTCGTAATCGAAGTGCGTCCCCGCGAAGAACACGAACAGGAACAGCGGCGTGTCGGCAGGCGCTGCCTCCACCGCCGCGAGCGCGTCGCGAACCATGGCTTCGTCCCGAAGGTGGCTCCGCCCGGTGTAGTCCGTCTTCAAGCCGCCCTTCACGTCGCGGAACACGGTGTCCTTCAGGCCCATCCAGTCGACGGAGGACGCGGCGAAGAAGGACTGTTGATAGCCGTTGCGGTCCAGCGCGGGGAACAGCAGCGGCGTCCGTCCCGCGCCCACCACGGCGTTGCGGCGCTGGGCCTCCAGCCCGAAGAACATGCTGAAGAGCGAGTAGTCCGTGGCGCTGGCCGAGCTGTGGTGCCGCAGGAAGCGCGTGCCATTCTGAGCCCTGCGCCACAGGTTCGGCATCACGTCCGGCGTGAAGAAGTCGTCGCGGAGGCTCTCAATCAGGACGACGACGATGTCCGGGCGGCGGGTGAACCGCACCGCCGAGGGGTCGATGCTCGCGGCGGGGGCGCCGGCCTCGGGGCTCACGCCCAGCCGCAGTCCGGAGGCGGGGGCCTTGCCGGTGATGCGGGTCAGGAAGGTGTTCATCCGCACCGGTGCCTGGAGGGGCAGGGTGGTGGTGGCGTGTTGCACGGCGCCGCCATGGGCGAACACCAGGGAGGCGCTGACCAGCCGCTCGGCGGTGCACAGCCCGGCCAGCAGCACCACGGTGCGCGCCACCCGGCGAGGCCCGAAGCCCCGCTTCAAGAACCAGAAGCCCGCGGCGGCATCGACGGTGAGCGTGGCGACCATGGCCACGCCCAGGAGGCATATCTCGGACGAGGACAGGCCCGTCTCGGCGAGCGCATGCGGTTGCAGCGCCACCGCCAACACCAGGCCGTTGATGTGGAAGCCGAGCGAGTTGAGGACCAACGCATCCAGGCCCAGGAGGACGCCGCCCACCGCCGTGAGACAGGGGAGGACGAAGCGGTAGCGGGGGCCCAACAGGAAGGCCAGTGGCAGCGTCCCCACGAAGGCCACCAGCCCGAGGAACAGCGCCTGGGCGAAGCTCCCCACGAGCAGCAGCGGCCGCAGTGAGGGCGCCAGTCGCTCCACGGCCACTCGCAGCGCGGTGCCGAAGTACATCAAGGCGACCAGGCCGTGCAGCACGCACCACGTCAGGGCGTTGCTCAGGTACGGGCGAGCCCCCTCGAAGCGCTGGAGGGCTTTCGTGGCCGCGGTGGACATCGCGTTGAGGACCTGTGACATTCGGGGATGCGGATATTCCGGAGTGCGGAATTTCGCAAGCCTCAAAGAAGTCTGACGGCGCGTCCGGCGGATGGGGGCGTGCGAGGATGCCGCGCATGCCTCCGCGCAAACTCGTCCGGCATCTGGTGTGGCTGGAGTCCTTCGCCGCCGCGGTGGAGGCGGGCAGCATCGAGGCCGCGGCCGAGCACCTGGGGGTGGCGCGCTCGGTGGTGAGCGAGCATGTCCGCGCGTTGGAGCTGGCGTTGGCGGACGGCGCTCCGCTGCTGGAGCGAGGGCCTGGACGGCGCCTGCAGCTCACCGCCCGGGGCGAGCGCCTCTTCGCGGGCACCCAGACGCCGCTGCACCAACTGGACATGAAGCGCCTGAGAGACCTGGCCAGCGCCGAGCCCGTGGTGCGCCTGGGGCTCAACCCGACGCTGTCCTTGTCCCTGGTGGGCACCGTGGCCCAGGACGCCGCGGCCTCGGACCTCAAGCTGGTGCTCAGCTTCGGCGGGACGCACGAGCTGACGCGCCAGGTGCAGACGCGGCAGTTGGACCTGGCGCTGGACTTCACGCCGCTGCCCACGCACGAGGGCGTGGAGTCCGAGTCCCTGCTCCGCATGCCCTTCGTCGTGCTGGCCGGCCCGGACAACGCGTTGGCGCGCCAGGCGGCCTCGAAGAAGTCGCTGCACGTGACGGATTTGGAGGGCCAGCGCTTCGTGGACTGGCTCCGGGATGATCCATACGGCGGCGCCAACAGCGCCCGCTTCGCCGAGCACGGCGTGACAGTGGACGAGGTGGGTCGCGCGGAGAGCTTCCTGCTTCTCTACGAGTTGCTGCGCGCGTTCCGGGCCTGCGCCATCACGCCGGACCTGCGTCCCATGCACCCGTTTCCGCCAGACCTCCATGCGTGGCCGTTGATGGAGGCGGAGCCCCAGGCCGTGGAAGTCGTGGCCCTCTGGCCGTCCGGAGCGCTCAGCCCGGGGGCCCAGCTCGTGCTGGACGGGCTTCGCCGCCAGTCAGGCTAGTCCGACGTAAAAACGACGAAGCCGTCGATTTCTGCCGGATTTCCGTTCACCCAAGGAAGGGATATCTTCAAAGAGTAGAAGATTCCGCCTGAGGTGAACGATGATGACTCCCACGGAACGGACGATTGCCCGCCTGCCTGCCCATCTGCGTCGCTACGTGGTGGGGCAGGAGTACGCGGCGTATACGTCGCGCGACCAGGCCGTGTGGCGGAACATCCTGGGCTCGCTGCGCGGCCACCTGGCCGACAAGGCGCACCCTGACTACCTGGCGGGCCTGGAGGCGACGGGCATCGGCTCGGAGTGCATCCCCAGCCTGGACGAGATGAACGAGAAGCTGGCCCGCATGGGGTGGGCCTGTGTGGGCGTGCGTGGCTTCATTCCGCCCGCCGTCTTCACGGAGCTCCAGGCGCTGGGCGTGTTGGCCATCGCCGCGGACATCCGCACCCACGAGCACATCGAATACACGCCCGCGCCGGACATCGTGCACGAGAGCGCCGGTCACGCGCCCATCATCGCGAACCGTCGCTATGCCGAGTACCTCAAGGCCTGCGGGTTGGTGGGCTTCAAGGCCATTGCCAGCGTGGAGGACCAGGCCGTCTTCGAGGCCATCCGGAACCTGTCGGTGGTGAAGGAGGACCCGGACGCCAGTGAGGAGGAAGTGGCGCACGCGCAGGCGCGGCTGGAGGCGGCCAGCGCGAGCCGCCGCTACGTCAGCGAGAGCACGCGGGCCAGCCGCCTCTACTGGTGGACGGCGGAGTACGGCCTCGTGGGCGCCGTGGACGCGCCGCGCATCTACGGCGCGGGCCTGCTGTCCAGCATCGCCGAGGCGCAGCACTGCCTGACGCCCGCGGTGAAGAAGCTGCCGCTGAGCGTGGCGTGCGCGGACATGGACTACGACATCACGCGGATGCAGCCGCAGCTCTTCGTTGCGCGGGACTTCGAGCACCTGTTCGAGGTGCTGGAGGCGTTCGAGTCCACGCTGTCGTGGAAGCGCGGCGGCGACTTCGGTCTGACGGAGGCGCTGCGCGCGCGGACCGTCAATCACCTGGTGCTGGCGGACGGCCTCGAGGTGACGGGACAGGTGTTGGAGATGCTGGCCGCGCCGGGCCCGGTGGCGCCGGGGCTGGACACCGCGCTGGTGCGGCTGGAGGGCCCCATCCTCACGTCGCGCGAGGGCAAGTCGCTGGACGCGCGGCCGTGGAACGGGCCGGCGCTGGTGGCCTTTGGCGCGGGCACGCTGCCGGAGCGCGGGGCGTTCAAGCTGTCGCTGGAGAGCGGGCTGGAGCTGGAGGGCTTCGCGACGGACGGCGGGCAGGTGCTGGCGCTGCGCGGTCGGCTGGCGGGGCGCGAGCTGGAGTTGCCCGCGGTGGCGAAGCTCTTCGTCACCCCGAGCCTGCCGTCGGTGGCGGGGGGACCGTCGGACCCGGAGACGTGGGACCGCTGGTACGGCGAGCTGAGCGCCTTCGCGGAGGGCGACGGCGAGGAGAAGGCCCGCTCGCGCAAGGCCCTGGCGCTGCATCCGTCACTGGCCGCGCTCTACCGCGAGGTCCGGAAGATGCGCGAGACGCACACCGTGAAGCCGGAGCGGCTGAGTCAGATCGCCGCGGCGGCCTCGGACTTCCCGGACGACTGGCTGCTGCGCGCCGAGGTGGAGGAGCTGCGCCGCCGCGTCTGAGGTCAGCGGCCCCAGTCCTTCTCCTCCAGGCCTTCGCGGAGGACCCAGCGCAGGTGCTCGTCGAAGTCGAAGGTGCAGCCCGACACGTCGGGCGCGTCGGCCAGCAGCCACGTCGCCAGGTCGAAGTCGTCGTGGCGCGCCGGGAAGATGAGCGGCCCGGTGTCGCGGCGCGTCCCCGGGTCGAAGTAGTAGTAGTCGCTCACATTGTTCGAGGCGATGTACTGGAAGGGGATGATCCGCTCGCGGAGCTTCTTCTCGAGGATGGCGGCTTCCAGCTCGTCCTCGTTGTCGCCGAAGCAGCCCTCCTCGATGGTCTCCCTGGACCACTGGAGCGCCTCCAGGAGCGCGAGGGGGCTCAACATCCGGGCCCGCTCGAAGCCCCGCCAGTCCATGGCCGACAGCAGGCCGTGCCGGGAGACGAAGTCGAGGTAGGCCGGAGGGAGCGATGTGCCCACCGAGGACACCAACAGGTCGAGGTCCTTGGCGTCCACCGGCGTGAGCGACACGGACCGGAGCGGGAGGTTCGTCTCGTGCTTCAGTCGCTCTTGGAGCGCGAGAAGGGTGTCGATGGCGCTGAGGGACATGCGGCGGCTCGGGCGGTGGGGAGCCCTGTATATCCAAAACGCCACGGGCCCGGCCACGCGGCGCTCCGCATGGTCAGGCCCGTCTGGTGTCACGCTTCCCGTTCGCCGCGGGTGCGCGGATTACTTCTCCTTGCCGGCGATCTTCCGCAGGGCCTTCTGGTCACGCACGCAGAGGATGCGGCCGACGTTGCCGAGCACGCCCTCGCGCTTCATCTCGTTGATGAGCGTGGACACGAAGGAGCGCGAGGCGCCCACGAGGTCCGCGAGGTCCTGCTGGGTGATGCCGCGCAGGTCCGTTTCGCCGCCGTGCGGGCAGCGCTCGCCGTGGGCTTCCACCAGGGTGAGCAGGGTGTCCGCCAGGCGGGCCGGAACCTCCTTGAACGTCAGGCCCAGCACGCGCTTGCGCAGGGCACGCACGCGCTCGGCGTAGGCGCGGACCACGTCCACGGCCAGGGCGGGGCGGGCCTCGAGCTGGGCGCGGAAGTCGCGGCCCTCGATGCTCCAGACCTCGGCCTCACCGGCGGCGATGGCCATCTCTTCAATGGGCGTGCCCTCGGGGCGGAACAGCTCGCCGAAGAGGTCGCCCGGGCGGAGGATGGAGACCACGGAGCGGGTGCTGTTCTTGCCAATGCGCATCAGGCGCACGCGGCCGGACTTCAGCAGGTAGACGCGGTCGGTGTTGTCACCGGGGCGGTAGATGGTCGAGTTGTGCGGGAAGGACTCGACCTTGAAGTAGCCCTTGAAGTCGATGGCCTCCTGGCCGGGCACCAGCTTGTTGGCGGTGACCATCATCCCGGAGCTGGTCGTCTGCAGCGGCGCCACGACGTTGGAACCGATGGGGCCGAGGGGGCGGTTGAAACCGTGCATGGCATTACTCCTGGGAAGAAAGCGTGGGGAAGTCGGGCCGTTTGCTTCAGCGGCGAACGGGACTTCCCTTCTCCAAGGAACGTGCCAGCGGGAATTGAAATGGTTCCGGGACAACACCGCCTGAAATGCCGGGTACTTAGCGCTACAGGCCCGCACTGACCCCCGCTCTGTGTCCAAAACCTGAAACAGAACGTTCAAACAGTCTGATCAATTTGAACGAAACGTTCAAACCGGAGGGGTGAGTGTCGCGGCAGTGACACTGTCCAAGAGTGCTCAGGACGCATCCTTCACAGGGAAGGTGTGCACTTGAGGGCTCTGGCCTTGTGCAAGACCGTACTTTTGGAGCTTGCGCTCCAGGGTGGGGCGGCTGATTCCAAGAATCTGGCAGGTGCGACCCTTGTGCCCCTTCGTGACGGTCATCGCACGGGCGATGAGCTGGCGCTCGGCCTCTTCCAAAGTGGGAATCAGGCTGGCGTCGTCCTCGGCCGGGGCGGCGAACATGGCGCCAGCGGCTGGCGGGGCGTTCCGTCCGGCGTCCGGGGCGGGGGTGGTGGACTCCAGCGCGGGCAGGTCGTCGCCGCGCAGGACGTCACCCGGGGCCAGGACGACGGCGCGGGTGAGCACGTTCTCCAGCTCGCGCACGTTGCCGCGCCAGGGCAGGCGGGTGAGGCGTTCCATGACCTCGCCGGGTACGCGGGTGACGCGCTTGTGGACCTTCTCGTTGATGCGCTCGAGCAGGTGCTTCACCAGCGGGGGGATGTCCTCGCGCCGCTCGCGCAGCGGGGGAATCTGGAGGGTGATGACCTTGAGGCGCTGGTAGAGGTCCTCGCGGAAGCGGCCCGCCTCCACTTCCTCCACCAGGGCGCGGTGGGTGGCGGCGATGACGCGGGCGCGCAGCTTGATGCGTTTGACGCCGCCCACGCGCTCGAACTCGCGCTCCTGGAGCACGCGCAGGAGCTTGGCCTGGAGCATCAGCGACATGTCGCCAATCTCGTCGAGGAAGACGGTGCCGTCCTCGGCCAGCTCGAACTTGCCGGGCTTGCCCGCGGTGGCGCCGGTGAAGGCGCCCTTCTCGTGGCCGAACAGCTCGCTCTCCAGCAGCGTGTCCACGATGGCCGAACAGTTGATGCCGATGAAGGGCCGCGGCTCGTCGTAGGAGTAGTTGTGGATGACGCGGGCGATGAGCTCCTTGCCGGTGCCGCTCTCGCCGGTGATGAGCACGGTGGCGTGGCTGCCGGTGACCTTGCCAATCTCCTTCACCAACTGCTGCATCAGCGGGCTGGTGCCCACGATGTCGCCCAGGCGGGCGGCGGCGTTCTCCCGGTGGACCTCGTCCGCGCGGCGCGACAACTGGCGGTACTCCAGCGCGCGCTCCACCACCAGGTCCAGGGCGGCGGGGTCCGGGAAGGGCTTGTGGATGTAGTCGAAGGCCCCGGCCTTCATGGCCCGGATGGTGGTCTCCATGTCGTGGTACGCGGTGACCAGGATGATGCGCGCGTCCCCGCACAGGCCCTTCATCTCCTCGATGATTTCCAGGCCCGTGCGGTCCGGGAGCATCATGTCGAGGATGACCACGCTGGGCATGGCCTCCTGGGCCGCGCGCAGCCCCGCAGCGGCGCTGGTGGCGGTGGCCACCTGGTAGCGCGGCTGGCCGTCCTGCTCGATCTCCTCGAAGTGCATCTTCAGCGTTTCGAGGAGCGAGACGTCGTCATCGACGATGAGAAGGGTCTCCATGGCGCTCTCAAATGGCGAACGTCAACGTCAGCACCACGCCCGGCTCGGCGCTTCCGCGGGCGGACACGTCGCCTCCCACGCCCATCATCACCCGCCGCAGGGCGGCCAGGGACAGGCCGGCGCCGCGCGCCAGCCGGGAGCCGAAGGGTTCGAACAAGGTGCCGTTCTCCTCGGGAGGAAGGGCGGCCACCGGGTCGTGGAGGATCATCAGCACCTGACCCGGGCCTCCCCGGCGCAGGGCCACCTCCACGGGGCTGCCCTCGGGTTGGCCCATGGCGACGTTGAGCAGCACCTGGGCCAGGACGGGCCGCAGGCGGTTGGGGTCCACGCGGACGCGGGGGATGTCGGGCTCCTCGTCCACGCGGACCTCCACGCGGCGCTCGGCCAGCTCGGGGGCGACCATCTCCGTGGCCTCCTGGACCACCGAGCGCAGCGGATGGGCATCCGTCTTGGGCGTGGTGTCCCGGCCGTACTCGGACAGGAGCCAGAGCATCCGCTCCATGGTGCGAATCTCCCGGTTGGCGATGGTGAGCCGCCGCTTGTCCCGGTCATTGAGGCCGGTGTTTCGGGCGAGCGTCTGCACGGCCATCTTCACCGAGGAGAGCGGGTTGCGAATCTCGTGGCTGAGCGAGGACGACAGCCGTGAAATCTGCACCGGCGGCGCGCCGTCCAGCAGGGTGTTGAGGTCCAGCACGGTGGCGCTGGCCTCGCCCGCGTCCAGGCCCAGGGACAGGCGCAGGGGCGTGGCGTCCTCGCCGCCCAGGTTCGCGGAGATGAACTCCACGGCGCGGCGGTCCTCGCGGGCACGGTGGTCCAGTTCGCGGGCGCGCGCGGCGGAGACCCCGAGCACGTCGTGCAGGGGCCGCTCCAAGAGCGCCTCCGCGGGGCGGCGCAGGATGCTGGCGAGGTCGCCTTCGGCGCGTGTCACCCGCAGGCTCGGAGTCCAGGCGAGCGTCGCGGCTTGCAGGAGATGGGTGTTCATTTGGTGGGCCTGAAACATACCGACTAAGGTTCCGCGCTGTCCCCATGTCATCTACGGCGCGTTTTCCTAAGAACCTTGTGGCTTGCCTCCTCTTCCTCTCCGGGGCGACCGCACTCGTCTATGAGCTCGTCTGGTCCAAGTACCTCGGGAATGTCCTGGGGAACAGCGGGCAGGCGCACGCCGTGGTGCTCGCCACGTTCATGGGAGGGCAGGCCCTGGGGGCATTTGTCTTCGGGCGGACAGCCGACCGGGCAAAGAACCCCCTGGCCCTTTACGGCATCCTGGAGCTGGGCGTCGGCCTGTACGCGCTGGCCTTCCCCTATGTGCTCGACGTGCTGGGGGCGCTCTGGTTGAGCGTGGCACCCGCGGTGCCGGACGGCTACCGGCTGGGGCCTCGGCTGCTCGTGTCCGCGCTGTCGCTGCTGGTGCCCACGCTGCTGATGGGCGGCACGCTGCCCGCGCTGGTGCGGCACTTCGCCTCCAGCCTGACGGGCGTGCGCTACGAACTGGCGCGGCTGTACGCGGTCAACAGCCTGGGCGCGGCGGTGGGTGTCTTCATCGCGGGCACGAAGCTGGTGCCGGCCATTGGCTTGTCCTCGTCCGCGAACATGGCGGCGGGCCTCAACATCCTCCTGGCCTTCGGCGCGCTGGCGCTGGCACGCCGCTTCGCCCCCGCGCTGGCTCCGGGGCAGTCACCTCCCGCCGGGAGCGACGAGGACGAGGTGTCCTATCCGCGCATCGCGGTGCGGGCCGCGCTCATCGGCGTGCTGCTGTCGGGCTTCACGTCCATGCTGTACCAGGTGACGTGGATCCGCCTGCTGTCCATCGTCCTGGGCGCGTCCACCTACGCCTTCACGCTCATCCTCACCGCGTTCATCATGGGCATCGGCCTGGGCAGCTTCTGGCTGATGACGCGCAAGGGGAAGGTGGACTCGCTGCGACTCTTCGGTCGCTTGCAGGTGGCGTTGGTGGCCAGCATCTGCGTGGCCCTGCCGCTCTACGTCCGGCTGCCGCACCTGTTCCGCAAGGCGCAGTGGATGATGACGCGCTCGCTGGAGACGTGGCCGCTGTTCCAGCTCCTGACCTTCAGCTTCTGCTGTCTGGTGCTGCTGGTGCCCACCTTCTTCATGGGCGCGGCCTTCCCGGCGGCGGCGCGCGTGGCCACGGCCAAGGTGTCCGAGGTGGGCCGCCAACTCGGCGGCGTGTACCTGTGGAACACCGTGGGGACCATCACCGGTTCGGCGCTGGGCGTCCTGGTGCTGATGCCGTGGTGGGGCATGGAGGGCAACTTCATCGCGGGCGTGACGGCGAACCTGATTGGCGCGGGGCTGGCCTTCCACGCGATGCCGGACCGGCCCAAGCAGCCCGCGCGCGCGCTGTGGCCGGTGGCCGCCACCGCGGGGCTGGCGGTGGTGGTGCTGGGGAGCATGAGTGGCTGGGCGGTGCGGCTGTCAGGCATCGCCTCCATCCGTTCGCACCAGAAGCCGCCGGAGAGCTACGCGAAGCTGGTGGCGGACACCGAGGCCATCATCCGCCCCATCTTCTACCAGGACGACACCTTCGCCACGGTGATGGTGGCGGACGCGCCGGCGGACAACCTGCGCTTCATGAAGCTCAACGGGAAGATCGACGCGTCCAACGGCGGTGACGTGGAGACGCAGGTGGTGGCAGGCCACCTGGGCGCGCTCCTGCATCCGCGCGAGCCGAAGACGGTGTTGCTGGTGGGCGCCGGCGCGGCGATTACGGCGGGCAGCGTGCTGGCGCACCCGGTGGACCACCTGGACATGGTGGAGATTGCCCCGGCCGTCATCGACGCGGCGCGCCTGTTCAAGGCGGACAACCGCAACGCCGTGGACGACCCGCGCACGCACGTGCACGTGGACGACGCCAAGACGTTCATGGCGCTGTCGCCGCGCAAGTACGACCTGGTGGTGAGCGTGCCCTCCAACCCGTGGGTGGCGGGCGTGTCCGGCCTCTTCACGCGGGACTTCTTCCAGACGGTGAACCAGCACTTGGCGGATGACGGCGTGCTGGTGCAGTGGATTCACACCTACGAGAGCAACGAGGACCTCATCAAGCTGGTGGTCCGCACCCTGCGCGACACCTTCCCCCACGCCACCACGTGGCTGGGGCCGCAGGACCTGGTGCTGGTGGCCAGCCGCAAGCCCCTGTCCTTCGACGCCGCGCGCGTCGCGGAGCGGATGCTGCACCCCGAGGTGCAGAAGGACTTGTCCCGCGTCGGCATCACCGACGTGTTCGGGCTGCTCTCCAAGCAGGTGCACAGCGAGGCGGGGCAGCTCGAGTTCGCGGGCAAGGGGCCCATCAACACGGACGACCACAACCTGCTGGAGTACACGTCGCCCATCGCCTTCTTCGTGTCGAACCTGGACGTGCGGGTGAAGGACGAGCGGCGCGCGCCGGAAGGGGCCGACCGGCTGTTCCTCCACGACTACGTGCAGCAGCACCCGCCCACGGCGGAGCAGGCCGCCAGGGTGTACCGGAACATCGAGCGCTACCACGCGGCCAATGACCCCATGGTGCGCGGCGCGGCGGCGCAGTGGCGGCGCCTCGCCCCGGACAGCCCGGACTCCGCCCTGGCCCTGGGCTCGGCGGCGCTGGCCCAGCAGGACCTCACGCTGGCGGCCTCGTTGCTGGAGCCGGAGGTGGCCCGTGGCGGGCGCACGCCGGCGCTGGTGACGGCGTACCTGAAGCTGGTGACGGCGCGCATCTGGGCGTCGCGCACCATGTGGACACCGGTAGGTGCCCAGGCGGATGCGGTGGCGATGGGGCGCGAGGTTGCGGCCCGGCATCCCGACGACGAAAATCTGGCCCGGGCGCTGCGCTCGCTCTGCGAGGCACTCCCGAGTTCGGCTTGTAACGGCGCAACGGCCCCTGTCGCCGCCCCCGCGAACCCCTGAAATGGGCTCGTGGATCATCAAAAAAGGGGCAACCTGCTGAAATCACAGGCAATTCCCACCATCCTCCCGATGACCGATGGAGGTGGAAGTGGGATCTGCCCTAGGGTGTGAATCACCCAAGCAGCAGGGTGTCTTTTCCACCACTGCAATCCCCGGAGAGTTCCATGAAGGCGACCTCGAAGAAGCAGCTCCGTAAGGCCCGTGGCCAAGGCATGACCGAGTACATCATCATCGTCGCCCTGATCGCGATCGCGGCCATCGGCGTGGTGACCCTGTTCGGCGACAACATCCGCAAGCTGTTCGGCGCGTCCGCCGCGGCCCTGGCCGGTAACGACAGCGTGCAGAACGATGGTCAGAGCTCCAACGACACGCTGAACAAGAAGACGATGAAGAACTTCGGTCAGAACAACGCCTACTGAGCGTTGCTGACGGGGGAGCCTCCGGGCTCCTTGGTTCTCATGGCAGCGGCATCCACTTTCGGGTGGGGCTGCTGCCATCATCATTTAGAGCGGCCGTTCAGACTCGGGTCACCTGGGTCCAGCCGTCTCCTGGTGTCTCCGCATGAACGCGCCCGTCTCCGTGGACCTGGCTTCGCTCCGGCGCCGCCTCTGGCTGTACAGGGCGCTGTCCCTGTTCCTCACGGCGTTCGTCCTCTGTGTGCTGTTGGCCTTGCGGAGCGCCATGGCGGTACCGGAGGACCCCGACGTCGAGGTCTTCGACGTGCCCGCGCGGTTCGAGGCCTTGTCTCAGAAGAACCCCGACGCGGCGGACGTCTCCGAAACCTACTTCTATGCGGACGGCGCGACCGTCCACATGCACGTCATGGGGCGTGGACAGACGTGCCCGCTGCACATCCACCGCAAGACGCACGAGGCGACCATCATCGTCGCGGGGCAGGCGGAGGTGCATCAGGTCTGGGGCCAGGAGGAGGGGCTGGCGGAGCGTCGCGGCACGCATGACCCCGGCGAGCTGATTGCCTCGGGGCCCTTCACGGGGCACGCCTGGTTCAATCGCGCGACGGACCGGATGCTGGGCAACCTGGTGTTCGCCTCGCCGCGGTTCGACGGCAACCTCTACGTGGAGGTGGATGACGCGCGGATGCGGCAGGGCGCGGCGCCCTTCGTCTACGTCCCGCCTCCGGCCCTCGACGTGCTCCAGGCGGCGGGAGAGCCCGTGCACGAGGTTTCGCTCCCCGTCCTGTCGGACCGGATGGCTGCGGTGAACCTGGGCGCGGGTGAGTACGGGGTGGAGGGGACGCGGGCGGCGCCGGTGCTCGTCTATGTCACGCAAGGCGAGGGCGGCCTGTCCGCGGGGGAGGAGCGGCCCATGAAGCCCGGTCAGCTCTGGGTCCTCCGGCGGAAGGCGAGCGTGCGCGCGCGGGAGGGCCACCCGCTCTCCTTCTATGTCTTCCGGCCCGGGGCCTGAGCCGCTATCGGGCGCCGCGCTTGTCGCGACGGAGCGCCACCACCACCAGGCCCAGCCACCCCACGAGTGACAGCGCGAGGCCGATGCGGAAGCTCAGCGGGCGGTACTCGAAGCGGACGGTGTGGGGGCCTTGGGCGACACGCACGGCCCGCAGCGAGACGTTCGCGCGGTGAATCACCGCCTCCTGGCCATCCAGCGTCGCGTGCCATCCGGGGTAGTGGCTGTCGGAGACAATCAGGTAGCTGTCGTCGCAAGCCTCCACCGCCAGCTCCAGGTGCCGCGCGCCCCGGCTCCGCGTTTCGACGTGGCCCTGGCAGCGGGGTTTGTCGAGCGGCTCGCCGGTCGCCAGAAAGGCGATGTTCCGGAAGGGCTGGTCCGCGTCGATGACGGCCTCCAGGGCCTCTTCGTCGCTCGCGAGCCGTGCCTGCTGCACCAGGAAGGCACGGGGCAGCGCGGTTCGTGAGCGCGACAGCGTGGTGCCATCCTCGGCCTGGTGCAGCAGCTCCAGGTCCTCGAACGGGGGCGGGCCCCTCCGGACGTAGTGGGTGACGCCCGTGAGGTCGTAGACGCTCCGTTCGCCCGCCTGGTGGAAGCGTGTCGTGTAGCGAGGCTCGGGGGCCCCGTAGCCCTCCAATGCCGGGAGGCGTGCTTCCACGAAGCGGTTGGGGGTGAACCTGTCGAGGCTGCGCTCGATGCCGTCCTTCGACTGCGTGCGCGTCGGGTCCTCCGGACCTTCGATGTCCACGCTGATGCGTCCCTCGAACACCTCGGGAAGGAGGGGGCGCAGGGCGGAGGGGCGCTCCAGGGGCGCGGACGGGGTGTAGCGGGGCTCACTCAGCAGGAACTGCGCGGCGACCAGCTCCATGATGACCAGCGAGGCCAGCCCGGCGCGGACTCTTCTGGGACGCGTGCCGCGCGCACCCGGGAGCAGCGCGATCAGGATGAGGGCGAGCCCCAGCCAGAAGGGAACCCAGGGCGCGCCGGCCTCGGCGGAGGCCCTCATGGGGAGCTGGCGCACCGCCCAGCCGATGGTGGCGACGGCCAGCACCGTGCCCGTGATGGCCGCGGCGGCCAGGAGGCCCGAAGGACGGCGCTTCCACGCGAGCCTTCCGAGCACGTCCACGCCGAATGCGGACAGGACCGCGAGGCAGAAGGCCGCGCCCACGAAGTACTTGGCCGGGTAGCGGAAGAAGGTGAACGGGGGAATGGATTGGAGGAGCCAGGCCGCCGGAGGGAAGTGCCGCCCCAGGCTCAAGCACGCCAGGAGCACGGCCCCCAGCGCGAATGGCTCAATCCGGCGCGGACCCCAGAAGCCACCCACCACCGCGAGCACGCACGGCAGGGTGCCCATGAAGAGGGTGATGATGAACCACTGGTCCTGGCCCCAATAGGTGTCACGCGGCGAATCCGCGAGCGGCCAGAAGACGGAGAGGACCTGGGGCCAGGACATGGACCAGGACAACTGCTCGGACCAGGCGGACTGCGCGCGCATCGATTGTTGGGCGAACTCCGCCGCGGGAAACAGCACCACCGCGGAGAGCACCACCGCGCCGCCGAAGGCCGCCGCCACGCGAAACATCGCGAGCCCTCGGGGCTTGAGCGAATGCCATCGCGGGGGTGGGGCGTCGTCACCGGCTGGGAGCCCCTGGGCGCCCCCATGCCCGCCACCGCCATGGCCATCAATCCCTGCCACAGCGTCGTCTCCGGTGAGCCCGCGAGCAGGGACATCGCGCCGTAGAGGGCCAGGCAGAGCCAGGGGCGGGGGCCCGGCTGGTGCGTCACATCGTAGGCGGCGCACAGCAGCAGCCCGCTCCAGGCCGCCGCGTCGACGACGTTCTGCTGGATGCCGAGCCCGACCATCATCGGCGACAGGCCAAAGGTGGCGCCCGCGACGAGCGCCGCGGGCCACGAGGCGTTCAACCTGCGCGTCAGCAGGAACACGCCCAGGGCCGCGAGCACCGTGTGCGCGAGGTGCATCACCGTCATGGACGCGACGGGGCCGGCGGCGAGCAGCGCGAGCCATCGCGGCGGGTAGAACGCCTGCGAGTACAACGTGGCGGCGAAGGGCTGCCCCAGGCGGAGGTAGGGGTTCCACAGCGGCACCTCGCCCGCGCGCAGCGACTCCAGGAGGAACGCCGAGTCCGGGAAGAAGATGCGGAACACATCCCGGCCCGCCAGCAGGTGCCCCGACAGCACGGACCGGTAGGTCACCGTGAGCAGCACCAGCAGGCCCAGGACAGACAGCGCTGTCCGCAGGCGTGAATCCTTGACCCTCATGGACGTTCCGTCGCGGTGGCGCGGTCCTGCGCCCAGAGCACGTAGGTCCCATCCCGCGTCACCTCGTGCCAGCCGCCCCGGGCGCGCAGGTGGTCGAGCAGGATGTTGCCCGGATTCGTCGTGTTCCAGAGCAGGTAGTCGGGGGCATAGCGTGCCAGCGCCTCTTCCCACCCGGGCTCGCCCCACAGCAGCCGGGTGTAGTCCTCGTGGATGGACAGGGGGAAGGGGTCATTGCGGCTGTCGATGAAGACCTTGTAGTCCGTGCCCGCGAAGAACGAGATGGCGCCGCCGATGACGAAGGGGTTGAGCACCTTCCCCGGCGGCAGCTTTCGAAGCTCCTCCAGCGCGCCCATGGGAATGAGGGACCGGCGCACGCCCTGTTCCACGGGCAGGGGATTGAGCGCGTGGATGGTGACGAGGACCCCCAGCACGAGCGCGGGCCAGAGCGTTCCCTTCGCGCGGGCGCTCCACTGGGCCACGGCTCCGTCCAGTCGGTGCCAGGGCCGCGTCACGGCGGCATTCACGGTGGTCCGGCCCGCGTGCTCCACGATGGTGAGGGCCATCAGGACGGCCGCGAAGGGGGCGTGGCGTTGCACCTTGATGGCGGCGACGCCGAGCACGAGTGTGGGCAGGAGGATGGCCATCCTACGGCCGGACGCGCCACCCACGACGAAGAGGGCGGCTCCGAAGAGCGCGAGGTAGGCCCAGCTCGAACCGAGGTCGAGGTCCAGGGGACGCCACTCCACGATGTTCTGCGTGGAGGGCAGCAGGGAGTGGTGGAAGGGATAGAGGTAGATGTTCACGCCATCGGGCCCCAGGCCCGCGGCGAGGAACGCGGCCACCGCGAAGGCCAGGCCGCGCAGGGCCTTGGGCCTGTCCTCGGCCGAGTCCAGGGCCATGCCCAGGGCCGTTCCTCCCAGGAGCGCGGGGCCCAGGGGCCAGCTTCCGTGGAGGTTGGCCCACAGGACACCGAGGAAGGGAAAGATCCACAGGATGCGCGTGTTGCCCGCGCGCCAGGCCTGGACGCTCACCACCGCGACGGTGAACAGGAGATGGCCCAGGTGGTAGGGCCGCTCCGTGCGCCACGTGGGGGCATGAACCAGCAGGACGGCGGTGAAGACGGCCAGCGCCAGCAGCCCTCGCCTGCCGGAGGCCGCCCGCTCCACGGCGGACCAGAGCAGCAGCACGTTGACGACGACCAGCGTGGCGATGAGCAGCCCCGGTCCGCCCGCGCCCAGCCAGCGGATGAGCGCCATGCAGGCCACGCCAAAGCCCCACTCGTGCGGCACCCAGCCCGCGGTCCCCGTGATGCTGAAGGGGTCCACCCGCGTGAAGCCGTGCTCCAGGAGAAACCGCCCCCCCGCGAGGTGGAAGAAGAGGTCGAAGTTCTTGAGCGGTGACATCCCGAGCCAGGCTGCGAGCACCACGGCGATGAGCGCCGCCGGGCCTGGGAGGAGGAGTGACTGCTGACGCATGGCGGGCAGGCTACCGTGTTACGGCAGACACGCGAAGGCAGCGGCGCGGGCGGGCCATCGGAAGCCGCGCCCCTTCGCACGGCCTTGACCCTCACGCGACGTGAGACCCTAAACCTCTCCTCGAGGAGGTGGAGATGGCCCTGACGGTGAGCCAGGTCGCCCGGCTGGCGAAAATCAGCATCCGGGCGTTGCACCACTATGACGAGCTGGGCCTGTTGCGCCCGTCGGACCGCAGCGAGTCGGGCTACCGGCTCTACTCGCAGGCGGACCTGCAGCGGCTGCAACAGGTGCTCTTCTTCAAGGAACTGGGTTTCCCGCTGGAGGAGATTCGCCGCATCCTGGCCGACCCCACCTTCGACCTGCGCGCCGCCCTGCGGATGCAGCGGCAGTTGCTGACGGAGCGCGCCTCCCGGCTGGACGCGCTGGTGCACGCAGTGGACACGGCGCTGGACGCGCTGGAAAGGGGAACGCACGTGGACAAGGACGCGATGTTCGAGGCCTTCGGCGACTTCGACCCGTCGAAGTACGAGGAAGAGGCGAAGCAACGCTGGGGGGAAACGGAGGCCTACAAGGAGTCCTCCCGGAGGGCCGCGCGCTACAAGAAGGAGGACTGGAAGCGCATCAAGGAGGAGGGAGATGCACTCTTCCAGGCGATGGCGGCCCTGCTCGACGCGGGCACCGCCGCGGCCTCCACGGAGGCCATGGACCTGGCCGAGGCGCACCGGCGATATCTCGGCACGTGGTTCTACCCGTGCGCGCACACCATGCATCGGGGCCTGGGGGAGCTCTACGTGGCCGACTCGCGCTTCACGGAGAACATCGACAAGACGCGTGCCGGTCTCTCCCTGTTCCTGCGTGACGCCTTCGCGGCCAACGCCGAACGGCATGGCGCTGGCGAACCCTGCGGCTCGATTTAGCTGAAGCCCAGCCGTTTCAGCATCACCGCGCGGATGGACGGAATCCGGAAGCGGTAGATGAGGGCATCCGCGAAGTAGTGCGCCAGGACGCACGCGAAGCCCAGGGACGTCGCGACGCGCAGCATCGGGTGCATCTCCGCCGCGCCCATGTTGCTGCCCAGGGCCCCGCGCATGACACCTTGCTGGATGAGTCCGTGCACCGCCCCCAGCGCGAGCAGGGGCAGCATGGACGCAATCATCGCCGGGACGATGAACTTCCGGGGCAGCCGGGGCGCGTCGCCCTCACGCGGCTCCAGCATGCGCGCGGTGAGCATGTAGTACTCGAGCCCGTGCATGGCGGGCAGCATGACGTAGCCCCACGTGGGGGCCACCAGCACCAGCCCGGTCGCCGTCGCCATGGCCAGGAGGTACAGCACCTTGGGCCCGCTGACGGCCTCCGTGCGCATCACGGAGCGGAACAGCAGCAGGAAGTAGCCCAGCCATACCGCGAGCAGCACCGCCAGCGCCCCGTGAGGCAGCACGTGTCCCTGGCCCACATCCAGGTACGCGGGCGCGGTGGGGCCCGGGGACTCGGCGACGAAGAAGATGCGCACCAGCAGCAGGGTGAGCATCAGCGGGACGTACATCTGTTGCAGCTTGCGCTCGACAGTGGAGGCGCCGGGCAGGCCGGCCTTGCTCGCGCGCAGGCCGTGCAGCGACCAGATGCCCCGGTGCTGGGACAACGTGTGGTGCGTGCCGAAGACGTTGAAGAGCACCGCCACGCCGTACGTATGGGCCGTGCGCTCCGCATAGAAGGTGAAGAAGAGCACCGTGCCCACGCCGAGCATGGCCAGCGAGCCGGCGAGCACCTGGCGCGGCTGCCCCGGGGCGGCTGTCAGCACGTCCCGGTGCACTGCGAACAGGAGGAAGGTGAGGATGACGTGCGTGGCGTTGCCGAGCAGGTTCTGCGCCGTCCAGGCCGAAAGCCGGTGGGCATTCTCCGCTGCGCCCGGGGCCAGCAGGCCCATGGCGGCGGCCGTGCACAGGGCCAGGGCCAGGGGCAGGGCGACGATGAGGAAATCCGCTCGCGGAGAGAAGAGCCACAGGTCCCGGAAGGCCAGGGCCCCCCGAGGGGATGGGGCCATCACGGGTGACGACGGGTTCACGGCGGGGCTCAGCGGCGTCATACGGTACGGACCCTAACATGCTCCGTGCGGGTCGTGCCCCTCGCGCGGCGCCGGACGCGTGTTAGAACTGGCATTTCATGGAAGGCCGCCTGCTGCTGAAAGACTGTGCCGTATTCAGGGCGGACGGGCGCGTCCGCCATGGCATGGCCGTGGTGGTGGAAGGAAACACCATCCGCCGAGTCGCCCCGGACGCCCAGGTGCCCGTGCTGCCCGGTGACTGGGAAGTGGCGTGCCGGGGCCGGCTCGTCGCTCCGGGGCTGGTGGATTGTCATTCGCACCTCGTCAACGGTCAGCTCCTGCCGCCCACGGGGCACTTCCTCATGCTGCCCCCCCGGGAGCGGCTGACCCGGATGCGCCACGTGGCGAGCCTCCTCACCGACGAGGATGTGGAGGACCTCACCCGTTACGCCGCCGCCCGCTCGCTGCGCCACGGCATCACCCTGGTGGTGGAGCACCTGTCCTGCCAGGACGTGGCCGGGGGGCTCGCCGCGCAGGCGCGCGCCGCCGAAGCCGTGGGCATGCGCCTGGTGACGAGCCATTCGACGCACGGGCTGGACGGCGCGGCCCAGGCCGAGACGTGGCTGAACGCCAACGCGGAGTTCACCCGGGCGCACAAGACGCATCCGTTGGTGCGCGGGGCGCTGGGCTTCCACGCTTCGTTCACCTGTGACGATGCGCTTCTTCGCCGCGTGGCGGAGCTGAGCCGGGTGCTGGATGCGCCCACCGTCTTCCACCTCGCGGAGAGTGATGACGACCTGACGGCGACCTACTCCCAGCATGGCAAGCGGGTGGTGCCTCGGCTGGATGCGCTGGGGTTGCTCGGGCCGCGGGCCATCGCGGGTTACGCGCGCGTGCTGGACAGCGCGGAGGCGGAGCTGTTGGAGCAGAGCGGCGCCTTCGTGGCGCTGGCGGCGCGGGGGGCTCGGACGCTGGAGCGTGGCGTGGACCCCATGGATTCGGTGCTGCTGCGGGTCCACCTGCTGGGCCTGGGCACGGGGGGCCATGGGAGCCTGCGGGACGAGCTGCTCGCGGCCATGGTGGGCGTGCTGCGCATCTCCCGCTCGGGCCGGATGCCCGACGTGGATGGCGCGTTGGCGCACCTGCTCGTCAACGGGCCCGCGGAGCTGTGCACGCGGCTGTTCGGCCTGCCCTCCGGCAACGTGGAGGAGGGGAGCATCGCGGACCTGGTCGTCTATGACGTCGTGCCGACGGCGGACCCGGAGACGGGGTATTCGCCGCACCTGCTCGGGCAGCTCGCGCATTCGCCGGTGGGCTGGACGGTGGTCAACGGGCGCGTCTGTGTTCGCGAGGGGCAGCTCTTGGGGCTCGACTACACCGAGCTGTCTCGGGCCGCGACCCGGGCGCTGGAGCGCGTGTGGACGCGCGCCCGGCTGGGGACCTGAGCGGCGTCATGGGTTCATTGCCAGTCTCACTCGTGGACACGCTGCGCGCTTCGCGTGGCCGGCGGGGGGCGTTGCTCGGGGATGCCCGGACCACGGCCCTGCGCGTCTTGAATGGTGAAGCGGACGGCGTCCCGGACGTGACGGCGGATGCGTTTGGCGACCTGGTCGTCATCAGCCTCTACCGCGACCTCACGCCGGAGGAAGAGGAGACGCTGCTCGACGCGGCCGTGACGGCCTGGGCGCCTCGGAGCCTGTATCTCAAGCGTCGTCCACGGGAGGCGCGCGTCCTGGCCAACGTGGCGAAGGATGCGCTCGCGCCCGAGCTTCCGGCCCGGGGCGAGGCGGTGGAGTCACTCACCGCGCTGGAAAACGGTCTGTCGTTCCTCATCCGCCCCGGGCAGGGGTTGTCGGTGGGGTTGTACCTGGACATGCGGGACACGCGGGCGTGGCTGCTGTCTCAGGCGCGCGGCCTCACGGTGCTCAACCTGTTCTCGTACACCTGTGCCTTCGGGGTGGTGGCCATGGAGGGGGGCGCGAAGCGGGCGCTCAACCTGGACGCGAGCCGCCGGGTGCTGGAGTGGGGCGAGGAGAACGCGCGCCTCAATGGGCAGATGGTGGACCGGTACGACTACGTGGCGGGCGACGTGTTCGATTGGCTGAAGCGGCTGGCCAAGAAGGGCGAGTCCTTCGACATCGTCATCTCGGACCCGCCGTCCTTCTCCACGACTCGAAGCGGGCGCTTCTCGGCCGCGCGAGACTATGCTCGTCTGGCCGAAGCCGCCGCGCGCGTCGTGAGTCCGGGTGGGCAGTTGGTGGCGTGTTGCAATCATGCGGGCCTGCCGGCTCGGCGCTTCGAGGCGATGGTGCTCGAAGGAGTGGCTCAGGCTGGGCGGCAGGGCAAGTCATTGGGCTCACTGGGGCCTTCCGCGCTCGACTTTCCTCCCCCGCCTGGGCAGGAGCCGGCGCTGAAGGTGCACCGAGTTCAGGTCCGCTGACGGCAGTACCTTGCCCTCTTGTTGGGGGCCATCTGTATCTCCCGACGGGAAACCCCTGTCTTGACAACTTCGGGCCGCGCCGCCGGGAAGCAGGCTTGCGGCCTTCCATGTGCGGTGTGGAAGGCATGCCGGCGGCGCACTACGCCTCCCTGCGATGGGACCTATTGAGGTTTGACTGGCTGCCCGTCGACTCTACTGGGCGAGTGCATGCAAGAGATTGACGTAGTTGTCGGTCCATGCTCGTCGCTTCAGTATCTCAGGGGACGAGTTCACCGCCTGGAATCGAAGCTCTTGTTCGAGGATGCTGATCGCCGTGCTGCCAGGGCTCATTGCGAACCAGACACTTGGAGAGCGACCTGTCGCGAGTTCGTCGGTGGTCAGGGTCTCATTCTGACTGACGAACCCCTGGACTCTCAGTTCGGAGCTCAGGCGGGTGAGGACAGGGATGAGGTCGAACAGCCGACTCGAAACGTGAAAGAGCAAAAGCCCATCAGGTTTCAACTTTCGGAGGTAGAGGTCCAGCGCTTCTCGGGTCAGTAGATGCGTTGGAACGAAGTCGCTGGAGAACGCATCGAGGACGATGATGTCATAGCGACGGTCTTCGGCTTCCTCGATTCGCAAGCGCGCATCGCCTGTGAGCACGCGTATGTGTGCCTGGCTCGTGTTGAGCAGGCTGAAGTGCTGGCGGGCGAGTCGTTCGACTTCTGGGTCGAGTTCGTAGAAGTCCCAAGATTCGCCGCGTCGGCCGTAGGCAGCCAGGCTTCCAATGCCAAGCCCCACAACGGCAACCTGTTCACGTCCAACGCGCCCAGCGGCGAGCACGCGGCCCACAGGAGATCCGCGGTGATAGTACGAGAGCGGTTCCCCTCGTTCATCTGGGTGAAGGCTTTCGACACCATGAACGGTGCTGCCATGTTGAAACAGTCTCAGGGTTTCTGTGTCCTTGACGGTGTAATGCCCATAGAAGGTTCGGGAACCTTCGATTCGCCCGCGAGCAAGCATCCATCCGGAGAGAACGAGGATCGCGATGATGAAAAGAGCTGCCCCTCCCGAAACGTAGGGCGCAAGCTTGGGGCGCGGCACCCCTTGGGCCTGACGCATCACATCGCGGGCAGCCAGCCCTCCCAGGAGGAGAATTCCGGCCAGTCCGTGATCGAGATAGGGAAGCGCCAGGGATCCGAGGGTTAGAGGGACCACCAGTGCAAGCAATAGCGTTCCGGCCAATCCTCCGAGGGACACGTGAAGGTAGAACGAACCCAGAAGGCGTGGGTCGCTAGGGCGGCACCACACGAGATTTCCATGCATCAGCAAGCACCCCACCCACAGTACGGTGCTGTGAAGGACCAGGGAGGGGATGGATGTTTGTGCTCGTGCCAACGCGAAAACGGCTGCGATGAGGGCGATGGCAAGGCTTCCTATCGCCAGCCGGTTCAGTCCCGTTGGGGTGGGAGGCCGCTTGGAAAAGCAGATGATGAGAGTCAGCAGGTAGAGCGAGAGGGGAAGGATCCACAGCAGCGGGATGGATGCATCCAGGGTGAGGACATTCGTGACCGCGAGGAGCAGCGCGTTGGCGCTCGCGGAAAGCAGCATCCAGGTGATCCGTGATGAACGCGGCACCTGAGGTCCGGGCTCCGCGTTGGGAGGGGATTCCTTCGTGCTGGCAGTGTGCGTGCCAGTTCGAACGCTCAAGATACAGAGCCCCGCCAGGAGAACGAAGCACCCGTACCCGACGTACCAGACCAGGAGTTGCACTTCGAGGTCGAGCGCGGGTTCCACCAGGAATGGGAAGGAAAGCAGCGCCAGGAGTGCCCCTGCGTTGGACGTTCCATAGAGGAAGAATGGGTCAGCCCTCGAAGGGTGCTCCGTTCTTGTAAACCACCCTTGTGCGACGACGCTGGTTGTCGACAGGGCAAGGAACGGCCATCCCAGGGATACCGTCAGCGTCAGGAGAATGGCTGCGACAGGCGGCAGGTCGAAATGGTGCAGTCGGAAAGGGAAGACGACCACCGCGAGCAGCACGAAGAGCAGATGTGCCCAGCGATAGTTTCCCTGCTGAACTGCTAGCGTCACCCGGCTCGAGTAGAAGTATCCGAGCACCAGAACGGCTTGGTAGAAAACAAGACAGGTTGTCCAGATGGCTGCGCTGCTCCCGTAAGAGGGAAGGAGCCGCCTTGCGAGGATGAGTTCGACTTGGAAGAGAAGAAAGGAGCCAAGGAAGACCCAGAGATGAAAAAGGGTGCCGATGTAGGTGCTTGCAAAGGTTTTCTGGGGAGGGGCTTCCATTTTTTCCCTGAGAAGTCGGACGGGTCGGTTATCCCAGCGAGGCGTCGCGCTGGCAAGTCCCTGGTCACTCCTCTGGGGTGCACTTCGTTCGCGTGCTGATGGGATGCTTCTCCCGGGTTG
This sequence comes from Myxococcus hansupus, assembly GCF_000280925.3. Lineage (NCBI taxonomy): Bacteria > Pseudomonadati > Myxococcota > Myxococcia > Myxococcales > Myxococcaceae > Pseudomyxococcus > Pseudomyxococcus hansupus. Next base: position 2,078,433 of record NZ_CP012109.1, read on the forward strand.
CGGGAGCGGCCCCTGCTTTTCGAGAGGAGAGGCGGGGGCATAGCCGCGCGCAGGCTCGTCCTGCGCATCGCAATACCTGGCCGACCATTCGCGGTCGTCGGATGACTCCGCAGCATGGATCGCGAGCGGCGAAGCTTATGGTCATTTGAATTCCAGAGTATTCGTTTATTTCCGCGAGTATTGGCTTTGTTCGCGGGGAGCGCTGTCTGGGGTCGTAAGCGTGGCGTGGGAACTCTGAGATTAATTGACTTTCTTGCGAGAGAGGCAGTATGTGAACTTCTAAACAAAGTCTTGTGAAGTCTTGCCTTTGGAGACGCCGTGACGAACCGAACTGCCCTGTTGGTTGGAGTGCTGGGGGTGCTGGCCGGGGCTTGTAAGGACTCATCGCCAGATAGGGTTTTGCAGGCGGCTCCCGTCGAGGAGGTGTTCGGAGAGCATCGCCAGAAGGCGACCGCCGCGCGCTCCGCTGGATTGGGGGAAGACTGCACGGACTCAGGCGAAGCCGGGTGTGTGTCGGGTGTGTGTCTTCATGTCAAGGCGGCACCATCTGCCGGGTATGTCTGCTCCAAAAGCTGTCGTTCGGAAGCCGCATGTCCGACGGAGTGGAGATGCGGAACGGGCCATCCGCAAGCCTCGACAGGCGTTTGTATTCCTCCCCCAGATTGGACGCCTCGTCTCGTCGAAGCGAGTGGGGTCGACAAATGATGCTGGGAGTCCTGTTGGCGGTGTTGGTTTCGGCGCCCCTTCCGGCGAAGGTGGAGTCGAGGTACTTGACGTTCGGAAGGTCTGGGGAGTGGGTTGCGCTGGAAGTGCATTCGCGGAAGCCCGAGCGGATTATTCTTCCGCTGCCCTACAGCGCAAGGACACTGACTCTCTCGGCGGACGGGCGGTATGTGTTTTTCACCGCGTACGATGAGACGGCGCGGAACGATTTGCTGTACCGCTGGGAATGGCGCTCAAGCACGGCGCCAGTGCGTATTGGAGGGGAACAGGGGTTCCACGCGGATCCTGCACTCAGTCCGGATGGCAAGTGGGTCTACTTCGCGCACCATCCGCGAATGGGAGGGCCGCCTGGGCAGCATCAGCCCCAAGCCAATGCCCAACTCTATCGCGTGCGGATGGACGGGACCGAGATGCAGGCGATGACGGATGAAGTGGGGTGTCATCTCCGTCCGGCGTTTCGGCCTGATGGAGCGCTCATCTACGTTCATACCCTGTGCAGCGCGACGAAGAAGAGTTTGCATTTAATGCAAAATGGCGTGGTTCAGCCCGAAGCCCTCGCAGCGGAAGATTTGAATGAGCCGGCGTTTTCCCCTGATGGGAAGCGGCTGGTTTTCGTGGCGAGAGATGGCCCGCATGCGATCCTCAAGGAGTGGACGTCGCTGAAGCGTCCCGCGCGGGTGATGCACCGCCTACTGTTGGCGGAGGACTCCTCGGTGCGGGCGCAATACGGTGTCCATGCCCGAGAGATATTCTTTCAGGATGAGCAGTCGGTGATGGTGTCGGTGGGCGGCCGGATAACTCGACTTTTTGCTTTGGGGGATGTTCCTTGAGACACCTGATCCGAGGATGGTGTGTGGTGGTGGTGGCCGTGCCGACGTTGGCGTTGGCGCAATTCTGCCCTCAGGACGTCATTCCGCGTTGCCAGGATTCGCAAGGTAACCCTAGCGGCGGCGGCGGCGGCGGCGGCGGCGGCGGCGGCGGCGGAGGAGGCGGCGGAGGCGGCGGCGGAGGGAATGGGCCGCCGCCGATACCGAGGATTGAGGCGCCCGGATTTCACGGGGACCCAGTCAATGTGTCCGACGGGTACTCGTACCTTCGAGAGAAGGACTTCGAGCTGAAGCTGAGTCAGGGGAGTCTGCCCTTCATCCGAATGTACGTGTCGCCAGCGCGCTCGTACCAGTACTCGCGTTTCCCGGAAGGCTTTCTGCCGAGCACGAGTAACAACTACCTTCCGCGGCCGTTTGGAGAGCACCGGAATGGGGGAAGCCTCAACTGGTGGCATAATTTCTACAGCGCCGTCTACAAGTGGTCTGCGTCGGGGGCGGATGCGGAGATCCGTGATGTGGACGGGTTTCGCAACACGTTCCAGTTGAGCGGTCAGGCGGCAGCGTCGGGGCGGTGGTACCTCAACGACAACAACAAGAATTCCGCGGACCGGCTGTGGCAGGACGTGGGAACTCTGGGGACGTGGCCGCAGAAGTTCGTTTATTACCGTGAGGAGAGCGGACGGTATGAGCATGATGCCGTCTACGTGCACCCGAACGGGACGGGTGCGCGGCACTATTTCCTCACCAGCATTTTCGACACGGAGTACGCGCCGACGGGTGCGACGGAGATTCCTCGTGTAGTGGTGACGTATGCAGTTCCGATTACCGTCGGGGGGACGACGCCGGACACGCTGTGTCCAATCGGGGGCGCGGGGTCGACGCCTGGGGTGCCGTACATCAACACGGTGACAACGCGCGATGGGACGACACTTCGATTCTATTACCGGCGGTTGGTGAATACGCGAGGGCGGACGGAGTGCGTGCTGGACCACGTCAATGTGGAGTCGATCGAGGCTGGTGGCGTGGTGGAGAAGACGCTGGTTCAGTATCAGTACATGGCTGCGTCGAATTTCCTGGTGAAGGTCGACTCCCCGCAGACGGGACGAAGCATCGAGTATACGTACCCTGTCTCCGGTCATGCGACGACGACGTTTGAGCGCAGAGAGAACGGAGCGCTGACGAGTCGACACAGCTACTACTACAACGGGACGGTGGCGACGCGGGACGAGGGAGAGGGACACGACTTCGCCATCAACGACGTGACGAGCAGTAACCCCGGCGTGAAGGACTCGTGCACTTTGGTGTTGGGAGGGTCGCTGCCGACGCGGGAGTTCGTGGACTCGAAGGCGGGATTGGGGACAGGGGCGAATGGGGTTACGACGATGACGTCGCGCTTCGTGTCCGCGCCGGCGCACTATCAGCACCAGACATGGCGGCTGAATTCGATTGAAGAGCGGTGCGACGGGACGTCCTGCCCCGGCTTCGTGGCTGGGACGCGGAAGTGGGAGTACGAGTGCCCGACGGCGCCTGGGGATACGTCGAGTGTGCCGGCGATGCCGAAGGCCCACAAAGACCGGCGCAGCGGGTGGGAGGTATACACCCACGCGGCGGTGCCAGACGCGGGCGTGATTGAGGGGGACGCGGGGGTGCCCATCGGCCACATGAAGTCGCTGACGCGGTTGGCGGAAGGGGCGCAAGATTCGAGCGGAACGGGGGCGTTGGCGGAGATGGATTTGAAGTACACGCTGGGCAGTACGGGGCGTGCGGCGCCGGCGTATGAGCGGTTGCTGGAGCGAACCGAGGTCCCGAGTGTGCTGGCGCCAAGTGGAGGAGTGACTCAGACTCAGTTCGTCTACGACACGGCGACGAATCGGCTGAAGGCGGAGTTCCAGACGGGGTGGACACAGGTGTGGAACGACACCTCGGGGGCATGGCAAGTGGTGAAGCGACGCATTGGTTTGTTCCACTTCGGAGCGCCTCAGTGTGGAGGAGTAGGGACGGTGGATGCGCAGGGACGGAAGTTGGAGACGCACGGTCCGTGCTTCGTGGATGAGAGCGCTGATGTGGCAATGATTACGGGTTGTCAGGCGGGAACTGTCTTCCCTGTCGTCAAGTATGAGTACTGGGCGATGACGGAGACAGGGCACAAACGCAACCAACTGAAGAAAAAGTCGGTGCTGCCTGGGGGCTGCACTGGAACGACCTCATTGGACACGCAGTACCTGGACTACGACGTCTACGGAAACGCGACGCGTGTGCAGGACGTCAATGGGTTGGTCGTCGAGCGTCAGTACAACCAAAGTCAAATGACGAGTCAGACGGTGGTTTCGGGAAGTGTTTCGACGACGACGCTGGCGAGTTTCGACAACGGGAAGCTGAAGGCGATTCAGTATCCGCAGGGTAACTACGACGTCTTCTGCTATCGGACGGGGACCACGACAGGGTTGGGGTGCGTGGGAGGGACACCGACGTACCTGCTTCAATGGGTGGCAAAGGCGGCAGACGCGAGCGGGGCGAACTGGGCGGAGAAGGTTGAGTACGCGTATTGGCCGGATGAGACGGTGAAGACGAAAACGTTCCTCGCGTGGACGGGAACCGTAGCGGAGACGCGGCGAGTGGTGTCGTTCGCCGCAGATGCGCGCCGGAACCCCACTTACCAGGGGTTGGGAAACGTGCCTTCGTCAGTGGTCACGACGCGCCTCTTCGATGCGAATGGAAACTTGACAGGGATTGGCTTCCCCTCGAATGAGGCACCAGCGGTGTGCGGAGGCCCGGACTCGGAGGGGCAGCCCGTGTCGCCCCTTTGTGCTTCGCTGGGATACGACAGGTTGAACCGGCTGGCGAAGCTGGACGAATTTCCTTCTGCGGGAGTGAGTCAGCGCACGTGCTTCTCATACGACGTCCACAGCAACGTGACGGCAGCACGTCAGGGGTGCGTTGTTGCCGCTGGGAATGAGTGTGGGAGCTGCTCGGCGGGCAGTCCCGCCAGTGAGTACGCCTATGACGACTTCGGCAACCTCGTTTGGGCGAAGCTGCCGCATACGCAGGATGGGGTCGGCGGGGCGGGGACGACGCGTTACTCGTACAACGCGCTGGGATTGCTAGTAGACAAGGCGACCCCGGAAATGCAAGCGCACGGTGAGCGGGTGTCGCATACGTACGACGCCGCAGGCCGGTTGCTGCGGCGCAATCGCCACTACCTCTCGTCATCCAACACTCAGATGGTGCAGAATCTCTTCGTCCTCTCGTATGACGTTACGGACGCGGGGGACGTGACGAGCACTCCGCCAATGGACTGTCCGCAGCCGGCGAATACGCGGGGGCGCTTGCGCTACCAGCACGACTCCTTTGGGCGCACCTGGTACCAGTACGACGCGCTGGGGCGACTGACCGGCGAGGTACGGCTGCGCGAAGGGCAGACGAGCTGTTCCTCGGCGGGCCTCAATGACAAACCGCATACATTTTACACGTACACGGCCAACGGGAATGTTGACTCCATCACCTACCCCCACGGCCGGGTGGTGAAGTACGTCTACGGCACGGGGGCGACGGTGGACCGGGTACAGGCGGTTGACGTGAGGCTGTGGAGCAGTTCGGGTTTTTTGGATACGCGACTCATTCAGGGCGTCGTCTGGGAACCCTACGGGCAGTTGAGAGGCTACCAGGTGAATCACCCGACGACGAGCAACAGCAGCGCGGTGGAGTACATGCTGGGCGACAACTCCGGGTCGGTGCCAGCGGCGTGTCCTGCGGCGCCGCCGATTGTGGCGAGCGGCGATTTGACGGGAAGGCTGAGGGCGCTCCGGGTGTCGACGGGGACGTTGGCGGCGGGGGCGGGAAGTGGCGACATCTACAAGCAGACGTACACGTGGCATGGAGACCAGGTGTCGCAGGTGGACACCTGTGTGCTGGGGGCGACGACTCCTCGAATCGAAACCTTCGGGTACGACAGGAGTCTGAAGCTGGTGTCGGCCGAGCGGCCGATGGGAAATGTGGCGGCGACGGGCGGCGCGTATGCGAGCCGGAACTTCGGGTATGACAATCGAGGAAACCGCACTAGTATGTCTGCGGATGGTTCATCCTATGCGTTTGCAATGACGTCAGCGCCAGCGGTGGACCGGTTGGCGGAGTGGGGGGCGACGGCACCTGGAAGTCTGTTGCGGTATGCGCTGGCTTATGATGCAGACGGGCGGGTGACGTCGCAACGGTGGGCTCCCGGGGTAAGTGGTACACCCGTGTTTTTGCAAGGATTCGAGTACGGAATCGACGAGAGTGCTCAAATTGGCGTCGCGACGGATACCGTATTTCGCGCCGTCAATCGAAATGGGGTCACCTACAATTACTTTTATGACGCACAGGGGCGGCGGCGGCTGAAAGCCTACCCTGGAGGGACGAAGGACGAGTACTTCAACAGTGCTGCGCACAGGCTGCTGACGGACCGGGGGAGTGACGGGTTCGTGGCTGCGGTGGGGCACTACACGACCGATGACTATGTCTGGCTGGGAGGTAAATCGGTGGCCGTCATCCGCGCGAAATTCAGCAGTGCGTGGGTGCGTCAGGCGGACGGAGCGGGCGACTGCTCGCGCAATGAGGAGTCGGCTGCATGCGGAGTGTACTTTCCAGTGGTAGACCACAGCGGTAAGCCGGTGGTGATGCTCGATGGTTCGAGGCGTGTGGCAGGATCGGCGGACTATGACCCATTTGGCCATGTCAACCGGATGTTGCAGATGGCGGAGACGGCGCATCCCTATACCAGTGGAAGCAGTGTCAGTTTGGCGACGCTGACTCAGCCGGTGGGGGCGGGGCCAGAGGTGGTGCGGATGCGTGCGCTGTATCACCTGCTGGACACGGAAAGTGGTGAGGCGAGCGTCAGCTTGGTTGACGTGGATACCGCGGCGAGCCTGCATTCCACCTCGTTGGCACGACAGGGGAATGTCATGACGCCCTGGGTGCAGCCCTCGAACGGGCGTGTGGCGGTTCGGTTTGATGCGAGCGCGACGGCGACGTCAAATTACCAGGGGGTGGTGTTGGAGGGATACGAGTACCAGCGGTATCAGTCGGGAGCGCAGCCCTTCTGGCTGCCGTTGCGGTTTCCTGGTCAGTACTACGACGCCGAAACGGGGTACTTCGAGAATTGGAATCGCTTCTACAATCCCTCAGAGGGGCGGTATATTCAGCCCGAGCCGCTTGTTCAAAGCCCACGTACTTCTCTGCGGAGCGCAGGAGGAGGGCATGTTATGGCGGTTTACTCATATGGGCAGAGCAATCCTGTTGGGTTTGTTGATCGGACTGGGTTTAAATGGAATACGGCGCATCAGTTGCGACATAATGAGGAGGCGATTCGCTTGAGGGATAAAGAATTCTGGCAGAAAGTGGAAGATGTGGATGATATTGAGTTGCGATTCGAGGCGACTCATGGTCGCTATGAGCTTATGCCGAACCTAAAGCCATTCCCAACGACAAATGTGGGCTATGGGCAGACGGTCAATAATATCGAGGCCGGAAAGTGTGTTAACTCAAGCGTGAATGTCTGGGCGCTTGCTATGTTTCGTCCGCATAGGCTCAAGTCAGAGCTTTGGACGTTCGCGCACGAGGCTTATCATGCGGCACTTATGATGGGAGCGATTAAGAAGCCGCATCCTGATGCGAATGAAGAGCAACAGGCTGATTTTTTTGCCCACCGAATTACTGGCGAGCCGTTTACGGCTGCGGATAGGGTATATTGGGCGTCGCGGAGCGGAGAGATTCTTCCAGAGCCATGATGTGGGCTTAAAATGCTATTGAGAACTCTGCTGCTGGTTGTTTTAGGCGGGTGTGCGCATACGGTTGTTCCGAAAAGCATGGCGCATGCAAAGGCTGTGTCTGAGTGTCTTGTGGAGTCTGGTCATGCGGATGAAATCCAAATTCCGGATGGCCACGCTCGTACTTTTGCGTGCCGCGAACGTTGGTGGTGGGCTGCTAGTGAATTCGAGCAGCGCTCGGTTTGCGCGGATGATGATGAGTGCGTTTTAGTGTCGCTGGAGCCGAGTCTGCATGGAGGGTGTTGGCTTGCTTCTTCGAAGTTTGTGCTTAAACATGTTGCGCATCCGTATTTTCGGGAAGTTGCTGACGCCTGTGGCCACTACTCTGTCGGATGCGCAGATAGGCCCAGGGTTCGTTGCGTAAGTGGAAAATGTAGAATCCCTGGGTACCCGAAGATGCGTGTGCCGCGTGAGTCGAACTGTAATGGCGTGGTTCCGTAGCGTTGAGATCACTTGATCTGAGGAGCGAATTGGCTGTTGCGGAGCCTTGGGCGTAGGGTGCTGCCAATACCACTTGGTCACATCCGAGAGGGCGGCTCAGGCGGGGCTCTGGGGTTGATGGACCTGTTGCAGAGGGGGCAGGTGCCAATCTGTTTGAGGAGGAGGTGCTGCAACGCGCGTCGCACCATCGGGAGCGTCCAGTGCACCCTGCTCCGAGGGGAAAAGCGCTCGACGGAGCGCGAGGAAGCCATGGGCCACAGCGCAGAGGGTGGCGTGGTGGTGGAAGCCACGCCACGTGCGTCCTTCGAAGTGGTCGAGACCAACTTCTCCCTTTATCTCCTGGTAGTCACGCTCGACGCGCTAGCGCAGCTTTGTGAGGCGTACGAGCTGCTTCAGGGGAGTGTCCGCAGGCAGTGTAGAAAGGTGAAATTTGGTGGGCGCTTTCTCGTGCCTGGGCCATTCGCACAGCAGCCTTTGCTCGTCGCCTGGGGCAAATCCCAGATGGTGGCGGTGGGCGGTACGGATGCGTAGGGCGCGCGAAGCGCGAGCTCCGCGCGCCCATGGTGCCTTCGCGCCAACTGACCGACTTCCAGGTTGTTCGCGGCAGGCCAGCGGCCAGCTTCTCGATGGCAACGGACTTCGCCTCGCCATAGCGGTAGCGCGTACGCGCTGGCCCACTCATTCCCGCTGGCTTCGGAGGGATGGGAGGAGGTGTGAATCCCGGAGGCCAGACGACACAGTCGCCTCGAATACCGACGGCGTACGGCAGCCCACGGCGCGTGAGTTCCTCACGGAACTCGACCTCGTTTCCGTATCCCGAGTCTGTGAGAAACAGGCGCGGCTTCACTCCCCAGCCCAGCGCGCGCTCAAGCAGCTCGAGCGCGATGCCCCTCTTCGTCTCGAACGCCACGTCTTCCGGCACGCCCGCCTTGCACAGGCGCTTGGTGTCGGACGTTCACTCCGTCGGCAGATACAGCCGCATTCCAATACAGCCGCTGCCCTTCGCACCGGCTAGATGCAGGCTGACGGCCACCTGGCAGTTGTCGGTGCGGCCCAACGTGCCCGAGTACTGCCGGGCCACGCCCACTGAATGTTCGCCCTTCTTGGGGAAGCCCGTGTCATCCAGAACCAGCGCCTCGACGTCCGGCAGGTCCTCCTCCAGCTTCAGCGCCAGTCGGCCCATGACCTCGTCGTCCGCCCAGCCGCTGCCGCTAACACACTGTTGGAGGCGCTGGCGCATGGCTTCCTTCTCGGAAGCCTCCTCCACCAGCCGCCCTGCCATCGGGTCAATGCTTTTGCGCTCCCCTTCCAGCAGCAGTCCCTTGACGTACCAGTTCATCGCCCGTCGTCGCTCCACGCGGCCCATGCCTGAGAACATCGACTCAAGGAAGCTCTCCAGCTCTCCCTCCAACCGCTTCAGTTGCCTCGGCATCATGCTGGGGGAACAGCCCGCCCACCCTTACGCATTCTTGAAGTGACCAAGTGGTATTAGTCCTGCGGACTCTTGAGTGGGTGGCGCTCATTGCGCTCACCGGACCTTGAGCAGAGGGCGGCATTATCCGGAAGCGGCGAAGGGCTGCTCCTACCGAGACCGTTGACCTGCGGGGGCAGGGGATCAGATGGACCGCTGGAGAACCCCGTAACCCAGGGGCAACCCGGACACTTTCTTGGCACTTCGTGGCCCCGCGCGGGTAGGCTCCCTCGGTCATGCCCCCCGCTGCCCCTTCGCGCGACACCGGCCGCTTTGGAAAATACCGCCTCATCGACCGCGTCGCGGTGGGAGGCATGGCCGAGATCTTCCTCGCGCATCAGCAGCAGGAGGACGGGCAGGAAACGCCCGTCGTCATCAAGCGCATCCGCCCGCATCTGTCCAAGCACGCGGCCTTCGTGAAGATGTTCCTCAACGAGGCCCGGCTCGCCGCGCAGCTCAACCACCCCAACGTCGTGCAGATTCACGACCTGGGGAAGATCGCGGACAGCTACTTCATCGCCATGGAGTACGTGTCCGGCCGCGACATGCGCCGCGTCGTGCCCAAGGCGGAGGCGCTGGGGATTCCCTTCCCGCTGGTGTACGCGGTGAAGATCGCCTCGAACGTCTGCGCGGGCCTGCACCACGCACACACCAAGGGGGACCTGTACGGCACCCCGCTCAACATCGTCCACCGGGACGTGTCGCCGGAGAACATCGTCGTCGCCTTCGACGGCTCCGTGAAGATTCTCGACTTCGGCATCGCCAAGGCCGCGAATCAGATGGAGCAGACGCGCAACGGCGAAATCAAAGGCAAGCTCAGCTACATGAGCCCGGAGCAGTGTCTGGGCAAGCCCATCGACTGCCGCTCCGACGTCTTCTCCCTGGGCGTGGTGCTCTACGAGTGGCTCACCGGCTTCAAGCTCTTCACGGGTGAGTCCGAGGCGGCGGTGATGCGCAGCATCACCGATGGGAAGATCTACGCCCCGTCGTACTTCCGCGAGGACCTCCCAGAGCGCCTGGAGACCATCCTGATGAAGGCGCTGGAGCGCGACCGGGACAAGCGCTACCAGACGGCCGCGCAGATGCAGAAGGACCTGGACGCCTTCCTCGACGCGTACGACTTCACGCCCACGCCGCTGCACCTCTCCAACTTCATCAAGCAGCTCTTTGAAGAGGAGCTGGCCGGAGAGCAGCGCCGTCTGGCCGTGCGCGCCGCGGCCGCGCCCACGTCGGAAGAGGCGCTGGAACTCTCGGACGTCGTCTCCGCGCTCGACACCGCGAAGGGCGTACCCGCTCCGGAGCCCGAGCCGCCCCCCGTCTCGGAGGACCGCACCGAGCCGCGCACGCTCGCCGTCCCGCTGAACCAGGCCCTGGCCGAGGCGCTGGAGGCGGTGGCCAAGCGCAACAACATCTCTGCGGGCCGCATGGTGGCCGAGCTGCTCGAGTCCTGGCTCAAGTACCGCTGACATGCCCCGGCTGAAGCTGACTCTCGAATACGACGGGACGCGTTTCGTGGGGTGGCAGGCGCAGCCCCAGGGGCCCTCCATCCAGTCCGTGCTGGAGTCCGCGCTGGAGCGCCTGTTGGGTGAGCGTGTCCCGGTGGAGTCCGCCGGGCGCACCGACGCGGGCGTGCATGCCGAAGGGCAGGTGGCGTGCTTCGACTCGCCTCGTGAGCTGCCCATGAAGGCGTACACGATGGGGCTCAACGGCATCCTCCCGCCCGACGTGGCCGTGGTGGCGGCGGTGGAGGTTCCGGAGAGTTTTGATCCGCGCCGCTGGTCCCGGGGCAAGCGCTACCGCTACCGCGTGAGCAACCGAAGGACGCGCTCTCCGCTGCGCCGGACGACGCATTGGGAAATCTTCGCGCCGCTGGACGTGGAGGCCATGCGGCGGGCCGCCGTGCACCTGGTGGGGCGGCATGACTATTCGGCCTTCCGGGCCGCCGACTGCCAGGCGAAGCACGCCGTGCGTGAGATTCGGAGCCTCACGGTCGAGGGCACCTCGGGGGACGCCGTGTCCATCGTGGTGGAGGGCACCGCGTTCCTGAAGCACATGGTGCGCAACCTGGCCGGGACGCTGGTGGAGGTCGGCAAGGGCCGCCGCCCCGAGGCCTGGGTGGCGGAGGTGCTGGCCTCCAAGGAGCGCAAGCGCGCCGGACCGACGGCGCCGCCCCAGGGGCTGGTGCTGGAAGAGGTCTTCTACGGGGACGGCCCGCCTGCCCGCACGGCAGGAAGGACAGCGGACGCGGAAGAGGACGAGGGCTGAAGTGGGGTAGGCTGCCTGCCCGTGAGCTCCAAGACGAGTGTCCTCGAACCGCTGCGCGTCCGTGTCCGTCGCTTCCAGTTCATCATGGGGCTGGGATTCATCGCGCTCGTCGTCGGCTCGATTCTGAGTGTGGCGTTGACGCTGCGGCTGAGCGTGCGCATCCAGGCGGTGCCGGTGGGCGTCCTGCGTTTGACGCTGGCGGTGCTGCTGGAGAACCTGTGGGTGCTCGGGGTGCTGCCGTTGATGTGCTACGGCGCCGCGCGGGTCATGGAGCTGCGGCCGTGGACCACGGGAGGCGGCGCGGCGGTGGCCGGCTCCCTCTTCGTGCACGCGCTGGGCTTCGTTCAGAACGGCGTGAATGGCTTGTGGCTGGGCGGGTTGGGTTCGTTCCTCAGTCTGGCGGCGTTCGCCGGGGGCGTGGTGCTCAGTGCCCGCGCCGTGGCCATGGGCCGGGCAGCGGCGGCGGCGCAGACGGTGAAGTCGCAGGCGAAGGCGCAGGAGCGCAAGTCCGAGTACGACGAGTTCCTCCTCGCCGCCGAGCAAGGCGCCGCGCGGTTGGAGCAGCGGGAGGCGCAGGCCTCCTCGGCCACGGCGCCGGTGACTGCGGAAGCGGGGCCGCAGGGCCCTGTGACGCCGGAGGCCCCCCAGGCTGCGGACGTCGCGGAGATGGATTCCGAGCAGGCTCCCGCATCTGCCGCGCAGGCTTCCGATGCGGTCGCGGAGCTGGCTCCGGCGGAGGCGACGCAGTCCGAGGCACTGAAGACCGCCGCGACGTCCGAGGCGGCGGCGCCGCTGGACGCCCCCTCCTCGCCGGTCGAACCGGCCTCCGTTGCCGCTCCTGCGGAGCGCAAGACGTCCGGGGCCTGAGCCGACGGCCAAGCCCGGGGCGGTGGCCACTACCACTACGACGCCGCTGAAGGCCCCTTCCGGGCCGGTCGAACCGGCCTCCATTGCCGCTCCAGCGGAGCGCAAGACGTCCGAAGCCTGAGCCGACGCCCCGTTGATTCGGCTCGGACCCGCTGGACACCTCGCACGGTGCCCAGCGGTCGTGACATCTCCAAGGCTCGCCCCAGTGGCCAAGCCAATCCCGCCCGGCACACAGCGCCTACTCGGGGACTTCCTTGGGCTCGCGGACGACGAGCACATCGCACTTCGCCTCGCGAATCAGGTCCGTCGCAACGCTTCCGAGCAGCGCGTGCGCCACGCCCGAGCGCGCCCGTGTCCCCAGCGCCAGCAGGTCCGCGCCTTGGTCGTCCACGAACTCGAGGACGATGGAGCGCGAGCCCCCGTTCTCCATCACCATCCGGTATGGCACCCCGAGCCCGTCGAGCTCCCGCCGCAGCGGCGCGAGCTTGCGCTCCGCGGCGCCCTTGAACGTCTTCTGGTACCGCGTGTGCTCCTTCGTCGTCAGCCCGGGGAACACCGCGTACTCCAGTGGAACGTCATAGGCGTGAACCAGCGTCAGCTCGGAGCCGGGCGTCATCAGCGTGGGGACGAAGCCCGCAACGCGGCGTGACGTCGCGTCCGCGTCCACGGCCACCACGGGCCGCAAGTAGGACCCGGTGGCCCGCCGGGTGGCGATGAGCACGGGCAGGTTGCCGCGGCGGATGACGTTGTCCGCGGTGGAGCCCAGGAACATGTTGCGAAGGGGCTTGTCGCCGTGCCGGCCCAGCAGGACGAGCTCCGCGCCAAAGGCTTGTGCCCGGCGCAGGATGGCGTCCACGGGCTTGCCCCGGGCGATGTGCGTGTCGACGATGGCGGTGGCGCCTTCGGTCCGCAGCGCCTTGCGGAGCCGCTGGGCGACGCGCTCCAGCTCCCGCGCGGTGGCTTCCAGCGCGCGAGCGCCCAGCTCCGCCGGCATCCGGCTGGGCAACACGTGCATCAACAACACCTTCGCACCCGGCGCGAGTGGGAGGTGGGCAACCCTCCCCACCGCGTGGGCGCTCGATTCCGAGAAGTCCGTCGGAACGAGCACCTTGCGAAGCTGCGGCGGCGACATCGGCTTTCGTGGTTTCACCCACGCGAGTCTAGAGGCGCACGCCGCGTCCGGCACGGCAATACCGCCTGACTGTCGACTGTCGTCAGGCGGCGATGCCGTGCCGTGAGGAACTACGCGCTCGCGGCGCCCACGACCTTGGGCGTCTCCTCGTCCTGCGGGACGTGGTTCTCGGCCGCGTCCGCGGCGGCGATGCGTTCGTCAAGCTCCGCGGACAGCTCGGCGAAGGCTTCCTTGCCAATGGTGGCGGACTGGTAGGCCTTGAGCAGGGAGGCCTTCTCCACCATGAGCACGCGACGGACCGCTTCCTGGTGCTCCTCCTCGTGGAAGCGCATCGACTGCTGCTTGAGGTCCGCGAGCTCCTTCTCGGCGACGGTCTCCTTCTCCTGGTAGGTCTTTTCGAGCTGAGTCACCACGTCGGCTGGAATCTCCCGGGTGCGGCGCATGGCTTCCAGGGCGGCGAGCGCCGCATGAATGGTGCCCAGGCGGCCACGGGCCAACTCGTACTGCTCCTGGTACTCGTCCTTGAGGCCCGTGATGCGCAGCTTGCGCAGCAGCGGCGCCATGGTGAGGCCCTGGAAGACGATGGAGAGCACCACCACGCCGAACGTCATGTTCACCAGCAACTCGCGGTGCGCGAAGTTGTTGGGGAGACCGAGCACCAGCACCATGGAGATGGCGCCACGCAGACCGCTCCACGTGAGGACCGCGCTCCAGGTCCAGGGCATCTTCTCCTTGGTGAAGCGCAGCAGTGAGGACACGCCGTAGACGACCACCGCGCGCGCGACCAGCACCACCACGTAGGCCACGAGAATGGGCTTCCAGGAGGCCAGCAGCGAGCTGAGGTTCACCTCCAGCCCGATGAGGAGGAACACCACGGAGTTGAGCGCGAAAGCCAGGTACTCCCAGAAGCTGTTCACCGCGATCCGGGTGGCGGGGCTCATGCCTTGGTGCGAGGCCCAGTTGCCGCACAGCATGCCGGCCACCACCGTCGCGATGACGCCCGAATAGTGGAAGTGCTCGGCGACGACGAAAGAGCCATAGGCGGCGATGACGGTGAGGGTGATTTCCACCATGGCGTCGTCAATGCGCTTGATGATCTGCGAGGCTCCGTAACCGACGGCGCTGCCCACCAGCACGCCCATGCCGAAGACCTTGGTGAAGTTGGCGAGGGCTCCGCCCACGGTGAACTCTCCCCCCATGGCCACGGCGACGATGAGCGTGAAGAGCACGACCGCCGCGCCATCGTTCAACAGGCTTTCGCCCTCCACCAGCAGGAGCAGCCGCTTGGGCGCCCCCAGGGACTTGAACAGCGCCACCACGGCGATGGGGTCGGTGGAGACGATGACCGACGCGAACACCAACGCGGACAGCATGCCGAAGCCGTGGACGAAGTGCAGCCCGTCCACCACGCGGGTCAGGAACAAGGCCGTGAGCCCGGCGGAGGCCACGAGTCCTGGAATGGCCAGCGCGTGGATGGCCAGCTTGTTCTTCCAGAACTTGCGGAACTCGACGTGGAAGGCCGCTTCGAAGAGCAGGCCCGGCAAGATGATGGCGAAGAGCAGCTCCTTCGTGAGGTGCGGCGGCTCGAACGCCTTGAACGCTCCCAACAGCACGCCCGCGACGACGAGGGCAACCGTATAGGGGATTTTGAAGTACCGCGCGGCGATGGCCACAGCGGTCGCGATGGCGAAAACCAGTACGAAGGCCAACTCGAAATGCATCGTCCCTTACCCGTTTGGATCCAAAGCGCCGGACCTTAGCGCAGTTGCGCAGAACACAGTCGCACACGATGTGCTTCTTGCGAGCAGGGGAAGTGCCGCATATTGCCAGGGCAAGGCGTATTGCAAGGCTCCATCCCCACGCCTGCCCGCTCTTGCCTCCTGGCATGACGCTTCCCAGCTTTGTGCCATGTCCAAGCACCCCCGCTCCAAGGGAGGACGGTTGAGCGCGGGTCTCAAGCTCATCGGACCGCTCTGCGTCTCCATCGGACTGCTCGTCGGGCTGCGGCTCTTGGGGCCGCAGTATCTGGATCAGCGAACGCTGTCGGAGTGGCTCCGGCCGCTCGGCGCGCTGGCGCCCGTGGCCTTCGTCGCGCTGCTCGCGGTGCGGCCGGTGACGCTGCTGCCCGGGCAGCTCTTCACGGCGGTGGGGGGCATCCTCTTCGGCATGGCCATGGGCACGGCCTACGCGCTGGTGGGGACGCTGCTGGCCACGGGGCTCATCCACTTCCTGGCGCGCAAGCTGGGGCGCAAGCCCATGCGGCGGCTGGCCGGGGACAAGCACCCCGTGTTCGAGCGCGCGGCGAAGAATCACGGCTTCCAGATTGGCTTCCTGGCCTGCATCAACTCGGTGATTCCCGCGGATGTGATGTTGGCCACGGCGGCCGCGTCCGGGGCCCGCTATGGCCCGCTGGCGCTGGGGGCGGTGGTGGGCACCATCCCGGGGACGCTGCTCACGACGCTCTTCGGCAGCTCGCTGGGGCAGGGGCGGACGTGGATGACCGCGGTGTCCGCCACCGGCATGGTGCTGAGCCTGCTGCTGGGGCTCGTGCTGGGGCGGAGGTTGATGCGGGAGCTGCTCGCGAAGGAAGCGCCTTCAAGCCCCGAGGGCGAGGCGCCTCCTTCGCGCGAGCGGCCCGGGCACGCGCGCCCGGGCCGGGGAACCACGGAGCCTACGGGTAGCAGGCAGCCTGACGCAGTGCCGTGTCTTCCGGCAGCCCCAGTGCGACGTTGAAGTTCTGCACCGCCTGGCCGGCCATGCCCTTCACCAGGTTGTCGAGCGCGGCCATCACCGCCACCGAGCGGCCCTTGGTGGCCACCGCGATGTCGCAGAAGTTGCTGCCGGCCACCGCGGCGATGCGCGGCGTGCCCTCGACGATGCGCACGAACTTCGAGCCCTCGTAGTAGCGGCGGTACTTCTCCATCAGCGACGCCGTCACCACCGCGCCGCCGTGCTCCGGCCACTCGAACTGCACGGTGGCGAAGATGCCGCGAACCATGGGCGCCGAGTGCGGCACGAAGGCCAGCCGGTGCCGCTGCGCGCCGTGGGCCACCAGCATGACCTCCACCTCGGCCTCGTGCTGGTGCTCCAGCGGCTTGTACGCGCGGAAGTCATGCGCACGCGTCGGGTGGTGCGTGCCCTCGCCGGGCAGCGAGCCCGAGCCGGACGAGCCCGTGACACCCGACACGGCGAGCAGCCCCAGGCCCGGCGTGGAGGCGATGGGCAGCAGCGCGAGCTGCACCGCGGTGGCGAAGCAGCCCGGGTTGGCGATGCGCTTGGCCGTCTTCACCGCGTCGCGCTTCCACTCGGTGAGGCCGTACGTGAAGGTGCCCAGCAGCTCGGGCGAGGGGTGGGGGCGGCCGTAGGCGCCCGCGTAGCGGCCCGGGTGGTCCAGCCGGAAGTCGGAGGACAGGTCGATGAGCAGCAGGCGCTCGGCGATGCCGACGTCCGCCCACTGCTTCTCCAGGCCCGCGAACTGCTTGGCCAGCTCGCCGTGACCCAGCGCGCTGAAGACGACGGGCTGCTGACAGTCCGCCAGCCACTTCCAGTCGGGCTCACCTTCGAAGCGGCCCTCCACCAGGCCGCGCAGGTGCGGGTGGACCTTGTGGATGGGCTCGCCGGCGTGGTGCCGCGACACCGCGCGGATGCTGCCCACCGCGGGGTGACCGGAGAGAATGCGCAAGAGCTCGCCGCCGCCGAAGCCGGAGGCACCCAGGATGTAGATGTTGACCTGCGTCATGACTTCCTCCCCGCGCCCAGCTTGGGGGCGAGCTTTTCCAGGATGAGTCCGCCCAGCGCCGCCGCGTCCGCGCGGGCGTTGCGAGCGGGGATGCCCACCACCTGCTCCACGAAGCGAACGCCCACGGCGTTGTCCGTGGCCGGTCCGGCCACCACGTCCACGTCGATGCCGTACGCCTCGCGCAGGTGCCGCACGCCGCCGGACGCGCCCACCGGGTCGTTGGCGCACAGCACCCACGCCCCCGCCAGGCTCTTGAGCTCCGGGTCCGCGAGGATGCCCTGCACGCCGTACTCGCCCATGATGCCGTCACCCGTCTCCGCGACGATGACGTCCACGTTCTCCGCCGCCAGCTCGGAGAAGAGCACCCGCGCCACGCGCGCGCCCGTGCGGGGCCCCGTGCAGACGATGCCCGCGTCCGTGAAGTCCATCACCACGTCCGCGCCGGAGTCCTGCATGCTCAGCGTGTCGCGCATCAGCGACACGCCCGTCAGCTTGGCTCCGCCCACGCGGAAGCCCGCCTGCGCCAGCTTGCGCACCATGGCCGCGGCGGCGAACGTCTTGCCCGCGTTCATGCAGGTGCCCACCACGTAGACGACGGGGCACTTCACCGGGGACGAGGTGCCCTTCAGCGCGCCGGACGACACGTGCGCCGGCTGCCCGGTGCGCGACATCAGCTCCGGGAACTCCAGCACCTGGCCCAGCACCTCGGCCTCGAAGGGCAGGCCCACGCCGTGGTTGTGCGAGGTGCACTTGCCGATGACGCCGCCCATGTTGAGCACGTGCAGCCGCTCGCCCACGGTGACGGTTTCGGGCACCACGCCCTCGTAGCCGTGCAGCGCGTTGCGGTGGCCCAGCGCGCCCACGACGATGTCGCCCGCGTGCAGCGTGACGAGCCGCCCGTGTACGTCCTCGAGCTGGTTGTAGGTGCTCTTGTCCCCGTGGATGCGAACGGCCACCACGGCGCCTTCCTCGGCCTTCACCTCATGGGCGAGGTGAACCGTCCGGCCCAGGCCGAGGTTGCGGGTGACGCTGCCCACCTTGTCGACGAAAACCTTCATGGCACCCTCACTTCGCGCGATGCGAGAGCATCTGCGCGACGCCGTACAGCTTGGCGAAGCCCGCGGCTTCCGAGCCGTTCCACAACACGTTGGCCTCTCCGTACGTCGCCACCTTCGCATCCATCAGCGAATGGGGCGAACGCACGCCCTCCACCACCTGCGTGCGCGCGTGCAGCACCAGCCGCACCTCACCCGTCACGCGCTCCTGCGACGAGGTGAGGAACGCCTCCAGGTCCTTCACGAGCGGGTCGAAGAAGTGCCCCTCGTGCAGCAGCGAACCGTAGAGGTTGCCCATCGACTCCTTCCAGAAGAGCTGCTTGCCGGAGAGCACCAGCTTCTCCAGCTCGCGGTGCGCGGTGACGAGCAGGTGCGCCGCCGGCGCCTCGAAGCCCACCCGGCCCTTGATGCCCAGGATGGTGTCGCCCAGGTGGATGCCCCGGCCGATGCCGTAGGTGCGCCCCAGCGCGTTGAGCGCCTCCACCAGCTTCACGGGCCCCAGCTTCTCGCCGTCCAGCGACACGGGGACGCCCTTCTCGAAGCCAATCGTGAGCGGGCGCGGCTTCAAGTCCTGGGGCAGCTCGCCGCCGGGGAAGGCCGCCTCGGGCAGCGCCTTCCAGGAGTCCAGCGTCTCGGCGCCGCCCACGGAGGTGCCCCACATGCCCTCGTTGACGGAGTAGGAGCCCAGCTTCGGCGGCATGTGGACGCCGCGCTCGGCCAGGTAGGCCAGCTCCTGCTGCCGGCTGAGGGACAGCGTGCGGATGGGCGTGAGCAGCTCCAGCTCCGGCGCCAGCGAGCGGAAGGCCACGTCGAAGCGCACCTGGTCATTGCCCGCGCCCGTGCTGCCGTGCGCCAGCGCCTGGGTGCCCTTCTCGCGCGCCACGCGGACCACCTCCACCGCCTGGCAGGCCCGCTCGGCGGACACGCTCAGGGGGTAGACCTGGCCGCGCAGCACGTTGCCGGCGATGAGGTAGCGCAGGTAGCCCTGGAAGAGCGTCTCGCGCGCGTCCACCGTCACGTGCTCCACCGCGCCCAACTGCTTGGCCAGCGCGGCGATGCGCTCCAACTGCTCGGGCGGGAAGCCGCCCGTGTCCACGGTGACGGTGGTGACGTCGTAGCCCTGCTCGCGCAGGTAGACGGTGCAGAAAGCGGTATCGAGTCCGCCGGAGAAGGCCAGCACCACGTTCTTCTTGCTCATGATTCGCTCCTCGCGGGGATGCATTTCAAATCGTCCAGACGCGTCCGGCGGCCTCGGCCACGGCGCGGTGTGTCTCGTCGAGCCAGGCGCGCGAGGCGGCCAGCTCTTCCCGGGCCTGGGGCAGGCCCAGGTTGCCGGCGCCACCCAGGTGGGTGGCCGTCAGGGCCCCTCGGTCGGGGCGGAACGTGCCTTCCTCCAGCTCGCGCCCCACCTGCTTGTAGGCGTCGCGGAAGGCCTGTCCCTGCGCCACCAGCGCGTAGGCGTGGTGCGCGGCGTACAGCGTGTCGTCGCTGGCGCGCGCCGCCGCGTCCGCCTTCACCTGGAGCGCCGGCACCAGCCGGGTGAGCACGTCCAACAGCTCGCGCGTGGAGCCCAGCGCCGTCAGGGTGGGGGACTTCAGGAGCTGGAAGTCCCGGTGGTAGCTGGACGGCAGTCCGCCGGCGATGGCCTCCACCTGGTGCGCCAGCCCGCGCAGCTCGCGGCAGCGCCCCCGCGCCAGCTCCACCACGTCCGGGTTCTTCTTCTGCGGCATGATGGACGAGCCCGTGGTGTACGCGTCCGGCAGCCCGAGGAAGCCGAACTCGTCCATGCTGTAGAGCTGCACGTCCCACAGCCACTTCTCCAGCGTGCCCGCCACCGAGCAGGCCCAACCCAGCACCGCGGCCTCGTGACGGCCGCGTCCGTTCTGCACGTCGATGGGGCTGCGTTGCACGCGCGAGAAACCGAGCAGCGACGCGACGTACTCCCGGTCGATGGGCAGCGGCACGCCGAAGCCCGCGGCGGCGCCCAGCGGGCAGCGGTCCAGCCGAGCCCACACGCCGCGCAGCGCCTCCAGCTCCTCGAGCAGACCCTCCGCGAAGGCCATGCCCCACAGGCCGAAGGAGGACGGCATCGCCCGGCGCAGGTGCGTGTAGCCCGGCAGCGCCACGTTCGCGTGCGCCTGGGCGAAGTCCAGGAAGGCCCCTGCCAGCTCCGCCGCCCGCGCGCCCAGCGTCAGCACCTCTTCGCGCAGCAGCAGGCGCAGGGCCAGCTGCACCTGGTCATTGCGCGAGCGCCCCAGGTGGATGCGCTTGCCCGGCTCGCCCACGCGGTCCACCAGCGCCGCCTCCAGGGCGGTGTGGCCGTCCTCCTGCTCGGGGCGGATGACGAACGCGCCCGCGCGGGCCTCGTCGTGCAGCGCCTTGAGCGCCGTCACCAGGGCCTGGGCCTCCGCGTCCTTCAGCAGGCCCACGCGCGCCAGCATCCGCGCGTGCGCGGCCGAGCCGAGCGCGTCATGCGGCGCCAGCGCCAGGTCCACCACCGGATCATTTCCCACCGTGAAGCGGTGGATGGCCGCGTCCAGCGGAAGGCCCTTGCCCCACAGCGTCTCAGCCACGAGCGAGCTCCTCGAAGTAACCGCGCACCATCCGCGTGTAGAAGGCGGCGCCGGCTTCCAGCTCCGCCCGGGTGATGTACTCGTCCGCCAGGTGGCTGCGCAGCGTGTCGCCGGGCCCCACCTTCACCGCCGGGACGTCGCCCAGGAAGGCCCAGTCCGACGCCGTGCTGGAGCCCACCGGCTGCTGCCCCGAGGCCGCCACCGCCGCGCGGACGATGGGCTGCTCCGACGCCGTCGCCTTCGGGAGGTAGCGCTCCGAATGCACCTTCACTTCGCTGCGCAGCGCGCCCGCCACCTGCCGGGCCACCATCCCGTGCTCCATGCCCGGCGTGGTGCGCAGGTCCACGAAGAACTCGCACCGGTCCGGCACCTGGTTGCGCGCCAGCCCGCCCGACACCTGCGTCACCTGCGCCCGGGCCTCACCCAGCAGCGGGTGGGGCGGGAAGCGCAGCTCGGCCAGCACCGCGATGTCCGTCGCCGCCATGTGAATGGCGTTGACGGCCTCGGTGGTGTGCGCGTGCGCGACGTGCGCGCTCTTGCCGTGCGCCGTGCAGCGCAAGAGCAGCATGCCGCGCTGGGCGGTGCAGGGCTTCAGGCTGGTGGGCTCCCCGACGATGGCGGCGTCCAGCGGCCCCAGCGTGGGCAGCAGCGTGCCCAGGCCCTGGCCTCCCGTCTCCTCTTCAGCGGTGAAGGCGAAGACGATTTCGGCGTCCGCGGGCGCGCCCTCGGCGAGCAGCGTCTTCGCGGCCAGCAGCATCCCCGTCACGCAGCCCTTGGCGTCGTTGCTGCCCAGGCCGTACAGGCGGTCCTCGCGCCACACGGGCGCGTGGGGCTCGTACGTCCACCCGGCGCACGGCTTCACCGTGTCCAGGTGCGAGTTGACGAGCAGCCGGCGCGGCCCGCTTCCCACGGAGAACCACACGTTGTGGCCCTGCCGCTGGACGCGCGCGCCCCAGCCCTCGGCCCACCCGGACACGGTGTCCGCGATGCGACCCTCGTCACCCGACACGCTGGGGATGGCCACCAGCGCCTGGAGCAGCTCCGCCGCCTTCATCCCACCGCCCCGGCGGGCTTGTTGGCGTTCTCCCGCACGACCATGGTGCCGCTGCCCTCGTTGGTGAACACCTCTTCCAGCAGCGCGTTGGGCTGCACGCCGCTCACCAGGTGCACGCTGCCCACGCCGCCCACGAGCGCGTGGCGGATGGCGTGCGCCTTGGGCTTCATGCCGCCCGCGATGGCGCCGGTGCTCTCCATGGTGGCCAGGTCCGTGAGGTTGGCCAGCGTGACGAGCGACGACGGATCATTCACGTTCTTCAGCAGGCCCGGGACCTGGACCAGGAAGAAGAGCTTCTCGGCGGACAGGGCCACCGCCAGCGCCGCCGCCACGGTGTCCGCGTTGGTGTTGTACACGGCGCCATCCGCGCCACCCGACAGGGGCGCGATGACGGGCACGTAGTCGGCCGAGCGCAGGTGCTCCACCACGCGGGTGTCCACCTGCTCGATGTCGCCCACCAGGCCGTAGTCCACCAGCTTGCCCTCGGTGGCCCCGGCCTCCGTCACCATGACGGGCGGACGCTTGCGCGCCTTGATGAGCCCGGCGTCCACGCCGCTCAGGCCCACCGCGGGCACGCCCGCCGCCTGGAGGTCCGCCAAGAGGTCCGTGTGCAGCTTGCCCGCCAGCACCATCTTCGCCGCGTCCAGCACGGGCGCGGAGGTGACGCGGCGGCCCGCCACCTTCTCCACCGGCAGGTGGAGGGCGTCACACAGCGTGTCCAGCTCCGGACCGCCGCCGTGGACGACGACGGGACGGATGGAGAAGGTCCACAGCAGGGCGATCTGCTCGCAGGCGGCGCGGCGCAGGCGCGGGTCGCTCAGCATGGCGCCGCCGAGCTTCACCACGAACGTCTTGCGGCGGAACTGCTGCACGTACTTCGCCGCGTTGCGAAGCGCGGAGTAGGGGTCGGGCGAGAGGGGCACGTGAGACCTCGAAGTTCAGGAAAGGAAGAGTGCGGAGGGGCCGCTCAGCGCGAACGCATCCAGTGCAGCAGCGCCCGCTGGACGTGGTAGCGATTGCCGGCCTCGTCTACGACGCGGCTGCTCGGGTGGTCCAGAACCTCGTCGGCCACTTCCACGTTACGGCGCACCGGCAGGCAGTGGAGGAAGGCCGCGTCCGCCTGCGCGCGCGACATCGTCAGGCGCGTGGGCATCCAACCGGAGTACGACGCGAGCAGCGCCGTGACGTCGTTGGGCGAGAAGGCCGCCGCCGCCGTGGGTCCCCAGGACTTGGCGTAGACGGCGCGGCTGCCGACCAGGGCCTCGTCCTGGTCATGGGTGTAGGTGATGCTGCCGCCAGTGGCCTTGGCGTACGCCTCCGCCTCGGCGCGCACGGCCGGGTGCAGCTCGAACCCAGGAGGGTGGGCCACGCGGACCTCGCAGCCCGCGGCCGCCGCGCTCAGCAGGAAGGAGTTGGGCACGGCCTTGGGCAGCGGCTTGATGTGCGGCGCCCACGTCAGCGTCACCGGCAGCTTCTTCGTGGAGCCGAACGTCTCGCGCAGCGTGAGCATGTCCGCCAGCCCCTGGCAGGGGTGCTCGCGGGCGGACTCCATGCTGACCACCGGCACGGTGGACCACTTGCGGAAGGCGTTGATGACGGGGTCGACCTCGTCCTCCTCGTCACCGCCGCCCTGCGAGAAGGTGCGCACGCCCAGCATGTCCACGAAGCGAGACAGGACGGGCGCGGCCTCCTTGAGGTGCTCGGCCCGGTCCGCGTTCATCACCGCGCCCTCGCGGTGCTCCAGCTTCCAGACGCCCGCGCCCACATCCAGGATGATGGCGTTGCCACCGCCGCGCAGCATGACCGCCTCGAACGAGGTGCGGGTGCGCAGCGACGGGTTGAAGAACACCATGCCCAACAGGGTGTTGGCGAACAGCGCCTGCTCCGGGCCCTTCAGCTTCCACGCGGCCGCCTGCGCGAGCACCGCCTCCACGCCCTCGGGCCCCAGATCCTTGATGTGCGTGACGTGCTTCATGGGCCTGTCCTCCCCACTTGCGGCAAACTGCATATTCGTGATGAATATGCGTGAAAATGCGTGCATTGCCGCGAAAAGGCGGCGGATATTATGCAGAAAGACGCGCCGCGCAAGCGGATTATTCGCAACGTTCGCATGCATGTTCTTGCATGAATATTCACGGGGATGCATGTTGGTGGGAATGAATCTGGACGAGGCCATCCTGCGGCTCATCACCGAGCGGGAGATCGGCGATCAGGCCGTGCTGCAGCAGCTCCTGGAGGCCGAGGGCCAGGCGCCGAGCCAGTCGACGCTGTCCCGGCGCTTGAAGAAGCTGGGCGTGCTGAAGGTGGGAGGCCGCTACCAGCGCGCCGCGCCCGCGCCCGCCGTTGTACCGGAGCGTCCGCGCGTCACCATCCTGGAGGCTCCGCCCAACCTGCTCGTGATTCGGACGGCGCCCGGCTTCGCGCCGGTGTTGGCGCTGGCCCTAGACAAGGAGCGGGAGTTGCCCGGGCTCGCGGGGACGGTGGCGGGAGATGACACCATCTTCGTCGCGGTGACGGACCCGGCGCTGCTGCGCGACGTGCGCGGGGCGGTGGAGCGGCTGCTGTCGCTGGGGGCGTAAGGAGGCGCGTCCCTCGCTCGAGGTGATGGACGCGCCGTGGGCGGGAGGCTCCGCGCCGATGCGTGCCCTGGAGCGCGTGTCGTCCGCGCTCCCTGGCACGGCGGCTCACTGGAAGGCGAACACGTAGTTCTGTTCGTAGCGCGTGTCCCACTGCTGGCAGCCCTTGCGGTCCGAGCTTCCGAACCACAGCTCCAAGGTGCCGGGGCCGGCGGGCAGCGGAATGAACGCGGGCACCTGACGCCAGTACTGGAGGTTCTGGTCACCCCAGCTCGTCGTCAGGCTGACGCTCGTCACCGGGCCGCCGTTGATGCGGTAGTACGCGGTGGTGCCCCACGCCTTGTAGTTCAGGTACATCGCGCGGCACTGACCGATGCGGCCGATGTCGTAGTCCACCATCAGCATCCTGCCACCCTGCAGGACGCCTTCGACCGAGTACGTCCACGCGGGCGCGGGGTGGAACGAAATCATCGGGTACTGCTTCACCCAGGTGTGGAAGTTGTACTGGAGATTGGAATCCCACTGGGAGCAGCCGGTGGAGTCCGAGTTGTGGAACCACATCTCCAGCGTGCCGCCCTGCCAGAGCTCCAGCAGCATCTGCGCCTGGGTGCCCACCGTCGTCGCGTTCGCCAGCGGGAAGCCCTGCACCGGGCCTCGGTTCGTCATCATGTAGCCGGTGATGCTCCAGCCCGCGCCCCGGCACGCCGGCAGCCGCCGGGTGTCATAGGCAATGGCCAGGATGGCGTCCGTCTGGGCTTGTCCGGAGAGCGTGACGCTCCAATCCGCGGCGAACGTCAGCGTCGCCGGGCCCGACAGCGTGGCTTCCGAGGTCTGCACGGACACGGGGGCCTGCGGGGCGGCGAAGGCGGCGGAAGCGAGACACAGCACGGGCAGCAGGGCGGACATCAGCGGCTTCATGGGGACTCCGGAGCACGTGAGGAGGACGCGGCCCGGCGGCGGGCGTTCGCCACCGGACGCCAGTGGCTCGCTAACACGGTCCGTGGAAGGCCCGATATGCCCCGTTGCCCCTGGCGAGTGGTGGGTGAGGCTCCACCCAGGGACGGCGCTTCCCGGAAAGCCTGTCGACTTCCTACCCCGCAGGGCAGGGAAATCGTTGCGCCGTGAGGGGTATCTGCCCCACTTTTCCAAGATTTCTCGTTGAGGGCGTAGTTTCTGTGGGGGCGGCGAACCCGTCTGGCCTGGAGGTGAATGTGGGCATGTCGGAGCTGACAGAGCTACTGGACCACGCGCGCAGGGGAGAGCAGGGCGCGCGGGACGCACTGAGGGTGGCGGCCTATCAGGAGCTGCAGGAGATGGCGCAGCGGGCCGTCCACGACGCGTCACCTCCTTTCTCCCTTCAGCCCGCGGTGCTGGTGAAGGAGGCCTGGCTGCGGTTGTTCGGCGCGGGCGCGCCGGTGGAGGCGCGGCGCCACTTCTTCGGTGCCGCGGCCCAGGCCATGCGCCGGGTGATGGTGGACCGGGCGCGGCTGCGCAGGGCGATGCGGGAAGCCCGCCTGGAGCGGCTGAGCCTGGGCGACATGGAGGCGGATGTCCCCGCCGGGCTGAGCATGGAGGTGCTGGAGCTGGACCGGGCGCTGTCGGAGCTCGACACCTTCCAGCCCCGGCTCGCGCGCATGCTGGAGCTGCGCTACTTCGTGGGGCTGGACCTGCTGGACACCGCCGCGGTGCTGGGCGTGTCGCCCGTCACCGTGAAGCGCGACTGGGCCTACGTGCGCGGGTGGCTGCTGGAGCGGCTGGGCAACTGAACCGGCGGCCCGCGCTCCTCACGCGGGCCCGGTCCGTGCCGCGGCCTCGTGGACGTCAGGCCTTGACGGCGGCGGCGACGCTCGGAGCGAGCGGCGTCGTGGGCCGTCCGATGAGCCGGCGCAAATCGCCGGAGCTGTCATTCAGCTCCCCGCGCGCGGCGCCCGCGTCGGAGTCGGCCAGCACCTCGGCGAAGGGCGCGGGCACGCCCACGCCAATGAGCGCGCCGGCGTAATCCGCCTGGGGCAGGTCTTTGTAGAGGACGCTCTTGCCGGACTGGCGGGACACCTCGGCGGCCAGCTCGGTGGCGGTGAAGGCGGTGTCGCCGGCCAGCTCGTAGACCTTGTTCTCATGCCCCTTGCTGGTGAGCACGGCCACCGCGGCGGCGGCGTAGTCCGCTCGGGTGGCGGCGGCGACGCGGCCTTCCCCCGAGCTGCCGATGATGGCGCCATGCGCGAGGGCCGGCGCCAGGTTCTCCGTGTAGTTCTCCGTGTACCAGCCGTTGCGGAGGAAGACGAAGGGCAGTCCGGACGCCCGGATGGCTTCTTCCGTGGCCTTGTGCTCGACGGCGAGCGCCAGGCCGGACGTGTCCGCGTGCAGGATGCTGGTGTACGCCAGCAGCCGGACGCCGGCCTTCTTCGCCGCGTCCACCACCGCCTGGTGCTGTCTGGTGCGCTGACCGACCTCGCTGGATGAAATCAGCAGCACCGTGTCCACGCCTTGGAGCGCGGGGCCCAGCGTCTCCGGCTTGCTGTAGTCCGCCTGCCGGACCTGGACGCCCCGGGCCGCCAGGTCCGAGGCCTTGTTGGGGTCGCGCACGGCGACGGCGATGTCCTTCGCGGGGACCTTCTCGAGGAGGCCCGAGACGACCAGGCGGCCCAGCTTACCGGTG
Organism: Myxococcus hansupus; assembly: GCF_000280925.3. Classification (NCBI taxonomy): domain Bacteria; kingdom Pseudomonadati; phylum Myxococcota; class Myxococcia; order Myxococcales; family Myxococcaceae; genus Pseudomyxococcus; species Pseudomyxococcus hansupus. The sequence continues at coordinate 2,105,613 of NZ_CP012109.1, forward strand.
GCTGCAGTGACAAGAATCATGGGGTTCACATCTCCCGTCGTGGAGGGATTTCCCGACGCGAGAAGAACCTAACGGCCTCACTTACTTTACGTAAGTACCTACCTTTTTGTAAGTTACTGGCATGGGGACGAAGAAACGCACGGGGCCGTTGGCGCGGATGATGGCGAAGCAGGCGGAGGAGCGAGGCGACCTGTACGCGCCCGCCTGCCCTTCCCGGGGCGTGCTCGACCACGTGACGAGCCGTTGGGGCGTGCTGGTGTTGATTGCGCTGTTGGAGGGCACGCGCCGCTTCAGCGAGCTGCGCCGCAGGGTCGCCGGCGTGAGCGAGAAGATGCTGTCGCAGACGCTGCAGGCGCTGGAGCAGGACGGCTTCGTGCTGCGAGAGGTCCACCCGGTGATTCCTCCGCACGTGGACTACAGCCTCACGCCCCTGGGGAGGAGGTCGCCACGCGCGTGGAGTCGCTCGCCGAGTGGATCGAGGAGAGCATGCCTCGCATCATGGAGGCACGGGCCCGGCACGTGCCGCGCAAAGGCTGAGGGCCTCGTGCGCGGCACGTTGCTTCGAATCAGGCCTGCCGCTGCTTGCGGCGGATGCGGGCGACCAGCGCCAGCGCCGCGAGCCCCAGGGCCTGGACACCCGCGCCGCCGCCATTGCAGCCGCAGCCACCGGGGGCGGCCCCTTCATCCTCCGGGGGCGGAGGGGGCGCGACGATTTGCAGCGACACGGCTCGCTCGGCCGTCTGGTTCGCGGAGTCCGTCACGCGCACCGTCAGCGCGAAGTTGCCGCTCAGGGTGGGCCTGCCGCTGAGCACGTAGGCGCCGTCGGTCTGCTGGAGCGTCAGTCCGCTGGGAAGCGTCCCGCCGGCCAGGTTCCAGAGGTAGGGCGCCCGGCCTCCCGAGGCGGTGAAGCGGGCCTCATACGGGCTGCCCTGCGTCGCGGACGCGAGCGCGCCGCTGGAGATGCTCAGGTCGCTCACCACGTCCACGCTGAAGGTCCGCTCCGCCACGCCGCCGCGGGCATCGCGCGCGCGCACCGTGACGGCGCTGCTGCCCGCCTGCGTCGGCGTGCCGTGGAACGAGCCCGTGGAGCGGAACGTCAGGCCCGGGGGCAGCGTGCCCACCAGCTCGTACGTGAGCGTGCCCGAGCCCCGGGCGTCCAGGGCCACGAGGTAGTTCGTCCCCACGCGGAAGGGATCCAGTCGCTCCGTGACGAACACGGGCTGGGGCCAGGGGCGCCGCGTGGCCACCAGCAGGCGGCGCGGGCTCACCGCCACCACGGACGTGTCGCCCGTCGCGAAGGACTCCGCGGTGTAGCTTCCGCCCGCGCCCGTCGGATGCGCCGTCCACTCCATGGCATCCGCGGAGACGTGCAGCTCGAACGAGGGCAGCGCCGGCAGGCTCTGCGGCGGCGTCCCCGTCCAGCTCACGACGAAGCTCTGGTCGACAAAGGCCACCAGCGGCGCGGGGGGCTCGGTGGACGAGGGAATCTGGAGGCGGCCCACGCGCGCCCAGGTGCTGCCCAGGTCCTCGGAGCGGTAGAAGCCCGGGGTGGGGGTTTCTGACTGGGGCGCCAGCGCGGCGGGCGGCGAGGGCGGCGGCATGGGCGCCCCGGCGTAGGCGACGAAGCGGCCATTGCCACCCGCGAGCTGCATGAGGGTGAGGCCCGACAACGTGGCGGGCTCGACCAGCTCCCAGCCGCTGCCTTCCGCGCGGGGACGCGCCAGCGCGGACGTGCCAGAGGGGGCTCCGGCCATGGGGAGGGCCGCGGCGAGGAAGCTGTCCTGGCCCGGGGCCAGCGCCACGAGGTCGTAGTTGCTGGAGATGCTCTCATCCGTCCACGTCGCGCCATCCCGGGAGGTGGCGATGAGGCCCGCGGTGCCCACGGCGGCCAGCCGGTTGCCGCTCAGGGCCAGGGCCAGGAAGCGGCGGCCCTCGGTTTCACCGTCGCGCGGTGGCGCCTGGTAGAGGGGCGACCACGTGAACGCGTTGTCGGTGGAGACGACGATGCGGCCGTCCGACAGGCCCAGCCACCGGAGCTGCGAATAGACGAGCCGCTCCAGGCGGATGGGCGTGGTGGTGCCCGCGCTCACGGGGGTGAAGCCCGTCCACGTGCGCCCGTCCGACGAGCGCAGCATCTCCGCGCCGCCGCTGTTCGTCAGGGCGAGGAAGGTGCCGTTCCCATGCCACGCGCTCGCCGCGGAGGGCGTCACCTCGGTGCCTGTCGCGGTGCCTGAATCCCAATGGTCGAAGGTGGTGGTGGGGGCCACGTTGACGTGGAGCAGCCGCTCCAGCCGCCCCGTGAAGTTCGCGGGCTGATAGGCCTGCGTCTCACCCTCGCCCGGGGCGGACCGGCGTTGCGGAACCCGCTCTGGTAGCGGACCCTGTAGGGGCCCTGCGCCACGGACGGCACCGCCAGGGAGAGCTGCGCGGTCGCCAGCACCGACTCGGTCCCCGTGGTGAGGCGGTCCGACACGAGGCAGTGCCACGCGGCGCCGCTCACCGGCCAGGCGGACTGGGCTTCGCTGACGAGCTCCGCCTCCGCCGCCTGCGCGGCCACGGGGGCCGCGCCCGCGTACGTATAGGTGCCGCCCGGCGCCTGCCAGCCCGAGGGCAGGGCGATGCAGGCGACCATCTGCCCGTCACGGCTTTCCGGGCTGTCAGGGCCGAAGTGAACCTGGAGGCTCAAGGGAACGGAGGTGCCGCTGCGCACCGTGCCTTCGTGGCTCACGAAGGCGTCGGATTGGCAGCCAGCGGCACACCACAGCGAAGCCCCCATCAGGGTTCGCAGGACGTGATTGCGATTGAGCAAGGGAAGGAGTTCCTGTCGCGATGCGAGAGGTTCCCTGTCTACGGTTTCGTATTCCGCCGAGTCAAATCACCGCGAAGGGCCCGCGCGCCCGGCACGCCAGCAGGCCGGGCCGCTTCCAGGACTTCACGGCTTGTCGAACAACTCCAAGGCGGCCGTCGTCAGCGTGGTGACGCCCGTGCGGAGCGTGCGCTCCCGGTCCGGCGCGAAGAGCGGCGAGTGCATGGACGGCAGCTCCTCTCCCGAGGCCTTCGCCTTGGCATGCCGCTGGGGCTCGCTGGAGCCAAGCCAGAGCAGCACCGCGGGGATGCCCGCTCGCCCGTATTCGGCGAAGTCCTCGCCGCCCATGACGGGTTCCGTCTCCTGGAGGTTCTTTTCACCCAGGACGCGGGACACGGCGCCGACCAGTCGCTGGGTGAGGGCTGGGTCGTTGTAGACCGACGGCGTGCCCTCGGTGACGGTGATGTCGGGCGGGCGGGGGGCACCCGACGCCATGGCTTCGGCTTTGACGATGCGCTCGAGGCCGTCCAGCAACGCCTTGCGGACCTCCGGCTTGTACCAGCGCAAGGTGAGCTGGAGCTTCACGTCGTCGGGGATGATGTTGTTCTTGGTTCCACCGTGGATGGAGCCGACCGACAGCACCGCGGGCTCCAAGGGGTGGCGCTCCCGGCTGATGAGCGTCTGGAGGGAGAGGACGACGCGCGCCGCCATCACCACCGGGTCCACGGTTGAATGGGGATACGCGCCGTGTCCGCCCTTGCCGTGGAGCGTGATTTCGATGGAGTCCGCGCCCGCCAACGCGTAGCCCGTGCGGTACTCCACCGTGCCCGCCGGGGCGGTGTTGACGTGGAGCGCCAGCGCATGGGTCGGCTTGGGGAAGCGCTTGAAGAGGCCGTCCTGGAGCATCTGCCGGGCGCCCGCCGCCAACTCCTCCGCGGGCTGGCCCACCAGCAAGAGCGTGCCCTTCCACCGGCTCTTCGCGCGGGCCAGCAGCGTGGCCGTGCCCATCCACGCCGTCATGTGGACGTCGTGTCCGCACGCGTGCATGACCGACGTCGTCGCGCCCGCCGCGTCCTTCACCGTGGCCTTGCTCGCGTAGGGCAGGCCCGTCTTCTCCAGCACGGGCAGCCCGTCCATGTCCGTGCGCAACATCACCGTCGGGCCGGGGCCGTTTCGCAGCACGGCCACCACGCCATGGCCGCCCACCTTCGTCGTCACTTCGAAGCCGAGCTTGCGCAGCCGGTCCGCCAGCTTCGCTGACGTCTTCGCCTCCTGATTGGACAGCTCGGGCGTCTGGTGCAGATCGCGATACAGCGCGTCCAGGTCGGGGTAGAGCGCGTCGAGCCCGCCGAGCACGGGCGCCGTCTCCGCCGCGAGCGCGAGGCCCGCGGGGGTGGCCAGCGAGAGAAGGAGCAGGGGAAGCAGGTGGGGGTTCTTCACAGAGCGTGTTCCTGTTCTGCGGGGAGCGCCGCCACTACACCACACCCGGGGTGGCAGGAGTTGTCACGCGTGGGCTCGGCGGGCCGCCGCGCCAGGGGCAGGCGCACCTCGGGAGATTGACGGCTTATCATCGGAGGGCGTCTGCTTCGGGGATGTCCGAGTCTGATACGTCCGCGTCATCCGCCGCGCCCGTGACGCGGCCGGTGGAGGCCTCCGAGCGAGTCGTCTTGCTGGATGTCCTCCGGGGTTTTGCGCTGTGGGGAGTCTTCGTCTCCAACAGCCTTGTCTGGTTGAGCGGCCGGGTCCTCCTGCCCAAGGAGAAGGCGAAGGCGCTGGCCGAGCCGCTGCTGGAGCAGATCATCTCCGGCCTCTACGTGACGCTGGTGACGCAGAAGTTCATCTCCATCTTCGCCTTCCTCTTCGGCCTGGGCTTCTCCATCCAGCTTGGTCGGGCGGAGGCGCGGGGCACCTCCGCGGTGCCGCTCTACCGCCGGCGGTTGGGCGTGCTCCTCTGCATTGGATTCGCGCACGCCCTGCTGGTGTGGACCGGTGACATCCTCCACGTCTACGCGCTGGTGGGCCTGGTGTTGATGGCCTTCCGGGCCCGCTCCAATCGCACGGTGTTGTTCTGGGCCCTGGGGCTCGTCACCGTGATGCCGTTCGTGGTCCCCGCGGCCATCCGGTACATCCCCATCCTGATGCACGGCGCGGAGGCCGCCGCGGCGGCGGTGGAGGCCCGGCAGGCCAACATCCAGGCCCTCTTCGCGGACTCCCTGGCCGCGCTGTCGAGCGAGTCCTTCTGGACGGCGCAGATGGGCAACGCGCGCCTCTACCTGTCGTTCTTCTGGACCGAGCCCCGACAGGTGCTCTGGATGAGCCTCATCCTGGGGCGCTTCCTGTTCGGCTTGCTCGCCGGACGCCTGTTGCTGCTCCAGGACGTGGAGACGCACCGTCCGCTGCTGCGCCGGATTCTGGGGTGGGGCCTGCTCCTGGGGTTGGTCATCAACGGCGGCGGCTACGCGCTCATGCGTCTGAACGCCGAGGGCACGCTGTGGGACCCGAAGGGGCCCTGGACGCTGGTGCTCACCGCCATCCAGGAGCCGGGCTACATCGCCACGGCGGCGGCCTATGTCGCGGGCTTCGCGCTGCTGTTCCAGCGGGAGCGCTGGCGCCGCTGGATGAGCGTCTTGTCCCCGGTGGGGCGCATGGCCCTGACGAACTACCTGATGCAGTCCGTGGTGAGCATCTGGATCTACAACGGCTGGGGGCTGGGGCTCATCGGCAAGCTGCCGATGTCGCGCGCGCTCGCCATCTGCTGCGCCATCTTCGCCGTGCAGGTGGTGTTCAGCCACCTGTGGCTGGCGCGCTTCCGCTTCGGTCCCGTCGAATGGATGTGGCGCTCGCTCACCTACGGCCGGGCCCAGCCCCTGCGACGCGCGCCGGGGGAGGGGAGCGCCCCGAGCGTCGCGGCCTCCTGACGCGGGGCGCGGCGGGGCCCCTCAGAGCGATTCGAGGAACGTGAGCAGCGCCTGCCGGTCCGTCAGCGGCAGGCGCGTGTAGCGCTCCTGCGCGAGGGCGGCCTCGCCGCCGTGCCACAACACGGCCTCTTCCAGGTTGCGGGCGCGCCCGTCGTGCAGGAAGCGCGTGTGGCCATTCACGGCCTTCACCAGGCCAATGCCCCACAGCGGAGGCGTGCGCCATTCGGTGCCGCTGGCGAGCCCATCCGGCCGTCCGTCCGCGAGCCCGTCCCCCATGTCGTGCAGCAGCAGGTCCGAGTACGGGTAGATTTTCTGCCGCGACACCTCCGGGAAGCCGGGCACCTCTTCCGTCTCGAAGGGCGTGGCCAGGTGGCAGCTCGCGCAGCCGATGGCCTCGAACACCGCCTTGCCGCGCAGCGTGGTGGGCGCGTCCCAGTCCCGCCGCTTCGGCGCGGCCACCAGCCGGGTGTAGAAGACGAGCTTCTCCAGGTCCTCGGGCGTCACCTCGGGGACGGCGTCGCCGCTGGGGGCCTCCTGGCCCTGCCCGAGCGGGAACACCGTCGTCGTCAGTCCCATGTCCGCCGACAGGGCCTGCGCCACTTGCTGACGGAGCGTGGGCTGGTTGGCCTTCCATCCGAAGCGGCCCAGGCGCGTCTGGCCGTCCTCCACCGTCATCACCCGGTTCGCGCGGCCAGAGATGCCGTCCTGGTTCCGGTCCTCCGGGTCCTCGTTCGCCAGGAGCGCCGCTTCGGGAATCGCCTCCAGCAGCCCCAGCCCGAAGTTCACCGGCGCGACGCGCGGCGAGAAGCGGACGCCGTCCTCGAGCGGGCCCTTGGACAGGGCCGCGAAGGTGTAGCGGGGACGGAGCAGCGCGTAGGCCTCTCCCGAGGAGAACCTCCCCGTCACTTCGTCATAGCGGACCTCGACGGTGCCCTCCGCGCTCTTGCCATCCAGGTGCCGCACGTCGAGCTGGGCGCCGTAGCGGGGATGGACGCCGTGGCCCTCCGGGCCGCTGAGCTGGAACGCGAGCGAGACTGGCGTTTCCTTCGGGGACGCCGGGGGCTGCCCACGCCCGTCCTTCACGTGGCACGTCATGCAGGAGGGCGCGATGAACAGCGGCCCCACATGGACGGGGCCGTCCACGTCCGTCCAATCACGGTCGAAGATGCGCTTGCCCGCGTGGAATTCCGGCCAGCGCTCGCGCGCCATGTTCATGGGCGAGCGGCCAAAGGCATTCCGCCCCGGGTCGGGAACGGAGGTCGCTCCGCCGGACAGCTCTTCCCCGGGCTCCAATCTGGCCGCGAGCGCCCCCAGCTCGAGCGGCGGTGGCAGCCGGTTCGTGTTCGCCCACACGGCGATGAGCACGACGGCGCCGACAGAGATGCCCAGGAGGAACAGCCGCCCTTTCATCGAAGAGACTCCAGAAGACCCGGGGTGGAACGGACCGCGCTACAACCCCAGGCAGGATGGCTTCCCTGCCCGGGGCGTCGCCCATGCGAGGCACGGGCGGTGGAGACTACTTCTTCCCGGCGACAATCTTCTCGTCGAGGATGGTGAACTCCTTCGCGGAGGCGTTCACGTCAATCCCCGTGAAGAGGTTGTACGGGTAGTGGCCGCTCTCGATCTCCTCGATGAACTCCACCTCGTCGCCGCTGATGGTGGTGCCGTCCGGGAGCTGAAAGGTGAAGTCGCGGTCATCCGCGCGCAGACGCCAGCCGCAGGCACCCACGTTGGACGGCTCCGCCATCTGCGCCACGCCGTTCTTCCAGATGATGATGTCGATCTGGAAGAAGTCCGCGTGCGCGACGAGGTAACGGATGAAGTCCCACCAGTTCCAGAAGATGAGCCGCTGCGCGGCCGGGTTGGTCGTCGTGCCCTGGAGCTGGCCGTCGCGGTAGACGTTCATCCGGTAGCTGGAGCCGCCCGGCGCGCCCGTGAAGTTCGGCGTCACCTGCACGCTGCCGGGCTCGCGGCCCGCGGAGACGTTCAGCGTGCTGACCACCTGGTCGCCGGAGCGCGCGGACAGGTTCAGGCTGCCGTTGTTACCGCCGAAGTTGATGCCCGTCGTCTGGGTCCAGGACGAGGCGCGCGTGAAGCGGCTGGCCACGCCGTCCGCCTTCGTGTCGCCGAGCCCGGTGACCTGGATGCCCTTGTCCGTGGCGCGCAGCTTGGCGTTGCCCGTCGGGCAGTTCGTGATGCCATCGAAGCGCTGGACGCAGTCGCTCTTCGCGTCCGCTTCCTGAGCCGCCAGGGGCTCGGAGTCCAACGTCTCATCACCCTGACAACCAGCCGCGACGCTCAGCAGCGCGGCCGCGAGCAGGCGACCCGTGAAATTCATCTGCATGAAGTCCTACCTTGGTGTGGTGCGAATGAAGTGTTGCACCTCCGCTCCATTGCACTGTTCACGCCACAACAAGGGTCCGCTTCACCCCTCGGGAAACAGGGGGGATGCACGCGCCGGTGTAGCGCGCCCCGTCACAAAAGGGCGCTGGCTGTGCCATTTGAGGTTACTCGCGCCGCGAGGCCTCCGCCTGGGCGAGCCGGGCGCGCGCTTGCGCCGTCAGCTCGAACGAGCGCAGGCGCGCGGCGGGGTCGTAGACCATGCCCGTCACCATCAGCTCGTCGACGCCGGTGAGGCGGATGAAGGCGTCCAGTCCCTGCTCGACGGTGTCAGGGGCACCGACGATGGAATACGTGAGCGCATGGTCGGCGCTCGCGCGCTCCACGGGGGAGGCCACCGTGTCGATGTCATCCACGGGGGGCGGCAGTTGTCCGGGCGTCCCGCGGCGCAGCCGGAAGAACTGCTGCTGCACGGAGCTGAAGAGGCGGCGCGCCTCCGCGTCCGTGTCCGCGGCGAAGACATTCACACACGCCATGGCGTAGGGCCGGGCCAGCGCGTCCGACGGCTTGAAGCGCTCCCGGTAGATGGCCAGGGCCTGCAGCAGGGCATCCGGCGCGAAGTGGGAGGCGAAGGCGAAGGGCATGCCCAGCACGGCCGCGAGCTGCGCGCTGAACAGGCTGGAGCCGAGCAGCCAGATGGGCACCCTCAAGCCGGCCCCGGGCACCGCCTGGATGAGCTGACCGGACTCGGTGGGCTCGAAGTAGGACTTCAGCTCCACCACGTCCTGGGGAAAGCTGTCCGCGCTCGCCGCCATGTCGCGCCGCAGGGCGCGCGCCGTCAGCATGTCCGTGCCCGGCGCCCGGCCGAGCCCCAGGTCGATGCGCCCCGGGTAGAGCGTCTCCAGCGTCCCGAACTGCTCGGCGATGACGAGCGGCGCGTGGTTGGGCAGCATGATGCCGCCCGAGCCCACGCGGATGTGCTTCGTGCCTCCGGCGACGTAGCCGATGACCACGGACGTGGCCGCGCTGGCGATGCCCGTCATGTTGTGGTGCTCGGCCAGCCAGAAGCGCTGGTAGCCCCATTCCTCCGCGTGCCGCGCCAGGTCGAGCGTGTTCCGGAGCGCGTCGGACGCGGTGGAGCCCTGGGTGACGGGCGAGAGGTCGAGGACGGAGAAAGGAATCATGGGGCCCCTACTAACGCCGTCCCTGGGGCCTCCGCTTGCCGATGAACAGGGTGTGCCGCGTGCCCTTGGTGCCGTGGGCCGCCGGGTGCAGCGTCTGGACGGTGAACCCCGCCTGCTCCATGCGGCGCTCGAAGGCGGGGGAGGGCCCGGCGCTCCACACGCCCAGTGAGCCCCCGGGCCGCAACGCCTGGACGGCGTGTGCCAGTCCCACGCGCCCGTAGAGGCCGTGGTTGTCGGGGTGGGTGAGGGCGGTGGGCCCGTTGTCCACGTCCAGCAGGATGGCGTCGTAGGCCCCAGCCGTCCGGGCCATGTGCTTGCCCACGTCGCCCTCCACCACGGCGACGCGAGGGTCCTCCAGCGGCGCGCCGGCCAGGGCCGCCAGGTGGCTCCGGTTCCACGTCACCACCACGGGGAGCAGCTCCGCCACGGTGACGCGGGCGTCGGGGCCCAGCGTGTCCAGCACGGCCCGCGTCGTGTAGCCGAAGCCCAGCCCGCCCACGAGCACCCGGGCGTTGCTTCGTTCCGCCAGGCCCTCGCAGCCCGCCTTCGCCAGGGCCTCCTCGGAGCCGTGCTGCCGGCTGGACATGAGCGTCTGGCCTCGCACACGGAAGACGTATTCGTCCCCGCGCCGGACCAGGGTGATTTCCCCCACGCCGGGGGCCTCCGCGCGATCGACCGTCTCCCAGGGCTTCATGGCCGGGGCTCTTCTCGCGGGAAGCGGCCCGGCGTCAAGCCACGACGCCGGGCCAGGGGACCTCCGTGAGCGCCCGGACTCAGGCCGAACGCTTCACGTTCTTCGTGGTGTCCACCAGCACCTTGGCGAAGGCGAGCCCGTCGGGGCCCGCATCCGCCTGGATGTGGTCACCGGGGACGAACTCACCGCCCAGCACCTTGAGGGCCAGCGGGTCCAACAGGTTCTTCTGCACCGCGCGCTTCAGGGGCCGCGCGCCGTACGTCGGGTCGTAGCCGCGCTCCGCGAGCAGCTCGCGCGCCTTCTCCGTCAGCTCCAGCGTCAGCCGCTTGTCGGCCAGCAGCTTGGACAGGCGCGCCAACTGCAGGTCCACGATGCGGTAGATGTCCTTCTTCCGCAGCGGCTCGAAGATGACGACCTCGTCCACGCGGTTGAGGAACTCCGGACGGAAGTGGCTTCGCAGCGCGTCCATCACCTCTTCACGCGTGCGCTCGTCCAGCTCCTCCTTGCCCGCCATGCCGGCCTGGATGTCCTGCGAGCCCAGGTTGGACGTGAGGATGAGCACCGTGTTCTTGAAGTCCACCGTGCGGCCCTGGCTGTCGGTGAGCCGGCCCTCGTCGAGAATCTGGAGCAGCACGTTGAAGACGTCGTGGTGCGCCTTCTCGATTTCGTCGAAGAGGACCACCGTGTACGGCCGCCGGCGCACGGCCTCCGTGAGCTGGCCGCCTTCCTCGTAGCCAACGTACCCCGGAGGCGCGCCCACCAGCCGGGCCACGGAGTGCTTCTCCATGTACTCGGACATGTCGATGCGGACCATGGCGGAGTCATCATCGAAGAGGAACTCCGCCAGCGCCTTGGCCGTCTCCGTCTTGCCCACGCCCGTGGGGCCCAGGAAGATGAACGAGCCAATGGGGCGGTTGGGGTCCTGCAGCCCGCTGCGCGCGCGGCGCACGGCGTTGGACACCGCCTCGATGGCGCTGCGCTGGCCAATCACGCGCTTGGCCAGCCGGTCCTCCATGTGGACCAGCTTCTGGACCTCGCCCTCCATCAACCGCGAGACGGGGATGCCCGTCCACTTGGCCACCACCTCGGCGATGTCCTCCGCGTCGACCTCTTCCTTGAGGAACTTCTGGTTCTTCTGCAGCTCGGCCAGCTTCTCGTTCTGCGCCTTCAGCTCCTTGTCGAGCGAGGGGATGACGCCGAACTTCAGCTCTGCCGCGCGGTTCAGGTCGCCCTGACGCTCGGCCGCGGCCTGGTCGTTCTTCGCCTTCTCCTGCTTCTCCTTCAGCGCGCGGATGGCGCCAATGGCGGACTTCTCCGCGTCCCAGTGCACCTTGAGCGCGTTGAACTTCTCGCTGAGGTTGGCCAGCTCCTTCTCAATCTGACCCAGGCGCTCCTGCGAGTGCAGGTCCGTCTCCTTGCGCAGGCCCTCCCGCTCAATCTGGAGCTGCGTCATCTTCCGGCGCACGTCGTCCAGCTCCGTGGGCATGGAGTCGATTTCGATGCGCAGGCGGCTGGAGGCCTCGTCGACCAGGTCGATGGCCTTGTCCGGCAGGAACCGGTCCGCGATGTAGCGGTGGCTGAGCGTGGCGGCGGCCACTAGGGCGTTGTCCTGGATGCGCACGCCGTGGTGCACCTCGTAGCGCTCCTTCAGGCCGCGCAGGATGCTGATGGTGTCGTGCACGCTGGGCTCGCCCACCATCACGGGCTGGAAGCGGCGCTCCAGCGCGGCGTCCTTTTCGATGTGCTTGCGGTACTCGTCCAGCGTGGTGGCGCCAATGCAGTGCAGCTCGCCGCGCGCCAGCGCCGGCTTGAGCATGTTGCCCGCGTCCATGGCCCCTTCGGCCTTGCCCGCGCCCACCAGCGTGTGGAGCTCGTCGATGAAGAGGATGACCTCGCCCGCCGCGTCGGCGATCTCCTTGAGGACGGCCTTGAGGCGCTCCTCGAACTCGCCGCGGTACTTGGCGCCGGCCACCATGGCGCCCAGGTCCAGGGACACCAGGCGCTTGTTCTTCAGGCCCTCGGGCACGTCACCGTCGACGATGCGCCGCGCGAGACCCTCCGCGATGGCCGTCTTGCCCACGCCGGGCTCACCGATGAGCACCGGGTTGTTCTTCGTGCGCCGGCTCAGCACCTGGATGCACCGGCGAATCTCCTCGTCGCGCCCGATGACGGGGTCGAGCTTGCCGGAGCGCGCCGCGTCCGTGAGGTCGCGGCCGTACTTCTCCAGCGCCTGGTAGGTGGACTCCGCGTCCTGGCTCGTCACGCGCCCGGAGCCTCGGACCTCCTTCAGTCCGGACAGCACGCGCTCGCGCGTGACGCCCGAGGACTTCATCACCTCGCCCACCGCGCCCTTGTCATGGGTGAGCGCGAGCAGCAGGTGCTCGGAGGAGATGAACTCGTCCTTGAGGGACTTGGCCTCGTCCTCGGCCTTGTCGAACGTCTTCAGCAGCCGCTGGCCGAGCATCGCGCTCTCGCCGCCCTGCATCCGGGGAAGCTTCTGGAGCGCTTCGCCCAGCCTCGCGGCGAACAGCTTCACGTCCGCGCCAATCTTGCGGAGCAGGGGCTCGACGATGCCGTCCTTCTGACCAAGCAACGCCGCGGCCAGGTGCTCGGGCTCGTACTGCGGATTATCCGCCCGACGGGCCAGAGTCTGACCCTCTTGGATCGCCTCCTGCGCCTTCACTGTGTACTTGTCGAGTCGCATGCCTCCAACGTAAGAGTCGAAGACCCCTTGGCAAGCAGCGCGCGTGGCGCATCGGTTTCGCTCGCCCTGAAAATGTTTGGACTCCTGGTAACCGCCCGCTTTCCTCGGTGCCGGAGTTGCCATGGGGTATGATGCCGGGTATAGGCGGCGCCCAATCCCCTGGGGGGCTGACACTGAAAGCACACGGCGGATATCTCGTACGACTCGAAAGCTTCGGCGGCCTGGAGCTGCTCCGGCTGGCGCGTGAAGCGCTGTCGCTGGACAGGGCGATGGGCGCGACGGGGCTGATGGTCTCCGTCAACCGGCGCCGCAAGGTGGTCCGGCTCGCCTTCGTGGGGCCCTTCACCGAAGGACGGCAGGGCGCGCACTGGTATGCGGCCCACCATGCGCTCGCCCGGCTGCTGTCCCGCGCCGCGAACGTCACCGTCCAGGCCTACGTCTATGATCCAGACGAGGGCGAGGAAGTCCTCGCCTACGGCAACGGCCGGCGGGTGGGTGGCGACCGGGTCGTCTACGAGGACGTCGAGCTCCCTGTCCCCCTGGACGAGATGGACGACGCGGCCTTCAAGTACATGCAGGAGCGGTGGCCCATGGGCCACCTGGCCTACGTGTTCGGCCTGACGCGCAAGGAGCTGCTGCGGCTGCACCGCGTGTCCCCGAGCCACGAGCTGGCGCTCGAGGGGCACGACGCGGAGGGCGAGGCCTTCCTGGAGGCCCTGCTGCCGACGGGGCAGGTGGCGCTCCCGGAGTCCGACGTCCTCTGAACGAGGGGACGGCTATTCCTCCTGCGGGCCATCCTGCACGGCGACCGCGAGGCGGACGCCCTCGCTGCGGAAGTACTGCCCCAGGATGGCGAAGGTTCCCGCCACCAGCAGCGTGAAAAGCATGGCGCCCCCCGCGATGACGCCCGGGAGGGTCTGTCCCATCTCCGCGGTGTTGGCGTCGGGCGGCAGGTTGGGGACCAAGTCCAGGGAGGCCGCCAGGGTGCTTCCCACCTGGCGGGCCACCGCGGCGAGCTGCGCTCCATCAATGGTCCGGAGCACCGCCGTCAGGATGGCGGCGCGGCCGAGCACCCGGCGCATCCCATCCCGCCGCAGGCCGTACGGCCGCAGCAGCCGCCCCGACGCCACGAAGACGAACGAGCACGTCACGGTCAGCATCGCCATCAGCACGACGCGGGGCTCGTGCATGGGCTCCAGGGCGGCGAAGTACGTCTCCATCACCCGCCGGTACAGCTCCAGCGTTGGCCCGGTCAGGGTCGACTCCCCCTGTTCGAGGAGGCGCGAGCGCGACTCGAAGAAGCGGGCGAGGCTGAAGGCCTCCTGCAGCGCGCTCCAGCCCGTGAACGCGGAGAACACCATGCCCACCATCGCGGCGAAACGAATGCCGCCCGGCAGGCCTTTCATGCTCGAAGCCGTCAACGCTTGGTCGCCTCCACGTAGCGCAGGCGCAGGTCCGCGAGCAGCCCGTCAAAGAGCTTCTCTTCCTCCTGCGTGAGGTTGCCGCGCGTCTTCGCGCGCAGCATGGACAGGAGATCCAGGTTCTGCCGGGCCAGCGGCAGATCCTTCTCCAACTGGCCCGTTTCCGGATTGGGAGCACCTCCCAGGTGGATGAGCACCGCGGTGCCCAACCCCACGATGAAGGTGCTGAAGGAAATCGACTCTTCGGACGCGGAGCGCGCTTCCCCCCGCATCACGAAGGTCTCGCCGCGCTTCTCGTCCCCGGAGCTCATGCGGAGACCGGACCCTCGTCGTCGCTCTTCGACGCGCTGTCGCTGTCGTCGGCGTCGTCGCTGTCGTCCGCGGCGTCGTCGCTGTCATCCGCGTCGTCATCGCTGTCATCCGCGGCGGCGGCGGCGGCGCTGTCATCGGAGCTCGCGGCGGCAACGGCGGCGGTGGCCGTGGCGGTGTCGTCGTCCCCGTCCTCGTCGTCGGACGCGTCGTCGTCGGAGGCATCGTCGTCGTCGGACGTGTCATCGTCCTCGTCGTCGAAGTCGTCCTCATCGTCGAAGTCATCGACGTCGTCGAGCATGAGGGTCTCAATCGGAACGGACTTCTCCGCCACGTCAGGCAGCCCCTGGAGGTGGCGCTCGTACGCCGCTTCGTCGAGCTGGCCAGAGCGCACGTACCGCTCCGCGGTGCGCTTATCGAGGTACTTCGGGTCCGCCGAATCCGCCATGGTTCAAATCCTCAGAATTGCTTGGAAAACAGCGCGGCACCTTATAGCAGGGTGGCCGTCTGTCAACGCCGCCGTCCCGCCTACCAGAGCCGATGAACGCACCGTCTCACCCGCACCTTCCCCGCGGTCTCTACCTGCTGTGTGACGACACCGTCCTGCCGGAGCTTTCACTGGTGGACAAGGCGGCCCGCCTGGTGGCCGGCGGGGCCCGCGTGGTGCAACTGCGCATGAAGCGCACCCCGGCCCGCGAGGCCCTGGCCGCCGCGCGGCAGGTGGTGGCGCTGTGCCGCCGGGAGGGCGTGCTCTGCCTGGTGAACGACCGGGTGGACCTGGCGCTGCTGGCGGACGCGGACGGCGTGCATGTGGGCGACGAGGACGTGCCGCCCGAAGACGCGCGCGCGTTGCTGGGGCCTGGGCGGTGGGTGGGCGTGACGGTCCGCGACGTGGCGGGCGCGCGGGCGGCGCAGGCGGCGGGCGCGGACTACGTGGGGCTGGGGCCCCTCTTCGCCACGACGACGAAGCAGGTTCCGGCGCCGGTGATGGGGCTGGAGGCCTTCGCGGCCGTCGTCAGGGAAAGCCCGCTGCCGGTGGTGGGGATTGGCGGGGTGGGGCTGGCGAACATCGCGCGGGTGGCGGCGGCGGGAGCGCACTGCGCGGCGGTCGTCTCGGATGCGTTGCTTGCCGCTGATATCACCGAGCGTGTGAGGCTGCTGATGGCCGCGTTTGAACAGGGGCGCTCCGGGGCATAGCCTCGAAGCCAGGAGCTTCCATGAACAACCATCCGCGTCACCACGGGCCGGCGCCGCGCCGCCCCAACATCGGCATCACCCCGGACTGGAGTCCTGCTGGAGAGCAGGCCTTCGCGCGCTACGAACTCAAGGTCCCGTACGCGGACGCGGTGCTGCGCGCGGGCGGGCTGCCCTTCGTGTTGCCGTACTCGGACGACATCGCGTGCGTGGAGTCCTATCTGGACCGCGTCTCCGGGGTGCTCGTCACCGGGGGGGCGTTCGACATTCCGCCTTCCGCCTACGGCGAGGAAGCCCGCGAGGGCCTGGGGGCGCTGAAGGAGGGGCGCACCGCGTTCGAGGCGGCGCTGATGCGCGGCGCGCTCAAGCGCAACATGCCGGTGCTGGGCATCTGCGGCGGGATGCAGTTGCTCAACGTCATCCTGGGCGGCACGTTGTTCCAGGACATCGGCCGCGAGGTGGAAGGCGCCCGCGAGCACGAGCAGAAGCATGACCGCACCCATCCCCAGCACCCGGTGGACGTGAAGAACAGCACGTTGCTGGCGGAGGCGGTGGGGCACGGGCAGTTGATGGTCAACTCCACGCATCACCAGTCGGTGCGCAGCGTGGGCAAGGACGTGGTCATCACGGCGGTGGCTCCGGACGGCGTGGTGGAGGCCATCGAGTCCACGGTGCACGTCTTCGCCTTGGGCGTGCAGTGGCACCCCGAATACATGTCGACGACCATTCCGGTGCACGTGGGACTCTACAAGTCGTTCGTGCAGAAGGCGCGCGAGCACCGCCGGTGAGCCCTCGCGTCCTGCTGTTGGCGGGCCTGGAGCCCACGGGCAGGGCGGGGTTGCTGGCGGACGTGGCCGCGGTGCGCGCGCTGCGAGGGCAGCCGGTGGCGGTGCCCTCCGCGCAGACGGCGCAGGGGACGCGGACCTTCACCTGGACGGCCTCTCCGCCGCGCGTGTTGACGGCGCAGGTGGTGGCCGCGCTGGAGCTGGGGCCGCTGCACGCGGTGAAGTGCGGCATGGTGCCGGCCCGCGCGCAGCTCGCGGCCGCGCAGGCGGCCCTTTCGGGCACCGACCCCTGGTGGGTGGTGGACCCCGTGGTGCGCACGTCGCGGGGCGAGCCCCTGACGCGCCTGTCCGCGCGTGCCTACTTGTCCCTGGCGGGACCTCGCGTGGTGCTCACGCCGAACCTGGATGAGGCCGGGTGGCTGCTGGGGCGGCCGGTCGCGCGCACCGTGGCGGAGGCCGCGGAAGCCGCCGAGTCGCTGGCACGCCATGGCTTTGGCGCGGTGCTGGTGAAGGGCGGGCACCTGCCGGACACGCAGGGACTGGCGGATGTGCTGGCCACTCCAGGCCGCGTGCGGGTGCTGGAAGGAAAGCGGTTGGCGCGCTCACCCGGGCGGCGTGGAACAGGCTGCCGGTTGGCCTCCGCGCTGGCCACGGAGCTGGGCCGGGGACGCACGATGGAGACGGCGGTGCGCTCCGCCCGGGCGCTGGTGGTCCGTTACCTGCGGACAGGCTCGGAGTAGGGCGAAGCCCGTGCCGCGGGAGGCTCGCGGTGGGTTGGACGCGGCTCGGCGCTCCTGAGGGCCCGCGCTGGGCGCATGGGGTGCGCGCCAGCGTGGACCGAAGCGGCCGTCAGTCCGTGCGTTGGCGGCTCTCGAAGCGCGTGTACTCGGCCAGGAACACCAGGTCGATGGAGCCGATGGGGCCGTTACGCTGCTTGGCGACGATGAGCTCCACGGGAATCACGGTGCTCGACTGTTGCGCCGGCTGCCCGTCGGGGCCCTCTTCAGACGTCTCACGGTGGATGAACATCACCACGTCGGCGTCCTGCTCGATGGAGCCGGACTCACGCAGGTCGGACAGCAGGGGCTTGCCGTCCTTGCGGTCCTCCACCTTTCGGCTGAGCTGACTGAGCGCGATGATGGGCACCTCCAGCTCCTTGGCGAGCTGCTTCAGCGCGCGGGAGATTTCGGCGACCTCCAACTGGCGGCTCTCCACCTTGCCCTTCTGGTGCATGAGCTGGAGGTAGTCGATGACGATGAGCGACAGGCGTGGGTCGCGCTGCTTCACGCGGCGGGCCTTGGCGCGCAGGTCGAACGGGGACAGACCGCCGGAGTCGTCGATGTAGATGGGCGCGTTGTAGAGCGCGCCCGCCATCTCCTGGAACTTCTCCTCGTCGTGCGGCGTCAGGCGGCCGCCGCGCAGCTTCTTCATGTCCACGCGCGCGGTGGAGGCCAGCAGACGCATCAGCAACTGGTCGGCGGGCATTTCGAGGCTGAAGATGCCGACGGCCTTGTTCTCCTTCAGCGCCGCGTGCACCGCGATGTTCATCGCGAAGGACGTCTTCCCGATGCCGGGACGCGCCGCGAGGATGATGAGCTCGCCGGCGTGCAGGCCGGTGAGCTGGTTGTCCAGGTCGATGTAGCCGGTGGACAGGCCCGTGATGCCCGTGGCCGCCGCCTTCATCTTGTCGAGCAGATCGAGCGTGTGCTCCATCAGCTCGCTGACCGGGCGCAGGTCGCCCTCGCGCTTCTTCTCCGCGAGGAGGAACACCTTGCGCTCGGCTTCGTCGAGCAGGACCTCCAGCTCGCCCGTCTCCTGGCTGGCGAGGTCTTGAATCTCCTTGCCCGCCTGGGCCAGGCGGCGGCGGATGGCCTGGTCCTTGACGATCTGCGCGTACTGGACCGCGTTGGACGCGATGGGGACCACCTGGTCCAGCCGCATCAGGTAGGCCGGGCCGCCCACCGACACGAGGTGGCCCAACACCTTCAGCTCCTCGGCCAGCGTCAGGTGGTCCACCTGTCGCGACTGGCCGTCGAGCTTGAGCATCGCCTCGAAAATCTGGGCGTGCGCGGGGCTGGAGAAGTCCTCGGGGTGGACGACCTCGCCCACCGCGGCGATCAGCGTGTTGTCCGCCAGCACGGCGCCCAACACCGCGCGCTCGGCGGCGAGGTCCTCGTGGACCTTCCGACCCTCTCTGAACTCGTGGACATTCTCCATGGCGGCTCGCCCACTCTACAGGCAGGGCTGACACAGCCAAGTTTTGCTACAAAGCTGTAGCACGGACGCCTACCCCTCGAGTCCCCACCGCTGGAGGAACGCTTCACGCCACGTGCGGCTGAGGACGACCGAGCTGCCATCCTTGAGGACGAGGATGCCGTCTCCGTGCGTCCAGGGCTCCAAGCGGGCCACGGCGTCCAGGTTGACGATGTCGCCCCGGTGGACCCGTACGAAGCGCGTGGGGTCCAGCCGCTCCTCCAGGCTTCGGAGCGTCTGACGCACCAGGTGCTCGCCCTGGGCGGTGTGGAGCCGGACGTACTTGTCCTCCGAGGACAGGCGCCAGACGTCCGTCAGGCGCAGCGGCACCCAGGCCTCGCCCGCCTTCACCACCAGTCGCTCCAGCGGGCGGCTCGAGGGCGCCCGGCCCAGGTCGGCCAGGAGGGCCTGGAGGCGCGCTGTCTCCGGCAGGCCACCTTGGAGCACGGTGTAGGCGCGCTCCAGCGCGCGGGCGAAGCGCTCCGCGTCGTAGGGCTTGAGGAGGTAGTCCACGGCTTGCGCTTCGAAGGCGGCGACGGCGAAGGCGTCGTAGGCGGTGGAGAAGATGACGGCGGGGCATTGCTCGGGGCCCAGTGCCTCCAGCACTTCGAAGCCGGTGAGGCCGGGCATCTGCACGTCGAGCACCAGCAGGTCCGGCCGTAGCGCCGCCACGCGGTTCAGCGTCTCCGTCCCGTCCGAAGCCTCGCCCTCCAGCACGAAGCGCGCGTCGTCCGCGAGCAGGCGCTTCACCTTGGCGCGGGCGGGCGCTTCGTCATCCGCCACCAGGACCCGGAAGCGCGTCATGGCGCGGCCTCCCGAGGCAGCAACAGCGCCACGCGCGCACCGCCCTCGGGGCCTTGGCCTCGCTCCAGTCGGGCACGTCCGTCGTGGAGCAGCGCGAGGATTCGCTCCAGGTGCGCCAGCCCCACGCCGGTGCCCGACGCGGGGGAGCGGCTCCCGAAGCCCCGGCCCGTGTCCTCCACTTCCAGCCTCCAGTCGGGCCCGTCCTCGCGGGCGCGGATGCGGACCTCCAGCGGCTCCGTCCGATCCTGGTTGTGCTTCACGGCGTTGTCCACCAGCGCTTGCAGCGCGAAGCATGGCACCTGCACCTGCTCCAGCCCCGGGGCCACCTCCCAGCGCACACAGACGCGTTCACCGAAGCGCGCGGCCAGCAGCGCCACGAAGCGCGCGGCCTGGGTGCGTTCCTCCGCCAGCGTCCAGGTGGCCTCACGCCGCTCCAGGCTGGCGCGCAGCAGTCCGCCCAGGTCGCTGAGCAGCCGGTCCGTGCGCGCGAGGTCCTCGTACATCACCGCGCTCACGGTGTTCAGCGCGTTGAAGAGGAAGTGCGGGTGCAGTTGGCCCGTGAGGGCCTGGAGCTGGGCGGCGCGCAGCTCGCCCTCCAGGGACGCCTCGCGCAGCGCGCGGTCCTGCCGCTCCTTCCACGCCGTGAACAGGCTCACGAAGGTGGCGCCCAGACTGTAGGAGAGGAGGTCCTTCATCGCCTCCATGGGGATGCGAAAGGCCATCGCCCCATAGTCGTACGGGCCCCAGTCGAACAGCGCGTAGAGCCCCTGCCGCGTTACCGCCATCAGCACGATGTGCGCGCTGGTGAAGAGCAGGAAGGCCACCGCGTGGATGCCCAGGAACCGCCCCCAGCCCACGCGAGGGCCCGGCGCGTTGATCACCGCCGTGAAGAGGATGGGCAGCACCAGCCACGCGCCAAGTGCCCCCGTGAGCTCCCAGACGAAGGGGCGCAGCCCCGGCACGGTGCCCCCCTCCGCGAGGATGTTGAGGCACACCGTGAGCCCCAGGAGCAGCCCCAGGGCCACGCAGAAGCCCAGCAACGCCAGCGCGGGACGCGCGTGGATGCGAGGCCACTGCCACGAAGCCACGATGGAAGCCTGGGACGAGGGAGTCGGCATGGATGGACTCACCCAGTATGCACCGGGCTCGCGGCCCGAGCGGGCACCCGCGACGCCGCGCGCGCCGTCATCCCGAAGCACGCTCGCAGCCAGGGCACGCGGGCCACCGCCAGGCACAGCCCCCACGTGAGCAAGAACGACACCGTCAGCACCGCGAGGAAGAGCGTCCACGGGCCCATCGTCCACGTGAGCAGCGCGAAGCCGACGACGACGATGACCGTCTGGTGGAGGATGTAGAACGGATAGGCCAGCTCGCGCGCGTGTCGGAGCCATGGCCGCCGGTCATGGATGCAGGCTCGCGCCCAGGCCAGCGCCGTCAGCATGACGAACCACTGAAGCGCGGTGCGTCCCAGCGTCTCCGGAATGAAGGGGAACTCGTTCGGCGGCACCATGATGGCGAAGACCACCGCGCTCGCCCCCAGCAGCGCCTTGCGCCGCGACATGAGGTGCTCCCAGACGCGCGGACACCGGCCCAGCAGATGGCCGCTCAGGAAGAACAGGCCGTAGTGGATGAACGCCCTCGGGTCGTCGAGGAGCGCATGCGTGTGGGGGAAGTCCCGCAGCAGCACCTCGTTGAGCGCGAGCGGCAGGAACCCCCAGGCCACGTTCCACCCCCGGCACAGCCACGCCTCGGCCTTTGCGAGCCAGGCCTGCCCGGGGCCCGTGCGGAGCAGCGCGAACAGGGGCAGCGCGAGCAGGCAGTAGACGAAGAGGTAGGCGACGAACCAGAGGTGGTGCCAACTGAAGCTGCCGGCGGGGTAGGGCACGAAGCCGAACACGGACGGATAGAAGTCCGCGTAGCTTCCCTCGAACGTCCCGCGCTGGAGCCGCTCCACGTAGATTTGCGGCGGCACCACCACGAACATGCCGAAGACCAGCGGCCCCAGGAGCCGCTTCACGCGGTCCTTCGTGAAGGTGCCCAGCGAGCGCCGCCGCAGGGCGAACGCGGTGCCCAGGCCGGAGATGCACATCAGCAACGGCATGCGCAGGTGGTGCAGCACCTCCATGGGCGGCTCCAGCCAGGGCAGGGCCTGCGGGCTCTTCACGTGCCAGCCCCAGGTGTTGAACATCATCCCCGTGTGGAACAGGTGCAGCAGGAGGATGCACACGACCCGGAGCCAATCCAGGTCGGGGCGGTGGGCATCGGGCGTGTGCGGCGCGGCGGTGGTGGGCATTCGGGCGGCTCCCTCCGCACCGACATAGGCACCCCGCGCGCATCACCCCACGCGTTTGTCGCCAGCCGGACCGGCGGGGGCGCGAGCCGGAGCGGGACAGGGGCCCAAATGGAAAGGCCGCCCGGGTCTCCCCGGACGGCCTCACCGAACAACGTCGAGTCTCGACGGAGGATTACTCCGGCAGGACCTCGAGCTTGATCTTCGCGACCACGTCGCGGTGCAGGCGCAGCTCCACCTCGTAGTTGCCCAGGGCCTTGATGGGCTCGGGCAGGTGGATGTGGCGGCGGTCGATGCTCTGACCCTCGGCGGCAACCGCCTCCGCGATGTCCAGCGCCGTGACGGAGCCGAACAGCTTGTCCTGATCGCCGACGCGGCGCTTGATGGCGACCTTGATGGCGCCAATCTTCTTCGCCTGCTCCTCGGCCGCGCCCTTCAGCTTGGCGTTCCGAGCGGCGATGACCGCCTTCTCGTGCTCCAACTGACGGAGGTTCTGCTCGCTGGCCAGAACCGCCTTCTTGCGGGGCAGGAGGAAGTTGCGGCCGAAGCCGTCCTTCACGGTGACGAGTTCCCCGGACTTGCCCAGGTTCTCGATGTCCTCACGCAGAATGACCTTCATGTTCAGTCTCCTGTGCGGACCGGCGGACTAGCCGACCACCGCGTTGTAGGGGAGGAGCGCGATGCCGCGGGCGCGCTTGATGGCCACCGCCACTTCGCGCTGGTGCTTGGCGCAGTTGCCGGAGATGCGGCGGGGGATGATCTTGCCGCGCTCGGTGACGAAGTACTTCAGCGTCGCCTGGTCCTTGAAGTCCACCGACGCGTTCTTCTCCGCGCAGAACCGGCAGACCTTCTTGCGGCCGAAGCCACGGCCACCGCCGCGCTTGTCGTCGTCACCACCCATACCGCCGCCGCGGTCGCCGCGATCACCACCGCGGTCACCCCGGTCACCACCACCGCGCGAACCACCACCGCCGAAGCCACCACCGCTGCGGGCGGCGGGGGCAGAGGCCGTCTTGCTATCCGTTCCGTTGCTCATGAGCGTTCTCGTATCCTGGAATGGTCTCTAACGAATGGACCCAGAAGGCCTTCAGGCCTCCTCGGACGACTCCTCGTCGGAATCGCCGCCCTGCTCCTCGGAACCCTCGGAGCGGAAGCCGCCCTCGCGCTCCGGAGAGGCACCCGGACGGGTCTCCTCGACGTCGCCAGCCAGCTTCACGTCCTCGAGCACCGGACGCGTCTCGGGGTCCACCTCGTCCGCGATCTTCACGGAGATGTAGCGGGTGACCTCGTCCAGGTTGCGGAGGTTACGCTCGATTTCCGCCACCAGCTTCGCGCCGCCCAGGAAGTGGGTGTGCACGTAGATGGCGCGGGGCTGCTTCGCCACGGGGAACAGGGTCTTCTTCTTGCCCCACACCGTGAAGCGAATGACCTTGCCACCTTCACGGGAAACGATGCCGCGGACGCGCTCCTTGAGCTTGTCCACGTTGTCGTCCGTCAGGTCCGGCTTGACCAGGAAGATGGTCTCGTACTCACGAAGCCGCGTCGCGGCCTGCGTCTCAGCCATTGTTTTCTCTCCCCTTGGGGTCGAGTGCCCTCCAGACAATCCGGAGAGCGGGGAAACGGTCAGCAGGCCAGGAGGCCCACCACCGGGGACGGGAAACCGCGCGCCCGTCTCCTTCGCGCTACGTCCCGTGTACCAACACGGGAAGCTGGAAAAGAACATCCCACCGGGTCATCCCCGATGAGGGAACGGGCCTTCTATGGGGGGCCCCGGACCAAGTCAAGCGGCCGGGCGCCCTGGCCGCCCGCCAGGGGTGCTCCAGGCCGCTCAGGCCTTCCGGTTGAACCGGTTCATGGCCACCGACAGGCCCTCGCGAATCCAGAGCTCCGCCATGTCCATGGCCCGGTCGATGAGCGCGTCCATCTCCCGGCGCTCGCCGTCGTCGAAATTGGACAGCACGTAGCCGGACACGCGCTCGCGGGCGTTGGGGCCCTCCGGCTTGCCAATGCCGAAGCGCAGGCGGATGAAGCTCTCGTCGCCCAGGCTGGAGACGATGCTCTTGAGGCCGTTGTGGCCCCCGCTGCCGCCGCCGGCCTTGAGCTGCAGCCGGCCCAGGGGCAGGTCCAGCTCATCATGGATGACGAGCACGTCCTCCACGGCCACCTTGTAGAAGCGCGCCGCCTCCGCGACGGAGCGGCCCGACAGGTTCATGAACGTCTGCGGCTCCACGAAGAGGACGCGCTCGCCCGCGAGCGTGCCCTGGCCCACCTTGGCGGCGAACTTCTCCTGGTTCAGGCTCGCGCGGGCCCGCGCCAGCAGCGCCTCCACCACCATGAACCCGATGTTGTGCCGGTGCCGCTCGTACTCGCGCCCCGGATTGCCCAGCCCGACGATGAGCTTCATGACGTGGCTCCCGAAACGAGAAACGGGGCCAGCCCCTTACCGGGCCGGCCCCGCTCCAGGAAGACAGCGGGTGACGACAGCTTACTTCTTCGCCGGCGCCTTCGCGTCCTTGGCCGGAGCCGCCTTCGCGTCCTTGGCCGGAGCCGCCGCCGCGGCAGCCGCCGCCGGACCCGCCTCAGCGGCCTCGGGCGCGCTGATGACGGCCAGGGTGTAGTTGACGTTCGTCTTCACCGACACGCCCGCGGGCAGCTTCACATCGTTGATGTGGAGCACCTCGGTGATCTTCATCGGGGTGACGTCCACCTCGATGCGCTCGGGGATGGCCGCGGGCAGCGACCAGACCTCGAGCTCACGGCGGGCCTGGGTGAGCAGACCGCCGTCCGCCACGCCCTGCGCGCGGCCGGTGAGCACCAGCGGCACGTTGACCTTCACCTGCTCGTCCGCGCGCACGTCCAGGAAGTCGGCGTGCAGGATGGCGCGGGTGACGGGCTCCATCTGGTAGTCCTTCAGGAGCACTTCACGGTCGCCGCCCGCCACCTTGATCTTGATCAGGGTGTTGAACTTGTGCGGGGTGTTGATGGCCTGGCGGACCGCCTTGGGGTCCACGGAGATGTGCACCGGCTTCTCCAGGTGCTTTCCGTAGACGACGGCGGGAATCAGGCCCTGGGCGCGCAGGCGGCGGGCAACGCCCTTGCCGGAGCCTTCACGCGGCTGGGCCTCGAGGGTGCTCGTATTGGCGGTCATGGAATCCTCACGAAAGGGACTGCGGGTGCCATCGTCGGCCCTGGCGCCCTCGGCATCCCGCCCCAGTGGCGGGCCCCGAAGACGGCGCCTGTGAAGACCTCCGATGGAGGGCCGTGCACATGCCAGCCGGACGGCTTGGAGTCAAGCCACCCGGCGGGCAGGCGTGCACCGGCTCAGACGAACAGCGAGCTGAGCGAGTCGGCGCGGTGGATGCGGGCAATGGCCTCGCCGAAGAGGCGCTCGGTGGTGAGCAGGCGGATCTTCGAGCAGGCCTGCGCCGCCGGAGACAGCGGCACCGTGTCGGTGAAGACGACCTCTTCCAGCACGGAGTCCTGGATGCGCTGGATGGCCGGGCCGGAGAGGATGGGGTGGACCGCGTAGGCCACCACCCGGCGCGCGCCCTTGGCCTTCAGCGCCGCGGCGGCCTGGGCCAGCGTTCCGGCGGTGTCCACCATGTCGTCCACCAGCACCGCGTCCTTGCCGCTCACGTCGCCAATGAGGTTCATCACCTCGGACGCGTTGGGGCGGGGACGGCGCTTGTCGATGATGGCCAGGCCCGTGTTGAGCCGCTTGGAGTACGCGCGGGCGCGCTCCACGCCGCCGGCGTCCGGCGAGACGATGACCAGCTCCTGCGACTCCGGGAAGCGCTTGCGCAGGTCCTCCAGGAACACCGGCGAGCCGTAGAGGTGGTCCGAGGGGATGTTGAAGAAGCCCTGGATCTGCCCGGCGTGCATGTCCATGGACACCACGCGCCCGGCGCCCGCGGACTCCAGCAGGTCCGCGATGAGCTTGGCGGTGATGGGCGTCCGCGGCGCCACCTTCCGGTCCTGACGGGCATACCCGTAGTACGGAATGACGGCGGTGATGGAGCCGGCGCTCGCCCGCTTGAGGGCGTCGCACATGATGAGCAACTCCATCAGGTGGTCGTTCGCCGGCGGGCAGGTCGACTGGAGGATGAAGATGTCGTGGCCGCGGACGTTCTCGCCGATCTCGACGTGTATCTCCCCGTCCGAGAAACGGCCGACCTCCGCCTTGCCCAGAGGGCGCTTGAGGTACTCGCAGATGCGATGCGCCAGGCCGGGATTCGAGTTCCCGGCGAACACCTTGAAGTCACGCGGCTGCATGGTGGGGCCGCTGACTAACCTGGACGCGGACGGAAGGAAAGAAGTCGTTAGTCGAGGTCCGCTGGCGCCGCGACAAGCATCCCGGCTTGCGCCTGATGAAGGTGTCGCTCGTACTCCATCAAGATGACGCGCTCCATTTGACTGCGCGTGTCCGCGTTGAGCGGGTGGGCAATGTCCTTGTACGTCCCATCCTTCCGCTTCTTGGCTGGCATCGCGATGAAGAGCCCGGTCGAGCCGTGAATGACCTTCAAATCGCGAATGACGAAGCAGTGGTCCAAGGTGATGGTGACGTACGCCTTGAGCTTGTCCTCTTCGACCGGAAACACCCGGACGTCGGTGATGTTCATGGTCCCCCCCCGAACCCGAAAGGTCGGAGCTGAAGGGAAGCCTGGGACATACCGGGTGTCAAATGCAAGCACGGGCGCGAGAGAGATTCGCGCCACTGTTCAATGCACCCACAGTCCGCCGTTGCGAGTGGAGGCTAGGTCAGCATTTGCGGCCAGTGCATGACCAGATGGGTCATGAACGCGAGGTGGTACACGACAATGACGGCGTACACCGCGGCCCCCAACCGGATGGCGACGCGGCTGGCGGTCAGATTCCGGTGGATGCACAGCAGCCACAAGCCGGCGTTCACGATGACGAGCTTGGAGAACATGAAGAAGAGCGGGGACTGCTCGTAGGCCACCCGCATGATGGGGTTCAGCTCCTCCGCGACTCCAAGCTGGAGGAAGAAGAGGGTGAAGAGCCCGTCCAGCAGATTCAGCGTCAGCAGCGCCACGGACGCCGGTGACAGGTAGAAGGAAGTCCTGCTGCCGCCCCACAGTTGCTCGAAAGTCGCCGCCACGCCCATCCCCCTTCGCCGGTCCGTGGCCAGAGCCTTTCAAGAGCCCTGCCAACGCCCAGAAGGGCCGCGTGCGGGCGAGGAAGCGGGCGACATCCGCCGGCGATTCGGCTATGGGGACGGCCCGTGGCGGGAAGTTGACTCCCCTGGGGTCGTGGCAGACTATCCGCGCCCCTTCCGCCCCCGGCCCGTGAGCGTTCCTTGCATCAATTCCCCAAAGATATCGGGTGGATAGAGGTCATCTGCGGCTCCATGTTCTCCGGCAAGACGGAGGAGCTGATCCGCAGGATCCAACGCGCCGTCTACGGCAAGCAGAAGGTCCAGGTCTTCAAGCCGCGCATCGACAACCGCTACGACGACTCCGCGGTGGTGAGCCACTCGCAGCAGAAGGTGCTGTCCACGGCCATCGAACGGGCTGAAGAGATTTTTTACAGGCTTGCACCGGACACGCAGGTGGTGGGCATCGACGAGGTGCAGTTCTTCGGTTCAGAAGTCGTCGCCGTGGTGGAGGCGCTGGCCAACAAGGGCCTGCGCGTCATCTGCGCGGGGCTGGACCAGGACTACCAGGGGCGGCCCTTCGAGCCGATGCCCCAGTTGATGGCGGTGTCGGAGTACGTGACGAAGGAGCTGGCCATCTGCGTGGTGTGTGGGAATCCGGCCAATCGCTCCCAGCGCATCGTGTCCAGTGGCGAGCGGGTGGTGGTGGGCGCCGCGGGCGCGTACGAGCCGCGCTGCCGCAAGTGTCACGTGGCGGAACCGGCGGAGGGCACGCCGCCGCAGACGCTGGAGCTGTTCGACTGAGCGGGAGCTGAACGAATGCGCGACACCCTGTACTCGAACGTTCCCTTCAAGCTGAACGAGATGACCCACCACTATGGGCCTCACGTCCACCTGGTGGGAAATCCCTTTCTCCTGACGCAGCTCGCGACGCTGTGTTCGAAGGGCGTCATCCAGCCGCAGATCAACCGGCTGGTGGAGACGCTGTACGTCGACCTGGTGAAGACGGTGCTCAACGCGGAGTTCCCGCGCAAGAATGTGAGCCTGCCCACCCGGATGATCGACTCCACGCCGCAGGGGCTCTACCAGGGCGAGGTCATCGACCCGCAGGTGCGCGTGGTGACGGTGAACATCGCCCGTGCGGGCACGCTGCCGTCGCAGGTGACGTACGACCTGATGAACGCCACGCTGGACCCCACGGTGGTGCGGCAGGACCACATCATCATGAGCCGGATGATTGACGCCGCCGAGGCGGTGGTGGGCTCGGAGATTGGCGGCGCCAAGATTGGCGGCGACGTGGATGACGCCTTCGTGCTCTTCCCCGACCCCATGGGGGCCACGGGCGGCAGCCTGTCCACGGCGATTTCGCTCTACAAGAAGAAGGTGCCGGGCACGCCCCGGCGCATCATCACCTTGAACCTCATCGTCACGCCGGAGTACCTGCGGAAGATGACCACGGACCATCCGGACGTCATCATCTACGCGCTCCGGTTGGACCGGGGCCTGTCCCCGCCGGAGGTGTTCGGCACCGAGCCAGGCGCGCTCTGGGAGAAGGAGCGGGGCCTGGATGACCGGCAGTACATCGTCCCCGGAGGCGGCGGCTTCGGGGAGATCATGAACAACGCGTACGTGTAACGGAGGAATCCTTGGCGTTCTACGAGCAGGAAGTCGGAGTCCTGATTCCCGAGGACAAGTTGCAGGCGCGCGTGCGCGAGCTCGCGGCGGAGATTACCCGTGACTACGCGGGCAAGGACCTGACGCTCATCTGCGTGCTGAAGGGTTCGGCGTTCTTCGCCATCGACCTGGCGAAGTACATCGACCTGCCGGTGAAGCTCGAGTTCCTCGGCGTGTCCAGCTACCACGGTGGCACCGAGTCCACGGGCGAGGTGCGCATCACCACCGATGTCAGCAAGCCCATGGCCGGCAAGCACCTGCTCGTCATCGAGGACATCATCGACACCGGGCTCACCATGCAGTTCCTGCTGGAGAACCTGCGCGCCCGGCACCCCGCGTCGCTGAAGGTGTGCTCGCTCCTGGAGAAGCCCGCGCGCGCCCGGACGAAGGTGGACATCGACTACAAGGGCTTCGTCATCGAAGACCTCTTCGTCGTCGGCTACGGGCTCGACTTCGATGAGATCTACCGGAACATCCCGTTCATCGGCGTGATGAAGAACAAGTAGTCCCTTCGTCGGTGCGGGCGCCGCCCACTGTGCGCGGCGCCCCACCAGGCGGGGATTACTTCAGCGGGCAGACGGTGCCACCAGGCGTCGGGCAGCGGCGCTCCACGCCGTCGCACCGGATGGAGCAACTCGTCCACTCCATGCAGACCTGCGTCGTCGTCGGGCACCGGAGGATGGTGCTGCTCCCCGGGCAGCGGAGCGTGAAGTCCGCGCACGGTCCGGGCGGCGGAGGCTGCTGGCAGTAGGTGTACTGGCCATCACAGACGACGTAGTTGCTCTCGGATGAGCAGGCGTTGCCCGTACAGCTAATGGCCGAGCCGCCCGTGCTCGAACAGCTATTGGTGCAGGTGTGCAGCTCCGCGGTGCTCTGGCCCAGGTCCTCGGCGGCCACGTCGGGCGCCGGAGCGTCCACGGGGCCACAGGCACCGAGCATCAGCATCGCCGTCACGGCGAGCAGCAGGCTTCCAGTCTTCATGGTGGGGTGTCCTTTCCGGTGGGGGGACTGGAGGCGTTACATGAGGGGGCAGAGGTCGGCGAAGTCGCAGCGAACCTCGACGCCGTCACAGTCGAGCGAGCACGTCGTGTACATCCCGCACGTCTGCGTGCCGGAGGGACACCGGATGAAGCTGCCATTGGGACACATGTGCTTGAGCGCGCCGCAGTTGTTCAGCGCCGCCTCGCTCTGGCCCAGGTCGGCGTCTGCTTCCGGCGCGTCCACGGGTCCACATCCAACCCCAGCCAGCAGCGTCGTCACAGCGAGCAGCAATCGTGCAGCCTTCATGACAAGTCCTTTCGGTGGGAACGGCTTGTTCAGGCTGTCTCGCTTGATTTGGAATGTCAAAGAAGGCCCGGCTCAGGATGCCAGGGTTGGCCGAGCGTCGCAGGCCGTGCGCGGGGGCGGCCCAGGGGGCATGGGCGCCGCTTGTGTGTTGTCGTCGCCACACTCATGCACAGCATGCCTGGAAGAATGCACTGAGGCGTGGCGATGGGCCGCGCGGAGCGAGGCTGAGCATGGATGCATCCAGGGACAGGGCCGCGCTGGCCAGGGCGGGCAACCACGGCAACACCGAGGCCGTCCGGAAGTACGTTGCGGAGTTCATCGGGACGTTCGTCCTGGTGCTGGGCGGCGTCGGAGCGGCCGTGCTGGCGGGGGACCACATCGGCTTCCAGGGTGTGGCGCTTGCCTTTGGCTTGTCACTGCTGGCCATGGTGTACGTGATTGGCCCCATCTCCGGCTGTCACGTGAATCCGGCGGTGACGCTGGGCTTGCTGCTCTCGGGGAAGATGGAGGGCAAGGACGCGGTCGGTTACGTGGCGGCGCAGTGCCTGGGGGCCATCCTGGGCGCGGGCGTGGTGCTGCTCATCGCGCGGGGGATGCCCGGTGGGTACTCGGTGGCGGCGCAGGGACTCGCGACCAACGGCTATGGCGCCGCCTCGCCGGATGGCTTTGGCATGGGGGCGGCCTTCCTCACCGAGGTGGTGCTCACCTTCCTGCTCGTCCTCACGGTGCTGGGCTCGACGGATGCGCGCGCGCCGGTGGGCTTCGCGGGGTTGGCCATTGGTCTGGTGCTGGCGCTCATCCACCTGGTGGGCATTCCGGTGACGAACACGTCCGTGAATCCGGCGCGCAGCCTGGGGCCGGCGCTTTTCGCGGGGGCGGTGCCGCTGAGCCAGTTGTGGCTGTTCATCGTGGCGCCGCTGCTCGGTGGAGCCACGGCGGCGGCGGTGTACCGCACGGTGTTCCGGCCGTCCGTGCCCATCAGCGCGGAGGAGGCGGAGCGGGCGCTGCGGCGCGAGCGTGAGGCGCGAATCGCTGACGAGCGCGCCGGGACGCGGGCGCCGGTCTGAGTCAGCGAGTTCCATGGTGCGCGGCGCTCCGGCGGGTTAGCGTGAGAGGAACTCTCTCGCCTCCGCTGGAACCGCCACCATGCTCTTTGACCTGACGCGCCTCACGGCCTACTTCGTGGCGGTGCTCGCGCTCATCCTGACGCCGGGGCCGGACACGATGCTCGTGCTGGCCCGGAGCCTGGGGCAGGGGCGCAAGGCGGGCATCGTCTCCGCGCTGGGGATTTGCGCCGGGTGCCAGTTCCACATCGCGGCGGCGGCGCTCGGGCTGTCCGCGCTGTTGGCGACGTCCGCCCTGGCCTTCTCCGTGGTGAAGTGGGTGGGCGCGGCCTATCTGGTGTGGATGGGCGTGCAGATGCTGCGCGCGCCGGACACCGGGCCCGAGGTGGTGAAGGCGCTCCCCCCCAAGGGCCTGTTGCGCATCTTCCGGGACGGTGTCGTCACCAACGTGCTGAACCCGAAGGTGGCCGTGTTCTTCCTGTCCTTCCTGCCGCAGTTCGTGGTCGCCGCCGAGGGCTCGACGGGGCTCCAGTTCCTGGGGCTCGGGTTGATGTTCTCCGTCACGGGGACGCTGTGGCTGATGGTGCTGGCGGCCACTGCGGGGACGTTCGGCGGTTGGATGCGGCGCAATCCCCGCGTGGAGGCCTGGCAGAAGCGCGTTACCGGAGGCGTCTTCGTGGCGCTGGGGGCGCGGCTGGCGTTGCAGCGCCAGGATTAGGCGACGAGCGTCTTGATGACGAGGTAGAGCACGTAGAGCGCCCACGGCACGGCGGCCAGCAGCCCGAGCATTCCGAGCAGGCCGGCCCACACGGGGTAGCCCTTGCGCCACGGCAGGAGCAGGAAGGTTCCGCCGGCGAGCGCGGGCAGGGGCAGGAGGTTGAGCGCGGCCATCTTCGCGTTCATCAGGCCCCAGGCGCGGAGGAACTCCCCATGCTGAATCAGCGCCAGGAGGCGCTCCACGCGGCCTGGGAGCAGCGAGAGCTCGAAGGGCAGGGTGAAGCCGCTGACGAAGTGGTGCAGGGCCTGTGAGGGGCCCAGGCAGACCATGGCGATGGCGACGGGGAAGGCCCAGGGCAGGAGGATGACGGCAGCGTGCTGCGCCGGGGAGAGGGCGAGCAGCCTGTCCTGGGCCGGAGCGCCGTCCTGGGCGGGTTCGCTGAAGCTCACCGAGCTGGCGCCGGGGATGGGGCGGAAGGCGCAGAGGATGCCGCCCAGGCGGCCGGAGAACAGGGTGGGGCCGAAGCCGAGGACGACGGCCACGGGACGCGCACCGAGCGTGCTGGCCACGGCGGCCTGCGCCAGCGCCCAGAGGACGGTGACGGCGAAGAAGAGCATCCAGAGCCAGAAGAGTTGGGTCAGGCGGTCCATGCGATGCGTCCCTGTCTACCATGACCCGGGGTGGCATCTCGGCAGGCGAGGGGCTCCAACGGTGTGGAGGTGGGCGCCGCGTCTCTGGTAGGCATCCAGGCCGAGGAACTCATGGCCTACGGCATCGCGAATCACCTCTGGATTCATGGGAGCCCGGACCGGGCCAGGGTCCGGCAGTGGATGGACGCCGCGTTGGG
This sequence comes from Myxococcus hansupus, assembly GCF_000280925.3. NCBI lineage: Bacteria > Pseudomonadati > Myxococcota > Myxococcia > Myxococcales > Myxococcaceae > Pseudomyxococcus > Pseudomyxococcus hansupus. The sequence continues at coordinate 2,138,018 of NZ_CP012109.1, forward strand.
GACGTCGTTCGGGGAGAATCCTCGGAGCGACATCGTCGTCGCGGACGTCTTCCAGTTCGGGCTGGCGCTGACGCTCATCGACGTGCAGGTGCTCGGAGCCCCGCGCGTCGTCGAAGGCGAGGCGGGGGCTGGGGCGGCCGAGGAGAAGGATGCGTTCCTGACCCGGGTCGCCATCCTGGCGAAGGAAGCGGGCTTCAAGAACACGCGGGTGTGGATGTCCGACGTGGGCACCATTGCGTGGGAGCTGGAGTTCCAGGGCGATGAAGGTGTGCCCATGGGTGCGAAGCGGGAGGACGAGGCGCTGCGCACGCTGTGGCCGGATGGGTGGTCCGTAGACCCGCTGGCACCAGTGTTTGCGCGCGAGGTCATCCGGAGCATCGTCAAGCTGCCGTTGGAAGAGGTCCACCACTACATCGACTGGGCGGTGAGTTGCCGCAGCGCGATGGCGGCGGGGACGCCGGTGGAGGGCTTCAACCTCACCCGTGCCACGAGGCTGCTGGCTACGCACTACCTGGTCTGGAAGGGGAAGGTGCTACCGAAGCCGACGCCGGTGAGCGAGATGGCGCCGAAACTGGGCAGGGCCCGGCGGATGCGCAGGGCCGCGACTTTGGTGCCCGCAGCGCGCGTCTGGGGACTGGTCCTGCTGGTGGCCTTCGTGGTGCCTGCCGTGCTGTACCGCTTCATCTTTGCCCCTCCGGTAGAGAGCCCCGTGAAGGGTTTTGTTCTCAGCGGGGTGATGACACTGGTCTGGGCCCTGTTTGCCCTGGCGCGGTTTGATGACTTCCAGGGGCGGCCCGTGCGCCTGCCTTGGAGGGTGGCGCTGTTCGTGGGGGGGCAGCTCGCGGTGGGGGTGCTGATGTGGTGGCTTCATGGGATGCCTCGCTGACGAGGCATCCTGTGAATGAAGCTGACAGCACTCCGCCATCGGCGGCGAGCTTGCTGGGCAGATGCTTGACGGGAACGCAGGCGCATCGAGCCCATTGAGGCCCGGTTCGCTGAGGCGCCCGAATAGACAGACGCCATGCGCCAGCGGCTTCAATCAAGCCAGCCGTCTAGCCACGGTAGCCTGTTTTCGCGCCAGGCCGTTCCAGCACATGAGCCCGGTAGGCCTTCAGTGCCGGCAAGTCGTCGTGCAATTGCTCCATTAGACTTGCAAAGTAGAGCACGCCACCGAGCACCACATCGGCTGCGGAGAAGGTGTTGCCGACGATGAAGTCGCGACCCTTCAGTCGCGCTTCGAGTACTGCTGCCACTGTCTGGAAGCGCTTGCTGGCGCGGGTGACGGCCGCCGTGGATCGCTCTGCCTCGGGGAGGAAGCGAGTGTGCTGGGCAATGGTGACGAGCTGGGGTTCCATCTCGGTCATCGCGAAGAGGATCCACTGGTAGTACTCCCCGCGCTCGTAGGTGCCCACCGGCGGCGCCAACTTCTTCTCGGGGTACTTGTCCGCCAACTGCATGATGATGGCGGCGGATTCGAAGAGGGGCCCGCCATCGTCTTCGATGGCTGGCAATGCGCCCAGGGGATGCACCTTCAGGTAGTCGGGGTGCTTGTGTTCGCCCTTCAGCATGTCCACCGGCGACAGGTCATAGGGAATGCCCAACTCTTCAAGCATCCAGCGGACTCGCGTGGCACGGGACTGCTGAAAGAAATAGAGCTTCATTGCTGACCCCCTGAATGCGTGACGCCGCAGGGCCAGTTTTCCTCCCTTCAGGGGGCGTCAGGCAAGGTGGGCGCCGTAGGGCCTTTCGTACGAGTGCGTTATGGTTCCTAGGCCCGATATGGACGCCATCCCTGCCTCTGAACCCCTGCGCGATTTGATTGAAGCCCACGGTGTTGCGTGTTCTGAGGAAGGGGAGTGGTTGCGCCTGGGTAAAACCGGCCCACGCGCTCGCGCCTGGTACGTACATCCGGAGGGAACGGACCCTGAGCGGCTCGTTCAGTTGGACGTGGAAGTTGAACTGTGGGCGGGCCGGATTCTGGGGGAGTCGTCCGTGGGGATGGGGGCGTCGCCCATCGAAGCCCGCCAGAGCGCGTACCAGAGCTTTGCCTCGGGCTCGCTGCACGTGCTGCTGGGCGCCTTACTCAATGCTCCTTGCGAGCACATGACGGTGGAGGAGTGGACCGTCGGCGGCATTCCTCGCCGTGTGTTCCTGGGGCAAGTCGTGGCGCGCACCATGGGCGAGGCGGAGGCTCCGCAGCCTGAGTGGTTCGATTCACTCAAAAGTGCCGTGGCGTCGTTGCCGCTGATGCCAGGAACCCACTGGCTGCGGATCTACTTCGCCCAGCGCGATGCGGAGGTCATGAAGCTCGAGTGCCTCCTCGACAACGAAGAGTGGCCTGAGCTGCAACGTGCCCTCTCGGAGGCGCCTTGGCCCCGGACTCAGGGGTTCGTCAGCCATCGTCTGTTCCTGCTCCTTCGGGGCGGTGTCGACGTGAGCCAAGTCGTGGCGAAGTTCGTCGAGCCTCCGAATCGGGACTTTGACGAGATCTGTGATGAACTCCGCGCCGAGGGGGTGTCGGCGCTCGAGTCGGACAAACTGGTGTCCTATGTCCCCGAAGCCTTTGGCTTCGTCATGGCCTCGGACTTGGGCGCGAAGCTCCCATCGTCAGCGGAATTTGTTCCGTGGGAGGGGCCGGGATTCCATGAAGCCTTGCTGGCGCAAGAGCCGCTCTGGCAGGAGTCGGTCCGGCAAGCGAGGCTCGCGACTTCGGGAAAGACGCTCACGGGCGATCAACTCATGTCCGTCGCGGGGCGCAGTGCCATTCTGAATGCACTCAATTCGAGTCTGCACGCTGGGGTCGAACCGAAGGACCTGAAGTTCACCTCGTTGCGCGTGGTGCTCTCCCCAGAAGGAATGAAGGCAATGGAGCAAGAAGCCGCGGCTCGCGCCCCTGCGACTCCTCCCATTCAGACGCCAGAGGAGGGGACTCCCGCACCGCCGAAACGCCCCTGGTGGAAGTTCTGGTGAACCCACCGCGCGCTGACCTCAACCGGGGCGCCTGAAGCCGCGCCCCGGGACACAGCGCACAGCCGCTCAGAACGCAGCGTCGAGCACAACGTCGGTCGCCGCACCAACCCCCACGGCCACCTGGTACGAGGACACGCGGCGCTCGAAGAAGTTCGTGAGTTCCTGCACGTCTTGCAGGTCCATGAAGTGCAGCGGGTTCTTCGTGCCGAACACCGGCGACATGCCCAACTGCTGGAGGCGCTGGTCGGCCACGTACTCCAGGTAGCCGCGCATGTCCTGCACGGACAGGCCCACCACGCCGCCGCTCAGCAGGTCCTGCGCGAACTGCGTCTCGCAGTCCACCGCCTCGCGGAGCATCGCCACCACGTCGCGCTCCATCTGCGCGTCGAAGAGGTCCGGCTCCTCCTTGCGAGCCACCTGGATGGACTCGAAGGCGAACGCCATGTGCGCGCTCTCGTCGCGGAACACCCAGTTGGTGCCCGCCGCCAGGCCGTTCAACAGGCCCTTGCTGCGCAGAAAGTACACGTAGGCGAAGGCCGCGAAGAAGAAGAGGCCCTCGATGCAGCCCGCGAAGCAGATGAGGTTCAGCAGGAACTGACGCCGGTGCGCCTTCGTCTGCAGCGTGTCCATCCCCTGAATGCTGTCCATCCACTTCATGCAGAACTGGGCTTTCCGCTGGATGGACGGGATGTTGTCCACCGCCGCGAAGGCCTTCGCCCGCTCGGCCGGGTCCGGCACGTACGTGTCCAGCAACGTCAGGTAGAACTGGACGTGCAGCGCCTCCTCGTAGAGCTGGCGCGACAGGTACATCCGCGCCTCGGGCGCGTTCAGGTGCTTGTAGAGGTTCAGCACCAGATTGTTGCCGACGATGCTGTCTCCCGTCGCGAAGAACGCCACCAGCCGGTGGATGAGGTGGCGCTCCGCGTCCGTCATCTTCGAGCGCAGGTCCACCAGGTCCGTGGAGAAGTCCACCTCCTCCACGGTCCAGGTGTTCTTGATGGCGTTCCGGTACATCTCGAAGAACTGCGGATACGCCATCGGGCGCAGCGTGAGATTCAGGCCAGGGTTCAACAGCATTGCTTCCGTACTCCTCGCGCTGCGGCGCGGTGATTCAGCTCAATCGTTCTAAGGCGAAACGTCCGGGGCCTACTGGCAGGCCTCGCACGCCTCGGGGTTCTCCAGCGAGCAGGCCACCGCCTCGGCCTCGGTCGCCTTCGCCACCGGGGCAGGGGCCGCCTGCGCCACGCTGGCGCCGCCACCCGCGCCCACCGTCGCCTTGGCGATGCGCGTCGCCGGCCGCGAGCGGAGGTAGTAGGTCGTCTTCAGACCCTTCTGCCACGCGTAGAAGTACATCGAGGAGAGCTTGCCGATGTTCGGCGTCTCCACGAACAGGTTCAGCGACTGGCTCTGGTCGATGAACGCCCCGCGGTCCGCGCCCATGTCCAGCAGCGAGCGCATCGGCAGCTCCCACGCCGTGCGGTACACCGCGCGCAGGTTCTCCGGCAGCTCGGTGATGTCCTGCACGCTGCCCTCCGCCATCTTGATGCGGTTGCGGACGTTCTCGTTCCACAGCCCCAGCGCTTGGAGGTCGCGTACCAGGTAGCGGTTCACCTGGAGGAAGTCACCCGACAGCGTCTCGCGCTTGAACAGGTTGGACACCTGCGGCTCGATGCACTCGTAGCAGCCCACGATGGAGGCAATCGTCGCCGTGGGGGCAATGGCAATCATCAGCGAGTTGCGCAGGCCGTGCTTCATGATGCGCTGGCGCAGCGCGTCCCAGCGCGCCATGTCCGTGGGCACCACGCCCCAGTGGTCGAACTGGAGCTCGCCCTTCGCCGCCCGCGTCTCCGGGAAGGAGGTGTGCGCGCCGTACTGCTCGGCCATCTCGCAGGAGGTCGTCAGCGCCGCGAAGTAGATCTCCTCCGAAATCTGCTTGGACAGCTCGCGCGCCTCGGGCGCGTCGAAGGCCAGCTTGAGCTGGAAGAAGACGTCCTGGAGCCCCATCAGGCCCAGGCCCACCGGGCGCCAGCGCTGGTTGGACGAAGCCGCCGTGGGAATGGGGTAGTAGTTGAGGTCGATGACCCGGTCGAGCTGACGCATGGCCAACTGGGCGTTGGCGCGCAGGCGCTCGAAGTCGAACTTCCCGTCCTTCACCATCCGGCCCAGGTTCAGCGAGCCCAGGTTGCACACCGCCGTCTCACCCTGGCTCGTCACCTCCAGGATTTCGGTGCACAGGTTGGACAGGTGGATGACGTTGCCGTCCTTGCCCGTCTGGTTGCTCTTGCGGTTGCTGATGTCCTTGAAGGTCATCCAGCCGTTGCCCGTCTGCGCCAGGCTCTTCATCATCCGGGCGTAGAGGTCACGCGCCTTCACCTTGCGCATGGCCAGGCCGTCCGCCTCGGCCTTCGCGTAGGCCTGCTCGAAGGCGTCGCCGTAGAGGTCCGTGAAGTGGGGGACCGTCTTGGGGTCGAACAGGCTCCAGTCGCCGTCCGCCTCCACGCGCTTCATGAAGAGGTCCGGCACCCAGTTGGCCAGGTTCAGGTTGTGCGTGCGGCGCGCGTCGTCGCCGGTGTTCTCACGCAGCTCGAGGAAGTCCTCGATGTCCGCGTGCCACGTCTCCAGGTACACGCAGCACGCGCCCTTGCGCTTGCCGCCCTGGTTCACCGCCGCCACGGAGGCGTCCAGCGTCTTCAGCCAGGGGACGATGCCGTTGGAGTGCCCGTTGGTGGACTTGATGAGCGAGCCGCGCGCGCGCACCCGGTGGTACGCCACGCCGATGCCGCCGGAGAACTTCGACAGCATCGCGATGTCCGAGTACTTCTTGTAGATGGCGTCCAGCTCGTCCGCGGGCGAGTCCAGGAGGAAGCAGCTCGAGAGCTGCTCGTGTCGCGTGCCCGAGTTGAACAGGGTGGGGGAGCTGGGCAGGTACTCCAGCGAGCTGAACAGCCGGTACAGCTCGATGGCCTCGTTCACGTTGTCGCCGCTGAGCGCGCTGGCCACGCGGAGGAAGAACTCCTGCGGCGTCTCCAGCACCTCGCGCGTCTGCGGGTTCTTCAGCAGGTACCGGTCGTAGACGGTGCGCAGGCCGAAGTACTCGAAGAGGTCGTTGCGCGTCGGGTCGATGGCCGCGTTGAGCTTGCGCGCGTTGGCCTGGACGAACTGGAGCAGCCGGTCCGCGATGAGCCCGTGCTTGTGGCCCGCCGCGATGGACTGGCTGAAGGAGTGGATGTCCTGGTTGCTGACCTCCTTCTGGATGAAGGTGGCCAACAGGCGCGCGGAGAGGCGGCCGTACTCGGGCTCCTCGACGATGAGCGCCGCCGCCGTCTGGATGGAGAGGCTGTCCAGCTCGCGCGTGGTGGCGCCGTCATACAGGCCGGAGATGGTCTTCGTGGCCACGCGCATCGCGTCCACGCGGGGCAGGCCCGCGCAGGAGCGGCCCACGGCGCGGACAATCTTGTTGAGGTCGACCGTCTCCGCGCCGCCGTTGCGCTTGCGCACGCGCATCGACGTGGCGCCGAAGTCACCCCCGTCGTCTCGGAGACCGGAGCGGCCGAGACGGCGGTGCCGGCCTGCGCGGTCGTCGTCGGCGTGGGGCTGCCGGAGGTGACGGGCGGGACGGACATGTTGGCGGCGGGCTTCACGGGCGTATCGAAGTTCACGAGCGGCTCACTCCAGACAAAAGCAGGGCGCTTCGGACAGACACGAGGCCTGTCCAGGGAAGCGGACTTCCCCACCACGTTACTGGAAAATTGTTCAGGTAGAACCCGTTCCGGGCGGAGCGGGCTAGCGGTCGGAAACGACGGTGTAACTGGGGGGATTTATGGGCCAAACCGATGCTGTGCGCAAGAAACCCACAATCCCTCCTCTTCCCCGTCGTCCAGCCACATCGGCTGGTGGGGTGCCATCGACCAGCCACAAGCTATGGGGGGGTACCCAGCCTGTCAACGCGAGATCTAGTGTTTGCTCCGGCATGCGCCGTGCAATCTATGATCGATCTCCAACACACTTTCCGCGTCACACGTTGAACACTCGGTTGTCACACGCAGGGACGTGGAGTGTGGGCCCTCTGGAATCCACCGTGGACGGTCAGAAAGCGCCCGAAGGAGGCGGTTGGATCACACCTCCCGCATCCGTTCCGGTGGTCCCCTGGGCGGGTTCGTCCAGGGCCTTGCCCGTCGTCTCGGGCTGGGGCGTGGGGGCCTCTGGCGCGGGCTGAGGCGCGGCGGGAGCGGCCTGCTGGGGCTCGGCGGGGGTGGGCTGCCGCGGCGCGGCCTGGGGCCCGCTGAGGCTGTGCACGGCCCGGCGCAGGGCTTCCTCCAGGTCACGGGCGGGTGGCGACACGGCGGTCAGCATCTGGTTGGCGCTGCGCGCGTTGCGGCTCTGGCTCTCCGCGGCGAGCTTGAGCTGGGTGAGGGCCTCGCTGACCAGCCGGCGGGCGTCCTCCAGCTTCTGCCGGGCCTGGTAGTAGGCCACGTCCACCATGTGCTTCTGGAGCGTCAGTCGCTGCTCCTCGGTGATGCCGGAGAGCTTCTCCGCCCGGCGGAGGTAGTAGAGGCCCTGGTCCACGCGGGCCGGCTCATCCGACGCGATGCGCGGCCGGGCCAGGGACTCCAGGACGGGGAACAGGGCCTGGTCCAGCTCGTCCCGGTCGGTGAACTTGCGCGTGAGGAGGGTGGAGACGTCCTGGCCCTCGATGGCGATGGGGGCATAGGCGTCCGCCAGCCGCGGGTCCCCGGTGCGGTAGGGCAGGGCGCCCATGGGGGCGTTGCGGCCCTTCATGACGACGAGCTGCCCGTCCTGGAGCGCCAGGGTGAAGGTGCGGGCGTTGAGCTGGGACAGCAGGAAGACGACGACGCCGCCCAGGCCCAGGATGAGAGTGAAGACGAGCAACCGCGTGAAGGTGCGCCTCGCCCGATAGCCGAATCCCTGTTGTGCGTTTCCGTTCATGTCGCCTGCCCTCCTGACGTGCGAGCGCGAAGCCGATTTCCGGCTCCGGCGCTTAACTTGGGGCTCGCGTGCCCGGGGGTATACTCCCACTCCCGAACACACCGATGCACCACACATTCCGCCGCTTGGGGCCCAGTGAGCTGTTGCCCCGCTACATCTTCGCGGAGAGCCTCTTCGCCCGTCGACGGGTTTTGGAAGTCGATGCCGTGGCCTCCACCGGGGGCGAGAGCGCACGCTTCCTCGTGGAGCGAGGTGCGCGCGCGGTCGTGTCGTGCGACAGGGATGTAGCGGCGGTGGAGGCGGCGCAAAAGGCGCACGGCGGTCCCAACCTGCGGTTCCGGGCCAACGTCTACGACGATTTCGAGTCCGGCAGCTTCGACGTGGTGCTCATCGCGGACCTGGCGCCCTATGTGAAGGCACCGGAGCTGCTCGCGGAGCTGGCGCGGCTGGTGACGCGGCAGGGCTTCCTGCTGGGCGGTCTGCGCAACGTCGCCGGGCTCGCGCTGCCCCAGTTGCTGGAGGCCGAGGAGACGGTGCCGCCCACCTATGGGCAGCTCCTGGACGCGCTGTCGGTCCACTTCGGGCAGGTGGAGGTGGCCACGCAGTCGCCGGTGCTGGGTTACCAGCTCGCCTTCGAACGGGGCGAGGGGCTTCAAGTCGATGGCACGCTCGTGCATCACAGCGAGGCCGCGTACTTCCTGGTGGTGGCGGGGCAGGAGCCCTCGCGCGTGGTGGACCCCACGTGGGTGCAGCTCCCGCCGGAGCCGCTGGCCTTCACCCGGGGCAAGCTCGACGAGGTGGTGGCGCGCGCGAAGTCCTGGGAGGAGCGCAGTGGCCGACTGAAGGAGGCGCTGACGAAGCTCCGCGCGGAGCTGACGGACCGGGAGGCGGAGGCGGTCTCGTTGCGGCCGGCGTTGGAGACGGCGCGCGACGATGTGGCCCGGCTCACGGCGCAGTTGGAGCAGTCGCGCGGCAGTGAGCAGGCGCAGCGCGAGCGGGATGACCTGTCCGGGAAGCTGCGGCGGCGCGAGCTGGAGCTCCAGGTGGCGCAGGAGCGGCTGGCCGATGTGGACCGGCGGCTCGCGGCGCAGCGCTTGGAGGTCGAGGCCGCGCAGCGGGCGCAGGCGGACGCGGGCGTGCAGTTGCTCTCGGCGCAGGAGTCGCTCCGGCTGGAGCGCGCGCGGCGGGAGGAGACGGCGACCTCATTGGAGGAGGCTCGCGAGCGGCTGACGCAGGCGTACGCGCAGGTGCGGGATCTCCAGGAGGAGCAGGGCACGCTGCGCATCGAGCGCGAGCGGGACCGGCTGGCGGCCGAGCGCGCCGTGGAGCAATCCGAGGACCGTCGCCGCGCCGCGGAGGCCGCGAGGGACCGGGAGCTTCGCATCGCCGAGCAGTACTCGGCGGCGCTGGCGGCCGTGGAGCATCTGAAGGCGGAGGCGGCTCGGGCGGAGGACCTGTCTCGCGACGCGGGGGCCGCGGTCTCCGTGAAGGACGCGGAGCTGGCGCGTACGGCGCGCGAGCTGGCGGATGCCCGGCAGCGGACGGCTTCGGCGGAAGGGGCTCGCAAGGAGACGGAGTCGCGCCTGGAGGCGCTCCTGTCGGAGGTCCGCGGCCTGGAGACGGAGCTGGCCGCGGCTCGCGAGGCGCAGGCTCGGCTGGGGCAGGACGTGGAGGCACTGACGCGTGCGGAGTCGGCCGCTCGGGCCACGGCGCAGAAGTGGGAGGAGTCGCTTCACGAGGCCACCCAGCGGCTGGACGTGCTGGAGGCGGAGCGCGCGCGGACCGAGGCGCGGCTTGGACAGGCGCTGGAGACGGAGCGCGCGGAGCTTCAGGCCCGGCTGGCCACGCTGGAGCGTGAGCTGGAGGAGGAGCGGGCTCGCGCGGCGGCGCTGGAGCAGCAGGTACTCGATGGGGTCTCCGCGAAGGCGGAGGTCGAGGCTCGGTTCCAGGCGGCAGATTCCTCCAAGGTCGAGGCCGAGTCGCGGGTTCGAGCGCTGGAGCAGCAGGTCCAGGAGTCTGCTTCCTTTAAGGAGGAGGTTGAAGGCCGGCTGCGGGCGTTGGAGGCGCAGCTCCAGGAGGCTGTTTCCGCCAGGGACGCGGTCGAGGCTCAACGACAGGTGCTGGCGCAGCAGCTTCTGGAGGCAGGCTCCGCGAAGGCGGAGGTCGAGACGCGGCTCCTGTCATTGGAGCAGCAGGTCCTCGATGGCGTCTCCGCCAAGGGTGAGGTCGAGGCCCAGCGGCAGGCACTGGAAGAGGAGCGCGGCGCGCTGGTCCGGCGTGTGGTGGAGCTGGAGGCGGAGGCCTCCTCGAACGCACGCGCGGGGCGGCAGGCCTTGGAGCGCGCGGCGGAGTTGGAGTCCTCGCTCCAGGCTGTTGGGGCCGAATTGGAGTCCGCTCATGGTGAGTGGCAGGCCTCGGAAGAGCAGCTCGGACAGGTGCGTGAGGAGCTGGACTCCGAACGCGAGGCCCGGGCCGCTGTCGAGGAAGCACTGCGGCTCGCCCGTGGGAAGCTGGAGAGCGCGGCACAGCGGCTGACGGATGCCGAGGCCACCCTCGCGCAGACCCGCGAGGCGTTGGACGCGGAGGTTCAGCGGCGCACCGAGTTGGAGACGGCTCTCGCGGATGCGCGGGCGTCGCTGGAGTCCGAGCAGGAAGGGCGCGTCCAGTCGGGCAGTGCCCTGGAGACGCTGCGCGCGCAGTTGGACGCGGAGCGGGAGCGGCGTGGCGGCGCCGAGACGGCGCTGGCGGAGACCCGGTCGGGTCTGGAAGAGGCGCGTCAGGCGCTGTCGCAGGTTCGTGAGGCTCTGGCCGCCGAGGAGGAGCGTCGCGCTCGGTGGGAGGCCGCGCTCGCTGATGCGCAGTCGCAGCTCCAAGCCGAGGGACAGCATCGCGCTCAGGTGGAGGCCGCGCTGGCTTCGGCGCAGGCCCTCCACTCGGAGGAGTCGCTGCGACGCACGGAGGTCGAGGCCGCGCTGGCTTCGGCGCAGGCCCTCTATTCGGAGGAGTCGCAGCGGCGTACGGACGTCGAGGCCGCGCTGGCTTCGGTGCGGGCCCTCCACTCAGAGGAGTCGCAGCGGCGTACGGACGTCGAGGGCGCGCTGGCTTCGGCTCAGGCCCTCCACTCAGAGGAGTCGCGGCGCCGCGCGGAGGTCGAGGCCGCTTTGGCTTCGGCGCAGGCCCTCCACTCAGAGGAGTTGCAGCGACGCGCGGAGATCGAGGCCGCGCTCGCGGATTCCGAAGCACGGTTTACGGACGCGTCGCGGCGGCGTGAGGATGTCGAGTCGGCGCTCGCGGCAGCCGAGGCCCGTTTCACAGATGTGTCGCAGCGGCGTGAGGGCGTCGAGTCAGCGCTCTCAGAAGCCGAGGCACGGTTCACGGACGCGTCGAGGCGGCGCGAGGAAGTCGAGTTGGCGCTCGCGGCGGCCGAGGCCCGGTTCACTGAAGAGGCTCGGCGGCATGAGGCTGCGCTGACGGCGGCCGAGGCGCGGCATCTCGAGGAGACGCAACGACGGGAGGCGGTGGAAGCTTCGCTGTCGGCCGTCGAGGCCCGCCACGCTGAACAGGCCCAGCGGCGCGAAGCCGTGGAGTCGGTCCTCTCGACGATTGAGGCTCGCCATCTAGAGGAGGTGCGCCGACGTGAGGATGTGGCGTCCCTGCTCGCGGAGGCCGAAGCCCGGCATCTGGAGGAGACGCGGCGTCGCGAGGACGTCGAGTCGGCGCTCACGACGGCGGAGACGCACCAGCGCGAGGAGGCCCAGCGGCGCGCCGAACTGGAGACGGCGCTCTCCGAGGCGCTGGCTCAGCACGCCTCGGAAGCGGAGACGCGGGCTCAGACGGAGGCCGCGCTCGCCGCTGCCCGGCGCCAGCATGAGGAGGTGCTGGCGGAGCTGTCCGAGGCTCGCGAGCGATTCTCCTCTGAACGTGAGCACCGAGAAAGTCTGGTCGCGGAGCTCACCGCGATGCGGGAGCGTGCCTTCGGGGCGGATGAGGTCGTCACCCGACTCCAGGCCGAAACGGCCACGGAGCGAGAGGCTCGCACGCGGCTTGAATCGTCGCTGTCACTCGCGCAGGCCGAGCTTCAGACGGAACGCACCGCGCGCGCGGAACTCGATGAGGCGCTCACCGCCGAGCGTTCGGCCCGAGCCCACCTGGATGCGTCGCTCGTCGTCGCGCAGCAGGACTTGGAGGCCGAACGGCAGGGCCGTGGAGACGGTGAAGCGGCGCTGACTCGCGTCCAGGCGCAATTGGGGACCGAGCAGTCCGCTCGTGCCGAAGCCGAGGCCACCCTGGCGCAGCTCCGCGCGGCGCTCGACGCCGAGCAGCGGGCTCGTGCGGAGGCCGAGGCCGCGCTGGTCCAGTCCCGCTCGGCATTCGAGGCGGAGCAACAGACGCGGGCCGAGGTCGGGAACGCGCTGGCTCGGCTCCAAGAGGAGGCGGCCCGTGTTCATGCGGAGGCCTCCGAGAGGGACCAGGCGCGGCAGGAACGTCTGTCGGCCGCCGAGCGCGTGATGGCCGAGCAGGAACGCGCCCTGGAGTCGCAGCGCGTGGCGGCGGAGGCTCGCGAGCAGGAGCTTCGCGAGGCTGTCTCGCGGCTCGAGTCCGAGCGGACCTGGATGGAAGGCGCGGCTCAGGAGCAGCGTACGGCGCTGGAGGCCCGGCTCGCGGAGACGCGTTCCGCGCAGGAGTCGGACGCGGCACGTGCCGTGGCGCTGGCCCAGTCGCTCTCCGAATTGGAGCAGGCTCGGAGCGCCGCGGACACGCAGCTCGCCGAGCGTGCTGGAATCATCGATGCGCTGGAAACTCAGGTTGCCGGGCTTCGAGCGGACGGGGAGGCGGGGGCGGCGCAACATGCGGAAGCGCTGGCCGAGGCGCGTGAGGCCCTGTCTCGGCTGGAAACGGCTTCGCAGGAGCGGATGGCGGAGCTCCAGCGCGAGCTAGACGTCGCGCTCGCTCGCGCCGGGCAGTCGCAGGGCGAACTGGAGGCGCTTGCCGCGGACCGGGAGCAGAGCCGGTCGGCGCTGGCCGCTGCGCAGCAGGAGCTGACCCACCTGGCGGTCGCGCGGCAGGAGAACATGCGCCTGGGGACGCAGCTTCAGCGCGCCATGGCGGCCGTGAACGAGCGGGGGATGCACATCGCCCGGCTCGATGCGGAGTTGGTGGACGCGCAGGACCGGCTCGCCGCGCAGCGCGAGAATGCCGAGCTGCTCATGGTGCAGCTCGAGACGGCGCGCCGGTTCGCGGGTAAGGCCACCGCGATGGAGAACTCGCTCGAAGCGGAGCGCGCGGTGCTGGAGACGCTGCGCTCTGAACTGGCGCGGGCGACTGAGTCCGTCACCGCGGAGCAGGCTCGGGCGAACGCGCTGGAGGCCCAGCTCGCGGAGTCGACGGCGGGGCTGACTCACGCTCGGACCGAGATGGAGGCCCAACTCGCGGACGTCACATCCCGCGCGGAGAGCCAGCGCGCCGCGCTCGAAGGTCAGCTCGCGGAGGCCCAGTCGCGCTCCGAGGCTGAGCGCGCCACCCTCGAAGGGCAGCTTGCGGAGGTCCAGTCTCGGCTGGATGCCGAACGTGCGGCGCTCGAAGGACAGCTCACGGAGGTTCAGTCTCGCGCGGAGACCGAGCGTGCCGCGCTCGGAGACCAGCTCACTGCATTCCAGTCGCGCGCCGAAGCAGCCCGCGCCGCGCTCGAAGCGCAGCTCACCGAGGTGACCGCCCGCTCCGAGGCGCAGCGTTCCGAGGCGGATCGCCTCGCCGCTGAACGCACGGCGCTGGAGCAGCAGCTCACGGATGCGGAGGCCCGGCTCGTTGACGGCACTGCGCGGACCGACGCGCAGCGTGCCGACCTGGAGTCTCGCCTTGCCGAGGTCACGGCCCAGTTTGATGCCGCGCGTGCCGAAACCTCGGCCCGGCTGGCTGACGCCACCACTCAGGCCGAAGTGCAGCGCACCGAGCTTGAGGCTCGCCTGACGGAGGTCTCCACTCAGTCTGAAGCGAATCGCGCCGAACTGGAGGCCCGTCTCGCCGAGGTCACCACCGAGGCCGAGGCACAGCGCACCGAACTGGAGGCCCGTCTCGCCGAGGTCACCACCGAGGCCGAGGCACAGCGCACCGAACTGGAGGTCCGTCTCGCCGAACTCACGGCCCAGGCCGAAGCGGAGCGCAATGCGCTGACCTCGCGCCTCGCCGAAGCCAGCGACCGCGCCTCCCAGCTCGCCGATGCCGCGGCCCGGGCCGAGGCCGACAGCGCCTCGCGAGGCGCCCACCTCGCAGAACTCACGGCCCAGCTCGAGACCCTGCGCGCCAACCTGGAATCCGCCTCCGCCGAGCGCGCCGCGCTCCACGCCGCCCAGGACAAGCTCGCGCGCGCCGACTCCGACCGGGAGCGTCTCCAGTCCGACCTCACCGTGGCCCGTGCCGCCCGGGTCCGCCTCGAAGGCCGCGTCACGGCCCTCGAAACCGCCTCGACCGAAGCCGTCCGCATCCTCGATGCGGAGCGCGCGGAGCGCACGCGGCTCGCCCAGTCGCTCGAAGCCGCCACCCAGCAGCTCCAGCAGCGCGAAGGTGGCGCCGCCAGCCAGCTCTCGGCCTTCCAGTCCGAGCGCGCCCAGCTCGACACGCAACTCCAGGGCCTCAACGCCCAGCTCCAAGAGCAGCAGGACCGACTCGCGGCCTTCCAGTCCGAGCGCGCCCAGCTCGAAGCGCAACTCCAGGGCCTCAACGCCCAGCTCCAAGAGCAGCAGGACCGCCTGAGCGCCGTGGACGCGGAGCGCACCGCGCTGCTCGCCACCGTGGAGTCGCTCAAGGCCTCCTCCCAGCCCGAGGCCGTGCTGGAGATGGCCGCGGAGATGGAACTCCTCCAGTCCCTGGTCGAAGACCTCCAGCAGAAGCTCGCGGACCACGAGGCGGAGCGGGCCGCCGCCCAGCGAGACGACGGCGCCGAATCCGTCCGCAACGCGATGTCCAGCCGCCCCGCGGCCACCCCGGCACCGGCCGCCCGGCCTCCGGCAAGGCCCCCGCGCGCGGCGATTCCCGCCCTGGACCTGCCGCCTCAGCGGCCCTCCGTGAAGCCGGACGAGCGCGAGTAGCCGCTCGCGACTAGGATTGCGTCCGTGGAAGCTCGCGAGCGCATCTTCAAGTACCAGGGCCTGGGCAATGACTTCGTCGTGCTGGACCGTCGAGGCTCCGGCGAGGACATCGACGCCGCCGCGTCGCGGTGGATGTGCGACCGCCGCCTGGGCATTGGCGGCGACGGCGTCCTGTCGCTGTTGCCCTCGGACCGAGGCGTTGCCCGGATGGTCGTGCACAACGCGGACGGCAGCATCGCGGAGATGTGCGGCAACGGCCTGCGCTGCGCGGTGAAGTACCTGGTGGACACCTCGGGCACGACGCCGGGCCACATCGACGTGGAGACGGGCGCGGGCGTGCTCACCTGCTTCCCCTCGTATGGCGAGGGCGGGGTGGTGGGCGTGGACATCTCCATGGGCCCCGCCCGGCTGGTCGCGCCCAACCTGCCTTCGGGCGCCACGGGTCAGCCTTTCCTGGACGCCTTCGTGCCGGGCCACCCGCCGCTGCGCGCCTACGCGGTGAGCATGGGCAACCCCCACATGGTCCTCCTGGACCAGCCGCTGGAGGACGCATCGCGGATGGGCCCCCTCCTGGAGGTCCACCCGTCCTGGCCGGACCGCACCAACGTGGAGTTCGTCCGCGTGGACTCGGACGGACTCACCGTGGTTGTCTGGGAGCGGGGCTGCGGCTTGACGCAGGCCTGTGGCACGGGGGCGTGTGCGTCCGCGGTGGCGGCGGTGCTCGCAAAGCGGCTCCCGGCGGATGCCTGGCTGCGCGTCACCCTGCCGGGGGCGACCTGCGCATCCGCGTCCCCGCCGACCTGTCCGACATCCGCCTCCGTGGACCGGTGGCCTTTGTCTTCGAGGGCGTTGTCGCGGTTCCCTCGGGCCGGTAACCTCCCGCGTTCCTCTCGCCCCCAGGTCAGAACGCGCCGTGGCCGGACCCATCCTCGTCGTCGACGACGACCTGTTCTTCCGTCAGCTCGCCAGCGACCTGCTCTCGCGTCATGGGCATCGCGTGGTCGTGGTGGAGAACGCAACGCTCGCGCTCGAAGAGGCGGCCCGTACGCCGTTCGACCTGGTCATCACCGACGTGGTGATGCCGGGGGTGGACGGCTTCGCTCTCACCGCCCGCCTGCGTGAGCGGGACCCGGACCAGGAGGTCATTCTCGTCAGCCAGCGCACCGACCTTCGAGGCTCGGAGATGGCGCTGCGCTCGGGCGCGGCGGACTGCCTCACCAAGCCGGTGGAGGCCCACGACATGCTGCTCGCGGTGGACCGCGCGTTGGAGCGCGCGTCCCTTCGCCGGGAGCGCACGCAGCTTCGCGACGAGAACCTCGAGTTCGCCCGCTTCCACAACCTGCACCAGCGCTGCCTGGAGCTGCTGTCTCATCCCGACCTGGAATGGCTCCAGGAGCGCCTCACCTCCGAGCTGGCGGCCATCTGCGACGCGCAGAGCGCCGCGTTGTGGGTGACGGACGACCGGGGAGATTTGGTGCTGCGCGCCTACCGGGGCCTGCTCGACCGGCAGTTCCTGGCGGAGAAGATGAGCCCGGAGGGGCCGCTCGCCGGACGCCTGCGTGAGGCGCAGCCCTGGTCGGCCCGCGACGAGCGCTCGGCGGTGATGTACGTGCCGCTGGTGGCGTCGGGGGAGGTCGTTGGTCTGGCGCAGCTCTCCGACCCGCTGAGCGGCGACTTCCGTCCCGAGCACGTCCGCGATGCGCGCGTGCTGGCGGACTTCGCCGCGGTGGGCCTGAAGAACGGCCGGAAGATGCTGGCGCTCCAGCGCCTGGGCCTGCGGGACCGCGAGACGGCGGCGTACAACCTCAGCTACTTCACCGACTACGCGTCCAAGGAGATCTACAAGGCGCGGCGGTACGGCCGGACCTTCTCGCTGCTGACCTTCTCCATCGACAACCTGCCGCTGGTGCGCGTGCGCCAGGGTGCGGCGGACGCGAAGAAGGCGGTGCGCGGCATCATCAAGGCGCTCAGCAAAATCATCCGCGACTCGGACGTCATCGCGAAGGCGAGCGACCAGGAGTTCTACCTCCTGCTGCCGGAGACGGACTTCTTCGGCGCGCTGATGTTCGTGCGCCGCGCCGTGGCCGCCGTCCGCGAGGAGCCCGAGGCCATGGAGGTGGAGCAGCGGCTGCCCCTGATGTTGGTGGGCGGCGCCAGCACCTTCCCCAAGGACGGCGAGGACTTCGACGAGCTGGTGCACCGTTGCCGCCGCCGCATGGACGAGCGCCGCGCGTCGCTCCAGCGCCGGTTGATGCTGGACGGGCTGCCCTTCTGGGACGAGGTGGACCTGCTGCTCGGCACGCCCAACAGCCCCCGGCTGCCGGTGGACGAGCGCTCCGAGCCCAGCCGCCGGGGCAAGGTGTCCGACGTCCTCTTCGACGAACTCCAGGCGGAGATTGCCCGGGAGATGATGCGAGACCCGGGCTCGCGAGGGCTGCTCTACGTGGGCGGGCCGGAGATTCGCACGGACCTGCCCATCGCCGCGGGGCTGGAGTCCGCGCCGCCTGACTTGTCGTCGCGCATCTACCTGCTGGGCCGCCGGGTGGACCTGGAGTCGCACCCCGCGCTGACCCCGGTGTTCCTGGAGGGCGACGACCGCATCACGCGGCACGAGTTCATCCTCTGGCTCTCCGAGAACGCGGCGTACGCGCTCATCCAGCGGCGGGGCCACGGCGCGACGTGGGGCTTCCACACCTCGGACACCGCGGTGGTGGACGGGCTCATCTCCAAGCTGCAGGCCGAATACGACCTGCAGCCCTACTGATACGAAGCGGAGCGCCACCGTGGCCCCGGTCCGGAAGATTCTCATCGCAGACCCCGACCTCGAGTCCGTGCGCTCGCTGTCTCGCGCGTTGCGCACCAAGGGGTATCAGGTGCACTACGCGCCGGATGGCTCGCGGGCGCTGGAGGTGGCGGTGCTGCGCCACCCGGACCTCACGCTGTTCGACGAGGCCTGCCGGCTGCTCGACGCGCGCACCTTCATCCAGATTCTGCGCACCAACCCGCGCACCGAGGACATCCCGGTGGTGCTCACCACCGCGAGCTTCGAGTCGGACCGGTTGCGCGGCCTGCGTGACGGCTACCTGCGCAAGCCCTTCAACCTGGACGAAGTACTCAGCCGCATCGAGCACATCTTCCGCCGCAGCGAGGCGGCCAAGGACCTCAAGAGCGAGCAGCAGGAAATCGAAGGCTCGCTCAGCCAGCTCAGCATCCCGGACCTGATGCAGTTGCTCGGGATGAACCGGCGCAGCGGCCGGCTGTCGCTGGAGCGTGGCAACGACCGGGGCGAAATCGCCGTCGCCGAAGGCCGCCCGTGAATGCGAAGCTGGGGCGCGTGGAAGGGGAGAAGGCCCTGTTCCGCCTGCTGGCGTGGGGGATGGGACGTTCACCTTCTCGCCGGGCGGAAACGTGGCGAAGCCGCGCATCAACCGCGGCATGGATGACGCGCTGCTGGAAGGCATGCGCCAGTCGGACGAGGTGACCCGGCTGATGCCGGGCCTGCCCCGCGCCACACGCGGCTGATGCTGGCGCCGGACGCGGACCTGCAGGGCGACCAGCACCCGGTGACGCAGCAGGTGGTGGATCTGCTCCGCCAGCCGCGCGCCCTGGGTGAGGTGCTGGACCTGGCGCCGGCCACCGACCTGGAAGTGCTCAACGTCCTCACCACGCTGATGCAGCGGGGCGTGGCGAAGGCCGCGGATGGGGACGGCGTGGAGGCGGCGACCGGCGAGTTGCTGGGCGCGGCGGAGGTCCACGCCCTGCGCGGCCGGCTTCTGCGCACGCGGGCGCCCGCGAAGGTGGCCACCGCGAAGATCTTCGTGTGCGGCAGTGGCGCGAGCGCGGCGCGGCGGGTGCTCTCGCGCATGCCCGGCATGGAGGCGCTGTCCGCCGAGCCCACCGCGGTGAAGAGCGGTTTCGGCACCTTGGGGCGCCTGGTGCTCAGCGAGGTGCTGCGCCTGGACTTCTGCGTGCTCCCTCCCGCCGAGGCGGCGCGCCCCCTGTGGCGTCCCTTCACGGCGGGGGCGCTTGGCGCGCTGCTGATGGACGTGGCCGAGCCCTCGGTGCGGCTCGCGCACTACCTCGCCTGGGAGTCCCGGATGCCCATCGTGGTGGTGGGCGCGGAGGTCCCCGCGGCGTTGCAGGGTGCCCCGCGGGGGCCCTGGGCGCGGGGGATGACCTGGCGGACGCGCTGCGCTCGCTGCTGGTCCAGGCGCTCAACCCGGCGCCCACGCTGCCCGGCGTGCCCCAGGTGCAGCGGGCCGCCGCGTCCATCGTGTAGCCGGGGCG
Organism: Myxococcus hansupus; assembly: GCF_000280925.3. Lineage (NCBI taxonomy): Bacteria > Pseudomonadati > Myxococcota > Myxococcia > Myxococcales > Myxococcaceae > Pseudomyxococcus > Pseudomyxococcus hansupus. Next base: position 2,157,307 of record NZ_CP012109.1, read on the forward strand.
CTTCACATCCGCGCGAGAATCGCCGCCTTCTTCTGGGCGTACTCGTCCTGCGTGATGAGCTCGCTGTCCAGCATCGTCTGGAGGTCCTTCAACGCCTTGACCGGGTCCGAGGGCGCCACGCCCCCGGCCTCGGAGTACCCCTGGGATACCGCGAACAGGGCTTGGATGCTCTGGGGGCGCTGCTGCCCGATGGCCCCCATGACGACGAATTGCAGAGGGTCGTTCGGATCGACCTTCACGTTGAGACGCACGCCGGGCTCCAGGATGAAGGCGTTCCAATCATGCGCCCGGCTGCGGTGCTGCCGCCTGTAGAGGGGGCGACCCGGCACCTTGAACTCCAGCAGGAAGTCGTAGACGTATCGCCTGTTGACTCGCATCGACGTGCGCTCCATCCGGAGGATGGTGGCCTCGCCAGCGGTGCCGTGCTCGCGGAGGCGCTGCTTCTTCGCATGTGACCGGTACATGAACCAGGCCACGATGCCGATGACGCCCAGCCACAGGAGCATCAACAGCGTACCGAATCGATTCTCCACCCATCACCTCCATGCACGCGTTCAGATGCGCGCGAGAATCTGAGCCTTCTTCGCCTCGAACTCTTCCGAGGTGATGAGGCCCTTGTCCAACAGCGTCTGCAGGTCCTGCATGGCCTTCACCGGATCCGCCGCGGGAGGCAGGCTCTGAATCACCACGGCGTTGGGAGTCACCGTCACGGCCGCGCCCACGATGGCGACCTTGCTCGCGTCGTTCCGGTCCACCTTGACCTTCAGAAGCGCGCCCCTGCCCAGCCACGCGGAGTTCTGATGGCGGCCCAGATGCTCCTTCGCTCGTGCCCGATACGCCGCGCGTCCTCGCGGACGGACCTCCAGGTGCACGTCGAAGACGGGGCGGCGGTCGATGCGCAAGGCCGTGTCGCGCAACTCGAGCACCGTGGCCTCGGCGTCCTCACCGTGCTGGAGCACCCGCTTCGCCACCGCCAGGTCGCGGAACACGCCCCGACGTACCAGACGATCCCAGCCAGGACGCCGCCGACAAGGAGGTAGACGAAGAACTCCGTGGGCGTTGATGGAAGCAGATACGTCATGTCGCGCACACCCTACCACCATGGCGCGACATGTCGGGAGCGCGGGGTGTTACTCCAGCAGCCAGCGCATGGCCTCGGGGAGCCGTCGCTGCCAGTCGCGTTCGTGGTGTTCGCCGCCGGGTTCGAGCACCAGCCGCAGCTCGTGGTCCGCGTAGCCCAGGGACTGGAGGTGCCGGTGGAAGTCCCGCGTCGCCTCGCCGTAGCGCATGACGTAGCCCACCGGGTCCACCGTCTCCGTGGTGCCCGCGTCCAGGTAGATGCGCGACCACTGCCGCGTGTGCTCGGACCACTCGGAGAACATCCGGTTCCAGCCCCACATGACGGACGGGGACAACGCGCCGATGCGGCCGAACTGCTCCGGATGCGTCCGGCCCAGGTGCAGCGAGATGAGGCCGCCCATGGACGCGCCCATCGTCGCCGTCCACTCGGGTCCGTGGCGGACGCGGTAGGTGCGCTCGATGTACGGCATCAGCGTGTCCACCAGGAAGCGCACGTAGGGCGCGGCGCCGGCCGCCACGTTGCTGCGCGGCTCGTCCCAGGGGGAGTACTCGGAGAGCCGCTCGTGCGTGGAGTCCACCGCGACGATGAGCCACGGCTCCGCCTGGCGCTCCGCCACCAGCCGCTCCAGCGTGAGGTTGGCGCACCAGGTGTCGAAGAGGGCGGACTCCGGATGGGCGAACACGTTCTGCCCGTCATGCATGTAGAGGACGGGAAAGGACCTGCCAGGTGAGGTGTCATACGCAGCGGGCGTGTAGATGCGCACCGTGCGCGGGCGCCCCTCATGCGGGGACGCGAAGTCTCGGAGGATGTGGACGTAGCCCATGGGGTCCGAAGGTTGTCAGCGGCGGGGAGGATAGGCCGTGCCTCCCACGCCATCCAGCCCCCAACCCACGGGATTCTCACGACGTTTCCTCGAAGGATGAACCAGCGCTCGGGCTCCCGGAGGTGTAGGCTCAACGGGTATCCCAGGACTCACGCGAATACCCATGCAGCAGAAACTCGCCGCAGACATGTCGACCACCGCGGGCCGCGCGCAGGACGGGCAGACGCCAGTGGCGCTCTCCGTGCCCGCCCTGACGATTGTGTCCCATCCGCAGCCGCAGCGCATCGGCGAGCGGTTGTTGATGGAGGTGCTCGCGGCGCAGGGGCGCACGGCGGCGTTGTCTCGCAACGCGCCGGACTTCGCGCGGCCCGGAGGGCTCATGGCCCTGCCGCTGGGGGACCCGTTCCTCAGCCGCAAGCCGCTGGAGTTCGAGCCCGGCCCCCGGGGCGGCGTCCGGATGCGGGTGCCGGAGGATGGGACGCAGGTGCGGGTGGCCAACGAGCCTGTCCAAGGCGGCCGCGAATTCTCACGCGAGGAGCTGTCCGCCGGCGTGCCGCTGGTGCTCGCCGACCGCGTGGTGCTGCTGCTCCACCTGGCCTCGTCCTTCCGCCAGGCGAGCCCGTTGGACCTGGGCATCGTCGGACACGGTGAAGGCATCCACCGCGTTCGGGAGGACATCGTCCGCGTGGCGGACCTCAACGTGCCGGTGCTCATCCGGGGCGAGACGGGCGTGGGCAAGGAGCTGGTGGCGCGCGCCATTCACGAGAGCGGCCCGCGCCGCACCGGGCCCTTCGTCAGCGTCAACCTGGGCGCGCTCGCCAAGGAGCTGGTCGCAGCCGAACTCTTCGGCGCGCAGCGCGGGGCCTATACGGGCGCCAGCAGGGATCGAGAAGGCTTCTTCCGGGCGGCGCAGGGCGGCACGCTCTTCCTCGACGAGGTCGGCGAGGCGCCTCCCGAGGTCCAGGCGGCGCTGCTGCGCGTGCTGGAGACCGGCGAAATCTATCCGGTGGGTGGACACACGCCGGTGCCCGTCGACGTGCGGCTCGTGTCCGCCACGGACGCGCATCTGGAGGCGCGCATCCAGGAGCGGCTGTTCAAGGCGCCGCTGCTGCACCGTCTGGCGGGTTTCGAAATCCTGGTGCCGCCGCTGCGCGAGCGCCGCGAGGACATTGGCCTGCTCTTCCACCACTTCGCCCGGCAGGAGCTGGACGCCACGGGGGAGGGGGGCCGGCTGACGACGGCGGACCCTCGCGCCGAGCCGTGGCTGCCCACGGCCCTGGCGGTCCGCCTGGTGCGCCACGCGTGGTCCGGCAACATCCGGCAGCTCCGCAACATCACCCGGCAGCTCGTCATTGGCAGCCGGGGCCTGCCAGGGCTGCGCGCCGACGCGCGGCTGGAGCAGATGTTGGACGCGGAGGCGCAGCCGCTGCCCGGGCGGCCGTTGACGCCGGTGGAGGGGGAGGACGGGGACGGCGTGAAGGCCGCGCGTCGCAAGCCCGCGGACGTGGGGGAGCAGGAGCTGCTGGAGGCCCTGCGCGCGTGCTCCTGGGATCTCAAGGCCACCGCGGACTGGCTGGGCATCCCCCGGCCTTCCGTCTATGTCCTCATCGACAAGAGTTCACTGCTGCGCACCGCGCGGGACTTGAGCCCCGAGGAAATCACCCGCTGCTTCCATGAGTGCGAGGGAGACCTCGACAAGATGGTGCAGCGGCTGGAGGTGTCGAAGCGCGCGCTCCAGCGGCGGGTGCGTGAGCTGGGGTTGAGCACGGGGTAGCCTCGCCTGACGCGTCAGCGTGGACCTGATGGGTTGGGTTGACGCGTCCAGGGCGGCTCCGGCCAACGGGCCGGGGAGGGGCTTGCGAGCAGGGCGCCGCGCCTGACCTGTCTGGTACGGTGTCTGCAATTCACGGCGCGCAGCAATCCCTTACATGGCCCCAGCGGGGCCTCGCCCAGGAGCCATTGCCCATGGCCATTGTCACCGTCGTCATCAGCAAGAACAGGGACCTTGTCTACCTTCCCAGCAACAAGGTCCGGCATGGGGACACCGTCAGCTTCGCGCTCAATGTCGTCAGCGGGGCCTCGGATGCGACGGTGAATCCGCCCACCTGCCTCGAGGGAACGGAGCAGATCACACTGAACGTTCACTCCCTGCACACCCTCAATCGAGAGGAGCCCGTGGCGGCTGGGGCCGCGGTCGGCTCGTATCCGTTCACGGTGCTGGTTCCTTCCGTGGAGGTGGCGCGGAGTCACGGACTCGAGCTGGAGACGAAGAACGGCAACCTCGAGGTGACGACGGATCCGCCGGAGCTCTGAGTCCACCTGACGTGTCAGACCGAACCTGCTGGGTTCGGTTGACGCGTCCATCCGGCTCTGGAACCCGACCTCGAGGCGCGTGTTCGAGGGATGACGCGACATACCTGTCTGGTACGGTGCCTGCACATCCCAGCCCGCAGTACCTCACCACGCGCCCCGTTGGGGGCACAGGAGCCACGGCCCATGGCCATCGTCACCGTCGTCATCAACAAGTCCGGAAACCTGAGCTACATCCCCGACAACAAGGTCCGTCATGGAGACACCGTTCGCTTCGCCATCAACATGGCGGGCGGCGCTTCGGACGTGACGGTGAATCCCCCCGCGTGTCTGGACAACACGGCGTCGTTCAGCCTGAGCAACACCTCGCTGTCCGCCTCCCAGCGCGAGGACCCCGTGTCCGACGGGGCCGCGGTGGGCTCGTACCCGTTCACGGTGGTGCTCCCCGACTTGCCCGAGGCGCACAAGCACGGGACGGAGCTGGAGACGAAGAACGGCAACCTCGACGTGACGACGGACCCGCCCAAGGCGGTGTGATTCAGGGCGTGGGAGGGCCGGCCAGGGGCTCGCGAGCCGCGCTGAGCCGGCCTCTCCATTCGGATTCCAGGTGGGGGTTGCGGGCCAGTGCCTGCCGCAACACCTCCTGTCCCTCGGTGCGCCAGGCCTGCCGCTGCTCGGTGGAGGCGTGCGTCGCCGCCAGCGCGAGCAGCGCGGTGCCTCGCAGCGCCTGGGCCCGGGCCCAGCCGGGCCGGTCCGCGAGGACCTCCGTCACGAGCGTGAGCCCCTGGTTCAGCAGCGGCGCCGCGTCCTCGCTCCGCTGCTGACGCCAGTCCGCCCAGACGAAGTGGAACCGCGCGGCGGCGAGCCGGTAGTCGTGCCGCCGGGGCTCCAGTGACAAGGCCTGCTGAAAGGCCTGGGCCGCGAGCTCGAAGTCGGCGTCCCGGGCCGTGCCACGCCGCGCCAGCCAGCGCGCCTTGAGGGCTCGGGCCTCGCCGGTGTTGCGCCACCCGTGGCCCTGGCGGGGATTCAGCGTCGTCGCCTGCGTCAGGGACTCCTCGGCCCTCGCCAGCTCCGCTTTCGGGTCGCCCTCCGTCTCCAGGCTCCACGTCGCCAGCAGGGTCTGCGCGCGGCCCAGGTTGGCCCAGAGGTCGGCGTCCTTCGGTTGCAGCGCGAGCGCCTGCCGGTAGGCCTCCACGGCGCCGCGTCCGCTCGGGCCTGGATTCTCCCTGCGCGCGGACTGGAAGGCGGCTCGCATCGTCCAGACCTCACCCAGGTTGTTGTGGGCGTACACCTGCTTGGGCGCCAGCGTCCGGGCTTCCTCGAAGGCCGCCTGCGCCTGTTGGAGCAAGGGCTCGGGGTCGCCGCCTTCCTCCCAGCGTTGCTCCGCCTGCCACAACAGCGCGGCGCCCAGTCCGTTGTGGAGCGGAGGCAGCTTCGCGTTGATGCCCAGCCCCTGGCGGAAGAGGGCCAGCGCCTGCTCCAGGTCCGCCTCGTGGGGCTCGCCGTGGTTGGCGCGCCAGCGGGCGAGCTGCTCGGAGATTTCCGCGCCCCGGAAGCTGGCCACGACGTTGCCCGGGTTGAGGGCCAGCGCCTTCGCGAGCGCATCGCGTGCCCGCGTCAGGTCGCCCTCGGCGTCGGTGGCGCCCGGCGTCGACGCGCGTCTGCGCAACGCGTTGCCCAGGTTGATCCACGCGTCCGCTTGATTCTCTCGCACGCGGATGGCCGCGAGGTACGCGTCAATGGCCTTGCCCTGGTGCTCCAGCGGGTCCACGCCGCGCTCGGCCTCCGCGTCGGCCCACACCTGGTACGTCAAGCCGAGGTTGGCGTGGAAGGCGTAGTCGCGCTCCTCGGGGCGCAGGCGCTCGAAGGCCTCGATGGCCAGCCGGAGCTGCTCGGCCGGGTCATGCCCGCGCTCCTGCCGGTAGCGGGCCCACAGCCGGTACGAGATGGCCAGCTCCAGGGCCACGCGGTCGCTGGGCGGCGCCAACGTCAGGGCCTCTCGCGCGGAGAGAATGGACTTCTCCAGCAGCGGCTCCGCGTCCTCGCGCCCCTGGTTGATGCGCTGCTCCGCGAGCCGGCGGTGCAGCCGCGCCATGACGACCAGCGAGCGGTGGTGGTCCGGCGCCGCGGCGAGCGCGCGGGAGGCGGCCTCCACGCCGCGTTCGTAATGGGGGAGCACATCGCCGTCGCCGTAGAGCGCCATCACCATCGTGGCCAGCTCCAGGCGCGCCAGCACGTAGTGCCCCGTGGGCTGGCTCTCCGCGGTGGCGATGGCGGTGGCGTACGCGCGGCGGCCCGCGTCCAGGTCCTCTTGCGAGCCCGCCTTGTCGCCCTGGTGCCAGCGCTGGGTGGCGCGCGCGAGCAGCACGTCCCCTTGCAGCAGCGGCGCCTCGTAGAACCAGGGCTGCGCGCGGCCCATGGCCTCCAGTTGGGTGAGGGCCTCTTCGTGACGGCCTTCGTAGAAGGCGAACAGCGCCTTCACGTACATCGGCGGCACGGGGACGTCGGGGCCTTCGGCCTGACGCAGATAGGCCAGGGCCGGATCGCGGAAGTTCTGCTCCAGCTCCTTGCGGCGGAGCTCCCGTTGCTCGGGGCTGCGGCGCTCCACGTCCAACAGGAGCCGCTCCTGGTAGAGGTCCCCCAGCACCTGCGCCAGCGCCCAGGCCACGCGGGGTTCGCGGTAGCCCTGGGCCCAGGCGGCCTCCAGCCGGGTGCGCGCGGCCTCGCGGTCATCCAGGACGAGCAGCGCGCGGCCCAGGGCGTACTGGCCGGGGCCCAATGCGTGGGGGCCCGCTTCCCGCACCTCGGCCTCCAGCGCGTCCATGCTGGCGCGCAGCTCGCGCCGGTCCTCGCGCGTGTCATGCAGCCGCGAGAGGGCGGAGTACCGCGCGGAGGCCTCGATGCGCTCCACGCGTTCGGTGAAGCGGCGGGTGAGGCGCTCGCGCTCGGCCACCTCACCGCGCGCGACGGCCGCCTGGACCAATGCGAGCAGCACCACCGTCAGCGCCGTGGAGCCCAGCGTCAGCGCCACCCGGTGCTTGCGGGCCTTCCTCCGCAGGCGGTAGCCCAGGCCCGGGCGCGCGAGGACGGGCTCGCCGTCGAGGAACCGTTGCAGGTCCTCCGCCAGCGCCCGCGCCGAGTCGTAGCGGGCGGGCCGCTGCTTCTCCAGGCACTTGAGGACGATGGCTTCCAAATCCGACGGGATGTCCGCGTCGAGCGCGCGAGGCGGCACCGGCTCCTCGTTCTGGAGCCGGGTGATGACCTCCACCTCGGTGGCGCCGGTGAAGGGCGGCCGGCCGGTGAGGAGTGAGTACAGCGTGGCGCCCAGCGCGTAGATGTCCGCGCGACGGTCCAGTCGGGACACCTCGCCTCGGGCCTGCTCCGGCGCCATGTAGTGCGGCGTGCCCTGCACGGCGTTGGGCGCGGCGCCTTCCTCGCGCCAGTCGCGCGCCAGACCGAAGTCCATGACGAAGGGCGCCAGCCCGCCGTCCGAGGTTCGCTCCACCAGGATGTTGCCGGGCTTGATGTCGCGGTGGATGAGCCCCGCGCCGTGCGCGGCGTGGACGCCCTCGGCGGCCTGGCGCAGGACGAGCACCTTCTGCTCCAGCGTGAGTGTGCGGGCCAGCAGGCCCAGCGGCTGCCCGTCCACGAAGCGCATGGCGATGTAGCCACGGCCCCGCGCCTCACCGACTTCGTAGACCTCGCACACGCGCTCGTGCCGGACGCGGGCCTGGGCGCGGGCCTCGGAGAGGAATCGCCGCGCCAGCTCGGGGTCGTCGCCGCGCACGAACTTCAGCGCCACGTTGCGCCGGAGCATCGGGTCGTACGCCAGGAACACGCGGCCCATGCCGCCCTGCCCGAGGAAGCGCACGGACTGGTAGCGGTCCCAGTCCGGAATGGGGAAGGCGGACTCGTCCACCTCGCTGCTGGCCGCTGGCGGCGCGACACCCGGCGTGACGGGCGTCAGCGTGGCGGCCTCCAGGGGGCGGGCGGCGCCCGGGTCGGTGCTCTCGGCGGAGAGCTCCCCGCGCAGTGCCACCACGGAGTCCTCGGAGAGCCGGCCCCGTTCGCGCAGCAGGTCCAGGGGGCCACGCCGCAGACGCAGGGCTTCTTCACGCAGGGCCGCGGCCTCCTCACCGGAGAGCAGCCCTTCGTCCATCGCGAGGAGGAGCTCCTCCTCGTACGTCTCACTCAGTCGCCCCGCCACGTGCACGGCCCCAGCATACGGGCTGGCGCGTGGCGGGGGGAAAAACCGCCGGGAGGCCCACGAGGCCGGCGGAGGGCCCCAACGGGGGAGGTGTGGGCCTCCCGGCGGAAAGTCGTAGCGGAGGGCCCTTAGTCGCGCTTGCGCCGACGCAGGGCGAGCAGGCTCAGCAACGGCAGCCAGGACAGGCCAGGCGCCGCGCTGCAGCCGCCACCCGCGAAGGCTCGCGTGAGCTCCACCCGCCACGTGTAGACCGCGGGCGTGGAGTCCACGTTGCCCGCCCGGTCCGTGGCCCGGACGCGCAGGGTGTGCTGACCCTCGCCGACGTCATAGCTGTCACGGCAGGGCTGGAAGGGGCCCCCGTCGAGACTGCACTCGTAGGTGACGCCGTCCTCGGTGGAGCCGTACTCGAACGCGGCCGTCCGGCTCTCGCTGCGCGCGGGCGGCGTGCGGGGGATGAACGTGTCCGGCTCCCGCGTGTCGATGATGAGCTCGCTGGGCGCGGAGGGCGCGCTGGCGGGCCCCGAGCCCGCGGTGGCGGTCGCCGTCAGCGTGTGCGGTCCGTCGGGGAGCGGCTGGGACGGCGTGCAGGTCCACTGGCCCACGTCGTTCGTGGTGGTGGTGCACACCGCCGTGTCGCCCGAGTACACCGTCACCACCGTGCCCGGCGCCGACGTGCCGCTGATGGGCGGCGTCGGGTTGTTCGTCACCGTGCCGTTGGGAGGACCGGTGATGACCGGCGGCGCCGTCACCGTCCCACCCAGGTCGACCGTGAAGGTGACGGGCGCGGAGGTGGGGCTGGGGCTGCCGCCCGGCGGCGTGCCGGTGGCCGTCACCGTGTGCGGGCCCTCGGCCAGGGGCGTGGTGGGCGTGCAGCTCCACTGGCCCGACGCATTGGCCGTGGCGGTGCAGAGGACCGTGCCGCCCTCGTACACCGTCACCAGGTCGCCCGGCGTGGCCGTGCCGCTCAGCACCGGCGTCTGGGTGTCCACGACGGCGCCCTGCGCGGGGCCGGTGATGACCGGCGCGGCGGGGGCCCCGGTGTCGACGATGAAGTCCACCGACGTGCTGGTCTGCGGCGCGCCCGGGAGGTCGGCCGTGACGACCGCCGTGTGCTGGCCTTCGTCGAGGTCACCCGGCAGCGGGCAGGACCAGTTCCCCGAGGCATCGGCGACGACCGTGCAGATGGGCGCGGGGGCACCATCCACGTACACGTTGACCGTGGCGCCCGGCGTGGCCGTGCCCTCGATGTCCGTGCCCGCGGTGCCACCCGGCGTGGGCGTGGTGATGACGGGGGCGCGCTGGCAGATGGACAGCGCGTCCACGCGGTACGTCACCGCGCTGTTGTGGGAGCTGAGCGCGCAGTCAGCGGCCACCAGCGCGATGCGCACATCGCCCGTGGCCGCCGTGAAGTCACGCGACATCGGGAAACCGAGCGCGATGGCCTCGGCCCGCGTGGCGGAGCCGGTGGGCGTGCGGCCCAGTGAGAACGCCTGCACCTGCGTGCCCGGGTTGGCGTTGACGCCGAAGATGCCCGGGTACCACCAGTTGGAGCCTCCCACGTAGTTCGCGGCGCCCGACACATAGCGGATGCGGTAGCGGCCCGGGACGCCCAGCGCGGACTGCACGTTGCTGGCGGGCAGTTCGGGGCTGTCGATTTCAGTCACCTGCGTGCAGTGCGTCTGACGCTGGAAGCTGAGGAACACCCGCGTATCCGCCGTCTGGCACGCGAAGCCGCCCTCCACCTGGCAGGTGGCGGAGCAGCCGTCACCGTTGATGGTGTTGCCGTCGTCGCAGGCCTCGCTGTCCGCCTTGATGCCGTCACCACACGTCACGGCGCAGACGGACGGGGTGCCCGTGCAGCCGTAGCCGTTCTCGATGGCGCAGCCGGGCGAGCAGCCGTCACCCGCCAGGGTGTTGCCGTCGTCGCAGTGCTCGCCCTCTTCCAGCGTGCCGTTGCCGCAGGCGCCGGGGGTGACACAGGTGTTGGTGTCGGGGCTGCAGACGCCGCTCTCGCAGACGCCGGACGCGTTGCACGTCTGGCCGTCCTCCAGGAGGCAGCGCGAGGAGCAGCCGTCGCCGTTCTCCAGGTTGCCGTCGTCACACGCCTCGCCGCCGACGCGGACGCCGTCGCCGCAGGTGGTGGCGCAGGTGCTGGGGGCGCCGCTGCACGTGTAGCCATTCTCCACGCGGCAGGACGCCGAGCAGCCGTCACCGTTGGTGGTGTTGCCGTCGTCGCAGGCCTCGCCGCTGTCCACCGTGCCGTTGCCGCAGGTGTTGAAGCACACGTTGCCCGCGCCGGGGCAGCTCCAGCCCGGCTCCACGGTGCAGGTGTTGGAGCAGCCGTCGCCGTTGGTGGTGTTGCCGTCGTCGCACGCCTCGGTGCCCGCGCGGGTGCCGTCACCGCAGGTGGTGGCGCAGGTGCTGGGGGCGCCGCTGCACGTGTAGCCATTCTCCACGCGGCAGCCGGAGGAGCAGCCGTCACCGCTGGTGGCGTTGCCGTCGTCGCACGTCTCGTTCGGGTCCAGCACGCCGTTGCCGCAGCTCGCGACGCAGACGGACGGGCCGGCGGGAGGCGTGCTGCACGCGTAACCTTCTTCCACGCGGCACTCGGTGCTGCAGCCGTCCGAGGGGTCCAGGTTGCCGTCATCGCACTGCTCGCCCGGGTCCACGGTGCCGTTGCCGCACGTGGCCACGCAGGCCTGGCCCGGGGTGGGGCAGGCATAGCCCAGCTCCAGGGTGCAGGCGTTGGAGCAGCCATCGCCCAGGGTGGTGTTTCCGTCGTCGCACAGCTCACCCGGGTCCAGGCGGCCGTTGCCGCACAGCGGGGCGCACTGGGACGGGGCGCCCTGGCACTCGTAGCCGCGCTCGATGCGGCACGCCGCGGAGCAGCCATCGGAGTCGTAGGCGTTGCCGTCGTCGCACTGCTCGCCGGGGTCGATGGTGCCGTTGCCGCACGTCGTGACACAGGCCTGGCCCGGGGTGGGGCAAGCGTAGCCGGCTTCCACGCGGCAGCTCGCGTTGCAGCCGTCGCCCGCGGTGGTGTTGCCGTCGTCGCACTGCTCGCCGGGGTTCAGCGTGCCGTTGCCACACGTCTGGGCGCAGGTGCTGGGCTGGCCGGTGCAGCCGTAGCCCGCCTCGATGCCGCAGGTGCTGGAGCAGCCGTCACCGTTGTCGGTGTTGCCGTCGTCGCACTCCTCGCGCAGGGACACGAGCCCGTCGCCGCAGCGGTCGTCATACGCGTCCACGAACAGGTAGCGGAAGGCGTTGGGTTCGGTGGCCGCGTTCTCGTTGCACAGCTCGATGCGGTTGAGGCCCGCGCGCCACGGGGCGTTGGTGCCGAACTCGCGGAAGATGTTCTTCTGCCAGGGCTGGCCCGGCGGCTCGTTGACGACCGTGGGGGTGAAGGGCTGTCCGTTCACCCGCGCGCTTTCGAAGTAGTTGTCGTTGAAGGTGGCCAGCCGCAGACGGAACTGGGAGACGTTCGTCGTCGAGGGCACCATGAAGTCCTGGTACACGCAGACGGGCGCTCCCAGGGGCGCCGCCATGAAGCGGGCCGTCTGGATTTCCTGCGGCCAGTCGCTGGCCGTGCGGGGGCCGGTGGCGGCGCCCGTCGTGGTGTCGCTGTAGAACCAGTGCGGGTCCGCGCCCGTCTCCAGGCGGCGGTTGTTCTCGTCCACGCCGGTGTTGAAGACCGTCACGCCCGCCCGGACGCAGCGGCTGGGGCTGCCGGCGCAGGCGAAGCCGGGCTCCACTTCGCACAGGCGGCTGCAGCCGTCGCCCTCGAAGCGGTTGCCGTCATCGCAGACTTCCTGCGCGTAGGACGGGTGGGCGCGGTTGTCGAACACGCCGTTGCCGCACAGCGACAGGTCGCAGTCCGCGGTGCAGTCGGAGCCGGGGGCGCTGCTGTCGCAGGCCTCGCCGGAGTCGACGACGTCGTTGCCGCACAGGCTCGCCAGCGAGCAGGGTCGCCCCGGCACGTGGCAGAGGTAGCCGGCCTCGATGGTGCCGGTGGCGGAACAGCCGTCGCCGCTGACGGTGTTGCCGTCATCACATTCTTCGCCGGGCTCGAGCTTGCCGTCTCCCACGAGGGATGCGGACTGGCTCACGAGCACGGGCTCGGGGGAGCGGCGGACGGACGTGAGCCATTCGACTCACAGCCCGTCAGGGTGCCGAGCAGCGCGAGACAGAGCGCCGCCGTCTTGAAGAAAACATGCGTTTTCATGGGGATGTCTGCCTCGCTTCTCAGTGGGTGTCGGTGGAGGGTTCGCCCTGCTGCGTCTGGACGCCCTCGGCGTCTCCGACCATCTTGAACTCCACACGGCGGTTCTTCGCGCGGCCCGCGGTGGTGTCGTTGTCCGCGATGGGCTGCGCCGGGCCAAAGCCCTTGGCCTCCAGCCGCTCACGGGCCACGCCCTTGCTCACCAGGTAATGAACGACCGCTTCGGCACGGCGCTGGGACAGGTCCAGGTTGTAGTCGGGGTTGCCACGGTTGTCGGTGTGGCCCTCCACGCGCACCTTCTCCACTTCCGGGTGGGCGTTGAGGATGTTGGCGACCGTGTCGAGCATCTTGTTGCTGCGCGAGATGATGATGTCCTTGTTGTTCTCGAAGTAGACGGCCTCGATGAGCTGGATGCGGTTCTCGCCAATCTGCGCGAGCTGCTTCTCCTTGCAGCCGTGGTTCTTCGCCGGGCCGGGCTCGGTGGGGCAGTTGTCCAGCCGGTCGACGATGCCGTCACCGTCGGTGTCCTTGTCCGGGCAGCCGCGGTTCTCCTTCGGGCCCGCCTCGTTGGGGCAGCGGTCGGCCGTGTCGAGCACGCCGTCGTTGTCGTTGTCCGGGTCGGGGCAGCCGTCCTCGTCCTGGAAGCCGTCCTTGTCCTCGGGCTGGTCCGGGCACTTGTCCTGGCTGTCGGCGATGCCGTCGCCGTCGGTGTCCGGGTCATCCGGGCAGCCGTCGTGGTCCTCGAAGCCGTTGAAGTTCTCCGCCTCCTGGGGGCAGCGGTCCGCCAGGTTGGCGATGCCGTCACCGTCATCGTCGCCGTCCGGGCAGCCGTAGAGCTCCGACAGGCCGGCCTCGGTGGGGCAGCGGTCCGCCGCGTTCTTGATGCCGTCGCCGTCCAGGTCGAAGTCCGGACAGCGCGCCGGGTCATGCGGCTGGCCATCGACACAGGCGTTGGGCGTGGAGGCGGGGACCCCGAAGTTGAGGCCGGCGAGCACGCGGAACGACGGCGTGCCCGGCGTCTGGCCAAAGCCCGGGCCGCCCATGGCGTAGAGCTCCGTGCCGGCGGGCATGGGGACGCGCACGCCGAGCAGCACCTCCATCGACTGGGGGGCGTCCGCGACGGGGAGCGTGCCGCGAACCACCAGCTCCTCGCGCAGGCCGAAGAGCTGGGCGGACACGTTGATGCCGCCGTTCAGCTCGGTGCCCAGCTCATCGCGGAAGGGCTGCGTGTTGGGGGACAACGCGTACGTCTTGGTGCGCACCAGCGCGCCCACGTCGGCGCCCACGCGCCACGTGCCGCCGAGCTGCTTGCCCAGACCCACGCGCGGGGAGAAGGTGAAGCCCTGGTCTCGGGTGAGCGTGTCCGAGCTGCCGAAGGGCAAGCCCGCGCCCAGGTGCACGCCCAGGTCCATGAAGCCGCCGCGCTGCTCGGACATGAGGCCCGCGCGAGCCTGGAGCCAGGGGGTGCCCAGCGCGCTCGTGGACGGCGTGGTGACGCCGAGGGCGCCGGTGTCCGGGCCCCACTGGGCGACGATGGGCACCTGCGCGCCCAGCTCGAGCCAGTCGGTGATGGCATAGGCGCCACTGAGGTGGACCGTCATGCGGTCGGAGACGATGACGCCTTGCTGCTCCCCACCGGAGACGAGCACCAGGGGCTCACTCTGATAGTGGCCGGTGATGCCGAGGCGGTACTCGCCGCGGGACATGAGGTCGCCGGTGGACAGCACGAGGCTGTCTTTCGCGCCGGGATTGAGTTGCAGTCGTTCCAGCTCGATGCCGGGGATGCGCTGCGTTTGAGCCTGGGCCGTCACGGCCCACAGCACCGCCAGCCCCCCGAGCCAGGGGTGATACACGTGTGATGACAAGGGTTCCTCCCCCTCAACGTGTCGCCAACAGGGCGCACGCGGGTTGTTCCGCCTACCATGAGACGCGCAGTGTTTTGCACGCAACGCGCCACATCCTTTGCGAGCAGGACCTGCGACGTCTGTGAGAGGGACCCGTGAAGTGGGTTGGGTTCGGACGCGCGCGGTTGACGTGTCAGCCGACCCCTGACGCCTCCTTCGGACGCGTCAATGACGTGTCAGGACAGGGGGCTTGGGTGGACGGCACAGGTGGGGACCGCACCCACCTGGTTGGGCCGTGACGCGCTGCGCTAGGTCTGGCCAGAAACATTGAGGCGCTCGGCGGTTGTTGTCCCCGCGAGGATTCCACCAAGATTCAAGGTCCTTGGGGACGCTTACGCTCAGCGCTTCACCGCTCCTCTGGGAGCAGTTCCTCGTCGGCGCGCTCGACGGGGAGGCGGGGTTGCGTCCGGAGCTGCGGTCCATCCTCCCTCGCTGGCAGCGTTCCCGGACGCTGGGCGCCCCGAGCACCGGGCAGCCGGACGAAGGCCCCAGCGTGGGGAGTCTGGCGCTGGTGGAGCGCCGCGCGCGGCTGGAGCCCGTGTGGCACGAGCTGGGCGGGATGATGGAGATGCTCTCCGCGGCCCCCCTGTCCGCGGGCCGGGTGGCGGTGCTCGCGGACCGGGAAGGCGTCATCCTGGCGACCCGCAGCTCGGGTGGGGATTTCACGTCCCACGCGGACTACGTGCGTCTGGTGGAGGGCGCCTGCTGGGACGAGACGTCGCGCGGGACGAATGCCATTGGGACGGCGCTGGCGGAGGCCTCGGCGGTCGCGGTGGTGGGCCCGGCGCACTACGCGCAGCGGCACCATGGGCTCGTCTGTTACGCGGCGCCGGTCCACGACCCGTTCGGTGAGCTGGTGGCCGTGCTGGACGTCACGGGCCCGGCGGGGGCGGCCGACCCATTGGTGCTGGTGGCGGTGGCGAGCGTGGCCCAGGCGGCGGAGTCCCGGCTGCGCGAAGTGGCGTGGGCCCGGGTGGCCGCGGCGGCGCGTGGCGGGTTGGAGTCGCGGCTGGCGCGTGAGGACGGCCCGGTGTTCATCGTCGAGTCGCCGGGGCAGGTGAGCCGGTTCAATGCCACCGCGCGGGTGTTGCTCGGTGGCCGGAGCGCCGTGTCAGTGGAGGCGGCGCTCGGGGTTTCGTGGCGGGCGCTGGCGGACGCGGCGCTGCGAGGGGCAGCCCTGGAGACGCGTGTCCTGTCGGCGGGGCCGACCTGGCGCGTCCACGCGGAGGCGGTGGGCACGGGCGGCGCGGCGCTCGCGGTGCTGGTTCGGTTGGAGCCGCTGGGCGCCAGGGTTTCTCAGGGGACCGCGGGGGCTGCGATTTCCGTCGGCGCGTTGGTGGAGCGTGGGGAGGATACGCTTGGCGCGGCTGCTTCGCAGCGTCCTCCGTACGACGCGCTCGGCGCAGGTGCTCCGTCGCCTTTGCTGCATGACGCGCTCGGCGTAGGTGGTCCGTCGCCTTCGCTGACTGAATCGCTCGGCGCGGCTGCTTCGCAGCGGCCACCGCGTCAGGGCGAAGGTCCATGGGCGCCGCTCCAACAGGGGCGCGAGGCGCCGCATCGAAAGACTCCCTCGTTGATCGGACCCTGGGCCTCGCTTGTCCCGGGCCGCGACGTTGCACACGGTTCTTCATCGAGCGGCCCGGGTCGTGCGCCCACCCAAGGTCACGACGCGCGCTCCCGCTCCACGCCGCTATCGGAAGCGCCGTGGCGAGCGCTCACGGGCAACGACGCGCAGCACCGCGCCACGCTGCGAGAAGCGGAGCGCTTCTCTCCCACGAGCCTGCCCGTGCTGCTGTTGTCGGAGACGGGCACTGGCAAGGAGTTGCTCGCTCGCGCCATTCACGCTGCCAGCACCGTCGCCACGGGCCCGTTCGTCGCGGTGAACTGCGGCGCGCTGTCTCCGGCGCTGCTGGAGAGTGAGCTGTTCGGTCATGCCCCCGGCGCCTTCACCGGGGCGCGGATGGGCGGCGCGGATGGGAAGCTCGCGGCGGCGGATGGCGGGACGCTCTTCCTGGACGAACTGGCGGAGATGCCGCCCGCGCTCCAGGTCCTTCTGCTGCGCGTCTTGGAGGACGGCAGCTACTCGCGCGTGGGCGAGTCCCGCGTGCGCCGCAGTCGCTTCCGTTTGGTGGGGGCCACCTGCCGGGACCTCGATGCCGCCGTGCGCAGCGGCGCCTTCCGTTCCGACCTCTACTTCCGGCTCCAGGGTGCCGTGCTGCGGCTGCCACCGCTGCGTGAGCGCACCGACCTTCCAGAGCTCGCCCAGGCACTGCTGGCCCGACTGGCGGAAGAAGAAGGACTGCCGCCGCCCGTCCTCACCGCCACCGCGCTGGCCCGCCTCGCCACGCATCGCTGGCCCGGCAACGTGCGCGAACTGAAGACCGTGCTGCGACTCTCCCTGATTCGCGCTGGCGGAGCGCCGCTGCTGGACGCGGACGCGCTCCCGCCGAACCTCGGCACTGTCTCCATGACCTCGCCGCACGTCGCGGCGTCGCGAGCCCCGGGCGCGCTGTTCCCTCTGGAAGGAACGCCCTCCATCCCACGGGGCGAGAGCGGACCGACTGCCCGTCCGCTCCGTGAGCTGGAAGCGCACGCCATCCAGGAAGCCCTGGCGCTCAGTGGTGGCAACGTGGCGCAGGCCGCCCGCCGGCTGGGCATCGCCCGGAGCACGCTCTACCGGATGGCGGAGCGCTTCGGGCTCGTGCTGCCCTCGCGTGGTTGAACCGTTCACTCCCTGACGGTGTCCGCGTTGCGACGGACGTGTCGCGCCCTGCACCACCCGGGTTCGGACACGTGTCGCAGAGCGCGACACGACGCGCCGCGCCGTCGACGGAAGCGGGCCGTGGCACGCGTGCTGCTGTGGAGGTGCCGAGTCCACATCGCAAGCACCCCACTCACCGAAGGAGAGCGCAGTGATCTACGCCGCCCCCAATCAGTCCGGCTCCAAGGTCCAGTTCAAGCCCCGGTATCAGAACTTCATCGGAGGACGCTGGGTCGAGCCCGCGCGCGGGCAGTACTTCGAGAACATCAGCCCCGTGACGGGCAAGCCCTTCTGTGAAGTGGCGCGCTCCACGGCCGAGGACATCGAGAAGGCGTTGGATGCGGCCCACGCGGCGCGGCTGTCGTGGGGACGCACCTCGCCCACCGTCCGGGCGAACATCCTCAACAAGATCGCCGACCGGATGGAGCAGAACCTGGAGATGCTCGCCGTCGCGGAGACGTGGGACAACGGCAAGCCCGTGCGCGAGACGCTCGCCGCGGACGTCCCGCTGGCCATCGACCACTTCCGTTACTTCGCCGGCTGCATCCGCGCGCAGGAAGGCGGCGTGAGCGAGCTGGACCACGACACTGTCGCGTACCACTTCCACGAGCCGCTCGGCGTCGTGGGGCAGATCATCCCCTGGAACTTCCCACTGCTGATGGCGGCGTGGAAGCTGGCGCCAGCGCTGGCCGCGGGCAACTGCGTGGTTCTCAAGCCCGCGGAGCAGACGCCCGCGAGCATCCTGCTGTGGACCGAGCTCATCCAGGACCTGCTGCCGGAGGGCGTGCTCAACGTCGTCAACGGCTTCGGCGTCGAGGCGGGCAAGCCGCTGGCCAGCAGCCCTCGCATCGCGAAGGTGGCCTTCACCGGTGAGACGAGCACGGGCCGGCTCATCATGCAGTACGCCAGTGAGAACCTCATCCCCGTCACGCTGGAGCTGGGCGGCAAGAGCCCCAACATCTTCTTCGAAGACATCATGGCGCAGGACGACGACTTCCTGGACAAGTCGTTGGAGGGCTTCGCCATGTTCGCCCTCAACCAGGGCGAGGTCTGCACCTGCCCCTCGCGCTCCCTCATCAGCGAGCGCATCTACGGCCAGTTCATCGAGCGCGCGCTGGAGCGCGTCCGCAAGGTGAAGCCGGGCAACCCGCTGGACACTGACACCAAGGTCGGCGCGCAGGCGTCCAACGACCAGCTCGAGAAGATCCTCAGCTACATCGACATCGGCAAGAAGGAGGGCGCCAAGGTCCTCATCGGCGGTGAGCGTGTGGAGCTCGCCGGCGACTTGAAGGGCGGCTACTACGTGGCGCCCACGGTGTTCCAGGGCCACAACCGGATGCGCGTCTTCCAGGAGGAGATCTTCGGTCCCGTGGTGAGCGTGGCGACGTTCAAGGACTTCGACGACGCCATTCGCCAGGCCAACGACACGCTGTATGGCCTGGGCGCCGGGGTGTGGACGCGAGACGGCAACACCGCCTACCGGGCGGGGCGCTCCATCGAGGCGGGCCGCGTGTGGACCAACTGCTACCACCTCTATCCCGCGCACGCGGCGTTCGGCGGCTACAAGCAGTCGGGCATCGGGCGTGAGAACCACCGGAAGATGCTGGACCACTACCAGCAGACGAAGAACCTGCTCGTCAGCTACAGCCCCAAGGCCATGGGCTTCTTCTGATGAGCGGCGCCGGTGCCGGCTCCGGCACGGGCGGGCAGGCCGAGACGGCGGGGGTGGCCCGGGTGGACGTGACGCCCGAAGCCGCCGCCGTCATCCGCCAGCTCCGCGCCACGCACGGACCGCTGATGTTCCATCAGTCGGGTGGCTGCTGCGACGGCAGCGCGCCCATGTGCTACCCGGTGGGGGAGTTCCGCGTGGGCCAGCGGGACGTCTTCCTCGGCGACGTGGAGGGCTGCCCCGTCTACATCGGCGGTGCGCAGTTCGAGCTTTGGCAGCACACGCACCTCACCCTGGACGTGGTGAAGGGGCGGGGCGCGGGCTTCAGCCTGGAGTCGCCGCTGGGCGTGCGCTTCCTCACCCGCAGCCGCATCTTCACGGATGACGAATACGCACGCATGAAGAACGCACCGCCACCCCGGCGCGGACCTCCGGAGTAGCGAGCGACAGACGGGCCCGGCATGCCAGACGGCGCGCCGGGCCCGGTGTGTTTCACGCGGCCGTGCCTGACATTGACGCGTCCCGGCACAGTCAGTAGCCTCACCCTCAATGCGTTCTACGTGCGACCGGTTCCTGACCACCGCCTGCGGCCTCTGTTGCCGCGGCGAGTGTTGTTAGTCGAGCCGCCGCCCGCCTGAAGCCAGCACCCGAGCACTGACGCCCGCCTGAGTCGCGGTGCGCACGTCCTTGTCCGTTGCCGTCCGGAGTCCCTTCATGACGATTCACCGACTCGAGTCGCACGCCGACTTCGTGCGCGTCCACTTCCATCCCGGCTCGGGCCCGCGTCACGCGGACTTCCACTGGTTCTGGCTCCGCCACAACTCGGAGCTGGACCGGCACCCGCTGACCCACGAGCGCATCGTCTGTTCCTCCGAGCTCCCCTTCGAGCTGCGCCCCAGGGACGTGCGTGTCACCTCGGACGCGACGGCCTTGGAGGTCGACTGGGGAGACCGCGCGGACGGGCAGGTGAGCCGTTACGACAGCCAGTGGCTCCAGACGCATGCCTATGCGATGGGACGCAGCCCGGCTCCGGCGCCGCCTTCCGATGTCTCCGCGCTGGCCGTCGACCCGAAGCGCCTCGACGGGCCGCTGGGTCGCGCGGTGCTGCAAAGGCTCCAGGACACGGGCGCCGCCGTGGTGCGTGGCTTTGGCAATGACACGGAGGCGCTCATCGAGGCCTTCGGCCGCGAAGGTCTCTCCGTCATCGAGACGCACTTCGGCCGTATCGAGGACTTGCGCACCGACAACACCACGAACCTCCACACGGACCAGTTGGGGTACACGGACAGCGCCGTGCAGCTCCACACGGACCAGCCCTTCCTGGAGCGGCCGCCGCGCTACCAGTTGCTGCACTGCCAACGGCCCGCGGAGGTGGGCGGCGAGAACAGCGTGGTGGATGGGCTCGCCGCCGCGCTGCATCTGGCGGACGTGGACTCGCACGCGTTCGACCTGCTGCGCACGGTGCCGGTGACGTTCCATCGCAAGCAGCGGGACTTCGAGAGGGTGCTCACCGCTCCACTGCTGGACTTCGCCGCGCCAGGGGGCTTTCGCATCCGCTACAGCTACTTCACGCTGGCACCGCACCGCGTGCCCTTCGCGGAGATGGAGGCGTGGTACCGCGCCTACAACCGCTTCGCGAAGCTGGTGCGCGACGAGCATCACCAGTACCGCTTCCGGCTCGGAGAGGGGGACCTCCTCGTCTACGACAACTGGCGGATGCTGCATGCGCGGACCGCATTCTCGGGGGCGCGGTGGTTGAGAGGGGTGTACTTCGACGCGGAGTAGGCGACTCTCTCTTCCCGGGCCGCTCCAGGCCCCATCACAGGAGCCATGATGCCGAAGACGCCCCGTCTGACCTCTCAGGGAATGAGCCACCAGGACGTGCTCGCGAAGATGCGCGAGCTGCGCGCGGATGACGCGAACTGGAGGGAAGGGCGGACGTGGAGTCTTGTCTATAACGCGGGCGAGGACATCCGCCGGTTGCTCGCGGAGGCCTATACGGAGTTCATGTCGGAGAACGGCCTGAGCCCGCTGGCCTTCCCCAGCCTGCGCACCTTCGAGTCCGAGGTGCTCGCCATCGCCGCGGAGCTGTTCCAGGGCGAGACGGCCGCGGGCACGATGACGTCGGGTGGCACCGAGTCCATCCTCATGGCCGTGAAGACGGCCCGTGACTTCGCGCGCGCGGAGAAGGGCATCACCGCGCCGGAGATGGTGCTCCCGGCCTCTGTCCACCCGGCCTTCCAGAAGGCCGCGCACTACTTCGACGTGAAGCCCATCAATGTCCCGCTCGCGGCGGACTTCCGCGCGGACGTGGCCGCCATGCGCGCGGCGGTGGGCCCGAACACCGTGCTCGTGGTGGGTTCGGCGCCCGCGTATCCGCACGGCGTGGTGGACCCCATCACCGAGCTGGCCGCCATGGCAC
Source organism: Myxococcus hansupus (assembly GCF_000280925.3). Taxonomy (NCBI): domain Bacteria; kingdom Pseudomonadati; phylum Myxococcota; class Myxococcia; order Myxococcales; family Myxococcaceae; genus Pseudomyxococcus; species Pseudomyxococcus hansupus. The sequence continues at coordinate 2,178,703 of NZ_CP012109.1, forward strand.
AGGAGAAGGGAGTCCTCTTCCACGTGGACGCCTGTCTCGGCGGCTTCCTGTTGCCCTTTGCCCGCAAGCTCGGCCACGACGTGCCCCCGTTCGACTTCGCCGTGCCGGGCGTCACCAGCATGTCCGCGGACCTTCACAAGTATGGCTATGCGGCCAAGGGCGCGTCGTTGGTGCTCTACCGGTCGGCGGAGCTGCGCCGGTATCAGTTCTTCACCTATGCGGACTGGTGCGGCGGCATCTATGCGTCGCCGTCCATGGCGGGCACGCGGCCGGGTGGGGCCATCGCCGCCGCGTGGGCCATCCTCAAGTACCTGGGCGAGGAGGGCTACCTGAAGCTCGCGGGCACGGTGCTGGACACCGCGCGCACGCTGCGCGAGGGCATCGCCGCCGTTCCGGGCCTGAAGCTGCTGGGCGAGCCGAAGCTCAGCGTCTTCGCCTTCTCCTCCGACACGTTGGACATCTACGCGTTGGGCGACGCGATGGAAGCCCGGGGCTGGAAGCTGGACCGGCAGATGGGGCCCCCGGCGTTGCACCTGATGGTGACGCCCGCGCACGCGAAGGTGGCCGAGCCCTTCCTGGCGGACCTGCGGGAGTGCGCGGCCAGTCTGGCCAGCGGCGCCCCCGCGCCCGAGGGCAGCGCGGCCATGTACGGCATGCTGGGCGCCATGCCGGACCGCCGTGAAGCGGCTGACTTCATCCGCCAGTTCATGGACGCCATCTACGAATGATGACGCTCATCCAGGTCCTGGTCCTGGTGGGCATCCCGGGCCTCACCCTGCTGGCGGCGCGGTACGTGAAGCCCGTGGCCTGGGTGGGGCCGGTGGTGGTGTGCTACGCGGCGGGCATCGTGCTGGCGAACCTGCCCGGCGTGCCCTTTGTCCCGGGGGTGAGCCTCTCGGTGAGCGAGGCCGCCGTGCCGCTGGCCATTCCGCTGCTGCTCTTCACCACGGACGTGCCCCGGTGGATGCGGCTGGCGCGCTCCACGCTGCTGTCCTTCGTGCTGGCCTGCGTCTCCGCCATGGTGAGCGCGGTGGTGGTGGGCTACGCCGTCGCGGAGCACTCGGACGAGTGGTGGAAGATGGCGGGCATGTTGACGGGCGTCTTCACGGGCGGCACCGCCAACATGAACGCGGTGGGCCTGGCGCTGGGCGTGCGCGAGGAGACCTTCGTGCTCCTCAACACGGCGGACATCGTCGTGGGCGCGGTGTACCTGCTCTTCCTGGTGACGGTGGCGCAGCGGCTGGCGCTCCTCTTCCTGCCGCGCTTCCAGAACACGGCGGGCTGGGATGAGCACGGCACGCCGGGGGAGGGCACCACGCTCCGGCCCACCTGGGCCCAGGTGCGAGGCGGCGCCCTGGCCTTGCTGTTGGCCGTGTCCATCGCGGGCCTGTCCGCGGGCGCCTCGGTAGGGCTTCTGGGTCGGCTGGATGTGACGCTGGTACTGCTGCTCATCACCACATTGGCGCTGGCGGCCTCGTTCCAGCCGGCGGTCCGCGGGTTGCCGGGCAGCTACGCGCTGGGGGACTATGCGCTGCTCGTCTTCTGCGTGGCGGTGGGCACCCTGGCGGATGCGAGCCGGTTGCAGGCGGCGGGGGTGTTCGTCTTCGCCTTCTGCGCTGCGGTGATGGTGCTGGCCGTGGTGCTCCACTTCGGGCTGGGGGCGCTGTTTCGCATCGACGCGGACACGGTGCTCATCACGTCCACGGCGACCATCTTCGGGCCCGCCTTCATCGGTCCAGTGGCCCGTGCATTGCGCAACCGGGAGCTGATGGTGTCTGGTGTCACCACCGGCATCATGGGGTTCGCGCTGGGAACCTACCTCGGCCTGGCCGTGGCCTGGTTCCTACGTCCCTGAGACGCCCCGGAGACAGGCATGTACGCGATTCGGACAACGTGGGCCGTGGTGCTGGCAGTGCTGTTGGGTGGAGTGACCGCGCGGGCGCAAGAGGGGCTTCCTCCTCCCACGCCCGGGCCCCCGGTGCAGCCGCCGGCCAAGACGGGCTGGCGCATCCAGGGGCTCCCGCTGCTCAACTTCAACAGCGACGAGGGCCTGGGGTATGGCGCGCGGTTGATGCTGGTGGACGCGGGGGATGGAACGCAGGCGCCCTACCGTCACGCCATCATCGCGCAGTTCTTCCAGACGACGCGCGGCAACGCGGTGCACCGGTTCATGTTCGATGCGCCCACGTTCCTCGACTCGCAATGGCGGCTCGGTCTGGACGTGAGCCTGCTCAACGACCGCTTCTCCCCGTACTACGGCGTGGGCGGCGGGGCGGAGTTCAACCAGGACTTCTCGGCGTGTGACGACCGGAGCGCCCTGGAAAACGCCCCGGACGTCTGCCCCGGCAACCCGTCCTTCCGCGGCTTGCGCTACTACAACTTCGAGCAGCGCACGTTGCCCAGCGTGGTGCTGAACGCGCGCCGGCCGGTGAAGGGGCCCTTGCAGGTGGCCATGGGGTACCGCTTCCGCGCGACGCGGGTGGGCACCCGCTACGCCCCGGACGACCTGGGCCAGTCACGGGCCTCGCGGCTGGAGGAGGACGTCCAGGCGGGGCGGCTCAATGACGGCGGTCCCGTGACGGGGACGTTCCGCACGGCGGAGCTGACGGCCGGGCTGTTGTTGGACATGCGGGACAACGAGCCCGCGCCCATTCGCGGCATGTTTCATGAGCTGGCGGTGCGCGGCGCGGCGGGCGCGACGGGCAGCTCGTTCAACTACTGGGGCGCGACGGCGAACTTCCGCTTCTATCACCCGCTGGGGAGCGAGCGGCTGGTGGCCGCGTTGCGCATCATGGGCGACGCGATGGGCGGCGATGTGCCGTTCTTCCTGCTCAGCTCGTTCGGCGGCGTGGAGTGGCGTGACGGGTGGGGCGGCGTCGGTGGCGTCTTCACCGCGCGGGGCATCCTGAAGCACCGGCTCCAGGGCGAGGTGAAGGCCCTGGTCAACGGCGAGGTGCGCTGGCAGTTCCTCTCCGTGATGCCGTGGAAGCAGCGCCTGGACTTCACGGCGGTGGCCTTCCTGGACGCGGGGCGGGCGTGGTCGGACCTGTCCTTCCAGGACAGCGGCATGGGCCGTTATGCCGGCGGCGGCGGACTGCGGGTCGCCTGGGAGAAGAACTTCATCGTCCGCATGGACTACGGCGTCAGCCCCCAGGACGGGACGACGGGCTTCTACCTGGACTTCAACCATCTGTTCTGAGCCGGGGCGCCGGGCTCGGCGGGGCTAGGCCGCTTCGTCGAGCACTTCCAGCGCGTCACGCACGCCGGGCAACGCGGTGAGCAGCTCGAACTCATCGGACTGGAGCAGGGACATGCGGCGGCCGGAGAGCCGCTCCATGAGCAGCTCGATGCGGCACTCGCCCTTCCCACTCGCCCGCCGGAAGATGCGCGCGCGATAGCCCTCGGCGTGGCACGCCAGGATGTCCTTCTGCAGGCTGCGCAGGCGGCGGACCACCTTCAACGCCGCTCGACCCTCGGGGGTGTCGAACGTGTGGAAGTGCCGGTTCCGGGACAGTGGCTGGCTGGGGTCATGGAGCCTCTCCACGAGGCGCCGAACGAATGGGTCCATCGACGAAGGAGGATAACATCCGGTACCCTGCCGCTCAGCGATGCATCGTCTTTTTCGAATCAGACCGTGGACCCTGGCGCTCCTCCCTCTGCTTGCTTGCAAGGAGCCGGAAGTAGCTGCCGCGGAGAATCAAGCCAAACGGGCCCAGGCCGCGTTGACAGAGGCCCGTGGCCATCTGTCCAGCGGCCAGGCCAGTGCCGCGCTTGGCGCACTGCGCAGAGCCGCCACCGCCGCTCCCGACAATCCAGAGCCGCACCTGCTCATGGCGCAGGCGCACCGCATGGCGGGAAACCAGGGGGCGGCCATCCTCGCGCTGAAGCAGGCCGCGTCGATGGCGTCGTCGACAGACCCGACGATTCAGCGCCAGTTGGCCGACATCTACCTTCAGCAGGGCCTCACCAAGGACGCGCTCGCGGCGCTCATCACCATGCGAGACGCGGGCAACCTGCCGGACGCGGACGTCCTCCGGCTGGCCCGGCTCCAGGCGCGCGAGGGGCAGATTGATGCCGCCTTCAAGACGCTGGAGAGCATCCTTCGGGAGAACCCCGACGACGCCGAGGCCAAGTCCGTGGAGGCCGAGGTGCTCTGGCTCAAGGGCGACGAGCTGCTCGCCGCCAACCTCATGGACCGGCTCCTCACGCAGGACCCGTCGCTGGCGTCCGCGCGGCTGCTGCGGGCTCGGTACTTCCTGGTCAGCGGCTTTCCGGACCTGGCCGAGGCCGACCTGAACGCCGTGAAGGGCGAAGAAGGGGAGCGCTCCGACGCCGTGACGCTGCGGGCGCGGGTGCTCCTGGCGCTGAGCCGCCCCCAGGACGCGGAGGAGGCCCTCCGCAAGCTGGTGGACGCCCAGCCGCAGAACGCCGACGCGTTGGCCTGGCTGGCGGAGACGGTGCTGCTTCAGGGCCGGCGGACGGACGCGCAAGCGCTGGTGGATCAGGCGCTCCAGCTCAACCCCCGGCTCGCCCGCGCGCTGTACGTGCGGGGCCGCTCCCTGGAAGAGCAGGGTGACCGCCGCGGCGCCGAGGAGGCCTACCGGTTCGCGCTGTCCGCCGAGCCCCGCTTCGCTCCGGTGCACTCGCGGATGTGGCGCATCCACCTGAAGGCGGACCGCGCCACGGATGCCCAGGAGTCACTGGAGCGGCTGCTCGGCCTGAGCGAGGCCACCCTGGAAGAGAAGGCCCAGCTCGCGGCGCTCTACGCGCGGATGCAGACGAAGGTGACGCAGGGCCTCAAGCTCATCGAAGAGGCCCTGAAGCGGGAGCCGGAGAACGCGGACTACCTCCGCACCCAGAAGACGCTCACCGGACTGTTGCCCAAGCCCAAGAAGAAGCCCTCGGGCCCGGTCATCATCCGCGGCCGCCGTTGACGGCCGCCGGCGCGGGAGCCTCGGGCGCGGGAAGGCCCGGGGCTTCCGCCACCACGCGCTCCAGCGCCTTGAGGCCCTTGCGCTGGCCCACCGCCACCACCGTGAGGTTCTCCCGGTTGAGGTAGCGCCGGGCCACCTCGCGCACGCGGGCGGCGGACTGGGAGTCCACCAGGTCGGCGCGGTGGTTGAAGGACTCGGGCGTGCGGAACAGCTCCGTGCCGCCGAACCACCCGGCCAGCTCGCCCGGCGAGTCCTGGGAGAACTCCAACAGCATGCGGTGCCGGCGCTTGGCGCGGGCCAGCTCCTCGTCGCCCACCAGGTCGTCGCAGAGCGTGGCAATCACGCGGAGGCACTCGGTGACGACCGTCGCCGCCTTCTCCGGGGCGCTGGCCGCCTCAATCTCGAGCAGGCCCGCGTCGTGGTACGCGTCCAGCGACGCACTGACGGAGTAGGCCAGGCCGCGCTTCTCCACGATTTCGAAGGGCAGCCGCGAGGACAGGCCGTCATCCAGCACGCGCCGGATGATTTGCAGCGCGGGGTAGTCCTCGTGCTGCTCGGGGACGCCGCGGAAGTTGAGGCGGAACTCCGTCTGGGATTCGTCGTGGTTGACGAAGTGGAGACGGGGGCCGGGCGGGGTGAGGGGCGGCGGCGCCTCGATGCTGGCCGGGCCCTTCGGGAGCCGGGCGAAGGCGCGCTCGGACATCTCCAGGACCTCGGAGTGCTTCACCCGGCCCGCGGCGGTGACGACGATGTTGCCGGCGACGTAGTGCTGGACGAAGTGCTTCAGAATCTGGTCGTGGGTGAGGTTCGTCACCGACTCCCGCGTCCCGGCGATTTTCAAGGCCAGCGGGTGGCCGGGGAAGAGGATGTGCTTGGACAGGTTGTCCAGGTCGATGTCCCGGCCCTTCTCATCCACCTCGTCGAGCATCTCCTCGAGGATGATCTGCCGCTCCACCTCCATGTCGGTGAGGCGGGGGCGGGTGAGCATGTCGCCGATGATGTCCAGGCCCACGCGCAGGTGCGCGGGGTGGATGGGCGTGTAGTAGTACCCGTGGTCCCGGGTGGTGACGCCGTTCAGGTTGCCGCCGACTTCCTCGACGGCGGCGTTCATCTTCACCGTGTCCGGCCAGCCTTCGCTGCCGCGGAAGAAGAGGTGCTCCAGGTAGTGGCTGACGCCGTTGCTGACCAGCGTCTCGTGGCGGCTGCCCGTCCGGACGTAGACAGCCAGCAGGGCCGTGTGGAGGTGGGGCGTCTCGACGGTCACGACGCGCAGCCCCGAGGGCAGCACGTCCCGGTACGTAGTGAAGCTCATGCGCGAGGAAGCCTTAACACGAAGGCCGTGCCCTGGCCGGGAATACTCTGGCAGGCGAGCGAGCCGCCGTGCGCCTGGAGGATTTGCTGACTCACGGCCAGTCCCAGGCCCGTGCCGCCTTCCTTGGTGGTGAAAAAGGGCTCGAAGAGGTGCCGCCGGACCTCCTCCGTCATGCCCTGTCCTGTATCCTGCACGGTGACCTCCACCGCGTCCTCCAGCGGACGGGTGCCGACGGTGAGCCGGCCCCCGGAGGGCATGGCCTCGCGGCTGTTGCGCAGGAGGTTGAGGAAGACCTGGCGAAGCTGGCCCTCGTCCGCGAGGACGGGAGGAGTGTCCGGTGCGAAATTCCGCACCACGTCCACGCCCGCGCGCTCCAGCTCTTCCCGGGTGAAGTCCAGCACGGTGTCCAGCACGGCGACGACGTCGCGCGGGTCCAGGTCCGGGTTGGGGGGCCGGGCCATGCGCAGGTACTGCTCGGTGACGTCGGCCAGTCGGTCCACTTCCTGGGTGACGGCGGAGATGAGGTCCTTCACCTCGGCGGCGTCCTCGGGGGTGGCGAAGCGGGCGTGCTCCAGGCCGTCCTGGAGCAGCTCCACGTTGAGGCCAATGGAGGACAGGGGGTTGCGCACCTCGTGGACGATTTGCGCGGAGATGCGGCCCACGGCGGCGAGCTGCTCGGCGCGCATGAGGGCCTCGGCCTGGGCCTTGAGCTGGGCCTCGCGGGCCTGGAGCGAGCGCGCCATCTGGTCGAACTCACGGGCGAGCACGGCCACCTCGTCGTCGCCGCGCACGCCCAACTGGGCGTTGTAGTCACCCCGGCCAATGCGGGACACGCCCTTGATGAGGTTGCGCATGGGGCGCAGGGTGCGGGCGGACCAGGCGGTGGCGCCCACGCCCACGGCGATGGCGGCCACGGAGAAGCCGATGATGAACAGGCCGGTGGTGCGCTCGCGCTCCTCGGCGCCGTCCACGCGTTCCCGGATGCGGTTGGAGAGGGCGGCGCGCAGCACGCGAATCTCGCGGCCGATGGAGTTCTCTAACTGCCGCAGCTCGGCGGTGGCTTGGGCGACCCTGTCCCGGTTGGGGATTTCGGCGGACAGGGCTTCATAGACGGCCTCGGCGGCGCGGCCGTAGTCGCGGTAGCGGGCCTGGAGCTCGCCGAAGCGCGTCTCCAGGCCGCGGATGAAGGGCACCTCGCTGTCGGGGGCGGAGTTCAGCACCTCATGGGCCTTGGCCTGGGCGGCGGCGAGCCGCTGGGACATGAGGGGCGGGTTGTAGAGCCGGGCGAGCCGGATGAAGGCGCGGCGGGCCTCGACGCTGCCTTCCTGGAGGAGGCGCTCGGTGTCCTTCTCCTGGGTGGCGTGGAAGGTCTCCAGCTCCGCGGCGTCCTGGGAGAGCTGGAGGTAGCCCTGGCTGACCAGCCGGATTTCGAGCCGGTTGCGGTGCAGCTCCGTCACGCTGAACAGGGACACCAGGCCAAAGGTGCCGAGCACCACGGCGTAGCCCAGGAAGATGCGCGTCGCGAGGGAGAGCTTCACGGGCATTCCTCGCTATGGGGCGGGCCATCCAACCGCAAGTCTCGTCTCCAGGGGGCGCGGACGCCTGCTCGGGGGCCGCCGAGAGGAGGGGATACCTCCGGTGGGCCCAGCGTACTCCAGAGGGGCCCTTTGGACACGGCTCTGCGGCCCCGCCGCCACCGCCTGTCAGGTCGGGCGTGCTTCGGTGGAATGCGGAACCTGTTCAGGACCCGGTCGCGGTGGGACGTCGCCTCGTGAAGGCACGGGCGGGTGCGAGTCTTTGGCGTGCCTTGGCGTCGTGCGAGTTTGAATTGATGGCTTGTCAGGCATTGTTCGCGAATTGCGTAGGGATTGGGCGTTCGCGGGCCGGGGCGGAACGGCGGTGCGCTTCGCTGCACTTTTGGAGTGTTTGTGAAAGGCGCTGGGGCGTTTGTCTTTTGAGTCAAGGGTCCGCTGCCCATGCGTCTATCAACGCGAGCTTGTTCAAAGGAGGAGCATGATGAATCTCAAGAGTTGGGTCGGTGCGGTCGTGACGGTGTTGATGGTGGGCTGCGGGCCGATGGAGGCCGCGTCCGTCGATGAGGGGGCCCAGGTGTCCCCGCTCTCGCAGGAGGAGTTGGCGAAGCTGCAGGCGTCGATTCCGGTGCCTGACGCGGAGATGCTCCAGTCGCTGCGGGCGGCGTGCGGCACCCCGCTGGAAGGCGCCTGTGTCGCCGCCGGGTACGGTGCGTGTACGGGCTGGTCGGCTGTCGTGGACTGCGGCGCCATCAGCGCGTGCGACCCCGACGACATCACCTGCAAGCAGCGCGTCTGCAACCCCGAGCGTCCGAACGACTGCGAGTGGTACACGCGCGGCACGCAGTACCAGGCCAGCAACCAGTACCGCGTCTGCTCCAACACGCTGGGCCAGTCGTGCACGGAGTACCGCCAGACCAGCCGCTTCATCTGCGGCTGCGGCGGCAACGGCATCCCGTTCTGAGCGCGCCGTCCTCGTCCCTGAAAATCACTCGGCCCGGCTCCTCGCATGAGGGGCCGGGCCGTTTTCATTCATCCGCTGAGCGACGTCCTCAGTGGGACGCGGCGGGCGCGGGCACCACTTCGTCCTCGCCCGTGGACCGCTTCGCGTCACCGCGCAGCTTCTGCATCAGCACGTAGAGCCCGGGGATGAACACGAAGTTCACCACCGTGGACACCAGCATGCCGCCGAACACCGCGGTGCCCAGCGAGTTGCGCGAGGCCGCGCCAGCGCCCGACGCCGTCATCAGGGGCACCACGCCCAGGAGGAAGGCGATGGACGTCATCAGGATGGGGCGCAGGCGGACCTCCGCCGCCTCCACCACCGCGTCGACGGCGCTCTTGCCGCCCTCCCGGAGCTGCTCGGCGAACTCCACGATGAGGATGGCGTTCTTGCTGGCGAGACCCACCAGCATGACGAGCCCCACCTGGCAGAACACGTCGTTGGCGAACCCACGCGCCAACTGCAGCCCCAGCGCGCCCATGATGGCCAGGGGCACCGAGAAGATGATGACCAGCGGCAGGCTGAAGCTCTCGTACTGGGCCGCGAGCACCAGGAAGACGAAGAGCAGCCCCAGCGCGAAGATGATGGCCGTCTGACCGCCGCTCTCCTTCTGCTCCAGGCTGATGCCCGTCCACTCCGCGCTCATGCCCTGGGGCAGGTGCTGGCTGGCCAGCGCCTCCATGGCCTCCAGCGCCTGGCCGGAGGACACGTCCGGCGCCGGCTGGCCGTTGATTTCCGCCGCGCGGAACAGGTTGTAGTGGCGGATGACCTGGGCGGAGACGGTGGGCTCCACCTTCACCAGCGACTCCAGCGGAATCATGTCCCCGGTGTCGCTGCGCACGTAGAAGGCGCCGATGTCCGACGGGCTGTCGCGGAACTGCTGCTCGGCCTGCACGTACACGCGGTAGGTGCGGTTGGCGTAGTTGAAGTCGTTGACGTACTGGCTGCCCATGTAGACCTGCATGGTGCCGAACACCTGTTCAATCGGGATGCCGAGCGCCTTGGCCTTCTGCCGGTCCACTTCCACGTCGAGCAGCGGCGTGTCCGCGTTGAAGGTGGTGAAGACGCCGCGAAGCTGCCCGTCCTCGTTGCCCTTGGCCACCAGCATCTGGGTGGCGGCGGCCAGGTCGTCCAGCGACTTGGTCCCGTCGATGTCCTCGACGATGTACTGGAAGCCGCCCACGCTGCCGACGCCGCGGATGGCGGGGGGCTGGAAGGGCAGCACTCGCGCGCCGCCAATGCCACTCAGCGGGGCGCGCAGCCGCTCCACCAGCGCGGCCACGGACTGGCCCTTGCCCGTGCGCTCCTCCCAGGGCTTCAGGGACGAGAAGATGGTGGCCATGTTGGGGCCGCTGCCCTGCATGGAGAAGCCGCCGATGGCGAACATGGCGCGCACCTCCGGCTGTGCCTGGAGGATGGCCTCCGCCTCCGCCAGAACCTTCTCCGTCTGGGCCAGCGACATGCCCTCGGGGCCCTGGATGGAGATGATGATGTAGCCCTGGTCTTCATCGGGGATGAAGCCCGTGGGGGCGGCACGGAAGAGCATCACCGTTCCGCCGATGCACATCAGGAAGGCGAGCAGGACCAGGGCCGGGTATTTCAGCATCCGGCGCAGGCCCCGGCCATAGAGGGACTTCGTCCCGTCCAGGACCTTGTCCACCCAGCGGAAGAAGATCCACTTCTCGCCCGCGTGGTGCTTCAGCAGCTTCGCGCTGAGCGCGGGGGTGAGCGTGAGGGCGCAGAAGGTGGACAGCGCCACGGAGGCGGCGATGGTCAGCGCGAACTGGCGGTAGATGGCGCCGGTGGTGCCCGGGAAGAGCGCCACCGGGACGAACACCGCCACCAGCACGACGGAGATGGCGATGACGGCGCCCGTCACTTCCTTCATGCCCTCGCGCGCGGCCTTCGCGGGGGAGAGGTGCCGCTCCACCATCAACCGTTCGATGTTCTCGATGACGACGATGGCGTCGTCCACCACCAGACCCGTGGCCAGCGTGAGGCCGAAGAGGGTGAGGGTGTTGATGGAGAAGCCCATCAAGTAGACGAAGGCGAAGGTGCCCACCAGCGAGACGGGGAGGGTGAAGGCGGTGATGAGCACGCTGCGCCAGCCGTGCAGGAACACGAAGATGACGAGGATGACGAGGATGACGGCTTCCACCAGCGTCTGGACGACCTCGTTGATGGAGGCGCGGACGGCCAGCGTGGTGTCGGTGCCCGTCTCGAACCGCATGCCGGGGGGGAACTGCTTCGACAGCCGCTCGAGCTCGGAGTACACGCCGTCGCGCACGTCCAGGGCGTTGGCGGTGGGGAGCTGGAAGATGCCCAGGCCCACGCCTGTCTTGCCGTTGAAGCGCAGGACGGTGCCGTAGTTCTCCGCGCCCAGCTCCACGCGGCCCACGTCCTTCACCCGGACGCTGGTGCCGTCCGTGGCCCGCAGCAGGACGATGTCGCCAAACTCCTCTGGCTCCACCAGCCGGCCCCGGGCCCGCACGGCAATCTGGTAGGGCTGGTCATCGGTGGAGGGCGGCTGGCCGACCTGTCCCGCGGCCACCTGGAGGTTCTGCTCCTGGAGCGCGCGCGTCACGTCCTGGGGCGTGAGCTTGCGGCGCGCCAGCTCCGTGGGATCCAGCCACAGGCGCATGGAGAATTTGCGCTCGCCGAAGATGCGCACGTCGCCCACGCCGGGCACGCGCTTGATGGCGTCCTTCAGGCTCACGTCGGCGTAGTTGCTGAGGAACTTGGCGTCGTAGCGGTTGTCCGGGCTGAACAGACCCACCGTCAGCAGCATCTGGTTGGAGGCCTTGTTGACGACGATGCCCGTCTGGTTCACCTGCGAGGGCAGGCGCGCCGCGGCGCGGCTGACGCGGTTCTGCACGTCGACGGCGGCCACCTCGATGTCGCGCGTGGCGTCGAAGGTGATGGTGATTTGGCTGGTGCCGTCGTTGCTGCTGGTGGAGGTGATGTAGCGCATGCCCTCCACGCCGTTGAGCTCCTGCTCCAACGGGATGGTGACGGCGCTCTCCACCACCTCGGCGCTCGCGCCCACGTAGGTGCTCGTCACGGTGACTTGTGGCGGCGCCAGGTCCGGGTACTGCGAGATGGGCAGCGTGGGGATGGCAATCAGGCCCACCAGCGTCAGCAAGATGGAGCAGACGATGGCGAAGACGGGCCTACGGATGAAGAAGTCGACGAACATGGTGCTGTATCCGGCCCTTCGTTCAGCGGCTCCCGCCGACAGTGCCGCCGCCATTGCCAGAGGCCCGGGGCGGGCCACTGCCAGTCGGCGCGGAGGGGACGTTGGACTGCTTGGGCGTCACGGCGGTGCCATCGCGCAGGGCCTGAAGCGAGGACACGGCGACCTGGTCACCGGACTGCAGCCCCTTCTCCACCACGTAGGCCATCTCTCCCAGCGCGCCCAGGGTGATGGGGCGGCGCTCCACCACCGTCTTCCCATCCTTCGCCTGGACCACCATCGCGAAGGGCTGGCCGCTCTGACGAATCACGGCGAGCGCGGGAATCTGCAGCGCGTCCCGGGCCGAGTAGACGAGCCGCGAGCGCACCAGCTCACTGGGCCGCAGCCCCACGGTGTTGCGGAAGGCCGCCTTCACCTCCACCAACTGCGTGCGCGGGTCCGCCTGGGGCGCGACATAGAAGACGTTGCTGGTGAGAATCACCTTGCCCGCGCCGTCGAGGATTTCGAGCGCGGTGTCCGGCTTCATCGACCGGGCCCGCGTCGACGGCACGGACACGCTCACCTCGAGCACGTCCGCCTGGGCCACGCTGGTCAGCGGCGTCGCCAGGCCCACGTAGTCGCCCAGCCGCACCAGCACGTCGCCCACGGTGCCGGCGAAGGGCGCGCGCACCAGGTGGTACTGCAACTGCACCTGACGCTGCGTCACCTGCGCGGCGGACGAACGCGCCGCAGCCTGCGCGGCCTCCACCTGCGCGCGGCCCTGCTCCAGCTCCTGGGCGCTCGCGAGGCCTTCCTTGTACAGCGCCTCGGTGCGCTCCAGCGTGCGGCGCGCGAGCTGCAAGTTCACCTGGGTGGAGCTGAGCTGCGCCTGCGCGCTGTCGAGCGCGGCGGTGCCTTCACGCGAGTCCACCTCGAGGAGCGGCGCTCCCTGCTCCACCTTGTCACCGGGGCGCACGTGAATCTTGCGCACGTAGCCCACCACCTGCGGCAGCACGCTGACGCTCTGCCGCGACAGCAGTGAACCCAGGTACTCGCCGGTGTCCCGCACCTCGCGGGGCGTGAGCGTCACCACCTCGATTTCGCGCGGCGGCGGCGCCGGCGGGGCGGCCTTCTGCCCCGAACAACCCGCCACCGTCGCCAGCAGGGTGACCCCCCACATCGCCTTCATCGGATTCACCAGTCGCACCGCGCCTCCGTCAGGAATGCGTCCAGGCGCGCCTGGACGAGCTCGAATTCACGCAGCACCAGGTTCAGCTCCGCCTGGCGCAGGGCCGCTCCGCTCTGCACCAGCTCGAGGCTGCTGCCGCGGCCCACTTCAAAGGAACGTCGCGTGAGGCGGTCGGTCCGGTCCGCGAGTTCGCGGGACGCCACCGCCGTCGCCACCAGGGCCTCGGCCACCTCCACGCCGCGCCGGGCCTGGGCCACCTGGATGGACACATTGCGCCGGATGTTCTCCAGCGTCTGCTCCGCCTGGCGCTCCACGCCTTCGCGCTCGCGGATGAGACCGCCGCGCAGACCGCCCTCCCAGATGGGGACGGAGAGCACCGCGGACACGCTCCAGATGGCCACGCGGCCAAAGCCCGGGTCCGTGGTGAGGCCAATGGCGGTGCTCGACAGGCCCAGCGTGGGCAGGTAGCCGGCGGTGGCCTGCTGGCGGCTGTCGCGCGCCGACTCCACCTGCGCGCGCGAGGCCACCAGGTCCGGGCGCTCGCTCACGTCCTTCAAGGGGACGCAGGCCTGCCGCGTCTCCTCGACCAGCCCCTGGAGGTTGAAGTCCCGGGTGACGCCCACCGCGGCGTCGAAGCCCACCGCGAGCCCCAGCGCCTCGCGGCTGCGGCGCAGTTGCTCATCGCCGGCGACGAGCGCGCCACGCGCCACCGCCACGTCCTGCTCCACGCGCACCACGTCGAGCTGGTTGCCCGCGCCCAGTTCATAGGTGCGCTGGGCGAGCGCGAAGCGCTCCAGGGCCTGGCGCAGACCCACGCGGTTGATCTCCGCGGCCCGCTCCGCCGCCACGGTGGAGACCAGCACCTGCGCCAGTCCGCGCGTGAGCAGCCGCCGCGTCTCGGAGAGCGTCGCCACCGCGCTCTTCTCGGCGGCCACGGCGGAGGCGCGGCCACGCCAGGCGCTCACGTCCACCAGGGACTGCGACAGGTTCGCGTTGGCCGTGACGAGCGGCGAGGAGGGGCCGCCGTTTTCGCCCCCACCAATGCCGAACAGGGGCATGCCACCCGCGCCGACGGGCAGGTCGGGGTTGAGGAGGTCCATGCCGACACTGGACGACAGCCGCGCATTGGGGAGCAGCGCGGACAGGGCCTGCCGGGAGCGGCCCGTGGCGCGCTCGACGCCGGCTTCGGCGGACCGGAGGTCGGTGGAGCGCTGTTTGAGGAGGACGAGCGCTTCGTCCCAGGACGTCACCTGCCGTGCGGCGGGGGCGACCGGGGTGAGCATCGCGTCCTCCACCTTCGGCTGGAAGGGGACGGGCGCAGGAATGGACGATGACGGCTCGGCCAGCGTCGACGCCGCGACGAGCGCCATGAGGATGACGGAAGGGGATGCCATACCAGGAGGAAGAGTTGGGTGAACCGCGTGTGGGCTGAAAACTTCCCCCCGTTGCGACGAATCGCGTCGAGTCGATGTAATTGACAACAGTTGTAGTCTGCAACCATCTTTAGGTGAGATGACTGTTCCGGAGCAAATGGCCTCTCTGCGCCGCGCGATTCGCCGCCTCATCACCGAGCGACTGGGCGAGCAGACGGGCAGGCCGTTCATGCAACTGTTGGCCTTGAAGGCGATTTCCGACGGAGTGCGGAGTCAGTCCGCCATCGCGGAGCGCCTCTTCGTGGACGCACCCGCGGTGAGCCGGCTGGTGGCGCGTCTGGAAGAAGATGGGCTGGTGAGCCGAGGCACCAGCGATGACCGCCGGTGTGTGCGCCTGGAGCTGTCCGCCGCGGGGCGGGACGAGCTGGGGCTCCTGGACGACGCGCTCGTGTGGACGGACGAGGAGATTCTCCGTCACATCACGGGCGCGGAGATGGCGGAGTTCAAGCGCATCATGGAGAAGCTCCAGACAGGGCTCATCCAGGCCCGCGGTCCGCTTCCCGTGGACGGCTGCGGCGTCGCCCCCGAATCCTGAAGCGGTGAAACGGCGAAGGGCCCGGCCCTGGAATCTCCAGGAAGCCGAGCCCCTCGTCCTACCCGTGGACGGGTGATTGCGTCAGGCCTGCGCGGGCTTCGACTCGGTGTCGGCCGGCGCGTTCTCCGGGGCCTGCTCGGCGTCCGGCGTGGACTCGGGCTGCTGCGGGGCGGCGGCCTGGGCCTCCACCTCGGCGCGCACGCGCGAGGTCTCCTCGGTCCGCTGGTCGCTGGCGGCCACTTCTTCCGGCGTCAGCTCGGTGCGGTCGGCCAGCATGCCCGTCTTCTTCTCCAGGTCCTTGATGGCCCGGCGAAGCAGGTCGCGCTCCAGCAGCGTGCGGTTGAGGCGCTTCTCCAGGGCCTTGTACTTGTCGCGGCTCAGGTCGAGGTCGTGCTTGGTGGCCGTGTAGACGCGCTGCTGCGTCTCCTGGCGGCCCTTCACCCGGCGCAGCTCCTTCTCGGCCTCCGCCGCGCGGTTGCGGTCCTTGTTCGCCGAGTGCTCCAGCCGCTCCATCTTCTCTCGGTCGGCGTCGTTCAGCTCGCGGAAGCGGCGCTGGCCACGCTCCTGGGGCACCGTCTCCGTGGCGGTGGGCACCACCGGCACGACGGCGGCGATGACGGACTCGCCCTCCTGCGCGGGGGCGGCCACCTGCGCGGCGGGCTCGGGCACGGCGGGAGCGACCGGCGCGGGCGCCACGGGCGCGGGCTGCGGACGGCGGCCCTTGTTCTCCACTTCGGCCTTCAGCCGCTGGTTCTCCACCAGCGCGTGGGACAGCTCCTCGCGGGTCCGCTCGAGCTGCGTGGAGGCGCTGCGCTCCACCTCGGCGCGGGCCTTGGCCAGCTCCTGGGCGCCCTTGTCGGTCTCCTTCTGCTCGTAGAGCTTGCGCTTGGCCTGCTTCAGTTGCTCCTTCACGTCCTGGAGCTGATTGCGTTGCTCATCCAGTTCCTTCTGCTTGCGCTGGACCTCCGCTTCGGCCTTGGCGCGTGCCTGCGAATCCGTCACCAGCTCGGCGCGGGGCGCGGACGAAGACGACGCGGCATGCGAGGGGAGCGCGGCGGCCTTGGGGCCGGCGAAGAGATTGAAATAGAGCGAGATGGCGAGCCCGACAGCAAGGGCGAGGACCAGGACCAGCACGGGAACGACCTCCACGGGGAAATGCAAAAAGCGGGGCAGCCTACCGTCAGCCCCCGGCGCGTCAAGGGTCCACTGCTGGACGTGCTCCGCTTCACTCTGTGAATCCCACGGGCTGGCCCGGGCGGCGGCCCGGCGGACGGCCCGGTGTCCGGCGGCCCCCTCAGTACCCGGACTCCCAGCCGCCACGCCCCGCGCCGCGAGCCCCCCGCTGTGCGCCCATCTGCCGCAGCCGCCGCACCCGTTCCGGGATGGGCGGGTGGGTGGAGAACAGCGCCATCACCCCGCCATGGTGGAGCGGGTTGACGATGAAGAGGTGGGAGGTGGCGGGGGCCTTGTCATAGGGGATGGCCTCGGCGCCCCGCTCCAGCTTCAGCAGGGCATCCGCGAGCGCATCCGGATCACCGGCCAGCTCGGCGCCCGTCTGGTCCGCGCCGTACTCCCGGGAGCGGCTGACCGCCAACTGCAGCAAGGTGGCGGCGATGGGGCCACCAGCAGCAGGCCCAGGTTGGCGAAGGCGCTGCCCAGGCCGCCCCGGTTGTCGTTGTCGCCGCGGCTCAGCATGGAGCCGCCGAACCAGAACAGCATCTGCGCGGCGTAGCTGATGATGCCCGCCAGGGTGGCCGCCACCGTTCCAATCAGGGTGTCCCGGTTGCGCACGTGGCCCAACTCGTGGGCCAGCACGCCCTCCAGCTCGCGCCGGTCGAGGATGTCCAGGATGCCCGCTGTCACCGCGATGGCCGCGTGGCTGGGGTTGCGGCCGGTGGCGAACGCGTTGGGGGCGGCCGTGGGCAGGATGTAGACCTTGGGTTTGGGCATTCCCGCTCGGGCCGCCAGCCGCTCCACCATCTCGTGCAGCCAGGGGGCCTGTTCACGGGGCAGCGGCTTCGCGCCATGGATGGCCAACGCGATGCGGTCGCTGAACCAGTACGAGCCGAAGTTCATCACCACGGCGAAGAGGACCGCGAACATCAAGCCCTGGGGGCCGCCCAAGCGGTCGCCGATGACGAGCACCAACGCCGTCAGGCCCGCCAGCAGCACCGTGGTCTTCAGGGCGTTGCCCAGCCGGTGCCACCCGCCGCCGCCGTGCAGCGCCGGGCGGCTTTCGCCAACGTGGGGTGCGTCAAAGGTGTCTGTGCTCGCCATGGCCGCCTCGCCTCCAGGCCCCGAGTGGGACCTTCCACCCGGAAACGTAAACAGGCGTGCGGCCGCGGCAATGAAGGCGCCCCCCGGTGGGACTGCACCGGGGAGGCGGCTAGGGTCGCTCGGCCGTCGCGGAGCGCAGGGGAGAGCGCAGGCGGATGGGCGGCGAGTCGGGCGCCGGGCGAATCCAGCGCTTGGGCGCAAGCCCGTCCACTTCGCGAGCCAGGTCCACGTCCGGGTCCAGCAGCAACTCCGCCGGGCGGCCGTTGAGGGAAACGATGGCCTCCGCGTGGACCGTCACGGCCCCCTTGCCCTGGGCCTCGAAGTCCCGGGCGATGTGCCGCGCGAGCTGGAGGATGAGGTCGGGCTGCACGGACATCTCCCGCTCCTGCAGGCGCGTGAGGTACTGGCTGGGTGACACGTGCCACTCGTGGTCCGACGCCGGGGCGCGGACGATGAACGTCACGCTGCCGTTCTTCTCCCGTGCCATCACCCGCCAGGAGAAGCGCATGCCCTGCTCGTGCCAGAGCACGTTGCCACCATAGAGGTGCGTGCGGAGGGGCACGGCGACCTGCACGACGGCGTAGGCCACGGCCAGTCCGAGCGCGGCCCGGCCCTTCCAGCCCGGCGGCGTCACCTCGGAGGTGGCGGGCACGGACGCGGGCGGAGCGGTGTTCCTCGCGAGGCGCGCGCGCAGTCCATGGATCAGCCGCCGCGGCCACGAGGCCTCGAAGAACACGAGCGCGCCGGTCACCATGATGACGGGGAACATGCCAATGGGGAACAGCGCGGAGGTGGCCGCGTGGAACCCGAGCACGACCACGTAGGCGAAGGGCCGCAGCTTCCGCGTGAGCAGGAAGGCGACGATGGTGGTGTCGAAGAGGAAGCCCGACCAGGCCGCGACGTAGGCGACCCACGGCGCGTCGAGCCAGGGCCCTACGACGGGCAGGCTCGTCCGCGCCGACAGCCAGATGCTCAGCGGCTGCGCGTGCAGCAGCCAGTCGCTGGTCAACTTCGCGAGCCCCGCGAAGACGTAGACGACGCCGACCTGGAAGCGCAGCAGCCACGTACACCACGCGGGAAGCGCGTCACCGCGCAGCGCGGGCTTGCGCCACGCGTCCACCGAGAAGGCCCGGTGCGTGGGCACGAAGAACATGAGCCCCAGCAGCAGGCTCACCAGGTAGTAGTGGTTGAGGTAGTTGCTGACGTCCACCAACTGGACGTAGCTGAAGGCGACGAACAGCAGGGCCACCGTCACCCGGTAGAACAGCCCCACCGCCATGCACAGCCCGAGCACCGCGAGCAGCGCGAAGACCCCGTGCATCCACGGCGCGGGCAGCGCGGGCACCCAGCCGAAGCCCCAGTAGGTGAAGTGGAAGCGGGGGCCGGTGAACAGCACGTCCACCCACCCATAGGCGAGGAACCGCACCGCCGACACGAAGACGAGCAGTCCCAGCGCCACGCGGAACGCCACCAGCGCCGCGATGTCTCGCGGCGCCAGCAGCGCCTTCCAGAGGCGCCCGGACGCGGGGCGCTCGCCGGTCGCCACTTCAGTCATTGTCCCCCTCGACGGACTGGGGCAGCTCCAGGTCCAGCACCGTGACGAGCTCCGTCTTGAGCACGTCCGTCACGCCCTTGACGGACTCGTACATCGCCCGCACCGCGGCCTTGTCCTGCGCCAGCACCGTGGTGACGTCTTCACCCGGCAGCGCCTCGATGCCCGCCGCCGCCGCCACGTTGCGCTCGCGCAGCTTCGTCGCCAGCGCGTTGGCGCCCGAGGCCTCGAGCAAATCGTCGAAGCCCGTGCCGGAGAAGTTCTCGCCGCAGCCCTCGGTGATGCGCCGGTAGCCCGTCAGGTTGGCCCGGATGTTGGCCTTGGAGCGCGCCGCGAACTGCGACTCCAGGTGCTCGGGGCAGGTGGACGTGGTGCAGTCCCGCATCCCCAGGGGACGCGCCAGCTTGAGGTCCTTCACCTCGCGCTCGAAGTAGAAGATGGCGTCGCTGATGGAGTTCAGCGCCGCCTGCGTCGACGGGTACACGGCATTGCCCGAGCCCGCCGTCGTCAGCGTCTGGGTGAAGTTGCCCTGGTCCGCGGCCCACGCGTTCACCAGCGCGTCCGCGCGGCGGTGGACGTCGGCGGCCACCACGGCGGCGTAGGCCCGCTTGCGCGCGGCCCGCTCATCCGCGGAGAGCGCCGCCCAGGTGCCCTGGGCCACGATGGCGGAGGTGCTGGGGCACGCGGTGTCGTTGCCCTCGAAGAAGAGCAGGTACTCCAGCGCGTACAGGCCGCGGCGGCTCACCAGCGCGTTCTCGAAACCCGCGGACTCGTAGCTGCGGTTGACGATCTGCTCCTCGACGGCGCACCGGCTGACCAGGGGCCACGAGTAGATGTTGTCGCGAATCTCCGCGCCGCCCGACACGCTGCGGGGCGCGGCCGGACCGAACTGCATCACCTCCGCCACCTGCCACGCGTCCATGGCCTCGTGGAACGCCGCGCGCGCCGCGTCCCGCGTGGTGGCATCCGGCGTGGCCGCGTGGGCCGCCACGGCGGTCTCCAGCGCGGTGGCCTCGGTCTGGAACTCACGCGACGTCTGCAGCACACAGGCGGCGGACGACGCCAGCAGCGCGGCCCGCGTGGTGGCCACCGGGTTGTCCGGCGTGTCGGTGCCCGCATCCGGAGGCTTCGGGCTGTCTGACTTGCAGGCCGACAGCGAGAGGAGGGCGGGGACCACGAACGCGAAGGCGCTCGCACGCAGGACGAAAAGGGGGCGCGAAGACACTGTGTTCATGGCCGGGCTCGGTAACACGGCGATGTTGTTAATGACAATCAACTTCAAAATTTTCCCCGTATAACGTGCAGGCCAGCACAGCTTGGGTGTTGACCCACGGTGCGAATCCGGAGTAGGAGGCTGCCACGTCGAAACTGATAACGATTATCGTTTGCAGTTAGAGATGATCCCGAGGAGGGGAAGAACATCATGTTGAAGACGGTGAAGAACCGCGGCTTCCTGGTGCGTGGAGCGGCCCTGGCCCTCACGCTGGCGTGCATGACGGGTTGTGGCGACGACGAGCCTACCCCCACGCCGATTCCGGATGCGGGCACCAACACGGACGCGGGTACGGACCCGGTTCCGGACTCGGGCACGGACCCCATCCCCGACGCGGGCACGGGCACGGGCGGCCTGGACAGCGACATCGCGGTGGTGCGGTTCAACGAGGACGGCACGCAGGACACGACGTTCGGCGCCGGCGGCGTCACGCACGTGGACTTCGGCACCGGCCGCGACGGCACGCGTGACTCCCTGTGGGATGTGCGCGTGGACGGCTCGGACCGCATCGTGCTGTTCGGTAACAAGCGCGCGGATGGTGCGCGTGCGGACACCGACCGCGTGGTGGCGCGGCTGACGGCGGCGGGCGCCCTGGACACGACGTTCGGTACGGGTGCGACGCCCAACGGCATGAGCATCCTCAACATGTCCAACCTGAACGACAGCATCCGCTACGGCATCGTTCAGCCGGACGGGAAGATCCTGGCGTCCGGTTACGCGTCCATGCCCACGGGCGTGGGTGCGCAGGGTGCCAACCGCATCGTGCTGCAGCGCCTGAACGACGACGGCTCTTCGGACGCCACGTTCGGCTGGCAGGGCGTCGTGACGTCCGCGCCGTTCCAGGCCCAGAGCGAGACCAACCCGGAGTGGGGCATGGTCGAGGCCTACGCCGTGGGTCTGCAGTCCAACGGCAGCTACGTGACGACCGGCTACGGCCGCACGGCTTCCTCCGGCACGGTGGACCTGGTGTCCTTCCGCTACACCGCCACGGGCGAGCTCGACCCGACGTGGGGCACGGGCGGCTCCGTGGTACTGGACCTGGCCGGTGACAACGACCGCGGCCGCAACCTGGTCGCGCTGAACGACGACCGCCTGCTGCACGTGGGCAGCTCGACGCTGGGCGCGCAGAACACCCAGGCGCTCCTGCTGATGCACACGCCCAACGGCCAGCCGGACACGACCTTCGCGCCGGAAGGCTACAAGACGTACAACCTGGAGCGCCCGGACCAGGCCTTCTTCGGCGTGGCCAAGTCGGCGGACGGCAACTGGGCCGCGGCGGTGGGTTACCGCGCCGGTGGCAACCAGAACGATGACGCCATCCTGGCCATCGTCCCGACGGGCGGCACGGGCACGGAGGTGGTCAAGGCCACCCCCATCTCCACCACGGAGAACGACCGCTTCTGGTCCGTCACCTTCGACTCGCAGAACCGCATCTACGCCGCGGGCTTCGTGACCGAGGCGGGCGACAACCGCATGGTGGTCGCGCGCTTCACCACCGACGGCAACCTCGACCCGACCTTCGGCGAGGCCGGTATCGCGAAGATCAACGTCGCGGTCGGCGCGACCGAGGAGACCGCTCGCGGCATCGCCATCCAGACGGATGGCAAGATCGTCATCGGCGGTCCTGTCGAGAAGTAGTCTTCACGGAAGTCGTGTAGGAGCAGGAGCCGGGGAGGGCGGTCCGCGCGCGGGCGGGCCTCCATCCCCGGCTCCTGGCTTTTTCAATCGTCGAACATCCCGGTCGAAACAAGGTCGAAACGCTTCAGATGGCACTGTTCGAGCACAAGAAGATGCGGGCGCGGAGCTGGACGCTTCCAGCGCTCTTGCTGGCATGGGCATCCCCTGCCGCGGCGCAGACCGAGTCGTCCCAGGCCCCCGAGGCCGCCACGGTCCCCGAGGCGCAGGACGCGGCTCCGGCGCAGGACGCCGGCGCGGAGGTCCAGGCGCCCACGGAACCGGCCGCCGAGTCCGTGACGGGCACCGAAGCGCCCCTGGCGGGTGATGCACCCCTGGCCACCGGAACCCCCACGGGCGCGCCGCTCGTGCTGGAGCCCTCGCCGGAGGCCGTCGAGAAGAAATTCGAAAGCGTGGTGGTGGGCACGTCGGAGGCGCGCACGAGCGGCTCCATCCACGTGCTGAAGCCCGCGCAGTTGGAGCGCTTCGAGCGGGATGACCCCGAGGCCATCCTGCGGACGGTTCCCGGCGTCTACGCGCGAGGCGAGGACGGCTTCGGCTTGCGGCCGAACGTAGGTCTGCGCGGCGTGAACCCGGACCGCAGCAAGAAGGTCACGCTCCTGGAGGATGGCATCCTCTTTGGTCCCGCGCCGTACTCGGCGCCCGCGGCCTACTACTTCCCGCTCGCCACGCGCATGCAGGGCATCCGCGTCCTCAAGGGCCCCTCGGCCATCCAGCAGGGGCCGCAGACGGTGGGCGGCTCCGTGGAGTTCCTCACCCGGGACATCCCCGCGTCGGAGTCCATCTGGCTGGACGTTGCGGGCGGCGGGTACCTCTACGGCAAGGCGCACGGCGTCTTCGGCGCGAGCACCGAGCGCGCGGGCTTCCTGCTCGAAGGCGTCCACCTGCGCAGCAACGGCTTCAAGGAGCTGGACACGATTGGCGGCAACACGGGCTTCAACCGCAACGAGTGGATGGCCAAGGGCCGCTACCTGCTCGTCCCGGAAGGTCCGGTCCGCCAGACGCTCAACGTCAAGCTGGGCTACTCCGACGAGGACTCGAACGAGACCTACCTGGGGCTCAGTGATGCGGACTTCGCGGCGAATCCGCTGCGCCGCTACGTCTCCAGCGCGCTGGACCACATGAAGTGGCACCGCACGCAGGTCGTCCTCAGCCACGAGCTGGAGGCGGGCTCCCTGGCGGTGACGACCTCCGTGTACCGTCACGACCTGACGCGCGCCTGGCGCAAGGTGAACCGCTTCCGCGGCACGTCCGTCGCCAGCGTGTTGGCGGACCCGACGAGCGCGCGCAACGCCATCTATTACGGCGTGCTCACCGGTGAGCTCGACAGCTCGTCCACGCAGGACGCGCTGATGATTGGTCCCAATGACCGGACCTACGTGTCCCAGGGACTCCAGAGCGTGGCCCGCTGGAGCGGCACCACGGGGCCGCTGAGTCACAACGTCGAGTTCGGCGCGCGCTACCACTTCGACAGCATCGACCGCCTGCACACCGAGGACGCGTTCCTCATGCAGGGCGGCCGGCTGGTTCACGCGAACGAGCCCACGTACACCACCGCCAACAACAAGGACTCCACGAACGCCTTCGCCCTGCACGCGACGGACGCCATCGGCTGGGGGCCGCTGGTCCTGACGCCGGGCGTCCGGATGGAGATCATCCGCTCGCACTCCGTGAACCGCCTGACGGACACGGAGTCGCGCGGCGCGGTCGAGGTGCTGATGCCCGGCATGGGCGTCTATGGCGCGCTCACGCGGGAGCTGGGCCTGTTCGCGGGCGCCTATCGCGGCTTCTCGCCTCCGGCGCCCGGTCAGCCCGACACGGTGCTCCCCGAGAAGAGCATCAACTACGAGGCGGGCGCCCGGTGGACGCGGCGGGGCGAGCGGTTGGAGGCGGTGGGCTTCTTCAACGACTACTCGAACCTCACCGACATCTGCACGTTCTCCAGCGGCTGCCTCAACGACGACCTCGACCGGCAGACGGACGCGGGCAAGGCGTACATCTATGGCCTGGAGGTCTTCGGCGAGAAGACGTTCCGCCCGGGCGGCGGGCTGACGTTCCCCACCTCGCTGTCGTACACGTTCACCCGCACGCGGCTGCGCGAGGACTTCCAGTCCGCGGATCCGCAGTTCGGCAACGTGCGCGCGGGCGACGAGCTGCCCTATGTGCCGCGGCACCAGCTCTACGCCACCGCGGGCGTGGAGACGTCCTTCGGCGGCCTGTTCCTGAGCGCCCTTTACGTGGACTCCATGCGCGAGCGCGCGGGGCAGGGTGAGGCGGCTCCGGGGGATTTGACGGACGCGATGCTCACGTTCGACGCCAACGCGAACTGGAACTTCTCGCGCTGGGGCCAGGTGTACCTGAGCGTGCGCAACATCCTGGACGAGCAGGTCGTCCTGTCCCGCCGTCCGTACGGTGCGCGGCCCAACGCGCCTCGCACCTTCATCCTGGGCTTCAAGCTGAACGTGTGACGCCGGGAAGGCCACCGTGGGCGGCGGCCGCTTCGTCAGAGGTAGAAGCGGTCCGTCACGCCCGCGGTGCGCTGGAGGATGGCGCTCCAGCCCAGCCACAGGGGAATGCCGCTCGCGTCCGCGCGGGCCTCGGCACCCAGGGCGCCCAGGGAGCCCGTGCACCCGGCGAGCGTGAACAAGCCGGAGTCGTCCAAGTGTGCGAGCAGCGCGCGCAACGTGGGCATGCCTCGGGCTTCAAAGCGGTCCGTGACGTCATCGCGACCCATGAAGTCCGGTTCATCCAGCGCGTCATCGAGGAAGCGCTCCAGGGCCCACCAGAAGAGGTAGACCTCGACCCGCCGGCCTGATGCCACTGTTGCCGCGGCGATGGACAATCCCTGGTGCACGCGGTCGTAGTCGCCGCTGTGCAGGAAGACAACCACGTGGGTCAGGGAGGCGCTCACGCGGGGCTCATACCGCTCAAAAGGAGGCATCGTCCACCCACATGGCGGAGGCGACCGTCCGGGCCCTTTGGCTTGCACCTCGGCCGCTCAGCTTGCTAGGAAACTCCGGTCATTCAGGTACTTACGAGCCTTGCCACCACGGGGGCGGACCGGACTTCAGCGAGATGGGCGACGACCTCACAGCCAGACGCAAGGACGCGCATCTCGACCTTTGCAGCACCGGCGACGTCGAGCCCGCGGGCAACAACACCCTGCTCGAGTGTGTGAAACTGGTCCACTGCGCCATGCCAGAGATGGCGGCGGATGATGTCGACCTGTCCACCCCTTTCCTGGGCAAGCGGCTGCGCTACCCCTTGCTCGTCACCGGGATGACCGGCGGCACGGAGCGCGCGGGCGCGGTGAATTGCGACCTGGCGCGGCTCGCGGAGAAGCACGGCCTGGCCTTTGGCGTGGGCAGTCAGCGCGCCATGTCCGAGGACGCCTCCCGGGCCGCGTCGTTCCAGGTCCGGCAGGTGGCGCCCACGGTGGCGCTGCTGGGCAACATCGGCATGTTCCAGGCCATCTCGCTGGGCGTGGATGGCACGCGCCGTTTGGTGGATGGCATTGGCGCGGACGGCCTGGCCTTGCACCTCAACGCGGGGCAGGAGCTCACGCAGCCCGAGGGCGACCGGGACTTCCGGGGCGGCTACCAGGTGGTGGAGCTGCTGGTGCGCGCCTTTGGGGACCGGCTGCTCGTGAAGGAGACGGGGTGCGGCATTGGCCCGGACGTCGCCCGGCGGCTGGCGGACCTGGGCGTGCGGAACATCGACGTGTCCGGTCTGGGCGGGACGTCCTGGGTGCGCGTGGAACAACTTCGCGCGTCGGGCGTACAAGCTCAATTGGGTGCGGAATTCAGTGCGTGGGGCATCCCCACGGCGGCGGCGGTGGCCTCCGTGCGGCGGGCGGTGGGCTCGGGCGTTCAGTTGGTGGCGAGCGGAGGGCTCCGGACGGGCCTGGACGCGGCCAAGGCGCTGGCGTTGGGGGCGGACGTGGCGGGGTTGGCGTTGCCGTTGTTCCGCGCGCAGCAGGCGGGCGGATTCGAAGGGGCGGAGGCGGCACTGGAGCTGCTCCTGGGCGGGCTGCGGCAGGCGCTCATCCTGACGGGAAGCAGAAGCTGCGCTGAATTGAGGCAGCGGCCCCGGGTGGTCACCGGAGAGTTGAAGGATTGGTTGGCGGCGCTGTAGAGGGTGGCCTCGCCGAAGTTTGGAAGGAAGAACATGTCTGACACCGTGACGTCCCGGCTCCCCGGGTTCCACAAGCTTCCGATGGAGGAGCGCCACGCGCACCTCTCCCGCATGTTCCGGCTCACGCCCGAGGACGTGCAGCAGCTCCTGGGCTCGGAGGCGCTGCAGCCCGTCCTGGCGAACCAGATGATCGAGAACGCGGTGGGGACCTTCTCCCTGCCGCTCGGCCTGGGGCTCAACCTCCAGGTCAACGGGCGCGACTACCTGGTGCCCATGGCGGTGGAGGAGCCCTCCGTCGTGGCGGCGGTGTCCTTCGCGGCGAAGATCGTCCGCGAGGCGGGCGGCTTCATCGGCGAGGCGGACGCGTCGCTGATGATTGGCCAGGTGCAGGTGTCCCGGTACGGCGACCCCACGGTGGCCACCGAGCGCATCCTGGCGCACAAGGAGCAGCTCCTCGCGCTGGCCAACAGCTTCCACCCGGCCATGGTGGCGCGTGGCGGCGGGGCGAAGGACGTCGAGGTTCGCGTGCTGCCGGCCCCCGAGGGCCCGCGCGGCGAGCCGCTGCTCATCGTCCACCTCATCATCGACGCCCAGGAGGCGATGGGGGCCAACCTCATCAACACCATGGCGGAGGGCGTGGCGCCGCTCGTCGAGCAGATCACCGGCGGCAAGGTGTACCTGCGCATCCTCTCCAACCTGGCGGACCGCCGGCTGGCGCGCGCCATGTGCCGCATCCCCGTCCCGCTGCTGGCGGACTTCGAGATGCCGGCCGAGGAGATCGCCGAAGGCATCACCCAGGCCAGCCGCTTCGCGGAGGCCGACCCGTACCGCGCCGCCACGCACAACAAGGGCGTGATGAACGGCATCGACTCGGTGGCCATCGCCACGGGGCAGGACTGGCGCGCCATTGAAGCGGGCGCGCACGCGTTCGCCTGCCGCAACGGTCAGTACCGGCCGCTGTCCACCTGGTACCTGGAAGAGGGCCACCTGGTGGGCCGCATCGAGCTGCCCATGGCGCTGGGCACGGTGGGCGGGCCCATCAAGATCCACCCGGGCGTGCAGATGGCGCTCAAGCTGATGCAGACCACCAGCGTGCGTGAGCTGGCCATGGTGTTCGCGGCGGTGGGACTGGCGCAGAACTTCGCGGCGCTCCGAGCGCTGGGCAGCGTGGGCATCCAGAAGGGCCACATGGCCATGCACGCGCGCTGCGTGGCGGTGACGGCGGGTGCTCGCGGCGACTGGGTGGAGAAGATCGCCAACCTGCTCGTGAAGGCGGGACACGTGAAGGTGGAGAAGGCCCGCGAGCTGCTGGCCAGCCTCCCCGCCGAGGATGCCGCGGCCGCGACCGGCACCACGGTTTGACGCCGTGGCCCCTTCTTCTGAATCCCTGTCGGCCTTTGGCGCCGGCAAGGTC
This sequence comes from Myxococcus hansupus, assembly GCF_000280925.3. NCBI lineage: Bacteria > Pseudomonadati > Myxococcota > Myxococcia > Myxococcales > Myxococcaceae > Pseudomyxococcus > Pseudomyxococcus hansupus. The sequence goes on from NZ_CP012109.1 coordinate 2,206,158, forward strand.
ATCCTGCTGGGCGAGCACAGCGTCGTGTACGGACACCCGGCCCTGGCCGGGCCGCTGTCCCAGGGCGTGACGGCGCGCGCCGTGCCGTCGAAGTCCTGCCAGCTCGCGTTGCCCGCCAGGCTCAACCGGTTGCAGCGCGAGCAGCTCACGGCGGCGTTCGCCCGCGCGGCCGAGGCCACGGGGGCGCCCCCGGTGAAGGTGTCCCTGGAGGCGGACCTGCCGCTGGCGGTGGGGCTGGGCAGCTCGGCCGCGTTGTCGGTGGCGTGCTCGCGGCTGTTGCTCCAGGCGGCGGGGAAGGCGCCCTCGTCGAAGGACGCGGTGCGCGTGGCGTGGGCCATGGAGCAGGAGTTCCACGGCTCGCCCTCGGGCCTGGACCACACCACCAGCGCGATGGAGCAGCTCGTCCTCTACCGGCGCAAGCCGGGGGCGGCCAAGGGGACGGGGCAGGTGGTGGACAGTCCCCGGCCGCTGCACGTGGTGGTGACGCTCGCGGGTGAGCGCAGCCCCACGAAGAAGACGGTGGGTGCGCTGCGGGAGCGGCAGGCCCGCTGGCCCGCGCGCTATGAGCGCTTGTTCACGGAGATTGGACGGGTGTCCGCCGAAGGCGCGAAGGCGGTGTCCGCGGGCGACCTGGAGGCGTTGGGTGACGCGATGAACGTCAACCAGGGACTCCTGGCGGCGCTGGGCCTGTCGTCGCCGCCGTTGGAAGAGATGATCTACCGGCTGCGGGAGCTGGGGGCGCTGGGCGCCAAGCTCACCGGCGCGGGTGGAGATGGTGGGGCCGTCATTGGCCTGTTCCTCGAGCCCAAGCCGGTGGTGACGAAGCTCACCCGGATGGGCGTGCGCTGCTTCAGCAGCCAGCTCGCGGGTCCGCGGGCGTCGTGAGTCTTCCCATGAAAGCCACAGCTCTGGCGCATCCCAACATCGCCCTGGTGAAGTACTGGGGGAAGCGGGACGACGCGCTGATTCTTCCGCACCAGTCCAGCCTGTCCCTCACGCTGTCCCCGCTGTCGGTGACGACGACGGTGGAGTTTGGCGTGGCGAGCGACCAGGTGGAGCTCAACGGACACACCGCGAAGGGCAGCGAGCGCGACCGCGTGCTGCGCCTCTTGGATGTGATTCGGACGCAGTCGAAGGCGGAGCTGGGCCCGTCCAAGGTGGTGTCGCGCGGCGACTTCCCCATGGCCGCGGGCCTGGCCAGCAGCGCGGCGGGTTTCGCGGCGCTGGCGGTGGCGGGACGCGCGGCGGCGGGCCTGTCGTCGGAGCCTCGCGAGGCGAGCATCCTGGCGCGGTTGGGCAGTGGCTCCGCGTGCCGCAGCGTGCAGGGTGGTTTTTGCGAGTGGCAGCGCGGCGAGCGTCCGGATGGTGAGGACAGCTTCGCGGTGCAGCGCTTCGACGCGGCCCATTGGCCGGACCTGCGCATGGTGGTGGCGATTCTCGACCGCGGCGAGAAAGAGGTGAAGTCGCGGGATGGGATGAAGCTCACGGTGGACACCAGCCCGTACTACCCGGCGTGGGTGAAGGACGCCGAGGCGGAGGTGGTCCAGTCCCGTGCGCTCATCGCCCAGCGAGATTTGCAGGGCCTGGGCGAGCTGTGCGAGCGCAACGCCTGGCGCATGCACGCGACGTCCTTCGCCGCCAATCCGCCGCTGAGCTACATGAACGCCGGCACGCTGGGGCTCATCCAGCACCTGAAGGAGCAGCGCAAGAAGGGCATTCCGGTGTGGTTCACGCTGGACGCGGGCCCGAACCCGGTGCTGCTGACGGACGCCGCGCACGAGGTCGCCGCGGAGGCGCTGGCTCGCGCGTGCGGCGCGGTGGATGTGATTCGGTGCACGCCCGGTGGTGACGCGGTGCTGAAGCAGGAGCACCTGTTCTGATGGAGCGCGCGCTCTCCGCGCCGGGCAAGCTGTTCCTCTCCGGTGAGTACGCCGTGCTGTGGGGCGGCGTGGCGAGGCTGGCGGCGGTGGCGCCGCGCACGGCCGCGTATGTCCGCCGACGCGCGGATGCCCGCGTGCACGTGTGCCTGGAGGAGGGGACGCTGGCGGGGAGCACTACGCCGCTGGGCGTGCGCTGGGAGCGCGAGGTCCCGGCCGGGTTCTCCTTCGTGGCGCGGGCGCTGGACGAGGCGCTTCGAGCGCATGGCCGCGCGAGCGCGGGTTTCGACCTGGCCGTGGCGCCGTCCGCGGTGGGACCGAATGGTCAGAAGCTGGGCATGGGTGGCAGTGCGTGCGCGACGGTGCTGGCGGCCGAGGGCGCGCGCTACGTGCTGGAGGAGCGCTACGACGCGCTGAAGCTGGCGTTGCTGGCGCACACGGCAGGGCAGGGCGGCAAGGGCAGCGGCGGGGATGTGGCGACGAGCTTCGCGGGGAGTGTGCTGCGCTACCGGCGCTACGACGTGGCGCCGCTGATTGAGGCGAGCAACACCGGACGGCTGCGCGCGGCCCTGGCGGAGTCGCCCTCCGTGGATGTGTGGCGACTGCCTTCGCCCCGGGTGTCCATGGCGTATGCCTTCACGGGTGAGAGCGCCTCGACGCGGGTGCTGATTGGCCAGGTGGAGGCACGGCTGGAGGCCTCGGGGCGGCAGCACTTCGTGGAGCGCTCTGATTTGCTGGGGCACGCCATCGAGGATGGGCTCGCGGGCGGTGACTTCCGGGCCTTCTCCGAGGCGGTGAAGGCGCAGCACGCGCTGCTGTTGGAGCTGGGGCCGCTGGAGACGGAGGGCATGCGCCGCGTGCTGGCCCTGGCGGCGAGCTACGGCGCGGCGGGGAAGCTGTCCGGCGCGGGTGGCGGCGACGGCTGCATCCTGTTCGCTCCGGATGCCCAGGTCCGTGCGGAGATGTGCAAGGGATTGGAAGCCCGGGGCTTCCACACCTTGCCGCTGGATGCCGAGCCCGGCGTTCGCGGTGAAGCCCAGGCGGAGCCTCGCCTGCGGACGTGGGTTGACGCGCTGAGCTGATTGCCTGTCTGTCGCGGCGGGAAAAGCACAGGAACAGTGTCTGTGATTTCGTAAGGCAGTCATCAGTTGCCGTGTCATTCCGGACGCAGCTATCGCGCCTCTCGCAACGCCGACATACTCGCGCCTCCCAACAAGGAGGCTTCCCGAATGCAACGACTTGCACGGCGTGCCTGGGTTCCAGTGGTGGCTGCGGGTGTCTTGATGACCGCCTGTGGTGGGGCGGAGTCAGACGACCTCGTCGCGCATTCTGCCGAAGACGCCCAGTCGCAAGCTATCGCGCCGCCTTCGGTGGATGCGGCGCTGTCGACTCCAGTCGTTTCTGTCTCGTGTGCCAGGACTACGGTTGAGGGCGTTTCCTGTACGACGAACGTTACTGGCGGCGTTCCTCCCTATTCCTACTACTGGGGAGTGCGCCTGTTCCTCCACTGGAACAACCGGACGTACGACTCCAGCTTCAATCCCGGCGGGGCCACCAGGTTTTCCTACTGCCACGAACCGGGCGAGGGAATACCCGCCTCGGAAGACATCAAGCCCAAGGTGTACGTCACCGACGCGACGGGCGCTCGGTCGAACACCGCGGACAACATTCACTGGTTCTCGTGCGCATTGTGACCGGCCGCGCCGTCTAGGGGACATCTCGGCAGCCGAACGCCTGGGTGCCCTCGTGGGCCTGTCACATGGGCGGGATGTAGGGCGCCAATGCGGCAGGGCTCACGTGAGCTTGCTTCATTCAACGTCGTTCATTCTTGCGTGAGAAGCCCGTGTTCAAGCTCGTATCCTCTGTCGTCCTCAGCTTCCTGGTCTCCATTGGCGTCTTCTCTCCCGACGAGGTAGAGAGGGTGTCGCTCGTCGCCACGACCACCACCGTCGCGACGCACAACACCCTGCGCGGGGAGGCGAACTTCAGGCCACTCGCGGACGTCATTGGTTGGCAGGAGGTGAGCACAGCGGAAGGACACTCCAAGCTCGAGGCGCTGGAGTACTACGACCACTATCGGCCCGGCGCGGAGCGGCTCGGAGCCCGGAACTCCATCGCCATCTCGTGGCGGAAGAACAAGTACGACATGACGGGGCAGGGCTCCCGGCTCACCCACGAAGGCGAGGCAGGGGTGACGCCTTCGCGGTTCGTCAATTGGGTCGTGCTGAAGAACAAGCAGTCCGGCGCGAAGCTGGCATTCATCAACACCCACTACATCTCCGGCGCATGGAATGGTCAGCACCCCGAGCGTCAGGCGCGTTGGCATACGCACAACGCAGTGGTGCGAGAGGTGGTCCAGGAGTTGCGCGGCCGAGGGCTCCCTGTCGTGCTGGTGGGTGACTTCAACCGTGCGGTGTCTCAGGACATCGCCGGCATGAACCACCTGCGCACGGCGGGCGTTTCCGGAGTGCCCATCGATCAAATCTACGTCAGTCAGGGCATCGGCACCGGCCCCGCCGAGCGCCTGGAGAAGTACGGCTCCGACCACTTCGCCTACTCCGCGACCGTGAGCTACTGAGTGAATGGCTGCATCTCCCCACGTTGAGGATGCTCTCTTATGCGAATGTTTTTACGTCGTGCCTTGCTGCCGGTTGCGTTCGCGGTTTCGATGACCACTGCCTGCGGAGGCTCGGAGATCGACGGTGGCGTCAACGCTCCCTCCGAAGACGCTCAGGAACACGCTGTCGCGCTGTCTTCCGTTGAATCGGACCTTGCCGTTCCGGTTGTCTCTATTTCCTGCGTCCGAACGTGGGTGACAGACCTGAGCTGTACCGCGAGTGTCACCGGAGGCGTTCCGCCCTATTCCTACTCCTGGGGCGACCGTACGTATTTGATAGAAAACCGCCAGACGTATGAGTCCAGCTTCAGTCCTGGCGGCGATACGGAGGGCTATTATTGCTTCAGGCCGACACGGGATCGCCCCATCGTTGAGCACCTTACGCCCAAGGTCTACGTCGTTGATGCCCTGGGGACTCCATCAGCCATTGTCTACAACGCAAGTTGGTTCCCCTGTACATAGCCCGCCGCAGGGGCCTCGGCGTTTCAACTCCACCCTGCCGCAGCCGGGACAACGCGCCTCGGCACGAAGCATCTGAACGTTGGCCTGCTCCGGTAAGTGGTCCGGGGCAGGCCTCGCTCGCATGTTCTCACCACGATTGACGGCGTCTGGTGCATGCTGGCGCGGTGAGCACCGGCGACCGCTTGACTCCCGTGACAACCATTTTGCGGCATCCCTGGGCGCCCTTGCTCCTCGTGGGCGTGGGGGCGTGGCTCCTTCGCGTCGCGGCGTTCTTCAACCGGAACGGGGCGCTGGGCTACCCGGTGGACTTCGACGAAGGGGTCTACTTCAGCGCGGCCGCGCTCCTCGCGCACGGCGTGCTGCCGTACCGCGACTACTTCTTCGTCCATCCGCCCGGCATCGCCGTGCTTTGGGCTCCGGTGGCGGCGTTCGCTCGCGTCATGGACGTGGATTCGGTCCTCGCCGCGGTGCGGTGGTGTGTTCCCGCCCTGGGGGCGCTGAGCACGGTGTTGTCTGGCCGCATCGTCCAGGAGCGATGGGGAACACGCGCGGGTGTGGTGGCCGCGCTCGTCTACGCCGTCCATCCCGAGGCTTCCGCCTCGGACCGCGCCATGGTCCTGGAGCCGGTGCTCAACCTGGCGTGTCTGGGAATGGCCTGGGTGTTGTTGCGCCCAGCGGAAGGACGCGAAGCCTGGCGCCGTGATGTCGGCGCGGGCGTGCTGCTCGCGACCGCCTGTGCCGTCAAGCTGACGGCGGGCGTGTGGGTGCTGGCCACGGTGTGGGCGCTCGGAGGGGGCGGCGAGTGGCGACGGGCGCTGAGGACGGTGGGCGCCGCGGCGGTGGCCGGGCTCGTTTGGATGGGGCCTTTCCTGGTGATGGCGGCGGAGCCCCTGTTGGAAGGGCTCCTCCGGTTTCAAGTGCTGCGGCCTCCCGACGGGGTGCTGGAGCCCTCGATTCGCCTGCGCCTGCTGATGGGAGAGAGCCACTGGGGCGTTTCGGTGCTGAGCCTCTTGGGACTCGCCGTTGCCCTGGTGCGCTCCAGGCGGCGCGATGCGGTCGCGGAGCGGTTGTTCTCCGTGGCAGGGCTCCTGACGGTCGCCGTCTTCCTGTCGTCCAAGAGCTTCTTCAGCCACTACAACGCGAGCCTCGCGCCCGTGACGGCCGTGCTCTCGGGACTGGGCGCTTCGTGGGTGCTGGCCTGGGCGGACCAGCGCTCCCGGCGCTTCGCGGTGGCCGCAACGGGGGTACTGGGGCTCACCGCGCTCTCGACGTTGTCCGAGGCCATCCGTTTGTCCAAGCAGCGCGACCGTGGGCTCCTGGTCATCGGCGGTGCGATTCGCGCCGCCGTGCCGGCGGATGCCTCGCTCTGTGCCTTCGAGCCCGGGTGGGCCATCGCCGCGGGCCGCCTGCCCGGCGTGCCCTTGGGAAACCCCATCCTGGTCGACCCCTACGGCTTCATGCTGCACGGCGCGGTGGGCGCCACCGCGCGCTTCGCCACGGCGGCCGCGGCCTTCGAGGATGAAAGCACCCAGCACACCGTGAAGCCCCTGTTGGAGCGCTGCGACTACCTGGTCCTCCTCGGTCGAGGCGAATGGCAGTTGTCCGCGGCCAGCGAGCGCTGGGTGGGCGAGCGCTTCACGCGTGAAGGCGACGTGTGGAAGCGCCGCCCGTGAGCGTCAGAACATGTGGCCGAAGGTGACGTAGAAGCGCTGGCGTCCGGAGCCGGTGGACACCGCGTAGTCCGTGCGGACCACCGCCGCGCGTCGGGAGAATCGCAGGCCTCCGCCGACGCCCGGGTGCCAGTGCCACCACTTGCCGTCCGAGACTCCCGGGTGCCACACCCGGCCCAGGTCCACGAACGCCACCGCGCCCACCTTGAGCTGTTGCCCGAGCACCTGGAACCGAGCCGCCTGATAACGCAGCTCCGTGTTCATGAACGCCTTGATGTTCCCGGCGAAGCGGTTGCGCTCGATGCCGCGCACGCTGTTCATGCCACCAATGCCTTCGGACACGTTGACGCCGCCCGTGTTGCTCCATTCGTAGAACGGCACGTCGCCAAAGAGCATGTCCAACGTCATCCGGTGCGCCAGCGTCAGCCGGGGAGACAGCGCGAAGTAACGCCGCTCGCTCAGCGTGAGGCCCACGTAGTGATAGCGGTTGCCCGTGGCGTTGCCGGACACGCGCAGCGAGAACTCCTCCACGCCGCCGCGTTGGGGCTCTGATTCGGAGTCGCGCGTATCCCAGAGGAAGCCCGCGAGGAGCTGGCCCATGTTGCCGCCGTCCATGCCCAGCGGCTTCTCCATCGACAGCATGGACCGCTCGTAGGCTTCCACGCGCATGTGCCGCCAGCCGTAGCCCACGTAGGACTGGAGCGGGTGTTCGTCTCCGAAGGGGTGCCCGCGCAGCCGGAGCCAGAAGCCCGGCGTTCCCTTCTCGAAGTTGTACAGCTCGTTGTTCACGTCCCCTCGGAAGTCCGGCGCGGACTGGTTCCCCGCGCCGAAGAAGGGGCTGCGAATCTCGCGCCGGTAATCCAGGCGGCCTTCCACGCGGAGCGGGCCCAGCAGTCGAGGTCCGTCGTACTTCAGGGAGTGGTTCTGCACGCCCCGATTGCTGAAGAAGAACTGCGCGCTGATGGCGTGTGCATAGGGCTTCTTTCCCGGCGCGTAGAGGTACATGCCGCCCACGGCGCCGTAGCCAAAGCCCTGGTCCGAATTGAAGCTCACCAGCGGGATGGCAATCGCGTCGAAGCCCGTTGTCTTCACAGGCTCCAGTCCGGGCGCCACGCGTGCGCTGGCCGCAGGGGTTGCGCTCAGGCTGGCGATGAGGACGACCGCGACGGGAATGAACATGAGGGGGGCCGACATGGACGCCCCGCCACCTGTTTTTCTTCCCCGGGCCATCAGTCGTGACGCCCGCTCGGCTGCTGTCCGGGAGGGCGATGTTCACTCCAGGGCGGCTGCCCACTCACATGGCCATCTTGCCTGCCGGAGGAGGGGAGGCGACACGCGTGAGCGCTGTGATTCCACCGGCGATGCACCTTTGGGCGCATGGACTCGTGCGTCGGGTCCGAGTGCAGGTGCCACCATCGCCCGCTCGCAGGGCGAGGAAGCTGCTCATCGTCCACCTGGACGGAGTGCCCAAGGGCTTGCTCGACGAAGCGCTCGTCGCGGGCCGCATGCCGTTCTTGTCGAGGCTCATCCGCTCAGGACAGTTCCACCTGGACGAGGCCTTCTGGGGGGCGCCCACCTCCACGCCTTACTTCCAGGCAGGGCTGCTCTACGGAATGCGCCACTCCAACCTGCCGGCGTACTCATGGTTCGATCGTGAGCTGGGCCGCAAGGTCCGGATGAACACGCCGACGGACGCGCTGACCATCGACCAGCGGCTGCGTGGCGCGGGCCGTACCAGCCTGCTCGACGGCGGCGGCCACGGGTACTTCTCGCTGTTCCGCGCGGGGGCGGAGAACGCGCTCAGCATGAGCACGCTGGCCAGCTTCGAGCAGATGTCCCGCGCCTTCTCCTACGAGATGATGGGGCTGCTCAGCGCGCGCACGCGGAGCGTCTGGGACTACCTGCGCTCCCTGGGCATGGACACCTGGGCCGCCGCGCGCGAAGTCATCCACTGGGCCCGCGGGCTTCACGACTGGCGTCACGAGCCCGCGTTCCTGTTCAGCCATGTCTTCCTTCAGCGGTTGGGCTGGAGCTTCGCCTTCACCAAGGCCCTGGTGGACATGGCCCGGGGAGTGCCCGTCGTGTATCTCGTCTATGGCAACTACGACGAGGTCGCCCATCGTCGTGGGCCGCGCTCCCAGTTGGCGCAGGCGGAGCTCCACCGCGTGGACACGTACCTCGCGGAGCTCTACGCCGTCGCGGGCGCGGCGGAGCAGCCCTACGACGTCGTCATCCTCTCCGACCACGGACACGTGGACTGTCTCCCGTGGGAGCAGCGCAAGGGGCAGTCACTGACGCAGTGGCTGCTGGCGCCCCACGGCGACGGCCCACTCCATGACGACCTCGTGCAGGGCCTGTGCGAGGGACGGCCGCGCCCGGCTCCGGACTCCACCCCACGCGCCCCCTTCACGCCCGTGGCCATCGAGTGCGGCAACTTCGCCCATGTGTATCTGTCCGGTGAGCCCCGGCCCCTGGACGCCAGGGCGTTGCTCGCGCGCCATCCCGAAATCCTGGCGCGCGTGACGCGGAGCCCGGACATCGGCATCGTGGCCCTGCGCCGAGGCAACGGGGCCGTAGCGCTCGTGCGCGACGGCGTCTACACCGTGGACACGCTGGACCGGGCGCCCCTGTCCTCCGAGTTCAGCAAACGCGCGGTGGCGGACTTCCTGCGAGTCCTCCCGACGATGTCGACCGCCGGGGACCTGGTCCTCTTCGGCGAGGCGGTGCAGCGCGGAGGCACGGTGGGCTTCGCCTGGGAGTTCGGCTCACACGGCGGGCTGACGCGCACGGAGGCCAACAGCCTGGTGTGCTGGCCCGCGAAGGCGCCCGTGGACCTGTCCAATCTGTCCCACTGCGCGCAGCTCCATGAACGGCTCGCGGCGACGTACCTCGACTCCACCCCTCGACTCCGGTTGGTGCCGTGAAGGGGCGGGCGAGGCATCCCGGAGGCCGGGCGTTGCTCAAGGTGCTGCTCGCCGTCTTCGGGCTCGTGCTCTCCGTCGTCCTGCTGTCCACGGCCTTCTTCAAGTGGCATCTGGGCGGGCCGGGGCCGTTGCTCACGCCGCGCTTCCCCCTGGGGCAGTTCGTGAGGGACTTGCCCGGCCACCTCGTGTGGCTGGTGCCCTTCATGCTGCTGCAGGCCTCCCTCATCCCGCTGCGCGCCGTGCAGTGGCAGCGCACCCTCCGCCGGCCGGTGCCGTTCAAGGAGCGCTACCACCTGGTGGCCATTGGCGCCTTCGTCCACAATGCGCTGCCGGGGAAGCTGGGCGAAATCATGCGCTCGTTCCTCCTGTCCCGGACGCAGCGCATCCCCTTCCTCCGCTGCCTGGGCTCGGTGGGCGTCTGCAAACTGATGGAGTTCGCGGCGCTGATGTTGCTCGTCACGCTGTCGCTGCTGGGCCCCTTCGGCCAGACGCTGTCCCGCTTCGAGGGCGAGCTGAAGGTGGCCGTGTCACTCTGCGTGGGGCTGGTCGCTCTGGTGGTGCTGCTGGCGCACTGGTCCGGGCCGCTCGCCTTCGCCCTGCACAAGCGCCACAAGCTGCCCCGGGTGGAGGGATTCCTCCACCACGTCAGCGAAGGCCTGGGCACGGCGCGCTCCTTCACCGGCATGGCGAAGGTGTTCGTCTTCTCGGTGGGGCCGGTGCTGGCCTCCGCGCTCGCCTACGGACTGGCGCTCCACGGCATCGGCATCTCCGGGGGCCTCTTCGCGGGGGCGGTGGTGCTGGGCGCCATCTCCCTGGGGCAGTCGCTCCCGGGTGTCCCGGCGGGCATGGGCATCTACTACTTCGTGACGAGCTGGGCGGCCCGCAGTCTGGGGGCCTCGCCGGAGGACGCGGCGGCCTTCTCCACGCTCACGCACCTGGGGACCGTCATCAGCCAGGTCACGGTGGGGGCCATCTCCGTTCACCTCCGGAAGATTCGCATCCGGGATTTGCGGAAGGGCGGCAGCCTCGCGCGGGAGGCGGCGAACCACGTGGCGCATGACGCCGTGGAGCCCGCGAGACCCTGACCCCTGAAAAGCGAAAAGGGGCCCCGGTTTGAAACCGGGACCCCTTCTCAACTTCATGCCCAGGAGAGGACTCGAACCTCCATGCCCTTGCAGGCGCTAGACCCTGAATCTAGTGTGTCTACCAATTCCACCACCTGGGCGGGCGGTGCATCGCGGTGCGGCGCTGCGATGGGCCGGACGTATAGAGCCACTGCTCCGCCCCGTCAAGCACTACGTAACAACCTCACTTCTTCAGCGGCCATTTCCCCTCGGCTTCGAGGGAACGGCGCAGGACGGGGTTCTCGTCCATGAACGCGGTGAGGGACTCCTCGGTGATTTCGACGAGGATGTCCTGGCTGCCCAGCTCCGTCTGGCAGGACAGGCGGGAGTACGGCCGGACGTCGAAGCCCATGTCCAGGCGGTCCGCCTCCGCGTCCGTCTGCTCGCTCAGCGAGTCCAGGCCCTTGCGGACCCAGATGTGACAGGTGGAACAGCCGCAGACGCCGCCACAGCTATGACCCACCTGGGCGCCGCAGGCCTCGGCGGCGTCCAGCAGGGTGGTGCCGGTGGGCACGTCGGCGCTGACCTCGGCCAGGGGGCTCTTGAAAGTCACCTTCGGCACGTCAGTAGTCCTCCACGGAGTGGCCGGCCACCACCTGGGTGATGGCCTGGTTCATCACCCGCTCGATGAAGGGGCGCGACGCCTCGTCCAGCGCGTGCACGGCCTCCTTCAGCTTCAGGTGGTCCTCGCCCTTCATCCGCTCGCGCACCTGGGCGATGGCCGCGTCGATGGTGGCGCGCTCCCCGTCCTGGAGCAGGGAGCCGTGCTCCCCGAGCTGCCGGTCCGCCTCGGCCAGGACGCGCTCGGCGTCCACCCGCTGCTCGCGGACCTGCCGGGCCTGGATGTCGTCCTCGGCGTAGTCGATGGAGTCGAGCAGCATCTGCTCGATCTCCTCATCCGTGAGCCCGTGGCTGGGCTTCACGGTGATGGACTGGCTGACGCCGGTGCTCTGCTCCTGGGCGCTGACGGAGAGGATGCCGTCCGCGTCCACCTGGAAGCGGACCTCCACCCGGGCCATGCCGGCGGCCAGGGGCGGAATGCCGGAGAGGGTGAAGCGCGCCAGGCTGCGGTTGTCCTCCACCAGCTCGCGCTCGCCCTGGAGCACGTGCACGTCCAGGCCCGTCTGCCCGTCCTTGAACGTGGTGAACACCTGGCCCGCGGTGGTGGGGATGGTGGAGTTGCGCTGAATCAGCTTCTCCACGATGCCGCCCATCGTCTCCAGGCCCAGGGAGAGGGGAATCACGTCCAGCAGGAGCACGTCGTCCTGCCGGTCCGCCGTGGTGAGCAGGTTGGCCAGCACGGCCGCGCCCATGGCCACCACCTGGTCCGGGTTGATGTCGCCCAGGGGCTCGCGGCCGAACAGCTCCGCCACGTACTTGCGCACCGCGGGCACGCGCGTGGCGCCGCCCACCAGGATGACGCCGTCCAGCTCCCCGGCCGTCACGCCCGCGTCCTTCAGCGCCCGGCGGCACACCGTGCCCGTCTTCTGGACGTAGGGCTGAATCCACGCGTCGAAGTCCTCGCGCGTCACCGTGTGCGACTTGCCGCCCGCCGTCAGCTCCACGGACGCCGCGTCGGTGAGCGCCTCCTTCGCCTTGCGCGAGGCGGCCAGCACCTCGGCCACCAGCGCGGGCTCGGGCGCCTCGGAAGCGCCCAGCGCCTCCAGCACCCGCTGGGCAATCGCGCGGTCGAAGTCGTCGCCGCCCAGCGCGGAGTCGCCGCCGGTGGACTTCACCTCGAACACGCCGTCCACCAGCTTGAGGATGGAGATGTCGAAGGTGCCGCCGCCCAAATCGTAGACGGCGAAGGTGCCCTGGCTGCCCTTGTCCAGGCCGTAGGCCAGCGCGGCGGCGGTGGGCTCGTTGAGCAGCCGTAGCACCTCCAACCCGGCGAGCCGGCCCGCGTCCTTGGTGGCCTGACGCTGGGCGTCGTCGAAGTAGGCCGGCACGGTGATGACGGCTTGCTCCACCTTGGTGGAGAAGTGGGCCTCGGCCCGTCGCTTGAGGGCGCGCAGCACCTCGCCGGAGACCTCGATGGGCGTCACCGGCGTGCCGCCGGCCACATCGAAGCGCACCACCTTGGCGCCGGGCACGAACTTGTAGTGCCCCAGCTTGCGCGTCTCCGCGTCGTCCGGGCTGCGGCCCATGAAGCGCTTCACGGAGGCGATGGTGTCGGTGGGGTGCTCGGGCGCGAGCTTCCGGGCCCGGCTGCCCACCACCACGCCGCCGTCCTTGGCGTAGTGGACCACGGAGGGCAGCAGCAGCGAGTCGCCTTCGTCCACCGGGACGCAGACGGGCTGGTCCTTGACCACCGCCGCCACCAGCGAGTTCGTCGTGCCCAGGTCGATGCCCACCGCCTGCCCCTTGGGCTTCAGCGGGTCGTGAATCTGAAGGTATCCGTTCTTGCTCACGCCTGAATCTCCTCCTCGAACGCGTCCACCTGCTCGAGGAAGCGCGTGAAGTAGCGCACCCGCCCTAGCGCGTGCGATGCCTTTCTCACCTCATCCTGCCCGCCAGACCCCGGCTCGCTGGCCTCCAGGGTGCGGAGCACCCCGGCTGCCTCCGTGAGCGCCGCCTTCTTCCGGGCCTCCACGTCATCCGCCATGCTCCGGGCGCGGCCCAGGTCCTTCTTCGCCATGGCGGAATCCAGCGCCTCGCGCAGGTCCATGACCTCCTCGAGAAACGCCAGCGGCATGTCCTTCTGGGCGCCCGCGTCCTCGCGGTCCAGGTCGATGCCGTGGAGCTTGAGCAGGTAGAAGGCCCGGCGCACCGGGTCCTTCAGCGTCTTGAAGGCCTCGTTGAGGGCGGTGGTGCCTTCCAGGGCCTGCAGGCGCTCGCGCGCGCTGGCCTGTGCCACGCGGTCCGGATGGAGCTGCAACGACAGCTCGCGGTACTGCTTCTCCAGCGCCGGCACGTCCACGTCATAGGCGCGCTTCAAGCCGAAGACGTCGAAGTGGGTCCTCACGGGGGCTCTCCAATGCGGGGAGGGGACAAACGAAAAGGGCCCGGCGGCTGGCCGGGCCCGCGTGGCGGCGGCTCCACCCGAAGGGACGGGTGGAGCGCGTGCTGCCGCGTCAGACGGAGAAGCTCTCTCCGCAGCCGCAGGCCGCCTTGATGTTGGGGTTGTTCAGCTTGAAGCCCGAGGCCATGAGCGTCTGCTCGAACACCAGCTCGGTGCCAATCAGGTACAGGTAGCTCTTCGGGTCCACGAAGACGCGCACGCCGTCCTTCTCGAAAATCTTGTCGCGCTCGCGGGACTTCTCCGACCACTCCATCGAGTACTGGAGGCCCGAGCAGCCGCCGCCCTTCACGGCCAGCCGCAAGCCCGCCTCGGGCGTCTGCCGCTGCTCCAGCAGCTCCTTCAGGCGGGCCACCGCGCTGTCCGCGATGGTGATGCCCTTGGGGGGCTTGGCCACGGGCGCGGTGGCAGGCGCCTGGCGCTGCGTCGTCTCCTGGGTCGCCTGCTCGCTCATGGTTCGCCTCTCCCTTTCCCGGACGTCAGGACGCCTTGGCCTGACGCGCGGCGCGCTTCTTCTTGAAGTCCTCGATGGCCGCCTTGATGGCGTCCTCGGCCAGCACGGAGCAGTGAATCTTCACCGGCGGCAGCGACAGCTCGCGGGCCACGTCCTTGTTGGAGATGGTCATCGCCTGGTCCACCGTCTTGCCCTTCACCCACTCGGTGACGAGCGACGACGAGGCGATGGCCGACCCGCAGCCGAACGTCTTGAAGCGGGCGTCCTCGATGAGCCCGTCCTCGGAAATCTTGAGCTGGAGCCGCATCACGTCACCGCAGGCGGGCGCGCCCACCAGGCCGGTGCCCACGTTCGGGTCTTCCTTGTCGAGCGTCCCGACGTTCCGGGGGTTCTCGTAGTGCTCGATGACCTTGTCGCTGTAAGCCATGCCTGCTCCTTCAACGGATGCTTCTCACCAAAGGTTCCGGAGGGCAACGCCCACCGGGCGAGGGGGCCGGGGCCCCCCTGTCTGCCTGGGAAGGCGCGCTAATGCGCCGTCCACTCAATGCTCTTGAGGTCGATGCCTTCCTTGGCCATCTCGTAGAGCGGGCTCATGTCGCGCAGCTTGCGGACCTTGTCCACTACGAGGTTCACCACGTAGTCGACCTCTTCCTCGGTGGTGAACCGGCCCAGGCCGAAGCGGATGGAGCTGTGCGCCATCTCCTCGTCCACGCCCAGCGCGCGCAGCACGTAGGAGGGCTCCAGGGAGGCGGACGTGCACGCGGACCCGGAGGACACCGCCACGTCCTTGATGCCCATCATCAGGGACTCACCCTCCGCGTGGGCGAAAGAGATGTTGAGGTTGCCCGGCAGCCGGTGCTCCAGCGAGCCGTTGAGCGTCGTCATGTCCAGCGCGTCCGTCAGGCCCTTGCGCAGCTTCTCGCGCAGGCGAAGGATGCGCGCCGACTCCTCGGGCAGCTCCTTGCGCGCGATTTCGGCCGCCAGGCCAAAGCCGACGATGGCCGACACGTTCAGCGTGCCGGAGCGCATGCCGCGCTCATGCCCGCCGCCGTCGATGATGGGCGCGATGCGCACGCGCGGCTTGCGGCGCACGTACAGCGCGCCAATGCCCTTGGGGCCGTACATCTTGTGGGAGGTGATGGACGCCAGGTCCACCTTCATCGCCTCCACGTCGAAGGGCACCTTGCCGATGCCCTGCACCGCGTCGCAGTGGAAGAGCACGCCCTTGGAGCGGCACAGCTCGCCAATCTCCGCGACCGGCTGCACCACGCCAATCTCGTTGTTGACGAACATGATGGAGACCAGCACCGTCTTCGGGGTGATGGCCTCGGCCAGCTTGTCCAGGCTCACCCGGCCGTCGGGCTCCACATCCAGATAGGTGACGCGCGCGCCGCCGGTGGGCAGCTCGGCCCACTTGCGGTACGTCTCGTCAGAGTCCACGTCGTACTTGGACAGCAGCTCCGCCTGGTTGTCCTCGGTGACGTCCTGGCCGGCGAGCTGCCCCAGCCGCAGCAGCTTCAGCTCGTCCAGGCGCTCCTGCCGCACGCGCTCCAGGCGCTTGCAGGTGTCCAGGATGGCCTTGTGCTCCGTCTTCAGGGTGATGATGTGGTCACCCTTGGACTTGTAGTACTCGATGACCCCCTTGATGGCGAGGTTGTCGGACTCGGTGGCGCCGGACGTGAAGACGATCTCCTGCTCGGCCGCGCCGATGAGCTCCGCCACCTGCTGACGGGCCTTCTTCACCGCCGCCTCGGCCTTCCAGCCGAAGACGTGATTGCGGCTGGAGGCGTTTCCGAAGTCCTCTCGCAGGTAGGGCAGCATCGCCTCCAGCACCCGCGGGTCCAGCGGGGTGGTGGCGTGGTTGTCCATGTAGATCGGCAGCTTCACCATTGCTTCCAACACCTTCCTGGAGGGGACGTCGACCGGCGCCCTGAGAGGGCCTTTGCCGCGGGGGGCCTACACCGGCACACCTTGAATGTGGACCGGACTGGTCAAATATAAAAAGGGGCCCCTTCGGGTCAAGCGAACATCCGGAGCGCGGGCGGCGCCGGTGCGTGCTCCCAACAGGCCGTCTTAAGTAACGCTGCACCGGCACGGGGCAGTCCGCGTGCGCCGTCCTGGTGCGGGGTGCTCCGGAATGGCGCGGCCCTCCTGGCCAACCTCTTGATTTCCCGGCGAGCGCCCCTCTGGCCGGCTGCCTGCACCGGGGGGGAGGCACTACAGGGAGGCAGGCACATGAGCGCGAAGCAGACGGCCCGGTCCAAGGAAGCGCCGGAGACCCCCGAGGGGGGCGCGAGGACGCACCTGGTCCGGATGGAGGGAGGCGGCGGTTCTCTGGAGCAGCCGCGCTACGCGGAGGGTTGGCGCGCCGGGAAACCCACGGAGGACCCGGAGAAGATCAAGCGCTGGGGCCTCATCACCGCCCGGCCCAGCGAGTTCCTGGTCCACATGCGGCGCGGCCGGGTGCGGGAGATCAGCGGCCAGGGCGCGAGCTGCTTCAAGCTGCCCGGGGACTCGGTGGCCATCGTCCCCACCAGCATCCAGCGGCTCCAGTTCTCCGCGGATCAGGTGACGCAGGAGAAGGTGGGCGTGCAGGTGACGGGGCTGGCTGTGTACCGCATCGCGGATCCGCTGGTGGCCTTCCGCATGCTCAACTTCTCCTTTCCGGAGCGCGCGCAGGAGAAGCTGGCGGAGCTGCTGCGGGAGATGTTCGTCGGCGCCGCGCGGCGGCTGGTGGCGAACCTGACCGTGGAGGAGTGCCTCTCCAAGCGCAAGGAGGGCATCGCCGGGGAGCTGATGCGGGAAATCGCGCCGGTGCTGTCCGGCCGGGGCCGCCCGGAGGATTCGACGGACGCGGGGTGGGGCGTCCTCCTGGACACGATTGAAATCCAGGACGTGCGCGTCCTGTCCTCCACCGTCTTCGGCAACATGCAGGCGCGCTTCCGCCACGAGCAGGAGCGGCAGGCTCGCGAGGCGGAGCTGGCCAAGGAGCGCTTCGTCCACCGCGAGGAGACGGAGGCGGAACGGCAGCTCAGCCTCCAGCGGCTGGCGGCCGAGGAGGAGGTGCGTCAGAAGAAGCAGACGTCGGAGGAGCAGGCCCGGCTGGAGGCGCTGGCGGTGGAGGCGCGCGTGGCCGAGGCGAAGCTCGCCCAGGAGCGCACGCTGAAGCAGGAGCAGGCCAGCGTGGAGCGCGAGGTCGCGCTGGCGAAGATGGCCGCCGAGCAGGAGGTGCGCCAGAAGAAGCAGGTGGCCGACGAGCAGGCGAAGCTGGACGCGCTGTCCGCCGAGTCCCGCCTGTCCGACGCGAAAATCGTCTCCGAGCGGGCGCTGGCCGTCAGCCGCGCGCAGGTGGAGATGGAGAAGCTCCAGCGTGAACAGGACGCTGAAGTCGCCCGCCAGCGCGTGGCCCTGGAGAAGCTCAAGCGCGAGCAGGAGTCGGAGGCGGGCCGCGCGAAGCTGGAGCTGGAGAAGCTGAAGCTGGCGCAGGAGTCCGAGGCCGCGCAGGCGAAAATCGAGCTGGTGCGGCTCCAGCGCGCGCAGGAGGCGGAGAACGCCAAGGCGCAGCAGGAGCTGGCGCGGCAGCAGCGTGAGCAGGAACTGGAGCTGTCCCGGCAGCGGCACGAGCAGGAAGTGGAGCTGGCGAAGCTGCGCCGCGAGCAGGAGGCGGCCGCCGCCAAGGCCGAACTGGAGCTGGAGCGCCTGCGCCTCGAACACGAGCATGCGACCGCGTGGAACGACGTGCAGATGGCCTCGCACCAGCAGGAGGCCGCGCGGCTCCACGCGGAGCTCCAGGTGGTGCAGGCCCGGAAGGCCATCGTCGAGACGGAGGTGGCCATCGCCGAGCTGAGCGTGCGCAAGGACCAGGCGCAGCAGGAGCTGGAGCTGGGCAAGGCCCGGGCGCTGCGCGACATCGAGAACAGCGTCAGCGCGGAGGTCATCCAGATGACCCTGGCGCGGCAGTTGCCGCAGGTGGCCGCCGCGTTCCAGCAGAAGATGGGCGAGGTGCATGTCACCGCGGTGGATGGGGCCAACCCCTTTGGCTACATCGCCGCCGCGGTGGAGGGCGTCATGGGGCTGGCGCGCTCCGCCGGACTCAAGACGCCTGCCTCCCCGCCTGCTGCTCCAGCACAGTAGCCCGGGGGCCCGGGCCTGCGTATACAAGGAGGCCTGCGACCACGGAGTCACGCGCGCATGGATGCGAAGAAGCTGGGAGTGATGGCGGTGCTGGCCGGAGTGGCGGTGGCCGTGGTGCCGTGGCTGCTGCCCGCGGGCCCCACCGCCAACCTGGATGCCGCGCGGTTCCTGGAATCCGGAAGTCTCGCGGTGGGCGCGGCGGTGGTGTTCGCCGGCGGATTGCTCACCGCGATGACTCCCTGTGTCTATCCGCTCATCCCCATCACCGTGTCCGTCTTCGGCGCGCGCAAGGCGGAGGGCCGGGGGCGCGCGCTGCTCCTCACGTCGTCCTACATCGTGGGCATGGGCGTGGTGTTCAGCGCGCTGGGCGTGCTGGCCGCGAAGACGGGACAGGCGTTCGGTTCGATGCTGGGGCACCCGGCGGTGGTGACGGGGCTGGCGGTGTTCCTGCTGTTGCTGGCCACGTCCATGTTCGGCGCCTTCGAGCTGGCGCTGCCGTCGTCCTTGCAGACGAAGCTGAATGACGTGGGCGGCGCGGGTGTGGCGGGCGCGTTCTTGATGGGTAGTGTGTCGGGCTTCCTCGCCGCGCCGTGCACCGGGCCGGTGCTGACGGGCCTGCTGGCCTTCGTGGCCAAGACGGCGAACACCACGCTGGGCGCGTCACTGCTGTTCGTCTACGCGTTGGGCATCGGCGTGCCGTTCTTCCTCATCGGCGTCTTCACCGTGCGGCTGCCGCGCGGCGGCGTGTGGATGGAGTGGGTGAAGAGCGTGCTGGGCATCATGCTGGTGGCGCTGGCCTTCAGCTATCTGAAGGATGCCTTCCCCTGGGCGCGTGACGTGGTGAAGGGGCTGGGGCTTCAGGTGGGCCGGGTGCCGGGCGCCATCATCGCCGCGGTGCTGGTGACAGTGGGTGTGGCGCTGGGCGCGGTGCACCGCTCCTTCAAGGAGGGCTCGCGTGAGTTCTTTTTCAAGGCGCTGGGCGTGGTGCTCGTCGTCGGGGCGCTCGTGCTGCGCGGCGGCGCGCTGGACGGCGGGCAGGTGGGCACGTTGTGGGTGAACCTGGGGCTCGCCAAGCCGCCGCGCGCGCCGAGCTGGCAGTGGCATCACGTCATGCCGGCGAAGCAGGCCACATTCTCTCCCGAGGCCTTCGACCAGGTGCTCGCCCAGGCGAAGGAGGATGGGCGGCCGGTGCTCATCGACTTCTTCGCGGACTGGTGCGCGGCCTGCAAGGAACTGGACCGCGACACGTATCCGGCGCCGGTGGTCATCTCCGAGTCCGACGCGGGGCGCTTCCTCAACATCAAGATTGATGCGACGAACAGCGAGGACTCGTTGGACGCGCTGCTGGAGCGCTTCGGCGTCGAGGGCCTGCCCACCGTCGCGTTCATCTCGCCGGAGGGCAAGGTGCTCACGAAGCCTCGGGTCACCGGCTTCCTGGCTCCGAGTCCCTTCGCGACGGAGATGAAGAAGGCTCGCTGCGAGGACGTCAACGCCTGCTGAGGGCGCGGCCGGGGTCGTCCCGACGCGACCGTCAGGTGGACGATTCGGGGAGGAAGCGGGCCCGCAGCGCGGGCGTGGGGATGCGGCACTGCGCTTCACGGCCGAACCAGCGGTAGCGGTTGCGCGCGATGATTCGGTAGACGAGGTCGCGCAGCGGCCGGGGCACCACGATGAAGGCGTAGAGAAAACGCCACGGCCCCTTCAGCATCCGGGCGACGCGGAGCGCGGCCGTGGACCGCTCGTACAGCTTGCCGTCCTGCAGGAGGACGAAGCTGTCAGGCTCCTCCTTGGGCACGACGCCGTGGGGCGCCAGCAGCGCGGCGGCTCGCTGGGATTGCAGGGCGGTGAAGCGGATGCGCGCCTGCGGGTCCCGGTCGATGATGAAGAGGACCGTGCCGTTGCACAAGTTGCACACGCCGTCGAAGAGCACCACCGTGTCCGAGGACTGCGCGCTGGCTGCTTCGGTTCCTGAGGGAGATGCACCGGCCATGATGCGGCAAGCCTAACAGCCGGTGCTACCGGGTGCCTCCGAAGCAGCGGGGAATTCCTGGTGTCACGCTTCGCTGCCAGGCTCGTTTGGGCGTGTCTACAAACCGCGCGCCTTTTTCTCTGCCTGCTGGAAACTTTTCCCGGCTGGGTGTGACAACATTCGTAGTCCCTCCATTCCCCCCAGGAGCCACCATTGACGCAGCCCATCTCGGCCCGGACGCGTCCGAAGACGACTCCTGCCGCCCGCGCGGCCACGGAGTCGTCGGCCCCCGTGGAGGTGACGAGGGACTCGCGCTTCTCGTCGGACTTCAAGAGCTGGCTGCAGCAGAACGGCTATGGCGGCTACGCCTTCGCCCAGGGGGATGTGCCCTCCTTCGGAGGCCGCGCTCGGCCCGGCGAGAAGCTCGCGAACGAGCCTGTCGTCTTCATCCACGGCAATGGTGACAGCGCCGCCGGGTGGGAGAAGTCCATCGAGCACTTCGCGTCCCAGGGTTACAAGCCCTCGGAGATGTACGCGATGACGTGGGGGCCGCAGAATCCGATGCTCGCCAGCCAGCAGCACCACTCGCGCGAGTATAAGGAAGAGGTTCGTGCCTTCATCCAGGCGGTGAAGGAGTACACCGGGGCGGAGAAGGTGGACGTCATCGGGCACTCCATGGGCGTGACGCTCGCGCGCAAGGCCATCCAGGGCGGTGACGGCTTCGACCCCTATCCTGGAGGGGGCTCCTACGACCTCGGCGCGCCGCTGACAGGCTCCGTGGACACCTTCGTGGGCATCGCGGGCGCCAACCAGGGCCTGGCCTCGTGCGTCCTCACGGGCGACCTCCTGCCCACCTCCAACCGGCAGACGGGCCTGCATCCGCAGTCAGCGTTCCTCAAGGACCTCAACGCCGAGTCGGGCTTCGAAGGCGAGCACGTCTACAGCATCTGGTCCCAGTCGGATCAGGTCATCGGCATGGGGCTCGCGAAGTACACCTCGCCCATTCCGGGGCAGGACGGCCAGAAGGTCTACAACACCTATGGCCACTTCGGTTCGAGGGACCTGAGCGTGGAGACGCAGTTGGAGATGATCAAGGACCACAAGGTCCGCTGAGGCGCGCTCCCGCTGGGGACGACGGCGTGCCGGTCCCTCCACGGAGTGTGTCTGCGCGGCCGCAGTGCCTGCGGAATGGCCCGGCGTTGGCTTTGCATAGCGTCCGGCCATGCCCTCATCTCCCATCGCACCCCGGCTCCTGGAGTTATCCGCCCACGCGCTGCTGTGGCGGCGCAGCAAGCAGGTGATGCACCAGGCGAACCGCCTGGTGCGGTGGTCCGCGACGCCCGAGCGTTGGCCGCGCCCGGTCCTGGCGCCCATGCATGAGAAGGGCGTGCTCCTCGGCTCGCACACGGTGAATCTGGAGCGCGCGGACGCGGATGCGGATCCGGTGCTGGAAGCGGGGAAGAAGCACAACGTGCGTCTGGCGGCTCCGGCCTTTGATGGCCTCCTCCTCGCTCCGGACAGGCCCCTCTCATTCTGGCGCACGCTGGGGCGGCTGTCCGCGCGCAAGGGCTACCGACATGGGTTGGCGCTGAGCGGCGGCTGTCTCACGCCGTCCATCGGTGGCGGTATCTGTCTGTTGGCCAATGCGCTCTTCGAGCTCGCCGCGCGCCAGGGCTGGCACATCCTGGAGCGCTGGGGGCACACGATGGAGGCGGTGCCCCCGCCGCCGGGCACGCTGTGGGGAATGGATGCCACGGTGGCCTGGCCCTATGTGGACCTGGTGGTGGCTCCGCGCGAGGGGCCCGTGAGGCTCGGAGCCCGCGTCCTGGATGGGAAGCTGCGGCTGTCCCTCCACGGGGCGCATGCTCCCCGGACGCGCTCACGTCTGTGGTCCGAGGACGAGTCCCTGCTCGAACTCCCCGAGGGAACCCTTCGTATCAACCGCATCGTGCGCAGGGTCGAAGACACGGGCTCTGGTGCCGTGCTCGAGGAGCGCACCATCGCGGAGAACCGGCGACGCCTGCTGAACCCCGAAGCGCGGAAGCGGACGTGCATCACGTGCGGGGAGACCGCCTGTCACGCCCGCGTCGAGGTTCCTCGGTCGGAGGTCCCGGCGCCATGAATCTGGTGCTCGCACCGGAGCCCGCTCCCTGGCTTTCTCATCTGGAATCGCTGCTCACGCACGAGGCGGAGGTGCTGGCGCCCTGGGCACGGCCGAGACTGCCCGGTTGGGCGCCACTTCCCTCCCGTTTGCACCGTGCCTGGACTCGCCGGACGCTGCGGGTGCCCGATGGCTACCGCGTCTGGGGCCTGCCGGGCTGGGGGGCGATGGAGGTGGGGTTGCGCGTGGTGGCGCGCTCGACGGCGGCGACCTTCCAAGCCCGGTTCTCCCTGCGCAGGCGGTGGGCGCAGTCGGCCGCGGCGCTGCTCCCGGTGTCGGTGGAGACGGTGCTCGCGCCAACGCTGGGCGCCCGGGAGGTCTTCGCGGCGGCCCGCCGCCGGGGTGCGCGCTGCGTGTTGGTGGAGGACCTGCCCTCCTTGAGGGCGCTGCACGAGGACCTGGACGCCGCGGCCGTGAAGCACCCGGAGGAGGCCTTCCTGCGCAACCACCGCGCCTCGGCGGAGGACGTCGCACGGCAGGAGGTGGAGCGCGTCCTCGCGGATGAAATCTGGGTGCGGAGTGAACTCGCTTTCGAGCGGCTGAAGTGGGCCGGGCACGCTCCGGAGAAGCTCCGCAGGCTGCACTTTCCTCCGGACCGTGAGTCGACCCAGGTGGCCCAACTGCGTCGTCACCCAGGGCCTCACGTGGCGCTGCTCGCGGGGCCCGCACTCGCACGCTGCGGCGTGCGAGAAGCCTTGGCGGTGCTCGACGCCCGGCCCCAGTGGACCCTCTGGCTGCGCCCCGCGGAAGGCACGGACCCTCTGCACTTGAATCACCCGCGAGTGCGGACCGTCACCGCCGAGGTCCAGCGCACGCTCCAGCGGGTGGACGTGGTGCTCGCGCCCGCGTGGTGTGAGAGTCATGTGAGTGAGCTGGCGCACGCGCATTCACGCGGCATCCCCGTCATCGCCACGGACCGCGCCGCGGGCTTCGAGCCGTGTCGGACGATTCCTCGGGGCGATGTGCCCGCACTCATCGCGGAGCTGGACGCGCTGACGGAACGCTGAATCCCGGCGCCCCCCAGCGTGGAGGTTTCATGCCGAGGGCGTCGAGCGCTCTAGATGCTCCGGCCCCGGCTCGCCATGACGCGATCAATCATGTGTTCGTGCAGCGCATAGAGCGGCTGCGCGACGTGCTCGCCTTCGAGATGCGCGAGCGCACCGGCAATGGCCTCCAGCGTCGACATGCCATCCGGATGGGGCGGACGGCGCAGTCGCCGGGAGTCTGGGGCCGGTGGGGGCAGCTTCAATCCGGGCAGCCGTCGCAGCGCGGGGACGCGCTGCACCATTCGCCGTGCCTGTCCCCAGCTCCCATCCAACACGATGAGCCTTGAGGGAAGGGGCGCACCGGGTTCGGGCGTCTGATGCGCGTCCGGAAAGAGCAACCACGTGTCATCGCCCTCCAGCACCGAGGCATCGAAGGGCACCCCCGGCGAGCCATAGGAGACGATGCGACAACGCGGCATCGCGAGCTCCGCCATGCGCGCCGTGTTCGTCGACTTGAGCGTCTCCTTGTGGTGCCGGACGATGAGCAGCTCCGTGCGCGTGGTGATGCACGGCACGTCGGCACACAGACACAGGGACAGGGGGAGGAAGCAGCGAGGGCAACGGCCCGCGAGGTCCTCGGGCGTTCGAGACCTCATTTGCCCTGACGGTAGCGCTCCATGAGGACCTTCGCCTCGCGCAGCTTCTCCTCGACGAAGCGGTCATCCGCGTCCGGCTCGTATTCCGCGTCGGGCAGGTCGAGGTGGAAGAGGGCGGAGAGGCTCACGGGGGTGACTTCCAGCCACTCCGCGGTGCGGTTGAGCGCGGCCTGACGTCGCCCCGCGAAGGTCTCCGGCCCGTCCTCGGGGCCACAGCGACAGATGCGCGCGGAGTCCCCGGACACGTCCACGTAGAGACCCAGCACTTCCGCGTCCAGCTCCGCAGCCAGCGCGCATGTGGCCTCGCTGACGTAGGCCGCCATGGCCTGCGCGGCCGAACGCTCCGTCAGCGAGCGGACGAGAAACACCTGCCAACCGGCCTCGGTGAGCGCGCCGGCTTCCTGGAGCGGCGCCAGCTCCGCGGGCGGCGCGTGGATGCGAGAGAGCAGCCGACGCACGGGCGCCTCCAGCCGCTCGAGCCGGGCGCTCGACGCGGGACAGAAGAAGACGACGCGGTACTCACGGCTGTCGGCTGCGGTTTCCATAGGCATACGGCGTCGCCAGGAACGGTGGAAGGAGTGTGTGCGGGGACCCAAGAGGACCAAAGGACTCCCCACGCATGCAAGCGGTGATTTGGAGCGCGCCGTCAACGTGTGTCGGCAGGCACGGTGACGGGCGGGAGGGTCGCACGTCGCTCGGCCGCCACCCAGGCGCCCGCCACCAGCACCAACACGCCTCCGCCCAGCGCCAGCGGCGTCAGCGTCTCCGAGAAAAAGGCCCAGCCCACCAGCGAGGCCGTGAGCGGCTCCAGGTACGTCAGCGCCCCCGTGGCCGTGGTGGGGACGTGTCTCAGACCGGTGTGGAAGAGGATGTTTCCAATCAGGCCACAAACCACGCCACCGACGAGCACGAGGAGCGTGCCTTCATCCACCGTGGGTGGCAGTGCACGTGGACCGAAGCCGAGCAGAAGGACGCCCACGGAGATGGGCGCGTGCAGCGATGTGACGGCCATGGGGGAGTACGCCCGCGCCGCCTGTTTCGCCGCGAGGACGATGACCGCGTAGAAGCAGGCACTGCCCGCGCCCAGCAGGGCCGTCATGCCCGAGAAGTCCCGGTCCGGACGGCCGATGAGCAGCGAAAGACCCACCAGCGTCGCGGGGACCCCCACGAGGGCCCGCGTGGAGCGCTCTTCACCCAGGACCCAGGGGGCCAACAGCGCGAGCAACAAGGGCGCGAGGTAGTGCGTCAACACGGCCACCGAGACGGGCCCGCGCTCCATGGCGGCGAAGAAGAGGGCGGTGTTGGCCGCGTCCGCGAGCGCCACCACGAGCAGGGCCAGCGTGGCCCGTCGGTCACGCAGTGCGTCGCGTCGGAACAGGAACGGCGCCGGAAGCGACATGGCCGTGAGCACGAGCACGGCGTTCTGCGGTCCGGTGAACCCCGCGGGACGGAAGAAGAGCGCCCAGCACCCCCAGAGGGTGGCCCCGGCCGCGACCATGGCGAAGTACCGCACCGTGTGACTCCTGGCGACTCCGGCGCGCACTCCGGCTCCGGCGGGCGCGCAGCCTACCCGCGGACGTTGTTGGAAGCACAGTCCGGTGACGGCCTCGGTGGACGCGGCGTACGGAGAGTCTGCTCGCGCGGACGTCGCTGGACGCACGGGACACGGCGAACCGAGAGCCTCCTCGGCCCGATGCCTGACCGTGCAACGCGCTGCTCGGGCGGACAGGGGCGCCAGCGCCCTGACTTCGAGCGTCCCGTGGCCGGGGAGCGGCTCGATGGCCGGAGAAGGCCGATGGGCTTCACTTCGGCGGATTGGACGGACGGTCCTCTCGGGCATGCACGCGGGCCTGCTCACGCTGGGCCTCGACCTGCGCATGAAGCCCGTCCATGTCCGGCGTGAAGGGGCGGTCGGGGACGATGCGGGCGCGGCGGATGCGGTCCATGCGGAACATTCGCGCCGCGGACTTCTCCACGTCCCGCGCGAGCACATACCAGACGGGAGACTCGACGAGCAGGCCGTGCGGCTCCACGCAGCGTCGGCTCGAGTTGCCGTGGCGGTCGCGGTAGTCGAAGGAGAGGCACACCTGCTCGCGGAAGGCGCGTTCAAAGACGGCGAGCAGCTCCTCGGGCGGCTTGCCGACGTCCGCCAGCACCCGGGCGCTCGCGGGGCGGCTCACCACCACGCGGCGGATGAGCTCGCGCATGCCTCGGGAGCGCTCCTTGGGGACGCTGGCGAAGAGCTTCTGGAGTCCGGAGCGCGCCGCGTTGCCCCACGGAAGCGTGGAGCCGGTGGAGGAGAGACTCGCCGCCAGCCAGAGCGCGACGACTTCCTCCTGGGACAAATGCACGGCGGCCACGCCACGGTCCCTCTCGAGCCGGACGCCACCTCCCGGCCCGGTGTCACTGCTCACGGGAATGCCGCGCTGCCGGAGGGTCGCCAAATCCCGGTGAACGGTGCGCCCGCTCACGTCGAGCGCCTCGGCGATCTCCGCCACGGTCGTCGCCTCGCGGCCCCGCAGGAAGTCCATCAGACGCATCACCCGGTCGACTCGTGTCATTGCTGACAGTTTCTGTCAGGGATGGGCCGTACTCCACAAGCATCACGTCGCGGGAAACCGCGCGCTTCCAGGCCGGAGGAGGCCGTCATGATGGGGTCCCAGGGAATGCTGAATGTCGACGACGGTGGGGTGGGTGGGCTGCCGGTCGTGTTCGTCCACTCGAGTGCCGGCAACACCACGCACTGGGCGGCCCAGTTGGCGCACTTGCGCAAGCGTCGGCGGGCCGTCGCGTTGGACCTGCGCGGGCACGGCAAGTCGGAGTTGCCGCGCGATGGCGGGTTTTCGGTGGAGGACTTCGCCCAGGACGTGGGCAGCGTGGTGGAGGGGCTGGGCCTCCAGCGCTTCGTGCTGGTGGGGCACAGCCTGGGCGGCGCCGTGTGCGTGGCGTACGCGGGCGCGCACCCGGAGCGGGTCGCGGGGCTGTTCCTGCTCGACCCGGCGTCGGACGGGCGGATGATTCCGGAGGAGCAGGCCCAGGGGTGGATGGGAGTGCTCGCCACGGAAGCGTGGAGCGCGGTGGTGGAGGAGGCCTGGGCCCCGATGCTGGCGCCCTCCCGCCCCGAAGTGCGGGAGCGGGTGCTCGCCGAGATGCGAGCGACGTCGCAGGCTAGCGTTCGAGGTGGGCTCGGCGCGCTGCTGACCTTCGACCCCGTGGCGCCGCTGCGGGCCTACCGAGGTCCCCGCCTGTCCGTGGTGACGGCGTTCAACGAGGATCCCGGCTCGTACCATCGCCTCGTCCCGGCGTTGCCCCACGAGAAGGTGGAGGGCACGGGGCATTGGGTCCAGTTGGATGCGCCGGACACGGTGAACGCCTTGCTGGACGGGTTCCTCTCGACCGTTCGCTGAGCGTCGAGCGCTCGGGCCCCAGGTCTGTCACAGTGCGCGCATGGGGCCTCTGTTCGCCTACAGCCTCGTGCCGGTCCTCTCTGTCTCGTTGCTGCTGTGTTTCACGGCCGCGATTCGGGGACACAACGCTCGGGGACTGGCGCTCTACTGTCTGGCGACGGCGGTGTGGACCGCGGCGCTGCTGCTCCTCTGCATCCCATCCCTGTCCTGGGTGGGCGAGCGCTTCGTGGCGAGCGGCGCCTTCGTCGCGGCGGCGTACCTGCACTCCGCCTATGACGTGACGGAGCAGCGCTCCTATCGCCTGGTGGTGCTCGCGTACGGCGTGGCGGTGGTGGTGACGGGCATTGGCGTCTTCCTGCCCGACACCCTCCATGGGCCGCTGGCGATGCATCGAGGGCCCTTGTTCTGGCCGGCCATGGCGTTGGCCGTGGCGTCGGCGCTGGTGCCGCTGGCGCATCTGGCGCGCTCCTACCGCAACGCGGCTCCCGAGCGGCGGCCCGTCCTCCTCAGTCTGGGCATCGCGGGCTTGCTCGCGTACCTCGGTAGCATCGGCAACGCCACGCTGCTGTCGGGCGGGTATGCGTTGCCGTTCGGCATGTATCTGGTGCTGGCGGCGCTGCTGGTGCTGGTGCATGTCATCAACGCGCATCAACCCTCCGCGGACCGGAAGTTGTTGGAGCGCAGCCTCTTGTACTCCGCCATCGCGGCGGTGCTGTCCGCGGGTTTCCTCTTCGGTGTGCTGACGTTGCTCGCGGGCAGCGGGCAGCCCTTCCTGGCCGAGTACCGCGCGGGCGCCTTCTTCCTGCTGGTGCTCTCCGCGCTCGCGTTCGAGCCGGTGCGACAAGCGCTTCAGGAGTGGTTGGGCCGCCGATTCTTCAAGGACCGTGCAACGGGCACGGACCTGGCGGTGGCGCTCGCGAGGGAGGAAGCACGCGCGGACCAGGCCTCACGTCTGGCGGAGCTGGGCCAGTTCACGTCCGCCGTGGCCCACGAGGTCCGCAATCCGCTGGGCGTGCTCGCGGCGCACCTCAAGCTGCTGGAGCGGAAGGGCGGAGACCCGGACGCCGTGGCCGCCATGCGGGAGCAGATCGACCGCGCCAGTCATTTCGTGGACGAGCTGCTTCGTTATGGCCGGCCGCGTCCGCTGGACCTGCGCCACGTGGACCTCGCCGCCACCGTGGCCCTGGCCTACTCCACCGCGAAACAGGGACTGGGCGAACTGGCGCCCGAAGTTCTTTTCGATTCGGAGGGCGACACCTCCCTGACGTTGGAGGCCGACCAGTCGCAGATGTCCCAGGTGTTGGTCATCCTCATCGAGAATGCCTTGCTCGCCCTGCGTGACGTGCCCTCGCCCCGGCTGAAGGTGACGTTCGAGGCCTCGGCTGGTCGGCTGCTCGTCAGGGTGGAGGACAGCGGGCGCGGCATTCCTCCCGAGCTGCTGCCGCGTCTCTTCCAACCCTTCGTCACGGGTCGCAAGCGGGAGGGGCCTCGGCCGGGGACGGGCTTGGGGCTGGCCATCGCACGGGGAATCATCGAGCGGCATGGCGGTGATGTGCGTGCGGGGCAGTCGGACGTGCTGGGGGGCGCGGCCTTCGAAGTGACGCTGCCCCAGGCCCAGCCCGCATCGATTTCCGCCGCCGTCGCCTAGCTGGCCCGCGGGGTGGAGGCGGTGTCCGTGAGGCATCGCAACTTGACGCGATTAAGTCTGCTTCACGACGGCTTCCCAAGGATCGACACCGACCACGTTTCGAGAGGCGTGGAAGGAGGCCGGGTCGATGAGCGGCCATCGCATTGCCACAGTCATTCGTATCCCTGTGGCCTACACTACGGGTGTGCATCCCGACGGGTTCGAGGAGTTCGCGCATCGTGTCAGGCCCATGTTGTTGGCCCTGGCGAAACGGTTGTGCGGTCAGGGGGGCATTGATCCCGAAGATTTGGTGCAGGAGGCGCTCACGCGAGGACTGCTGCACCACGGTCTGCTCTCCGCGCAGCCGGAGCCCGTCTACAGGGCGTGGTTGTGTCGAGCGCTCACCAATCACTTCCTCGACCAGTGCCGCAAGCGGCGCTCCGAGTTGCTGGAGCAGGACCGCCCGGAGCTGCGGCTGGTGCGCGACGCCGTGGCGGCGCCCGAGCCGCAGGCGAAAGAGTCCTGGGAGCACATCTCCGAGCAGGACTTCCGGAACGCCATCGCTCAGCTCGCCAACCCCCGTGTTCGCGAGGCGTATTCGCTGCACGCGTCCGGGCTGCGCTACCGCGCCATCGCGCAGCGCATGGGCGTCCCCGAAGGCACGGTGGGAAGCTGGCTCTATCAGGCACGCAAGGAGTTGAAGGCGCTGCTGCTGCCGCTCATCGGGAGTGGTGATGGCGGAGGCGGCGCATGATGAGCCCGTTATGCAACCGCCTGTCCCTCTTCCTCGACGGCGAACTGGCGCCGGTGGATGAGGAGAACTTCCGACACCACCTCGCCCGTTGTGACCCCTGTGCTTCCGGCCTGCACGAGGCGATGCAGTTGGAGCTCCTGGGTTTCAACTCGATGGGCGACCCGGTGGCATTGGAGGAGGACGCAGACGAGGCCACCGCGCCCTGGGATTGGGTCCCGCTACCGCCACCGCCACCAACGGCACCCGAGCCGAGCCGTCTTCCGTCGCGCTCTCGAGGCCCATGGGCCCTGCTCGGAGCAGGGGGCGCGCTGGCGACGGCGGTGCTCCTGCTGCTCTTCTTCCGTCTGTCCGCGCGAGACGCACAGGACGCGGTGTGGCTCGCGAAGTCGCCTTCACGGCGCATCGAAGCCCGAGTCGCTTACGCGCGCGCGGATGGCCACAGGCCCTTCGTGCCACTTCGCTCCGGGGGCGTCCGTGGGGTGAGCGTGTCCGCTGTCTCGCCCGTGGTTCCGCTGCGGGCGCTGGCGAATCTGGAGGACCAGGGGGACCTGCACGGCATCGCCGCCGCGTACCTGGTGCGTGGGGACTGGCGGCAGGCCTCGGACTTTCTTCAGCGGTTGCCACCGTCGCCCGACAGGGACAGTGACCTGGCCATCATCGCGTTGGAGCAGGGCCACTCCGAGACCGCGCTGGCGCTGCTGGAAGGCGTGTTGCGGCAGGCTCCGGACCACGCCCAGGCGCAGTGGAACCGGGCCCTGGTGCTGCGGGAGATGGGGTTGACCTTGCTGGCCGCGGACGCTTTCGACGCGGTGGCGAAGCAGGGCGCGCCGGGCTGGAGCGAGGAGGCGCGAATCCGCGCGAGGGCGCTTCGGCAGCAGACGCAGGCGCGGGGCCGGGCGTGGAAGGGCGCGCGGGCGGCGGTGCGGGACCTGATGGTGGATGCCCAGGCGCGGCTGCCGTTGGACGAAGCGAAGCAGTTCCCAGGCATCGTCCGGCTGGCCTTCTACGATGCGGTGCGGGCCGCGCCCTCGCGCGAGTGGGTCGTGCGCCTGCTGCCACTGGCGGACGTGCTGGATGGCGTTCAGGGCGGTGACGTGCTCCGGCGCTACGTGCTTCGCGTGGCGGCGAAGGACTTCAGCCATCGCGGGCCGCTGGCTCGGGACTACGCGAAGCTGGTGCGTGGAGAGCTGGCCTCACCGGGGCGTTTGCTGGAGACGCTGCGCCTCTCGGGTGAGGACGACCTGTATCTCGGCGCGCTCATCAACACGGTGTCCGCCGCTCGCCACCTGGAGGACTTCACCCGGCTGTCCCAGGCGGCGGAGGACCCCTGGTTGTCCCTGCTGGCCGAGCGCGAGCTCGCGAGCGAGGACGAGCGCAATGGGGCGTGGTGGAAGGCGGAGGCCCGGCTCCGTGCGGCGGTGAATGCGTGTCAGGGCAAGGGGCTCTCGTACCGCTGCGCCACGTTGAAGAAGCGGCTGTCGGACCTGTACCTCGCGCTCAACCGTCCGGCGGAGGCCTTCGAGCAATCCTGGAGCGGCTGGCGGGCCTCGCGCGAAATGGAGGAGTGGGAGCTGGAGCAGCAGTTCCTCCAGGAGCTGGCGCACATCGCCCGTTACCGGATGGATGTCGCCAGCGCGCGTGCGTACCTGCGTGAGTCGCTGTCCCGCATGCCGGATTCCTGCGAGCAGCGGACGTACGTCCACCGCAACCTGGCGTACCTGGCCTGGTCGGAGTTCGACACGCAGGGGGCTCGGGACGCGTTGGAACTCGCACAATCCTGTGGCCGTCCGCTGGGGTTGCCCGGTGCGTTGCTCCTGTCCTACCTGGCGCGCTTCGGCGCGGACAGTCAGGACGCGGACCTGCTCCGGCGCACGCTGGCCGAGTTGCGCCGGACCGAGCCCTCCGCTGGAAAGCTCGCGCAGATGGGCTTCGCGGAGGGGCAGTTCCTCCTCGAACGCGACCGCGCGACGGGGCTGGAGCTGCTGCGGAGCGCCATCTCACAGGCGGAGGCCTTGCCCGACGACGTGGACGCCCGGAAGACGCGCATGGGCGCCTACAACGTGTTGGCACATGAGGCGGGCCGCGGTGGTGACTCGGGGGAGGCCCTGTCGCTCATGGGGGCCGCGTTGCGGGTGGACGTGCCGGACCGCTGTGTGCTGGGCGTGGCCGTGGATTACGAGCGCTCGGTGGTGGCCCTTCGTGATTCCCAAGGCGCGCTGCGAGGCCACTTCGACGCGGGCCGCAAGGCGCACCTGGGCAAGGATGCCGATGGACTGGTGCCCCCCGCGCTCCAGTCCGCGCTGCGCGGGTGCGAGCAGGTGGATGTGCTGGCGCTGCCGCCCGTTCACGGCCTGCGGGGATTGCTCCCCGCGGACCTCGCCTGGACCTACCGGGTGGGCCGTCCCCAAGTGCTTCCGCCAGGGGGCGGCTCGGGTGAGGGCCCGCATCTCGTCATCAATGGAGTGGAGGCCCCTTCGGCCCTCGGCTTGCCCCGGTTGCCTCCCTTGGCGCCGCCCTCCATGAAGGACCCTCGGCGCGTGGAGCTCTCGGGGATGCAGGCCACGCCGTCCCGCGTCCTGGCCGCCATGGAGCAGGCGAGCGAGGTGGAGATCCACGCCCACGGCGCCTTCAGTCCGGAGATGTCGGACGCTTCGTTGGTGGTGCTCGCACCTGAAACGGATGGCCGCTACGCGCTGTCCGCCGCGCAGGTGCGTGCGTTGAAGCTGGCCCAGTCCCCGCTGGTGTTGCTGGCCACGTGCAGCGCGGCGCGGGCCATGCCCTTCCTTCATGAGTCTTTCAGCCTGCCGGTGGCCTTCATCGAAGCAGGCGCCGCCACGGTGCTGGCCTCCACCGAGGAAATCCCCGACTCCGCGGGCCGTTTCTTCGAGGCGGTGCGCGAGCGCATCCGGACGGGGGCCCCCGCTGCCCTGGCGCTCCGGGATGAGCGGCGCACCTGGCTGGCCACCCAGCCCGGCGCGGACTGGGTCCACGGCATCCTCCTCTTCGAATGAGCGCCAAGGAATCCGACTCGGTGCGTTGTATCGGGCGTGGAGGCCGCGGGCAGGCATGCCGCCGGGCCCGGCCGATGCCGCACAGAGGGGGATTCGATGGTGACGAAGGGCGCGAAGCAGCCGAAGCGGGATGGCGCGGTGGTGAGCATCAATCCACATGACCCGCCGCCGGAGCCCACCCCGGGCCTGACGGGTCCACCGCCGTACTCCTCGAAGATGTCCGTCACGCTCCCTGTGAATACGCCGATGACACCGGGTGGTTCAGACGAGACACCCTGATGTCAGGCAATGCGTTTCCCAGATTCTCCTGAATCGTTACGGCGATACAGGTTTCACGGGGTGCTCTCAGTCGGGGCGCCCCGGATTTTTTTGAACAGAATACACAAGAAAAAGGGCTGGCTGCGTATTTGAGATGGGGGGGCAAGGGTGGCGCGCCTTCCCAAGGGGGAGCGATGTTTCGTGGTGACGCGCGGGGTCGTGGGGATGCGAGCGGTATCTGGGCACCTGAGGAGGGGCGGGGCGCCATGGGCGGCGGTTGGGGGGCGCGCACGGACGGGGGGGCCACGGGGGTTGGGCAGGCGGGTGGACAAGGTGATGTCGTCGAAGTGGGGGGGAACGCGGAGGACCTGGGGGGGATGGAGCTCGAGGCGTTCGACTTCGAGTTTCAAATCGCCAGCTTCTGAGGTTGGCGCGCGGGGGGAAGGCCCCGCTCTGGTGGACGGCGTTGGGGGACTGCCGTCATCTCAAGGGATGGACGCGTCGGGACCGGGGGGGACCGACGCCTTATGACTCGGGCGTTGGTGCCGAGTCCATCCAGAGGGCTGGAGCGCGGAATTCCAGGGAGGAGGGGAGGAAGCGCGCCCCAGGCCCTCCGCTTCCAGAGACTCCAAGGGCTCTGGAGGCGGAGGCCTCCTGGTGTTCCTGAGGTACGGTGGGGGCTCCTTCTTGATGGGAGTCCTCGCATGAAGTGCGTGAAGTGGGCGGCCTTGCCGCTGTTGTTTCTGGCCGC
Organism: Myxococcus hansupus; assembly: GCF_000280925.3. Classification (NCBI taxonomy): domain Bacteria; kingdom Pseudomonadati; phylum Myxococcota; class Myxococcia; order Myxococcales; family Myxococcaceae; genus Pseudomyxococcus; species Pseudomyxococcus hansupus. The sequence continues at coordinate 2,240,019 of NZ_CP012109.1, forward strand.
TTGTTCCACCACGGGACGCAACACCCCGGCTGCCACGATGCCGGCGCTGTTGCCCTGGTCGGCGCAAATCGCCGAACGCGAGAGCTGGCTCGAGCTGCGTCACGGCCTGCTGCTGGAGATGATGCGCCGCCACGACGTGGGCATGTGGGTGGTCGTCAACGAGGAGTTCCACGACGACCCGCTCACCCAGTTCGTGGCCCCGCCGCGGCCCTACGCCGGCAACCGGGACGTCTTCGTGTTTGTCGACGCGGGCGCGGAAGGCCTCAAGCGCGTGGCGCTCACCGGCTACTCCGAAGCCACGCTGGAGCGTTTCTTCGAGGTGCCCGCGGAGGGCCGCAAGCCGCAGGAAGTCCTCGCGGACCTGAATGCGCGCTACCAGCCCAAGACGATTGCCCTGGGCATTGGCGGCAAGCGCGGCGTGACGCGCAGCCTGACGCGGGACAGCTACGCCTTCCTGGTGGAGTCCCTGGGCGCGGAGGCGGAGGCGCGCTTCGTGAGCGCGGCGCCGCTCATCGAGGAGTACCTGGACACGCGCCTTCCCGAGGAGTGGAAGCACTACCAACTGCTGGTCCACCTGACGGACAAGGTGGTGCAGGAGGCGTTCTCACCGAAGGTGGTGGTGCCCGGGAAGACGACCGTCGGTGACGTGCGCCGGTTCCTGTACGACAGGCTGTGGGAGCTGGGCGTGGACACCTGGTTCCAGCCGGACCTGCGGGTGCAGCGCAAGGGCATGGACCGCGCCACCTCGCGTGGCTTCCTGTCGCCCTCGAAGGAGGACGTCGTCATTCAACGGGGGGACCTGCTGCACGTGGACTTCGGCATCACCTACATGGGGCTGAATTCCGACTGGCAGAAGATGGCCTACGTGTTGAACGAGGGTGAGACGGATGTGCCGGATGGCTTGAAGCGCGCGCTGGCCAACACCATGACGCTGCAGGATGCGCTCATGCTGCGCGCCTCCCGGCCGGGCCGCTCGTCGGCGGACGTCTACGAGCAGGCGATGGCGGAGATGAAGGAGAAGGGCATCGAGGCGATGATCTACAGCCACCCACTGGGCAACCAGGGCCACGCGCTGGGCGCGAGCATCGACTTCCGCGCGGCGACCCGCCAGGAGGCGCCCAAGCTGCTGCGCAAGGGCTCGTACATCTCCATCGAGCTCAACACCGCCACGGCGGTGCCGGAATGGGACGGGCAGAAGGTGTTCGTGATGATGGAGGACCCGGCCTATCTCACGGAGGACGGCTGGTTCTTCTTCGTGCCCCGGCAGGAGTCGTTCTACCTGCTCGGCGGAAAGGCCGGCGCCACCGCCGGGCCGCAGGGCAAGGGCGTGACGACGCGCGGCATGCCGATGCTGTGAAAGGCTGGCTCACACGCCAGCCGGTGCGCCGCGTCCGCTGACGTCCGTCCACGTGAGGCCGAAGCGGGCGAGGTACTTCTTCAACCGGTCCGCGTCGTTGACGCTCTTCTTCTGGGCGCGTGACTGTGCGAACAGCACGCGCCCCGCGTCCGACAGCGAGCGCGAGGCCCGGCAGACGCTCAACACATCCGCGAGCTGGACCCGGTCGAAGCGGTCCAGCTCCGCGGCGAGGTTGTCGCCCAGCAGCTCCGCGACCAGGTCCACCGTGGGGGTTCCTGCCTTCGCGCCCGCGGGACGCCACTGCTCGCGCAGGCGGTCGAGCTCCTCGTCCACCACGTCCCGGGTGATTCGCCCACCCTCCGCGAGCGTGGCCATGCGGAGCACCGCCGCGTTGAGGTCGCGGAAGTTCCCCGACCATCGCGCTTCTGGCGTCGTGGCGAAGCCGAGGAACCGCGACTGCGCCTCCTTGTTCATGGTGACGCGGGTGCCCACGGCCTCGGAGGCCTGGTCCAACTCGAAGAGGAGGTTGGGGGCGATGTCCTCCGGGCGTTCGCGCAGCGCGGGCAGCCGGAAGGTCCACAGGTTGATGCGCGCGAGCAGGTCCTCGCGGAAGCGGCCCCGCTCGACCTCGAGTTGCAGGTCGCGGTTGGTCCCCGCGATGAGCTGGAAGTCACTCTCCACCTCACGGTCGGCGCCCACGGGGAGGAAGCGCTTGTCCTCCAGCGCCCGCAGCAGCATGGCCTGCTCGTCCGCGCCCAGCTCGCCGATTTCATCCAGGAACAACACGCCGTTGTTCGCCTGTCGCAGCAGTCCGGGCCTGTCACCCAGCGCGCCCGTGAAGGCGCCCTTCACGTGGCCGAAGAGCGCGGACATGGCGCCGTCGCCGCGGAGCGTGGCGCAGTTGAGGTCCACGAAGGGGCCCTCCACGCCGCGCCGGGCCTTCTTCAGTGCGTAGATGCGGCGCGCGAGCTGGGACTTGCCCGCGCCCGTGGGGCCCGTGATGAGCAACGGCGCGCGGGACTGCACGGCCACCTGTTCGATGCGCTCGATGAGCCGGTTGAAGGCGGCGTTGTGGGTGTCGATGCCGGACTTGAGGAAGGCCAGGCCCTCGCGCTGCTCCTGTCGGAAGCGCGCCGCCAGCGTGTCGTAGCGGGACAGGTCCAGGTCGATGAGGGTATGCGTGCCCGCGCCCGCGCGCTCCCTCGGGTCGGGCGACACCTGCACCAGCCGGCCCGGGATGAGCCGGCTCTCCACCAACAGGAACATGCAGATCTGCGCGATGTGCGTGCCCGTGGTGATGTGGACCAGGTAGTCCTCCGTGTCGGGATTGAAGGGATAGCCGCGCACGTAGTCGAGCAGCGCGCCGTAGGTCTCCTCCAAATCCCAAGGGTTCCGCATGGGCAGCGGAATGCACCGCACCTCCGTCTCGGGTGACACCTGACGGATGTCGCCCGTCAGAGTGGCCGCGAGCGCCGTCGCGTTGGGCGGGTGCAGCAGCTCCAGCCGGTGCACCAGCAGGTCCTCTTGCTGGCACAGCGCCACCGTGGGCCGCCACCGCGCCCAGCGCTGCGGGCCCTGTCCGTTGTCCAACGTGGTCCCGAGCATCCCGAGGACGACCGTCTTGCGTGCTCGTGGTTTCGCCATCGAGATAGGCTTTTATCCTAAGGGATAGAGATTTCCACCTCGCCCGGCGCGCTCCCCTCGAAAGGGGGCTTGGCACGCCGGCTGCTCTACGTCCGCCACGTGACCGGGACACAGCGCCCGGCGGACGACTGGAAAGGTGGAAACGATGAGCCGCATCAACGGGAACCATGAGGTGCTGTCGGACGAGGCGGGCCGCCCCATCAAGGCGTGGACGGTGGGGGTTCCGTTCGAGGACGAGGCGAAGAAGCAGCTCCGCAACCTGCGCGGCCTCCCCTTCATCCATCAGTGGGTCGCGGTGATGCCGGACGTTCACCGCGGTTACGGCGCGACGGTCGGAAGCGTGGTCCCCACGGTGGGCGCGGTGGTGCCGGCGGCGGTGGGCGTGGACATCGGATGCGGGATGATCGCCGTGCGCACGACGCTGCGCGCGGACCAGTTGCCGGACTCGCTGCGTGGGGTGCGGTCGGCCATCGAGCGGACGGTTCCTCACGGCCGCTCGGATAACGGTGGCCGGAACGACGTGGGCGCGTGGCGTGTGGCGCCGGCGCGGCACCAGCAGGCATGGGCGCGGCTCGTGGAGGGGTACGACCGCATCGTCGCGAAGCACCCGCGCATCGGCCGTGGGCCGGAGCTGGCGCACCTGGGGACGTTGGGAACGGGGAACCACTTCATCGAGCTGTGCCTGGATGAGTCGGATGGCGTGTGGCTGATGTTGCACTCCGGTTCGCGTGGGGTGGGGAACCGCATCGGGAGCTACTTCATCGAGCTGGCGAAGGAGGACATGCGTCGCTGGTTCATCAACCTGCCCGACGGCGACCTGGCGTACCTGGCGGAGGGGACGGAGCACTTCGACGACTACGTCTTCGCGGTGAGCTGGGCGCAGGACTTCGCGGCCACGAACCGCGACCTGATGTTGCATTCCGCGGTGGAGGCGCTGCAGTCGAGCGGTGAGCTGCCGCCGTTCGAGTTGAAGGACTCGGCGGTGAACTGCCACCACAACTACATCGCCCGTGAGCACCACTTCGGGAAGAACTGCTTCGTGACGCGGAAGGGCGCGGTGCGGGCGCGCGAGGGTGACCTCGGCATCATCCCCGGAAGCATGGGGGCGCGTTCGTACATCGTCCGCGGGAAGGGGAACGCGGACAGCTTCCATTCGTGCAGCCACGGCGCGGGCCGGGTGATGTCTCGCGCGGCGGCGAAGCGGCAGTTCACGGTGGAGGACCACGCGAAGGCGACTGAGGGCGTGGAGTGCCGCAAGGACATTGACGTCATCGACGAGACGCCGGCTGCGTACAAGCCCATCGACGCGGTGATGGCGGCGCAGGCGGACCTGGTGGAAGTGGTCCACACGCTGAAGCAGGTCGTGTGTGTGAAGGGATGAAGCCAGCGAGGTGACCATGCCGGGATGAAGACACCGAGGCGCCCGTATTCCCCCAGAGGCCGAAAGGCCGCCAAGATGGGGAGTGCGGGCGCCGCTATTTTCACGAGGGTGTCAGTGCAGGCCGGGTGGTTCGTGAGTGGCGAGCAGCAAGGAGGCGGTCATGGTGCGCATCGATGGGTCGAAGGGAGAGGGCGGTGGGCAGGTGCTGCGCACCTCGCTGGCGCTGTCGCTGGTGACGGGGACGCCGTTCACCATCGAGAACATCCGCGCGGGCCGGAAGAAGCCGGGCCTGCTGCGCCAGCACCTGACGGCGGTGAAGGCCGCCGAGGCGGTGGGGGCCGCGGAGGTGTCGGGCGCGGAGCTGGGCTCGCGGGAGCTGACGTTCCGTCCCCGCGCCCTGGCCTCGGGGAACTACCGCTTCGCGGTGGGCACGGCGGGCAGCGCGACGCTGGTGTTGCAGACGGTGCTGCCCGCGCTGCTCCTTGCGGAAGGCCCGTCCACGCTGCTGCTCGAGGGGGGGACGCACAACCCGATGGCGCCGCCGTTCGATTTCCTCCAGCGCGCCTACCTGCCGTTGGTGCACCGCATGGGGCCGTCCGTGGAGGCCACGTTGACGCAGCCCGGCTTCTTCCCCGCGGGGGGAGGGAAGTTCCGTGTCGACATCAGGCCCGCTCCGCTGAAGCCGTTGCACCTGCTGGAGCGTGGGCGTGTGCTCCGCCGCGATTTGAAGGCCGTCATCGCGATGGTGCCGTTCGACGTCGCGAAGCGGGAGCTGGACGCCGCGGGCACCGCGCTGAAGTGGCGGCCCTTCGAATGCCGGACGGAAGAGTTGAAGCGTTCGGCATGCCCCGGAAACGTGCTCGTCGCCGAGGTCGAGAGCGAGCATGTGACGGAGGTCTTCACCGGCTTTGGCGAGCGCGGGAAGCGGGCGGAAATCGTGGCGGAGGAGGTGGCGGCGGAGGTGAAGCGCTATCTCGACGCGGAGGTGCCGGTGGGCGAGCACCTGTGCGACCAGTTGCTCCTCCTGCTGGCCCTGGCGAAGGTGGGCGCGTTCCGCACGTTGCCGCTGGATGGGCATGCGCGGACGCAGGTCGAGACGATGGCCCACTTCCTCGACGTGAAGGTTCAGGTCCGGGACGTGGCTCGTGACGTCTGTGAGGTGGAGGTCCGCGCGTAGGTGGCGCGGGCCTCGCGGCACGCTGGGGGAGCGGCGTGTCCTCGCCTCGGTGGGCGTCCAGGCGAGCCTCAGTGGGAACGTCTTCGTGGCGCCGCGGCCCGTCTCCGCACCATGCATGTGCGGAGGAGACGTCCGCGTGGCCGAGGTTCCCGAAGTCGAAATCATCACCCGGGATTTGCGGCAGGCCGTCGTGGGCCGTCGCTTCACCGGCGCTGAAATCTGGGTTCCATCCGTTGTCCGCTTCCCGGCGCCCGCGGCTTTTGTCGAAGCCTTGGTGGGGCGTCAGGTCACCTCCGCCTCCCGGCGGGCGAAGTTCATCCTCATGCCGTTGGATGACGGCACGGTGCTCGCGCTGCACTTCATGCTCTTTGGCGAGCTGGCGTTGCGGCCCGCGGGCAGTGAGCGTCCATCGTCGACGCTGGTGGTGCTGGGGCTGGAGGGCGGTGAGGAACTCCAGCTCACGGACACCTTGGGCTACGCGCGCATCGCGCTGGCACGGGGAGATGAACTGTCCACGCGCTTGAAGCTGGACGAATTGGGGCCCGAGGCGCTCGATGAAGGCTTCACGCCGGACGTGCTGGCCCTGCGACTGCGGCGGCGCAAGAGCCCGTTGAAGACGGTGCTCCTCAATCAGCGCGTCGTCGCGGGGCTGGGCAACCGGGACGCGGATGAGAGCCTGTGGCTCGCGGGGGTGGATCCTCGGCGCCTGGCCACATCGCTCACGCCCACGGAGAGCGTTCGGCTGACCCACGCCATTCGCGCGGTGCTCGATGAGGGCTTGCGTTTGCGCGGGACGCAGCGTGACCTCTTTGGCGTCCAAGGGCTTGCGAAACACCGTCGCAATGTCTTCGGCCGCGCGGGGGCTCCGTGTCCACGCTGCGCGACGGTCGTCGCTCATGAGCGGGTTGGCGGACGAAACACCTACTGGTGTCCCACGTGCCAGCCGGCGACGGCGCGGCCCGAGCTCCCCGCGCAGTCCTCGCTGTGGTGACGCGCAACGGTGTGACGCGTCGCGAACCCGTTGAAGCAGGAAAGTCCTCCTGCGCTTCCTGTGACGTCACGCGTGGGGCGTAGGTGACACCCACCTCCATGGGATGCATTCCATGGACGGTAGCAGCGGCGGTCATGCCCTTGTGCTAAAGCGCGTCCTGGGGCCGCCAATGTCACAGTCCGAGAGGCTTGCGTCGGACGTGCGGGGAGTCATGGCGACAGGAATCGCGTTGAAGAGGTCGTTTGCGTTGTGCGGCGTGTTGTGCGCGCTGTTTTCATGGGAAGCACTTGCCGCGCCTCCGGTCCAATTCGAGACGTGCAACCGCCCGCCTCCGGCGGCGCGTGGTGTCTCTGGGGCCGTGAGTGGAATTCGCGCGGGCGACTTGCCCGACTTCGTCATCACCGGCGTGGTCGCACCGGCGCGGGTTCACGGTGCGATGCCGTTCCAGGTGAACGTGACGGTTTGCAACGAGGGGCGCCGTGAGGCGCACTCCGATGTGACGTTGTTCATCTCTCGGGATGCCTGCTTCTCCGAGGATGACGCGCTGCTTGAAACCGTGCCGACGGGACCGTTGGCCGCGGGGGCGTGTGTCTCGGTGCCGGTCGCGGTTCAGGGCGACTTGGCTCGGACGAGCACCTGGTTTGTCGGGGCGCTGGTGGACAAGGAGGCACGGGTTCGCGAGCTGTCGGAAGTGAACAACGTCCACGACGGCGTGCCCGTGACGTTCGACTCGCCTCCGGACTACGTCGTCGAGTCACTGGTGGTGCCCTCCGTGGTTCATCCCCATGGGTTCTTCACGGCCACGGCACGTGTGTGCAACCGGGGTGGGGGCGCTGGCACGGCGCAGGTGGGGCTGTACCGATCGAACGACAGCCACGTCGATACCGAGGACACCCGGATGGGCTGGCTGTTCGGTGTCCCGCTCGAGCCAGGGGCTTGTGATCAAGTCTCGTTGGGCGCGCAGGCGGGACTGTCGGGCCGCGGGTACCTCGCGTTCATCGTGGCCTCGGCGGACGGGCGGCTCGAGGAGGACGTGACGAACAATGCCAGCGCGGTGTCAGCTCAGGTGGTGGGCATGGTTCCTGACTACGTCGTCGCCGCATTGAAGGTTCCGGCCGTGGAGCCGGGCGACGGAAACCTTCCTGTCCGAATCACGGTCTGCAATCAGGGCACGGCGCGCGCACACGCCACTCAGGTGCATTTTCAACTCCAGTCCCTCGAGTCCGCGAACCAAGGCGCGCTGAACGTCACGCATCGCAATGTCCCGGAGCTGGCCGCGAACCAGTGCACCGAATGGAGCGACGCGGTGGGCTCCTCGGGGAACGCACCGGGGCGCTGGCGATTGACGGCCACGGTGAATCCGGCGGGGGCCCAGCTCGAAGCCCATGCGGACAACAACAGCAGGTCTCAAGTGCTTCGCCTGGGGGATTGGGTGGAGCTGGGGGTCACCCGTGTCACGCCGCTGACGCATGCGTTGGTCCCTGGTGCTCCGTTCACCACGGAGGTCAAGGTCTGCAATACCGGTAGCATTCGCGCCGAGCGGTTGGCGCTCCATGTGTCGCTGTCGGACGGCCTGGACGCGGGGGCTGACACTCGCGTGGGAACCCGCGTGTTCGGGGCGCTCGAGAAGGGCTGTGTGGTGCTTCCCGTGACGGGCACGGTGCCTGCGCAAGCGATGAGTGGAAGGCTCTACGTGAAGGCAAGCACGGAGCTCATCACCCCTGCGGGGCAGGAACTCAACCTGGACGACAATGTGCTCGTGGGGCCGGAGGTGGCGATTGGCAGAGGGCTCGACCTGGTGGTCACCCATGTCCAGGCCTTGGTTCCAGTCGTCTCGGCGCGGGCGACAATGGAGGTCGCGGTCACTGTCTGCAACAAAGGCAGTATCGCCTTGCCCCACGTGCCGATACCGGTATGGGTGTCTTTCCTTCCGGAGCCGAACACCCAGGGCTTGCCGCTCCTGGTGGGCGCGCAGCCGACCGTGGAACCGCTGGGGTCAGGCGAATGCAGCACGTTGATCGCGGAGCCGATATCCCCCCCGGAGGCGGGCGCCTGGCGGCCTACGGCCTGGGTCGATGAGTCGAACACGTTTCCAGAGGTGGTGGAGTCCAACAACCTCGCACGAGGCGAGGTGTTTCATGTGGCTTCCATCACCGGGCTGCACATCACCGCCTTGCAAGCCCCCACGGTGGTTCGCGCGAACACCAGCTTCAATGCGACTGCGACGGTGTGTAACCGGAGCGCGCTGCCTCAGAATGGGCCCCAAATCAGATTCTTTTTGCGCACGGAGGATGGTTTTCCCGTGGCTGAGTTCCCGAGAAGGAGCCAGCCCGGGAGACTCATGAGTGGTGCCTGTGCGTCGGTGAGGTTGGATGGCTCCTCCGAGATTCCTTACGACACGAGCCCGTGGCAGGACGGGAGCTATCGGCTGGTGGCGGAGCTCGAAGCGCCCTGGACCTTCGGGTCCCTGGGCGAGCAGAAGGTGCTGTCATTCTCCGCTCCCCTGGGCGTGGGGCGCGGGGGCGACTTCGCTGTCACATCGGTCCGCGCTACCGACAGCGTCCCCAGGGGAGGTCTTTTCCTTCCGACGGTGCGTGTCTGCAATCAGGGCCTGACGTCCGGGGGCGCCACGCTGACAACCTACCTTTCGCGGGACGAGCACATCGAGATGCCGGGAGACATCAAGCTGCGCGAGGTCAACATGTCGCTCGGGCCCGGTTCGTGTCGTGACGTGCTGGTCGAAGCGTACGCCAACGTGGATGCTGGAGATGTCTGGTACGTGGGCGCGCAGGTGAGGGCCCTCCCCCTCTCCACCCCGGACCACGTGAAGTCGAATGACACACGGGTGGGGGGGCGTATCATCGTCACGCCCTGAGCCTCTCCCTGGCGTGCGGGACGGGTGGGCAGCGGGCACGGTGGCTGTTATGTCTCCACCGTGTCCGACGTCACCAACGCCTCGCCGCCGCCGTTCGAAGCCGCGCTGGTTCGCGCCAGCGAGGAGCTCGGCTTCCCCAGTTACTACCAGTCCTGTGTGCGGCCGTTGCTCCGCAACCCGGAAGGCCGCTGGCCGCGCTGCTGCGGCGGTGGGTGCGAGCCGTGCGCCCAGACGCTCATCCAGGTCGCGCTGCGGGCGCTGGAGCTGATGGGGACGCCGCGGCAGGCGCCGCTGCCGGACTGACGCGGGAGCGACACGCATGTCCACTCCGCACCCGTTGCTGCTCGTGGATGACGACGCCGCCTTCCGCAAAATCTACGGCGGGCTGCTGCGGGAAGCAGGCTTCGAGGTGGTGGAGGCGGCCGACCGGCCTTCCGCCCGCGCCGCGTTCAACGCCCGCGACTTCCCCCTGGTGCTGCTCGACTTGATGCTGCCTCCGGATGGCAGCGTCTCCGCGGGGCTGGAGTCGCTCGCGACGCTGCTCGGCGCGAAGCCGGGCACCAAGTTCATCGTGGTGTCCGGGGCAGGGGACACGCGGCACACGCTGGAGGCGGTGCGGCTGGGCGCCTATGACTTCCTCACCAAGCCGGTGGACCCGGACGTCCTGCTCGTCGTCGTGCAGCGGGCGCTCGCGCGGGTGACGCTGGAGCGGCAGGTGGAGACCCTGCGCACGTCGCTCACGCGCGCGGCCGGCGGTGTCTCCATGGTGGGGCAGAGCGCGCCGTTCCTCGCGGCCACGACGATGGCGGAGCGCGTGGCGGCCAGCGACCTGCCGGTGCTCATCACCGGGGAGAACGGCACCGGCAAGGAGCTGCTCGCGCGCGCCGTCCACCTCAAGAGCCGGCGTCACGCGGGGCCCTTCGTCCCCATCAACTGCGGCGCGCTGCCGGAGTCGCTGCTGGAGAGCGCCCTGTTCGGCCACGTGAAGGGCAGCTTCACCGGCGCGACGAAGGACCACCGGGGCCTCTTCGCGGAGGCCGATGGCGGCACGCTCTTCCTGGACGAGCTGGGCGACATGACCCCGTCGCTCCAGGTGAAGGTCCTCCGAGCCCTGGAGACGGGCGACATCCTCCCCGTGGGCGCGGACCTGCCTGTCCAGGTGGACGTGCGGCTCATCTCCGCCACGCATCGGGATTTGGGCCGCATGCTCCAGGAGGGCGCCTTCCGCGAGGACCTCTACTGGCGCGTGAAGGGCGTCGAAGTCCGCCTGCCACCGCTGCGCGAGCGCGCCGCGGACCTGCCGCTGCTCGCCAAGCACTTCCTCAACCAGTGCGCGCACCTGTGCCCGGACGGACGGGCCCGGCTGCTGTCGGACGCGGCGGCGGAGTCCCTGCTCGCGCACGCCTGGCCGGGGAACCTGCGAGAGCTTCGCCACGAGATGCAGCGCGCCACCGTGCTGGCCGGTGAGCGGCGCGAAATCCAGCCTGAAGACCTGTCCTTCACCGGCACCGAGCGCCCTCGGCCGAGCACCACGCCGGGCGCCGCCACGCTGGCGCAGAAGGTGGAAGCGCTGGAGCGGCGTGAAATCGAGGACGCGCTGCGGCGGCTGAATGGCAACCGCACGCACACGGCGGAGGCGCTGGGCTTGTCACGCCAGGGCCTGCTCAAGAAGCTGGAGCGCTTCGGGCTGACGTGACTCAGAACAGCCGGGCGCCCAGGCCCAGCCGCACGTTGAACCCCAGGCGCGTGTGGCTTTCGCCCGAGCGCTCCTGGAACGACTCCACGCCAAGCTGTCCCGCGGCGATCACCGACAGGCTGTTGCCCAGGTACACCTCCACGCCGCCGCCACCGAGCGCCTGGAGGCGCCGCGACTGGCCATTGGACAGGCCGATGTCCACCGGGACGTCCACCAGGCCCAGCACGGAGACCGTGTCCGCCACGCGCCAGCCCGCCACCAGTCCGGGGGACACGCGCAGCAGCACGCCGGAGAAGTTCCGGTCGTCCATGTACGTGGCGCCGGAGTTGAACACCACGCCCAGCCCCAGCGTGGGGGCCAGCGCCAGCACGCCCTGATCCAACACCTTGCGCCGCACCGCCACCTCCAGGGCCGCGGACAACTGGAACCACTGGAGCCGCACGCGGGACTCCAACTCGAAGCCGGAGATGCCTTGCCGGAAGCCCACGCCAATCTCGGGCGCTCCCACGAAGCCGTAGAGGGCCGTGGCGCCGTCGGGCAGCGTCACCGGGGCGAGCACCGCGCCCAACGGGTCCTCGCTCGTGCCTCGCAGGAGCGCCATGTCGGTGCCGCCGTCGCGCGGCGCGGCATCAACGGCCGCGGCGTCGGGGGCCTGCGCGGCGGACTCCAGGGACACCAGCAACAGCGTGGACACGAGGGGGCCAAGGCAGCCAGGACGCATCATGGGGTCCACCCTACCCCGCACGGAGGCGGGCGGACACTCAACGATTCCAGGGGCTTGGGGCCTCCTTGCGTATCTGTCTGGCTTGGCGCGAAGATTCTGAAATTCATGGCTACCGCGCTCCCACAACCTTTCAAGTGTGTCGGACTGGACGTTCCGTCCGAGCCGGTTCCGCGTCGTCGTGCGTCACGCGGCAGGACGCGGGTGCTGCTCGTGGATGCGGAGCCTGGTGGCCAGGCGGCACTGGCCGCGGCGTTGGCGGAGGCGGGTTTCGAGGTGCTGCTGGTGTCGGGCGCGCTGGCCGCGTTGGAGGCGCTGGCGGATGGGGGCATGGCGCCGCAGATGGTCATCGCCTCGGTGGAGTTGCCGGACGGTGATGGCTTCAGCCTCTGCGGTCAGGTCCGCGCGGATCCCCGGACGGCGCACCTGCCGGTGGTGTTGCTGGCGAAGCGCGAAGAGGACTTCCACCGGGACCTCGCGGGCGGGGTGGGTGCGGATGACTACCTGGCGCAGCCCGCGGACGCGCGGGACGTGGTGGCGCTCGCCCGGCTCAAGGCGGGCCGGTGCACGGGGGACGCGTCCTTCGACGCGAACACCGAACAGCTTCCGCTGACGGACGTGTCGCGCGCGTTGCTCGCGGGCGTTCGCTCGGGCCGCGTGGTGATGTCCGAGGGCCAGGGCTGGTTCGCCTTTCGGCACGGCCTGGTGGTGGATGCCGTCTTCAACGGCGAGCGCGGCAGCCTGGCCTTCCGGCGGATGCTCTGCTTCGGCGGCGGCGACTACGCGTTGGTGCTGGGCCCCGAGCTGCACAAGGGCTCGTTCTCCATGGACCGGCCCTACCTGTGTGAGACGGTGCTGCAGGGGCTGGAGCGTTTCGACGCGCTGCGTGCGCGAGGCCTGCCGCTGGCGTCGCGGCTGACGGTGGACTTCGCGCGCCTGGCGGAGGTGCTGGCCTCCCTGCCCGAGGACGTGGGCGAGGTGGTGCGCCTCTTCGATGGCCGCCGCACGCTGCGCGCCATGCTGCTGGAGTGCCCGTTCCCGGAGGCGGTGTCCTACGAGGCGTCGACGCGGCTGTTCGCGCTCGGCGTGCTCGTGCCGGCGTGCCTCGTGGAGGAGCGCGAGCGGGCCCGCTGCGGCGCGACGGTGCCGGGCTTCTTCGAGCCCGAGCCCTCCGTGGAGGCCGTGCCGGTGGATGCAGAGGGTGCCCGCGCACCCGCACCTCGTGTGGATGGTGCCGTCGAACCGTTCACGTTGGTGGGGAGCACGCAGCCGCCCGTCATCCTGGATTTTCCCAAGAAATCCCCAGGTGTTCCGAGCGTCGCGGGTGGGGCGGACGTGGCTGTCCGGTCCGACGACGCGGGCGTTTGAAGGGTTTGACTCGGCGGCCCCCGGTGGGGGACAAGGCCCGGCGCGAGCGCTCCAATCGCTGAGCGCCCTTCGAGGCACACCCACCATGTCCGGTCATAATCGGTGGTCGAAGATCAAGCGCCAGAAGGCCGCGATGGGCGCGACCAAGGGGCGGCTGTACTCCAAGGTCATCAAGGAAATCACCGTCGCCTCGCGGTTGGGCGGGGGAGAGCCTTCCGGCAATGCGCGCCTGCGGGTGGCGCTGGGCCTGGCCCGTGAAGCCAACATCCCCAAGGACACCATCGAGCGCGCCATCAAGAAGGGCACCGGTGAGCTGGAAGGGGAGAGCTACGAGGAGGTGACGTACGAGGGCTACGGCCCCGGTGGCGTCGCCATCCTGGTGGAGTGCCTCACCGACAACCGCAACCGGACCGCGGCCGACATGCGCTCCACCTTCAACGCCTATGGGGGCAACCTGGGCGCCGAGGGCGCGGTGGCCTGGATGTTCCAGAAGAAGGGCGTCATCAGCGTGAAACACGGCCCCACGGAGGACCAGTTGATGGAGCAGGCCATCGACGCGGGCGCCGAGGATGTCATCATGCTGGGGGACGAGGGCGCCGAGGTGCGCTGTGCCGCGGCCGACCTGCACACGGTGGGCAGCCGCCTCCAGGAGACGGGCCTGCCGCTGGGGCAGCAGCGGTGGGTGTTCATCCCGCAGAACACCGTGGCGCTGGACATGGACACCGCGAAGCGGCTCCTGAAGCTGCTGGACGCGCTCGAGGAGAACGACGACGTGCAGAACGTGCACGGGAACTACGAGATTGAAGACGCCGTGCTGGAGTCGTTGTTGCAGTAGCGGTGGCCTGGAACGGAGTGGAACGTGCGCGTGCTTGGCGTTGACCCGGGAAGCCGGTTCATGGGCTTCGGGGTGGTGGAGGAGAAGCGGGGCCGGCTGGTGCACGTGGGCCACGGCGTCATCAAGGGCGACCCGGCGCTGCCGCTGTCGGACCGCTTGAAGGACCTGCACGGCGCGCTGACGGCGGCCCTGGTGAGCTACCGGCCGGAAGCGGTGGCGGTGGAAGGCGTCTTCACCTTCCGCAACGCTCGCAGCGCGCTGGTGCTGGGGCACGCGCGGGGTGTCGCGCTGCTGGCCGCGGCGCAGGCGGGGTTGCCCGTCTTCGAGTACGCGCCCGCGAAGGTGAAGAAGTCGGTGGGGGCGGGCGGCGCGGGCGGCAAGGACGCGGTGGCGCGGATGGTGCGCACGTTCCTGGATTTGGATGCGTCGGTGCTGGAGCGCGCGGACGCGAGTGATGCGCTGGCGGTGGCGTTGTGCCACCTCAATCATGGACGGGCCGCGGTGCCGGCGGCGTCCGCGGCGGGCAAGAAGCGCAAGGGCGCGGCGTCGCTGCTGGCGGACCGGCTGGCGCCCGCGTACCGGCGCCCGGAGGCGAGATGATTTCGCGGTTGCGCGGGACGGTGCTGGAGAAGGACCTGGAGGACGCCACCATCGACGTGGGCGGCGTGGGCTACCGGGTGAACTTCTCCACGTTGTCGCTGGGGAAGCTGCCCATGGACGGGCAGCCGGTGGACGTGCGGGTGCGCACCGTGGTGCGCGAGGATGCCTTCGAGCTCTTCGGCTTCCTGACGAAGGGCGAGGAAGAGGTGTTCCTGCTGCTCAACAGCGTGTCGCGCGTGGGTCCCCGCCTGTCGCTGATGGTGCTGTCCGGCATGGAGGTGCCGGAGCTCGTGACGGCGCTGGCCCGGGGCGAGGTGGCCCGGCTGGCGAAGATTCACGGCGTGGGGAAGAAGACCGCCGAGCGACTGGTGTTGGAGCTCAAGGACAAGGTGAAGACGATTCACCTGGAGGCGGTGTCGCGAGGCACGGTGGCGGCGGCGCCCAGCGGCGCGCGCGACGACCTGGTCTCCGCGCTGCTCAACCTCGGCTACAAGCAGCCCCAGGCGGAGAAGGCCGCGGACCTGGCCGGCGAACGGCTGGGCGCGGACGCCAACTTCCAGGCGCTCTTCCGCGAGGCGCTCAAGGCGCTGCGCTCCGGCGGCTGATCGCACGGAAATCCGGTGTGACGGCGCTGTGACGGCGAAATCCAGCCGGGCCGCCGGTCCGTACTGGGTTCTCTCCTGTTGAGAACTTGAAGGGGTCTGGGGCCAGACGGCCCCAGTGTCACCCTGTCGGCATAAGTCGTCACGCGTCGCGTGATGCCGGACAGCAGACGCGGTTTCCTACCAGGGGCCGACGAAGGGTGTGCGGCGTGGGTGACACTTTCCAGTTCCAGCGGCGAGGGCCGGCACGGCGCCGAGGACGAGGGTTGGGTTCATGACGTCATGGCGTTCGACGCCCGTGTGGGCGGTGTTGGCCTGCGGGGTCTCGTTGGGGTGTGAGCCGTCGTTGGAAGACGCTGCGGGCTGGGAGGAAGCGCGCGTCGTTCCGGAGTCGGAGGCTTCTGTCGACGCGGTGACGGAGGGTGACGCGGCGCTGTCGCCGTGGATCTTCTCCCAGCCGTGGGCCGTCTGCAGCGACACGGCGCAGCGGGTGATGGACATCCGTCCGGGCCCGCTGGGTTCGCAGCCGCAGGGGCTGGCGCGGGCGGGTGAGGTGCTCGTCTTCAGCGCGGATGATGGCGTGAGCGGCCGTGAGTTGTGGGCGAGCGCGGCCGACGCGCGGAGCATCTCGCGTCTGCGGGACGTGCGGCCGGGGCCCGCGGGCTCGCAGCCGCGCGACCTGACGCAGGTGGGGCGGTGGGTCTACTTCGTCGCGGACGATGGCCAGCATGGCGCGGAGCTCTGGCGCACGGACGGCTCGACGGCGGGCACCGCGCTGGTGCGGGACATGCGGCCCGGGCCGGTCGGCTCGGCCCCTGAGTTCCTCACCCACGTGGACGGCACGTTGTACTTCACGGCGAATGACGGGCAGTCCGGCCGCGAGCTGTGGCGCAGCGACGGCACGGAGCGGGGGACGGTGCGGGTGCACGAGTTCCTCCCCGGGCCGGGAGACCTCGCCCTGAACCAGCTCACGGCGTGGGACGGGGGCCTGGCGCTGGTGTCGTCCGAGGCGCGGGAGACGGTGGTGTGGTGGGTGGGCCCCACGGGGGCGCCCCGGCGCGTATTCTCACGGGAAGGCGCGGGCGTGATTTTCGGGCTCACGGCGGCGGGCCGGCACCTCTTCTTCCTGTTGGATCCCGGCACGGAGGTGGGCGAGCTCTGGGTGGTGCGGGACACGTCACTGGCCGCGGAGCGGGTGCGCTCGTTCCCCGGCGATTACCCGGCGTACCTCACGCCCATGGATGACGTGCTGTACTTCATGGCGGGGGCGGCGGACTGGTACGGCAACCCCGGGGACGCCGTGCACGGCGGCGAGCTGTGGCGCAGCGATGGGAGCACGGCGGGGACGGAGCTCGTCGTGGACCTCCGGCCCGGGGCCCTGGGCTCGATGCCCAAGGACCTGGTCGTCATGGGGGACGCCTTGTACTTCTCCGCGGATGACGGCGTGCACGGCCGCGAGCTGTGGCGCAGCGATGGGCGCGCGGCGGGGACGGAGCTGGTGAGGGACCTCGAGCCGGGGCCGGTGGGAAGCGCGCCCGCGGGGCTCACGGTCGAGGAGGGCTGGCTGTTCTTCTCCGCGGAGACGGCGGGCCACGGCCGCGAGGTCTGGTACAGCGCGGGCCGACCCTGGGGAACGAGCCGGCTGGCGGACATCGCGCCCGCGGCGGCGTCATCGAACCCGTTCGACTTCGTGCGCGCGGGCTGGCGCCTCTTCTTCGTCGCCTCGGATGGGGCGCGGGACCAGGAGCTGTACTCGGTGCCGTTCCGGCCCTGGTTCTTGTGTTTCAGCAAGGACTGCTGAACGTCCGCGCTACGCCGCCCGCCGTGAGGCGGGGGTGGGCCGCACGTCTCCGAAGTTGGGCGCGGGCAGGACGACGGTGGGTGACAGCCCCGGCGCCATGACGTGCGCGGTGAGCTGCGAGGACGGGTGGAAGTTGACGAACGCGCCGTCCACCGTCGAGGTGCCCGCGAACAGCTTCTCCACGACCATGGAGGAGTACTGCGCCAGGGAGTCTTCGCGCGTGTTGCCGTTGAGGACCACCTCCCAGCCCATGTGCTCGGCGAAGCGGCGCACGCCGGGGATGGCGGACTGCAGCGGCGTGTAGCTCTCCGTGGCCACGCCGTTTTCACTGGTGACGAACACCTCGCGCGAGGTGGCCACCGCCAGCGACATGTTCCCCCGCGTGTGGCCCGGCGTGCTGAGGAGCGCCGCGCCCTGGCCCAGCCAGACGTCTCCGTCCAGGAGCACCACGCGCTCGCGGGGGATGTCGGCACCGCCGGGGACGAACCACACCGCCTGCATGGGGTGCAGGTCCATCACCACCTCCCATTCGGCGCGCTGCACCAGCAGCCGGGCCCGGGGGAAGCACGCGGGCATGCCGTCTCCGCCCAACCAGCCCCGCAGGTCCTGGATGTGGAGGTGGTCGAAGGCGAGGTAGTCCACGTCCGCGGGCGTGAGGCCCAACGCGGCCAGGTGGCTCTGGACGGAGCCATGCCGCGTGGACATCACCTTGTCGGAGACGATGGCGCCGTAGCGCTCGCGCAGCGCCCGGTAGAAGGGGGCAGAGACGCCGCGCTCGTAGTCGGACGGGTTGAAGAGCAGCGTGCGCCGCGCGCCTTCGCGGTCCACGAACTGCACCACCTGCATCCGGTTGGTCAGCATGGCGTAGGGCGCGGGCGACAGCGCGGCGCCGCTGAAGGCGAACTGTGCGGGGTAGGGGAAGGTGACGAGGTCACACGTGGCCACCGCGGCCACCGGCCCTTCCTTCACGAAGGCTTCCCGCGCGTCCAGCGCCGCCCGGCGGAGCTTCTGCAGCCGGAGTCCAGGGACGGATTCGGCGCGGGCGCCGGCGAGCGAGGGGAGGGGACGGAACGCTGGGCTCGTGTTCATGGGGTCACCTGGGCGGAATCTCGCACACGCCGGGAGCACTTCAATCGCCTCCGGGTGACTCCGCGGCCAATGTGTTGGAAACGCGAGGGGAGGCGGCCGCCTTCCCCTTCCCGTGCCCGGCTGGCTGGTGGGGCCGGTGGCTCCCGAGGTATCGCCACCAGATGTGCGGCGACAGGCGCGCCCTTCCTGTATAGGGTCCGGATGGTCATGGCGAGGAAGTCCGACACACTCTCGGAAGACGTCCTGCCCGAGGACGTCCGGCTCGAGGCCTCCCTGCGTCCGCGCTCGTTCGACGAGTACGTGGGGCAGGGGCCCGTCGTCGAAAAGCTCAAGGTGTACGTGCAGGCCGCGCGCAGCCGGGGTGAGGCGCTGGACCACTGCCTGTTCTCCGGTCCGCCGGGCCTGGGCAAGACGTCGCTGGCGCACATCATCGCGAACGAGCTGGGCGTGGGAATCCACGTCACCAGCGGCCCCGCCCTGGAGCGCAAGGGCGACCTGGCGGGCCTGCTCACCAACCTCGACGCGCGGGACGTGCTCTTCATCGATGAAATCCACCGCCTCAACGCCGCCGTGGAGGAATACCTCTACCCGGCCATGGAGGACTTCCGGCTGGACATCACCATCGACACCGGGCCCGCCGCCCGGGCGATGAAGATTGATTTGCCGCCCTTCACCCTGATTGGCGCCACCACGCGCACCGGCCTGCTCACCTCGCCGCTGCGCGACCGCTTCCAGATTCAGGAACGGCTGGAGTACTACGACGCCAAAGCATTGGAGAGCATCCTCCACCGTTCGGCGCGCATCCTCGGCATTCCCCTGGAGCGCGACGCGGCGCGCGAGGTGGCCAGCCGCTCGCGGGGCACGCCGCGCATCACCAACCGGCTGCTGCGCCGCCTGCGTGACTTCGCGCAGGTGGAGGGTGATGGCAGAATCACCCTGGCGCTGGCGAAGTCGTCGTTGGACCGGCTGGGCGTGGACGCCAGCGGGTTGGACGCCATGGACCGCAAGATCCTGCTGACCATCCTCGACAAGTTCGGCGGCGGCCCGGTGGGGGTGGAGACCATCGCGGCCAGCGTGGGCGAGCAGCGCGACACCATTGAAGACGTGTACGAGCCCTTCCTGATGCAGGAGGGCTTCCTCCAGCGCACGCCGCGTGGCCGAATGGCGACGCACCGCACGTACCAGTACTTCAAGAAGCAACCCCCGCCCACGCCGCAGGGCAGCCTCTTCTGAGATGCCATGAGCCAGGACACGTCCGCCGCCACGTCCCGCGTCCCCCGCGACTTCTACGCCGACCTGATGCGCGCCTCGCAGGCGTCGCGCGCCGGCTTCCTCGCAGAGCGCGAGCGCTGGCTGCGGGGCGTCCCGGTGGAGGGGCGTGAGGAGCTGCTCTTCGAGTTCGAGATGCTCCTGCGCGCCGTGGAGCGCTACCTCAACCTGAACACGGTGGTGGACGCCCGGGACCGGCCGCTCGTCACCCGGGACTTCCGCGAGGAGCTCGCGGACGTCCGCGACGCCATGGACCGCGCCATCCGCGTCGCGCGCCATCTTCAGGACCCGGACAGCGACCAGAAGATGGTCTTCCGCAAGTACGTGGAGACCCAGCTCGCGGACGACCGCGTCCGGCGCGCGCTCATCGAGGAGGAGCTGGACCAGGAGACGCCGCCCGAGAGCCTCTTCGTGTTGCGCGAGGCCTTCGACGCGCTCAAGAACCTGCTGGACCACCTGCTCAAGCTGCCGGCGGCGAACCTCGGCCTCTTCCAGGACGTGGGCAAGCTGTCGCTGCGGGAAATCGTCCTCAACCGCTACTTCCGTCCCTTCCGCCCCCTGGAGTTCCGCGTCGAGTACGACCGGCTCCGCTCCGTGCGGCTGTTGGACACGCTGGCCACCTTCCCGGAGGAGCAGCGCGCCGTCTTCACCACCGCGTTCCTCGGTCTCTTCCGGCTGCTGCACTACCTGGCCTACGTGGACGCCGAGGAGCAGCCGCCCTTCTCCCGGCGGGTGCGGGTGCTGCTGGCGCTGGTGCGCAGCGAGGCCAACTCACTGGCGTCGTGGATGCACTCGGAGCTGTCCCCGAAGGCTGGCTCCAAGTCGCTGCAGGCCGCCACGTTGCGCGCCGCCCGTGACATCGCGCGGGAGACGGAGCGCGTGGCGCGCGAGGTGCTCGTCAACCTGGACCGCGACGCGGAGGCCCCGCTGCGCGCCGCGTCCGCCTTCACCACGGTGCTGCGCACGCAGGTGGTGGTGCTGGTGGAGGCGCTCGCGCCCAACGGTGGCCTGTCGGACGGCGTCTTCGACGAGCTGATGAGCCCCCAGGACGGGGCGCTGCGCCTGCGCAAGGACTTGTGGGTGTACGCCCAGTTGTGCCGCGCCGCGGAGTCGCACCTGCGCGCCGAGGACGTGTCCGCCGCCGAGCGCGCGCTGGACGCCCTCAAGGTGTTCCTGGGCTACTTCCACGACGGCAGCTACCAACTGCTGCGCTACGGCGACTACGACGCCTTCGACCGCTTCACCTCGCTGCTGGTGGAGCTGCCGTGGCCGCCGGAAGGGCCTGGCATCCGCGCCCGGCTGGGAGAGGACCTGCGCCGTTTCATCCAGACGCTGGAGTCCACCTTCCACGCTGTCAGCCGGCGCACCCTCCTCCAGGGCAGGGGGTTCGATCGCCAGGATGCAGAGGCCCTGCGGGACCGCTTCCTCTCCGCCCCGGCGCGCTGATACAGCCTTTTCGCGTAGCTACTGCCCTCCCGTGCCGCCAGTCCTCCTGTGAGGGCGGCTTTCACGGGGGGTGTTTGCTTCGTTGGGTTCCTTGCGCTATGGACCCGCCCGTGTTGCATGGAAGACACGGGTTGGTGGGGATGGGGTGGAGGGGAGGGGGCATCAAGGACGGGGGTGGCGAATCCCCGACATCGGTGTCGCGGTTCGGGAGGGTTTCCGCAGCCCGCTGAAAAGGGAGGGGTGCCTGGCCGGAACCGGCACCCCTGACGACGCACGAAAAAGCCGAGTGATTCCCAAGGCTTGAAGCATGTTTTGGGGGGCTCGGAGTTGCAGGGAATGTCACGGGCAAGTGGCATGCTGCTTGCTCAAATCGCGCGTCGCATCAGACCACTGATGAACGATTCTGACCCCTCCGGCGGGGTCTGGAGCGGAAGTCCCGCAGTACCGAGCAGCCACGAGGCGACACCCACAATGCGACCGTCCTCCTACAACCAGCGCACCCTTTCGAAGACCGCCTCTCTGCAGGGCGTCGGGCTCCATTCGGGTGCCCGGGTGACGCTCACCTTGCGGCCCGCGCCCGCGGGCCACGGCATCGTCTTCGTGCGCACGGACCTGGCCCGCCCGGTGAGCATCCCCGCGCTGGCCGAGTACGTCGTGGACACGTCGCTGGCCACGACGCTGGGGCGGGACGGCGTTCGCGTGGGCACGGTGGAGCACCTGATGGCGGCGCTCGCCGGCATGGGCATCGACAACCTCCGGGTGGAGCTGGACGGTCCGGAAGTCCCCATCATGGATGGCAGCGCGGCGCCCTTCGCGGCCCTCATCCAGAGCGCGGGCGTGCGTGAGCAGGAGGCTCCCAAGGAGCTGCTCGTCATCCGCAAGGCCGTGTCCGTGGTGGACGGCGACAAGCAGGCCTCGCTCACGCCGGCGCGGCACTTCCGCATCAGTTGCACCATCGACTTCGAGCACCCCGTCATCCAGGGGCAGTCGTTCGACCTGGACTTCGGCGACCGCGACTTCGCTCGTGAGATTTCGCGCGCGCGCACCTTCGGCTTCCTGCGCGACGTGGAGAAGCTGAAGCAGCTCGGCCTGGCGCGGGGCGGCTCGCTGGAGAACGCCATCGTCGTGGACGAGGTCTCCATCCTCAACCCGGACGGGCTGCGCTTCCCGGACGAGTTCGTGCGCCACAAGATCCTGGATGCCATTGGCGACGTGTCGCTCTTTGGCCGTCCCGTCATTGGCCACATGACGGCGTACAAGACGGGCCACGCGCTCAACCACAAGCTGGTGCGCAAGGTGATGTCCGACCCGAGCTGCTACGAAATCGTTCCCGCTCGCCGTCGTGAGCTGGAGGGCATGGGATTGGGCTTCTCTGGACTGGCGGGCGCGCTGGACCTGGAGCCTCTCGTCGCCTGACGTCATTAACTTGCAGGACCGGGAAGGCTCGGCTAAGTCGGCGGGCTATGCTCAACCGTCCCACCCGCGTCATCCTCGCCGCGCTCCTGGCGGCCACCTTCACCGCCGGCTGCAACAAGGAGAAGGCGCCGGCCACCGCTCCCGTGGCGCAGCAGGCGGCCGGTGAGCCTTCGCCGGACACCGTCGTCGCCACCTTCGGCGACGGTCAGAAGATTACCTACAAGGAACTCAACGAGCGCCTCCAGGAGCCGCTGGCCAACCTGGAGAAGCAGAAGTCGCAGCTCCTGAAGCGTGGCCTGGACGGCATGGTGACGGAGAAGCTCGTGGATGCCGAGGCCAAGAAGCGCGGCATCACCCAAGAGGCGTACCTGAAGGCGGAGATCGACGACAAGGTCCCCGCGCCCTCCGACGAGCGCGTCAAGGAAGTCTACGACGGCGCCGCGGGGCAGCTCCCGGAGGGTTCCACCTTCGAGGCGATGAAGCCGCAGATCGTGGAGTTCCTGACGCAGCAGCCGAAGCAGGAGCGCGCGCAGGCCCTCTTCGAGGAGCTGCGCAAGGCCGCCAACGTCAAGGTGACGCTGCCGGAGCCGCCGCGTCCTCCCGTCGTCCGCAAGCAGGTGGCCGCCACGGGCGCCGCCAAGGGTGGCCCGGAAGGCTCGCCCATCACCATCGTCGAGTTCAGCGACTTCCAGTGCCCGTTCTGCGGCCGCGCCAACCCGGTGCTGGCGCAGGTTCAGCAGGAGTACGGCGACAAGGTCCGCATCGTCTTCCGCCACTTCCCGCTCGACTTCCACAAGGAGGCGCCGAAGGCCTCCGAGGCCTCGCTGTGCGCGCAGGACCAGGGCAAGTTCTGGGAGATGCACGACCTGCTCTTCGAGAACCAGCAGGCGCTGGGCGTGGACTCGCTCAAGAAGTACGCCGCCGACCTGAAGCTGGACACGGCGAAGTTCAACGCCTGCCTCGACTCCAACGAGAAGGCCGCCATCGTTTCGAAGGACCTGGCCGACGGCAAGGCGGCGGGCGTGTCTGGCACCCCGGCCTTCTTCATCAACGGCATCCTGCTGTCCGGCGCGCAGCCCTTCGAGGAGTTCAAGACCATCATCGACGGCGAGCTGAACGCCAAGAAGTAGTCACCGTCGTTCCCGGGGAGACGGGCAGTGGCGACACGACCCAAGGCCACGCCCCGCCTCGTGGGTGATGCGGCGACGCTCGAACTGGAGCTCCCGCTCACCCAGGGCTTGTCCCCATCCCGTCCCCTCCAGGCCTGGTTCAACGGGCCGGAGGGGATGGTGCTCCTCCAGGAGCCGCAAGGCTTCGCCGGCTTCCTGGCCGGCAGCCTGCGCACCCTGTCGATGGAGGAGGTCTTCGCCAACGTCCTGTCGGGCATCCGCAGCGGGCTGTTGGCCGTGCAGCACCCCACCGGCCGCCGCACGGTGTCCTTCCGCGACGGGCAGGTGGTGTTCGCCACCTCCACCGAGCGCTGGGAGCGGCTGGGCTCGGCGCTGCTCCGGCTGGGCCTCCTGACGCAGGTGCAGCTCACGCAGGCGCTCTCGCGCGTGACGCCGTCGCGGCGCATTGGCCAGGTGTTGACGTCCGAGGGGCTCGTCTCCGAGGCGAACCTCTACAGCGCCATGACGTACGTGGTGCGCGAGGTGGTGCTCAGCCTCTTTGAATTGGAAGAGGCCAGCTTCATGTTCGTCGAGGGCCCCGCGCCCATGGCGGACGTGGTGAAGCTGCCCGAGCGCACGAGGGACCTCGTCCTCACCGGCATCAAGCGCTCCGAGGTCGTGGCGCGCCTGCGCCGCCGCTTCCCGGACGACATGCACGCGGCCGTGGGGCCCGAGGGGGCCCTGCCTGGCGACGAGCGCCTGTTCGCCCGGCTGGCGGATGGGCTGGCCGTGTCCGCCTTGCGTGGCGCCTATGAGGGCGGACCTCACGCCTTCTACACGTGGCTGGAGGAGGCCGTTCGCGGGGGCAACGTGGCGGTTCATCCCGCGGAGCCGCCTCCCGCGAAGACGCCCGCCGTGGAAGGCATGGCCTGGGAGCTGCTCTCCGCGGAGGAGCGCTACAACCTCCTGTTGTCGCTGGTGCACCGCGCGCTGCGCGACGCGGGGAATGACACGGACCTGCTGCGCGGCTTCCTGGACGCGCCGCCGCAGGGGCTCGAGGACGCGTACGCCGGCGTGACGCTGAGCGCGGAGGGCCGCGTGGACGTGGCGCGGCTGAGGGCCAACCTCTCCTCGGGGGACGAGGCCGTGGGCCGCGCCCTCACGCTGGAGGCGCTGGACGCCTTCGTGTCGTACGCGTTGTTTTCAGCGCGCAACGTCTTGCCTCCCGACGTGGCGGAGCGCTTGTCCAACACCTACCGCACACTGCAGGGTGGACTGGCCTAGCCACGGGCCCGTGCCCACGTTCGTCCCTCTGGCAGTCGGGGGCGGGGAGTGGGCATGGGCGCGATGAGCAGGTGGGCGTGGGGACTCCTGGTGCTGTCGACGGCCTGCGCTGGCTCGCGCGCGGGAGTGAAGGACGCGGGCACCGGAGGTTCGGGAACGCAGCCGGCGGTGGAGGCCGCGAGCGCGGACAGCCGCTCCACGACACGGCGCTACGTCGACGAGGACCTCGGCTTCGAAATCGTCCGGCCCACCGCGGACTGGCAGCTCGATGAGACGAACGAGCGCACGCCGGAAGGGCTCGCGATTCCCGTCATCCTCCGCCACAACATCTCCGGCGCGCAGGTGGTGTTGCAGGTGGCGCCCGCGGTGGCCTCGCCCACGCAGTTCGCCGAGCGCCTCACCGAAGGACTCCGCCAGCACCCGGGCTTCACGACGTCGGACCCGGCGCCCATCCCGCTGTCGGACAACGCGGTGGGCTTCGACTTCCAGGTGGGGGAGGGCGTGCACGGGAAGGTCGCCGTGCGCGACGGCAGCCCGGGCCGCGTGCTGATGATGCTGGCCACGTGGCCGGCGCAGGCCGCCGCCGATGTCCCCCGGAGCGTGGACGCCCTCATCCAGGGCGTCCGTCCGCTCTCCGGCCCGGCCACGGCGTCGCGCACGCCACGGCCGTGAGGTGAGGGCGCCTGTCGAAGGCGCCCTCGGTGAGACAGGCGTTACTTCGCGCGCTTCCGGGCCGGCTTCGCCTTGGCCTTCGGAGCGGGAGCTTCCTCGGCGGCGGGCGCGGTGTCCTGCGTCTGCGAGCGCAGCCGGACCCACTCCACCAGGGTGCGCACGCCCACGCCGGTGCCGCCCTTGGAGAGGTAGCCGCGCTCCTTGGGGCTGTTGGACGGGCCCGCGATATCCAGGTGGACCCACGGCGTCTCGCCCACGAACTCGCGGAGGAAGAGCGCGGCGTTGATGGAGCCGCCCCAGCGCTCGCCGGAGTTCTTCATGTCGGCGACCTCGGAGCGCAGCGCGTCCTTCTGCAGGTCGCTGATGGGCATGCGCCACATCTCCTCGCCCGCGGTGCGCGCGGACTGGAGGACCTGCGCCATCGTGTCCTCGTGCTCGCCGAAGGCGCCGACGATGTAGTTGCCCAGCGCGACGACGCAGGCGCCGGTGAGCGTCGCCAGGTCGATGATGGCGGACGGCTGGTGCTCGTTGGCCCACGTCAGGATGTCACCCAGCACCAGGCGGCCTTCCGCGTCGGTGTTGGTGATTTCCACCGTCTTGCCCAGGCGCGAGGTGAGGATGTCACCCGGCTTGTAGGCGTTGCCCGCGGGCATGTTCTCGCACGCGCCAATGAAGGCGTGCACGGGGAAGGGCGGCTTGAGGGCGGCGATGACCTTCATGGCGCCCAGCACCGCGGCCGAGCCCGCCATGTCCGTCTTCATGTCCACCATGCCGTCCGTCGGCTTGAGCGACAGGCCGCCCGAGTCGAAGGTGACGGCCTTGCCCACCAGCGCCAGCGGCGCGCGCTTGGCGTCCCGCGCGTTCTTCGGCGTGTACGCCAGGTGGATGAGCCGGGGCTCCTCGGTGCTCCCCGCGGTGACGCCGAGGAACATGCCCATGTCGAGCTTTTCAATCTCGCGGCGGCCACCGATGGTGACCTTCATTCCGCCTTCCTTCGCGGCCTGACGGGCGGCGTCCGCCAGCACCGTGGGCGTCACCGCGTTGGGCGGCTCGTTGACCAGATCCCGGGCCCAGTTGGTGGCCTCCGCGACGCGCTGCGCCAGCGTCAGCGCATCATCCAGCTCGCGCGTGCGCTCCGTGCCCTCGGGCAGCAGCAGCGACACCTTGCCCAGCTTCGGCGCGCCCTTCTTCTCCTCGCGGGCGGACGACTTGTACTTGTCGAAGCGGTAGGCGCCCAGGCCCAGGCCTTCCACCGCGGCGCGCACCGCGTCGTGCGCGGCGTTCGTGGCGGGCAGGGTGAAGACCAGCGAGGTCACCTTGAGGCGCTGCGCCGTCTTCGCGGCGCGGCCCGCGGCCAGGCGCAGCACTTCCGGGTGGAACCGGGCGCGGTTGCCCAGGCCCAGCAGCAGCACGCGCTCCGCGGACGTGTGTCCCAGGGTGTGCATCACCAGGCTCTGGTCGGCCCGCGCCTTGAAACCCTCCTGGGTGGCGGCGCCGCGCAGGCGCCCTTCCAGTGCGCCATCCGCCGCGGTGAGGGAGGACGGAGCGCTGTCTCCCAGCTCGCCCTCGAAGAGGGGGATGACGAGCAGGTCGCCGCTCGTCCGCGTGGCATCGCCGGAGACGAAGCTGAAGTTCATGGGCCGTGGAACTCCTGAACGGAGGTAAGGGCTGCGGAAAGGGCGCGGACTGTAACGCCCGCCCTGTTACGCGCAAAGCGTTGGATTTCATTCGAGCATTGCATTGCTTCGTTGCACTGGGTAGCAGTGAGGCGAATGCCCACGCTGCTGATGCATCTGACCGCCATTGAACGGATGGCCGCCAACCCGGGGGAGCTGCCGGCGGATTGGGTGCGTGCGTTGTCAGAGGATCTGCCGTACGCGCGCTTCGGCGCGGCGCTGCCAGACCTGCCGTTGTGCGAAGGACTCCGGGGCGGGCTCTCCGCCTTCCTGCCGGAGCGGGAGCTGCCGCACTTCGCCCGGCTGTATCACGAGCGCGCGCCGGTGGGCTTCGGCTTGAAGATGGCGGAGCTCGTGGCCTCGGGCGCGCTCGTGGGCACCGAGCCAGGGCTGGCCGTCCTCGCGGGTTACTTCACGCACCTGTGCCTGGACCGGCGGCTGTATCCGGTGGTGGACAGGCTGGTGGTGCGTCACCGCCGCCGGGGCGAGCGGGCCCTGGAGGCGCACCGCGACATCGAATGGGCCCAGACGCTCTTCTACCTGCGCGAGCTGCACGGCATGGACCTGCTGGGGACGTCGCGGGTGCGTGAGAAGTGTCAGGTGGTGAAGAGCCCGGGCTTCCCATGGCGAGGCATTGGCGGCGGCCTCTACGAGCTGGTTCGTTTGTCCTCCCAGGAGCGCGTGGGCCAGGCGCCCAGCAAGGCGGACGTGGATGGCTGGGTGCGCGGCCTGTACGTCTCAGGCCTGTTCCTTTCAAGCCCCGTGGGCAGGGCGCGCGCGTTGCCAGCCTATGCGCGGCTGTCCTTCCAGGAGCTCTACCGCAACGACGCCTTCGACTTCGCGGCGGAGGTGGAAGGTGCGCTGGAGACCGCGCGTGGAGTCTTGCGTCGGTTGAATGGTTACATGGCACGAGGCACCTTCACGCCTCGGACGCGGGCCCGCTTCCTGGAAGTCTTCCCGGAAGGGACGCTGGGCGCGCGAGCGGCGTGACACCCGCAGAGCAGGCGTCCTGGCGAGCCCGGCGCTGCTTGGGGAATGACGCTGTCCGATGCGCGAGGCCGCTCCTATCCTCGAAGAGGAATGACGGTCCTCCTCCTCATCGCTGTGGGCGCGCTCGCGGGCACTCTGGGCGCGATGCTCGGCATCGGAGGCGGAATCGTGCTGGTGCCCGCGCTGGTGCTGGGGTTCGACATCCCGCTGGAGCAGGCGATTCCGGCGAGCCTCATGTGCGTGGTGGCCAGCTCGTGTTCCGCCGCCGCGGGTTACGTGCACAACCACCTGAGTGACATCCGCCTGGGTCTGTCGCTGGAGCTGGCGACGGTGCTGGGCGCCATCGCTGGCGGCATGGTGGCGGCCATGGTGGCGCCGGCCATGGTGGCGGTGGTGTTCGGGCTCTTCACGCTCTACGTGGCGCTGCAGATGCTGCTGCTGCGCTCGCCGCGCCAGGAGCCCGGGGCGCTCGACGACTACGCGCCCGCCAACTACCCGCTGGGCATCTCCGGCTCGTTCGTGGCGGGCGGCCTGTCCTCCCTGCTGGGCGTGGGCGGAGGGCCGCTCAAGGTGCCGCTGATGACGTACGGCATGCACGTGCCCTTCAAGGTGGCGAGCGCGACGAGCAACCTGATGATCGGCGTCACCGGCGCCGCGAGCGTTGCCGCGTACGCGTTGAGGGGCCATCTCAAACTGGCGCTGGTGTCGCCGCTGGTGGTGGGTGTCCTGGGGGGCGCCTACGTGGGCAGCCGGTTGATGCCGAAGGTACCGACCGTGGTGCTCAAGCGGCTGTTCGCGGTGGTGCTGCTGGTGGTCGCCGCGCAGATGCTGTGGAAGGGGGGGAGGGATTGTGGCCGAGCATTCTGAAATGAGTGAGCCCGAGGAAGCGCGAGCGGCACGCACTTCCGTATCCGTGGTGGTGGCGGCGGAACACGCCGGCGCCGTGTCCAACGTGGCGGTCTCGGGAGGGGCCGCCTCGCTGCGTTCCCAGGAAGGCCAGGCGCCCCCGGACGCGGGCCCCGCGGAGCAGGTGCAACACCATCACCGGGAACGCGCGGTGGCGGGAGACCGGTGGATCGCGCGGGTGTTGCGAATCGGCGGGGTGGTCAGCGGCGGCATGTTCGTCTTGTCGCTGGGCCTGGAGTCCCTGCCGCAATCCGAGCGTGTCCACGTCGCCATCGACTTATTGCGCAAGGGCGCCGCGTCACTGCTGCTGGTGACGCCCGTGGCGCGGCTCGCGGTGTCGGGGACGTTGCTGGGCCTGCGCGGTGAGTGGCGCTACACGATGATGGCCGCGGGCGTGCTGGGGCTGCTCGCGCTCGCCGTGGGCGCCGGCATCCAAGCGTAGGGAAGCGCGCGTGGGGCGCTCTCCCCTTCGCCTGGGAAGAGCGCTCACACGCCGCGCGCGGTGAAGTGGGCGAGCACGTTCTGCACCTTCGCGACCTCGCCCGTCTGGCCCAGGTCCTCGTAGAGCGGAAGCAGCGTCTCGAACTGCTTGCGGGCCGCCGCGTAGTCCTGCTGGTAGTAGCAGGACAGGCCCAAATCCCAGCGGGCGCGGGCTTCATACGCGTGGTCGTGCAGCTCCTGGTACAGCTCCACCGCGCGGAGCAGGTGCGGACGCGCGCCCTCATGGTTCCCCAAGAGGCCTTCCGACTCGCCCAGCAGCAGGTGCCCCAGCGCGAGCGTCTCCGCGTCGTCGCCCTGCTCCAGCAGCGGCACGGCCTCCAGGAAGCGCTTGCGCGCGGGCTCGTACTCGCCCTTCTCCATGCGGATGTCGCCGATGTCCAGGAGCAGGCGCGCCACGCGGTCCGGGTTGCGCGTCTGGCGCAGCAGGATGAGGGCCTCCTGGTACTTCTCCTCGGCGCCCTCGGGCTGGCCCAGCGAGCGCAGGGACTCACCGATGCAGGCGCGGGCCAGGGCCTCGCCCTCGCGGTCCTTGGACTCGTTGAAGAGCATGGCCGAGCGGGCAATCAGCTCGATGGCGCCGCGGTGATCCTCGAAGTTCGCCTTCACCACGCCCAGGCCCATCAGGGCCTGCGCCTGGCCGGGCTTGTACTTGGCCTCCTGGAACTTCTCGAGCGCCTCTTCGTAGAACTGCCGGCTGGCGGCGTGGTCCTCCAGCAGGCCGTGCAGCTCGGCCAGGTTCACCAGCCCATGGCCCACGTCGGTGGGCGAGCCGGTGATGCGCAGCGGCGCCAGCGCGTTCTTCTGCTTCTGGATGGCGTCGAGGATGTGGGTGCGTTGGGAGTCTTCGGGCGGGTGGTGCATGTCGAGCCTCAGGCGTCGCCACCCTTGCGGCGGCGGGAGGTCTTGTCCAACGAATCGTCCTTCTCGCTCCCGACAGTCCCGTTGGCGTGCTCGGCGCCGTTTCCGTTGCCGTGGACGGCCAGGGCGGGGACCCCGGGGGCCCGCTCCTTCTCCACCTTCTCGGCCTTCTCGTGGACGAGGATGGGCGAGAAGAAGCAGTCCTTCTTCGTGTACTCGTCGAAGGCGAAGGCGAAGCGGTAGCTGGCCGCCGCGCGCTGGTTGCAGTCGGTGCGCTCGCAGAAGCGGCAGGAGATGCCGGAGGGGATGGCGTCCTTGCGCAGGTCCGTCGTGGGCAGGCCGTAGGCCAGGTACTTCGCGTTCTCCGCGTGCGTCCCCAGGCCAATGGAGTACGCGGTGCCCTTGACGATGGAGCCTTCAATCGGCTGGAGCTGCACCTTGGCGAAGCAGAAGTACGAGGTGCCGTCCGGCATGATGGAGTACTGCCGCGTGAGCTGGGACGGGTTGAGGAAGGCCAGGTGGACGGCCCACTTGGCGCAGCTCCCGCCGCCCGAGGCGAAGCGGATGCCGGTGCCGCTGTAGCGCTTGGAGATGTTGCCGGCGATGTCCGCGCGCAGGAAGTGGAAGGGCAGCCCGGGCCGCTTCGGGTCCGACAGGTTGCACAGGCGGTGCGCCACCGTCTCGTAGGTGGAACCGAAGATGCTCGACAGAAGCTCCACGTCGTAGCGCGTGCGCTGGACCTCCTTGAAGAAGTCCCCGTAGGGCAGCATCAACGCGCCGGCGAAGTAGTTGGCCAGGTTCACCTTGATGAGCCGCTGCGTTTCGCCGTGGCGCATGCGGCCCGCGTCGAGCACGCGCTCCAGCAGCTTCTCGCGGTCCATCACCAACAGGCCAATGGACGCGGCGATTTGGAACTTCAGGGGCTGCTCGGTGAGGAAGGGCGACAGCGTCAGCGTCCGCTCCTCGGGGTCCAGGCGCCGCACCACGGACGAACCGGACGGGGACGGGTCGTCGAAGAGGACGCGGTAGCCGAAGCGCTCCTCCAGGAGCCGGATGAGCTGGCCGCTGGTGAGCTGCCGCTCCAGCCGCACGTCGCGGCGCAGCGCGTCCGCCTGCTCCTCCAGCTCCGGGAAGTAGTTGCGGTGCTTCTCCAGGAAGTCGCTGACCTCGTCGAAGGGCGAGTAGTCGAAGCGCACGCCCGGCGACATGCCGTGGACCGTGCCTCCCTGGGCGCGCGTGCGCTCCTCCACGTTGAGCTGCGCCAGCACGTTCTCCAACTGCGTGCGCGTGTTCTTGTAGAGGTTGAAGAGCGCCGCCACCGTGCCCGCGAGCTTCGGCTCCGCGGAGAGCGACTGGAGCGACTCCGGGTCGATGTCGAGGCTCTTGAGGAGCGGCTCGTCCAGCAGCTTCGCGAGCGCTTCATCCACGCGGCCTTCGCCCAGCGTGGACATGAACTGCTCGGGGTCCTGGTCGAAGTAGCGAAGGGCCTTCCAGAGCAGCGGGAAGGGCATCACCCGTTTGCCCTTCTCGATGAGGTTCAGGTACGCCGGGGAAACGCCCAGGTCCTTGGCTGCGTCCGCTTGCTTGATGTTCCGGGCAAGGCGCAGTCCTCGAAGCTTCAGGCCCACGTTGGCGTTCAGTGCGTTGTCGTTCATGGCCAGATGCAGAGGCACCTTTTGCGATCGCGAATGGCCGCGCGCGCCACGGGTGCCTCACCCACTTTGCAAATCGATTTACCGATTTGCAATGACGGATTTCGGGCCGGGGGACCCCTGTCGGCCCGGCGACGGGCCGGGTGCCCTGGAGGCGGAGAGGGCGCCTCCGGCCGCGCCAACTCCATGGAATCATTGTCCTTGCGGGCAGCCCATCGGACAGGCGGCCTCGGCGTCGCCGGGTCCTGTCAAGCATTTACTGATGCGATGCGGCATCCCCGGGTGACACTTCGGTAAACGCGGAAACGGCGGTTTACAGACCCGTCACGGGGGCGGGGCGCGATCGGCGGAATATCAGGGACACGTTCGTTCCGCCAAAGCCGAACGAGTTGTTCATGACGGCGTCCACGTGGGCGGTGCGGGCCACCTGGGGCACGCAATCCAGGTGGATGCGCGGGTCCTTCCGCTCCAGGTTGATGGTGGGGGGAAGCACGCCCCGGGTCAGGGCCAGCACGCTGATGACGGCCTCCGCGGCGCCGGCCGCGCCGTTCATGTGGCCCGTCATCGACTTGGTCGAGGACACGGCGACCGTGCGCGCGGCGTCGCCGAAGACGTGGGTGATGCCCTCCATCTCCAGCACGTCGCCAATGTCCGTCGAGGTGCCGTGGGCGTTGATGTACCCGATGTCCGCGGGGGAGAGCGCCGCGTCGGCCAGGGCCGCCCGCATGCTCCGCTGCGCGCCTTCGTGTCCCGGTGCGGGCTGGGTGACGTGGTACGCGTCGGAGCTGGCGCCGTACCCGGCGAGCTCGGCGTGGATGTGCGCGCCCCGGGCCTCGGCGTGTTCCCAGGCCTCCAGGACGAGCATGCCGGCGCCCTCGGCGAGCACGAAGCCATCCCGGTCCTCGTCGAAGGGACGGCTGGCGGCCTGGGGCGCGTCGTTTCGCGTGGACAGGGCCTTCATCGCCGCGAAGCCGCCCACGCCCAGAAGGGAGATGGGCGCCTCCGCGCCGCCCGCGACGGCCACGTCGAAGTCACCGCGCTGGATGCCGCGCATCGCCTCGCCCAGGGCGTGGGCGCTGGTGGAGCACGCGGAGTTGGTGGACCAGCTCGGCCCCTTGATGCCGTGGCGCATGGACACGTAACCCGGCGCCAGATTGATGATCATCTGAAGGATGAAGAAGGGGCTGATGCGGTCCGGCCCTTTCTCCAGCGCGCGGCGGTACGTCTCCTCCATGCTGGAGAGGCCGCCAATGCCCGAGCCGATGATGGTCGCCACCCGGTCGGCGTTCTCCGGGGTGATTTTCAGTCCGGAGTCCGCCAGCGCCATGTCCGCCGCCACCACGGCGAACTGCGCGAAGCGGTCCATCCGCCGCAGCTCCCGCCGCTCGATGAAGTCCTCGGGCTTGAAGTCGCGCACCTCTCCCGCGATGCGGCAATCCAGCCCGCTCGCATCGAAGAGGGTGATGGGCCCCACACCGCTCTGTCCGCGGACCAGGGCCTCCCAGCTCTTCTCCACCCCCGTGCCACAGGGGCTGATGAGCCCCAGCCCCGTCACCGCGATTCGCCGCTTCTGCATGGACGCCTCCCTGTGCGCGCCGCGCGAGACCGGGCGCCGGCCCACACCGCCCTGGCTTCCACTCGCGTTGCGCTGGGGGTGGTATTATGGTCATCATTCAAAAGAGGCAACACATCCTGATGGGCACGATTCATCCATGGATTCATGGGATGACAGCCATCATTCATTGGCGGAGGCGCGGCGATGCGTGAAGAGGCAGGTGGGCAGCGGACCCGGACGGTGACGTGGAAGGACACCCGGGAGGGCGTGGCCGCGGCGAAGTCGTTGTCCGGGCTGGAGTATCTGCGCGCCATCCTGCGAGGCGAGGTGCCGGGGGCGCCCATCGCGGCGGTGCTGGGCTTCGCGCCCGTGGAGGTCTCCGAGGGGCGGGCGGTGTTCGAGGTCCAGCCCGCCGAGTACCACTACAACCCCATTGGCACGGTGCACGGGGGCCTGGCCGCGACGGTGATGGACTCGGCGCTGGGGTGCGCGGTGCACACCACGTTGCCCGCGGGGGCGGGGTACACCACGCTGGAGCTTCACGTGAACATGGTGCGCGCCATCACCCAGGACTCAGGGCCGCTGACGTGCACCGGCGAGGTGATTCACGTGGGCGCTCGCACGGCCACCGCCCAGGCGAAGCTGACGGACGCCAGCGGGAAGCTGTATGCGCACGGCACGACGACGTGCATGCTGTTCCGGCCGCCCGGAGCGGGAGGCCGTGAGTAGGAGAAGGCGGAGACGATGCGGTACGGACCCGAGCACAAGCAGGCCACGCGAGAGCGCATCCTGGCGGCGGCGGAGACGCTGTTCCGCAAGGAGGGCTTCGCGGGCGCGAGCGTGGAGCGCGTGATGCGCGCGGCGGGGCTGACGGTGGGGGGCTTCTACTCCCATTTCGGCTCCAAGGACGTGTTGGTCGCGGAGTCCGTGCGTTCGTTCTTCCAGCGGCAGCAGGACCGGTGGCTCGGC
The DNA here is from genome assembly GCF_000280925.3 of Myxococcus hansupus. Classification (NCBI taxonomy): domain Bacteria; kingdom Pseudomonadati; phylum Myxococcota; class Myxococcia; order Myxococcales; family Myxococcaceae; genus Pseudomyxococcus; species Pseudomyxococcus hansupus. Next base: position 2,274,459 of record NZ_CP012109.1, read on the forward strand.
GGTCTCGAGGGACTGCGCGGCGGGGAGTGGCTGAGCCACTTCGTCCGCCGCTACCTCAACCACCACGTCCGGGACAACCCGGAGACGGGCTGCATCCTCCCCTCGGTGCTCTCGGACCTGACGACGCGGGGCCCTCCAGAGGCCCGTGGCTCCTTCAGTGAGGGCGTGGAGGCCTTGGTGGCGGAGATGGGCGCGCGCGTGCCGGGGGAGGGTGGGGTGACGGCCCGCAAGCGCGCGCTGGCGACGCTGGCGTTGCTCTTCGGTGCCATGACCCTGGCCCGCGCGACGCGTCCGTTGCCGCTCTCCGATGAGATTCTGGAGGCCGCGCGAGAGTTCCTGCTGGCGGGCGAGGAAGGGGGCTCGGCGCCGGCCCCGGCTCGGAAGAAGGCGCGCTGAACCCGTGCGCGGCTTGCCCCGCCGTGCCGTCGAGTGTGGGGTACCGCCGGACAAGTGTTGGTCCCTCTCCCGGCGGAGCGCGGGCGGGGTTCTCGTCCGGGCCGCCATGCGTCACGCTGTCACGCCTATGAAGGCTGCGTTCGCCGTCCTGCTGCTCGGCCTGACGCTGGTGTCCTGTCAGGCGTCGGTGCGCCCGCGTCGCGCGGAGGACCTGACGGCGCTCCGCTACCGCCTCACCTACGTCCGCGTGCCCGAGCATGCGGTGGACGTGGAGGTCGTGCTCGTTCGTGACGCGCCTCGGGAGTTCCTCTTCAGCCAGCCCGGCGCGGTGACGACGGTGGCCGTGCACACGGAGGAGGGCGGGGTCCACCCGGTGGCCGTGCGGGAGGGGCGCGTGTCGCTGCCCAAGGGCACCCGCCTGCTGCGCTACCGGTATGCGCTGGATGCCGTCATCCGGGAGCAGGGGCCGGACTTCTTCCAAGGCGCGGGGGATGGCGACGCGCGCCACGTCGCGGGCCGCGCGTACCTCATCCGGCCGCTGACGGTGAAGCCGGGCATGCGGGTGGAGCTCGCGGTGTCGGGGGCCGACGTGTTGTTGCCCTGGCAGGCCGATGAAGATGGCGTGTACCGGCTGCGCGGCGAGGACCTGGTGGACTCGGGCTTCCACGGCTTCGGCGGGCGCCGGTGCCAGGTGCGGTTGCCGGACGCCGTGCTCGACGTGGCGATTCTGGGGCGCTTCACGCACTTGAGCGACGCGGCGGTGTGTACGTGGCTGGGCAAGGCCGCGGAGGAGGTCCGCACCGTGCGGCGCGCCTTCCCGCATCCGCGCATCACCGTGCGCGTGATTCCCGCACCGGGACATCCGGGCCCGAGCGTCTTCGGCATGGTGCGGTGGAGCTCGCCCCCCAGCATCTCCATCAGCGTGGGACAGGACGCGGTGGCCGCGGACTTCGCGCGGGACTGGGTGGCCGTGCACGAGATGTTGCACCTGACGCACCCCGTGTTCGTTCCCCGCGTGCCGTGGCTGTCGGAAGGGCTGGCCACCTACTACACGGAAGTCGCGCGAGCCCGTTCCGGACGGCAGGACGCGCTACAGGCCTGGACGGAGCTGGTGGACGGCTTCGCCCGTGCGCGCGAAGGCCAGGAATCGCGCTCCATGCAGGAGGCTGTGTCTCAAGACGGCTTCTCGCTCGCTGTCTATTGGACGGGAGCGCTGTTCGCGTTGCATCTCGACGTGGAATTGCGCCGTATCACTGGAAACACGCGAGGTCTGGATGACGTGCTGGAGTTGCTCGCGCGGCGCGGGAGTTCTTCCACCTTGGGTGCGTTCGGCGCGGCGGTGGATGCCATTGCCGGACAGCCGCTGTTCAATGCTCTGTTGGAGCGGCACTTGTCGCGGCCTGCTTTTGTGGAACAGGCGGGTCTGCTAGAAGCGCTGGGTGTCCAGAACGGACCCAACGGCGTCTCGCTGGTACCCGCCCGAGACAGTCTGTTGCGTGATTCGGTGGTCGGTCGGCGCAGCCACGGCGAAACACCCTGAATGCACCCGCGACCTCCGCACCCCCCACGCAGTACCGAAAGGAAGTAGGCAGCCATGAACGTCAAGGCTCTCGCAGCGGTTGTCGGCACCCTGTCCCTGGCCTCGCTCGCGACGGGTTGTGCCACCAAGAAGTCGGCGGAAGTCGAGCCGGCCACCACGGAGGAGACGGGCGCCGAGAGCAGCGGCGCGACCGAGGCGCAGGAGGGCGCTCCCGCCGCGACCGAGGAGAAGGGCGCCGAGGGAAGCTGTGGCGCCGGCTCGTGCGGCGCGGGCTCCTGCAACGGTCAGAAGAAGGAGTAGTTCCTTCCGCTGGGCCCGAAGTGCTCCGGGCGGTCGGAGCGTCGCACCGCCGCCCGGGTTGTTTCCTGCTCCTGGAGAGGTTCCCCGCCGTGGCCGTGACGTATGCACAGCGACATGGGTTGAAGCCGCTGGGAGCGGGCATTGGACTGCGAAGGAGTTTCTACGGTGAGTTGCCGCGCACGGAGCGCGCGCTCGACTGGGTGGAGATCATCCCGGAGAACTTCCTGACGTTGGGTGGGCGCTCGCAGCGGGCCGTGGAGGCCTGCAAGGAGCGCTGGCCCGTGTTGCCCCACGGCGTGGGGTTGAACATCGGCGGACCGGACGCGCTGGATGAGGACTACGTCCGCGGACTGACGGCCCTGGTGAAGCGGGTGGATGCGCCCTTCTTCTCGGACCACCTCTGCTATTCGCGGCTGGACGGTGTGTATCTGCATGACCTGCTGCCGCTGCCCTTCAGCGAGGCGGCGGTGGAGCACGTGGTGCCCCGCGTGCGCGAGGTGATGGACCGGGTGGGGCGCCCCTTCCTGTTGGAGAACCCCAGCTACTACGCGCGCATGCCCGGCGGCACGCTCCAGGAAGCGGACTTCCTTCGTCACGTCGTCGAGCAGGCGGACTGTGGGCTGCTCCTGGACGTGAACAACGTCTACGTCAACGCGCTCAACCACGGCTACGACGCGCGCGCGTTCATCGACGCCCTGCCGCTGGAGCGCGTGGTGCAGATTCACCTGGCGGGCCATACGCGCTACCCGGACGTCATCGTGGACACTCACGGAGACCGGGTTTGCGACGACGTCTGGTCGCTGTACCGCCATGTGCTGGCGCGCACCGGACCCGTCGCGACGCTCATCGAATGGGACCAGGACATCCCTTCCCTGGACGCGGTGCTCGACGAAGCGGACGCGGCGCGCACGGTGCTGCGGGAGGCGCCGGGACGATGAAGCCGTCGCTGCGGGCGTTCTTCGACAGCATGGGGGCCTATCTCTCCGAGCCCGGGACGGCGTCGCTCGACGCGCTGTACGCCCGGCACCCGGAGTGGGACGCGCCGCGCGAGCGGGTCTCGCTCTATGGGGACTTCGTGCGTGGCCATGTCCGCGCGGCGCTGGAGAAGGTGTTCCCGTTGACGCGCGACGCGGTGGGGCAGGATGCGTGGGGCGCGCTGGTGCGGGACTTCACGAGGACCCGGCCCGCGCGGCACCACGAGCTCAACCATCTGTGCGAGGGCTTTCCCGCGTTCCTCGCGGACGCCACGGCTTCGCTGGGACTGGCGCCTTTCGCCGCGCCCCTGGCCCGCTTCGAGTGGACGGACTTCGCGGTGTACGCCGCCGAGGACGCGAGCCCCACGTCCGTGGCGCGACTGACGGCCAATCCCACCCTGGTGGTGTTGGAGCACGACTTCCAGCTCTGCGCCTACGTGCGTGCGCGGGGCGCCCTCGCGGCGCCCGAGCCCGGGGCGGAGCTGGCGCTGTTGTGGCGGCACCCGGGGCTGTTGAAGACGTACTTCATGGCCGCGACGTCGCCCGCGCTGCTGGTGCTGAAGATGGCGGTGGAGGGGCTCTCCCTGGCGGAGGTGTCGACGGCCACGGGGATGTCCCAGGCGGAGCTGCGGGCGACGGTGATGCTTCAGGCCCGGGAGGGACTGGTGCTCCTGCCCACCGACGGAGAAGGGTGAGCGCGCGCCTTCGCGTGCTCAGTGCCAGGGGGACGTCACGAGGCCCTGGGCGGTGCCCACGTAGCGAAGCTGCTCCGACGCCACGTGCAGCGTGCTCACGTCCGGGTCTGGCAGGCCTTCGTTCGCGCCGAAGTGGCTGACGATGTCCGCCGTCAAGTCGTAGCGCACCAGCCCTCCCTTCGTGCCGGCCCAGAGGATGTCTCGGGACACGCCGTCCCCGGGGTGCTGCCGTTCGAAGTGGAGCGCGCGAACCTCCTCATCCTGCAGTCCCCAGGGCGCGTCTCGCAGGGCGGGGCCGGGCTGTCCCAGCGCGCTGAACCCCATCCGCGTGCCCACGAAGACCTGTCCCTCGGGGCCCACGGCGACGGACAGGACGTCATCGTCGAGGACGGCGGGCGGCGTATGAAACACCACCGTGACGGTGGCGAGCCCGGGCTCAAAGTCCTCTTCATCCCAGAAGGTGATTTCCGCCAGTCCTCCGGAGGTGGCGGCCCAGGCCGTCACGTGCAGCGGCGTGGACACGGGGGAGATGACGAGCTGCCGCACCTCGCGGCCTTCCAGCAGGCGGCGCCCTCCGACGGTGCCCTCGCGTCCTCCGGCCGACGGGTCGCTCGCGCGGGTGAGGACGAGCCCATGCCGGGTGCCCAGCAGCAGCACGTCTGGTGTCGCCCAGGCGGCCACGGCGGTGACGGCCGCGCTCAGCATCGCCCCCGCGTGGCGTGTGCAGGTGCCGCGCACGCAGCGGTGGAGGGTGCCTCCCTCCGTGCCGACGAACAGCGTCTCATCCTCCCCGTTTCGGAGGGTGAACAGCGAGCGCGCTGGCGCATCCACCTCCAGCCGGGGGACGGTGCTGGACGCCGCATACACCCAAGGCGATGCGCCGTCCGCGTAGCGGAGGCCGTCGGCCGTGAGCGCCATCGCGACCACGGGCCGCTGCGCGCCAGGCACCGCGCTCAACAACTGCGAGTGGCCAGGGGGTAGCACCGTGAAGGAGGTCGCGGCTCTGCCCACCGCGCCTTGTGAGTCCCTGGCCGTCAAGACGGTTGTATGTCGCCCGGAGCTCGGGACGGAGAGCGTCGCGGCGGGGAGCGGCGGCACCGTGAAGGTGAGCAGGGGGCCCGACAGATTGTCGAGCCAGCTCAACTCGGTGATGCTGCTCGAGGTGGCCGCTGCTCTGGCGGAGCCGGTGAGCAGCACGGCCTGTCCCTCGACGCAGGGGCCTCGGCTGCAATCGAGGAGGCCTTGCGTCACGCTCTCGATTCGCACCTCGGGCGCGCCATTCACATTCACGGCCACGGTGGCGGCGCAGGCGAGGCCCCACGGGTCCGTCGCGGTGAGCGTCAGCACATGGCGTCCCGGCATGGACAGGCGCTTCGTGGACGTGTTCGGGCCCTGGGCCAGCGCGCCGTCCCGGGAGGACACCCACGTGTAGCGCAGGCTCGCCCGAGCGTCCTCGGCGTCCGCCGCGGAGCCCACCAGCAAAAGCGGCACGCCCGCGTTCAGGACCGCATCGGGCAGCGGGGACTGGATGGCGCAGTCGTTGGGTGACGTGTTGACGATGACGCGCACGGGCCGCTCCACGCAGCCTCGCAGTGAGGGGTCCTCGGGGTCCACCGCGCAGGCGGACAGCACCTGGGCGCCCGCCACGGACAGCACCGCGTTGATTGTCTCTCCCGCGCCCAGGGGCGTGGGCTCCACGTTGGTGGTCCAGATGGGGGCCAGCCACCGCTCCGTCTCCGGGTCGACGCAGGTCGCGCGCAGCGTGCTCGGAACGCCTTGCCGCAGCCGGGGGCTTTCGCTGGTGGGCAGCTCCATCTCACAGCGCGGCGGGAGGTTGGTGACCAGCCGCACCCGCACGCTGTCCACCGCGGCGTATCCCTGTCCGTCGACCACGCGCGCCGTCACCGCGTAGTCCCCGGGCGTGGTGAAGGTGTGCGTCAGCGCCGGGCCTCGCCCCAGGAGCCGGCCGGAGGGTGCCAGCGCCCACTCCACGACGTCGTCCAGGTTTCCCGGGCCGCCTTCGGCTTGGAAGTCCTGGGCGGTGGCGTGGAAGCGGACGGCCGCGCCATGCGGTGGGGCCTCGCCCTGCTTCACGAAGACCTCGTGGGACTCGGGCTGGGTGATGCGCACGGTGGGGGCCCGGGTGGCGCGCACCGTGACGCGCACGGTGGCGGAGGCGGAGACGCCGGTGTCCGGGTCCACCGCGGTGCAGCGGAGCGTGTCCTCTCCCGCGACGGACAGCGTCGCCCGCACCACGTCACCCGCGGGCAGCGGGCCGGACAGGACGGAGGCCCACTGCACCGCGCGGCCTCTCAGGCGCACGCCCTGCTCCGTCAGCGCCACGCATTCCAGCCCCAGCACCTCGCCCAGGTTGAACACGCTGCCCGGCGCGGGCCGCGCCACGGTGGCCACGGGGGCGCCCCTCGCGCGGACGTTCAAGGCCAGGGACGCGCTGGCGGCCAGCCCGCCGGTGTCCATGACGGACGCCGTCAGCAGTTGCTCACCCGGCTCCTGGAAGACGAGGGTGGCCCGCGCGCCGCGAGCGAGCTGGCCCTCGACGGACGTCACCCACAGCACGCTCGCGTTCAGCGCGGCGCCATCTTCCGCGTCCTCGACGACGGCCTCGACGTCCACGGGCTGGCCCACGCGCAGCGCGGTGATGTCCGAGGTGACGTGGAGCGACAGATGCGGGGCGGTGTTGGTGGGGGAGACTGGGGGCGGACGTCGCCGCGGCTCACAACCCCACACCGAAACGGCACAGAGGGCCACCAGGACGAGCCGCAGCTTCGAGGTGGCGCGATGTGCCACGGCGTTACATCCTTGGCAGGCAGACGCGGCCCGCCGGCGAAGTCCCACAGCGGCGTTGGCTTGGGCAGTCGCTGTCGGTCGAACACGTCACCGTGCAGGCGCCGCGGAGGCAGATGCCTTCCATCAGGCCCAGCTCGTGGCAGCCCGCGTTGCTGGTGCAGGGCGTGTCGAGCCTGCGCACGGCATGGCAACCCGCGAAGCGCGCGGCATCCGGCAGGCACCGCCCCGTCTGGCACGTGAATCCCGGCGCGCAGTGGGCCGCGCAATCCTCGTCTGGCGCGGCATGGGCCGCGGGGCGGCCATCGTCGTCGGAGCTGCACCGGGCAACGCAGGCGGCGGTGCCTTCGGGCAGGACTTCGCAGTGGCTCCCGGGGGCGCATTGCCAGTCGCCGGTGCACGGCGCGCAGAGCGGACCAGGTCCTTCGCAGCGGTTGCCCCTGCACGACAGGCCCGGGGCGCAGTGCGAGTTGCCGAAGCATTCGAGGCACTTCGAGTTGGGAGCGCACACCAGCCCCTCCTCGCAGCCGACCTCCTCGCAACCCAGGTTGAGGAGCTCCTCGTCCACCTCCAGGTCGACCTTGAGCTCCTTGCGCTCACCCGGTCCCGCGCAGGCCTCGGCGCGGGTGGCCGGGAAGCCCGTGGCCGACACATTCACCGTGTAGCAGCCGTCTGGCAGGGGGCCCACGCGCAGCCGGCCCTTCGCGTCCAGCAGGAGGCGCTGGAAGGGGGTGCCCTCCACGGAGACCTCGGCCGCCGACAGGCGAAAGCCGTTGGTCGTCTTCACCCGCATGTCGAAGAAGCCCGCGGGCGTGGGCGCCACCGGTTGCACCTGGATGGCCTGGCCGCCCATCACGTCCACGCGGACGCGCGCGGCCTTGTCGGCGGTGGCGACGATGAACAGCTCGGCGGGGCCCGCGGGGACGTTCTCCAGCGTGAAGCGGCCATCCTCTTCCACATGGCTGCTCATGCCGGGCTGGTCCACCAGGGACACCATGGCCACGGACGCGTCGCTCTCCGTGAGCTGCCCATGCACGGTGCCCACGCGGAAGGGCGCGTTCTCCAGGTTGCCGCAGGCCACGACACCTGACAGCAGCAGGGCGGTCCAGGCGATTTGAAACATCGAGCGCATCAGAAGCGGTATCCCGCGCCGGCCCATCCACCCGTGAAACCCACGGCCTGCCCCTGCCCGTCCACGACGACATACGTCAACATGAGCTGCGCCTGGGACATCAGCTCCAGCCGCTCACCCACGCGCCACACGATTCCGCCCACCACGCCGGGGCTGACGGTGAAATACCGCTGCCCTCGGGTGGCTGCCTCTACGTCAAAGGACCGCCCCAGGTACAGGCCGGCCACACGCGGCCCCGCGAACAGCGTCAGCCGCTCCCAACGCCAGAGGTAGGGCAGGGCGGCGCCCGCGGAGAACGTGGTGTAGCGGAACGGCACCTCGCTCGACGGGGTGAGACGCAGCTCCCGTCTGCCGGTGCTGAAGGCCGCGTCGAAGAGCAGGGCGAAGTCCTGGAGTGGTTGGTCCTCCAAGCGCAGGGACAGCGCCACCTCGGGGGCCACGGGCAGCAATTCGGCGCGGCTGTTCGCGTCCACGAAGGAGAACATCCCGCCCAGCAGCGACAGGGAGCGCCGTGGGAAGGCCTCCGCCAGCAGCCGCTCCAGGGGCAGCCGGTCGCCCACGGCCACGTCCACGTCGCGCCGCATGAGCAGCGAGTCGCCCTTGGTCAGCTCCACCGTGCGCTTGCCGGGCGTCACCGCGGCGCCACCGGGCAGCTCGGTGCGCGGCTCGCCGTCCACCTTCAACGTGAAGCCGTCCAGGCGCGGGTTGTAGGAGAACAGCTCCGGGCGGCCGGTCCGGGTGATGCTGCCGGAGAGCACCACCGGGTCCGCGCCCACCTCCAGGATTTCCGCCGACGGACGCTGTCGTCCTTCCGTGAAGGCGAAGGTGCGGCGGCGTGCGTGGTCATGGGCCTCGGTGGCGGTGACGGCGCCGTCGCCGTTGCGGTCCGCGGCGCCGCTCAAGCCGTCGATGAGGAAGTGGGTGTAGATGTCGTTGCGCAGGCCCTCGTCCTCGCGCGCCGTCTCCCCCCAGTCGCAGGCGGCGAACACCATGGACGCGCGCGACGACTCCTCCAGGGGGCGTGCGTAGAAGCCGGCCTTGATGCCCGCCAGCTCCGCCTTCAGCTCCTTGGGCAGCAGGGACTTGCCGCTGCCGCTGTGGCACGTGGCCAGCACCAGCATGCGCCTGCGGCTGGCCAGCCCGTCGAACTCCGCCTTCAGCGCGTCCATGCTCAGCGCCGTCTGGGGGATGTTGCGGTACGACGCGTCCCGCGTGACGAGGTAGCGCCGCAGCTCGCCCTTCGCGTCGCGCGCCAGCGTGCCGTGCGCGGAGAAGTAGACGACCACCACGTCGTCGGGCCGGTTCGCTTCCTTCTTGAGCTGCCGGAGCGCGGCGAGGATGGCCTCGCGTGTGGTGTCCTCGCGGCGCGTGAGCACGCGCACCTGGTCGAACTTGCCGCGCGCCGGGTCCTTGAGCGCCGCGCCGAGGTCCCTCGCGTCCTTGCCGGTGTAGCGCAGCCCCTGCCAGCGGGGGTCGTCGAACGAGGCGATGCCCACCAGCAGGGCCATCCGGCGCGGCTGATAGGCGCTGGACAGCGCGGACTCATCGAGCTTGAGCGGCACCATGCCGCCCTTCACACCCGAAGAGGGCGCCGCGCACGCGACCAGGCACGTCAGGAGGATGGGAAGGAGTCGCCTCACGAGGAACCGTTCAGGGACGATTCTGGCCGCTTCGGACCCGCACGTCGAACCGGATGATGGCCAGTTCGGAGCGCTCCCACGCCGGGTTTTCGCCCTCCAACAGTTCCCTGACGGCCTCCGCCGGAGGCGGCCGTCCCGCGGACCCGACCAGCCACAGCGTCACCGGCCCGGTTTCTCCCGCGAGGCTCACGCCCGCCAGGCCCTGAGGCCCTTGCAGGTCGTGCGTTCCCGCCACCAGCGGGAACTCGCCCAGCAGCTCCGGACGTTCGCCCTCCCGTTGTTCGAAGAGGAGGGCGGTGCCCGCTTCGGTGGCGTGGTAGCGCAGCAGCAGCACGTCCGAGTCCAGCACCGGGCCGCTCGGGTCCAGGCGCCGGAGCCCTCCACTCTGGTCGCGCGCCACCACGGACAGCTCCAGCGCGATGCGCGCCGCGCCGCCCTTCTGTCCCGTCCAGTTCGCGGACGAATCCTCCGAGCTGGCCACCCGCATGCGCGGGAGCAGGACCAGGGCGAGGACACAGGCCGCGAGGCCTCCCGCCACCAGGCCCCAGCGCCGGAGGCCGGGCCGCTGGGTGTGCAGCGCGCGGCGCACCCGGGCCAGGCCCACCTCGTCCAGCGGCGCCTCCGCGGCCGCGCGAGGGGCCAGTCCCAGAAGCAGCGCATCCACCTGTCCGTCGAGCAGCCCCGGGCCCGCGTGGGCGGCGAGGAACGCCTCGCAGGTGTCGCACGGGTGGGCCAGGTGCTCCGCGAAGTACCTCACGGTTTCGGCGTCCCGGTGGGCCAGGGCGAGCATCGCGCCGTCATCCAGGTGTCTCATGAGGACTCACTCCCACCGGCCGGCGAGGACTCGCCGCAGCAGCTCGCGCTTGATGCGAGACCGGAACCGCTCCAGCCGCATCGTCACCGCGCTTTTTCCCACGCCCAGCTTCTCGGCAATCTCCCGCGCGGACAGTTCACCCTCAATGTAGAAGAGGTGCACCGTCCGTTTCTCTTCGCCCTCCGGCAGCTCCGCGATGAGCTGCCGCACCACCTCGATGTCGCGCTCCAGTTGGAGGGCCTCGGGAAGGTGGGGGACCGTCTCCGGCTCCGGGTCCGCCACGTCCTCCTCCAGCCGCCGGGTGTTCGACTTCCGCTCCAGTCGCGTCCGGGCCCGGTTGCGGGCAATGGACAGCAGCCATGACTCGAAGGCCCCGGGCTCCTTCAGCCGAGGGAGCGCCCGGAATGCCCGGACGAACGTCTCCTGGATGACGTCTTCCACCTCATCCGGGTCCAGTGGAGCGAAGCCCCCCACCAGCCGCGCCACCTGTGGACGCGTGCGCCGGTAGAGCTCGCTGAAGGCAGACGCCTGCCCCAGCGATGCCCGCCGTACCCACTCCGTCAGTCCCTCCGACGCACCCACCTGTCCTCCAGACCCCCGCGAACAGCCTCCGGCCACAGCACCGGTGGGCGCCGCCGCTTCCCCGGAAGCAGGCAGGCAGCCTTCTTCTCGCTGGCACCGAGGGGGGCGCTGGGGGAAGAATGTCTCCGCGGCCGTTCATTTCAAAAAGGGACACTGCCATGCGCATCATCAACTTCAACGCCGGCCCGGCCGGTCTGCCACTGCCCGCCCTCGAGCGCGCTCGCGACGAGCTGCTCGACTTCCAGGGCTCCGGCATGTCGGTGATGGAGCACAGCCACCGCGGCCGGGAATACGAAGCCGTTCACGAGGAAGCCATCTCCTTGTTGACCCGGCTGTTGGGCATTCCCGACACCCACCAGGTCCTCTTCCTCACCGGAGGCGCTTCCCAGCAGTTCGCCCAGGTGCCAATGAACTTCCTGTCTCCGGGCACCTCCGCCGACTACCTCATGACGGGGGTGTGGAGCGAGAAGGCGTTCGACGAGGCGAAGTATTACGGCACGCCGCGCGTCGCGGTGAGCACGGCGCAGCCCGACAAGCGCTACACGCGCGTGCCGCGCCAGGACGAGCTGCGCCTGGACCCGAACGCCGCGTACGTCCACCTCACCAGCAACAACACCCTCTTCGGCACGCAGTGGCACACGTTCCCGGACGTGGGCGGCGTGCCGCTGGTGGCGGACATGAGCTCGGACTTCCTGTGGAAGGGCATCGACGTCAGCCGCTTCGGGCTCATCTACGCGGGCGCGCAGAAGAACCTCGGGCCGTCGGGCGTCACGCTGGTGGTGGCGGACAAGGCGTTCATCGCTCGCGGTCGCAAGGACATCCCGAAAATCTTCCGCTACAGCACGCACGCGGAGAACAACTCGCTCTACAACACGCCGCCCACCCTCGCGATCTACCTGGTGCGCAACGTGCTGGCCTGGGTGGAGTCCGTGGGCGGCCTCGCGCGGCTGGAGGAGTGGAATCGGGAAAAAGCCGCGCTGCTCTATGGTGCCATCGACCGGCACGCGGACTTCTTCCGCGGACCGGTGGAGCGCGATTCCCGTTCAGTGATGAACGTCGTCTTCCAGCTCCCCTCCGAAGCGTTGGATGCGGCCTTCGTCGCTGACGCAAAGCAGCAAGGAATGGTGGGGCTCAAGGGGCACCGCACGGCCGGAGGAATCCGCGTTTCCATGTACAACGCGGTGAGCGTGGAGAATGTGAGGACCTTGGTGTCCTTCATGGACCACTTCGTGAAGACACGCGGCTAGGCTGCGTCCAATCGCACGGATTACCCACACCCGGAGGATTCATGAAAACGACGCTGACCACTGTCGCGCTGTCCCTGCTGCTCGCCGTCCCGGCCTTCGCCAAGGATGTCGCGGGGGTGAAGTACCCGGAAACGGCCACCGTTGACGGCAAGGAGCTGAAGCTCAACGGCGTGGGCTTGCGCAAGAAGGTGGTGTTCAAGGTCTACACCGCGGGGCTCTACCTGGAGACGCCGTCGAAGGACGGCGCGGCCATCATCAGCTCCGATCAGATCAAGCGCGTGCGCATGTACATGCTGCGCGACCTGGACAAGAAGACCATCGTCGAGGCCATTGGTGACGGCTTCAAGAAGAACGCGGGCAGCAAGCTCGCGGAGCTCCAGCCCAAGCTGGACACCTTCAACGCGGCCATCCCGGACGTGAAGAGTGGTGACGAGCTCATCCTCACGTACATCCCCGGCAAGGGCACGCAGGTGTCCAGCAAGACGGGCAAGGAAATCTCCGTCGAGGGCAAGGACTTCTCCGACGCGCTCTTCTCCGTCTTCGTCGGGAAGAACCCGGTGGATGGCAGCCTGCGCGACGGGATGCTCGGCAAGGACTGAGTGACGCGCGCGCCTGACGCGCCGTGGGCGCCCCGTGTCTCCTGGTCGAGGCACGGGGCGTCGTCGTTTCAGGAGGCCGGGTGCAATGGGGCGGGCGCCCGTTCGTAGGCAAGGGTGACGGCCGCCGCTGCACGTGGGCGGGAGGTCTGATAGCAACCGGAGGGTTCGAAGGAGGTCGTCATGGGAATCTGTTCGTGGCTGATACTGGGCGGAATCGCGGGTTGGCTGGCCAGCATCATCAAGGGCACCAACGCGCGCATGGGCCTGTTCGCCAACATCGCCACCGGCATCGTCGGGAGCATGCTGGGTGGTTTCATCTTCAACCTGATGGGCGGCTCGGGTGTGACGGGCTTCAACCTCTGGTCGCTGCTGGTGGCGACGGTGGGCTCCGTCATCCTCATCAGCATCGTCCAGGCCATCCGGAAATGACGCCCGCCGCCGCGCCCCTGCTCAGAAGAGGCTAAGCTGGGGTGTGGGCGGCGGCTTCCGCTCCGGGCGCCGGAAGGTGTCCGGGGCCGTTTCGGTGACCCACGACGCGCGCAGGCCCACCTTCCGGGCCGCCGCGTCGAAGAGGCGGTGGATGGTCTCCGCGTAGAGGCCGTCCCCGCGCATCCGGTGTTTGAAGCGGCTGTCGTTGAGCTCGCCGCCGCGCGTTTCGCGGATGCGGTGGAGCACGCGCTCGGCGCGCAGCGGCAGCTTCGCGCGCAGGCGCTCCGCGAAGACGTCCTTCACTGGCCCGGGCAGTCGCACCAGGGTGTGGTGCGCGCGTTTCGCGCCGGCCTCTTTCGCCGCGGCCAGCACGCGGTGGATGTCCTCGTCGTTGAGGCCGGGGATGATGGGCGCCACCGACACCGCCACGTCGATGCCGGCCTCGGTGAGCCGCTGGATGGTGAGCAGCCTCCGCTGGGGGGAGGCGACGTAGGGCTCCATGGCCCGGGCCAGCTCCGCGTTGTGGAAGGGGAGGCTGATGCTCACCCACAGGCGCGCGTCGCGTGCGAGCCGCTGGAGCACGTCCAGGTCGCGCTCCACGAGCACGCCCTTGGTGATGATGCCCACCGGGTTGCGGTACTCCGCGCAGACCTCCAGGCAGCCGCGCGTCAGGCGCAGGGACGCCTCCAGCGGCTGGTAGCAGTCGGTGACGCCGCTGAAGACGACCGTCTCGCCCTTCCAGGAGGGTTTCTCGAAGGCCTCGCGCAGCAGCTCCGGCGCGCGGGGCTTCACCACCAGCTTCGTTTCGAAGTCGGTGCCCGCGCCCAGGTCCAGGTACTGGTGCGTGGGCCGCGCGTAGCAGTACGCGCAGGCGTGGAGACAGCCCCGGTACGGGTTGACGCTCCAGTTGAAGCCCACGTCCGGGCTGTCGTTGTGTGACAGCACCTGTCGGCTGTGGTCCTCGAGGACCTCCAGCTTCGACGGTGGGATTTCGTCCAGGTACTCCACCGCGGTGCTCGCCCACGGGTTGGGCGGATTGTCGATGGGGCGTGCCTTCACACGCCTACCGTGGGCCTGAAAGCACGTTCAGTCAAGGGCCCGCGCACAATGAAAAGGGGAACCCCCTGCAGAGGGTTCCCCGATGACGCCATCCGGATGGCGGTGCGGCTGGGTTCGACGGCTTACCAGGTGCGGACGAGGAGCTTCTGGACGCCGACCGACGTGCCATTGTTACGCACGTACAGCCGCGCACCGAGCCACGCGCAGTTGAGGTTCATGTTGTTGTGCGAACCGTTGGCGGGGACGGTGCCACTGAGGCTGTTGCCGCCGCAGTAGGCGGTGTACGGCGTTGCAACGGACGACGGGTTCTCGATGGTGAACGGGGTGGTGCCAAACAGCCACGCCGAAAAGTCCCGCGTCTGCCCCGCGTCGACGTAGGCGGACTCAGCGGCCTGCGCCACATCCCCCAGCTCCGGCTGCTGCATCGCCTGCTCTTCCTCCGGCGTGTACTCCCCACCGCAACCCACGACCGCCAGAGACAGCAGACCCACAACTCCCAACGTATTGAACTTCTTCATGACTTCCCCCTCATTGCGAGTTGTCCCCGATTTGGGGACGCGCGCTGTGTATGGGGGTTTTCACGTATTGTAAATGGTGTGTTTCTGACACCGGGTGGGGTGAGATTGATTGCGGGGGGCGGTGCATTGAGACGTCAAACATCCCGGCGTGTTGTCGACGGAGGCATCCCCACCGGCTGGTGAAACCCGTCGCCATCGATCTTGGCGACGCGAATTCGCTCACGTTGTCACGGTGCCCGCTCAGCGCCGCCTTGGGGTATGTTCGCCCCGCGCTCGGGCCGGTGTGCGTGTCCCAGGGGGATTGAATCGATGCCTGTGCGCTGGATGCCGTTAGCCCTATTGCTCAGCCAACTGTTACCTGTGCTTGCGAGCGCGGAGCCATTGCCGTCGCCAGGGTGGGGGCTGCTGCTCTCTGGCGGAGGAGGTCTTTTCGCTGGCAGGAACGAAAACACGCGTGGCGCACTTCTGAGCGCCCACCTGCTCGTGGAGACGCCCCTGGGCCTGGAGGTCGGGCTCGCGTTGCAGTGGGGACGCAGATTCAGGACAACCCTGGCCGTGGATTCGGTCACGTCCACGCAAGACGAACCCCGGGAGCGCCCGTGGGCTTCGTTCCGGGGGATTGCTGGAGAGGCTCGCTACCGTTTCTTCCGGGACCGGCGCGTCTCGCCCTGGGTGGCACTGCGCGTGGGACGCAGCACCTCTAGCAAGATCAACACGGACTCGCATCCCCCCTACCAATACACCAACTCGCACCTGGCCCTGGCCGCGGGCGGCGGCCTGGAGTTCCGAATCCATGGCCTGCTAGGCCTCACCTTGGCCGGGTATTTCCAAAGCTGTGACATCAACACCCGGCCCCATGACAACATCTGTACGGGGGCGGGGCCGACGGTGGTGCTCAGCCCGCATCTGCGCTTCTGACAAGGCCCTGGCGTCTCACGGCAGCAGGAGTCTCCATGCTCGGTGATGCCGCGGCCTCCGGCACGAGACGCGCTCGTGCCGGAGGCCCGTCCGGAGTTACATGTTCGAGGTGGGGCGTGCGCACGGGGAGCAGTTCCCGCATGAGAACGAGCCGTCCGAATGAATCACACAGTCGTAGCAGCTCCAGCATGACTGGGCCGAAACGTCCACACGAACACCGGACGGGTCCGTCATCACGCCGGACGTGCAGTCCTGCACCACCCCATCGTGATGCAGCGTCATTGCGCCATCATCCTGACGCTCGATGCGAAACTCGGTGTTCACGGCGTCCCCGCAGCCCAGCAACGTTGCGATGCACAGGGCTGCGGCGGGCAAGAGAAGTCGCTTCATGGTTTGAACTCCTGGGGTGTAGGGAAGGCATGCCACTGTGGCACAACTGGATTTGAGCCGCGAGGGCAGGTCGTTTCGATGTTTGTCCTTGCGAGGGCGTTGTCGCTCGAACAAACATCGCAGATGAGGTGCCCTGGCATTGAGCTGGCGTTCCTCCCGTAGGGAGTCGCATGTCCTTTCGATTCGTCGCCGTAGGTCTTCTCGTCTCCTTCCTGGGAGTCTTTGGCTGTGCCCACACGCCGTCATCCGCTGTCGAGACGTCGTCGCCGGCGGGCTCACCTTGGGATCGGGAGTGGGTGGTCTGGGCGGAGGAGGATGCGGTCCGCATCGCCGCGTGGCGGGGGCATCCCCGGATGGAGGGGCGCTTTCACGAGGAGGCCGCCGACGACATCCAGGCCTTCTTCCAGCATCCCGAGTCGAACGACCCCATGCACAACGAGGTGATGTGGGTGACCGTCATCGCCCACGACGCGGCGAGTGACTCCTTCCTGGGCATCCTGCTCAACGCACCTCGACACCTGAAGGACGTGCAGGAGGGAGACAACGTCGTCATCCATCTGCCGGCGGAGGCGGAGTTGCCGTTCGCCCGTGACGCGGGGAAGGGCCGGTTGGGGTGGCCTGTCGCCGCGGCGGGGTCATTCTCCGAGACACTCATCCGCGGCGTCCGGAGCTACCGTCAGGGCCGCTTCGGCCACCATCCGCCAGGCATCCAGGCGTGTATCGAGACCTTGGGGCCCGTCCTGGAGCCCGCGCCTCAGTCCGAGCCCGCGAACCTGCGCGCCTTGGGGCACTTCGTTCTCGCACGCTGCCTGGCGGAGCAATACGAGACGGTGCGCGCCATCCACCATTTCGAGCAGGTCCTGCGTCTCACGCCCGAAGATGAATACGCCCGGTTGGGCCTGCTCGCGGAGTTGTCCCTCCTGGCGCATATGCGCCAGGACGCTCTGCCGTCAGGGACCGAGCAGGAATGGGAAAGCCGTTATCTCGCGCAGGTGGCCGTGGCTCGGGAGCGTCTCCAGAACCGCCAGGCGCTGGAGCTGCTCGACGTCATCTTCAGCCAGCAGGAGATTGAAAGCGGGGATGAGCTCACGCCCGAGCAGTTGGAGAAGCGGCGTCGCGTGGGGGCCGGGGCGTTTCGC
Source organism: Myxococcus hansupus (assembly GCF_000280925.3). NCBI lineage: Bacteria > Pseudomonadati > Myxococcota > Myxococcia > Myxococcales > Myxococcaceae > Pseudomyxococcus > Pseudomyxococcus hansupus. The sequence continues at coordinate 2,291,636 of NZ_CP012109.1, forward strand.
TACAAGGCGCGCTGAGTGCGCGTTCGGGGTGCGTTGGGGATATGCTGACGCATCATGATCTGCCAAGTCTGTGCGCGGCTCCGCGACGTGGCCACGGCCGCCACGTGCCCGGAGTGTGGGGCGCCGCTCGTCCCCGCCACCGAACTCCATCTCGAAGCGCTCGTGAAGGAGTCGCTGCGGCGACACATCGAAGGCTGGCAGGCCCGCGCGCTCATTGATGTCGATACGGCGACGCGGCTCACCCTGTCCCTCGCTCCGGAGTCGAACGACGGCGGCGGCGTAGCGCCCGAGGAGCCGGCGTCCACGCTGGATTCCGCCGACGCAGTGGTGATCTCCACCGTGGATTCGGCCACCCGCGCGGAGGCCTGGGCTGATGGGCTCTCGACCTCCCTTCGCGAAGGGAGTGGCTGGCGCCTGTGGGGCTGGGGCGCGGCGCTCGCGCGCTCGTTGGACGAAGCCGCGAAGGCGGAGCGGGCGCAGAAGGCGCGCGGACGCCGAGGCCCACGGGAAGGGGATTCAGAGGCGGGCGAGGATGACCTGGGCGCGGCGCTGGGCTCCGGCGAGGCGTTCTTCGCCAGGGATGTCTCGGGTCCGCTCAGCGGAGGGCTCGAGGCCGTCGTGGCGCTCGACGCACGGCCGGAGAGCACGCCCCGGTTCCAGGAGTTCATCTGGTGGTTTCTGGGCGCGGTGTTGGTGCTGGGCGGCTCGCTGATGGGCGTGCGCGAGGCCTGGAATGCGCTCGGCGGCGTTCCTCGGCAGTTGCTCGTCACGGGCGCGTTGTGGGGCTACCACGCGGGGTTCGTCGGGCTCGGCGTGTTCTTGTCCCGCCGCTCGATGCCGGTGGGGCGCGTCCTTTCGGGCATCGGCCTCGCGTTGCTTCCCGTGGCCTTCATCGCGATGTCGTCGCTGTTCGAGCTGTCATCGGGGCTCGGTGTCGCGGTGGCGCTCGGTGTCGCCGCGCTGGGCATGGTGCCGCTGAGGTCGGCGGGAAGGCTGCTGCATGGCACCTCCGCCACGGCGCTGGCGGTGGCGCTCCTGCCTTCCCTGTTCGCCGGGCTTCCGTTGATGTCGCTCGACGACGCGCCGTGGTCGCGCGCGCTCTGCGCCGGCGTGGGCGTGGTGGCCCTGGCGGCCACGGCATGGCGCGCGCGCAAGACGACGTCGGGGAGCACTGCGCTCGTGAGCGCGAGCGCCGCGCTCTATGGCGCGCTGTGGCTCGCTGTCTTCTGCGTGGCGAGCGCGCCGTCGGGCTTCGACGCGCTGGAGCCGGGCAGCCCGCTGTTCGCGGGCCTCACGTTGTGGGCCCAGGCCCTGGCGGTTGTCATCGCCGTGTCCGCGACCACCGATTCCATGCGCGAGGCACATCCTCGCGCGAGCCCGGTGCTCGAAGTGGTGGCCTACGCGGTGCTGGCCAGCGGCGCGCTCGCGGGGGCGCTCGGCGCGTTCTCCGTCGCGGCGGGAGATGACTTCCAGGTCGACTTCGCTTCGGCGCTCGCGCCAGGCGTCGCGGCGGGAGTCTTCTTCCTGTTGGAGCCGCGCCGGCGGGCCTTGGTCCACCTCGTGGCGTTGACGGCGCTCCTCGGCGGCGCCCTGGTCGCACGCACGCAGGCTCCCGCGGACCCGGGGTGGTGGGTGTTGGGCGGCACGGTGGCGGCGTCGGGGTTGATGCTCCTGGCGCGGTGGAGTGCCTCGCCGGGGCTGCGCATCCGGTTGCTCGCATGGAGCATCGTCGGGTCGCTGGCGTCGCTGCCCCTGGTGAGCCATTTCGGCCTCGCTGACGCTCCCTGGGCCAGGGTGCTGACGGGGCTGGTCATCGCGGGGGGCGCGCACCTCGCGGGGGGCTGGCGCTGGCGAGGTCTTCACTACCTGGGCGGCGTGGGCCTGCTCTTCGGTGTGCTCGCCTTCGCCACGGGGACCCCTGGGTTGGAGGGGCGCTGGGCGCCGCTGGCCGTCTTCGCGCTGATGAGCGGGCTCTATGGCGCCGTGGGGCTCGTGCAGGCGGCCTGGGCTCAGCCCGCGTCACGGCGGGACGGGCTGCTCCCCCTGGACGACCTGTCGCTCTGTCTGGCGGCGGCGGGCGTCATCATGGTCGTGGACGCCGCCCCCGTGGCTCCGGGGTTCCTCGTGTCGGCAGGGGGCCTTCCTGGAGGCGTGCTCGCCGCGCTTCCCACGGCCGTGGTCACCACGTGGCTGTTGCTGCGGGTCCGGCGCGATGGGAGCCGGCTCGTCGCGTTCCTGGCGGCCTCGGGGATGGCGCTCACCGTGTCCCAGGTGATGGGCACGGTGTCGGACTTCTCGTCCCCGCGAGCGGCCCTGGTCGCGGCGTCACTGTCGCTGGGCTTCGCTGTCTTCTCGGCGTTGCGTGGCCGTACGCCCCCGCCGGCGGATGCCACGGGCACTCCAGCCCCCAGGCCTGAGGGCCGGAAGATGGTCGACCTCTTCCGGTTGCCGCTGGGAGCGCAGGGGATGCCGCTCTTCACGGACGGCTTCGCCACGGCGGCGTTGGTGCAACTCCTCATCGCGGCCTTCACGCTCACGGGCTGGCTGTCCCGGCCCACGGATGCCGAGCGCGCCACCGGGCTGCTCGCGTGTGGGTTGTTGCTCCTGACCGTGCTCGTGGCCTTTGTCTCCCGCGGCTTCGTGGCTTGCCGGTTGCGAGGCTCGGTGGTGACGCTCGCTTTGCTGGGAGGGCTCATCGCGCTCACGGCCCTGGTGAACCGCGCGGGCCGTCCGTCGCCACCGGATGTCGTCGCCCTGCGGCTCCCGCTCGTCGGCATCGCGCTCTGGGGGCTCGCGTTGGCGACACGGCGCTTCGGCCCATGGGTCGCAAAGCAGTTGGAGCGACCGCGTCACGGCAAGGTCTACCACTGGGTTCCCCACGTCGGCGTGGCCGTGCTGGTCTGCGTGCTTCTGAAAGGCGCGGTCCTGGTCGGGTTGCCCACGCCTTCCCGGGCGCTGGGCATCATTCCGCCGCTGATGTTGTTGGGCCCCGCGGTGTTGATGGGGCTGCTCGCGGTGTCCGCCCGGTCGGTGCGCCTCGCGAGCATGGGGCTTTACCTCGGGCATGCGGGCGCGGCGCTCTGGGCCGCGAGGCAGTCCCTGCTCGGGCCTCGGCTCGTGTCGCTGCGGCCTTTGGAAGGCGAGTGGGTGCGCACGGGCGCCGAGTCCTTGCACTGGCTCCAGGATGGCGCCTGGCTGGCGCCCGGAGACTCCGTGTTCCTGCTGTGGCAGCGGGCCTTCGCGGGGATCTCCGCCGCCGGGCTCGTCTATGCCGCCGCGTCGCTTCGAGGGCTGCCCGAACGTTTCCAGCAGCTCTTGCGACACCATGCTGGCATCAGCGTGGGCCTCGTCTTCCTCGCGGCGCTCTTTCAACCCGGGCTCACCGCGGCGGGCCTCGTCCTCGCGACAGGGCTGGTGCTGTTCGTCGGCGGAGCGAAGGCGCAGGGGCGTCTCGTCCTGGGCGCGAGCATCCTCTTGCTCGTCCATGCCTTGGCGCACCGTGTGGGCATCTTCGAGATGTGGCCCGGGCCGGTGTTCGCGCTGGTGGGGCTCGCGGTGGTGAGCCTGGGGCCGTGGCTCGTCCGGCGCAGGGGACTTTCGGAGAGCGCGGCTCGCGTTCGCATCCATCAGGCCACGGCCATCTATGCGCTGGCCGCGACGGTGTACGCGCTGGCGACGAACGGCACGTCGTCGTCGACGCTCGCCGCGCTCAACCTCCTGGCGGAGGCGGGCATGAGCCTGGGGGGCACCTGGATGGTCTCCCCCGCGTTGCCGGTGACGATGGCGCTCATCGCCGCATCGCTGTTCGTGGCGGCGTTCCAGTGGAAGGGCACGCTCGCTTCGCTCGTCGCGACGCTGGGCGCTTGGATGCTGGGCGCCACGTTCGTCGCCTCGCTCATGGCCTTCCTGTCGATTCAGGCGAGCCTGACCGGGCCTTGGTTGCGCTATGGCCCGCTCTTCCGTGCTCACGGCGCGGCCCTGGCCCTGGCCGCGGCGGTGGGCGTGGTGGTCCTCCATGTCGCGCAGGCGTGGGCACGCAGGCGCCGGGCAGACGTCGCGGGCGGCCTGTCCTGGGGGCGCGACACGGGGATGGTGGTCAGCGGGGTGATGCTGGCGGTCCTGGCCATGGGGGGCTTCGCCTCGGAAGAGGCCCTGCCGCGGGCCATTGCCTCCATGGGAATCCTGGTGCTGGTGGCGCTGCACTGCGCCTGGAGTCAGCACACCGGGCGGCACGTCTACTTCGTGCAGCTCTCGGTCGTGGGCGCCTATGTCCTGGTGCGCAATCTGTATGCACCGGGCCTGCGCGCCGAGCACGACGCACTGTTCGCGTTGGCGCTGGGGTTCATCTTGGTGGGCGTGACGGTGCTGGCGAGACGGGCGGGCGTACAGCCCGTGGAGGCGGCCACGCGGCGTTTCGCCGCGCTGCTGCCCCTGGGCGTGGCGTTGATGTTGCCGGGCGAGGCGACGCGAGAAGCGGCGCTGCTCGCGGGGGGCTCGGGGCTGCTGTACGCGACGCTGGGCGCGGTGGAGCGCAGCCGGTTGTTTGGCGCGTTCGCGGCGGCGGCGTGCAACTTCGCGCTGCTCATCGCCGCGCTGGCGTTTGGCCTGGAGGGCCTGGAAATCTATCTGGCGCCCCTGGGCCTCTTGTTGCTGATGCTCGGTCAGCTTTTCTCGGGGAGCCTGCCGCAGGCCGCGCGCAACACCGTGCGGATTCTCGGCGGCCTGCTGTTGTACGTGCCGGCGGCCGCGAAGATGGCGGTCCAGGTGGGCCAGTCGCCCGACGGCATGTACGCGCTCGTCTTCGGAGGGGTGTGCCTGCTGGGCGTGGTGGCGGGAATGGTGTTCCAGATTCGCGCATACCTCGCCTTGGGCACGCTGTTTCTCACCCTGGACGTCGCGGCCACGCTGCTCGACGCCGGGTTGAAAGACCACCGCGTCGGCTTCCTCGTGATGACACTCACAGGGCTCACCCTCATTGGGGGACGTGTCCTCACGACGTTGAAACGCCAGGAGTGGGAGCTGCTCGTGCGGCGCGTCCGCGTCCAGCTTCGCGGTTGGGATTGAGCGTCCGCTCCCGCGAATCCAGAGTCAGTCCGCGCCCAGGTAGGCCAGCATGACGCTCTTGTCACCTGTCGCCAGCACATAGGGGGCGTCTGGTGAAATGACGCCAGGGCGTGACGCGACGCCGTGCACCGCGTCCTGGGCATGGGTGAGCTGCATGCCGGCTCCGCCTCCTCCGATGACGAGCGGCGCGCCCATCTTGAGGTCCAGCACCACCACCGCGCGTCGCGTGAGCCGGGGCTCCGCCATGTTGACGACGACGAAGTCTCCCGCGAACCGGCGCTGGTCGCATCGGAAGACCCACAGGTTGCGTTTGCGCCCGAGAAGCTCCTTCACGAAGGGTTTCTCGTCGCTCTTCAGCGCGTAGCGTTCGGAGAGCAGGGCGGCGACGGCGGAGGAGTAGCCCGCCTCCTTCGCGAGCAGCAGCGCCCACGGATTCGCATGCCGCAGCAGCGGCAGCGAGACGGGCAGGACGATGGGGGGCTCGCGAGGCATGTGTGGGTGTGCTCGACGCGCGAAGCGCGCGTGTCGGACGAAGATTCGACCACGTCATTGTTCCCATTTCACGCCTCTTCACTCCCGAGAATCGAGAGCGCGGGGGCGTGCTGGGACGTGGGTCGCAGCCTTGATGGCCAGGGTGGGTGTCTCCTGGCGTTCGTCGCGGCGATATCCGGCGAGATACATGTCCAATGGCATACGCGGCCCGGTATCGCGATGCGTGTGTTTAAAGCCTGAGCGGGTCGGCGTGCGTTATGGATGTGTGGCGGCGCTTCGTTGTGAATGTCTCCCTGCCAGGCCGCCATCCCCGATTCCCAGTGGAATGGAGCAACACAATGAATGGCAGTCAAATGGCCCCCATGTGGCGATGCCTGAGCGCGACGCTGGCGCTCGGAATGTTGAGTGCGTGTGGCCCTGAGTTGGAGCAGGGGCAGGAGCACGAACCGTTCGTGACCGATGAGACGCTGGCGGAGGGGGAGGCGTCATCGGAAACGGTGACCGCGATGCAGGCGGGGGACCGTTACGCCAACGCCGTCGTCCAGAGCGGTGTCATCGCCGTCATCAACCCGAACGCCGCCGTGGGTCCGCCGGATGGCAACGTCGCGACGTTCCTCGGGCTTTTGGGCGGCTCGCTGGTGCTGGACATGGGGCGGGGCGAAGAGGGCACGGGGCCCCTGCGCATCTACTACCGGGGGCTCTCGCTCGCGGTGATTGCCCAGGTGGAGTTCCTGCGCTCGGACATGAGCATCATCAGCACGGCGCAGGCGAACCTGCTGGACCTGGGCCTGGGGACGCACTCCACGCTGGTGCCCTTCAGCAGCGCCACGCCGTACCGCTATGTGAGGTTGGGCGGCGGTCTCGCCTCGCTGTTCGGTCTGGACGCCATCGAGGACACGGGCGGCGGTGTCGGCTCCGTCTGTGGTGATGGCCGGGTGTCCGCCGGGGAGCAGTGTGATGATGGCAACCGGATGTCCGGTGATGGCTGTAGCAGCGCCTGCCAACTGGAGCCGGGTTTCAACTGTCAGGGCACGCAGCCCTCCGTTTGCAACGACGTCAATGAATGCACCAATGGCACCGCGCAGTGCTCGGTGAATGCCTTCTGTGTGAACACGCCGGGCAGCTACACCTGCGTGTGCCGGCTTGGCTACTGGGGCAATGGCTGGACGTGCAATGACATCGACGAGTGCGCGAACGGAACGCACACGTGCCAGCCGAATCAGCAGTGCGTGAATACGCCGGGTGGTTTCGAATGCGTGGGTGGCGCGTGTACGCCTCCCCGGCAGCAGTGTGGTTCGCAGTGCACGGACGTGACGGCTGACAGGTTCAACTGCGGTGCCTGTGGCGTGGTCTGCCCCTCGAGCAAGCGGTGCTCGGTGGGGGTCTGCGTGCCCGGGGTTGGCGAGGAGCCAACGCTGTAGCGCGCCACGACGCGGGGGCGTGACGGCGATGGCGACCTCGAGTTGATGCGGTGAGTTGAAGGACCCCTGGCCCTCGCGGAGCCGCAGGTCTCCGCGGGGGCTGGACTCAAATCATCCCGTCCCAGCCGGTGTCGTTCCGACGAAATGCGTCGCGAATGGCTTCCACGAAGTCCGAAGGCAGCGGTCCTTCCTCCCATGCCCGGAGGTTGCGCCGCAGGTTCTCCAGTCGCCGGGTGCCCACGATGCAGGTGGAGACGCCAGGGACATGCGCGGCGAAGCGCAGGGCCACGTCGCTCCAGTCCATCCCCCTCGTGTCGAGCGACAGGGCCCGCATCCGGTTCCAGTACTCACCGAGGTCATGTGCCTCGGGGCGTTCCGCGAAGCGCCAGGGCGCGTTTCCCAGAGGCCGCTTCGCGATGACGCCCATGCCCCGTCCCTGGGCCCACGCGACACCCCGGTCGATGGCGCGCTGGTCGAAGAGGTTGACGGAGGTCTGGACCGCGGCGAACGCCCCGGTGCCGATGGCGTACTCCAGCGAGGCGTTGTCGCCGGAGTAGGCGGCGGCGCGGACCTTTCCCGCCTCCACCGCGCGGACCAGTGCCTCCACCAGGCCGGGCCGCTGAAGCACCTCGAGCGGGCACGAGTGGAAATGCACCACGTCGAGCACGTCGGTGTGAAGGCGGCTGAGGGCCTGGTCGACGCCGCGGGTGATGCATTCGGGCGTCCAGTCCTCCACGCCCGGTACGCCGTAGCCGCATTTGGTGGAGAGGACGTATTCGGAGCGGCGTCCCCGCAGGTGCCGGCCGATGCGCTCTTCCGACGCCCCGTAGCCGGGCGCGGTGTCGATGAGGTTGATGCCCGCGTCCAGGACACCGTGCAACAACGCGGCGGCCTCCGACTCCGAGAGCTCCGAACCCCCCACGTGCCCGGCACCAAAGCCCAGCGCGGACACCTGCAGGCCCGTCTTTCCCAAGGGACGACGCTCCATGGACCCTCCTCGCCTGGCCGGCGGGCCACGCGTCAGTTGGAGGCCAGAGCATGACACACGGCCCGCGGTGCGAAGGGGAGGGGCTCTACCCGGGCTCGAGACGTGAGCGGCGGGGAGCGCGGAAGCACACGGGGCTGCGAAACGGCGGGCGCGGGTGCCAGAAGGTCACCCGCGCCCAGACTTCACATCCGAACTACTGGATGGTCCACACCACGTTGCCGACGCACCGGCCGCTGCCGTAGCAGCCTCCGCGCAGTTGCACGGTGGTGGCCGCGGTGGCGGTGTACGTCACGCGGGAACCTCCGCCGATGCCGCACGCGTCGTCGTTCTCCGCGACTTCATCGGCGCCGACGTAGAGCCGCAGGTAGGTGTCACCCACGACGCTCGCGCCCGGCACGCCGCACGTGGCGACGGTGAGGACCTGGCCCGCGGTGAGGGCGAACTCGTGGGCGACGTAGTTGCGCATCGCGCTGTTGGTGGTGCGCGCGCGGTAGGTGAACGTGCCCGTCTCCGGATCCGGCTCGGGCTCGGGGTCCGGGTCATTGCCACCGGTGATGGTCCAGGCGACGGAGCCCGAGCAGGTGCCAGAGGAGAAGCAGCCCGCCGCGATGATGTAGTCGCCGGTGACGGCGGCGGTGAACATGATGCTGGAGCCACGGCCACCGCAGGCGTCGTCGTTGGCGGCCACTTCCGAGCCGTAGGCGTTGCGCAGGCGCAGGTACGTGTCACCCGTGAAGTTCGCGCCCGGCAGACCGCAGGTGGCGATGGTCAGCGTCTGACCCTGCTCCAGCGCGATGGTGTAGTTGGTGGTGTTCGTCTGGGCGCTGTTGGTGGCGGTGGCGTTGTAGGTGAACGGGTTGCTCGGCGGGGCCGGGGGCGGCGGCGGCGGCGGGGGCGGCTCGGACCGACCGCACAGGCGCATGCTGCCGGCGATGGCGCAGTAGCCTTCCACGGCGGGGCGCACGTAGGTGATGTCCTCACCGCGGCAACCCGTGTCCGTGCACTGGTTCACGACGTTGCAGCTACCGCGCGCGACGTAGTCCGTCGCGCCACGCACCAGGATACCGGCGACCGTGAAGGTGTCGTTCTCGTAGACACCCGAGCCCGAGTTGCCGCCGAAGGTGTCCGTGTTGGCGACGAAGAAGTCCAGCGTGCTGGCGCGGGCGTCACGCACCCAGCCACCGTCGTCGATCTTGAACGGGACGCCGCTGCCGGAGCCGATGACGGTCACGCCGGTGTTCAGCGGAAGGGCCTCGTTGCCCGGACGGATGGGCGCGGGCTCGAAGCGCGGCGCGGCGGGACGGTCCAGCCGGACGATGGCCCAGTCCAGGTTGCGGCCGTTCACGACACCTTCCTGGCGCGCGACGATGGCCTGGCAGGAGTAGATGTCGTCCGTCGTCACCGTCTGCAGCCCGGTCTCCGACGTGCGGTAGAAGTTGAAGACGAAGCGCGTGCCCGCGCAGGCCGCCGCGGTCCTGAGGCAGTGGCCGGCGGTGAGCACCAGGTCGTCATCAATGAGCGTACCCGAGCACCAGGCCGGCGTGGGGTCCTGGAGGAAGCGCTGGTCCGAGCAGAGATTGAAGTAGGACTGCAGCGTGGGCGCGTTGAAGATGACGTTGCTCGGGTCGGACGCGTCGATGTCCACCGCATCCATCAGCGCCACCGTCGACCGCTCCGCCCGCTCGCGCATCGCCGGGATCGCCGTGTACGCGTAGACATCCGTGCGGTGGTCTTCGCCGTAGATGACGTCCTGTCCGGTCGTCCCCACATCCGGAGACTTCTCGTCCGCGGACTCCATTTCGGGAGCCGGGGCACAGGCCGCGACCGACACGGAAAACAACAGTGCGCCGAACACGTTTCGGCGGAAGGGACTACGGGGGATACGCATAGGCGACCACTCCTGAGGATGCAGTGCCAGCCGGGACAGGCGGGCGAAGCCGGATTAGGGCTGCCCCGACAGTATTTCGAGTAAGCCGGTGGAAACAAGAACAGCGAGACATAAATACTCCAATGCCCCTGTTGGAGTTTGTCCCCCAACGGGAGCCGGCAGGGTTGTGCCGAGCCCGCCGTGTCTCGGGCCGAGCGCTGCCCATGTCGATGACCGGTCCGGGCACTGTCAGCGTCCACGCGCGAGCAGCCGCTTCACCTTCAAGGCGGGGTCGCTCATGACGCCACGGCTCTTAGCCGTCGAGAGAGCGCCGTCGGCTGTGGGCGCCTCCTCGGTCCGGGCATCGCGGTTGGGGCCGGCGCCTCGGGCGGAGGTGGGGAGCCCTACGAATGGCCTCCTCGCTCGAACACGGACTCCACGAGACACTTCTTGGTCCTTCGCTTCTCGACTCGCTCGATGTTTCGAGGCGGGAGGGCTGGTTTCTCGACGTGTGGAAATGCGACGCGCCGATACGGCTCGAACTGCTCGCCCTTCATGTCTACGTGCTGGCACGCCGCGCCTTGGCCTCCTCGCTGCGAACGAGGTGCAGGTTCGTCTGGCCAATGGACTGTGTTGCGCGAGGCGCGCCGGGTCGAAAATGCCCTTGAGACGCAAAATGCAACGCTTCGGCGGCACATCTCCCTGGCGGAGAGTCGCCTGCTGGTGAACGGGCACCGCGACTACCAGGAGGTGCCCGCGCTCGCGCGGGAGACTGAGCGCGCTGCCCACATCGACCTCCCATGCGCCTTTGTCCGCTTCGCGGGGCCGCGCCAGGTGTGGACTGAAGCGTACGCGTGAGCCCGTTGGACAACGCCTGCATTCTCGAACGGATGGGACGACGTTCGAGCCGTGGCGTGAGTCGGACCGCACGGTGTGCGGCTGTTCACGGCGCTACCCAGGAGCGGAGCGGCTCTGGGGTGTTGCACTGAAGCGTTTCGTCGCGCTCGAACGGAAGCCACATCAGTGGTGGATGATCGATGCGTCGGATTCGAAGTGTCAGCCTGGGCACCGGAGGATTCTGGGGCCGCCTTCGGCCACTGGTGTCTGCTCGCTCAGGGGCCTGAACACCTCCTGCTTGTCACGCACCAGAAGTCCTTCCGCCGCATCGCTGTCGCAGGAGGTCCTTCGTCGAAGCGGGGCAGGCCCGCGTCACGATGGACGTGCATGGGGAGGGCCGGGGTACGCTGATTCCGACCCGGCGTGGAAGAAGAGAACCCATTCAATGAGACTGCTCGACTGGACAGACCCGGACGATGACACACGCGGCTACTGGGCGACTTTCTTTCCCAGGAGCGTGAAGAAGGAAGTGATGGCTGACGCCGAAGCCAGGATCATCTCGGGCGATGATGCGGATCGCATTCTCTGCGAGATGCCCATTGCCGCACTGGACCAGGCCGCCAGGGACACGGGATACAAGCGCCTCGACGAGGCTCTGAACGACCGCAAGTTCACGGCCATGTTGCCGCTGTTCGTCGGAGACGCGGAGGCCGTGCTTCGCTTTCGCAAGCGCTGCGTCCCGAGGTGGATGCAGCTCGTCCACCGTGAGGCGAAAGGCGCGTCTTGGGACGTGTCGCGAATGCATGCGCGGCGTGCGATGAAAACGCCGCTGGGCACCTCGTCCGTCGACGACATCCGCCTTCCGAAAACGTCCCTTCATTTTCGCGTCCAGCCCGAGTCGGCGCTGGCGTCTCCCGACAAGGAACAGCACGCCCCCGTCACCGATGTCCTCGTCGTCGAGGAGCCCGCGCCACGGAGACTCTGGCGCATCGCGGTCGAGTCTGGCTCGGCCGTCGGCAACACCAGCGCCCTCATCACGTCACTGGACCTGCCGAGCGGTGCGACGTTGGACACGGTGCTTGAACAGCACGCTGCTCAGGTCGCCACGGGCGAGGACTGGCGAAGCCTGTTGGCCTGGGTTGTCAGCATGCTCTTGCTGTCGCGCACCTGATGGAGATTCCTCGCCAGCCAGGCGAAAAAGCTGAAACGTGAGACGATGCGTCATCGCGCCTGTTGTTGACTTGAAGTGTGGCCTGTGAAGACAATTCGGACTCACTCAGGGAGGCCGAACATGAAGAAGCCTGCTCGTACGAAGCGCGCAAAGACTCTCAAGGTCACGGTTCGCGTTCTGAAGGGGGCTGCGCTCAAGTCGTTCGAAACCAACAGGTGCAGCTCCTCCAACATCTCCCACCTCTCGAAATAACAGCAGCAGTCCGAGCACGACATGGGACTTCAGTCAGGTGTCGTGCTCCTCGAAATGGGCAAGGGCGTCTCCATCCTTCAGACCCGCAAGGCGCTGATGGAGATTCGGGGCCTGCCCTTTGCCCGTCTCGTTTCCCTCCTCGAAAGCATTGGCCGTGGAGGGAAGGCCGCACTCGTTCGTGCGCTGGTGAAGGCGGGGGTCGACCCTGACAGCGCCGCTGAGCTCGGAGCACGGTTCGAAGAGGAAGAGGCATTGGGGCGTGGCGGTCCACGTTTGTGGGACGCACAAGCCCTCCGCAAAACATGCGGCATCACGGGCGGGCTTCGACTGGGCCCCCTGCGCACGGTCGACATTGCCGAGAAGGGCGAATCGCTCATCCAACTGAGCGCCACCCGATGGCGCCGCGCTGGCCGTGTCGGATGCCTCTCCTGTGGCCTGCTGTGGGAGGTCCAGAGCGCGGATTCGCCCGCGGAGGCTGCCGCGGTCGCGAATGCGCTCCCACGCCGCGCGGTGATTGCCCTGGGCGCCGCCGATGTGAAGGCCCTCCGGGCCGTCATGAAGCATCCCTGCTTCGATACGGAGGGTTGGGCCGAGGGCACGTATGGGCAGGCCCTCGCTCGCCGCACGCGGCCGAGGCCGTCGGCGGGATGCGAGTGCTCCTCGTCCTTGCGCGCGGTGAAACACATCGGGAGGCTGGAAGGCTCACGGATGGCAGGTGCCGCGCTGGGCCGCGTGGGCGTCGCGACAAAAGAGTCCACCGTGCGTGGCAAGCGGGGAGCGCCTTCCATCGTGACCTTGGTCTGGGGCGCGGCCACGCTGCGTGCTCGAAGGCGAGGACGTCCCGTGGTGTCAGGCCATCACCAAGCCCAGGTGGGGGTCGGTAGCTCCCTGGAGGAGCGGCGATTGACGGCTCGCGCGGAGGCCATCGAGCGCGCCTCGTCCCTTCTTCGTGTGCCTGATGTCCTCGCGACGCCTGCGCGTGCCCTCGAGCGCCCCTTCCTGCCCCTGCGTCAGTGGGACCTCTACACGCCGGCGCAGTACGCGAGCCCCGGGTTTCCCTACGCGCCTGTGACGCAGGACACGCCGTTGGATTGGGTCATGGCCACGGACGCGAAGACGGGTGAGCAATTGCTCGTTCCGGCCGCCTTCACGACGTCTGAACAGCTCGTGGAGCCGCGCTTCTTGTGCGCTTCGTCGAATGGCGTCGCGACGCATACGAGCCATGAAGCCGCGCTGCGGTCCGCGCTCTTGGAGGTGGTCGAGCGAGACGCACTTCAGCTCGCCTGGTACCGCGGTGAAGGCGCGAGGCGCATCGACCCGGCCACGCTCGATGTCGACGCCGCGGAGTCGCGCCATTTCGAGGAGGCGGGCTGGGGGCTCCACTTCGCGTACCTGCCCGGCCGTGCGGGCCTCCACGTCGTCGCGCTCATCGCGGTGGCGACAGGGGAGGGCATGTTTCCCCAGGGCGGGACGTTGCTCACGGCGGCGGCGGCGGGTGACCCTGCGGTGGCCGTGAAACGCGCGCTCCGCGAAATGCGGATGGTGACGGAGGCGCTGACGCTTCAACGCGAGCTGTCGATTGATTTCGAGGCGCTCCGGCGGCCCCCGGTCCTGGAGAGCACCTGGCTCAGTGATTCGCTTCTCGACATCACGTTGCTCTACTTGAATCCGGCGATGCGCAGCGCTGTCGACCTGCTCCTGCAGGGACCTCCCGTGGCACTTCCCCGTGTTCGTGTCTCCGACACGGCGGAGGACCTCGTTTCGAGGTTTCACCAGAGTGGGCTCCGGACCCTGGTCATTGAGCTCACGCTGGATGCTGCCGCGCCGTTCCGGACCTGCCAGGCACTGGTGCTTGGAACGCAGCCCATGGCGTTCTGTCCGGGCTTGTTGCGCCTCGGGAGCGGATTGCTGCCGCGTCGCCTCCCGCCGAAGAATCCCCAGCTCCCCACATCACCTCTCAAGCTCCGGCGAGGGCAGTTGAACCCCTACGTGCTTCCGTTGGCGTGACGTGACGGTTCGAATGCGCGAACGCACCATCATCCTGGGCGCCGGCCTCGCGGGGCTGGCGGCGGCATACGAGCTGGTCCTCGCGGGACAGGATGTCATCGTTCTCGAGGCGCGCTCTCGCGTCGGTGGCCGTGTTTTGACTCTGCGAGAGCCGTTCTCCGATGGGATGTATGCAGAGGCCGGTGGAAAGTATGTCCTCAGCGGGCACTCGGCGCTTCTGGAGCATGCGAAGACCTTCGGCCTGGAGCTCGACTCGCTGCCAGTCCCTCACATGTCGGCCCTGCGGCCCTTTCACCTTCAGGGAAGGCGCATCCTGGCTCCCTTCGGTGATGACTCGGGCTTGCCGTACATTCTGCGGGCGGATGAACGACAGCTCGGCCTGGCGGGCCTCTACCGGCGATACCTGTTCCCCCTGCTGGAGGCCGTGGGCGATCCGCTCCACCCCTCCTGGCCTGGGCCCGATGCGAGCGAACTCGATGGCCTGACGCTGCGTGAAGCACTCGCGGAGCGTGGAGCCTCTTCGGGCGCCATCGATGTCTTGAGTCTGGGGCGGTTCGACCTCGTGGGCGACGGCATCGACGCGAGTTCGGCGCTCGGGGTTCTTCGTCGGGAGTTGCTGACCGTCGGTAGAGGGGGCGTGAGCGCCTACACCTTGAGGGGAGGGAGTGAGCGGCTTCCCTTGGCTCTGGCGGGAGCGCTGGGTGACAGGGTTCGGTTCGGGTGGGCCGCGATGCGCATCGAGCAGACCCCGGGGACTGTCAGCGTGTGTTGCCGTGGCGACTCGGGTGAGCACAGGACGTTCACCGCGGAGCGGCTGGTGTGTGCCATTCCGTTCTCGGTCCTGCGAGGCATTGAAGGGGGCTCCACCTTCTCGGCGGAGAAGCTGCGGGCGATTCGTGAACTCGAGCACACGTCCGTCGTGCGCACTTTCATCCAGTGTCGGCGCCGGCTCTGGTCGGAGTGGGGGTGGACGGAGGATTGGCTGACGGACCTCCCCATGATGCACGTCATGGATGCGGCACCGACGCAGCCGCAGGCCGCTGGCATCCTCGAAGCGTACATGGCGGGCCCGAGGGCCCGCGCCGCGAGTCTTCTCTCCGATGAGGCGCGCATCGCCATGGTGACGGACGGAATGAGCCAGGTCGCTTCGGGGCTCTCCTCCGAAGTGCTTCGTGGCGCCTCGTACGCGTGGGACCTGGACCCGTGGGCCCGGGGCGCCTTCGCGTGGTTCCGGCCGAGGCAACTCACGCAGTGGGGAAGGGCGCTCGCCATCCGAGAGGGCCGCATTCACTTCGCGGGAGACCAAACCTCTCCCATGCCCGGATGGATGGAGGGAGCGCTCCGGTCCGGTCGGCGCGCCGCCCTCGAAATTCTCTCCGGAGCACTTGCGTAAGTTCGCTCCGGGGACCCTTCATCGCATTACCGGGGAATGCTGCACGGGAGCGTCCTGTAGACCACGGGAGAGGCGGCACCTCACTCAGCTCCTCAGCCGCCCCCGAGGGCTGAATGGGGCCATGCCGTTCCACGTCATCGCTACGAGCGACGCGCGCGCGTAGACATGCTACCCCTGGGCCATGTCCCGCGATCCCCGACCCGACGTCCCGCCCCAGGGGCCGCTCCCCTCCGAAGCTTCGTCCGAGACGCCGTCGGATGCCGCCTTCACCTGGCACTCCGAGAGCGCGGTCCCCGCGCCTGCCCGCTTGTCCCCTGTGAATGACCGGCTCAGCGCGGACACGGCGCTCAAGCGGGTGAAGCGAGGCGAGTTCCTGCTTTACTCTGGAGACTTTCACAACGCGAAGCAGCTCATCGGCGCGCTGAGCCGACGGCTGCCGCAGCCGGCGAAGGCGCGCTCGCCGCTGGAGGCCTTCCGTGCGGAGCGCCGGGCACGGCAGCTCGAACACGAGACGCTGTCGCGCATCGTGGTGTCCCTTGACCGCGATTACAGGCTCGGGCTCGCACGGGCCCCGGACACGTCCCTGACGTGTCTGCAGGTCTGGGGCGCGCCAACGATGGACACCACCGTGGTCCCGCTCAAGCAGCTCCTCGGCATGCTCGGTGCGGCGGAGTGGCGGCGCAAGGGGCTCGCCGTTCCTGGCCTCACGGGTCTGCTTCACCCTCACTACGGCGTCTACCTTCCGACGCGCACGGATTATGTGGAGCTGCTGCTGTCGCTCACGGAGGTGAAGGGCAAGCGGGTGTTCGACATCGGCACGGGGACCGGCGTGCTCTCGTTCCTCCTCCTCCAGCGCGGCGCGGCCTCCGTGCAGGCGACCGACTGTGATTCGCGCGCCGTGGCCTGTTCCCGAGAGAACGCGGTGCAGCTCGGACTTGGAAAGCGCTTCCAGGTGGCCGAGGCCGACTTGTTTCCGAAGGGCACGGCGGACATCGTGGTGTGCAATCCCCCTTGGATTCCCGAACCGCCCAAGAACCGGGTGGACCGCGCGGTGTTCGATGAGGACAGCGAGTTCCTGAAGCGCTTTCTCGAAGGGCTCTCTGCTTCGCTCGCGCCCGGAGGCGTGGGACTGCTGCTCCTGTCGGACCTCGCGGTGCTGCTGGGGCTGCGTCCACAGGGGTGGCTCGAAGCGCAGTTCGAGCGTTGCGGCCTCGCGGTGCAGTGGGCGCGGTCGACTCCGGCGCGGCACTCGAAGGCGAAGGACAAGTCGGACCCGCTGCACATGGCGCGCTCTCGCGAGAGCACCACGCTCTACTGTTTGAAGCCGGTGAGTCCGTAGGCTGTCGGCGCTGCTGGGCCTCGACGGGGGCTACCGCCGAGGCTCTTGAGCGGCCCTGTCGAGCGCAGCGATCATCTGAGGCCCGGTCGCGTAGCCACTGGCGAGGACCTTCGTTCCCGCGTCGCTGCGATACAACACTGTTGGGAACGCGCTGACGCCCAGTCCTCGGGCTTCTCTGAACTCCTGGGCCGTCGCTGCCTTGGCGTCCGCGTGCTCGAATCGGGGAAGGAACGATTCGAAGGCAACGCCGACGTCAGCACAGATGCTTTCGTAGAAGGAGGGGGCGGTCGGGTCCTCGCCCTGCGCATAGAACTTCTGCTGAACGGCGGCGAATGCGTCGTAGCGCCGTGTCGAGGGCGCGCGCGTCTCATGCAACATGGCTCGGAGCACGACGAACGCGCGGCACGCGGGCTCGGTGTCGTAGTTGAACGACGCGCGCTCCAGCAGCCGGTAGGTGAAGGGTTGCCCGGTGCGGGCGGCAATCTCTTCCCAGTGGTGACGCAGAAAGGCCTTGAAACCCGCGTTCCACGCGTCACCGCCTCCGGGACGAAGCCCGCCCACCCAGATGTGGAACGGGATGCCCAAACGGTGCGCGTGGGCTTCCAACTGCCGAAGGCCCGGCGATATCCCCCAGCACCAGGAACACATCGGGTCACCCACGTAGATCAGCGTGGGGCCGGGCTTTTCCGCAGGTTGCTGCCTGGGCGGCTCCTCTGGTGCATCCGAGACGGTGCAAACCCCGGTTTCGGTATCGCAGGAGGGGAGGTCGTTATTGCCTGGGGCCGTTCCATGGGGGGCGTTGTTCAAGGTGCTCCGCAGGTAACCCAGGTCCGGGCTGAGGGGGCAGGATTCGAACGCCCGACCCCGAGCTTGGGAAGCTCGGCCACGACCCGTTCAGGCGTTAGAAGCAACCGTGTCCGATTGGGAGGGGGCTCCGATACTGGCTTCGTGGCCTAGGCCCGAAAAGACGAAGGCCGGCGGTCCTCTTGGGACCACCGGCCTTTATCTGTGAGCGGCGGAAGGGATTCGAACCCTCGACCCCGAGCTTGGGAAGCTCGTGCTCTACCAACTGAGCTACCACCGCAGGCGAAGCAGGGCGCAAAGTACGGGTCGCCCTGCGGCTTGTCAACGGGAAGTGAGGCGCTACTCCGTCTCCTCGACGGTGAGCTGGTACGAGTCCTGGAAGTTGGACTCGCGGTTGCGCGCGTCCCGGACCTCGAAGAAGTAGACGCCCGGCTCGGCGCTGTAGCGGATGCTCTCCGGCTGGTCGCCCTTGGCCCGGTCAGCCGTCTGCACGAGCGACAGCTTCCCGTCCGGTTGCATGCGGTGCAGGTACAGGCCCACGTCGACCTTCAGGATGCCCAGCAACGTGGCTCGGATGGGCGTGCGCACGGGCCGGTCCGACAGGTCCAGCCGGAAGAAGTCGGTGTCCTTCACCGGATACACCGTGCCGCGCACCGGCTGCCCCAGCGTCAGGTCCTGCGCCCGTTCCGCGGTGTTGTTGGGCTCGCGCTCCTCGGTGCCGTTGTCCGGGACGGTGGTGATGGTGATTCGGTAGGGCTGCTCGGCGTTCTCGAAGTCCTTCACCCACTTGCCGTCCACCTTGCGCGACGCCCCCTCCACCCGGAAGTAGCAGGTGCCATTGCAGGCGACGTTGTTGAGGCGCTCGGGCTCCTTGATGGCGCCGTCATTGGCGCGCAGCAGCACCGTCTCCTTGCCCGACTCGCCCTCCGGCGGCTCCACCATGGAGAGCACCAGGTCCAGCCGGTCCACACCCGTCAGCTCCACCTTCGCGAGCACCGGCTCGGAGGTCTTCAGGACGAAGTGGTCCACGTCGCCCTTGGGGGCCAGGAAGCCTTGGCGGTAGCCACCGGCCGTAATCGGAGTGGCCTTGTGGAGCTCGTCGTTGGGCTCCAGCTCGGCGCTGGCGCCTGCCTCCTCCTGCGACACGGTCAGCGTGTAGGGCATGGTGGCGTTGAAGGTGCGGCGCGCGTTCTTCCCGGTGCCTACCCAGCTCGTCTTCACCACCACGTAGACGACCCGGTCGGTGGCGCGCACGCCGATGTTGCGCAGCGACAGCGTCTCGCCTTCCTTGCCCCGCAGGGAGAACAGCGGGGCTTCCGCGGCGGACAGCACCGAGAGCTCCGGGCTCACGCCGTCCACGCCGGTGAGCTCGATTTTCAGGGCCACGGAAGGCGGCTCCGGCGGTACCGCGGGCACGCCAGCGTCCAGCGCACGCGCGATGGCCGCGCCCACCGCCGCGCTGCCCACGGCCGGCGGCTCGCTGCCGCCGAAGGTTCCTTCGAGGGTAGGGGAGGGGGCGTCCTGCTCGCGCCCGAAGGTGTCCGTGTCCTCCTGGCCTCGCTGCGCCGCGAGGCCCTGGCCGTCCTGGCCCTCGCGTCCGGGGGCGGTGTCGCTTTGGCCCTGCTGCGTGCCGAAGCCGCCCGCGCCGGTGTTGCCCTCGCCGTCCTGGTCGGCGAATCCCTCCGCCTCGTTGGTGCCCTGACCTTGCTGCGCCGTGAGCCCGTCTGCACCGCTGTTGCCCGAGCCCTGCTGAGCGCCGAAGCCACCGGCGCCGTTGCCACCCTGGCCCTGCTGCGCCCCGAAGCCACCGGCGCCGTTGCCACCTTGGCCCTGCTGTGCCCCGAAGCCACCAGCGCCATTGCCACCCTGGCCCTGCTGACCGCCCTGGCCCTGCGGCTGGCCAGTCCCGTCCTGGCCGGAGCCTTCCTCGGGAGCTCCCTGGACGCCAGACGGCATGGTGCCATCCCCGCCGGCCGGCTGCGACGGGTCGGGCAGTTCGATGCGGTACCAGTCCTCGTCACCCGCGTGACCCAGGAACGCGGTCACCGTCTGGCCGAGCGGCAGATTCACCGCGTCCACGGCCCGGTCATTGGGCTCGCGCTCCTCGCCGTCCTCGGGCACGCGCATGCGGACCTCGAGCGTGTACGCCCCGCCCACGCCCTTGCGCGCGGGCACCACGCGGAGGAAGCGCTCCCCGTCGACGTAGAGGTTCGGGAAGCGCTCCGGCTTGCCCTCGCCCTCGCTGTTGACGCCCACCAGCCGGTTGCGGTCGCGGTCGTACACCTCGAAGGTGATGTCGCCCCCGGGCAGGCCGGACACGGAGACCTCGACGATCCGCGGAGAGGAGGGCGCCAGCCGGTACCAGTCCTCATCCGCCTTGTTCGGCTGCGCCGTCAGCTCCGCCGACACCGTGCTGTTCCGGGTGATGTCGAGCGCCTGGTCGGGCCTGTCGTTGGGCTCCTTCTCCGTGAGGGCGGACGGGCCCGTCTCCACCGGCCCCGCGTCCGGAACTTCCGGCGCCTTGTCTTCCTTGCAGGCGGCCATCATCAGCCCCAGCACACAGACCCACCCCCAACGTCGCATCACGGTCTCCTCCAGAACAGGCCACATCCTTCCCGTAGGCCATGGCGTGTCAAGCACCCCAACACCCTCGCGGGTGCTTTCATCCGGGCGGCCCCGACCTCTCGGTGAATTCATGGACTGGAGCCCCGTGCGCGAGGCGATCAAAGATGGGGGCGCATGCGACGCCTGCTCCTCGCCCCCCTCCTGCTCGTCACCGCGGCCCACGCCGCTCCCAACGTCCCCCCCGGCTACGTCCAGACCGACGACTGGCTGGAGCGCAACAGCCAGCCGGAGCGCTACGGGCCCCTGAACGTGCTCGACGGCCGCGACACCACCGTCTGGTGCGTCAACGGCGAGGCCCCGGCCTTCACCTTCGGCTTCAAGGAAATCGTCACCATCGACGAGGTGCGCGTCTACACGGGGGACGGGTCGGACCGGGCTGCGTTCAAGGCCCGTGCCCGCGCGCGCAAACTGACTGTCACCGGCGTGAAGGAGGCCCGCAGCGTCAGCGTGGAGGACAAACGCGGGCTCCAGGCGGTCCCGCTCAAGCCTGCGCTGCGAGGGGCCCGCTTCACCCTGGAGGTGTCGGACCGCTTCCGGGGCGCGAATGACGACGCGCCCGTGTGCGTCACCGACATCGTCTTCTACTCAGGGGGCAAGGCGCTCAACGGGACGTGGCTGGCGCCGAAGCTGAAGTACAACGCCCGGCTCGCGCCGCTGCTGGGCACCTGGTTCGGAGGCCTGAAGGGCGCTCCGCACCGGTTCCTGTCGTTCTACCTGGATGGGACGTACAGCTTCACCGAGGAGCCACTGGAGGGGGAGGTGTCCTCCACCGTCAGCGGCGCCTACACGCTGTCCGGGGACAAGCTGTCCCTGGAGGTGCCTTCGGTCGGCCGGGTGACCGCGCGCTTCCCGAAGGGAGACGCGGAGGGAACGCGCGCGCCCGACGCGGCGCTCGAGTTCGACGGCCCCGTCACCGAGGCCTGGGGACGCGAGTTCCGCAGTCAGCGCTGAGGTGACGGGCTGGCCGCCGCCCGCCTGCCTTCTCGGGCCGCGGCGGTCCGCCTCAGCGCCTCAGAGCGCGGCCATCTTCCGCTTCGCGCCGAAGTGGCGGAAGAACACGATGATTTCCTCGACGGCCACCTTTACGTCGGTGGCGTCCTGGAACTCCGATTCCAGGAAGATGCCGCCGCAGGACTCGCAGGTGTCGTAGTGGAGGGGGTGCTGGCGGTCGCCGCCGTCGACGCGGACGAGGTCGACCTGGCACTCGGGGCACTGACCGGTCAGCGCCTCCGCATCCACCTTACCGCCCTGGCTCTCCAGCCCGGGGAGGTTGTTGTGGAGCAGGACCCGGTTGAGGTCCGCGACGTCAATCCACAGCCCGCCGCAATCTCCACACTTTCGCAACGTCTGATCATCCCCCTCGAGATCCGACATCTCGACGTTGCAGCTGGGGCAATCCATGGGCCGGTTCCATTCTCCTGTTAGGGGGGAGTGGTGTTCTCCCCAGTCGATTGGAGAATGATAGGTCGCGCGAAAATTCGGATGCAACCCGCCTCGCGCCTTCTGTTGGCAACGCGCCGTCTCGTCGCCCCCTGGCCCCTCGGGCCTACGCCTTTTCGCGGCGGATGTCCGCGCCCAGGCCGCGCAGCTTGCTCTCCAGGCGCTCGTAGCCCCGGTCCAGGTGGTAGACGCGGCTGACGTCGGTGCGGCCCTCCGCTCGGAGCCCCGCGAGGATGAGCGAGGCGCTCGCCCTCAGGTCCGTGGCCATGACGGGCGCGCCGCTCAGGCCCTTCACGCCCTTCACCACCGCGGTGTGCCCCTGGATGGAGATGTCCGCGCCGAGCCGGTCCAGCTCCGGCACGTGCATGAAGCGGTTCTCGAAGATGTTTTCGCTGATGACGGACGTTCCCTGACTGACAGACATGAGCGCCATCAACTGGGCCTGCATGTCGGTGGGGAAGCCCGGGTACTCCGTGGTGGTGATGTTCACCGCCTCGAGCCGCTGGGGGGCCTGGCAGCGCAGCCCGCCGGCCTCGGCGGTAATCGTGCACCCGGTTTCGCGCAGCTTCTCCACCACCGCGTCCAGGTGCTCGGGCACCACGCGTTTGACGAGCACGTTGCCGCCGGAGATGGCCGCCGCCACCAGCAGGGTGCCCGCCTCGATGCGGTCGGGGAGGATGGCGTGCTCCACCGGCTTGAGCCCGTCCACGCCCTCAATCGTGATGATGGAGGTGCCCGCGCCCTCGATGCGCGCGCCCATCTTGTTGAGCACCTTGGCCAGCTCCTCGACCTCGGGCTCGCGGGCGCAGTTCTCCATCACCGTGCGGCCCTTGGCCAGCACCGCCGCCATCATCACGTTCTCCGTGCCGGTGACGGTGATGACGTCGAAGTTGACCGTGCCGCCCTTGAGCTGCTTCGCGGTGGCTTCCACGTAGCCTTCGGTGAGGTGGATTTCCGCGCCCAGCGCCTTCAGGCCCTTGAGGTGCTGGTCAATGGGGCGCGCGCCAATGGCGCAGCCGCCCGGCATGGACACGCGCGCCCGTCCGAAGCGGGCCACCAGCGGCCCCAGGACCACCACGCTGGCGCGCATCGTCTTCACCAGGTCGTACGGCGCCTCCGGGGTGATGTGGCCGTTGACGCCGATGCGGCAGACGTCCGTGGTGTCGCCGTCGCGCTCGGTGTCACAGCCCATGGTGCGCAGCACCTTGAGCATGGTGGCGACGTCCGCCAGGTCCGGCACGTTGCGGTAGGTGGAGGTGCCGTCCGCCAGCAGCGCCGAGGCGAGAATGGGCAGCGCCGCGTTCTTCGCGCCCGAGACCTGCACCTCGCCGTGCAGCGCCTGGCCGCCCTTGATGACAATCTTGTCCATGGTCCCCTGCGTCTTCAGCCCTGTGGCCCGCTGGCCACGGGCTGTGTCCCAAAAGCCATTCGCTCCCGCCGCTCCAGGTCCTTCTCCACTCTGACGTCCGCGTAGCCCGCGGCCCGCAGGAGCTCCAGGAGGGCAGGGCCCTGGTCCTCGCCAATCTCCATTGCAAGGAGCCCGCCAGGCTCCAACCACTGGCGCGCACCCGTCACCACCCGCCGCACGGCCACCAGTCCGTCCGGGCCGCCGTCGAGCGCCAGCTTCGGCTCGCGGCGCACCTCGGCGGACAGGCCCGGGATGTCCCCGGAGGCGATGTACGGCGGGTTGGACACCACCACCTGGAAGCGCGCGTCCGCCGGCACCGGGGCGAAGAGGTCGCCTTGCAGCACCGTCACCCGGTCCGCCACGCCCAGCGCCTGGGCGTTCTCCTGGGCCAGGGCGCAGGCGTCCGGCGACAGGTCCGTGGCGATGACGGTGGCCTGGGGCCGCTCGGCCGCGAGGCTGATGGCGATGCAGCCCGAGCCGGTGCACACGTCCAGCGCGCGTCCGGGCGCGTCCTTGGGAAGCATGCGCAGCGCCGCCTCCACCAGGAGCTCCGTCTCCGGCCGCGGAATCAGCACCCGGGCGTCCACCTTGAAGGGGCGGTTGTAGAACTCACGCACGCCCGTCAGGTACTGCGTGGGCTCGCCCGCCATGCGCCGCTCGATGAGGGCACGGTAGGCGCCCAGCTCCTCCTTGGAGAGCGGGCGGTCCAGGTCCACGTACAGCCGGACGCGGCTGAGCTTGAGCACGAACGACAGGAGGATTTCCGCGGTGAGACGCGGCGCGTCCACCTGTCGCTTCTCGAAGTGCTGGGTCGTCCAGGTGAGGACCTTGCGGATGGTCCAGGGCTCGCTGCTCATGCGGAGGGCTTCGAGCCGCCAGCCGTCTGCGCCTTGAGCGCCTCGGCCTGATAGTAGGTCCGGCAGGCGGTGAGGATGTCTTCCACGTCCCCCGCCATGACGCCCGGCAGGTTGTGCACCGTGAGGCCGATGCGGTGGTCCGTCAGGCGGTCCTGCGGGAAGTTGTAGGTGCGAATCTTCTCGCTGCGGTCGCCCGTGCCCACCTGCGCGCGGCGGGCGGAGTCGCGCTCGTTGCGGATGCGCTCCTGCTCGATTTCGTAGAGCTTCGCCCGCAGCATGCGCATGGCCATGGTGCGGTTCTTCAACTGGCTCTTCTCCTGCTGGCACTTCACCACGATGCCCGTCGGGTGGTGGATGAGGCGCACCGCGGAGTCCGTGGTGTTGACGCTCTGGCCGCCCGAGCCCGTGGAGCGCATCACCTGCATCTCGATGTCCGCCGGGTT
The DNA here is from genome assembly GCF_000280925.3 of Myxococcus hansupus. Classification (NCBI taxonomy): domain Bacteria; kingdom Pseudomonadati; phylum Myxococcota; class Myxococcia; order Myxococcales; family Myxococcaceae; genus Pseudomyxococcus; species Pseudomyxococcus hansupus. The sequence continues at coordinate 2,316,044 of NZ_CP012109.1, forward strand.
CACCTGCACGTCCACGTCCTCCGCCTCCGGCATCACCGACACGGTGATGGTGGACGTGTGGATGCGGCCCTGCGTCTCCGTGGCCGGCACGCGCTGCACGCGGTGGACGCCGGACTCGTACTTCATGTTGCTGAACACCGCGTCGCCGGACAGCGTCACGGTGGCGTCCTTCACGCCGCCCGCGTTGCCCGGGCTCATGTCCAGGATGTCCGCCTTCCAACCCCGGCGGTCCGCGTAGCGGAGGTACATCTGCATGACCTCCTCGGCGAAGAGGGCGGCCTCGTCCCCACCCGCGCCCGCGCGGATTTCCAGGATGACGTTCTTTTCGTCATTCGGGTCCTTGGGCAGGAGGAGAATCTTGAGGCTGGCCTCCATCTCCTCGCGCTGCTCCTTGAGGCCGGGGAGGGACTCGCGGGCGAAGGCCTTCTCGTCGGCGTCGCCGCTGCCGAGCCAGGTCTCCACCTCTTCCATGTCGGAGATGACCTTGCGGTAGGCGCGGAAGGCCTCGACCAGCTTCTCCAGGCCCGCGCGCTCCTTGGAGACCTTCTGGAGCCTCGCCGAGTCGCTGAGTACCTCGGGGTTCGACAGGTCGGCGGTCAGGCGTTCGAACCGGCGCTCGACGTCTTCGAGTTTGTCAATCATCGTCGTTCCGGGGGGTATTGCCCCTTTGCCGGCCCTCTGGCAAGGGCGGGCGGAGTCAAGAAAATCCTTGGACGCTTGGGCGGGAGCATGAAAAAAGGCCGCCCTCACCGCGCTCTGCGGTCGTTTTTCACATCACCTACACGGAGTCCTTCCACATGCCCGCCCAGAAGGGAAATCGTTCCAAGAAGAAGGTCGCCAACCGCGCCAAGGGCCGGAAGGCCCAGCTCAAGCGCCGCCGCAACCGCGCCAAGAAGGGCCAGTCCAACAACAAGGTCTAGCGCGTGCGCTACTCCCTCCCTCGGACTTCGGGGGAGGGAGGCGGACGGGCCCACGGCTCCAACTCGGGCAGCATCCGCTCCACGCCTTCAGAGGACTCCGCCAGGAGCCGCAGCACCGCCTCCGCCGCCTCGCCCGTGACGGGCACCGGCTGGAAGGGCAGCTCCGGGAAGCGGTCGGTCCTCAAGGGCAGCACCTCGCTGGACACGTAGGCGCCGTCGGGTCCGAAGTGGCCCTTCCACAGCGCGCCGCGCTTGTCGCGAGGGTTCCAGTTCCCCCGAAGACGAAGTTCCCCAGCGAGTAGACGACGGGCTTGCCCTGGTACAACTCCATGGCCTGGAGGACGTGCGGGTGGGCGCCCAGCACACCTGAGGCGCCCGCGTCGATGGCCGCGTGGGCCAATTGGACCTGGTAGGGCTCCGGCGTGTAGGTGCCCTCGCGGCCCCAGTGGAAGTAGGGCAGGACGATGTCCGCCTGGGCCCGGGCCGCGGCGATGTCCTCGCGCAGCATCTGCTCCATGAGGGCCACGTCGGAGAAGTGGCCGGCGACGCCGGGCGTCGTCTCCGTGGCGTACACGCCGGGCGGCTCGATGTTGCGCGTGCCGAGGAAGAAGTAGCCCAGCAGCGCCACCCGCTGGCCCTCCACGGTGAGGATGGCGGGGCGGCGGGCCTCCGCCATGTTCCGGCCTGCGCCGAAGTAGGGGATGTTCGACGCGTCCAGCGTGTCCAGGGTGTCCAGCAGGCCCTGGGCGCCAAAGTCCATCAGGTGGTTGTTGGCCAGGCTCACCACGTCCACGCCGCCCGCGGTGAGGATGCCCACCAGCTCCGGCTTCGCGCGGAAGTTGAAGTTCTTGGGCAGCTTCTCGCCGCGCTCGGTGAAGGGGCACTCCAGGTTGACGACGAAGAGGTCGGCCGCGTCCGTCAGGGGCTTCACCTCCTGGAAGCCGTAGGCCATCAGGGCCTCCTGGGGGCGCCCCTTGGCCAGCTCCGCGTCGTAGTGCGTCTGGTAGTTGTGCCCCAGCGTCACGTCGCCGCCCACGATGATGGAGATGGGGCGGGCGGGCGGGCCGGCGTCTGGCGCCTCGGCGGGGGCAGGCGTGGCCTCCGGGCCCGCATCCCCTGGGGCGGGGGACTGTCGAGCGGGCTCCTCCGCTGGGGGCGGCACGGGGGAAGGGACGGCGCGGGGGTGACAGGCGGACAACAGGAGCAGCAGTAGGGCGGCGTGGCGCATGGGCGGGGGGAAACTCTACCTTGCACCCCTTGGAGCGCGGCGCGTAGATTGCCCGCGCGCTCATGGCCCGCGAAAAGGACAACATCGCTCTCTCCGACGAGCACAACACTCGTGGAATCGAGCTGGCGGACCGGGGTTGGCTCGACGAGGCCATCAAGGAGTTCAAGAAGGCCATCGACCTCGACCCGAGCTCCGCGCACGCTCACGACAACCTTGCGACCGTCTACGCGGAGAAGAAACTCTTCCGGGACGCACTCTCCGAGTACCTCACGGCTTTGAAGCTGGAGCCGGAGAGCGCCACGGCGCACTACAACCTGGCCTGCTTCCTCTCCACCCACGCGGGGGAGATGGCCGTGGAGGAGTACAAGGAAGCCATCGAGTTGGATCCGGAGTACCCGGACGCCCACCTCAACCTGGGCCTCACCTACGCGGACCAGGGCCGGGTGGAGGAGGCGATGCGGGAGCTCCAGACGGCCATCGAGCTGGACTCCCAGGACGCCTTCCCCCGTCACGAGCTGGCCGCGTTGATGATGGACGAGGGCGACTACCGCTCTGCCATCACCCAGTTGAAGGAAGTGGTGCGGCTGGAGCCGGACAACTTCGAGGCGCAGCTCGACCTGGGCATCTGCTACGCCCAGAAGGGCTTCTACGCGGAGGCGGAGCGCGCCTATGAGCGGGCGCGGGCGCTGAATCCGGAAGACCTGCTGCTCAACTACAACCTGTCCGCGCTGTTCGCGCTGTGGGGGCGTCCCAAGGACGCCGTGCAGTACCTGCAGAAGTCGCTCACGGCGGACCGTCCGAAGGTCATGGGTTGGCTGGCCACGGACCCCATGTTCGACGCCCTCAAGGGTGACCCGGACTTCGAAGCCTTGTTCTAAGCCATGGGCAACGAGTGGTTGTTCCTCGGGCTGGCGATTCTCCTCGTATTCGCCAACGGGTTCTTCGTGGCGACCGAGTTCGCCATCGTGAAGATTCGCGCCACGCGCCTTCAGGCGCTGGTGGACGAAGGCGCTCCGGGCGCCCCCGCGGCGATGAAGATGGTGGAGAAGCTGGACGCGTATCTCTCCGCCACGCAGTTCGGCATCACCCTGGCGTCGCTGGGCCTGGGCTGGCTGGGTGAGCCCGCCTTCGCGCGCCTGCTGGAGCCGGTGCTGGTGCAGTTGGTGCCGGAGGGCGCCGCCACCACGGTGGCCCACACCGCGGCGGTGGTGATCGGCTTCAGCATCATCACCTTCCTGCACATCGTGCTGGGGGAGCTGGCGCCCAAGAGCCTGGCCATCCAGCGCCCCGAGGACACGACGCTCGCGGTGGCGCTGCCGATGCGGTTCTTCTACTACCTGTTCTACCCGGCCATCGTCCTGCTCAACGGGCTGGCGGCGTGGGTGCTGAGGGTCTTCGGGCTCCAGTCGGTGGGAGAGGCGCACGAGGCGCACAGCGAGGACGAGTTGCTCGTCATCCTCCACAGCTCCGCGCAGGCGGGGGCCATCACCACGGCGCGCGCGGAGCTGCTGGAGCGCGCGCTGGAGATGGCGCAGAAGACGGCGCGGCAGGTGATGGTGCCGCGCAACCAGGTGCGCTTCCTGGACGTGGAGGAGCCGCTGGAGAAGTGCATCGCGGACGCGCGCGCGGCGGGCCACACGTGGCTGCCGGTGTGCCGGGGCAACCTCGACGAGGTCGAGGGCCTGGTGAACGCGAAGGACCTCTTCTTCCTGCTGTCGCGGGGCGAGCTGCGCAGCCTGGCGCAGGTGCAGCGGCCGGTGTTGTTCATTCCGGAGGGCGCGACGCTGGAGCAGTTGCTCGCGGAGTTCCGTCGCCGTCGCCGGCAGACGGCGCTGGTGGTGGACGAGCACGGCGGAACGTCCGGGCTGGTGACCATCGCGGACGTGGTGGCGGAGGTCGTGGGCGACGTGGCGGAGCTGGGCCGGCGCATGGACGAGGTCCGCGCGCTGCCAGGGGGCCGCTTCGAGCTTCCAGGCACGGCGCAGTTGGATGACCTGGAAGAGCGCCTGGACGTCAACTTCGACCTGGACGAGGACGAAGAGGGCGAGGTGACGACCATCGCCGGCTACCTCATGACGCGGCTGGGGCGCGTTCCCGTGAAGGGGGACACGCTGCGGCTCGACATGTGGCGCATCGTCGTGGACGAAGTCGAAGGGCCGCGCGTCGTGCGCGTCACGGTGGAGCCGCAGTCGAGGACGGCGCCGCGCACCGTGGCGGATGGCTCGGGTTCGCCGGGGGACGGGTCCTCGGGCGCGTCTGGCGAGTCCCTGTAGCGTCGTTGCCGCGGTGGGTCGTGCTTCGGCGCCGCTCCGTGTCGGAGGCGGCCGTAGCGCACGTGCCGTGAGGTCCGCGTGCGCGGCCTCGGCACACTGTGTGTCGGAGGGGCCCGTAGTGCACGTGCCGTGAGGTCTGCGTACGTGGCCTGGGGCACTGCATGTCGGAGGCGGCGGTAGCGCACGTGCCGTGAGGCTCGCGTGCGTGGCCTGGGCACACTGCGTGCGATGTGTCGGCACCCTCGGTTCCATGCGCGCGCCAGTGCTTGCGCGCAGCGGCCGCGCGCATCGAATCAAGCGCTTCGGAACCACCCCATGTGACGTCGCCAGGCGCCGCGCGGCCTGCCTGGCAGGTGGGACGCGGAGCGCGACGTCGGAGGCATGTCAGACCGGAATGCTAGGTCCCGTGCGGTGATGCCTCTACGTAGCGCAACAGGACTCCACAGGGCTGCAACGCGGTCATCCGCGTGGAGGACGTCCCAAGCACGTGAAACACTGTGGAATCACCACCCCGCAGGGTCCGCGCTACAGGTCGCGTCCGCTCTGTCGCGGACCAGGCAACCAAACGTATGGCGATGCGTGGCATGGCCACGCTTGATCGCTCGGAAGGTGGCTGGTACTCCTTTTCGTCAGACGCTCCGGAGCCGATTTTTCGGCCTCGCGCGCGTTTCTCTTCTCGTACAGAGCCCGCTCTAGGAGCCCGCTGGCATGCGAATCAAGCGGTTGGACATCACCGGCTTCAAGTCCTTCATGGAACGGAGCGTCTTCACGTTCGACGAAGGCGTGACGGGCATCGTCGGGCCCAACGGCTGCGGCAAGTCCAACGTCGTCGACGCCATCCGCTGGGTGATGGGCGAGCAGAGCGCGAAGAACCTCCGTGGCCGCGGCATGGAGGACGTCATCTTCAACGGCTCGGAGAACAAGCCGCCGCTGTCCATGGCGGAGGTGTCGCTCACCTTCATCGTGGACGAAACGGACCAGCTCTCGCCCCAGTACCAGGGCTTCTCCGAAGTCACCGTGACGCGGCGCCTGTTCCGCAACGGTGACTCCGAGTACCTCATCAACAAGACGCAGTGCCGCCTGCTGGACATCACCGAGTTGTTCCTCGGCACGGGCGTGGGCACCAAGGCGTACTCCATCATCGAGCAGGGCCGCGTCGGCCTCATCGTGTCCAGCAAGCCGGAGGACCGGCGCCACCTGCTGGAGGAGGCCGCGGGCGTCACCAAGTACAAGGCGCGCCGCAAGGCCGCCGAGCGGAAGATGGAGGCGACGGACGCGAACCTCCTGCGCGTCACCGACATCACCAACGAGCTGGAGAAGCGGCTCGAGGCGCTGTCCCGCCAGTCGAAGAAGGCGGAGAAGTACAAGAAGCTCAAGTCGCGCATGCGGGACATCGACCTGCACGCGGCCACCCACCGTCAGTTGGAGCTGATGGCGGAGAAGAAGATGCTCCAGTCTCGGCTGGAGAACCTGGGCTCCGAGGAGCGTGAGAGCCTGGACCGCGTGAAGGAGCTGGAGGAGACCATCACCCGCCGCCGCGCCGAGTTGGAGACGGAGACCGCCGCCCTCCAGGCGCTGGCTGCCGAGGTCCACACGCTGGAGAGCTCGCTGCAGCGTGACACCCAGGAGATGTCCTTCGGACAGCGCAACCTGGAGGAGACCCGCGCCCGCGTGGCCGCCGCCCAGGCGGAGCTGGACGGCCTGGTGGCGCGCAAGACGGAGATGTCCGACGCCATGGCCGCCCGTGAGGCGGAGCTGTCGGGCATCGCCGGCTCGTGGAAGGAGGACGAGGTCGCGATGCAGGTGGCGCAGGAGGAGCTGCGCCGCGTGTCCCAGCTCCAGACGGAGGTGGCGCTGCGCCTGGAGCAGGAGCGCGCCGGCCTCGTCGCCGTGGCCACGCGCCTGGCCAACCACGAGAGCAACCTGGTCAACCTCGCGCGCCAGCGCGGGGACCTGGATGGCCGCCGCGCCAAGCTCCAGGGTGAGCTGGAGACGCTGCGCGCCCAGGAACTGGAGCTGGAGAACGTCCGCGGCGACGTGGCGAAGCGGGTGGAGGACACCCGGCACCTCGCCGCGGAGCTGGCCGAGCGCAAGGGCCAGGAGGAGGACGCGCTCACCCGGACGCGCACCGCCTTCACGGAGAACGAAATCGAGGTCATCGCGCTGCGCGAGGAGCTGAGCGACAAGCGCAGCCGCCTGTCCACGCTCGAGGACATCCAGAAGAACTACGACGGCTTCGACCGCGGCGTGCGCGCGGTGATGACGCGCGCCGGCGTGACGCCCCGCGAGCAGGGCATCTTCGGCCTGGTGGCGGACGTCATCACCGTGACGCCGCGCTACGAGCGCGCCGTGGAGGCCGCCCTGGGCGAGCGGCTCCAGCACGTCATCGTGGAGAGCCGCGACAAGGGCGTGGAGTTGGTGGAGTACCTCAAGGGCCACGCCGAGGGCCGGGGCAGCTTCCTCCCGGTGCCCGCGCTGGACGCGCTGCCGCCCCCGCTGGAGCCGGACTTCAGCCGCCCGGGCGTGCTGGCCCATGCCCTGCGTGAGGTGACGTGCGAGGAGGCCCTGACGCCGCTCGTCCAGTTGCTGCTGGCCGACGTCATCGTGGTCCAGGACGTGGCCACCGCGCGCGCCTGGGCCGAGTCCGGCGGGCCGGCGTGCACGCTGGTGACGCAGGAGGGCGAGGTCTTCCGCCCGACGGCACCATCGTCGGCGGTGAGCGCGAGGGCGCGGCCGTGGGCGCGCTCCAGAAGAAGCGCGAAATCGCCGAGCTGGCCACCGAGGTGGCCCGGGTGGAGGAGCGCTACAACGAGATTCTCACCCGCCACTACACGCTCCAGAAGCAGATGGGGCACGCGGAGGGCGTCCTCAAGGGCCTGGCCAAGAACCAGCACGCCGAGGAGCTGAACCTCGCCAGCCAGGAGAAGGACCTGCACAAGGCGGGCGAGGACCTGGCCCGCGTGCGCGAGCGGGTGCGGGCGCTGGAGGTGGAGGAGGGGCAGTTGACCCAGAGCGCCACCGCGCTGGAGCACGAAGAGGAGATGAGCCGCGGCGAGGTGGCGCACGGCCAGGCGGACCGCGAGGGCCGCGAGGAGCGCGTCAAGCAGCTCGTGGGCGAGCAGGAGTCGCTGCGCCTGCGCACCGAGACGGCCAATGGCGAGCTGACGGGCCTGCGCATCAAGGTGGCCGCCGGCAGCGAGCGGGGTGAGTCCGCGCGCAAGGAGCTGGAGAGCCTGGTCACCCAGCGGCAGGACATGGAGACGCGCATCGCCCGGCTCCAGGCCACCGTGGTGGAGGGCGCCACCCGCACCGAGGAGCTGGAGCGCCGCATCTCCTCCACCGAGGGCGGCCTGTCCCAGCGCGCCGAGGAGCACAAGCTCGCCGCCGAGGGGCTGGAGTCCCGCCGCGCGGCGCACACCACCGCCTCCGCCGAGGTGCGCGAGCAGGACACGCTGTTCCGTGACTTGCGCGGCCGCGTGGACGAGCTGATGCAGGGCCTGTCGCAAATCTCGCTGCGCGAGCGCGAAATCGCCCTGGAGCTGGAGCACCTGGCGGCGGGCATCCGCGAGCGGCACCAGGTGGAGCTGGCGAACGAGCTGCACAAGTACCACCTGCTGCCCGCGCTGGCGCCGGAGACGGAGGCGGAGCTGAAGGACCTGCGCGCGCAGGTGGAGAAGATGGGGGAGATCAACCTCACCGCCATCGACGAGCACGCGGAGCTGTCCAAGCGCTACGACTTCCTCATCGCGCAGAAGCAGGACCTCCAGTCCTCCATCGAGCAGCTCAAGGACGCCATCCAGCGCATCGACGCCACCAGCCGCGAGCGCTTCAAGCAGACCTTCGACGTGGTGAACGAGAAGTTCCAGGCCATCTTCCCCCGCCTGTTTGGCGGCGGCCGGGCCAGCCTCATCCTCACCAACGACGGCCCTGGCGGAGAGCCGGGCGTGGAAATCGTCGCCCAGCCGCCCGGCAAGAAGCTGCAGAGCGTCAACCTGCTGTCCGGTGGCGAGAAGGCCCTCACCGCCGTGGGCCTCATCTTCGGCATCTTCCTCATCAAGCCGACGCCCTTCTGCCTCCTCGACGAGGTCGACGCCCCGTTGGATGAAGGCAACGTGGGCCGCTACAACGACATGGTGAAGGAGATGAGCAAGCAGTCGCAGTTCATCCTCATCACCCACAACAAGCGCACCATGGAGGTCTCCAACACCCTCTACGGCGTCACCATGGAGGAGCCGGGCATCTCCAAGCTCGTCAGCGTGCGCATGCGCGAGGCGGGCGCGGCCAACGACGACAAGGTGACGGCGGCCTAGCCACGTCGGGCGGGCCGGGCACCGGGTTCTCCGGTGTCCGCCTCACCGGCGGTGTCCGCTGGCATCCCCCTAAAACACCGAAGGCGCGGGCCCCGGACTTCCGGGCTCCCGCGCCTTCGTGTTTTCCGCCGTGGGGGGACTACTTGAAGTTCTTCTTCGGGCAGGCGGACTTGTCCTGCGCGGCGATCTTCTCCGCGTCGGCCAGCTCCTTCACCGACTCCTCCACGTTCTTCTGGGTGGCGGCGACGACGTCACCCCAGTTCTCCGCGTCCTTGGCCGCCATCTCCGTGGCCAGCGTCAGCGCGGCCTGGTCCGTGGCCTGGCGGGCCTTGATGGAGTCCAGGACGCCCGTGTCGGCCTTCACCAGCGCGTCGCACTTGCTGGACATCTCGTCGAACAGCCGCCAGTTCTTCGTCTTCTGGTAGCGGTCCACGACCTCGGCGTACGCCAGGGCCGCCGGGGTGCGGGCGCCGTCGGCGATGGCCGTGTCCGCCGCGCGCTGGGTGCGGTTGAGGTCCAGTTGGAGGAAGCGCAGCTCGGGCGGCAGGTTGGCCGAGGCCGCGTCCGGCGCGGCCGAGTCGAAGTGCACGAAGCGGTAGGAGAAGCCGAGCTCGTCGGAGTTCAGCTTCGCCGGCAGCGCGGCGATCTTCGGCTGGAGGCAGGCGGCGAGCTGGTCCGCCTCGGTGTTCCCGGAGGGCTCGAACGTCACCTCGGCGGGGGTCGGCTGCGCCTTCAGCAGCTTGATCTTCGCCGTCAGCGGCGGCGGGACCTGCTCCTTGAAGGGCGCGTAGCACTCACACCAGCTCGCCTGCGCCAGGCGCACCGCGCCGGTGAAGTCCGAGCCCTCGTTGATGCCGAAGGTGACGGAGTTGAGGCCGCTGGTGGTGTGCTCGAAGGGGATGGCGGCTTCCACCGGCTGCGCGCCCTTGGGCAGCGCGGCCGGCTTCACGTTCGCGTCCACCACCTTCTGGATGCACGCCTGACCTTCCGGGGTGAGGTTCTGCCCGCTGACGGCGTGCGTGGCGCCCTGGTCCGTGACGGTCGTCTTCACTTCCACGTTGGTGGTCTTCTCGGTGCCCCGGTGCTTCGGGTCCACGAGGCACTCCATCACCAGCGGACGGGTCGTCAGCAGCGCGCCCAGCACGACGCCCTGGCTCGCCTGCGCCGGGAGCTGAAGCTCGCGCGGCATGCAGTTGACGAGGTCGAACGGGGGCTGGTTGGTGATGCGGACCCGCTCCTCGGTCGACGTGGGCTGGCCGGCCTGGGGGGCAGGCTTCTGCTGACCGGCGCAAGCGGCGGTGAAGACGACGGAGGCTACGGCAACGCGACGCAACATGCGGTTGATCTCCCTAGGGGTGGTCCAGCGTGCGGACTTCTTTACTTCTCCAGGCCCTCTGCGTTCTTGAGGTCTTTGAGCCGAAGTCCGTTCTTTTTCAAAAGGCGATAGAGGCTTTGCATGGAAAGCCCGGTGCGCTGCTCGGCGGCCTTCATGTCGAAGCCCACCGTCTTCATGACTTCCGCGAAGTACAGGCGTTCGAAGTCGGCCAGCACCCGGTCCTTGGCCTCGTGGTAGGGCAGGGTGCCCACCAGGGTGGCCACCTGGGTGGTGGGGGCCTGGCCCTCGGCGCGGCGTGAAGGCTGGGCCAGGAAGTCCAGCCAACTGCTGTTGCCCGTCTCCTCCATCAGCGCGCCGCGCTCCAGCACGTTGCGCAGCTCGCGCACGTTGCCGGGCCATTCATAGCCCTCGAAGAGGGCCAGCGTCTGGGGCGTGAGGGTGATGCTGGCGCGCAGCGTCTGCGCCAGGGCCTGCGCGAGCACGGGCAGGTCGTCGCGGCGGGTGCGCAGGGGCGGCAGGCGCACACGCGCCACCGCGAGCCGGAAGTAGAGGTCCGCGCGGAAGCGGCCCTGGCGCACGTCCTCTTCCAGGTTGCGGTGGGTGGAGGCGATGACGCGCACGTCCACCGCCACGGGCTGGCCGTCCAGCGAGGGCACCTCGCGCGTCTCCAGCACGCGCAAGAGCTTGCCCTGCACGGGCAGCGGCAGCTCGCCCACCTCGTCCATGAAGAGGGTGCCGCCCCGGGCGGCCTCGAAGACGCCGCGCGCGTCGCGGTCCTCGCCGTCACCCGCGCGCAGGCCACCGAAGAGCTCGCGCTCGGCCTTCTCCTCGGAGATGAGGTTGCAGTCCACCACCTTGAAGGGGCCGTGCCGCCGCGCCGAGTGCTGGTGCACCGCGCGCGCCGCCAGCTCCTTGCCGGTGCCCGTCTCGCCTTCCACGAGCAGGCTCATGTCCTCGCGGGCGATGCGGCGCAGCTCGGTGAAAATCCAGCGCATCTTCTCCGACGCGCCCACCAGCGCGCCGAAGGACTCGGCGCCAGCGACCTCCACTTCGGTGGGGCGCGGGGCGACCTTCACGGAGAGCTTCGTCTTGCCCAGCTCCACCTTGTCGCCGCTGGTCAGGTAGGCCTGAATCACCTGCCGGCCATCCAGGAAGGTGCCGTTGCGGCTGCCGGTGTCGCGCAGCATCAGGCCGCGCGAGGTGCGCTCCACTTCCAGGTGGCGGCGGCTCACGGTGGCGTCGGTGAGCACCAAATCACAGGAGGTGTCCGAGCCGACGCGGACCAGTCCGTCCTGCGTCTTCACCTTCTTGCCCTTGTCCGGTCCTCCCACCACCTCCACCGTCCACTCGGGGATGGGGATGCGGGTGGTGCGACCTTCCTGCTCAGTCTGCGTGGTCTGGGTGACCTCGGGCCTATCCATATCGGGTCCTCTTTAGGTGCGAGTCGCATGGGCGGGCAAGCCCGACGCGAGGCTCTTCACAACGGGAATCCTCACGGCAGTACGAGCGGAACAATCCTGCCTGAGGGTTGTTGAACGCGCGCGTCGACGGGCACGGGTGCCAGCCTCGCGCGAGCCAGTGTTGGGGGACGTGCGGGCGCTCGCGGCGGCGGCCCATGGCTGGACAGGCCTCGGAGCGCCTCGCGCGTGAGCTCCTCCATCAGGAGTGTCAGCTCGGGGGTCGGGTCCGCGCCTTCGTCGATGATGTCCGCGTCGGGATTCATCGTGGCCTCTCCGAAGACCTCCAGCACCACGTCTTGCGTGGCGGGATGGAGGACCTCCACATGGCCCACGTACATCACCACCTCGGTGGCGCGCTGGCCCACCGAGTGTCCCCTGGTGTCCATCAGTTCACGTTCGCCGGCATGGCCGCGCCGCTCCGCCCAGGGCCGCAGCAGCAGGGCGTCTTCGGGACGCACGCCGCGGGACGCCAGCAGCGCCACCGCGTCGCCGGTCAGCCGCGCGTCGCCGGTGCGGGGCACCCGCACGTCCGTGGGACCGAAGAAGAGGGCGGCTTCACCCGCCTGCGCCTGGGCAACGCCCACCAGCCGCTGTGACAGCGCCAGCGCGCGCCAGTCCGGCTCTTCCCATTGGAAGCCGAAGGGCGCGATGAGCACCGCCGACACGCCCGACGCCGCGGGCACGGCGCCACGCGCCGGAGTGGGCGTGCTCCGGCAGGCCAGGGCCAGGACGGCCACCAGCCACAACGTCAGGCGTGAAGGGTGAAAGAGGAGGGTGTGTTTCAAGACCCCCCATCCAAGACGAACGTTCGGCCAGAATCCAGAATCCTGCGTCACTCCGCATCAGAAGCGACGCAGGAGGCTGGGTGGTGGCCCACTGGGACTCAGTAGCGGGCCGGCGGGTCGCTGGCGGGGAACGTCTCCAGCAGCTCCTCGTCGACGGCGTCGCGCGCCGTGCCATCGCCTCCCGAATCCACACTCGCCGTGGTGGGCTGCTTTTCCTTGGAAGCCGTGGCGTCGCGCTGCTTGCCGCCGGTGGACGCGCGCTTGCGGCCCGTTCCCGCCCGGGAGACGCCCGCCATGCGGGCGCCGAGCAGGTTCTTCGCCCGCTCAGCGAGATTCCGCTGCTCCTCCTGCCAGTCTCGGAAGAACTGGGCGAGCTCCGGGTCGCCGTTCTCCTCGGCGTCCCGGATGTAGGCCTCGCTCGTCGAGGCGCCCTTGAGGAGGTGATACAGGGCGCTGATGAGGTTGTATTGCTCGTCCCGGGTCCCCGTCTGCCGTGCTTCGACTGCCATGCCGCCTCCCGTGGATGAATGAAATGCCGCGGGAGGAAAGCTATGCATGCCGCGCCGGAGGCGTCGGGTGGGGCGGCTGGCCGCCTGCCTGTGCTCAGGCCTGGAGCATGGGCTCCAGGCGGCCCTCGGAGTCCAGACGGGACAAGTCGGAGTAGCCACCGACGTGCGTGTCGCCAATGAAGATTTGCGGCACGGTGCGCTGGCCTCCGCTCATCTCCACGAGCTTCGTGCGCATGTCGTCGTCCGAGGTGACGTCCACCTCCTCGAAGTCCACGCCCTTGCGCTTGAGCAGGTCCTTGGCGCGCACGCAGTAGCCACAGTAGGTGGTCGTAAAAATCTTCACGGGCTTCACGGTGTCTCCTCCTTCGTCTTCAGCAAGTTAAGGGGCAGGGGGCCTTGTCGCCACCCGGCCCGCAAAGACGACGGCCCCCGGTTCCCATGAGAGGGAGCCGGAGGCCGCGTTCAGGACGTCACCCGGGCGGGAGGCCTGGGTGAAGGGCTGACTACATGCCCATGCCGCCCATACCGCCCATGCCACCCATGCCGCCCATGCCACCGCCGGCGGGGGCGTCCTTCTCCTCCTTCGGACGCTCCGCCACCATGGCCTCGGTGGTGAGCATCATCGAGGACACGGACGCCGCGTTCTGCAGCGCGGTGCGGCTGACCTTGGCCGGGTCGATGACGCCGGCGGCCAGCAGGTCCTCATAGGCGCCCGTGGCGGCGTTGAAGCCGAACGGACCGGAGGACTCCTTGACCTTGTTCACGACCACGCTGCCCTCCAGGCCGCCGTTGCCGACGATCTGGCGGAGGGGCTCCTCGAGCGCGCGGCGGATGATGTCCACGCCGAACTTCTCGCCACCGGAGAGCTGCAGGCTCTCCAGCGCCTTGAGGCAGCGGATGTAGGCCACGCCGCCGCCAGGGACGACGCCCTCTTCCACGGCCGCGCGGGTCGCGTTGAGCGCGTCCTCGACGCGGGCCTTCTTCTCCTTCATCTCCGTCTCGGTCGCCGCGCCGACGTTGATGACGGCCACGCCGCCCACGAGCTTCGCCAGGCGCTCCTGGAGCTTCTCGCGGTCGTAGTCGCTGGAGGTCTCTTCAATCTGGGCGCGGATCTGCTTCACGCGCGCTTCGATCTCCTGCTGCGTGCCAGCACCGTCGACGATGGTGGTGTTGTCCTTGTCCACCGTCAGGCGCTTCGCCTTGCCCAGGTCCTGGAGGGTGATGGTGTCCAGCTTGATGCCCAGGTCCTCGGCGATCATCTTGCCGCCCGTCAGGGTGGCGATGTCCTCGAGCATGGCCTTGCGGCGGTCACCGAAGCCCGGCGCCTTCACCGCGCACACGTTCAGCACGCCGCGGATCTTGTTGACCACCAGGGTGGCCAGGGCCTCGCCCTCGATGTCCTCGGCGATGATGAGCAGCGGCTTACCGGCGCGAGCGACCTGCTCCAGGATGGGCAGGAGGTCCTTCATCGACGAGATCTTCTTCTCGTTGATGAGGATGAGCGCGTCGTTGAGCGCCGCTTCCATGCGCTCCGGGTCCGTCACGAAGTACGGGGACAGGTAGCCGCGGTCGAACTGCATGCCCTCGACCACGTCCAGCGTCGTCTCCAGGCCCTTGGCCTCTTCGACGGTGATGACGCCTTCCTTGCCCACCTTCTCCATCGCGTCCGCGATGATGGTGCCAATCGTCTCGTCGCCGTTGGCGGAGATGGTACCGACCTGGGCAATCTCCTTCTTGTCCTTGGTCGGCTTGGCCAGCTTCTTCAGCTCGGCGATGATGACCGCGACGGCCTTGTCGATGCCGCGCTTGATCTCCATCGGGTTGTGGCCCGCGGCGACCAGCTTCGCGCCCTCGCGGAAGATGGCCTGCGCCAGCACGGTGGCCGTGGTGGTGCCGTCACCCGCGACGTCAGACGTCTTGGAGGCAACCTCCTTGACCATCTGCGCGCCCATGTTCTCGAACTTGTTCTCGAGCTCGATCTCCTTGGCGACCGTCACACCGTCCTTGGTGATCGTGGGGGAGCCAAAGCTCTTCTCGATGACGACGTTGCGGCCCTTGGGGCCCAGGGTGACCTTGACCGCGTCGGCCAGGATGTTCACGCCGCGGAGGATGGCCTCACGCGCGCGCACGTCGAAAAGAATGTCCTTCGCCATTTGGGAAGTTCCTTAAGGAAGGGTGGGGGAAGCCGGATTACTTCTCGATGACGCCGAGCACATCCTCTTCACGGAGGATGAGGTGCTCCTCGCCGTCGAGCTTGATCTCGGTGCCCGCGTACTTGCTGAACAGGATGGTGTCGCCGGCCTTGATGTCCAGCGGGCGGACCTTGCCGTCCTCCTGCACCTTGCCGTTACCCACGGCGATGACCTTGCCCTCGAGGGGCTTCTCCTTCGCCGTGTCGGGGATGAAGAGGCCGCCCTTGGTCTTGTTCTCCTCGGCGACGCGCTTGACGATGAGCCGATCCTGCAGGGGACGAATCTTCATGGCCTGCTCCTTACATGTCGCTTCCGGCGCCGCTTGGATGGCGGCCGGACGCTGCTTGGGGGTTGAAAAAGGGCCTCGTGGCCCGTGGGGTTAGCACTCGAACCTCGTGAGTGCTAACGCCCAGGCGCGGCGGATAATAACCAGCGAAGTTGACCCGTCAAGCGACGCTGGCCGAGCTTGCCCGCACGTGCCAACTGCGCGGCATTGCTGGGCTTTTCGTCGGCGTTACCCGCGCCCCACGGTGGGCTCCGTCGGCGCGTCCAAAGGCCTCCGGTTGGCACTCCAGGTCCCCGAGTGCTAACGCAAGTGCCTGGAATCACTGGGGTCACCTTTTGCCCTGCTCCCGCTCGATTGCTACCCTTGCGGGGTCTCCTCCGGGCGACTTCCGCCCGGGGAATGACGGGAGGTGTCAATGAGTGGACTGGTGGCGTCCCTGTCTCTGAAGGAGTTCTTCAAGTCTCTTCTGGGCGAGGTCACGGGGCGGCAACGGGTGCAACTGGCGGAGGTGACGGAGTTCTACCTGGTGAACCTGCTGTCCGAGTTCGCCGTCACCGACAAGCTGTTCACCCGTGAGGAAGACGGCCGCAAGGACCACGAGCCGCTGGCCATCCTCTACCACCAGGCCCTGCAGCAGGAGCGCGCCGAGCGCATCCGCACCCTGCGCCGGCTGGGCGATGTCTCGCTGTACACCGCGGGCTTCTTCTCCGGCGCGCTGCAGGCCGGCGTGGTGGGGCCGGACTACTACATCCGGATGGGCGGCACGGCCTACGGCCACGTGGCGGAGCTGACGCCCGCGGCGGCCTTCGCGCAGGTGTACCGGGAGCTGTGCGAGAAGTTCCGCGAGGTGGTGGAGGTGCTGGAGGAAATCGCCGCCCGGGGCATGGTGCAGGCGGGCCCCAGCAGCGCGCTGAAGGTGTACGAGGCCTGGGTCCGCACCGGCAACGACCGGCTGGAGCGCGTCCTGCTGGACGCGGGGATGATGCCGCGTCCCAAGGGGCCGCTCGCCAACTAGCCGGAGGTGGTGGACATGATTGGCCGCGTTCAGGACCACCTGGAGGCCATCTACGGCTTCACGTGCGAGGCAAGGGCGGAAGTCTTCGTGGTGGACACGGAGGCCGCCGCCCGGCTCGGAGGCACCGGCCGCGCCGAGGAGGAGCTGCTGGTCCACGAGGCGGACGACGCGCTGGAGCTGGCCCTCTACCTGTCCCCCGCGCTGCTGGACAGGCTCAAGCCCTACGAGTCCGGTCCGCTGGGGTATGTGCTCGACAGCGACCTGGCCGGCTACTGCCAGCTCGCGGAGGGCGTGAGCCACTTCCTCTATGTGGCCCACACCGCCGCCCACGGCCGGACGGTGTCGCTGCTGGAGCTGGAGGCCCAGGCGGAGGTGGACAAGTTCGCGGTGTGCCTGCTGCACCGGTGGGGCGAGGGCGTGGGGGCCTGGGCGCGGGAGCTGCTCCAGCGCCTCTTCGACCGAATCTCCTACCGCAAGCAGCTTTCCGCGCAGGAGCGGTGGCGCTACGAGGAGGCGAACCGGCTCTCACGCCGCTTCTGCGCGCGGCTGATGGGGCATGTCGCGGCGCGGCGGTTGGACCGGCTCCTGTCGGATTTGCGGTACGCGTACCGGCTGGGGGCCGAGGCCAAACTGCGTCATTTCGCGCACGGCGGTTGAGCACCTTTCCGTCCGCATCGGGTAGGGTGGGCACGTATGCCACGCGAGGCGTCCGCAGGCGGTGTCGTCATCCGGGAGAGTGCCGGCCACTGGGAGGTGGCCGTCATCCGTCCCCATGGGCGACTCCTGTGGGCGCTGCCCAAGGGCCACGTGGACCCGGGCGAGACGCCGGAACAGACGGCCAGCCGCGAGGTGCGCGAGGAGACCGGCCTCACCGTGGCGCTGATGGCCCCGCTGGGCGAGATTCGCTACGTGTACCAGTTCCGCGGACAGCGCATCTTCAAGCGCGTCCACTTCTTCCTGTTCCGCTATCAGGAGGGGGACTTGGGGCCGCTGCCGGGGCCGCGCATCGAGGTGGACGAGGTGCGCTGGGTGCCGGTGGTCCAACTGGTGCCGATGCTGGGCTACAAGGGTGAAAAGGCCGTCGCCTCGCGCGCGATGCGCTGGCTGCGCTCCCAGGGCCTGATACCCGAAGCCCCTTCCCCGGCGAAGGAGGCCGGAAAGGAAGGGGCTTGAGGGAAACAGCGGTGAAGTGAAGGCCTACTTGGCCTCGTCGCCGGTGTACTTGCCGGACAGCGCCTCGCGCACGTCACGGTCGAACTTCACGCGGCCGGTGGCCACCTCGCGCAGGGACAGCACGGGGGGCTTGTTCTTGGACTGCTCGATGATGGGGCGGGCCCCCGCCATCAACTGCCGCGCGCGCTTGGCGCCGAGCAGCACCAGCGCGAACCGGTTGTCGACGAGGGGGAGGCAGTCTTCGACGGTAACGCGAGCCATGGAACGTCCTTCGGAATTCGGTGGAGCTACTGGAAGCCTGTGAACCTAAAGAGCACCCCCCGGCGAGTCAAGGAAGGACGCACGGGGGGGCCGCCGGGCGGACAGGCGCCCGGGCTTCAGGTGTATTGCCACGCCCAGAAGATGAGGACGCCCTGGAGCGGCAGCCGCAGCCAGAGCAGGGCCCGGGGAATCTTCCGGAACCGCTCCGGGTGCTGGACCATGTAGAGGTTGGCTGGGAAGACGGCGATGAACAGGGCGATGAGCCCCCAGGCGGCCAGCCGGCTCGTCTCGGGGATGATGAGCCCCACGCCCAGCAGCACCTCCGCCACCCCGCTCCAGAACACCAGCGGCCCGTGCCACGGCAGGTACGGCGGCATGATGCGCTCGTACATGCGCGGGGCGCGGAAGTGGTTCAGCCCCGCGCCCATCATCAGCGCCGCGAGCACGAGCTTGAGGATGAAGCGCAGGTCCCCACTCACGAGGCCGCGAACGCCGCGCCGACGATGGCGCGCGCCTCCTCGAGGATGGCCTGGAGGTGGTTCTCGTCGCGGAAGCTCTCCGCGTAGATTTTGTAGACGTCCTCGGTGCCGGACGGGCGCGCCGCGAACCAGCCGTTCGCCGCCACCACCTTGAGCCCACCGATGTCCGCGTCATTCCCGGGCGCGCGGGTGAGGCGCTGGAGGATGGGCTCACCGGCCAGCGTGGTGGCCTTCACCGCGTCGGGGGACAGCTTCTTCAGCGCGGCCTTCTGCGCCGAGGTCGCCGGCTGGTCGATGCGCGTGTAGTGCGGCGCGCCGAACTTCGCCGCCAGCGCCTGGTAGTGCTCGCCGGGGTCCTTGCCGGTGCGCGCGAGGATTTCCACCGCGAGCAGGTCCAGGATGATGCCGTCCTTGTCCGTGGTCCACACGGTGCCGTCCCGTCGGAGGAAGGACGCGCCCGCGCTCTCCTCGCCGCCGAAGCCCAGCGAGCCGTCCAGCAGCCCGTCCACGAACCACTTGAAGCCCACCGGCACCTCGACGACGCGGCGGCCCAGGTCCTTCGCCACGCGGTCGATGAGGCTGCTGCTCACCAGCGTCTTGCCCACCGCGGTGCCGGGCTTCCAGCCGGGCCGGTTACGGTACAGGTAGTCGATGGCGACCGCCAGGTAGTGGTTCGGATTCATCAGCCCCAGGCTGCGGGTGACGATGCCGTGCCGGTCCGAGTCCGCGTCGTTGCCGAAGGCGATGTCATACGCGTCCTTCAGCCTCACCAGGTTCGCCATGGCGTAGGGGGACGAGCAGTCCATCCGAATCTTCCCGTCGTGGTCCAACGGCATGAACCGGAACGTCGGGTCCACCGTGGGGTTCACCACGTGCAGGTCGAGCCCATAGCGCGTGGCGATGGGCTCCCAGTACGCGACGTTGGAGCCGCCGAGCGGGTCCGCGCCGATGCGCAGCTTCGCGCCGCGCAGGGCCTCCATGTCGATGACGCTCTCCAGGTCCTCCACGTACGGGGTGATGAAGTCGTACGGCTTCACCGTGGGCGCGGTGCGCGCGCGCTCGTAGGGGATGCGCTGCACGCCCGCGTTGCCCGCGCCCAGCAGCGCGTTGGCGCGCTTCTCGATGAGGGACGTGACATTCGTGTCGGCGGGGCCGCCGTTGGGCGGGTTGTACTTGATGCCGCCGTCCTCGGGCGGGTTGTGGGACGGGGTGATGACGATGCCGTCCGCGAGCCCCGCGGTGCGGCCCCGGTTGTGCGTGAGGATGGCGTGGGAGATGACGGGCGTGGGCGTGGCGCCGTCCGTGAAACGCACCTGCACGCCGTGCGCGGCGAGCACCTCCAGCGCCGTCTGCTGCGCGGGGGCGGAGAGGGCGTGGGTGTCCATGCCCAGGAAGAGCGGCCCATCGATGCCCTGCTGCTGGCGGTACTCGCAGAGGGCCTGCGTCACCGCGAGGATGTGGGCCTCGTTGAAGCTGGTGCGCGCCGAGGAGCCGCGGTGCCCGGAGGTGCCGAAGGCGACGCGCTGCTCGGGCACGCCCACGTCGGGCCTGCCGGAGAAGTACGCGGCGCGCAGCTTCTCGGGGTCGATGAGGAAGTCTTCCGGTGGGGGCTTGCCAGCGAGCGGGTGTGCCATGGCCGCACACCATAGCCACGCCGCGCGGCGGTTGGCTCACCGATTCTGGCGAGCGTGCACCGCGTTACACCAGAGGGCCGCGCCGGCCGCGGTGCCTCAGCGGGCGACCGCCACCGAGCTCGACTGGGGCGGCGCGGCGGGCTCGGGCTCCTCATCGGAGGGCGTGGCGGCGTCCTTCGGGAGGAAGGCGAGCAGAATCAGCGCCGGGCCCGCGAGCAGCACGGTGCCGGCGAAGAAGGTGGGCCAGCCGAGCCACTCGGCCAGGTAGCCGGAGCTGGCGGAGATGAGGCGGTTGGCCACCGTGCCCAGGGCGGACAGCAGCGCGTACTGCGTGGCGCTGAAGCTCTTGTGGCACAGCGACATCAGGTACGCGGCGAAGGCCGTCACCGCCAGTCCTCCGCAGAGGTTGTCCACGGTGATGGTGGCCGCCAGCATCAAGTCATTCTTCCCCACCAGCGCCAGCCCCATGAACATCAGGTTGGTGAGGGCCTGCGCCGCGCCGAAGATGAAGAGGCTGCGCCGGGTGCCCAGCTTCACCATCAGCACGCCGGCCAGCAGGCCGCCCGCGATGGTGGACACCATGCCCAGGCCCTTGCTGAGCGCGCCAATTTCCGTGTTGGAGAAGCCGAGCTCCTTGTAGAAGGGCGTCACCATGCCCGCGGCGATGGCGTCCCCCAGCTTGTAGAGGACAAGGAACAGCAGGACGGGCACGGCGCCCTTGCGCGTGAAGTACTCCGCGAAGGGCTTCACCACCGCGTCCGCGAGGTTGCGCGGGGGCTTGGTGCCTTGGGGCTCGGTGGCCAGCAGCGTGGCCACCACGCCCACGCCCATCAGCAGGCCCATGATGAAGTACGTCTGCGACCAGCCGACGACGTCCGACAGCGTCAGGGCCAGGGCGCCCGCGGTGAGCATGCCCAGGCGGTAGCCGGTGATGTAGGTGGAGTTGCCGAGTCCGCGCTCCTCCACGGTGAGGATGTCCGTGCGCCACGCGTCCGCGACGATGTCCTGGCTGGCGGACAGGAACGTCACCAGCACCGCCATGGCGGCCATGGCCACCGGCGCCTCGCGCGGATTCAAGAGGCCCATGGCGGCGATGGCGCCCATGAGCAGCACCTGCGTCACCAGCATCCAGCCCCGCCGCCGCCCCAGGAAGGGCAGGGTGTAGCGGTCCATCAGCGGCGCCCAGAGCACCTTGAAGGTGTAGGGCATGCTCACGAGGGCGAAGACGCCAATCGTCTTGAGATTGACGCCTTCGTCCTTCATCCACGCCGACAGCGTGACGCCCGTCAACCACAGGGGCAGGCCCGAGGCGAAACCAACGGCCACGAGCAGCCAGATGCGCGGGCTCTTGAGAACGGCGAGGAGGGAGGGCTTGGACATGGAGGGCGCGGGAAAACAGCGGCCAGCATAGAGAATCCACCCCGCGCGTCACCATTCATGCGCGGGAATGTCCGCTCGGCCGCTTTCCTAGCCGTCCAGCGCGGAGAAGTCCGGGCAGGTGGCGCGCTCGCCCTCGGTGGGGTTGAAGAAGTCCCAGCTTCGCGCCGTGAAGGTGACGCGGCCCTGGGCGTTCCAGCACTCGGTGTACCTCGCCCCCCGGATGTCGCCGCTCAGCACGTCCAGCACCGCCATGCCCCGGCCGTCCGGCGCCCAGCGCGTCGTCAGGCCCAAATCCTCCAGCAGGCCGCCCGGGACGAGGTCCTGCCCCGGCATGAGGAAGTGCATCTCGCCCAGACCGCCCTGGGCCTCCCGGTATGTGTAGCGCGACACGGGGAAGGCGCCGTCCTTGGGCGTGAAGGTCAGCTCCACGCGGGTGGGCAGGGCCTTCGTCTGGTAGTGGATGTCCAGGCGCCGCAGCACCGTCACGTCGGTGGCGGGGAGGCCTTCCCGCTCCGAGCGCTCCACGTCCAGGTGGAGGCTCCCCACGCCCTTGCGGATGCCCGCGTCCGCCTCGAAGGTGCCGCTCAGGAAGGCCCACCAGGCCGCATCGCCGCCGCCCGTCTTGCGGTACTCGAGCTGGTAGTCGAAGCGCATCACCTCGCGCGTCATGACGAAGCGCACGTCGAAGCCCGCGTGGTTCTGGGCGCGGAACGGCCCCCAGACGCGCCGGTCCGGCTCGCGTGTCGTGGGCGGGAGGCTCCGGATGTCCTCCAGCAGGGACAGCAGCGCGTCCACGCCCGCGTTGAAGGCGCGGCCCGTCTCCTCCGTGTCGCCCATCAGCTCGGACGTCTCGCCCAGGCGCACCACCAGTCCGGACGTGCGCGTCGCCAGCCCGCCGCCAGCGCGGCCCTGGCCCTTCTGGGGGAGCTTCGCGGCCAGGTCCTCGCGGCGTGGCAGCGCGTTGAGGAACTCCAAGTCATCGTTGGAGAAGTCGCCGCCGCACGCGGCCAGCGCGAGGCACAGACAGGCCACCGGAAGGTGTCGCATCACGTGCTCCTTCATGGCTGGTACGTCACCAGCGCGCCCAGCTCCCAGAAGCCCAGCGAGCGTTGCGCGTCGACGTTGTAGAGGAGGTAGTGCGCCCGGGCGCGCGCGGTGAGGTGCAGCCGGGAGAACGGATTCCAGCGCACCCCCGCCACCACGCCGGGGGAGAACATGGCGAAGGTCTGGTCCGGAAACGCCGCGTCCTCGAAGTCGCGGCGCATGTGGAGCCACGCCACCCGCGCGCCCAGGAACGGCGCCACCCGTCCCAGGGGCCACTCGGACGTCAGCGTCGTTCCCACGCTCGTCATCGCGTAGCGGTATGCCGGGCCGGTCAGCGACGGCAGCATCAGCACCGCGCGCCGGCTGCCCGTGGCCGCGTCCACGCCCCACACCCAGTCGCGGCGGAAGTAGTCGTGGAGTTGCGCCTCAGCGCCCACCATGCCCACCGACAGGAACAGCGCGTCGCGCGTGGGCGCATCGAAGTAGGACTGCACGCCGCCGGACAGTCCCACCGTCCACCATGCGCCGCCGTCGCCGCCGCGAAGGGCGCCTTTCACCGGGTCATCGGAGAAGGGCGCGTCCTGGAGGCGGGACTCCTGGAGCACCGCCTGCTGGCCCCGGCGCACCTCCACCTCGCCAATGCGCAGGCGGTCCGGCAGCCGGCGCTTCACGCGGTACGTTCCGGGCGCCAGGGCCACGCGGCGCTCCACGTCCGCCGCCTTGTCCAGCTCCGCAACCACAAGCCCGCCGCCGTCCACGAAGTAGTAGGTGCCCACCGGCGCCGCGCCTGGCACCACCAACCCACCGCCGCTGGCGCGGAGGTCCGTGAGCACCAGGTCGCCGTTGCCCGCGAGGTCGTAACTGAACGTCGGATGCTGCGGCCCCGCGGAGCTGGCGGCCGTGTCCGCGACGGTGCGTGCGTACGCATGGGAGTACGCCTCGAACAGCGTCACCCGCCCGTCGCCGCTGCGGTCCGCGTCCCCCAGCAGGCCGCTCGTCAGGTGGTGCGAGAAGTAGCTGCCCGCCAGCGCGTCGGACTCCTGGGAGTCCTCGTCCGCCGCGCTGGAGGTGAGGATGACCAGCCCGCGTGCG
Source organism: Myxococcus hansupus (assembly GCF_000280925.3). Taxonomy (NCBI): domain Bacteria; kingdom Pseudomonadati; phylum Myxococcota; class Myxococcia; order Myxococcales; family Myxococcaceae; genus Pseudomyxococcus; species Pseudomyxococcus hansupus. Next base: position 2,339,421 of record NZ_CP012109.1, read on the forward strand.
TCGCGTCCCGCGCCGGATTCGATGTCGAACGCGGGCGCGCGCCGAGCGCCCTTGGCGCGCGTCATCGCGCCCGAGCGGCAGGAGTCCAGGATGGCGATGCGGATGTCCGAGGGCGCGTCCGCCAGCCGGCGCTTGAGGTCGTCGAAGGCCAGCCGCGTGGCGCCTAGCCGCAGCGCGCCGTCCTTCGCGTGGCCGGAGTAGTAGACGAACAGCGCGGTGCGCTCGCCTCGCTCCCGGGCCGCGCGGGCGCGCTGCTCCAGCTCCGACAGCGCGGCGAGGAAGCCCCGCGCGTCCTCGTTCAACAGCAGCTTCGCGTCCGCGGGGGCCACGCCGCCCAGGCGCTGGAGGAGCGCGTGCATCTTCCTCGCGTCGTCCCTCGCGAAGCGCAGCGGGCGCGTGTCGGCGCCGCCCTCGTCGTTGCCGGCCACCAGCGCGAAGCGGTGCAGCACCTCCGCGTTCGCGGTGCTCGCCACCAGGATGAGCGCCATCGACAGGGCGCGCGCGAAGGCGGGCAGGGGACTCATGGCTTCAGCAGCACCCAGTGCGTCTGTTCGCCGGGGACCTCCAGCGGGGCCATGCGCACCACCTCGCCGTCGGCCTTCTCGAAGGCACGCCGGGCGGCCTCCGCCAGCGTTTCCATGGGCAGCGGCTCATCGCTGAGGACCAGGATGACTCGCTCGGCGCCGGAGCCGGTGAACTCCCAGCCGCTGGGCAGCCACTGTTGGTCGCTGCCGGGCCCCACCGGGGCGCTGGCGCCGCTCTCCGGGTGCAGCGGTGACACCTCGCCAATGGCGTCCACGGACAGGGCCGCCACGTAGCGGTGGGTCCCCGCCTTGTAGCCCAGCATCACCCGCTCACCGGGGTCCAGCGGTTCGGGGGTTCCGGGCGTCGCCTCTCGTTGCGGTCCCAGCCCGCCGCCGATGCGCAGCTCCGCCGCCGTGCCGCCCTTGAGCCGGTTGAGGCCCAGACCTTCCGTGGACGTGGCGTCCGGGGTCAGGAGCGGGCGCACCAGCACCACCACCAGGAGCGACGCGGCGATGGCCACCGTCGTAGCCACCCAGCGGCGCGGGGGCGGGCGCGCGGCGTCCTGGCGCCGCTGACGTTGCAGGGCGCGCTCCACGCCGGCTTCGAAGCGTTCGAAGGGCACCTCCGCTTCGAAGCGCGCCTGGGCGTCGTCGAGCCCGCGCAGGGCCTGGGCGCACGTCTCGCATCCGGCCGCATGGGCCTGGACGCGGGCGGCCTCGGCGGCGGCCAGCTCTCCGGCGCGCAGCCGGCGCAGGGTCCATTCCGATTCATGCGCGCTCATCGGACCGTCAGCTCCTCTCCGCCCAGCTCGGCGAAGCGCTCCAGCCGCTTGCGGATGGTGGGCACCGAGCGCCCCAGCAACGCGGCCACCTCTTCCAGTGTCATCCCATCCACGTGGTAGTGGACGGCGGCCGCCTGCGTCTCCGCGTCCACGCGCCCGAGCAGCCGCCGCACCAGGTCCCGCGTCTCCATGTCGTCCTGTCCGCCATGGCCTTCGGGGCGGGTGGCGGCGTCCCGCTCGAACCACTGGCGCCAGCCCGCGCGCTCACCGCGGAGCTGGTTGAGGCAGTGGTGGGTGGCGATCTTCATCAGCCACGTCAGCGGCGAGGCGTCGGCGCGGAAGTCCTCGGCGTGGGTGAGGGCGCGGGCGAACACGTCATGCATCGCATCCTCCGCCTTCGCCGGGTCCTTCAGCAGATAGCGGCAGCGTCCTAGCACGCTGCCGCCGTGTTTCGTATACAGCTCCCGCAGGAAGTCCCGCCGGTCCAGTCGTGGACCGCCGGGAACGACCTGCAGGGATGGCCCACGTGTTCCCGTCACGCGGCGCAGACTACCGCGCGTGTCACAGCGTGGAGTAGACAGCCGTGCTGAAGTTTCCGCAGGCGCTCACCGCGCCGTATCCCAGGGCCGGGTTGACGCTGACGATGAAGTAGGCGCTGAGGAAGTTGCTGTCCCAGCATTCGCTCAGAGTCGCCTCACCGAACAGGTCCCCGCCCGACACCTTGATGTCCGAGCGGCCAGCCCCCGTGGCCTCCCAGCGGCTCTTGATGGACAGATTCTCCAGCGCCGAGCGCAGCGGGTCGGTGTCGATGTTCTTGCGGATGACGAAGTCCAGCTCCCCACCCGCGTTTGCCTCCTGGTGGAAGCGGTAGTCAGCGTCCACGCGCGAGCCCGGCCGCTCCTCGTCACGCACCTGCCGGAACTCCGCCTCCACCGACGCCTCCGCGGACGCGTTGGCGCGCGCGTAGCGAATCTCCGCCGTGCCCACGTCGTCACCACTCACGCCGGGCAGCGTCTGGGCCTTGTCCCAGTCGATGAGCAGCTCGCCTGCGCCGAAGCCGCGCACGCGCTCGCCGTTGGCGTCCACCGAGGCGGTGTGAGTGCCGGAGAGGAAGGCCACGAAGGCGCTGTCCGCCTCGTTCTTGCCCTTGCCCTCCAGGACCCAGGTGTAGCTGTTCGCTTCGGTGCGGGTGACGGTCAGCTTCCACGTCACGGCGTCGAGCGCGCCGGTGTGTGGGCCCCACACCGCGACATCCCCTTCGATGGACGTGGGCACGTGCCGGACGATGTCCTCGATGAGGTTGAGCACGCTCGCGGCGCCGCCGTTGAAGGTGGCCGCCGCCGCCACCGTGGCGCGGTAGTACTCCGCCTGCTCTCCCTCTCCGTAGAAGGCCGTCAGGGCCTGGCCGTTGTTCCTGGAGGGCGAGCGCATCTCCACCGACTGCTTCGAGGGCAGTCCGTCCCGGAAGCCGTCCTCCTCGCTATTGGTGGCGTCACAACCCGTCAGCAGTACGGCGGCACACAACAGGCTCTTGCGCAGCATGGTCCACGTTTCCTTCGAACGGCCCCCGGCGGGCCGTGCAGCAGCGTGTCTGCCTTCATGGACACAGCACGGCCGGAAAACAGAAAAGGCGCCCGCCGGGTGCGCGAAACGCCCTGAATCCCGATGCTTGTAGGTTGGCTGCCCGCTCCCCAGGCATCTATTCCCCGCAGGCAGACGGCCGAAATTCGCAGTCCCTACCTTTCGGCCATGGAAAAGAGACACCCCAACCATCCCGGCGAGATGGGTACGGACGCGAAGCTGGCCGAGCGTGAGCGAGCCCCGGACGAAATCAACGCCCGGGCCAGGGCCGTCGGGCTGTTGCTCGACGCAGGGGTGCCCTTCGTGGTGGGCGGTGCCTATGCCTATGCCACGTACACCGGCATCTACCGCGACACGAAGGACCTGGACCTCTTCCCACGCAAGGCGGACGCGCTGCGGGCGCTGCAAGTCCTGGAGCAGGACGGCTGGCGCACCGAGCGCGCGGACGAGGTCTGGCTCTACAAGGCCTTCAAGGGCGACTACTTCGTCGACTTCATCTTCTCCTCCGGCAACGGCGTGGCGGTGGTGGACGACGAATGGTTCGAGCACGCCCCCAGCGCCACCATCTTCGGCCACGAATGTCTGGTGGCCCCCGCCGAGGAGATGATCTGGTCCAAGGCCTTCGTGAATGAGCGCGAGCGGTATGACGGCGCGGACGTCAACCACCTGCTGCTCAAGGCGGGCCCCGACATGGACTGGGAGCGGCTGCTGCGCCGCTTCGACCGGTATTGGGAAGTGTTGCTCAGCCACCTGATGATGTTCCGCTTCGCCTACCCGTCCGAGCGGGACCTCGTCCCAGAGTGGGTGATGGCGGAGCTGATGAGCCGCACGCTGCACACCCTCCGAGAGGGTCGCTGGGAGGAGAAGCTGTGCCGCGGCAACCTGATTTCACGGGTGAACTATCACGTGGACATCCACCACTGGGGCTTTGGTGACGGGCGCTCCTGGGACGAGAACGAACGACAGCAGGGGGATGAGCGTGGCGCGAGATCCGGGCTCGAAAATTCGGTTGGCGGCGGTCGGTGACCTGCACTGCCGTGAGGACCACCACGGCCGCTTCCGGCAACTGGTGAAGCAGGTGAACGCCTCGGCGGACCTGCTCGTGTTGTGTGGTGACCTCACCGACAGGGGCATGATTGAGGAGGGGAAGGTGCTCGCGGAGGAGCTCTCCGCCCTCCGGGTGCCGTGCGCCGCGGTGCTGGGCAACCACGACTACGAGCACAACCAGGTGAAGGACATCTGCGGCGAGCTGGCCAAGGTGGGCGTCCATGTGTTGGACGGCGACCACTTCATCTTCGAGAAGACGTTGGGCGTCGCCGGCGTGAAGGGCTTTGGCGGGGGCTTTGGCAACGCCACGCTCCAGGCCTTCGGCGAGGGTCAGACGAAGGGCTTCGTGCAGGAGGCCGTCACCGAGTCGCTCAAGCTGGAGGCCGCGCTGAGCCACCTCGACGTGGAGCGGAAGGTGGTCATCATGCACTACGCCCCCATTCCGGAGACGTTGGAGGGAGAGAACATCGAGATTCGTCCCTTCCTCGGCACCAGCCGCCTGTCCATGCCCATTGACCACTACGGCGCGGAGGCGGTGTTCCACGGCCACGCCCACCACGGCGCTCGCAACGGGACCACGAAGAGCGGCATCCCCGTCTACAACGTGGCCATGCCCCTGTTGGCGAAGCACACCCCGGACCAGCGCTTCGTCCTGCTGGAGGTGTAGCGGCCCCGTGGGGTGACGGAGTGTCGCACGGCCGACATTGTGCGACATGTCCGAAGAGGGGGCGCCTGGAGACCCAGGAGGCCTGTGGTACGCGACAGGCTGTTGCGTCGACCCCCCGCTACTGGACGCGTCTCAACATGACAGGTGTTCCTCAGTGCCTCGTGGGCGGCTCGGTCGGCCGCTCGTGCCGTCGCGGAAGTGTGCGTGCCCACCGGGGCGAGCAGGAGGCGCGATGAACGCCGTGGCCCCTCGCGTCAATCGCTTCGGCCCCCCGTTGCCACCGACGACGCTCGGCGGCTTCGTGCTGGCCGCCCTCGCGGTGATGCTCATCGCCGTCCTCTCCTACCAGTCGCTGGAGACGCGGACGGACACCGCGGAGCTGGTCCGCCACACCATGGAGGTGGACGAGCGCCTCAAGACGCTCATGTCCACGTTGAAGGATGCGGAGACCAGCCAGCGCGGCTTCCTGCTGACGAGTCAGGACGGCTACCTGGAGCCCTACATCAACGCCAACCGGCTGCTGCCCGTGCAGCTCGAGCGCCTCAAGGAGCTGCTGGCCGACAACGACCTCCAGAGCCGGCGGCTGGTGACGTTGAACGCGCTCCTCGCGGAGAAACTCGCGGAGATGCGCAAGAGCATCGAGCTGAAGCAGTCAGGGCAGCCGGACGCCGCGCTGGCCCTGGTGCGCACCGATGAAGGCATCGCGCTGATGAACCGCATCCGCGTCCTCGTGGAGCAGATGGAGAACGAGGAACGGCGGCTCTTGGAAGCGCGCAACGGCGACTTCCAGCGCGCGGCCACCACGTCGCTGAGCGTCACCTGGTTGGGCTCCGCGCTGTTGCTCGTGCTCATCGCCGTGGCGGCCTACATGACGTCGCGGGAGTTCCGGGCTCGCTCCATCCAGTCGTGGGTTCAGCACGGGCAGGCCCGGCTCAGCGCGGCCATGCAGGGCGAGCAGCGGTTGGAGCAGCTCGGGGAGAATGTCCTGCGCCTGCTGGCGGAGTACCTGGACGCCCAGGTGGGCGCCATCTACCTCGCGGACGACACCCAGCGCTTCCGGCGCTTTGGCGGCTTCGCATTGCCCGCGTCCTTCTCGTCGTCTGGCGATGAGCTCCGGCAGGGCGAGGGGCTCGTGGGCCAGGCCATCAAGGAGCGCCGCGTCTTCCACCTCCGGGACGTGCCGGAGGGCTACCTGCCCGTCAACTCCAGCCTGGGGCAGGGGACGCCGCGGCACCTGTTGGTGGTGCCCGCGTCCGTGGACGGCAAGGTGAACGCGGTGCTGGAGCTGGGCTTCCTCCACCCCGTCCACCCCTCGGACCTGGCGCTGCTCGAACGGGTGGCCGAGTCGGTGGGTATCGCCGTGCGGACGTCCCATGACCGCACCCGGCTGGAGGAGCTGCTGCAAGAGACGCAGCGGCAGGCCGAGGAACTCCAGGCGCAGCAGGAGGAGCTGCGGGTCTCCAACGAGGAGATCGAGGAGCAGAGCCGCGTCCTCAAGGAGTCCCAGGCGCGGCTGGAGGAGCAGCAGGCGGAGCTGGAGCAGACCAACTCCCAACTGGAGGAGCAGACCCAGCTCTTGGAGAACCAGAAGGACGTGCTCACCCGCGCCCAACTGGACCTGACGGAGAAGGCCACGGAGCTGGAGCGGACCAGCCGCTACAAGTCCGAGTTCCTGGCCAACATGAGCCACGAGCTGCGCACGCCACTCAACAGCTCGCTCATCCTCGCCAAGCTGCTGGCCGACAACAAGGACGGCAACCTCACCGAGGAGCAGGTGCGCTTCGCGCAGACCATCTCCTCGGCGGGCAATGATCTGCTCTCGCTCATCAACGACATCCTGGACCTGTCGCGCATCGAGGCCGGGAAGGTGGACCTCCTCCCCGAGCACGTGGGTCTGCCGCGCTTCGTGGAGAACCTCACCCGCACCTTCCAGGTGCTGGCGCAGGAGAAGGGCATTGGCTTCACCGCCCAGGTGGACCCGGGCGTGCCCGCCACCCTGGAGACGGACCCTCAGCGGCTGGGCCAGGTGTTGAAGAACCTGCTCTCCAACGCCCTCAAGTTCACCGAGAAGGGCGCGGTGTCCCTGCGCGTCTCGCTCGTGGACCCGGGGCACCTGGCGTTCGCCGTCACCGACACGGGCATTGGCATTCCTGCCCACCTCCAGGCCCTCATCTTCGAGGCCTTCCGGCAGGCGGACGGCAGCACCCACCGGAAGTACGGAGGTTCGGGGCTGGGGCTGTCCATCTCCCGCGACCTGGCGCGGCTCCTGGGCGGTGATGTCTCGGTGCAGAGCACGCCGGGCAAGGGCAGCACCTTCACGGTGACGGTTCCCGTGTCCCTCTCCGCTCCCGCGCCGGTGGGCCGTGAGCCGTCCCTCCCCGAGGTACCGGTCCGTCCTCCCCTGGCGCTGACGCAGGCCGTTGCGCCCGAGCCGGGTGCGGCCCTGCCCCTGGCTTCTGACTACGTCGAGGACGACCGGGAGCGGCTCGGCACGGACTCGCGTGTCATCCTCATCGTCGAGGACGACCGTCGCTTCGCGCTCATCCTGCGGGATTTGGCGCGGGAGCTGGGCTTCCTGACCCTCGTCACCGACAACGGCGGCGCCGCCTACCGCGCCGCGGTGGAGTACCAGCCGAGCGCCGTCCTGCTGGACATGAACCTGCCGGACCACTCGGGGCTGGCGGTGTTGGATCAGCTCAAGCGCAACGCGAAGACGCGGCACATTCCCGTCCACGTCATCTCCGTGGCGGACCATTCGCGTGAGGCGCTGGAATTGGGGGCCGTGGGCTATGCCCTCAAGCCGGTACAGCGCGAGCAGCTCATGGAGGCGGTGCGCAAGCTGGAGACGAAGCTGTCGCCCGGGGGGCGCCGGGTGCTCGTGGTGGAGGACGACGCCCGCCAGCGCGAGAGCATCCAGCACCTGCTGGAGAGCGAGGACGTGGGCATCGTCGGGGTGGCCACGGCAGGGGCCGCGCTGGAGCAGCTTCGCCAGAGCACCTTCGACTGCATGGTGATGGACCTCAACCTGCCGGACCTCAGCGGCTACGAGCTGCTCGAGCAGATGGCCGCCCTGGAGAACGTCTCCTTCCCGCCCGTCATCGTCTACACGGGCCGCTCGCTGACGCGGGATGAGGAGCAGCGGCTGCGGCGCTTCTCCAAGTCCATCATCATCAAGGGCGCGCGGTCTCCCGAGCGCCTCCTGGACGAAGTCACGCTCTTCCTCCACCAAGTGGAGGCGCGGATGCCGCCCGAGCGCCAGCGCATGCTGCAGGTGGCGCGCGACCGGGAAGCGGCGCTGGAGGGCCGGCGCATCCTGGTGGTGGAGGACGATGTGCGGAACATCTTCGCGCTCTCCAGCGTGTTGGAGCCGCGGGGCGCGAAGGTGGAGATTGCCCGCAACGGAAAGGAGGCACTGGAGCGCTTGACGCGCAGCCTCGCCCAGCCGTCGCTGACGGTGGACCTGGTGCTGATGGACATCATGATGCCGGAGATGGACGGGCTGACAGCCATGCGTGAAATCCGCAAGCGTGGCGAGTGGCAGAAGCTGCCCATCATCGCCCTGACGGCGAAGGCCATGCGGGACGACCAGGAGAAGTGCCTGGCCGCGGGCGCCAACGACTACATCGCCAAGCCCCTGGACGTGGAGAAGCTGCTGTCGCTCATCCGCGTCTGGATGCCCAAGGCCTAGGGACACACGGCGCCGCATGGCAACCAAGGACCTGGACATCGAGCTGAAGCTGCTGCTCGACGCCATCTACCTGAAGTACCACTACGACTTTCGTGGCTACGCCATGGCGTCGCTCAAGCGCCGCATGACGCTGGCCGCGGACCACTTTGGTTGCCGCACGCTGTCCCAGCTCCAGGACCGCATCCTCCACGAGCCGCCCCTGTTCCCCGAGCTGCTCAACTACCTCACCGTGCAGGTGAGCGAGATGTTCCGGGACCCGACCTACTTCCGCTCACTGCGTGAGAGCGTCATCCCCCTGCTGCGCACGTATCCTTCGCTCAAGGTCTGGGTCGCGGGGTGCAGCACGGGCGAGGAGGTCTACTCCCTGGCCATCCTGCTGCGAGAGGAGGGGCTGCTGGAGCGCACCCTCATCTACGCGACGGACATCAACACCCAGGCGCTCCAGAAGGCGGAGGCGGGGGTCTACGCGGTGGACCGGATTGCCGCCTTCACCCAGAACCACAGCCAGTCGGGTGGCCATGCCTCGCTGTCGGACTACTACACGGCGGCCTACGGCAACGTGGTGTTCGACCGCGCGTTGAAGAAGCACATCGTCTTCTCGGACCACAGCCTCGCCACCGACAGCGTCTTCGCCGAGGTGCAGTTGCTGTCCTGCCGCAACGTCCTCATCTACTTCAATCGCGAGCTGCAGGAGCGGGCCCTCGGGCTCTTCAAGGACTCGCTCTGCCGCAGGGGATTCCTGGGCCTGGGGGCCCGTGAGTCCCTGCGTTTCTCCCAACATGCCCCGGCGTTCTCCTCCCTCGTCTGGGAGGACCGCATCTTCCAGAAAGGGTAGGGCGTTCGTGGACTTTGAAAGCCCCACGGGCATCCAAGCTGCCGCCCTCGCGGGCCGCATCGACGCGGTGGTGGTGGGTGCGTCCGCCGGTGGCGTGGAGGCGCTGGGCACGTTGTTGCCCGCGCTCCCCCGAGGGTTTCGTCCCGCGGTGCTCGTCGTCCTCCACCAGCCCCGCGAGCGACGCAGCCTGCTGGTCGACATCTTCTCGAGCCGGTGCGCGCTGCCTGTCCAGGAGGCGCAGGACAAGGAGCCCGCCCAGCCGGGCACCATCTACTTCGCGCCCCCGGACTACCACCTGCTGGTGGATGACGGCCCCTCCCTGGCCTTGTCGGCGGATGAGCCCGTGCTCTTCTCCCGGCCGTCCATCGACGTGCTCTTCGAGTCGGCCGCGGACACCTATGGCCACCGGCTGGCGGGGCTCATCCTCACGGGCGCGAACTCGGATGGCGCGCGGGGCCTGGCGGCGGTCCGCGAGGCAGGCGGGGTGACGCTGGTGCAGCGCCCGGACACCGCGATGGTGGCGACCATGCCCACGGCCGCGCTGGCGCGAGGGCGGCCGACTTCGTGCTCTCGCTCGAACAGATGGCCCAGCTCCTGCGGATGATGGGAGGCGGGCATGAAGGTTGACGTTTTCGGGAAGGAATCTGCTTCCATGACGCCACGGGTGAAATGCCTCCTTGTCGATGACCTCGAGGAAAACCTCATCGCGCTGGGGGCCTTGCTCCGCCGCGAGGACGTGGAGGTGCTCCAGGCCCGCTCGGGCGCTCAGGCCCTCGAGCTGTTGCTCGAACACGAGGACGTCGCGCTCGCGTTCCTCGACGTGCAGATGCCGGAGATGGACGGCTTCGAGCTGGCGGAGCTGATGCGCGGCTCGGAGCGCACGCGCCACATCCCCATCATCTTCGTCACCGCCGGCGCCCACGACCAACGGCGGCGCTTCAAGGGCTATGACGCCGGCGCGGTGGACTTCCTCTACAAGCCGCTGGAGCCACATGTCCTCCGGAACAAGGCGGAGGTCTTCTTCCAGCTCTATCGGCAGAAGCAGCAACTGGCGCAGCAGCTCGAGGAGCTGACGGAGACGCTGCGCCTCAACGAGATGTTCACCGCCGTGCTGGGGCACGACCTGCGCAATCCGCTGAGCGCCATCCTCACCGCGGCGGACCTGCTCTACCGCCGCACCGAGGACCCCGCCGTGCGCAAGAGCGCCATCCGCATGCTGACGAGCGGCAAGCGGATGGGGCGGATGATCGAGGACGTCCTCGACCTGGCCCGAGCCCGGCTCGCGGGCGGCATTCCCCTGCGCCGCAGTGAGACGGACTTCTCCCAGCTCGTCCACCGCATGGTGCAGGAGCACCAGACGGCGTTCCCCCAGCACTCCATCGAGGTCCGGCAAGACGGGGACCTGGTGGGGGACTGGGACGCGGACCGGCTGGCGCAGGTGGCGTCGAACCTGATTGGCAATGCGCTCCAGCACGGCGACGCCAGCGAGCCTGTCCAACTGCGCCTCGACGGCAGCAAGACGGACGCCGTCTCCTTCTCCGTGTCCAACGTGGGCGTGATTCCCACCGAACTCCAGCCCTACCTCTTCGACCCGTTCCGGCGAGGCTCCCAGCAGCGCGGCCGCACCGGGGGGTTGGGCTTGGGCCTCTACATCGTCCAGCAGATCATCCATGCGCACCACGGCAGCGTGGATGTGGACTCGGGCGCCAGCCGGCATACGACGTTCCGCGTCGTGCTCCCGCGCCGAGGAACGGAGGTCGTCAAGCTCTGAGTCCCGTCAGGTCCTTGTCCTTCGTCAACGCCTGTGACGGGATGCCACGCAAAGACGACGTGGACAGGAGATGCATGCGTGCGAGTGGCCCGGCCCCTGAGCCCCAACGAGGCGGAGTTTGAGTTCTACAACAGCCACCTGAGCGGCGCGCTGCAGATGCAGTTGTGCCTCCGGGTGGAGGGGCCGCTCGACTTTGGCATCCTCGAACGCGCGTTGCGGCTGCTCCAGCAGGAGCACACGTTGCTCCAGGCGCGGATCGCCGGGCCTGAAGGTGCGCCTCACTACGAGGTCGACCCGGACCTGCGCATCCCCGCCCAGCAGATTCCCCGTGAGCAAGCCGAGCAATGGCGGGCCGTGATGTCGGACGCGCTGAACGCCTCGCTGGACACGTCACGGGGATTGCTTCGCGTCAGCTACATCCCCGCGGGCCAGGGTGCGGCGTGGCACGACGTGGTCATCAAGTCACACCACGGCATCATGGACGCCGCCGTGATGATGCGCGTGTACGGGCGTTTGTTGGAGCTATGTGGAGCGCTGGCCGAGGGACGCGAGCCGGCACTGTCGCCCGCGCGTCCGGTCTCTCCGCCCACGACGGAGCTGTTGCCCCTGAGCGGGTGGGCGTTGCGCGCGAAGGTGGCCCGGTTCATGGCTCACATGGGGTGGACGATGCTCACGCGGAGGCCCCAGCCGATGCCGCTGAAGGACTTCGTGCCCGTGAGCGAGCAGCAGTCGAGCTTCCTCGACATCCAGTTGCCGTCCGAGCTGCTGTCGAGCCTGGTCGCGCGTGCGCGGCAAGAGCGCACCACGGTGACGGGGGCCCTTGCTGCGGCGATGCTGCTCACCATCCGGAAGGAGCTGGGCGGGGTGGGGCGGATGAATCTCGGCTGGCTTTCGCCCATGAGTTACCGCAACGCGCTGCCTGCGGACTTCGCGGACCCGTCGAACCTGGCCTTCGCTTTCGGCACGGGAATGTTCGTCAACGCCGTCGAAGCCCGGGACGGTGGCTTTTGGGAGTTGGCCCGCGCAACGAAGGCGAACTTCGAAGCCGCCCGCGAGTCCGAGCTGCACTACACCACCCCGCATCTGGCGAAGCTGCGCATGTCCTTCTTCCGGAAGGAGCAGGCCCCGCCGATGTCGCTGTCCTTCTCGAACATGGGCACCTTTCAGGTCCCCGCATCGCTGGGGCCGCTGTCGCTCCAGGAGATTCAGTTCACGCCGTCCATCCGGGGCTACGGCCCCTTGTGGGTCGTGCACGCGTACACCTTCCGAGACGCGCTCAACATCCACCTGGGCTTCACCGAGCCCCTGCTGCGCCCCGAAGCCGCGCGCCAATGGTTGGACTCGGTGGTGGCGCTCTTGAAATAAGCCCTGGTCTGAGTCGGATACGCGCGCCCGGCTGGCCCCTTCCCGCGAAGGGGCCGTGGCCGCTCCTGGGTGAGGCGCGGCCGTCTCGTGCGTTCGAGGGGCTCCATCCGGCGTCGTGCCCCCGTGCCCCTTGGGCCCGGTCGGGCTGTCCGGCGTCAGGGCTCGCCAGAGCGACTGGGCTGCGTCGAGGACATCCGTGTCGGTGACCTCCTCGCCCTCGGTCACACGGCGGGCCAGTTCCAGAACGAGACCCCACGCCAGGCACTCGTGCGTCCGAAGGCGGCCCTTCATCAGCGCGCCCTCGCGCTCGCCATGGACGAGCAGTTGCCGCACCACCGCCCGGATAGGGCCCGTCGGATTCTCAGGGTCGGTGCTCTCCGGATGCCAGTGCAGGAAGGCGAAGCTGAAGAGCGCGGGGTGCTGGATGGCCCACCACGCGACTTCACACCAGACGTCGAAGAACACCCCTCGGAATCCATGGGTCCGCGCGTAGTCAAGTGACACCTGGAACGCGACGTTCCCCACGTGCGCGAGTTCACCCTCGGCATACCTTCTTATCGCCGTCGCGAAGCCCTGTTTGCTGCCGTAGCGCCGGTACATCGAGCCGATCGACATCCGCACGGCTTGAGCGAGCTCTCCAGCCTGAACATTGTCGAAGCCCTTCCGTGCGAGCACCGTCGCGGCGTCCCGCATGTGGAAGCCCATCAACATGGCTGGACTGAACATCGGCCTTCCCCCCTCACCGTTCGCGGACGGACTTGCGTGGAAGGAACGTTCCTTCCACGCCTCCCTGTCTACAGGGTGGGGCTGACATGAGGTGCTCGGCCAAGTCGCGAACCCCTGTGGACGCGAGTGCCGGTGGCCATGCGTCCACGCGTTTGGCCAGGGGGCGTCGTTCCGCGGAACGCGCTGGAGCAGGCGCGCCGTGGCGGCTGGGGCCTGACCTCGTGCATCAATCGATGCGCGCTCAGCTCCCGGTTACGGTTGCCTGAGTGGCTGATGCGGCAGACGGATGCGCGCGACATCGTGCGAAAAGTCGGTACCCGTGTGGGGCGACCCGGCAGATGGAGCTGACTTCCGAGACGATTCAGATTCGGTTGTGTGCGTCACCGTCGGAGCCACGACGTGGCGGCTCGGGGGCCGTCGCTCGCCGGAGGACCTCTGACGCCACTTGGGTTCTGGCGGGCGCGTTGCGCACGTCGCAGACGGTGAGCAGGTGTGGCTACTTGGGCGCGTCTGGGATCCGGCACGCGGGAACCGTGGCCTGCGCGAGCGCCTCTTGGCTGCTGGAGCCCCGCTGCGTGGCCGAGGCGAGAGCAGGGCAATGGCGTCAAGGTGTTGGCTTGGTTTGCGCGCCTTCCTTGGAGGTGTCCGGGACGTTCTCCAGAAGTTCCTCGGGTCGGGTTGGGAGTACCACCTTGGCTTCGGGGACTTTGAGGACATCGGCTCCCGAGCCTCGTGCGTACAGCGCGCCGGGCTCATCCGGCACTTCGCTGCCCAACCAGAGTCTTGCCAGTTCCTTGCCATCCTCGCCCAGCAGCACGACGCCTGGGGAAGTCGCGCTCACTCCGTACCGAGCCCAGTTCTTCGGGGCTGTTTCCCCAAAGCCCGTTGCCTTCAACGTCTCCAGCGCACGCAGCAGTGACGCGAGCTTGAAGTGTTGCGCCTTGCCCTGCCGAGGCGATTCCATGTCCCAATGGCCAACGCCGTCGTTCGTGCCCGCGGCGCTCACAACTGTGATGGCGGGTGCGTCGCCCCCAGGGTGAACCACGACGCGGCGGACGTCCTTGCGCTGGAAGTCGAGCACGCGCCGGTCCTTCAATTCGCGGGCGCCCACGTCCAGCACGCTCAGGGCGTCTTCGGCGATTTCACCCAGCAGGGCCTGCGTTCCCTGCTCACGCAATGCGTAGGCGCGTGTGACGCCTGCCTCCGTCACCCGGGACATCCTCACGCGCACGGGCTCGTCCGCGTCGCTGGTGAATCGTGCATCCACCGACGGCGTTTCGAGGCCCAGCCGCTTACGAGCCTCCGGGGTGTCCTCGGGGAACGACAGGGCTCGCTGCTCGACCAGGGTCTTCACCAAGCCAGCGACGCGCGCCGTGTCCGCGCTGGCGGCCACCGGCTCCACCAGGCGCCAGCCCGTGCCGTCCGCCGCCCGGGCCAACTGGTACGACTGTAGACCCGCCTTCACCTCGATGCGCTTCAACGCGCGTTCATCCAGAGGGCCCAGGAGGGCCTTGGATCGCAGGGCGAAGGTGTCCCGGTCCAGCGCCCACCGGACCGTTCCCGCGGCGGCGTAGACCGTGGGCTCCTCATCACGGCGCACATAGACGGAGCCGTCGTAGGTGTTCTCGCGACCGCCATGGAGTGTCACCGTCCGCTGGCGCTCGGCGTCTTGCGCTCCTCCGCCCTGGGCATCGGGAACGTAGGCTCGGGCGGTAACCGTGAAGACGGGTGGTTTGAGGCCGAACGCCGCCAGGTCAGCTTCGGTAGGCGCCTCCTTTACGGTGGCGCTGAACGTCGAGGACGCGAGCGTGCTGATGATGGACTCAACCACGACGGCCTCCGCGCGAGCCGCCACCGGCGCGGTCACCCTCCAGGTGCCATCCTTCTCGCGAATCAGCTCCGTCGTGACGCCTTGGGCGCGGACCGACAGGTGCGTGAAGACCGGCTTCGCCCGGGCGCTTCCTTCTCCACCCTGGGCATTCGGTTCGCCCGTAGCGAAGAGCTGCTGAGACGTCGCGTTGTCCTTGCCCGGCTCACGGGATTTGCCTGCGCGCTCCTCGGTGCATGCGGAGAGCGCCAGGCACGCCGCGGCGGCCACCGCGAGTGTGCTCCGGAGCGGATGTCTTCTCGAAGGGCTCACTTGTTCCGCCTCGCCAGCCAGATGGCCAGGCCGATGCCCAGAAGGGACAGGGGCATCAGGTCGGTGGTGACGAACCGGATGCCGCTGAGCGTCGCCGCGTCGAGTTCCAGCGTGGACACCTCACGGTCCGGGGGGCGGATGGTGATTTTGGTGACCTGATTGGATGCCCAGCCCAGCGCGTTCATCACCAGATTCCGGTTCGGCTCATGGCCCCAGTTTGGATCGAGGAGGATTTCCGAGTCCCCCATCACCACGAGCCGGCCTTCGTCGAAGCGCTTGCCCGGAGCGTCCTTCGTGTCACGTGTCACGGCCGCCACGAGGATGAGCTGTCCCGTCTTCTCGCCCGCGGAGGGCAGGGCGTTCTCCTCGGGGGTGCTCTCCAGCCAGCCATGCTGCGAGGTGAGGACCACCGGCTCCACCTGGACGCCCGGCGCCAGTCCCTGGCGCAGCAGGGAGAGGCTGCGGGAGGTCGGGAACTCCACGTTGAGCGCCTGTTGGCGTAGCGGCTGGCCAATCTCGTGGTCGCTGTAGAAGAGCGACAACACGACGAAGGGATTGCCGCTGTTGAATTGCGCGTCGGCGACGATGCCTTCGTCCACCTGCACGCCGTGCTCCGCCAGCAGCGCGTCCAGGCCGTCCCGGAGTCCCGCGTCCGCGAAGTAGAGCAGGCGACCTCCGGAGGCGAGATAGCGCCGGAGGGAGTCCTTCTCCGGGGCCACGAAAGGGACGCGGGCGCCCGCGATGACCACCAGCGCGGCGTCCTTCGGCACATCCGCGACGCCCGCGAGGTGAAGGGGCTCGGCGGCGTAGCCTTCCTGTGTCAGTTGCCGTCGGAACTCGGACAGGCTGGCGCCCGGGTCGTTGGGCGGTGCCTGCTCCTTGTCGAGCGGCCACTCTCCGTGGCCCATGACGAAATAGACCTTCTGCGTGCCCACCGCGTTGAGCTTGATGAGCGCTTGCGTCAGCTCCTGCTCGGAAACGGTGTGCAGCGTGGTGTGTGAGGCGTGTTCACCCTCGCCACGCGCCAGGACCACCGCCGTCTGTCCCTCGCGGACCTGGTACTTCGCGGCCAGGTCCGGGCTCCGGCGTGGGTCCTTGAAGGTGAACTCGAAGCGCTCCGGTGCCTCCGCGCGGTAGAGCTGGAAGAGCGCTTCCAACTGGCCATATTGGGGATGCGCCGGGGTGATGAATCCAATGGCGCGCACCGGGTCGGGGATGGCGGTGAGCGTGGACACTGTCTGCGGCGAGAGCGTGTGGATGCGCGCCTGCGTCAAGTCCCAACGCCGGTTGAGCTTGAAGGCCAGGGCGTTCACCGCCACCAGGGCCGCGAGGACGCCGAGCGTGAGGAGCACCGTGGTGCCAAAGGCCCGCCCCGTCTTGCGCGTGGCGAACTGGTTGAGCTGCCGGAAATTTGTCGCGACGTAGACGCCCACCAGCACCAGGCCCACGCCCGCCTTCACCGCGGCGGCGAGGTGGCTGTCCGAGGTGACCAGCAGGGTGAAGGGGCTCGACAGCAGGAGCAGCAGTCCGAACGCGCCCAGGACCTTCCCAAGGTTGCCGGTCTTCATCTCAGGCCCACCGCTGCGCTTCCACCGTGCGGTGGGTGAGGAAGAGGGAGAACACGATGACGGAGGCGAAGAACACCAGCGACTGCAGCTCCATCACGCCCTTGATCATCCCCTGGAGCTGGAGGTCGCAGGCGACGTAGGCCAGTGCCGAGCGCAGGGGCTCGTCCGCGCGCCGGGCGAGCTGGCCCAGCAGCATCCACGCCAGCAGGGTGCAGAAGGTGAGGAAGGCCGCCAGCATCTGGCTCTCCGTCAGCGCGGAGATGAACAAGCCCACGGCCATGCAGGTGGCGCCCCAGAGCAGCAGCGCGCCGTAGCCCAGCAGGACGGTGGACCACTCCAGCGCGAGGCCGGATTCGGCGCGGCCGAACACGGACAGGAGCAGGGGGAAGACGAGCGTGAGTCCCAGCGTGGCGGTGATGACGCCCAGGCCGCCCAGGTACTTGCCGAGCACGATTTCAATGGGGCGCACGGGCGCCGTCATCAGCAGCTCGAAGGTGCGGTTGCGCTTCTCCTCCGCGAACAGCCGCATGGACAGGAAGGGCGTGACGACCAGGGTGATGACGAGCACGCTGCCCCAGAGCTCCACCACCACCCCGTCCGTGAGGTTGCGGTACATGTTGAAGTCCGGGGACATCTGGGACCAGCCCACCCGGCGCGCCACGGCCTGGACCTCATTGAAGCCTTGCAGCAGGTCCGTGAAGTAGAAGGCCGTCAGCGCCGCCATCGCCGTGAAGACCGCGTAGGCCCACGGGGTGGTGAAGTAGATGGACAGTTCCTTGCGGGCAATCGCCAGGGCGGTGCGCATGGAGTTGGGGTCCTCGAAGGGAGGCCGCGTTCAGGCGGCGGTCAGCTTGATGAAGACTTCTTCCAGCGACGCGCTCTCCGCCTGGCCATGAAGGCGGGCCAGTTGGTGGATGTCGTCGTAGGCCGCCATCTTCCCTTGGTGGATGATGAGCACCTTCTCGCACGTCATCGTTACTTCCGGGAGGATGTGCGTGGAGAGGATGACGGTGTGCTTGCCGGCCAGGCCCTTGATGAGCGCGCGCAGCTCGGCGCGCTGCGCCGGGTCCAGGCCTTCGGTGGGCTCGTCCAGGATGAGCACCGGCGGTGAGCCGAGCAGGGCCTGCGCGATGCCCACGCGCTGCTTGTAGCCCTTGGACAGATTCTGGATGACGCGGTCCATGACGTGCGTCACCCCCATGAGGTTGGCGACGCGCTCCAGCTCGGCGGCGAGCGCCCGCCCGGACAGGCCCTTCAGCGAGGCGACGAAGCGCAGATAGCCGCGGACCGTCATCTCCACGTAGAGCGGGGGCATCTCCGGCAGGTAGCCGATGCGGCGCTTTACCTCGAGCGGCTGCGCCTCCACGTCGTAGCCCCCGACGCGCACCACCCCCTCCGACGGGGGGATGAAGCCGGTGAGCATCTTCATGGTGGTGGACTTGCCGGCGCCGTTGGGTCCGAGGAAGCCGAGTATCTGCCCCTCCTCGACCTGGAAGGTGAGGTCGTCCACGGCCACCCGGTCTCGGTATCGCTTGGTGAGGTACTGGACCTCAATCATCGGCATGGGGGCTTCCGGTGAAGGATGCGGTCATCGCTGGGCCGCCGGGGTGTTTCTCCGGACGGCCCCGGAGAGGGGGGCCGGTATTAAACCCGACATTCGGATGTTTAGGCGACCCTGACTCCGGGTACGGGCTTCGCTCGCGCACTGGCCAGACTTCTGCAAGAAGGGCCACCGGTGTGGTTTTCCGGACACACCGAACAGGGGTAGTGAGGCGCGTATGCCAATCGTGGTCCAGAAGTACGGCGGTTCGTCCGTCGCTGGCGTGGAGAAGCTCCGCAAGGTCGCCCAGCGGGTGAAGGCCCGGCGCGAGGCGGGCTATCAGGTGGTCGTCGTGGTGAGTGCCATGGGCGACACCACGGACGAGCTGCTGGCGCTGGCCAAGGGCGTTTCGCCGGACCCGCCGCGCCGCGAACTGGACATGCTGCTCACGTGCGGCGAGCGCATCTCCATGGCGCTGCTCTCCATGGCGCTCCAGGAGATGGAGGTGCCGGCCATCAGCTTCACCGGCAGCCAGAGCGGCATCATCACCACGGACGCGCACTCGCAGGCGCGCATCGTGGAGGTGAGGCCCTTCCGCATCCATGACGAGCTGGCGCGGGGCAAGGTCGTCATCGTCGCGGGTTACCAGGGCGTGTCCTTCAAGAAGGAAGTGACGACGCTGGGGCGCGGCGGCTCGGACACCACGGCGGTGGCCCTGGCGGCGGCGTTGGACGCGGAGGCGTGTGAAATCTATTCGGACGTGGACGGCGTGTTCAGCGCGGACCCCCGGGTGGTCCCCGATGCGCGCAAGCTGGAGACGCTGAGCTACGACGAGATGCAGGAGTTGGCGAGCGCGGGCGCCAAGGTGCTCAACGCCCAGGCGGTGGAGTGGGCCAAGGCCCGCGGCATCACCATCCTCGCCCGTTCGGCGCATGGCGAGGGGACGGGGACCGCGGTGCAGGAGCTGACCGTGCCTTCGGAGAGCCGGCTCAAGGGCGTCACCGCCGACGCGGAGATGGCGGTGCTGACGGCGGCCGAGCCCGTCCCTCTGGCCGAGCTGCTGGAGTTCCTGGACGCGCGCGTCGTGCGAGGCCGGACGCTGGACTTCGAGGGGCCCACGGGGGGCGCGCGCCGGACGGCCATCACCATCCCGCTGGCGGACGTGCATGGCCCGGACGCCCTGCGCCGTGAACTGGTCACGCGCTTTGGCGACGCCGTGTCATGGCGCGAGGACCTGGGGACCGTCACCTGTGTGGGCGTGGGGCTGAACTCGGACTGGGCTCCGCTGCGCCGGGCGCTGGTGGCCGCGGAGGAGCTCTCAGCCCCTGTGTATTCGGTCCACACCTCGCCCTTGCAGCTCACGCTGCTCGTGGACAAAGCGCACTTGAAAGCGCTGACGGCCCGGCTGCACCGGGAGCTGCTCGGAGGGTAGGAACTTTCCCATTCTGGGCATTCCAGCGCCCCGCCATCCCAATCCCCCCGCACGGGGAGGGTACCCCGCTTCCCTCCCTGGGGTTCGTGCCTACCGTCCGGTCCTGGATGTGTGGCTGGGAGGAACGGGATGGCGAAGGCAAGCCGTTGGGCAGGGTGGGTGTGCGGGCTCGCCCTCGTGATGCTGGGCAGTGGCTGTGACGAGGCCGCCGTCCGCCCGGTGATTCCGGGAGACCGGCATGACACGCCGCCCCTGAATGACGGCTACGACGGCGGCGACGGTGAGCCGCACCCGGGCCTCATCGACGCGGGTTCGCCCGACGCGGGAACCGGGGATCCCGAGCCGCCCGACGCCGGCCCGGTGGAGCCGCCCCCGCGGGATTCGGGCGCCGTGCGCGAGGAGAACCGCCGCCCCGGCACGACGGCGTGGCGCATCACCCGCAACGCCCACAGCCGTGAAATCGAAGGCTATGCGCTGAAGGCCACGCTGACGCAGGGCGAGACGCTGCGCGTCGCGGTGTCGGTGTCCGAGGCCCGCTCCTTCCGCTGGTACGTGTACCGGATGGGCTACTACGCAGGCACGGGGGCCCGCGAGGTGGCGCGAGGCGGCCCGGTGCCCGGCGTGCGCCAGGGCGACTGCCCCGCGGACCGGGCCACCGGTGCCGTGGCCTGTACCTGGGCGCCCACGTTGGAGGTGCCCGTCGGAGAGGACTGGGTCCGCGGCGTGTACGTGGTGAAGCTGGTGCGCGAGGACAACCACCAGCGCTACGTGCCCTTCTTCGTGCGGGACGCGAACCCGCGCGCGGAGGTGGCCGTGCTCATCCCCACCGCGACGTGGGCCGCCTACAACACCTGGGGCGGCACCAGTCTCTATGACGACCGGGACCGGGTGATGCGCGAGCACGGCGTGAGCCGCGCTTTCAAGGTCTCCTATGACCGGCCCAACTCCCGGGGCCACGGCAGCGGACACCTGCTGACGGATGACCTGAGCCTGGTGCAGTGGCTGGAGTCGCAGGACCTGGACGTGGGCTACTTCACCGACGAGGACCTGGACGCCAGCTACGACTTCCTGGCCGGGGCGAAGGCCTTCTTCATGTCCGGCCATGACGAGTACTGGAGCCCCCGCATCCGCGAGTACGCGGACCGGGCCGTGGCGGAGGGCCGCTCGCTGCTCAACCTCGGCGCGAACAATGCCTATTGGCAGGTGCAGATGGAGCCGTCCAAGGACGGCCGGGCCCGCCGTGTCATCGCCTGCTACAAGGGACACGCGAATGACCCGTACCAGGGCCCCCAGCGCACGGTGAAGTTCCGCGAGCGCGTGGTGGGGCGGCCGGAGAACGCGCTGCTCGGCGTGCAGTTCTCCAGCCGCTGGCACCAGTTCGGCTTCCCGGCCGTCATCACCAACCCGGGGCACTGGGCGCTGGCGGGCTCGGGGTTGAAGGCCGGTGACACGCTGTGGATGGCCAACGGCTACGAGGTGGACCAGCTCGCGAGCAACGGCCACTCCCCGGATGGCGTGGACGTGCTGGCCGAGTCCCCTCTGCTGTCGCTGCAGGGCGCCTTCGGCTTCGGTCACATGGTGCTGCGCAAGCAGGGCGGCGCCTACGTGTTCTCCTCGGGCGGCATCGACTTCGTGCGCACGCTGGCCTCCGAGGACATGGCGGACCCGCGCGCGGCGCGCATCGTGGCCAACGTGCTCTACAAGGCCCTGGGCCGGGCGGTGCCCGACACCCTGGTGCGCTTCGAGCGGCAGAACCGCGCCAGCGCCCAGGGGCCCTTCGCGGCGCAGGTGCGGACGGTGGCCGGTGTTCCCGGGCAGCGCAGCCGGGCCGGGGCCTCCGTGCCCGGCAACGCGCTGGGGGCGCCCACGGCGGTGGCGCTGCTCCCCGAGGGTGGCCTCGTGGTGGCGGACGGTTATGGCAACGCGGTGAAGCGGGTCGCGGCCGGGGGCGAGGTGACGACGCTGGCCTCGGGGCTCAACGGGCCCATGGGCATCGCCACGGACGCCGCGGGCAACGTGTATGTGTCCGACACGGACCACTACGTCATTCGCCGCATCGACCCGGAAGGGAAGGTGGAGCTGTTCGCCGGAAGCACGCCCGGGCTGCAGGACGGCCCCGCGAAGCAGGCGGCCTTCAACCAGCCCGCGGGCCTGACGGTGACTCCGGACGGCAGCGCGCTGCTGGTGGCGGACCTGAACAACGGGGTGATTCGCCGCATCGACCTGGTGGCGGAGGGCCACCCGGTGACGACGCTGCAGGGTGACTGGCTGTACCGGCCCTCGGGGGTGACGGTGAGCGAGGACGGCGGCACGCTCTACGTCGTCGAGTCCGGCATGTCGCGGGTGGTGCGCATCCGTGACGGCGTCACCTCGGTGGTGGCGGGCACGACGCCGGGCTTCCGCGACGGCGCCCCCGAGTCGTCACAGTTCCTGCCGTACCTGGGCATCGCGGTGCTGAAGGACGGCTCCCTCGCGGTGTCGGACCCGGGCAACTACCGCGTGCGTCGCATCCACCTGGATGGGAACGGGCAGGCGCGCAAGGTGACGACGCTCGCGGGCAGTGGAACCTACGGCCACGCGGACGGGCCGGGAGAGGACGCGCAGCTCGTTCTCCCGGCCGGTCTGGTGGTGGGGCCGGATGGCCGCCTCTACGTGGCGGACTCCGGTAATGCGTTGGTGCGCACCATCACTCCATGAGCGCCGCGGTCGCGGTGTCGGGGCAGTCGGACTCCACCGCGCCGATGTCGGGCGCGGCGCCGCAGTAGGGCAGGCCCAGGTCCATGCCCCGGTCCACCGCGCTCGCACCGGGCATCAGCGTGTCCAGGTCCACCAGGGGCTCGCCGCTTTCACCCGAGCCCAGCTCGACGCCGTTCGTCAGCCAGGCGGCGAGTCTGGCGCCGACCCAGTTACTCTGGGTGGACACGAAGATGCCCGTGTTGAAGGCCGCGTCCGTCAGGTAGAGGTTGGACTCCATGCGGAGGCCCGGGGCGGACAAGCCCATGCTGACCGCGTTGCGCGTGGCGAACAGGTTGTTGCGCACCGCCACGTTGCTGGAGGCCCCGCCGGTGCCGTGGCCCACCACGAACGCGAAGCCGTCCGTGCCCACGACGGTGTTGTGCAGCACGCGCACGTCGCTGCCATTTTCAATGCGGATGCCGGAGCCTTCGGGCGTCTTCAAGTCGTGGATGCGGTTGCGCCGGATGGAGATGTTGGTGGGCGGCGCGCCCACGCGGTTTCCGCCCACGGCGATACCAATGGAGGAATCGAAGATGTCGTTCTCCTCGATGACGACATTCTTCGCGGAGTAGTGCACCACCACGGCCTCGCCGCGTGACGAGGTGGACTTGGTGAACCCGTACATGCGGTTGCCGCGCACGACGACGTCGTGACACGTCTTGAGGTCCACGGCGTTCTCCCGGTTGTCGTACATCTCGTTGTCCTCGATGACGACGCCGCGCGCCGGGGCGTTGTTGCTGAAGCCCTCGGGCCCGAGGCACTGCACCGAGTCACCCGAGTTGTCGTGGATTTCGTTGCCGCGGATGGTGATGTCCGACGACGTGGGGGCAATGACGATGCCGTGCGAGTCCACGTTGCCACGCGCGAAGTGGTGGATGTGGTTGTTCTCGAAGGTGAGGCCCTTGGCGCCGTAGTCGGTGCTGATGCCGCTGCCGAACGCGCCGTGGTGCAGCTCGTTGTCCGCGACGACGGTGCCCTCGGTGTTGCCGGAGAACGTCATGGCGACCTGCCGCTGCCCGCGGACATCGAACTCGAAGCCCTCGATGCGCCAGTGCGGCCGCTGCACGTGGGCCATGAACCAGCCGCTGGAGGTGGGGACCACCTTGGGCGCGCCTTCACCGCGCAGGGTGATGGGCGCGGACGCGGTGCCCGCCTGGGCGCTCGCGTCGATGACGAGCTTCTCCTCGTAGGTGCCCTTCTGGACGCGGATGATTTCGCCCGGGCCCACGAGCGTCAGGGCCTTGGAGATGGTGCGCAGGGGCTTGTCTTGGGTGCCATTCGCCGAGTCGTTGCCGGACGGGCTGACGTACCACTCACGCGCGTACGTGGGGGGCGCGGGCGGCTCGTCAGGGCGGGGGACTGGCACGGGAGGCGGCTGCTCCGCGACGGGAGGACCGTCGCTCGTGTCGTCGTTGCCCTGCGGCTGGGGTGTGGGCGCGGGCTCGGTGGGGGCCGAGGGTTGGCGTGAGCCCGGGAAGCTGGGCAACGGGTTCTCGCCGGATGCGGGAGCAGGCTCCTGCGGGCTGCTAGAGCAGGCGACGCCACCCACGGACATGAGTCCGAGGAGGCACAAGCTGCGCAGTCTGGACATGGGGGTCGGCTCCTGGGGAGGTAAGGGGCGAGCCGAGAACGTCCCCGCGGTTGAGTCCTATTCTGCTTCCCGCTCATGCCCGCACCCTCGTGCAGCAGGCGACCTGCCGCGCGATGCAGGCCCGGCGCGGGCGCCATGGCTCCACCGCTCCTCTGTGGAACGGCGCGGCGGTGGGGCCTCGCGGCCGCCCGCTCGTCCTACTGGGGGAGTGGAGAGCGTGTGGAGTGTCGCCCGGAGGGGCAGGGGCCGTGGCCGTCAGTCCGGGGCGCGCGTGCTGGCCAGAATCCAGGACAAATAGGGCGCATGTCCGTCCGCGACGTCCAGGCGCAGCACCTCCGGGACGTCGTAGGGGTGAAGCTCGACGATGCGGGCGCGCAGCGGCTCGAAGAGGGCGGCGCGTGTCTTGAGGATGAGCAACACTTCGGCCTCATCTTGGACGTGTCCCTCCCACCGGTAGATTGAGCGCACGCCGGGGACGAGGTTGCCACACGCGGCGAGCTGCTCCTCCACGAGCGCGCGCGCCAACTCGGCGGCCTTGTCCGTGGAGGGGGCGGTGACGAGGACGATGATGGCGTCGGTCATGGGCGGAAGGATGCGTGAAGCCGTCCTTGCCCGTCGAGCCACCCGTGCGCGGGGCTCAGCGGCCCAGGGGCCGCCCGTGGCCCGAGGGATGGCGCATGGGGGCCTCCATCTCCTGGCGGGTCCGGCGCAGATCCGGTGTGTCCTTCGGGAACTCGATGAAGGTGCACAGCTCGCACAGCCGGCTGTAGATGCGCTCACCCACGCGCTCGCGCAGCAGTTCCATTTCACGGACCGCGCCGCGCGCGTCCTCGGTGGTCCGGTAGCCCGAAGGCGCCGCGCTCCGGACGGCTCGCTTCTCCGGCTCCAGCGAGTAGTTCGTCGCGAACAGCGTGGTGCGTCCCGCGTTGTAGCGGCGGGCAATCAGCTCATCGAGCGTCTCCATCTCGAAGGGACTGCCGCGCCCCTTGCCCATCTCGTCGATGGCGAGGACCTCGACCTCCGACAGCGGCCCGATGATTTCTCCGCCGCTCTTGCCCTCCTGGAAGCCGCGCCGGATGGTGGCGTAGAGCAGGGAGATTTCGACGTAGCGGCCGCGCACGCCCAGCTCCAGCGCGAGGTGCGCGAGCGTCGCCGCCAAAAGGTGCGTCTTCCCCGTGCCGACAGGGCCACTCAGGATGAAACCCTTGGACGAATTGCCCTGCACGTACTGATAGGCGAACTGCATCGCCACGTTCCGGCCCCGGTCCTGTTCTTCCTTGGACGCGCGGTAGTTGTCGAACGTGGCGTGCGCGGCCGAGGCGGGGATGCCCAGGGCATCGAAGCGGGAGATGCGCTTGCGCAGCTTCGTGCACGTGCACTGCTCCATCACCTCGTAGCGGCGGGGGCCAACCTTCTGGCTGAACTCACCCTCGCGCTCGACGAGCACGTGCCCGCGTCCGCCGCACACCGAGCAATGTTCGGAGCACGCGCAGATGCGTGCCTGGGCCTGGTCCCCACGGCGCTCGATGACATAGGTCCGCCCGCCGCACACACCACACGCCTCGCCATTCGCCTTTGGAGCCATCTCACGCACCGCCATACCAGAGCCTCCCTCGGCCGTCAGTCCACTGAACGGGCGGGCAGGCGAAAGTGCCCGCCTACATCTCCTTCATGCCGAGCCGCCGCCGCACCGTGGCCAGCACCCGGAACCGCCGCGCCACCTTCCGCGCGCGCGGCGACATCACCTGCTGCTCGGTGGACGCGGCCATGGCCTCGCGCCACAGCGCGCAGCGATCCGTAAAGGGCAGGGCGCGCAGCAGCAACAGGAAGGCCAGGGCTTCCTGGGCATCCATGGCCGCCGGTTCCTCCGGGACATGGGTCAGGAGGGTGATGCGCAGGCTGCGCACACGGTGCGCAAGTGCCTCCTCCCGCCCCGCCAGGTCCTCGAGCGCGGTGCAGAGCCGCGCGTGCCGCGTCTCCTCCCAGGAGCGGGTGCGCTTGCGCCGGGGCGAGGAGGCCTCCTCGGTGCCCGCGCCCGCCGCCAGCTCTCGGTACTTCTTGATCTCCGACTCCACCTGCCGGCGACAGGCGCGCAGCGAGCGGAGCACCGGCTCACCGGGGCGCGCGTCCCAGAGGGCCTTCTCCGCGGAGCGGGAGATGCCCTTGGCCACCACCTCGAAGGGAACCCCTTCCCGGGCCCAGGTCGTCAAAAGCTCGGTGTCCAGCGCGGAGAGCATCAGCCCCGCGCCACGCACGGCGAGGAAGTAGTCCTGGACCAGCTCTTCGAAGCTGGCGCTTTCGGGGAGGAGACTCATGATCCGACGCGTACTCCAGTGCAGGGAGGCCGGACAACCGACCGTCCGCTCCCCCATACCTGGCAGGTCCGACATGGCAACTCCAGCACGCCGTTTTTCACAGCGGATCTGGAAGATTTCGAACCGACGATTCCCCAGGGAAGCAGGCGGCCAGTCAGTGTTGACCCGTCGCGCGAAAACCGCGCATAGTGAGGGTCCCCGAATGGAAATTCCCGAAGATTCCCGGACACTTGCCTACCAGGCAAGCGGCCGGGAACGCCGGTGCCCCTCTCTTAGGAAGACCATGCGCCGTTCGCTTCTCGTCTGCCTCGTGCTCCTGGCCACGGCCGCCACCGCCCAGGAGAAGAAAGCCCCGCGCGATGCCGATCTCGGCCGGAAGTCCACCACCTCGGTGGACAAGTCCCTGGCCGGCGACATCACCCGCGAAAAGAAGAAGGAAGAGGTCGCCCCCGCGCTCCAGTACGACCAGTTCCGGCTGGGCGTGGAGCTGCAGGTGGCCTCCAAGCGGCGTGAGCAGATCCAGTCGCTGAAGAAGATCATCTCCCTGTCGCCGGATCCGAAGGAGGCCCCCAGCCTCCTGTTCCGGCTCGGCGAGTTCTACTGGGAGGAGTCGAAGTTCTTCTTCTTCGAGGCGAACCGGAAGGATGACGACCTCATCCAGGCCATGAACCGCAACGACGCGGCGGGCCAGCAGCAGGCCAAGGCGGAGAAGGCGGAGTTCGTCGCGAGGCAGAAGGAGTACGGCAAGCTCGCGGTGGAGCAGTACACGAAGATCGTCCAGGAGTACCCGTCCTTCGAGCGCACCGACGAGGTGCTCTTCTTCCTCGGCCAGTACCTCATGGAGGACGGCCAGGACCGCAAGGCGCTGGTGGCCTTCAAGCGGCTGGTGGAGAAGCACCCGCAGTCCAAGTTCATCCCGGACGCCTACTTCGCCTTCGGCGAGTACTACTTCAACAACTCCAAGGGGAAGCGCCCGGAGCTGGAGAAGGCGCTGGTGGCCTACAAGAAGGCCGCCGAGTTCCCGGAGAGCCAAGTGTACGCCTTCGCCCTCTACAAGCAGGGCTGGTGCCACTACAACATGGGCGACTTCGAGTCGGCCAAGGACAAGTTCAAGACGGTGGTGCTCTACGGTGAGCTCGCCGGCGCCAACGCCCTGGAGAAGGACGGCGGCGCCAGCAAGGGCGGCCGCGGCTCGCTGCTGCGAGAGGCGCGCACCGACTACGTGCGAGCGTACGCGCACCAGGGTGACGTGGCGCAGGCCCGGGCCGAGTTCGGCAAGGTGGCCACCAACCCGGACGACCGCTTCACGATGCTGAAGCAGTTGGCCAACCTGTACTACGGCGATGGCAAGGACCGCGAGGCGGCCATCACCTACAACGGCCTCATCAAGGAGAAGCCGCTGTCGCCCGAGGCGCCCGGCTTCCAGGGCCGCATCGTCGACTGCATCCTCCGCATGGGCAACAAGGAGCGCACCGTGGTCCAGGTGCGCCGGCTCGTGAAGATCATGAAGGAGGTCGAGTCCTCTGGCGTCATCAAGGAGGACAAGGACAAGAAGCTGCTGGCGGAGGCGAAGGAGCTGTCCGAGCGCACGCTGTCCAACCTCGCCGTGACCTGGCACAACGAGGGCAAGAAGACGCGCAACGAGGAGACGTTCCGTTACGCGGACGCGGTGTACAGCGACTACCTCACGCTCTTCCCGGAGAACCCCAAGGCGTACGATTTGCGCTTCTTCTGGGCGGAGCTCCTCAACGACAACCTGCAGAACTTCGAGAAGGCCGCCGCCAACTACACGCTCGTCGTGCTCCAGGACGCCAAGGTGCTGGAGGCCAAGGACGACCAGGGCAAGGCGAAGCCGGGCAAGCCGGGCAAGTGGCTGCAGAACGCCGCCTACAACGCGGTGCTCTCCTACGACGAGGTCGTCAAGGCCGCCGAGGCGCGCGGCGAGGCCAAGAGCGAGTCGGTGGGCTCGGACATCACGAAGAAGGCCTCCATCCCCACGCTGAAGAAGGCGCTGCTCGACGCGTGCGAGCGCTACCTCAAGTACGTGCCCAAGGGGGACAAGCGGGTGGAGATCGCCTTCAAGGCGGCCAACATCTACTACCGCCACAACCACTTCGACGAGGCGGTGCTGCGCTTCAGCGAAATCGCGCTCGGCTACCCCGAATACAAGTTCGAGAACGGCGAGCGCGCGGCGGAGATCTCCGCCAACCTCATCCTCGACTCGTACCACCTGCTGCAGGACTACGCGAAGGTGAACGAGTGGGCGCGGCGCTTCTACGCCAACGACAAGCTGGCGGTGGGCAAGTTCCGCGACGACCTGGCCAAGCTCATCGAGCAGTCGTCCTTCAAGCTCGTCAGCCAGTTGGAGGAGAAGAAGGAGTTCGAGAAGGCCGCCGAGGCGTACCTGGCCTTCGTGAAGGACTTCCCCCAGACGGAGATCGCCGACCTGGCGCTCTACAACGCGTCTGTCGACTACTACAAGGCGAAGCGCCTGGATAAGGCCATCGAGGTGCGCAAGCGCCTGTTCGCCGAGTACCCGCGCTCCAAGCACGTGCCGGACTCCATCTACGCCAACGCCGAGGCGCTGGAAGCCATTGGCGACTTCGAGGACGCGGCCACCACCTACGAGGCCTACGTGCGCGGCTACGAGCGCAGCCTCGGGGAGAAGGGCACGGCGAAGTCGCGGGGCAGCGCCAAGAAGAAGGGCAAGGCGCCCGCGGACGACAAGCCGGGGGTGGTGCAGAAGTGGGACGAGTCCAAGGCGCAGATCGCCCTGTTCAACGCCGCCACCTACCGCGAGGGCCTGGGCCAGACGAAGGCGGCGCTGCGCAACCGCGAGCACTACCTGGAGCTGTGGCCTCGCGCGAAGGACGCGGATGACATCCGGCTGTCCATCATCGACCTGACGGCCAAGAGCGGCGCGGCCTTCAAGGCCATCAAGATGCTGGAGGAGTACGAGCGCGACAACATGCGTTCGCCCAGCCGGTTCCTGGCCGCCGAGGGCCGCATCGTCGAGCTGTACAAGAAGCTGGGCAAGACGCGCGACGTGGTCCGCATGCAGAAGCGCATCTTCGACCACTTCGACCAACTGCCCCGCCGCGTGCAGGGCTCGCTGGAGAAGCCGGCGCTCGCCACGGCCGCGCAGGCGCAGTTCCTGTCGGTGGATGCGGACTGGAACGAGTACCGCCGCCTGAAGCTGTACTGGGGCGCTCCGCCGTCGCCGGACCGCTTCAAGGCGAGCATCCAGGACAAGAGCCGCGCGCTCCAGGTGGTGGAGAAGAAGTACGTGCAGACGGTGACGCTGGGCGCGCCCGAGCCCGCCATCTGCGCGCTGCACCGCATTGGCCTGGCGTATGACCACTTCGCCGACCGGCTCATCAACTCGCCCATGCCTCGCGGCCTGGACGAGGAGTCGCAGCAGGCGCTGCGCGACGAGTTCACCAACCAGGCGCAGCCGCTCAAGGACAAGGCGGCCGAGGCGTTCTCCGCCACGGTGGCCAAGAGCCGCGAGCTGGACGTGTACAACGACTGCGCCGCGGAGAGCCTGAAGCTGCTGCGCACCACGTACCAGCCGGACCGCTACCCCGAGATGCCCGAGGAGAAGGTGGCGCTGAAGGGCCGCGTGCAGTTGATGGGCGGCGACCTGCTGGCCACCATCCAGGACGTGCCGCCGCCGGCGCCCAAGGCGGCGGACGCGCAGCAGGCCCGCGCGGCGACGATGCAGGAGGACCTGACGGACCTCACCGCGCAGCTTCGCTCGCAGACCGAGACCCAGGTGGACGCCCGCCCGGCGGCCCCCGCCAACGGCACCACTCCCGCGAAGCAGGGCGGGAGTGACGAGGAGCCGGAGGACTTCCTCTAATGAACCGGACGATTCGCACCATGCGCCTGTTCCCCTTGTTGGCGGCGGTCTCCCTGGCCGCCGCCGGTTGTTCCTCCTCCACGGCCACCGGCCCCACCGGCCCGAAGACAGCGGACCCGAACGCTGGCAAGGCCGCGGCGGCGGCGCCCATCTCCAACACGGCCAAGGCCCGCTTCGAGGACGCGCTGAAGGCGTTCGACACGCAGAAGAAGGCCAAGGCGATTGACTACCCGGCGCTGGAACGGAAGTTCCAGTCCGCGCTGGAGGCGGACGCCAACCTGGCGGAGGCCGACTACAACCTGGGCGTGCTGGCCGAGCGCCAGGGCAAACTCCCGGAGGCGCGCAACCACTACAAGGCGGCGCTCACCAAGAAGCCCTCGCTGCGTCAGGCGTCGGAGAACCTGGCGGTGATGGAGCAGAACGCGGGCAACGTCGCCGGCGCGGTGGCGCTGTACCAGGAGGTGCTCCAGCGCTACCCGGATGACGCGCAGTCGCGCGCGCGGCTGGCGGAAATCTACCGGCAGCAGGGTGACCACACCAAGGCCATGGACCTGTCGCGCGCCGCGCTGATGCGCGACCCGCAGTCCACCACCGCGCTGAAGGTGATGATTCGCAGCTACCTGGAGCGCAAGCAGCTCGCCATGGCGAAGCTGGTGGCGCTGCGAGGCGTGAAGCTGGACGGCATGGACCCCGAGCTCCACCACGCGGTGGGCCTCATCCTGCTGCAGGAGGGCGACGTCGACGACGCGCGCCTGTCCTTCAAGAAGGCGCTGGAGGTGCGTGAGGACTACGTGCCGTCGCACGTGGAGCTGGCGCAGTTGGCCATGCAGGCGGAGAACTTCCCCACGGCCGAGCAGCACCTGCGGCGCATCCTCCAGGCGGACGGCAAGAACGCCGCCGCGCACCTGGACCTGGGCATCGCCTACAAGGGCATGGGCCAGTTCGACAAGGCCATGCAGGAGTACGACGAGGCGGAGAAGCTCGACCCGGAGATGGCCGCGGTGAACCTCAACCGCGCCATCATCCTTCACCGCGTGAAGGACGCGCCCGAGCGCGCCTCGGAGCTGTACCGCAAGTACATCGCCATGGCCGGCGGCGAGGTCGCCCTGCCCGCCGAGGCGCCTGTGTACGCCCTGTTGCGCGAGGTGGAGGTCATCGTCAACGCCAAGCGCGAGGCCAAGTTCGCCGAGGAGCAGGCCAAGCAGATGGAAGAGCTGCAGAAGCAGCAGCAGGCCCAGATGCAGGCCGCGGAGAAGGCGGCCGCCGGGAAGACCCCGGCGACGCCCGCCACGGGCAACGCCACCGCGCCTCAGGCCACGCCCGCGGGCGGCACCGCGCCGGTGCAGGCACCCGCGAACGGGACGTCCAACCAGAAGAATGCAGGCACGGCGGAACCCGGTGAGCCAGAAGACGACCTGCTGTGAAAGTTGAGCCGCCCCGGGTGCCTTCGCTGTGGCGGGGCCTCGGGGAAGATGCGAACCTTGTGTTTCCCCCTCATCCGGGGATTCGGTGTGGGATGGGCCCTGCGAGGCCCGTCTGGGAGGCAGTGATGCGGAAGGCGTTGATGCTGTGTGCGGCGCTCGCGGTGACGCCGGCCCTGGCCCAGGACGAGGGCTCCAACCCGGGTGGTGCCGGGGAGGGCAATGTGCGCTACTCCAAGACGACCAACATCGACTTCGAGGACGACACCATCGAGGGTGACCTCACGAAGCCGGATGGCGAGTACATCGAAGCGCGTGACAAGGTGAAGCACTCGAACCTCATCCGCATCCGCGAGGACTTCGAGGACAAGGTGATGCAGTCCGTGGGCGAGCTGTAGCCAGCGCGGCGAATGGGCGGGAACCCACCGCCACCAGCGTTGTCTGTCACCGTACCCACCTTTTGTAGGAGCCCCCCATGGCCGTTCCTCTGACACTCAAGGTCTTCAAGGGCGACTCGATGGTCGCCTCCAAGGACTACGAGCGCGACATCATCAAGATTGGCCGTCTGTCCTCCGCGCACCTGTGCCTGGAAGACGACAAGGTCAGCCGCATCCACTCCGTCATCGAGGTCGCCGGCGACGGCGCCATGTCCATCATCGACATGGGCAGCGTCGAGGGCACGTACGTCAACGGCAAGCGCGTCACCAAGGGGCAGTTGTCCTTTGGCGATGAGATTCGCGTGGGTGGCACCACCATCCGCCTGGAGAACCCGGCCGCCGTGGCCGCGGTGAACCTGGCCGCCGCCGCCGCCAGCTCCGACGTGGAGACGGAGAAGAACGCGGTGGTCGCCGCCGCGGCGCCGGCCGTGAGCCTGGCGCAGGCCGCGGTGGCCGCCCCGGTCGAGGCCGCCATCGACCCGTCCTTCGCCGCCACGCAGGAGAGCGCGGTGATTGCCGCCGCGCCCGAGCCCGCCCCGGTCGCTCCCGTGGAAGCCGCGCCGCGCGTGCGCACCGTGCGCCGCGCCAAGTCCAGCGGCCCGATGGGCGTCGCCCTGCACTTCATGTGGGGTGAGCAGCGCGTGGGCGAGTTCTTCATGGCGCCCGGCAAGAAGCGGATCTTCACGGTGGGCAGCCAGAAGGGCGTGGACTTCGTCATGGGCGACTCCCGGCTGGGAGGCCCGAAGTTCGACGTGCTGCGCTCGGACGGCCAGTCCTTCGTCGTGCGCTTCAGCGCGAAGATGAAGGGCGAGCTCACCCGCAAGGGCGAGACGCTGGACCTCAAGGCCGTCATCGAGTCCGGCAAGGCGTCGCACGAGGGTGACGCGTACTCGCTCACGCTCGAAGCGGATGACTTCATCTGGGTGGACCTGGGCGGCGTGTCGGTCGAGGCGGGCTTCGAGCCCGTGCCCAAGCGCGTCGTGGTGCCGCTGGGCGAGTCGATGGACTACACCGCGCTCAACATCTTCCTGGTGCTGTTCTTCATCGCGACGGCGTTCGTCATCACCGCGATGAACCGCTCGGGCGCTGGCGACGAGTACGCGGACGAGCTGTCGTCCGACAACGCCCGCATCGCCAAGCTCATCATCAAGCCGCCGGAGACGCAGAAGAACAAGTTCCTCGAGCGGCTCAACCAGCAGAAGGAGCAGAAGAAGAGCGGGGAGATGGCCGCGAAGAGCCGCGGCGACGAAGGCCAGATGGGCAAGAAGGACGCGCCCAAGACGAACAACCGCACCGCGCCCAAGGGCGACCCGAACAAGAAGGACGAGGCGCGCGCGCTGACGGCCAAGATTTTCGGCGGCGGCAAGGGCGGCATCTCCACCGTGTTCGGAAAGAGCGGCCTGGGCGGCGACCTGAAGAGCGCCATGGGCAACATGTTCGGCGCCAAGGCGGGCACGTCGGGCGGCTTCGGCGGCCTGGGGCTGCGCGGCGGCGGCGGTGGCGGTGGCGGCACCGGTGACACCATCGGCATCGGGGGCATTGGCACCAAGGGCCGTGGCGGCGGCACCGGCTCCTACGGCAGCGGCGTGGGCGTGCTGGGTGGCAAGCAGAGCGTCGACGTGGGCATCACGTCCTCGGAGCCGGAGGTCATGGGCTCGCTGGACAAGGAGCTCATCCGCAAGGTCATCCACATGAACCGCGGGCAGATCCGCTACTGCTACGAGAGCATGCTCAACCGCTTCCCGAAGCTGGGCGGCAAGGTGGCGGTGAAGTTCGTCATCGCCGCGAACGGCTCGGTCGCCTCGTCGTCGGTGGCTCAGTCCACCGCCGGCAACGCGGAGCTGGAGACGTGCGTGGCCGGCCGTGTGCGCACCTGGAAGTTCCCCGAGCCGAAGGGCGGCGGCGTGGTGGTCGTCACGTATCCGTTCATCTTCAAGCAGTCCGGCGAATAGCGCCGGGTGGCCTTTCTTTCGGGTGGGCGGGCCTGAATGCGGGTCCGCCCACCGCGCCTTTCCCCGGCTCTCACTCCCCCCGGGAGCCGGGCCAACGTCAGGACCGCATGAAAGCCCTCGCCTCACTTGCCCTGTGCGCCTCGTTCCTCCTCCCCACGGTCGCGAGCGCCCAGACGCCCACCAATGCCCCGGGGGATCGCCCCGCCGTCACGTTCGATGAAATCGAGCGGGGCATCTACTTCGGGGTGCTCGGTGGGCCCTTGTTCCTCACCAACCCCCCGGCGCCCGCGGGCACGCCGCGTCCGTTCTCCTCCGGGCCCATGGCGCAGGTGGAAGTGGGCATCGACCTGGGTGAGCGCCTGTCCGTCGGCCTGTTCATCATGGGCTCGAGCATCCGGACGAGCGCTGACTACGTCGGCAACTCGGGCGGCGCGGTGTCCGGTGACTTCTCCGCCCTGGTTCCCGGCGCGTCGCTGCGTGCTCGGCTGGTGGGCTTCGCGGACAGTCAGGAAGTGAAGCGCACCTGGTTCTATCTCCGCGCGGGTGCTGGCTATGCGATGTTTTCGCCGAAGCGGCTCCTCCCCGATTCCGACATTCTTGTGTTTGCCGGGCCCGGAGTGGAGTACTACACACGGCTGCGCCACTTTTCCGTGGGGCTCGAGGTGACGGGGAGCTACCTCGTCTCCGGGGGCTCGTTCGGGTTCGCGGTGGCGCCGAACATTCGCTACGCGTTCTAGCGGGAGACAGACGTGCCTCAGGAGAATGGAAGCGGTGGGCCGCGCCCGGGTGGGCGCGGTCGTGACGGGGGTGCACCGGGCCAGGGTCCTCGCCGTGACGGACCGGGTGGTGGATTTGGTGGGCGGGGTGGTCCAGGACGCGGCGAAGGCCGTGGGCGTGGCGACGGACGTGGACGCGGGCGTGATCGTGAAGAGGGCCCGGTGGGCCCCGGTCAGCGCGTCATCTCCGAGCTGAGCATCCTGGAGAAGGCACTCTCCAAGACGGATTTCGGCGCGGAGAAGGGCCCGCTGCAGGCCATTGTCCGCTCGCTGCGGCCCATGCGCCTGAAGTCCCTGGACGACCTGGACCTCAACACGCGTGGCCGCCTCATCACCACGCTGCTGCGCGTTCAGCGCCAGCCCAAGCCGGCCGCCCCCGAGGCGGGTTCGGCCGAGGCCGCCGCGCCCGCCGAGGCGCCTGCCCCCGCTGAGGTCGAGACGCCCGCCGAGGCGCCTGCCGCGGCCGAGGGTGAGGCGGCCGCGCCCGCGGAGGCCGCTGCTCCGACGGAGGCCGCCGCGCCCGCAGTGGACCCCGCGCGCGAGAAGTTCGAGGCCTGGACGGACGTCCTCTTCCTGGTGGGCCAGGCCTGGCGCGCCGCGGGTGATTCCGAGCGCGCCGAGGCGGCCTTCGCCGCGAGCGGCCGCCAGCCGGGCGCCGAGGTGGAGGAGCCCGTCGCGGCGCCTCGCGAGGAGCGCCGTGAGCGTGGCGAGCGCCCGGAGCGCGGTGAGCGTCGCGAGCGTCCGGCTCGGGGTGAGCGCCCGGAGCGTGGCGAGCGCGCGGCTTCGGGTGAGCGCCGCGAGCGTGGCGAGCGCCCGGAGCGGGGTGAGCGCCGCGAGCGTCCGGCTCGGGCTGAGCGCCCGGAGCGTGGCGAGCGTCCGTTGCCGGAGCTGACCGGCACCTGGGACGAGCAGGCCAAGCAGCTCGAGACCATGGGCCGCACCCGTGACGCGGGTCGGCTGCACGAGCGGAACAACTCCTTCGCGGAGGCCGCGCGCCTCTTCGAGGCGGGTGGTGACCTGAAGAGCGCGCTGCGCAACGCCCTGTCGGGGAGCGACAACGACATGGCCCGCCGGTTGGTGGGCACGCTGCCTCCGGATCAGCTCGCGCCCACGCTGGAGAAGGCCGGTGCCTACGAGCTCCTCATGGAGCACTACGTCGGCAAGGCGGACTTCGAGAACGTGGCCCGGCTCTACGAGCGCGCGCGCCAGTTCGACCAGGCGGCGCTCGCCTACGAGCGCTCTGGCAAGCTGACCCTGGCGCGCAAGTCGTACGAGCGCGCGCGGGACATCGCCAGTGCCAACCGCATCCGGGGGCTCGAGGTGAAGAGCCTGGTGGAGCGGGGTGATCGGCTCGGCGCAGCGACGCTGCTCGCGGCGGTCGGTCAGCGCCGTGAGGCCGTCGAGGTCCTCAGCCCGCTGCCTCCGCCCAAGGCCTTCCACTTCATGCAGCGTCTGAAGCTGGACGACGAGGCGAAGGAGCTGGCGCAGAAGGAGCTGGCTCGGGCGGAGCAGGAGCAGAAGCCCGCGGGCCGCGCCCGTTGGCTGGAGCTGCTGGGCGACGTCACCGCCGCCGCCGAGGCGTGGGAGACGGCGGGCCGCAAGGACAAGGCGCTCCCGCTGCACGAGAAGCTCGGCAACCTGCCGCGCGCCGCTCAGCTCGCGGAGGAGCTGCAGCAGCGTGACAAGGCCATCGCCCTCTACACCCAGTTGAACGACAGCGCCGGTGTGGAGCGTGCGAAGGCGCTTCCTGAGACCGCGGCTGCCCCTGCCCCCACGGCGGACGCGGCGGATGGAAGCGCGGGTGACGAGACGTCGCCTGACGACGCTCCCTCGGCTGGGTAGCAAGAAGGTCAATGATTCCCGCCGTTTGGCGGGTTTTGCACGATTGCTCGGGGGCGCTGGCGACCGGTAGAGTTCCGGTCACTGGCGCCCTCGCTGCTTTTCTTTTCCATTCCAAGGCCCGCCCCTCCATGCAACAGCCCACGCCCTCGTCGCGTCCCACGCTGCGCGTGTCCGATGACCGCACCTTCGTCGAAACCGAAGCGGCTCTCGAAAAGGCCGGCCGTATCGAGGAATTGATCCGCCTGTACGAGGGGCGTTCCCGCGACGTGGTCTCCGACGAGGCGGTGCGCCTGCTGTGCCGCGCCGCCGAGCTCGCGCATGACCGTCAGCGCAACACGCAGCGCGCGGAGGAGCTGCTCAAGCGCGCGTTGCTGGTGGCGAAGGACCCACTGCCCGCGCTGCGCGGTCTGAAGCGGCTGCACGAGTCTCGGCAGGATGGCGCCGCGCTGGCGGACATCCTGGAGCGCCTGGGCGGTGTCACGCAGGGCGAGGAGTGCGCGGGCCACTACCTGAAGGCCGCGGACGTCTACGAGCAGAAGTTGTTCCGTC
Source organism: Myxococcus hansupus (assembly GCF_000280925.3). Classification (NCBI taxonomy): domain Bacteria; kingdom Pseudomonadati; phylum Myxococcota; class Myxococcia; order Myxococcales; family Myxococcaceae; genus Pseudomyxococcus; species Pseudomyxococcus hansupus. The sequence continues at coordinate 2,376,568 of NZ_CP012109.1, forward strand.
GCGACCGGGCGGTGCTGTGCCTGCAGCGCGCGGCGCGAGCGAAGCCGGACCGGGCCGTCTTCCGGCGCGTGCGGCAGTTGCTGCTGTCGGAAGAGCGCTTCCAGCCGGCCTTCGAGGCGCTGGAGCGTGAGCGCGCGGCGCTGGGCGACGCGGGCATGGCCGAGGAGTACGCGGCGCTCGCCGAGCGGCTGGTGGATGACCCCACCGAGCACGAGCTGGCGCAGAGCGTGGTGGAGGTCGCCCGGGTGCTGGAGCCGCAGAACGCGCGCCTGGAGAAGGCGGCGCGGGCGCTGCAGCGCTTCGAGCAGACGTGGCGCGACCGCGTGCGGATGCTGCGCAGCATGTCGCTGGAGGAGCGGGACCGGAAGAGCGCGGCGCGGTTGTCGCTGCTCGTGGCGAAGCTCTTCGCCTGGTACGACCCGGGCTCGGCGGCCAAGGTGAAGGAGGCGTTGGACCGCTGCTTCCTGCTGTGGCCGGGCATGCCGGAGGGCCTGTCGCTCATCGAGAAGTTGACGCTGCGCGCGGGCGGCGATTTCGCGCCGGCGATTGCGCAGATTGAAGCGATGGCGGGCGAGGTGAAGGACCGCAACGCGCAGGTGGACCTGTGGCTGCGCGTGGGCACGCTGCGGCTGGGCCGGTTGAACGACGCGGACGGCGCGCTGGCGGCCTTCGAGAAGGCGGTGGCGGCGGACCCCTCGCGTGCGGACGCGGCGAGCCTGACGGCGGAGCAGCTCCTGGAGAAGGGCCGCGCTCCGGAGGCCGTGGCGGTGCTGGAGCGCTACCTGGCGACGGTGAAGGACCGCTCGGCGCAGGCGGCGATGCGGCTGCGCCTCGCGGACCTCTTCCTGACGCAGCTTCGCGACGCGGACGCCGCGCGCGAGCACCTGGAAGCGGCGCTGAAGCTGGACCCCACGCAGGCGCTCGCGGCCTTCCAACTGGCGCGGCTGCTGGCGGAGGACGAGAACCTGGACGCGGTGGTGCCGCTGCTGGACCTGGCGCTGCTGGCGCCGCGCCCGCGGCCGGAGCGTGTGGCCTTCTGCGAGGCGCTCGCGCTGATGTTCGAGGAGAAGGACGACGCGCGCGGCGCCTTCGAGGTGCTGTCACGCGCGCTGGAGCTGGAGCCGGGTCGGCCGCTGCTGCTGGGCTCGGTGGTGGAGCACGCGGAGAAGGCCCAGGTGCAGCCCGCGCTGGCCCTGGCGCTGCAACGCGCGGCGCAGGCGGCCCCGGTGCCGGAGGTCGCGGCCACGTTGTGGCGGCAGCTCGCGCAGTTGCTCCAAGGCCCCTTGGCGGACCCCTCGCGCGCGGAGGCCGCGTGGCGGGAAGTGCTGGCCCGCGTCCCCGGAGACGCGGCGGCGATGGAGGCGGTGAAGTCGCTCCAGGCGGCCGCGGCGCTCGCGGATGACCCGAAGGCCCGACTGGAAGCGGACCTCGCGCGGCGCGAGGCGGCCAGCACGGCGCCCGAGGAGTTGGAGCCGCTCGCGCGTCAGTTGGTGCAGATGGCGCCGGATGACGCGGCGGCGGTGCAGCGGCTCCAGGCGCTCTGCGTCTCCCTGTCGAAGTTCGACGAGGCGGCGGCGCTGGCCGGGCGCCTGGCGGGGCTGGCCGAGACGCAGTTGGAGCGCAACGAGTGGACGGCGCGCCAGGCGAAGCTCTACGCGGAGCGGCTGGGCCGTCAGGAGGACGCGACGGACCTGTTCCTCGGCCTGCTCGCGGAGAACGTCTCCACGGGCGTGGTGGTGGGCGGCCTGGAGCGGCTGGCCGCGGCGGGCATTCGCACGCCCGAGGTGACCGAGGCGCTGGCGGCGCACTACGGCCGCAGTGGCGACCACCAGCGTCAGGTCGCCGCGCTCCACCAGCAGTTGGAGGTGACGACGGAGGCCTCGGCCCGCAAGCGCCTCTTCTCGCTGATGGCCAGCGTCCATGAGAAGCAGTTGGCCGACAGCCGCGCTGCGTTCGACGTCCGCGTCCGCGCGCTGCGCGAGGACACGAAGGACGAAGGGGGCCGGGCGGAGACACTGCGGCTGGCGCGCGACCTGTCCGCCCACGCCGAGTTGGGGCGGGTGTTGCGCACGCTGGCCTCCGAGTCCGAGGACCCCGCGGTGGCGGTGCCGCTGCTGCTCGAGGCGGCGAGCCTGGCGGAAGAGGGCGCGCTCGCGGCCGAGGCCATGACGGCGCTGGAAGCCGCTGTCGCCCGCGCCCCCGAGTCGAACGCGCTGCTGCAGCGACTGGTGCGGCTGTACGGACGCGCGGGCCGCTCGGCGGACGCGGAAGGCTTGCTGCGCAAGCGCATCCAGGGCGCGCGCGGGCCCGAGCGGCTGGAGCTGTTGCTCCAGTTGGTGGACCTCAACACGGAGCTGGGCCGCGACGCCCAGGCCGCCGAGGCGCTGCAGTCAGCGCTCTCGCATGGGGCCGAGGAGGGCAAGCACCTGCCGCGTCTCGCCGAGCTGTATGAGAAGGCGGGCCGCACGCGGGAGCTGGGCGACACGCTGGCGCGGCTGATCGCGCTGGCCGAGTCCGCGGGTGACGCGGACAAGGTGGCGCGGTTGAAGCTGCGTCGCGCGCACCTGCTGCAGGACTCGCAGGACGGCAGCGCGGAGGCGGTGCAGAGCTACGCGGACATCCTGCTCCAGCGCCCCACGGATCCGGATGCGCTGGCGGCACTGGAGGCGATGCTGGCCTCGGGCCCGTCGCGCGAGGCCGCGGCGCGGGTGCTGGTGCCCGCTTTCGAGCGCACCAAGGACCACCGCAAGCTGGTGTCCACGCTGGACGTGCTCGCGGAGGTGGCGAAGGACGATGCCGCGCGCGTGCAGGCGCTGCGGCAGGCGGCGCAGGTTCACCTGTCGCACCTGCGCCAACCGGAGCTGGCCTTCGCGGCGCTCGCGCGTGCCTTGCGGCTGGCGCCGGGAGACGCGGGGCTGCGCTCGTCGGCGCGGCAGGCGGCGGAGGACGCGGACTCGCTGGACAGCTACGCGGAGATTCTCGCCGAGCTGGCCGAGGAAGGTGACGTCGGTCCCGCGCGCCTGGCGCTGCTGCGTGAGCTGGCGGAGGTGCAGGAGAAGAAGCTCGACGACAAGGCGGGCGCGGTGAATGCACTGCGCGCGTTGCTGGCCATCGAGCCGGGCAGCCTGGACTGCCTGCGCGCCCTCCAGCGGCTGCACCGCGCGGGCGAGGAGTGGGCCGCGCTCGCGGAGGTGCTGGAGAAGCTGTCCGCCGCGTCTCCGGAGCCGGCCGAGCAGTTGGCGTTCCTGCGTGAGGCCGCGCTGCTTCACGAGACGAAGTTGATGGACAAGGAGAGCGCCGCCGACGCGTGGCGCGTCATCGCGGAGCGCGACCCGGCGAGCCGCGAGGCCGCGGCGACGTTGGACCGCCTCTACACCGAGAGCGCCCGGCACACGGACCTGGCCTGGGCGCTGGCGCTGCGCCGCAACCAGGAAGGGCAGAGCCCGCAGGGGCGTGAAGTGTCGTTCCGCCTGGCGGAGCTCCAGCGCACCGTGCTGGATGACCCCAACGCGGCGCTGGGGCTCTACCGGAAGATTCTGGCCGAGGACTCGGGCCACCCGGGGGCCCGGGCGGCGCTCGAGGCCTGGGTGAAGGCGGCGGTGCCGGCGAGTGGCGCGGCCTTGGAGGTGCTCGACCCGGTGCTCGTGCAGGTGGGCGACCATGCCCGCCGCGTGGCGCTGCGCGAGGCGCGCATGGCCTCCGCGCTCACGGTGGAGAAGATTCTCCTCGCGGGCGAGATTCGCCGCATCCATGAGCGGGACATGCTCCAGCCTTCGCTGGCGTTCATGTCCGCGGTGAAGTCCTTCGCGCAGGGATTGGACCGGGACGGCGTGCGGCCGGACCTGGAGCGGCTGGCGCGCGAGACGGGCTCGCACGAGGTGCTGGCCGAAATCTACGAGACGGCGGCGTCCGAGCTGACCTCGGGCGACCCCTCGGCGCTGGACCTGCTGCGGCGCTCGGCGGAGCTGCGTGAGTCGTTGGACCAGCCCGAGGAGGCCGCGCGCCTGTGGAAGAGCCTGCTCGCGGACGCGCCGCAGGACCGTCAGGCGTTGGAGGCGCTGTCCCGGCTGTACGAGAAGGGGCAGAACGCCAAGAGCCTGTCGGAGGTCTACGCGCGTCAGGCGCAGCTCTCCACGGACCCCGAGGAGCGGGTGGGGCTGCTGCTGAAGGCCGGCGAGGCCCATGCGAACGCGGGCGAGGACGCGAAGGCCATCGAGACGTACCGCTCCGCGTTGGCGCTCCGGAAGGTGCCCGAAGGGCTGCTCGCGCTGGAGAAGCTGTACGCGAAGGCGCGGCGCTTCGTGGAGCAGGCGGACGTCCTGGACCAGCTCGCGGACAGCTCGGCGGATGAGCCCACGCGGCGCAACTGGCTGTTGAAGCGCGCTCAGTTGCTGGAGAAGGAAGTGGGCCCCGCGGAGTCGCTGCCTGTGTACCGGCGCTTGCTGGAGCTCGCGCCGGGAGACGGACAGGTGGTGGCGGGCCTGGAGCGGCTGATGGCGCACGATGCGCCTCGCACCGAGGCGGCGCGCCTGCTCGAGCCCGTCTACCGCGGCGTCAACGACACGCGGAAGCTCGTGGACGTCCTGGAGGTTCTGCTGCCCGGGGTGGCCCCGGAGCGACGCCTGGAGCACGTCCAGGAGATTGCGACCCTGCGCGAGGCGCTCGGTCAGACGTCGCTCGCGTTCGTCGCACGGCTGCGCGCCTTCAACGAGGCGCCCCAGGAAGCGACGGTGCGTGACGAGCTGGAGCGGCTGGCCGCCGACTCCGGTGCGTTCGAAGAGGTCGCCGCCGCGTACGAGGACCAACTGGAGCGTGGCGCGCAGGAGCCCCTTGCGGGTGACTTGTGGCGGCGCCTGGCCGGCATCTACGACAACCGCCTCAAGCGCTATGATTTGGCTGTGCGCGCGATGGAGGAGATGTCGCGCCGCGACCCGAAGAACAAGGCGGTGCTGGACGCCATCGCGCGGGTCCACCGCCGCACGGGCGCGCATCGCGAGCTGGCGCTTGTCATGCGCCGGCAGGTGGCGGCCGAGCCCAATGCGTCGTCGCAGGTGAACCTGCTCTTCGAGCTGGCGCATCTGGCCGAGGAGACGCTGGCCGACAAGTCGCTGGCGGCACAGTCGTACCGCGAGATTCTGGGGCTGCGGCCGGAGAACACCAACGCGCTGAAGCTGCTCGGACGGGTGCTCGCGGAGATGGAGCGCTGGCCGGAGCTGGCGCAGCACATCGAGCGGGAAATCCACCTGGCGGACGAGCGGGGGCTCAGGAAGAGGCCTCCGATTTGCGCGTGCGCCTGGGCCGCCTGAAGGTGTCGCGCCTGGACGACCCGCGCGGCGCGCTGGAGCTGTACCAGACGGTGCTCACGCGCCGGGCCGGGCATGCCGGGGCTGTCGGGGCGCTGGAGGAGATGGCGCGCTCGGAGAGCGCGCTGCGGGGCGCGGCCGCCAGTGCGCTGGAGCCCATCTTCGCATCGGTGGGCAACCACCTGAAGCAGGTGGAGATGCTGGAGTCGCGAGCCTCGGCGGAGGCCGTGCCGCAGGAGCGCGCCGCGCTGCTCCGCCGCATCTCGGAGATCTACTCCGGCTCGCTGGAGAACGCGGAGATGGCCTTCCTGGCCGCCACGCGCGCGCTGCGCGAGCTGCCGGATGACCTGCGCTCGTTGGAGCTGTGCGTCTCGCTGGTGGACAAGGCCGAGGCTCCCGAGGAGCTGGCCGCCATCCTGACGGAGGTGGTGGGCAAGGCGGGCGACACGTCGCGGGCCGAGCTGTACCGCGCGCTGGCGCGCATCCAGACGGACCTGGGCGAACCGGCCGAGGCGCTGACGTCGTGGAAGCGCGTGCTGGAGCTGCGGCCGACGGACACCGAGGCGCTGGACGGCACGGTGCGCCTGGTCGCGTCGCAGGGCAAGCCCACGGAGCTGCTGGAGGTGCTGCGCCGGCAGCTCGCCGTGGCCGAGGAACCCTCGCGCCGCGCCGCCGTGCTGTTCCAGTTGGGCACGCTCCAGGAGGAGCAGCTCAAGGACGCGTTGGGCGCACTGGCCACCTTCCGCCGTCTGCTGGAGCTCAAGCCGGACGACCTGCCGACGCTGGAGCGCATGGAGACGCTCTGCCAGAAGCAGGAGCGTTGGCCGGAGCTGGCGGACGCGCTGGCTCGCCGCATCGCGCTGCTGCCGTCCGAGGAAGGTCTGGAGCTGAAGTTCCGTCTGGCCACCGTGCGTGAGTCGCGTCTGTTGGACCGCGCGGGCGCGCTGGCGCTGTACGGCGAGGTGCTGTCCGTGCAGGCCAACCATGCCGGCGCGGTGGGACGCATGGAGGCGCTCGTCGCCCGCGAGCCGCAGAACCTGCTCGCGGTGGAGACGCTGCTGCGCGCGCTTCGGGCCAGCGGCGACCTGGTGCGGCTGTCGCAGGTCATCGAGACGCGCGTGGGCGTGTCGGGCGACGCGTTCGAGCGCAAGGCGCTGCTGGGCGAGCTCGCCACGCTGCGCGAGTCCCAGGAGGAAGCGGAGTTGGCCTTCCTGGCGCTCTTCCGCGCCTTCAAGGAGGACCCGAACGACGCCGCGATTCGCGCCCGTCTGGAGAACGCGGCGGATGCATCCGCCAGTTACGACGAGCTGCTGTCCGCGTACGAAGAGGCGCTGCCTCGCATCGCCGAGGCCGCGGATGCCGCGCAGGTCTGCCTGCGTCTGGGGCAGATGCTGGAGACGAAGCTGCGCGATTCGGACCGCGCCGTCTCCTACTACGAGCGCGCACGCACGCTGCACCCCGCGGTGCAGGAGCCCTCGTTGGTCGCGTTGGACCGGCTCTATCTCCAGTTGGAGGCGTGGCCGGAGCTCGCGGGCATCCTGGAGTCCCTGGTCGCCGGTGTGACGGAGCCCGCGGACCGCGTCGGTTACCTGTTCCGCCTGGGCCAGCTCTACCAGGAGCGGTTGGACAGCCCCGACCGCGCGGCCGGCGCCTACGAGGGAATCCTCGCGCTGGACGCGGGGCACCTGGCCTCCGCGCGTCTGCTGGAGGGCATCTACGAGTCCGCGGGAGCGTCGGAGAAGCTCTACGGCATCCTGAAGCTCCAGGCGGAGAAGGTGTCCGGCGCCGAGCGCGACCGCGTGCTGGCGAAGATGGCCCAGGTGTCGTCGGAAGGCCTGGCCGACCTGGGCCGCTCCATCGAGCTCTACCGTGAGCTGCTGTCGAAGAACGCGCGCAACGAACAGGCGTTCTCCGCGCTGGAGTCGCTGTACGAGCGCGCCGACCGGCCCCAGGACCTGCGCGAGCTCCTCGAAGGCCGGCTGGCGGTGACGTTGGACCCGCGCGAGGTGGTGCGTCTCAACGAGCGCCTGGGCCGCGTGGTGTACCGACTGCTGAAGCAGCCGGAGCAGGCGGTGCCGTACTTCAAGGCCGCGCTGGACCGCGACGCGCGCCACCGGGGCGTGTTGGACACGCTGCGTGAGCTGTACGACGAGACGGGCCAGCGTGAAGAGCTGGTGGGTGTGCTGCGCCGGCTCATCCCGCTGCAGGAGAGCAGCGAGGGTGTGAAGGCGTTGCGGCTGCGGCTGGCGGAAGTGCTCGCTGGGATGGGCCGCCGCGAGGAGGCGCTGGACGCCGCCCGCCGCGCGCTGGAGGTGGAGCCGCACCAGGTGCCCGAGTTGGACCGCGTGCACTCGCTCTTCGTCTCGCTGCGCGCGTGGAACGACGCCGTGCGGTCGCTGGAGCTCAAGGTGCAGGTGCACCTGCTGGTGGAAGAGCGCGAGCAGGCCGTGGCCACGTACTTCGCGGTCGCGGACCTCTGGGTGGGGCAGGGTGGCAAGCCCGAGCTGTCCTCGGGGGCGCTGGAGAAGGTCCTCGAACTCGACCCCGCCAACCGCACGGCCTACGAGCGGGCGTGTGAGCTGTACCGCACGCACAACGACTGGCGCGCGTACGCCCAGGTGATGGACCGCTACATGCCCCACCTCGTCACGGACGAGGAGAAGCTGGCCGCGCTGCGCGAGCTGGCCCGGGTGCAGGAAGCGCGGCTGGGACAGAAGGACGTGGCCTTCCTGGCGCTGTGCCGCGCGCTCCAACTGGACGCGTCGGACGACACGCTGCGCGAGGAGGTCGAGCGCCTGGCCGACGAGACGGGCAGCCACGAAGAGCTGGCCGCCGTCTACGAAGAGGTCGCCGACGAGCTGCCCCGCGGCGCCCTGGCCGAGCGCCTCTACGCCACGCTCGCGCGCGTCCACGACACGCACCTGGATGACCCGCAGGCGGCGGAAGCGGCGTTCCGGAAGATTCTCGAGTTCGACCCGACCAACGCCACCGCGCTGGACGGGCTCGCCGCGGTGTTCCAGCGCCGGGGCCGGCAGCGTGAGTACGTGGTGGCCCTGGAGCAGAAGCTCGAGGCCGCCGGCTCCATCGAGCAGCGCAAGGGCATCCTCCGTGAGATTGCCCGCGTCTGGGACGCGCAGTTGGAGGACCCGGTCGAGTCCGCCAGCGCGCTGCTGAGGGCCCTGGAGCTCGAGCCTGACGCCGAGACGCTCGGCGTGCTCACGGCGCTGTATCGCCGTCAGCGCTCGTGGCCGGATGTCGCGTCCACGTTGCTGCGCGCCCGTGACCTGGCGGACAGCATCGAGGAGCGCGCGCGCATCCAGGTGGAGGTGGCCGGCGTCTACGAGCGCGACATCGGCGACGACGAGTCGGCGGTGGCCGCGTACCGGCAGGCGTTGGAGTTCGACCCCGTGAACCGCGAGGCGCTGGACGCGCTGGAGCGGCTCCACACGCGGCTGGACCACCCGGCGGACCTGCTCGCCATCTACGAGCGGATGCTGGAGCTGAGCGAGGACTGGCGCGAGAAGATCCGCGTCCTCTTCCGCAGCGCCACCATCTGGGAGGACAAGTACCAGAACCCGGCGAACGCGGACGTGTGCGTCGAGAGCGTGCTCGCCATCGACCCGCAGAACGTCCAGGCCATCAAGACGCTCATCCGGCTGCGGCGCGCGCAAGCGCGGTGGGAGGACCTCATCGCGGCGTACGAGCGGCAGCTCGCGCTGGCCGTCAGCCCGCAGGAGCAGGCCGAGCTGTACGTGGACATCGGTAACGTCCAGTACCAGCAGCTCAAGGCGCTCGACCGCGCGGTGAACAACTACCACGCGGCGCTCTCCGTGGACGCCGAGTGCCGCCCCGCGCTGCACGCCCTGGGCACGATGTACGAGCGCAGTGGCAACTGGCCCTTCGCGCTGGAGATGCTGTCGAAGGAAGCGGAGATCGCCGGCCAGTCGAAGGACGCGGTGGAGCTCTACTACCGGCTCGGGAAGATCAACGAGGACATGCTGATGGACACCGGCAGCGCCCGGACCGCCTATCAGCAGGCGCTCGCCGTGGACGCGGGCCACCTGCCCAGCATCCGCGCCCTCAAGGGCATCCAGGAGCAGGAGCAGGACTGGAGCGGCTACGAGCAGACGCTGCGTCAGGAAGCGGAGCAGACCGATGACCCCGTGGCCAAGGGCCGCGCGCTGCTCGACGTGGCGCGGTACCACGCGGAGACGCGCGAGGACCGTGACACGGCCGTCGGCTACTGGCAGGAGGCGCTCAAGCACATCCCGGACAGCCTCGAGGCCGCGCGGCCGTTGTCGGATGTCTACATCGCGCACGAGGACTGGGCGTCCGGCGAGCGGATGCTGGACATCGTCACGCGGAAGATGGCGGAGATGGCCATGGCGGAGAAGGACTCCGTCTCCGCCGCGGACCTCTGCCGTCAGCTCTACCGCCTGGGCTACGTGGCGGAGAAGCTGGGCAAGCGCGACAAGGCCCTGGGCTGCTACGAGAAGGCTTACGAGTTGGACGCCACGTACCTCCCGGCGCTGGAGGGCTACGGCAACCTGCTGGTCCAGACGCGCCGCTACGAGGGCGCGCTCAAGGTCTTCCAGACCATCCTCATCCATCACCGCGAGGAGCTGACGGACCTGGAGGTGGTGGAGGTGTACTGGCAGCTCGGCGACATCCACGCCGCGCTGAACCAGACGGACCGCGCGCAGAACCACTTCGAGAAGGCGCTGGCCATCGACCCGGGCCACGAGCCGACGCTGCGCGCCCAGGTCGCGCTGCTGGAGAAGCAGGGCCAGTACGAGAAGTCCGCCGACCTGCGCCAGCAGTTGGTGGGCGTGCTCGAGGGCGAGGCTCGCGCGAAGGTGTGTCTGGAGTTGGGCCGCATCGCTCGCGACGAGCTGCATGACCCGTACATGGCCATCGACGCCTTCACCAACGCGCTCAAGTCCCAACCGGACGCGCCAGAGGTGATGGACCAGCTCTATGTGTTGCTGCGTGAGACGCGGCAGGGCCAGAAGGCGGCGGACGTGCTGGCGCGCATGCTCGCGCTCCCCGCGCTGGGATTGGAGCCGCACAAGGCCAAGCGCGTCTGGTTCGCGCTGGGCGAGCTGCGCCGCGACGACCTGAAGGACGTGGAAGGCGCCACCGAGGCCTTCAACGCCGCCTTGGACCTGGACCCTCGCTTCGTGGAGGCCTTCAGCGCGCTGGAGGCCATGCTCGGCGCGGCGCGACAGTGGAAGCCGCTGGAAGAGAACTACACGAAGATGCTGGGCCGGCTGCCCAAGACGCCGGAGACGCACGTGGCGCGCATGGCGCTGTGGCGCGCGCTCGGCGACCTGTACCTCCAGGTGCTCAAGCACCCCGAGGGCGCGGTGGCCGCCTACGGTGTCGCGGCCAAGGGCCTGCCCGACGACGCGGCGGTGCAGGAGGCCTTCGCGGACCTGGCGGGGCAGATGCCGGGCCGCGAGGACGAGGCCATCGCCGCGCTGAGGCGCGCGCTGCCGAACACGACGGACCCGCGCAAGGTGGTGGGCGCGCTGGTGCGCCTGTCCGCGATGCGCAAGGACTACGACGGCGCGTGGCTCGCGGCGCAGGCCGTGTCGGGCCTGCTGGGCGAAGCAGGGGAGGACGAGCAGGAAATCCTCACCAAGCTGGGGCCCTACGCGAAGAGCAAGGAGAAGGTGGAGCCTCGGCCGCTGAACGACCAGCTCTGGCACAACCACCTGTTCCACCCGAAGGCGCGGGGGCCGCTGGCCGAGCTGCTGGGGCTGCTGTTCGCGAAGGTGGGCCACCTGTACGCGGTGCCCTTCCCGCAGTACCAACTGGTGCCCAAGCGCCACCGCATCGACGTGGCGACGGCGCCCGAGTACCACGTGCACCACTACCGGTACGTGGCGCGCGTGCTCGGCATGGAGGCGGTGGAGCTGTACTCGCCGTTCCTGGTGGCGACGCGTGAGCGGATGGCGAAGCGCTCCAACGAGCCGGCGCCCGAGCCGCTCGTCAACGTGGAGCTTCTGCAGACGCACCCGGCCTCGCTGCGGGTGGGCGGCAAGTACTTCGCGGAGCAGGGGCTGAAGGAGGTCTATTACCTCCTGGGCCGCACCCTGGCGCTGGCGCGCTCCGAGCTGGCCTTGAGCCAGCGCGTGGCGCCCGAGCGGCTGGAAGCCATCCTCCAGGCCGCGCTGAGCCTCGTCGTGGGGAACGTGCGCATCGCCGAGGCACAGCACCTGGTGGAACCGGAGCGCCGGCTGCTGGAGAAGAGCCTCAGCGAGCCGGACCGCGCGGCCCTGGCGAAGGCGGCCCGCGCGTGGCTGCCCACCGCCACCCCGCAGGCCGTGCGTCAGTATCTGGAGGGCGCGGAGCTCACCGCGGCCCGGGCGGGCTTGCTCGCCGCGGGTGAGATGGAGCCGGTGCGCCGCATGGTTCAGGGGGAGACGGGCTCCGCCTTCCGCGTTCCGGTGCGCAGCAAGCTGCGGGAACTCCTGGTGTTCGCCACCTCCGAGGACCTGCACGAGCTGCGCGTCGCAGTGGGTACGCACGTGGAGGTCCAGGTGCGCAGGTAGCGACAGAACCCGGAGCCGGGTTCATGCGTTAATAGGCAGGCGGGCGGTCTTGGCTCGTATCCTTGACCCCTCCGTCTGCCACTTCTACGATTCACGCGGGATTTCTCCCGTCATTTCCGAGGCTTACGGGAACGATGCGTTTCGTCTGCGACAGTTGCCGCGCGCAGTACATGATCAGCGACGACAAGATTGGCCCCAAGGGGGTCAAGGTTCGTTGCAAGAAGTGCGGCCACACCATCACCGTGCGTCCCGCTGGCGCGCCGGCCGCGAAGGACTCCGCTTCTGAGGCCGCGACCTCCGAGTCCTCCACCTCGAGTGAGGCGAGCAAGGGGAATGACGCGGCGGCAACCATGCCCGCCACCCTGGGCACGCCGCCCGAAGGTGGACTCTTCACCGACGTGGAAGAGGACGAGATTGGCGCCGTCTTCGACCAGGTGCTGAGCTCCGGCACGCACAAGATTCCCACGGAGGCGGCGAACGAAGCCGCCGCGCGTGAGGCGTCCGCGGAGAACGTGCGCAAGCTGGCCGAGGCCGAGGCCGAGCCGGACAAGGACGACGCGAAGTCGAACGCGGCCGCGCATGAGTGGTACGTGGCCATCGACGAGAAGCAGGTCGGCCCCTTCTCCGTCGAGAAGGTCAAGGACCTGTGGGACCGCGGCGAAGTGGGCCCGGACAGCCTGTGCTGGCGCTCGGGGTTCAGCGACTGGATTCCGCTGTCGGAGACCGCGGAACTGGCGTCGGTGCTGGCGCCCCGGCCCTCCAAGCCCGTCATCGTCGCGCCCGAGCCTGTGTCGGGTTCGACGCCCACGGTGTCCTCCGGTCCGGTGCAGTCGGCCTTCAGCGCGGGCAAGGGTGCTCGCGGTGAGTCGGGACCGGCGCCCGCGTCCGAGGAGCCCGTTGGCTGGAAGCCGTCCGCGGCGAGCGTGCTGGCCTCGCTGGTGAAGGAGGAGAACGACGCGCTGTCCAAGCCGCCGCCGACGCCCGCGCCCGCGCTGGGCAGGGAGCCGGTGTCGCAGTCGCGGCTGCTCGATGTGCCCATGCCGCCGCCGGAGCCGGTGTCCTCGCCGTCGCTGCGGGGGGCAGAGGTTCCGATGGCGCAGCCCATGGCCGCGCCAATGCCGTATGGCCAGCCGCAGGCGCCGCAGTACGCGCAGCCCGCGCCGATGCCGTATGGCCACCAGCCTCAGGCGCCGCAGTACGCGCAGCCCATGCCCGCGCCGTATCCGCCGCCGGGCTACCCGCCCGCCTATCCCCCCGCGGGGGTGGGGCAGGGTGGTGGGAAGGGCAAGACGGGGCTCTTCGTGGGCATCGCGGCGGGACTGCTCGTCGTGGGTGGTGGCGCCATGGCGTTCTTCATGAAGGGCGGGGCTGGCACGGATGCCGCGCCGGTGCCGCCCCCGGTGGTCGCGGCGGCGCCTCCGCCCGTGGCCGCGCCGACGCCTCCTCCCCCGGCGCCTCCGCCGGTGGTTGCAACGGCGCCGGCCGCGGCTCCCGAGGTGCCCGTGAATGCCGCGCCGCCTCCGGGCACGGAAGTGGCGGCGGCGCCCGCGAACACCGCGACTGCGCCCGCGCCGACGCCGCCCCCGGAGACGACGCCCACCGCCGTGGCCGCCGCGCCGACGCCGACCCCGGCGGCGCCCGAGCCTTCGAAGCCCCCGGAGACGCTGGTGGCGAAGGTGGAGCGGCCCAGCAGCAGTCGCCGGACGACGTCTTCCTCGCGTCGGGAAGACCCGGAGCCCCGCACCACGCCGGCGCCGGCGCGGGCCGAGCGGCCTTCGTCGAACGACTCGGATGATGACTTCGATGAGCTCTTCGGCACGAAGAAGCCGTCGAGTTCGGAGTCGAAGACGACGGCCGCGCGTCCGACGGCGTACGTCCCTCCCGAGCCCGGGGGCGGCATGCCGGACCGGTTGCAGCAGTCCGACATCATGGCGGTGGTGCTGGCGAACAAGCCGGCCATCATCAAGTGCGTCAACGAGCAGAAGAAGAAGGACCCCTCGTTGAGCGGCAAGCTGGTGATGCGGTGGACCATCGAGACGAGCGGAAAGACGGCGGCCGTGTCGTGCCGCACGGATGAATTCCGTTCGACCTACATGGCGAGTTGCATCACCGGGCTCATCAAGAGTTGGTCCTTCCCGCGTCACAAGCGGAAGGGCGAGCCCATCGACTTTCCGTTCACCTTCTGAAGCTGCGGGGTGTGATGAGAGCGCATCGCGACATGCACGTCGCGATGCGCTCCGCCCCGGCTGTGTGCTTGTGCAACGGGTGAATTTCCCGGCCAGGCAGCCGTCCAGGAGTCGTCGACACTCGTTGACACGTCCGGACGGGCGGGACTAAGCCTCTCTTGCTCGCATGGATGTCGGGGCCTGTTGCCTGTGGCCGGAGGCCCCCCGGGCGGCGTTCCAAAAAAGAGGAAATCTCAACATGCAGCTTCGCAAGATGATGTTGGTGCTCACGGCGCTGGGCGCGATGAGCGGTCTCATGGCTGGCTGTGACGACCCGGCGACGTCTCAGGGCTCGTGCAGCAGCAATGACGAGTGCGGCGAGACGGAAATCTGTCACCCGACGGCCCAGGTCTGCGTGCAGACGTGTAACTCGGGTTCGGACTGCCCCGACACGGCGAAGACCTGCGCCCCGCTGGGTGGCACGGGCGCCAACGCCAACACGCGCATCTGCCAGTGCTCCACCGACGTGCTCTGCAACGGTGGCACGGGCTCCAGCTCCACGGACCTGGTCTGCTCTGACCTGGACAACGTCTGCGTGACGCGCTGCACGTCCAACTCGGAGTGCACGGGCACCCGCACCTGCAACACCGGCACGGGTCAGTGCGAAGAGGGTGACACGGAGCCGGAGCCCGGTCAGAGCTGCTCCGGCGAGGGCCTGTCCACGTGCGGCTATGGTCTCATCTGCACCAACAGCGTCTGCTCCGAGCCGCCCGCGCCGACGTGCCAGAACTACACGAACTTCCCCAACAAGGCGGACCTCGGCACCTCGGGCCCCATCATCTACAGCACGGCGCTGATCAATGCCGCGACGGACGCGTTCTGCCCCTCGAGCCAGCCCAAGCGCGTGCGGATTCGCATCAAGGCGTACTCCAACACGCCGTTCCCCCAGACCGCTGCGGAGCTCAGCAACTTCCTCTACGTCCAGACGGACGGTGGCCGCAGCAACGCGTCCATCAGCAGCTCTTCGGGTAACTATACGGTGACGGGCACCAACCGCAGCAACGCGGACATCATCGTCAACCTCTGCGTTGCCGCGAACAGCACCACCAACTCGGCTGGCTTCTACTTCACTGATGGCAACTTCGTTTGCTATCAGTCGAACTACCAGTAGTCGCACGCTCAGGTGAATATTCGAGCCCCGCTCTGGTTCACGGGGCGGGGCTCGGTCATTGATGGAAGCCGGCGTGGACTTGTTCTTGAGGGGATTGCGGTCCCCACAGGTCAACGGGAATGACGCTGAATTTCGGCCGGAGCCAAGCGTTTCAATGAGGGGCGCGGGAATCCCGGCGTCTTGAAAAGGAGAGTCAATGCTGTCTACCAAGCTGATTCGAACGCTGACCCTTGGACTTGCGCTGGCTGCGCCAGCGGCGATGGCTGAAGACGCATCGGAGCGGCTGAACTGCCCTGCCGGAACGAGCGTGCTCGGCTCCAAGCAGGAGGGGCTTTCGTGCGTGAAGTCCGACACGAAGGCCGGCCCCCGGACTTCGCATGGGGCGTATGTGGAGTACCATCCCAATGGCGTGAAGGCAGCCCAGGGGCAGTTCGAGAACGGCCTCAAGGTCGGGACCTGGACCTTCTTCGACGCGTCCGGCAACAAGCGCGGCACCGCTGAGTTCAAGGATGGTGGCTGGCACGGCCAGCGCATCATGTACTTCCCCAATGGGAAGCCTCAGTTGGTCGAGGAGTACAAGAAGGGCCGGAAGCATGGCGTCGTCAAGGAGTTCGCCGAGGATGGCCAGGTGGTGAGCCAGGTGCACTACGAGAACAACCGGGTGATCTCCGCGCAGTAGCGGGTGGCTCCGGAGGTCGAAAAGGGGCCCTTCCTACGGGAAGCGGCCCCTTTTTCGTTTGGGAGGAGAGCTCTTTTCTAGCCGAAGAGGCTCGGCTAGGAAGCTTCCCTGTGAAGGCGCCTTCTCTAACACCCGTTTTGCCGGACATCCCCATCTGTACGGTGGAGCGGATGGGGTTGCGCGAGCTCGAACGCCTCCGCCTCATCCTCCGTGGAGGCTCGGTCATCGACTGGCGGCGGATGCACTTCCAGTCCCGTGGGGAAGTCGACAACTTCCTCCGGCTTCTTCAGTTGGATGTGTCGCGGCCCTACGACGAGGAGTGGGCACGTGGGGTGCTGGCTGAAGCCGTCGAGTACCTCCGCAAGACGTTCAACTATCGCGTCGCGGACGCGGTGGCTCGGCCCGAAGAAATCCACGACCTCTTTCTCTACGCTTCAGGTGTCAAAGGGTCGCCGCGGCATCGGCGGATTGCCTGCGTCGTTCTGAAGGTGATGCACGTCATCCAGCACATCGAAGGGCGAGATCTGCTCTTTCGCCTCCCTGTGTCAGAGGCGGAGTTGGGGGGGCTGATTACGGAAAGGGTCTTGGGCGTTGCTGCTGAGATGCAGGCGAAGGGGCTGCCTGTCGTGGAGTTCGCACACTCCATCAAGACGCAGGACTCGCTCATCACGAAGCTGCTGGCCAAGAAAGATACGGTTGCCGCACAGGTCTATGACCGGACCCGCTTCCGGGTGGTGACTCGGAAGCGGGAGGACTTGTTGCCCGTCCTGTACTACCTCACCCAGCGGCTGTTCCCCTTTCACCTCGTCGTGCCGGGGCAGACCGAAAACACGCTGATGCCTTTCAAAGCGGTGCTCGCAGAGAACCCCCACTTCGAGCAGCACATTGCCAGGCTTCATTTAGACCGCGATTACGAAGACCGCGAAGGCGCTGGCGGGAACGCTTTTTCCGGGAACAGCTATCGGGCGCTCAACTTCGTGGTGGATATCCCCATGCGGATGGATGCCTATCTTCCGCCCCCAGAGGAAGACACCCGTGAGCGAAAGGGCCGAATCATCATTTCGCTCGTCGAGTTCCAAATTGTCGATGAGGAGACGGCTCGGCTCAATGAACGTGGGGATAACGCTCACGAAGCCTACAAGCGACGGCAGAAGCAGCGGGTGCTCAGGCGCCTGAGTCAGGGCCTCGTGGTGCCAAAGAGCCAGGATTAGTCGCTTCGGCAGGTAATGCGGAGACGAGCCGGTTTCTTCCGGCTCGTCTGTTCGCGCACGTCACGGGTGCTCGTAGACGACTTCAAGCTCGGCCAGCGTGGCATGGCTGCTTACGCTCGAACGTAGCTCGTCAGTGACCCCGTCATAGTTGGTTTCCTGAGTGAATCGAAGACGGAGCTGAGACCTGTGGTTGCGGTCCATTCGGCTGGCCCAATCTTGCGAGACAAAAGGCGTGACGTCGAATACCCCCGGTGTTCCGGTATCGGCTGCGCCGATGCTGAGGGCGGGAGCGAGAGGGATTGCATCGTAGGCCGCGGCCAGCTCTGGGTATTCTGTTTCTTCTATAATTGACTGGGGGAGCGATTCGCCTACGTCGACAGACTCCATCAGGAGGGGCCCAAGCTTTTCGAAGGGCTGGCCTGTCTGAGAAGACAACCACCACCTGACGGTCGACCGATTGATACGGATGAGTTCAGGGGGCAGGGCGTCGAGCTTGAAGCTGAGAAAGAGCCGGCTGCTTTGGTGGGCGCTATTATCTCCGATACGCTCGAGATCGTATAGATTGAAAGGCCGGTAGTGGCGCCCGGATGAGTCGGCGGTGACGGTTCCGCTCGCTGAATACAGCAAAGGCAGCATCGCTGAAGATTGGCGAACAATTCTGAACTCTCGTTGTTCAGTGTCTTCCAGAGGGTTGCCTGCTGTGTCCTTGGCAAAGGTAGAGACTTGCCAGGTGATGCTGGTGCCATGGTCTGGTCGCGACGGAAGCGAGTACGTCACTACGGTACTTGTCTCATTCCACGTAAAGCTGCCGGAGTTGAGACCCGCGGGCGAAGTGATGGCAAAGGCGGTCTGAACCGAGTCCCTGTCCATGGGCTCGGAGAAGAGAATCTCAATGAGCGTGTCTCGCGGAACACCGACGGCTGCGTGACTGGGCGTCGTGCTCAGGAGCGTCGGCGGGAGTGTATCGGGGGCGGGGCCCGTCGTGCTGAAGGAGAACGAACGGGTTCCGGTCAGCGACGGCCCCGAGAGCGCCTTGGCGTCGACCGTGACGGTGTACGTCGTGTTCTGCTCCAGTGCCGCCGAGGGGCGCAGCGTCGCGACCGTGCCTCGATTGCCCCACTCGATGGGGCGAAAGCTCACCTGGGGCGTCACTTCCACCCTCAGCGACCCCGTATCAAGAGGGCTTGAGAAGGTGAGCGTGAACTGGGTACCAGTGGCGACTTGCGTGGACCCACCTGCCGGGAAGCTGGTGAGCAGGGTGAGGGATTCAGGCACGTCGGAACCTGCATCGGGCGTGGTGCCTGCATCCACCTCGTTCTCACCAGGAGGTGGCTCGATGTCGGGAACGTTGATGCAGGCCGTGACTGCATGAAGGACGAACAGCAGGGGAAGAAGGCGTCGTGGGTGGTGCATGCCGTGGCCCATCGCAAGAACCGTTCCGGGCGGGGCGGCGCTCGGAACCGGGGCCGAGATGTCCCTGCGGCCTCTCGTCTTGTGCCTTCTCCCGGGTGGGCATCGCAAGCCACGCCTGGTATCGACCCTGAGCGTAGAAGCCACGAGACGGGCGTCCCTCGCGCCGGACCCATGCTCCAGAAACACGAACGCCCGCACTCCCAGCACGGATGCGGGAGGCGGGCGTGGGGCCTGGGGCCGCGTGAGGCCTACTTCTTCTTCCGGTTCTTCTTCTTGTTTTCCTTCTCCCGCTTGCGGCGCTCCTTGATGGCGTCGCGGTCCTCGGGCTTGCCGGACGCGGAGGGCGGCGCGTAGCCCATCAGCCGGGCCTTGGCCATGGCGGCCTGTCCCATGGGCGGCGTGTACCCGGGCGCAATCTGCGGCATCTGCATGGGCATGCCCATGCCAGGCATGCCGCCGCTCATCATCTTCTCCATCATCTTCGGGTCGCCGCCGAACATGCTGGAGAGGTCCATGTTCTTCATCTGCGAGAGCTGACCGAGCTGCTTGAAGCCGGGGATGCGGCCCAGCAGGCCCGGATTCTGCCCGATGGTGCCCATCACCTGCTGCATCATCCCGAACTTCTGGAGCAGCTCCTTGACCTCATCGACCTTGCGGCCGCTGCCCTTGGCGATGCGCTGGATGCGGCTGTTGTTGATGGTGTCCGGGCGCAGGCGCTCCTTCGCCGTCATCGAGTCGTACATCGACTCAATCTTCGTGAGCTCCTTCTCGTCCGGGTTGAGGTGCTCGGTGAGGTCGCCGAAGAGGGGGAACTTCTCCAGCAGGTCCTTGAGCGGTCCCATCTTCCGGACCATGCGGATCTGCTCGACGAAGTCCTTCATCGTGAACTGGCCGGAGAGGAGCTTCTTCGCATCCTCCTCGGCCTTCTTTTCATCGACGACCTTCTCGAAGTCCTTCATCAGGCCGACGATGTCGCCGAACCCGAGGATGCGGCCCGCAAGGCCCGCGGGGCGGAACTCCTCGAGCTTGTCCATGGACTCGCCCATGCCGAGGAACTTGATGGGCTTGCCCGTGACTTCCTTGATGGACAGCGCCGCGCCGCCGCGGGCGTCACCGTCCAGCTTGGTGAGGATGAAGCCGTCCAGCGTCAGGCGCCGGTCGAACTCCGCCGCCGTCCGCACGGCGTCCTGGCCAATCATCGCGTCGCAGACCAGCAGGATGTTGTCCGGCTGGACGTTGCCCTTGATGGACTCCAGTTCGGCCATCAGCGACTCGTCGATGGCGAGCCGGCCGGCGGTGTCGATGAGCACCACGTCGCACTTCTGCTCGCGGGCGGCGGCGTAGCCGCGCTTGGCGAGCTCGGGCGGCTGGACGCCGGGCTCATGGTAGACGGGGACCTTGAGGCGCTCGCCCAGGACCTTGAGCTGGTCCACGGCGGCGGGGCGGTAGATGTCGGCGGCGACGAGCAGGGGCTTGCGTCCCTCCTGCAGGAGCCGGCTGGCGAGCTTCCCGGTGGTGGTCGTCTTACCGGAACCCTGGAGGCCCACCATCATGATGCCGGAAAGCTGGCCCTTGGGCTTCAGCTTCAAGCTGGTGTCGACGGGCCCCATGAGGGCCTCCAGCTCGTCGTGGCAGATCTTGATGAAGTGGTCCATCGGGCTGACCTTGCGCTTCTGGCCAGCCGCGTCGGTGACGGTCGTTTGGACCAGCTCACCCACGGACTTCTCGCGGACGCGGGCGACAAACTTCTTCACCACATCGAAGGCCACGTCGGCCTCGAGCAGGGAGACGCGGATGTCGCGCAGCGACTCGTCCACCAGCTCCGGGGTGAGCTCGCTCTTGCCGGCGAGGCGGTTCTTGGCGGCGCGGAAGCCCTTGGTAACAGTCTCGAGCATGGGGGGCGCTTTATAACAGGGTCAGGCGGGATGCGACGGTGGAGCACATCCCGGACGTCGAACTCTGGAGAGAAGGGCCGTGGGAAGGGCCGCCCTGGCGGCGAATCCGACCCAGGGCCCTGGATTCCTCAACGCTCTCCAGGGGTTGCGCCATCCCTCCGGGCCCCCCGGAGGTTGTCAGGGGCCGCCATGACGGGCGTCGAGCCCCCACGCGCCCGCCTGGAGGGCCTTCAGCAGGGATGGGGGCAGGGGACCGCACGAGGCCTTTGCCGGAGACGGGACAGGCCCTGTAGGGTGCGGCGCGCAGCAGGGCACGAGTGGCGGAACTGGCAGACGCAGCGGACTTAAAATCCGCTGGCCCGTAAGGGCCGTCCGGGTTCGATCCCCGGCTCGTGCATTAAATTTTGTAGTAATTACGTGCGGTTAGGGGCGGCCTCCTTCCATGTTGCACGTATGTCGCACGCCAGAGCGAGAGGCCGGTCCAAAACGGCGACTGCCTCTCTCCGAGTGTCGGGGCTCAGGTGGGCGTAGCGCATGGTCATCTCGATGGTCGAATGGCCCATCAGCTCCTGGATGACTTTGAGCGGAACACCCCTCATCGCGAGATGGCTGCCGTAGGTGTGGCGCAAGTCGTGCCACCCAATCGTTCCCGCCTCGCGAGAGATGCCCGCCGCCCGGAGGGCGCGCCCCAGTGGTGCCGCCATTTTGCCCTTGGTGAGTGGCTGCCCGTCTTCCTGGCAGAAGACGAACCGCCCCCGACGGTGCCGGTGGGCGTTGAGATCATCAACCACGGAGGCGGGCACGTCGACCGTCCGTTCACGTCCTCCCTTCGGCAATCCCTCTATGCCGCGCCAGAGGGTCCTACGAACGTGAAGCAGGCCCCGCGTCAAGGTCAGGTCGTGCCACTGGAGCCCGATCAGTGCCCCCTGCCGTAGCCCCGTCTTGATAGCGACCAGCAGCAACGTGCGCCATTCGGGCTCAGCGGCGGCGAGAAGCCGATCCGCTTCCCCAAAGCTCAGGAAGTCAAAGGGAGGCTTCGGTAGCTTTCCGAACGGCTTTACGCGCGGCGCCTGACGGATGACCCCATGCTCTTCTGCCAGCGTCAGGAGCTTGTGAAGCACTGTCATCACGTTGTTGATGGTCTTCAGGCTCAGGGATTTGGGCTCGCTACGCTGCCGCTTCCGGATGGCTCGCGTTGACGCGGAATCCTTCCGTTGGTGAGCTGCCGACTTCTTCTTGCGCATGTGCGCCTTGAAGTCTTCGATTTGGGCCAAGCCAATGTTCGCGAGCGGCATTTCCCTGAAGAATGGGAGGATGTGGTCTCTGAGAATCTGTCGTTTGCTGTCGACGCTTGAGTGCTTGTTGTTGTTCTCGCTCTAGGTGAGGAGTCGCGGGGTGAAGTCCGCAAGCGTGATGACGCTTTCCTCGCCGCACTGCTCCTTTCCGAAAGTCCCGTTGAGCAAGGCGCTTCGCAATTCGCGTTCGTACTGCTCAGCACCCCGACGGGTCTGGACGGGCGAGAACTTCACGACTCGCTGTTTCCGTCCGTCCGCGTGCTGAAATACGAAGTCCACTTGCCACGCCTCCTCAGACTTTCCTTCCTTCGTCGTCCACTTTCGCAACCTGGCGCTCATCGTCGACTCCAAAGCGCAGAATCGCGGCCCGTTCCCGAGGGCGACGTTACGATGGCCTCCCGTCGAATGCGCAGCGCTTTTCCGATGCGAACGACTCCCGGGAGCTGCCCCAGGCGAATCGACTCGTAGAGCGTCTTTCGGTTCACGCGCAGAAGTGCTGCGGCCTCATCGACCGTCAGGAACTCCGGGATTCCTTCATGGCTATCAGGCATGGCTACCTCGGGAAGACCTTCCGGGGCGCGAGTCGGCCGACGACGTGAAGGCCGATGCCGACGGCGTCCCAAACGTTGTGGTGCTTGTCTTGGGCGCGCGGGAGCTGCACCCGTAGGTGTTCGTGGGGGCGCTCGCCGAGGCGCGCTTTGATGCGCTCGACCATGACGTCTCTGTCGAGCGTTCCCTTCCACTCGCGCGGCAGGAAGCTGCGCTTACTCGTCGCGCGAAGCTCACCGGCAACCCGGCCGACGACTCCCGCGAGTTCAATCAGGTCGTTCGGGTCGCCCTTGCTCTTCCCGGCTGTGTAGACCTGGGGGCACTCGCTCGCGACGGTGACAGAAACAGCCACGCCAGCGGCCCTGAGCGGCTCCAGGAACGTTGAGACGAACGCGGCGACCCCTCCCGCCATGCGCGACCATGTCGTAAGCCCACGGGCCTTCCGCTCGGGATTCGTGGGCATACCCGCCGCGAGCAGCTCGCCCGAGTCCAGGTCGAAGAGCGCGACGCCGCACTCGCGAAGCCCGGGGTCGAGCGCCACCAGTAGATTTCGAGTCGTCGGCATCAGCAGGCCGCCCCCAGGAGATGACGGGAGGTCGCTTCACCTCCCAGCGCGGACAGCAAGCGCAGCTCGTGGAAGTCGGCGACATCGAAGGCGACCGCGTCGTCGATGTCCGCGTCGAGATACGGGCAGAGAGCGGGCGGGAGCTGTTCGCGCGCGTCGGTTGTCTTGGCCATGCGTTGCACCTGTTAGGGAGTGCGTGTGCTCCCTAAATGGGTGCGGATTTCGGCCGTGGTTCAGGCAGCGCGCTTTGTTGGTGGCTCCCAGACGAGCAGTCGCCCGGAGCTGTCGCGCACGGTGGCGACGTCCTTCGACATGATGCGAGACAGCGCAGGCTCGGCTTCGATTGCCGGTGCCAGGTCGGGAGTCGTCTCCTTCATCGCCTCGCGCATCAGGTACGCCTTGCGCTCGGCGGCGTCGTGCATCCGCTGGGCGTCATTGGCGAGCAGCTCGCTAATCAGCTCGTCATGCACCATGAGGACGAGTCGCGAGCCGTAGAGCGGCGAGCGACGGTCAACGTACATCTCGCGGCTGACGCGCCACATGGCGAGCTTGCACCCGACAGCGCCGAGCCCCTGGAATGGCGTGTTGAGAATCTGCGTGTAGCCGCACCCGCCGCGCAGGATGTTCGCGCCCGGAGTCATCACATCGGCGAACCCGCCCCCGTAGGTGCTCGACTTCGCCCGCTGCTGAAGCTCGCGCTGCTCAGGCCACGCGTTGAGCCACTTCGTGTCCAGTTCCTTCGCCACTTCGACGCAGGCCCGGCAGACCATCTTCGGCTTGCGCTGCACGGTGATGACGACGCGCTGGACACCGCAGACGTCTGCGCGCTTCGCCAGCAGGCAGAAGGAAACCCGGTCCTTCGCGCGTGCGTTGTAGACGAGCGAGCCGCCCGTCATCCCGCCGCCTTTGCCGAAGTTGAGAATCTTCGCGAGCTGGCGGAAGGCGACCGCGAGGGGCTCTTTCGCCTTCACCTTCGGAAGCAGCTCGTCGTAGCTCGCCCCGAGGAATTCGGCCGCGGCAAGGGTGTGGACGTCGAGGCCGCTGTTCAGCGCTTCGGCCATCTTCGAGAAGCCGAGTTCCCAGATGGCCCGCTGAGCCATGGTGCGAAGCTCAAGCCCTCCGTAGTCGACCGAGCAGTAGGCGAAGCCGGGACGGGCCTCGTGGACCTCCCGGATGCCGCCCTTCTGCGGGAGCTGCTGGTAGTCGCTCGAAACGCGCGTGGTGCTGACGAGCACGTTGAAGCGTGGATTGATGGGGAGCGAGGTGCCCGCTTCGACGACGTCCAGGTAAGTCGACTTGTACTTGTCGACGCGCCCGCTCTTGCCCAAATCTTCGAGCAGCGTGTCGCCCGAACCGAGCAGCGTGTCACGGTCGGTCGCGACTTGGCCGTCGGGGAATCGGTCGCTGGGCGCGGTGATGGGCGGCTGTCCGTCGTAGGCGGCAGTCACGAGCGCCGCGAGGCGCTTTGAGTCTTTGGTGCCATCGGCCCGGTAGATGCCCGCCGCCTGGAACTTGGCCCGGTTCTCTCCCCACTCCCGTTCCACCCGCTCCCGCAGCACGGCGACCGAGTCACCGTTCGTTCTGAGTCCCCAGATGGAAGCGAGGTGGAGCGCGAAGGCGGCGCGCATTTGCTCGGCTTCGGCATGCAGGTTGCCGCCGTTGGGGGTCTCCCGGGCTATGGCTTCCTGCCGGAAGAAGACGTTGAGTGTGTAGCGGGCATCTCGCTTCGGGTACGCAGCGGCTTCCGTCGGCCAGCGCTCGACAGGCACGCCGTCGAGTTCCCCGTAGCGCAGGCGCCATGCCTTCGGATTCTTTTTGTCCTCGCTGATGTCGAGGCCCAGGTAGCGCTGCACGAGAAGCGCGAGCGGGTAGCGGGCGCCTTCGTCGTCGTCGAGCTTCCGGCCCGTCGACGGGTCCACGCCGTAGAGCCCCCGCGCGATGTCGATGAGGGCTTCGCGGACCTGGACGCAATGCAGGCGGCGGCTTCGAGCGCCGCGAAGATGAGCGCCACGAGGCTCGGGTCATCCGCCGCCATGACGCCCAGGTCGTAGGCGAGGTTTGCGCCGACAAGGTCCGTGTCAGGTGAGGTGATGGCCTCGCGAAAGAACTGCCGGGCTTGAGCCTTGTCGAGCAGTCGTTCACTGCCTGGAGCTGCCGCTGCTATGCTGCCGCACACGAGAGGGGGCGCAAGCAAGCCGGGCTGAATCAGCCACGTTTCCGTGTCGAAGGACCAGACACTCAAAAGGGTTTCCTTGTTGTTTTGGAAAGGTGAGGCTGGTTTTGAAGTAAACATACGTGGATGCCTGCTTAGGAGCCTAATTCCCGACAAGACAAATGAACTGATGCGGCACGGAGAGTTCCGAGTCCTGAATAGACCTGCACCGGCGAGCAATTTCAGGCGTGACTTGTGTCGGTTAACGTCGGTGCGCGAACAAGAGTTCGTTCAAAGGAGGACTTGAACATGAAGACAGTCATTTTTGCCGGTGAGGGAGTCGCCGGAGTCGCGCAGCTCGCAGCGGCTTGCTTTGGTGCTTTGGCGGACCCTCAGAAGGCGCAGGCAATTGTTGCGGGAACGAAGGCCGCGGACAACTACCATCCACTAGTCGCGGCGGCGCTGCGTGAAATGGAAGTTGAGAAGACGGACGGCAAAGTGGTGGTTCTCACACCTGAACTCGCCAAAAGCGCAGCGCATATTGTCACTTCTGTCGGTTCGAGCGTAGCTAAGGGGATTCAGGGGCCGCAGCGCGTGGAATGGCCTCCGATGGATAGCCCTGAGGACAAGAAGAGCTTTCAGGAGGTCGAACCGATTCGCGATGCGATTGCTGCACTCGTCTCGGGCTTTGTAGAGGAGAACGGTTGGGGTCGCCCCACGTAGCAGCGACTCCATAGGGCTAGCCATGATGCACGGCGAACCTACCCAATGAGGTTCGCCGTAGCAGCGAACTAGGCGAGGGCGTCGGCGAGCGCGGGGAGCTTGCTCGCCTTGCGCGCGTGCTCAGCTTGGGTGAGCTGCTCGTCGTTCAGCTCGACGTGCGACCAGCGATAGCCGCTGATGACCTTCCCGGCGTGGCCCTCCTTCGCGGGGAGCTGCTTCGGGAAGACCTCGCAGCGAATCAGGAGGTGCGTACCCGCCTGCCGCTCGTCGAAGAACTTCTTCAGGGCGGCCGGGTTGGCGAACTCGTACTCGTCGGCACCCACGAGCGTCATCAGGAAGGACTTGAAGCGCTCTCCGCCGCCCTTCTTCTCGTCGCTCAGGTTCTCGACGTAGTCGACCGTCTCGCCCGGTCGGCTCGGAGTCTCGCCACCCGCGAGGGGCTCGGACTCGCGAACCTTCAACTCGGCAATGGCGGAATCGCCCTTGAAGCCCTCCTTCGTGCGGATGACCTCGACTTCGAGCAGGTAGCGACCGAAGCGCGGGTAGCGTCCGCCAGCCGCAGCCTGCGCGGTGGCAATCTTCGTCAGTGCATTGTTCATGTTACGTGGGCCCTTCGGCTTGGGTTATGTCAGCGGCGAAGCGCGCTGACCCCACGTAAATGCGTGCGGATTCTGGGAGTGGCCCGGACCAATGGGTTCGGCCTGGGCTGTCAGGTGTACTCTCTGGCAATCCCCGGGTACTCTATAGCGGAACACTCCAATGAGAGGTCACAATGGAAAGTCCAGCCAGAGCGATATTCAATGCAGTCAATACCGAGCAGGATGTAGAGCGCTTGCTTAATACGACTTGGTCACTTCCAGAATGCGTGAGGGCGGGCGGACTGTTCCCCATGCATGACGCCGAGGCAACTGAAGCGGCTGGAGGGGGAGCTG
Source organism: Myxococcus hansupus (assembly GCF_000280925.3). Taxonomy (NCBI): domain Bacteria; kingdom Pseudomonadati; phylum Myxococcota; class Myxococcia; order Myxococcales; family Myxococcaceae; genus Pseudomyxococcus; species Pseudomyxococcus hansupus. Next base: position 2,403,178 of record NZ_CP012109.1, read on the forward strand.
GAGAGCTTCCTTGGGTCGATGTTCACAGGCCTGGGCCGCGTAGAGCGGCGACGGGCGATGGACTGGTACGTCAAGGGCCTGCTGCTCGAAGGCGAGCGCAAGAGCATCGACCCGATGGCGGGGCGACTGGTGGAAGACGCTGGCGAGCAGGAGGCCATGCGCCAGCGCCTCCAGCAGTGCGTCAGCGGCAGCGCATGGGCGGACGAGGAGGTCATGCGCCGACTGGCACTGGAACTGGAGGCAGAGTTACCGGACATTGAGGCGCTGGTACTGGATGACACGGGCTTTCCCAAGAAGGGCAAGCATTCGGTAGGCGTCGCCCGGTAGTATTCGGGCACGTTGGGCCGGACCGACAACTGCCAGGTGGCCGTCAGTCTGCATTTGGCGGGAGAGAAGGGCAGCGGCTGCATTGGGATGCGGCTGTATTTGCCGGCGGAATGGACATCCGCCCCGGAGCGACTGCACAAGGCGGGCGTGCCCGAGGATGTCTCGTTCGAGACGAAGCGGGACATCGCCCTCGGGCTCCTTGCGCGCGCGCTTGGCTGGGGTGTCAGGCCGCGTCTTTTCCTGGCGGACTCAGGTTACGGAAACGAAGTCGAGTTTCGCGAGGAGCTCACGCGCCGAGGGCTTCCGTACATCGTCGGCATCCGAGGCGACTCGGTGCTCTGGCCTCCAGGATTCGCGCCTCCGCCCATTCCTCCTAAGTCTGAGGGAATGAGTGGGCCTGCGCGCACGCGCTACCGCTATGGTGACGCGAAGCCCATTGCCGCCCAGAAGCTTGCCGCTGACCTGCCACCCACCGCTTGGAAGTCGGTCAATTGGGGTGAAGGTGCCAAGGGGCGCAAGCGTTCACGTTTCGCAGCGCTGCGAATCCGCATCGCCCATGGGTACTCAGTGGGACTGGCCCCGGGCGATGAGCAGTGGCTTCTGTGCGAATGGCCCAAGAACGAGAAGCAGCCCACCAAGTTCCACCTCTCGACGCTGCCTGCCAGTATTTCCCTGAAGCAACTCGTGCGCCTTACCAAGCTGCGCTGGCGCGTCGAGCGTGACTACCAGGAGTTGAAGGCTGAAGTCGGTCTCGACCACTTCGAAGGACGCACGTGGCGTGGCTTCCACCACCACGCCACCCTCTGCGCCGTGGCTCACGGCTTCCTCGCGCTCCGTCGGGCGCTTTTCCCCCCGGAGCCGAGTGCACTGGACGCTGCCCATGGTTCGGCGCGCGCTTCAGCCGCTCCTGCTTCGGCAAATCGGCACCTGCCCGCTCTGCAACAGGGCCATCAACTCCAGAGCTCCGCCTGTGGGCCTGCTCCGGTTCGGTGGACAGGTTGACTATGCTGCCAGCCTCTTGGTTTCGGCCATCCGCTCGTACTCCGCAGGGCAGACGTAGCCCAGGGCTGAGTGGCGCCGCTTCCGGTTGTAGAACACCTCAATGTACTCGAACAGCGACTGCTTCGCCGCCTCACGCGTCTTGAAGCGGGTGACGTAGACGAGCTCCAACTTCAGGGTGGAGAAGAAGCTTTCCGCCACGGCGTTGTCCCAGCAGTTACCCTTGCGCGACATGCTGCATCCGATGCCGTGCTCCTCCAGCAGCCGGCGGTAGTCCTCGCTTGCGTATTGGCTGCCCCTATCCGAGTGGTGAAGTTGCGGGGCGGGACGGCTGAGCAACGCCATGTCGAGTGCGCGCAGCACCAGGCCGCGGTCGATTCTCTCGCCCATCGCCCAGCCCACCACCTTGCGGCTGAAGAGGTCCAGCAGCACCGCCAGGTACAGCCAGCCCTCGTCGGTCCAGACATAGGTGATGTCACCCACCCACGTACGGTGGAGCTGACCGGGTTGGAAGTTCCTCTCCAGGGTGTTCGGCGCCACGGGGTGGTGGTGGGCCGAGTCGGTGGTCCGTACGAAGCGACGCCGTGCACGGCCACGCAGGCCCGCCTGGCGCATCAGGCGAGCCACTCGCTTCCGCGCCACCCGCTGGCCTCTCGCTTTGAGTTCCGCATGCACCCGCGGAGCGCCGTACGTGCCCCGGCTCTCCTGGTGGACGGCTGCCACTTCGAGATGAAGCGCCCGGTCGCGTTGCTTCCGCTCGCACTCGGGCCGCGCCGCCCAGGCGTAGTAGCCACTGCGTGAGACGCCCAGGTGACGACAGAGGACAGCGACGGGAAAGAGGGCCTTCTTCGCGTGGATGAAGGAGAACTTCACTTCATCTCCTTCGCGAAGAAGGCCGCCGCGTTTTTTAGTATCTCCCGCTCCATCCGCAGCTCCCGGTTCTCCTTGCGCAGCCGAGAGAGTTCCTCGCGCTCCACCGTCGTCAGCGCTCCAGGCCTGCCCCCGCCCCGGTCCGTCTTCGTCTGCTCGACCCACAGCCGCAGCGCTGACTCCGTCAGGTCCAAGTCTCGGGCGGCCTGGGGAATCGTTTTCCCCTCCTCCAGCACCAGCCTCACCGCCCCGGCCTTGAACTCCGCCGTGAACTCCCGGCGTGGCCTACGGGGCTTCCTCTGCTTCTCGTCAGTCGCGGACATCCCGTGCTCCTTCCATCACATCTCGGGTGTCCACGGAACCGGGCTACTCCCACCTGAGCTGCCCTCACGGATGTGACCAAGTCGTATTAAGGACCAAGTTGAGGATCTCTATGTTGACTTCAAAATAAAGCAGGATTGTGCTAGCCCATTGTTGGATAAGGACTTTCAGCATGTGCTCTCCAAGGCAATTTCAGGATTCGCCAACGCCGACGGAGGAGTAATTGTCTTGGGGGTCGATGCCCCGCAGAATAAAGCGCCGACCTTAGAGCTGATCTCCCCAGTTAATGATTTTGAGCAGGAGGTCAACACGTATATCCCGCGCTCCACATCCTTTCCTGTTTCAGGAGTAGAGACGAAGAGGCTTCTATTCCAAGGACAGACAGGTGGAGTGGTGTTGGTGTACGTGCCGAAGAGCGATCTTGCGCCGCATCGCAGCATGAAAGACCATCGGTATTATCAAAGGATCGGAGACTCTTTCATGCCGATGGAGCACTATCAAGTTGCCGATATGTTTGGGCGCCGCCATCAGCCGCGACTCACCCCGTACGTCGAGGCCCGTTCTGACGTGAACTCCCGAGGGCGAGTAAGGTTGCTTGTTGGTATCAAGAATGTCGGGGTGGCGATTGCAAAATATATCTACCTGTCCGTAGACGAGCGCGGGCCGTTTTCATTTTCGGCTTACGGGGTTAGTGGCAATGGCCATTGGGGGTTGCCTCCTGTTTCTGGTCAGAGCGTGATAACTGAGTATCGCGGCGGTGCTGACCACGTCATTCATCCCGGAATCGCGCTGCCCGTGACTCAGCTTGAGTATAGGTTTGCGGTTAGTGGTGTGGGCTCTTTGGCAGGGGATGTGGCGATTCAGATCGCGGGCCGCATCTGTGCGGAGGGGGTTGTGCTGAAGGGCTGGCGCGTGAACTTTAACCATGAGCAGATAAGGGAGATTGTTGAAAATCCATATTTCTCCGTGAGTGCAGAGGGGGTGCTGAACTGACATACCTGCCGAGTGCGGCATCGGGGCTTGCCAGTCGTATGAAGGCGTTTGTCGCCTGTGTTGAATTGGTGCTCATTATCTGTTCTTCCGTGGACTTCGACAGGGGTGCGTCTTCATAGATTTGCGAAATTCAGTTTCTGCGGTGTGACCTCCGTCTGTTCGATGAATCGGGCGAAGTCGCGGGCCTTCTGGAATGCCCCGACAAGCTCGTCGGTGTGCTGGTACAGTTCGACCTCGACTTCGTCGGCGAGCTGCCCCTGTCGGTGGCACCGGCCGATGGCCTGTTCCCACGCAGCGCCGTCGGCCGGAGGATTCACGAACATCATCCGCGAGAACATCGTCAGGTTCTTCCCCGTCCCGTGGGCACGAAGCGAAGCGACGATGGAACGCGTCCCACTCTCCCTGATGATGGTCGCCGACGCTTCCGGGCCGCCGCCGTAGAAGGGCACGCCCGCTGCCTTCGCGATGCGCTGGCCAATCTCCGGGAACTCAACCCATACGATTCCCGGCTGCCCCTTGCGTAGCGCCCACTTCGCCGCGTCACGCACAATGAAGTCGGAGAGCCACACGGCTTCGGTGACGTGGACGATGCGTTTGTGAATCTCAGCCCACGCGGGCCACGACATCGCGCGCCAAGTCGGCAGTTCTCCTTCGTAGGGCGGTGACTGGTGAGCGCGAATCGCGGCGCGCATCAGCAGTCCGGGTGAGTCGAGATGCTCAGCGGGGCGCTTGATGCGCTCGCGCAGCTCCCGGTTGAACTCCTGCCGACGCGCGAACCACCGAACGATCAGCTCGGGGTCCTGCGGAACGCCCTGGACGTCGGGGTAGCGCCAGCGGTGGAAGAAGCCGCTCGCGAGCTGCCGAGCACAGACGACGCGTTGCAGCTCGTCGACGAACTCTTCGCCGTCGGGGCGTTGCCCTCCGAGTGCCGTCTGAATGTGGGCGAGCAGCTCGTTGGGGACCTGCCCCGGGTCGCGCGTGCGAATGACGAGCGGCATGCCGACGGCGCTTTCGTCCGTAGCTACGACACCCGGTGTTGCGTTGCGCCACCGTCGATAGGCGTTACGCACGCGTCGGCGCTCACGGTCGGCTTCGTTCTCCCCTTCAAGCGGGGCGAGTGAGTGCGCCGGGTCAACGAGCTGAAGGAGTGCGCCCGGAGGGGCGACGGTAGTTCCGGGGTCCAGCGCAGAGGCCCACTCTTCGACGACGTGCTGCTTCAACGGTAGCGGGCTGCCGCCACGTAGCGCGTACTCCGCGAGGTGGGCGTAGTCCTTGACCGTCCTCGTCGCCAGCGTGCCCGACTGGGCCACGAGACGCGTTTCGGGGTTCAGCTCCAAGTAGCGAAGGAACTGGCCCGTCCGAGCGCTCTTCCTGTCCTTCAGCTTGTGCGCTTCGTCGCAGATGATGAGGTCCGGCCGGATGCGCGTCAGGAGGTCGGTGCCTTCCTGAGTCGAAAACTTCTCGTAGGTGATGACGTGAAGGACAGGCAGACCGGGGCGGAACCACCTGCCGCCAGCGAGGTTGGGCAAGCGCCAGTGCCCGCTGTAGAACTGCCAGTCGACCTCGATGAGCTGGGCGCGGAGGTTGGACGGCAGGAGTAGGACGGCGACCTTGCACCCGGGCACGACGAGCGGCAGCAGGAGGTCGACCAACGTCTTCCCGTGCCCCACGCCGATGGGAAACAGCCCGCCACCCATGCGCGCGGCTTCCAGGAGGGCGAGACGCTGAATGGGGAGCAACGCGGCCGGGCACCGCTTCCCGAGCGTCCCGCAAGTGCAACGCGTGTCGGCAGGGGCGCGCAGCGTGGCTTCCAGCGCGGCGAAGTCCGCATCGGCGTAGGTGCTCGCGAGGTCGCGGCGCGGCAGGCTGAGCACCCGTGCGAGGTCGGGAGACCAGCCCACGGGCTGCCCCTTTGCGATAGGCGAGCGGTCGCCAGCGAGCTTTGCGAGAGCTGTTTGCGCAGCGGTGGCGGGGCGCTCACTCAAGTAGCGTCTGCCCAGTAGTCTCATCTTGGGTGGTGTCTCCAGCGAACGAGTTGGCGACGGGTGCTCGTCTGCGCTGCCTCAGTCGATTTGACGGTGCGGCTGCTGTTGGTGTCGAAATTGCCGCTGCGCGACATTCAAGAATTCGCTAAGCTCCTGGCACCACAAATCACGCGAAGCCGAAATCATGGACTATCATTCTCTGCCGCTCACACGAGACGATGTGCTTAAGTTGCAGCGAGTGGTTTTTCAGGATCGCGGTCAACTGCCGGTAGAGTCGGGCATCTATTTTGTTCTTTATGGGGAGCCGCCCGAGCGAATTGCGTACATTGGGAAGGCGAAGAATTTCCAAAAACGATGGGTTGGCCACCACCGTATTCCGGAATTCATTTTACTCACCAAGCTGTATATTCCTGTAAGCATAGCTTGGGTCGTCGTTCCGATTGTTGAACTCGAAAGCAACGAGATGTTCCTGATTTCAACCTTTGCTCCCCGCTGAATGATGGCTTGACGCTTGATGTGGCCAGAATTCGCATGCTGCCTCCAGTTGGTCCGTCTCAATCGATTGAAGGGATTCTGGAGGAGTTCAGGGCTCGTCGTGAGAATGCTGTGGATTTGCTAGTGACGGAGGAGTTTTGGAATGCGTGTAATGATGATGAAGGAGATCTGCTCTGTGTGTGGCCATTTGTCGACGAGGCGGTAACGGTCGACTTTAATGATTTGTGGGCTCAGGAGGATAATCACTATACGCAGCCGTCGCGCGTCATCTATCCGCCTTTGATTCGTGCAAACAACGGGGCTGCGGCACCTAACAGAAGTTATGAAGCTTCCTGGGCGGAGCGTTTGGAGTGGACACTTGAGGTCGCGCGCCAAGTAGATTCTTTTCTTATGGCGATTGTTGGCTCGCATGTTGCGGCACTTGATGAGGAATGTCGCCATCAAGTTTTGAGCCGTATTGCGCGAGAGTCGAGTGTAGAGCGTATTCTTCGTGAGAACCCAGAACGCCTTGCGCGAGGGGTGTGAGCCCTGGCGGCCTGTCTGCCTCGCTCCACGAACGACCACGTCGAACGCCGGTTCGAGCGCCTCGACGATGACCTGCATCAGCTCCGACTGGGCAACCCCGAGCGCGACGTAGCTGCCGGGTGCGGGCAGCTCGGCGCGCGCCGCCATGGCCAGCGCCCCGCGCCACTTGCCGAACCCGAGCGCCGAGTCGGAGCCCGCGAAGCGCACGTCGTCGACGCCGCCCGCTTCGGCCACCTTGCGATGCATGGTGTCGACGTAGCTCGTAAGCGACTCGGGCGTCGGTCCGTCGAAGGTCGTCGGGATGCAGTCGACGAAAAGCACCCGAAGGGAACTCGCAGGCGACGGGGCCGCGTCGGTGGGCTGCTCGGACTCGGCCACCTTGCGAGGGCGACCGCGACGCTTCGGCGCGGGCTGCTCAGTCGCCTGGGCGACCTCTGGAGCCGTCTGCACGGGGGTAGGTGCGGGCGCGTCCGGGGGAAGAACGGCGGGCAGCTCCGGGGCGTTGCGCTCGACCGCAGCAACGGAAAGGGGGACGGACTCGGAAGCCTTGTTGAGCAGCTTGTCGCGCAGGGACATCGTCTTGTTCTCTCCTGTGAGGCACTTCGCCATGAACGGACATCCGCCGTACTTGCCGCAGGCGGGGCCGTAATTCGCGGGCACGTCGGAAGCGCGGGCGGCTTGCGCGTGCTCCTTCATCGCTTCGACCTGGGGAGCGACTTTTGTCTGCCACTCGCGCTCGACGTGCTCGGCGGGCACCGTTGCGACGACGGACGCGGCAAGGCGCTGTCCCCGGGTCTGGTAGTAGAAGTGTTCGAGCTCCAGCGTGCGCAGCCCCGGGAAGCGCTCAACCTGGCTGAGTGCCCACGCGCCATAGCCGACCATCTGCAAGCCGGGTTCGGTGTCGGCGTCGGCGAGCTGCTCAGCGCTCGCGGCATTCGACGCGACGTTGCTGGTGAACTTGTGGTCGGTGATGCGAAGGACGCCGTCAGAGGCGAGCCGTCGAGCGTCTACGAGGTCGATGAATCCGGTGAAAGGGATGCCGCGTGCCGTCAGCGGCGGTGCACCGTTCAGGGGCTGCTCGACGAGCAGGTCGGGACCGGGCGTGGGCAGAAGGTGGGCGCCTGCCCTCGCGAACGAGCCCAGGACGTCTTCACCCGTCGCTAGGAAATGTTCAAGCTGGGCGTGCCCTTCGGTGCCGACCTGCTGCGCTCCCGTGCTGGGCTCGGGGACGCGCATGACCTTCTGAAAGAACCATGCGCGCGGGCACAGCTTGTGGCGCTTGAGCTGGGAAACGCTGAGGCGCTGGATGACCCCGGCAATCACCGAGGGTCCATGCTTCGGGATATCGGCGGGAGGCGTCACCCTCCCTAAATGCGTGCGGATTTCGGGAGTGGCTCAATCGCATGACGCAGTCAGTACATGCGGTTTTTACGTATGCCGACTCGCGCCACCCATTACATCAACAGGCGACGGGGTAGCTTAGCTAGGCGTGCCTGCGCTTCACCATTCGCCGTCGCGCTCTCCGATGGCAGCCTTGTGGGCTCGGCCAGGGCATCACCAGCAACAGTTCCAATCGCCTTGCTGCGCGTTGTTTATGCGGGGCGTAAAAGTGTGGATAATGTGCAGTATTTGACAGAATTGAATGGCGAGGGCAGTCTGTCTTTGGTCCCAAGCACTGCGGGGTAGTTCATGATCGTCGACGGCAAGAACTCGGCTTCGATTGCTCTTCTGATTCTCCTTGGCTCTGCGCAAGCTGGCGCAGACGACCTAAAGGCACCTGGAACGAACATGCTCCAATCGGTCGGATCTCAGAAGATCTGCTCGTATATTATTCGTAGCGCCAACGTTGCAGGCTGGGATTACGTCGCGTTTTCGGTTCCTGCGCCCTCGAGCTGGAACTGGGAGACGTGCAAGAACCACGCGCTCGCTCATTTCCCAAATGCCTATAATTATCAGCTCTCCTGCCTTTTTGATACCCCTGTTTCATGGGTGTCTTCTTCGTTTGGCGCGTGGGTGGATTTCTACACTGCGGCTCCTGTGCCGTCGCCCAACTGCGGTTGGTGAGTTTGAAGGCTGCCATTGTGGGGCGAGGGGCTTGAATGCCCCTCGCCTTGGCTAGGTGGGTGCGGATTTCGGGAGTGGCTCAATCGCATGACACAGACGTGCGTGCGCAATCTCCGCATATGCCGGCTCGCGCTCGATGCCGATGAAATCGAAGCCTTCGGCGAGCGCCGCGACACCTGTCGAGCCGCTACCCGCGAACAGGTCGAGAACCGTCCCACCCGGGGGCGTGATGAGCCGACAAAGCCAGCGCATCAGGGCGAGCGACTTCACCGTCGGATGATGGTTGCGCCCGCCTCCTGAGTTCGCCCCCGCGCGTGGCGAGTTCATCCCCGCGCTGCCTTCCTTGCGCCCGCACGCTTCGGCACCCGTGCGGAATGGCAGGTGAGCACATCCCGTGTCCCGCTCGGTCCTGGTGGGCTTGGCGATGTAGAAGAACCGGGTTGCGCCGCCATTTGTCGCTTGCCCGTCGAGCAGCTCGGCCGCCGCTTCGTCGAGCGTGACATTCGCTGGCCAGCGCCCAGATTCGTCGACTCGCTGCTGCGGGCGTCCAGTGCCGTAGACGGCGCTCGTCACCGTGTCAGCCCGCCCAGGGTTACGCGCCTTCGATTCGGCGAGGTCCGTCGGGTCTGCGTGGGGGATTCGGCACGCAGCGACGTTGAGCGCCCCCGTGCGCCAGCGCTGGATGTTCGCGGCGACAGTTCCCGCTAGGGGCTTTCGGTAGAGAATCCAGTGCTCAGCGGCGGGCTTGAGCGCCGTTCCTCAGCCCTCCCATTCGCGAGCGGCGTCCGTAGCCGGAAGCGTCTCGACTTCCAGGTGAGAGGGAGTGCCCGCGCCGAAGACTTGATTGTCGGAGCGCCGCCCCCGGTCTGCGTACTTCCCAGGGCCGATGGTGAGGCGCTGAGCGCCCGCCGCTGCGTCGAGTGCCTTGCTGCCGTTGAGGGACTTCGGGAACCCCGTGCCGAATAGGTGCGTGACGACATCGCGAACCTCGAAGCCCGCATCTTCCAGCGCCGTTGCCGTCCAGTGCGACGTTCGCTGGAGTGTCCAAACGAGCGCGTGGCCTCCGGGCTTGAGCACCCGCAGCGCTTCGCTCATCACGTTGGAGAGCCACGCGACCCACGCGTCGCGCCCGCCCTTGTCGCTGCCCCACTCGCGACCCATGAAGCCGATTCCGGCCGGTGGGTCAGTGACAATGGCGTCGACGCTGTCTGGCGTGAGAACCTCGCCCACCCGCGCGGCATCTCCAACGAAGAGCGCCGCACGGTCGGTGAGTAGCGAGTGGCTCACTCATGCGGCGCCGAGCTGCCCGCGATGACCTGAAATGGCGCGCGTCACTCGCCCCGCTTCTCCGTGGCGGCGTTCCGCAGTTCATCCGGGACGTAGTAGACAAGCGGCCGGGTGCCATCGTCCTTCCGACGCTGGCCACGGGTGAAGTGCAACGCCTTCAAGGCCGCCCCAATCTCCAGGGAGAGGCGCGGGTCGACCTGGGCCGGGTGGAGCGAGAAGGCTTCGACGCCGACCTGAAGAAGCGTGACGTCCGTCGGGCGCTTGTCGGCGGGCATTTCGAGCAGCCAGCGCAAGATGACTTCCTTCCGGCTGTCCCCGTGGTTCTCCATGCGCAGCGCGGCCTGCTGCTCGGCCCCTGCCGCTTCCTCGTTGCTCAGCCACCACTCTCCGCCCTGGTGGGCGCGCACGACGGCTTCCGCCCAGATTTGGTCCCTGTCGCGTGCGAGCGCGTCGACTTCGATGCCGCTGCACTTCACCGGCCAGAAGCGCCGATGGTCGGTGGGGTCTCTGAGGTAGTCGTCATCGTTCGTGGTGCCGACGAAGACGCAGTGCCGCGGTGACTTCACGTTGGCGCGTCCGTAGGGCGGACGGTAGGTGTCATCGGTGCGGCTGATGAATGCCTTGAGTGCCTGGTCCTCGCTTTTGCGGAAGGTGCTCAGCTCGGCCAGTTCGATGAACCAGAACTGAGAGGCCAGCATCGCACTGTCCTTGTTGGTGACGTCGATAGGCGCGTCGCTGAAATACTGGCCACCCAGCGTCCGGAACGCCGTCGACTTCCGCAGCCCCTGGGGGCCTTCGAGAATCAACACCGTGTCGACCTTGCACCCGGGGCAGGGCACGCGCGACAGCGGAGATGGCGAACTTCGCGCCGACGGCCCGCAGGTATCCAGGCTCACCCCGAGCGCCGAAGTACGTCACGAGCAGCTCGTCGAGGCGCGGCTGCCCGTCCCAGACAAGCCCCGCGAGGTAGTCGGCGACCGGGTCGTAGCTGTTACGCTTCGCCACGGCGAGGAGCTGCTGCGCGACGACGTGCGCCTTCGGCATCAACCCGAGCTGGCCGTAGCTGCTGCGCTGAAGCCAGTTGGCGACGAGCACGTCGAGCGTTTCGAGGTCCACGCCGGGGCCAAGCGGGCCGCCTTCAACCTCGAGCCCCTTCGTGACTTAGTTGAAGCGCAGGACGCCGTGCCACTCGGGCGAGCTGAGAAGCACCGTGAAGACGTTCGCCTCACAGTTCTTGATTCGCTTGCCGCCTTCCTTCGTCGTGTCGAGCACGAGTTCCTTCCCCCACGCGTCGAGGTCTGGGGCGTCTTCTTCCTGTCCGGGGGAGTCCGTGAGGGGCGCGGCCGGGGCGCTCCCGCTGAGGGCTTCCCAATGGGCCTTGTTGTCGGCGAGCCGTCCCGCGTCACAGGCCTTCCGTCGCTCGCGGTGGCGCCGCAGCTTCAAGCGGGCTTGTTCACAAAGGTGTTCCGTCCCTTCCTGCGAGTCCGTTGTCGCGAAGGACGCGCGGAAGAGTTCGAGGACGGCCGCCAACGTGCACGACACGCACGAACTCTTCCCTCTGCTAGACGCGGTGCCCGCAGTGAAGACACCCGCGGGCGGTCGTCGATTCCGGCCGAAGAAGGCCCATGGCGACAAGGCCTACGCCTCGAAGAAGAACCGGCGAGAGCTGCACAGGTGCAGCATCGCCCGCGCATTGCCCGTCCTGGGGTAGAGTCGAAGGGCCGACTGGGTCGGCACCGCTGGGTGGTGGAGCGCACGCAGGCCTGGAAGAACCAGTTCCAACGTCTTCGAATGCGAGATGAGCGGAGGGCCGATGTTCACTTCGGCTCCCTCGTTCTCAGTTGCTGCGTCATCCTCCTACGCAGCCTCAACTCTCACATTTGGTAGGCCGTTTTGTGCGGGAACCCCTTGACCGAACCTTCATGTGAAGCTTGTTGGTTGTCGCTGGCGCAGTGTTCGCTGGCGGACTGGGTTCCCGGGTTTGGCTATTTGGGGCGCCGGGCGGGACTTGACTATGGTTTCAAGATTGGCCGATTTTAATTGCGATGTATCCGAATTGGGGCACTGGGGGACATGCAATGACGAGCAAAGGTCCGTTTCGACGGGGATTTCTGCTGGCGGTTGCCGTGGTGTCGACAGGGTGCAGTGATTATCTTGGTGAAGATCAAACGCCAATAGACCTGAATCCTCCATCGCTGACTGAGGCGCAACGGTCACTCCAGCGCATCGACCGACTCTCTGAATCCAACCCGGTGGCTGCAATGGACGCCACGCGGAAGTTGCGTCCGAAGCTCGATGAGCTCAATCAATTGACTGCGCGCGTCGAGATGGCGCCGAATCACTTTGTTGAGTTCTATGTTCTGTCGCACGGCACCCTTATCGTGGAGCGCCGCCCCGTCGGGGATGAGCGTGTCTTGCGTGATGCGGATGTTTCCGAGCATTCCGCTGCGGAGCTCTACCGTCGGCTTACGGACGGCGCCACGCCGCCACCATCATTGCTGAGGGCCGAGTCGCACCGTGGGTCTCCTGATGACTCCTCTATGGCTGGGCGAAATGAAGCAGTCCCCAGCTCGGAGTCGACAGCGGGCTCTGACCCGGATGTCACCTCGTCGTGGACGGGGACTGATGGCCAACGCTGGAGAGATGCTGTTTGCTTCAGGGGCGGAGATTTTTATGATTGCTTGCCCAATAGGACCGGCTTTGCGCATGCGGCCGCGAATACCAAGACGTCATTTGCCGAGGTTGCGCCCTATAGGGGTAATGTGAGGCTGCAGTTCACTTATGACAATGCCCCAAGGGCGGGTTGGCCTGTTTTTGTCGGAGAGCACTGGTCAGGCTGGTGGCATAGTTCCGGCAGTGGGACGGATTATCACATTGTCAATCATCGATGGGATGTCATGGAGGCGGAAGGGGACGGATTTCACTGGGCCTTTTCGTTCAGGTGGAATTGTACCTTGGGTGCCTGTAATACCCGCCCTTGATGTTTTCGGCGGTTGCTTTCGTTGAAGCGGGCGAAGTCGTGGGCCTTCTAGAAGGTCCCGACAAGCTCGTGGGTGTGCTGGTGCAGCTCGACCTCGACTTCGTCGGCAAGCTTCCCTTCTCGGTGGCACCGGCCGATCGCCTGTTCCCACGCAGCGCCGTCGGCCGGTGGATTCACAAACAGCATTCGCGAGAACATCGTCAGGTTCTTGCCCGTCCCGTGGGCGCGGAGCGAAGCGTCGCTTCCAGGCTGCCGCCGTAGAAGGGCAAACCTGCCGCCTTCGGGTTGCGCTGGCCAGGCTCCGGGAACGCAACCCAGACGACTCCCGCCTGCCCCTCGTTTCTCGTAGAGGCGCCAGGATTGGCGCTCATCGACTTGGCGGCGGCGCCCAACGGACGCGACACGCACCGGCTCTTCCCGCTGGTCGACTCCGTGCCGCACTCAGACACATGGGCTGGCACGGGGGGCGGCCACCGCTTGACGAGTCGGAACTCAGATGATCGTTGCGCAGGGGCGACTCGATGGTCGAATGGCCGTCGAATATGCGTGCCGCGGACTTGGAACGGACCTGAGCACGCTCCGACCGTGCCCAGCGGTCTCCAAGCAGCCAGCAGGTGTTTCGGCTTGGCGTCACGGTGTTGTCGGCGCGAACCCTGGACACTCTGCGTTGATGTACTCGATGAAGTGAGACGTTCTGCGGCCAGATCGAATTGGCGTGGAATCGCAGAAGCATCGGTCCGAGCCAACTTCCGTGCTGTAGGTGGCGTCGCTGTAATACACGGTGAGGGAGTCAGTCAGACAGCGGAACAGCGGGGCTTCGCTCGATGCTACATCGGCTTGCGCGCCCAGGTCTGCCTCATCCCCTCCACAGCCGAACTGAAGTCCGACGACGACGCATCCCAGCATCAACAGTGTGCGCATTGTTCCTCCTGGTGATGAACCGCTCCAGACAACTGTTGCGAGAAGAGGCTGCCACAAAGTCTGATGGGCGTGTGTCGGGGATGGGTATTTCGTGGTGCGCGCAACAGTTCAGCTTGTTGGGGCGGTTGCCATTGGGTCGGGAGGCCTGGGCTTGATGGACATGGGAACCTCTCTTGCGGCTGGATGACGCCGCGCCGCAGCGGCCGAGGTCGCGGAAGCCAAGGGAGGCGGGTGTAGATGGGGACACTGTCCCTCCATGTCCCGGACTGAGTCCGAGATGTGCTGACCGTGCATGGACTCCGGGCGCGTCCCGGTGGAGGCTTGGGGGCGGTACACCCGGTTTCAGGAAGGGTTCATGACCTTCAGCTCGCGCCGCAGCTTCCTCGTCCAGTCCGGTCTTCTCGTGGCCGCCTCGGCCCTTGGGTGTCGGCGCTCGGAGTCCCCGGCGGTCATCCTGAAGTCGCAGCGCGCGGTGACGCAGACCCTCGAGGGCATTCCGGCGACGGATGGCGCGGGCGTGAGCCTGACGCGTGTCATCGGGCAACCCGCGCTGCGGAACCTCGACCCGTTCCTGATGCTGGACCGGTTCCACTCGGATGATCCGGGGGCCTACATCAACGGGTTTCCGAACCACCCGCACCGGGGCTTCGAGACGGTCACCGTCATGCTCGACGGACGGATGCGCCACCGGGACAGCCGAGGCAACAGCGGGCTCATCGCCGGGGGCGGCTCGCAGTGGATGACCGCGGGGCGGGGCCTCATCCACTCGGAGATGCCCGAGCAGGTCCACGGCCTCATGTCCGGCTTCCAGCTCTGGCTCAACCTCCCCGCCGCGGAGAAGATGTGTCCGCCCGCCTACCAGGACCATGCTCCCGAACAGCTCGCGGAGGAGCGGCTCAGCCCCTCCGGCAGCCGCGCTCGCGTCATCGCGGGCCAGATGAACGGGCTGCAAGGGCCTGTCCGAGAGCGGCCTACGCAGCCGCTCCTGCTGACCCTGGCGCTCGAGGACGACCGGCCCTTCGAAATCGAGCTTCCCATGGACCACACGGCCTTCGCCTTCGTGTCCGCCGGAGAGGTCGACCTGGGGCCCGAGAGTTCGGCCAGGGCCGTTCGTGAAAACTCGCTCGCGCTGCTCGGTCCAGGCCGTCGGCTTCGCGTTCGCGCGAAGAACCGGCGGAGTGCGCTGCTCATCGCCGCGGCGAGGCCCTTGCGAGAGCCCATCGTCCAATACGGCCCCTTCGTCATGAACACCCGTGAAGAGATTCAACAGGCGTTCGATGACTACCGCGCGGGTGTGCTCGACCGGGGCTGAGCGGGCTCACGTCATCGTTTGACGGCAGAAGCCGAGCACCTCGGCGAAGGGCCAGGCGTCGAGCGCCCCGAACAGCGCGTGGCCTCCGAGCTTCGCCCGGGTGAGGGCGGGGCTGCTCAACCCGCAGAGGAAGCGCGCGGACTGACGCGGGTGGCTCAGGGCCTCGGGATGCCGCGCCACCAACGCCCGGAAGGCGGCCACGTCCAGCTTCGCGGGCAGCGAGGGCCTCGGCCGGGTGGCGGGGAGGACCTGTGCTTCGCCCGTGCGGCAGAACGTGCAGTGTCCACACGGCGCTTCGCGCCACTGGCCAAAGTGCGACACCAGGGCATTGCTCTGGCAACCCGTATGCGTGACGAGCTTCAGCACGGCCTGAACGCGCGCGACCTCCTGGGCTTCACGTTGTTGGAACCGGCGCACGAGGAGTGTTGAGAGCGCGTCGGCGCCCTTGTCGGAATGCAGCCGCGTGTAGTGCTGACGGGGCTCGGTGACTTGCGTCAGCACGAGCCCCTGTTCCTGGAGGTACTCGAGCGCCTTCACCACGCGTTCGCGCGGCTGCTGGAGCGACTCCGCGACCACCGTGGGTTCGAGCGTGTACCAGGTGCGCCCCTTCTTCGCGGCCGCGAAGACGTCACGCAGGAACTTCGCGCGTTCCCCCTTGAAGCGGCCCACGAGTTCCTCGAGGGTAACGAGCGGCTGCACCTTGTATCCCACGAAGTACGGCGTGCCCTGCCGGAGGACGCCTTCGAGCTCCAGGTACGTCAGCGCCGTGCGCAGCACGAGTTGCCGCACGTCATGCTGGGTGGACAAGGCGTACAGGTTGAGGCTCAGCTCGGGGCCCATGTCGAGCAGCTCCGTGACGAGCCCCTGGATTGCCTCGGCGGTCGGTGTGTCGCCGTGCGCGAAGTTCTCCAAGGTGGGCACGTCGTCGGGACAGGCGAACAGCTCCACCACGGACGGTGCGCCATCCCGTCCTGCCCGGCCGATTTCCTGGCTGTAGCTCTCCAGTCCCTTCGGCAGGTTGTAGTGATACACGGCCCGGACATTCGCTTTGTCGATGCCCATCCCAAACGCGATGGTGGCCACGACGATGCCGTTGCCGGACGTCATCCACCGTTCCTGCACCTGCTCCCGGACCTCGCTCTCCAGGCCCGCGTGGTAGGCCTGGGCGGGAAGGCCCTTGGCGGCGAGAAACGTCGCGACGCGCTCGGCGGTCTTCTGCAGGGTGACGTAGATGATGGTGGGCCCAGGCGGACGCGTGTTCAGCCGCTCGAGCAGCAGTGCATCCCGGTCCTCCGCTTCGACCGGCGTGGTCTCCAGGGTGAGGTTCTGACGGTAGAAGCCGGTGATGACCGCGTTGGACTCGGGGATGCCGAAGCCCTGGCAGATGTCCCGGACCACGGAAGGTGTCGCCGTGGCGGTGAGCGCGAGCAGCCGCTCGGCTGAAACGTCCCGCGCCGCCTTCGCCAGCTTGAGGTAGTCCGGTCGGAAGTTGTGTCCCCATTCGGAGACACAATGCGCTTCATCCACGGCGAACAGCGCGATGCGCAGTTCCCGGAGCAGGGACAGGAAGCGCTCGTTGTTGAATCGCTCGGGCGCGACGTACAGCAGCTTGATGGCACCGTCGCGCAGCGCCTGCGTCACCTCGCGTGCGTCGTCCAGGGACTGGGACGAGTCCAGCTTCGCGGCCCGGATGCCTTGCCGTTCCAGCGCGTCAATCTGGTCTTTCATCAACGCAATCAGCGGCGAGACGACGACGGTGATGCCGTCCAGCATCAGCGCGGGGAGTTGGTAGCACAGGGATTTTCCGCCGCCTGTTGGGAACACGGCGAGCGCAGCGGCCCCCGGCCCCAGCAATGCGTCGATGACTTCGCGTTGGCCCGGCCGGAAGCCGGTCAGTCCGAAGCGTTCGCGGAGCACCGTGTCGAGCGGGCGGCTGGGGGCGTTCTCGTTCCGTTGCATGAAGGTGTTCACCTGGCGAAGAGCGTAACCACGAAGTCCAAGAACACGCGAACGCGCGAGGGCAGGTGCTTGCCGCGCGGGTACACGGCATGGATGGCGCACTCCTCGCCTAGGTGCTCCTCGAGCACGGGCACGAGCGCACCGGACTCAAGGTGCCTCGCCACCATGAAGTCGAAGAGCCAGGTGATTCCCACGCCCAACACGGCCGCGTCGAGCAGGGTGGCGCCATGATTCGTGTGGAACGTGCCTCTTGGCTCGAAGTGCACCGGCGCTTCCGTTCCTCGCGATTGCATCACCCAGGGGGCCAGCGCTCCGTCGCGGAGGAAGCCCAGGCAGTTGTGCCGGGACAGGTCCTCGGGTGTCGCGGGGCGGCCGTGGCGTCGCAGGTACGCGGGGGCGGCACAGGCCATCAGCCGCGTGACGCCCAGCTTCCGCGCCACCAATCGCGAGTCCTGCATCGCGCCCAGGCGGAGCAGCACGTCAACGCCTTCGGCGACGGGGTCCACGACATGGTCTCGGAGCGTCAGTTGGACTTCCAATCCCGGATGGGCCGCCAGGAAGCGGGGGAGCGCGGGCATGAGCACGAGCTGCCCCATGACTTGCGTCGCGTCGACGCGGAGCACGCCCACCGGGCGGTGCCGGGCGTGGGAAAGGGACTCCTTCGCGTCCTGCAGTTCTCCGAGGATGCGCTGGCAGCGCTCGTAGAACGCGCGGCCGTCCTCGGTGAGGCGCAGCGTGCGGGTGGTTCGTTGGAAGAGCACGACGCCCAGCTCGTCCTCCAGCCGGGCGATGCGCCGACTCACGGCGGAGGCGGTGACCTGGAGCTTTCGGGCCGCACGCGTGAAGTCACCGTGTTCCACGGCGCGGACGAAGGCTTCGATGTTCGAGAGGGAGTGCATTGATGCGTGGCCCGCACAGATGATGTTCACGGACCTCATTCGCATTCCACCTCGACGCGCGACAGAACCGTTCGGGAATCGTCACGGAGAGGTTCGAGGATGAGTGCTGAGGGGCGGAGCGGGGACATCATCGTCGTTGGGGGTTATGGGCAGGTCGGAAGGGAGGTGGTGCGCGTCCTGGCGCCCGCGTTCCCGGGCCGCGTCGTGGTGGCGGGACGGAGCGCCGCTCGCGCGGAAGCCCTCGCGAGACGAACGGGCGAGGGCGCTCGAGGGCTCGCGCTGGACATCACGTCGCCCACGGCCCTCTCCCGCCTCGAAGGCGCGGCGCTGGTGGTGATGTGCCTGGACCAGCGGACCACGTTTTTCGTCGAGCAGTGTCTGCGGGCGGGCATCGACTACGTGGACGTGACGGCCAACGGTGACTCGCTGGCGGCTTTCGAGCGCCTGGGGCCGCTCGCCCGTGAGGCCGGGAGCACCGCTGTCGTCAGTGTCGGCATCGCGCCGGGACTCACCCAGCTTCTGGCCGCGCAGGCCGTGTCCAGGCTCGATGCGACGCAGCGCCTGGACCTCTTCGTCCTGTTGGGGGCGGGGGATGTCCACGGCGCGGCGGCCATTGAATGGACACTGGAGAACCTGGCCGCTCCGTTCGACGTCTACCGGGACGGTGTGCTCCAGCGGGTTCACAGCTTTCGTGAGACCACGGATGTCCAGTTCCCTGGGGAGCGCCAGGCGCGGCCTGCGTGGCGATTCAACTTCCCGGACCAGCGCGCCGCGGCGCGGACCTTGTCCGTGCCCACCGTTTCCACGTGGCTTCGCTTCGACCCTTCGTGGCTGGGCGGGGTGGCCGCGTTCGCCGTGAAAGCCGGCCTGGGGCGCCTGCTGCACCGGGCCTGGGTTCGTCGTGCGCTGACCTGGCTCTCGCAGCGTGTTCACGCGGGCTCGGATGCGTTCGCGGTGATGGCGCGGGCCGAGGGACAGGTCGCGGGCGTGCCCGCCGTCCGGTGGGCCGCGGTGCAAGGCCACCGGGAAGCGGAGGCGACGGGCCGGGTCGCCGCGGAGGTGGCTCGCGAGCTGCTCACAGGCCGACGGCCCGGTGGTGTGCTTCACCTGGACCAGTTCGTCGAACAGCCCGAGGCCCTCGTCCGGCGCGTCGTCGAGGCCGTGCCGGACGCGCGGTATGAGACGAGCCCCACGGGGGCGGTCACCGAAGCTGTCATCCCGCATGCGGTGCTCGCGGCGCGGGGATAGGCTGTGGCGTCATGACCTACCAACGCAACCCGGTGAAGGCGCCCCGCGTGTCGGGCATGGCGCTCAAGGCCTTCGTGAAGTCGCTCGAGAGCGGCGTCGGGTCCGTGATGCTGGACAAGCTGACCCGCGACAGCGGCATCGATCGCTGGCGTGAACTCTCCGCGGGGGACGCGCCGCCGCTCCAGTTCCCCTTGCCCCCGGGCTCGGCCGCCACGGAGTCGCAGACGCCCACCGAGCAGGCCGCGCGGGCCATTGCGTCCGCTTCCGGTCCGCCGGAGCGCGAGAGCGTCGCCGCCTATGCTCGCGCGTACCGCGAAGGCTCAGCGGATCCGGTCTCCGTGGTGGGCCGGATTCATGACGCCATCTCGCGGCTGGACAGCGGGAAGACGCGCCTGGGCCTCTTCATCGCGCGCAAGCCCGATGAAGTGCACCGCGCCGCCGAGGCCTCCACGGAGCGTCTGCGCGCCGGCCGTCCCTTGAGCGTGCTCGACGGCGTCCCCGTCGTCCTGAAGGACGAGGTCGACCTGGCCGGGTTCCCCACGACGCTGGGCACGCGGTTCCGCACGCAGGTGGCCACCGCGGACTCGACGGTGGCGGCGCGGCTCAAGGCCGCGGGCGCCATCATCCTCGGCAAGGCCAACATGAACGAGATTGGCATCAACCCCATCGGGTTGAATCCCCACCATGGGGCCGCTCGCAACCCCTGGGATACGGGCCGCATCACCGGTGGCAGCTCCAGCGCCTCCGCCGCGGCGGTGGCGGCGGGCCTGTGCCCCGTGAGCATTGGCGCGGATGGTGGCGGCTCCATCCGCATCCCCGCCGCCTTGTGCGGTATCGTGGGCCTCAAGGCGACGTGGGGGCGCATTCCGGAGACGGGCGTGCCGCCGCTGTGCTGGAACGTGGGCCACGTGGGGCCCATGGGGCTCACCGTCGACGACGTCGCCGCCGCGTATGCGCTGCTCGCGGGGCCGGATGGACATGACCTCGTCTCGCAGGGGCAGTCGCCGCATCATCTGTCTGGCTACGAGGACGGCGCCCTGAGCGGTGTTCGGCTGGGCATCTGCTGGGACTACTTCGAGGACGCAGATGCCGACGTCGTGGCCCGCTGCAAGGAGGCCGTGGCGGCATTGACGGCCGCGGGGGCGCGTGTGGTGGAGGTTCCTCCGCCCGACCTCAACGCGGTGCTGTGGACCCATAGCTGCATCATCCTGAGCGAGATGTCCGAGTCGATGGGCCCGTCCATGAAGGAGCACCTGTCGGACTTCGGGCTCGACACGCGCACCAACCTCGCCATCGGCAGGCACTTCCGGGCCACGGACCTGGTGCATGCCTTGCGGCACCGGCATCGGCTGACGCGCGAGGTGCTCGCGCAGATGGCGGACGTGGATGTGTTCGTGACGCCCACGACGGCCTCCACCGCGCCCGTGATTCCGGAGGCGGCGCTGCCCGATGGTGAGTCGAACCTCCCCGTGGTCGATGCCCTCATGCGCTTCGTCCGCCTGGCCAACCTGACGGGCTTCCCGTCCCTGTCGGTGCCGGCCGGGTTCGACGAAGAGGGCCTCCCCGTGGGGGTTCAGCTCACCGGAAGACCCTACGAGGAGCACCTGCTGCTGCGGCTGGGGCGCGTGGTGGAGCGGGCCTCCGAGCACCGGGTCCCACCTGTTCATCTGCGCGCACTTCGCTGAACACGACGCGGTAGAGACTTGGAAAAGAAGTAAAACGTGTAAATGTGGCACCGCGGGCTCGCGGTGCCATCCCACGGGCCACGCACTCGACACAGCCCGCGTCACCTCGGACGCCGCTCCCTGGCGTCCGCACGCGGGCGGGAGGAATGGCCTCGTGCAACTTCGTGACATCGCCAGTTCGCCGTCCCGTCGTCTTTCCCTGCTGTTGGCCGCCGCGCTCGTGAGCGCCTGTGGTCCCTCCGAGCCGGCCGCCCCGGTGGACTCCGACGAGTCCACAGGCGTCAGCACCGCCGCGCTCACGGAGCTGGTCTCCAACGGCAACTTCAACAGTGGAACCGTCACGCCGTGGTGGAGCGGCGCCAACACGCAGTCGCGCGTGGAGAATGGCCGTCTGCGCGTGGACGTTGGCGGAGGGACGGCCAACCCCTGGGATGCCTTGATTGGTCAGAGCGGCATCCCCCTGGTGAGTGGCCGGGCGTACACGCTGGCCTTCACCGCGTCCGCGTCGGTGAGCACGACGGTGCGCGTGACGGTGCAACTGGAGAGCGCCCCGTACACCGCCGTGTTCGACCGGCAGGTGACGTTCGATGGAACGTCGCGGCGCTTCACGTTCCCCTTCACGTCGTCGCTGGCCACGCAGGCGGGGCAGGTGACCTTCCAGTTCGGCGGCCGCCCGGCGAGCCTCAGCGCGTTCCTCGATGACGTCTCGCTCACCACGGAGAATGGCAGCGGGGGTGGCGGTCCCCTGGCGATGACGAGCGGCTTCTACATCGACCCGAACTCGAACCCCGCCAACTGGGTCCGCGCCAACAGCGGGGACTCGCGCGCGGCGCGCATCCAGGCCTCCATCGCGAACAACATGACGGCCCGTTGGTTCGCCGCGTGGAGCGGCAACATCACCACGGCGGTGTCCAGCTTCGTCGCCGCCGCGGACGCCGCGGACAAGCTGCCCGTGCTGGTGGCGTACAACATCCCCGGCCGGGACTGCGGCAGTCACTCGGGGGGCGGCGCCGGAACGCCGGACGCCTATCGCACGTGGATCTCCGCGTTCGCCTCGGCCATTGGCAACCGTCCCGCCGTCGTCATCATCGAGCCGGACGCCGTCGCCCAGCTCGACTGCCTGGCCAACGACGCCGAGCGGCAGACGCGCATCAGCCTGATTCGCTACGCGACGGAGCAGTTCCGGGACCGCGCGCCCAACACCTGGGCGTACCTGGACGCGGGGAACGCGCTGTGGATCAACGCGGACACCATGGCCCAGCGACTGGAGAACATGGGCGTGCGCAACGTGCGGGGCTTCGCCCTCAACGTGTCGAACTTCTACACCACCGCGCAGTCGGCCTCGTACGCCGGCAACGTGAATGCCTCGCTGAGCAGCCGCTACGGCTACACCAAGCCCTTCGTCGTGGACACCAGCCGCAACGGCAACGGCTCCAACGGTGAGTGGTGCAACCCCGCGGGCCGGCGGATTGGGACCACGAACCAGGTGGGCGTCGGCGGCGCGGAGATGACCTTGTGGATCAAGGTCCCCGGGGACTCGGATGGCCAGTGTGGCGTCGGGCCCAACTCGCCCGCCGGGACGTTCATGCCGGACGTGGCGCTGCGGATGATCGACGGCCTGTAGTCAAAGGGCCCGGCGCCGCACGACGTCAGTGCGGCGCCGCCACGTCGCTGGCTGAAACCGTCTTGGTGCGGGCCACCTTCGGGAAGAACAGCCCCGCCGCGAAGGCGGCCACCGTGAAGGCGCACATCAGCCAGAAGTTGATGCTCAGGCCGGTGCCCAGCGCGCCGCTCAGTTTCGCCACCAGCTCCGCGGGCAGGCCCTGTCCATGGTCGGGGCTCATCAAGGCATTGGCCGCGGAGATGGGCACCGTCGGGTCCTTGAGGAGCTGCGACACCATGACGCCGCCCATCAGCCCCACGCCAATGGCGCCGCCGATGGTGCGGAAGAACATGTTGCTGGCCGTGGCCACGCCGCGCAGCTCCCAGCCCACGCTCGTCTGCACGGCGATGAGCAGCGCGGTGGAGGCGAAGCCCATGCCGACGCCGAACAGGCCCATGGCCACCTCGGGCACCAGCTTCGGCGCCTGGGGGCCCAGCAGCAGCGCCATCAGCGAGGTGCCCACGACGGTCAACCCCAGCCCGCCCACGATGAGCGGACGGAAGCCCGTCTTGAGCAGCAGCTTGCCGGCCACCACGGCCGCCAGCGGCCAACCGACAATCATGGGGGTGATCATCCCGCCGGCCTCGGTCGGCGTGCCGCCCAGGACGGCCTGGACGAACAGCGGGACGTAGGTGGTGGCGCCGAACATCGCCGCGGAGAAGAGCGCTCCCGCGATGGACGAGATGACGATGGCGGGCACCTTGAAGATGGACATGGGGATGATGGGGTCGGGCGCCTTGCGCTCCACGGCGACGAACGCCGCCAGCAGCACGGCCGCCACGGGCAGCCCCCACAGATTCATTCCCACGCCCTGCACCCCGACGAGCAGCGCCACCACCCACCCGGTGAGCAGCGCGGCGCCGGCGTAGTCCAGTTGCTGGGGTTTGCGCTCCACGCGCTCGTGGAAGTGGCTGAGCAGCAGGATGACGCAGCCCACGCCCACCGGGACGTTGATGAAGAAGACCCAGTGCCACGTGAGGTACTTCACGATGAAGCCGCCGGTGATGGGGCCAATCAGGCCCGCCAGTCCCCACACCGCGCTGAACGCGCCCTGGACCTTCGCGCGCTCCTCCAGCGTGTAGAGGTCCCCGATGATGGTGAGCGCCACCGGCTGCATGGCGCCCGCGCCCAGGCCCTGGAGCGTCCGGAAGGCGATCAGCATGGCCATGGACGTGGACATGCCGCTGGCGATGGAGCCCACCAGGAACAGGGCGATGCCGAACAGGAGCACCGGCTTGCGGCCGTACAGGTCCGCCAGCTTCCCGTAGATGGGCACGGTGATGGTGGACGACAGCATGTACGCGGTGAAGACCCACGCGTAGTGCTGGATGCCACCCAGCTCGCCCACCACCGTGGGCATGGCGGTGGAGACGACAGTCGCCTCCAAGGCGGCCATGAAGAGGCTCAGGGCCAGGGCCAGGGTGGTCAGGGGTCGATGGGTGGTTCGCATGAAGGGGCCAGCGCGGGAGAGGGCCTCCTTAACGGCTGCGAGCCGAGGTCGCCAGAGACAAGCGGCGTCAAGCACGGACGCCAGACGTACGAAGGGCCAGCTCCCGGAATTCCGGAGGCTGGCCCTGGGGGGCTTGCAGCGGAAGCTGGATTACAGGCCGCGCATCAACTGCGCCTGGGCGAAAGCCGCCATCTGCTGGGCGTTGAAGCGGCCCTCGGCGATGTCGCCGACCGTCTTCGCGCCGGTGCGGACGGTGTCCACCATGTCCGCCAGCTTGCCCACGGTGCCGGCCTTGCCGAACATGGAGGCGACGCCGGCCAGCGGGCCACCGGCGACCATGGCCAGACCGTTGTCGATGAACTTGTCGGCGAAGGGCTTCGCGAGCTGGCCGATGCCGAAGGGCATCTTGTCCAGCAGGCCGCCAATCATGCCCTTGAGGGGGCCGGTGATGGCGCTCATCGCCTTGTCGACGAGGCCCGACACCTGGCTCAGCGCGCTGCCAATCTTGCCGGCGATGCCACCGACGGCGTTCGCCAGGCCGCCCACGGCCTTGCCGATGCCGCCCAGCGCCTTGCCGATGCCGCCCAGCGCGCCGGCCAGACCGCTCGCGGCCTTGCCCGCGGCGCTCGCCGCACCCGCGGCGGAGCTACGGCCCGCGCTGCTGGCGCCACTCGAGCCACGGCTACCGTTCGAACCACCTGCGCCGCCAACGGACATGTGAAGAACCTCTTAAAGGGGGGTGAATGTACGGATTGTCGGGGACCGCTCGGGAAAGTTGCGTCAAAACCGCCTAGGCGCGTTCTCCGCCGCCCTTGGGCACGTGTTTCCGCAGCTTTTGGCTCGTCTCTTCGTCCACCGTGACCTGTTCTTGACCTTCGTCGCCTCGCAGGGACGGCTTGTTGGAGGCGTCCTGGGCGGCCTCGAAGCCCGTGTAGTAGGACTTGGGCGGCCCGATGCCCAGCTCCCCATTGGCGGCGGCGATGAAGAAGTTGGCGACGTCCTGGGTGGACGGCGGGTTGTAGCCCGCGGCGCGCAGCTCCTCGTCCGGGGCGACGATGAGCGTCGGCTCCTTGTCCGGGTTCTGCGCGTAGTCCAGCACCAGCTCGACGTAGGCCTCCAGCTCCATGTCCAGCGACTTGGCGATGCGCTGGGTGTCTGGATCCGCCAGCAGCTCGGCGCGGACATTCTCCACGGGGCGCTTCAGGCGGGGCTTCTGCTCGGACATGTGAGGACTCCCGGAGGACGTTGAAAGAACGACTCTTTCGGCACGTTAGCGTCCCCTGCAACGGGGGGCCACCCTGGACGCCTGGCCCGGCCCTGGGCCGGAGGTTCCGGGGCCCGGTCATTCCTAGCGTTGACACACCACTGTCATCCGCGGGGACCGAAAGCCATGGCCACTGTCTGCGACCTCTGTCACCAGCGCCCGGCGACCACCCGGGTCACCCGCGTCGTCGGGAACCGGCGCACCACCGAATCCCTCTGTGACGTCTGCAGCAGTCAGCGCTCCCGCTTCGGGCGCATGGGCCTGGGGACCTCGCTCTTCGACCAGTTCTTCAGTGATTTCGGCGGCGAGGACCTCGGCGGCCTGTCCCAGGCCATTCAACAGCCGGTGGAGCGCTACGACATCACGGAGGCCTTCTCCGACGAGACGCGGCGCGTTCTGGAGGGCGCCTTCGAGGCGGCGCGCAACGCGGGGGCGGCTTCCATCGACACGGAGCATCTGCTCGTGGCGCTCGCGAAGGACCCGTTGGGCCGCACGGCGCTCGCCCGGATGAAGCTGGACCCCGCGCGCGTCGCCGAGCGCGCCGAGTCCGAGATGCGCCGGGGCAAGCGGCCCATGGAGCGCCCGGAGCTCTCTCCGCATGCCAAGCGGGCGCTGGAGCTGGCGTATCAGGAGGCCTACGAGCTGGGCCACTCCTACGTGGGACCCGAGCACGTGCTGCTGGGCCTGCTCCAGGAAGGCGAGGGGCTGGCGTCGGAAATTCTGCGGGAGCAGGGGGCGCAGCACGGCAAGGCCCGCGCGGCCGTGGCGGAGGCGCTGGCGCCGTCGTCCGAGTCGCGCCGCTCGCCCACGCCCACGTTGGACGAGTACTGCCGTGACCTCACGCGCATGGCCTCGGAGGGAAAGCTGGACCCGGTGGTGGGGCGCGCCAACGAAATCGAGACCACGCTCGAAATCCTCTCCCGCCGGACGAAGAACAACCCGGTGCTCATCGGCGAGCCGGGCGTGGGCAAGACGGCCAT
Source organism: Myxococcus hansupus (assembly GCF_000280925.3). NCBI lineage: Bacteria > Pseudomonadati > Myxococcota > Myxococcia > Myxococcales > Myxococcaceae > Pseudomyxococcus > Pseudomyxococcus hansupus. Next base: position 2,429,405 of record NZ_CP012109.1, read on the forward strand.
CGTGGAGGGCATCGCCCAACGCATCATCTCCGCCGCCGTCCCGGACACGCTGCGCGACAAGCGCGTCCTGCAATTGGACCTCTCCGGCCTGCTCGCGGGCAGCAAGTACCGCGGCGAGTTCGAGGAGCGCCTGAAGAAGGTCATGGACGAGGTGAAGGCCCACAGCGAGGAAATCGTCCTCTTCATCGACGAGATTCACACCATCGTCGGCGCGGGCGCGGCGGAGGGCGCCATGGACGCGGGCAACATGCTCAAGCCGTCCCTGGCCCGGGGCGAGCTGCACGTCATTGGGGCCACCACGCTGGACGAGTACCGCAAGCGCATCGAGAAGGACGCCGCGTTGGAGCGCCGCTTCCAGCCCGTGGTCGTCCCCGAACCGACGGCCGAGCAGGCCATCGAGATTCTCCGAGGCCTCAAGGACCGGTACGAGTCGCACCACCGCGTGCGCATCGCGGACGACGCGCTCGTCGCGGCGGTGGAGTTGTCGGACCGCTACGTCACCGGCCGCTTCCTGCCCGACAAGGCCATCGATTTGGTGGACCAGGCCGCCGCCCGGGTGCGGCTGCGCCTCACGTTGCCTCCCGAGCGGCTGGTGAACGCCGAGCACGAGGTGGTGAAGGTGAAGCGCGCGCTCGACGAGGCCCGGGACCGCAAGGCGAAGCCCCGCATCCAGGAGCTGGAGTCCAAGCTGCGCGACGCGGAGCGGGAGGTGCAGAGCGCGCAGAAGGAGCGCCGCACCCAGAAGTCGAGTGAGACGCCCGAGGTCCGCGCCGAGGACGTGGCGGAGGTGCTGTCCCGCATGACGGGCATCCCCGTGACGCAGATGACGGAGGACGAGCGCAAGAAGCTGCTGGAGCTGGAGTCCCGCCTGCACGAGCGTGTCATTGGCCAGGACGAGGCCATCCGCGTGCTGTCACAGTCCATCCGGCGGGCGAGGGCGGGGCTCAAGGATGAGGCGCGGCCCATTGGCTCCTTCCTCTTCCTGGGCCCCACCGGCGTGGGCAAGACGGAGCTGGCGAAGACGCTGGCGGAGCTGCTCTTCGGCGACGAGAAGGCGCTCATCCGCTTCGACATGAGTGAGTACATGGAAAAGCATACCGTGAGTCGGCTGGTGGGCGCGCCGCCGGGTTATGTCGGCTACGAGGAGGGCGGGCAGCTCACGGAGGCCGTCCGCCGGCGGCCCTACTGCGTGCTCTTGTTCGACGAGGTGGAGAAGGCGCACCCCGACGTGTTCCACATGCTGCTCCAGGTGCTGGATGACGGACGCCTCACGGACTCGCAGGGCACGGTGGTGAACTTCAAGAACACCGTCATCATCTGCACCAGCAACCTGGGCTCGCACCTCATCCAGGAGTCCACCGCGCGCAAGGAGCCCCAGGAGCGGATGCGCGAGCGCGTCATGGGCGTGCTCAAGGGGCACTTCCCGCCGGAGTTCCTCAACCGCATCGACGAGACGGTCGTCTTCGAGCCGCTCAACCGCGCACAGTTGCGCGCCATCGTGGAGTTGATGCTGGAGAAGACGCGCCGCCTGCTGCATGGGCAGGGCATCGACTTGGAGATGACGCCCGCGGCCCTGGAGGCGTTGGTGGACAAGGGATGGGACCCCACCTTCGGTGCCCGCCCGCTGCGGCGTGAAATCCAGCGCGCCATCGAAGCGCCGCTCGCGGAGTCCCTCATCTCCGGTTCCATCCGCGAGAACAGCCGGGTCCGCGCGGACTTCAAGGATGGAAAATTCCGTTTCGAGGAGGCGCAGGCGCCCGAGTCGGAAGAGGCGCAGGCGGAGCCCAGTGCCGTTCACTGAACCGTTGCGCGAGGGGGCTCGGGGCCGCCCCACATTCACCTTGTAGTCGGTGGTGACATGCCGGACCCTTGGGGGAATGCAGCCATCTCTTCCGGTCATGGCCTCGCTCTCCGTCCTCCTGCTGGCGGGAGGGTGCAAGCGGGAGCCCGATGCCGCGGCGGCGCATGTTCCGGCGCTGCCCGAGGTTGCCCCCGACGCACTGCGGCCCCTCGAGGCCTTCGCGGTCATCCCCGACAGGAAGGAGCGCTCCCGGGCGCTCTTCCTGGAGGCCAGCCGCGTCCTCTTCCACCCGCGGTGCGCGAACTGTCACCCCTCGGGCGAAAGCCCGCTCCAGGGGGATGACGGGCAGCTCCATTATCCGCCCGTGGTGCGGGGCCCCGAGGACCAGGGCGTGGTGGGCATGGAGTGCACGAGCTGCCACCAGGACAAGAACCAGGACCTGGCCCGCGTGCCCGGCGCGCCGAAGTGGCATGTCGCGCCCATGGAGATGGCGTGGGTGGGCAAGAGCCCGCGCGAGGTGTGCGAGCAGCTCAAGGACACGAAGCGCAACGGCGGCAAGACGCCCGCGCAGATGATTGAACACAACGCCCATGACGAACTGGTGGCCTGGGGCTGGAACCCGGGAATGGGGCGGAAGCCCGCGCCGGGGACGCAGGCGCAGTTCGGCGCCATCGTCGCGGCCTGGGTGGAGACGGGCTCGGAGTGCCCGAGCGAGGAGGCACGGCCGTGACGGTTCGCGTTCGCATCAACGGTGAGGAGCAGGAGCTGGACGTGGACCCGGAGATGCCGCTGCTGTGGGCGGTGCGGGACGTGCTCGGGCTCACCGGGACGAAGTACGGCTGCGGCCAGGCGCTGTGCGGCGCCTGCACCGTGCACCTGGACGGCCAGCCGGTCCGCGCGTGTGTGACGCCCATCCGCCGCGCGGAGGGTCACTCCGTGACGACCATCGAGGGGCTGTCGCCGGAGGGCAACCACCCGCTCCAGCGCGCGTGGGTGGACCTGGGCGTGCCGCAGTGTGGCTTCTGTCAGACGGGGCAAATCATGTGCGCGGCGGCGCTGCTGGCGAAGAAGCCGAAGCCGTCGGACGCGGAAATCGACCAGTCGCTCGCCGGCAACCTCTGCCGTTGCGGCACCTATACGCGGATCCGCGCGGCCGTGAAGAAGGTCGCGGGCCTGTCCGAGGAGTGACGAGGACGCCATGATGAAGCACTTCTCGTTGATTAGCCGGCGCTCGTTCCTGGAGGGCCTGAACCTGTCGGTGGGCGGGCTCGCGCTGGGTGTCTTCTCCGGCGGCGCCGCGGTGGCGGCCGCGGGCGCTCCCTCCACGAAGCCCGCTCCGGGGCTGAACCCGAATGTGTTCGTCCACGTGGCGCCGGATGGCGAGGTCACCATCGTCTGCGCCCGGTCGGAGATGGGGCAGGGCGTTCGCAGCTCGCTGCCGGTGCTCGTCGCGGACGAGATGGGCGCGGACATGGCGCGCGTGAAGGTGGTCCAGGCCGTGGGCGACAAGGTCTACGGCGACCAGAACACGGACGGCTCCAGCAGCGTGCGCGGCGTGTATGACGACATCCGCCGCATGGGCGCCACCGCGCGGGAGATGCTGGTGGCCGCCGCCGCCCGCCGCTGGAAGGTGAAGCCGGACGCATGCGAGGCCCGGGACCACGCCGTCTTCCTCCGGGGGAGCGAGCGTTCGCTGGGCTTCGGGGCGCTGGTGGCGGACGCGTCCAAGCGGGCCGTTCCCAAGGAGTCCACCGTCAAGCTGCGGCCCAAGAACGAGCTGCGCATGGCGGGCCGGCCGATGCCGCTGCTGGACGGCCCGGCCTACGTGACGGGCACCGCGGTGTTCGGCGCGGACATCCGGTTGCCGGGCATGCTCATCGCCGTGGTGGCGCGGCCCCCCGTGGTGGGCGGCAAGGTCGTTCGGTTTGATGCCACCCGTGCGCTCGCCGTCCCCGGCGTGAAGAAGGTCCTCGAGCTGCCCGCGCCGAAGCCGCCCTACACGTTCCAGTTCTGGGGCGGTGTCGCGGTGCTCGCGGACAACACCTGGGCGGCGATGCGCGGGCGCGAGGCGTTGGACATCACGTGGGATGACGGCCCGAACGCCTCCTACGACTCCACCACGTACCGCGAGCAGTTGACGGCTTCGATTCGCGCGCCCGGGACGGTGGCGCGCAACGTGGGTGACGTCGACGCGGCGCTGGCGTCCGCGGCCCGCGTCGTCGAATCCGAGTACCACGTCCCACACCAGTCCCACGTGCCCATGGAGCCGCCCGTGGCCCTGGCCCGCGTGGAGAACGGCCTGTGCGAGGTGTGGGCGCCCACGCAGCATCCGCAGGCCGCGCGCAGCGTGGCGGCGGCGACGTCCGGGCTCCCCGAGGACAAGGTCACCGTCAACGTGACGTTCCTGGGCGGCGGCTTCGGCCGCAAGTCCAAGGCGGACTTCATCGCCGAGGTGGTGTGGCTCGCGAAGGAGACCGGCGTTCCGGTGCGCGTGCAGTGGACGCGCGAGGACGACGTCCGTCACGACTACTACCACTCCGTCAGCGCGCAGCAGCTCACCGCGGGCCTGGATGCCTCGGGCAAGGTCATCGCGTGGCGGCACCGCACGGCGTTCCCACCCATCGCCTCCACGTTCGGCCAGGCGACGCGGCCCAGTCCGTCGGACCTCCAGCAGGGCGTGCTCGACCTGGCGCTCTCGGTGCCCAACGTCCGCGCGGAGACCTGCGAGGCGCCGCCCCACGTGCGCATTGGCTGGCTTCGCTCCGTCTACAACATCTTCCACGCCTTCTCGGTGAACTCGTTCGTGGACGAGCTGGCGCACCTGCGGGGCACGGACTCGCGCGACATGCTCCTGGAGGTGCTCGGGCCGCCGCGCGTGGCCACGCTCCAGGAGTTGGGCATCTCCGCGCTCCGGAACTACGGCGCGTCGGTGGAGGACCACCCCGTGGACGCGGGGCGCCTGAGGGGCGTCATCGAGCGCGTCACGGCGAACGCCGGTTGGGACGCGCGGAAGCAGCATGGCCGGGCGCTCGGGCTCGCGGCGCACCGCAGCTTCCTCAGCTACGTGGCCGTGGTGGCGTCGGTGGTGAAGGACGACAAGGGCCGGATTCGCGTCGACGAGGCGTGGATTACGGTGGACGCCGGCACCATCCTCAATCCGGAGCGCGTGCGCTCGCAGATGGAGGGCTCCATCATCTTCGGCATGAGCATCGCGCTGCACGGCGCCGTCACCATGAAGGGCGGCGTGACGGAGCAGTCGAACTTCCGCGACCTCAAGCTGGTCCGCATCGGCGAGGCGCCCCGGAAGATTCACGTGGACATCGTCCCCAGCGAGCTGCCGTCCGGCGGCGTGGGTGAGCCGGGAGTGCCGCCGGTGGCGCCAGCCATCGCGAACGCCGTCTTCGCGCTGACGGGGACGCGCATCCGCGAGCTGCCCATCTCCCGCACCTTCTCTGTCTGAGCCGTGCTGGGGCCTCGTCTCGAGGCCCGCTTCCGGTGCCCGCCTGACGTCGCGGGCACCGGCGTGGCGCGTCAGATTTCGTGCCAGGTCTGCTCGTAGACGACGACCTTGAACGACCTCGGGAAGAGGATGACGAACAGGGAGCGCTTGTTGTCGCCGTTGGGGCCCGTGGAGAACTCACGGTAGTAGCGCTTCACCTGAACGTTCTCCGTGCCATTGCCGTAGGTGGCGAGGATGGCCGGGTGCAGCGGGGTGAACATCGAGAACATGAGGGATTCGAAGCCCGCGTAGGTCAGCGTCTCCGGGGTCGGGTAGCTCCGGTAGCCGCGGTACTGGCCCCGGGCCAGGATGGCGGCGGCCGCCGCGTCCAACGTCGTCTCCCCGGAGTAGGGCCACGCGAAGTCGAACGCCGTCAGGTACCCGATGGCGTCCTCGCGCACGGAGTTGCCCGCGTCCAGCACGGACTGGAGGTTCGCGGTGATGGGGCTCTGCACCAGCGCGGAGATGTAGTTCGCCGGCGCGGACGGCGGGTTGGACAGACACGTGCCGCCCATGCAATCCACCGCCAGCCGGAACTGCTTGCCCGCGGGGTTCGCGAAGCCAACGACGGCCAGGTACTCGCCGCCGTGGGGGAAGGTCATCAGGCCAATCTTGCTGAGCTGGCCGTAGCCGGCGTCGTCATCCTGGGCCAGCACGGCGGTGCCGTAGCTGCCGTTGGCGTCCTTGGGACCGTACAGGAACAGGCCCGTGTCCAGGTACATGGAGCTGCCCAGGTGGGTGATCTCGAACTTGAGCTGCGCGCCCGCCTGCACCTGGACGCGGTAGCCGTAGTAGTGGCTGGACACGGTGGGCGCACCCTCCTGCAGGGCGCTTCCCACCGCGATGTCGCCCATGCGCATCAGGCTGTCCGCGATGTTGCCGCTGGGCGGCACGGGAGGCGCGGCCACGAGGGACTGCGCGCTCTCGCGGACGACGTCCTCGGCAGCAGCTTCTTCGGGGGCTCCGCCGCAGGCGCTCAGCAGGCCCACCGGCATCATCCACAACAACGCTGCCTTCAAGCTCCGACGCATCGTGACATCCTCGTGTGAGTGGCGGAGGCCGGACGCATTCGCGAGGGCCTCCACTCTGGGTGTGGGCGCCCATATGCCACGGAGTTACGTTGAATTCATGTAAACTCAGTGTTGGTGGGTATTCTGTGCCCCTGTCAGCACAGCAACATCCCGCCAATCTATTGGCAGGTGTGATGACAGGTGGGCGGAGCGCCTGTATCCAGGGTGCATGATGCAGAGCACTCCAGGCGGTGTGGACGCCCGCGGCTTTCGGGATGCGATGGCCCGTTGGGCCAGCGGCGTGGCCGTGGTGGCGGTCCGGGACGCGGAAGGGCTGCGCGCGACGACGGTGAGCTCCTTCAGTTCACTTTCCCTGGAGCCGCCGTTGGTGGTGGTGGCGCTCTCCCAGGCCTCGCGGACCTTGACGCGGGTGGAGGCCGCGGGCGGCTTCACGCTCAGCGTCCTGTCCTCCGCCCAACGTTCCATCTCCGTGAAATGCGCCCGAGGCGAACTGGATGCGCATCTCTTCGATGATGACGCCTTCGTGCGGGACAGTCTGATGGGGCTGTCCTGCGTGGTGCATGGCCTCCATCGTCACGGTGACCACACGCTCATTGTCGGCCGCGTCACACGCCTTCATGAGGGACGTCCGCAAGAGCCCCTTCTTTATTGGGAGCGCGGATATCGAACCGTGACCTCGTTGCTTCCGTCTGATACCGATTGCGCCTGACTCTCACTCCGAAAGGAAACGACCATGCCGTTCACGCTGCCTGAACTGCCGTACAAGAAGGACGCGCTCCAGCCGCACATGAGCGCGGAGACGCTTGAGTTCCACCACGACAAGCACCACGCCGCCTACGTCAACAACCTGAACAAGCTCCTGGATGGCAAGGCGGAGGCGAACAAGTCGCTGGAGGAGATCATCCTCAGCAGCGACGGTGGCGTCTTCAACAACGCCGCGCAGGTGTGGAACCACACCTTCTTCTGGAACTGCATGAAGCCGGCTGGCGGCGGCAAGCCGACGGGTGAGCTCGCGGCGGCCATCGACCGTGACTTCGGCTCCTTCGACAAGTTCAAGGAGGAGTTCTCCACCGCAGCGGCCACGCAGTTCGGCTCGGGCTGGGCCTGGCTGGTGCTGGAGGGTGGCAAGCTCAAGGTCACCAAGACGGGCAACGCCGACCTGCCGATGAAGCACGGCCAGAAGGCCCTGCTGACCATCGATGTGTGGGAGCACGCCTATTACATCGACTACCGCAACTTGCGCCCCAAGTTCATCGAGACGTTCCTGACGCACCTCGTGAACTGGGACTTCGTGGCCCAGAACCTCAAGGGCTAGGTCCCTTCGGTCGCCCACGCACGGCGGTACTCGCTGGCCTGGGCGGCCTCGGCAATCATCCGAGGCCGCTCAACTCGATTCGCCCCTCCACCCCCACGCCGAGCTTCACCTGGGGGGGAGTGCTGGAAGATTGAGCCGCCAGCCACTGCGAAAGGGGCGCCACCACGTGTTGCTCCACGGCACGCTTGAGTGGCCTTGCCCCGTAGCGAGCGTCGAAGCCGACGCGCGCCAGATGCTCCACCACGTCCTCCCCGAACGTCACCGTCACCCCTCGGCGGCGGAGCCCCTCGCGAGCGAGGGCGGCTTCCAGCGTGCGCCGGGCGAGTGACGCGATGACGTCCGGCGTGAGCGCGCGGTAGGGCACCACCCGGTCCAACCGGTTCAGCAGCTCGGGCCGGAAGAAGGCCGCCGCGGCGCCCAGGTAGTGCGCCTCACGCTCCCGGACGCCGGGCTCTCCAAATCCCAGCGAGCGCCCGGCGCTGTCCGCGCCCAGATTGCTCGTGAGCAAGACGACGGTGTTGCGGAAGCTGACGGTGCGGCCCGTGGCGTCGGTGAGGCGGCCTTCGCCCATGACCTGCAACAGCAGGTCATGGACGCCCGGGTCCGCCTTCTCGACTTCGTCCAGCAGCACCACGCCAAAGGGCTGCTCGCGGACGCGCCGTGTCAGGCTGCCCTGTTGGCCTCCGGCGTCCCCCACCAGGCGCGCGGCGCTGCCTGGCGCGGCGTACTCCGCCATGTCGAAGCGCGCCAGCCGGGCCACGTCGCCGAACAGGTACTCGGCCAGCGCGAGCGCCGACTCCGTCTTGCCCACGCCCGTGGGACCCAGCAGCAGGAAGGCCCCCAACGGACGCGCGGGGTCCGCGAGGCCCGTCTTCAAGGTGACGACCAGGTTGCGCAGCAGGAGGGTGGCTTCGTCCTGGCCCACCACGCGCTCCCGGAAGCGGCGCAGCAGCGCGTCCGGGTCCAGGCGGATGGCCGTGTCCACCAGCTCGCGCGGGTACCCGGTCCGGGTGCAGAAGGCGCGCGTCACCGAGGCGGCGTCCACCTCACCTGCGGTACAGGGCTCCGTGCTGGCGGCGCGCAGCAGGGACACCGCGCCGCCGGGCGAGGGCCCCGCGCCGAAGCGCTCCGTGAGTTCGTCAGCGCGGTCCAGTGCCTCCGGCATGAAGCGCACCTTGCGCGCGCGGCCCACCCGGTGCGAGGCCTGCTGCAGCGCGGTGCGGGCCGAATGCGGTGAGAGGGGCGCCACGGCGATGTGCCGGAGCGCTTGCAGGAACGCCGCGTGGGTCCGCTCCGCGCGGGCCACGTCCTCCGGCGTCGCCTCCAGGATGAGGGAGACCTCGCCGCTCTCCAGCGCGGGCAGCAGTTGCCGCGCCACATCCAAGCCCGTGTCACCGCCGCCCAGCGAGAGCAGCTCCGACAGGCTGTCCAGGTGCAGCACGGCCCGGCGGATTCGCAGGGCCTCCACCATCTGCTTCACGCGCTCCTGCCACTGCCCCAGGTAGCGCATGCCCGCCATGATGCGGTTGCCGGAGGAGCTGTAGACCTCCATCCCGAGAAGGGGCGAGCCCTTCGTGGCCGCCTCCGCGCGCTGAACGAGTTCATGGACCAGGGCCGTCTTGCCCACGGACGACGGGCCCACCAGGAGCACGCTGGCGCGGGTGCGCGAGGTGACGGCCTCCGCGAGCCGGGACACCTCTGTGTCTCGCTCCCATGCGCGCTCCAGCAGGCCCGCGCGGGCTTCCTCGTTGAGGCACCGGCTGGCTTCCGCGAGGCCCGGTGGTGGCGCCTGGCGCCGCTGCGGCTTCACCGAATCACCAGCGCGGGCGCGCGGCGTGTCCCGGAAGCGGACCGGCACCGACAGGGTCTCCACCTGCTCCTCGCCCACGTAGGCCAGCGCCCTCAGCCGGTCGAGCGGCGCGAGGTAGAGCTCGTGACGGACCAACTCCTCGACGTAGGGCTCCAGGTCCGCCTCGTCGTACAGCGTCCCCTGGACATCCACGCGCGGTACCCACACCCGCAGGGACCGGTGACCTGAAGCTTCCTTGCGGGGCGCGCGGGATTTCGCCCCGTGCGTCAGCACGGTGAGCCGCAAGGGGACCGACAGCATCTTCCCGTGTTCGAGCGCGCGCACGGTCAGCGTCGTCCTCCGCTGACGCAAATCGCTCCAGTGCGTCTCTTCGTCCCAGAGTTCTCCTCGCTTGAGGAGCCGGCCCACCACCGCCGCGATGTCGAGCCGCGCGGCGTTCAGCGTCGGCGCGAAGGACGCCAGGTGTGGATGGGTGAGGACATGCGCCGCCACGCCCAGTCCGGGATAGGTGCGCACGAAGAGGTGGACGTTCTTTTCCATGTCAGTCGTGTCCCTGGGTGGGCTTCCGGAGCACCCGCGCGGCCCAGGCGTGCGCCTCCACGGGCCGGCGCCCGCTCGCCACATGCGTGAGCTCGGTCGAGTTGTGAGGGCGCCCGGTGGTGACTCCGCCAGGGCCCCGCAGGATGACGTGGCTGTTCGCGGCCACTGACGCGGTGCCGCTCCTTCGTCCTTCGCGTTCGGCGGCGCGCTCGGCATCCCACGCCTTCACCACGCGGGGCACGTCTTCCAGGCCTTGTACGTCCTCGGGCAGATGCTCCACCCGGACCAGGACTTGTCGCGGCCCATCGCCCTGGACGAGGTCCACCAGTGCATAGCCCCGCAGGGGCGCGAGCACCTCGCGCAGCCCGACGGCCGACATCCGCACGGTGACACGCCGCAGCTCCAGGTCGTCGGCCCGCTCGTCTCCATGGCGGAACCACTCGGTGCGCCCATCGGCGTGGACGGCCTCCAGGTACATCGCCGTCTCCGCGAGGGCGAAGGGAAGGGAGTTGGTCACGGTCCACACCGCGGAGGGCGTGGCGTCTCCGAGCCCCTCCACCAGCACCGTCACGGCGTCCGTTCCCCGTGCCACGTGCTCGAGCTGATGTTCGACCCAGGCGGCTTCGTCGCGGAGGGCCAGCACCCGGGGGCGTGCGCGCCGGAGCTGCTCCTCGTTCGAGATGGGCAGCGGACGCTCTTCATAGACAGTCCGCTGACGCAGGCCCAGGTGGCCCACCTGGTTCGAGTAGGAGGTAATCACTTGCTTCACGGTGGACTCGGGCGCCCGCGCTTCCTGGTAGTCACGTGGTGCCAGTTCGTACTCGCGAATGTCCGTGGCCTCGAGCGCGAGCAGGCGCAGTCGCTCCTCCAACTCCCGGGCCTCGGACGAGCCCTCCGCGGACAGCAACGCCGCCAGCCGCGCGCCGGTCTCCTCGAGCAGGCTGGAGACCTCCGCCAGTGTCCAGGACGAGGCCGGCCGCTCCGGTGTCCACGCTGGCGCGTTGGCCAACAACTCCACCGACACCCGCATGTCGTCGCCGTTCCGCAGCAACTCCACGCGCGCGAGGTCGTCCGCGCTCCGCCGTATCAGGTGATGGGCCAGGGGCAGGGTGAGGCGCTTCTCCAGTGCGCGCTTGAGCGGACGTGCTCCGTAGCGCGGGTCGTAGGCCTCCTCCACCAGCAGGTCCAGCAGTCGCGGCTCCACTTCCACCAGCACGTTGCCCTGGCGGATGCCATGGCGCGACAGCAAGGCTTCGAGCGCATGGTCCACCACCACACGCAGCGCGGCGGGAGTCAGCGGACGGAAGGGCACGACGCGGTCCAGCCGGTTGAAGAACTCCGGACGGAAGTATGCGCGCACGGCGGAGAGGTAGTGCGCCTCCGCGCTGTCCGCGGTGCGGTGGAAGCCGGTGTGGCTGGCGGCTTCCCGCACGCCCAGGTTGCTCGTGAGCACGACGACGGACTGCCGTGCGTCCACCGTGCGCCCCGCGCCGTCCGTCAGCCGCCCCTCACCGAGGAACTGGAGGAGGGCGTCGAACACGCGGGGATGCGCCTTCTCCACCTCGTCGAACAGCACCACGCAGAAGGGCTGCGTGCGCAGCGCGGTGGTCAGCTCGCCGTCGGGAGCGCCGGGGCGTCCGAGCAGTCGGGTGATGCTGGAGGCCGTGACGAACTCCGACATGTCGAAACGGATGAGCCGCTGCTCGCCGCCGAAGAGCGTCCGCGCGAGCGCCTTGGCCGTCTCCGTCTTCCCCACGCCCGTGGGACCCACGAAGAGGTAGGTGGCCAGGGGCTTGTCGGACGGCTGGAGCGCGGACTGCAACGTGAGGATGGCGTCCACCACGGCTTCGACGGCTTCGGGCTGTCCCGCCACCTGCCGCTGCATCTCCCACGTCAGGGCCTCGCGCGTCTTCGGTTGGGCGCTGCCCAGGACGAAGTCCGGAAGGCCGGTCTGCTCCCTCATCGCGTCGATGACGTCTCCGTTGGAGAAGCGCCGGGCCCCATCGGTGCAGACGCCTTGTCGGGCCATGACCCGGCGCAGCAGACGGACCGCCTTGCCCGGGAAGGCTTCGTGCGACACGAAGCGCTCCTGCAGGGAGAGCAGCGTCTCCAGCGCCAGCGGCGAGAGCCGGAGGGAGGTGCCCGTGCTCTCGGCCTCCAGTTCACGCACGGTGCCGAGGAGCGCGGGCAGCGTGGCGCGCGCGTCCATGGCGGGGACGTGGATGACCCGGAAGAGCGAGGCGAGGGTGGGGGCTTCTTCCCGGACGCGCTCGAAACGCTCGGGCGTGGACTCGGCGAGCACCGTGAGCTCACCGCGGGCCATGTGCGGCTCCAGGAATTGCGCGACGTTGGTGCGCTCGTTGCGCGTGCGGCCCGCGTAGACGAGTGAGGCGAGGTCGTCCACGTAGAGCAGGTCGCCGACCTCCATCAGCTCCTTCACCACGCCCCGGGCACGGGCCTCCCACTGGCCCACGTACATCATGCCCGCGATGAACTGGTTGCCGTCCACGCGCCACACGTCCCGGCGCGAACCCGCGGCATCCTGCCGGGCGGTGAGCCGGCTCACCGCTTCGTGAATCAGGGCCGTCTTCCCCGCGCCGGGCGGTCCCACCAGCACCAGCGCGGAGCCTTCGCGGCCCTCGAGCGCCTCCACCAACTCGCGCACCAGGGCCTCCCGGCCAAAGCAACGCTCCAGCGAGCCGTCCCGGGCGCCGTGGCTCAGGTTGCGCGCCACCGCCCGCAGCTCCACCACGGACAGGCGGCGGCGGTTGCGACGCTGTTCCCGCTGCTCCGGCGTCTCGGGCGCGGTGTCCTCATTCGCCGCGCTCTGGGGCCGACGGCGCCGCGCCGACACCGCCGGCCGTGGCGGGGTGCGCGGAAGCACGGTGGGGGCATAGGCATCCACCTCGAGCAGCTCCAGCCGCTCCCGGCCTTGCGCCCAGTGCGCGTCCAGCGAGTCCAGGCCGTGTTCCAGGCACCACGCCACCAGCCGCCGCGCGAGCGCCTGGGGCAGGTCCGCGGGCTGGCTTAACGCGAAGCGCGCCGCGGGGAGCCGCGTGGGCGTGACGACCCAGAAGGTGTCACGGGGCCACTTCTCCAGCAGCACCGTCATGGTTCCCTGGAGGATGACGCGGCGGTTCTTCTCCCGGTCCCGGCCCTCCGTGTCGACAGGGACGTGCTTCAGGGCGAAGTGGGGTGGCAGTTGGTACTGCGCCACCTGAGTCGGGGACTCACGTTCGAAGCGCTCCATGACGGCAAGCGCGAGTTCATCCCGCAACAAGGACAGGCTGGAGCCCACCTTGTGAAGGGCAGGGAAGAAGGCGGGCACCCAGGCCTCGACGAGCCGGCCGCCGCGCGGGGCCACCACGAAGGGAAGCTTCAGGTCCATGTCGTCAGTCCTCGTCCAGGCTGTTGAAGACGTGCCACTGCATCCAGGGTTCCTGCAGGGGCTCCAGGTCAGGGCCCTCCGGACCGAAGCGCTGCTGCACGCCGGTGCGAAGGTCCGTCAACGTCCCCTGGCCAGAGCCAGTGCCCGACAGGCGCACCTGACGGACCTCGTTCCTGGGCAGCAGCTTCTGCAACGTGTCTCGCGAGGAGAGGTCGAGCAGCGAGCGGGGGCGCGGCTCGAAGTACGCATGCACCATCGAAATCTGACTGCCTTCGATGAATCGATGCAGGCCGTGCTCGCCAGCGAGCTGCAAGGCGTGGGGGCCGCCCTTGACTTGCAACGCGTAGGCGACGGGTTGGACGACGAGCTTGTCGAGGTCCTCGTCGTTGGCCCACCGCCACTGGGGCGGCGGGGGCGTGCGCTGGGCCTTCTCGCCAGGCTTGCGCTCGGGCGTGGCGAGCAGGCCCCGGCGCATCTCCAGGGAGGCCTTCTGCACCCACGCCTCACAGGCGGCGGCGAGCGTGCGCACCTGCTTCCACGCGCCACGTCCCGGCACCAGATAGAGGGTTACCCCTTGAGACGGCGGGAAGCGGGAGGAATAGATGCGCTGCCGGATGCGCGCGAAGGCCGCCTTGACCTGGCGAACCTCGCGGCCCAGCGACTCCGCCTGCTCCACGGTCCTGGACAGGTGGGCCTCGAAGAGCAGGTCCTCGATGGCCTCCGCTTGCTGGGAGCACTCCCGAAGCGTCTTGTCGAGCTCTCTCGCCTCCGCCGACTTGCGCGAGCTGTCTTCGGCCAGGGAGCGCTCCGCCCAGTACGCGGAGTTGCGGGAGACCTTGTCGAAGACGGCCAGGACGCGGCGAAGGGCGCTCATGGGCGGGGAGTGGCTCCACCGCTGGACCTCCGCCCGCACGGTGGCTGCTTCTTCGAGAATCTGTTCGAGACTCTCCCGGCCCGCGCTCTCCGCGGCGCCACCCAGGGCTTCGGCGCGCAGCTCGAGCCCGCTCGCGCCGGCGTCCACCGTGAGGCTCGCCGGCCCCGTGCGGCGATGGGCCGCGAGCCAGCCCGCCACGGGCACCACCAGCTCGCGCTCCAGGGCCCGCTTCAGGGGACGGGCGCCATAGCGGGCGTCGAAGCCGCGCAGGGCCAGCCAGTCCTGCGCGGCGGGGGTGACGTCCAGCACGGCGTCATGGAGTGAAAGACCGGGGCGCCGGCACACGGCTTCGAGTTCGCGCACCACCAGCCGGCGCAGCAGCGGGGCGGCCAGCGGCGAGAAGACGACCACGTCGTCCAGGCGGTTGAACAGCTCCGGCCGGAAGAAGCGCTGCACCTCGGAGAGGTAGTGCGTGCGCAAGGCCGCCATGTCGGGGGCACCGCCCGTCGCATCGAAGCCCACGCGGGCGCGCAGGGTGTCCGCGCCCAGGTTGCTGGTGAGGATGATGAGCGCGTTGCGGAAGTCCGTGAAGCGCCCGGAGGCGTCGGTGAGGCGGCCTTCGCCCAGCACCCCCAGCAGCGCGTCGTGAACGGCCGGGTGGGCCTTCTCCACCTCGTCGAGCAGCACCACGCAGAACGGTTGCCGGCGCACCTCCGAGGTGAGGTAGCCCGGCGACTCACCATCTCCCATCAAGCGCAGCAGGGCGTCCGGACCGGCGTACTCTCCCATGTCCAGGCGGACCATGCGCTCCTTCGCACCGAAGAGCAGCTCCGCCAGCGCCTTGGACAGCTCCGTCTTGCCCACGCCCGTGGGACCCACGAAGAGCAACACCCCCAGCGGGCGGCGCGTGTCGGACATGCCGGCCTTGAGGACCGACACCACCGAAGCCGCGCGCTCCACGGCGGCGTCCTGGCCCAGCACGCGGGCGCTGAGGAAGGCGCGCACGTTCGCGGACTCCAGCGGCTGGTCGTCCCGGAGCAGGTGCTCGGGGATGCCGGATTCGGAGGCGAACTGGTGAATGGCCTCCAGCCGGGTGACCGAGGTGCGCGAGTCCTGCGCGCACGACGCCAGCAGCCGGCGCACGAAGGCCACGGTGTTGCCCACCTGGGCGCCGTAGGGGAGGAAGCGACGGCAGAGGAACCGCGCTTCTTCGAGTGCCTCGGGCTGCACGCGCATCGCCGTGGCGGAGGCGTCGTCTTCGGCCACCTTGGCGACGATGCGTCCGAGCGCGTCCGGCGTGGGCTCCGCGATGCGGACCACTGAAAAGAGCCGCGCGAAGCTGGTGTTTCGACGCTCCACCTGGGCCCAGGTCTCCTCCGTGGCCTCGGCCACGACGGCCACGTCGCGCGCGGCGAGGAGCGGCAGCAGCAACTGCGCCACGTTCTGCTCGCTGTGGGCGCTCTTGCCCGCGTCCAGCAGCTCCACGGCGTGTCCCAGGGAGAGCAGGGCGCGGGCCTCGGTGGCCTCGCGGAAGGCGCGCAGCACCTGCTGCTGCCAGTCTCCGAAGAACCCGTCGCCCGCGATGAGCCGGCTGCCGTCGAGGAAGTAGAACGGGCGGGCTCGCTCGGCTTCGGTGGCGGTGGGGGCTCGCAGCGACTGGGCGAGCGCGTGGAGCAACGACGTCTTGCCCACACCCGAGGGGCCCACCAGCACCACGGGCTCGGCATCCTTGGCCGCGAAGCGCGTGCGGAGCAGGTCGACCAGCGCCTCCTGCTCGTAGGCCGCGTCGAGCTGTCCTTCCTGCGCGAGCCGGTGCCAGGCCACGCCGATGCTGTCCAGGGTGGGTGTGGGCGGCGGCTTCGCGGGCTGCTCACCCGGGCCGCGGTGCGCGGTGCGGCGGCGCGGCTCCCAGCTATCCAGGTCCAGCGCCTCCGCGTCTTCGCCCGCGTCGTCATCCCGCGAGTCGGCCTCCGCGTCCGCGGGGGCTTCCGGCGGGCGCGGCGGCAGGCGGATGTCCCGGTGCAGTTCGCGAGGTGTCAGGTCCGCGAGGGCGAGCGGCTTGGCCCGCACTTCGATTTCCAACAGGGACTCGGCGCCATCCGGACGCAGCGCCAGCCGTTGCGCGTCGGACATCCCCACCAGACGGTCGCCCAGCAGCTCCTGGACCTCCGCGGGAAGTGTCTTGCTCTGGAACCAATGGTGGCTGTCGAGGCGCGGCGCGTGGAGTCCCAGGAAGGCATTGAGCGTGGGGGCCACCACGGTGGACAGCGTCAGGGGCGCGAAGTGGTTCTCCTCGGCGCCCCAGACGGGAAGGGCGGGCAGCTCCACTGTTTCGAGCGTTCCCCCGGCGGGGGCGATGAACTCCGGCACGCGACGCGGGTGGATGCGGGAGAGCTGGTCATCCAGCGCGAGCGTCAGCTCCTCGGTGGCGGCCTCCAGCGAGTCCGCGTGCACCGCCAGGCGGCGCAGCGCCAGCGGCGTGAGCGTCACCCGGCCGCTGACGTGCTTCTGTAGCCAGCATTGAAAACGGAAGTTCATGGTCGAGGGCTCGGGTGGAAACGGTGCCGTGCGTGACGGCAGGAGCCCTCGGGAGCTGACCGGACCCGCTCACGACGCGGGTCCGGCTTCACATTTCGTCGCGGAGGTCAGGGGTTGAAGCGCCACGGCACCGTCGCGGCGGGGTGGAAGCAGTGCACCTCCGCCGTCGTGCTCGAGGGCACCTCCTGGACGATGCCCGCGCCATAGCCGCGCTGCTGGCACCAGGCGCTGTACTCCAGCCGGGCCGCCGAGGAGGTCAGGCTTCCCGACGTGGCCGCGGGCCCCAGTTGTGCGCGCGGGACGTTCTGGATGAGGCCAGAGTTGAAGCAGGCCACCCAGGGCCGCGTGGTGAGCTCGAAGAACTGGCCCGATGTCCAGCCCCGGTCGCTGCACCAGCGCTTGGAGGCCGCGCTGCAGTCGGTGGACTGCGCCGCCCGGTCATCCGCGCAGCCGCTGTGCTTGCGCGCGAGCTCCTCGAAGGTGACGGCCAGGCTCTCGTGCTGGATGGGGCCGCACGCCACATTCACAGTGTTGGCATCCGCGCTCGCGGGCACGCCCATGAGCGAGATGGGCGGCCGGTTTCCGACGAGCTGCCGAATCGTCTCGAGGAGGTTCCGCGTGCTGTCGAGCGCGTTCGTGGCGCCGCGCTGGGCACAGACGCGGTGCATGGACACCGTGCACGCCGTGGCGCCCAGGGCGCTCTGGCTGTTGCAGCCCGGATGTTGCTGGCTCATGCCGAACTGCCCTTCGGAGGGGTCCACCTGGATGGCGGCCTCCTTGCAGTTGGCGCCGTGCGACGACATGCAGACGGTCCGATTGGAGCGCGCGTTGCTGAACAGTCGGACTTCGTCGATGGCGCCCCGGAAGGAGCCCTCGCCGTTGACGGGACAGGTCTGCGCGTCCATCGCGATTCCCGCGCCCACGGACAGCGTGCCCGTGCCCAGGCGCATGGTGCCCTGCGCCACGGGGAGCACGCGCTTGGTGGACACGCCGTTGATGTACTCGTGGAAGGCGCCGGTGACGCCGTCCCACGAATAGGCCAGGTGCGTCCAGACGCCTCGGGGCAGCGCGGGGCTGCGGCCCAAGCGCACGCGCGTGCCATTGATGACGAAGGAGGCCTGGACGGTGTGGTTGGACTCATAGATGAGGTCCAGCCCACCGGGCTTCTGCAGGAGGTAGCGGTACGGATTGCCGGTGCAGCCCTGGTTGATGGCCGCGTCGGGCTTCACCGCGACCTGCACCGAGAACCCGCGCACGAATCCGCCCACGCCCGGAATGGCGCCGCTGGCGTCCGCGAGATTCACCGTGAGGGCGCCGCCACCGGGAAGCACCAGCGCCTTGCCCTTGCCATGGGGCTCCCAGAGCGAGCCGGAGGGCGGCTGCGTCGTCGCGTTGTCGGGAGAGATGCTCGCGGTGCCGGTGAGGGCGCCCGTGAAGAAGTGGCCCGACAGGTCCGGCGTCTTCGTCAAGTCGTAGTCGCCGGCCCGGTTGACCATTTCATTCAGGGGCAGGAAGAGCACCTGGAAGGGGCTGGTCAAATCGCCGACGTCGACCTCGTTGTAGTCCCGCGTGTTGCTGCCGAAGAGCGGGAACACG
Organism: Myxococcus hansupus; assembly: GCF_000280925.3. NCBI lineage: Bacteria > Pseudomonadati > Myxococcota > Myxococcia > Myxococcales > Myxococcaceae > Pseudomyxococcus > Pseudomyxococcus hansupus. Next base: position 2,447,797 of record NZ_CP012109.1, read on the forward strand.
TCGTGCGTCTTGGTGGCGGGCAGGTAGTGGTTCGTGTTGCTGGAGCCCGGCGGGAAGTTCTGCGACGGGTGGCGCTCCTGCTCCAGGTTCCACATGGGGCTGGAGTAGAAGAGGTGCCCGATGTCGCTGCGGTCCGTGTTGATGGCGCCGTCGATGTGGTACGCGGTGAAGTTCGTGTCCGCGCCAATCAGGCTGACGGCTTCACGCCGCGCGCCGTCCATGTAGCGCACGCCGGTGTAGAGGACGTTGCGGCCCTCGTGGTCCACCCATGCGTAGGCGCCTCGGATGAGCGTGGTCGCGGTGGCGGTGTTTCCGAAGGCCTCACCGGTGGCGGCCTTCAGCGGCTGCCACGCCAAGGGATAGCGCTTGAGGCCCGGGTTCGGGTCATTGAACATCATCGACAGGGGACGCGGCTCGCTCCAGCCCGAGGCCGCGCACGGCGTCGGGTTGTACGTGTACATGAGGTAGTCGATGGTGCCGTTGTTCTGGGGGCCGCCCTGGTAGATGAAGAGGCGCCCATCGGACGTCATTGACGGCTCGATGCCCCGGATGCTCGCGCCGCTGACGGTGGTGAGGGGTGTCAGGTTGCCCGTGGTGAAGGACGAGATGTCTGCTTGCGGCGTGAAGGGCTGCGAGACGCGGACATCGATGGGCCGACGGCGGAAGACGTTGGGCCCGTTGAACATCCGCGAGTCGAAGAGGAACGGCGTGTACACGGCCACTCCCCCGGACAACGTGTACGGCGCCGCGGGGTTGGGGAAGCAGAAGGTCAGCGCGTTCTCTCCGTTCCTCACGAAGGTGCTGCGCCCAGGGGAGAAGGTACCCGCGAAGTTGGGCTTGCCCTCACTGTCGTAGGTGAGCGCTTCGGGGCGGAACACCCGTGCCTGCCACGTCGTCTCGTCGTTCGCGTGGTCCTCGCGCACGTTGCCAATGAAGACGCGGCCGTCCAGGGTGGAGGCGTGGCCGTTGGCGCCGTAGACGTTGGTGATGCGCGTGTTCACGAGCGAGGGGCGCTCGGCCGCGGTGGCGCTCAGCGGCAACAAGGCCAGGGACAGCAGGGGCGCGCAGCGCAGCGCGCTCACATAAGGGGGGCGTCGAGGCATGGGACTCCTGGGGGAGGGGAAGTCCAGATGTTCTCGTATTGCTGTGAAGTCCTGTAGGACTCCACCGGTCGCGTTGACAACGACAGCCCCCCCGGGCATCGTCGTGGGACTCATGACGTGTTCGACCCACCCGACGTGTTGCTGCTGTCCGGCATCCGCGGTGGGCGTCCGTCCGCCAGTGGCCTGAGCGCCCTGGCTGAGTTGTCCGGAAAGCCCACTGCCCGCGAGGGAGTGGGCTTTTGACTTTCTCGCGTGGCCCCGTTTCACCCCGAGGTCCCGCATGGAAAGTCGCGCGCGTTCGAGCGCCAGGAACTGGGCACCGCTGGCCCTGCTGTTGTCCCTGGCGGGCTGTTCCCGGTCCTCGGGAGAGGAGGACGCGGGCAGGAGCGTCACCCTGCTCAACGTCTCGTATGACCCCACGCGGGAGCTCTATGAGGACCTCAACGCCGCCTTCGCGTGCCATTGGGAGTCCGCGCACGGCCAGCGGGTGTCCATCCGGCAGTCACATGGGGGCTCCGGGAAGCAGGCCCGGTCCGTCATCGAGGGGCTGACGGCGGACGTCGTCACGTTGGCGCTCGCGTACGACGTGGACATGCTGCACGCGAAGGCGCAGCTCCTCCCGGCGGACTGGCAGTCTCGGCTGCCGCACAACAGCGCGCCGTATACGTCCACCGTCGTCTTCGTGGTGCGCAAGGGCAACCCAAAGGGCATCCACGACTGGGACGACCTCGTGCGCGAGGGCATCACCGTCATCACCCCCAACCCGAAGACGTCGGGCGGCGCGCGGTGGAACTATCTGGCCGCGTGGGGCCAGGCGTTGAAAGGAAAGGGCGGCAGCGAGGCGCGCGCCCAGGCGTATGTGGAGAAGCTCTATCGCAACGTTCCCGTGCTGGACTCGGGGGCGAGGGGCGCCACCACCACCTTCGCGGAACGGGGCCTGGGTGACGTGCTGCTCGCGTGGGAGAACGAGGCGTACCTCCTCACGCGCGAGGCGGGTCGGTCGGAGTTCGAAGTGGTGGTGCCGCCGGTGAGCATCCTCGCCGAGCCGCCCGTCGCCCTGGTGGACCGTGTCGTGGACCGCAAGGGCACTCGCGCCGTGGCGGAGGCGTACCTGCGCTACCTGTACTCGGACGAGGGGCAGGAGATCGCGGCCCGGCACCACTTCCGGCCGCGCTCGGCCGCGGTGGCCGCGAAGCACGCGTCCGGCTTCCCCCAGGTGACGCGGCTCACGCTGGCGGAGGTGGCCGGTGATTGGGCGCGCGCGCAGGCCGCGCACTTCGCTGACGGTGGCGTCCTCGACCGCATCTACGCGCCCCACGCGAACTGAGGACGCCACGTCATGTCTCGTTCTTCCCGACACCGGGTGCTCCCGGGGTTCCGGCTGACGCTGGGCTACACCTGGTTCTACCTGGGGCTCGTCGTGCTCATCCCGCTCTCCAGCCTCTTCTTGAAGACGTTCTCCCTGAGCTGGGAGGCGTTCTGGAGCACGGTGACGACGGCGCGCGCGCTCGCCGCGTACCGGCTCAGCTTCGGTGCGTCGCTGGCCGCCGCCCTGGCCAACGTCGTCTTCGGCTTGCTGGTGGCCTGGGTGCTGGTGCGCTACCGCTTCCCGGGGCGTGACGTGCTGGAGTCCCTGGTGGACCTACCCTTCGCGCTGCCCACGGCGGTGGCCGGGCTGACGCTCACGACGTTGTTCTCCAACAAAGGCTGGTACGGCCAGCATTTGGAGGCCCTGGGCATCTCAGTGGCCTACACGTCCCTGGGCGTGGCCGTCGCGTTGACCTTCATCGGGTTGCCCTTCGTCGTGCGCGCGGTGCAACCCGTGCTCGAGGAGCTGGACGCGGACGTGGAGGAGGCCGCCGCCACGCTGGGCGCCTCGCCCTGGCAGACGTTCCGGCGCGTGCTCTTCCCGGCGCTCGTCCCCGCGCTGCTCAGCGGCTTCACGTTGGCGTTCGCGCGGGCGCTGGGGGAGTACGGCTCCGTCGTCTTCATCTCCGGCAACATGCCGCTGCGCACGGAGATTGTTCCCCTGCTCATCATCACCCGGCTGGAGCAGTACGACTACGAGGGGGCGACGGCCATCGCCATCGTGATGCTGGCGGCGTCGTTCTCGCTGCTGCTCGCCGTCAACCTGCTCCACCGCTGGAGTCATCGGCGGCTGGAAGCCCGCCCGGGAGCGTGAGCGCCGTGCCTTCCTCCTCTTTCGTCCTGCGCCGGCGGGCGCACGGTCTTCAAGGCCCGGTCTTCGTCCGCTGGGGCCTCATTGGCGCGACGCTGTTGCTGCTCGGCGTGTTCCTCGTCATCCCGCTGGTGGCTGTCTTCACCTTCGCCTTCCAGAAGGGCTGGGAGGCCTATGGGGCTTCTCTGGTTCGACCCGCCGCCTTGGCGGCCATGCGACTGACGTTGTTGGCGGCGGCCATCGCGGTGCCGCTCAACCTCGTCTTCGGATTGTCCGCCGCGTGGCTCATCGCGCGGTACCGGTTCCGAGGGCGCTCGGTCCTGCTGACGCTCATCGATTTGCCCTTCAGCGTGTCGCCCGTCATCGCGGGGCTCATCTTCGTGCTGCTCTTCGGCCGTCAGGGGTGGTTCGGGCCCTGGCTGTTGGACCACGACGTGCGCGTCATCTTCGCCGTGCCCGGCATCGTCCTGGCCACCGTGTTCGTCACCTTCCCCTACGTCGTGCGGGAAGTCCTGCCGGTGATGGAGGCGCAAGGCAGCGACGAGGAAGAGGCGGCGCTGACGTTGGGCGCGAGCGGTTGGCGGACCTTCTGGCGCGTGACGTTGCCCAAGGTGAAGTGGGGCGTGCTCTACGGCGTCATCCTCTGCAACGCACGCGCGATGGGCGAGTTCGGCGCCGTGTCGGTCGTGTCCGGCCACGTGCGCGGCGTGACGACCACGCTGCCGCTGCACGCGGAGATTCTCTACAACGAGTACGACCTGGCGGGGGCCTTCGCCGTGGCGTCGCTGCTGACGCTGCTCGCGCTCGTGACGTTGGTGGTGAAGAAGTTCGTGGAGTGGAGGAGTCAGCCGTCATGAGCATCGTCGTCGAGCAGCTCGCCCGCCGGTTCAGTCCAGATGGCAGTCCCGCTGTCTCCGAGGTGTCCTTCCAGGCACCCGCGGGCGCCATCACCTCGCTGCTCGGGCCTTCGGGCGCGGGCAAGTCCACGCTGCTCCGCCTCATCGCGGGGCTGGAGATTCCCGACGAAGGCCGCGTCCTCATCGACGGCGTGGACTGCACGACGATGCCGGTGCAGCGGCGCGGCGTGGGCGTCGTCTTCCAGAGCTACGCCCTCTTCAAGCACATGACGGTGCGGCAGAACGTGGCCTTCGGCCTGGAGATTCAGCGCGTGCCCAAAGCGGAGCGCGAGGCCCGGGTGGAGGAGATGCTCCGCATGGTGCAGTTGGAGCACCTGGGCGGCCGTTACCCCGGGCAGCTTTCCGGAGGACAGCGCCAGCGGGTGGCCTTCGCTCGGGCCCTGGCCATCCGTCCCCGGGTGCTGCTGCTGGACGAGCCCTTCGGGGCCTTGGACACGCGCGTTCGCGAGGAGCTGCGTGAGTGGTTGCACGCCCTGCACGAGCGGACGCGGCTGACGACGCTCCTGGTGACGCATGACCAGCAGGAAGCCCTGGAGATTTCGCAGCACGTGGTGGTGATGCGCGAAGGTCGGGTGGCGCAGGCCGGCTCGCCGGCGGAGGTGTATGACCGGCCCGCGTCCCCCTTCGTGGCGTCCTTCATTGGCGGGGCCAGCGTGCTGCGCGGCCATGTCCAGGCGGGCAGGGCGGCCATGGGGGCGCTGTCCGTGGAGGCCCCGGTCGCCGCGCGTGAAGGTGAGTCGGTGCAGGCCTTCGTCCGGCCGCATGACATCAAGCTGGCCCGCTCGCTCGCGGACGCGGCGAGCGCGTCCACGGCGCTGGGGCGGGTGGAGCGCCTCAAATCCGTGGGCGGCTATGTGAAGGTGTTCTTGCGGCTGCCCACCGGAGACGAAGTCACGGTGGAGGTGCCTCGCTCGGAGTTCGATGCGCTGGGCGTGGTCGAAGGTGACTCGGTTCGCGCCGACGTCCGGAGCGCCACCGTCTTCGTAGGGGACTACTCCATCTAGTTTGACTGTCTTGAAAAACTAATATTCCAGTTAAATCCGTTTGTGCGGCTTGGGAGGCCGGATATGTCCAGGGGAATCCCCCTCCCCCTGGAGTGAGACATGCACAGACGACATGCGTTGCGTTCGATGGTGTTGGCCGCGAGCAGCCTGGCGATGCTCGGTGGTTGTTCTCCCGAGTCGGACCTGGACGAGGCCGATGCCCTTCCCCTGGTGAGCCAGGAGCAAGGTGAGCGGGCGTATGACCCAGGCTCGGGCTGGCGGCTGGCATGGCAGGACGACTTCACGGGCACCAGCCTCAATTCCAGCCACTGGACGGTGCTGACGAGCAACTGGGACCCCGTCACCACCAACTGCAACTTCGGCACGGGCGAGCTGGAGTATCCGCGCGCGCAGAACGTCACCGTGTCGGGTGGCAAGCTCATCCTCACCGCGCAGCGGACGGATGAACGGCCCATGGACTCGCGCTGCACGGGCTTCGGGCCACGCTCGTTCTATTCGGGTCGAATCCACTCCAAGGGCAAGGTGGAGCGGCGCTACGGCAAGATTGTGGCGAGCATCAAGGTGCCTTCCGGCTACGGCATGTGGCCCGCGTTCTGGACGCTGGGCGCGAACATCTCCAACGTCGGGTGGCCGCGGAGCGGTGAAATCGACATCCTGGAGTGGCACTCCAACGAGCCCACGTGGATGAAGTCCGCCACGCACTATTTCAATAACGGACAGCGGAGCTGGGGCACGGGCGCGAACCGTGGCTACAGCATCGCGGACGGGTTCCACACGTATGAAGTCGAGTGGACCGCGAACCAGATGATCTTCCGGCTGGACGGACAGATTCAGGGGAACGTCTTCAACCACAACGAGCCGGCCTTCCAGCAGAACCACTACATCATCCTCAATCTCGCGCTGGGCGGGAACTGGTACGGCGATCCTCCGGCGAGCGCGATCCAACTGCCCGCGGGCCAGACGAAGACCATGGAGGTGGAGTGGGTGCGCTGGTACGAGCAGGGCGGCACCACGACGCCCACGGCGCTCACCAATCCCAGCTTCGAGAGCGGGATGACGGGCTGGGCCAACTGGAGCCCCAACGGCACCGCGGCTGCGGCCTTCAGCGAGACGCACAACGGGGGGCGCACCGGCCCTCACCACCTGACGCACTGGACCAACAACACGCCCTTCGAGGTGTGGACGTACCAGGCGAAGTCCGGCCTGCCGTCGGGCAACTACCGGGTCCGTGCCTGGGTGCGGAAGAGCGGCAACTACGACATCGCGCGCCTCCAGGCGAAGACGTGCGGCGAGTGCGCGCCGGTCTTCACCAACCTGGGCAACTACGGCAGCTACACGCTGGTGGAGACTCCGACCATCTCCGTGACGGGCGGCAACCTGGAACTCGGCTTCCACACGCGCGCCACGTCGGGCAACTCGGCGAACTTCATCCACATGGATGACGTGGAGCTCATCCGCCTCTAGTCAGGGCACGCGGCCCGGGGGCTACAACATCAATCGCCAGCCCAGTCCGGCGAGGGTGGTGTAGCCCACCGCGGCCCGCTCCACGCGGCCCTCCGCGTTGACGAAGAACACGGTGGGGAAGCTGTTCACGCGCCACGCGGCCTGGATGGCGTCGTCACCGAGCAGCACCGGATAGTCCACGCCGTGCTTCTGGACGAAGCCGCGCACGGCCTCTTCGTCCTCATAGGCCACGGCGATGGACACCACGTGAGCGGAGTCCCCCGCGAGCTTTCGCAGTTGGGAGAGGTTGGAGGACTCCATCCCGCAGACGCCGCACCAGGGGGCCCAGAATGCCACCACCACCGGCTTGCCTCGCAGCGCCTCCAAACGCACGGTGTCGCCGGACAGCGTGGTGAGCGTGAAGTCGGGGGCGGGCGTTCCTCCACCGGGGAGGTTCCGGGCCTGCCACGCGGCCACCGCGGTGAAGAGCAGGGCGAACACCACCAGGTCCACTCCCCAGCGCACCCACCACCGGGTCCGGGCGCGGGCCCAGGCGGACTTCAGGCGCGCGAGTGCGCCGGGACTGCCCTGCATGTGCATCCTCCTGCTGGGGGCGGACCCCGGCCGCCCGAAGGAGACGGCCGGGCCCGCGTCACATCATGTCAGGGTGGCGGCCTCATCGGGCTGCCACGCCGCGTCACGCACCCGGGTGCTGACCTGGCGCTGCGCGCGGCCGACCGCGCGGGTGACGGCGTTGCTGGCGCGCTCCAGCGTCCGGTCGATGGCCGCCAGCAGATTCGCATCCGCGGACTCGATGGCCAGCTCCCGCCCGTGCTCCAGGCGCAGCGCCACGCGGCACACCTGGTCCACGCCGCCCTTGGGGCCGTTGGCGTCCTCCAAGCGCACCACGACGTCCTTCACCCTGTCCGACAGCCGGTCCAGGGCGAAGCGCACGCGGCGCTCGGTGTAGGTTCGAAGGGTCTCCGTGAGGGGGATGTTCCGGGCTCGGATTTCGACGCGCATCCACGACGCTCCTTCCGGGGGCCCACCATGGGCCCTCCCCACTATCTCTGTCGTCGTGACGCATTTGCCGCAAATAGGAAAAGCCCCCGTGGGCGCTTCAGAAAACCGAAGAGTCACGGGGGCCAGGAAGCGCCAGCATGGCGCGGAGGCGATTACGGGCCGCTGGGCGTCGCGGTGGTGGACCCTGGCTTCTTGGCCGCCGCCGGCTTCGCGGGCGTGCTGGTGGTGCCCGCCGGAGCGGGGGCAGGGGCCGGGGTCTTGCTGGCCGTCGAGGCCTCCGAGGGCTGCAGGGGCGCCTTCTTCGGGGGCATGGCCCAGATGGGCGCCTCTGGCACCGCGGTGGCGCCAATGCGCACCTGCTGCTCCACCATGCGCGACCACAGTGACGCCTTGTTGCCCACCAGGGCGTTGTTCGCCAGCTCCAACGCTCGCGTGTCCTGGGCGCGGCGGTAGAGGCGCGGGGCCACGTCCGGCTGCGCCGGGTCGGAGTCACTCACCTGCACCTGCTCCTGCACGCTGATGCCGTCCTCGGCGAAGGTGAGGGTGGACGTCAGCTCGAACTTGCGGCGCAGGCCGTTGGGCAACTGGAAGGTCAGCTCCCGGGACAGCGGGAACCAGGCGGCGCCCAGGCACGCGCGGTTCGCGTTGGACACGGACTCGCTGAAGAAGCGGTTGGTGCGCAGCGGCATGATGCGCGCGTGCCGGCGGCAGACCTCTTCGTCACCGGTGGTGCACGCGTCGCCTTCCGCGACGAGGATTTGCGTGCCCTTCACCTTCTCCAGGCGCAGCTTGGTGTTCTTCGCCATGGCGCGCAGCGAGCCCAGGGCCTCCACCCGGAAGCCCTGCTCGTTGGTCTCCACCAGCGCCACCGGGCCCAGGGCCTCGCCGTTGGTGAAGCGGCGCGTCTGCACCCAGACCAGCCGCTGGCCGGCCTGGAGCGTCTCCAGGACGAGGTCCTCCTCGGAGAGCTTCTCCGCGGGCGGCAGCGGCTGCGAGTCCGGCCCCGCCTCCACGCACTCGTCCGCGGCCGGGTCCTGCCACCACACGGGGGCGCCAGCGCAGTCCACGGAGGGACGCGGGTTGGCGCTGGTGTCCTTGTCGTAGCCGTGCAGCATCAGTGAGAACCAGATGTCCGGCGTGGGGAAGGAGCGCGCGTTGGGGCCCGCCTCGGCGAAGCACATCGCCGGCTTTTGCACGGTGGCGCAGCCGGACAGCAGGGACAGCGCGACGGCGGAGACCTGAAGCGTTCGTTTCATGGGTTTTCTCAGGCCTGGGTGAAGCGCAGGTCCCAGTCGCCTTCCTCGGTCAGGGCCACGTGCAGCTTCGGAGGCACCGAGCCGCCCACCAGGTGCTGCAACAACTCGCGGGACAGCGCGGGCATCAGCGAGCCCTGGAGAATCTGCTCCATGTTGCGCGCGCCCATCTCCGACTCCGTGCAGCGGCGCGCGAGCTCGTCCAGCAGCTCCGGCGCCAGCGTCGTCTCCACGTTGTGCGCGTCGCGCAGCCGGCCCACCAGCTTGGTCAGCTTCATCTCGGCGATCTGCCGCATCACGTCGCGCTGCACCGGGCCGAAGGGGACCACCGTCATGCGCGCCAGCAGCGCCGGCTTGAAGTGCTGGCTGAGCGCGGGGCGAATCACCGACAGCACCTCGTCGGAGGTGGGCTGCGCGCCGTCCTCGAACATGCGCATCACCAGGTCCGAGGCCAGGTTGCTGGTGAGGATGAGCACGGTGTTCTTGAAGTCCACCGCGCGGCCCTCGCCGTCCGTCAGCGAGCCCTTGTCGAACACCTGGTAGAAGAGGTTCATCACCTCCAGGTCGGCCTTCTCGCACTCGTCCAGCAGCACGACGGAGTAGGGGCGCTGGCGCACCGCCTCCGTCAGCAGGCCACCCTCGCCGTAGCCCACGTACCCCGGCGGCGAACCGATGAGCCGGCTCACCGTGTGCTTCTCCTGGAACTCGCTCATGTTGAGCGTGGTCATGAAGCGCTCGCCGCCGTAGAGCGCGTCCGCCAGCGCCAGCGCCGTCTCCGTCTTGCCCACGCCGCTGGGGCCCACGAAGAGCATGACGCCAATCGGCGTGTCCGGGTTGCGGATGCCCGCCTGGGAGATGCGGATGATCTCCGCCACCTTCTTGAGCGCCGCCTCCTGGCCTCGCACGCGGCCCCGGAGCTTGTCCTCCAGGTGGAGCACCGACTCCAGCATGTCGCTGCGCATCTTCCCCACGGGCACGCCCGTCCAGCCCGCCACCACCCGCGCGACGATGTCCGCGTCCACGTCCGCGTGCACCAGCGGCACCTCGCCGCGCGCGCTGGCCAGCTTCGCCGTGGCCTCGTCCACCGTCGCCTTCAGGGGCGCGATGTCCGTGTCCGCGGGCGCCTCGCGCAGCGCCTTGCGGGCCGCCATCAACGCGGCCACCGCGGCGCGCTCGTTCTCCCAGCGCGCGTGCAGCGCGGCGCGTGCGTCCACCGTGGCGAGGAGCTTCTCCTCGGCGGCTTGCAGCTCGTCCTGCGCGTCCGCGTCTCCGGTGCCCTCGGCGAGGTCGCGCTTGCGCGCATCCCGCTCACGCTCCAGCGCTGAAATCTCCTGGTCCAACTGCACCAGCTCCTCGGGGCGCGTGGACAGCTCAATCTTCACGCGGGCCGCGGACGTGTCGAGCAGGTCCACCGCCTTGTCCGGCAACTGCCGACCGGAGATGTACCGGCTGGACAGACGCACCGCCGCGGTGACGGCCTCGTCGCGGATGATGACGTCGTGGGCCGCTTCGTACGTGGGCCGCAGGCCGCGCAGCATCAGCTCCGCGTCCTCCACGCTGGGCTCCTCCACCTTCACCGGCTGGAAGCGCCGCTCCAGCGCGGCGTCCTTCTCGAAGTACTTCTTGTACTCGGCCCAGGTGGTGGCCGCGAGCGTGCGCAGCTCACCGCGCGCCAGCGCCGGCTTGAGCAGGTTGGACGCATCCGTCCCGCCCTGCGAGCCGCCCGCGCCGATGATGGTGTGCGCCTCGTCGATGAACAGGATGATGGGCGTGGGCGAGGCCTTCACTTCCGCGATGACGGCCTTGAGCCGGTTCTCGAACTCGCCGCGCACGCCCGCGCCCGCCTGGAGCAGGCCCAGGTCCAGCCCGAGCAGCTCCACGTTCTTCAGCGCGTCGGGCACCTCGCCTCGGACAATGGCCCAGGCCAGGCCCTCCACCAGCGCCGTCTTGCCCACGCCGGGCTCGCCCACCAGGATGGGGTTGTTCTTCCGGCGGCGGGAGAGGATGTCCACCATCTGCCGGATTTCGCGGTGCCGGCCGAAGATGGGGTCGATCTTCCCCTCGCGCACGCGGCCCGTGAAGGACGTGGCGAAGCGCTTGAGGGCCTCGTCTCCCCGGCCTCCCGCGCTGGCGGCGCCGCCCGCCGCGCCGCTGGCGGCGGCGTCCGCGGAGGCGACCTCGACGTTCTCCGGCGAGGGCCGCAGCACCACGTCCAGCGAGCTCATCAGCTCATCGCGGCTGATGGCGTCCAGCTCCGGGAACAGCTCGGCGGTGTAGCGCGCGCGGCGGCTGACGAACTGGGCGAACAGCAGGCCGGAGCGCAGCCGGGTGGCGCCTTGCTCCACGGAGGCCAGGAGCCACGCCTCCTCGAACCACTGGAACAGCGTCTCGGAGAAGACGGGCCGGCCGGAGCTGCCGGCGCGCAGGCCCTGGAGCGCGCGCTCCATGCTGGCCAGCACGTGGCGGCGGTCCACGCCGAACTGCTGCAGGATGCGCGCGACGTCGGAGTCCTCAGGCTCGAGCATCTGCGCCAGCAGGTGCTCCGGGACGATTTCGTAGAACCGTCCCGCGCTGGCCCGGGCCACGGCGGCCTCGAGCAGACGGGTAGAGGTGGGCGTCAGGCGACGGACGAGCGCTTTCGGATCGACGCGAATGGGAGCCCCCAGAAGTGACAACGATGGTGGACGGTATATCGAGCGCCCCCTGGCGGCGTAAATCCCCGCGGCCCGCGCCCGCTTGCTCTATCGGCTCATTTCACCCCGGGGACGCTCAACTGGGTCTGCTGACTCTGGCCCAGCCACGTATCGCGCCCCAACTGACTGGGCTCCTGGGTCGACAGCCGGAACTGGTGCTGCACGCCCTCGGTGAGCCCCAGCTCCAAATCGTACTCCAGGGGGTCCCTCACGAAGAGGGCCACCACCTCCCGCACCAGCGGCAAGAGGTCCCCCTCCTGCATCAGCCGCTTGTAGGCGCGTGGTGGCAGGGGCCGGATGTGGATTTGAATCTTCCCCGTCCGGTCGAAGGCCTTGCCCCCCAGCAGCATGTTGCGACCCAGTTGGTGGTTGGAGTGGCCCAGCCGCGCCCGCGCGTCGATGTCCACCCAGCGGCCCACGAACTGCCGCACCGAGACGCGCGCGCCCTCCAGGTCCTCGCCCAGCACGTCCTCGAGCGCGACCTCCAACTGCTCGGAGGTCCTCGCCCGGCTGGCCAGCAGCGGGGCAATGCGCAGCAGCCGCCAGGTCGGCAGGGTGCCGTCCAGCGCCTTCTCGTAGGTGTCGAAGCCGCCCAGCGCGAGCAGTCGCCGGGACCACTGGTCCGAGAACGACGTGTCCGTCTCGCTGGAGACGCGGTACTTCGACTCGATGCGGTACAGCAGTGACAGCAGGCGGTGGTGGAAGAGGTCCAGGAACTCACGCCGCGCGGGGTGGTCCGGGTCCTCCTGCGCCACTTCCTCCGCCAGGTAGTGCGGGAGGGGACTCACCGAGCCCGTCAGGCCCAGGAAGCGCGTCACCACCTCGAACAGGGGCCGCTTCGAGTACGGGTCCTCCGCCCGGACTGGCACCGAGTGCAGCGACACCGCGCTCAGGTCGCCCGAGGAGAACCCCAGGGACGGGTCGTGCCGGAAGCGGATCATCTCCTCGTTGACGGGGCCCGCCCCGCCCACGCGCGTCGCCTCCGACGTCAGCCGCTCCAGGAAGGCCACCAGGGGGAAGAAGCCCACCTGGGGCGCAACCTCGGTCAGTCGCCGGGCCGCTTCTACAAAAGCGTCTGGGAGCCGTTCCTCGGAAGCCACGCGAACTCCGTCTGCGAGGGGTGAAGCCGGATGCTCAGCTCGTTGAAGGAGTTGATGGTGACGTGGGACGCGAGCAGCTCCTCCAGCACGCAGCCGAAGAGGAACGAGTCGCCCACGCCCATGAAGTTCTCCTCGTCCAGGTCCACCCTCGTGCGGTGGCCTCGCAGCGGCGCGCCCTCCAGGAAGCGCGTCACCGGCTTCGTCTCCACCGCGCGGATGGAGTTGATGCGCAGGCGGCTGGCGCGCGCGGACAGGTTGTCGGTGAGCGAGTGGAAGTTGTACAGGTCCATCAGTCGCCGCAGCGCCGCCGCGTCCGCCAGCGAGTGCTGGTTGATGGCCAGATGCGAGAGCAGGCGCCAGTGGAGCTCCGAGCCCAGGGGCGCGCGCGCCGGGCGGCTCACCGGCGAGATGTTCTTGAACTTCGCCTGCGTAGGGCTGGCGGACGTGGAGACGACGAGGTCACCCACCTGCAGCCGCGAGGGCAGCGAGCGGTTGGTGCACGTCAGGTCCATGGAGAGCGCCTCCTCGGAGTTCAAGTCCGGGACGACGTTTCGCGGGGTCTCCAGGGCGATGTACGTGTCGATGCCTTCGTCCAGCGGCGAGGTCGCCCGGCGCAACCGGAAGAAGGCCTGCTCCGCGGCGCCACCCGCGGTGTGGGTGAACTCGTGGAAGGGCCGGTACACGCGCCGCTCGTTGCGCCCCGCCTTGAGGCCCGTGACGGAGTCCACCGAGTAGATTTCCGCGTGGTTGGGCGGCAGGTCGGACGCGCGCAGCAGGTGCTCTCCGTCCAGCGTGTGGTGGAGGACGGGGTCGGCCGGCACGCTGAAGAGATTCACCGCCGGCGCGCAGTGGAGTCGGAACATCTCCCGGTGGATGCGCGCGTCCAGGGGTGGCGGGCGCTCCAGGTGGAAGGAAATCTCGAAGCGGTCCTCCTTCAGCCCCGCGGCGGCGTCCAGTCCTCGCACCTCGAAGAACAGGAACTTCTCCGGCAGCGTCAGGTACTCCTGGAGGTGCCGGTAGCCCTCGCTGGCGCGCGGCCAGGGCAGCAGCTTGAAGTCCCGGTCGAAGCCCACCGGATGGAGGGCGTTCGCCGGCAGCTTGATGCCGTCACCCTGGGCCGCCACGCCGCGCACGCGCACCTGGCGGCAGTAGCGCAGCAGCCACAGCAGGACGACGGACGCGGCGGACATCTCGGTGTGGATGAACAGGCGCAGGCCCTGCTCGCGAAAGACCTCCGCGCGGCCCTGTTCGGTCGTCTGGAAGTACAGCCGCAGCACCGGCGACGTGAGCGAGGAGCGGTCCAGCAGCGCGTCGGTGAGCTGCACGGGCAGCAGGTCCACGTCCGTGGTGGTGCGGAAGACGCAGGAGGTGCCGTCAATGGGCTGCGAGGCCACCTCCGCCCCGGCGGCCAGCCGCGAGCGGCCGCGCAGCGCGCGCAGGTGGGGGGTGAACTCGACGATGGTGGAGGCCGGCAGCGGGCGCAGGTAGTGCGGCAGCAGCAGCTCCGTGAGCCCGTGCACCAGCTCCGGGACGTCGTCGTCCACCCGTTCGCGGATGCGGGCCGCGAGGAACGCGAAGCCCTCCAGCAGCCGCTCCACGTCCGGGTCCGCGCCGCGCTCCACCAACAGGCCCGCGACGGAGGGGTTGGCCAACCCGAAGGCCCGCCCCATCTCCCGCAGGTACGACAACTCACTCAGGTAGTACTTGCTGAACATCCTCGCCCTCCGCCACGCACCCCTGGATTCAAGCGCTCACCACAGGTCCACGCGACCACCCGGATGCACCTGGGTGTGGAACCGTACCAGTCCCTTGCGATCCCGGGTCGCCAGTTGGGCGGTGATGTCGAAGCGCAGCGCCGTCGGGTCGACGGTGTCCTCGCTGTGCGTCACCACCACGCTCTTCAATCGCGGCTCGAAATCCTGGATGGCCGTCCGGATGGACTGCGTCATCCGAGGAATGGCCGCCGGGTACGAATGGACGATGTCATTCAGGTCCAGGATTCCGTAGCCCGGCGACGCCACGGACTCCCCTCTGCGCGTGTTGAGCAGACTGCGCAGGTGCTCGGCGATGGATTCGACGACGTCGCCAGACGGGGCGAGCGAGCCGTTGCCTTCAGCGATGCGCGACAGCAGCCCTCGGGTGCCCATGGAGTCTCGTCAGCAGCAGGGTACCCCACCGCCGGCCGCCCGCGTTGCCAACTGCACGGACGGCCGGTGGAGGGAAGAACATCAACGCTGGGCGTCCCAGGTGTCCAGGTGCGTGACGCCGCCCTGGGTGATGGTCCAGGAGATGGAGTGGAACACGATGCTGATGTTCTCCAGCGGGGGCGAGTTGCTGCTCGCCGGGACGAAGGCGTTCGGCACCGTCTGCTGGATGGCGTTGATGCGCGCCTTCTTGATTTCCACCGTGTAGAACTGCTCGGTGGTGCCGTCGCCCGTGGGGTTCGGGCGGAAGAACTTGAAGGTCGCGTCGATGACCTGGTTCTCGCAGAGGGCCTTCATCAGCAGCGGCGACGACTTGTCGATGCGCTTGGTGATTTCGATGCCCTCGTACTGGCGGCGGCCCGTCGCCAGACCGGAGCCGGACTCGCGAGCGGTGAAAACCTTCTGGCTGTACGACACGCACTCGATGGAGTCCGCGCGTCCCAGGCTGGTCTGCGTGCTGTCGCCCTTGATGTCCGTCCCGTTCGCCTTCAGGTACAGGTGTACTGATTCAGCCATGACTTCAACCTCTTCGCGTTGCGCGCGTTGGCGCGTTGATGGACCCAGGCTCACCGTGAGCCTGGGCTTGTTGGAGCCCCTAAACTAGCTGAAATGACCGACGCTGGGTGAAACGGGCTCTACTCCTTGTCCAACTTACCGACGAGGGACAGGGTGAACGAAGCGCCCATGTACTTGAAGTGGGGGCGCACCTGCAGACCGCAGCGGTACCAACCCGGCTGACCCTCCACGTCCTCCACCACCACGCGCGCGGCGCGCAGCGGACGGCGTGAGCGGACGGCGGGCGCGGGGTCGTCCATGTCGGAGACGTACTGGCTGAGCCACTGGTTCAGCTCACGCTCCAGGTCGGCCTTCTCCTTCCAGCTTCCAATCTGCTCGCGCTGCAGCACTTTGATGTAGTGCGCCAGGCGCGTCATGATGAACATGTAGGGAAGCTGCGTGCCCAGGCGGTAGTTGGTCTCCGCCGCCTTGCCCTCGGGCGTGTTGCCGAAGAACTTGGGCTTCTGCGTGGAGTTGGCGCTGAAGAAGGCCGCGTTGTCCGAGTCCTTGCGGAAGACGAGCCCGATGAAGCCCTCTTCGGAGAGCTCGAACTCGCGCCGCTCGGTGAGCATGATTTCGGTGGGAATCTTGGTCTGGATTTCCCCCATGGCCTCGTACTGGTGCAGCGGCAGGTTCTCCACCGCGCCACCGGACTGGGGACCAATGATGTTCGGGCCCCAGCGGAACTTGGCGAACGAGTCCACCACGCGGCTCGTCATCGCCACGGAGGCGTGACCCCACAGGTAGCGCTCGTGGTGACCCACGATGTCCTCGGTGAAGTTGAAGGCCTTCACCGGAATCGTCTTCTCACCGTAGGGCAGGCGGAGCAGGAAGCGCGGCAGCGCCAGGCCCACGTAGCGCGCGTCCTCGCTCTCGCGGAACGAGTGCCACCGGGCGTACTGCGGCCCCTCGAAGAGCGACTTGAGGTCCTTGAGGTCCGGCAGCTTGAGGAAGCTCTGCTCGCCGAAGACTTCCGGAGACGCGTTGCCAATGAAGGGCGCGTGCGCCATGGAGGCCACGGAAGCGCACTTGCGCAGCAGCTCCATGTCCTGCGGGCCCACGTTGAAGTCGTAGTTGGCGGAGATGACGCCGTAGGGCTTGCCGCCGAAGACGCCGTACTCGTTGGAGTACACGAGCTTGTACAGGCCGCTCTTGGTGACCTCGGGCGCGTCCTCGAAGTCCTTCTGGAGGTCTTCCTTGGAGGCGTTCAGCATCTCCACGCGGACGTTCTCGCGGAAGTCGGTGCGGTCCACCAGGAACTTCAGCGAACGCCACGACGACTCCAGCTTCTGGAACTCGGGCGCGTGGAGGATTTCGTTGACCTGTGAGGACAGGCGCTTGTCGATTTCGGCGATCATCGCGTCGACGAGCGCCTTGTCCACGCGCTCCTCGGCGCGGTTGGGCGCCAGCATCTCGGCGATGAAGGCTTGCACGCCCCGCTTGGCGACGTCGTAGCCCTCGTCCTTCGGCTTCAGCTTGGCCTCGGACAGGATTTCGTCGAGCAGGGACAGTGAGGCGTCATTGGCGACGCCCGTGGACTTCTGGGTCTGGGTCTCGTTGGCCATGGTGATTCGGTTCCCCCGGAAAGGGCTACTTGGTCTCTTCGGTCAGACCCAGTTCCTTGATGAGCGCCTTGCGGCCTTCCTCGTCGGCGAGCAGCGCCTGGAGCTTCTTGCGGAACGCCGGCAGGTTGCCCAGGGGGCCCTTGAGGGCGTTGAGCGCGCTGCGCAGCTCGAGCAGCTTCTTCAGCTCCGGCACCTGATTGACGACGCTCTCGGGCGAAAAGTCATTCAGGTTCTTGAACTGGAGCGAGACGTTCATGGTCGCGCCCGCGTCCGCGGAGAGCTTGTCGGCGGCCGTCAGGGTGACCTTGAGGTTCTGCTGGGACATGACCTCGTTGAAGTTGCCCTTGTCCACGTTGATGGGGGCCCGCTGCTCCAGCGGACGCGTGTCTTCCTGGCCCGTGAAGTCGCCCAGCATCAGCACCTTCAAAGGCAGCTCCACCTGCTCCTGGGAGTTGCCGGTGGCGGGCTTGTAGACGATGTTGACGCGCTCGGTTGGGGCGACGGAACTCTCTTTGCTCATCTGCGGCTTTCTCCTTGAGAACTGCGTAGAAGACGCGGGCGTCGCATGGGAGAGAGCTTCGCCGCGGTACGACCGGGGTTCTTCAAGCGCCGACGCGCAGCGTGGCGGAAGAGTCCAACAACGCTAGACGACGATACCGGTTTCGAAATTTCACTGCCACCGGTCCGGATTCCTTTTCCGTGACGGTTCGCGTCTGCAACCATCCTTCCAGACACGCGGCGGCCAACACCGGCTCCCAGGTGTCCAGCGAATGAGCAGTGACCTCTTCGTCCAGCGCGTCGAAGACGGCGCGCGCGAGTGGCAAGTGTCCCGCATTGGCACACAGCCGCGCCAGCTCCAATCGGGCGATGAAGCGATTCCGTCCCGTGCTGGCGGAGGCCACCGCGACCTGCAACCGCGTAACAGCCTCGTGGACACGGCCCTCCGCGAGCAAGCTGCGGGCTTCCGCTTCGAGCGCCGATGCTTCGACAGGGCCCGCGGGGCCCAGGGAGAGGGGCGCCAGGGCCAGCGGGGTGGAGGCCACGGCCGCCGGGCCAGGGGCGGGCGCGTCCGCGCGGAGGACCTCGGCGCGCAGCCAGTCGCGGGTGGCATCGTCCGTGAGAGGAGAGCCGGTGTTGGAGCGCAGCGTCTCCACGCCGGCCATCCGGCGGAGCTGGATGCCCAACTCCTGCACCAACGCGGTGCGGGCCCCCGCATGCGTCGCGCCGAGCCCTTCCAGTGACATGGCGCTGTAACGGTGGAGTGTCAGCGCGAAGCGGTGGCGCGACAGGGCGGCTTCGGATTCGTCGAGCAGCTCGCTCCAGCGCTGGTTTTGCGCCAGGACCTCCAGCTTGGCGCTCAGCGGTTCGGGCAGCGGGGGAATCGCGGTGTTGCCGGCGTCATTGGAGGTGGGCGGCTGGGACAGGTGCAGCCACAGCCCCATGCGGATGAGCCGGTAGGAGAGCGGGTCCTCCACGCTGGCGCGGCGCAGCGCACCGGCTCCGTCCAGCAGCGCGCCGCCCACGGTGCGGAGGAAGGCTGTCACGGCCTCCGCGTTGGACAGGTCCGGTGCGGAGGGAAGCTCGGGCAGGGGCGGAACTTCGACAGGCGGTGTGGCGCGCTGCGGCGTGGCGGCCGGGGCCTTGGCGTCGGTGTTGGCTTTGCCCGCAGGGGGCGCTGCATTGCCTTTGTTCGCGGCGCCGACCTGGGCCGTGTTGCTTTGGGCCGCCGCTTTATCCTGGGGCGCACTGGCTTTGGCCGGAGGCGTGTTGCCTTTGCTGGGGACGCCAGTCTTTTCGGTGTTGGCTTTGCCCTCGGCGCGGCCCGTGTCCTGCGGGGCAATGGCTTCCGTCGATGCGGAATCGCTGTCCTTGCCTCGCGAAGCCACGGCTTCGCTCGCGGCGGCGGCCGTGTCCTCGGCGGTGGATGTTGCGTCACCGGCCGTCTGGAGATGCTCGTCGGGCGCGGCGGCGGGGACCTCGGGCTCCGGCTCGGGCAGGCCCGCGCGGAGGCGGGCGATGGCGTCCTGGAGGGGGCCGAAGGCGGGGCCCATGTCCGAGAAGCGCTCGCGGGAGAGCTGGGACAGCCGCTTCAACGCGACGGAGAGCGCGTCCAGGGGCTCCGCGCTCACCGAGGACTGCTCGACGGTGGGCAGGATGCGGCCCAGGCGTTCCACGAACCAGGTCACCGCGTTGGCGCGGCCCCGCAGCCGCTTCAGCTCGGGGAAGAGGTCTGGCCAGTAGCGCTCGGTGACCTCGGCGAGCACGGTGGCGCCGGTGGCCGCGCCGTCCACGCCTTTTGTGACATACAGGCCATAGGCCATGTACGAGGCGAGCCAGAGGTCCTTGGTGGTGTGCTTGAGCAGGTCGCTCGCGCCCTCGACGACCTCATCCCAGCGCACCGCCTTGCTGGCGGGAGACTCCAGCTTCGCCACCTCCAACGCGACGGCCTCGTAGGCGGACTCGTGCTTCGCCTGGACGCCGGCGGGTGACGCACCCGGCACGGGCTCGACCCAGGGGAGGGCACGCTCGCGAAGCTGTTCGAGGGTCGGCGGCATAGGCGTGGCGGGCTTCAGCGCGCGAGCGCGCGCAACAGTTGTTCAAGGGTGGTGGAGGGCGCGTCGATGACCTGCCGCGCGGCGGCCGTGAGCCCCTTGCGCGCGTTGTCGATGGCGGCGGGACGCTCGGTGCGCAGCGGCCAGACCTGCGCGCCCGGGCGGCTGGGCTGCGCCAGCGCCAGGAAGAGGGCAGGGGAGGCCGCGCCCAGGCTGATGAGCAACCGGGGCCGTTCGCCCTCGGACCAGAAGAGGGCGGGAGGCTGGTGCGTCCAGCGCAAGAGCCGCGCGGACAGCTCCAGCCAGGCGACGGGCCCCACGCGGGGAGACAGCGGACAGTCCAGGGTGACGCCGGCCGGCGACTGCTCCTTGCCGCGCTCACCCGCGCACGCGGTGAGGAAGGTGTGCAGCGCGTAGTAGCGGCCGCCGTCCGGGGCGCCTTCCACCACCGGGCCCAGCAGGTCCACGGTGTGGTGCTCCGCCAACACGGCGTCGAGCAGCCGCTTCGCGACGCTGAAGTCGCCAGGGCCCGGCAACGGCAGCGCCGCCGCGCGTTCCAGCAACTGCGGCACCTCCAACTCCGCGGCGGTCTGGGCCAGGGTCCCCGCCGCCCGCATGAAGGGTTGGAAGGCCTCGGGCGTCAGCGCGAGCTTGGAGGCCGCGTCCGCCGAGGGCACCTCGGTGAAGATGGCCAGCGGGAAGGAGCGCCCCACGCTGTCGCGGCTGGGCGCCATCAGCCCCACCAGGGCCTGCTTCTTCCCGGGGGCGGTGAACATGAACGACACGGGCTCCGCGGGCAGCTCCACCCGCGCCCGCTGGGCCCGCTCCACTCCGCCTTCCATCCAGCCGTAGAGCTGGAGTGCCAGCGGGGTGGCCGCGTTGAAGCGGATGAACTCGGCCTGCCGGGGAGTCTTGCCCAGCAGGCCGATGCGCGACGACGGCACTGCCATCAGTGAACTCCATCCGCCGCGATGGCCTGCGGCGCGCACTCGCCCTTGCGCGCGATGCCCACCGGCGGTTGCAGCCCCGGATCCCGGAAGATGGCGAGCAGCTTGGACGTGTTGCCCGCCACGCCGAAGAACGGGTTCGCGGTGCGCTCGGGACGGAAGTCGATGGACACCAGCGCGCCGTTCATCTCTTCAATCTCCCACGTCGCCGTGAAGTAGCGGCCGTCCGCGCTGGGCTCGATGCGCTTGACGCGCTCCAGCAGGCGGAACAGACCCCATTCACCCTCGGCCTCCAGCGACGTCTCCGTGGAGCCATCCGCGCTCTGAACGGTGATGCGGGCGCCGAGCTTGCCAGCCTGACCGGGCCAGATCATCGGCTTCCACACCGTGTCCGGGCCGTTGCGGTACGTCTCGTCGGTGCCGTCCAGGGTGAGGGTGATGGTGGAGATCTGCGACGCCATGCCGTCCGCGGCGACGCCCGGACGCAGGCGCACCTGGAAGCGGACCAGCGGGTCCACCGTGTCACCGCCGGGGAACAGCGTGGTGGACAGCGCGCCCGTCTTCTCCAGGAAGGCGAGCAGGTCCGGGCGATACATGACGCCGCCCGACGAGGTGAACTCCCACCGGCGGCCCGTGGCCACCACGTCCTCCAGGAGCTGCTCCTTGACGAACTTGCGCACCTGTCCGCCCTCGGGGCGCAGGAACTCGGCGACCTCGGGCAGCGGGGCGTCCGCCTGCGACGCGCGGTCGAACGGGTACTTGCCCTTGAAGGCGTGGCTCCACGGCAGCACCACCTGGTCGTGCCACAGCTTGCTCTTGTTGCAGGCCACGCCCACGAACACCACGGAGCGCATCTCCTGGAACGGCGGGAGCAGCAGCCGCTCGAAGATGGCGACGTTGTCCGTCTGCTTGCGCACCATCATCTCCACGTTGGTGCGGGTGGACTCAATCTTGTCGAGCAGCAGGCCGGACTCGGCGGGCTTGTCCTTCACCGCCAGCAGCGTCGTCTGGACGGTGGCGAGCTGGTCCTCATAGGAATCCAGCGCGGTCAGCGACTCCTCGCCGTCCTCGGTCTTGGAGGACTCCGTCGCGAAGCGGATGAGCGAGGCGAACTCCCGCTCCACGTCGCGGGCCGTGACTTCCTGCGCGCCGGACGGCGAGTTGGCGTTCAACAGCTCCCGCTTCTGCGGGAGGGCCTTCTCCGGCTCGGAGCCGAACAACTTGCCCGCCTTGGCCAGGATGCCCGTCGCCGCCTCCGGCGGCTTCATGGACTGCTTGTCGAGCTGCACGTTGTACGTGAGGGCGCGGAACAGCCGGCCATAGGGCTTGGGCTTGCCGCGCGTCAGGTTCGTCAGCAGGCTCTCCATCTGCGTCAGGTTCTCCGGCGCCTGCACCCGGATGGAGCCGAGGAAGTCCCGCCACTCCTGGGTATAGGCCTCGAAGTAGCGCGTGCGCAGCTCACGGCGCGAGCCGACCGTGTCCACCTTCTCGTCGCGGTCGAGCACCCACGATTGCTGGTCCTGGAAGGCCAGGTCCAGCCGCTCGCGGATGACGTCGTCGTAGGCCTTGCGCGTGAAGGCGCCCCGTACCCGCGCCGACGCGTTCATTTGCGGCACCGAGCCCACGAGCTGGTCCAGCGTCACGTCCGGGTACGCGCCGCTCATGTTGGCCACGAGCTGCGCCAGCTCCAGCCGGACCAGGGGCACATTGTTGAGGGAGCGCCGCGCCGACTGCACCACGCCGGTGACACGGCCGAAGGCGATGCGCTGGTCCCTGGCGGGCTTCTGCTCCTCGGCGAGCATCTGCTCGTTGGCGAGCATCAGCAGGAACGTCTCCGCGTGGTTCGCCACGGCCCGCTCGTCCACCGTGTCACCGCGCACGCGCTTCCAGTGCTTGACGATTTCGTCCTGGAGCCACTTTCGCTGCGTCTCGTCCAGCTCGGGCTCGCGTGACTCTCTGGGCGTCGTCACCAGCAGGTACATCTTCAAGTCATCGAAGTACTGTCGGTAGGCGTCAAAGTGCTTGCTGTAATCCTCGTCGCTGCGCACCGTCAGGAGGTCCGGGTTCTTCCCGAAGCTGTCCAGCCGCTGCTGGATGAGCTCGAACTGCTTGCCCAGCAGCACCCGGCGCAAGGCCGCGTTGTAGAACTGGCGCGCCTGGGGGAGCAGCTTCTGTCCCTGGTAGAGACCGAAGCGCATGAACACCGGGGCGTTGCTCTTCTCGTACTCGGTCAGCTCCTGGAGCCGGTTGCGCAGGGGAATCAGGTCCTCGACGCGGCGGATGTCGTCGCGCGGGTCCAGGTTGACGCTGGTGATGGCCTCGGTGACGGCCTCCGCGAGGTTGCGGTTCTTGAAGAAGGAGACCGTGGGCAGTGACAGCAGCAGCGCCGTGGCGACGGAGGCGGCGCTGGCCAGGATCATCCGCTGCCGGCGCACCCTCGCTTCCTCCAGCGAGCTGCGCACCGCCACCTGCTGGTCCTGGAACATCACCTTGGTGAAGACGTCCCAGAGGAAGTAGCTACGGCCGTCGGTGGCTCCGTCCGTCTGCGCCCGGCCGTTGGTGCTGCCGAAGATTTCCGCCGCGGACGGGGACACCTTGTCCGTCGCGCGCAGCTCCTGCGTGCCGCTGTTGAAGTACAGGCCGCGGAAGACGGGCGTGTCCTGGAACACGTTCTCCATGAAGAGCGGCTGGAGGAACTCCGCCAGGTTCTTCCGGAGCGCGTCGAACTTCTGCGGGAAGCTGTAGATGTTCTCGCGCGTCTCCAGCCGGCGCTCCTGGCCCAGCCGGCGCAACGAGCGCTGCTCCAGCACGGAGAGCATCTGGTCGAAGCGCTCGCGGAACAGGTCCGTGCTCGCCTCGCGCTGCTGGTCCAGTGGCACCGTGAAGCCCCAGATCTGCCCGCGCTCCACGCGCGACAGGTCGGAGAACATCTCCACGAAGCCGGGCAGCAGGTCGCACTTGGTGATCATCACGTAGACCGGCACGAGCATCTTCAGCCGGGCGGTGATTTCATCCAGGCGCTCGCGGATGGTCTGCCCCATCTCGCCCACGGCCTGCGGGTCCGCGTTCAGCAGCTCGCTGACGCTGATGGCCACGATGAGGCCGTTGATGGGACGGCCGGGGCGGTGCTTCGCCACCGTGTCGAGGAAGGCCAGCCACTCCGGCCGGTCCTCCTCCGCGCTGGTGTAGCGGCCCGCTGTGTCGAGCAGCACGGCCTCGTTGGTCAGCCACCAGTCGCAGTTGCGCGTGCCACCCACGCCGCGCACGCCGCCGCGCGCGGAGAGGTAGGGGAACTTGAGCCCCGAGTTGCGCAGCGCGGTGCTCTTGCCCGCGCCCGGAGGGCCGACGATGAGGTACCAGGGCAGCACCGCCAGCGCGTCCTTGCCACCGCGTGCCAGCTTGGACGCCTTGAGGGCCTCCACCGCCTTGGTGAACTCGGCCTGCATGGCCTTGATTTCGGGCTGCAGGTCCGGCCGCACCGTGGTGGCCTGCTCATCCGCCTGTGCCGCCAGCGCGCCTTCCAGCTTCTTGGCGGCGGCGCGCGCGCGGATGCGCTTGATGACCCACACGATGCCCACGGCCAGCAGGCCCGCCAGCGCGGCGATGATGGCCGCCTGTTGGACCGTGAAGCCCAGGTAGTTCAGCAGGGCGAACATCGGCGCGCCGATGCCCAACAGCGGTAACAGGTACATCATCACTGCGCCCCTCCTGTCGCTTGCGTCTGAGTGGCGCTGGTGGCGGTGTTGCGCGCCGCGTGGACCTCGATGCGGCTGCGCAGCTCGCCAATCTTGTCGTTCATGAAGAACTGCAGCACGCCGTAGAAGAGGACGGCCACTGCGAGCGCCGCCGCGGAGATGCCCAACGTCGACACCTTCTTGTGCTTGGAGAGCAGGGACTCGGTCGGCCGGTCACCGTGCGGAGACAGCACGTCGAAGTCGAAGGGCCGCGCGCGCTCCAAGTCCTTCTGCACCGTGTCGATGAGCGTCATCAGCTCCAGCTCGCCGCCGCGGATGCGGTAGCGGCCCTGGAAGCCGAAGAGCATGCACAGGTAGTAGACCTGCAGCACCTCGTGCCGGTGCGGGTCCTTGCGCACGGTGTTGAGGCGCGCGAAGAAGCCGTCACCGGCGACGTTCTCATTGAAGTAGTGGAGCTGCAGGGGCATCCAGAGCTGCCGGTACTCCTCGGGCCGGCCCAGGACGATCTCGTCGATGAGCGCGACCAGCGCGTAGGCCATGTCTTGGGCGTCCTGATGGCTGAAGCCCAGCACGGCGGCGCGCCGCAGCGTCTCATCCACCACCCCGCGCAGCCGGTGGTGCAGCGTCTCGGGCGGGGGCACCGCCGAGGCCTCCGAATTGCGCAACTGGATGGCGGCGTCGAAACAATCCTTGGTGGCTTCGGTGACTCGGTCCATGGGCGGCTCGGGGCGTCAGCGATTGGCGGTGGGAACCGCGAGCAGTTCCACGGTCGTTCGGCTCGCGTCGAACGGCTGCGGCAGGTAGATGGCGAGGTTCCGGTCGCGCATCACGTTCCGCCAGTAGCCGTCGTTCATCGAAAGGCTGAAGTAGACGGTGCCCGGCTGCACCGGAATCTCCGGCGGCGGACGGTACGTCACCGACAGCGGCACGCCCGGGGCGGCGGCCTGCACCAGCGAGCGGATGTCCTCCCACGCGGCCACCTTGGACAGCTTGGGCAGTTGTTCGGCCACCACGCGCTCGGGCAGATCGCTGCGCACCGCGAGGATGAAGTGACCGCAGCGCTCCAGCCGCTCGTCCTCCAGCCGTCCGCGGAACATGCCGTCCGTGCCCGCGGGCAGCTCCACCGACAGGCACTGCTCCAGCGCCACCGAGCGCATCAGCTCGGAGAGGCGGCGGAACAGGTCCTCGAAGGTGCCGCGCAGGTTCGTGAACTGGAAGCTCGGCAGCGTGGACGGGTCCGCGCTGGCGGAGAAGGTGCACAACTGCCCCGCGCACTGCACCAGCGCCAGGTACAAATCCCGGGGACGCAGGTTGCCCGCGTCCAGCGCGTGCTGGAGGAAGGGGATGGTGCCGTTGAGCGCGTTGAGCTCCAGGAAGAGCGTCACGTCGCCCGCGGTGAACTCCAGCGAGGACGCGTCGCGGTGCCGCCGCCGCGAGGCGAGCTGGCGCTGCTTGGACACCATGAGCCGCAGCATCGTGCGCAGCTCGTTCATGATGTACGCGGACGCGTCGATGCGCAGGCACGACGGGATGAACGACTCGACGAGCGTCAGGTTGCCGGAGCGGTCTCGCGACAGCTCGCACAGCTTGATGGCCTCGAAGTCGTCGCGCGGCTCGGTGCCGAAGAGCAGCCGCACGTTGCGCTGTCCGAACGCCACCTGCGAGATGGAGGTGGACGCCGTCAGGTCGCTGACGGGCCGCGAGGCGGGGGAGTAGCGAGGACTGTTGCCCAGCCGCTCGCCGCTGCCAATGCTCTCCACGCCGCTGCGCTCGCGCGGCACGCCCAGGAACACGTCCAGGGTGCGCTGGGCCGGCGGGAAGTAGCCGTCCGCGGGCCGCGCGGGCGGGGCTTCCGCGTCACCGGCCTCGAAGGAGACGGGGAGGCCGTCCGGGAGGATGCCCACGAAGTGGGAGAGCTGTACCTGGCCGGCGCGCAGCGCCTCCATGTCCAGCTCCAGCGCCACCACGCCCCATGGGTAGGGCTCGAGCGAAGCCAGGCGCTGATCCAGCAGTTGCTCGTGGTAGAGGTCCTGCTGCTGGAGGTGGTGGGGGCTCATGAACATGCCCTCCGACCACACGACACGCTGCACGGACTTCATACACCTCTCCGCGGCGACGCGGTGTCGCCAGCTTGGGGTTGGAGCCGAGGCTCCGGCGCCTGCGTCATGGGCCGGAGCATCAAGTCGATCTGATAGCCTTGCAGCCGGTAGCGGAAGACGTCGTCGCCCGACTTGGGGTCGCCCTGGTCACCCGCGGGGCGCTCCACGCAGCGCGCCTCCTCCACCACGGGCAACACCGCCACTGTGCGCCACGAGTAACCCAGGGGCTGCCGGAAGTGCCCCATGGCCATGACGAAGCGGGCCTTGGGATCACGCTGCACCCAGCGCTTCACCTGCCGGCCCGGGGGAATCACCACCTCGGCCACCTGGAGCAGGTCCTCCTTGAGGAACTCCTCCGGCTTGCCCCACAGGTCCTTGAAGCCCGCGCGCTCCAGCCGGACGCTGTCCTTGAGTTGGACGATCTGCACCACGGTGGGCAGCGAGCGTCCGCGGGCATCCGGGTTGAGTTGCTCCGACGCATCCACCACCACCTGGAACGGTGGCGGCGTCTCACACGCCTGGGGCACGCGCTTCACACAGCCCGCGTTCCCGCCCAAGGCGGCCGCGAGCGCGATGACCACACCCCACCGAAGGTTCCGGCCCGTCTTCCCCTCCCGGCCGGCGCCTGTGTGTCCTAGCGCCAAGATTTGCATTCCTTGAAAGAACGCACGGACCGTCGGAACGTCCGTGCGAAGCGTAAACTGCCAGACAGGACGGACAGGACACAAGCCACACCCCCGCGGGCTGGTCCCCTGCTTGCTCCTAATTCTCCGAAATCTTGGAGCCCTTGATGACGACATCCCCGGATGCCGTGATTTCAACCTTGGCGCCCTTGATGACGACATCCCCGTTTTTCTTCACCTGGAGCGTGGCGGACCCTACCTTCAGGGTGAACTGCTCCTGGGCGACCAGGGAGATTTCCTTGGCGGACAGGGTGTAGGCGTCCTTGGCGGCGTGATTGACCTTGCCGCCGACGCTCACGAGCATGTCCTTGTCCACCTTGAGCGTGCGGGACTTGCCGATCTCCTCGGAGAGGTCGCCGCCCACCTGCATCGTGCGCGCGCCCTTGACCGTCTCCGACTTCTTGGCGCCCACCACCTCCACCTTGGCGCCACCCACCTGTTCGGACTTGAGGCCGCCCACCAGTTCGTTGAAGGCGGCGCCCACGGTGACGGCGAGCGCGCCGCCCACGTTGAGCATCTTCCCCAGGGCCACCGTCTCCGCGGACGCCATGGCCACCGTGAGGGCCTGGTTGCCCGTGACGCTGATGGACTGGTCTCCGGCCACCGCCTCGGTGTGATTGCCGCCCACGGTGGTGGAGCGGTTGAGGGTGACGGCCAGCGACTGGTTG
Organism: Myxococcus hansupus; assembly: GCF_000280925.3. Lineage (NCBI taxonomy): Bacteria > Pseudomonadati > Myxococcota > Myxococcia > Myxococcales > Myxococcaceae > Pseudomyxococcus > Pseudomyxococcus hansupus. The sequence continues at coordinate 2,475,480 of NZ_CP012109.1, forward strand.
CCGGTGATGGTGCTGTCGTCGTTCTTCAGCACCGTGAGGGCCTGGTTGCCTTCGATGACGCGGGTGCGGTCCTTCTTCACCAGCAACGTCTCGTTGCCGCGGACCTCCTGCGTCTTGTCGTTCTCCACGACGATGTTGAAGTCCCGCTGCGCGTGGACATAGACGAGCTCGGTGCCGGCGGCGTCCTCGAAGCGCAGCTCGTTGGAGCCCGCGCCTCCGGGGCTGGAGCTGGAGCGCAGGGTGCTCTGCGTCTTGCTGCCGGGCAGGTCGATGGGCGTCGGGTTGGCGCCGTTGTAGACGCTGCCCGTGACGATGGGACGGTCCGGGTCACCCTCGAGGAACTCGACGACGACCTCGTGCCCGATGCGCGGCAGGTACAGCGCGCCCCAGCCCGGACCGGCCCAGGCCTGGCTGACGCGAATCCAGCACGAGCTCTTGTCGTTGTTCTTGCCCTCGCGGTCCCAGTGGAACTGGACCTTGATGCGGCCGTGCTCGTCGGTGTGGATCTCCTCGCCCGAGGGACCCACGACGATGGCCGTCTGCGCGCCCGGAATCACCGGCCGGGGCGTCACGCGGGGCGGGCGGAAGGGGACCTCTGCGGGCTGGCAGATGAACTCGTTGCGGTAGCCCTCGCGGCTGCGCAGCGACCCCTGCTCGATGCTCAGCGCCTCGGACTGGTGGCCCAGGTGCCGCACGGAGATGGGCAGGTACTTGCGGTTGGCGGACTCGTCGGGGTGCTCGGCCAACTCGAAGGAGTGGCCCACGCAGATGCGGCGGCTGTAGCTGGCGCCCGTCACCGTCTCCGCCCGCGCGCGCAGCTCTTCCAGGCGCACCTTGGCCAGGTTGCGGCCGGGGCCGGGCGCGTCGTAACGGCCGGGGTAGTCGTAGATTTCGAGCGCCACCTCGGCGTCGTCCGCCTCGGACGAGGAGCCCAGGTCCTGTGCGGGGCGCAGGAAGTTGTAGTCGCGCAGCGCGACGGCGCCGGGCTGGACCTCCGTCCGGGAGACCAGCTCGTGGACGTACTCCTGCGAGGCGACCATCTGGCTGCGCTCGCGGAAGACGAGCTTGGGCTCGCCCATCATCGCCGGGTTGGCGGAGGCGCCATCCCCCAGCACCATCATGTGGGCGTCCTCGCCGTGCTCGAAGAAGTAGAAGATGCCTTCCTCCTCGAGCAGGCGGGCCACGAAGTCGAGGTCCGACTCGCGGTACTGCACGCAGTAGTCGCGCTTCGGGTAGTCCCCCGTGAGCGCCAGCCGGTGCTCCACCTTGGCCTCGTCCAGCACCTTGTGGACGATGTCCGGGACGGTCAGCTCCTGGTAGATGCGGCTCTTGCGCCGGTGGCGGAGCGTCCACAGCCGGGGCACGACGGTGGCGCGGTAGCGGCGGCGCTCCGGGCCATTGCCTTCATCCCAGCGTGACATGCGCGACACGATGCCGTGGAAGAAGCGCGCGGTGCCGTCGCCGAGCATGATGGTGAGCCGGGCGTCCTGGCCCAACAACGCCTTCTCATCGATCTCCACGTCCGGCCGGGCGGCCAGCGCGACTTCGACGGCGTAGGGCTGTGACAGCGTCTCCTCGGCCTCGAACCCGAGGACCGCCAGCTCTCCGGCGGTGAATGGCCCTGCCTGGAACTCGAACTCAGCCTGGTTGGCTTGCAAGGCGGCGTTCGCGATCATCCACAGACCCCCGGGGCGGGGCCGCATCCAGAGGAGGTGGCCCGATAGTGGTGCGGCAGCATGCCACGAATTGACGTACCAAGGGGGCCTGACACGAAATTTTCATTGCCGCCGTGAAGCGCAGCCGGTGCCCACTCCATTTCAGGCAGCGCTTCGGTATAGAGTGGAAAAGGGGGGCTGGCTTGAAACCGCAGGTGTCCCCGGGGTACCCAGGCAGCTTCCTTCGGGGAGAATCATGAGAAGAAAAGAGCTCCTGCACCGCGGGCTCGCGTTGGCACTGGTGCTGTCGTCCCTGTCCGCTGGGGCGCAGGAAGGATCGCCCCTTCAGCGCGGGTTCGACCTGGAGCGCCTGGAGCTGAACCCCGGAGCGGAGGGCTCGCTGTTGGTGGGCCTGGGTGAGCTCCTTCCCAAGGGGCGCTTCCGCGCCACGGTGCTCGCGCACTACGCCCACAACCCGCTGCTCTTCGTCGATTCGGGCCGGGAGCTGGCGGTGGTGGGCAGCCGCGCCACCGCGCATCTGGCCGCCGCCTACGCCCCGTTGGACTGGTTGCAGGTGGGGCTCCAGGTGCCGCTGGTTGCCTTTCAAGGTGGCAACACGCTGCTGATGCAGGAGAAGAACATCGCCGCGCCCGCCAGCCAGGCCCTGGCGACGCCGCGCGTGAGCGGCCGGTTCGGTCTGCTGCGGCAGGATGTGCAGGGCGGCGTGGACCTCGCGGTGGAGCTGGGCGTGGGTCTGCCATTGGGCTCGCGCGACGCGTTCTCCCGGGATGGTGATTCGCTGCGCTTCTCGCCCAAGGTGATGGTGGGCCGCCACTTCGGCTTCGTCCGCGCGGGCGCGGAGATTGGCTATGAGCGGCGTCCGCGTCTGTTGTTGACGGAAAGAACGGGCGACCTCGAGGACGAGGTGGGCGAGGAGCTGCGGGTGGGCCTGGCGCTCGCCACCACCGGCCGGCGGATGCGGTGGGAGTTCAACGTGCGGGGCATGGTGCCGCTGACGAATCAGCCCACCTCCGTGGAGCTGCTGCCCGGCGGCCGCTACCTGGTCAATTCCTCGCTGGAGCTGTTCGGGTTGGTGGGCATTGGCGTCGGCTCCGCGCCGGGAACGCCGCTGTTCCGGTTGATGGTGGGCGGCGCCTTCGGTCAGGTGACGCCGCCGCGCGGCCCGGGCGAGTCGTCGGTGATGTGTGAGATGGGGCTGCCTCCCGAAGTGAAGGTCGTGGAGTGCCCCGACCTGGACGAGGACATGGACGGCGTCCGGAACGGCGACGACAAGTGCCCGCTGGTGGCGGGCGACGTCGCGCGGCAGGGCTGCTCCGCGCAGGACACCGACGGCGACGGCATCGAGGACATGCTCGACGGCTGCCCGCTGGAGCCGGGGCCGGCGGCGCGCCAGGGGTGCCCCATCCCCGACCAGGACGGTGACGAGGTCCCTGATGAAATCGATAGCTGCCCCAATGATCCGGGGCCCGCGGACAACCGGGGCTGCCCCATCCGGGACACGGACGGCGACGGCATCGACAACGACAAGGACGAGTGCCCGAACGAGCCGGGTCCTCCGGAGCGCAATGGCTGCCCGGAGTCGGACTCGGACAAGGACGGCGTGCCCAACCGGGTGGACAGTTGCGCGAACGAGCCCGGTGACGCGAAGAACCTGGGCTGTCCGCTGCACGTGCTGCCGTTGGTGGAGCTGCGGCCCGACCGCCTGGTGGTGATGGGCAAGGTGTTCTTCGAGCCTTCGCAGGCGCGCGTGCAGAGCCGCTCCTACGAACTGCTGGACTGGGTGGCGAAGGTCATCAACGAGCACCCGGAGATTCCGTCCGTCGTCGTGGGCGCGCACACGGATGACCGGGGCTTCCCGGATGCGAACCGCCGGCTGTCGCAGGGCCGCGCGGAGGCGGTGCGTCAATACCTCATCACCAAGGGCGTGGAGCCGGGACGCTTGCAGTCCGTGGGCTTCGGTCAGGACCGCCCCATCGACAGCAACGCGACCTCGAACGGCCGCGAGAACAACCGCCGCGTGGAGTTCCTGCTGGTGGTTCCCGAAAAGGAGAAGACGGGCACGCCCCGTCGCTGAGCCATGGGCCATCCACACAAGAGCGTCTCGATGAACGGAACGTGGCTCAGGATGGTGCTCGCGGGGGCGGTGGCGCTGAGCGCCATCGTCGCGGTCGCCGGGCCCGATACATTCTGGGTGGGCGGGAGCTCAGACGGCTCGCTGACCGTTGCCGAAGAAGAAGTGGCGCAGGTCAATACCTACGCCCAGGTCACCGCCATCAGTACGGATACGCAGGGCCGTCCGGTGCTCGACCTCGGGACATCACGGCTGGGCAGCGAGAACCTGAGCTTCGCGACCAACAAGCTCGTGTTGGTGCTCCAGGCCACCAGTCCCGCCGCTGGCCCCGTGCCAGGTTCGGGCACGGGGCAGAACACCATCGACCTGGAACTCAGCAGCGTCGGCCGGTGGGAGTTGGCGCGGGTGTCTTCGTACACGACAGGCACCCGGAGGATGGTGCTGACCCAGCCGCTCAAGCACGCCTACGAAGTGCTCGCCACGCAGGTCATCCTGGTGCCCGAGTACTCGAACGTCACGGTCGAGGACGACGCGGTCATCGAGGCCTTGCCCTGGAATGGCGTGACGGGCGGCGTGGTAGCGCTGTTCTCGAGCGGGGCCATCAACCTCAATGACACGGGGCGCATCAGTGCCTCGGCGAAGGGGTTCCGGGGTGGCGTCTTCACGCCCGAGCCGCCCCCTGAGGATGGGGGCACGCCCGCGGACGGATGCGACGCGGATGATGACGGTCCCACCGATTACCGCTTGGGCTCGAAGGGAGAGGGCCTGTCGGCGCACGTCTACGATGCGGGAACGACGCGGGGGAATGCGAACGCCACCACGGGTGGTGGTGGCGGCGCGTGCAGACAGTCGGGTGGTGGTGGCGGCGGTAACGCGGGGCTTGGCGGCATGGGTGGTAATGCGCGGGATCGCGCGAGCGGTGGCGCTTCACGTGACGTCGGCGGGCTGGGCGGTGCGTCGCTGGCCTACTCTCCGTTGACGCAACTGTCGCTGGGCGGCGGCGGCGGTAGTGGCCAAGGCGTGCACGCCACCGCGACAACGACCCCCAACGGCGGAGCCGGCGGAGGCATTGTCTTCCTTCGCGCGGCGAGCTTGAACGGCGGCGTCGTGGCGGCTTCGGGAGGGAGCGCCGAAGCGAGTGTCGTCAGCGGCGGCGGCGGTGGTGGTGGTGGCACCATCTCCCTTCGGCTCGTGGGAGCCTGCGTCGGAACGGAATTGCACGCGGAGGGTGGAACTGGCGGCGCCGTTCAATCGTCGTCATCGGCCGCGGCCAATGCAGCGGGGCCGGGTGGCGGTGGCGGCGGTGGACGCATCTTCTTCCAGTCCGCGAGCAGCTCGAGTTGCCCGGTGTCCGTGGCCGCGGGGCTCGCGGGAATGACGGCCAACGGAGGGCCGAGCTCACCGCCAATTCCTCAAGGCGCGCTGCCCATTCATCCAGTTCAGCATTCGCCGCCGTACGTGGGGACCGTCGGTTTCCTGATGGGTGGGATGCCAAATCCCATCGCGGTGCCAACACTGTCGGCGCTCGCATCCCCCATCAAGACGGCGTATCCCCAAATCACGGGAACGGGCACGCCGGGCGGGACGGTGCTCATCTATCGGAATCACACGGCCAGCTCTCAGGTCCAGGTGCTGCTCGCACGGACCGTCGTGGGCGCGAATGGCCAGTTCTCCGTGACGGTCTCCCTGCCTGCGAATGAAACGTCGACGTTGCGTGCGGCACATGAAGTTCAGGGGCTGCAAGGCAGCTACAGTGGGCCGCTTACGCTGCGGGTGGACACCCTGCCACCGGATACGCAGGCTTCCACGAGCGTGACGTTCCCCACGCGGGCCACGAGCATCAGCTTCACCATTCAAGGTTTCGAGGCGGATGGGTCTCCGTGCAATGGAACCACCACGCCCAGTTGCTCGTATGAGTGCAGGCTGGTGACTCCCTCGACGCCCAGCCCCAGCTTTGGGGCGTGTTCATCTCCTCGTACTTTTGCACTCAGTGGGAGTGGGACCCATCGCTTCGAGGCCCGTGCGATTGATGCCGCTCAGAACGTGGATGCGTCGCCAGCCATCATCGAATTCGTCGTGGACCATGACGCTCCCGATGTAGCGATTCTCGCTGCGAACCCAACCCCCCCCGCCGCACGTTCGCGATTCACGACCGCTGAGTTTGGTTTTGCAACGACTGCTTCCGATGTCGTGAGATTCGAATGTGAACTGGTTCGTCAGCCCCCATTTGACCCGCCGACGGGATGGGTCACATGTCCCGCCCATCATGGGCTGACGGGACTTCAGAACGCTGCCCAATACACGTTGTCGGTGCGGGCCGTGGACCGGGCTGGGAATGTGTCCGCAGCGCCCGCGACGCGTTCGTGGGTGGTGGACACGACGCCCCCAAACACAGAGTTCACGGGGAGCGCGCTGCCCACGGTGACGTCCGAGAACATCTCGTTCGCGTTCCAGGGCGTGGGCGGTGACATCGCGCGACTCGAGTGCAGCCTGGATTCGGCTGAGTTCACGACGTGCACGAGTCCTTATCGGCCGACGACGCGGCCGGCGGATGGTCCTCATGTCTTCCAGGTGAGGGCCGTGGACCAGGCCGGGAACGTGGATCCGACGCCCGCGATGCATCGCTGGGAGGTGGACACGGTTCCTCCGCCGGTCACCATCGTGAACAAACCGTCCGATCCGAGCAACCAGGCGACGGCGGGCTTTGATTTCGACTCCACGGCGACGGACGTCGTGCGCTTCGAGTGTTTGTTGGAGGCGAGCCCCGAACCCGAGCCGCCTTTGCCGAGTTGGCAGACGTGTGCGGCCTCCAGCCTGTTTCCGAACCTGACCCACGGGACGCGGTACACGTTGTCGGTGCGAGCGGTGGACCGGGCTCTCAATGAGACGGTGACGCCCGCGACGCACGCGTGGACGGTGGATCTGGTGGCGCCCGACACGGAGTTCACGGGTAGCCCGAGGCCCGCTGTGACGCGCCAGAACATCTCGTTTACGTTCCAGGGGTTGGGCGGAGATATCGCGCGCCTGGAGTGCAGCCTGGATGCCGAGGCGTTCAGGCCGTGCACGAGTCCCTACCAGCCGGCAGTGATTCCCGCAGACGGGTCGCACGTCTTCCAGGTGAGGGCCGTGGACCACGCGGGGAACGTGGACCCGACGCCCGCGACCCATAGTTGGGAGGTGGACACGCAGGCACCACCCGTCACCATCGTGACGAGACCCGCGGACCCGAGCAATCAGACGACGGCGGGTTTCGACTTCAACTCCACGGCGACGGACGTCATCCGTTTCGAGTGCTTGTTGCAGGCCGTGCCCGCGCACGTGCCACCGCTGCCGGGTTGGCAGACGTGTGGTGCTTCCAGCCTGTTCCCCAACCTGAGAAATGCCACCCGGTACACGTTGTCGGTGCGGGCGGTGGACCGGGCTGGCAACCAGTCCGATGATTTCGCCACGTATTCGTGGTCCGTGGACACGATGGCGCCGGATACGGTGTTCACGGGAAGCCCGAGGCCCGCCGTGACCCGCGAGAACATCGCGTTCACGTTCCAGGGCGTGGGCGGGGACATCGCGCGGCTGGAGTGCAGCCTGGACGCGGAGGCATTCACGACGTGCACGAGTCCCTACCAGCCGGAGACGATTCCCGCGGACGGGACGCACGTCTTCCAGGTGAGGGCCGTGGACCAGGCAGGAAACGTGGATCCGACCCCTGCGACGCATAGCTGGGAGGTGGATACCACCGCGCCAGATACCGCCATCAGCCCGACCTCACCCGCGCCCCCGCGTGACCCGACCAACGTGACGGCGTCTCCATTTGGTTTCACTTCGACCGCGACGGACGTGGCGTACTTCGAATGCCGTCTGAACACGGTGGCGCCGTCAACGCCCACCACGGGGAACTGGGTCCGGTGCCCCGCCGCGCATGTCGTTTCGGGGGGGGCGGATGGCACCCGGTACCAGCTCCAGGTCCGGGCGGTGGACCGCGTGGGAAATACAGACGCAACGCCCGCGAGTCACGCGTGGCTGGTGGACACCACGCCTCCGAATACGGCGTTCACGGCGGAGGTGCCTAATGCGTTGACGAGCCTGTTCAACGCTCGTTTCGGGTTCCATGCACCCGGCGCGGACGATATCGATCGGTTCGAGTGCAGCCTTGATGGCGGGCCGTTCTACACCTGCGCGTCTCCGCATGATCTGACCGTCGGTGACGGGGACCACACGATGCTCGTTCGCGCCGTGGATCGCGCCGGCAATGTGGACCAAACGCCCGCCACGCATTTCTGGCGGGTGCTGTCCGGCCCCGTGAGGACCTTCATCACCAAGCCGACGGAGACCCTCACCAACAACCCCCGGATGGAGTTCACCTTCTCGTCGACCAAGGGGAACGTCGAATTCTTCTGCCGTCTGAACACGGAGCCCGAGCGCTCTTGCGGCACCATCGACTCGGAGCGGCGTGAAGTGGACTGGGCCATCGACGTCGGCGAGGGCGACCACACGATGAACGTCCAGGCCGTGGACCTCGACAATCTCGATCGGGACACGGTGGGTGAGACCCGATACTGGACGGTGGACATGACGCCGCCTCCGGCGCCGCTCATCACCAATCCAGCTTCCACCTACATCAACACGCGGGCACCCGCCATCGAGGGAACCGCCACCGAGGGTGGGACTGTCACCGTGTACGACGTGGACTCCGTGCCGCCGTTGGCGCTTGGGTCGAATGTGATCTCAATCACGGGCTTGTGGCGGGTGGACGGGGTGCTGCTCTCGGAGGGCTCGCACACGCTGGGGGTCACGCATCGGGACGGAGCCAACAACACGTCCGCACTGGAAGTGTCTGAGCGTCGCATCATCATCGTGGACACGCTGCCGCCGGAGACCGCCGTCTCCGTTCGGCCTGCAGCGCGCGGGCGTGAGCGGACCGTCCACTTCGAGTTCCAGCACCTGAACGAGCCCAACTTCGCGACGTTCGAGTGCAGCCTCAACGGCGCGGACTTCCAGAACTGTCCATCACCCCATCAGGTCACCGTCGCCCAGGACGGGTCGCACTCGATGCGCGTCCGCGCCAAGGACCTGGCGGGCAACGTGGACCCTTCGCCGGTCGTCGTCGAGTGGGCGGTCGATTCCATTCCGCCGAGGACGACCATTGGGACGGTCCCCGCCGAGTTCTCTCAGTCGGCGGCCTCCAGCTTCGCGTTCACCGCGGTGGATGAGTCGGATGTCGTTTTCGAGTGCAGTTTGAACGATGGCGGCTTCGTGCCGTGCGCCTCTCCATTCGTGCCCACGGGCCTTGTTCAGGGGGTGAACCGGCTCGCGATTCGCGCCACGGACAGCGTCGGGAACGAGGAAGTCACCACCCCCGCTGCATGGACCGTGGATGACACACCGCCCGATTTGCCAGTGCTGGAGTCCCCGGAGGCCGGGAGCACGGTGGAGACACCCACGCCCCAGTTCCGCGGTGTCGCCTTGGGCGGCGCCCATGAAGTGTTCATCCATCTGGATGGTTTCTTGCTGGGGAAGGCCTCCGTGAATGCTTCGGGAGAGTGGCGCTACACCGGGACAGGGAACCTCTCGAGCGGCGAACACTTCGTGTCCGTCTACGCCGTGGACCGGGCCCTCAATGCGTCCGACCCGACGACGCCTTCGTTCTTCAAGATCATTCCGTCGACGGAGATCGACTCGCGGGGTGGCGGCTTGAGCTGCACCCTTGGAGGCTCAAGTGGCGGTACGCCGCTCACAGCCCTGGGGCTCGTGGCGTTCGCCCTGCTGGCCGCCCGCCGCGGGAGGCGGCCGTAGGGTAGGGGACAGCCGCGGGGATTGTGTGCTTGCGTCGGCGGGGGACTTCGGCTACTTGTGCCCCGCCGGAGAGCAGTAGCGGTGTGCGCGATTAGCTCAGCTGGATAGAGCGTTGGCCTCCGGAGCCAAAGGCCGCAGGTTCGAATCCTGCATCGCGCGCTCGTAGATGGGCCCGGAACTCGAGGAGATATCTCCTCAGGTTCCGGGCCTTTCTCTTTCCTGCGTGGTGTGGAGACTTGCAGGCCGGCTGAAGTGCCGCCTCGTCCCACGGTCGCGGTGTCTGACATCACCCAATCGTCGTCGCGAACGGCTCCTGTAGAGTCCGCGCTCTTTGCCAGGTGTCGAGCCCCGCTGGGGGGCCGTTCAGGGGCCTGGAGCGAGGTGACAGTGATGCGCCGTCTCCCGATGAAGGCATGGTGCCTGCTTCTGGTGCTGGGACTTTCGGCCTGCGGTGGCTCCGACGGCCCCTCCGAGCCCGCCGTTCCGAGTGCTCCGCGGTTGTTGGAGGCCCTCGCCGGGGACGCTCAAGTCACGGTGAGCTGGTCTGCGCCTTCGTCGCAAGGTGACAGCCCCATCCAGGGCTACGTCGTTCGGGCGCGGCTCAACGGAGCGGTGTCCGTGTCGCAGGAGAGCACGGCGACCTCGGTCACCCTCTCGGGGTTGACGAATGGGCAGACGTATACCGTTGTCGTCGCCGCTCGGAACGCGCAGGGAGAGGGACCCGAATCGTCGCCTTCTTCGCCGGTGGTTCCTCATGACATTCCAGGCGCCCCGCGCGACGTCACCGCGACGCCGGGCGACCGTCAGGCCGAGGTGGCGTGGTCCCCGCCGGACGCCGCGGACATGCCGGTGACGGGCTACGTCGTGACGGTGCGCCAGGGCGATACCGTCTTCACGACGGTGAACGCGACGGAGCAGCGGGCCCTCGTTTCCGGGCTGACGAACGGCACGGACTACCGCGTCACCGTCGCGGCCACCAATGCCGTGGCCGGCGGGCCGGAGTCCTCGCCGGTGGCGGTGACGCCGGTGGCGGTGCCGGGCGCGCCTCGGCTCGAGTTGTTCAATCGGGCGAGGACGTGGCTGGCCGTGCAGTGGGAGCCCCAGGACACGGGCGGCAGCCCCATCACGGACTATGTTGTCGAGCTGAGCCTGGACGGCGCGGTGGTCCAGTCGTTCGAGACGACGGAGACGTTGCAGCGCTTCGATGGATTGACCACGGGCGCCGCGTACCGCGTCACGGTGGCCGCGCGGAACGCCGTGGGCCTGGGCGCGTCCGCGGAGATTGCGGTGCTGAGGCCCTGCGACAGGCCTCTTTCGCCCACCCGGCTGTTGGCGGAGGCAGGGGACGGCCAGATTTCCCTGTCGTGGGGGGCCCCCGCGGACCTGGGCGGCTGCGCCCTCCGGGATTACCGCATCGACCTCCAGGCGAGGAATGGCGCGGCCCCGGCCCGCGTGGAGCGGACCCCGGAGCGGAGCCTGGTGGTGACGGGGCTCGTGAATGGGGTGGAGTACGACGTGACGGTCCGGGTCACCACGGAGGTGGGGGCCGCCGACAGAGGGGTGGCTTCGGTGGCAACACCTCACCCGGCGCCCGACGCGCCCGGCAGCCTCGCCGCGACGCCGGGCGATGGGATCGTGCTGCTCACCTGGGAGCCGCCGCCCCACGTTGGCGCACCGCTCATCCGCTACGTGCTGACGGTCGAGCCCGAAGTGGAGGGGCTGTACCTCATCGCGGGGGGACAGGCGCGGGAGTGGTACGTGGAAGGCCTGACGAACGGCACGGCCTACACCTTCACCCTGCGCGCGGAGAACAGCGTGGGCCAGAGTCCGCCCGCGACGGTGCAGGCCACTCCGGCACCCTGAGTCTTTGGCTCCGGAGGCCAACGCCCGGGCGTTGGCCTCAAACGCCTAGGCCTGCGCCGGCTCCTCGCGCTTGGGCAGGTGGAAGCGCACGGTGCGCACGCGGCGGGGAGAGGACTCGACGACTTCCAGCGTGAGCCCGCTCTGCGTCTGCACCTTGGTGCCCGACCCGGGGATGGCGCCACCGGACAGGGCGATGCACAGGCCGGCCACGGTGGCGTAGTCCTGGTCCTCGTCCAAGTCCAGGGACAGCGCCCGGTTGACGTCGCGGATGCTCGCGGTGCCGAGCACGAGGGCGGTGTTGGGGCCCTCGCGCTTCACCAGCTCCTCGGGGACCTCCGACTCGCTGAGGATGTCACCGACGAGCTCCTCGACGAGGTCCTCCACCGTCACCAGGCCCACCACGCCGCCACGCTCGTCCACCACCACGGCCAACTGCATGCGGCGCTTCTGGAGCTCGCGCAGCGCGTCCATGGCCCGCATCGTCTCCACGACGAAGAAGGGCGGACGCATCACGTCCTCGAGGATGATGAGGTTGCTCTCCCAGGCGACGCCCAGCAGGTCCTTGGCGATGACGTAGCCCACGATATTGTCCATCGTGTCCTCGTACACGGGCATGCGGGAGTGCCCGCCCTCCAGCAGCACGCGGCGAATCTCCTCGGGGCTGGAGTGACGCCGCAGCGCCACCATCTCGTCCCGGGCCACCGACAGCTCGCCCACCGTCACGTCGCCCATCTCGAAGGCGCGCGACGCGATTTCACTGGCGTGCTGATCCAACGTGCCCTGCTTCGCCGCCTCCTCCACCAACTGCTGGAGCTCCTCCGTGGACAGGCGGCCTTCCGTGAAGTTGGTCCGGTCTCCGAACAGGCGCAGCACCACGTTGGAGCTGGCCGTGAGGAACCACACCACCGGCTGCATCACCCACGACAGCCCCCGCAGAGGCCGGCCAATGAGCAGCGCGTAGCGCTCGCCGGCTCGCAGTGCGAGCGACTTGGGCACCAGCTCACCCAGCACAAGAGAGAGGTACGACACGAAGGCCACCACGCCGGCCAGGGCCACTTCGTCCGCCTGCTGCTCGGGCACACCCAGGCCCGTGATGAAGTCACCCAGGCGGGTGGCGATGCTCGCGCCACCGAAGGCGGCCGCCGTGGCGCCGATGACGGTGATGCCAATCTGCACCGTGGCGAGGAACCGCTCGGGGTTTCCGCGCAGGGCCTCCACCGCTTTCGCGGAGGCGCTGCCTTGCTCAACCAGTTCCTTCAGCCGGGTCCGGCGGACGGAGATGATGGCGAGCTCCGCACCTGCGAAGACGCCATTGGCCAGGACCAGCACAAGGATGATGAGAAGCTCGGTGACGATGATGGCCCTCCTCTCAGGGGCCCTCTACCCTATACGCCGGAGGCTGGCTGCTCACTCACCAAGTGATTGCAAGAGGAGCGACAATTGGTCGCGGCTCGCACCTTTTGGCAGGTAGTAGTGCGGCCCGGAGAGCAGGGCACTGCCTACATCCTGCGCCGCCGCCGAGGTCAGGAAGACGACGCGAGGTTGCGGGCCTCGGGGCAGCCGCTCCACGACCTCCAGCCCCGTCATTCCGGGCATGTTGAGGTCCAGCAACATCACGCCGTAGCGGTCGCCGCGCCTCAACGTCTCCAGGGCCTCCTGCCCATCCGAGGCCTCGGTCGTTTCGTAACCGAGGTCCTCCAGGCTGAGCCGGAGAAATTCCCTCCAGTCCGCGTCGTCATCGACGACCAGGACCTTCCTTGCGCCGTCTTCCGTTGCCAGTCGCGCCAATCGTCCTCCCCCGACAGGAGATGAACGCTGCTGAAGGGCCCCATCATTCTCCGAGCGTGATGATGTGGCGCACGCTCAGCGGACAGCCTGGCAAGCCCTGGCCCGGCGCAACCCCGAGCCAGGGGGCGCGGTGGCCTCAGCCGGCGAGCACCCGGCCGCTCTGAGGCAGGGAGGTGGCGGACTCCAGCCCCGTCGCGCGCAGCGGAACCAGCCGGGAGCCGCGGGCGACGCGCAGGCGGGTGCCGCGCCAGTTCACCGTCCGGGAGAAGAGCGCGTAGGTCCACGCCGCGAAGAGCAGGGCGTCCTTGGCGAACACCGCGGGCACCGCGTCCCACGTCAGCGGCTGGGGCCGCAGGGCGCGCACGGTGGACAGGTCCACCGCCACCTTGCCCAGCGCGACCACCAGGCACAGGGCCGCGCTCTCCTCAGACGGCGCGAGCAAGGCGCCCAGCAGCGCCAGCGGGGTGGGGTTGAGCAGCGCCTGCGCGAAGTAGGTGCCCGGCGACACGGCGGTGCGGTGGATGACGCTCCAGCGGACGTAGCGCTGGAAGAAGGACAGGACGCTCTTGCGCAGCGACACGTTGAACACCGGCGTGCGCGCCACCACCACGCGGCGACCCAGCTTGCGCGTCACCCACTGGCCAATGACGAAGTCCTCGGCCAGCACGTCCTTCACGGAGAAGAAGCCGCCCAGCGCGTCCACGTCCTCGCGGCGCAGCGCCATGGACTTGCCCACCACGATGTCCTGGTCCGCCGCCCGCTTGGCGGCGATCATCCCCGCCGCCGCGCTGGCGCTCAGGTGCAGGTTGTCCAGGAGCGAGCCGAAGGTGCGCTCACCCACGCCCGACACCGGGTGGGTGACGCAGCCCACGTCCGGGTCCTCGAAGGCCTGGGCAATCTCTTCCAGGTAGCCCGGCGCCACGCGCGTGTTGCTGTCGCTGATGACGAGCACGTCGTGGCGGGCCCGGTCCGCCAGGGTGATGAGCTGGTTCACCTTCGGGTTGCGGCCCGGCTCTCCCTCCTGGACCTCCAGGCGCATGACGTGGGGCCAGCGGGCCACGGCCGCGCGGGCCACGGCGAAGGCGGGGTCCCTGGCGTCCTTGACGCCCAGCACCACCTCGTAGTTCCCGGCGTAATCCAGCCCGGCGAACTGCTCGAGGTTGGCCTCCAGGTCGTCATCCACGCCGCACAGCGGCTTGAGGATGGAGATGCCGGGCCGTGCGCCGCCGGAGCGCGTGGGGGCTGGCGCTTCGCCGCGGTGGCGCAGCACCAGCGCGAACTGGACGGTGAGGACGAACAGCCCGATGCAGGAGGCAATCAGCAGGACGGTGGAAGCGAGCAACATTCGCGGGCAATCCCCGAGGCCGGTGCGCCGTCATGGCGCGACCACGGTGAGCACGCTAGAGGGCCTCCACGTCAGCCCCGCGAAGCACGCGGGGCGGGCCGGGCAATTCGCGGTGACGGGACGGTGAAGCCGCCCCCGCCTACTCGACGAGGTTGCGGCTCTGCGGGTGGCGGATGTCCTTGCCCCGCACCATGTAGACGACCATCTCCGCCACGTTCAGCGCGTGGTCGCCAATGCGCTCCAGGTGCTTGGCGATGAACATCAGCGCCGTGGCGCGGCGGATGTTCCGCGAGTCCTCCATCATGTACGCGAGGAGCTCGTTGAAGATTTTCAGGAAGAGGGCATCCAGCAGGTCGTCGCCGCGGAGCACTTCCTCGGCCTTGGTGACGTCGCCGGACACGAAGGCGTCCAGGGACATCCGCACCTGCCGCTGGGCCAGCTCCGCCAGCCGGGGCGTGTCCACGTAGGGGGCCAGCGGCGGCACCTGGTTCAGGTCGATGGAGCGCTCGGCGATGTTCACCGCCAGGTCGCCAATGCGCTCCAGGTCGGTGACGATTTTCAGCGCCGTGGTGATGAGGCGCAGGTCACTGGCGGCGGGCTGGCGCAGCGCGAGAATCTTGCGGCACAGCTCGTCGATGTCCACCTCCAGGCGATTGACGTCCTTGTCGGCGGCGACGACCTTCTCGGCCACGGCGCTGTCCCGGTCGGTGAGCGCCTTCATGCTCTGGACGATGAGGTTCTCCACCTTCGCGCCCATCGCGAGCAGCTTCTCCCGCAAATCCCTCAGGTCGGCTTCGAAGGCCTTGTCCGTGTGCGTCGACGGCATGTGTCCGGTCCCCTTTTTCTTCCACTCACCCGAACTTGCCGGTGACGTAGTCCTCGGTGCGCTTCTCGCGCGGGTTGGTGAAGATCTGCTCGGTGGGACCGCATTCCACCAGCTCGCCCATGTAGAAGAAAGCGGTGCGGTCGCTGACGCGCGCGGCCTGCTGCATGTTGTGGGTGACGATGGCGATGGTGTACGTCGCCTTGAGCTCGTGGATGAGCTCCTCGATTTTCGCCGTGGCGATGGGGTCCAACGCGCTGGCGGGCTCGTCCATCAGCAGCACCTCCGGCTCCACCGCCATCGCGCGGGCGATGCACAGCCGCTGCTGCTGGCCGCCGGACAGGCCCAGCGCGCTCTCGTCGAGCCGGTCCTTCACCTCGTCCCAGAGCGCGGCGCCGCGCAGCGACTTCTCCACGCGCGTGGCCAGCTCCGCCTTGTCCTTCATCCCGCCCACGCGCAGGCCGTAGGCCACGTTCTCGAAGATGCTCTTGGGGAAGGGGTTGGACTTCTGGAACACCATGCCCACGCGGCGACGCAGGTCCACCACGTCCACGCCCCGGTCATGGATGTCCGTGCCGTCCAGCAGGATGGCGCCCGAATGCGTCGTGCCGGAGATGAGGTCGTTCATCCGGTTGAGCGAGCGCAGGAACGTGGACTTCCCGCAGCCCGAGGGCCCGATGAGCGCCGTCACCTGGCGGTCGAGGATGGCCAGGGAGACCTTGTGGATGGCCGTCTTGGGGCCGTAGCGCAGGGTGAGCTCCCGCGCCTCCATCTTCGCGCGCGGCTTCTGGGGGTTGAGGGACATGGCAGGCGTACCGTCAGTGGGCGCTGGCCGCCTTGCGGCGGGTTCGCGTCCGGATGATGACCGCGACGAGGTTGAGGGCGAAGGTGAGCGCCAGCAGCACCAGCACCGTCGCGTAGAGCGGGCCGCTGGCCTCCGTCACGTTGGGCGACTGCGTCGCCATGACGTACGTGTGATAGCCCAGGTGCATGAACTGGGAGTCGAGGCTCGTGGGCAAGTCCGGCAGGAAGTAGGCCGCGCCCGTGAAGAGGATGGGCGCCACCTCGCCCGCGCCGCGGGAGATGGCCAGCACCGCGCCGGTGAGGATGCCGGGCAGGGCACCGGGCAGCACCACCCGCGCCAGCGTCTGCGACTGGGTGGCCCCCAGGGCCAGGCTGGCGGTCCGCTGGTCCAGGGGCACCGCGCGCAGCGCCTCCTCCGTGGACACGATGACGACGGGCAGCGTGAGCACCGCCAGCGTCAGGGACGCCCAGAGGATGCCGGGCTGCGCCCAGTGCATCTCCTGGTAGCCGAGCAGCCGGTCCAGGTTGCCGCCCACGAAGAGGATGAAGAAGCCGAGCCCGAAGAGGCCGAAGACGATGGAGGGCACACCCGCGAGGTTCACCACCGCCACGCGCACCCAGCGGGCGAAGCGCGATTCCGGCGGCGCGTACTCGTGCAGGTACACCGCGGTGAGCACGCCCACCGGCATCACCGCCAGCGTCATCAGGAGCGTGAGCGCGGCGGTGCCGAAGATGGCGGGGAAGATGCCGCCGCCCATCATGCCGTCGCTGGGGGCTTCAGTAAGGAAGGCCCAGGAGATGTGGCGGGCGCCGTGGCGCGCGACGTCCCACAGGATGAGGGCCAGCATGCCCACGATGAAGAAGGCCGCGAAGGCCGTCAGTCCCGTGAGGCCCAACCCGATTGCCCGGCGCGTGGTGTACTTCACGAGGCGCTCCCGGTCAGTCGCTGGAGGACCTTCTTCGTCCACGTGGACGCAATCATGTTGAGGACGAAGGTGAAGATGAACAGCTCCACGCCGATGAAGAAGAGCAGGGCGTAGTGCGGGCTGCCCACCACGACCTCGCCCATCTCCGCGGCGATGGTGGCCGACAAGGAGCGCGCCGAATCCCCCAGGCTCCACGACACGATGTCCGCGTTGCCGGAGGCCATGAGGACAATCATCGTCTCGCCAATGGCCCGGCCGAAGCCCAGGACACACGCGGCGAGGATGCCGGGCGCGGCCGCGGGCAGCACCACCTTCCAAGCCGTTTCCCAGAGCGTGGCGCCCAGGGCGAGGGACGCCTCGCGGTAGCTGCGGGGCACCGCGGTGAGTGCGTCCTCGGACACGGTGAAGATGACGGGGACGATGGCCAGCGCCAACGCCAGGCCCGCCAGCGTGCCGTTGAGCGGCCGGTCCAGGTGGAAGAGGTTCTTCACCACCGGCGAGAGCACCATCAGCGCGAAGAAGCCGAGGACGACGGAGGGGATGCCCGCGAGCAGCTCGATGACGGGCTTGAGCAGCTCGCGCAGGCGGCGCGGGGCGAACTCCGCCACGAACAGCGCGCCGAAGACGCCCAGCGGCACCGCCACCAGCATGGAGACGACGGTGATTTTCAGCGTGCCCACGAACAGCGGAATCATGCTGACCTTGGGCGTTCCCGACACGGGCTGCCACCGGAACGGGTAGCGGCCCTCCTGCGCCAGGAACATCTTCGACAGGCTGGCCTCGTGGCGCGCCTCGGCGTCCGTGAAGAGCGCCAGGGCCTCCTTGGCCACGAAGACGATGATGAGGATGAGCGCCGCGATGCCGGTGAACGCCATCAGCGTGATGAAGCCCGCGACGGCCTTCTCCCGCAGTTGACGCCGCCGCGCGGCCGCTGACAGGCGCGGCGCGGCCACGGCTTGCGTGAGACCCTGCTCCATGGTCGCCTGTCTATCCATTGTGTCTCAGGGCCTCCTGTGACATTCGTGTGACGCTGCGCGTCTACTTCACCGGGAAGTAGCCGACTTGCGTGACGATGGCCTGACCTTCAGGGGAAAGCGCGAAGTCGATGAACGTCTTGATGTCGCCCGTGGGCTCGGCGCGAAGGTAGAAGAAGAGGTCTCGCGCCAGCGGGTACTTGCCGCTCTTGATGTTGTCGGCGGAGGGGGCGATCTCCTCGTTGCCCTTCTTGACCTTCAGCTCCTTGATGCCCTCCGCGTAGGCGGCGCCGCCGTAGCCCAGGCTGTTCTTCTCCTTGGAGACGGCGTTCACCACCGCGGCGGTGCCGGGCAGCGTCTGGATGGCGGGCGCGAAGTCCTCGCCGTCCAGCACCATGTCCTTCACGAAGACGTAGGTGCCGGAGGAGTTCTCCCTGGAGTACGCGACGATGGGCGCGTCCGCGCCGCCCACCTGCTTCCAGTTGGAGAGGTCCCCCACGTAGATGGCGCGGAGCTGCTCGGTGGTGAGCGCGCCCACGGGGTTGGCCTGGTGGACGTAGAAGGTGACGCCGTCCTTGGCCACCGAGCGCTGGACCGGAGGCGACTTGTAGCGGGCCTTCAGCTTGTCGGCCTCCGGCTTCTTCATCTCCCGGCTGGACATGGCGATGTCCGTGGTGCCGTTCTGCAGGGCCGCCAGGCCCACGCCGGAGCCTCCGCCCGTCACCTGCACCTTGATGGCGGGGTTCTTCTTCATGAACGCCTCGGCCCAGCGCTGGCCGAGGATGACCATGGTGTCGGAGCCCTTGATGGTGATGGTTCCCGCCCGCGCTGCGGCGGGGAGGGCCACGAGGAGCACCGCGAGGAGCGGCTTGAGGAGCGATTTCATGGGAAGGCTTCTCCTGGGCTGCGTGGAGCGGACCGGAATCTGGACGCTGGGGGGGCCCTGCGTGAGGTCGGCGCGCTTCTACGTGACATGGGTGTCCGTTTCGCGTCCGACACGTGACATCGCTGTCACGTCACCTAGTTGGTCGCGGGGTCCAGCATCCGGTAGCCAACACCGCGGACCGTCTCCAGCAGGGTCCGCGCGGGGCCCAGCTTGTCGCGCAGGCGCATGACGTGGGTGTCGATGGTGCGCGTCTCCAGGGACGAGGACAGGCCCCAGACCTCTTCCAGGAGCTGCTCACGCGTCTGCACCCGGCCCAGACGGGCGAGCAGGTGTTCCAGCAGCCGGAACTCGAGCGCGGTGAGGGACACCTCGCGCTCCTCCACGAAGAAGCGGTGCGAGGCGACGTCCAGGCGCAGGGGCCCCAGCGCGAGCGGCGCCGCGTTGCCGGTGGTGGACGCGCCCCGGCGGAGGATGGCCTTCAGGCGCAGCACCAGCTCCCGCACACTGAAGGGTTTCACCACGTAGTCGTCCGCGCCCACCTCGAAGCCGCGGATGCGGTCCGACTCCTCGCCCTTGGCGGTGAGCATGACGATGAGCACGCCCCGTGAGGGCGGGCTCGCGCGCAACTGCCGGCAGACGTCGATGCCGGACATGTCGGGCAGCATCAAATCCAGCAGCACGAGGTCGGGGTTCTGGGCACGTGAGGCCGCCAGCGCTTCTTCGCCGGTGTGGGCTACGTGGGTGGTGAAGCCTGAACCCCGCAGGTTGAAATCAATGAGCTCCGCGAGGTCGCGTTCGTCGTCGACGATGAGGACATGGGGCATGGCGGGCTGTGACTCTGCGCGTCCGCTTTTCCGAACGTGTGACTCGTGTGCAACAACTTCGTCATTGCCGTAAGACGCTGCGAACGCGTCCGCGGGCCGCGAAGTGAAGGCCCGTGATGGGACGAGTGCGGCCACTCAACGGCCAAGTCCCATGGTTGGGGGCCTGATTGCGCGTGATGGCATCGCCGCGCCGAGGTAAACCCAGGGTCGCACGGTCATGACATCTGCCCACCCACCGCCACCCACACCCCCACTTCCCTCGCTGACCCCCACGCCTGGAGAGCTGGCGCACGCACAGCGGCGCGGCGGACGCTCCGCGCTCGTGGGGTTGGGGCTCGTGGGGTTGGTGGCGCTGACGAGTCCGGTGCTGGGCTACGTGGAGGATGTGCGCAACGCGCGTGAGGAGTTGCTGAGCCGGCTGTCGAACCAGGCCCAGGTGCAGTCCCATGCGCTGGGCGTCCACCTCGGCTTGCTGGAGGCGGAGCTCGCGCGCGTGGCGGGCCACCCGGCGCTCTTGCCGGAGGATGGCATCTCTCCCGCAGAGCTGGCCCTGCTGGAGAGCGCCTTCTATCACTCGTCTCTCTTCTCCGAGGGCGTGGCCCTGTTGACGCCCACCGGCGAGCGCGTCTGGAGCGATCCTCCGGACATGCCGCTGGGGCGCTCGACGCTGACGCTGCGGCCCTGGTTCCAGCGGATGGTGAGCGGCCGCCAGCCGGAGATTGACCTGCTGGAGGGCGAGGGCGGCCCCATGGTCGTCTCCGTGCCCATGTTCCAGGAAGGCCGCCTCAAGGGCGTGCTCCTGGGCGAGGTGCGCGCGAGCGCGCTGCCCACGCGGCCCACCGCGCAGACGACGCTGGTCCTCCTGGATGACCACGGCCAGTTGCTGATGCAGGGGGGCCTGAAATTGGGGCCGGGGGACGCCACGGGGCCGCTGCGCGCGCTGGCGGAGATTCCCGGGCCGCTGACACTGGACGGCAAGCACATGATGGGCGCCGCCGCGTGGGTGGGGAAGAGCGAGCTGCTGCTCGTCGTGCTGGAAGAGGAGACGGCCACCGCGGATCTGCGCGCGCGCTTCCTGCGGCAGTTGGCGTTCCACATCGCACTGCTCAGCAGCACGCTCATCATCTTCATCCTGCTGTTGCGGCACTCGTACCGTTCGTTGCTCGCCGCCGAGGAGCGGCTGCGCCGGCAGGAGACGATGGCCGCGCTGGGCACCGCCGCGTCGCTCATCGCCCACGAGGTGAAGAACGCGCTCAATGGCATCCAGGCAGCGCTGTCCGTGCTCCGGCACACCGCGGCCGGCAGTGAGCTGCCCGTGCGCGCGCTGCGCTCCCAGGTGGAGCGGCTGGGGCACCTGGCGCGCTCGCTGCTGTCCTTCGGGGCTCCCCGCGCCGCGCTGCGGCGGAGCTGCGAGGTGCACCTGTTGGTGCAGGACGCGCTCCAGGCGGTGAAGCTGCTCCCGGAGTCGGAGGCCGTGGCGCTGACGACCTCCCTGGATGAGTCGCTGTGGGTCCAGGGGGATGCGGCGTTGTTGGTGTCCGCCATCGACAACCTGCTGCGCAACGCGGTGGAGGCGGGCGCCGTGGCGCGCGACACCGGGCTACAGCCCGCGCCCTGGGTGAACGTGCGTCTGACGCGGGACGACCATGACGCCGTTCTCGTGGTGGAGGACAATGCGGGCGGCGTGGACCCACGCTTCGAGCCGAGGTTGTGGGAACCTTTCGCCACCGGGCGGGCCAAGGGGTGGGGCTGGGGCTGCCGATGGCGCGCGCCTCCGTGGAGGCGCATGGGGGCAGTCTGAACTACGCCCGGAGTCCGCTGGGCAGCCGCTTCACGCTGCGTCTGCCGTTGGAGGTGGCGAAGTCATGAGCACCCATCTGCTGCTGGTGGACGACGACCGGACCTTCGCGTCGCTGGCGGCCTCCGTGCTGCGCCATGAAGGCTTCCGCGTCGCCCTGGCGCACTCGCTTCATGACGCGCGCGGCGCCATGTCCCGGGAGGCCCCGGACCTGGTGGTGCTGGACCGCCGCCTGCCGGATGGGGATGGCATCGACTTCCTGCCCGAGCTGCGCGCCCAGCTCCCGGACACGCCGGTGTTGATGGTGACGGCGCACGGCGACATCGCCAGCGCGGTGGAGGCCATCCAGGCGGGGGCGCGCGACTACCTGTCCAAGCCCGTGGAGCTGGATGACCTGGTGCTGCGCGCCCGCCGCGCCGCCGCGGACCTTCAGCTCCAGGAGCGCCTGCGTCAGGCGGAGAGCGAGCTGGGCGGCCGGCGTCGCCTGTCGCGGCCCCACTCGCCGAAGATGCTGGCGGCGCTCCAGATGCTGGAGCGCATCGCCAAGGCCCCGCGCAGCCCCGTGCTGCTCTTGGGCGAGACGGGCGTGGGCAAGGAGGTCATCGCGCGCCACCTGCACGCGTTGCAAGGCGGGCAGGGCGCGTTCGTGCACATCAACTGCGCCGCGCTGCCCGCCACCATGGTGGAGAGCGAGCTGTTCGGCCACGAGCGCGGCGCCTTCACCGACGCGCGCACGGCCCGCCGCGGCCTGGTGGAGGTGGCCGCGGGAGGCGTGCTCTTCCTCGACGAGGTGGGCGAGCTGCCGCTGGGCCTTCAAGCCAAGCTGCTCACGTTCCTGGACAAGGGCGCCTTCCGCCGGCTGGGCGGCACCGCCGAGCTGAGCAGCAGCGCGCGCGTGGTGACGGCCACCAACCGCGACCTGACGCAGGAGGTGGCCCAGGGCCGCTTCCGCGAGGACCTCTACTTTCGCCTGAGCGTCTTCAAGGTGGACATTCCTCCGCTGCGGGAGCGCCGCGAGGACGTGTTGCCGCTGGCGCAGTCGCTCGTCGCGGAATTGTCCGCGGAGCTGGGCCGCAGGCCGGTGGGATTCTCCAAGGCGGCCCAGGCACGCCTGGAGCGCTACCCCTTCCCGGGCAACGTGCGCGAGCTGCGCAACGTGCTGGAGCGCGCGCTCGTCCTCGAAACGGGCCCGGAGCTGGAGCTGTCCGCCCTGGAGCCCCAGGGCGGCAGTGGCCCCACCGCGACGGACCCGGATGCCTTCATCGTCTCCGGTTCACCGCGCTCGTTGCAGGACGTGGAGCGGCTGTACGTCCGCCATGTCCTCAGCCGGCTCGACGGGCGCCGCATGGAGGCCGCTCGGGTGTTGGGGCTCTCCTATCCCACCTTCCTCCGAAGGCTGGAGGAGGAGTAGGCCTTCAAGAATCTTGAAGGGTCCGGCTTCAAGATTCTTTAAGTCAGTCACCCGGAATTAAAATCCCTTTCATATTCCCATCTGCAATCAAAATGCGTTCCCTCTGACCGAAACAGGCAGGGAACGGCACGAGATTTGCGGAGGGCCCTCCACGGTGATCCAGCGCGCGCCGCATTCGCGGCGACTTGTGTGGAGGTGTGATGTCGAATCCGAAGAGTCCTGAGGGTGGCGGTACCCCGTGGAAGACGCTGGCCGCGGACCTGCCTGCATCGCTGGTGGTCTTCCTGGTCGCGCTGCCGCTGTGCATGGGCATCGCGCTGGCCTCTGGCGCGCCCATCGTCTCCGGCCTCATCGCGGGCGTGATTGGCGGCATCGTGGTGGGCCTGTTCGGTGGCGTGCCGCTCCAGGTGAGTGGCCCCGCGGCGGGACTCGCGGTGATGGTCTTCGGCTTCATCCAGACGATGGGCCTGGCCATGACGTGCGCGGCGGTGGCCGTCGCTGGCGTCATCCAGATGATTCTCGGTGGCCTGAAGGTGGCGCGCGGTGCGCTGGCCATCTCGCCCGCCGTCATCCACGGGATGATGGCCGGCATCGGCATCCTCATCGTCCTGGGACAGGTCCACATCGTCATGGGCGGCGCGCCCCAGTCGAACGCGTGGCAGAACCTGAAGGAGCTGCCGGGGCAGATCGCCGACCTGCACGGCGCCGCGACGCTGCTGGGCCTGCTGACCATTGGCTTGATGGTCGCGTGGCAGTTCGTCCCCGCGAAGCTGAAGAAGATTCCGGGACCGCTCATCGCCGTGGTGGGCGCCACCACGGTGGCCGCGTTCGTGGGCGCCGACGTGGCGCGCGTGGACCTGCCGGAGAACATCTTCGCCAGCATCCAGCCGCCCACGCTGCCCAAGGGGGACTGGGGCACCTTCGCCGCGGCGGTGCTGTCGCTGGCGCTGGTGGCCAGCGCGGAGTCGCTCCTGAGCGCGGTGGCCACGGACAAGATGCACACCGGCCCTCGGGCGAACCTGGACAAGGAGCTCTTTGGTCAGGGCCTGGCGAACACGCTGTCCGGCCTCGCGGGCGGTCTGCCCATCACCGGCGTCATCGTGCGCAGCGCCACCAACATCACCGCCGGCGCGAAGTCGCGGTGGTCGGGCACGCTGCACGGCGTGTGGCTGCTCCTGTTCGCCACGCTGCTCGGCTCCGTCGCGGGCCTGGTGCCCCTCACGGTGCTGGCCGGTCTGCTGGTGTTCGTCGGCGCCAAGCTGGTGAACGTCCACCACATTCGCGAGCTGCAGAAGCGCGGTGAGCTGGCCGTGTACCTGGTGACGGTGGCCGGCGTGGTCGGCGTCAACCTGCTGGCCGGCATCGGCATGGGCCTGGCGTTCGCCATCCTGCGCCTGCTGTGGCACCTGGGCAGCGTCAAGGTGGAGGTCCAGCAGCAGCCGGACGCGTCGTATCTGGTTCGAATCTCGGGCGCGCTGACGTTCGTCGGTGTACCCAAGTTGTCCAGCGCGCTCGCCCAGGTCCCCTCGGGGTCCAAGGTGGAGCTGGACCTGGCGGTGCAGACACTGGACCACTCCGGGCATGAGGCCTTGGAGAGCTGGTGTGACACGCACCGCAAGACGGGCGGCACGGTGTTCACCGAGTCGCTCGAGGATGTCTGGAGCCGTAAGGGAACGGTCAAGTCGAGCGCGCCCGCGGTCGTCGACGCTCCCAACCACAACACGCTTGTTTCTGGAGGTGCGCAGTGAGGAAGCTCATCCGCGGTCTGTTGGATTTTCAGCTCAACGCCCGTTCCAACTACCGTGAGAAGTTCGCGTTGCTGGCGCAGGGGCAGAAGCCGGATTGTCTCTTCATCGCGTGCTCGGACAGCCGCGTCGTCCCGAACCTGCTCGTGTCCACCGACCCGGGTGACCTCTTCGTGGTCCGCAACGTGGGCAACATGATGCCGCCGTCGGACTCCAAGGGGCAGTCGACGGGCGACCAGTCCGAGGCCGCCGCGCTGGAGTTCTCGCTGCGCAACCTGCCGGTGGAGGACATCGTCGTGTGTGGCCACTCGAGCTGCGGCGCGATGAAGGCCGTCCTCGCCGGCGGCGTGGGCCCGGAGCACCCGAACCTCAACGGCTGGCTGGAGCACGGCAAGGTCGCGCTGACGCGCCTGAAGGACAACTCCAAGCTGGGCGAGGGCCTGCCGGACCACGACCGCCTGTCCCAGCACAACGTGCTGCTGCAGATGGAGCACATCGCCAGCTATCCGTGGGTGAAGGAGCGGCTCGAGGCGGGCACGCTGCGCCTGCACGGCTGGTGGTTCGACATCGGCACCGCGCAGGTCCACGCCTGGCGCTCCGCCGTGGGCCGCTTCATCCCCATGGATGAGCTGGTGGGTGAGGCCCTGCTGCGCGAGCTGGGCACGGACAGCAACGCCGCGCTGAAGAACGGCAACGGCCACCTGTCCGTGGCCGCCAGCAACCCGTAGCGTCCCGCTGGAAACAGCGGGCAGGCAGGGGAGCGGCGAGCGCGTTACGCACCGCTCCTCGGTAGCCAAACGGGGATGAGGAAGGGAGGATGGGCCGCGGGCTCCATGACTCCCTTCCTCTTCATGCTCGTCGTCCTGGGATTCTCCGTGGGCGCGGGACTGCTGGGTTCGCTCCTGGGTATCGGCGGCGGACTCATCCTGATTCCCGTCCTCACGCTGCTCCTGAAAGTGGACATCCAGTACGCGGTGGGGGCGTCCATCGTCTCCGTCATCGCGACGTCCAGCGGCGCCGCCGCCGCGTACGTCCGCGACCGGATGGCCAACACCCGCGTCGCCATGTTCCTGGAGCTGGCCACCACGGCGGGGGCGCTCAGCGGCGCCTTCCTGTCGGGCATGGTGGGTGGGCGTGGGGTGTACTTCGTGTTCGGCGCCGTCATGGCGTGGTCCGCGCTGGTGATGCTGCGGCGGATGCGCGTGGCCGCGGAGGCGCCGGTGCCGGCGGATGCCCTGGCGGACCGGCTGGCCCTGCACGGCAGCTACTGGGACGAGTCGCAGGGCCGCGAGGTGGCCTACCGCGTGACGCGGCCGCTCGCGGGCCTGGGGCTGATGTACGTGGCGGGCACGGTGAGCGGCATGCTGGGCATCGGCTCGGGGGCGCTGAAGGTGCCGGCCATGGACCTGGCCATGCGGCTGCCCCTCAAGGTGTCCACGGCCACCAGCAACTTCATGATTGGCGTGACGGCGGCGGCCAGCGCGGGTGTGTACTTCGCGCGCGGCAACATCGACCCGTTCATCGCGGGGCCGGTGTGCGTGGGCGTGACGCTGGGCGCGTGGCTGGGCTCTCGCCACCTGATGGCCCGGGTGAACAGCACCTGGCTGCGCGCGCTCTTCGTGGGCGTGTTGCTGTGGGTGTCCTTCGAAATGCTGCGCAAGGGATGGGCGCCATGAGCGACACGTCGAATCCCGAGCCGCGCGGCCCCGAGGCCACCGCCTCGCTTCGCGACGAAAGCGGGCCGCTCCAGCCGGAGGTGCTCATCAGCGACCTGCTGCGCTACGGCGTGGCCGCCAGCCTGTCCCTGGTGACGCTGGGCACGGTGGTGACGTTCTTCCGCCACCCCGACTACCTCGTCTCGTCGGAGGCGCTCCAGCGCCTCACCTCGCCCCACCCGGTGCCGCACACCCTGAGGGACGTGCTGACGGGCGCCCTGGCCGCGCGGGGCCAGGCCTTCGTCATGGCGGGGCTGCTGGTGATGATGGCCGTGCCGGTGATGCGGGTGGCGCTGTCGCTGCTCATCTTCCGGCAGCAGAAGGACCGGCTCTACGTGGGCATCACCAGCGCGGTGCTGGCCATGCTCATCCTGTCCTTCCTGCTGGGCGCAGTGCACTGAGTCGGCGGCGTCAGCGCAAGTCGCCGGGGCGCTTCACCGGCTTGCCCGGCGTGGCCCACCACGCCAGCGTGAAGCCGCCATTCTTCAGCGGGTGCAGGGCCAGCGCGGCGCCCTTGCGGAGCTTGTCCGGCAGCTCATGCTCCAGGGCGCGCTGGGCGGCGCGCTCCAGGGAGGGGTTGTGGCCCACCAGCGCCCAGCCCGGGCCGCGCTCGCGCGCCAGGTCGATGACGCGCTTGTGCGCGCCGCGCTGGGGCAGCAGGGCGGGGTGGACCTCCACGCTGGACGCGCCGAAGGCCTCGGCGAGCAGCTCCGCCGTCTGGACGGCCCGGACGAGCGGACTGGTGATGATGCCGCGAAGGGGCGTGAGGCGCGCCAGCTTCCGCGCGTGATGACGGAAGGCGGCTCGGCCCTCCGCGGTGAGGGCGCGGGCTTCGTCGCCCAGGACGTGGGAGTCCTCCGCGACGGCGTGGCGGACGAGGAGCAGCGGCAGGTCACGAGCTGACATGGTGGCCGCCGTGAATCACTCCCGGCGGCCCGGTGCAAGCAACGGGCTCGCGACAACGTCTACCCTTCAAAATCGTTGAGCGCGTCCAGAGGGAGGGGCGCGGCGCCCGTCACCGTCCCATCCAGGTCCGTGGGCAGCGATTCGGGGTCGACCGCGGGGGAGGGGCGGCTGTCCATGGGCGTGGCCGCCGCACGCGAGCCCGCCCCCGGAGGCGGGCGCAGCACGGGGCCCGGCGGCGGCAGGCCGGAGTGGCGCCGCGCGGCTTCCATCAGCGCGTTGTGGTGGCGGTAGCGCGCCTCCACCAGCTTGTGGACCAGCAGCGGCCCGCCGGGGACGCGGCGCGCGGTGAGGGCCTGCGTGGCCTTGCGCACCGGGTAGCGCACGCGGCGAATCTGCACGCGCCAGCCCTTGGGGTGAAGGTGAAGACGCCGTAGGCGGGGCGCAAATCCCCGTCCCGGGGGATGCCCGCGCTGGCCACGTCCGCGATGAGCATGCGGCCCACGCGGCGGCGGTAGGGGAAGTGCAGGTGGCCGAAGGCGCAGGCCGCCGCGTCCAGGTGGCTGAAGAAGCGGCGCACCGCGACGTCATCCAGCGTGGGGTCCAGCGACTCCTCGAGGTTGCGAGGGTTCGCGTGGCAGACGAAGAGGTCCTGACCCTTGCGCGGCGTGTAGCGCACGGAGAAGGGCAGGGCGCCCAGCTTCTCCAGCAGCGCGCCGCCCAACTGGTCGCGCGTCCAGCGCAGCAGCTCCGTCTTCCAGTGGTCCTTCTCCCGGTACGCGCCCCCCAGGTAGTTGCCCGCGAGGTAGCAGTCGGTGTTGCCCATCAGCACCGAGTCACATCGGTCGAAGAGCAGGTCCACCGTCTCGCGTGGGTGCGCGCCGCGAAGGGCGAGGTCGCCGGCGGCGACGATGTAGTCCGGAGCCACGGAGCGAGCGATGTCCTCGAGGACGGCCTCGCAGGCAGGAAGATTGCCGTGGATGTCCGCGAGGATGGCGACCCGCATGGTCACTCCATCCTACCCCGTCGCCGCGCTCGATGAAGCTGCCTGGGGCAGAAAAATCGTGAAGGTGCTCCCCTCGTTGGGTTGGCTCTCCACCTTGACCTCTCCGTCCATGGCCTGGAGGAGGTGCTTGACGATGGACAGGCCCAGTCCGGTGCCGCCCATGTCCCGGCTGCGCCCCTTGTCCACCCGGTAGAAGCGCTCGAAAATACGAGGCAGGTGCTTGGGCTCGATGCCCAGCCCCGTGTCCTTCACCCGCACCACGCAGCGGCCCGCCTCATACGCGCCGTAGACGTCCACCCGGCCGCCGCGGGGCGTGTACTTCACCGCGTTGTCCAACAGATTGAGGAGCACCTGCTCCACGGCGCGGGTGTCCCCCACCGCGAGTAGATTCTGCGGGACATGGAGTGAAACCACCTGGCCCTTGCCCTCGGCCTTGGGCCGCACGGTGTCCGCGGCGCGGGCGGTGGCGACGGCCAGGGGGACCTGGGTGAGCTTCAGGCTGACCTCGCGAAACTCCAGGCGGGACAGCTCCAGCAGGTCCTCCACCAGCTCGGACAGGCGCTCGGATTGGCGGTGGATGATTTCCACCATCTTCGGCGCCATGACGGGGTCATTGAGGGCGCCGCCCTGCAGCGTCTCCGCGTAGCCGCGGACGGCGGTGATGGGCGTGCGCAGCTCGTGCGACACGTTGGCCACGAAGTCCTTGCGCACCTTCTCCAGCCGGCGCAGCTCGGTGATGTCGTGGAAGACGGCGGCGCTGCCTGGCAGGTCCTTGGCCAGCGGCGTCACGCGGACGGAGAGCGTGCGCGGGAAGAGCCCCTCCAGCGTGAGCTCCAGGTGGCTGGACGCTCCGTCCCGGCAGGCGCGAATCACGGCGTCGTGCAGGGCTTCGTTGCGGATGACGGCCAGGGGGCGCTGCCCGGTGAGGGGGCCGCCCGTGGTGGGCAGCAGGAAGTCCCGGAGCGCGTCGTTGTGGCGCACCACGGTGCCCTCGGCGTCCGTCACCCAGACGCCCTCCGCCATGCCATCCAGCACGGCGGTGAGGGTGCGGGCCTCCTGGTTGAGCTGCGCGGTGCGCGCCGTCATTTGGGCGTGGAGCGAATCAATGGCGCCCTCGAGCCCGGCCATCTCCTCCAGCCGCTCGGGCGGTGGAGGGACGGAGGCGGGGCTGCCCTCGGCGCGGTCCCGCGTCTGGCGCGCCAGCAGGTCCAACTGGCGCTGCAGCGTGCCGCGGCTCAGCCCCAGGGACATGAGGGAGCCGGCGAGCGCGACGAGCGCCGCGGCGACGACCTCCTTGGGGCCGTCCAACAGGGCGACGAGCACCGCGACGATGAGCGGCGGGAGGAGGAGCGGAAGGAGCGTGGCGCGCAGGGGCAGCATGGGCGGTCGTGCGTCACGGGGGGCTGAGCTTGTAGCCCACGCCTCGCACCGTCTCGATGATGTCGCCGGCCGGTCCCAGCTTCTCGCGCAGCCGCTTGATGTGCGTGTCCACGGTGCGCGTGTGGATTTCCGCCTGGATGCCCCAGACGTCCGACAGCAGCACCTCGCGCGTCTGCACCCGGTCGGAGCGCTCCAGCAGCGTGCGCAGCAGCCGGAACTCGAGCGCGGTGAGCAGCACCTCCTCGCCCTTCACGCGCACCTGGTGACGGGTGGTGTCCAGGCTGATGTCGCCGGAGGCCAGCACCGCGGAGGGGCCGTCCTCGGCGTCCGCGCGGCGCAGCACCGCCTTGACGCGCAGGAGCAGCTCGCGGACGGAGAAGGGCTTCACCACGTAGTCGTCCGCGCCCAGCTCCAGGCCCTGGACGCGGTCGGACTCCTGGCCCTTGGCGCTGACGATGATGACGGACGCCTTGCGCAGCTCCGTATCCGCCTTGAGCATGCGCAGCACCTCGCTGCCCGCCACGTCCGGCAGCATCAGGTCCAGCAGCACCAGGTCGGGGGGGTGGGCGCGGGCCTTGGCGAGCCCACCGGCGCCGGTGTTCGCCGTCTCCGTTTCGAAGCCCGCGGCCCGCAGGTTGTAGTCGACGAGGCCGGCGAGGTCCTGCTCGTCCTCGATAATCAGGATGCGCGACATGAAGTCCTCTTGAGTTCCGCTGTGCTCAGGGCGCGATGGACGGATTGCACTCGCCGCCGCCGGTCAGCGTCAGGGGCGCGGCGATCAGCGGTGGGTTGTCGCCCGCGTTGACTTCGCGGAGGTAGTTGCACGAACTGCCCAGGAAGGTGGGCGTCGTCCCCGTCGTGATGGCTTCGATGACGAGCGCGTAATCTCGGCCCACCGGAACGTCCACCGCGAGCTGCAGGCTGCCACCCGACTGGAGGGCCGCCAGGTCCACCGGGAAGCGCAGGGCCCGGCTCTCACGGCCCTGGCTGTCCTTGAGGACCAGCAATGAGTCCCGCCGCGCCTGCGTGCTCAGGCAGGTGCGTTGGACCTCGGTGCAGTTGAGGCTGGAGCCGCGCGTCACCACGGCCACCTGCAGCGCCTGGACCTCGTCGGCGACGGCGCGCTCCATCGTCAGCGCGAGCCCGAAGCGGCCCGCGGGCTCGGCGTCGGGGCCGCAGGCGGGCAGGGCGAGCAGCAGCAGCGGCGACAGGAGTCGTAGGTTCATGGGGGCGGAGGGGCCACGCGAATGGTGATGGGAACACGGCCCCGCTCCTCGCCGGAGGTCAGGGCCACGATGCCGGCCGTGGCGCCAATGGCCACCGCGCCCACGCCCACCCAGAGCCAGGGGCTCTTGTACCAGGGGCGCGAGCCACCGTCGGCGGCGGCACCCGCGCGCAGCGCCCGGGGCGCCACCTGGAAGATGAGCGGCTGGAAGGAGTCCCCCCGGCCCGCGAGCCGGCGCTGCGCCGCATCCGCGACCTCGAAGTAGTACTCCATCTCGTAGGGCTCGGCCTCGGAGGGAATCTCGTAGGCGGGGAGCACCGCGCGGTAGCGCTCGCGGGTGCGGCCGTCCGGCGTGCGCTCCTTCGCGAAGTCCACCGAGCTGTAGGCCTCATCGCCGGCGCGCCGGTAGAAGAGGCGCGCGCGGGCGCCCAGGGCGAGGTCCAGGATGGTGGCCTCCACCATGAGGGGCTCGCCACCGGGCGGGTCGGGGATGGGGTCCACGTCCAGGGTGACGGGGCGGACCCGCCGGCTCTTGATGTCCTCGCGGATGCGCGCGTAGAGGGCGCGCAGCTTGGGCGGGGCGCTGCGCGGCAGCTCGTAGTCCGGCCTCGCCTGGAGCAGCTTCTCGTAGGCGTCGCGCGCCTGGGGCTCGTCGCCCAGGTACAGCGCCGTCAGGCCCAGGAGGCCGTAGAGCTCCACCAACTGATTGTCGGTGAGGTCCGGAGCGTCCAGCCCTTCCAGGATGGTCCGCCGCGCCTTCTCGAACTCGCCCTGGTCGAGCTGCTCGCGAGCCTCGGTGATGGCCGGGCTCGCAGGGCCGAGCTGGGAGAGTACGGGCTCTGGGAAGAGGGGCTGGCTCCAGCCCGGGCGGGCGCCCAGGCCCAGCACCAGGAGGAGGGCCCACCCGCGCAACCGCCTGCCGTGTCCGTGCATCGAATTGAACCTATCAAAACGTTATTGAGAGAATCCATGAAGGCCGTCCCGCTGGGGGTGACGGCGCGGTGACATCTTCATGGCGCTGTCGCACGAGGGCGTGTTGACGCTGGAGGGGCAGCCCTCTATGTTGCGCGCCCCTTTTTGCCTGGAAGTAGCGTAAATGCTCGTAAAGGTTGACCAAATCAAAGAGACAGGGCTGAAGCTGGATGAGCCCATCGGTCTCGAGCTGCTCGGTGACGTGCTGGGTGGCGCTGCCTCCGGCGAAGATACCGGTTTTCGGGCCACGGCCCCCTCCACATTGAAGGCGTCGCTGCGCAAGCTCAGCGGTGGCGTGCTGCTGGAGGCTCGGTTCTCCGTGGACGTGACGAGCCCCTGCAAGCGGTGCGTCACCGACGTGTCCACGACGGTGCCCGTGTCCTTCACGCTCAACCTGGTGCCGGAGTCGCTGGCTCGGGGCGACGACTTCAAGGACGACGACGAGAAGTCCATGGAGAAGAAGGAGCGCAGCCAGGGCGAGTCCGGCGGCTCCTTCCAACTGGATGACGTGGATCAGGAAGTCTTCGACGGGAAGAGCATCGACCTGGACCCCATCGTCCGGGAGCAGCTTCTGCTGGCCCTGCCGATGAACGCCGTGTGCCGGGAGGACTGCAAGGGCCTGTGCTCGCAGTGCGGCGCGAACCGCAACGAGGCCACCTGCGCCTGCGACACCAAGCCCGTGGACCCCCGGCTGGCGCCGCTGAAGAACATCAAGCTCAGCAACTGACGTGCTGGGGCAGGGCCACCCCCTGAAAGGGGTGGCCCGGAACGACAAGGGCCGCGTCCTCCGAAGTGGAGGCGCGGCCCGTCGTACTTCAAGGCGCCCGCGAACGGGCGCTGTGTGCTGCTGTGGGTCAGGCCTCGGCCTGAGCAACCACCTCACGGCCCTTGTACTGGCCGCAGGACGTGCAGGCGCGGTGAGGCATCACCGGCTCCTTGCAGTTCGGGCACTTGGTCACCTGCACGGCGCTCCGCAGGTTGTTGTTGGCCGCACGACGGCGGTCACGACGCATCTTGGAAGTACGCTTCTTGGGGACACCCACGGCTCACCTCTTAATTTCGACCCCGACCCGGAGCGTTCGCGCCGGTCCGGACCGGTTGAGTCCAAATGTCTTCGCGCTGTGCCGGGGTCCCCGGCTCCCTGCGCAACACTCTCTGCCTCGATATACCGGACTGGGGCGGTCGCACGAAGGCTCCCGTACTCCATGTCCGGCTTCGGAAGGCGGCGGACCCTAGCGGCTCGCTGCCCCCGAGTCAATGTGACAACGCGCGGATGCCCGTTATCTCCTGGGCACCGTCTATCCCGGACGCTGTCCGGAGACAACGCCCGTCCTTCGGAACGCATTCAGGGCGGGCGTTTTCAAGGGCAGGCAGCCAGCCGTTGCCCCCCTGGAGGGTTCCTGGTGTGCTGCGCGCCGCCCGCCCCCCGGCGGGTAGCAGACGGACATCCGCCCAGGACGCCTGGCGGGCAAGGAGAGGGTGGGGATGAGGCTGGTGCTGGATGCCATGGGCGGCGATCACGCGCCGGCCGCGCCGGTGGAGGGGGCGGTGCTCTTCGCGCGCGCCCACCCCGGCTGCCAGGTGCTCCTGGTGGGGGACGAGGCGAAGGTGGCGCCGCTGCTGGGCAAGGGCCGGCCTCCCTCCAATCTGGAGGTCCACCATGCCTCCGAGGTCGTGGAGATGGACGAGCACGCCTCCACGGCCTTCCGCCGCAAGCGCGACTCCTCCCTCCGGGTCGGCTTCGAGCTGGTGCGCGACGGCCGGGCGGACGCGCTGGTGTCGGCGGGCAACTCCGGGGCCGTCATGGCCGGGGGTCTGCTGACGCTGGGGCGGTTGCCGGGGGTGGAGCGGCCCGCCATCGCCGCGCTCTTCCCCGCCTTGAAAGGTGGGGGCCGCTGCCTGCTGCTGGACGCGGGGGCCAACGTGGACTGCCGCCCCTCGCACCTGGCCCAGTTCGCCGTCATGGGGGAGGCCTACGTGCGCGCCCGCATGGGCGTGGCCCGGCCCCGGGTGGCGGTGCTCTCCAATGGTGAGGAGTCCTCCAAGGGCACGCCGCTCACCCGGGAGGCCAGTGACCTGCTGCGCCGCTCGGACCTGGACTTCGTGGGCTACGTGGAGGGCAAGGACCTCTTCTCCGGCGACGTGCAGGTCGTGGTGACGGACGGCTTCACCGGAAATGTCGTCTTGAAGACGTCCGAGGGCGTGGGCATGGGCGTCATTGGCATGTTGCGTCAGGCGATTGAGCGGCGCGGCGGGCTGGCCGAGAAGGTGGGGGCGATGCTGCTCCAGCCAGCGCTGGCGGGCCTGCGCCGGGTGGTGGACTACGCTGAATATGGAGGGGCGCCGCTCCTCGGTATCCAGGGGGTGGGCATCGTCGCGCATGGACGTTCCACGCCCCGGGCCCTGTTCAACGCGCTGGGGGCCGCGCTGGCCATGGCGGAGGGCGGCGTCCAGGCGGAGTTGACGCGTTGCATCGGGCGGGCAGCGGGCTGGCTGCCGTCCGTGCCCAAGGGAAAAAGGGCGACAGAGGCGGGCGTTTCCGATTAGAGCCAGCGCCCGAAGCGTGCAGGCCGCCTCGCGGTGGGGGCAGGGTTCCCCCGCGAAATGAGTTGGCGCCACCTGCCAGATGCGGCAACAGGGCGTCCATCTGGCGGCCCAGGCCGCTGAAAGTGGGTCCACCGCGCCGGGAGGTCGGGGCGTGGGGACTGACGAAATTCGAGGAGGCAGAGTCCGCATGTCGAAGGTCGCGTTCGTGTTCCCCGGGCAAGGCAGCCAGGCCGTGGGGATGGGCAAGGACCTGTATGAGAAGTTCCCCGAGGCCCGCGCCGTGTTCGACGCGGTGGATGACGCCCTGGGGGAGAAGCTCTCCACCCTCTGCTTCGAGGGTCCGGACGAGGCGCTGAAGCTCACGGCCAACACGCAGCCGGCCATCCTCACCGTGTCGCTGGCGGTGCACGCCGTGTTCGCCAGGCGCGGACCGGCGCCGTCCTTCGTCGCGGGCCACTCGCTGGGCGAGTACTCGGCGCTGGTGGCGGCGGGTGCCATGAGCCTGGCCGATGCGGTCCGGGCGGTGCGCGCGCGCGGCACCTTCATGCAGGAGGCGGTGCCCGCGGGCGTGGGCGCCATGGCCGCGGTGCTGGGCCTGGTTCCGGAGAAGGTCAAGGCGGCCTGCGACGCGGCGGCCGAGGGGCAGGTGGTGTCCCCCGCGAACTACAACTCGCCGGAGCAGACCGTGATTGCCGGCGACGCCGCGGCCGTGGAGCGCGCCGGGGTGAAGTGCAAGGAGGCGGGGGCCAAGCGCGTGATGCCGCTGCCCGTGTCCGCTCCCTTCCACTGCGCGCTGATGGCGCCGGTGCAGCCGCGGCTGGCGGAGGTGCTGGGCCGCATCCAGGTGTCCGCGCCCTCCGTGCCGGTGGTGACCAACGTGGAGGCCCGCCCCAACGCGGACGCCTCGCGCGTGGTGCCGCTGCTGCTGGAGCAGGTGAGCTCGCCGGTCCGCTGGATTGAGTGCGTGGAGGCGCTGAAGGCCGAGGGCGTCACCCGCATCATCGAGCTGGGGCCGGGCAAGGTGTTGGTGGGCTTGGTCAAGCGCATCACCAAGGACATCGAGCTGTTCAACGTCGAGGACTCCGCGAGCCTGGACAAGGCGCTCGCGGCACTGGGGGTGGCACCATGAGCGGCTTCAAGGACAAGGTCGTGCTCGTGACGGGTGGCTCGCGCGGCATCGGCCGGGCGTGCGCGGTGGCCTTCGCCAAGGCGGGGGCCTCCACCGTGGTCATCAGTTATGCGGGCAACGAGGCGGCCGCGCAGGAGACGGTGAAGCTCCTGGAGGCCGAGGGCGCCAAGGCGGAGGCCCTCCGCTTCGACGTGTCCGACAGCGCCGCGTGCGCCAGCGCCGTGGACGGCATCGTGAAGTCGCACGGCCGCCTGGACGTGCTCGTCAACAACGCGGGCATCGCCGTGGACGGCCTGGTGATGCGCGTGAAGGACGAGGACTGGGACAAGCAGCTCGACACCAACCTCAAGGGCGCCTTCTCGCTCATCCGCGCCGTCAGCCGCCCCATGATGAAGCAGCGCGGCGGCGCCATCATCAACATCACCTCCGTGGTGGGGGAGATGGGCAACGGCGGACAGGCGGCCTACTCGGCGTCCAAGGCGGGGCTCATTGGCCTGACGAAGTCAGTGGCGCGCGAGCTTTCCAGCCGGAACATCCGCGTGAATGCCGTGTCCCCCGGATTCATCGGAACGGACATGACTCATCAGCTCAATGACGAGTTGCGCCAGAAGATGCTGGAGGGAATCCCCCTGGGTCGGCTGGGGAATCCGGAGGAGGTCGCCGGTGCCGTCGTGTTCCTGGCGGGGGACGCCGCGTCCTACATCACCGGTGAGGTCCTGAAGGTCAATGGCGGCATGTACATGTAACCCACGGTTGGATTGCTGCCGGGCGTGGGATATACCGCGCCCGTTTTCGCCATGGTCCGGGAAGCCTGCCGGACCCCATCTGGTTCCTGGAGGGTTCTACACTTATGTCGACGTCAACCATTGAGGCCAAGGTCAAGTCCATCATCGCCGACCAGCTCGGTGTCGGAGAGGATGAGATCAAGCCTGAGTCTTCCTTCATCGAGGACCTGGGCGCGGACAGCCTCGACATCGTGGAACTCGTGATGGCGATGGAGGAGGAGTTCGAGGTCGAAATCCCCGACGAAGAGGCGGAGAACATCAAGTCCGTCAACGACGCCATCAACTACATCAACACCCACAAGAAGTAGGCAGCACCACGTGGCGTGCCGGGGTGCGGGGAGGCGCCGCGTGAATCGCGGCGTCCCCGGTGTCCCTACCGCCAGCGGAGAGGACCGTGTCACACCGTCGAGTCGTCGTCACCGGAACCGGGCTTGTTTCGGCTCTGGGAACCGGAACCGAGAAGAACTGGCAGGCGTTGATCGCCGGCAAGTCAGGTATTGCCCAGGTCACGCGCTTTGACGTTGGCAAGATCGACACGCGCATCGCGGGTGAGGTGAAGGACTTCGATCCCGAGAAGTTCATCGAGAAGCGCGAAGTGCGCCGGATGGACCTGTATGCGCAGTTCTCGCTCGCCGCCGCGCAGATGGCGGTGGAGGAGTCGGGGATTCCCGTCGGTCTGGACAAGCCTCACGGCTACATCCCCGAGAAGGTCGGCGTCATCGTCGGCTCGGGCATTGGTGGCATCTCCTCTCTGGAAGAGCAGCACCGCAAGGGGCTGGAGAAGGGGTTCGACCGGCTGTCGCCCTTCTTCATCATCCAGATGATCATCAACATGGCGCCGGGCCTCATCTCCATGCGGTACAACTGCAAGGGGCCGAACTGGGCACCGGTGTCCGCATGCGCCACCAGCGCTCACGCCATTGGCGAGGCCTGGAAGTCCATCCGTCTGGGTGAGACGGACGCGGTCATCGCGGGTGGCGCCGAGGCGGCCATCACCCCGCTGGGGCTGGGTGGCTTCTCCGTGATGAAGGCGCTGTCCACGCGCAATGACGACCCCGCCGGGGCCAGCCGTCCTTTCGACAAGGACCGCGACGGCTTCGTGATGGGCGAGGGCGCGGGCATCCTCGTTCTGGAGGAGATGGAGGCCGCGAAGAAGCGCGGCGCCAACATCCTGGCGGAGGTGGTGGGGTACGGTGCCAACTCGGACGCGTACCACGTCACCCAGCCGGCGCCCGAGGGCGAGGGCGCGGCGCGCTGCATGCGCCTGGCGCTCCAGTCCGCGGGGCTGAACCCGGAGGACGTGGGCTACATCAACGCGCACGGCACCTCGACGCCCTTCAACGACGCGAACGAGACCAAGGCCATCAAGGCGGTGTTCGGTGACCACGCCCGCAAGGTCGCGGTGTCGTCCACCAAGTCCATGACGGGCCACATGCTCGGCGCGGCGGGTGGGTTCGAGGGTGTGGTCAGCGCGCTGGCGCTGTCGCGCGGCATCCTGCCGCCCACCATCAACCAGACGTCGCCGGATCCGGACTGCGACCTGGACTACGTGCCCAACCAGGCGCGCGAGGCCCAGGTGGACGTGGTCATGAGCAACTCGTTCGGCTTCGGCGGCACCAACGCGGTGCTGGTGTTCAAGCGCTTCTAACCGTCCCAGGAGAGTCCCGCGTGAAAGTCATCCTCGCTTCCGACCACGCGGGCCTGGAGCTCCGGCAGGAGCTGGTGGCGGCGCTCGCCGCGCAAGGCGTGGCCCATGAAGACGTGGGCCCGTCCACGCGGGACTCGGTGGACTATCCGGACTTCGCGGCGCGGGTGTCTCGCGCCGTGGCGTCCGGTGAAGCCACCCTGGGCGTGCTGGTGTGTGGCACCGGCATTGGTATGAGCATCGTGGCCAACAAGCACAAGGGCATCCGCGCGGCCCTGTGCACCACCGAGTTCGAGGCCCGCATGGCCCGGGCTCACAACGACGCCAACGTGCTGTGCCTGGGCCAGCGCGTGGTGGGGCCGGCGTGGGCCGCGCCATCCTGGAGGCGTTCCTCAGCACTGCTTTCGAGGGCGGCCGCCATGAGCGGCGCGTCCAGATGATCCGCGAGGCCGAGTCCCAGGGCTGACGGCCGCGCCGCACCCGCTGTTCGAGGGAGTCCGCCATGGAGAACGTCCGTACGCTGGCCGAAGTGGACCCGGAGATTGCCCGCGTCCTTCGCGAGGAGACCCAGCGCCAGGAAGAAGGCCTGGAGCTCATCGCCTCCGAGAACTTCGTCTCTCCGGCGGTGATGGAAGCGGTGGGCTCGGTGCTCACCAACAAGTACGCGGAGGGCTACCCCGGCAAGCGCTACTACGGTGGCTGCGAGGTGGTGGACATCGCGGAGAGCCTGGCGATTTCGCGCGCCAAGGACCTGTTTGGCGCGGACGCCGTCAACGTGCAGGCGCACTCCGGCAGCCAGGCCAACATGGGCGCCTTCATGGCGCTGATGAAGCCGGGCGACACCATGCTGTCGCTGGACCTGAACTCCGGCGGCCACCTCACGCACGGCGCCACGTTCAACTTCTCCGGCAAGCTCTACAAGGTCGTCCACTACGGCCTGACGCGCGACACGGAGACCATCGACTTCGCGCAGGTGGAGTCGCTGGCCAAGGAGCACAAGCCGAAGGTCATCGTCGTGGGCGCCAGCGCGTACCCGCGCACGCTGGACTTCGCGAAGTTCCGTGAGATCGCCGACGCGGTGGGCGCGGCCATGCTGGTGGACATGGCGCACATCGCGGGCCTGGTGGCCGCGGGCGTGCACCCCTCGCCGGTGCCGGTGGCGGACATCGTCACCAGCACCACGCACAAGACGCTGCGCGGCCCTCGCGGCGGCCTGGTGCTCAGCCGCGAGCAGTACGCCAAGTCCATCAACAGCCAGATCTTCCCCGGCATCCAGGGCGGCCCGCTGATGCACGTCATCGCCGGCAAGGCGGTGGCCTTCAAGGAGGCGCTGTCGCCGGAGTTCAAGGCGTACCAGCGGCAGATTGTCGCCAACGCGAAGGCGCTGGCGGAGGCGCTGCTGCGCGCGGGCCTGCGGCTGACGTCGGGCGGCACGGACAACCACCTGATGCTGGTGGACCTGCGGCCCAAGCAGCTCACGGGCAAGGTGGCCGAGGAGGTGCTCGGCAAGGCCGGCATCACCGTGAACAAGAACATGATTCCGTTCGACCCGGAGAAGCCGATGGTGACGTCCGGCGTCCGGGTGGGCACGCCCGCCATCACCACGCGCGGCATGCGCGAGGCGGAGATGGCCGTGGTGGGCCGACTCATCGGCGAGGCACTGGACGCCGCGCAGGACGACGCCGCGCTGACGCGCATCCGGGGGCAGGTGAAGGAGCTCTCACAAGGCTTCCCGCTCTACGCCTCGCGGTTGAAGTAGACTGCGGCGCCGTACCCCCCATGCGCTGCCCCTTCTGCCAGGACGCCGAGAACAAGGTCATCGACTCCCGCGAGTCCCACGAGGGCTCCGTCACCCGCCGGCGCCGTGAGTGCCTGGCGTGCAAGCGCCGCTTCACGACGTATGAGCGGGTGGAGGAGCTCTACCCGCTCATCGTGAAGAAGGACGGGCGGCGCGAGGCCTTCGACCGGGAGAAGATCGTCAACGGGCTGAAGAAGGCGTGTGAGAAGCGGCCCGTCTCCGCGGACCAGCTCGAGGAGACGGTGGTCGCCATCGAGCGGCAGTTGCAGGGCATGGGCGAGAAGGAAGTGCCCTCGTCCGTGATTGGCGAGGAAATCATGCGCCGGCTGCGGCAGTTGGACGAGGTGGCCTATGTCCGCTTCGCGTCCGTCTACCGCAGCTTCCGCGACATCGCGGAGTTCATGGACGAGCTGAAGGCCCTGCGCGAGGCGGAGGCGCGTGAGAAGTGCGAGGCCGCACCCACGGCGCCGGTGGACAAGGGCGGTTAGAGAAGGAACATGCGGCTGCTGACACGGGCAAAGCTGGAAGCGACGAGGGCACCTCGCGCGAAGCGGGCTGCGGACTTCGACCGGGCGGTGGCCGAGTTCTTCATGCGCATCGCGCTGGAGGAGGCCGCCAAGGGCCTGGGCCGCACCAGCCCCAACCCGGTGGTGGGTGCGGTGCTGGTGAAGGGCGGGCGCATCATCGCCCGCGGCTACCACAAGAAGGCGGGCACGGCGCACGCGGAGGTCGTGGCGCTGGAGGCCGCGGGCGCTCGCGCGAAGGGCGCGGACCTCTACACCACGCTGGAGCCGTGCGACCACTACGGGCGCACCCCGCCGTGCAGCATGGCCATCATCGAGGCGGGCGTCCGGCGCGTCATCTGCGCGTCGGCGGACCCCAACCCGAAGGTGAGTGGCAAGGGCGTGGCGCGCATGCGGCGCGCTGGCTTGAAGGTCCTCACCGGCGTGCTCACGGAGGAGGCGGACCGGCTCAACCGGCCCTTCTTCAAGATGATTCGCACCGGCCTGCCCTGGGTGTCGCTCAAGGCGGCGGTGACGCTGGACGGGAA
Organism: Myxococcus hansupus; assembly: GCF_000280925.3. Classification (NCBI taxonomy): domain Bacteria; kingdom Pseudomonadati; phylum Myxococcota; class Myxococcia; order Myxococcales; family Myxococcaceae; genus Pseudomyxococcus; species Pseudomyxococcus hansupus. Next base: position 2,516,360 of record NZ_CP012109.1, read on the forward strand.
GCTGGCCACGGCCACCGGTGACTCGCGTTGGGTGACGGGCCCGCCGGCGCGCGCGTGGGTCCACCGGCTGCGGGACTCGGTGGACGTCATCCTGGTGGGCGCGAACACCGTCCGGAAGGATGACCCGAAGCTGACCACGCGGCTGCCCGGTGGCGGTGGGAAGGACCCGCTGCGCGTGGTGGTGGACAGCCACCTGCGCCTGTCGCCGGGGTACACCGTCTTCACGCAGCGCAGCGCCGCGCGCACCGTGGTGGCCACGCTGGAGGACCCGGAGGGCCGCAAGGCCCGGCGCTTCCTGGCGCAGGGCGTGGACGTCTGGCAGATGCGCCAGAAGTCGGGTCAGGTGGACCTCAAGGCCCTGCTGCGGCGGCTGGCCAAGGAGGGCCTCAACCACGTCATGGTGGAGGGCGGCGCGGAGATGTACGCCTCCTTCCTGCGGGGGCACCTGGCGGATTCGCTGGCGCTGTTCCTCGCGCCCAAGCTGATTGGCAGCCCGGGCCTGTCCTGGGCGGGCGACCTGGGCGTGAAGGAGATGGCGCAGGCCCTGTCGGTGAAGGACCTGACCTTCGAGCGCCACGGCGACGACATGCTGCTCCAGGCGTTGCTGTAGGACGCCGGGCCGCCGTCGCCATGGGCGGGAGGGGGCCGGTCCGTTATAAGCGGCCCCATGTTTACCGGGCTCATTCAGGACCTTGGCAGGGTGGAGCGTGTCATCCCCGGCGGGATGACCGACCTGTGGATTCACACCGCGCTGGGCGCGTCGGCTTTCGAGCTGGGCGAGTCGATCGCCGTCAACGGCGCCTGCCTCACGGTGGTGGAGCGCACGGGCGACAGCTTCCGCGTGCAGGCCGCCCCGGAGACGCTGCGGCGGACGACGCTGGGCTCGGTGCAGCCTGGCGACCCGGTGAACCTGGAGCGGGCCCTGGCGCTGGGGGACCGGCTGGGCGGGCACCTGGTCTCCGGCCACGTGGACGCCGTCAGTGAGGTGCTGGAGACCTACCCGGAAGGGGGCTCCTGGGTGATGGGCTTCCGGCTGCCGGAGGCGCTGGCGCCCTACTTCATCGAGAAGGGCTCGGTGGCCATCGACGGCATCAGCCTCACCGTCAACACGCTGGAGGCGGACCGCTTCCGGGTGCAGCTCATCCCGGAGACGCAGGAGCGCACCACCCTGAAGGCACGGGGCGTGGGGGCGAAGGTGAACCTGGAGGCGGACCAGATTGGCAAGTACGTGGCCCGGCTCTTCGCGCTCCAGCGGGGGCAGGGGGCTCCCGGGGGCGGCGGGCTGACGGCGGCGGCCATCGCGGCCGCGGGGTTTGGCACGCCGTAGCAGGCGACGCCGGGCCCCGGGGTGGTGTAGGAAGCGCGGCATGCCTCGCTACTTCGACGGTGACTTTCTACCCCCCAAGGGCCGCTTCGCCATCTGCGTGGCCCGCTTCAACGGCTTCATCACCGAGGAGCTGGCCAAAGGCGCGGTGGACACGCTGGTTCGCCACGGCGTCGCCGACGCGGACATCGACGTGTACCGCTGCCCCGGAACGTATGAGCTGCCCGGCCTGGTCCGGCGCGTGACGGAGACCCGGCAGTACGCGGGGGTCATCACCCTGGGCGCCGTCATCCGGGGCGGCACGCCGCACTTCGACTACGTGGCCGGTGAGTGCGCCAAGGGCATTGGCGCGGTGGCCTTCGAGGCCGCGGCGGCCAGTCCCGCGACGACCGTCACCTTCGGCGTGTTGACCACGGACACGGTGGAGCAGGCCATTGACCGGGCGGGCGTGAAGGCGGGGAACAAGGGAGCGGAGGCCACGCTGGCCTGCATCGAGATGGTCAATCTGTACGCGAAGATGTCGGCGGCCGAAGGAAGGAAGGCGTAGGCCATGGGCGCGCGGAGAACGGGACGTGAGCGTGCGCTGCAGGCGCTCTACCAGTTGGAGATGTCCAACGCGACGACGGCCGAGGCGCTGGAGTCGGCCTGGTCGGCGGCGGACGAAGGCCCCAAGCGGGATCCGGACGCGGTGAAGTTCGCCCGGGAGCTGGCGGAGGGCGTGAGCTCGCACCGGGACGAAATCGACCAGCTCATCGAGCGGCACAGCCACAACTGGCGCCTGGACCGCATGTCGCGCATCGACCGCAACGTGCTGCGCCTGGGCATCTTCGAGCTCAAGTACCGGCCGGACATCCCTCGCAAGGTGACCATCAACGAGGCGGTGGAGCTGGGGAAGAACTTCGGGACGGAGGAGTCGAGCGCCTTCGTCAACGGCCTGCTGGACCGCGTTGCTTCGGCCCTGAACAAGTCGTGAGCCGCTGATACCCGCCGGGAGGACGCGCCGTGAGCCAGACGACGACGCACGACATCGGATTGGAAGGGCTGGACACGCTCGGCGGGGTGGACGCGCTCTGCCTCTTCATCGCCGAGGATGACCGGCCCCTGCCGTCCTCGGCGGGGTTCGTCGACTGGCGGCTGTGCGGCACGCTCTCGCGGGTGCTCAAGGCGGGCTTCTTCACCGGCGCGAAGGACGACTGGCTCCTCCTCCCCTCGGACGGGAAGCTGGAGGTGCCTCGCGTCTTCGTGGTGGGCCTGGGCGCCCGTCAGAAGCTGGACGCCAGCGCGCTGAACGAGGCCCTGGCCGGCGCCGGCCGCGTGCTGAGCAAGGCCAAGGTGGACTCGGTGGCGCTGGAGGTCCCCAGCGGCGGGCAGTTGGAGGACGCCGCGCGGGCGGACGCTTTCCAGAAGGGCTTCCTGCCTGCGTTCAAGGGCGCACGGGTGGCGGTCCTGGCGGACAAGGGACTCGTCAAGTCGCTGCCTGCCCGAAAGGGCTGACGCTCGGCGGGCTGGCGGGCCTTCTGCTAGCATGCCTCGCCCGGGGCGAGCGCACATGCGTGTCAAGGTGTTGATTGTCGAGGACTCGAAAGCATCGCGCGAGTACATCGCGGCGATGGTCGAGGCCGTGGAGGGTGTCGAGGTGGTGGTGACTTCGAGCGGCTTCGAAGCGCTGAAGCTGCTGCCACGTCACCGCTTCGAGCTCATCATCACCGACATCAACATGCCCGACATCAACGGGTTGGAGCTCATCAACTTCGTCAAAAAGAACCCCAACTACCGCGACGTGCCGCTCTTCGTCATCACCACCGAGGGACGCGAGCAGGACCGCGACCGTGGCCTCGCGCTGGGCGCCGCGGAGTACCTGGTGAAGCCCTTCGTCCCTGGGAGTCTGGAAGCGCTGCTGCGGCGCTACCTGAAGCTGCCGTGAATCCTGGAAGCAAGGCACTGGCCGAGTTCGTGGCGGAGGCGACCGAGATTCTCGACGCCCTCGCCAGGGACCTGCTCGTGTTGGACGAGCGCCGCGGCCAGGAGGCCGACCCGGACCTGGTCAACGGCATCTTCCGCGCGGCGCACTCGCTCAAGGGCCTGTCGGGCCTGTTCGGCCAGGAGCGCATCTCCCGGCTGGCGCATGGCACGGAGGACCTGCTCGACCGTCTCCGGCTGGGGAAGCTGTTGCTGGACGGCGCGGTGTTGGACGCGCTGATCGAAGCCCTGGACGCGTTTCAGGCGCTGCTGGGCGAGGCGGCGCGAGGCACCGAGACGGAGGGGCTCTCCGGCCGCGTGGACGTGATGGCCGCGCGGCTGGCGTCGCTGGGCGCTCCGACGGAGGTGTCCGAGGACGACCCTCTGGACCGGCTGGAGTTGGAGGCGCAGGTTCGCTCCGTCTTCACCGAGTACGAGGAGCACCGGCTCCGGGAGAACGTGCGGCGCGGTGTGGCGCTGTGGCGTGTGCGCGCCGCGTTCGATTTGTCGGACTTCGACAAGGGGTTGGCGGAGCTCAATGCCCGCCTCAAGCCGCTGGGCGAGGTCATCAGCACGCTGCCGTCGGCTCAGCCCGGTGGGGCGCACGGCATCGCGTTCGACCTGATTTTTGGTGGGCAGGTGGACAGCGCGGCGCTGGCGGCGGGGTTGGAGGGCACTCCCGCGGAGCTGGCTCCGTTGGTGGTGCGTCCGGCCGTGGACGCCGTGACGCCCGCCCTGGTCCGTGCCGCGCAGCCCGCCGTGACGGTTCGGCAGGGCGCTTTGAAATCTCCCGGCGCCGGTTCGGAGAAGGCATCTCCCTCCGAGAAAGGCAGAGCAGCGCGGTCATCCGCGCCAGCGCCCGGGTCGACGGAGCATTCCGGTGCGGTGGCGCAGGGGCGTGTGGCGTCTTCCGACGCGGCGTCGTTCGCGCATTCGACGCCCACGGGCGAGACGGCTGCGGTGTCTCCCGGCGCTGCGAAGCCGGGTCGTTCGGGCCGGACAGGGACGGGCGCCGGTTCGGCGCTGGGTGCTCCGGAGTCCGGGAGCGACGCACGGGGCGAGGGCAACGCGACGGGGGCGCCAGACACGGCGTCCACTGCGACGACGAAGCGCAACGGTGGCCGGAAGCGGGCGTCCCGCGCGGCCTCCGCGACGCATCCCGAAGAGCAACAGCCCTTGTTGCCACACCTGTCCGAGGACGCGGCGCAGGGGGGCGCTTCCGAAGGCGTGGCCCACCTGGACCCATCGGACTCCGGCGCGCCAGCGTCGCCCGAGGTCTTCGTTTCGCACGAGCCCGTTGCCGCCCCAGAAGTGACGCCCGCGCCGCTCGTGGCCTATCTCCAGGGCGCGGCGAAGGCGGCGCCCAAGGGGCTCTCGGTCGCCCCAGCTCCGTCGGCCCCGGGAGCGGGTTCCGCACCTGCTTCCACCGGGAGTGGCCCCGCTGCACAGACGGCGGACACATCGCTCCGCTCCCTCACGCAGACCGTCCGCGTGGACATCGGCCGGCTGGATGGCCTCATCAACATGGTGGGCGAGCTGTTGCTCATCAAGGCCAACCTCCAGCGGCTCGCGGAGTCGGCGAGGCAGGACGGCGCGGTGGCGCTGTCCAAGCTGTTCGGTCAGGAACTGGCGCGCGAGACTCGCGGCCTGGAGCGCAAGCTGGAAGCCCTTCAGGAAGGGCTCCTGGAAGCGCGGATGGTCCCCGTCGGCCAGGTGTTCGACAAGCTGGCCCGGCTGGTGCGCCGCATCACCCGCGAGGCGGGGAAGGAAATCGAGTTCGTCATCAGCGGTGGCGAGGTGGAGCTGGACAAGCTCATCGTCGAGGAACTCAGCGACCCGCTGATGCACCTCATCCGGAACGCCATCGACCACGGCGTCGAGTCGCCCGACGCGCGGCTGGCCGCGGGCAAGTCCCGCCGCGCCGTGGTGTCGCTGCGCGCCGAGCAGAAGGGCAACCACGTCGTCATCGAAGTGAGTGACGACGGCGCGGGCATCGACGAGGTGCGCGTGCGCGAGGTGGCCATCACCCGCGGCCTCATCACCTTCGCGCAGGCCCAGGAGATGTCGCGGCGCGAACTGCTCAACCTCATTTTCCAGCCCGGCTTCTCCACCGCGCGCAGCGTCTCCGAGCTGTCCGGCCGGGGCGTGGGCCTGGACGTGGTGAAGAACAACCTGGGCAACCTGTCCGGCATCATCGACGTGTGGAGCGAGCGGGGGAAGGGGACGTCCTTCCACCTCACGTTGCCCGTGACGCTGGCCATCATCCGCGCGTTGCTGGTGGGCGTCAGTGGCCGCACGTACGCGGTGCCGCTCAACAGCGTGCTGGAAATCATCTCCGTCCAGCCTCGGGACATCCGCACCGTGGAGCGCCGAGAGGTGCTGGACGTGCGCGGCCAGACGCTGCCCTTCGTGCGGCTGGCGCGCATGTTCGCCCTGCCGGACCGCCCGGTCAGCCGCTACTTCGTGGTGGTGGTGGGGCTGGCCCAGGAGCGTCTGGGCATCGCGGTGGATGAGCTGCATGGCCAGCAGGACATCGTCACCAAGCCCTTGGGGGGACGGCTTCAGTCCATCCGGGGAATCTCGGGAGCCACGGACCTGGGCAACCGGCGCACGGTGTTGGTGCTGGACGTGGCGGCGCTCCTGGAAGAGGGGATGTCCCCGGAGCGGCGTCGCGCCTGACCCTCGCTGCGGACGGGCGCGCCGGCTGCTATCCTCCGTCCTCGTGTCCCGGTTCTCGGAGCTGCTCGACGACTTCTTCTACCGTCCGGACGAGGACGTCACCGGGCTTCACGACTTCGCGGCGGGCAGCGACGGCGTACGGACGGTCGTCCCCGAGGAGGTCCCCGAGGAGTACCTGGCGTTCCGGTTGGAGTCGGAGTGCTACGCGGTGCCCATCCGGGGCGTGCGTGAAATCTCCAAGGTTCCTCCGTTGACGGAGATTCCCCGGGCCGAGCCCCAATTGCTGGGCGTGATGAACCTGCGCGGCGAGCTGCTGCCCGTGTATGACATCAAGGTTCGCCTGCGCCTGGCGGAGCGGCCTCCCTTGGTGGCGGGCCCCGACGCGCCGGCGCCGCCTCGGAGCGCGCGCATCCTGGTGCTGCGAACGGAGGCGGGCCCCGCGGGCGTTTGGGTGGACGGGGTCGTGGGCGTGGTGAAGCTCAGGCCCTCCATGGTGGAGGCTCCGCCACCGGGAATGCGGACCGGTGACAAGGATTGCGTGGTGGGCATGGGCCGGCGTGGCCCCACGCTCTACATCCTCCTGGACGCGGAACAGGCGCTCGCACCATGAAGGACCCCGTCAATCTGCTCCCAAGCCGTCCCCACGCCGTCGCCGACGAAGCGGCGTCGGCGGCGGATGTCGTGGTGCAGCTCTGTGCCTTCTACATTGGCGCGGCGGAGTACGTGCTGGACATCATGCGGGTGGAGGAAATCCTCCCGCTCCAGCGCGTCACGCCCATTCCCCATGCCCCGGCCTTCGTGGAAGGCGTGCTCCACTTGCGAGGCGTCATCCTCCCGGTGGTGGACCTGCGTTGCAGGCTCCTGGGCGCACCGGGGCCGGAGACGCCGAAGACACGGCTGCTGGTGTGTAAGCTGGGCGCGCGGCGCGTGGCGGTGAAGGTGGACCGCGTGGCGGAGGTGCTGCGGGTGCGCAAGGGCGACATCAAGCCCGCGCCCGCCCTGGTGGTGGCGGGGCACTCGCCGTTTGTCGTGGGGGTGTGCGGTCCACCGGACAGGCTCCGGTTGTTATTGGACCTCAAGGCCCTGCTGCGCGTGGAGCTGGAGCGCGAGTCTTTGAAAGCACCGGAGTCGATACGCAAGGGGGACTGAGGTGGGCGCACAACACCTGGAGCAGCACCGTCGAATCCTCGGCATCCTCTTCATCGTCATCAACGCGGTGACGTTGCTGCTCTCCGCGGGCATCCTGGTGTTCTTCGGGGCAGTGGGCGGTCTGGTTCCCGACGTCGAACCCGAGGGGCGGGCCGCGCTGCTCATCATCGGACTGGTGGCGGGAGGGTGTCTGGCTTTGTTGGGCCTGCCGGGCGTCATCACGGGCCTTGGCCTGGTGAGGCGCAAGTCCTGGTCACGAACGGTGGCGCTCGTGCTGGGAGTCCTCGCGCTGCCCAACGTCCCGTTGGGTACGGCCCTGGGCGCGTATGCCCTCTGGTTCTATCTCCAACCCGGCTCCGACCAGGTCTTCGACCGATGAGTCCCTCCTCCGAAGTCCCCGTCGCGGAAGAGGTGCGCTACCTGGCGCTCCAGGCGTTGGACCCCTGCGCCGCGGGCGTGCTGGAGATTCTCGTGGTCGGCCTGCATGACGAGAGCTGGCGCGTGCGTCACGTCGCGGCGGAGGCCCTCAAGCGGATGCCCGCGTCGACCGAACTCGCCGCGAGGCTCATCGCCGTCCTGGGCGAGCGGGGGGAGACGGGGGCCCGCAACGCGGCGGCGGAGGCGCTCGCCGGACTCGGGGGCATCGCGTTGGCACCGCTGGTGGACCTGCTGTCCCACCCGGACCCCGACCAACGCAAGTTCGCGGCGGACATCCTGGGACAGATAGGGCATCGCGGGGCGGAGGCGCCTCTCGTGCAGGCGCTGGCGGACCGGGACCTCAATGTCCGGGTTTCCGCGGCGGAGGCCCTGGGCCGTGTCGGGGGGGAGCAGGCGATGGGGGCGCTGGAGGCTCTGTTGGCGGAGCCCGAGCCGTTGCTCCGCCTGTCCGCGCTGGAGGGCCTCACGCTGCTCGAGCGCGCGGTGCCGCTGCGCGTGGTGACGGCGCTGCTGGAGGACGTCCCCCTTCAGCGCAGCGCGTACAGGATGTTGGGGCTCATCCCCGACGCCGAGGCCACGCAGCGCATCTGCCAGGGGCTGGGGTCGGGGCTGCGCTCGGTGCGTGAGGCCGCGCTGTCCGCGCTGGGCACCCAGGCGTTGCGCGCGGAGGGCGAGCGGCGGGCCGAATTCGAAGCGGTGGTGCGCGAGTCGCTGCATGCGTCGCCCGGCCTGCTGTCCAGGTTGGAGGAGGCCCTGGCCGCCGAGGACGTCATGGTGCGCGAGTCGCTGCATGCGTCGCCCGGCCTGCTGTCCAGGTTGGAGGAGGCCCTGGCCGCTGAGGACGTCATGGTGCGCGCGGGCGCGCTGGTGGTGGTGGCGTCGCTGGGCGATGCGTCACTGGCCATCCCCGTGGCGGAGTGCGCGCGCGAGCCTCGGCTCCTGCGCGAGGTGTTGCACACGCTGGACACGTTGGGCCCGGCGGCGGGGCACGCGTTGCTGGTGCGCATGCCGGACCTGTCCCTGCCTGCCCGGGCCGCGGTGGCCGAGGCGCTGGTGCACTTGGTGGACGCGTCGGCGGTGGCGGCCCTGTGCTCCTTGCTGGAGTGGATGGAGGGAGACCTCCGCGCCGTGGTCGTGCGCGCCCTGGGGCGCACGGGTTCGGCGGACGCGGTGCCGCCGCTGGTTGAGTTGTTGGAGGAACCTTCGCTGGCGGGGGCTGCGACGCGTTCGTTGATGGGGCTCGCGGAGTCCCATCAGATGGACGTCGTGGTGGCGTTGCAGGACGCGGTGGTGCGGAAGCGTTCGCCCGCGGCGGTGGCGGCCATGGCGCGAATCGGGAGTGCGTGGGCCGTGCCGCTGCTGAAGCGGCTGTCGCGCGACACGGAGCCCGAGTGGCGCGCGGCGGCGGTGATGGCGGCCTGCGAGCTGGAAGGCGACGCGGGCCGGGAGTGGGTCTACGCGGCGCTCGCGGATGAGTCCGCCCAGGTTCGCATCGCGGGGGCCCGTGCCCTGGCGCGGCTGGGCGGCGCGGAGGCGGGGGCCCTGCTGTCGCCCGCGCTGCGAGACGAGGACCTCTCCGTCCGGGTGGCCGCGGTCCAGGCAGTGGGAGACTGTGGGGCCTTGGACCGCGTGCCGGACCTGGTGGCGCTGACGCGGCACACCGATGGAGCGCTGGCCGTGACCGCGGTGCGGGCCCTGGCGCGGCTGGGGGCGGCGGAGCCCGATGTCCTGCGCGCGGCGGCCAATCATGCCGACGTGGAGGTCGTGAAGGCGGCGCTGGCCGTGGGCGCGGAGACGGCGGCCGGCGTGGCGATGGCGCTCGCGTTGCTGCACCACCCACGCTGGGACGTGCGCACCGCCGCCGCGCGAGTCCTGGGCGATTCAGCGGGTCCGGAATCCCTGCCCGCCGCGCGTGAGGCCCTGGACGCGGAGTCGGACGCCCTGGCGCTGCAAGCCCTCTCGGAGGCCGTGGAGCGCCTGGTCCGGCGCTGAGGGGCTCTCATGGCACGCTTCGACGACGGGCGCCCGGAGATGTCGGTGGAGGAGTTTCGGCTCCTCCGGGACCACGTGTATTCGCACTGCGGCATCCTCATGCATGAGGACATGAAGTTCGTGATGGAGCGCCGGCTGTGGCCCCGGCTGGAGCTGCTCGGCCTGCCGGACTACGGCGCCTATCACCGGTACCTGCGCTACGACGCCAACCGCTCGGCCGAACTGGAGGCGGCGGTCGAGTCCCTCACCACGCACGAGACGTACTTCTTCCGCGAGCCCATGCAGCTCCAGTCCTTCACGGACGAGCTGCTCCCCGCGCTGCAGAAGCGCAATGCCCGGCTGAAGCGGCTCCGCGTGTGGTCGGCGGGCTGCTCTTCCGGAGAAGAGGCCTACACGCTGGCCATGATTCTCAAGGACAGCGGCCGTTTCTCGGACTGGGACGTGGAGGTCCACGGCACGGACATCTCCCGGCGCGTGCTCGCCCTGGCGCGGCGGGCGGAGTACGGGCCGTCCGCGCTGCGGGCCACGTCACGTGAGCTGCAAGAGCGTCACTTCGCCCAACTGGCGCCCAACCGGTTCGGCGTGAGGGACGACGTGAGGGCCTGGGTGTCCTTTGGCCATCTCAACCTGCTGGATGAGGCGGGCAGCCAGTTGGTGCCGCGCATGGACGTGGTGTTCTGCCGCAACGTGCTCATCTATTTCGACCTGGCCGCGCGTCAGAAGTTCCTGCGCATCGTCCGGGACAGGCTGGTGCCGGGGGGGTACCTCCTGCTGGGACACTCCGAGAACCTGCTGAGCCTGGGCGCGGACTTCGAGTTCGTTCACCTGCGGGGGACCTGGTGTACCGGAGGCCCGAGCTGGACGACGGAGCCCTCAGGTGAGCACCCAGGATGTCATCACCGTATTGGTCATCGATGATTCGGCGCACAACCGGCGCACCCTCGCCACGATGCTGGAGTCGGAGCAGGACGTGCGAGTGGTGGACCGCGCGGCGGACGGTGAGGAGGGGCTGAAGAAGGTCGTCGAGCTGAAGCCCGACGTGGTGACGCTGGACCTGGAGATGCCGAAGCTGGGGGGCTACACGTTCCTCCGCTTGCTGATGCGCACGGCGCCCACGCCCGTCATCGTCATCTCCAGCTATTCGCACCGCTCGGACGTCTTCAAGGCGCTGGACCTGGGGGCTTTCGACTTCATCGCGAAGCCGCAGCACGCCACGTTCGACGCGATGGAGGCGCTCCGGCGCGAGCTGTTGGAGAAGGTGCGGGCGGCGCGGCACATGCGGCCCGGCCACCGGCACGCGGCGCCGGGCGCCCGGGCGATGGCGGTCGCGGGTGAGCCGCCGTTGGTGATCGCCGTGGGGGCGTCCACGGGAGGGCCCCCGGCGGTGCAGCGCGTGCTGGAGGGCCTGGCGGCGGAGCCCACCCCGTGCGTGTTGGTGTGTCAGCACATGCCGCCATTGTTCACCCGGGCCTTCGCGGACCGGTTGGACCGCATCGGGCCCTTCTCGGTGTCGGAGGCCCGCGACGGGGACCTGGTGCAGCCCGGGCACGTGTACATCGCCCCAGGAGGCCGGCACCTCGTGGTGTCGGAGCGGGGCTCGAAGCTGGAGCTGCACACGCCGCCGCCCACGCCCGCGGACAAGTACGCGCCCAGCGTGGACCGGCTCTTCTCCAGCGTGGCGGAGGTGTTGGGGCCCAAGTCCCTGGGCGTGGTGCTGACGGGGATGGGGGCGGATGGCGCGGAGGGCACGCGTCACATCCACCGCGCGGGAGGCGAGGTCTGGGCGCAGTCCGAGGAGACCTCGGTGGTGTTCGGCATGCCCGGTGAGGCCATCGCGACCGGGGCGGTGAAGCGGGTGATTCCACTGGGAGACATCGGGGCGGCGCTCGCGGCCCAGGCGCGGCGGCGGCGCTGAATCTCCTGCTTCGGCCCACGGGTGCTAACGTCCGCGCCCCATGACGCAGCAGATTCGAGCCCTGGTGGTGGATGACTCGCAGGCGATGCGGCGAAGCATCATGTACGCGCTGCAACGGCTCTCCGGTGTGGTGTGCACCGAGGCCCAGGACGGCGCGGAGGGCTTGAAGAAGCTGACGCAGGCTCGGTTCGACCTGGTGCTCACCGACATCAACATGCCGTTGATGGACGGACTCAAGCTCATCAGCCACATCCGGCAGGCGTCCGAGCACCGCGACGTCCCCATCATCGTCGTCACCACGGAGGGCGCGGCGGCGGACCGGGAGCGCGCGATGAAGCTGGGCGCGAGCGCGTACCTGGTGAAACCCGTGCAGGCGAAGGTCGTGCTGGATACCGTTCGGGACCTGCTGAAGCTGGATTGAAGGCGAGCGCGTACGAATGGATTCCGTCCTGCGGGTGGAGGGCCTGGAGAAGACCTACGGTGAGGTGAAGGCCGTGCAGGGGCTCTCCTTCGAGGTGGCGCCAGGGGAGATCCTCGGCCTGGTGGGGCCCAACGGGGCGGGGAAGACGTCCACGCTTCGCTGCCTGGCGGGAATCCTTCCGCCGTCCTCGGGCCAGGTCTTCGTCGCGGGGCATGACCTGACGCAGGCGCCCGTGGATGCGAAGCGCGCGCTGGCCTTCCTGCCCGACGAGCCCCGCTTCTTCGAGTACCTCACCGTCTGGGAGCACCTGAACTTCACCGCGCGCCTCTACGGTGTGGAGGACTGGGAGGCGCGAGGCCGCGCGCTGTTGGAGGAGATGGAGCTGTCCGGCAAGGAGAAGTCGCTGCCGGGTGAGCTGTCACGCGGCATGAAGCAGAAGCTCTCCATCGCGTGTGGCTTCTTGCATTCACCCAAGCTCATCCTGCTGGACGAGCCGCTCACGGGCCTGGACCCCATTGGCATCCGGCGGATGAAGGCGTCGTTGCGGCGCAGGGCGGAGGAGGGCGCGGCCCTGGTGTTGTCCTCACACCTGCTGCCATTGGTCGAGGAGCTGTGCCACCGGCTGCTCGTCATCGCGGGGGGCAAGGCGGTGGCGCTCGGAAGTCTGGATGACATCCGCGCGCGCCTGAGCGGCGTGGAGGGGGAGCACGCGTCGCTGGAGGAACTCTTCGTGCGCATCACCAGCGCGGGAACGCAGACGCCGTGAGCTTTTCCCGCGCGGTGGCGTTCCTCTGGGTGGCGTCCTGGCGTAATCGCATCCGGAGGCAGTTGGCGCGGCTGCGCAAGCCACGCTACCTGCTGGGCGCCCTGGTGGGCGCGGCGTATCTCTACTCGGTCTTCTTTCGGAGGATGGACTTCCGGGGGCCCGTGGGCGGCGTGTCGGAGGGCGTCCAGTTGTTCGCCGAGCTGTCCCTGGTCGGCTCCGCGCTGGGGACGCTCTTCGCCGCCTGGGTGTTGGGCAGGGACCGGCCGTCGTTGACCTTCTCCGAGACAGAGGTCGTCCAGCTCTTCCCCGCGCCCGTCTCACGGCGGGCCCTGCTGCAATACAAGCTCGTGCGTGGGCTTCTGGGCACGACGGTGGGCGCGCTCTTCGCCACGTTGTTCCTGGGAAGGACCATCAGTCCGCACCCCGTGCTCTTCTTCGTGGGGGCGTGTCTGGCATTGGGCACGCTGTATCTGCATTCGACGGCGGCGGCCTTCGTCCGCACGCGGCTGGCGGCGCGAGGCACCTGGGGACTGGTGATTCGCTGGGGCGGGGTGGCGGTCGTCCTGGGGCTCGTGGCGTTGGCGGCGCTCAGCTCGTTGCAAGCGCATCCGGTGCCGGAGGACCTGTCTTCGGGACGTGCGCTGCGCGCGTGGCTTCAGTCGTTGATGGCCTCTCCGGGCGTGGGGGCGGTGTTGTGGCCCGGACGGTTGTTGGTGGCGCCCGCGCTGGCGCAGAGCGTGCGGGACTTCCTCGCCGCGTTGCCTCCCGTGCTGGCGTTGATGGTGGCGCATTACGTCTGGGTGTTGCTCGCCGAGGTTCCCTTCGAGGAGACGGCGGTGGTGCGCGCGGAGTCCCGCTCACGCGAGCGCATGCTGCGCGCGTCGGGGCGGATGGCCCGCGTCGGGTCGATGACGCTGAGCCGGCCCCCATTTCGGCTGCTGGCACGTGGCAGGCCCGAGGTGGCCATCCTCTGGAAGAACCTCATCGCCCGGAAGCGGATGGGCGGCGGGCTCGCGGTGTTCCTCGTCTTCATCGTCATGGGCGGTGGCATCGCGGCGCTGATGGGGGACGCGCGCCTGTTCACGGACACGCGGCGGGTGCTCGGGCCGGTGGCGTTGGCGCTCGCGGTGACGTTGACGGTGGTGGGGCCGAGCGCGTTTCGCATGGACCTGCGGATGGACCTGCCCAAGCTGGACCTGTTGCGCGCGTTGCCGCTGACGGGCCGGCAGGTGGTGCGTGCCCAGCTCGCGGCCTCCGCGCTGGCCGTGGCCTCGTTCCAGCTCGCGCTGCTGGCGGTGGCGCTCGTGTTGGGCCCAGGGGTGGAGGCCCCCCGGCTGGGCGGCTGGTGGTGGCCCGGGGGGCTGGCGCTGGCGTTTCTGCTCCCAGCCATCTCCCCGGCGGGGCTCTTCGTTCAGAACGCGGCGGTGGTGCTCTTCCCCGCATGGGTGCCGGCGGACATGGGAGAGCGGGCGCGCGGGCTCGAGGCGATGGGGCAGCGGCTGCTCGCGCTCGTGGGCACGCTGGTGGTGACGCTGGTGGGCCTGATTCCCGCGAGCCTGGTGGCGCTCGTGGTGGGCGTGCCGTTGTCGCCGTTCCTGGGCCCATGGTCCTTGCCCGTGGCGGGGCTCGCGGCGGCGGGCGTGCTGGTGGGGGAGGTGGCCCTGGGCGTCATCGGACTGGGACATGCCTTCGAGCGCCTGGACCTCTCGGAGGACCGTCCGGAGTAGTCCGTCGCGTGGGCGCCCTCGCGTTCGCTCGTGGACGCGTGGGTGCTTTGCGGTGGCCGGGCCGAACGGCGCGGACTATCCGGACCGCTTCTGGGAGGAGACGCGCATGAAGATTGGATTCGTGGGCCTGGGGAACATGGGCCTGCCCATGGCGGCGAACCTGCTGGCCGCGGGCCACACGTTGACGGTGTGGAACCGCACGGAGGCGAAGGCCGCGCCGCTGAAGGCGAAGGGCGCGAAGGTCGCCGCCACGCCCGCTGAGGCGGCCCGAGGTGCGGAAGCCGTGTTCAGCATGTTGGCGGACGACGCCGCGGTGGGCTCGGCCGTGTTCGGGAAGGAGGGCATCCAGGCGGGAATGTCGCCCGGCGCCCTGCACGTCTCGTCGAGCACCATCTCGGTGGCCCTGTCGGAGAAGCTGGCGGAGGCGCACGCGAGCGCGGGGCAACGGTACGTCGCCGCGCCCGTCTTCGGCCGGCCCGCCGCGGCCGAGTCGAAGCAGCTCTGGGTGGTGGCCGCCGGCCCGAAGCAGGACGTGGAGCGCTGCCGCCCGCTGCTGGAGGCCCTGGGGCGAGGGCTGACGGTGTTGGGCGAGAACGCCCCCGCGGCGAACGTGGTGAAGCTGTCGGGCAACTTCCTCATCGCGTCGATGATGGAAGCGCTCGCCGAGTCCTTCGCCCTGACGCGCAAGTCGGGCATCGAGCCGAAGGCGTTCCTGGACGTCTTCCAGTCCGTCTTCGCCCGCTCCCCCATCTTCGAGACCTACGCGCAGCTCATCGCGGAGGAGAAGTACTCACCGGCGGGCTTCAAGTTGAAGCTGGGGCTCAAGGACATGGAGCTCGTCCTGGGCGCGGCCCGAGGCGCCGAGGTGCCCATGCCGCTGGCCAGCCTGGTGAAGGACCAGTTCCTGGGAGGCGTCGCGCAGGGCCATGGGGACCTGGACTGGTCCGCGTTGGGCGCGCTCGTCGCCGAGCGGGCCGGACTCAAGCGAGGCACCTGAGTCCAGGCCGGGGTGCGGATTCCAGGTGCACGCAGGGACGCCGTGCACCTGGAGCTTCAGCAGGCGCGGTGACGTGCTACTCCCGGGCGTTCAGCTCCGCGAGCGGGATGGGGAAGCGCTCGTGGGGCGCGATGTCCGGGTCCAGCTCGCGGGGCAGCGTGTCGAGTCGCCCGTAGCGCCGCAGGTCGATCCACCGGTGGCCGCCCTCGAACAGGAGCGAGTACCGCTTCTGCTTGAGCAGCTCGTCCAACGCGTTCGACTCATCGATGTCCAGACGCGGAAGCAACCGGCCGGAGATGGTGCGGATGGTGTTGATGTCGTCCGCGGCGGGGCCGAAGTTCCGCAGCCCGATGTTGGCCTCCGCGCGCAGGAGGATGAGCTCCTCGTTGCGGATGATGGGGAGGGGCGTGTTGTTCGAGGTGTAGATTCGGAACCGCCAGTCTGTCGTCAGCCTGCCTCCTCCTGCGGCAACGGTGCTCTCCAGCCGTTGGAGCTTTCGGACGACGCGATCATCCACGGTGCCGTCTGCTTGGAGGTCGGCTTCGTTGAAGGTCGACGGGTGCGCGTAGACGTTGCGGTTGAAGAGGCCGTTGGCGGTGTCTCCGGAGTTCGTTCCGAAGGCGTGATAGACGCCCACGTCCAGCGACCCCGTCGCGTTGATGAAGGACTCACTCAGGGCGGTGAGCGCCTCGGGATAGAGGCCCCGGTACACAGCGACTCGCGCGGCGAGGCCGCGGTTGAACCGCCGGAACGTCTCGGGAGTGTTGAATCCCGTGAAGCCCGGGCTGAGCTGGAAGGCGAACGTGTTGCCCGCGTTGTTCAAGTGGGTGGCGCTCTCGTCGAGCAGCGAGGCGATGCGTGCGAACACGGCCTCCTTGCTCTCGAAGGGGGCCAGTTGCCCGATGGGGAGGTTGACGTCGATGGGCGCCCCATGGGTGTCGCGCGTGTTGATGACGATGAGGAAGTCCAGGGCCTGCAGCGTCTTCGCGAAGCCGCGGATGCCTTCCTTTTCCGCATCGGAGGTGCTGGGGACCTTCTCCAAGGCATCCAGCACCGTGAAGGCATTGCGGATGTTCAGATAGGGCGTGGTCCAGTGATTCCCGCCGAACGCCGGGCCACCCGGGTCCAGGGTGGGGCCCAGCAGTTCGTTGACGGCGCGCGGGTCCGCGGGGTCGAAGACGTACGCCTCACGGCCGATGATGCCCAACTGGGCCACGTAGCCGTTGGGTGCCGAGATGCCGGCGCGATGACCCACGAGCAGACCCGTGGCCGCGGTCAGCACGGCCTGTTTCGAGGGACGTTCGCGGAAATCATCGAAGCTGGGGTTGTTCAGGTCGGGGACGTCCATGCTCCCGCAGCCGCTCAGGCCCAGGACGGTGCACAGCCCCACGAACGCCTTCTTGGTCAGATGGATGGTCATGGCTCAGAACCCCACGTCGATGGACGTCCAGAAGCTGCGGCTGGGCGGGAAGGGGGCCACGTCCACGTTGCGGGCGATGGCCTGGTTGCCGAAGTTGCTCACCTCCGGATCCAAGCCGGAGTAGCGGGTGAACATGAGGAGGTTGCGGCCGCTCAGGCTGAGCCGGGCCGTCTTCACCCCGGGGACCATGGTCACCCAGTCCCGAGGCAGGTTGTACATGAGGGTCACCTCGCGCAGCTTGAGGAAGCTGGCGTCCTCCAGGTACGCGCTCGCATGCGTACGGCTCCGCAGGATTCGCTCACGTCCGCCCGTCGTGTAGTCCGGTGACGTGCCGGCGTCGTCGTAGATGTACCGGGTCAGGTTGATGACGTCGCTGCCTTGCTGCCAGTCGAACAGGAAGGACAGGCTGAAGTCCCGGTACTTCAGGTTGTTGGTGAAGGACATTCGGAAGGTGGGCTCGGTGTCGCCAATCTTCCGGACAATCGGGTTGCCGTTCTCGTCCACGCCGTCGTTACCGACAATCTGCGTCGCCGTCGCGCCTTCCTCGATGCGGAACGCGCCCAGGCCGGTGCCGAAGCCGCCCGAGAGGAACGCGGGCACGGGCAGATTCGTCACCCGGCTGCGGTTGAGGGCGAACGTCGCGCCGCTGGTCCACTCGACGGTGCCGCGCACGGGCGTCACCTGGAGCATGGCCTCGATGCCGCGGTTGCGCAGCGAGCCGCCGTTGAAGATCTGCGTGGCGAAGCCGCCGGAGGGGGCCAGGGCGCGCTGCAGCAGCAGGTCGCTGATGTTGCGCTGGTAGATGGACACCTCCGCGACCACGTCTCCGCCGAACAGGAGCGCGTCCACGCCGGTTTCGAACTCGCGCTGCCGTTCCGGTTGGATGTTCGGGTCACCCGCGATGCCGCTGCCCACCAGACCCGGGTTGCCGGCGATGTTGCCCGTGGCGCGCATGCCATTGAACCGCATGCCGTACAGCGGCAGGTTGCCCGTCTCGCCGTAGGCCGCGCGCACCTTGAACTCGTTCACCGTGGGGTGGAACGAGGGGATGCGGTAGGCGGACGCCACCTTCGGGTACAGGAACAGGGCGTTGGGGTTGCCGTTGGCGCTGCTCTGCTCGCCGCGGAGGGCGCCCACCAGCGTGAGCCGCTCGTCCAACAGGAGCAGCTCTTCCTGGACGTAATAGCCCCGATCTCTCACCAGCGAGCGGTTCTGCCGCAAGCTGACCGCGGTGCCGCTGTCCACGTTCTGCTGTCCCGCGTTCATGTTCCGGCTGACGATGTAGACGGAGTCGACGTTGCGCTCTTCGAACTGGAGACCGCCGGAGGTGGTCGCCACGATGCCGCCGGACGTGGGCCGGTAGGTGTGCACCAGGTTCAACCCGGAGTTCAGGTTGAGCACCTGACTGGTTCCGAAGAGGGACGAGCCGGGCATGCCGTCATCCAGCGGCTCGAAGTTGAGCTCGGGCGGGAAGAACAGCGAGTTCTCCTGCTGGAAGCGGTCCACGCCCGCGTTGGCGAGCACGCGCAGGTGGTGCGCGTCCGTCTTCCACAGGTGCCACGTCAGGTCGCCGGAGCCGATGAAGCGCCACACGTCCTCGTCGTTCTTCACCAGGGCCGCCGTCTGCAGTGGGTTGGCGCGGCTGTTGATGAAGGGGTTCTGCGGGTAGATGCCGTCCGAGCTGGCCCCCAGCGGGAGGAACTCCGGCGAGTACGGCAGCACCATGTAGTTGCTGATGCTGGCGTTGTCGTTGTTCGTCAGGCCGCGCTGTCCCAGCGAATGGATCAGGTTGGTGGCGACGTTGACGTCCACCGCATCACCGAACTTCTGTCCCAGGTTCAGACGGAAGGACTGCTTCTCGTACCCGGTGTTGGCGATGATGCCTTCGTCGTTCTTGATGAGCGCCGAGGCGAAGTACTTCGTGTTCCCCGCCACGCCGCTGACGCTGGCGATGGTCTCCGAGGACAGGTCGCGGCGACCCGTCAGCGCTGACTCGTGGTCGAAGCGCCTGCCTGGCACGTAGTACTGGGCCGCGTCCGGACCGAACGTCTCGGTGACTTCCTCGACGCTGTTGAATTGGCGGGTGCCGAGCCGGTTGAGCGCGGTGTACATGCCCAGCCGCTGCGTCACCGCGAACTCCGGGGTGCTGGAGCGGCCCCGCTTGGTGTTGATGATGACCACGCCGTTGGCGGCCTTGGAGCCGTAGATGGCGGCGGCGGAAGCACCCTTGAGGACCTCGATGCTCTCGATGTCGTTGGGGTTGATGTCCGCGATGCGGTTGACCTGGTTGTCTTGCGTGGGGTTGGGGTTGGACCCGCCCACGGACCGGGTGACGGCGAACATGCCGGACGCGATGGACACGTCGCTGACGAGCACGCCGTCGATGACGTAGAGCGGCGTGCTGGAGCCGTTGATGGTCGACACGCCGCGCAGCCGGAGCTGGAGACCGCCGCCCGGGGCGCCGCCGTTGCTCTGGATGTTGGCGCCGGCGACCTTGCCCTGGAGCGCCTGGTCCACTGTCTGGGCGGGCGCGCGGTTGATCTCCTCGGCGTTCACGGAGGCCACGGAGTTGGCCAGGTTCTTTCGCGCCACTTCACTGGCGCGGCCCACCACCACCATCTCCTCCGCGAAGATGTTGTCGAGCGCGACCTCGACAAGGCGCTGGCTGCTTCCAATCACGACCTCCCGTTCACCGTAGTCCTGGCTGGAGAACAGCAGCGTCACCGAGCCCGCGGGCACGTTGGGCAGGGAGAACGTGCCGTCCAGCTCCGTCTCCACGCCTTGCTTGGTGCCCTTGATGATGACGCGCACCAGGGGCAGCCCCTCGTTGGTGAGCCGGTCCGCGACGCGGCCCTTCACCGTCCGCCCCGTGACAGGGGCTGGAGCGGGGGCGGCCGGCGTGGCGACAGCCGGCGCGGACGGCGGCGTGGCCACGGGCTGTGGCGTCCCCTGTGAGGTTGTTTGTGTTTCGGTCGCAGGCGCGGTGCTGCTCACGTCCTGTGCCAGCGTTTCCAACGAGAAGAGTGCAAACACGCACCCCGGAATCAACGCCCTTCTCAGCGCCATTCGGACCTCGCTCGCTGCGGATTGACGGCTCCCCCCCAAGGCAGGTTGCCGGTGGTTGGAATCGTCACTGGGTCAACGATTGCCAGTCAACGGCATATCCTCACTTTTATTGCTATTCTTTGAATCCAGGTTGGCGCGAATGTTTGGCCGGAATTGGAGAACACCTGGCTTGAGAGGGAATGGCCGAGCGCGTCGGGCATATCGCCTGGGGATGAACGGGCATTGCTTGGAGGCCCGACCAGCGCGGTTGGGGGGGCTGGTCAGCCGCCCATGGGAGGCCTCGTCCGTTCGGAGCGGATCTATCCCGGCGAGACATGTTGCCCGGGGCACGTCCCTCCTCTAAGAGACTCGATAGATATGGCGATGAACGAGCGTTACGAGCCGCAGGCGATTGAAGGCAAGTGGCAGACCCGTTGGGACGAGGCGGGCATCTTCCGGGCAGGCAGCCGCCCCGGAGCACCCAAGAAGTACGTGCTCGAGATGCTGCCGTACCCCAGCGGGAAGATGCACATGGGCCATGTGCGCAACTATCTGCTTGGGGATGTGTACGCTCGCTTCTTCCGGATGAAGGGGTTCGATGTCCTGCATCCCATGGGCTGGGATGCCTTCGGCCTGCCGGCCGAGAACGCGGCCATCAAGGACGGCGTGCATCCGGCGGTGCGCACGGCGGAGAACATCGCCTCCTTCAAGAAGGAGATTCAGAGCCTGGGGTACAGCTACGACTGGGACCGCGAGGTCAACACCAGCTCCCCCGAGTACTACCGCTGGAACCAGTGGTTCTTCATCCAGATGCTGGAGCGAGGGCTCGTCTATCGCCGCTTCAGCAAGGTGAACTGGTGTACCGGTTGTCACACCGTCATCGCCAACGAGCAGGTGAAGGACGGCGTCTGCGAGCGGTGCGATTCGCCCGTGGTGGACAAGGAGATGCCCGAGTGGGCGTTCCGCATCACCCGCTTCTCGCAGGACCTGCTGGACTCGCTGGACACGCTGAAGGAGTGGCCCGACCGCATCACCTCCATGCAGCGGAACTGGATTGGCCGCTCGGATGGTGCGGAGGCGGACTTCCGCGTGCAGGGCCACGACGCCTCGCTGCGCGTGTTCACCACCCGCATCGACACCATCTATGGCTGCACCTACGTGGTGCTGGCGCCGGACCACAAGCTGGTGGCCCAGGTAACGACGCCGGAGCGTCGCGCCGAGGTGGAGGCCTTCGCGAAGCGCATGGCCGCCCAGTCCAAGACGGAGCGCCTGGGCGAGGGCACGGAGAAGGAGGGCGTCTTCACGGGCGCCTACGCGGAGAACCCCTTCACCGGGCAGGCGGTCCCCATCTGGATCGCCAACTTCGTGCTCAGCGACTACGGCACCGGCGCGGTGATGAGCGTGCCCGCGCATGACGAGCGCGACTTCGCCTTCGCTCGCAAGTACAGCCTGCCCGTGAAGGTCGTCATCCAGCCGGCGTCCGGGGACGCGCTCCCCGCGGGCGACGCGCTCGAGGCGGCGTATACGGAGTACGGCGTGCTGGCGGACTCGGGCTCCTACTCGGGCCAGACGTCCGAGCAGGCGCGCCAGGCGATGGCGTCGGCCCTGGAGAAGGACGGCAAGGGCCAGGCGACGGTGACGTACCGCCAGAAGGACTGGGGCTTCAGCCGTCAGCGCTACTGGGGCACGCCCATCCCCATCGTCTACTGCGAGCAGTGCGACCCGGACCGTCACGGCATCCCGGTGCCGGTGGACCAGCTCCCGGTGCGTTTGCCGGAGATCGACACCCAGGCGGTGCTCACCGGCAAGGGGGAGCCGCCGCTGGCCAAGGTGGCCTCGTGGGTGAACACCTCGTGTCCGAAGTGCGGCGGCCCTGCCCGGCGCGAGGCGGAGACGATGGACACCTTCGTCGACTCCTGTTGGTACTTCGCGCGCTACCTGTCGCCGCGCTACGACGCCGCGCCGTTCGACCCGAAGGAGGCCCAGCGCTTCCTGCCCGTGGACATCTACGTGGGCGGTCCCGAGCACGCGGTGATGCACCTGCTGTACTTCCGCTTCTGGACCCGGGTGATGAAGGAGCTGGGGCTGAGCCCGGTGGCGGAGCCCGTCACGCGCCTGATTACGCAGGGCATCGTCAACGGCCCGGATGGCCGGAAGATGTCCAAGCGCTGGGGCAACGTGGTGGCGCCTGCCTCCATCGTGGAGCGGTACGGTGCCGACACGGCGCGGGCCTACGTGCTGTTCGCCGGCCCGCCGGAGCGGGACTTCGACTGGTCCGACAAGCAGGTGGAGGGCGTGTTCCGCTTCCTCAAGCGCGTCTGGACGCTGGCCGCCACGCACCACGAGGCCTCGGCCGGGGCGGCCCACGATGGCGCCTACGAGGGCAAGGCGCTGGAGATTCGCCGCGCCGCGCACAAGACGCTGAAGCGGGTGGGGGAGGCCATCGAGCGCCTGTCCTTCAACACGGCCATCGCCGCCATCATGGAGGGGCTGAACGCGCTGACGGACCTGGGGACGCCGGAGTCGGCCGCGGAGAAGGCCGCCATGGGCGAGGCCATGCGGACGCTGGCGGTGGTGCTGACGCCTTTCACGCCGCACATCGCCGACGAAATCGCGGAGGCCTACGGCAGCAAGGACTTCACCGTCGCCCAGGAGTGGCCAGCGTTCGACCCGGCGCTGGTGGTGGACGACGTCATCCCCTACGCCGTGCAGGTGAACGGCAAGCTGCGCGCGGAGATTCGCGTCGCGGCGGACGCGGCGGAGGCGGACGTGCGCGCCGCCGCCGAGGCGGATGAGAAGGTCCAGTCAGCCCTGGCGGGCAAGACGCTGCGCAAGTTCGTCTTCGTCCCCAAGCGGCTCGTGAACTTCGTCGTCTCTTGAGCGAGGTCCCCAGGTGCCGGCCGAAGTCCTCGTCATGTGCAGTGCTTGTGGGCGGCCCCAGTCGGCCGGCCGCCCACGGTGCGTCGCGTGTGAGGCTCCGCTGCCGGAAGCGCCGCTGCCCGGAGGCCCGGCACCCGGGCAGCCCTTCCTCCACGAGGACCTGGGTGGGGGGCGCATGCTCTCCGGCGAGGGGACGCGGCTCTTCTATCAGCCGCATCCCTCGGTGATGGTGCCGCCGGTGGAGCTGGACTCCCTGCGCGAGGTCCGGCTGGAGTCGCACTTCTTCAAGGAGGCCCTGGCGCTCTTGGCCTTCGTGGCCCTGGGTGTCGTCGCCCAGGCGCTCGCGCTGAAGCTGGTCGCTTTCGGCATCGCGGCGCTGGGCACCCTGCTGGCGGTGACGTGCCGCTCCCACGTGCTCGTCTTGGAGCCCCGGGAAGGGCGCGCGGTGCACTGGCCGCTGGGGCTCGCGCGCCGGGGCTCGTCGCGGGACACCCGGCTCCTGGGCGCCTGGGGTACGCTGGCCGAGGCGCTGCGCGCGCGGGGCATCCCGGTGCGCGGCGCGGGCGTGGAGACGTCCTCGGCGGACGCGCGGGGACACGGGCCGCACGCTTGACGGGCGGATCCGGCCGGGTAGGGTGCCGCGCATGTCGCGACCCTGCGCTGCCGTAGTCACTCGGCGCCTTCGGATTGGCGTGGTGCTGGGAATGTGGGTGGCCGCTGGGACGGGGTGCGGCTATCGCCTGACGCCCCGGGGAGACGGCTTGCCGGAAGGCGTGACGGCCCTCTGCGCGCCCGTCTTCACCAACGCGACGGCGGAACCCACCCTGGAAACGGTCTTCACGCGCTTCCTGCGGCAGGAGTTGATCCGCGTGGGGCGGCTGGCGGACGCCGCGTCGTGCAACGCGCGCATGGAGGGGACCGTGCTGTCGGTGGCGAGCTCACCCACCATCATCCCCAACTACTTCCGGGTCTTCGCGCAGGCACGCGTCCGCATCGTGAAGGACGGTCAGGTCCTCACGGAGACGATTGTCTCCGGGACCGAGGACTACCTGCTGGGAAGCGGTGACGTCCTGGAGGCGGAGGCGAACCGGCAGGTCGCGCTCGAGCGCCTCGCGGAAGTCTTGATGCGGGACGGGTACGACCGGCTGGCGGGCGCCTGGTGAGGAGGCAAGAACCTCCTCCCGGCAGCCTGCACGGATGAAGCAGGGCCACGCGAGGTGGCCCAGCGCTTCGACTAGGCCTGCGCGCTGGCGGCCTTGGAGGCGGCCTTCGCGAGACGGGAGATGCGGCGGGACGCGGTGCGCTTGTGCAGCACGCCCTTGGTGGCGGCCTTGTTCAGCGCCTTGGAGGCCGTCTTGAGGGCGTCCGTCATCTTCGCCCCATCCTTGGTGCCGAGCGCCTCGCGGGCGGACTTCACGGCGGTCTTCACGTCACCGCGCACGGTGATGTTGCGCGCACGGCGCTTGACGGACTGACGGTGACGCTTCTCTGCGGACTTGGTGTTGGCCAAGGAAATCTCCAGCGGTTATGGCAGGCTAAAAAGAGGGGCCGTCCTTACTGCGACGCCTCGCAGGCGTCAAGACGGGTGTGGGCCCCCAGCCGGGATTTCCGGGATCTGGACGCCACGCCGAGTGCTCCTGCGAGGAAAATCACTCTACCGAAGGCGCATATTCCCACACCAGCCCCGAAGGATCCTGAAACGCGAGTCGTCCCTCCCCGTGCTGGATCAGCCGGCCGCCGGGGATTTCACCCAGAACGGACTGGAGCCGGTCCACGGCGGCGGGGGAGGGGGCCGTCAGGGAGAAGGTCATGCCAGCGGCCGGGGCCTGGGCCGCGTGGAAGACGAGCCGCAAGCCGCCATCCTCATAGGAAGCCTGATCCGGGGCCTGAGCGCGCGGGGTGCTCCACCCCAGCCGGGGGGCCAGGGCGTCCCAGAAGGCGCGCTGGGCGGGCAGGTCCGCCACGCCCAGGCGCAGGGTGGTGACGGGGGACCGGGGAACCCAGGACGGCGCGGGCAGGGCCTTTTCGCGGGCCTTGGCGTCCTGCCAGTGGCGCTCCATGTGCTCCAGGGTGGCGTCGCCCAGGGCCACGCCTTCGGCGCGCAGGGCGGACTCGATGTGCTGGAAGCGGGCGGTGAAGCGGCGGATGGCCATCCGGAGCGCGTCCTCGGCCGGCGCTCCAACGAAGCGCGCGAGGTTGGCCAGGGAGAAGAGCACGTCACCCAGCTCGTGCTCGATGGCGTCCCGATCATTGGCGGCGATGGCCTCGTCGAGCTCGCCCAGCTCCTCCTCCAGCTTGGCGCGCACGCTGGCGACGTCCGGCCAGTCGAAGCCAATGCGGCTGGCCTTCTCCGTGAGCCGCTCGGCGCGCATCAGCGCCGGGGCGGCGACGGGCACGCCGTCCAGCACCGAGCCCTCCCGGCCCGTCTTTCGCTTCTTCTCCGCGGCCTTCAGCTTGGCCCAGTTGTCCAGCACCTGTTCGGCGCCGTTCATGGGTTGGCCGCCGCCAAAGACGTGCGGGTGGCGGCTCACCAGCTTGTCGCTGATGGCCTTGGCCACGTCCGCCAGGGTGAACTCCCCCATCTCCGTCGCGAGCTGCGCATGGAAGACAATCTGGAAAAGCAGGTCTCCCAGCTCCTCACAGAAGGTGCGCCAGGAGCCGCCGTAGGCCACCCGGTCCATCTCCTCCAGGACCTCGAAGGCTTCCTCCAGGAGGTAGGGTCGCAGCGAGCGCAGATCCTGCTCGCGATCCCACGGACAGCCGCCATCGGCGCGCAGCTTCCGCATGATGTCGACCAGTCGCTCCAGCTCGGCCCCGGGGTTCAACGTCGTGTCCGCCATGCACATCCCTGTAGCACGCGCGGGTCAGGCACTGTCCGGCAAACGCGGCAGGTGGGCTGTCTGGCTGGCGTTCGTTTTCGCGGTTGGCCCTGGGTCGCCTATCATCCACCCCCTGGATGATCCGTCTCCCGCTTCTCGCCCTTCTTCTCAGCGGCTTCACGCTCCTGGCTCCCACGGTCGCGTTCGCGCAGCTCGAGGCCCCCACACGCCTTCCCGAGGTGGATCCGGGCCCGATGGAGCCCGACCTGCGGGACGAGTCCATGGATCCGCCGCGGCAGGATGACGCCGACGACTACGCCGAGGATGCGCCCGAGGACGATGGCCTGGCGGAGGACGCCTCCACCGCGGATCCGGAAGAGGCGGCTGTGCCCCCCAGGGGCCCGGCGCGTGGCACCCGTGAGGGCGTGACGGCGCCCGGAAATGGCAAGACGCAGGAGCCGCCCGTGGCCGAGGAACCCTCGGTCATCACGCCCCGTCCGGTGGTGCTGAGCCCCATCCTCGCGCCCCGGGTGGCCGACTCGGACCTGGAGGCCCTCTGGAATCGGTGGCGGCAGGCCCGGGCGACCAACGACCGGGAGGCGGCCGCGGCGGCGCTCACGGAGCTGCGGACGTTGCGCGTTGAACTGGCCGCCACCGACCTGGAGCCCCTGAGCGCGGGCTTCTTGCGGGAAGCGGCCGTGCGTCGCAGGGCGGGGGATACGGCCGGCGCGGTACGGCTGGCCGAGACGGCGGTGGAGCTGTCTCCCGGACTTCCCTACGCGCGCTTCGAGCTCGCGGAGCTGTACGCGCTGGACAAGCCGGGTGACGTGCCCCGGTACTTCGGTCAGGTGCGGCAGGCGCTTTCGACGCTGGCGCTCGACGCGCGCTACCGCCGCCCGGCGATGGCGGACCTGGGCGGGTTGCTGCTCATGGCGTGGGGCGCCACCGCGTTGGCGGTGATGACCTTGTTCTTCCTGCGCAAGGTCCGCTCCGCGCTGCACGATTTCCACCACCTGCTGCCCCGAGTCGTCTCGAGGTGGCAGTCCACCGTGCTGGGCCTGCTGCTCCTGAGCCTGCCCTGGGTGCTGGGGCTCGGTGTCCTTCCCTCGCTGCTGCTGATGCTGGCCGTGGTGTCCCTGTACCTGTCCCGTGCGGAGCGGGTCGTCGCCGCGGTGCTGGTCGCGGGCATGGCGGTGCTGCCGTTGGCGGCCGGGCAACTCGCGCGCATGACGGCGTTCGCTGGAACCCCGGCGGAGGACGTCTATCTCCTGGAGCGGGGTGGACTGTCCGCCGAGGAGGCCCGGACGCGCGTGAAGGCCCGGATGGAGGCGCGCACGGCGACCTTCGCGGAGGTCGCGTCGCTGGCGTACTTCGAAGCGCGCCGGGGGCTGCTGGAGGATGCCCGGACGCACTACAAGGCGGCATCTCAGTTGAAGAGTTCGGACGCGCGGCTGCTCACACGCTTCGGCAACACCCTGGTCGCGTTGGAAGACCCGGATGGCGCGGCGCAGTTGTACGCGCAGGCTTCCCGGACGGCGCCCGAGCTGGCGGCTCCGCACTACAACCTGGCCCAGATTGTCCGCAGAAGGGCGAAGACGCTGCCTGACTCGGAGGTGGGCCGGGAGTTGGACCGGGCCGCGACGGCCATGGCCTCGGCGCAGGCGCTCGATGCCTCCCTGATTGCCCGCGAGCTGCCCCCGGAGAGCCGTCTGCTGATGAACCTGCTGCTGCTGTCTCCGCCAGTTCTCGAGCGCGACTGGCTGCCGCTCGCGGACGGCGCCGAGGCGGGGCGTCAGGTGGAGACCCAGGTGTCCCGGTGGTTGCTTCCCGGGATTCCGCCCGGGGCCCTGGCGGCGGTGAGCGCGGTGGGGGTGGTGGTGCTGCTGACCTTGTTCGGCTTCGCGTCGGACCGGCTGAAGTCCGCCAGGGTGTGCGAGCGCTGCGGCCGCCCGGTGTGCGTGCGTTGCGACCCGGAGCTGGGTGTGGGGAGCAAGCAGTGTGGCCAGTGCGTCAACGTGTTCGCGCGCAGAGGACTGGTGCCCCAGCACCTCCGGACGCGCAAGCAGTCCCAGGTGGACCGCCACCAGGCGTGGTCAGGCCGCCTGACGTACGCGTTGGGCGCGGTGTTGTCCGGCGCGGGCCACGTGGCGTCGGGAGTACCCGTGCGCGGTGCCCTCTACGCCTTTGGATTCCTCTTCGCCGTGGCCGCCGTGCTGCTCCACCAGGGGCTGGTGCGAGGGCCCTACGGTGACGCGCCGCTGTACCTCAAGCTGGCACCCGCGGTGCTGCTCCTGCTGACCGTCCACGTGCTGTCATTGCGCGGCCTGCGCCGCCTGCGGCGGGGAGAGTAAACGTCCATGTCCCTGCAAGGCACCCTGAAGGATTTTGGGATTGGCGACATCCTGCAGCTCATCGGGCAGCAGCAGAAGACAGGCACGCTCCACGTCCGCTCCAAGGACCAGGAGGTGCGCGTCGGCTTCAGTGATGGCCACATCATCAAGGCGGAGAGCGTCACCCGGAATCGCAAGGAGCTCATCGGTGCCATGCTGGTGCGCTCGGAGCTCATCACCGAGACGCAGCTCGAAGCGGCCCTGGAGACGCAGCGCCGCACCCTGAAGCGGCTGGGGGACGTGCTGGTCTCCAACCAGGCGCTCACCGCCGAGCGCTTCCAGTCGATGATGCAGCTCCAGGCAACGGAGACACTCTACCGGCTGTTCACCTGGAAGTCGGGCACCTACGAATTCGTCCAGGAGCCCGTGGAGCCCGACGCCGAAGCCATCCGTCCCCTCCGCGCCGAGACGGTGCTGATGGAGGGCTTCCGGATGGTGGATGAGTGGCCCGTCATCCGGCAGAAGATCCACCGGGACGACCTCGTCTTCGAGCGCATCAAGGCCCTGCCTCAGCCACGCTTCGATGAAGAGGGTGGGGAGCTGGGGGCCATCGGTCCCTCGGAGCGGCGCATCTACGACGAACTCTCGCTCGGGCGGGACTTGCGCAAGCTCGTGGACATCTCCTGCCTGGGCGAGTTCGAGACCTGCAAGGCCCTCTACAACCTGGTGAAGGGCGAATACATCCGGCCCATCCTCCCGGAGGGCGCTCCCGCTCCCTCGCCAGGTGACCAGCGCCTGCTCGCTCGGCTGGGCGGCCCGCTGGGGCGGCTGTTGGCCTCCATGGTGGTGTTCGCGGCGCTGGGCGTCGTGGCGTTTCGCGTGGTGAGCGCCCGTCACGAAGGTGTCGCGGCCACGCCGTTTGCGGATTCCGCGGCCCAGCGTCATGTTTCACAGGCCCAACGCGTCCGCATCGAGGCCGCGCTGGAGGTCTTCCGGCTGGAGCGCGGTGAGCTGCCCGAACGTCTGGATTCTTTGGTCCAGGCTGGACTGTTGGAATCGGGCGAACTGAAATACCCGTGGCGGGAAGAGTACTATTACCGGCGGTTGGCCGCTCGTCAGTTCATTCTCCTGCCACCCTTGCGCTAGTCCTGACACAAAGTCGTCTTTCGCGGCCTGAATGGCGGCGTTACGTTGGTGTCAGCCGTAGCGACACAAGACCGAGGAAAGAACCCGCATTGCGAAATCCCGCCACGTTGGAAGCGCCCGAAGTCATTACCGCCTCCGCCAAGGTGGACGTTCGTGACAACGCGACGGCCCTGGCTCTGTGCGGCAACCAGAACGAAAACCTCAAGTTGATGGAGCGGCGCCTCGGGGTCCGGGTGGGACAACGGGGAACCGAATTCCATCTGTCCGGCCCGTCGGATGCCGTGGCCTTCTCGGTGCGCCTCCTGGAGAACCTGGAGGAGATGATCCGCGCCGGTCGCCCCATCTACCGCGAGGACGTGGAGCAGGGCATCAAGGTGCTCGGCCGTGGAGCGGAGTCCCTCCAGGAGGTCATGCTGGGGCCGGTGCTGAAGAGCTCCGGGAACCGGCAGATCTCCCCCAAGAGCATCAACCAGAAGCGCTACGTGGATGCCATCCGCAACCATGACATCGTCTTCGGTATCGGCCCCGCCGGTACGGGCAAGACGTATCTGGCCATGGCCATGGCGGTCGCCTTCCTCCAGGAGCGCAAGGTCAAGCGCATCGTCCTGGCGCGTCCCGCCGTCGAAGCCGGTGAGAAGCTGGGCTTCCTGCCGGGCGACCTGCAGGAGAAGGTGAACCCCTACCTGCGGCCGCTCTACGACGCGCTCAACGACATGATGGCGGCCGAGCGCGCCGCCCAACTGTTGGAGCAGGGCGTGGTGGAAGTGGCGCCGCTGGCCTTCATGCGCGGCCGGACGCTCAACGACGCCTTCGTCATCCTCGACGAGGCGCAGAACACCACCGTGGAACAGATGAAGATGTTCCTGACGCGCCTGGGCTACAACAGCAAGGCCGTCATCACCGGTGACGTGACGCAGGTGGACCTGCCCACGGGGAAGATGTCCGGGCTCAACCACGCCCGGGCCGTGCTGAAGAACATCGAGGGCATCCACTTCGCGGAGTTCTCGGACGTGGACGTCGTCCGGCACCCCCTGGTCCAGGAAGTCATCCGCGCCTATGACCGCGCGGACCTCGCCCAGCGCGAGGCCCAGGCGGCCCGAGAGGCCGCAGCCCGGCCCGCCGGGGCTTCTGTGACTCAGTCCCCCTCGGAATCGGCTGCAGAGCCCGTTGCCGTTGAGTAACGGTCTCTTGACCTACGTACGCCCACCCGTGCATACCCTGCCGGGCGGGCGTACCCCATCCCACCCTCGCGAATATTCCCAGGCGCTGCGTCCTTGAAGGATCCGCGACGCCTTATCTAGGGTGAGGACCCCCATGGCCGAACCGGAAACGCAGCCCCCCGGGCGCAGTCCACTGGACGCGCTCGCCGAACGCCTCGGCCTGGACAATGGCGTCTGGGGGCGGCGCGCCGTCCAGGTCCTCCTGCTGCTCGCCGTCTCGGTGGGCGCGGGCTTCATCATCTCCCCCGGGCTCTACAGCCAGCAGATTCCGGCCCTCTCCGAGGAGAACCTGGGCAAGCCGTTCCGGGCGAGCTCTCCGGCGGGCTTCAAGGCCGCCCGGGACTATGAGGTCGTC
Source organism: Myxococcus hansupus (assembly GCF_000280925.3). Lineage (NCBI taxonomy): Bacteria > Pseudomonadati > Myxococcota > Myxococcia > Myxococcales > Myxococcaceae > Pseudomyxococcus > Pseudomyxococcus hansupus. Next base: position 2,546,942 of record NZ_CP012109.1, read on the forward strand.
CACCGGGCCATGACGCAGCAGCGCCGCCAGGATGCGCGCGCCGCCGTCCGGCCCGTCTATGACTTGAATCCCGCCGTGCTGGGGCAGCTTCGCGGGACGGTGAGCTCCGCCTTCGCGTCCATGCGCACGCACCTGGACACCCTGGCGGAGGCCCAGTCGGACGCGGAGCCCGAGGAGCGCGAGGGCAACCGCAAACGCAAGGCCGCCGCCTCACCGGAGATGGTGGAGTTGGAGCGTGGCACCCGCGAGAAGATGCGCGCGGAGCTCCAGGAGCGCTTCTTCGGCAAGCGGGACGCGGTGCTGGAGTCAGAGGACTTCCAGGCGCTGTACGCCACCAGGTTCTCCCTGGAGGCGGAGACGGCCATGCTGCTGGTGCTGGAGCGGGCCTACCGCTCCGAGCGCGGGCCGGTGTACGTCGCGGGCCTGCGGGAGGAGCTGGTTCGCGAGGCGCACCAGGGGCTCACCGTCCGGGACGTGGTGAACAAGGCGGAGGAGACGCTGTCGGGCGGCTCCGCCCAGGTGATGGACGTCGCCGAGGCGCACCAGGAGATGGAGCGCTTCGCCTCCGTCCCCGGCAACCTGATGCCGGACGCGCCGGGCATCCAGCGCCGCGCCATCCTGCGGATGGCCCAGCGGCTGGTGCGTCCCAACCTGACCATCAACATCGCGGAGACGGATGCGCGCCGGAACCAGGCCGCGCAGGCGGTGAAGGACGCCGTCATCTCCATCAAGAAGGGCCAGCGCGTCATCGGCGACGGCGAACTCGTCAACGAGTCGCACCTCGTCATCCTGCGGGGCATGCGCGCGGAGACGGACCGCCTGGACCTGGTGCAGCTCCAGGTGGGCGGCACCGGCCTGGTGGGCCTGCTCATCGTGGCGTCGTACTTCTTCTGCAGCGCCGCCTTCCGCCGCTTCCGGCCCACCCGCAAGGATGGGGTCTTGCTGGGCATGCTCCTGCTGCTCTCGCTGGGCCTGCTGCAGCTCTGGGTGTCCATCGCGGACGCGGTGCAGGACCGGTACACGGCGCTGCCCATCGAGGCCTTCTATTACGCCTTCCCGGTGGCCGCCGGCGCCATGCTGGTGCGCTTCATCCTCACCCAGGAGATGGCGCTCTTCTTCGCGCTCGTCTTCGCGTGCCTCACGGGTGTGATGCTGGGCAACTCGCTGGCCTTCGGCATCTTCACGCTGGTGGGCTCGCTGGTGGCCGCCGACCGCATCGTCAAGGCGAAGGACCGCGTGGGCATCTTCCGCGCGGGCTTGATTACGGGCGCGGTGAACCTAGTGGCGGTGCTCTTCCTCTTCCTGGTGGAAGGCAAGGGCCTGTCGGCCGACACGCTCGTCACCGCGCTGAGCGCCTTCGTGGGCTCGTCCCTGGCGGTGCCGGTGATGGTGATGGCGCTCACGCCGCTCATCGAGGCCACCTTCGGCTACGCGTCGGACATCAAGCTGCTGGAGCTGGCCAACCTCAACCACCCGGCGCTCAAGGAGCTCATCGTCCAGGCGCCCGGCACCTACCACCACTCCATCATCATCGGTTCGCTGGTGGAGAACGCGGCGGAGACCATCGGGGCCAATCCACTGTTGGCGCGTTCGTGTGCGTACTACCACGACATCGGCAAGGGCCGGAATCCGCTCTACTTCGGTGAGAACCAGAAGGGCGAGAACCGCCATGACGCGCTCGCGCCCGCGATGAGCGCGGTCATCATCAAGCGCCACGTGACGGAGGGCCTGGAGATGGCCCGCCAGTACCGGTTGCCCAAGCTGGTGGCGGACGCGATTCCGCAGCACCACGGCACCCGGACGGTGGGCTTCTTCTACCACAAGGCCCTGAAGGAGCAGGAAGGCAAGGAGGGCGCGCCTCCCATCGACGAGAGCATCTACCGCTACCCGGGGCCGAAGCCGCAGTTCCGGGAGGCGGCGTTGGTGATGATCGCCGACGCGGTGGAGGCGTCCACGCGCGCCATGCCGGACCCCACCACGTCCAAGCTCCAGGGGCAGTTGCAGAAGATCATCAACCTCATCTTCTCCGAGGGTCAGCTCGACGAGTGTGACCTGACGCTGAAGGACCTCAACCTCATCTCGCAGTCCTTCCTGCACACGCTCGAGGGCATCTACCACACGCGTCCGGCCTATCCGGCGGGCGCCGTGGGAGGTGGCAAGGCGCCGCCGCTGGTGGTGGCGGGCGCGCCGCGGGCGGTGGAAGCCAAGGACAAACCACGGAACGCGGGGGGGGCATGAGCGGGGCACGGAAGGGCACCAGCGTGAGATTGCGCAAGGGGAAGCTGATTCCCCGCGACGACGGCAAGCGCATCGAGGAGTTCGTGGGCGCGGCGACCACCCACACGGAGTCCGCGTCGGTGGCGAGGATGCTGGCCCCGCCGGGCTGGTCCGAGCCCGCGCAGCGGCCCGAGTTCGACGAGGTCGTCATCGTCCTGACAGGAGAGCTGACGGTGGTTGTGGAAGGCCGCCGCCAGCGCATCGCCGCGGGCGAGGTGGGGCTGGTGCCGCGCGGCAAGCGCGTGGTGTACCGCAACGACGGCCAGGGCGCGTGTGACTACTGGTCGGTGTGCGCGCCCGCCTTCCGCCCGGAGCTGGCGCACATGGAGGCGCCCAAGCCTCGCGTGGAAGGCAACCACGTCACCATCCAGGTGGCGCACGGCCAGGGCCGGGACTTCGCGCGCCTGCTGACCACGTGGGCGAAGGACTACCTGCTGCAGCTCGAACTGGCGGGCGTGGAGCTGTCGCTGTCGCTGGTGGACGACCGGGCCATCCGCCGCCTCAACCGCACCTGGCGGCAGAAGGACAAGGCCACGGACGTGCTGAGCTTCCCCGCGGGGGATTTGCCCAAGGGCACCCCGGGCCCGCGCCCGCTGGGCGACGTGGTCATCTCCCTGGACACGGCGAAGCGTCAGGCCAAGGAGTACGGCCGCACGCTGGAGTCGGAGATGGCGCGCTACCTGGCGCACGGTCTGCTCCACCTGTTGGGGCACGACCATGAGCGTCCGCGTGACGCCAAGCGCATGGCGGCCCTGGAGGAGCAGCTTCTGGGGGAGCGGGGCATGGTGGCGGACTCGCTCCAGGTGGATGCCCGGGCCCGGCGGGCCCGCAGCCTCATGTAGGCCCTCTGTCGGCTCCCCGCCGGACAATCCGGCATCCAGCCCGTTGAGCCGGGCATGTCGCGTGATAGGTAGGCCGCCTCCCACGTGTTGGACCCTCCCATGCTCCGCCCGTCACTCATCGCCTCCTTCCTGATTGGCCTGCTGCTGCTGGCGGTCCCCGCTCGCGCGGCCTCCACGTCGCCGTGGGGCACGGGGGAGAGCCGGGGCGAGGACCTGTCCATTCTCCTGGTGACCTTCAGTCCCGGGGATGACGTGCCCTCGTGGTGGGGCCATGGCTCGTTGGTGGTGGAGGACCGGCGGCTGCGGCAGTCGCGCCTCTACAACTACGGCATGTTCTCGTTCGACGAGGCCATGCTCGCGCGCTTCGCCATGGGCCGCCTGGAGTTCTGGGTAGGCCAGTCGTCGGTGGGCGGCACCTTCCGCCACTACCAGGCGGAGGACCGCGATGTCCGCGTCCAGGAGCTGAACCTGACGCCGGAGCAGCGCGTCGTGGTGGCGAAGCGCCTGGCGGACAACGTGCTGCCGGAGAACCGCGAGTACCTGTACCACCACTACAACGACAACTGCGTCACCCGGCTGCGGGACATGATTGATGTGGCCGTGGGGGGGCAGCTCCGCGAGGCGGACCGGGCGCCGGGGCGGATGACGCTGCGCGAGCACACCCGGCGCTACACCGCGGTGAACGCGCCCATGAGCGTGCTGCTCGACTTCATGATGAACGACGAAATCGATCGTCCCGTCACGAAGTGGGAGGAGGCGTTCCTCCCGGACGAGCTGGAGGCCCAGGTGGCCGCGCTCCAGGTGAAGGGCCCGGATGGGCAGTTGGAGTCGCTGGTCGCGAAGCAGTGGAATCAATACGAGTCCGCCACCCGCAGGCGCCCGCCGGCGGAGCCTCCCGCCTGGGGCCCGTGGATTCTCGCCCTGGGCCTGTCGCTGGGCGGCCTGGCGGTGGGGCTGGCGGCGTGGGAGCGCCAGCGTGGCAGCCGCATCGCCCGCATGCTGCTGGGGCTGGAGAACGCCGTGGTGGGGCTGCTGCTCGGGCTGCCGGGCACCGCGCTCTTCATCATGGGCCTGGTGACGGACCACTCGGTGACGTTCCGCAACGAGAACCTTTTCCTGGCCAACCCGCTGACGCTCTTGGCGCTGCCCTTCGGCGTGGCTGTCATGTGGGGAAGCCAGAAGGCGCGGGCGCGGCTGTCCAAGGTGTGGCTGCTGCTGGCCGCCTCGGGCGTGCTAGGCGTGCTGCTCAAGGTGTTGCCGCCTTTCGACCAGGACAACTGGCGGCTCATCGCGCTCATCCTGCCCATCTCCCTGGGCATGGCGGGCGCTTTCGGACTGGACCGGGTGCTGGCGCGCTTTCCTGGAGCGGATCGCGCGTCAGCGGGACGGCGGGATGCCGTCGCATCGCTGAAGACTCCTTAAACGGACACGGAAAGAAGCCATGGCGAACGATTCGATGGAGAAGATCAACGGCCTCCGGGAGCGTGTGTTGGCGCTCCGGGGGCATCTTTGACCTCGACCGCAAGCGGTCCCGCATCGCGCTGATTGAACGCGACTCCACGCTGCCCACCTTCTGGGACGACAACACCAAGGCGCAGGCCCTGCTCAAGGAGAAGTCCACGCTGGAGGCCAGCGTCGGTGCCTATGACAAGGTGATGCGCGGCCTGGATGACGCGCAGGTGCTCTTCGAGCTGGCCGCCGAGGCCAACGACGAGGCCACCACCCAGGAGGCGGAAGGCTCGCTCACGGGGCTCGAGGGAGACGTCGCCACGCTGGAGCTGGCGCGCATGCTCTCCGGCGAGCAGGACCGCAGTAGCTGCTTCATGGACATCAACGCCGGCGCCGGTGGCACCGACTCCATGGACTGGGCGGCCATGCTGCTGCGCATGTACTCGCGCTACTGCGAGGCCAAGGGCTGGAAGGTCGAAATCAGCGACGAGGTGCCGGGCGAAGAGGCGGGCTTCAAGAACGTCTCCCTGCGCATCGAGGGGGACTTCGCCTACGGCTACCTGAAGGCGGAGGTCGGCGTGCACCGGCTGGTGCGCATCTCCCCCTTCGACGCCAACGCGCGGCGCCAGACGGCCTTCGCGTCCGTGGACGTCTACCCGGAGGTGGATGACTCCATTCAGATCGACCTTCCGGAGAAGGACATCGAGCTGAAGTTCATCCGCGGCGGCGGCGCGGGTGGCCAGAAGGTGAACAAGACGTCCTCCACCGCGCAGCTCCGCCACCTGCCCACGGGCATCATCATCACCTGCCAGACGGAGCGCTCGCAGTCGGCCAACAAGGACATGGCCTTCAAGATTCTGCGCGGCCGCCTGTACGAGCTGGAGTTGAAGAAGCGAGAGGCCGCGCGCGACGCCGCCGAGGCGCAGAAGAAGGACATCTCCTTCGGCTCGCAGATTCGCTCCTACGTGCTGGCGCCGTACCGGATGGTCAAGGACCTGCGCACCGGCATCGAGACGGGCAACGTGGACTCGGTGCTAGACGGGGACCTGGAGGAGTTCGTCACCGCGCAGCTCCTGGGCGTGAAGAACCCCAACCGCGGCGCCGGCGCGGACTGAGCCGTCACGCCGGCGCTTTCCCGCCTTCGACCGGAACCTTTTCCGCGGCCCTGCTGTCCGAGGGCCGCGGGGCAGGGGACAGGATAGGCTGAGGGACGGTGGCGCCTCCTGCGGAGGGGCTGACGCGGGAGGCCAGCGGTGTCGTCGGGCGGTGTGCTCGAAATCGGACAGGAAGGGGCCGCGGCCGCGGACGCGTCCGAAGCGCGCCGTCAGGACGCCGCGCTGCTCGTCCGCCTGCGCAGGGGAGACCCGGACGCCTTCGAGCTGCTGGTCCGCACCCACCAGGACCGCCTCTACGACTTCTGCGTCCGCATGCTGGGGGACCGCGAGGAGGCTCACGACCTGGTGCAGGAAATCTTCGTCAGCGTGCACCAGAACGTCCGCCGCTTCCGCGAGGACGCCAAGCTGTCCACCTGGCTGTTCCGCATCACCCGCAACCACTGCATCAACCGGCTCAAGTACCTCAAGCGCCGGGGCCGGGGGCGCTCCGAGGTGTACGACGAGGCCACCGCGCTCTTCTCCGAGGGCGGTGGGACAGCGCCGGGCCCGGATGCCGCGCTGGAGTCCGCGCGCGAGCGCGCCCGCGTGCAGTGGGCCATCTCCCAACTGGAGCCGGACGCGCGGATGCTGGTGGCGCTGCGCGACATCGAAGGCCTCAGCTACGACGAAATCATCGACATCACCGAGCTACCGGAGGGCACGGTGAAGAGCCGGCTCCACCGGGCGCGGGAAAAACTGGCGGACCTCCTGGGGCGGCTTGAGCCATGACGGGCATTCATCGCAGACTGAGGGACGTGGAACCGCGGATGAACCATCGAGAGGCGAGGGCGCTGTTCCTCGCGCTCGCGGACGACGAACTCCCTGCCCCCCAGGCGCAGGAGGTCCGCACCCACCTGGACGGCTGCGAGGACTGCCGCCAGGGTTGGCAGCGCTATGCCAGCGTGGTGAAGCGGGTCCAGGCCGTGGAGCGTGAGAAGGCGCCGCCCGCGCTCGCCTCCAGGGTGATGAACCGGGTGCGCCACCAGCGCCGCTTCGGTCTGCGGGGCCTGCACACCGCGCACATGAACCACCGCCTGCCGGTGGAAATCCTCATCCCGCTGCTGCTGGCCGCCGCCGTGGCCGCCTTCCTGGTGATGGCCGCCCCCTGAGCGGCCGTCCGATGTGTTGCGTTGCTTCCCGAGGGAGCCTTGGCTACGGTGCCGCGCCTTTGGGAAAGCGCGTCATGGCCGAGACCGAAAACAAGAGCGACAAGAGTGCGGGCGAGGGCGACCTCGGGACGAAGGAACAGGAAATCTACGACCAGCGCCTGGAGAAGGCCGGCAAGTGGCGTGACGCCGGCTTCAATCCGTACGGCAACGGCTACCGTCCTCAGCACCAGGCCGCCGAAATCCACGAGAAGCACAGCGCGCAGACCGCCGAGGAAATCGAGCAGGCCGCGCCCCCTCCGTACGACGTCGCGGGCCGCGTCGTGGCCATGCGCTCGTTCGGCAAGGCCGCGTTCATCAAGCTGCGCGACCGCTCGGGCGAAATCCAGGTCCACATGAAGAAGGACGCCCTGGGTGACACCTACGAGACCTTCAAGCTCTGCGACGTGGGCGACTTCCTCGCGGCCACGGGCACGATTTTCCGCTCCAAGACGGGCGAGCTGACGCTGTCGGCCACGAAGTTCGTTCCGCTCACCAAGTCCCTGCGCCCCCTGCCTGAGAAGTGGCACGGCCTGCAGGACGTGGAGATGCGCTACCGCCAGCGCTACCTGGACCTCGTGTCCAACCCGGACGTGAAGCAGACCTTCCTCCGGCGCAACAAGCTCATCCGCTTCATCCGCAACTTCCTCGACACGCGCGACTTCGTCGAGGTCGAGACGCCGATGATGCACCCGCTCGTCTCCGGCGCGGCGGCGCGGCCCTTCAGCACGCACCACAACGCGCTCGACATTGATTTGTACATGCGCATCGCCCCGGAGCTGTATCTCAAGCGCCTGGTGGTGGGCGGGTTCGACCGCGTCTACGAGGTCAACCGCAACTTCCGCAACGAAGGCATCAGCACCCGGCACAACCCCGAGTTCACGATGCTGGAGTTCTATCAGGCGTACGCCACGTACGAGGACCTGATGGACCTCTCCGAGGAGATGATTTCGGAGGCGGCCCAGGCCGTCACCGGCGACTCCAAGGTGAAGTACGGCGAGCACGTGCTCGACTTCGGCAAGGGCTGGAAGCGCATCTCCATGACGGAGGCCATCCGCGAGGTGGTGAGCGGCCTGTCCGACAAGGACATGGCGGACGCGGACCGGCTGCGCCACGAGCTGCTCAAGACGAGCCACTCGGAGGCCGAGCGGCGCGCCGTGGACACCATGAACCATGGTGAGCTGGTGGGCGCGCTCTTTGAGCACCACGTCGAGCACACGCTCATCCATCCCACCTTCATCACCCATTTCCCCACCGCCGTCTCGCCGCTGGCTCGCCGCAATGACGCGAACCCGGACGTGACGGACCGCTTCGAGCTGTACGTGGCGGGCCGGGAAATCGCGAACGCCTTCTCCGAGCTGAACGACCCGCTGGACCAGAAGGGCCGCTTCCTGGCCCAACTGGAGGCGAAGCAGCGGGGCCAGCAGGAGACCATGGACTACGACGACGACTACATCCGCGCCCTGGAACACGGCATGCCGCCCACGGCCGGTGAAGGCATCGGGATTGATCGGCTCGCCATGTTGTTCACGGATTCGCAGAGCATCCGGGACGTCATCCTGTTTCCCCTCCTCAAGCCACTGGCGAAGTAGCCAGGAGGCCGCGTGCACTCCGCCGAACGGCAGACCGTCTATCGCTGGTCCTTCATCTGGGTGGGGGCGCTGGTCTCCCTTGCGGGCTTCGCCCTGCTCGGGGTCGCGCTCACGTCCTCTCAGGCCTGGGTCGAGGCCAGCCCCGCTTTGGGGCTCTCCCTGCTGGGTTGGGGAGGTCTGGTCCAGGCCCTGAACGCGGTGCTGCTGGTCTCCCAGCAGGCTGTCGCGCCTTTTCCGCACACCGGTGTGTTGGTGGCGGGCGCGGCCGTCTGGCTCGCGGGGTGGGCACTGATCGCCGCGGGCGTCCGCCGCGCGCCGGCGTCCGCCGAAGGGCCGAGCCCCGCCGCGGGCGCCACGCTGTACCCTCGGCTGGCGCGCTACCGGGACTTCTACTGGAGCACCCTGGGCGCCTACGGCGGCGGCATCCTCCTGGCGGAGGTCGTCCTCATCCTCCTGCAGACGCTGCTGTCCAGCGGGGTGTCGACCACCGAGCTGGCGGGCGCGGCGAAGGAGGGCGGCGGGATGACGCTGGCGCCCACCGGCGCCTTCGCCATCGCGCTGCTCGCGGGCGGCATGGTGGCGTTCATCTCCGGCTTCATCGGCGCCTCGCGCGCGCAGCGCCTGTCGCTGCCCGAGGCCACCATTGGCGTGCTGTACCTGGGCCTGCCCATCCCCATCATCCTCACGCTGATGGAGCGGCTGCCGGGCCTGCAGCTCGCGCTGGGCTACCGGCTGCGCGAGGTGACGTACGTCGCGGGGCTGATTGGCCGCCCGGAGCTGGGGTACTGGCTCGTCTTCACCTTCCTGGTGCTGGCGCTGGTGCTGGGCGTCAACACCGGCTTCATCGCCGCGGGCAGCGGCCGCGTGGACCTGAAGCTCGGCTTCGAGCTCTTCGTCGCGCGCCGGCACGTGGCGGTGTTCCGTCCCTCGTTGCTGCTGGGGACGCTGGCGGTGCTGATGTTCGGCATCATCCCGCCGCTGCTCGTGTACTTCATCATCCGCTCGGCGGAGGCTGCGGTGGAGCGCACGCGCATCCGCAAGCTGGGCCTCAAGGACCCGCTGGCTGCCGCTTCCGACCTCAACCGGCTCAAGCTGCATGAGCAGTCGCCCACCATGATGATGACCGCCCTGTCCGTGGGCGGCGTGGGCGTGGGCGTGATGGCGCTCATCATCGTGCTGTCGGTGATGAGCGGCTTCGAGGCCGACCTTCAGCAGAAGATCCTGGGCACCAACGCGCACGCGGTGGTGTCCAAGTACGCTGGGGACCTGCCCGAGTACGCCAAGGTCATGGACTCGGTGCGCAAGGTGCGCGGCGTGGTGGGCCAGACGCCCTTCATCATCAATCAGGTGATGATCGCCTCCGAAGGCAACGTGGACGGCGTCATCATCAAGGGCATCGACCCGGCCACCGTGGGCGAGGTGACGGACCTGCCGCGCAACATCCTCCACGGCGGCTCGCTCGACATCCTCTACACCCCGGAGAAGATCGCCCACCGGGGCCTGACGGACGAGGAGCCCGCGGAGGAGGGCGGGGTGGAGGAGGACGACATCATCCGTCGCTCCGGCACGCCCAAGAAGCCGCCCGTCCTGCCCGGCATCGTCATTGGCCGCGAGCTGGCGGCGTCGCTGCGCGTGGTGGTGGGAGACCGGGTGAACGTCGTCTCCCCGCTGGGCACCGAGCTGGGGCCGTCCGGCCCGATTCCGAAGAGCCGCGCCTTCCGCGTGGCGGCCATCTTCTACTCGGGCATGTACGAGTACGACTCCAAGTTCGTCTACATCCTCCTCAAGGAGGCCCAGGACTTCTTCAACGTGAAGGGCGCCACGGGCATCGAACTCAAGGTGGCGGACATCGACGACGCGCGCCGCATCGCCTCGCAGGTGGTGAAGTCGCTGGGCGGCTATCCCTACCGGGCACGTGACTGGGGAGAGATGAACAAGAACCTCTTCTCCGCGCTGCGCCTGGAGAAGCTGGTGATGGGCATCATCCTCTCCATCATCATCATCGTGGCCGCGGGCCTCATCGTCGCCACCGTCATCATGCTGGTGCTGGAAAAGCGGAAGGAGATCTCCGTTCTCAAGGCGCTGGGCGTCCCCGATGGCGGCATCGTGAAGATATTCCTCGCCGAGGGCCTCCAGATTGGTGTCGCGGGCGGCTTCCTCGGGCTGATTTCCGGCCTCTCGTGGTGCGTCTTCATCGAGAAGGTCGGCATCAAGCTGGACCCGGACGTCTATTACATCCCGGCGCTGCCGGTGCGCATCGAGCCCGTGCAGACCGTGCTGGCCGTCGTCATCGCGGTGCTCGTCACCTACCTCGCCTCCATCTACCCGGCCCTCAAGGCCAGCAGCGTGGAGCCGGTGGAAGGCCTGAAGGCGGAGTAGCCATGGCGCTGTTGTCCATCCGCAATGTCTTCAAGAGCTACTTCCTGCACGGCAAGCGCATCGACATCCTTCGAGGCGTTTCGCTGGACATCCAGCGGGGAGAGCTGGTCTCGCTGGTGGGCGCCTCCGGCGCGGGAAAGAGCACCTTCCTGCACGTGCTGGGCACGCTGGATGCTCCGGCCGCGGGCGAGGTCCTCTTCGAGGGCCGCTCCGTGTTCTCCATGAACGACGCGGAGATCGCCGAGTTCCGGAATCGGACCATCGGCTTCGTCTTCCAGAGCCACTACCTGCTGCCGGAGTTCACCGCGTTGGAGAACGTGGCGATGCCCGCGCTCATTCAGCGACAGGAGCGCACGGGGGCCTACGCGTACGCCCGTGAACTGCTGGAGCGGGTCGGGCTGGGACATCGCGTGGACCACCGTCCAGGGGAGTTGTCCGGTGGTGAAGCCCAGCGTGTGGCCCTGGCGCGCGCGTTGGTGCTCAAGCCCGCGGTGTTGCTGGCGGACGAGCCCACCGGCAACCTGGACCCCACGACGGGTGAGGGCATCCACCAGCTCCTGCGTGAAGTGAACCGCGAGCAGGGCATCACCGCCGTGGTCGTCACGCACAACGAGGCGCTTGCCCGCTCCATGCCCCGCCGTCTCAGGTTGGCCGGGGGGGAGGTGTCGGAGGCGTGATGTCCCGGCAATTTTGCATTGAGGGCCTCGGGGACCTTCCCGTAGATTGCCCCGCCTTTTCCTGGCCGGTCTCCACTTGAGGCTCCCCGTTCTGTCGCGCAAGTCACTGCTCCCGCTGCTGGCGGTCGCCATGTGGTCCCTCGTGCCCGGCTCCGCGCTGGCACAGGAAGACGGGGGTGTTGTCTCGCCCTCGCTCGTACCCGAGGTCGCCGCCCCCGCCACTCCCGCCGGCACCCAGGAGTCGGCGTCCGAGCCCGAACTCCCCCAGGATGCTCCGGTCTCCCCGAGGACATCACGCGCGTCGTCGAGGTCCGTGTCGAGGGCAACCGCCGCGTGGAGGCCGAGGCCATCCGCCGCGCCCTCCGGACGCGCGTGGGCGACTCGCTCACCCCCACCCGGACCGCGCAGGACCTGCGCGCGGTGTGGGCCCTGGGCTACTTCCAGGACGTGGAGCTGCTCGTCCAGCGGATGTCCCGCGGCGTGGCCTATGTCGTCCGCGTCGAGGAGCGGCCCACCGTCCGGCTCGTCCAGCTCCTGGGCAACGATGAGCTGAGCAAGGACGACCTGAAGGAGGAGATCGACGTCAAGCCCTCCACCATCCTGGACATGGAGCTGGTGCGCTCCACGGTGAAGAAGATCCAGGCGAAGTACGTGGAGAAGGGCTACTTCCTCGCGGAGGTCAACCACCAGATCAAGCCCGTCGAGGGCGGCGCCAACGTGGATGTGGTGTTCAACATCAACGAGCGCGCGAAGGTGATGGTGAAGCAGATCACCATCCTCGGCGCGGAGAAGGTCTCCGCCGCGGAGCTCAAGGAGACGATGATCACCCGCGAGGGTGGGTTCCTCTCCTTCTTCACTGGCGAGGGTACCTACCGCGAGGAGGCCTTCCAGCGCGACCTGGCCGTCATCCAGATCGCCTACTACGACAAGGGCTTCATCAACGTCCGGGTGGACAAGCCCACCGTCCAGCTCTCCGCGGACAAGCGCTTCATCTTCATCACCCTGCGCGTGACGGAAGGCGAGGCCTACGACATCGGGAAGGTCGACTTCGCCGGCGACCTGCTCGACGACGTCCCCAAGGCGGCCATGGCGGCGAAGATGAAGTCCGCCACGGGCGAGCGCTTCAACCGCTCGCAGTTGTCGGAGGACATCCTCTCCGTCTCGGACGTCTACTACGACCGCGGCTACGCCTACGCGAACATCAACCCCATCACCAGCGTCAACGCGGACAACCGCACGGTGGACCTGACCTTCGACGTCCAGAAGGGCCCCCAGGTCACCATCGAGCGCATCGACGTGGTGGGCAACAGCAAGACGCGGGACAAGGTCATCCGGCGCGAGCTGCGCGTCTATGAAGGCGAGCTCTACGACGGTGGCGGCGTGCGCCGCAGCCGCGAGCGCGTCACCGCGCTGGGCTTCTTCGAGACGGTGGAAATCACCCAGCGCCCCGGCTCGGCGGACGACACCATCGTCCTCCAGGTGGAGGTGAAGGAGAAGGCCACCGGTACCTTCCAGGTCGGCCTCGGCTTCTCCAACGTGGAGAACTTCATCTTCACGGCGCAGATCGCCCAGAACAACTTCCTGGGGTGGGGCCAGAGCCTCTCTGCGTCCGCGCAGATCTCCGGCCTGCGCTCCCTGGTGCAGTTGTCCTTCTATGACCCGTACTTCCTGGACACGCGCTACCTGCTGTCCGCGGAGTTCTTCCGCATCCAGGCGGACTACGAGGGCTTCATCCGCAGCTCCACGGGTGGCACGGTGTCCATCGGCTACCAGTTCGTGGACGACCTGCTGGGCACCATTGGTTACTCGCGCGAATGGGTCAACGTGGAGGCGGGGCAGAACCTGGGCGCGGTGCTGCTGGCCAACCAGTTCCTGTCCGGCACCACCAGCGCGGCCCGCGTGTCGCTGTCGTTCGACCGCCGCAACAACCGCCTGTTCCCGTCGAAGGGCTTCATCCACTTCGGCTCGGTGGAGTTCGCCCCGGACTTCCTCGGCGGCACGTTCCTCTACAACCGGTACACGGCGTACTCGCGCTTGTACTTCCCGATGCCGCTGGGCTTCGTCTTCAAGACGAACGCCACCGTGGGCTACATCCAGCAGTTGGACTCGAACAAGCCGCTGCCCATCTCCGAACTCTACTACGTGGGCGGCATCAACAGCGTCCGCGGCTACTTCCTGCGCAGCATCAGCCCGTCCGTGAAGGTTCCGCGCTCCGGCAGTCCGGACGCGACCATCACCGACTTCCGCGTGGGTGGTAACAAGCAGCTCGTCTTCAACTTCGAACTGGAATTCCCCATCTTCGAAAAGGCCGGTCTGCGCGGCGTGGTTTTCTACGACGCGGGTAACGCTTTTGCCGCCAACGAGCGTTTCTTCGAGGACCGGCAGGACAAGCTGCCGCTCGGTCTCTTCCATGCCGCCGGCTTCGGCTTCCGCTGGTTCTCTCCCATTGGCCCTCTTCGCTTCGAGTGGGGCATCCCGCTCACCAGGCGGCCAGAGGACGACAGAATCTTGTTCGAGTTCACTATCGGCAACTTCTTCTGATAAGCCCTTGGCCCGCCGTCCGGGGCCCGCCCCCACGGGCGGAGGGAATTGAAGAAGCCCGATAGGCGTACGTCGGAGCCTGTACCCTTCCTGAGGAGTCGCTGAACATGTCGCTTCGCACCACCATCGCGGCCGCCGCCGCTGCCCTGTCGCTCGGCCTTCCGGTGGCCGCCTCCGCTGCTGACGTGAAGGTCGCCTACGTCGACCTGCAGAAGGTCATGCTGGAGGTGGATGATGGAAAGGCCGCCAAGACCCGCCTCCAGAAGTGGCTCGAGGACCGCCAGAAGGAAATCGACAAGGAGCAGAACGCGCTCCGCACGGAGAAGGAGACGCTCGACAAGCAGTCCAGCGCGATGAGTGCGGAGAACAAGGCCCAGAAGGAGGCCGAGCTCCAGCGCAAGGTCATGCTGCTCGCCCAGAAGTGGGAGAAGAGCCGCTCCGAGGCCGCGACGAAGGAGCAGCAGGAGATGCAGCCGATCATCCAGAAGATCGACGGCATCATCGCCGTCATCGCCGAGCGCGATGACCTGGGCTTCGTGCTGGAGCGCCGTGACTCGGGCATCGTGTTCGCCCGCTCGGTGCACGACATCTCCAACGAGGTCATCCGGGCGTACAACGCCTCGAAGAAGACGGCGGCCAAGGACGCCCCGACGAAGAAGTAGCCTCGTCACTCCCTACTCGTGCAGACCGCTCCCATGCCCCGACAGCTCGGGGAGCTCGCCGCCCACGTCGGTGGTGAGCTCCTCGGTGATTCCTCACTGCTCATCCACGGACTCAACGGCCTTGAAGAAGCGGGCCCGGGAGACGTGTCCTTCTACGGAAACGCGCGCTACCGCCGCCAGTTCGAGACCTCCAAGGCCTCGGCCGTGCTGGTGGGCCATGACGCGCCGCCGCGAGAGGGCGTCGCGCTGGTGCGGGTGGCCAACCCGCATCTGGCCTACGCGAAGCTGCTGCAGTTGTTCCATCCGACGGCCCGTCCCGCCGCCGGTGTGCGTCCGGGGGCCTGGGTCCATCCCGAGGCCACGGTGCATCCGGAGGCGGTGGTGCTGCCTGGCGCCTCGGTGGACCGGGGTGGCCGCGTGGGCGCGCGCACGGTGCTGTACCCGGGCGCGTACGTGGGCGAGCAGGCCGAGGTGGGAGACGACTGCATCCTGTACCCCAACGTGACGGTGCGCGAGCGCTGCATCGTGGGCGCGCGGGTCATCCTCCACGCCTCCAGCGTGGTGGGGGCGGACGGCTTCGGCTTCGCTTTCAACCCGGAAGGCGAGACGGGGCCGGAGCACTTCAAGATTCCCCAGGTCGGCATCGTCCGCATCGAGGACGACGTCGAGGTGGGCGCGTGCACGTGCATCGACCGGGCGACGGTGGGCGAAACCGTCGTGGGCCGAGGCTCGAAGCTCGACAACCTGGTGCAGATCGCCCACAACGTGCGCGTCGGGCCGCTGTCGCTCATCTGCGCGCAGGCCGGTGTCTCGGGCTCGGCGGAGATTGGCACGGGCGTGGTGCTGGCGGGGCAGGTGGGCGTGGTGGGCCACATCCGCGTCGGTGACCTGGCCAAGGTGGGCGCGCAGTCCGGCGTGGCGCACGACGTGCCGGACGGCCAGGTCGTGAGTGGCAGTCCGGCCATTCCCCACCGGGAGTGGCTGCGTGCCAGCGCCGCGGCGGGTCAGATGGCCGACCTGCTCAAGGAAGTGCGGGCCTTGCGGCGCCGGGTCGAGACGCTCGAGAAGGAAAAGGGGCCTTGATGGACATCGGAGAGATTCTCAATCTGCTGCCGCACCGGTACCCGTTCCTGCTGGTGGACCGGGTGGTGGAGATCGTCCCGGGCCAGAAGCTGGTTGCCTACAAGAACGTCACCATCAACGAGCCCTTCTTCAACGGCCACTTCCCGGGGCACCCGGTGATGCCGGGAGTGCTCATCCTGGAGGCGTTGGCGCAGGCGACGGCCATCCTCGCGTACAAGAGCGAGAACATGGATCCGGCGCGCAAGCTCACCTACCTGATGGGGGTGGACGGCGCGCGCTTCCGCAAGCCGGTGCTGCCGGGTGACCGGCTCCAATTGGAGATCGAGGTCATCCGTCACAAGGGCGCCGTCTGGAAGACCAAGGGCCTGGCGACGGTGGACGGCGTACGCGTCTCCGAAGGCGAGTTCCTGGCAACCGTCGTCGACAAGGACGCCGCAGCGGCTGACAACGCGGCACCCTGACGCGCGCGCCCCGCGAGCAAGAGGAAACTTCATGGCTCAGGTTCATCCGACCGCGGTGGTCCATTCCGGCGCCCGGCTCCACGAAACAGTCGAAGTCGGTCCCTATTCGGTCATCGGTCCCCAGGTGACGCTCGGCGCGGGCACCCGCGTGGGGCCGCATGTCGTCATTGAGGGCCGCACGACGCTGGGCGAGCGCAACCGCATCTTCCAGTTCGCTTCGGTGGGCGCCGACCCGCAGGACCTGAAGTACGCGGGCGAGGACACGGAGCTGGTGCTCGGCGACGACAACCAGATTCGTGAGTTCGTCTCCCTGCACAAGGGCACCGCGGGCGGCGGCGGGGCCACGCGCGTGGGCAGCGGCAACCTCTTCATGGCCAACTGCCACGTCGCGCACGACTGCGTGGTGGCCAATGGCTGCCGCATTGGCAACGGGTCCGCGCTGGCGGGCCACGTCACCATGGAGGACCACGTCATCATCAGCGGCCTGGCGGCGGTGCATCAGTTCACCCGGCTGGGCAAGCACGCCTTCATCTCCGGCGGCGCGATGGTGACCATGGACATCCCGCCGTACGCCACCGCCCAGGGTGACCGGGCGGAGCTGGTGGGCCTCAACACGGTGGGCCTGGAGCGCAACGGCTTCTCGAAGGAGCAGATCGAGCGCGTCAAGGAGGCGCACCGCATCCTGTTCCGCTCGAAGCTGACGCTCCAGGAGGCCATGGTGCGGCTGCGCGCGGAGTTGGCGGGCCACTCCGAGGTGGACCACCTCATCCAGTTCATCCAGCAGAGCAAGCGCGGCCTGACGCGCTGACGCCGTGGGCGACGGAGGGGAGTCAGCGATGGAGCGGATTGGCCTCATCGCGGGCAACGGCCGGCTGCCGTTTCTCTTCGCGCGGGCGGCGCGCAAGAAGGGGCTGGAAGTCGTCGCCGTGGCGCACCGGGGAGAGACGGACCCGGCCTTGGCCTCGGAAGTGGACCGCCTGACGTGGGTGCGCGTCGGGCAGGTGGACCGCATCCAGAAGGCCTTCCGGGAAGCCGGCGTGAAGCAGGCGGCCATGGCGGGTGGTATCGGCCGGGTGCGCGCGTTGGCGGAAGCGCGGCCGGACCTGGGCGCGGTGCGCATCATCTCCAAGCTGCGCAGCTTCCGGGATGACGCGCTCCTGCGCGCGGTGGCCGCGGACTTCGAGTCGCGCGGCGTCACCATCATCGCCCCCACGGACTTCCTGGGCGAGGTGCTGTGCCCGGAGGGCCACCTCGCGGGGCCCGGCTGCACCCAGCGCAGGAGAAGGACGTTGCCCTGGGCCGCGAGGTGGCGGTGCTGCTGGGGCAGGCGGACGTCGGGCAGACGGTGGTGGTGCACAACGGCCACGTGCTCGCGTTGGAGGCGGTGGAGGGCACGGACGAGGCCATCCGCCGCGGTGGCCGGCTCGGCGGCAACGTGGGCGCCGTCGTCGTGAAGCGGTCCAAGCCGCAGCAGGACCTGCGCTTCGACCTGCCCGCCGTGGGGCCTCGCACCCTGGACGTCATGCAGGAGGTCGGCGCGCGCGTGCTGGCGCTCGAGGTGGGGCGCACGGTGCTGCTGGACGCCCCGGCCCTGTTCGCGGGCGCCGAAGCCGCGGGTATCACCATCGTCGGCGTGCCCTGAGCAGGTGACGTCGGGCCTGGCGCGCCGCACAGGTGGCGCATGCTGGCCTGCATGTCGGGTTGCCACGCACCGGGGCCCCGGCTCCCTGTCTGGCCGTCCCCAGGGCCAGGGGCGATTGAATACCGTCGCACCTCCAACGTCCCCTGCGGGGAGCGTTTCCCTGTACGCCGCCTCGTCCTACCCTCGCGGAGGAACCTGCCGACCACGCCCGAGGACTTCACCGCGCCATGACTGCCCGCCTGCTGCTCGTCACCCTGGTCCTGTCCTCAGCGACGCCCGCGTCGGCGGAAGCCATCCGTGTCTCCCTGGAAGGGCGCGCGGTGCTGGGAGAGAAGCTCCCCGCGCTGCTCGTCCACATCGAGGAACCCATCGCGGGCTTCGAGGTGAAGTTGAAGCGCAGTGACGGTGAGTCGGTGGAGGTGAAGGGCGGAGGCAATCCGGGCATCACCCGCCGCATCGAGCTGGCGCAGCCCGAAGGCCGCTTCCACTACGAGGGAGCGCTCACGGTGCGATTCCCGGATGCGGAAGCGGGCGAAATGCCGTTGTCCTTCGACACGGAGCTGTATGGCCCGTTGAAGGTGGACGTGCGCCGGGAGGACGTGGACGTGGCTGCGCGCCGGCTGCGCTTCGTCCTGAACCGGCCCGCGAAGCGCGCGGAGCTGACGGTGCTGATGGACACCGGGAAGAAGGCCTTCGAGGGCGAGGTGCCATTCAAGGGCGAGGCGGCGGGCACGCCCCTGGATCTGACGTGGCCGGCGGAGGAGGGGCGGGTGATGAAGATCTCCCTCCGGGCGTTCGACACGGCGGAGTTCTACACGGGCGTCGACCTGTTTCCGTGGCAGGTGGACATTCCGCACGAGGAGGTGAACTTCGCCTCGGGCCGTGCGGACATCCCGGCGGCGGAGCGGGGCAAGCTGGACAAGAGCCACGCGCTCATCGCGGAAGCGCTGGCCAGGTATGGCCGCTTCGCCTCGCTGCGGCTCTACGTGATTGGCCACACGGACACCGTGGGAGCGGCGGCGGAGAATCAGGCGTTGTCGCTGCGGCGGGCGAAGAGCCTGGCGGCGTATTTCCGGAAGAAGGGCCTGCGGGTGCCCGTCTTCTACGAAGGGCTGGGAGAAGCGGCCCCGGCGGTCGTGACGCCGGACGAGACGGCGGAGGCGGCCAACCGCCGGGCGGAATACATCATCGCGGTGGAGGACCCGGTGCTGCAGCACGCGCCGCGTCCCGCGCGGTGGCGGAAGCTGTAGCGCAGTCACCGACGGAGAAAAGAGGACGCATGGACCGATTCCACCGGAAGGTGTGGGTGTTGCTCGGGTTGGGCGTGCTGGGTGGCACGGGATGCGCGCATCAGGCGCCTCTCGCGGTGCGGCAGGGGGTGGAGGCGGAGAAGTGTGAGCTCGTCCACCGGCTCATGAAGGAGCCCGTGCCGTCCCAGGTGGTCCAGCAGGTCGCCGCGACAGGCCGCGACGAGCCCGCGCCGGTGGTGGTGTACGTCCGCAGGCCCGAGCAGGCGATGCTGGAGCGCTTCTTCAGCGGAGACGCGCCGAGCTGCGGTGACGCCACCTTCAAGGTGGTGCAGGAGAACGTGCTCGACGCCGTGGTGGTGTACCTGCAGGAGGTCCAGGACGGCTACGCCTACGACGCGCGCCGCGCGAGCCACGACGAGCTGTCCCTGGAGGGCAAGCCGCAGGGCATGTTGAAGCGCCGCGGCCCGGAGTGGGTCGCCTTCCCCGGTCCTACTTGAGCAGCTCCTTGGCGCCGTCCGCCATGAACTGCACCGCGATGGCGGCCAGGATGAGTCCCATCACCCGCTCGACGATGGCGACGCCGGACTGACGCAGCACGCGCTGGATGAGGCCGGACGCCCGGAGGATGAAGTAGCTGGACACGAAGGTCAGCACGACGGCGGCCAGCACCGGCAGGGCGGAGACGAGCGTGTCGCCCTTGGCCATCAGCACCATGGCGGTGGCGATGGCGCCCGGCCCCGCGAGCAGCGGAATGGCGAGCGGGACAATGGCCACGTCTTCCTTCACCACGCCTTCTTGTTCCTCGGAGGGCGTGGTGCGCGTCTCGGATGGACGGGCCCGGAGCATGTCCAGCGCGGTGATGAGCAGCAGGATTCCGCCGGCCACCCGGAAGGCGCCCAGCGACACGCCGAACACCTTGAAGATGACGCCGCCGAAGAGGGCGAAGAACAGCATCATCCCGCACGCCACCAGACAGGCGCGCATCGCGGTGCGGCGCACCTTCTCCTGGGTGTCACCGGCCGTCATCGCCAGGAACAGCGGGACGACGCCAATGGGGTCCACCACGAAGAAGATGGCGGACAGCGAGACGAGGAAGAGCGACAGGTATTCCGACATGGCGGAGCGGGCCTACACCGTCATCCGCAGCTTCCACACCATGGTGAGAGCCTCGGCGAAGATTTTCTTGCTCATCTTCGAGTGGCCCACGCGCCGGTCCTCGAAGACGATGGGGACCTCGCGCACGGTGAAGCCCTTGCGCAGCGTGCGGTACGTCAGCTCGATTTGGAACGCGTAGCCGGTGCTTTTCACCGCGTCCAGGTCGATGGCCTCCAGCACCCGGCGGTGGAAGCACTTGAAGCCGCCCGTGAGGTCCTGGATGCCCACGCCCAGAATGGACCGTGCGTAGAGGCTGCCGCCGCGGCTGATGATTTGCCGGCCCACGCCCCAGTTCACGGTGCCGCCGCCGGTGACGTAGCGCGAGCCCAGCACCAGGTCCGCGCCGGCCTCGGCCGCGTCCAGGATGCCGGAGAGGTAGCGCGGGTCATGGCTGAAGTCCGCGTCCATCTCCAGGATGTACGTGTACTGCTCGGCCAGCGCCCAACGGAAGGCGGCGAGGTAGGCGCGGCCCAGGCCCTCCTTCTTCTCGCGGTGCAGCACGCGCACGCGCGAGTCCGCCTGGGCGAGCCCGTCCGCGAGCTGCCCGGTGCCATCGGGCGAGTTGTCGTCGACGATGAGGATGTCGACCCGAGGGTCGGCCGCCAGCACCGCCTGGACGATGGCCTCGATGTTTTCCCGCTCGTTGTACGTGGGGATGCAGACCAGGGCAGGGTTCATGACCCGGCCGACATACCCTAAACGCGGCCCGGGGGCAGCAGCTCCAGCACGGACTCCGCCGCCCGGGCGGCCGCGCCCGTCTCCCCCAGCCGTCCCCGCATCTCCGCCAACCCCTGGAGCATCTCCTCTCGGGGAGCACCGGGTATCCAGACGCGGCGGACCTCCTCCGCGATGCGGTCGGGCGACATGTCGTCTTGGAGCAGCTCGGGGACGACCTTCCGGCCCGCAAGCAGGTTGATGAGGGACACGAAGGCCACCTTCAGCATCAACCGGCCCACCCAATAGGTGATGCGTGACACGCGGTAGACGACCACCAGTGGACGCTGCATCAGCCCGGCTTCCAGTACGGCGGTACCGGAGGCCACCACCGCGGTGTCGCTGGCGCCCACGACCTCGGGGGCCCGGCCTTCCACCAGGATGGGCGTCAGGCCACTGCCCTCGAAGCGGGACGTCACCTCCACCCGGTCGATGGTGGGCGCGACGGGGACCACGACCTGGAGGCCGGGCCGCTCAGCGGCGAGCCGTTTCGCGGCCTCCACCATGTCGGGCAGCAGCCGTCGGATTTCGCTCATCCGGCTGCCCGGAAGGAGCGCCAGGGTGGGGGCGTCCGTCGCCAACCCGAGCCGCTCACGGAAGGTGGCGGCGGTCTGCGGCGCGGGCATCTGCTCCAGCACGGGGCTGCCGACGTAGCGGGCGCTGACCCCGGCTTCCCGGTAGAAGTCCTCCTCGAACGGGAGGATGCAGAGCATCCGGTCCACCAACCGTTTGATGGTGCGCACCCGTCCCCGGCGCCAGGCCCAAATCATGGGAGACACGTAGTAGGCGACAGGCACCCCGAGCGCCTTGAGCTTCTTGGCCAGCCGCAGGTTGAAGTCCGGGATGTCCACCAGGATGGCCACGTCGGGCTTCCGGTCGGCGGCGGCCCCGGCCAGTCCCTTCAGGATTTGGAGGATGCGGGGAATCCGGGGCAGCACCTCGGTGATGCCCATGACGGACACCTCCCGGGCGTCGAAGAGCAGCTCCACTCCCTGGCTGGCCAGGCGGGCGCCGCCCATCCCAAAGAAGGTGAGGTCGGGGCGGCGGGAGCGGAGCGCGGCGACGAGCTCGGCGGCGTGGGTATCGCCTGACGCCTCACCGGCGACCACGAGGATGCGGGGGGGATTCGTCATGAGAGGGGCGCGCATCGTACCTGATGCGGGAGCGGGTGAAGGTGTAGACTGTGGCCCCTTGAAGACGCTTCTGCTCGCCGAGAGCCACCCCCCCACGCTCGAGCACCTGAAGGGCTTGCTCTCGCAGGCCGGGTACACCGTTCGCGCGGTGAATGATCCGGTGGCGGTGCTGGAGCACTTCGCGGCGGACAACCCGGATGTGGTGGTGCTGTCGGTGGACCTGCCGCGCGTGGACGGCGCGCACGTGGTGCATCTTCTCCGGGGACATGGGCAGGGCGGTCGGGTGCCCATCGTCGCCATCGACAAGGGACACCTCGGGCGTGCGCGGGGCGTGAGCTCGGTGCTGGACCTCAAGGTGAACGCCTACGTCGCGGACCCGCTCAAGCCCGGCGAACTGGTGCCCCGGCTGGAGTCGTTGGTGCGCGCCGCGCAAGCGGTGCAGCTCACGGGGCTCGCGGCCACGCTCTCCCGGCCCGCGGTGAACTCGGGCGAGCTGAAGGGCTACCCCCTGCCGGCGCTGATGCACTCCATCTACCGGCTGCGCCGGGACGGCGTGCTCGTGGTGGCGCACGGAGGCTTGAGCCGGCGCGTGTATTTCCTGCGGGGCGGGCCGGTGAGCTACGACTCGACGGCGAAGGCGGACTCGCTCCCCAGCTTCCTGCTCGCGCGCAACGTCCTCAACGCCCAGCAGGCGGAGCGGGTGAAGGAGGCGTTGGACTCCGGCCTTCGCATCGGCGCGGCGCTCGCGGACGCGGGCGTGGAAGCCGCGGGAGATGAGCTGCTGCAACTGCTACGCGACTACGACCGGGACGGCGTGGAGCGTGTCCTCGGCATGCGCGAGGGGCGCTACGCCTTCTACGCGGGCGACGACTTCACCTCGGAAGTCGCGTCCGTGGACCTGCCGCCCCTGGCGTCGGTGTTGGATGGTGCGCGGCGCTGCTTTCCGATGAAGGTGATGGCCGCCTCGCTGCGGGCGCACATGGGTGACTACCCGGTGCGCTCGCAGGAGTTCGGGCGCGACCTGCAGGCCATGGCGCTGGACACGGATGACCTGAAGATCGCCATGCAGGTCAACGGCCGCATCGCGCTGAAGGACCTGCTGGCGCACGGGCGCGGCGAGCTGCGCATGGCGTACTCGCTGCTGTGGTTCCTGAAGCTGACGGGTGGGGTGACATTCTCCTCCTCGCCGGTGGCCACGGGCGCGGACATGTTGTCCGCGGCGGTGCTTCCGGACCGCATCGCGCCGCGCAAGCGCAAGGCGCTGCCTCCGGAGACGGCGGCCTCCCTGCGCGAGGAGGCGCTGCGCATCATCACCCGCAGCTACTTCGGCGGGCTGGGGCTGGACATCGCGGCGGACGCGGAGGCGGTGGAGCGCGCCTACCACGAGACGGCGATGCGCTTTCACCCGGACACCTACGCCGAGTTCGACATCTCCGACCTGAGAGACTTGTTGGATTCGGTGCAGGACCGGCTGTCCGCGTCGTACCGGGTGCTGAGCGTGGAGGAGAAGCGCAAGGCGTATCTCCAGTACCTCTTCAGCCGGATGGACGTGGGCCGGAACGCGGCGGTGGTGGTGGAGGCGGAGATCGCGCTGCGGCGAGGCGGGTCCGCGCTGAAGCGCCGTGACATCCCCTCGGCGGCGAAGGCCTTCGAGGAAGCGGTGTCACTCAACCCGAGCGAGCCGGAGTACTACCCGTTCCTCGCCTGGGCCACGTACCGCGCGCCCACGGGGGCCTTGATGGTGCGGGCGCAGAAGGCGCAGCAGGTGCTGAAGAAGGCGCTGTCGCTGGGCCCGTACGTGGAGCGGTTGCACATCATCTCCGCCATCATCGACATGGACTTGGGGGACGCGCCGCTGGCGCGGAAGAAGCTGCTGCGTGTGTTGGAGTACAACCCGTACTCCCAACTCGCGAAGGCGGCGCTGCGCAAGGTGGGACGCTAGCGATGCATACGGTTCTCTGGCGGTTGTTGCGTTACGCGCGCCCGCACTTCGGCGTGCTCCTGCTCGCGTTCGTGGGCATGGCGGCGGTGGGCCTGACGACGGGGGCGTACGCGTACCTCACGGGGCCGGCGTTGAAGTTCCTGCTGTCGGGCGGTGAAGAGGGCTTCGGCAGCGCGCAGCATGTGCCCTGGCTCGCGGATCTGCCACGCGACGCGGCGCTGTGGGGCTTCCCGCTGGTGATGGTCACCGTCGGCGCCGTGAAGGGCGTGGGGTACCTGGCGCAGTTCTATTTCATGGGCCTGTTCGCCCAGCGGGTGGTGAAGGACCTGCGGCGCGACCTGTTCCAGCGTCTCACCGCGCTGTCTCCCGCCCAGCTCGCGCGCGAGCGAATGGGCGATTTGCTCAGCCGCTTCTCCTCGGACGTCAGCGCGGTGGAGGCGGCGGCCATGTACACGGTGGGCTCGTACCTGCGTGACAGCCTCCAGGTCATCATCCTGGCGGGCGTGGCGCTCTCGATGAGTCCCTTGCTGGGGGGCCTCATGTTGCTGGTGATTCCGCTCGCGGCGTTGCCGGCCTCCAAGCTGACGCGCAAGGTGCTCAAGCGCACGCGGGAAGGGCAGACGCAACTGGGCAACCTGGCCGGGCAGCTTCACGAGGGGCTGGGCGGTCTGCGCACCATTCAGGCCTTCAACGGTCAGGAGGCGGAGCTGGCCCGCTTCTCGGCCTTCGCGCAGGCGCACGAGAAGGCGGTGGTGAGCGCGGCCTGGGCTCGGGGCGCGGTCCCTGGGCTGATGGAAGTGCTGGCCGCGGCGGCGCTGGCCGGAGCCCTGGCCTACGCCGCGGGCGCGCGGCTGATGGAGCCCGAGGCCCTGTTGTCGCTGCTGACGGCCGTCATCCTGGTGTACCAGCCCGTGAAGGACCTGGGCCGGGTGACGCAGTTCGCGGTGCAGGCGGGCGCGGCGGGTGAGCGGCTCTTCTCGCTGCTCGACATGAAGCACCCGGTGGAGGACGCGCCGGATGCGGTGCCCGCGCCGCCGGTGTCGCGGAGCATCCGGTTCGAAGGCGTGCGCTTCTCCTACGGCGAGCGCCCGGCGCTGGATGGCCTGACGCTGGAGCTGAAGGCCGGGCAGGTGACGGCGCTCGTGGGTGGCAGTGGCGGAGGCAAGAGCACGGTGACGTCGCTGTTGCTGCGCTTCGAGCGGCCGCAGAAGGGCCAACTGCACCTCGATGGCGTGGACGCGGACCGGTACACGGCCGCGAGTGTCCGCTCCCAGTTCGCGTTGGTGACGCAAGAGCCACTGCTGTTCAGCGGCACGGTGTTGGACAACCTTCGTTATGCGCGCCCGGATGCCACGCGTGAAGAAGTGGAGGCCGCCGCGAAGGTGGCGCATGCCGACGGCTTCATCCGCGCGTTGCCGGAGGGCTACGACACGCGCATCGGCGAGCGGGGCGTGACGCTCAGCGGCGGCCAGCGTCAGCGGTTGTGCATCGCCCGGGCGGTGCTGGCGAAGGCCCCGGTGCTGGTCCTGGACGAGGCGACGAGCAGCCTCGACCCGGAGAGCGAGCGCGAGGTGCAAGCGGCGCTGGCTGCGGTGTTGCCTGGGCGCACGGCGCTGGTCATCGCGCACCGGCTGTCGACGGTGGTGAACGCGGACGTCCTCAACGTGATGGAGGCGGGCCGCGCCGTGGAGACGGGCTCGCACGCGGAGCTGCTGAAGCGGGACGGGCGCTACGCGGCGCTGTGGCGGATGCAGACGGAGGGCTCGTCCGAGCGAGGCGCGGCGTGAATCGGTGGACCTGGGCGTTAGGCAAGGGCCTCAAGGCGGTCTTGGGGCTGTTGGTATTGATTCTGGGGATGGCGGGCGTCTTCGCCGTGCCCGCCTCCGTGGCCACCTATCCGGTGGTGCTCCCCAAGGGCGATGAACCCCGCTGGGTGCGAGGCGCCTTCCACGTCCACACCACGCGCTCGGACGGACGGGGCACGCCGGAGCAGGTCGCCGTCGCGGCGAAGACGGCGGGCCTGGATTTCGTCGTCCTCACCGACCACAACGACTTCGAGCTCCGGCCTCCTGTCTATGTGCAGGGCGTGTTGCTGGTGCACGGCGTGGAGATCTCCACCTCCGACGGGCATCTGGTGGCGTTGGGGATGTCCAGGCCCCTGGAGGGCGTACGCCCGTGGATGCCGCCGGGTGACGCGGTGCGGGCCGTGGCCAGCGCGGGGGGGACGGCGGTGCTCGCGCACCCTGTTCAGAAGCGAAACCCCTGGAAGGATGATGCGAGCGCCAGGCAAACCCCCGGCTTCGAGCTGTACTCCGCGGACACCTTCTTCCGGCAGGCGACGAGCAACCCCATGAGCCGGCTGCTGCCCGCAGTGGGAGCCTCGCTGGCCAGTCCGAAGCACGGGGTGATGCTCCTCGTCTCTCCGGAGCCCGAGCCCGGGGCGCGGTTCCTGAAACTCTCACGGGAGCAGCCCCGGGTGGCCTTCTGCGCTCACGACGCCCACGGTCTGCCCCATACCGGGCGGTCTTCGAGTCCCTGGCCACATACCTGCCCCCGGAGCAGGTGCCGTTACCGCTGCCTTCGGACCCTGTTGAAGCGGCGGAGCGGGTGACGCGGACCCTGGGGAGCGGACAGGCGCTCTGTGCGTTCCGGGCGCTGGGAGAGCCGGAGGGCTTCAAGCTGGAGGGCATGAACCCGGAGCGTCGCGAGGCGCAGGTCGGGGACGTGTTGTCCGTCGTCATGCCGGGCCTCCCAGAAGCAGGCTCGACACGGGTGGAGGTCTGGGGGAGCGGCAGATTGCGCCCCGACGGTACGTCCGTCGAGCTCACCGAGCCGGGCGTGGTGCAGGTGGAGGTGTGGGTCGCGGCGCCGGGGCGCTTCTTCGGCACCGAGTGGCGGCCCTGGATCGTGCCTGGCCCCGTGCGCGTGCTGCCCCGCGGGCCGGGCATCTGATAGACGGCGCGGAAGCCGCCCATGCGCGTCCTCTACGTCCTCGCCACCTACGTGCTGTTCGTGCTCCTGTTTCCGGTGCTCGCACTGCACCGGAAGACGCGTCATGGGCTGATGGAGCGCCTGGGCTTCTATGGCGCCGACAGCCTCGTGCCGCGGGGGGACGGTCCGCTCCTGTGGCTGCACGGCGCGAGCGCGGGAGACCTGCTGGCCCTCTCTCCGATGTTCGGCCCGCTGCGGGCTCGCTTCCCGGGCTGCCGCATCCTCCTGTCGACGATGACGGACAGCGGCTACGCGATGGCGAAGGGCCGTCTGGCGAGCGAAATCGATGGTGTCGTCTACGTCCCCTATGACCTCTGGGGCGCGACGCGGCGGGCCGTGAAGGCCCTGCGTCCGGACGTGCTGGTGCTGGAGTACACCGAAATCTGGCCCAACCTCATTCGCGCCGCGAAGCGCGGCGGGGCGCGCGTGGTGATGACGAACGGCCGCTTCTCCCCGGCGAACGTGGGGAAGTACCGGTGGCTGTTTGGCCTCATCGGCAACCCGCTTCGAGAGCTGGACTTGCTCCTGATGCGCGAAGAGGACGAAGCGGTCCGGGCGCGGCAACTGGGGGCGAGGCCTGACTGGGTGTTGGTGACGGGGAACACGAAGTTCGACGCGCTCGCCGCCGGCCCGGTGGCCGAGGACGAAAACCTCCGCGCGGCTTTGGGCCTCACGCCCGGCGAACCCGTGTGGATTGCCGGCAGCACCCACGAGGGCGAGGAGGCCGCGCTGCTGGGCGTCTACGCACGGCTCCTGCCGAAGTGGCCCGCGCTGCGGCTGGTGATTGCGCCCCGGTACGTGGACCGAGCGGAGCGAATCGTCGCGCTCGCGCGAGAGGCGGGGTTGAGCGTGGGGCTGCGCTCGCGGGGCAACCCGGAGCGGGGGCAGGTCGTGGTGATGGACACGATAGGCGAGCTGTCGAGGGCCTACCGGCTGGCCACGGTCGTCTTCGTCGGCGGCTCATTCACCAAGCGCGGCGGGCAGAACATCCTGGAGCCGGCGGGGCAGGGGAAGCCGGTGTTCTACGGGCCGCACATGGACAACTTTCGGGACAGTGTGGCCCTGCTGACGGGGCACGGGGGCGTGCAGGTGAGGGACGCGGCGGCCTTGGAGTGGGAACTCGAGTCGCTGCTCGCATCTCCGGAGCGGCTCGAACGCCTGGGCGCCCAGGCGTTGGAGACGGTGGGCCGGATTTCAGGCGCGAGTGAGAGGAACGCCGAAGCGATGACGACGTTGTTCCCGCATGGGAGACCGGACCCGCGATGACGCTCATCGTTCACCCGCACTTCCACAACCGGTACACGGGCGTGACGCGCCACGTGGAGTCCGTGGTGCCCGCGCTCGCCCGGGATTCGGGCTCGGAGACGCGTGTCATGGGGACGGGCCTGAGCCAGGAGCTGCCCCGAATCACCTGGCCGGAGCTGCTCCGCCGGCTGCGCCGTGAGCCCGTGGTGTGGCACGCGCACCGCAACAACGAGTTGCTGGTGGGCATGTTGCTCAAGCTGCTGGGCCGCCAGGTGCGCCTCGTCTTCACCCGGCACACGTCGATTGCCCCCAGTGGCTTCACGCGCTTCATCGCCCGGGGGGCGGATGCGCTCGTCTCGCTGACGAAGCAGGTCGCGGACGTCATCGCGCTGCCATCGACCGTCGTCTCGCACGGCATCGACCTGTCGCGCTTCCACCCGCCCGAGGACCGGGACGCGGCGTGGCGCAAGCTGGGGCTCAAGGGCCGCTACGGCATCGGGGTCATCGGCCGGATTCGCAAGGAGAAGGGGCAGGGGGATTTCGTTCAGGCCCTCCGTCCGTTGCTGCCGGCGCATCCCGATTGGCAGGCGGTCCTCGTCGGGCTCGCGAAGGGGCCGGACCAGGACTGGTTGAAACAGCAGATGGCGGGCCTCGAGGACCGCATCTCCCTGCCGGGGGAGCAGTCCGTCATCGAGCCCTGGTATCAGGGGTTGAGCGTGCTCGTTCATCCCTCGTACGCGGAGGGCTATTCGTTGGTGCACGTCGAGGCGATGGCCTCCGGGTGCTGCGTGGTGGCGTCGAAGCTCCCGTACCTGGACACGCTCATCGAGCACGGCAGGACAGGCTTCTTCTTCGAACCGGGCGACGTGCAGGGCCTGCGGGAGCTCCTGGACATGCTGATGCGGGAGCCAGAGCGTGCCCGGGAGATTGGCCGCAACGCGGCGGAAGAGGCCCGGCGACGCTGTGGCGTGGAGCACGAAGCGCGCGCCTTGACCGAGCTGTACCAGTCCACACTGGAGCGCTGAGCGGATGCGAATCCTCCATCTGCTGGCGAGTCCCTTCTTCAGTGGTCCGGCCGAGAACGTGGCCCTCCTGGCGCAGGCCCAGCGCGCCGCGGGGCACGAAGTCACGGTCGCGGTGGACCGGCTTCGCAAGGAGGTGCTCGCGGAGGAGCCCGCGGCGCCGAGGTTCCACGCGCTGGGCCTGTTGGACGAAGGGGGCCTGGAGCTGTCCGTGAAGTCGCCGCCGTGGCGGATGTGGCGGGACCTCCGCCGACTGAAGGCGCGCTCGGTGGATGTGGTGCACTCGCATTTCAGCCATGACCACCTGTTGGCCCGGTGGGGACGGCCGGCGGGCGCGACGTTGGTCCGTTCGCTCCACGCGCCCAGGTCTCTGCGCAGCTCACTGCCCGTGGCCGATGCGTACACGGTGCCCGCGAGCTCGTTGCTCCCTCGCCTGGAGGCGAAGGGCAAGCCAGCGAGTGTCTTGCCCGCCCTGGTGGACGCCCGTTTCGAACCCGCGAAGGACCGTGCGGTGCTCCGTCGTGAGCTGGGCCTGACCGGCGCGCCGGTCATCGGAATGGTCTCCACGTTCCAGCCGTCGAGGCGGCACGGCGTTGGTGTGGAGGCCTTTGCGCTGTATCTGCGGCGTGAGCCCGAAGCCCGCTTCGTGTTGGTTGGGGATGGAGGGCTGGTGGAGCAGACCCGCCAACAGGTGTCCGCACTGGGGCTATCGCAAGCCGTGACCTTCGCGGGTTACCAGCAAGGGGACGCATTCGCGAGGTGGCTGCAGGCACTCGATGAGGTCTGGTTGCTGGGCCTGGGGAACGACTGGAGCGCTCGAGCGGCGGCCCAGGCTCGCGCGTGTGGTGTCCGCGTGGTGGCGGTGAACGAAGGCGCGCTTCCTGACCTCGCTGATGTGGTGGTGCGAGAGCCATCGCCCGAGGCGGTGGTGGAAGCGGCCATGTCCCGGCAAATGGCGCCGGTGAACCATCCCTCGAATGCGCAAATCGCCGCGGACATTCTCTCGCTCTATTCACGAGTGAGGCCCGCCCGATGACGCCAACCGTCGACCGGGCCACCTCCTCTCCATTGGTGGGTGCACTGCGTCCGTCGCTGTTCCTGCGCGAGCGAGGCCTGGCCGATGACGCCTCCTGACGCGCCCACTGCGATCGAACGGGTCTTCTATCCGCCAGCGGCGGAGCCCTGGAGTCGGCGGCTGCTCCTGTCGCCACTCTCGGTGTTGTCGTGGACCTATTCCGCCGCGGTGCACGTTCGGCGTGCCTTCTACGACGCGGGCTTGCTTCGAGCAGAGCGCGTCGAAGGACTGCGCGTCATCTCGGTTGGCAACGTCAACGTGGGCGGGACGGGCAAGACGCCCGCGGTGCTTCACCTTTCGGAGCAGTTGATTCGAGCAGGGCGCAAGGTTGGCATCCTGACGCGAGGCTATGGCCGTGCCACGAAGGAGCCGCTGACGTTCGTGGGCGCTGAGCCGCTCCCCTCCGTGGAGCTGGCAGGAGACGAGCCGCTCCTGTTGGCGAAGCGGTGTCCCGAGGTCCGGCTGTTCGTGGGCGCGGACCGCGTCGCGAGTGCATACCGGGCGCGCGACGAATTCGGACTCGACACGGTGTTGCTCGACGACGGCTTTCAGCACCGCAGGCTGGCGAGGGACGAGGACTTCGTCGTGGTGGACGAATCCGTCGGGTTGGGGAATGGCCACATGCTCCCCAGGGGCCCACTGCGCGAGCCGCGGACCTCGCTCCGGCGTGCCACGCTCTTCTGGTTGAGAGCCCCCGCCTCCCAGCGCGGAGGGACTCCCGAAGCGCCGCGCCTCGCCAGCGGCTCCGACAAACCGCCCTCGCTGCTTTCGGAGGGGCCTGCCCGGGGCGGGGCGACCCATCACCTCCTCACGCCACCTCCGGAGGCGCCCTTCGCCGACACACTGGGGGGATGGTTGCCCGCGAGTGCGGGCATTCCGAGGGTCCGGACGCGGTACCTCCCCACGGCCTGGGTCGACCCCTCGGGGACGATCCACTCCGTGACCGCGTTGGCGGGGCAGCCGGTGGTCGCCCTGGCGGGCCTCGCCCGTCCGGGAGGTTTCCTGAAGACCTTGCGGTCGCTCGGGGTGGAGCTCCGCGACGCCGCGCTGTATCCGGACCACCATCGCTTCACCGCGGAGGAGCTGCGGGACGTGCAGTCTCGAGCGGCGCGTCAAGGCGCGCGGGTGGTGACGACCGAGAAGGACGCCGTCCGCCTGCCGCCCGGCTTCGAGGTCTGGACGGTCCGGCTGGGCGTGGAGGTGTTGGAGGGCGAGTCCCATCTGCGCAGGGCGCTGGGGCTGGAGGACGCACCGCGTGGCTTGTGAGGTGAGGACGCCTGTGGGACAAACCGCCGCCATGGCCGCAGTCCCGCCCGTTCGTCAGATGCCCGCGCTCTCCCGCCTGCCGTCGGCGTTTTCGCGCCGCAAGGTGTTGTTGGTGGGGGACCTCGTCGCCGACCACTACATCTACGGACAAACGGACCGTGTGAGCCGAGAGGCCCCGGTCCTCATCGTTCGTTACGAGTCCGCGGAGGTGAAGCTCGGAGGGGGCGCCAACGTCGCCGCCAACGTGCGAGCCCTGTCCGGGCAGGTCACCGCCGTCGGAGCCCTTGGCCAGGACGACATGGGCAAGGAGCTGCGTCGCCTCTTCAAGGCGTCGGGCATCGCATTGAACGCGGTAAGCGGGCGCGACATCGAGACGGAGACGAAGACGCGCATCCTGGCGGGAGGCGTGAGCACCACCCGGCAGCAGATGTTGCGCCTCGACCGGGGCCAGCGTGGGGTTCTGTCGCCGCGGATGCGCAAGGCCTTGGCGAAGCAGGTCGAAGCCTCGGCGCGAGACGCGGACGCGGTGGTGGTGTCTGACTACGGCGCGGGCGTGCTGTGCGAAGAGGTTCGCGACGTGTTGCGCCGCCTGGCCGCGGCCGGCCTGCCCGTGTGTGTGGACAGCCGCTATGCGCTGTCCTCCTTCTCGGGGCTGACGGTGTGCAAGCCCAATGAGCCGGAGCTCGAGGCGCTCGCGGGACGTCCGGTGCGAACGCATGAGGACCTCCTGGAAGCCGGTCACGCCGCCTTGAAGCGGTTGGAGTGTCGCGCGCTCCTGGTGACGCGAGGCCGTCACGGCATGGCGCTCTTCGACGCGGACGGCGGCGTGGACCTCATCCCCGTCCATGGCGCGAAGGCCGCTGTGGACGTGACGGGCGCGGGCGACACGGTGATTGCGACGTTCGCGCTGGCGTTGGCCGCGAAGGCGTCGCTGGGAGAGGCGGCGCGGTTGGCGAACGTCGCGGGCTCGCTGGTCGTGCAGAAGCCGGGGACGGCGACGGTGTCCCGTGACGAACTGGTCGACGAGCTGCGGAGCACGCGATGAACACCCTGGAGAAGATTCAACCGCTCGCCCAGGTGGCGGAAGAGCGCGAGCGTTGGCGCGCCGAGGGCCGAACGGTGGCCCTGGCCAACGGCGTGTTCGACCTGCTGCACGTGGGCCATGTCCGTTACCTGGAAGGGGCGCGGGCCTTGGCGGATGTCCTCGTGGTGGCGGTGAACTCGGACGCGTCCACCAGGGCCTACAAGGGCCCGGGGCGTCCGTACATCCCGGAGGGGGAGCGGGCGGAGCTGGTCGCGGCGCTTGCCTGCACCGACCGGGTCATCGTGTTCGACGAGTCCAACGTGCGCGTCATCATCCGGGCGTTGAAGCCGGATGTTCACGTGAAGGGCACGGACTACACGCCCGACAGCATCCCCGAGGCAGACGAAGTCCGGGCCTATGGTGGGCGGACGGCGGTCTCAGGTGACCCGAAGGACCACAGCACCACGGACCTCGCCCGGCGTCTGGGGCGTGAGGGCACGGGGTAGGCGTGCCGCCCCTCCCTCCGGTG
Source organism: Myxococcus hansupus (assembly GCF_000280925.3). Lineage (NCBI taxonomy): Bacteria > Pseudomonadati > Myxococcota > Myxococcia > Myxococcales > Myxococcaceae > Pseudomyxococcus > Pseudomyxococcus hansupus. Next base: position 2,580,192 of record NZ_CP012109.1, read on the forward strand.
GTGTTGGACGTCCTGGGGTGTCCTCACTGCAAGGGGGCGCTCGATGAGATGGGAGCGCAAGTCGCCTGTCCACGCTGTGGGCTGAGCTGGCCCGTGGAGGACGGCATCCCCAGACTGACGCCGGAGCGTGCGGTGGCCGTGACGCCGTTGACCGGAGCGTGAGGCCCCCGGCTTCGGAGGTCACGCCAGGTTCAATGCGAACGCACGGGCCTCGTCCGCGGCGCGTTCCTCGAGGGCCTGGCCCCCCGCTCCATCCACCAGCGAGGTGAGGTCCACCATCCGGTGGGGGGCGTAGGCGTGGCCCCAGCGCTCCATGTCCATCCGGAGGAAGAAGGCCAGCGTCGGCGCTCCCGCGGCGACGGAGAGGTGCATGGGGCCGGTGTTGTTGCAGACCGTGAGGCCGGCCGCGCGCATCAGCGCCGCCAGTTCATCAAGGTTGGTCGCGGGGGCGAACTCCGAGCCAGGGGCTGCGTCCACCACGCTGCGCGCGAGGGCCTCTTCACCGGGGCCCCAGGTGACAATCGGAGTGCGGCCTTGTTCCACGAGTGCACGTGCGGCGGCCGCGAAGGCCATGGGCGGAATGCGCCGCGGCCCCAGGCGTCCACCGGGATTGATGACGGCGAGGCGCTTGCCGGCATTCGCATCCAGATACGCGCGGATGGCCGGGCCCACCGCGGGCTCCCGGAACGACAGTCCCCTCGCCACGGCCCCCTGCGTGAGCGGGGTCAGCAGGTGCGTCCGCTGGATGGCCTCGTTCCGGGTCTCCGTCAGCGAGGGGACGGGTAGGGAATGCAGGCGCGATACAGGCCAGAGGTCCGGCCCGATGACCACGGCCTTCGGCCCGGCGAGCCGGGACACGAGCGCGCTCGTGACGGAAGGGGACTCCCAGTTGGCGCAGTCGACCACCACGTCGTACTGGGCGCGCCGCAGCGCGGCGATACCGGGTGCCAGCGGCCCCATCCAGATTCGGCGTCGGTCAAAGGGAATGACGACGTCCGCATCGGGATGCCCGGTCAGGACGCGAGCGACCTTGGCATGTACGAGGACATGCACCTCGGGCGCGGGATGCAGGTGCGCCTTGAGGGTCCGCATGAGCGGGGTGGTGAGGAGTGCCTCGCCCACCCGGTTGTCGGGCCGAACCAGCAAGACCTTGCGAGGAACAGGGAGACGGGTGCCCGCGGCACGTCGACGACCCGGGCGCCACAGGAGGGCGGACGCCACGAGCGCCAGTGCCAGCTTCGCCCACAACTCGAGCCGCTTGTGCCAGGACATCTCGCGGCGGGACCCTACACAGAACTATGGGCTGTGCAAGCGCGCGGCTTGACCTCGGACCGGAAAGCCCCTAGCAACCGCCCAATGTTGAAGAGCATGACCGGGTTTGGCGCGGGCCGCGCGCGGGTGGGGGACGAGGAAGTCTCCGTCGAGCTGCGCTCCCTCAACCACAAGTTCTGTGAGGTGAAGGCACGCCTCCCCCGAGAGATGGCGTCGTTGGAGCCGGGGGTGACCAAGCAGGTGAAGGACCGGCTCGCCCGGGGCTCCGTGGAGCTCCTGGTGAAGCGGCAGGCGCCCACCGCCTCGGGGACGGTCCCCACGGTGGACCTGGGACTGGCGCGCGAGTACGTGCGGGCGTTCCGCGAGCTGGCCAGCGAACTGGGCCTCTCGACCGACATCGCCTGGTCCCAGGTGGCGAACCAGCCGGGCGTCGTCCGTCTGGAGGAGAAGGGCGTCGACCTGGAGTCCGCGTCCCAGGCGCTGCAGGCCGCGCTGGAGCAGGCCCTCACGGCGCTGGAGAAGATGCGCGGCGTCGAAGGCGAGGCCATCTACGCGGACCTCGATGCGCGCATGAAGCTCCTGGAGGGGTGGAGCCAGGACGTGGCGAAGCTCGCGCCCAAGGCCGTGCAGGAGTACCAGCAGCGCCTGACGGACCGGATCGCCGAACTGGCCAGTGGCGTCGCGGTGGATCCGCAGCGGCTGGCCCAGGAAGTGGCGCTCTTCGCCGAGCGCACGGACATCGCCGAAGAGGTGACGCGCCTGGCGAGCCACCTGGAGCAGTTCCGGGTCCTCATGGCCAGCACGGAGCCCACGGGCCGCCGAATGGATTTCCTCGTGCAGGAGATGCACCGCGAGGTGAACACGACCGGTTCCAAGAGCCAGCACGCGGAAATCTCCGTGCGCGTGGTCTCGATGAAGGCCGAGGTCGAGCGCATCCGCGAACAGGTGCAGAACATCGAATGAACGCGAATATCGTGCTCCCACCGGGTTTGTTGCTCGTCCTCTCCGCGCCCTCTGGGGCGGGGAAGACCACCCTCGCGCACCGGCTCATCAAGGAGACGCCGGAATCCGTCTTCTCCATCAGCGTCACCACCCGGCGACCCCGGGGGAAGGAGCGCGATGGGGTGGACTACAACTTCGTCGATGTCGCGACCTTCCAGTCGAAGATCGAGCGCGGCGAGTTCGTCGAGTGGGCGGACGTCCATGGCCACTTCTACGGAAGCCCCCAGTCGGTAGTGGATGAGGCCCGCTCCCGGAAGAGCGTGGCCATCTTCGACATCGACGTTCAGGGCGGGCAGGCCATCAAGCGCAAGCACTCGGATGCGGTGACCATCTTCGTGCTGCCTCCCTCCATGGATGAGCTCGAGCGGCGCCTTCGGGCTCGGCAGACGGACTCGGATGAGACGATCCGGCGCCGCATGCTGGCCGCCCGTTCCGAAATGGAGCGAGGGATCGCTTCCTACGACTACGTGGTCGTCAATGACGACCTGGAGCGCGCCTACAGCGAGCTTCGCTCGGTCGTGGTGGCGGAGCGGTGCCGGCGGGGCCGGGTCGACGTGTCGAAGCTGGGCCTCGGCGTCTGAGGGCCGCGCGAGAAGTGCTCGAAATCAAACTTCTTGCGCTGCCTGATCTCTTGGTGGATAAGCGATCCACCTCGCCACGTTGCGCGGGCGTCATACAGGCGCCCACCGGAACGGGGCTGGGCCTCACGCAGTCCGCCCGAAATGGGTGGGGAATCAGCGCGATGAGGCCCTCGGTTCTCTGATTTGAATCGAATATGACCACGGGCCATGCCCGAGTGTCTCTCGCTGTCCGAAGAGGCCTCGCCTGGCTCGGGGATCCTGGAAGAGTTCGCGACCACGAGGTCGAAACTTCCAGTGATCCGCATGACGGTCGGCCGAAAGGGCAGTGAGCCAGCGGGCGGTGGGTAGGGGAGTGGGAGCCATCTCAATGGGAGATGGAGCGGTGGTAGATCGGTCGACAGTCGGGAGCGCGACGCTCCAGGCGGTCAGCAGGAAGCGCGGTGATAGAAGCCGCGCCCCTCGCGAAGAAGCCCACGCACTGGCGTGGAAGGCACTTCGAGCGAGATGCAGGACGAAAATACGGAATACGGCGGTCAACGCAGCGAGTTGATAGGAAACGCGGTGGTGGTAGAAGCCGCGCCCCCGACGAAGAAGCCCGGAAGAAAGGGCGGACGAGTCGAGGGAGTCAACGAGAAGCAGCGGTTGACAGGGCGGGCGGCGAAGCGGTAGAAGCCGCGCCCCTCCAGAAGAAAACAGCGGAAGCCACTGGGCGGCGCTGAGGACTTCGGGAAGCCAGCAGGACGGTGAAAAAGAAGCAGCTTGACAGAAGACGCCGGACTGAAATAGAAGCTGACGCCCCGCCGGACGAAAAGACGGCGAGGCAGCAACGAAGAAAACGGTAGCAAGAAGTCGCGGGAAGTACAAGCGACTCGGTCTTTGAAAACCAAATAGCAAGCCCAAGAAGAAGCTAGATTGCGGAAACCGCAGTCAATTTCTTAAGACGGTGCCAGCCAGGTCGCGCTGCGAAGCGCAGCCGGCAGCACTGTAACGAATCAGCGAGTTTCAGGTTCCTTAGCCGGGCCTGAGACTGACGCCGGTTCAATTCTTCAAAAATTCAATTGGAGAGTTTGATCCTGGCTCAGAACGAACGCTGGCGGCGTGCCTAACACATGCAAGTCGAGCGCGAATAGGGGCAACCCTTAGTAGAGCGGCGCACGGGTGCGTAACACGTGGATAATCTGCCTGGATGCTCGGGATAACCAGTCGAAAGATTGGCTAATACCGGATAAGCCCACGGTTTCTTCGGAGACTGAGGGAAAAGGTGGCCTCTGTATACAAGCTATCACAACCAGATGAGTCCGCGGCCCATCAGCTAGTTGGCGGGGTAATGGCCCACCAAGGCGACGACGGGTAGCTGGTCTGAGAGGACGATCAGCCACACTGGAACTGAGACACGGTCCAGACTCCTACGGGAGGCAGCAGTGGGGAATTTTGCGCAATGGGCGAAAGCCTGACGCAGCAACGCCGCGTGTGTGATGAAGGTCTTTGGATTGTAAAGCACTTTCGACCGAGAAGAAAACCCGTTGGCTAACATCCAACGGCTTGACGGTATCGGGAGAAGAAGCACCGGCTAACTCTGTGCCAGCAGCCGCGGTAATACAGAGGGTGCAAGCGTTGTTCGGAATTATTGGGCGTAAAGCGCGTGTAGGCGGCGTGACAAGTCGGGTGTGAAAGCCCTCAGCTCAACTGAGGAAGTGCGCCCGAAACTGTCGTGCTTGAGTGCCGGAGAGGGTGGCGGAATTCCCCAAGTAGAGGTGAAATTCGTAGATATGGGGAGGAACACCGGTGGCGAAGGCGGCCACCTGGACGGTAACTGACGCTGAGACGCGAAAGCGTGGGGAGCAAACAGGATTAGATACCCTGGTAGTCCACGCCGTAAACGATGAGAACTAGGTGTCGTGGGAGTTGACCCCCGCGGTGCCGAAGCTAACGCATTAAGTTCTCCGCCTGGGAAGTACGGTCGCAAGACTAAAACTCAAAGGAATTGACGGGGGCCCGCACAAGCGGTGGAGCATGTGGTTTAATTCGACGCAACGCGCAGAACCTTACCTGGTCTTGACATCCTCAGAATCCTTCAGAGATGAGGGAGTGCCCGCAAGGGAACTGAGAGACAGGTGCTGCATGGCTGTCGTCAGCTCGTGTCGTGAGATGTTGGGTTAAGTCCCGCAACGAGCGCAACCCTCGCCTTTAGTTGCCACGCAAGTGGATCTCTAGAGGGACTGCCGGTGTTAAACCGGAGGAAGGTGGGGATGACGTCAAGTCCTCATGGCCTTTATGACCAGGGCTACACACGTGCTACAATGGCCGGTACAGAGCGTTGCCAACCCGCGAGGGGGAGCTAATCGCATAAAACCGGTCTCAGTTCAGATTGGAGTCTGCAACTCGACTCCATGAAGGCGGAATCGCTAGTAATCGCAGATCAGCACGCTGCGGTGAATACGTTCCCGGGCCTTGTACACACCGCCCGTCACACCATGGGAGTCGATTGCTCCAGAAGTCATCTCACCAAGAGGTGCCCAAGGAGTGGTCGGTAACTGGGGTGAAGTCGTAACAAGGTAGCCGTAGGGGAACCTGCGGCTGGATCACCTCCTTTCTAAGGAGACCGGGCATCGGACAGCGTCTTTGGACGCAGTAGGCGATGCCAGCGACTCTTCGAGTCGCGTCAGGTCAACCAGGTCAACGTTTCCGAATAACAATCTAGCTGAAAACTTAGGGCTTGCTGTTTGGTTTTGAAGGACTGAGTCTTTGACTCGGCTCTTTGAGAATGAAGGACGCTGTAGGGTTTGCCGACGCGGTAGCCCCCTGGGCCTATAGCTCAGCTGGCTAGAGCGCGCGCCTGATAAGCGCGAGGTCGGTGGTTCAAGTCCACCTAGGCCCACCATTTCCTCCCTTGAGAGGAGGAAAGCGGTGACGCGCACTGGCAGGCTGTCGGGCCCCAGCGATTCCAAAAGTTTCTCTGAAGTCTAGAGAGCGTTCTTTGACAAGTGCATACGAAGGGTAAGTTCAATTTCTGCTGAGAGAAGTTCTCACAGAAGCCCTGACAAAGTACCCGCCAACGCCGAGAGGCGAAGGTGAGGGGAAGCAAGTCAGGGCTCAATCAAGCGTAGGTAAATAAGAAGTCTTCCAGGCTTGCTGCGAAGAGCAGGAGTCTGGGCCTTGGTTTCGAGTTTCGACAATCCGCCGGGAGGCGGGCGTGAAACAAGAGATTAGGGCAAGTAAGCTACTAAGGGCGTGCGGTGGATGCCTAGGTGCCAAGAGGCGATGAAGGACGCGGGTGGCTGCGAAAAGCCCCGGGGAGCTGTCAACCGAGCGTTGATCCGGGGATGTCCGAATGGGGAAACCCAGCACTGCGAATAGCGGTGTTACCTTCCACTGAATACATAGGTGGAATGGAGCTAACCAGGGGAAGTGAAACATCTCAGTACCCTGAGGAAGAGAAAACAATGAGTGATTCCCAAAGTAGTGGCGAGCGAAATGGGAGAAGCCCAAACCGAAACCACGAAAGTGGCGTCGGGGTAGAGGGTCCACGGTAGGACTTTGACTTGCTAGCGGAAGCTCCTGGAAAGGGGCACCAAAGAGCGTGATAGTCGCGTACGCGAAAGCGGGTTGGAGCTGAGTGGGTTACCCAAGTAGGGCGGGACACGTGCAATCCTGCCTGAATCAGCCGGGACCATCCGGTAAGGCTAAATACTCCTTGGCGACCGATAGTGAACAAGTACCGCGAGGGAAAGGTGAAAAGAACCCCGGTGAGGGGAGTCAAAAGAACCTGAAACCGCATGTCTACAAGCAGTTCGAGCACTACGGGGCAACCCAGTGCGAGAGCGTACCTTTTGCATCATGATTCGGCGACTTAATATACGTAGCGAGGCTAAGCCGTTAGGTGGAGCCGTAGCGAAAGCGAGTCCGAATAGGGCGAAGAGTTGCGTGTATTATAACCCGAAGCGGGGTGATCTACACATGGCCAGGTTGAAGTGCGGGTAACACCGCATGGAGGACCGAACCCGTGAAAGTTGAAAATTTCTGGGATGAGCTGTGTGTAGGGGTGAAAGGCCAATCAAACTCCGTGATAGCTGGTTCTCCCCGAAAGATATTTAGGTATCGGCTCGGGCAATTCAATGCCGGAGGTAGAGCACTGGAACGGCTAGGGGTCTCACCAGATTACCAAACCGTACCAAACTCCGAATGCCGGCAATTGTTATCCCGGGACGCAGTCAGTGGGTGATAACGTCCATTGGCAAGAGGGGAATAACCCAGACCGACAGCTAAGGCCCCCAAATCTAGTCTAAGTGAACACTAGAAAGGATGTGGCAGGTCATTGACAACCAGGAGGTTGGCTTAGAAGCAGCCATCCTTTAAAGAAAGCGTAATAGCTCACTGGTCAAGACAGGCCGCGCCGAAAATGTAACGGGGCTCAAGACTAGTGCCGAAGCTTCGGGTCACACGTAAAGCGTGTGGCGGTAGGGGAGCGTCCCAGTTGCAGCGAAGGTCGACTGAAAAGGCGGCTGGAGCGACTGGGAGTGCTGATGCCGAAATGAGTAGCGATAAAGGGGGTGAGAAACCCCCTCGCCGTAAGCCCAAGGTTTCCTGGGTCAAGTTAATCTTCCCAGGGTTAGTCGGAACCTAAGCCGAGGCCGAAAGGCGTAGGTGATGGAAAGCGGGTTAATATTCCTGCACCATCTTGTGAGCGTTGAACTAAGGGAGGACGGAGAAAGCTAGGCGAGCTGACCGGTGGTTGTGTCAGTCTAAAGGTGTAGGGGTGTCGCGTACGAATAAAGGCGCGGCAGCTATCCCCGAGACTCCATGGCGCCCCGTAAGGGGTAAGTCGCTGATGCTCTGCTTCCAAGAAAAGTCCCGTAGGGAGCTTACAGGGTGTCCGTACCGTAAACCGACACAGGTGGGCGAGGAGAAAATCCTAAGGCGCTTGAGAGAACTCTCCTCCAAGGAACTAGGCAAATTTCCACCGTAACTTCGGAAGAAGGTGGGCCTCTGGTAGGTGTAGGCGTACAGCCGAAGCTGAGAGAGGTTGCAGAGAAATGGCGGTAGCGACTGTTTACCAAAAACACAGGACTCTGCGAAGGCGACAAGCCGACGTATAGGGTCTGACTCCTGCCCGGTGCTGGAAGGTTAAGGGGATTCGTCAGCCGCAAGGTGAAGCGATGATCCGAAGCCCCAGTAAACGGCGGCCGTAACTATAACGGTCCTAAGGTAGCGAAATTCCTTGTCGGGTAAGTTCCGACCTGCACGAATGGAGTAACGACTTCCGCGCTGTCTCGGAGAGGGACTCAGCGAAATTGAAATAGCTGTGCCGATGCAGTTTACCCGCAGCAAGACGGAAAGACCCCGTGAACCTTTACTATAACTTGACAGTGACACTAGGGATTGACTGTGTAGGATAGGTGGGAGCCTTTGAAGCCGGGCCGCTAGGTTCGGTGGAGGCAACGGTGAAATACCACCCTGTTGATTTCTGGTGTCTAACCATGTCCCGTCAGCCGGGATTGGGACACTGTCTGGTGGGTAGTTTGACTGGGGCGGTCGCCTCCCAAAAAGTAACGGAGGCGCGCGATGGTTCCCTCAGCCCGATTGGAAACCGGGCGTCGAGTGCAATGGCATAAGGGAGCTTGACTGCGAGACGGACACGTCGAGCAGGTGCGAAAGCAGGTCATAGTGATCCGGTGGTCCTGAATGGAAGGGCCATCGCTCAACGGATAAAAGGTACTCCGGGGATAACAGGCTTATCTCCCCCAAGAGTTCACATCGACGGGGAGGTTTGGCACCTCGATGTCGGCTCATCGCATCCTGGGGCTGGAGCAGGTCCCAAGGGTTTGGCTGTTCGCCAATTAAAGCGGTACGCGAGCTGGGTTCAAAACGTCGTGAGACAGTTTGGTCCCTATCTGCTGTGGGCGTAGGATACTTGAGAGGCTCTGACCTTAGTACGAGAGGACCGGGTTGGAGGCACCGCTGGTGTACCAGTTGTCTCGCCAGAGGCATCGCTGGGTAGCCATGTGCCGATTGGATAACCGCTGAAAGCATCTAAGCGGGAAACCGACCTCAAGACCAGGTATCCCGGGCGCAAGCCCCTGAAGACCCGTCGAAGACTACGACGTTGATAGGCCGGGTGTGTAAGCGTGGTAACACGTTCAGCTAACCGGTACTAATTGGTCGTGAGGCTTACTTTCCCCATTCTCTTGCATGCCCCCTCAAGGGGAGTAAGGGACTCGGGGCCAAGGCCGAGGCTCGAGTGCGACGCGCACTCGCCTGGAAGACGTACCTACGCACAGCGAGACTTCGCTTAGTAGAAATTCGAAACTTACCCTTTGTATGCACTGTCGCTTGTTTTCCGGTGGCTATGTCGGAGGGGTCCCACCCGTTCCCATCCCGAACACGGAAGTTAAGCCCTCCAGAGCCGATGGTACTTCGCGGGAAACCGCGCGGGAGAGTAGGTCGCTGCCGGATTCTTTTTGAGAAACCCCTGGTGTCCCTCGTGGACACCAGGGGTTTTCCTTTTTGGGGCCTTGGGGCTGTCTCAGCGTTGGCGCCGTCCGCGCAGCCAGCGCACGCCCACGTAGACCGCCGCGGCCAGCACCGCCGCCAGCAGCAGCAGGTGCTCGGCGTGCGCCGCCCCTTTCGCCACCGCGTCCACGCTGTGCGAGAAGGCGTAGCCCAGCCCCACCACCACCGGCACGCTCAGGCACAACGCCAGCCCGTCCCACAGCAGGAAGTGGCGCAGCCGCATGCCGTGCACCGCGGCCCTGGTGAAGCCAGTCCCCTCAGCGCCGAGGGGACAAGTCTCGGCCTGGCCCACGACAAGAGACAGCGCTCCCGGGTTCGTCGAAGCACCGTGCAGAGCTCCGCGCGCGACAGCGTGGGGCGGGGCGATGGATGCGGCTGAGTTCTGGTGGGCTGTCTGGAACTCCTGGATCGAGTCGGTCCCAATGAAGCTTTCGGCCTGGGATCCGCAGGGTTCCCTCGCTGGGAGACACGCGGCTCCCGAAGCCGCAGCGTTCACTTGGGCCTGCGAAATCGCGGGCCAGCCGACTGGGCTTCTTGAGGCCGCGCAGTTACCTGAACCACGGATGAGCTTGGGGGCGCGGCCCGCGCCGTGTGGCGGTGGGGCCAACTCGCTGCAGGTGACGTCCGCCAAGCCCACCACAAGCGCGAGCACCCTGGGCATCACATGCGGCGGGGCAGGGGCATCTGCTGAGAGCGGTGATCATTGCTGCCGTTCTGTTTCCACCCGCTGCGGCCCGCTCCCGGTCCACGCGCGGAGGCATCGGTGTCCACCTGCTCCGGCGCGACGTTCGTGCGATCGCAGGCGGCCAAACGGGGCGCCCAACCATCGCCGAGGGCGACATCTACCTACTTCTGCGCTTGCATGCTGCCCGTCGATGTGCCGCCCCTGGAGGCTGCCGCCACGCGTCGTGGATTTTGACGCTTCGGTGGCGAACGATGGAGGGCCCTTGGAGGGCTCAAGCTCCTGGATTCGTTCAGCTTTCAGGCCACTGTGCGTGTTTGACTCGCCGTTGGCGCTGCGAATAGAGTCAGGGTTTCCGCCCGGTCTGCGCACCGCCTGTCGCGGTGCGCGCCTCCCGGTGCCGGGCCGCTCCACGAGATGAAGAAGCCGACCCTCTTTGGGAAGTACCTGCTCCTCGAGCGCATCAACGTCGGCGGCATGGCGGAGGTGTTCATCGCGAAGGCCTTCGGCGTCGAGGGCTTCGAGCGAATCCTGGCCATCAAGAAGATCCTCCCCACCATGGCGGAGGATGAAGAGTTCATCACGATGTTCATCGACGAGGCGCGGATCAGCGTTCAGCTGAACCACGCCAACGTCGTGCACATCAACGAACTCGGGAAGCACGACGACACCTACTTCATCGCCATGGAGTACGTGGCCGGCCGCGACGTGCGGACGATGTTGGAGCGCTACCGGCGTCGCAAGGAGATCATGCCCACCGCGCAGGCGGTGTTCATCGCCTCCAAGATCTGCGACGGCCTGGACTACGCGCACCGCAAGAAGGACGCCCGCGGCCAGGATCTCCACATCATCCACCGCGACGTGTCGCCTCAGAACATCCTCATTTCCTATGAGGGCGAGGTCAAAGTCATCGACTTCGGTATCGCCAAGGCGGCGAACCGCTCGCAGAAGACGCAAGCCGGCATCCTCAAGGGGAAGTTCGGCTACATGAGCCCGGAGCAGGTCCGGGGCATGCCCATTGACCGGCGCAGCGACATCTTCGCCGTGGGCGTGCTGCTGTACGAAATGCTCACCGGCGAGAAGCTCTTCGTCGGCGAGTCCGACTTCTCCACGCTGGAGAAGGTGCGCAACGCCGACGTTCCGCTCCCCAGCGAGTTCAACCCGAGCATTCCGCAGGGCCTGGAGAAGGTGGTTCTCAAGGCGCTCACCCGTGAGCCCGAGGACCGCTACCAGTGGGCGTCCGACATGGCCGAGGACCTGATGCGGTTCCTCCTGGCCGGGGATGCCATCTACTCGTCGAAGCACCTCTCTTCGTACATGAAGGAGGCCTTCGCCGAGGACATGCTCCGCGAGGCGGAGAAGATGGAGCGCTACGCGGGGATCGAGCGCCCTGATCAACTGGAGACCTCCAACGTCACCGTGGCGCCCGGCCTCAACCGTCAGGCGTCGCGGCGAGCTCCGCCTCCCGCGGTGGTCGTGACGGGAACCCCCGCGGGCCGGGCCTCGACCTCGCCCGCGCAGCCCGCCCAGGACTACATCCCGCCTCCCACCGCCGAGGAGCTCGAGGAGATGGGCGTCGGCGCGGGCGACAAGACCCAGATTGTCGACTCCACGCAGACGTTCATGTCCCCGGAGACCCGGGTGGCAGACAGCAGCGTCGTCGTGGATGACAGCATCACCGGCCGCACGGAGAACCCCATGCACGAGGGCGGCCCGTCCGCCCCCTTGAAGCATGCCCGCGCGCCCGCGCCGGATACGTCCTCCCGCAAGGGCAAGAGCGGCCCGAAGGCCCAGGTCGTCATCGGAAATGAAGACGGCGAGGCCTACTCCGGCGCCACGATGATCGGTCCCGCGCCGACGGCTCCGCCGTCGCGTTCGCGCGGCTCGTCGCCTTCGCTGGACGAGGAAACGGGCAGTCGCCCGGCGCCGTCGGGCCGTGGCAGCGGCTCGAAGCGCGGCGTCGAGGCCGAAGACCCCTCCGACTACGAGGAGCCGCCCGAAGAGGACAGCGGCGCCGCGTACGACGAGCACGATGACTACGGTGAGGACGCGCCTCACCCCGACGACATGGATGAGCCGGAGGAGGAGGTCACCGGCTCGGTCCCGCTGCCGCCCGAGGACGCGGAGCCTCCCGCGAAGGCCGCGGTGCCAGCGAAGGCGAAGGCGAAGACGAAGGTCCCCTCGAAGGGGAAGCCCGCGCTCAACCTCAAGACCTTGCCCAAGCCGGTGCTGTTCGCCGCCGCCGTGGGCATCGTGCTCCTGCTCGTCGTGGGCGTGGTGATGTTCAGCAAGCCCTCGGTGGGCGAGGTCACCTTCATGGTGTCTCCGTCCAATCCCGAGGCGCGCATCCAGGTGAACGGGCAGGACGTCCAGATCAACACGCTGCTCTCGCTCCCCGCGGGCCAGTACCGGGTCACCGCGAGCGCGCCGGGACAGCAGGACGCCGCCAAGACGGTGGACGTCGTCGCGGGAAGCCGGATCGTCGTCTCGTTGCCGCTCGCGGCTGGCAAGCCAGCGGCGCCGCCGGTTCAGCCGCCCCCGACGCAGCCTCAGAACACCGGCATCGTCATTGCCGCTGGGACGACCGAGACGCCGCCTCCGGAGACTCCCACGGACACGCCTACGCCGGACGAGCCCCGTGGGACCGACACGAACCCTCCGCCCGCCACGGATCCGGACCCGGCGCCCGTTCAGGTCGCCGCCGTGTTCGATGGCGAGAAGGGCGCGGAGATCGCCGTGGATGGCGAGCGCCTGGGCCGCATTCCTGACGCGCGGATGGCGAACCTCGAGGTGGGCAAGACGTACAAGTTCACCGCGAAGCTCGCGGGCTACAAGCCGTACGCGGGCGAGTTCAAGGCGGATGGCAGCAGCCCGCAGCTCACGGTCGAGTTCGCGATGACCAAGGAGCCGGAGCCCGTGGTTGCTGATGCACCGCAGCAACCCAAGCCGCCAGCGGCGCCCAAGCCGCCGCCCGCCGCCCCCAAGCCGCCGAAGGCCCCCAAGGTCATGGGCAAGTTCGCTTGCAGCACAAAGCCGGCCGGCGCGGATATCTATGTCGATGGGAAGAAGACGAATCGCCAGACGCCGGTGACGCTTGGCAGTCCGTTGATGCTACCGGTGGGCAAGCGGAAGATTTCCTTCAAGCTCAACGGCAAGTCGACCAAGCCGGTGGTGGTGGACGTCACGGAGGCCGGCGTCGCGAAGCTGGTCAACGTTCCTATCGAGTGAGAAAGCGGGCATCCGATGCCCTCTTCGATTGTTGACCGAAGTGGGGCATTGGCGCGCTATGACGCCTCGCCCGCGCGCAGTAACAAAGAGGTGAAGCGTCATGCAATCCACGCCCATCCGGGCCAAGCCTGAGGCTGGCCCCGCAGAGCAGCCTTTTTCGTATCCCCTCCGTCGGGAGTTCATCGAGCCCGACTGGAGACGGATTCCTGGCTACAAGGACGTGTCCGCCGCCGACTGGGAGAACTCCGTCTGGCAGCGGAAGCACACCGTCAAGAACCTCAAGGAGCTCAAGGCCACGTTGGGAGCGCTGCTCCCCGACGACCTGGCGGAGAGCATCGAGCGTGACCAGCGCGACCGGGCGACCATGTCCGTGCTCGTGCCGCCGCAGATGCTCAACACGATGAACCTGGAGGACCTGTGGCGCGACCCGGTTCGTCGCTACATGCTCCCCGCGTTCGACGACCGCCTGACGGAGTGGACCAACCACCCGAAGGCCAGCCGCGACAGTCTTCACGAGCAGGACATGTGGGTGGTGGAGGGGCTCACGCACCGCTATCCCACCAAGGTCCTGGCGGAGATGTTGCCGACCTGTCCGCAGTACTGCGGGCACTGTACGCGCATGGACCTGGTGGGCAATGACGTGCCCCAGGTCAGCAAGCACAAGTTCGGAATCGGTCCGAAGGACCGCTACGCGCAGATGCTGGAGTACCTGCGCAAGACGCCGACGGTGCGCGACGTGGTGGTGTCGGGTGGCGACATCGCCAACCTGCCCATCCAGCAACTGGAGCCCTTCGTCAGCGCGCTGATGGACATCCCGAACATCCGGGACATCCGTCTGGCCAGCAAGGGCCTGATGGCCATTCCGCAGCACTTCCTCCAGGACTCGGTGCTCCAGGGCCTGGACCGGCTGGCGAAGAAGGCCATTGAGCGCGGCGTGGACCTGGCGATGCACACGCACGTCAATCACGCCCAGCAGCTCACGCCGTTGGTGGGCAAGGCGGCGCGCAAGCTGCTCGACATGGGCTTCCGCGACGTGCGCAACCAGGGCGTGTTGCTGCGCGGCGTGAATGACAGCCCGCAGGCCCTGCTGGACCTGTGCTTCACGCTGCTCGATCACGCGAAGATCCTGCCGTACTACTTCTACATGTGCGACATGATCCCCAACAGCGAGCACTGGCGGCTGTCGGTCGCGCAAGCGCAGAAGCTGCAGCACGACATCATGGGCTACATGCCGGGCTTCGCCACGCCGCGCATCGTCTGTGACGTGCCTTTCGTCGGGAAGCGCTGGGTGCACCAGGTGGCGGAGTACGACCGCGAGCGCGGCATCTCGTACTGGACCAAGAACTACCGCACCGGCATTGAAATGAACGATGCGGAAGCGCTCAGCCGGAAGTACGAATACTTCGATCCCATCGACCAGCTCCCCGAGGCTGGCCAGGCATGGTGGCGGGAGCAGCAGAAGGCAGCGTAATGGATACCTCAGTGGTTCCGGCGGTCCTCCCGCCGGAGCCGGCGACGTCTCGTGGTTCGCTCAGCGCCGAAGGGCGCAAGCGGTTGTTCCCCAACGCCACCGACGCGGAGTGGTCGGATTGGCGTTGGCAGCAGCGGAACGCGGTGCGCGGGCTGGAGCAGCTCGAGCGCTACGTTCCGTTGTCCGCCGACGAGCGCGCGGGCGTCCAGGAGACGTCCTCGCTGTTCCGCATCGGCATCAGCCCGTACTACCTGTCACTCATCGACCCGGAGCATCCGTTCTGCCCGGTGCGCATGCAGTCCATCCCCGTCCGGGCCGAGGCACGCGTCCGCCCCGGGGAGCTCTCCGACCCGCTGGGGGAGGACAAGACGCGCCCCGAGGAGTGCATCGTCCACAAGTATCCGGACCGGGTGCTCTTCCTCGCGCTGGATACGTGCTCTGTCTATTGCCGTCACTGCACGCGGCGGCGCATCACCCAGGGCGGCGTGGCCGAGCTCTCTAAGGAGCAGATCCGGCGCGGCGTGGACTACGTCCGGCGTCACCCCGAGGTTCGGGACGTCCTCATCTCAGGGGGTGACCCCTTCATGCTGAGTGACTCGCGGCTGGAGGAGATACTCGCTCCGCTCAGCGAGATTCCGCACGTGGAGATGATTCGCATTGGCACCCGCGTGCCCGTGTGTCTGCCCATGCGCGTCACGGATTCCCTGGCGAAGACGCTCCGGCGGTACGCCCCTGTCTTCGTCGTCACGCACTTCAATCATCCGAAGGAAGTGACGCCGGAGGCCCGCGAGGCCTGTGAGCGCCTGGTGGACCACGGGGTCCCGGTGGAGAACCAGGCCGTGTTGATGCGGCAGCTCAACTCCGACGCG
Organism: Myxococcus hansupus; assembly: GCF_000280925.3. Taxonomy (NCBI): domain Bacteria; kingdom Pseudomonadati; phylum Myxococcota; class Myxococcia; order Myxococcales; family Myxococcaceae; genus Pseudomyxococcus; species Pseudomyxococcus hansupus. Next base: position 2,595,807 of record NZ_CP012109.1, read on the forward strand.
CGCATCATCAAGGAGCTGTCACACCTGCTGCTGCGCACCCGCGTGCGGCCGTACTACCTGCACCAGATGGACGTGGCGGAGGGTTGTGAGCACCTGCGCACGCCCATCGCCAAGGGCCTGGAAATCATCCAGCAGCTTCGGGGGCACACCACGGGGCTCGCGGTGCCGCACCTCGCGGTGGACCTGCCCGGCGGCGGCGGGAAGGTGACGCTCCAGCCGGACTACGTCGTCGAGTACGGCCAGCAGGAGACGGTGTTCCGCAACTACAAGGGCGAACGCTACGCGTATCCAGAGCCCGAGGAGACGGACTGCGCCTGCCCCTACGAAGGGGTCTGGCAGGAGCGGGCCCTTCAGTACGGATACCGGAAGGGCTGAGCGAAAGGGGCCTCATCGGGCCCCTCGCCGCGCGGGCTACTCGACGGGGATGTTCTCCGCGGGGATGCCCACTTCGACCGTCGGGTCGGCACCTTCCGTGGCCTCCAGCTCCACCGGGTCCTTGTCGCTGAAGCCCTGCTGGATGTGGACTTCTTCCTGCGCCGGCGGCGGGGCCTGCTTCGCGGCCTTGGCGGCGTCCGCCAACCGCTGCTCCTCCGCCTTCGCGCGCGCGTTGTCCGCCGGCGACATCCGCGCCTCGAAGCGGGCGTAGTCCTTGGCCGAAACGCCGTGCTTCTCCAACACGGCGGCGGAGGCTTCGCGCTCCTTGCCCACGGCCTCCCGGCGCTCCTCGGTGCTCATCTCCGAGGGCTTGCGGTTGCCGTACTCCTCGCTGACCTTCGACAGGGCCTGCGCCTCGTCACGGCGGATTTCCGCCACCTTTTCGGGCGTCAGGTCGGCGAAGGCCAGTCCCGGGAGGACGAGCCACGAGGCGACCACGAGCAGGGCAGGGCGGGGGGACATGGCGGAAGACCTCGTTCGAAACAGTGAAAATCCGACCCATCTAATCACGGAGGCTGCCTGTGTGCATCGGACGCATGACCGTCAACCCGCACAGCGCGCGCAGCCGTCCCGAGCGCTGGAGCACTGCTCCCGTCCCTGCGTGCAGCGTGGCGGCAAGTCAGCGCGGTCGGCGTGGCGGTCCACGAGCGCGCACAGCTCCTCGGCCAGCTCACAGGTGCGCGTCGCCAGGGTGCAGCGGTCCGCGCATGACGCGTCCGCTCCCGTATCGCGGACCCGAAGCTCCTCGAGCCGCGTCGACAGGGCATCCATGGCCGCGTCATCACTGCCGGCCACGCGTGTGTCCACGCTCTTCGCGCAGCCCGCGAGCACGGCGCAGGCCACGAGCATCCGCAAGAGGGCAGGGAAGGTGGGCATGGCCTCCGACTTAGGCGTGCGCGACCACCGGCGTCCAGCCGCGGCCCGACGGTTCCTGCGCCGGGCTCAGGGGCGCGCCGGGCCCGTGTGAACCGGTGGACGTTGGCGCGGGGAGGTGGACTCTTTTCCGGAGTTCGACAGGTGCAGCCAGAGCGTCAACGCCGCCAGCGCGGCCACCGCGAGCCGTCTCAGCCATTCCTCGCGGCGGTGTTGCGGCGATTCACGGGCCGCGCGCTCGGCGGCGTCGAGCCCCTTGGCCACCTGGGGCGCCATCGCCTGGAGCTCGCGGCACGCCTCCACCACCGGGACCAACGCGGGGGGGAGCTTGACGTCCTGGCGTTCCAGGGCCTTGGTGAGCATCCGCGCCCATGCGGCCTCCTCGTCCTCGTTCGAGGGCTCCTGGAGGGCGCGCCCCCACTGGCGGGCCAGGAGCATGCCCGCGCGCAGGAGGAGCACGGAGAAGGCCTCGGGCGAGATGCCGTAGTGCGTCGCGCAGGCCCCCGGCGTCCAGCCTTCCACCAGCCGGTGGACGAGCATCGCGGAGGGGCGGGGCTCCAGTTCACGCAGCACGGTGATGGCGGCGGAGGCGGATTGGCCCAGGGTGTCGGAGCGCGGAGGTGACGTCACGGGTGTGCCATCCTCGCCCATCCGCGGGACGTTTTCTTGTGGCGCTCGCGTGCCCCTCTAGACTTCCCGGCCATGTTGCGACCTGTTGCACTCGTCCTGCTCCTGCTGGCGCCGCTGGGGGCGTCCGCCGTGGAGACCCTGCGCATCGCCATCGAGGACACGGGCAGTGAGGTGCGGGTCAGCGGCAAGGGGCTCGCGTCCGGTCCGGACAGTGAAGACGCGGACTTCACCCCCATCGCGTCCGGACAGGCCCTCATCCGCCGCAAGGGCGAACGGTTGGAGGTCAACGGCACGCTGGTGGAAGGGGACTCGGTCCGCTTCCGCGCGGGTGTGTCGAACGACTCCGCGGCGCCTGGCACCGAGCCGCTCAAGGCGGGCGCGGCGCAGGTTCGCGGGGACGTGGTGGTGCGCGCGCACCACCGCAACAGCCTCCAGCTCATCAACGTCATTCCGCTCGAGGACTACCTCGCCGCCGTGCTGGGCAGCGAGATGCCCGTCTCCTTTCCCGCGGAGGCGCTCAAGGCCCAGGCCGTGGCGGCCCGCACCTACGCGCTCCAGAAGAAGCTGGACGCCTACAGCAATGACTTCCACCTGGGCAGCAGCGTGCTCCACCAGGTGTACGGCGGCGTCAACCGCGAGGACCCGCGCACCCGCGCCGCGGTGGATGCCACCCGGGGGCAGGTGCTCACCTACGAGCTGGCGCCCATCGAAGCCTACTTCCATGCCTCGTGCGGAGGACGGACGGAGTCGGGGTTCGACGCCCTGCAGCGGAGCCTCCCGTACCTGCGGCCCGTCGACTGCCCTTGCGGCAAGCTGCCCGCCAGCCGCTGGACGGCGACGCTCTCCGACGCGGACATCAAGGCGGCGCTCCGCCACCCGGCGCAGGGCCTGAAGGTGGCCGCCCGCACGCGGACGAACCGGGTGACCCGCGTCACGCTGGGGGATGGCGCGTCGATGGACGGGGTGGAGCTGCGCCGCAAGCTCGGCTACACGCGCCTCAAGAGCCTGGACTTCGACCTGGAACGCACCGACCGCGGTTACGTGTTCACCGGGCGCGGATATGGCCACGGAGCGGGCCTGTGTCAGTGGGGCGCCAAGGCGCTCGCCGACAAGGGCCGGGAGTACCGGGAGATTCTCTCCCACTACTACCCCGGGGCCGAGCTGCAGCAACTCTACTGACGCCTCCTGTGTCCGGCGCGCTTTCCGCGACGGCGTGGGGGCTGCTACAAGCGCCACCCCCGTGTCGTCCCGCCTCTCTGACTACGACTTCGCGCTGCCCGAATCCCAGATCGCCCAGGCACCCCTGGCCGAGCGGGACGCGTCGCGCTTGATGACCCTCAGCCGCTCCAGCGGCGCCTGGTCGCACCGCCGCTTCTCCGACCTGCAGGAGCTGCTGCGCCCCGGAGACGTGCTCGTCCTCAACGACGCGCGCGTCATCCCCGCGCGCCTGCTGGGGCAGAAGGCGGGCACCGGGGGCCGGGTGGAGCTGCTCGTCGTCCGGCCCGCCGCGCAGCACACGCTGACCTCGGCGGCGCTGGGAGATGCACCCGAGTCGCTGGACTGGATTTGCCTGGGCCAGGCCTCCAAGGGGCTCAAGCCCGCGCAGCGCGTGACGTTCGCCGGGGGCCTGGAGGGCGAAATCCAGGAGGCGCTCGGGGGCGGGGAGTACCGCGTGCGGTTCCACGCGCCGAAGGGTACGTCGCTGGCGGCGCTGCTCGACGAGGCCGGGCGCCTGCCGCTGCCGCCCTACATCACCCGCGAGCCGGACGCCGCGGACGCCGAGCGCTACCAGACGGTGTACGCGCGGGCCTCCGGCGCCGTGGCCGCGCCCACCGCGGGCCTGCACTTCACCCAGGACGTGCTGGCCGCGTTGGAAGCGCGCGGCGTGCACCGGGCGCTGGTGACGCTGGACGTGGGGCCGGGCACCTTCCTGCCAGTGCGCGAGGACGACCTGGACCGGCACCACATGCACCCGGAGCGCTACACCGTGCCGGAGTCCACCGCGAAGGCCGTCAACGCGGCCAAGGCGGATGGCCGGCGCGTGGTGGCGGTGGGCACCACCGTGGTGCGCACCCTGGAGTCCGCCACCGACCCGGAGACGGGCCGGCTGCGCGAGGGGCCCGGGGAGACGACCCTCTTCATCCGTCCCGGCTTCGCCTTCCGCCAGGTGGACGTGCTGCTCACCAACTTCCACCTGCCGAAGTCGACGCTGGTGGTGCTGGTGAGCGCGCTGCTCGGACGGGAGCGCACCCTGGAGGCCTACGCGGAAGCGGTCCGCGAGGGCTACCGGTTCTTCAGTTACGGCGACGCCATGCTGGTGTCGGAGTGAACGCCATGGGCGAGCAGCAGGACGCAAAGCAGTCGGGAGAGAAGGGCGACACGCGCGTGGCGCCGGGGATGGTCCGCTTCGAGCTCCTCCACGAGGACGCCTCGGGTACCAAGGCGCGGCGCGGACGGCTGCACACGCCGCACGGCCCCGTGGAGACGCCCATCTTCATGCCCGTGGGCACCGTGGGCAGCGTAAAGGGCGTGGGCCCGGATGACCTGCTCACGCTGGACGCGCAAATCATCCTCGGGAACACCTACCACCTGATGCTCCGCCCCGGCGAAAAGCTGGTGGGGGAGATGGGCGGTCTGCACCGGTTCGTGTCGTGGGACCGGCCCATGCTCACCGACAGCGGCGGCTTCCAGGTGTTCAGCCTGTCGGGGAAGCGCAAAATCACGGAGGAGGGGGCCACCTTCCAGTCGCACCTGGACGGCGCGCGGCACTTCCTCACGCCGGAGCGCTCCATCGACATCCAGGAGACCCTGGGCGCCGACGTCATCATGGCCTTCGACGAGTGCCCGCCCTCCACCGAGGACCGTCCCTACCTGGAGGCGTCGCTGGCCCGCACCACCCGCTGGCTGCACCGGTGCGTGAAGGCCTGGAGCCGGCAGCGCTCGTCGCTGTTCGGAATCGTCCAGGGCGGCCTGCACGAGGACCTGCGCAAGCGCCACGCCGAGGAAGTGTGCGCGGTGGACCTGCCCGGGTACGCCCTGGGTGGCTATTCCGTGGGCGAGGCCCCCGAGGCGATGCACGACGGCGTGGCGTACTCCGCGCCGCTGCTGCCCCGCGACAAGCCGCGTTACCTGATGGGCGTGGGGACACCCGTGGACCTGGTCACCTGCGTGGAGCACGGGGTGGACATGTTCGACTGTGTCCTGCCCACCCGGTGCGCGCGCAATGGCCTGCTCTTCACCTCGGAGGGCAAGGTGGTCATCCGGAACGCGGCCTACGCCCGGGACCCCCGGCCGGTGGACCCTGCGTGCTCCTGCTACACCTGCCGCAATTTCAGCAGGGCGTACCTCCGGCACCTCTTCGCCGCCCAGGAGCTGTTGGCCATGCGGCTCAACACGATTCACAACCTCCACTACTTCCTGGGACTGATGGCAGAAGTCCGGCGCGCGGTGGCAGAGGACCGGTTCGCTGCGTTTGCCCGGGATTTCCGTGCCCGCGCGAAGGCCCAGGAGGCCGAACGGACCCGCGGTCGCTGACCGGGCAGATGGATTGCCCGGCTTCCCGCGTTCACTTGCTCACATGGGCCCCCCTTGCTAAGAGGGCCCCCTTTCGGATGCGGTCCTCAGACAAAATGGGGGCCTCCCATCCCAAGCTTTCCTCAACCGACGAGGCAGTGTGTGGCTGAGAGCTTTTTGATTCTGGCGCAGGCTGGCGGCGGCAATCCGCTGGGCACCCTGGGCTTCCTGGTCGTCCTCGTGGGCATCATGTACTTCGTCATGATTCGCCCGCAGCAGAAGCAGTTGAAGGAGCATCGTTCGCTCCTGTCTGCGCTGAAGAAGGGCGATGAGGTCGTCACGTCCGGGGGCATCCTCGGGAAGATCCACCTCGTGGAAGACCGCACCGTGATGCTGGAGGTCTCCAGCGGCGTGCGCATCCGCGTGCTCAAGACGGCCATCAGCGCGAAGGGCGGGGTGCCGGAAGGCGCGCCCGCGGCCACCGCGACGGCGACCGGCGAGAAGAAGGAGGAGAAGTAATGGACCGCGGCTGGTGGTGGAAGTTCGGTTTGATTGTCGCGGTGACGTTGGGCTGCATCTGGTTCCTCATCCCGACCTACTATTCGCTCGTCGTCCTCGACCGTGACCAGCGCAACAACCTGGCCGTGCTCGAGGAGCGGATGCCGAGCTGGGCGCCTCCCGCGAAGTACCGCCTGAACCTGGGGCTGGACCTCCAGGGCGGCATCCACATGGTGATGCGGGTGGACACCAAGACGGCGCTCCAGAAGCGGACCGAGCGCCGCGCACAGCAGATTGTCAATTACGTCAATGACAAGAAGCTGGGCCAGGTGTCGGCGGATACGGACCCGGAGAAGCTCGAGGTCACCCTGACGGCGGCGGACCCGGCGACGATGGACGCCATCCAGAAGGAGGTCCTCGCCACCTTCACGGACTTCAAGGAAGTCAACCGCAGCGGCGGCTCGCTGGTGCTGGTGCAGGACGAGAGCCAGGCCAACGTCTTCCGCACGGAAGCCGTGGACCAGGCGATGCTCGTCATCCGCCGCCGCATCGACAAGTGGGGCGTGGCGGAAGTCGACGTGCGCAAGCTCGGCTCCGACTCCATCCAGATCTCGCTGCCCGGCCGCAGCAACCCGGAGCAGGCCAAGGAGCTGGTGGGTACCACCGCGCAGCTCGAGTTCCGGATGGTGGATGACTCCAATCCGCAGTTCTTCGCGCAGCTCCTGCAGGCGACCCCGCCGCCGCCGGGCAGCGACATCACGGTGACCACCGAGGGTGGCTTCCCGCAGCTCCAGGCCCCGACGCGCGAGGCCATCATCGACTACACCAAGGACAAGGTTCCGGAGAACCGGGTGGTGCTCACCGAGTGCATCGCCAACCCGGTGAAGAAGAACGAGTGCAGCTCGTACCGCTCCTACCTGCTGGACCGCAACGTGCCGCTGACCGGCGAGAGCCTGGCGAGCGCGGACGCGAACATCAGCCAGCTCAACGAGCCCGAGGTGAACATCTCCTTCGACCCGGCCGGCGCGCGTGAGTTCGAGCGTCTGACCGAGGCCGGCGTGGGCCGCCGGATGGCCATCGTGCTGGACGACAATGTCCAGACGGCGCCGAACATCAACGAGAAGATCAGCGGCGGTTCGGCCCGCATCACCATGGGCCGCATGGGCGGCCGCTCCTTCGAGGAGTGGCTGGGTGAGGCGCAGACGCTGGCGCTGGTGCTGAAGGCGGGCGCGCTGCCGGCCCCGGTGACCGTCGGTGAGATTCGTCAGGTGGGCGCGAGCCTGGGTGACGAGCTCATCAAGAAGGGTGGCCTGGCCGCGGTGCTGGGTCTGGGTCTGGTCGTCCTCTTCATGGCGCTCTACTACAAGGCCTCGGGCCTCATCGCGGACGTCGCGCTGCTGCTGAACGGCCTGCTCATCCTCGCCGGTCTGGCCTTCTTCAACGCCACGTTGACGCTGCCGGGCATCGCCGGCTTCGTGCTGACGCTGGGCGTGGCGGTGGATGCCAACGTGCTCATCAACGAGCGCATCCGCGAGGAGCTGGGCCACGGCAAGACGGCCCGGGCGGCGGTGGACCAGGGCTACGACCGCGCCTTCTGGACCATCTTCGACTCCCACGTGACGGCGCTCATCTCCGCGTTCATCCTCTTCTTCACGGGAACGGGTCCGGTGCGGGGCTTCGCCACCACGCTCATCATCGGCCTGCTGGCGTCGCTGTTCACGTCCATCACGGTGACGCGAGTCATCATGACCTACTTCGTCCACGGTCGTAACGCGAAGGTCGTCTCCGTCTGACCGGCCGGAGTCCGGGAACCGTCATGCAGATTCTCAAGAACAAGACGAACATCGACTTCATCAGCAAGCGCAAGCCCGCGCTGTTTCTCTCCACGGTGCTGAACCTGGCGATCATCGTTGGCATCGCCGCCTTCGGGTTCAACTTCGGCGTGGACTTCGCGGGTGGCACGGTGGTCGAGGTGAAGTTCGACCACCCCATCAAGGCCGAGGAGGTCCGTGAGCGCGCCGAGAAGGGTGGCCTGCCGGACGTCAGCGTGCAGAACATCGGCGCGGCGGAGGAGAACACCTTCCTGCTGCGCATGGGCGGCGTCACGCAGCTCAACGAGGAGAGCGGCGCCAAGGGCAAGGCCGCGCTCGAGGCGCTGGGCAATGTGCGCAACGTGTACGTGGACATGCCCAACGGCATCATCCGCTTCCGCGCCGCGCAGGAGCTTCCGACCGACGCGGTGAAGAAGGCCGTCGAGGATTCCGGCATCGGCGTGCAGGAAGTCCGCGAGCTGGGCGAGGCTCAGGGCGGCACGGGCTTCGACTACCAGGTGGTGGCCAGCGGCATGGCGGACCGCGTGTTCGCCGCGCTGGGCCAGGGCCTGGAGAAGCCGGACTTCGAGCAGCGCCGCGTGGACTACGTGGGTCCGCAGGTGGGCAAGCAGCTCCGCAACCGCGGCATCATGGCGCTGCTGTACTCCATGGTCGCCATCCTCATCTACGTGGCGTTCCGGTTCGACTTCAAGTTCGGCCCCGGCGCGCTCATGGCCATGGTGCACGACGTCATCATGGTGGCGGGCTACTACCTGGTGACAAGGCGCGAGTTCAACCTGACGGCCATCGCCGCGCTGCTGACGGTGGTGGGCTACTCGGTGAACGACACCATCGTCATCTACGACCGCATCCGCGAGGACATGGCCAAGTTCAAGGGCAAGCCCTTCGCGGAGGTCATCAACATCGCCATCAACGACACGCTGGGCCGCACCATCCTCACGTCCGGCACCACCGCGCTGTCGCTCATCGGTCTGCTCATCTTCGGCGTGGGCGAAATCTTCGACTTCGCCATGGCGATGCTCGTCGGCATCGTGGTGGGTGTGTACTCCACCATCTACATCGCCAGCCCGCTGACCATCTGGCTGGACGAGCGCGCCGCTGCGAAGGAAGCCCGTCAGCGCGAGGGTGGCAACATCGACCAGCAGCAGCCGAAGGTCGCGTAGTCCTCACGCACCGGATGCACACGAGGGCCCTCTTCCTTCACGGGAAGCAGGGCCCTTGGTGTTTCTAGAGGGCGGCTGTCAGAAGCGCGCCCCCAGCGTGAGCGAGGCGTCCAGCAGGCCACCGCCCGCGTCCTCCACGGCGCCGTCCGCCCAGCCTTCGCTCAAGAGGACGCGGTACGTGGTGCGGAGGCCCGCGGTGAGGGCGCCGCGGTTGAACTCGATGCCCGCGGCCAGGGGCACCTCCGGCACGGTGTCCGACTGGTAGAGGTTGTCGAGCACGCTGCCGCGGATGTCGAAGTAGGTGACGCCGAGCCCCGCGCCCACGAAGGGCCGGATGGCGGTGAGGAAGGGCGGAGACACCTTCACCAGTGCGCTGCCGCCCTGTCGGACGAGCGCGGGGTTCTCCAGCAAGCGGCTGTCGGTGAGGCCGTTGCGCGAGCCCTCGTAGCCCACCTCGAAGCCGAGGAAGGTGGTGGGCTGCACGTTGAGCGTGACGCCCCACGCGGGACCGGTGCTGGTCAAATCGCCCAGGTTTCCGGTGTAGTCGCCCAGTCCTCCGCGCAGGAACACGTTCAAGTCACCTCGCTTGCCCTCGCGCCGCTCCTGCGCGGCGGCCGTGCCCGCGGTGCCCAGCGTGGCGAATGCCAGGGCCAGCGTGGCGGCCCGGATGCCTCTTGGTTGCATGCTCGACCTCACTGTCATCGGGTGTGCAGTTGAACCTGCGCATGGGCGGCCGACCGTGCGTGAAGCGGCGGGCCACCAGGCGTGCGCTTGCCTGAACGTCCGTGCAGGAGGGGAAGTGTCGTGCTCAAGGTTGGACTGTTCTGGTCAGACGTCTGAGGTACTGTCGACTTCGTAGCCAATTCATCCCGCCAACTCCCTCTGGGGGAAGGCGAGGAGGGGTGCCGAGCGTGCGGTGGTTGCTTCCAGATGTGGTCGAGCAGGAAGTGGCGTCCCTTTCCGGGGAGCTGTCGCTTCATCCGCTCGCGGCGCGGGTGCTCCTGCACCGCGGCTACCGCACGCCCGAGTCCGCGTCGGCGTTCCTGTCCGATCGCCTGGCGGACCTGCCGGACCCGTTCCGGATGAAGGGCATGCCCGCGGCGGTGGACCGTCTCGTCCGGGCGATTCGCTCGCGGGAGAAGGTGACGCTCTACGGCGACTACGACGTGGATGGCGTCTGCTCCACGTCGTTGCTGTTCCTCTTCCTCAAGGAGTTGGGCGTCCCGCCCGCCACGTACATCCCCCACCGGTTGGATGAGGGCTACGGCCTCAACGTCGGCGCGGTGGAGCGCATCGCCGCGGAGGGCACGCGGGTGCTGGTGACGCTCGATTGCGGCATCACCTCGGTGGCGGAGATCACCCGCGCGAAGGAGCTGGGCCTGGACGTGCTGGTGGTGGACCACCACACCGTGCCGCCCACGCTGCCCCCCGCGGTTGCGGTGCTGAACCCGCACCAGCCCGGCTGCGAGTACCCGACGAAGGCGCTGTGCGCCGCGGGCGTGGCCTTCAACTTCTGCATGGGCCTGCGCAAGCGGCTGCGGGACGAGGGCTTCTTCGCCACCCGCAAGGAGCCCAACCTCCGGACGATGATGGACCTGGTGGCGCTGGCCACCGTGGCGGACGTGGTGCCCCTCACGGGCGCCAACCGCATCCTCGTGTCGCACGGCCTCCAGGAGCTGAGCGCGGGCCGCCGTCCTGGCGTGCGCGCCCTGAAGGAAGTGGCGGGCATGGACCCGGACGCGTCCGTCACCGCCGGCCAGGTGGGCTTCCGTCTGGGGCCCCGCATCAACGCCGCGGGCCGGCTGCATGACGCGTCGCTGGGGCTCCAGCTCCTGTGCTCGGAGTCGCCGGAGACGGCGCGCTCGCTGGCGGGCGTGTTGGACCGGGCGAACGCGGAGCGCCAGAGCATCGAGAGCAGCATCCTCACGCAGGCGCTGGAGCAGGCCGAGTCGCTCAAGGACTCGCGCGGCCTCGTGCTCTACGACGAGGGCTGGCACCCGGGCGTCATCGGCATCGTGGCCTCGCGCGTGGTGGAGCGCTTCTACCGGCCCACCGTCATGGTGGGGGTGAAGGACGGGGTGGGGAAGGGCTCGGCGCGCAGCATCGAGGCCTTCCACCTCCATGACGCGCTCAGCGGCTGCGCGGAGCTGCTGACGCGCTTCGGTGGGCACAAACACGCCGCGGGCCTCACCATCGACGCGGACCGCCTGCCGGCCTTCCGGGAGGCCTTCGAGAAGATTGCCGCCCAGCGCCTGGCCCCGGAGGACCTCATCCCCCGGTGCCGTGTGGACGCGGTGGTGAATCCCAGCGAGCTGGACGCGGACGCCGTGGAGTCACTCCAACGGCTGGGGCCCTTCGGCCAGGGCAACCCGGAGCCGGTGTTGGTGCTGCGCCGGCAGGTGGCCCGCCCGCGCGTGCTTCAGCCCAAGTCGGGCAACGGGCATGGCCACCTGAAGCTGGCCCTGGCGGACGCGCCGGAGCTGGACGCCATTGGCTTCAACATGGCGGACCGTGCCCCGCTCGTGGAAGGGCCGGTGGACCTGGCCTTCCAGGCGGGGTTCGACACCTTCCGGGGCCAGCGCAAGCTGTCGCTGCGGCTCAAGGACTTGCGCGTGGCCGCCTGAGGCCTCCGCTCAGGCGATTCCCCAGCGGACGCGGCCCGGCGTCATCAGCGCACCGACGCGGGCCAGCTCGTTGAAGCGGAAGCGCTCCGCCTGCTTCTCGAAGGCGTGGCGGCAGCGCTCCGAGCAGAAGAAGTACCGCCGCTTCTTGTACTCGGAGGTGGGGCGGCCCTCGGGTGTGTCCAAGGTCTTCCCACATACGGGGTCCAAGTGCTGTCCCTGTCCCTGCGCGTTCTTCATCGCTCGCCTCCCAGCCCCTAGGGGAACTCACGTTCCCGACCCGGTGGAAAGTGGAGCACGACGCGTGCCAGCGCCAACTCCTTGAACTCGCAAGGCGTGGAGGCGGGCGTGACGGGGCGTGGGTGGAAATATCTACATGGCCGCTCGCCGAGGGCTGAAGGGCGAGCGGCCCATGAAGGCGACTTCAGAAGGCGGTGCCGACGCTGCCGCCCAGGAAGAAGTCGTTGTGGTAGCCGCGGCGGAAGCCCATGGCCTCCACGCGGAAGGAGAGCCGGAGGTTGCCGTCGGTAATCCGGGGCCGGCCGCGGAAGCCGACGCCGTATTGGAACAGCGGCTTCATGCCGCTCACCTTGGTCTCCAGCGTGTCGATGGTGATGGTGGACGCGGTGTAGGCCACGCCCGCGCCCACCTGGCCGAAGAAGCCGAAGTCCGACTTGCCGAGCTTCAGCTCATAGGCGGGGGCGATGGTGAAGTAGTGGAAGTTCGTCTTGCCCTGGAGGAACTCGGTGCCGTCGCTGGTGCCGCCGAACGTGTAGCGAAGGTCGGCCCAGAGGGACTCGCGCAGCGCCTCGTTGTCGAGGATGCGGCCGTACTCCCAGGTGGCGCGCACGCCCAGGCCCAGGCGCGTCTCCGTGGCCCGGCCGCGCGGGCTGTCGAGGAAGAGGGCGCCGGCGATGAACTCCATGGCGACGCCGAGGCTTGGGTCATCGAGGCCGGAGAGCGCCTTGAAGTCGTCCTCGCCGTCGGCGTGCTCCTGCTCGGACACGCGGCGGAAGTCGTCCGCTTCATCCACCTTGGGCCGAGGGCGGTTGTACGACTCCGCGGCGTCGTAGGCGGGCTCGTCGTCCGGATAGGCGTAGGGGTCTTCATCGTCCTGGGCCAGGGCGGGCGCGGACAGGGCGAGGCTGCCCAGGGCGCAACGCAGCAGCCACGTCTTCATGGAAGCAGTCTTCATGCTCACAGGTTCAGCCGGGGGCAGGTGGTGCCACCCGCGGAGCTGGGCGGGCACATGTTGGGGTCGTTACCGACGAGCTGGTCGCGCGGAATCTGGAGGTGGTCCATCAGCTCGTTGCAGACGGCCTCCTTCAGGCGCAGGTCGGTGATGTGGGTGATGATGGCGCTGGCGGCCACGGCCAGGGTGAAGCGGGACTGGTCCGCAATCGTCATCCGCTGAAGCTGGAAGAGGCCGGGGGTGACGGTGCTCTCGTCGTTGTACGAGGCGATGATGGCGCGCAGCAGCACGTCGCGCTGCCCGGTGGCCTCGCCGGCCTGGTAGAGGGCGCTCGCGAGCAGCGTGCCCACCCGGTACTCGTTGCCGCTGAACACGCTCAGGTTCTGGTTGTAGAGCTGGTTCAGGAGCGACACGTCCATGCAGCGGTCCACCCGGGCCAGGTCCCGGTCCTCGGTGATTTGCCCGTAGGTGTTGCCGTGGAAGGAGGTGGAGAAGAAGCGCGTGTCGCAGCCCTTGCCGCCCTGGGTCGTCTGACAGGTGGCGCCGTACGCGTGGTAGTCCGCGAGCCCCTCGTCGAAGGACTTGAGGATGTTGGCGCCCGGGCTGGCGCCGGCCATCTGCCACGTGGTGAGCGCGTCCGGGAACTGCTGGCCGCCGTAGGCCTTGAGGTTGAAGACGCGGTGCGCGTACTCGTGCGCGATGACGCCGGCGTTGATGGCCAGCGGCGCGCGCTGGAGCTGGTCGAAGGGCAGCACCATGAACGACTCCAGCACGGAGAAGTACATGGCGTTGTCGCTCAGCGGGTCCTTGTCCACTTCGGTGAGGACGAACTCCGGGAAGTAGTAGGTGGTGACGGGCTCCTTGAAGTCCGCCGCGGGGATGTTGCCCACGACCCGGAAGTAGTCGTACGCGCGCTCCAGGCTGTAGTACGCCGTCACCATGTTCCAGGTGTGGAAGTCCGCGGGCCAGAGGACGCCGCCCTGGGAGATGTAGTTGGCGCTCACGTCGCGCCCCCGGTTCTTCAGCAGGGCGTTGGCGTAGCCCTCCGGCGTGGTGGCGTTGTTGAGGTCCGGGTCGTTGGGGTCAATGACGATGCGCGCGCCTCCCTGGAGGTCGGCCACCGTGCCCTTGAGGCCCACGATGTCGGAGATGGTCTTCAGCTCCACCTCCTGGGGGACGTACTGGCCATTGCTGGAGAGCACCAGGGCACTGACCTTGACGGGCGCGGTCGAATCGGGCGCACAGCCAGCGGCCAGTCCCAGCGCGGCGGTCGCGGCGATGACTGTTCGGAGCATTCCGCCGTTTTACTCCGGACCGCCCGGAACGTGTATTCCCCCGACGGTTTGAGACCCGGCCGGGGCGCTGGGATTCCTTGACGCGTCGTTTCCACGGTCCGTATCGTGCCCCGCCTTTTCCCCTTTCGAATCCAGCAGGCGGTGCCATGGCAGTCCCGTTCATCTCCGAGGTCAAGCGTACCCACACTTGCGGTCAGCTCACCGCGACCAACGTCGGTGAGGAAGTCGTCCTCTTCGGCTGGGTGCACAACCGCCGGGACCACGGCGGCGCGGTGTTCATCGACCTGCGAGATCGCGACGGGCTCACGCAGGTGGTGTTCGAGCCGGACCACGCGGAGGCGCACGCGCTCGCCGGAAGCCTGCGGCTGGAGTACTGCGTGGGCGTGCGCGGCAAGGTCGTCTCGCGCGGGAAGAACGTGAACCCGAAGATGAAGACGGGTGAAATCGAGATCCGCGCCAGCGACCTGACCATCTTCAACCGCTCGGAGCCGACGCCGTTCCCCATTGAGGACGCCATCGACACGTCGGAGGAGAAGCGCCTGGCCCACCGCTTCCTGGACCTGCGCCGCGCGCCGCTCCAGCGCTCGCTGATGACGCGCTCGAAGATGAACGCGCTGACCCGTTCGTACATGGTGGACAACGGGTTCCTGGAGCTGGAGACGCCCTTCATGGGCAAGTACACGCCGGGCGGCGCGCGCAACTTCCTGGTCCCCAGCCGCCTCAACCCGGGCAAGTTCTACGCGCTGGCGGAGAGCCCGCAGCTCTACAAGCAGTTGTTCATGGTGGCGGGCTTCGACCGGTACTTCCAGATCGTGAAGTGCTTCCGCGATGAGGACCTGCGCGTGGACCGGCAGCCGGAGTTCACGCAGATCGACGTCGAGATGAGCTTCGTCAACCAGGACGACATCTTCACGATGATCGAGGGCCTGGTGAAGAAGCTGTGGGGCGAGGTGCTGGGCATCGACATCCCCACGCCCTTCCCGCGGATGGACTTCTACGAGTCAATGGCCAAGTACGGCAACGACAAGCCGGACCTGCGCTTCGGCCTGGAGCACGTGGTGCTCACCGACCTGATTCGCGAGCACGGCGAGTCCGGCGGCGTCCCCATGATTTGGGAGGCGGTGCAGAACAAGGGCATCGTGAAGGCGATGGTCGTCCCCGCGGAGAAGGCGATGAGCCGCGCGGAGAGCGACAAGCTGGAGGAGTTCGCCAAGCAGGCCGGCGCCAAGGGCCTGGCCCGCGCGAAGGTGGCCGACGGCGGCGAGTGGACGCAGTCTCCGCTGTCCAAGACCATCAGCCCCGCGCTGCGGCAGGCCATCAACCAGGCCGTGGGTGCGAAGACGGGCGACCTGCTCCTGTTCCAGTTCGGCAAGGAGTCGCTGGTCCACACGGTGATGGCCAACCTGCGCGTGCACGTGGCCAAGAAGCTGGGCCTGATTCCGGAGTACGGCAGCGGCGGCCAGTGGAAGTTCCTGTGGGTGGTGAACCCGCCGCTGTTCGAGTTCGACGACGAGACGAACACCTGGGCGGCGGCGCACCACGCCTTCACGCGTCCGCACGACGAGGACGTGGACTACCTGCTCACGGATCCGGGCCGGGTGAAGTGCCACCGCTACGACGTGGTGCTCAACGGCTTCGAGATTGGCGGCGGCTCCATCCGTCTGCACGACCCGAAGGTGCAGGCCGAGGTGTTCAAGGCGCTGGGCATCAGCGACGAGGACGCGCGCGCCAAGTTCGGCTTCCTGCTGGACGCGCTGAAGTACGGCGCTCCGCCGCACGGTGGCATCGCGCTGGGCATGGACCGGCTGGCCTTCCTGCTCACGGGCGCCGAGTCCCTGCGCGACGTGATTCCGTTCCCGAAGTCGAAGACGGGCACGGACTTGATGACGGGCGCCCCTGGCGACGTGGATGACCGGCAGTTGCGCGAGGTCCACGTGCGGCCGGTGCCCGTGGCGCCGAAGGCCTAGTCCGACGGACGCGAGCCCTCACCGTGTGCCGCGCCACCCCGTTTGACGCGGGGTGGCAGCGGACCCGCCCTCCCTGCAACTGGCCACGGAGTGGAGTGCCAGCGCGCAACCGCGTAAACAGGGAGGGCACAGGGAGGGGTAGGGCCTGATGAAGACGTTCCTCGTGGTGAATCCGCGCAGCGCCAATGGGCAGACGGGAAAGCGCTGGGCAGAGATTTCCGCGCAGGTGGGCAAGGCGTTGGGGGAGTTCGGCCACGGCTTCACCCAGGGCGGCATGGACGCCGCGCGCATCACCCGGCAAGCCCTCCTGGATGGCTATGAGTGCGTCGTCGCGGTGGGCGGTGACGGCACGCTCAACGAAGTCACCAACGGCTTCTTCGAGAATGGCCGCGCCATCAATCCCAACGCCGCGCTCGGGCTGATTCCGCGCGGAACGGGCGGTGACTTCCGGCGGACCTTTGGCTGGGATTTGGAGCTCGAGTCCTCGCTGGAGCGGCTGCGCTCCGGCACGACGGAGCCCTTCGACGTGGGGCAGTTGGAGTTCGTCGGCAACGACGGCCAGCCCGCCACGCGCTACTTCGCCAACATCGCCTCGTTTGGCGTGAGCGCGGTGGTGGCCCAGGAGGTCAACCGCAGCAGCAAGGCGCTGGGCGGCCACCTGAGCTTCATGTGGGGCACGCTGAAGGGCCTGGTGAAGTACTCCGAGCGGCAGGTGCGCCTGTCGGTGGACGGTGGCCCGGAAGAGGTGGTGAGCGTCACCGCGGTGGCCGTGGCGAACGGCCGCTACTTCGGCAGCGGCATGTTCGTCGCGCCGGACGCGGTCACCCATGACGGCCTCTTCGACGTCACCATCTGGTCCGGCTACGGCCTGAGCGACTTCGTCCTCAAGTCGAAGGGCGTCTACAACGGCTCGCACGTGAATTGGAAAGGCACGCGCCGGCTGCGCTGCCGCACGCTGCGCGCCGAGCCCCTGGAGGGCGGCGACGTGTTCCTCGACGTGGACGGCGAGACGCCCGGCCGTCTCCCGTGCACGATGACGCTGCTCCCGGGCGCCATCCGCCTCAAGGTGTCCTGACGCGAGGGGCCGTGTTGCCAGGTTGCCTGACAGGCGACATGGCACTTGGGAAGTGAGGCTGGACTGAGGCAACCTCCTGCATCTGGTGGCATCCGGCGTTACCTCCGTCGGATGCACGGCACCGTCGCCGCGGTGCCCTCTGGCCCAGGAGACGCGACATGCCTCAGCAGCGAGGCCCCGCCCAAATCGACCTCTTCACCGGCGCCGTGGTGGAGCCCCCCGCGAAGACGCGCAAGGGCGCGCGGCCGGTGGAGCCCGCGGCGGTGCCGGAGGCGTTGGCGGCGCTGGGCCAGGAGTTGCCCTCGGGCGTCTTCCTGGGGACCTCCTCGTGGACCTTCCCCGGCTGGTCCGGCATCGTCTACGACCACGAGGCCGCCGCTTCGCAGTTGGCGCGCGAGGGGCTGGGCGCCTACGCGCACCACCCGGTGCTGCGCACGGTGGGCATCGACCGGACGTTCTACGGTCCCATCTCCGCCAGCGCCTTCGCTGAGTACGCCGGGCAGGTGCCGGACACGTTCCGCTTCCTCGTGAAGGCCCACGAGGTGTGCACCCTGGCGCGCTTCCCGACGCATGAGCGCTACGGCGCGCAACGGGGGCAGGCCAATGAGCGCTTCCTCCACGCGGCCTACGCGACGGAGGCGGTGGTGGCGCCCTTCGTGGAGGGCCTGGGCGAGAAGGGCGGCCCGCTGGTGTTTCAGTTCCCCCCGCAGGACCCGCAGGCGCTTGGTGGCCCCGCGCGTTTCGTGGAGCGGCTGCACGCCTTTCTCTCCGCGCTGCCCAAGGGGCCGCTGTACGCGGTGGAGCTGCGCAACGAGGAGCTGCTCACGGAAGGTCTCGCCCAGGCGCTGGCCGACGTCGGCGTCGTTCCCGTGTTGGCGGTGTGGGCGCACATGCCGCCCGTGGGGCGCCAGGCGCGGCTCACCCGGGCCTTCGAATCACGCGCCTTGATTGTGCGTTGGATGCTCCCGCCGGACCTGGGCTACGAGGAGGCCCGCGCGCGCTACGCCCCGTTCAACCAGTTGGTGGATGAGGATGTCCCCACGCGGGATGTGCTCGCGCGCGTGTGCCTGGCGGCGCTCCGCCGGGACAAGCCCACCTACATCACCATCAACAACAAGGCGGAGGGCAGCGCGCCACTGTCCGCCATCAAACTGGCCGAGCGAATCGTGCTGGGCAGGAAGGAAGAGGCTGAGCGGCAGGCTGCTCCTCCCTGAGTGGCACTTGCCTCTGAGCACGCGTCTTGCTTACCTGTTGGTCCATGACAGCCATTTCGATGGCAGCACTGCTGGTCCAACTGATGTCCGCGGGAGGCGCCGGTACGGATGGCGAGCAGGCGGCCGTGCGGTCGGCAGGTGGCACGGGCAATGTGTCCACGCACCTCTCCGCGCTGAAGGGTGAAGTCTCGACGCTGTCGGAGCGCTTCAAGGCCGCCCGGGAGCGTCGCCGCCTGCAAGCGGAGCAGGAGCGGGAGGAGTGGGAGCGTGAGCCGCAGTCGCCTGCCCCGTCTCGGCCCTGACGAGGAGCCGCTTCCGCCCGAAGGCGACGCGCCTCCTCCCTTCGAGGACGAGGCTGTAGAAATTCCAATCGATGGGACCCTGGACCTGCACCTCTTCCACCCGAAAGAGGTGAAAGAGCTCGTCGTCGAGTACCTCTGGGCCTGCCGGCAGAAGGGCGTGCTCGACGTCCGCATCATCCACGGCAAGGGCACGGGCGCGCTGCGGCGCACCGTGCAGTCGCTGCTGCCCAAGCTGCCGGAAGTGGAGTCCTTCCGGTCCGCGGGCGAGGGTGACGGCGGGTGGGGCGCGACGTGGGTTCGCCTGCGCCCCGCGGACTACGACAGCCAGAAGTAGGCGGAGGCGATGAGGGAGCGCTTCTCCGTCACCTTGGCCTTGTTGGCCAGGTCCGCGAGCTGCCGGTCCTTGGAGGCGTAGCGCTTCTCCTCCTCGTTGCGCAGCGAGGACAGCTTGCGGCGGTACTCGCGCTCCATCCGGTCCGAGTGCGCGCGGGCCTTCGCCTTGTCGGCGATGTCCTCGGCCAGGCCCACCTGCTTGCGCGCTTCAATCCACGTCTGGCGCGCGGCCTCCACGGCCTCGCGGGACTCCATCAAGCAGTCCTCGACGTAGCGGTCCGCGCGCTCCTTGGCCTTGTCCAGCTCCAGGGCGTTGCGCCGCTCCGCGGCCCGGACGATTTCGTCCTTCGCCGCCACCAGCGCCTGCTCCTGCATGAGCTGCACGGAGACGGGGGCGGGTTGCCGCCGGCGCTCCGGCTTCGCGGCCAGCTTCACGAAGTGCGCGCCGTCCACCATGGGCAGCGCCCGGAAGCCGTCCCTGTCGCGCACGAGCACCAGGTGCGCCAGCTTCTCCTCCGGCTTGAGGCCCGTCGTCTCGAACTTGTAGGCGAACCACCAGCCCTCGCCGCCCGCGAGCCGTGCCAGCCGCGACGGCAGCCCCGCCGCGTCCAACTGCAGGAAGCTCACCGCGTCCTGCGTGCGCTCCTTGACGGCGTAGGCGGCCTTGGCCACCTCCAGGCGCCCCGAGTTGCGGCTGCCCAGCACGGAGGCCGTGAGCGCGCGCGCCTCCTGCTGGCGCTTGGCCAGGGCTTCCTTGGTCTGCTCGTTCTGGCCACGCAGCCGACGCCGCACGTCGCCGTCGAAGCGCTCCAGCACCACCGAGCGCATCTCCGTCATGCGCTGGCTGATGCGGCCTTCCAGCTCCCCGCGGAGCTTGTCGAAGGCGATGTTGATGTCCTCGGGCTTGCGGCAGGACTGGTAGATGTCCAGCACGCGACGCTCGAAGTCGACGCCGCTCTCCAGCGCGCCCAGGATTTCGTCCGACGCGCCGAACACGCCGTCGAACAGGTTCAGCTTCTTCTCCAGCAGCTCGAAGAGGCGGGCGTCCGCCGCGTTCATCCGGTTGAGGAAGTTGATGACCAGCACGTCCCGCTGCTGGCCGTACCGGTGGCAGCGGCCAATGCGCTGCTCCACGCGCTGCGGGTTCCAGGGCAAATCGTAGTTCACCACCAGGTTGCAGAACTGGAGGTTGAGGCCCTCGGCGCCGGCCTCGGTGCAGATGAGAATCTGGGTGCGGTGGCGGAACTCCTCCACCAGCGCGCGCCGGTCCTCCGGCGTGCCCGCGTCACCGGACAGCAGCGAAATCTTCCCCTGGTAGCCGCTCTCCGACAGCAGGTTGAAGAGGTACTGCTGCGTGCGCTTGGACTCGGTGAAGATGAGGGCCTTCTCCGGCCACCCGTGCGTCTTCATCACTGCGAAGGTGCGGTCCAGGCCGCGCTTGAGCGCCTCGCCCTTGGCGTTGACCTTGATGGAGTCCGCCAGGTCCGCGTACTGGCGCAGCTCCCACACTTCCTGCTCCAGCGCGCGGACGTTGGGCGCCTTGGCCGGATCATCCGACCACTCCTCGCCCTCCTCGACGAACTGCTTGGCCTCCTCGGGCTCGAACATCGCCAGGGCCTGCTGGCCCAGCTTGGCCGCGTGGAGCCGCTTCTCCAGGTTGTCCGACAGCCGCCGCAGCGTGGGGGCGATGGCGTACGTGGAGGACGCCAGCAGCTTGCGGTAGCAGAGCGTCAGCAGCGTCTTCTTGCCGGGTTCAATCGCCGCGGCCTCGGAGCGCTGGAGGTACTCGCTGACCTTCTCGTAGAGGTCGTGCTCCTCCGGGGAGGGGGTGAAGTCCTCCACGATGGAGCGGCGGTTGGTGTAGCGGACGTACTCGCGCACCTGCCGGCGCAGGGTGCGCTGCACCACGGGGGCCAGCCGCTCCTTCAGCTCGACGGCGGCGGCCTCGGGCATGCCGCCCGCCTCATCCGCCCGGTAGCGGCTGCGGAAGGCGTGCTCGGGGCCGAGGATCTGCTCGTCCAGCAGCGACATCAGCCCGAACAGCTCCATCAAGTCGTTCTGGAGCGGGGTGGCGGTGAGCAGCAGCTTGGG
The DNA here is from genome assembly GCF_000280925.3 of Myxococcus hansupus. Lineage (NCBI taxonomy): Bacteria > Pseudomonadati > Myxococcota > Myxococcia > Myxococcales > Myxococcaceae > Pseudomyxococcus > Pseudomyxococcus hansupus. The sequence continues at coordinate 2,616,841 of NZ_CP012109.1, forward strand.
CTTGCCCGCCAGCGAGGCCCGCAGCGCCTGCCCCATCTTGTTGTTGGGCCGGTGCGCGTTGCGCAGGCGGTGGGCTTCGTCGATGACGATGAGGTCCCAGGCAATCTCCGACGTCAGGTGCGCCTTGTTGGCCGCGAACGGGTGCGAGCAGATGACGGGGAAGGGCTGGTCGAAGCAGTTGCCGGTGGCGCGCACGGTGCGGCCGTCCACCAGGACGCTGTCCAGGTCGAACTTCTCCCGCAGCTCGCTGTTCCACTGCGCCCGGAGCGTGGCGGGCGCCATGATGAGGATGCGCGACTTCCCCTCGGCCATGAGCTGGGCGATGACGAGCCCCGCCTCGATGGTCTTCCCCAGACCGACCTCGTCGCCCAGCATGCAGCCGCCGCGCGACAGCGAGTCGAGCGCGAACATGGCGCCCTCGACCTGATGCGGGTTGAGGTCCACCTTCGCTTCCGACAGCGCGCCGGCCAGCCGTTGCTGGGTGTCGCCGCTGCGCGCGAGCAGCTCCTCGGCCAGCAGGCGCTCATGAAAGGGCGTCAACGCCTCGGATGCCGTCGCGGACGCGGACTCCATCCGTGCCGCCACCGCAGCCGCCGCGTTCGCCTCGACCTCCACCCTGAATCCCCTCGCGACCTCCGCCAAGACCGTCTCCATCCGTGGTGTTTTCGAGGTCGCCCGCCGTCACGGCAGGCGAGGACCGGCCATTTTGTTGACGCGCGTCCATCTGTAAAGGGGGTCGTGTCCGAGGCCGAAAAATCGGCCTCCGCGCGATTGGCACGCTTCTTCGCGAGCGGCGTCGATACATGATGCCAGCACACTGCGTACAAACTTTCCGCTGGACTTGACGCAGAGGCCTAGAGTTGCCCCCGCGCCTTCACGTCCAGATAGGCATTGAGGGTGGCCGCGCCGAAGCCGCGGGCGGGGGCTCGGACCACCAGCGCCCCCGCGTCCCGCAGGGTGGTGGCGGTGCGGCGGAACTCGGTTTCCAGGCGCGCGGCGGCCTGTCGCGCGTACGCGTCCTGGGTTTCAGCGGGCACGCCGTGCGCCGCGGCCTGGACGTCCTCGTCCAGTAGCGAGGCGACGACGGGCAGGTGCCGGGGGCGCAGCGCCAGCGTGCGCGTGAGGAGGCTGGCGGAGGCGTCCGGGTCCACCAGGTCCGTGAAGAGCACCACCAGCGCGCGGCGCGTCTGCCGGGCGAAGGCGAAGTCGAAGGCGCGGCCGTAGTCGCTCTCCTCGAGCGCGGCCTCCGTGCGGTAGAGGGACTCGGTGATGAGGCGCAGGTGCTCACGCCCCTTGCGCGGCGGCAGGTAGGCCCGCACGCCGCTGGCGAAGGCGAGCACGCCCACCACGTCGCCGGCCTCCAGACCCACGCGGGCGAGCCGCAGCGCCGCGTCCACCGCGTGGTCCAGCTTGCGCCGCTCCTGGATTCGGCCCGCCATGTGCCGGCCGCAGTCCAGCAGGAGGAGCACGGGCTGGTGCCGCTCGGGCTGCCACGTGCGCACCAGCGTGTGGGCGTGGCGCGCGGAGGCCTTCCAGTCGATGTGGCGGTAGTCGTCGCCGGGGCGGTACTCGCGCAGCGACTCGAACTCCCGACCTTCCGCGGCGCGGCGCCGCTGGATGCGCGCGGAGGGGGACTCGGCGGCCCGGGTCAGCGCCAGGGCCTCGCGGGTGAGCGCGGTGAGGTCCGGGTACACCTTCACGGCTTGCTCCGCGGGAACGCGGACCTGCCGCGCGCACAGGCCCAGGGGCCCGAGCAGCCGCAGGTGCACGTCTCCGAAGCGGGCATCGCCCCGGGAGGGCGGCGTGACGAAGTAGCTGAGCGCTCGCGGTGACGCCGAGGCCGCGGGCAGGGTGGTGGACTGCCGGTGTCCGCTGCTGGCCATGCCCTCCGGCGGCTCGTCGCGAACCTCCACGTGCAGGGGGCTGGCGCCGGCGTCCATCCGCTCCAGTTCCAGTCGCACCGCGTTGCGCGTGCCCGAGGAGAGAATGGGCTCCACGCTCCGCCGCACCCGCACGGCTTCCGCGCGAGGGGCCCTCGTGAAGTCCACCGCGCAGAGGGCGAGCACGGCGATGTCCACCGCCAGCGCGAGCCATCCGAACGCGGGGCTGGCCACCGCCAACGCGGCCGGGAGGAGCCCCGCGGCGAGCAAGCCGACGGCGAGTCCGGTGGGGACGGGACGCCCGAGGCTCACCGGGGCACTCGCACCCGCTCGAGCGTCTGCTTCAGCACGTCGTCCGCGGTGATGCCTTCCACCTCGGCTTCGGCCTTGAGGAGCAGGCGGTGGTTGAGGACGCTGAAGGCTACGGCCTTCACCTCATCCGGGGTGACGAAGTCGGTGCCCATCAACGCCGCGCGGGCCTTGGCGGCCGCGAGCAGGGCCTGGGCGGAGCGCGGGCTCGCGCCCAGCCGCACCCGCGGATTCGCCCGGGTCTCCCGGACGAGCGCCACCACGTACTGGAGGATGGAGTCGTCACACGACACGCGGGCCGCGCGCGACTGCAGCTCCATCAGGGTGGCCGCGTCCAGCACCTTCTGGGTGGAGGTGGGCTTGCCCTCGCGCTGATGGAAGGCGCGGAGCATGGTCGTCTCCGCGTCGGCTTCCGGATAGCCCACGCGCACGCGCATGAGGAAGCGGTCCAGTTGGGCCTCGGGGAGCGGGTAGGTGCCCTCCAGCTCCAGCGGGTTCTGCGTGGCCACCACGAAGAAGTGCGGCGGCAGCGCGTGAGACACGCCGTCGATGGTGACCTGCCGTTCCTCCATGGCCTCCAGGAGCGCCGCCTGCGTCTTGGGCGGGGTGCGGTTGATTTCGTCCGCGACCACCACCTCCGTGAAGATGGGGCCCTTCACGAGGCGGAAGGCGTTGTCCTGGGGCTGGAAGATGTTGGTGCCCAGGATGTCCGCCGGCATCAGGTCCGGCGTGAACTGGATGCGCGTGAAGAGCAGGCCCAGGGCTCCGGCCATGCTGCGCGCGGTGAGCGTCTTGGCGACGCCCGGCACGCCCTCCAGCAGTACGTGGCCTCGCGCGAGGAAGGCGGTGACCAGGTCCGCCAGCACGCGCTGTTGTCCGAAGACGGCTGCGTCGAGCGCGGTGGTGAGGCGGGAGAGTGGGGTGGCGTCGGACATGGTGGCCGGTGACGCTGGTCCGCCGCCGCGAGTCGCGGCAGCGGGTTTCGTGGGCGGGGCAGCCGCCTCAGTGGTCGGACTGTCCCTTGAGGCCCATCAGCGTGCCGCCCAGCGTGGCGACCGCGCCGAGCACGGCGACGTAGACGCCGAAGCTGGGGGACGAGTTCATCATCTCCGAGTTGCCGATGGGCGTGGGCACCATCGTCGTGTCGGACGACATCTTGATGTAGACGATGCACCAGATGAGGCACACGATGCTCACGACGAGCTGTCCCATCCACGGCACCACGGGGTTCACGCTCGGAAGCGAGCCCTTGACGCGAATGGTGACGGCCGTGAGCAGCAGGATGGACATCACGAACGCGCCAACGCCCATGCTCATCAAGCCGAGCACGTCGCCGTCCACCGCCGTCTCCTTCCACGGCATGAAGCACGAGATCAGCACCACGGCGGCGGCCCAGAACGCGACCTTGTCGCCGCCTCGGAGCTGACCGAACAGCTCCTTCGCGTCGCGAATGAGTTCATCGGGGTCCGTGACTCCGCCGCTGCTCTCATCCGAATCCGAGGAGCGGTCCCACGGGTCCCCCGAGGAGGCTGCGGGTTCGGGAGCGGGGGCCCGGCGAGGCGCGGGACGGGGCGCCGCGGCCTTGGCCGCGCGTTGCTGAGGGGCGCTCCGGACGACCTCGTCCATGCTCCGGATGTTGGTGGAGTCTCCGCCGGGTTCGGCCGCGGCCGCGGGACGGCTGCCGGAGCGGCCGGGCGCGGGACGGGGGCGCTTGGGCGGAGGCGGCTTGGCGGCCCGGCGAGGATCTTCGGCTGCGTCCGTGGACTCCTCCGGGGCGTCAGGTGCGGGCTCTCCCGAGAGGAAGGAGCCATCGATGATGTAATCGCAGACGGAACAGATGGACGAGTTGGCGGCTACCTTCGAGCCGCAGCCAGGGCAGTTCAGGACCAGCGCTCCCGCGGAGAGAAACGAGCGCGTATCTTCGGAGCGCCGGGGCGTGCGTGTCAAACCCCCTCGTGGCCTAACCCCTGGATTTTCGCGGGGAATTGACCTAGGCCCGCGCCATGCGCCGCTCGCACTCCGTTCGTGCCCTGTCCGCCTGTGCCGTCACGTTCTCCCTGCTCACCGGCTGCGTCCGCCATGTGCCGCCCGTGGAGACGCCGCCTCTGGACGCGCAGACGCTCGCGCGCATCCAGGACTGGGAGGACTCGCGGTCGCTGGGGGATGGCGAACTGGTGTCGCTGGCGGGCCGTGCTTCGGATGCCTGGGTTCGCGCTCGATCCCTGCGCGCGCTGGCTCGAATCCAGGACCCCGCCACGTTGGAGACCGTCCTCGCGGGGTTGAAGGACGCCGAAGCGGACGTTCGCGGGGAAGCCGCCTTCGCCGCGGGGGAGATGGCGCTTTCGTGGGAGCCGCTCCTGGAGGCGGAGCTCACGTCCCTGGAGGCCGTGTTGCTGGAGGCGGAGCGCTCCGAGTCGGACGTGGACGTGCGACGGACGCTACTGGATTCCCTGGGGCGGCTGGGGACGCCGGGCGCGGTGACTCGATTGGCGGAGCGGATGCGGGACGGCGATGGGGCCCTGGCGGGCCGGTCCGCGCAGGCACTGGGCGTGGCGGCGCGGGTTCGGGGCGCGGCGGTGGCGGCGCAGGTGCCCCTGGCGTCGGCGGAGGCGTTGCTCGCGGCGGAGCGGCCGGTGGATGCACGACGGGGCGGCGCGTATCTGCTGTCGACCGTGAAGCGCCCGCAGGCCCTGGCCGCGTTGCGCCGCTGCCTGGGGGATGAGGACGCGGACGTGAGGGCCCTGTGCGCGAAGGGCTTTGGCGACGTGGGCGGGCCCGAGGACGCGGTGGTGCTGGGTCGGCTGTTGGAGGACCCCTCGCCGCGCGTGGCGTCGGAGGCGGCGCGGTCGCTGGCGAAGCTGGCGGCGTCCTGCAGCGCGCCGTGCACGGCGGTGGATGCGTTGGATGCGCTGTCGGTCCGGGCCAAGCGGGTGGCGCGAGGCATGGCGCCTCCAGAGGCGGCGGGCGATGCGAAGACGACCGTCGAGACGCTGGCGCGGTCCGCGGAAGGTCATCCGCTCCTGGCGCTGGCGCAGCAGGGGCTGCCCGACTTTGGCCGGCCCGTGTTCGAGTCGCTCCGGCTGGCCCTGGCGGACGCGGAGCGGGGCGCGGCTTCGGACGTGGCTCGTGCGGACCTCGCCTGGCTGGACTGCCGGCTCGCGGCCGCGATGGACCGGCAGGTGGGAACGCTGAAGGAAGTCCTCGATTGTGGGTACGGGCACATCCCGGAGCCGCGTCGGCTCGCGCTGGGCCTGCGTGAAGTGGCCCTGTCGAAGGGGAAGGGGGGCGCGGGCTTCGCGGTGAAGTACCTGCGCAACCCGGACGCGCGGGTGAAGCTGACGGCGTTGGAGGTCGTGGCGGCGCGGCCCGTGCCCGAAGCGGCGGCCGCGGTGCGTCCGCTCATCGAAGGGGAGGACACGGTGGTGGCGGGCGCGGCGGCGGCCACTGCGGGGCAGTTGAAGGACGCGGAAGCCTTGGCCGCGGTGGAGGCGCTGGCGGCACGCGTGCCCCAGACGCCGGGAGACCTGGCGGAGCCCGTGGCGGGGGCGCTGGTCGCGCTCCAGGGGCGCGCGGCCGAGCCTCGGCTTCGCGAGTGGCTGGAGCATCCGCACGCCAACGTGCGGCGCGTGGCGGCGCAGGCGCTGAGCGAGCTGACAGGGCAGCGTGTGCGGTCGACGCGCGTGCCGCAGTCCGCGTACACCTTCCGGCCGCAGGCGGCGCCAGCGCGCGCGGGGTTGGTGTTCCGCACCGACAAGGGAAACATCACCGTGCGGCTGGACGTGGATGAGGCGCCGCTGACGTCTGGCAACCTGCACGCGTTGGCTCGCAAGGGCTACTTCAACGGCGTGACGTTCCACCGCGTGGTGCCGGACTTCGTGGCGCAGGGCGGAGACCCGCGCGGGGACGGGGAGGGTGGACCGGGCTACTCCATCCGTTGCGAGATGACGCGCCGGCCGTACCTCCGGGGCACGGTGGGCATGGCGCTGGCGGGGAAGGACACGGGCGGCAGCCAGTTCTTCTTCACGCATGCGCCGCAGCCGCACCTGGACGGCCGCTACACGGCCTTCGGCGAGGTGGTGTCCGGCATGGACGTGGTGGACGCGCTCCTGGAAGGCGACGTCATCCGCGAAGTGCGCGCGGTGGAACTGGCGCCCTGAAGGCTCAGCGCAGCCGCAGCGAGCGGAGGGCCACTGAGGAGCCCGTGGTGTCACCGGACTGTGGCGTCCTTCTCGCCGTGGAAAGGATGTCCTGCGTGCTTGTTGTTCCCGCTGCGCGCGGAAGGGCGCTGCAAGGCCAGTCGCATCACCGCACCGTGGTGTCACCCTCGCGGTGGAACCGGCGCCCTGTCAGGGCTTGGTTCCTCTACGGAAATGGAAGGTCCGCCGCGGGGCCTCGGTGTTGCCGGGCGGCGCAATGGTCGCCCTGCGTGCCCATCGCCCCCGCAGCGAGCGAAGGTCCGCTGCAAGGCTCACCATGTTCCCGGACAGCGGCGTCACTCTCGCGGTGGACCAGGCACCTGTGAATCAGCGTGGGCTCAGGCGCCGCTGGCCTTCGCCAGGGGCGCTGGAGGGCCCAGCGGGTTGCTGTTCCAGCGAGCGTTCTCCTCGGCCTCCATGGCCTCGACTTCCTGCCGGATGCGCTGCCACTCCGTCTCCGGGATGTTGAGGAACGCCTCCGCGAGCGCCGGGTCGAACTGCGTCCCAGCGCACCGGCGGATCTCGTCCCGGGCCACGCTCATGGGCCGCCCCTTGCGATAGGGCCGGTCGGACGTGATCGCGTCCACCGTGTCCGCGAGGCAGAAGATGCGCGCGCCCAGTACGATGTCCTCACCCGCCAGGTTCTGCGGGTAGCCCTTGCCGTCCCAGCGCTCCTGGTGCTGGAGCACGATGAGCGCCGCCTCATGGAGGTACGGCATCTTCGCGAGCATCCGGTAGCCGAACTCCGGGTGCTTGCGCATCTCCACCCATTCGTCCGGCGTGAGTGGACCGGGCTTGAGCAGGATGGAGTCCTGCACGCCAATCTTCCCGATGTCGTGCAGCAGTGCGCCTTGCTCCACCACGTCGAGCGCCCCGCCCGAGAGCCCCACCTCCTGCGCCAGCCGCCGCGAGTAGAGCGACACGCGGCGCGAGTGCCACTGCGTCTCCGTATCGCGGTAGTCCAGCGCGCTGATGAGCCCATCGAGCAGCCCGGTGGTGCGCTCCACCACGCGGCGCTCCAGGTCGCGGTTGATGGCGACCAGCTCCTCGTTCTTCTCCGCCACCTCGCGCTGCAGCCGTTCGTTGGCCTCGACCAGCCGGTAGTGCGCGAAGGCCTGCCGCACGCTGCTCGTCAGGTCGCTGAGCGACCAGGGCTTGCCCAGAAGGCGGAAGACCTCACCGCGGTTGACGGCTTCGGAGGCGGTCCGGAAGTCCGCCGCCGCCGTCAGCATCAGCCGCACCGCCTTGGGGTTCTTCTCCCGCAGTGCACCAAGCAGCTCGATGCCGTTGAGGTACGGCATCATGAAGTCCGTCAGGACGACCTGGAAGCCCACCTCGCGCGCGGCCACCGCCGGGTCACTGTGCGTGACGACGTCGTAACCCTCGGTCTGGAGGATGCGGGACAGAGCGGCCAGGATGAGGACGTCGTCGTCCACGACGAGGATGCGATCCATGCCGAAGGTGCCTCCAGGACAGCGTGCCTGTACAGCTTTATACACGCTGGTAGCAGGCCCCAAAAGACCCCCAGGGCCTCCAGTGGGCTTCTAAGTCTTGGAAATCCTTGGAGGTTCTCCCATTCGGGAAGAGTGGTAGAACCACGTCACGCTTGCCTGCCCGCCAAGGTGTGATTTATGGTGCGCGGCAACGCTGAACTGTAGCGCTAACCCCTTGGAATCGTGGAGCAATCTCCGATGGCAAAAGCCCCGGAAGGGCCCGTGCCGGTGGTGGTGATGGGGCTGGGGTTCATCGGTCAGGAAATCGCCCGGGCCGCCATGTCCTCGCCGGAGGTGGAACTCGTCGGCGCGGTGGACGTGCAATCCAGCCTGGTGGGTCGTCCCCTGAGTGACGTCCTGGGCGGTCCTGCCCCCCGCATCACGGTGGTGGACTCGTTGGAGCAGGCGGTGGGCAAGCGCAAGGGCGTGGTCGTCCTGCATGCCACCACCTCACGGCTGCCGAAGGTCATCGACCAGATTCTGGACGCGGTGAAGCGCGGCCTGCCGGTGGCCAGCACGTGTGAGGAACTGGCCTTTCCGCACCTGAAGTACCCGGAGCTGGCGGACCAGCTCGACGCCGCCGCGCAGAAGGCGGGCGTGGCGGTGGTGGGCACGGGCGTCAATCCGGGCTTCGTGATGGACCGGCTGGTGGCGGCCGCGGGTCAGGTGTGCGGTCCTGTCCGGCGCGCGACGGTGACGCGCGTGGTGGACGCCCGGACCCGCCGTGAAGCGCTCCAGCGCAAGGTGGGCGCGGGGCTGACCGAGGACGAGTTCTTCGAGCTGGTGGACAGTGAGCAACTGGGCCATGTCGGCCTTGTAGAGTCGGCGGCGCTCGCGGCCCTCGGCCTGGGGCTGGATTGCGACGACTTCGAAGAAGAAGTAGCCCCCGTGTTCGCCGAGGAGGACATCTCCGGCGGCGCGTTCCCGGTCCGGAAGGGGCGGGTGGCTGGCATGTTCCAGTCCGTGGTGGGGTTGGAGGACGGACAGGAACGGGTGCGGCTGGAGTTGACCATCGCGGTGGGGGCGGACGAGCCCAAGGACCGTATCGAAATCGACGCTGACCCGAAGCTGGTGTTGGAAATCCCGGGGGGAGTGGCGGGCGACCGGGCCACCGCGAATGCGCTGGTGAATGCCGCGCCACGCTTGACGGCCGCTGAAGCTGGGCTCCTCACGGTGCTCGAGCTTCCGGCCGGACGCTAGAGTCAGGAGAGGAAATGCTGGACAAGAACGCGATCGGCCGCGCCTCGCCGCCGACGCTGAACGAGGTCGAAAAGGGCGCCATCCGTCGGTTCGCGGAGGCCATCGGGGACTACAATCCCATCTACTACGATGAGGAGTATGCCCGGGCGTCGGGGTACCCCACCATCATCGCGCCCCCCACGTTCCCCGCGTCCTTCCACTCGGCGGCGGACCTGCGGGAGCTGCTGGGCGTGGGCATCAAGAGCCTGCTCCACGCGGAGCAGGGCTTCGACTACGAGCGGCCCATCTTCGCGGGAGACCGCATCTACGTTTCCACACGCGTGTCGGACGTCTTCGAGCGCCCGGGCATGTCCGGGAAGATGGACATCGCGGTCATCGAGGACGAAGGCCGTGACGAGGAAGGCAACCTCGTGTTTCGCGCCCGCCGGACGCTGGTGGTCCGCGCCGCCAAGGAGACCCCGTGATGCCCGCGCGCAAGCTGTACTTCGAAGCCATCCGCGTCGGGGACGAGCTTCCCGCGCTGGCCAAGGCGCCCGTCGACCGCGTCCAGTTGTCGCGCTACGCGGGCGCCTCGGGTGACTTCAACCCCGTCCACGTCGACGAGCTCTACGCCAAGAGCGTGGGCATGCCGAGCGTGTACGCCCCGGGCATGCTCGTCATGGGCATGCTCGGCCAGCTCATCAGCGACTGGGCGCGCGGCGGGCAGATGCGCCGCTACAACGTGCGCTTCATCAAGATGGTGTGGCCGGGTGACACCGTCGTCTGCAAGGGCCGCGTGAGCGACCGGCACGGCTCGGGTGGCCGCTACTTCGTCGAAATCGACCTCTGGGCGGAGAACCAGAAGGGCGAACTGGTGATGAAGGGCTCCTCGCAGATCCAGCTCTTCTACTCGCTGGAGGACGAGAACCGGCAGCGCTCCGGCCAGTCCCCCATCATGGTGGAAGTGCCGCGCGAGAGCCTGAGCAACGCCAGCGCCAATGCCGCGGCGCCCGCGGGGACGTCCGGCGTCGCCGCCCCCGGCGCGGAGGACGAGGACTCGGATGAGCGCCTCCCTGGCGTCTCGTCCAAGAAGACGGTTCCCCGGGAAAAGCCGGCGGCCAAGACAGCCTCGCTTCCCACTGCGAAGAAGGCGAAGAAGTAGCCAGACGCACCGCGTCCTGAGTGGCGGTTGTGACCGCCGCTCAACGCGAGGTGTCATTCGGGGTTGACTCAAAAATCAGTCGCCGCCACACTTCCTGCGTCTCAACGCGCCGCTGACCTCAACCTTTTTCAACCAGGGTGGGCAGCGAGCCGTCACGCAGGAGTGGCCATGTCCGCCGGGATCAACACCTACAAGACCGACCTTCGAGAGATTTTCTTCACGCTGTTCGAGCAGTTCGGCTTCGGCCAGGTTGCCGGCCAGGTCCCCTTCGAGGCCTGGGGTTCCGACGAAGCGAAGGCGGTGTTGACGGAGACGTACCGCTTCGCGCGTGAGGTGCTCGGGCCCCTCAACTCGGTGGGCGACCGCGAGGGTTGCCGGGTGGAGAACGGCGCCGTCTTCACGCCGACGGGCTTCAAGGACGCGTGGAAGAAGCTCTACGAGCAGGGCTTCAAGACGGTGGGCGTGAGCCCGGAGCACGGCGGCCAGGGCTCGCCGATGATGCTCCAGGTGACGGTGGAGGAGCTGCTGTCGGGCGCCAACTCGGCGTTCAACATGTACCCCGGCCTGGCCTTCGGCGCCGCCGAGGTCGTCGCGGAGTGTGGCACCCCCGCGCAGCAGAAGCAGTTCGTGGAGCGCATGCTCAACGGCACGTGGGGCGGCACCATGTGCCTCACCGAGCCGCACGCCGGCTCGGACGTGGGCGCGGCCAAGTCGACGGCCCGCCGCAACGCGGACGGCACGTACAACATCCGCGGCACGAAGATCTTCATCTCCGGCGGCGACCACGACATGGCGGAGAACATCATCCACCTCGTGCTCGCGCGCATTGACGGCGCCGCGCCCGGCACGAAGGGCCTGTCGCTGTTCATCGTCCCCAAGCTGCGCATCAACGCGGACGGCAGCTCCGGCGCGGCCAACGACGTGGGCGTGGGCTCCATCGAGCACAAGATGGGCATCAACGGCTCCGCCACCTGTGTCATCAACTTCGGCGAGAGCGACAACTGTGTGGGCGAGCTCGTAGGGACCGTCGAGCACGTCGGCATGAGCCAGATGTTCAAGATGATGAACGGCGCGCGCATCGCCGTGGGCATCCAGGGCATCGGTCTGGCGTCCGCCGCGTACTACAACGCGCTGGACTACGCGAAGGACCGCAAGCAGGGCTCCCACTTCACCAAGTGGAAGGACCCCACCGCGCCCCGCGCCGCCATCATCGAGCACCCGGACGTCCGCCGCATGCTGCTGGACATCAAGGCGCACGTGGAGGGCATCCGCTCGCTCATCATCAAGCTGGCCATGCACCTGGACAAGGCGCGCCAGCTCGCCGGCAAGGATGACGACGCGGCCACCTACCACAAGGGCCAGGTCGAGCTGCTCACGCCGCTGGTGAAGGCGTACAGCTCCGAGCAGGCGTTCCGCCTGTGCGCGCAGGCCATCCAGATCTACGGCGGCGCCGGCTACATCCAGGACTACCCGGTGGAGCAGTACACCCGCGACTCGAAGATCTTCTCCATCTACGAGGGCACCACGCACATCCAGGCCATGGACCTGGTGGGCCGGAAGATGGGCCAGGCCGGTGGCATGCACTTCCAGCAGTTCATGGGCGACGTGGGCTCGTTCATCGAGACCCACCGCGAGCACGCCGTCTACGGCGAGGCCGTGAAGTCCCTGGCCGCGGCGCAGGAGGCCCTGATGGCCAGCGCCATGGTGGTGTTCGGCTGGTCGCAGGACGGCAGCAAGTTCCCGCTGATCCCGCTGTCCGCCAACCGCTTCCTCGACATGATGTCCGAGGTCGCCGTGGGCTGGCTGCTGCTGGACGCGGCGCTCATCGCGGAGAAGGCGAAGGCCGAGCTGTCCGCGGGCCACCCGGACGTCGCGTTCTACGAGGGCAAGAAGTACAGCGCCCTGTGGTATGCGCGGAACGTGCTGCCCAACGTGGAGAAGGCGGCGAAGCTGCTCACCATCGAGGACACCTCGCCGATGGACATCTCCGACGCCGCCTTCGCGAGCGTCTGATTCGAAGTCCGCGCCCCGCTGAAGGGCGGGGCGCCTGAAGCGCCAAAGGCCACCCGGGCTGTCCGCCCTGGGTGGCCTTCGTGTTTCCAGACCGCGAGCGGCTATTCGCCTTCGCGCACGCCGATGGCGAGCTGGGCGAGCCCGGCCTTCTTGGCCAGCTCCATCACCTGCACCACGGTGCCGTGGGGCACGCCTTCGTCCGCCTGGACGATGACCACCGTCTCCTCGTCCTTCTGCTTGGCCTCGTCGAAGGCCTGCTGCAGCTCCTCCTGCGACACGACGTTGCCGGCGAGCATGAAGCGGCCGTCCGCGAGCACCGCCACGGACAAATCCGTGGTGCGCGCGGTGACGTCCGCGGCGCCGCCCTTGGGCAGGTTCACCTTGAGGCCCGCCTTGGCGCCGCCGCCCGGTCCCTGCTGGACAATGACGGAGCTGGTCACCATGAAGATGATGAGCAGCACCAGGAAGATGTCGGTGAGCGGGGTGATGTTGATTTCAGCGAAGACGCCTTCCTCGCCGTCATCGCCGCCCGGTGTCTTGCCCATGGCCATGGTGTGTTCTCCTGGGGCTCAGGCGGGCTGGGCGTCCGCGCGCGTGGCGCTGGCGGCCTGGGGTTCGGGCGGCGTCTGCGGGGGCTCGACGGGGGGCAGGCCGGCGGCCCGCTCCTTGAGCAGCTCGACGAACTCGTCGCCAAGCAAGCGCAGCTCCACCAGCACGCGCGACAGGCGGGCCTGGAAGTAGTTGTAGAAGACCATCGCCTGCACGGCGACGAGGATGCCCACGGCGGTGGCCACGAGCGCCTCCGAGATGCCCGTCATCACCGCCGAGCTGCCGCCCGTGCCGCCCGCTTCCACGTCCAGGCCCAGGTCCTTGAAGGAGCGCATGATGCCGGCGACGGTGCCGAAGAGGCCGACGAAGGGGGTAATCGAGCCGATGGTGGCGAGGATCCAGAGGTAGCGGCGCAGCTTGAGGGCCACCTGGGCGCGTTCGCGCTCCACGGCGGCCTCGATGCCCGTGCCCCCGGCGAGGCGGGAGCGCTCCAGCCGGTCGAACCCGGCCAGGAAGATGTCGGCGGCCACCGCGTCAGACCGCTCGGCGGCGGTGCGGGCGGCCGTGACGTCGCCGCGCAGCAGGTGTTTGTTCACTGTCTCACCCAAGGCGCGCGAGCGCTCGCCCACGCCCCAGAGCGCGATGATGCGCTCGACGGCGACAATCAGCGCCGCGACCGAGGCGAAGAGCAGCATGGCGAGGGTGACGCCACCGATGCGAAGGTAATGAAGGATGTCGTTCAGGCTCATTGGTGGGTGACCGGGCAGGGCGGCATGGCCCAGACTAGGAGATATGAACCGCGCAGCCGCCGCAATCTTCCTGGTAGTGCTCTGTTCGGGTTGCCCCAAGCGAATCGAGTTCGGTCCCGAAGGGGAACTCACGGACGCGGACACCGTGTACCAACGCGTCGTGAAGAACCAGGAGAACGTCGTCACGTTGGAGGGTGACGCGAAGCTTCGCGCCGAGCTCCCCGAGCAGAGTGGCACGTTGAGCATGTTCGTCGCCGTCACCCGGCCGGCCATGCTGCACCTGGAGACGTTCGACTTCTTCAACAGGCCGCTCGCCTCCCTGACGTCCGACGGGCAGCGGTTCGGCCTGTATCAAGCGGACACGAACACCTGGTACCAGGGACCCGCGAGCCCGGCGAACGTGTCCCGCTTCCTGCCCGTCATGCTGCCAGGCGAGGAGCTGGTGCCCATCATGCTCGGGCAGGTGCCGCTCATTCCCCCGGAGCGGATGACGCTGGAGCTGGACCGCAAGAAGGGCGTCTACGTGCTGACGCTGTTCCGGGGCAAGGCGACCCAGATTCTGCACGTTCACACCAAGTACCTGCGGGTGATGAAGAGCATGGTGCGGGGCATCCCGGGCTACGACCTGGGCTTCGATGACTTCCTGAAGCAGGGGGACCTCATCTTCCCGGGCCGGGTGGAGCTGGATGCGAAGCAGGCGAAGACGAAGCTCCAGGTTCGCTACCAGCAGATCAAACTCAACGCGCGGCCGGACCTGACCCTCTATGAAATCGCGCCGCCCGAAGGCGCACGGGTAGTGGAGGTGGACGCATCCGGCAGGGAGCAGCCTCCCGGGGGGGCGGGATCCGGGTCGGCCGCGCCCCTGGCGCCGGGTTCCTGACCGGCCAGGCGCGGAAGAAGCGGCGCACGCTGCCGAGACAGTCTAGAGTGCGCGCCACGACATGGCACAGATCAAGCTTGGAGAATTGCTGATCAAGGCGAACGTGCTTCAGGAGAGCCAGCTCAAGGCCGCGCTCGCCGAACAGGCGAAGTGGGGCGGCAAGCTCGGCGAAATCCTGGTTCGGATGAGCCTCGTTTCGGAGGACATCCTGGTACGCGCCTTGTCCAAGCAGCTCGGGATGCCGGCGGTGAACCTGGACGCGGTGCAGATGGTGCAGCCGCACGTGAAGGCGAAGATTCCGGCGCAGACGGCGCGGGATTTCTCCGTGCTGCCGCTCCAACTGCGAGACGACGGCAAGTCGCTCGTGGTGGCGATGGCGGATCCGCTCAACGTGCGCATGCTGGACGAGCTGCGCGCCGTCTCCAAGTGCCGGATCATCCCCAACGTCGCGGGCCGCACCTCGATTGCCCGCGCCTTCGCCCGCATCTACGAGCAGAACCACGAGCTGGAGGACGCCGACACCAACTTCAAGGTGGTGGACGCCCAGGGCCGCACGGTGGTGAAGAACCTCAAGGACCTGGATCCGGCCGCCGCCGCGGCGACCGCGCCCCGGCCCCCGCCTGCTCCCGCCCGGCCCCCGCCCCCTCCGGAGGCCCCGGCGGCCCGTGCTCCGGCGCCGTCCGGCACGCCCGCGGAGCTGCTTCGCAGCGTGGAAGAGGTGCAGCGCAAGGAAGTCGCCGCCCTCAAGGCGATGGTGGAGCTGCTCATCGAGAAGGGCGTGTTCAGCCGCGAGGAGTACCTCGCGAAGGTCAAGCGGTAGCCCTCCATGCGCAAGAAGATTGGTGAACTGCTCGTCGAGGCTGGCGTCGTGACGGAGGAGCAGGTCCGCGTCGCGCTGGGGCGCAAGAGCGTCTACGGGAGCCAGCGACTGGGTGAGGTGCTGGTGGAGCAGGGGTTGTGTACGCCCACGCACATTGCCCGGGCGTTGTCCGCCCAGCACGCGCTGCCTTTCGTCGAACTGCCCGAGGAGTTTCCGTCCTCCGTCGTGGGGCTGGTGTCCGCGGACTTCCAGTCCGAGCACCGCATCGTGCCCTTCCGAGTGGAGATGGAAGGCCGCAGCGAGCGCATCCACGTCGCGGTGGATGACCCGGGCGACGTGACGCTCGTGGACGAGCTGCGCTTCCAGCTCCAGAAGCAGATGCGTGTCTTCGTCGCGGCCTCGGATGACCTGGATGCCGCGCTCGCGCGCGTCCGGGGCGAGCCGCTGGACATCGTGGAAGCCGTGGCCCTGGACGAGGACGAGGGTGTCCCGCCTCCTCCCGTGGCCGCTGACGCCGCTCCGCTCGAATGGGATTTTCCGGAGGCTCCGAAGCCCGTGCCCAAGTCCGTCCCGCCTGCTCCGCCGCCCGCCGCCCGTCCCCCCGCGTTTCGAGGCTCGGCTTCGCCGCCGCCACCGCCACCGGAGGCCACGGATGGGGAGCCCGGCGCGGACGCGCTGGATGATTTGCTCGGCCGAAAGGGCGCCGCCCCCGTGCGTCCGCCTCCGCCGCCCCCTCCCGACGCGGACGGTGACGCGGGCGAGGGCAAGCCGCGGGTGCCGGTGGTGGTGTTCGGCGGCGCCGCGCAGGGCTCGAGGCCTTCGGTGCCACTCACGCCGACGCCGCAGTTCTCCGACGAGGACCTGGCCGTCCTCGACGACATCGAGCGCATCTCGCGCGGCGAGGACGCCGAGCTCGACACGGAGAAGGTGAAGCCGGCCCGCATGGTCGCCAGCCTCATCCGCCTGCTCATCCGCAAGGGCGTCATCCAGGAGTCCGAATTCCTGGAGGAGCTGGCCCAGAAGTGATGGCCGCCGGGCCACCCGCGGGCGAGGAGCTGTTGCTCGACGTCCGCGGGCTCACCACGGAGCTCGCGTTGGAGACGGGCCCCGTGAGGGCCGTGGACGACGTGTCCTTCGCGTTGCCTCCCGGAGGAACGCTGGGGGTGGTGGGGGAGAGTGGTTGCGGCAAGAGCCTCACGGCGTTGTCGCTGCTGCGCCTGGCGCCCGAGCCTCCGGTGCGTGTCGTGGGCGGCGAGGTGCGCTTCCAGGGACGGGACTTGCTGAAGCTGTCCGAGCCAGAGCTGCGCCAGGTGCGCGGCCGGCGGGCGGCGATGATCTTCCAGGAGCCGATGACGTCGCTCAACCCGGTCTTCACCGTGGGCGAGCAGATCGCCGAGGGCGTGCGCTTGCACCTGGGCGCCTCGCGCGCCCAGGCCCGGGAGCGCGCGGTGGAGATGCTGCGGCAGGTGGGCATTCCCGCCCCGGGCGAGCGCGTGGATGCCTATCCCCACCAGCTTTCGGGCGGCATGCGGCAGCGGGTGATGATCGCCATGGCGCTGGCGTGTGATCCGGCGCTGCTCATCGCGGACGAGCCCACCACCGCGCTGGACGTCACCATCCAGGCGCAGATTCTGGATCTGCTCGCCAGACTCCAGGCGGAGCGCGGCATGGCGGTGCTGCTCATCACCCACGACCTGGGCGTGGTGGCGGAGAGCTGCGACGCGGTGGTGGTGATGTACGCGGGCCGCGTGGTGGAGCGCGCGCCGGTGCAGGCCCTGTTCTCCCGGCCCGCGCATCCGTACACGGCCGGGCTCCTCCGCTCGATTCCGTCGAGGCGCGGCGCTTCGGGGGCGGGCGCCCGGGAGCGGCTGCGCACCATTCCGGGCATGGTGCCGTCATTGCGGAAGCTGCCGGTGGGCTGTGCGTTCCGGGAGCGCTGCGACCGTGCGCAGGACATCTGCGCGCGGGTGACGCCGGCGCTGACGGCCCCTCGAGAAGGACAGTGGGCGGCCTGTCACAACCCGGTGCCCGTGCCATGAGCACGACCCCGTTGCTCCAGGTGGACGGCGTGAAGGTTCACTTCCCCGTGCGCGGTGGCGTGCTGGGCCGGGTTCGCGGCGCGGTGAAGGCCGTGGACGGCGTGAGCTTCGACGTGTCTCGTGGGGAGACGCTGGGGCTGGTGGGGGAGAGTGGCTGCGGCAAGAGCACCCTGGGCCGAGCGGTGTTGCGCCTGGTGGAGCCCACGGCGGGCTCGGTCCGCTTCGACGGCCGCGAGCTCACCGGGCTGTCGCAGCGTGAGCTCCAGCCGCTGCGTCAGCGGATGCAGTTCGTCTTCCAGGACCCCTACGCTTCGCTCAATCCCCGGTTGACGGTGCGGGAGATTCTGGAGGAGCCCTTCGCCATCCACGGACTGGCGCGAGGGCCAGGGGAGCGGGCGCGCGAGGTGGCGGCGCTGATGGACGCCATGGGGCTGCCGCGCGAGGCGTTGGAGCGGCTCCCCCACGAGTTCTCGGGAGGGCAGCGGCAGCGCATCGGCATCGCGCGGGCGCTGGCCCTGCGGCCCGACCTGGTGGTGGCGGACGAGCCCATCAGCGCGCTGGACGTGTCCGTGCAGGCGCAAATCGTCAACCTGCTGGTGGACCTGCAACGCGAGCGCGGCCTCACGTACGTCTTCATCGCCCACGACCTGAACATCGTCGAGTACGTCTCCACGCGCGTGGCAGTGATGTACCTGGGGCGCATCGTCGAATTGGCGCCCTCGGCCGCGCTCTACCGTCAGCCGCGCCATCCCTACACCCAGGCGTTGCTGTCCGCGGTTCCCGTGGCGGAGCCCGGGCACCAGCGCACGCGGCTGCTGGTGCCGGGCGAGCCGCCGTCCCCGCTGGCCCCGCCGCCGGGATGCACCTTCCATCCACGCTGTCCTCATGCGATGGAGCGTTGTCGGCGAGAAGTCCCTCCGTCCTATCCTCTGGGCGGTGGGCACTTCGCGGCCTGTTTCCTGGCGGAGCCCGATGCACGTGAGGCCCCGTCCGACGCAGCCCCAGGAGGAAGCACCGGTGTTCTGGCTCAGCCATCATCACCCGGATGAGTACAACCGCACGTACCTGTTCGGCGGCGTGCGCGTCTGCGCGCGCTGCCTGGGGACCTACCCGGTGATGCTGGCCGCGATGGTGGCGCAGTTCGCCCTTCGCGCGCCGCTTCACGGGTCGCTGGACGTCCCGGTGGTGTTGGGGCTCACGGTGCCAGCGCTGGCGGACTGGGCGCTGGGCCGCTTCCGGCCGGCGGCTGGCTCCAACGTGGTGCGGACGTCGACGGGGATTTTGTTGGGACTGGCGCTCGGCCGCTCCCTTTACGTGCATTTGCAGCAGCCACTGCCGGCCGTGCTGCTGGCGCAGGGCGCGCTCGTGACAGCGGTGGCCGTCCCTGTCATTCTCGCCACTTATCAAAGACCGCGCCCGGGATAGACCCTGGCGGCCCGTGGCCCGTTAACACGGCACGGTGGGTGGAGCGGGCCGGGCGAGGGTGGCTCCAAGGAGAGTTGGGGGAGTGTTGGGACCGGAAACCTCAGACGAGCGGCTGATGCTCGCCTTCCAGGCGGGGGAGCCGCGCGCGTTCGAGGCGCTGGTGCGCAAGCACCGGACGCCGGTGTTCAACTTCATCCTTCGCTTCACCGGGCACCGGGCCCGGGCGGAGGACGTGCTGCAGGAGACGTGGCTGAAGGTGGTTCGGAACGCGGGCGAATACACGCCCAAGGCGAAGTTCACGACCTGGCTCTACACGATTGCGAGGAACCTCTGCGTGGACAGCGCGCGCAAAGAGAGCTACCGCCAGGCGTCTTCCCTGGACGCCCCGTCACCGGGTTCGGAACGGGACGAGGCGCGCCCCCTGGGCGACGGGCTCCCCGACGCGGGCGCCAGTCCCGAGCGCGGCGCCTACAACGCCCGCTTGCGTCCCATGCTGGAGCGCGCGCTGGCGGCGCTTCCGGAAGAGCAACGCGAGGTCTTCACCTTGCGTGAGTACAGCGGCATCCCCTTCAAGGACATCGCGGAGGTGACGGGCGTGTCCGAGAACACGGTGAAGAGCCGCATGCGTTACGCACTCGAGGGGCTGCGCCGCCGCCTGGCGGAGATGGGCGTGGACGGCGACCTCGCCGAGGACGGAAGGACGGTGGTGGGATGAATCCTCAGAACGCGCACGCGCACGAGGACCGGTTGCTCGACTTCGCCTACGGCGAGCTGCCCGTGCCCGAAGCCCGTCTCGTCGAGGCACACCTGGAGGGCTGTGCCCGCTGCTCGCAGGCCCTGGATGAAATCCGCGGCGTGCGTGCCACCATGTCCCAACTGTCCGTGGAGTCCGCGCCGGACGCGGGGCTGGAGTCGCTGATGGCGTACGCCCAGCAGGCCGCGCGACGCGCCGCCGCGGGGCCCGAGCCGAAGCCGAGCCGCTGGCGCCGCTGGCTGTTGCCGGTGGTGGGGCTGGCCTCCGTCAGCACCCTGGGCATCGTGACGTTTCAGGCCCGCTCGCCCGAGCTCACCCAGCCGGATTTGCGCGCGGCCGAGGTGCAGTCGCCATGGGCCGCGAAGGACTCCGCGCCAGCTCCTGCGGCGCCCGTCGCGCCGGCCCCGACCGCCGCCGCACCCGCTCCGGTGCCTCCTCCCTCGGGGGTGAAGGTTCCCGCGGAGTTGATGGCCTCCGCGCCGGAGTGGGATGGCGACAAGGCCCAGAAGCCGTCCGGGCCCAGCAAGAACGCGCGAATGGCGGACCTGGGGGGGCAGGAGCGCCTGCGCGCGGACGATTGGGCCAACGCGGGAAGTGGTGGCGGCCTGGGCAAGCGGGGGAGCCAGGAGAGCGCCAGCAAATCGAAGTATGCGCCGTCCACGAGCGCCCGGGCTCGCGCGGAGGCGCCCGCGCCCGCGCCCGCCTCGAAGCTCGCGCTCTCGGAAGGTGCGGCTCATGACGACGAGGAGTCCCTCGTCATGGCGGAGCGGCGCGTGCCGGACTCCCAAGCCCCCATGAACGTGCCTCCGCGGGACTCGCTCCGGGTGGGGATGTCTCGGGCTGAGAAGAAGACCGCTGCCGCCGATGACTTCGCGGACAGGGATGCGCCCGCCGCCATGGCGAAGGCCGAGGCCGAGGTCGCGCCTCCGCCTCCGCCCAAGGGCCAGCCACTTGGTGAACCCGCGCCGGGCGCACCGTCGGAGGTGGCGGCCATTGGCTCCCCGCAGGGTGCCTCCGCCCCCGTGATGCGCAAGGAGCAGTCCGTCCCGGCGCAGTCCGCTGCCCGGCCATCGAAAGCGTCCGTGACGGTGTTGTCACAGGAGGCGAGGGTGGCTTCCCAGGCGGGAGACCGTTCCCAGGAGGCCGGGCTGATCCGCGCGGCGCTGGCGGCGGGGGCTTCCGGATCCGAGCGGTTGGATTTGTTGAACCGCCTGTGTGAGGCTGAGTTCGCCCTGGGTATGTATTCAGCGGGCGTCGAGACGTGTAACCTCGTGATACATGAAGCCCCCGGCTCGAGCGCCGCCAGCGCGGCCCGCCGGCGGCTCACGCGTGAGTCGGAGCGACGTCTCGCGCCTACGGAGCGCGGTAACCCCCCGAAATAGCTGTCGGTGCTTTCTCAGGAAATGGGAGAGAACGTAGGCGCAGGTCTGTCCATTTGACCGATGCGCTTCCGACACCTGTCCCGGGATAATGGCTTCATGGGACAGGAAGCACATGAGCCGGGGACGCAGGGGGCGTCTCGCCGGCAATCGGGTCAAGCCGCGGTCGAAGCGGCGATGATCATGCCGCTCGCCGTCTTCATGACGCTGGGGATCATCCAGCTCACGATGATGCAGCACGCGAAGCTCATGACGGAGTACGCCGCCTACCAGGCCGCGCGTGCCGGCATCGTGTGGAACGGCAACAACGAGCGCATGCACGACGCCGCCATCGTGGCGCTGCTTCCCACCATGGGACGCACGGACGACATCGTCGAACTGGGGAAGACGTTCATCATCCACCAGCTCTACGACTCCGGCATGCGCACGTTGAACTTCGGCGGTGGCCGCGTGCCCCGGACGGTCAACGGGTCCAACCTGTTCGGCGTCATCCGGGTGGACACCATCAGTCCCGCGTACTTCACGCCCATCGACTCGATGTGGAAGCTGCGCAGCGGCTACAACTGGCAGGAGCTGGATTTCGACGGCGCGGACTCCTTTCCGGAGGTTCCGTCGCTCGAAAACCACATCCGCAAGTTCTTCAACCTGCCCGAGCCGGACGACGCGGAGCTGGTGTTCCGCAAGTCCACGCGTCTCACCATCCGCCTTCGCTACTGGTACCAACTGCGGGTGCCCTTCGCGAACTCCATCATCTTCTACTCCTGGTTCGCTTCGAACGCGGGCATGGCGCTGCGAGGCGCCATCGACCGAAGCACCGTGGATCCGCGCGCGAACATGATGAACCGCCGCGGCAACCTCACCCCGTTGCTCGCGGGGGCCCGCGGTATCGAGCACGAGATGGGATACGACTCCGTCTATCCGCTCGAGATGACCGTGCTCTGGATGCTCGCCAACGGCAGCATCCCCATCGTTTCGAATCTGGCCGGCAAGCGGTATTTCATGCCGCTGACGGCCACCTACAGCATGCGCATGCAGTCCAACTTCCACCGCAAGTGGATCATGCATCTGAACCCCGACTGGGGTCTGTAAGAGGAAGAGGACTCCCGACCCATGTTCACCCGGACCCTCCGACAGAGTTTCCGCCGCCAGGAAGGCCAGGCGTTGGTGCTGGCCGCCCTGATGGTGTTGATCATGTCCATCGCCGTGTTGACCACCGTCAACATCGGCCACACGGTGCATGAGCGCATCCGCCTTCAGAACACGGCGGACTCAGCGTCGTACTCCATGGCCGCCATGGAGGCGCGCGCGTTCAATTTCTACGCGTATGCCAACCGCACGCAGGTGTCTCACTACGTGTCGGCGATGATGTGGCAGTCGCTGCTGTCGCTCATCTACTCCGCTGAGGCCTTCCTCACGGACATCTACGGCTTCATGCGCACGTTGAATCCGTGCGCGGGCAAGACGAGCAATCTCTTCTGGAAGATAGCCTGTCCCATTCTCGAAAACGTCATTCCGTACGTGAGTGCCGTCATCAAGGCCATTGGCCGGATCATGACCGCGTACAGAAACATGTTCTTGAGACCCATCCAGCAGGTCATCCGCTCCGCCAACCCGGACCGGATCATCGGTGAATGGATCATCCCTGCGCACCGTGTGTTGAACGGCGTCATGTACTTCGCGTCGCAGGCGGTGATGATGTCCGCGTCCACGCACGTGACGCAGACCACCCAGACGGTCATCGACGACAACGACAGCAACATCTCCTCGCTGGCCAGTCAGCTCGCGACGGGTATCTACAGCCAGTGTCTCTTCAGCCAGGCGCACAACCCGCACGCGGGTGGCAAGCCGCTGACGCCGAACACCTGGAAGAACCCCTTCGGCGCGCTGGACGTGACGAAGAAGGCCGCCAATGACCCCATCGCTCGCGCCAAGCGCTCCATGGGTGGCATCTCCAACGCCACGCGCTACGCGTGTGACGCCACCGGCGGCGCCTGCCCCCAGGGCTTCATCACCAGCCGTCGCATGGGTGACCTGCTGCCGCTGCCGGACATGCTCGGCTTCATGCGGGACTTCTTCAACGGCGGCGTCGACATCCCCGGCATCTTCGAGTTCGGCAAGATTGGCCAGACGCGCATGCTGTCCGCGACCTTCCCCAACGCCAACGTCCTCCGGGCGGGGCGGGGTCCCGGCCAGGATGGCCGCAACTACATCCGCGACTGGAACGACAACCTCAGCCCGTGGGGCATGACGGCGCAGGGTGACAACATCGGCTCGGACGACCCGTACTGGCTCAAGTTCGGCCCCGCGGAGATCGACGTGGGCGTGGGCAAGGCGGACAACCCGGTGTCGTGCACCAAGAACGACGACTACTGGAAGTGCTTCGGCGACAACCGCAAGGGCAAGGGTGACAACAACACCGCCAAGCTGCCCTACCGCCACATGACGAAGACGAGCATCTGGGCGCTCAACGACACGGACAGTGGTCGCACCCGTGGCGGTCTGCACTGGCGCGTGAACTACACGAACAACTCGGAGCGTTGGCAGGGCCACGTGCGGCCGAGCGGCCCGAGGGTGAAGTGGGTCTGCACCGCTCGCGCATCTGCGTGCTGGAACTGGCGTTCATCTGCTGGGCCCGCACGGATGTCTTCGCGGCCAACGTCCGGCCCGTGCAGGACGGTCACCACCCCTGGGGCGGTCTGACGCCGTTCATGCACTTCGAGCCCGGTCAGCTCGGCGCCGTGTGCAACCCGACGGCGAACGCGTCCATGTCCAACCCGGCCCGCCGCCAGGCGGACTTCAACCAGCCCACCGCCTGGGTGGCGTTGAACAAGGACCCGGAGCAGGTCGTGAACCGTGACAACAAGGACGGCACGGGCACCAACGCACCCGCGCTCCTGAACGACGAAGGCAAGGTGAAGTTCGCCTTCACGCCCGACTCGGAGGGCCTGGAGATGCTCAACAACCGGAAGAAGTTCCTCGGCCTGGTGGAAGGCCTGAACGTCATCTCCCGCGGTCAGTCCTACTACCACCGGCCGGGCAACTGGGCGGAGCAGCCGAACTTCTTCAATCCCTACTGGCGCCCGCGTCTGGCGTCCGTGTTCCAGGGCCGTCACTCGCTGCCGAAGATTGGTGAGATGATGGATGCGCTGCCCGGTCCGCTCCAGGGCATCGCCCCGAAGATCATCACGCACTGAGGACTGCCATGCGCGCCCGTCACCACTTGCGTTCACGCTCACGAGGTGCCGCCACGGTCGAGTTCGCTCTCTCCGTGCCGCTCCTCGTGACGATCCTGATGTTCAGCATGTACCTCACGGAGTTGGTGAGGGCGAAGCTCAAGCTCCAGGAGGCGGCGCGCTACGCCGTCTGGGAGATGACCAGCTACGCGCTCTCCGACTTCGCGAACGGCCGGCATGACGATGCCTTCGAGGACGCCCGCCAGGAGGCGCACGACGAGTTCGTCGAGCGCTACAAGGACATGGACTCGGTGGAGCCCAACGGCCCGGGTGGGAACTTCATCGCCCGCTTCACGGACGTGCAGGCGACCATCACCAACAAGGAGATCGCGCTCCTCGAGAGCGGGATGCTCAGTCGCCCGAGCACCAGCGAAGGAGGCGGGCTGGCAGGCGCCATCCTTGGCCCCTTGAACAACGGCATGGGATGGGTGTTGAACCAGTGGGGTTTCAACAACAAGGGCTGGGTCGAGTCCGAAGTCCAGATGACCTACCAGAACACCATCCTGCCCACGAGCTACCTCGACGAGAGTGGAGGTCGCGGCGGCTTTTTCAAGGAAAACATGATGGGCGGCCGTGACCTGGGCAGCATGACGCTCAAGTCCAAGTACTCCATGTACGCCAACGGCTGGCACATGCCGGACGGCGGCGACGCCATCATCCGTGGCCGCCGCGCGGGTCAGCACACCGGTGGTGACCTGAACCAGCCCCACGGCCTCTACCGTCAGGTGGACCGCATGGTGTACCTGGGCTTCGCCTCCACGCTGGACAGCCTGGGCATTGGCGCCATCCTGGATGTCGTCGCCTCGGTGCTCCCCAACTTCCTGGGCACCTTCGTGGTGGCGCGCAACTACGGCGTGGGCAACTCGCAGAAGGGTGACTGCACGGGTCTGGCCCAGTACGACGCGAAGGCGAGCAGCGGCCTGCACGTCATGCACAAGCGCCGCTTCGAGCTGACCGACCACGAGCGTCCGAACTGCTTCGACACCGCGCCGTTCCGCGACGAGATGACGTACAACGACAGCAACTACATCAAGGTCTTCAACGCGCGCGGCGAGTACTACATGGGTTGCAAGCGGGCCATGGCCGACGACCCGACCGACCCGGATGCCCGGCCGGAGTCCACGCGGAATGATGAGCAAGACCAGAAGATTCCTTGCGAGTAGTGTGAACGGGGTCCGGGTGGGCCTCCTGTGCGCGGTGCTGGCCTCCGGGCCGGTGGCCGCCGAGCAGGAGCTGCCCATCTACCCGGGCACCCTCCACACGCGCATTGGCAACGACCTCGTGATTGGCGGGGAGTACTACCGCCTCGCGTACTTCACGACGCCTGACCCCATGGACAAGGTGGCGCTCTACTTCGCCAAGAAGTGGCAGGAAGAGGGCTACCCCACCGTGGTGGAAGGGGACATGAAGGACGAGGGCGTGGTGTCCGCGCTCTACACCCGCGAGGGCCTTCAGCGCGGCGTCGTGCTGCGCAAGCACCTGGGCAAGACGGTGGGCTTCACCGTGCTGCGCGACCTCTGGGTGCGGCCGCCCAAGAAGCCGGCGCCCGGCCTGATTTCGCTCGAGGGCGCGCTGTACAGCCAGGACCTCTCCACGCGGGATGACCCGGGCGGCTCCCAGAGCCGCACCACCCTGGTGACGGGGGAGCTGACGAAGGTGCAGCAGCAGGTGAACGCGGAGCTGGAGAAGCGGGGGTATGCCCCGGTGCGCCACTCCGCGCTGAAGGTGGGCGGCGGCACGCAGTTGACCATGGAGCACGCGCGCAAGGGTGAGCAGGTGGTGACGACGCTGTCGCCCGCGGAAGAGGGTGTCACCGCGGTGGTCCAGATGTGGATTGGCTCGGACCGCCCGGACGCGGTGCCCAACGACGATGCCGTCCGTCAGAGCCGCCAGGCCTGGGAGAAGGACCAGTCGCAGAAGCAGGAGGGCGCCAAGTGAGGACCCTGTTGGTGGTGGCCGCGGTGGTGCTCGCACTGCCCACGCGGGCGGATGCGAATCCGGCGCGTGAGCTGGTGCAGCACATGTCCCGAGGCGCCCGGCCAGCCCGCATGGGCGACTGGGTGACGTACCGCTTCAACGGCGGTGGCACGCGTGTGTACTACTGGCGCCTGGCCGTGGTGGGCGAGGAGAAGGACAAAGAAGGCCGGGACGCGGTGTGGGTGGAGATGGAGGCGGGGACGCACCCGGCCATGAAGTCGCCGCTCTCGCAGATGCGCATGCTGGTGGCGCGCGAGGGCGACGAGATTCGCTACGACGCCATCTCCCGGCTCTACATCGGCACCGGTTTCAACCCGCCGCAGGAGTACTCGGACGAGGCGCTCGAGCAGGTGGTGAAGAAGCAGCAGGCGGAAGCGGAGAAGGACAAGAACGCGCCGCCGGAGAAGCCCGCCAAATTGCCTCAGGGCGTGAAGCCCGTGACGCGTTCGGGCAAGGAAACGCGGTTGATGACGCTCGCCGGGACGTTGCCAGCCGTCCCGGTCGAGGTCGTCCTGAAGAACACCGTCATCAAGCGGATGTGGCTCAGCCGCGAGATTCCGTTGCTCAACCTGGCGAAGATTGAGATTCCGGGCATCGGCCACGCCATGGAAGTGGCGGAGTACGGCATCGACGCCAAGCCCCGCATGCGCATCCCCGCTCCAGACGCTCCGAAGATCAAGCTGGAGTACGCGGATGCTATACTCGATGACCTGCCCGGCGACGCGGAGTCCGCGCACGGACACGACACCTCTGAGGATTCGCCGTGAACCACCCGAAGACGCTGCGTTCCCGCGCCCGTAACCGTCGCGGGCAGGCCATGCTGGAGTACTCGCTCCTGAACTGGATTCTCGTCGTCGCGCTCATCATCGGCGCGTCGGTGAAGGTCAACTGGTCCGAGGACCGTCAGTCCAACGTCATCGACCTGTTCATGGAGGCGTACCAGATTTATTACGACTCCTTCTACTTCGTGCTGAACCTGCCGTTCCCGTGACGGCGCGCAGTGAGGTGGGGCAGCCGTCCCCACTGGGCCTGCGGCTGGTCCACGCCGCCTTGTTCCTCGCCTTCGCCGCTGGCGTGGGCGTGGTGTCCGTTCCCGAGTGGACGCACCTGGGCAGCGCGCTGGCGCAGCCCTTCCACGCGGGCGCCGCGCCTCGCTGGCTGGTCCTGATGGGCTCGGTGCTCGCCGCGGTGGGCACCGTGCGTCTGGCCTGGGAGCTGCTCCGTGGCCGGTCCGCGCCCTTGTGGGCTTCCGGCGTCATCCTGCTGGGCGTCATGAGCACGCTCGCGGGAGGCCGTCCCCAAGGGTTGGAGCAGTCCCGTGCCGAAGTGACGGCGAACCTCGACCTGCTGCGCGTGGCCCGGCGCGTCCACTTGCAGATGGTGCACGAGCTCCAGTCCCACGGAGAGACGCCGCAGGCGCAGGACGTGTGGCGCACCGCCCTGGCGCAGGCGGGCGCGGACCAGGTTCGCGTCCACACGCGCACGTTCCAATCGCTGCATCCCCAGATTGCCTGGATGCCCTCCGAAAGCGCCGTGCCGGAGCCGCTCGTCCCCGGACAGTTGGCCGTCCATGTGACGTCGGATGGCGTGGGCTTCAGCGTGCGGCTCGTGGGGTTGGAGCAGGGCAGGCCCGTGCTCCTGAAGGACGACCAGGGCGCGACACTCGTCCTGCGCGGCCTCTACAACCCGGACCTGCCGCCCCCCACGCCACCGCAGGTTCCGCCCACTCCCTGACACCCCGCGGAATCACCAGGGTTGCTGGTGACCCGAGACTCAGCCAGTCTCGTCCGACCTCATGACGCGGTAGGCCCGGCCGGCGGGCCCGCCCTGAATTGATGAAGGAGCGCGAAATGGCGCATGCGGCATGGAAGTGGGCGGTTGTCGCGGCGGCGGTGGGAGCGGGAATCCTGGCGTGCACGGGCGACGACGATGACGGCGGTGGGAATCGGCCGCCGCCCTCCAACGAGTTCGATGCGGGCGTGAACGAGTTCCGTCCCGGCCTGGGCGAGGACGACGGCGAGCCGGTGGGCACGCCGTTCAACCTGCCCACGGGCATCAGCTACGCCGGGACGCTGCGCGGCGCGAGCGAGTTCACCGGCGAGTGCGAGAACGCCGGCACGGAGTCCCAGGGCAGCGGGGCCTACGTCCGGGTCTGCGTGCCGCTCCGCAATGACACGGGTGGGCCCGTGGAGGTGACATTCCCCCCGGGCATCGTCGTCGTGTCCACCTCCGAGGGCCGCAACCAGAACGGCTTGCTGATCGAGCGTTCCATCATCACGGTGCCGCCCACGCCTCCAGGTCCTGGCGGCCGGGACGACGCGGGCACCCCGGATGGTGGGGTGGAGGAGAACGCCTTCATCGTTCCGCTGTACATGTACTGCCTGAACG
Organism: Myxococcus hansupus; assembly: GCF_000280925.3. Classification (NCBI taxonomy): domain Bacteria; kingdom Pseudomonadati; phylum Myxococcota; class Myxococcia; order Myxococcales; family Myxococcaceae; genus Pseudomyxococcus; species Pseudomyxococcus hansupus. The sequence continues at coordinate 2,645,266 of NZ_CP012109.1, forward strand.
AGGAGCGTGACCCGTCCAACCCGTACATCACCTACGAGGTCGGCCCCATCACCTCGGATGCCGCGCTCCAGGAGCTGCTGCGCCTGCTGGACGGAAAGCGCATCGACACACCGGAGAAGGTCAGCGTGGTGCAGGACGCCCTCTACAGCATCACCGAGGGGCGCGGCCTGACGACGCCGGACCGCGAGGCCATCAACCGCCTCTGACGCGGCACGGCGTGAGTCCCCGGATTGCGCGCGATACAGAGTTGTCGCGAGAGGTGGTTTTGACACCCGGTGTATCGCACGGCTAACATCGCGCGCCATCCGCAGATTGCATTGCACTGTATTCCAACACCCGCTCTGGACTCCACTTCGGACTCCATCATCGCCGCCGAACGGCTCCCCCCCGTTCTGGAGGTTTCTGAACCATGCTGAAGGGCAAGACTCCGCTCGTCGTCGCGCTTGTGCTGGGCCTGTTGGCCGGTGTCATCGCGTATTCCGCCATCAAGAAGAAGGAGGCGGACGTCCGCCGCGGATGGAACCTGGTGCCCGTTGTCGTGGCGGCGCAGGACGTCCCTGAAGGCACGGTCATCACCTTCGAGATGATCTCGCAGCGCTCCGTGCCGGAGCAGTTCGTGACGTCGTCCGTCGTGCGTCCGGACTCCGCGTCCTACATCGTCAACCAGAAGGTGCTGGTGGCGCTGCAGGCGGGTGACCCGCTGCTGTGGAGCCAGTTCGAGACGACCAAGGCCGCCGAGCGCCTGTCGTCGAAGGTGCAGAAGAAGGCCCGCGCCATCACCATCGAGGCGAAGAACACCACGTCCGTGGGCGGCTGGATTCGCCCCAACGACCACGTGGACGTGATTGGCACCTTCCGCGATCCGCAGACGGACGAGAACGTCGCCGTGACGCTGCTCCAGAACGTCATCGTGGTGGCCACCGGCAAGATCACCGGCACCACCAACGTGAACCTCATCCCGGAGAACCAGCGCGAGTACAACAACATCTCGCTGATGGTGCTGCCGGAAGAGGCCGAAATCCTGGTGCTCGCCACGGAGCTCGGTCAGTTGACGCTCAGCCTCCGCAACGAGGACGACGTGGACCTCATCGAGGAGCGCGGCCGTGCCACCATCAGCACGCTGCTCTCCGGTGAGCGCACCCGCGTGCTGGAGCAGAAGCGCCGGGAGATCATCCAGATCATCAAGGGCGGTGCCGAGCGGGCCGCAGGCGCCGGCGCGCCGTGATGGCGTGCGTCGTCCACCCTCGCTCATAGGGAAGCGCGCACATGCTTGCAGGAATCGTCCTCCTCCTCGTCACCGGCTCGGTCTTCTTCTTCAGCCTGGTGATCTTCAGCGTCCTTTCGAAGGCGTATGAGCAGTACCAGGAACGCTACGTCGCCAAGTCGATGAACGACTTGAGCGACATGTTCCTCTTCATCGACCCACGCCAGATGTTGATCCTCAACATCGCGTGCATGTGCTTGTTGGGGATCCTGTCGTACATCATCTTCAACCCCATCCTCGCGGTGGTGGCCACGGTGTTCGGCTTCTTCCTGCCGATGCTGATGGTCAAGCACTACCGGAAGCGGCGCATCAAGAAGTTCAACGTGCAGCTCGTGGACGCGCTGCAGGCCATGGCCAACGCGTTCAAGGCCGGTCTCACGTTCCCGCAGGCCATCGAGCACGTGGCCCGCGAGGCGCTGCCGCCGCTGTCCCAGGAGTTCGGGCTCTTCGTGAAGGAAGTGAAGCTCGGTGTTCCGCTGGAGGAGGCGCTCATCAACATGGGCCGCCGCGTGGGCAGTGACGACCTGGAGTTGGTCGTCGTGTCCACCAACATCGCCCGTCAGCTCGGCGGCAACATGGCCGAGATGTTCGAGACGATCTCCACGGTGATCCGCGAGCGCTTCCGCCTCGAGGGCAAGATCGACGCGCTCACCTCTCAGGGCAAGCTGCAGGGGTGGATCGTCGCGGCGATGCCCGCCGTGCTCGGCATGGTGCTCAACTACATGCGGCCCGACCTGATGGAGCCGATGATGAACCACATCTTCGGTTGGATCCTCGTGGTCATCATCGCCATCATGGAAGTGATGGGCATCCTCATCATCCGGCGCATCGTCAACATCGATATCTGAGAGGTGCACCGTGGACGATGTCCTGACGCCAATGTTGATCGGCAGCTCGGCGCTCCTCTTCGCGGGGGCGGTGGGCTTCCTCGGGCTCGGGCTGTACCAGACGATGCTTGAGCGGTTCCTCACGGAGGTCCGTGACGAGTCGACGGGCGGCATGAAGGGTTTCGGCTCGGTGGCCATCCGCCGCCTGGGCTCGATGAACCGCCGCTTCATGTGGCCGGGCTACGAGGCCAAGGCGCGCCGCAACCTCATCAAGGCCGGCGAGCCGCAGATGTACAAGCCCGAGGACATCATGGCGCTGCAGGAAGTCAGCGCCGTGGTGGGCCTCCTCATGGGGCTCATCCTGCTCAACGGCTTTGGTGTGAGCCTGGTGTGGTCGCCGCTGTTCCTGCTCTTCGGCATGTACTACCCGCTGATGTGGCTGAACGATCAGGTGAAGAAGCGCCACCTGCTCATCAGCCGCGCGCTGCCCTACAGCCTCGACCTGCTGACGCTGTCCGTCGAAGCCGGTCTGGACTTCACGGCGGCCCTGGCCAAGGTGGTGGAGAAGGGCAAGGCGGGCCCGCTGCGCGAGGAGCTGCAGCTCGTCCTCAAGCAGTTGAAGATGGGCAAGACGCGTGAAGAGGGTCTCAAGAGCATGATTGTTCGCGTGGACCTGCCGCCGCTGACGACGTTCGTCACGGCGCTCATCCAGGCGGACAAGATGGGCACCAGCTTGGGCAAGGTGCTGCGCATCCAGTCCACGCAGATGCGCATCGACCGCACCCAGCGCGCGGAGAAGCTCGCGGGTGAGGCGCCGGTGAAGATGCTCTTCCCGCTCATCGCCTGCATCTTCCCGACGGTGTTCATGGTGCTGTTCGGGCCCATCGTGTTCCAGTTCATGTTCGGAAACATCTCGGGGTAGTGCCCCGTGCCCATCCTCCTGACCATCACCCAGGGGCTCCAGCAGGGGCGGGAGCTCGTCTTCGAGCAGGCCGAGGTGAACATCGGCCGCACGTCGGAGAACGACCTGGTGCTGCATGACCATGGCGTGTCGCGAAGGCACGCCCGCATCGTGCTCCGCGACGAGAAGTACTTCGTCGCGGACATGGGCAGCTCCAACGGCACCGTGCTCAACGGGGCCTTGCTGCCCGGTGAGCAGCAGCTTCGGGATGGCGACAAGATTGGCGTGGGCCCGGTGGAGTTCACCTTCGTCTGGGTGCCCCCGGACAGCGACGAGGACGCCACCCGGCCCATTCGCCGGGGCGACCCCGTTCCCGTCGACCCGGACGCCACGCGGCCCATCCGCCTGAACGACCCGATTCCCGCCGAGAGCGGCATCGTGCTGCCGGATGGATACCCCACCGCGCCGCAGCCCCTCGTGGCGCCGGTGCGTCCGGGGTCCGCGGCCCCGGCGCGGTCGACCACCGCGTCCGTGGCGAAGGTGGAGTCAGGCGAGGCCCCGACGGCGGCGGAGCGCGCCCGTCAGCGCCGCGAGCTTTCGAGCACCCAGGCGGGCCGGTTGCGCCTGTGGTGGGGACAGCTTTCCCTGCCGGCGCGGTTGGGTGTGAGCGCGCTCGGCGGCGGCATGGTGTTGGCGCTCGTGGGCCTCCTGGCCTCGTTCTTCATGCCGAGGGGAGACGGTCGGCCCTCGGGCGCGGAGCCGGAGGACCTGGGCTTCGAGGTGATCGCGGACTCGTTCGGGCTGGGCGAGGGCGTGACGTGGGAGAACCCGGACCACAAGTCCTTCGCGTTCCAGTTCGTCACCCCCACGCGGGCGGTGGCGGTGGTGCACTACATGGCCCGTGGCATCTCCAAGGAGGAGGTGTCGCTGGTCCTGAACGGCGTGGACCTGGGCTGGGTGCCTCCGGACGTGAGCATGGCCACGGAGCGCGAGCTGGAGCAGATTCTCCCGCCCGCGGTGCTGCGGCGGGGCGAGCTCAACTCCATCGTCTTCGACAACGTGCGCAACCCGCCCGGGCAGGAGACGTGGCGGGTGTGGAACCTGCGGCTGGAGATCATTCCCGTGCCGGAGCTTCCGCAGGAAGAGCTGCTGGCCAAGGCGCGCCAGTACGTCACGGCGGGAGCCCGCTTCTACGAGTCGCGCGACGTCGGGGCGGAGAATCTCTTCAAGGCGTGGCAGCAGTACCGTTTCGCGTGGGTGACGCTGGAGGCACTGGACACGAAGCCGGACATCTACCAGGACGTGCGCTTCCAGCTCGCTCAGGTGTCAGGCGAGCTCGACCATAAGTGCAGCCAGTTGATGCTCGATTTTCAGCGGAGCGTTCAGTACCGGAATGCGCGGACCGCCCGTGCCGCGTTGCAGGAAATGGGTCGGCGCTTCCCTACGGCCGAGCATCGCTGCCACAATCTAGGTTTGCAGTTGGCTTACGAGCACGAGCTGTAGGCGCGTGCTCCCTTCGTCAGGAAGTCGGTGATTCGCATGTCCAACGGTTCCCCTCCGGCACGCCGCAGGCCTCCGTCCGGGGCACCTTCGGGTGGGACCGGGTCCCGTCCCGCCGCGCGCAGGACGGCCGCCCGGCCCGCGCCCGCCCCGGTCTCCTCCGCTCCCCGGCTCATTTGCGTCGCAGGCCCCAAGAACGGCGAGGAGTTTGCCCTGTCCGAGGACGAGTACGTCATCGGTCGAGCGACCGATAACGCCATTTGCATCCCCGACACCTCCGTGTCCCGCAAGCACGTCGCCGTGCGCAAGAGCGGCACGGGCTGGACGGTGAGCGACCTGGGCTCGGGCAACGGCACGCTCGTCAACGGCGACGTCATCAACGACGAGACGCCGCTGTCCAACGGTGACGTCATCACGCTGGGCGACACGGAGCTTCGCTTCGAGGACGTGGCCAACTCCACGATGATGGTGGGGGCACCCGCGCCGGCTCCTGGCCCGCGTCCGCGTCCGGGGGCGTCCGGTGCCCGTGGCGCGATTCCGGCCCGTCCCGGGCCTCGGGGCGAAGGGGGGCGCGTGCGCAGCTCCCGGCATGCGGCCGCCGCCGCGCCCACGCCGGAAGAGCTGAAGAAGAAGAAGATCATCAAGCTGGCCGCGGTGGGCGTCGTCGTCCTCCTGTTCGCGGGTCTGGGCCTGGTCCGGATGAACGTCCAGCAGCAGCAGGCGGTGGCGGCCGAGGAGGCGCGGCAGGGCAAGTCCCGCCGCGAGATGCTCGGCAGCCTCTTCCAGGACGCGAAGAACCTGGTCCGCGAGGGCAAGTGGGTGGAGGCGAAGGCCAAGCTGGAGGAGCTCCAGACCGAGGCGCCCGACTACCCGGGCGTGGCCGACTACCTGGGCCATGCCGCGCGCGAGATTCCCATCCAGGAGAAGCTGACGGGCGCGCGCGCGGCGCTGGCGAAGAAGGAGCTGGGCAAGGCCAGCGGGCTGCTGGGGAGCACCGGCGAGAGCCAGTTCCTCTACGAGCAGGTCAACGCGGCGAAGCGCGAGCTGTTCGAGGCCGCGGACACCCGCACCCGCGAGGCCCGGAAGCTGCTCGACGAGAACCAGCTCGACATGGCGAAGGCCATCACCGACGACGTGCTGGTGGCCTTCCCGGAGCACCGGGACGCGAAGCTCATCAACGAGCAGGCGGCGCAGGCCATCATCGTCCGTGACACGCCTCGGCCGGTGGTGCAGGGGCCGGCGCCCAAGCCGTGGGAGCCCGCCGTGGACCGCTTCCGCGACGGTGACATGTCCGGCGCGGTGGCCATCCTCAATGCGTGCATGGCGCGCACGCCGCAGTGCAAGAAGGTGCTCGGTCAGGTGACGGAGTTCGGCAACCTGTACAAGCGCCTGGAGGACCTGGATGCCAAGGGTCTGTCCAAGTTGATGAACCTGGACAAGGAGATCACCGGCGGGCGTCCGAGCAAGATGGCGCGCAACGCGGGCACCCGCGCGGCCACCATCTTCTACAAGGGCGCCACCGCGGCGAAGGCGTCGGGGCAGTGGAGCCGCGCCATGGACTACTCGCGCAAGGCGCTCCAGGCCGACCCGGGCCACACCGGCGCCACCAACATCATCAGCGAGCTCCGGACGAAGGCGAAGGACGTCTACCTCCAGGCCTACTCCTTGAAGGACGGCAGCCCCGAGGAGGCCCTGCCCAAGTTCAAGGACGTGGTGGCGATGACGCCGCCCGACGACGAGTACCACGACAAGGCGAAGACCTGGGTCGAGAAGCTGTCGCGATGACCCGGCGCAAGGCAGGAGGTGGCACCTTGCCGCCCACGGGGCTGCAAGGTGATTTGTTCGGCGGTGGCGCCTCCCGTCCGCGCGCTGCGACGTCCGAGCCGCAGGTGGCGGCTTCCAAGAAGCCGCCACCGTCGCCGCCCGATGCGGACGGCACCTCCTTGCTGGGCCCCATGGAGGGGGCGCCTCCGCCGCCTCCCAAGCCCGAGCGCGTGGTGCTGTCGGTGGGCGAGCTCACCCGGCAGCTCAAGCAGACGCTGGAGTCGCGCTTCGCCCGCGTCATCGTCCGCGGTGAGGTGACGGGCTTTCGCGGGCCGAACGCGCGAGGCCACTGGTACTTCGCGCTGAAGGACTCCGGGGCTTCCATTGACGCGAAGGTGTGGGCCTCCATGGCGGCCCGGCTTCGCTTCGCGCTGCGCGACGGCATGGAGGTGCTGGCCGAAAGCAGCGTGGACCTCTACGAGCCGCAGGGGCGCTACAGCCTCATCGTCAACCGGCTGGAGCCCGTGGGGGAGGGCGCGCTCGCGCTCGCCTTCGAGCAGCTCAAGGAGCGGCTGGCGCAAGAAGGGCTCATCGGGCCCGGGCGGGTGCGTCCGCCCAGGCCGCTGCCGTTCCTGCCCCAGCGCATTGGCGTGGTGACGAGCCGCACGGGCGCGGCGCTCCAGGACTTCCTCCGCGTGCTGCACTCGCGCAACCCGCGGCAGAGCGTGCTGGTGGCGGATGCCCGCGTGCAGGGCGAGGGCTCCGCGGTCGAGGTGGCTCGCGCCATTCAGCGCCTGTCGCGCACGGACGTGGACGTCATCGTGGTGACGCGAGGCGGTGGCTCGGTGGAGGACCTCTGGACCTTCAACGAGGAGCTGGTGGCCCGCGCCATCTTCGCCTCGCCGGTGCCGGTGGTGTCGGCCATTGGCCACGAAATCGACTTCACCATCGCGGACTTCGTCGCGGACCTGCGCTCGCCCACGCCCAGCGCCGCGGCGGAGCGCCTGGCGCCCGTGCTGGCCGACCTGGAGCTGACGCTGGCCACCCAGGCGGGCCGGCTGCGGCGCGCCATGGAACGCCGGGTGCTGGAGCTGCGCGAGGAGCAAGGGCAGCTCGCGTCGCTGCTGGAGGACCCGCGGCGGGCCATCAATCATCAGCGGCTGCACCTGTCGGAGCAGGTGGAGTCGATGATGCGCGTGCTGCGGCCGTCGGTGCGTGGACACCGGGAGGGCCTCCGGGCGTTGACGGAGCGGCTCCAGCGCGCGCGTCCCCAGGCCCGCCTGGGCGAGCAGCGCGCGCACCTGTTGAAGCTGGCCATGCGGTTGTCGGAGGCGGTGCGCTCCGGCGTGGCGGAGCGGCAAGGCGCGTTGGCCTCGGCCCGGCTGGTGTTGGAGCGGGCGTCACCGGCGGCCCAGGTGTCGCGCGAGCACGCCCGGTTGGCCGCACAACGGTCGCGGCTGCTGGCGCTCCAACAAGGGGCCCTGGCGGATGCACAGAGGCGGTTTCAGCGTCTGGAGGGACGGCTGGACGCGATGAGTCCGTTGAAGGTGATGTCGCGCGGCTATTCGGTGGTGTTCCGCCAACGCGACGGCGCGGTGGTCCGCACGGGCGCGGATGTCCAGGTGGGAGAGCGCCTGGGGCTGAAGCTCGCGTCGAATGGCGCGAAGACGCTGGGAGGATGTGAAGAAATCGAAGCCACCGTCACGGCGGTGAAAGGGCCGGTGGACTGCTGACGGGCCACCCTCTAGAGTCCCGCGCCCCACACGGGGAGGTGGATGGCAGTGGCGAAGTCGGACAAGGCGCCCAAGGCGGACAAGGTGGCGGAGGCCGAGGTTCCCGAGCAGTACGGGGATGTGGTCTCCCGGCTCGAGGAGACGGTGGGACGTCTGGAGAGTGGAAATCTCTCTCTGGAGGACTCGCTCAAGGCCTTCGAGGAAGGCATCCGGCTGGTTCGCCGGGGTGAGAAGCTCCTGACCGAGGCGGAGCAGCGCATCGAGCAGCTCCTGCTGGATGAGGATGGCAAGGACGTGGTCGCCCCGCTGGCGGCGTCGGCACGTCCGGCGGCGGCCCCCGCGGCCCCTCGCGCTCCGGCCCCCCGTCCGCCCCCGGAGGATGACGTCCCGTTCTAGGTGGCTCGGGCGCGTCCATGCCGGCATGTCGAAGCCGAAAATCACCATTGTCGATGATGACCGCGACACGCGGGAGCTGCTGGCGGCGGCCCTGGAGGACGAGGGCTTTGCCGTCACCATGGCAGCCAACGGCCTGCGGCTCATCGCCTCGCTCCAACTGCACCGGCCGCACGCCATCCTCCTGGACGTGAACATGTCCTGGATTGACGGCTTCGAGCTGTGCCGGGCGGTGAAGAAGAACGAGCAGTTCCGGGACATCCCCGTCATCTTCATCAGTGGACGCGGTGAGCCCGAGGACAAGCGGCACGGCATGGAAGTCGGCGCCGCGGATTATTTCGTCAAGCCGCTGGACATGGACAAGCTCGTCAGCCGCATCCGCGAGCTCGTGCCCGCGGAGATTCCGTAAGAGGGGTTCGGACGCACTTGGCAACGTTTCAACTGGACACCTTCCTGGCCGCCCAGCAGGCGCGCGTCGAGGCCCTGCTGAACGAGCGGATGAACCGGCTCGGTCCCGCGGGCACGCCGCCGAGGCTCGCGGAGGCCATGCACTACTCCCTGATGGCCGGAGGCAAGCGCCTTCGCCCGGTGCTCTGCCTGGCCTTCGCCGACATCGTGGCCCGCGAGAGCACCGTGTCCGCGGTGGCGGGGGATGCCGCGTGCGCGCTGGAGTACGTGCACACCTATTCGCTGGTGCATGACGACCTGCCGGCGATGGACAACGACGACTACCGCCGGGGCCGGCTCACCAACCACAAGGTGTACGGCGAGCCCATGGCCATCCTCGCGGGCGACGCGCTGCTGACGGAGGCTTTCACGCTGGTGGCCAGTGGCCCGGAGGCCGCTCGCGCCGCGCTCTGCCGCGAGCTGGCGGTGGCGGCCGGGGCCGCGGGCATGGTGGGCGGTCAGGTCCTGGACATCGCGGAGGACCGTCCGGCCGCGCTCGACTACCTCCTCCGGCTGCACCGCATGAAGACGGGCGCCCTCATCCGCGCGGCGTGCCGCATGGGTGTGCTGGCCGGCGGCGGGGACGCGGATGCGTTGGCTCGCGCCGCGGCCTACGGCGAAGCGGTGGGGCTGGCCTTCCAGATTGCCGACGACGTGCTGGACGTGACGGCCACCGCGGAGCAACTGGGCAAGCCCGCGGGCGCGGACGCGGCGGCGGGTCGTTTCACCTTTCCGGCGGTGGTGGGCCTGGAGGCGTCCCGGAAGCTCGCGAAAGAGAAGGTGTCCGAGGCCATCGCGGCCGTGCGTCCCCTGGAGGGCGAGGACGGACCGCTCGCGGCGCTGGCACGCTACACGGTGGAGCGGCAGTCCTGATGTCGCAGTTGCTGGCACGCATCGGCTCGCCCTCGGATGTCCGCGCGCTCCCCGAGGAGGACCTGCCGCGCCTGTGCCAGGAGCTTCGCGAGGACATCATCTCCATCTGCGGCAGCGTGGGAGGCCACCTGGGGGCCTCCCTGGGCGCGGTGGAGCTCATCGTCGCGCTGCACCGGGTGTTCCATTCGCCGGGCGACGCGCTGCTCTTCGACGTGGGCCACCAGGCGTACGCGCACAAGCTCCTCACGGGGCGGCGTGAGCGGATGCACACGTTGCGGCACGCGGGGGGCATCGCGCCCTTCCTGGACCCTCGGGAGAGTCCGCACGATGCGCTGCTGGCGGGCCATTCGTGCACGGCGGTGTCCGCGGCCCTGGGGGTCCTGGAGGGCCGGAGGATGATGGGGCACCGGGGCCACGTGGTGGCGGTGCTGGGCGACGGCGGCCTCACCGGCGGCCTCACGTTCGAGGGCCTCAACAACGCGGGCGGCGGCCACCTGCCGCTGGTCGTCGTGCTCAACGACAACCAGATGTCCATCAGCGCCAACGTGGGCGCCATTCCCTCCCTGCTGCGGACCCGCGAGGCGCGGGGCTTCTTCGAGGGCCTGGGCTTCACGTACCTGGGCCCGGTGGATGGGCATGACCTGGGCGCGTTGATTCACGCGCTGCGCGAGGCTCGGGCTTCCTCCCGGCCGGTGGTGGTGCACGCGCTGACGCTGAAGGGGAAGGGGTTTCCGCCAGCGGAGGCCGACGCGCAGACGCGCGGTCACGCGATGGGGCCGTACGAGTGGCGCGATGGAAAGCTGGTGCGCTCGCGCGGTGGCCAGCGGACCTTCAGCGAGGCCTTCGCGGCGGTGCTGGAAGACGCCATGGCGAGCGACCCGCGCGTGGTGACGGTGACGCCGGCTATGTTGGAGGGCTCGGCGCTCAACGCGCTCAAGGCGCGCTTCCCGGACCGCGTGCACGACGTGGGCATCGCCGAGCAGCACGCGGTGACCTTCAGCGCGGGGTTGGCCGCCGCGGGCGCGCGTCCGGTGTGCTGCATCTACTCGACGTTCCTTCAGCGCGCGTACGACCAGATCATCCACGACGTGTGTCTGCCGGGACTGCCCGTCGTCTTCGCGGTGGACCGCGCGGGGCTCGTGGGCGCTGACGGCGCCACCCACCAGGGGACGTATGACGTGGCGTCGCTGCGGGCGATGCCGGACCTCCACCTGTGGTCCCCCGTGGTGGGCGAGGACCTGGCTCCCATGTTGGACACGGCCCTGGCGGCGCCGCATCCCTCCGTCATCCGGTTCCCGCGGGGCACGTTGCCGGCGCTGCCTCCGGATGCCCAGGCGGGAGGGGCGCCGCTGCAAGGGGCGCGTTGGCTCCTGCGGGCGGAGTCGCCCCGGTTGACGCTGGTGACGCTGGGCCCGCTGGGAATCGCCGCGCTGGACGCCGCGCGAGGCGAGCCGGGGTGGAGCGTGCTGGACGCGCGCCGGGCCTCGCCGCTGGATGAGGCCGCGTTGCTGGAGGCCGGCCGCGCCGGGCCCGTGGTGGTGGCGGAAGAGGGCACGACGCGCGGTGGATTGGGCAGCGCGGTGCTGGAGCTCTTCGCGGCTCACGGCGTGATGACTCGCGTGCGCCTGGTGGGCATGCCCGATGCGTTCGTGCCCCATGGCGACGCCCGCGTGCAGCGCGCGGAGCTGGGGTTGGACGCGGAGGGGCTGCGTCGCGCGGGGCGGGCGTTGCTGGAAGGGAGCGCGCGGTGAAGCCTCGCAAGGAGCGGCTGGACGTGTTGGTGGTGGAGCGCGGGCTGGCGGAGTCGCGCACCAAGGCCCAGGCGCTCATCCTGGCCGGCCAGGTCGTCGTCGATGACCAGCGCGTGGACAAGCCCGGCACGCTGATTCCGCAAGAGGCGGAGCTTCGCCTCAAGGGCGAGGTGATGCCCTACGTGTCTCGGGGTGGGCTCAAGCTGAAGGGCGCAATCGACCACTTCGAGCTCGACGTGCGGGGCAAGGTGGCCGCGGACATCGGAGCCAGCACGGGTGGCTTCACCGACTGCCTGCTCCAGCACGGCGCGGTCCGCGTGCATGCCATCGACGTGGGCTACGGACAGCTTCACGAGAAGCTGCGCACGGACGCCCGGGTGCGTTCGCGCGAGCGGGTGAATGCGCGCTACCTCACGGAAGAGGACCTGCCGGAGAAGGTCGGCGTTGTCGTCATCGACGTGAGCTTCATCTCCCTCACGCAGGTGCTGCCGTCGGTGCTGACGTACCTGGAGCCGGGCGGGCTGCTGGTGGCGCTGGTGAAGCCGCAGTTCGAGGTGGGGCCGGACCGGGTGGGGAAGGGCGGCGTCGTGCGGGACGTGGCCGCGCGTCAGGACGCCATCGACACGGTGACGGCGTTCGTTCGCGAGCAGGGCCTGGAGGTGCTCGGGCTGATGGACTCGACGGTGCCCGGGCCCGCTGGAAACGTGGAAGCGCTCCTCGTCGCCAGCAGGCCCTGAGCTTTCAGCCGGTGCCCACGCGGGCTACGGCCGGTAGCGGCGGTACTCGGACAGCGCCAGCGTCTGCACGACGTCGAAGCCGGTGCGAATCCACAGCCGCCCCTCCGGGTCGATGGAGCCGCCCAGGCTGCCCACCACCTGGTGGCGGAACAGCTCGCGCGCCTCGCCGTTGCCGGTCTGGTCCACGGCGACGATTTCGTTGGGCAGTGGGAATGGGTTGTCAGCGCGTCGCTCGGTCGCGTTGAGCAGGAAGAGTTCGGGCGAGTTGGGCCGGCGAAGCACCTGGAGGACGTTCAGCGCGCCATTCGCGTCGATGGAGCGGTTGTCCCGGTTGCGAATCTGGCCGGACGCGTCGAGGAACCACACGCGCTTCTGGCCCACCGCGACGAGGCGCGAGGCGCCCGGGTGGTAGAGGATGTGCGCGAGCGGCACCGGCAGCGCGGGGCTGGTCCACTGGAGTCGTGTTCCCTCGCACTCGTCCTGGGTGGCGGAGCAGGAGATGACCTGCGACTGCTCCGAGCCCAACTGGAGGCCCAGGTAGAGCGTGCTGCCCGTGTCGTTGAACGCGCCCAGCGGGAGGCGCTCGTTGCGGGCGAAGGTCCGCAGCCTGAAGGCCGCGCGCGCCGTGCCCCCCGCGCCCTGTTCACCCGTCTCTCCCGCGTACAGCTCGGTGACGGTGACGTCCGTGCGTGAGGCATCCGGGCCCGTGCCCAGGGACGCGATGAGAATCAGGCCGTCCGCGCGCACCAGCGGCGGCGCGATGACGCTCTCCAGCGTGGTGGGGGCGTAGAGCCACTTGACCTCGGCGACGCTCTCCGACGTGCCGTTGGGGTTGTGGGACAGCCGGCGCACCTCGTCGATGCGGTTGACGATGATGGCGTCGCCACCGGGCAGCACCGTGAGCTGCGTGGGGCCGATGTCCGTCGTCGTCCGCGCGGTGATTTGCATCTGCGCGTCGATGGCGAAGGCGCCCACGTTGGGCGTCCACACCCAGCGCTTGCCGCTGACGGGGTTGCGCTCGGTGATGACCGTCTCGGGGTTGCAGGTAATCGGCATCCCGACGGTGTGCGTCACGTTGCCACTGAGGTCCACGCGGTACATCGTGGAGATCTCCGTGGAGGGGACGCCGCAGCCGATGAAGCTCGGGTTGGCGGTGGTCCCATCGATGACGAAGTGGTCGGTGACGACCTGGCCCGCGTTCTGCGGCTCTACGATGCGCCGCTGCACGGGGAAGTAGCTGACGGGCGCGGGCTGGGAGTTGTTGGTGCGTCCGTCCGAGCACACGGCCACCGCGTTCAGCGACAGGTTCGCGGCCAGTCCCACGGTGGCGTAGGGGATGTCATTGCGCTCCAGCCGCAGCGTCATGGTGCCGCCGCTGTGCGGGAAGGTCCGGAGAATCGTCTCCCGGTCCCGGACATTGAGCGTGGAGCTGCCCTCGCAGCCGGACACGGTGACGATGACGTCCAGGTGGGTGTCCGAGATGATGCTCGCGGGGACCGTCAGGGCGACTTGCGGGGGATCCGGCGTGGGAGGGGGCGGTTCGCTGCCACCACAGGCTGCGGCCAGGCTGCTGGCGACAAGGAAGGCAGGGCGCCATGCGCGCCGCGTCAGGGAGGGGAGGGCCATGATGGCCCCGGACTCTATCCCGTACGGCCGGTCCCGGGCAGCCGCGGCCATCAGGCTCTCCGGGCGGCCCTGACTGGGGGGCTCGCGGCCCGGGTCCGGAACGTCCCCCAAGGCTCGCGGGCTGTGGTACTCCCCGCCGCGCCGCTGGGACCTCACTTCGGTGGGCGGCGTCACAGGCACAGGGCGCCAGGGAGTTGCAACTGCAGCCTGGGTGGCGCCTGATGGGTGGCAGGGCGGGCGGACGTGGCTCGTGGGCAGTAGGGAAGAGACGTCCATCGTGTACGCTCCGCGCCGGGCCGGCTTCGGGGCGATTGGCACCGAGTAGGCCACATCCTCCCACCCATGCCCGCCGTTCTGGCCCCAGGGCGTGTTCAGCGGCATGATCGGGATCCGAACCATGAACTCTTTCGCACGCAGCGGGTATTTGCGGCCTCTCAACCCGGGGCCAGGTCGCCAGGGCTGGGGTTCACCGTGAGAGTCGAGATGCAGGCTGATCAGCGGGGACGCGTGCTGGTGGTGGCCGCCAAGGAGGCGGGTGATGCGCTCATGGAGCGGCTCACGTCGAGCGGCTACCACTGCGCGTCCACGGAGAAGGAGAGCGGTCTGGCGCAGGTGGCGGACACCTTGCAGCCGGAGGTCGTGCTCCTGGCGGTGACGGCGAAGCGGGCCGCGGAGATGCTGGAGTCGCTACGCAAGGTGGACCGGTTGCAGCGCCTGCCGGTGCTGGTGGACCTGGGCCGTACGCGCTCGGCGGAAGCTTTCAAGCGCCTGGCGGTGGACGACTGGATTCGCAGCGCGGACGAGGTCGTCCCCCGGCTGGAGGCGGCGCTGCGCGTGGGCCGGCTGCGGGACCGCGAGGAGCGGATCCGCATGCGCATGGGGATGCTGCTCGAAATCACCCAGGCGGCCACCAGCTCGTTGGAGCTGGAGGAGATCCTCCGCATCGCCGTGGACAAGGTGGGCCGCGTCACCGGGACGGACCGTTGCTCGGTGGTGCTGGTGGAGGGCAGCCATGCCCGCACCGCCAAGGTGGTGGCCACGCAGGAGGACCCCAGCCTCGTCCAGTTGGACATCGAGGTGATGCGCTACCCCGAGCTGCGCCGCGCGCTGGAGACCCGCGAGGCGGTGGTCATCGACGAGGCGCAGCGGGACCCGTTGATGGCGGACGTGCGCACCAGCATCCTCCCGCTGGGCGTGAAGTCCATCCTGGTGCAGCCCCTCATCTGCCAGGGCGACCTGCTGGGCGCGCTGTTCCTGCGCGTGTCGCGCGCGGACGCGTCGTTCGGTCGTGACGAGCAGGAGTTCGCGCAGGCCGTGGCCGGCGTGCTGGCCAACTCCATCCGCAACGCGCGCCTGCACACGGCGGTGAAGAAGAAGCGCGAGGACCTGGAGGAGGCGTACGTCCAGCGCTACCAGGAGCTGAACGATGCCAACCGGCGTCTGAAGGAACTCAACCGCCTCAAGGACGAAATCATCGCGGTGTGCAGCCACGACCTGCGCGCGCCGCTCCAGGTGCTCCTGGGGCACGGCCGCTTGCTCCAGGAAGGTCCGCTGGAGGCGCAGCAGCGCCAGTCCGCCGAGGCGATGATTCGCCAGGGCAAGAAGATCCTCGGGCTGGTGGAGTCGCTGCTGGAGAAGGGCAAGGGCGAGGCGGCCCGGTTGTCCATCGAGCCCCGCGTGCTGGACGTGGCGCAGCTCTGCCGCGACGCCGTCAACGAGCTGGAGATTCTGGCCGCGGACCGGGGCGTGGCCCTGCGCGCGGACTGCCCCGACAGCCTGATGCTCATTGGCGACGAGGTGAAGCTGCACGAGGTGCTGCAGAACCTCATCACCAACGCCATCCACCACGCGCGCCAGGACGGCGAGGTGGTGGTGAGCACCCAGCGCCTGGGCCGCCCGGACGGCGACGCTGCCAAGGTGTGCGTGCAGGACGACGGCGTGGGCATTCCGCCGGACGAGCTGCACCTCGTCTTCGACCGGTACCGTCACGGTGGCAAGGGCACCGGGCTGGGCCTGGCCATCTGCAAGGAGTTCGTGGAGCTGCACGGCGGTGAAATCTGGGCGGAGAGCCCGCCGGACACCGGCTGCGTCTTCGTCTTCACGCTGCCGCTGGCGCAGGAAGCGGCGCGCAACCCGCGTCCGCCTCCCGCCGCCGCGCCCTCGCCGCAGGAGCAGCCGCGCGTGCTGGTGGTGGAGGACGAGCCGGAGATCGCCGCCGTCCTGTCGGAGGTGCTGCGCTCCAAGTACCGCGTCGACGTGGCGCGCGACGGCGCCGAGGGCCTGGCCCGGGCGAAGGCCCAGCGTCCGGATCTGGTGGTCATGGACGTGTTCCTGCCCAAGCTGGACGGCCTGGACGCGGCCATGGCGCTCAAGTCCTCCACGGACACGGCGCGCATCCCCGTCATCCTGCTGTCCGCCCACCAGGGCGTCGCGGAGAAGGTCCGCTCGCTGAACCTGGGCGCGGTGGACTACATGAGCAAGCCGTTCAACGCGGTGGAGCTCCTCAACCGCACCGAGCGCGCCCTCAAGCTGCGCCAGGGCGAGCGCGAGCAGCAGGAGAAGGAGAAGTCCAGCGCCCTGCAGCGCCGCACGGGCAGCGACCCCGCAACGGGCCTGCACGACCGGCGGGGGCTGCTCCTGCGGTTGGAGCAGGAGGTGGCCCGCAGCCGCCGCTACCACCGTGCGCTCAGCCTGGCGGTGCTGCGCCCCGACCGTCCGGTGGACCCGGTGCCTTCCAGCATCGCCGACGTCATGCGCAAGCGGGTGCGCCATCCGGATGCCATCTCCCACCTGGGCGGAGGGGTGTTCGCCGTCGTCCTGCCGGAGTGCCAGGCGGATGCCGCTCGGGCCGTCATCAACCGCATGCTGCCGGATGTGGAGAAGGTGACGGACACGGAGTACCGGTCGGCGGTGGCGGATGTGAGCCAGGACAGCGACTCGGTGGAGATGCTGCTGGAGAAGCTGGGCGCTCCGGGTCCCGAAGACACCTGAGGTGCCTGCACGCAGGACGGGCTCACGCTAGACTCCAGGTCGCGTGAGCTCGTCCCGACTCCTCGTCTCCGCCTTGCTGGCCGCCCTCGTGGCGCCGGGTGCCCTCGCGGCGGCCCCGTCGCGACGGCCCCGCGTGGACCGGGAGGCGATGCGGGAGGCCATCGACGCCGCCGCGACGGATGAGGGCCATTACGCGTCCTCCGCCAGCTACACGAACTTCCTCGAGTCCCGACTCCGCCACCATGTGGGGGACCATCGGGGCTCGGTGGATGCGCTTCGCCTGGCTTTGGCCACGGATGACGCCAATCCGCTGCTGCTCACCCGGCTGGGCGAGGAGTACGCCCGGCTGGGCGACCTGACTCGCGCCGAGCGCGAGCTGCGCAAGGCGGTGCTCCGCGCTCCCACCTACTACCCGGCGCATGTCCTGCTCGGGCGGGTGCTCATGGAGTCGAAGCGCTTCACCCGTTCCCGCCTGCACCTGCGGCGCGCGATGACGCTCAAGCCGCGCGAACCCGAGGCCTACCTGGTGATGGCCCAGCTTCACATGGAGCTGGGGGCCCCGGACGCGGCGGTGAAGGTGGTGGAGTCGTTGGCGCAGGCGCTGCCGGGCGAGGCCTCGGGCTACCAGCGTCTGGGACTGGCCTTGGCGGAGCGCGGCGATTCGGCGCGTGCCGAGCGCATGCTGGTCGAGGCGGCCGTGCGGGCTCCGGGGGACGTGGAGGTGCTGACAGCGCTCGCGCGGCTCTACGAGGACACCGGCCGGCCCGCGCAGGCGGAGGAGACCCTGGCCCGCGCGCTGGAAAGAGATCCGGACAGCCGGGAGGTCCTGCTGTCCGCTGGCCGCATGGCCTTGAAGGCCGACTCCGTGGTCCGCGCGCGCGCGTACTTCGACCGGCTGCTGTCGCTTTCGTCCGAGCCGGAGATTCCGGTGCGGGTGGCGTTCAGCTACCTCGCCGCGCGCGAGCCCTCGGCGGCCGCGGAGGTCCTGGAGTCCGCGCGCCGGGGCGACCCAGGCGAGCCCCGGCTGGCCTACTACGCGGGGTTGGTCCACGAGCGGATGCGCCGCTTCTCCGATGCCGCGGTGGCCTTCGAAGGCGTGCCCCAGGAGTCGGACGTCTTCGCCGACGCACGCGTCCGCCGCGCGCGCAGCCTGTCCCTGGTGGGAGAGCATTCACGCGCCATCACGCTGTACCGAGCCGCCATCCAGGATGCGCCCGAGGACGTGGACCTCCGCGCGCAGTTCGCCCGCGCGCTGGAGCGGGGCGGCACGCCGGGCCGGGCGGAGGCGTTGCTGCGGGAGGCGCTCGACGCGGGGCCCTCCGCGGCGCTGTATGACGCGCTGGCCGCGATGCTCCACCGGCAAGGGCGTGGGGACGAGGCCCTTCGCTTGCTGGGGGACGCGGTGGCGCGCTTCCCCCGCGACGAGGACCTGCTCTACGTGCTGGGCGCGGCCCATGAGCGGCAAGGGGACGTCCCTGGCGCGCTGGCCCGCATGCGCGCGGTGCTGGCCGTGTCGCCGGACCACGCCGCGGCGCTGAACTTCCTCGGATACCTGTTGGCGCAGGCGGGGCAGAACCTGGACGAGGCCGAGCGGCGGGTGCGGCGGGCGTTGGAGCTGCGGCCGGAGACCGGGGCCTATCTGGACTCGCTGGGCTGGGTGTACTTCCGGCGGGGTGACTACACCCGGGCGGTGGACGCCTTGGAGCGCGCGTCGTCGTTGTCGCCGGACGAGCCCGTCATCCTCGAACACCTGGGAGACGCGTACCAGCGGGCGTCCCGGATGGACGAGGCCGCGGCCGTCTGGCGGCGCGCGCTGGAGGTGCTGACGCTGGACCCCGAGTCCGCCGAGCCCCCGGAACAGCGCGCGGCCCTGGAGCGCAAGCTCAAGGCGCTACCCACGCGTGCGCCAGACCGCTAAGTTGCTGCGCCTATGGTGCGTCACGACGAGGGCTTCTTTCCCGGCAGGGACGGGACCCGGCTGTATTGGAAGTCACTGTTGCCAGACGCGGAGCCCCGGGCGCATGTCGCGGTGGTCCACGGCTACGGTGACCACTTCGGACGCTATACCTTCGTGACGGACGCCCTCCTGGCGGAGGGCTTCGCGGTCCACGGCTTCGACTACCGGGGCCATGGGCGCGCGGATGGACGCCGGGCGTATTGCGAGAAGTGGCCGGACTACCTGGATGACCTGGAGGTCTTCTGGGAGCGCGTCCGCGCGGTGTCCGAGGGCAAGAAGGCCTTCATGCTGGCGCACAGCCACGGCGGCCTGATGGCGGCGACGTGGGCCGCCCGTCAGCAGGTGGAGGGCCTGTCGGGGCTCGTGCTGTCGGCCCCATACCTCAAGCTGGCCATCACTCCACCGGCGGTGAAGGTGATGGCGGCGAAGGCCGTGGGGAAGGTGGTGCCGTGGCTCAGCATCGCCTCCGGACTGAAGGTGGAGGACCTCACGTATGACGTGGAGGTCCAGCGGGCCACCCGGGAGGACCCGCTTCATCAGGACATCGCCACGCCGCGTTGGTTCATCCAGTCCAACCAGGCCCAGGTTCAGGCGATGCTGCTGGCGCCGAAGATTCAAGTGCCGCTGTTCGTGCTGTGTGGCGCGGAGGATGGGGTCGCCGCCCCGGTGGCGGCGCGGGAGTACTTCGAACGGGCCGGTTCGCCGGACAAGAAGTTCAAGGAGTACCCCGGAATGCGGCATGAACCGCTCAACGAGGTGGGTCGTGCGGAGGTGTTCCGGGATATCTCCGGCTGGATCTCCGCGCATCTCTGACATAATCAGGTCGCCCGGCTCCTAGGGAGGAGCTGGCGCTGGGTGAGGTCACCGCATGGCAACGGGTGAAACGGGCATCATCGGCAAGGGCATCGTCATCAAGGGAAACCTCACGGGAGGTGGGGACCTGGTGATCGAGGGACGGGTGGAGGGGCAGATTGCCCTGAAGAACCACCTGACCATCGAGAGCACCGGCAAGGTGCAGGCGGACATCCGCGCCGAGGAGTTGACCATCAACGGCGAGGCCAGCGGCAACATCGACGCCTCGTCGCGCGTGGCCATCAACGCCTCGGCCAAGGTGGCCGGCGACATCAAGGCGCCGCGCGTCGTCATCGAGGACGGGGCCGTGTTCAACGGCTCCATCGAGATGGACGTACGGCTTCCCGACGACATTTGAGATTCACGCCGCGCACGGCACGGCACACACCTTTCTAGAGGCGGACAACACTCATGGCGAATACGGTCATTGGCTCGAGCATCGTCATCGACGGGGAAATCTCCGGCGACGAGGACCTGGTCATCCAGGGCACCGTGAAGGGGAAGATCTCCCTCAAGGAGAGCCTCTACGTGGAGGGCAGCGGCGTCGTCGAGGCCGACATCGAGACGCAGAACGTGGAGATCGCCGGCCGCGTCACGGGAAACATCGTCGCCAGCGACAAGGTGGAGCTGAAGACGGACTGCCGCGTGGTGGGTGACATCAAGGCGCCCCGAATCCTCATCGCCGACGGTGCCTCCTTCAAGGGCAACGTCGACATGGACATGAAGGAGCGCTGATTCGTGGCCACCGCGAAGGAGCTCTCAGGCAGCAATGCCGTCGACAACACCGTGGTGGGGCCTTCCATCCTCATCAGCGGCCGGTTGACGGGCGACGAGGACCTCACGGTTCGCGGGCGCGTCGAGGGTGAGCTGACGCTCAGCCGCACCCTCATCGTGGAGCCCTCGGGCGTGGTGAAGGCCAACGTGGCGGTGAGGAACGCCATCGTTTCGGGCGTGGTGGTGGGCAACATCAACGCCACCGAGAGCGTGGAGCTCACCCGCGAAGGCCGCATGGTGGGCGACATCCGCGCCCCGCGCGTCATCATCGTGGACGGCGCCAGCTTCCGCGGCCGCGTGGACATGGGTGACGTGGAGCCGGGTCGTCTGCCGGCCGAGCGCCCCGCGGTGGTCCGTCCGGCGGCGGTGACCCGCCCCACGATGACGCCGGCCCGTCCGACCATTCCGGCAGCGCGGCCCACGACGCCTCCGCCGCCCTCGCGGCCCACGCCCCCGCCTCCTCCCGCGCGGCCCACGCCGCCGCCCGCGGTGACGCGCCCCTCGGCGCCCATCACCCGTCCGGGGTTGGGTGGCCTGGGAAGCAAGCCGCTGCCGCCGCCTCCGCCGACCCGCGTCGAGCGGGCGGAGCCGGCTGAGCAGGCGGGCTCCTCCGAGGGTCCGTCGCCAGTCCTGGTGGGTGCTGGCGCGAAGAAGAAGGTCGTGGTGAAGAAGAAGACCCGCTAGCGCGCGCTGCCCGCGCCGCCAGTCGTTGGCGGTGCGGGCGCGTGGGCATATCAGGGGTGCCACCATGGACGCCGAGCACAGGGTTGATGGACAGGATGGGACGGCGGGTGCTGGGCCCGAGGGTGGCTCGCAGGCGTCGTCTGGGCACGAGGGTGCCCAGGCTCCTTCGGGTGAAGGAAGCCACGGCGGCGCCGCGTCCGAGGTAGCGCAGGGCCAGGGCTCGGAGGGCTCGTCGTCCGGCCAGGATGGCGCGTCTCAGGCCCAGGGCGGGGAAGGAACGCCCCCGGAGGCTGGCGAGCGCCGCGAGGAAGGCACGTCGCCTGGGCAGCAGGAGTCCCACTCCGAGGGCTCGGCTTCTGGCGAAGGCACGGCGCAGGCGAGCGGTGGCTCGCAATCCGAGAGCACGCAGCCTCGCGAAGATGGTGTGCAGGCGAGCGGTGCCTCGCAGTCTGAGAGCACGCAGCCTCGCGAAGGTGATGCGCAGGTCCGCGGTGGCTCGCAATCGGAGGGTTCGCAGTCGCCCGACGGTGGGGCGTCGACCAGCGGCGGCGCGCAGTCGTCGGCGGGTGGGGCGTCAGCCAGTGATGGTTCGCGGTCCGACAGCACGCAGTCGCCCGTGGTTGGGGCGGCGGCCATGGATGGCTCGCAGGGTCAGGGCATGCAGCCGACCGAGAGCGACTCGCAGTCCGAGGGCGGGGCGTCGGGCAGTGGTGGCTCGCAGGAACAGACAGGTTCGCAGGAAGGTGGACTCCACGCCGGGGGCGACGCCCACGGCGCGGGAGCGCCACCTGCCGAGGGTGAGTCTCATGCGCAGGGCGAGCACCGGGCCGTGAGTGAGTCCCAGGGGCAGGGTGGAAGTGAATCGAGCGAGCCGCGCGCCGAAGGCGAGCCGGATGCCGCTCGGGCCTCGGGTGAGGCCGGTACCGCGTCCGAGGGCACGGCACCTGGCTTGAACGCGCCGCCTCAGGGCGCGTTCTGGACGGGAGAGCCCAACGCGGAGGCCGAGTCCGACGAGGATCCGGACGTGCTCGACGCGCCCGAAGAGCGGCTGGCGGGCAGGGTGACGACAGTGCTGTTGCCACTGGAGAAGCTCCAGGACGACAGCGGGTTCAAGCTCCGCCCGGAAGGCGACGTGTCGGGCCTGGCCACGGACATCGCGCGGTTGGGGCAGTTGTTCCCGGTGGATGTCCGTCCCGCGGGCGATGACAGCTACCAACTGGTCTGCGGCTTCCGGCGCGTGGCGGCGCTGCGCTTCCTCAAGCGGGACGCGGTGCAGGCGCGCATCCACCTGCGGCTCACGGACGAGGACGCGCTGGTGATGTCGCTGGCGGAGGCGATTCACGCCACGCCCGTGGGGCCGGAGGTCCTGGAGGCCAAGCGCGACGAGCTGGAGGCGCAAGGCCGGCTGAGCGCCGCGGTGCGCGACATGCTGGAGAAGGCGCTCGCCACCGAGGACACCTTGGCGCCCGAAGGCGTCGAGGAAGAGATTGATGCCGATGAGATGGCGCAGGAAGTCGCGGAGCGCCTCGGGGCCATCAACCAGGACCTCTCGCTGCTGGCGGACGTGTTCGCGGCCCTGGATGAATCGCGCAAGGCGGAGCTGTTGATGCAGCTCCGGTACTCGTCGGAGCTCGTCACGTATCTGGAGGGTTTGTAGGCCATGGTGCAACCGCTCGTGCGCGACCGTGCCCGGCTGCTGGAGCTGCTCACGGAGCGCTCTTTCGAGCGGCGTCGCGTGGTGCTCTCCTCCGGCAAGGAGTCGGACTTCTACATCGACTGCAAGCGCACGGCGCTGCTGGCCGAGGGGCACTTCCTCATCGGTCGGCTGTTCCTGGAGGCCATCCGCCGTGAGGCGCCCGAAGCGGTGGGCGTGGGCGGATTGACGCTGGGCGCGGACCCGCTGGCTTCCGCGGTGAGCCTCACCGGCTACCTGTCGGGCACGCCGCTGGCGGCGTTCATCGTGCGCAAGGAGCCCAAGGGGCACGGGACAGGCCAGTGGATTGAAGGCCTGAGCGGGCTCGGGCAGGGCGCCGCGGTGGCCATCGTGGAGGACGTGGTGACGACGGGCGCCTCCACGCTCAAGGCCATCGAGCGGGCGCAATTGGAGGGCCTGAAGGTGTTGGGCGCCTTCGCGCTGGTGGACCGGCTGGAGGGTGGGCGTGAAGCCGTGGAGGCCTCGGGCCACAGGCTGCACACGCTGTTCACCCGCAAGGACTTCATTCCGTGAAGCAGCGCTTCGTTGCCGCGGCCCTGGTGGGGCTGCTGGCGGGGTGTGTCACCACGCCGCCGACCGCCGTCGCGGACCCGCCGCCGTCGCTCCCCGACGAGCACGCCGAGCACTCCTACCGGAAGATCCTGGCGCGCTACAGCGACAGCCGTGAAGTCTACGACGGCTTCGATACCCGCCTGTTCGCGGCGGTGACGCTGCAGACGGTGCCCTTCCGCGAGGCGCGTGTGCACCGCCAGGCGGCCTTCCAGCAACTGCCCGCGCCGAAGGTGGAGCAGTTGATCGCGGAGGAGCGCGAGAAGGCCACGCAGAGCCATGAGTTCTTCATGGGCGTGCACTTCAACGACGCGGCCTACGCGGACTTTGACTACAAGCACACCATCTGGCGCCTGGCGCTGGTGACACCGGCCGGCGAGGTGACGCCTTCGCGCATCCGCAGGCTGGGCCGCGTGAATCTGCAGACGCGGGCGTACTACCCCTACACGTCGATTTTCTGGGTCGGCTGGGAGGTGCAGTTCCCCACCCAGATGTCCGACGGACGGCCTGTCATCCCGCCCGGCACGGAGAAGGTGACGTTCCGCATGGCGTCGTCCCTGGGCAAGGCGGAGATGACGGTGAGCGCGCAGTAACGCGCGCCCCGCTCACGTCTGGCTGGTTCGCTTCAGCCACTTCTGCACGGTCGGCATGGTTGGCCCGGCCAGGAGCCGGTCCACCAGCGCCGCGGGCGAGTCACTCACTGCGAAGGGGACGGCCTGCTCCACGGGGACGAAGCCTTCCTCCGCGTGGTGCCGGGCCATGGCCAGCAGCGGCTGGAAGAAGCCACGCGTGTCCAGCAGTCCCATGGGCTTCTGGTGCAGGCCCAACTGCGCCCACGTCACGATTTCGAAGAGCTCATCCAGCGTGCCGTAGCCACCGGGCAGCGCGATGAAGGCGTCCGAGCGCTTCTCCATCAGCGCCTTGCGCTCGTGCATGGAGTCCACGGAGTGCAGCTCCGTCAGGCCGCGGTGGGCCAGCTCCTTCGCGCCCAGGAAGCCGGGCAGCACGCCCACCACCGTGCCTCCGGCGGCCAGCGCCGCGTCGGCCACCGCGCCCATGAGCCCCACGCTGGCGCCGCCATAGACGAGCGTCAGCCCCCGGCGCGCCAGCTCGGTGCCCATGTGCGTGGCGGCTTCCAGGTACTCCGGGCGGGCCCCAGGCCGGGAGCCGCAGAACACGCAGACACTTCGAACTTCCATGTCAAAAGCCTCCACGCCGTTCCGGGTGGGCCGCGTAGAGGGCCACCACCAGCGTGATGAAAAGAATGATGGGCAGGGCGCGGGCGTACACCTGTCGGCCCATGCGCAGGGCCAGGCCACACGGCAGCCCGAAGAGGAACCCGCCCAGGTGCCCCGCCCAGCTCACGAACGGTAGCAGGCTGAGGACGGCGACTTGTGCCAACCAGATGAACAAGTCCCGGCGGCCCTCGCGCGTGGCGACGGGCAGCATGGCGCCGGCCCACCCGAGAATCATTCCGGACGCGCCGACGGTGGGCACGTCGAAGTCGAAAATCAGCGAGAAGGCGGACGCGCCCAGGGCCGTGACGAGCGACAACCCCAGGAAGCGAAGGCTGCCGATGCCTCGCTCCAGCGTGAAGCCCAGCGTCACCACCACCGACATGTTGAAGAGCAGGTGGATGGCGCCGCCGTGCTCCAACACCGCGCCGAGCAGTCGCCAGTACTGGCCGGCCTGGACGGCGGGGCCGTACAGCGCCAGGGGCGGCAGGACGATGCTCCCGGAGGGGCTGGACACCCGCATCGAGATGGCGAGGAGCTGCTCGGCCAGGAACATGCCCACCGCGCCGGCGATGATGACGTAACACACCCAGGGCCGGGGCAGCGGCGGGCCCGGGACGGACTGTCGCGGACCCGGGCCGTCAGCGCCAGGGCCGGAGGGTGGGGCATCGAGGATGCGGCGCGGGCGCGAGGACATGAGCGCTCAAGGCTCCCGGGAGACGACGGTGTCCCGCAGCCAGCGGTGGTCGTCCGTGTGAGGGTAGTCCAGCGTGTAGTGGAGGCCGCGGCTCTCCTTGCGGCGGCTGGCGCAGTCGACGATGAGGTAGGCCACGTCGGCGATGTTGCGCAGCTCGATGACGTCGCGAGTCACCTTGAAGCGCCAGTAGTAGTCGCGAATCTCCTCGCGCAGCAGCTCCAGCCGCCGGCGCGCGCGCATCAGCCGCTTGTCCGTCCGGACGATGCCCACGTAGTTCCACATGAGCCGGCGAATCTCGTCCCAGTTGTGGGTGACGACGACGCTCTCGTCGGACTCCACCGCGCTGCCGGAGTCCCACGCGGGCGGGTCCTCGGCCGGGACGGGCTGGGTGCGGACCTCCTCGGCGGCCACCTGGAC
Source organism: Myxococcus hansupus (assembly GCF_000280925.3). Classification (NCBI taxonomy): domain Bacteria; kingdom Pseudomonadati; phylum Myxococcota; class Myxococcia; order Myxococcales; family Myxococcaceae; genus Pseudomyxococcus; species Pseudomyxococcus hansupus. The sequence continues at coordinate 2,670,952 of NZ_CP012109.1, forward strand.
GGCCCGCTGGCCGAACACGAGCCCCTCCAGCAACGAGTTGGACGCGAGCCGGTTCGCGCCGTGCAGGCCCGTGCACGTGACTTCACCAATGGCGTACAGGCCGGGCACGTTGGTGCGTCCTTCCAAATCCGTGACGACGCCGCCGCACATGTAATGCGCCGCGGGCACCACGGGGATGGGCTGCACGGCCATGTCGATGTTGAAGGCCTTGCACGTGGCGTAGATGTTGGGGAAGCGCTCGGCGAGGAAGGCGCGGCCCAGGTGCGTCATGTCCAGATAGACGCAGTCGTCACCGGTGCGCTTCATCTCCGCGTCGATGGCGCGCGCCACCACGTCGCGCGGGGCGAGCGCGCCCATGGGGTGGTAGCGCTCCATGAACGACGCGCCGTTCTTGAGCTTCAGCTTGCCGCCTTCGCCGCGCAGCGCCTCGCTGATGAGGAAGCTCTTGGCCTCCGGGTGGTACAGGCAGGTGGGGTGGAACTGGTAGAACTCCATGTTCGCCACCTTCGCGCCCGCCCGGTACGCCATGGCCACGCCGTCACCGGTGGCCACGTCCGGATTGGACGTGTACAGGTACACCTTGCCCGCGCCGCCCGTGGCCAGCACCGTCACCTTGGCCAGGAAGCGCTCGATGATGCCGTCCTCCATCAGCGCGTAGACCCCCAGACAGCGGCTGACGCCGTGCGAGGGGAGCTTGCGGTCCTGGATGAGGTCGATGGCGGCTGTGTGCGGGAAGAAGGTGATGTTGGGCACCTCGTCGCATGCGGCGAGCAGCGCCCGCTGCACCTCGCGGCCGGTGATGTCGCCCGAATGGATGATGCGGCGGGCGGAGTGGCCGCCTTCTCGGGTGAGGTCGAACTCGCCGGTGGTGCGGCGGTTGAAGTCCGCGCCCAGGTCCACCAGCTCCTTCACCCGGGCGGGGCCTTCCTTCACGGTGACTTCCACGGCGTCCTGGTGGCACAGCCCCGCACCCGCCACCAGGGTGTCCTCGATGTGCGCCTCGAACGTGTCGGACGGCGCGAGCACACTGGCGATGCCACCCTGGGCATACGCGGTGTTGCTCTCGAACCGGTCACGCTTGGTGAGGATGGCCACCGTGCCGTGCCGGGCCGCCTGGAGGGCGAACGAGAGACCCGCTACGCCGCCGCCCAAGACGAGGAAATCGAACCGATGGGGCATGGTGAGCAGCCTTAGCGACTGTAAGTGCTGGAAACAAGGCGTTTTCTTGAGGACTTTCCCGTGGATGTCTAAGGTTCGTGGGGCCGATATGCGTGCTCCTTCCACGTTCCTCGCCGCCGTGCTGCTGACCCTGCCCTTGTCGGCGGGGGCGGATGCCATCTTCCGGTACGTCGAGAAGGACGGGACCATCATCTACACGAACGTCCAGCCCACGGGTTCCAAGCGGGCGAAGACGCTGAAGGGCACGTTCACCCAGGCGCCCACGAAGAACGCGCCGGTGGTGGGCCGCAAGCGGACGCCGCCGGAGTTGGATCCGCACATCACCGCCGCGGCGCTGCGCTACCGCATCCCCCCGGCGCTGGTGCGGGCCATCATGCACACCGAGAGCAACTTCAACCGGAACGCGCTCAGCCACAAGGGCGCCAGCGGGTTGATGCAGCTCATGCCGGCCACGGCCTCGGACATGTATGTGAAGGACATCTTCGACGAGCGCGACAACATCGAGGGCGGGGTGCGCTACCTGCGCGTGCTCGCCAACATGTTCGACGGCGACATGGTGAAGATGATTGCCGCGTACAACGCGGGCCCCGAAGCGGTGAAGCGCTACGGCGGCAAGGTGCCCCCCTACGAGGAAACGCAGGGGTACGTGCGCAAGGTGCTCAAGCTCTACTACCACTACAAGGAGCGCGAGCGGCCCGTCGAGGACGGACCCCGCGACCCCACATCCCAGAATGACGACGCGCGCGAAGGGGCGGGGGGAGACGAGCCCCGCTGATGACGAGTTCCTCCAGCAGATCTCCCGCGGTGGCGAGCTGTTGGCCTCAGGCCAGGTCCACGAGGCCCAGCCCTTCCTGGAGCGTGCCCACCAGCTCCAGCCCCGGATGGAGAAGGCCCAGAACCTCCTGGGCCTCTGCTACTTCAAGCTGGGCCTGTTCGACCGGGCGGCCGAGCTGTACGAGATGCTGGTGCGGGACAACCCGGTGGACCCGACGCTGCGGGTCAACCTGGGATTGGTGTACCTGAAGACGAGCGCGCTCCAGCGCGCCGCCCGCGAGTTCGAGACGGCCACCGACCTGGCCCCCGAGCACCAGAAGGCGCAGAACTACCTGGGGCTCACGCTGGCGCAGATGGGCGAGTACGGCCGCGCGCGTGAGCACTTCCTGCTCGCGGGCAGCGATGTGATGGCGGAGAAGATGTCGCGCGCCATCGCGGGAGAGGCCTATTCGAAGCCGGCTCCGCCCGCGCAGGGGAAGGGGCGGGGGGGCATGGAAGGCGCTGCCGTTCCGTCTCGCGCCGTGGTGAGCCCGCCGCCCGCGCCGCCTGCGCCTGAGCAGGAGGAAGAAGAAATTCGCTTCGCTGAGGACGAGGGTCCCAGCGCGTTGACGGACGCTTCGGCGGAGGGGGAGCAGGAGGCGCCTCCAGAGGCGGCCTTCGATGAGACGTCCGCGGCCGTGGCGGCGAGCGCTCCGCCGTCGCCTGTGCCGCTGACGAAGCTTCAGCTTCGCCGGGTGCCCGCGGAGGCGCTCGTCTCTGCTTCGGCGCGGGATGCCGCTACGGTCCACGGTGGAGTGGCGGAGTCGTCTGCTGCTCCGATTCGAGGCACGGGTGATGCGTCAGGCTCTGGCCGCGATGGTGCTGGCTACACTCACGACGCCGTGGCGACGCGAGGCGGCGTAGCCTCGGATGCGCGAGGCGCGGCAGCCCATACGCCTGATGCTGTGGCCGCGCGAGGCGGGGCTGCCTTGGAGGCACGTGGCGCGGCAGCTTCTGTGGATGCTGTTGCGACGCGAGGCGGCGCAGCCCCGGATGCGCGTGGCGCAGCAGCTTCTGCGGATGCTGTGGCCGCGCGAGGCGGCGCAGCTTCGGAGGCGCGTGGCGCGGCAGCCCATGGGCCTGATGCTGTGACGGCGCGAGGCGGCGCTGCTTCGGCGGGGGACACCACCGAGCCTCGAGGTGCGGCCGCCCAGTCACATGACGCGGCGGATGCGCGAAGCGGAGCCGCCACCGGCCGGGACGCCGCGGAATCGCGAGGCGCTCCAGCCTTGGCGCACGCCACGGAGGAGGTCTCCCTGGCCCGACTCGCCGCGTCGGTCGTTCTGACGAGCGCGGACGCGTCTGAGATCTTCCACGCGGGCCCGGATGGTTTCACCGTGGCGGTCGACGGAGAGCTCCTCACGCGCCTGGATGGACTGGTGGCCCTGGGAGGCCAGCTCACCTTCCAGCCGGAGATGAAGCGATTCCGGGGCCGCGCGACGGACAAGTCCTTCGGGGATGGCGCGACGCGGATGGTGCGCGCTCGCGGCAAGGGCATCCTGTACCTGACGCCGGGCGCGGCCCGGACCTTCCTGTCTGTGGACCTGGGCGATGACTCCGCCTACTTCCGCGACGAGTGCGTCTTCGCCTTCGAGGAAGCGGTGATGTTCGAGAACGGCCGCGTGCCGTCGGACATCGCGCCAGACCTGGACCTGGTGCACCTGCGAGGGCAGGGGCGGGTGTTGCTGAGCCTCCCCGGGCCCCTGCGGTCGGTGGCGGTGCGCCAGGACCAGCCGGTGACCGTCCCATTGGCGCACCTGGTGGGCTGGCAGGGAAACCTCACGCCACGCATGGTTCCTCTGCTCCAGGCGCCCACCGGTGAGACGCTCCGGGCGGGCGTGGAACTGGGCGGTGAAGGTTTTGCCCTCATCGCCCTCGCGGTCCGATAGAAGGGGCCCGCCATGGCCATGGACCGAGCGGCGCGGAAACAGCGGAAGCGTGAGGAGCGCGCCAGGAAGCGCGCGGCGCGCAAGCCCAGTGTGCTGGTGCAGGAGTTCTGGAACCTGCCCAACATGCTCACCCTGGGGCGCATCCTCATCATCCCGCTGTTCGTGTGGCTGACGTACGACGCGGACCCGCTCAACTCGCTGTTGGCGGGGCTCGTCTTCGCGGTGGCCGCCATCACCGACGTGGTGGACGGCTACCTGGCGCGCAAGTGGAACCTCATCACCGTGGTCGGCAAGTTCATGGACCCGCTGGCCGACAAGCTCATCGCCATGGCGGCACTGGTGATGATGGTGCGGCTGGGGCGCATCGCGGCCTGGGTCGTCATCGTGCTGCTGGCGCGCGAACTCATCGTCAGCGGCCTGCGCACCATCGCCGCCAGCGAGGGCATGGTCATCGCCGCCGGCCAGGAGGGGAAGTGGAAGACCTCCCTCCAACTGGTGGGCATCATCTCCCTGTGCGTGCACTACGTGCATCCCCTGGAGATGGGCAGCTTCTCCGTGCCGGTGGACTACAACCTCGTGGGCCAGGTGCTCGTCTACCTGTCGGGTGCCTTCTCGGTCTGGAGCGCGGTGGTCTACTTCCGGGCATTCCTGGCCATGCTCGCGAAGAGAGGGGGCGAGCCAGCCCCCGCGAAAAGTGTTTGACGGGTCCGGATGGGCTCTGTATACCCCACCTCACTTTCGGCCCGGCGGTCACACGGCGGTGACGAAGGTGTGGCACCTGATGCGGGAATAGCTCAGCGGTAGAGCATCGCCTTGCCAAGGCGAGGGTCGAGGGTTCAAATCCCTTTTCCCGCTCCAAAATCGGGCCCTCTGGGAAACCAGAGGGCCTTTTAGTTTGAAGGGTCTCACGCGGGAATAGCTCAGCGGTAGAGCATCGCCTTGCCAAGGCGAGGGTCGAGGGTTCAAATCCCTTTTCCCGCTCCAAAAAGAAGGCCCTCTGGGAAACCAGGGGGCCTTTTTGCTTTTCAGGTCAGGGCCGGATCATCGCCTCGGTCGCCGGGTTGCTTCACATGCGAGCAACCTCCCGGGCACGCTGTGAGAGTGGGGCCGAGGGCGCCGGGCGTCCTCGCAACAGTCGAAGGCCCTGCTATAGAAGGCCCCCTCATGATTCGCCTGGTTCGTGAACTGTATCAATACCGGGGCTTGCTCCTCAGCCTCGTCCAGCGGGAACTGAAAGCGCGGTATCGCGGCTCGTTCCTGGGGTTCTTGTGGACGTTCCTGAACCCGACGCTCCACATGCTGGTGTACGTGCTGTTGTTCACCGTGGTGATGCGGCAGAACATCCCGAACTTCCCGTTCTTCATGTTTACGGGCCTGCTTCCGTGGATCTGGTTCTCCACGTCCCTGGCGAGCGGTGCCAGCTCCATCAGCGACCGGCGAGATCTGCTGACCAAGGTCCGCTTCCCCGCCCAAGTGCTGCCGACGACGGTGGTGGTGACGAACCTCTGCAACTTCGTCCTCTCCCTGCCGCTGATGCTGGGGCTGGGTATGGCCTACGGGCAGTGGCCCACCTGGCATGTCGTCATGTTCCCGGTGGTGGTGCTCATCCAGCTCACCTTCACGCTGGCGCTGGCGTACATCCTGGCCGCCATCAACGTGACGTTCCGGGACCTTCAGCACATCGTGAGCAACCTGCTGACGCTGTGGTTCTTCGCCTCGCCCGTGCTGTACCCGTTCTCCACCATCCAGGATGAGCAGGCCCGCATGCTGATGACGGCGCTCAATCCCATGGTCAGCTTCATGTCGTCTTACCAGGCCATCTTCTACGAGCACCGGTTCCCGGATGCGGGGCCGCTGATGGCGTTGGCGGCGATCTCCGTGGTGCTGTTGTGGGGCGCCTCGTCCATCTTCGAATCCCGCCGCGAAGAGTTCGCGGAGTCCATCTGAGCGTCGGCATGACTGAATCCACAGACGCCATCATCCTGAAGGACGTCGTGAAGAGCTTCCGGAAGCGGACCATCCGGGGCGAGTACACGACATTCAAATCCGAGCTGCTGCGCTGGCTGCGGGGCAAGCGCCAGGCGCGTGACGCGTCGCTCATCACCGCGCTGCGGGGCATCAACCTCACCATCCCCAAGGGGAAGACGGTGGGCGTCATCGGGCGAAACGGCTCGGGGAAGAGCACGCTGCTCAAGCTCATCACCGGCATCTACACGCCCACGTCCGGCTCGTTGGAGATCAACGGCCGCATCTCCGCGTTGCTGGACCTGGGGGCGGGCTTCCACCCGGACTTCTCCGGCCGGGAGAACATCCTCATCAACGGCATCATCCTGGGGATGACGCGCGCCGAGGTCCGGGCGCGGATGGCGGACATCATCGCCTTCAGCGAGCTGGGAGAGTTCATCGACGAGCCGGTGCGCACGTACTCCAGCGGCATGTACATGCGCCTGGCGTTCGCGGTGGCCACGCACGTGGACCCGGACATCCTCATCATCGACGAAATCCTCGCCGTGGGTGACGAGCACTTCAGCAAGAAGAGCCTCGCCAAGATGATGGACTTCAAGCACCAGGGGAAGACCATCGTCCTGGTGACGCACGACCTGGGCACGGTGGAGCGTTGGTGTGACGTGGCCGCGTGGATCGACGGGGGTTACATCCGCCGCGTGGGCAAGCCGTCCGAGATTGCCGCGGAGTACCGCGAGGCGATCTCCCTGGCGGAAGCCCAGTCCGCCGCCTTCACGCCGCCGGCGCTCTCCGAAGGAGGCGGGGCGCTGCCGCAGGTGCCCACCGTGGCGCTGCCCACGGAGGGCCCGGTGCGCGTCCATGGCGTGAGCTTGCTCGACGCGCACGGCGCGCCCGTGGACGTCGTGTCTCCCGAGCAGGGCCTGGAGGTCCGCGCGGCCTTCGCGGTGGACGGGGCCTGTGAGGACGTGGACTTCGAGGTCCGGCTCCAGTCGGCGGATGGGCGGACCTTGTATGAGACGAGCACCCGCCGGGAGGCGGTGGCGCTCGCGCGCATGCCCTCGCAAGGCGTGCTGCGCTTCGTGGTCGAGCGCCTGGGCGTGCTCGGCGGCGACTTCGTGGTGACGGTGACGGCCCGTGCCGGAAAGGGGATCTCCTCGGCGCGCTGTGCGTTCCGGGTGGTGTCCACCTCGGAGGACGAGGGCGTCTTCCGGCCGCCGCACCGGTGGTTGGTGGAAGCCAGTGCCGGGGCCGAAGTGGGCGTCGCGTTCGCACCGGGTGCATCCCCGCGCGTGGAGGTGGGATGAGGGCCGGGGCGCGGAGCAGAACCCACGGGGAAGGGTGAGCCATGTGGCAGAAGTGGGCTGAGGCGTCCCAGGGGCCCGAGTCGGCGCCAGGGCCGGGGGACTTCGCGCAGATGGTGGCTGTCCTCCGCAAGGTGCTGGAGGAGCGGCGGCCGTGCCTGCCCGAGCAGTGCGACGAGCGCAGTGCCCTGGAGGGCGCGTTGCGGCTCGCGACAGAACAGCTCCACCGTGCGCTCCCCGAGGGCGGGCAGGGGATGTCCTCGCTCCAGGAGGCGGCGCGGCTGGCGGACCCGTCTGAGTTCTCCATCCCCGCCTCGCACCGGACGCGCGGCGGCACGCTGGTGACGACGGCGAAGCGCGCCTTCGTCAACGGGCTGGAACCCTTTCACGTCGAGACGCTGCGGCCGCAAGGCCAGTTCAACCGCGCGCTGGTGCGGGTGCTGGAGCACCTGACGGTCCACCGCGCGTTGGGGCTGCGCGAGGATTTGTCGGCGTGGGCCGTGTCGCAGTTGGAGCCGCTGGCGGTGCCCACCCGTTGGAAGGTGGGCTCGCATCGCGGACGTGTGGCGGGGGCGCTGGTGGGCTTCGCCAAGCGGGGCTACCTCTTCACGCTGGGGCCTGTGCTCGAGGCGGTCCTCGAGGGGCAGGCCCAGTGGAACCTGGCCATGGTGGAGGCCCTCCGTGCCGCGGCGGCGAATCAGGCGCCGTCGGAGGCCGAGGCCCTGCGCATCGTGGCCGAGGTCGAGGCGCTGCGTGAGCCCCAGGCCGGGCGCGCGCTCCCGGGGGCTCTGCGGGCCACCCAGCCCTTGTGGGGCGAGGTGCTGCGCCGCCAGGGCCGGTTCAACGCGGAGTCCGTGCTCGCGCTCGCGAACCTGCTGGGGACGCGGACCGCGCCGCCTCAGCCTCCCTCGCTGGCGGACTACCCCGCCTGGTGCGCGGCGCGTGAGCCCTCGCGCATCGAGGCCGTCCGTGCCGCGCTGGCGGACCTGGCGACGGGGCCTCGGGTGTCGCTGATCACGCCCGTCCACGACACGCCCGAGGCCTTCCTCCGCGCGTGCATCGCCTCCGTGAAAGCCCAGCTCCATCCCGAGTGGGAGTGGGTGCTGGTGGATGACGCCAACACGGCGCCGCACGTGTCCCGCCTCCTCCGGGAAGCGGCGGAGGGTGAGCCTCGCATCAAGATCATCACCGCGCCCGTCCGTGGGGGCGCCGTTCAGGCCACCCAGATGGGGCTCGAGGCCGCGCGGGGGGAGTTCGTCGGGTTCCTCGACGCGGGCGACACCCTGTCGCCGCACGCGCTGGGCGAGGTGGCGCTGGCGCTCGGCGCGCAGCCCGACCTGGACATCCTCTACACGGACGAGGACCGACTGGATGAGGAGGGCCGCCGCCTGGCGCCTTTCTTCAAGCCGGACTGGTCGCCGGACCTGCTGCGCTCGGTGGACTATGTCCGCCACTTCCTCGTCGTCCGCCGCGCGCTGCTGACGCAGGTGGGTGGGTTGCGAGAGGGGTTCGACGGCGCGCAGGGATATGACCTGATGTTCCGGCTGAGCGAGGTCACCTCCCGCATCGGCCACGTGCCCGAGCCGCTGTACCATGCGCGGTGGCGCACCGATTCCGACGCCGAGCAGGCCCGCGCCACGGCCGCTGGCCAGCGCGCGTTGACGGAGCACCTGTCCCGGAAGGGAGAGGAGGCGGAGGTCTCGAGCCCTGGCCCTTCGCGGTACCGTGTCCGCTATCCGGTCCGGGGGACGCCGAAGGTCTCCATCATCGTGCCCTTCAAGGACCGGCCGGACCTGCTGCGCACGTTGGTGGACAGCCTGCTGGCGCACACGCGCTATCCCCACTTCGAGGTGCTGCTCGTCTCCAACAACAGCACGCGGCCGGAGACCTTCGCGTTGTTGGAGCAGTGGGTGGACCCGCGGTTGGTGAAGCTGACGTGGGACCATCCTTTCAACTACCCGGCCATCAACAACTGGGCGGCGAAGCAGGCCACGGGCGAGCTGCTGCTCTTCCTCAACAACGACATGGAGGTCGTGGACCCCGACTGGCTGGGCGAACTGGTGTCCCAGGCGCAGCGGCCCGAGGTGGGCGCGGTGGGCTGCAAGCTGCTCTTCCCCGAAGGGACGGTGCAGCACGCGGGCGTGGTGGTGGGGATGACGGGCTTCGCGGGTCACCCGTTCTGGCGCTTGCCGGACGGCCCCATCCAGACGCCCTTCGGGCACACGGAGTGGACGCGCAACTGGCTGTCCGTCACCAGCGCGTGTGTCATCCTGCGGCGGGACATCTTCGAGTCCCTCCAGGGCTTCGACGAGCGTTTCCAGGTGTGTGGCAGCGACGTGGACCTGGGCCTGCGGGTGAACGCGCGGGGGCTGCGGGTCCTCAGCACCAGCCACACGCGGCTCATCCACCATGAGTCCGCCAGCCGGCGCGCGGACGCCATTCCAGAGGCGGACTACTGGCTGTCGTACGCCGCCTACCGGCCCTGGCTGGGGCCCAAGGGTGACCCCTACTACAGCCCGCACCTCACGCTGACCTCCACGGACTGTGGGCTGCGCCGCCACCCGGAAGATGGCGAGCAGCTCGCGGTGCGGACGCTCGGGCGCGACGTGCCGAGCGCGCGGGATGCCCGGAGTGAGCAGCGGGCCCGGTCGCAGCGGCACCTCATCGAGCACCTGGATGCGTGGGACTTCACGCCGGAGCAGGCCCAGGCCGCGCGCGAGTCGGCGCCCCAGGCGCTGTCAGCGCTGCGCGCGAAGGGGAGGGTGGAGACGGCCACCTGGTTCGTGCCCGCCTTCGGCCACGTGTACGCGGGCATCCACACCATCTTCCGCTTCGCGGACTTGATGCAGCGCCGCCACGGCGTGCGCAGCGACTTCGTCATCTACGACCAGCCGAACACGCGGCCCGGTGACATCGAGGCGCGGGTGGCCTCCATCTGTCCAAGCGCGGTGGGGGCGGTGCGGGTGCTGCGCCGGCCGGAAGACGTGGCGGAGCTGCCCGCGGTTGACCTCGCGCTGGCCACGGCGTGGACCTCCGCCTATCGCGTGTTGCACCACCCCCGGGCCGGCGTCCGCGGCTATTTCGTCCAGGATTACGAGCCGCTCTTCCACGCGGCGGGAACGCCTTCCGCGTTGGCGGAGCAGACGTATGGCCTGGGCTTCTACGGCATCTTCAACACCCCGGGCCTGTACGAGCACGTGGTGGGGCTGCATGGGATGGACGGCGTCTGGTTCGAGCCTGCCGTGGATGCGACGGTGTTTCATGCGCGCCGGCCACCGCGCCAGGGTCCTGTGCGTGTGTTCTTCTATGGACGCCCGGGCAATGAGCGCAATGGCTTCGAGCTGGGGCTGGCGGCGCTCGCGCGTCTGAAGCGGGAGTTGGGGCCGGCGGTGGAGGTGCTCGCGGCGGGTGCGGAGTGGGACCCCGAGGCGTATGGCGTGCGAGGCCTTGTCACCAATCTGGGAATGTTGCCGGCGGAACGGACGGCCGCGCTGTACCGTGAATGCGACGTCGGGTTGTGTTTCATGTTTACCCGGCACCCGTCGTATCTGCCGCTGGAGATGATGGCCTGCGGGGTGACGGTCGTGACGAATGACAACCCGACGAATCGGTGGCTGTTGACGCATGGTGAAAACTGCCTGCTTGCCGAGCCGACCCCGAGTGGCGTACTGGCCCGTCTGCGTGACGCCGTTTCGGATGGCGCGCTCCGCAGTCGCATCGGAGCGAACGCTGCGGCGCGGGTCCGCCGGACGACGTGGGAGGCGGAGGTGGACCGGGTCATGGCGAGCCTGCTGACCGCGGGTTGAACTTGGGCGTCAGGACTTCGTTCTAGGGTCGCGCCATCTGGAAGAGCCGCGCTGGCGGTTGAACATTGGCCCAGGGGGGCCGCAGCAGAAGGAACGCTCCACCATGCGGGATGACACTCCACTTCAAATCGTGCTGCCGTCAGAGCCGGGCGCTCCGAATCAGCCGCTGGTGGAAGATGCGGCGAGCAGCCAGTACTGGAAGGCCACGAGCGGCTACACCTACCGCGAGATGGTCCGGACGCGGCAAGAGGCGGGCAACCAGGGCTACGTCCAGCAAGAGGTGCTGCTCACGAAGTTGATGCAGACCGAGCAGCGCGCGCTCGGACGCCCTCTGGAGGTTCTCGAGTTCGGCTGCGGGTTCGGGCGTCATGCCGCCTACCTGGCGTCGCTCGAAGGCGTCCGTTACCACGGCTACGATTTCTCCGAAGCGATGATGGAGCCGCTGCGGCACGCGCCACCCGTGGGCCTGACGCCCGTGGATGAGCGGCTCTTCTGTGGTCCGGATGCGCTGAAGTCGGTGGGAGACAGGACGTTCGACGTCGTTTTCACCGTCTCCGTCCTGATTCACAACCCGCCGGAGCGCCTGCCCGACTTGCTGAACACGCTGGGCCAGCTCGTGCGGCCTGACGGTTTGCTGTGCCTCGTCGAGAACCAGCTCGTTCCTTTTGGAATCTGGGAGAACGGTTGGCACCAGGGCTGCTGGCTGCACCCGTACGCGGACCTGACGCCCACCGGGTGGGACCTGCACCATGTCGGCGGCGCGCTGGCGACGCATGACCTCTATATTTTCAAGCGCAACACCGCCCAGACGCGTCGTTTCTTCCAGCTCAAGTCCGTTGAGCAGCCAAGAGACGAGAGCCAGGCGGTCGCGCTGGAGACGCTGCACGTCCAGTCGCTCCCGCGGCTGCGTGCGTGGACGGAGCATGCGGGTGAGGCGCTCCGGGCAGGGGATGGCTTGTCCGGGATGCGGCTCTCGGAGTTGACGGAGCGCTTGACGGTCGAGGTGAAGCGGTCGGAACGCCGTCAGCGGTTGTTGTCTCTCTCGGACGAGCTGGTTCGACTCCGCGCCGAGCCTCCCGCGGTTGTCCAGGCGCCCCCCGCCACACCCAGCCCGCGATATGGAAACGACGCCGTGCCGGAGGCGGTCGTCGTCGATGCTCCGCTGGATACGACGTGGGCACACGTCGATCCTCGGTTCTCCCGAGTGGTGCATCTCTTCCACCAGGAGTGGTACGGCATTCGCGCGGCTTCGGGTTATGCCCCGGGGCACAAGATTGGCATTACCGCGAACCGCCCGCTCACCGCGGAGGACCACCGGCGCATCGTCGAAACCTGCGAGACGCTGGGGGCGAGGTCCGTCATCTTCCAGGGCTTCTCGCCCAATGCCCTGGAAGTCATGCACATGCTTCGTCGTGTGTTCGGCAGCACGCTCAAGTTGTGCTGCGTCTGGCACGGCTCGACGGCCCAGTTCCACTTCGATTTCGAACTCGAAACGTTCAGCCGGCTCCTGGCGCTCCGGGAGCAGGGGCTGCTGGATGCCGTGGCCTGCGTCAAGCCAGAGATGCATCTGATGTCACCTCTTTTGTTCCAGGAGGTGCTCCTCAATCTCCCTCCCCGCATCGCGCCTCCAGACCGCCGTCATCGGGCTGCATTGGCGCGAGCCGCCTTCGTGCCCACCCCCAACAACTGGTGGAAGAACTTCTACTCGAACGTCTTCGTCGCGGCGTCGTTGCCGTCCCTGGAGCGGGTCTATGTCACCAGCCCGTTCACGACCCGGCCGGAGCTGCCCCTGCGGGCGTCTGTCATCAACGTCGGGCCGCTCAAGCGCGCTGAGCTGTTCAATCTCATCCGAGAGACGGATGTCGTCCTCAACGTGACGCTCGCTGAGTGTCAGCCGATGACCGCATTGGAGGGGCTTGCTCACGGTGTGGCGTGTCTGACGGGGCCGTTGTCCCTGGGTGTCTTGGACGAACACCCCTATCAGCGATTGGTCCAGATTGCGGGCACCGGATCGCTCGGGCAGATTCGCTCCGCGTTGGAGCAAGTCATCCGCCTCCAGGAGCATTCGCCAGAGGAGCATGCGCAGATGCTTGAGGACTACACCCGCACGCTCTGTGAGCACGCGATCAATCGCTATCTTGAGTTCGCACAGCCATGAGCACGACCCGCGTTTGTCTCGTCACCGATGAGCTCTACCCCTTCACCCCGGGGGGAATCGGCCGCGTCGTACACAACCTCATCATGGACTCGCAGCGCCAGGGCTCGAAAGTCGAGTTCCATGTCCTGATGCCTGCGACGGTCCCCGTTCAGAAGGCTCAAGTGGAGCTCTTCTTCGGTGGAGGCGTGAAGGCACATCTGTGCCACTTTCGTGAGCCGCACCAGTCGGCCGCCGATGCGCACGGTCTCTATCCGCCCACCTCGGCGTTTCGTGACTCGCGCTGGCACGGTGAGTCGTTGGAGTTGATGCGCTACCTGAAGGCGCGAGAAGCGGAGGGGCTGCACTTCGACGTCATCGAGTTCGCGGACTTCCGTGGCTGGGCCTTCGCGACACTGCAGGAAAAGCATCTGGGCCTGGCGTTCGCGCAGAGCACCATCTCGGTCCGGCTCCACTCGAGCTACGGCACCATCATGCATCACGAGCCCAACACCCTCGAGGTGGAGAACCTGGGCCGCTTCGAAATCGAGCGGAAGTCATTGCTCGACGCGGATCTCGTGGTGGGGCACCTGCCGAGCATCGTCGAGTTCAACCGGCGCTTCTATGGCTTCGACGATGCCTGGCTGCGGAAGGTGAGGGTCGAGTTTCCGCCCGTGGTCATGGACCCTCCGGCGGAGGCGTCATCGCTCACGGACATCCCTTCGACCCGGCGCAACCTGGTGTTCGTCACCAAGATTCAGCACTTCAAGCAGCCGGACGTTTTCGTCCGGGGGGCTGTCCTGCTGATGCGCACGTGGCCAGCGTATGAGGGTAAAGCCATCCTGGCGTGTCATGCCTTCGACCTCGATTTCCTCGCCGAGGTCAAAGCGCTCATTCCGCCGGACCTGGAGGACCGCTTCGTTTTCATGAAGCCGGGGCCCGACCGTGACGCTTACATCCGCGCGGGCGTGGTCGTCATCACCTCGAGTTACGAGTCCCTGAACCTGACGGCCTACGAGGCTTCTGTCGCGGGCGCTCGGCTCGTGCTCAATTCGGCGTGTCTGGCCTTTGGGGATGAAAGTCCCTTCGTCGACGGAGTCCACTGCCACAAGTATGATGGCGGCTTGGATTCGTTGGCGGCGGCGATGCGCAAAGCGCTGGATGGACCCGCGCTGTCCCCCGTTCGATGGAGCGTGGACAGGCCTTATTGGGAGCGGAACGTGCGGGATGCCCCGCCTGGCCGCGCGGCGCAAAGCCCGCTGGTCAGCGTGGTTGTCATCAACCATGACCAAGGCATCTTTCTCCCGATTGCGCTTCAGGGCATTGCCGCCAGCACCTATCCCGAGGTGGAAGTCATCATCGTGGATGATGGCTCGACGAGCGCATTCGACATGCAGGTGCTGCAGCGCCTGGAGCGGTCCTCGGCGGAAGGGCCGGGGCTCAGCGTCGTCCGCTCTCCGATTCATCGGGGGCTCGCGGGGGCGCGGAACCTGGGCAGCCGCGCCGCTCGTGGCGCGTACGTCCTGTTCCTGGAGTCGGACGAGAGCGTGTCGCCCGGGTTCATTCAGCACGCGGTCTCCGCACTGGAGTCGCGACCGGAGTTCGCCGGGGTGGTTCCGACCGGAGGAAGCTTTCACTCCAGTGAGGAGCTGGCCAACCGCGAGTTCAAGGGATTCATGACGTATCTGGGCGACTGCCCGAGTTACGCATTGGTCGCCAACTACGTCGCGGCGCCCACGGCGCTTCTGCGCCGCTCCCTCTTGACGCAACAGGGCTACAACGAGGCCCTGTCAGGCTATGCGGATTGGGATTTCTTCTTGCGGCTCGTGCAGGGAGGACACCGTTTTCTGGTGACGAACCAGGTCCACGCCTTCTCCCGGCGACGACACGAAAGCGCCCACCGCGCGGCACCGCCTCGGCAGCACTTTCGTCGGCTCGTGC
This sequence comes from Myxococcus hansupus, assembly GCF_000280925.3. Taxonomy (NCBI): domain Bacteria; kingdom Pseudomonadati; phylum Myxococcota; class Myxococcia; order Myxococcales; family Myxococcaceae; genus Pseudomyxococcus; species Pseudomyxococcus hansupus. The sequence goes on from NZ_CP012109.1 coordinate 2,685,980, forward strand.
GGATGTTCGAAGGACTGCCCGCGCCGCTGCATCCATCGACGCGACTCTTCGCGATGCTGGCGCATTCACGGGAGGCCATGATGGATCCCCTGGGCGCGCTCGAGAGCCAGCCGGCGCAGCCTGTGCCAGGCGCCGCCGCGGCGCTGGAGTCCGCGCAGGTCCTCTCCGCCGCGGCACGTCCTCTCCGCTATGACGTGGTGGACATGATGAACGCGGCATTGAAGCGGCTGCCGCTCGTACACCCATTCCTCAAGCAATCTGTCACGAGCACCTCCAGCCCCGCGGGTGGTGAGCCGGGCGTCGCGCAGCCAGGCGAGGCGCTGCCGCTTCGCTATGCGCTCGTTGACCGTGCGAACGTGCTTGTCAAACGAGTGCCCCTCCTTCACCGAGCGCTCAAACAGACGGTCAGCCGACTGACCTGAGCGCCCGTGGATTCAAGCCGGTGGGCCCGTGGCTGAGGATGGGATGCGTGTGGGCGGGGCTCCTTCACACGTCATCCCAGGCGGCGTCTTCCTCGACGCCCCCCTTTGAGTCCGGGAGCATGCCGGGATAGACAGGCCGCTTGAGCCGGGAGCGGTCTCATGGACATTGCAGGAGATTCCAAGTTGAACGATGGCGGCAAAGACAGGGGCGGCTCGATGCCCGCCTGGATGAAATGGGCGTGGATGGTTGCTGGGCTGGTGCCAATTGTCGCCATGTCCGGCTGGACCGCCAGTCTCCTGCGCCGCATGGTGGACGTGGGCATGCAGGAGGACGCCATGATCGGCATGCGCCACCTGCGCAACCTCCTTGACGGGAAGGGCCTTGTCTACAATCCGGGAGAAGGCGTCGTCGGCGTCACCGACCCTTTGTTCTGGTTGGGCTCCGCGCTCTTTCATGTGCCTGGGAAGTTCCTGGGGGCCTCCGATCTCATCGTGAGCCACTACGCCTACGTCTGGGGCGTGGTGGTGGTCGCGTTGGTGCTCCTTGCGACGTTGGGCAAGGGGGCTCGGATGCCTTTGGCCGCGGGCATGGGCGCCTTGCTCTTCGCCTATTTTGTCGCGCCCCTCCGCTTCATGTTCCTGGGCCTCGAGGGGCCCTTCCTCTTGCTGTCCGTAGGGGTGCTGGGGTGGCTGTATCGCCGTGCAACCCCCACGGTCTTCTATGCCGCCGCGGCCTTTCTTTCGTGGAATCGCCCGGAGGTCGCCATCGCCGCGCTCCCGCTCCTGGTGTTCTTCTCCCTGTTCAGGGTGCGGGAGCACGGATGGGTTCGCGCGCTGGGGCCCGTTGTCGTTGGCGGCGCGGTGTTTCCGCTCACCTTGTGGCTGCTGACGGGGTCTCCGATTGTCCAGACCATCGTCGCCAAGTCCTACTTTGGTGCGCGGATTTCCCTGTCTCAAATGTTGATGGGGCTGGGCGGACGACTGGAGCAGATCAGTTCCTTCCTGGAGAAGGGACAGCATTCCGCGCTCCTGCTGACGGTGATTGTGACCGCAATCGCCGCCCATGACTTCGTTCGCTTTCTTGTCTCGAAGCCGAAGTCGGCGCCTTCCGCGGCGTTGCTCTATTCGATGTTCTGTGTGGCATACACCGGGTTCATCATTCTCGTTCCGAACCTCTGGGAGTGGTACATCACCAATTGGCTGGGGTTCGTCCTGGTGCTCCTGGCAGGCCGTTTCGCGGCACTGGTGGATGTCGCCACGCTCCGAAGCCCACGCTTCCAGTTGACGACTGTTGTCGCCGTGCTCGTCGGAGTCGCCATCCTTGTCAGGCCGCAACAGCCCGTCCGGCGAGCGCTGACGACGAGCCTCCACACGTGGCTGAAGCAGGAGAACGAGTTCCGGGGGCGCTTGGGCCGCGAGCTCGCGACGGAGTGGAATGCGAAGTCGGTCTGGATGGAGGCGGTTGGGTGGCAGGGGTACTACAACTCGGCTCGCGTCTTTGACGAAGTGGGCCTGGTTGACCGCGACACCCTGGCCCTCGCGAAGAAGTTCAAGTGCCGCTATTTCGTCGCGGCGCTCCTCGAGTTGAAGCCGCAGTTCATCGTCAAGCGGCGCTTCGAGGTCGAGCAGAATCGATTGATGCTTTCGCCAAAGAGTTGCCCAGGCGCTCCGTTGTTTGAGTCGGATGCTGACCGGGCGTTGTTCTTCCAGCACTATGAGCTGGTTCGTGAGTACAACACGGAGATTCCCGACCTCTTTGGCGAGTACTCGTACCTGAACCTCTACCGGCTTCGGGAGTCGCCCTTGACGCAGGGGTGAAGGGCGTAGGGGCCGTCGTCAACGACGGCGGCCAAGCAGTCGCTCCAGGACTTGTTGCCGCAGCGGTCGCGAATCGTCTTCCGCGCCCGCTGCCCACGCCACCGCCCGCCGCACGGTGCCGTGGACCGCGTCGAACCGCTTGAGGGTGCTGTTGACCCGATTCGCCACCTGACTCATCAGGGGAGGCGCGGCGGCGCGAAGGTGGGTTTCCTGCCGCTGGGCGCGGCCGAGCTGCATGCGCAGCGCCCGGTCCGGGCTCCGTGGCAGCGTCGGGTGTTTCTGGCTCAGGTAGGCCATCTGCGCGTAGCGACCGCTGACGTCGATTCCGCGAGTCATCGAGTCGGGCCGCTGCCGGTAGAGGAACAGCGGCTCCGGGATGACGGAGCCCTCGAGGCCTCGCTTCGCGAGCGAGCAGAACACGTCCCAGTCTTCATAGGCCGTGAGCCATTCGTCGTATCCGCCGATGTCCTCGAGGTGCGTTCGCTGCATCAGCGCGGTGCAGGTGGACGCGACGTTCTCCGCGAGGAGCGCGTCACGCTCGGTGCCCCAGGGAATCCATCCTCCCACGGGCTGTCGTGGGTCGTCGACGAAGTAGGAGACGAGCGACGTGACGTAGCCCAGCCCGGGCGCGCTCTCCATGACCGCGACGGCCTTCTCCAGGAAGGTGGGCTGGATGAGGTCATCCGGGTCGAGTGGAAGGACGTACGGGCCTCGCGCCACGCGCAACCCCGCGTTTCTGGCGGAGCTGAGTCCTCCGTTGGCCTTGCGGATGATGCGCAAGTCGGGCGCCTGGAGTGTTTCCAACAGGGCCACGCTGTCCGCGTCGGTGGATCCGTCATCCACGAGGATGATTTCGTAATCCGTGAACGTCTGGGCGCGGATGGAGTGGAGGGTCTCCGGAAGGTAGCGCCCCATGTTGAAGTAGGGCACGAGGATGGACACGCACGGTGAGGCCTTGGCGGGCTTCGTGCGCGAGCTGGGTGCTGGGCCGGGATGGCGATGGGGCAGGGCGCTCGTGGCCGCGGCTTCGTAGTCACGGACGAACCGAGCGGGAGCGCAGAGGCTCGCGACGCGCGCTGGCGCCGCCGCTCGGAGCGTGTCTCGCAGCGATGTGGACGCGAGCGCGCGTTGGAGCACGTCCTTCAGGTGTCCGGCGTCATCATGATGAAACAGCAGGCCGCTGCGCCCGTCTTCGATGAACTCCGCCATGCCGCCACTGTCGCTGGCCACCACTGCCGCGCCAGCGGACATCGCCGCCACGCCGGTCCCGTGCAGCGCGTCCCAGCGCGTGGGGATGCAGCACAGCGTGGCATGGGCGAACGCGGACGTGAGTTCGTCCCCGGCACGGGCGGGCAGGAATTGGAACCGGTGCCTCCACGCGGGCGCGATGCGCTGTTCCAGCCAGCTTCTCAGCGAGCGCCCGAACGGGCCGGTGCGGGTGTCGTCACCGACGAGGTCGACCTCCGCTGCCACGCCTTGCTCGAAGAGCGCTTGCATGGCGTCGATGAGCAGGTGGACGCCTTCGCGGTACTCCAGACGCCCGGCGTAAAGCACCCGGGGCGCCGCCTCGGAGGGGCTGGGCGTCGCGGCTTGGGCGGGAGCCGATTCGATGGGCGGTGGCAGCACGATACCGCCCGTCTTCAAGCCCAGTCGCGTGCGGGTCTGCTCCAAGGCCACGGCGGACGGCGACACCAGCAGGTCCGCTTCACGGAGGGCCGTGTCCTCCATGTGCTCTCGCTGCGCGGTGTCCATGTCCAGCGTGGCCACCTGGTTGAGCCGCAGCACATCGTGGCTGGAATGGTACAGACGGACGGCGAGGACCGCTGTGTCGAACTGTCCCAGGGTCCTGCGGGCGCGCAGGGCGAAGTGGCCTTCGCCTCCGCTGTCAGGGAACTCGATGATGTCGAACTGGTGGCTCGCGTGGAGCACCCGCAGCGCCCGGTACGCATCCCAGGCATGCCGGAGCTCGGCATGGGGAAAGGCGCCCTGGAGGTCTGTCTCTTGCTCGTCCACGTGGTGGATGTGGACGGAGGGGTGCACCGACGCTGCCCACCGCGCGTCCACGTGGGGCGCGGTGAGCACGTGCACGTCATGGCCCGCCTGGACGAGCGCCCGGCTCATGTTCGCGACGGCGGTTCCGACGCCGCTCTCCGTCGTGGACGCGAGTTCTCTGGAGACGAAGCAGATGCGCAAGGGCGGGACTCCAGACGGCGGGAATCTTCGAGACGGTTGTGGCGGGGCGTCCCGTCGCACGGTGCGGCCCCGAGGCCCGTGAACCGCGCGCGTGGGTTGGAATCACCGGCCCCGCTTGCGCGAGCGCTTCGTGTTCGAAGGGGGCGCGCCCGGGGCTTCGAGCTGCGCCAGTCGCCGCTCCAGTTCCTTCCTCCAGGCGGCTTGGGTCCGGGCTTGCTCGCGCTGGACGTCATGCATCGTGGCCAGCGCATCGAGGATGGACTCGTTGAACTCCACCTGCTTGCGCAGGACTTCGTTGATGAACGGCTGGAAGGTGAGCCGGAAGGCGCGCTTGGCCAGCACCAGCGCCGTTCCGGTGAGCCCTCCCCGGTGCGACGTCGCCGGCTCCGCGTAGCGGCTGTCCATCTTCCCGCGCGCTTCCTGGAGTAGCGCGGGCCATGGCGTGGGCGTGGAAGGCTGGGACGCGGCCTCCAGCGTCCGCCGGAGCGACTCCTCCGCCTCGGGCGAGGGCGAGGGAAGCCGCTCGGTTTCTCGCGCCACTGCCTCGGCGGTGGGGGCCCGGGTGATGAGGTCTTCAGGTCGCATGCGTGATGACTCCCTCGGACGCCAGGGCCGCGAGCAGCTCTTCGCGTGTGGGCTCGGAGTTGGCGGATTCCACGACGAGCACTTTGTCACCCAGGTGCTCGCGGGCAACAGCGCGCAGTTCAGCGGGCACCGTGGGTGTGGCGATGGCCCAGGCACGCTCCGCGACGCGAGGCAGCAGCGCCCGCACGGACGCCGTCTCCAAGCCCAGCAGCAGCACCCGCCCATTCGAGGCGCGCACCGCCGTCTCCAAGGACGACGAGCCCGGCAAGGGGGCCTCCGCATGCCGGCTCACCGGTTGGTCGGGCGTGAAGTACGCCACGGCGTGCGTGTCGTGCCCGTGTGCCTCGTCCGCGCCCCAGGGTTTCAAGGCGAGAATCCGGGCGCCGTCCAGTTGCTCCACGAGGAGGCGGGCGAGCCGGGACTCGGGGGCATCTGGGCGCACCGCGAAGGCGGGACAGACGACGTCGATGCCGCTGTGAAGGGCCTGCGCGCCCGGGCGAAAACCCGTGAGCACCTCCTGGAAGGCCTCGCGCACCTGCTCGGCGATGGTGTCTTGCGACAGCGCGGCGATCCGTTCGCGTTGCGCCGCGATCACCTGCCCGCGCAGGTTCGGGTTTCGCTCCAACACCGCGAGCAGCTCCGCGACCTCGCGGGGGTCATCGGAGCGCGTGGCCAGGCCGGCACCGCCCATCGTCTCAGGGACGGCGGCGGCGCCATAGGCCACCACGGGCACCCCGCGGTACATGGCCTCCAGCAGCGGCACCCCGAAGCCTTCGTGGCGGCTCATGGACAGGTACGCCGACGCGGTCGCGAAGCAGGCGGAGAGCTGCGCGGCGCTGACGCGGCCCAGGAACCGCACGCGCTCCGCACCGAGGAGGTCCTTCAATCCGTGCAGATATGCGCCGTAAGGACCATCGCGGTGCAACGCTCCGGCGATGACGAGCCGACTGCGTGGCTGATACAGCCTTTGGAACGCGGTGAACACGCGCAGCACGTCATCCACCTTCTTGCTGGGCACCGCGCGGCCCACGAAGAGGATGTTGGTGTGGCCGTCATCGAGTTCGGCCTGGAGCGCGGCATCAGGCGCCGTGTCGAACGCGGCCCAGTCGATGGCGAAGGGCAGGAGCGTGACATTGGAATATCCCGCTGACAGCAGCTCTTCCGCGCTGAAACGCGAGTAGGCGAACGCGGCTTCGACGTGCGGTTGGAGCGCGAGCAGCTCATCGCGCGCGGCGTCACATGCGGCGGCGATTTTTCGCTCGAAGCCTTCGAACAGCCGCGCGGGCGTCACGTTGTGATAGACAAGCACCTTGCGACAGTGGGTGCGCGCCAACCTCGGCACCAACCGAGACTCGAAGCTGTGGTGCACCAGCACGACATCGTCGCGGCCCACGTCGCGTGCGAGGTCTCGCACCGGGCGGACCTGGTCCTTGCAGGCGTCATCCCAGGCGTCGGCGTAGATTTCCGAGACATGGCCCCAGCGGCGCAGCAGGCCCTGGAGGTAACGCACCTGGTTGCCCACGGCGTCTCCCCAGGCCAGGCGGGGGAGCACTTGATGAATGGCGGGAGTGGGGCGCGGAGTACTCACGACCGGCTCCCTTAGCGCCGTGCCGGGCTGATACACAAGCTCGCCTCCATCGCGTCTTGACGGTCGTGGACCCCTTCGATACGCAGTCGCACACTCCGAGCGATTTGAGGTCCACGCGACATGAATGTTTTGGTGACAGGCGGCTGTGGCTTCATCGGCTCCAACCTCGTGAAGTATCTGCGCCGCGAGCGGCCGGGTTGGACGGTGGTCAACCTGGACAAGCTCACGTACGCCGGCAACCTCGAGAACCTCTCCGAGCTGGAAGGCGACCCCCAGCACGTCTTCATCCGGGGCGACATCGGCAACCGTGAGCTGGTGGAGCACGTGATGTCGGTGCACGGCATCGACGCGGTGATGCACCTGGCGGCGGAGAGCCACGTGGACCGCTCCATCCTCGGGCCGGAGGAGTTTGTCGCCACCAACGTGCTCGGCACGCAGCGCCTCCTGGAGGCCAGCCGCGCGCGCGGCGTGCAGCGCTTCCTCATGGTGTCCACCGACGAGGTCTACGGCTCGCTGGGCCCCACGGGCGCCTTCACGGAGTCCTCCCCCTTGCAGCCCTCGAGTCCGTACTCGGCCAGCAAGACGAGCTCCGACTTGCTGGCGCTCGCGTACCACCACACCTTCAAGCTGGATGTCGTGGTGACGCGTTGCTCGAACAACTACGGCCGCTACCAGTTCCCGGAGAAGCTGATTCCGTTGATGGTGGTGAACGCGCTGCACGACAAGCCGCTGCCCGTGTACGGCGACGGCGCCAACGTGCGGGATTGGCTCCACGTCGAGGACCACTGCCAGGCCCTGCTGCTCGCGCTGGAGAAGGGCCGCGCGGGAGAGGTCTACAACATTGGCGGCGGAGCGGAGCGGCGGAACATCGAGCTGGTGAAGGCGATTCTGGGGCTGGTGGGCAAGCCCGAGTCGCTCATCCAGTACGTGAAGGACCGGCCGGGGCATGACCGGCGCTACGCCATTGACCCGTCGAAGATTCGCGCGGAGCTGGGCTGGACGCCCGCGCACACCTTCGAGCAGGGACTGGCGGAGACGGTGCGCTGGTACGTGGACCACCCCGCCTGGTGGCAGCGGGTGACCAGCGGCGCCTATCTCCAGTACTTCGACACCCAGTACCGCACGCGGTTGCAAGGGAAGGCCTGAGCCATGCGCTTCCTCGTCACGGGGTCGAATGGCCTGGTGGGCAGCCGCCTCTGCGGGCTGTTGCACCAGAGCGGGCACCAGGTGGTGGGTCTGGGGCGCGGAGCCCGGCGCACGGGCGGCGAGTACGGCTACGTGAGCGTGGACCTGACGCGCGAGGCGGATGTCGCCTCCGCGGTGGAGGCCGCGGCGCCGGAGGTCATCATCCACTGCGCGTCCATGACGGAAGTGGACGCCTGTGAGAAGGACCCCGAGGCCGCCTACGCGGGCAACGTGACGGCCGCCGCGGCGGTCGCACGCAGTGCCCGGAAGGCCGGCGCGCACCTGGTGCATGTGTCCACCGACTACGTCTTCGACGGCGACGCCGGGCCGTATGACGAGGCCGCGGTGCCCAACCCTCGCGGTGTCTACTCCGTGACGAAGCACATGGGGGAGCAGGCCGCGCGGGTGCTCGCGCCGGGCTGTGCGATTGCGCGCACGGCGGTGGTGTACGGCTGGCCCCCCGTGGAGGGCCGGCTCAACTTCGGCGCGTGGCTGGTGACGGCGCTGGAGAAGGGGCAGCAGGTGCGCCTCTTCGAGGACCAGGTGGTTTCTCCGAGTCTCGCGGACAACGTGGCCGCCATGCTGATGGAGCTGGGCACGCGGCGGCTGGGTGGAGTGTGGAACACTTGCGGCGGCGCCGTCATCGACAGGGTGGGCTTCGGCCGCGCGCTGTGCGAGGTGTTCGGCTTCGACGCCAAGCTGATTGTTCCCACCCGAATGGCGGAGCTGAAGCTCGCCAGCCCGCGCCCGCTGAAGAGCGGCCTGCGCACCGACAAGGTCCGTGCCGAACTTTCCGTTCCTCCCTTGGAGCTGGCCGAGTCCCTGTCGCGTTTCCACGCGACGTGGCTCGCGGCCCGGGGACACTGACAGACCGAGGTGGACATGAAAGGCATCATCCTCGCAGGGGGCTCGGGAACGCGGCTGTATCCCCTGACGCGCGTGGTCAGCAAGCAACTGCTCCCCGTGCACGACAAGCCGATGATCTACTACCCGCTGAGCACGCTGATGCTGGCGGGCATCCGGGACGTGCTGGTCATCTCCACGCCGCAAGACTTGCCGCGCTTCCAGGAGCTGCTGGGCAGCGGCGACCAGTGGGGCATGCACCTGCGCTACGCGGAGCAGCCCCGGCCCGAGGGCCTGGCCCAGGCGTTCATCATTGGCCGTGAGTTCGTGGGCAACGACAGCGTGTCGCTGGTGCTGGGCGACAACATCTTCTACGGCCACGGCCTGAGCGAGCTGGTGAAGCGCGCGTCGGCGCGCACCTCGGGCGCGACGGTGTTCGGCTACTACGTGAAGGACCCGGAGCGTTACGGCGTGGTGGAGCTGGACGCCCGGAATCGCGCGGTGAGCCTGGAAGAGAAGCCGCTGAAGCCGAAGTCGAACTACGCCGTCACCGGGTTGTACTTCTACGACAACCAGGTGCTGGACATCGCGGCGGGGCTCAAGCCGAGCAAGCGCGGCGAGCTGGAGATCACCGACGTCAACGCGGAGTACCTGCGCCGCGGGCAGCTCGACGTGGAGCTCATGGGCCGCGGCTATGCGTGGCTGGACACCGGCACGCACGAGTCGCTGATGCAGGCGTCGAACTTCATCGAAATCATCGAGCGGCGTCAGGGGCTCAAGGTGTCGTGCCCGGAGGAGATCGCGTTCCGCATGGGCTACATCGACGCTCAGCAGCTTCGGGCGCTGGCCGAGCCGATGCTCAAGAACGAGTACGGGCAGTACCTGCTGGCGCTCGCGGAGAACCGGGGGGCCGTGTCGTGAAGGTGACCCCGCTGGAGATTCCGGACGTGCTGCTGTTGGAGCCGAAGGTGTTCGGCGATGACCGCGGCTTCTTCATGGAGATGTTCCACGCGGCGAAGTACGCCGACGCGGGCATCCCCGGGCCCTTCGTGCAGGACAACTACTCGCGCTCGGCGAAGGGGACGCTGCGGGGCCTGCACTTCCAGGAGCCGCAGGCGCAGGGGAAGCTGGTTCAGGTGCTCGCGGGGGCTGTCTACGACGTCGCGGTGGATGTGCGGCGCGGTTCGCCCACGTTCGGCAAGTGGGTGGCGGCCGAGCTGTCCTCGGAGAACCGGCGCCAGTTGTGGATTCCGGCTGGCTTCGCCCATGGCTTCTGCGTGGTGAGCGACTCCGCGGACTTCCATTACAAGTGCACCGCGCTGTACTCGCCGGAGACGGAGCGGAGCATCGTGTGGAACGACCCGGACCTGGCGATTCCGTGGCCGGCGGCGGTGCCACTGCTGTCGCCCAAGGATGCCCGGGCGCCGCGTCTCAAGGACGCGCCGGTGTTGCCGGAGTACGTGGGCTGAGCCGTGGAGGGTCGCGCGACTCCCAGTGCGCCGGAGGTGCCTCCGGCGTCTCCACGAGGCTCCCGGCTGGCGTCGATCGCCGTGGCCAGTGCGCTGTTCATGGAGTTCGTGGACTCCACCGCGCTGTCCACCGCGCTGCCGCGCTTGTCCGTGGCGTTCGGCACGGACCCCATCCACCTGAAGCTGGCGCTCACGTCGTACATCCTGGCGCTGGCCGTGCTGGCGCCCGCGAGCGGCTGGGTCGCGGACCGCTTCGGTCCCCGGCGCGTCTTCTTGTTCGCGATGTGCGTCTTCCTCACGGGCTCGGTGCTCTGCGGCTTCTCTCAGTCGCTGACCCAACTGGTCATCTTCCGCACGATTCAGGGCCTGGGCGGCGCGTTGATGACGCCGGTGGGGCGCATCATCGTGGTGAGCTCGGCGCCGCGTGAGCGGCTGGTCGCCGCGCTGAGCTGGTTCACGATGCCGGCGCTGGTGGGGCCGCTGGTGGGGCCTCCCCTGGCGGGCATCATCCTGGGCGTGGCGGACTGGCCGTGGATCTTCTTCATCAACGTGCCGGTGGGGTTGCTGGGCATGCTCGCGGTGGCGCGCTTCGTTCCGCCCCTGCACCAGCCGGACCCGGGGCCCTTCGACACGCGGGGCTTCGTGCTCGTGGCGGTCGCCATCACCACGCTGATTGGCGCGGCGGAGACGGTGGGCATCGGGCTGATGCCGCTGCCATACCAGTTGGGGCTCGCGGTGGTCGCGTTCTCGTCGCTGGGTGCCTACGTGTGGCACGCGCTGCGGGTGGAGCGGCCCGTGTTGAACCTGCGGTTGCTGCGCATCGACACCTTCCGGGCCAGCATGATTGGCGGAACCCTGGCGCGCATGGGGCTGGGAGCGTCTCCCTTCCTGTTGCCGCTGCTGTTCCAGGTCGGCCTGGGCTGGTCGCCCGTCGAGGCGGGCCTGGTGACCATTGGCAGCGGCGCGGGCGCGATGGCCTGCAAGTCGGTGGCGCCCTCCATCATCCGGCGCTTCGGCTTCCGGCAGACGCTCATCTTCGCCAACCTGGCATCCGCCGTCCTGACCGCGCTGCCGGCCTTCTTCCGGCACAGCACGCCGATTCCGCTCATCGTGGGGCTGCTGGTGATCAGCGGGTTCATGCGCTCGTTGCAGTTCACCGCGACCAACACCGTGGCGTATGCGGACATCCCTCCGGACACGGTGAGCAACGCGTCCACGGTGTCCGTGGTGACGATGCAGATGGCGCTGGGGTTGGGCATCAGCTTCGGTGGCTTGATGCTGCACCTGGCGCGAGGTGCGGGCGATGCGCCGTTGACGCCGGACCGCTTCGTGCTTCCGTTCATCGCGGTGGGCGTCATCTCCTCGCTCGCCGGCCCGCTCTACCGTCGGCTTTCCCCGAATGCGGGCGCGCACATCGGCGGCCGCAGGGTGGGGTGAGGCGGGGTGTTTCAGGTGCCGGAGCGGAGCCACTCCGCGAGGCGGTCGCGCTTCTTGCCTCGGAGGTTCGTCCTCGGAGGGCTCTCGCTGAAGTCCCACTCCGTGCCGAGCTGCCGGGCGGCCCGCGCAATCCATGCGGGGAGTTGCAGCGGTTCGCATGCTCCGACGCCGAGGACATCCTCGTGCAGCTTCTCGTTGTCGAAACGCGTGTCGCTCCAGTCGCCCGACAGCGGGACTTCCCGTCGGCTCAGCGAGACCTGGAACCAGACGGGGTTGCGGCTGTCGACCCGGATGTGTCCGTTGTAAGCGCGGAACATCAACCCGCCTTCCTCTCCGTGGAAGGCGTCGCCCCAGGACTCGGTGAACCAGAAGGTGTCCAGTTCCGCGAAGCCCAGGTGCTTCGCGAGGTCGAGCGCGGGCGAACGCGCACGGCGCGATTGGAGCAGCGCCTCCATGCGCGCGAACAGCTCATTCATCGCGGGCGTGGCGCGCGCGTGTTTGCGCAGGTCCTCCAGGCGGTCCAGTTCCATGCCCTGGCTTTGGACGGCCCGCTCGACATGGGGAATCAGCGCGTCGACCGACGCGTCCGAGGCATCCACCGTCAACACCGCGAGCATGTCCAGGGACACCTGCTCGCAGGCCACGACGGCGGTCTGGATGGCCTGGAGCAGGACAGGATTGTTGGCCAGGGCCTGGAACTTGGCTTTGCGCTGCTTCGAGCCCCACCCATAGGTCGTATCCAGGTCCAGCAGCCCGAGCAGTGCATCCGTCCATGCGGCTTGGACCGCTTCGTCAGGGGCCTCCACGGGGACGGCTTCGCGGAGGAAGTAGGCGTAGGGCTCGGAGTCCGCTTCGAGGCGGCGCAGGAGCACACGGATGACCGGCGCTGGCAGGTGCTGGCACTTGCGTCCGAAGGACCAGAGGGAGGGCCGAGGTCTCGGGATGAGGCTCAACGCGGCTTGCGCGGCCAGCTCGGGGTCGACGCCGCTGGGAAGCGCCTTGAGCGCCTGGGTGAACTGCTCCCAGTTCTTCTGGGTCGGCGAGCGGAGAATGGACTCCACGTCCGCCACCGTGCGGCGTTGGGGCATTCCCACGCTCTACCAGAACCGAGGCGGACCCCTCCCGTGGCAAAGGTCAACCGAGTGGTTGTGCATTGCCGTGTCCGGCGCTATCTTTTAACCAAGTGGTTTACCAACGAGCTTCATCCCCGTTGAAAGGGAGTTCGCCCATGTCCTCTTCCCAGAGTGTCCAGGTTCGCGTCACTCGGCAATTCAACGTGTCGCCCGAGCGGGTCTTCGATGCCTGGCTCCAGCCGGACCTGGTGGGCCAGTGGATGACGGGGCCGTCCGTTCGTGACGAAGAAGTGCTGCGGCTCGCCATCGACGCTCGGGTGGGCGGGAAGTTCTCCTTCTTCGTGCGCAGGGACGGGAGGAGATCGACCACGTGGGCACCTACCTGGAGATCGACCGGCCGCGCCGACTCGTCTTCACGTGGCACATCGACAAGGAAGAGGACGAGCTCAGCCGGGTGACGGTGGAAATCGCTCCGCGCGACAGCGGCTGTGAGCTGACCCTGACGCATGAGATGGACGCCAAGTGGGCGGAGTACACGAGCCGGACCGAGAACGGCTGGGCCACGATGATGGGCGTGCTGGCCCGCTTTCTGGCGCAGGGCTGACACTTCCCGCGCTCGTCGTTCCGCTTTCGGCGGTTATTCTTGATTTGTGGCCAGGGTCGCCACTCCCGTCCGGTCTGCATCGCGACACGAGGAGAGGTGACCTTGGCGATGAATGGCACGACGACATGGAAGTGGACGTTCCTGCTGCAATCCACGTGGGCGCTGTGGTGGGGCGCCGCCGCGGAGGCGGTGACGCCGTCGAACGTGACGAAGGTCGCTCGTGTGACGGGCGCGACGCCCTCCGGCGAGGCACTGCCGAACCCGAACCAGACGCACACGGGCTACGACGTGTATGGGACGGACCTTTGCATCGTCTGGGACAAGGGCGGTGGCGAGGTGTTCGTCCTCTTCGGCGACACCTTCGGCGCGGGCTGGTGCGAGGCGGCTCCATCTTGAACGAGGTCCGCATCTCCCAGCCCCTGGGCAATTACACGCAGCTCTCGGTGACGTTCAATTCGGGGGCGCAGCACAGCGTGGAGGTGTTCGCGGGCCTGTGGGCGAACCATGGCGACACCTGGATTCAGGTGGACGACCTGCGCCTGACACGGAACTGAGGCGAGCGCTCAGCCGCCAGAATCCAGCCACGCTCCGAGTCGCGCGCAGGTGGCAGTGGTGGCGACGCAGGGTATTCGCCTCCACCGATGCGCGCTGTCGAGGCATGCCCAGGGCTCTTTCGAAATGCGGGTGGCCTGGCCTCGTGGAGGACGGATGCTCCGAACGAGGTGGGCCGGTGTTCCTCGAGGACCGGCGTCACAGCGACTCGAGGGTGATGCACGGTCTCGCCGTGAACGCTCTCCCGCCGGAGCGTTGTCCCGCCCGCACTTCCAGCGGGCAGACGAAGCACCGTCAACGAGGCGAGTGCTAGGTCCCGGGCGCGGCCAGTGCTCCTCGACAGCCCAGCGTGTCTTGAGTTCGCAGCATGAGGCCGTGTCGCTGCAGCCACCCCGAAGCGCCCAGTCCAAGGAGAACCCCCATGAGCCTCAACATCACGACCCAGCATGCCGTGCTGAAGAAGGAGATTGACCGAATCAACGCGGACAATCGCGTCTCCTTCTCCGAGTTCCAGCATGTCCGCGATGCGGCCGATACCCAGATCGAGAAGCTGAAGGCCCCGGAGCTGCAGGCGCACCTGAAGAAGCTTCAGAAGTCCGTCGATGATGCGGTCGAAGCGCTCCAGCAGGTGGCACTGGCGGCCAAGAAGGCCAAGCTCGATGAGCCCACCAAGGCGGCGCTGAAGGAGTCCACGTCCTACCAGATCGCCTACCTGGTCATGGGCTTCAAGACGAGCGTCGACCGGCTCTGAGAGAACGCCGCTGGCACGAGGCTCCCGAGGGGCCTCGTGCCGACCGGCGCTGATACGAAAAGGCCGCGCTGCTAATCCGAGACGTCCGGAGGCAGCATGTCCTGGCAGCGGCGGAGGCCACGCTGGGCCTCCGCGAGCTGCGGGTAGTCACGCTTCAGCGCGCGGTAGAGCCCGATGGCCTCCTCGCAGCTTCCGTCGTTCTCCTTCGCGCGGGCACGCGTCATGCGCTTCGACGCGTCCTCGACCTTCCCGGCGAGCGCCATCAACTCGGGTTCGACCGCGTCCAGTCCCAGGCTCCGGGCCTGCGCCAGTCGCTTCATCGCGCTGTCCAGCCGGCCCTCGTTGAAGTCATTGCCGATGTCGATGACCTGGCCCGCCGCGAGCACCTTGAGCTGCTTCGCCGCGATGTCTCCGGTATCGGTCGGCACCGCGTGAGGTGCAGGCGCGGCTTCCGCGTGCGGAGCCGTGGCGGGAGGATGCGCCTGGGCGGGCTCACCCACGGGGACCAGCGTGCCGATCTTCGCGTCATCGCCGCCCCGCATCGCCACCACGCCCACGCCGCTCACCAGCAGGACGCCGGCGATGCCCAGCCCCACGACGACCCCGGACCTCGAACGCGGAGGCGGCGTGTACGGCGAGGCCGCATGCGCCGTCTTGTTGAAGCCCTCCGGTCCCACCCGGAGCCCACCCTCTGGGGCAGGCTGCGTCAGGGGAATGGGCGCCGCGGCAGCGGGCGCGGCGTCCGCTGGGACGGTGCGCACCAGCGTGGCCTCCGAGCCCTCCGCCCCGAAGAGGAGCGTCGCCGGCCGCACCGGCTCCAGCCCGCCTCCGGTGACAGCGGGGTTGAGCCCGCTGACGGCGCGGCGGTTGGTGAGCGTGGGCAGCGCGTTCACCAGGTCCGATGCGAAGGCCTCCATCGTGGCGTAGCGCTCCGCGCGGTTCTTCGCGGTGGCCTTCTGGATGACGGCGTCGACGCCCGGATGCTGGAGGTCCGCCACCGCCTGCGCCAGATGCGGCATGGGCTGGTGGACCTGCTTCTGCATGATTTCCGAGACGCTGGCGCCGTCGAAGGGCTGCTGTCCCGTGAGCAACTCGAAGAGGACGATGCCCACCGCGTACACGTCCGCGCGGGCGTCCACGTCCAGGCCCATGGCCTGCTCGGGGGACATGTAGCGCGGCGTGCCCGCCACCGAGCCCTGGATGGTGAGCCGCGTCGCGCCGTCCGCGATGCGAGCGATGCCGAAGTCGAGCACCTTCACGTGCCAACCCCGCATGCCCTGCCGGACCATGATGTTCTCCGGCTTGAGGTCGCGGTGGATGACCTGCCGGGCGTGGGCGTACGAGAGCACGTCCGCGACCTGGAGCACGATGTCCACGGCCTCATCGAGCGCGAGCCGCCCGCAGGTGGCGAGCAGGTGCTTGAGGTCGTCACCCTCCACGTACTCCATGGAGATGTAGAGCCCGCCGTCCTCGTCCTGCCCGAAGTCGTGCAGCGTGACGGCGTTCGGATGGGCGACGCGCGCGTAGCTCTTCGCCTCGTTGAGGAAGCGCCGGGCCACGTCCGGGTCCATGGACAGGCCGCTGTTGAGGAACTTCATGGCCACCTGCTGGCCAATGCCCACCTGCTCGGCGAGGTACACCGAGCCCATGCCACCCTGGCCCAGCCTCCGGAGGATGCGGAAGCGGCCGGCGACGACGCGCCCGAGCATCCGGTCCACCTGTGGGGCCACCGTCAGCAGCTCGGTGCCGCCACACGACGGACAGGCGCCGCCCCATTTCTCGTGCTGCGCCTCGCACCGCTGGCAGATGAAGAGGGACATCGCGTCCTTGCTGGGCAGAAGAGGGTGGGGCGTTGCTGTCAGCGCTGGGCCGGCGCGTAGCGCTGGAAGAGGAGCCGCTCCAGCTCGCGAGCCCCGGCTTCGGGGGACTGGCGCTGGGCGGACGCCGCGCGCAGCACGTCCGTGCGCGAGTCCTGGGGCAGGTCCGCTTCCATCACCGCGAGCGCCCCCGGCAGGTCTCCCGCGCGCTGGAGCGCGGCGGCGCGCCACACGCGGTACTCCGAGCGCTCGGGCGCGGCGGTGGCCGCCTGGGCGAACAGGCGCTGGGCCTCGGCGGTGTCGCCGTCCTGCAGCGCCGCCACCCCTTCCAGGAACGGCGCCTGGGAGGAGGCCTTCGCGTGCGGCGCGCCCATGTCGCGGGCCAGCGCGAACAGCGCGGCGCTCTCCCGCAGACGCTGGCTGGGGAGCGACTCTCCGGCCAGGGCGCGCTGGTGCGCGTCATCCGTGGTGGTGTGGCAGGCGGTGCTCAGCCGCGCGGCCATGTCGCCCAGGTCCGGGCCCAGGTAGCCCTCGGTGACGAGCGTGCGCAGCGTGTCGCCCGCGGCGTTCGGCCCCACGAGCTGCCCGTCTTCCAGCGCGGCGAAGAAGCCGGCCTTGAGCTCCACATGGCGCGCCGTCAGGTCCGCGGGCACCTTGTTGCGCTTGTTGCGCCGGGCGGCCTTCAACTTGCGCTCGCACAGCGACAGCTCGCGCTGGGCCTTCTTGCGGTCCTGGATGTCCGGCGCGCTGCGAACATAGGCGCGGTACGCGGTGCAGGCCCCGAAGACGTCCTTGGCGCCCATCCGCGCGCGGGCCAGCCCCAGGTAGGCGGGGAGGAGGGACGGGTTCGCGCGCGTGGCCAGGAGGAACCGCTCGGCGGCGTCCTTGTGCTTGCGCTTGTTGTAGAGCCGCGTGCCCTCGGCGAGCAGCGCGTCACCTTGTCCGACGGAGGGGCCCACCAGGGGCTCGGCCAGCGCGACACCGCACATCAACAGCGCACAGGCCCATGTCAGGCGCCGCAGGTCAGAACGCATAACCCAGCCCTCCGCGAATGTTGCTCGTCCCGGCGATCTTGTTCAGCAGCGTGAAGCTGTGCTGGTACGCCACGGAGGCGTACAGGCCTTCGTACATGAAGACGCGCGCGGTGGCCTGCGCGGACGCGTGCAGGTCCAGCGCGTAGAGGCCGTCCTTGAAGATGGCCGCGTCGCGGGCGCGCTCCTTCATCAGCAGCCCGCGCCCCTCCAGGCCCGCCTGGAGGGAGAGGGACACCGGCCCCAGGACGTAGCGGAACTGAGGTTGGAGCGCGCGCAGCGACACCGCCTGCACCTGCGTGTCCAGCGCGGAGAGGCCCTCCGGGCCCACGCCGGGCACACCGGCGGGCACGTCGATGCCCAGCGTCCAGGTGTCTCCGGTGGACGCGTAGGTGGCGCCCACCAGCATGACGCCGAAGAACTGGCCATAGCGGCCGTACTCGATGCCCACGCCGCGCAGGTTGCGTGCGCTGGGGGCGCGCACGTCCTGGCTGCGCAGGTTCTCCAGCTCCGCGGAGGTGCTCAGCGGCTGGGACGTCAGCGACGCGCTGGTGAGGCGCTGCATCTCGAACGACGCTTCCAGGTAGCTCTGCCGCGCCATCGTCGCTTCCTTGCGGCGGCGCATGGCCAGCTTGAAGGACTGCATCGACGTGGGCGTCATCGTGTGCTCCAGCGTGAACGTGCCGCCGGGCGAAATCTCCGCCTTCTCCTCGTGGGGCTCGTAGCCGTCGAGCGTCAGCGACAGGATGCGCGTGCCGGGCTGGATGCCCTGGTCCACCGCCGTGGTGCCCACGGGCTGGCCGTCCACGCGAATCTCCGTGCCCTCCGGCTGCGCCTTCACCACCAGCCGCGCGGGCACCTTCTCCAGGGCCGCGGTCAGCTTCACCTGCTCGCGAGAGCCCACCACCCGCGTCTCTTCCTTGGGCAGGTGCGAGGCCATCTCGAACCGGAAGGTGTGCTCACCCGGCAGCACCTCCGTGTGGAAGGGCGTGGTGCCCACCTTGAGGCCGTCGATGAAGACGGTGGCGCCCGCGGGCGTCGTCTCCGCGTCCACCGTGGCGTTGAGCGACAGGAACTTCACCAGCACGCCGGCCAGGGCCTTCTCGAAGGCGGGATTCGCCGTCTCCGCCTGTCCTCGCGCACCGGAGCCGGGGCGCACGCTGACGGCGCGGAAGCGGTAGCCCGCGTCGTCCTGGCCCACCTGCACCAGCACCACGCGCTCCAGGCCCAGCGAGTCCAGGTAGGACTCCAGCGGCTCGCGGCAGCGCGCCTCGCCGGACACGCAGCGCAAGTCGCCGGTGCGGCCCTTCAGGTGGCCCGTGAGCGCCTCACGGCCGATGAGCTGCTGTGCGCGCACGTCCTCGGGCAGCAGGGTGGCGATGCCTTCCTCGGTGCGCTGCAGCAAGGCGTCCTGGCCGGGGTACAGCGCCTGGACGAGCCACAAGGTGTGCGAGGGGGCGGGTGTCTGGGTGCCCGGAGGCAGTCCGGGTGCGGCGCCGGCGCTCAGCGCCAGGCTGACACTCAGGAGACAGGAGACGAACATGGCGTCCTCGGGGGAGGGGGCTTCGGCGCGACGGGCCGGCGGCCCCCAGCCATGGTGTACGCCAATGAACGCTGTCCTGCCTAGGGGGGAGGGCTGAGAACAGAGGGTTTTCTGGGAAGTCGATTCCCAGAGGGCTCCTGCCCGCCTGCTCTCCGGGCGCATGCGAGGAAGCTGGGGGCTGGAGGTCGCCTGGGGTGTGGGGAATGCGCATCGTTCCGCAGGTCGCAACACCTCCGAGGAGGCGGAATGGTTCTCCCTGGCAAGGGAATGAGCTGGAAGCGGTTCTTCATCGCGTTGAAGGACGAGTGGGCTCGCGACGACGTGGAGGATGTCGCCGGCGCGCTCACGTTCCGGGTGATTCTGGCGCTCTTCCCGTTCCTGCTGTTCCTGGTGTCGCTGGCGGGGCTCCTCATCGAACCGGCGCAGGCCCAGGCGCTCATCCAGGAGCTGGCGCGGGTGGCGCCGCGGGAAGTGACGACGATTCTCAGCGAGCGCATCGATGCGTTGGCGGAGAGCCGGCCGGTGGGGCTGCTGACGGTGGGCGGTGTCGGCGCCGTCTGGGCGGCGTCCAAGGGCGTGGCGGCGCTGATGAAGGCGCTCAACAAGGTCTACGGCGTGACGGAGTCCCGACCCGTCTGGAAGCAGAAGGGCACGGCGGTGCTGGTGACGCTGGGCGGCGCGGCGGTGGCCATCCTCGCGGCGGTCGCCGTCGTCGTGACGCCTGTCATCGCCGGCAAGCTGCCCGGTGCGTTGGGCACGGTGCTGATGTGGCTGCGCCTCCCGGTGGCCGGCCTGCTGATGATGTCCCTGTGGGCCGTGCTGTACTACGTGCTGCCGGACGTGAAGCAGCGGTTCCGCTTCATCACCCCGGGCTCGGTGGTGGGCGTGCTCATCTGGGTGGTGGCGTCGTGGGGCTTCTCCAAGTACGTCGCCAACTTCGGCAGCTACGACGTCAACTATGGCGCCATCGGCGGTGTCATCGTCATGCTGCTGTGGATGTGGCTCTCCGCGATGGTCGTGCTGCTGGGCGCGGAGATCAACGCCATCCTCGAGCACCGCTCCCCGGACGGGAAGGCGCCGGGCCAGAAGGTCCCCGAGCAGGGCAAGGCCTTGACGGCCACCAAGACGGAGCTGGAGGAGGGGGGCGCGGAGCTGCCGGGTGCCCCGGGCTTCCGGCCCACGGTGGACCCGGTGACGGGCAAGCCCCTGGACGGGCCACCCGCCATGCCGCCTCGGCTGCGCGATACGCCGCTCGCGGCGGCCTTCAAGTGGACGGCGGGCCTCGGGTTGGGATTGTTCCTGCTGCGCAGGTCGTCGACCCGGTAGGCCCGCCGTGCGCAGGGCCATCCTGGCTCAAAGCGGCAAATCGGTGTGCGCGGTGCCAAGGTAGGGGCTTGCGAAGCGCCTACTCCGAGTGAGAGTGTGCGCGCCTTGTTGACTGGACGACACGGCTGTCGTCGTCCACTGGCACCCCCTCGGACACTCCCCCGCACCCCGATTGCCTGGCGCACGGCCGACGTGTGCCCCTTGGAGTTTCGATGTCCCCGACGCTTTCCTGGCCCCTGCGCTGTGGCGCGGTGCTTCTCGCCGCGCAGCTCGTCCTCGCGTGTGGTGGTGGGGGTGGGCAACAACCGCCTCCGCCTTCCGATCTCACGCCGCCCACGACGCGCGTGACGCCCGCGGGAGGGGAGTTCACCAACTCCGTGGCGGTGACGCTGACGTGTGATGACGGAAGTGGCAGCGGCTGCGCGGCCACGTACTACACGCTGGATGGCACGACGCCCGGCACCGGCTCCACGCAATATCGCGAGCCCTTCACGCTGGGGAGCACCACCACGGTGCGCTTCTACTCCCTGGACGCGGCGGGCAACGCGGAGGCGCCGGGGACGGTGACCTTCACGCTGGTGGGGGCGGGGGACACGGCGGCGCCCACCACGGTGGCCAGCCCCGCGGGTGGCGCGTTCAACAGCCCCCGGAACGTCACGCTGACGTGCTCCGACGGCGAGGGTTCTGGCTGCGCGGCCACGCACTACACGCTGGATGGCAGCGTGCCCACGCTGGCCTCGCCGCGCTACACGGCGCCCGTCTCCATCTCCACCTCCGCCACGCTGCGCTTCTTCTCCGTGGACCGGGTGGGCAACCTCGAGGCGGTGCAGCAGGCTCGCTATGTCGTGGACACCCAGGCGCCCCAGGTGGTGGCGGCTCCCAGGGGAGGGGGCTTCACCACGTCGCGCGCCGTCACGCTGTCGTGTGACGACGGCGAGGGCAGCGGCTGCGCGGCCATCCACTACACCACCAACGGCAGCCTTCCCTCGCTGGACTCCGCCATCTACCAGGAGCCGCTGCTGCTGACGGCCACCACCCGCGTGCGGTTCATCGCGGTGGACTTCGTGGGCAATGTCTCCGACGTGGTGTCGGAGCAGTACACGCGCGACGCCTCGGTGGAGGATCGCACCGCGCCCACGACGGTGGCCTCACCCGCGGGCGGTGTCTACTGGAGCGCCCAGTCCGTCGTCCTGTCGTGCACGGACGACGCGGTGGGCAGTGGCTGCGCGGGCACGTACTACACGGTCGATGGCAGCGCGCCGACGACGTCCAGCATCCGCTATACGGGGCCCGTCTCCGTGACGCCCCCCACCACGCTGCGTTTCTTCTCCATGGACCTCGCCGGCAACGTCGAGGTCGCCAAGTCCGAGCAGTACACGCTGGACACGACGCCGCCGGTGACGACGGCCTCGCCCTCGGGCGGCGTCTATCAGGAGGCTGTCTCCGTGACGTTGGCGTGCAGTGACACGGCTTCGGGCTGCGCCGAGACGCGCTACACGCTGGATGGCTCCTCGCCCACCGCGAGCTCGCCGCGGTACGAGGGGCCCATTACCCTCACGCGCACCTTGATGCTGCGCTTCGCCTCCACCGACGTGGCGGGCAACGTGGAGTCAGCGAAGCAGGAGTCCTACGTCCTGCCCGAGCTGGACCGGCAGGCCTCCGAGCAGATTCTGGCCGTGCGCAACGCTGTGAATGGCACGGTGAACCTCGTCATCCACGGCGCCTGGATTACGTACATCAAGCAAGGCGTGGGCAACCTGGCGAACGACCCGGCGGGCTTCTTCCTCCAAGCGGAGCGGACGGGGCCAGCCTTGTTCGTTCCGGTGGACCCGTCGACGCTGACGCCCGTGCCGCACGTGGGAGACCGGGTGCGCGTCACGGTGAACGCGAAGAACGTCGTCAATGGCCAGGTGCGGGCGACCCTCTCCGGCCTCAGCGTGCTCAGCCGGGATGCGTCGGTGTCGGCGCTCCTCCAGGATGTCAGCGCGGTGGACGTCACCTCCGGCGGGACACAGCCTGACTATGAGTCCGAATACGTCTCCATCACCGGCACCATCGGCGCGCCTGGCTTCTCCGCCTCCGGTGACGGGCACCTCCAGGCACCGTTGACGACGGTGGGGGTTCCCTCCGGGTCGACGTCCGCGGCCTCGCTGCGGCTGCGGCTGGTGGAGCCCCTCCGCGACGACCTGGCCCTCACATCGGGATGCGAGGTGACGGTGACGTCGCCGCTCTGGGTGTTCATGTCGGGGACGCAGACGCGGCCCGCCATCCAGGCCTCCGGGTGGAAGGCGAGCGATGTCACGGTTCGCGCGTGTCCCGCCCCTCGCGTCATCAACGCGTGGGCCCCGGGCCGCAACACGGTCATGGTGCGGTTCGGTCGGCCGCTCGAGCCGACATCGCTGGTGGCCAATGGCAGCCAGTTCTCCATCTCGGGGCTGAACGTCACGCAGGCTCGGTTGGAGACCGACACCGTGGTCGCGCTGACCACCAGCGACCAGGCCCCCCGCCAGTCGTATGCCATCACCGTGGCGACCACGATTCGGGACAGGCTCGGCGTCCATCTCGACTCCATGGCGACCCAGACCACCTTCGCTGGCTATGTCCGGACGGCCCGGTTGCGCCTGAGCGAGGTGGCGCCCAACGTCCCCAATGGCAGGGACCTGGTGGAGCTCCTCGTCCGGGAGGGAGGCTCCACCGGGGGCGCCACGCTGATGGATGGCAACGCGACACTGGCGACGTTGCCGGACGTCGAGGTGGCCGCGGGAGACATCATCGTGGTCCATCTCAACCCGGACCGGGTGACGCCGGGGGTGGACGCGCCGGCCTCCGAGACGCTCGGCAAGACGCAGTATCCGGCGTCCAGCTACAGCTCGAACTACGACAACGCCTGGGACTTTCATGGCACGACGTTGGGGGTGGGGACTGGCAACCGGACCCTGCGCATCCGGGATGCCTTTGAGGTCACCCAGGATGGTGTGGCGCTCGTCGTGACGGGCAACACCTTCGCGGGCTACCCGGCGCTGCTCCAGGCGCTCCAGAGCGAAGGGCACTGGTTCCCGACGACCTGTTCCGGCGTGCCGTGTACGTATGAATCCAGCCCCTCGGCCCTCGATGTCTCGTTCGACTGGGGGATGGCTTTCTATTACGCGGGCCGCGAGTACACGCTTCAGCGCAATGGCACCATGGATAACGGCAACCGAGGGGACTGGAAGGTGGACTACGCCACGCTGGGTGCGCCCAATCTCCATTAAGCGCCGCGACGCGTGAGGGGGGCGGGGCGGTCCATACGCGGAGCGTCAGGGCCGGGGGCGCGGTGCCTGGGTGGGGGGGCTTGCGAGGCGCTTACTCCGAGTGCGAGTGTGCGTGCCCCCTTGGTTGGGCGACAGGGTCGTCGTCGTCTGTCCATGGCCCGTCGTTTCGACTGTCCCTCCACACCCCAGCGTGGCCCGGCGCACGGCCGATGTGTGCCCTTGGAGTTTCGATGTCCCTGACGTTGTCCTGGCCCTTGCGCCATGGCGCGGTGCTTCTCGCCGCGCAGCTTGTCCTCGCGTGTGGAGGAGGCGGGCAGCCGCCTCCCGCCGACCTCACGCCGCCCACGACGCGTGTGACGCCCGTCGGAGGGGAGTTCGCCAATTCCGTGGCGGTGACGCTGACGTGTGATGACGGAGGTGGCAGCGGCTGCGCGGCCACGTACTACACGCTGGATGGCACGACGCCCGGCACCGGCTCCACGCGGTACCGCGAGCCCTTCACGCTGGGGAACACCACCACGGTGCGGTTCTACTCCGTGGACGTGGCGGGCAACGCGGAGGCGCCGGGGACGGTGACCTTCACGCTGGTGGGGGCGGGGGACACGGCGGCGCCCACCACGGTGGCCAACCCCGGGGGCGGCGCGTTCAACAGCCCCCGGAGCGTCACGCTGACATGCGACGACGGCGAGGGCTCCGGCTGCGCGGCCACGCACTACACGCTGGATGGCAGCGTGCCCACGCTGGCCTCGTCGCGCTACACGGCGCCCCTGACCGTTACCGCATCCGCCACGCTGCGCTTCTTCTCCGTGGACCGGGTGGGCAATCTGGAGCCGGCACAGCAGGCTCGCTATGTCGTGGACACCCAGGCGCCCCTGGCGGCCGCGACGCCCCGGGGTGGCAGCTTCACCGCGTCGCGCACCGTCACGCTGTCGTGTGACGACGGCGAGGGCAGCGGCTGCGCGGCCATCCATTACACCACCAACGGCAGCATTCCCTCGCTGGACTCGGCCGTGTACCAGGAGCCGCTGTTGCTGACGGCCACCACCCGCGTGCGGTTCATCGCGGTGGACTTTGTGGGCAACGTGTCCGACGTGGTGTCGGAGCAGTACACGCGGGACACCTCGGTGGAGGATCGCACCGCGCCCACGACGGTGGCCTCACCCGCGGGCGGCGTCTATGAGCATGCCCAGTCCGTCGTCTTGGCTTGCACGGACGATGCGGAGGGAAGCGGTTGCGAGGCCACGTACTACACGGTCGATGGCAGCGCGCCGACGACGTCCAGCCTCCGCTACACGGGGCCCATCACCGTGGCGGCCACCACCACGCTGCGTTTCTTCTCCAGGGACCTCGCCGGCAACGACGAGGTCGCGAAGTCCGAGCAGTACACGCTGGACACGACGCCGCCGGTGACGACGGCCTCGCCCGGGGGCGGCGTCTTTCAAGACGCCGTCGCCGTGACACTGACGTGCAGCGATGGTCTCTCAGGCTGCGCCGAGACGCGCTACACGCTGGATGGCTCCGCGCCCACCGTGAGTTCGCCGCGGTACGAGGGACCCATCACCCTCACGCGCGCCGTGACGCTGCGCTTCGCCTCCACCGACGTGGCGGGCAACGTGGAGCCGGCGAAGCAGGAGTCCTACGAGCTGCCCGACCTGGACCGGCAGGCCTCCGAGCAGATTCAGGCGGTGCGCAACGCCTCCAATGGCGCGGTGAACCTCGACATCCACGGCGCCTGGATTACGTACATCAAGGAAGGCGTGGGCAACCTGGCGAACGACCCGGCGGGCCTCTTCCTTCAGTCGGAGCGGACAGGGCCGGCCGTGTTCGTTCCGGTGGACCCGTCGACACTGACGGCCGTGCCGCAAGTGGGAGACCGGGTGCGTGTCACGGTGAACGCGAAGAGCGTCGTCAATGGCCAGACGCGCGCGAGCATCGCCAGCCTTGACGTGCTCAGCCGTGGGCATCTGGTGTCATCGCTGCTCCAGGAGGTCAGCGAGGTGGACGTCACCTCCGGCGGGACACGGCCTGCCTATGAGTCCGAGTACATCTCCATCGACGGCACCATTCGCCCGCCCGGCTTCTCCGCCTCGGGGGCGGGACATCTCCAGGCGCCGTTCACGACGTGGGGAGTGCCCGCGG
The DNA here is from genome assembly GCF_000280925.3 of Myxococcus hansupus. Taxonomy (NCBI): domain Bacteria; kingdom Pseudomonadati; phylum Myxococcota; class Myxococcia; order Myxococcales; family Myxococcaceae; genus Pseudomyxococcus; species Pseudomyxococcus hansupus. The sequence continues at coordinate 2,711,607 of NZ_CP012109.1, forward strand.
GGTCGACATCCGCGTCCTCGCTGCGGCTGCGCGTGGTGGAGTCTGTCAACGACAGCGTGGCCCTCTCGGCGGACTGCAGCGTGAGGGTGACGTCGCCGCTCTGGGTGTTCATGTCCGGAACGCAGACGCGGCCCCACATCCAGGTGTCCGCGTGGCGGGAGAGCGACGTCACGGTGAACTCGTGTCCCGCGCCCCTCTTGCTCGAGGCCTGGGCCACGGACCGCAACACGGTGATGGTGCGCTTCAGCCGCCCCATGGATCCTGCCTCGATCATCGCCAACGGCAGCCAGTTCGGCATCCCGGGATTGAGCGTCACCCAGGCCGGGCTGGCGGAGTCCTCGGTGATTTCGCTGACCACCGGCAACCAGGGGCATCGTCAGAACTACACGCTGACGGTGGCGATCACGCTGAGGGACCGTCGAGGCGTCTACCTCAACTCGACGTTCACCCAGGTCGCGTTCCGGGGCTTCCCAGGGTAGGCCCGGTTTCTTCCGGTAGGACGAACATCGCCGCCTCGTCCCGGGAGTGTTTCCCCGGGCCGGGCGGCGATGCGTACGTCAGCGGGTGGCTTCGTGACTACCGGCGGCGCGCGGCCACGTCGGAGTGCTTCTCCACGAACTCGGAGTAGGGCCCGTTGAAGTCGAGCACCTCCTGGCCCGCCTGGAGCGACCAGATGCGGGTGGCCACCTCGGAGATGAGCTCCTGGTCGTGCGTCACGACGATGACGGTGCCCTCGTACTTCTGGAGACCTTCGGCGAGCGCGGCGATGGACTCGAGGTCCAGGTGGTTGGTGGGCTCGTCGAGCACCAGCACGTTGTCCTGCATGATCATCAGCTTGGACAGGAGCAGCCGCACCGTCTCACCACCGGAGAGGGTGTCGGTGTTCTTCATGCGCTCCTCACCGGAGAAGAGCATCCGGCCCAGCACGCCGGAGATCTCCTCGTTGGTGAGCTTGTCGTGCAGGTCGCGCAGCCAGCCGAAGCAGGTGGTGCCCTTGCGCACGACGCCGTGGTGGTCCTGCGGCAGGTAGCCCACGGAGGCCTGGTGGCCCCAGCCAATCTTCCCGCCGTCCGGCTCCAACTGCCCGGCGATCATCTTCACCAGCGTGGACTTGCCCACGCCGTTGCGGCCGATGACGCAGACCTTCTCGCCCTTGCAGACCAGGGAGGTGAAGGGCTTGATGACCGACTGGCCGTCGAAGGACTTGTGGATGCCTTCAATCATCAGCGTCTGCTTTCCGCTGACCACCTTCTGGTCGAAGCGGATGAAGGGACGCGCGATGTTGGAGCGCTTGAGGTCGTCCGACTTCAGCTTGTCGATCTGCTTGATGCGGCTCTGCACCTGCGAGGCGCGGGTACCGGCGTGGAAGCGCGCGACGAAGTCCTGGAGCTGGGCGATCTTCTTCTTCTTCTCGGCCGTCTCGGACTCGACGCGGCTGCGCACCTGCGCCTTCTGCCGGACCATGTCGTCGTATCCACCGGGGTAGTGGATGATGGCCTCGTAGTCGATGTCCGCGATGTGCGTGCAGATGGCGTTGAGGAAGTGCCGGTCGTGGCTGATGGTGATGAGCACGCCCTCGTACTCGTGGAGGAACGTCTCCAGCCAGCGGATGGAGTCGATGTCGAGGTTGTTCGTGGGCTCGTCGAGCAGCAGGCCTTCGGGCTTGCCGAACAGCGCCTGCGCGAGCAGCACGCGGAGCTTGAGGCCGCCGGTGAGCTGCTTCATGGGCTCTTCGTGGAAGGCCTGGTCGATGCCGAGGCCCGCGAGCAGGGTGGAGGCGTCGCTCTCCGCGGAGTAGCCGTCCTCCTCGGCGATGACGCCCTCCAGCTCACCCAGCCGGTTGCCGTCCTCCTCGGTGATGTCCGACTTGGCCAGCAGCTCGTTCTTCTCGGACATGGCCGCCCAGAGGGGGCCGTTGCCCATGAGCACCACGTCGAGGACGCGGTTGTCCTCGTAGCGGAAGTGGTCCTGGCGGAGGATGCCCAGCTTGCGGGGCCGGACGATGTTGCCCATGTCCGCTTCCTCGTCCCCGGCGAGGATCTTCATGAACGTGGACTTCCCGGCCCCGTTCGGACCGGTCAGGCCGTAGCGACGGCCCGGTGAGAACGTGACGTTGACGTCCTCGAAAAGCTTCTTGGGCCCGTAGGCCTTGGAGACGTTGATGACGTTGAACATGGCGGCGGCGTTGTAGCGGAAATGGTGCGGTGGGCCAAAGCGGCGAGGTGTTTCGCGTTCTCCAGGTGACCGGGAGGACTCCCTGTAACCGTTGGGAACGCGGGAGAATGCCGCCCCCCGTGTGGGGCGGGGCCTCGCGGGGACGGTGGACGGGGTGAGATGCCCGGGCACCCCGGGCGTTCCGCCTTGAACGGAATGTCCGGATGCCTGCACGGCCGTCCAGGAGGGAGGGGGCCTCTGGGCCCGGGATGGAGGGAGGGGGAGCGGGCGGGGCAGATGGATGCGGTGCCTGCCGAGCCTGACGGGTATAAGGGCCGGCCCATGGCCGTTCGTTTCGAGCTTCTCACCACCGACCCCACGGGCGCGCGCGCAGGCATCCTGCACACCCGCCGGGGTTCCTTCAAAACACCCATGTTCATGCCGGTGGCCACCCACGCGGGCTTCCGGCACCTGGCCATGGAGGAGGTGAAGGAGGCGGGCGCCAGCATCCTGCTGGCCAACACCTACCACCTGATGCTCCGGCCCGGCGCCGAGGTCTTCAAGCGCTTCGGAGGCATCCACCCCTTCATGCAGTGGGACGGGGGCGTGCTCACGGACTCGGGCGGGTTTCAAATCTTCTCCCTGCCGGAGGACCGGCTCATCACGGAGAAGGGCGCCCACTTCCGCAGCTTCTACGACAACAGCCGGCAGCTCCTCAGCCCCGAGTCGAGCATCGCCATGCAGCAGGCCATCAACTCCGAAATCATGATGGTGCTGGATGTGTGCATCGACTCGCGGACCGACGAGGCGGGCACCCGTGAGGCCATGGAGCGCACCCACCGCTGGGCGGTGCGCAGCCTGGAGGCGAAGGCGGCCCACGACACGGGCCAGGCGATGTTCGGCATCGTCCAGGGCGGCGTCTTCCCGAACCTGCGCGACGAGAGCGCGGCCTTCCTGACGAAGCTGCCCTTCGACGGCTTCGCCATTGGCGGCCTGGCGGTGGGCGAGACGAAGGTGGAGCGCGAGTCCATGACGTTGCGCTCGGCCGCGCTGCTGCCGCAGGACAAGCCCCGCTACCTGATGGGCGTGGGGACGCCCACGGACCTGGTGGAGGCGGTGCTGCGCGGCGTGGACATGTTCGACTGCATCATCCCCACGAAGATGGCGCAGCAGGGGTATGCGTACACGTTCAGCGGCCTGGTCCGCATCTCCCGCAGCGTGTTCCGGCTGTCCGACGAGCCGCTGGACGCGGAGTGCGACTGCTACGTGTGCAAGCGCTACACGCGTGGCTACCTGCAGCACCTGATGCGCGGCAAGCACCACCTGGGCTCGCGCTTCCTGTCGGTGCACAACGTGCGGCACTACCAGAAGCTGATGGGCCGCATCCGCGAGGGCATCCTTGGGGGCACGTACGCGCAGGTGTACCGCGAGCTGAAGGCGGCCATCGCCACGCCCAAGGACTTGAAGGACGAGGCCGCCGCGCGCGAGGTGACGCTGAAGGAGGTCGGGTGAGCACCGCGCGCGAGGCCAATCCTCGCGACGGAGACTTTGAGCTCATCACCCTGCGCAATGGCTCGCGGGCCGTGCGGCACCTGGGCCACGGTGAGGTGATGCACCCCTCCGTGGGGCCGTGGCAGGAGGCGCTGCGGCTCTACGTGGAGCAGCCGCGCCTGGCGGACCGGCTCCGGCAGCCGGGGGCTCCGCTGGTGATTCACGACGTGGGCCTGGGGGCCGCCACCAACGCGGTGGCCGCGCTCACGTGCGCGCGGGGGCTGGGTGCGGAGCAGCGCCGGGGGCTCGAGGTGGTCAGCTTCGAGGTGGACCTGGCGCCGCTGCGGCTGGCCCTGGCGGACCCGGCGGGCTTCCCGTTCCTCCAGCCGTTCCGCGAGGCGGCGCAGACGCTGATGCGCGATGGCGTCTGGGAGGAGGAGGGCATCCGCTGGCGCTTGCTGCTGGGCGACGCGCTGCCGCACCTGGACGGGGAGCTGCCGGTGGCGGACCTCGTCTACTTCGACCCGTTCTCTCCGGCGTCCAATCCGGACATGTGGACCGAGGCGGTGCTGGCGCGTGTGCGCCGGCACTGCCGCGAGGACGGGGAGGGCACGCTGCTCCTCACGTACAGCGCAGCGACCCCCACGCGGGTGACGCTGCTGCTGGCCGGGTTCTTCGCGGGCGCGGGCGTGTCGACGGGGACCAAGGGCGAGACGACGGTGGGCGCGACGCGGCTGTCGTCGCTGGAGGCTCCGCTGGGTGCGCGGTGGCTGGAGCGGTGGAAGCGCTCGTCATCGCGTGCGCCGCACGGCGGGCAGCTCACGCCCGAGGTCGAAGCGCGGGTGTTGGCGCATCCGCAGTGGCGGTGACGGCGCTGGAGGCGCCACGTGCCTGACGGCGGTGGCCGCGCCGCGCGCCTGACGGTGGAGGAGGCGCCGCGTGTCGGATGGCGGTTCCGGGTGGCCGAGGCCGGTGTCATGGGCGGCACGCTCGTGGCGTTCCATGTCACGCACGGCAGACGGGCCGCCGTCAGCTCGTGAGGGAAGACAACCTGTGCGGTCCGAGGTAATCGACGGAGCATGCGCGAAGCCCTTCAGATGGAGGACTGGGGTGGTACCGGTCCGGTCCTGCACCTGGCCCACGCCAACGGATTTCCACCGGGCTGCTACCGGAAGCTCATCGAGCACCTGAAGCCGCGCTACCACGTCTTCACCCTGCGCACCCGCTGCCTCGTGCCGGGCTCCGACCCTCGGGAGCTGCGGACCTGGGATGACATGGCGGATGACCTGATTCATGCGCTGCGTGCGCAGGGCGTGCAGGGCATCGTGGGGGTGGGGCACAGCATGGGCGGCGTGGCGACACTGCTCGCGTCCGCGAAGGCCCCCGCGCTCTTTCGCGCCGTGGTGGCCATGGACCCGGTGTTGTTCACCGGGGCGCGGGAGTGGGCCCTGCGCGCGTTGACGCTGCTCGGATTGCGCAGTCGCGTGCCTCCCGCGAGCCTGGCGCGCCGGCGCCGGGAGGCCTGGGGCGCGCGTGAAGAGGCCGCCACGAGCTACGGCAAGAAGCCGCTGTTCGCCCGCTTCGACCCGGAGTGCTTCCAGGACTACATCCACCACGGCCTGACGGATGCTCCCGGTGGAGGCTTCCGGCTGACCATCCCCAAGGCCTGGGAGGCGCGTGTCTTCGAGACGTCTCCTCGCGACGCCTGGCAGACGCTGAGCACGGTGAGCGTGCCGACGCTGGTGATTCGCGGCGCTGACTCCGACACGCTGACCCGTGACGCACTGGAGCGGGCGCGACTTACGGTGTCGGACATCCAGACCGAGGAGCTGTCCGGCACGGGGCACCTCTTCCCGTTGGAGCAGCCCGCTCGGTGTGCCGAGCGAATCCTGGCCTTCCTGGACGGGCTGGACGCATCCCGCGCGGTGGCCATGTCCGCGCGCTGAGGCCGCGCGGTCCGGCGTCGGTGCGTCGCGTCGCGCTGTTCATCTCCCATGGGTAGGGGAGGCATGGCGCTGGTGTGTTACGTCGCGCTGCTCGGCCGCCGTGAGTTGGGGGGCTCTTGGTGTGCGTCATGGCCTGGCCGAGGCGTGGTGCTTCGCTGGGACCTTCGCCGCAAGACGTAGTTCATGAGGGTAAGACCGAGGCCATGAATGGCCGCGTCCGCGAGGGGCGCCAGTCCGAAGTGCAAGGCGCTCTCGCCGAGGCGCGGTCCCGGGCCAAAGTGCTCGACCGGAATCGCGACGAGCAAGAAGAGCGACATTGCCTCGAAGAACATGAAGCGCAGCCAGCAGCGCCAGCGCGCGTCCCGGAGTGCCCCCGACGAAAGCAGGGCAACGACCAGGGCAGGCGCCATCATCAGCATCGCGCGGAACTGCCAGAACTGGGAGAGGGTGCCCTCGGACCAGGCCCAGAAGGCCACGAAGCTGGCCACGGCTCCACCGACCAGGACCACCACGTCCAATGCGATGCCCAGGAACAGCCTCCCCTTGGTTTTCATGCGCGATCCCCCATGTGGATGCGGAAGGTATCGGCTCACGTCGAACACCGTGAGGAACAAGTTGTTCGAAGATTGATAGCCAGGAGTAATCAATGGACCGGCGGCTGTTGGGGGCGGAAGCCAGGTTCACGGGCCACCTGGTCGCGGCCGCCCCATCCCGACGCGCACCGCCATTGCGCATGGCAAATCTCACCCAGGCACATGTGCCTGCCACCTCCGCCGAAGTGCCTTTGGCCGCTAGCTGTTCGGAAATGTCGGGACATTTGCGGTGGGCGGTTGAGCGCGCCCCTCACAAAACCCCCGACATTTCCGAACAGCGAGCGGAGAGGCGACCTTCGGAATGGCCTCGACCGGCGTTCGCATCTTCGACGGTGGATGCGGGGACGCGTCGGGTCCGCGCCTCCGACCGATGCGCAGCCGCTCGCCCGCCAGTGCATCGGCCTCGAGCTAGCGGGCCATCCTCAGCCGGCGCTCTCCGGATGGCCGGGGAGTGGCGCTTCCTGACTCCTGGCGCGTGCCCGTTCACGAGCAAGAAACGCCTGTCGCGCGAGCCGGATGTCCTGACCCCTCCTCGCCTCAAGGACATCCAGGTAATGCCGGATGACCTTCGTGACGCGGCAGATTTCCGCGAAGCGCCAGATGTCCTCGGCCGTGCTGAGTCCAGACAGGAGCGTGTCGCGGATCGCACTCACCGCGATGGGGAATCCCAGCTTGTTGCGATACTTGAACAGGTCCGCGACAGTCTTCGCGGCCCCATAGACCACGATGGGCAGTGGCCCGAGGCGTCGGTGCTCGACGCCTTCCGTTCGAGCCCGCCCCGAGAAGCGCACCAATTGGAGTGGTGGCTCGGTCCACGTGGGCTTTCGAGCTCGCTCCCCGATGGCCATCCAGACTTCCGAGGGGGCTTGCGGCAGCAGGCCATGGACCCACAGCGCGGATTTGAGACAGAGCACGCCCTGGGGGACGCGCTTGGCCGCGATTGCCGTTGCGTTGACCCAGGCGTTGGATGGCGCCCAGACGCCCGGCGCGACTTCCCGCATCGCACCCAGGTTGCGGAGCAGGTTGAGCTCGCTTCGTGGGACGCCATGTGCTTCCAGGTCCCGCGAGCGAAGCAACCCCAAGTGCTCCGCCAGTGCCATCACGGAGGGCCGGGTCTTGTATCCAGGCCTCCGTCGCAATCTGTTCCCCATCGCCACCCCTCCTCGGCGCCCAGTCCCCGGACGGTGCTCCGGGGCCAGCATCGCGAGGAGGTCCAACACGCCACTGCCCGGTCAGTGGGACTTCGCGCGCGTCGCGTGCTCGGCCGAGGAGAAGGTGAACTCCGCGCGGCGGTTCTTGCGGAACGCCTCGTCCGTGTGGGCCTCCGACAGCGGCCGCTCCTCACCGTAGGAGATGATGGAGAGCTGCGCGGGAGCGACGCCCAGGTTGCGCAGGTAGTCGCGCACCACGGCGGCGCGCCGGTGGCCCAGCGCGATGTTGTACTCGACGGTGCCCAGCTCGCAGGTGTGGCCCGACACGGTGACGCGCGTCGCCGGCCGCTCACGCAGCGCGGTGGCGAGCTGGTTGAGCATCTCGCGGGACTCGGGCTTCAGCGTGGCCGAGTCGAGCTCGAAGTACACGGGGTCCGCGGCCAGTGCGCCCATGCGCCGCAGCGCCTCCTCGTCGTCATCGGCCGACGTCCGAGGCGTCGCCGCCACGGCGGTGGGCGCGCGGTTGTTGTGCGAATCCGGCAGCGTGTCCGTGGCAGAGGACGTCTTCTGCTTGGAGGCGCAACCAGTCAGGCTGACCACGACCAGGAGGGACAGGAGGGTTCGGTTCATGCCCTTCGTTGATTACAAACGCCGTGCCGCGGCCCCTTCACTCGGAGGCCCCCACGCGGGGGCCCGGGCACCGTTGCAGACCGCGCAGGTCAGCGTGGCGGAATGCCTTCCGCGCGCTCCCGCCGGTGGATGGTGGAGACGTCGATGCCGAGCAGCTCGGCGGCCTTGGTCTTGTTTCCCCCGCAGCGGGAGACGGCCCAGGCGATGTACTCCGTCTCCAACTGCCGCAACGGAATGATGGTGCGTTGCGCCGCCGCCAGGGGGTGGGGCTCGTTGCCGGTGTCCGCCGGGAGGTGGGGCCGGAGCTGGGGCAGGTCCACCACCTCCGTCGAGCCGAGCACCACCAGCCGCTGGATGAAGTTCTCCAGCTCGCGCACGTTGCCCGCCCAGGGCAGGGCGCCCATCGCGGCCAGCGTCTCCGGGGAGAATCGTTGGACCACCGACCGTGGGTTGCGCGCCTTCGCCTGTCCCAGGAAGTGCTCGATGAGCGCGGGGATGTCCTCACGGCGCTCGCGCAGCGGCGGCAGCCGCAGGGTGACGACGTTGAGCCGGTAGAAGACGTCCGCCCGGAAGCGGCCTTCCTTCACCCGGGTCTCCAAATCCTGATGCGTGGCGGCGACGACCCGCACGTCCACCGTGCGCGAGCCATCCGCGCCCACCGCGCGGACCTCGCCGTCCTCCAGCACGCGCAGCAGGCGGGCCTGGAGCTCGGGGCCATGTCTCCGATTTCATCGAGGAACAGGGTGCCGCCGTCCGCCTCCACGAAGAGGCCGCGCCGCGCGGTGGTGGCGCCCGTGAAGGCGCCCTTGACGTGGCCGAACAGCTCGCTCTCCAGCAGGGCGTGGGGGAGCGCGGTGCAGTTGACGGCCACGAAGGGGCCCGCGCGCCGCGTGCCCTCGAAGTGCAGCGCCCGGGCGACCAGCTCCTTGCCGCTGCCGCTCTCGCCGCGCACCAGGACGGGGGCGCTGGACCAGGCCACGCGCTCAATCAGCGCGTAGAGGTCCCGCATGACGGTGCTGCTGCCCACCAGGGCGCCCAGCCCGCCGCGGTCGGCGGCCTGCTGCTTGAGCGTGCGGTGCTCGGTGCGCAGGCGGCGCTGCTCCAGCGCGCGCCCCAGGGACAGGCGGACCTCGTCCAGGCGGAAGGGCTTGGTGAAGTAGTGGAAGGCGCCGCGCTTCATCGCCTCCACCGCGTTCTCCACGCCGCCGAAGGCCGTCATCATCAAGACGGGCAGGTCCGGGTCCATCTTGCGGGCCGCTTCGAGCACGTCGAAGCCGTCCACGTCCTGCATGCGCAAGTCACACAGCACCGCGTCGTAGACGCGCGCGCGGAGCTGGGCGATGGCATCCGCGCCACCCGTGGCGATGTCGACCTTGTAGCCGTCATCCGTCAGCGGCTCCCGCAGCATCTGCCCCATCTCGACGTGGTCATCCACGACGAGGACCCTGGCTCTAGACGACATGTCGCTCCTCTCCGGCGAGTGCGGCCACGGGCCAGCGCACGGTGACGCGGGTGCCGCGCTCGGGCGCGCTGTCCAGTTCGATGCGGCCTCCGTGGTTGCGCACGATGTGCGCCACCATCGTCAGGCCCAGGCCGGTGCCCTGGCCTCGCTTCTTGGTGGTGAAAAAGGGGTCGAAGACCTGGTGGACGTGGTGGGGGGAGATGCCGCAGCCGTTGTCTTCCACTTCCACGCGCACCATGTCCCAGGCGCCCGGCGCGTTCTCCGTGTCCAGGCTCGCGCTCAGCCGCACGCGGCCGCCGGGTTCGCAGGCGTCGCACGCGTTGATGACCAGGTTGATGAGCACCTGCTGGAACTGGTCGGGGTCCGCCGCCACGGCGGGCATGCCAGCGGCCACGTCCACCTCCAGCTTCAACCGGCGGCGCTCGACCTCCATCCACAGGAGCTCGCGCACGCTGTGCACCAGGGGCTCCAGCGCCACGGCCTGCGCGTCCGCCGGCTGGAGCCGCGAGAAGTCGAGCAGTTGGCGCAGCGTCCGGCTCACCCTGTCAATCTGCTCGACGATGGTGCCCAGGCCGGGCCCCTGCGCATGGCCCGGGCCCAGCTTCTCCATGACGTACTCGGCGCGGCCACGGACGATGCCCAGCGGCGTGCCAATCTCATGCGCGATGCCGGCCGCCAGCACGCCCACCGTGGCGAGCTTCTCCGCGCGCAGCAACTGTCCCTCCAGCGCGCGCAGGTTGCTCAGGTCCTCGATGACGACCAGCGTGTGGACGTCCGAGGTGCTGGGCTCCAGCGGCACCGCGTGGACGTTGTACTGGCCCTGCTCCTCGAAGAGGCACAGCGGCTCGCCATGGAGGTTGCGCACGCGGCCATCGAGCGTGGCCGCGTGGACCAGGTCCTCCAGGCGCTGGATGACGGGGGCCTGGGCGTGGGGGAAGGCGGCGGCCAGCGTCTGGCCCACGGCGTCCGCGGGCATGCGGGCGCTGAGCGCGCGGTTGGCGGCGGAGATGTGCCGGGACGCGGAGAGCGCCAGCACCCCCGTGGGGATGTGGTCGAGAATCTTCTGCGTCTTGTCGTGCAGGTGGGCCAGCCGCTGCGCGTGGCGCTGACTCTCCCGCAGGGCCTCGGCGCGGCTGTGCGCGAGCACCACGTACACGCCAAAGGCGATGATGAACCCGGAGACGAGCACCGCGGCCAGCGACAGGCGCAGAATCAAGCTGCGCTCGTGCGTGCGCAGCACCCGGGTGCTGGCAAGCGTCGCCACCGGCCACGCCGTGCCGTTCTTGAAGCGAACGGGGCTGAAGGTGACCACCGCCTCGGAGTCACCCAGCCCGAGCCGGGCGGCCTCCTGGCGCTCGATGACGAGGGTGCCGGATTCGCCCGCGCGCATCCGCTGGACGAGCGACGTCAGCCCGGGCGTCTGGTGGCCCTCGGTGGCGAGGCGCCCGAAGGCGTCCGACAAGCTGGGATGCGTCAGCGACCCGGGCGTGCCGTGAACCCCCAGCACCAGCAGCCGTGTCTCCGAATCCGAGGCGAGCAGCTTCAGCGGGGCGAAGAGCGGCTCGGCGTCCACCAGCACCACCACCACGCCGCCGCCGTCCGGCGCGTCTTCCGGAAGCGCGGTGGCGAAGGCGCGCAGCCAACCGGTGCGGGCGCGGGGCAGGGGCGGGGAGGAGACGATGTGTCCCGGCGGATGACGCCGCGCCTGCTCCACGGTGTGCGCGAGGTCCTCGGCGGTGAACTGGTGCGTCATCGACGCCGCGCTGCGCCGGTCCACCAGCCGGAGCCGCTCCTGGCCGTCCGTGCCGAAGACGAGGATGGCCTTGTATTGCCCCACCGCCTCCAGCAGGGCGCGCATCTCCCGGCGATGCTCCTCGGCGGTGCCGGGCTGGGCGAGCAGCTCACCGGCGAAGCGGAGGTCCTCCTCCGCGCCCTCCAGGGCCGCCGAGACGCCTCGCACGGCCTCCTGGAGCTGGGCCTGCCGCTCGCGGGCCATCTGGTCCACCAGGGCCTGCCTGTCTCGCTGCATGAAGTGCAGGACCCCCGCGATGATGCCGGAGAGCACCAGGCACAACAGCAGGACTGGCAAGACGGACAGGCGCATGAACTCGGGGGCCGGACGCTTCACCCGGACCTGGATGGGCCCGAGTGCCTGCTGGACCTCCGCGCCGCCTGGCAGCGCTTCAGCCCGGAGGAAAGTCACGCAGGTAGCAACGCGCGTGCCCCGCGGGCCGCTCCTCTGCGCGGCGATGGAACAGCCCAGAACACCGCCGCAATCTGCATGGCTGTCGTTGCATCCTGCCAGGGCCGGAGCGGGTGACGCGCTCCGGCACCGGCAGGTCCCCCGGGAAGGCGGGCGCTCAGCGGCGGGACGCCTGCTGGGTGAGCTGCTGGGACGCCTCGCGCACCTTGCCCTGGATGCGGCGGAGGTTCTGCGGACCCATGCGCAGCAGGTGCTTCTGCGCGGCCGTCAGCGACTCGAGCTTCGGGTCGGCGTAGACGTACATGGCGCCCTTGGGAACCACTTCCACGTCACCGTCGATGACGGGCACGGAGAGCACCTGCTCGAAGGCGAGGTGAAGCGTCGCGTCGAACGTGCTGCCCGGGCGCGCGTTCTCCTTGTGGAGGCGCTCGGCCAGGTGCCGCACCTCGCGGTACGTGGACACCAGCACGCCCATGTCGAGCGAGCCCACCACCTTGCCGATGACGTCGTAGCGCGCGTAGCTCTGCTTCTCGATGACGTGCTTGCCGGCCTTGCGGCGCGCCTCGAAGGTGCCGCCCGGGGCGAGGAAGCTCACGGCCTCGCGCGGGCTGTCTCCGGCCGCCACGTTCCCCACGACGGTGACGAAGCGGCGCAGCAAGTCATTCTCCCGCAGCCACCCGGCGAACTCCGGCAGGGCCGAGGCCCGCGCGAGCCGCGAGCGCATCAGCGCGTCCATCTCCGCCGAGGAGGGCAGCGCGCTCTCCGCGCGAGGCGCCACGCTCGGATGGGACGGCTTGGGAATCACCGCCTGCGACGGGTTGGGCAGCGCCGTCGACGACTGCCGGAGCACCAGCCACGTGCCCATGCCCGCGAACACCACCACCACCGCCGCAACGGCCACGCCCACGTGCAGCCGGCTGGGAGACTTCGTCACCACTTCAGGGTTGTTCATGCGCCATCCTCCGAGGGATGCCGCATGGGATTGCACCCGCGATGCCAGGGGCTCGCGCGAGGCCAGGATGCCTCGCGTTTCCCTCTGAGAGGCGCTCCACCGCGTGGTCCCCGCGGCACGCCCGCCTGCTCAGCGAGCGTGGCGTACCGCGGTTCACGCCGTGGCGAAGCGCCACGGCGCGTGGCCAGGATTACGCGCGGGGCCGGGACGCGCCGGAGTCGTCATCCGTCGCGGTGAGGGCCGCCTCGGCGGGAGCCTCCGCCCAGCGGATGTGGAACGTGGCCGCGGTGCCGTCGAACTCCTCGGGGATGGAGACCACCCGCCAGCCGCCGCACAGCTCCACCGCGCGCGCCAGCAGGCCCGCGGCGAAGGTCGGCATGTCGGCCAGCACGTCGTTCATCCGAAGCTCCAGCGACGTCGGCCCTCGCTCGACGATTTCGACCACACTGAAGTTGTTGCCGGCGCGAAAGCCCATCCCCGAGCGCAGCAGCATCCGCCGCGGACCGGCGAGCCGGACAACGCCCAGCAGGGCCCGGCCGAAGAAGGTGCCGAAGTACGCGTCCATGAACCGCTCGCCCAGCGAGTAGTAGGCCGCCTCGGCGGGGACGCCGCCGTAGACGTGGCCAGCGGCGATGCGGAGGAACTCCTTCCACTGCTCCAGGGTGTAGGACCGCTCCAACTTCTGGTCGAGGTCCAGTCCCGCCCGGCGCAGGTGCTCGCGGCACGCCGGGGTGAGCCGGTTCTCGAGGGCGCGAACGAAGAGCGCCTCAACGGTTTGGGTGAAAACAAGCTTCTCGGAAGAAGTCATAGAGGCGCCCCGTATACACCGAGCGGGCCGTGGGATGCTCGCCTACTGGTGAATGTTCGTTCAGGTAGACTGTCCACGAGCGTCAGAACGGCTCGCGTCACGTACTGGTTGTAAGTGCGACATGTGCGACTTCCGCCGGACCTGTCCCCCTCTGGGCAGCCGGGAGTGCCCGTAATTCAGTTCTATCTCATTTGGGCGCGGCTGCGGAGGGGGCACGCGAAGGCCATTGCGCGCGGGGGGCGGGGCCGCGATGACGGGGGCATGGACACGCGCGCCCCTGGCACCCGGAAGACGGACCCGTCCTACAACGTGCTGCACCAGCAGCCGGCGCGGCTGCCGCTGGACGTGCTCTTCGCGCCGCGCAGCGTGGCCGTCGTGGGGGCCACGGAGCGCCCGGGCAGCGTGGGCCGCACCGTCCTGTGGAACCTCATCAGCAACCCCTTCGGCGGCACCGTCTACCCCATCAACCCGAAGCGGCCCAACGTGCTGGGCATCAAGGCGTGGCCGTCGCTGGCGGCGCTGCCGGAGCGGGTGGACCTGGCCGTCGTCGTCACGCCCGCGCAGGCGGTGCCCGGCGTCATCCAGGAGTGCGCGGCGCTGGGCATCCGGGGCGCCATCATCCTGTCGGCGGGCTTCAAGGAGATTGGCGAGGAGGGCGAGCGCCTGGAGCGGGAGATTCTGCGCATCGCCCAGGACGCGAAGCTGCGCATCATCGGGCCCAACTGCCTGGGGGTGATGCGGCCGCCCAGCGGCTTCAACGCCACGTTCGCGGGCGCCATGGCCCGGCCGGGCAACGTGGCCTTCATCAGCCAGAGCGGCGCGCTCCTGACGTCCATCCTGGACTGGAGCCTGCGGGAGGCGGTGGGCTTCAGCGCCTTCGTGTCGGTGGGCTCGATGCTGGACGTGGGGTGGGGTGACCTCATCGACTTCCTCGCCGATGACCCGATGACGCGCTCCATCCTGCTGTACATGGAGTCCATTGGTGACGCGCGGGCCTTCCTCTCCGCCGCGCGCGAGGTGGCGCTCACCAAGCCCATCATCGTCATCAAGGCGGGGCGCACGGCGCAGGCCGCGCAGGCCGCGGCGTCCCATACGGGCTCGCTGACGGGCAGCGACGAGGTGCTCAGCGCCGCGTTCCGCCGCACCGGCGTGCTGCGCGTGGACTCCATCGCGGACCTCTTCTACATGGCGGAGACGCTGGCCCGGCAGCCGCGTCCGGCGGGGCGGCGCCTCACGGTGCTCACCAACGCGGGGGGCCCGGGCGTGCTCGCCACGGATGCCCTGGTGATGGGGGGCGGTGAGCTGGCGGTGCTGGGCACGCAGACGCGCCAGGCGTTGGACGCGTTCCTGCCGCCGCAGTGGAGTCACGGCAATCCGGTGGACATCCTCGGAGACGCGGACCCGGAGCGGTACGCGAAGGCGCTGGAGGCCACCAGCCGGGACGCGGCCAGCGACGGGCTGCTCGTCATCCTCACCCCGCAGGACATGACCGAGCCGACCCAGACGGCGGACCGGCTGAAGGCCTTCTCGAAGCTGCACGGCAAGCCGGTGCTGGCGAGCTGGATGGGCGGCTCGGAGGTGGCGGCGGGGGAGCGCATCCTCAATGACGCGGGCATCCCCACCTTCGGCTATCCGGACACGGCGGCGCGCATCTTCAATTACATGTGGCGCTACACGTACAACCTCGCGGGGCTGTACGAGACGCCCTCGCTGGCGCGGGGCGTGGACGCCGCCCGGGACGAGGCGCGCCAGTGGGTGGACGCCGCGCGCGCGGCCGGCCGCACGCTGCTGACGGAGTTCGAGTCCAAGAAGCTGCTCGCCGCCTACGGCATCCCCACGGTGGAGACGCGGCTGGCGGTGACGGAGGATGCCGCCGTGGCCGAGGCCGCGGCCCTGGGCTACCCCGTGGTGGTGAAGCTGCACTCGCTCACGGTGACGCACAAGACGGACGTGGGCGGCGTGCGGCTGAACCTCCCGGACGCGGAGGCGGTGCGCGGCGCGTTCCGGGACATCCGCGCGCGGCTGGAGGCGCTGGAGCAGGGGAGCGCGTTCGACGGCGTCACCGTGCAGCCCATGGTGCGGCTGGACGGCTATGAGCTCATCGTCGGCAGCAGCGTGGACGCGCAGTTCGGCCCGGTGCTGCTCTTCGGCGCGGGCGGGACGTTGGTGGAGGTGTTCCGAGACAGGGCGCTGGGGCTGCCGCCGCTGAACACGACGTTGGCGCGGCGGATGATGGAGCAGACGCGCATCTACGAGGCGCTGAAGGGCGTCCGGGGCCGTCCGCCCGTGGACCTGACGGCGCTGGAGATGCTGATGGTGCGCTTCAGCCAACTCGTGGTGGAGCAGCGCTTCGTGAAGGAGGTGGACATCAATCCGCTCCTGGCCTCACCCGAGCGGCTGCTGGCGCTGGACGCGCGCGTGGTGCTGCACCCGGCCTCGATGACGGAGGCCGAGCTGCCGAGGCTGACCATCACGCCGTATCCGACTCAGTACGTGGCGCCCTTCCTCCTGCGCGACGGCGAGGAAATCCTGCTGCGGCCCATCCGCCCGGAGGACGAGCCGCGCATGGCCGAGTTCCACCGCACGTTGTCGGAGCAGACGGTGTTCCTGCGCTACGCGGGGCTGATGCAGCTCAGCACGCGCGTGGCGCACGAGCGGCTGTCGCGCATCTGCTTCAACGACTACGCGCGGGAGATGGCCCTGGTGGCGGAGCGCGAGGATGGGGAGCTGCTCGGGGTGGGACGGCTCACCCGGCTGCGGGGGACGCGGGACGCGGAGTTCGCCATCCTCATCAGCGACCAGGTGCAGCGGCAGGGGTTGGGGGCGGAGATGCTGAAGCGGTTGGTGGCCATCGGCCGGGACTGGGGGATGGAGCGCATCGTCGCGGACATCCTCTCCGGCAACCGGGCCATGCAGACCATCAGCCGGAAGCTGGGCTTCTCCATCCTCCAGCACGAGGAGTTGTCCCCGGACATGGTCAAGGCCGTGAAGGTGCTCTGACGCGCGGCTCGGGGACCCGTCCCATCACACCCGGAGCCTTCACGCGCTCCGGGCGGATGGCAGGCGCGCCGCGGCTACGGCTTGTAGGCGTTGTAGAGCGTGACCTGGATGTTGGAGGCCTCCTGCAGGTGCATCTGCACCGTCTTTCGAATCGCCATCAGCTCCTGCTTGAGCGCGGGGTTCTGCACCTGCTGCGCGAGCAGGCCGTCTCCGAGCAGGGCCGTGCCGGCGTGAGCGGCCACCTGCGCGTCCATCACCGACAAGTCGAAGGCGCCGCCCTGGACGGCGTCGAGCAACTCGACGGTCCGCTGCGTCGTCATCTGGAGGTGCTGCGACACCGGGTTCTCCGCGGGGGCGATGCCCTGGGCCTGCGCCACCTGCTCCAGCCGCTGGATGACCTCCGTGTGCATGGTGACCATGCGTGCGTTGAAGTCGCGCGCGGTCGGGTCGGTTGCCCGGGCCTGGCCCACCTGTCCCAGCATCACCTCGCCCGCGTTGGCCACCAGGAGGACGCTCAGGATTTGACCGTCCGAGAGCATCACCGGCTGCCCGGCGGCCGCCTCCTGCGGGCCCACCAGGTTGTCATGGGCGTTGCCCTCGCCGCAGCCGCCGAACATCACGGTCGTCCCCACCATCGCCAGCCCCAGCATCGTGCGTGTGATTCGCATGACTGTTTCCCCCTCCGTGTGCCGTTCAGCGGAAGGTTGGGCAGTTGAAAAGCACACCGCCATGGGCGGGAAGCACGAGCCGGATGTCCCCGGGGTGACGAATGCGCCGTCGGCTCGGTGACGCGCCCGGGCGGGCGCGTGCGCCTACTTGAAGTCCGCGGGGGTCAGCCCGTGACGGCGCAGCAGCTCGTAGAAGTCCGTGCGGTTGCGGCTCGCCATGCGGGCGGCGGCGGCCACGTTGCCCTTGGAGCGGCGGAGCACCTCGCACAGGTAGCGCCGCTCGAAGCGGTCTCTGGCCTCGCGCAGCGTGGGCAGCTCGCCGCCGCCGCTGAGCACGTCCGGCCCCTCTTCCCGCGTGGCATCCGCCGCCGCGCGCGCGGACGTCGGCGGGTCCAGCATGCGCGCCACGTGTTCGGAGCGGACGTCGTCCTCGGGCGCCAGCAGGACCATCGCCTCCATGGCGTTGACCAGCTCCCGGACGTTGCCCGGCCACGAGTGGGTTTGCAGCAGGGCCAGCGCATCCGGCGCGAGCCGCGGCATGCGCATGCCGTTGCGCGCGGCGGCCTGCTCCAGGTGCCGCGTGGCCAGAATCGGGATGTCTTCCAGCCGCTCGCGCAGCGGCGGCATGACGATGGGGAGCACGGCCAGCCGGTAGTAGAGGTCCTCGCGGAAGCGCCGCTCCTCGACCTCCTCGCGCAGGTCCCGGTTGGTGGCCGCCACCACGCGCACGTCGGCTTCTTCCTCCACCGCGCTGCCCACCCGGGCGAAGCGGCGCTCCTGCAGCACGCGCAGCAGCTTCACCTGGACGCGGGGCGTGGCCTCGCCCACCTCGTCCAGGAACAACGTGCCGCCGCGCGCCGCGCCGAACAGGCCCTCGCGCGTCTGGGTGGCGCCGGTGAAGGCCCCCTTCACGTGGCCGAACAGCTCGCTCTCCAGCAGCTCCGGTGGCAGCGCGCCACAATTCACGGCGATGAAGGGGCCGTTGGCGCGGCGGGACAGGGCGTGGACCTGACGGGCCGCCAGCTCCTTGCCGGTGCCGGACTCGCCCAGGACGAGGACCGTGGCCTCGGAGGGGGCCACGCGCGCGATGCGGTCGCGCACCTCGGCGATGGCGGAGCTGGAGCCCAGCAGCCGCTCGGGCGTGGTGCCCGCGACGATGCGGCGCAGGTCCGCCAGCTCCCGCCGCAGGTCGCTGCGCTCCGTCGCGTGTAGCAGCTTCTGGACCAGCTCGTGGTCCTGGAAGGGCTTGGTGAGGAAGCCGTAGGCGCCGCGCTGCATGGCCTCGACGGCCGTCTCAATGGTGCCGTGCGCGGTGAGGATGACGACGGGCAGGTCGGGAGAGCGCTCCCGCATCTGGGCCAGCACCTCCAGCCCGTCCACGCCCTCCAGCCGGAGGTCGAGCACGACGGCGTCCACCTCCGCCGTTTCGACCAGCTCCAGTCCCCGGGCCGCCGTGAGGGCGGTGGTGACCTTCATGCCGCGCGCTTCCAGCCGCAACGAGATGAGCTCGCAGAGCTCCGCGTCGTCGTCCACCACCAGCACATGTCCGCCGCGGGGGCGCTTCATGCGTCATTCCTCTTGGCCGTCGTATCCGGCGTCGTGGAGGCCGGCACACCCAGCCCCATCGGGAACACCAGCGCGAATCGCGCGCCGGGGTTCGCGTTTTCCAGCAGCAACACATCTCCGCCGAGCGCGCGCATCATCCGCTGCGCCAGCGGCAGTCCCAGCCCCAGGCCATCCGCGTTGGCGGCGCCCACCGCGCGCGTGAAGAAGGGCTCGAAGACGCGCGGGCGCGCATCCTCGGGCACGCCGGGGCCTTCGTCGCGCACCTCCACCCGGGCCCACGTCCCCGACTCGCCGTTCGGGCCGCGCGAGGCGAGCGTGCGGGTGACGTAGACGCGCTGCCCGGGGACGAGACGCGCACGGCGTTGGTCATCAGGCTGACCAGCGAGCGCTCCACCAGGGCCGCGTCCAGCGAAGCGGGAGGCGTCGTGCCCTCGGCGAGGACCACCAGCTCCGTGCCGCGCTCCTCCGCCAGCTCGTTGACCTCCTCGACCGCGCGCTCGATGAGGTCATCCAACCGGCAGCCTTCGTCGCGCCGGACGGCCTTGCCCGCCTGGACGCGCGTCAGGTCCAACAGCGCGGTGACCAGCCGGATTTCCCGCTCACACGCCACGCGCGCCAGCTCCACCACGCGCTGCTGCTGGGTCGTCAGCGGTCCGGTGGTGCCGTCCGCCAGCAAGCCAATGGCCGTGCGCAGCCGGGCCAGCGGCGTGCGCAGGTCGTGCGACGCGGACGCCACGAAGGCATCCTTGAGCTGGTCGAGCTCGGACAGCCTGCCGCGCATCCGGTCCAGGTCCGCCCACAAGGCGCGAATCTCACTGGGACCGGAGACGGCGGGCAGGGCGGCGAAGTTGCCATCACCCACCCGGTGCGCCAGCGCGGACAACTGCCCCAACGGGCGCGTCACGCCCTGGGCCACCCACCGGGCCACGGCCCACGCCGCCACGACGGCCAGGGCGCCGAGCGTGAGCCCCACCGCGATGGCGGAGGAGCCGATGTCATGCGCCCGCTTCTCGCGCTGCCGGATGGCGGAATGGAGCGCGAGCGTGGTGTTGATCCACGCGTCGGTGAGCTGCTCCGCCAGGTAGAGGCGCTCGTTGCGCAGGGCCGCGTTCTGGAGCCGCTCGCAGGTATCGCCCGCGAGGATGTGGTTCGCGTACGTTTTGAAACCTTCGGCCGCGCGCAGGAGCAGCGGCTGCGTGGCCGGGCCATGCCGCTTGAGCAGGGCGTCCAGGTGGCTCACGCGCTGCTTGAGCGTGGCGGCCGCGGCGGGGACCTCCTGGGGACTGTGCTCGCAAGCGAACAGTCCCTGCCTCGCGGCGACCTCGACCCCCCAGGCGGCCTGATGCACGGCCTCTTCCTTGATGACCCCGCCTAGCTGTTCTTCCCGGACCTCCGTGAGAAGAGACGTCATCCGGACGATGGCCACCACTGAGAATGCAGCGGCTCCCAGCAGTGCGGCGGTGAGAAGCGCGTGGGAGATGAGCAGGCGGTGAGCGAGTCGCATGGGCCGGATGCAAAGACGCGCGTGGGGGCACGCTTGTTCCGGGAATCACCTCTACTGATGTTGCGAACGGCGCGCAGCATTTTCGAGCGAATGTTGCACTTCAAATACCGGGTGTCTGCTTCCGCAGACAGGTGTCGGCCAACAACCGGCGGCAGGGCGTCTGGATCCGCCGACAGGTGAATCAGGCTTCAGAGGGAAGAGGGCGTCGGCACGGTCCATGTAGATGCGTCGGGCATGGTCGAGACACCTACGCTCAAGACGCCCCGGGGATGGACCGACCGTCCCAAGCAGTTGTGGACGGAGTGGAAGCAGATGCTGTCCCCCCGGACGCTCCCCGGTGACGCGAGCGCCGCGCTGACGGTGGCGTGTGTGGCGCTGCCGCTGAACCTGGCGCTGGCGGTCGCCTCCGGTCTGCCTCCCGAGGTGGGGCTCATCAGTGGCGCGGTCGCCGGCGTGATTGCCGCGCTGCTGGGTGGCGGCCGACTCCAGGTGACGGGGCCGGAAGCCGCGCTCGTGCCCACCGTGCTGCTCATTTCGATGAAGCACGGCGTGGCGGGCGTGGTGGTTGCCACCTTGTTGTGTGGCGCGCTCCAGGTCCTGCTGGGTCTGTCGCGCGCGGGCCGGGTCGCGCAGTTCATGCCAGCCGAGGTGACGCGCGGCTTCACGGCCGGCATCGGGCTGCTGCTGCTGGACGGCCAGCTTCCCCGCCTGCTCGGCGCGGTGACGGAAGGCACGTCCTCGGCGCGGACGCTGGTCGTCCCGGCGAGCTGGCCCTCCTGGTCCGTGCACTGGAGCTCCGTCGCGGTGGGCGCCGTGGTGGTGGCCTGCATGCTCCTGATTCCCAAGCTCCACCGCTCCATTCCCGCCGTGCTGGTGGG
Source organism: Myxococcus hansupus (assembly GCF_000280925.3). NCBI lineage: Bacteria > Pseudomonadati > Myxococcota > Myxococcia > Myxococcales > Myxococcaceae > Pseudomyxococcus > Pseudomyxococcus hansupus. The sequence continues at coordinate 2,732,613 of NZ_CP012109.1, forward strand.
CCTGGTCCTGGCCACCCTGGCGTCGGGCCTGGGCTTCCTGTCGGACGGTCTGGCCCGCGTTGGCGCGCTGCCCACCGGTCTGCCCATGCCGGTCCTTCCTTCGTTCGAGGCCCTGAACTTCGGCGCGCTCCTCCCGGACGTGCTGGCGTTGACGGTGCTGGCGTCGCTCGGCTCGCTGCTGTCGGCGCGGGCGCTGGACCAGTTGCCGGGCCTGGAGAACCACCGGACGGATGGCGACCAGGAGCTGGTGGCCCAGGGCGTGGGCAACGCGGCCTCGGCGATGTTCGGCGGCATGCCGGTGATGGGCGCCATCGTGCGCTCGTCCGTGTCCGTCCAGGCGGGTGGGCGCACGCGCGCCGCCTCCGTGCTGCACGCGGTGATGCTGCTCGCGGCCTGCATCCTGGCCGGTGCGCTGGTGGCCCTGATTCCGATGGCCGCGCTCGCCGCCATCCTGGTGGTCGTGGGAACGCGGCTGTTGGACATCAAGGGCCTGCGCGCGCTGATGGCGGACAACGCGGGCAAGGCGATGGTGGCCGTCGCCACCGCGGTGCTCATCGCGGCGATTGGCTTCCTCCCGGGTCTGGCCGCGGGCGTGCTGCTGTCGCTGGCGCGCAGCTTCTTCTCGCCGCCCAAGGCCAACGTTCGCAGCCTGCTGCTTCGCGAGGACGGCCGTCCGCTCTTCCGCAGCCTCGGCGCGGGGGGCGAGGATCGGGATGCGCGTCCCCCCGTGCAGCTCCTGCGGGTTCGGGGCGATTTGGATGTCCGCTCGTGCGCCAGCCTGAGCGCGGCGCTCCAGGGGCCGCCGTGGCCGCGCCACCTGGTGCTGGACCTGTCGGACGTGAAGTACATGGACGCCGCCGGTCTGCGCACCATCCGGGAGCTGTCGGATGTCCTGGCCGTCCGCGGGGGCCGGGTCCTCGTGGCGGGTGCTCGCGGCGGGGTCGCGGCGATGCTGCAGGAGGCCGGGACGTGGACCGGCTCCGGGCCGCACGCGCTGATGGCGTCCATGGACGACGTCATCGAGAGCATCAAGCAGGAGAACGCCCGGGAGTCCACCGGCCAGGTCTCTCCGACGCCGCAGGCGACGTGAGCCCCCGCGCCACCGGCTTCACGCGGGTGGCGCACGGTGTCTTCCAAGGCTGAGCGCACAGGCCCATTCCCCGCGTGTCGGGGGATGGGCCTTCGACCATCTACGGGCCTCGTCACAGGCCCCTTCCGCGTGTTTCGGGGGACGGGCCGTCGATTATCTGAGGGCCTCGTCACAGACCCATGCGTCCGCCGGGCCCATCGTCCGACGCGCCGGTGCCACTTCCCAGTCCCTCGCGTCCGCCGCCGCCCGAGCCGCTCCCGCCTCCGCGTGAGCCAGCGCCTCCGCTGGCGGAGCTGCCACCCCCCGCGATGCCGCCGCCCGAGCCACTTCGTTCCGGGACGCCACTTCGGCCGCTGCTGGTTCCGCCGCCGGTCGAACTGGCCCCGCCGGTGACGCTGTTGCCGCTGGACAGGCTGGTGCCGCCGGTGACGCTGGTGCCGCCCGTCCTGCTGTCGCCGCCGCCAAAGCCGCCGCCTCGGCCCGGCGCGCGGCCTCCCACGCCGCCGCCCCGGCCCATGCTGGAGACTCCCGAGCCCCCGCCGGACGCCGCGCCTTGGCCCACGCTGGCGCCTCCCGCCGGACTCCTGGCCGCGCCGCCGCTCGCGGCACTCTGGCTGCCACCTCCGCTCGCGCCGCCATGGGCGCTGGCTCCACCAGGATGGGCGCTTCCGGCCGATGGTCCCGTCGCCGCGCCGGGTCTGGCACCGCCCGCGGGCGGTGGAAGGGCGATATCGGGCGGTCCTCCCTCCAGGCCCGCGACCTCGGACGCGCCCGCGCCGTCCACCACGGGGCCTCGGCGTTGCTCACAGCCGCTGGTCAGCCAGGGCGCGGAGAGCAGGCCTCCCAGCAGCGCCGCTCGCCTGAGGCGCGCCATCCTCTTTCCAACGGTTCCTTGCATCCCCAACCCCCGGGTCCGAGTCCAGCCGCAACGGTGAGGAGGGCCTCCAGGACCGGGTATCGCGCCCTCGGTCCTTGCGCCCGGGCAGTCGCCGACAACCCCTGGGGGAACACGCCTGGCTCCCCGTCCCGGCGGGCGGAGCAGGGCGTGCCTGGCTTCACCCACCGTGCAGCCGGATGCGATTTTCCCGGTAGGTGCCGGGCGCGCCGCCTATTGTCCGCGGGTGATGGCCACCCCTGAAACCCAAGCTCCGCTCGCCGCGCTGCTCCCCAAGAAGGGCGAACCGCCCCTGGACGCGGACGAAATCCTCAACCGCTTCGTCGGCTACGTGGCGGCCAATGGCTTGAGCCTCTACTCCGCCCAGGAAGAGGCCATGCTGGAGCTGCTGGCGGGCAAGCACCTGTTCCTCAAGACGCCCACCGGCTCCGGCAAGTCGCTGGTGGCCACGGCGCTGCACTTCAAGGCCATGGCCGAGGGCAAGGTGTCCTTCTACACCTGCCCCATCAAGGCGCTGGTGAACGAGAAGTTCTTCGCCCTCTGCGACGCCTTCGGCGCGGAGAACGTGGGGATGCTCACCGGCGACGCGAGCATCAACCGCGACGCGCCCATCATCTGCTGCACCGCGGAGATTCTCGCCAACCTGGCCCTGCGCGACGCGAGCGCCCGCGTGGACTACGTCGTCATGGACGAGTTCCACTACTACTCGGACCGGGAGCGCGGCGTGGCCTGGCAGCTTCCGCTCATCGCGTTGCCGGACACCACGTTCCTGCTGATGTCCGCCACGCTGGGGCCCACGCACGTCATCGAGGAGAGCCTGGCGAAGCTGTCGGGCCGGGAGGTGGCCACCGTGCGCAGCGCGGAGCGCCCCGTGCCGCTGGACTTCGACTACCGCGAGTCGGCGCTGCACGAGACCATCGAGGACCTCATCGCGCGCGGGAAGTACCCCATCTACCTGGTGAACTTCACCCAGCGCACCGCCGCTGAGCAGGCGCAGAACCTGATGAGCGTGGACTTCTCCACCAAGGAGGAGAAGGAGGCCATCCGCCTGGCGCTCCAGGACGCGCCCTTCGACACGCCCTACGGCAAGGAGTTCCAGCGCTTCCTGCGCCACGGCATCGGCATGCACCACGCCGGCCTGCTGCCCAAGTACCGCCTGCTGGTGGAGAAGCTGGCGCAGCACGGCCACCTCAAGGTCATCAGCGGCACGGACACGCTGGGCGTGGGCGTGAACATCCCCATCCGCACGGTGCTCTTCACGCAGCTCTTCAAGTTCAACGGCGAGAAGCTGGCCACGTTGAGCGTGCGCGACTTCCAGCAGATCGCCGGCCGCGCGGGCCGCAAGGGCTTCGACACGCAGGGCAGCGTGGTCGCCCAGGCGCCCGAGTACGTCATCGAGAACATCAAGCTGGCCGCCAAGGAGGCCGCGGGCAAGAAGAAGACGCCCAAGGCCAAGCCGCCGCAGAAGAACTTCGTCCAGTACGACAAGAGCACCTTCGAGCGGCTCCAGAACGGCATGCCCGAGCCGCTGGAGTCCCGCTTCGCGGTGTCGCACGGCATGATTCTCAACCTGCTCCAGAGCGACCACCAGACGGAGCACAACGCCGGGTACAAGCGGCTGGTGACGCTGGTGCAGCGCAGCCACGACTCGGACTACCTCAAGCGCCGGCACCTCAAGGAGGCCGCGCGCAACTTCCGCACGCTGCGCGAGGCGGAGATCATCGAGGTGGAGAAGGGGACAGGCGGCTCCGGCGCCACGGTGAAGGTGGCGGGGGAGATGCAGCACGACTTCAGCCTCAACCACACGCTGTCGCTGTACCTGCTCGACACGCTGGAGCTGCTGGACCCGACCACGGAGTCGTACGCGCTGGACGTGGTGACGCTGGTGGAGTCCATCCTGGAGAACCCGGATGTGGTGCTCTACGCCCAGTTGCACCAGCTCAAGGGCGAGAAGATCAACGAGATGAAGGCGCAGGGCATCGAGTACGACGACCGCATGGCGGAGCTCGAGAAGCTCGAGTGGCCCAAGCCCAACCGCGACTTCATCTACGGCACCTTCAACAAGTTCGCGCAGAAGCACCCGTGGGTGGGCGAGGAGAACATCCGGCCCAAGTCCATTGTCCGGGACATGTTCGAGCGCTTCATGTCCTTCCCGGACTACATTCGCGAGTACGGCCTCCAGCGCAGCGAGGGCGTGCTGCTGCGCTACGTGAATGACACGTACAAGGCGCTGATGCAGACGGTGCCGGAGCGCTACCGCACGGAGGAGGTGGAGGACTTCATCGACCACCTGCGCGCCACGCTGCGGCAGGTGGACTCCAGCCTGCTGGATGAGTGGGAGCGCATGCGCAACCCGGACGCCGCCGTCGCGGCGAAGCCGGTGGTGGAGCTCAAGCCGAAGGAGCTCACCGAGGACCCGAAGGCCTTCGCCGCGCGCGTGCGCGAGGAGCTGCACCGGCTGCTCAAGGCCCTGGGCCAGAAGCGCTACCTGGACGCGCTGACCATGCTCGACAACGCCCTGGGCGAGTGGACCGCGCCCAAGCTGGAGCAGGCCATGGCGCCGTACTTCGAGGAGCACAAGATGGTGGTGCTCACGCCCCAGGCGCGCAAGCCGTCCAACACCCTCCTCAAGGAGACGGGCACGCGGCTGTGGGAGACCCAACAGCGCATCATCGACCCGGAGGGGCACGGCGACTGGATGCTCGACTGCGAAATCGACCTGCGTGACCGGCGCCTGGACGACGGCCCCATCCTGATGCTCCGCCGCATCACCGTGTGACGCGGGCTCAGCCCTCGGAGCCCGGTGCCTCCGTGGGGCGCGCGGCGGACACGGACTCGGGCTCCGGCGGCGTCATCTCGCTGACCTCGAGCCCGCCCCCCGCGCCCGCCGTGAGGACCATCCGCCACGCAGCCTTGGCCAGCACCACGCGGTCCGTCTCGCAGCGGACCTCCAGCCCCGTGTCCTCCACGGTCCACGAGCCCGCCCACACCGTGGTGAGGGCCTCGCAGCCGTCGTCGTCGCACGACTGCGTCTCCGCCACCCACACCCGTCCTTCGGGCGCGGCGGGGCAGGACATCGGCTCCGCGTAGCGCAGCATCGGCCCCTCCAGTTCCTGGGGGCCCGCGTCGGGGAAGCGCGTCTGCGCGTGGAACAGCTCGGTGGGCACCGCGTCGAGCTCCGGCCCTTGTGCGAACGCCATGGGCGCGGTCAGCCAGCCACACACCAACATCACCTTCCAACCCCGCATCGTCCACGTCACGACAGGCTCCTTGGCCGCGGCGTCGTCCGCGGCCCACGAAGGGAGTGATTGCAAGGCATGGACCGAGCGCGTGTGTGGCCCTGGAGCCACGGTGGGCCGCGCACCGTGGCGAATCGCCAGGGGCCTTCGTCGCTCGTGTCGGGGAGGGCAGACACCCGGCCGATGACTCGGCCCGCGCGTCATTTTCCGAGCGGAAATGCGGGCCATGTCGCCTGTCAGCAGCTACCGTCGCACCATATGGCTCGACTGCGTGCGGTGGATCAACCGCTTCGCCGGGACGTCCGCCTGCTTGGCCGGCTCCTGGGAGAAGTGCTCGTCGAACAGGAAGGGCAAGCGCTCTTCGACCTGGAAGAGGAGGTGCGCCGCCTCGCCATTCAACGGCGGCGTGGCCCCGTGGCCGGACGGCGCGCGGTGGCGGCCGAGCTGGCGGAGGTGCTCCAGCGCCTGCCGCTGGAACAGGCCGAGCCCGTGCTGCGTGCCTTCTCCGTCTACTTCCAGCTCGTGAACCTGGCGGAGCAGCACCACCGCATCCGCCGCGCCCGCACCCATGCGGACGCCGCGTCGGCGAAGCCCCAGCGCGGCTCGTTGGAGTCCACGCTGCTGCTGCTCAAGGAGGCCGGCGTTCCCGCGCAGCGGGTGCGCGAGGCCATGGGCAACATGCAGGTGATTCTGACGCTCACCGCGCACCCCACGCAGGCGGTGCGCCGCACGCTGCTGGAGAAGCTCTACCGGATGGCGGGGCTGCTGGAGGAACGGGACCGCTGCGAGCTGACGCCGCGCGAGTCCGCGACCAATCTGGAGTCGCTGCGCGAGGAAATCACGCTGCTGTGGCAGACGGACGAGCTGCGCCGCGAGCGCCCCACCGTGGGCGACGAGGTGAAGAACGTCCTCTGGTACGTGGAGGAGGTGCTCGCGGAGGAGCTGTCCCTGCTGCCGGAGCTGCTGGACTGGGCCTTCGAGCGCGCCTACGGCGAACCGCTGGGGCCGGTGGAGACGCCCGTGCGTGTCCACTCGTGGGTGGGCGGGGACATGGACGGCAACCCGCTGGTGACGCCCGACGTGTTCGCGGACACGTTGCGCGCGCACCGCGCCCGTGGGCTGCGGCGGCTGCTCCAGGACCTGGAGCGGCTGGGAGGCCGGCTGTCCCAGTCGGCGCGCCACGCGAAGCCGTCCGAGGAGCTGCTGCGCTCGGTGGAGAAGGACGCGCAGGAGCTGCCCGAGGCCGAGCGCCGCTACGGCCCGCGCACGCCGGGCGAGCCGCTGCGCCACAAGCTGCGCTTCATGGAGGAGCGGCTCCACCGCGCGCTCCACTACGTCACGCGGCAGCGCGCCGGAGAGCCCATCCCGATGCCGTCCGGGGCCTACCGCACGCCCGAGGCGTTGCTGGCGGACCTGGACGTGCTGGCGCGCGCGTTGGAGGCGTCGAAGGGCACGCACGCGGGGCTTCGCGATGTCCGGCGGGTGCGGCAGCGGGTGCTCGCGCTGGGCCTGTCCCTGGCGGAGCTGGAGGTGCGCGCGCCCGCCGAGGACGCGGTGAGCGCGGCGGCCTCGTTCGACGGTGGCCCGGAGCCCACCGAAGGCGGACAGCGCCTGCTGCAGGTGCTGGCGCGCCTGAAGGACGCGCAGTCCGAGTCGGGTGAGCCGGCCTGCCGCACGCTCATCCTCAGCATGGCCAGCACGGCCGAGGACGTGCTCGCGGCCTTCAAGTGCCTGAAGCACGCGGGCCTGTGGGACGACGCGCGCGGCTGCGCCACCGTGGACGTGGTGCCACTGTTCGAGCAGCTCGGGGCGCTGGACTCCGGGCCGGACGTGCTGCGCACGCTCTTCGCGAACCCGGAGTACCGGCGCCAGGTGGACGCGCGGGGTGGCCAGGAAGTGATGGTGGGCTACAGCGACTCCGGCAAGGAGGTGGGGCTCCTCGCGGCGAGCGCGGCGCTCTACCGCGCGCAGGTGGCGCTCACGGAGGTGTGTCGCGAGGCCGGCGTGCCGCTGCGGCTGTTCCACGGCCGCGGCGAGTCCGTGGCGCGTGGCGGCGGCCCCGCGCAGGAGGCCATCCTCGCGCTGCCGCCCGGCGCGGTGGCGGGTGGCTACAAGGCCACGGAGCAGGGCGAGGCGTTGGACCACAAGTACGCACGCCCGGAGCTGGCGCGGCGCACGTTGGAGCTCATCCTGGGCGGCGTGCTGCTGCACACGCTGGACGCGCAGCCTCGGCCGGAGGTGGAGGCCGAGCGGACCTTCCGCAAGGCCTTCGACACGCTGGCGGAGACGGGCCGGAAGGCCTATCGCTCGCTGGTGTGGGAGGACCCGTCCTTCCTGGAGTTCTTCACCACGGCGACGCCGGTGGAGGAGATTGCCTCGCTGCCCATCGGCTCGCGCCCCAGCAAGCGCCGCGCGGGCGGGTTGGAGTCGCTGCGCGCGATTCCGTGGGTGTTCGGATGGACGCAGAACCGCGCCATCCTGCCGGGCTGGTTCGGCGTGGGCTCGGCGCTGGAGGCGTTCGCCAAGGAGGAGGGTGGGGCGGCGCTGCTCAAGCGCATGTACCGGGAGTGGCCCTTCTTCCGCGCCGTCATCGACAACGTCACCATGGTGCTGGCCAAGTCGGACATGGCCATCGCCGGGCGTTACGCGGCGCTGGCGCCCGCGAGCACCCGCGCGCTGTGGCGGCGCATCCAGCAGGAGCACCGACGCACGCGCAGGCAGGTGAAGCGGCTGACGGGGGAGTCGAAGCTGCTCGACAACAACCCGCAGCTCCAGCGCAGCATCTCCCTGCGCAACCCCTACGTGGACCCCATGTCCTTCCTCCAGGTGGAGCTGCTCAAGCGCAAGCGCGAGGGCCAGGCGGAGGTGGACCGTCCACTGTTGCTCACCCTGAACGGCATTGCCGCCGGCATGCGCAACACCGGCTAGGCTCCGCGCCGTCGGACCTTCCGAGGAGGTGGCGATGGCCAGGGAGACGTTCAGCGTGGTGGAGGTCAACCCGGCGCACCGCTTCGCGCGGCTGCGGCCGGAGTCGGGCGGGGCCCTGCTGCACGCGGGGCTCTACCCCGAAGAGGAGTCCCCCGAGCCGCAGCTCCAACTGCGCGAAGGGGACCGCGTGGAGGGACAGCGTCGCGGCCAGTCGGTGGCGGACTGGGGCTGGGTGTCCCGGACCGAGCCGCCCCCGGATTTGGTGGAGCGCATGGGCGAGCTGCTCGCGAAGCTGGAGGGCTTCGAGCTGCGCGTGCCCGCCACGGCCTACGATTTGGCCGAGCACCACTGGCGGCGGAGCCGGGCGGACCCGCTGCACCAGGAGCTGCTCGCGCAGCTCCCCACGTTCTTCGACTGGGAGCTGTCGCACCCGTACGAGGACGGGGCGCTGCTCGACCGGCTCCAGGCCGCGATGCAGCCCTACCTGCCCGGCTTCGAGGTGGCGCCCCAGGCGGGCCGCTCCGCCTTCCGGCTGGAGCCCGGTGGACACGACGTGCCGGCGCCCGAGGGCAGCCGCGAGGCGCCCGCCACGACGTTCGAGCCGCTGCTCCTCCAGGTGAATGGCCTGCTGGAGGGGGCCGGGGCTCCCGTTCGCTGGGTGCCCACGGAGGACGATTGGATCCTGTCGCCTCCGGGGCTGGCCGAGCTGCTGGTGCTCCACGGCGTGCTCGGGCCTCGCCGGGAGTGAGCGCGGGGGTTAGAGGCCGCCCTGCTCACGCAGGACGCGGCTCACCTCGTCCGCCATCACCCGGTGGCCTTGTTGGCTGGGGTGGATGCCGTCCACCTCCAGCCCGTCCAGGAACAGGTGCACGTTCACCGACTGCCGCGTCACCGCGTCCAGGTCGATGACGTCCGGGCCCGCGCCGCCGCCGCGCACCCAGGCGTTGAACTCCAGCCGCTGCGTCTTCACGGCCTCGTAGGGCGCGTAGTTCGACTTCTCCTTGGGCAGCAGCGTGCTGACCCACGTGCGGCAGAAGGGCGCCAGCCGGCTGAGCAGCGTGGTCATCCGCGTTTGAATCAGCGCCACGGAGTTCTTGTCGCCCAAGTCATTGGTGCCCAGCAGCACCACACAGTCGGTGATGCCTTGGAGCCCCAGCACCTCGCCGTCGAGCTGCATCAGCGCGTCGTAGAAGCCCTGGCCGCTCACGCCCGCGTTCACCACCGGCACGCCCAGCGCGGTCTCCACCAGCGCGGGCCAGGCATTGCGCGTGTCGTTCTTCGTGTCGATGTAGCCCTCGGTGATGCTGTCGCCAATCGCGACGACGGCGCGTCCGGTGGGGCCTTCCACGTCCACGGTGGCCACGCCGATGGCATGGTCGAACACCGCGCCTCCCAGCGCGCCGGTGCTCATCGCGTGGCTCCCCGCGCGCGAGCTGCTGCCGGGGAACGCGCTGATGGTGCTGGAGGCCAGCGCGCCTCGCGCCTCGAAGGTGATGGCCAGCTCGTCGCGGAAGGACACGGGGAACGCCACCGCATCCGACGTCTTCCGCGTGCGCGCGGTCACCGTGAAGCCCTCGCTTCCGTCGAAGGTGAGCGGCACGGGCGCGGACACCAGCTCACCGGCCGCGCCCGCGTGCGCCACCGAGGCGCGCACCAGCGTCATGCTCCCATCGCCCGAGCGGAACGTCACGCGCACCCGCGCACCCGCGCGGGCCACGGGCACCTTCATGCGAAACGTCGTCGTGGCCCCCACGCTGTGTGACGTGCGAAGCGCCTGGTGGAAGCCCGGCTGGAAGGACGTCGCGGCGGGGGGCGACGGCGGCGCGGTCTGCACCTGTCTTTCGTCGTTGAGCACCAGCACCGGTGCGACTTCCAGCGACGCGTCTGGCGCGTTGCTCTCGATGGTGGAGGCGTGGTTGTCATCGTTCGGCGGTGCAAGCTCGTCCGGCGCACCATCGATGCTCCCCGCGCACGCCAGCAGCATGCCGCCAGCGCACGCGACGATCTTCCGCAACCCCGGCTTCATTCCCATTCCCATCCCTCCCGGCTTTGCAGGATGCACACCGCACGGTGCCCTGCCAGCGGGTTGACTGGGAAGCCTGCCCCCAGGTCGCGGCGGCCGCCTGCCTGCCCTGCGGGGTTGCTGCGGGAGAGGGGAACACCGAGCTAGGGCACGCAAGCTCCCACGCCAGGGTTGCCGTCCAGCGCTCGGCAGTTGCCCGTACTGCAGGCAGGCGAGCCATTGGGTACGCACAGCGAACGGCAGGTGAGCCCACCGCCCGCATTCACACAGGCGCTGCCCGGCGCGCACTGGTTGCTGAAGTCGCAAGACTGGCCTTCGGTCCGCGTCCCGCTCCCCGCGCAGACAGGACCGCTGGTGGACGGGTAGCAACTCAGGGGGGCCGTGCAGTCCTGGCCGAAGGGGTCGCAGGCGACGGATGGCGGTCCGCAGAGCAGCGGCAGCTCATCGGTGCCCTCCAGCCGGAGCACGGTGTTGCATTCACCCGAGTTCCCACACTGCGTCGTCGCGTGACACATCCGTTGGCACGTGAAGCCACCGCCTTGCCCTTCGGGTGCCTCACGGCAGAAAAGTCCCTGCCTGCAGGTGTCGTACGCCACGCCGCCGCCGGTGGGCGCCAGCGTGCATGGCGCGCCTTCGTCCGCGGTGCCCGGGGGCACGCAGCGCCGCCGCGTCCCGCCGGCCTCCGTCGCGTACGTGCAGCGCAGCCCGTCCGCGCAGTCCTGGGCGACGACGTCGCACTCCGCCTCGAAGCAGCGGCTGCCGGTGCCACCGTCCGCCAGGTCCGCGAAGTGGCAGCTCTGTCCCGGAGCGCAGGCGTCCTGACGGGCCACATTGCAGTCGAAGTCCTGTCCGCCCCCGCCGCCGCCGCCGTCGGAGCCCCCGCCGTCCGGCACGGGCGTGGTGCCCGCGTCCATGCCCGCGTCGCCGTCCCCGCCGGGCCCTGGGTCGTCACTGCCATTGCAGCTCGCCCCCCACAGGGCCAGGAGCAGGGTTCCAGTCAACACATAGAGGCGGTACACACGCATTCCAGAGCACTCCCAAGGCAGTCCCCGAGGACTTAGGCACTGGAATTCGATCGAGGGGGCCCCTTGTATCGGGCGTGGAAAGCAGCGGACACTTGGCGGACGCCCGGTGCTTCGAGGTTGGCCCGGCGCGTCACCCTGTGGGACTGTGGGTGTGGGAGCTCTGGAGTTTCGCCAGCAGCGTCGAACGTGGGGGTTATCGGGTGCGTATGACAACCAAGGCGGCGGATGACATGGAGAGCGGGGATGCTGCCTACGCGAACCGGCGTGCCGACGAGCGTGTGGCGGCGAGGTTCGAAGTTCGCTTCGAGCAGACGCAGGACGCGGCGCGGGCGTTGCGCGCGTACTCCATCAACATCTCCGCGGGTGGGCTGTGCCTGAAGACGCGGAAGGCCTACGACGTCGGCTCGCAGGTCCGCCTGTCCATGTCCATTGAAGGCGAGGAGTTCCACCTCACCGGCATCATCGCCTGGGTGCGCGACGAGGCGGAGGCCATCGGCGTGCGCTTCACGGACATGAACGACGAGGACCGGGCCCGGCTCCAGCGCGTGGTGGACAGCTTCAAGCGGTAGGCCCGGGGCCGAAGCCCCGGAGGGCCCGTCAGCGCTGCGACTCCGTATCCACGTGGCGGAACACGCCCGAGTCGATTTCGGAGAAGCCACACGCCGTGTAGAAGGTGCGCGTCTCCGGCGTCACCTCCATGGGCGAGACGAGCTGGAGCTGCTTCGCGCTCAGAACCTTGCACCGCTCCAGAATCTGGCGGATGAGCGCGCGGCCCACGCCCCGGCGGCGCCAGGTCTCCGTCACCACCAACTCGTCGATGGTGGCCACGCGCCCGCGCAGCCGAAGCTGCGGCCGGTGGGAGAAGGACAGCATGCCCACGGGCCTGTCTTGAGGATCGCCGGCCACGAAGATTTCAATCTCCGGATGGCTGACGACCCAGTGGACCGTCTGCTGGTCCGTCCCCTGGGGGTAGCCCAGCTCCTTCAGCAACGACGCCATGGCTTCGGCGTCGCCCCGGCGGGCACGGCGGATACGAAATGCCGGCGCGTCAGCACCAGCGGCGGGGATTGTCCGGACGATTGGTTGTGACAAAGCGTCCCGAGTCTAACGAATGGGCCGCCATCCCTCCAAAGAGGAATGGCGGCCCAAGGTGCTGGCCACGTGAGACAAGGCCTCACGGGCAGGGGATTGTGGGTGCGGCGCTTACGGCTGTTCGGCCGCGAGCGAGCGGATGGCGGTGGTGATGTCGCTCAACTGCGGCACCGACGCCATCTCCAGCGCGTCCGCCAGGCCGATGCCCGGCAGGAACTTGCCGGCCAAGAGCCGCGGCGGCGCCAGCAGCGAGTAGAACAGCTCCTCCACCGTGCGGCGCACCAGGTGCTCACCGAAGTTCGTCACCTCGGTGTCCTCGTTGACGAAGAGCACGCGGCCCGTCTTCTGGACGGAGGCCTTGATGAGCTCCCAGTCGTACGGCCACAGCGAGCGCAGGTCGATGACCTCCGCGCTGATGCCGTCGGCGGCCAGGTTCTCCGCGGCCTTGGCGCACAGGGGCAGGGTGCGGCCGTAGCTCACCACCGTGAGCTGCGTGCCTTCACGCACCGTCTTCCCCTTGCCGAAGGGCACCGCGTACGCCTGGAGCCCTTCGGGCCACTGCGCCTTCCACTGCGAGCGGTCGCCCAGCGGCGCGTCGATGAGCTTCGACAGGGCGCGGTCGTCGTCCGGCTCGCCCGGAATCCGCTCCTCGCCCTTCACGCGCAGCAGCGCCTTGGGCTCCAGGAACATGACGGGGTTCTTGTCCTGGCACGCGGTGATGAGCAGCCCGTACGCGTCCAGCGGCGTGGAGGGCATCACCACCTTCCACCCGGCGATGTGGGTCATCGTCGCGTCGAAGGAGTGCGAGTGGTAGATGGACCCGCGGATGCCGCTGCCCACCGGCGTGCGCACCACCATCGGCAGGTTCCAGTCACCGTTGGTGGACCAGCTCGTGTTGCCCGCCAGCTTCAGCAGGTCGATGGTGTTGTAGACGTAGTCGCAGAACTGGATCTCCGCCACCGGCCGGCCGCCGGCCATGGCGATGCCCATGGCCGCGCCGATGATGCCGCGCTCGTCCAGGGGAGAGTTCCACGCCGTCTTCAGGCCCTGGGTGCAGGTGAAGACGCCGCCCAGGGGGGCGCCCACGTCCTCGCCGAAGATGTCGGTGACGCCCAGGTGCTCCTCGGCGTAATGCAGGGCCATCCGGATGGCCTGTGCCATGTTCGCCATGGGTTACTTGTCCTCCGCGAAGATGTGCTTCCAGATGGTGTCTGGCTCGGGCTGCGGCTCGTCGCGCGCCGTCCGGGCCGCGGCGGCCATCTCTTCGGTGTAGCGGTTGCGCAAATCGTCCATCTGCTGCCGCGTCAGGACGCCGTCCTTCTCCAGCTTCGCCTCGAAGTCCTTGAGGCAGTCGACCTCGTTGCCCACGTAGTTGGCACCGGAGGCGGAGGAGTGGCCGTAGAGGCGCGACACGTTGGCCTCCAGCAGGAAGGGCTTTCGCTCCGTGCGCACGTAGGCCATGGCCTCACGCAGCTCGGTGTAGGCCTCCACGGCGTCGTTGCCGTTGATGGTCTTCGAGCGGATGCCAAAGGCCTTGCCGCGCTCGCTGACGCGCGGCTCGCCGTGCTGGCCCTCCGCGGACGTGGAGATGCCCCACTTGTTGTTGGTGACGATGATGAGGATGGGCAGCGGGTTGGCGGGGCGGCTGCTCCACACCAGGCACGAGGCGAAATCGCCTTCGGCCGTGCCGGCGTCGCCACCGGTGACGATGGTGATGCCGTCGCCACCCAGGCGCTTCTGCACCATGGCGGTGCCCGGGGCGATGGAGTACTGGACCTCGATGGGCGAGGACACCGGCGCCACGTTGATCTTCCGGGCGGAGTAGTGGCCCGCGAAGTTCCGGCCGCCTGAATACGGGTCCGTGGCCGTGTTCTTCATCTGCCGCAGCGAACCGATGGGCTCCTCGCCCAGGGCCAGCAGGGTGCCCGACTGACGGTAGTGGGCGTGCAGATAGTCGAACTCGGGGCCCTGGCCCTTCTTCATGAGCAGGCCCAGGGAGACGTTGAACGCCTCCTCACCGGGACCGCCAATCCAGAAGTACCCATGGCCCTGCTTGTACATCTGGATGAGGCGCTCTTCGAGCACTCGCGTCTTGACCATCAGGTCATGGATGCGGACCAGCAGCTCCCGCTCGAGCGGCGCGGACGCTTCTGAGGATTCTTTGATGAGTCGGGGACGAGACACGCGCGACCTTCCTCTGGCTGGAGGGGGACGCCCCTATAACCCGGATGGGTGCCTTCCGCTCAAGGCAGTTGATGGGCCGCCTGTCGGGACGTCAGGCAAAGAGCACCTTATGTCGCGGCGCGGCAATCAGCGGGACTCATCCGGGGCAGGAGTCCGGCCGTGTCGCAAGGCGGTGACGCGCTCCGCCAGTGTGGCCGGGGCCGCCTCCCCGGCGTGTTCGGAGATGAGGGCCAGGGTGTCCTCGGACAGTTGCTTGGCGTGAGAGCTGTCCAGCAGCGCGGACACATCCCGCAGCCGCCCCGTGCGCAGCAATGCGAGCACCAGCGCGTGGCCCGTGCGCGGCAGCGGCGCCTGGGTGAAGGCCGTCTGGAGCGGATGGACCGCCAGCTCCGGCAGCCCGCTGTCCAGGAGCATCTCGCCCACCAGCGCGGGGTCGTGCGGGCCCTCGAGTTCGTCCTCTTCCTCCGTCCACGCCTGGGCGGCGGGCGGGCCCCGCAGCGAGTCCATCAGCCGCTGGACGGAGACCGGGCCTTGCGAGGATGGCTCGGGCAATGGCGCGGCCCGGCGCGCCTTGGGTGGGAAGAACGTGCGCGCCGCCGCGGGGGCCTGCTGGGGCGTCCGGCGGAGCTGCTCGAAGTTCATCATCCCCAGCATCATCGCCAGGAGCCCCAGCCAGATGTGCTTTGACCAGATGGCCAGGCCCAGCACGGCCACCGCCGTGGCGATGCCGATGCCGAGCAGCCAGCGCTCGTACCGGTACCCGTTGCGCGCGCGCACCAGGTCCGCCAGCAGATGGCCTCCGTCCATGGGCTGCACGGGCAGCAGGTTGAACAGGCCCCAGCCGATGTTGACGAACAGGAACTGCTGGAGCCCCTGGTGCACCAGTCCGCCCGGCTCGCCCGTGGGCAGCAGCTTCGACGCCGCCCACACGAGTCCTCCGGCCGCGAAGCCGATGCCCGGCCCGGCGAAGCTCACCCAGGCCGACTGCTGGTGGGTGAGGTGGCCGACGCCTGTCGCGTGGGTGGTGCCGCCCATGCCGTGCAGCTCGATGCGAGAGGCGCAGCCGTAGCGGCGGAAGGCGAGCGCGTGCCCCAGCTCGTGGAGCAGCACCGACACGAAGACGATGGCCACCCACAGCGCGAGCCGCGCGGGTTCGGAGATGAGCGACCAGCCCGTCGCCAACGAGACGAGCAGGAAGAGCGGGTGGAGGTGGACCGGAAAGCCGGCCACGTGGAAATGGGGCCGCATGCGTCCGGCGAATGTAACCGGCGCGCGGGCGTGGCGCCTGGGGAAGGGCGGGGTGCGCCGCACCCGTGGTGAATGACGCAGGGCTTCCTCGGCGCGCCATGACACTGGGATGACATGGCTCCAGTGACATGCGGTCCGTGGCGCTTCCCCGGTGTGGCGTGGATGTGGGGACAGGGCCTCGCGAAGCACGAGAAGTGAGATAGAGTCTCAAACACCCCTGTTCCCGCGCTCCCCCGCGCGTCCCCACCCCGGCCCGCCCTTGTCCAGTACGAATACGCGACTGAAGTCCGCGCCCCCGTCCGACGCGCCCTCGGACGATGCGGCGCTCCCGCCGTCCGAGCGGACGGGCACCCAGGACGTCACGGGGACGCGTGAGTCCACCGCCACCCGGCTGACCGGCCCCCTGGGCATGGGACAGGGGGAGGGGGGGACACGCACCCTCATCGCTCCGCTGGAGGCGGGCGAGCTGCCCAACGTGGCCCTCATCAAGGGCCTGCGGTTGGATCAAATCCTCCTGCTCACCACCGGTGTGCTGGTGGTGCTCATCGTCGGCCTGCTGGCGGCGCTGTCGGTGGCCTCCACGCAGTCGCAGTTCGAGGAGACGGCGCTGGTCTCCAAGGAGCGCATCCAGGAGCAGGCGCGCGAGCTGGGCCAGACGGTGGGGCAGACCATCGCGCTCACGTCGGCCACCAACCTGCGCGACAACAACTACGCCTTCCTCGAGGAGGTGGCCGGCTCCATCGTCAAGACGAACCCCAACATCCTCCGGGTGCAGATTTTCGACCCGGACGGGGTGCGCATGGCGGACAGCGAGGGCGCCTCCGAGGACAAGGAGGACGCCGCCCCGGTCCGCCGCGCCGAGCGCCGCATGGTGAGCGCCTTCTACCAGGGGCAGCCCATCTCCGAGATTCAGGAGCCCATCGACTATGGCTCCAGCAGCGGCAAGGGGCTGGTCGTCATCAGCTACTCGCTGGGCGGGCTGCAGAAGCAGTTGGAGGCGCTGGAGCAGGACAAGCGCGCGACGGTGCGCGCCAACACGCTGCGCATGCTGGGCCTGGGGCTGGGCTTCGTGGTGCTGGCCGGCGTGCTGGTGGCCTACCAGAGCCGGCGCATCACCCGGCCGTTGGGCATGCTGACCAGCAAGGTGATGCAGCTCGCCGCCGGAAACCTGGGCGCGCGCGCGGGCACCGCCCAGGGCGCGGGCCGCGAGGTGGTGACGCTGGGCGTGGTGTTCAACCACATGGCCGAGCGCATCAAGGTGCTGCTGGAGGACGTGCGCGCCAAGGCCCAGTTGGAGCGCGAGGTGTCGCTCGCGCGGACCGTTCAGGAGACGCTGCTGCCCGGGCGCGAGGGCGTGCAGGTGGGGCCGCTGCGCATCGCCGGGCTCGTCATCACCGCGGATGCGTGCGGCGGTGACTGGTGGTTCCGCGCCGCGCTGGATGAGCGGCGCGTCGTGATTGGCATTGGCGACGTGACGGGCCACGGCCTGTCCACCTCGCTGGTGGCCACCAGCGCCACCAGCGGCTTCGCCTCCGCGATGACGCTGCGGGAGCCTTCGCAGGTGAACGCGCAGATGCTCATCACCGCGCTCAACGTGACGTTGGCCAACGTGGGCCGCGGCGAGCACCAGATGTCCAGCGCGCTGGCCGTCATCGACGTGTCCAACGGCTACATCGACTACGCGGCCGGCGCGCACCCCAGCGCGGTGGTGTTCAACAAGCACAGCGGCCAGCTCGCGTCGCTGCCGGCGCGCGGCCCGCTGCTGGGCGCGTCCGTGGCGTCCCAGTTCACCTCGCGGCAGGCGCAGCTTCGGCCCGGTGACGTGGTGGTCTGGTTCACGGACGGCCTCACCGAGGCGCGGGACGGCGCGGGCAAGCTGTACGGCACCCAGCGTCTGGCCGCCGCCATCCAGGCCCATTCCCACCTGTCCGCGGAGGCGCTGCGCGACGCGGTGCTGGCGGACGCCCGCGCCTTCAGTGCCGGCCAGCCGCAGCGCGACGACATCACCGTCGTCGTGGCCGAATTCAGCCCCGCCGCCTGACTTCCTCCTGGGACTCCACACGCATGCGACGCTCCCCACGCCATCCCCGGTCGCGCCGTCTCACGCCGGCACTCGCGCTGATGACCACCCTGTGCGGCGCCCCCGCGCTCGCGCAGTACCGGCCGCCGCCCATGTCGGAGTCGCAGCGCCTGGTGCGCGACGGCGAAGCGGCGCAGGTGTCCGCCAGCGCCGCCACCGCTTCGGGCAACAAGAAGGAGGCGGAGGAGAAGCACCGCAAGGCCCTGGCGCTCTTCGAGCAGGCGCTGACGGTGGAGCCGGGCTCGGTCGCCGCCGCCGCGGGCCTGGCCACCAGCGCCAACGCGCTCAATGACTGGCAACGCACCGTGGACCGCGTGCAGCCGGTGCTGACGGCGAACCCCGCGGAGCTGTCCCTGGCCTACCCGGTGAGCGTGGCCTACTTCAAGCTGCGCCGCTTCCAGGAGGCGGTGCCGCTGATGGAGCAGGTGGCCGCCGCCGACAAGGCCGAGCACCTCATCGTCCACTACTACCTGGCCAGCTACTACCTCTACGTCCAGCAGGGCGACGCGGCGGCGGCGCGGCTCAAGCGCTACCTGGCGCTGCGCCCGCAGGCGGTGGCGGGCAACGACTACCAGATTCACGAGCTGTTGGGCCGCGCCCACGTGCTGCGCCGGGACGCGGCGGCGGCGCGCGCGTCCTTCCAGCAGGCGCAGGCGGGGAAGCCGGAGTCCCCGTCCGTCCAACTGGGCCTCGCCCAGGTGCTGGAGCTGGAAGGCAAGCTGGTGGAGGCGCGCACGTTGCTGGAGGGCGTCACCACGCGCTTCCCGCAGGCGGGCGAGGCGCGCGAGAAGCTGGCGCGGCTGTACCTGGGCGCGGGGGAGGTCGCGAAGGCGGACGTGCAGGCGGACGCGCTGGTGAAGCTGGGCAGCTCCGCCGCCGCGCACCTGCTGCTGGGCGACGTGCGCTTCGCGCAGAAGAACGCGACCGCCGCCGAGGCTGAGTACCGCAAGGTGCTCCAGCTTCAGCCCGGGTTGGTGCTGGGGCAGATGGCGGTGGGCAAGGCGCTCCAGGCGCAGGGCCGTCACGAAGAGGCCATCCAGTTCCTGGAGAGCGCGGTCCGCTCGGGCGCCAACAGCCTGGAGCTGTACGCGAACCTCGGGTCGGTCAACCGGCGCGCGGGCCGCTTCCAGCGCGCGGTGGAGGTGCACCGGCGCGTGGTGGAGATGGCGCCGCGTCAGGCGCTGGGCTACGTGCTGCTGGGCGCGGACCACTTCGCGACGGGCCAGTGGGACCAGGCCATCGAGGACTACGCCAACGCCTTGCAGGTGGAGCCGGAGCACGCCGGGGCGAAGCAGTGGCTGGCCCGGGCCCTGGCGCACCGCGCGAGGGACCGCGCCGGGACGGGGCGACTGGAGGACTCCGTTCGCGACCTTCGCCGCGCCTACGACTTGGACCGGGGCGCGCCCATGGCCCGCCGGCTGGGCGCCGCGCTGCTGGAGACGCGCGCGTACGCCGACGCGCGCAAGGTGCTGGAGCAGGGCGTGTCACTGCCCGGGGCCACGTGGCGTGACGGCCTGCTGCTCGGCTACGCGCGGCTGGCCACGAACGACGCGCAGGCCGCGCTGGACGCCTTCACCCGCGCGGGCGCGCAGACGGAGGAGCCCGACGAGAAGGCCGAGACGTCCGTGGGCGCCGCGCTGGCCGAGGTGGAGCTGGGCAAGGTGGACGCGGCGGTGCAGCGGCTGACCGAAGTGGGCCCCTCGCGGGCCGCATCGCAGGTCGCCGGCGCGAACCTGCCGCGCGTGCTGGTGCGCCGCGCGCTGGCGCGGCTGGAGGCCGGTGACGCCGAGTCCGCGGACCGCGACCTGGACCTGGTGGACAAGCTGGGCACGGGCAATCGCAAGGACCTGGTGAAGCTGGCGCAGTTCGTCCGCGGGCTGGCGCGCGCGGAGGCGGGGCGTCACGCGGAGGCGAACACGGCCATCACCAAGGCCCTGACGCCCGCGCAGGCCTGGGCGTGGCCCAACACCCGCGGGCTGGCCACAGCATTCCTCCTCTACAAGAAGGGGCAGGTGCCGGCCGCGCGCAAGCAGCTCACCGCCGCGGCGAAGAAGCCGATGCCCGGCCAGCCCAAGTGGCTGACGGCGATGACGGGCGCGCTCCACCGCCGCGAGGCGTCGCAGGCCTATGGCGCCGGCAACATGAAGGTGGCGGAGAAGGCCTTCAAGGCCGCGCTCGCGGACAGCCCCAACGACGCGCTGGTGCAGCACAACCTGGCCTGCGTCGACTGGCGCAAGGGCCGGGCGACGGAGGCGCTGGAGACGTGGCGCAAGCTGGAGTCCGCCGTCCCGGTGGCCGCGCTCAACCTGGGCATCGACGCGCAGGAGCGCCGCAAGGACGCGGGCGAGGCGGTGGCGGCCTGGCGCCGCTACCTGGCCTCGGGCTCCGGTCCGCGCATGGCGCAGGTGCGTGAGTGGAAGGACCGCTTGCAGAGTCTGCATGGCCTCGCCGATTCCGCCTCGGGCGCGCCGGCCGACGCCACCGTGGAGGAGACCCCGTGATGAAGGCACCTCGTTTCCTCCTGGCGGGCCTGTTGCTGGCCTGCTCCCTGACGGCCAGCGCCGCGGCGCCGAAGAAGGCGACGCTGGGCGTGTTCCTGGCCACCACGCTGGCGGATGGACAGGAGCGCTTCGAATACGCGGAGGCCCTGGCCGCTCGGCTGACCCAGACGCTGGACGTGCCCGTCGCGGCGAAGAGCTTCGGCCGCTACGAGGACTTCTCGCGCGCCGTCGCGGGCGGGCTGGTGGACTTCGCGGTGGTGGACGCGTGGGCCGCCGTGCAACTGGGCGGCAAGGCGAAGCCGGTGGCCTGGGCCTCGCGCTCGGGTGACACGCAGCAGCGCTGGGCCATCGTCTCGCTGCAGCGCGGCGCGGTGAAGGACCTCGCCGGCAAGCGGCTGGCGCACGTGAAGGGCGCCGGCCCCTCCGACCCGAAGTTCGTCTCCCATGTCGTGCTCGGCGGCGACCTGGATGCGCAGCGTCACTTCAAGCTGACCCCCGTGCCCAACGTGGAGTCGGCGTTGAAGATGCTGGAGGCGAAGGGCGCGGACGCGGCGCTCGTCCCGTTGGCGCACGTGCCCAAGGGCAAGGAGGTGCGCACGCTCTTCCGCAGCGGCCGCGTTCCCGGCGCCGTGCTGGTGGACCTGCGCAACCACGAGGCGGCGCTCAACGGCGCGCTGGGGGCGGTGGGCGCGGTGGCCCCGTTCGATGCCTTCGCGCGGCTCCAGGACAAGGACTTCGAGGACTTCAGCCGGCTCGTGACGAAGGGCCCCCCGCGCCGTCAGCCGGTGCTCGCCGAAGGGCCGGACCTTCACGTGGAGGCCGAGGTGCTGGTGCGCTCCGAGGAATTGGGCCCCGCGCTTCCATCCTTCGTGGGGGACCTCGCCGTCTCCTCGGAACAGCCGGACGACTGATTGTTTCCCGTGTTTCTAGAGAATGAGAGTCAGCGACTTGGCCCGGCCCTGTCTCTGAGGTAGCTTGAAAATGATGGCGTCGGTGTCCAGCCATGAAGACGCGTTCCCCCGGACGCTGGGGTTGACGCCGCGCACGTCACCGGGTCGTACGTACAGGACCGCGGGTGTCCATGCTCCACCCTTGGATGTGAGAACGATGCACTCGACTGTGTTCGGTGAGCCGCGGCGAGGCGCGGCGAAGGCGGTTGCCGGACGCCGCGCTCTGCGCGCCGGCCTGCCTCTATCCCTCATGCTGTGCGTTCTGGCCTTCGCCGTTCCCTCTGTCGCGGGAGCTCAAGAGGCCGCCGAATCCGAAGCGCCCACGAAGGTGAAGCGCCGCAAGCGGGTGGTGAAGCCCACCGCGCCCGCGCGTCCGGCCGCCAAGAGCGCGAAGAAGCCGCGCAAGGCCGTGAAGGCGGCCCCCGTGGAGCCGGAGACGGACCTGGATGCGTCCACGGAGGAGGCCCAGATTCCCGTATTGGGTGGGCCCTCCACGGATGATCCCACGCCCGCGAGCCCGCCGCCCGCGCCGGCCCCCCTCGACCCGGTGCCGTCGCCTCACGCCGCCCCCATGACGGCCGAGCCCGCCGCGCCGCTGCCGCCGCCCATGGTGGGGCCGGACTTCAATCCCTCGGACGCGCCCC
The DNA here is from genome assembly GCF_000280925.3 of Myxococcus hansupus. Classification (NCBI taxonomy): domain Bacteria; kingdom Pseudomonadati; phylum Myxococcota; class Myxococcia; order Myxococcales; family Myxococcaceae; genus Pseudomyxococcus; species Pseudomyxococcus hansupus. The sequence goes on from NZ_CP012109.1 coordinate 2,754,512, forward strand.
TGTCGCCGCCCGCCACCGCCACGCTGCCCGCCGTCCCGGCGCCGCCGCCGTCGAACGTGCCCATCACCGCGCCCTTCGCCGAGCCCGCCATGAACCGGCCCCTGCCGCCGCCCTCGGCGCTCGCGGGGCTGGACGTGGATCCGCTGGGCGGCGCCGACTCCCTGGAGGAGTCCGTCAACCGCGTGTTGAGCGAGGCGGTGGTGACCACCGCCGGCAAGCGCAGCCAGCGCATCTCCGAAGTGCCGCTCACCGTGTCCTGGATTCCCGCCGAGGAACTCGAGGGCACGGGCCAGTTCACGCTGTGCGAGGCCATCCAGTACTTTCCCGGCATGGAGTGCCGCCGGGGTTCCATGCGCAAGGCGGCGGTGAGCGCGCGCGGCCTGGGCTCCAACTACCTCTCCAACCGCCTGCTGCTCCTCCAGGACGGCCGTCCGCTGACGGACCCGTGGACGGGCCAGTTCTACGCGGATGAGACGACGCCGCTCACCAACCTGAAGCAGGTGGAGGTCATCCGCGGCCCGGGCTCCTCGCTGTACGGCTCCAACGCCTTCAGCGGTGTCATCAACATCATCCAGCGCCAGCCCTCCGACCTCATCGAGAAGGGGAAGAACGTGGGCGCCGAGGCCCGCGTGCTGGCGGGGCAGGACCAGACGTGGCGTCTGCACGGCACCGTGGCCGGGCGGGGCGGTCCGGTGGAGGCGCTCTTGGGCTACTACGGTTTCGGCTCGGACGGCCCGCAGCTCTTCAACGACCCGCGCGTGGGCCGGGTGGACAACAACCAGCACTCGCTGGTGCACCAGGTCAACGGCAAGGTGCGCGTGGGGCCGCTGGCGCTCGACGCGGACTTCACGGACGGCGAGATTGGCCGGCCGGGTGGCACGCACATCTCCACCGTGGGCAACTGCGGACGCTGCCACTACACGCCCAACGACTCCGAGGCGGTGCAGAACTTCAACGCCTCCGCGCAGGTGGATCAGCAAGTCACGGAGAACCTGCGCCTCTTCGGTCAGGCCTACGGCTTCTTCAAGCGCCGCGACGTGTTGATGGAGAACGCCTTCGGTGGCGACCCCACGCGCGCGCTCGGCAAGCGGCGCCGGCTGGGTGGCGAGGCGCGCGCCCTGTGGACCATGGGCGACCTCAACGTCACCTTTGGCGGTGACTTGAAGGCGGACGCGGTCAACGTGCCCAACGTCCTGCCCGAGCTGACCATGGACGACACGCGTCAGACCATCCTCGGTGGCTTCGTGGACGCGGAGTACCGCCTCTTCGACCGCCTGGTGTTCGGCGCGGGCGCCCGCTACGACCGCTACCAGATTCCGGAGCGCGTCTGGCAGAACCGCACGGACCAGATTTCGCCCCGCGCCAGCGTCGTGTTCCACGCGGTGCCGGAGCTGCTGACGGTGCGCACCAACTACGGCCGCGCCTTCCGCGCGCCCACCCTGGCGGAGCTGGCCATCAACCAGCAGATGTACGCGGCCACACTGGTGGGCAATGGGAACTTGCGCGCGGAGACGCTGGACACCCTGGAGGCCTCGGTGGATTTCTGGCCCTTCGAGCGGAGGGTGCGTCTGACGGGCACGGGCTTCTACAACCTGGCCAAGAACTTCATCAACCAGCAGCTCGTCTTCGGCTCCGTCTCCCAGTTCCAGAACATGGGCGACGCGCGGGTGGCGGGCTTCGAGCTGGAGGCGGCCGCGCAGATTCCGTCCATCAACTCGTCCTTCGACGTGGCCTACCAGTACCTGGACGCGAAGGCGCTGCCCTACAACGACGGGCCCTCGGCGCCGCTGGACTACGCGCCCACCCACCGCATCTACGCGCGCGGACGCACCAACATTGGCAAGGTGGCCTTCGTGGAGCTGTACGCGTTGCTCGTGGGCACGCGCTTCGATCCGGGCTTCCTGGTGGATGAGAACACCGGCCTGCCCACCACCCGCGTGCAACTGCCCAGCTACCTCACGGCCAGCGCGCGCGTGGGCTTCAACATCTACGACGGCGTCTCCGTGTCGTTCCTGGGCTCCAACCTCTTCAACGCGCAGTACGAGGAGTCCCACGGCTTCCCGGCGCCGCCCCAGTCCTTCTTCAGCGAAGTGAAGATTCGTTACTGACCTTTGAGTACCGCTCCCCATCTGGAGGCCGGCGGCCTCCTGTTGATTGCCGACACATCGCTTCCTGCCGAGGTGGTGGAGCAAGCGGCTCCCATCCTCGCGCAGGGCGGCCTGGCGCTGTGCCAGGGACCCGGGGTGCCTTCCGGGCCCCGGTGCCTGGTGCTCTTCGATGGGAAGCTGTCGCCCGCGCACGCGGACTGCCTGCGGCGCGAGCCTCCGGCGCTGCTGCTGGCCCAGCGTGGGAGCGAAGGCCGTCCCTCCGCCTGGGAGGTCCGCCTGCTGGGAGACCTGCTCCGCGGAGCGCCGCTGCTTCCCGCGGACGGGGTCCGGCATCGTCTCCAGACGGTGGCGGACATCGCGGCCACGGGAGAGGCGGCGGGGAAGGCCGTGACGCAGGCGGGAGGCTCCCGCGCGGCCGCGTCCCTGGTGGGGGACGTGATGCATGAGCTGGCCGCCAACGCGATGCTGGACGCGCCGGTGGATGCGCAGGGGCAGCACCGCTATGCGCACCGCCGCACGGAGGTGCGCGAGGTGGCGCCGGAGGACGCCTGCGAGCTGTCCTTCGTCGTCCACGACGGCCGCATGTGGCTGGAAGTGATGGACCGCTTCGGCGGTTTGCGTCCGGGGCCCTTCGCCCGGACGTTGGAGGGGTGGGGCGGGCGCGTCCAGGTGGATGCGTCCGGTGGAGGGGCAGGGCTGGGCCTGCGGCGCATCCTGGAACACAGCGACGTGGTGGCTGTTCGTGTGGCCGCTGGCCGGGAGTCGCGAGTCCTCTGTGTGGTGGACCTCGGGGAGGCCCGCCGCCGCGCCACACAACCCAAGTCGCTGCTGTTCTGTCTTCAATGAGGTCAGGGCCGGTGGATAGCCAGGTTTCCAACGCCATCATCAGCCGGCTCCGGGTGGGGACGATTACCCACGTCCGGATCTCCGGCGTCATCGACGAAACGTTCCCACTGACCTCCCACACCCCGGAGCTGAACGGGCTGTTGGTGGTCGACCTGGGACAGGTGGAGCGCATCAGCTCCTTCGGGGTCCGGCGGTGGATTGAGTTCGCCGCCAAGCTGCCCCCCGGGGCCCTGGGCCTCTACGTGGTCCACGCGCCGCCCGTCATCGTGGACCAGCTCAACATGGTGGAGGGCTTCGCCGGCGTCGCGCGGGTCCTCTCCGTGCTGGCGCCCTATACCTGCCGCGCGTGCAACGAGGACCGGCTGCGGCTGGTGAACCTGCTGGACGAGGCGCAGGTCATCTCCGAGGAGCGCGCGCCGGACCACACGTGTCCGGTCTGCTCCGGGCCGCTGGAGTTCGCGGACATCCCCGGCGAGTTCTTCGACTACGCCCGGCGGCAGCAGTTCGGCCAGGTGGACCCGGTCGTCATGCGCTACCTGCGCGCCAGCATGCCGGCGGTGCAGCCGGAGCTGTCGCAGCACCTGAAAATCATCCAGGACGACATCACGTACATCACCCTGGCCAGCGCGTTGAAGGGTGACCTCAACGTGCGCAAGCTGGCGTCGGGCCTGGAGGGCCGCGTCGGTTTCGACTTCAGCCACGTCAGCAAGGTGGAGCCGGAGGCCCTGCCGAAGCTGGAGCAGGTGCTGGAGACGGCGGCCCAGGGCGCGCACGTGGTGCTGTGCCGCATGCCGCCGCCCGCGCTGGCGGTGCTGGCGCGCTCGGCCAAGGTGTTGCCGGTGCGGCTGGCCACGCTGTGGTTGCCGTGTGACTGCCGCAACTGCGGCCAGGTGAGCCACCAGCGGCTCCAGGCGACGGACTACCTGGCGAGGCTGCGGGCGCAGGACGCGGGCGTGGAAGTCACGTGCCCCATCTGCGCGGGCAACGCGCGCGTCCCCCACATGCCGCAGCTCCAGGGCCTGCTGGCCCGGATGCAGCTCACGGACCGGCCGCTGGAGGACCTGGAGACGCTGGAGACGCGCGCCCTCAGCCAGTACCTCTTCGGCGCCACGAACATCGACCCGGCGGCCCGGCAGGGCGCGTCCACGGACATCTCCAACTCGCTGGGCAGCACCAAGCTGAACGTCATCCGGCGGCTGGGGCAGGGCGGCATGGCGGAGGTCTTCCTCGCCAAGCAGGTGGGCGTGAAGGGCTTCGAGAAGTTCGTGGTGATGAAGAAGATTCTCCCGCAGTTCGCGGAGAACCCCGAGTTCGTCGACATGCTCTTCGCGGAGGCCCGCGCCAACGCGCGGCTCACGCACCCCAACGTCGTGCAGACCTTCGACGTGGGCGTGTCCGACGGCGTCGCGTACATCCTCATGGAGTACGTGCGCGGCCCGGACCTGAAGAAGCTGGTCATCGAGCTGCGGCGTAAGGGCCTGGCGCTCCCGCTGGAGCACGCGCTGCGCATCGTGGCGGAGGTGGCCGCGGGCCTGCACTACGCCCACGCCTACGTGGACCCGGCGGGCACGCCGCATCCGGTGGTGCACCGGGACGTCAGTCCGCACAACGTGCTCATCTCGCTGGATGGCGCCATCAAGCTGAGTGACTTCGGCATCGCCAAGGTGGCGGGCGAGGAGCACACGCAGGCGGGCGTGCTGAAGGGGAAGATTTCGTACATCTCCCCGGAGGCGGCCTCCGGGCGCACGCTGGACGCGCGCAACGACGTGTTCGCGCTCGGCGTGGTGCTCTTCGAGCTGCTCACCGGTCAGCTCCCGTTCCGCAGGGACCACGACGCCGCGACGTTGCAGGCCATCGTCCGGGACCCGGCGCCAGTGCCGTCGCAGCTCAAGCCGAACATTCCGCAGGACGTCTCCGACCTCGTCCTCCGCGCGCTGGTGAAGGACCCCGCGCGCCGCACGCCGTCCGCGGCGGCGCTGCGTGAGGAGATTGAAGCGGTGATGGCGCACCACCGCCTCAACTCGTCGCCCGCGGCGGTGGCGCAGTTCTTCAAGGACACGCTGGGCGACCGGCTGGTCGAGTTCGCTCCGTCCGCGGTGAGCGGCACGGGCAGTCATCCCCGTCCGGTGCCCTCGGGGTCGGGCAGCGGCAACATCGGCGGCGGCGAGATGGCGGCGCCCACGGATGGGCGGACGCCGAGCCACGGCCGAGTGCCCGTCGTGGGCGGCCGGCCCGCCACGGGTGGCAGCGGTGGCATCCACAGGCCCGGGCCTCCCGTGCCCTCGGTGCCGCCACCGCCGCCGCGCCCGGTGGGCGTCGCGAGCCCGCTGCCGTCGCGTCCTCCCGCGCCTCCGCCCGCCGAGGACTCGTTCCCTGGCATCTCCGTGACGGAGGATGAGGACGGCGACCGGACGGAGATGGTGCCGCTCAACCTGGGCGCGCCGCCGCCGCGGGTGGAGGCTCCGCCTCGGCCCGTGGCGCCCGCCGCGCGTCCGCCGCAGCAGCAGGGTCCGGTGCCTCGTCCGTCGGGGCCGGTTCCGGCCCTAGGCACTGGCGCGACCGCGACGGGTGCGCGGCAGCATGAGGCCCCTCCGGCCCGGCCCGCGCCCGCGGCTCCGGTGGCGCGCGCCACCTCGGGCGACAGCGGCGAGCCGGACAAGCGAATCCCTTGGAAGTTGCTGGGCATCGCGGGCGGCGGTGCCCTGGTGCTGGCCGTTGTGGCGGTGGTGATGGCGCGCAGCGGGGGTTCGACGTTCGTCAACGTGGGGCCCGCGGAGCATGTCTATGTCGGCGGCCTGCGCCACGAGCCGGGGACGGAGATGCATGACCCCTCGGGCGGGTCGCTGCTCATCTCCACCGCGGTGGACGGGAAGCTGCGGCGTTTCGGGACGACGCAGCAGCGCGCGGACATCGACGTGCGCACATTGGCGGATGCCTCGCCCGAGCCCGGCACCACGGGGTTGCTCAGCGTCACGGACACCGCGCCAGGCTGCGAGGTCCACGTCGGCGGGAACCTGATGCCGGGTGGCACGCCCCTGATGAAGGCGCGCATCGAAGCGGGCCGGGAGCTGGAGGTCCTGGTTCGCTGCCCCACGGGTGTCAACAAGGTGTGGGTGATGGCGGTGCCGGGACAGCAAATCGAAGTGAAGTCGCGGCGGCGAGACTGAGCGGCTCGGTTCCGGGCGTGACGCCACGTCCCGGACAAAGGGTGCGAAACGCATGAAGGGTTGGACCCTCTTCCCCCACCTCGTGGTTCGCACGACTGGCTTTGCTTTCGACGGGCTGGAGCGGCTGGGGTGCCCGGCCGCCGCCGAGGCCGCGCGACGGCTGGCGGCGGAGCAGCGGGCCCTGGATGCGCTCCGGGCGCAGGGCCCTCGGGTCAAGCGCCCACCGCGCGCGGTGCTGGCCGCGTTGAAGGCAGGCCGCCCCGTGGACACCGAAGGGCTGGCGTCACCCGAGCTCTTCGCTGAATGGAACGCGCGGGCCCAGGCCTGTCAGGACGCGGAGGCTGCCTTCGCGTCCGCGATGAAGCAGGAGACGCAAGGCGTGGAGGCCGCGCTTCGAGCGCTCCGGGACGCGCCACGCTTCCTGGAAGCCGTGGCCAGCTCCAGTCCGCCCGTGGCTCGGGATTTGTTGGAAGGGCGCGATGGCGCACGGCTGCGGAGGCAGGTGGCCAGCTACCTCCAGCGCCTGTGCGCGAAGAACGAGACGATGGGGTTCTTCGGGCCCATCAACTACGGCCGGGTAGACGCGGACGCGCCCACGGGCATCACGGTGCGCTGGTCCGGTCCGGAGGTGCTCACGGGGCGGAACACCTTCGCGGCGTCGTGGCTGGTGCAGGGGCTGGTGCGCGCCATCGCGTTCGACCCGGAGGTCGCGCCGTGGCTGGTGCTGCGCCGCAAGGCCTTCGCGGAGGTGCCTTCACGCAAGGCGATGCCCGCGCCGGAGAGCGCCGAGGCGATGTTGCCCCGGTTGGTCGAGGTCGTGGACGGTACGCGGACGCTCGCGGGGGTGGCGTCGTCCCTGGGCGTGGCGCCCGGCCTGGTGCGTGAAGCGGCGCGAATGGGCTGCGAGAAGGGGCTGCTCACGCACCAGTTGGAGGTCCCCGCGGCCACGCACCATCCCGTGGACGACCTGGCCGAGCGCGTGGCCGGCTTGCCCTGCGCCGCCGCCCGTCGCCACGTCGAGGGCTTGAGCGCGCTGCTGGTGCTGATGGGCGGCTACGGCGCGGCGGATGCCGCCGGGAAGATGGCGCTCCAGGTCGCCTTCGCGCAGCGGGCGAAGACGCAGTGGGGCGTGACACCTCCCTTGGAGCGAGGGCCCGCTTCGGAGTCGCACAACTTCTATCAAGACCGGCTGGCCCTCCGGGAGGAGTGCGGCGGCGACCTGCGGGTGGAGGTCGGGGGCGAGCGGGCGCGAGAGCTGACGGCACGCCTGGAGCCCGCGCTGGCGTGGATGGGTGTGGCGGCGAGGCGGACTCGCGAGGCGGCGCGCTCCACCGTGGCGGGGTTGGTGGGGGCGCGGACGGTGCCTTTCTGGAAGGTCGCGGCCGCGTATGCGGACCGGCCGGTGCCCCAGGACACGTCGGTGGCGGAGGTGCTCGCGGGCGCGGTGGAGGATGCCTCCGCGCGGACGGTGGACCTGGGGCGGGTGACGCCGCCACCGCTGACGGACGAGGTGAAGGCCCTGCCGCTCGTCACCTCCGTGGACCTGCTCGTGGGTGCGCGGGATGTGGAGGCGTGGAGCCGGGGCGACTACGAACTGGTGATGGGCGACGTGCACGACACGGCGCTGGTCTGGGGCTGGGCGCTCCAGTTCCATGACGCCCGGGGCAAGGTGGAGAGCGCCATGGTTCAGGCGCTGGGGGCCTTGAGCCGGCCCGTGCCCCTGGTGACGGTGCTCGCGTCGCGGCGCACGGGGCTGCTGCCTTCGGAGTTCCCAGGGCCGGTGGTGGAGCTGGGGGGCGTCAGTGCCCGCGCTTCCGCCTGGCGGCTGCCGCTGGACGACCTCTTCGTGGAGAGTGATGGAACCCAGGCGCGGCTGGTGTCGAAGCGTCTGGGCTCCGAGGTGTGCCTCTACAACGGCGAATTGGAGAGCCTGGTCCACACCGCCTTCTCCCTGCCGCGCATCCGGCCACTGCGCGTGTCGTTGGGGACGCATACGCCCCGGCTGACGCTGGGCGGCGTGGTGGTGCAGCGCGAGCAGTGGCGGTTGGCGCCGGACGCCCGAGAGCGGTTGCTCGCGTGCCGTGACGACGCGGCGAGGCTGCGCGCGGCCGTGGACATCTGGGACGCCCACGGGATGCCGGACTGCGTGTTCGCGAAGTTCAAGGACGAGCGCAAGCCCGTGCTGGTCGACGTGCGCAGCCCTCTGTTGCTGCGCGTGTTCCTCAACCTGCTGGAGCAGAAGGAAGAGGTCATCCTGTCGGAGATGCTGCCGTCGCCGGAACAGCTCTGGCTGCGAGGCCCGTCGGGCCGTCACACCGTGGAGCTGCGGTGCACGCTGCTGTGGGGCGCGGAGCCGCCCGAGTCCCCCGGGAGCACGCGGGAATGAAGCTGCTCGTCCTGCCGCCGCATCGCGATGTGACGTTGGCTCCGGATGCGCCCGCGGGGTGGCACTGCGTGGATGTGGCCCGTGACTTCTGCCGCCGCGTCTTCGCAAGGGAGGCCGTGGAGTCCGAGGCGCGGCTTCGTGAGAACGCGCCGGCCACCGCGCAGTCCATGCGGGAGCTGTTGCTGCTTCGCGCCGCTCAGTCACTGTGGACGCGTGAAGGCGCCGGCCCGCACACGGGCCTGCGTGCCCAGGGCGCGGTGCTGACCGCCATCTCGGGCCCTCCGCACGGCGTCCACTTGCGGCTGGATGATGTGGAGTTGGAGGGCGGCACCACCGAGCGAAGCGCGGACGTCCTGCGGGCTATGGACGCTCCCGTGGCCTATCTGGCCGAGCTGGTCCAGGCCGCGGAGCGCTTCGCGGACGCCGAGCGCGTGCGGCTCTGGATTGACAGGGACCTTCAATTGCCCGCGGCGGCCTGGCTCGCGCGGGCGTGTCCAAGGCACGTGCCGCTCGAAGTCGCGGGGCCTTTCGCCTGGCAGTACCGCGAGGTGCTCCAGCACCTGTCCGTGTTCCAACGGGCGGCCTTCGTCGACGCGCCCCCGCTGCGCTGGCAGCTTGCCGGTGATGTCCATGGCGCCACACGGGCACGCCTCGTCTGGATTCCCGAATCTCAGGGCCTGCGCTTCGGTGAGGCTCAAGCCCCCGCTTCGGACGCCGAGGCGGCCCCTGTCGCGCGTCACCCCGCCTTGGGGACCAGTACGCCCGAGGCGGTGCGGGCCTTCACCGATGAGGCCCGGTGGGCGGGGCACGTGTCGCTCGATTCGTTGCTGCGGCCCGACGCGCTGGTGGAGAGCGGCTGCGAAGTGGCCATCGTGGGCTTCTGCGCCTTCAGCGAAGGCGACGTCGTGGACCCCTGGGGTGCCAGAATCCCGCGCGCGTCGTTGGTGCAGGGGGCTCGCGGGTTCCGGGCGGCCGGTGGGCGGATTGTCGCGGAGTGGTGGGTGGGCGCCCCGGGCATCGATGCCGCCGCGTTGGAAGCGACGTTCAACGCACTCGATGGCGAGCCGCTGTTCGACCATGTCTCTGGCGTGCGTCCCTTCCATTGGACACGGATGTCGTTGCCAGGGGGCGTCCCTCGCCTGTGGCAAGACGTGAACGTTGGCGCGCCTCCCGAGGACCGTGACCTCGCGCGAAGCCTGCCGTTCGAACATGCCGGGTCGATACCCAGCAGCAGCGTGCCGCAGGTGCTCGCGGGGCTCGCGAGTCGCTTGCTGGCGCGCGCTCCGCTGAGTCCCGGACGTGTCGCCGCCGCCTGTCTTCCGGATGCGACAGCACCCGTCTCCGAGGACGGTGGCCCTCGCGGCATCGTGCTCGATGCCGACTGTGCGCTGGTGCAGCTCCCCGCTGGTCTGGACGGTGCGGCGCGCGCGTCCTGGTACGCGGCGAATCTGCGGACGGGTGGGGTGCTCGCGATGGATGCACGGCTGGCGCCGAAGCTGGCCGGACTCACGCGCCCCGGGGAGGTGGCCCAGGTCCTGGGGGCTGTCCCGGAGGCGCAGCGGGGGAAGCTGGTGGAGACGCTGGTGGCCCGGTCGGTGCTGACGAAGGTGAACGGATGAGTGAGCCCTGGACGTTGGGCGAAGTATTCGTGTTGCGGCACGCGGGGTTTCCCTTCGACTGGTTGGAGTCGCTCGGGGTGTCCGAGGCCGTGCAGGACGATGTCGCCCGGTTGCTCGAGGCCGAGGACGCGCTCGTGGACGCCATCGGCACCGAGGGCGGCGCACCGGGGGCTCAGGCGGTACGCGACGCCCTGGCACAAGGCCGGGAGCCCAAGCTGGATGCACGGCTCGCTGCGTCCTGCCACGACGCGCTCGTCCGTTATCGCGACCACCGCGCGGCGCTGCAGTCGCGATACGCCGAGGAGCGCAAGTCCCTGCGCAGGCGGCTGCGTGAGCGCGCCGCGGACGCCGCCATTCAAGAGGCCGTGTTCCTCTCCAGCCCGGCGATGTTCGACAACGTCTGGGTGCGCTACCTGCGAGGCGGCGAGCGGCCGGACACCTCGGATGTGCGTAGGGTGGAGCGGCAGGTCTACACGTATCTCCAGCGCTTCTGCGCGAAGAACGAGACCACCAGCTTCTTCGGCCCCATCTCCTACGGCGAGCGCACCACGGATGACGGCTACGACGTGCGCACGGTGCCCAGCGGCAACACGCGCCGCCGCACGTTCTTCTCCTTCTGGGCCGTGACGGAGCTGGCCCGCGCGGTGGGGCGGGAGCGCACGCTGCGCCCCCATCTGCCCCTGCGCATCAACCCGCTCTTCACGCTGTCGCCGGGCCGGGCCGCCTGCGCGCCACTGAAGCTGGAGGTCGCCCTCTCACCGCAAGCGGAGCAGTTGTTGTCCGTCCTGCGGGAGCACGCGGTGCCCTCCGATGCGGCCCGGGTGCTCGGTGTGCCGGTGGAGGACGTGGAGCGGCAGGCGATTCCCCTGGTGAAGACCGCGCTGCTGCTGTGGGGGCTCCCGTTCCGGCCCAACGACTTCGCCACCTTCGAGAGCGTGCGGGATGCCGTGGCGGCGCTGCCGGACCTGGAGGCGCGCACGCGCTGGCTGGAGCGGCTGGACACCCTGGCGCGCCTCAAGGCCGACTTCGAGACAGCGGACCTGGCCCAGCGGCGAGAGCTGTTGCCTCGCCTGGAGGCCTTCTTCACCGAAGTCACGGGCAAGCCGGCCCGTCGTGGCGACGGTCAGGTCTACGCGGACCGGCTCATCCTCTACGAGGAGGCCAGCTCACCGTTCCGTTTGCGCTTCGGCGCCACCTTCACCGCGGAGCTGGAAGCGGCGCTGACCGGGGCCCTGGAGCTGTCGGCGGCCTATGGCGAGAAGGTGCAGCGCGGCTTCCGCGAGCAGGTCCGCGACGCGCTGGGCCCCGATGCCGGCCCCATGGACCTGTTGGACTACGCCGTGCGCCTGCGTCCAGACGGCGTGACGGGGAGCCGCTTCTCACCCGTGCCGCCGGTGATGCTGGAGCCAGACGCGGCTCGCGCCCGCGCGGTGCCGGTGGACTTCCTGGGCACGTCCACCCCGGGTGGGCGCTACGCCTTGCCGGACGTGTGTCTGGCGGCGAAGCCGGACGGCGGCGGCTTCGAGGTGATGCTGGCGCGCGTCCATCACCACCTGCTGCTGTGGAGCTGGCTGAGCGCCTTCCAACCCGAGCGCGAGCGGTATGCCTCCGTCGCGTCACGGTGGTTGGAGAAGGACGACGCCGCGCGGGGCCTCGTGGGGCTGTCCATCCGCAGGCGCAACAAGGGCTTCTACGTCTACCCGGGGCGGCGGCTGGTGTACTCGGTGTCGGACGTGCTCGACGTGGAGGACGGCGCGCTCACGCCGCGCGACGTGAAGGTGCTCCCCACGCCCGAGGGGCCGGTGCTCGTGGATGGCCAGGGGGCGCGGCTGAGCCTGTACCTGCCGCTGGACGACTTCTCGTCCTACCCGCCCTTCGCGGCGCTGGCCCATCCGCAGGTGTTGCACGCGCCGCTGCGCACGCAGGGCGAGCACCTGCCTCGGCTGAGCGTGGGCGGGGCGGTGTACCAGCGCGAGCGGTGGAACCTCCCGGCGTCGCGGCTGGCGAAGCCCGCGGGCTTCGAGCTGTTCCTCACCGTCCAGCGGGAGCGGCGGGCGGGTGGGTGGCCTCGCTTCGTGTTCATGCGCAGCTCGAAGGAGCGCAAGCCCTACCTCATCGACACCGCGAGCCCCTTCGCCGTGGACCTGCTGTCCCATCTGGCTCGGGACGCGGAGCGGCTGTCCGTCGAGGAGATGTACCCGGCGCCCGAGCAGCTCTGGCTGCGGGATGAACGGGGCCGCTACACCTGTGAGCTGCGGATGCAGTTCACCCGGTGGAGTGGGGCGCCTGTGTGACAGCCTTTGACATCCAGGGCGCATCCACGCCCAGAATGGCCTTTTCCCCGGCCTGGCGGTGCTGGCTGCCTTGCCAGGATGACGGGCCCATTCAGGAGACAGTCAATGTCCGGTGACAACGTCGTCGCGCCCCCCGCCAAGAAGCTCCGGCGGCCGGTGGAGGAGGTTCGCGCGGAGCTTCTGGCCGACGCGGACGTGAAGGAGCAGGCCCGCCTGCTCAAGGTGCCGCTCGCGGACTACGTCGAGAAAATCATCGACTACGCCCTCAACCCGGAGAAGCCGCCCCAGATCCAAATCGTCCCGGACGAGGAGCTGAAGGCGAAGGACCCGAACGTGCCCACCATCGCGGAGGTGGAGGCGCACCTGCAGGGCATCATCGACGGTGACGTCGTCATCAGCCGCGCGCACCAGCGGGACGGCTTCAGCGACAGCGACAGCGACGCCCGCTACAAGGCCGCGCTCGGATCCGACACCGCCCCGACGGGCGCCCCCGAAAAGCGCCAGGGCCCGGACAAAACCCCGAAGAACTGATCCACGCCGGAGGGGCCGGGGCAGCTCCGCCAGGGAGTCTCCTGGCCCCTGGGTGCTGGCCAAGTCCCTGAAATCGCAGGGACTTCACGGGGTGTCCGTTTTTTTCAGGGCGCTGGGAAACAAATGCCCCGACCCCCCGACAATTCCCACATCAGTCACATTTGCTGGCCGCCAGACGGCCACGCTCGAAAGGGGCAGTCACCATGTCCAAGGCATTCAAGGCGATCGGCAAGGTCCTCAACGTCATCAAGCCGTTCGTGTCCATGGTCAACCCGCTGCTCGGCGCGGCGATTGGCTTCGCGGGCAACCTGGCGCAGGGCAAGAACCCCATCCAGTCCCTGCTCGGCGCGGCGACGGACCTCATCCCCGGCGGCGGCGCGTTCAAGAACACGATTGGCAAGTTCGCCAGCAACTTCCTGATGGAAGGCGCGGGCGGCAACAGCCTGCTGAGCGGCGCGCTGAACCTGGCCACGGGCAAGGGCAAGGTCACCGACGTCATTGGCGACATGCTGAAGAACACGGCCAAGACGGGCCTGAGCCAGCTCGGCATGAACAACGCGGCCGAGCTGTCCGCGCAGCGGATGTCCCAGTTCCTGGTGTCGTAATATCCTGGGCGGATGACACTCGAACCCTACGTCCCAGAGCTGCACTTCGAGCACATCAAGGCTTGGTTGCAGTCCTGGGACGAAATCGTCACCCCGGACGGCCTGCCCAAGACGGGCTTCGTGGTTCCCGGCAAGGCCGCGGGGTTCATGTACAGGACCGACAGTTCGCTGGCCCTGATTGAAAACCTCGTCGCCGCTCCGGGACTGTCGAAGGAAGAGCGCAACGAAGCGGTGGACCTCGTCGTGGCGGCCATCTGCAAGGAGGCCACGCAGCAGGGGTTCAAGATTCTCCTCGGCACCACCCAGTTGGATGCGGTGGTGAAGCGCGCGGAGAAGCACGGCTTCATCTACGTGGATGGCGGTTTCCACGTCATCGCGTTGCGGCTCGCCTGACATGCGCCCTGGCGCGGACATCGTGATTCTGGGAGCCGGCGTCGTGGGCCTTTCGGCCGCGCGCCGGCTTTCTGTTTTGGGCGCGACCGTCACCGTGCTGGACGCCGTGGCGCCGGGAGGCCGGGGCTCGCGCGCCGCCGCTGGGGTGGCCATTCCCTCCGTCCGGTTGTTCGACGACCCGGTGATGCTCGCGTTCGCCCGGGCCGGCCGCGCCACGCTGACCGAGGACCTGGCCGCGTTGCCCGGCGGCACCTCGCTGCGGCGTGGGAACGGCATCCTCCGCATCGTCCCGGACGCCAAGGCGCGCGACGCGCTGGCGGCGAAGGCGGCGGGGGACGCGGAGGGGCTCGGCACGTGGCGGGACGCCGCGAGCCTGGTGTCCCTCGAGCCCGCGTTGGAGGGCACGCCTCTGTTTGGCGCCTTCGAGACGGCGCAAGGCCACCTCGTGGACACGGATGGCTACGTGGACGCGCTCTTGAAGGCCGCCACGGACGCGGGCGTGCGGACGCGGTTGGGCGTGGCCGCGCGGGCCGTCACGGAGACCTCCACGGGCGTCGAGGTCCTCACGGAAGGCGAGACGCTCCGTGCGGATCAGGTGCTGGTGTGCGCGGGGCCCTGGTCGACCCAGGTGGACGGCCTGCCCGCGTTGCCGCTGAAGCCCGTGCGGGGGCAGATGCTGGTGGTGCACCAGCCGGGGCTGCACCTGACGCGCGTCGTCTCCGGGCCCACGTACCTGGCGCCCTGGCGCGACGGCGAAATCGTCGTCGGGGCCACCGAGGAGGACGCGGGCTTCGTGGAGCAGGTGACTCCTGCGGGCCTGCTCCACCTCAGCGCCACCGTGGCGAAGCTGGCGCCGCGGCTGCGGGATTCCCGCTTCGTTCGCGCGTGGGCGGGCCTGCGCTCGGCGACGCCGGATGGCCGCCCGTACATCGGCCGTCATCCCGGCCTGGAGCGCGTGTTGCTCGCCACGGGCCTGGGCGGCCAGGGCATCCTCACGGGCGCGCACACGGGGGCCCTGCTCGCGGAGCTCGCGGCGCAGGGCCACTGCGCCGCCGCCGAGCCCTTCGCACCCTCGCGCGTCAGTACAGGTTGACCGGGTCGAAGGGGCGGTTGAGCTTCGTCCGGGCGCGGGGGAGCGCGCCGTGGATGGCCTGCGCGTCTCCCTGCGACAGCGCCTCCTTCAGCACCTGCGTCTGCTGGGGCCAGGTGGTGCTGGCCTCGGCGTAGCGCAGGGCCTGGGACCAGTCCGTGCGTCCTCCCGCCAGGGCCTGTCCGGCCAGGCTCTCCGCCGTCTTCAGCGGGTCGCCAATGGCGCGGGCGTGCTCCTCGGCGCGGGCGAACCAGTCCACGGCCGTCGCCTGCTGCTGGTCGTCCAGGAACAGCCGCCCCAGCTCCGCGGCAATCACCTGCCGGTGGAAGGAGTCGCCCAGCGCGTCGGCGTTGGCGAAGGCCTCGGTGAAGTGGGCCACGGCGGCGTCGCGCTCACCCGCGCCCAGCTCCAGTCCCGCCAGCCGGTAGCGGTGGTGCTTGGCGAAGTTCACGCCCCAGCTCTCGCTGATCTTCTCGAACCGGCGCCACGTGGAGATGGCGTCGCCGTACTGCCGCGCCGTCTCCTGGAGGTAGCTCGCGTTGGAGATGAGGTTGATCTTCAAGTGCGTGGCGCTGGCGTCGTGCAGATCCCCCACGCAGCGCATGGCGAGCTTTTCCTCCACCAGCGCCTTGTCCAGCTTGCGCTCCTGGAACCAGGTGAGCGCGCAGACGTTGCGAAGCCAGCCCTCTTGCAGCGCGCGGTCTGGCGCGGTGCTGCGCTCCAGGGCGGCGAGCCCCGCGGCGACCTCTTCCCGCGCGTTGGGAAGCTGCCCGAAGCGCTTCGTCAGCGTGAGTGCGCGGAACATATGGAGCCGCGCCACCATCTCCGGAGGAATCCGGCACGCCAGCCCCCGGCCGAAGGCCTCCATCGCCGCGTCATGCGCGCCGGTGTAGACGTGGACCACGCCCATGCTGCGCGCGAACAGGGCCCGCAGCTCCTCGGCGTCGCCCAGGCTGCTCCGGTCAATCTCGATGGCCGGCGTCGCGAAGCCCGTGTCCAGGCTGTCCCAGGCCTGGAGGACACGCCCGGGCAGCGAAGCGGCTTCGCCCTCCGCCAGCGCCGCCAGGCCCCGCTCGGCGGCCAGCATGGCGCCTTCGTAGTTCGTGGTGAAGAAGCAGCTCCGGATGGCGAGGATGGCCGCGGCCACGCGCGTCTCGGGGGCCTGCGCCGCATCCACCGCGAGCTGGAGATACCGCCCCTCCAGGTCCACGGGGGCCTCCAACGCCCGGCGGGACACCGGCCCCGGCGTGGGTGCCCGCGGCGCGCGCAGCCGGTCGCAGAGCGAGTCCAGGTAGGCCTGCCGCCGGGCCTCGAACGCCTCCGCGCCGTGCGGCCGGCGCACGTTCCACCCCGTCATCAACAGGGTGCCCTCCAGGCCCTCCAGCCGGCTCCACTCGGCGGCGCGCATCACGGCGCGCAGGCTGACCAGGTCACACTCGCCCGCGCCGTGGAGGACCAGCGGGCGGCCACTGGCGCGCAGCGTCTCCACGAGCGCCTTCGCGGCCACGTTGAGGACCCAGAACATCTGTTCGGATTCGCGGTGGAGCCGTCGCTCGGAGGGCGTCAGCGCCAGGTCGCTCAGGTCCGGCACGCCGTCGATGGCGCCCGGGAAGAGTCGGTTCCACTCGGAGGGGTTGGCGAGCGACAGGGCTCGCACCGCGTCGGGCGCGGCCTCTTCACACGCGCGGAGCACCTTCCGCAGGCCGCCGAAGGCGACCGGCAACGCCACCCCCACGTCCACTTCGATGGCGTTCGAGGGCAGGGTGACGGGACGCGCCGTCTCCACGGTGACAGCCAGCTCGCCGCGGGGACGCGCGACATGGGGACTCACGGGAGGCTCCTCGAAGGGGGGCGCAAGGCCGGGATGAGACACAAATACCTGTCTCATGCGCATCCTCACATCCTCTCAGGAACCGAGGCAAATGGGGCTGCCTCGAAAATGACGTTTCACCATGCGTCATTCCCGGCATGTCCCGATGCGTCGAGCCTCGCCCCCAGGCGTTCCGCTCCCAGCGGATGCCGGTGTGTCACGGCCCGGATGCTTCAGTCGTGCGTGCCGATGTGCTGATCGCCGTGGTGGTCGCAAATCCAGTGGAAGGCACACGAGCAGGCGACCGCGCGCGCCTGGGTGCAGCACCGGCCACCGAAGTGCTCCGGCAGGGGCTCCGCCTCGTCGTCCTCGGGCGGCTCCGGCAGGCACCGGGGGGCGGCGCGTCCAGACTCGGCCGGCTCGTTGTCGCAGCAGCCGCGCTCCATGCAGCCGGGGCACAGCGACAGCTCGCAGTTGGCACACCAGTCGAAGATTTCACCGGCGTTTCCGCGGCGCTCACATCCTCCACAACTGTCGAACATGGACGACCTCCAGTCGCATGCCCGTGAAGGTAGAGCGGGGGTCTGACAGGCGAAGCGTCCAGTCGGTCACGCTCCGGAGGCAAAGGCTTCCATCCGTGAACGTCTCCTGGCGGGAATGTGGGGCAATGAACCGTCGTGAGAAGACGGGCGCGCGTGATTGGAACAAGCTGGCGGCCGGGCCCGTCTTACTTGGGGGAAGGAGCGACGCCCATGCGCAAGCAACGGCGGATCATCGGTGTCTTCGGTTCTGGCAAGGAGGACCACGCGGAGCGCGTCATCCCGCTGGTGCGCTGGATTGCCGAAGCGGGGTTCGACTTGCTCACGGGGGCGGGCAGCGGCGTGATGCGCACGGCGGCGGATGCCTTTGTCCAGGTGGAGTACCGGCATGGCATCTCCATTGGCATCGTCCCGGGCACGGTGACGGGCAGGGAATACAAGCCGCGGTCGGGCTACCCCAATCCCAACGTGGAGCTGCCCATCTACACGCACCTGCCGCTCAGCGGCGAGCAGGGGACGGATCCGCTCAGCCGCAATCACATCAACGTGCTCACGCCGCACGCGCTGGTGTCGCTGCCCGGAGGCGCGGGCACCGTGGCGGAGGCCGCGCTGGCCCTGCGCTACGGCAAGCCCGTCATCCTCTACGGGCCGCCGGAGTCCTTCCGCCGCTTCCCGGCGGAGCTGGAGCGGACGGACTCGCTGGAGCGGGTGGCCGAGTTCCTCCGCGCCGCGGTGCGTGACCCGTTGCGTCTGGCCGCGCAGTAGCCCGGGCGAACGTCTAGAATGGGGCACTTGGGGGAACGGGCCCGGGCCACCCAGGCAGGGTGGGCCGTGACGTCTCGAGTGCGCCATCATGATCAGTGCCGAAACACCGCTCGCGAGCTGGTTCCTGGTCATCGCCGGGACGCTCTTCCTGGTCGTCTTCGCGCTCCCCCTGCTGCTGATGCCCCTGACGTGGGCGCGCTGGTTCGGGTGGCGGCTGCCGGAGGGTAACAATCACCTCACGGTGTACTTTGGCCGCTGCCTGGGGGCCGTGGCCCTGGCCATCATCCTGACGGCGGCGCGCTTCGTGTCCCGGCCGGGCCCTGCCATCTTCGACCTCATCGGGTGGGTGAGCGCGGGGATGGTCGTGGTCCACGTCTGGGGGGCCCTGAAGAAGGCGCAGCCGGTATCCGAGACGGTGGAGATCGGCTTCTATGCGGTGGTAGGCGTGCTCGCCATGTGGATTCGCTTCAACGCCCTCTCCTGAGCGCACGATGTCACCGGTGGACCTCGACCCCATCCTCGCGACGCTGGCGCCCTACATCCCCGGCGCCGTGCTCCGGCGTCTGGAGCGCACGGAGGCGCACGCGCTGCCGCTGGTGGAGCCCGTCCGGGGCGCCATCCTGCTGCTGGACATCGCGGGCTTCACGCCCATCGTCGTCAGCCTGAGCGGCGCGGGGCCCCGGGGCATCGACGCGCTCCAGCGGCTCTTGACGAGCTACTACACGGAGATGATCGACGTCGTGAAGGACCACGGCGGCGACATCTACCAGTTCGCCGGTGACTCCATCCTCGCGTGCTTCGAGGAAGAGCCCGGCACGGGGCCCACCGGCGCGGTGCAGCGCGCGGCGCGGTGCGCGCTGGATGTCCAGGCCCGGCTGTCCCGCTTCGTCCAACTGGAGCTCTTGGGCCAGCGCTTCACCGTGTCGTCGCGCATCGGCATCGGGTTTGGCGAAGCCCACCGCGTGGTGCTGGGCGCCACCGGGCTGTGGATGCACCCGGCGCTCATCGGTCAGCCGCTGACGCAGGCGGTGGCGGCGGAGAAGCGCGCCACCGTGGGCGAGGTGCTGCTCAGCGCGGAGGCCTGGGCCCTGCTGCCAGAGCCCGCGCGCCAGGGCGTGTCCCGCGACGGCGCCTTTCGCTTGGAGCCCTCCGCGCCGCTGACCGCGCCACCGGCCCCGGCGTTCGTGCTGCCAGCGGGGGAGGAGATGGTGGCCCGGTGCTCGCTGCTGCTGCACCCGGTGCTCTTCACGAAAATCACGACGGCGCACCAGGAGTACAGCGGCGACTTCCGCGACGTCACCTGCTTCTTCCTCCGCTTCAACAGCGCCCGCGCCACGTCGAGCACGGAGGACTTCACCCGCGAGCTGAACGCCTTCTACGAGTACGTCCAGCGAGAGAGCGCGCACCACGGCGGCGTGCTGCTGATGACGGACTTCACCGACAAGGGGAACGTCCTCTACGTCATCTTCGGCGCGCCCACCGCGCTCCAGAGCAAGGAGGTGCTGGCCTGCCGGCTCGCGTGCAAGCTGATGCGGGAGCAGGAGTCGTTCCCCTTCGTGGAGGCGCTGCAGATTGGCATCGCCACCGGCCCGGCGTACTTCGGTGACATGGGCTCGCCCTGGCGCAAGGGCTACTCCGCGCTGGGCGAGGTGGTGAACATGTCCGCGCGCCTGATGACGCACGGTCAGGGCAGCGGCATCCACATCGACGCGCAGACGGAGCGCAAGCTGTACCAGGGCGGCTTCGCCACCGAGTTCGTGGAGGATGCGCGGCTCAAGGGCGTCTCGCGCACCGTCCCCGTCTACCGGCTCACGTCGGAGGTGCGCCGCAGCCTGTTCCTCAAGGGCAAGGGTGACATCGTCGGCCGCAAGCGCGAGCTGGCGACGCTGCGCCAATCCCTGGACGCGTCGTTGGGCGGTCAGGGGCGCATCTGCGTGGTGTCGGGCGAGGCGGGCATCGGCAAGTCCCGGCTCGGCGCGAAGGTGGTGGAGCTGGCGGAGGCCAAGGGCGCGCGCTGCCTCTACGGCATCTGCTACTCGTACGAGATGTTCACACCCTTCTTCCCGTGGAAGGAGGTGCTCATCCAGCTCTTCGGCCTGCACGAAGGCGATGACGTGGACACGCAGATGTCGCGGCTCCGTCAGGGCTTCGCTGGGCTGGAGGACACGGGGCCGGAGTGGGTGCCGGTGCTGGCGGGCATCCTCGGGCTGCCCGTGGAGGAGTCACCGCTCACGCGCGACCTGGACGCGCGGCAGAAGAACCAGAAGCTCTTCCAGGTCATCTTCCAGCTCCTGGAGAAGCTGTCCCGCCAGACGCCGGTGCTGCTGTTCTTCGAGGACCTGCACTGGGCGGACAACATCTCCGTGGACCTCATCGAGTACGTCGCCGCGCGGCTGGCCTCGCTGCGGCTGACGCTGCTGGTGACGATGCGGCCGGGCGAGCACCTCAAGAGCCTCAAGGGGCTGCCGGGGCTGCACCGGTTGGACCTGTCCAGCCTGGACGACGAGGAGACGCGGGCACTGCTGCGGCTGCACCTGCGCATGGAGACGCCGGACACGGCGCTGGAGGAGATGCTCCAGGCCAAGGTGCAGGGCAACCCGTTCTTCATCGAGTCCATCGTCCAGGGGCTGGTGGAGAAGGGCTACCTGGGGCCGGTGGCGCCGGGCGCCGAACTCATGGAGCTCAAGCGCGGCCTCCAGGGCCTGGCGCTGCCGGACTCCATCCAGGACGTGGTGCTGTCGCGCATCGACCTGCTCACGGAGACGGAGAAGCTGGTGGTGCGCGTGGCGTCCGTGGTGGGGCGCATCTTCACGCTGGAGGCCGTGGCCGCGCTGGCGCCCGGCTCGGTGTCGCCCGAGCGCATCCGCGAGGCCATCGACACGCTGACGCGGCTGGGGCTCATCCTCCTGGAGATGGAGGAGCCCTTCACCTGCATCTTCAAGCACATCGTCATCCGAGACGTGGCGTACACCACGCTGCTGGTGTCGGCGCGCGAGGACCTGCACCGGCGCATGGCGCGCTTCATCGAGGCCCGCGCGGGAGACAACCCGGTGAAGTCCGCGGGCATCCTGGCCTACCACGCGCTTGCCGGGAACGACGAGGTGAAGGGCCTGGAGTACACGATGATGGCGGCGCGCAGCGCGCGCGAGCAGTACGCCAACGACGACGCGGTCCATCAC
This sequence comes from Myxococcus hansupus, assembly GCF_000280925.3. Taxonomy (NCBI): domain Bacteria; kingdom Pseudomonadati; phylum Myxococcota; class Myxococcia; order Myxococcales; family Myxococcaceae; genus Pseudomyxococcus; species Pseudomyxococcus hansupus. The sequence goes on from NZ_CP012109.1 coordinate 2,775,844, forward strand.
TACAACCGCGCCATGGAGATTCTCGGCGGCACGTTGGCGCTGGACCCCGAGGAGGTCCTGCGCCAGACGCACGTCGTGATGAAGGAGCTGGCGGAGACCTTGCTCAACGCGGGCAACTACGCGGGCGCCATCCTCATGTTCGAGCAGTGTCTGGCGGACGAGGAGCAGGTGCCGCGCCGCGCGGAAATCCACCTGGGCCTGGGCCGCGCCCACCAGGAGAAGGGCGAGTCGAAGCGCGCCATCCAGGAGCTGGAGACCGCCTTGGAGCTCATGGGGCGCGACATGCCCCGGAGCCTGCCAGCGCTGGTGGTGCGCTCGCTCCTGGCCATGGGGCTGCACCTGCTCTACGGCCTGTTCCCCTGGCTGGTGCGGCCGCTGGGCGCGCGGTTGCCGCTGTACCTGAAGCAACTGTCGACGCTCATCTCGCTCATCAAAATCTACTACTTCGCGGACATCGGGAAGCTCACGTGGGCCACGCTGGTGGCCACGACGATGGCGGAGCGCTCGCGCAGCGAGTACGGGCTCAGTCTCGCGACCAGTTACTACGGCTCGCTGCTGTTCGGCTCGGGCATGGTGTGGCGCTCGGGGCACTGGTGCCGGCGCGCGCTGGAGCATGCTCGCCGCTCACGCGACTCGGCCGCGGAGGGCGTGGCGCTGAGCCGCCTGGCCACCCACGCCATCTTCACCAACGCGCAAGCCCAGGCCACCGAGTATGGCGAGCAGGCGGTGGCGCTGCTGCGGCAGGTGGGGGACATGTGGGAGGTTCAGACGGGGCTGATGATGCAGGCCACCAGCCTGTTCCTCGCCTCGCGCTTCGAGGACGCGGAGCGCGCGTACCGGGAGATGGGCCGCGTGGGCGTGGAGCTGAACGCGCTGATGCACCAGGGCTGGTCCCACGCGTGGGTGCCCATGTGCCGCTACCTGCGCGGTGACGGAGACGTGGGCGAGCTGTGCGCGGAGCTGGAGGAAGGCCTGCGCATCAGCATCGACGTGCAGGACCTGGCCAACCAGTGCGCCAGCTTGAATCACCTGGTCAACGTGGCGGTGCGTGAACACCAGGTGGAGGAGGCCGCGTTGATGGCGGTGCGCGCGGACGAGGCGCTGTGGCGCTACCACGTGCTGGTGCCCTTCCTCCAGATTGGGCTCGTGGACGCGGCGGAGGGCGCGCTCTTCGCCTTGGAGCAGGGCGCCGTCTCCGTGCCCCCGGAGCAGCTCTGGGCCATCTACCGTCGCTGCGCGCTCAAGGCCCGGGCGCTGGGGACGCTCTATCCGTACCTCCGCGGCCCGGCCATGCGGGTGATGGCGCGCGCGAAGGCGCTCAAGCGGGGCGCCAAGGCCGCGGAGCCGCTGTTCGACCGCGCGCTCGCCGTGCTGGAGGCTACGCCCAACCGCTGGGAGACGGGCGTGGCCTACCTGGACGCGGCCGCGGCGCTGCCGCACCGGAGGACGGCGCTGCTGGCCCGCGCGCGCGACATCTTCACCGCCATTGATGCCCAGGCGGAGCTGCGGCGGGTGGCGCAGTGGGAACCCACCGTCATCGATGCGACGGCGCGGCGGGTTCCCGTGGCGCTCACGTGAGCCGCTGCGGCCGCAGCCCGAGCTGGCTCATCTGCTGCGTGTCCCAGTACTCCAGCGCGTCCTGACCGGCGATGTAGCGGCGCGCGGTGTTCTTCACCGGGTTGCGGATGCTCGTGATTTCGGGCCCGGAGAAGAGGATGGTCTGCTTGTACCGGGGCATGTCGCTCATCGTGAGCTTGGACCAGTAGTGGCGCGCGATGTTGGGCAGGCTGCCGAGCTGGGCGCACAGCCGGTGGAAGTGCTCGATGACCTCCGAGGTGTGCAGGTTCTTGGGCTGGTGACAGAGCGTGTAGCCGTCGTAGTCGCGGCTGAGCGTCCCGGGCAGGAGCCGGCCATCGGCCTGGAGCTCCCGGAAGAAGGGCGTCTCCGGGTAGGGACACACGATGCCCAGGAAGGTGACGGAGAAGTACTGGAGGTCCGCGAGGTACTCGGGGAGCTTCTCCAGGTACTCGTTGGTGTCGCCGTCCGAGCCGACGATGAGGCCAAAGGACAGGAGGATGCCGGCGGAGAAGACGCGGCGGATGACGGCGTCGACCTCGCTCAGCTTGTTCTGCCCCTTGTTCATGGCCTTGATGGAGTCGGGGTTGAGGGATTCCAGGCCGGTGTAGACATAGCGGCAGCCGGCCTTGGCCATCAGCTTCACCAACGCCTCGTCCTTGAGGACGTTGAAGGTGAGCGCGCAGCCCCACGTCTTCTTCAGCGGGATGAGGGCCTCGCACAGTTCCCGCAGGTACTTCGGTGAGCCCCCGAGGTTGTTGTCCAGGAAGATGAACGCGTCATCCATCATCCCCATGAAGTTGGGGTTCCAGTGCATGCGCGTCTGGATTTCGTCGATGACGTGGGCGACGGGGCGGTAGCGGTAGCGCTCGTTGCCGGTGAGGACGCAGAAGTTGCAGGAGAAGGGGCAACCGCGCGACGCCTCGATGCCGGGCAGGCGCAGCTTGTTGTGCGTGAAGTCGATGAGGTCGTAGCGCGAGGGCCGGATGGCGGTGGGGCCCAGCGGCGGGCGCTGGTAGCGCGGCTGGAGCTGGCCCTTCTCGAAGTCCTCGATGAGGGCGGGGACGTTGGCCTCGGGCTCACCGGTGATGACGGCGTCGAAGTACTGCTGCGCGTCGTCGGGGAAGTAGCTGGCGTGGCGGCCCCCGGCCACCGTCTTCATGCCGCGCTGGCGGAAGAGGGTGGAGAGCACCTTGGTGTGCTCATAGAAGGAATGCAGATAGGAGAAGAAGACGAGGTCCCAATGGCGGTCCATGGGGATGTCGCGCTCCTTCTCGTTGAAGATCTCCACCTCCGCGTGCTCGGGGCACAGGCCGGCGATGAGCTCCGGCACGGAGGACTGCATGATGGAGGGTTCCTTGATGCGCAGCCGGGTGGGGTGCGTGTACGTGGCGATGACGGCAATCCGCATGCGATGACGTGGCTCCAAGAAGAGGCGGCGTGGCCACGGAGCGGCAAGGAGCATGCGTCATAGGGTTCGGCTCCCCCGGCCTGGCCTTGAAAACAGAATCCCCCTGTTTCACGGCCTACGCAAAATGACAGCGGGGTGAAGTCTGAATCTCAGGCTCAATCCTCCTGTGCGCAGCGGACGTCAGGAGTTCCGGAGTGTCACAGCGCGAACTCGACTCACGTGCAGTGAGACGCGTCACGCGGTGTGCATGGAATTTCAGTGAGCAGGTCATTATCTAGTGAGGGTCCGCTTGTCGGCCCCCCCCGACGCTCGAACCGCTTCGTTCTCCCCCCGCCCCCGCGAGCGCCCCCCATGTCCGTGAGCACCTGGAGCATCGATCCTTCGCATTCCTCCGTCTTGTTCGTGGCCCGCCACATGGTGGTGGCGCGCGTCCACGGCCGCTTCGAGCGTTTCAGTGGAACGCTCCGCGTGAATCCCGACCAGCCCATCCAGGGCGAAGTCGACATGACTGTTGAAACGGCGAGCATCTACACCGGCGCGCCGGACCGGGATGCGCACCTGCGCTCGCCGGACTTCCTCGACGCGGACGCCGCGCCCAAGCTCACCTTCCGCAGCACGAAGGTGGAGCCCACGGGCGGTGCCAGCTTCCGCCTGCTGGGGGACCTGACCATCCGCCATGTCACCCAGCCCGTGGCCTTCGAGGCGCGTCACACCGCCACGTCGAAGGACCCGTGGGGCAACACGCGCCTCATCTACTCCGCGCGCGCCACCATCAACCGCACGGACTACGGCATCCGCTGGAACAAGACGCTCGACAACGGTGGGTGGCTCGTCGGCGAGAAGATCGACCTGGAGTTGGACATCCAGGCCATCCCCGCGGCCTGAGCAGCGCGCTCACGGCGCGGGCATGAAGTCCGCGTAGACGGCGGCGTGGTCGGAGCCGCCAAAGCCGCCACGCGGATCGCGCATGGCCCGGAACGAGCCGGGCACATACGTTCCGCCTCCGCGCGCCAGGTACAGGTGGTCGATGGCCTGGCGCTCGCCGTAGAACGAATACGTCCACGTCTCGTCATCTGGCCGGTCGCTGGCGACGCGCAGCAGTGCGCCGTCGCGCTCCAGTGCTTGGATGGGCTCCGAGCCCGGCACGTCGTTGAGGTCGCCGCCCAGCACCACCAGCGCGTTCGGCGTTGCCTGGGCGACGCCCGCGATGATGTCGCGTGCGGCGGCGGCCTCCGCGAAGCGTCGCCCCGGGTCGTCGCTCGACTTGGAGCGGAAGTGCGCGGAGAAGACGATGACCTGCTTGCCGTCCACGTCCAGGTGGACCTCCAGCAGCTCCCGCGCGAAGCGCGTCTCCGTGCCATCCGGCCGCCACAGCGTGCGGTGGCGGTGGCCTCGGACGCGGGTGATGGGATGGACGGAGATGACGGCCACGTCCACCGACGCCGGCGCGCCCGTCTCGCCCAGCTCCGAGTAGCCGAAGCGGGGGAGGCGGGACGTCAGCGCGTCCAGTGATGCCTGCGTCTCCACCTCGGCGAGCAGCACCACGTCCGCGTTCAGTCGTGAGACGGCGGCGGCGAGCCGGTCCGCCTTCAATCCGAACTCGGAGGGCGTCGGCAGGGCCTCGTAGTTGCTCCCGCCGCACGCGCCGGAGTCGCACACCGTGTCGAAGAAGCGCTGCACGTTGTACGCGGCGATTCGGACGCTGCCCTCGAGCGCCGAGTCGGGCGGCTCGGGGGTGCCACAGCCCGTGCCCACGCAGTCGTCCGGCCCGGGGACTGGTGGCGTCCAGCGCCCGTCGCATCCGGACAGCGACAGGAAGGCACCCAGCAGGACGGCGGCCTGGGTTCGCGTGATGCGCCAGCGGGTGGGACGGAAGGCGAGTGACATGCGCGCGGCAGCGTACTCCAACGCGGCGCGGGCGCGGCCGGGCAGGCGGGCACAGTGTTCGCGGAAGGCTTCTTGGCCCCACGCGCATTGCTTCCAGGAAAGGGTTACGGCATGACAGCGAGTGCGGTGGGGCGCGTGCCCGCCGTACGGACCGGGCACGGAGGCGCGTTCGCGGCATGTTTTTCGAGATTCTCATTGGCGCCGCGGTGATGACGCTCATCACCGTGCTCTTCACCGGGCCCGGGATGTGGAGCTCCACCTGGGGCTACCGGAAGAAGGAAGGCAAGGGCACCTCCGAGCCTCCCGACGACGCGAAGAAGTAGTCGCCGGACGTTCGTTATTGGCAGATGCCCGGGCAGTCGGTCGCTCCCGAGCCCGGTGAGCAGGCATCCAGCGGGTCGTCGACGCACCGCGTCCCCGGTGACACGCAGCTACCGTAGAAGCCGCCACAGCACTCGGTGTAGCCCGCTGGCACGTCGCACGGCGTCGCGAAGCTTCGGCACTCGGCGCCGCCCGCGGCTGGACGGGCGAACACGAGCACCTGCGCGCAGCCCTCTCCGTTGTTGTCGTCGGAGCCCCCACTGCAAGCCGTCAGCAGCAGGGAGGCCAGGGCCGCGCCCGCGGCCATCATGAGTCGGTCCATGTCCGCTATCTGGCCAGGACCGGCCCGCGCGTCCAGCCCCCCACACGCTGGGATGTCATTCCACGAGCATCCGCTTCACGGGGGCGGGGTCCACAGCGACCATCAACGGCCGGGTGAAGTTGCTGAACGACACCAGCGCCTGGCCTGGGGCGAGCCTTGAGACGCGGTTCCACAGGCTCTCATCGATGCTGCCCGCTGTCTTCTGCATGCGGGCGATGACCGAGCTGTCCGCGATTTTGTGGATGACGAAGTTGTTGATGAGGCCCAGCACCTCGTTAGGGAGATGCTGTGGGAGCTGGGTGACGAACACGAGCCCCATCCACCGTTTGCGACCCCGCTTGGCGATCTTCGCCACCTGCTCGAAAAGTACGGGCATCTGGGAGATGCGGTGGGTGGAGAGGAACTCGTGGGCCTCCTCGATGATGATGAGCACCGGCGTGACGGAGCCATCCTGGGTGTTGGCTGATTGGTAACGAGCTTCTTGGGCCTCCTGAAGGCCCCGGAGGATGTCAGCGATGACCAGATTGTTGAGCTGTGGCGAATCGGTGTCCGACAGGTCGATGACGGACACTCGGCCCGGTGCGAGCATGGAGTCGTAGTCCACCGCATCCACGTTGCCCACGTCGAAGATGCCCAGGCGCCGGAGGCGGTGCAGTTTGCTGGCGAGCGCCTTCCAACTCACCTCGTGGCGGCTGCTCTGCGCCATGACCCGGGCCATCACCCGGCCAAAGCTGCTCCGGAACTCAGTGCGAAGGTTCAACCCACGGGAGGGGGCCTTGGCCGTGGTATCGGGTTCGGCCTCCTGCTCATCCTGATCTTCCAGTAGCGATGCTTGTTTCCTTGGAGTCGATCGCGACTTTCCTCGCGTTTCGGATTTCCCCTCGTCGCTCAAGCTGTAGATGTACGCGCTGACGACATCCAGCACGTGATCAATGGTCATCTGAGGGTAGCCCGTGGACAGTTCATCGACATCGAGGACCTGACGACGCTCCTCCTCCGTCTGAGGATAGATCTTGAAATCCTCCATCAGGAGCTTGGTGACGTCATAAGCCTTGAGGAACCGTTCTTGCTGCGCGTCCGACATGTCTAGAATCTCTGCCAGCGCGTAGGGCGAGAGGCTGGAGAACTTGAGTGAAAATGCGCGCCTGTTCCGGTGTCTCGGGTTGAGGCTGTCGCGGCCGATGAGGTGGTGGATGTGCAGGTCTTTAACGCCCTCTGCCTTCTGACCGCGGCGACGGAGTGCCTCGATCATTGCGGCATGGTCCGTCGGCTTGTCGACGTGGGTGTACTCACCTTCGACGTCGAAGACGATGGTGGCGATGCCCTGCTGCTGGGCACGGTGGATGAGTGTGGCGACGGTGGTGGATTTGCCCCCGCCTGTCGTTCCAATAATGCCGGTGTGGCGGGGGAGGATGGATTTGTCCCGAGGATTGAGGCGGGCCTCCATCTTGTCGTAGCCCACGACGAGGCCTAGGCACAGGTCGCCGCCTGTCCCGAGCACCCGTGCGCTCTCCTCATCGTCTAAACCACCGCTCGTGATTCTCGATCGCGGTTGGTGAGCGGGCGGGCGCGCGGGGCGCGAGGAAGAGGCAGGGGCGCATCCCGTTCGGCTCTGTGTGCGCAGAAGACCAGGAATCGGAAAGGCCCCGCCCAGGGATAAAGGTAGGCTGCGTCTGTCGCGGCTGCAGCGCCGCTCCCTCATTCGCTGGGGAGAAAGGAGCGGCTGCCCGCTCACCCTGCGACGGTGCATGGCGGTGGTGGGAGTGTCGCGCGGCAAATCGTGCAGCGAGGTCGCACGTGCGCTGGCGTGCGCCACCTCCACCGTCGTCTCCGCGGTCAATCGTTACCGGACGGGACGGCGTAAATCCCTGGTGGACCGCAGGGCAGCCAATGGCGAGGCGAAGGTGGATGAGCGCTTCCTCGCCATTCTCTCGCGTGTGCTGGCAGGTACTCCCGAAGAGGTGGGCTGGTGCCGCCCGACGTGGACGCGGGAGTTGCTCGCGCTGGAGATGGAGCGCCGGGGCTTGGCGCGGGTGTCGGTTGCCACCATGGGCCGTGCGCTTGCCACCCTCGGTGCGAGCCTGAAGGCGGCCAAACCCGTCGTGGGCTGCCCTTGGCCGGGCTGGAAGCGGCGCCGGCGCCTCTTCGAACTGCGGTGCCTGGAAGCCTATGCCCAGTGCGACGAGCCGGTCCTCTACGTGGACGAGGTGGACATCCACCTCAATCCGAAGGTGGGACGCGACTGGTGTCTGCCCGGCCAGCGCCGGGTGGTGCTCACGCCAGGCAACAACAAGAAGCGATACTTGGCTGGCGCCCTGGACTCGAAGACGGGCCGCCTCACCTGGGTGGAAGGCAAGTCGAAGGCCAGCTCCCTCTTCATCCAACTCCTTTGGCGCATCTGCGGTGAGTACCGTGGCGCGCCACGAATCCACCTCATCCTGGACAACGCCTCCATCCACAGCAGCAAGAAGACGAGGAAGGCGCTCGAGCAACTCGACGGTAGGATTGTCCTCCACTTCCTGCCGCCTTACTGCCCGGACGCCAATCGCATTGAGCGCGTCTGGCTGGACCTCCACTCCAACGTCACCCGCAACCATCACTGCCGCACCCTCCAGAAGCTGATGCGACGCGTCCAGGCATACCTGCTCGCTCGCAACGCCCAGCGGCGTGCCAGTCCTATCCTCCGCAAGGTCCATCTACGGCGCGCCGCCTGAACGCGTGCGAGATTCGTGATCGGCCGTTTAGTAGGAAGACAGGGCTTTGGGGACGCGGCCGGAAGCGCGGCGGCTTGAGTGAGCCGTCGACCTCCTCGCCAACAATCTCGATTTCCGCCCGGCCATGGTAGTCGAATGTATAGGCCAGCTTCTTTCCGTGAGTGACGACTCCAATGGCCATGGTGGAATTCGCGGGCACTGCGTTGGGTTCCGCGAACGGGCCCCGAACGACGACACCGAGGTACGCCCGGCGGTCATCCTTCGACTTCACCCGCACCAAGGTCTGTGACGCGAGCAGGTGCAAATCCTCGCGCGTCAGCAACACCGTGATGAGATTGTCCTGGCTGGACGTCACGTCGAAATGAGTGAAGCCCACGGCCGCTTCCAACTCGGGATCCACCTGCGGACCGGACTTCGCTTGCTGCTTGAGCGCATCCAATTCATTCAGGAGCGCTGGAGGTGTCCGTTGGACGACCTCCTTGTCTGCTGAAGGCGGGGGCACTGGGCCGTGCCCTTTGCCATTCATCATGGGTGTGGGGGCCACGGAGACGGGCCGATGTTGCCCGTTCAATCCCCCAGGAGGAGGAGGGCGATTGCCGCCGGAGGGCGGGCGCATGGTGGTGGAGGGGGGCGGCTGCGCAGCGCCTGATGGCATCCCGGGATTCCGAGCTGGGGGCGCGGGTGGACCCGCTTTCGGAGTGAACGGGACGCGGGCCTCGCCACCAACTGGTGGATTCACCGGCCGCGAACCCGCGCCGGCTCCACTGGGTTGGGAGGCCGTAGCCGCATGGCTGTTCGGTCCAGGCGGGACTTGCGCCTGGCTGGAGCTCGTGCGCCGGTAGCCTGGCGGAGGCTCTCCCCAGTTTCCGGGCACCTCAGGTGCATTGAAGGCCCGTGAAGGTGTCTTGCCATTGATAGGAGGTTGACCTCGGGCTGCGCCTGCACCTGGCGAGCGTTGTCCCTTGCCGTCGTCAGCGATGCTCATGACTCTCCTGACCTAATGGCGTTTGATGTGCTCGTTGAAGAACTGAAGACTGGCGCCCGCCTGCGCGTAGGCGTCGTGTACCAGCCCCATAAAGCCGTCTTCACCAAAAGCACTGCGGCACGATGCCTCCGCGACGTCGAGCAGCATGGGGAAGCCGCGCTCGGGCCGGAGAATGCTATCCGCCATTGCGATGCGCGCGGCGAGGTGGGCATGGTCACGGTGCGCGTAGAACGAGCGCGGCGGGGTTCGCTCGGAGGCGCGAAACACGCCAGAGATGACCTCCGGGCAGCACTCGCTGACGAAGTTCGCCGCGAAATGCTGGCTGCGGTCCCCGTACTTCCAATTCCCAATGACCCGTCGTCCAAACCGCTCGAGCGTCTCGAAAATGATGTACTCGCCAGCCTGAAGCGCATGGCCAATGGTCAGGATTCCGCGCTCTTCTAGTGCGCTTGGAACAAAGACGAACTTCTTGTGCTGTTTGATGAGGCGCCGGAGAACGCTCAGTGATGCTCGTAGAAGGCTCATGTATCCTGAGCCGGTGAGCAGTTCCTGTGCACACGGGTTCCCATGCCCGATGCGCCACTCTGCCTCGGATTTGTCCACCAGTACAGCCCGCTCGGCATAGGTCCGGATGCCCCGGCGGGCGAGTTTGGACAATGACTCCTTGCGGGGACTGGCGGAGCGCTCCATGCGGAGGTCGATGCAGTCCATCGCGGCCTGCACGGGATCCACGCTCTGGTCAGACATCTCCTTGCGAAAGAGTCGTTGAGAAAACGTGCCTGACGTGCCGCCGTAGCTCACTGCGGCGATTCCGATTTGAGTGATGCCGAGAGGCAGACTTTCATGACTGGTCGAGACACTGTTGACAGCCTCAACTCGCCCAGAAAAGAGCAGGCTTTGGTGGACGGTTGCCAGTTCGTCCGATGTGGCTCTGTAAACTCCCGCTTCCTCGGCGCCCCCGCCTGAGTTGGGGAGAATCCGAGGAAGGACGCGCTGCCGGATGATGCTCCGGACGGCGCTCTCCTTGTCCACGGCGTTGGAGATCTCTTGCCGGAAGCGCGCCATGATGCTGGCCAGATCGAGCCCTTGCGACCACGTATCGAGGTCGAGGGTCATCAATAAATCTTCGCCGAACGCATCCCGGAAATCCTCGTCACCAAAGAGGTCGGCGCCGTCGTCGTTATCGAAGTCCTGCGCCACGGTTACCTCCTCTCCTCGCCAAGGAACTGGATGATGGAAAACGGCTGTGGACGCTTGTGGGGGCGCAGCGTACGCAGATAGCCACGGGCTTTTTCCTCGGGGAGTCCGAAGTACCGAGACAACAATGCTGCTCCCTCATTCGCTGGGACGGATTGCAAGAGTTGGCGAGCATGTGTCGCTGGGGCGAGAATCTCGAGCGCAAGCCGATCCGCGCGTCGCTCGGCCTCAGCTACGGCGCCAGAAAGAATGTGCCCGGTTGGATTGCGGTCCATGAGTTTGATTTGGACGCCCAAGGGGACTTGTCCGAGGACCGACGACACTTTCTCGTCCAGATTGGCGCGTCGTTTCCCATTGAGTACCGGAAGGATTCCTTCTCCGAAATGATGCAATGCGCGCTCACGGGGGAGCAGGTGATCCAGCACGAAGTGTGCGACCTCGTGAGCCACGGTGAATCGTTGCTCGGCTTCAGTGTCCCCGGTGTCATGGAAGAGGAGCGCCGAGCCCGCCCTTGCGACCATGCACCCATACAGTTCGCGCTCGGCACCAGGAATGGTCCGACGAACGCCTCGGAGCAAAATCCAATCCAGGACGTGTCGGGTCGTCAATCCAGGAACGGGAACAAGTTCCACGTGCAGCCTTTTTTCTGCCTCTGCGGCAATGTCCCGAGGAAACGCCGTGAGGTGCTGCATCCCACTGAGGGACATGGCTTCATCCAACCAATGACCAATCAAGGGATGTTCTCGTCGTCGTGAGTGCGGTCCCGCGCCGCGAGCTGAATCGTCGCATTCTCGGCGGCAAGTTCCTCGTCTGATTCCGCGTTTAGGGCCGTGATGACTTCGACATGCCGGAGCACGCGAATGAGTTGCCGGAGTTCAACCGAGAACTGCTGGGCGACCGCCGCCGACTGTTCCGCGAATGAGTCGCCCACTGGACGTCGGCACAAGGACATCCACTGAAGCACGTCGGGAGTGCATCCCAGTTTCTGGGCCAAGGCAGAGGAGGTCATGCCTTCAATCTCAAGGTAGCGCTCGAATGCATGGCCGAGCATCCAGTCCGCCCTGGTGCTCCGTTTGGCCGCCGCTTCGAGCCAATCAGGAATTGACACTGACAACCTCCCTTCCAAATCGCTGTAACCACTTGATGATGCGATCGCGATGCCGCTTCACTTCACGTCGAACGTCGAGCGTGGGGAGATGGCTCAGGCCAAGCACCGCGCCAAGCCGTTGGGTCGACCTCTCACCCAGCAGAATGTGCGCCAGGACCGCTCGGTCGAGCACCCCAAGGTCGGATTTTTCAATGCGGTCCACGATGCGGCGCGCCTCCACTGCATCCTCCAAGCTGTCCTTCGGAGACCTCCCCAAGAGTTCGAAAAGGACACCGAATTTTTCTTCACGGAGGACCCGCCTGAGGGTGGCGCGGTACCAGTCCGTGAGCGTGTTCTTGGCGGATTGCGTCAAGTACGAGAGGAGGCTGCCCCGGTCCGGGTCAAAGCGTTCGGGCGCTTCGAGGTAGTCCATCAGTACGTCAATGGCCGCATCACGTGCTTCTTCGGGCGTGCACCTGCGTGCTCGAATCACCGTCGAAATGATGGGGCCCATGAAGAGCTCGAAGGCCTCCTTGTACGCCACTGACTCTTTCCGAAGGATGCGCGCATGCAGCGCGTTCTCCTGTTCCTGCATTGGATTCCCCATCCTGACTCCTCATCGGAAGTTTCCGCGCGCACCCCATTTACGTGTGCGTATGTGCTCCTTCGGTGCCGTCCTGGCGAGTTCGACGGAGACGTGTTTCCGAGACATCCCAGATGGTTTCTGGAGTTCGTTCCGTCTGTCTGTACCTCCCAGGTGGTATTGCCTTGAACGCTTGTGCAGGTGAGTGTTGCGGCATCGCGACAGAGGCATCGAAAGGCTTCCGGTGTCTGTCGACATGCCGTGCCGAATACGTGCGCCTTCTGTTCAAAAAGATCACAAGGCAAGGGAGGGCTCAATACCTGTGGTCTGAAAACAACGGGGCGCGCTGCTCCCTGCTGCGAAGGGGGCGGACCCACTTCATTAGGAGTGCGTTGGAATGACTCGGTGCAGTCATCGCGCACCCGCATGGGCAGACGCCGCAAGTCCATACCTCTCTGGAGGTAAAGACAGTGAAATCACGGGGCGGCATCGTGCGAGCGATGCGGGGCGTGGTCCCGCGCGGCCCGGGATGACTCAGGGGGGACGTCCTGGACTCAGCGCCGAGCTGGGGCAGGGGGCTGCCTGGCTTCAGGCGCGAGCGCGCGGGACGGGAACGACGGAGCCGGGCGGGACGGGAGCAGCGGGCCCGCCCGGCGTCTGGGGAGAGGTGCGATCACTCCTCACCTGCGTAGGGGTTCAGCAGCCCAGGTTGCCGCCCGGGCTCACGCCCAGCATGTTCGTGAACCGGTTGTAGTTGTTGATGCGGCTCTGGACCTGGCCCGGGTTGCCGCCGTTGCACTCGATGGCGCCGTTGATGGCGCGGATGGTTTCGCCAAAACCCCGGCCCTCCACCATGGCGCGATGGGCGGGAATGGAGCCGGCGCCGGCCTGCGTGGTCCAGAACCAGAAGGCGGAGCGCCACGAGGCGTTCGCGTCCCGCGCGAGCAGGTCCGGGTCGGTGTGGAGCGGCAGGCCCAGCGCGGTCCCGGCGGCGCAGTAGTTACCGTTCCACGACAACTGGATGGGACCGCGTCCGAAGTAGCGCTTCCCGGCGACGCAGTTGCAGCCCGGCGGGCCCCACGAGCCGCAGTACTCACCCTGTGCAATCTCCTCGATGTAGACGAAGTTGCCCGTCTCGTGCGCCGTGTTGGCGAAGAAGGCCGCCACCTCGCGCTTGCGTGTCTCCAGCGTGCCGGTGTTCGCGAAGGCGGGCATGGTCCGCGCCGCGGCAATCAGCGCGCTGTACGTGTAGAAGGGGTTGCGGTTGGGGAACATGGCGTTGAACGTGGACTCGCTGAGAATCTCAGCCAGGCCTGTGCCGCCGTTGCCGCCACCGTCCACCCGGTCAAAGCTCCACAGTTGGTTCGTGGCGCCGCTGTAGGGGTACTGGACGGTCTCCGTGCCGTCGTCGGGGCGGCCCCAATACAGGTCCACCGCCATGTCCGTGTGGCGCAAGTGCATGCTGAACTGCGTGCCACCCCGGTTGACGAAGCGGAACTGCTGGTGATTTCCGCCGCCGTAGGTCCATTGATGAATGCGCGCGTTCTGCGCCGTGCTCGCACCTTCGATGTCGAGCCCCTTGTTGCTGTTCACGTTGATGATGCTGAAGTAGCCACCAGACGTGGGCGTGATGCGGAAGCGCTGGGCGTTGGTGCCATTGCAGGTCCACTGCTGCACCTTGGCGCCGTCCGCCGTGCTCGACGACGCCACGTCGAGACACTTCTGCGTCACCATCGAGCGGATGACGTAGGTGCCCTGGGTGATGCTGGTGACGAGGGCCTCGCCTTGCACTTCACCGAGCGACTCGGGCTGGGCGGGCGTGGGCTCGACGCCGCCGCAGCCTCCCAGGACGCTCAGGCCTCCACAGAGTCCGAGCAGGGCCAGACCGCGGGTCACGAAATTGCCAGACATGATTGCTTCCTTGCGCAAGAGGGTGCGGGCGCTCCGCGCGGGGTGGTCGCGGAGGCCTCGGCTCCGGACGCCGGAGCCGCAAGGACTGTAGGACAATCAGTAAAGTCTGGAAAAGCTGACAAATTGGCCAAAGCCCAATCGTTGAGGACTGGACTTGGCTGTCACGTCAGACGTGTTGGCCCTCCAGCGGAGGTGTCCGGGGTGCCAGCGCATCCGGAAGTTCGTCCTCCACGGCGCGGACGCGTGGAGAGAGCCAGGCTGTCAGAACGCTGAGCACCAGCAGGAAGCCCAGGACGACGTAGAGCAACGCGATGCCTCGGCCCGGGCCGGTACCCAGGACCTGCCCCAGGCTTCCGGCGAGGAGCCCATCGTGGGCCATCCACGGGTCGAAGACCTTGTCGGCCAGGGGGCCCGCGAGCAGCGCGGCGAGCGGGGGGGCGGCCAGCGCCAGCAGCCGACGCGTGGCGAAGACGCGGCCCTGGATGGCCGGAGGCACCTTGGTCTGCCAGATGGCCTGCGAGCTGCCATTGCCCACCGGACTGGTGAACATGAAGAGGAACGCGGCGCCCGCGAAGAGGTACACGCTGGCGGGCATCGCCGCGGCCCACAGCGCCACGCCCGCGACCAACTGCGCGCCCAGCAGGCCCACGACGCGCCGCTTCGGCCCGCCCCAGACGCCCATCGTGATGCCGCCCAACAGGATGCCGCAGCCCGCGCAGGTCACCACCCAGCCCAGGGTGGTGGGCGAGGCGAAGCTCAACACCAGGGGGGTAATCAGCACCGTGACCAGCACCGTGAACAGGTTGACCGCCGAGCTGAAGGCCAGCAGCCCGAGCAACCCCGGACGCTCCCGGATGAACCTCCAGCCCAGGACGACGTCCTCCTTGAGAGAAGGTCGGCTGCGTTGCGTGCTCTCATCCCGCGGGGGCTGCGGAATGAGAACGGACAACAGCGCGCCGAGCGCACAAAGGTACGTCGACACGTTGATGAGCAGCACGCCCTGGAGCCCGATGGTCACCACGAGCACGCCCGCAAGCGCGGGGCTCAGCAATTGTCCCGCGCCAATGGCCAGCTCAATCATTCCGTTGGCCCGGCCCAGGTGCTGCTTGGGAATCAGCAAGGCCGTCGAGGTGGAGAAGGCCAACGTGTGGAAGGTGCTGCATGCGGAGCCCATCGCGAGGGGCAGGTAGAAGTGCCAGCTTTGCAGGCTCCACAACCCCGCGCGGTCCGCGCTGACCATCCCCCACATCAACAGGACGGTGGTGATGGCGCCCAGGTCCGCCAGCAGCATCACCCGCTGGCGGTTCCTCCGGTCCACCAGCGAGCCCGCGATGGGCGCGAGCAACATCATCGGGAGGAACCCGAAGAAGGACGCCAGCGAGTACTCCGTGACGGAATCGCTGTTCTGGTAGACGAAGACGCCCACCGAGAACTGCGTCAGCCCCGTCCCCAAGGAGGAGATGAGCTGACCCAGCCAGATGACGCCGAAGACGTGGATGGGGTTGGTGACGGCGCGCCTGCTCGTGGAAGTCATGCGGTCAGGGCGCCTCAGCCGGCTGCGTGTCACGGGAGTTGAACAAGGAGGACAGGGCCTTCACGAGCGCGTCCAACGCGGGGGCGCGCAGGAGGCTGTAGTGGTCGCCGGGAACATCCACGACGTCCACCTTCGCGGCGAATGTACCCCAGCCACGGTCGGACGACATGGGCCCTGTCGCCTCGCTCTCGGTGCCGCGGAACACGGTGAGGGCACCGGAGTACGGCTGGAGCGTGTGCTGCCGCAGCGCTTGATGATTGGCGACGAACACGCGCTGGAGCGTGCGGAGTTGTTCCAGGCCGACCTCGGGGACGAAGACGCCTGACTCGCGCCCCTTCTGAAGCAGGGCTTCCAGTTGGGCGTCGGGAGGCAGCGTGCTCACTGCGCCCGCGTCGGACACGTCCACGCCCGAGGTCCGGGCCAGGTCGAGCGCGAAGAGCGTGGCGGCGGAGTCGTCCTCTCCCGCGACGGCGCCCTGGGCAAGGGCCGTCGGGCTGGGCTCGATGAGCGCCAGCACGTCCACGGATTCGCCCTGCGCGTGTAGCAGCCGCGCCATCTCATGCGCGACGACCGCGCCGAGCGACCAACCGCCGAGCCGGTACGGGCCGTGCGGTTGGACGGTGCGGATGGCCTCGACGTAGGCCTGGGCCATCTCCGAGAGGGACTTGCGCGGCGGCTGTCCGCCGTCGAGCCCCTGGGCCTGCAGGCCGTAGACGGGCTGCTGCCGCCCCAGCCGGCGGGCCAGCTCGACGTAGGCGAAGACGTTGCCGCCCACGGGGTGAACGCAGAAGAACGGCGTCCCAGTGCCTTCGGGTTGCAGCGGCACCAGCGGCGACCAGCGCCTGGGCTCCTGCCGCAGCAGCGTGGCCAGCTCCTCCACCGTCGGCGCCTGGAAGAGCGCGGCGATGGGGAGGTCTCGGCCCAACCGCTCGCGAATCTGCGCGACGAGACGGACGGCGAGGAACGAGTGGCCTCCCAGTTGGAAGAAGTCATCGCGCGCGCCGACGGACGGGAGGCCGAGGACCTCTTCGAAGAGGCGTGCCAGCTCCAGCTCCGCGACATCGCGCGGCGCGACCTGCGAGCGCGACGCGGTGCCGGCTTCCGGGGCGGGGAGCGCCTTGCGGTCGACCTTGCCGTTCGGCGTCAGCGGGAAGGCACCCAGCGTGATGAACGTCGAGGGCACCATGAAGGCAGGGAGCTGTTGGCGCAGGTGTGCGCGGAGGGCTTCCGGCTCCAGTGTGACGTTCGCGCTCGGGACGACGTAGGCGACGAGCCGCGTGTCTCCAGCGGAGAAGACATGCGGGGTGACCAGGGCCCCCTCGACGTTGGGATGGGCCTGGATCGCGGACTCGATTTCACCCAGTTCGATGCGGAAGCCGCGCAGCTTGACCTGGAAGTCGATGCGGCCGAGGTACTCGAGCTCGCCGTTGGAGAGCCAGCGGACGCGGTCTCCGGTGCGGTAGAGGCGAGCCCCCGGCGTGTCGGTGAAGGCGTCGGGGATGAAGCGCTCGGCGCTGAGGTCGGGACGGCGGAGGTAGCCGCGCGCGAGGCCGGCGCCGCCGATGAAGAGCTCACCCGGGATCCCGGTGGGGACGGGCTGAAGCTGCGCATCGAGGACGTAGAACCGCACGTTGGCCAGTGGGCCGCCCAGCGTGGGGCGCGGTCCTGCGCCACGGATGGCCCTGGCGGTGGAGTCGACGGTGCACTCGGTGGGGCCGTAGACGTTGAAGGCCTGGAGGCGCGGATGCGTGGACAGCCGTGCCCACAGCGCGTCGTCAATGGCTTCGCCACCGACGAGGACGCGCAGGTCGCGCGTGCCCAGACCCGCGTCGAACAACATGCGCAGGTGCGAGGGCGCGCAGTCCAGGACGTCGAGGTGATGCTTCTCGACCCACGCGACGAGCAACGAGGCGTCCTCGCGGGCCGCTTGCGGAACGACGCACAGGGTGTGTCCGTCGGAGAGCTGGACGAGCTGCTGCACGGAGGCGTCGAAGGAGAGCGGCGCGTTGAGTGAGACGCGCAGCGGCGAGGTGACACCGTCGTAGACGGTACGCGCGAGGGCGGCGCGCAGGTTCATGACGGAGCCGTGCGTGACCTCCACGCCCTTGGGCCTGCCCGTGCTGCCGGAGGTGTAGATGACGTAGGCGGGGTGGGCCGCGGAGGCGAGCGGCGACGGGTTGTTCGCGGGGAAGGCCGCGGCGGAGGCCTCGTCGAGGCAGAGGACGTCGACGCCGTGAGGCGCGAGTGAATCCGCGAGGTGAGGCTGCGTGAGGACGAGCAGGGGCTGCGCGTCCTGGAGCATGAAGCCGATGCGCTGCGCCGGGTAGGTGGGGTCGAGCGGGAGGTATGCGCCGCCCGCCTTGAGGATGGCGAGGAGGGCGACGAGCATGTCGGCGGAGCGCTCGAAGCAGAGCGCGACGCGGACTTCGGGACGGACACCCCGCTGACGCAGGAGCCCCGCCCACTGGTTGGCGCGCTGATTGAGCGCGCTGAAGGAGAGAGACGCCTCATCGGAGAGGACGGCGAGCGCGTCAGGCGTGCGAGCGGCCTGGGCCTCGAAGCGCTCGTGGAGGCACCCGTCCCAGGAGAACGACTGGTGGGTGTCGTTCCACGTCGAGAGCAGTTGCTGGCGCTCCGAGCCCGCGAGGATGGAGAGCGAAGAGACGCTGCTCTCGGGGTGAGCGACCACCGCCTCGATGAGCGCGTGGAAGTGCGCGGCCATGCGCTGAGCCGTCGCGCCATCAAACAGGTCCGAGTTGTAGTTGAGCGTGCCGCCGTAGCCGCCGTTGGTCTCAGCGAGCGTGAGCGTCAGGTCGAACTTGGCGAGCGGGCTGTCAAACGAGAGGGGCCGGACAGTGAGGCCCGTCAGGTCGAGCGCCTCTTGAGGCGTGTTCTGCAGAGAGAACATCATCTGGAATAGGGGCGAGTGGCTGAGGCTGCGCTGAGGGCGCAGCTCCTCGACGAGCTTCTCGAAGGGGACGTCCTGGTGCTCGTAGGCGCCCAGGGTCGTCTGCTTCACCTGGGCGAGGAGCTGGACGAAGGACGCACCAGAGTCGATGCGCGCGCGCAGGACGAGCGTGTTGACGAAGAAGCCGATGAGGCCTTCGAGCTCGGAGCGGGTCCGGCCTGCGATGGGCGATCCGACGCTGACGTCATCCTGACCCGAGTAGCGAGACAGCAGAAGCTGCCAGGAGGCGAGCAGCACCATGAAGGGCGTGGCGCCGTGCGTGTGTGCCAGTGCATTGATACCGGCCGCGAGCGCCGGAGGAATGGCGAAGGGCAGGGAGTCGCCGCGGTACGTCTGAACGGCGGGACGCGGCCTGTCGGTGGGCAGCTCGAGGACAGGCGGTGCGCCCGTGAGCTGGTCGCGCCAGAAGTCGAGCTGGGCCTGGAGGACGGGGCCGTGGAGCCAGCCGCGCTGCCACGCCGCGAAGTCCGCGTACTGAATGGGCAGCGGCGAGAGCGGCGACGGCGTGCCCTGCGCCAGTGAGAGGTAGAGCGCACCGAGCTCACGGATGAGCACGCCCATGGACCACCCGTCGGAGACGATGTGGTGGAGGGTGAGGACGAGCACGTGCCGCTCGGAATCGAGTCGGAAGAGGCGAGCACGCAGCAGCGGACCTTCGGACAGGTTGAACGGACGCTGGGCCTCTTCGGAGACCTGGCGACGCGACTCCGCGTCCTGCTCGGCTGGCTTCAGTCCGCTGAGGTCGACGAGGGGAAGCGGGACCTCGAGGTGCGGAAGGATGCGCTGGACGGAGTCCGCACCCTGCGCCGCGAAGGTGGTGCGAAGAGACTCATGCCGGAAGGTGAGCGCTTCCAGTGCCTGCTGGAGGAGCGCTGGCTGCAGAGCGCCCTCGAGAAGGACCGCGGTGGGGATGTTGTAGGCGGCGCTGCCGGGCTCGAGCTGATCGATGAACCAGAGGCGTTGCTGGGCGAACGAGAGCGGGAGGTTTCCGTCGCGTGCAGCGGGCACGAGCGGCGGTGCGGCTGCGCTGGGGCGTGTGCCCGCGTCGATGCGAGCAGCCAATGCGGCGATCGTCGGTGCCTCGAAGAGCGCGCGCAGGGGCAGCTCGATGCCCAGGTCCCGGCGAAGGCGTGAGACGACCTGCGTGGCGAGCAGGGAGTGCCCACCCAGCGAGAAGAAGTCGTCCGTCCTGCTCACCTTGTCGACGCGGAGGAGCTGCGCCCAGAGCGAGGCGATGCGTTCCTCTGTCGGCGTTTGCGGAGCCTCGAAGGCGCGCGAGTCGGAGAGCTGCGAGGCGATGGGCGCGGGGAGCGCCTTCCGGTCAACCTTGCCGTTGGGTGTCAGAGGCAGGGCGGCGAGCGGCACGAAGAGGGCGGGCACCATGAAGTCCGGCAACCGCTCGCGCACGAAGTGGCGGAGAGCCTCTGTATCGACGGAGGGTGACGCGACGACGTACGCGACGAGGCGCTTGTCGCTTTCCGAGAAGGCGTGGACGAGAACGACGGCGGAGTCGACGCCGGGGTGCGCCCGGAGCGCGGACTCGATTTCACCCAGCTCGATGCGGAAGCCGCGCAGCTTCACCTGGAAGTCGATGCGGCCGAGGTACTCGAGCTCACCGTTGGGCAACCAGCGGACCCGGTCGCCCGTGCGGTACATGCGGCTGCCGGGGACGTTGGCGAACGGGTCGGGCACGAAGCGCTCGGCGGTGAGGTCCGGCTGACCGAGGTAGCCGCGAGCGAGGCCAGCGCCGGCGAGGTAGAGCTCGCCCGGAGCGCCGACAGGCTGGAGTTGGAGCTGAGGGGTGAGGACGTAGGCGCTGGACTGAGGAAGAGGAGCGCCGATGGAGGGCTCGACGACGTCGGCGGGGACCCGGGTGAAGGTGGAGTAGGTGGTGTCCTCGGTGGGGCCGTAGAGGTTGAAGACGTCCTGGACGGAGGTGGAGGCGTAGAGGGCGCGCGCGAGGGTGCCCGGGAGAGGTTCACCCGCGAGGTTGATGGTGCGCACGGAGGCGGGAATGGCCCCGAGGCGGAGCAACTCCGCGATGGCGGAGGGCACGGTGTTGAGGAGCGTCACCTCCTGCGCGGCGGGGAGCGTGGCAAGGGCCAGCGCGTCGTCGGCGAGCAGGACGCAGCCACCGCAACTGAGCGGCGCGAAGAGCTCGAAGACGGAGAGGTCGAAGCAGACGGAGGTGGAAGCGAGCGTCCCCGCGAGCTGGGCCGGAGAGAAGGTGCGCGTAGCCCAGTCGAGGAAGGAGGTGGCACTGGCGTGGGAGATGGAGACGCCCTTGGGCTTGCCGGTGCTGCCCGAGGTGTAGATGAGGTAGGCGAGGTTGTCGTCGCCGACGGTGGAAGCCGGCGCGTCGGTGGGCAGCGAGGCGAAGTGAGCCGGCAGCGCGTCGAGGAAGACGGTGCTGGTGGCCGGGAAGTCGAGCTGCAGGGACGCGGGCAGAGCCTGGTGCGAGAGCAGGAGGCGAGGCTCGGCGCTGGAGAGCGTCGACTCAATCCGCTGACGGGGGTAATTGGGGTCGAGGGGGACGTAGGCGCCGCCCGCCTTGAGAATGGCGAGGAGGGAGACGACCAGCTCGGCCGAGCGCTTCATGCAGACAGCGACGCGGACATCGGGCCCCACACCGAGAGACTTCAGCAGGTGAGCGAGGCGGTTGGAGCGAGCCTCCAGCTCTCGGTAGGAGACGCGCTCGGTGCCGACGACGAGGGCGGTGGCGTCGGGCGTGAGAGTGGCCTGCTCCGAGACGCGCTGGTGGATGAGCCCACGGCGCAGCGGGGTGCGCAGGTCGTTCCACTCCGTCAGCAGTCGCTGGCGCTCGATGCTCGAGAGGAACGAGAGAGAAGAGACGGCCTGCTCGGGGTGCTCGACAATGGTTTCGAGCAGCGAGTGGAAGTGCGCGGCCATCCGCTGGACTGTCGAGGCGTCGAACAGGTCCGAGCTGTAGTCCAGGACACCTTCGAGGGCTCCGTTCACCTCGGTCATCACCAGACTCAGGTCGAACTTGGCGACCGGACTGTCGAACGAGAGTGACCGGACGGTGAGTCCCGAGAGGTCGATGGCCTCTTGAGGCGTGTTCTGCAGAGAGAACATCACCTGGAAGAGGGGCGAGTGGCTCAGGCTGCGCTGCGGGCGCAGTTCCTCGACGAGCTTCTCGAAGGGGACGTCCTGGTGCTCGTAGGCGCCCAGGGTTGTCTGCTTCACCTGCCCGAGGAGCTGCGCGAACGAATCACCCGCGTCGATGCGTGCGCGCAAGACGAGCGTGTTGACGAAGAAGCCAATGAGGCTTTCGACTTCAGTCCGCGTGCGGCCGGCAATGGGCGATCCGACGCTGATGTCGTCCTGTCCCGAGTAGCGAGACAGCAGGAGTTGCCAGGAGGCGAGCAGCACCATGAACGGCGTGGCGCCGTGGCTTTGAGCCAATGCGTTGACGCGTGTGGCGAGTGTCTGCGGAATGGTGAAGGAAAGCGTGGCGCCGCGATACGTCTGGACAGCGGGCCGAGGCCTGTCCGTGGGCAGCTCCAGGATGGGCGGAGCGCTCGCGAGCTGATTGCGCCAGAAGTCGAGCTGGGCCTGGAGGGCCGCCCCCTGAAGCCAGCCGCGCTGCCACGCCGCGAAGTCGGCGTACTGAATGGGCAGCGGCGACAGCGGCGACTGCGTGCCCCGAGCCAGTGCGATGTAGAGCGCGCTCAACTCCCGGATGAGCACACCCATGGACCAACCGTCGGAGACGATGTGGTGGAGGGTGAGCACGAGCACGTGCCGCGCGGGGGCGAGGTGGAACAGTCGCGCGCGCAGGAGCGGGCCGTCCGCGAGGTTGAAGGGGCGCTGGGCTTCCTCGGAGACCCGACGACGCGTCTCCGAATCTTGCTCTGTCTCAGGCAGGTGACTCAGATCGACCTGCGGGAGCGGGACATCGATCGTCGGAAGGATGTGTTGCGCCGCATCGCCTGCTTGAGCGGGGAACGTGGTCCGGAGGGATTCGTGCCGGAGGGTGAGTGCCTCCAACGCTTGCTGGAGCAACTCGGGCTGGAGGTCGCCTTCCAGAAGGACGGCGGTGGGGATGTTGTAGGCGGCGCTGCCGGGTTCGAGCTGGTCGATGAACCAGAGGCGCTGCTGGGCGAAGGAGAGGGGCAGGTCACCGTCGCGTGAAGAGGGCACGAGCGGCGGCGCGGATGCGCTGGGACGTGAGCCGGAGTCGATGCGAGCGGCGAGCAATGCGAGGGTCGGCGCCTCGAAGAGCGTACGCAGGGGCAACTCGATGCCCAGCTCACGGCGGAGGCGCGAGACGACCTGCGTGGCGAGCAGGGAGTGCCCACCCAGCGAGAAGAAGTCGTCCGTCCTGCTCACCTTGTCGACGCGGAGGAGCTGCGCCCAAAGCGAGGCAATCAGCTCTTCCGTCTTCGTCCGAGGCGCCTCGAAGGAACGCGAGTCCGAAAGCTGCGAGGCGATGGGCGCCGGGAGCGCCTTCCGGTCGACCTTGCCGTTGGGTGTCAGAGGCAGGGCGGCGAGCGGCACGAAGAGGGCGGGCACCATGAACTCAGGGAGCCGCTCACGGAGGAAGAGTCGGAGCGCGTCGGTGTCCAGAGCCGCGGAGGGAACGACGTACGCGACGAGGCGCTTGTCGCTGTCCGAGAAGGCGTGGACGAGGACAACGGCGGAGTCGACGTCGGGGTGCGCCCGGAGCGCGGACTCGATTTCGCCCAGCTCGATGCGGAAGCCGCGCAACTTCACCTGGAAGTCGATGCGGCCGAGGTACTCGAGCTCACCGTTGGGCAACCAGCGGACCCGGTCGCCCGTGCGGTACATGCGGCTGCCGGGGACGTTGGCGAACGGGTCCGGGACGAAGCGCTCGGCGGTGAGGTCCGGCTGACCGAGGTAGCCGCGAGCGAGGCCAGCACCCGCGAGATAGAGCTCGCCCGGAGCGCCAACAGGCTGGAGTTGGAGCTGAGGGGTGAGGACGTAGGCGCTGGACTGAGGAAGAGGAGCGCCGATGGTGGGCTCGACGACGTCGGCGGGGACCCGGGTGAAGGTGGAGTAGGTGGTGTCCTCGGTGGGGCCGTAGAGGTTGAAGACGTCCTGGACGGAGGTGGAGGCGTAGAGGGCGCGCGCGAGAGTGCCCGGGAGAGGCTCGCCCGCGAGGTTGATGGTGCGCACGGAGGCGGGAATGGCCCCGAGGCGGAGCAGCTCCGCGATGGCGGAGGGCACGGTGTTGAGGAGCGTTACTTCGCGCGCGGCGGGCAGCGTGGCGAGGGCCAGCGCGTCGTCGGCGAGCAGGACGCAGCCACCGCAACTGAGCGGGGCGAAGAGCTCGAAGACGGAGAGGTCGAAGCAGACGGAGGTGGAAGCGAGCGTCCCCGCGAGCTGGGCCGGAGAGAAGGTGCGCGTGGCCCAGTCGAGGAAGGAGGTGGCGCTGGCGTGGGAGATGGAGACGCCCTTGGGCTTGCCGGTGCTGCCCGAGGTGTAGATGAGGTAGGCGAGGTTGTCGTCGCCGACGGCGGAAGCCGGCGCGTCGGTGGGCAGCGAGGCGAAGTGAGGCGGCAGCGCGTCGAGGAAGACGGTGCTGGCGGCCGGGAAGTCGAGCTGCAGGGACGAGGGCAGAGCCTGGTGCGAGAGCAGGAGGCGAGGCTCGGCGCTGGAGAGCGTCGACTCAATCCGCTGACGGGGGTAATTGGGGTCGAGGGGGACGTAGGCGCCGCCCGCCTTGAGAATGGCGAGGAGGGAGACGACCAGCTCGGCCGAGCGCTTCATGCAGACAGCGACGCGGACATCGGGCCCCACGCCGAAGGACTTCAGCAGGTGGGCGAGCCGGTTGGAGCGAGCCTCCAACTCCCGGTAGGAGTGGCGCGCGGTGCCGACGACGAGGGCGGTGGCCTCGGGCGTGCGAGCGGCCTGCTCGGAGACGCGCTGGTGGATGAGCCCACGGCGCAGCGGGGTGCGCAGGTCATTCCACTCCGTCAGCAGTTGCTGACGCTCCGTGCTGGGGACCAGCGGGAGCTTCCACACGGGCTGGGTCGCATCGGCGGCAATGCCTTCGAGCAGGACACCCAGGTGCCCGGCCATGCGCTGAATGGTCGCCGCGTCGAACAGGTCCGAGTTGTAGTTGAGCGTGCCGTTGTATCCGCCGTTGGACGCGGCCAACGCGAGGCTCAAGTCGAACTTGGCCACCGGGCTGTCGAGTTCGAGAGGCCGGACGGAGAGACCCACCAGATCAAGCGCCTCTTGAGGCGTGTTCTGCAGAGAGAACATGACCTGGAAGAGGGGCGAGTGGCTGAGGCTGCGCTGAGGGCGCAGCTCCTCGACGAGCTTCTCGAAGGGGACGTCCTGGTGCTCATAGGCGCCCAGCGTCGTCTGCTTCACCTGGGTGAGAAGCTGCACGAAGGACGCATTCGCGTCGATGCGAGCCCGCAGGACGAGCGTGTTGACGAAGAATCCGATGAGGCTTTCGAGCTCCGCGCGAGTGCGGCCTGCGATGGGTGAGCCGACGCTGATGTCATCCTGTCCGGAGTAGCGAGACAGGAGGAGCTGCCACGCCGCCAGCAGCACCATGAAGGGCGTGGTGCCGTGGCTCTGGGCGAGCGCGTTGATGCGGGCCGCCAGCGCCTGGGGGATGGTGAACGGCAGGGAGTCGCCGCGATACGTCTGGACGGGAGGACGCGGCCTGTCGGTGGGCAGCTCCAGGATGGGCGGAGCGCCCGTGAGTTGATTGCGCCAGAAGTCGAGCTGGGCCTGGAGGACGGGGCCCTGGAGCCAGCCGCGCTGCCACGCCGCGAAGTCCGCGTACTGCACCGGCAGCGGCGCGAGAGGTGAAGGCAGGCCCTTCGCCAATGACAGATAGAGCGCACCGAGCTCACGGATGAGCACACCCATGGACCACCCGTCAGAGACGATGTGGTGGAGGGTGAGCACGAGGACGTGCCGGGCGTCCGCGAGGCGGAAGAGGCGTGCTCGGAGGAGAGGACCCTCCGCGAGGTTGAAGGGGCGCTGGGCCTCCTCGGCGACCCGGCGGCGCGTCTCCGCGTCCTGCTCGGCTTGGTTCAACCCGCTGAGGTCAACCAGGGGAAGCGGAACCTCCAGGCGCGGGAGGATGCGCTGGATGGCGTCCTCACCTTGCGCGGCGAACGTGGTGCGCAGGGACTCATGCCGGAGGGTGAGTGCCTCCAGGGCCTGCTGGAGCAGCTCGGGCTGGAGGTCGCCTTCCAGAAGGACGGCGGTGGGGATGTTGTAGGTCGCGCTGCCGGGCTCCAACTGGTCGATGAACCAGAGACGCTGCTGCGCGAAGGAGAGCGGCAGGTCGCCGTCGCGTGAAGCGGGCTGGAGCGGTGGCGCGGACGCGCTGGGCCGCGAGCCCGCGTCGATACGAGAGGCCAGCGAGGCGAGCGTCGGCGCCTCGAACAGCGCGCGCAGGGGCAACTCGATGCCCATCTCACGGCGGAGCCGGGAGACGACCTGGGTGGCCAGCAGCGAGTGCCCACCCAGTGAGAAGAAGTCGTCGGCCCTGCCCACCTTGTCGACGCGGAGGAGCTGCGCCCAGAGCGAGGCGATCAACTCCTCGGTCTTCGTCTGCGGTGCCTCGAAGACGCGCGCGTCCGAAAGCTGAGAGGCGATGGGGGACGGGAGCGCCTTCCGGTCGACCTTGCCGTTGGTCGTGAGGGGAATCGCGGCAAGCGGCACGAAGAGGGCGGGCACCATGAACTCAGGCAGGCGCTCGCGCAGGGAGACGCGGAGGGACTCCGTGTCGAGGGTGGCCGCCGAAGCGGGGACGACGTAGGCGACGAGGCGCTTGTCGCTCTCCGAGAACGCGTGGACGAGGACGACAGCGGTGTCGACGTCGGGGTGAGCCCGAAGCGCGGCTTCGATTTCACCCAGCTCGATGCGGTAGCCACGGACCTTGACCTGGAAGTCGATGCGGCCGAGGTACTCGAGCTCTCCGTTGTCCAACCAGCGGACGCGGTCCCCCGTGCGGTAGAGGCGTGCCCCCGGCGAATCACCGAAGGCGTCGGGGATGAAGCGCTCGGCGGTGAGGTCGGGGCGGCGGAGGTAGCCGCGCGCGAGGCCGGCGCCGCCGATGAAGAGCTCGCCCGGAACGCCCGCGGGAACAGGCTGGAGGTGCGAGTCGAGGACGTAGAAGCGCGCGTTGGCCAACGGGCCACCCAGCGAGGGCTGAGGCCCCGCGCCACGGATGGCCTTGGCGGTGGAGTCGACGGTGCACTCGGTGGGGCCGTAGACATTGAAGGCCTGGATGTGCGGATGCGAGGCGAGACGCGCCCAGAGGGCTTCGTCGATGGCCTCACCACCCGAGAGGACGCGCAACGCCCTGGAGCCCAGCCCTTCATCGAGCAGGAGCCGCAGGTGGGACGGCGAGCAGTCGAGGACGTCGAGCTGGTTTCGCTCCAGCCACGCCACCATCAGGCGCACGTCTTCGCGCACTTCCTTGGGGATGACGCAGAGGGTGTGCCCGTCGGTGAGCTGCACGAGCTGCTGGACGGAGGCGTCGAAGGAGAGTGGCGCGTTGAGAGAGACGCGAAGAGACGATGTGACGCCCGCGTACACCGTACGCGCGAGGGCCGCGCGCAGGTTCATGACGGAGGCGTGGGTGACTTCGACGCCCTTGGGCCTGCCGGTGCTACCCGACGTGTAGATGACGTAGGCCGGGTGGTCGGCGGAGGCGAGAGGAGGCGGATTGGTGGCGGGGAAGTCAGCGGCAGCGGCGTCATCGAGGCAGAGGACGTCGAGGCCGTGAGCGGAGAGAGACTCAACGAGGTGCGGCTGAGAGAGGACGAGCAGGGGCTGCGCGTCCTGGAGCATGAAGCCGATGCGCTGAGCGGGGTAGGCCGGGTCGAGCGGGACGTAGGAGCCGCCAGCCTTGAGGACGGCGAGGAGGGCGACGAGCATTTCGGCGGAACGCTCGAAGCAGAGGGCGACGTGGACCTCGGGACGAACGCCCCGGTGACGAAGGAGGCCGGCCCACTGATTGGCGCGCTGGTTGAGAGCGCTGAAGGAGAAGGAGGCTTCGTCGGAGAGGACGGCGAGCGCGTCGGGCGTGCGAGCGGCCTGAGCCTCGAAGCGCTCGTGGAGGCCGCCTTCCCAGGGGAGCTGCTGTCCGGTGGCATTCCAGTCGCGAAGGATGCGCTGCTGCTCCTCCGTCGACAGCAACGTGACCTGGTCATGACGCGCATCGGGCGTCGTCGCGAGCGTCTCCAGCGCGCGCAGGTAGTACTGGCTGACGGTCTTCACCCACGAGGCATCGCGCGTCGCGCCCGTGCTGGACACGGCGAAGTCGAGCGCCGACGTGGCGGGGTCCAGGGAGAACGAGACGTCGAGCGGGAGCTCCATCCAGGCCGCGGCATCGACCTCTTCGATGACCCGGATGCCTTCGCGCTCCATCATGTCGCCCATGACGTGGAAGTGGACGAAGTTGAAGAGCGTCTGGAACAGGGGCTGGCCGCCGAGCTTCTTCTTCAGCCGCGCCATGGGGTAGCGGCGGTGCGGTAGCAGCTCGCGCTCCCGCTTGGCGACCTCGCGAATCAGCTCCCGCCAGGTGCCACCCGTGAGCATGAGCGGGAAGGGCACGCTGTTGAGGAACAAGCCAATCATGCGCTCGCCGTCCGCGACCTCGGGACGGCCGTTGCTGACGAGGCCGGTGACGACCGAGTTGCTTCCGTCCACGAAGCTGGACACCCGCAGGTGCGTGGCCAGCAGCACGCTCTTGAGCGAGACACCCAGCTCCTGCGCCACGCGCTGCAAGCGCTCCTGAAGGTCAATGGACACACTGACCTTGTGGCGGTGCATCATGTCGGGCTGGCCGCTCTGGCTGGGCGGCCGCGCGGTAGGCGGTTCGACCTCGCTCATGCGCTCCAGCCAGAACTGCTCATCGCGTCCCGAGGACAGCGATTCCCTCTCCAGCGCGACGAACTGGCGGTAGGTGACGGCCAGCGGGGGCGCCGCGGGCGAGTCACCGCCGGCGAGCAGCTCCAGGTATCGGCCGAGCAGCTCGGTGAAGACAGACGTCGCGCTCCAGCCGTCCAGGATGGCGTGGTGGAACAGGAACGTGAGCTGGAGCGTGGTGTCGCTGCGCCGGTGCACGGTGGTGTGCAGCAGCGGAGCCCGGGTCCAGTCGAAGTTCTGCCGGCGGTACGTCTCCGCCCAGTCGCGCAGGAACACGTCCTGCTCCGCCCTGGAGAGGTGGCGCAGGTCCTCGAAGCGCAGAGAGGGCTCCACCTGCCGGTGCACGAACTGGATGGGCTCGCTGTAGCCCTCCAGGTCGAACGACGTCCGGAGGATGGAGTGACGGTTCATCACCTCCTGGAGCGCCTGGCGAATCCGCGTCTCGTCCAGCGCCAGCTCCAGGTGGAGGCTGAACATGTCGTGGTAGATGCCCGTGCCCACGTGCAGCGTGCTCTCGAAGAGCATGCCGGACTGGAGGTACGTCAGCGGGTAGGCGTCCTCGACACCCTCGGGCATGCGCTGCCGGTCCTCCTCGGTGAGGAGGCTGAACGGCGAGGACTCCACGGCGGGCTTCACATGGGCCGTGGACTTCAGCTCGGACGACAGCTCGCGGATGGTGGGGTGCTGAAGGAGCGCCATCATCGGCAGCTCCAGCCCCAGCTCCCGCAGCTTCGCGACCACCTGGATGCTGCGCATCGAGTCGCCACCCAGGTCGAAGTAGCTGTCATCGATGCCCACCTGCTTCACGCCCAAGACCTCGCACCAGACCCTGGCGAGCGCCACTTCGGCGGGCGTGCGCGGCGCTTCGAACGGGAGCCCTTCTTCGCGAGCCTCGGCCTCCGGCGGGGGGAGGGCCTTGCGGTCCACCTTCCCGTTGGCGTTGAGCGGCAAGGCCTCCATGGGCACGAAGACCGCCGGAACCATGTAGTCCGGCAGCCGCTGGGCCAGGAAGTCATGCAGCGCGCGCGGCTGCACGGACTCCGGGCCATCCATGCCCACGAGGTACGCGACGAGCCGCTTGTCACCGGGTACGTCCTCGCGCACCGCCACCACGGCCTCCTGCACGCCGGGGGCGCGCTGGAGCTGCGCTTCGATTTCGCCCAGCTCGATGCGGAAGCCGCGCACCTTCACCTGGAAGTCGGTCCGGCCCAGGAACTCCAGCGTGCCGTCCGCGAGCCAGCGTGCACGGTCTCCCGTGCGGTAGAGGCGCGCGCCGGGAGCGCTGCTGAACGGGTGCGGAACGAACTTCTCCGCGGTGAGGTCCGGCCGGTTCAAGTAGCCCCAGGCGAGGCCGTCGCCACCGACGAACAGTTCACCCGGAACACCCACGGGAGCGGGCTGCAGGAAGGTGTCCAGCACGTACGTGGTGGAGTGGCCCAGCGGTCGGCCGATGGGAACGGAGGACCCCAGCGACATGCCAGGGCGCAGCGTGTACGTCGCGGAGAAGGTGGTGTTCTCCGTGGGGCCGTAGCCGTTGACGAGCACGGCGTTGGAAGGCACGCGGGACAGGTGCTGGAGCACGCGCTGCATGGGCAACACGTCGCCACCCGCGAGCACCTGCCGCACCGTCGCCAGCGAGGCGCCCATGTGGAGGACGGCCTGCTCGAAGAGGGCCGCCGTCAGCCACAGCGTGGTGACGCCGTGCGCCTCCAGCAGGGCGCCCAGCTCATTCAGCGCGGGCGTTCCGGGAGGCGCGAGCACCAGCCGTGCGCCGTGGAGCAAGGCGCCCCAGATTTCCAGCGTGGATGCGTCGAAGGCCACCGGCGCGAGCTGGAGGAACACCTCATCGGGGCCGAACTGGATGAACGGGTTGGCGCACACCAGACGCACCACGCCCCGGTGCGGCACGCACACGCCCTTGGGCACGCCCGTGCTTCCGGACGTGAACATGACGTAGGCCAGGTCGTCGCCGCCCACCTTCGCGGGCGGCGGAGCGTCCGCGGGCTGCCGCGCGAGCATGGCTTCATCCGCGTCCAGGCAGACGAACAGGGAGCCACCCGCGGGCAGCTCGTCCGCCAGCTCCTCCAGTGTGACGATCACGCTGATGCCGGCCTCCTGGAGGAAGAACGAGATGCGCTCGGCCGGATAGCCTCGGTTGATCGGCACGTAGGCGCCGCCCGCCTTGAGGATGCCCAGCAGACCCACCACCAGTTCGAATGAGCGTTCCAGGCACAGGCCCACACGCGTGCCAGCGTCCACACCGTAGGCGCGCAGGTGATGCGCGAGCTGGTTGGACCGCTGATTCAGCTCACCGTACGTCAATTGCTCATCACCGAAGATGAGCGCCACCGCATCCGGAGTCCGCGCCGCCTGCTCCGCGAAGCGGACGTGGATCGGCATGTCCCTCGGGTAGTCGGCGGACGTGGCGTTCCAGTCCAGGAGGACCTGCTGACGCTCGGAGACGGGGAGCGGGCTCAGGTCGGAAAGACGCGCGTGCTCGTTCGAGACGAACGCCTCCAGGAGCACGCGGTAGTGCTCCATCATCCGCGCGACGGTGGCGCGGTCGAAGAGGTCGGTGTCGTAGTTGAGCACGCCGCTCACCCCGTCCGGCCCTTCGCCGAGCACGAGGCTCATGTCGAACTTGGCGGTCTCGATGTCCACGTCCAGCACGCGGAGCGACAGGCCCGGCAGCTCGAGGCGAACGGGGGGCGTGTTCTGCAGGGTGAACGTCACCTGGAACAGCGGCGAGCGGCTCGTGTCGCGCGGTGGCTTCAGCACCTCCACCAGCTTCTCGAAGGGGACGTCCTGGTGCTCGGTGGCGCCCAGCGTGGCCTGCTTCACCTGGGAGAGCAGCTCACTCACCGTGAGCTGTGGCGACAGCCGCGCACGGAGGATGACCGTGTTGACGAAGAAGCCAATGAGGTCTTCCAGCTCCGAGCGGTTGCGTCCCGCCACGGGCGAGCCCACGGACACATCCTCCTGTCCCGAGTAGCGCGACAGCAGGAGCTGCCAGGCGGCCAGCATCACCACGAAGGGCGTGGTGCCGGTGCGCCGGGCCAGCTCCTGGATGCCCTGGGCCACGGAGAGCGGGAGCTGGACGGGGAGGCCCGCGCCGCGATTGGCTTGCACCGCCGGGCGAGGTCTGTCCGTTGGAAGCTCCAGCGCCGACGGGGCCCCCGTGAGCTGCTCCCGCCAGTAGTCGAGCTCCGCCTCCAGGACGGGCCCCTGCATCCAGTCGTGCTGCCACCGGGCGAAGTCCGCGTACTGCACGGGCAGTTCCGGCAGGCTGGGGGCGCCGCCGCGAAGGCCGGCCTCGTAGAAGGCGGCGACCTCACGGACCAACACGCCGATGGACCAACCATCCGAGATGATGTGGTGCATCGTGACGAGCAGCACGTGGTGCTCGGGGGCGAGCCGCAGGAGGCGGGCCCGGAAGAGCGGGCCGCGCTCCAGGTCGAAGGGCCGGTGGGCCTCTTCGTTCGCCAGCGTGCGCGCCTGCGCCTCGCGTGCGGACTCCGGCAATGAAATCAGGTCCTCCACCGCCAGCGTGAAGCTGACGTTGGGATGGAGGACCTGGACGGGGAGTTCCTCGTGATTCCGGAACGTCGTGCGCAGGGCGGCCTGGCGGCTCACCACGGCGCGGAGTGCCTGCTCCATGCCGGCAGGGTCCAGCGCTCCGTCGATGCGAACCGCCGCGGGGATGTTGTACGCGGCGCTTCCCGGAGCCAGCCGGTCGACGTACCACAGTCGGCGCTGCGCGCTGGACTGGGGCAGGGGCTGTCCGGCGGGGGCCGGCTTCAGCGGAGGAAGGGCGCTCTGGCCCGGCGTCGCGTCCAGCTTCGCGGCCAGCGAGGACACCGTCCGCTGCTCGAACAATGCGCGGAGCGGGAGCTCGACGCGGAACGTCGAGCGGATGCGTGAGACGAGCTGGGTGGCCAGCAACGAGTGGCCGCCGAGCTCGAAGAAGTCGTCATTCGCGCCAACGGGCTTCACCCCGAGCAGGTCCTCGAAGAGCCCGGCCAACGTCTGCTCCGTACCCTCTCGCGGCGGCACGTGCGTGCGCGTCCCGGCCTCGTGCGGCGCGGGCAGCGCGTTCCGGTCCAGCTTCCCGTTCGTGTTGAGCGGGAGCGCCTCCAGCACCATGAGCGCGGAGGGCACCATGTACTCAGGCAGCCGCTCCTTCAGGAAGGTTCGCAGCGTGGCCACTTCCAGGGCCTGGCCCGCGGTGGGAACGACATAGCCCACGAGTTGAGGGGCCGCGCCGTCCTTGCGGACGATGACCGCGGACTCGCGCACGTCGGCGTGCTCGGTGAGCGCGGCTTCGATTTCACCCAGCTCGATGCGGAAGCCGCGCAGCTTGACCTGGAAGTCGATGCGGCCGAGGTACTCGAGTTCTCCGTTGGCGAGCCAGCGGACGCGGTCTCCGGTGCGGTAGAGGCGCGCACCCGGCGAAGCGCTGAAGCCGTCCGGGATGAAGCGCTCGGCGGTGAGGTCGGGGCGGCGGAGGTAGCCACGCGCGAGGCCGGCGCCACCGATGAAGAGCTCGCCCGGGACACCCGTGGGCACAGGCTGAAGCTGCGCGTCGAGGACGTAGAAGCGCGCGTTCGCCAACGGACCGCCCAGTGAGGGACGGGGCTCCGCGCCACGGACCGTCTTGGCCGTCGAGTCGACGGTGCACTCGGTGGGGCCGTAGACGTTGAAGGCCTGGAGGTTCGGGTGTGCGGACAGCCGCGCCCAGAGGGCTTCGTCGATGGCTTCACCCCCCACGAGGACGCGCAGGGGCTGCGCACCGAGCCCTTCGTCGAGCATGAGCCGCAGGTGGGACGGCGAGCAGTCCAGGACCTCCACCCGGTGACGCTCCAGCCACGCCACCATCAGGCGCACGTCTTCGCGCACCTCCTTGGGGATGACGCAGAGGGTGTGTCCGTCGGTGAGCTGCACGAGCTGCTGGACGGAGGCGTCAAAGGCAAGCGGCGCGTTGAGCGAAACGCGAAGCGGAGACGTGACGTCTGCGTACACCGTACGCGCGAGGGCCGCGCGCAGGTTCATGACAGAGGCGTGGGTGACTTCGACGCCCTTGGGCTTGCCGGTGCTACCCGACGTGTAGATGACGTAGGCCGGGTGGTCGGCGGAGGCGAGAGGAGGCGGATTGGTGGCGGGGAAGTCGGCGGCAGCGGCGTCGTCGAGGCAGAGGACGTCGAGGCCGTGAGCGGAGAGCGACTCAACGAGGTGCGGCTGAGAGAGGACGAGCAGGGGCTGCGCGTCCTGGAGCATGAAGCCGATGCGCTGAGCGGGGTAGGCCGGGTCGAGCGGGACGTAGGAGCCGCCAGCCTTGAGGACGGCGAGGAGGGCGACGAGCATTTCGGCGGAACGCTCGAAGCAGAGGGCGACGTGGACCTCGGGACGAACGCCCCGGTGACGAAGGAGGCCGGCCCACTGATTGGCGCGCTGGTTGAGAGCGCTGAAGGAGAAGGAGGCTTCGTCGGAGAGGACGGCGAGCGCGTCGGGCGTGCGAGCGGCCTGCGCCTCGAAGCGCTCGTGGAGGCCGCCTTCCCAGGGGAACGGCTGGTGGGTGTCGTTCCAGGCGGAGAGGAGTTGCTGCCGCTCGGTGCCGGACAGGAAGGAGAGCGAAGAGACAGCCCGCTCGGGGTGCTCGACGATGGTTTCGAGCAGCGCGTGGAAGTGTACGGCCATCCGCTGGACGGTCGCGGCGTCGAACAGGTCCGAGCTGTAATCCAAGACGCCTTCGAGCGCACCGTTGCCCTCGGTCAGTGAGAGCGACAGGTCGAACTTGGCGACTCCGCTGTCGAGCGCGAAGGGACGGAGCGCCAGTCGCGGCAGGTCGAGGGCCTCTTGAGGCGTGTTCTGGAGGGAGAACATCACCTGGAAGAGAGGCGTATGGCTGAGGCTGCGCTGCGGACGCAGCTCCTCGACGAGCTTCTCGAAGGGGACGTCCTGGTGCTCATAGGCGCCCAGGGTCGTCTGCTTCACCTGCCCGAGGAGCTGAACGAAGGACGCACCGGAGTCGATGCGCGCGCGCAGGACGAGCGTGTTGACGAAGAAGCCGATGAGGCCTTCGAGCTCGGTGCGCGTGCGGCCGGCGATGGGGGAGCCCACGCTGACGTCGTCCTGTCCCGAATAGCGAGACAGCAAAAGCTGCCATGCCGCCAGCAGCACCATGAACGGCGTGGCGCCGTGGCGCTGGGCGAGCGTGTTGATGCGAGCCGTCAGTGTGGAGGGAATGCTGAAAGGCAGCGCCGCTCCACGGTACGTCTGGACGGCGGGACGGGGCCTGTCAGTGGGCAGCTCGAGAACGGGCGGAGCGCCCGTGAGCTGATTGCGCCAGAAGTCGAGCTGGGCCTGGAGGACCGCGCCCTGGAGCCAGCCGCGCTGCCACGCCGCGAAGTCGGCGTACTGCACCGGCAGTGGGGCCAGTGACGAAGGCGTGCCCTGCGTCAGCGACAGGTAGAGCGAGCCCAACTCACGAATGAGCACACCCATGGACCAACCGTCGGAGACGATGTGGTGGAGGGTGAGCACGAGCACGTGTCGCGCGGGGGCGAGGCGGAACAGTCGCGCGCGCAGGAGTGGGCCGTCCGCGAGGTTGAAGGGGCGCTGGGCCTCCTCGGAGACGAGGCGGCGGGTCTCCGCGTCCTGCTCGGCTTCCTGCATTCCGCTCAGGTCGACCCGCGGAAGCGGAACCTCCAGGCGCGCGAGAATGCGCTGGAAGGCGTCCTCACCTTGCGCGGCGAACGTCGTGCGGAGGGATTCGTGCCGGAGGGTGAGTGCCTCCAACGCTTGCTGGAGCAGCTCGGGCTGGAGGTCGCCTTCCAGGAGGACAGCGGTGGGAATGTTGTAGGCAGCGCTGCCGGGCTCCAACTGGTCGATGAACCAGAGACGCTGCTGGGCGAAGGAGAGCGGCAGGTGTCCCTCGCGTGAAGCGGGCACGAGCGGCGGCGCGGACGCGTTGGGACGCGTGCCCCCGTCGATGCGTGAAGCCAACGCGGCGAGCGTCGGCGATTCGAAGAGGGCGCGCAGGGGCAGCTCGACGCCCAGCTCGCGACGGAGCCGGGAGACGACTTGCGTGGCCAGCAGCGAGTGCCCACCCAGCGCGAAGAAATCATCGGCCGCGGTGATGGACTCGACGCCGAGCAGCTCGGTCCAGAGCGCGGCGACCCGCTTCTCGGTCTCGGTCTCCGGTGCGCGCGCCGCGGCGCGGGCGAGGGACTCCGCGCCGGGAATGGGGAGCGCGCGGACGTCCAGCTTGCCGTGCGCGGTGAGCGGCAGCGCGGGCAGGGAGACGAACGCGGCGGGGACCATGTAATCGGGGAGCACCTCGGCGAGGCGCGCGCGCAACGACGCCGCATCCAGGGCCGCATCCCCCTGCGGCACCACGTAGGCCACCAACCGTGAGTCACCGGACGCGTCCTTCCGGACCATCGCCGCGGCCTGCCGGGCTCCTGCGTGAGCGACGAGGGCGGACTCCACCTCGCCCAGCTCCACGCGGAAGCCTCGCAGCTTCACCTGCGCGTCCAGTCGGCCCAGGAACTCCAGCGAGCCGTCCGCGCTCCAACGCACGTTGTCGCCCGTGCGATACAGCCGCCCACCCGGCGTGCCGCCGAACGGGTCGGGAACGAACTTCTCCGCGGAGAGGTCCGCGCGGCCCAGGTACCCACGCGCCAGACCCACGCCGCTGATGAACAGCTCGCCCGCGACGCCCGCGGGCACCAGCTCCATGGCGCCATTGAGCACGTACAGCCGCGTGTTGGGCCACGGCTTGCCCATGTCCGGCGCGCGCGTGCCGTTCGCCGCCAGCGGCTCACGGGTGATGGAGGCGCAGACGGTGACCTCGGTGGGGCCGTACGCATTGAGCAGACGGACGCGGCCAGCCCAGGCCTGGACCAGCTCCGGCGTCAGTGCCTCGCCCGCGCAGATGAGCGTCTCCAGCGACGACAGGCCCCGCGGCTCCAGCCGTGCGAGCACCGACGGCGTCAGGGTGACGGCGGTGATGCGATGCTCGTCCAGCAACGCACGCAGCGGTGCGTCGGGCAGCAGCCGCTCCCGCGGCGCCATGACCAGCGTGGCTCCCGCGACGAGCGTGGCGAACACCTCGCACACGGCGGCGTCGAAGCCGGGGGACGCGAACTGAAGAACGCGGCCCTGGGGGTGGTAGCCGTGCGCGTGCGCGGCGGCCACGGCGGTGTTCACCAGACCGCGATGGCTCAGCAGCGTGCCCTTGGGACGGCCGGTGCTTCCCGACGTGTAGATGATGTACGCGAGCTGCGCGGGCTCCACGGCCGTGACGGGCGGCGCGTCCGACGGGTTCGCGGCGATGCGTGCGCTCTCTGCATCCAAGAGCACGCGAACGGGGCCGGCGGGGAGCAGTGACTCCGGCAGGGTGCTCAGGGTCAGCACCACCTCGATGGCGGCGTCCCGCACCATGAACGCCAGTCGATCCGAGGGATACGTCGGGTCGAGGGTGACGAACGCACCCCCGGCCTTGTGGATGGCGAGCATGCCCACCACGAGGTCTTCCGAGCGCTCCACGCACAGGCCGACGCGAGACTCCGGTCCCACGCCCAGCGAGCGCAGGTGATGCGCGAGCGCGTTCGCCCTCGCGTCGAGCTGGCTCCGGGTGAGGCGCGTGTCCCCAGCGATGACGGCGAGCGCGTCCGGTGCGTTCCGGGCCTGCGCTTCGATGAGCTGGTGCGCGCCGCGGTCCTCGGGGAAGGGGGCGGCGGTGTCGTTCCAGCTCACGAGCAGCCGCTGGCGCTCCGTGGGCGTGAGCAGCGGGAGCTGTGCGATGGGCAGCGCCACGTCCGCGACGAGCGCCTCCAGCAGCACCCGGAAATGACCGACCATGTGCTCCACGGTCGACACGTCGAACAGGTCGGTGCTGTAGGTGAGAATCCCGCTGAACCCGTTGGGCGACTCGGCCAGGGCCAGGGTGAGGTCGAACTTGGTGGCGGTGATTTCCGGGCGCAGGACTTCCAGGCCCAGGCCCGGCAGGCGCTGCTCGGTGCCCGGCGTGTTCTGCAGCACGAACATCACCTGGAAGAGCGGTGAGTGGCTGAGGCTGCGCTCCGGGCGCAGCTCCTCCACCAGCCGCTCGAAGGGGACGTCCTGGTGCTCGTAGGCGGCCAGCGTCGTGCGCTTCACGTTCGCCAGCAGCTCGGGGAAGGTCTGCGCAGGAGACACCTGGGTGCGCAGGACCAGGGTGTTCACGAAGAAGCCGATGAGACCTTCCAGCTCGGTGCCACGGCGTCCCGCGATGGGCGAGCCGACGCTGATGTCGTCCTGGCCGGAGTAGCGCGACAGCAAGAGTTGCCACGCGGCCAGCAGCACCATGAAGGGCGTGGCGCCATGCCGCTGCCCCAGCGCGATGATGGCTTGCGTGAGGGGGTTGCCCAGCTCCACGCGGACCGCGCTGCCCCGGAAGGTCTGCGCGGCGGGGCGGGGACGGTCGGTGGGCAGCGCCAGCGTGGGCGCCGCGCCCGACAAATGGCCGCGCCAGTAGTCGAGCTGCTTCTTCAGCACCGGCCCCTGCATCCAGTCCCGCTGCCAGACGGAATAGTCGGCGTACTGCACGGGCAGGGGAGGCAGCACGGGCTCGCGCCGGGTGGCGTGGGCCGAATAGAGCACGGCCATCTCCTGGGCCAGCACGGCGGTGGACCAGCCGTCGGAGATGATGTGGTGCATGGACAGGAGCAGCACGTGCCGCTCGGGCGACAGGCGCAGCACGGTCGTCCGGAACAGCGGCCCCTGCTCCAGGGAGAAGGGACGGCGCGCCTCTTCCGCGGCGACGCGCCGGGCCTCCGCTTCGCGCGTGGCCTCGGGCACGCCCGTGAGGTCGATGACGGGCAGCGCCACCGTGCCTTCGGGATGGACCACCTGGAAGGGCAGGTCGTCATCGCCTTGTTGGAACGTGGTGCGCAGCGCCTCGTGTCGGCGGACCAGGTCCGCCAGGCCCTGCTCCATCGCGCGCAGGTCCAGCGCGCCATCCAGCCGCACCGCCACCGGGATGTTGTAGGTGGACGAGCTGCCGCCCTCGAGCTGATTGAGGACCCACAGGCGTTGCTGGGAGAAGGACGCGGCCACCGGGCCGCTGCCTTGACGCCGCGGGATGCCCGGTGCCGCCTGGGCCTCCTGCTGCTTCTGCCGCTGTCGCAGCAGGGCTTCGAAGAGCTCCCGCTGCTTGGGGGACAGCTTGCCAAGTTCCTTCGAGATGTCGCGCATGGAGAGGCGTCCGGATGGAATGCGCGCCCACCGCCAGCGAGGCTGGCATCCGGTGGGCGCGGAAAAGGGTCCGGCGGAGCGGTGGCTCGCGCCGGCGTGTGGCTCAGTTTTCCTGGGCGGCCTTGGCCAGCAGGTCCTCGAGCTGGTCGTCGGGCGTGTTGGCCACCTGGTCGAGCAGCTCCTGGTAGAGCGCTGCTTCCTGGGCCTCCTTCGCCACGGTCACCGCCTGGGCGAGCCCCGACACGGTGGAGACCTCGAACAGCTTCGCCAGGGGCAGGTCCACGTTGAACGCGGAGCGCAGCCGGCCCACGATGCGCGTGGCCAGCAGCGAGTGTCCGCCCAGGTCGAAGAAGCTCTCGTGGCGGCCCACCTGCTCCACGCCGAGGACCTCCTGCCACATGGCCGCGATGGCCTGCTCCGTCTCGTTGGCGGGCGGCACGTAGGTGCCCTTGCGCGCCTGCCGCGAGGCGGACCCGGAGGGGCGGGTCGCGGGGGCGTCCCGGTGGATCCACACCGCCAGGCGGTGGGTCAGGTCACCCGTGGCCACCACGACCGGACCGTCCAGGCCCTGCGTGGCGAGCCGGCGCACCGCCTCCGCGCCTTCCTCGCGCGTCATGGCGTACTGGTCCATGCTCGTCTTGAAGCCCGCGTAGTGCTTCGTCTCCTCGGGCCAGCCGTCCCAGGACGCGCTCACCCAACGCGTGCCGCCCACGCCCCGGGCCGCGCGGTTCGACGCGAAGGCGTCCATGAACACGTTGGCGGACGCGTAGGTGAGGTAGCCGAGACCACCGAGCACCGCCGCGTTGGAGGAGAACAGCAGCACGAAGTCGATGTCCCGGCCGCGCAGCGCCTCGTCCAGCGCGTAGGTGCCGTACACCTTGGGCTGGAACTGCGTCTCGGAGGCCTGCGTGCCCAGCTCCGTGAGCGAGCTGTACAGCGAGTCACCGTGGGTGACACCGGCGCAGTGAAGCACGCCGTGCAGCACGCCGAAGCGCGACTCCACCTGCTCCACGACGGTCCGCATCCGCGCGGCGTCCGACACGTCCGCCGCCAGCACGAGCACCTCGGCCCCGTGGGCCTCCATGGCGCGCACGCGGTGGATGAGCTTGCTGATGCGGTCGTCCTCGCCCTTGTCGGTCAGCCAGCCGTCCCACGACTCGCGAGCGGGGAAGGCCGAGCGGCCGAGCAGCACCAGCCGGGCGCGCTGCGTCTCCGCCAGGTGCTCGGCGAGCAGCAGACCCACGCCGCCCAGACCACCGGTGATGAGGTACACGCCGCGCTCGCGCAGCGGGTGCACGGGCGCGTCTCCGCCCATCTTCACCGGGGTGAACTCCTGCACCCAACGGCGCGTGCCCCGGAAGGCCACCAGCATGTCGCGCGTGCGGGTGGACAGCTCGGCGAGCAGGCCGCGCGCGAGCGTGTCCGCGGCGCTGGCCTCCGGGAGCACCACGTCGATGCAGCGCGTGGCGACGTGCTGGTGCTCCTGCGGCAGCACCTTGCACACGCCCAGCATCGTCGCCTTCTCGGGCAGCGCCTCCGCGGCGCCGTCCGGGTCGTGCACGTGGTTGGAGATGACCTCCACGCGCACGGGCTCGCTGCCGCCCGCCTTCCCCAGGGCCTGGGCCAGGAAGAGGAGGCTGTAGTAGCCGCGCGACTGCGTGTCGCGGAAGCGCTCGGAGGACGACGCGACGTCCCCTTGCTTCGTGAGGCTCCAGAAGTGGACGAACACCTCGGGGCGGTGCGCGCGGCCCTTCAGGGCTTCGAGCAGCGACACGTAGTCGGCCGGCTGTCCCGGCGCCACGGTGAAGCGGTGGTCGTCCTCGCGGGCGAAGCTGGTGCCCGCCTGCACGGTGACGACGTCCTGGCCCGCCTCGGCCAGCAGCGCCAGCAGCCGCGAGGCCAGGGGGCCTCCGTCCGTGAACACCACCCAGCCTCGCGGGGAGGCCAGCGTCTCAGGCTTCGCGGCCAGCGGCGGCGTGCGCCGCCACGACGGCAGGTGGAACCAGTCCGCCACGTCGGGCAGCTTGCCCTGCTGCGTGGCACCGGCGCTCGCGGAGCGCTCGCCGGGCGGGACGAAGAAGCGCTCCCGCTCGAAGGGGTACGGGGGCAGGGACACGCGGCGGCGAGGACCGTGGGCATGCACGCCCAGCCAGTCCACCTCCACGCCGCCCAGCCACAGCCGACCCAGGGCGCCCTGGAGGAAGGCCTCGTCGGGCTGCGGGTCCTTGGGGTGCGGCAGGGAGGAGATGTACGGCCGCGTCCCCGGCGCCTCGCCCTGGAGCTTCGCCAGGGCCGTGAGCGACTGCGCGGGCCCCACCTCGAGCAGGACGCGCGCGGGCTCGGCCAGCAGCACGCGCAGACCCTCCATGAAGCGCACCGGCTGGCGCAGGTGGTCCACCCAGTACTTGGGCTGGGTGACCTCCTCGGCGGTGATCCAGGTGCCCGTGAGGCAGGACACGTAGCGCCGCGTGGGCGGGTTCAGCTTCAGGCTGGCGACCTTGGCGTGGAACTCCGCCAGGATGGGCTCCAGCATGCGTGAGTGAGCCGCCGCGTCCACATGCAGGCGCCGGTGCTCCACGCCACGCGCCGTCAGCGTGGCCGCCAGCGCCTCCACCGCGTCGGTGCGGCCCGAGGCCACGCACTGGTCGGGCGCGTTCACCGCGGCGAGGTCCAGGGCGTCGCCCAGCAGGGGCCGCAGCTCGGCCTCCGGCAGGCTGACGCTGAGCATGGCGCCCGCGGGCACCCCGTCGATGAGCTTGCCGCGCAGGGCCACCAGGGCCACCGCGTCTTCCAGGGACAGCACGTCCGCCAGGCAGGCCGCGGCGTACTCACCCAGGCTGTGGCCAATCATGGCCTCCGGCTCGATGCCCCAGGACATCCAGAGGCGGGCGAGCGCGTACTCCACGGCGAAGATGGCGGGCAGCGCCAGGGCATTGCGAGACAGGCCGTCCACGGTGTCGCCCGGCGCGGCTTGAATCACGGCGAGCAGGTTGGAGACGCCGTGCGGGCGGAGCAGGGCGGCGATGCGGTCCATCTCCGCACGGAAGACCGGCTCGGTGCGGTAGAGGCCGCCGGCCATGCCCGCGTGCTGGGTACCGCCGCCCGGCAGCAGGAACACCACGGGGCGGGTGCGGGACTCCTGGTGCGTGGTGACGACGCGCTCGGGCTCCTCGCCGCGCAGCACGCGCACGGCTTGCGCGTGGTCGGACACCACCGCCATGCGGCGGTAGGAGAAGTGCTGGCGGCCCGTTTGGAGCGTGTAGGCCGCATCCGCCATGGACAGCTCCGGGTGCTGCTCCAGCCACGCGGCCAGCGCCGTGGTGGCGCTGTCGAGCGCGGAGTCCGTCCGGGTGGCCAACGGCAGCACGTTCCAGGGGCGGCTCGGCGCGGCGGTCTCCAGCGCGGGGGCCTCCTCCAGGATGACGTGGGCGTTGGTTCCGCCAATGCCGAACGCGCTCACGCCCGCGCGGCGCGGGTGGGCGCCCGCCTTCCACTCGCGCAGGGTGGCGTTGACGAAGAAGGGGCTGTTGGCGAAGTCGATCTGCGCGTTGGGCTGCTCGAAGTGCAGCGTGGGCGGCATCTCCCGGTGCTTCAGGCAGAGCACGGCCTTGATGAAGCTGGCGATACCGGCCGCCGCGTCGAGGTGGCCAATGTTCGTCTTCACCGAGCCCAGCGCGCAGAAGCCCGTGTCATCCGTGCTGGCGCGGAACGCCTTGGTGAGCGCGCGCACCTCGATGGGGTCACCCAACTGGGTGCCGGTGCCGTGCGTCTCCACGTAGGTGATGCTCCGCGCGTCCACGTCCGCGGCGGCGAGCGCGTCGCGGATGACGCGGGCCTGGCCCTGGACGCTGGGCGCGCCGAAGCTGGCCTTCTGCGAACCGTCGTTGTTGATGGCCGAGCCGCGGATGACGGCGTGGATGGTGTCTCCATCCGCCAGCGCATCCTCCAGGCGCTTGAGCACCACCACACCCGCGCCGTTGCCGAACACCGTGCCCTGCGCCTTCGCGTCGAAGGCACGGCAGTGTCCGTCCGGCGAGGACACGCCGCCGAATTGGTACAGGTAGCCGCTGCGCTGGGGGGCCTGGATGGCGACGCCACCCGCCAGCGCCATGCGGCACTCACCAGCGAGCAGGGCCTGTCCGGCCAGATGCACGGCCACCAGCGCCGTGGAGCACGCGGTGTGCAGCGAGTACGCCGGTCCCCGCAGGTTCAGCAGGTGAGACACGCGCGTGCTGAGAAACGCGAGGTCGTTGCCCAGGCCCAGCTCGAACGCGCCCGCGCCACCCAGCGCCGCCGGGTTGGAGAAGAGGTTGAACACGTAGGTGTTCGTCCGCGCGCCCGCGTAGACGCCAATCCGGTCCTTGTACCGGCTGGCGTCGTAACCGGCGTCTTCCAGCGCCGACCACGCGCACTCCAGGAAGACGCGGTGCTGCGGGTCCATCAGCTCCGCTTCCTTGGGCGGGATGCCGAAGAAGGACGCGGCGAAGTCTTCGGCGCCGTCGACCATGGCCGCCGCGCGCACGTAGTTCGGGTCCTTGCGCAGGGAGGCATCCTCCATGAGCGAGGGCTCCAGCTCCGAGTCCTGGAGCGGCACGATGGACTCCACGCCGCCGCGGAGGTTCTTCCAATACGTTGCGACGTCGGGGGCTCCCGGGAGGCGGCACGCCATCCCGATGACCGCGATCTCAAGCCCGTTCCACGCGTTTTCATCAGCCATGGGTCTCGAATCCTCTCGTTGAGAAAGTCAGTGGCTCCGCCTGCGGAGGCGCTGCTGCTCCAGTGCGGAGCGCCTGCGTGGGCCGGAGGAGGTGTCTTCGTCTTCGTCGGTCGCGCCCGTCTGGGCCGCCGCGGGCTGCGCGCCACCCAGCCGCGTCAGCAACTGTTCGATGTGTTGCCGCGCGACCATGAGGCCCTGCTCGCCCCGGACGCGCTCGCCCACCGCGGTGGACGCTTCGCGGATTCGCGGAGACGTCAATGCCTCGCGGATGGCGTCACCCAGGCGCGCGGCCGTCAGTTGTGAAGCGGGCAGGGGCGCCGGCGCGCAGCCGCGGTCGAAGCCCAGGTCCGCCCAGAGGAACTGATCGTAGGCATGCGGCACCAACACCTGCGGCGTACCCGCTCGGAAAGCCAGCGAGCAGGTTCCCGCGCCGCTGTGGTGCACGACACAGGCGGTGCGCGGGAAGAGCCACGAATACGGCAGCATGCCATCCACGGCGAGGAAGCCCGGCGGCAGCGCCTGCTTCGCCAGCCGGCTGGCGCCGCT
Organism: Myxococcus hansupus; assembly: GCF_000280925.3. Classification (NCBI taxonomy): domain Bacteria; kingdom Pseudomonadati; phylum Myxococcota; class Myxococcia; order Myxococcales; family Myxococcaceae; genus Pseudomyxococcus; species Pseudomyxococcus hansupus. The sequence continues at coordinate 2,819,729 of NZ_CP012109.1, forward strand.
CTGGATGATGGCCCGCCGGCCCGAGCGGAGCGCGGCGTCCACCAGCAATTGCGTGAAGGCTTCCGGGTCCTGGTGCAGCAGGCTTCCGAAGGTGAAGAACAGCGGGGGCTCGCCCTCGGCCAGGAAGTCCTTCAGCGCGTCGGGCGGGGTCCACGCCAGCGCATCGCCCTCCAGGTAGAAGTAGCCCACCATGTGGTGGTGCCCCGGCAAATCACGCGGCGGCGGGCGCACGTGCTGGCTCATCGCATACAGGACAAGCTGCGGTGATTCCCCGTCCACCAGCGGATTGTGAAACGGCGGCAGCCCGGCGTTTTGTCTCACGGGATTGATGAGACGCCGCACGGCCTCGAGAAACGCGGGGTGCCCTCCGCCGCTGCCGGAGTGCTCCACGTAGACGGACACCAGCGGGATGCGCGTGAGGTCGTGGACCATTCGCGCCGCGGGCTGCACGCGTCCGCTGATGAGGACGTCCGCTCCGGCGCAGGCGGCGCGCAGGTCCTCGAGCATGCGAGGCAACCCGGTGGCCAGCGGCGTGAAGAGCGACTGGAGATGATCGCCCTCACCGATGCGGTCCGGGCTCACCATCATCTGCCGGGTGATGTCGTCTTGCGCGTGGCTCAGATCCGGGCCCACCGGCGTGAACGGCACGCCCTGGGCGCGGGCGAGCGGCTCGAACGAGGGCGGCAGCGCGAGCACGGGATGATGCCCATGGCGTCGCAGCTCCTGGGCCAGGGCCACGAAGGGCAGGATGTCTCCCGTACTTCCGAAGTTTGTCAGCACCGCGCGCATCGACGCTCCTACTCGCCGTTCGTACCGCGCGTGCCTCCATCTCCGGGGGCTGGCGTACGCACCCCACCGGGCGTCACGGCAGTTGCCGGTCCGAACCGCTGTTCAACTGGCATTCGTGTACGCGTATATGGCTGCTCAATTCCGAATTGAAAGTGAAATGCGACAGCGCTTCAGGCGCGTCGCCGGTGGTGGAATATTTTTATCAGGAACCGCTATCACTGTAATTGTCGGTATCATCGTTTATCTGGACAAGCAGGCGGAGCCGGTGGCACAAGCGCTGCCTATAGAGGCGGTTCACTCGGGTAGCGTGCGAGCGGGCTGCCTCCTCCTGATGGAGCGGCGTGCGGGTTCGGGGGTTGTTGACCGGCGATGTTTTCCGGGTTCTCCGTACTCCGTTTGGTGTTTGGCCGCATGACATCCCTGGCCCTGTGCACTGCAGGAGAAGACATGTCCGAGAACATCGAGCCGTTGGCTCACCGGTTTCCCACTCTCGTGGACGTCTTGTGCCAGAGAGCCGAATCTCAAGCCGACGCGCTGCTGTATCGCTTCCTTGAGACGGGCGATGTCGACGGCCCCATCGAGGAGTGGACCTACCGGCGGCTGGATGTCAGGGCTCGCTCGCTCGCGGCTCGGCTGCGCGAACTCGGTGCGGCGGGAGAGCGGGCGCTGCTGCTCTACCCGCCAGGGTTGGAGTTCGTCGCGGGCTTCATGGGCTGCCTCTACGGCGGCGTCATCGCGGTGCCATGCTATCCGCCAGACCCCACGCGGCTGGAGCGCACGCTGCCCCGGCTGCGAGCCATCGCTCGGGATTGCGGCGCGCGCTACGTGCTCACGACGAGCATGATTCTGGAGATGTCGGAGTTCCTCACGCCCCAGGCTCCCGAGCTCGGTGAGCTTCAGTGGATCGCGACTGATGCGGTGCCGGAGTCCGAGGCCACTGCGTGGAAGCGCCCGGACCTGACGGCCGACACACTGGCTTTTTTACAATACACGTCGGGGTCCACCGGCAACCCCAAGGGCGTCAAGGTCAGCCACGCCAACATTCTGCATAACGAGTCATTGATCACCCGTGGGTTCGGATTGTCCTCCGAGCGCTCCGTGGGCGTGGGTTGGTTGCCCATGTTCCATGACATGGGACTCATTGGGAAGGTGCTACAGCCGCTCTACCTGGGCTTCCCTTGCGTGCTGATGTCACCCATCGCGTTCCTTCAGCGCCCCATGCGCTGGCTGGAGGCGATTTCCCAGTTCAAGGGAACCTGCAGCGGCGGACCCAACTTCGCGTTCGACCTCTGTGCCAGGAAGGCCCGTCCCGATGACGTGGCCCGCCTGGATTTGAGCCACTGGGACCTGGCGTTCAACGGCGCGGAGCCGGTGCGGCGCGAGACGATGGAGCGCTTCGCGGAGACGTTCGCGCCCGCGGGCTTCCGGCGCGAGGCGTTCTACCCGTGCTACGGCCTCGCGGAGGCGACGCTCATCGTCACGGGTGGCACGAAGGGCACGCCCTACGTGGAGACGCGCTTCGACACGGGCTCGCTGGAGCTGGGCCAGGCGAAGCCGGTCCCGGGCGCGGCGGAGGGCCCGTCCGCGCGCACGATGGTGTCTTCTGGTCCGGGGGCGCCGGATCAGCGGCTGCTCATCGTCGACCCGGAGACGCGCCTGCCGCGCGGGCCGCACGAGGTCGGTGAGGTCTGGGTGTCGGGGCCCAGCGTGGCGGGTGGTTATTGGAACCGTCCGGAGGAGACGGCGCACGCCTTCGACGCGCGGCTCGCGAGCGGGGAGGGGCCCTTCCTGCGCACCGGCGACCTGGCGTTCCTCTCGCCGGAAGGCGAGCTGTTCATCACCGGGCGACTCAAGGACCTGCTCATCGTTCGGGGCCGCAACCTGTACCCGCAGGACCTGGAGCTGACCGCCGAGCGCGCGCACCCCGCGGTGCGTCCCGGCTGCAGCGCCGCCTTCGCCGTGGAGGTGGATGGCGAGGAGCGGCTGGTCCTCGTCTCCGAGGTGGACGTTCGCGAAGGGTTCGACGGCGCGGCCGTCGCGGGAGCGCTTCGCAGCGCGCTGGCGGATGAGCACCAGGTGCGTGCGCACTCGGTGGTGCTGCTCCAGTCCCGGAGCATTCCGAAGACGTCCAGCGGGAAGATTCAGCGCCGCGCCTGCCGTGATGGCTTCCTGTCCAACACGCTGGAAGTGGTGACGCTCTCCGCCGAGGAGACGCACGAGGCCCCCGTGGCCGCGCCCACCGGCCCCGTGCGGGAGCGGCTGGCGTCCGCACCCGCGCAGGAGCGGAAGGCGCTGATGGAGGAGTTCCTCCGTCACGAGGCCGCCCGCGTGCTGCGCGCCGAGCCCGCGTCGCTGGGCGCGGACACGTCGCTGGCCAGCCTGGGGCTGGACTCGCTGATGGCGCTGGACCTTCACGGGCGCCTGGAGGAGTCGCTGGGCGTTTCGCTGCCCGTGGCGTTCCTCTGGCAGCACCCGACCCTGGGCGCGGCCGCCGCGCACCTGCTGGAGGCCTGGGGCGGCGCCGCTGTCGCACCCATGGGCCCCGCGCTGACGGCGGGCTCCCTGGAGGGCGAGCTGCCGCTGTCGCCCGGCCAGCAGCGCCTGTGGTTCCTGGACCGGCTGGTGCCGGAGAGTGCGCTGTACAACGTCCACTTCCAGTTGCGCCTGTCCGGGCCGCTCGACGTGTCCGCGCTGGGCCGCGCCTTGGATTCGCTCCTGACCCGCCACGCGGTGCTGCGTGCGTCCTTCCCGGAGATGGAGGGGCAGCCGCGTCAGGTGGTGCCCGCCGCGCGCCCGCTGGAGCTGGGCCGTGAGGACCTGCGTGCGTTGCCCGCTCCCGAGCGCGAGGCGGAGCTGGGCCGGCTGTCGCGGCTGCAGGGTGAGGCGCCCTTCCAGCTCGCGGAAGGGCCCCTGGTTCGCGCGGCGCTGGTGGCCTTGGAGGACCAGGAGCATGTGCTCCTGATGACCCAGCACCACATCGTCACGGATGGCTGGTCCATCGGCGTCCTGGCCCGGGAGCTGGCCGCGCTGTATCGCGCGGAGGTGTCCGGCGCCGCCGCGTCGTTGGGGGCGCCCGCGTTCCAGTACGTGGACTATGCGCGGTGGCAGCAGGGCCTGGGGAACGCGCTGGACGGCCAGCGTGCCTACTGGGCGCGCAAGCTGGAGAACCTGCCGCGTCTGGAGCTGCCCACGGATTTCGCTCGGCCGCGTGAGCCGGGCTTCCGCGGCGCGCTGCACCGCTTCACGCTGCCTGCTTCGCTGGTGGAGTCGCTCAAGGCGGTGGGCCGCGCCGAGGGCAGCACCTTCTTCGTCACGCTGGCGGCGGCCTGGGCGGCGCTGCTGCACCGCTACAGCGGCCAGGACGACTTCGGGCTGGGGACCATCTTCGCCCAGCGCGACCGGGCCGAGCTCCGTGACGTGGTGGGCTTCTTCGCCAGCACGCTGGTCCTTCGCGCCGACGTGTCGGGGAGCCCGCGGTTCCGCGAGCTGCTCGGTCGCATGCGGAGCACCTTCCACGAGGCCCTGGCCAACGCGGACCTTCCCTTCGAGGAGGTCGTGGGGGCCGCGCGCGCGACGCGTGGGGGCGACAATCCGCTCTTCCAGGCGAACCTGGTGCTGGAGAGCCTGCCGCCCGTGGACCTGGACGTGCCCGGCATGCAGTGGCGCCCGGTGCTGCCCGTGCCGGACGGCGCGGTCGAGGGCACGGCGAAGTTCGACCTGCAGCTCGCGGTGGTGGAGACGCCTCGGGGGCTGGAAGGCGCGCTGGAGTACCGCTCCGACCTCTTCACGCCCGAGACGGCGGCGCGGCTCGCCGGGCACCTGGAGGCGTTGCTGCGAGGCATCGTCGCGTCTCCGGACGCGCGGGTGGAGGACCTGCCGCTGCTCGACGACGCGGAGCGCCGCGCGCTGCTGGTGGACTGGAACGACTTCACCTCGCCCCTGGCGCAGGACCCGTCGCTCTGCATCCACGCGCAGTTCCGCGCCCGGGCCGCGCTGACGCCAGACGCGGTGGCGGTGGTCGCGGACGACGGCTCGCTCACCTACGCCGAACTCGCGCGCCGCGCGACCTCCCTGGCGCTCCACCTGCGGAGTCTCGGGGTGGGGCCGGAGACGCGCGTGGGTCTGTGCGTCGAGCGCTCGGTGGAGATGGTGGTGGGGATGCTCGGCATCCTCGAGGCCGGCGGCGCGTACGTGCCGCTGGATCCGGACTACCCCCGAGAGCGGCTCACGTACATGCTGGAGGACTCCGGCGCGCGCGTGCTGCTGACCCAGTCGCACCTCGCCGGCACGCTGCCCTCCGCGGGCCTGCGCACCGTGCTGTTGGATGACGCGGCGTCGTACCCGGCAGGACCTGGACACGCGGTGGACGCTGGCGCGATGCCCGACAGTCCCGCCTACGTCATCTACACCTCGGGCTCCACGGGACGGCCCAAGGGCGTCGTGGTGCCACACGGCGGCGTGGCCAACTTCTTCGCGGCCATGGATGTGCGCGTGGGCCATGAGCCCGCGGGCACGTGGCTGGCCGTCACCAGCATCTCCTTCGACATCTCCGTCCTGGAGCTGCTGTGGACGCTCACGCGCGGCTTCAAGGTGGTGGTGCAGGGCGATGGCGCGTCGCTGAAGGCGCCCGCGCGTGCGGCCGGGGCCGGCAGCGGCCCATGGACTTCAGCCTCTTCTACTTCGCAGATGACGCGGAGGCGTCACACGGTGAGAGCAGCTACCGGCTGCTGCTGGAGGGCGCGAAGTTCGCGGACACCCACGGCTTCGCGGCGGTGTGGACGCCGGAGCGCCACTTCCATGCCTTCGGCGGTCTGTACCCGAACCCCTCCGTGGCGGGCGCGGCGGTCGCCGCTGTCACCAAGCGCGTGGCCATCCGGGCGGGCAGCGTGGTGCTGCCCCTGCATCACCCGGTGCGCGTGGCGGAGGAGTGGGCGCTGGTGGACAACCTGTCCGGCGGCCGTGTGGGCATCTCCGTGGCCTCGGGTTGGCATGCGAACGACTTCGTCTTCGCCCCCGAGAAGTACGAGAAGCGCCGCGAGCTGATGATGGAGGGCCTCGACACCGTGCGCCAGTTGTGGCGCGGCCAGACGGTGCGCTTCCCCGGCGGCGGCGGCGCGCAGGTGGATGTGCGCCTGCGCCCCCGTCCGGTGCAGGCGGAGCTGCCCGTGTGGCTCACGGCCGCGGGCAACCCGGAGACGTTCATCTCCGCGGGTCGGCTGGGCTGCAACATCCTCACGCACCTGCTGGGGCAGACGTGGGAGGACCTGGCGCAGAAGGTCGGGCTGTACCGTCAGGCCTGGCGCGACGCCGGCCACGCGGGGGAGGGGCACGTCACCCTCATGCTCCACACCTTCATCGGCGAGGACGCGGCGCAGGTTCGCGCGGTGGTGGAGCAGCCCTTCCGCAACTACCTGAAGAGCTCGGCGGACCTGATGCGGGGCCTGGGACGCACGCTGGGCATCGACATGGACGCGGCCACCGAGGCGGACATGGACCGGCTCGCGGGCCACGCCTTTGAGCGCTACTTCGAGACGAGCGGCCTGTTCGGCACGCCTCGCTCCGTGCGCGAGCGCGTGGGCCAGCTCCAGGCGCTGGGCGTGGACGAGGTGGGGTGCCTCATCGACTTCGGCATCCCCACGGACACCGTGCTCGCCAGTCTGCCGCTGCTCGACGAGGTCCGTCAGCGCAGCGTGCGCGACAGCCGCCGCTCGGGCGCGGCGAAGTCCATTCCGGAGCAACTGCGCGAGCACGGCGTGTCCCATCTTCAGTGCACGCCGTCCCTGGCGCGCACGCTGTTGACCGAGCCGGAGTCCGTGGAGGCCCTGGGCGGTCTGCGCCGGCTGATGGTCGGCGGCGAGGCGTTGCCCGGCGCTCTCGCGGTGGCGCTGCGGCAGGCGCTGCCGGAGGACGCCCGGTTGCTCAACATGTACGGGCCCACGGAGACGACCATCTGGTCTTCCACCGCGAGCGTGGACGCGGGAGAGGCCGCCGCGGTGGTCTCCATCGGTACGCCGCTGCTGCGCACGCAGCTCTATGTGCTCGACGCGCGGCTGCGTCCGGCGCCGGTGGGCGTGCCCGGTGAGTTGTTCATCGGCGGCGCGGGCGTGGTGCGTGGCTACCTGGGGCGGCCGGAGCTGACGGCGGAGCGCTTCATCCCGGACGCCCAGTCCACCGAGCCCGGGGCGCGGCTGTACCGCACGGGTGACCGCGCGCGCTGGCGGCCGGATGGCACCATGGAGTTCCTGGGCCGGGTCGACCACCAGCTCAAGGTGCGCGGGTTCCGCATCGAGGCGGGCGAAATCGAGGCGGCGCTCGCCGCGCAGGCGCCGGTCCGCGAGGCCGTGGTGGTGGCGCGCGAGGACGTGCCCGGTGACGTGCGGCTGGTGGCCTACGTGGTGCCGAAGCAGGGCGCCACGGTGGATGTGACGGCGCTCCGGGATGCCCTGGCGCAGCGGCTGCCTGAACACATGGTGCCTTCGTTGGTGGTGGAGTTGCCGGCGCTGCCGCTGACGCCCAACGGCAAGGTGGACCGCAAGGCCCTGCCCGCGCCCAGCGTGGTGCGCTCCGCGAAGGCGGCCTTCGTGGCGCCGCAGGGACAGCTCGAGGAGCAGATTGCCCAGGTGTGGCGCACCGTCCTGCGGGTGGAGGAGGTGGGCGTGCACGACAACTTCTTCGACCTGGGTGGCCACTCGCTGTTGATGGTGCAGGTGCACACGCAGCTCAAGACGGTGCTGGGCCAGGACCTGCCCCTGTTGAAGCTGCTGGAGTACCCGACCATCAGCGCGCTGGCGCGCTTCGCGAGGCAGGAGCCAGCGTCGTCGCAGTCCCAGGTCGAGGCGGCGCAAGACCGCGCCAAGCGTCAGTTGGAGAGCCTCAAGCGTCAGCGTCAGCGGGCCAGGAAGTAGGGCAGGGACATCATGAGCCAGAGCACCGAGTACCAGGGAGATGCGAGCCTCGCCGTGGCCATCGTGGGCATGGCCGTGCGCGTGCCGGGCGCGGAGGACGTGGAGGCCTTCTGGCGGAACCTGCGCGAAGGCATCGAGTCCATCCGCCACTTCACGGACGATGAGCTGCGGGCGCTCGGTGTGTCGCCGGAGGCGTTGGCCCATCCCCAGTTCGTCCGCTCGGCCCCGGTGCTGGAGCGGCCGGGCCGGTTCGATGCGTCCTTCTTCGGTTATTCGCCGAGGGAGGCCGAGGTGCTCGACCCCCAGCACCGCGTCTTCCTGGAGTGTGCCTGGACGGCGCTGGAGCACGCGGGTTACGCCCCGGGCCGCATCCCGGGCGCGACCGCCGTCTTCGCGGGCTCCAGCCTGAGCAGCTACCTGCTGTTCAACCTGCTGTCGCGCGCCGAGTTCCAGCAGGCCGAGGACACGTTCCCGGCCATGGTGGCCAACGACAAGGACTTCCTGGCCACCCGGGTGGCCTATCACCTGGACTTGAAGGGCCCCGCGCTCACCGTGCAGACGGGGTGCTCCACGTCGCTGGTGGCCACCCATCTGGCCTGCCAGTCGCTGCTCGGCTACCAGAGTGACATCGCGCTCGCGGGCGGCGTGTCCGTGCACATGCCGCAGCGCACGGGCTACGTGCACCAGGAGGGCGGCATCACCTCTCCGGACGGGCACTGCCGCGCCTTCGACGCGAAGGGGCAGGGCACGCTGTTCGGCAGCGGTGCCGGCGTCGTCGTCCTCAAGCGGTTGGAGGACGCGCTGGCGGATGGTGACACCATCCACGCCGTCATCCGCGGCTCGGCCATCAACAACGATGGCTCCGCGAAGGTGGGCTTCGTCGCCCCGAGCGTGGAAGGCCAGACGGAGGTCATCTCCCGCGCGCAGGCCATGGCCGAGGTGGCGCCGGAATCCATCGCCTACGTGGAGACCCATGGCACCGCCACGCAGCTTGGCGACCCGGTGGAGGTCGAAGCGCTGACCCAGGCCTTCCGTGCGGGCACGGAGGCGAAGGGCTTCTGCGGCCTTGGTTCGGTGAAGACGAACGTGGGCCATCTGGACGCGGCCGCCGGTGTCACGGGGCTCATCAAGACCACGCTGGCGCTGGAGCACCGGGAGCTGCCGCCCAGCCTGTTCTTCGAGTCACCCAATCCACGCATCGACTTCGCGAACAGCCCCTTCTACGTCAACGCCGCGTTGAAGCCGTGGGCCGCCGGCGACGCACCTCGGCGCGCGGGCGTGAGCTCATTTGGCATTGGCGGCACCAACGCCCACGTCATCCTGGAGGAGGCTCCGGCCACCGCGCCGGGCGGCGAGGCGCGACCCTGGCAGGTGCTGGCGCTGTCCGCGAAGACGCCCACCGCGTTGGAGGCGAGGACGGCCTCGTTGCTGGCCCACCTCAAGGCCCATCCCGAGCAGGCACTGGCGGACGTGGCCTGGACGCTCCAGATGGGGCGCAAGCCGCTGGAGCACCGGCGCGTGGTGGTGTGCCAGGACCGCGATGACGCGCTCCAGGTGTTGGAGTCGCGCGACCCGCAGCGCACCTTCTCGTTGTCGCCAGGGGCCACGCGGCCCTCGGTCGTCTTCATGTTCCCCGGCGGCGGCGCGCAGTACGCGGACATGGGGCGTGGGCTGTACGCCTCCGAGCCCGTGTATCGCGAGGCGGTGGACCGCTGCTGCGAGCTGCTGCGCCCCAAGCTGGGCTTCGACCTGCGGACGATTCTCCACCCCGACGCGGCGAACCTGGCCGCGGTGCAGCAGCGCATCAAGAAGACGTCGGTGGCGCTGCCCTCGCTGTTCACGGTGGAGTACGCCACCGCGCGCCTCTGGGAGTCCTGGGGCGTGAAGCCCGAGGCGCTCATCGGCCACAGCCTGGGCGAGTACGCCGCGGCGTGCCTGGCGGGTGTCTTCTCGCTGGAGGACGCGCTGTCGCTGGTGGTGAAGCGGGGGCAGCTCTTCGAGGAGCTCCCCGGGGGCGGCATGTTGAGCGTCCCGCTGCCCGAGGCGGAGGTCCTTCCGTTGCTGGGTGACCAGCTCTCCGTCGCGGCGGTGAACGGCGCCGCGCAGTGCGCGGTGGCCGGGACGGTGGAGGCCATCGAGGCGCTCGCCGCGGAGCTCACGCGCCGCGAGGTGGAGTTCCGGCACATCCAGATTGACGTGGCGGCGCACTCGCACCTGGTGGAGCCGCTGTTGGGGCGCTTCCAGGCCTTCGTGGCGGGCCTCACGCGCAACGCCCCGTCGCTGCCCTTCGTCTCCAATGTCACCGGCACCTGGATTACGCCCGAGGAGGCGGTGGACCCGGTGTATTGGACCCGGCACCTTCGCCAGACGGTGCGCTTCAGCGAAGGCGTCGCCGTGCTGCGCGAGCAGCCCGGCCGCGTGTTCCTGGAAGTGGGCCCGGGCCGGACACTCAGCACGCTGGTTCGCCTGCGCACGGCGGGGGCCGCGGCGCCCGTGGTGTTGTCCTCGGTTCGCCACCCCCAGGACCCGATGGCGGACGATGCCTTCCTGGCCATGTCGCTGGGCCGGCTCTGGACCGCGGGCGTCGAGGTGGACTGGTCCGCGGTGCACCATTCCGCGCGGCGCCTTCGCGTGCCGCTGCCCACCTACGCCTTCGAGGGCCAGGACTACTGGCTCGCGCCCGAGGCCGCTTCCACGCGTCAGCGCGGTGTGGCCCGCAAGGGCGCGGACCTCGCGGGGTGGTTCTACCTGTCGGCCTGGCGGGCAGCGCCGTTGCCGCTGACGCGTGCGGCCCCCGCGACGCTCAAGGGCTGGCTGCTCTTCGTGGACAGCGGTGGCGTGGGACAGGCCCTGGCCGAGCGGCTGCGGCAGCAGGGGCACGTGGTCACCACGGTGGAGGCGGGTGCGAGCTTCTCCCGGCTGGACACGCATCGCTATGTCGTGGACCCGCGCGTGCGGGAAGACCTCGGCGCCGTGTTGCGCGCGCTGAAGGAGTCTCCCCGCCCCGTGGAGCAGGTTGTTCACCTGTGGAGCCTGGATGCGGCGTCCAGCTTCGACGAAGCGCAGGAACTCGGCTTCTACAGCGTCCTGCGGTGCTTCCAGGCGCTCACCGAGGTGTCTCCGGACGCCGAGGTCGACCTGACCGTCGTGGGCCGTGAGGCGCTGGAGGTGGAGAGCGCCGACACCGTGGCCCCCGAGCGCGCCACGCTGCCGGCCTTGTGCAAGGTCATCCCGCAGGAGCAGCCGTCGTTGACGTGCCGCTACGTGGATGCTCGTGGTCCGGGCACCGTCGATGCGCTGCTGCGCGAGGTGACGTCGGGGTCCACGGACCCCGTGGTCGCGTGGCGCGGCCGGCATCGGCACGTGCAGCAGCACGAGTCCCTGCGGCTGGAGGCTGACTCCCTGACGGGGACGCCGCTGAAGCAGGGCGGTGCGTACCTCATCACGGGTGGTCTGGGCGGCGTGGGCTTGATGCTCGCGGACGCCCTGGCGCGGCGCTGCCAGGCGAAGCTGGTGCTGGTGGGGCGCGCGGGGCTGAAGGGCGACACGGGCGGTCGCCAGCGCGCGGTGCAGGCGCTGGAAGCGGCGGGGGCGCAGGTCCTGGTGCTGAGCGCCGACGTCGCGGACGAAGCGCGGATGCGCGAGGTGGTGGCGGAGGCGGAGCAGCGCTTCGGCCCCCTGTCGGGCGTCATTCATGCCGCGGGTCTCGCGGGCGACCGGGCCGTGGGCTTGCTCTCCGGGCTGGATGCGGCGTCCTGCGCGGCGCACTTCCGGGCGAAGGCGCATGGCACGCTGGTGCTGGAGCGGGTGCTCGCGGGCCGCACGCTGGACTTCGTGATGCTCCTGTCCTCCAACGCCGCGGTGCTGGGCGGCCTGGGCCTGGCGGCGTACGGCGCGGCCAACGCGTTCCTGGATGCCTTCGCGGCGTCTCGCTCGCGGGATGGGGCGCGCTGGCTGAGCACCAACTGGGACGGGTGGCCCGTGGCGGAGGAGGGCGCGGCGAAGGTGCGAACGAGCATCGACCAGTTCGCCATGTCCGCCGACGAAGCCGTGGAGGCCTTCCGCCGGGTGGTGGAGGCGCCGCTGAGTGGACAAGTGGTGGTGTCCACCGGTGGGCTGGACGCGCGGCTGGCGCAGTGGCTGCGGCGGGGCCGAGTGGTGGAGACGCCAGCGGCCGCGGGCGGCGCGCTGCATGCCCGGCCCGCGTTGGGCACGGACTATGTTCCGCCCGCCAACGACGCGGAGCGCACGCTCGCCCAGGTGTGGCAGGAGATGCTGGGCCTGGAGCAGCTCGGCGTGCACGACAACTTCTTCGACCTCGGGGGCAACTCGCTCTTGTGGCTGAAGATTGTCGGCCGGCTGAAGCGCGAGCTGGGCCGAGATGTACCGCTGACCTCCGTATTCGAGGCGCCCACCGTGGCCCTGTTGGCGAAGAAGCTGGCGCAGCCCGCGGGCGCGGCGGCCGAAGCCCCCGTCCTGGATGCGAGCCAAAGCCGCGGCGCTCAGCGCCGGGAGCGCCGCAGCCGGCGGGACTGAGACGACACCCAGACGAGGAGTAGTGCCGTGGAGACGCAAACGCCGCTGGAGCTGGACGACGCCGACATCGCCATCATTGGAATGGCGGGGCGTTTTCCAGGCGCACCCGACGTGGAGCGCTTCTGGGAGAACGTACGGGATGGAGTGGAGTCCATCCGCTTCCTCTCCGAGGAGGAGTGCCGCGCCGCCGGCGTGCCCGAGGCCCGGCTGAAGGACCCCGCCTATGTCCGGGCAGCGGCCATCCTGGAGGAGCCCGAGCAGTTCGACGCGGCCTTCTTCGACATCCCGCCGCGCGAGGCGGAGCTCACGGACCCCCAGCACCGCGTCTTCCTGGAGGTCTGCTGGGAAGCCCTGGAGCACGCGGGGTACGCGGCGCGCGAGTACCCGGGCGCGGTCTCCGTGTACGGCGGCGCCACGTTGAACACGTACCTGCTCATGAACCTGGCGCGCAATCCGCGCGTCATGGAGTCCGTCGAGCCGGTGCAGATCAACATCGGCAACGGCGGCGACTTCCTCACCACGCGCGTCTCGTACAAGCTCAACCTCAAGGGCGCCAGCCACACCGTCCAGAGCGCGTGCTCCACCTCGCTGGTGGCGGTCCACCAGGCCTGCCAGAGCCTGCTCAACGGCGAGTGTGACGCGGCGCTCGCCGGAGGCGTCTCCGTCAACGTCGGGATGTTCCAGGGCTACCGGTACGTGGAGGGGGGAATGACCTCTCCCGACGGCCACTGCCGACCCTTCGACGCGCGGGCCCAGGGCACGTTGTTCGGCAGCGGCGCGGGTGTGGTGGTCCTCAAGAAGCTCCGCAACGCGGTCCGGGATGGCGACACCGTCCACGCGGTCATCAAGGGCTCTGCCATCAACAACGATGGTGCGCTGAAGGCCGGCTACACCGCGCCCAGCGTCGAAGGCCAGTCGCAGGTCGTCGCGGAGGCCCTGGCCGCCGCCGGCCTGAACGCGGAGGACGTCTCGTACGTGGAGGCCCACGGCACCGCGACGCCGCTGGGAGACCCCATCGAGGTCCAGGCGCTGACGCAGGCGTTCCGCGCCACCACCGAGCGCCGCCGCTTCTGCGCGCTCGGTTCGGTGAAGGGGAACGTGGGCCACCTGGACGCGGCGGCGGGAATCACCGGCCTGCTCAAGACGGTGCAGGCGCTGCGCCACGGCCAGCTCCCGCCGACGCTCCACTTCGAGAGCCCCAACCCCGCCATCGACTTCGACAGCAGCCCCTTCTACGTCAACGCCGCCCTGAAGCCCTGGCCGTCGGATGGCGAGCCTCGGCGCGCGGGGGTGAGTTCGTTCGGCGTGGGTGGCACCAACGCCCATGTCGTCCTGGAGGAATCGCCCCGGCTGCCGTCCAGCGCGCAGCCTCGCAGGCCGTGGCAACTGCTGCCCCTGTCCGCCAAGACGCCTTCGGCGCTGGAGCAGGCCACGCGCGGACTCCTGGGGCACCTGGAGGCTTCGTCCACGGGGCAGCCGTTGGCCGACGTGGCGTGGACGCTTCAGGCGGGGCGGCAACGCTTCGCGCATCGCCGCGTCGTCCTGGCGCGTGACCTCGCCGAGGCAAAGGCCGCGTTGGCGCGAGCGGGTGATGCGCCCGGCGCCGAGGATGCCGTGAACCGGCCGGTGGCGTTCCTGTTCCCCGGCCAGGGCACGCAGCACGCCGACATGGCGCGTGAACTCTATGACGCGGAGCCGGTGTTTCGCGCGGAGGTGGACCGCTGCTGCGAGCTGCTGAAGCCCGCGCTGGGCATGGACCTGCGCTCGGTCCTGTACTCGCGGCCCGGCGAGGCGGAGAGCACGGCGCGGCAGCTCGCGCGGACCGAACTCACCCAGCCCGCCCTCTTCACCATCGAGTACTCGCTGGCGCGCCTGTGGATGTCGTGGGGCGTGAAGCCGGAGGCGATGCTGGGGCACAGCATTGGCGAGCTGGTGGCCGCGTGCCTCGCGGAGGTCTTCACGCTGGAGCACGCGCTCCAGGTGGTGGCGGCGCGCGGGAAGCTGATGCAGGGGCTGCCCACGGGCTCGATGCTCGCGGTGCCGCTGTCCGAGGACGAGGTGCAGCCCTACCTGGGGCCCGACGTGACGCTGGCCGCGCTCAACGCGCCCATGCAGTGCGTGCTCGCGGGAACGACCGAGGCCGTGGCGCGGGTCAAACAGTCGCTGGCGGACGCGGGCGTGAAGGGCACGCTGCTGGACACGTCGCATGCCTTCCATTCGCCGATGATGGACCCCATCCTCGACGCCTTCGCCGCTCGGGTGGCCACCGCGCCCCTGCGCCCGCCGAAGTTGCCGTTCGTGTCCAACGTCACCGGGACGTGGATTACCGCCGAGCAGGCCACGAGCCCTCGTTACTGGGCGGACCACCTGCGTGGCGCCGTTCGCTTCGCCGACGGCGTCCAGGCGCTGCTCGCGGACGACAAGCGCGTGTTGTTGGAGGTGGGCCCGGGGAAGGCGCTGGGCGGTCTGGCGAAGCGTCACCCGGCCTTCTCCCCGTCGCGGTATCTGCTGGCCTCGCTGCCGTCGGTCAAGGAGTCGCAGGCAGGTGAGGGGCAGGCGCCCCGTGCCTACGAGACGTTGGGGGCGTTGTGGCGCGCGGGTGTGCCGGTGGACTGGAAGGGTTTCCACGGCGAGGCCCGTCGCCGCGTTCCCTTGCCCACCCAGCCGTTCGAGCGCCGTCGCTTCTGGGTGGAGCCCGTGGACGTCGGGCAGCCCGCGGCGCCATCGGCGCAGCAGCCGGTGGGCGCACCCGCCGCGACGCCTGAGCGGGCCCCCGAGCCGGAGGCGCCGCGCACGTATCACCCGCGCCCGGAGCTGCGCACGCCGTATGTCGCGGCCAGCTCGGCACTGGAGCGTGCGCTCGTGACGCTCTGGCAGGACTCGCTGGGCGTGTCGCCCATTGGTGTCCAGGACAACTTCTTCGAGCTGGGCGGTGACTCGCTCGTCGCGGTGCAGATGAGCGACCGGCTCAAGACGCGTCTGGGCATGGAGGTGTCGGCCTCGAGTCTGTACGAAGGCGTGACGGTGCAGGCCCTCGCCGCGCTGCTTCAGCCGCCGGAGGCCGCTCCGAAGACCGCCGCCGCCGACAAGGACGCGGAATCGCTCCAGTCCCGCAGGAAGCAGTCGCTGGAGCAACAACGCTCGCGCCGCCGCGCGACGGACGATTCGGACCTGTAGGCCGCGTCAGCGCGAGAGGAACCCGGGAGATGGACACAGACTTGGCAGCCACCCGGCGCAACGGGGCCGTGGCGCGTGATGGCTGGGACGTGGTGATTGTCGGCACGGGGATGGGCGGCTCGACGCTGGGCCACGCCCTGGCCCGGCAGGGCCGCTCCGTCCTCTTCCTGGAGCGAGGGCCCGCTCGGGACCAGGCCGGGAGCATCCCGACCGCGCCAACCGCCGAGACGGCCCTGATGTCCGTGGAGGATCGCCGGATGCACTGGGGGCAGTGGCCGAACCCCCTCCGGCAGTTCCTGGACGACCAGGCGCCCAAGGACTTCCTGCACCCCCTGGGCGTAGGCGGTGGTGGCTCATCTTCACGCTTCGGCATGGTGATGGACCGGTTCTTCCCGGAGGACTTCTCGCCGCGAAAGAGCCACCCGTCCGCCACCGACTCCAGCCTCCCCGAGTCGTGGCCCTTCTCCTACGAGGAGCTGGCTCCGTACTACGCGCGCGCCGAGGCCCAGTTCCGCGTCCGCGGTTCAGGGGACCCGACGCGCCCCCAGGTGAACTTCAGCTTGCTCGAACCGCCACCCGTCGCGGGCAAGGAACAGGCGCTCCTGGAGGGCTTCCAGGCGTTGGGGCTCAACCCGTACCGCATCCACTATGCCTGCGAGCAGGTCCCGGGCTGCGACACGTGCGTGGGCGCGCTCTGTCCCAAGGAGTGCCGGAACGACGCGGGCCGCATCTGCCTGCGCCCGGCGCTTCGTGACTTCCAGGCGCGCATCCTGGATCACTGCGAGGTGTTGTCGCTGGAAGAGGAGGGCGGCGTGGTGCGGGCCGCCGTGTGCAGGCAGGGCCCTGGTGGTGAGCCCTTCAAGGTTCGCGGTCGCATGTTCGTGATGGCCGCAGGCGCCTTCATGACGCCCGTCATCCTCCAGCGCTCCGTCTCTCCGCGGTACCCCATGGGGCTGGCGAACAACCATGACCAGGTGGGGCGCCACCTGATGCTCCATTGTTCGGACCACTACCTGGTGAAGGCCCGCAAGGCGCCTGCCTCCATGGAGATGGCGCACGGGGTGTCGCTCAATGACTTCTACCAACGCGACGGCGAGAAGCTGGGCAACTTCCACGCGCACCCCTTTACCGTCGACAAGGAGAAGGTGCTGAGCTTCCTCAGCGGGAAGAAGCAGGCGCTGCCCTTCTGGTTGCGCATGCTGAGCCCGCTGTTCCCGCTGGTGGCGGACATCGGCTCGCGCATCTATCGCTCGCGCGTCGTCTTCGCCTCGGTGCTGGAAGACCTGCCGTATGCGGACAACCGCGTCACGGGCAGCAGCGCGGACGGCGTCGTCCAATATCACTACCGCGTCCGTGACGAGCTCCGGCGCCGTGTGGAGCGCTCCCGCAAGGCGTTCCTCTCCACCTTGAAGCCGAAGTTCCGGGTGAAGATCATCTCCAACCCGCGGGACGTCGTCCTCAACCTGGGCCACGTGTGCGGGACGTGCCGCGCGGGAAGCTCGCCGGAGAACAGCGTCGTCGACGCGAGCAACCGCGCCCACGACGTGGACAACCTCTACGTCGTGGACGCGTCCTTCTTCCCGTCGAGCGGTGGAATCAATCCGTCCCTCACCATCGCCGCCAACGCGCTGCGGGTGGCGGACATCATCCACGCCCGGTTGTAGTCAGCCCGCCTGCCTCGTCACGCGGTCCGCTCCAGCGCCAGCCGGATGGAGCGTTCGAGCGGGGAGTCCAGGCCGTCCGTCCGGCGGACCTGGAAGGCGCTGGAGGAGAGCAGCGGCGGCTGTGCCATGAACTTGGGCCGGGTGCCGCGGTGGGGCTGCGCGGCGTGCACCAGGAACGGGTGGCACAGGTACACGGTGCCTGCCTCGCCCGTGGCGAACGCGACCTCACGGTGGGCGGACACGTCCACCTTCCCAGCGACGTCCATGAACGACAGGCCGGCGTCCCCCTGGGGCTCCAGCAGCCGTGCGATGTCCTGGTGTGAGCCCACGCGGAGGCGGGTGGGGGCGTCATCCTCTCCCACGTCGGAGAAGAGGAAGAGCATCAGCAAGGCGCGTCCCCGCGAGGCCACGTTCATCCGCCAGGAGAAGAAGGAGCTCGGGTCGTCGCCGGGGAAGCTGGCATCGACGTGCCAGCCGTCGTCTCCCGGCGCATCCGGGCTGGGAAAGCGCACGGGGAAGCTTCCCAGGCTGCCTCGGGGGAGCCAGCGTCCCGGGCCGACCAACCGGTCGTAGGCGGCGCGCAGCCGAGGAGCGTTCGCCGCGAGCCGGAAGGGCTCCTGCGCGTACTCACCGAGCCGGATGACGGGTTTTTTCCACGTCGAGGGGTCATCCGGCGCGCATCCGGTGTCACGCCAGAGCAGGTCACGCCCCGCGTCCGCCAGGTCGCGGGAAAACGCCTGGGTTACACGAACAAATCCCTCTTCGACGAACTGTTCGACTTCCTGAGCTGTGAGTTCCAGGGGCGGCTCCTTGTCGCGGTTCGGGGCCGCGGACGAAATGGCCGTCGTGGGCCTGACAAAAACCCCGGCGGGTGAGGCGGCGGGGTGCCTGCCTCACGGGGGCGAGCCCGCACAAGGTACCTGGCCTGACGTCGCGCATCTGCCCCCGGGGGAGAGGCGGATGGTGAGCTCCACACACCTCCTGTTCTTTGCGTTTGCTGGTGGAATCCCGAGGGGTTCGGCCCTGAGGGACTCTGGGAACAAGCCGGTTTTTTTGTGTATGGGTTGTGCGGATTCCTCGAAATGGAGGGCTGGGGGGAATCCACGCGCATGTCTGTCTGGGTGTCACGGCAGCAGGGTCTTTCTTGCTTGATTGGGTTTGAAGACGTGTCCCAGGCCTTGCTTGGCTGGAATGTCTTTTGGCGTTGCGCAGAGAGAACCAGTGTCTGAGCAGATGATTCTCATGGAGCGGCACGGCTCCATGACGAACAGACTCCGTTCGAGGTCCGAGTGTCATTACAGGATAGGTCGCAGGGAGCTGGGTTGGCCGAGGTGCGGGCACGTCTTGCCTCGGTGCTTGCTCAGCGATTGGGAATTGAGACACATCAACTGGATGTGCGTGAGCGCTTCAGTGTGTATGGCCTTGATTCGCTCAAGGCCACCGGCTTCATCGCGGATGTCGGCGCCGTGCTCGGACGTACGTTGTCGCCCACGCTTGCCTGGGAGTATCCCACGCTCGATGCCCTGGCCCGCCACCTCGTGGGCGCACGTGACGCGGGGGTGGCTTCATCACGCCCGCATGTCGCACGGGAGCAAGAGCCCATCGCCATCGTCGGACTGGCGTGCCGTCTTCCCCAGGCGCCGAATCCCGAGGCGTTCTGGCGTCTGCTGGTGAATGGGACGCACGCGATTACCGAGGTGCCGCCGGACCGCTGGGACGTCAACCGGCTCTACGACGCGGACCCGTCCACACCGGGCAAGGTGATTTCCCGCTGGGGCGGCTACCTGGAGTCGGTGGATGGCTTTGACCCGCTCTTCTTTGGCATCTCCCCCAAGGAGGCGCTCCACATGGATCCGCAGCAGCGGCTCATGTTGGAGCTGACCTGGGAGGCGCTGGAGGACGCCGGGATTCCCGCGGACCGGCTGCAAGGCTCAGCCACGGCTGTCTGCTTCGGCGCGGCGTGGATGGACTACGAGATGATGCTGCAGCGCTTGGGCTTGCGGCGCATCTCCTCGTACACGTCGACGGGCTACCACCACAGCGTCCTGTCCAACCGTGTCTCCTACGTCCTCGGGCTGCGCGGACCCAGCTTCTCCATCGACTCCGCGTGCTCCTCCTCGCTCACGGCCGTTCACCTGGCATGTGAGAGCCTGCGCCGGGGCGAGTCGACGCTGGCCCTGGTGGGGGGCGTGAACCTGACCCTCGCCCCCGAGAGCACGGTGGCCCTGTCCAAGCTGGGCGCGCTCTCGCCCGATGGGCACTGCTACACCTTCGATGCGCGCGCCAATGGCTTCGTCCGGGGCGAAGGAGCGGGGGTGGCGGTGCTCAAGCCACTGTCCCTCGCGCTCGCGGACGGTGACGCCCTCTATTGCGTCATTCGTGGCGGTGCCATCAACAACAACGGTGGCAGCAATGGCCTCACGGCGCCCAATCCCAAGGCGCAGGCGGAAGTCATCCGTCGGGCCTGTGAGCGCGCCGGCGTCGACCCGGCGGAGGTTCAGTACGTCGAGGCCCATGGCACAGGGACGCAGCTCGGGGACCCCCTGGAGGCCCAGGCCCTGGGCGAAGTGCTCGGCGCGGGACGCCCCTCGGGCAAGCCGCTGCGCATCGGCTCGTGCAAGACGAACATCGGTCACCTGGAAGCCGCCGCGGGCATCACGGGCCTCATCAAGACCGCGCTCTGCATCAAGCACCGGGCGCTTCCCGCCAGCCTCCACTTCGAGACGCCCAATCCGCTCATCACCTTCGAGTCCTTGGGCCTGACGGTTCAGCGGGCGGTGGGCGAGTGGCCGGAGCCGGACCGGAAGCTCCTCGCGGGCGTCAGCTCGTTCGGCTTCGGTGGCGCGAACTGCCACATGGTGCTGGAGGAGGCGGACGTGCCGAGGGCGGAGCCCGTCCACCTGTCCGGCGAAACAGCCGAAGACCTCCGCGCCGCGGCCCTGCGGCTGCTCGAACGCACGTTGGCCCCGGAGCACCTGTCCCTGGCGGATTTGCTGCGGGCCGCCGAGGCGGATGGCCGCGAGCATCCCCATCGTCTGGCATTGACGGTCCGGACGCGGAAGGACCTGCGGGCGGGGCTCGAGGCCTTCCTGGCGGGGGCGCTGCGGCCCGGTGTCGCGACGGGCGTGGTGGAGCCGGCGTCATCTCGGAAGCCGGTGTTCGTGTTCTCGGGGCATGGTTGCCAGTGGCCGCGCATGGGGTTGGCGCTCCTGCCGGTGGAGCCCGCGTTCCGCGCGACGCTGCTGCGGTGTGACCGCCTCATCCAGCAGTCGGAGGGGTGGTCGCTGCTGGAGGTGCTGCGCGCCGAGGATGCCTCCCAGCGGCTGAATCACATCGACATCGCGCTCCCCGCCATTGTGTCCGTCGAGATGGCCCTGACGGAGCTGTGGCGCTCCTGGGGCATCGAGCCCGCGGCGGTGGTGGGGCACAGCATTGGCGAGGTCTCGGCCGCCTACGCGGCGGGTGTCCTGGACCTCGAGGACGCCATCCGGGTCGTGTGCGCGGAGGCCCGTGTGATGGGCCAGCTTCGGGGGCAGGGCGGTCTGGTGGTCGTGGGGGTTCCCTGGGCGGAGGCCGCTGAACTGCTCGTCGGTTACGAGGGACGGCTGTTCCGGGCCATCGACTCCGGCGCCGACGCCACGGTGTTGTCGGGCGACGTGGATGCGCTGAACGCCGTGCTCGCGACGTTGCAGGCGCGTGGCGTCTTCTGCCGTCAGGTGGAGATCGATGTTCCTGTGCACTGCCCGCGCATGGACGTGCTGGCGCCGGAGCTTCGCGAAGCCCTTCGAGACCTCCGCCCACGCCCGGCGCGGGTGCCCTTGATTTCGTCCATCACCGGGGCGCCGCTCGACGGCATGAGCGCGGATGCCGCGCACTGGGTGAAGAACATCGCGTGGCCCACGCTCTTCACCGGCGCGCTGTCACACGCCATCCAACAGGGGCACGACACCTTCCTGGAGATCAGCCCGCACGCGATTCTGCGGCACCCCATCGAGGTGACGCTGCGCCACCTGGGGTGCCAGGGCCGAGTGGTTGCGTCCATGCGGCGGCAAGAGGACGAGCGGGGCACGCTGCTGGACACGCTGGGCGTGCTCTACACGCGGGGCGCTCCTGTCCCTTGGGACGCGCTGGGGACTGGAAGACGGCCGCGTGACACGGTGCCCGGGCCGGTGCGGGTGTTGCCGCTGTCGGCGCGAAGCCCGGAGGCGCTGGAGGCACTGGCGGCGGATTGGTGGGGCGTCCTGGAGGCGTCGGGGCAAGGGGGGCCCGCGCTGGAGGACCTCACGTACACGGCGGGAGTACGGCGCGGTCATCTCTCCCATCGGCTCTCGGTGGTGGGCAGCTCGCGGCAGGAGTTCGCGGAGGCGCTGGAGGCGTTCACGCGGGGGGAGCCCCACTCGTGCGTGCGCCAGGGACAGGTGAGCCCCGAGGGGCGGGCCAAGGTGGCGTTCGTCTTTCCAGGGCAGGGCTCGCAATGGCTGGGCATGGGGCGTCAGCTCCTTCGTGACGAGCCTGTGTTCCGGTCCGCCATCGAGGCCTGTGAGCGCGCGATGCGGCCGCATGTCGCCTGGTCGCTGGCCGAGGAGCTGCTCGCGGAGGAATCCCGGTCGCGTCTTCAGGACATCGACGTGGTGCAGCCGGTGCTCTTCGCGGTGCAGGTGGCGTTGGCCGCGCTGTGGCGCTCGTGGGGCATCGCGCCCGACGCGGTGGTGGGGCACAGCATGGGCGAAGTGGCCGCGGCGCATGTCGCGGGCGCGCTGAGTCTCAGCGATGCGGCCCGCATCATCTGCCTGCGCAGCCAACTGCTGCGGTGCAAGAGCGGTCAGGGGGCCATGGCCGTGGTGGAGCTGGGGCTGGAGCAGGCCCGCGCGGCGCTGGAGGGATTCGAATCGCGGCTGTCGGTCGCGGTCAGCAACAGCGCGCGCTCGACGGTGCTCTCCGGTGACACCGAGGCCCTGGATGTGCTGCTGCCACGGCTCGAGGCGGAGGGCGTCTTTTGCCGCAGGGTGAAGGTGAACGTCGCTTCGCACAGCCCGCAGATGGATGGGCTGAAGGAGGACTTGCTGCGCGTCCTCGATGGCGTCGCGCCGGTCGCCGCGCCGGTGCCCATCTGCTCGACGGTGACGGGGCAGGTGAGCGATGGCGCCGGCTTCCATGCGGTGTATTGGGTCAGCAACCTGCGCGAGCCCGTGCTGTTCCACGGGGCCGTCGAGCAGTTGTTGGCGGACGGCTTCAGTGTGTTCGTCGAGATGAGCCCGCACCCGGTGTTGCTCGCGCCCATCGATGAGACGCTCCGCGCGTCACGGAGGGACGCCCTCGTCGTCGCGTCATTGCGGCGGCAGTCGGACGAGCGGCGCAGCCTCCTGGAGTCCCTGGGGGCGCTTTACGCCTGGGGCTGCTCCGTGGACTGGACCGCGCTGCATCCGGCGGGGGGAAACGTCGTCGCGTTGCCCCGGTATCCGTGGCAGCGGGAGCGCTTCTGGTTGCCGGACGAGGCCGAGCGGGATGCGGTGCCCCTCGCGGATCGGCAGGGGCATCCGCTCATCGGACGTTCGCTCGACTCCTCCGTGCAGCCGGGCACCTGGTTCTGGGAGCAGACCGTCAGCGTGGCGGCCTTCCCATACCTCACCGACCACGTTGTCGGGGGCGACGTCGTCTTTCCAGGTGCTGGATACGTGGAGATGGCGTTGGGCGCGGGGGCGGAGGTGTTGGGTGAGGCGGGCCTGGTGCTGGAGGACGTGTCGCTCAGCGAGATGCTCGCGTTCGCCTCCGGAGAAGCGAGGCGTGTGCAGGTCGTGCTGAAGGAGGAGTCACCCGGCCACGCCACCTTCCAGATTTCCAGCCGACTGGAGGGGGAGAAGGTCTGGCGCAAGCACGCGGCGGGCTCCCTGCGCCGCGAGGCGCGCGCGGACGAGACGCACTCCGTCGAGACGCCAGACACCCTCTGGACCCGCCTCACGGTGCCGCTCTCCGCTGAGACGCACTACCACCGCCGTCGGGAGCAGGGGCTCCAGTACGGCCCCACGTTCCAGGGACTGCGCGGCATCTGGCGAACCGAGGACGAGGCCTTGGGGCGCCTGGAGGTCTCCGACGCGATTGCCGCCGAAAGTGAGGCGTATCGGCTCCATCCCGCGCTCCTGGATGCGGGGCTGCAAGTCGCGTTGGAGCTGCTGAACCCGCTGGCGGGTGGGGCCGTTTCCTCCACGTACGTTCCGGTGGGCTTGGGCCGCGTCCGGTACTTCCATCGGCCTGGGCGGTCGGCGTGGGCGCGCGTGAAGGCCCGGGGGGAGGGGGAGGCTGGGGCACGAGAGCGGAGCTTCGACTGCTGGCTCCTGGATGAGGAGGGCCGCGTCCTGATGTCGCTCGAAGGGCTGCGCCTCTACCGGCTCGATGCGGGGGCGTCGGCGCGCAAGGAACTCGGTGAATGGCTCTATCAGGTGGACTGGGAGGAGCGCTCGCTTCCCGCGGTCCTGACGTGGCCGGAGCGTACGCCGGGAAGCTGGCTGATTCTGGGCGACCGGGGGGGCGTGGGGCAGCGGCTTTCCACCGAGCTGCGGGCGCGAGGTGAGACGTGTGTGCTCGTCACGCCCGGGGAGGCGTATCGGTTCCTGGGCGCGGGTGGGGCGGAGGTCGACCCCAACAACGCGGAGCATTGGCGCCGGCTGCTCGGGGATGGGGTGGGGGTCGGTGTTCCGCCGTGCCGCGGCGTGGTGCATCTCTGGAGTCTCGACATCGCGTCGAACGACACGCTCACGGGGGAGGCGTTGGGCGCCGCGCGGCGGCTTGGCACCACGAGCGTGCTGCACCTGGTCCAGGCGCTGACGGGGGCTGGGTGGAGAGATGCGCCCCGGCTCTGGCTGGCCACGCGAGGTGCGCGGTCCGTTGGAGTTCCGGCGGAGCACGTCGCGGTGGCACAAGCTCCGCTCCTGGGGCTGGGACAGGTGCTCGCGGTGGAGCACCCGGAGCTGCGCTGCACGCGGGTGGACCTGGAAGGCGGCGTGGACGTCGCCGCCGACGCGCTCTTGCGAGAGGTGTCCTCCACCACCTTCGAGGACCAGACCGCCTGGCGCGGTGGCGCCCGGCGGGTGGCGAGGCTCTCTCGGGCGCCGGAGTGCTTGTCCCTCCGTGAGCCGTCGACCCTGTTTCGGCCGGATGGCACCTACCTCATCACGGGCGGCCTGGGCGGGCTGGGGCTCGAGCTCGCGCGCTGGCTCGTCGCTCACGGTGCCAGACATCTCCTATTGATGGGGCGCCGTGCGCCGGGCGTCGAGGCGGAGCAGGCGCTCACGGCGCTGCGCGAGGCGGGGGCGCGGGTGGAGTGCTTCCAGGCGGATGTCTCGCGCCCGGAGGACGTGGCACGGGCCCTGGCGCACGTGGCGACGGGGATGCGGCCGTTGAAGGGGGTGTTCCACGCGGCGGGCCTGCTCGATGACGGGTTGCTGCTGAACCTCACGGACGCGCGCTTCGCCTCGGTGTCGGCCCCCAAGGTCGAGGGGAGCTGGAACCTGCATTCGCAGACGCGCCATCTGCCATTGGAGCACTTCGTCCTCTTCTCCAGCGTGGCGGCGTCCCTGGGCACGCCGGGGCAGGCGAACTACGCGTCGGCGAATGCCTTCATGGATGCGCTGGCCCAGGCGCGCACGGCGGAGGGCCTGCCCGCGCTGAGCATCAACTGGGGCACCTGGACACGCGTGGGACTGGCGGCCGCGCAGGCCAATCGCGGGGAACGTCTGGAGGCGCGCGGACTGGGGGGCATGCCTCCGGACAAGGCGCTGACGGTGCTCGGCATGTTGATGGGCCAGGAGCGTCCCCACCTCAGTGTGATGGCCTTCGAGCCGAGACAATGGCTGGGTTTCTACCTGTCCGCCGCGCAGTCGCCGTACTTCACCCGGCTGGCCCAGGAAGCGGCGACTCGGGCACCGGCGATTTCGGGGCGCGGCAAGCTTCGCGAGCAGCTCGACACCGCGCGAGGCTCCGAGCGGCGGGGCCTGCTGGATGCGCACCTGCGTGAGTTGATTGGCGCGGTGCTGCGCATGCCGCCAGCGCGCATCGACTCGAGAACGCCGTTGGTGACGTTCGGGCTCGACTCACTGATGAGCATGGAGATTCGCAACCGCCTGGAAGCGGCGCTCGGGCTGAAGCTGAGCGCGACGGTGGTGTGGACATACCCGACGGTGGCCGCGCTGGCGCCGTTCCTGGCGGAGAAGCTGGGCCTCTCCCTGGAAGACACGCCGCCCGAAGCGGCACCGCCACCCGCGCCACGGGCGGGCGCGACGGCCAGTGCGATTGACGACCTGTCGGAAGACGAAGTCGAGCGGCTGTTCGCTCAGAGGATGGCGCGGGGCTCATGACGACTTTCGCGGAAAAGGTTGCGCTGTACTCCCCCAAGCGGCTCGCGCTGCTGGCGATGGAACTCAAGTCGCGGCTCGATGCGGTGGAAGCCATTCAATCCGAGCCGGTGGCCATCATTGGCATGGGGTGCCGGTTCCCGGGGGGCGGGAACAGCCCGGCGTCGTACTGGGACCTCCTGTGCAACGGCGTGGACGCCGTCACCGAGGTGCCGTCATCTCGGTGGACCCGTGAGGCCATGGCTCGCATGGACCCCGAGGCCTTGGAGAAGCTGGGCGCGAAGTGGGGTGCGTTCATCGACAAGGTGGACCAGTTCGACGCGGACTTCTTCGGCATCTCGCCGCACGAGGCGCACCGGATGGATCCGCAGCAGCGCATCCTGCTGGAGGTGGCGTGGGAGGCACTGGAGCACGCCGGATTGGACGTGGCGGGCCTTGCCGGCAGTCGCACGGGCGTGTTTGTCGGCGTGTACAGCGACGACTACGCGCTGCTCCAGATGGGCAATCCGTCCGCGCGTGACTCCAGCAGCGTGACGGGGGCCATCAACTGCGTGGTGCCGGGGCGCCTGTCGTACCTCCTGGACTTCCAAGGGCCGAGCCTGTCGGTGGACACCGCGTGTTCGTCGTCCCTGGTGGCGTTGCACCTGGCGGTCCAGAGCCTGCGTCAGCAGGAGTGCTCGATGGCGCTGGCCTGCGGCGTCAACCTCATCCTGTCGCCGCTCTCCTCCAGCAGGGTGTCCCGGGCACAGGCGCTCGCGCCGGACGGGCGCTGCAAGACGTTCGATGCGCGCGCCAATGGCTTCGTGCGTGGCGAGGGCTGCGGCGTGGTGGTCCTCAAGCGCTTGTCGGATGCGATTGCGGCCGGTGACCACATCCTCGCGCTCGTCCGAGGCTCGGCCGTCAACCAAGACGGCAAGTCCGCGGGCCTGACGGCGCCGAACGTGCTCGCGCAGAAGGCGCTCATCCGTCAGGCGCTCCAGAACGCGAGCCTGGAGCCCGCGGACATCGACTGCATCGAGGCCCATGGCACGGGCACCTCGCTGGGCGACCCCATCGAAATGGAGGCGCTCCATGAGGTCTACGCCCAGGGGCGCACCGCGGAGCAAGCGCTCGTCATTGGCGCGGCGAAGACGAACATCGGTCATCTGGAGTCGGCCGCGGGCATCGCGGGTGTCATCAAGATGGTCCTCTCGCTGCAACAAGAGGCCGTCCCGCCGCTCGCGCACTTCCAGCGTCTGAATCCGCGCATCGACTTCGGGGGGGAGTCCATCACCCTGCCGACGACGCTGCGCCCGTGGCCCGTACGTGATGCCCGGAAGCGCCGGGGCGCGGTGAGCTCCTTCGGCATCAGCGGAACGAACGCGCACGTGATTCTGGAAGAGCCTCCCGAAGCGCCCGTGGCCTCCGCCGCGCGGGAGAAGGGCGCGTACCTGCTGCCGCTGTCGGCCCGTTCGGCCTCGGCGCTCCAGACGTTGGCGCGTCGGTACGCGGACCTACTCGCGTCGGCGCCGGAGGTGTCGCTCCGGGATGTCTGCTTCACGTCCGCGCTGCGGCGGACGCATCACGAATACCGCGTGGCTTTCGCGGGGGAGTCTCCCGCCTCGCTGGCGGCACAGCTTCGCGAGTTCGCCGAGGCCCGCCCCGCGCCCGTCGCGGCGAAGACGGACACGCGGCGCAAGGTGGCCTTCGTGTTCCCGGGGCAGGGCTCGCAGTGGCTCGGCATGGGGCGGCAGCTCTTCGACCAGGAGCTTGTCTTCCGGGAGGCCGTGGAGCGCATCGACGAGGCCATGCGGCCCCACGTGTCCTGGCGCCTGGTCGAGGTGCTGCGCGCGCCGCCCGAGGCGTCCCGGCTCCATGAAATCGACGTCGTCCAGCCGGTGCTGTTCGCGATGGCGGTGGGGTTGTCGGCCCTCTGGCGGTCGTGGGGCGTCGAGCCCGACGCGGTGGTGGGGCACAGCATGGGCGAGGTGGCCGCGGCGCATGTGGCGGGCGCGCTGTCCCTGGAAGACGCGGCGGCCATCATCTGCCTGCGCAGCCGGCTGCTTCGGCGCATCAGCGGTCAGGGCGCGATGCTGGCGACCGAGCTGCCGCTGGAGGACGCACGCAAGGCGCTGGGGGGCCGCGAAGCGCAGGTGGCCATCGCGGTGAGCAACAGCCCCACGTCGACGGTGCTCTCCGGAGAGACCCGCGCGCTCGAAGCGATTCGCGGGGAACTCGAGGCGCGCAACGTGTTCTGCCGCTGGGTGAAGGTCGACGTGGCCTCACACAGCCCGCAGGTGGACCCGCTGCGTGACGAGCTCCTGTCGGTCCTCGCTCACGTGCATCCCAGGGCTTCATCGGTCCCCATCATCTCCACGGTGAGCGGGACGCCTTGCGACGGCTCGGGCTTCGACGCCGCGTACTGGGTGCGCAACCTCCGTGAGCCGGTGCTGTTCTCGACGGCCATCGGGAAGCTCGCGGAGGAAGGGCACACGGTCTTCATGGAGATGAGCCCGCATCCCATCCTCCTGCCGGCGGTCGAGCGCTGCCTGCAACATGCGGGCAGGGAGGGGCTGACGCTCGCGTCCTTGCGCCGAGACGAGCGAGAGCGGACCGTCCTCCTGGAGTCCATGGGTGCGCTGTACCGCGCGGGAAACCCCGTGCAATGGCGGCGGCTCTTCCCTGCGGGAGGCAGGCTGACGACGCTGCCCGCCTATCCGTGGCAGCACCGAGGGTATTGGCTCGACGCGGCGGCCTCGGCGGCGCCTTCGGTCGTCGAGGCGGTGACGTCCCTCAAGGGAAGGCCCGTGCGAGTCGCGCACGGGGTCGACGGCCACGTCTTCGAATTGGAGCTGAGCAGCACCGCGTTGCCGTGGCTCGGCGCGCATCGGTTGGGCGGCGTCGCCGTCGTTCCCGCGTCAGCGCTCATCGAGCTGGTCCTGAGCGGCGCCGCGGAGACGTTGGGTGTGGGAGGCCGGGCGCTGTCGAACGTGGCGTTCGAGAGAGCCCTGGTGTTGAAGGGGGACGCCCGGCGAGTCGTTCAGGTCCACCTGTCTTCCGCCTCGGGAGGCACGCACGCGTTCCAGATTCACAGCCGGGGTGAGGGCGGTGCGTCTTCGGATTCGAGCTGGGTCCGGCACTGCCAGGGGCAGCTCCAGCCGCTGGGCTCGGCGTTGCCAACGCATGAGTCCCTCGACGGGGTTCGCGCTCGGTGTGCGCAGCATGTGCCGGGCACGGCGGTCTACGCTGAGCTGGAGCGATGCAACGTCCAGTACGACGATGCGCTGCGGACGTTGGGCGAG
Source organism: Myxococcus hansupus (assembly GCF_000280925.3). Taxonomy (NCBI): domain Bacteria; kingdom Pseudomonadati; phylum Myxococcota; class Myxococcia; order Myxococcales; family Myxococcaceae; genus Pseudomyxococcus; species Pseudomyxococcus hansupus. Next base: position 2,848,429 of record NZ_CP012109.1, read on the forward strand.
GCGTGGCGATGGCCGGGCGAGGCGCTCGGGCGCGTGGTGCCTGCCTCGGAGCGGCTTCAGGAGGCGGCTCGTTATCAGCTCCATCCCGCGCTGCTGGACGCGGGGTTGCAGACGCTGGCGGTCGCGATGGCCGCCGAGCCGGATGAGGCCGCGCTCTTCATGCCGGTGGGCATCGAGTCGTTCGAATGCGTCCCAGGCCGGGCGGACGTCCAGTGGGCCCACGTCGCTGTCTCACACGCGTCTCAACCGGATGAACGCAGGGCGGCCCTGACCTTGTTGGATGGGGACGGCCGGGTGGTGGCGGTGGCCCGTGGTGTGCGGCTGCGGCGTGTGGCGGCGGAGCGGCTCCTCGAAGTGCTGGGGGAAGCCCGGGCGCAGGACTGGTTCCACGACGTGACGTGGGAAGAACGTCCGGTGGTTTCGACGCGGGCCGTGTCGGCGGAGTGGCTCATCTTCGCTGACCGGGGTGGTTGGGGTTCGACGTTCGCGGAGGCGTTGCGGCGTGAGGGGGTGCCCAGCGTCATCGTGACGGCGGGGGAGTCCTATCAGCGTCTGAATGCACACCGCTTCGTGGTGGACCCGAAGCGCCCCGAGGACCTGGCGCGCGTGCTGCGAGAGGCGCCCACCCCGACCCCGGAACACGAGGGGCGAGCGCTCTTTCTCTGGGGGCTCGACGAGGGGCTTGGCGCCATGTCGGAGACGGGGGCCCCTGAGTCCACGGTCGCCGCGTTGCACCTCATGAAGGCGCTCATCGCCGTGCCCGGGCGCGCGAAGCTCTGGGTGGTGACTCGGGGGGCTCAAGTCACGGGGACCGGCACGGAGCCGGTGTCGCTGGCACAGTCGCCGCTGTGGGGCATGGGCCGGAGCCTGTCCCTGGAACAGCCCGGGGTGTGGGGTGGCCTCATCGACCTGCCGCCGCTGGCCTCGGCCGATGAGACCTCCGCGGTCCTTCGGGAGATCGCCGCGTCGGGCCACGACGGCGAGGACCAGCTCGTCCTCCGTGAGGGCCGGGTGCTGGTGCCCCGGCTCTCGCGAGGGCGGGTGGAGGCGGGAGGCGAGTCCCCGCGGTTGCGCTCGGATGCGACGTACCTGGTGACGGGAGGGCTGGGCGGGCTGGGGCTGAAGGTCGCACGGTGGTTGGTGGAGCGGGGGGCTCGGCACCTGGTGTTGCTGGGCCGGAGCGGTGTGGCGGACGCCGGGGATGCCGTTTCAGCGCGGCGGCGTGAGGCGCTCGCGTCGCTCCGAGCCCAGGGGGCGACCGTCACCCCGGTGTCGGTGGACGTGGCGGACCGTGAGCGCATGGCGGCGCATCTCGTCTATCTGGCCGCGACGCTCCCGCCGTTGCGCGGGGTGATTCACGCCGCCGCGCTCATCACCGAATGCCCGCTGGAGGACCTGGACGCCGCTGCGATGACGGCGATGTTGCGGCCCAAGGTGCTCGGGAGCTGGGTGCTGCATGAGCTGACGCGCGGAATCGAACTCGACTTCTTCGTGCTGTTCTCCTCCACGTCGACGCTGTGGGGCGCCTCCGGGCTTGCGCACTACGCGGCGGGGAACCAGTTCCTCGAGGCGCTCGCGCACCACCGGCGAATGGGCGGACTGCCCGCGACCACCCTCCACTGGGGAACGTGGGACGAGATTGGCGGCGAGCGTGGCGGCTCCGCTCGCAGCTACACGCGGTTCGGGCTCAACCCCATGGACTCCGAGCGGGCGCTCGACGCGATGGGACAGGTGCTTCGCTCGGGGGCGAGCCACAAGACGGTCGCCTCGGTCGATTGGTCCGTGCTGAAGCCCATCTGGGAGGCCCGGCGTCGCAGGCCTTTCCTTCACCACATGGGCGAGTCCTCACCTGGCGTGGCCCGCGGCGCCACGTCGCGGGCGCGGCTGCTCCTGGAGCTCCAATCGCTCCCGGCGGACCGTCGCTTCGACACGTTGGTTCAACGCATCCAGGGTGAGGTGGGGCGCATCCTCGGATTCGCGCCCATGGAGCTTCCGCCCGCGGACCGTGGCTTCTTCCAGATGGGCATGACGTCCCAGATGTCCGTGGAGCTGCGCAATGTGTTGCAGCGCGGGCTCGAGAAGGAGTTGCCCGCGAGCCTCGCGTTCGACCACCCAACGGTGCTCGCGTTGGCGAAGCGGCTGGCCGCGACAGTCACCTCGGTCGAGGTCCCGTTGCCCGTGCCAACCGCCCCAGCACCGAAGTCCTCGGCGATGTCCGTGGACATCGATGACCTCTCGGCGCGCCTGTCTCAGGTCACCGAGCTGTCAGACGACGAAGTCGAACGGTTGATTGCCCAGAAGCTGCGCTGAATCGGACGGCCGCGATGAGCAAGGAATTCTACGAGAAGATTTCGGGCCTCTCGCCCAAGAGGCTCGCGTTGCTGGCGCTCGACCTGCACGCGGAGCGCGAGGCACTCCAGCGTGCGCGTTCGGAGCCCATCGCCATCGTGGGCGTGTCCTGCCGGATTCCCGGCGGAGCGCGGACACCGGAGGCCTTCTGGCGATTGCTCCACGACGGCGTGGACGCCATCACCGAAGTGCCGCGCGAGCGCTGGGACGTGGATGCGCTGTTCGACCCGGACCCCACCCGGCGGGGCCGGACCTATGCGCGCTGGGGTGGGTTCATCGAAGGCGTGGATCAATTCGACGCCGCCTTCTTCGGTGTCTCCCCTCGGGAGGCGTCGCGCATGGACCCTCAGCAGCGGATGTTGCTGGAGGTCGCGTGGGAGGCACTCGAACGCGCGGGGCAGCCTCCGGACCAGCTCGCCGGAAGCCGATCCGGTGTCTTCCTGGGCATCATCGGCAGTGACTACGCGCAGCTTCAGGCCCGCCAGCTCGGGGATGCCCCGGACATCTACCACCTGACGGGCACGTCGCTGAACGCCGCGGCCGGCCGTCTGGCGTACACGTTGGGGCTTCAGGGCCCGTGCATGGCCATCGACACCGCGTGCTCGTCATCGCTCGTGGGCCTGCACCTGGCCAGTCAGAGCCTGCGCAACCGCGAGTGCGACCTGGCGCTCGCGGCTGGCACCAACCTCATGCTGCTGCCGGACCCGACGATTGCCCTCTCCAGCAGCCGCGGGCTCGCACCGGATGGGCGGTGCAAGACCTTCGACGCGTCTGCCAATGGCTTCGTGCGCGCGGAGGGCTGCGTGGTCCTGGTGCTCAGGCGCCTCTCGGACGCACTGGCGCGAGGCGATGAGATTCTCTCGCTCATCGTGGGCTCGGCGGTGAACCAGGACGGCGCCAGCAGTGGACTCATGGTGCCCAACGGTCCGGCGCAGGAACGCGTCATCGAACAGGCGCTGGCGAGCGCTGGGCTCGGGCCTGAACGGATTTCCTATGTCGAGGCCCACGGGACGGGGACCTCGTTGGGCGACCCCATCGAGCTTCAAGCGCTGGCGCGTGCGCTGGGAGTAGGACGCGGTCCAGATGCACCGCTCTTCGTCGGCTCGGTGAAGACGAACGTCGGACACCTGGAGGCGAGCGCGGGCCTCACGGGCGTGCTGAAGACGGCGCTCGCGCTTCGTCACGAGGTGATTCCGCCGAACCTGCACTTCCGTCGCCTGAACCCGGACATCGTCCTGGAGGGGGTGCCGGTGGTTGTTCCCACCGAGCCGCAGCCGTGGCCTCGGACCGGGCAGCCGCGTTTGGCAGGCGTGAGTGCCTTTGGCATCAGCGGAACCAATGCGCACGTCATCCTCCAGGAGCCGCCCGCGCCTATGACTCCGCCGGCGGTGCCTGTTCGGGATTCGGAGCTGCTCGTGCTGTCGGCGCGCGGTCCGGAGGCGCTCCGGGCCATGGCGGGCGCACACGCGCAATGGCTCTCCTCGCACGGTGAGGTGCCACTTCGGGAGGTCTGCGCCACGGCGGCCGTGTCTCGCGCCCACCACGAGCATCGACTGGCGCTCGCGGGCCGGACCCATGAGGCGCTCGCGGAGCAGCTTGAGGCTTTCTCTCGCGGTGAGTCCGTGCCGGGGGCGGCGACTGGTCGTGTGACGGGGACGGCCCGACACCGCGTGGTGTTCGTGTTTCCGGGACAGGGCTCCCAGTGGCTGGGGATGGGCCGGAGGTTGCTGGCGGAGGAACCGGCGTTCCGCGAGGCATTGGAGCACTGCGACGCGGTCATTCAGAAGTGGTCGGGCTTCAGCATCCTGGAAGAGCTCGCGGCGGAGGAGGGCCGTAGCCGTCTCCAGGAGATTGACGTCATCCAGCCCGTGCTCTTCGCGATGGAGGTCGCGCTGGCGGAGCTGTGGCGCGCGTGGGGCATCCAGCCGCACGCGGTGGTGGGGCACAGCATGGGGGAGGTCGCCGCCGCGCATGTCGCGGGGACGCTGAGTCTGGAGGACGCCGCGAGAATCATCTGCCGACGCAGTCGCTTGCTGCGGGGCGTGAGTGGCCAGGGCGCCATGCTCCTGGTGGACCTGACGTTGGAGGAGGCGAAGGAGGCCCTGCGCGGCTTCGAGGCGCAGGTCTCCGTCGCGGTGAGCAACAGCGTGCGCTCCACCGTGTTCTCCGGCGCACCGGGCGCCATCGAAGCCATCGCGGGTCAGCTCAAGCAGCGCGACGTCTTCTGCCGCTTCGTGAAAGTGGATGTGGCGTCGCACAGCCCGCAGATGGACCCGCTGCGGCCGGAGTTGCTCGCCGCCTTGGAGGGAATCCAGCCGCGCGCATCACAGGTCCCCATCTGTTCGACAGTCTCAGGGAGGGTGACGGATGGTGCGGAGTTCGGCGCGGACTACTGGGCCGACAATCTCCGTGAGCCGGTGTTGTTCTCGAAGGCCATCGAGAAGCTCGCAGTGGATGGCCATGACCTCTTCATCGAGCTGAGTCCGCATCCCATCCTCCTGCCCGCGGTGGAGCAGCACCTGCGGCACCTCGGACGCGAAGGGACGGTGCTGCCGTCGCTCCGGCGGGACGAGGACGAGCGCGGTTCGATGCTGACCTCACTGGGCGCTCTGTACGTCGACGGGTACGAGGTCGACCTCGCGCGCCAGCACCCGGTGCGAGGCCGGCTCGCGGCGCTGCCCACCTATCCTTGGCAGCACGAGCGCTTCTGGATGGAGTCTTCGCCAAGGTCCCGGCGGGGCGGTGAGCTGGGGCTCCATCCGCTGCTGGGTCGGCATGTGCCGCTGGCCGGACAGGACGGTGCGCATCTCTGGCAGACCGAGCTGTTCGCTGACGCCCCGGCGTACCTGGCGGACCACGTCGTCCACGGGGAGGTCGTGCTGCCAGGCACTGGTTATCTGGAGATGGCGCTCGCGGGGGCCGCCGAGGTTTGGGGACAGGCGAGCCATGCGCTCGAGGACGTCATCTTCCAGGAGATGATGGTGCTGCCCCGGGACGAGGCGCGCTCGGTTCAGATGCGCCTCAGCCCCGAGGAGGATGGCGCGAAGCGCTTCCAGATTTTCAGCAGACCGGCGGACGCTCAGGGCACCTGGACGCTGCACGCCGAAGGGCGGCTGCGCGAGAGGGATTCGGCCGAGGCGTTCTCGCTCGATGAGGCGAGGGCGCGCTGCTCCGTACACCTGGAAGGGGAGACGCACTACCAGCTCATGCTGGAGCGCGGCGTGGCGTTCGGGCCGAGCTTTCGTCTGGTGAAGGAGCTGTGGAAGGGCGAAGGCGAGGCGGTGGCCCGCTTGGAGCTGTCGCCGTCCGTGGCGGCGGAGATGTCAGCGCACCAGCTCCATCCCGCGCTGCTGGATGCCTGCTTGCAAGCCATCAACGGTGCGGGTCTGGGGGACCGTCGGGGCGAGACGTTCGTCCCGGTGGCCGTGGACACGCTTCGCGTCCACGGGCGCCCTGGCCGAGAGCTCTGGGGGCACGCCCGTGTTCGTCCAGGCACCGCGAGCGGCCCGGGGGCGATTGAAGCGGACGTGACGCTGCTGAGCGCGGACGGCCAGGTCCTGATGGAGGCGAGGGGTCTGATGGCGCGTCGTCTGGACTCGGTGCGCCGGCGCTCCGCGGACGAAATCGACGGGTGGATGTATCAGGTCGAGTGGCACGAGGCTCCGCGCGAGGAGTCCCCCTCACCCGCGGAGGCGCCAGCCGGAGCATGGCTGGTGCTCGCGGACCGCCAGGGGTTCGGGCGGAAGCTGAAGGCCGCGCTGAACGAGCGCGGTGAACGCTGCGTCCTCGTATCGCACGGGCCGGAGTCGCGTCAGCTCGAACCCGGTCACCACGTGGTCGACCCGTCACGGCCGGAGGGCTTCGAGCGAATCCTGGCGGCGGAGTTCGGCGCGGGGCGGCCCGCGTGCCGAGGCGTCGTGCACCTCTTCAGTCTGGACGTGCCGAAGCCGGACGTGGGCGTGGATGCGCTGACGAAGGCACGGGCGTTGAGCGTGGAGAGCGCCCTGCACCTCGCGCAGGCGTGGGTCGGCGCGGGATTCCGGGACATGCCCCGGATGTGGTTGGTGACGGAAGGCGCCCAGGCCGTCACGGTGGGCGCGCATGTCGAGCACGTCGCGCAGTCCTCGCTCTGGGGACTGGGGCGGGTGCTGTCGCTGGAGCACCCGGAGCTGCGGAGCTGCAACGTGGACCTGGGCGCCCGCGACGACGCCCAGGCGCATGCGCTGGTGGGCGAGCTGCTCGCGTCGAGCCTGGAAGATCAGGTCGCGCTCCGGGGGACGGCGCGGTTCGTGGCGCGGCTGACTCGGATGGCGCGGAGTCCATCCGCGCCGGTGGAGTTCCGCGCGGATGGCACCTACCTGATAACGGGAGGTCTGGGAGGCTTGGGCCTGGAGCTCGCGAAGTGGCTGGTCGAGCGTGGCGCGCGGCACCTCGCGTTGCTGGGACGGAAGGGCGCTTCCTCGGAGGCGCACGGGGCGCTGGACGCCCTTCGCGCGATGGGGGCCGAGGTTCGCGTCTTCAAGGCCGATGTCGCCGCGCGTCCGGACCTCGAGCGTGTGTTGGGGGAGGTCGCGGCGGACATGCCTCCGCTCCGAGGCGTCTTCCACGCCTCGGCCGTGCTCGACGACGGCGTCCTGGTGAACCTCAACGCGGAGCGGTTGCGCAAGGTGATGGAGCCCAAGGTCCAGGGCGCCTGGAACCTGCATGCGCTGACGGCGGGGGCTCCGCTCGAACACTTCGTGCTCTTCGCCGCGGCGGGCTCACTGCTGGGCTCACCGGGCCAGGGCAACTACGCGGCGGCCAATGCCTTCCTCGACGCGTTGGCGGCTTATCGGCGGGGGCTCGGCATGCCCGCGTTGAGCGTGGACTGGGGGGCCTGGGCGGCCGTGGGACTGGCGGCAGCGGCGGAGGCGCGCGGAGAGCGCATCACCCAACGCGGCGTGGACAGCATGCCGCCCGCGCAGGCCCTGGAGGCCCTGGGCCGCATCCTGGACAGCGCGTTGCCACGCGTGGTGGTGATGCGCTTCGACCTGCGGCAGTGGAGCGAGTTCTACCTCACGGCGGCGCGTTCACCGTTCCTGTCCCGGCTGGCGCGGGAACAGGCCGGTGGTGGCGCGGCCCAGGCGGTGAGGGGGGCCTTCGTGGAGACGCTTCGGGCCACGGAGATGCTCAAGCGAGCCCAACTGCTGGAAACACACCTGTGTGAGCAGGCGGGGCACGTGCTCCGTCTGGCGCCGACGCGAATCGACCCGCAGCAGCCGCTGGGCAGCATGGGGCTGGATTCGCTGATGGGTTTGGAGATTCGCAACCGGCTCGAGGCCAGCCTGGGGCTGCGGCTGCCCGCGACGCTGGTGTGGCGTCACCCGACGGTGGCGGCGCTGGTCGCGCATCTGGCGGAGCTTCTGCACCTGCCTCTGACAGCCCCGGTCGAAGCGCCGAGGGATGAAGCCGAGGCGCTCGAAGCCGCCATCGTCAACAACGTCAAGCTGCTCTCGGACAACGAAGCCGAGGCGCTCCTCGCGGAGAAGCTCGCCGCGCTCGCGGATTGAAGAAAGTCCCCTATGTCCCATCGGAACGACGAATCGGCCGAGCTGTCTCCCGCCAAGCGCATGCTGGTGGCGTTGGAGAAGATGCAGTCGCGGTTGAATGCCGTGGAAGGCGCGGCGAAGGAGCCCATCGCCATCGTCGGCATGGCGTGCCGCTTCCCGCGCGCGGATGACGTGGAGGCTTACTGGCGGCTGCTCGAAGCGGGGGTGGACGCCGTCCGTGAGATTCCGCTCGACCGCTGGCCGGGAGAAGACGTCTCCGGCCTCGCGGAAGGTGCCATGCGGTGGGGCGGCTACCTGGACGCGGTGGATGGGTTCGACCCGGCCTTCTTCGGCATCTCGCCGCGCGAGGCCGTGCGGATGGACCCCCAGCAGCGCTTGTTGCTGGAGGTGGCCTGGGAGGCGCTCGAGGACGCGGGGCTGGACGTCGAGGGGCTCTCCGGCAGCCGCAGCGGCGTGTTCATCGGCGCGTGCAACGACGACTACCACTGCATGCAGGTGGAGCAGCCTGAGACCGGGGACGCGTTCAGCGCCACGGGCGTCGCCGCGAGCGTCCTCTCCGGCCGGCTGTCCTATCTGCTCAACTTCCAGGGCCCGAGCCTGGTGGTGGACACGGCGTGCTCGTCCTCGCTCGTGTCGCTCCATCTGGCATGTCAGAGTCTGCGCGCGCGTGAGTGCAACATGGCGCTCGCGGGTGGCGTGAACCTGATTCTGTCGCCGCGGTCCGTGCAGCTCGTGGCGAAGCTCCAGGCGCTCGCGCCGGATGGCCGGAGCAAGGCGTTTGATGCCTCCGCCAATGGCTTCACCCGGGGCGAGGGCTGCGGGCTCGTCGTCCTCAAGCGACTGTCGGACGCGGTCGCGGACGGCGACCACATCCTGGCGACGGTTCGTGGCTCCGCCATCAACCAGGATGGACGGTCGACCGGACTCACCACGCCCAACGTGCTCTCGCAACAGGCCCTCATCCGCCAGGCCTTGGACAGCGCGGGGTTGAAGCCAGAGCACGTGAGTTACGTGGAGGCGCACGGCACGGGCACGCCCATTGGTGACCCGATTGAGTTCGAGGCGCTCCAGGAGACCTACGGCATGCCTCGCCCGGAAGGTGGGGTGTGTGGCGTCGGCTCGGTGAAGACGAACCTGGGCCACCTGGAGTCCGCCGCGGGCATCGCGGGCATCATGAAGGTCGTCCTCGCGATGCGGCACCAGCGCATCCCCGCGCACCTGCACCTCAAGCAGGTGAACCCGCGCATCCCCATGGAGGCCGGCACGCTCACGATTCCCACGCGGCTCACGCCGTGGGAGTCGTCCGGTCAGCCGCGCCGCGCCGGTGTCAGCTCCTTCGGCATCAGTGGGACCAACGCACACGTCATCCTGGAGGAGGCGCCCGTTTCGGCGTGCCAGGACGTGCTGCCTCTCCGTGACGAACTGCTGCCGCTGTCCGCGCGCAGCCGTGAGGCCCTGGTGGCCCTCGCGGCGCGCCACGCGGAGCGACTCGTCGGAGAGAGTGGCGACCGCCTGGTGGACGTCTGCTACACGGCGTCCTCGCACCGCACGCACCATGCGCACCGGCTCACGGTCCTCGCGGACACTCCTGCGCGCACCGCCGAGCGACTCCGGGCGTTCGTGCGCGGCGAGCTTCCAGAGGGCACGTGGGCGGGCCGAAAGGCATTCAGCGCACGGCGCAAGGTCGTCTTCGTCTATCCCGGCCAAGGTGCACAGCGCGTCGGGATGGGCCGGGCGTTGCTGGAGCGCGAGCCCGTGTTCCGGGAGGCGCTCGTCAACGTCGACGCGGTGCTGAGACCCCATCTGGGCTGGAGTGTGCTCGACGAGCTGGGCGCGGACGAGCCGCACTCACGTCTGGCGGAAATCGACATCAACCAACCGGTCCTCTTCGCCGTCGAGGTGGCGCTGACCGCGCTGTGGCGTGCTTGGGGCATCGAGCCGGACGCGGTGATGGGCCACAGCATGGGCGAGGTGGTCGCGGCGCATGTGGCCGGGGCGCTCAGCCTGGAGGATGCCTGCCTCATCATGTGTCACCGCAGCAAGCTCATGCGGACCCTCGCGGGGCAGGGCGCGACCATGGCCCTGGTGGAGCTCTCGGTGGAGGACGCCGAGGAGGCCATTCGTCCCTGGGGCGGCCGGCTCTGGCTGGGCGGATTGAACGGCCCCCGGTCGCAGGTGCTCTCCGGCGAGCATGAGGCCGTCAAGGAGGCGGTCGAGGCGCTTGGACAGCGCGGGGTCTTCACCCGCTGGGTGAAGATGGATGTGCCGTCGCACACCCCCCTGGTGGAGGTCATCAGCCGGGAGCTGGAAGGGCGCATCGCACCCATTGTTCCTCGCGCGGCGCGAATCCCCATCTGCTCCACCGTGACGGGGGCGTTCGTCGAAGGCACGTCGCTGAACGCCGCCCATTGGGGGAACAACCTCCGCTTGCCCGTGCGCTTCGAGGCCGCGACGCGTGAACTGCTGGGGAGCGAGCATGCCGTCTTCATCGAGGTGAGCCCGCACCCCGTCCTGCTCCCAGCCATCGAGCAGACACTGTCCGCCGCGTCCATGGACGGCCTGGTGCTCGCGTCCTCGCGGCGAGGCGAGGACGAACGGCGGACGATGCTCTCCTCGTTGGGGGCGCTCCATGCCTCCGGGCACCGCGTGATGTGGAGCCGCGTGTACCCGGCCAAGGGCCAGCGCGTGCCGCTTCCGGCCTACCCCTGGCAACGCGAGCGCTTCTGGATGGAGCCCGCGTCCCGTACTGCGCGCGCGGCTCGGTCCGCGTCCGCGCATCCGCTCATCGGTGAGCGCATCGACTTGTCCGCACAGGGGGAGGTCTCCCGCTTGTGGCAGGTGCAGTTGGGCCCGAAGCACGTCCCGCTGCTCGCGGAGCATCGCGTTCAGGGCGTCCCCGCGTTGCCTGCCGCGGCCATGGCCGAGATGGCCCTCGGCGCGGCGAAGCAGGCGCTGGGGGGCGCGGTGGCTTTGGAGGAGGTGCGCTTCAGCGCGCTCATGTCCTTCCCGGAGGACGAGGAGCGGGTGCTCCAACTCTGGCTCACCTCGGAGCGCCCGGAGCGCAGCGCGTTCCGGCTCTTCAGTGCCCCCGTGCTGCGCGAGACGCCTTCCGACGAGGTCACCTGGACGCTTCATTCGGAGGGGACGTTGCGGCATGACGTGTCCAGTGCTGTCACCCCCGTCGCGCTGGAGTCGCTGCGGGAGCGTCTGGGCGCACCGTGCTCCGTCGAGGCGCACTACCAGGGCCTGCGGGAGTTGGGCCTGGACTACGGCCCCAGCTACCGCGTCGTCCAGGCGCTGTACCGGGGTGAGGGCGAGGCCCTGGGGCGTGTGCAACTCACGGGCGAACCCTCGTCCGAGGAGACGCGTTTCACGCTGCATCCGGCGTTGCTCGATGGCTGCTTCCAGGTGCTGGCCGCCGCGCTGGAGGGCATCGACAGCCGTGGGGGCGTCTACGTTCCGGTGGCGCTCTCCCGGCTGCGCGTCCTGGCGACGCCAGCGGCGGGCCTGTGGAGCCACGTGCGCATCTCCCACGGCGCGGCGGTGGGTTCGGACAGCATCGAGTGCGACGTCACGCTGCTGGATGACCGGGGTGGGGTGGTGGCCGAGGTGCATCGGCTGGTCTGCAAGAAGGCCGCGGCCACCCGCGCGCCTGCCGATGAGGTGGACCGCTGGCTGTATTCGGTTCAATGGCAACCCCAGCCGAGGCTGGCCGCTGTCGAGACTGGGAGTCCTCGCACCGAGGGGGGGTGGCTCGTCTTCGCGGACGGGCGAGGTGTCGCGCTGACCTTGGTCCGCGCCCTCGCCGGACGCTCCGAGCGCTGCGTCGTCGTGGAGCCCGGGGCGCCCTACGCGCGGCTGGGGAATGGCCACTACCGAGTCGATTCTTCGCGGCTCGAGGACTTCCAGTCACTGCTGCGGGATGCCTTCAGCGAGCGGTCGCCCTGCAAGGGGATGGTGCATCTCTACGGGCTCGATGTCGCGGCGGATGTCTCGGACCCCATGGCCTTCGAGAACGCCGTGACCTCCGGCGGTACCAGCGTGGTGCAACTGCTCCAAGCCTGGGCGCAACGCGGCTGGCGTGACGCGCCTCGCTTGTGGCTGGTGACGTCGGGTCTGCACGTCACGGCCCGGGAGGATGTGCCGGGTGTCCCGGCGGCTGCGTCCCTGGCGGGGCTCGCGGCGGTCATCACCCATGAGCACCCGGAGCTGCACTGCTCGCATGTGGACCTGAGTGCACGGGCCTCGGCGGAGGAGGTGGCGTCCCTGGTTGATGAACTCCTGGCGAATGGCCCGGAGGACCGGGTGGCGTTGCGTGGGGCACAGCGCTTCGTCGCGCGTCTGGGGCGAGGGGCGACTGGGGCGGAGACGGGGCTCGGCGTGCGCTCGGACGATGCGGCGTACCTCGTCACCGGCGGGTTGGGCGGGCTGGGTCTGGAGGTGGCGAAGTGGCTCGTCCAGCAAGGCGCCCGGCACGTGGCCCTGACCGGGAGGAGCGCACCGTCCGCGGAGGCGAATCAGGCGCTGGACACGCTCCGCGCGAACGGCGTCACCGTGCGCGTCTACGCCACGGATGTCACGCGAGCCGACGAGGTGCGCCGCTTGCTCACGGCGCTGGAAGCGGAGCTGCCTCCGCTGCGAGGCATCGTCCACGCGGCTGGCGTCATCGCGGATGGCGTGTTGGCGCAACTCGACGCGTCTCGGCTGCGCTCGGTGCTGGCTCCGAAAGTCCAGGGCGCGTGGAACCTGCATGCCCAGACGCTGGACCGGCCGCTCGACTTCTTCGTGATGTTCTCCTCGGCGGCCTCGCTGCTCGGCTCTCCGGGGCAAGGCAACTACGCGGCGGCCAATGCCTTCATGGACGTGCTCGCGCACCACCGCCGCGCGGCGGGCCTGCCCGCATTGAGCATCAACTGGGGACCCTGGGCCGACGTGGGGCTCGCGGCGGCGGCGACGGGCCGAGGTGACCGCCTGGCCCTGCGAGGCGTGGGCAACATGCCGCCAGCGCAAGCGTTGGACGCGCTGGGCAGACTCCTGGCGCGGGACATCACCCAGGCGGCCGTGGTTCCACTCGACCTGCGGCAGTGGCGCGAGTTCTACCTGAACGCGGCGCAATCGCCGTTCCTGTCGGTCCTCATGCAGGAGCGAGTGAACTCGCCCGCCTCGCGCAAGGGTGGGGCAAGGGACCTGCTGGCGGCGGCGGAGCCCGCTCGGCGGCGGGAGGTGCTGGAGGGCTATTTGCGTGAGCAGCTCGGGCGCATCCTGCGCATGGAGCCGGCTCGAATCGACTCCGAGCAGCCGTTTGGCGACCTCGGCATGGACAGCCTGACGGGCCTGGAGCTGCGCAACCGGCTCGAATCCGGGCTCAAGCTCACGCTGTCCGCGACGCTCGCTTACGCCTATCCCACGGTGCGGTCGCTGACGGCGCATCTGTTCGGCAAGCTGGAGCCTGTCCTCGACGCCGAGGCGCGGCCCCTGGCGCCCCCGAAGGTGAAAGAGGTCACGGCCGACGCGGGGCCGGAGCACCTCGCCATCGTCGGCATGGGGTGCCGCTTCCCGGGCGGAGCGAATGACCCGGAGGCCTACTGGCGGCTGTTGAGCGGCGGTGTGGATGCCGTCCGTGAAGTCCCGGCCGATCGGTGGCTGAGCAGCACGGATGCCGCCGAGCACAAGGGAACGCGCTGGGGCGGCTTCCTGGACCGGGTGGATGGCTTTGACCCGGAGTTCTTTGGGATTGCGCCGCGCGAAGCCGTGGCGATGGACCCACAGCAGCGGCTGCTGCTCGAGGTCGCGTGGGAGGCGCTGGACGACGCGGGGCTTCCGAAGACGCGGCTCGCGGGCTCGCGGACGGGCGTCTTCGTCGGTGTGTGCGGCAACGACTACGCGATGCTCCAGGCGGAGCGGGACGTCGAGGGAGACGTCTACTCGGTCATCGGCTGCTCCAACAGTGTGATTGCCGGCCGGCTCTCCTACCTGTTGGACCTGCGCGGCCCCGCGATGTCGGTGGACACGGCGTGCTCGTCCTCCCTGGTGGCGTTGCACCTGGCCAGCCAGAGCCTGCGCAACCGCGAGTGCGACGCCGCGCTCGTGGGCGGGGTGAATCTGCTGCTGTCACAGCGGCCCAGTTCCTGGCTCTCCAAGCTCACGGCCCTGTCTCCGGATGGGCGTTGCCGGACGTTTGACTCCAGGGCGAACGGCTTCGTGCGAGGGGAGGGCTGCGGCGTCGTCGTCCTGAAGCGGCTCTCGGATGCACTGGCGCAGGGTGACAACGTCATCGGCGTGATTCGCGCATCGGCGGTGAATCAGGATGGCGGCTCCACGGGACTGACGACGCCGAACGTCCTGTCCCAACAGGCGCTGATTCGAGAAGCGCTGGCCACGGCGCGGGTGTCGCCACGGGACATCGGTTATGTCGAAGCCCACGGCACCGGCACGCCGTTGGGCGACCCGATAGAGGTCGAGGCCCTCCGTGAGACCTACGGCGCCCGGCGCGAGGATGACACGCGCTGCTATCTCGGCTCGGCCAAGACGAACATCGGCCACCTGGAGGCGGCCGCGGGCATCGCGGGCCTCATCAAGGTGCTCCTGGCGCTGCGCAACGAGGCCATTCCCAAGCACCTGCACTTCCAGGCGCTCAACCCGCGCATCTCCATCGACGACACCCCGCTGGCGATTCCGGTGCGGCAGCAGGCGTGGCCTGTCTCGCAGCGGCCTCGGTACGCCGCGGTGAGCTCCTTCGGCATCAGTGGAACGAACGCACATGTGATTCTGGAAGAGGCGCCCGCACGGTCCCCGGTGGCCGGTACCACCGACGCGGGGGCGCAGCTCCTCACCTTGTCCGCGAGGAGTGAAGACGCCCTGCGGGCGCTCGCGCGTTCGTACCGTGAGTTCCTGTCGAAGCCACGGCCATCGACGCCGCGCATCGAGGACCTGGCCTACACCGCCGCGCTTCGTCGCAACCCGCACGAGCATCGTCTCGCGGTCGCGGGCCGTACGGCCGCGGAGTGGAGTGAGCAGCTCCAGTCCTTCCTCGAAGGCGCGGCGCCGCCGTACCTGGCGGCGGGAATCGCGGAGGGCCGGAAGGAGCAACCCGTCTTCGTCTTCGGCGGTCAGGGCTCACAGTGGCAAGGGATGGGGCGGGACCTGCTCAAGGGGAATGCGGCCTTCGCCGCCGCGCTGCGTGAAGTCGATGCGGCCTTGATGCCGCACACCGGGTTCTCCATCGTCGATGCCCTGGAGGCGGAGGGCCCGCACTCGCGGCTGGATGCAACGGAGGTGGCACAGCCCGCCATCTTCGCGCTTCAGGTCTCGCTCACGGCCGCGTGGCGTGCGCTGGGGGTGGTCCCCGCCGCCGTCGTGGGGCACAGCGTGGGTGAGGTGGCCGCCGCGCATGTGGCGGGCGCGCTGAGTCTGCCGGAGGCCGCGCGCCTGGTGGCACATCGAGGCCGCGTCATGGAGAAGGCGACCGGCCAGGGCCGAATGGCATCCGTTGAGCTGACGCCTGAAGACGCGGCGCGAGAACTGGCGCCCCATGCCGGCCGGTTGTCGATCGGTGCCGTCAACGATGCCCGGGCCGTCGTCATCTCGGGAGCGCCCGACGCGCTGGGCGAGTTGCTGGAGGTGCTGCGCTCTCGCGGCGTCTCTGTCCGCGACCTGGGCGTTGACCATGCCTTCCACAGCCACCAGATGGCGCCACTCCAGGCGGAGCTGCTCAGCGCCCTGGGAGAGCTCGAACCGCGGCCGACGACGATTCCCCTGTTCTCGACGGTGACGGGGCAGGTCCTCGACGGACTGGCGCTCGATGCCGCGTATTGGGCACGCAACGTCCGCGAGCCGGTGCTGTTCGCCGATGCGGTCGAGGCCCTGCTCAGCGGTGGCCATTCTCTCTTCGTCGAAGTGGGCCCTCAGCCCGCGCTCAGCCGGTACGTCACGCAGGCGCTGGGTCGCCGGGGGCGAGAGGGCGCGGTGGTGCCGTCCCTGCGCAAGGGGCGTGACGGACAGACGGTGATGCTGGGCGCGCTGGGCGGGCTCCACGTGAAGGGCTTCCCGGTGGATTGGAGCCGCGTCTTCCCGAATGGCGGACATGTCGTGCCGCTGCCGCTCTATCCCTGGCAGCGGTCGCGATACTGGATTGACGATGCCCCCGCGCGGACACAGGTGCCGTCCTCCCGCGCGCGCGCCTCGACCCCGTCGAGCGAAGACCGTCCGGCGGACTGGGTCCATGACATCACCTGGAGCGCGGTGGCGCGTGGTGCGCCCTCACGCGCGCCGAAGGGGGAGGGCCGCTGGCTCGTCTTCGGGCATCGCGAGGGTGTCGGTGCGGCGTTGGTGGCCTTGTTGGAGGCGCGGGGCGAACCCTGCTGGCTGATTGTCCCAGGCGACGAGGCCACGGTCGAAGGACCCACGGTGCGTTCCATCCCAGCAGGGAACGCTGCGGATTACGCACGGCTCCTCGAAGAGGCGGGGCCGGTTCGGGCCGTGGTCCACCTGTGGGGCGCGGAGGCTGCTCAAGCGGCCGAGCCGACGCTCGCGGAGGTGGAGCGCGCGCAGCAGGAGGGCGTGTATTCGGCGCTGCATCTGGTGCAGGCCCTGGCGAAGTCGCCGGGTGCCCGTGTCTGGCTTTGCACGCGAGGCAGCCAGCCCGTGGGCGGGGGCTCGCGGGGAACTCCGGTGCAGGCCCCGCTGTGGGGGCTCGGGCGCGTGTTGGCGTTGGAGCACCCCGAGCTGTGGGGCGGCCTGCTGGACCTGGACCCCGCGGCACCCGAAGGTGAAGTGGAGGCGCTGTGGCACGAGGTGTCCCAGGCCGATGGTGAAGACCAATCCGCCTTCCGTGAGGGCGTCCGGTACGTGGCGAGGCTCACCCCCTCGGCTCCAGTCGAAGGGGCCGTCCCAGTCACGCTTCCCGCCGATGCCGCGTATCTCGTCACGGGGGGGCTTGGAGGGTTGGGGCTCCACGTGGCGCGGTGGCTGGTCTCACGGGGGGCGCGGAACCTGGTGCTGCTGGGTCGCAGGGGGCTGCCGGACCGGGAGACGTGGTCCTCGTTGGACGGGGACAGTGAGGTGGGCCGTCAAGTCGCCGCCGTCGAGGCGTTGGAGGCCGAGGGGGCCATCATCCAGGCGCTCAGCGCGGATGTGGCGGATGCGACGCGCATGGCGGAGGTCTTCGAGGTCATCCGGCGTGGGCCGGCTCCGCTGAAGGGCATCATCCACGCCGCGGGTGTCTCCACGCAGGTGTCCCTGGCGGCGATGGACGCGGCGTCGCTGGCGTCCATCCTGCGCCCGAAGGTGGCGGGGGGCTGGGTCCTGCACCAGCTCACGCGTGGGCTGGACCTGGACTTCACCGTCTACTTCTCGTCGGGCTCGGCCGTGTGGGGCTCGGCGCAACTGGCGCACTACGCCGCGGGCAACCAGTTCCTCGACGCGCTCGCGCATCACCGGCGTGCGCGGGGGCTGCATGCGTTGAGCATCAACTGGGGGCCCTGGGACGCGGAGGGCATGGTCGACGAGGGGGGCCTGCGCTGGTTCGAGCGGATGGGCGTCCGGGGCGTCTCCGTGGACGGCGGACTCCAACTGCTGGGCACGCTGATTGGCACGGACGTGACGCAGCGGAGCGTCGCCCGTATCGACTGGGACGTCTTCAAGTCGGTGCACGAGTCGCGGGCACGTAGGCCGCTGTTGGCGCTGCTCGGTTCGCCTTCAGAGTCCACACGAGAGAGCGTGACACCGCCGGAGGGCAGCGAAGCCCTGGCGGCACTGCGCAACGCCACGCCCGCTCGAAGGAAGGAGTGGGTGACGTCGTGGGTCCGCGAGGAGGTGGCCCGTGTGCTCGGCTTCGCTTCGAGCGCCGCCGTGAAGCTGGAGCAGGGGTTCTTCGATACGGGCATGGACTCCGTCACGGCCGTGGAGCTGCGGCGCAGGTTGGTGGCTCGATTCGGCGTTCAGCTCCCGTCCACCATCGCCTTCGACCGGCCGACGGTCGCCGCGCTCGCGTCGTACCTGCTGCAGGACGTGTTGCGCTTGGACTCCGACGCGAAGGCCGAGGAGGGCCGCGCCGTGAGCAACGCGACGGAGCCCATCGCCATCATCGGTCTGGGCTGCCGCGTCCCACAGGCCTCCGGGCCCGAGGCCTTCTGGAGGCTGTTGGAGGGCGGGGTGGACGCCATCCGCGAAGTGCCGGCGTCGCGGTGGAAGCTCGACGACTTCTACGACGCGCGTCCGGGCGTGCCCGGGAAGACCTACACGCGGTGGGGCGGGTTCCTGGACGACGCCGACCAGTTCGATGCCCAGTTCTTCGGCATCGCACCCCGTGAAGCGGCGAACATGGACCCGCAGCAGCGGCTGTTGCTCGAAGTCGCTTGGGAGTCCCTGGAGCACGCGGGGCTCGCGCCGGCGCGCCTGGCCAACACCCGCACGGGTGTGTTCGTCGGCATCGGCAGCAATGAGTACGCGATGCTCAATGGGGTGGGGAGCGCCTCGGCGGCGGGGGATGCGTACATCGCCACGGGCAACGACTCGAGCTTCGCGGCGGGCCGTCTGGCGTACCTGCTCCGGCTCCAAGGCCCGGCGATGAGCCTGAACACGGCGTGCTCCTCGTCCTTGGTGGCCGTGCATCTGGCGTGTCAGGCCCTGCGCTCGGGGGAGGCCCATCTGGCGCTGGCGGGCGGCGTCAACATGACGCTGGCGCCGCACTCCACCATCTACCTGGCTCAGTTGAGGGCGCTGTCCCAGGACGGCCGCTGCAAGACGTTCGATGCCTCCGCGGATGGCTACGTGCGCAGTGAGGGCTGCGGCATCGTGGTCCTCAAGCGCCTGTCGGACGCGCAGCGGGATGGCGATGACATCCTCGCTGTCATCCGGGGCTCGGCGGTCAATCACGACGGTCCCAGCAGTGCGCTCACCGTGCCCAACGGGGATGCTCAGCAACAGGTACTCCGCGCCGCCCTGGCGAACGCCGGTGTCGCGCCCGCGGACGTGGACTACATCGAGGCGCACGGTACGGGCACCTCGCTTGGTGACCCCATCGAGGTCCGGGCCGTGGCGAACGTCCTCGGCGAGGGACGGACGCCCGAGCAGCGACTGATGATCGGCTCGGTGAAGACGGCCATTGGCCACCTGGAGGCCGCGGCGGGCATCGCCGGGCTCATCAAGGTCGTCCTGGCGCACCGGCACGGCGTGATTCCTCCGCATCTGCATCTCAAGCAGCTCAACCCGCACATCGAGCTGAATGGCTTCCCGCTGGACATCACGACGCAGGTGACGCCATGGCCGGAGCGTTCGCGCCCGAGGCTCGCGGGCATCAGCGCATTCGGTTTGAGCGGTACGAATGCGCACATCCTCGTGGAGGAGGCGCCCAGCCCTGTCCCGCCGGAGCCGCAGTCCGAGCGGACCGTTCAGGTGCTCGCGCTCTCCGCGAAGAGCAAGGGTGCGCTGACTCAGCTCGCGGCCCGGGTGGGGGAGCATCTCGCCCACCATCCCGAACAGTCGCTCGCGGACGTGGCCCATGCGACGAACACCCAGCGCACCGTGTTCTCGCACCGGCTCGGGCTCGTCGTGGAAGCGGCGGCGCAGGCCCGGGAGCGGCTCCTCGCGTTCGCACGGGGGGAGGAACTTCCCTTGGCGGCGCACCACCGCTTCGAGGGCGAGCCTCCCAAGGTCGTCTTCGTCTTCACGGGACAAGGTGCGCAGTACGCGGGAATGGGGCGGGAGCTCTATTCGTCGGAGCCCGTCTTCCGGGCGGCGCTGGACCGGTGTGATGCGCTGCTCACGGGCGTCTGGAAAGAGTCGCTCCTCTCCGTGCTGCATGGCTCGGAGGCGGTCATCGATGACACGGGCTACACGCAGCCCGCGTTGTTCGCGCTGGAGTACGCCCTGGCGGAGCTGTGGCGGTCGTGGGGTGTGGAGCCTTGGGCGGTGCTGGGGCACAGCGTGGGGGAGTACGTGGCCGCCTGCGTGGCGGGCGTCATGGACCTGGAGGACGCGCTCCGGCTCATCACCGAGCGTGCGCGGCTGATGCAGGCGCTGCCTCGCGACGGGGAGATGGTGGCCCTGTCCGCGAGCGAGGCGGAGGTGGCGCAGGCGCTGCTTCCTCACGCGGACCAGGTGTCGATCGCGGCCGTCAACGGACCGGCGGACGTGGTCATCGCCGGAGCACGGGAGGCCGTGGAGTCCATCGCCTCGGCGTTCCAGGGGCGCGGCGTCAAGGCCCGGCGGCTGACGGTGTCCCACGCGTTCCATTCGCCGCTGATGGAGCCGATGCTGGACGCGTTCGAGAAGGCGGCGGGCACGGTGTCCTTCCGCGCGCCTCGCATCCACCTGGTCTCGAACGTCACCGGGTCGGTGTTGAGGGAGGGCACCGTGCTCGACGCGACGTACTTCCGCCGCCATGTGCGGGAGGCGGTGCGGTTCCACGATGGGCTTCGCTCGCTCCGGGCGTTGGGGGGCACCGTGTTCGTGGAGGTCGGGCCCCACCCGACGCTCACGGGGATGGCGCTCAAGGGGCTCGGGGACGACGCGGGGACCTGGTTGCCCTCGCTGCGAAAGGGGCAGCCTGAGCAGGCACACCTTCTTGCCAGTCTGGCCGCGCTCTACACACGGGGCGTGGACGTGGATTGGGACGCGCTGAATGGGGGGCGTCACCGCTCCCGCGTAGCGTTGCCCGTCTATCCGTGGCAGCACCAACGCCACTGGCTGGATGCGTCCAAGGCACCGCGTGCCGTCTCGCACACGACGACCGCACAGGCGCTCGTCGGTCAACGCGTGCGCTCGCCGCTGAGCAAGGCGCTGGTGTTCGAGGGCCGCTATAGCGCGCGTTCGTTGCCGTTCCTGGAGGACCACCGGCTCTATGGCACCATCGTCGTGCCGGGCTCGTGCCACATCGCGCGCATCATCGCGACGGCGGCTCAGACTTTCGGCGCCGGTCCCTACACCATCGAGAAGTGCGTCTTCTCCCAGCCCATCGTGCTCGCGGACGAGGAAGAGCAGCTCGTGCAGCTCGTGCTGTCACCTCAGGGAGAGCGCCGGTACGACTTCGAGCTCTACAGCCTCTCCGCGGCGGCCGCCGGGACGTCCTCCGAGGAATGGCTGCTGAACGGCACCGGCACGCTCCAAGTGGGGGAGGGGGCGCCTCGGCCCGCGCCCCTCTCACGTGAGGACATCCAAGCGCGCTGCGCCCGGCAGCTCGATGGCGGGCTCTACGAACGCAACTGGGACATTGGCTTCAACCTGGGCCCCGCGTTCCGATGGATTGAGCGCATCCACAGTGGCGGACGCGAGGCGCTGTGCCAGATGCGCCTGCCGACGGAGCAGGACGACCGCGGCCTGTTCGTCCATCCCGGCCTGGTCGACTCCTTCCTCCAGGCGATGGGCACCGACCTCATCCGCGAGGACGCGATGTTGAGCAGCGTCTACGTGCCCATCTCGGTGGAGCGCTTCCGCTTCCATGCGCAGCCGGCCGGTCCGGTGTGGGCCTACGCCGTCCGCCGCGATGCCGAGGACACCGTGGGCGAGGTCATCACGGGGGATGTCTCCGTGGTGGACGCACAGGGCCAGGTCCTCATTGAAATCGAGGGTCTCAAGCACAAGCGCGCGCCGCGTGAGGCCTTGATGGCGGTGCTGCGGCAGGGGCAACGCGACGGAATCTACGAACTGGGCTGGAAGCCGCAGGCCGTGCCCGAAGGAACGCCCGCCACGGGCTGCTGGATTGTGTTCGCGGACACCACGGGCACGGCGGAGGCGCTCGCGGAGCGCATCGCGAAGAGCGGTGGCCGCACCGTGCTCGTCCAGCCCGGGGAGGCGTTCGTCCGCCACGGGGAAGGCCACTTCAGCTTGAACGCGCGGCGCGCGGAGGACCCTGCGCGGCTGCTTCAGGAGGCCGTGCTTCCGGGAGAGTCGCTCGCGGGTGTCATCCACCTGTGGGCGCTGAGGGGACCGGGGGGCGAGGACCTGGAGTCGCTGCGCGCGGCGCACGAGCTGAGCGTGGGCAGTGCGTTGTCTCTGGCCCAAGCGCTGGCGAACTCCACGTTCACCGCGAGGCTTTGGATGGTGACACGTGGGGCCCGTGCTCTCGACTCACGTCCGGCGCCTCTCGCGATGGAGCAGGTTCCGCTCTGGGGCCTGGGCGCCGTCTTCTCGCAGGAGCACCCTGAGCTGTGTGGTGCGCTCATCGACCTGGACCCCGCGGCTCCGGGAGATGCTGTCTCCTCCCTCTGGCGGGAGCTCAGCGCCTCGGACGGCGAGCAGCAGGTGGTGATTCGCGAGGGCCAGCGCCACGTGGCCCGCATTCGAGCCTCGCGCGACGTGACGCGAAGCCCCATGCCCCGGTTCAACCCGGATGCCAGTTACCTGCTGACGGGCGGGCTGGGGGGATTGGGGCTCGCGCTGGCGGGATGGATGGTGGCGCGGGGCGCGAGAAACCTCGTGCTGACGGGACGTGGAGGGGCGCGCTCAGAAGCACGGGAGACGCTACATGCACTGGAGGAGGCTGGAGCCAAGGTCCTCGTCCTGCAGGCGGATGTGTCGAAGCGGGAGGACGTGGTTCGTGTCCTGGAGGACGCGGAGCGGCTCGCACCTCTGCGGGGTGTGTTCCACGCGGCGGGTGTCCTGGATGACGGCGTGCTCCTGCAGCAGGACTGGGGGCGCTTCAGCCGGGTGTTGGCGCCCAAGGTGGATGGTGCCTGGCACCTGCATGTCTTGACGCAGGGAAAGCCGCTCGACTTCTTCGTCCTGTACTCGTCTGCTTCGTCGTTGCTCGGTGCTCCTGGCCAGGGCAGCTACGCGGCGGCCAATGCCTTCCTGGACGCGCTGGCGCACCACCGGCGCGCGCTGGGGCTCCCGGCACTGAGCATCAACTGGGGGCCTTGGGCCGAAGTGGGCATGGCCGCGGAACTCGCGTCTCGCTACCGGGCGCAGGGCGTGGAGGCCTTCACCCCGGCCGAGGCCCTGGACGCCCTGGGCCGCGCATTCGGACTCGCGCGGCCACAACTCACGCTGTTGCAGGTTCAGTGGAGCCGCTACCTCGCCCAGTTCCCCCGTGGCGCGACACCCACCTTGCTCGCCGAGGTCGCCAGTCAGGCTCGCACCGAACCCGAGGTGGACGTCCCGTCGGCCTCCGAGCTTTGTCGCCGGCTCGACGCGGCTCCACCGCGCCAGCGCCTGGCCTTGCTGTTGGAGCACGTGCTGGACGCGGCGGTGCGGGTGCTGGGCCTGGAGGCCACGGCGTCGCTGGCGCCGCGTGAGCGCCTGTTCGAAGTGGGCATGGACTCGTTGATGGCGCTCGAGCTTCGCAACCGTCTCCAGAAAACAGTGGGCGCCTCGCTCCCGTCGACGCTCGCCTTCGACTACCCGACGGCCGAGGCCATCGCGACGTACCTGTCGGGCGAAGTCTTCGGCCAGGAGCCAGTGCAGGCC
Source organism: Myxococcus hansupus (assembly GCF_000280925.3). Classification (NCBI taxonomy): domain Bacteria; kingdom Pseudomonadati; phylum Myxococcota; class Myxococcia; order Myxococcales; family Myxococcaceae; genus Pseudomyxococcus; species Pseudomyxococcus hansupus. The sequence continues at coordinate 2,871,732 of NZ_CP012109.1, forward strand.
GAGGAAGCACCACGCGCGGTCCAGGACACGGACCGCCTCGAACGCATCATGGAACTCTCTCCGGATGAGCTCGCTGCTTCGCTCGACGCGAAGCTCTCCGCCTTGATGGAAGAAGGAACATGAGCCACCCACCTCCCTCCGCCGAACCCTCCGCGCTTCAGCGGGCCGCGTTGCTCGTGGAGAAGTTGCAGTCCCGTCTGGACATCCTGGAGCGGGCCCGGACCGAACCCATCGCCGTCATCGGCATGGGCTGCCGTTTTCCGGGGGGCGCCGTCGACGGACCGTCGTACTGGCGAATCCTGCGCGACGGCGTGGACGCGCTGCGCGAGGTGCCCGAGTCCCGCTGGGACGTGCCGCGCTACTTCGACGCCACGCGGGGCGCGCCAGGGAAGATGTACGGAACCCGGGGCGGCTTCCTGGACGACGTGGAGCACTTCGATGCCGAGTTCTTCGGCATCGCGCCCCGGGAGGCCGCGAGCCTGGACCCGCAGCAGCGGATTGCCCTCGAGGTCGCGTGGGAGGCGCTGGAGAACGCGGGGGTGGCCCCGGGGCAGCTCGCCGGCAGCAAGACAGGCGTCTTCATGGGCGTGATGTCCAGCGACTACATGGCGCGCCTGCTCAAGGAGAACGACCCGGCCCGGTTCGACGGGTACATGGCGACGGGCAACGGCTACAGCTTCGTTCCCGGGCGCATCGCGTATGTGCTCGGGTTGCAAGGCCCCTGCATGCCGGTGGACACGGCGTGTTCGTCGTCCCTGGTGGCACTCCATCTGGCGAGTGAGAGCCTGCGCAGAGGCGAGTCCAACCTCGCCCTGGCGGGTGGGGTGAACCTCATCCTGTCGCCCGAGACGACCATCTGTCTCTGCAGCATGCAGGCGCTCGCCAGTGATGGCCGTTGCAAGACGTTCGACGCGGCCGCGGATGGTTACGTGCGAGGGGAAGGCTGTGGGGTGCTGGTCCTCAAGCGGCTCTCGGACGCGCAGCGGGACGGCGACTCCATCCTCGCGTTGATTCGCGGCTCGGCGGTGAACCACGACGGCGCGAGTGGCGGTCTGACGGTGCCGAACGGGCCGTCGCAGCAGGCCGTGGTGGCGAAGGCGCTGGAGAACGCGCGGGTGCCTCCGGCGCTCGTGGGCTACGTGGAGGCGCATGGAACGGGCACGCCGCTGGGGGACCCGATAGAGCTGCGCGCATTGGGCGCGGTGCTGGGCAAGGGGCGTCCGGAGGACCGGCCGTTCTTCATCGGCTCGGTGAAGACGAACATCGGTCACCTGGAGCCGGCGGCGGGGATCGCGGGAGTCATCAAGACCATCCTCTCGTTGCAGCACCGGGAGATTCCTCCGCACCTGCACTTCCACACGCCGAATCCGCATGTGGCGTGGGACCGGATTCCCGCGCGAGTCCCCGTGGAGCGTGTGCCCTGGCCGGCGCACGAAGGGCGGCGCATCGCGGGAGTGAGCTCCTTTGGCCTGAGTGGCATCAACGCGCATGTGGTGCTGGAGGAGGCGCCGGTGTCCTCCGACGCCGTGACGCCCGCCGAGGAGCCGTCAGCGCAGCTCGTCGTCCTGTCCGCGAAGTCGGCGCCAGCGCTGGCCGACCTGGCGAAGACGTGGTGTTCGTTCCTCGGACGCGAGGACTCCGGGACGCTCGCGGACCTCAGCTACACCACGGCCCTGTGTCGCACGCACCATGACCACCGGGTGGCGCTCGCGGCGAAGTCCAAGGAAGAGCTCCTCGCCCAGTTGACCGCCTTCACGGCGGGCGAGGCCCACGCGGGGCTGTCCTCGGGCCGCCGGAGCACCACGCAAAAAGTCGTCTTCGTGTTTCCGGGCCAGGGCTCGCAGTGGCTCGGCATGGGGCGTCAGTTGTACGCACGCGACGCGACGTTCCGGGAAGCCATCGACCGATGTCATGGCGCGCTGGGACGCCACACGGACTGGTCTCTCCAGGAGGTGTTGAAGAACCCCGGACAGCAGCCCCGTTGGAATGACATCGACGTCATTCAGCCCACGCTGTTCGCCTTGCAGGTGGCGCTCGCGGCGGTGTGGCGCGCGTTGGGCTTGGAGCCGCACGCGGTGGTGGGGCACAGCATGGGCGAGGTCGCCGCCGCGCATGTCGCGGGAGCGCTTTCGCTGGACGACGCGGCGCGCATCATCTGCGAGCGGAGCAAGCTCCTCCGGCGTGTGAGTGGCAAGGGCGCCATGGCGGTCGTGGACCTCTCCCGCGAGCAAGCGGAGGTGGAGCTCCTCGGCGTGGAGGACCGGATCGCCATCGCGGTCAGCAACGGCCCGAAGGCGACGGTGCTCTCGGGCGACCCCGAGGCCTTGAAGGGGGTGCTGGCGCGCCTGGAGCAGCGGGAGGTGTTCTGCCGTTGGGTGAAGGTGGATGTGGCGTCGCACAGCCCGCAGATGGACCCGCTGCGGCAGGACCTCCTGGAGCGGATGGCCGCCCTCCAGCCCACCCGTGGCACGGTGCCCATCTACTCCACCGTGACGGGAGCGCCCATCGACGGTGAGGAGATGACCGCCGCCTACTGGGTGCGCAACCTGCGCCAGCCCGTGTTGTTCGCGGACGCGGTGCAGCGCCTCATCCAGGATGGAAACGTGCTCTTCATTGAGTTGAGCCCGCACCCCATCCTGGTTCCCTTCGTGGATGCGATGCTGCGGGACGGTGACGCCTCCGGCCGTGGGCTCGTGGTGCCGAGCCTGCTCCGGGAGCAGGAGGAGTGGCCGTCCCTGCTGTCGTCCCTGGGCGCTCTGTCCACGCGCGTGGATCGCGTGGATTGGGGCCGGTTGCATCCGAGCAGGCGCCAGCGGGTCTCACTGCCTGCGTACCCCTGGCAGCGGGAGCGACATTGGTTGGACCTGGCGGGCCGCGTCGTGCGAGCGGGCACGGGAAGTCATCCCTTGTTGGGGGCCTCGTTCACGACCTCCATTCAGCAGGAGACCCGCTTCTGGGAGTCCTCGCTGAGCGCGAGCGAGCCCGGGTACCTGGCGGACCACCGTGTCGCGGGCTCGGTGGTGGTGCCGGGCGCGGCCTACCTGGAGATGGCGCTGGCCGCTGCGAAGGAACAGGACTCGGACACGGTGTACGAGCTGGTGGAGACCACCTTCAAGGAAGGCCTGGTGCTCCCGGAGGGCCAGACGCGCACGCTTCAACTGGCGATGCACCGCGGCGGCGGAGGCTCCCTGACGTTCCAGCTCGCGAGCCAGACCGCGGCGCCGGAGCCGGGGTGGATGACGCACGTCGTAGGTCGGCTTCGTCCCGTTGACGGGCGCTTCACGGAGCCGCTGGCCGAGTCCTTCGACGCCATTCGGGCGCGCTGCACGGAGGTGATTCCGCAGGCGTCGCATTACGCGGCCATGGCTCGCAATGGCGTGGTCTACGGGCCCGCCTTCCAAGGCGTCCAGCAGGTGTGGCGCGGCAAGGAGGAAGCACTGGGGCATGTCCGGCTGCCCGAGCCGGTTGCCGCACGGGCCTCCGCGTATCGCGTTCATCCCGCGTTGCTCGATGCCTGCTTCCAATTGGTCTCCTCGGCCGTGCCTTCGGAAGCCATCAAGGCCGAGGCAGGTCCCGCCGTGCCCGTGGCACTCGACGCGCTGAGGCTCCATGCCGCTCCGGGGAGCGAGGCGTACTGCCATGTGAAGTTGCGGGATGGGGCCCGAAGCGGCGTCTACACCTTCGACCTCGTGCTGCGTGACGCAGCGGGCCGGGTGGTTGCCGAGATGCTCGGGCTCCGGGTTCAGCAACTGGATGCTCCGGCCGAGGCAGGGGCCAGCAAGGACCTGTACTTCGCACACGAATGGCGGCACGTCGCCACGCTGTCACCGCTCCCCTCGGAAGGGACGGAAGCGACTGGCCGGTGGCTCCTCATCGCGGATGGCAGCGAGTTCGCGGACGGAGTGGAGTCTCAACTTCGCTCGCGTCGTGGGGACGTCCTCCGCGTCGACGTGACGGGACGCGGCGAGGTGGACGGCCTCGCGCCAGGTGCCTTCGATGCGGTGCTGTCCGAGGCGTTGGGGGCTGGGGATGCTTTACGGGGTGTGGTCTATCTGAGCGGTCCGGTGTCGCTCGAGGCAGACCCGCTGTTGGGCTGCGGCGGCGTGCTGCACCTCGTCCAGGGCCTGTCCCGGCTGGCGCCGCCGAATCCGCCTCGGTTGTGGCTCGTCCTGCGGGGCTCGGGGCACCGCTCCGCCAAGGACGTGGCGCAGGCGCCGGTGTGGGGGCTGGGGCGCACGATTGCGCAGGAGCATTCCGAGTTGAAGTGCACGCGCGTGGACGTGTCCGCGGCGCTGGAGGCCGAAGCCGGAAGCTCCGCGCTGGTGCATGAGCTGTTGTCGGCGGACGCGGAGGAGGAGGTTTCCCTCCGCATCGAGGGACGTTACGTCGGGCGCATCGTGAGGGGGGCTCCTGGTGGAGCGCCGGATGAAGCCGTGGTTCCGGTGGGGCGCCACCCCTTCCAGGTGACGCGCGGCGCGCGGGGCCTCCGGGAGCTCCGGGCTGTTGAACGACGGTCGCCGGGTCGCGGCGAGGTCGAGCTCGAACTCCATGTGGCGGCACGTGCGGACACGGGTGCCCAGGAGCCGTGGGATGCCCCTCAGGTCACCGCGTGCAGTGGGCGCGTGGTGGCCTTGGGTGAAGGCGTGACGGACGTCTCGCTGGGGGAGGAGCGCATCGCCCTGGTGGCGTCGGGGCTCGGCTCGCATCTGTGCGTGCCGGTCGGGAGCACCGTGCTGCGTCCTCCCGCTTCCTCTCACGACGAAGCGGTGGCGCTGGCCGCGACGGTGTTGCCTGTCTGGTACGGCCTGCTCCAACTGGGCCGCCTCGAGAAACACGAGCGTGTGCTCGTGCTTGGGACGGACCACGGACTGGGTCGGGCGGCCATCAAGCTGGCCCAGCGAATGGGCGCGGAGGTCTTCGCCGCGGCCTTCACCGACGCACAGGGGGCCTCGCTGCGGGAACTCGGAGCCGACGCCGTGGTCGACCCGCGGAAGGTTTCCGCGGTGGATGGGGTCCTCGACGCGACGGGCGGGCGAGGCATTGACCTGGTGGTCCTCGCTCCGGGCGCCACCGAGGTCGAGCGAAGCCTCGCCATGCTGGCCGACGGCGCACGGGTCCTCGACCTGCGGGCTTCACCGGCCACGCCCGTGACCAATGGGGACGCGAACATCGCGTGGTGCGTCGTCGACATCCTGGCTTTCGCGCGGCGCTGGCCGGAGCGCTTCTCCCGTCTCTGGCATGAGGTGAAACACGCCTTCTTCGAGGCGGGGGCGCTGTCCTCGGCGGCGACGGAAGCGGTGCTCTTCCCCTTGAACGAGCCACACGCCCGAGTGGTGGTGCCCGCCCAGGGAGCCCGCAGGCTTCGCGGCGATGGCACCTACCTCGTCACGGGAGGACTCGGCGGGCTCGGCTTCGAGGTGGCGAAGTGGCTGGTGGAGCAGGGCGCGGGGCACCTCGTGCTCCTGGGACGGGATGCCTCCCTGTCACCAGCGCAGCAAGCGGACGTGGCCGCGCTCAAAGCCCAGGGCGCGAGGGTTCGGGTGATGGCGGCGGACGTGTCGGACCGCGCGCAACTGGGCCGGGCGTTCGCGGAGCTGGCCCGGGGCCCCGCGCCGTTGCGGGGTGTGATTCACGCCGCGGGTGTGTTGGATGATGGCGTCCTGCTCCAGCAGACGGTGGAGCGCTTCCGCCGGGTCATGGCGCCGAAGGTGCTCGGCGCTTGGAACCTGCACGTCCTGACGCGAGATGCGCCGCTCGACTTCTTCGTCCTGTATTCGTCCGCGGCCTCCCTGTTTGGCGCGCCAGGGCAGGGGAACTACGTGGCCGCCAATGCCTTCCTGGACGCGCTCGCGCATCACCGGCGCGAGCTGGGGCTTCCTGGCTTGAGCATCAACTGGGGCCCGTTCTCGGAGGTGGGACTGGCCGCGGCGCAAGCCAACCGGGGTGAACGCTTGGCGCAGCGGGGCTCGGACAGCCTCACGCCCGCCGAAGGCAACGCCATCCTGGGCCGGCTCTTGGATGGGGGTGTCACCCAGATGGCGGTGATGCCGCTGGAGCTGCGTCAGTGGGTGGAGTTCTATCCCCGAGCGAAGTCCGCGCCGTGGCTGTCGGAGTTGGTGCCCGCGGGTTCGGCAAGCGGGGCTCCGGGGGCGACGGACGTCGCGCTGCTCGAAACGCTGCGGCTGGCGACGCCGCGCGAGGCACGCGTCGCCCTGGAGTCCTTCGTGCGAGCACAACTGGGCCGGGTGCTTCGGCTCGACTCCGCGCGCATCGATGTGGAAGCGCCGCTCCAAAGCCTGGGGTTGGATTCGTTGATGGGGTTGGAGCTGCGCAACCGGTTGGCATCGGGGTTGGGGCTGTCGCTCCCCGCGTCGTTGATCTGGAAGCACCCGACGCTGGATGCGCTCTGTGTGCATCTCCAGAGTGAAGTCATGGACCGCGTCCTGGCCGAGACCCTGGCTCATCCGGTGGAGGTCACAGTGCCGGTGGCGGAATCGGCCGCCGCCAATGACAACGAGGTGTTCGTCCTATGAGTGTACGGGAGCTGTTGGGCACCCTTGCGTCCAAGGGCGTGCGCCTGCGCGTCGATGGTGACACGCTGGTGGTCGAAGCGAGCAAGTCCGTCTTCACGCCGGAGCTGCGGTCCACGCTGGCCGCGAACAAGGCAGACATCCTCGCGTTTCTCCGCAAGCACACGGGACGTGACGACACGGCACCGGAACCGTCGGTCGCGAGGCCCGAGGTCATTCCCCTGTCGAGCGGCCAGGAGCGGCTCTGGTTCCTGGACCGATTGTCGCCAGGGACCTCGCAGTACAACGTCCACTTGGGCCTCCGGGGTCGAGGCACGCTCGATTCGGTGGCGCTGCGCAAGAGCCTGGATCAGCTCGTTCGGCGGCACGAAGTCCTGCGGACATCCTTCCCGGAGGTGGATGGACAGCCTCGGCAGGTCATCGCGTCACCGGACGTCGGTGCGGCGCTGAACATCACGGCCCTCCCAGGTCTGTCCGACGCCGCGCGGGAGGACGTGCTTCAGCGGCACTCGGAGGCACTGGCCCAGCAACCCTTCAATCTGGCCACGGGGCCGCTTTTCCGCGTGGCGCTGGTGGCGCTGGACACCGACGACTTCGCCCTCTTCGTGACGAAGCATCACATCATCACGGACGGCTGGTCGCTGGGCGTCTTCATCCGGGAGCTTTCCGCGCTGTACGCATCATTCGTCCGGGGGCAGGTGGCGGCATTGCCGCGCGCGTCCATGCAGTTCGCCGAGGTGGCCCTTCGCGAACAAGCGTGGCTGGCGGGAGCGGAGGGTGACAGTGAGAGGGCTCACTGGAAGAGCGTATTGCAGGGGTTGCCGCCGCTGCAGCTCCCCGTGGACCATGCCGTGTCCAGCGCGATGAGCCACAGAGGGGCGACGGTGCCCGTTGCCTTCTCCCCCGGGTTGAGCGACGCCGTGCAGGCCTTCGCCCAACGAGAAGGCTGCAGCCTCTTCATGGTGCTGTATGCGGCGTTCTCCGCGCTGCTGCACCGCTACTCCGGACAGGCTGACTTCGGCGTGGGGACGGTGACCGCGAATCGCGGCAGCGTGTCGCCGGACCTGATTGGCTTCATGGCGAACACCCTCGTGCTCCGGTCCGACCTGTCGGGAGACCCCACCTTCGGGACGTGGCTAAGCCGTGCCAGGAAGACGGTGCTCGATGCGCAGGACCACCAGACGCTGCCGTTCAGCGAGGTGGTGAAGGCGGCCGGTGCGTCGCGAGAGGGTGGCCTCAACCCGCTGGTGCGCGCCTGCTTCACGCTGGAGAACATCCCCGCGCCCACGCTGGACCTGCCTGGAACGCGCTGGTCGTTCTTGAAGGGCGCTCCGGACGGCAGCGTGGAGGGCGTCGCCAAGTTCGAGCTGTCGCTCATCCTGGCCTCGGGGCCGCGGGGGCTGGCCGGCATGCTCGAGTACTCGCGAGAGGTCTTCGAGGCTTCGACCGTGGAGCGGATGGTGGGGCATCTCCAGGTGTTGCTGGAGGCGGCCATCGCGAAGCCGGAGACGCCACTGTCGAAGCTGCCCCTGCTGTCCGAGCACGAGCGGACGCACCTGCTCACCGTGTGCAACGGTCCGAGGCTCGAAGTCCCGGCCGCGTGCATGCATGAACTCATCCAGGCCCAGGCCGAGCGCACGCCGGAAGCCGTGGCCGTGGTGAGTGGCAAGACGCGCCTGACCTATGCCGAGCTCGATCGCCGGGCGAATCAACTGGCGCATCACCTCCGAAGGCTCGGAGTGCGGAGGGAGACACGTGTCGGCCTCTGCGTCGAGCGGACGGAGGACCTCGTCATCGGTTTGCTCGGCATCCTCAAGTCCGGCGGCGCCTACGTTCCGTTGGACCCGGCCTATCCGAAGGAGCGCTTGTCGCTCATCCTGGAGGATGCGCAGGTTCCTGTGCTGCTCACGCAGCAGCGGCTCGTGCCGGAGCTGCCGGCCACTTCCGCGCGAGTGGTGTGCCTGGATTCGGATGCGGACGTCATCGGCGGCGAGCCTGTACGCGCCTTGGAGCCCATCACGACGCCGGAGTCGCTCGCGTACCTCATCTACACCTCGGGCTCCACGGGCAAGCCCAAGGGCGTGATGATTGACCACCGCAACGCCGTGGCCTTCTTGCAGTGGGCGATGAGCGTCTTCTCGCCGGAGGTGCTGGCGGGGACCTTGGCGTCGACGTCCGTCTGCTTCGATTTGTCTGTCTTCGAAATCTTCACGCCCCTGTGCTGTGGCGCGAAGGTCATCGTCGCGAAGAACGCGCTGGAGCTACCAGACCTCCCTGCGGCGAACGAGGTGACGCTCATCAACACCGTGCCTTCGGCCATGGCCGCGCTGTTGCGAGCAGGGGCGGTGCCAGGCTCGGTCGCCACGGTGAATCTGGCCGGTGAGGCCCTCATGGGGGCGTTGGTCGAACACATCCATGCGCTCGGCCACGTCGAGGCTGTTTTCAACCTCTACGGGCCGAGCGAGACGACGACCTATTCGACGTACACACGCGTGGGCAGGGGACAGACGCCCACCATCGGGCGCCCGGTTGGAAACACCCAGGTGTACGTGCTGGACGCGAACCGGGAGCCGATGCCCGTGGGCGTGCCGGGAGAGGTCTACATCGGAGGCCAGGGGGTCGCGCGTGGTTACCTGGGGCGGCCGGAGCTGACCGCCGAGCGCTTCGTCACGTCGCCGTTCAGCCAGGAGACAGGGGCGCACCTGTACCGGACTGGCGACCTGGCGCGCTGGTTGCCAGACGGACGGCTCGAATACCTGGGCCGGATGGACCACCAGGTGAAGCTGCGCGGCTTCCGCATCGAGCTGGGCGAGATTGGCGAGGCGCTGCTGACGCACCCGAAGGTGCGGGACGCGGTGGTCGTCGTGCGAGAGGGTGGGGACGGCGACAAGCACCTGGTGGCGTACGTGGTGGGCCGAGGGGAGGAGAACCCCGAGTCCGCGGAGCTGCGTGACCACCTGAAGTCCCGCTTGCCGGAGTACATGGTTCCCTCCATCTTCGTTCGCTTGGAGGCGCTGCCGCTCACCCCGAACGGGAAGGTGGACCGCGCCGCGCTCCCCGCGCCGACGCGCCTGGGCGCCGGTCCGGTGAAGGCGTACGTGGCGCCGAGGACCCCTAGCGAAGCCGCGCTGGCGGTCATCTGGGAGCAAGTCCTCGGCGTGGAGCAGGTGAGCGTCCGCGACCACTTCTTCGAACTCGGTGGACACTCGTTGTTGCTCTACCGGGTGCTCGTCCTGGCGCGGACCCTCACGGGGTCGGACATCCCGCTGCGAGCCTTGTTGCAGGCGCCGACGCTCGAGGAGATGGCCCGGACCCTGGATGCGGCGAAGTCAGGCGCCTTGCCCACCCATGATGTGACCGTGGACATGGAAGCAGACGCCGTGCTGGCGGCGGACCTCTCGCCTGGGCACGACTTGCCGCAGGCCGAGGGTCCTGCACGCGCTGTCTTGCTGACGGGCGCCACCGGGTTCCTCGGAGCCTTCCTCTTGGAGGAACTCTTCCGGAAGACGGAGGCGCGTCTCTATTGTCTCGTGCGCGCGAAGACGGAGCGGGAGGGGATGCTCCGGATTCGCGTGAACCTGGAGCGGTATGGGCTGTGGCGAGACGAAATCGCGCCGCGAATCGTCATCGTCCAGGGGGACATCGGGCTGCCCCTGTTGGGGCTCTCCGAGACGGGATTCGACCGGCTCTCCGAGGAGCTGGACGCCGTCTATCACAACGGCGCGCTCGTCAATTTCCTCTATCCCTACGAGTCGATGCGGGCGGCCAACGTCTTGGGGACCCGGGAGATTCTCCGGCTGTCGATGCGCACGCGCATCAAGCCGCTCCACTATGTCTCCACGGTGTCCGTGCTCCCCGTGGGACGGCCGCGGCCCATCCGCGAGGATGAGCCATTGGAAGGCGCGTCGAGCCTGCTGGGCGGATATGCCCAGAGCAAGTGGGTAGCGGAGCAGCTCGTGAGAGAGGCTTCGCGGCGCGGCCTCCCGGTGACGATCCACCGGCCTGGACGGGTCACGGGGCATAGCCGGACCGGAGCCTGGAATACGGACGACCTGGTGTGCAGGACGCTCAAGGGGTGCGTCCAGTTGGGAAGCGCCCCTCTTGTCGAAGCCCTGCTCGATGTGACGCCCGTTGACTACGTGAGCAGCGCCATCGTCGACCTGTCCCTTCGCCCGGAGTCCGTGGGGCAGACGTTCCATCTGGTCAACCCGCACTTCGTCCGCGCGGAAGACATGTGGTCGCACATGCAAGCGTTCGGGTACGGGCTCCGAGTCCTGGCCTACGATGCGTGGCTCGCCGAGTTGGGGCACGCGGCGCCGTCTGACAGCGAGTTGGGGGACCTGCTGATGTTCCTTCAGCAGGTTCCTGCCGAGGACCGGAGCGTGGGAGGGCCTCGGATGGTCGTCTGCGACAGCGGACACACGCGGAAGGCGTTGGAGCCGACCAGGACGGCCTGCCCGCCGGTGGATGCCTCCCTGATTTCGACGTACCTCTCGTCACTCGTGGGGCGTGGCTTCCTCGCGGCGCCTGGGACTCGCTGAGGGACGCGGGGGGCACTCCGCGCGAGGCATGTCGTCTCGCGCGGAGAAGCCGGCCTCACGCCTCAGTTACAGGCGCGGCAACTGCTGCAGGAGGTCGTGATGGTGCAGCAGTAGCCAGAGGCGGGCGTACAGCAGTAGCGCCACCCGCCGCACGTCACACAGCACCGGGCCTTGTCGGCGGACGGGGCTTCGGGCGGGTAGGTGTTCAGCGCCTGTTCCTCGACGGTCGTCACGGAGACCTTGAAGGCGGCACGAATGCCATGGTGAATCTTGCCATCCGGCCGGGCTTCGATGACCTCGATGGGGGCCGCGGAGTTCAGGTCGTAGCCGTTGTAGATGGTGTAGCGGACGGTGTCCTTGTCGATGACCTCCGGGACGATCCGGTAGGACATCTTCAGCGTGTCGTTGGTTGCAATGACGGGCTGACCGTCAATGGCACGTAGCGCCGCGCTCTCTCCGGTTTCGCTGTAGACGGTCATGTGAATGACCTTTTTCTCGACGGAGGCCTCCGCGCTGCTGGCCACGAAGAGCAGAGAGGCGAGTCCCACGATACGGGTAAGGGTTCCAAGCATGGCTTTGCTCCTTTTCGGGTGGACGTGAGCCATCCCTGCGCCGGGGTGATTGAAGCGGCTTGGGGATGGCATTGTCGTTATGCGGCTGTTTGTGATTGCGGCTCAAGCCGCCCCTTGCTGGTTTTGTTTCAAAACTGTCTGGCCTGCGACGCTCACGCGATTTTTGTTGTTTGTCATGCAGGGACGAGCCCCACTGGCTGTGCCTCGCGGTGCCATGTCGTGCTCTGAGAAGCGGACTGACGGACAGTGTGGCGTGGTAGACTCCGAGTCCATGCCGTACCCGCAGCCGTGCGGGGCGGTCCCTCTCAATTTGTTGGAGTCTTGTCATGCATTGGAAAGCCTTGCCGTGGGTGTTGGCCCTGTCCTTGAGTGCCTGTTCGGAGACGGATCCCGAACCTCAGGACCGGAGGCCCCTGGCGGTGGTCCTCTTCCCCTACATCCCAGACGCCGCGGATGACGCCTTCGTCAGTCTCATGCGGCGGCTCGAGGCGGACTTCGAGCGCCAGCACCCGGACATCGATGTGGACATCGTGTTCGACCCGAATATGGACGTCTATGACCTGAGCGAGGGCGGCATGCTGAGCTGGCTCCTCGGCAACGGGGCCGCGCAGGTGGTGGAGATCGACACGTTGATCATGGGAGACCTCGTGTCGAAGGGCTGGGTGCGGCCGGTGCCCCTGACGCCAGGTGACTCGCACCCTGCGGCGGAGCAGGCCGTGACCGTCTCGGGGCAGAGCTATGGCGTGCCGACCTACCTGTGCAGCTATGTCGTCTACTCACACAGCCCGGACCTCTCTTCGGCCAGCGATGGCGCCTCGCTGGTCCGGATTCTCACCGACTTCGCGCCGGCTGCCATCCCCCTGGCGACGAACTACAGCGGGAGCTGGACGTTGCCCTCGTCGTACCTGGATGCCTGGGCCGACACGAACCCCTCGGGTGAGCTGTCCCAGGCCTTGACGCTGCCGCTGGACGCACCGACGTTGGACTCCTTCGAGGCCGTGGTGAAGAGCTGCGAGATTGAGTCGGGGAGGAACCCGTGCCTGGATGGCACCTTCGCGGACAACACGCAGGCGGAACAGAACTTCGCCTTCGGTCATGCCAACGGCTTCATGGGCTACACGGAGCGCCTCTTCTTCGCGCGTAAGGCGAATCCGAACATGGCGTTGCCGGAGGTTATTTCGGTGCCGCTGGGGACAGGCTCCGCGCCGACGGTGTTCGTGGACGCGCTGGTGGTCAGCGCGCAGTGCACGGGCCCTTGTGCCGAGGACGCCCAGGCCTTCACCGACTTCATGAAGGACCCGGCGGTGCGCAGCCTCATCGCCTTCAGTGGAGATGCCCCTCAGGGAACGACGCCTCGGTACCTGCTGCAGGCCAGCCAGGACTTCTACCAGCAAGAGCCGGCGCGTTCGGACCCGATGTATCAGAAGTATCGGGCGTTCCTGGATGGCGCTCGGCCCTATCCCAACCAGGGCTTCCCCGAGAACCGGCGGGCGCTCCAGGCCGCGTTGTTGGAGGCGCTCCAGTAACCGGGAGCGGCGTCCATGTGAGTCCCTCTCGCCGGGGTCATCCTGGCGAGAGGTCCGTGGGGCGCACTTCGGTTCGCGGCTCCGAAGGATGTGAACCGGACGGCGCGAGGCCGGAGCCGGGCCACACCGATGAGGAGTCCCATGACCTGCATGTCTTGCCGAGTTGCCACGACCCAGCGCGAGCTGGATGACGCGCTTCGCGTTCGCTGGGCTGTCTTCGGAGGGGAGTTGCAGTTGATCGCAGGCAAGCCGGCGCCGACCCAGCGGGAGGTGACTGGCTTCGACACGCTGGCGACCACGGTCCACGTGGTGGTCTATGACGCCCAAGAGCCGGTGGCGACCGTGCGGATTCTGCTGCCGAATCCCGAGGTGGCGCGCGCGAGCGGTGGCGTGCTGGGGGTCGAGTTGGAGCAACGGCTGGACCTGTCCGGACTGGCGGGGCCGGAGCAGGTGGTCGCGGAGGCCGGGCGCTTCTGCGTGCGTAGGAAGTGGCGTCACTCGGATGCGGTGGTCCGGCTTCAGGCGGCCTTCTACGCGGAGAGTCGTCGCCGGGGTGTCACGCACTGGCTGGCCGCGGCGAACCTGGAGACGGACTCGGAGGTGGACGCGCGCCTCATCCAGGAGTCCCTGGCGCGCCGTGGCTGGCTGAGTCCCCACTGGAGGCGGAGGACACCTGGCGCGTCCGCTGCACCCGTCGTGCCGAGCACGCCGTTCTACACCCCCGAGGAACGCGCCTGCGCCGTGGCGGGGCAATGGGAGGGGCTGCGGCTGCCTCGCTCTCCGGCGCTCGTCGCGCGGAGGATGGGCGCGCGCTTCATCTCCGAACCCCTGTACGACCCGGGCTTTCACCGCTTCACGTTGCCGCTCATCGCCGCGGTGGATGACATCCCCGCGAGCACCCTGGCCCGCTTCGCCGCGCTCGGGCCTCACTGCGCCGGCGAGCGGGGGGACCACGTACTTCCCGGGAGGTAGAGACAGCGCCACTTGACGGCGCAATCCTTCCTCATCAGCGAGCGCATCGACGTGGGAGGATGTCCGTGGACCGGCAGGTTTCGATTCCCGAGGCGAGGTCGAAGGAGGGGCTCGGTGGAGCTGACCGGCCCCTTTTAGATGGGCTTCATGAGCTGCAATGCCTGGTACATGAAGTCACCTCGGGTGCTGCACTTCAAACTCTCGTAGATGTCCCGCACGTGTACCTTCGCCGTGTTCTTCTTGATGCCGAGCGCTTCGGCGATCTCCTCATCGCTCTTGTTGTTGAGCATCGCTTCGGCGACCTCTATCTGCCTTGGGGTCAGTTGCTTGGCCAGTTGAGAGGGCAGCGAAATGGACTTGGGGAACTCGTGGAGGAAGAGCGCCCATTGCCGTGGGCCGTCGTGGGCAGGCATTTCGACGAAGTTCACGAGCAGCAGTTGATTGTCTTGACGGAAGTCCATCGTGTCATGCCGAGCTCGCTCATGGATGTCCATCCGGGTGAGTGCGTTCAAGCGCTCCAGGAGGCATGCCGGAGGTCCTCGACGGGCGCTTTCGCCCAGTGGGAACCACTTCTTGAGGAGGGCACTCGCCCGGTCCGAGCGATGGATTTCGGTGGAGGGGGGCACCATGAGAATGGTTTCGAACTGCTGGCGCTGACTCAATGCCTCCAGGAGGCGGTCTCCTCTCGAAGGCGTTGCGATGAGGCGGGAGTTCCGAATCGCGACCGTGAAGTCGCGGGTGAGGAACTGCATGGCCGCTTGCTCTCGTCGGGAGAAGGCGCGGCGGCGGTCCCGGTACAAGGTGATGCCGCAGAACACGCCGGGTTGAATCTCCAGCAGCACGGCCATGACCTGTTCCAGGTTCATGCCCATGTCACGGCTTTGCAGGTAGAGGGGACTGCGAACCAACTCCCTCCGGGAGATCATCTCCGAGTCGCGAAGGACCGTGCCGCGCCGGCGCACCACCGACTGGAGCACGAAGTCATTGGGCTGCAGCGAGGCGTACTGCGCCAGCAGCTTGTTGGGCGCCCCAGCCTCCTCCAACCACTGGTACCGCACGGGCGGTCCCGCGGTGACGATGCACATCGCCATGTAGTCGGAGGCAATGAGCCGAGCCAGCGGCTGGCGGCCCTCGCGCAACATATCGGGCAAGTGCTTTGATTCATGGAACGCGATGGCGGTATCTCGGAGGAGCCTCTGTTCCCGCGCACTGAAGCGAATTGATGCACCCATTCATACCCCCGCACCGATGGCCAGCATGGCGTTCAGGCTCTGAATAGGTCCTCGCCAAGCGTCTGTCCTTACCACCCTGGAGGTACCTTCCACCCCTTGCGCCAGGGGGTAGACGTCGCTACTGGAAGGTGCGGTGGACCCGCTCCTTGGCCGTCTCGACGAAGAGGCGCAGGGGCTCGGAGCGTTGGGCTCGGCTGGGATAGTAGAGGAAGAACCCAGGCACCGTGGGCGCGTAGGGTTCGAGCACGCGCAGCAGCCGGCCCGACTTCAGCACCTCCGCCACCATGGGTTCGACGACGTAAGCCAGTCCCTGATGCTGCTCCGCCAGGGCCACGCTCAACCGGCTGTCGTTGGTGACAATGCCGCCGCGCACCGGGACACGCCAGGTTCGACGGCCTCGCTCCAGTTCCCAGGCATAGAGCGCCCCCGTGGATTCGGAGCGGTAGGTGAGGCACTCGTGGCGGAGCAGGTCCTCGGGGCGTTGGGGCGTTCCGTACCGCTCCAGATACTCGGGTGAGCCCACCACCACGTAACGAAAGGCATCCGTGAGCCGCACCTGCACCATGTCGCGTTCAATGGATTCGCTGAGCCGCACGCCCGCGTCGTACCCATTCGCCACGATGTCCACGAAGCGGTCCTCGATGACGACCTCCACCTCCACGCGTGGATGCCGAGCGCGAAAAATGGGGAGCACGGGTGTGATGACGTAGGGCACCGCGGAGCGGGGCACCGACAACCGGACGCGGCCCACGGCTTCGCCCGGCCGCGCGGAAATCTCGGTCAGGGCCGCGAGTGTCTGCCCCAAGGCAGGGCCTGCTGTCTCCACCAGCCGCCTGCCGGCCTCCGTCAGCGAAACGCTGCGCGTCGTCCGGGTGAGCAGCACGACGTTGAGCTGCTCCTCGAGCTGGCGCACGGCTTGACTCACCGCTGACACGGAAAGCCCGAGCTCACGCGCCGCGGCGCTGAAGCTGCGAAGCCTCGCGACCACGAGAAACGTTTGCAGCAGCGGGATGAGCGTCGTCTTCATCGACCGAGAGTCTCCCAGGTCCTCGCCAGCGCGGATTGTTCAACGGCGCTTCAAAGCCCATCAGGCAGCGGATGCCTAGTGCGCCAGAGGGCAGCGCCGTATTGCTCCAGCGGGAGCCGCTCAGCGGCGCTCTGCTTCGCGCGTCCCCGGGCGTGCCTGGACGCGTATTCATGGAGGCACCATGCGAGGAAGTCCCATGGGGAGCCGTGTGCTCGCATCGGGCCTGTTCACCCTGATGCTGAGTTGCTCGGAAGGGAAGCGGGCGGAGTCACCGCGTCCCGTCGAGGTCGAGGCCGTCGCGCTGCACCCCTCCGAGATTCGCGCGACGGGGGAGTACCTGGGTGCGCTGCTCTCACGGCAGAGCGTTACGGTGATGCCGCAGGTGGCCGGTTACGTCCGGAAGATTCATGTCCGTCCGGGTCAGCAGGTGGAGGCGGGGCAGCCGCTCTTGGAGGTGGACTCCCGGGAGCAGACGGCCGCGCTGGAAAGTGCCCAGGCCCAGGAGCGCTCCACTCAGGTGAACCTCGCGCTCGCCCGGCGCACCCAGACGCGGACCGAGTCCCTGTTCAAGGAAGGGCTGGCCAGCGCGCAGGAAATGGAGCGCGCGGCGGCGGCGGTCGACGCCGCGGAGGCGGCCACCCGCTCGGCGGCGGCCCAGGTGTCCCAGCGCACCGTGCTGCTGGGCTTCAGCGTGGTTCGGGCCCCCTTCGCTGGCACCGTGGGTGAGGTGCGCGTGCGGCTGGGGGACGCGGTCTCCGCCACCACGGACCTGACCCGCGTCGCGCAGGCGAACGTCCTGGAGGTGAGCGTCGCGGTCCCCGGCGAGCGCGCCCGAGCCCTCCGGCCTGACACGCCCATGGAGGTGCTCGACACGCAGGGCAGGGTGCTCATCGCCAGTTCCCTGTTCTACATCGCACCCCAGGCGGACCCGGTCACCCAGCTCGTCGAGGTGAAAGCCGCGTTCCGCAACACGGTCGGGCTGCGTCCCAGTGAGTTGGTGCGGGCGCGGCTCGTCTTCGCCAGCGGCCAGGCGCTGCAACTGCCAGCCGTGGCGGTGGTTCGGCAGAGTGGTCAGCCCTTCGCTTGGGTGCTTAGGGACAGCGGCGGCCGGACGGTGGTGGAACGCCGCCCCGTCACCCTGGGCGTCCTTGGGGAGGGGACCTACGTCGTGGAGGCCGGGCTGAGCCCCGGAGACCGGGTCGCCGTCTCGTCACTGCAATCCCTGCGTGACGGCGCGCCCGTGACAGTGAAGGACGCGTCCCGGGCTCCGGCCGTGACGGACGCCGGGCTCGCGGGAGGATGCCTGTAGGCACACCATGATTCACTTCTTCATCCGCCGCCCGGTGTTCGCGGCCGTGGTCTCCATCCTGCTGACCCTGGTGGGCTTGATTGCCATTCCCACCCTGCCCATTGCCCAGTACCCGGACCTGGCGCCTCCACAGGTCACCGTGACGGCCACCTACGTGGGCGCGAGCGCGGAGGTCGTGGAGACCGCCGTCACCATCCCGCTGGAGCAGGAGCTCAACGGGGTGGAGGGCATGCGTTACATCACCTCCACCAGCAGCAACGACGGCAGCAGTCAAATCACCATCACCTTCGAGGCCACGCGCGACATCGAGGTGGCCGCCGTCGACGTGCAGAACCGCGTCAGTCGAGCCGCGGCGCGGCTGCCCTCGGAGGTGAACCAGACGGGCATCGTGGTCAGCAAGGCGTCCAACCAGTTGCTCATGTCCTTCGGGCTCTTCAGCCCGGATGACCGCTACGACGCGGGGTTCATCAGCAACTACGCCGACGTCAACATCAAGGACGCCATCAAGCGCATTCGTGGCGTCGGCGACGTCCGTCTCTTTGGCGAGCGGCGGTTCAGCATGCGGCTGTGGTTGAACCCCACGGCCCTGGCCCGTCACAAGTTGACGCCGCAGGACATCGCGCGGGCGCTGCGGGAGCAGAACCTCCAGGTGGCCGCGGGGCAGGTGGGACAGCCGCCCAGCCGGGACGACCAGGACTATCAGCTCGCGGTGCGTGCGCGCGGGCGGCTCGTGGAGCCCGCGGAGTTCGACGAAGTCGTCGTGCAGCGCAACCCAGGGGGCCGGCTGGTTCGGCTGAAGGACGTGGGCCGCGCGGAGATGGGCGCGGAGAACTACGGCATGCTGCTGCGCTTCAACGGGCGCCCTGGCATGGGGTTGGGCATCTTCCAGCTCCCCACGGCCAACGCGCTCGAGGTGCGTGACGCCGTGGTCCAGGAGATGGAGCGCCTGAGCCAGCAGTTTCCGCCCGGGCTCGAGTACCGGCACGCCACCGACACCACGCTCGCGGTGCGCGCCTCCATCAACGAGGTGCTCCAGACGTTGGTGGAGGCCATCGTCCTCGTCATCCTGGTCATCTTCCTTTTCTTGCACGGATGGCGGAGCGTCCTCATCACCGCGCTGACCTTGCCCGTGTCGCTGGTGGGTACCTTCGCCTTCGTCAAGCTGTTCGGCTTCTCCATCAACACGCTCACGCTGTTTGGCCTCACGCTGGCCACGGGCCTGGTGGTGGACGACGCCATCGTCGTCATCGAGAACATCGAACGGCTGATGGTGGAGCGGCACCTCAGTGCCCGCGCGGCGGCGCGCGAAGGCATGAAGGAGGTGGCTGGCGCGGTGGTGGCCATCTCCATCGTGTTGGTGGCGGTGTTCGTCCCGGTGGCGCTCTTCCCGGGCACCACGGGCGCCATCTACCGGCAGTTCGCGCTGACCATCGCCGCGTCGGTGGGACTGTCCACGGTGTGTGCGCTGACGCTCACGCCGGCGCTCTCGGCGATGCTGCTCAAGCACCACACGGGACCGAAGTGGATTTTCTTCCGCAAGGTGGACCAGGTGCTGGACGCGACGAAGGCCGTGTATGGCCGGATGCTGCGCCGGTTGCTCCAGCGTCCCGTCGCGGTGCTGCTCGTCTTCGTGACGTTCCTGGCCGCCACCGTGGCGCTGTTCCGCGTGGTTCCCACCGGCTTCATTCCGGACGAGGACCAGGGCTACTTCATCGTGTCGGTGCAAGGTCCGGAGGGCATGTCGCTCGCTCGGACGGAGAAGGTCCTGTACGAGATGGAAGCCGTGCTCCGGGAGCAGCCGGAGCTGCGGAGCATGTTCGTGCTCGGGGGCATGTCCCTGGGGAACAACGGATCCAACCTCGCCCAGGCGTGGGTCAACCTCAAGCCCTGGGAGGAGCGGAAGGGCGAGGCGCATACGGTGGCCGCCATCGTGGAGCGGCTGCGGGAGCCCCTCTCCAGGATTGGAGGCGCGAGGGTGATGCCCTTCCTGCCCCCAGCGATTCGAGGCGTCGGCACGGTGGGCGGCTTCCAGTTCATCGTCGAGGACACCTCGGGCGGGCGTGAGCTGTCCGAGCTGGCCACCGCGACCTTGGACCTGGTGGCGCGCAGCAATGAGGACAGCCGCCTGCGCGGCGTCTTCACGTCCTTCGCCGCGGACACGCCGCTCCTGGACGTGGAGGTGGACCGGCAGAAGGCCAACGCCCTGGGCGTGCCCGTGGACCAGCTCTTCAGCACCCTGCAGCTCTACATGGGCAGCCAGTACGTCAACGACTTCAACTACGCGAGCCGCACCTATCGCGTCTACGTCCAGGCCGAGCAGCAGTTCCGCGACACGCCGCAGGACATCGGTGCCTTCTACGTGCGGAACGACAGCGGGGACATGATTCCGCTCGAATCCCTGGTGACGGTGACGCCGACGACGTCCGCCCAGGTCATCCGGCGCTACAACCTCTTCCGCTCCGCCGAGCTCAACGGCCAGGCGGCGCCCGGCGTCTCGTCCGGTCAGGCGATGTCCGCCATGGAGGAGCTGTCCGCGGAGGTGCTGCCGCCCGGCACGAGCGTGGAGTGGTCCGGCCTCTCCTTGGAGCAACAGGAGAGCGGGGGACAGACGTTCGTCATCTTCGGGCTGGGGCTGCTCTTCGTCTTCCTGGTGCTCGCCGCGCAGTACGAGAGCTTCACGCTCCCGCTGGTCATCATCCTCTCGGTGCCACTGGCGGTGCTCGGCGCCCTGGGGTTCCAGGTGCTGCGCGGGCTGCCCAACGATGTCTTCTGTCAGGTGGGGCTCGTGATGCTGGTGGGACTGGCGAGCAAGAACGCCATCCTCATCGTGGAGTTCGCCGAGCAACTGCGTGAGCAAGGGCGCACCGCCGTGGAGGCCGCCATTGAAGCGTCGGAGGTGCGCCTGCGGCCCATCCTCATGACCTCCATCGCGTTCCTCCTGGGCGTGGTGCCGCTCATGCTGGCCAAGGGCGCTGGCGCCGCCGCGCGGAACAGCCTGGGGACAGCGGTCTTCGGCGGCATGTTGGTGTCCACCCTCGTCAACCTCGTCTTCATCCCGGGCCTCTACGTGCTCATGCAGAAGCTTCGGGGAGACGCCCGACGCTCACGGGACGAGGAGGACGACGACCTGCCGGTGCCGCACCCTCACCCGTGAGGTGCTGGGGAGGCACATTGTTCAGCAAGGCTTAAGAGCCCATCACCCAGGCGACGCGTAGTCATCGGCGGGGCGGGTGGGTAGTTCTTGGGGAGAGGAAAGGAGACGACATCATGCAGAAGCGCACGCTGGGAAAGAGCAACCTCGAGGTATCCGCCATCGGCCTGGGCTGCATGGGCATGAGCTTCGGCTACGGGCCGCCTGGGGACCGCCAGGAGATGATCAAGCTCATCCGAGCCGCCGTGGAGAAGGGCGTCACGTTCTTCGACACGGCCGAGGTCTACGGCCCCTGGACGAACGAGGAGCTGGTGGGCGAGGCCCTGGAGCCCTTCAAGGGGAAGGTGGTCATCGCCACCAAGTTTGGTTTCAAGGCCTCGACCCCTGGGGAGGCCCGCTGGAGCGGTTTCGACAGCCGCCCTGAACACATCAAGGCGGTGGCCGAGGCGTCGCTCAAGCGCCTGCGCATCGACGCAATCGACCTCTTCTACCAGCACCGGGTGGACACGGAGGTGCCCATCGAGGACGTCGCGGGCGCGGTGAAGGACCTGATTCGCGAAGGCAAGGTGAAGCACTTCGGCCTCTCCGAGGCGGGCGTGCAGACAGTCCGCCGAGCGCATGCCGTGCATCCCGTGACGGCGCTCCAGAGTGAGTACTCGCTTTGGTGGCGCAAGCCGGAGGAGGAGATGCTGGCGACGCTGGAGGAGCTCGGCATCGGCTTCGTTCCCTTCAGTCCGCTGGGCAAGGGCTTCCTGACCGGGAAGATTGACGACTCGACCTCCTTCGCGAAGGACGACTTCCGCAACAGCGTTCCCCGCTTCGCGCCCGAGGCCCGGAAGGCGAACCAGCGGCTGGTGGAGCTGATTCGCGGCGTCGCCGCGAGGAAGAACGCGACGCCGGCGCAGATTGCGCTCGCGTGGGTGCTCGCCCAGAAGCCGTGGATGGTTCCCATTCCAGGGACCACGAAGCTGCACCGGCTCGAAGAGAACCTGGGCGCGGCCGAAATCGTGCTGACGGCGCAAGACCTTCAGGAGATTGACGACACGGCTTCGAAGATCCCCGTCCAGGGGGCTCGCTACCCCGAGGCGCTGGAGCGGTTGACCGGACGTTGAGTGGTACCCTCACGCCTCACGCGCGCTTCGAGACGAGGCCGCGTGAGGTCCGTGCCCCCTTCTCCAGGAGTCAGCCGATGCGTGAAGTGAAGCGCCCCTACGTGATTTGCCACATGGTGCCCTCCGTCGACGGGCGCATCGTGACCCAGGGGTGGAAGCTGTCGCCCGGCGTCCTCGCCGAGTACGAGCGGACCGCGGAGACGTTCAACGCCGATGGCTGGATGATTGGCCGGATTTCGATGGAGCCCTACGCCGGCAAGGCGAAGGTGCCCGTGCGCAAGAATCCGCAGCCGATTCCCCGGACGGACTTCATCGCGCGCAGCGACGCGGAGTCGTATGCCATCGCGCTCGATCCGTCTGGGAAGCTCACCTGGAAGTCGGCGTCCATCGACGATGAACACGTCATCACGGTGCTCACGGAGCAGGTCTCGGATGAATATCTGGCGTTCCTCCAGGCCAAGGGCGTTTCGTACCTGTTCGGTGGCAAGACGGACCTGAACCTGAAGAAGGTGCTCGAAAAGCTCCGGGCCGAGTTCGGCATCAAGCGCTTGCTCTTGGAGGGAGGGGGGAAGATCAACGGCTCCTTCCTGGCAGCGGACCTCATCGACGAGCTGAGCGTGCTGCTGGCCCCTGTCGCGGATGGCTCCATCGGGACGCCCTCGCTCTTCGATTCAAGCGAGGGGAAGGGACCCAGCCGCGCCCTCAAACTGGTCTCCGTGGAGAAGCGGAAGGGCGACGTGGTGTGGCTGAAGTACAAGCTGCGGAAGTCCAACGCCAAGCGGTGATGGGCGTGGCCTCGTCGAAGCTCACGCCTTCGCCGATGTTCAAGGACGGCGCCTGCGCTGCATTCGCAGCGCGGCGAGTCCCACCAGCCCCAGCAGCGCGCTGCCGCCGCCCCCCGCGCCGCAGCCGCAGCCGCCTCCTTCGCTCTCCAGGGTCCTGCCCTGGCCGTGCAATTCAATGGTCAGGGCGGGAGACTGCGGATCCTGCAAGAACAGTTGAATCTCACCCGTCATGGGACCGCCCGCCTGCGGACGGAAGGTCACGCTGAGCGTGGTCTCCTCTCCCGGCGCGAGCTCCAGAGGAAGGTTCACGGCGCTCAGCTCGAAGGCCGGGTTCGTGACCTTCACGTCGCTCACCCGCATCGTCGCATCCGATTTGTTGGTGAGCGTGATGCGCGTGGGCTCGCTGGGGACGCCCATGTCTCCCCAGCCGAAGTCCACGCTCGTTGGGATGGCTTCCAGGAAGTTCTCGACCGTGACGCCCTTGAGTGCCACTTGCGCTGCCCGGGGTTGGTCATCGACCGCGAGCACCAGGGTGGCCTCCGAGGTGGCCACCTGGGCCGTGTCGTAGCGGATTTCGAGCGTCACCGACTCGGATGGCGCGAGCGTGCGACCGGCGGCATCGAACGCGGGCGCGATGACGTGGAAGTGGTGGGCCTGGGCCCCCTCGGGCGTAGCGGCTCTGAGGACGATGCTCCGGGTGCTGTCGTTGGTGAGCACGAGCTTGCGTGAGATGAGGACGGACCTGCGCACCGTGCCGAAGTCCACCGTCCGGCTGAGGTCCCTGAACATGGTGGAGAGCCCCTTGCCTGCCAGGTTCACCCTCGCGACGGGCGACGACACGTCGCTGCTGGTGAACTCCAGCGCCGCCTTCGACGTGATGTCCGCCCGGGGGGTGAATGCCACGCCCACCTGTGCGCTCTGGCGCGGCTGCAAGGTGAAGCGTGTCCCGCGCGCGCTCGTCGCTTCGAAATGCGAGGGTTCCGACTGAGCGCCGTCCGCAGTCCCCACGATGGCAATCCCCGTGATGTCGATGGGCTGGATGGACGTGTTCGTGATGTCGACAGGGAGCGTCACCTTCGTGTTCGCCTGCGCCACCTGCGCACCGAAGTCCAGGTTCGCGGGAGAGAGGAAGAGCAGGTGGTCTCGCCCTTCACCGGAGAGGCGCACCACCTGGCTGGGGGCGCCAGCGGCGTCCGAGGTGATTCTCAGCGCGGCGGAGAAGCCGCGCTTCTCCGCCCCCGGAATGAACTGCACCGTCAGCTCCGTGCTCCCTCCAGGTTGGAGCGTGAAGGGCAGTGAGGGTGTCCCCAGGCTGAAGGAGGCGTTGTCCGCTCCTTCGAGGCTCATGCTCCGGAGCGTCACCGGCGCTGCCGCCACGGTTCCCGCATCACCTCCGCCCAGGGGCGCGCCCGTGTGGGTGAGCCTGAGCCGTACGAGCGCGGAGCTCGTGCCCGTCCGGACTCCGCCAAAATCCAGTGCGTAGTTGAAGGGCAGCTCGTCCGTTCGCTCCACCCGCAGCCCGCTGGAGGTGCCCGTCCCTTGAAGCGTGAGCGTCAACGTCTGTCCGCTGCGCGTCCGCAAGTGGGCGGTGAGCCTGCGTTGGCTCACTTCGTTCCCTCGGGGATGGAACCTCAAGGTGAGGGGCACGCTTCTGCCGTCATTCGGTATCACGAGGGGAAGTTGCGCGGAGAACTCACTGCCCCAGGGGCTGTTCGCCGGGTCGAGTTCCAGCGCGGTCACTTCGTCACCCGTCAAGCCGGTGTTCGTGATGCTGATCTGCCTTTCGACGAGCGCACCCAGGTTGCATGCGCCAAAGTCGACCGAGGTCGAGGCCGTGGTGACGCCTCCCGTGCCGTTGACGCTCAGGGTGACGAGATTGGGGCTGGTCGCCGCGTTGCTGGAAATGGAGAGCGTCTCCACGATGGCCCGGACCTCGGTGGGGCGGGCCGTCAGCTTGAAGATGGCGGACTCCTGGGGCTGAAGGGTGCCCCCCGAGATGCTATGGGGGCAGGCCGTGCCGCCGTTGGGGTCCGTGGCGTAGATGCAGAAGTTGTTCGGGCTGTTGATGGCGTAGAGCTCGAGCGGCGCCAAGCCCGTGTTCTTGATGACCAGGTCTCTGGGCGGGCTCTCCTGGTTCTGCACCTGGGCCGCGAAGTCGATCGCCGTTCCGCCAGGAAGGTTGAGCACGGGCAAGGTGCCCGTGCCCACGGCGGTCAACTGGACGTTCGATGCCCCTTGGGAATTGCTGATGATCGTGAGTTGCCGCTCGACGGGCCCCTCCACTTCTGGCGTGAAGGTGACGTCAATCGTCCTGCTCTCTCCCGCGACGATGTCGATGGGCCAGGTGCCCTGGCTGGGGCGCGCGGAGAAGGGGGCGTTCGGGATGACATTGGAGACCGTGAGCGTCGCGGTGCCGATGTTCCGGAGGGTGACGGGCAGTGTGGTGGGGGCGCCCCGAGGGACCGTGTTGAAGTACACGGGCGAAGGGGTGAGCTGCGCCATGGCATAGGCGCCGATGCCCGAGAGCCGGATTCTCGGCAGCGGCTGGGCCTCGTTCCACAGCGTGATGGAGAGCTCCGCGGACAGCGTGGACGTGTCCTGCGGGCTGAAGGTGACCAGGACATCGCGGGAGCCGTGGACCGGAATGACCTTGGAGTCCGAGGCTCCCTCGAGGGCGGCCTTGAAGTAGACGTCGTCATTGAGCGTGAGGTTCTGGAGCTCGACGGGGACCCGGCCCGTGTTCGTGAGTGTGATCCGAAGCGTCCTGCTGGTCCTGGGCGACACGGCGCCGAAGTTGAGGCTTTCCGTCGAGGCGCTCAGCGTGGCCGTGTCCCCTTCGCCGGTCAGCGAGAAGGTCCGGGTCACCTGGCCCGCGCTCGCGGAGCTGCCCTGATAGACGACTTCGAGCGTGTCCTCGTATTGCCGGTGCGCCACCCGTGGCGTGAAGGTGATGCGGAGCGGTGACGCGCGAGTCTCACCTCTGCCGATGGCGGGTTCATTGGGGGAATGGCGTCCACATGAAAGTCAGCGGAGGTGTGCGAGGAGAGAATCCTTGCGCTGACGAGCTGAAGCGGACCGCCGGCGGTGATGTCATTCGAGATGTTCAGCGCGCGGGTGCCCGTGCGGCCGACCTCCTGCGTCGAGAACTCCACCGACGCGGAGGGCTCGAAGAGCGGGACCGGGCCGGCGGCGCTGCCCGTCAGCAGGAGGGTTGCTGGCAGGGCCGTGCCTTCGGACGGGCCTCCCGGCATCCGCGCGTGGAACCCGAGCCGCGCCTCCTTCGGCCCCACGCTCTGGGGCTTGAAGACGACCTGCACGTCCATCGACTGCGAGGGCTCGACCGTGCGGGGCACGAAGCCCCTGACCTCGAAGTGCGTGGGCTCGACGTGCGCGGGCTCGTCCAACACCGCTCGCGTCAATTCGAGGTTCGAGTTCCCCCGGTTCGTCAGGGTGACAGTCTGGACGGTGTTGCTCCCTGGAATCTGGGTTCCAAAGCCCAGGCGCTCCGTGTTGAGCGTCAGCTCGGGCCCCCTGGCGATGCCGCGGAGGGGAATGGCCGGAATGGCGTCCGTTGCATCACTCAGCAACTGCAACGATGCGTCGAACGCGTTGCCCCATCTGCTGGGATTGAAGCTCACCGTCAGCACCCGGGCCGAGCGGGAGCCAATCGTCAGCCCGTCGGCGGGGATGCCCGAGACGACGTAGGGCGTGAGGAGCCCCGCTGGTACGGGATAGAGCGTGATGGGCCAATCCGTGGGGTTCCAGAGTTGAATCTCCCGAGTCGGGGCGGGTGTGCCCACGAGGTGGCTGCCGAAATCGAGCGAGGTGGGCGTCAGGGTGAGGGCGGTCCGCTTCACGACGCCGCTCAGCGTGACGTCGAGTGGGGCAGGCAGGCTGGCGCTGCTGAGCGTCAGCGTGCCCGCCGCCGAGCCCGCGGCGGGGGGCGTGAACGTCACGAGCAGCTCCTGGACCGCGCCATCGGGCGCCAACCGGAACGGCGTGCTCGGTTCGACATGGAACGCCGGATGGCTGACCGACGGGGTCAACTCCACGGCAACGTTTCCGCTGTTTCGCACCCGCACCAGCTTCTGCTGGCCGCCGGACGACGGGTCGAAGGACAGGGCGAGCGGCTCCCGCTCGACGCTGATTCGCGCGGCCACGGTACTGCCCGTGAGCTCCACGAACGTGGGCGTCAGCGGGTCATTGCTGTCGAGCTGGAGCCGCGCTGACCGAGCCCCCGCTGACTGCGGGGCGAACGCCACGTCCAGGTGCTTGCTGCTTCCGGGCGGCAGGCTGAACGCCCCCTGGGGCATCACGGTGAAGTGTGCGCCTTCTGGAGACACGAGCGAGGGGGAGGAGACCGTGAGAAGGGTGTCTCCCTCATTGCGCACCGTCACCCGCTGTGGCGCGCTGGAGGTGCCCAACACTTGGTCACCAAAGGAGAGCACGGGAGGGCTGACCGAGAGGCTGGCGGGCTTCACCGCGGAGCCCGAGAGCCGCAGCCGGGAGACCGGGGAGCACACCGCGTTGCTGGTCAGCACGAGTTCGCCGGTGAAGCCGCCGCGGTCGGTGGGCGCGGGCTGGAACGTCACCGGGATGAGGGCGGAGCGTCCGGGCTGCACGGTGACCGGAGCGGATGGCACCGTGAAAGGCGCCGTGGCCGTGAGCGTATCGAGGGCGAGGACCGCGTCGCCCGGGTTTCGCACCGTCACGTTCCGGGTGAGTCCGAAACCCGGAGCCTGGGGCGGAAACGCGATGGCGGTCACGTCCGTCAAGAGAAACGGCCCCGAGCCCGAGCCCGTGAGGACCAGTGGGACCACGGGTTCGAGCGGGTCATCGGTGAAGAGTGAGAGCTTCCCGGTCACGTTTTCGGGCTGCTCGGGCGTGAACTCCACGGTGAGGCTCAGGCTCTCGCCAGAAGGCAGGACGTATGGCGGAGAAGGCGGCGCCGGTGGATTGCCTGGGACCGTGACGCGCTTGAGCGCGAAGGGGCCCTCGGTCCAATAGAAGAGGACCTGTCGGGAATCGGCGTGGGTGTTGCGGAGGGTGATGGACTGCTCCGTGCTCTCACAGCCAGGCCGCGGACCGAACATGAGCCTGTCGCTGGTGAAGAGCAGGCCCCTGGGGAGCACTCCCGTGCCCGCATCGCTCCCGGCGTCCGGGCTGATGCCCCCGTCCGGCTCCGTGCCCGCGTCGCTGCCCGCATCGGCGGTGCTCCCCCCGTCGGTCTCCTCGCCCCCGTCCAGCGCGCCCTGGAGGCGCCCGAGCGGAGGTGTCTCGGGGGCGTCGCGAAGCCCTGGCTCCGCGAGAAGGGAATCGGGACCGCAGGACGCGAGCAGACACACGCCCGTCGCGAGGAGGAGGTGAGGGAGGCGCTTCATCGGGAGTACCTGGGGAGCGACGGGAAGGCGTCAGTTCTTCGCGGCCGTCTTCGGCGGCGATGGAAGGTCGGGCATCTCCGGGGGAGCACCTGTGTCTTCTTCCTTCGCGGGGGCGAGTGGCGCGGCCCCTGTCTGGATGCGGCCCTCGAGCAGCGCGATGTCGAGCGAGCCCGGCACGGGCAGATTGACGAAGGTCTGCCAGGTGCCGTCGGGGGCGGTGAACAGGAAGGAGACGGCCAGGGGCGACTCCGGGGGGAGCTTCACCTTCAGGCGTTGCAACGTGCCGGGATAGATGAGCTCGGAGAGGACCACCGTCTCGTCGGGTTGGGCGACGCGGGCGGCGACCTCGGCATAGGACTCGACGGCGAACTGCTTGGGGTCCACCTTGCGCACGAGCATGTACATGGGGCGGCCCTGATTGGTGCCGGGGGGCGCCTTGACGTTGAGCTGAAGCGTCGCGGGGCGGCAGCCGGCGAGCAGCAGCGCGGCCAGGCCAAGGAGAAACACAGGCTTCATCGGGGAACCTCGCGGAAGGGGATCCAGGGCTCGCCCTTGAGCCCGAAGCGGATTTCCATCGACTGCTGGCCGCTCTGCGCGCTGCGCCCCCGCAGGGCCCACTGGCGGTGCTGGTCACCGGCGCGGGTGGAGGACTCCAGCAGGCGGAAGCAACTCCACGACGAGCGGGACTTCTCCAGCGTGGCGTATTGGATGGCCTGCTGCTCGGGCGAGCGCAGCTCCAACATGAGAGAGGACGTCTGCTGGTCCCACCACGTGAGGGGGAAGTCCTGCCAGGCGGGGCTCTGGTTGTAGGCGAGCGCGGCGGTCCTTCCGCACTTGAGCGAGCCCAGGGTGACGAAGGTGCCCGGCGTGGGCGCGGTGGGCAGTGGGAGGGGGAGCACCTGGAGCATCAGGGGCCGGGGACGCCCCTCGCCATCCCAGAGCATGCCGGACAGCCGAGAGAGCCGGCTGAGCGTGGGCAGCAGGGTGGCGGGAAGGGCCAGCTTCTCCCGCAGGGCCCCTCGCAGCACCCACTCCGAGCCGCGTTCCACGCTCACGGGTGACAGCACCCGGTCCACGAAGTCCCAGAAGGCGCCATCCTTGCGGCGCAACACCTCCAGGTCTCCTGGCTCCACCTCCTGGGTCGCATCCGCGTTGAACGGGTAGCGGGAGAGCAGGGGCCACAGCTTTCGCGTCCAGGTGTCCTCCCACTGTCGGTTCAGCGTCTGCTCGATTTCCTTCTGGCCCAGCTCGCGCACCGCGAGGAAGGGTTGGCGGAAAGGCTGTCGCAGCTCGCCGATGAGGCCTTGCTGGTCCAACCACGCGTCGACCTTGCGCAGATAGGAGCCTTCCTCCTCGAGCAGCATCGCCAGGGCCACCCGCCCCAGCGGTGTGAGCAACTCCGTGAGGCGCGCGCCCTGACTGCCATCCGAGGCAGGGAGGCCCGCGGCGGGAGCGGGCGCGGCGGCGCGGGAGACGGCGTTGAGTTCGTCGGAGAGCTGCGCCAGCAGGGCGCGATAGGGATTGAGCGCGGCATAGTTGCCGCTCTCGTCCGGACGCATCACCTGGACGATGGGCTGGAAGGGCGCCACGGCGTTGCGCAGCGACTCGTAGTAGGGGCCCTCGAGTGGTGTGAGCGTCGCGCCCTGCGCCACGTCCCGGAGCATGTCCACCAGGTCCGAAGAGGGCTGCGTGAGGCGGGAGAGCTCCTCGGCGAGCAGCGAGGTGTAGGGCGCGTTGAAGCGGTAGCTCGCCACGCGCTCGAAAAGTCTGTTGCGATAGCCACGGGCGAACTGGTCCACCTTGCGGCGCACGTGCTCTTGCCGCTGCGAGGCCTCCTCCAGGGGGAGCTCGGCGTTCTTCAGCCGCTGGGTGAACTCATCCACCAGGGGCCGGACGCGGGTGTCGAACTCCAGGCGCGCGGCGGCAACGGTGGTGGCCTGCGTGTCCCGGGCCCCCGCCTCGTCGCCCCGGCCGCCAAAGGGCATGCGGCCCGTCTTCGCGTGGTAGCGCAGCAGGGCCTGCAGGAGCTGGCGCGAGCTGTCTCGCGGGCGGAACTCGAAGGTGCCTTGCAGCACCGTCACCGCGTGGGGGCCGTTGCCGGTGCTCTGCAGCCACAGCCCGTCGCGCACGAGCAGCTCGGCGACGGTCATCTTCTGCACGGCCTTGACGCCCAGGTAGGCCTCCTCCTCCGTCCGGAGGATGGCGGTGAGCACCTCGCGGTGGGTGTTCATCCACTCGAGCGTCTTGAGCGTGGAGGTCAGGCCCTTGAAACGGCTGGTGTCGACGCGGGCCTCGGAGGCGTTGAGCAGGTCGAGCACACGCGGCAGGGTGGAGAAGAGGGCGCTTTCATCCAACCAGGCCTGGAGCTGGCGCCGCTCCTCGCGCAGGGCCTCCAGCTCCGCGTCCAGCCGTTCCAGCTTCGCGGGCTCCAGGGATTGGTCGTGCAACAGCTCTTGCAGCCGCTTGAGGTGGGCCTGCCAGCGGGAGAGCTGGCCCTCCAGCGTGAGCTCCTCGCGGAAAGGCCAGGTCGCCCAGCGCGCCTCCGGCGTGGCGGGGGCCTGCCAGGGCTTGTTGCTGATGTGGATGTAGTCCCCCACCAGCGACTCGGCGAGGTGGAGGGAGGTGACCCAGGAGCGTTTCGAGTCGAGCCCATCCGCTGCTGGCGCGGGGCCCGCCTCTGCCCGCTTCGCGAAGCCCCATGAGGGACGGTGGCGCAGGCTGGAGAGGACGAACTGGCCCAGCGCGTCGTCACGCGACGCATGGAGCGCCGCCAGCAGGTACACGGCCTGCTCTGGACGGCAGAGGTCGGGCTGCTTGTGGCAGCGTTCCAGGGCGGGGCGAAGGTGGGCTTCCCGGATGCCGCGGGCCAGTCGCAGTTGCAGCGCCTCGCGGTCTGCCTGGAAGCTGTAGGGCAGCAGGGGCCACCAATTCATGGCCCGCCACATCACGTCCATGGACTGGCCCGCGGCGAGCACCTGGTCCTGAACCACCGAGCCGGAGACCTCCTGGCCCTGGTCCCGCATGCGCTGCACGGTGTCCTCGAAGCGCTGCACGCTGTCGCGGGCCTGGGACAGGCGCCAGGAGAAGTGCGAGTAGGTGGCCACGATGGGCAGGCAGCACGTCATGGCGATCAGCGCGGCCCGCTGGAGGTGGGTTCGCAGGTAGCGCTGGCGCACCGCCTCCGTATCGTGCGCCTCCGTGGAGACGGCGAGCACGCCGTGGGCGCGCGCGGTGGGAGCTTGCGAGGACAGGTACACCCGCGACAGTCGGGGCGCGTGCGCGAGCGTCTTGCCTTCGAGCAGCGCGGTGACGAAGCGCGCCAGGGCCTCGAACGGGCGGTGGCCCTGGGAGTAGAAGCGCTCCAGCCGCTCGAAGGCGTCCACCGGCAGCGAGGTGAGCCCCAAGGCGAGGTACTGCTCCTGCGATTGCAGGAGGGAGGCCAGATGGCCCTCCTCGCCGCGCCGGGGCAGCTCGAAGGAGAGCGGCACCCGGTGCTCCTGCAGCAGGCGCGCGAAGTCCTCGAAGCCCTCCAGCGCGTCCATGTGCGTGAGGCAGACGCGAGTCTCCACGGGGGCGCGGCGGACCTCCGCGAGCAGGTTGAGCTTCCCGCGGAGCAGTTGCGCCGTGCGCCGCACCTCGTCCGGCGGTGTTTCGGCCAGCCACCGTGCGTCCAGCACCAGGACGGCCAGCGCCTGTTGGGGGCCAAAGGCGTCCGTCCACATCCGCCGCAGCGCCTTGCGCGCCTGAGGGGTGTCGTCCTCCAACAGCGGCGCGGACAGCTCCTGCACCACCGTGTCCGGCCCCAGGTAGATCTGGAGCAGCGAGTCCTCGGTGTAGCTGGGGAGGAACTGCCGGGCCTGGCGCTGCCAGTCCACGTCCAACTCGACGAGCTTCGACTTGCCCGCGCCCGCGGGGCCCATCACCAACGCGCCGGGCAGGTCCTTCACGGCGGCGCGGTGCCGCAGGGGCAGTCTCGCGAGGAAGCTCCGGCGGATGTTCCGGAGCCGGTTGCGCGACATCGGCGGTGGTGCGTCCAGCGTGGTGCGTGCCCGCTGCCTCCGTGCGCGCAGCCACAGCACCAACGGAACCGCGACGCCCACCAGGACCAGGGCGATGAGGACCCAGCTCTTGTACTGGGCGGGGATGAGGCTCGTGAGCTTCCGGAGATGCTCCATGACCTAGCGGCCTCTCGGACTGGAAGTGGCGCCGCGCTGGCGGCGGATGCGCGCCGCGCATTGGAGCGCCTCGAGCACGTCCTCCAGCTTGTCCAGGAGCTGCTCCAGCCTGGCTCGCTGCGCCTCCTGCTGCTGGGGCGGAAGCTGCTGGCCTCCTGGCGGGGGATGGAGCGCGCTGAGGCCCTGCCGGACCTGCTCCAGCAGTGGCTCCACGCCTTCGCGAAACGGGCCCAGCTCGGTGTCGATGAGCCGGTCCAGGCCCGTGAACAACGTCACGGCCGGCTCCGCCGCGAAAAGGGTTGGCGCCAGGGGGCGTCCGGTGGGGGAGGGGGCCGCCTTCGCGGCGCCAGGCGCATGGCCGGGATGGGGGGACACGGAGGCTTCCTTCATGGCGGGGCTCATTGGGACAGCCACCACAGCAGCCCCTGCACGCCCACCACGCACAGCCCAGCGGCGGCGTAGTAGCGGACGGGGAACTCGTAGAGCAGGGGCCGGACCTCTCCGGCCTCTTGCGGCAAAGGCGCGGCGGGCACTGGCGTGACGATGCGGTCGGCCAGCCGCTGCTTGTATTCGCGAAGCTTGGCGGTGTGGCCCAGGTAGCGGCCCGTGAAGCCGGCGGTGAGGCAGAAGTGCAGCACCTCGAAGACCAGCGGCGGGGCGCCGGGCTGGTTCAGCAGCCCATCCGCCTGCTCGTAGAACAGGTCGCCGCCGCCCTCTTCCCCCAGGAGGCGGTACTGCAGCAGCGGCCACGCCGCCTGTTCGTCCTCGGCCAGGCGCCGCAGCACCAGCTCATCCACCAGATAGGTGAAGGGCGGCAGGGCGTCCTCCACGTCCTCGGCGCGGTAGTGGGCGCCAAGCCCGGCGCGCAGCTCCTCCACGGTGGTCAGCAGCAGGGACTGCAACTGATGCAGGCCTTCGCGGCCCACGCGGACCTCCGTGCGTCTGTCATCCCCGGCCACCTCGGCCGGCAGCCACGAATCCAGCAGGGCACGCACCTGCCGGTACACCTTGAAGACAATCTGCCAGTGCTCCAGCTTCATCGGTCGGTCTCAACCCAGGTTGATGGAATTGCCGCTGATGTTGACGGTGGAGCCCTCGAGGGTCGCGACCCCCTTGGAGCTGACCTCGAAGTCGCCCGAGGTGGAGACCTTGAGGGTGGCCCCCTCCATCTGGGTTTCCTTGCCACTCAGCTCGAGCTTGGGTGACTTCAGGGTCAGCGGACCGCTCTTCGCCTCCACCTGGACCTGCTTCCCCTCGAGCGCCAGGGCCTCGGTGGCCTTCACCGCCACCTTGCCTTCCGAGGTCAGCGACGCATCACCGGTGGCCTTCTGGGTGAGCTTCTCGCTGGAGGTGAAGGACATGTCCTTCGCGCTCTCCACCTGCAGCGTCTCCTGGCTCTTCCAGACCGAGCCCTTCTTCGACTGGAGGGTGATGTTCTCGGCGTCCACGGTGAGGGCCTTGCACGTGAGGGTGATGCTGTCGGCCTTCTGGACGACGGTGCTCGTGTCGGAGTCGCTCTTCACTTCCAGGGTGAGGGCTGTCCCGTCGAGCGTCAGCGTCTGGCTGACCTTCCCGTCGGGGTCCTCGACCTTCAGGGTGAGGCCCTTCTCCTTGTCCAGCTCGATGGTGCAGATGAGCTTCGCCATGGCCTTGACCGCTCAGGCCCTCCGCCAGAAGAGGAAGACCTGGGCCCCCTCGAACGCGGGCGTGGCGGAGAAGCACAGGCCGTCCTCGCGCAGCGCGGCCTGCCACTCGTCGCTCTCCAAGGTGAGCTGGTACCAGTCGATGTCCGCGTCGAAGGCGTGGGGAAAGGACGGGTAGGCCACGTGCCGGTAGGGGACGCCCTTCAGCGCCTGCCGCCGCACGACGGGCAGGCGCAGGGGACTGGCCAGCTTCACGCCTTCCAGGGCCCGGGGCTTGTCACGTTCGTGGCGCCGCACCAGCAGGTAGAAATCATTGGGCGCGGGCGTGTCCTTGGGGAGGGACGTGAGCTGGAAGCGCCCGTCACGGCATTCGAAGGGGCGGTAGGAGCGCTGGCTCGTCTGTGGCCGGAAGCTGCGGTTGAGCAGCTCCATCCACCGCTCCAGGCCGGGACCGGGCTCCTCGTGGACATAGGCGGGCAGCGTCTCCTCGGGCTCGGACTCCAGGTAGCAACACACCTCGAAGTAGAGCCGGCGGAGGGCTTCGAACAGATGGTACGTGGGCGGGTGGATGCCGTGTCGCATGTCCACGCGCAGGGCCTGGAGCTGACGGACCTCGCACAGGGCGCGGCGGGCGTTGGAAAGCCTGTCACCTCGGACGTAGCTGTCTCGGATGGAGGTGCGAAGCTGGCCCTGCGCCTGCTCCAGCAACCCATCCAGTTGGGCGAACAGCGCGTCGAGGAAGGGATGGGGACCCACGCGGAGCAGGGGGGGAAGCTGCGTCCGGGAGAGGCGCCACGCGCCCAGCTCGTTCTTCGTCAGCCCCGCGAGCGCCAGCGTGCTGATGGCGCCGTCCACCGTGGGCTCCGCGGACAGTTGCAGCACGTGCAGCGCGCGGTGGAGCGCGGGGGGATCCTCGGCATAGAGCGGCAGGCCGTCAGCGCCGCGGGTCTCCTGCAACAGATGCAGATACACGGTGAGCTGCGAGCGGCCCGTCTCCTCCAGGGACAGCGGCGCCACCACGGCGTTGCCGGGCACCTGCACCAGATGCCCACCCGGCATGACCGCGTTCAACGAGGACAGGGAGAAGGTGCCCTCCGTCAGCAACACCGCGTTGAGCTCGAGCGCGCCCACCCCCAGCACGGGCAGGCCCGCGAGCTCCGCGTAGAGCCGGACCTCGGCGGCCAGGGACCCTTCCTGGGCGCGGAAATGATCGGGCAGCAGCGTCTGTCCGATCTGCCAACGCACCCGTGCGAGCTTTTGTAGCTCCATGCCGTACCCAGCGTCTTTGTGAGGGATTGCTCCTCGCGGCCGAAGGCTCGGCTCCGAGAGGAGACCCGGGTTGAAAGATGTTAATGAGAGTACAGATGGCGGGAAAATGCGTCAAGCCGGTCATTGAGCTTGCTTTGCTTGGTAGGGATTGCGCCCCAGAGGGGCGGACCTGCCCGGTTGGGTCCAAATCCGCTCATGGGGTGAGATGGACTGTTGGTTGTTTTTGAGGACCAATGAGTCGAGGCGTGCAGGCGAGGGTGTCAATTTTACTCGTCTTGCTTTCAAGAAGACATTTGCGTTACCAGTGAATGCCAGGTGTGGCCCCTGCCGCATCTGATGAGTGTTTGCCTGGGTGCGTGCATGGCCATTAATGACGAGATTCCGAAATCACGTATCACATTGACATACCGCACCAGCGTCAACGGAGAGCGCGTCAACAAGGCGCTTCCCCTCCGGTTGCTGGTGATGGGCGACTTCTCCAGCGGAACCTCCGCGGACCGGAAGAAGGACCTGGATCAGCGGCAGATCCGCAACCTGGATGGGAAGAACCTGGACCAGGTGATGCGGGACATGTCGATGACGCTTCAGTTCAAGGTTCCCAACCGGATCGACCCGGGGAACGCCGAGGAGCTGGAGGTCGCGCTTCCCGTCGACTCGATGAAGTCCTTCACGCCCGCGGAGCTGGCGAAGAACCTCCCCAAGGTCCGCGCGCTGCTGTTGCTGCGCAAGCTGCTGCTCGAGATGCAGGGCAACCTGGACAACCGCAAGGAGTTCCGCCGGATGGTGCGGGAGCTGGCTCAGAGTCCCGAGGCTGTCGCGGCGCTGCGCAAGGACTTGCAGGACTTCAATGGTCTGGCGATTCCGAAGCCGCAGCTCCCCGCGGGTGAGGCGTCCTCCAACGCGTCCCCTCCGGAAGCGAAGCCGCAATGAGTTGGCGGATGTCCCCTCCGTTCTGAAAGGTTATTCCCCATGTCGAACACGTCGCAGACTGCCACGGCTACCAACGCGGTGGCGGTGGACCAGAATTCCCTGGGTCTCCCGCAGTTCCTCACCAGCGTCCGGCTGAGCACGGACCTCCCGCAGCGCCGGCCCATGGTCGGGGCCAACCTCCAGCAGGTCACCGAGGACGTGAGCGCGGAAGAGCGCTTTCTCTCCGGCCTGGCGGCCATGGTCTACAACATGGACCCGGAGGTGGGCCGCTTCGACAAGCAGACCATCCAGGAGCTGGTCGCCACCATTGACCAGTTGGTGGACGCGCAGCTCAACGAGGTGCTGCACGCCCCCGAGTTCCAGGCGATGGAGTCCAACTGGGCTTCGTTGGCGGACCTGGTCCGGAGCACCAACTTCAAGGCCAACATCGAGCTGAGCCTCCTGGACGTCTCCAAGGACGAGGCCTACGTCGACCTGGAGAGCAACGCGGCCGACATCGCCGGCTCCGAGTTCTTCAAGAAGCTCTATGTGGCCGAGTATGACCAGTTCGGCGGCTCGCCCTATGGGGCCGTGGTGGGGCTGTACGAGTTCGCCAACACGCCCCAGGACATGCTCTGGCTGAAGGCGATGGGGAAGGTCTGCACGGCCAGCCACGCCCCCTTCGTCTCCGCCGTGTCGCCATCCTTCTTCGGCTGCACCAGCATGCGTGAGGTGGCGCAGCTTCGTGACCTGCACAGCCTGCTGGACGCGCCCAAGTACTCCGCCTGGAACGCGCTGCGTGACACCGAGGAGGCCGCCTACATCGGCCTGACGCTGCCCCGCTACATCGTGCGGCAGCCGTACAACAACGAGACGAACCCCGCCCAGGGCATCAACTTCACCGAGAAGGTCCGCGGGGACGATGAGGCCGAGTACCTCTGGGGCAATTCGGCCGTGCTCTTCGCCCGCAACCTGGTGCGCTCCTTCGAGACCTCCGGCTGGTGTCAGCACATCCGGGGGCCCAAGGGCGGTGGCCTCATCACCGGGCTTCCCGCGCACATCATCAACGTGCGTGGCGAGGAGGAGCTGAAGTTGCCGGTGGAGATCTCCATCCCCGACTTCCGCGAGTACGAGCTGGCGCGCGGCGGGTTCATGCCGCTCATCCACAAGAAGGGCACCGCGGAGGCCGTCTTCTTCAGCGCCCAGTCCCTCAAGAAGGCCCACACCTTCAAGGACCCGAAGGACTCGGAGAACTCGCAGCTCGTCACCAACCTCGCCTACACCTTCTCCATCAGCCGCATCGCGCACTACGTGAAGTCCATCATGCGCGACAACATCGGGAGCACGGCGGGGGCGCAGTACATCCAGGCCCAGCTCGAGCAGTGGATTTCCGGCTACGTGACGGCCCTGGTCAACCCGGACGACCTGACGCTCCGCTACTACCCGTTCAAGGCCTACAGCCTGACCGTCACCGAGGTGCCGGGCAAGGTGGGCTGGTACCACTGCAACCTCTCCATCCTGCCGCACATCCAGTTCGAGGGCATGGACGTGGACCTGCGCGTGGATGCGCGGCTGGGCTGATGACAGACGGAATCAAGCCCTGCTGAGGGGCATGCACTCAAAGGAAACGACCCATGTACAACCACAAGAACATGAACTGGCCGCAGGCGCTGCTTCCCAAGATGGGGGACCCCACGAAGATGGGCTACCTCATGAAGTTCTCGGGACTGGGCCTGGAAGGTGGATTCAAGCCCATCACCGCGTTCACGCCGTTCACGCAGGAGCCGACCAGCGGCCCCGCGAAGGAGGGCATTGGCGACATGTCCTCGGACCCGGGCGTGAAGAAGATCGACTGTCTGGGCGTCATCGCGGACTTCGAATGGGGGGGCGGCGCGGGCGACCCCATCAAGCTGACCGTCTACACCAACTCCTCCAACGTGACGCAGATGGAGGACAAGAAGACCAAGGGCACCTTGAAGCCCGAGGTGGAGACGCTCGCCTGGTGGATCATCGACTACACCAATGCCGCCGGCTGGTACGAGGTCTCCTATCCGAAGGAACCCGAGCTGGTGAAGGGGAAGATCCTCACCACGGATGGCAACATCGCCCTCAAGACCTTCGCGGAAAAGATCGAGCTGGAGGGGCGGGGTGAGACGACCTTGATCCGTGGCTTCTCCATCACGGTGATTCCGACGATGCTCGAGCTCAACGCGATGCACTATGCCAACGAGCCCAACCACAAGGGCGCCGCGGGCTGGGGCGTCAAGCTGAGCGCGGACTGACGCGCATCAGGCGTTCCTGGCCCGGGGCGCCTCCCCGGGCTCAGGGGCGGCGTCATCACTGCACGCCACCCCCGCCGCATCTACTGCTCGGTTCCCCACTGCTTCACCTGCCGCACCCGGGGGCCACTGGCGAACTCCAGCAGGGTCTTCTTCTTGTTGGCGGGGACCACGGTGAGCTGCATGCCGAAGAAGTCGACGCCAGGGTTCTGGGTGAGCGCGGCGGACGGTTGCTCATCCTGGGGAACGGGCTGGCTGTCGACGGAGATTTGAAGCCGGCCGTCCGTGCTGTCCAGGCTGGTCTCCGCCACCGTGGGGTCCTTGAGATGGGCCGCCTCGAACCAGGTGTTGTCGTTGGCGTCGAAGTCGATGATGGACCAGGCCAGCCGTACGCGGGGCTTGGACAAAGGTTGGGCCGGGTCGAGCTTGGCACGGAGGTTGGACGCCGTGGACTTGCTGACATAGGCCTGGATGCGAATGGGGTCCGTCTTTCCACCTTCGTAGCTGAGGTGGCCGATGAGCCCGACACATTTGATTCGAGGGCCACACACCACCCGCCGGCCGTCCGTGACAATCGGTGTCCAGAGCTCCATGTCCTTGCCCAGGTTGAGCCCGCAGCCATTCCATTGGAGCAGGTAGCCCAGCATCCCCTTGACGCCTGGCTTGAAGTTCAGCGCGGAGCGCCAATCACATTCGAATTCGAGCAGGTTGTGGTTTCGCGTGTCGCGGTTCATGAGAGACATATCCTGGCATAAATGTGCTTCTGGCGATAGCGCGTGTGCTCATGACAGGAATTGAGTTCGCAGTGGAGACACCATGAGAGAGCTGAACCTGTGCTTGCGCCCGTTCGACACGGACAGCGAGCGACTCGAAGCACATGATCCGCGCTTCCAGCACATCGCGGACCTGGTCCAGAAAGGCGAGTACACCCAGGCCGCTGACGCCGTGGAGAGTCTCCTGGCGGAGGGCGTCCACGAGGTCCGGCTGCTGAGCTACTTCCTCTATGCGGTGTTCCATGAGGAGGGGCTGGGCCGGATGCCCGCCATCCTGGAGACGCTCACGACGCTCATCCAGCGCGTGACGGCGGCGCTGGCTCCCGGAGACAAGCAGGGCGTCTTCCTGAACAAGGCCGTCACGTGGCTGGGCCAGACGCTGTTGGACGTGCTCCGGTATCACCAGTCCAAGCGAGACGCTCGGTGGGGGGACTGGCTGCGGTCACTCACCAGCGCCCAGGCCTCGGACGCGGTGCAGCGGGCGCAGGAGGCCGTGGCACTGCTGTCCGGGCCCCGCAACCGCACCGGCGCCGAGGCGCTCTCCCGGCTGGTTCAGTGGCTGCGGGACTTCAAGACGCAGCTCGAGGCGAATCAACCCGAGGAGGCGCCCGCTCCAGCGCCAACGCAAGAGCCCGCCGCCAAGGCGCCCCCGCCAGAGGCCGCGCCAGCGCCGCCTTCGGCCTTCATCCAACTGGGACAAATGCTGCAACTCCGAGGTTCGGCGCACCTCGTGGAGCTGTGCAACAAGCTCAAGGCCTTCGAGCTGCTCATCGCGCGCGAGGACTTTCAGAAGGCGGCCATGGTGAGCGACGACATCCTGGGCACGCTGGAGGCATTCGATCCCCGGCGCTACTTCCCCGACCTCTTCGCCACCTTCGGTGCGCTGCTCAACAAGCACGTGCAGCAGATCCACGGTCACTGGGAGAACAAGGATTCGATGGAGTGGAAGGCGCTCGCCCAGTTCTACCAGGTGGACTTGGAGCGGTTCGTCCGGAAGGACTGAGCGCGGACCATGGCCACCTCCACGTTGGAGCTCACGCCCATCGAGGCGCGAATCGCCGCTCGCGCACGGGATTTCGAGCTGGGGCCGCTGTTGCGGCTGCTCGAGGCGGAAGGGTACGCCGCCGAGCAAATCCTCTTCGAAAGCCCCGCCGAGCCCGTCTCGTCCGCGGCGCTGGTCGAGGCGGTGACGTTCCATGCCGTTCCCTACCGGCGGGTCGTGGTGACGCTCAACCTGGGCTTGCTGGGCGCCAACGCGTTGCTTCCAAGCTACTTCCTGGAGGTCGCCGAGCAGCTCCCAGAACCCGAGGTCTTCTTCGATTTCATCCGCTTCTTCGACCACCGGCTCATCGAGGCGTTCGTCCGGGCCGTCCATCCGGAGCGAGACCGCGCGCTGATGGGCGACTGGGAGCGCACCAAGGGCTTCTACTTCCGGATGTTGGGCGTGGGTTCGGTGACGACCCTCCAATCACTCTTTCAACTCCACTTCCCTGAGCTGCGGGTGTGGAGTCACCGGAAGGCGTTCCGGAGCGCGAGCCACGGCCATGACCTGCGCTCCGGCACGTCCCCGTTGGATGGCTCCGGGGTGCTGGGGTTCCTCTACGAATCCGACGTCCCTGGCTTCTTGGTGGAACTCCATGCCGACGAGGAGACGGATGCGCGGGTCAGGGGTGGCCGGCCGTCGTCCATCATCGGCTGTGTGAGGTCCTGCTGCCGCTGCTGGCGCCCTTCCGGCTGCGGCTGGAGGTGGGGCTGTCGGTGATGTCCCACGGGCTCTCGGCGCGGCTCACCGCGGCGGGCTGTCTGGGATATGAGCGCCTCGACGACGGCGCGGAGAAGGGGCACCGCATGGTCGTCTTCCAGGGAGACACCGCGGACGCCGTGCGACCTCCCGAGGAAGGGCTCGCGAGCATGGGCATGGCCCTGGGCGTGCCAGCACCGCTGCGGAAGGTGGGCTGAGCCATGGCCTTCCTGCATCGCAAGTTCCTGGGCATCCAGGAGTCGCTACTCGAGGACGTGCTGCGCAACGTGCGCTATCTGCTGCGCGCCAAGCGGGGCGCGGCATCCTGTCTGCCGGGATTCGGGTTGACCGAGACAGGGTTCCGCACGGCCGAGGAGATGCTCACGCTCATGGCGCAGGAGATTCGAGAGAACCTCCAGTTGTACGAGCCGCGCGTCGAGGTCACCGAAATCGAGGAGGGGGCGGAGGGCGACAGTGGCCGTCCCTGCCTCGTGGTGCATTGCAGGCTCCGGGCATCGCGCGAGCCGCTCTCCATCACGCTCGACCCGCAGAGCCGCGCCATCTCGCTGGGGGCCCAGGCCACGCCGGAGGACGCATGAAGCGCTTCCTGGACACGCTGAAGGTCGAGCTTCGGCTGAAGCTCGGCGAGAAGGAGTTTCGCGTCCCTGCTGGGAACATCAAGCGCTTCTCCGTGGAGCTCCACGGTCATGGCTTCTCCGCGACGGTGGAGTGGTGGTCCGTCTCCCAGCAGGAAGCGGTGGAGGACTCGCTCTTCGAGGACTTCATCAAGAAGGACCTGACGGAGGCGACGCTGGTGCTGGACCGCACCTATGACACCGAGGGTGGAAATGCCCTGCCGCTGGAGCTGAAGGGGCTGGTGGAGGAGCGCTGGGTTCACGAGCGTGCCTTCGACGAACTCCAAGGCGCGCCCGTGTTGCAGCGGCGCTACCGCATCCGGATGGCGGACCCAGCGGCGGTGCTGTGGCGGCAACACTTCCCCACGGGGGTCTGGGTGGACCAGAGCCTCCAGGAAGTGATCGAGGCCCATGCGCCCGCGGGGGTGACGCTTGCCTTCGCGTGGGAGGAGGCGAAGCGCAAGCTGCCCTTGCAGACGCTGGGGCTGGGGGCGGACGGCAATGCGGCCAGCTTCCATGACTACCTGCACTGGCTGCTGGCGCGGGAGAACGCCGGACTCTTCTGTACGCCCGCCACCGGCGAATACGCGCTGCGCGACACCAAGCCTGAAGGTGGCGAGGCCGTGGCGCTGCCCCTGGACGACGTGGAGGAACTGGAAGTGCGGTTCCCGGAGCCGCGGCGGGACCAGGTGTCGGTGCTCAACAGCTATGTGGAGGCGGGCACGCGCACGAAGGCGTTGCAGAACAGCCACGAGGTGAAGGGGGTGCGGAGCGAATACCTCCTCACCTCGCCGTTGGAAAACACGCTCACCCAGCGCGCCACCCTGGAGGAGCAGCGGCAGCGCGCATCCGAACCGGAGCTGCGCGTCCACTTTCGTCGCTACCCCAGCGTCACGCTTGCGCCCAATGGGCTCTACGGCTTCGGCGCGGAATGGAGCGCGAAGCTCTACCCGCAGGGCAAGCAGTACCGGCTCTACCGACTGGACATCGAGGCGCGGGCCCGGTCGCTGGACCCGGCCGACTGCGTGGGGGACAAGGACAACCGCTACGTCCTGACGATGACCGCGGCGCTGGAGCTGGAGTCGGATCCCACCTTCCGCCGGCCCGCCTTCACGCGTCCCCTCTGGCCCTTCCATGTGGAGGGGACGGTGGTGAGCGAGGTGGGGCAGGACGACGAGCGGACCTATCAGGCGAAGCAGGATGAGGAGACGTCGCTGGAGTCGTACCGGGTGAAGCTGCCCTTGTGGGACTTGGAGGTGCTGGCGCCCTACGATCCCCACCAGCAGCCCGGCCACTTCTACTTCCCGGCGGACAAGGGGACGCGGGTGTTGGTCGCCTTGGAGTTCCAGAGCGCCGTGGTGGCGAGGTTCCTGGCCTGGCGCCCCGGGGCGAAGCTCCCCAAGGAGTCGCAGGGCAACCACCTGCTCTTGGGCAAGAAGCCCGAGAGCGAGACGTCCATCCAGCACGTCTACCAGGACGCCAAGCCCCTGCTGCGCATCCAGCGCACCTCGGAGAAGGACACGCAGCTCATCGAGGTCGCCGAGGGCCGGATGCTGCTTCGCGTCCAGGAGTCCAAGTGAGGTGCGGCGGGCGGAGTGAAGTGGGCATGCGGACCCAGCGGGACTGAGCCGCGCTGGAGGCACGGAGATTCTGATGGACGACACGCTCTACAAGTCATTCCTGGACGAGCTCCAGGCGCTGGAGAAGTTCCGGATGGCGTACGCCGCGTTGCACCCCGCGGCGCCGCTGGACCGCGAGGACCCGGACGTGCGGCGTCTCACCGAGGCGCTGGCGCTGTTCACCACGCGCACGCGGCTGGCCGGACAGCGCGCCCTGTCGCGCGGAACGATGCGCTTGTTCCAGCAGCACTTCGCCTACCTGCTGAACCCCGTGCCCGCCATGGCCATGCTGCGGGCCGTTCCCGATGCCCGCTTCGTGGACGCCGCGGAGTTGCCTCGCGGGACGCAGGTGGTCCTGAATCCTCCCAGCGGGGGCACCTCCGCGGGGCCGCTGACCTTCCGGACCCAGGCGCCGCTGCGGCTGCTGCCCATCCGCCTGGGCCAGGTGCGCGTCGAGCGACAGGGCTCGGAGGCCAGCCGCCTGCGACTGACGTTCGAGAGTGGCTTTCCTCGCAACGATGCGCCCGGTATCCTGCGGCTGTATGTCAATCACCTCAACGATTTCCGAGCGTCGCTTGCGGTGTTCCACCAACTGAAGCACGCGCTGCGCACGGCGAGCGTCACCTTCGACGCGCGGGACGCCGAGGAGGGGCGGACGGCGGGAGGCGGAGCGGCCAGTCCGGTGCGGTTCGGTGCGCCTCGGCTTCCGCCGACGGACGCGGAGTCCTTCGAGCACCCGTTGCAGCGGCTGCGCTCCTTCATCCACTTCCCCAGCAAGAGCTCTTTCTGGAGGTGCAGGTGCCGGCTCCGCCGCGCAACTGGCGCGCCTTCTCCGTGTGCTTCGAGTTGGACGGGCGGTGGCCTCCTGAACTCGTGCTCACGCCGGAGACCTTCGTACTGCATGCCGTGCCCGTGATGAACCTCCAGCGGGGAATGTCGAACCCGGTCGAGCACGACGGGACCAAGGAGCGCCACAGCGTGCAGCACCCGGAGTTCGCCAGTGGCTATCGCGTGCACGCGGTGCTGGGCAT
This sequence comes from Myxococcus hansupus, assembly GCF_000280925.3. Classification (NCBI taxonomy): domain Bacteria; kingdom Pseudomonadati; phylum Myxococcota; class Myxococcia; order Myxococcales; family Myxococcaceae; genus Pseudomyxococcus; species Pseudomyxococcus hansupus. The sequence goes on from NZ_CP012109.1 coordinate 2,915,944, forward strand.
CTACCGGATGGATGGCAAGGGGCTGATTCCCATGCGGCCCGGCGCCATCTCCGGCGGCCCGGGGACCTATGAGGTCGAACACGAAGGGCAGGGGCGGGGCCGCAAGACGTGGCTGTCATTGGAGCTACCAGGCGCGTTCACCCAACCGGAGCGGGTTGCGGTTGAAGCAAGCTGGCACCAGCCGCTTCCGGCGCAGTTCGATGCGAGTGGCTACCGGGCCGTCCTGGCGGACCGCTTCCTGGAGGGCGTGCAGTGGAGTTTGGTGGGCGCCATCGTTCCAGGCACGGACAGCGCGCTGGAGCACACCCAGCAGGGTTTGCTCCAGTTGCTGGCGCTTCGCAACCAGCGCTTCCTGGGGCTGGAGGACCTGGTCTTCTTGTTGGAGTCCCTGGGCATGCGGGAGCAGCGCCACTTCCGTGAGCTCGTGAAGCACCTGTCCGCCGTGAAGGCGTCCCCGAAGCCCTTCGCGAAGAGCGCAAGTGGCTTCAAATACATCTATCAGCTCACCCTTTCCGACCTGGACCCTTCGCTGCTCCCCGCGGTGGACCTGTTCTCGGAGCGGTTGCTGGAGCTGCTCGGGGCCTGGAGCACCGAGGAGGTGGTGGAGCTGGAGGTGAAGCTCTCCCATCTGGAGAAGCCGCTGCGGTACGTGCAGCGCGGTGGCTGACACTCCCAACGCACCTCTCAGTACACATCCTTCAACGTCTGAATCGGAAATAATGCCATGTTGCGTCGAAATATTGATGCCGTGATCCGTCGCGCCATCAGCCACGGAATCATCCGGATTGATTATGAGCTTCCGCAGAGCTTCGATGGAATCTACGGCCAGCATCTGGATACGGCGCTCATGTTGTTGGAGCGGATTCATCATGGTCTGACGATTCGAAAGATGATGTATGATCATGCCGACCTCTGCCAGACTCCGCTTGCGGAGCAGGCTCGGATGTATCCTAAGGGGGAGCGGGGCTCGAAGCCCGAACGCTACCAGCGAAAGGGCTTGGACAAGCTTGTGTTGGCCGCGAAGGAACTCCCAGTTGATAAGTTGGATTCGATTCACAATCCAAACATCATCGTTAATTGTGATTCAGGGACGGAAGGAGAGCTTGGCTGTGAACCTGGATACATCAAGGTCTACCAAGCGGTCTACTGTGCATCCTACGGCGCCAACAACTACAAAGACGTCTACGAAGTCCATGAGAAGGGCGCGAAGCGGATTGCCATTTGTCCCGCGGCGGGTGGTAAGTGCAACGTCAGCATCGGGAACCCATTCAGGATCGTGGGTTGGTATCTGAACTACATGAATCAAGGCTCCAAGGCGCCGTTGATTCGGATGTGGGAGATTCCTGCGAAGTACTTCGTCAATACCTTGCTGCGATATTGCGGTACCGAGAAGCAGATCAAGGACATGGGGAAGAAGGACCAGTACTTCGTCGAGATGTGTGACCACAAGGCTTCGAACCAGTTCGGCATCTGGACGCACGCCGTGGTCAAGACGTCGAATACCTATGACCTCCAGGGCAACCGGGTCCAGGAGGGAATGGTGCCGACTCAGGTCGGAGCTGAGTTCATCAGGAACAGTTGCCGGCTCGTCACCTACTACGATCCCAGGGGAGAACATCAGCCCGCCAAGCGGGATGGGGAGGCTCGGGATATTCGTCGCCTCTTCGAGCATCTCGCTATTCCCACGACCCTGGTCGATCGCTTCCACGACTTTGGCATGAGTTTGAGCGACGCGGCCGGAAACCTGACGATGAACGTGGAGGCCAGTGAACATGATCAGCGTCTGCTCGAGGTGATCGAGCTGATCCAAAGTGACGAGCCGGAGACTCGCGATCGTATTGCTCAATTGGATAGGGAGTCCTTGAGGGCTTTCGCGAGCCTGCTTAGTTACAACAATCTTAGTCCGCAGCAGTTCAATAGGTCGTTGCGATTCACGCGCACGGGCTTGGGGATCGAGAATCTGCGCCGGGAGACCCGTTTCATGGTCGAGGTCTATCAGGGGACCGGCTGGCGATACGCCGTGCAGTATGTGGTGTCGGAGATGTTGGCGGCAATGAATCCCGACGTGCCGCTTCCCGACGAGATCGAAGAAGCGCTACCTCCGGCGGCGGCCAGGTACGGAACCTACAACAATGTGCTTGGTATCATCAGTGGAAGGATCGGTCAGGCTCAGCATTCCGTGTTTGTGATTGATGCGCTGAATGTGATCTTGCGGCCGCTCTGTAGCGGTGGAGGTGTATTGAAAACGGGGCGGAAGAAGATTGGATATGATAATTTCCAGGTCTCTCTCCTGGAAGATCATAGGTTCGAGATTGGAAAGTCCCATCGGGTGGACCTCAAGGGGCATGAGGACAGGCCTGATTCCCTGGATGGCCATGCTGGCAGTGGTTTTGTTCGGGTTCAGGAGGCGGGGTTCGGTGCACCGCTTGGCAACGGAATCAAGACCAGCAACAAGAACGTCCAGCTCAACATCCATGAGCCGTTGGTGGCGCGTCTGCAGGAGCGAGGCATCCCCATGATGGGAGGCATCTCTGGAACGACCCGGGATATCTTCGCCACGTTGCAATCGATTTTCAATGACCGCACGCATGACCATTGGCAGTTTTTCGCAGTGGTGGCGGCCTTCATGATCAAGCACCATTATCACAGTCTCGTGGAGTGCTTCATCGCTGCGTACCAGGTTCGGAAGACAGGAACGCTGGTGCTCAAGGCCGAAACGGCCGAACAGTTCTACGGCATCATCCAGAATTTGACCGATGTGGACATCATTGAGATGGACTGAGGGTTTGGGAGGGGAAAATGCGTTACGATCGTTTCTGGGACGTTCATGTAACGGGTTCCAACGGCTGGTATGACTTCGCGGGAGCGATTCCTGAGATGGCCGATTACACGGCCAACAAGATGGGGGGCTATCTGAATGCGCCAGGTTCGGTTCGCCTGATTGCTGCCCCCATGCCGAACGTGCGCGGAGTTCTCAATGCCGCGCCTCTTCCGGGGCCGTTGCCTGACCAGGGGTACGTCGCGTCAGCGGTGAGCCTCACCGACATCCAGAACCAGACGGTGGCGCCGACGGTTCAAGCGATTCTGAGATGGGTGGGAAACTCCTACCACTACGGCAAGATTCGAATCAATTGCCACGGAGACACGGACGGCGGGCTGATGTTCATGCACACCGACGCGGCGCATACAAATCCAGACGTGTGCTTCTTCGGAAGTATCGCCGAGTGGCTCGTGGCAAATGGACTGCCCAAGGTCGCGCTGCGTTCCATGTGGCGCAAGTTGGGCAAGAACTGTGGCCTTGCGACCATCAGCCTCGCGGTGTGTCATTCCTCGAAGGCGCGAGGCTCACAGGTCACTCTCTATCCAGACACCATGTCGGGCGTCGAGCAAATCGTCGCTCGCTTGCAGGAGCACGGCTATTCCGGGATCGCCGTGAGTGGCCACGATGAGCCTTTCACCGCGGGACTCGGCGCGGCGGCTCAGGGCTGGGTGGCCGCGGAGCTGGCCGAGGCGCATGTCGACGGCCTGGCCTGGTGGGACCCAGCGGTGACGCAGTTGGCCACGGCCCAGGTGAATTCGCTGCAGCAGCTCGGAAACCTGGCGAACATTCCCCAGCCGCTCGTGCAGCAGCTCACGGCCGACATCAACAATGCGCTGCTTCACAACGGGGTTCGCAACGCGCTCATTCAGGGCTTCACCGAGCAGTACCGGGCGATGACGGCCGCGAGGATGGCGAACGCGCAGCCCGGTCAAACCCTTATCAGGGACGCGACTTCGGGCCAGTACGTGCGCTTCGCCCATCACGCCGGGAAGAAGACGACCCTGGCCTGATGCCTTGGTCACGTCGGGCCTCAACCTGCCTCCAGGGCGGGTTGAGGCGCTCCGTGGGTGAGCGGTTCATCCCACTTGCTCGCGTTTCTTCGTGCGGTACCGCGTGAAGGCATCCGTGGAGGACTGCTCGACCAGCTTGCGGATGGTGTCATGCATGAGCTTCAGGACCTCCTCGGGCTTCACGGCGCCCTGGGTCAGCAGCTCCATGCCCATCTTCTGCGCGAGGTAGGCGCTCATGACCGGATCCTCGACTTCGGCCGAAAGCTTCTCGTACTGGCTGACGGTCTCCGTCTTCACCCGAGGCATGTCGAGCGCGGCCTGACGCTGCTTCGTCCAGCGCACGTAGGTCGCGAGCGCGCTGCGTCCACTCTGCCGCTCGCTCTCCCACATGGCGTCGGCGAGCGCCTGAAGGTCGTCGCGCCACTTCTGGAGGTCGTCGGACGTGCGTGCGGACCCGAGCGCGCCCTCGTACCTGTCCCGGTAGAGCTGCTGCATCCAGGCGGTGAACGCAGCTTCGTCCAGGGGCACGCGGTAGGTCGCTCCTGGAGCCTGCCGGCTCTTGGCCTGGCCCGGGAGCGTCAGGAGGTAGGGGGGGGCGGAGAATCCCTGTGGCAGCTCGAGGAGCTCCTCTCTGCGCTGCCGCAGGGCGTCCCGTGCGAAGCGCCCCAGGTCGACGGTGCCTGCGTCCTCGTAAGCGCGGAGGTCGTCCTCCGTGGCGGCCAGGACCTTTCCTAGCGGGGACCAATAGCCCAGGACCGTGGGATTTCCGAAGAGCGGGGGCGGCGGATAGCAGTCCTGGATGCGCTTCTTCCCGTCCCACTTGCTGAGGGTGATGGTCATCCAGGCGTCCACGAGCGCGTGGCAGACGCGTTCCCAGCTCTTCGGTGTCTTGGGCAGCGCCGCGATCCACGGCGTTCCCAGGTGGAGCTCCAGGACCTTGTAGAGGACGTAGCAGTCCATGATGAGCGCGCCCCGCTGCGCTCCCTGGGCCGTGGTGTTGAAGAAGTGCCCGAACGTGAGCTTCTGGCCCAGCATCCGGAAGATGCCATGGCGTCCTGTCAGGTACTTCTCCGTCCGACTGGCCTTCGTGAAGCCGTGTGAGGCCACGCTCGCGTCGGCATCCTTCACGACGTGTTTCGTGACGGAGTCGACGTCCAACTGGGCCAGGGCCTCCTCGAAGTCAGACCGGTACGTCGCCATCTTCGCCTTGAAGATGAGGATCTTGTCGACCCGGGATGACTCCCATCCCAGCGCCTCGTAGACCCCCCGGGCCTCCGGGGACATCTTCCGCTGCGTCTCGATGATCTTCGGATCCTGGATCCATTTGCGCTTGTGCCAGCCCGCCTGGAGTCGGTTCGTCTTCTTGTCCCTGAGCGCCTCGTCGACCTCCTTGTCGCCGAGCGCCATGCGCTCCACGCCCGCTTTCAGGACCTTGAAGCCACCGAGGTTGGCGATGGCCACGCCGAGCTGCGGGAGCTGGACGTTGTCCGCGAAGGCGGCCAGGGCGTAGGGGAGCAGCGCGGCATCGCCGCCCTGGCGGATTTCGTCCAACTGGCCGAGTACCTGCATGTAGGTGGACAGCATCACCGCGCGGTCGACCTCGGCCATGTGGTCCTGGGTCGCGCGCTCGGCGGTGGCGTAGGTGATGGCCTCCAGTTCCGCGCTGGGGCCCGGCCGGTCTCGATCAACGACCCCTGACAGGGCATTGCCGGCGTCCGCTTCCAACTGTTTGAGCAGGTTGCCGTTGCCCTTGAAGAGGCTGGCCCCCGTTCCCCGCGCCGCGAAGGGGGTGAAGGCGGCGTTGGAGTTGACCAGGACCGGGTTGCCGTCGGCATCGACGACCGTGCTCATGGAGTTGACGCTGTTGCCGCCGAAGAAGGATGGCATGTGCGGGATGTTCTTCAGCTCGCTGTCGGAGCTCCGCAGGAGCCAGAGGGCGGACGCCAGGGACTTGTTGCGGAAGAGCTCCAGCGTCGCCTTGGCCGTGGGCCCGCCCGGGATGCTGTAGGCGGCGGCGATGACGATGTCGGCGACGGCGGCGATCGCGAAGTCGATGCGATCGTTCTTCATCTTGTCGATCTTCATCGCCTCGCGCAGCCGGGCGATGAGGCCGTCGGTGTTCTCCTTGCAGGCATTGATGGTGCTGACGAGCCGGTTGCTCATCTCCTCGGCCACCTGATTCTCCGAGATGCTCCGCTTGAGTTTGCCCATGGTTCCTTGGAGGTCGCTGCTGTCGTCGAGAGGGGACGTGCGGACTCGCGGCTCAGTCGACGTTCACGACCGTCTGGCCGGGGTTGGCGACCTCGATGACGCCGCCCCACGCGCAGTTGCACTTGGAGCTGTCATTCAGGGCCGGCATGTTGCCGATGCGGACCTTCGAGCAGCCCGGGCTCCACGGGCCCACCGTGATGGGCATGCACGGCTGCGGCGTCAGCGCCCCCAGCGCCGCCGCGGTGGCAGCGGCCACCATGGGGTTGCTCAGCGAGCGGCACATGCCGAAGGGCGGCACGTTCATCATCGGCAGGCTGTCCACGGTGTTGGCCGCCGGTGCGCCAGCCATCACCTTGTTGAGCGGCAGCACGCCCAGCGGCGCGCTGGCCGCGCCAAAGCTGCACTTCAACGTGGCACCGGACACGACCAGGGTTGCCATCGGCTCATCTCCTCGGTGTTTCGGGGGCACCCGGTCCTCGCGCCACGGCGCCGTGGACGACGTGGGTCCGCAGCGTGGTGAGCGCCTGGAACAGCGGGTCCGACGTCTTGCGGTGCAGGGCGCCCGACAGGTACTGCGCGCGGCACCATGCATCGTCGAGCTGTCCTTCCTGGCGCCTCGGATGCAGGGGGAAGAACTCGAAGCGGTCCGGCAGGAACTCGGCGCCGAGCTGCAACTCGATGCGCCGGCGAAGGTCCGAGAGAGACGGTGCCGCGCCCGCCGGCTGTCCACCCGTGAAGACGAGCAACACGAAGCGATGGGCACCCGCGAGTCCACTCAGGGGCACGGAGAGCAGGGAGGTGTCGAGCGCCGGCCCGGGTTCCTCGTGGAGTGCCTCCGTCACCTCGGCCGCGGGGAAGACGCGCCCCTCGCGCCGTGCCTCCAGGGTGCCCGCGTAGTGGTACTGCTCGCGGAAGCGGGAGAGCACCACGTGGCCCTGGGGCCTGTCCTCCGCGGGGAGCAGGGTGAAGATTCCCGTGTCGCCCGCGGCCTCCTGGCCGCTCTGGTTGAGGTCGTGGAGGGCCCAGGCGCGGCCGGGGGCTGGCGGTGCCTCGGAGTGGATGTCCCCCACGCGCCGCTGAGAGCAGAGCACGGCGCCGCCCGCCGCCGCGTCCACGAGCACGTTGGCGCAAGGCACCGAGGACACCCCGCACTGCTTCACCCAGTCCCGCCAGGACTGCCAGTCCAGGGGCGCCTCGGGGTTGCGGAACCAGTGGCCCACGCTCTTGAGCGGGGTGCGGGTGCGTGCCAGCAGGTCCCGCAGGGCCGGCGTGACGCCGAGCGCGCGCACCGGGTGGTCATTCAGCAGGGCCGGTGCGGCCTCCAGGTCCGCCATCTCCACATGCAGATAGCAGGCGCCGCGCAGCAGCGTGGCGAAGAGCAGGGCGGGCAGGTGCTGGAGCGGATGGAATCCAGGGGCGGCCAGGTGTTCTCCCGGTGCGAGCCCGAAGGTGAGCAATCCATCCACCAGGGCGCCCCGCCAGGCGTCCTCGGCTCGCAGCGCCACCGGCATGTGGGGTGGTGCCGCCAGCGGCGAAAAGAGGAGGCCCACGGTCTCACCGGGCTTGTACGTGTAGGAGGCGAGCGCCGGGGTGGTGGGGGCCTGGGACGACAGCAGGCACTTCGCGAAGGGGCCGAGCAGGGGCGCCTGATGTGGCTCGGCGGCGATGTGCTGGGGGGCCAGCGCCGCCAGTCTGCGCGCCACGAAGCGCCGTCCTCCGGGCGGCAGCAGGCTGATACAGGCGCCGAGCCCGAGCGCGGCCGCCAGGCTCACCAGCAACTCGGGACCCGGCGGGAGCAGCAGGCACAGTCTGGAGCCTGGCTTGACGCCTCGCTGGGCCCACGCCGTGGCGCGCCGGGCCGCCTGTTCATGGAGCTGGCGATAGCTGAGCGTCTGCCAGCCTCGGGCCCGCTCGAAGCTGCGCAAGGCGATGCGGTCCGTGGTGGCGTGGCGGCCCACCAGGTCGTGGAAGAAGTCGTAATGCTGGCCCGCGCGGCTCTTGAAGGGAGCGCCTCGGCCCACGTGGGCGGGCGCCAGGGCGGCGGCGAATCCCTCGGGGTCGCTCCAGCTTCGCGAGTGCCAGTCGGACACTCCTCCAGGAGGCACGGTGCCCGTCGCGAACTGCTCGAGGATGACGCGGACGTCGAAGGACATGGCAGGCGGTTACGGGGCGGGGCGTTCGGCGCGGGCCGAGGGGAGGGGCTCGGAGGGGAGGGGCTCGGAGGGGAGCAGCTCCCGCGTCGGCACGGGCATCGCGCCGTCCCGTGGGGGCTCCTGCCGTGGGGGCTGGTGTTCCTCCAGGCGGAAGTGGGGGACGGGTTCCGGGAGCCGCTCCATCCGGGGAGGAGGCTCGGTGCGGAAGCTCACGCCCATGAGCACGCGCACGATGGGGGTGCCTGGCGTCGCGCCGAAGCCCGGTCCCCCCCATGCGAACAACTCCAGCTCGTTGGACAGCGGCAGGTGGCCGCCAGCGAGCAGCTCGACGGAGGGTTGCCGGGAGTCGGCGGCGAAGGCGCCTCGCAAGGCCAGCTCGCCCCTCAAGCCCTTGCCCACCGTGGCGACGCTTGCGCCCATGCGGACCTCCAGCGTCTGGTCCGAAGCGGCGGGCGTGGCCAGCGGGTCCCGCGAACGCAGCAGGACGCCCGCATCGAGCGTGGGGTGGAGCCAGCCCAACTGCGTGCCCACCGTGGCCCGCGCCCGGAAGCGCATCCCCGCGTCGCGTGCCAGGGCTTCGGCGCTGCCCACCGGCAGTCCCGCGGCCAGGTCCAGGGCGAGGTCCACGGGGTGCTCGTCACGCCGGGCCAGCAGCCCCAGCCGGGCTTGGAGCACGGGCGTGCCGAGCCCCTGGGACGCCGCGGGTTTCAGCCCCACGAAGCCCAGGTCTCCGCCCTTCTGCCAGAGCACCACCGGTAGGATCGCCCCCACCTCCAGCCAGGGAAGGACACCGTAGCTGCCCGCGAGCACGGCGGAGGCGCGGCTGCGGAGCATCTCCGCCCGGTTCTCGCCATTGCGCAGCACGAGCGGGAGGTGCTGATAATGGCCGACCATCCCCACGCTGACGCCGCCCGGCACCAGCAGCTCGCCATTGCCAGACACCATCGAGCCACGGCCGGGGTTGACTTCCAGTCGCTCCAGCTCGAAGCCCGGCAACGCCGGTTGAGCCCATGCCACCGAGCAGCCCAAAAGGGCCGTCGTGACGGTTCCTCTCAACAATGGGGGGGCATTCATGTCAGACGCTCTGACCGCGTTCCGGAAGGGTTTGCCGGTGCGTCAGCTCACGTCAGAAAGATACAGGATGACGCAGGTGAAAGACAGTACCCGCAGGGAGGCTTTGCCCGACCCAACCTCCCTGACTGCAAGCCTGGATGCCCGCTCGGCGAGTTCCCGGGCGAGGCGCGGTCGCAGTTGACATTGGGAGGTCTGGGGTGACCCGTGAACGGGGTGGTGAAGAATTTGTTTGTCTTTGACGGATGAGGCTGGGCGCCAATCCGCTCGAATGTTTTTCAGTGACGTCCCGTGTCCGGGCTCCCTGGGGAAGAGCGAGGACTTCCCGACCCGCATTCCCATGCGCTCGGAGTTGTTGAAGCGCTGCGATGTATTGCATGGCGTGACGATTTCCCGTCGTGGCAGCCCCTCGCCGGATTGCATCGGTTCGGGTTGCGACATTCCGCGAGAATGGGTCGACCAGTTCCTCCAGCGGCATCACCAGAACCGTTTCCCCGTGTGCTCAATGGCCCGCTTACCAATCTCGCGCCGCGCCTCGCGAGGCTGTGTGATTAAGCTCTGCCTTGCGGTCTGTTTGGACGACTGCGTGATAGGTAGACGGGTTGATGAATAGAGTGGACTGACATCCGGTCGACGCGAGGTCGTCCAACAACGAATAGCGCTGATACGTGCTTCGGTCTTGAGCGGCGCTGGGGCGGAAGTGAGGCTGTACCGGCGGGCCTACGGGAACGTCACGCCGGAGAGCGTGATGGCGCGCAGTCCGCCCGGCCCCCACAGCTTCAGGGTGTAAGTGCCTTTGGCTGCATCCGGCGTTGCTTCCGCTTCCACCACGACGCGTCCGTCCGGGTAGCGAGAGATGGGGGCCTTCTGCCAGACCGTTAATATCTTCAGCGATGCGCCTGTCCTGCTCACCAGCGACGCGCCTTCCGCTGACCAGGGATTGGCGGCATCAGGGTTCTCAACCTCGACCGAGATGGCCACGCGGGCAGGGGCGCGATAGCTCCATGCCCGGTGTGCCCAGAGTGCATTGCCTGGATGTTGGTGGAGCTCCTTGTTGACCAGGAGGAACTTCGCATCGACGCCTTCCTCCTTGATGATGCCGGTGGCCAGGAGGCCCGCGATGCCCGCTGGACCTTCGTGCTCTGCGCGCAGCCGCGCATTCTCCTCGTGGCATTGCTGGGTCTCCGATCGGGCCGCCATCGCCTCTTGCTGGTAGGACTCCGCCGTACGAGGTTGACGCCACACCTCGATGAGTCGCTCGGCACGCGCGGGGTGGGCGACGAGGACAAATGCGCCACCGCGGGGGACCGAACCGTCCTTGAAGAGCACTGTCAGTCGCAGGCGCTCGCCCGGCAAGACTTGCTCCGAGGGCACCAGCCGGAGCGTGTTCCGCCCGATGTCCACGAGCGAGAAGCGCTTTTCGCCCTCGAGCACGACCTTCGCCGGATCGAGGGCGGCGTCGAACTCGAAGGTGGTGGATACTCGCGGGCTTATCTGGACCTCGGTAGGCGGCATCGCCTCGGATGGCTCCGCCAGGAGTTCGACACGGCGCACCTCGGGGCTCGCGGCCGTGGAAGGCTGTTGGGCGGTCGCGGCTCCAGAGAGGAGCATGAGCACCGCGAGAAGGGCGACAGGTGACGCGGGCACGGTCGGTCCTCACTCGAAGCGGCGCACAGCCTTCAGATCCATGCTGGAGTAGACAATGGCGCTGCCGGGGTCACTGATGGGCTCTCGCTTCAAGAGACCGAGGCGGGCGTCCTGTGCCTCGACGAATTGCACACAGACGGGGATCCGCTCGTTCTCGGGCGTACGCGCCTCGGTGAGCCGTCCGTAGACCCGCTCCGGGCCTACGAGGAGCTGCCCGGAGAACAGCGTCCCCGGTGGCATGCCACCCCAAGTGGATACCATGCGAACCGTCGTCGTGCCCTCACGGACCTTGATGAGCCCCCCGCCTTTGCCGGGGCTCAGGTCGAAGGTGGTCAGTGGCCGCTCGAGTCCGGGAGCGAAGAGGCCGAGTTGTTCCATGGCCTCAATGGCTCCTGGAGGGCAGTCCTCGGGAGCCGGCGTCGGGCGCACCTCGGCACTGGGGCACGCCATCGACAGGCAGGCCGCGACCCCCAGGCCCAGCGTCTTGCCAACGGTGGTGCCCCGGCTGCGTTGCGTCTCGGGCTGGGGGAGCATGCCGGTGTCCTTCATCATCTTCACGGAGACCTTCTCCTTGGAGTGCGTCGCGGGAAGGGCGACGGCCGCAAGGGTGGAGGCTCCATCGAGCGGGCCTGCGGCCTCGTCAGCTTCCAGTGGCCTCCAGGGTGCCGCCACTTCCTGACCGGGAGCCCAGGACGTGATGGCGAAGGCGGGCGCTACGGGGGGCGTTTCCACCGCGACCTCGGCGTGCGGAGCGGAGGGCATCAGGCCGCGCGCGAGCACCAGCCCGCCCACGATCAAGACCATCCACGGCGCCATCCAGGCCGCCACGCGCAGGGCCTTGGCGCGTGCCACGGGAGGCGGCTCGAAAGGGATGGCCGCTGCGTTCGAAACGGAGTCATGCGCATCTTCGCCGCGTGGCGGACGCGGTCCACGGCGAGGCCGGGCCTTGCGTCGCTTCAGCCACTGCGCCAGCTCGTCTTCGACCGCTTGCGGCGCCTCCGCGAGCGTCGTCGCGGTGTTCGCGCCATGGGCGTCGCAGAGCTTCACGTCCCAGTCTTCGTCCGCCTGGGCCAGCAGTCCCTCCAGCTCCGCGCACAGCGAGCCGGCGTCCGGGGGCCGCTCCTCGGGGGCCTTGGCCAGCAGGCGCATGCACACGTCGCCGAGGGCATCGGGAACGAGCGGGTTGAGCGCCTGGGGTTTTCTGGGCGCGCGGTTGAGCACGGCCTCCACGCCCTCGGCCTCGGCCGGATGGAAGGGCCGGCTGCCCGTCAGCAGCCAATAGAGGACGACGCCCAGCGCGTACAGGTCATCCGAGGGGCCGGGCTGGTAGGCGCGGCCATGCGCGTCTCCGTGTTCCTGTTGGAAGCGCCAGGCCTCGGGCGCGCGGTACTCCAGGGTGCCGGGCGGCAGCACGCCGCCGGTGATGCGGGGGGCGCTCTCGTACCCGCCCGCGCCGAAGTCCACCACCACCGCTTCGCCGTCCGCGTCGCGCACGACGACGTTGCTCTCCTTCAAGTCCCGGTGCACCACCTTCGCCCGGTGCGCGGCGCCCAGCCCGCGCGCCACGCCAAGCACCTTGCGCAGGACTTCTCTCGCCGAGGGGTTCTCCTCCTCGGCCCACACGTCCAGGCGGCGCCCCTCCACGTAGTCCATGACGATGAAGAAGGACTGGGGCGCTTCGTCCGGCCACTGGCCGTGTCCACGGATGCGCACCAGGTTGGCGTGCTTGAGGCGCAGGAGGATGGCCACCTCGCGCTCCGCCCACGCGGTCAGCCCCCAGAGGGGGATGAGCTTGAGCGCGGAGCTCCGCGCGCCCCGTCGGGCGCGGTACACGGCGCCGAAGCCCCCGGCGCCCAGCCGCTCCTCCACCAGGTACCCGCCAACGTCCGTGCCCGGGGGCACGACGGGATGCAGGCGCGGGCTCACGAGTCCTCTCCTTCGTCGGTCCTGGACATGCGCTCAACGGGCAACGGAACGCGGAGGCGTTCACCCCGCGAAGCAGCGCGGGACGGCGATAGACCTTGGACGGATACCATGGTTGAACCTGTTGAGATATATGCTTGGAGTGCCGTCTCCGCGGCCATCACCTCTTTTCCCAGGTCTCCTCATGTACGCGAAGCTCTCCCAGCGGATTGGAAGCCAGGTCCGCGCCGCCCGGCATCGGGCGGGCCTGTCGCAGGCCCAGGTGGCCGAGTCCATCCACGTGCCGACGCGGGTGCTCAGCCGCCTGGAGCGCGGAAGGTTGCTGCCCAGCCTCCCCACGTTGGTGGACCTGTGCGGCGTGCTTCGTGTCTCCGTGGACCTCCTGCTGAGCGGCGAGGGGCAGGCGTCTCCCGCGCCCGAGGGATCCGGCCCGTAGTTGGGGCGGCGCCGTCGACATGGCGGCCAAGATGCGGCAGGAAGGGCGTTCCCGAGTCGCGGGCTTCGTGTCCGCGCCAGCCCGGGTCCTCGGTGTTCCTGGTGCCCCGACGCATGAACGAAGAACTGGCGACCCGCATTGGAAGTGCCGCCCGGGAGGCCCGGACGCAGCTCGGGCTCACGCAGGCGGAGGTGGCCGAGAAGCTGGGCCTGGCGCACATGGTCTACAGCCGCCTGGAGCGCGGGAAGATGCTGCCCAGCGTGCAGACGTTGCTGCGGATGTGCGCGGTGCTGCGCATCGGCTCGGATGCGCTGCTGGGGCTCGCGGACGCGGAGGAGGGAAGGGAGGCGCGAGGCTCGGGCGGAGCGCCCAGGCTGCGGCAGCTCACCGGCCTCGCGCGAAAGATGGACGATGAGCAGCTCGACGCCCTGGTGAAGGTGGCCCAGGTGTTGCTGCGTTGACGCGGCGCCTGTCCGCCCGAGCTCACTTCGTGATGGGCGTGGGCATCGCTTCGTCGGCGTCCAGGCCTTCGGGGAAGATGCCCGCTTCGTCCAGCTCCACCCGGTCGCGCAGGACGGACGCGTCCGACATGAGCCGCGCCAGTTCCTCCGCCGCCTCCTTCCGTCCAAAGGGCTGGGGCTGCGCCGCGAGCGCCGCGCGAAGGGCATCGCGCAGCTCGGCGGCCGAGGGGTATCGCTCGGAGGGCTTGCGCTGGAGGGCCCTGTGGAGGATGGCCTTGAGCGCGTCTGGGAGGCCCGCCATCGCATCCTCCACGTCCTCGGGGCGGTAGCGGCTGACGGAGGCGATCATCTGCGTGAGGGGCACGGAGGGCGCTTCCTCCGTCGTCACAGGGTGGGCGCCAGGCCCTTCGAGACAGACGGGAGCGCAACGGACGCGCCAAGGTGGACGAGTGGTTTCGGGAGCGGCTGACCTGCGTGTTGGAGGGCGCGCCCGAGGACTGGGGCTGGTGCCGTCCCACCTGGACACGCGAGTTGCTGTGCCAGCAAATGGCTCGCCGAGGACAGGTGCGCGTGTCCGTGGCGACCCTGGGGCGCACGGCGCTCGCGCATTTCGGCGGGCGATTCGTCCCATGCCGTGTGGGAGACGTGCAGCCCCTCGATGCGGACGGTACTGTCGGCAGTGGCCTTGCGGCGCTCCGGGCGCGTCTTCGTTTTGTCGTGGCTGGGCACGCCGTCCTTCTCCCCCGCGCACCGAGGGGCAAGCCACGCTGCTGACGGTCGCGGTGGCCTACTCACCACGACAGCCTCCGCGTCCGTGACCTATTTGTCTGTGCTATCACGATTTGCGTGAAGCCGAATCGCCACCAGCGCTGCGTGAGTGCCGTCCTGCTGCTCGCCGCGGGCGGCTGCGGCTCTGCCACGGTCAGCACCGTGGGAGCGAAGCCCTCCGCGAAGTGGGTGGGCCCGAGCATCCCAAGCCCGGCCGGCGGCACGGTGCAGACGACCATTTACTATGGACCCTGGCTGTGCAACGCCGCGTTGATGGCTCGCTGCGAGCGTCGCTGTGTGGCCGAGGGGCACGTTCCGCTGCTTGGCTGCATCTGGCTGGCGGACATCAAGGGCGACTGGCAGGGGCGCTTCATGGCGCTCCCGGCTGCGGCTGGTGGGCGCCTCGCCGTCACCCACTGCTGCTGCGACTACCCCAAGGTGTCGGACCTCAACCGTCGTCGCGAGACATGGGAGGACGCACGCAAGACGTTCCGCAGGAAGTGGAGCTCGGAGTTCGGGGACTGGCCGAAGACGGAGACGGAGCACTGGCCCGGCCACCACATCTTCGACCTGGCGCACGGAGGTGCCCCCCTGGCGCCCGACAATGTGATTCCAGTCCCCCCCGGTGTGCATCGCGTCATCAACAGCGCCTACCCAGCTTGTTACGACGTGGCTGGCAAGTGGCGAGCCGTGGGGCCGGAGCGGCCCTACGTGGACTGAGGCGACCATGCCCATCGACACCCTGCTTGCTGAAGTCTCGCGACACCACTTCCCCAACCCTCCTGCGACGCCTGCCCAAATCGCGGCATTCGAGGCTCGCGTGGGGTGGAATCTGGACGCTGACTTGCGAGCCTTCTACCTCCACTGCGACGGAGCGGCGCTCTTCGAGCCCGTTCCCGACGCGGACTATCGGATTCTCCCGCTGGCGGAGCTTCGCCGTGCGCGAGTCGCCATCTTTGGCCGCGACGAGGACGCCTACGGCTCACCGTCGCTGTATGCCCTGGTCGACATGCAGGACACCAACTACGTCGTCATCGACGTGGCGTCGAAGGCCTCCAGGTACCCGCTGTTCGACGCCTTCCATGAAACGTTCCCGCAGGCGGATCAGATTGCACCGTCCTTCGAGGATTTCCTCGCACGGGCGCTGAAGAGCGGCGGTCGCTCCTTCTGGCTGGGGGCGTAGGGGAGAGCGAGTCTCCCGTGTTGATGGTCACCAAGAAGCGCGGAGTTCTGGTCGTGGGCGACCAGGCGTTCAGGAACTGCGAGTTCAGAGGCCGCGCAGGGCGCGGGGGAGAATCTCGCCGGCCTCTACGCCCTGGTGGCCACCTGCGAGGCCAACGGCGTCAATCCCGAGGCGTACCTGGCCGACGTGCTGCTGCGGGTGCAGACGCATCCCAACTCACGCATCCGGGAGCTGCTGCCACACGAGTGGAAACGGCGACGCATCGCCGAGCCGCCCGACGTCGCGCTCCAGCTTCAGCCCAGTCCCTGCACACCTCCCGCGTCGCGGCGCTCGCCGAACACGGTCCTCGTCCGTCCGCAACCGCTCACGCCACGTCGTTGCCCGGACGGTTAGTGCGCCGGGATAAACCGGCATGGAGTAACGGATGAAAGAGCCGTACATCAAAGGGCCAGCCACCCACGATGGCCCCGAGTCATGCGCAGGCGCTCGCGAGGGTGTCGGCGAAGCGTTGACAGGGGAAGGCGCAGGCAGGGTATCGAGCCGCGAAAACAGGACATCCAGGACGCCGACGCTGTTATCCGAAGCGGAAGGCAACACGCCCGAGGGCGCCATGGCGAGCCCGAAGACGGTGTCACGTGGGAGGCCTACCGCGAGGGGCTGGAGGACAACCTCCAGTCGCTCCACGGGCGGCTGCACCGAGGAGCGTACCGGGCGAGGCCCTCACGAAGGGTGTACATCCCCAAGGCGGACGGGCGGCAGCGACCGCTCGGCGTCGCTGCGCTGGAGGACAAGCTTGTCCAGCGCAGCCTCGTCAAGGTGATGAACGCCGTCTACGAAGAGGATTTCCTCGGCTTCAGCTACGGGTTCCGGCCAGGGCGCAGCCAGCATCATGCGCTGGATGCGCTCGCGGTCGGTCTGCAGCGGATGAAGGTGAGCTGGGTGCTCGACGCGGACATCCGTGGATTCTTGGATGCCATCGACCACGGGTGGATGCTGAAGTTCCTCGAGCACCGGATTGCGGACAAGCGGGTCCTGCGCCTCATCCAGAAATGGCTGGGCGCAGGAGTGATGGAGAAGGGGAAGTGGATGCAGACGGAGGAGGGAACACCACAGGGGGCCACCATCTCGCCCCTGCTGGCGAACATCTACCTCCACTACGTCCTCGACCTCTGGGCCCAGCAATGGAGGAAGCGGTGGGCGCGCGGCAGCATCATCATCGTGCGCTACGCCGACGACTTCGTCGTCGGGTTCCAATTCTACTCGGATGCCGAGCGGTTCCAGGTGGCGCTCCGCGAGCGGTTGCGGAAGTTCTCCCTGGAACTGCACCCCGAGAAGACGCGACTGCTCCTCTTCGGGCGGTACGCTGCGAAGATGCGGGAGGAGCGTGGACTCGGTAAGCCGGAGACCTTCGACTTTCTCGGCCTGACGCACATCTGCGGCAGGACGCGAAGCGGGAAGTTCCTGCTACGTCGGCACACGATGCGGAGGAGGATGCGAGCGAAGCTACGCGAGGTGAAGGCCGAGCTCCAGCGACGCAGGCATCTCCCCATCCCGGAACAGGGGGCATGGCTGCGCGTAGTCGTACGCGGCTATTTTGCCTACCACGCAGTACCCACCAACATCATGGCGCTGTCGTCCTTCCGGACTCAGCTCGCCCATCTCTGGCACCGGGCGCTGCAGCGCCGCAGCCAGAGGGCTGGGATGAACTGGGGCGAATGAACCAGCTCGTGGTGCGGTGGATTCCACCAGCTCGCATTCAGCACCCCTGGCCCAATGAGCGACTCAACGTCATCACCCGAGGCAAGAGCCCAGTGCGGTAGTGCCGCACGCTGGGATCTGTGCGGGGGGCGGGCCGCAAGGCCCGTCCCTACCGCGACCGCTACGTCACGCCCGAGGACAGGCACTTCGGCCGCGAGGGCGCGCTGCTGGCCCGACGCCACCAAGTGTACCAACGCGCCAAAGCCCGTCACCTCGAGCGATGGATCCGCGACACGCGCGACTGGACGCCTGCGGGCCCCGTCCGCCTCGGCCCCTCTCTCAACATCACCCCGCCAGTGCAGGAGTTGAAGCTCATCGGCTGAATCCTTTTACGCGACATCTACCTTGCCGCTCACCGGTTTTACTTAACTTTGAACGGTGATTTATTCATTGTCGGTGGTCACCCACAAAAGCGGGAGGCTCGCCGGATTTCGCTTGATTGCGATTTGTTGTTTTGAGCGCGCCTTGTTGATGCATTCTGTCCAGGCAATCGCCTCAATGGCGGATATGCGACTAGCCTTGCTTGACGCTTCCTCTTTTTCTCGCCATCTGCTTCCACTGGCGTCTAAAAAACGAATCGGAATGTTGTCGTGAGCGAGTTGATGAGCGCCGCTTCTGAATGCTGCATTCTCCACAATTAGGCGGCTTGCACGACTGATGAGTGCATCAAACCCGATGGCGATTCCAAGTGCCGCCTTATGGAATGAATCCAAATCGGACGTTGCGATATCTGCGTCTGGTCTATGTGCGGCTCGGTTGCGTGTACGAGATGCGGTTCGGAAAGAATCTTCAAGGCCAAGAGAGGGCAAGCCAGTTCGGCCAGCAAATTTGCTAATGTTCCCCCATCCATCCTTGATTCCAAATGCGCCAAGGATTTCCTTGATGTCATTGCTGTTGATGTTGGACTTGTCGTGTGCGAATGAAAGTTCTGCGAGTTCGTAGGTCGAGCGCGATGTGCTGGCGATCTGGCTTCCGACTCGCTGTATAAAGGATGTCACGTCCTCGCCATTTCGGCTGCGGAGGTCAATTTGAAAGCTAAGTGCCTTGATGGCCCCAAACGTGCAGCTTTCTTGAAGGCGAACAGGAAGATCCGAGAATTTTACTGGAGAGCCTGAGATTCTCCCTAGGATCTCACTTGTCCGGCTTCGAATGAATCCTTCGAGCGACGAAAATCCAACCACTGCGAGCCCGTTTCGAAGCAGGCGTGCTGTTTCATTGTGGTCGGAATCTGTTAGGGCCTTGTCGACGAGTGAGTCAGCGGAAAGCGCGCGGTGGAATGCGGCGAGTCGTTCGAGAAAGCTCCCCCTGGCGATTGACACGAGTGCCTCCTCGCTTTTACTGACCAGCAAGCGCCACTAGCATTTTGTGAATGGCGTTGATCCGGTAATGGACGCGTGCAGGAGTGTTCGTGCCTTGCCGCACTGCTGATTCAAACTGAGGGTCCTTAAATAGAAGTTTTGTTTCTTTTTGGACCCTTAAGTGATGTTGCTGAAGTTTGGTTATTTGTGAGTCGCTAGCCAGATTCACTCCTACCATCTCTGCGTCATACATTCCCGCTAACATTTGATCGCGCCAACTGTCGTTGGCAGGTCGCTTAAAAGCGTTCTTGCCCCAAAGAGATGCACACGCGCTAATCGCTCGTTCGAACCTCTGCTCTAGATCGCCAAGGCGACTCTCGTTTGCATGGCTGTTGGCGGCCATGAATTTGTCCATCGAAAAACGGAAATCTCCAGAGAATGAATTCCAGCTCTCCGATAGAGTCAAAAACCTCAAGACAAACTCCGCGTCTGCCATCTCGCGATAGGCGGCTGATTTTTCGTCTTTGATTTTGAGTTGTTGTTTTAGGAAAGAGTTTCTTGAGAGCTTGTATATTGACTCATTGAGGGCTCCGCGGAAAATTACGTTTCGGATCTCTTGTGCGTTTAGCGGCTCTCCTCCTGAGTTTAGTCTTGTGAATACTTCGTATTTCAGCTCGGGCGAAGATTGTTTTAAAAGCGTGACAGCTCGAACGTACGGTCGGACGCGGAGGGCGTTTACTAGTTGAGGGGGGAGTTCGGATGCTTTCAGTCCATTGAGTTCATGGAAGTAGTTGAGAGGGGAGAGTGTGAGTTTGTTTCTCATGAAGGCATGTATTGTCGTGATGCGCTGCTTTCCGTCGATGACTGAGTAAGTTCCGAAGTCCTCTTCTGCTAAGTAGACAGGGGGAACGGGGATGTTTAGAAGGAATGATTCTATCAGGGCGGCTTGCTGTTGATGTGGCCATCTCTCTCGACGTTGGTATCCGGGCCTAACGTCTATGGCGCCGGCCTCGACCATGCTTGCAATTGTTTCCAGTGAAAGATCTGATGCTTGGATTACTAGGCGATCTTGGGCTGATTCGAACTTGCCTATGATTGACTTGGCGTT
Organism: Myxococcus hansupus; assembly: GCF_000280925.3. Classification (NCBI taxonomy): domain Bacteria; kingdom Pseudomonadati; phylum Myxococcota; class Myxococcia; order Myxococcales; family Myxococcaceae; genus Pseudomyxococcus; species Pseudomyxococcus hansupus. The sequence goes on from NZ_CP012109.1 coordinate 2,935,792, forward strand.
AGTGTTCATTGGGTTTGATGTGTCCAGCGAAGCTTGATTGGGTCGTTGGCTGCGGATTCCGAATGGGGGCAGGGTAGGTGTCTCTATGCAACCGCTTTTGCTACAGCGGCTAGCATTGGGTCGTGGCTTCGCTTAAGGGGCTCTAGCCAATGACGAGCTTCATCGCCGGGAAGTACGCTCGCGGCCCAGACTACGGCTCGCTGGGCCCAAGGCCCCATGTTGCCGGCAACTTCTTTTTGCTCGCGAATATAGTCTGATCTTGCATGGGCTTGTGCGAGAAGGGAGAGTGCGCGGTCACGGAACACAGGTGGCGCACGATTGGCGAGACTCATTGCGCGTCCAGCTTCGCATAGTTCTGGTCGCTCGCAGAGGGCATGGAGAACCCAAATTTGTACAAAGGGGAGTGAGCTTTTTTCTCCACCTGTAGCGAAGTTGACTAGGGCGGATCCGATTTCCTCTGCGTTCTTTTCGTTGGTTACTCTTAAAAGAAAATTGATTACATCGGGGAGTACGGTCGCGAGTTTCTCTAGGCTGGAGAGTGTCTTGGGAACGAGAGCGCGAATTCTCTTTTCGGCAGCGACCCGGTAAATCCAGCCGACATCATAGACGCGAACGGTCCAGGAATTGTCGAGCGCTCTGCTTAGTAGGTCTGTTAGGGTTTTTGCTAGCGCTTCTGTTTTTGATCCCATGTTTTTGGTTGCGGATGGATTCATGCTGGCTGCGCTTGTGAGTTGCATGGCCTCCATCGCTTCGGCCATCTCTGCTGTGTCGAATAGCTCTTTATCGTGAAACTCCATCGCGCTGAGGATTGCCGTCTTCTTGGATTGGAGAGCCAATCGGTGGGCTGTGTAGAGATAATACGCTAGATCGTGGAGCGCTTGGGTCGCTTCTGACCTGGAGTTGACGAAGATTCGAAAGTCATCAAGGTAGCGCACGTGTGTGTAGCCGCGCCTAACCAGCATCGAGTCGACATCATTCAATGCCGCTTCTGCGAGAAGTCGACTTGCATTCGGACCAATTGGAAGTCCACGTGAGTTTTTTGCGTTCAGTCCCATTAGGAAACGTTCAATGTTCTTGGCGCGGTTTGAATTGACGCCGGCACTTTCGAGAGCGTTTCGAACTCTGTGAAGATAGATGTGATTGTAGAAATCCGCGATATCGGCGACTACGACATGGGAGAAATTCTTTTCTTTTACAATCTCTCTCGATCTTCGATGAAATCCACGCCACGTCACGGCAGGATCGAATAGCTGACCATTGTCGGTTAGTGAAACCCTGTACGAGAAGACCCGTCCATCTGCTTGAGGGTGCCGCATGGTTTCGATGGCCTCGGCGGCTTCCCGAGCTATTGCGGCGTAGATGATGCTATCCCATGGGTTCAGTTGTTTTATCGCGCGAAACGCCGCATCTCCTTTAGGTGCGAGGACTAAAAGTGGCGTGCTAGGCGAGTGCTCGGCGAGGTTCACCTTCTGGAATTCAGGCATCGCTGCGCTCCACGAAGCCCTCATGGCTTTGATCTCAAAAGGTCGGGGAAGGAAATCCGTGTCTCCCTGAACTTCTAGATGCTTTAACGCCCACTCGAGAGACTCAATGCTTAAATTATCCATGCTCATGCGCTTGCTTTAGAGGAGGATAGAACGGTCAGAGGGTATGATGAGCGTACTTTTGACTTTGGGGCTGGTCTCTAGTACGCGGAAGTCTAGGCATGACTCGTTGCGTCGTTTGCGCGGCTCGTGAGTCGATACCTATCGACGCCCTCGAAGAGGAGGGGCGCGGACGGACATGGTTCTTGGGCGGCGCTCACCACCGTGCCGGTTGGGTGCCCCACGAGGTGCCCCCCTTTTGTGAGGAGGGCTGGCAGTATACGCTCCGCCACCAATGTGGGCTTATTCTTTGCCGGGCGATTCCGAAGGGCCAGTTTCGCTCTCATTGAGATCGACTTTCGCTGCGTTGTTTGGCGTGCATGGAGAAGGTCCGGACTCACCTCCCTTTCCAGGGCCCAGTGCATGGGATTCAGTTATTCCTTCTCCCAAATGACAATGCCATGAGGGGGCTGGGCCGATGCTTGGCTGCGCATCCTGTCCTCGCGGAGGTTTATGATGATGATCTGGGCACCCCAGCGTGAATGGTGTATTGCGAAAGGTCGTAGGAAAGGCGGACTTTGAGGCCTGCCGCACTGATTGGGGCCACTTGGGCACCCGTAAAGTGGCACCACGATACGTATTTATCTATGGGATACAGGACGGTCGCACGCGCGTATGTGGCGGTAGGGCACGGGAATCGAACTCGCCAGGGACGCCTCTCGGCGCCCCTCTTCAGTTTTGAAGACTGAGCCGGCCACCAGGTCCGGAGGCCCTACCGTCTGCGATTACGCCGAACCCTTTGGACCCCGTCAACCTGGGTCCGTCGTGCTACCGGGCCTTCGTCTCCGCCTTCAGCCCCGGCAAGCCCATCACCAGCGTGGACACCAACACCTGCGTGAGCTCCTCCGCGGGCGAGCCCGGGAACCCGCTGCACGTCAGCTTCAACGCCACGATGCCGTGCACCCCCGCCCACAGCACCTCCGCGAGCTGGTCCGGCCTCGTGCCTTCCTCGAGCCTCCCGGCCTCCAGCAGGTCCACGAACACCTGCACCAGCACCCCGAAGGACCTCGGGCCCGGGCCCTCCGGATTGTCCGCGAACAACGCCGTGGAGAGCTTCGCGTCCTCCATGAAGATCAGCCGGTACGTCTCCGGGTTCTCCAAGCCGAAGCGGACGTAGGCCTTCGCCAACTGGGGCAGCCGTTCCAGCGGGTCCTCCACCTGGGCCGCGGGCTCCAGCACGGCCAGCAGGTCCTGGAAGCCGCGGACGCACAGCTCCTTCGCGATGGCCTCCCGGTTCTCGAAGTGGAGGTAGAGCGTCGCGGGCGCGTACTCCACCGCGTCCGCCAGCTTGCGCATCGAGAGGGCGGCGAAGCCCTCGCGCATCACCATGTCCCGGGCGGTTCGCAGAATCTGCTCGCGCAGCTCCGCCCGCTGCCGCTCCTTCCGCTCCGCGATCCCCATGTTCACACTGTAGGCCTTGACGGAGAGAACGGCCACCAGTAGATGAACGGTGTTCACCGAACGGTGTTCATAAACCACTCGCTGTTTGGGAAGGGGAGCCGGAGATGGGCACGGTCGCGTTGTTCGGTGCCTCGGGCGCCATTGGGCGCAGCGTCGCGCAGGCGCTGCGGGGGCAGGGGAGGGCGTACCGGGTGGTGGGGCGCTCCACGGGTTCGCTCCAGCGGGAGTTCGGCGCCGACCCCCAGGCCGAAATCGCCACCTGGAACCCCGAGGACCCGGATTCCATCCGCGCCGCGGCCCGGGGCGTCCAGACGCTCGTCTACCTGGTCGGCTTGCCGTACTGGCAGTTCCGCCTCCATCCCCAGTTGATGAAGCGCACTCTCGACGCCGCCATCGCCGAGGGCGTGGAGCGCATCGTCTTCATCGCCAGCGTGTACCCCTACGGCCGGCCGCGCACGGACATCGTCAACGAGTCCCACCCGCGCGTGCCGCACACTTTCAAGGGCCGCATGCGCAAGGAGCAGGAGGAGCTGCTGCTCGCGGCGGACAAGGCGGGCTCCATCCAGGTCTCCATCCTCCGCCTGCCGGACTTCTACGGCCCCGGCGTGGAGAGCAGCTTCCTCCACCGCCCCTTCGTCGCCGCGTCACAGGGCAAGCGCGCCCAGCTCATTGGCCCCATCGATACGCCCCACGAGTTCGTCTACGTGCCCGACGTGGGCCCCACCGTGACGGCGCTCATGGACGCGCCGGATGCCTATGGCCGCTTCTGGAACCTCGGCGGCGCGGGCGTCACCACCCAGAAGGCCCTGGTGGAGGACATCTACGCCCAGGCCGGCCACCCCGCGAAGTACACGGTGCTGGGGCCGGGGATGGTGCGCCTCATCGGCCTCTTCAACCCATTCATGCGGGAGCTGCCGGAGATGCACTACCTGCACACCACGCCCGTCATCATGGACGACTCGGCGCTGCGCTCGCTGCTGGGTGACATCCGCAAGACGCCCTACCGCGAGGGCATCCGCCAGACGCTGGCCGCGCTCAGTCCAGCCCCCGTTGCCACAGGTCATCCTCATCCAGTCCCATGAGGTGACCGACCTCGTGCATCACGGTGATGCCAATCTGCTCGATGAGCTCCTCGCGGCTGCGGGCGAAGCGCTCCAGGTTCTTCTGGTAGAGCACGATGGACGCCGGGACGTGGTCGAACGCGTTCGTCACGCTGCGCTCGCCCACCGCCAGGCCGCGGAACACCCCGAGGATGCTCGGTGACAGGGGCGGGTCCTCCGCCAGCAGGTCCTCGTCCGCCGGCAGGTCCTCCACCGCGATGGTGACGTTGTCCAGGTACTGCTTCGCGTGGCGGGGCAGGGCCTTCACCGCGTCCTCCACCGCCCGGTCGAACTCCGCCTCGCCCAGCTCCACCGGCGGGAAGAACTCCTTGGGCGCCAGGGCCTGCGCCTTGGCGAACCGGCGCTGGGCCTCCTTCGCGTCGCCGCGGCGCTCCGCCATCAGCCCCAGGTACTGGTGCGCCCAGGCCTCGTCGGGCGCCTCCGTCAGCACCTTGTCCAAGGCCGCCTTCGCCTCGTCGAAGCGGCACAGCTCGAAGAGGGCGAAGCCCCGCTCCACCTGCGCGTCCGGGGAGCTCGGCAGGTGCCCCAGGGCCGCGTCCAGGCTCTCCAGGGCCGCGCGGCACTCGCCCACCTGGTTCAGCCCCATGCCCTCCAACACGAGGAACTCATAGAGGACCTCCACGTCGCCGGCCTTCTGGGCCAGGCGCTTGCCCTTCGCGCAGAAGCCCAGGCCTTCCTCCACGGCCTCCCGGTCCTCGCCCGCGCGGCAGATGAGGCAGTCCGCCGTGTCCAGGAGCACCTCCAGGTCCTCGGGGGCCACCCGCAGCGCGGCGCCAAAGGCCCGGCCCGCCTCCTCCAGCCGGCCCAGCTCCATCAGGGCGGTGGCGCGCAGGTGCAGCGCGTCGAGGTTGTCTCGGGACTGGGTCAGGACGCGGTCGGCGGCGGCCAGGGCCGCGTCGAAATCCCCCGCCTCGAAGGCCTGTGCCGCGGCGTCCAGCGCCTCCATCCCGCCCACCCCCGTTCGCTTCGACGTCCGCGTCCCCATGGGGCCGCGACATATGAAGCCGTGCACTTCGTTGTCAACGCCGCGTGCGGCTGTTACGTTCCGTCGCCCGTCCAGGTACGGCGCTCGGTCCCGTGAACATCCTTGTCGTCGACGACGATCTCGAACTCTGCACGATGCTCTCTCGCTTCTTGGAGATGCATGGGTTCACGGTCTACTCGGCGTCCGACGCGCTGCAGGCGCTCGACGTGCTGGAGCGCAACCAGGTCAGCATGGTCATCACCGACTACGTGATGCCCCATATGGACGGCATCCAGTTCACGGAGATGCTGAAGGCCGACCCGCGCTTCCAGAGCGTCCCGGTGCTGCTGATGACGGGCAGCGAGGACGGCTCGGTGACGGACCGGGGCCTGCGCAAGGGCGTGGCCCTGACGCTCCACAAGCCCTTGGACATGGGGCAGCTCCTCACCCTGGTCCGCTTCGCGCAGTAGCCCACGGCGCCCGGCCCGCCAGGGCGCCCGGGGCCGTCCGCTCGCCTACACGGCCACCCTTCCTGGTTGACATCGTTTGCCCGGCCCTTATGTTGGCGCTCGCCATGGCCGAGTGCTAACGGCCAGCGTCGTATCAGTATAATCCCCCAATGAATTCAGGAGGTTGCGATGGCAGCGAAGGAGATTTTCTTCCATCAGTCCGCGCGTGAGGCCATCCTGCGCGGCGTCCGCATCCTGTCGGACGCGGTCGCGGTGACCCTCGGCCCCAAGGGCCGCAACGTGGTCATCGAGAAGAGCTTCGGCTCCCCCACGATCACCAAGGACGGCGTCACCGTCGCCAAGGAGATCGACCTCGAGAACAAGTTCGAGAACATGGGCGCGCAGATGGTGAAGGAGGTCGCGTCCAAGACCTCCGACAAGGCCGGCGACGGCACCACCACCGCCACGGTGCTGGCGCGCGCCATCTATGAGGAGGGCCTCAAGCTGGTGGCCGCCGGGCACAGCCCGATGGACCTCAAGCGCGGCATCGACAAGGCCGTCGAGGTCGTCGTGGGCGAGCTGCGGACCCTGTCCAAGCCCACCGCCGACAAGAAGGCCATCACCCAGGTGGGCACCATCTCCGCCAACGGTGATGAGACCATCGGCGTCATCATCGCGGACGCGATGGAGAAGGTCGGCAAGGAGGGCGTCATCACCGTCGAGGAGGCGAAGGGCCTCGAGACGACGCTCGACGTGGTCGAGGGCATGCAGTTCGACCGCGGCTACGTGTCCCCGTACTTCGTGACCAACCGCGAGCGGATGGAGGCCGTCCTGGACGACCCCTACATCCTCATCAGCGAGAAGAAGGTCTCGTCGATGCAGGACATGATTCCGCTGCTCGAGCAGGTGGCCCGCTCCGGCAAGCCGTTGATCATCATCGCCGACGACATCGAGGGCGAGGCCCTGGCCACGCTGGTGGTCAACAAGATCCGCGGCGTGCTGAACGTGTGCGCGGTGAAGGCCCCCGGCTTTGGTGACCGCCGCAAGGAGATGCTGCAGGACATCGCCGTCCTCACGGGCGGCACGGTGGTCAGCGAGGACCTCGGTCACAAGTTCGAGACCCTGGCGCTGACCGACCTGGGCCGCGCCAAGCGCGTCACGGTGGACAAGGACAACACCACCATCGTGGACGGCGTGGGCACGCGGGAGACCATCGAGGGTCGCATCAAGCTCATCCGCACCCAGATTGACTCCGTCACCAGCGACTACGACCGCGAGAAGCTCCAGGAGCGTCTGGCGAAGCTCGTGGGCGGCGTGGCCGTCATCAACGTCGGCGCGGCGACCGAGACGGAGATGAAGGAGAAGAAGGCCCGCGTCGAGGACGCGCTGCACGCGACCCGCGCGGCCGTCGAAGAGGGCATCGTCCCTGGCGGCGGCGTGGCCTACCTCCGCGCGCTGCCCGCGCTGGAGAAGCTGAAGCTGGGCGGCGAGCAGGACTTCGGCGTGGCCATCATCCTCCGTGCGCTCCAGGAGCCGCTGCGGAAGATTGCCTCCAACGCCGGCGTCGAGGGCGCCGTGGTCATCAACAAGGTTCGCGAGGGCACCGGCGCATTCGGCTACAACGCCCGCACGGAGACCTACGAGGACCTGGAGAAGGCGGGCGTCATCGACCCGACGAAGGTCGAGCGCACCGCGCTGCAGAACGCCGCGTCCGTCGCCTCGCTGCTGCTGACCACCGAGGCCATGGTCGCCGAGCGCCCGAAGGGCAAGGCCAAGGGCGGCGGTGCCGGCGCCGGCATGCCGGACTACGGCGGCGACGACATGGACTACTGAGTTCCTCCGGAGGGCTCGGGACCCGATGAGGGCCCGAGCCGTCTGGGACTCGGTGGTGAGCGGCCCCGGTTGCCTCTTCGCGAGGCGCCGGGGCCGTTGTCGTTTCAGGGGCCTCGCGGCTGGGCGCACGGCACGGGGGCGCTGGGCTTGCGCCGCAGGAGGCTCCGCTCGGGCCTCAACGCCCTTCAGGGGATGCGGCCGACAATGCGTCTCGCCTGCGTGGGGGGCAGGTTGGTGGGGCACACTGCACGCGGGGGCTGAGCGTGCTCCGCAAGAGGCTCCGCTCTTGCCTCACCGCCCTTCAGGGGATGCGGCCGACAGTGCCGCCGGTGCCGCTCTCCTGAGAGGTGTAGAGCAGGGTGGTTCCGTCCACCAGCAGGCCGCCGGGGCCCACGCCTTCCGGGCCCACGGGTTCAACGGCGCCGTCCGTACACGTGTTCACGCGGCGCAGGAAGTCCGTGCCGCCCGTGCTGACGTCCTTGAAGTACAGCGTCCCGTTCAGCTCCACGGGAAACACGGGCCCTTGGAGCCCGGAGGCAAGGACTTCCGCTGGCCCGCCGACTCGCGGCATCCGCAAGACGCGGCCGTTGCCGCCGCCTCCCTCGGTGATGAGGAAATGCGTGGAGGTGGCCTCCAACGAGGTGCCCGCCGTGATGCTGCCGTCCAGGTGTCTCGCCGGCTCGCCCCCGTTCAGCGGCACGCTGTAGAGGCCGGGGTTCTCTCCCGCGCCGACCAGGAACCACACCTGTTCGCCCAACACCCGCGCGCCGCGAACCTGGGTGTTGCCCGTCCCCGCGAACAGCTCACGGCGGTTGCCGCCCGACACGTCCACGCGCACCAGCCGACGGTGCGCCGTCGCGATGACCAACACGTCCCGGCCCTCGAAGCGCGCGGGCAGGATTTCCGTGCCGCCGATGGTGACGTTGTTCAGCGTGGCATCCAGGGGCCTCGCGTCCCTCGCGCCCGTCGCCTTGTCCACCCGCCACAGCCCATCCAAATCGAGCACGTAGAGGGAGTCCGACGTCACCGCGATGGCGTCCGGCGCCCGGAAGCCCGCGGCCACGGGCACCGCTTCACCCCCACCACGGGGCAGCCGGAGCACACGTCCGGGCCCTGGCTGCGGCTGCTGGGGATTCAGTGAATGCGATTCGGAGATGTAGAGGTCCGTCGCGTCCGCGGCGAGCCGGCGCGGCGTGTTCAACCCGGTGACGAGCAGGGTGCCGGGGCCCGCCGCCAATGGCGCACAGCCCGCGTCTCCACCTCCCGCGTCATCGTCGCCCGAACCGGCGTCCGCACCGGGCCCCGCGTCCGGTCCGCCCGGCTCGGGGGGCTTGTCCGAAGAGCAGGCCACACCGAGCAACAGGACGGACAGGAGCGCGAGTCTCATGCTTTCTCTCGTTTGAAGGCGCGGTTCAGCTCCCGGCTGAGCGCCGAGGCATCGGACATCAGCTTCGGCAGGCACGCGGCGGCGCCTGCTCGCAAGGACTCTAGCGCCGTCTCCATGGTGAGGTGTTCGGCCAGCACGACGAAAGGCGCGCCCTGGGCCAGCGCCTTGCCCAGCTCCAGCGCCTTGCGTCCGTAGGCGGGCCCGAAGTCCCAGCTCACCACCACGCCCGCGGGGGGCTCCAGCGCGGCCAGCTCGGTGGAGTTCAACACCCGCGCCTCCAGACCCACCATGGCCAGGGCGTTGGCGATTTGCGCCGCCGTCACCGGGTTGTCCTCCAGCACGTCCACGCGCCGCATCGCCGGGTTCGCGCTCACCGCGGCGGGGACGGGCTTGTGGGCGAGCGTGTGGCGCAGCAGCGTGCGCACCTCGCGGATGTCGTCGAAGGGCTTGAGCAGGTAGTCCACCACGCCCAGCTCCAACGCCTGCTGCGTCGTCACCAGCGAGGGGTAGCCCGTCATCAGGATGACGCGCGAGTCCGTCTGCAGCCGCCGCGCCTGCTGCGCCAGCTCCAGGCCAGACATGCCGGGCAGGTTCTTGTCGGTGACGATGAGGTCCACCGGGGCCTCGTGCAGCAGGTCCAGCGCCTCCTCGCCGGTGGCCGCCTCGATGACCTCGCACTCCTTGCCCATCAGGTCCCGGAAGACCATGCGGATGATGATTTCGTCATCCACCACCAAGAGCCGCTGCTTCCGCGTGGCCGGCACGTCCGTGGCGGGGAAGAGCACCCGGAACACGGTGGCCGGAGGGGGCACGTCGCGCAGCACGGTGGGCGGGGCCAGCTCGAGGTGCGCGTGGTGCTCCCGGGCGATGCGCTGGCACACCGAGAGGCCCAGGCCGGTGCCGCGTTTGTTGGCGGTGACGTACGGCTCGAAGATGCGGGCGCGCAGCTCCTCGGGGATGCCGGGACCCCAGTCCGCCACATAGAGGGCAGGGGTGGTGCCCTCCATCGTGAGCACCACCTTCACCCGTCCGCGCCCGGACATCGCGTCCCGGGCGTTGTTGAGCAGGTTCAGCGTGAGCTGCTCGATGAGCCGTGCGTTTCCCTGGATGGTGATGTCATCAGGGGCATCGACCTCCAGGGAGATGCGGGACGAGTCCGGGTTGATACTGAAATGTTTCGCCGCCGCCCAGATGGGGGCCGCCAGGGAGAGGCGTTGCTGGGAGGCCGGGCGCTCGCTCGACAGGCGGATGAAGTCGGAGACGATTTGTTCCATCCGCTCCACTTGCGCCAACAGCAGGCGCAGGGGGCCGGGGTTGGCGCCGTCCTCCGCGAGGAGCTGTGCGTAGGCCTTCACGCCGAGCAGGGGCTGCCGCAGCTCGTGCAGCACCTCCGCCGCGAGCTGTGAGGACTGGGTACCCGCACGTTGAAATGCCGCCGCCGCTGTTCGCGCGGCCGTCAGGTCCCCTGCCTCCACGGCCTGGAGCAGTTGGGCGAGCGGCGCGGGTATTTCCATGTGACGAGCATGACGGAGGCAACCGCTTGTACGCAACGCACCTGGAGGGAATCCGTTGACCGGGGCCGTCCCGGCGCGGATGCTGGCCAGCGACTTCTGCAAACTGTCCGGAAAACCGGACGCCGCCACCGGCCTCGGGAGGGCCTCCATGCCGCAGACCAACCCGTTCCACTCGTTGGTTCCCCGGAAGATGACGGACTCCGAGCTGGCCCGTTCCATCCGTCTCAACATCGAGGCGGAGCTGGACGCCATCAACCTCTACGCCGCTCACATCGACGCGACGGACAACGAGGACGCGAAGGCCATCCTCCAGCACGTCATGGACGAGGAGCGTGAGCACGCGGCGCTGTTCTGGGAGCTCATCGCCCGGCTCGACCCCGAGCAGGCCGCGCACGCGAAGGAGGCGGTGGAGAAGTACCGGCTGATCACGTCCGGTGCGTCTCACGAGGCCGTCGAGGCCGTGGGCAAGGAGGGCGCCGAGCCCGCAGCGGCAGCCGACGTCACCCCGCAGAAGCGCCTCACGGTGGGCAGCCTCCGGCGGTAGGCGCGCTCTCGCGGCGCCTCAAGTGAGGCGCCGCGGAGACAGACGGCTACGACGGCGTGTTGGCCAGCCGCCGCTCGGCCGGTAAGGCCTCCAGGTCGTTGGCCGCCATGTAGACGACGTTCCGAGTCCCTCGCTTGCCGCGATACATGGCCCGGTCCGACAGGTCCAAGAGCGTGGCCTTGTCCTGGGCATGTTCGGGGAAGCTGGCCACGCCGATACATGTGGTGAGCTTGAGTGACAGCCCTTCCCGCGCCAGGAAGTTGTGTGTCTCCATGGTGCGCCGGATGCGCTCGGCCACCTTGAGCGCGCCGCCCGAATCGGTGTTGCGCAGCACCACCACGTATTCGTCCCCGCCGTAGCGCGCGACGACGTCGTGGTCTCTCACGCAGCCCTTCACCACCCGCGCCGCCTCCACCAACACCTTGGAGCCCACGAGGTGCCCGTGCGTGTCGTTGATGGACTTGAAGTGGTCCAGGTCCAGGAAGAGCAGGCTGAAGGTGCGCTGCGACTGGAGCGAGTCCTGGACCTCTCGGTCCACCACCAGGTGCAGGTAGCGCGTGTTGAACAGGCGGGTGAGGTCGTCGACGTAGGCCAGGTCCTCGACCGCCGCGAAGCGCCCGAGGTTGCGCAGGGCCAGCGCCCAGTTGCGCACCAGGAAGCTGGCCGTCTCGCCTGTCCACTCGGCCGCCGGTCCCCCGAAGAAGAGCACCGCGTGGCCCAGCACCGCGTCCCCCTCCAAGGCGGGGAACGCCACGGCGCGAGGGAAGGGCGCGTCCAGCCCGTCCAGCTCGCGCGGGGCGCGTGCGTCCGCGAGGCGCTCGATGAGCGTCTCCGTGAGCGGTGCCTCCAGGGCGGAGGGCAGGCCGCTCGTCCCGTGGCGCCGCAGCGCGAAGGCGGAGTCGCGCTCCAACAGCACCACCGCGCTGGCGGAGGCCATCGTCTGGAGCGCACTGGCGGTGGCCACGGCCAGCTTCTCGCGGTCCAGGGTGGTGGCGATGCGCTGCCCCGCCTCCAGCATGGCCACGTGCCGGCGCAGCGAGGCGTTCTCCTGCATCAGGTCGCGCGTGGTGAGGGCCCGGCGCACGGCGTGCTGGAGGGCCTCCGGGGCCACGGGCTTGACCAGGTACTCGGCCGCGCCGCTCTTGATGGCGCGTACCGCCGGGTCGACTTTTTCCAGCCCGGTGATGACCACCACCTCCACGCCGGGGTGCCGCTCCCGCACGTACCGGAGGACCTCCATGCCGTCGCCACCGGGGAGGATGAGGTCCGTCACCACCGCGTCGAAGCGATCTCCGGCGAGTGCTTCCTTCGCTTCCTGCAGCGTGCCCACCGCCGTGACGGCGTGTCCCACGGCGGTGAGGTAGTCGCCGTACAGGGTGCGGGCGATCTTTTCGTCGTCGACGAGGAGGATTCGCGCCATCTCCCATCGGCTTAGCATCAACACCTGGAACGCTGCTAGGGTCGCGCCCCGTGTCCCCCTTCGAAAGCGGCCGTCGGCTCTGCCTTCTCGTGGAGGCCGGGGAAACCCGCTACGCCGTGGAAGCAACGTCTGTCATGGAAGTGGCGATGCCGGGCGCCAATGGCAGCAGCCTGCGGGGTGTGCTGGAGGTGAAGGACCTCTGCGCGCTGCTCGGCGGCCCCTCGGAGGAAGGGCAGGGGATGGTGGTGGTGCTGGACGTGAGCCCCACGCTGGCGGTGCGTGTCCGCTCCGTGGTGGAGGTCGCGGACGTGGCGCGCGCGCCGTTCTTCCTGCTGCCGCCGGGGCTGGCGGACTCGCTGGCGCCGCTGAGCCGGGGCGCGGTGCTGCACAAGTCGCGGCTGTACCTGGAGCTCATCGCGGAGGCGCTGCCACACCGGGTCGGCGCCATGTCGGCGGCGGTGCCCCAGCGGCCGGTGCACTGGGCGGAGGCGGCGCCGGACCGGGCGCTCGTCTTCGAATCCCAGGGGCGGTTCTTCGGCGTCCCGCTGGGCCTGGTGTCCCAGGTCATCGCGCGGGGCGAGGCCTTCAGCGTGCTTCCGGTGCAGAGCGGACCGGTGGCCGGTATCTTTCCGCATGACCAGGTGCTGTGGCCCGTGTGCTCCGTCCCGGCGTTGCTGGGGGAGGCGGCCTTGCCAGAAGCTTTCATCGTCCTTACCGAACTGGCCGGCAGGAACGTGGGGCTGACGGCCACGCGGGTGCTCGGCGTCCTGCAACGTTTCGAGCCAGACGACACCGCGGGGAGCTTCCGCGCTCCGGGCTTGACCGAGCCCGTGTCCTTCCTGGATCTGCAACGCATGTTTTCTTGATCGTCCCAGAGGGCAACTCGTAAGCTGCCCCGCTTGTCAGACTGCCGCGACTCAACCCTCGTGGCGGGAATCACCAACGAATTCAGGGGAGTGGATGCTCCCCGAGGCCCGAACCGATGCCCAAGAATCTGCTGGTCGCCGATGACTCGCTCACCATCCGCAAGGTGATCGGGATGATCTTCGCGACCGAGGACTTTCAGGTGACCGCGGTGGACAACGGGCTGGACGCAATCTCTCGCACCCGCGAGCTGCGTCCGGACGTCGTGCTCGCGGACGTCATGATGCCGGGCAAGAGCGGCTACGAGGTCTGCGAGGCCCTGAAGAACGACCCGGCCACCCAGGGCATCCCGGTGATGCTGCTGGCCGGCACGTTCGAGGCCTTCGACGAGAACCGCGCCCGGGCCGCTCGCGCGGACGACCACGTCACCAAGCCCTTCGAGAGCCAGGTGCTGCTCGACAAGGTGAAGGCGCTGGTGGGCCAGAAGTCCAACACGATGCCCGCCTCCTTCGCCACGCAGGTGCGCCCGCCGTCGGCCCAGCCCGCCGCGCCCGCGCCGCAGCCTGTCGCCGCCGCGCCCCAGCCCCCGGTCCTCGCGCCGGGCCGCCGCCGGGCGCGCGTCCGGGTGTTCCGCCGGGGCCGGGCATGCCGCGTCCTCCGGGGCCGGGCGTGCCGCCGCCGGGTGCGCGTCCGCCGGGGCCTGGGATGCCGCCGGGCATGGCGCGTCCGCCGGGGCCTGGGATGCCGCCGGGTGCTCCTCCGGGTGCGCGTCCGCCGGGGCCTGGGATGCCGCCGGGCATGGCGCGTCCGCCGGGGCCTGGGATGCCGCCGGGTGCCCGTCCTCCCGGGCCTGGGATGCCGCCGGGTGCCCGTCCGGGCGTGCCGCCTCCGCCGGGTGGCCACCCGGGTCTGCCGCCGCGTCCTGGCATGCCGCCGGGGCCGGGCGCCGTCGCCCGTCCGGGCGTGCCGCCTCCGCCGGGTGGTCCCGCGCCGGGCGGCCTCCCGCGTCCTCCGGCAGGCGCGCCGCTGCCGCCTCCGAGCGCCGCGCCGCAGCCCGCGGCCCGCGGCCGTGACCCGTTCGGCCTGGGCGCGTCCACCGCGGCCCAGCCGTCCATCAGCATCGAGGACTCCCTGCCGGAGCAGAGCGAGGCGGAGGAGATCTCCCTCGACGTGACCACCCCGGCGCCCGTCGCGGCCAGGCCGGCGAGCCCTCGTGCGCCCGCCGCGGATGGTGGCGAGGCCCTGCTGCGTGAGGCGCTTTCGAAGGCGTCCCGCGAGGTCATCGAGAAGATTGCATGGGAAGTGGTCCCGCAGCTCGCGGAGACCATCATCCGAGAGGAGCTCGAGCGGCTCATCAAGGACCGAGAGACCCAGCACTGAGGCGCCTGGCGCCGTAACCTCCCTCTAGACCTTCCGCCGGCCCCGGTCTCCGGGGCCGGCCGTTTTCAATGACCGATACCACTGAACTTTCGAAGGCCTACGAGCCCACCGAGGTCGAGGCTCGCCGCTATGCGTTCTGGTTGGAGCGCAACTACTTCCGCGCGGAGGCGCCTTCCGACAAGCCGCCGTTCTCCATCGTGCTGCCGCCGCCCAACGTCACGGGCAGCCTGCACATCGGTCACGCGCTGACGGCCACCATCCAGGACATCCTCACCCGCTGGAAGCGGATGAGCGGCTTCAATGCCCTGTGGCTCCCCGGCACGGACCACGCCGGCATCGCCACCCAGATGGTGGTGGAGAAGGAGCTGAAGAAGACGGAGGGCAAGAGCCGGCACGACCTGGGCCGCGAGGCCTTCCTGGAGCGCGTCTGGGAGTGGAAGGGCAAGTTCGGCGCCCGCATCGGTGAGCAGCACCGGTTCCTGGGCGCGTCCCTGGACTGGAGCCGCGAGCGCTTCACCATGGACGCGCAGTCCTCCGCCGCGGTGCGCGAGGTCTTCGTCCGGCTGCACGAGCAGGGCCTGATGTACCGGGCCCAGAAGCTCATCAACTGGTGCCCCTCGTGCCGCACGGCGCTCAGCGACCTGGAGGTCGAGCACGAGGAGAAGAACGGCTCCATCTGGCACATCCGGTATCCGGTCAAGGACTCCGACCGCACGCTCACCGTGGCCACCACGCGCCCGGAGACGATGCTGGGCGACACCGCCGTCGCCGTGCACCCGGAGGACGAGCGCTACCAGGACCTGATTGGCAAGCACGTGGTGCTGCCGCTCAGTGGCCGTGAGATTCCCATCATCGCGGACGGCGAGCTGGTGGATCCGAAGTTCGGCACCGGCGTGGTGAAGGTGACGCCCGCGCACGACTTCAACGACTACCAGACGGGCCTGCGTCACAAGCTGCCGATGCTGTCCATCCTGGACGAAGCGGCGCGGATGACGAAGGAGACCGGCAAGTACGCCGGCCTGGACCGCTTCGAGGCGCGCAAGCAGGTGCTGGCGGACCTCCAGGAGCAGGGCCTGCTGGAGAAGGAAGAGCCGCACAAGCTGTCCGTGGGCACGTGTCAGCGCAGCGCCACGGTGGTGGAGCCGCGCCTGTCGCCGCAGTGGTTCGTGAAGATTGAACCGCTGGCGAAGCCGGCCATCGAGGCGGTGGAGCAGGGCCGCACGAAGTTTGTCCCGGAGTCGTGGACGAACACGTACTTCCACTGGATGCGCAACATCCACGACTGGTGCGTCAGCCGCCAGCTCTGGTGGGGCCACCAGATTCCCGCGTACTACTGCACCGCGTGCAGCCCGCGTCTGGGTGACGACACGGACCTGCCGCTGGACGCCGCGACGGTGAAGGTGGGCGGCGTGGACTTCGCGCGCGCGGAGCCCATCGTCGCGCGTGAGCAGCCCACGTCCTGCCCCAAGTGCGGCGGGTCGACGTTCATCCAGGACCCGGACGTGCTGGACACGTGGTTCTCGTCCGCGCTGTGGCCGTTCTCCACGCTGGGCTGGCCGCGCAACACGCCGGAGCTGCAGACCTTCTACCCGACGTCCGTCATGGAGACGGGCCACGACATCATCTTCTTCTGGGTCTCCCGGATGATGATGATGGGCCTGCACTTCATGAACGATGTGCCCTTCCGCACCGTGTACCTGCACGCGATGGTGCGCGACGAGAAGGGCGAGAAGATGTCCAAGACGAAGGGGAACGTCATCGACCCCTTGGACGTCATCCTCGGCGCCACCGCGGACAAGCTCGCGCCCACGCTGAAGAACAAGTTCCCGCAGGGCATGCCGGCGTTCGGCGCGGACGCGCTGCGCTTCACGCTCGCGTCGCTCACGCAGCAGGGCCGGGACATCAAGCTGTCCATGGACCGGCTCGGTGGCTACAAGGCCTTCTGCAACAAGCTGTGGAACGCCAGCCGCTTCGCCCTGATGAACATGGGCGAGTTCACGCTGGACGCGCGCCCGCTGAAGGAGCGTTCGCTGACGCTGGCGGACCGCTGGATTCTGTCCCGGCTCCAGCGCGCCACCACCGAGGCCCGCGCCTCGCTGGAGACCTTCGGCTTCGCCGAGGCCGCCTCCACGCTGTACCAGTTCCTGTGGGCCGAGTTCTGCGACTGGTACATCGAGCTGGCGAAGGGCGCGCTGTACGGCACGGACGACGTGGCGAAGGACTCCACGCGCGCGGTGCTCGTCTACTCGCTGGACCGCATCCTGCGGCTGCTCCACCCGTTCATGCCGTTCATCACCGAGGAGATCTGGCAGAAGCTGCCGATGCCCCGTCCGGTGGACAGCATCATGATTGCCTCGTACCCGGAGCCGGAGGCGGACCTGCTGGACGAGGCCGCCGAGGCGGAGATGGCCCCGGTCATCGCCTCCATCGAGGGCCTGCGCACCATCCGTGGTGAGAGCAACCTGTCGCCCGCCACCAAGGTGAAGGCCGTGGTGCAGAGCCCGGACGCTCGCACCCGCGAGCTGCTGGAGCGCTGGCGCGCGTACCTGATGCCGCTGGCCGGCCTGTCCGACGTCGAGATTGGCGCGCCGGGGACCAAGCCTCCGCAGGCCGCGGCCTTCGTGGGCACGAACCTGGAAATCTACGTTCCGCTGGCGGGGCTCATCGACCTCGACGCGGAGCGCGAGCGCCTGCGCAAGGAGATCGCTCGCACCGAGCAGGAGGCCGCCGGTGTGCTGCGCAAGCTGGAGAATCCCAACTTCGTGGCCAAGGCGCCCCCGGACGTGGTCGAGAAGGACCGCGCCCGCGTGGAGGAGTTGAAGGAGCGCGCGGCCAAGCTTCAGGACCATCTGCAGCGCATTGCCCCGGAGCCCGCCATGCCCGCAGCGCCGCCGACCGAGACCGTTCCCCCGACCGAGGCTGAGATCGCGACTGAAGCCGACATCGCGACCGAGGCTGACGTCGTGACCGAGGAGCCCACCACGCCGCCCGAGGGGGCTCCATTAGAGGTGGAGGCGCCGCCCGCGGCCGAGGCGGGCACCGAGTACGAGACGCTCGCCGAGTCCACCGAGGAGGAGGAGGACGCCGCCGCTCCGGCCGAGGTGAAGGCCACTCCGGACGCGGAAGAGGAAGGGAGCGTCGACCTGGCGGAGGAGCTCAAGGACGAGCTCGAGGCCGCGGGCGGTGCGCCGGAGGTCGCGGATCCTCAGGTGCAGGACGCGCTGGCGAAGCTTCGCGCGGGGACCAAGGAAGGTCTGTCTCCCGCTGACCACCATGACCTCGGCGTGGCGTACATGAGCATGGGGCTGGTCGACGACGCGATGCGCGAGTTCAACACCGCGCGCGCTGGCGGTGATGCTCGCGAGGTTCCGGGCATGACCGAGGCCGCGGAGGAGACCGAGTCCGAGCCGTCGGTGGCGTCCACCGCGAAGGCCGTGGTGAAGGCCGCCCTTGCTGCCGTGAAGAAGGCTTCGTCCATCGCGAAGGACACGGTGGTGGAGGCCGTCTCGGGTTCCGATGAGGAGTCCACCGCTCCGGTCAGCAAGGCTCCCGCGAAGAAGGCGGGTGGCAAGAAGGCCTCGGCCAAGAAGGCGGCTGTGACCACCGCTCCGGCCAAGGCGGCGGGCTCGAAGGGCTCGGCCAAGGCTGCGGGTTCGAAGGGCTCGGCCAAGGCTGCGGGTGCGAAGGGCTCGGCCAAGGCGGCGGGTTCGAAGGCCCAGGCGGCGGGTTCGAAGGGCACTGCCAAGGCCGCAGGCGCGAAGGGCTCGGCCAAGGCGGCGGGTTCCAAGGCCAAGGCGGCGGGCACGAAGGGCACTGCCAAGAAGGCCTCGGCCAAGGCGGCGGGCGCGAAGGGCACTGCCAAGAAGGCCCCAGCCAAGTCGGCGGGCGTGAAGGGCTCCGCCAAGAAGTCGGCGGGCGCGAAGGGCGCTGCGAAGAAGGCCGCTGCGAAGAAGTCGGCCGCGAAGAAGGCCCCGGCCAAGACCGCGGCGAAGAAGGGTGCTGCTGCCGCCAAGAAGCCGGCGGTGAAGAAGGCCGCGGGCCGCAAGGCTCCGGCGAAGAAGGCCCCCGCCAAGAAGGCGGCGGCGAAAAAAACCACCCGGGCAAAACCCACGGCGCGGGCCAAGACCCGGCGGTAGCAGGAGGAGACGTGCAGCAGCAGGATTACCTCGACCGGCTCATCGCGCTCGCTCTCGATGAGGACCTGGGGGCGGCGGGTGACGTCACCTCGCAGGCCCTCATTCCTCCTGACTACGAGGGCAGCGCGGAGTTGGTCGCCAAGGAACAGTTGGTGCTCGCGGGCCTGGATGCCTTCGTCCGCGTCTTCAAGACGGTCGACCCGAACGTCGAGGTGGAAGTGCTCCGCCGCGACGGTCAGGAGATCAAACCGAAGATGGTCGCCGCGCGGTGTCACGGCCGGATGCGCTCGCTGCTCGCGGCGGAGCGCACCGCGCTCAACATCGTGCAGCGGGCGGCGGGCATCGCGACGCTGGCTCAGCAGGCGATGACGTCGGTGCGCGGCTCCAAGCTGCGCGTCCTGGACACGCGCAAGACGCCGCCAGGCATGCGCACCGTGGCCAAGGACGCCGTTCGCATGGGCGGCGCGTCCAACCACCGCTTCGGCCTCTTCGATGGCGTCCTCATCAAGGACAACCACATCGCCGCGGTGGGGGGCTCCATCGCGGAGGCGCTGCGCCGCGCGAAGCTCAACGGCCCCCGGCTGTGCAAGATTGAAATCGAGGTCACCAACCTCAAGCAGTTGGCCGAGGCGCTCGAGCACGGCGCCGACGTGGTGATGCTCGACAACATGGACGACGCGCAGATTCGCGAGGCCGTGAAGCTGACGGCCGGCCGCGTGCCGCTCGAGGTCTCCGGTGGCGTCACGCTGGACCGGCTGCCCCGGTTGGCGAAGCTGGGCATCGACTTCGTGTCCATGGGCGCGCTGACGCACTCGGCGCGGGCCATGGACCTGTCGCTGGAAATCTCCGCCGCCGCCAAGCGGCCCGCGCGCGCCAAGCAGGCGAAGCCGGCGTAGCGCGCGAATCGGGGGAGGCGCCTGGCCCAGGCGCCTCGCTCACTTCCCGGTGAGCACCTCAAAGCGCGGCTTGCCCTCCGCGGAGGCGGGCATCCCCATCTCCAGCAGCGCGGACAGGGTGGGCGCGAAGTCCACGGGGTCAATCTCCTCGAAGTAGGTCCCCGGCTTGATGCCCTTGCCCGCGAACACCATGGGCACCTGGGCATCGTAGGCGTACGGCGTGCCGTGGCTGGTGCCCGCGTCGCTGCCGTAGAGCAGGTGGAAGGGGCGCACCATGAAGAGCACGTCCCCGCTGCGGCCCGCGAAGTAGCTCTTGCGCATGCGCGGCAGGTAGCCCGCGATGTCCGGTGACGTGAAGAGGTCATCGCTCGCGACGGCCATCACCACCGCCGGTTGCTTCGCCATCCAGGCCGCCGCGGCTCGCCGCACCGCTGCATCCACCGCGCCGCCCTGGTGCGTCTTGCCGCCCAGGTACACGTCCAACTGCTCGAGCGTGGCCGTCACGTCGCCCCCGAACTGTTGGCTCAGGGCCTGCGTCAGTCCCATCGCCAGCTCCGTGGGGTTCACCCGCTTCGCCGGCAGGCCCGTGGCCGCCCACTGCTCCGGGGCCGCCGCGCCGCCGTGGTCCGCGGACAGCGCGATGACCAGGTTCCCCCGGCCTCCCGCGGCGCGCTCGGCGGCGGCGATGAGCTGCCCCATCGCCCGGTCCAACCGCAGCAGCGTGTCCTGCATCTCCCACGAGTACGGGCCGAACTCATGGAAGACGAGGTCCGTTCCGCTGAAGCTCACCGCGAGCAGGTCGGGCACGTCGTCCTTGCCCAGGCCCTCGCCGGCGATGGCCGCCTTGGCCGCCTCCACCAGAAAGTCATGGGAGTCCGGCGACAGCGCGAACGCCGAATAGAAGGTGGGCCCCGGGGAGGGCAGCCCGCCGTCCAGCGGGTGCGGGAAGGTGCGGCCCAGCCCGTAGACATCCGCCTCGGCGGGGCCTTCGTCCTCGCCCACGTACTCCGAGGCGGGCCGCATCAGCTCCCACTTCTTGCCGAAGGAGGCCTCGGGGAGCTTGCGCGCGTTGAGCGCCTTCACCCATTCGGGGAACTCCTTCGTGTACCAGGTGCCGGTGACGAACTTGCCCACCGTCTTGTTGAACCACCACGCCTGGCCCGCGCGGCCCGCCAGGGGGATGGCGGCGTGGGACTTGATGGACAGCGCCACCGCCTTGCCACGCTCCTGCGTCGCCACCCGCAGGCGGTCCGCCAGCGTCTCCGCCTGGATGTGGGCGGGGCCCGCGTCCTGGCCCGGCGTCTGCGGCACCTCCAGCACCGGGTGGGCGTCATCCGCGAAGGCGAGCACGCGCGTCATCGTGGAGCGGTCCACCCACCGGTTGTCCACGATGCCGTGACGCCACGGGTTGGCGCCCGTGGACAGCGTGGTGTGGCCCGGGGCGGTGCGGCATTCGGCGTAGCCGTAGCGCGCATAAGGAAAGTACGCGCCCTGGGCGAGGAGCTGGCCCAGGCCCCCCTTCAACCGGTGCCGGTTGCGCAGCAGCACGTCGCTGCTGAGCGCGTCCACGCTGATGACGAGCGTGAGCCGGGGAGGGCGGGCAAGAGCGGGCAGGGCGGTCAGCGCCACGGCGAGGACGAATGCGCGAATCATTGGGACGAGAACCATCTCTGGCGAGATGGTGAGAAGCAACCAACAACGCGTGTGACAGCTTGGACGCGGCACATCGCGCTGTTAGGGTCGGCCCCTTCATGGTCGAGGCCCGTCTTCGCGTCATCTACGGCGATACCGATCAGATGGGTGTCGTCTACTACGCGAACTACTTCCGTTACTTCGAGTTCGCGCGCAGTGAGTACTTCCGCGCACGCGGTGGCAGCTACGCCGAGCTGGAGCGCTCGGGTGCCCTGCTACCGGTGGCCGAGGCGAGCTGTCAGTACAAGGCATCCGCGCGGTACGACGATGTGTTGGTCATTGAAACCACCGTGAGCGAGTTGCGCCGCGCGTCCATCGTGTTCACCTACGCGCTGTTCCGCGACGGTGCGCCACGGACGCTGCTCTGCACCGGGATGACCCGTCACGCCTGCGTGGGGCGCGATGGCAAGCCGACGCGGCTGCCGGACACCCTCATCCGGCTGCTCGAAACACCCGAGCCTTCCCCAGGCTCTTCCACTTCCACCTGAACCCTTCCGGCATACCCAAGGAGCACACACATGGATCGCAACCTGGCAATGGAGGTCGTGCGCGTCACCGAGATGGCGGCCATCGCCTCCGCGCGACTGATGGGCCGCGGCAACAAGGACGAGTCCGACCAGGCCGCCGTGGACGCCATGCGCCGCGCCTTCGACGCGCTGCAGATTGATGGCACCGTCGTCATCGGTGAGGGCGAGCGCGACGAGGCGCCCATGCTCTACATCGGTGAGAAGGTGGGCAAGCGGGGCGAGGGCGCGCCCGAGGTCGACATCGCGCTGGATCCGCTGGAGGGCACCAACCTGTGCGCCTACGGCCGGCCGGGCTCCATCGCCGTGGTGGCCATGGCGGGCAAGGGCGGGCTGCTCAACGCCCCCGACACGTACATGGAGAAGCTGGCCGTGGGCCCGCGCGCCCGGGGCGCCATCGACCTGCGCAAGTCGCCCACGGAGAACCTCCGCGCCATCGCGGAGAAGATGAAGGTCTACGTGGAGGACCTCACGGTGGTGGTGCTGGACCGTGAGCGGCACACCGACCTCATCAAGGAGATTCGCGCGGCGGGCGCCCGCATCCGGCTCATCGAGGACGGTGACGTGGCCGGCGCCATCGCCACGTGCTTCGAGGGCACGGGCGTGGAGGTGCTGATGGGCATCGGCGGCGCGCCCGAGGGCGTCATCGCCGCGGCGGCCATCCGCGCCACCGGTGGTGACATGCAGGGCCGGCTCGTTCCCCGCAACCAGGGCGAAATCGACCGCGCCAAGACGATGGGCATCACCGACATCTCGAAGATCTACACCGCCGAGGAGCTGGCCAAGGGCGAGGTCATGTTCGCCGCCTCGGGCGTCACCACCGGCGACTTCCTCAAGGGCGTGCGCTTCTTCGGCGGCGGCTGCGAGACGCACTCCGTCGTGATGCGCAGCAAGACGGGCACCGTCCGCTTCATCCAGTCCGTGCACAAGTTCGACAAGAAGCCGGGGTACGCTTTCTAGGACGCGGCACCCACTTCACCTCACGCCCCTCTGGAGGAACCCATGCCTGGCGCTTCACGCACCATCGTCGTCAACGCCCCCATCGAGAAGGTCTTCGACGTCGTCACCCAGTATGAGCGCTACCCGGAGTTCCTGCCGGAGGTGAAGGGCATCCGGACCGAGAACCGCCAGGGCAACACGGTGGACGTCCACTACAAGGTGGATGTGGTGAAGACCATCAACTACTCCATCCGCGTCACGGAGCAGCGTCCCACCCGCATGTCCTGGACCTACATCAAGGGCGAGTTCATGAAGGACAACCAGGGGAGCTGGGTCCTGGAGGCGCAGGGAGAGAACCAGACGAAGGCCACCTACACGGTGGAGATGGCACTGGGCGCCCTGGTGCCCAAGAGCGTTGTCTCCGCCCTGGTGGAGACGTCCCTCCCCAAGATGCTGGACGCCTTCAAGCGCCGCTTCGAGGCCCCCTGACATCGGTGTCCTGATGTCACACCCCGGGCGGCTCGCGGGCGACCCCACCGTCGCTCGCAGGCCGCCCGAAGTCTTCGCGGACCCGGAATGCCCGGGTGCGTCGCAGCAGGCGGCCGGGCGGGGCCGGCAAAACGCCGGTTGCCACACGGGATATGGGGAGTATGCCCATGGGACGGTCCGCTTGCGGGCTGCATCGAGGGCATTAAAATGAACACCGTCCCGACGGGATTTTCGGCCTCCACGACATTTCTGCCCGGGGTGACCTGCCCCAGGTGTCGGGTGGCAGACGAGCAACCGTGCGAGATGGCTGCAACGTACCCAGCGAAGAACCGGGGTTCTTAATTTGCATCTGATATTGGTGGAAATGGTATTGGGGCGGGATGGGCGTACATCGGGGTACGTAGGCTGAGGGAGACGAAGACCCATGCTCGACGCCTTCATCATCGAAGAGATCAAGCGCCGTGAGCGCCGCCGTGAGGAGCACGACCGGCCGGTGGTGGAGCTTCCGCTCCCCGTCCCGGACGACCGTCCTCGCCGTCGCACCGAGACGGAAGACGACAAGCCCCAGCGGGGCGTGGTGGTCATCGACCTGCTGTCCTGACCTCGGGCGCGCGGCCTGACAGCCGCGCCCGTGTGTCCCCGAGCCCGCGGAGGCGGTCCTTCCCAGGACGGCCCCGCGGGCTTCGTGCATCCAGCCGCCGCCTCAGCCCTGCGTCAGCGCCAGCAGGTGGCGGGGGTGGTAGACTTCCCACAGCGGCCCCTTCACGGTGGCCAGCGCGTCCAGCACCTGTCGGCGCCACTCCTCGGGCAGGGCCTGCTCGCCATGGAAGGCGCCCAGGAGCGCGCCGGTAATCGTGGCGTGGGCCTCCGTGTCGCCTCCCCGGTGGACGACGTCCAGGAGGGCGGCCTCCGCGCTGGGGGCGTGGAGCAGCTCCCAGAAGGCCAGCCGGAAGGCGACCCGGACCGCGTGCTGGGCGCGGTGGAGGTGCAGCTCCGGCCCGTAGAGCATGGGGTCCTCTTGCTGGGCCGCCGCCAGGTCCTCCCGGAGCAGGCTGGCCGCGAAGCCCACCTCCTGCACGTGGTCCGCGGCGGAGCGCCCGAGCGCCGCGCCCGCCAGCAGCAGCCCGGACTCCGCGGCGGTGATGAGGTCCGTCGCCTTCAGGCCCGCGCCGTGGGTGACGGCGTGGCCAATGGCCGCGTTGAAGGCCGCGCAGGCGAGCTGGCAGCGCGGGTCGAAGTGGGTGAGGGCGGAGTCCTCCAGGGACGCCTGGGTGCGCGCGGCGGCGTCACCCGCCAGGTAGACGCCCAGCGGCGCGGTGCGCGACAGGCTCCCCGCGCCCGCGGGCTGGCGGTACGCGCGCAGCCAGACGCGCCGCCCCGCGCCCAGGGGCGGGAAGCCGGACGTGTCGCAGTCCTCGAACACGTCCTTCATGGGCTCGCTGACGTCGAAGGCGTGGGGCTGCCACGCGCGGTAACGACGCAGTGCGTCCGCGGCGTCGTAGCGTCGGAGGGCGCGCAGGCTGTGGCCCAGGCAGGCCGCGAGCTGGACCTCCTCCGTCACCTGGCCCCGGCGCAGCTCGTGGGGGCCGCCGCCCATCAACTTCAAGTAGGGGCCCTCCGCCTGTTTGGGAAACGAAACGGCCATGAAGGGCCGGTGCGCGGTGGGGACGGACAGCGCGTTGCCCACGGCCATGCCCAGCAGCGCGCCGCGGCGCCGTTGTGCGAGCAGAGGATCAGGCCCCTTCACGGCGGGGCGGCGTTGGGGCGGAGGCATTCGACGGGTGGACACTGTAGCAGCGCGACCTGCGACCACGCTTGCCCCTCCCGGGGGGGTCTTCTAGAAACGGCCGCCTATGACCGAGATTTCTCAGATTCTGGCGCGCGAAGTGCTCGACTCTCGTGGCAATCCCACCGTGGAGGCGGAGGTCCACCTGGCCGGTGGCGCCCGTGGCCGCGCCGCGGTGCCGTCCGGTGCGTCCACCGGTGAGCACGAAGCCATCGAGCTGCGTGACGGCGACAAGAAGCGCTACCTGGGCAAGGGCGTGCAGAACGCCGTGAAGAACGTGGTGGACGTGCTCGCGCCGGCGCTGATTGGCACGGACGCGGCGGACCAGTTCGCGGTGGACCAGCGGATGCTGGAGCTGGACGGCACGCCCACCAAGGGCAAGCTGGGCGCCAACGCCATCCTCGCGGTGTCCATGGCCGCCGCGCGGGCCGCCGCGGACGCGCACGGGCTGCCGCTGTACCGGTACGTGGGCGGCGTGCAGGCGCGCACCCTGCCGGTGCCGCTGATGAACATCCTCAACGGCGGCGCGCACGCGGACACGCGCGTGGACGTGCAGGAGTTCATGGTGGTGCCCGCGGGCGCCTCGTCCTTCGCGGAGGGCCTTCGCTGGGGCGCGGAGGTGTTCCACGCGCTGAAGAAGATCCTCAAGGACCGCAAGCTGGCCACGGGCGTGGGCGACGAGGGCGGCTACGCCCCGGACCTGCCGGCCAACGAAGAAGCGCTGAAGCTCATCATGGAGGCCATCGACAAGGCGGGCTTCAAGGCCGGTGAGCAGCTCTTCCTGGCCCTGGACGTGGCGGCCAGCGAGTTCTTCGACAAGGGCAGCAAGAAGTACAAGCTCAAGGGCGAGGGCAAGGAGTACGACTCCACGGGCCTGCTCGAGTACTACCGTGGCCTCTCGGAGCGCTACCCCATCATCTCCATCGAAGACGGCATGGCGGAGGATGACTGGGACGGTTGGAAGAAGCTCACCGACGCGCTCGGCTCGCGCATGCAGTTGGTGGGCGACGACCTCTTCGTCACCAACGTGGAGCGCCTGGGCCGCGGCATCGAGACGGGCACGGCCAACTCCATCCTGGTGAAGGTGAACCAGATTGGCACCCTGACGGAGACCTTCGACGCCGTGCGCATGGCGCACCGGGCCGGGTACACGTCCGTCATGAGCCACCGCTCGGGCGAGACGGAGGACACCACCATCGCCGACCTGGCGGTGGCCCTGGACTGCGGGCAGATCAAGACGGGCTCCGCGTCCCGCTCCGACCGCGTGGCCAAGTACAACCAGTTGCTGCGCATCGAAGGCGAGCTGGGGGCCTCGGCCCGCTACGCTGGCAAGTCGGTGTTCCGCGCCCTGAACCAGAAGAAGTGAGCCCGTGAGCGACAAGCCCAGACGCATCCTCGTCTCCAACGACGACGGTTACTTCTCCGAGGGGCTCCAGGCGCTGGTCGAGGCCGTGAGCCCCCTGGGCGAGGTGTGGGTGGTGGCTCCCGACCGGGAGCAGAGCGCCGCCTCCCACGCCATCTCCCTGCACCGCCCCCTGCGCATCAAGGAGGTGCGGGAGCGGTGGTTCGCCGTCGATGGGACGCCCGCGGACTGCGCTTATCTGGCGATCAACCATCTCCTGAAGGATGATCGCCCGGTCCTCATGGTTTCCGGCATCAACCACGGCGCGAACCTGGCCGAAGACATCATGTACTCCGGCACGGTGGCCGCGGCGATGGAGGGTGCGCTCCTGGGCGTCCCCGCCATCGCCTTCAGCCTCGTGTCCCGGCGTACGTTCGACTTCGGTCCGGGCGCCCGGTTCGCCCGGTCGCTGGTGGCCAGCGCGCTGTCCCGGCCGCTGCCGCCCAGGATGCTCCTCAACGTGAACATCCCCGGAGGCGTGGAGCCGGAGGGCTACGTCGTCACCCGTCAGGGTCGTCACTCGTACGGCTTCGAGGTGGTGGAGAACGAAGACCCGCGCGGCCGGAAGTACTACTGGATTGGCGGCAGCGACTACCAGCACGAGGACATCCCGGGCAGCGACTGCAATGCCGTGTTCCGGGACAAGCGCGTCTCCGTCACTCCGCTGCACTTCGAGCTGACGGACCACGGCCGCCTCCCGGACCTCTCCGGGTGGCAGGTCGATGGTTTCCTCCGGCACGAACCGGAGGGTGCCTAGCGTTGGCGTCGTGCGTGTCCAGCCGAGCGCTTGGGGCGCTCCGGGTGTTCCTCCTGGCCGTGACGTTGAGCGGCTGCGTGGGCACCCGGGTCTCCTCCGGGGCCGGCCCGGACACGGGACTGGACCCCGCGCCTGACGCCCCACGGGCCCAGGCCGCGGACACCGCCGAGCGGACCACGCCGCTGCCGTTCAACCTGCGCGGCGCGCATGCCGAGCCGGAGCTGGTGTCGGTGCGTCACGTCGTCGCCGCGGGCGAGACGATGTATCGCATCTCCAAGACGTACGGCCTCACGGTGGACGAGCTGGGCTCGGCCAACGGCATCAAGGCGCCCTGGACGCTGGCGGTGGGGCAGGAGCTCACCATCCCCGGCGTCGAGCGCAACGTGACGGTGCAGGCGCTGGCGGAGGCCGACGCGGAGCCGGTGCGGGCCTCCACGTCCACGGCGTCCCGGCGCAGTGTTCCCACCGCGGGGCGGCGCGAGGAGCCCCCCTCGCGGAGCCGGCCGCAGACACGCCCGGCAAGCGCGTCCCGCCCCCGGCTGGCCACGCAGGGGATGTTGGATTGGCCGCTGAAGGGCGTGCTGTACGGCCGCTTCGGCAAGAAGGGCAAGGAGCCGCACGACGGCATCGACCTGGCGGCGCCTTCGGGCACACCCGTGAAGACGGCGCAGGAAGGCACGGTCCTCTACGCGGGCGAGCAGCGGGGCTACGGCAACATCGTCATCGTCGAGCACGCCAACCGGCTGATTACGCTGTACGCCCACAACAAGGACTTGCGCGTGCGCACCGGGCAGAAGGTCCGCCGGGAGCAGGTCATCGCGACGGTGGGCGAGTCTGGCCGCACGTCCGGGCCGCACCTGCACTTCGAGGTCCGGTTGGATGGACGGCCGGTGGATCCTCTGGAGTACCTCGGCACGATGCCGTCCTCCTGAGCGAGGAGGCGAGGGCCTGCCCGGCTCCCTGGCGCCATCCTGGGAGAAAGGTCCGCTGGGATCGTGCAGCCGGGCGCTCGTGCCGGGCCCGGGTGAGGGTAGAGTGCCGCCCGTGTCACGTTCCTGGTTCCGGTGGTGCCCCGTTCTCGTCGTGCTCGCTTCGGCGGCACATGCCCGTGCGCTCATGACGGAGGCGCCGTCGATTGAGGCGCCACAGAGCGTGGCGAGGCGGGAGACGCCGCCGGGCGCGGAGTCCCTGAGCGCGCCCTTGACGGGCACGGCCTCAACGGGAGCGCCTTCGCCGAGCGCGGCGCCCGTGGGCTCCGACACGACGACGGGCAAGGAGCCCACCCCGGACGCCTCTTCGCCCGAGGCCGCGTCGCCGGAGTCCCCCACGAGTGATGGGGCCGCGGAAGCGGTCGGGGCGGAGGTTGCCGCCGCGGTCGCCACGGATGCTGCCGGGGTCGCGGCCACGGCCGCCGTCGCGGTGCTCATGCTGGAGTCCAACGACGCGGGGCGCGACGCGGCCCCTGGCGTCACCTCCCTCATCACGTCGCGGTTGGCGGAGTCATCGAAGCTGCGCGTCCTCTCCCAATGGGACGTGGAGTCGGCGCTCGACGCCGCGGGACAGAAGAAGCTCGAGGGCCTGAAATCCTGCGAGCGGGGGGACTGTGTCGAGGAACTGGTGAAGCTCACCGGCGCCCGGTACGTCGTCGCGGGCCGGCTGGACCGCTTCGGTGACCACTACCTGCTCACCGCCAACCTACTCGACACCACGGAGGGCCGGAGCCTCGCGCGTCCTCGCGCCGAAGCCGATGACGCGGAGGACCTGCTGCGGACCGCGAAGGCGGTGTCCGACCAGCTCTTCGCCGTGCTCGTCTCCCCCGAGGAGTCCGTGGCGGCGCGCCCGCTGCTGGGCGGCTCGTCGCGCACCGGGGGCGGCGGCTTGCTCCTGGGCCTGCGCGTGAACAACAACTTCATCGACAAGCTGTCCGCGGTGAACCCGGGCGGCGACATCGAGGTGGGCTACTGGTTCCACCCCGAATGGGTCGGCTTCATCCAGGTCGGCTTCAACTACGTGCGCTCCACCCAGGAGGGCGTGCGCAGCGGCCTCAACGTGCTGCCCAGCGTCGTGGGCGCGCGGCACTACCACAACCTGGAGCGCTCCCTGCGGCCCTACTGGGGTTTCGGCCTGGGCGTGCAGCTCTCCTTCGGCGACTTCGGTATCTTCCAGTCCACGGGACCGCTGCCCACGGTCATCGGGTTCGCGGGGCTCGAGTACCTCATCGCCGGCAAGGTGGGATTCCAGTTGGAGTTGGGGACCAACGTGGCCCAGGCGGTGCTGGGCCTGGCCGATTCGAAGCTGGGTGACGGCCTCAACCTGGACCTCAACGCAGGCATCGCGTACCACTTCTGAGCTTCGGAGCCTCCCATGTTCCCGCGACCGCGCGCCCTCTCCCTGATTGCCTTGCTCGCCCTGACCGGCTGTGACGACGAGACGCCTCGCGTCAAGCCGAAGGACCACGCGGAGGGCCTCTACGTCAAAGGCACCGCCGAGTACCTCCAGGGGCACTTCGACGCGGCCCTGGCCTCCTTCGAGGCCATGAAGCAGCTCGCCCCGGACGACCCGCGCCTGCCCGCCGCGCGCGGCGAGGTGTACCTGTCCATGGGCCGACTGACGGAGGCCGCGGCGGAGTTCGAGGCCGCCCTCAAGCTGGAGCCCAAGCGCTCCACCAACTGGAGCCGCCTGGGCTTCATCCAGGCCCAGCTCGGCCAGGTGGCCGAGGCCCAGAGCTCGCTGCGCAAGGCGCTGGCCCTCTTCCCCCAGGACTTCAACGCCCTGGAGTCGCTCGGCGACCTGTACCTGAAGAAGGGCGAGCATGACGCCGCCGTGCGGCACTTCACGCTCGCGGCCGGCGCGGCGCCCTCGCCGGAGCAGAAGTCCGCGCTCGTCATCCGCGCGCTGGACGTCCTGACGGAGCAGCGGCGCCACGCGGAGGTCCTCACCGTGGCGCAGAAGGCGGTGGACGACGGCATCCACACCGCCGAAGTGCTCTCCGCCCTGGGGGATGGCCTGGTCCACGCGGGCAACCTGCCCGAGGCCGCCAACGCCTACCGGGACGCGGCCAGCCGCGCGCCGAGGGATCCGACGCTGTGGGAGCTCGTCGGCGAAATCCAGACGAAGCTGGACAAGCCCGGTGACGCCATCTCCGCTTACAAGGAGTCCCTGCGCGTGAGGGATCGCGCCATCGTCCACGTGGCGCTGGCCCGCCTCTACCTGGGGCTGAAGGACAAGTCGGCGGCGAAGGAGGAGCTGGAGGCCGCGCTGGGGTCCGCCTCGGGCCAGGACATGCGCGAGCTGCGGGAGCTGGCCGACCTGCTGGTCACCATGGAGCGCAAGCCGGACGCGCTCCGAATCCTGGCCGGCCTGAGCGCGGAAGCGGACCAGGCGAAGGACGCCGAGCTGCACGTCACCACGGCGCGGCTGGCGCAGGAGCTGAAGGACAAGGGCATCCTCCAGGCCGCCTGCGCACGGGCCACCGCCGCGGACGCCACCCTCAAGAAGTGCCCGTGAGCCCCGCCCGGGCCTGAA
Organism: Myxococcus hansupus; assembly: GCF_000280925.3. Taxonomy (NCBI): domain Bacteria; kingdom Pseudomonadati; phylum Myxococcota; class Myxococcia; order Myxococcales; family Myxococcaceae; genus Pseudomyxococcus; species Pseudomyxococcus hansupus. Next base: position 2,966,458 of record NZ_CP012109.1, read on the forward strand.
CGAGGCCCGGAGCGGCGTGGGGGACTACGGCGCCCGAGCGGCCTGGAGCTTCCGGTACACGCCCACCACCTGACCCAGAATCATGGTGGACCGGAACTCCGCCCGGCTCACGTAGATGGGCTGCATGGTGGCGTTGGCGGGCTGGAAGCGGATGCGGTCGCCTTCCGGGTAGTAGCGCTTCACCGTGGCCTCGTCCTCGATGAGGGCCACCACGATTTCACCCGGCTGCGCGGACGGCGTCTTCTTCACGAAGAGGTAGTCCCCGTCGTGGATGCCGTCGTCAATCATCGACTGGCCCTTCACGCGCAGGGCGAAGACCTCGCGGCCATTCACGCCTCCGAGCAGGAAGCTGTCGATCTTGACGGAGTCCTCCATGTTCTCCTGCGCGAGCAGCGGCGCGCCGGCGGCGACCTTGCCCAGCAGGGGAATCTCCACCATGCCCGAGTCCTTGCGCATCCCCAGGCCGAGCAGCAGCCTCGCGCGCTTGGTGGGCACCAGGGAGCGGCTCTGCTGCTCGCCCCGGTTCAGGTAGCCCTTGCGCTCCAGGGCCTTCAAATGGTCGTTCACGCCGTTCGTCGAGCGGATGTCCATGTGCTCCCCGATCTCGCGGATCGTCGGCGGGAAGCCCCGGGTTTCCGTCTCCTTGACGATGAAGCTGAGAATCTCGCGCTGGCGTTCCGTGAGCTCTTCCATGCGCTCCCTCACCCGTCTGCCGTCCAGCCGGGGAGTCGTTCCCCCAGGCAACAGGCTTTCAGTGTCACTCTCCCTGAACAGACGTGTAGAGTCAACTCGTCCGCTGTCACACCGCGCACTCCCGGTATGTCACGGACCGTCCTGTTTCTCACTTCTTGAGGTGGGACGGCGAACTCGACGTACACTTCTTCCGCTTTGTCCGAGCTCCGCCACACGCTGCTCTTCGTCGACGACGAGGCCGACGTCCTGGACATCCTCACCCGGATGTTTCAGCGCCGGTATCGCGTCCTCACGGCCCGAAGCGGCTCCGCCGCCCTGGAAATCCTGAGAAAGGAGTCAGTCGACGTCCTCGTGACGGACCAGCGGATGCCGGAGATGACGGGCATCGAGCTGGTCGCCACGGCGCGCTCGGAGGGCTTCGACGTCACCGCGCTGCTGCTGACGGGGTACACGCACCCGGACGACATCATCGCGGCCATCAACCAGGGGCAGGTGTACCGGTACATCACCAAGCCCTGGGACGTGAACGACCTGCTCATCACCGTGAAGAATGCGGTGGAGTACACGCAGCTTCGCAAGGACAAGGAGCGGCTGATCCGCCAGCTCCACCAGCGCGTGGAGGCGCTCTTCGTCCTGTACGAGGTCAGCCGCGCCAGCGCGAACGACCCGGCCAGCTACGACAACATCATCGACCGCGTGCTCATCGCCGTGGCGCGCGTGCTGCCGTACGACTGCGGCGCGGCGCTCATCGCTCCGGACGAGGCCCGCAGCGCCACCCTGCGGCTGCGCTGCCATGGCGTGGTGGGCGAGCAGGCGCTCCTGGGCGTGAAGGAGTCGATGCTCGGCGCCTACCGCAAGAGCAGCGGCCTGCTGTTGCCCGAGGACCGCGTCATCACCCGCGTGGCGGGCACCACCACGCAGGACGCGGCGGCCCCGTCCATCTACCCCAGCCAGCTCACGGTGAACCTGGTGGCGGGTGGGCGGCCGGTGGGCATGTTGTCGCTGTTCAGCCAGCGGCCGGACGCGTTCTCCGAGGATGACGGCGTCCTGCTGGACGTGCTCGCCAACCAGACGGCGGACGCCATCCAGTCCCTGCGCTCGGCCGAGGAAGAGGCCCGCCACCGCATGGAGCGGATGGTGGAGTCCATGGCCGACGGCGTGGTCCTCACCGACGAGAAGAACGACGTCGTGGTGATGAACCCGGCGGCGCGGCGGCTGCTGCACGCGGAGAACCCCGAGGAGCAGACGACGCGGCTGATGGAGGAGCGCCTGGGCTTCCAGCCGTTCCACCTGGTGCGCGGCTGGGAGTACGGCGGCGGGCAGGTGCTGCGCGAGGAGGTGAAGCTCTTCGACCGGCACGTCCAGACGACGGTGACGCCGGTGACGGACGCGCGCGGCACGCTGCGCGGCGTGTGCGTGGTGCTGCGCGACATCACCGAGCAGAAGCGGCTGGAGGAGCGCAAGGACGAGTTCGTCTCCATGGTCAGCCACGAGCTGCGCACGCCGCTCACGTCCATCTCCGGCGCGCTGGACCTGGTGCTGAACTTCATGGCCGGGGACATCAACGACCGGCAGCGGCGCTACCTGTCGCTGGCGCGCGACTCCACGGAGAAGCTCAACGCCATCGTGGATGACCTGCTGGACTTGTCGAAGTTCGCCAAGGGCCGGCTGCGGATGAACTTCGAGGTGTCGTACCTCGACGAGCTCGTCCAGCGCGTGGTGGAGAAGTACGGGCCGGCCTTCAGCGAGAAGCGCGTGGCGGTGAAGCCGCTGCTGCCGCGCCACCCGCTGCGCGTGCTGGTGGACCCCAACCGCTTGGACCAGGTCCTCAACAACCTGCTCAACAACGCGGTGAAGTTCACCCCGGAGGAGGGCGAGGTTCGCGTGGGCGTCCACGCCACCTCCAGCCTGCCGGGCTACGTGGTGGTGTCCTGCTGGAACAGCGGGGACCCCATCGCGGAGGAGAGCCTGGAGCGCATCTTCGACCGCTTCGAGCAGGCGCGCACCAAGGCCAACCGCACCGTGCGCGGCACCGGCCTGGGGCTGGCCATCTGCCGCAACATCGTGGAGGCCCACGGCGGCCGCATCTGGTGCGAACCGTGTTCGGACGGCGTGCGCTTCATGGTGGTGCTGCCCACCGAGCCGCCCCCCGAGCTGCGCCGCCAGGACGACGTGGCCGACGCCATCCAGCTCCCGCGCCGCCAGGAGAGCCGGGGCCGGGTGCTGGTCATCGACGGCGAGGCGGAGGTGGCCTACATCGCCAAGGCGCTCCTGGTGGGCCGTGGCTATGACGTGCGCGTGGCCTTCAACGCGGAGGACGGCCTGTCCGCCGCGCGCCGGCATGATCCGGACACGGTGATGGTGTCCGTGCGTCTGCCGGACGTGGACGGTCTGCGGCTGGCGGAGATTCTCCGGCACGACCCGGAGACGCGCCGCGCGCCGCTGCTGGTGTCCTCCGCCTTCGACGAGCGGCAGCGCGCCTTCCGCGCCGGGGCGGACGCCTTCCTCGTGCGCCCGCTGGCGGCGGACAAGCTGATGGCCACGGTGGACTCGCTGGTTCGTGGACGCCAGGGCCCGGCGCATGGCCGGGTGCTGGTGGTGGACGACGACACGAAGATCGCCGCCATCTGCCGCGAGGTGCTGGAGAACCTCGGCTTCGACGTGGCGCTGGCGGGCTCCATCGAAGAAGGGCGCCGCTCCCTGCGCGAGCGCCGTCCGGACGTGGTGCTGCTGGATGTCACGCTGCCCGACGGTGACGGCTTCGTCTTCCTGGAGGAAATCAAGGCGGAGAGCGCCGGTGGCCACATCTCCGTCATCTTCATCTCCGCGCGCGCGGAGACGTCCTCCAAGGTGCGCGCGCTCAAGCTGGGCGGCGACGACTACCTCACCAAGCCCTTCGACGCGTTGGAGCTGGGCGCCCGCGTGGAGAGCGTCATGCGGCGCAAGGAGCAGGAGCTGTCGGCCTCTCCGACGACGCAGCTCCCGGGCTCCACCGCCATCGAGCGCGAGGTGCAGCGGCGGCTGTCGCTGCGGCGGCCCTTCGCCTTCTGCTACCTGGATTTGGACAACCTTAAGGCCTACAACGACTACTACGGCTTCGCGAAGGCGGACGGCGTGGTGCGCCAGACGGGCGACCTGATGCGCGAGGTGTTCGCCCAGGACGGCGCGCCTGGGGACTTCCTGGGCCACGTGGCCGGTGACGACTTCGTGTTCATCACCTCCACGGACTCGGTGGACCGCATCTGCCAGAAGGCCATCGAGACGTTCGACCGCATCATCCCGCTCTATTACGACCGGCAGGACCGCGAGCGCGGGCACATCGAGGCGGAGGACCGTTACGGGGAGAAGCGGCAGTTCCCCATCATGAGCGTGTCCGTGGTGGCGGTGATGACCGACGGCACGCAGGACCACGCGGAGCTGGCTCGCCGCGCCGCGGACATGAAGAAGCGCGCCAAGGCCATCGCCGGCTCGGTGTTCCTGCGCAGTGACTTGGAGCGGGTGGTACGCTCCGCGGCCGGATGAGGCTCTACCAGCAACTCGTCCTGTTCATGCTCGCCGCGACGGTGCTTCCCCTGGCCGCGGTGGGCTTCCTGTTGCTTTCGCGCGCCGAGGCCACGCTCGCGGCCCGCATCGACGCGGAGCAGCGGGCGCAGGCCTCTTCGGCGGCCGAGGCCGTGGGCGCCTCCATGATGGAGGTGGTGGAGGCCCTGGCCCGCTCCGCCGAGCTCCTCGACTGGCAGGCCGCGAGCGAAGACGAGACGCAGGGCGCGCTGCGCCTTCTGTACGGCCAGTCCCCCGCGTTGAGCGTGGTGCTGAAGCTGGACGCGGAAGGCCGCCCGCTGGGCACGCCCGTCTTCCGGGCGCAGGCCGCGGACGGACACCCGGCCTTCTCCCCTGACTCGTTGGACAAGCTCATCCGCTCCATGCCCGTGCAGACGCTGCGAGGGGGTGGCAAGGGCCAGGCGGCGCTGGGCACCGCCTATGTCCAGTCGGACGACGGGCGCTCGGCGGTGGCCGTGGCGGTGAAGCTCGCGGACGGAGAGCGCGCACCCTTCGCGGTGGCGGAGCTGGTGCTTCATCCGTTGGAGTCCGTCCTGCGCCGCCGCCTGGGGGAAGGGCAGGGGCGCATCGACCTGGTGGATGAAGAACGGCGCGTGCTCGCCAGCACGGAGTCTGAGCGCAAGGGCCAGGTGCTGGCGCCCGAGCTGAGCGCGCACCTGCTGGGGCCGGCCGTGCCGCTGGCGGAGGCGGTGCGCAGCTTCCGGCTGGAGTCCCCCGCCCGCCGCATCAGCGTGGCGCGCGTGCCACACGGCATGCGCTTCGACGTGCTGGTGACGGTGGACGAGGACGCCGCGCTGGCGCCCGTCCACGCGATGCGGCGCACCGTGCTGATGTCGATTGGCGGCACCTTCCTGGTGCTGCTGGGCCTGGGCGCGCTCTTCACCCGCCGCCTCAACGTGCGCCTCACCGAGGTGATGCGCGGCGCGGAGGCGTACAGCCGGGGCGAGCTGGACAAGCGGGTGACGGTGACGGGGCAGGACGAGCTGAGCGAGCTGGCCACCACCTTCAACCGCATGGGCGAGGAGCTGGAGGCGGCGCGCGGCCGGCTGCTGCGTTGGAACGACGACTTGCGCGTCCGCGTGGACGAGGCCACCGCGGAGTTGAAGGCGGCCCAGGCGCAGTTGGTGGAGGCGCAGAAGCTGGCCGCGGTGGGACAGCTCGGCGCGGGCGTGGCGCACGAAATCAACAACCCGCTGGCCGGCATCCTGGGCAACGTGCAGTTGCTGATGCTGGACCGGGGCTCCTCGGACCCCGACGTGGAGACGCTGCGCAAGATTGAGCAGAGCGCCAAGCGCTGCAAGGAGATCACCCAGAACCTGCTGCGCTTCTCCCAGCAGCGCGAGCGCGCGGAGCTGCGCTCCGTGGACCTCAACGCCGTGGTGCGCGACGCGCTCAGCCTCACCGAGCATCAACTGCGGAGCGACGGCATCGTGCTGACCAGCGTGTTGAGCGACGGCATGGCGCGCGTGCGAGCGGACCCGGGACACCTGTCCCAGGTGGTGTTGGCGCTGGTGTCCAACGCGCGCACCGCGATGCTGAAGTCGCCCCAGAAGCGGCTCACGCTGCGCACGGGCGAGGCCGACGGCATTGGTTACGTGGAGGTGGAGGACACAGGAAAGGGCATCGCCGCCCACATCCGACCTCGCATCTTCGAGCCCTTCTTCACCACCAAGGACGTGTGGTCCAACGTGGGGTTGGGCCTCAGCGTGGCCTGGCGCATGGTGACGGAGGCGAACGGTAGCATCGAGGTCCGCTCGGAGGTCGAGCAGGGCAGTTGCTTTACCGTGAAGCTGCCGAAGGCGTGATAGCTAGCGAGACGTCCATGGCTGATTCCCGTCCATCGCGCCGTCAGGCGCCGTTCCTCATCGGCCTCGTGCTGATTCTCGCGGCGCTGCCGGTGGGGTGGTTCGTCTTCTTGCGTCAGCCGCCTCCGCCACCGCCGCCTCCCGTCGCGCCGCCTGTCGCCGCGGCGCCCGTGGCGCCGCGTCAGTTGCAACTGGAGCTGACGCAGGTCTCCGGCAAGGTGGAGGTGTGGAACACGGACGGCTCGTGGCGCGAGGCCTCCGTGGGCATGGCGCTGCGCCAGGATGAGCGGGTGCGCACGGATGACGGCTCGTACGCCAAGCTGATTGGCGGCGAATCCGTGGAAGTAAACATCGACCCCGCCACCGAAATCTCCGTGGACGCGCTGACGGAGTCGCTGTCTCGCATCCTGCTCTCTCGCGGTATGGCCACCGCGGTCGTCCGCCCCGGGCAGCGGCACACGTTCGAGGTGAAGGCCGCGAACTCGGATGCGACGGCCACGTTGCAGCAGGCGGGCGCCTTCACCATGAGCAACAACGGCGAGGGCACCGTCGCGGTGGGCACGCGCGAGGGCGAAGTCACCCTCGTGGGGCAGGGCAAGGTCGTCATCGTCCGCGCGGGTCAGCAGGCCGTCGTGCGTCCAGGACAGGCGCCGTCGGAACCGTCACCAGTGCCCACCAGCTTGCTGCTCAAGGTGGACTGGCCCAACGAGCGCACCCGCCGCGAGCGCGAGCTCGTGGTGCGCGGACAAGCAACGCCGGGCAGTCGCGTGGAGGTCGGTGGTGTCACCGTGAAGTCCGATGCGGAGGGAAACTTCCAGCGAAAGGTGATCCTCCGAGAAGGCCGCAACACCGTGGATGTGCAGGCCTTTGGCGTCGGTCGCACGAAGCAGCAGGAGCGTCAGGACGTCGTGGTCGACACGACGCCTCCGCCGCTGAAGACGGATACCGAGAACATCTGGAATCAGGCGCGCGACGACTGACACAGCAGGCAAGTGTACGAGCGGGTGTTCGCCTTGACCCACGTCGAGGGGGCTTCCTAGACTTCGGGTAGGAGTCGTTCCTGTTCAAGGGCAATCCCGGGCGAAAGCCCCGGTGCGCAAAGCCGCGGGGCCTGATGTCTGGCCGGCCGTGACCGCCGTGGGAAGTCAGCACCGGACGGGTCCGGTCCCACTGCGCCTTGTGCAGGGCGGAAGTGGGTCATCGATTCGAACCCCCGGAGGACCTATCCGATGCTGCGGACACTGGCCCTGAGTTGTTGGCTGCTTCCTCCGTTGGCGCTCGCAACCACCCCCGCGCCGAGAACGTTGACGGGCACCCTCCACGTCGTCGCCGGAGGCCCGGGAGACCAGACGGACCCTCACGTCAGCGGGCCGTGGGTGGCGTACACGAACGAGTCTCGGGGCACGAGCGAGATTCGCTACCACGACCTGCGGACCTCCACGGACGCGGCCATCCCGAACGAGGGCGCGTTCGACTTCGTGTCGGATATCTCGGGCAGCACCATCGTCTTCACGCGGGTGAGTACGTCGAGCGCCATCTACGTCTTCGACGTGGGCTCGGACACGGTGGCCCGGGAGCTGGCGCCGGAAGCGGGCAGCAGTCGCCGCTCCGCGGTGATTGGTGGCCGCACCGTCGCGTGGCAGGACTTCGGCTACACCGGCGTGACGTCGCAGCCGGAGATCGCCGCGTTTGACTTGGACCACGGCACGCTCACGCGCCTCACGGACGACACGTTCCATGACCGCACGCCCGCTGTGTCGCCGGATGGCGCGACGGTGGTCTGGGCCAAGTGCGACGAGCAGGGTTTGCGCTGCGACATCTGGCAGGCCCGGCGAGGCGCCAACGGCTTCACGTCGCAAGCGCTCACGGGCAGCGAAGGCGAGGAGTCCCATCCGGACACCAACGGCGAGGTGGCCGTCTACGCGAGCACGCGCACGCTCGACGGCGTGACGGACCGGGACATCTACTGGAAGCCGCTGAATGGGGGCACGGAGCAGCGACTGGCGCTGCCGGGGATGGACGCGAACCCCAGCATCAGCGGCTCCTTGATTGCCTTCGAGCGGAGGGACCCGGCGAAGAACGACTTCGACATCGTGCTCTACGACATGAACACGGAGACGCTCTACGCCATCACGAACACGCCTGAGAACGAGAGCCTCACCGACCTGAGCGTGGACGCGGACGGCACGGTGCGCGTGGTGTGGACCGTGTCGCAGAACGGGGACTTCAACGTCCACGCCTTCACCTTCAAGCTGGATGACGAGCCCGGCTGCAAGCTCGCGCCGGTGGAGCCGGCGGTGCCCGCGGAGGTCTGCGCGCGGCCCGGTGACTGGCCGATGCTCGCGTCGCTGGAGGTCGCGCGAACGAGCGGTCAGCCCAATGGCGTGGCGCTCGGCTTCGCGGGCACCGGTGACGGCGTGTTGTGCGTGGACAACGGCTACAACGGCGAGGACTCCACCGCGGGCTGGGTGTGGCTCAACGGTCGGGAGCTGGTGGACCCGTCGCGTTTCAAGCCGGGCGTGCCGCGCGTGGCGACGCGTGCACCGTTGGATGGGCACAACTCGCTGACGGCGCTCATCTCCGGCAGACCTGGGAGCGCGTTTCGGATCCGCGTGTATGGCCCGCCGAGGGTGTGTCAACCCCTGTCGGGGACACCCACCGACGCCACCGTCATTCCGGGGTTCGCACTCAAGCCGGTGTCATCTTCGTCCGCGCCGGTGTCTCCGATGACCTTCATTCCCGAGGGGCCGGTGCGGGATGCGGGGCTTCGGGGCTGTAGCACCGGCGGTGGTCCGATAACGCTTTCCGGGGTGATCCTGTTGCTGGCCGGATTGCTGCGTCCCCGTCGTGCGAAGGCGCTTCGACGTGGCGACGGTGCCCTGTAGACTGACACGGCCCTGAACCGGTTTCTCCTCTTCGGATTGCTGCTGCTGTGTGCCCCGGCCTGGGCGGACACGCTCGAGATTCTCGGGCCGTCGTCCGCCGTGGCGCCGGATGGCTTCCCCGTGGCAGTGGTCCGCAGGGATGCAGCGGGGCGCCCCATCCCGATGAGCCCGCCCACGCTGTCCGTCGAAGGCGCGGAAGCGCGGGGTGGTGAGGCCCAGCCGCCGCTGCACACGTTCGTGGTGGTGCCTCGGCCGGGCGCGCGCGAGGTGGCGGTGCAGGCGCGCGTGGACGGGCTGGAGGCCCACGCGCGCTACATCCTGGGCCCGCAGGCGGCCGACGTCCGGTTGTCGCTGGAGCCTCCCGCGCCCGTGAAGGGGAAGGACAAGGAGGCCCAGCTCACGGTGCGCATGGTCCGGCCGGATGGCACCGCGGATGACAGCGGCGCGCCGCCGGTGGTGCGCGTGAGCGTGGGGCGCGTGGAGGGGTTGGAGCGCACCGGACCGGGCACGTATCGCGCGCGGTATGTCCTGCCGGACACGCGTTATCCCGAAGTGGCCATCCTGGTGGCGTTCTCCGCGTGGCCCAGCCCGCAGTCGATTCATGGCGCGTACGGCCGGGTGCTCGTGCCGCTGGCCGCGGCGGTGAACCTGCCGGGCACGACGGAGCCGGACGCGGAGATTGCCATCGACATCGCGGGGCAGACGTTTGGCCCGGTGGTCGCGGGACACGACGGCCGCTTCCGCGTGCCCATCATCGTGCCCCCCGGGCATCGCATCGGGCAGGGCCGGGTGGTGGACAAGGTCGGCAACGTGCGGCGGATGCCCATCGACCTGCGGCTGCCTCCCACGGATGGCCTGGCGTGTGTGCTCCAGCCGCAGCGGCTGCCCGCGGATGGCGTGTCCCAGGCCCGGCTCGTCTGCGCGACGAGCGATGCGATGGGCGCGCCCGTGGAGGACGCGCGCGTCACCGCGCAGGCGCGCCACGGCACGTTGCGTGGCCCCACGCGCGCGCCGGGCGGGTTGCTGGAGTGGCGCTACACCGCGCCGCGCACGCTGACGGCCGAGGAGCGCATCGAGGCCGCGTGGCCCCAGCGCGGGCCCGGCTCGCGCGAGTCCCCGGCGCTGGAGCTGGTGCAGGGACCGGCGGTGGAGAGCCTCGTGAGCGTGGAGGAGTCGCTGGTCCACCGTGGCGCGCGCACGCATGTGACGGTGTCGGCGCGTGATGCGTTCGAGCGTCCGCGTCCGGGTTCGACGGTGGAGTTGAACGCGCCCGTTGGCGAGTTCTCGGCGCCGGTGGAAGCGCCGCCGGGGACCTTCACCAGCACGTGGTCGATTCCCGCGGAGGGCGACGCGGGCGAAGTGGAGCTACGAGCCCGGGCCTGGGGGCCTTCGGGGAGCGAGCCCGCGCGCCTTCGCGTGTGGCTGGCGGAGGGCTCGCTGTACGCGGGCGTCTCGGACCTGGCGGGGCTGCCGGTGCCCGCGCAGGCGCTGCGCGTGGATGGCCATGAGGTGGTGACGGGCGTCGACGGAACGGTGCGGCTGGGCCCCGCGCTTCCGGGCAAGGTGGAGCTCGCGCATGCGGTGTGGACGGGGCTGACGCGGACGGTGCATGTGCTGGGCGCGGACGGGCCTGTCTTCCCGATGGAGCGTCCCCTGGTGCCTTCCTTCGTGGCGCAGCCCGTGCGGCTGGCGCCCGCGGTGCCGGTGAACGTGCGGATGCAGGTGGCCGGTCCTCGCGTGACGTACTGGGTGGAGGACGCGAGCGGGCAGGTGCTTTCGGGACGGAACGTGTTCGTCTCGCTGTCCACGGGCGCGAGGACGGACGAGGTGACGCAGGAGGGCCGCACGTCGTTCACCGTGCGCGCCGCCGGGCCGGTGAGTGTCTCCGTCGCGGACGTGGCCACGGGCGTGACGGCGCTGGCGGAGGTCCGTCCATGAGGGCCGCGCTGGCGTGTCTCGCCGCCGCCCTGTGGCTCGTGCCCATGGGCGCGTGGGCCCAGGCCCTGTCGCTGGACACGGCCTCGCAGGCGTCCACCATCGCGGGCCGCGTGTGCCAGGACCTCGATGGCGACGGGCTGTGTGGCGTGGACGAGCCGGGCCTGGCCCATGTCCGGCTGGTGCTCACCACGGGCCGGGATGTCCGCACGGACGCGCAGGGCCGCTTCCACATCACCGGCGTGGACGCGCGGGTGCCGGATGCGGTGGGCGGGCTGCACCTGCGGCCAGGGCGTCACCGGTTGAAGGTGGACACGCGCTCGTTGCCGGTCACCCACCGCGTGAGTCCCGAGGCCGCGACGCTCGAGGTGCCGTGGGGCGCCGTCGTGCTCCAGGACTTCGCCGTACGCGATGTGGCCGTGGCGGCGGCGCCCGTGCGCCTCTCCTTCACCGAGGCGCCTCCGGTGGCGGAGGTCGTGACGGGGGAGGGCGCGGTCCGCTTCCGCGTGGCGGGACAGGCGTCGGCGGGCGACCGCGTCACCGTGGCGGGCGTGGCGGCCCAGGTGGACGAGAAGGGCGCGTGGCAGGCGCAGGTGCCGCTGGTGGGCGGAGAGAACAGGCTGCCCATCACCGCGACGTCTCCGGAGGGGCAGGTTCGGTTGTTCCGTCAGCGCGTGGACGTGGTGTCGCGCGAGGGTGGGTGGCTGGTGGCACCCCGGCCGATGTTGCCTGTGGCGACGCTTCAGTTGCCTTCGGGCCGGGATTCGCCCGCGGCCAGCGGACTCGCACGGGTGCGCGTGGAGGCGCCCGCGGGGACGCGTGTTGGCGCTCCGAGCGGGGACGTGGTGCTGGGGCCGGAAGGCCGCGTCGATGTCCCCGTGGTGCTGTCGCCGGGCCTCAACACCGTGAAGCTTCGCGTGACGTTGCCGGAGGAGGCGCCGCGCGACGAGACGCTGGAGATGACCGCCGCGGTCCGGTCCTTCGCGGTGGGGTTGTTGGACGTGGAGGCGACGTACGCACCGGCCACCGGCGATGTGCAGCTTCGTGGACGTGGCTCCGCTCACGCGGAGCTGCGGCTGGGCGCGGTGGACCTCGTGGGCGAGCTGGACCTGCGTGACACCGATGGGCGCACGTTGAAGGGCGCCGGCCTCCCGGATTGGCTGCGGCCGCGTGTGCCCGAGCGCTTCGACCGGGCCGCGGATCCAGACCTCGCGCCAGCGGAGTGGGGCGACGACTCGGTGTCGCTGACGCCCAACGCCACGGAGTCGCGGCTCCGGTTCGAGGCTCGGCACGCGGAGCTGGGGCGCGCGGGTCTGGGCACCTACCGCGCGCTGATTCAGGACCGCGAGGTGGGCCGCTACCACCGGCCGCTCTTCGGTCCCTACGCGGAGCTCCAGGCGGGCCAGGAGTCGGCGCGCGTGGGCGTGAATGCATTCGGTGGAAGCCTGACGGACCCGGTGCGGCAGGTGTCCGCGGTGCCCGCGCACGAGGAGCTGCGCGCCACGGGCGGCAGCCTGTACTACCTGGGCGCGGCGTCGGTGGCGGAGGGCTCGGAGCTGGTGCGCGTGGAGCTGCGCGACGGCGTCACCGGCCTGCCCCTGGGCGAGCGGCACCTCATTCGCGGCGTCGACTACGACATCGACTACTTCGCCGGACGCATCCTGCTCGCGCGGCCGTTGTCCTTCCTCGCGGGCGACGCCTGGTTGCGGACCGGCTCTCCCACGGAGACGCCGGAGCCGGTGCTGGTGGTGGACTACGCGGCGCTGCGGCTCGCGGACGGTGGCGATTCGGTCGGCGGTGAAGTGTGGGCCGAGTGGCGCGGTGCGCGGCTGGGCGTGGGCGCGGTGCGCGAGGGCCGGGAAGGGCGCCCGTATACGCTGTACACGGGACGCGCGAGCACGGCGCTGGGCGCCTGGCGCGTCGCGGCCGAAGTGGCGTCCAGCCGAGGCACGGCCGTGGACGCGTCCTTCTTCGGCGTGTCCGATGACGGTGGCCTCAGCTTCCTCCGGCCCCGGCCGGACGCGGGCACGGGCGCCGAAGCCGTGAGCCTCCAGCTTCACGGACCGGGGCTCTCGGGCGAGGGGACGGTGGACGCGGCATTCCGGCTGCGCGGGCGCGGCTTCTCCGACGGCTCGCACACCGACGTCGCGATGTTCCGGCAGTCGTCGCTCCGGATGAAGCAGCCCTTCGGACGGCTGCGGCTGACGCTGCTGGCGGATGAGCGGCGCTCGGCCGACCCGCGTGAGCCCTTCGTGGACTCGCCGTTCTCCGCGCAGGTGCTCGGGGCGGGCGTGGGCTGGGAGGAGTCGCGGTGGGGCGTGGGCCTGGAGGTCCGTGATGCCCGTCTGCGCGCCGCCCAGGTCGCGGGCGTGGGCCCGGCGTTGTCCGGTGGCCGAACCTCCGCGGGCGTGAGTGGCTCGCTGCGGGTCTGGGACCGTTTGCGCCTGCGCGCGGCGCACCGGCAAGCGCTGGCGCTCCACGGCGAGGGCCCGGGGCGCTTCGATGACACCTTCACCTCCGTGGGCGTGGACGTGGAAGTGGACCGCGACACACGGGCGGGTGTGTCCGGCGGCTGGGGACCGGAGCTGGGACCGCGTGCCTGGGCCAACCTCGAGTCGAGGCGGGGCCAGGACGTGTTCTATGGCGGATACTCCGTGGATGTGGACGGGCCCGACTACGGCGCGGGCCGCACGGTGACGGGCGCGCGCACGGAGCTTCCGGCGAGTGGCACGGCGCTCTTCGTGGAGGACGTGGGTTCCCATGACGCCACGGCCGTCCGGCTGGCGCGCGCGGTGGGTTTCCAGCAGCAGCTCACGGGCGGCTTCAGCGTGGGTGCCCGGTACGAGCGGGGCGTGCGCAGCCTGCTGGACGTGGACAGTCCCCTGGAGCGTGAAGCGGGCGGTGTGTTCGGTCAGCTCGTCTTGCCGCGCCTTCGTGTGGACGGCCGGGTGGAGCTGCGCCGGGAAGAGGGCACGTTGGAGCGAGGCTCCTCCGCCCCCGTGGACCGGCTCCAGGCGGTGGTGGCGCTGGCGGCGCAGGCGCAGTTGCTGGAGGACGTGACGGCCTCCGGGCGGCTGGACTTCGCGCGCACCGTCAACTCGGACGTGCTGGAGACGCGGTTGGTGGAAGGCTATGCCGCCCTGGCCTGGCGGCCTGGACCCTGGCTGGTGGTGGCGCGCTACGGCATCACCCGCGAGCTGCTGCCGGGGCTCCGGTCCGCGTTCGGTGACAGGGCCTTGCAGACCTTCTCCCTGCTGCCAGCCGTCCGCCTGGGAGACCGGCTCTCCGTGGCGGCGGGGCTGCATGCGGGCCGCTCCAGCGTGGAGGACGCCTCACGGTGGGTGTGGACGGGCACGCTTCGCCCCGCGGTGCGTGTGGTGGGCGGGTTGGAGGTAGGTGCCGAGCTGGCCCGTCGGACCGCGTCTCCTGAAGGGGAGCGGCTGACGGCGGTGCGTGCGGAAGTCGCCTATCGGGTGGACGAGCGGCTGCGATTGGCCACCGGGTACACACTTCTGGGGTTCAGCGGTTTGGGGCTGGAGCCCGGCTCGTCAGACAATCAGGACCGGCTCTACCTTCGAGCCGAAGTGGCCTATTAGGAGCGAGTCGTGCGTCCCCACCTCGTCATCAGCCTCTGCTTGGGTGTGGCCACCGCGGCCCACGCGGAATGGGACGTCACGGAGGTGCCGGGCATCGCCCGGTCGGTGGACGTCTTCGCCCCGGGTGTCTACGCGGTCTCGACGACGAATCAAACCGAGCTGCACCGGGGCTCGGGGACGCAGTCCCTCCTCTTCCTGCACTCGGACGTCTTCGGCACGTTCCTGTCTCCCGCGGGGTGCTTCGCCGTCGTCGTGCGCTCGGGCGACATCATCAGCCACGAGAACTGCCGCGCGGCAGGCAACATCATCCCGCCAGACCCGGTGAGCACGGTGGTGGGCGTCCGGCGGATGAAGCACACGCCGTCGGGCACGGGCTACGCGGCGGTGGCGCTCTCCGATGGTGGGTTGACGCTGCTCACCGCGTCTCAGGGCGTGGTGATGGGCCCCACGCCGTGGACGCCCCTGGCCATCGACGCGGGGTTGATGTCTCCGACCGATGTCCTGAGCGTGGTGGAGACGCAGGATGGCGCGCCGCACGCGCTCTTCAGCGTCACGGGGCACTCGCGCACGGAGCTCCTCTGGTACACGCGGGACCAGCGTCAGGCGCAGATGGTCGTGCCGCCGTTGCTGACGACGCTGTCACCGCGGACGGTGGACCTCTTCGCGGGGGATGGGCCGTACCCCATCGCTTTGTTCGGCAATGACGACGGGCTCTTCCGGGGCGCGCTCGACCCGAGCGGGACGATGTTCGAACCCGTGATGCTCCCGGACGGGCAGCCCGTCCGCATCACCTCGGTGGACGTGAACACCGGGAATGGGAGCGTCCGGGGCGAGGGCTTCGGGCTCGCCGTGGGACAAGGCGCGAATGGCGAGCCGGTGGTGCTGGGCGCCGTGCCTGGCTCCAGCGCGGAGCGAGCGGGCCTCCAGTGGCGAGTCCATCCCGCGTTCGACGGCTCGGCGCTCCCGGGCTCGCCCGTGGCGGCCCCGCTGGAAGTGTCCTGCGTGGATTCGTCCTACTGCGTGTTCATCCTGGACCAGCCGGGCTTCAACGTCGTGTCGTACTCCAACGTGAACGCGCCGGTGCTCGACGTGGGGAACACGCCCATCCTCGTCGAGGAGACCGGGACCGCGACGGCTCGATTCACTGCGACGGACGCCGACTTCGATGCGGTGCGCGTCTCGGTGGATGACAGCGCCTCCGCGGGGCTGCTCGCCGTCAACACGGTCGAGCGTCCCGATGAACTCGACGTGACGCTGATTCCGCAGCGGCCCGTCTGCCGGGACGAAGACGGCCAGTTGCACGTGTTCGCGTCGGATGGACTGGCGGCGCACGACAGGGAGGCCGTCGTCTCGTTTCGCGTGCTGAATGTGCAGGGCCCCCAGCGGCCGAGCGTGACGCCTCAGCGCGCTTCGACGATTGCGTCGGGCGCCCCGCAGGTGTTCACCGCGCAGCCCGTGGTCGAGGAATGCCCGTCGGTGACCTACACGTGGGAGCCCGTGGCGGGACAGTCGGGTGCTCCCCTTCTCACGCACTCGGGCGGCGCGCAGGCCAGCTTCACCCCGCCAGAGGTGCTGTGTCAGGCCTCGGGGGTCAGCTATTCGTACGAGCTTCGAGGCCTGGACGAGGGAGGGCTGCCCTCCAGTGCGCCGACGCTCTTCACCGTGGACGTCGCTCCGTGGGGCCGGCCGCTGGCGCCTTTCGGAGCAGGGGCGGTGCGCCGCCTGATGTCCGGTCCAGGCGCGAGCGTGGAGCTGGCCCCCGATACGTTGCACACCTGCTCCGGCACGCCAGGGCTGCCGGCCATCGAGACCGAGTGGTCGCTGTCGGAGCCGGGCTCGGGCTTGCCTTCGGGAATCACCGTGAGGACCGCGGACGGCGCGCCGGTGACGCTGGACGCGCCCGTGTCCAGCGAGCGCCTGCGCGTGGAGGCGGCGGACTGCAGCCTCGCGACGCTGTCGTTCGCCGCGAAGAACCGCATCCCCGTCACCGGGGGCGGCGTGCAGGACGGCCCCGAGGCCCAGGTGCGCGTGGTGGTGGAGCCGTCGCTGGAGGATGTGAGTTCGGGCACGCTGGAGCTGGGGGTGACGCCCTCGGGAGACGGGCAGGTGGACGTCTTCCTGGACACGTCGCTCAACTGCGTGGAGGCCCGGGCATTGAAGGCGCGGGTATTCGTGGAGACGCAGAGCGGTGAGGCGTTGGCCACGGACGTGGTTCCGGTGCCCGGGACGTGGCGTCCTCAGTTGCCGCGCTCCTGCACCGCGGAGTCCTACCGCATCCGTGGCGAGCTCTTCGACGACAGCAGCGGCACCGTGCAGGAAGGTGGCCGTGCTGAAACGGAGCTGTCCAACCAGCCGCTGCCCGCGGAGCTGGGGGCGCTCGAAGCCGGCGCACTGGTGGCGCGATGCGGCTCCGGAGCGAGCACCACGCTGACGCAGACGATTCCCGCGAACGCTTGCGGCGACGTGGCCGTCTCCTGGTCTCAGGTGGGCGGGCCCGCGCTGGTGGAAGCGTCCCTGTCCGGGCGGACCGTCACGGTGAGCACGCGTGACACGGCGCTGGAGGAACTGGTGGGCCAGTCCATCACCCTGCGCGTCCTCGCGGATGCGGGTGGGGGCAACTCGGCCGCGACCGACCATGTGGTGCCCATCACCGCCGAGCGCTTCGTGGACGTGCGGCACACGACGGAGGCGCCCTCCGCGTCGGAGAAGGGGCTGGTGGGCGTGTTGGTGGAGCTGCGCAATACGTCCGAGTGCGAAGTGGGCACGCTGCGCTACGTGGAGCATGTGGACGGGCTGGAGTGGGTGCCCGGCAGTGTGAAGCTGGACGGCGTCGACGTGGAGACCCAGGCGGTGGAGGGCGGCTTCGCGGTGGTCGACGTGCGGTTGCCCGCGCGAGGGACGCGCACGCTGTCCTACGTGGGCCGCGTGCCGCTGCTGGCCACGCCGAAGCTGGGCGGCGAGATGTCCCTCAACGGCGTGCCGGTGTCGGGGGAGGCCTCGGTGCCTCCGCCGGCGCAGAGCTGCGGCTGCTCGGGCGGCGGCTCCGGGGTGGCGCTGTTCGGACTGCTGGCGCTGACGCGGGTGCTGCGCCGCCGGAAGTAGCGCGGCTACAGGCCGAAGCTGATGCGGTGGCGGCGGCTCGGCGTGTCGGGCCGCTCCTCCAGGATGCCGAGCAGCTCCAGCGCGCGCAGCGTGGCCAGCGTCTGGCGCTCGGACAGGTCCGTGAGCGTGAGCAGATCCTCCACTGTCTTGCTGCCATCCGCGTAGGCCAGCACCAGCGCCTGGGGGCCCTCGAGCTTCAACTCGTGCAGGCCATACGGGGCGTCGGCGGTGGGGAACAGGCGCCGCGAGCGCGGCATGTGCTGGCGCAGGGCCACCAGTGTCTCCGTCTTCGCCACGCCTTCCAGCACCAGGTCGCCGGGGAAGACGGACAGCTTCACCAGGTCCGTGCGGCGGGGCCGCATGGCGCTGAAGCCAAAGCCGCCTTCCTTCCAGGCGAAGGTGGACGCGACGATGTCCTTCACCTGCTCCTCGAGCAACTGCTTGCGCTGGGCGGCGTCAATCAGGCCCATGCGAATCATGGCCTCGCCCGTGCGCAGGCCGTGCTCCTTCGCGTAGGCGGCGACTTCCGGCAGTTGCGACTCGGGCAGCACGCCGCGGCGGGCGCAGAAGCGGCCGAAGCGCTCCGCGGCCAGATTGGACGCGGCGTACACGATGTTGCCGGATTCGAAATAGACGACCTTGAGCACCGCGCCTTGCTGGAGCTTCAGCTCCCCGTGGTGGCGCGCCTCGTAGTACGCGTTGAGCAGCCTCGGGACGGACGTCTCCTTCAGCTCGCCGCCGAGCGACCACGTGGGCAGCGCGCGCCGGGGCGGCGGGGGCTCGGAGGGCGTGGCCGTCTCGCTCCACACCTTCTCGCGCATGCCGAAGGGCAGGGGGAGGGCGTGCTCCGCGTCGGAGGGCTCCGGGAGGGGATCCGTGCTGGGGACGACTTGAAGGGGCTCGGAGGAGCCTCCGGACTCGGGGGGAAACTCTTCCAGCACGATGAGGTCCTCGGCGTCGAGCAGCTCGTCCAACAGCACGCTCTCCGCGATGGGCGGGGGAGCGCGCGGTTGGGGGGACACGCCACCGGCCTGCTCCAGGGCCTCCATGACGGTGATGAGGTCGAACGGCTTTTCGAAGAAGGCGCGGGCCCCGTGGACCTGCACGGCTTCCTGGGCGAAGCGGTCGCCCTTGTACACGCCGCTCACCGCGAGGGCGGGGATGCCATGGGCTCGCAGCGCGGCCAGCACCTCGCTGCCTCGGATGTCGGGGAGCAGCAGGTCCACCAGCGCGGCGTCCCACCGGGTGTTCGGACCGAGCGACTCCAACGCGGCCTCGCCGGTGGAGGCGGCCTGCGCCTCGTGGCCACGGCTTTGCGCCATGGCGACGATGAGGGAGGCCAGCTCGTGGTTGTCTTCGACGATGAGCAGTCGCGCCATGGGCGCGCAGACCATAGCATCCGCGTCATGGACGTTCAGGGCTTCCACCACGTGGCCATCCAGGCGAAGGACATCGAACGCGTCACCGGGTTCTACAGGGACCTGCTGGGCTTTCCCGAGTTGACCCGGCATCTCCGTGCGGATGGCTCTCTCCGGAGCATCTGGGTCGGCGTGCCAGGGGGCGGCTTCCTGGCCATCGAGGCGGCGGGCGGGGAACCCGCGTCCACGTCGTTCCGTCATGACGCGCCGGGACTGCTGATGCTCGCGTTCCGGATTCCCAAGGCCGCCCGGGCTGGGGTCGTGGAGACCTTCTCCCTGGCGGGGGTGCCACTGGAGCACGAGACCCGGTGGTCCGTGTACGTCCGGGACCCGGAGGGGAACCGCGTGGCGCTGAGTCATCACCCGGAGGACTAGGACGCCCGGCGCGGGTGCGGGTGTGCTTGCGGAGTGGGATGGGGCACGGCTACAAGCGGCCCCATGCGCCTGGGTGAACAGCTCCTGAAGGATGGTCTCGTCTCCGCCGACGGGCTCGAGGAAGCGCTCGAAGCCCAGGTGGTGCATGGCGGGCGGCTGGGCACCAACCTGGTGGAGCTGGGGCTGCTGACAGAGCAGGACCTGTCGAAGACGCTGGGGAAGCTTCACAACAGCGCGTTCGCGTCCGGGGAGATGGTGCCCGACCCGAAGGCGATGGAGCTGGTCTCCCCGAACCACGCGGACGACAAGGAGTACCTGCCCATGCGGGTGGACGCGACGCGGCTGAGCCTCGCCGTGGTCAACCCGCACGACTTCGCGACGCTGGACGCGATCGCGTTCCGGACAGGCAAGCGCGTGGTGCCGGTGGTCATCCCCGAGTTCCGGATGAACCAACTGCTGCGCCGGTACTGCAAGGCGTTCCGGCCGCTGCGCGCCATCGACATGAACGCGGTGCGGCTGCGGCCCGCACCGGGCTCCCCGGCTGAATTGGCGAAGGCGGAGGAGAAGCCGCCCGACCTGATGAGCGAGGAGGAGTTTCAGTCCGTCTACGCCTCCGCGCTGCGCGGTGGCGCGGACTACGACGACTCGGACCTGGGCGAGGAGGAGATCATCACCGGCGTGGAGGTGCTGGAGCCCGCGCCGATGGCTCCGGTGGCCCAGGCCCCGGTGGCGCCGCCCATGCCGCCGCAGGTCGCGGCCCGGCCGCCCGTGGCCCCTCCGCTGGGGGGCATGGCGCCGCCTCCCGTGGGTGGCATCGTGGTTCCGCCGCCCATGGCGCAGGTGCCGGCGGCCGCGCAGATGGACGCCGCGCTGGGTGGGGCGGAGGCCACGGCCCCCGTGCAGCCGCCTCGTGCGCCGGAGCCTCCTCCGACGCCGCTCACCTTCGCGGAGGCGCAGGCGGAGCTCGCGCGCAGCTCGGACCGCGAGGACGTGGCGCGCACGGTGCTTCGCTTCGCGCTGGGCAAGTGGAAGCGCAACCTCCTGCTGTCGGTGCAGGGCAGCCTCGTGACGGGCTGGCACGGCATGGGCAAGGGTGTGCGCGACGCGGTGGTGCGGCGCATCGGCGTGCCGCTGCGCGAGCAGTCGACGTTCCGGCTCGTGCGTGACACGCGGTCGCACTACATCGGCCCGGTGCGCCGTGATGCGGCCATGGGCGTGTTCTACAAGTTGATGGGCGGCGGTTTCCCGACGACGGCCGTCATCCTCCCGCTGCTGGTGCGCGGCAAGGTCGTCCACCTGCTCTACGTGGACAACGGCCCCGACCAGCTCACGCCGCCCGACGTGGGGGAGCTGCTCATCCTCTCGCAGAGCGTGAACCGCTCGTACGAGGCGATGATGCGGCGCCGGAAGAGCGCGTAGGGGGATGCGTTCGCGGCGTTCGGCGCTACCGAACGCCCATGCCGCGTCACATGCTCGCGACGAGGTGAAGTGGCGCCGTCATGCAGCGGACGGCAGGTACGCCAGAAAGGGATCCAGCGCTTCGGACTCAATACGAAGCTGGGGGAGCCCCTCTCCGAGGTCGAGGATGTCGACGTTCATGAAGAAGTGGAGCTTCCTCGTCCTCACCTGGATGTCAGACCAGGGAATGAGGAGCGGGGTATGGAACATCCGCAAGACGTAGAGCGGAGCGAGGTAGAGGCCTCTCTCGTCGCCACCGACGGTGATGTAGTGCTGGTAGGTGACCCGACCTACCCGTGCCCAGACGAGGTACTTCCGCCGGTCCGGTTCGAACTCGCCTGCGGAGTATCGCTTCGCGAGGCGCCGCCAACCGCTCACCGTGGCTTGCACGAAGCTCGCGATGGAGAAGATCCCCGCGGAAGACGAAATGAGGGCCGCGATTTGCAGTTCATCAAGGGGGGCGTGCATGGTCGTGGCTTGGATGGTACCCGGACTTGCGCCAAAGCCGCTCAGGCGGGGAGCGTCTCCACCTCGAACGTCATGCCCGCGCGGCGCAGCCGTTCCACCAGCTTCATGCCCATGCAGGACGCCGGAGTGAGGACGCCGCCGCCCTTCTTGGGGACGTCATCGAACGCGAGGCTCAGCGCGGACTCGGAGAGCATACGCGCCGTGGCCGCGTAGCCCGGGTCTCCCTGCGCCGCCACCTTGCCCTTCACGCGCACCTGCTTCCCCGTCTTGGCCGAGGTGCCCTCGCCCATGAGGCGCGCGACGAAAAAGCCCTTTTCACGCGCCTCCGCCGAGGGGCCTTCTCCCGGCGCGGGGAGCACCTTCGTCTCCAGCAGCTTGCGCAGCGGCTTCACCTGCGCCGCGGCGACGAAGCCACCCAGGATGCCCACCGTCACACCCGTGGCGGTCAGCAGGCCCTTGGGCCCCGTGCCGTAGCTGGCGACCTCCGCGTACCGGAAGCCCTCACCCCAGGGGTGGCCCAGCAACGCGTTGCTGCGCCGGACGACGCGCGTGTTGACCGACGCCATGAAGAAGGGCCCCGTCCACTGGCCCACCTCCTGGCTGTAGTGGACGCCAAACGCATCGCGCGACTCGGGGCGCCACGGGCCGGGGACGGGGTCCAAGCCATGCGGGTGCGCCATGGTCTTCCGGACCTGCCGGTCCGTCGATGCATCCTCCATGGCTTGCAGCATGCTCGCAGCCGTTCCGCCGCTGGCGCCGCCGCGCATGGGACCCATGTAGAGGCGGACGCCATCCAGGTGGCCCCCGTGCGCCTCGCGCATGTGGTGCTGCATCATCAACACGCCCAGGTCGGACGGAATCGAATCGAAGCCGCAGGTGTGCACGATGCGGGCGCCCGTCTTCTGGGCCGCTTCGTGGTGCGCATCAATCATGCGGCGCATCCACTGCACTTCCCCGGTGAGGTCGCAGTAGCTGACGCCCGCCCGGACGCAGGCGGCGACGAGCTCGCTGCCATAGCGCGCATAGGGGCCCACCGTGGTGCAGACGACGCGGGTGCGCGGCACCAGGGCGTCCAGCGACGCGGCATCCCGTGCATCCGCGACGAGCAGCGGCAGCTCGGAGAAGGCGGGGGCAATGGCCGTCAGCCCCTGGCGAACCTTCTCCAGCTTGCCCAGGTCGCGGCCCGCGAGGGCCCACCGCGCGCGATGCGTGTCCTGCGTCTTCGCGAGGTACTCGGCCACCAGCCGTCCGGTGAAGCCCGTGGCACCCCAGACGACGATGTCGAACTCAGCGGTCGGCTTGCTCATGGGCGCGGGAGTCTTGTCCCACCGCCTGGGCGCCGCAACCGCGGCGTGAAGAGACTGTTCACGCCGCGGTAGTCGCCGTGCCTGCTAGTCCTCTTCAGGCTTCTCGAAGTTGACGTCGAAGGTGACCCGCTGGCCGGGCTCCACCTTGAACGTCTTCTGCCACCGCGCCCCGTTGACGATGACGAGGAGCTGGTGCGTGCCCTCGTACAGGTCCAGTTCATCCACGGGCGCGGCGCCCACGAGCCGCCCGTTGACGGTGACGATGGCGCCCTCGGGCGCGCGAACGTTCGCGAAGCCCTTGTTGAGGAAGATCTGCTGCGAGGACCGGCCGCCCGCGGGCACGGTGATGACCCGCGTCGTCTGGATGCCGAGCACCGGATTGCTCAGCGTCAGCACGTGCCGTCCGGCGGGGACCGAGGCGCTGACGGGCGTGCGTCCCAGGTACTGGCCCGGGATGGAGACCTCCACGCGGGGATCCACGGTGACGTCGAGCGTGCCCATGGCGATGCCCGCATCCACGGTGCCCGCGTCCTGCGGAACGCCCGCGTCCACGGGGAGCGCTTCCTCGGGGACACCCGCGTCCTCGATCTCGGCCTCGATGTTGGAGGGCAGCCGCTTGAGCACGATGGCCGCCGCTCCCAACGAGAGCGCGAGACCCACACCCACGAACGCCATCCAGGTCCGCGAGGGCTTCTGCGCGCTGGGAGGAGGGGGCAGGGCCTGTGCTCCCGCTGCCGTCGCCCCCTGGGCACCGGGGCCCGAGGCGCTGGCCTGTCCCGAGGTGCTCGAACCCGAGGCCGCCCCTGGAGCGGCGCTTCCCGCAGGTCCCTGCGCGGTGAGGCCACCGGACACGCCCGTCTGTCCCTGCGCGCTGGACACGTTGCCCGTGCTGGCTGAGGAAGTGCCCTGCGCGCTCGTGCCGGTAGCCCCGGCTTGTCCGTGAGCGCTCGAACCGGCAGCTCCTGCCTGTCCCTGCGCGCTCGAACCGGACGCAGCGCCCGTGTTCGCAGTGGCCTGAGCGGGCGTGCTCGCGGCGGCCTTCGCGCTGGCGCCACTCGCCGCCGCGTCCTTCGTGCTCGGCTTGGCGGCGGCCGACGAGCCCGCGCCCGACGACGTCGAAGTCCCGGACGAAGCATCCCCGGCGGCGGACAACTGCCCCGGCAGCTCCGGCCACTTCGCGGGCATCAGGGAGGGGGGCAGGGCGCCCCGCGCGAGGTACTCCGCGACGGCGGGCGGCGAAATCCCCGCCTTCTGCATGATGTCCGCGATGCCGCCTTCAATCACGCGGCGCCGCGCGGCGCGGGCCTCGCTCTCGGGCGGGAAGTGCTTGGACAGGAACTCCGAGAACTCGGCGTGCGTGGGCAGTGAGCCCACGGCCTCGACCACGGCTTCACGGAAGGCGAGCGCGGACGCATAGCGCTCCTTGGCCCGCTTCGCCGTGGCCCGGCGCAGCACCGCGTCCAGCTTCAGCGGCACGTCCTGCGCCATGGGCGGCAGCGAGCGCGTGAGCACCGCCTTGTCCGGGTCCGCGGCGTCCTTGAAGGGAATCTTGCCGGAGAGGCACTCGTGCAGCACGAGGCCCAGGAGGAACACGTCCGACTGCACGTTGACGGCTTCGCGTCCGCCGAGCAGTTGCTCCGGCGCGCTGTACATGCGGCGGTTCTTCACGCGCTTGCCGCCGCGCTCACGCGGAGCCACGCCGAGCGCGCCGTAGCCCGTCACCTTCGTCATGCCCGTGAACGAGAGCATCAGCGTCTCGGGCCGGACGTCGCCGTGCACGAACGGCGTGCCGTCGTCGTTACCGGCCACGTGGGCGTAGTGCAGGCCCACGGCGGCATCGGCGGCAATCAACGCGGCGAAGTGGGGCGGCAGCCGAGGCTGAAGCTCCAGCAGCTTCCGCAAAGGCTCGCCGTCGGCGAACTCCGTGACGCGGGCGAGGCCCCCATCCTGTTCGGCCAGGGCGTGGACGCGGAGGATGTGCGGATGCTCGAAGACGAGCGCGCGAGCCGTCTCGCGACGCAGCGTCGCCGTCAGCTCGGGGTTCTGCACGACATCTTGCGGTGCCCAGATGAGCACCACGGGACGGGGCGACGCGCCGTCCTCCAGGGCGAGTCCGAGGAAGGCGCGTGAGCCTTCCCCAGCCAGCAGGGGACCGAGGGACTGGTAACGGACGGAACTCATGACACCGCATGTTAGTGCGAGTCACGCGTGTCCTGAAATACGGGGAGCCCTCAGCGCCTGTAGCACCCCCTAAAGTCGGTAGCCTGCTTCCTGCTCGAACGGCAGCGTCACGTGGTAGCCGTAGCGTCCACGCCGCACGAGCAACAGCACGCTACGTCCCCGTCGCGCCGTGAGCAGCGCCTCGCGGAAGGCGTCGGTCGTCGTCACCGGCTGATTGTTCACTCGGAGAATGACGTCTCCCGGCTCCAGCCCGATGTCCGCCGCGGCGGAGCCTTGACGCACGCCCGACACGGCCAGCATGCCACGCAGTTCCTTCACGCGGAGTCCTAGGCGCTCCCACGCCAGCCCCTCGACCATGCGAGCAGGGAACTCCACCGGCGTCACCTGCACGGTGCGCAGGCCCCCCTCCCGGAAGAGGACCACGGGGAACGCGGAGCGGGCCGGATACCCGCGCACGCGGGTGTCGAAGTCCTCGGCGTCCTGGATGCGCGAGCCGCCCAGCTCGGCCACCACGTCACCGCGCTTCACGCCGGCCTGGGCCGCGGGGCTGCCTTCCTCCACCGACGTCACCAGCGCGCCATAGGCCCGGTCCCACCCGAGCTGCCGCGCGACACGCGAGGGCAGGTCGGCCGTGCCGATGCCCACCCACGCGGGGCGCACCTTTCCGAAGCGGGTCAGCTCGTCGACGATGCGGCGCACCTTGTCGGCGGGAATCGCGAAGCCGATGCCCTGCGCGCCGCCGCCGAAGATGGCGGTGTTGATGCCGATGATTTCCCCATCCACGTTGAGCAGCGGGCCGCCCGAGTTGCCCGGGTTGATGGCGGCGTCCGTCTGGACGAAGTCGTTGTAGACGCGGTTGTCGGCGCGGAAGGTGCGGCCCACGGCGGAGACCACGCCCGCGGTGACGGTCTTGCTGAGGCCAAACGGGCTGCCAATGGCCACCACCGTCTCACCAATCATCAGGTCGGCGCTGGTGCCCAGCTTCGCGATGGGCAGCGGCTCCTTCGCCTTGACCTTCAGCACGGCCAGGTCGTTCGCCGCGTCGCTGCCAATCACCTCGGCGTCGAACGAGCGGCCATCCGCCAGGATGACGTGGATGGCGGACGCGCCCCGGATGACGTGGTCATTGGTGACGATGATGCCGCTGGGGTCGATGATGGCGCCGCTGCCCAGGCCGGAGATTTTCTGCCGCTCCGGCTCCGCGCCCATGCCTCCGAAGAACTCCTCCAGCGGCGAGCGGCGTCCCCGGAAGCGCGACTCCACCTCCTGTTCGGTGCCGATGTAGACGACGGCCGGGGAGACCTTCTGGACGACCTCCACGATGGCGTCGCGCCGCCGCGCGAGGTCGGCGCTCGCCGTACCCGAGGCCAGCAGGGCAACCATCACCAGGCTCCACCTCATGACTGCGTGCTTCATTCCAAGCCTCCGTGCATCGCCAAGGGATTGTCGGGCGAACGACAGACTGATTGTCGGGAAGACCTCAGCCTGGCCGGGCCCCCTGGATGCGGTGTCTCGCTCTTCATAAACCACTCCGGTCAACCGTGAACGAATGCATCTCTGGGATGCACGTGCTCCGCGCGGCCCGGTACACCGTCGGAGCGGATGGTCGTCCTGGCGTCACGCCCTGTGTCGGGGTGTGCCGAGGTGAGGGAGTGGAAGCATGAGTCTCGTCCTGGTCGCGGACGATGAGCCGGCGGTGTTGGAAGTCCTCAGCCAGGTGGTGGAGGACCTGGGGCACGACGTGGTGCGAGCCCGGGACGGAGAGGAGGCGCTCGGCCTTGCGCGTGACCGGCACCCGCAGTTGGTCGTGACCGACCACATGATGCCGCGCTTGAGCGGCGTGGACCTGTGCCGCCGGATGAAGCAGGAGGCGCAGCTCAAGGACGTGCCCGTCATCCTGCTGAGCGCGGTGCTGCCGCAGGGCGCGCCCGAGGCCTTCGCGTTCCTCCACAAGCCCTTCGAAATCACCGACTTCGAATCGGTCATCCGCCAGTCCTTGGCGTCTTCGCCGGGCCCCAGGGCCGCGCCCGCGGAGTCGCCCGTGGGGGCGCTGGGGCAGTGGGTGGCGCGGACGCTCCAAGGGCCGCTGGAGACGGCGCGCGAACAGCTCCGCCGCCTGGAGGGCGCTGACGCCGTGGACCGGGGCGCGCTGGCGACCCTGGACGTGCAGCTCCGCTCCATGGAGTCCATGGGCCGCAACCTGCGCGAATTGGCGTGGCTGTCCTCGGGTGAGGCGACGGTGCGCCGCGGCGACACGGACCTGGGCCAGCAGCTTCGCGACGCCGTGTCGGCGCACGGGCCGCACGTCACGCTCAATGCACCGGAGACCCCCGTCCTCGTGCAGGCGGATTCCTCCCGCATCCGACAGGTCTTCGACGTGCTGCTGTCGAACGCCGTCCGTCAGGGGAGCACGGAGGTGGCGCTCGAGGTGTCGCCGACGCAGGTCAAGGTGCACGTGAAGGACGCGGGGCCAGGGCTGCCCGCGTCGACGGTGGCCCACCTCTTCGCGCCCTTCCAATCAGAGTCGGAGGGCGTCTGGGGGCTGGAGCTGTACGTGGCCTCGGAGCTGGTGCGCCTGCAAGGCGGCGCGTTGTCCGTGCAGTCACGGCCCGGTCAAGGCTCCACGTTCAGCCTGATGTTGCCGCGGCCCCACTGAAGCCCCCAGCGCGGGGCAGGTGCCGCTCGATGGCCTCCACGAGCGCCGCGTCACCTTCCGCGGCCTGGAAGCGAGTCCGCATTCGCTCCAGCGCCCGCCGGTACGCAGGCTGTTCGACGACCGCGTCCAGCAAGGGCACCAGGGTGTCCGGCGTCAGCGTGCGCGGGTCCGCGCGTTGGCCCAGGCCATGGTGGACGACGCGCGCGGCCACGCCGGGCTGGTCGAACTGGACCGGCAGGACGACCATCGGCACGCCGAAGTAGATGCACTCCTTGACGCTGTTGAACCCGCCATGCGTCACCATGGCGGACGCGCGTTTGAGCAACTGGAGCTGCGGGGCGCGCGTCACGGCCAGGAGGTTGGCGGGCAGGGGGCTGGGAAGCGCCTCGCGCCATTCGTTGGTGGCGACGACGAACTGCCACGCGGGCCGTCGCCGCGCGGCTTCGACGACGGACGCATGGAAGCGCCGCGCCTGTTCGGGCGGCATGGGCATGGTGCCCAGCGAGCAGAGCACCAGGGGCCGCTCCGGGCTCAGTCGCTCCCAGGGGAACTCGGGCTCGTGTCGCTCCAGGTCGATGCACGGGCCGGTGTAGTGGAAGTGGACCGAGGGCCGCACGCCCTGGAACTCCGCGAACTCGCGCGGACAGAGGATGAGCATGGGGTCATGCTCACCATTCCCGCGCCCGGCGAAGTCCAGGTGCGCGGGGGGATACCCGTGCTTGCGCGCGAGCGCGTGCCGATACCGGAGGTCATCGGGTTCCAGGCCCACGCGGCTGCGCAGTCCATCCAGCTTCGCGTCGAACAGGATGCGCCCCCAGTCGAAGGCGCCACGGAGGACGCTGGAGAGCTGACCGTCCGGGATGACATGGGAGGTGGGCGGCGGCGACTGGGGCTCCCACCGCAAGGGGATGCTGGTGTTCAACAGCAGGGTGGGGACCTGGTTGCCGCGGAGGACCAGGAACGGCTCCGGGAGGAACACGTCGGCGATGCCCAGGTCGGGTTTCGTCCGGCGGATGATGGCGTCGAGTTCGCCCTCGAGGAACCGCTCCATCATCCGCTTCTGCTTGCGCATCAACGCCAGCACGTAGCGCAGCCAGGCCACGCCCTTCAGTTGGCTGATGCGCTCCTTGACCTCGTCCTGAAAGCCCAGCGGAAACAGGTCCGCGAAGAGGCACTCGAAGTCGAAGCCCTCCTCCCGGATGACGGCTTCGGTGTCCCGGATGCCGCAGAAGAGAATCCGGTGGCCGCGTTTCTGGAGCGCCCTCGCGAGCTTGAGCGAGGGATTGATGTGCCCTCGCTCGGGGAGGGGGACGAACAGGAGGGTGGACATGGCGACGCGAGGTCAGGCGCGCTGCGACTTCAGCATCCAGCCAATCATCTTGTAGAGCAGCCGGGCGCCGACGTTGCCGTCCCACTCGCTGCCTTCGGGGTCGGGGGCCACCTCGGTGAGGTCGAAGCCCACGATGGTGCGCCCGGAGCGGACCACGCCGGAGATGAGGGCCACCGCCTCCGGGAAGGACAGGCCACCCGGCACGGGCGTACCGGTGTGCGGGCAGAGCACGGGGTCCAGCCCGTCGATGTCGAAGGACAGGTAGACCTGCTGCGGGAGCAGGTTGACGATGTCCGCCACCTGCTTGTTCCAGGGCACGCCGTCGAAGCGCCTGTTCTGGAGGTCGGCGTCGAAGAAGCCGTGCACGCGGCCCTGGGAGTCCGCGATGTACTGGTGCTCCTCTCCGCTCATGTCACGCAGGCCCACCTGGACCAGCGTCTTCACGCCGGGGATGCGCTCCACGACGTTGTACATGATGGACGCGTGGGACCAGGTGAAGCCCTCGTAGGCCACGCGCAGGTCGGCGTGCGCGTCCAGGTGCAGCACGCCCATGCCCGGATACTTCTCCGCGTGCGCGCGGATGATGCCGTAGGAGATGGAGTGGTCTCCGCCCACCGCGGCCACGCGCTTGCCCTGCTCCAACCAGTGCTTCGTGGTGCGGTAGACAAGCTCGTTCATCTGGTCGCACAGGCCATTCACGTCCTGGGCGGCCTGAATCAGCTCGGCCTCACCCGAGTGGATGCCACCGGCCTCGATGACGACCTGGGCGCGCTCCTTGGCGCGGGTGTTCCAGTCGCGCAGCTCCGCGGACTCGGGGAGCATGGCGATGCCGCGCTCGTAGGGGCGGCCCGTCTCCACGTCGAAGAGGTCGACCTGCCGGCTGGCCTCCAGGACGGCGGCCGGGCCGTCGGACGTCCCTCCGCCGTAGCTGGTGGTGGCCTCGAACGGCACGGGGATGAGGACGACGTGGGCCTCTTCCGGGGAGTGGGGGAGGCCGAACACGCCGGAGTCCGGCTGGGCGGCGGCGCTGGGGTCGAAGTGGGTGGACATAGGGCGGCGCAGGATAAGGGCACCCCAGGGGGGCGCAATGGAATTGGGAGGTGACGTCCGGGTGACTACTTCTCGACGCGTTCCTGCACGTCGAAACGGCTGGCGGTGACCTGATGTTTCTCAATCACGAGCTTCTGCGCCACCAGCGCGCCCCGGACCTCCAGGCTGTAGTCATTGTAGTACGCGTCGACGAGCGAGGCCTTCAGGTCCCCGCCGATGATGACAGGGCCTTCCGTCCGGAAGGTGTCGCAGGTGAAGTCGCCGCCGACGAAGAGCTGGGCGCCTTGGAAGTTGGAGGCCTTGCCGTGCACTTTCAGGTTCCCTGTCACCAGGAGCGACTTCACGTTCAACGGCCCCGTGACTTCCAGGTCACCGTGGTGGAGGAGGGGGCTCGTGGCCACCTTCTTGATCGTCTTGTTCAAGGGGGCCCGTGTGGAGACGGCCTGGATGAGGCCAATGATGGCGAACACCAAGGGAGCGTGGGTGTTGCCGTGCTCCTCGATGCCGGCGTAGAGCTGGTCGAGGTTGACGGAGTACTCCTCGACGAAGACGCTCTCCATGAAGCTGCGGAGCTGCGCCCAGGTCGCCGCGCTGACGCCCGCGGGCGCGTCACCTGAGAGATAGCGTGCGACGTCCGCCTCCGAGAGGTGCTTCACCTTCTTGGGCGGCGGGCCGCGCTGGTCCTTCGTCGTCTTCAGGAGTTCGACGAGCATGGGGACCACGTTCTTGCTGTGGCGGGACGCGCGAGCGGCGGAGAGCACCGACCGGCCTCCTTCCGTCTTCTGCCGAGGGTCGATGCCCTGGTCGAGGAAGAACTGCACGACGCGGTCGGCCCCGAACTCCGCGGCCCGGTGGATGGGGAACTCGTAGCTGGAGGTCGCCCGGATGTCGGCGCCGTGCTCCATGAGCAGTTGGATGACCTCGACGTTGTTTTGGGTCACGGCGATCATCATCGGCGTGTGGCCGTTGATGGTCTGGAAGTCCAGGCTGACGCCCGCTTCGAGCAGCTTCCTGATTTGAGCCACTGCCTCGGCGTTCTTCTGCTCCGCCTTCGCCAGGACTTGACGGTACTCCGCCTCCGGCATCTCGACCCGGTCATACGTCTGGATGTAGTGGAGGTCGTTGATCTGCCGGATGAGGCGTTCGAGTTCCTGCTGCTGCTCCGTCATCGCTTGCGTTCCTTCAAGGGGCAGTCAGGCTCAATCCCACCGCACCACGAGCTTGCCCACCGAGTCGTTGCCCGCCATGCGCTCCAGCGCCTGCCGGATGTCGGCGCGTGGCACCACGGCGTCTACCACGGGCCGCAGCGCTCCCGAGCGGAACAGCGGCAACAGGTGCCGCTCCGCGCTCTGGGCGAGCGCGATCTTCTCCTCGAGGGGACGGCTGCGCAGCACGGTGCCCGTGACGCGAAGGCGCTTCGTCAGCACGGCGCCCAGGTTCAGCTCCGTCGTCGCGCCCGCCACCAGCCCCACCAGCATCAGCCGCCCGCGAGGTGCCAGGGCGCTGAGCGTCTCTGGAACGTAGCTGCCACCCACCAGGTCCAAGCACAGGTCCGCGCCTCGGCCACCCGTCGCCTCACGCACCGCGTCCGCGAAGCGCGGGGGCTGGGTGTCACACAGCACGGTGCGCGCGACGTCCCATTCGGAGGCCCGCGCCAGCTTCGCCGCGTTCCGGCCGGTGCCCACCACCCGCGCGCCCATGGCGCGGCAGATGAGCGCCGCCGCCGAGCCGACCCCACTGGCCACCGCGTGGACGAGCACCGTCTCCCCGGGCTTGAACTCACCCTGGAGGACCAACGCGTCGAACGCGGTGAGGTAGGCCTCCGGGAGCGCCGCGGCGTCGGTGAAGTCCATGCCCTCGGGGAGGGGCATCGCCTCGCGCTCATGGGTGACCAACTGGTCCGCCCAGGCGCCTCCGCCCACGAGGCCCATCACCCGGTCGCCCGGCTGGAAGCGCCGTGCGCGCGGGCCCACGGCCACCACCTCGCCCGCGTACTCCAGCCCGGGAATGTCCGGGGCCACGTCCGGCGGGGCAGGGTAGTGACCGCGAAGTTGCAGTAGGTCCGCGCGGTTGAGCGCGGTGGCCCGGACCCGGACCACGATTTCTCCGGGGCCCGGAGCAGGGGCGGGTCGTTCCTCCTCGGCGAGCACCTCGGGCCCTCCTGGGCGGGTGATGCGCAGGACCTTCATGGCGGGGACCTCCGTGGGAACGGTGTGCACGAAACATCCTGGCTCGCGAGAGCGTCAACGCTTATCTAGAACACGACCACCATGAGCACCCTGCCGTGTCCCATCTGTCAGAAGCCCGTTGCCCCCCGGGGCACGAACACCGCGTTTCCGTTCTGTTCCAAGCGCTGCCGCGCCGTGGACCTTGGCCGGTGGCTGGGCGAGGAGTACCGCGTGCCCGACCGCCAGGCGGATGAGCAAGAGGACGAGGTGCCCTCGGACCGCCATCCGGACCGGCAGCACGGCGACGCATGAGCGGCTTCGTCGACCTGCACTGCCACCTCCTTCCTGGCGTGGATGACGGGGCTCGCACCCTGGACGACGCGCTGGAGATGGCGCGCGCGCTGGTCGACCTCGGCTTCTCCACCGTCGCGCCCAGCCCCCACGCCCGGCCCGAGTACGCCCCCGTCGACGTCGTGGACGCCCGCCGCGCGGAGCTCGAGGAGGCCCTGGCGCGCGAGCGGATTCCCCTGACGCTGGGGCGCAACGCGGAGAACGTGCTCGACGATGCCTTCTTGCGCGGCCTCACCACGCCGCAGGCGCGCAAGCTGGGGCCGGGCCGCTACGTGCTCGTCGAGCTGCCCTACACCGCGCCCGTTCCCGCCCTGCTGGACATCCTGTTCCGCATCCGGACCAAGGGCGTGGTGCCGCTGCTCGCGCACCCGGAGCGGTGCCTGGAGTTCGAGCGCAAGGGCCGCGCGGCGGAGGCCGTTCGAGCCGGCGCACTGTTACAACTGGATGTCGGAGCGCTCATCGGCCGCTACGGCGGCACCCCCAAGAAGCTGTCGCGGGCCTTCCTGGACGAGGGCCTCTACGCGGTGGGGGCCACGGACCTGCATGGCCCGGTGGGGGCCCGGGAGTGGGTGGGCCGCTCACTGGCGGAGCTGCGCGGCAGGGCAGGGGAGGCGGCCTTCGTCCGTCTCATGAGAGACCATCCCTCCCGCCTGCTGGCCGGGGAGTCGCTGGAGTCGGACCCGGAGTGACGGTATACCCGGCCGCTGTGAAACGCGCCGTCAAGCTCCTGGCCAGCCTGCTGGTCACCTTCATCTTCATGTGGTGGGCCTTCCGGGACACGGATTGGGCCACCCAACTGGCCAGCCTCAAGTCGGCCAACTACGTGTGGCTGGTGCCGTACTTCGGCTGCCTCCTGGCCATCCACGTGTTCCGCACCCTGCGCTGGGGGTGCCTGCTGTCGGGACTGGAGAAGGTTCCCTTCCGCAAGCTGAACGAGGCCTCCGGCATCGGCTTCATGATGCTGCTGGTGCTGCCCTTCCGCCTGGGGGAGTTCGCCCGGCCCTTCCTCATCGCCCAGCGCAGTGGCATCCGCCGCAGCGCGGCCATGACGTCGGTGGTGCTGGAGCGCATCGTGGACGGCCTCGCCGTGGCGGCGATGTTGCGGGTGCTCCTCTTCTTCGTCCCCACCGAGACGCCGGAGATTCGCTACGTCAAGCTGGGCTCGTGGCTGATGTTCGCCGTGTTCGGCGGAGGCCTGGCGTTCCTGCTCTTCGGCCTGTGGCAGCAGCAGCGCACGGTGGCGCTGGTGCGGGCCACGGTGGGCCGGCTGGCGCCGCCCGTGGCGGACAAGGTCGCGGACGTCGTCGACACCTTCGTCGGCGCCATGCGGCAGCTCCCCAAGGGGCGGCAGGTGGTGCTCTTCTTCATCTACACGGCGCTGTACTGGGGCGTGAACGGGGCGGGCATGTCGATGCTGGCCAACGCCTTCGACTGCTCCGGCGCGGCGCCCGGCGTGGTGTGCGAGCCCATGGACCTGTCGCTCTTCGAGGCCTACGTGGTGCTCGGCGTGCTGGTGGTGGGGCTGATGATTCCCGCGGCGCCCGGAATGATGGGCACCTTCCAGGCGGCGACGAAGGTGGGCCTGAGCCTCTTCCTCCCGGCGGCGGCGGTGAATGCCAGCGGGTTGGCCTACGCCAACGTCATGTGGCTGTCCCAGACGGTGCAGCAGGTGGGCCTGGGCCTCATCCTGCTGTCCATGGGGCACCTGTCGTTCAAGGACATCGCTGGCAAGCTGGACGACAAGGACAGCGAGGCGGCGGCCCCTTCCGCCTGAGCGCGGGGCCGCGTTACGGCGTGGGGGAGGCGGTCTGCGCCCCTTCGGTGGACGGAGTCGAGGCCTCGGTTTGCGCGGGGGCTTGTTCCCCGCCCTTGCCGGTGACGACGCCTTTCACCTTCTCGTAGGCGGCCTTCGGGTCGATGTTGCCCTTGAGGGAGCCAAAGGGCGTCTCGATGGTCTGCTGCCGCTGCTCCGCCGCCGCGTAGCCTTCCGGGGCGCACAGCGCCTTGGACGTGTCGCGCACCGACACCATGGGGGTGTTGATGGTGGCGTTGTCCTCGGAGGTGGCCTTGGCGACGAGCTTGTCGTCGCGCATCAGCACGCAGCGGTCATCGCCGTAGTACCAGGCGGTGGAGCTGTCGGGATACTCCTGCGCCCGCGACGGACCCGAGCCCATGGCCTCGACGACCTGATGGGAGGACATGCCGGGGTAGAGCTTGTCGAAGCCAGACGTGGCGCAGCCCACGGTGGCGAGGGCAAGGGCGGCGCTGAGTATCGGGAGACGCATGGGGTGTGGGGCTCCTGGAAGAAAGGGAATCCGGAGCCTACCCCTGCATCGCGTCCGGCCACCAAGGCGGGGCCGGACGGACTGTCCTACAGTTCCTGATCCAACCAGCGGAAGATGGCCTCACGAATCGAGGCCGGCCGCTCGGAGTCCAGGCGGGTGCGAGGCGTGCGAGCCGCGTCTGCGTCACGCAACATCGGAACGGGCATGAACTCGCGCGTACGGGGGAGGGACGCGCGGGACGCGACGGCGGCCGCCCTCATGACTGTCCTTCCTCCTTGGGCGTGCCGCGGCCGTACTTGCCGAGCAGGTCATCCACGGCCTCGCGGAGGTACTCGCTCTGGTGGATGCGGGTCCGCCGCGCCAGCTCGCGCAGCTTCTGGACCTGCTCCTCGGGAACGAGGACGTGGGTGGAGACAATGTCGGCGTCCGGGCCACGGACGTCGACAGACACTTCCGTGGCCGCCGGGGACGACGGAGCCTCGGGGCTCAGGGGACTGGCGCTTCCATCCTGCATCGGACTTCCTCCGGGCGTGGCTGCTACAGGCAGCTACCTGCCTGTGCCCGGCATTAGGCGGGCGGACGGGCACTCCGTCAAAAAATGCGCCGGTGAGCGGCCGCGCGCGGTGGGTCCTGGCTGGCGTTGACAGCGGGGGAGGCGCGCTGTTACTTCGCGCCTCACGTAAGGGGAGTAGTTCACGCCAGCGTTGCTGGCGGCGGGGCGCTCGACATACTGGCTGGAAACAGCCCGGGCCCCCACCTCGTGAGGTTCGCGAGACGAACGAGACCTTCGGACAGGAGTCGTTGTTTCTTCCTGGCCGAGGTCCGTCGTGCGCGTGCTTCCCTGACGCTTCCACGAGTCCGAACCCCGGCCACGCATCGCGAGGGGCGGTCATGTTGGAAGCGTTCATCGGTTCGTTCGTGTTGGTCGCCGCCAGTGAGATGGGGGACAAGACGCAGTTGCTCGCGTTCTCCCTGGCCACGCGGTTCCGCAAGCCGTGGCACGTGCTGGCGGGCATCTTCGTCGCCACCATCGCCAATCACGCGCTGGCCTCCAGCGTGGGCAGTTGGGTGTCCACGCACGTCCCGGCGAAGTGGATGGCGCTGCTGCTGGCGGTGCTGTTCATCGGCTTCGGCCTGTGGACGCTCAAGCCGGACACGCTGGATGAAGACGGCGGCAAGCCGCCGCGTTACGGAGCGTTCCTCACCACGGTGGTGCTCTTCTTCCTCGCGGAGATGGGGGACAAGACGCAGTTCGCCACCATGGCCGTGGCCGCGCGCTACCAGGCGCCGGTGATTGTGACGCTGGGCACCACCGCGGGAATGATGCTGTCCGACGGGCTCGCGGTGTTCCTGGGAGACCGGATCGCCGGGCGCGTGCAGATGAAATGGGTGCGCTGGGCCGCGGCCAGCCTGTTCTTCATCTTCGGCGCGCTGTCGCTGTGGTCGGCGCTCCGGATGGGGTGACGGAAGCGTTCGGGAACACGCATGTCACAAAGTCGTGCATTGCTGTGGAATGCGGGAAAAGCTCCTATGCTTGAGGTCCGGGCTGACCCGGATTTTCTTCAGGAGCTGACATGCGTTCGCCGATCCGTTTTTCCGCGATGGTTCTGATGAGCGCCCTGCTGGGCACGGGCTGTGACGGCACCCAGCCGCAGGGCGCCGAGGTAGTGGGCGACACGGTCGAGGTGAAGCAGGGCGCCGTGGGCGACCTGGTGCTGCGCTGTGACGAGTTCCAGGGTGGCTCGTACCTGGAGGTCGTCCAGGCGGCGACCGGCTTCGAGGCCACGTACACGTTCGAGGACCGGAACTCCGAGTCCCCCGACGGCATGACGCGCATCGTGCTGGGGCAGTACGAGCAGTGCCGCCGCTCCACGGTGGACGCGCGCATCCTGAACTGCTTCAGCGTCCGGCCGGGCAACTTCCTGGGCAAGGTGATTCTGTCGACCACGCGCGTGCAGAAGACGCAGATGGTCCTCGGCAGCAGCACGACGGTGAACTACAGCGAGCTGGGTGTCGCGGCCATCAACCAGGAGCCGGGCCAGACGCCGCGCCGCGACTACACGTTCCCGCTGAGCGACTGCCAGTAGTCCGTACCTGGGCCGGGGTGGCAGGCGAGCCCTGGCCCTTCCTCCACGGGAGCGATGATTTCGGGGGCCGAGGGGCGTCTCACCCTCAGGAACCCATTCCCTGGAGGTCGTCGTGGCAGCGCATGATTCGTTGAAGGCCCGTGCACCGGGTGGCCCCCCTGTCATCGTGAGTCTTCCGACGCGGGACCTGGCGAGGGCCTTTGGCTTCTACCGGAAGGGGCTCGGCTTCGAGCTGATGGTCGAGACGGAGGGCGACGCGATGCCCGAGCCCGTCCACTTCCGGCTCAACGCGGGTGTCAGCCTGATGCTCATCCCCACGGGTGGGTTCGGCTGGGTGGCCGGGGGCAACCGGGTGGCGGAGCAGGGCGTCTCCGAGTGCATCCTGGGCCTGTCGCTGGAGGCGGAGGCCCAGGTGGACGCGCTCATCGCCCGGGCGCGGGAGGCGGGGGCGGAGGTCCCGGCACCGCCGGCGAAGCAGCCCTGGGGGTACTCGGGGACGTTCAAGGACCCGGACGGCCACGTGTGGATGGTGGACGCGGCGGGCTGAGGAGGCTCCGGAAAAGAAAAACCCCGGTGCCACCGTGAGGTGACGCCGGGGAAGTGGCCAGGGTCAGACTTGAACTGACTACCTGCGGATTATGAGACCGCCGCTCTAACCAGGTGAGCTACCTGGCCGTAAGTGGACTGCAACCTACGGCTTTTACTGCGGAACTGCTACTGCCTTCCTACCTGCTCGCCCGGTGTCCCTGCAACCGTTTCGGACTCGACGCCCCGGGAAGCAGCGCTTCGGGGCCGCTCTATACCACATGCTCGGCGCTGGGCAATGGGAACGATGCAGTGGGGTGGTTGACGGGGGGTGGGGTGGGGGCCTGACGGCCAAGGGGGAGAAAGTCGCGGT
Organism: Myxococcus hansupus; assembly: GCF_000280925.3. Lineage (NCBI taxonomy): Bacteria > Pseudomonadati > Myxococcota > Myxococcia > Myxococcales > Myxococcaceae > Pseudomyxococcus > Pseudomyxococcus hansupus. Next base: position 3,004,067 of record NZ_CP012109.1, read on the forward strand.
TCTGGAGCCAGTGGGCGTCATATGGCGGGGCGAATGCGGCGCCTCTGGCGGATGGCCTTCAGGGCATATGGTCCAGCACGTTCTCCGTAGAGGGGCCGGGTTGGCCGTGCCGTCTTCGGGGTAGAGAACATGAATGGTTGAGCTCTCGCGCGTCATAGGCCGACAGCGGTTCACCGTGTCCTGCCAGGAAGGGGTGGTTCCGCTTGCAGAGCGCCTCCTCCGCACAGTCGAAGCGATGGTTTCAGCGGGGAGCGTCTTCAAGGACGGCGAGACGCTCAACTACGGCGGCTTGATCTTCGCGCTGCGACAGCGAGGAACGTCGCTGTGGCTGGGGTGCCCTCGGATTGAGGGGGACTCGGTTTTCGACGACGAAGGCGACGTGTCTCCGCTCTTGAGTCTCCTGGCCCGGGAGATTCACTTCGCGCGCAGCCTTGGCGTCGAGCCGGAGCAGGTCAACCTCTGGGACAAAGTGGTTCTCGAGGAGGGATGCCTGTCGGAGACGGATGTTTTCATGGAGCGGACACCGGATGCCCCGTCGGGAGACTCTGGGTGGTTCATCGGGCGTGTGGTGGAAGGGGAGGGTGAACGCGTACTGACGGCGCTTCGCGTGTGGCATCTGCTTCGTCTGCGGCCTCGCCTTGTGGACGCGATGGCCTTGCCACGCCGATTTCTTGTCGTTTGGCACGGTGACGATGTGGTCGGTGTTCAAGATGCGAACGGTAATGAGCGGTGGGGCTTGAAGTAGCCGTTGCTTGGGTCGCCGTGCAGCGGTTCGCGCGCGGACCCATTTGAATTCAGCGGCAATGGGGGGGCTTAATGGCCGCCAACTTAAGCGCATCGCGCAGCCACTGTGACAGCGGCGCCGCTTCCACTCGTGAGGCAGCAACTCCCCGATGAGGGAGTTGGGATGCGTCTGCACCCGGAGCCGCACGTCGTCCAGCGACTCCTTGCATCGTCGCCTCCAGCGACGTCAAGAACGCCTTGGGTTCCTCCGCCTCCTCGCGCCAGGGCCAGAAGCGGTCTTGAGGGAGCGTTCGGGGCACTCAGCCACAACACGTCGCCGCCGCGCCGCGCCGCGCCGCGTCCCGGGCCCCGGCGCGACAGGTGCCCGTGCGCCGGGGAGGCGTCCAGGCGGGCTGACGCCGTACCTGGGCCACGCGAGTCCTTGATGGCGTCGGCGAAGGTGACGTGCAGTCCCTGGATGAAGGAGAGCTGCTGCTGTTGAAACATTGCAGCCGCAATGACTCGCGAGGGTGGCTGCCTCAGCAGGTCGGAGGCGGGTGCTAAGTCGTTTCAAGCAGGCAGCTTCGCTCATCAATACAGGCGCGGCACACGGCGTAGCAGGTTCAAAATGGCGGGCGAGTCTGTCTGACTTACTGGGTTGTGGTTGCGGTGTCGCACAGCACAGGGGAGCCACGAGACTTGCAACAGCGATACAGGAGAACCCTGGCGTATTCAGTTCAGTCTCATGAGAGGTTCTAGAACAACCTGGCAGGTATGGGCACCTGCAGGAGCAAGGCGTTGCCAGAAATAAGAAGAGGGGCTGATGGAGAAATTCCCATCAACCCCCCTCTGAAACGAGGAACAACCCGCCGCGACAGCCGGCGTCAAAAACAACGAACTACTAGCGCGCCTTCGGGCCGCCGCGAACGTGGATCTTGATCTTCATGTGGTGCCTCCTTTCAAATTGAACGCTACGTGTACTCAAAACCGAATGTCAAATCGAACCAGGGAAAAATGTGCAACGCATTGCGGCGATACGAATGGAGTCCCGCGTCACATCGAAACGCTCGTATTCAGACAATGGGAGCGTGAATCGCAAAGCCGTGGCCGAGGTGTTGACACGGTGCGACCATTAAGGCGACTTTTGCTTGCGGACCATGGCCTATCCCTTCGAGCGGACCCTTCGTTCCCTGAACTACGAGTCGGACACGCGCCTCGTGTTCGTCGCTCTGATGGTGTTGTGCATCGGCGGGCTCTTCGCCTGGTCGCTGTTCGCCAAGGTCCCGCTCGTCAAAGCCAGCTCACAGGCCCGGATCGAGCCACACAACGCTGTTCATCGCATCGAGCCGCCCAGCGCGGGCAGGGTCGTGCTCTCTCAGCTCAAGCTCGACCACGAGGTCAAGGAAGGGGACCTTCTCATCGAGTTCGACGCACGGGCCGAGCGCCTCGAACTCGAGCGGAGCAAGGCGACGATCGCCGCGACCGAGAAGGAGCTCGCCATCATCCGCCAGCAGATCGCCAACAAGCACGAAGAGGCGGCTTTGACGGCGCGGGTGGACGAGGTCGCGGTCCAGGAAGCGCTGGGGCGGGAGCAGGAACTCGCGCCCAGGCACCGGCTCGCGGTGGAGCGCGAGCAGTTGGCCCTCAAGAGCCCGACGGGCTCGGTCTCGGAGATGGAGAAGCTGGAGCGCACGACCGATGTCGACGCGCTCCGCTACGCGCAGACGGCGCAGGGCCTGGCGCTCACCCGGCTGCGGCGCGAGCAGAACGTGCGCCGTCAGGCCCTCGCCGCGCAGCTGCTGGCGCTCGAGCGCGAGGCGCTGGGCGCCGAGGGGCGGATCCGGGAACTCCAGGGCGCCATCGACCGTCTCGAGTACCAGATCGAGCGGAAGCTGTATCGGGCGCCGGCCACGGGCCACCTGGTCGACGTGGCGGAGCTCGGCTCGGGCGCGTTCATCGCCGACGGGCAGCGGGTCGGCACCATCGTCGCGAGCAATGCCGAGGTGCGGGTGCGCGCCCGTTTCCCGAAGGAGGTCGTCGGATTGATCCAGCCCGGTCAAACGGCGCGCCTCAAGCTCGACGGCTACCCGATGACCATCTACGGGACGGTCCCCGCCAGGGTGACGGCCGTCGGGACCGAGCCTGGCCAGACCGCCACGCCCGAGGCCATCCCCGGGACGGTGCGCGTCGAGCTCAAGTTCGCACCGCCGGACGATCCGCGCATTCAACTGAGCCACGGCATGACCCTCACGGTCGAGGTCGAGGTCGCGCGGGCGTCGCCGGTCGCGCTGCTGATGCGGGCGGTCGGCGAATGGAATCCGCAGCCTGAAGCACCGCCCACGAGCGTGTTTCGGCCCGAAGCCGAGGCCCGCTGACCATGACTTCTCCCGGGCGTCGGCGCTCAATCATTCCCGAGGTGATTCAAATCTCGGCGACGGATTGCGGCCCCGCTTCACTCAAGAGCCTGTTCGCGGGGATGGGCGCCGAGCTCAACTATCGCGTCCTTCGCGAGGTGTGTCAGACGGACGTCGATGGCACCTCGATCGTCACCCTGGATGAAGTCGCGAACCAGCTCGGGCTCGACTCCGAGCAGGTGATGCTTCCGCTCGATCACGTGGTGGTCCCCGAAGCCAAGGCGCTTCCCGCCATCATCGTCACGCTCAGCGCCGGAGGCCGGCCGCACTTCGTGGTGCTGTGGAAGCGCGTTGGCCCGTTCATCCAGGTCATGGACCCGGCGGCGGGCCGTCACTGGACCCGGATTTCGACGCTGCTGAGCCACCTGTACCAGCACACCACGTCCGTTCCGGCGGAGGGCTGGCGGGAATGGGCCGGGTCCGAGGAGGCGGTCGCGACGTTCGAGCGCCGCTTGCTGGACCTGGGGGCGACGCAGGCGCGGGAGCTGGTTTCCCGCGCGCTCGAGGACCCCGAGTATTTGTCGATCGCCAGGCTCGACGCCGCGTGCCGGGCGTCCGAAGCGATGATCCGCGCGGGCGCCGTCCGGAGAGGCCGGACGGCGGCGGGTCTGCTGCAATCCATGATGGCGAAGGACGCTTCCGGCGAAGTGCCCATTCCCGCCACCTATTGGTCCGTTCGCCCCAACCCCGAGGTGGAGGGCGAGGTGTTGATGTCCGGCGCGGTGCTGATGCGGGTTCGCGGTTGGCGCGAGGCTCCGCGTGAAGGCGAAGACGCGCCGAGAGCCGTGCTCGCGAGCGACCTGGCGACGGAGCTCGTCGCCAAGCAGGTGAGCCCGGCGCGAACGCTGCTCCGCCTTCGAGGCGCGGACTCGTGGGTCGTTCCGGGTCTGATTGTGGTGGGACTTGTGTTCGCCACCTTCGGGCGAATCCTGCAAGCGCTGATGCTCCGTGGCGTGCTCGACCTGGGGCGCGACCTCGGCACGTTCGCGCAGCGTGCGACGGGCATGGCCGTTCTCGCGGGCGTCGCGCTCTGCTTCATGCTCATCCAAATCCCCATTTCATTGGGATTGCTCGGCATCGGCCGCCGGCTCGAGGTGCGGCTGCGGAAGGCGTATTTCGAGAAGCTCCCCGAGATGGAGGACCGCTATTTCCAGAGCCGGCTCGCCTCCGACATGGCGTCTCGCACGCACAACATCCAGGCGATGCGGTCGTTGCCGCCCCTGCTCGCGCAGGCCCTGGTCCTGTCGCTCGAGGTCGTGAGCATCACGGCCGCGCTCATCTGGGCCGCGCCGCACGCATGGCGCATCGTCCTCGCGCTCGCGGCGGTCACGCTGCTCGTGCCCCTGGTCGCGCAGAAGCTGCTGTTCGAGCCCGACCTGCGCGTGCAGATGCACGCAGGCGCGCTCAGCGGATTCACCCTGAACGCGCTCGTCGGGCTCACGCCGATCCGGATTCACGGCGCCGAGCGGTCGCTGCGCCGCGCGCAGGAGACCTTGCTCGTGAGCTGGAGCAAGGCGCGCTATTGGCTCCAGACGCTGTCGGTGGGGTTCGAAGGCGGGCTGATGCTGGGGAGCTACGGCCTCGTCATGCTGCTCGTCTATTCGTACCTCTCGGGCACCGAGCGGGCTTCGCTGGTGTTGTTGGTCGTCTATTGGGCGCTGCGGTTTCCCATCCTCGGCCAGCGGCTGATGCTGCTGAGCCGCGCGTTCCCGAATGCGATGAACCGGGTTCGCCGTCTCCTCGACGTCATCGGTGACATCAAGGAGCCGTCGGCCCGGTCCGAGGCGCCCGTGCAGGCGCCTGTCGCGCCCGCGGGCGCCGCGAGCGGCGTTTCCATCGTGATGGAGAAGGTCCGCGTGAAGGGCGGCGGTCACACCATCCTCGACAAGGTTTCCTTGAACATCGCCCCCGGCGAGCACGTGGCCGTGGTCGGTGTCTCCGGAGCAGGCAAGTCGACGCTGGTCGGCCTTTTGCTCGGCTGGCTCCGGCCGGCGCGCGGCGAGATCAAGGTCGACGGGCAGGTGCTCGATCAGGCCGCTGTCGAGCGGCTGCGGCGCACCACGGCCTGGGTGGATCCTTCGATCAGTCTCTGGAACCAGAGCCTCATCGACAACCTCCGGTATGGCAACGACGGCGCGCAAGGCTGGTCTCTGTCGGGGGCGCTCAAGGGGGCCGAGATGCTCGACATCCTCGAGGCGCTTCCAGACGGCCTGCAGACATCGTTGGGCGAAGGCGGAGGGCTGGTTTCGGGCGGCCAGGGTCAGCGCGTGCGCCTGGCTCGCGCGATGCTTCGCTCCGGCGTGCGCCTGGCCATCCTCGACGAGCCGTTTCGCGGTCTCGATCGCGACCGGCGCGCGCGGCTCCTCGCCGAGTCCCGGCGGCTCTGGGCGGACATCACGCTCCTCTGTGTCACCCACGACGTCGAGCACACCCAGGAGTTCGATCGCGTGCTCGTGATCGAGAACGGTCGGATCCTCGAGAACGGGCCGCCGAAGGAGCTGCTCGCGAACAAGGAGTCGCGGTACTCCGTGCTCCTTCGCGCCGACCAGGAGAATCGCACGCTGCTCTGGGGCGGTGGGCGCTGGCGCCATTGGTGGCTTTCGGGCGGCCAACTGGTGGAGAGGCCGGCGCCAAAGCCGGTGGCGGCGCCGGTCACGGAGCCCGTCGCGGACAAGCTGGAGCTGGTGGGATGACGCGCTCGGACTCCGACCTGTTGTGGCCGGTCGAGCGACTGCCCGACGCGCTGGAGCAACTGGCGCAGCGGCAAGGCTATGGCAGGACCGCGGGCGAGATCGCTCCGCCCGCGGCGGCCGTCGAGCCAAGCCGGGTCTGGATGTTCGCGCTCGGAGATCGACTCGGCGTGGAGCTCGAGCCGATCACGCCGCTCTACCACGAGCTGCCCGACGTCCTCGAGCGCGCCGCGCCCTGCATCCTCCAGGTCCGGCGAGACGGCGTCCCGTCCTATCTGGTGCTGCTGGGGACGCGGCGCGGGAAGCTGCGCCTGCTCGCGCGCGACGCCATGGTGGTTTCGGTCCCGACGAAGCTCGCGCTCGCGCTCCTGCGCGAAGAGCAGGAAGCCACCGTCGCCGAGGTGGACCAGCTTCTCGGCGGCGTGGAGATGTCGCCCCGTGCGCGCGAGCACGCCCGCTCCAAGATGCTGCTGCAGCGGCTCGGCCAGGCGCAGCTACGCACCGGCTGGATCATGCGCCCCAGGCGCACGGCGAGCCGTCGGACGCTGCTCGGCGACATCCCGTCGCTCGTCACCGGCATCCTCGTGAGCCACACGCTCCTCTCGCTGGTGCTGGCTGGCTCGTTCTGGTTGCTCGGTCGCGCCGCGCTCCAGGCCCACCTCGAGACCGGCTGGTTCCTGGGGTGGATCGCCGTGATCGCGTGCGCGATTCCGCTCCGCATGCTCGAGGTGTGGTGGCAGGGCGTGTTCTCGATCCGGCTCGGAACGCTGCTGAAGCAGCAGCTCCTGACGGGAACCCTCAAGCTGACCCCCGACGAGGTGCGGCTCGACGGCATCGGCCGCCATTTCGGCCGCGTCGCCGAGGCCGAGGTCGTCGAGCAGCTTGCGGTCGGTGGCGCCCTGCTCGCGGTGTTGTCGCTCGTCGACCTGGTCCTGGCGGGCGTCATCCTCGTGCTCGGGGCGGGAGGGTGGCTCCAGGCGGTGGTGCTCGTCCTGTGGGTCGCGGTCGCGTTCGTCCTGGCGCGCCGCCACTACGGCGTCCAGCGGGAGTGGTCGAGCTCGCGCGTCGAGATCACCCACGACCTGCTCGAGCGCATGCTCGGCCATCGAACGCGGCTGGCACAGCTTCCCCTCGAGCGCTGGCATGATGGCGAAGATGTCCGCTTGAGCTCCTACTCCGAGATCTCGAAGGTCATGGATCGCCGGACCATGCAACTGACCGCGCTCCTGCGCGACGGCTGGTTGGTGCTGGCCCTGTTGACCTTGCTGCCGGCGTTCAGCAGCGGTACGGCCAATCCCAGCCTGCTGGCAGTGTCCGTGGGCGGCATCTTGCTCGCGCTGCGAGCCTTCGACGAGGTCGCCGTCTACTTCCAGCAGGTCTCCCAGGCGGCGGTGTCGTTCGAGCAGATCCGCGACTTGTTGCTCGCGGTGGGCCGCCCCGAGCTCGAATCGAAAGTCCCTCTCGAAATGGAGGGAGGCAAGTCCACCGACGCCGCCGACGAAACCCTCATCGAGGCGCGGGGTGTGACTTTCCGGCACGACGCGCGCACCCGGCCGGTGCTCGAGAACTGCTCGTTCCAGATCGCGCAGGGCGACCGCATCCTGCTGGAGGGCCCATCGGGCGGTGGCAAGTCGACGCTGGTGTCGCTGTTGACGGGCCTGAGGACGCCGCAGGGCGGTGTGATGCTGCTGCATGCGTTGGACCGCGCGACGTTCGGCTCCTCGGGCTGGCGCAAGCGCATCACCGCCGCGCCGCAGTTCCACGAGAACCACGTCCTGTCCGGCAGCTTCGCGTACAATCTCCTGCTCGGACGCGAGTGGCCGACCTCGCCCGAGCTGCGGACCAAGGCCGCCGCGCTGTGCAAGGAGCTCGGGCTGGACGAGCTGGTCGCCAAGATGCCCGCCGGCCTCGAGGAGATGATCGGCGAGACCGGCTGGCAACTCTCCCACGGTGAGAAGAGCCGGCTCTACATCGCGCGCACGCTGCTGCAGGGGGTCGAGCTGGTCATCCTCGACGAGAGCTTCGCCTCCCTCGATCCCGAGACCATGCGGGTCGCGCAGCGCTGCGTCCTCAACCACGCGAAAGCCCTCGTGGTCGTCAGCCACCCATGAGACTTCGACTTACGCTCGCCCTCCTCGTGATGACCTGCTCCGGTTGCGAGCTGATCCGTCCCGTCGTCGTCAAACCGCCTCCGACGCCGGGCAGCTACTCGACCGCTGTCGATCTGCGCATCGAGCCGACCCCACTGTCCAGCGCACCCGAGGGCGGGGTTCCAAGCCCGCCGCCGAAGGAGGACGTGCCCGCGCAGCCCGCCGAGCGTGTCACCCAGGACACGGTCTGGTGGTCGGCGTTCGCCGATCCAGCGCTCGATGCGGCCATCCAGGAGTGCTTCGGCGACAACCTGGTCCTGCGCGAAGTGCGGGAGCTGATCTACGAGAACCAGCTCGACCCCAACGTGCCGCAAGGTTGGTGGTACCCGCTCCAGGTCGGCATCCTGAACCCGGCGGGGCTGAGTCGTGTCGTTGCCAACGCCAACCTTCCGCCCGCGCCGCCAACCCGGGCCGAGTACAACCTCGCCACCGTCGGTTTCGGTGTGACGTACCAGGTCGACCTGTTTGGATCCCTCGGTGCGCAGCGGCGCGCGGGAATGAACTTCGCCGAGCAGCAGCGGCAGCTCACCGAGGGCCGCATCCAGGACCTCGCGGTGCGGATCACCCAGGTCTGGTTCGACATCCTCGAGGCCCGCGCGCTCCGGGACCTCACGCTGCGGCAGATCGACTACAACAAGGAACTGCTCCGGCTGGTTCGAGCACGGTTCGAGCAGCACCTCACGCCCCGGCTCGTGGTGCTGCAGCAGGAGCAGTTGCTGGTGAACCTCGAATCGCAGGTGCCGCTGATCGCCACCCGGAACGCGCTCTTGAATTCGGAGCTGAAGGCGCTGCTGGGCAGGGTACCCACCCCCGCCGACGACATCGTTCCACTCGATCGACAGCTTCCCGATCTCCCGCCCCCACCGAAACTCGGAACGCCGGGCGACCTCAACGTGAACACGCCCGAGGTGCGGCTCGCGGAGCTGCGCGTCGCCGAGATCGATCACCGCATCAACGCGAACCTGGCGAGCTGGCTTCCGACGATTCAACTGGTGGGCACCGTGGGCGCTTTGAAGGTCGGCCTCTCGGAGCCGGCCCTGCGCGAGTCCGTCGTCGGGGTGAACCTGACCTGGGCCATGTTCGATGGAAGGCGCGTCACCGAATACATGCGACTGCCGATCCAGCTCCATCGTCGCCATATCCAACACCAGCTCGCGCTGAACACCGCGATTGGACGGGTGCAGGATGCCGTGGTCCAGGAGGAGAACGAGGCGACGAGCCTGCGCAGCCTGCGTGCGCAGGTCCAGCTCGGGCGGCAGCTCCTGGACGAGGCGAGGCGAATCTTCGAGCAGGGGCAATCAGACTATCTGACGGTGCTCTCCGCCCTGACGAATCTGGTCGGGCTCGAGCGCGCGAGTCTTCAGGCGCAACGGCTGCTGCTCAACCATCGCGTCGAGGTCTATCGCTCGCTCGGCGGCACCTGGTCGCGCGATGTCACACTGAAGCGGGAGTGAGAGGCCATGGCACAACTGCAAGCGGATGAGATGCTCTACATTCCCAATCGAAAGCGGCTCACGCACGACCGGCTCGACGCAGGGAATGGCCAGCAGGTCCTGCACCTCTTCTATGGCGAGGTGGAGCTCATCTTCGACGAGCCGGACATCGCGCCCTTGGGCGAGAAGCTGCTCCAGGTCGAGCAATTTCAAGCCGCCGACGCCATGGCGTGGTCGGATGGCGCGCCCCATTCCTGGGACAAGACCCGGGACCTGCTCGAGATGTTGATCGAACAGCGGGTGTTGAGGCGGGTCTCGGATGCGCCCACGGGCCGCACCACGGTGTCCTACCCTGAGCGGTTGGGTGAGGTGCCTGCCGGGCGTGAGCCGCTCACGTTCAGCGCCCGCGACAATCGTTGCCCCATGCTGACCGAACAGGCGTTTGGACGGGCGTTCGAGATCTCGAACCTCGAGGTGGTCGTGCCGGTCTACCGCGTGGCGCATCCGGCGCTCGACGGTGACGGCCGACAAGTGGGCGAGAACAACGTCGCACCGCGCACCTTGTTCCTCGACCTCCCCACGGTGCGCAAGCAGTGCCACTACGCGGGGAGCCGGTACCAGAGCGAACTGCCGATGAACGTGACCGCGATGAAGGCCATGGCGCGGCAGTGGCCGGACCTGCTCTCGCTGACCGAGCAGTTCCGCAAGGCCTTCTTCGCGCGCATGCCGCCACGGACCCCCGGCGTGCTCACCGCGGGCGAGCTCCACATGATGGTCGTCTGCACGCTCGCGTCGGTCGGGTACGTGATGGTGCGGGGCACCAATCCCGTGCTGAACGGGGAGCTCGACAACGGACTCTCGGCCATGTTCCGGCTGATCGACGGAGTTCGCCTGGTCACCAACGACCTGGTGCGCGACGCTCCCGAGCAGCCCGTCACCGCGCAAACGATCGTGGACTATGCCGAGCGTCACGCGGTCTTCCATGGTCCGCACGGCGTGTGCGCCGGGCCGCCGGCGCTCATCAACGAATACATGCAGGTGTTGACCGGCGCGGCCCCGGCACCCATCGAGGCCCAGCCCGACATCGCAGCGCGCCTGGGTGATCTCGACGCCGCGCTCGATTACGGCCTGCTCGGGCAGCGCGTCGAATCGGTGGTCCGCTTCTTCGGCGCGACCCAGGGGCTGCTCCACGAACGGCTCCGGGCGGCGTTCGCCGGACACCTCCCGCGCACCGCGCTGCAAGAGTTCGTGGAGGCGCCCATCGATGTCGCGCGTTACCCGCTGCTCCGGGACGATTTCCCACTCACCGAGACCTACCAGCGCGAGATCAACCTCAGCCGCTGGTTGTTCGCGCGCATCGGCGAGGCGTTCCCCGGCACGCCGCAGGGTACCTCGCTGGACGAACTGGCGAAGCTGGATCCCGCCGAGCAGGCCACGAGCCAGCGGCGACTGGCCGAACTCTTTTCGCATGGGCTGCCGGGAGACAAGGTCGTGGCGGAGCCCCTCTGCGGTGAGCTCGCTGCCGTCGCCGCCAGCGCGTTTTCCCTCGAGCGCCGGTGCCTGCGCGTCGTCGAGCGCGAGCAAGCGATGCTGAACCAGCGGCTCCAGCGCCCGGATCACCCACTGACCGGCATGGACCTGGCAGTGTTCACGCGGCCGCGCAATGGCCCCCCGTTGGCGGAGACGCTCGCGCGCGGTCTGGGCGTCTCGGTCACCAGCGACTCTGCCTCGACCGTGCTGGGCTACGGTGAGAGCAGCCTCACGTTGAAGGACTAGAGGATTCAATGCACCCAGAGCTCGTCCGCCGCTTCCACGAACCGATTCGCGATGAGGCCGCGCGCCGGTATGGCCTGTCGCCCGAGCAGCTCACCGAGCTCACGGCCTTCGAGAACTTCGTCTACGAGGCGGAGAACGACGACGGCGAGGGCCTCATCTTGCGCATCTCGCACAGTACGCGGCGAACGATCGACTACACGCTGGGGGAGGTCGAGTTCGTTCGCTATCTGGCGGCCGCGCGCATTCCCATCGCCTCGCCGGTCCTCTCCGATTCGGGGCAGTTCGTGGAGCGGATTGAAGACCGCGAGCCCGGCGGCTACTTCGTCGCCACCGCGTTCGAGCGCGCGCCGGGCATCGTCTTCGACGACGCGCCTCCGCTCAAGGAGCGCTACTGGAAGCCGCCCCTGTTCCGCGACCTGGGCCGGCTGTTCGCGCGGCTCCACAACCGCGCGCAGAGCTACGCGCCTTCGAGCCCCAAGCTCAAGCGACAGGAATGGCATGAGTACGACGTGGTCGACATCAATCGGTTCGCGCCTCCCGAGGAGACGCTCGTTCGTGAGCGCACCGCGGCGATCATCGCGCGATTGAACCAGCTACCGCGAACACCGGAGAGCTACGGGCTGATCCACGCCGATCTCCACATGCACAACTTCTGCTTCGCCGAAGGGAAGGTCACCGCGTTCGACTTCGACAACTGCGAGTACGCGTGGTTCGTCAAGGACATCGCGGTGCTCCTCTTCTACATCGCGCGAGGCGAGGAGAGAGAGGCGCGCGACGCAGCGGTTGCTGCGTTCCTGGGGCCGTTCCTCGAAGGGTATCGGGAACTCCGACGGATGGATCGTGAGTGGCTCGCGGCCGTGCCGGACCTGCTCGCGCTCCAGCGTTCGATGAACTACGCGCTGTTCCACCAGTATCGTGACCCGGCCGTGCTCGACGAGAGCACGCTCGACCGGTGGGGGCGGTTCCGGCGCGACATCGAAGCGGACACGCCCGTCCTGCAGCTTGATTTCACGAGCTTCTAGGCAGAACAGGGATGGGGCCGCACAAGGCCTACGGCGCCAGAGCGAAGGCAATGGCAATCGCCTCCTCGCTGAAGTGCTTGCGTGCGGAGACCGCCCACGGCGGAGGCTATTCCTCCAGCGGAATGAGCGGGAAGGCCAGTGGCTTGTAGGGCGCGTGGTCGACGCGTCGTACGAGGCCCGGGCAGAACCGATACTCCGGCTGTGTCTGAAGCCCGATCCGGCCGGCGATTTGGAGGAGGGCGAGACCCTCGACCATGACTTGCCGGTTGGGCTCGAAGGTGGCGTCACGCGCCAGGATGGACTTCTGCTGCTTCTTCATCTGTAGCTCATGGTCAACGAGCAGGCCGTCGAAGGATGCATCGAACGCGTTCTGGTCCTTGTTCAGGAGTGCGCGGCACAGGTCCAGCCGGACGCTCATGCCGCCTTCGAGCGCCTCCTCGAACTGGTTGAGCGCGTCGTTGAGCCCGGTCGTGTCCAATGCCTCGAAGTTCGTGAACAGGTACAGGAAGCGGGCATAGGCGAAGTCGTCTTCGTACTCCTCACCCTGAAGGTGGGTGTCCGACGCAAGCGTGGCGATCTTCCGGGCCAGCTTCCATTGGGCGGCGGTGACCGCGTCGAAGAAGGGGCCCACGGCGCTGGCGCCGCGGTGGGGCGACGCGAAGTTCCCTTCTGTCTGGCAGCGCTCCAGGAAGTATTGGCGCGCCAGGGCGGACTGGATGAGCCAATGGAAGAACATGTCGATGTTCGCCTCCCTGAGCAGGAGGCTGATGCCCAAGGCGCGGTACTGGTGCGACAGCTTCAAGCAGAGGCCGCCCAGGTGCTGGCTCGGGATCTTGTCGGAGGCGGTCTCCGCCAGCATTCGCGTGTAGGAGGCGATCTCCTCGGGCAATTCCTGGATGGACATGTGCAGGGGTCGTCAGTACTTGAAGAGGGATGGGTCCGTGAACTTGATGCCCGTCAGTCCAGCAGAGCGGATCTTTTCGACGAGGTCTTCGCGGAACATGGGCGCGTAGGGGAAGTATCTCGGCCGGAAAAGAGAGACCTCCGGGTCGATGCGGCGCTCGTCCAAGACGAACTGGCTGATGCTGCTGAGGAGGTCCGGGTCGAAGGCATTGCGCTCACAGACGGTCTTCTCGAAGTCGATGCAGTCCTGCAGCGTCACTTGATGGAGAATGTGGAAGGGGCCCTTCTCCTTGCGGCCCTTGTGATTGAGGATCGTCACCGGGAGGAACTCGTTGTTCTTCATGCCGATGGCGTCGAGTGTCTGGCGTGTCCGCTCTGAGACCACTAGAAGACTGGTGAGTTCGACGATGAAGTCCTCCGTGCGGATGTCATCCGGGAAGTCCTCGTCCATCTCGAAATAGGCATCCGCTGAGGAGTCGCTTGCGCGCGAAATCCCGTCGAAGAGTTCGAAGTCTCGCTCGAAGTCCATGAGTGACTTCAGTTGACAGGCTCCTCGCCCAGCGTCCGCTTCTCCGATGAGGTATCGCATGGTGGAGCCAGCCTACCCCCAAGACGAATGACATCTCATTGGCGCCGAACGTGTGAAAGGTGAATCCCTGCCTGTGCAATGAGAGCCGGGCAGGGGCTTCATCTTCACGTGGAGCGGGCTTTTTCAGGCCCACTTCATTCTTTATGACTTCAGCCGGTCTTCGGCATAGCGCTCAAAGGGGCGTGCCGGGTGGCCAGTCATTGCCGGGACTGTGTCGGTGACAGGGGCGGACCACTGTTCACGCACGGCGGCGAAGAGCGCGGCGAGCATCCCGGCGTAGGGCGCGTCGAACCCGAAGCCACGCATGCGCTGAATGAACGCTTCCTCGGTGAGCGCGACGTACTCCAAGGGCTTGCCCAGGGCGCGCGAGGCGATGGCCGCGGCTTCGTCGAACCCCAGCGCCTTCGGGCCCGTGAGCGTGAGGCCCTGTCCGTCGAAGCGGCTCGTGGTGAGCGCCACCGCTGCGGCATCCGCGATATCCCGTGCGTCGATGAAGCTCGTCTTCCCCGTGCCCGCAGGCAGCGGGAGCTTCCCGGCGTGGACGTCCTGGCTCCACATGAGGTGGAAGTTGTCCGAGAACCAGTTGGGCCGGAGGATGACGAAGGGGACGCCCGAGCGCTCCACCTGCAACTCCACCTGTCTGTACGGGGTGGCCTCCTCCGCCTCCGTGCCCATGGCCGACTGGAGGACCATCTTCACACCACGCTCGGCGGCCGCGCGGATGACGGGGCCTAGGTAGGCGAGGACCTCGACGCTGTCCGCGGGCATGATGAGGTAGGCGGCATCGATTCCGTCCAGCACGGCGGGGAGTTGCTCGGGCTGCGTGAAGTCGAAGCGGACGGCTTCCGCGCCTGGGAGGGCGGTGGCCTTGCGAGAGAGGGCCCTGACCTGATGGCCCTGCTTCACCAGGAGGGGGACCAGGAGCGAACCCACGGTGCCAGTCGCTCCGAACACTGCGATGCGTTGAGTTGTCATGCCCGTCAAAGTACGGAGATGACGCCTTTCACGGCAGTCGCCGCCTTCGCGAATCAACTTTAAGCTGCGCTTCAACATGGACGACCTCAAGCGCATGGCGCTCTTCGCTGAAATCGCGCGCGCCGGCTCCCTCAGCGCCGCGGCCCGGCATTTGCGCATCAGCACCTCCGCTGTCAGTCAGCAGCTCCGCATCCTGGAGGAAGACTTCGGCGTCATCCTCGTGCGGCGGTCGAACCGGAAGCTCACCCTCACGGATGCAGGCGCGCGCTTCGCCTCACACTGCCGGGAAATGGTGGAGGTGGCCGAGCGGGCACGCGAACAAATCTCGCTCGCGCGTGACACCCCCGCGGGTGAGCTGCGCATCGCCCTGCCGCTGGGGCTCGCGAGGTATGTCGCGCCCGCGTTGACGCCGCTGCTCGCGAAGCACCCGAACCTGAAGCTGCGCCTCGAAGCGGATGACGGAATGGTCGACCTCATCGACGAGCGCATCGACCTGGCCTTGCGCGCGGGGAAGCTGGCGGACTCTTCCTGGGTGGCCCAGCCGCTCTGCTTCGTGCATCTCGCCCTGTGCGCCTCGCCTGACTATCTCAAGCGCGCCGGGCGTCCCCGCACACCCAGCGAACTGCCCGGATACGATTGGCTCGCGGCCGTGTCGGATGGCCGGACCTTCACGGTCGACCTGCAGGGGCCCTCGGGGGAGAGCCGGTCCGTCCAGGTGGTGCCGAGAAACTCGTCCAACAATCAAGTCACCCTCCACCAGATGTGCGCGGCGGGGCTGGGCCTCTCGCGCTGCATCCTGGTCGACGTGGATGACGATGTCCGGCAGGGCCGGCTCGAAGTGCTCCTGCCGGAGTGGCGGCTGCGCCCGTTGCAGCTCTGGGTCGTCACGCCCAGACGCTCGGGGCAGCCCGCGAAGGTGCGCCACGCCATCGACGCCATCCGGAGCTACTTCCGCCACCAGCCCGGCATCTCCGTCTGAGCCTTCGCCGTCAGCGGAACGGCGGCGCGGGCTGCTTCGCGAACCATTGCTTCGCGTTCAGCAGGTGGACGTTCGGACCGCCCGGTTTGAACTCGATGCCGCCGGTGACGATGCCCAGCTTCGCCAGGAGCGCGCCCGTGAGTCGGCCCTGCACGAGGTCCAGGTGCCCTTCCAGGGAGAAGTTCTCACCGTCTGCCTTCAGTTCGCGAAGCTGCAGGCCCTGGTCATCAACCTGCACGCGGCCGTTGATGGAAACGTTCTGGATGTTGAGCACGGAGGTCAGGAGCGCGGGCAGGTTCTTGGCCGAGGTGAGCAGGGCGACCATGGGCTGCGTGTCCGTCAGCTTGCTGGAGAAGCGCGCCGACAACACCGTGGGCGACAAGGACAACCGCGCCTGGGGCAGGGTGAAGACGCCGCTCCAGGCGCGGATGGGCACAGGCCCATTCGTCGAGACATTGGTCAGCCGCACCGTCGTCCCTGTCAGCGACAGGGACTTCGTGTCCCACGACAGGTTGCGAGCGTCCACGTCCGCTTCCGCGCGCAGCAGGACCTTGATGTCGCCCATGCGGCCGGTCACGAGGTCGGAGTCCACGCTGAGCCGCAGCGAGTCCCGTGGCTTCGATGCCTTCGTCCGCTCCGGGCTCTGCACCGTCATGGAGCCCGATTCAATCTCAATTGTTCGCGCCAGCCAGGGATTGAGCATCTTCAAGTCCACGGGCCGGCTCTTCGCCACGCGCAGGTCTGGCTCCAACTGCCAGTCCGAGTGCTCGGCGCCGCGAGTCGCGAGGACCGTGAGGATGATTTCAGGCACCTCCGCCCCCGTGCCCTCGGGGCCGGAGACGCGCACGGGCGCGAGCGCGAGCCGCAGCGTCGCCTGACGCACGTCAACGCTCCTCGCTTCCATCGAAGCCGCGACGCTCCAGGGCGCCCGGGCGCGGATGGGCCCGGCCCTCACGTCCAGCTCCGCGCCCGCGGCTTTGATGCGCGTGCCGTTCGCCACCGCATTCCCTTGGAGGCGCAGGTCCAGGTCCAGCTTGCCGCCACCGCCTCGGAGCGACACGGCGGAGCGCGTGCCCAGGTGCTCGTTCAGCCAGTCCAGCGGGAGCAGCTCCATCTCACCCTGGATCCGCGCGCTGAGTGCCTGGGAGAGGTCCCAGCCCTTCTCCTCGGTGAAGGGGACGTCGAGCTGGGCCGTCGCCTCCAGCCGCTCCAGCCGGGTCACCGGCTTCATGTCGACCTCCATGAAGCCCGTGTTGACGCGGATGGTGGGCGTCTCGACGTGGACGTGGTCGCGACCTTTGATGTCGAGCAGGCCCTGGACGTCCAGGTCTCCCACGAAGCGGACCCGGCCGAAGTTCAGCTCGCGGACCTCGTGGACCGTGACGTCCGCGAGCTGGATGACCCACGGTTGATAGTCGGGGCCGGGCGAAGGTTCGTCCTCGATGCCGTAGGACGGCTCGATGCGGAACTTCGCTCCCTTGCCGTTGATGCGCTGGACGTCCACGCGCTTGCGGAGCAGCGCGGTCAGCGACACGTTGGCATCCAACGTGTCCATGTTCACCTGCCACCACTGATGCTTGTTCTGCTGGGTCAGGGTGAAGTCGCTCAGATGGAGCTGGCCGAAGGGCCAGAGCCACCACGCGCGTTTCCAGGCGAGCTCGGTGCGGCTCGTCGACCGGGCCATGATGGTCTGGACCACGCCCAGGTTGAGCGCGACGTTGATGGCGACTTCCAGGAGCAGGACGAACCCCAGCCCCCACAGCGCGGCGCGCCGCCATCGCTTCCGACGAGGGGCTGCGTCGTCCTGGACCTCTGGCGTCGGGAAGAGCGTCATGTCGCGGGTACCCGGTGGATGGACCCAGGGGCGCGATGTGGGCCGCTCCCAGGCTGCGCGGGTGCTGTCTCCCGCCCACCTTCGGGATGCCTCACCCGCCTCGCGTTCACAAGGCGTCAGCGTGGCAAGCAGGCGTATTCGCGGCCGGAGTGTCCGAGGGTGAGCCGATGTGGACGCCCCATCTCTGGACTGGGAATGGGCGCGGAGGGGTGGAAGGCTCGCCAGCCCCTCTTCCAAGAGACTTCACATCGTGCACCTGCTGTACGCCTTCGGGCTCTTCGTCCTCACCGCCGTCGCCGAGGTGGTGGGCTGCTACCTGCCGTACCTCTGGCTGCGGCAGGGCAAATCGCCGCTGCTCCTCGTGCCCGCGGCGGGGAGCCTCGCGCTCTTCGCGTGGCTGCTCACGCTGCATCCGACAGGCGCGGCGCGCACCTACGCGGCCTACGGCGGTGTGTACATCGCGGTGGCGCTCGTCTGGTTGTGGCTCGTGGAAGGGGAGCGGCCCACGACATGGGACCTCGTGGGCGCGCTCGTCGCCATCCTGGGGATGGCCATCATCGTGCTCGGCCCCCGGCGGTAGCGGAGACCGTCACACCGTCACTCCGGCCAGCGCTGGAGGCTGCCGTCCTGGTACTTCGCCTTGCACGCGCGCCGTTGGACCTTGCCGCTGGACGTCTTGAGGACCTCGCCCTGCTGGAGGAGGACGACCTCGCTCACGTCCACGGAGTGCCCCGCGGCCACGGCCTGGCGAATCTTCTTCTGAAGCTGGGCTGGGGCCACGGTGTTCGGCGTCTCGCCGCTCTCCGATGCCGAGTAGCGCGAGCTGACCTCGAGCAGGACAACCAGCCGCTCGCCTTCGGGGTGGTCCACGGAGAACGCCACGGAGCAGCCAGGACGGAGCGCCTCGTGCTGACTCTCGGCGGTCAGCTCGAGGTCCTGCGGGTAGTGGTTGCGGCCGTCGACGATGATGAGGTCCTTGATGCGGCCCGTGACGTACACCTCGCCGTCCACCATGAAGCCCAGGTCGCCGGTGCGCAGGAAGGGGCCTTCCTCGCTGCCCTGGATGCGGGCCTGGAAGGTCTCCGCGTTCGATTCCTCGCGGCCCCAGTAGCCATGGGTGACGTGGGGGCCGGCGGTCCAGATTTCGCCCACCTCGCCCGGCGCGCACGCCACCAGCGTGTCCGGCTTCACGATGCGGATGAGGCTGTCTCCCCAGCTTCGCCCGGAGCTCGCGAGCGTCCGCGCGTGGGGGCCCGGCTGAGTCGGCACGGCGCGGTTCTGCTCGAGGGTCGTCGCCTCCACGGTGAGGGTGCGCGGCAGGTCCGAGACGACGCCACCCGAGACGAACAGCGTCGCCTCCGCCAGACCGAAGCAGGGATAGAAGGCCTCCGGCCGGAAGCCCGCGGGGGCGAAGGTCTTCGCGAACTGCTCCATCGTGTCCGCGCGCACGGGCTCGGCGCCATTGAACGCGACGCGCCACGAGCTCAGGTCCAGCGACGCGAGCTGCTCGGGCTTCACCTTCCGCGTGCAGAGCGCGTAGCCGAAGTTGGGCCCGCCGCTCGTGGATACGCGGTACTTCGTGATGGCGGACAGCCAACGGATGGGGCGTTGCAGGAAGGCCCACGGCGACATCACGACGGCGTGGGAGCCCAGGTACATGGACTGGAGCACGATGCCGATGAGCCCCATGTCATGGTAGAGCGGCAGCCAGCCACAGACGGTGGTCTCTTCGGAGTGGCTGAAGCCTTGCTGAATCATCCCCTCGTTGGACATGAGGTTCCGGTGCAGCACCATGACGCCCTTGGGCGTCGAGGTGGAGCCCGACGTGTACTGGAGGAAGGCGAGTGAATCACCGGTGATGGCGGGGCGCTTCCAGCCGTCCTCCAGGCCCTCCTCCAGCGCGTCCGTGGCAATCCAGCGGATGTCCTTCAGCACGGGATAGGCCTCGGCCATGGCCTGGACGCTCTCCAGGATTTCGCGCGTGGTGAGCGCGAAACGCGGCTTCGCGTCCTGGAGGATGGCGAGGATGCGGTTGACGGCCTGGAGCTGCGTGGGGGGATAGGCGGGCACCGCGGTGACGCCCGCGTACAGGCTGCCGTAGAACGCGGCGATGTAATCCAGTCCGGGCGGGTAGAGCAGCAGGGCCCGTTCTCCGGCGCCCTTGTGCTCCTGGAGCGCGGCACCGATGGCGCGGGCGCGGCGATCCATCTCGCCATAGGTCCAGACGGTCTCCTGATTCTCTCCGTCCTCGAGGAAGGTGTACGCGCGGGCCTCGGTCTGGTTCGAGGCACGCCAGCGCAGCACGTCGGTCAGGGTCTGCAAGGAACGGCTGGGACTCGGCACGGCGGGTCTCCTGGGGGTGTCTTGTCGAAAGGGATGGGACTTCAGGGGCTCACCGCGGGCTCGGCGGAAGGCGCCTCCTGCGGCTGGGCCTCCAGCTCGCGCAGTGGGCGGTAGAGCGTGGACAGCAGCGTCACGAGGAGCGTCAGGGCTCCCGCGATGAAGAACATCAACGCGATGCCTCGGCCCGGTCCTTCTCCGAGGAATGCGCCCAGCAGGGGAACCAGCGCGCCGCCAGTGGCCATGGCCGGCTCGAAGACGTGGTCCGCGAGCGGGCCGGCGACGGTGTACGCCAGCGGCAACATGGCGCCGGTGATGGTGCTGGTGACGGCGAAGACGCGGCCTCGCATCGCCAGTGGCACGGTGCGCTGGAGGATGGCCTGGCTGGAGCCGTTGATGATGGGCAGGCCGAAGAAGAACGCGAAGGCGACGCAGGCCAGGACGGGGATGGACATGGCCAGCCCGACGCAGATGAGCGCGAGGCCGCAGGTGAACTGGAAGCCGAGCACGCCGTGTACCAGCCGCTTGGGACCGCCCCACGCGCTGATGACCAGACTGCCCGCCAGCATGCCCAGGCCGCCCGCCGTGGTGAGCGCCCCCAGCGTCCGGACGTCCGCGAAGGAGAGGACGAGCGGCGTGACGAGGACCTCGACGGTGCCGGTGATGAAGTTGCTGGCCGCGAGGAAGCCGATGAGCGCCAGCAGCCCCGGCGTGGTGCGCAGGTACACGCCGCCCTCGCGGATGGACTCCAGCAGTGACGGCCGCTCCTCGCTCGACGAGGACACGAGGTGCTCCCGGGGATGCGCGCCAACAGCAGCGGCAGCGTGCCGAGCGCGAGGGTGGTCGCGTCGATGATGAGGATGCCCTTGAGCTCGATGAACTCCATCAGCGTGGCGCTCAGCATGGGGGCCATGAGCTGGGAGAACGCGAGCCCGACCTGCACGAGCCCATTGGCCCGTCCCAGGTGCTGCGGCGGCACCGCCGTGGAGACGAGCACGCTGAAGGCGGGGTGCTGGAACGCGCTGGCCGCGGACACCACGGCTGTCGTGATGTAGGCATGCCACGGTTGGAGCAGGCCGTTGAACAGGAGCAGGGCCAGCACGAGGCTCGACATGCCCGCGGCCACGTCACTGAGCACCAGCACCCAGCGGCGGTTCCACCGGTCCACGAGCGCCCCGGCCACGGGGCCAAGCAGGATGCCCGGCAGCGTCGCGGCCAGCATGACCAGCGCGTATTGCGTCACGTCGCCCGTCGTCTTGTACGTCCAGACGCCGAGCGCGAAGCTCGTCAGCCCCGAACCCAGCAAGGACAGCACCTGTCCCAGCCAGATGGAGATGGCGGTCTTCACGGGAAAGGGAGGCGCCGCCGTCATCGCGTGCTCCCGGCGCGCAGCAGGCCCTGGCGCACGCACTCGGCCAGCACCTGGACGTGGGGCGCGGCCATCATCGTCATGTGGTCTCCGGGCACCGTCACGGGCGTGACGGACGCGGAGGCGTGGCGGCCCCAGCCCCACGTTGGGTCATCCGCGAAGGCCTCGGGGACGATGCCGTCCTCCTCGTGCCGCTCCTGCGCGCGGAAGAGCGCGACGGGCACGGGCACGGTGTCCCGAGGGATGTAATCAATCTGGTACGCGGCCTTGTAGACCTCGATGAACCCGTGGACCTGTTGGCTGTCCGAGCCCTCGGGCAACAGGCCCGACTGGACCAGTCGGTGCGTCAGGAGCTCGCGGCGCGCTTCCGGCGGCAGGGGCCGGAGCACCTCGGCGGAGATGCCCAAGTCCACGCCGTAGAGGCGGCCCGCCGTGCTGGCGACGGACGCCATCCAGTCCGCGTCATCGAGCGGCGGCGCTTCCCCCGCATCCTCCGAGAGCATCGGGACCGTGGTGTTGAGGATGCCCAGGAAGGCGACGTCCTCGCCCTTCTTTCGGAGCTGCTGCGCCATCTCGAACGCGACCCAGCTTCCGAACGAGTGGCCCAGCAGGTGATAAGGCCCCTGGGGCTGCGCCTGCTGAAGCGCTTCGACGTAGCACGACGCCATCTCCTCCACGGAGCGGTGCGGCGCTTCTCGGCCATCCAGTCCGCGGGCCTGGAAGGCAAACACGGGCAGGGTGGGGCCCAGGGACTGCGCCAGCTCGCGCAGGTACACGGCGTTGCCACCGGCACCGGGGACGCAGAACAGCGCGGGGCGGTGTGCTCCCGCCTGCAACGTCACCAGCGGCGACCACGGGCGCGGCGCGGACTCCTCGGACAGGGCCTTGGCGAGCTGCTCCAGCGCCGGGTTCTGGAACAGGACGGACAGCGGGAGCGAACGGCCGAACTGTTCGCGAATCCGCACCATCAGCCGGACCGCCAGCAGGGAGTGGCCGCCCTGGTCGAAGAAGTTGTCATGCGCGCCAATGGGGCGCACCGCGAGCAGCTCTTCCCAGAGGGCCGCGAGCCGTGCCTCCACGTCGCCGCGCGGAGCGACGAAGCCTTCCTGGGCCTCGCGGCGGACGCTCTCGGGGGCGGGCAGGGCCTTGCGGTCCACCTTGCCGTTGGGCGTGAGCGGGAAGGCGGCCAGGATGACGAAGGCCGCGGGCACCATGTACGGCGGCAGGTGCTTCTTCAGGTGCTGACGCAAGTCATCGGCCGAGGCCACATCCGGCGCGGTGAGCGTGAGATAGGCCACGAGCTGTTTGTTGCCAGCGTCCTCGTGGACGAGCAGCTCCACGGCCTGGACCGCCGCGTGCTCCAGCAGCTTCGCCTTGATTTCATCCAGCTCGATGCGGTGGCCGCGAATCTTCACCTGCGTGTCGTTGCGGCCGATGAAGGCGAGGGTGCCATCCTCCGTGTAACGGGCCAGGTCGCCCGTGCGGTACATGCGCGCGCCGGGCGTGGCGCTGAACGGGTTGGGGACGAAGCGCTCCGCGGTCAGGTTCGCCTGCCCCCAGTAGCCGCGCGCCACGCCTTCACCGCCCACGAACAGCTCACCCGGAATGCCGATGGGCACCGGTTGCATCGTGCTGTCCAACAGATACATCCGCGAGTTGGCGAAGGGCCGGCCAATGGGGACGATCTGCTCGCTGGGCGTGGGCTCGGGCTGCTCGAAGTACGTGCTGTCGATGGTGGCTTCGCTCAGGCCGTAGGAACTCACCAGCCGCGTCTCGGCGCCGCACAGGCCGCGGAGCTGGTGGTACTCGCGCATGTCCCAGGTGTCCGAGCCGACGATGAGCAGGCGCATGAAGTCCAGCCGGAGCCCGCGCTCCTGGCAGTGCCCCATCAGCAGGCGCACCACGGCGGGGACGAACTCGCCGCTGTCCACCTGCTCTCGCTGCATCAACGCGTAGAGCCGCTCGGGTTCGAGCAGCCAGTCGCGCGGGCAGAGGACCAGCGTCTTGCCGGAGCCGAGCGCCCGGGCCAGGTCGCCGGAGAAGACGTCGAACGAGAAGCTCGCCATCTGGAGATGGGCGCGCAGCTCGGGGAGCCGGTAGTCCCGTTCCCAGGCGAGATAGGCGTTGGTGAGGCTCCGGTGCGAAATCATCACGCCCTTGGGCCGACCCGTGGAGCCCGAGGTGTAGACGACGTAGGCGAGGTGCTCGGGGCCCGCGCCGCCCGGGGGCGGCGTCGTGGGGTGGGCGGAGATGGCCTCCGCGTCCGTGTCGATGCTCACCACGGGCGGCAGTGTCGCGGACAGGAGGGACACCAGTCCCTGGCGCGTGACGAGCACCGCGGGCCTGCTGTCGGCGAGCATCAGCGCCGTGCGCTCGGGTGGATAGGACGGGTCCAGCGGCACGTAGGCGCCGCCCGCCTTGAGCACGGCGAGCACGGCGACGACCATGTCCACGGAGCGGTCCAGGAAGACGCCGGTGATTCGCTCCGGGCCCACGCCCACGGTGCGCAGGTGGTGGGCGAGCTGGTTCGCCCGCGCGTTCAGCTCCGCGTAGGTGAGGCGCCGCTCGGGGTCGGTGACGGCGATGGCGTCGGGCGTCCGCGCCGCGTGCGCCTCGATGAGGTGGTGGAGGCAGGTGCCGGGCGGCACGTCGAGCCGGGCCTGGTTCCACGTCTCCAGGATGCGCCGGCGCTCGTCCACCGGGAGCAGCCGCAGGTCGAGCAGGCGCTGACCGGGGTCGGCGGCGATGCTCGCGAGCAGCGTCTGGAAGTGGGCGACCATCCGGTCGACGGTGGAGGCGTCGAAGAGGTCCCGGTTGTACTCCCAGATGCCTTGCAGGCCGCCGGCCTCCTCGGAGAACCACAGCGTCAGGTCGAACTGGGCGAAGGCCTCGCCTGCGACGCTGAAGGACTCCATCCGCAGCGCGCCCAGCTCCGCGGGGGGCGTGGGCGTATTCTGGAGGACCAGCATCACCTGGAAGAAGGGAGACTGGCTGGTGTCCCGAGACGGCGCGAGCTCCTCCAGCAGCTTCTCGAAGGGGATGTCCTGATGGGCGTAGGCGCCCAGCGTCACGTCCACCACGCGCCGCAGCAGCTCGCGGAAGCTCGGGTTGCCTTCGAGCCCCGTGCGCATGACGAGCGTGTTGAGGAAGAAGCCGATGAGGGGCTCCACCTCGGTCCGGTTCCGGTTCGCGATGTACGTGCCCACGCTGATGCGCGGCTCACGCGTGTAGCGGTGGAGCAGCGCCTGGAGCGCCGCCAGCAGCACCATGAAGAGCGAGGCCTTCTCCTGCGCACCCAGCGTCCGGAGTGCGTGGGCCACCGCCGGGTCCACCTGGAAGGCGCGCTTGCCGCCCGCATACGTGCGCACGCGAGGCCGCGCCCGGTCCGTGGGCAGCTTGAGCGCGCTGTCGCTGCCTTCGAGCTGGCGGCGCCAGTAGTCGAGCTGCGAGGTGAGCACCTCGCCCTGCATCCACTGGTTCTGCCACGCGGCGAAGTCGGCGTACTGGAGGGGCAGCTCCGGCAGGGGTGACGCCTGCTCCTGCGCGAAGGCGCCGTAGAGCGCTGTCAGCTCCTGCACGAAGATGCCGGTGGACCAGCCGTCCGAGACGATGTGGTGCACCACCAGCAGGAGGACGTGGTCCTCCTCGCCCATGCGGACCAGCCGCGCATGCAGCAGCGGCCCGGCGGCGAGGTCGAACGACGTTCCCGCGAGCTGAAGCGCCAGCTCCTGACAGAGGGGCTCGCGCTTCGACGTGGGCAGGTAGCTCAGGTCCAGCATGCCCAGGGCGAGCTTCAGCTCCGGGAGGATGCGCTGCCGGGGCTCTCCGTCCTCCGCGACGAAGGTCGTCCGCAGCACCTCGTGGCGCCGGATGACCTCGTTCAGCGCCCGCTCCAGGGCGGTGACGTGGAGCGGGCCGGCGAGGCGCACGAACTCGGGGATGTTGTAGGCGGGGGTTCCTGGCTCGAACTGGTCCAGGAACCAGAGCCGGCGCTGCGGGAAGGAGAGCGGCAGCGGCTGCTCACGCGAGACGCGTGGGATGACGGGCGTGCGGGCCTCCTCCTTCGGCGCGGCGACCACGTTCTGCTGCCGCAGCTTCTTGAGCACGGCCTCGCGCTTCTCCGGAGAGAGGCCGGCGAGCTTCTTCATCAGCTCACTCATTCGACCCCTCCAGCAGCTTCTCCAGGTCCTCGTCCGACAGGTCGCCGACTTCTTCCATGGCGGAGGCCAGCGCGGCTTCGTCCACGTTCTCCAACTGCGCCAGCACCACCTGCTCCGCGAGCCCCGCGATGGTGGCCTGCTCGAACAGGACGCGCAGCGGGAGCTTCACCCCGAACATCGCGTTGGTGCGCGAGATGATCTGCGTGGCCAGCAGGGAGTGCCCGCCCACGTCGAAGAAGTCATCCGTGACGCCCAGGGACGTCTGGCCCAGCACGTTCTTCCAGAGGTCCAGCAGGCTGGCCTCCGTCTCCGAGCGAGGCTCGACCAGCCGCTGCTCGCCCGTGCGCTGCGCCGCGTCCGGCGCCGGGAAGGCCTTGCGGTCCACCTTGCCGTTCGGGCTCAGCGGAATGGCCTCCAGCCGGACGAAGACGGCGGGCACCATGTAGTCGGGGAGCCGCTCTCTCAGGTGGTCGCGGAGCACCGCCGTGTCGCCGATGTCCGGGCCCACCACGTAGGCGACGAGCCGGCGGGGCGCTCCCGGGTCCTCGCGCAGCAACACCACCGCGCCCTGGACGGACGGGTGCTTGCCCAGCGCGGATTCGATTTCGCCCAGCTCCACGCGGAAGCCGCGCAGCTTCACCTGCGTGTCCGCGCGGCCGAGGAACTCCAGGTCCCCGCTGAGCAGATAACGCGCGCGGTCTCCCGTGCGGTAGAGGCGCGCGCCGGGCTCGGTGGAGAACGGGTCGGGCACGAAGCGCTCCGCCGTCAGGTCCGGGCGGTTGCAATAGCCGCGCGCCACGCCCAGGCCGCCGATGAAGAGCTCACCCGCGATGCCCGCCGGCACCGGCTGCCCATGCGCGTCCAGCACATGGAGCCGGTTGTTGGCGAAGGGCCGGCCAATGGGGACCAACTGCGTGTCGCCCGGGCCCAGCTCGCCGCTTTCGAACCACGTGCTGTCGATGGTGGCTTCGCTGACGCCGTACGAGTTGATGAGCCGGGTGTCGTCACCAATGACGGCCTGGAGCCGGTGGTACTCATTCACGTACCAGGCGTCGGAGCCGGCCACGAGGACGCGCATGAAGTCCAGCGACTGGCCCGTCTCCTCCAGATGCTGGAGCAGGCCGCGAAGCACCGCGGGGACGAACTCGGCGCAGTCCACGCGCTCCTCGCGCATCAGGGCGAGCAGCCTCGGCGGTTCGAGCAGCCACTCGCGCGGGCAGAGCACCAGCTTGCCGCCCGAGCAGAGCGCGCGGGACAGGTCGCCCGCGAACACGTCGAAGGAGAAGCTCGCCATCTGCAGGTGGCTCTGGCAGGCATCGCGCAGGCCGTAGCTTCGCGCCCAGCCCAGGTAGGCGTTGGACCAGCTCCGGTGGGAAATCATCACGCCCTTGGGCGTCCCCGTGGAGCCGGAGGTGAAGACGACGTAGGCCAGCCCGTCGGGCGAGGCGAGCCGCGCCGGTGCCTGCGTGGGCAGCGCGGCGCGCGCTGGCGCCTCCGTGTCGAGCAGGTACAGCGCCACCTCGGGGTTGGCGAAGGTCTCCACCAGGGACTGCTGTGTGAGCAGCAGGGAAAGCCGAGCCTCGGTGGCCATGCGCGCCAGGCGCTCGGCGGGGTAGGTGGGGTCGAGCGGCACGTAGGCGCCCCCCGCCTTGAGGATGCCCAGCAGCGCCACCAGCAGCTCGGGCGTCCGTTCCAGGCACACGCCCACCAGCAGCTCGGGGCCGATGCCTCGCTCGCGCAGGTGGTGCGCGAGCTGGTTCGCCCGTGCGTCGAGCTGCGCGTAGGTGAGCGAGCCCGCCTCGGGAGCGGTGACGGCCACCGCGTCGGGTGTCCGCTTCGCCTGGGCCTCGAAGAGCTCGTGGAGGCAGGCGCCCTGCGCCGGAACGTGCGTGTCGTTCCAGTCGTACACGACTTCACGGCGGCCCTCCTGCGTGAGCAGGGACAGCTCCCACAGGTGCTTGTCCTCGGCGTCGAGGATGCCCACGAGGACTGTCTGGAGCTGCTCCAGCAGCCGCTCCATCGCCTCCACGCCCAGGCGCGGGGACTCGAAGTCCAGGTTCAGCATCAACTGCTTGTCCGCGTGCGCGGAGAGCGTCAGCGGGTAGTTGGTGCGCTCCTGCGCGGTGACGTCGCGGACCTCCAGCACGCCCGCGCCTTGCCGCACGGA
Organism: Myxococcus hansupus; assembly: GCF_000280925.3. Classification (NCBI taxonomy): domain Bacteria; kingdom Pseudomonadati; phylum Myxococcota; class Myxococcia; order Myxococcales; family Myxococcaceae; genus Pseudomyxococcus; species Pseudomyxococcus hansupus. The sequence continues at coordinate 3,031,591 of NZ_CP012109.1, forward strand.
GTCCTCGACGGGGTAGTTCTCGAAGACGACGAGGCTCTCGAACAGCGGCGTGCCGCGCGGCACCGGGCTCCAGCCCTGGACCTTGACCAGCGGCGCGTACTCGAACGGAGCACGGTCCACCTGCCACGCCTGGAGCTCCTTCAGCCAGTCCACCACCTTGCGCTGGGCGGGCAGCGACACCCGGGCCGGCAGCGTGTTGATGAACAGGCCCACCATCTGCTCCACGCCGGGCAGCTCGGGCGGACGGCCGGCCACGGTGACGCCGAAGACGACGTCCTCCATGCCCGCGTGACGTCCGAGCACCAGCGCCCAGGCCGCCTGAACCAGCGTGCTGAGCGTCACCTGGTGTCGCCGCGTGAAGGCGCGGAGCTGCTCGGTGACCTCGGCGGAGAGGTGCACCTTGCGCTCGCCCATCACCTGCGCGGCGTTGCGCGCCTGGCCTCCCGTCTCACCGGGCAGCGGCGTGGGTTCACCGAAGCCCTGGAGGGCCTGCTTCCACCACGTCTCCGCCTGCGCGATGCCCCGGCCTTCGAGCCACGCGATGTAGTCGCGGAACACGGGCGGCGGCTCCAGGCGCAGCGGCTGCTTGCGCACCTGGGCGTCGTACATCGCCAGCATCTCGTTGAGGACGCGGCCCACGCTCCAGCCGTCGAGGAGCAGGTGGTGGAAGCTCCACACCACGCGCCACGTCTTCGCCCCCAGCCGCAGCACGCCCACGCGCATCAGCGGCGCCTGCTTCAGGTCGAAGCCCTTCGCGCGGTCCGCGTCCATCCAGGCCGACAGGCGCGTTTGCTGTTCGGCCTCCGGCAGGTGGCTCCAGTCCTGCTCACCCCAGGGCAGGGTGGCCGTGCGGTTCACCAGTTGGAGCGGCGCTTCCAGCTCCTCTCCCACGAAGCTGGTGCGGAGGATGGGGTAGCGCGCCATCACCTGCTGCCACGCCTCTCGCAGCGCCTCGCGGTGGAGGTCCGTGTCCAGCGTCCACGCGGCGCGCTCGAAGTACATCCCCGAGTCGGGGTCGAGCATCGCGTGGAAGAGCATGCCCTGCTGCATGGGCGACAGCGGGTAGAGGTCCTCCAGCTCCGGGTGCGACTGCATCAGGCCGCTCAGCGTGGCCTGCGACACCTTCGCCAGCGGGAAGTCCGCGGGGGAGAACCGTGCCGCGTCCGCGCCGCGCCGCTGCTCCACCAAGGCGCGGAGCGCGTGGAGGTAGCCCTGGGCCAGCGCGCCCACCGTGGTGCGCTGGTGCAGCGCCTGGCTGTAGGTGAAGGACACCTCCAGCTTGCCGCCGAACACGTGCGCATTCACCTCCAACACCTGCCGCCGCCGGCCCTGGCTGCCTTGCTGCGCGCCGAAGGGCTCGTCCGCGGACATCAGCAGCGACGACGTGGGCAGGGCCGAGTCGAGCTGTCCCAGGTAGTTGAAGGACACGGGCGCCTCGGGCTGCGCGCGCAGCCGAGCGCCTCGTTCATCCTGACGCAGGTAGCGGACGATGCCGTAACCCACACCCTTGTTCGGCACGCGCCGCAGCCCGTCGCGCACGGCGCGGAGTTCGTCACCCTCGCTGCCATCCTTCGGCAGCGCCAGCGTCACGGGGTACGTGCTCGTGAACCAGCCCACGGTGCGGCTCAGGTCCACGCCGTCGAACAGGTCCTCACGCCCGTGTCCCTCGAGCTGGACGCGCAAGCGGCGCTGTCCCGTCCACGTGGACAGGGCCTGGGCGAGGGCGGTGAGAAGCACCTCGTCGATGCGGGCGCGCCATGCGGTGGGGACTTCCTGGAGCAGCAGCCGCGTCTCCTCGGTTTCCAGCGTCACCGTCAGCGTGCGTGCGGACTCCAGTGTGTTCTCACCGTCAGCGGTGTCCAGGGGCAGCGGCGCGGTGTCCTCGCCCGCCTGGAACCAGTGGTCGGCTTCGACGTCCAGGGCCGGGCTGGAGGCGTACTCTTCCAACCGGCGGGCCCAGGCCTGGAAGGACGTCGTCTTCGGGGGCAGCGTCGCGGGCTGTCCCTGGGTGAGCTGCTGGCAGGCCGTCTCCAGGTCCGCGAGCAGGACCCGCCAGGACACGGCATCCACCGCGAGGTGGTGGATGGCGAAGAGCAGCCGGTCTCCCTTCTGCGGCCCGAGGTGGAAGCGCACGGCCGAGACCAGTGGCGCTTCGTCCAGCTTGAAGCCCGCTTGGGTGCGCTGTGCCTCTTCCTCCAGCGCGGCCCGCTGCGCGGCTTCATCCAACGTCGAGAGGTCCACCTCGCGCAGCGTCACGGTGCTGTCGAGTCCGAGGCCCTCCTGGCGCCATCCGTCGGCCGTCCGCTCGAAGCGGAGGCGGAGCGCGTCGTGGTGCGCGACCAGGGCCCGCAGTGCGTCTTGAAGCACGGACGCCGCGATGGGCTGCCGCAGCCCCAGGAGCAGCGCCTGGTTGTAGTGGTGGAGCTGCGGCAGGTCCCACTCGAAGAACCAGTGCTGGATGGGGGTGAGGGGCACGGCGCCCGTCACCGGGCCCTGCTCGCTCTCCACCACCTGCGCCTGTCCCACGTGCGGGGCCAGCGCGGCGATGGTCTGGTACTGGAAGAACTGACGCGGGCTGATGTGCAGCCCCGCCTCCAGCGCCCGCGCGATGACCTGGATGCTGACGATGGAGTCGCCGCCCAGCTCGAAGAAGTTGTCGTGGACGCTGACGCGCTCGCGGGTCAGCACCTTCGACCAGATGTCCGCGAGCGTCTGCTCCACCGGATTGCGCGGGGCGACGTGGACGTGCTCGGGCTTCGCCTGCTGCTGCGCCAGTGAAGGCAGCGCCTTGCGGTCCACCTTGCCACTGGTCGTCAACGGCAGGGCCTTCAGCATGACGAAGGCGGAGGGGACCATGTAGTCCGGCAGTCGGCCTTCCAGCGCCTTGCGCAGCGCGTCCGCTTCGACGGGCTGCTCCTCGTCGTCGGCGACGACGTAGGCCACCAGTTGCTTGCGGCCCGGGGCCTCCTCGCGCACGAGCACGGCCGCGTCCCGCACCTCGGGGTGGGCGGACAGCGCGGACTCGATTTCGCCCAGCTCGATGCGGAAGCCACGCAGCTTCACCTGGTGGTCCAGGCGTCCGAGGAACTCCAACCGCCCCTCGGGCAGCCAGCGCACGCGGTCTCCCGTCCGGTACAGCCGCTCTCCTGGCGTGGCGGAGAACGGGTCCGGCACGAAGCGCTCGGCGCTCAGGTCCGGGCGGCCCAGGTACCCACGCGCGACGCCGACGCCGCCGATGAACAGCTCACCGGGAACCCCCACGGGCAGCGGCTGCATCCGGGCGTCGAGCACGTAGAGCCGGACGTTCGCCCAGGCGCGTCCGATGCCGAGCCGGTCCGGGTCCACGGCCTCGTCCACGGACGCGCAGATGGTCGTCTCGGTGGGGCCATAGGCGTTGATGAAGCGGGTCGTCTTGAGCCACCGGCGCGCCAGCTCCGGCGCGCACGCCTCGCCCGCGGACACGACGCTCTCCAACAGGGGCAGGGTGTCTGGCTCCAACTGCGCGAGCACGGACGGCGTCAGCGTGACGCCGGTGATGCGCTGGGCCGCCAGCAGCCCCTGGAGCGGCGCGCCGGGCATGATGGCGTCACGCGGCGCGAGGCAGAGTTGCGCGCCCGCGAGCAGCGTGGAGAAGACCTCGCACACCGACGCGTCGAAGCCGAGCGCGGCGAACTGCAACACGCGGCTCTGGGCATGGACCCGGTGGGCCTGGATGGCGGACAGCGCCGTGTTGCACAGGCCCCGGTGCGTCAGCAGCGTGCCCTTGGGCCGGCCCGTCGAGCCGGAGGTGAAGATGATGTACGCGAGGTTTTCCTCGGACATCTCCACCGCGGGCGGCGTCTGGGGCTGGCCGGCGATCATCGGCCAGTCCGCGTCCAGGCAGACCAGCAGCCCGAGCGCGGGCAGCTCATCCGCCAGGTGCTCCTGGGTGACGAGCACCGGGATGGCGGCGTCGCGCATCATCAGCGTCAGCCGCTCCACGGGGTAGCTCGGGTCCAGCGGCAGCCAGGCGCCACCGGCCTTGAGGATGCCGAGGATGCCCACCACCAACTCCAGCGAGCGATCCACGCACAGGCCCACGCGGACCTCGGGGCCCACGCCGGAGGCCCGCAGGTGCCACGCGAGCTGGTTCGCCCGGGCGTCCAGCTCGCGGTAGGTGAGCTGCTGACCCTCGAAGGAGATCGCCACCGCGTCCGGCGTGCGGGCCGCCTGCTGCTCGAAGACGTGGTGCGCGCAGGTGCCCTCGGTGCGCGGCGTGGCCGTGTCGTTCCAGGCCACGAGCGTCTGCTCACGCTCGGCCTTGGACAGCAGGGGGAGCTGAGAGACGCTCGCGTCCGGCCCGTCCATGGCGGCGAGGAGCAGCTCGCGCAGGTGCCCCATCATCCGCTCGATGGTGGCCGCGTCGAAGAGGTCGGTGCTGTACTCGCACAGGCACTCCAGGCCCTGCTCGGTCTCCGTGGCCACCCACGTCATGTCGAACTTGGCGGCGCCGGTGGTGCTGGTCTCCTCATGCAGCGTCAATCCCTCCAGGTAGAGGTCGGACGACGGCGCGTTCTGGAGGATGAGCTTCACCTGGAAGAGCGGCGAGTAGCTGAGGTCGCGCTCCGGGTTTATGGCCTTCACCAGCTCCTCGAAGGGGAGGTCCTGGTGGGCGTACGCATCGAGCGCCACCCGCCGCGTCTGGGCCAGCAGCGCGCGGAACGTCGGGTCTCCGCTCAGGTCGCCGCGCATCACGAGCTGATTGACGAAGAAGCCGATGAGGCCCTCGGTGCCGGAGCGATTGCGGTTGGCGATGTCCGTGCCGACCACGATGTCCGTCTCACCGGTGTAGCGGTGCATCAGCGCCTGGAACGCCGCCATCACCGCCATGAACGGCGTGGCGCTCTCACGGCGGCAGAGCACCTGCAACGCCTTGGCGGCGTCGGCGGGCAGCAGCAATCCCCGGTGCGTGGCGCCGCGGAAGCTCTGCACGGGTGGACGCGGGCGGTCGGTGGGGAGGTCGAGCTGGGACGGTGCCCCCGCGAGCCGCTGCTTCCAGTAGTCGAGCTGCCGCTCGAGGACGTCGCCCGCCAGCCAGTCCCGCTGCCACCGCGCGTAGTCCGCGTACTGGACGGGCAGGGGGGCCATCGGAGGCGGCTGCCCCGTCGACAGCGCGGCATAGAGGTCCGCGACCTCACGCACCAGCACGGACAGCGACCAGCCGTCCGCGATGATGTGGTGCAGGGTCAGCAGCAGCAGGTGTTCCTGGTCCGCGAGCTGGATGAGCCCCATGCGGCACAGCGGCCCACGCGTCAGGTCGAAGGGACGGCGCGCTTCTTCGTCGGACAGGCGCCGGGCTTCGGCTTCGCGCAGCTCGGGCGCCACGCCTCGCAGGTCGATGAGGTCCACCTTCGGCGCGGAGGGCGGCTGGATGACCTGGACGGGCGTCTGCCCGTTCATCCGGAACGTCGTGCGGAGTGACTCGTGCCGGAGGATGAGCGCTTCCAGGCAGCGCTGGGCCGTCTCGGGGTTGAACGCGCCCGTCAGCCGGATGACGGCGGGCATGTTGTAGAAGGGGCTGTCCGGCTCCATCTGGTAGAGGAACCAGAGGCGCTGCTGCGCGAACGACAGCGGCATCTCCCCGTCGCGGGGGAACGCGCGCAGCGGCGGCGGAGGGGCCTCTCCCGCTTGCTGGGCCTGGAGCGCTTGCACCCGCTCCGCCAGCGTCGCGATGGTGGGGGCCTCGAAGAGGGCGGCGATGGGGACCTCCACGCCGAAGGCCTCGCGAATCCGCGACACCACGCGGGTGGCCAGCAGTGAGTGGCCGCCCAAATCGAAGAAGTGGTCGTGGATGCCCGCGCGGTTCGTGCGCAGCACGTCCACCCAGATGCTGGCGATCAGCTCCTCGGTGCCGTTTCGCGGCGCCGTGCGCGGCTCCAGGGACGTCATCCCATCGGGCAGCGGCAGTCCCTTGCGGTCCACCTTGCCGTTGGGCGTGAGGGGCAGCGACCACAGGCCCACCACGAAGGCGGGCACCATGTGCTCGGGCAGCCGCTGCTGGAGGAACGCGCGCATGGGGGCGGGGTCCACGTTCACGTCCGAACGCGGGACGAAGTAGGCGACCAGCCGCTGGTCACCGGGCACGTCCTCGCGAACGATGACGACCGCGTGCATCACGGACGGGTGCTGGCGGAAGGTGGCTTCGATTTCGCCCAGCTCGATTCGGTAGCCGCGCAGCTTCACCTGTCCGTCGCGGCGGCCCAGGAACTCCAGGTTGCCGTCCGGCAGGAAGCGGGCGTGGTCCCCCGTGCGGTACAGGCGCGCGCCCGGCGTGGTGCTGAAGGGATTGGGGACGAAGCGCTCGGCGGTGAGGGCGGGGCGGCCCAGGTAGCCGCGCGCCACGCCGGTGCCGCCGATGTACAGCTCACCCGTGACGCCCACGGGCAGGGGCTGCATGCGCGCATCCAGCACGTAGAGCGCCGTGTTCGCGATGGGGCGGCCGATGGGGACGATGCCGTCGGGCAGTTCCCCCGCGCTGGCGTCGAACACGGAGCAACCGACGACTGTCTCCGTGGGGCCGTACTCGTTGATGAGTCGAACCTGGGGCGCATGCTTCCGCCAGAAGTCCACGGTGGTGGGCGGCAGGGCCTCGCCACCGACGACGAAGGTCCCTGTCACCTGGGACAGGGCCTCCGGAGGAATCATGCCCGACAGCACTTGGAGGTGCGCCGGCGTGAGCTTCACCAGCTCGTGCCCGTGCGGTTGCTGAAGCGCCTGTGCGAGCGCCTCGACCTCGCGGCCCGCGGGCACCAGATGCACCGTCCCGCCCGCGAGCAGCGGCGTGAGCAGGCTGGTGATGGTGGCGTCGAAAGCGATGGAGGTGTGGACCAGCGAGCCGTGGCCCGGCTTCACCGCGTAGGCCGCCTGCGCCCACGTCAGGTAGTTGATGAGCCCTCGCTGGGTGAGCAGCGTGCCCTTGGGCAGACCCGTGGAGCCCGACGTGTAGATGACGTACGCCAGCGAGTCGCCCGTCGCGGTGGACACCGGCGCCTGGGAGGGCAGCGCTTCCCATGGCTGGGCCTCCGAGGTCATCAGGAGCCTGGGCACACTGGCGGCCGCGAACGTGGCCTCGTGCGCCTGGGTGGTGAGCAGCACGACGGCGCGCGAGTCGCCCAGCATGTACGCCAGTCGCTCCGCGGGGTAGCTCGGGTCCAGCGGCAGGTACGCCGCGCCGGCCTTGAGCGTGGCCAGCAGACCCGTGACCAGCTCGATGGAGCGGTCCAGGCCCAGCGCGACCACGCGCTCCGGCCCCGCGCCCAGCGACAGGAGGTGATAGGCGAGGCGGTTGGCGCGCGCGTCCAGCTCCCCGTAGGTCAGCGTCCGTTCACCATCGACGACCGCGACGGCATCCGGCGTCGCCGCCACCCGGGCCGCGAAGAGTCCCTGGAACGTCGGTTCCACGGGCAGCGCGGCGGTGGTGTCGTTCCACGCCGTCACCATGCGCCGCTGCACGTCGGCGGGCAGCGGGCTGGACGTGTGGTGCGGCGCGTGGGGCTCGAAGGCCAGCGCGTGGAGCACGCGCGAGAAGCACGCGCCAATCTGCTCCACCTGCTCGGCGTCCAGCTCAACGGCGTTGTAGTCCATCTCCAGCGTGAGCTCTTGCGTGTGGGGCTCGGTCTGGAAGTGGACGGCGAGGGTGACGTTGGTGCCCTCCGAGCGGATGGTGCTCAGCGCCTCCAGCTCCGCGAGCGTGCCCGCGAGGTCATGGAGCACGTGGAAGTGCATGTAGTTGAACATGACTTCGTAGAGCGTCTCGCGGCCCCACTGCCGCTGGATGTCCGCCATGGGGTAGCGGCGGAACGGGTACAGCGAGCGCTCCGCATCGAAGGCCGCGCGGACCAGGGACAGCCAGCTCCCCGGCGCCAGGTGCATGCGGAAGGGCACCGTGTTGAGGAAGATGCCCCGCAGCTTCGAGCCATCACCTTCCTCGGGCCGGCTGTTGACGCCGGTGCCGGTGATGACGTCTTCCTGGCCGCTCAGCACGCTCATCACCTTGAGGTGCGAGGCGAGCAGGATGCTCTTGAAGGGCACGCCCGCGTCGCGCGTCAGGGCGTTGAGACCCTCCGTCAGCGCGGGCGGGATGGGCACCTTGACGGTGGCGATGCGCGGCTCGCCCTCCACCAACGCGCGGCGCCAACGGGGCACGCGCATGACCTGGCCGTCCGCCAGCAGCTCGCGCCAGTAGCGCTGATGGTCCTCGGAGGCGAGCGCCTGCCGCTCCATGGCCACGAAGTCGCGGTAGGTGATGCTCAGCGGCTCGAAGCGCGGCGGTTCCTGGTGGTTCACCAGCGCGTAGTAGTGGTTGAAGATCTCCACCAGCGTGGAGTGGAGGCTCCAGCCGTCGATGATGGCGTGGCACTCCGTGAGCGTGAACTGGAAGTCCCGCTCGCCGCGGATGTGCACGAAGAAGCGCAGCAGCGGCGGGCACGCGAGGTCGAAGTGTTGCTGCTTCTCGTCCTCCAGCAACTGCCGGATGGCCGCGTCCTGCGCCTCGGTGGACAGGTGGCGGGCGTCGGTGACTTCCAGGGAGAGGTGGGCGGTCCGGTGCACGAGCTGCAACGGCTCGCTGTACGACGTCATGTCGAACGCCGTGCGCAGCACGGGCTGTCGCGCGGTGACGACCTGGACGGCTTCGTCGAAGTGCGCGGCGTTGAACGGCGTCTTCAGGCGCAGATGGAAGCTGTCGGTGTTGTGGTAGATGTTCGAGGTAGGCGCCAGCTCCATGTGGAAGAGCATGCCGGCCTGGATGCGGGCCAGCGGGTAGGCGTCCTCGATGCTCTCGGGCAGCTTCGCCCGGTCCTCGGCGGAGATGAGGCTGAACGGCTCGGTGCGCGGGAACACCTCGCGCGCGGGCTGGGCCTCTCCGGCCGCCGTGGCGAGCTCCGCCACCGTCTGGTGCTGGAAGAGCTGCTGGAGGGAGAAGCGGATGTCCTGCTTCTGCGCCAGCGTGAGCACCTGGATGCTCAGGATGGAGTCACCGCCCAGCGCGAAGAAGTTGTCATGGATGCCCACGCGCGGGACTTCCAGCACCTGGGACCAGATGGCGCAGAGCGCCTCCTCCACCTTCGTCCGAGGCGCGACGTACGCATCCGCCAGGTCGGCGCGAGCCGTCACCGGCTCCGGCAGGGCCTTGCGGTCCACCTTGCCGTTCGCGGTGAGCGGGAAGCGCTCCATCACCACGAAGGTGCTCGGCACCATGTAGTCCGGCAGCTTGGCGAGCAGGTGCTGGCGCAAGTCGTTGACGCCTGGCGCGGGCTGTTCGGCCGTCGCGACGTAGGCCACCAGGGCCTTGTTGCCGGGCGACGTCTCTCGCACCAACACCAGGGCCTCGCGCACGGCGGGGTGCAGGCTGAGCACCGTCTGGATTTCGCCCAGCTCGATGCGGAAGCCGCGAATCTTCACCTGGTGGTCGATGCGGCCCAGGTACTCGAGCTGCCCGTCCTTCGTGAAGCGCGCGAGGTCGCCCGTCCGGTACAGCCGGGCACCGGGCACACGGCTGAAGGGGTGGGGCACGAAGCGCTCGGCGGTGAGGCCGGGACGGCCCAGGTAGCCTCGCGCCAGACCCGCGCCGCCCACGAAGATTTCCCCGGCGACGCCCACGGGAGCGGGCTCCAGCCGCGAATCCAGGACGTACAACTGGAGGTCGGGAATCGCGACGCCAATGGGGCTCTGCTGCGTGCGCTCCGCTTCCACGGCATCCATGGGACGGTAGGTGACGTGCACCGTCGTCTCGGTGATGCCGTACATGTTGATGAGGCGAGGCTGGGTGTCGCCGTGCTTCCGGAACCAGGGGACCAGCGTCGCCGGCTCCAGCGCCTCGCCACCGAAGACGACGTAGCGCAGTGACAGCGATGGCGCCTCCGCGCCCAGGCGCTCCTCGGCCTGGATGAGCTGGCGGAAGGCCGCGGGCGTCTGGTTCAGCACGGTGACGCGTTCGTCGCTCAGCAGCCGGAAGAAGGCCTCCGGCGAGCGCGAGACGAGGTAGGGCACCACCACCAGCTTGCCGCCGTGGAGCAGCGCGCCCCACAGCTCCCAGACGGAGAAGTCGAACGCGTACGAGTGGAACAGCGTCCACGCGTCGTTCGCGTCGAAGTGGAACCAGTGTTCGGTGGCATCGAACAGGCGCATCACGTTGCCGTGAGGCAACAGCGAGCCCTTGGGGAGGCCCGTCGACCCGGACGTGTAGATGACGTAGGCGAGCTGTTCACGGGCCGCGGGAAGCCCGGGCGTGTGTGTGGGCTGACGCGCGAGTTCGTCCGCCGCGTCCTCCAGCACCATCAGCGCCGCGCCGTCCGAGGGCAGTCGCTCGAGGAGGTGCCGCTGCGTCACCACCAGCGGCATCCGGCTGTCGGACACCATGAAGGCCAGACGGTCCGCGGGATAGGTCGGGTCGAGCGGCACGTACGCCGCGCCCGCCTTCAAGATGCCGAGGATGCCCACCACCGTGGCCAGGGAACGCTCCACGCAGAGGCCCACCAGGGCCTCGCGGTGGACACCGCGCGCGAGCAGCGCATGGGCGAGCTGATTGGCCCGGCCGTCCAACTCCGCGTACGTGAGGCGCTCGCCGTCCGCGACCACCGCGATGGCATCCGGACGCTGGCGTACCTGCGCCTCGAAGCGGCCGTGCAGGGTGTCCTCGCCGGGGAAGGCCTTCAGCGCCGGCCAGACGTCGAGGAGCTGGTGCCGCTCGGGTTGCGTGAGCAGCGGCAGCGCGTCCAGCCGGAGCTCCGCGTTCGCGGCGACGCCCGCGAGCAGCGTCTGGAAGTGCCCCGTGAAGCGCTCCATCGTCTCCCGGTCGAACAGGTCGCTGTTGTACTCAATGAAGCCGCGCAGACCGTCCGTTGTCTCCTGGAGGTCCAGCGTCACGTCGAACTTCGACGTGCCCGGTGCCAGGTCGAGCTGCGTCAGGGTGACTCCGGGGAGCGTCAGCGCCGGGCCGGCCATTCCCTGGAAGTTGAACGCGGTCTGGAACAGCGGCGTGTAGGCCAGGTTGCGCGTGGGCTGCACCGCTTCGACCAGCTTCTCGAACGGAATGTCCTGGTGTGCGTAGGCCCCAGCGTCGCCTCGCGCACTCGCTGGAGCAGCTCGCGGAAGGTGGGGTTGCCGGACAGGTCCGCGCGCAGCACCAACGTGTTGACGAAGAAGCCGATGAGCCCTTCGGTCTGCACGCGGTTGCGGCTGTTCTGGGGCGCGCCGACGAGGATGTCCGTCTGGTGCGTGTACCTCGACAGCAGGGCCTGGAACGCGGCCAACACCGTCATGAAGAGGGTGGCGTTCTCCCGTTGGCCCACCTTCTGGAGCTCCGCGACCAGTGCCGAGGACAGGTGCAGGGACACCGCGTCACCGCGCTGCGTCTGGACCGCGGGGCGGGGCCGGTCGGTGGGCAGTTGCAGCACGGGGGCGCCCGCGAGCTGCTGCTTCCAGTACGTCACGTGTGCTTCGAGCGCGCCGGGGGACGCCATCCACTCGCGCTGCCACTCGGTGTAGTCCGCGTACTGGATGGGCAGCTCGGGCAGCTCCGGCTCGCGCTGGGCGATGAACGCGCCGTAGAGCTGAGACATCTCGTGGATGAGGATGCCCAGGGAGGCACCGTCCGAGATGATGTGGTGCATCGTCAGCACCAGGACATGGTCCGTCGCGCCAAGCTGGATCAGCCGCGTGCGCAGCAGCGGTCCCTTCATCAGGTCGAAGGGCTGGCGAATCTCCTCCGTCGCGAGCCGCTGCGCTTCCGCCTCGCGTGTCGCCTCGGGCAGTCCGGTCAGGTCATCGAGGACGGTGGACACCTCTCCTTCGGGCGAGACGACCTGGACCGGCTGTCCCGCTTCCTGCGCGAAGGTGGTGCGGAGCGACTCGTGGCGCTCCACCAGGGTCTCGAAGGCGCGGTGGAGCGCGCGGGTGTCGAGCGGACCGTTGAGCCGGACCGCGCCAGCGATGTGGTAGCTGGGGTTCTCCGGCTGCATCAGGTGGAGGAACCACAGTCGCTGCTGCGCGAAGGAGACAGGAAAGACGTAGGATTCAGCGGTCATGATGGGTGACGAACCGGCTGTGCAGGGATTTGGGGCGAGGAAGCGGCCGTAACGGAAGGGCCCGCGCCGTCTGGACGCGGGCCTGGTGCGCTACGCCTTCTTCGAAGTCGAGTCGGGCAGGTTGAGCTCCGCGTGGGTCGCGGCCTGGACGCGGCGGGCCTGGCGCGGCCGGGCCACCAGCGGAGGCGGCGCGGCGCTCGGTCCGGGCTGCTGGAGCGACTCCAGGTGCTTCGCCAGGGCCTCGAGCGTGGGGTGCTCGAAGAGGACGCGCAGTGACACGTCCACGCGCCACGCCTCCTGGATGCGGGCCACCACCTGGACGGCCTTCATCGACTGGCCTCCCAGGTCGAAGAAGCTGTCGCGCGCGCCCACCTGCTCCACCGCCAGCACGTCGCGCCAGATGGCGGCGAGCTGCGTCTCGGTGGGCGTGCGCGGCGCTTCGTAGGCCGCGGAGGCGCGCGGGTTGGCGGACGGTGCCGGAAGGGCCTTGCGGTCCAGCTTGCCGTTCGCGGTGCGCGGGAAGGTCTCCATCGTCACGAAGTGCGACGGCACCATGTACGCGGGCAGGTGGGACTGGAGGTGCTGGCGAATCGTCAGGGCATCGGGGGCAGGGGCGCCGCGCACATAGGCGACCAGCTCCGCATGGCCCGACACGTCCCAAAGCTTCACGGCGGCTTCCTGGATGCCGGGCACTTGCGCCAGCCGCGCTTCAATCTCGCCCAGCTCGATGCGGAAGCCACGCAGCTTCACTTGTCCGTCGCCGCGGCCCAGGTACTCCAGCGTGCCGTTCGGCAGGGCTCGCACCAGGTCGCCCGTGTTGTAGAGCCGCCCTCCGGACACCTGCCCGAAGGGGTCTGGCACGAAGCGCTCCGCCGTCAGGTCCGGCCGGTGGAGATAGCCTTGCGCGACGCCGCGTCCACCGATGTACAGCGCGCCCGTCACCCCCATGGGAACGGGCTGCAGGGCGTCATCCAGCACGTACACCTGCGTGTTGCCAATGGGCCGGCCCAAGGTGATACGGCCGCCGGCCTCCAGGCGCGTGGTGGTCGACCACACGGTGGTCTCCGTGGGGCCGTACATGTTCCACAGCGAAGCGCTGCGAGCCAGCAGGGGCTCCACGAGGTCCGCCGGGAGGGCTTCCCCGCCGCACAGCACCTTGAGCGTGGGGCTGCCCGTCCATCCGAGCGTCAGCAGCATCCGCCACGTGGAGGGCGTGGCCTGCATCACCGTGGCCTGGCTGTCCGCCAGCGCGCGCATGAGGCGCGTACCGTCAACGGCCGTCTCACGGCTGGCGATGACGACGCCGCCACCCACGCTCAGCGGGAGGAACAGCTCCAGCACGGAGATGTCGAAGGCCACCGTCGTCACGGCGAAGAGCGTGTCCTGCTCCGTGATGCCGGGCGCGCGCTGCATGGACGCCAGGAAGTTGATGACGGCGGAGTGGGGGACGGCCACGCCCTTGGGACGGCCGGTGGAGCCTGACGTGTAGAGCACGTAGGCCACGTGCGAACCGGAGACCTCGGCGCAAGGCGGCGTGGTGGGGGCACTGGAGACGTCGGTCAGCCGCAGTTGCTTCCCCGTGTAGGCGGGCACGAGCGCGGCCAGCCCGGGCTCGGTCAGCAGCAGTGACACGCCGCTGTCGTCCAGGATGTGCGCCAGCCGGTCCGCCGGATACACCGGGTCCAGCGGCACGTATGCGGCGCCCGCCTTCAGGATGCCGAGCATCGCCACGAGCAGCTCCAGCGAGCGCTCCAGGAAGAGCCCCACGCGGTGCCCGGGCTCAATCCCCAACTGCCGCAGGTGATTCGCGACCTGGTTCGCCCGTGCGTTCAGCTCGCCGTACGTCAGCGCCTGCGTTTCGAAGCGCGCGGCGATGGCGTCGGGCCGCCGGGCCGCTTGTGCCTCGACGAGGCCGTGCAGGTTGTCGGACAGGGGGAGGTCGAGCGCGGTGTCATTCCACTCGCGCAGCAGCCGCGTGCGCTCGGGCTCGGTGAGCAGGGGCAACTGGGCCACCGGCTGGGCGGGGTTCTCCGCGACAGCGGTGAGCAGTCGCGCGAAGTGCCCGGCCATCCGCTCGATGGTGGCCGCGTCGAACAGGTCCGTGTTGTACGTCAGCTCGCTGGCGAGCCCGTGGGACGTCTCCGCCATGGAGAGGGACAGGTCGAACTGCGTGGTGCCGCTTTCGAACTCCAACTGCTCCAGCGTGAGCCCCGACAGGGAGAGGACCTCGGACGGGGTGTTCTGGAGCGTGAACAACACCTGGAACAGCGGCGAGTAGCTCGGGTCTCGTGTGGGCTGGAGGGCCTCGACCATCTGCTCGAAGGGCAGCGTCTGGTGGGCGTAGGCGCTCAGCGTGTCCTGCCTCACCCGCGCGAGCAGCTCGGAGAAGGGCCGCGAGCCGTCCACCTGGAGGCGCAGCGGCAGCGTGTTGACGAAGAGGCCGATGAGCGGCTCCGTCTGCGGCACGCGGTTCGCGATGGGCGTCCCGATGACCAGGTCCGACTGCCGACTGGCGCGCGAAAGCAACACGCCGAACGACGCCAGCAGCATCATGAACAGGGTGGATTCGGTTTCACGGCTCCGCTGCTTGAGCCGCGCGGTCAGCTCCGCCGGAAGGGTGAAGCGGTGGGTCGCGCCGAGGAACCGCTGGTTCGCGGGACGGGCTCTGTCCGTGGGCAGCTCCAGCAGCGCCGGAGCCCCCGCGAGGTGCTCGCGCCACCAGGTGAGGCCTGGCTTCTGGGCTTCGCTGCCCACTCGCTCCTGCTGCCAACGCGCGAAGTCGCCGTACTGGAGGGACGGCTCGGGGAGCGGCGAGGCTTCGCCCGTGCTGAACGCCCGGTAGAGCGCCGCCAGCTCGCGGACGAGGACACCCAGCGACCAGCCGTCACACGCGATGTGGTGCAGCGTGAGCAGCAGCACATGCTCGCGCGCGTCCAGGCGGAGCAGGGACAGGCGCAGGGGCAGCTCCATCGCCAGATTGAATGGCCGGCCTGCCTCCTCCGTGGCGCGCCGGCGGACCTCGGCCCGTCGCTCCTCGGCCGGGACGTGGCCCAGGTCGACCTCGGGCATCGAGATGGAAGGCGAGGGAAGGACGCGCTGGAAGGGCTGTCCTTTCTCCTGGCCATACTGGGTGCGGAGGACTTCGTGGCGCCGGACGATTTCGTCCAGGCTCCGTTGGAGCGCCTTCACGTCCAGGTCGCCTTCCAGCCGCAGCGCCGCGGGCATGTTGTAGGCGCCGCTCGGCCCCTGGAACTGCTCCAGGAACCACATGCGCTGCTGGCCGGAGGACAGCGGCAACGCGCCCTCGCGATTCCCGGCGGGGATGACCTCCGCGGCGCCCTGGAGCGACTGGCCCACCTGCTGGAGGAAGGAGACGAGCTCCTCCTTGTGGGACTTCATTTCGCCCAGCAGGTCGGGCGTCATCACGCCCGGGGGTGCGTTGAAGCGAAGCCGCTCGCCTTCCATCCAGAGCCGCACGTCGTGCTTGCGCAGCCGGGTCAGGAGTCCGTCGATGCCGTTCACAGTTCCCCCTCTTCACGGCTCGCGCCGCTGACGTTCGTGTCCTCGGCGGCCTTGGACGCCCACAGCAGGGTGTCCACGTGCTCGGCGAGGCCCGCGATGGTCGTTTGCTTGAACAGCCGGTCCAGCGGCAGCTCCACCTTGAGCGCGTCGCGGAGCCGTGATGCCACCTGCGTGGCGAGCAGCGAATCGCCGCCCAGCTCGAAGAAGTCGTCGTGGATGCCCACGCGTTGCAGCCGCAGGGCCTTCATCCATACGTCCGCCAGCGTCTGCTCGGTGGCCGTGCGGGGCGCGATGAACGGCCGCGTGGGCGCGCTGGACTCCGGGTCGGGCGCGGGCAGGGCCTTGCGGTCGAGCTTCCCACTGGCCGTGAGCGGCAGGGCGTCCAGGAGGACGAAGAAGGCGGGGGCCATGTAGTCCGGCAGCTTCTCCAGCAGGAACTGGCGCAGGTCCGCGGGCGTCACTGCGCCCTGAGAGGACGGCACGACGTAGGCCACCAGCCGCTTGTCATGGCCGGCCAGCGCGCCCGGCTCCTCGCGGACGGTGACGACCACCTCCTGGACCTTCTCGTGCGCGCTCAGCGCGGACTCAATCTCTCCCAGCTCGATGCGGAAGCCGCGCACCTTCACCTGGTGGTCGGTGCGGCCCAGGAACTCCAGCGCGCCTTCTGGCCGGTAGCGCACCAGGTCCCCCGTCCGGTACAGGCGCGCCGCCGGGTCGTCACTGAACGGGTCCGGCACGAAGCGCTGGGCCGTGAGCTCCGGGCGGTTGAGGTAGCCCGCGGCGACCATCGGGCCACCGATGTGCAGCTCGCCCGCGACGCCAATGGGCACCGGCTGGCCGTGGCGGTCCAACACGTAGCAGGGGCGGTTCGCCAGCGGCCGGCCAATGGGGACGCGCGTCGCGCTCCAGCCCTTGGGGATGTCGAACGTGGTGGCGGTGATGAGCGTCTCGGTGGGGCCGTACGCATTGAGCGTCCGCACGGTGCCCAGCGGGCCTTGCTGCCACAGCTCCAGCACCTTCGGCAGCACCGTGTCGCCGCCGATGATGACCAGCCGCAGGTCATGCGCGCCGATGGCCGGCGGTGACTCCGCCCAGCTCTGCGTGAGCTGCTGCCAGTACGCCGTGGGGAAGTTCATCACGGAGAGGCGCTGCTCGACGACGCGGCGGGCCAGCTCCTCGGGCGTCCAGACCTGGTTGCCGCGCAGGACGAGCGTGGCGCCCGTCATGAGCGTGGGCAGCATCTGCTCCAGGGATGCGTCGAAGTTGAACGAGGCGAACTGCAGCACCCGGTCGCGCTCGCTCAGCTCGAAGTGGAGCTGCATATCCTGGAAGTGCACCGCCATCTGCCCGTGGGCGATGACGACGCCCTTGGGCTCGCCCGTGGAGCCCGAGGTGTAGATGACGTACGCGGGGGAGGTCGCCGTCGCGGTGTTGACCGGGTTCTCGGTGGGGCGGCTCGCCAGCGTCACGGCGTCCGTGTCCAGTTGGACGACCTTCGCCGTGTGCAGTGGCAGCCGCTCCGCGAGAGGCTGCTTCGTCACCACCACGCCCACGCGCGCGTCCTCCAGCAGGAAGCGCAGCCGCTCCGGCGGGTGCCCCGGATCCAGCGGGACGTAGGCACCACCGGCCTTGAGGATGGCCAGCAGCGTCACCAGCATCTCCGGTGAACGGTCGATGAAGGCGCCCACCAGGGTTCCGGGTCCGACGCCCAGGCCGCGCAGGTGATGCGCGAGCTGATTCGCCCGCCGGTTGAAGTCCGCGTAGGTGAGGCACTGCCCGTCCAATTCCACCGCGTTCACGCCGGGCCGGGCCGCGGCTTGCTGCTCGATGAACTGGTGGGTGAGCAGGTCCTCTCGGTAGCCCACCTGGTTCTGGTTCCAGGCCAGCAGGACCTTGCGCCGCTCCGCGGGCGTGAGCACCGGCAGGGCGGACACCGGGGCTTCCGGCTGCGCGAGCACGCCCGAGAGCAGCGTGCGGAAGCCCTGGGCCCAGCGGGTCAGCGTCGCTGGCAGGAACAGGTCGGTGTTGTAATCGAAGTCCAGCACCAGCCCGTCGTCCGCGTCGATGACGTTCAGGCTCAAGTCAAAGGCGGAGTAGCGCACCGGCTGCGGCATGAAGCGCGCGCGCAGCCCGCCCATCTGGAGCTGGCCCAGCGGTCGCTCCAGGTTGAACGTGACGCTGACCAGGGGGTTGTGGCTCGTGCTGCGCGGCAGGCCCAGGCGCTTGATGAGCAGCGCGAAGGGGTAGTCCTGATGCTCGTAGGCCTCCCAGAGGACCTGCTTGAGGCCCTGGAGGTGGTCCGTGAAGGTCTGCGTGCCCTGGAGGTGGCTGGCGATGGGCAGCAGGTGCGAGCAATAGCCCACCAGTCCCTCGCTGCCCTCCATGCCCCGGCCCGCGGTGGGGATGCCGACCAGCACATCATCCTGTCCCGTCATGCGATGGAGGAACGAGGTGTAGACGGACAACAGCAGCATGAAGAGCGTGGACTGCTGCTGCGCCGCCGCCTCACGCAGCGCCTGCGTGGTGGCGCGGTCCAGGCGGAGCGTCTCGCGAGCGCCCTGGTAGCTGCGCTGCGCGGGGCGGCCGAGGTCGGTGGGCAGCTCCAACGCGGGCAGTGTCTCCACGCGCCGGCTCAGCCAGAAACGCTCGTGGGACGTCTGGTCCTTGGTGCCGCTCTGCTGTTCCAACCACTGCGCGTATTCGCTCCACTGCAAGGCGGGAGGCAGCGCGGCGGCGGTGCCACCCAGCAGCGCGGTGTACTGCGCGGCGACTTCACGGACGATGACAGCCAGGGACCATCCGTCCACGGCCACGTGATGTGCCGTGAGGACGAAGAGATGTGCCTGCGCGCTCAGCTTCAGCAGATGGACGCGGAACGGGGGCGCC
This sequence comes from Myxococcus hansupus, assembly GCF_000280925.3. Taxonomy (NCBI): domain Bacteria; kingdom Pseudomonadati; phylum Myxococcota; class Myxococcia; order Myxococcales; family Myxococcaceae; genus Pseudomyxococcus; species Pseudomyxococcus hansupus. The sequence continues at coordinate 3,050,064 of NZ_CP012109.1, forward strand.
TGGTGCAGGTCGAAAGGCGCGCTGCTCTCCTTCGCGTACCAGTCCGCGAGCCGCTCGGCCTGCTCCTTCTCCGGCAGCGTGGACAGGTCATGCAGCGGCAGCGGCAGCGTGAGGGCCGCAGCGGCCGTCTGCTGTTCTCCAGAGGCGTGGATGTGGAGGCGCAGCGCCTCGTGTCGATCGACGACGTGCTGGACGGCGCGCTGGAGCCGCTCCGCGTCGAGCGTGCCCTCGAGCCGCAGGCTCATCGACAGGTTGTAGGAGATGGAGCCGCCGGGGCTCATCTGCGAGAGGACCCAGAGCTGCCGCTGGGCCTCGGTCGTCGGCACGGTGCGGGCCTCCCCGCGAGTGGGCTCGGGCGAGGAGGGCCGGGGCCAGAAGCCGCCGGCGCGCATGTCGGCGACGGTCTCCGCGACCGAGCGCACGATGGTGTCGAGGTCCTCGTCCGTGTGCGCGGTGGAGAGCATGCACGTGCGCCCCTCCCAGATGTAGATGCCGCGCTGGACCAGGTGGCAGAAGAACAGGTCCATCTCCAGCGACTGGTACAGGTAGCTGAAGTTGCCGGCGGCCGAGAAGCGCAGCACCGAGCCGCAGTGGACGACCTCGATGGGCGCGTGCTCGCGCTGGAACACGTCGTTGATGCGCGCGGCCAGTCCCGCGGCCCGGCGGCCCAACTCTTCCTGCAGCGCGGGGCCCTGGTCCTTGAGGTGGCTCAGCGTGGCCACCGTGGTCGCCATGGTCAGCGGGTGCTTGCAGAACGTGCCCGCGGAGAAGGTCGTCTCGACGGCCGGGTAGGACGCGTCGCCGTAGTTCCAGTCACCCCCGTCGATGCGGTCCACGAAGCCGCCACGGTCCGCGACGGCGCCAATGGCCATGCCGCCACCCAGCACCTTGCCGTAGGTCACCAGGTCCGCCTCGATGCCGTACCAGGCCTGCGCGCCGCCAGGGTGCAGACGGAAGCCGGTGATGACCTCGTCGAAGATGAGCGGCACGCCCGCTTCGCGCGTCATCGTCCGCAGCGCCTGGAGGAAGGCCCGAGGCTGGAGGTTGGGGCGGCGGCTCTGGATGGGCTCGACGAGGACGCCCGCCAGTTCGTGCAGGTGCTCGCGGATGAGCTCCAGCGAGCGGTCCTCTCCGTAGGGGAGCACGAGGACGTCCTCGACCACCTTCGACGTCACACCCGCCGCCATCGGCAGCGACTGCGGCTGGCCGTCGACCATGCGCCCCACCACGAGCGTCCCGTCCGAGTGCCCGTGGTAGGAGCCGGTGAACATCACGATTTTCGAGCGGCCCGTGGCGGCGCGCGCCAGCCGCAGCGCCGTCATCACCGCCTCCGTGCCGGAGTTGCAGAAGGTGACGCGCTTCATGCCCGTCAGCTCGCAAACCAGCTCGGCGGCCCGTCCACCCAGGTCCGACTGGGGGCCCAGCTCCATGCCCTCCGCCAGGCGCTGTTGCAGCGCCTCCATGATGAAGGGCGGGTTGTGCCCGAAGAGGTGCACGCCGAAGCCCATGGAGAAGTCGATGTACTCGTTGCCGTCGACGTCCCAGATGCGCGAGCCCTTCGAGCGCGCGCTGACGATGGGGTAGCAGACCTCCTTCAGCTCGGGCCGGAAGTTCATCAACCAGCGCACGTCGCTCCACTTCGCGCGGTAGCGGATGGCCGCTTCCTTGGACTGCTTCGTGCGGCCTGTGTGCCGCGCGATGAGCGCGTCGATGTGCCGCTGCTGCGCCACGGGGAGCGCGCGCTCGGGAACGCCGGACTTCGGTCCCGCGCCGAACGGCGACGCGCCCCCCGCCTTCGCTGGTGCGCCGGGCGCCGCCTTGACCACGGGCGCCTCGGGAGCGGGGAGCACGGGCGCCACCGCGGGACGGCCGCCCAGGAGCGCGAGCTGCTGCGCCATCAACTGGAGCTGCTGCTGGATGAGCTGCTCGATGGCCCCGCCCGGCTGGGCGATGACGGTGGTCGCCGGGGCCGTGACGGCCAGGGCGGGAAGGTTCGAGGCCATCACCGGCGCGGGCTGCTGCTGCCGGGTGGGCGCACTGTCCACGGTGACGTGCGCGGGCAGTGTCTGGTCCAGGTACGCCGCGAGGGCGTCCATCGACGTCAGCTCCTCGAAGAGCTGGCGGATGGCCAGCTTGACGCCAAAGCGCTTCTCCACGTTGCGGATGGCGTCCATCAACACGAGCGAGTCCGCGCCCATCTCCAGGAAGGACATCCGCGCGTCGAGCTTCTCGGGCGGCGCCTGGAGCAGCAGGGCAATCACCGTTCGGATTTCAGCGAGGATGCGCTCCTTGCGTGACAGAACGGGCGCTGCGACGGAGGTCTGGGTCATCATCGTCGGAGTGGGGGCAGGAGAGGGGAGCGCCGAGTCCAGCAAGTACCTCTGACGCTCGAACGGGTAGGTGGGCAGCGCGACGCGCCGTCTTGCGTGCGCACCTTCCAAAGCGTTCCAGGAAACGGAGATGCCGCGCGTATGCAGCCCGCCGACGCTGCTGAGCAGCGTCTCCCAGGCGTCGTGCTGGCGGCGAAGACTGGGCAACCACAGGCTCGTGTCGCCGGGGACGCAGCGCCGGGCCATGTTCAGCAACGTGTCGTGCGGCCCCAGTTCGATGAAGAGCGCGGGGCCGGTTCGCGTCAGTGTCTGGACGCTCTTGAGGAACTGCACAGGCGCGCGCGCGTGCCGACGCCAGTAGTCGGCGTCCGGTGCCTGGTGCCGTTGCTCGCCGGTGAGGTTGGAGATGAGCGGGATGCGCGGCGCGTGGGACGGCAGCATGCGCGCGATCTGCTCGAAGCCATCGAGCATCGGCTCCAGCAGGGGCGAGTGGAACGCGTGCGAGACGGTGAGCGGCCTCGATTCCACACCGCGGGATTGGAGCGCCGTGGTGATGCGCTGCACCGCCTCCCGTTCGCCGGAGATGACGACGTGCCGAGGGCCGTTGATGGCGGCGATGTCCACTTGCGGCTCGCCGCGCAGCGCTTCCCGCACGGTCGGCTCGTCCTCCATGACGGCCGCCATGGCGCCGTTCTGGGGAAGCGCCTGGATGAGCCGGCTGCGCGTCGCGAGCAAGCCCAGGGCTTCCTCCAGCCCGAGCGCGCCCGCGGTGTGCGCCGCGGTGAACTCTCCGACGCTGTGGCCCATCACCGCGTCGGGGGTGATGCCCCAGGAACGCCACAGCTCCGTCAGCGCGTGTCCCAGCGCGAACAGCGCCGGCTGGGTGTAGCGCGTCTGGTGGATGAGCGAGGCATTCGCGTCCGTCGACGGGAAGAGGACCGACAGCAGCGGGACGTCGAGGTGGGGGCGAAGCAGGGCGTCGCAGTGCTCCAGCGCCTCGCGGAAGACGGGGGCGCTGTCGAAGAGCTGCCGCCCCATGCCCGGGTACTGAGTGCCCTGGCCAGGGTACAGAAAGATGATTCGCGGCGCGGTGCTGCGCTGGACCTCTCCGTGGTTCACGCCGGCACCGGAGCGCCCCTGCGAGAAGTCCTCCAGTCGCGTGGCCAGCTCAGCGCGGGTCCCCGCGGTGATGGCGAGCCGGTGCGGCCACGTGTTGCGCCCGGTGTTCGCGGTGAAGCAGGCGTCCGCCAACTCCGGCGCATCCGGCCGCGCGAGGTGCTCCTGGTACTGCCGCGCCATGACGCGCAGGGCCGCCTCGCTCCGTGCGGACAGCGTCAGGACGTGGCTGCCTCGCTCGGGCGGAGTCGGCGTGGCCGCGGGGCGCGGCGGCGCCTCACCCAGGATGACGTGCGCGTTGGTGCCGCCGAAGCCAAAGGCGCTCACGCCCGCGAGGCGTGTGCCCGGCGCCTGCGGCCAGGGCTGGGACGAGGTTGGAATCTGGAAGCGCTCCGCGTCCAATGCGATGTGCGGGTTGAGCTCGCGCAGGTGGATTTGCGGGGGCACTTCGCCGTGGCCCAGGGCCAGCACCGTCTTCATCAGCCCCGCGATGCCCGCCGCCGCTTCCAGGTGGCCAATGTTGCTCTTCGCCGACCCGATGAGGCAGCGCTGGCCAGGGGCGCGGCCGGAAGACAGCACGGCCTTCAGCGCGGACACTTCAATGGGGTCGCCCAGCGGCGTGCCGGTGCCATGGGCTTCGACGTAGCCAAGCTGCTCGGGCTTCAGCCGCGCCTGGCGCAGCGCCTGCTGGATGACGTCCTGTTGCGCAGAACCACTGGGCGCCGTGAGTCCATTGCTGAGCCCGTCATGATTCACCGCCGAGCCGCGGATGACGGCGAGGATGGGCGCCCCCGAGGCCAGCGCATCGGACAGTCGCTGGAGCACGATGATGCCGCACCCCTCGGAGCGCACGTAGCCATCCGCGGAGGCGTCGAACGTCTTGCAGCGTCCGTCCGCCGCCATCATCCCCGCTTGCGAGAAGGCGATGGTCAGCTCGGGCGACAGGATGAGATTGACGCCGCCCGCGAGCGCCAGGTCGCACTCGCGGCCACGGAGGCTCTGACACGCGAGGTGCACGGCGACGAGCGACGACGAGCACGCCGTGTCCACGGCCATGCTGGGACCGCGGAGGCCCAGCACATACGACAGGCGGTTGGCCGCGATGCTGTGCGCGTTGCCAGTGCCCGCGTAGGCGTCCAGCAGGGCGCGGTTTCCGAACTGCCGCTGGGCGTAGTCGCTGGTGCTGATGCCGACGAAGACACCCGTGCGGCTGCCCTGCAGCGACGACGGCGCCTGTCCCGCGCGCTCCAACGCCTCCCACGCCACCTCGAGCAGCAGGCGCTGCTGCGGATCCATCCGCACGGCCTCGCGAGGGGAGATGCCGAAGAAGAGCGGGTCGAACGCGTCGACGTCGTCGAGGAACCCGCCCCATCGCGTGTTCATCGTCGCGGGCGTGGAGGCGTCCGGTGAGTAGACGCTCGACACGTCCCAGCGGCTCGCGGGGACTTCGGTGATGGCATCGCCGCCGCGCTGGAGCAGGGACCAGAAGGCCTCGGGCGAAGGTGCACCTGGAAACCTGCAGCCCAGGGCCGTCACCGCGATGACGTCGTCGTGCGCCTCGGTGACGGCGGGCCCGAGTGCGGGGCTCGGTGCGGGTGTTTCAGCGCGGCCAAGCGCTTCACTGAGCGTGCCGATGTTGGGGTGTTCCCAGACGATGGTGGGTGACACGTCGTGTCCCAGCCAGTCCGCGAGCTCGCCCGACAGGAAAACCGCGTCTTTCGACGTCAGCCCGTAACGAACGAACGGTTGTTGCGGGTCGACTTCGTTCAGTTCGAGCCCTGCCGCCTTCGCCACGTAATCCCGCAACCACACTGCGATTTCGTCGCGGCTCCGGGCACCAGGCGCACCTGAAATCCGAGGGGAATCCACAGGGGCCTGCAAGACACCGGGAGATGGTTTCATGGAAACTGAAGGAACAGAGGTGTAACCAAGTAGATCGGGATTATTATGAAATTGTCATGAAGACGACTAGTGCAGAAGGTGTTTAAGGGTAAACTTCTGGTGCCAGCGCTCGAAACGGGTGGGGGCACGGGGTGTGTGGGGACTTGGGACGAAGGTGTCCGGGCCGACTCCCTGCTGTGACGACAGGTGGTCTCAGATGGCGTTCAGCGAGTTCGAGTGCTGGTCGGAGTCAGGCCAGTTGGATTGCGTCGCGGTGTTCCGCCCCGCCGCTTTGGACGTCACCTCCGCCGAGGAGGCCGCGGCCGTGGGTTTCAACCGGCCCGTCACGCGCTCCGAGGCGGAGGATGCCTTCGGACGGCTGCGCGACGCGCTGGTCCGCCAGGGCTGCCAGGCGATTGATTTGTGGGAGTTGTTGCCCGCACCGGAGCGCGCGGTGAGCGACACCACGGTGAACCGGGTGTTCGTGCGGGATACGGCGGCGGTGCTCGGGCGTCAGCTCGTGACGGGCACCGCGGCCTTCCCCGTGCGGCTGGCGGAGTTCGACGTGGCGCACCGAGCGCTGTCGCAGCTCCAGCCGCCGCGTCCGGATGACGAGCCCGCGTCCTCCGCGCGCATCGAGTTCGGAGACGTCTTCGTGCTCGACGGCGAGCGGCTGCTCGTCAACGTGGGACTGCGCAGCGACGCAAAGGCGCTATCGCCGTTCCTGGAACTGGCGTGGCGCTCGGGCTTCCGCGAGGCCGCGGTGGTGCGCATCCCCGAAAGCCTGGGCATCATCCACCTGGACCTGGCCTTCAACGTGTTGGGCCCGCACGCCGTGGTGGCGCGCGCCTTCCTGCGGCACACGCCCATCCAGGTGTTCCAACAAGGCCGCGCTCCGCACTGGGAGCCGTTCGACGGCTACTTCGCGCAGCGGGGACGCCGCGTCATTCCCTTCGAGCCGAGCGGCGCGCAGGGCTTCCTGTCCAACTTCATCTACGTGGGGCCGGACTTGATTCTGGCCTCGGAGAGCGCCGCGCCAGGCCTGCGCCCGCTGGCGAAGGCGTGCGGCATCGAGGTGGACAGCGTGGACATCGAGGCGCTGGAGCGGGGCAACGGCAGCGTGCGGTGCCTCACCATGCCTCTGCGGCGGCGCCCGGCGTAGCGCGGCGCCGTCGGGTGCTCAGGAAGGCCGGTTGGCGGGGGCGGGGGCCGCGTCATCGCGCTCGTAGTAGAGGCTCGCGCAACCCTTCTCGTAGACCACGAGCACACGGTCATTCTCCTCCAGAAGATTGGAGGCCTTCTCCGTGGCTTTGCGGACGAGTACGTCGAACTTTCCCGGGCGCTGTTTGTTTCCGGCCCGGACGGTCACGACTGGCATGCGCTGTGTCATAGCGAAACGAACAGTCCGTTGACAAGCGGGCCGTGGCATGGCGGGAAGTGGTCCCATGCACCGCAAGCTCCCCGTTTTGCTGGTTGTCGTCCTGGGTCTGGCTTCTTCCGCGAGCGCGCAGTCGACGCGGCCTCCGGAGCACCGCTCGCCCACGCCCGCCTGGGCGCCGCGTGGCGTGCTGCTGGGCGCCAGCCTCCAGGACGGCGTGTTGTCCCCGACGGCGAAGGTCCAGTGGCAGTTCACCTTCTACCAGGACCGCAAGGACGCCATGGCGCTCCTGCTGGAAGGCAGCGCTTCGTGGGGTGTTGCGTTCCCGTCTCCCGCGGCCGACAAGCCGCAGAACGCGGTGAACCGGTTCTACCAGTACAGCCCCCAGCTTGGCGTGGGCTACCGCAACCATCTGCCCGGCCAGGTGCACTGGGGCTTCCAGGTGACGGGCGGTCCCATCTTCTACGGCGCTGACTTCAACGGTGGGGCGGAGCCGGACCGGCGCGTCGCGGGCATCATCGAGGGCCGCATCCACCTGGGCTACCAGTTCGGCGCGGTCGCGGGCGGGCTCGCGGTGGGGTACGCGGAGGTTTTTGGCTACAGGCGCCGCAGTCTTGGCCGGTTCTTCGTCGGTGGCCCGATGGTCGGGTTGTTCATGGATTGGCGCTAGGGTTTGCGTAGAGTGCGGCCTGGGAGCACCCTGTCCGCACGCTACGTATGTCCGAGCCGCTCAGCGCCCACGTCTCACGGTATCTCCGCAATCGAGAAGCCTTCGAGCGGAACCTCCCGTCCGCGTTGCTCGTCTTCACTCCGGCGTCGGAGGTCGCGGGTGGCGAGGAGTCGGAGGAGTACCGCCTCAAGACGGTGACGAATGCCGGGGCCCCCACGCTGGGGGCGAACGGGCCGTTGGTGTTTCCCGTCGTGAAATCACGTCCCAACGCCTTCGCGCGGGGTATCACCGTGGGGCGGACGGGCAATAACGACGTGGTGTTGGACGACGGGAGTGTCTCCCGTTTCCACGCTTGGTTCAGCCGGGAAGAAGGGCAGGCCGGATTCTTGCTGACGGACGCCGGCTCCAAGAACGGCTCCTGGGCGGGTGGGGTCCGGCTTGTCCCACGGCGGGCCGTCCCGGTGGCGGATGGGGCCCGGCTCCGCTTCGGTCAGGTGGAGGTCGGCTTCTACACGGCCAGCGGTTTTATGCGGATGCTGGCCGTGAGGATGTCTCCCTGAGCCTTGCCACGTCTTCGTGGGCCTGCGTAACGTGCGGAGTCGCCCTCTGTCACACATGGGAGTGTTCGCGGTGGCCTTGACCACAGAAGCTTTTGGACTGACCGACGTCGGCCGCAGGCGGCAGCACAATGAAGACGCGATGTTGGTGGACGCGTCGCTCGGGCTCTACGTGGTCGCGGACGGAATGGGCGGGCACGCGGCCGGCGAGGTCGCGAGCAATCGCGCCACGGAGGTCGTCAAGCAGCACATCTCCTCCAACCGCCACCTGCTGAAGGATTTGGGCAACAACCCGACGCCGGACAGCCGCTCCGCCGCGGCGGCGCTCATCGAAGTCGCGGTCCAACGCGCGTGCGCGGACATCTACCGGACGGCGATGTCGGACGCGACCAAGCGCGGCATGGGCACCACGTTCGTGTGCCTCGCGGTGGGCGGCAACAAGGGCGTCATTGGCCACGTGGGTGACAGCCGCGTCTACCTGGTGCGGCATGGCCAGTGTCACCGGCTGACCGAGGACCACACCCTGGTGGCCGCGCAGCTCAAGGCCGGCACGATTACCAAGGACCAGGCCGCCACCTCGCAGTACCGCAACGTGATTACGCGCGCGGTGGGCATCCAGGAGTCCGTCCAGGTCGACACGCTCATCGTGGACCTGGTGCCCGGCGACATGTTCATCCTCTGCTCGGACGGCCTGCACGGCTACGTCGAGGACGAGGAGGTCCTGTCGGTCATCGCGGGCATCGCGCCGGCGGACCTGCCCAAGCGCTTCATCGACATCGCCAACGAGCGCGGCGGCAAGGACAACATCACCGCGGTGGTGGTGAAGGTCGCAGGCGAGGGCGCGTCCGTCAGCGAGGAGTCGAGCGAGGCGCAGTCGCGCATGGAGGCGCTGCGCAAGATTCCGCTCTTCCGCCACCTCACGTACAAGGAGCAGACGGCGGTGTTGTCCATCGCCACCACGCGCACGTATCCCGCGGGCCGCGAAATCGTGGTGGAGGGGCAGCCGGGCGAGGAGCTCTTCGTCGTCATCCGGGGCCGGGTCGCCATCGAGAAGAACGGCGTGGAGATCGCCGAGCTCCGCGCGGGCGGTCACTTTGGAGAGATGGGCCTCATCGACAACGCGCCGCGCTCGGCGACGGTGCGGGCCACGGAGCCCACGCGCACCATGGTCATCTCCCGGCCCGACCTGATGGGGCTGATGAAGCGCGAGTCCATCCTCGCGGTGAAGATGCTCTGGAGCTTCGTGCAGGTGCTCAGTGACCGGCTGCGCGCCACCAACTCCGAGCTGAGCGAGGCCCGGCAGGAACTGGCGGTGGCGCAAGCCATCGCGCCCTTCGCCGAGGAGTAGGAGAAAGGAACCGCCATGGCCCCCCGTCGCCCGCGTCCCCTGTCCGAATCACGTCAGACCTCCCAGGTACGGTCTCGCCGTACCGTGGCGGGAGGGCGCATGGCGAGGGCGGTGGGCGGCGACGTGGTGTTGAAGTTCCTGGGCGAGGTGACCGAGCTGCGTCACGAGCTGAGGGCGACGCAGGGGGATGTCGAAGGCATCCTGGTCAGCATGGGCGTCATGCGGTCGAGCATGGGGCTGATGCGCTCGAACATGGCCGTCATGCACACGAACATGACCGTGATGCATTCGAACATGGAGGCCATGATGACGAACATGGCCTCCATGGCATCGAACATCGGAGCCGTGTCGTCGAACATCGAGTCGGTGTCATCGACCATGGAGACGATGATGACGACCATGGAGACCATGTCGGAAGGACTGAGCGCCATGGCCGGGCGGATGAACCGGATGGACGCTCACGCGGGGCGCCTGGCGCGGCTGGTGGGGTCCGTCGCGGACTCGACCCAGGCGCGCTTCGAGCAGGTCGAGAAGCGGCTGGACGACCTCGAAGACAAGGCGTCGCGCGAGTAGGCCGCGGCGCCTGGCCGCCTGCCTGGAGCCGTCGGAGGTCCGGGAGCGGACGCGACTGGAATTTCCGGGGGAATCGGCCGTTCGGGGGCTTCGGCCTCGGGCTAAGGTCCGCGCCGCGTGCGCATGCGCAAATGGACAGTCATAGGCGTATTGGCGGCCCTGCTGGTGGCGGGGGTGGTGTGGCTATGGCTCGGCGCGGGTTCGACGCCGGGTGGGCCGGAGACCCACGCTGTCACCGCCAGGGCGCTGCCTGACTTCTCCGCGGTGGACGTTTCGTCCTCCGACGGAGAGGGGCTCTCGCTCACGGGCCGGGTCCTCGATGCGTCGGGCCGGCCGGTTTCGGGGGCCGAGGTCTTCCTGGCCGCCAGCGCCGAACGGACGCTGCTCGGTTTGCGCTGCGACGAATGTGGCCAGGCGCTGCTGTCCTGTCCGGCGCGCGAGACGGCGCTGCACGCGCTGGCGTTCTTCGAACAGCAGCAGGGCTTTCTGACGCCGCGGGCCACCGTCTCCACGGACGCGGACGGGCGCTTCCGCTTCGAGCGCCTCGCGGGCGTGTCCTTCAATGTCTGGGCCCGCGCTCCGGGCCTGGGCGTCGCGCTGCGGGAGCGGGCGGCGCCAGGAGACCCGGTGGAGCTGTACCTGCCACCGCTGCGCAGCATTCGAGGGCAGGTGGTGGACGAGGCCGGGCGCCCCCTGGGCGGCGCTCGCGTCCACGTGATGTCGCGTCGGATTCCGCTGCCCTTCGAGACCACGAGCGGGCCGGATGGCGTGTTCAACCTGTCGGGGCTGGGGGAAGGGCCGTTCTACGTGCTGGCCACGTCGGAGGGCTATCTGCCCGCGGTGGAGCCCCAGGTGGAGGCCGGTCCTCAGCCCGTGCGCCTGCGGCTGACTCCGGCGCGCACGCTGGAGGTGCGCGTCACCCGCGATGGTGCGCCCGCGTCCGCGATGGTGCGCCTGCGCGCGGACCACCTGTCGCGCGAGCTGCGCACGGACGGCGCGCCGCTGCACTTCACGGGCTTGTACCCGGATTCGCTGGTGGTGACGGCCGAGGCGAAGAACCTGGCGTCCGTGCCGCGCACCGTGGTGCTGGAGGACTCGGTCACCCGCGTCACGCTGGAGTTGGAGGAGGCGGGCACGCTCCTCGTCACGGTGGTGGACGAGGACGGTCAGCCGGTGCCGGAGCCCGAGCTGCAACTGCGCATGCCGGCGGGCGAGCTCATCCGCGGTGAGCGCGGCGGCACGGGCGCGCTGATGACGTTCGGGCCGCTCGCGGTGGGCGACTACGTGCTCGCGGGGCGCGCGGAGGGCTTCCGGGATACGCAGCTTCCCGCGCGCGTGAAGCCGGGCGAGACGCAGCTCGAGCTGGAGATGGAGCGCGCCACGGTCATCAGCGGCCAGGTGCTGGACGTGTATGGCCGGCCCGCGCCGGGCGTGTCCGTGCTGGTCCAGCCCACCGGCGCCTCCGTGATTGCGGATGGAGAAGGCCGCTTCACGGCGCCGGTGCCCACGCCCGGATTGTACGAACTGCACGCGCACCATTCGGAGTGGGGCGGTGGCCAGCTTCCGGTGACGGCGCCCGCCACCGGTGTGGAGCTGGCGCTGGAGCCTCGGGCCTCCGTGGAGGTGACGGTGTCCGCCGAGGGCCGGCGCGTGGAAGGCGCGGACGTGGTGTTGTGGGTGGAGCAGGAAGGCATCTTCCGCAGCGACCGGCCGTCTGGCTCGGACGGCATGGTTCCCATGCGGGGCATGCCCGCGGGCACGTATTCGATGATGGCCTCGCATCCGGACTACCAGCCGTCGGAGCGCAGGGAGGTGACGCTGGCGGACGGGCAGACGCTGAAGCTGGAGGCGGAGCTGAAGCCCGGGGCACCGCTGAGCGGTGAGGTGGTGGACGGCCAGAACGCGCCGGTGGCGGGTGCCACGCTGGTGGTGGTGCCGCGGGGCGCGGACCCGGTGCAGTCCGACGCCAGCGGCCGTTTCGAGTTCCGCTCGCTGCGCCCGGGCCGGGGCTACCGCCTGGAGGTCCGGCATACGGGGTACGACCAGGTGGAGCGCGCCGAGGGCACGGCGGGGGGCCCCCCGGTCCGCGTGGTGCTCAAGAAGCGCGACGTCTTCCGGGGCCGGGTCGTCGGCGATGACGGCGCGCCCGTGCGGCGCTTCCGCGTGGACGAGCACGACGTGAATGCCCCGGATGGCCGGTTCGAGCTCCCACTGCCCTCCGCTGGAGGCCGCGTCATCGCCTCGGTGGATGCGACGGGCTACGAGCCGCTGATGGTGGACAAGCCCGCCTCTCCAGACCTGGGCGACCTGGTGTTGGAGAAGCTGCCCAGCGTCTCGGGGAGGGTGATCAACGAGGGGGGCGGTCCCGTTCCGGATGCCGTGGTGACGTGCGACGTCTGTGATGGCTCCGTGCTCTCCGGACCGGATGGGAGCTTCACCCTTGCCAGTCCGCCCTATGTGACGCGCTATTCGGTCTCCGCCCGGAAGGGCCGGCTGAGCGCCTCGCAGAGCCTGGAGCGCGACGCCCGCGGGCCCGTGGAGCTGAAGCTGCGGCAGGCGACGCGCCTGAGCGGCAAGGTGTACCGCCAGGATGGCAGCCCCGCGGCGGGCTTCGAGGTCGAGGCCGTCAACGCGGACCGCAGCGAGACGCTCTCCATCGTCACCGGACCGGACGGCGGCTACAGCGTGGAGGTGTCGCCGGGCAACTACCGCTTCGCGTTGGGCGCGCAGCGGGAGTTCTCCGGCGAGCCCGCGCTGGTGGTGCAGGTGGGCGGTTCGGACATGCACCTGGACCTGGGGCCTGGACCGGGCAGCGCGTCGCTCACCGTTCAGTTGAAGCCGGAGCGCGGACGGGCCCTGTGGGTGGTGGCGGGCGAGCTGGGCGCGGTGGGCAACCCGCCGTCCGTGGCGTTGATGCGCTCGCGGTGGGCGCAGCTCGTCTACCAGCCTCGGACGGAGCAGGTCCGGCTCAGCGGCCTGTCTCCTGGGCGCTACACCCTGGTGTGGGGGAACTTCCACGTGGAGACGCCGGAGGGGCCGGAGGTGCGCGTCGTGGACGTGCCCGCGAGCAGCGAAGTGCTGATGGGCCGCTGAAGGGCCCGGGATGGTTGCGAGCCCACGGTCGTGCGCATTAGGAAGCCGCATGGACGTGACGGCACTGAGAGGCCGCCGAGTGGTTGTCGGCGTAGGCGGTGGCATCGCGGCATACAAGGCCTGCGAGTTGGTGCGGGAGTTGTCGCGCGCCGGGGCCGAGGTCCGGGTGGCCATGACGGAGGCCGCGCGCCAGTTCGTCACCCCGCTGACCTTCCAGGCGCTCAGCGGCCATCCCGTGCTCACGGACTACTTCGACCCCGCCCAGGAGGGGAACTTCGGCCACCTGGACCTGGCGCGTTGGGCCGAAGCCTTCGTCATCGCTCCGGCCACGGCGGACCTGCTGGCGCGCATCCGCGCGGGCATGGGGAACGACGCGGTGACGACGTCACTGCTCGCCTTCCGGGGCCCGGTGGTGCTGTCTCCCGCGATGAACGTGGCGATGTGGGACAACCCGATGACGCAGGAGAACCTGGCGGCGCTCCTGCGCTACCCCCGTTTCACGCGGGTGGGGCCGGGCGCGGGCCTGCTGGCGTGCGGCGACGTGGGCGAAGGGCGGCTGGCGGACGTGCCCGCCATCGTCGATGCCGTCGCGGCGCGTTTCGGGGCCGGGCCCCTGGCCGGGAAGCGGGTGCTGCTGACGGCGGGCCCCACGCGTGAGTTCCTGGACCCGGTGCGGTTCATCTCCAATCCCTCCACGGGGAAGATGGGCATGGCCCTGGCGCACGCGGCGCGGAGCCTGGGCGCGGAGGTGACGGTGGTCCTCGGCCCCGTGGGCACCGTGGAGCGCGGCGGTCTGGACATCGTGGACGTGGTGAGCGCGGACGACATGGCGCGCGAAGTGCTGGCGCGCGTGGGCAACGCGGACGCATTCATCGCCACGGCGGCGGTGAGTGATTGGCGGCCGGAGACACGGGCCCCGCAGAAGGTGAAGAAGGGCGCGGCCGGAACGCCCGAGGCGTTGACGCTCGTGCGCACGCCGGACGTGCTCGCCGAGGCGTCGCGGAAGGTCGCCGCTCAGGCGAAGCGGCCGGTGCTGGTGGGCTTCGCGGCGGAGACGGAGCGGGTGCTGGAGCACGCGCGCGACAAGCTGGAGCGCAAGGGCCTGGACGCCATCGTCGCCAACGACGTGACGGCGCCGGGCGCGGGCTTCGGCACCGACACCAACCAGGTGACGGTGCTCACGCGCGCCGGGGCGCAGCGTGAACTCCAGGGCTCCAAGCACGAGGTGGCGCGCGCCATCCTCGAGTTCCTGCTGGTGTCCGCGCCGTCACGGGCGAACGGCTAGCGCGGGTCCATCACCGCGAGGGTGACGGTGGTCTTCGAAACGAGGCGCGGCGTGCCCTCCTGGACGGCGTGGACCTCGGACTCCGTGACGATGAGCCGACGCCCGGCGCGCAGCACCCGGGCCTTGCAGCGCAGCTCCTCGCCGGAGGCCGTCTGGAGCAGGTGGACGGTGAAGCTGGTGGACAGCGCCCGTTGCCCCTTTCGCAGGACGGTGTAGGCGGCGGCCCCCGCCGTGTGGTCCGCGAGCGTCGCCTGGACGCCCGCATGGATGACGCCGTCCTGCTGGAGGTGGCGGGGCTGGACCCTCAGCCGGGCCTCGACTTCACCGGGACGGATGGCCGTGGGCTCGATGCCCAGGTCCACGACGAAGCGCGCCATGGTGAACACGGCCTCCGTGTCCTGAAGGTAATCCGGGTTCTGGGCTTCCATGGTGTGGGGCTCCTGGGGGCGCGCCCCCGGTTCGCGCGGCAACATCGCACGCCGCCGGGCGAGACAGGGGGCCGGTGGTGCCCGGACCGCCTCTGGCGGGGGGCGAACAGCCGTCTGGGGCGTCCGCTTCCTTGCGCCCGGGCGCTACGTCCGATACCGATCCAGGACCGTGAATGAAAACACGCCCGATGCCTCGCAGGACCTGAGCGCCCTGCTGGACGATGTGCGCCGCCATCTGCTCTGGCAGGAGGAGGCCGCCGGCCGGGTGCTGATGATTGACGCCAAGGCGGCGCTGGAGCTCCAGCGCTCGGGCCCGTCGCTGAGGGAGCGCTTCGCCCGGACCCACGGTGCGCCGGACGCCGCGCCAGCGCCCCAAGCGCCGCGTGCCGAGCCGCCGCCGCCCCGGATGCCCACGGTGCCAGAGGCTCGCCCCGCCGGCTGGGAGCGGCCCGTCGCGGCACCGCAAGCAGGGCAGGGTGCCACGGTGCCCGCGAGGATGCCGCCGCCCGCGGAAGCACGGCCGCCGGTGTCCCGCCCACTGGCGGCGGGGATGCTCGTGGACGCGCCGCCGCGGCAGTCACCGCCGACTTCCGGCCCCCCGCCTGGCGCGTCGAGTGGGGAGCGGCCCACGCTGGACGAGATTCGCCGCGACCTGGGGGACTGCCGCCGCTGCAAGCTGTGCACGGGGCGCAAGAACCTCGTGTTCGGCTCGGGCAACCCGCGGGCGGAGCTGGTGTTCGTGGGCGAAGGCCCGGGGGAGAACGAGGACCTGCAAGGGGTCCCCTTCGTGGGCGCGGCCGGCGAGCTGCTGACGAAGATGATTGGCGCCATGGGCTACCGCCGCGACGACGTCTACATCTGCAACGTCGTGAAGTGCCGGCCGCCGGGGAACCGCAACCCAGAGCCGGAGGAGATCGCCGCGTGTGAGCCGTTCCTGCGCGCGCAGCTCGCGGCCATCCAGCCCAAGGTGGTGGTGGCGCTGGGCAAGTTCGCGGCGCAGACGCTGCTGCGCGACAGCACGGCCATCACCCGCCTGCGTGGCAACTGGCGCACCTACGAGGGCATCCAGCTCATGCCCACCTTCCACCCGGCGTACCTCCTGCGCAGCCCCGCGGAGAAGCGCAAGGCGTGGGAGGACCTGCAAGCGGTGATGAAGGTCCTGGGGAAGCAACCTGGTTCGCGCGCGTAGCCGCGGGCCCGAGGAAGGGAATGCACGGATGAATGGATTGCTGGAGTCGAGTGAGCTGCTGTCGCCCGCGCTGGAGTCGAACCCGCTGGGAGACCCGGCTCGCCGCAAGCTCACCGTGTACCTTCCTCCCGGCTACGGCGCGGGCGAGCGGCGCTACCCGGTCGTCTACTTCCTGCATGCCTTCGGCAACAGCGGGGGCTCGTGGACGAACGCCTCCGGCTTCGCGCCCACCGTCCCCCTGCGCCTGGACGCGCTCATCGAATCCGGCGCGATTCCGCCCGTCATCGGCGTCTTTCCGGACGGCTGGACGTCGCTGGGCGGCAGCCAGTGGGTGAACAGCGATGCGATTGGCCGGTACCGCGACTACCTGACCAAGGACGTGGTGGGGTACGTGGACCGCACCTACCGCACCCTGCCGAAGGCCGCCTCGCGCGCGGTGGTGGGGCACAGCTCCGGCGGTTATGGCGCGCTGGTGATGGGGCGCTACCACCCGGACCTGTTCTCGCACGTGGGCATGCACGCGGCGGACGCCTACTTCGAATACTGCTACCTGCCGGACCTGCCGAAGGCCGCGGCGGCGTTGCTCAAGGCGGGTGGGGTGGAGGCGTGGCACGCGGACTTCCACGCGCGCGTGCGCGAGACGAAGATGCGCGGTGACGACTTTCCGGTGGTGAACGTGCTGGCGATGGCCGCCGCGTACTCCCCGAAGAAGGGCGAGCCGCTCAACCTGGAGCTGCCCTTCGACGTGAACACGGGCCGGCTGCGCCTGGACGTGTGGAACCGCTGGTTGGTGCACGACCCGGTGCGCTTCGTGCCCAAGTTCATGGACGCGTTCCGGAAGCTCAAGACCGTCTATCTCGACTGTGGGACGCGCGACGAGTTCAACATCCGCTGGGGCACGCGGATGCTCGCCGAGGACTTCAAGAACGCGGGCGTGGAGCGCGTCCACGAGGAGTTCGAGGACGGCCACTCCGGCGTGTCCTACCGCTTCGAGCGCTCGCTGTCCGTCCTGGTGCCGAACCTGGCGCAGGAGTGACGCAACCGGACACCGGGGCGTTTCGCGTGGGCGGGATGCCCGCTGCGGGACGCCCCGCGCCGCTTCGGTGACGTGGCGCTGGCCATTCCCCCGCCGGAGCGGGTAGACGCCTCCCTGGGTGCGCCCCGCCGTGAGTGGGCCGGGCGCCCGCCACACCTCAGGGAGACGGGAACATGAGCATCGACCTCTACGGACTGTCCCGCGTCGTCGGCGAGAAGGGCGTACTGCCCCAGCGCGCCAAGCAACTGGACCCGTCGCTGCCGTGCCGCGAGTCCGAGCTGCTCATCGACGTGGAGAGCCTCAACATCGACGCCGCGTCCTTCAAGCAGATCAAGGGCGAGGTGGGTGGTGATGCGAAGCGCATTGGCGAGCGCATCCAGGAAATCGTCCGCGAGCGGGGGAAGATGCAGAACCCCGTCACCGGCTCGGGCGGCATGTTGATTGGCCGTGTGAAGGAGCTGGGCGCGAAGCACCCCGCGCGTGAGTTCCTCAAGGTGGGGGACCGCATCGCGACGCTGGTGAGCCTCACGCTGACGCCGCTGGTCATCGAGGAAGTGAAGGCGGTGCACGCCGACATCGACCGGGTGGACATCCGCGGCCACGCGCTGCTGTTCGCCAGTGGCATCTACGCCAAGCTGCCCACGGACATGCCGGACACGCTGGCGCTGGCGGCGCTGGACGTCTGTGGCGCTCCCGCGCTCGTGGCGCGTCACGTGCGGCCGGGCATGACGGTGGCGGTGCTGGGCGCGGGGAAGAGCGGTGCCCTGTGCCTCGCGCAGGCGCGGCGCAACCTGGAGAGCCGCGGCAAGCTGCTCGCGCTGGACGTGTCGCAAGGCGCGCTCGACGCGCTGTCGGGCATCGGCCTGTGTGACGTCGCGCTGAAGGTGGACGCCACGCAGGGCGTGGACGTGATGGAGGCCGTGAGCCAGGCCACGGACGGTCAGCTCTGCGACCTGGTCATCAACTGCGCCAGCGTGGGCAACACGGAGATGGCCACCATCCTGTCGGTGAAGGACGGCGGCACGGCCATCTTCTTCTCCATGGCCACCAGCTTCACGGCGGCGGCGCTGGGGGCCGAGGGCGTGGGCAAGGACGTCACCATGGTGGTGGGCAACGGGTACGTGCCCGGCCACGCGGCGCTGACGCTCGACCTGCTGCGCACCGAGCCGGAGCTGCTCCAGCTCTTCGCCACGCGTTACGTTTAGTCGGCGCGCGCCGCCCGAAGTCCCGCCGGGGTTGCTCGACGGCCGGACTTCTGGCGGCAGTCCGCGCTCGTTGCCAGGGCTGCCGGCTCCAAGCCTCCTGGAGCTGCGGCTCGAGGCGCCAGCGTCACCCGCGTTGCGTGAAGTCGGGACTCCTGGCGGTAGCCAGCCGCCCTTCCCGGGGGCGTCGGCTCCATGTCTCCTGGAGCTGCGGCTCGAGGCGCCAGCGTCACCCGCGTTGCGTGAAGTCGGGACTCCTGGCGGCAACCAGCCGCCCTTGTCGAGGGCGTCGGCTCCATGTCTCCTGGAGCCGCTGTCCGAGGCGCCAGCGTCACCCGTGACCGGTTGTCGCCGCGGCCCTGGCTTCAGTGCGCCGCCGCGGAGGGCTCGGGTGCCTCGGGCGTTTCCGGCACCGGGGCCCGCGGCTCCTGCGTGAGCGCCCAGTCCTGGGCGCTGCGTCCGCTGCCATCGCGCACCTCGGACGAGGCGCCTTTCTGTCGGAGCTGCTCCACCACCTCCTTGCGGCCGAAGAGGGACGCGAACATCAGCGCCGTCTGGCCAAAGCGGTTGCCCTGGTCCACCGCGCAGGGCTGCTGGTTCAACATGCCCACGATGTCCGCGTAGCCCTTGAAGGCGGCGCCCATCAGCGCGGTGTTGCCGTTGTTGTCCCCGGCGCAGGCATCCGCGCCAGCGGCGAGCAGCGCGCGCACCGTCTCCGCATGTCCGTGGTACGCGGCGAGGATGAGCGGGGAGAACCCGCGCGCATCCCGTGCCTCCACGGGCGTCCCCGCCTTGACGAGCCCCGCCACCAGGTCCGTTTCACCCGCGCGGGCGGCGGCCAGCAGGTAGCGCTCGGCGTCGCTGGTCGCCAGCAGCCGTCCCTGGGGCGCGGGCGTCGTGCGCAGGGACATCCACGCGGCCGTCAGCACGCCGCCGCCCAGCATCATCAGCGCCAGGGTTCCCAACAGCAGTTTGCGAATCATGTCGGACTCCAGAAGCGAAGGTGCTGCTCCCGCTGAGGGAAGACCGGGACGCGACGACGGCGGCGTGAGGGGGAGACTCGCCACCCGGTGACATCACGCCCCGGCCTTCTCGCAGGGAGAGCGGCGGAGTGGGGCCGGCCCCTGGCGAACGGCGCGCCAGGGACCGGAGCCAGGGGAACTCAGCGGGCGGCGAGCGGGGCCACGGCGGCCTTGGCGTCGTCCACCTTCACGTTGACCGCCTTGGCCAGGCGGGTGCCGTAGTCGGCGTTGGCCATGAAGAAGTGGCCCACCATGCGCGCCTTGATCTTCGCGTCACGCACCTGGTTCAGGTCGGCGGCCAGGTTCTTGATGAGGCGGTCCTTCCCGCCCGCGTCGAGCGCGGCGTAGAAGGCGCCCGCCTGGGCGAAGTTGTCCGTCTTCTCGATGCCGCGCTGCTGCGTGGTGCCACTGAGCGCCGCGTTGGAGAAGAGGAACTCGGGCGCGTCCTGCGTCTCCCGGGTGACGCTGGGCTCGTAGTTCACGTCCGACTTCGTGTTGGCGGAGTTCATGCTGCCCGCCTGGCTGTTGTTGTTCACCGCCGCGCGCGCCTTGTTGATGGGCAGCGACTGGTAGTTGGCGCCAATGCGGTAGCGCTGCGTGTCCGCGTAGGAGAAGAGGCGACCCTGCAGGAGCCGGTCCTCGGAGGGCTCGATGCCCGGCGGCTGCACGCCCGGGGAGAAGGCCGCCTGCTCCGTCTCCTCGAAGAAGTTGTCCGGCATCTTGTTGAGCGTGAACTTGCCCAGCTTGATGGACGGCACCTGGGCCTCGGGCCAGAGCTTCGTCGCGTCGAGCGGGTCGAAGCTGAACTTATCCAGCTCCTTGGGGTCCAGCACCTGCACGCTCAGCTCCCACGAGGGGAACTTGCCCGCGCCAATGGACGCGTAGAGGTCCGAGGTGGCGTGCTGGTGGTCCTGCCCGACCACCCGCGTGGCCTCGTCGGCGGTGAGGCTCTTCACGCCCTGCTGCGAGGCCCAGTTGAACTTCACGTACTTGTACTCACCCTTCGCGTTGACCAACTTGAAGGAGTGGACGCCGTGCCCGTTCATCTGGCGGTAGTTCGCCGGGATGCCGATGTCCGAGTACACCTGCGTGAGCATGTGCGTCGACTCGGGCTGGTGCGAGAAGAAGTCGAAGAAGCGGTTCGGGTCCTGCTTGTTGGTGATGGGCGACGGCTTCAGCGAGTGCACCATGTCCGGGAACTTGATGGCGTCGCGGATGAAGAAGATGGGCAGGTTGTTGCCCACCAGGTCCCAGTTGCCCTCGTCCGTGTAGAACTTGAGCGCGAAGCCGCGAGGATCGCGCAGCGTCTCCGGCGAACCGGACGGATGGATGACCGTGGAGAAGCGCACGAACATCGGCGTCTTCTTGCCCTTGGCGGAGAAGATCGACGCGCGCGTCAGCTTGGAGAAGTCGCCGTAGCTTTCGAAGGTGCCGTACGCGCCGGTGCCGCGTGCATGGACCACGCGCTCGGGGATGCGCTCGCGGTCAAAGCGCGCCAGCTTTTCGATGAGATGGAAGTCCTCCAGCAGGATGCCGCCACGGGGGCCCGCCGTTTTGGAGCTCTGGTTGGTCCCAACGGGAGAGCCGGTATCCGTCGTGAGGGGAGGCGGCGTGGCGGCAACAGCGGCCGAGCCGCCAAGAAGCATGGCCGACAGCAGCAGGGAGCGGGTCTGCAAGGGATTCTCCGTGTCTTGGGGGATGAGACGACCCCTACCAAAGCACTCCTCATGCCGTTGCTTCGTGAGCAATAAAGTCAGTGACTTACGAGTGGTGTTCAAGCGACATCACCGAAGTATCGGTGGAATCACCGCTCCGTCGGTGGCCCCGTTCACCGCCCCATCGGTGCTGTGAGCCGCGAACCGGTAATGCGGTGCGGCAACGCTCCAGGGGTGTGTATCGGCGCTACCGGCTTCCGCCCGGGCGGGTAAGGTGCGCTCATGCCAGGCCCGTTCATTGAAGATGCGCGAATCGATCATGCGCGCAAGCTGGCGGACGAAATCGTCAACCCGATCTTCGACCTCATCCGCCGTAACACCACTGTTTCGACCGAGCGCACCGTGTTGCGCTTCTTTGGAATCTCCGGAGCTGGCGCGCGAGGCGTGCCGCTTGCCAACCTGATGGTGGACAAGCTGAAGGCCGCCGGGGTGCTCAACAAGGGCGCCGCCTATTGGTACGGCCGTGCGCTGGAGCTGGGGGCGAAGAGCCCGCTGGAGGCCGTGGAGCGGCTGACGGCGCTTCCCACCGAGAAGCTCGCGCCCCTGTCCGCCGAGAAGGAGCACAACCTCCGCGAAGAGGTCCGCGCCGAGGCGCGCGCCGCGATGGAGGACTTGAAGGCGCGCATCGCGCAGCGCGACGCATTGCAGAAGCAGTTCCCCATGCCGCCCGCGCCGCACAAGTACGTCATCGTGGCCACGGGCAACATCTACGACGACGTGGACCAGGCGCGCGCGGCGGCCCAGGCGGGCGCGGACGTCATCGCCGTCATCCGCTCCACGGCCCAGTCGCTGCTGGACTACGTCCCGCACGGCGCGACCACGGAAGGCTACGGCGGCACCTACGCCACCCAGGAGAACTTCCGCATCATGCGCGAGGCCCTGGATGACGAGAGCCGCAAGCAGAAGCGCTACATCCAGTTGACCAACTACTCGTCCGGCCTCTGCATGTCGGAGATCGCGTTCTGCGCGGCCTACGAGAAGCTGGACATGCTGCTCAACGACGCGATGTACGGAATCCTCTTCCGTGACATCAACATGCGGCGCACGTTCATCGACCAGTACTTCAGCCGCCGCATCTGCGCCCTGGCCGGCATCATCATCAACACCGGCGAGGACAACTACATCACCACGGCGGACGCGTACGACGCGGCCCACACCGTCATCGCCAGCCAGTTCATCAACGAGTGCTTCGCCAAGCGCGCGGGCCTCAAGGACTGGCAGTTGGGCATTGGCCACGCGTACGAAATCGACCCGTACCGCGAGGACACGCTCCTGTTGGAGCTGTCGCAGGCCATGCTGGTGCGCCGCTGCTTCCCGGACGCGCCGCTGAAGTACATGCCGCCCACCAAGCACAAGGAGACGGACATCTTCTTCAGCCACGCATACGACGTGATGGCGAACCTGGTGGCCATGTGGACGCGGCAGGGCATCCAACTCCTGGGCATGATGACGGAGGCCATGCACACGCCGCTGCTCGCGGACCGCTACGTGGCGCTCAAGTCCGCGGCCTACATCCACCGCGCGGCGCGGGGCATCGACGAGGAGTTCACCGTTCGCGAGGACGGGAAGATCGCCAACCGGGCTCGCGAGGTCTTCGCCCGGGCGGAGCAGCTCCTCCAGGAGTGCCGTGACGAGGGCATGGTGACCGCCATCGGCCGGGGCCACTTCGGTGACGTGAAGCGCGAGGAGACCGGCGGCAAGGGCCTGGACGGCGTGCTGGAGAAGGCGCCGGATTACTTCAACCCGTTCCTCGACCTCCTGGAGGCGCAGTGATGCTCGGTTCAGTGCTTGCCATGGTTCTCTCCGCGGGCGGCTCCGCGGACGCGCTGGCGCAGGTCCAGGTGAAGAACATCTCCCTCAGCGTTCCCGCGTCGTGGAGCCGCGCGGAAGAGGAGGGGACGTTCAAGTTCCAGGCGCCCAGCGGGGATGCGTACTTCCTGGTGGACGTGGGCGCCGTGCAGACGGCCGGCATGAAGGCCCAGACGTGCGTGGACAAGATTGTCGCGTCCATTGGCGGAAAGGGCTGGGAGCGCTTGAAGGTGGGCGCCCAGCCGGCGGCGAAGCGTCAGGAGACGGACGTGGCGCCGGATGGCAGTGGCGCGGTGGATTCCGTGACGTATGTGGGCTGCGACGGGAAGACGACGTGGTCGGTCATCTTCTATCTGGAGCAGACGAAGCAGGAGCGGTTCGCGCCGCTGGCCCAGAAGGTGGGCACCAGCGTCAAGATTCAGCGGGCCCGGGGGAAGTGAACCGATGGTGAAGCCGAGCAAGCAGATCATCCGTCCCTACGGCGACCGGCGGGACGACGGCGTGGTGCAGTTGTCGTTCACCCTGCCGGTGCCGCTGTCCGAAAAGGCCAAGGAGGCCGCCGCCGTCTTCACGAAGAAGATGGGGTTCTCCGACGTGAAGGTGGCCGCCGCCGAGCGCGCCGCGGACAGCTACACGTTCTTCGTCGTCTACGCGCGGTCGTCCGTCGCGCTGGACTACTCCGAAATCGACGTGCCCGAAGTCGTCGTGAAGAAGATGTCCTTCGACGACCTCAACGCCTTCATCAAGGAGAAGGTGAAGCGGCGCATCGTGGTGTTCGGCGCCTGCACGGGCACGGACACGCACACGGTGGGCATCGACGCCATCCTCAACATGAAGGGCTACGCGGGCGACTACGGCTTGGAGCGCTACGCGTGGTTCGAGGCCTTCAACCTGGGCAGCCAGGTGCCGAACGAGGACCTCATCAAGAAGGCCATGGCGCGCAACGCGGACGCCATCCTGGTGAGCCAGGTCGTCACCCAGCGTGACGTGCACAAGGACAACTCGCGGCACTTCATCGAGGCGGCGAAGGCCGCGGGCATCCACGGCAAGGTCCAGCTCCTGCTGGGCGGGCCCCGCGTGGACCACAAGCTGGCGCTGGAGCTGGGCTTCGACGCCGGCTTCGGGCCTGGCACCAAGCCGTCCGACGTGGCGAACTACATCGTCCATGCGCTGCTCAAGAAGGAAGGCAAGGAGCCGCAGGACGCGCACTACCAGGGGGAGCCCCAGTGAGCACGGGAACGAAGGCGGTCATCCGGCTGCGCATGAGCAGCCACGACGCGCACTACGGCGGCAACCTGGTGGACGGCGCGCGCATGCTGGGGCTCTTTGGCGACGTGGCCACGGAGCTGTGCATCCGCAGCGACGGCGACGAGGGCCTGTTCCGCGCCTACGACGCCGTGGAGTTCCTGGCCCCGGTGTACGCGGGGGACTTCATCGAGGCGGAGGGTGAAATCGTCAGCGCGGGCAACACGTCGCGCAAGATGCGCTTCGAGGCGCGCAAGGTCATCAAGCCGCGGCCGGACGTGAATGACTCGGCGGCGGACGTCCTGGCGGAGCCGGTGGTGGTGTGCCGGGCCACGGGGACGTGCGTGGTGCCCAAGGACAAGCAGCGGGGGGCGAAATGAGCGCGCCCATGGTCATCACCGCGGCCATGGTGGGCGCGGAGACGACGCGCGAGCAGACACCGCACCTGCCCATCACCGCGGAGGAGATCGCCGAGGACGCCGTGCGCTGCCGTGAGGCGGGCGCGGCGATGGTGCACCTGCACGTGCGCACGGCGGACGGCAAGCCGTCGCAGGACGCGGAGCTGTTCCGCGCGGCCATCCGCGCCATCCGCAAGCGCACGGACGTGCTCATCCAGACGTCCACGGGCGGCGCGGTGGGCATGACGGTGGACCAGCGCTGCGGGCCGCTGACGCTCACCGGCGAGGACCGGCCGGACATGGCCACCTTGACGACGGGCACGGTGAACTTCGGCGAGGACGTCTTCTGGAATCCCCGGCCGCTGGTGCGCGACATCGCCAGGCGCATCCGGGATGCCGGGCTGCGGCCGGAGCTGGAGTGCTTCGACGTGGGCATGATTGACGAGGCCCGTTACCTGGCGAAGGAAGGGCTGGTGGACCTGCCGGCGCACTTCGACTTCGTGCTCGGGGTGCCGGGCACGTTGCAGCCGCGTCCGGAGGTGCTGGACTTCATGATCGCCTCGCTGCCGGAAGGCTCCACCTGGACGGTGGCGGGCGTGGGGCGGCACCAGCTTGCCTACGTGGACGAGGCGGCGAAGCGGGGCGGCAACGCGCGCGTGGGCCTGGAGGACAACATCTACGTGTCCAAGGGCGTGCTCGCGAAGGGCAACTGGGAGCTCGTCGCGGAGGCGGTGAAGCGCGCGCGGGCCCACGGCCGGGAGCCGGCGACGCCGGAGCAGGCGCGCAAGCTGTTGCGGTTGTCGTAGCACCGTCGAGCGTGATGGCCGCCGCCCGAGTCCTGCCGGGCGGCGCCCTTCACCGGAGTACTGACGCTTGGTGCCAAGTTGTCAGCTAGGCTCGCTTTCCATGGAAAAGCGGAGCGCAGGACTTGGCCTCTCGTGCCTCTTTGCCGTCGTGTCGCTGGGCTGTGCCAGCAGTAGCGCCACCAGCACGACGCTCCAACGCGATGCCTATGCCCTGGCGTCTTGCACCGACACGGTGTCGTGCTGCCTCCAGCGCAACCCGGGAATGCCCGAAGCGTGCGGCCTTTCGGCGAGCGAGGCGGCATCGCATCTGGCCGGCGTCAAGATGGCCATGGAGGCGACGGACGACGCGCCCTCCGTAGATGATGCTCACAACGCAGAGCTGCCCGAGTGGAAGCGCCGCTGCATTTCGACATATGCCGAGTGCAAAAACGACGATTGGCGGGGGCCTGCTACGCCTGCTTTCGCTACTGCGAGGGGCAGCAGGAGTGGCCCCTCAACAAGTGTCGCCCGCGCACGGGCAAGAGGTAATCGCTCATGACCGACGATCTCGAATGGGAGCCAGTTCGCGCGCTGGCACGGCGAATCCGAAGCGGGGAGTCGCTGACGCTGACGGACGAGGTGAAAGCGCTGTTGATACGAACCGCTCCCGAAGTGGGCATCAGCGCCGCCGATGCCACTCAAGCACTCGGCTCGCGCGCCAGTGCGGAAGCGCTGCTCCTGGAGTGCGCGCGTCGCATCAAGGAGGGCTCGGATCGCATCGTGGACGCGCTCTATCGCGCCAAGCGCTATCGGCAGGCGGGGGACTACGACAATGCCCGGCAGGAAATGCGCGATGTGCTCGCCGTCGAAGTGGTGCCGCTCTACCGCGAGATAGCGGAAGGCCAGCTCGAGGACCTGGCAGATGCGCCGTAGCGCGGGCCTCGCAGGGACAAGAGGAGATGGGCATGTTCCGAAGCGCTCGATTGGGACCTGGTCCAAGCGCTGGCTCGGCGTGTTGATGGATTGCTCGAATCCTGTCCAGCGGCGCCCGATGCCCGATTGTCCGGGATGCGCGGGTTTCGCTAGCTTGCCGCGGCCATGCGAACACCGTCTACGCCGCCCGAGCCGTTGTCTCAGGTCAAGAAGCTCACCATCGCCCTCGCCGCTTTCGGGGCCTGGCGCTCGTCGCGGTGGTGGCTGTGGCGGTGGCCGCGGGAACCGCGCCCATGGGCTGGATGCGGACCACGGACGTGGGACAGCTTCCGGAGTTGACCGCCATCCAGGCGCAGTTGTCGTCCCTCGACGCGTGCGAGATGCAGTACGGGAGTCGAAGTCGCGCGAACAGGGTGGGCTCGACGGGTTCTCATAAGACGATTCGGGTCGTGCCCTGCGGGACTCACTCTGCCTTTGGGATCTCCGTCGGGGTGCCGCAGGCGCTGCAGGCGCGCGGTGTCGCCTTCAACCTGAAGCGGGACTCCGTGAAAGCGCCTTGGAAGATCCTGATCGAGAAGGAGGAGACGGCGTTCCCCGCGCTCAAGCAGTCGCTCGAACAGCTCACGCCCCTGCTGCTCACGCAGTATCCGATCGAGCGTCAGCGTGACGCCGACGAGCGGGCGCGGTCGGCACGCGACTGGGCGGCGTACAAGGATGCGGAGCGCGCTCGCAAAGAAGCGGCGAAGAATTCTTATCCGGAGTGAGAACCGCGCCGCTGCGGAGTCCTGCTGATGCGGCTGCCGCCCGAATCCAGTCGGGCGACGCCCGTTGCCCGATTTTCTTTCAAGAGCGAGCTCCTTTAGGGTTCGGCGGCAATGGAAACATCGCCTACGCCGCCCGCGAGAATGTCGCAGGGCAAGAAAATCCTGATGGTCACTTTCGCCGTGTCGCTGCTCGTGGCGCTCATGGCGGTGGTGATCACGGGCCTCGCGCCCATGGGCTGGATGCGGACCACGAACGTGGGACCGCTTCCGGAGTTGGCCGCCGTCCAGGCGCAGTGGTCGTCCCTGGACGCGTGCGAGGTCGAATACGGAGCTCGGAAACGGTTGGGGGGGAAGTGGATGCTCGGTTCCAGGGAGACGGCCTACGTCACGCCCTGCGGGTCCTCTTATCGGGTCTTCGTCAGCGTGCCTCCGGAGCGACAGGTGGACGGCGTCGCCTTCGACATGACGCGGAGCTCGGTGAATGCGCCCTGGAAGATCCTGGTCGTGAAGGAGAAGACCTCGTTCCCCGCGCTCAAAAACTCGCTCGAACAGCTCGCCCCCCACCTCCTCACGCAGTACCCCATCGAGCGTCAACGTGATGCCGACCTGGATGCGCGCTGGGCTCGCGAGCGGGCGGAAAAGAAGGAGGCGGAGCGCACTCTCAAAGAAGCGGCGAAGAATTCTTATCCGGAGTGAACTTCCCGCCTTTTTCACGCGCCCCCCGTTCAGGGGTTTTCGGTGGGTGCGCGTTGCATTTAGGTTCGTGCCCCGATGACTCAAAGAGCGACGCAGCCCGGGCGAAAGTCCGGCAACGCCACCGTCATCCGCCTCCTGGCGGTCGCTGTGTTTGTCGGCCTCATGGGTGGCGGGGCGATGCTGCTCAATGGCGGCGGAATGGGCGGCGGCTTGCATTCCGATGTCGGCGGCAATCCAGAACTGGCGCCGTTCCAGGCGCAGTTACAGGCGTTGAATGCCTGCATCATTGAATACGGCGCGCGGCGAGGCGTGGCGAGGCACCGCTGGTTGGGCTCCTCCAAGTACGTCTCCGTCTCGCACTGTGACGGGCCGTCGGCCTCCTCTGTCTCTATCTCCGTTCCGGAGGAGTTGCAGTCACGCAAGGTCGCCTTCGCCATGAAGCGGAGCTCCAGGTCCGCGGCTTGGAAGGTTCTCGTCGACAAGGAGGAGACCTCGTTCCCGGATCTCAAGCAGTCGCTCCAGCAGCTCGCGCCGCTCCTCGTGGAGAAGTATCCAGAGGAACTCGCCAATGCAGTCCAGCGGCGGGCGGACAGCGAGCGCGCGCAGCAGGAGTACAAGGACGCCGAACGTTCTCGCAAGGAAGCGGCGAAGAACTCCTATACCGAGTGAGTCACTGGACATGAAGACACTGCCTTCGGAGCCGGCGCGGACGTCCGGCAAGGGCGCGATTTTCATCTTCGCCGCGGTCGCGATGGTGGGCGGCGTGGCCGCGACGACGTTCCTGTTGAACCGGAAACCGACCGACATCGGGATGATCGGCAAGACGGACGTCGGGGGCCTGCAGGCGCTGGCCGGCATCCAGGTGCAACTGCGTCCCCTGCGGGCGTGCAGCGCCCAATACGGGGAGCGGGGGAGGCGAGGGAGGACGGGTTCGCACACGGAGGTCATCGTCACCGCGTGTGAGAATGACGGCTTCGGGTTCGTCCGCATCTCTGTCCCCACCGAGCGCCAGGTGGAGCGAGTCGCTTTCAATCTGGCGCGAAACTCCATCTCCGAGCCCTGGAAGATCCTGGTCGAAAAAGATCAGGTGCCCTTTCCGGAACTCGAGCGGGCACTCACGCAGCTCGCGCCCTTCCTCGCCGAGGAGGTTCCCTCGAAGCTGGCCCAAGCCGTCGAGGAGAAGCTCGCGGCTGACCGCGAGTTTCAGGAGCGCAAGGCCGCGGAGCCTGCTCGCAGGAAAGCGGCGCAAGACTCATATCCGGAGTGAGGCGCCGGGCGGAGGGGCCGGGCCCGAGGTACGCGTCCAGGTGCACGTGGCCCCTGGCGTCGAAGCCGACGCCTGCGGTCTCCAGCAGCTCGCGCTGTCGGGCGCCGGAGGTGCGGATGTCGCCCGTGCCGTTGATGATGCGCTGCCGGGGCGCGCTCGTGGCTCGCGAGCCCAGGGCCGCCATGGTGTGGCCCGGCCTTCAGGCGGCCACGGACTGTTGGTCCTCGGGCTGGGGGCGCTGCGGGTTGAGCACGGACCATTCCTGGCGCAGCCGCTCATAGAGGGCGTTGAGCGGCTGGCCCGGGGCCTCGAACTGGCCGGTGTGGTGGTCGATGAGGTGGCGCAGCAGCACGAAGCAGAGGGTGGCCGCGCCGGCGGACTCCACGGCGGTGAACTGGCGGGCCTGCGTGAACCAGAGCGTGGTGGGCATCTGGCAAGCTTGGGTGCCCAGCGCGACCAGGTGCGGGCCGGGCTTGAGCCACGGGTGCTTCGCGAACAGGTGGGGGCGGTCCACGGTGAGCGCGGTGATGAGGTTGGACACGCGCCGGTCCTTGAAGCGGCGGTCCTGGTAGAGCTGACTGAAGACGAGGCCGCGCACGCGCTTCATGAACACCTGCGACGTCATCGCCAGCATCGATGTGACGCGCAGGACGAGCATCTGTGCGAACTCCAGCACCGTGAGCTTCTTGAACGAGGGCCAGACGTCCAGGTCCATCTGCCGCTTGAGGAGCGCCATGACGTCGTTGAGTCGCGCGCGCGCCCAGACCAGCGCGGTGGCCGCCGCCGCGCTCATCAGGCCGGGAATCAGATACAGGAAGTAATCGCTCGGGGACCAGGCACCCTGGCTCGCGGTTTCGAAGCCGCGCCACGCGAGGATGGCGGCGGAGGCCAGCGTCAGCGCGAACAGGCCATAGGCCATCCAGGAGACGCCATCGAGCGTCACCCAGCCGCGCTTCGTGGGGTTCTCCGGGACGTCGTACATGCGCGGGCTCTGGGTGCTCACGTCGGAGATGATCAACGTGGGCGGCGGTTCGGACGCGCCATACGCCAGCATCAGGCTGTCGATGCCCTGGTTGTCATAGATGCCGCCATCCATCAGGGGCAGTCCGCCCTCGAACTTCGGGCCCAGCTCCTGCTTCGCCGTGTCGAGCGGGTAGTCCTGGGGCCAGTGGAACTGCTGGGGGAAGACGAGGGGCTCGAAGCCGCCGGGGAAGCAGGACGATGCGGCGGCGATGTCCGCCAGCCGCACGTGCTGGCCCACGGAGCGGGGCACCCGGTAGCCGTTGTTGCCCAGCAGCGCGCCGGGCCTGTCGCTGCGGCGGAAGCGGAAGTCCAGGCCGGTGTGGAACTCGGTGGTGTTGAAGATGGCCTCCTTCAACTGCACGCGGTCCGAGTCCAGGACCGCGCCCAGTCGCCGGTCGCCCAGGAAGTCGGGCCGCGCGTAGATGTCCGAGGCGGAGCGGATGAGGCTGGCCCACGCGTGGCTGCCGTGGTCACGGTTCGACGTGAGTCCGGTGAGGGCCTCGGCGATGACGTTGGTGCGCTGGAGATAGCCGGAGTAGCCGGCATGGAACTCGCGGAACGACTTGCCTTCCAACTGGCTCGTCACCCAGGCCAGCCCCGTGAGCGTGCCGCCGGACACGGTGGACAGACCCACCACGTCGGGGAGCAGCCCCACGGCGTCCAGAAGGCGCAGCGCCCCCAGGTGGAAGGCCGCCGCGCGGTAGCCACCCCCTGACAGTGACAAGGCGAGCGGTCCGAGAGACGTGGGTTCTGGGCTCATGTGGGAGTGTCCTGGGGCGCCGCGAGGGAGACACTGTTCAGCATAGGACAGTTGCGTCGCGAGGATGACAGGGGCGGTATCGGTCCGTGCCGCGCGTCAGGTCGCGGCGACTGGGAGGCCCATCAGGCAGGGAGGTACGTGTCGAGACGGGCTCTCCAACCCGACGAAAGCGCAGCCGTCCTCGTGAGGGAGATTGCGTCCCGCATCACCAATGGCTCGCGCCGCCTGTCCCGCATGTTGGTTGAAGTGGACCGCCGTCGCGATGCCGGCGACGTAGATGGCGCCCGGCAACTGCTCCACGACGCCCTGGCGGTCGAAGTGGTGCACCACCACGCTACGGCTCGTCCGCCATTTCTTCGAGCTGACCCTGTGCCGTCGCTCGGTAGCGCGGTACCTCCTCGACGGCGAGCACATCTCGCATTTCCTGGCGGGCGCTGTCGAAGTCTCCGGCCTTCTGGTGGCGGTACATCCTGTGTAACGCGTCCATCAATCTGTTGGACCCGTCCGTGATGCGTCGCGAGGTCTCGTTGAGGAGGTCCAAGGCGCCCGCCTCTGTCGTGAGCGCGCGCGCAGCATTGGCATCGCTGATGCCTACTTCTCGCGCTGTGCGCCGGAGGAGTGCGCGCACATCCTCGTCAAGGACGAGTGGCGCCCCCTCCCGGATGACCCGGCGTGCCAGCGCGCGGATGGGGTCCCAGTCAACCTTTTCGGACATGCGTCACCTCTTCCACAGTCATCTTGACGCCGGCCATGTGAGAGGCGGCTTCGCTCGCCGTAAGACCGCACATTTCGGGCATGCCTGGGTTTCGTTGGATGCAGCACGAGACAGTGTCAGTGCAGGTTGCCAGCGCGTAGGCATCGCGGCGACTCGCCGTGCCGGTGGCAGTGCTGGAGCAGCCCAGCGGCTGGGGTAGGCTGCCCCCTGGTCTCTGTGTTGGTGGCCGAGTCCCATTCGATTGGCCCTGCTCCAACGTCGTGGATATCGGCACTGGCGTGATGCGCTCGGCTGGCTCGTCGCTCACGGGAACTCGATGTTGCCGAGGATGACGGGGCGCTTGCCGTCCTCTCCCCACAGCGTCAGGGTGAAGGGGCCTCGTGGTGCGACTTCCACGGGCTCGGTCTCCACCAGGATGTCCATTTCGTCGCCGGGGTTGATGGCGGCCGGGGCCCATACCCGCGCGATCTTCAACTCCGCGCCATCGGGACCGACCAATGCCGCGCCGGTGACTTGCCAGGGCTTCGCACCCAGCGGGTTCTTCAGGCCCACGACCACCAACATGCTCCGGGCCCGGAAGGTCATCCCGGCCCGAAGCACCAGGCTGTTCCTCGCGTGTCTCCGGACGTCCAGAAGCTCTCGTGTGGCGACGCCTGCGCCGCCCATGACTCCACTCACCCACAGCCCCATCAAGCCACCGGGGCGCGCCTGCGCCGCGCGCAGCCGCGCGTTCTCCTCACGCAGTTCCTGAAGCGTCCGCTGCGTCTCGCGCAGTTCCCGTTGGAGCGAGGCCGCTGTGCGCGCTCGCCGGAAGATCTCCACCTGCCGCTCCGCTCGCGCGGGCGTCGCCACGACGAGGTGGAGCGTGGCCTGGGTAGGGACCGCTCCGTCCGCGAAGTACACCGTGAGCGAGGCGCGGGATTCGTCAGTCACGGGCTCCTCTGGCACCAAGATGAGGAGTTCACCGTCCACGACCCGGCGGAAGCTCCCTGGGCCAGTCGTCTCGGCGCGTACCAGGGGCGTGTCGAAGCGCAACACCGTGACGACGCCTTCTCCAACCCGGATTTCAGGCGGCTGGCCGCACCACGCATCGCCCAACGCAATGGGACGCTCCGTCGACTCACGGCAGGAGGTGGGCTGGGCGTACGCGGGCTCCGCGGGCAGGGCCGCGAAGGCAAGGGCAATCAGGATGGGCAGTGGCGTGAACACGGACAATCACTTCCCTGACATGCGGAACAGGCCGGTGGTGGAGGCCACTATTCGAAGCGACTCACGGCGTAGACCACGGCGGTGTTGCTGACCGTGGCGCTGCCAGGGCCCGGGTCGCGGCCTTTTCGCCGGATGCCGCGGACCCCGTACTGCTCGACCATCTCCAGGCACACGGGGATGTAGTCCCCTCCACGGGTGTAGGCCTGGGTGAAGCGGCCGTAGACGCGGTCAGCGAAGATCAGCTCGCCCACGGCCTTGCCGGACGTGAGGGCTCCGAAGTTCGTGCTGAGTTCGACCTGGACGCGGCCCTCCCGGACGGGGACCGGTTCTCCAAAATCCTTCGCGTCGACGAAGATGAGGCCGGTTCTATCCCCGATTCGGATTCCGGCCTTCCTCATCGCCTCCACCGCGCCGGGCGGGCAGGGCTCTCCGGGCGGCGCCGTGCGCACCTGCGGGCCGCTGGGGCAACCCAGGCCCGAGCAGGCGGCGACGGCCACCATCGTCCGGGCCGCGGCCTTGAGGGCCCGCGCGCTGGAGGCGGGCTGCGGGGGAGTCGTCACGCTGTCGGGCATCTGCTTCACGGGGAGCTCTTCCTTCTTCGGGGGCGCCACCTCGGCGGTGGCGGCCGCGAGGGTGGACCCAGGGCTGGGCAGGGTCGCGGCCTGCTCACTTTCCGGCGGGCCACCGGGCAAAGCCACTTCCCGGATGGCCTGGGGCATCTCGTCAGGTGTGGGCGCCGCCACCCAGTGCCACGTGCCCACCACGCACGCCAGTCCGGCGAACAGCACGGCCCACCGCGCGGCGTGGCGGCGCGCAGGCCCCCGGGGCGGCGAGGCGTCGGAAGCACACAGCTCCAGTGGCGCCTTGTGGGGCAGGGGGCCTCGCCTGGGCGCGGCCCAGTGGGCGTCACCCGCCTCGACCCACATCACCAGCGCGGCGTCGTTGTCGTCCTCGGACCTGGCGCCGAGGGTGGGAGCCTCGGCACCCTGCCGCCACTCGCACAAGGGCGCGTCCCAGGTCGCGTCCGCGGTCGCGAGCGCATGCTCCACGTCGACAGTCAGCGCCGCCGCGCTCCCTCGGGCTTCGGCATCCTTCGCCAGCATCCGCAGGCACAGCTCGCTCAGCGCTGCGGGCACGCGTGGGTTCACCGCGTGGGGAGCGCGAGGCACCTCGGAGATGACGGCCTCGACCTCCGAGGGCGTCACCACGTCCAGGAAGGGAGGGCGGCCAGTGAGCATCCAGTAGAGGACGACCCCCAGCGCGTAGACGTCATCGGCGGGGCCACACCGGTACTTCGGGCACGTGGCGCTGCTGCTGCCTCTGCGAAACGCCAGCGCCTCCGGGCTGCGGTAACGCAGGGTGCCCGGTGGCAGGACGCCCTGGGTGATGCGAGGCGCTCCAGCGAAGTCTCCCACGCCGAAGTCGACCAGGACGGGCTCCCCGTCCGACTCCCGCACCATGACGTTGGACTCCTTGAGGTCGCGATGCACGACGCCCGCCGCGTGCGTGGCCTCCAGCCCCAGGGCCATGCCGCGCAGCAGCCGTGCCACCTGCCGCGCGCTGGGGTTCTCCTCTTCCACCCACTGGTGCAGCGTCCGCCCTCGAACGCATTCCATCGCCAGGTAGAACAGCCGCGGCGCTTCGCCCGGGTATTTGCCACAGGCACGAAAGCCCACGACGTTGGGGTGGCGCAGCCGCAAGAGGATGGCGCATTCGCGCTCCGGCCACCCAGCCATCTGCTGGAGGTCCTGGAGCTTGAGCGCGACCTCCTCTCCGTCGCGCATCGCGAGGTACACGTCTCCGCACGCGCCGCTGCCCAGTCGCTTGCCCAGGGCAAAGCCCGCGATGCGTGTCCCCGGCGAAGCTTCTCGCCTCTGCGCTGCCGCCATGCCGTCTCCCAGGAGCTTCCCACCCGGCGGGTCCAACCTCGAATGTCACTCGACGCGAGCACGACCCTGCCGGGAGGATGCCGTTCCCGTGGCTGACGGGGAAGGCCAAAATGCTTCCTCATGAGTGGGCCTGAAAGGTTTAGGGCCACATGACGCCACCCGCGGCCACCGGGCTTTGGGCTAGGC
Source organism: Myxococcus hansupus (assembly GCF_000280925.3). Classification (NCBI taxonomy): domain Bacteria; kingdom Pseudomonadati; phylum Myxococcota; class Myxococcia; order Myxococcales; family Myxococcaceae; genus Pseudomyxococcus; species Pseudomyxococcus hansupus. The sequence continues at coordinate 3,084,566 of NZ_CP012109.1, forward strand.
TGCCGGGCGAGCCATGGACGAAGAACTGGGAGCGACTTTTGGAAAGGCCGTGCGCGAGGCGCGAGCGCGGCTGGGGTTGACGCAGGCCGAAGTGGCGGCGCTGTTGGACATGCACCCCATGGTCTACAGCCGGATGGAGCGGGGGAAGATGCTGCCGCGGGTGTCCACGCTCCGGAAGGTGGCCATGGTGCTGCGCACCTCCACGGATGAGCTGCTGGGGCTCTCCCGCGAGGGCCGGCCGGGCGCCAGGAAGCAGTCCTCGCTGCAGCGGAGGTTGGCGACGCTCTCGGAAGGTCTGGACGAAGAGAAGCTCAAGGCGCTCGTCGTGATGGCGAGCGCCCTGTCTCGTTAGCGTCGGGGACGGGCCTCAGGTGTCCTTGGGGCCGCGCCCTGGCAGTTCGTGGGACTCGAGGCCCGAGGGAAAGAGGCTCTCGTCGAGCAGCTCGACCTCGTCGCGCACCGCGCTGGCGTCGCTGATGAGCCGCGCCAGTTCATCCGCCACGTCGGCCCTTCCGAAGGGGCGGCCCGTGCGGCGGATGGCCTGGACGAGGCACTCCCGGAGCGCCAGGCACACTGCTCCCGCCGAGCCGAAACGCTTCGACACGTCCTTGTGCAGCATGCCGTGAAGGACGGCCCGCACGTCGTGCGGCAGGCTCGCGGCGGCTCGCTCGACGTCCTGGGGGCCATGGTCCTCCATCGCCATCAGCATCTGCGTGAGCGGCAGGGAAGGGGGCTCCTCCAGTCGCAGTTCCCGTGACTTCGCGCGCGGTGGCTCCAGCGAGTCGGGCGCGGCGGCGAACAGGTGTCTCCCCGTGGCCAGCTCCAGCAGCACCAGCCCCAGCGAGAAGAGGTCCGAGGCGGAGGTCAGCGTCGTGCCCGCGAGGTACTCCGGCGAGGCATAGGCCACGTCGCCCTTGAGCAAGGCCCCGGCGGTCTCCTCCCTCCCAATCAGGTGCGAATAGGCCACGCCAAAGTGCGTCAGCTTCACCTCGCCCGTTCGCGCGACCCGCACGTTGCGCGGGCTGACATCGCGATGAATCAGCCCCAGGGAGCGGCCCTGCTCATCCTTGAGCGAGTGAGCGTGATGCAGGGCGTCCGCCAGCTCCGCGGCGACATGGAGCGCGAAGGCCAGGGACACCGGCCTTCCGCGCATGGCCATCAGATTCAGGACGGTCTCCAGTGAGGGGCCGTTCACGTGCTCCATGATGATGTACGGCCTGCCCCGGTGGATCTTGAAGTAGTGCACCTGGGCGATGGTGGGATGGTGGAGCCGGTAGGCCAGTTGCACTTCCTCCACCAGCCGGTGCCGGCGCGCGGAGCTGGCGGGGCTGCGCACTCGCTTGATGACGACGGGGCCCGAAAGCCCGTGCCGCTGGTAGCGGTCGGCCAGGAGCAACTCCTCCCCGTTGGCACGTCGCTCCAGCGTGCGGACGAATTCGAACCGCGTGTGCTCCACGGAGAAGAGCACATGCCTCCGTTCGAACCTGATGATGGAGGGGTGGTCCCGGGTGGTGGTCGTGGGGTGCTGAGAGGCCAAGGGCGGCTCCTGGATATAAACCTAAGAGGATTAGGTGTAGATAAGCACCAAGCGGGCCTGGAGCGGAAGCGGGTCCCGGTGCGGGGTGCCCGGCAGGATTTTTCCGCTGGCCTTCGTGTCAGCGGACGGGCTCTTGTCAGGAGCCGGGGCCTTTTCTCGTCGTGAGCCGCCGGACGCCACCGGTGTGCCCGGGACTCCGCGACAAGCGGCCCCGTGAATGCACGACCGAGGAGAACACCCGGATGGACACGGAGCTGCAGGGCAGAGGCGTCCTGGTCACGGGCGGCGCTGGAGGCATCGGCACCGCCCTGGTCCACACCTTCGCGGAAGAAGGCGCGAAGGTCGCGGTGCACTACCACTCCAGTACCGAGAAGGCCCAGGCACTGGCGCGCGAGGTCGGCGGCGCCGCGGTGCGCGCGGACCTGACGGTGGAGTCAGACGTGGACGCGCTCGTCCCCGCGGCGGTGGCCGCGCTGGGGCGGCTGGACGTGCTGGTGTGCAACGCGGGCGTCTGGCCCGCCCCGGATGAGCCCCTCTGGGAGATGTCCCTGACGCGCTGGCGCCGCACGCTGGCGGAGAACCTGGACAGCGTCTTCCTGTGTTGCCGCGCCTTCCTCCGGCACGTGGCCACCACGAAGACGGGCAACATCGTCATCATCAGCTCCACCGCGGGGCTGTTCGGTGAAGCAGGCCATGCCGACTACGCCGCCGCCAAGGGCGCGCTGGCGAGCGGCTTCCTCAAGAGCCTCAAGAACGAACTGGGCCGCATCGCGCCCCTGGCCCGCGTCAACGTCGTGTGCCCGGGATGGACGGCGGTGGACCGCAGCCGCGACAAGCTGGCGCAGCCGGGCTTCGTCGAGCGCGTCACGCGGACGATGCCGCTGCGCAAGGTGGCCGAGCCCGTGGATGTGGCGCGAATGGTGGTGTCGCTCGCGTCGGACCGAATCTCCGGACACGTGACCGGTGAAGTCGTCACGGTGGCCGGAGGCATGGAAGGAAGGGTGTTGCATGACGACTGAATCGGACGTGCGGAAGTACAACCGCGAGGCGTGGAATCACCAGGTGGCCACGGGCAACAAGTGGACGCTTCCCGTGAGCCCGGAGGTCATCGCGGCCGCGCGGCGGGGCGACTGGAGCGTGGTCCTCACCCCGACGAAGCCCGTTCCGCGCGAGTGGTTCGGTGACATCCAGGGCAAGGACCTCCTGTGCCTCGCGGGCTCGGGTGGGCAGCAGGCCCCGGTGTTCGCGGCGGCGGGCGCCCGGGTGTCGGTGCTGGACAACTCCCCCGCGCAGCTCGGCCAGGACCGCCTGGTGGCGGAGCGCGAGGGCCTGGCGCTGCGGCTGGTGGAGGGCGACATGCGCGACCTCTCCGCCTTCGAGGACGCGAGCTTCGACCTCATCTTCCACCCGTGCTCCAACTGCTTCGTGGACGCGGTGCGCCCCGTGTGGCGTGAGGCGGCGCGCGTGCTGCGTCCTGGCGGTGTGCTGCTGTCCGGCTTCACCAACCCCGTGAACTACCTGTTCGACCTGGCCTTGGAGAAGCAGGGCATCTTCACGTTGAAGTACCGGATGCCCTATTCGGACTTCACCAGCCTGTCCGACGAGGAGCGCCGCCGCTTCACGGATGCGAACGAGCCGCTCTGCGTGGGCCACTCCTTGGAGGACCAGATTGGCGGACAGGTGGACGCGGGGCTCGCCGTCGTCGGCTTCTTCGAGGACTCGTTCGGTCCGGAAGATGCCCTGTCGCGGTACTACAACGGCTTCATCGCCACCCGCGCGGTGAAGCTCCCCACGCGGTAGGTCGTGGGGCAGGGGAGCCGGCGCGAAATGGCATTCGCTTCAGCGGATTTAACCTTTCGCGCCGCGCGGGGTTTTTCAGGGCATGAGGCGCCGGGAAGGCCGGTTTCCGGCGCCTCCGTCAACCTGAGGAGCCCACCACCATGAAGCTCATGACCACGCTGCGTTCCGTTGCCGTTGCCTCGCTGTTCCTCGCCGCTCCCGTGCTGGCCCAGACGGCCACGCCCGAGTCCGCCAATCCCCCCGCCGAGGGCAAGGGATACGGAGGGCACCACCGGCACAAGGGCAAGAAGCACGGCCACAAGATGGCCCGCATGGCGGAGCGGATGGACAAGGCCGTGGCGGAGGGGCGGCTGACCCAGGCCCAGGCGGACCAGTTCAAGGCGGAGGGCAAGCAGCTCCGGGAGGAGCTCCAGGCCCAGCGCGAGGCCGCTGGCGGCAAGCTCTCCGACGCGCAGAAGGACGAGGCGCGCGCGAAGATGCGCGCCTTCAAGGCGAAGGTGAAGGAGGCCATGCACGCCAACGCGCCGCAGAAGACGTAGTTTCTGAATCATGACAGGGGGCCCGCCACCCAGGCCCGCCATCGCGAATCATGGCGGCGGGTGGGGCGGCTGGCGCAGAATGGGCGGACCCGACGTCCTGGACGAGGTCCCCCATGCGCGTATCCCTGGTTATGACGTTCGCCGTTCTCCTGCTTGGGTGCGGAGCGCACGCGGGCCGTGCGCGGTTGCAGGACGCGGTGCCCCTCCCGGATGACGCGGAGTTGATCCGGGTCCAGTCGCGCGCGATGTCCATCTACGACACGGTGCGCGCGGCGGCCTTCGCCACCGAACAGATGCGCGTCCAGGGGGATGGAGACGCCGACCCGGGGGAGTGGTTCTTCACCGTGCCGCTCGAGGACGGCTGGTACTCCCTCTTCGGCGTGTTGGATGGCGCGGGGACCTTCACCCCGGCGCACGCCTACAAGGCGCCGCTGGAAGACGCCGAGCAGGTGGAGCCGCTGGCGCTGGAGGCGCTTCCCAGGGACTTCAGTCCCGAGGCCCGCGCGGTCCAGGCGTCGATGGTTGCGAGCGTGGAGGCCTTCCAGCGGCACACCATCAGCCCCGTCGTGGTCCTGGAGGACGACGGCGACATCTCCGTGTACGTGCTCCAGGGTTCGATGGACGCGACGCGCTTCGCCCTCGGCGGCGACATGCGCTTTCGCTACGGCCCGGACGGATTCACGCAGCGGGAGGCGGTGAAGCTGCACTCTCGCGTCTTCGACATCGACACCCGGCCTCGTCAGAAGGGGGAGCTGTATGAGGGCTCGGCCCACGACCACGTCCTCTTCGGGGGGCCCCTGGAGACGGAGTTGGCGATGGTCATGCTCTACCCGGAGCTGGGACTGGTGGCGGTGGTGCATCCCTCGCACCCCGTCGCGTACGTCCTCACGCCCAGCGGGGCCATTCGGGTGATGACCCAGGCGCCCGCTCAGCGCAGGGTGCTGCAGCCGGACGGGACGTTCGCGCCCATCGACAGCGACACGTAGTCCGCCTCAGAGGCCCAGGCGCTCCGCCCAATGGAAGTACGCGGCGCGAGGATCCACGAAGGGGTCCCGGAACAGCGCCTGGACCTCCGCCTTGTCGACCTGACCCGCGTCGAAGGCCTGGTACAGCCCGTCGCCGAGCAGGTAGCCCAGCGCATGGCTGACGCCATGGAACAGGCGGTCCTTGCGCAGGGGGAGGAGCTTCACGGCCTCCTCGGGGGCTTCCGACTCCGTGGCCTTGTGCGCCAGGACGAAGGCGGCGATCTGCCGGTCCACGCCACGGCTCTCACCGAAGCGCTTCGCCCACTCCGCGACGCCCAGGCAGGTGCGCCGGGGGTTGACGAGCTTCGAGCCGAAGAAGCCCAGCGCCTCTTCCAGGCAGCGCGCGTAGAAGGCCTCCGACGCGTTGCGAGGCGCGTCCATGGCGTCACCCACGGCGCAGTGACGGACGAAGTGCGCCGCCTCCTCCGCCGCGTGGTTCAGGGACAGCGACGCGAGGTAGGCCATTCGCGCGCGTGGGATGTAGCTGCTCTCACGCGACAGGATGTGCCGGCGGAGCTGGGCGAGCTCGGTTTGAGTGAAGCGTCCGCGCCGTTGGATGCGCGCCAGGACGTCGCCGTCCGCGGCGGTGACCACGTCCACGGTGTCCAACGCCCGGCCCACGGACACGCCCGCGAGCCGGCCGATCAACGAGGACATCTCCCGGAAGCGCTCCGCGGCGCCACGGTCGAGCAGGGGGGCGTCGCCGGCCTCCGCCTCCAGGTAGTCCAGGAAGCTCTGCTGGCACACGACGGGCGACGCGTTCATCAGGCACAGGGCGCCGTCCGCGAGTTCCACGGCCTCCACGGCGCCCGCGCGGCCCTCTCGCGCCAGCCGCCACCAGATGCCTTCGGCGTTCTGGTACAGGATGAGTCCCTTGCGCGTCTCCGCGCCCAACGCGCGCTCCACCTGCGCGGGGAGGTGGCAGGGCGCGACGTGGTACTGGCCCACCAGCACCATGACGAGGGGCCTGTCGGACGCGCGGGCGGCGCGGGCGATGCGCTCGGCCGCGTACGCATCCCGCAGCTCCAACGAACGTTCGCCCTGGGCCCGGCGGTCGATGCCCACCACCTCCAGCTTGTGCTTGCGCGCGAAGGCGAGCAGGGCGCGTGAACCGGAGCCGGTGCCCGGGCCCAGCTTCGCCAGCAGGGAGCGCTCCGTGATTCGGCCCGCCCGCCACGCATCCACCGTGGCCTGGTGACGGCCTTCCACGCACTCGAGCGCCATGATGACGCGGCGGCCCGAGGCCACGGCCCGCTCCACCAGTGTGAGGTACGTTTCCTGCGCGAGCGGGAGCGTGTGGTAGTCGCCGACGTAGACCACGTCCGCGGCCTGCACCTGCTGGTACACGGCGGGCAGGGTGGTGAGGTTCCGATAGGCCGTGGTGCGCCGCCGGAAGCGGGCCTCGTAGGCACGGAAGGATGCCGTCTGTCCGTCCACCACTCGGGCGATTTGCGCGCGCTGGCGTCGGAACAGGGCGAGGTGCAAGGCGAGCGAAGCGCGCATGGAGTGCCGCAATCCCTCGCACGGCGCCGTGGACCCGGCAAAAAAACGGCGGCCCCGGGTGTCGGGTGCGTTCCTTGACTGTGCGTGACGGGCAAAGGACCATGGTCCTCAGCCTTGAGAACTGCACACGCTCGCGCGACCCTTCTCAGCCTGGTCCTCATGATGGCGGTGCCCGGCCGCGCCGAGGAGCCGGGGCTTCTGCATTCTCCTCCAGAGCGCGCCGAACCCCGCGTCGCGCTCCCGCTCGATGCCACGCTGGTGGAAGGCCGCCGCGTGCTCGAGCTGTATGTCCGCTACCGCGGCCCTGGTGAGCCCTACGCCCGCCGGCCCATGGAGCGCGAATACGGCGACCTGTACCGCGCCATGATTCCCGCCGAGCACGTCGTGCCGCCGGGCTTCGAGTACTACATCGAGGGCCTCACCGCGGACGGCGAGCGCGTCCCGCTCTTCCAGTCCGCGTCGCGTCCCGCCCGGGTGCTCGTGGGCGGCGAGACGCCGGCCAGCGCCTCCGTCGCGCGGCCCCCGCCCCCTCCCGAGCGCCGCCCCGCGCCGGGCAAGGCGCCCCGCACGGCGACGCCGGAGCGTCCCCCCGCGCCGGAGCGCACGCCTCCTCCCGAGCGTCCCCGCGCCAACGCGCAAGCCGCGGCGCCTCGCTCGGATGCGCCCCGGAAGGTGGATGACTCGATGGCGGCGCTCACCGCGGACCTGCCCTCGGAGTCCGCCTCCGAGCCCGTGGAGTCCACCCGCGCGCCCCGCGCCTCGGCGTCCACCGTGGCGACGCCCGCGCCACGGGCGGCCGCGCCGGCCCGTTCGGAGCTGGAGGAGGACCTGGCCCTCTACAGCGCCGAGGACACGCTGGCGCTGGCCACGCGCCACGAGGCGACGGTGCGCACGGTGCCCGCCATTGGCGCTTCGTTCGGCCGCCAGCAGCTCCGCTCCCTGGGCGCGCGCACCGTGGCGGACGTGCTGGACGTGGTGCCGGGCCTGTCCGTGAGCCGCGACGTGCAGGGCTTCCACCGCACCGCCATCCGCGGCCTGCGCAACGACGCGGAGGTGCTGTTCCTCCTCAACGGCCACCGGCTCAACAACTTCTTCGACGGCAAGGCGCTGATGAACCTGCCGGTGGAGAACCTGGAGCGCGTGGAGGTCATCCGCGGCCCGGGTTCCGCGCTGCACGGCGCGGGGGCCTTCCTGGGCGTGGTCAACATCGTGACGGACCGCACGGATGGTGTCCGCTCGGCCGTCTCCGTCGGTGGGTTCCCCGGTCAGGAGGACCGCATCGCGGCCACGGGCAACGGCCATCTCTCCGCCGGGCACACGGCGGGTGACCTGCGCCTCTTCGCGGACGTGGACGTGTGGAGCCAGGCGGGCGATTCGACGCTCATCGAGAACGACGGGCTCGACGACGAGTCGATTTCGCAAGGGCTGCGCGACGTGGCGGACCCGGCCGGCCGGACCCGCGACGATCGCTTCCTCTTCAACGCGGGCGCGGGCGCCTCCTACGCCATGGGCAGCGCGGGCCGTCTGGCGGCTTCCGCGCGGTACCTCACGGAGCGCCGCAGCGCCCTGTTGGGCCTGTTCGACGCCGTGGGCGAGGACTCGAAGCTGGGCTGGAACGTGTTCCTCGCGGACCTGACCTGGGAGCGCAACTTCGGGCCCGACGTGACGCTGCGGGCCCGGGCCGCGTATGACCAGCAGTCCACCGACCGCTTCTTTCAAATCACGCCCCGCCGGTTCACCACGGGCTCGGGCGCGAGCCGGCTGTTCGAGGAGGGGATGCAGGAGCAGACGCGCGTCGCCGTGCGCTCGCTCACCGGAAGCATGGACGCCGACGTGGCCTTGAGCGCCTACAACCGCCTGTCCCTGGGCGCGGTGGTGGAGCAGCAGACGCTGGGCACCTACGAGTACGAGACGAACTACACGCTGGACGCGCAGGTGCGTCCGGAGGGGCTGACGCGGCCCGAGGGCCTGGTGGACCTGGTGGGAGGCCCCGCGTCCCGCCGGCTCAACGTGGGGCTCTTCGCGCAGGACCAGTGGACCGTCGTCAACGCGCTCACGCTGACGTTTGGCGTGCGCATGGATGCCACCCAGTTGCCCACGGTGGATGGCTCGGGCGCCATCAACGGCACGCGCTTCGTGCCCACGCTCAACCCGCGCGTGGGCCTGGTGTTCGCCGCCACGGACGCGCTGGTGCTCAAGGCCCTGTATGGCCGCGCCTTCCGCGCCCCCACGCTGCAGGAGCTGGTCGAGCGCATCCCCGACACCGAGTACAACCAGGGCCGCTTCGAGGGGAACCCGCGGCTGCAGCCCGCCACGGTGGACACCTTCGAGCTGGGCGCCGACCTCATCCAGGCCGCCGGTGACGCGCGCGTGCGGCTGCGCGCCAATGCCTACGTGGCCTTCTTCGGCTCGCCCATCGTCCCCGTGGACACGTCCGGCAACATCGTCCCGCTGCGCAACCGCGAGCTGGGCGTGCGCGTCTATGGCGTGGAGGGCGAGGCGCGGCTGGAGGCGTCCAAGCGCGCGTATGTGTGGCTCAACGCCAGCATCTCCCGCGCCGAGGACCTGGAGCTGCCGGCCCAGTCCCGCCTCCTCACCGACACGCCGCAGGCGCGCTTCAACGCGGGCGTGTCCATGCCCATTGGCGCGTATGTGAATTTCGACGTGGTGGTGCGCACGGGCGCCGAGCGGCGCAACAACAGCCGCTCCGTGCTGGAGCTCATCCGCCGCTACAAGATTCCCTCGTACAGCCTCATCACCGCGCAGCTTCGCACCGAGCCCATCCTGGACCACTTCGAGGTGGCCCTGGTGGCGCACAACCTGTTCGACAACGACCTGCGTGATGACGTGCCCCGCCCGGACCGCGTGCCGGGGCTGTTGCCGCGCGAAGGCATGTCCGGATTCCTGACCGTGAGGGCTCAGTACTGATGCCGCGCTCCCGCTCCGTGATTGCTTCGCTCGCCCTCGCCTTGGGGGCCTTCCATGGCGGCTGCATCGCCTACAACGATTCGTGCCAGCCCCTGGTGGACGACCCCGATGCCGTCGTGGGCTACCTGGGACACGACGTGCTGCTCGACAAGGTGTTCACCCGGCACGACAACAACGCGCTGGGCCAGCTCGTCGCGGATGCCTTGATGCACGCGGAGGATGATTCGCAGACCCCGGCGCAGTTGGGCATCGTCAACGGCGGGTCGCTGCGTCAGGAAGGCATCTGCGTCACGCGCACGTCGCTGCGCCGGGGGCCGCTGACCGACGGCGTGCTGCACGAGCTCATCCTCTTCGAGAACCTGGTGGTGACGGTGGACCTCACCGAGCAGGAGCTCGTGAACCTGATGGAGCACTCCGTCGGCGCGCTCTACCGGGCAGGGGAGAGCATCGCGTCGCCCTCGGGCGCCTTCCTGCACGTGTCGGAGGGCACCTCGCTGAGCGTGGACTGCAGCCGTCCGCGCGGCTCGCGCGTCGTGTCGATGCGAGTGGGGGCGCGGCAGGTGGAGCTGAACCCGGCCTTGAACGCCGTCTCCGGCCTCCGCTACCGCGTCGCGATGAACGCGTACCTCCTGGATGGAGGTGACGGCTACGGCACGGTGCTGGGCAACGCGGGGAAGGATCCGGACCGCAACCCGGTGCAGGCGCGGATGCTCGGCGGCACGGAGGCCAACATCACCTCGGCGTACATGAAGACGAAGCACCCCACGCCCGTGCAGGCGCTGCAGGAGGAACAGCGAATCGTCTTCCAGAACTGCGAACTGCCCGCGCGGCCCGCGGGCAGGTGAGGCTGGGAGGCCGGGCCGTGACGAAGGCCCGGCTTCCGCCGCCTACTTGGGCTCGTCCGAGGGCGTGGCCACTGCAACGGCCGTGGCGGGCTGGGCGGGCGCGGGTGCCGGAGCCGGTGCGGGACGCGGCGGCGGGCTGAGCACGTCATTGACCGAGGGCATCTTCCGGATGTCCCCACGCGCGACCTTCCACGCCTGCTGGACAATCCAGGACAGCGAGCGGTCCTGACGGGTCGCTTCGCGCTGGATCTCCTCCAGCATGTCCTCGGGGAAGTAGAGACTCTGCTTACGATGGTCCGTCGTTGCCATCCGTCGTTACTCCTCCCGAGGGTCCTGGCGCTCGTCGCCAGTCACATCGTTGACGGCGGGGAACGACTTGATTCGCTCGCGGGCGATCTTCCACGCTTGCTGAACGACCCACGAAAGAGAGCGGTCCTGTCGGGTCGCTTCCTCCTGGATTTCCTTCAGCATCTCCTCGGGGAAGTACAGCGACTGCTTGCGCTTGTCGGTGCCTGCCATACTTGGGTCTCCGGGGCGGATTCGGGGTGACGACCTGAACACACCTGGGCCGTTATCCGACAGACTCCCAAGAGGGTCAACGGTTTCCAAGGACTCATTCCGCGGCCGCACGGTCCGTCCCCCGGCTCGTCCAGTCGCACGTAAGCTGTGCAACCGTGCGCGAAAAAGGAAACGCCCCGGACTCCACGAGGGAGGCCGGGGCGTTTCGGAAAGAGGGACCGCCTGGAGATGAACTCCGGGCGGACCCGTGGACCCAGAGGGGGAGGGGGGGGACCCCTAGGTCCAACAGCTCAAAATTCGACCGTCCCCAGAACAACGTGCGCGGCCGCGTGTATTTCCGCTACCGCCTGCACGTCGATTCGATGTTGTGACGATCATAAGAATCAGCCCCCCTGCCATCAACCGCGCTTGTCCCTGTAACCGGCCCACCCGACACTCCATTCCCCCGCCGTCCGATGCCCCGTCACGATTCCGCGACACCCCTGCTGAGGACGACGCTTCGCGCGGCGTACAGGCGACTGGGCCTGGAGGGTGGCTCCGTGCTGCTCGCCGTGTCGGGCGGCGCGGATTCAGTGGCGCTGCTGGTGGGCACCGCGGACGTCGCCTCGGAGCTGCGGCTGCGCGTGGAGGTGGCCACCCTGGACCACGGGCTGCGTCGGGAGGCGGCTGACGAGGCCCGCTCGGTTACCGTCCTGGCGGCCGCGAAGGGGCTGCCCTGCCACGTCCAGTCACTGGGCCTGCGGGCGGGGCCGGGTGTCGAGGCGCGAGCACGCGAGGCCCGCTACGCGGCGCTGGAGGCCCTCCGGCGCGAGCGGGGCCTGGACGCGGTGGCGACCGCGCATACGGCGTCGGACCAGGCGGAGACGCTGTTGATGCGCCTGTCGCGTGGCACCGCGCTGCGCGGGGCCGTGGGCATCCAGGAAGCCCGTGCGGGCCTGGTCCGGCCGCTGCTGGAGCGCACCCGCGCGGACATCGAGGCATTTCTGGCGGAGCAGGGTGTTGCTTATGTGACAGACCCTATGAACGCCGACCCTGTTCACTTCCGAACGCGCGTCCGCAAGGACGTGCTGCCCGCCCTGTCCCGCGCCGCGGGTTTCGCGGTGGCGCCGCGCCTGGCGGCGTTCGCGCGCGTCGCGGCGGAGGACGAGGCGCTGCTGTCGTCCCTGGCGGACGCGGCATTCGACCGGCTGCGCCTGGAGGATGGCGCGCTGGACGCGGTGGGCGTGCGCGCGCTGGAGCCCGCCCTGCGGCGTCGGGTGCTCGCCCGGCTCGTGGCGGAGGTGGACGCGGCGGTGGACGAGGCCACGCTGGCGCGCGTGCAGCGCGCGGTGGCGGACGGAGCGACGGCCACGCTCGGGCGAGGCTACCTGCTGCGTGCGACGAGCGGCCGGGTGCGCTGCGTGCGTCAGACGCCCGCGCCCGCGCCCGCGCCCGGCGCGCTGCGGCTGGAGCGTGCGGGTGCGCGGGGCGCGCTCGAGGGCACGGGCTGGGAATTTTCCGTTGAACCCTCGCGGCCGCCCGCGGGCGTGTACGGGCTGGGGCTCGGGGAGGGGACGCGCTGGCCGCTGACCGTCCGGACGCGCCGCCCCGGAGACCGGGTGCGCATGAACGGGGGACAACGAAAACTCCAAGATGTGTTGGTGGATCTTCGGGTGCCCGCGGAGGTGCGGGCCACGCGGCCCGTGGTGACGGATGCCGAGGGGCAGGTGTTGTGGCTCCCCGGTCTCTGGCCACCCACGGCTTCACACGGGGCCTTCAGGGCGTTCCTCTGGGCGGCTCCCCCCGGTTCGAGCATTCAGCGGACCGCGGCGTTATAGAGTGGCAGAGTCGCAGTTCGGGGGATGGGCGCGGCCCCCTAAATAGTTGAGGGCTTTTTGCTGTTGCTGATACGGTCCGCCGCTGGGTAGCTCGCCTGGTGTCGGCCAAGTGATGGATAAAGCTGGGGTTCTTCCTGGCGCGGCCCTCATCCCGCCGAGTTCCGAAAGGGCAGCTGACACGTGCGTTCGACTTACAAGACCATCGGGCTCTGGGTCATCCTGATCGTCCTCTTCGTCGCCTTCTACAACTTCTTCTCCCAGGGCAATGACCAGGTCCAGGAACCGTCCTTCACCCAGTTGCTGACGAAGGTGGAGGAGAAGAAGGTCAAGGAAGTTGCCGTCAAGGGCAACACCTACTCCGGCAAGTTCACCGACACGTCGGAGAAGTTCCGGACCACCGGGCCGGCGCCGGATGCGGCGATGCTGAACCAGCTCCGCAACAACGGCGTCGACGTGAAGTACGAGCGGGAGGAGCAGAACAGCCTCTGGCTGACCATCCTCGGTCAGTGGATGCCGGTCGTCTTCCTCTTCCTGTTCTTCATCTTCTTCATGCGCCAGTTGCAGGGTGGCAGTGGCAAGGCGATGACCTTCGGCAAGTCGAAGGCCAAGCTCCTCAGTGAGAGCCACAACAAGGTCACCTTCGCGGACGTGGCCGGCGCGGACGAGTGCAAGGAAGAGCTCGAGGAGATCGTCGCCTTCCTGAAGGATCCGAAGAAGTTCACCAAGCTGGGCGGCCGGATTCCCAAGGGCGTGCTGATGATGGGCTCGCCGGGTACGGGCAAGACGCTGCTCGCCCGCGCGGTGGCCGGCGAGGCCGGCGTGCCGTTCTTCTCCATCTCCGGCTCCGACTTCGTGGAGATGTTCGTGGGCGTGGGCGCCAGCCGCGTCCGTGACCTGTTCGAGCAGGGCAAGAAGAACGCCCCCTGCATCATCTTCATCGACGAGATTGACGCCGTGGGCCGCCACCGTGGCGCGGGCCTGGGCGGTGGGCACGACGAGCGCGAGCAGACGCTCAACCAGCTCCTCGTGGAGATGGACGGCTTCGAGTCCAACGACGGCGTCATCCTGATTGCCGCCACCAACCGTCCGGACGTGCTGGACCCCGCGCTGCAGCGCCCCGGCCGCTTCGACCGCCGCATCGTGGTGCCGCGTCCCGACCTGAAGGGCCGTCTGGGCGTGCTGAAGGTGCACACCCGCCGCGTGCCGCTGGCGCCGGAAGTGGACCTGGAAGTCATCGCCCGCGGTACGCCGGGCATGACGGGCGCGGACCTGGAGAACCTCGTCAACGAGTCGGCGCTGATGGCCGCGCGGCAGAACAAGGAGCGCGTGGACCTGAGCGACTTCGAGGCCGCCAAGGACAAGGTGTTCATGGGCCCCGAGCGGCGCTCCATGATCATGACCGAGAAGGAGAAGCGGAACACGGCGACGCACGAGGCGGGCCACGCGCTGCTCGCCAAGCTGCTGCCGGGCTGCGACCCCCTCCACAAGGTCACCATCATCCCGCGCGGTCAGGCCCTGGGCGTCACCTGGAGCCTGCCCACCGAGGACAAGGTCAACGGCTACAAGAAGCAGATGCTCGACCAGATCTCCATGGCCATGGGCGGCCGCATCGCCGAAGAGCTCATGTTCAACGAGATGAGCAGCGGCGCCGCCAACGACATCGAGCGCGCCACCGAGACGGCGCGCGCCATGGTGTGCCGCTGGGGCATGAGCGAGAAGATGGGCCCGCTGGCGTTCGGCAAGAGCGACGGCGAGGTGTTCCTGGGCCGCGACTTCAACTCGTCCAAGGACTACTCCGAGGACACCGCCCGGCAGATTGACGCCGAGGTCCGCAGCATCGTCGTGGGCAGCTACGAGCGTGGCAAGCAACTGCTGACGGAGAACATCGAGGCCCTGCGCCGCGTGACGGACGCGCTGGTGGAGTACGAGACGCTGGACGCCGAGGACGTGAACATCCTCCTCCAGGGTGGCCAGTTGACCCGTGAGCGTCCGCCCCCGCGCGTGAATGCGCCCCCGAAGGCGACGGAGAAGAAGGACAAGCGGAAGATCCTCGACGCGCTCGAGGGCCTGCCGGCGATGGAGCCGAAGAAGGCCTGAGCCGCACCGCTTCAGTCCCGCTGAAATGAAGAAGGCCCTTCCCAGCAGCGTGGGAAGGGCCTTCGTCTTTGCGGGGCCTGAGCGCCTCGCCTCGCTCAGGGGTAGCGGACGGGGAGGGGTGCCTCGGGCAGCGGGATGAACTCCGTCTCCTCCGGGACGCGGGCGAAGCGCTGGGCCTGCCAGTCCGCCTTGGCCTGCTCCAGCCGCTCCTTCGAGCTGGAGACGAAGTTCCAGAACATGTACCGCGGCCCGTCCATGGGCTCACCGCCGAGCGCCAGCATCCGCGCGCCGGTGGTGGCGTGGAGGGTGACTGACTGACCCGGCCGGAAGACGAGCAGCTCTCCCGGCTGGAAGGCGACGCCGTCCACCTCCACCGTGCCCTCGACGACGTACACCGCCCGCTCCTCGTGCTCGGCCGGAATCACGAAGCGCGCCTGGGCGTCCATCGCCACGTCCGCGTAGAACATGTCCGACAGCGTCTGCACCGGCGAGCGCTGGCCGTGCATGCCGCCCGTGATGACGCGCAGCCGGACGCCTTCCCCTTCGTGGAAGGGCATCGTGTCTTCGGGGTGGTGGACGAAGGCCGGGGCCGTCTCCTCGTGGCGCTTGGGGAGCGCCACCCACGCCTGCATCCCGAAGAGCTTGCTGCCCGCGGCGCGGTGGCCGGGGCCGGTGCGCTCCGAGTGGACGATGCCGTTGCCGGCCGTCATCCAGTTCACCGCGCCGGGACGGATGGGCTGCACGGTGCCCAGGCTGTCCCGGTGCATGATTTCTCCGTCGAAGAGGTAGGTGACGGTGGCCAGGCCGATGTGCGGATGCGGCCGCACATCCAGCCCGATGCCGGGCGCGAAGCCGGCGGGGCCCATCTGGTCGAGGAAGATGAAGGGCCCCACCATCCGGCGGCGGGCCGAGGGCAGCGCGCGCCGCACCTCGAACCCGTCGCCCAAGTCCCGTGAGGGCGCGACGATGAGTGTTTCCATCGAAGGGGGAAGCTGCTCCGCGTTCATGTCATCCCGGCTCATCGTCTTGCTCTCTTTCGTTCAGCGATTCAGGTCAGGCCAGGTCGAACAGCAGGGCTTCGATGGGCTCCGAGGCGGTCAGCACCAACTTCGACTCCTCCGCCACCGCGACGCCGTCACCCGCCTTCACTTCCACGCCATTGAAGGTGCCCTTGCCGCGCGCCACCTGGAGCCAGACATGGCGGCCTGGCGCCAGCGTGTATTCCGCCTGCTCGCCCTTGCCCAGCAGCGTCGCGTGAAGCACCACGTCCTGGTGCACCGTGAGACTGCCGTCGCGGGCGTCCGGGCTGACCACCACCCGCCAGCGCCCCTGGCGCTCGGCTTCCGTGAAGGCCTTCTGCTCGTAGCTGGGCGTCAGGCCCCGGCGGTCCGGGATGATCCAAATCTGCAGGAAGTGCAGGTTCTCGTTCGCACCGTTCATCTCGCTGTGCAGCACGCCCGTGCCGGCCGTCATCCGCTGTACCTCACCGGCGCGCAGCAGGCCCTCGCCGCCCGTGCTGTCGCGGTGGGCAATGGCCCCGCTGAGCGGGTAGGTGATGATTTCCATGTCCCGGTGCGGGTGCGTGTCGAAGCCCTCGTGAGGCGCGACGCGGTCCTCGTTGATGACGCGCAGGGCGCGGAAGCCCATGAAGTCCGGGTCGTAGTAGCTCGCGAAGGAGAAGGTGTGGTGGGAGTCGAGCCAGCCGTGGTTGGCGTGGCCGCGCGCTTCCGAGGGTCGAATGGCAATCATGATGTTCCTTTCCGCGGCAGCGCCTGAAGGGCGGCCGCTGTTTCGAGAATCATGATGTGCGTGGAGGCGCTCCGGTACTAGGCGTGGACAATGGGAAGCATCGTTCCATGGGTGGAACAGTCCCTCTGTCACACGAGCCTGGGCCAGTGTTCTCGCAGGCACTCCACGAAGGCCATCACCTTGGGGGAGTGGTGGCGCGTGCTCGGGTAGACGGCGTGCACGGGCGTCTCCGTGGAGTGCCAGTCCGGCAGGATGCGCTGCAGACGCCCGGAGGTCAGCTCCGAGGAGAAGTGGAGGTTGGGCAGCAGGGCGATGCCGGCGCCCGCTCGCGCGACCGCGTAGACCATGTCGGGTTCATTCACCACGAGCCGCGCGGGCACCTTGATGTCCACGGAGCGTGTGCCGGCGAAGAGGGTCCAGACGTTGTTCTCCAGTCCGTTGCCGAAGAGGAGGCAGTCGTGCTTCTCCAGGTCCTTGGGTGTCTTGGGCGTCCCCCGGGCCTTGAGGTAGCTGGGCGAGGCGATGACGACGCGCTCCACGCTGCCCAGCCGCCGGGCCATGAGCGAGGAGTCCGCCAGCCGCCCGGCGCGCACCGCCACGTCGAAACCCTCCGCCATCAGGTCCACGTTGCGGTCGCTGCACACCAGCTCGAGCTGGACCTCCGGGAACTGCTCGAGGAACCGGGCGAGCAACGGCCCGATGAAGCTGAACGTCAGCGGCGTCGTCACGCGCAGCAGGCCGTGGGGGGCCGCCTGCATCCGTGTCACCGCGAGCTCGGCCTGCTCCGCCTCCGCGACGATGCGCGCGCAGTGCTCGTAGTACGTCCGGCCGACGTCGGTGAGGCGCAGCTTGCGGGTGGTCCGCTGTAGCAACTGCGCGCCCACGCGCGTCTCCAGCTCCGACACCTTCCGGCTCACCGTGGACTTGGGCATCCGCAGGCCCTTGGCCGCGGCCGTGAAGCTGCCGGACTGCACCACGCGCGCGAAGATGAGGAGTTCGTTGAGGTCCATCGCCCTTCCTTGCCGAGGTGTTTGTTCCGTGGGTGGAACAGTTCTTCCAATTTGGCCCATCTAATCAAGGCGGGGGGCCACCGCTACCTTCCTCCTCGTCGAACACACCGCTTTACGAAAAAGGAAGGCACCTCATGGCCACCACGACCTGGAATCTCGATACGACCCACTCCGGCATCCACTTCTCCGTTCGCCACATGGTCATCGCGAAGGTGCGGGGCAGCTTCCGGAAGTTCAGCGGCGCGGTGTCGCTGGACGAGCAGAACGTCGCCGCCTCGTCCGTCGCCGTCACCATCGAGACGGGCAGCGTCGACACTGGCGTCGAGCAGCGCGACAACCACCTGCGCTCGCCGGACTTCTTCGACGTGGAGAAGTTCCCCAGCATCGCCTTCCAGAGCACGAAGGTGGAGAAGACGTCTGGCAACGGGCTGAAGGTCACGGGCAACCTGACCATCCGTGACGTCACCCGCGAGGTGGTGCTGGAGGCGGAGCAGCTCGGCGTGGGCAAGGACCCCTGGGGCAACACCAAGGCCGCCTTCGAGGCGAAGACGTCGGTGGATCGCCGTGACTTCGGCCTGACGTGGAACCAGGCGCTGGAGACGGGCGGCGTGCTGGTGGGCGAGAAGATTGAGATCGCCATCGAGATTCAGGCCGTGAAGGCGCAGGGCGAGCAGGCCGCCTGAGCTGTCTTCGAGGACCCTTCCGGAGGCGCCGTTACCGGGCCTCCGGTCCCGCTGTGACCCCACGTTCTTCCTTGGATGGAAACCCCATGACGATTCACAGCCAGACCGAGAAGCCCGGAGTGTTCCGCCAGGTCCTTTCGACGGGCAGCCATACGTTGCACGCGGATGTGGCTCCGGCCCTGGGCGGGCAGGACTCCGCGCCCGGCCCGCATGACTACTTCGACGCGGCGCTGGCGGCCTGCAAGGCGCTGACGGCCACGTGGTACGCGAAGCGCCATGGTCTCGCGCTGGAGCGGGTGGAGACCCAGGTGGAGCGCGACGACTCGCGGGAGCGGCAGGGGACGTATGGGTTGAAGGTGAAGCTGGTGTTCCACGGGGCGCTGTCTCCCGAGGACAAACAGCGGCTGTACAACGCGGTCGCGCAGTGCCCCGTCCACAAGTTGATGACGACGGCGACGGTGGAGATCACGACGGAACCGCTGGAGGCGTGAGGCTTCTTGCCGCCGCCGATGCGGCAGCGCAGTGGAGATGATTCTGGACGCCCGCGCCCCATGTCTTTCCCAGGGCGGTAGGGTAGGGAGGGTGCGTCCCGTCCTGGTGGCGGTGTGCATCCTCTGCCCTGGAGCCCTCCATGATTCGCGCCCGCCCCGTCACCGCTGAGGACCTGTCCGACCTCGTCCTCGCCTTTCGGCGGCTGGGGCTGGCCGCCGCATCGCAGGCCGCGCTGCGGGAGTCCCAACCGCACACCCGCCTGCTCCTCACGGGGTTGGGCCCGCAAGAAGTCGCCTTCCTCCAGTCGTCTCCGCCCCCCACGGCGCTCCGGAGGCTTTGCCCGTATGGCTCGCCGGGGACGTCCAGACCCGGCCCGGAACCGGCCTGCTGTCCGGACGTGCCGAGCAGTTTCACCGTTGGGTGGCGACTGCGCGCGCGGAGGGCCGAGGGCTGACCGCGCTGGCCTCGGCGGTGGAGTCCGCGCTGGCCTCGGGCGCCACACCCCCGGCACTATCCCTGGGCGACAGGCGCTTCGAATGGGGTGCCCGCACCTATGTCATGGGCGTGGTGAACGTGACGCCGGACAGCTTCTCCGACGGAGGGCGGTTCGCTTCGACGGAGGCCGCCATCGCCCACGGGCTCGCCCTGGCGGAAGCGGGAGCCGACCTGCTCGACGTGGGCGGTGAGTCCACCCGGCCGGGCTCGCTGCCCGTGAGCGTCGAGGACGAACTGGCCCGCGTCGTGCCCGTCATCGAGGGCCTTCGCGCGCGGACCGCCGTGCCGCTCTCCGTGGACACCACGAAGGCCGCCGTGGCCCGCGAGGCACTCCGCGCCGGAGCGCACCTCATCAACGACGTCACGGGCTTCGGCGCCGACGCCGAGCTTCCCCGCGTGGTGTCCGAAGCCGGCGCCGCCTGTTGCCTGATGCACATCCAGGGCACGCCCGCGACGATGCAGCAGGCACCGCGCTACGACGACCTCGTCGAGGACGTGCTGGCCTTCCTGGAGGACGCCATCGCTCGGGCCGAGGCGGCCGGCATTCCCCGGGGGCGCATCCTCCTGGACCCGGGCATCGGCTTTGGAAAGACCTTCGAGCACAACCTCTTCCTGCTGCGCCGCCTCAACGAGCTGCGCGTCCTGGGGCTGCCGCTGCTCGTCGGGACCAGCCGGAAGGGCTTCCTCGGCCGGTTGGCGGGCGGGAAGCCTGCCTCCGAGCGGCTGGCGGCGACCCTGGGCTCCGTGGCGTCCATGGCCGCGCTGGGCGGGGCGGACGTGGTCCGGGTCCACGACGTGGCCGAGGCCCGGGATGCGCTGGCGGTCGCGGACGCCATCCGGCGCGGCGAGGACGGCGGAGCGCTCTACGCCCGGTAACAAGGTGTGGCTTTCAGCCCTCAGGGTGTGGCCCGGCCGGGGCTGTCCCCGGTGTTTTCGCCGGCATCTTCCTCTGGCCGCCCCCCGAGCCGCCGTGTATGGACGCGGGCGATTCGGTTGGTACTGATTTCGCAACCTCTTCTAGTTTGCGACGGCCTGCATGCCTGGGAGGTTGCCCAGGGAGCAGTGGGTTCCTAACTTCGGTCCCGCGTAGAGGGCGGGGTATAAGCCCCGACGTCGAGAGGCCGGCGCAGGCCCGGCGTGGGAAAGGCGGAGCGGCACACATGGCGTACAGGATGAACATGCCTCCCAAGGAGGCGCAGGCTTCCCAGAAGCTGTTCGGCACGGATGGTGTTCGCGGGAAGGCGAACGTCTATCCCATGACTGCCGAAGTCGCGATGCAGCTCGGGCGAGCGCTCGCGTTCCTCATCCGCAACGGTCCGCATCGTCACCGCGTCATCGTGGGCAAGGACACCCGGCTCTCCGGCTACATGCTGGAGCAGGCGCTCGCCGCGGGCCTCACCTCCATGGGCGTGGACGTGGAGCTCGTCGGCCCGCTGCCGACGCCCGGCATCTCCAACATCACCACCTCCATGCGGGCGGACGCGGGCGCGGTCATCTCCGCCTCGCACAACCCCTACGAGGACAACGGCATCAAGTTCTTCTGGCGCGACGGCTTCAAGCTTCCGGACGAGACGGAAGGCAAGATTGAAGAGCTGGTGTCCAGCGGCTCCATCGACTCCATCCGTCCCACGGCCACCAAGATTGGCCGGGCCTTCCGCATGGAGGACGCGCGCGGCCGTTACATCGTGTTCCTCAAGGCCACCTTCCCGCGCGAGCTGACGCTGGAGGGGATGACCATCGTCGTCGACTGCGCCAATGGCGCGGCCTACAAGACGGCCCCCGCGGTGCTGGAGGAGCTGGGCGCCAAGGTGATTGCGCTCGGCGTGTCGCCGGACGGCAAGAACATCAACCACAAGTGTGGCGCGCTCTACCCGGAGAACCTCGCCAAGACGGTGGTGAAGCACGGCGCGCACCTGGGCATCGCCCTGGACGGTGACGCCGACCGCCTCATCGTCGTGGATGAGAAGGGCAAGGTCGTGGATGGCGACGCCATCATGGCCATCTGCACCGGCGAGCTGGTGGCCCGCAAGCAGCTCAAGAAGAAGATGCTGGTCTCCACGGTGATGAGCAACATCGGCCTGGAGCGCGCGGTGGCCCGCTTCGGCGTGAAGGTGGCCCGCACGCGCGTGGGTGACCGCTACGTCGTCGATGAGATGCGCCGCAACGGCTACAACCTGGGCGGCGAGCAGAGCGGCCACCTCATCTTCCTGGACCACACCACCACGGGTGATGGCACCCTGGCCGCGCTCCAGCTCCTGGCGGTGATGTGCCGCGCCGGCAAGCCCCTGAGCGAGCTGGCCTCCATCTTCGAGCCCGTGCCCCAGACGCTGCTCAACGTCGTCGTGAAGCAGAAGAAGGAGCTGGGCGAGCTTCCCACGGTGATGAAGGTCATCAAGAGCGTGGAGCAGCGCCTGGGCAACTCCGGCCGCGTGCTGGTGCGCTTCTCCGGCACCGAGCCCAAGGCCCGCGTCCTCATCGAGGGCGAGGACGCCGCCCGCAACCAGGCGTACGCGAAGGAAATCGCGGACGCGCTGTCCAAGGCGCTGAGCAGCTAGTTCTCACTGCGCTCGGCGGTTGACTTCCGGACGCCGGCGGCATGAAGAAGGGCCGGCGCGCACCGGGGCCCTCGACAATCCCACGGCCGCGCTCAAGCGAGGTGCGGTCGATGGGACAGCGACTGGGTGTCAACGTGGACCATGTGGCGACGCTGCGTCAGGCGCGGCGCACCACATATCCGGATCCGGTGACGGCCGCGGCGCTGGCGGAGCTCGCCGGCGCGCAGCAGATCACCATCCACCTGCGCGAGGACCGGCGGCATATCCAGGACCGGGATTTGCGCATCCTCCGTGAGACGGTGCAGTCGCTCCTGAACCTGGAGATGGCCGCCACCGCGGAGATGGTGAAGATCGCCTACGAGCACAAGCCGGACGTGGTGACGCTGGTGCCCGAGCGCCGCGAGGAGCTCACCACGGAGGGCGGCCTCGAGGTCGCCAATCAGCGCGAGCACATCGCGAAGATCATCAAGAACCTCAAGGATGGCGAAATCGCCGTCTCGTTGTTCATCGACCCGGACCTGGACCAGGTGCGGGCGGCGCACAAGGTGAACGCGGACCGCATCGAGCTGCACACCGGCCGCTACTGCGAGGCGCGCAACGAGAAGGAGCGGGCCCGGGAGCTGGCGCGCATCGTCGACGCGGCCAAGGCGGGCACCAAGCTGGGCATGGGCGTCGCCGCGGGCCACGGGCTCAACTACGACAACGTGCAGCCCATTGCCCGCATCAGCGAAATCGACGAGCTGAACATCGGGCACGCCATCGTCGGGCGCGCGGTGCTGGTGGGCTTCGAGCGGGCCGTCCGCGAGATGCTCGAGCTCATGCGCAACCCGGGGTAGGGCACCATGGGAATCCGGGGCCTGGGCCTGGACATCTGCTCCATCTCCCGCATCCAGCGCATCCTGGACGGGCCGCGCGCGGAGCCCTTCCTGAACCGCGTCTACACGGAGGCGGAGCGGGCCCTCTGTGGCCAGCGCAGTGACTCGGCCAGCGCCTATGCCGCGCGTTTCGCGGCGAAAGAGGCGCTGGTCAAGGCGCTGGGCGCGCCGAAGGGCATCCGGTGGAAGGACATGGAGGTCCGCCGGGACGGGGGAGCGCCTTATTTCGCACTGTCCGGCGTGGCCCGGGAGGTCATGGACGCGCGAGGGCTGGAGGCCTTCCTCGCGCTGACCCACGATGCGGACGTCGCCGCCGCCACGGTGGTGCTCCAGAACCAAGGGGATTGAAGCCATGTTGCGAGTCCTCACCGCCGCGCAGATGCGCCAGGCCGAGCAGGCCGCCGAAGCGCGCCACGGGATGCCCTCCGCGTTGCTGATGGAGAACGCCGGGCGCGGGCTCGCGGATGTGGCCCGGAGCTTCGCGAATCCGGGGGGCCGCTTCGTGGTGGTGTGCGGCCCCGGGAACAATGGGGGGGACGGGCTCGTGGCGGCGCGTTTCCTCCAGGAGCGCGGCGCCCGGGTGTCGGTGGTGATGGTGGGCGACGCCGCGAAGCTCACGCCGGAGTCGCGGCGCAACGTGGAGGCGCTGAAGGGCTTCGGGGTGACGCCCCGAGGGCTGGCGGAGGTGGACGCCCCCGGTCGGGGTGACGTGGTGGTGGATGCGCTCTTCGGCACGGGCTTGAGCCGTGCTCCCGCGGGGGCCTTCGCGGACGCCGTGGTGGCCATCCGGGGCTGGCGCGCGGCGGGGGCGAAGGTGGTGGCGGCGGATGTTCCCTCCGGCCTCCAGAGCGACTCGGGGGCGCCCTTCTCTCCATGCGTGGAAGCGGATGCCACGGTGGCGTTTGGCTTCCTCAAGCCGGGGCAGGTGCTGGAGCCCGGTGCCACGTTGTGTGGGCACGTGCACCGGGTGGACATCGGGATGGGCGGTGAGTCCTCGAAGGAGGTCTCTGGTCCCGAGCTCTTCGTGGTGGAGGAGTCGGACGCTCGGCGCACGTTGCCGGTGCGCAAGGCGGACTCGCACAAGGGGACGTTTGGCCACGTGCTGGTGGTCGCGGGCGGCCGAGGGAAGACGGGGGCCGCGGCCCTGGTGGCGAAGTCGGCGCTGCGCTCGGGCGCGGGGCTCGTCACCGTGGCGGCGCGGTCGGATGCGCTGGACTCCATCCAGGCGCACTCCGCGGAGATCATGGGCATCCCGCTGGAGGCCACCGGCCCGTTGGGGCTTGGCGACCTGGACGCGTTGGTGGCGGCGGCGGAGGGGAAGGATGCGCTCGTCATCGGGCCGGGGATTCCTCGGGGCGACGAGACGGGGGCGCTGATCGGCGAGCTGCTCGCGCGCGTGGAGATTCCCGCGGTGCTGGACGCGGACGCGCTCAACGCGGTGGCCACGGACCTGTCAGTGCTGCGCCGGGCGAAGGGCCCGGTGGTGATGACGCCGCACCCGGGCGAGATGGCGCGGCTGACGGGCAAGTCCACGAAGGAGGTCCAGGCGCACCGGTTGGACGTGGCCCGTCAGTTCTCGACCGGGCTGAAGGTGACGCTGGTCCTCAAGGGGGACCGGACGCTGACGAGCGACCCGGACGGGCGCGTGTACCTCAACACCACCGGCAACCCGGGCATGGCCACGGGCGGCTCGGGGGATGTGCTGTCGGGAATTTGCGGCGCGTTCCTGGCGCAGTCGCTGCCGGTGCCCGCGGCCCTCTGGACGGCGGTGTACGCGCACGGCCTCGCGGGGGACCTGGCGGCGGCGAAGCGCGGACAGCTCGGGCTGGTCGCGGGAGACATCGTGGAACAAGGGCTGTGTGAGGTGTGGCTTCGGTGGGAACGATGAGCGCGGAGACGTCGGCGGTGCGGACGGTGCGGCTGGAGTCCCCCGACGCGACACACCGGCTGGGTGTCCGTCTGGGCGAGCTGCTGGAACCCGGTGACTTCGTGGGGCTGATTGGCGACCTGGGCGCGGGCAAGACACACCTGGTGCGCGGCGTGGCGGAGGGGGCGAAGGTGCCTCGCTCCGAGGTGGCGAGCCCCACGTTCGCCATCGTCTATCCGTACGCCGGGCGCATCCCGCTGTACCACGCGGACCTGTACCGCCTGACGGACTACGACGACCTGTACGCCACGGGCTTCCTGGACCTGGAAGGCACCGACAGCGCGATGCTGGTCGAGTGGCTGGACAAGATTCCCCAGGCCGCGCCCCGCGACTACCTGCGCGTCACGTTGAAGCACACCGGCGGCGATGCCCGCGACTTGATGGCCGAGGCGTTTGGCGCAAGGCCCGCGGCGCTGCTCGAAGCCTGGATGCCCTGACGCACACGGGGGCGTTCCGGAGCCGCAGCGCAGCTAGCTGTTCGGAAATGTCGGGGGTTTTAGCGGCTGAAATGTCCCGACATTTCCGAACAGTGACCGATGGATGCGCGCGGCCCGCCTCATCGGGGCCCGAAGCGGCCCAACCCGCATCCATCTGCACGATGCGCCAGTCCGGCTCGTTCAGGATGGCGCGCAGTTTGGCTGGCAGGTCCTGCCCCGACAGGTCGATGCCGCGGAGGTCCCGCGGATTGTCACCCAGCTCAGAGGCTGCCTCGAAACCACTCAACGCCTCAGGCCAGTTGCCACACAAGCCCATCCGCACGAGTTCCGAGCGGCGACGCTGACCATCGGTCGTCAGCCAGCGGTCGACGAGCTCGGCGCGCACCCTGGGCCCTACGCCACGCTGCGCGAGGCGTCCTGCTTCGCCGTGGAGAGGAGGTCCGTGCCCGTGAGCTCCGGCACCCGCCAATGGTGGAACACGAGATTCGCGTCCACGCCGATAACGTCTTCTTCGGCCACGGGCGCCCAGTACGGCCCGCCGCAGAGCGACTCACTGGCGACGACGAGCTGCTCCAGCTTCGTCCCCGGCGACGGCAGCGAGGGCTCCTCGTTGCGCGCGCCATTCGTGGACACGAACAGCGTCCGGTTGCGCCGCGTGGCCACCATGACGTTGCCGTCGGAGACCAGGAAGTTCATCGCGGACCGCGCGTCCTGCCCCGGCTCGTCCGTAATCGTCGCCACCAGCGACATCGTCTCCGCCAACGCGCGCGCCACGGCCTCCACGGTGACCTCGCGGTCGATCGGGTGCCGGGCGGCCAGGCGGGTGAGGAACAGGTAGAAGCAGCGCTCGCTGTCCGTGGTGCCCTTGATGTTCGTCTTCAGCCGCGGGCAGATGAGCGCTTCCACGGCTGCCCGGTGGGTGGCGAACTCGCGCAGCGTGCCGTTGTGCACGAACGACCAGCGGCCGTGCAGGAAGGGGTGGGAGTTGCGCAGCTCCACCGCGCCCACGGACGCGAGCCGGATGTGCGCCACCACCGTGTGCGAGGACACCCGGCTGCTCACCCGCTCGAAGTCCGGGTCGCTGTGCGCGGGGCCCACACCGTGTGCCACCACCGGCGACTGCTCGACGCCGTACGCGGCGATTCCCCATCCGTCCTTGTGCTCGCGGGACTGGATGAGGAGCGAGTTCTTCTCCGTCACCAGGGCGGGGTGGACTGCTGCGGGAATGGCGGAACGGAATCCAAATAGTCGGCACATGGCGGGTGACGATGACTCCTAACGTCCGGCCCTGACGGATGTCGTCCCGTTCTTACCCACGCGGGGCCGTCGTGTCTCTGCGACGCCGGTTCACATGCAGCCGTCCATCGGCTGGCGGACATGGATGCGCCCGGCCTTCACCACGACACGCGCGTGGGTGATTCCTAGATGGTAGGGCAGATGACGGTACGAAGCACAGCCGAAGACCACCAGGTCGGCCGGGTCGCCCACGGACAGCCTGCCGTGCTGTTGCAACCCCAATGACAACGCGGCGCCCCGGGTGGCTCCCCAATACGCCTCGGCGGCCGTAAGTCCGTTTTCCAGGCACGCAAGCCCCAGCGCCAACGCCGTGTTTTCACTCATGGCGGAGCCGGGATTCACATTGGTCCCCAAAGCGATGTTGAGCCCCGCATCACGGATGCGTCGTCCAGGAGCGTACGGTCGCATGCGCAGGAACAGCGTCGATGTCGGCACGAGTACGGCGGTGACGTTGGCCGCCGCCAGCGCCTGCAATCCCGCGTCCGTCACTTGTTCCAGGTGATCGGCCGTTGCGGCTCCAAGCTCCGCCGCGAGCTCGGAGGCTCCAAAGGCGGTGATCTGGTCCGCGTGCAGCCTGGGCTGCATGCCCAGCGACATGCCCGCGCTGAGGATGCGCCGCGCCTCGTCCACGGTGAAGGCGCTGTCCTCGACGAAGACGTCGCAGAAGCGCGCCAGCCCCTCGCCCGCGACAGCGGGGAGAATCTCCTCGATGCACAGCCGCACGTAGTCCTCGCGGCGGCTCTTGTACTCCTCGGGGAGCGCGTGCGCGCACAGCAGCGTGGGCACCAGCTCCAGCGGCGTGAGCGTGCCGAGCGTCCGCACCGCGCGCAGCATCTTCAGCTCGGTCTCCAGGTTGAGCCCGTAGCCGCTCTTCACCTCCGCCGTCGTCACGCCCTGCGCCAGCAGGCGCTTCGTACGGGGCAGGGCGAGCTGCACCAGCTCCTCCTCGCTGGCGGCCCGCGTGGCTCGCACCGTGCCCGCGATTCCGCCCCCCGCCTTGGCGATCTCCAGGTACGTGGCGCCCTGGTTGCGCAGGTCGAACTCCGCGGACCGCTCACCCGCGAAGACGAGGTGCGTGTGCGGGTCCACGAAGCCCGGACCCACGAAGCCGCCCTGGGCGTCCACCACCTCCGTCCCAGGACCCACCGCGCCCGCGGGCAACCCTGACTCCGGGCCCACGTAGGTGACACGGCCACCGCTCACGCCCACCACCGCGCCCGGGCGAGGGGTGAGCGCGTCCTCCGCGCGCTCCCGGTGCGTGCCTTCCACCGTGAGCACCTCGGAGGTGTTTCGAACCAGCAACTCGAGCCTGTCCATGCGTCAACGACCTCCGCGAGCACCCATGATGGGGACGTTCCAGCTCAACCCTTTGCCGACCTTCGCGCGGCCAAAGCCGCCTGACACTTCCAGGTCATTCAACCCGCCCCAGGAGACGCGCGCCGCCACCACGCCGCCGTAGTACAGCGCCTGCTCGGTGCGGCCTCCCGCGACCACCGCGTGCCACGACACGAACGGAACCAGGCCCAGTGAGACGTTCTTCTCCGGTTGCATCGTCAGCGCGCAGGAGGCCTCCGTGCCGAAGATGCTGCCGGGACCCCCTCGGGAGTTGATGAGCCCGAAGTCGGACGCGCCGCGAACCGACACGGCCGGGGCCAGTCCCCACTGCTCCGACCCCAGGTAGTACGACGCTCCGGCATACAGGCCATACGCGGGAAGGGGCACGGGCAGGAACATCTCCCCCTGCATGCCGGTGTGCAGGTGCAGCCGCTCCGACAGCGGAATCGTCAGCGCCGCGTCGAACGCCATGCCCCACTGCTGCGTGGAGAAGCTCGACTCGTCGCCGCGGAACCGGTCCCCGGCGGGGAGGGACGGCTGCGAGCCCACGACGGGTGCGCTCAGCCGGGGGCCGGAGCGCATGCCCATCTGCAGGACGTTCTGGTCCGGCCGCCCGGGCCCCATGCGCATCACCATGGGGCCCATGGCCGTGGGGGCGCACCCCGTCCCCGCCGCGACGGCGACGCTCCACAGCCCGATGACCGCACCGCGCAAGCGTGTCACGGCGGACTCCATTCTCAGGTGGTGATGCCGGGAATCTTCACGCCGCGCTGCTTGGCCACGTCGATGGCCTCGGAGTAGCCCGCGTCCGCGTGGCGCAGCACGCCCATGCCGGGGTCGCTGGTGAGCACGCGCTCGATGCGGCGCGCGGCCTCCGGCGTTCCGTCCGCGACGATGACCTGACCCGCGTGCAGCGAGTAGCCCATGCCCACGCCGCCGCCGTGGTGGAAGGACACCCACGAGGCGCCGTTCACCGCGTTCACCAGCGCGTTGAGGATGGGCCAGTCCGCCACCGCGTCCGTGCCGTCCTTCATCGCCTCCGTCTCGCGGTTGGGCGACGCCACCGAGCCGCAGTCCAGGTGGTCGCGACCGATGACGATGGGCGCCTTCACCTCGCCTTTGCGCACCAGCTCGTTGAAGGCGAGGCCCGCCTTGGCGCGCTCGCCGTAGCCCAGCCAGCAGATGCGCGAGGGCAGGCCCTGGAACGCCACGCGCTCCTCGGCCATGTTGAGCCAGCGCTGGAGCGAGGCCTTCTGCGGGAACAGCTCGCGCACCACGCGGTCCGTGACGCGGATGTCCTCCGGGTCTCCGGAGAGGGCCACCCAGCGGAAGGGGCCCATGCCCTCGCAGAAGAGGGGGCGGATGTACGCCGGCACGAAGCCCGGGAACTCGAAGGCGTTCGTCATGCCGCCCAGCTCCGCCTGACCGCGCAGGTTGTTGCCGTAGTCGAAGACGTGGCTGCCGGCCGCCTTGAAGTCGTTCATCGCCTGCACGTGCATGATCATCGACTCACGGGCGCGACGCACGTACGTCTCCGGGTCGCGCTGACGCAGCTCGGCGGCGGCCTCCAGCGACAGGTCCGTGGGGATGTAGCCGTTGAGCGGGTCGTGCGCGCTCGTCTGGTCCGTGACGAGGTCCGGCTTGATGCCCCGGCGGTACAGCTCGCGGAACACCGACGCCGCGTTGCCGATGACGGCGATGGAGCGGCCCACGCGCTTCTCCTGGGCCTCCTTCACCATCGCCAGCGCCTCGTCGAGGTCCTTGGCGACGACGTCCAGGTAGCGCGTCTCCACGCGGCGTTGGGCGCGGGTGGGGTCGATCTCCACGCCGAGGAACACCGCGTTGTTCATGGTGGCGGCCAGCGGCTGCGCGCCGCCCATGCCACCTAGACCGCCGGAGAGGATGAGCCGGCCCGCCAGGTCATCGGAGCCGTAGTGGAAGCGGCCGGCGGCGGCGAAGGTCTCGTAGGTGCCCTGAAGGATGCCCTGCGTGCCGATGTAGATCCACGAGCCCGCGGTCATCTGGCCGTACATCATCAGGCCCTTCTTCTCCAACTCGTGGAAGTGCTCCCAGTTGGCCCAGCGGCCCACGAGGTTGGAGTTGGCGATGAGCACGCGCGGCGCGTCCGGGTGCGTGCGGAAGATGCCCACCGGCTTGCCGGACTGGACGAGCAGCGTCTCGTCCTCGCCCAGGTCCTGGAGGCTCGCGACGATGCGGTCGAACGAGGGCCAGTCGCGGGCGGCCTTGCCGGTACCGCCGTAGACGACGAGGTCCTCGGGACGCTCGGCGACGTCCGGGTCGAGGTTGTTCATCAACATCCGGAGCGCGGCTTCCTGGACCCAGCCCTTGCAGGACAGGGTGGAACCACGGGGGGCGCGGATGACGCGGGACATGAACGGACTCCTAGGGTGTGGCGGACGGAAAGGCCCGGCACACTACCTGAAGCCGCGCGCTTCCGGGCCACCACGATGTCTCCGTCGCGCCGCGTCGCGTTCGTCGCCTTACGAATGCAGCGTGTCGTCGTCGGCCTCGTCCTCTCCGAAAGCCTGGACCGGCCTGCGCGAGGAGGGTAGGGCCATGATGCCCTCGTCGCGTTGGACGCGAATGTCGTTGATGACCTCCTTCACGCCGAGCACCTCGTGGGCCAGGGCCTCGGTGGCCTGCCGTTCGTCCGCGCTGCGCACCACGCCGCTGAGCAGCACCACGCCGTCGCGCACGCGGATGTCCACGTCCTCGGCGTCCACCCAGCTCCGCATCAGCCCGTCACAGAGGTCCGAGAGGATGCGCTCACTGGAGCGTTGATAGCCCCGGGGCGCCTTGCCACGAGGCCTCTCGCCACGTCGCTCCCGTCCACCCGCCGCGAAGCCGCCGTGCCCCAGCTCATGGTCCTCGGGCCGTGAGCGGCTGGTGGCGTAGCCGTCCCACGGCGGCGCCATGTTCTCCACGCCGGGCCCATGCCCCGCGGGCTGGGTGCCGCCGTAGCGCACGTCGGTTTCGGCCATGCGTCCAGCGCCTCGCCATGGCCGGCCCCGGTCCGGAAGGCCGCCCTCCCGGCCGCGACGCTCTCGGGGGCCTCTGCTCCCCGGTCATCAGAGGTGCCACCCCCGGTGCTCCGGCCCTGGGGCCCGTGGCCGCCCATGTCCTCCCGTCGGCGGCGCCAGCCCTGGCCAGGGCCGCCGTGGGAGCTTCCCGCCCGGCGGTCGTCCCGATGCTCGCCTTCGCCCACATCCCGGAACGTGCCGCTGGGGCTGTAGCCGGGCTGCCGGGCGATGCGCTCCGGGTCGAACTCCCGAGCGCGGCGGTCGAGCTCCCGGTCCAGGTCGAAGTCACGGCCGTACTCCCGGGCATGGTTCAGGGCACGCGCGGCGCGGCCATAATCGAGGTCGCGTTGGTAGTCGCGCTCGTCCCGCTCCCTGGCCGCGGCGTGGAAGTACCGCTCACTGTCGAAGCCGCGTGGCTGCCAGCCATCCTCCGCGTCCGGCGCACCCCGGCGCTCGTCCCGTTCGGAGGCCCTGGCCCGCTCCCTGTCTGCCCACCGCGCGTCGTCGTCGCGTCTGCCGCTCATCGAATGGCCTCCTCTCGTCGGGTGTGTGCCCTGGCGCTCCTGGCCCGTCCCTGGACGTTCGGGACCGCGTGCGGACTCGGCAACGCGGCCCGCTCCCGCCTGGAGTCCGGCCGGGCGCGGAGGCGTCTGGCGAAGCAGGCACCCTGGGTGGACCTCCAACGGGGTTCCAGGCGTTCCATGAGCGTTCCCGCGCGCCCGGAGCGCGGTAGAGTCCGGGGCGTCGCGATCGGCCGGTCAACCGGCCGTCAGCCGCCAGGAGGACGTGCCATGGATGATGGGAGCCGGAACGCGGAGGGAGCCGAGGCCGAAGTGGCTTCGGGCCTCGCGAAGGTGACGCCCAGCGCCCAGCCTCCGGAAGAGGCGCGCGGACCGTCCGTGGGGCCCATCGCGACGGTGGCGGGGGGAATCCCGGCTGTCGTGTCGGCCATGCGGCACGTCTACGGTGAGATGGACGTGGTGCGCGGCACGCGGCTGTTGCTCAAGGTCAACCAGAAGGAAGGCTTCGACTGCCCCGGCTGCGCGTGGCCGGATCCGGGACACCGCTCCATGGCGGAGTTCTGTGAGAATGGCGCCAAGGCCGTGGCGGAAGAGGCGATGTCCGCGCGCGTGACGCCGGAGTTCTTCCGCCAGTGGAGCGTGGCCGAGCTGTCCCTCCAGACGGACCACTGGCTGGGCAAGCAGGGTCGGCTCACGCAGCCCATGGTGCTCCGCGAGGGCGCCACGCATTACGAGCCCCTCTCCTGGGACGACGCCTTCGCGCTGGTGGCGGAGGAGCTGAACTCGCTCGACTCACCGCACGCCGCGAGCTTCTACACGTCGGGCCGGACCAGCAACGAAGCCGCGTTCCTGTACCAGCTCTTCGTGCGGCAGTTCGGCACCAACAACCTGCCGGACTGCTCCAACATGTGCCACGAGTCCAGTGGCTCCGCCCTCAATGAGACAGTGGGCATTGGCAAGGGCACCGTCACGTTGGAGGACTTCGACAAGGCCGACGCCATCTTCGTCATCGGCCAGAATCCGGGCACCAACCACCCGCGCATGCTGTCCTCGCTGGAGTCCGCCGCGCGCCGGGGCTGCCAGATTGTCAGCATCAACCCGTTGCCGGAGACGGGCCTCAATCGCTTCAAGCACCCGCAGGACGTGCTGCACCTCATCGGTCCTGGCACGGCGCTGAATACGCTGTTCCTCCAGGTTCGCATCAACGGAGACGCGGCGCTGCTCCAGGGCCTGGGCAAGGCGCTGTTCGAGATGGAGGACGCCCGTCCTGGCTCGGTGGTGGCCAAGGCCTTCATCGAGGACAAGACGCTGGGCTTCGACGCCTACGCGGCCCACATGCGCGCGGTGAACTGGGAGGACGTGGAGGAGGGCAGCGGCGTGCCTCGCGCGCGGATTGTCGAGGCGGCGGAGCTGCTCGCGCGCTCCGAGCGCACCATCTTCTGCTGGGCCATGGGGCTGACCCAGCACCGCAACGGCGTGGCGTGCATCCAGGAGATCGTCAACCTGGCGCTCCTGCGCGGCGGCATCGGCAAGCCGGGCGCGGGGCTGTGCCCGGTCCGTGGCCACAGCAACGTGCAAGGCGACCGCACCATGGGCATCTGGGAGAAGCCGCCCGCGGCGCTCCTGGCCTCGTTGGAGCGGGAGTTCGGCTTCAAGCCGCCGCGGCATCACGGCATGGACGTGGTGGAGACGCTGAAGGCGATGCACGACGGGCGCGTGAAGGTGTTCTTCGCGCTCGGAGGGAACTTCCTCTCCGCCACGCCGGACACGGAGTTCACCGCCGAGGCCCTGCGCCGCACGCGCCTCACCGCGCACGTGTCCACCAAGCTCAACCGCGCGCACCTGGTGCACGGACGGCGGGCCCTCATCCTTCCGTGCCTGGGACGCACCGAGCACGACGTCCAGGCCGCGGGGACCCAGTTCGTCACGGTGGAGAACTCCATGGGCGTGGTGTCGACCTCGCGGGGCTCGGTGGCGCCCGCGTCGGAGCACCTGCTCAGCGAGCCCGTCATCGTCGCGCGGCTCGCCTCGGCGGTGCTGGGGGCGCGTTCGAGCGTGCCGTGGCTGCTGCTGACCGAGGACTACGACCGCATCCGCGAGCGCATCGCCCGCGTGATTCCCGGCTTCGACGACTTCAACCGCCGCGTGCGCGAGCCGGGAGGCTTCGCCCTGCCGAACGGCCCGCGCGAGGGCCGCTTCACCACCGCCAGCGGCAAGGCGCACTTCACGGTGCATGGGCTGCCGCGAATCCCGCTGGAGCCCGGGCAGCTCCTGATGATGACGATTCGGACGCACGACCAGTTCAACACCACGGTGTACGGGCTGGATGACCGCTACCGGGGCATTCGCAATGGCCGGCGCGTGGTGTTGCTGCATCCTTCGGACATGAAGGCGTTGGGGCTGTCGGCGGATCAGCTCGTGGATTTGCGCAGCCACTTCGAGGGCGAGACGCGGCTGGCGCGGGCCTTCCGCGTGGTGCCGTACAACATCCCGAAAGGGTGTGCGGCCACGTATTTCCCAGAGGCCAACGTGCTGATTCCCGTGAACAGCTTCGCGGAGAAGAGCCGCACGCCGACCTCCAAGTCGGTGGTCATCAGCATCACCCCCGTGGCGGAGACACGCTCCCTGCCCGCGGGCGCGGTGGCGTGAGCGAACATGCAGCCGGTCAGTGAGACGGGGTGGCCGGAGTCGCTCCGCCCGCTCTACGAAACGGTGACAGGCACTCCCGTGGCGGAGGCGTTGGACGCGTCCGCGCAATGGCGCGAGTCCTTCGCGGGCTGGGTGCGCGGTGCCACGCTGGATGAACGCACCCTGGCGCAGGCGGCGGCGTGGAGCCGCATGGACGCTGGCGACCGGACGCCCGCGGAGCTGCTGTTCCTGTTGTCCTCGTGCAGTGAGTTGCTGTGGCCCTACGCGGCGCCGCCCCAGGGGCTGCTGCCGAGACTGAAGTGGCGTCAGGAGGTGCTGCTGGCCGCGCTGCTCGAGGCGAGCGACGCGGAGGTTGTCGCGCGCGTGCGGCGTGAGACAGAGGCCACGGTCACCACGGTGTTGACGCGCATTCTCAAGCGCCACCCGGAGTCGCTGCGTGCGCTGGTGGGGGACGCGCCGTGCACGTTCGATGGCCGGGCCCTTCGCTTCCATGGCGCGGTGGAGGTGGACCTCCGGCAGGTGTTGGGGACCGGGGCGCGGTCCGTGGCCTTGCTGGAGCAACTGCGTGCGCTGATGCCCGCGACGGCGGCGGACGGCCGGGACCGGCTGGCCGAGTTCATCCGGACGCGGGCCTCTCGGCTGCCGTGGAAGGAGGCCTCGGAGATGCTGGCCGAGCGGCTCTTCGCCCTGGCGACCTCGCCCGATGGCCGCGGAGGGATGAGCGGCTTCCTGGCGTGTTATCCGGCGGGTCGGAAGGAGCCGGATTGGTGCGCGAGGGCGGGGCTGCTGCTGTCGCGGACGCTTGAAGTGGGCGGGCCTCCCGAGGTGGTGGAGAACCTCTGTGAGCTGCTGGCGCGTTTCGATGCGCCGCCCGTGGATGGGCTCCGTGGGGCGCTGGGCGCGCTCGTGGGCGGGGACTTTGGCGCGGCGGCGGACCTTCGGCCGGTGCGCTTCGTGCTCGACCACTGTCAGGCCACGCTTCGCAAGGGCGAGCCGGGGCTCGTGCTCACGTTGCTGTGGTTGGAGGAGCGGTTGTTCCGCGCGGCGGTGCGCCAGGGCGTGCCGGATGCGTTCGAGCGGCGAAAGCGCGCGCTGTCGAAGCTGCGGCCGGGCGCTCCGGGCTTTGAGCAGCTTCAATGGCTCGCGGAGGAGTGCGCCGAACTCTGGCCGCGCTTCCTTCCAGGCGGTGTGCGGCCAGGGCTGGATGAACTGGCCGCGTGGCGGCACGAGGTCTCCGAGCGCGTGGGCAAGAAGCCCATGCTTCGCAAGGCGGGCATCGAGTTCTTCCTGTGGTGCGCGCCGGATGCCGCATCGTCCGAGGCGGAGCTCACGGTGCTGGCGCTCGTCCGCACCGCGACGGACCGGCGTCAGGTTCGGCGGTTGAAGGACCATCCTTCCTCGCGTGTCCGTTTGCGGGTGCGGACGCTGCAGTCCTGGCTGCAAGGTGAGGGCGGCAAGGAGAAGCCGGGAGCGCAGCGGGAGCCCACGCTAGGCGCGGGGGCCGCGACGCTGACGGAGGCGCTGCGTCATCTGCACGTGACGCGGGCGGTTCCGCTGGGGGGCCGGACGTGGCTCCGCGACAGGGATTTGGAGGAGGCGCTGCTGGGGGCGCTCGCCCGTGTCGAGGCTGAGTTCTCCGCGGGGTATCCCGCGCGCTTCCGGGAGGCCCCGGAGTCGCTGGCGGCAGGGCTGCTGGAGGGGCTCGCCGCGGAGATGGAGCGCGTGAAGGCGGACCTGTCCGCGTTGATGTCTCAGGGACAGGCGACGCCCCGTGAGCTGACGCTGTCGGTCCGGCGCCGGATGCCCGCGCCCGTCGAACCACTGCCCGCTGTTTCAGTGCCGGTCGTGCTGGCGGCTGAGGCGCTTGCCGTTTCCGAGCCAGATGTCTCGGAGCCGAATGTCTCAATTTCCGAGGAGCCGGCGCCCGTCTCGCTCGAGCAGGGGCCCGTGCGTACCGGGGTGGAAGTGGCCTTCGTCGTGGACGTCGCCGTGGGAGACTTCCTCCGCACGCGGCGTGTCGTCTCGCTGCAAGTGGTGAAGCTGGAGCAGCGTGGGGAGGGCCAGTGGCTTCCGGCGTTCAAGCTCGGACGTGAGCTTCTGGATGCACAATTGTTGCGGACCGATTCCGCGTTCTGCCTGTTCCTCGCACCCCCGTTTCCTCGTGCGGAGTGCTGGGTGGTGCCCTCCCGGACGGTGCGCGCCCTGATGGAATCCCAGCGCTCCCTGTCGGGCGTGACGCGCGAAGCAATACAGCGCGTGGCACGTCCGCTGTCGCACTGGCTGCTGGGCGACCTGGTGGGGTTGTGGACCGGAGACGAGCGGCCCGAGGCCCATGCCCGGCTGACGGACACCGCCACCGGGCCCGACTTCATCGCCGAATGGCGCCTTGGCTAGCGCACGGTGGTAGCGTCAGCCGCTGATGAGTCACTCCGAGCGACCGCAGGGAAGTGGCCCGACCGCCGAGGGGGCTGAGGGTGTTCAGCAGACACGGCCCACGGGAACAGCACGGCCGGGGGCTGGCGGCGCTGTCCGCCGCTTCCGTCTCACCGTCCTGGAAGGCCCGCAGCCGGGACAAGCCAAAGAGTCCAACGTGGATTCGTGTTCCATCGGCTCCCACGGGCTCAACGACTTCGTCGTCGAGGAGCCCACCGTCTCGCGCTTTCACTGCGAGGTGAAGGTCGACCAGGACGGGGCTCGGTTGAAGGACCTGGACAGCCGCAATGGGACCATCCTCGATGGCGTCCACGTGCGGGACGCGTATCTGCGCGGCGGCAGCATCCTGCGCCTGGGACGCGTCAGCGTCCGGTTCGACTTCAGCCCGGAGAGCAACCGCCTCCTCATCTCCGACCGCACGACGTTCGGTGACCTCGTCGGCTCTTCCGCCGTCGCGCGGAGCAGCTTCGCACTGATGGAGCGCGCCGCCGCGAGCGACGCCACGGTGCTGCTCGAAGGGGAGACGGGGACCGGCAAGAGCCGCGCGGCCTACGCCATCCATCAAGCCAGCACCCGTGCGTCGGGGCCGTTCCTGACGGTGGACTGTGGCGCCATTCCAGGCAACCTGCTGGAGAGTGAGCTGTTCGGCCACGAGAAGGGGTCCTTCACCGGCGCCCTCCAGCGGCGCATCGGGGCCTTCGAGGAGGCCGACGGCGGCACCATCTTCCTCGACGAGATTGGCGAGCTGCCGCCCGAGCTTCAGCCGAAGTTGCTGCGCGTCCTGGAGAACAAGGAGATTCGCAGGCTGGGCGCCAACGGCTACCAGTCCGTCAACGTGCGCGTCATCGCCGCCACGCATCGCGACCTCCGCGCCGAGGTCAACGTCGCCCGCTTCCGTCCCGACTTGTTCTTCCGGCTCGCGGTGGTGCGCATCATCATCCCCGCGCTGCGTGAGCGGCCCGAGGACATCCCGCTCATCGCCGAGCGCATCCTGTCGCGGCTGGGCGCGGGCGCCGAGCAGGCCTCCGTCTTCGCCGCGCCCGAGTTCATCGCCCAGCTCCAGCGGGCCGCCTGGCCTGGGAATGTGCGCGAGCTGCGCAACCACCTGGAGCGCTGCCTCGTCTTCCAGGACACGATGCCCCCGGACGCCGACGAGGTGAGCGCGCAGGCCGTGCTCCGCAGCCTCGTGGACCCCAAGCAGCCCTACGCCGAGGCCCGCCGCCGCGCGCTGGAGGTGTTCGAGCGCGAATACCTGGACGCGCTCATCAAGCTGCACGGGGGCAAGGTGTCGCAGGCCGCCGCCGCCGCGGACATCGACCGCGTGTACCTGTACCGGCTGCTGCGCCGGCACCGGATGCGGACCTAGTCAGCGCGAGGGGAACGCCGCCGACACGCGAAGCTCCCCCGAGGCGCCATTCACCGCCCAGCGCTCCCACTGAAGCAAGTCGCCGCTCACGAGCCGCGGCTTGCCGTCGGAGTCGGTGCCGAGTTCGCTGGGCGCCGCATGGACATAGACGCGGACCTCCACGGCGTGGCCCGCGGCCTCGCGGGCCTCGTGAAGGACCGCGTCCGCCAGGTGCCGCGTGTGTTCCAGTTCCCGTGGCGGGGGCTCGGAGGGCCAGTGCCGCCAGGCGAGCACGGCGTTGCCGCCCTCCATCGCGAGCATCCACCCTTGCGAGGCCAACACCGTGAGGGCTGTCTCCAGCGCGGCGTCCCGGGCATCCAGGTCCGCGTCGGTCGGCTCGTCCACGGCTTCGGGGAACCGCACATCCACGTAGAGGGCCGCGGCCCAGCGTGACTGGGTGTCCTGGGTGAGCGCCGAGCGGAGGGCCTCCAGGAACGTGGGCACGTCCAGCCAGCGTTCGTCGCGCGTCTTCGCGAGACACCGTTGGAGCACGCCGTCCAAGGCCGGTGGAGCTTGCACCCGTCCCGCGAGGCGCGGCGCGGGCGCGTGGAGATGCTGTTCCTCCACTTCCACCGCGCTGGTGCCCTGGAACGGGAGCGCGCCCGTGAGGAGTTGGTAGAAGAGCACGCCCATCGCATACAGGTCCGTGCGGGCGTCCACGTCGAGTCCACGAATCTGCTCGGGCGCCATCGACACGGGCGTTCCGAGCACCGCGCCGCCCGTCGTCAACCCGGTGAGCCCCTCCGGCGGGTCGACGTGGGCGATGCCGAAGTCCACCAGCTTCACGGTGAAGCCCTCGGCGCGAGGGATGAGCATCACGTTCTGGGCCTTGAGGTCCCGGTGCAGGACGCCCTGCGCGTGGGCGAAGTGGAGCGCGGCGCCCAGCTCCTCCATCACCGTGAGGGCCTCCGCCAGGGAGAAGGGGCCCTGGCGCGCGAGCCACCGGTCCACGCTCTCTCCCTCCAACCACGCCATCGCCAACCAGGGCCGCCCGTCGCGAAGCTCTCCGTATTCGAGCACCTCCACGATGTGGGAATGGTGCAAGGCCTGGAGCGTGTCCGCCTCCTGCTTGAAGCGCCGGAGGACGCCTGGCACGTGGTTGAACTCGGCGCGGACGACCTTGACCGCGGCGGGGGCTCGGGTGGCGAGGTGCGATGCGCGATAGAGCCACGCGCTCACGCCCGCGTGGACGCGGGATTCGATGACCCAGTCGCCGACCAGCGCTCCGGGTTCCAGCTCGTCTCCGTACAGGGATACTTCGTGGTTGTGAGGGGACCCACCGGCCATGGGACGTGCCTCCGTGCAGTCTGCGTGCGGCGCTCCCTTCCTGCTACCACGCCGTTCAGGCGGCCTCCACCAGCGCCCGGACACGGTCCGTCCAGAGCGGGGCCTCCTTCGCGGTCGCTTCGACTTCCTCCACCCGGGTTCGCAACGTCGCCACGTCCCCCGCCGCGCGGGCCGCGCGCGCCGCCCAGACGAGAATCTCCAGCCGCTCGTCGGGGGTCGCCACCTGCGTCGACGCGTCGACCAGCCGGGCCCAGGCGTCTCCGGCGTAGGGCAGGGTGCCTCGGGCTTCGTCCACCACGCGCCGGACCACCGAGCACATCAGGCTGTCAGGGGGCGACAGTCGGGCTCGCGTCTCGGGTTCTTCCAGCCATTCGAGCTGGCGTGAGACTTCTGGCAGGTCGTCCAGCTCGCAGCACAGGCGGGCCACCAGCAAGGCGTCCTGTGCCATGGACCGGGGGAAGAACCGCTGACTCAGCACGCCGGCACGCCGCGCCAGGGGCAGCGCTTCACCCGCGCGCCCCTGGTAACCGAGGAGCAACGCGAGGTTGAAGGCGGAGGTCCGCTCAATCTGCACGTTGCCGAGCTCCCGCCCCAGGGACACCGCGCGCTCCAGGTCCGCGCGCGCCCCGGAGGCGTCCCTCCGCTGGACGTGCAACACCATCCGGTTGTTGAGCGCGACGCCCAGGTGCAGCGTGTCACCGGTCTGTTCGCAGAGGGTGATGGCTTCGTCGAAGCGGTTCGAGGCCTCTTCCAGCCGGTCGGTCCACGCGAGCATCGCGCCCAGCATGGACAAGGCAATGGCCTGGGTTTCGGTGTCGGCGCCGGTTCGCGCGGCCTCCACCGCGTGCTCCAGCGCGGGCACGGCGCCGGTGATGTCTTCACGACGGACGAAGACGCGCGCCTGCGCCAGGGCATGGCGTGCTTCCAGCTCTGGAGGCACGGCATCTTTCAAACAGAGCAGCGCCTGCTCCAGCAGCGCGGTGGAGCCCGCGGCGTCGTCCTGCCAGTCCAGCGCCGTGGCTTCCTCCAGCAGCAGGTCGGCTTCCCGCACCACGTTCCGATGGCTCGCGGCCAAGGCCCTGGCGGCGCGAAGGTCCTCGACGGCGTCTTCGATGCGCTGAAGCCTGTATCGGACGCGCCCTCGTCCGGAGAGCAGCTCCAGCCGGATGAGGTCGTCCTCGCGAGAGACCAGGGCCAGGGCGGCGGAGTAGTGCCGCTCCGACTCCAACAGCCGGTGCGCGCGGCGGGCGGACTCGGCCAGGACCGCGTGGAGTGACGCTGCCTGACGCAGGTCACCCGTGGCTTCCGCGAGCCGGGCCCTTCGCGCGGTCGGCGTTTCGGGCAGCGCTCGCAGGGCCGCGGTGCCAATGCTGCGTTTCACCGGCGTGGGCAGCAGGGCCGCATACGCTTCTCGAAGCGTGGTGTGTTCGAAGCGCCAGCGCCGCGCGCCCCGTGGCTCGAGCATGCCCGCCCGGGCCAGCCGCTCCATCGCGACGCCCGCGTCCATCGACAGGTCCAGCGAGGTGTTGGCGTCCAGGTGCGCGAGCGTGGCGGACAGCTCCTCCAGTCGCACGTCATCGCCCAGCAGCGCCGCGACCTGGAGAAGTGCGCGCAGTCCGGAGGGCAGCGCCGCGAGGCTGCGCTCCGCGAGCCGCTCATCCGTGCCGGGCCGTTCCGACTCCAGCGCGTTCAGCGCATCGGCCGCCAGATAGCCGCCACCGTCGGGACGGCTGCGCACGGCCCCCGCACCCCGCAGGGCCCGCACCGTCTCCAGCATGCGCAGGGGGGAGCCGCCACAGCGGTCCACGAGCTCGCGGAGCACGCCTTCGGCAATCAGGTCCACGGGCCGGAGGAGCTGACGCAACACCTCGCGAGCATCGCGATCCG
The DNA here is from genome assembly GCF_000280925.3 of Myxococcus hansupus. Taxonomy (NCBI): domain Bacteria; kingdom Pseudomonadati; phylum Myxococcota; class Myxococcia; order Myxococcales; family Myxococcaceae; genus Pseudomyxococcus; species Pseudomyxococcus hansupus. The sequence goes on from NZ_CP012109.1 coordinate 3,125,253, forward strand.
AGAGCGGAGGCAGTTCGAGCTGTTCCGCGTCCCGCGCCCGTTCACCCAGGTAGGGCCGCATCCCCAGCAGCCGATGGCGTCCGGTGAGGACCACATAGAGCGGCGCGGCCTCGCCCGCGAGCGTCGCCAGCTCCAGGGCATCGAGGGCGGTGGGGTCCAGCGCGTGGGCGTCGTCCACGAGCAGCACGAGGGGCCGGGCACTCGCCAACCTCCCCAGGTGCGCCGCGATGGCGCGGGCAACGTGTTGTCGCCGGGCCGCTGGATGCACCGTCGCCACCTCCACGGGGGGCTGTGCGTCCGCCAGCAGCCGATAGAGCGCTTCGTCCGAGGATGTCTGCTGTGGCAGGCCCAGGACGGTGCAGATGAGGCTTCTCAGCCCGCTCTCGCTCGCGCTGCCCTCGTCCGACAGGGACTCCACGACGAGCACATCCACGCCGGCGTGGGACGTCAGTTCCTTGCGCCAGGTGGCGAGGAGCCGTGTCTTCCCGAGGCCTTCTTCTCCCAGCAGCGTTCGCAGCACGGGCGCGCCGTGTGCCTGCACCCGCGTCAGGCCTTCTCGTAGCCACGCCAGTTCCGAGTCGCGACCGAGCAGCTCCTCGGGCGGAAGCACATCCGGAGAGGGGGTGGCGCCGGTGGCCGGTGCGCCCACGTGGGCGCGGGCCTCGGCGGTCAGGTGGAGGTGCTCCTGGGGCTGATTGGGCGAGGGCGCGGGCCACCAGCGCTCGGGGCGTTCCAGCGCGGAGCCACCGAGCGTGAGCCGCCCCTGGCGCTCGCGGGTTCGCAGCGGCGCGCAGTGGATGGCGAGAGCGGCATCACCGGGGAGGTGGGGCCTTAACAGCTCCACGGCCTTGAGCGCCGCGCGCAGCCCGGCGTCCACGGAGGCTTCATGCGGAAACGCGAAGAGCGCGAGGCCTGCCTCCACGCGCGCGAGGGTGGCGCCACTGTTTCCGAGGTGGGTGAGGAGGGCCGGAGCCGAAACCGAACCGCGAATGCCCAGCAAGGCCACCTCGGGCGCCTGCCTGGGCGCGCCCGTCGATGACGAGTCGACCGTGCTCCCCGGTGCGGTGGTGGGAGGTGTTTCCGCCAGTGAGCCACTCTTCTCGGCGCCGGGCGAGGGCTCGCGCGCGTCCATTGCCTCCGAGTCGAGCGGGCGGCCCGGTGCGGTGATAGGCGGCGTCTCCGCCTGTGCGCCGCTCTTCTCCGCGCTGGGTGGGGGCTTGGGCGCGTCCGTTGACGCCGAGCCGAGTACCGCGCCAACAGGCCCCGGCGCTGTGCGCGCCAGTACGTCCGCCGCCCCCTGAAGCTCGCCCAGTGCCTGTGCCAGCTCCCGCGCACTGCCGAACCGGTCCTCGGGCGCCTTCGCCAGCAGCCGTTGCACCACCGCATCCAGCGCGGCGGGCACCGGCCATGGCGCCAGCGTGCTCAAGGCCGGAGGTCTGCGTGACACCTGCGCCTGCAGCACCGCGGCACTCTCCCCAACGAAGGGCGGCCGGCCGCACAGCATCTCGAACGCGACGACGCCCAGGCTGTACAGGTCCGAGCGGGCATCGATGTACCGCGCGTCCCGGCACTGCTCGGGGGACATGTATTCATGCGTCCCCAGCCGCTGCCCCGTGCGCGTCAGGTTGGGGGGGGGTGCTTCCGCATCGTCACGGGCCGACAGGCGCGCCAGCCCGAAATCCAGGAGCACCACCCGGGCCCCCGAAAGCATGACGTTCTCCGGCTTGAGGTCCCGGTGGACCACGTCCACGGCATGGGCCCGGGCCACCGCCTCCGCCAGGCCGCGCAGTCGCGGGAGCGCCTCGGTCCAGGGCAGGGCGCCCGAGTCCGGCAGCTCCGCCAACTGCCGGGCAAGCGTCATCCCCTCGATGCGCTCCATGATGACCACGCGCTCGCCCGCGAGAGTCGTGGCCTCGCCCAGCAGCGCTGGGGCGTCGGGGGGGCCGATGCGGCGCAGCGCCTCCAGCTCCCGGGTCAGCCGCTCACCGGCCAGGGGCTCCAGCACCTTGAGGGCCACCTCGTGGCCGTCGGCCTCGCGCCGGGCGGAGAACACCCGGCCGAAGCCGCCCCGCCCCAAGGGCGCGCCCGGTTCATAGCCGGGAAGCTCGGGGGGCGCGGGAGGCAGTCCCGTCGCGCGAATCACGGCCTCGGGGTGGCGAGGACAGCCATGGGCCACGCGTCGATGGCAGAGAGGGCAACGCATGGGTGTCGGGGTGGGCCGTCAGGAGCGCGTTCTGCGATGGCAGCATCGCGGGTCCGCGGCGCGGACGGAAGGCGCTCCCAGGTCGCCAGCCTGGACACATGCCAGGGAGGAGTGCTCGCGGCACTCCCGGGCGTCAGTCACTCATCTCCGGCAGCTCGGGGAGCGCGTCCGGGTCCAACTTCAGAATCACGCACAGCCGCGTCAGGGTGGGAATGGTCGGGACCATGACCCCCCGTTCCACCCGGGCCAGCACCTCCACGGGGATTTCCAGTTGCTCGGCGACCTCCTCCATGCCGAGCCCCGCCTCCTGGCGGGCGGCCTTCAGTGCCGCTCCGAGCACCTCGGCCCTTTCCCTGCGACTCGTCGTCATGGGCGGAGCATGACGCCTTCTTGCGCTCCCGTCATCCAATTCACCACATGCTCGCGCGCAGGAGCATGACCTCGAACACTGTCCGGGGGCCGGGTGGGCGGGGCAAGCCCCCCGCGTGTCGGCGGGCAGTGTGCGGCCCTGGGGGAGGGTGGCCGGGACGTCCCGACGTGAACAGGCTGGTCGGCAGGGGTTGCGGCATTGGCGCCGGGCAAGGGCTGTGTTAGTTCGCCCCTCCCCCCGGTGTCCCGCCAGAAAGAGGAGAAGCGAATGGCCCGCCGTCAGGTTCGTGTCGTCGGTGCGATGCTCCAGAATGAGCAGGGGCGCTACCTCATCACCCAGCGCCCCCCCACCGCGTCACTTCCCCTGCTGTGGGAATTCCCCGGTGGCCGGGTGGAGGAGGGCGAGGAGGACGCCGAGGCCCTTGCCCGGGAAATCCAGGAAGAGATGGGGGTGGACGTGGATGTGCTGGCGCAGGCCATGCACACACACCACGAGTATCCCAACTACGACATCGACTTCCGCGTCTTCCACTGCCGCCTGTCGCGCCCCGGAGACGACATCCAGCACCTGCGCGTGCACGACCACCGCTGGGTGACGCTGGAGGAGATGTCGAACTACCGCTTCCCGGACGCGGATGCGAAGACGTTGGCCAAGCTGCTGGACCTGGATAGCTGACGTGCCGGGCCGCCTCCTCCTGGCGCTGCTGGTGGGGGTCCTGGGCGCATGTTCGCGCTCCAAGCCCGCGCCCGCGGCGCCTCCGCACGAGGCAACGAACCAGGTTCCGGCACAGGGCGTGCCGGGGTGCACGCTGTACAGCGCGCCGGAGAAGACCGGTGAGGTGCCGGACGTGCTGCCCGAGCTGTCCGGCCTGGCGGCCAGCCAGCGCCATCCCGGGGCCTTCTGGGCCCACAACGACTCCGGCAACGCCTTCGAGCTGTTCGCGCTGGACGCCAAGGGCACCGTCCTCGCCCGGCTCGCGCTCACGGGCGCCCAGCCCCGGGACATGGAGGCCGTCACCGTGGGGCCCTGCGCCCCGGGCGACTCGCGCACGTGCGTGTACCTGGCGGACATTGGCGACAACTTCGCGCGCCGTGAGCAGGTGCGGCTGTACCGGCTGCCCGAGCCGGAGACGCTGGCCGACGCCACGGTGCCCGTCGAGGTGCTGCCCTTCATGTACCCAGGCGGCCCTCGGGACGCGGAGTCGGTCATCATCGACGCGCGCTCGGGCCGACTGGCCGTCATCTCCAAGTCGCTGGACTCGCTGGGAGACGTCTTCGCCCTGGATGGCTTGCACGCGGGCGCGCCCATCCAGGCGAAGAAGCTGGGCACGCTGACGGCGCCCCTGGGGATGGACCGGGCCACCACCGACGCGTCGCTGCATCCTTCGGGGGAGCGGCTCCTGGTGCGGACGTATTCGCGGGCCTACGAGCTGCGCCGCCCCAAGGCCGCGCGGCTGGAGGACCTGCTGGAGGGACAGCTCGTCGAGGTTCCGAGCGGGAGCCAGGCGCAGGCGGAGGCCATCACCTACTTGCAAGATGGCAACGGCTATTTGTTGGGCACGGAGTTCACTGGTCAACCTCTGTGGTTGATCCGATGTCGGTGATTCGCCGCAAGCGCACGCACCTGCCGTGAAGCCCGCCTGGCGGGTTGACGGTATGGCAACGGTGAACATCTTTGGCCCGCTAGGGAAGACGCCTCGCGGTCACGGTGTCCGCGTGTGCGGGGGAGGGGGAGGGTCGAGCGTGCCGACAATGAAGCCACAGGATTTGCCGCCTGGGATGGGCCCACGCGGAAAGAAGACAGACAAGCCAACGCCAACGGGGAAGGGTTTCAAGTTCGGCTCACCGTTGGGCTACATCCTGTTGCTCGTCCTGGGCTTTTTGCTGTTCCGCAATGTCTTCCAGGACGCGGGTGTCCGCCGGGTCAGCTACAGCCAGTTCCGGGACGGCGTGGAAGCCGGCAACTTCAGCCGGGTCCAGATCTCCAATGAGTGGGTGAAGGGCTTCCTGAAGGACACCGCGCAGCCGCCGCCTCCGCAGGACGGAGAGCGCACGCTGCGGGGTGAGCCCAGCGCCCTGCCGTGGATGGCCTACCGGGTCGCTGGGGATGAAGGGCTGGTGCCGCTGCTGGAGCAGAAGGGCATCCAGTTCGAGGCGGTGCCGCAGTCCGGCCTGGGCGAGGCGCTCTGGATATGGCTGCTGCCGCTGGGCCTCTTCTTCCTCTTCTGGAGCTTCATGATGCGCCGGGTGGCCGGCGGCATGGGGCAGGGCCCGCAGAGCGTCATGAGCTTCGGGAAGACGCGCGCCAAGGTGCAGGCCGAGGCCGACACCGGCGTGGGCTTCAAGGACGTGGCCGGCGTGGACGAGGCCGTGGACGAGCTGCGCGAAATCGTCGAGTTCCTCAAGACGCCGGAGAAGTTCCGCCGCCTGGGCGGGCGCATCCCCAAGGGCGTGCTGCTGGTGGGGCCTCCGGGCACGGGCAAGACGCTGCTGGCGCGGGCCGTGGCCGGCGAGGCGGGCGTGCCGTTCTTCAGCCTGTCCGGTTCGGAGTTCGTGGAGATGTTCGTCGGCGTGGGTGCCGCGCGCGTTCGAGACTTGTTCGCGCAGGCCACCTCGAAGGCGCCGTGCATCATCTTCATCGACGAGCTGGACGCCATTGGCAAGAGCCGCAACTCGGGCGTGGCGGGTGGCCATGACGAGCGTGAGCAGACGCTCAACCAGCTCCTCGCGGAGATGGACGGCTTCGACAGCCGGGCCGGCCTCATCATCCTGGCGGCGACGAACCGCCCGGAGATCCTGGACAGCGCGCTGATGCGTCCGGGCCGCTTCGACCGGCAGGTGCTGGTGGACCGTCCGGACAAGCGGGGCCGCGAGCGGGTGCTGGAGATTCACGCCAAGGGCGTGAAGCTGGGCGCGGACGTGGACCTCAAGGCCATCGCCTCTCGCACGCCGGGCTTCGCGGGCGCCGACCTGGCCAACGTGGTGAACGAGGCCGCGCTGCTGGCCGCGCGCCGCAACCGCGACGCGGTGATGCGGGCGGACTTCGAGGAGGCCATCGAGCGCGTCGTCGCCGGTCTGGAGAAGAAGAACCGCCGGATGAACGAGCGCGAGAAGGAAATCGTCGCGCACCACGAAGCGGGCCACGCGGTGGTGGGGTGGATGATGCCTCACGCGGAGCGGGTGACGAAGGTCTCCATCATCCCGCGCGGCCTGGCGGCGCTGGGCTACACCATGTCGCTGCCGCTGGAGGACCGCTACCTCATGTCGCTGGACGAGCTGCGCGACAAGATGGCGGGGATGATGGGCGGCCGCGCGGCGGAGGAGATATTCATCGGGGAAATCTCCACCGGTGCCTCCAACGACATCCGCCAGGCCACGGAGATGGCCCGGATGATGGTGCGCGACTACGGCATGAGCACGCTGGGCCCCGTGGCCCTGAGCGCGGAACACGGACCGGGCTTCCTTCGCTCGGCCGGCATGCCCGAAACGCGCAGCTACTCCGAGCAGACGGCGCGGATGATTGACGAGGAGGTGCGCAAGCTCGTCAGCGAGGCGCTCGACCGGGCCCGCGAGGTGCTCACCCTCCACAAGGACAAGGTGCAGGGACTGGCGGCCCGGCTCCTGGCGGTGGAGGTGGTGGAGGAGGACACCATGACGACGATTCTGGGTCCCAAGGTGCTGGCGCAGCGCGGCCTCCTGCACCCCGAGGCCCGGCAGGTCATCTCTGCCCACCCGGTGGACGTCGGCGGCGGTGACGACCAGACGCCACCCACGCAGCACGCGGAAAAGCTCGATTCCTGAGGCAAGGGCCGGCAGGGCGCCTGCCCTCCGGCCGTCCCTTGGCCCACCGCCACCGTGACGTCCTGCGGTGGCCGGTGGGCGAAATTATCTTAGGAAGAAAGGAGGCGTCGCCGTGGAGAACAGGATCGGCAAGAGCTACGTGGCCCGAAAGGCCCTCTTCGCGAAGGGGCTCAAGGAAGGGCGGCTCACGGTTCAGGAGATTGAGGAAGCCCTGCCCGCGGGCACGCTGACCGCGGCCGAGCGGTGGCTCCTCTACTACTCACTGCGAGCCGCGCAGGTGGAAATCATCGACGAGGTGACGGGCCAGGTGGACCACGGCTTCATGGCCGAGTCTCCCGCCGCGCCCCAGGAGCACTAGCTCGCTCCTGCGTTGACAGGTGCCGTCTCGCGGTTAGGTTCCGGGCAGCAGAAGTGCCTCCCAACCTTTCGCGCGAGACCGCGCACCCATCCAACGCCTCAGGTTCGACATGGCCGGTAACACCCCCACCGACGCAGCCTCCGAAGCCTCGCAGCAGCCCCCGTCCAACAACGGCGAGGGGCCTGTCTCCGCCGCCGGAGCGACCTCCTCGCCGCAGCAGGGCCCGGAAGCGGACGTCTCCGACGAGCGCGGCGCCTCCGCGAAGGACCCGGAGCGGGAGCGGCTGGTGGCGGAGCTGGACACGCTTCGCAAGAAGTACGACACCGCCGTCCGCGCCGTGCAGGCCGGTGAGAAGGACCGCGAGGAGTTCAAGCAGCGGCTGACCCGTGAGCGGGAGCGGATGCTGGACGTGGAGCGCGGCAACGTGGCCGTCACGCTGCTGGAGGCCATTGACGAGCTGGACCGCTGCCTCTCCGCCAGCGCGCAGGACGCCTCGCCCCTGGCCGAGGGCGTGCGGATGATTCGCGACGTGCTGCTCACCAAGGTGCAGGGCACCGGCATCGAGCGCCTCCAGGTCGTGGGCCAGACGTTCGACCCGAACGTGGCCGAGGCCGCGGACATGGAAATCACCGCCACCCCGGACGAGGACCAGCGCATCGTCGCCGAGCTGCGTGCGGGCTACCGGCTGAAGGACCGCGTCATCCGGCCGGCCCGGGTGAAGGTGGCGAAGTACATCGCCCCCGCCCAGGCTTGAGCCTGCGCTTGTCGGCGCCCCCCGACACGGGAAGGGGGCGCCGGGCCTTGTTTGTTGAGTCCGCTCGACCATGGCCCGCCGTGTAAGCTGCCTCACCGTGTCTTCCCGATTTCTGTCCGTCTGTCTGGCGCTGGCGCTCATCCCCGGGGTGGCGGGCGCCGAGAGTCCTCTCGACACCTGGCTGCCCGCGCGAGCCCGCGAGCACGCCGCCTGGTTCGCGGCGAAGGCCGCCGGTCCGGAGGGGCAGACGGCCGAGCTGGGGCTGTGGCGCGAGCGCGCCGAGGGCGACCCGGGCATCCCCGACTTCGTCCCCCCGTCCTCGCTGGCGCCGCTGATTCGCGCGGTGGAGGCGGGCGTCGTCAACATCACCACCGTGGGGCCGCGGAGTAACGGGCTGGAGGGCATGAAGCGGGCCACGGGCTCCGGCTTCGTGCTGACGCCCGACGGGCACGTCGTCACCAACAACCACGTGGTGGCCAGCGCCCAGCAGATCGCCGTGCGGTTGGCGGACGGCCGTGAGTTCGCCGCCTCCGTGGTGGGCCGTGACGCCTCCACGGACGTGGCGCTGCTGCGGCTCAGCGGCGTGGACCTGGGGCGGCTGCCCGCGCTCTACCTGGGCGACTCGGACCGGATGGCGGTGGGCGACTGGGTGGTGGCCATTGGCAACCCCTTCGGCCTGGACCACTCGGTGTCGCACGGCATGATTTCCGCCAAGGAGCGCGTGCTGGGCGTGGGCCAGTTCGACGACTTCATCCAGACGGACGCGCTCATCAACCCCGGCAACTCCGGCGGGCCGCTCTTCAACATGAAGGGCGAGGTGGTGGGGGTAAACACCGCCATCATCAGCCAGGGGCAGGGCATTGGCTTCGCGGTGCCCATCAACCTGGTGAAGGAGCTGCTGCCCAACCTCCGGGAGAACGGCAAGCTGGAGCGCGGCTGGCTGGGCGTGGTCATCAACGACGACGGCGTCAACGGCGGCGAGCGCCGGGCGCCGCTGGTGAAGGACGTCTACAAGGGCAGCCCCGCCGCCGCCGCGGGCATCCGCTCCGGTGACAGGCTGGTGGCCGTCAACGGGCGGCCCATCGGCTCCTACCTGCAGCTTCTGCGCAAGGTGGCGCTGCTGGCGCCGGGGACCGAGGCGAAGCTGTCGCTGATGCGCGGGGACGCCACGCAGGACGTCACGGTGCGGCTGGTGGCGCGTCCGGCGCAAGAGGCCACCGAGGGGCTCATCCAGCGCACCACCAGCGAGGAGGAGGTGGGGCTGGTGCTCCGCGACCTCACGCCCGAGGTGGCCGCGCCCCTGGGCGAGACGGCCTGGTCCGGCGCGCTGGTGTCCGGGGTGGCGCCGCGCAGTCCGGCGGACTCGGCCGGCCTGCGGGCGGGGGACGTGGTGACGGAGGTGAACCGCCGCCGGGTGAAGGACGCGGCGGGCGTGCGGGCGGCGCTGTCCAAGGGCAGCGCCGGCGCCAGCATCCTGCTGCGGGTGAAGCGGGGCGACGCGCTCCAGTACATCGCCGTCGCCCGGTGAGGCGCGCCTAGCGCTTCTTGGCGTCCTTGCCGTTGAGCCACAGGCCCATGGGCTGGCCGCTGCGGCCCTCCGTGAGGAGGATGGCCTCGATGCGGGCCGTCACGCCGTGGATCTTCCCGCTGCCCTTCTTGGGCAGGCTCCAAACACCCTGCGGCGTGAAGACGACCTGCGCCCGCACCGCGCGCATGGAGAACATGCGGGTGAACATCTGCAGATTCCAACCCTCCGGCATGTCTCCGGTGACGGCGAGGTAGGGGAGGATGGGGTTGCCGTTGGCGTCCGTCTTCTTGGGCGCGCCGTGCGTGAGCGCCGAGCTGCCGCCGGGGAAGAACGGGGTGATGTTGATGGTGTACTCCCCCGTGCCCGGCGAGTACGGCCCCGGGCTGAGCATGGACGCGTCGTCCTCGGTGACGATCATGTACAGGCGCTTGCCCTGATACTTCTTCCGGAACGCCTCCGCGTTGGACTTGCACTGCGCGTCCACGAAGGCGCCTTCACACGCGCCAATGTACTTCTCCAGGAAGGTCCCCAGCCCGCCGAGCGGCTCGGCCTCGTCGCGCAGTTTGGCGAAACGAGGGTCCGCGTCGGCGAAGGCGAGCGCGGGCAGGAGGAAGGCGGCGGCTAGGAGGATGCGGTTCACGGGCGGGGTCTCCGGGGAACAGGGGTTCAGCCAAGCATGGTGCCATGCCCGGGCCTGCTCGGCAGCCGTTACATAGGTGTGTGGGGGTGGATGTAGGTGAAGAAGTTGCCTACATCTGGCTACCGTGTAGTTTGCCCCTGTCACCACCTGTTCCGGGAGCTACCCCCATGTTCGAGCGTCCTCACGAGCGCCGGTCCCACCTCCGTTTCGACAAGGTCTTCACCGTGTACCTCACCACCCAGGACGGCATGCTGCGTGGCGTGGGCCGCAACATCAGCACCCGGGGCATGTTCGTGGAGGTCCGGGACCAGGTGGGCCTGGGGGAGAAGCTGAAGGTGACCTTCGCCGGCGAGGACGGGACGGAGATGACGTGCCTGTGCGAGGTCCGCTACCAGGTGGCCCTGGCCTTCGGGCGCAAGGACGGGCGCGAAGGCAGCAGCCGCGGCGTGGGGCTGCGCATCGTGGCCTATGAGACGCAGGACGACGCGCCCTTGCTGCTGGTGGACCGCGAGCGGGTGATGCACTGAGGTTGCCCGTGGTCCCGTGAGGGGCTTGCGCGGCCTGGCGCTCCCGGACAAGCGGGGGCCGCCGAGCCACCCTGTCGGGCCCGCGAATGACAAAGGGCACGGCCTCCCTGAATGGAGGACGTGCCCTTCGTGTTTCCAGCGTCCGCGGTGGGCGTTACTGCGAGAAGCCCTCGAGGAGGTAGTGCGCCTCGATGCGCTTGAGCGCGAGAATCATCGCGGCGCAGCGGGTGTCCACCGTCTGGCCAATGCAGTACTGGCGGCTGTCATGCATCTCCGTCTTGCGCGGCTGGTTGCGCGAGATGTCGCGGATGATGCGGTAGTTGCGCTTCATGGCGCGCTCGAGGCGCTGATCGACCTCGGCCTCGCTCCAGCGCTCCATGCGCTTGTTCTGGATCCACTCGTAGTAGCTCACCGTCACGCCGCCGGCGTTGGCGATGATGTCCGGGATGAGCTCGATGCCGCGCTTCTCCAGGATGCGGTCGGCTTCCGGGGTGGTGGGGCCGTTGGCGCCCTCGGCCACCAGCTTCACGCGGAGGCGCTCGGCCACGTCGGCGGTGATTTCGCCGCCCAGGGCCGCGGGGATGAGGATGTCGGCCTGGACGTCCCAGAGGTCCTTCTTCTCGATGCGCTGCGCGCCGGGGAAGCCGAGCACGCTGTGCTTGAGGTTCTTGGCGTCCTGGACGTAGGTGGACAGCGCCGTCACGTCGATGCCGTCACCGTTGAAGATGGTGCCGTCGGCGTCGTTCACCGCCAGGAGGCGGGCGCCCATCTGCGACAGGATGATGGCGGCGTGGCTGCCCACGTTGCCGAAGCCCTGGAGGATGAACGTCTTGCCCTTCACGGACTCGCCGCGGTCGGCGTAGTAGTCCTCGATGCAGAAGGCGACGCCCTGGCCGGTGGCCTTGTTGCGGCCCTCGGAGCCACCGATGCGCACGTCCTTGCCGGTGACGATGCCGCGCAGGTTGTGACGCTCGCGCTCACCGTCCGAGTACTGGCGGTAGAGCAGGGCCATGATGCCGGGGTTGGTGCCCACGTCCGGCGCCGGGATGTCGATGTCCGGGCCAATCATGCTCTTGAGCCGGTACATGAAGCGCAGGGTGATGGCCTCGATCTCCTCGCGGCCGTACTCGCGCGGGTCAATCTGGATGCCGCCCTTGCCGCCGCCGAAGGGAACCTCCGCGATGGCCGTCTTCCAGGTCATCTCCGCGGCCAGGGCCTTGAACAGGTCCAGGGACACCTCGCGGTGGTAGCGCAGGCCGCCCTTGTAGGGGCCGCGCGCCTGGTTGTGCTGCACGCGGTAGGCCTTGAAGCGCTGCGACTCACCGGGGACCAACTGGTACACCTTGCCGTCGGGCAGGCGCAGGTGGCCCTGGCGGATGTCCACATCCGAGCCGAGCAGCGCGCGGCCGTTGAGGATGATGTTGCCGTTGGCCAGCAGCTCCAGGCCTTCCTTGTTGCGCACCTGCGTCTCGGGCAGGTTGGCGAAGCCGCGCGCCTTGTCCTCCGGCAGGGGGACCAGGCGGTCCTTCAGCTTGGCCGTCACGTAGAAGATGTGCTCGTAGTCCGGCTCCTCCAGCTCGAGACGGACGCGCTTGTCCAGCGCGATGAGGTCCGAGGCTCGATGGAAGATCTCCATCGCCTCGGTGTAGACGGTGCGCTTGGGCGTAGGGGCCGGGGCGCGCATGAAATTCTCTTCGCTGGCCATGACGGAAGATGCTCCTTGTCGCGTCGCCGGGTGTGGGCGAGGCACGTGGGGGTAGCGGCGCCCTTATGTGCATATGCGCTACGAGGGGTCAACCGCAGCGGACCCGCCTTCCGATCCCCAGAATCTGGAAAGATAACGGGCAGTTATGGCAACGCGGTGTGTCAGCTACGGCAGACGCGGTGTGTCATCCATGTCAGGGTGGTCAACCGGGTGGATGGTTGGAAATCCAACGAAAACGGCACGGATGAATTGATGCGGTCCCGTGAATCGATCGGGGCCCCACATCAATTCTGCTTGCCGGACATGCGACCCCATGGTACTCCCCGCCCACCTCTCGCGCCGACATAGCTCAGCGGTAGAGCAACTGATTCGTAATCAGTAGGTCCCCAGTTCAAGCCTGGGTGTCGGCTCCAAGAAATTCAAAGGCCTGGGTGACTTCGGTCATCCAGGCCTTTTTTCATGGTTGCCACTGGGTTGCCTCCGGAGTTCCGAGAGGCCGCTTCGCGCCGCTGAGATGAGGCCGCCGCCAGCGGCGAAGGGGCATCGCACGGTCCACACCCGCGCGAAGCGGGCCCAGCGCGGTCGGCTTCTGGAAATGGCCGTTCTCCGCGCGTAGCGGCATCAGGGCCCCGGGAAGACACGACGCGCAGGGCGACCTTGCTCACGAGCGCGAACGGGTTGGCGCCTGTCCGGATTTCGCTCAACGAAGGCTTGCCTCAGTCCGGCATGCAGATGGCTCGCAAGTCAAAGGCTTGTCACCGCGCCCCGTCTGTAAAGGCCGTCCTTGGCAGCGATGGCTTTGGGGATGGCTGTCGCAGGGGAAGGTCGCGTGATCTTCGCTTGGATTGTCAGACCCCAAAGTCAGGCTGCCGCGCCTCCTGATTTCGGAGAGGCAGCTTTGGGGGAGTCCATGAGATTGATTGCAGTCGGTTCTCTGCTGCTGCTTTCAGTGGGGTGTGCGACCACCCGTGTCGTCCATATCGATGTTGGGAACGGGCAGCGGTTTGTCCACGAGTCAGTTGCTGTTGACCCTGTTCAGGTGAGTGAGGACGCGTTCAAGTCCGCCCTCTCGCGCCTTGTTCTCGACATGAGAATGGACGTCGCCTTCCGCGAAACCGATGCGGTCGACCAGCATGAGTGGTCGCGGTCCAAATCGCTGCTGGCGTCATCCACGGGCATTGTTGACTCAGGCACGGGCAGCTCGCTGGAGACCCTGCATTCGCGCATCTGCCCCGATGCGAATGACTGTCTGACCCTGGTGGGCGGAACGGGGCTGACCTTCTCGCGAAAGGACCGAACGTTGATGGCGCTTTCCTTCGCGCTCGACACCGTGTGGGAGAGCGTTGAGGCCGAGGTCGGTGCTGTGCTGAACCCGGTGGCGCTGAAGGCCATGGTGACGTCGGCTGCGCTGACGCTGCTCCTTACGCTGGCCCTCCCCGAACCTGTTACCAAGGTCATCGCCGTGGCCTTGACGGCGGCGATGGTGGCCTACCTGGGCGTCGTGCCCGTCTGGGAGATAGGGCGCGGATTCGTCCGGTTGTGGGATGATGCTGGGACGGCAATGAGCGTCATCGAGCTACAGGGCATCGGGCATCGGTTCGGGCGGGTGCTGGGACGAACGGCACACGTGTCCTGGTGCTCGTCGTCATGGCGGCGCTCGGTGGAAAGAGCGCGATGGCGGCCCAGGGGCCGAAACTCCCGGGGTTTTCTCAAGCCGCGCTTCGCGCACAGTCCGAGGCGGGATTCCAGCTCGGGGCCGCCCTGAGTGGCGGCGTGACGTCAATCGCGATGCCTGCCTCTGGAGTGCTGAATGTGACACTGGCGCCCGGGGCTGCTGCCGCCTTGGCGATGTACGGGGAAGGGCGGTTCCCTGGCGATGAGACCGGGCCGGTTCATCACATCTGCACGAACAAGAACCCCATTGCCGACACTTCCGGGGGGCCTTGGACGCCGAGGTGCGAGGAGGTCTTCAAGAAGGCCGGGATGACGCTTGAGGACGCCGCAAACAAGGTCCGGCTCAATGGGCACGATGGGCCTCATCCCGAATTTTATCACAATGAGGTGCTTCAGCGGCTAACTCGTTCTGTTGCACGCTGCCGAACGACGGAGAGCTGCCAGGCCAGTTTGATGAAGGAACTCGCGAAGATTGCAGATGAGTTGCTCACGCCGGGTTCGGAATTGCGCAGCTTCATCGTGAAGTAGGAGGGTCGGGTGGAACGGAACTTCTATTGGGTGAGACTTGGCGATGTGCCCCAATGGCTGCTTGAGACGCCGATACGGGACTCTGGTGAGTCGTTTGACGAGCCTTGGTTGTTCACGGATGGTCGAGTCCTTCCAGATTCTGGACCCATCAAGGCGCAGGTTTCACATCCCGGAAAGAAGCGCGCGTTCGTGTTCGCAGGGGTAGAGGGGAGTCCCATCGGCAGCGAAGCACTCGCGAACGTCTTCAGAACAATGGCTCCCGATGACGTCCAACTGTTTCCGGTGGCGGTGGAGGGAGAGTCCGAACAGTACTTCGTCGTCAATGCGACCAAGGTGGTTGATGCCATAGACGAGGCCGGGTGCCGGGAAGTGCATCACTATGACGAGGACGACCCTGCCCCTGGATATGAGGGAGAGTACAACTGGATCTACGGACTGCGAATCGATCCCTCGAAGACTGAGGGCGCGCGGGTCTTTCGGCTGAAGAAGTTCAAGATCGCGTTCATTGTTTCAGAGGACATCAAGAACGCACTCGAAGGGGTAGGGAACCTTGGGGTGTCGTTCGAGCGTGTGACAGAGCCGTATGTGCCTCATTGACGGTCAATAATGAGGCCGTCCTTCTGGACTGCTCCGATGACCAGGAAGTCGCCGGAGTCGAAACCGACATGGAGGACTCGCTGGGCTGCATCCCCGAGGATCCGTGTGCTCATGCGCTGTGCAAGGTGTCGGATCGCGAGCGCGGCGTACGCCAGCGCCAAGGGGTATTCGGCATCGTTCCCGAGGCCGTCCTCGTGCCCGTAGGCAATCTGGTAGATGGCATCAAGGACCTTGGAGCCCGAGTCGGGCGTGTCCTTGCCCCACCGCTGCCGAAACAGCCAATCGGGGTCGGTCGCGTCGTAGGGGGCCCCGATGAGATGGAGGTCCGCTGTCACGCGGTCCTGCACGACTGGGTTGAAGAGACCAAACCATAGGCCGGTGATGGGCGCTGGCGGTGGTGCTTCCCGCGTGATGGTTTCCAGCCATTGCTGGAGGTACTGGAGATCGCTTTCCACAGGCAGTGTCCGGAGCGCGGACCAGTCTGGATGAGGGCGTGCCGTCGAGCAGAACTGGATGATGCGCAGGAACGCTTCCTCGACGGAGAGATCCGACTTCACGGCGCGCTCGATCTCACCGAAGAGCTTGCCGGCGTTGTAGGCGGTCATTGATTGATTCTACGGAGTGGTCGCCTGCCTGATGCAATGGCCACGAGCGGAGCCCGTGGCAAGCGTGCGCTGGCCCGTTTCTTATTCCTATCTTTCCTGTTCGTCTTCTGCTGCTGACGGCATATTCAGAAGGACTCGAAGTTCAAATCCAGATGTGGCGCCAGGGTTCAAGGCGCGGCGGGATGGACCATTGCCTCTCGTCGGTCCTCGGACACGGGCGCACCGAGCGCCTGGTAGATCTCGAACCAGGCCACGTAGGAGCGCCACGCCGGATCGCGCAATTCATTGAGCGAGCGTTGCGCCTGTCCCAGGCGCTTGGGTACGTCGAAGCCCAACTGGGCCTCTCCCTTCGCGTGCAACTGCGCCGCGAACCAGAGGATGTTGAGCTGCCCCGTGTCGACGTCCGCGTGGGTACGCGCGATCAGCTTGTCGGCGTGCTTCAGCGCCTCGTTCAGCCACTGGGCCGCGCGGGCCGGGTCCTGACGGTCCACGGCATTCTCCGCCAGCCGCAGCTCCGACAGCGTCACCGCGCGGATGTCCTCGTCACGGTCCAACTGGTCGAACTGTTTCAGGTACAGCTCGCGTCGAAGCGCGAGCGCCTTGGCCGCCTCGTCCAGCCGCCCGAGCCGCGTCTCGGCGTTCGCCCGCAGGCCCGCGGCCATGAGCCGGTACGAGCGCAGCACATGCTCCGGCGTGGTGTGCGCCCACTTCAACGCGGCGCGGACCGCTGGCGACTCCAAATCGCGCTCGACGTGCGTCAAATCCTCCAGCGTTCGCTCCGGATGCCCCGCGCCCAACGCCGCGGCCGCTCGGGCCAGATGCACCACCAGTCGGTTGCGCAGCCCCTCTTCGTCCTGGGCGCCCGCTTCGACAAAGGGCATCTCCCGGTCATAGAGCGCCAGGGCTCGCTCGAAGTTGCCCGACGCCAGGTTGTAGAGGGCCGCGCGGTCCAGGGCCACGGGCAGGAACCGCTCCAGCCGGGGCGTGGCGTCCACCATGGCCAGGGCCTTGTCCGCCGCCTTCGCCGCGTCCGCTTCGCGGTCCACGTGCATGAGCACCTTGGCGCGCGCCAGCGACACGGCCAGCCCGGCCCAGTTGTCCACGTACGGCAACGCGTCCCGCTGTTCCAGGTAGTTCAGGGCGATGTGGTAGTTGCCCACCTGCGTGTGCAGCATGCCCAGCGCGCCCAGCACCATGGCCCGGTAACGCACGTTGTCGCGCATCAAGTCCAAGGCCACCATGTAGTGGCGGTTGGCGCGCTCGGCGGAGGCGGGGTTTCGGCTGCGAAGGAAGTCCTCGTGGTGCAGGGCGCCGGAGAGGACATGCACCGCGCGCTGGTTCTTGATGTCGGGCCAGACGGCGCGCAGCTCGCTCAGCGCGGAGACCACCGCCTCGGAGTGGGCGCGGTCCTCCATCTTGGGCAACTGGCGCGCGGTGACGTACGCCTTCACGAAGTGCGCGAGTGGCTTCACCATCTTGGGCGACGTGGTGGTGACTTCCTTCTGCACCTGCTCGGGGCTGACGCGGGCCCGCAGCCGCAGGTTCATGGATTCGACCGCGCTCTCCAGGGAGCCCGTGCGCTGTGTCACCAGGTCGAAGTCCGCGAGGGCGGCGTCCGTGCGCTGGCGCGCCAGCCGTCGGTAGGCGCGGCCCATCAAGGCCCGGCGGAACAGCCGCTCGGCGCGGCGCCGCTCCTCTGTGCCCGGAGGGGCGTCGTCGACGTAGAGGTTCGCCAGCGTCTCCATGATGCCATCCGCGCCCACTTCGGAGGCGCGCTCGACGGCGTCCTGCACCAGCGTCCTGCGGCGCAGCGGGTCCGTCTGCTGTCGGTAGAACGTGCTCAGCGCGTCCCGAACGGCGCGTGGAGGCCGCTCCGTGTTGATGGCATTCACATGCCGGCCCAGCTCCAGCGCGAAGGCATAGGCGGAGCCCTCGGGGGCCGTGCTCAGCGCCTGCACCATGGCCGCGTCCGCCTCGGCGTAGGGCCGGCCCCGGTACAGGGCGCGGGCTGCCGCGCGAGCGAAGTCGAGCTGGTCATCGGCGGGGAAGACCTTGTGCTCGGACAGCCTGCGGCCCGCTTCGACCAGCGCCTCCCGGTCATCGAGCTTGCGGTAAAGCGCATCCGCCTGTTCGAAGTACGCCTGCAGCACCGCGCGCGGCGTGGTGTCCGTGATGCGCGCTTCCTCCAGCTCCTTCCGGGCCAGCGTGAAGTCACCCGCGTCATCCGCCAGCTCGCTGCGCACCACGTGCTGGAGGACCTCGGTGGCGGGGCTGGGGGCCCGCGTGGGGTCCAGCGCCTCCATGCGCCGCTCCTCCGCGACGCTCAATTCCTCCACCATGCGGCCGCGCTCGCGCTCCTTCATCGCGCGCCGATGGTCGATGAGGATCAGCAGCGGCTCCTCCAGGCCCGCGGTGGCGGCTTCCTCCACGGAGCGCATGTGGCGCGCGTAGAACTCCGCCGCGACGAAGTCCTCGAACGCCAGGTGCAGCATGCTCAGGCGCATCATCAGCAAGCGCTGGAGCCGGGGGCGCTTCTCGGCCAACAGCCGGTGGCGGTAGAGCAGCAGTTCATCCGCGCGCCGTCCCACCATGCGCAGCTCTTCGCTGAGCTTGCGCGCGTCCCAGTGGCTGGGAACCTGCCCATCCAGCGGCATCTGGTACACGTTCAGGGCCTTCGACCGTGAACACGTGGCGACCAGGGACTCGGCCGCGGGCGCGGGGTACTGGCAATTCCACGACTCGCTGGTGAGCTGGTCCGGGCTGGCCGCGGCGGCGAGCTCGGCCGCGTCGTCACGGTCTGGCTCGAAGGGCACGCGGAACAGCACCCCGGCGTCGCTGGCGTCGATGAGCCCATCCCCGTTGGAGTCGGTGAAGAACTGCACCACGTAGAGGAACCGCCCGTCGCGCGAGAACATCGGCTGCCCCGTCTGTCCGGGGATGTCGAGCGACAGCGGGATGGGCTTCGAGCCTGGGCGGTCCAGTCTGAAGGCTTCCAGGTGGGGCGCGGCGCGTGCGGCGAAACCAGGGCCCACCTGCCGCACGGAACGCTCGACCGGGACGTACACCACCCAGCGCCCGTCCGGCGACACGGTGGGGCTGGTCAGGTTCCGCTCGAGCAGGGGACTCACGCGCCACGCGCCGCCCAGCTCGACACGTGACAGCCGCAGGTCACCCTGGATGGTGGCGCGGCTCACCAAGGCGATGTGCGACGCATCAATCCACTCGGCCTGGAGCGCGCTGGCTTCCTCCGTGAGACAGCGCCGCACCTTCGCGTCGGGCAGGTCGCGCACGCAGAGCTGACCACCGGCCTGGTCCCGGAAGGAGATGTAGAGCAGGTGCTTGCCATCCGGACTCACACGCGGCCAGGTGACGTCCGCGCCTTCCTCGAACAAGCGTCGCTCTCGGCCGCGCTCCAAATCCTGCACGAAGATTTCGGTCGCGATGTCGCGGTTGGTCGCGAAGATCAACGTGTTCCCGTCGGGCGCGAGCTGCCCCAGGAACTGGTCGCCACCGCCCACGGTGAGGCGGGTGGGCGTGCGCAGACCGCCGTCGTTCTCGTCGTCCTGGGCCGTGGCGCTGCCCGCCAGGAGCGCGGCCAGGCCCACCACGTAGAGCCTGTGGCGCTTCAGCACTTCTTCTCTCCCCAGGTGCCGTCATCGGCCTCGACCCAGCCACCACAGACGACCCCTGGCGCGTGTGCCTGCTGCCAGTTCCGGCGCAGCGTGTCCTCCGGCACGCCCGGGCGGACCGAGCCCATCCACTTCCAGAGTTGCTGCCGGGAGCGGTTCACCCGCTCCACCAGGGCGACGTCATCCGCCGTCATGCGTCCGGCCTGGCAGCGGCGCCGCGTGTTCACCAGCAGCCCCTCCTTGCCTTCACCCACGCAGTGGCGGCGCAGCAGGTCGTCCACGCGGTCCGCGGGCGTCTTGCTCATGTTCTCCACCAGGGGCGTGGCCTGGATGCCCAGCTCCTCCAGTTGGTTGGGCGTGAGCGGCACGGGCGTGGGGTTCATGGCCGCGCGAGCCAGCCGCTGCTCCACGTCTTTGAACGAACCCGAGGCCTGATCCTCGAGTGCCGTCGCGCGATCGACCATGACGATTTCCGGGGCACTGATGCACCCCGAAACGACGAGGGCGGCCCACGGCAGCAACGCGCGGTGTTTCATGGCGTGGTCTCCGGAGGGGACATGGATTTGATGAGCTGATCGACGATGGGGCCCATGGGGATGCCGCGGATTTCATCGATGCTGAGCAGCTTGGCCATCCCGCCCATGGTGATGCGCAGGCTGCCGAAGCCGTGGTTGAAGCTCACCCGCACGTGCTCCGGGTAGCCCAGGCGCAGGGCGTAGCGGACGCGGTTGG
Organism: Myxococcus hansupus; assembly: GCF_000280925.3. NCBI lineage: Bacteria > Pseudomonadati > Myxococcota > Myxococcia > Myxococcales > Myxococcaceae > Pseudomyxococcus > Pseudomyxococcus hansupus. The sequence goes on from NZ_CP012109.1 coordinate 3,144,903, forward strand.
TGGCGGGGTCGATGTGGCGCGGGTCCTCGATGTCGAGCAGGTCCAGCAGGTGGCGATTGCCAATGCGGAGAATCTCCGCGCGGCCATCGATGCTGCGGTCCTTCGCGGAGATGACCACGGCGGCGTTGCCGTCGAAGGGCTCGCCTCGGGAGGACTGCACGCCCGTCGCGCGCACGCGGGCCTCCATGGTGGAGTGCTTGCCTTGCCAGTCCAGCAACCACTGGCCGGTGATGCGGCCACCGCGGACGCCCATCTCCAACTGCGTCATGGAGGCCACGTGCTGGTCGATGGACAGGTTGCCCGCCAGGGGCGCGATGGCCACGTACGGCGTGACGATGCGCTTCGCGGACACGTACCCGCTGCGTGACAGCAGGGGGTGCTGGTCGGCGAAGCGGAGCATCGGGTACGGATTCACATCGATGTCGCTCTGCAACCGCACCTGCCCGTTGCGCAGCTCCACGTTCTCCGTCACCGGGACGTTGCCGTCCAGCGCCTCGACCTCGAACCCCTGCTCGGGCATCCGCACATTCACATCCTGGAGGAGCAGGTTGGAGAGCGTGCGGAAGGCGATGAGGTCGGGAGAGGCCACCCGGAAATCGACGGTGACGTGGCCACTGCTCTCCAGGACGCCGGGTTGCGCGAGCTTGCTCAGGTCCTGTGCCAGTTCTCCACGGAGCGCGAGCCGGCGCCGGTCCTCGCTCATGTCGAGCCGGCCGCGGACCTTCAACTGCGTGTTCGTGCCCGCATGGGCCAGATGGAACTCGGGCACGTGGATGACGCCGTTGGGCTTGCGCCGGGCGGAGAAGACCGCGGCCACGTCTTGGATGGGGTAGGGCAGCGCTGGATTCTGTTCGAGCGTGCGAAGCTTCACCTCCTGCTTCAGCTCGATTTCATCCGCGTCCAACGCCTCGGTGAAGAACGCGGTGGTGTCGCTGGACAGGCCCGCGAGCGACAGGCGGCGATCGCTCATGCCGACGGTGAGCTTCTCCGCGCGCAGGTCGCTGTGGACGGTGCGCTTCGGGCCATCGACGCGCGATTCGAGTCGCCAGTTCAGCTCGGGGAGGTTGACGAAGAGGGCATCCTGCCGCCAGCGGAAGCCTCGGGCCTCCACCGCCGCCATGCCTTCGAAGCTGGCGGTCCGCGCCGGGTCGGGGGCCATGCGCGGGAGTCCCTCCGCGGTGAACCCGGTGACGATGCCGCGCAGCTTGCCGTTGAGTTCCAGGCCTAACGTGAGCCGTGAGGTGTCCAGCTCCGCCGGAACCTGCGCCTTGGCCAGCAGCGGCGCCAGGGCTCCGAGCGGCGGGACGTTGCCCTTCACCTCGCACCGCAGCGCGCGGGCCTTCCGGTCGTACGCCACCGAGGCATCGAGCGAGAGTTTCGGCCCCTCCTGACTCGCAAGTCCCAGGCGCAGCGCGGGCTTTCGGCGATCCAGGTCCAGTGACAGCGTATGGTGCTGAATTCCCAGGTCCGACTCACCGGCCTTGAGTCCTTCGATGCGAAGGTCCATCGCGCCCTTGTGGCGCCAGGCATCGCCTTGTGAGCGCACGACGACGGCGACGGTGCGCGCGGAGACGTCATCCCAGGCGGGGCGCTGCAGGTTCAGCTCCGTGTGGTGGTCCACCCGGGGCGCGGCAGTGAAGAGCGCCGTCACGCGGCCCTTGGACGCCAGCATCACGCCCAGGTGCTTCCAGGGAATGCTCGCGGCGACTGAATCAGGGATGAAGGGACGTGCCACGACGAGGTCCGGTGTCTGCACCGCGAGCTTGTACGCGACGTCGTCGCTTCCCTTCGTTGCGTCCAGCGAAACCTGGGCGGTGCCCACCTCGAGCACGAGCCTTCCCCGGCCCCGGCTGCGCTCCGGCGCGTCGAGCTCGGGGATGGCATCCGATACGTCGAGCTTCAGCCGCACGGGCCCCTTCATCACCTCGCGTCCCTTGTCCAGGAACACCTGGAGCGCCCCGATGGGGAGGTTCGCGCTCAGTGCGAAGGGCGGCTCGGCCGAGAGAGGGGCGCTGAGTTCGAAGCCCAGCCGCTCCGCCTTGGCGCGGAGGTCGGGCACCCGGAGGTCCAGGGCTTCCACCATGCCAGACAGGCTCACGTTTCCAGCGACCTGGAGCGGCGAAGCGGGCTCTGGCCGAAGCTGCTGCCCCGTCAGCTCACCGTGGGCTTTCGGCAGCCGCACGGTGGTGGGGCCGTCGACTTCGAGGCCGTCGAGCCCGAACGTCAACTGCGCGGAGAGTCCCTGCTGCGCGTCCGGGGTCGCGACCAACGAGACGCGGCCACCTCCGAGCGCGACCTGGAGCGGGGCGTCGGCCAGGCGCAGCGATGCGAGCTCCACATCCAGGCCCAACCGGCCCTGCGGCCCGAGCTGAGGCATCGCGCTGAGCGTGATGTCGCGCGCGTCCAGGTGCACCTTGCCGCGCTCGAGGGAGAACGGGCGCCAGTCCGCGGGGATGACTTGAAGCAGCTTCGCCACTTCGATGTCCGCCAGCGCCTGCTTCAGGAGGGGGGCCGTCCCGGGGGCATCCGGCAGAATCACCGCGCCCTGCACCTCGGCGCTGTCGGTCAGTTGGGTGCGTTCCAACTCGACGGCGATGTGCTCCTTCTCGACGTCGAAGCGCGCCACCACCGCGCCGTGGAGCAGCGAGCGAACCGAGAAGCGCGGGTCGAAGCTCTGCTTCGTGACGTCGACGTCCACCCGTGCCCGCGCGACCGAGGCACCGGCTTCCACCGAGAAGGCCAGTGCGAGCTGCGCCAGCGCGGGCGGCAGGCCGCGGACTTCCCGGCGCACCTCCAATGGCAGCGGCGCGTCGGCCTTGCCCAGGTTCGCGAAGACCTTCCATTGCCCGTCCAACTGCTTCGCTTCGACCTGGGCTCCCAGTCCGCGCAGCGCCCAGCGTTCGAGCACCTCCCCGTTCTGGACGAGGAGGTAGTCCAACGCGACGCCGGACAGCTCCACGGACCCGACAGGGAGCGCGGTGCCCAGGAGGTCCGCGACCTGGCGCGAGGCGCCCACGGGGGCTTCAGGCGGTGGCTCGGGTTCTTCGGACGGCGGCCCGGTCAGGCTCGACAGGGAGGTGGCGCCGCTCTCATCCGCCACCAGGGCGAGGGCGACATCGCGCACCAGCACCCGTTCAATCTGCGGGGGCCCGTTCAGGAGCGAGCCGAGCGACCAGTTCGCCTCCACGGTGCCGATACGCAGCAGCTCCGGCGCGGCGCTCTGGAACGGGGCCGGGGTGCGCACCACCAGACCCTCCAGCCGCAGCCCCGAGAGCACGGCGACATGCGCGGTCTGGAAGTCCAGTTGGACGCCCGTGGCGGATTCGACCTCGGAGAGCAGTGGCTTCTTCAGCCAGGGGTGGTCGAGATTGCGCAACCCGACCACCACTGACACGAGTGCCAGCGTGGGGAGTACGACGAGAATTGCCAGCACGCCCGCGATGATTCGAGCCCACCGCCGGCGAGGCCGTACAGCACTGGTGGATTCCATGTGGCCCGTTTGACGCGAGCGGGCATCATCGTCGGCCATCCCTATGAAGTCGAGCGGCGGATGCAGGCAGGCGGGGAGGCGAGTGCCCGTAATGGCGGACTGCTGACGAAACCCGAGGGGTTTCGAGCGGCTGGGATACACGGAGGGTATGGGCCGCGGGGCGGGCTCGGGCCGCGGTCCTCACGTGCGCGGCACGCGCTGCACGCTCGTGGGCGAAGGCGATTCTCCGCGCGTCAGCTTCGGCTTCAACCCCGCCGCGACGTCCACGGCCACTGCAGGGTGCACATCCCGGCTGACTCCACACGTCCTTGAAGTCTGTCATTGCGAGGACAAGCGTACGGCTTCGCCCACGAGGACTCCGTGCCCGAATCCCTGACAGCCCGTTTCCCGATGTCGCCGTATCCCGTCGGCTGGTTTCGCGTCGCCGCGTCGAATGCGCTTCGGCCCGGGACGCACCAGAACCTCCGCATCTTCGGGCAGGAGTTGGTGTTGTTCCGCACGACCAGCGGCGTGCCGCGTCTCATCGAGGCGTACTGCCCTCATCTGGGCACGCACCTGGGGAAGGGCGGCTGCGTGGAAGGGGAGAACATGGTGTGCCCGCTCCATGCCTGGCGCATTGGCGGCGACGGTTCGGTCGTTCACGTGCCCTACAGCAAGGCCACGCCACGCATCGCCGTACGCTCCTGGCTGCTCCGGGAGGTCAGCGGCCAGATTTTCGTCTGGCATCACCCCGATGACGTGGCGCCCGAGTGGGAGCCGCCCGTGCTCTTCGAGGCCACGGATTCAAATTGGACTGGCTTCCTGCCCGCCCGGACCTGGACACTGCGCACGCACGTCCAGGAGTTCTGTGAGAACGGCGCGGACAACGTGCACAGCACCTGGCTGCACGGTCAGCAGAGCGTCACCAAGTCGGTGGAGGTGGACAAGCACGTCTACACGCATCGCACGGCGCAGCGTTTCACCTTCTTCGGTCTGGTGAAGGCGCTGGCGAAGGAGGCGGAAGGGACGCTCGACATCTCGTGCCATGGCCTGGGCATCGTCGTGGAGCGCGGCCAGGTCACGATGAAGCTGACGATGGAGTACTGCCTCGTCTTCTTCCCCGTCCCCGTGGACGACACGTGCATCGAGCTGCACAGCGTCCTGTCCATCCGGCGGCTCCCCACGGAGCTCGCCACGCGGCTCTTGTGGAAGAAGTCCGCCGCGGAGATGAGCGCCATCATCGACCAGGACGTGCCCGTCTGGGAGTCGAAGAAATGGAAGGAGCGTCCCGTGCTCGTGGCGGAGGACGGCCCCATCCATGCCTACCGTTCCTGGGCCCGTCAGTTCTACCCGAAGACGCAGGCGACGCTGCGTCCCGGGCAGACCGGTTGAGGCAGGTCAGCGCGACACGGGCTGCTGCGCCAGGGTGCGCAGCGCTCGCCGGTCGAGCTTGCCATTCGGCGTCCGTGGCAGCTCCGCCATGGCGCGGACCTCGTCGACAATCATGTAGCGCGGCAGCCGCTCCGCGCAGTGCTTCTTCACGTTGAGCAGGGAAGGCGGCCGTGCGGCGTTGCTGACCACGAAGGCCACCAGCCGCGTCGCCAGTCCCTCACCCGAGGTGACCACGCCCACCTCGCGGATGTCGGGGTGGGTGAGCAGCACCGCTTCGAGCTCGCCGGCCTCGATGCGGCGGCCCCGCACCTTCAGCATGTTGTCGCGGCGCCCCAGGTACTCGAAGGTACCGTCAGGCAGCTCGCGGCAGCGGTCGCCGGTGGCATATGGCTTTGCCCCGTGGAGCGGCTGGCCCCAGTAGCCCAGCATCACCGTGGGGCCTTCGACCATCAGCTCGCCCACGCCGTCGCCTTCCTCGCGCGCCTCATCGGAGTCCGGCGGGGGCCGGGCCAGCCACACCCGGTTGCCGCAGCTCGCGCGGCCAATGGGGACCGGCTCGGTGCGGTGGGCCGAGATGTCCGTCACCTCGTGGAACGTGCAGACGTTCGTCTCCGTGGGCCCGTAGAGGTTGAACAGGCGCGCATCCCGCAGGTGCTCGCGGAGCGGACGCAGGTGGCGGATGGGGAAGGGCTCGCCCGCGAAGAGCACGGCGCGGAAGGGCAGGTCCGCGTGGCTCAGCAGGCCGCCCTCCTGCATCATCTGCATCAACACCGACGGCACCGAGTACCACACGGTGAACCGCTCCCGGAGGACCTGCTCCACCAGCTTCTCGGGGGAGAACGCGAGCGCCTCCGGGATGAGCGTGACGGAGGCGCCGCCCATGAAGGCCGCGTAGAGGTCCAGCACCGACAGGTCGAAGAAGAACGGCGCGTGGTTGCTGAAGCGGTCCTCGGGCGTGGTCTCCAGCAACTCGTGGCACCACTCGATGAAGGCCAGCGCGTTCCGCTGACTGATGCACACGCCCTTGGGTGTGCCCGTGGAGCCGGAGGTGTAGAGGATGTACGCGAGGTCGTCGTCGCCCGCGCCGTGGGGGGGCAGGGGCTCCGACGAGAAGCTGGAGAGACGGTTCCACGACAGCGCGGGGCCCTTGTCGTCCACCAGCAGGAAGCGCAGCCGGCCCATGCCCGCGTTGTGGAGCTCCGCGGCCCGGGTGGTGGTGGTCACCAGCACGTCGATGCCGCAGTCGTCCAGGATGAGTCGCGTCCGGGTCGCGGGATTCAACGGGTCCATGGGGACGTAGGCCGCGCCCAGCCGCGCGATGCCTTGCATCGCCGCCACGGCGCGCACGGACTTCTCCGCCCACAGGCCCACGCGGTCGCCGCGCCGGATGCCCAGCTCCTGGAGTGCGCGGGCGATGCGATTGGCGAGCGCATCCAACTGGCCGTAGGTGAGCGTCCCGTCGGGACCCTTGATGGCGACGGCTTCGGGAGCCTTCGCCGCTGCACGGATGACGATTTGGTCGAGTGTCATAGGCCGAGCTGGTTGGCGATGATGTCGCGCTGGATTTCGGAGGTGCCGGAGAAGATGGCGCTGGGTATGGCGTCGCGGAGCACGCGCTCGATGCCCGTCTCCGTCACGTAGCCCATGCCGCCGTGAATCTGGATGGCGTCCAGTCCGCTCTGGATGGCGGCCTCGCTGATGGCCAGCTTGGCCAGGGACACCTCCATCGCCGCTTCCTGGCCGCGGTCCATCTTCCAGCAGGCCTGGTACAGCAGCAGCCGCGAGGCCTCGAGCCGCTGCTTCATGTCCGCGAGCCGGTGGGAAATGGCCTGGTTCTTCGACAGCGGCTTCTTGAACTGCTTGCGCGTCCGGGCGAAGTCCACCGTCTGTTCGAGCACGCGCTCCATGACGCCCACGTACGCGGCGAAGAGGCACGCGCGCTCCCATTGCATGGAGCGCTTGAAGATGGCCGCGCCCTGGCCCTCGGCTCCCACGCGCGCGGACTCCGGAACGCGGCAGCCTTCCAAGTAGATGGGCGCGATGGGCGACGTGGACAGGCCCATCTTCTCGAAGGGCCGGCCCACCGACAGTCCGGGCGTGTCCTTCTCGATGAGGAACGCGCTGATGCCCATGTAGCCGTGAGACGGCTGCGTGGCGGCGTAGACGAGGAACACGTCGGCGGACGGTCCGTTGGTGACGTAGCTCTTGCCGCCGTCGAGCACGTAGCCGTCCCCGTCGCGCACCGCGCGCGTCTTGAGGGCGAAGACATCCGAGCCCGCCTCCGGTTCGGAGATGGCGTTGGCGCCAATCCACTCGCCCGAACTCAGCCGGGGCAGGTACCGGGCCTTCTGGGCGTCGTCGCCGCTCTCCAGGAGGGGCATCACGCAGGCGAAGAGATGCGCGCCCACGGAGAAGACCAGCCCGGTGTCCACGCAGCCTCGGCCCAGCGCTTCCATCACCCGGGCTGTCGTCAGCGTGTCCAGCCCCAAGCCCCCCAGGGTCGTGGGGACGGGCAGGCCCAGGAAACCAAACTCACCACATCGCTGCCAGAGATTGCGTGGCAGGACTTCCTTGGTAGGCTTTGCCGTCTCCGGCAGGTGGTCGCGCGCGAACGCGAGGGCGCGGTCGTAGAGCTCCGCTTGCTCGTGTGTCCAACTGAAGTCCATGTGTTCCTGACGTTCCAACGGGTGACAGGGCCGAGGCGCCGCATTTCGAACGCCTCGCGCATGCGCGCGGATGGGCTCTCGGGATCCGGATGAGACGTGAGTGGATGCGGGCGAAGTCTTGCGTGTGTCAGCGCGCACCGTCAAGGACCTGTGAGATGACAATGTGTCACGAATGTCATTGGACGCGCGCCGTTCGGCCCTGGCGAAAGCCCCCATCCCGGGCCGCATTTCGCACCGGTTTGGACGACTTTTTTGCACGCCCGGACACCGCGTTCCGAAGGGCACCACTACCCATTGCGCCGGGTGCGCTGTTACTCAGACACGGCATGAACGCACGCATTGAAATTTCCCAGCCAGGGGCCGCGGTAACTTTCCACGGGCGGCTGTCAGGCGGTGCGGGCCATCCAAGCAGCCTGGGCCCAGAGAGTGCCCAACCTGGTCGGTGATTGACTGGTGCGAGCCCGGGCAGTTTGCTCACGGCATGGAACGTTGCGTCGTTTTGGATTTGCCTGGTTTGTGCGCGAGGTACGTGGGTCCCTCGACGCCCAACATGCAGGCATTCGCGGGAGCGGGGCGGATGGTCTCGCTTCAGCCCGTCCTACCGGCGCTGAACTGCACGATGCAGGCGACGTTCCTCACGGGGAAGTACCCGAGCGAGCATGGCGTCGTCGCGGACGGGTGGCTGCACCGGGAGCTGGGCGAGGTGCGCTTCTGGCCCCAGACGGATGGACTGGTGCAGGTGCCGCAGATCTGGGACGCGGCGCGCAGTCTGGACCCCAGCTTCACCTGCGCTCGGGTGTGCTGGTTCATGAACATGTATTCCAAGGCGGACTACGCCATCACCCCGCAGCCGTCCTTCACCTCGGATGGCCGGGTGCTGCCGGATGTCTTCACGGAGCCGCTCCATCTGCGCAAGCCGCTGGTCAAGGCGCTGGGGAACTTCCCCGCGTATGACTATTGGGGCCCCAGCTACAGCATCCGCTCGTCGGAGTGGATCGCGGACGTCGCGATGTGGCTGGAGGAGCGGCACAGCCCCACGTTGTCCCTCGTGTTCCTGCCGCACCTGGACTACACGCCGCACACGTTTGGCCCGGACGCGAAGGAGATTCACAAGAGCCTCCAGGAGATTGACGCCGTGGTGGGCCGCCTCATCGCCTTCTACGAGGCGCGCGGTGTCCGGGTCATCATCCTCTCCGAGTTCGGCGCCACGCCCGTCTCCCGGCCCGTTCATCTGAACCGCCTCTTCCGGCAGCGGGGCTGGCTCGCCATCCGCGAGGAGGAAGGCCGTGACCAGGTCTACCCGCGCGGGAGCGCCGCCTTCGCCGTCGCGGACATGCAGGTCGCGCATATCTACGTCCGCGACCCGGCGCTGGTCGACGAGGTGAAGGCGCTGGTCGAGGCCGAGCCCGGGGTGGCGCAGGTGCTGGACGCGGAGGGGAAGCGGGCTCACCACCTGGACCATCCGCGCTCGGGTGAGCTCGTCGCCCTGGCCGAGCCGGACGCCTGGTTCACGTACTTCTATTGGTTGGACGAGCAGCGAGCCCCGGACTACGCGCGCACCGTCGATATCTACCGCAAGCCCGGCTACGACCCGCTGGAGATGTTCCTGGACCCCAAGCTGGGCCTCCGGATGTTGGACGTGGGCGGTAGCGTCCTGAAAGAGAAGCTGGGATTGCGCACGCGCCTGGAGGTCGTCTCGATGGACGGCTCGCTCCTCAAGGGGGCGCATGGGCTGCTGCCCGAGCCCGGCCGCGCCCCCATCTTGATGACACGCAGTGCCGAACTCCTCGAGGCAGACACTCTACACGCCACTCAAGTTCACGACCTCATCCTGGCGCATCTGACAGGACAACAGGCCGCGGCCTGAGGGGCGGGACTCGTCATGAACAAACTTCCGGGAAGCGCCATCGTCATTGGCGCGAGCATTGGCGGTCTCAGCGCCGCGCGCGTGCTGGCGGACCACTTCGAGCGGGTCACCGTCATCGAGCGTGACGTGCTCGACGACGGCCCCCGTTCGGGCGCCCCGCAGGCCAATCACATCCATGTGTTGTTGCGGCGTGGCGTGGACCTCCTGGATCAGTACTTCCCGGGGCTCCTGGAGGAGATGAAGGCGGAGGGCGTCGAGCCCTTCGACTTCACCCGAGATCTGCGCTGGCTCCAGTTCGGTGACTGGATGCCGCGTGATCCCAGCGGCATCGTGTTGTACCCGCAGACGCGCTTCTCCCTGGAGCGCCACCTCCGCCGGCGCCTGCGCGCCTACGCCAACGTGGAGATCCTGGAGTCGACCGCCGTGCGCGCCTTGCTGGCCACGCCCGATGGCCGGCGCATCCTGGGCGTCCAGACGCATTCACGGCAGGAGGCGAACGGCGCGGTGACGAACCGGCTCGCGAACGTCGTCGTCGACGCGAGCGGGCGTGGGACGCAACTGGGCAAGTGGCTGGCGGACCTGGGGTATGGCCCGCTGGAGGAGAGCCGGCTCCCCATCAACCTCTGCTACGTCTCGCGGCTCTTCGAGCGGCCCTCGACGCCCAGGGACTGGCGCGGCCTGTGGGTGACGCCGTTGCCTCCGGAGGCGCCTCGGGGCGGGGCGATGCAGGAGGTGGAGGACCACCGCTGGATTGTGTCCCTGTTCGGCTACGAGGGACACCACCCGCCGCGCGACGAGAGCGGCTTCGTGGAGTTCGCGAAGAGCCTTCGCGAGCCCGACATCTACGAGGCCATCAAGGATGCTCGGCCCGTGTCGGACGTGCAGGTGTACCGGGTCCCCGACGTGCGGTGGCGCCACTTCGAGCGGCTGTCGGACTTCCCCGCGGGGCTGCTCGTCCTGGGGGATGCCTGGTGCTACTTCGATCCCGTCTTCGGCCAGGGCATGTCCGTGGCGATGCTGGAAGCCAACCTCCTGAATGAGTCGCTGCACCAGCTCGACAGTCTGGATGCGGTGACCCAGGCGTGGACCGCGACGTACCTGCGCACGGGCGCCCAGTGGCTGCGCGGACTCTGGTTCTTCGTGACGGCGGAGGCGATGCGGCACCCGCACGTGCCCGGCGAGCGCACCCGTCTGGTCAAGTTGGCGCAGTGGTACGTGGAAGAGCTCTACGCCCTCAATCACGAGCACCCCGAGGTCTACCGGGAGTTCCTCAAGCTGATGCACGTCCAGGCGGGGCCGGAGTTCCTCCTCCGTCCGGACATCGCGCTGCGGCTGGCGAAGCGCGCGTGGCGGAAGAAGCAGGTCATGGGGTTCGGCGCCCAGGCGCTTCAGCCGGAGGGCGCCACCGCTGAGCCGGCCAGCGACCTGCCCTTGTGGCCCGCGAGCCGGGTGGCCCTGGGCATGCGCTACGTGGGCAGGGTGCTGGCCAACATCGTAGCGCCCGGGCAGGTGGGGCCGCGGGATCGCATCTGCCACTTCGACACCGAAATGATGTGGACCCCGGACCCATCGCTCGGCTGGTTCGTGCGCGACGCGCTCCGCTCCCAGAACCTGCTGGGCGAGGCCCAGGAGGTCCGTCGGTTCCTCGAGTACTGGCTCCCGGTGCAAGGGCTGAGCGTGTCGAAGAAGGCGTTGATTGAGTTCTCCTTCAACGTGGACGAGCCCGGCCTGGGCTTCATGCTCTACAGCGACACCGAGACGGTGACGCGGTCCTTCCGGGAGTACACGCGCCAGATGGGTCTCTCCAACGAGGGCGTGGAGCGCTCGGTGGCCATCTGCGAGACGTTCCGTCCCTCGGACCTGGGCCTGGTGCGGGCCGAGTTCAAGCCGGGGAGTCCGACGCGATACTCGATCGCCGCGAGCTGGCACTTCGATCCGATGCGGGGGCACTCGGGGTTCGAGGATGCGATGCGCCGGCTCCCGGAGCGCTTCCGGGCCGGCCCCTTCGCGGAGCGGGTGAAGTCCCATGCCCAGGCGCTGGGGACCGAGTACTTCCCGCTGTTCCTGGGGCTGAGCTTCCAGGAGGACGGGACGCTCGAATCGAAGATGTATCTGGTTCGCTTCGACGACAAGCAGCCGCCATTCCAGCCCGGCTCGGCGCTGTGGCGCTTCCTCGAAGGGATGGGCGTGCCCGCACCGGAGCTGGAGCGCATCCGCCAGTTGAACGAGCTGCTGTGGGAGCGGTCCGCGGACAAGATGACCCAGATCGCCATCGAGGCCTCGGAATCCCAGCCCCAGGCCAGACGGGTCAACCTCATCTACTGTGGGACCCAGACCTCTGCGGTTCTGGAGGCGATTCCCCGATTCGGGTATCCCTCTTCCGCGACTCAAGCTGTTCGGGAGTTCGAGCAGCGGATGCAAACCGATCGCGCGAAGTTCGTCGCGGTGCGTGTCGGCCCCGAGGGACTGAGTCCACGCCTCAAGTTGTACAAGCATGCGTTGTTCGACTTCGCGGATCTGTCCGTGGTGGAGGATGGGGGCCTCAAACCACGGGTTTCTCAGACAGTGGGAGACAGCCCGGCGGCCGCGAGTGACGCCCCTGATGTGTGTCTTTATTGATTTCTGTTGGTCGTGATTGAAGTTCAAACAAGCAATGAGTCTGAGCGGCTTTCCTGCCGTCAGCGGAGCCGTGTCCCGATGTGGTGTGAGCCGATTGCTGTCGTGGGTCTGGGGTTGCGCTTCCCCAAGTCAGACAGCCCCAGTGCGCTTTGGAAACTGCTGTGCGAGGGGGCCGACGCGACGGGGGACATTCCACCCGGACGCTGGCCCATGGAGTCTCTCTTTGACTCCAGCCCAGACCAGCCCGGGAAGATTCGGAATCGCCGTGCGGGCTTGATTGACGGCGTGGACCAGGCGGACCCCACGGCCTTCCGGCTGTCGAAGCGCGAGCTGCGGCAGATGGACCCACAGCATCGGCTGTTGTTCGAGTGCGCGTGGCACGCCTTGGAGGACGCGGGCATTCCCTTCGATGCCGTGCGGGGGAGCCGCACGGGTGTCTTCATGGGGGTCAACTTCAGCGACTTCCAGCGGATGCTGACCAAGGACTGGTCGGCGCTGGATGGCTATGCCGTCCTCGGGACGACGGCGTCCTTCGCCGCCAACCGGCTCTCCTATGCGTTCGACCTGCGCGGGCCCAGCACCGTGTCCAGCGTGGGCTGCGCGTCGTCGACGGTGGCCCTTCACGAGGCCTGCCGCGCCTTGATGCTGGGCGAGGTGGAGCTGGCGCTGGCGGGCGGCGTGGAGCTGATGTTGTCCCCGGACAGCAGCATCATGCTGTCTCAGGCCGGGGTGTTCTCCGAGCAGGGCCAGTGCCGGACCTTGGATGCCAAGGCCGACGGGTACGTGCGCGGCGAGGGCGCGGGCGTGGTGGTGCTCAAGCGCCTGTCGAAGGTCGACGCCAGCGACCGCGTGTACGCCGTGATTCGCGGCAGCGCCGTCAATCACAACGGCCGCAACGAGTGGATCATGGCGCCCAGCGCCGGGGCCCAGGCGGAGGTCATCCGCTCGGCCTGCGAGCACGGCGGCGTGGACCCCGCGAGCCTCGACTACATCGAGCTGCACGGCTCGTCCTTCCTGAAGGGGGACGCCGCCGAGGCGGACGCGATTGGCGAGGCGCTCGGGACGCAGCGGCCGTTCCCGTGCCGGCTGGGCGCCATCAGCAACAACCTGGGCTATCAGGGCGCGGCGGCGGGCATCGCCCAGTTCATCAAGGTGTGCCTGTCCCTGCACCACCGCGTCTTGCCGCCCACGATTCACGTGGACGCGCCGAACCCGCTCATCGACTTCGATGCGCTGGGGCTGCGCATCCAATCGGAGCGGGAGCCCTGGCCCTCGCGTGCGGCGGGTGTTCCTCCCCGGGCGGGCATCGTGTCGACCTCGCTGGGGGGCGCCAACGGCTTCGTGGTGCTCGAGGCAGCGCCGCAAGCCGTGGACGCCGGGAGGGCGGAGGCCTCTGGGCATCTGCTGGTGCTTTCGGCGCTCACGCCGGAGGGGCTTCGCCAACGCGCGCTCCAACTGCGGGACTTCCTTGCCGCGACCCCCGAGTCCTCGCTGGAGGACATCTGCTTCACCGCTGCGTTCAAGCGCCAGCATCACCGGCACCGGGCCGCGGTGGTCGCGGAGGACCTCGCGGGGCTCGTGGAGCGGCTCGGCTTGTTGGCACGGCCCGGGGAATCCTCGGTGCTGGCACAGGCCGGGCAGCCGGAGCAGCGGGTGGAGGCCGCGCGGGCTTTCGTGGCGGGTGGGGCTTTCGACCACGACGCCATGGGGGCGCGTGGCGGCCGTTGCGTGAGCCTTCCGGTCCATCCCTTCCAGCGGCAGCGCCTGTGGCCTGAGTGGCTCTCGCCGGAGGAGGTCTGCCGGTCGCCCACGGAGGCCCGGGCGGACGCCTCCACGGTGCTTCAGGCGGCGGCGCGGGTCGCTGGAGATGCGCGCGAGGTCCCGGCGATTCAGGGGGAGTTTCAGATGCGGGCGTTCCTGCGGGGACAGCTCGCGCAGGTGCTGGAGGTCGAACCCACGACGCTCGACGCGGAGGGGCGGACCTTCTTCGAGCTGGGGTTGAACTCGATTGGCGCCACCCAGTTGAAGGAGCGGCTGGCCCGCGCGCTGGAGCTGACGCTGTCGACGACGCTCCTCTTCGAACTCCCCCGGCTGGAGCCGCTCGCGAAGCGGCTGGTGGCCCTTCAAGAGGCGAAAGGTGCGCGGAAACGCGAGGCCGTGAGCGTGTCCGAGCAGGAGGACACGGGGCTGGTCGAGCGCATTGCCGGGCTGTCCGAGGACGAGGCGCGCGAGCAGATCGCCCGGACGTTGGCCCAACTCAATCTCGAGGTGGCGTGATGAGTCGGAAGGACGAAGCCGTGGCGGAGCTGACGCCTCTTCAGCAGGCGCTGCTGACCATCGAGAAGCTGCAGAAGAAGCTGGCGACGGCCACCCAGGGTGACAGTGAGCCCATCGCCATCATCGGCATGGGCTGCCGGTTTCCGGGGGGCGCGAACAGCCCGGAGACGTTCCACGAACTGCTGTGGGGCGGGGGCGAGGCGCTGTCGGAGATTCCCGCGGACCGTCGCGCCCTTCAGGGGCTCTACGACCCGGACCCCACCAAGCCGGGGAAGCTCGCCATGCGGCGCGCTGGCTTCGTCGACGGCGCCGACCGGTTCGACGCCGAGTTCTTCCACATCTCCCGGCGCGAAGCCGAGGGCATGGACCCGCAGCAGCGCTTCTTCCTGGAGGTGAGCTGGGAGGCCCTGGAGCACGCGGGGATTCCGCCGCGCCAACTGCAGGGGACTCGCACGGGCGTGTTCGCGGGTGTCCACGCGAAGGACTACGCGTTCGTGACGGGGGGCGGACTGGAGAAGGTGGGGACCCACTACTCCACGGGTGTGGACGCCAGCTATGTCGCGGGGCGCCTGTCCTATCTGTTGGGGCTCGAGGGCCCCAGCATGGCCGTGGACACGGCGTGTTCGTCGTCGCTGTCCGCCGTGCACCTGGCGTGTCAGAGCCTGCGGACCGAGGAGTCGACGCTGGCCATCGCCGGTGGCGTGAAGCTCATCCTGGCGCCGCACCTCAGCGTCTTCCTGTCCAAGGCGGGGGCCCTGTCTCCGACCAGCCGCTGCCGCACCTTCGACCGGGAGGCCGACGGCATGGTGCAGGGCGAAGGCTGCGGCGTGGTCGTCCTGAAGCGGCTGCGGGACGCCGTCCGGGATGGCGACCGCATCCTCGCGACCCTTCGCGGTACCGGCATGAACCACGACGGCGCCAGCGGTGGCCTCACGGTTCCGAACGTCCGGGCGCAGGAAGCACTGTACCGGCGCGTTCTCCAACGCGCGGGCATCGACCCGGCCCAGGTGGACTACCTGGAAGCGCATGGGACCGGGACGCGCCTGGGTGACCCGATTGAGCTCGACGGGGTGGCGCGTGTCTACGGTGCGTCGCGGCCGGCGGAGCGCCCGCTGTGGGTGGGCTCCGTCAAACCGAACATCGGACATACCGAAGCCGCCGCGGGCATCGCCGGGCTCATCAAGGCGGTGCTTGTCCTCCAGTCCGGAGAGATTCCGCCGTCCCTCCACTTCGAGCATCCGACCCCGGAGTTCGCGTGGGAGGGCTCGGGCCTCGACGTGCCTCGGGGCCGCACGCCGCTCGCGTCCAAGGACGGTCCGCACCGCGTCGCGGTGAGCTCGTTCGGCATGAGCGGGGTGAACGCGCACGCGCTCGTCGAGTCCTATTCGAATCCCACGGAGGGGGCCGCGACGTCTGGGCACTTCGTGCTCCCGCTGTCGGCGCGGACGGAGCCGGCGTTGCGCGAGCTGGCGGGAGCCTGGGCCCGGCGGCTGTCGTCCCTGATGGACCTCCGGCTGGGAGACGTCTGCTACACGGCCGGGGCCGGGCGTTCCCATCACGCGCATCGCGCCGCGCTGTTGGGCGCCACACCTGAAGCGTTGCGTGCGGCGCTGCTGGCGGTCGCCGAAGGACGCGCCGTTGAAGGCGTCGTTCGCGGGCACGCCAAGGCGGACGTGGACGGCTCCACGGTGCTCGTGTTCGGTGACACGGAGCCCGGCGTGGAGCGGCTCCTGCGCGAACTGCTGGAGCACGCGGCGTTCCGGCGGCACGCGGAGAAGGTGGACGCCACGTTCCGGCAGGTGGCCGGATGGTCCGTCCTGGAACACGTGGCGCGCGGACAGGGGTCGTCGGGCGACGAGACGAAGGCGGGGGTCCTGTTCGTCTACCAGGTGGCTTGGGCCGCGCTGTGGCAGGCGTGCGGCCTGACCGCCGTGGGCGTCGCGGGGGCTGGCATCGGGGCGCTCTCCGCGGCGGTGGTCTCGGGGCTGCTCGCGGAGGAGGACGCCATCCGGCTGAGCCTGCGTCTGCCCTCGACACAGCCTGTTCGTCCTCAGCCCGCGAAGTGCCCGTACTTCTCCTTCGTGGACGCAGCCTGGGTCGAAGCGGGCGCGACGCTGCCCGCGGAGGCTTGGGAGCAGCAGCGGGCCGCCGCGGTGGACCTGCATCGGGTGGCGGAACACCTGAGCTCACGTCGCGTGGCCGCCTTCGTTCTGGCTTCCACTGGGGACGCGGGCCACGAGGCCTTCGAGGCCGAGACTCGGCGCCTGGGCAGCGGCGCGCTCGTGCTTCGCGCCAGCCAGCAGGAGCGCGGCGCCTGGCCGGGGGTGCTGCATATCATCGCGCGCCTCTATGGCAGTGGAGTGCGGGTCCGGTTCGAGGGGCTCCATGTCGGGGCCCGGAAGACGGCGGTGCCGACGTATCCGTGGCAGCGCGAGCGTTTCTGGTGGGATGGGGAACACGCCCCCGCGAAGACGGCGGTCGTCCCTTCGCCCTCGCTTCCGGTGGTGCTCGCGCCGCCGTCCGTGGACGGCCTCTTTTGTGATGTCTCGTGGACCGAACAGGTTGCTCGCGAGGCCCAGGTCCAGGCGGCGGGACACTGGCTCATCGTCACGGAGGCGGCGGACGGTGCGAGCGCTCTTCATGCCGCGTTGGTGAAGGCGGGCGGCACCGTCCGCTTGGCGCGTGCGGACTCCGACCTGGATGCCGTGCTGCGTGAGTCGACGTCGAGTGGGCAGTCGCTCCGAGGCGTCGTCTTCCTGGCGAGCGCGGCACGGTCCGAGGCGCTGGATGGGCTGAGCGCGTCCGTCTTGCGTGAAGTCACAGCGGCGGTGTCGCTCGTGCAAGCCCTGTCGCGGATGGCGGAGCCGCCCCGGCTGGTCCTGGTCACGCAAGGTGCGCAGGCCGCGGATGACGCGGCGGGGCCGGTGGTGCTGTCCGGTGCGCCGCTCTGGGGGCTCGGTCGTGTCATCGCCTACGAGCACCCGGAGCTCGCCTGCAAGCGAATCGATGTCGACCCGTCGTTGCTCCATGCCGTGGTGCCGGAGTTCGTGCGCGCGGGAGGGGCAACTTCGGACGACGACGAAGTGGTCCTCCGGGGCGAGAAGCGGCTGACGCCTTCGTTCACGCAGGACCTCACGCCGAAGCGAGAGGCGGGCGCCTTCCGTCCTCGGGCGGACCGCACGTATCTGATTACAGGAGGCCTGGGGGGGATCGGCCTTCGGCTGGCGTCGTGGCTAGCGGCCCATGGCGCCCGGCACCTCGCCCTGTGCGGCAGGAAGGGGGAGACGGAAGAAGCGCGCCTCGCTCTGGCTCCGCTCCGTGATGCGGGTGTGCGCGTGGCGACGTTCCGCGTCGACGTGAGCCGCGCCGAGCAGGTGGCGGAGATGCTGGAGTCCCTCCGGCGGGGTGGGGCGCCCCTGGGCGGCATCTTCCACAGCGCGGGTGTGCTGGCGGACAGCTCCCTGTTGCAGTGGGCGTCGCGCGACTTCGAGACCGTCATGGGGCCGAAGGTGCAAGGCGCCTGGAACCTCCACGCGCTGGCGACGGACGCCACGCTCGAACAGTTCGTCCTCTTCTCTTCGACCGCGTCGTTGATGGGCTCACCGGGCCAGGCCAGCTACGCAGCGGCGAACGCGTTCCTCGATGCGTTGGCGCAGCTCCGGCGCGCTCGGGGTCTGCCTGCCGTCAGCCTCAACTGGGGAAGCTGGGGCGAAGTCGGAATGGCCGTCGCGGATGCACGGCGAGGCGAGCGGCTCGCGGGGCAGGGCATGTCGCCCATGTCCGTGGACGAAGCCCTGGCGGCCATGGCGCAGGTTCTCGTCGAGAACCCCATCCGCCGGGGAATTGCCCGCTTCGACGCGGAGCGGTGGTGCGCGAGTCATCCCTCCATCGCGACCTCATCCTTGTTCCGCGGTGCCTCCGTGCCCGAAGAGGCCACCGAGGCGGAGTCGGCGCCGCGCAAGCTGCGCGAGGTGCTGCTCTCGCTCGAGGGGAGCGCTCGCCGGGAAGCCTTGGAGATTCGGCTGAAGGAGATGGTCAGCGAGGTCGGAAAGATTCCGGCCGCGAAGCTGTCACCCTCCGACTCGTTCGACGCGCTGGGGTTCGACTCCATCATGGCGCTCGAACTTCGCGACCTGGTGCTGGGCGAGCTCGACGTGAGCATGCCCCTCAAGAGTTTCGTCGATGATCGTTCCATCGAGCAGGTGACGGTTGAGCTTCTCGAGAAGCTCGCGGTCGCCAGTGTGCTCAGCGCTGCCCCTTCGGAGCGCGGTGAATCCAAGCGGGTCCTGCTATGACATTGAGTGAGCTTCTTCAGGCCCTGGCTGGGCACGGCATCAAGCTGTCCGTGGATGGGGACCGCCTGGCCGTGGAATCTCCCACGGGGGAGATTCCGGGCGCGCTGCGCGAGCAGCTCGTGGCGAACAAGGCCGCGTTGCTGGCCCTGCTGGCCGAGCAGCGCGTTCCGCAGGCGGAGACGCTGCCGCAAATCACGCCTCAGCCCGAGGCGCGGCACGAGCCGTTCCCGATGACGGAGATTCAGCAGGCCTACAGCGTGGGTCGGCAGGCCGAACTCGAGATGAACGCGGCGATGCACGCGTACAACGAGATTGACTGCCACGCGCTCGACCTGGGTCGCCTCGAGGAGGCGTGGAACCTGCTCATCGCTCGTCACGAGATGCTCCGCGTCGTGGCGCTCCCCGGGTTCCAGCAGCGAATCCTCCCCAGCGTCCCGTACTACGAGGTGCCGGTGGAGGACCTGCGAGGCCGCGGCCAGGAGGAGACGGACGCCCGCTTCGCGGCGATTCGTGAGCGGTTGTCCCAACAGGTGCTGGCGCTCGACCAGTGGCCGCTGTTCGAGCTGCGGGTGTGCCTGCTCGACGGTGGCCGGTCGCGGCTCTTCATGAGCATCGATGGCACCTTCATCGATGGCTACAGCTTCCAGATTCTGTATCGGGAGCTGGTCCACTTCTACAAGCACCTGGGCGGTGCCCCGGCGCTGCCTCGGCTGGACCTCTCGTTCCGGGACTACGCGCTCGCGGTTCAGCATGCGCGCGGCGCCCGTTACGCGCGTTCGCTGGCGTACTGGCGTTCGCGGCTGCCCAACCTCCCACCCGCGCCGGACCTCCCTCTGGAGCGCGACCCCAGCTCGCTCCGGCGTCCCCGCTTCGGCCGCGTCTTCGAGCGGCTGAACGCCGACATCTGGCAACCCCTGAAGCAGCGGGCGCGCGCACGCAAGTTGACGGAGCCTGAGCTCCTGCTGGCGGCCTACGCGGAGGTGATGGCGCGCTGGAGCCGCAGCCCGCGCTTCACGCTCAACGTGCCGCACTTCAACCGGCTGCCGCTCCATCCGCAGGTGAATGAGATTGCCGGCACCTTCGCCAGCTTCACGCTGATCGAGGTGGACCACCGGCCGGAGCGCAGCTTCACCGAGCGGGCGCTGGCCATTCGAGACCAGCTCTTCCTCGCGTTGGAGCACCGCGACGTCAGCGGCGTCGAGCTGTTGCGCGAGCTGTTCCGGGCACAGGGCCGAATCTCCGGCGCCATCATGCCGGTGGTGATGACGAGCTTCGCGTCTCACTCCAAGAGCAAGGACTCCCACTGGGTGGACTTCCTGGCGGAGGAGTTCGGCGAGCTCATCGAGGCGCTGACGCAGACGCCGCAGGTGTGGATCGACCTCCAGATTGTCTACCAGCGCGGCGGCGTCTTCCTGAACTGGGACGTGGCGGAGGAGCTGTTCCCGTCCGGCATGATCGACGACATGTTCTCCAGCTTCTGCGCGCTGCTGCGGCGCCTGGCGGAGGATGACGCGGCCTGGGACTCGCAAGGGCTGGACACGCGGCCCGCCCGGCAGGTCGAGCTGCTTGCCCGCGTCAACGACACCGCCCGCCCGTTGAGCGGGGAGCTGCTGCACACGGGCTTCTTCCGGAACGCCGTGGCGCGCCCGGACGCCCTGGCGCTGGCTTCGTCGAGCGGCACGTTGAGCTACGGAGAGCTGTCCAATCGCTCCAGCCGGCTGGGCCACGCGCTGCGTGAGCGCGGCGCCGCGCCCAACCGCATCGTCGCGGTGGTGATGGAGAAGGGCTGGGAGCAGGTCGTGGCGGCGCTGGGCGTCCTCGCCTCGGGCGCGGCCTACCTGCCCATCGACGCCGGACTGCCCCACGAGCGCCGGGTCTTCATGATGAAGAACGGCGGCGCGGACCTGGCGGTGACGCAGCCGAAGTTCGCGACCGAGGCCTGGCCGGAAGGCGTCCAGGTGCTGGTCGTCACGCCGGAGTCCTTCCGGGAGTACAGCGATACGCCGCTGGCGCCCGTGCAGCGTCCCGAGGACCTCGCGCACATCCTCTACACCTCCGGCTCCACGGGGCAGCCCAACGGGGCCATGTTGTCCCACGCGGGGATGCTCAACGGGGTGGAGTGGACGAACCGGACCTTCGGCGTGGGTCCGGATGACCGCGTCATCGCGCTGAGCGCGCTCCACCACGACTTCTCCGTCTACGACATCTTCGGGACGCTGAGCGCGGGCGCCGCCATCGTGATGCCGGACGCGGCGTCGCGGCGCGACCCCTCGCACTGGGCCGACCTGATGTCCCGTCACGGCGTGAGCATCTGGAGCACCGTGCCGGCGATGATGGAGATGCTGCTGACGTACCTCGAAGGCAGCAACGCCCGCATGTCGTGCCCGCTGCGACTGGTGATGCTGGGCGGCGACTGGCTCCCTGTCACCATGCCCGCGCGGCTGCGCGCGAAGTTCGGTGGCGTGAGGCTGATGAGCGTCGGTGGGCCCACCGAGACGTCCCTCTGGAACATCTCGCACCCCGTGGTCGAGGCGGATGAGCGCCGCCGCAGCATCCCGTACGGCAAGCCCATCTCGAACACGAAGTACTACGTGCTGGACGAGCACCTGGACGAGCGTCCCCTCTGGGTGCCCGGAGAGCTGTGCTGCGCGGGTGTGGGCGTGGCCCAGGGCTACGTCGGCGCGGGCGCGGGCTCCAAGAAGTTCACCGTGCATCCGCGCACGGGGGAGCGCCTCTACCGGACGGGGGACCTCGGGCGCTACCTGCCGGATGGCACCATCGAGTTCCTCGGCCGCGTGGACTTCCAGCTCTCCATCCGGGGGCAGCGCATCGAGCCAGGGGAGATTGAAGCGGCGCTGCTCCAGGAGCCGAGCATTAGCGCCGCGGTGGTGAGCGCGGTGGGCGAGCATCACGAGAAGCGGCTCGTCGCCTATGTCATCCCCTCGGATTTGAAGCGGGGCGTCGACACGCGACACGTTCGCGAGTTCCTGTCGCGCAAGCTGCCCGAGCACCTCGTGCCCGCGACGTATGTCGTGCTGGAGGCGCTGCCGCTGACCCGGAACGCCAAGGTGGACCGTCGCTCGTTGCCGCACCCCGACCAGGTGGCGCAGCCGGCCCGGAGCGAGGAGCGCAAGCCGGCGGCAACCGCCACGAGTGGCCGGGAGGCCCAGGCGCTTCAGCAGTCGCTCGCGAGGACCGTGGCCGAGGTGCTCGGCATTCCCGACGTCCACCCGGATCGGAACTTCTTCGAGCTGGGCGCCAACTCGGTGCACCTCATCAAGTTGAGCCTCCAGCTCAAGGAGAAGCTGGGGGTTTCGATTCCCGTCACGGACCTGTTCGGCAAGCCGACCATCAAGTCGCTCGCGGCGAAGCTGGCCTCCTCGGGGGCGGAGTCGATGCCGGTGGCGGCGCCCATGCCCGCGCCTCGGGAGGAGACGCCGCGCGCCGAGGACACGCAGGACATCGCCATCATCGGGATGAGCTGCCGTCTTCCGGGCGCTGCGTCCCCCAGCGAGTTCTGGCGGAACCTGATGGAGGGCGTCGAGTCGGTGGAGTCCTTCACCGATGACGAGCTGCTGGCCGCGGGCGTGAGCCCGGAGGCCTTCCGGGACCCGGGGTACGTGCGTGCGTCCGCGGTGATGGACGGCTTCGACCTGTTCGACGCGGAGTTCTTCTCGCTCACGCCGCGAGAGGCCCGGGCGTTGGACCCGCAGCAGCGGGTGTTCCTCGAATGCGCCTGGGAGGCGCTGGAGGACGCGGGCTATCCACCGTCCGGACGGAAGGAGCTCGTCGGCGTGTATGCCGGCAAGAGCGTCAGTCACTACCGCTACCCGTATCCGGACCTGACCCGGCCGCTGGGGTTCTTCCAGGACCTGATGGCACAGGACAAGGACTTCCTGGCCACGCAGGTCTCCTACAAGCTCGACCTGCGCGGGCCCAGCATCAACCTCCAGACGGCCTGCTCGACGTCGCTGGTGGCGGTGTCCGCGGCGTGCGCGGCGCTGCTCGATGGAAGCTGCGACCTGGCGCTCGCGGGCGGCATCGCCATCAAGGTGCCGCACCGGGTGGGGTACTCGTTCGAAGAGGGCAGCGTCTTCTCGCGTGACGGCCACTGCCGACCCTTCGATGCCAAGGCCAACGGCACCATTCCGGGCAGCGGCGCGGGCATCGTCGTCCTCAAGCGCTTGAGTCAGGCGCTCGCGGACGGTGACCGGGTGCTCGCGGTCATCAAGGGCTCCGCCATCAACAACGACGGCCACCGGAAGGTGGGCTTCATGGCGCCCGGTGTCGACGGGCAGACGGACGTGGTCCGGCGCGCGCACGAGCACGCGAAGGTGGATCCGCGGTCCATCTCCTACGTGGAGGCCCACGGCACGGGGACGGCGATTGGTGACCCCATTGAAGTCGCGGCGCTGACCGAGGCCTTTGGCGGTCAGGTCCAGGCGCAGTCATGCGGCATCGGCTCGGTGAAGGGCAATATCGGTCACCTCGACAGCGCGGCGGGAATCGCGGGCCTCATCAAGGTCGTCATGGCGCTCCAGCACCGCACGCTGCCGCCCACGCTCCACTACGAGACGCCGAATCCGCGGCTGGAGCTTCACCGGACGCCGTTCTACGTGGTCGACAAGGCCCGGCCTTGGAGCGTGGCGAACGGTGCGTTGCGCGCGGGCCTCAGCTCGTTCGGCATCGGTGGAACCAACGCGCACATGGTGCTGGAGGAGGCGCCCCGGCAGGTGACGGTCGAGGCGAGCACCGGACTGCCGGACCGCTCCCGTCATGTCCTGACGTTGTCTGCTCGAAACCCGGAGGCCCTGCGAGCGCTGGCGGGCCGGTACCAGGAGGTGCTCCAAGGTTCTGGGGTCTCGCTCGCGGACGTGTGCTTCTCCGCGAACACGGGCCGCGTGGCGTTCGACCATCGGCTCGCGGTGGTGGGCGCGGACGCGGCTCAAGTGGCGGAGGCCCTGGGGGCGGAGGAGCATCCCTTGCTCGCCAAGGGGACCGCCGACGCGAAGCAGGTGCTGAAGGTCGCGTTCCTGTTCTCTGGCCAGGGCTCGCAGTACGTCGGCGCCGCGCGTGAGCTCTACCAGACGCATCCAGGCTTCCGCCGGCGCATCGATGCGTTCGACCAGCTCCTGCGTGCGTACTGGGACCGCTCTCTCATCTCCGTGCTCTACGCGGAGCCCGGGCAGCCGTCGCCCATCGACGAGCTCGACTATGCCCAGCCGGTGGTCTTCATCCTGGAGTACGCGCTGGCCGAGCTCTGGATGTCGTGGGGCATCCAGCCGGATGTGTTGCTGGGCCACAGCACGGGCGAGCTCGCCGCGGCCTGCATCGCGGGCGTCTTCAGCGTGGAGGACGGGCTGAAGCTGGCGGTGCACCGGGGCCGGTTGATTCAGCAGCTCCCCGAGGGCCGCAACATCGCCGTCGCCGCCGCCGAGCCCGAGCTGCGGGCCTTCCTGTCGGAGGGCGGATGGGCCAGCTCCATCGCGGCCGTCAACGGGCCGGACAACGTCGTCATCTCGGGCATCCCCGCCGAAATCGACGAGATTGCCCAGGCGCTGGATGCGCGTGGCTACAAGGTCAAGCGCCTGAACATTCCGCGCGCGGCCCACTCGGTGATGATGGAGGCCATCCTGCCGGAGTTCCGCGCGGTCGCCGCGACGCTCCGTTACTCGCCGCCGACGATTCCGATGGTCTCCGGCATGACGGGCGAGCTCATCACCGAGGAGCTGTGCTCGCCGGACTACTGGTGCAGTCAGCTCCGCAACCCGGTGCAGTTCGCCAAGGGCGTGGAGTCGCTCTACCGCGACGGGATGCGCGTCTTCGTCGAAGTGGGGCCCAAGGCGACCCTGCTGGGGATGGCGGCGCGCTCCGTGCCCGAGGGCATGGGGACGTGGCTGCCCAGCCTGCGCGCGGATGACGGCGGCTGGCGGCAGATGCTGGAGAGCCTGTCCGCGCTGTATGTGCGTGGCGCTTCGGTGGACTGGGCCGCGGTCGATGCCGGCTTCGCGCGCCGGAAGGTGCAGGTGCCGACCTATGCCTTCCAGCGGCAGCGCTATTGGGAAGACGGGGCGGGGCTCCAGCGCCCCCAGGGCCGCGCTGCCTCCCGGTCGGAGCACCCGCTCCTGGGCGCGCGCGTGCCCTTGTCGGTGCTCGAAGCGGGCGAGCTGTTGTTCGAGGCGGTGCTCGGGCCCTCCTCGCTGGGCTTCCTCGGGCAGCACCGTGTCTTCGGGACGCCCACGCTCCCGGCGACGGCCTACGTGGAGATGGCCCTGGCCGCGGGTTCGCGGCTGCTCGGCACGCGTGCGCTCGAGCTGAAGGACCTGGCCATCCTCAACGCGATGGCCTTCCCCAAGGACGCCGAGCGCAAGGTGCAGTGCGCGGTGCGGCGCGAGGGCCCAGGGCAGGCCACGCTGCGCATCTTCAGCCGCGCGGGCGACGATACGGACACCGCGTGGGACCTGCATGCGACCGCGAGCGTTTCGACGCTGGGGGCGCAGCCCTTGGCGGCGCAGGACCTCGACGAGGTGCTCAAGTCACTGACGGTGTCGCTCCCGGTCGAGGACTACTACCGCCGGGCCCAGAGCGCGGGTGTCGATTTCGGCCCGGAGTTCCAGGGCATCACCGAGCTGCGGCAACACGGGGAGCAGGTGCTGGCACGCATCGAGACGCCGGCCGGGCTCAGCGGGGGCAGCGCCTACTTCGCGCACCCCGCGCTGTTGGACGCCTGCCTCCAGGTGGTGGGCGGCGCGTATCCGGACATGGATGGTTCGGAGCTCTACGTGCCGGTGCACATCGACCGCCTCGCGCTGCTGGGCAGCGTGGACGACGGCGTGTGGAGCCATGCGGTGGTGCGGCCGCTCGATGCCTCCAAGAAGCGCCTGCGCGCGGACGTCAGCATCTTTGGCGGGGACGGCACGCCGCGCGCCTGGGTGTATGGGTTGGAGCTGCAGCGGACGAGCAAGGAGGCCCTCCGCGCGGCGGTCGCAACGTCCCTGGACGAGTGGCTCTACGCGCGTCAGTGGGACGCGCTGGCGCTGGAGGGCCACCAGGGGAGCGCGAGCGGTCCGTGTCTGGTGCTGTCGGACCGGGCCGGGGTCGGAGACGCGCTCGCGCGGACGCTGGCCCGCGAGGGCAGGCCGTGTGTCGTCGCCTTTCAGGGCACGGGGCTCCGGCAGGTGGATGCGCGGACCTTCGAGGTGCCGACCGAGCCCGAGGCGCTCGCGGAGGCCCTGCGGAGCCTGCCACTCCCGGTGGACCTGTCCGACGTCATCCTGCTGTGGGGTGTCGACAGTCCCGACGTCGAGACGTTGGACGCGGAGGGGCTGGGACAGGCGGCGCGGGTGGGCGGCGGTGCCGCGCTGGGGCTGCTCCAGTTCCTCCTGAACCGGGGGTACGCCGGCGCGGTGTGGCTGGTGTCCCGTGGCGCGCAGCCCGTGACGCCTGGCGCCACCTTGCCGGGGCTCGCACAGTCGTTGCTGTGGGGTATGGCGCGGCCCCTGGCCATCGAGGCGTCCGAGCTGGACTGCCGATGTGTCGACCTGGATCCCCAAGGCGCGCCGGAGGCCCAGGCGGAGCTGCTGGCACGGGAGCTTCGTGCGCGCACGGAGGTCGCCGACAACCAGGTGGCCTTCCGGGATGGACGCTATGTCGCTCGGCTGCGGAGGGTGGAGTCGCGGAAGGTCGCGGCGGCGCCTTCGGTGCGAAGCGATGCCCTGCGGGCGGACCGCACCTATCTGGTGGCGGGTGGCCTGGGGCGTCTGGGTTTGCTGACGGCGGAGTTGCTGGCGAGCCGCGGCGCGCGCAGCCTGGTGTTGACGGGCCGGGGCCCCGGGAGCGCGCACGCCGCGGATCGAATCGAGCGTCTGCGTCAGCAGGGTGTTCGCGTCGACTACCATCAGGTCGACATCGCGGACACCGAGTCCGTGGCGGCGCTGCTGCGCGAGGTGGCGCGGGACATGGCGCCCCTGGGGGGCGTGTTCCACTCGGCGGGCGTGCTCGATGACGGCGTCCTGCGGCAACAGCGCTGGGAGCGGTTCGACACGGTGCTGCGGCCCAAGATGCGCGGTGCGTGGAACCTGCACCGCCTGACGGCGGACCTGCCGCTGGACCACTTCGTGATGTTCTCGTCGGTGGCCTCGCTGGTCGGCTCCGCCGGACAGTCCAACCACTGCGCGGCGAACGCCTTCGAGGACGCGTTGGCGCACCACCGGCGCGCGCGCGGGCTGCCGGGCCTGAGCATCAACTGGGGCATCTGGGCGGGCGACGCCGGCGCCCAGGTCTCGGTCCGTGAGGAGGCCCGTACGCCAGGGTTCGGCGTTCTCCCGAAGGAGCAGGGCCTGCGCGCGCTGGAGCTGCTGCTCGCGTCGTCCCTCCCGCAGGTGGGCGTGGCCGCTATCGACTGGGCTGTGTTCGGCGCGGGCAGGCCGTCGCCCTATGACGCCGAGCTGCGCTCGAAGGTGGCGAGCACGAAGCCCGCGGAGCGCGCGGCGTTCCTGGAGACGCTCCGGTCGGCGCCCATCCCGCGTCGTCGGCAACTGGTGATGGACTACGTGCGCGACCAGGTGGCCTGGATGCGTGGCGTGGGCTCCAGCGCGTCCATCGACCCGGCGCGTGGCTTCCATGAGCTCGGCATCGACTCGCTGGCGGCGCTGCAACTGAAGAACCGTCTCCAGAGCGGCCTGGGCGTGCCGTTGCCGGCGACGCTCGTCTTCAACTACCCCACGGCCGAGAAGCTCGCGGTGCATCTGATGGAGGCGTTCATCCCCGTGGAGTTCACGGAGGAGGCCCGCGTGGAGCCTCCGTCGGAGCGCCCCGCGGAGAGCGCACTCGATGGCCTGGCGGAAGCGAACCTCGCGCACCTGCTCTCCGAGCAGTTGTCGAAGATGAACTAGGACGGATCGATGTCAGCGCAAGGAAGCGATACGAGCTACGGCGAGCTGATGAAGCGCGCGCTCCTGAAGTTGCAGGAGGCCCAGTCGAAGCTCGATGCCCAGGAGCTGGAGCGGCATGGCGCCATCGCCATCGTGGGGATGGGCTGCCGTTTCCCCGGCGGCGTGACGGACCCAGAGGGCTACTGGCGCCTCCTCGCGGAGGGCACGGACACCGTCACGGAGGTGCCTGGCGACCGGTGGAACGCGGACAGCTTCTTCCACCCCGACCCGGACCATCCCGGTGGCATCTACACGCGCCACGGCAGCTTCCTTCGGGGGATGGACCAGTTCGAGCCGCGCTTCTTCGGCATCTCTCCGCGCGAAGCGGCGCGGATGGACCCGCAGCACCGCCTGCTGTTGGAGGTGGCCTGGGAGTCGGTGGAGCGCGCTGGCCGCAGTCCGGCGAGCCTCCACGGCACGCGGACAGGCGTCTTCGTGGGCCTGATGGGGCAGGACTACACGCAGATTGCCACGCAGTCGCCGGAGTTGATCGACGCGCACACGGGCGCGGGCAACGGCGCGAGCGTCGCCGCCGGGCGGCTCTCGTACACGTTCGGTCTCCAGGGCCCCAGCCTCACGGTGGACACCGCGTGCTCGTCGTCGCTCGTCGCGGTGCACCTCGCCATTCGCAGCCTGCGTCAGCGTGAGAGCGACTTCGCCTTCGCGGGGGGCGTGAACCTGGTCCTCTCGCCAGTGGCGACGTTGATCGAGTCCCGCACGCACATGCTGTCTCCGGATGGGCGCTGCAAGACCTTCGACGCTTCGGCCAACGGCATCGGGCGAGGGGAAGGGTGTGGCCTCGTCTTCCTGCGGCGCCTGGAAGACGCGCTCGCGGACGGGGACCCCATCGTCGCGGTGCTTCGTGGCTCGGCGGTGAACCAGGATGGGCGCACCAGCGGGCTCACCGTCCCCAACGGCCTCGCACAGCAGCGGGTCATCCGTGATGCGTTGAATGACGCGAAGGTCGAGCCCGCGAAGGTGGGGTACGTCGAGGCCCACGGGACGGGCACCGCGTTGGGTGACCCCATCGAGCTGGAGGCGCTCTCCGCCGTCTACTGCGCCAGGACGGGACGCCAGCAGCCCCTGATGGCGGGCTCCGTGAAGACGAACATGGGGCACCTGGAGGGGGCCTCCGGCATCGCGGGGTTGATCAAGTCGGCGCTGTGTCTGGCGAAGGCGGAGGTGCCTCCTCATCTCCACCTGCGCACGCCCACGTCGCACGTGGATTGGCGGCAACTGTCCATCGAGGTGCCCACCGCGCTCCGTCCTTGGACGGCCGAGGCGTCACGCTTCGCGGCCGTGAGCTCGTTCGGGTTCTCGGGGACCAACGCGCACGTGGTCCTGGAGTCGGCCCCGGCGCCCAAGCTGTCGGAGCGCGCGGTGGCGCGGCCATCGCATGTCCTGGCGCTCTCGGCCCGGTCGGCGGGAAGCCTGCGCCGGCTCGCGGGTTCGTTGGCGGACGCGCTGTCGAACGGGCACGGTGATGCGCTCGCGGACGTCTGCCACACGATGAACACCGGCCGTGCCGCCATGGAGGAGCGCGCGGCGTTCGTGGCCCCGACGTCCGAAGCGTTGGCTCAGTCCCTGCGCGCCTTCAGCCAGGGGGAGGGCGGAGCCGCCGCGGAGGGTCGGAAGGAGGAGCACGCGCCCAAGGTCGCCTTCCTCTTCACGGGACAAGGCTCCCAGTACGTGGGCATGGGCCGTGAGCTGTTCGACACGGAGCCCGCCTTCCGTCGCGAGCTGCTGCGCTTCGAGGAGATTCTGAAGCCGCACCTCGAGCGGCCTTTGACGGAGGTGTTGTTCAAGGACACCTCGGGCGCGCTCGACGAGACGCGGTACACCCAGCCGGCGTTGGTGGCGCTGGAGCTGGCCCTGGCGAGTCTGCTTCGCGCCTGGGGCCTGCGCGCGGACGCGGTCCTGGGGCACAGCGTGGGTGAGTACGCGGCGGCCATGTTCGCGGGTGTCATGACGCCCGAGGCCGGGCTCCCGCTGGTGGCCGAGCGCGCGCGGTTGATGCAAGCGCTGCAAGCGCCCGGCGCGATGCTGGCCGTGTTCGCGGAGCCGTCACGCGTGGCACCGTTCCTCGCACCGCATCCGAGGGTGAGCGTCGCGGCGCTCAATGGTCCGCGCAACACGGTGATTTCCGGGGATGCGGCGTCCATCGACGCGATTGTCCAACGGCTGGTGTCGGAGGGAATCGAGAGCCGGCGGTTGAACGTCTCGCACGCCTTCCACTCGCCGCTGATGCAGCCCATGCTGGCGGAGTTCGAGCGCGCCGTCGCGCGCGTCGCGTTGCAGCCGCCCCAGGTCGCGCTCATCTCGAATCTCGACGGCCGCGAGGTGGGGGAGGCCATCACCCAGTCCGGCTATTGGTCTCGCCACGTCCTCCAGCCCGTGTGCTTCGCGGAGGGCGTCCAGACGCTCGTCCAGCGCGGGGTGCGCGTGTTCCTGGAGCTCGGGCCCAAGCCCTCGTTGTCGGGCTTCGCTCGGGACGTGGTGGCCAGCGAAGCCGCGGTGTGGCTGGAGACGCTGCATCCGCGCCGCTCGGACTGGGCGGGCCTGCTCCGCGCGCTGGCCGAGCTTCACGTGCGCGGCGTCAGCGTGGACTGGGCGGGCTTCGACGTGGGCCAGGGCCTCAGGCGCACGGTGTTGCCGACCTATCCCTTCGAGCGCCAGCGCTACTGGTTGGACGTCCCCGCACCCTGGACGCGGCAGGTCCGGCGCGCTTCGACACATCCCTTGCTCGGTGCCCGGTTGGAGTCTCCGGCGCTGAAGGACGGCACGACGGTCTTCAGTTCGGAGCTGTCCGCGGACACCGCGTCCTTCGTCACGGACCACCGTGTGTATGGCAAGGCCGTGGTCCCGGCCTCGGCGTTCGTGGAGATGCTGGCCTCCGCCGCGTCCCAGGTGCTGGGGACGGAGTCGCTGCGGCTGGAGGACCTCTCGCTGCTCCAGCCGCTGCTGTTGCCGGAGCAGCAGACGCGCACCGTCCAGACGTTGGTGGAGCGGGTGGGCGAGGACGGCCTGTCGTGCACGGTGATGAGCCGTGGCGACGAGCGTCCGGAGGAGGGCCGCGGCGCGCGCGCGCCATGGGTCACCCATGTGACGTGCCGTGCCTCCGTCCTGAGCGAGTCACCGCCTGTCGTCAGCCGTGAGGCGTGGAGTCAGCACTGTGCCACGGCGGTCTCCATCGAGGACCTCTCCGCCGTCTTCACCCAGCACGGGCTCGACTATGGGCCCTCGCTGCGCGTGTTGAGCTCACTCCACCGGGGCACCGGTGCCGCGCTGTCCTTCAGCCAGGTCGAGGACCGGAGTGGGCAGTACCGCGTCCATCCGGCCCTCTTCGACGGCTGCCTGCGCACCGCCGCCGCGGTGACGCGGCTCACCGGAGAGGACGCGCTGCACCTGCCGGTGGCGATGCGACGGCTCGACCTGTACCGGGCACTGCCGGAGCGCGTCTGGACCCATGCGACGCAGCCGCCACATGAAGGGCAGGCGGGCTTCCCGGCCTCGGACCTCACCGTGTGCTCCGAGGATGGCGGCGTGGTGGCCGTCCTGTCGGGCTTCTCGGTGCGGAGGGCCGAACGGGACGCGCTGCTTCGTGGGCTCGACGGAGACTTCCAGGACTGGCTCTACCGTGTCGCCTGGGCGCCGCGTGCCGTTCCGGAGGAGACGCAGGGCGCGGGCCAGCACTGGGCCGTCTTCGTCAACGCGGAGGGGTTTGGCTCGGAGCTCGTGCAGGTGCTCACGCAGCGCGGTGAGCGGTGCACCGTGATTCGCAGGGGAGAGACCTACAGCCAGGGGGCGGAGGGCTACCGCGTCAATCCTTCCTCCACGGACCACTTCGAACGGCTCGTTCAGGACTGGGCGCACGCACCGCCCACGGGCGTGCTGTACCTCTGGGGCCTCGACGAGGGGCCTGTGAGCCCGGGGACGCTGGCCCACTTGGAGGCGGCACACGTCTCCGGGCTCACGGGCGCATTGCACCTGACGCAGGCCCTGGCGCGGAGCGCGGCGGCTGCGCCCCGGCTGGTCCTGGTGACGCGAGGAACCCAGAGCCTCGCCTCGGATGCGCAGGGCGCGCGGGTGGCGCAGGCTCCGCTGTGGGGCTTCGGTCAGGCCGTGGCGACGGAGCTGCCCGAGCTGCGGTGCCTGCGCATCGACCTGTCGGCGGAGCCCCGTGCCGAGGACCTGGGCGCGTTCGTCCGGGCGTTGTCGCTACCCGGCGAGGAGTCCAGCGCGGCCATTCGCGACGGCGGTCTGTATACCGCCCGGCTCGAGCGGGCCCGGCTGCGCGCCTCGTCCGCGAAGAAGCCGGCGATCGTGGCGGACGCGGCGTATGTCGTCGCGGGCGGCCTGGGCGGCCTGGGGCTCCGCGTCGCGCTCTGGCTGGCGGAGAAGGGTGCGCGGCACCTCGTGTTGATGGGCCGCAACGCGCCTTCCGCTGAATCACGAGCACAGCTCGACGCACTGGCCGCGAAGGGCGTCCAGGTCCAGGTCGCGCTCGTGGATGTCACCTCGCGCGACGCCGTGGCGGAGCTCTTCGAGCGTCTGCGGAGCGGGCCTCCCGTGCGCGGCATCTTCCACTCCGCGGGTGTCCTGCGCGATGGCACGCTCGCGAACCAGACGTCCGAGCAGTTCCGCGCGGTGTTGGCACCGAAGGTCCAAGGCGCGTGGAACCTGCACGAACTCAGCGCGCGCATGGCGCTGGACTTCTTCGTCTGCTTCTCGTCTGCGGCCTCGCTCATCGGCTCACCGGGTCAGGCGAACTACGTCGCGGCGAATGCCTTCCTCGACGCGTTGGCCCACCTGCGTCAGGCGGAGGGCAAGCCCGCGCTGACGCTCAACTGGGGCTCCTGGGCGGAGACGGGCATGGCCGCGAGGCTGGAGCGCGCCGCCTCGGTGCGCCCGGGGGCGCAGGGCTTCGGCTCCATCCCGGTGGAGCAGGGCCTGAGCGTGCTCGAGCGGCTCCTGGGCAGCGGTCAGGTCCAGTGGGGCGTCTTCCCCGTGGACTGGGCGCGGCTCGCGGAGCAGCTCCCGGGGCTCGCGCGCCAGTCGCTGGTGCAGGGCTTCATCAGCGCCGTCCCTCAGCGGGCGCCAGCACCCGTCTTCCAGGTGGAGTTGGACGCGGCGCCAGCGAACCGGCGGCTGGAGTTGTTGCGGCGGCACGTGTCGGCGCAGGTCGCCACGACGCTGGGAATGCCAGAGACAGAGAAGCTCGCGGGGAACGAGCGCCTGTTCGAGGTCGGCGTGGATTCGCTGCTGGCCATCGAAATCCGGAACCGGCTCGCCAGCAGCCTGGGGCGGAGCCTCCGCTCGACGCTGATTTTCGATTTCCCCACCGTGAATGCCCTCGTCGCGCACCTGGCCGAGCAGTTGGGTGTGGAGGCCGAGGTCCCCAAGCAACAGGAAGCATCGCGGGAGGCGCAGGGCGCGCTCACCGCGGAGATCCAAGGGCTGTCAGAGCAGGAGCTGACGTCCCTCATCGACCAGGAGCTGGAGAGCGCGCTCACCAGATGAGACCCTGATGGCGAAACTATCCTCACGAATTTCGGAGTTGCCTGTCGTCAAGCTCGCGTACCTCGCGAGTCAACTGCGCTCGAAGAAGGAGCTGCTGGCGGCGGAGCCCATCGCGGTGGTGGGCATGTCGTGCCGTTTTCCCGGTGGCGGTGAGCTGCCCGAGACGTTCTGGGAGCTGCTGGCGGCCGGGCGCGACGCGTCGCGGGAAGTCCCGGCCTCGCGCTGGGACGTCAATGACTTCTACGACCCGACGCCCGGTGTCCCGGGGAAGATGTACACGCGCCGGGGTTCCTTCATCGACAACGTGGACCTGTTCGACCCGGGCTTCTTCGGCATCACGCCGCGAGACGCCAAGGGGATGGACCCGCAGCAACGGCTGTTGCTCGAGGAGTGCTGGCGGGCCCTGGAGCGCGCGGGCATTCCTCCCAGCAGCCTGACGGGGAGCCGCACCGGCATCTTCCTGGGGTTGATGCACAACGACTACAACCTGCTCGGCATCAGCGAGGAGATGGAGATGCACTCCGCATCTCTCAACTATCCCTCCGTTGCCGCGGGTCGCATCTCCCACACGTTGGGCCTTCAGGGGCCCGCTGTCTCCGTGGACACGGCCTGCTCGTCGTCGGCCGTGGCCATCCACCTGGCGTGTCAGAGCCTGCGCAACGACGAGAGCGACATCGCGCTCGCCGCGGGCGCGAACCTGAACCTCTCGCCCGTCACGGTGATGGTCGAGTGCCAGAACCGGATGCTCGCCGCCGACGGGCGCTGCAAGACGTTCGACGCCTCCGCCGATGGTTTCGGGCGAGGTGAGGGATGCGCGGTCGTCGTGCTCAAGCGGCTGTCGGACGCGCTGGCCCAGGGTGACGCCATCATCGGTGTCATCCGCGGCTCGGCGGTGACGCATGACGGCCGCAGCAGCGGGTTGATGGTCCCCAACGGTCGCTCCCAGGAGCGCGTCATCCGCGCGGCGCTCGACAGTTGTGGGGTGGAGCCGGAGCAGGTCGGCTACATCGAAGCCCACGGCACGGGGACGTTGCTCGGTGACCCCATCGAGATGGAGGCGTTGCGCTCCGTCTTTGGCCGGAAGGGCACCCGGAGCGATCCGCTGTTCGTCGGTTCCGTGAAGACGAACATCGGGCACCTGGAGGCCGCCGCGGGCATCGCGGGGCTCATCAAGGTGCTCCTCTCGCTGCAGAACGAGGCCATCCCCGCCCACCTGAACTTCGAGCGGCCCAACCCCAACATCCGCTGGGAGGACCTGCCCGTCACGGTGCCCACCACCACGCGGCCCTGGCCGCGGGGCGAGAAGCGCCGCATCGCGGGGGTCAGCAGCTTCGGCTTCAGCGGCACCAACGTCCACATGGTGGTGGAGGAGGCCCCCGTGCTGGCGCGGCCGCGCGTGGAGCGTGAGCGCCCGGCGCACGTGCTGTCCCTGTCCGCCAAGAGCGAGGCCTCGTTGGAGGCCCTGATGGAGGCGCAGGAGCACGCGTTGCCCGAGGCGGCGTCCGCCCTGGGCGACTGGTGCTACACGGCGAACACGGGCCGCTCCCAGTTCGAGCACCGCGCGGCCGTGACGGGGACGACCGCGGCCGAGCTGCGCGCGAACCTGAAGCGCCTGCGCGAGGAGAAGCTTCGCCCGGCACGGGAGCCCCTGCGCGGCACGGAGAGCCCCAAGCCCGTCTTCCTGTTCACGGGACAAGGCGCGCTTCGCCCTGGCGTGGGAAGGGAACTCTACGAGACGCAGCCCGCGTTTCGGACCGCGCTGGAGCGCTGCTCCCAGGCCCTGGCAGGGCTGCTGGATTGCAAGCTGGAGGACCTGCTCTTTGGCGAAAGCTCCGCCGCGCTCATGGAGGATACGCGGCACGCACAGCCCGCGTTGGTGGCGCTGGAGTACGCCCTCGCGGAGCTGTGGAGTGCCTGGGGCGTCACGCCCGGGGCGGTCATCGGGCACAGCCTGGGCGAGTACGCGGCGGCCGCGGTCGCGGGTGTGTTCAGCATCGAGGAGGCCTTGCGCCTGGTGGTGACGCGCGCCCGGCTCATCAGCGAGCACCTGTCGGCCGGGGCGATGTCATCCATCTCCGCCCGACTCGAAACCGTGGAGCGCGTCATCGCGACGCACGCCGGGGCGGTCTGCCTGGCCGCCGTCAACGGCCCCGAGGACCTGGTCGTCTCGGGACAGCCGGATGCCATCACCGCTGTGGAGGCGGAGCTGGCGCGCGAAGGCATCCCCTTCAAGCGGCTGCGAATGGCCTACGCGTTCCACTCGAACATGATGGAGCCGGTGCTCGCGCCGTTCGCGGCGTCGTTCCGCGGGCTGTCCCTGTCCGCGCCCCGGATTCCGCTCGTCTCCGCGCTGCACGGTCGGCACATCGACGCCGAAATCACCCAGCCGGAGTACTGGTGCCGGCAGCTCTGTGAGCCTGTCGCCTTCGCGAGCGGCTTGGAGGCCCTGCGCGCGGAAGGGCACCGGACCTATCTGGAGATTGGACCGGCGCCCATCCTCGCGGGAATCGGCCGCCGGAACTTCCAGAGCGCGGACGAGCTGTCGTGGCTCCCGAGCTTGCGCCCCTCGTCGGGAGAGACGGCGCAGCTCGTCGCCAGCCTGGCGGAGCTGTACATGCGGGGCTTCGAGGTCGACTGGGCCGCGTTCGATGCGCCCTTCGAACGGCGTCCGCTGTGCCTGCCGACCCATCCGTTCCTCCGGGAACGCTACTGGATGGAGAAGCGGCAGGTGGAGAAGCCCGGCTATGCGTCGAAGGAGGGCTCGGCGCGGAGCGGTGGCCCCCCCATGCCGGGGGCTCGGCTGTCATTGCCCGGCTCACAGGAGGCGCGCTTCTCCGCGCGGTTGAGCACGCGCTCGCCCGCCTTCATCGAAGAGCATCGCGTGCTCGGCAATCCCGTGCTGCCGGCCGCTTGCTACGTCGAGATGGCGATCGGCGCGGCGCACCAGGTGGCCTCGGGTGAGCGCCCGTTGGAACTCACGGCCATCGAGTTGGAGCGAGCCCTGGTCCTCACGGAGGGGCAGGCCCAGGACGTCCAGACGGTGCTGACGCCCGATGAGGGCGGCTCCCGGTTCGAGATTCACGGGCAGGGCACGGGCGCGGACCGGAACTGGCACCGCCTGGCCCAGGGCCGCATCGTCGAGGGCCGCACGCGTCCGGAGTCCGTCGACGTCGAGGGCAGCCTGTTCAAGGCCTTCCCGCGCGAAGGCTCGGTGAGCGCCTTCTACGAGATGATGGCGAGCGGAGGGCTCGAGTACGGCCCGTCCTTCCAGGGCATCGATGCGCTGAGGTTCGGTGACGGCGGTTGCCTGGCGCACGTGCGGCTGCCGGATGCACTCGTCATCGGCGTGGGCGACTACTGGCTCCACCCGCTGCTCCTGGACGCGTGTTTCCAGACGGCCGCGGCGGCGTTCACGGGCGGCGAGGCCCCGCGCGAAGGTGGCGGACAGGGCCGCATCCCCGTCGCCATCGAACGGCTGCGGTGGTTCAAGCGCCCCGGAAGCCGCGTCTGGGTTCAGGCGCGGGGCGGCACGGGGGCCGCGCTCTCCGAGGGACTGGTGAGCACCGACCTGCGCATCCTCGATGAAGAGGGCGCGGTCATCGCCGAGGTGGAGGGCCTGCTGCTGAAGCAGCTCGACCGCCGCGCGTTCAAGGCGTCCTTCTCGGGCGCCATGCAAGAGCTCCTCTTCGAGCTGGCGTGGCGTGAACACGCCGCGCCCGCGGGCCGGGACCAGGTCGCGAACCATCCCGGCGCGTGCCTGTTGTGGGTGGACGCGGGCCACGACGCGGAAGCCGTCCGCGCCCTGGCGCGAGAGCGTGCCTGGAGCTGCGTGGTGGTGACGCCGGGCC
This sequence comes from Myxococcus hansupus, assembly GCF_000280925.3. Lineage (NCBI taxonomy): Bacteria > Pseudomonadati > Myxococcota > Myxococcia > Myxococcales > Myxococcaceae > Pseudomyxococcus > Pseudomyxococcus hansupus. The sequence continues at coordinate 3,181,789 of NZ_CP012109.1, forward strand.
CGGCGTATGAGCACGTCGAGCCGGGCCTCTACCGCGTGGACCCCATGGACCCCGCGGGCTTCGAGCGTCTGCTCCAGGACGTGGTGGCCGCGGGCACGGTGCCCGCGACGGTCGCGTACCTGTGGGGACGGAGTGAGCGCGCTCCCGAGTCGCCGTCAGGTGAGGTGCCTTGGAACACGGTGGGAGCGCTCCACCTGGTCAAGGCCCTGGCGCGGGCGAACTGGGCCCAGCGCCCCGCGTTGTGGATGGTGACGGAAGGGGCCGTCGCCGTGGCGGCGACGGACACCGTGGACCGCTTCACCCAGGCGTCGCTCTGGGGCTTCGGCCGGGCCGCCGCCATCGAGCATACGGAGCTGCGCTGCCGCATGGTCGACCTGGAGCCCGGCGACGACGCGCTGGCGCGGCTGTTCCACCTCATGGCGGAGCCGCTCGAGGAGAACGTCATGGCCCTGCGTGACGGCCGGCTCCTCGGCGCGCGTCTGGTGCGTCCGACCCAGGCGCCGGAGCAGGCAGCCCCCGTGCGCATCCAGCCCGAGGGGGTGTACCTCGTCACCGGAGGTCTGGGCGCGCTCGGGCTCGCGACCGCGGAGTGGTTGGCCGGAGCGGGCGCGAAGCACCTGCTGCTGGTCGGCCGAAGCGCTCCGGGCGACGAGGCGAAGGCCCGGCTCCAGTCGCTGAGTTCGCGAGGCGTCGACGTCACCGTCGCGCGCGCGGACGTCTCCCGGTGGGACGACGTGCAGCGGCTCGTGGACGGGGTGGCGGAGCGGGGCTCACGCCTGCGCGGCGTCATCCACACGGCGGGCGTGCTGGAGGACGGCGTCATCCTTCACCAGGACCGGACGCGTTTCTCCCGTGTCTTCGCGCCCAAGGTGCAAGGCGCGTTGAACCTCCACCGCGCCACGGCGGGCCTGTCGCTGGACCTCTTCGTGACGTACTCGTCCGCGGCCTCGTTGGTGGGCGTGGCGGGGCAGTCCAATTACGTCGCGGCCAACAGCGTCCTCGACGCCCTGGCGCATCACCGGCGCCGGATGGGACTTCCCGCGCTCAGCATCAACTGGGGGCGCTGGGCCGGCGCGGGCATGGCCGCCAAGAGCGCGGACCGGGGCGAGGTCTCCGACGGCTCCAGCCTCGCTCCAGAACTGGCCCTCCAGGTCTTCGAGCAGCTCCTGGAGCAGGGGGCCGTGCAGATGGGCGTGGTGCCGTTCAGCGTGGCCTCGCTGGAGTCGGGCCCGTCGCCCGGCCACGGGCTTCTGTTCTCCGAACTCATGCTTCGCGAGCAGGCGCGCTCCGCGGGGGCCTCGCGCATGCACGAGTTGATGGAGGAGCTGAAGCGCGCGGACAGCGAGCGACGGCGCGCGCTGCTGACGCGGTACGTGCAGAGCCGCCTGGGTCCGTTGCTGGGCTTCGCCCCGGACCACGAAGTCCTTCAGAAGAAAATCTCCCTGAACGAGATGGGGCTCGATTCGCTGCGCGCGGTCGAGCTGAAGAACCGCATTGGCCGTGAGCTGGGCGTGGAGCTCCTCATGGCGCGGTTCATCGACGGAACGACGCTCGATGGGCTCGTGGACGCGCTCCACACCCAGCTCGGGCTGAAGGAACTGCTCGCGCGCGCGCCCGCTGCCACGGCCGCCGCCGAAATCGAGGAGTTGACGGTATGAACCTGGGGGAACTGGTCGCCGAGATGAACCGGCGGGGACTGGAAGTCCGCGTGGAAGGCGATGCGCTGCGGCTTCGCGGCCCGAAGGGCGCCGCCGACCCGGAGCTGCGCCATGCGCTGGCGGAGCACAAGCAGGCCCTGCTGAAGCTGCTGCGGGACCATGACGAGGTCCGGGAGGAGGCCCCCATCGTCCCGGTCCGCCGGGATGGGTACGCGCCCCTGTCGTATGGGCAGACGCGGCTGTGGTTCCTGGACCGGCTCGAGCCTGGCAGCACCGCCTACAACCTGGTGCTGGCCCTCCAGGTCGAAGGGCGGCTCGACCCGTCCATCCTGCACCGCTGCTTCGTGGAGATTGTCCGCCGCCACGAGATTCTCCGCACCCGCTACGCCGAACACGAAGGCGCGGCCGTGCAGTGGGTGGACCCGGAGCCCCGCTTCGGCTTCCAGGTGCTGAAGGAAGCCGAGGTGCTCGCCACCGCGCCCGCGGGCGTGGAGGCGTTCCTCCGGCGCGAGGGAGATCGCCCCTTCGACCTCGCCACGGGGCCGGTGGTCCGCGTGCTCGTCATCGAAGGCGGGGAGGGGGGGCAGTTCATCCAGCTCTGCCTGCATCACATCGCGGCGGACGTGTGGGCGCAGGCGGTGCTCGTCCGCGAAGTCGTGACGCTGTACGGCGCCTTCGCGTCCGGGCAACCCTCGCCGTTGCCTCCGCTCACGCTCCAGTACGGCGACTTCGCCGTCTGGCAGCGGGACTATCTCCAGGGGGAGGTCCGTCAGCGCCTGGTGGACTTCTGGCGGAAGAAGCTGGAGGGCGCGCCGCCTCTGCTGGAGCTGCCCACGGACCATGTTCGGCCCAAGGTGCAGACGAACCGGGGCGGCGAGGTCCGCTTCGAGGTCGGCCCTCGCGTCACCTCGGCCCTCAAGGCCCTGAGCCACTCGGCTAAGACGACGCCCTTCGTGGGCATGTTGAGCGCGTTCTTCGTGCTGCTGCACCGCCTCACGGGGCGGGATGACCTGGTGCTGGGGGCCAACTCCATCAACCGGACCCGCACGGAGCTGGAGCCCCTGGTGGGCTTCTTCGTGGACAACCTGGTCATGCGCGTGGACCTGGGCGGTGCCCCCGGCTTCTCCACGGTGCTGGAGCGCGTGCGCGAGACGGTGCTGGAGGCCTTCGCGCACCAGGACCTGCCTTTCGACCTGCTCGTCGAGGAGCTGCGACCCGCGAGAAGCCTGGGCCACAACCCGCTGTTCCAGGTCGTGTTCGCCTGGGTCCGGGCCGCCAGCGAGTCGCCGGATGGGACGGGCGTCCGGATGCGGCCGCTCGAGTTCGAGGCCACCACCTCGCGCTTCGATCTCAACCTGTTCGTGGATGACCACGGAGACCGGTTGGTGGCGCGCATGGTCTACAACCGCGACCTCTTCGAGCACTCGACCATCCAGCACCACATGGACTGCTTCCAGGTCCTGCTGGACGGGCTGGTGAACGAGCCCCAGCGGCCCGTGGCCGAGCTGCCCGTGCTCCCCCCGGCGGACCGTGAGCGTGTGCTCCAGCACTGGAACGCCACGGGAACGGACGCTTCCCCCGAGGTCTGCCTCCATACGCTCATCGAGGCCCAGGCGGCGCGCAACCCCGACGCCGTCGCGCTCGTCGTGGATGACTGGGAGCTGACGTACGGCGAGCTGGACCAGCTCAGTGATCGCCTCGCGGCGCACCTCCAGGATTTGGACGTGGGGCCGGAGGTGGTGGTGGGCGTCTACCTGGAGCGCACGCCCGAGCTCATCGTCAGCCTGCTGGCGGTGCTCAAGGCGGGCGGCGCGTTCCTGGCGCTCGACGCCGATGAGCCCACGGACCGGCTCCGGCACATCGTGGCGGATGCACGGCCGCGCGTGTTGATCTCCACCTCGCAACGCGCCGAGCGCCTCTGGGGCATGGGCGGCTTCGTCACCGTCCTCGTGGACGAGGGCTACCGAGACGTCCCCGCCGCCACCGGCGTGCGGCTGCGTCGCGACGTGCTGCCGGGACAGCTCGCCTACATCCTCTATACGTCGGGGTCGACGGGCCGGCCGAAGGGCACGGAGATCACCCACCGCAGCATCATCAACTACCTGCGGTGGTCCGCCCGCGCGTACCGGCTCCACGAGGGGACGGGGAGCCCGGTGATTGGCTCCGTGAGCTTCGACGGGACGTTGACGAGCCTCTTCGCGCCACTGCTGGCGGGTCGCGCGCTGTTCCTCGTCCCGAGGGGGCGCGAAATCGACGTGCTGACGTCCGGTGACTACCCGGAGCAGGGCTTCAGCTTCATCAAGATGACGCCTTCACATCTGCGGGCCTTCAACGGCCTGGGCAAGACGCGGCAGGTGTTGGGGCGCGCGCACGCGGTGGTGCTGGGCGGCGAAGGGCTGCACGGCGTGGACCTGACGTCGTGGCGGGAGCAGGGCGTGCCCACCCGCATCATCAACGAGTACGGGCCCACCGAGGCCTCCGTGGCGTGCTGCTTCGAGGAACTGCTCCCGGACGGTGCGCCGCTGCCGGAGCGGGTTCCCATTGGCCGGCCCATCACCGGCATGCGGCTGTACATCCTCGACCGTTTCCTCCAGCCGGTGCCGGTGGGGGTGTCCGGAGAGCTGTACATCGGAGGCATCGGGCTGGCCCGGGGCTATCTGCGCCGCCCGGACCTGACGGCGGAGCGGTTCATCCCCAACCCCTTCGACACGGACTCGACGGGGGCGGGGGGCTCGCGGCTCTACCGGACGGGCGACCATGCCCGGTATCTGCACGACGGCCGCATCGAGTACCTGGGGCGACAGGACGATCAGCTCAAGATTCGCGGCCACCGCGTCGAAGCGGGGGAGGTCGAGGCCGCGCTCGGTCGCCACGACGACGTCGTCCAGGCCGCGGTGGTGTTGCGGCGCGCGCCCGACGGCGCGGCCCGCCTGGTGGCCTACGTGCAGCCCCAGACGATGGAGCGCCCGGACGGCACGGACCTGCGCACGGAGCTGCGCAAGGCCCTGCGCGACGTGGTGCCCGAGTACATGGTGCCCGAGGTCATCGTGGTCCTCCCGGAGCTGCCGCTGAGCCCCAGCGGGAAGATTGACCGCAAGGCCCTGCCGCACGTGACGTCGGAGGCCGCCACGGGCGTGGCGTTGGCCCGCACCGGGGCGCTCACGGAGACGGAGCGGCAGCTCCAGGCGCTCTTCAGCGAGCTGTTGGGCCTGAGCGCCGTGGCGCCCACCGACAGCTTCTTCGAGCTGGGCGGACACTCGCTCCTGGCCGTCACGCTCATCTCGCGCATCTCCGCGAAGCTGGGGGTGGAGGTTCCGCTCAACGAAGTCTTCGACCGTCCCTCGGTGGAGGCGCTGGCCCGTTGGATTGAAGAGCACTCGGTGATGGTCACCGCGCTGGTCCGGCAGCTCCCCGCCTGTGTGATCGCGCTGAAGCCGCTGGGCAAGAATCCGCCGTTGTTCTTGGCGCCGCCCTCGGCGGGCAGCCCCGCCGTCTACGTCACCCTGGCGCGCTACCTGTCCTCGGACCAGCCCGTGTTCGGCTTCCAGATGCCGGGGGTGATGGATGACCAGCAGCCTCCGGAGACCATCGAGGAGTCGGCCGCGCTGTACGTGGCGGCCATGAGACAGGTCCAGCCGCGCGGGCCCTACCGCATCGCGGGCTGGTCCTACGGTGGGCTCGTCGTGTGTGAGATGGCCCGCCAACTGGAGGCGATGGGGGAGCAGGTGGCCTTGTTGGGCCTGATTGACGGCGCCGCGCTGGACCGGCTCGCCGCGCATGACGCGAATGGTGAAGAGATTCCCGGGGGCTCGCAGATGTTCAAGGCGCTGGGGGAAGCCCCCATGCCGAAGGACTACGCGAGCGCCAGGCAGATCGGTGAATGGATGGGTATCAGCCTGCCGGAGTCGCTAGGTGACCTGCTCCGTCGGGACGCGGAAGGACACCATTCCTATCTCCGGCGTTTCTTGCGCGATACAGCCCTCACCGCGCGGAATTTCCTGGCAACACGGCGCTCCGAACAACTCTATACGTTCACTTCATACAGCGGCACCGCCACACTTTTCAGGACGGGTCCTGTGACAGTGGGAGGTGACCCGCTTGTCGACAGCGTGAAGACGTTCGCCCTTGCCGGCACGGAAGTGATTCCCGTTCCGGGTAATCACATGACACTCATCATGGATGAGAGAAATGTCCTCGTGCTTGCAAATGAAATTCAAAAATGTCTGGATAGGGTGCTGGTTTTTCCTGCCCTCGCTGAGCTGTCTCGGGCGGAAATGCCAGTGCAAGGTTTGACTGCGTAGCTCCCCAAGGAGGTCCTGCAATGCCACACCGAGTCCTATCGATGGACGGTACTTCTATTTCTGGCGGTGAAGGGTATGTCACCGCCGGCATGCTCAAATCGCTTCGTGAGAATTTGACCGCGAAAGGGCAAACCCAGTCACTGCTGAACGACGTCGAGCTGTTCTCGGGCACGTCCGCGGGGGCGTTCAACGCGGCGTTCTTCGCCAGCTACGAGAACCCGGACGATGCCTTCCCCAAGATTCTCGACTTCTGGGGCGAAGTCGTCTCGATGAACCGCAAGGCCGTGGGGCTGGCCCGGACCGCGCTGGCGCTGACGGGCAACAGCGCGCTGCTCGATTCGAGCTACATGCGTGACTTCTTCTGCAGCTACTTCGGCGCCACGCTGCGGCTGGGCGACTTGAAGCGCAAGGTCGCGCTGCCGTCCTTCCAGTTGGATGGTCAGCGCAAGGCGCTCCGGACGTGGAAGGCCAAGGTGTTCCACAACACCGGCCACGACAACGATCCGGATCTCAACGAGCTGGTGGTGGACGTGCTGATGCGGAGCGGTTCGCCGCCGCTGTCCTATCCCATCTACCAGGGGATGCGGCACGAGGGGAGCGGCTACGTGGATGGCGGCATCTTCGCCAACAACCCGTCGCTGGTGGCCCTGGCGCAGATCGTCAACAACATCACCCGGAAGAGCCGCGCGGAGAAGGTCGAGACGATGGAGACCGAGCCGCCCGACCTCACGAACATCCTGATGATGTCGGTGGGCAACGGCTGCACGTCCTCCTATCTCACGCCGCGCTTCTGTAACGGCGTCGCCAACTGGGGCTTCTCCAACTGGCTGCTCGACTTCCATGACCCCATGGTCCTGGTGAAGATGATGCTCGAGGCCGGCTCGGACGCGGCGGACCACCAGTGCCGGATGATTCTGCGGAAGAAGTACTTCCGGCTGAATCCCGTGGTGGAGCACTCGCTCTCCGCGGGCAACACCAAGCAGGTCGAGTCCACCGTCCAGCAGCTCGTGAGCACGCAGTCCACGCTCATGCAGCTCAACCGGGCGCAGGCGTGGCTCGGCAAGTCCGGCTGGATGGAGAAGTCCGCGCCCAGCCAGACGCAGCCGACCCCGGCGACCTAACACGCAGGCCACACCCAGCACGGACCCAACCCGAGAGGTGCATTGAGATGGTCAGGATTCTTCTTGTCTCCGGAAGAGGCGGCGCCGGAAAGAGCACCGTGGCCGCCGCGACGGCGCTGGCCGCTTCGCGCCGGGGCCTCCGGACGATGCTGCTTTCGTTCGGCACGTCTCGCGGTCTGGGCACCGCGTTCGGTCTGGAGGCGCCGCTCTTCTCCGGACCCCGGGGCGTGCCGGTGGGCATCAACGACCAGCTCTCCCTCCACGAGGTGGATGTCGCGGAGGAGCTCCGGTTGGGATGGAACAGCGGCCAGGGCGGCCTGGCCGCGCTGGTGGGCAGTGGCTTGGAGCGCGTGAGCGCGGAGGAGGTGGCGGTGACGGCCGAAGCGGCCCACATCGTCACGCTCCTCCGGCTGGGCGAGTACGTCCGGGAGCAGCGTCACGACCTCATCGTCGTGGACTGTCCGTCCACCTCCGAGGCGCTCCAGCTTCTCAACACCGTCTCCGCGATGAGCTGGTACGCGCGCAAGCAGCAGGCGCCCACGCAGCCGGGCCGCAAGGCGCGTTTGTTGGCCGCGAGCCTCCACGGCGCGGAGGCCAGCCTGGAGGTGCGTGACCGGCTCAAGGCCGTGGATGAGCTGCTGCACAACCCCGAGGTGACCACGCTGCGGCTGGTGACCTCCGCGGACACGGCCTCCGTTCAGGAGACGCAGCGGGCCTATACGTTCTTCAACCTCCACGGAGCCGCCGTGGACTGTGTCGTCATCAACCGCCTGGCACCGGACGGCGAGGGCGCGGACGCCGAGCTTTCGCGGGTGCAGCAGCCGCACGTGGAGAAGCTGCGCGGTGTCTTCAGCGGGGTGTTGTTGCTCGAGGTCTCGCGGCAAGTCGGGGACGTGGTGGGCGAGGTGCCGCTGGAGGCGTTCGCCGAGCAGCTCTACCAGGGCGAGGACCCGGTGCGACTCGGCGAGCCGCAGCCCTTGCTGGGCCTGCGCAAGGACGCGGTGGACGCGTACCTGCTGGAGGTCCGGCTCCCCTTCGTGACGAAGGGTGAGGTCGAGCTGTCCCGGAGGGGCGAGGAGTTCGTCATCCAGGTGGGTGGGGTCCGGCGCAACGTCGTGTTGCCCCGGATGGTCGCGCAGTTGCCGACGTCGGGTGCCCGCATGGAGGGCGACCGGCTCATCGTGAGTTTCCAGAAGGAAAGGGGTGTCTGATGTCCACGCAAGATGGTCGTTATCCCAAAGGCGCGTTTGGCAGTTCCCCCATGTATGCGGCCCGGATCGCGGACCTCACCAACGCGGTGATTCCCGGTGGCCGGGAGTTCGTGCAGCAGCTCTTCCGCGCGAAGCAGGAGGCCCTGAAGGGCGTGGCCCACCTGGTCGACGCGCAGATTCAGGAGCTGGCGCACATCGACTCCGCCATCGATGACCGGGCGAAGCAGCCGCCGGTCCAGCCCGCGCCGCATGCGCAGGCGGCGAGTCGTCCGCCCAAGCCGGTGATGTCGCTGGGCGAGGCGTTCCAGAAGGCGAGCGACCTGTTCATGTCGAAGCGGCCGAAGAGCGCCTCGGGCGCCACGATTCCCGCGGCGTGCGCCAGGCCGAGTGACCGCCGTGCGCCTCCCTCGGCGTCGGCCCCCGTCGCCCCGGCCGAGTGCCCCGTGAGCTCGAGCAGCACGAGTGCTCCCAGCGCGGATGTCAGCCCCGCGCCGGAGCCTCTGGAGAAGATTTCAATCAGCTAGGCAGTGAAAGGGGTGGGTCGTGTCGGAGGAGAATGCTTCCTCGATGGAGTCGATGACGCCGCTGCAGCGAGCGGCGCTGGCAATCAAGACCCTGCGGGCGCGCGTCGACGGATTGGAGCGCGCGCGCTCGGAGCCCATCGCCATCATTGGCATGGGGTGCCGGTTTCCAGGTGGGGCCAATGACCCCGCGACGTACTGGGACCTGCTGCGCGCGGGTGTGGACGCGGTGGGGCCGGTGCCTCCAGACCGCTGGGACGCGGAGGCGTACTACGCCGCGGACCCGGACGCGGTCTGGAAGATGATTGTCCGTGAGGGAGGCTTCCTGTCGCAGCCCATCACCGGCTTCGACAGCGAGTTCTTCGGGCTGTCGCCCCGCGAGGCGAACTACGTCGACCCCCAGCAGCGCCTCATGCTCGAGGTGTCGTGGGAAGCGCTGGAGGACGCCGGCATCGCGCCGGGCTCGCTGGCGGGCAGCGACACCGGCGTCTATGTCGGCTTCCTGAGCAGTGACTACGGCCGCGTGCCCTTCAAGGCGGTGCAGACCCGGGACCTGCCGTACATGGGGACCGGCAACGAGCTGAGCTTCTCCGCGGGGCGCGTCTCGTACGTGCTGGGCCTCCAGGGGCCGTCCATGGTCGTCGCGACGGCGTGCTCCTCCGCGCTCGTCTCGGCCCACCTCGCGTGTCAGGCCCTGCGTCAGGGCGAGTGCTCGCTCGCGCTCGCGGGCGGGGTGAATGTCATCATCCGGCCGGACAGCAACATCGTCCTGTCGAAGATGCGCGCCCTGGCGCCGGACGGACGGTCGAAGACGTTCGATGCCTCCGCCAATGGCTACGGCCGTGGTGAGGGCTGCGGCGTCCTGGTGCTCAAGCGCCTCTCCGACGCGCAGCGGGACAAGGACCGCATCCTCGCCGTCATCCGTGGCTCGGCGGTGAACCATGACGGCCTCAGCGGCGGACTGACGGTCCCCAACGGCCCCGCGCAGGAGAAGCTGCTGCGCAAGGCGCTGGAGTCCGCGGGCCTGTCGCCCTCGGACGTGAGCTACATCGAAGCCCACGGAACGGGGACTCCGCTGGGCGACCCCATCGAGCTGCGCGCGCTCGACGCCGTGCTCCGTCATGGCCGGAGCCCCGAGGCGCCGTTGCTCGTCGGCTCGGCGAAGACGAACCTCGGACACCTGGAGTCCGCCGCCGGTGCCGCGGGGATGATCAAGGTCGTGCTGTCGATGCGGCAGGGAGAGATTCCCCCGCACCTGCACTTCCGCAAGCCCAACCCGGCCGTGGATTGGGACCAGTTGAACCTCGCCATCCCCACGCAGGTGACGCCGTGGCCGGCGGGCGAGAAGCCCCGGGTCGCCGGCATCAGCGGCTTCGGCCTCAGCGGTGTGAACTCCCACGTGCTCATCGCGGAGGCTCCGCCCGTGCAGCCGCGGACGCCGGAGCTCACGCCTCGGCCGCACCATGTGCTCGCGCTCTCGGCGCGGACGCCGCAGGCGCTCGGTGAGCTGGCGCAGCGTTACGCGCAGGCGCTCGGCCAGCCCGAGCTCACGGCGCAGCCGCTGGAGGACATCTGCTTCACCGCGAACACGGGGCGTGAGTCCTTCCGTCACCGGCTGGCGGTGCTGGGCACGTCGCACGATGCGCTGCGCACGCAGCTCGCCGCCTTCGCCACGGGGGAGAACCCACCCTCGGTGCTGACGGGCAAGGCGGAGGCGGCGCCCAAGCTGGCCTTCCTCTTCACCGGGCAGGGCGCGCAGTGGCTGGGGATGGGGGAAGAGCTGTTCAAGACGGAGCCCGCGTTCCGTCAGGCGCTGCTTCGGTGCGACGAGGTGCTGCGGCCGTTGATGGGCCAGTCGCTCATCGACCTGCTCTATCCGGCGGATCGCGACGCACAGGCGCGGGCGCGGCTGGACGAGACGGGCTTCACCCAGCCCGCCCTGTTCGCGTTGGAGTACGCCCTGGCGCAGGTGTGGATGCAGTGGGGCGTCCGGCCGGACTTCGTCATGGGGCACTCCGTCGGCGAGTTCGTGGCAGCGTGCGTGGCGGGGGTATTCACCCTCGAAGAGGGGCTGGATCTCATCGCCACCCGTGCGCGGCTGATGCAGTCGCTGCCCGCCGGAGGCGCCATGGCGGCCGTGTCCGCCGAGCGCGCCGAGGTCGAGGCGCTGCTGGGCCGGTACGACGGCCAGGTCTCCATCGCGGCCTTCAATGGCCCTCGCAACATCGTGATTTCGGGGCGTGAAGCCGCGGTGAAGGACTGCGTGGCCGAGCTGACGCGGCAGGGGAAGCGCGGGACGATGCTGCGCGTCTCCCATGCGTTCCACTCGGCGTTGATGGACCCCATCCTCGATGCGTTCGCGCGGGCGGTGGAGAAGGTCCGCTTCCAGGCGCCGACGCTCCCGTTGATTTCCAACCTGACCGGGCGCGAGGCGGGGAAGGAAATCCTGACGCCCCGATACTGGGTGCAGCACCTCCGCGAGCCGGTGATGTTCGCCCGTGGAATGCAGACGCTGGAGCAGGCGGGCGTGAAGGCCTTCCTGGAGGTCGGTCCCAAGCCCACGCTGGTGACGATGGGCCAGTCCTGCATCACGCAGGGGAACCCGCTCTGGGCGGGGAGCTTGCGTCCCGAGCGCTCGGATTGGCAGCAACTGTTGGAGGGGCTCGGTGCGCTGTACGTCGCGGGTGTGCCCGTGAACTGGCGGGGCCTGGACCAGGGGCGAGAGCGATACAAGGTCGCGCTGCCCGTGTATCCCTTCCAGCGGCGGAGTCACTGGATGGAGCTGACGGGGGACTCCTGGGACTACCCGGGGGCGAGCACGGCGCCGACGCCGCTCCACCCGCTCCTGGGACACCTGCACGCTTCGCCGTCGCAGACGCGGCAGTTCGAGTCCTCCGTGGGCGCCGCGAAGCCCGCCTTCCTCAAGGACCATGGTGTGTATGGACAGGTCCTGATGCCCGGCGCGGCCTACGTGGAGATGGCGCTCGCGGCGGGGGCGGCGCTCTTCACGGGGACAGGAGGGACGGTCGACGAGGTCACGTTCTCGCAGGCCCTCTTCCTACCCGAAGCAGGTGAGCGCCGGGTCCACTTGCTGTACTCGCCGGAAGGCGAACGCGGCGGGCGCTTCGAAATCCACAGCCAGGAAGAGCGCACCGGTGACGGGGAGTCCGCGTGGATTCTCCATGCGCACGGTAAGGTGTCCGCCGCTGGGGCCACGGACGGCTCCCGCGTGGACCTCGCGCGCTTGAAGAAGCAGGTGTCGCGGGAAGTCCCGGTGGCGGGCTACTACGAGAAGCTGAGCCACGCCGGGCTCGCCTATGGTCCGAGCTTCCGTGGCATCCAGCAGCTCTGGCGCGGTGAAAATGAGGTCCTGGGCCGGTTGGCCCTCACTGGCAGCGCGGCGGACGAGGCGGAGCAGTACACGCTCCAGCCCGCGCTCCTGGATGCCTGCTTCCAGATGGTCGGGGCCGTGCTCGACGAGGAGGGCGATGCGGCCTACCTGCCCGTGGGCGTCGGCAAGGTCCAGGTGCTCCGGAGCGGCTTGAAGGACGTCTGGGCCCACGCCACGTTGTCCCGGTGCGATGACGCGAAGGGCCCTGGCTTCACGTGTGATCTCCAGCTCCTGACGGCGGACGGAGACCTCGTGGCGACGGTGGAGCGGTTGTCACTCCGGCGCATCACCCGCGAGAGCCTCCTGGGCGCGAAGGGCAAGCGCTTCCAGGGCTGGCTCTATGAGCTGGAGTGGCAGGAGCGGCGGCTGGAGGCCGCGCCGTCAGTGGAGTCCTCCGCGCCGACGACGCAGTGCCTCATCCTGTCCGACGTGGCGGGCGTGGGAGCGCGGCTCGCCGAAAAGCTCAAGGGGCGCGGATGGCATGTCGTGACGGTGCGCGCGGACGCGCCGGGCGGGCGTGAGTCCGCGCAGGCGCTCCTCGCCCGGTTGCCGTCGGGCGCGGCGCAAGGGCCCTTGCGCGTGGTCGACTTGTGGAGCCTCGACGGTGATGGCCATGACGTCCCGGCGCATGCCTTGGGACACGCCTCACGCGTGCTCGCGCTGGCCCAGGCGCTGGTCGAGGCCAAGGGGGCGGACACGGCCCTCTGGCTGGTGACGCGTGGCGCGCAGTCGACGTCGGAGAAAGAGCGCATCACCCACCTCGGAAGCTCGGTGTTGTGGGGGCTGGGCAAGTCCATCACCCGCGAGCACCCGGACCTCCACTGTCGCCGCGTGGACCTGGATGCGGGCGCGCCCGGGCACGAAGTCGAGCAGCTCCAGGCCGAGCTGCTCGGCGCCGGCGCCGAGGACGAAATCGCGCTGCGTGGCACGTCCCGCCGCGTGGCCCGGCTGGTGCGGAGCCGTCGGGCGCGGAGCGCGGGGAGCGACGTCACGTTGTCGCCCGACGCGAGCTACCTGGTGACGGGTGGCCTCGGCGGCCTGGGGCTCGTCGTCGCGGAGCGGCTGGTGGAGCGGGGGGCCCGTCACCTCGTGTTGATGGGCCGTCGCGCGCCATCCCCGGAGGCTCGAGCCCGGCTCGACGTGCTGGAGCAGCGCGGGGTGACGCTCCAGGTCCTGCAATGCGACGTGGCGGCGGCCTCGGAGCTGGAGCGCGCCGTCTCGGAGCTCTCCGGACGGATGCCGCCCATCCGGGGCGTGGTCCACTCCGCGGGCGTCATCGATGATGGCCTCTTCGTGCAGATGACGCCGGAGCGGCTGGCGAAGGCCTTCGCGCCCAAGGTCTCCGGTGGTTGGAACCTTCACCAGGTGTTCCAGGGCACGGCGCTGGACTTCTTCGTCGTGTTCTCCTCGGCCTCGTCCCTCATCGGCTCGGCGGGACAGGCCAACTACGTGGCCGCCAATGCCTTCCTCGACGGGCTCGCGCGTCACCGCCAGGCACAGGGCCTGCCCGGACTGAGCCTCAACTGGGGCGCCTGGGCCGACGTGGGCGCGGCGGCGGAGGACTCGATTCGCCGTCGCATGGAGCAGTTGGGCTTCGGCGTGATTCCGCTGGAAGACGGGCTTCAGGCCTTTGAACAGGCCCTGGGGCTCAAGGGACAGCTCGGCGTCCTTCCGGTGGACTGGGCGGTGCTCGGACGCCGAGGTGCTTCGCCGCTCTTCGAGGCCTTCATCGAGAAGCCGGGCCCGGCCGCGAGCGAGGGCATTCGTCAGAAGCTGGAGAAGCTGCCGCCCAAGGAGCGCCGAGGCGCGTTGCGCGCGCACGTGGGCACGCTGGTGAATGGCGTGCTGGGGCGTCCGCCGACGGAGCCGCTCGACCCGAACCAGGGCTTCTTCGAGTTCGGCATGGACTCGCTGATGTCCGTGGAGCTGCGCAACGTCCTGCAGCGCAGCCTGGGCACCTCGCTGCACGCGACGGTGGCCTTCGACAACCCCACCGTCAACGGGCTGGTGGACTACCTGGCGGCGGAGGTGTTGGGCCTGCGGGAGGAGGAGGCCACGCCCGTGGAGGAGGCGCCCCAGGACACCGAGCTGGAGGCGCTCCTGGCCGACGTGGACAGCCTGGACGACGATGCCGTCCAGGCCATGCTCCGGCGCGGCCGCTGAGCGACTACGGCTGGCGGGGCCTCGCGTCGTAGACGAGGTCCGTGATGGCGGAGAGCGTCTGGAGGTTCTCCACCTTCAGCGCCTCCGCGGGGACGGAGATGCCGTACTTCTTCTGGACGAAGGCCATCATCCGCGCCGTCTCCAGCGAGTTCAGCACGCCCAGCTCCAGCAGCGGGGTGGACGCGTCGAGCTCGTTGGAGTCTCCATCCAGGAGCTCCTCGACGACGTAGTGGGTCAGTTCCTTGAGGAGGGTGTCTCGGTTCATGATGTGAGACCTGTCGTGGGGGTGAGTTCGTTTTGAACGGCCTGGACAACCTGGACGGTCATTTCATTGATGAAGAAATGGCCGCCCGGAAACATCTTCATGGAGAAGGATTTCTGTGTTTGCCGCCGCCAGTCCTCCAGCGCGGCTTCAGACACACGCGGATCCCGCGTGCCGCCCAATGCACAGACTGGCACGGGGAGCGGCGGCTCGTCCTGGTAAATATAGCTCTCCGACAGCTTCAGGTCGGCGCGCAGGATGGGGAGGATGAGGTCCAGAATCTCGGGCTGTGCCAGGACTTGCTGAGGGATTCCGTCGTAGCGGGCGCTCAGCTCACGGATGAAGTCATCCCGCTTGAGGCCACTCAGGGGCGGCAGGCCGCTGCGCCGCGACGGCGCCTCGGCGCCGGAGACGATGAGCGCCTGGGGCAGCGGCAGTCCCCGGCGGCGCAGCTCGCGGGTCAGCTCGAAGGCGATGAGGGCGCCCAGGCTGTGGCCGAAGAAGGCGAAGGGCGCGCCCAGGAGGGGCGACAGCTCCTTCACGAGGGCGTCCATCAGCCGGGGCAGCTCCTCCACGGAGGGCTCATGGAGGCGGCTCTCCCGGCCGGGAGGCTGGATGGCGCACACCTCGATGTCTGCCTCTGGGAGCAGGTCCGGCCATTTGAAGTAGGGAAGGCTGCCCGCGCCCGCATAGGGAAAGCAGAACAGCCGCAGGCGCGGCGCCGCGGTGGGCTTCCGCCGGATGAGCCAGGGCGTCGGCTCCGTGACTGGATGGGTTTGTGAATTCATGACGTGATTCGTAAACACGAATGTGAGAGTGGCTGCAATGTCAAACGCACTGTGGGGCGTCCGTCCGCTGGTGGAGTTCGAGCCGTTCTCTTCCGTGCACTGGGAGGACCCATACCCAGTCTACCGCGCGCTGCGGGAGCACAGCCCCGTGCATTGGGCACCCAAGGCGAAGCTGTTCTGTGTATCACGACACGCTGACGTCGACTTCGTCCTGCGCCGGCCCGAGCAATTCTCATCCCGGGCGATGACGGCGGTGATGTTCGAGAACAAGCGTCCGGAACTTGGGGACGTGCCCTCACTGTTGCGCCTGGTCGTGCGGGGCCGGGTGGATGTGCAGAAGTTCTTCCAGGGGCCGCCGGACGCCATCATCAACTCGGACCCGCCTCGGCACGGCGCGCTCCGGGGCATGGTGAGCCGTTGTTTCACGCCGCGCACCATCGCTTCCTGGGAGCCGAGAATCCGCGAGCTCGTCAATGAATGCCTGGCGCCGCTCCGTGCGGGGCAGCCGTTCGACGTGGTGTCCGGGCTCGCCGTGCCGCTGCCCGTGGTCATCGTGACGGAGATGCTCGGCGTGGAGCCGGAGTGGCGCGCGGACTTCAAGCGGTGGGCCGCTGGCTTCATCACCTATGCCACCGGCGCGGGCCGTGACACGCGGCCGATGCGCGAGTTCTTCGACGTCCTCACGGAGTTTCGCGCCTACATGCGCACGCTGGTGGAGAAGCGGCGCCAGGCGCCAACGGAAGACCTCATCAGCGTGCTCGTGGATCCGGCGCAGAAGGAGGTGCTCGATGAAGAGGAGCTGTTCAGCTTCATCCACACGCTCCTCCTGGGGGGCAATGAGACGACCACCAATCTGATTGGCAACGCCGTCGCCGCGCTGCTGGACCACCCGGAGCAGCTCGCTCTCGTGCAGGGGGCGCCGGAGAAGATTCCGGGGCTCGTCGAGGAGACGCTGCGCTGGGAGTCGCCGGTGCAGTTCACCCTGCGCTCGGCGGTGGAGGACGTGGACGTGGGTGGGGTGCGCCTGCCCGCGGGCTCCAACATGGCCCTGCTGCTGGGGGCGGCGAACCGGGACGAGCGTGCCTTCAAGTCGCCAGACACCTTCGACGTGACGCGCACGCCCTCGCCGCACCGGGCCTTTGGCTTTGGCATCCATCATTGCCTGGGCGCGGGGCTCGCGCGCCTGGAGGCCCGCGTGGCGCTGGAGGAGCTGGTGCCGCTGCTCCCCGGCGTGCGCCGCGCGGACGCACGCCGGGAGTACGTGGACTCGTTGATGATGCGTGGCCTGGCGCGGCTGCCGCTCGTGCCGCGCTGAGAGGCCGCGGTGGCTACTTCCGGCAGCCGCCGCGCAGCTCCCGGGCCGCCGCCGCGACCGTCTCGATGCTCAGCGCGACCCAGTCCGCGCTGTCACGGGCGAACTGCTCCGCGAGCTCCGCGTCCACCGCGGGGTTTCGCCGGGAGCCCGGGCGGAGCTGCTGGAGGAAGTTGTCGCGGGCCGCGATGGAGTGGCGCGCGGTGCGCTCCGCCAACTCGCGGCCGCTGTTGAAGACCTCCTTCAGGCCCGGGTCGCGCAGGTTGGACGGCGAGCCCGCGGCGGACTCGCGGCAGCTCCGGGCGAAGTCCGCGGCCGTGCTCTTCGCCGGCGTGGCCAGGAGCAGGCGCTCCAGCGCGCTGGCCTTCGGGCCGGGCTGGTCGAAGGACTCGCGGTCGCCTTCCGCCTCGCAGGCGCCCATGACCTCCAGCGCGACGGCCGGGGCCAGGGCCGCGGGGCAGCCTCCGAGCTGCTGCAACTCACGACGGCTGGCGGCCACGTCCACGGGCGGCAGCGGCAGCGCGGAGATGAGGGAGAAGAAGGAGCGCAGCACCGGCAGCTTCACCGTCTCCGAGCCTGGGATGGCCTTCAGGGCCGTCTGGATGGCGCTCCAGGGCTTGGTCTCCTTCGCCCCATAGATTTTGAGGTAGCCCTGCTGCAGGAAGCTCAGCCAGCCCTCCGCGAACGCCGTGGCGATCTTCCGGCTCTCCGGCGAGGTGAGGCGTGAGGCCTCGTCGTGGACGGCCAGGAAGTACTCCAGGCAGATGGCCTTGCGCATCCGGACGATGCGCTCGCCCGCGGTGGAAGGGAGCGAGGCGGGAGGCGTCATGGTCAGCCCCAGCAGCTCCAGCTCCTCGGCGCTCAACCAGAAGCGGCCCAGGTCGAGGTCCTCCTGCAGGTCCACGAGGTCGTCGAACATCTGGAGGCCCACGGCGGACAGCTTCACGATGCGGCGCACCGTGGCCTCGTCCACGTCGGAAAGCTGGAGGCGCTGCACCATGTACGCGCCAGGGCCGGCCTTCAGGTACCAGAGGGAGAACAGCTCCTTGACGGTGAGCGGGCGGCCCAGCGCCAGGTACTCGCGCTCCGCGTAGAAGGAGCGGATCTGCTCGATGAGCCGACGGCGGCCGTCGATGAGCGTGGGGGCCGCGGCCATGAACTCGCGGAGCACGCGAATGGCGTCCAGGTCCTCGGTGAAGGCGTTGGGGTCATCCAGAATCTGGAACCCGTGCGCGTCCACGAGGTCGTCGATGCGGCGGATGCCGAACCAGAAGTAGGTCCACAGCCGTCCTTCCGACTCCGTGGCGACGATTTGGGGCAGGTACCCCAACACGTCGACCTCCAGGAGCCAGCGCCGCATCGCGGCGAGGGACGTCTCGCTCAGTGGATTCCCATGCAGCTCGACGGCGCTTTTCATGTCACGGCTCCTGGGTGGATGTAGGAGGGTGACAGGATAGTGAGCGCGGCTGCCTGCTCCAGAATGCCTTGCATCGGTTTCGTCAGGCACACTGCGCAGGTTGGGCTCCGGGCCGCTGACGCCTCCCAGCGGCCCGGAAGACTGCTGTCAGTAGGGGGAGCAGTAGACCTTGATGCAGGTCCTCGCGGCGGCCTTCGTTGCCGAGGGCGAGGTGGACTTCTCCATCTCGCGCATCATCTCCACGAGCTTCTGCTTGGCTTGCTTGGAAGCCTGGGGCGCCTTCGACTTCGCTTTCGTCATGATGACTCTCCTCCGTCGGTGTGGGCGAACTGCGGGCGTAGCGTGGGCTTTGATGACGGATGCGTCAAGGGGTGAGAGTGATTGAGCGGAATGTATGAAGTTTTTCCAGGAGGCTGCGCATTCCGTCACGCGTCGCGGCAATGATATCCGCGTCGTGTGTCGCGGTGTGTCGTGCTCGAAAGGGCTGTATCAGCTCACCCACGGACACCGCCCGTCCTGTGTTCAATCGTTGGAACAACGTTTCGACTGTTTTTCCTCCGCCGATTCCTCGCAGCGCGTGGCCATTGACGGCACAGAGCCACTGCCGGGCCCCGTCGCGTTCGAAGAGCACGGGGAAGCGTGAGTCCACCCGGATGCGCTGCGAATCGCGCAGCCGCCGGGTGCGAGCAGGGGCTGGAACGGGTTCGAAGCCTCCGGCGGAGAGCCGTTTCATCCAGGTGGCCTGGATGTGCCGCTGGGCTTCCTGTGGCGCGCTGACGTCATGAAACGCCTCCACCGCCTCGGCGAGCGCGCGAGGCAACCGCGCGGACAGGACGCCCTTGTTCTCGAACGCGCCTCGGTCCAAGGGCGAGGCCTTCACGCGGGCCAGCCGCGTCTGCTTCCACTGCTGCTCCGCCAGGGAGGTCTCGTCGAGCATCCCGCGCAGCAGGTCGTCGACGGAGAAGAGGGGCGGGTGTCCGCTGATGGGGATGCCGACATTCACGCTGCTGGCCACGCCCGTGCCTGTGTTTTCGCCCACGTGGTAGTAGGTGGAGGGCCAGTAGAGGATGTCTCCGGGCTCGACCTCGGCCACGAAGGACGACTTCAGATAGGGCTGATAGTCCAGGATGGTGGAGACGTCTTCACGCCAGGGGCGCCGGGCCCAGAAGCGCATGCGCTTGCGGCCCCGGAGCGCGAAGAGGAAGGTCGTGAACCGGTCCATGTGGACGCCTACGGGGCTGCTTTCGTAGGTGCCATGAAACAGGGTGGTGATGCCGCCTGATTGGGGAAGTCCCACGCGCCGCCACAGCTCGGAGAAGAAGTCGCGCTCGCGGGACCACAGCAGGTGGCTGAAGCTGTGCAGGCTGGAGACGATGAGGGCATAGCGCTGCTCGCCCAGCCGGGCCGCGAGGCGGGCGTCATAGCCATCCAGGGAGCCATCCTTCGCCTGGGGCAGCCACTCCCTGGCGAAGAGCTGCCGGAGCCGGTCCACCGTGAAGGTGATCTCCGGGCGGGAGTTCGAGGCGTAGCTCCGTGACAGGTAGTGCCGGGTGGCGCTGGCGGCGGCCTCGAAGGTGTCCTCGGCCGTGAAGGGCGAGGCCCCCGTTCCCTTGAAGAGCACCGGGCGCTGGTTCCAATAGCGCGCGACGAAGGTGTCCCAGTCGAAGCGATGCGTGATTTCGAGCGCGGGCATGTGTCAGACCTCCGTCCCGGCCACGGCCTGGATTCCGCGCAGCCGCAGCAGGGAGCCCAGCAGGACGCGGACCTCCTCGCGCTGCGCGGCGGTGCGCCCCAGGCCGCAGAGCGCGTCGACGCGGCAGGGGGCGCCGGTGTCCAGGGCGTCGAACAGCCGCCGCGCCAGGGCCTCGCCGGGCCCCGGAAACGCGTGGCCATTCACGGCCCATATCCACAGGCCCGAAGGGTCCTTCATCCGGAGGATGTCCGTGGAGGGCGTGCGCCGCACGTGCAGCGTGTCCTTCAACGCGGTCGCCGTATCCGGTGGGGGCACGGGCTCGAGCGCGCAGGCGCTGACACGCCGGGCCCAGGTGATGCGGAGCATTTGCTGAAGCTCGGCCTCCCGGGTCAGCGTGTGGAGCGTGTCCGCGGTCTGCTCCAGTCGCTCCACGGTGGCCCGTCGGCCCGCGCGGGGCCGGCGCCAGGGATAGGACAGGTAGGGCACCGTCTCGTCGTGTTCGGCCTCGCGTTCGAGCATCGACACGAGCACGCGCTTCACCTCATCCGTGGGCCGGCTGCCCTTGACGGGAATCCAGACGTGGAGCGCCATGCAGTCACCCGGCGCCTCTTCGAGATGCCAGCGCTGGGACGGGATGTAGAGGCACTCTCCGGCCCGGGCTTCCAGCGTCGTGGCCTCGTGGAGATGCTGGTCGAAGTCCACCGTCTCGTTCGCGGGCTGGCCCCAGAGCTTCTTCCAGAGCCGGACGCGAAGCTGGCCCTGGAGCACCAGGGTGAAGCGCGAATGGTGGGGCCGCTTCGCCAATCCCAAGGGGCCCCGGCTGAAGCGGCCCAGCACCAGCTCCGTGGTGGCGGGCAGCACGGGGACACCCACGCGCTCCATCAACCCCCGGAGGAAGCCGCGCACGGCGCCCCAGAGGCTGAAGTCGAACATGAAGGGCTGTTCAACCTGGATTTGGAAGGACGCGCCTTCGAGCCCTCCGGAGGCACGGTCCAGGTAGCCACCGAGGGTGGCGTCGTCGTGACCAGGGAGGAGGGGGCCCGGTGACGCCAGCCGGGCGTGTCCCACGTAGAAGCGGACGTCGGGCAGGGCGCGAAACCGCGTGCCGTGTCGGAAGGGCTCGCAGGTGGCCGCGGTGCGCTGAAAGACCTCTCCCGCGGAGAGGACGGGGGCCGGCAGCTTCATTCGCGCCGGTGTCTTCTCCCAGTGCCGCTCCACGAAACGTTCCCAGTCGAATCCATGACGCACGGTGTCTCCGGTCAGGTGGGAAGGAAGTGCCGGCGGATGCGCCGGGCATACACCTCCAGCGGGGGAAGGTTCAGCGCTTCGCGCCTGACGTCAACGGTGTCTGGCCTCTCGATGGGATACGGAACGAACTCGCCCTTCACCTTGCGGAACTTCGTTCCATAGAGCTGCTTTTTTCCCTCACGCATGCGCACCACGTCCGTGAGGTAGGCCACCTGCTCGATGGGGACGTCGCCGCGCTTCGCCGCGTCGCGCAACAGTCTCAAGCACCGTCGCTGGAAGGTGATGGCGCATTCGGCATGCTGGACCAGTCGCCATGCGGCGGCCGCCGCGGAGGCCCCCACCAGCTTGTGGCCCGGCCAGCCATGCTCCGCGATGACGCCTCGCAGCCAGTCAATGCCGGTGGTCGTCAGTGCGTCGAGCTGGCGTTCGAGGGACCGGTCCTTGAACGCCGTCTGCACCCAGGCCGCGCGGAGCTGACTGTCGATGCGGTCCAATCGCAGCAACTGCGCGCGCACGTCGCGATTCACCTTCGCCGAGGCGGACCGGTCCGCGGCACGCTTGCGCCGCGGCGTTGGACGTTGGAGGAGACTCATGGCGGCACAGCCTAACAGTCCGGCGGTGCCGCCAGACATCACGGCTTCACGTAGCGCCCGAGGAACAGGAGCTGCCGCGTGGGCACATGCTCGATGGTGAAGATGAAGGGCCGGTTCACGTGGACCGTCTCGGGGTCCGACGCGGGCGCCGTGCCCACCGCCGTGGCGGCGCTGGCTTCCGTGCCGCGCTCGTTCACGGACACGTAGGCCCTGTGGCTCACGGAGGACAGCAGCAACCGCTCGGAAGAGAGCCCCGAGAAGTCCGCGTTGGACGTGAAGGCATCCGTCATCCCCAGGGACTTCAGCACCGGGACGAGGTCGGGCGTGGAGTCAATCTTGAAACGGGGCAGCCGGATGTCGAGGTGCCGCGACTCAAGTCCGGCGCGGAGCTGCGTGAGGAACCCTGGAGACAGCCGCGCCTCGACCTCCGCGAAGCGGCCTTGCTCCGGGACGACAATCAGCATGCGGTACTCGTCGTGGCGATAACCCAGGGTGACGGCTTCGAAGCCGTCGCCTCGCAGGTACTGCCCCTTGCCGCCGCGCATCGTCGGCACGGAGTGGCTCGTTCCGTCCAAGGCCGTGAAGGGCTGGTCCTGGGTGCCATTCGCCAGGAAGGGCGTTGACCAGGACCCGTGGAAGAAGAGCACGTTGACGAGCATGAGACGCGTGGCGTTCGTCACGGTGCCTTCATTCAGGAGGTTCTGGATGCGGCCACCGGTCCGGGTCTCGATCCACTGATTGATTTCCTCGCGGGCACGGGAGGTCTGGCCCTGGAAGTCCATCAGGTGCACGCCGCTGTCGTAGTCGTGGGCGAGCGTGTCCAGGAAGGCGGGATGGAGGGGCGTGCCCTGCTGCGCCCAGGCCGAGTTCATGGAGTGGAAGGCCGGCGCGGTGCCGGAGCCGGAGGTCGGCGCGGAGGCGTCGGTGATGACGAAGTCCGCCAGCTCCCGCATCGCCAGGTGATGCCGCTCTTGAGGGAGCGTGAAGTTCAGCGCCTGGGCCATCTGGGCCTCGGTTTGTCCCCGGGCGCCCGCGTAGAGCATGGAGAAGGCGGACGAGACGCTGTAGGGCGAGAAGAAGAGGTTCTCCGTTCCGGAGATGCTGCGCTGATAGAGGGCGAAGGCGAGCTGGGTGTTGCCGCTGGCGACTTCCTGGAACTCCAGCGCGGTGGCGACGCGCTCCGGGTCGCGCGGCGTCGTGGAGCGAGCGACCTCGCCCGGGGCTTCCACGTGGGGAAACTCCTCCGGTGGCAGGCAGGCGGCGAAGTTCCCGAGCGGGACCGAACGGCAAGGCGTGGGATCGGACGGGCCGCTTTCACAGCCGGAGAGGAGCAGGACAGCGGCGCAGCGGGAGAGGATGCCAATGCGGGGGATGGTCATGGAGACTCCTGGGCGGCTTGAACGCGGCGCGTGTCAAAGCAAGACGCGTGCTTGGATTCTGGTGAGTGAATCTCAAGGTTTGCCGCACCCGCCATGCCTCGTTCTCTCAGAAATCCGAGGTTGGCCGTTACCGGCGCGGCACCGCGCCGTATCCAGGCCCTGGCCCGGCGTCTAGGATGCGCCGCCATGGGAATGGTCATCTTTGGCGCCCTGGCCCTGGCGGTCGTGGGCGGGGGCATGCTCGGAGCGATTGCGCTGCTCATTCACTTCTTCGCGAACCGCAAGGGGTACGGCTCGTGGAAGTCGTATCTCATCATCTCCGCGGTCGTGACGCTGGTCGTGGGCGTGTCGGCCGTGATGTGGATGTTCAGCTCAGACGACGTGCCCGGTGCACCCACCGCCGATGAGTACAACCGCTGGATCTTCGGCGCCGCGTTGTTGGGGGGCTCTCCCGGGGTGGGCCTGTTGGCGGGGCTGCTGTCCCTGCTGAAGGGGCGCGAGCCCGCGTCTCCCGCGGCTCCCGTTGGCGGGCAGCCCTGATGCGCCTCCCGCTCATCGTCATGGGGTTGTCCGCGGCCCTGTCGCTGGGCTGCGGCGGTGATTCACCGAAGCCAGGCACGGACTCGCGGGAGGACGCGGGGACCGGCGCGCCCGATGGCGGCGGCGTGGCCACCAAGAGCGTGAAGCGGGGACTGGCCTTCGACCTCGCGACGCCGGAGGACATGGCGGCCGTCGCCCCGGGCGTGAGCTGGTGGTACAACTGGAGCCCCACGCCGCATCCGGGCGTGCCCTCGGACTTCGAGACCCGCTACGGCATGGACTTCATCCCCATGCTCTGGAACGGGAACTTCGACGCGGACCGCATCGAGTCCATCCTCCGGGCGAATCCCCGCATCCAGTACCTGCTGCTCCTCAACGAGCCCAACCTCACGGACCAGGCCAACATGTCGCCCCAGGCCGCGGCGGCGCTGTGGCCTCGGTATGAGCGCGTCGCGCAGAACACCGGCGTCAAGCTGGTGGGGCCCGCGATGAACTGGGGCACGATGGCGGGCTACGGAGACCCCGTGGTCTGGCTGGACGCGTTCTATGCCGCGTACCGCGCCGCGAATGGCAATCGAGATCCCCGCATCGATTACCTCGGGTTCCATTGGTACGACTACGGCTTGGACTACCACCTGAACCGGCTCACGAAGTACGGCAAGCCGTTCTGGGTCACCGAGTTCGCCAACTGCCACAGTCAGCCGGACGGCGCGCAGATTGATTCGGTCGCCAAGCAGCGGGTGCAGATGACGGAGATGGTGGCGGTCTGCGAGCGTCGCGCCGACGTGTTCCGCTATGCGTGGTTCACCGGGCGTTGGACGAACGACCCGTGCTTCGCGAGCCTGTTGGGCGCCGCGGGCACACTGACGGAGCTGGGTGAACACTACCTGTCGCTGCCCGCGGGGGGCGCACCGTAACCGCCAGCGGGAGTTGCCGGACGCCCACCCTGGGGACAGAGTGGGCGCCACGATGACTGAAGCACCTGACGCGTTCCTGCTGTCGATTTTCCAGAAGTCGGGCATCTCCCTGGGCTCGGTGGCAGAGGCCTGGGAGCGCTCCGAGCACCTCTATCCCTTGTTGGGCTGGCTGACGGCGAGCTTCCCCGCGCCCTCGGCCTTCGACATCTGCGCTGAGTGGCTTCGGCGGTGCGCGGAGCGCATCGACGGAGGGGCACCTGTCGCGGCGCTGTTCGCGCGAGCCCGCGATGAAGGCCCGCGTCAGGCGCACGTCGTCGCCGGGGCGCTGGGAGATGTTCGCAATCAATCCATCCTGGATGGGAAGCCCGCCGTGGCCGCCTTCGCGGACGGGGCCAGCGACCTGTGTGAGGTCTGGGCCGCCGTGACGACGAACGAGGCGGACGCGGAGACCGAGGCCTGGGCGCGGGCAAAGTCCGCCTCGGCCGCGATGGTGACGGCGCTCCTGGCGCAGCGGGGGCAGGACGCGCAGGCCAAGGCCGCGGCGCGCGTCGAGCTCACCGGGCTGTTGCGGCTCGCGCGGGCAACGGTGGCTTCGCGCTGAGTGCTGGAAGGGGCCCGTGGGCCTCCCGTGCCGTCAACCGGGCGGCGTGGCGGTCATCCCGCCGGACCGGTTCTCCTGGCGCGGAAAGCCTCTAGCTTGAGTGCGCCGAACCGTGGATGCCCACATCGGATGCCCCCCACCGGCCGTGTCGCGCCTGCCAGGTCAGACGCGGACGGCCGTTTCCGCACGCAAGCCCAATGACACGAACTGCTTCGTTCCACCCGGAAGATGCCGCGACGCCGGCGGCCGTACTGCACCCGTTGCGAGACTTCGCCGAGAAGCTCGGACGGGAGTTGCGCCTCGAGGACCTCCGCACCGGCGCGTGGCACGCCCGGCTGGTGACCGCCTTCGTGCGACACCATGAGGCGCGGCAGGCCGCCGCTGGCGCGGGGGCCCGTACGCTCCGGCCCTCCGACACGAAGGCCATCATCCGCCGCGCCTGCAAGGAGGCGGCACTGGTGGGCGCGAGCGCCGCGGGGGTCTCCACCAGCGCGACTGTCTTCACCGTGGACACGGGCTTCCTGGGTGCCCTCGTGGCCGTGCCCGTGGCGGGCGCCGCCATCGGCCTGGACACGATGTTGCGCTCGCTCATCCAGGCGCGGATGACGTGTGACGTGGCGTCCGCGTTTGGCGTGCGCATCGACCCGGATGACCCGTGGGACTTCCTCCATCTGCACGCGCTCACCGCGAGCGCCGGGTCGCATGGCGCCAAGGAGGGCGCGGAGCGGGTGGGCGACATGTTGATGGCGGACCCGGACGAGATGGAGCGGAAGCTCGGCAACCTGCTGCTGGGGGAGAGCGTGCTGCGCAACATCGTGCCGTTCGTGGGTGTCGCCACGTCGTCGGTGACGAGCTGGCGCCACACCCGCCGGTTTGGAGAGGCCGCGGTGGAGTACGTGCGCTACCGCCGTGCGCTGGATGACGCCTTCTCCACCGTGCGGGCCCTGGACGCCCGGTGCGTGGAGCTGCTCATCGAGGGCGCCTGGTTCCTGTTCAACGCGGATGGCGCGTTGCGCGCGGAAGAGGCCGTCATGCTGGCGCACCTGCTGCGCAACAGTCCGTCCGCGGCGCGCAAGCGGGTGCTGGAGCGCCTGGTGGAGGACGACACCTCGTGGCAGTCGCGGCTGGTCGAGGTGCCCGAGTCGGCGCGCGACGCCTTCCTGCACGCGCTGGAGGTGGTCGCCGCCGTGGACCTGACCACGTCGACCGCCGAGTGGCAGTTGCTGCGGCAGGCGGCCAGCGCGCTTCACCGTCCGCTGCGGCGCGAGCGGGTGCAGTCCCTGGTGAAGCAGCTTCGCGCCAACGGCATCGTGGCCGTGGCCCGCGCGGACGGGGCCTCGCCGCGCGATGAGCGGATGCCTCCGGCCCGGGAGCTGGGGCTGGGCGTGGACTCGCAGATGATGCCGGGGGCCGTATGAAGACGGCGGTCGCCTTCCTGGCGGGCGTGGCCACGGGGTGGATGGCACGCAGCACCGTGGACACCTCGCGCGGCGCCGTCGTCTCCGTGGCGACGGCCGCGTTCGACCTCATGGGGTGGACGCGGCGGCTCATCGCGACCGAGCGCGAGTACCTCTCCGACCTCATCGCCGAGGCCCGCTCGCGTGCCGACAGCCATCAGGCGCCGCGCCGGCGGCCGGCGGATGCCAGCGCCCGTCCGATGGAGAACGGCCGGGAGGGACACGCATGAGGCTCGACCCGGACTCGGGAACGATCGAGGGGCAGTGGCTGCTGCTCGTCCACCACTCCCCGGGCCGGCTCCGGGTGCGCGCGGACTGCTTCCGGGATGCCTCGGAGCTGGCGGACCGCGTGCGCGGCGAGCTGGGGGAGACGCAAGGCGTGTTCAGCACGACGCATGCGCCGCTCACGGGCAGCCTGCTCATCGAATACAGCCCGGATGCCGCCGACGTGGAGTCGCTCCTCGCGGCCATCGTCGACTCCGCGGGTCTGGACGGCATCGTGGATGCGAAGGCCCTGTCGCATTCGCGCAAGGCACCGGCCGAGCACATCGTGGATGGCGTCCGGCGGTTGAACGGACTGGCCCGTGAGCTGACCGGCGCGGGCCTGTACGAGTTGATTCCCGCCGTGTTGACGGTGACGGGCATCTACTCGCTGGTGGCCAATCCGTCCCAGAAGGGGTTGCTGCCCCGCTGGGACAACGCCTTGTACTGGGCCTACAGCGTGTTTCGCGACGGCGTCCGCGAAGAGGAGCGGGAGGAAGACGTCGCGCGCGTCAGTGGGGCCGTGGCCTTCCGGCCCAGGCCTCACGTGTAAGGCACGGGCCCTGGCGCGCGGCGCCGCCGGGCCTGGGAGCGGACACAGCGCGGTCATCTTGGAGGGCGGTTCATGCGGGCGGAGGTCGAGTTCCTCAGTGGCATCGCGCGAGGCTGGCGGGGCCGGGCGCAGGACGTCCTGGATGGCAACGAGGTCCAGGTCCGCACATCGGGGCGGCCCGCGCTCGTTCACGTGTCCGCCGTGTCCCCGGGCCGGTTGCTCATCCGGGGCGCGTCGGAGGACACGGAGACGCTGCGCAAGCTGCTCGACTGGCTCGATACCCGCCCCGAGGTCCAGGTGGCCACGTGTCAGCGCGCCACGGGGCTGGTCAAGGTGCACTACCGCGACACCTCGCGCTTCCCGGGGGCCTTCGCGCTGAAGGTGCGGGACTTCGCCTTCACGCTGCACCAACGGGCGCCCAGGCCTTTCCAGGTGGAGGTGTCGCACGCGCTGCCGGAGCGCGTGCGCCTGCACGTTCGCGGACTGGAGGATGACGACATCCTGAAGCTGGCGGCCTGGGCGGCCACGCAGGTGGGGGTCCACAAGGCGAGCGCCTCGCCCGCCATCCACTCGTTGGTGGTGACGTTCGACCCGGAGGTGCTCAACGCGAATCAGCTTGTGGCGGCCGTGCGGATGAGCGAGCCGTCCACCTGGCCCGCGGCGCCCGCGCCCCCCAAGCGCGAGTGGGTGGCCACGGCCTTCAACTCGGCCGTGCTCGCCGCGTGTGTCGTGCGGGCGGCGCCCGTGCCCGTCTTGGCCGCGGGGGTCGCGGTGACGGGGCTGCCGCTGGCGCAGCGTGCCTTCGAATCCGTCGCGGCGCGGCGCATCACCGTGGACCTGCTCGACCTGGCGGCGGTGGGGGTGTCGCTGGCCACGGGGCAGGTGCAGACGGCCGCGCTCATCACCTGGCTGCTGGGCATTGGCGACCTGCTGATTGAGCGCAGCGCGGACCGGGCGCGCTCCGCCATCTCCCGGCTGATGCGGCTGGAGGTGCTGAACGCCTGGCGAATCCGCGCAGGCGGCGACGTGGAGCAGGTGCGGGCGGACCGGCTCAAGGAGGGGGACCTCATCGTCGTGCACTCCGGCGAGAGCGTGCCGGCCGATGGCACGGTGGAGTCCGGCACGGCCTGGGTGGACGAGAAGGCCCTGACGGGGGAGTCGGAGCCCCGCGTGCGCGAGGCGGGAGACCGGGTGCTGGCGGCGTCGGTGGTGGGGGAGGGCAGCCTGCGGGTGCGGGTGCTGCGCGCGGGCGTGGAGACCACGGCGTCCAAGATTCTCCACATCCTCGAAGGCGCGGGCGCCAAGCCCATGACGTTGCAGGCGCGGGTGGACAAGGTGGCCAACAGCATGGTGTTGCCGACCTTCGGCCTCGCTGGCGCCACGTGGCTGTGGACGCGTGAGGCGGCGCGGCCCATCAGCATCCTCATCACCGACTTTGGAACGGGCGTCCGGATTGTCGTGCCCGCGAGCGCCCTGGTGGCGATGACGCTTGCGGCGCGGCAGGGCATCCTCATCAAGGGCGCGCAGTACCTGGAGCGGCTGGCCCAGGCGGACACGGTGGTGTTCGACAAGACGGGCACCCTGACGCTGGGCGTCCCCGAGGTGGTGGACGTCATCCCTGCGGAAGGCTGGTCCGTGCAGGACGTCGTGTCCCTGAGCGCCGCGGCGGAGCTGCGCCAATCCCACCCGGTGGCGGAGGCGGTGCGGCGGCACGCCCAGGTGGTGGGCGTCCAGGTGCCCCAACCCGACGCGGGGATGGAGGAGTTCGTCCTGGGGCGTGGTGTCTGCGCCAAGGTAAACGGGCGCCGCGTGTGTGTGGGCAGCGTGCGCTGGATTCAGCATCAAGGGGTGGACCCGGCGAAGGCCCGCGCGGTGCTGGTCCGGCCCGTGGACGACCGGGCCTCCGTGTTGTGGGTGACGGTGGATGGCCAACCCGCGGGGTGCATCGTCTACGTGGAGACGCTGCGGCCGGAGAGCGCCCGGGTGGTCCAGGCCCTGAAGGAGAACGGGCGCAGGCGCATCATCCTGCTCTCCGGCGACACGCCGGCCCGCGTGGCGGAGGTGGCGAGCCGGTTGGGCGTGGACGAAGCCATCGCGGAGCTCCTCCCCGAGGACAAGGCGGCGCACGTCCGTTCGCTCCGGCGTCAGGGCCGCATCGTCGCCATGGTGGGGGACGGCATCAATGACGCGCCCGCGCTGGCGCTGGCCGATGTCGGCATCTCGCTGCGCGGCGCCACGGATGTGGCCCTGGAGACCGCGGATGTGGTGCTGCTGCGGGGGAACCTGGATGACCTGCTGGTGGCCTTCGCCGCGGGCGAGGACACGCTGACCCGCGTGCGCAGGGGCCTGGGGCTGGTGCTGGTGCCCAATGCCGTGGCCATGGTGCTCGCGGCGTTGGGTTTGCTGCCCCCGCCGCCGCGGCCATGGTGAACAACGGCTCCACGGTGGCTGCGGGCTTCGTCGCGCTGGCCCCGCTGTTCCGTCAGGCCCGCGCGGTCCGCCGTGAGGATGCGGCGGTGGCCGCGAGTCACTGACGCATTCCGCGAGCAGGGGATGCCTGCTCGCGGAGCGCCTCTCAGGTGCACTACGGCGTGGTGTCGAGGCTCTTCAGGAACTCCACCACGTCTGTCCGCTGCGCCGCGTCCGCGACGTAGAAGGCATGCGGCGCGGCGGGCCCGCGGCTCGGGTCGAGCAACGAGTCCAGCGTGGCCACCGAGCTGTCGTGGAGGAAGTTGGGCTTGCGCGCCAGGTCCAGCAGCAGCGGCATGGCGCTGCCTCGCGGCTGGCCGCGGCGGCTGGCGTCCACAATCACCGTCTTGTCGTCGAAGATGGTGGAGACGTCATTCTGGATGGGGTCGAAGGCCATGGGCCGGAAGGGGAGCTGGACCGGCCGCTCCGCCAGGACGACGGGCATGTAGTCCGCCAGGAGCTGGTTGATGGGCACGATGAAGCTGGGCACGCGCCGGCCCTGGTCCACGTTGTGGCACTGGACGCAGCTCCCCGTGCGGAACACCTCCTTGCCGCGCATGGCGGCAGCGGCGTCGAAGCCCGTGGCCATGGGGGCCTGCAGGCTGTCGGTGTACGCGTTGAGGTCCCGGAGCTTCTGCTCGTCCACGCGGCGGCCCACCGGGGTCGCCTCCTCGCCGGGCATCCCCATGGTGGAGGCCGTCACATAGGGGAAGCCTTCGCCCACCTGACCTCCAGGGCCGATGACGCCCGTCTCCTGGAGAATCTGGAGGTAGTCGTCCGCCATCTCCTTGCCCGCGGCCTCCCCCGCGAGCGCCATGAGGAAACTCCGGCCGCCTTCCGTCACCAGGCTCGTGGGGTCCAGCAGCACCGTGTAGACGAGGTTGTTGAAGTTATCGAGCCTGGCGATGTCCCCGGGCGTGCCGAAGGGCGCGGACAGGTCCGTGCGGAAGAAGGGGGCGATGTGCTGCGGCGCTCCCGTGCCATCCGGCGCGTCGTCGAACGTGCCGACGGGGTAGTAGTTCGGATTGCTCAGGTAGGCGTCGACCTCTTCCTCGGTGGAGGCCTCCGTCAGCCCCATCTCCGGGGCGCGCGGCCAATGGAGGTGTCCCCGTTGGCCGTCAGCTTCACCTGGGTCAGCGGGTAGTAGGCCCTCGAGTTCGCCGCGATCGCGAGGATGGCGCCGACATTGAGCGTGTGCGGCGTGGGCCCGTCGATGCGCTTGCCCACCGAGCCGCCGTCGGGGACGGCGAGCACGCTGCCATCGGTGATGGCGTGACAGAGGGCACAGGACACACCCACCTGGTCACCGGTGGCCACGTCCAGCACGCCGTCACCATTGGTGTCCTTGACCACCACGCCGATTACCGCGTTGGCATTCAGGAGCTTCAGCGTCGTCTCGGGGTCGTTGAGCAGCGGTCCGTCGGTGCCGTGCGCCGCCAGCTCCGCGGCCACGGCCTGCTGCGTGGCGGTGTCGAGCGCCTCCACGTCCACGCTCAGGCCCGCCATCAACGCCTGCTTGGGCGTGAGCCTCTGGGCGACGATGCCTTCGGGCAACCGCATGGCGTTCGTCCAGAAGCCTTCGTTCCCGAAGGTCTCGAAGCGGAAGACCTCCTTGCCGGAGGCCGGATCTCCGACTTCGTGCGGGAAGTCCGGCCCCTGGTCCGCGGGGCCGTCCGAGCCTTGCGTCCCGGCGTCGGAGCCCGCGTCCATGTCATCACCAGCGTCCGTGCCCGCATCTGTTCCCGCGTCGACGTTCGGCGGGGGAGCAGGTGGGTTTTCATCATCGCTACAGCCGGAGAACGCGACCAGGCAGGCGCAGAGCGCACCTGCCGTCCAGCGCCGGCGAGAGCGGACAGCATAGGGCTTCAAGGGAGGCCATCCTTTCAATGCATGACGTCAACGGGTGTGCGAGTGCACACGCCGCGGGATGTCTATGCATGCCCCTCCCCGATGGAGTTCACCTGCCCCTGTCGCGGTCAAGATGGGTCTCGTTTCGGACAGGCGAGCGCCGAGGAATTGCCTCGGCTGTCCGTTCCAAGAAACGGACGGAGTCCGAAGTGCCGGGTCAGGGCCGGGGCTTCACGTCGGTGTTCTGGCCCGCGAGGATTCGCCACTGGCCGTCCACGGCCTTCATCACGTAGCGCATCTGCGTGCGCAGCACGCCGGGCTCGGTGTTCTGGACGCCGGGCGGCAGGCCGGGGTGTCCCGTCACCTCGTGCGTCGTGTCGACAATGGCGAGGCCATCCTGGATGAAGGTGACCTTCCGCACGGTGACCTGGCTCTGGCTGCCCTTGAAGAGGGTCTCGAAGATGCCCGCGTGGCGCTGTTGGATTTCGTCGCGGCCCTCGAAGACGGTGCCCACGATGTTGATGAACGCGGCATCCGTCGCGAAGTCCTTGGACCAGGCCGCGGCGTCCTGCCGGTTCCAGGCCTCCGTCTGGTCGCTCACGAGCTGGAGGATGGCGGCTTCACCCGGCGGCGCGCTGGTGGTGGCACACGCGGAGGCCAGCAGCAGGCTGGAGGCCAGGAGCGGAAGGACGGCGAGGCGGTAGCGCACGGTAGGGCCTGCTTTCAGGAAAAGCCGGTTGTTATGGCGAACCCCATAACACGGCCGGCTTCGCCTGAAAGCGACCCGGTACGGCTCAGGCGTCAGGCTTCGTGTGCTCCGCGCCCTTGCGCATCTTCTCCCGGAGGCTGAGCCTCGAGCTCCACATCGCGGGTGTCACCACCACGATGAGCAAGGTCAACCCCAAGGTTCCCAGCAACAGCTCCCAGAACATGTCCACGTCACGACTCCGTCGTCATTGATTCGAGAAAACAGCGCGTTCGGATGGGCTCGACGCGGTCGGCTCAAATCAGCAACGTGCGGATGCGAAGGTAGACAGGGGGGCCCTGGCCTTGGGGACCTCCCAGCGCGCGAAGGCGGGCAGGGGCCGGGGCGCCGTGGGAGGACTGGGCAGCCAGACGGCTGGCACCAGGGCATGCGGGGCGTGGATGAGGGGCGCGTGGCTGGCGGAGCCCGCCTCGGTGGGCGCGGGCAGGTTCCAGTGAGGCGCGTCACAGCAGTGCGCATGCAGAACGGGCTCGCCGCGCGAGGCCGCCTCGGAATGCACCGCCCCATGCGGGCACTTGCAGACGCTGGACTTCCGCTGGACCTGCTTCTCGCAGTAGTGCCCCAAGCCGCCGGCACCGCTGGCGACGGTTTGCCAGAGGAGCAGCAGCGCGAGCGCGAGGAGTCGCGAAAGCCCAGACATGGTGGGCTTTCTATATGCCGACGGACGGGCCGCCGCAATGCGCCCCGGGCGGCGTCCTGGCGGGCCGCCGCGCGGGAGCGGTTCGCCTTACGGGCGCGATTCGCCGCGCTCACCGCCCCGGCGCCGGGGGTCTGGCCTCAGGCCTTGGCCTTTTCGCCGCGCTCGCCGCCGACCTTGATGCGCTTGGGCTGGTCCTCGGTCTTCTTGGGGATGCGGAGGTTGAGGACGCCGTTCTTGAAGTCCGCCTGCACGTCGTCGGTGTTCACGCCACGGGGCAGGGTGAAGGTGCGGTTGAACGAGCCGTAGTTGCGCTCGTAGGTGTAGAAGCGGTCGCCTTCCTCGCGCCGCTCCTCCTCTCGCTTGCCGCTGATGGTGAGCCGGTTCTCCGCGAGCGTGATTTCGAGGTCCTTCTCCTCCACGCCGGGGATGTCCCCCTTGAAGATGAAGGCGTCCTTCGTCTCCTTCACCTCGAAGTCAGGGGCGAACTCACTTTCGCCGCTTCCCGGGCGGGTGAGCATCCGGCCCAAATCGAAGCCCAGCAGGTCTTGCATGCGCTCGAAGGGGTCCCAGCCGCGTTGGGGGCCCAGTCCGCCTCCGCCTCTGCGGGCAGGTAGGTCAGCCATGATTGTGTCTCCTTTCGCGCGTGACGGGTGTCACGCCGAGGGTCCGACACTCACGGTAGGGAGGCGCTGGCGCGAGGTGAGGCACCGGGCAGTGCTCCGGTGTCTCGCCTCGCTCGGGGGTTCACCGCTCCGGCGTCGTCACGCGCCTTCGGCGTACAGTCGGCGGTGGTCGCGAATCTCCGTCAGGCGGAAGGCGCCTGGCGCCGGGGCCACGGCCTCGGGCGCGTCCGAGGGGAGCTTCATCAGCCGCTCGTACTCCTCGATGGAGATGCGCTCGCGCTTCGCCAACACCGTGTCCAGGTCCGCCTTGGCCATCCGCTCGGCGGCCTTCTCGCCCACGGTGCCGGAGTAGAACTCCGCCGCGCAGCCGCTGCCGTAGGACAGCAGGCCCATGCGCTGTCCCGCGAGCGCACCGGCCTCGCGATGGAGCAGGCCGGCCAGCGCCAGGTAGAGCGACGCCGTGTACACGTTGCCGATGCGCGAGTTCAGCCCCAGGGACGAGGCCACCTGCGCGTCGTAGCTCGCGGCGGACTTCGCCGCCTCTTCCCGCGCCTCGGGCGTCAGGCCCGCGGCGCCGGGGGACTCCTCCAGGTCACAGAGCCGAAGCTGGGTGTGCGCCTTGCGGGCCATCTTGCAGAAGGGCACGTGGTAGGCGATGCGCGCGAGCTGCTCGCCGGGCTGCGTGTCGGACCAGCGAACCAACCCCGCCTCCACCGCCTTCTCGCGCCAGCCGCGGTACGCGCCGGACAGGGCTTCCAGGTAGCAGGTGATGGAGTAGTGCCCATCCACGAGCGCCTCCCGCCGGCCCACCGGCCGCCAGAAGTCATACACGTCCATGGTGCAGACGCCGTTGAGGCCCACGTCGATCGCGAGCAGGTCGGGCTGCTCGGAGACCAGCAGGGCCACCGCGCCGCCACCCTGCGTGGGCTCGCCGGCGGTGTTCAGCCCGTAGCGCGCGATGTCCGAACAGATGACCACGGCCACCTTGCCCGCGCCGGCGCCGGACGCGATCCACTCCACCGCCGCCATCAGTCCGGCGGTGCCGCCGTAGCACGCGTGCTGGGTGTCATATGTCCGCATGGTGCGCGGCAGCTTCAGCAGGCCCTGCACGTGCGAGGCGACCGGCTTCGAGTGGTCGATGCCCGTCTCCGTGCCCACCACCAGCATGCCAATGCGAGACGTGTCCACGTCCTGCTGACGAATCAGGCGCGCGGCCGCGGTGGCCGCCAGCGCCACGGTGTCCTCACCCGGGTCGTTGACCGCCATCTCCTTCGCACCCAGGCCCGCCGTGTACTTCGCCGGGTCCACACCCCGGGCCCGGGCCAGGTCCTCGATGTCCACGTACCGGGACGGCACCGCGACCGCCAACGCTTCGATTCCCACGCGCTTCTTCATCGGAGTCCTCGATTCCTTGTCGTGCTCTGGATTCCAGCCGCCGCTTCGCTCACGCCTCGGGCGGCACCAGCACCAGCCGGCCCGCCACCTCGCGGTTCTCCAGGCGGAAGTGCGCCTTCGCGGCCTCCGCCAGCGGCACCGCGTCCGTCACGAACTGCCGCACGCCGCCGGTGGCCGTCAGGCGCAGGGCCTCGTCCAGCTCCTCCTGCGTGGTGGCATAGGCGCCCAGAATCTCCAGCTCCTTGACGATGACGAGCCCGGGGTTGAGCTGCACCATCCCCGACTCCAGGTTGCCCACCACCACCACGCGTCCACCCGGCGCCATGGCCTTCAGCGTCTGGTCGAAGGTGGCGCTGCCCACGATTTCGACGGCCACGTCCACGCCCGCGCCCTGGGTGCGCTTGCGGACGTCCGACGCGAAGTCCAGGCCGCGCGAGACGATGACCTCGTCCGCGCCCGCCTCCTTGAGCGCCCGCACCTTGGCCTCGCTGGACGTCACCGCGATGACGCGCGCGCCGTCCAGCCGCGCCAACTGCACGGAGGACAGGCCCACGCCGCCGCTGGCGCCGGTGATGAGCACCGTTTCACCCGCGCGGACGCGGCCCCGCGTGCGCACCGTGTGCACCGCCGTGCCCGTGGTGCAGCACACCGTGGCGGCCTCGTTCCAGGGCAGGGACGCGGGCACCCGGCCCAGGCCGCGCACGGGCGCCACCATGAACTGCGCATAGCCGCCTTGCAGCTCCTCGCCGAAGAAGCGGTTGTCCGTCTTGCAGAGGCTGTTGCGGCCAATCTTGCACAGGGCGCATTCGCCGCAGGACATGCGCTGCAACGTCGCCGCGCGGTCGCCCGTCTTCCACCCCGGCGTGTCCGGGCCGACTTCAATCACCTCACCGGCGGCCTCGTGGCCCAGGATGGCGGGCACGCTGGTGCGAGGCAGGTTGCCGCGGCGGTTGATGACGTCGTGGTAGCAGACGCCACAGGCGTGCACGCGGAGCAGGACCTCTCCACGCCCGGGGCGGGGCATGGCGACGGTCTCCATCTTCAGGTTGCCCGCTTCACCAAAGCTGCGCAGAACGACGGCTTTCATCACAGGTCTCCGTGAATCAATCCAAGACAGGAAAGGGATATCGAGACGTCAGGCGCCGACGAGCGCGTCGCGGTAGCCACGGGGGTCGATGGCGCGAATGGCTTCCACGGTGCGCGCATCGGGCAGCGGGGTGACGGGCAGCGTCTCCGGCACCTGGAAGGCGAAGCCGGTGCGCTCGGCGATGGATTCCTCCGTCGCCCAGGGGTGACGCGCGAGCAGCCGCGCTCCACCGGCGCCCAGCTCGAACACGCCCAGGTCGGAGATGAGCGTCACCGGCCGGCGCGGGTCGCGCGTGGTGGCGACCTGGACCGCGGGCACCAGGTTGCGGCGCGACTGCCGGGGCACCAGCAGCACGGGCTTTCGCACCCACTGCCGCAACGTCGCGGCGCCCGCCACGCCCGGGAACTTGGTGCGCGGTTTCTCCAGGCTGCCGCTGGCCGTCATGTTGGTGCTGCCTTCGGCATCGACCTCCGCCGCGCCGAAGAAGACGGTGTCCACCCGCCCGCGCCGCGCATGGTCGAACAGGTCCGGAATGGTGATTTCCGCGGAGCGGCCGTCCAGATAGCCCAGGTCCTCGGAGGAGGGGAGCAGCGTGGGAATCTCCGGGTCCAGCGAGCCCACGCAGGCCAGGTACGTGAGGTCCGGCGCGTGGGTGGCGCGCGCAACCGCGATGGCGAGGATGGCCAGCGGCGATGCCACGCCCGTGGCCACGACTCCGCCGTCGTCAATCTGCCGCGCCAGCAGCGCCACCACGGTCTCCGCCGGGGTGATGTCCAGGGGCGCGCTCATGCCGCCCTCCGCGTCCGCAGCGACTCGAGGAACTCCGCCTCGCGGCCCGTCTCGGCCAGCGACAGGTAATGGGCCAGCATGGCGTCGTCGTGCGGGTACAGCCCGGCGCAGCCGGTGGGCAGCGCGCCGCCGGGGGCCAGCACGATGCGGTCCACCTGGAAGCCAGGCAGCGTGGCGCGAGGCAGCTTCGTCACGCGCTCCTCCACCGTGGCAATCACGCGCTTCGCCGCGCCCGCCACCAGCAGGTCCGTGGTGGGGTCCTCCATGTAGAGGTTGCCGCGCTCGTCCGCGGCGCGCGCGTGAATCAGCGCCACGTCCGGGTAGTACGCGGGCTCCACCGCCACGCGCTGACCGGTGAAGGGGTCCTCCACCGTGGGCGGCGGCTCCGTGCGCGCCAGGTCGGACACCTCCGCGTCCGGCGCGGGGATGAAGGGCAGCCCCATGGACGCCGCGCGCAGCCGCTGGACGACGCGGTAGCCGTCATGTTCGCGCCAGGAGAGGGTGCCTTGCTCCATGGCCCGCTTGAGACAGGGCATGGGGCGCACGCGGCCCTGGAGGCTCAGCGCGCCGAAGGCAATCTCCAGCGTCTCCAGACAGCCGCCCGCCACGAGGAACTCCGCGGGCAAGGGGTTGGGCAGCGAGATGAGGCCGAGCTTCCGCTTGCCCTGGGCGATGAGCTCCAGCACCAGCGCCATGGGCGCGCGGCCGAGCATGAAGCCGCCGGTGGCCAGCGACGCTCCGTCCGGAATGGACGCCACGGCTTCTTCCAACGAACACCAGCGCGCCGTCTTCATGCGTCCTCCGGGTCAGTCCCGGTGGCGGTGGCGGCGGTGCGCGGCACCATGCGCAGCGCGGCGGAGCCCGGAAGGCCCGCGAGGTCCGCGGCCGTGAGGGGCGGGAACAGCATGTCCACCATGCCGTCGGCGATCTGCTCGTCCGTGAGGCGCCCGTCCGGCTTGAACCACTTGTAGATCCACAGCACCATGCCCAGGAACGAGAAGGCGCCCACCGTGGGGTCCACGGGACGGATGAGGCCCTGCTGCGACGCCTGCCCGAAGGCCTCCTCCAGGAAGTCGACGTACTTCTTCTTCCGGGCGTCGATGAAGGCGCGCGCCTCGCCGGTGAGCGTGGCGTGCTCGTGGAGGATGATGATGACCTCCTTGCTCCACCCCCGCGTCACCAGCAGGATGTTGTGGCGCATGCACGCGCGCAGCCGCTCCACCGGATTGGGGATGTCCTGCACGCGCGAGAGGACCTGCTCCTCGAACAAGTCCATCCCGTAATTCATGATGGCGAAGAGCAACTGCTCCTTGTTCTGGATGTGGTGGTAGAGGCCCGCCTTCGTCATGCGGCACGCGGCGGCGATCTCCTGCATCGACGTGCCCTCGTACCCCCGGTCGCAGATGAGCCTCGCCGCCGTTTCCAAGATGGCCCGGTAGCGCTCGCCCTCGTCCGGCTTCCGTCCTCCGGTGTTCGTCACGTGTGCTCCTCTTTCTCGACCTACCGACCGGTAGGTAACAGCGTCCGACGCAGGGTGTCAATCGCCAAAG
The DNA here is from genome assembly GCF_000280925.3 of Myxococcus hansupus. Taxonomy (NCBI): domain Bacteria; kingdom Pseudomonadati; phylum Myxococcota; class Myxococcia; order Myxococcales; family Myxococcaceae; genus Pseudomyxococcus; species Pseudomyxococcus hansupus. The sequence goes on from NZ_CP012109.1 coordinate 3,220,343, forward strand.
TCGGCGCCCAGGCACGCGAGCCTCTTGTTTTCCCTGCTATTTCAAGGGGTTGGGTACTCGCCGGCGGTTAGACTCCGCGGCCCATGCGGTACGCGCTCATCCCCATCCTGCTGCTCTGCGCCGCCCTCACGACCGTGGGGGTGGGGGTTTTCACCCTGCTCGAACGCAACCGGGAGGACCAGGCGCGGCAGTTCGCGGTGGAGCGCCAGGCCCAGCTCGATGAGGCCACGCGCGGTGTGGCGGAGACGCTGGAGGACGTGGCCGAGGACCTGCGCTTCGCGGGCGAGTTGATGTCCCAGCCGGGCACGGTCGCCGAGCACCGCCGCGAGCTGCGCGCGTTGCTGGAGGCGGTGGGCCAGTACAAGGTCATCATCGCCTATGACGCCCGGGCCAGGAGTGGCTGCGCATGTTGGACCGGCGCATGGGCAAGCAGGTGGCGCGCGCGCCCGTGCTGGCGCAGATGACGGATGCGGCCCGGCGCGCGCTCGCGCGTCCTCCGGGCGACGTCACCATGTCGCCGCCCGTGGAGGACGGTGGTTCGGATGGGCTGCGCGTCATGGCCACGGCGTTGCCCCTGGATGACTCGGGCCGTCCCGGTGGCGCGGTGGCGGTGCTGGTGGACACCACATCCTTCTTCATGCCGCTGCGCATCGTCACGTCGGACCCGGATGCGCGGCTGCTGCTGTTGGGCGCGTACGGTCAGCCCACTTCCGCGAGCGACGCCACGCTGGTGGATTGGTTCCGGCGGCTGGAGCTGGAGCGCTCGTTGGTGCCGGGCTTCACGGAGTTGATCGCGCGCATGCGCGAGGGCGAACGCGGCGCCTTTCCCCTGCGCGCGGAAGAAGCCGAGCGGCTGGGCCTGGGGCGCTCCGAGGCCATCGCCGTGTTCACGCCCATCCGCGTCCGAGGCGGCAGTCACTGGTCCGCGGCGACGCTGGTGTCCACGGCGACGCTGCGCTCGCATCAGCAGGCGCTCATCTGGCGGCTCCTGGCGGCGGCGTTGCTCGTGGCGCTCTTCCTCGTGACGTTCGCGGTGTACGTGGTGCTGGCGCAGCGCAGGGCGGCGGCGCTCCGGGAGAGCCGGCAGCACGCGGACCAGCTCGCGCACCTTCACGACAAGACGCAGAAGATTCTCGACCACATTCCCTCGGGCGTGCTGGCGCTCACCGCGGACGGGCGCATCAGCGCGGTGAATCAGGTGCTGCGCGCGCGCATGCCGCCCGACGCCATTCATGCGCCGTTGGAGTCCGCCTTTCCCCAGGCGCCGGGGCCGGTGGTGGCGCGGATTCGCGCGCTGGTGGCGGCGGCGGCCAGCGAGTCCCGGGCGCACAGTGTGCTGGGCGAGACGCTGGTTCTCTTTGGCGAGGAGGGCCGGTTCAACCTCCATGCGGTGCCGTTGGAGGCGCGCCACCCGGAGGTTCAGACGCTGCTGGTGGTGGAGGACTTGAGCAACGTGCGCGCCCTGGAGACGCAGCTCCTTCGCGCGGAGAAGCTGGCCACGGTGGGTGTGCTCGCCGCGGGCATCGCGCATGAAATCGGGACGCCGCTGGGGGTGGTGCGCGGACGGGCCGAGTACGTCCTGAGCAAGCTGGGCAAGGAGCACCCGCAGGGGCCCGGCATCGCCGTCATCATCGAACAGATTGACCGGGTGAGCCGCACGCTGCGCCAGCTCCTGGACTTCTCCCGCTTGCAGCCCACCGCGGTTCGCCCGGTGCCCTTGGACGCCATCCTGCGCGACGTCCATGAGCTGCTGCGCGTGGAGGTGGAGCGGCGGCAGATTCACTTGGAGATGGAGGTCCCGGCCTCGCTTCCGCCGTTGGCCGCCGACCCGGACCAGCTCCAGCAGGTGCTGGTGAACCTGGCGCTCAACGCCTGTCATGCCTGCGGCGAGGGCGGCCGGGTGACGCTGTCCGCGTCGATGTCGGAGGGCCCAGGCGTGGAGCCATGGGGCCTGGTCTCGCTGTCCATTCGCGACGACGGCTGCGGCATCCCCCGCGAGCACCTCAATCAGGTCTTCGACCCGTTCTTCACCACGAAGAAGCGGGGCAGGGCACGGGGCTGGGCCTGACGATGGTGGCCCACGTCGTGCGCAACCACGGTGGCCGGTTGGAGCTGGAGAGCGAGGAGGGCCGGGGCACCTGCGTCACCGTGTCGTGGCCCAGCGCGAAGCCCGGTACGGAGGAGCGGTATGTCGGCTAAGGGACGCATCCTGGTGGTGGATGACCACGTGGAGATGGGGCTCATGCTGCGCGAGCCCCTCACGGACGCGGGCTACGGGGTGGACCTGTCCACGGGCGGCGAGGAGGCCATCCGGATGGCGCGCGCGCGGCCCTATGACGCGGTGCTGTGCGACCTGCGGATGGAAGGCGTGGACGGCCTGGACGTGTTGGAGGCCGTGCGCGCGCTCGACGCGGACGTCCCCGTGTTGATGATGACGGCCTTCGGTGGCGTGGAGAGCGCGGTCGAGGCGATGCGGCGCGGCGCCTTTCACTACTTCACCAAGCCCTTCCGGCTGGACGAGGTGCTCGTCTTCCTGGAGCGCGCGCTGAAGGAGCGCCGGCTCCACGCGGAGAACCGGGCCCTGCGGCGGGCCGCCGCCGAGCGCAGCGGACTGGGCGCCCTGGTGGGACGCAGCGCGGCGATGCGTCACCTGTATGAACTCATCGACCGCGTCGCGCACGCCCACGCGGCGGTGTTGCTGCGAGGGCCCAGCGGCACGGGCAAGGAGCTGGTGGCCCGCGCGCTGCACTTCCAGGGGCCGCGCGCCTCCGGGCCCTTCGTGGCCGTCAACTGCACGGCGCTGCCCCATGAGCTGCTGGAGAGCGAGCTCTTCGGACACTTGAAGGGCGCCTTCACCGGGGCGACGCACGCCCGGCGCGGTCTCTTCGTGGAGGCGGACCAAGGCACGCTGTTCCTCGACGAGATTGGCGACATGCCGCTGGAGCTCCAGGCCCGGCTGCTGCGCGTCCTCGAGGACGGCGAGGTGCGCGCGGTGGGCGCGGATGGCAGCCGCACGGTGGACGTGCGGGTCGTCGCCGCCACCCATCAGGATTTGGAAGCGCGGGTGCGCGAGGGGCGCTTTCGCGCGGACCTCTTCTACCGTCTCAATGTCGTCACGCTCCGGCTGCCGCCCTTGTCGGAGCGGTGTGAGGACATCCCCCTGTTGGTGGAGCACTTCATCACCCGCGCCCGCGCCCGCAACCCGCGCGCCTGCATGCAGTCGCTCGCGCCCGAGGCCGTGGCCGTGCTGGCCAACATGCCCTGGCCGGGAAACGTGAGGGAGTTGGAGAACCTGATAGAGCGGCTCGCCGTCATGGTGTCGCGCGAGGTGGTGGGGCTGGAAGACCTGCGCCCACACCTGCCGCCCGAATCACCCGAAGTGCAGCCCTTGGTGATGGCGCAGCACGCCCTGTGGCCGCTGCGGCGGCTGGAGGGCGAGTACATCGCGTGGATGGTGACACGCTGCGGCGGGAACAAGACGCGCGCCGCGGAGGTGCTCGGCATCGATGTGTCGACCATCCACCGACGCGAGCGGGAGCGCGGGTAGGGCGGGCGGGACACCGTGGTAATCCGCCATGCTCGGCTGGCGTGATGCAACGGTCCGCGCCGGTGCGGGCGTGTCCCCCGGGGCGGAGCGGGCGGGCATGGGTGTTGCTTGATGTTCCAACGTGAAGTCTTCGTCCACTGCCCGTGCCCTCCTGCTCGGAGGAGATGCGTCACTCGGCTCGCTCCTCGAGGACGTGCTGGCCGAGCTGGGCATCGCGCTGGAGTCGAGCGCGGCCGCGGCGGACCGGCCGGACCTCGTGCTCGTTCACGTCGAGCGGGGTGAGAGCCTCCCGTGTCAGCTCAAGCTCGCCCGGGAGCTCTCCGCGCAGGGGCCCGTCATCGTGCTGGTGCCCTTCGCGGATGAGCGGCTGGTGGGACTCGCCCTGCGGCTGGGCGCCCGCGACTGTTTCGCGATGGGCAGCCCGCTCGACGAGCTTCGCAGGGTGTTGATGGCGCACGTCCCCGTGCAGCCGAGTCTGGCGTTCATTTCTCCCGGCGGGGCCGTGCCGCCGTCTCCTGGGTCCACCCATGATTGAGCCACTCGCCGTTCCCGCGTCGCTGCCTGGTTCTCCCGCGTTTTCGGAACGGCCGGCCGTGGCGCCGCCCGCGCCCTCCGAAGCACCGCTGTTCCAAGAGGCGGGCATGCTGGTGACGACCGAGCGGGTGGTGGCCCGGGGCAAGACGCTGCTGCTCGCGGACATCCAGCGCGTGGAGTCCGTGCGGCGCACGCCGCGCATGGTGCCTGTGATTGCCACGCTGGGCCTGTCCATGAGCGTGGGGTTGCCCGCCCTGTCCGCGCTGTCCGTCTCGGCCAGCGCGTCCCGGGGCGTCTACGAGGCCGCGCTGATTGCCGTCGTCCTGGTCATCTTCGGGTGCATCGCCCGGCTCGTGCTCGCCGAGGAGTCCTACCGGCTGATGCTCCACACCCGCGCGGGCGCGTGGCGCGTGCACACCAGCAAGGACGCGCAGGGCTCCATCCGGCTGGCGGGCCTCATCCAGGAGGCCGTCGCGGCGCGGCTGCGTCGCTGAGGCCTCGTTGCGTCAGGGCGGGGCGTGGCCCTTCAGCCGCTCCGCTTCGAGCGCGTCATGGACGGGGCGGCACCAGCGCTCCGCCAGCTCACGCGCGAGCGGCGAGACCCGCCGGGCCTTCTCCTGGGTGTCGTCCTCGAAGGGCAGCACCGGGTTCTTCGCGTTGCGCTCCAGCACGTCGCGCAGGCGCGCGTCGTCGTCGCCTGTCAGCGCCACGCCGAACAGCTCCGTGAGCAGCGGCATGGCTTCCCGCTGGAGCTGCCGGTGGTCCACCAGCCGCGCCGGAGCCTGACGCGCCTGGTAGCCCCGCCGCCCGGCCTCGCAGTAGGCCGCCAGCACGCGCGCGCCGTACTCGTCCAGGGGCATGCCCTCCAACTGTCCGGACGCCAGGCCCAGGTGCTCCGGCGGCAACAGCCCCGGCAACATGTGCGCGCCCCGGTGGTTCTGGTGTGAGGCCATGACCTCCACCGGGTCTCGGTAGAGGAACATCCACGGCACGCCGGGAAAGGCGCGCTGGAGGAGCGGAAGCTCCAGCACGTGCCACGCGTCCAGCTTGAGGAACACCGCGCGTTCGTCCGGATGGCGCTGCTGGCCCAACGCGCTCACCACCGCGCGAAGCCATTCGACGCGCTGCGCGTCGGTGAGACCGGGCAGCCGTTGATGCGCCCGCAGCACCGTGTCCACGGGACCCGCCTCGGAGAGGACGATGTTCCGGGGCAGCGCGGCCAGGAGCTGCGCCACCAGCGTGGAGCCGCAGCGGGACATGTGGAACACCAGCCCCCGCACGGGCAGCCCCGGCCGCCGGGCCTGCCGCGCCACCAGGTCCTCCATGGACGTCTGGTGCCGGAAGAGCATGGCGAACGGGTGGCGCAGGCGCCGCTCCAACGTCTCATCGAAGAACGGGTCGGTGAAGCGCTGGTCGCCCAGGTGGCACCAGTCCACGCGCAGCCGGCCTGCGTCCTCATGGATGCGCGCGGGCACCCAGCCTTCGAGCGTGGTCATATCCAGCGCTCCCGCCACGCCCGGCGGGCCTCGCGCAGGGCCTCCTGGACGTCCTCGGCGGTGAAGTGACAGCCCTGCGCAGCGCCCAACGCCACGGCCCGGGCGAGGAACGTGGCGGTGTCCGGTGTGTCGCGCAGGGCTTTTTGAAGCGCCGTGTCCTCGAGGACGCGCTGACGGAAGCGCTCGAAGGCCTCACGCTCCATGAATGGCTCCGGCGAAGACGTCGCGCAGCCAGTCGTTCAACGCGCAGTCCAGCACCAGGTGGACGCGGTCGGTGTCGCTGGGGTTGTCCACGCGGTGCGGGTGGTTGAAGTCCAGGTACCAGCACTCGCCCGGCTGGAGCACCACGCGCTCACCCGCCAGGAAGAAGGCCACGTCGGGGTGCGTGGTGACGGGGACATGGAGCCGCACCTCGCCGTCCGCGTAGCCCAGGTTGTAGTCGGTGTGCTCCCGGATGTGCGCGCCCGCCGCGAGCTTCAGCAGCCGCGCCGCGCCAATGGGGCACTGGAACGTGGCCAGCACGGCGCGGAACGCGGGACAGCGCGACAGCAGCGGCGTGTCGGCGTAACGCTCCCGGCCGGTGGGGTCCGGGTAGATGTGTCCGTCCCTGCCGCCGACGGAGCGGAGGGGCACGCCGCTCCATTCGCCTTCGTACTCGCGCTTGTTGAAGTGGGGCACCCACGCCTCGGCGGGGAGGCTCGCGAGCTCGTGCTGGAGCGGGGCCGCGTCGAAGTGGAAGGGCAGACGGAGGCGGTCGGGCACGGCGGTTGGCATGCGAGGCTCTCAGGTCAGGTGCGGCGGCCGCTGCTCCGTCTTCGCGCGGACGAGCGCCGCTTGCGCGCGGGCCAGGGTGCCCTGGGGATCTTCCTCACCCTCGACCGTGACGGCGGCCGTCACCAGTGGGGGGCTTCCGGCGGTGTCGTGGAGCCGTTGACGAAGCGTCTCCGCCTGCGCGGCATCCACGCCGGGGAGCGCCAGCAGGAATGCGCCGCCTTCCCACCGCACCGCGAAGCCCGAGGGTGCCCCCAAGGCCTCCAGGATGCGCGCGCCGTCGCGCAGCGCGGCGTCACCCGCGTCGAAGCCCTGCGCCGCGTTGATGCGGCTCAGTCCGGCGAGGTCGGCCAGCAGCACGCTGAAGGGCACACCGCTGCGGCGGCATCGGCCAATCTCACGCAGCACGCGCTCCTCGCCCTCGCGCCGCGTGTCCAGGCCCGTCAGCGCGTCCACCCGGACCTGGCGCTCTCGCTCCTCGCGCGAGGTGCGGGCGTTGCCCAGGTCGGAGAGCGTCAGCATCTGCGCCACGCCGCCGGGGATGGGGAAGGGCCTGGCCACCCAGCGCAGCCGCCGGGGCTGGGGCCGCTCCAGCGCGAGTGACAAACGGAGACCCCGGGAGGACTCCGCGGCCAGGTCGAGCTGCCGCAGCGTGCCCGCCGGGTCGGCGGTGAGGCCCGCCACGTGTTGGCAGAAGGCCTCGAACGTCATGCCCGGGAACGGCGTGGCGGGAAGTCCCAGCAGCTCCGTCAACGCGGCGTTGCTCGCGTGGGGCCTCCGTCCGGGCGCCACCAGCAGGGCGGGCACGTCCAGGGCCTGCACCGCTTCGCGCAGCAGCGACAGGGCCGTGGCTTCGGAGAGGCCGGGCTCGGCCTGGGCCTTCGCGGCGGCCAGCTTCGCCCGGCCCCGTTGCTCCAGGTCCTCGGCCACGCGGTGGGCGAGCTCCCGCAGGGCGGCCAGGTCCTCCGCGCCGAGCACGAGCGGACGCGTGTCGATGACGCACAGCGAGCCCAGCACCTCGCCCGTGGAGGTCTGGAGGGGCGCGCCCGCGTAGCTCCCCACGATGCCGTCGCGGACCAGCGGGTTGTCCCGGAAGTAGGGGTGGCGCCGGGCATCGGGCACCACCAGGGGCTCGCGGCCCTGCACCACGTGGTGGCAGAAGGCCCAGTCGCGCGGTGTGCCCCGGTCCTTCGCGAGCGAAGGCGGCAGGCCCACGTGGGCCTTGAACCACTGCCGCTCGCCCAGCACCAGCGTCAGCAGGGCCACGGGGACGCCGAACGCCTGCGCCACCTCCGTGACGAGCTGCTGGAGCTCGGCCTCGGGCGGCCCGTCGTCCACCAGCCGCATGGCGGCGATGCTCGCCAGCCGCTGCCGTTCCTGTTCGGCGGTGGGCTCTTCCAGGAGCGGCTGGGACGCGAGCTGTCCGCCGAGGACCCGCCGCAGCGTGTCCCGCATCAACTCCGCCGAGGCCCGGCGGCTGAGCAGCGCGTGAATGCCCAGCGTGTCCTTGAGCTGCCACGCACGCACGCGCAGCTCGTCGAAGGCCGTCACCACCACCACCTGCGTGTCCGCGGCGTCCTTCTGTTCGCGGAGCCACGTCAGCAGCGCGAAGCCATCCACGCGGGGCAGCGCCAGGTCCGTGACGAGCAGCAGGGGCGCGCCGCGCTGGCGCATCGTCTCCTCGGCCTCGGCGCCATCCCGGGCGACGACGCCCTCGAGCCCTTCCTCGACGACGAGGGACAACAGACCTGCGGCTCGCTGGGGATCGGGCTCGGCGATGAGGGCGTAGCGGACCATGGAGGAGGCTGGGATGCTGCCACGGTTGTCCGTGGGCTCAAGGCTTCGCGTGGAGGCGATGTTCGGCTAGTCCTGGCGCATCGCGTCGGTGCGAGCGGGAGGGGCCTCTCGCGACGCGGGGGCGGGCTCCACCGAGGCCTGGGGGTAGCGGATGAAGAGCCGGCGCAGGGCCCCGCGCTGCCGCCCCAGCTCCTCGGCGCGCGAGGCCGCGTCCACCAGCAGTACCCACGCCAGCCCCACCCAGGCGGGGACCAGCGGGATGAGCCAGCCCGGGTCCGCCGCCAGCCACGCCACCAGCGCGGTGTGCACCGCCGTCAGGGCCAGCGCGCTCCGGAGCACGGCGCCCAGCGTGCGCGCCCGCCGGCAGAGCAGCACGAAGCCGAGGAGCACCGCCGCGGTCTCCAGCACGCCCAGCAGCGCGACCCAGCCCGACGAGCGCATCAGCCGCCCCGAGCGCAGGTTGTCCAAGGCGAAGGCGTGAATCTCCACGCCGGGCACCGCCACCTGACCGGGGAGCGTGCTTTGTCCGTGCAGCCCCGTCGCGGTGACGCCCACGAAGACCGTCTTGTCCCGCAGCGCCAGGTCCAGTCCCACCGAGCGAGGGTCCGAGTGCAGCACGTCCGCCAGGCTCAGCCGGGGCAGCCAGTTGGGGGCGGGGAGGCGCATCAACGGCGCGCCGTGGTCCACGGCGGCGAACGCGCGCAGGGGCTCGGCCCGTTCGGGCGACAGGTGCAGCGCGGTGGCCAGCGCCAGGGAAGGCCAGGACTGGCCCTTCACGCCCACCGCGTAGGGATAGCGGCGGATGACGCCGTCGCCGTCCACGAGCATGTTCAGCGTGCCGCTGCCCCGCGCCGCCATTCGCAGCGGAGCGATGCTGCCCGCCACCTCCTGCGCCTGGAGCCGCAGCGCCTGGGCTGGCAGGGCCAGGGGCGTGCCGAGCGCGCCATCCTCCAGCGGCTGCATCACCGGGACATCGTGGGTGAGGGCGGCGGCGCCCAGGATGATTCCGTGTCCCTCCGAGAGGGCCTCCGCGAGCCGGGCGTCGCCGTCCCGGGTCCGCAGCCGCGCCTCCAGGTCCTCCGCCAGCGCCGCGCCCGCGGGTTGCTCCATCAACCCCGAACGTTGGAGCGCCGTCAGGATGTCCTCGCCCAGCTCCAGCGCGTCGCGCGGACCGGGCTGGTCGAAGACGACGTCCACCGCCACGGCGGCCGGACGCTGCGCGGCGAGTGCATGGAACACGCTGGCCCACGTCGCGCGAGACAGCGGCCACCGCTCGCCCAGGGACGCGAGCGCGCGGTCATCCACCTCCACCAGCACCAGGTCCTCGCTGGGAGGCACGGCGGGGAGCAGCCGACTCACCGCCTGGTCGTAGAGTGAGCGCTCGAGGAAGCCCGGCGCGCCGCCCTGGACCGCCGTCACCACCGCCAGCGCGATGCCCACGCACGCGCCCTGCCACCGCGACAAGGCGGGTGAGGGCAGACGGCGGGGGTCGCGTCGGCTGGGCTCGGCGGGGTGGGAGTCCATGGGCGGGGTCCCGCTGGGACGCGGGGCCCGGCCATCATGCGTGCCCGGATGGGCCCGCGCAATGCAGCAGTCTCAGGGCTGGACGTCGAAGGTGTAGATCTTCGAGGGGAAACCCACGAAGCCATCGGCGTCCACGGCCACCACCCGCCAGAACCACTTGCCCTGACGAGGTCCGGGGACCGCCAGCTCGGCGCCAGACGTGTCATACGTCTGCACGTCCGTGATGAAGTCCGCCGTGCGCGCCAGTTGGACCCGGTACGTCGACGCGCCTTCGAGCGGCCGCCAGGTGACCTTCGGCACGGCCTGGAACGAACCGCCGCGAGGCCCCACCAGCGTGGGCGCCGCGAGCAGCGGACGCGGAGGCTCGGGCGGTGAGCCCAGCTTCGCGCGGGAGCCCTGGCCGCCCGCGACTTCGACCTCCGCTTGCGCCGCGTTCAACGCCACCTTGCCTTCGAGCGTCTCCAGTCGGCTGGTGCCGTCGTCCTGGGTGGACACGCGGAAGCGCGTCCCTCGCACGCCTGCCACCGCGCCGCGGGTGCGGACCTCGAAGATGGAGCCCATGCCACCGGGCGCCGCGTCCGTCTCGACGGTGCCCCGCAGCAGGTCCAACTGCACCTTGCGCTGGAGGTTGGCCGTCAGCTCGATGGTGCCGACCTTGATGAGGCTGTCCGGCACCACGCGCACCACGCTGCCGTCCGCCAGGGCCAGCTCGGCCTGGGCGTTCGCGCCGGTGCGCAGCAGCTCCCCGGGATAGAGCGAGTCGCCCGCCGCCCTGGGGCTGAGCTGCGCCTCCGTGGCGCCCGCGTCGACCGCGCCGCTGGCCGCGCGCACCCGGGCCACCGCGGGCTGCGCCGGGCGTTCCACGTACGCGAGCTGGAGCTGTGACGGCTCACCCTCCACCGAGGCGGGGGCCACGGCCGACACGCGGGTGCGTGGCACGCCCGCGGCCACCAGGACCTCCGCCGCGCGCTTCGCCGTGGCCAGTCCCCGGCCGTCCAGCCGGTCCGCGTCGGGGAGCTTCGCCGCCACCGTCACCGAGCGGATGGCGGGACGCGCCAGCACGGCCTCCGCGACATGTTTGAGGCACGCCTCCGTCTCCGGGCCCTGTGGGGCCAGCGTCCGGCCAAACACCATCCGTCCACTTTCGAAGCGCAGCCCGCCACACGGCGCGGGTGCCGGTGCGGCGAGCGCGGGTGCACCCGCCAGGAGCACCGCCATCATCCAAGGGGCTGTCCGCATCAGTGCGTGCCTCCTTCCGTCGAAGGCTGGGAGACCTTCACGATATTGAATTCGACGCGCCGGTTGTTCTCGCGCCCCTTGGCCGTCTTGTTGGTGTCCACCGGCTTGGCCTCACCGTAGCCCACCGCCTCCAGGCGCTCCGCGGCGATGCCCTCCTTCACCAGGAAGGCGACCACATTCTTCGCCCGGCGCTGGGACAGGTCCAGGTTCTTCGCGTCGTTGCCCTGGTCATCCGTGTGTCCCTCGACACGCACCTGGAGGATCCGCGGGTTCGCCTTGAGGGTGGAGGCGACCTGCCGCAGCAGGCTGAACGAGCGGGGGAGAATCCGATCCCTGCCGGTGGCGAAGTACACCTTGTCCAGGATGACGATGCGCGCGCCCTCCACGCGCACCTGGGACTTGCCCTTGTCCGGGCAGCCGTCGTCGTCCTGGAAGCCGTTGATGGTCTCCGCTTCCAGGGGGCACTTGTCCACCGCGTCCGGGATGCCGTCCTGGTCGTTGTCGGGGTCGGGGCAGCCGTCCTCGTCCTCGAAGCCGTCAAAATCCTCGGGCTCGTTGGGGCAGGCGTCCTCGGAGTCGATGATGCCGTCGCCGTCGCTGTCGACCGGGGCGGGGGGCAGCGACAGGGCCGGCGGGGGCGCGGCGGGCGTGCCCTCCTGCGTCGGCGGCTGGTGGGCGGTCGGGTCATCCGGGCAGCCGTCCTCGTCCTGGAAGCCGTTGTAGGTCTCCGGCTCGGTCGGGCACACATCGACGACGTCGGGGATGCCGTCGTTGTCGTCGTCCGGGTCCAGGCAGTTGTCGTCGTCCTGGAAGCCGTCGTAGTCCTCCGGCCCCAGGTCGCAGGGGGGCGGCAGCGCCGCGGGCGCCGCCTTCGACACGGACGGAGTCCAGGCCACGCCCGCGAGCAGGCGGAAGGACGGCGTGCCGTAGCCGCGCGACAGGCCCGGCCCCGCGCCCACGTGGGCGGCCAGCCCGTCGATGAAGCGGTACTTCAGCGCGCCCAGGGCCTCCATGGGCCGCTGGGCCGAACCTGACTCATTCAACCCGAGCGCGCCCGCCAGGGTGGCCTGGGCGGTCAGCTTCTCGGTGAGGGGCACCTCGGCGCCCAACGCGTACGCCAGCTCATGGCCCACGCGCAGGTTGCGCAACTGCTCTTCGCGCCGGAAGTTGAAGCCCACGTTGGCCAAGAGGCGCACCGCGGTGGTGGCCCACTCCGCCACGAAGCGCGGCTGGAACGTCACGGTGTCCGAGCCGAGGAACTTCGCGCCGCCCGCGGTGGGCAGCGTCAACGGCGCCGTCACCGCGAGGTGGATGCCGCTGTCGGTGGAGAGCAGGCGGACCTTGGGCACCAGGCGCAGGTCGCCCACGCCGGTGGTGCCCACGCCGTTCGCCAGGTCCGGCGCGACGGCGGCCGCGGGCTCGGAGGTGGTGTGGGAGACGGGCAGCGACACACCCAGCTCCACCCGGTCGAAGAGGGAGATGGCGCCCATCAGGTCCAGCGTGAGCTGGCTGTCCACGATGCGGTAGAGGAACCGGTCCGCTCGGGGGTCCACGAGATTGAGCGGATCCTCCGCGTAGTTGAGCGACGCACCCAGGTTCCAGCTCAGGTGCGGCGCGATACGCGCGCTGTGCACGCCGAGCACGTCATAGGCGCCCGGGCCGGGCTTGTACTGCTGCACGTCGATGGCCTGCGATACCGAGGGCTGCGCGCTGGCGGTGGCCGAGGCCACCAGCAGCAATGCGGCGGCGAGCCGTGTCACGCGGCGGAAGAGGCTGCGCGGTGCGGTTGGGAGAACGAAGGTGAAGTGCATGGCAGGTCGAGGCTGGGACGGGCCCCGGTAGGAGCCGCGAAGGTTGGCACCGGCGGATGGCCGACTCAAGAAACGATGAGCCAATCCATCCGCCGGTATCGAGACGGTGGAAGAAGGTGGCCTCAGTCCACCGGAACACCCCGGGAACGGCGGTCACCTGTCGGCCGGAGCCGACGCCGCAGCGGCAGGGCGAGCAGCATCAGCGCCAGCGGAGCAAGGGTGCTCGCGCCGCCCGTGCTGCAGCCGTGGCCGGAGATGGTGAAGTCGTCGTTGGGGTCCAGCGGGTTGGTGCCGCCGGCGACTTCATCACCATCGTTGGCGCCGCCATTGTCCGTGTCGGCGTTGTTCGGGTCGGTCTCCGTGGCGTCGCGGACGCCGTTGTGGTTGGCGTCCTCGGCGCCGTCGAGCAGGCCATCGCCGTCCGTGTCCGGGTTGAGCGGGTCGGTGGGGTTGGCGCCCTTCACTTCGACGCCATCCGGGAGCCCGTCGTCATCCGTGTCCGGGTTGTTCGGGTCGGTCTCCGTGGCATCGACGCGGCCGTCGTGGTTGGCGTCCTCCTCGCCGTCGAGCAGCCCGTCACCATCCGTGTCCGGGTTCTTCGGGTCGGTGGTGGTGCTCGGGTCCGCGTCCGGACGGAAGTTGGGCGAGCTGCGGTCCGTGTCCGCCGGAGCGGTCTCCAACGTCACGCCCATCTCCGTGCCGTCCAGGATGCCGTCGTTGTCGCTGTCGGGGTCCAACGCGTCGATGAGGCCGTCACCATCCGTGTCGGTGATGCCGTCGATGCCGTCGGGCACGCCGTCGTTGTCGCTGTCCGAGCTGTAGGGGTTCATGCCCAGCCGGCGCTCCGTTTCGTCGTCGATACCGTCCAGGTCGGCGTCGAGGTCGTCCTCGGTGACCAGCGGATTGCTCTCACCCGGGTCCACGCGGCCGTTGCGGTTGAGGTCCTCATAGCCGTCCCACACGCTGCCGTGGTCCGTGTCGCGGTTGAGCGGGTCCGTCGTCGTCGTCGGGTCCGCGTCCGCCACGAAGCGCGTCATGTCGGTGTCCCTGCCCTGGGGCGCGGTGAGGCCCATCTCCAGACCGTCGGAGAGCAGGTCACCGTCGGTGTCCCAGTTCTTCGGGTCCGTCTCTCCCTCGTCGACGATGCCGTTGTGGTTGGCGTCCTCGTTGCCGTCCAGGATGCCGTCGTCGTCCGTGTCGTCGTCGAGCGGGTCGGTTCCGGCGACGAGCACCTCGATGCCGTCCGGCAGGCCGTCACCGTCCGTGTCGGGGTTGTTCGGGTCGGTGCCCAGGGCAATCTCCTCGGCGTCCGTCAGGCCGTCGCCGTCCGCGTCGGCGGTGACCACCCAGGTGTACGTGGCCGGCGTCTGGTCCACGTTGCCGAGTTGATCCACCGCGCGCACCTGCAGCGTGTGCGAGCCCAGCGCCAGTTCGGTGAAGGTGACCGGGTTCGTGCACGCCGCGAAGGGCGCGCCGTCCAGGCTGCACTCGTACGTCACCGGCGCCTCGTTCGACTCGAAGGTGAACGTGGCCTGGGCGGGAGCCTCGGTGAGCGGCGGGCCGTTGACGATGGTGGTCTCCGGCGGCGTGGTGTCCACCGTCCACTCGAAGGCGGCGGGGGTCGGGTCCACGTTGCCGTCCGTGTCCCGGGCGCGCACCTCGAAGCGGTGCTCACCGTCGGACAGGCCCGTCAGCTCGGTCGGGTTGTCGCACGCCGCGAAGGGCGCGCCGTCCAGGCTGCACTCGTACGTCACCGGGGACTCATCCGAATCGAACGCGAAGGTGGCCGTGCTGGCGCCGCTGAGCGTGGGCGGCGTCTGGGTGAACAGCGTCTCGGGCGGCTCGGCGTCCATGGTGAAGGTGTGGGTCACCGGGGTGCTGGTGTTGCCAGCCGCGTCCGTCGCGGTGACGGAGACGGTGTGCGAGCCCTCCGCCAGCGGCGCGTTCGCCGTGAACGTCCAGTTGCCTGCGCCGTCCGCGTCGACGGTGCCAAGCGTGACGCCGTCCACCACCACCGTCACCGTGCTGTCCGGCTCCGCGGTGCCCGTGTACGTCACCGTCGCCACGTCGAGCACCGCGCCGTTGGCGGGAGCGGTGATGGCCACCGTGGGCGGCTGGGTATCGACCGTCCACGTGTGCGTGGCGGGCGTGGCGTCCACGTTGCCGGCGGCGTCCACCGCGCGCACCGCCAGGGTGTGCTCGCCGTCGCTCAGCGGTCCGAAGTCGGCCTGGGCCGGGCACGCCGCGAAGGCCGCGCCGTCCAGGCTGCACTCGTACGTCACCGAGGCCTCGTTCGACGAGAAGACGAAGGACGCGGAGGTGTCGTTCGTCAGGGTCGCCGGGCCACTGTCGATGGCGGTGTCCGGCGCGGTGGTGTCCACCGTGAAGGTGACGGTGGCCGGGGCGCTGGTGTTGCCCGCGGCGTCCTGGGCCGTGACGGTGGCGGTGTACGTGCCATCCGGCAGCGTCACCGGCACGTCGAAGCTCCAGTTGCCCGAACCGTCCACGAGGATGGGGCCGTAGGTCGTGTTGCCCACCGACACCATGACGGACACCGCGTCGGTGGTGGTGCCGGTGATCGTCACCGCGCCGTCGTTCAGCACCGCGCCCTGGCTGGGCGAGGCGATGACCGGGGCCGCCGGAGGCGTCAGGTCCACCGTCCAGGTGTAGCTGTCCGGCGTGCTGTCCACGTTGCCCGCGGCATCCACGGCGCGGACCCACAGCGTGTGCTCGCCCTCGGCGAAGCCCTCGAGAACGAGGGGACTGGTGCACGTGGTGTAGGCCGTGCCGTCCACGCTGCACTCGAACGTCGAGCCCGGCTCGTTGGACGTGAACTCGAAGGTCGCGGACGTGGCGTTGGTGGGAGACGCCGGACCGGACACGATGACGGTGTCCGGCTCCACGGTGTCCACGGTCCACGTGTACTCCGCGGGCGTGGCGTCCACGTTGCCCACCGCGTCGAAGGCGCGCACCAGGAACAGGTGTTCGCCATCCGCGAGCCCGGTGTAGCTCACCGGCGAGGTGCAGGCGGTGAAGGACGCGCCATCCAGACTGCACTCGAAGCCCACGGCGCCGCCCTCGGCGCGCAGCTCGAAGGTGGCGGACGTCTCACGGGTGATGAGGGCTGGGCCCGAGTCGATGAACGTGTCGGGCGGCGTCAGGTCGACGATGAAGCCGTGGGCCGTCGGCTCGCTGGTGTTGCCCGCCGCGTCCACGCTGACCACGGAGAGGCTCACGGGGCCCTCGGGCAGCGCCTGGGGCAGGGTGTAGGTCCAGTCGCCGTCGCCATCCACGAGGATGGGGCCGTACGTGACGCCGTCCACCTCCACGTAGATCTGGCTGTGGGGTTCACCCGTGCCAGTGAGCGTGGGCGTCGCGGTGCCCACCGTGTCGCCGTTCGCGGGCGAGACGACGCTGGGCGCGGTGGGCGCCACCCGGTCCACGGTCCACGCGTAGGTCGCGGGTGACGGGTCGACGGTGCCCAGCGCGTTCACCGCGCGCACCGCCAGGGTGTGGGGGCCCTCCGTCAGGCCGCTGAACACCGCGGGGCTGGTGCAGGCCGTGAAGGGCCCGCCATCCAGGCTGCACTCGAAGGCAACACCGCCGTTCTCCGTGCGCAGCACGAAGCTGGCGGACGTGTCGCGCGTGAAGGCCGCCGGGCCGGAGTCGATGTACGTCTCCGGGGTGGACAGGTCGATGACGAAGTCGTGCGACGTCGCCTCGCTGGTGTTGCCCGCCGCGTCGGTGGCGGTGGCCTCCACGGTGTGCGGACCTTCGTCCAGCGCGTCGGGCGCGGTGATGCTCCAGAGGCCGTCACCGTTCGCCGTCACGGTGCCGATGACTTCACCATCCACCGTCACCGTCACCTGGGCGTAGGGCTCGGACGTGCCCTCGAACACAGGCGTCGCGGTGGCGAGGGTGGTGCCGTCGCCCGGCGCGGTGATTTCGGGCGCATCCGGGGCCACCGTGTCGACAGTGAACGTCGTGGGGGCGCTCGGGTCGCTCACGTTGCCGGCGGCGTCCGTGGACGTCACGGTGACGGTGTGCGAGCCCTGGTCCAGCGGGGCGGGCGGGGTGAACGTCCAGTCACCGTTCGCGTCCACGGGGGCGCTGCCCAGCACGTTGCCGTCCACCGTCACCGTCACGACGGTGCCGGGCTCGGCGGTGCCGGAGATGACCGGCTGCTGCGTTGGCACGGAGACGCCGTTGGCGGGCGCGGTGATGACGGGCGCGTCCGGAGCGGCGGTGTCCACCGTCCACGTGTGCGTGGCGGGCGTGGGGTCCACGTTGCCCGCGGCGTCCACGGCGCGAACCGCCAGGGTGTGGCTGCCTTGCCCCAGGCTGGAGAACGTCACCGGGTTCGCGCACGCCGCGAAGGCCGCGCCATCCAGCGAGCACTCATACGTCACCGGCGAGGAGTCGCTGGCGAAGCCGAACGTGGCGGACGTTGCGTTGGTGATGGCCGCCGGCGAGGTGGTGATGGAGGTGCTGGGCGGCGTGGTGTCCACCGTCCAGGTGTGCGTAGCGGGCGTGGGGTCCACGTTGCCCGCGGCGTCCACCGCGCGCACCGTCAAGGTGTGGCTGCCATCCGCCAGCCCGGTGAAGGTGACGGGGTTGGTGCAGGCGGCGTAGGTCGCGCCATCCAGCGAGCACTCATACGTCACCCCGGACTCAGAGGCGCTGAAGGTGAACGTCGCGCCGTCGCTGTTCGTCAGCGCGGGCGGGCCGCTGACGATGCTGGTGTTCGGCGCGGTGGTGTCGATGGTCCACGTGTACGTCGCGGGTGAGGCATCCACGTTGCCCACGGCGTCGCGAGCGCGCACCGCCAGGGTGTGCTCGCCGTCCGCGAGCCCCGTGAAGGTCTGCGGGGTGGCGCAAGCGGCGAAGGTCGCGCCATCCAGCGAGCACTCGTACGTCACCGGGCTCTCGTTGGACGTGAAGCCGAAGGTGGCCGACGCCGAGTTGGACACGGCGGCCGGCGTGCTGGTGAACGACGTCTCCGGCGCGGTGGTGTCCACCGTCCAGGTGCGAGAGGCCGGGGTCGGGTCGATGTTGCCCGCCGCGTCCACGGCGCGGACTCGCAAGGTGTGGCTGCCGTCCGCCAGGCCGGTGTACGTCACGGGCGCCGTGCAGGTCGTGAAGGGCGCGCCGTCGAGCGAGCACTCGAACGTGGCCGGCGACTCATTGGCCGTGAAGCTGAACGTCGCGTCCGTGGCCGCCGTCGTCCCGGTGGGGCCGCCCGAGAGGGTGGTGTCCGGCGCGATGGTGTCGATGGTCCAGGTATAGACGGCGGGCGTGGGGTCCACGTTGCCCGCGGCATCCACGGCGCGGACCTGCAGCGTGTGGCTGCCCTGCGCCAGCTCGGGGAAGGTCTGCGGGTCGGTGCAGGCGGTGAACAGCGGCGCGCCGTCCAGCCGGCACTCATACGTCACGTTGCTCTCGTTGGAGCTGAAGTCGAAGGTGGCATCCGCCGAGTTGGACACCAGCGGCGGCGTGCTCGCGAAGGACGTCTCCGGAGCCACCGTGTCCACCGTCCAGGTGCGGGTGGCGGGCGTGGAGTCCACGTTGCCCGCGGCATCCCGGGCACGCACCGCGAAGGTGTGGCTGCCTTCGGCCAGCCCCGTGTACGCCTGGGGCGAGGTGCAGGCGGTGAACGTGGCGCCATCGAGCGAGCACTCGAACGTCGCCGGGCTCTCCGTGGCGGTGAAGGCGAACGTCGCGTTGGCGGTGCTCACCGTGCCCGAAGGGCCGCTGACCAGGGTGGTGTCCGGGGGCGTCGTGTCGACGGTCCAGGTGCGGGTGGCGGGCGTGGCGTCCACGTTGCCCGCGGCGTCCCGGGCGCGCACCGCGAAGGTGTGGCTGCCGTCCGCCAGGTTGCTGAGGTTCGCGGGCGACGTGCACGCCGTGAACGCGGCGCCGTCCAGGCTGCACTCGTAGGTGGCCGGGCTCTCGTTGGCGGTGAAGGTGAACGTGGCGCTGGAGCTGCTCGTCGTCCCCGAAGGGCCGCTGACCAGGGTGGTGTCCGGGGCCACCGTGTCCACCGTCCACGTGCGCGAGGCGGGCGTCGCGTCGATGTTGCCCGCCGCGTCCACGGCGCGGACCCGCAGGGTGTGGCTGCCCTGGGACAGGCCGGAGAAGGTGGAGGGATTCGTACACGCCGCGAAGGCGCCGCCATCCAGGGCGCACTGGTACGTCACGTTGCTCTCATTGGAGCCGAAGGTGAACGTGGCGCTGGCGGAGTTCGTCAGGCCGGAGGGGCCGGTGACGATGCTGGTGTCCGGAGCCACCGTGTCCACGGTCCAGACGCGGGTGGCCGGCGTCGGGTCGACGTTGCCCGCCGCGTCCCGGGCGCGCACGGCCAAGGTGTGGCTGCCCTGGGACAGGCCCGTGTAGGTCGCCGGTGAAGCGCACGCCGCATACGCCGCGCCGTCCAGCGAGCACTCATACGTCACCGGGCTCTCGTTGGAGGAGAAGGTGAAGGTCGCGCTGTTCGTGGCGACGGCGCCCGTGGGGCCGGTGACGATGCTGGTGTCCGGCGCGGTGGTGTCGACGGTGAACGTCACCTGCGTGGCCGGGCTGACGTTGCCCTGGGGGTCGCTCGTCGTGACGGTGGCCGTGTGCGTGCCTTCCGGCAGCGTGCTGGTGGTGCAGGACCAGGCGCCCGTCTGCGGGTGGGCCGCGGCGGTGCAGACGACGTTGCCGTTGACCACCACGCTGACGGTGCTGCCGGGCTCGGCCGTGCCCGTGAAGGCGGGCGCGTTCGTCCCCACGGTGGTTCCGTTCGTGGGCGAGGTCACCACGGGGGCATCCGGCACCGACACGCTGATGGTCGTCGGACCGGTGGTGGAGGGAGACGGCGAGCTGGTCGCGGAGCTGGCGGGCGCGCCGCGCTCGCCCTGGGCGGTGATGGTGGCCTGGTTGGCCACGACGCCGGACGCATCCGCGTTCACCACCGTGCGGAAGCGGATGGACGTGCTCTGGCCGATTTGCAGGCTGCCGCCCAGCGTGGCCGTCGCGCCGGTGCCCAGGCGGACGGTGATGACGCCCGCGGCGCTGACCTCACCGACGTCGTCGCCCGCGGCGTCCGTCAGCGCGCCCGCGTTGGGGCCGGAGACAATCGACAGCGAGCCCGGCAGATACGAAAGCTGCGAGGGCAGCGGGTCGCGCAGGACGGTCTCGATGCTGACGTCATCCCCCGTGTTGGTGGTGACGATGGTGTACTCGATGATGTCGCCGCCGCGCAGCGAACCGTCCGCGCGAGGATTCACCGGGGTCGCCGTCTTGTACGTGTTCGTGAAGTCCGGCCGCAGCGTGGCGATGGACGTGGCGAAGGCGCCGAGCAGGTACGTGTCTCCCGACGACGTCGCGGTCAGCGTCATCGACGTGTCGCCGCCCGAGACGCGCTGGGTGATGTCCACGATGTCCAGGTCCACGCCAGACATGCTCGCTTGCGCACCCGTCAGCCGGGGCAAGTCATTGGCATGTGAGGCGGGCGTTCCCAGCACCGAACGGCTGCTGTTGAAGAAGTTGTTCATCGGGTTGGCGCCGTCCGAGAGGGCCACCCCGTTGACGCGGAACTGGTCACCGGTGCGCGTGGCGTCACCTTCGTAGGCCAGCACGCCCAGCTTGGCGTCGAAGCCCGACTGCGGCACCTGGAAGCCCGACAGCACCACCGTCTGGGGATTGCCGTTGCTCACGTTGTCCAGGCCGTCGAACAGGGCCAGGTTGCGGATGGGCGAGTCCGGGTGCCGGTAGAAGACGACCAGCGCCCACGCGCTGAACGGGTCCGTGCTGTTGAGGTTGGCGAGGGGCACGGCGTCCACGTCACTGACCTCGAAGACGCCCGAGCCGTGGGTGGCGACGAGGCTGGTGACGTCCGCGGACGCTTCGTAGATGAACCGGCCGTTCGGCGCATACTGGTGCGTCACGTCGGCCGTCAGCATCTGGGTGAAGACGCCGGGCCGGCCGAACTCCGCCGTGGTGTCCGGCGTCCGGTTGGACGTGGTGGTGGACAGGTGCGCGGCCCAGTAGAGCCGCGCATACGTCACGATGGCGCCCGTCGGAATCACCAGCGCGGCCCGGCTGCGGGCCTGGGTGGCCGTCACCGACGTGTTCGCGTAGGCCACACCGGCTTCGATGGTCCAGTACACGTCGACGGCGTCATCGCTCGTGTTGGAGCCACAGGGGCCCACGGTGCCGACCAGGGGCGCCGGAACGTTGTTGGCGCAGTCGTGGGCCAGCGTGTTGCCAATCATCAGCAGGTCGCCGCGCTGGTCCGCCGTGTGGCGCAGCACCGGGGCCGCCGCCGCCTGGCCCGCCGTGACGGCCATCATCAGGGCGAGCACCCAGGGAAGACACGCCGTCTGTCTTCTGTCGCGGTGTGAGGATTTCGAGGACATGGGGGTACCCGGGCGAATGGAAGGAGAGGTCGAGCGAGGGGAGTCGGAGGCCACCCGGAACGCCGTGTCTGGGCTCAGGGATTCACGGGGGGGCGTGAAATCCCTGCCAGACGGCTGGCGCCGGGAGGATGGCTCGGTGGGGGAGAGGGCTCGCTCAGTCACTGCGGTGTTCAAGAGCAACCACGGTGCCACCTTGAATGGGCATCCTCGAGGCCGATTTGTCTGTGTTTGAAGCGGTTCTGGAACAGCGCGGCGTCACGGTTGTCCAGACACTGGATCTGGTTTCTGGAATCCGGAAACGCAGGGACGCTGCGAAGGGAGCCTGCGTCACGACGAAAGTCTGGAGTTGCTGTTCTGAATCTTGATTGTCTATGCGATGCGTCGTCTCGCGGAGCCTCAGTGGACTCGTACGCGGAGCGCGGGCACGGCTCAGGTGGCCAGGGACATGGCGCCCAGCAGCCGGGACACGTGCTCGGCGAGCGCGGGCAGCGGCTGCGGCTTGGGGAGCACCAGGTCCACCCCCAGGGATTGGGCGCGGTCGGTGAGCTCCTGGGTGGCGAACGCCGTCAGCAGCATCATCCGCGTCTGGGGCGCGAAGCGGCGCACGAAGTCCGCCAGCATCAGCCCTTCCTCGGACAGCGTGCCGCTCAGGCGCAGGTCGGTGATGACCAGGTCGTAGCGGCCCGTCGTAATCAGGTTCAGCGCTTCGTCCAGCGCTCCGGCGGAGTCCACGCGGTAGCCGGCCCCGGAGAAGAACTGGCCCAACACCCAGCAGAGGGAAGACTCGTCGTCGACGATCAGGATGTTCTGGGCCACGGAGGTGGCCCCACCAGCAAACTCAAGGCCAGGAACCGGCTTGTCGTGGTTCCATGTAAATTCCGCCGCTTGCTCCACCCGTCCAGGCCGGATTCGCGCGCTGCGTCCAGGCTACGGATCCGGTTTCTGGAATCCGGACCGGTTGATGCCCAGGCGCTTGAGGCGTTCGTAGAGCGACGAGCGGGGGATGCCGAGCCGCGCGGCGGCGCGCTCCACGTGGCCATGTTCGCGGCGCAGGACGCGCTCGATGTGGCGGCGCTCCAGCTCCTCGAGCGTGATGTCCTCGTCCACGTCGGCCGCGGCCTCGCCGGCGGTGGCCTCGAAGCGCAGGTCGCCCCGGGACAGCGGGCCGCCGCCGGACAGCAGCACGGCGCGCTCCAGCACGTTGCGCAGCTCGCGGATGTTGCCGGGCCAGGCGTAGCGGGTGAGGGCCGCGTCCGCGTCGGGCTGCAGGCCCACGGCGCCACGGCCGCGCGAGGCCCCCATCTCCGCGAGGAAGTGGTGCGCCAGCCCCACGATGTCCTCCGGCCGCTCGCGCAGGGGCGGGACGTGGAGGATGAGGGTGCTGACGCGGAAGTAGAGGTCGCTGCGGAAGCGCTTCTCGCGGGCGGCCGTGCCCAGGTCCTGATGCGTGGCGGCGATGAGGCGCACGTCCACGCGCCGATCTCTCACGTCGCCCAGGCGCCGGAAGCGCTTCTCCTCCAAGACCTTCAGCAGCTTGGGTTGGACGGCGGCGTCCATGTCGCCAATCTCGTCCAGGAAGAGGGTGCCCCGGTCGGCGACCTCCAGCAGGCCCTGCTTGGCGGCCACCGCGCCGGTGAAGGCGCCTTTCTCATGGCCGAACAGCTCCGAGTCGAGCAAATCCTTGGAGAGCGCCGCGCAGTTGAGGTCCACGAAGGGCGCGTCCTTGCGTGGCCCGCCTTCGTGCAGCCAGCGCGCGAGCACGCTCTTGCCGCTGCCCGTCTCGCCGGTGATGAGCACCGGGCTGTCGCTTTCGATGATGCGCTCGGCCTGCGCCTGGAGCGCGCGGATGGCGGCGCTGCTGCCCACGAAGGGGTCCACCGTGCCGCGCGCCGTGCGCGAGCGCTCCGCGAGCAACCGCTGCCGCTCACGCCGCTGCGCCACCAGCCGGTCCAGGACGACCTTGAGGACGGCCAGCTCCACCGGCTTGGTGAGGAACTGCTCGGCGCCTTCCTTCACGGCCTGGACGGCCAGCTCGATGGAGCCATGCCCGGTGAGCACCACCAGGGGCACCGAGCCGTCGATTTCCTTCAGGCGCGGTAGCAGCTCCAGCGCGGTGCCGTCGGTGAGGCGGTAGTCCACCACGGCGACGTCGGGGCGCGTGGTGCGGAACGCCTCCTGTGCCTCGGCGAGGCTGGTGGCCTCGTCCACGTCGAAGCCGTGGGCGGTGAGGAAGCCCCTCATGCCCAGGCGGATGCCGGGCTCGTCGTCCACGAGGAGGATGCGGGTGCGCGTCATGAAGCCAGGGAGTCTACGTGTTGCGTTGCGTCGGGCGAAGAAACAGCCGGCAGCAGCAGCGTGACCTCCGCGCCGCCCTCCGGGTGATTGCCCAGGCGGATGACCCCCTGGTGCTCCTCCAGGATGCGCTGGACGATGGAGAGTCCCAGTCCCGTGCCGCCGCGCCGCTTGCTGAAGAAGGGCT
Source organism: Myxococcus hansupus (assembly GCF_000280925.3). Taxonomy (NCBI): domain Bacteria; kingdom Pseudomonadati; phylum Myxococcota; class Myxococcia; order Myxococcales; family Myxococcaceae; genus Pseudomyxococcus; species Pseudomyxococcus hansupus. The sequence goes on from NZ_CP012109.1 coordinate 3,243,940, forward strand.
CGAACACGTGGGGCAGGTCCTCCGCGCGGAAGCCCGGCCCGCCGTCGCGCACGGTGCATCGCACCCACGCGCGGCCTGTCTCCTCCACCTCCTCCGCGGACACGCGCACCGTGCTCCCAGCGGGGGAGTGCTGCACCGCGTTCTCCACCACGTTGCGGAAGACGTGGAACAGGCGCCGGGCATCCATGCGCACCCGAGGCAGCGCGTCGGCCAGCGTCCGGTCCACCGACACGCCCGCGCGCTCGCTGGCCAGGGCGCACGCGGAGAGCGCATCCGCCACCACGGGGAGCACGGGCCCCTCCACCCACTCGCCCCGGGTGGGGCGGCCATATTCGAACAGCTCCTGGGTGAGGTGGTTGAGGCGCTTCACCTCGCCGCGCAAGACGTCGACGTAGGGCTTGAGCTCCGCGCGGGTGCCGAACGTCGCTTCCACGGCGTCCACCACGGCGGAGATGGAGAAGAGCGGGTTGCGGACTTCATGGGCCACGCCGGCGACGATGGCGCCCATGGCCGCCATTGTTTCGTTGCGGCGCAGGCTGGCTTGCAGCTCCAGCAGGCGCGTCACCTCGGTGGCCACCAGGATGATGCGGGAGTCCTCGCCGCCCGCTTCTTCCACCCAGGTGGCGGAGACCTCCCAGGTGCGGCGCGACAGCGGGTCTCCCAGCTCGCGGGTGGCGCTGGCGTGGGTGCGGCGCAGCTCATCCACCAACGGCAGCGCATGGGACCAGGGCGGGGCGCTGGCCGCGGTGAACAGGGGCTGTCCGGACGGGTCCACGCCGCCAAAGAGCGCGATGGCCGCGGCGTTGAGCCGTTGGACGGTGCCGTCGGGGCCCAGCACCATCAGCGGCGAGGACACGGCGTCGAAGGTGCGGCGCCACTCCTGCGCGGAGCGGCGGAAGCTGTCGTGCAGCCGCTGGCGCAGGTCGTCGGCGAGGCGCCGGTCGGTGATGTCGGTGACGACGCAGCCCACGTGCAGCTCGCCCTGGGCGTCCAGCGCGGACGCGGCGGCGCGGCTTCGCACCCAGCGCACGCGGCCGTCGGCGCAGATGAGCCGGTGCTCCAGCTCCGCCTCGGCGCCCGGGGCCATGCTTTCGATGCTGGCGCGGTATCGGGCGCGGTCCTCGGGGTGGATCATCTCCGCCCACAGCGGCGGCGGCCCACCATCCGGCGCGGGCCGCACGAACGCGGAGGCCGCGTAGCCGGTGGTCCGCTCGATGACCGGCGTGCAGTAGAAGTCGCGCAGCCGTCCCTCGCGGAGCTTGCCGCCCCAGAGGTAGTCCGGCAGCGAGCGCGTGAGCACGTCCAGCCGGCCTTCGTGCTCCTGCAGGCTCTCCTCGGCGCGCATGCGCTCGGTGAGCTCGGACAGGGCGGCGATGACGCCGAGCACCTCACCGTTCGCGCCGCACACGCGCAGGTAGCTGCCGAACCAGTAGCGGCTTTCGCCCGGCGCCGCGGGCGTCTCCACCTGGAGGAGCGTGTCCTGGATGGAGGTGCCCGTGTCGAGCGCGAGCTGGAGCCGCGGCGCGATGAGCCGTCCCAGGTCGGGCATCACCTCGGTGACGTGCCGGCCCAGGTGGTGCTCCGCGGACAGGCCGTGCATCGCCGCCAGCGCGGTGTTGACATGCACGTACCTCAGCTCGCGGTCGAAGAAGGCGAAGCCCACGGGCGTGACGTCCATCACCGCTTCGCGCAGGGCGCTCGCCTCATTCGCGCTGCGCAGCGCCGCGTCGCGGACCTGGTGCGCCCTGTTTCGGGCGCGCAGCAGCAGCCACGCCAGCGTGCCGCTGATGAGCAGCCCCACGGCCGCGGTGAGGAGGATGCGCGCGGGGGTGTTCGCGGCCCCGGAGTGGCTCCAGACCCCCTCGACCGCCGCGGAAAGAGTGGTGGCCACGAGGACGGCCAGCAGCAACTGTCGGCGAGAAGGGAACTCGTGCATGGGGTGGGGGCGGGTGCGGGAGCTTACCCAGATTCCGTGCCAGGACGGTGACGCGTCTGTCATTGGGCTGCCGCCCTGGCGGTGCGGCGGGCAGGAGGCCGGGCTTTTGCTCCGGCGGACGGATTCCGCACCCGGAATTTCACGTCCTGCGGATAGATTGAGGGCCGTCACCTGGATGCCCCAACCGGAGATGCTGGTCCCATCATGACCTTGGCAGTTCCCCTGCTCGCCGACGAAGCGTCACCGACCTCGCGTCCCACCCCTCTGCCTCCCGCGCTCGCCGAGCCCGAGGCCTTCGCGCAGGAGCTGCAAGCGCTCCGGCAGGAGCTGGAGTCCTCGCTCGGTGAGGAGGACCTCGCCCACGCACGGAAGATTGAGCGCTGGGGCCGGGCCTGCTCGGTGCTGGGGTACGCCACGGCGTGGCTGCTGCCCAACCCCCTCTCCGCGATGCTCATCGCGCAGGGCAACACGGCGCGCTGGACGATGATGGCCCACCACGTCACCCACCGGGGCTACGACAAGGTGCCGGGCATCCCGTCGCACTACACGGGCAAGCGCTTCGCCACGGGGTGGCGCCGCTTCCTGGACTGGCCGGACTGGATTCATCCCCAGGCGTGGCGGCACGAGCACAACGTGCTGCACCACGGGCACACCGGCGAGACGGCGGACCCGGACCTGGTGGAGATGAACACGGAGTGGCTGCGCCAGTCGCGCATGCCCCTGGTGGCGAAGTACGCGTTGGTGGCGTTCTTCGCGTGCACGTGGAAGCTGACGTACTACGCGCCCAACACGTTCCTGGAGTGGCGTCGCTTCGAGCGCAAGCGCGCGGGCGGGCCGGACGAGGCGGGCACGCTGCCGCTCATCACCGCCTTCAATCCCTTTTCGCCGGAAGGCCGCGCCTTCTGGTGGACGTGCATCCTTCCGTACGCGGGGCTGCGGTTCGCGCTGCTGCCCGCGCTCTTCGCGCCGCTGGGCCCGTGGGCGGTCTTCAGCGTGTTCGCCAACAGCGTGTTCGCCGAGGTGCTCGCGAACATCCAGTCCTTCATCCTCATCGCGCCCAACCACGCGGGGGATGACCTGTACCGCTTCGAGGGCCGCTCACGCAGCGGCGCCGAGTTCTCCGTGCGCCAGGTGGTGGGCTCGGCCAACTACACCACGGGCGGCGACGTGGTGGACTTCCTGCACGGGTGGCTGAACTACCAGATTGAACACCACCTCTGGCCCAGCCTGCCCATGACGCGGTACCGGCAGGCGCAGCCGCGCGTGAAGGCGCTGTGTGAGAAGCACGGCGTGCCCTACGTGCAGGAGAACGTGTTCCGCCGCGTGAAGCGGCTGGTGGACATCATGGTGGGGCGCACGTCGATGCGCGCGTGGTCCGCGCCAGCGCGTCCCTGAAGTCCAAGGCGTGCTCAGGCGGAGGATTGGGCCCCGGTTGATGGGGGCGCTTGCGCCGCCTGGGCCAGCAGGGCGCGGACCTCGTCGTCTTCCGTCTGGTCGAAGTCGCGGTACCACAGGCCCACGGAATAGAACGGCTCCGGCATCCGCACGCAGATGATCCGGTCGGCCACCAGGGCGAGGCTCGTGCACGAGTCCGCCGCGGCCACGGGCACCGCGACGACAATGGCGGCAGGTTCGAGGATTCGCAGCGCCGCCACCGCCGCGCGCATCGTCGTTCCCGTGGCCAGTCCATCGTCCACCAGGATGACGGTGCGGCCGCGCACGTCGGGAGGCGGCCTGCCTTCGCGGTAGCGCTGCTCGCGGCGTTGGAGCTCCAGCGCTTCGCGCCGTGCGGTGGCCTCAATCTGGTCGCGGCGGATGTTCAGTTCGTCCACGACCTCGCGGTTGAGCACGCGCATGCCCCCGGAGGCGATGGCGCCCATGGCCAGCTCCTCATGGCCCGGTGTGCCCAGCTTGCGCACGAGGAACACGTCCAGGGGCACACCCAGGCGCCGGGCGACCTCGGCGGCCACGGGAACCCCTCCGCGCGGGAGGGCGAGCACCACGACCCCAGGCCGTCCCGCGTAGTCCCGCAGGTGCTCGGCGAGGGCACGGCCTCCTTCGTAGCGGTCCTGGAACTCGGGTTCGTTCATGCCAGCGCTCCCCGGCGCCCCTGGCTGAGCGAGTGCGCCTTCCAGGAAATTGCGCACCGCCGCGGCCTCGCGGAACAGGCGCTCGCGTCTGAGTCCGGCACGAGCGCCCGTCTGGGTTGCCCCGTCGCCTGCACGACAACGGCGGCGTCACGCTCAGGCGATGATTTCCGGCCGGCCCGGCTGGTTGGGCATGGGCGGGTCGCGGATGCCCGGAGGCTTGATTTCGGGCGGCTGCGGCGGCTCGATTTCGGGCGGTCGCGGCGGGTTGGGAGGCTCCTCCTTGGGAGGCTCCAGCGGCTTCGGAGGCTCGCGTCCGGGCTTCTTGTCGGGATCCGGATCCTTCACGGGGGCGCCGGGCGTCGTTGGCACTTCAGGCATGCAGCGTTGCTCCTCTCGGGTTCGCCAGCCTGGACACAGTGGCCACGCCCGGGCGCTCGGGCACCACCTCCGTTGCCCAGTCAACGCGGCGACCTTCGTGCGCCGGGTCGCTCGGTTGGAAGGCGAGCGCGTTGCACGGACGCGAGCGGCGCAGCCCTTTCCCGTCTGCTGCACCGCGCCATCGCCGCCTTCAGGTTCCGGGGAGCGGATATCGAATCGAGACCTGAGAGGAGAGGAATGATGAAAGCTGCCCTATGGGGAATCGGAGGCGCGGGGCTGGGCCTGGGCCTGATGTACTGGGCGGATCCACGCAGTGGCCGCTGGCGCCGGTCCCATCTTCAAGGCAAGGCGGTGCACGCGGCGCATGAGGCGGGGGGCGCGATGGGCATCGTCGCGCGGGACCTCTCGCAGCGCTCTCGCGGCCTCTATTTCGAGCAGCGCCGCAAGCTGAGGCGAGAATCGGTGGAGGACTTCATCCTGGAAGAACGGGTGCGCTCGGCGCTGGGCCGCGTGTGCTCGCATCCCAGCGCGGTGCGCGTCTCCGCCAGAGACGGCCTCGTGAAACTCGAGGGCGTCATCCTTGGCGACGAGCTGCGGCGGGTGCTTCCCCGTCTCGCCAAGGTGCATGGCGTCCTCGGCCTGGACAACCAACTCATTCCCCATCCGGACGGTGCGGCGCACCCCGCGCTTCAGGGAGGCCTCATGCGCTCAGGTGAAGCGCGAATCTTCCTGCAGGAGCATTGGTCTCCGTCGGAGCGTTTGTTCGGCGCGCTCGGCGGGCTCATGTTGACGGCGTGGGGGCTGGGACGCCGGGGCTTCACGGGAACCGTGGCCGCGCTGGGCGGAGCGCTGCTGGGGGCCCGCTCGTTCACGAACATGGGGATGAAGCAGCTCACCGGCGTGGGGGCCGGACGTCGCGGCATCTCCCTGCACAAGGACATCACGGTGAACGCGCCGGTGGAGGAGGTGTTCGCCTTCTGGCGCGAGATGCAGAACTTCCCCCGGTTCATGACGCACGTGGATGAGGTCATCCCGGGCGCGCAGGGGCGCTCGCATTGGAAGGTGCGCGGCCCGGCGGGGCTGCACTTCGAATGGGATGCCGTCGTCACGAAGTTCGAGCCCAACAAGGTGCTGGCGTGGAAGAGCGTGGAGGGCACGGCGGTGGAGAACCTGGGGATCATCCACTTCGAGCCCACGGCCAGCGGCGGGACGCGAGTGGACATCCGCATGGCGTACAACCCACCCGCGGGCGCCATTGGCCATGCGTTCGCGAAGCTCCTGGGCTCGGACCCCAAGAAGCAGATGGACGATGACCTGCTGCGCTTCAAGTCGCTGTTGGAGCGGGGCAGGGCGACCGGTCGCGAGACGGTGACGCGTGAGCAGCTCGCGCCCCGTCGCATGGAGCGGCGCGACACCACGACGCACTGAGCGAAGCAGCGCGCGGACCACGCGGCTCGTGGTGGGGTGACCTCGCCACGAGCCGTTCGCCTGGGCCGCGCGAATCGCCCCGGCGGTCGGGGCGTGCGACGGGAAACCGACGCCCGGTGTGTCTTGCGTTGACTGAGTGACCAGAATATCGTTTTGGTCATCTGGCATCCGAGCGGCGGACTTCCTCATGTCTCGAAATGACCAGAAAACCGAATGGGTCATGAAGTCCGCGAGGCCGCGGCGACGCCAGGGTGAGCGCGGATGGGGCGTGGCGCTCATCGCCTTCGTGTTCGCGACGGGCGTGGCGCGCGCGGACCCGCCTGAAGCGTCTCCGTTCGAGCCGGTGCCTCAAGGGAGCGCGTACTCCCTCACAGTCAGCGGCGCGGTGTCGTTGGGGCCTACGAAGCCGGCTTTCTCGCGTATGCGGCTCGCACCGCTCGCTCCGGCGGCGTGGAGCACATGCGCCTGCTGACGGGCGCTTCGGCAGGCAGCCTCAACGTGCTGCTGGCCGTCCTCGCCGCGTGTGGCGAAGCCGCGCCGGGGGCGCCCGCGCAGTCCCTGTTCTGGGAGACGTGGATTCCGGTGGGGTATGGCCAGCTCTACGTTCCCGAGGAGGTGACGCCGCTGGGCGTCTTCTCGCGAGCGTGGCTGGAGTCCCAGGCGCGTCGCATCGAGGACGCGTGGAATCGGGGGCTCACGCCGGCCTGTGACGTGGTGCTGGGCGTGTCGGTCACGCGCGTCGAGCCGCGCCTGGTCCCCGTGGCGGGTGGGCGCATGTCGCTGCCTCGCATGGAGGAGAAGTTCGCCCTGCGCATCCAGGGGCGGGGCCCGGGTCGACCACCTCGGGTGACGAACTACACCACGCCGCTCAGCACGCGGCGCGAGCCACTGCTCGTCACTGATGCGCGAGGCGAGGTCGCCTTCGAGCAGGTGCGCGACCTGGTCCTCGCGTCCATGGCGTTCCCGGTGGCGTTTCCGCCCAAGGCGCTGGCCACCTGCGCGGCGGGCGCGACGGCCCGTGCGGGCGTGTGCCTGGCGGACGAGGCCCAGGTGGCCGACTACGTGGACGGAGGCATCTTCGACAACACGCCGCTGCGGCTGGCCGTGGGGCTCGCGCGCGATGGGCTCGTCTCCGGGAAGGATGGCGGTGTTCCTCGGTGGCGCGACGTGCCCGAGCCCGGTGGCAGACGCTCTCCCTCCGACGTGTTCTTCGCCTTCCTCGACCCGGACGCCGCCGAGTATCCCGTGGCGCCCGGCCCCCAGACACCCCGGGCGGAGCTCCACCTGCCTCAACTGCTGGGCGGGGTGCTCGCGTCCTTCGTCGACACGGCGAGGTCGAAGGAGCTGGCGCTGCTGTTGGAGGAAGAGCCCGACATCGCCCGGCGGCTGGCCCTTCCTCGGCGGCACTTTCCGGCCGCGGGTGCGCCGCTGGCCGCGTTTCTCGGCTTCTTCGAGACGGCCTTTCGCGGCTTCGACTTCCACCTGGGGATGTATGACGCGCGAGCCCTGTACACCCAGGCGGCCGACGGAGGCTTCGGCGTCATCGAGGCGCTCGATGGGACGGAGCCCTCGCCCCTGGCCTGCATGAGCGCCGTCTACGACAGTCTGCCGGGAGCAGAGATGGTGTGTGCCGGCGAGGCGCTGGCCGACTTCCGCATCCTGCTCCAGGTGTCGATCGACCGGCTCTATGCCGTGTGCCACGACGCGACGGGAGCGTCCGATGCGCGCGGCTGGCGGAATGCGCAGTGCGCTCGCGCCGCGGCGGGTGGCGCGCCGCCACGCGTTCCCGGCGTCACCCCGGAGCGATGGCCGGACTGGCGGCGGGGGGCGCAGGAACTCGAGCTCGTGCACACCCTCCGGTTGCTGGGCGCCTATGGCTTTCATTTCACCGACCTGGGGGTTCCCCCGGGACGTGATGACCTGGCGCTGCTTCGCATCCGTCAGGTCCTGGGGCGCGCGGTGAAGCAGCTCGCCGACGTGCAGCCCGGCGACGGACAGTCGGCGGTCGAGTTCGCCGGGAAGCTGGTGGCCGACACCATCGCCTACGAGCCCCCAGGGACTTCGTTGCACCTGGTGATGGGGCCGACCCTCACCGAGGTGGGGGTGAGCCTTGGCACCGACGCGCCCGCGATTCCCCAGGGGCTGCGGCTGACCGGGGCGTTGGGGTTGCGCGGCTTGCAGCGCGTGTTCTCTTCGGGCGGTGGAGAACACTTCGCGTGGGTCGTGGTGGCGGGCCCCGAATACCGGCCCGCCTCGCTCCAGGCGGCGTTCGTCCAGGGGCGGCTCGCGCTGCGTGGCGGCTGGCAGTTCAGCACGCGGGAGCACTCGAGCCGCGAGGACTGCGGCGCGGCGGGGGTCAGCGCATGTTCGCGCCCCGTGGTGCAGGCGCTCCTGGGGGCGACGTTCCTGGAGCGCTTCCGGGTGCAGGTGGTCGGTGAGTGGTACCCGCCATCGCGAGGCAGCCGGGGACTGTGGGCCATTGCACCAGGCATCGGCTTGGAGTTGAGCCCGTGAGGCCTCGTGGACAGATTCAGCGTGGGGACGACAGCTCCCACATGCGAGGTGATGGCGTGACGGATGCCGTTCAGCGCGAACAGTCGCCCACGGGAGCTGCCTCACCCGCGGATGGTCCTCTGGCAGGGGAGGGCGAGGTCCTCTTCGAGCGTGACGGCATGCAGGTCACGACGCAGCGCGTGGTCATGAATGGCAAGAGCTGGGGCCTGGAGCACGTCTGCGGCGTCACGGTGTTGTTCCAGCGGCCCACGGCCCGCTCGATGCGCGGCGTCGCCCTGTTCGCGGGGGCGCTGATGTTGATCGACCTGCTCGTGCAGGGCCCTCTGGCGGCGGCCCGCTCCAACGGGAGCGTGGGCGGCGTGGTGTTCAGCGTGGCGGCGCTCGTGGGCTACGCGGCCCTGGCGTGGCGCGTGCTCCACGCCGAACACGTCTACATCTGGCTGCACACCCGCTTCAGCTCGCAGATGGTGTACCGAGGCCGCTCCTCGGAGATGACGCGCGCGCTGACGCACTCGCTGCGCACGGTCGTGCGGACCGGTCCCCGCCAAGGGGTCATCTGAGACGGCTTGTTGTGACCGGATGACCAGGATATCAGGCCAGTCAATGAGTTCGAGCCCGCGCACCGCCATTCTCGACGCCGCCGGCGAAGTCTTCGCTCGCTTCGGCTTCAAGAAGGCTTCTGTCGAGGACATCGCCCGCCGTGCCGGCGTGGGCAAGGGCAGCATCTACTTGCACTTCGAGAGCAAGGAATCGCTGTTCGAGGCGAGCCTTCAGGTCTCGCATGCCCATGCGCTCTCCGAGCTGGAGGCGAGCATCCGCGGTGTCTCGACGCCGGAGGCTCAGGTCCGCGCCTTCATCGAGTGCAAGCGGCTGCAATCCACGCGAGGGCCCATGGGGCACCGCATCGAATTGGGAACGCTCTTCGAGTTGGGCGCCCAGGCCGCCAACTACGTGCCGCGCATGCGGGAAGCCGAGGCCCGGATCCTGGCGCGCGTCATTGAAGACGGCGTGGCGCAGGGGGTGTTCGTCGCGGCGCAGCCCTTTCGGGTGGCGCTGGGCTTCGTGGAGCTCCTCATGATGCTCACCGTCCGGACGATGACGCAGCTCCCCGACGCCCCGGACACACAAGCGCTGGATGCCTGCTTCGAGGTGTTCATCCGCGGACTCGTGGCCAGGACCGCTCCTGCTCGCGGCAAGCGCTGACCTTCCACCGGGAGCGCCCTGGCAGAATGCCTCCGAAGGCACGTCGGGCAGGAGGCACGATGCGACTCGATCTCGCGGATCTTCATTTGTTCCTGTGCATCGTGGATGCGGGGAGCATCACGCAAGGCGCTCAGCGCGCGCACCTGACGTTGGCCTCCGCCAGCGAGCGTCTTCGGAGCATCGAAGAGGATGTCGGCGTCAAGCTGCTCGAACGGCGTCCCCGAGGTGTGGTCACCACGGAGGCGGGGGACGCCCTGGCACAGCACGCCCGGTTGCTCCTCCAGCAGCAGGCACTGATGAAGGACGCGTTGAACGCGTTCGTTGCAGGCCGGCGAGGCACCCTCCGGCTCGACGCGAACACCGCCGCGCTGACGGAGTTCCTGCCGGAGAAGCTGGCCCACTGGCTGGTCCGGCATCCGCAGTTGAATGTCGAGCTGCGAGAGCGGACCAGCGTGGACATCGTCAAGGCTGTCGAGGCGGGGTTCGCGGAGGCAGGGCTGATCTCGGATGCCGTGGACACGGGGGACCTGCAGGTGCGTCCGGTCGCACCGGAACCCCTGGTGCTCATCGTGCCATGCGGACATCCGCTCGCGACTTCCCAGGGCCTCGCGTTGCGCGACGTCCACCGCGAGCCCTTCGTCGGCTTGTTCCCCGAGAGCGCACTGCAGGAGCACATCTCCGAGCAGGCCCGAATCGCGGGGCTCGAGCTGTCCTTCCGCGTCCGGATGAAGGACTTTCGCGGCGTGTGCGAAATGGTGGCCCACGGCGTGGGGATGGGCATCGTCCCGGCCAGCGTCGCCTTGCGGCAGGCCCGTGAGGGTGCGTATCGCAGCGTGCCGCTCGCCGATGCCTGGGCGCGCCGGCGCTTGTGTGTCTGCGTCAGGGACTGGGACAGCCTGTCGGTTCCGGTTCGTGACCTGCTGAATCACCTGCTCGCGGACGCGGAGGCCTGAGCGGCGCTCACAGCGTCCTACGTGAGTGCTCGCGCGCGGTTTCGACGAAGAGCCGCAACGGGACCGAGCGCTGCGACCGGCTGGGGTAGTAGAGGAAGAAGCCGGGCACCGTCGGTGCGTATGCCTCGAGCACCCGCACGAGGCGCTGCTCCCGAATCAGCGGCAGCACCGTGGGTTCGAACGCGTAGGCGAGCCCCAGCCCTTCGCCCGCGAGCGCGACGGTGGTGGCACCGTCGTTGGTGATGACGCCGCCCCTCACGGGCACGCGCCAGTTCCTGCGCCCCTTTTCGAACTCCCACGCATAGAGCGCTCCGGTGGACTGCATGCGGAACGTGATGCACTCGTGGCGCAGCAGGTCCTCGGGCCGCTGCGGGACGCCGTGGCGTTCGAAGTATCCAGGGGTGCCCACGATGACGAAGCGGAAGGCATCGGTGAGGCGGACTTGCACCATGTCCCGCTCAATGGCTTCGCTCAGGCGCACGCCCGCGTCATAGCCCTCGGCGACGATGTCCACGAAGCGCTCGTCGACGACGACCTCCACGTCCACGCGAGGATGGCGTTCGCGGAAGATGGGCAGGACGGGCGTGATGAGAAATGGCACCGCCGCGCGGGAGACCGAAAGCCTGAGCTTGCCCACGGCCTCGCCCGGTTGTGCGGACACCTGCTGGAGCGCGGCCATGGCCTGGCTCAAGGCCGGGCCCGCGCCGTCCACCAGCCTTCGTCCCGCTTCCGTCAGCGACACACTGCGCGTCGTGCGCGTGAGGAGGACCACGCGCAGTTGTTCCTCGAGCTGTCGCACGGACTGGCTCACCGCCGCCGTGGACACCCCCAGCGAACGCGCCGCGCCGCTGAAGCTGCGTTGGCGAGCCACCTCGAGAAACACCTGCAGTTGCGGGAGGACGGCGGTTTTCATGGTCGTGGCGCCGGAGCTTACTTTCTCCAGACAGCCTCAATGGCCGGACGTGGGGGCTTCATTCTCAACCAGCACTTAACAGCCCATTCGCCAACAGCCCCCTAGTGGCGCGGCGCGTGGGCACGTACCTCATTCGCAGCGGGCCGCCAGGGCGCCGTTCCGCTTCGAGAGGACCCTGCGCCGGACATCCAGAAACGGAGGATGGACATGAAGCTGCTCGGCACCGCGCTCGTTTCATTGCCCCTGCTCGGGGTTGCTCTCGCTCAAGCGGGTAATCGGAGTGACGCGGGAGCGCCCTCGCCGCGAGCGTCGCAGCCGCTGCTTCACGTCACGCGGAGCGGGGCTCAGCCCTCCGCCAAGGGGCCCGCCGAGAACTTCACCGGGACGGTGCGTGTCGACCCGTTGTTCCCTGCGCGCGCTCCGGCACGCACCTCGGGGGCCTTGGTCACCTTCGAGCCGGGCGCTCGTTCCGCATGGCATACACACCCGCTGGGGCAGACGCTGGTCGTGACCTCGGGCCTTGGCCGGGTGCAAGCGTGGGGCGGCGCGGTCGAGGAGATTCGGCCGGGAGACGTGGTGTGGATTCCTCCGGGCCAGAAGCACTGGCACGGCGCTTCGCCCACCACCGCCATGAGCCACATGGCCATCCAGGAAGCGCTCGACGGGAAGGTCGTCGAGTGGATGGAGAAGGTCTCCGACGCGCAGTACGCCGTACACCCTGGCGCGGGCGGTGCTCCGTGATGAAGCCTCGGCACGCGCTCATCCTCTGCGCTGCGATGGCGGCATCGTTCCTGGGGGGCCTTGCCTTCGCGGGGAAGGCCGCGGTCCCGGTCGTGCGAATCGCGGAGCTCGAAATCGACCCGGCGCAACTCGACGCCTATCAGGCCGCCGTCAAGGAGGAGATGGCGACCTCGGTGCGCATCGAGCCTGGGGTGCTGGCCATCTACGCCGTGGCGGAAAAGGCGCATCCCAACCGTCTCAGGTTCTTCGAGATGTACGCGGATGAGGCTGCGTACAGGTCCCATCTGGCGTCGCCGCATTTCCAGAAGTACGTCAAGACGACCCAGCAGATGATTCTGTCTCGAAAGCTGATTGAGACAGTGCCTGTCCTGCTGGCCACGAATCCCCGGTGAGGCAAGGTCGACTCCCTCACCCGGCTTCATCCCGCTGGGCAAGCTGGCTTCGAGCGTGGAGGTGTTCAATGTGCCTTGAAAGGTCAGGGTGGCGCTTGCGTTGGCGAAGGGCCTGGGGCGTCGCCGCGCTCGGGCTGTTCGGGGCGTTGCCCGCGTGTGCTCACAGGGAAGGGACGGGCTTCATGCCGCGAGAACCATCGGTGTCCGAAGTGCCGGCATTGGAAGACCTTCGTCGGGTGTCTCCAGCGCTGGAGCATTACACGCGGGAGCGGCTGCTCGGTGAGCTGTGGACGCGTCCGGACTTGTCTGCGCGAGACCGGAGCCTCGTGACGCTCGCGACCGTGATTGCGCGGAACCAGTCCACCGCGATGGCGGCCTATTTCGGACGGGCGCTTGATAGTGGTGTCGAGCCGGGTGAACTCTCGGAGTTGGTGACGCACCTCGCGTTCTACGCCGGTTGGGGTAACGCCATGGGAGCGGTGGGCGTCGTGAAGGACACGTTCGCGGCGCGTGGCATCACCGCCGAGCAGCTCCCTCCGGCGGTGGGTGAGCTGCTTCCGTTGAACGAGGCCGCGGAGGCCCAGCGCGCGGAGCGGGTCGGGAAGGACTTTGGCGCGGTCGCGCCCGGCGTGGTGCAGTACACCACCGAGCTGTTGTTCCGAGATTTGTGGCTTCGCCCGGGGCTCGCGCCGCGAGACCGAAGCCTGGTGACTGTCAGCGCGCTCATCTCCGCGGGGCAGGTCGCGCAGGTCCCCTATCACCTCAACAGGGCCATGGATAATGGCCTGACGAAGGCGCAGGTGTCCGAGATGATGACGCACCTGGCGTTCTACGCGGGGTGGCCGAACGTCTTCTCCGCGTTGCCCGTGGTCAAGGACGTCCTGGAGAAGCGGCCGGACTGACGGCGCGGTCGCTGGGAGATGCCTCGCGCGCAATCCTTGCGCGCCTTGCACCGTGCTCCGACGCATGCGCAAAGCTTGCGCCCGTGAAGCGCATTCAACGGCTGAAGCCTGTTGGCGCGCAGCTTGCTGAAACGGTCAGGCAAGAGGCTCTCTTCATGGCAAGTCGCGCCGCGGGGCAGGCGCTTCACGACAGGTGCTTGACGGAGGTCGTTCATCCCTGCCCGAAGTTCCTGCTCCCAGGCGTTCCGCGCGGTTAGTCTCTCTCCCCAGGACTCATGGCGGAAACCTTGTTCGAGGAATTGAAGCGGTACGTGGGTTTCAGCTCGGCCGACGAGCAGGCTCTCGTGACCTTGCACGCCACCGCGAAGCCGCACTTTCCGCGCATCGCGCGCCTCTTCTACGACCGCATCCTGGAGCACGAGGGCGCCCGCCAGGCGCTCGAAGGGGGCGAGAGTCAGGTCGGGCACCTGCGCGGCACGCTCCAGGTATGGATGGACCAGCTTCTCCGAGGTCCCTGGGACGAGGCCTACTTCGCGCTGCGCTGCCGCATTGGCCGCATGCACGTGCGCATCGCGCTGCCGCAGCACTACATGTTCGGCGCCATGAACGTCCTGCGGCAGGAGTTCAACGGCATCATCGACGCCTCCTACCTGGAGCAGCCCGCCGCGCTCTTCGCCGCGCGCGGCGCGGTGGGGAAGATTCTGGACCTGGAGCTGGCCATCATGCTCCACACGTACCGGGAGGACCTGCTCGCGCAGCAAGCACGCAGCGAGCGCCTGTCCACCTTCGGCCAGCTCGTGGGCTCCATTGGCCATGAGCTGCGCAACCCGCTGGGCGTCATCGAGACGTCGCTCTACATCCTGCGCGGACGTCCCGGCGCGGTGGATGAGCGCACCACCAAGCACCTGGACCGCATTGGCGACCAGGTGGGCATCGCCAACCGCATTGTCTCTGACCTGCTGGACATGATTCGGGACCGGCCCCTGCATCGGCAGGAGGTGTGGTTGGACGAGGTCTGGCAGGAGGCGCTCCGGTCCGTGCAGCGGCCCGACACCGTCACGGTGAGCGAGGAGGGCCTGGCCACGTTGCCAGCGGTGCAGGGGGACGCGGGGCAGTTGCGGCAGGTGTTCGTGAACCTGCTGGACAATGCCGTCCAGGCGCTCGAGGAGACGGGCGGCACCGTGTCGCTGGTGGCCAGCGGGAACGAGCCGGGCTTCGTCGAGCTGGTGCTGGAGGACTCCGGCCCTGGCGTCAGTGACACCATCCGCCGCCGACTCTTCGAGCCGTTGATGACCACGAAGGCGCGGGGCATCGGGCTCGGGCTGCCGCTGGTCAAGCGCATCCTGGAGCGTCACGGTGGCTCCATCGCGTATGTCCCGCGTCCTGGCGCGGGAGCGCGTTTCGTCATCCGGCTTCCCCTCATCGCGTCGGAGGAGACGCATGCGCCAGTACCTCCTGTTGGATGACAACCGGGCGTTCGCGGAGAACCTCGCGGAGATTCTCCGGGACGCGGGGGACGAGGCCACGGTGGTCACCCGCGGTGACGAAGCCGTGCGCCTGGCGCGCACGACGCGCTTCGACGCCCTGCTCACGGACATGCGGATGCCCGGCATGAGCGGCGCGGACGCGGTGCAGCAGCTCCGCCGCGTGGACCCGGGGCTCGCCGCCGTGGTCATCACCGCCTACCCGCGGCAGGACGACCTGGAGACGGCGCGGCGCGAGGGCCTGCTCGCGGTGCTCCCCAAGCCCGTCCCCATCCCCACGCTGGTGGAGCTGCTGTCCGGCGCGCGCCGGGATGGCCTCGTGGTCCTCGTGGAGGACGACCCCGCGCTGAGCGACAACCTGGCGGAGCTGCTGCGCGGACGCGGCTTCTCGTGCGTGACGGCGGCGTCGGTGTTGGATGCGGACCGCATCCTCTGTGCCCAGCCCTTCGCGGCGCTGGTGGACCTGCGCGTGCCTGGGGGCCCGGATGGCGAGGCACTGAGGCGGCTGCGCGCGCGCTATCCGCGCCTGCCCGCCTTCGTCATCACCGCGTACCCGAATGCCTCGCTCGTGCAGGACGCCGCGGGCGTCTTCTCCAAACCCTTCGACCCTGGGACGTTGCTGGCGGTGCTGGAAACAGCGCACGCGGCCCGGCCCGCCCACGCCTCATGAGTGAGCCCCACGCTCCGTCCCCGCCCACGGTCCTCGTGGTGGATGACAACGCGGCGTTCCTGGACAACCTGGAGGAGCTGCTCGGGGACGCCGGCTACACCGTCCGGGGGGCGTCGAACTGCAAGGCGGCGCATGAGCGCGCGCGGGAAGGCTTCGATGTGGCGCTGGTGGACCTGCGCCTGCCGGATGGCGACGGCACGGCCCTGGCCGCGGAGCTGAAGGCCGCGTCACCGGACTCGGAGGTCGTGCTGCTCACGGGCTTCGCCACGCTGGAGACGGCCGTCGCGGCCGTGCGCGCGGGCGCGTGTGCCTACCTGATGAAGCCCTGCGCGCCGCAGGAGCTGCTGCTCACCCTGGAGCAGGCCATGCGTCAGGTGCGCCTGCACGGGGAGAAGCGCGAGCTGGCGCGGCGCGCGCAGATGACGGAGAAGCTGGCGGCGGTGGGGACGATGACGGCGGGCCTGTCCCACGAAATCCGCAACCCGCTGAACGCGGCGGCGCTCCAGCTCTCCGTGTTGGAGCGTCGCCTGCGGCGGTTGCCGGACGGCCAGCAGGCCCCCTTGCTGGAGCCCCTGCTGCTCGTCCGCGACGAAATCCGCCGCCTGGACCACATCCTGGAGGACTTCCTCCAGTTCGCGAGGCCCCGTGAGTTCCGGCCCGCCTCCGTGGACGTGAATGAGTTGCTCCGGCGCGTGGTGGACCTGCTGAGCGGGCAGGCCGCGTCACGCAAGGTGACGTTGGAGCTCACGGCGCGGGAGGCCGCCGTGCCCCCGGTGGCGGGGGAGGAGGAGCGGCTGCGTCAGGTGCTCATCAACCTGTGCCTCAACGCGCTGGAGGCCACGCCTTCGGGGGGACAGGTGACGCTCTCCGCGGGACAGGAGGGCGGGCGTGTCTGGCTCACCGTGGACGACAGCGGCCCCGGGGTGCCTCAGGCCGTCCGGGACCGCATCTTCGAGCCCTTCTTCACCACGAAGGCCCAGGGCTCCGGGCTGGGGCTCTCCATCGTCCACGCCATCGTCACCCAGCATGGCGGCTCGTTGGAGGTGGACGCCGCGCCAGGCGGCGGCGCCCGCTTCGTCCTCCGCCTGCCGCTCGCGGGTTAGCGCGTCGCCGTCGGGCTGTGGAAGACGAAGGCGTCGCAGTCGTCGCAGTCCAGCGTGTTCGTGGTGCCCAGCACGTCGGAGAGGTCGAGTCCCGCCACTTGCTTGGACTCGCGCGGGCCGCCACCGGGCTCCTTGGTGAACCAGATGTCGAACACGTACCGCACCGCGACGGGCTTTCCGTCGAGCCTCGCGGGCTCGTAGCGCCACGTGGAGAGCGTGCGGATGACGCCGGCCTCCAACCCCCGCAGTCCCTTGAGGGGCTGGCAGTCCGTCACGGAGCCTTCCGCGGTGATGACGCAGCGAGCGACCACCGCGCCCTTGGGGAACCCGTCCAGGGAGGTCTGCGAACCGTACGCGACGTTGCGGAACTGGATGCGCTCACCCGAGAGGAACCTCGGCGGGGTGATGCCGGGCCGGAGCCGCTTGAGGGGCGGCGGCGCCGTCATGTGCTTGTAGATGGCGTCATACGCGGAGGCGCGGGCGGGCGCGGGCGCGGAGACGACCACCTGGGGCCGCTCGTTGGCGTGTTCGTCGGCGTGCGCGGACGCGGCATTCACCAGGGCGTCGTCGAGGTCTGGCGCGGCGGTGTCGTCCACCACCATCAGCGCGGCGGGTGCGCCGTCGAGGGAGTAGGGGACGCGGGACAGCTCCGTGCGCGCAATCGACCCGGTGTCGGGGATGAGCAGCGGCCCGGTAACCCGGGCGGGGCGCGCCTTCGCGGGGGGCGTGCGTTGCACCTTCTGGGGCGCCGGCGCGGTGAGGGTCCGCGGTCCCGAGGGCTCGAGCCGGGCTTGCGAGGTGAATGACTCCGGCGCGACGAGCAGGTGGTGCATCGGCGCGGTGTTCGACAGCATGCCCGCCGCTTCGGAGCGCACCTCGGGTTGGAGGGCCGTCGGGCCCAGGGGCACCTCGGCGTGCGCCGTCTCCGGAACCTGTGAGGTCGCGAGCGCCACGGCGAGCCCCGCGCCGCCCAGGCCACTGGCGAGCCGCCACGGCCGGCGCGGCGAGCGGGGCTCGGCGGCGGACAGCAACCGGCGGACCCGGGCGAGCAGCGCACCGCCGCCCACGCCGAGCGCGGGGTGGGGCGTCGCGCCGAAGCGCTGCTCCTCGATCATCGCCAGGGCGCGGGCGTACAGCACCACATCCCCGCAGCACTGGACGGCCAGGTCGTCCGCGCAGTGCTCGCGCTCTTCGCGGATGCGGTGGGACAGCCACCACACGGCCGGGTGGTAGAAGAGGAGGGTCTCCACCAAGGACTGGAGCAGGTTGACCAGGTAGTCGTGGCGGCGGATGTGGGCCAGCTCGTGCGCGAGCACGGCCTCGAGCTGCGCGGGTGACAGCCCGGCGATGGCTCCCGCCGGCACGAGGATGAGCGGTCGCCACAGTCCCATCACCATGGGGACGTCGACCCGGGTGGAGGCCAGCATCCGCACGGGCCGCGACAGGCGAACGCGGCTCAACGCGCGCGTCAGGGCCTCACGCCAGGGGGCCGCGGGGGCCTGCGTGTCCCGCCGGGTCATCCGCTGCGTCACCACCCAGGCGACGACGGTGCGCGCCGACAGCAGCAGGACACCGCAGCACCACGCGGGCAGCAGCCAGGGACGGAGGGTTTCGGTCCACGGGACGTCCGCCAGGATGACGCCTTCGCTGGCGACCACCGTCAGCATGCCGGCCTGGGCGAGCGCCTCGAAGGCGCCGGACGTCGCCTCTCGCGTGGCGTCCGCCAGGGCGGCGAGGAAGGTGACCACGGGCAGGAGGGCCATGACCACCAGCCCCAGGCACGCCGTGGCGTAGCGCATCCGGGCGGCGCGCTGCGGCATCAGGGCCAGCAGCCCCGCGACGGCCAGTGCCACCACCGCACCCTGCCAGACGAAGCCGAGCAGGGCCTGTTCCAGGGCGTGGAGATAACGCGCGTCCATCATTTCCCCCGCTTTTCGTGTGCGTCGAGCAGCCGGCGAATCTCCGCCAGCTCCTCGGCGGAAGCGCGCTTCATGGTCAACGCCTGGGCAACGACTGTCATGGCCGAGCCCCCGAATGCCCGGTCCATCAAATCCCGCAGCAGGTCGCGCTGGGTGCGCGTCTCGCTGAGGGCGGCTTCATAGACGTGCGTCCGTTCGCTCTCGTCGCGCTGGACGATGCCCTTCTCCGTCATGTTCTGAAGGAGCTTGAGCACCGTGGTGTAGCCGGTGTCCTTGTCCTGTGTGCCGCGCATCAGCTCATGCACCTGACGGACGGTGCAAGGGCCGTGCTGCCAGAGCACACGGAGGATGGCCAGCTCTGCACGCGTCGGCTGCGGGAGGGCGTGGGTGGTCATGGCGCGGAGTATTACGACGCCCGTCGTACGTGTCAACGACGGGCGTCGTAGATGTCGGTCCCGAACACTGGATGGGCGGCGCCCTCCGTCTGGAGCGCTTCGAGCCCGGGACCCTGCCGGCGCTGGGGAGGCCCGCCCCTCATCGGGGCGTCATGGTTCCAAATCCACCGCGGCGGAGGGCGAAGCCGCCTCCTTGAGTCCGTCCAACGCGGAGCGCCACGGCAGGGCCTTCATCAGGACATGGTTGGCGATGTGCCGGTGGGAGGCCTGCTCCGGCAGGAGCGTCAGCAGCGCGGGCAGGGTGATGTCGACGTTCGTCGTTGATTGCGCATCGAGGAGGGTGGCGCCGCGCGCCCAGAGGGCTGGGTGCAGGGACGTGTTGCAGCCGTCCGTGTCCGTCTCCAGCGCCACGTAGGCGTCACGATAGGCTTCCCTCGCGTAAGGCTCCACGACGCGGGCAAGGACGATGCCCTCCGTGAGGCCAATGCAGCGGCCCACGGGCGGGCTGCCGCAAATCCGGGCCTTCTTGCCGGTCTCGGGCGCCATGGCGACGAGTGAGAACAGGGGCGCGGCCATGGCGATGGCCTTGATGCGCTCGCTGTCTTCGGCGCGCATGGGCTTCCATTCGGCGGGAGGCGCGTCCATGGAGGCGCGGGCCTCCTGCTCGTACCCCAGGATGGACGTGGCGATGACCGCACCGAGCGACGTCTCCGTCCGATACGCCAGCCACGCCAACTGTCGCGCGTCACGCGCTGCTTCCAGGGGCGCTCCTTGTTGGACGCCGTGGCGGAGCCGGAGGCTCGCCCAGTTCAGCAAATCGATGACGTGAGGTTGGGCTGGACCGAACAGGGTGACGGGGCCATCGCCCGGCGCGGAAAGCCCCGGCGGTGTCCAGCGGTCGAATTCGTGGAGCCGTGCCATCCAGCCAAAGTCCACGCTGGACAGGTCTGTCTCCAGGGACAGCCAGTGTCCGTCGTCCAGCGCCTGCTTCACGGGGGCGGGAATGCGAAGTGGCGAATCCACCGGCAGCGCCCCTTGGGCATCTGGTGTCAGCCAGGGATTGAGGAGGGCACCCGCGTCCTTCTGGGGACGTGCCTCGTGGAACCACGCATCGGCGGACACGGCCGTCGATGCTTCACAATAGGCATTCAATTGACCTTCGATTTCGGTCCGGAAGGGCGCGACGGCGCTCTCATCCAGATGCCTCATCCAGGCATGGAGCCCAAACCAGGCGCCCATGGCGAGCAGCCCCAGACCGCCGACTCCCCACGCGACGGCCCGCAGTGCGACGCTGCCACGTGGACTCCGGCCCCCTCTCAGTGTCAAACGCATATCCCGCCACCCTATATCAACCGATGGCGGGTATGGATTTCCGTGTCAGGATTCCGCGGCGAAGTCCTCCGCCTCGTCGGGCACCGCCTTGAGCGGGGCGCCGTCCGGCGTGCTGTACTCCTTGAGCCGGTATTGAATCTTGCGCACGCTGATGCCCAGCACCTCGGCGGCGCGCGACGTGGAGCCCTGCACCATCTCCAGCGTGCGCAGAATCGCCTCTCTTTCGATGAGCGCCAGCGTGGCGCCAGGGATGAGGGCGCCCGTGGATGTCCCATGCGGCCGGGGCCCGCGCAGCACGGGGGGCAGGTCATCCGTCGTGAGCTCCTGGGCCTGGGCCAGCACCACGGCGCGCTCGATGGCGTTCTCCAGCTCGCGGATGTTGCCCGGCCAGTCGTGGGACAGCAGCGCCTGAAGCGTCCCGGGCGCAAGCCCTCGCACCTGCTTGCCGTAGGCGTCGCTGTACTTCTCCAGGAAGTGGTTCACCAGCGCGGGGATGTCGCTCTTGCGGTCCCTCAGCGGCGGTAGCGTCACGCTCACCACGTTGAGGCGGTAATAGAGATCCTCGCGGAACCGGCCCGCCTTCACCTCGGCCACCAGGTCCCGGTGCGTGGCCGCGACGATGCGCACGTCGACCTTCAGGGACTGGGTGCCGCCCACGCGCTCGAACTCGCGCTGCTGGAGCACCCGCAGCAGCTTCACCTGCACGGCGGGGGAGATTTCACCAATCTCATCCAGGAAGAGCGTGCCGCCGTCGGCCAGCTCGAAGCGGCCTTCCTTCCGGGCCAGCGCCCCGGTGAACGAGCCCTTCTCGTGGCCGAACAGCTCGCTCTCCAGCAGGTTCTCCGACAGGGCCGCGCAGTGCACCCGGATGAAGGGTTTGTCCTTGCGTGGCGACTCCTGGTGCAGGGCCTGGGCAATCAACTCCTTGCCCGTGCCCGACTCGCCCAGGATGAGCACCGTGGCGCGCGTGCCCGCGGCCCGGCGGATGACGTCGTAGATGCCCTGGAGTTGGGGCGACTCGCCGATGATGTCGTGGAAGCGGCGGACGCGCGAGCGCACCTGGTCCCGCAGGGCCTCCGCCTCCTGTCGCAGGCTGCGTTTCTCCAGCACCTTGCCCAGCGTGACGAGCACCTGGTCCGCGTCCAGCGGCTTGAGCAGGAAGTTGTCCGCGCCCGACTTCATCGCCTCGACGGCCGTCTCCACGCTGGCGAAGGCCGTCATCATCACGAACGTCGCGTCGCTGCCTTGCTCGCGCGCCGTCTTCAGCAGCGTGAGTCCGTCCATCTGCGGCATGCGCACGTCGGTGAGCACCACGGCGGGGGAGAACTCGCCGATGCGGACCAGCGCCTCCGCGCCATTGGCGGCCTCGGCCACCTCATAGCCTTCCTCATTCAGGATGGTGGCAATCGCCCGGCGGGCATTGTCCTCATCGTCGACGACCAGGATGCGCTGTTGGGACATGGGAGAAGAAAGGCCTTTGCTGTCAGGTCAGGTTGCGGAAGCTCTTACCGTGGGCGCGCCCGGTCCGATGATACGGGCGTGCCAGGTCTCCACCACCGGTTCGATGCGGGGCGTGATGTTGACGACGGAGCTGGGGAAGCAGTGCGCGGGGAGCTCGGAGAAGATGAGGCGGACCGCCTCCGCGTCGGCCTCCGTGGAGACGGCCACGTGGGGCCTCACGATGAGGTCGGTGAGGTGGGGTGGCTGGTCGGCGCCGCACACGACGCGAGCCACCGCGGAGCTCTGGTAGAACAGCACCCGCACGTCCGCCTCGCGGGCCTGCTCCAGGAAGGCCAGCAGGGTGCGGCCCTCCACGGCGCCCACCAGCAAGGCCTCCGGAGACCAGGGTCCCATGGCCACCGAGTCCTGCCCGGACAGGGGCTGGCCAATGGGCACGGGCGGCGCACGGTCGCTCGTCAG
Source organism: Myxococcus hansupus (assembly GCF_000280925.3). Taxonomy (NCBI): domain Bacteria; kingdom Pseudomonadati; phylum Myxococcota; class Myxococcia; order Myxococcales; family Myxococcaceae; genus Pseudomyxococcus; species Pseudomyxococcus hansupus. The sequence goes on from NZ_CP012109.1 coordinate 3,266,213, forward strand.
GATGGCGCCCCGTTCTCCCTGCCAATAGAGGCGCGTTTCGTACTCAGTGATGGTCACGTTCGTCACGGGCTCACCTCCACTGACGCCAGAGCAGGCAGTGCCCCTTCAACGCGCATGCCGCGCGAGTGCTTCTTTCGGGACGCCGCATGGGTACCGGGGTGCCGGGCCTGCGAGGAGCGGAACTCATGGCCAACCGAAGCGGCGGGGCACAGCCGGTTTCATGAGGCTAACCAGCGAACAGGCGCTCAACATCAGGGGAACCCCCGACTTCATGGGTGAGGGCGGGGCGCGCCCGGTGTCGCATGCGGGCTCAGGCGTTGAACTCCGCGGCCAGTTCGTGGCGGTCCTGCTCTTCGATGAGATAGCGGGCGTAGCGCACCAGGTCCGCCTCGGTGAGGAGCCCTTGGAGCGTGCCCGTCTCGTCCACCACGGGCAGGCAGCCGTATTTGTGGTCGAGCATCATTGTCACCGCGCGCTTGAGCGGCGTTTCCGGGCGCACCGTCTTCACGTCCCGAGTCATGATGTCCGCGGCCCACAGCGGGTGCGCGGCCGGGTCGTTGGCGTGGGTGGCGGCGGCGCGCAGCAGGTCGCGGTGGGTGATGAGGCCCACCAGCTTGTCCTGCCGCACCACCGGCAGGTGACGGATGCGGTGCAGCCGAAGCAGCTCGTCCGCCTTGGCCAGGTTCTGCGTCTCCTTGAGCGTGACCACGTCGCGGGTCATCAGCTCTCCGACAATCTGCATGGGGCTCTCCGGGCTGAGGGAACGGTGTCGCCCCTGTGCGTTTTGCATCTCCGGGGCCAACGGGGCTGCCCCAGGGAACGGTGTTTCCCGGCCTCGGAACGCGCAAGGTTTGCGCGAAGGCGCGCTTCCCCGCAGGCATTGCGCGGGTGACAGCGCCTGGCGCCCACGGGCCGGTTGCTGGCGGCCCGCCTGTGCGCTACATGCTCACCTCGTCGCTAGGGGTGCCCTTGTAGGGGCTGAGACGGCCGTGGTCACGGCCAACCCTTGGAACCTGAACCGGTTAATACCGGCGGAGGGAAGCGGCCCGGGTGGCTTGCTGCCCCCCGACCGTCTGCCCGTCCGCCTTCTCAGAGGAGAAGCGAGATGAGCGGAGCATCCAGAAGCCTCAAGGTCGACGGCAAGGTGCTGGAGGGAATCAGCCGGGGGCCGCTGCCGGCCTCGCGCAAGGTGTACGTGCCGGGCCAGCTTCACCCGGACCTGCGCGTGCCGCTGCGGGAAATCAGCCAGACGTCCACGCGCCACGGCCATGGGCCGGACGCGAAGGAGACGGCCAACCCGCCCGTGCACGTCTATGACTCCAGCGGGCCGTACACGGATCCGTCGGCGGCGTTGGACCTGCGCCAGGGGCTGCCCGCGCCGCGCGAGGCGTGGATCCTGGGCCGCAATGACACCGAGGCGCTGCCGGGCGTCAGCTCCGAATACGGCCGCGCGCGTGAAGCGGACCCGCGACTGGCGGGCCTGCGCTTCTCCCACCGGCGCAAGCCGCGTGTGGCGAAGGTCGGCGCCAACGTCACGCAACTGCACTACGCGCGCAAGGGCATCATCACCCCGGAGATGGAGTACGTGGCGCTGCGGGAGAACCTCCAGGTGGAGGCGTCGCTCGCGGCTCAGCATCCGGGCCAGTCGTGGGGCGCGTCCATTCCGCGCGTCATCACGCCGGAGTTCGTGCGCGACGAAATCGCCCGGGGCCGCGCCATCATCCCGGCGAACATCAACCACCCGGAGCTGGAGCCGATGATCATCGGCCGCAACTTCCTGGTGAAGATCAACGCCAACATCGGCAACTCGGCCGTCACGTCTTCCATCGAGGAAGAGGTGGAGAAGATGGTGTGGTCCATCCGCTGGGGCGCGGACACGGTGATGGACCTGTCCACGGGGCGGAACATCCACGAGACGCGCGAGTGGATTCTCCGCAACGCGCCGGTGCCCATCGGCACGGTGCCCATCTACCAGGCGCTGGAGAAGGTGGGCGGCAAGGCGGAGGACCTCACGTGGGAGCTCTACCGCGACACGCTGGTGGAGCAGTGTGAGCAGGGCGTGGATTACTTCACCATCCACGCGGGCGTGCTGCTGCGCTACGTGCCCTGGACGGCGAAGCGCCTCACCGGCATCGTCAGCCGAGGCGGCTCCATCCTCGCCAAGTGGTGCCTGGCCCACCACCGGGAGAATTTCCTCTACACGCACTTCGAGGAGATCTGCGAAATCATGAAGGCGTACGACGTCAGCTTCAGCCTGGGGGACGGGCTGCGGCCGGGCTCCATCGCGGACGCCAACGACGCGGCGCAGTTCGGCGAGCTGGAGACGCTGGGCGAGCTGACGAAGATCGCCTGGAAGCACGACGTGCAGGTGATGATTGAAGGCCCGGGCCACGTGCCCATGCACCTCATCCAGGAGAACATGACCAAGCAGTTGGCCGTGTGCGGCGAGGCGCCTTTCTACACGCTGGGGCCCCTCACCACGGACATCGCGCCGGGGTATGACCACTTCACCAGTGGCATTGGCGCGGCGATGATCGGCTGGTTCGGGACGGCGATGCTCTGCTACGTGACGCCCAAGGAGCACCTGGGGCTGCCGGACCGGGACGACGTGAAGGAAGGCGTCATCACGTACAAGATCGCCGCCCACGCCGCGGACCTGGCGAAGGGGCACCCGGGCGCTCAGGCCCGGGACAACGCGCTGTCCAAGGCCCGGTTCGAGTTCCGCTGGGAGGACCAGTTCAACCTCTCCCTGGACCCCGAGCGCGCCCGTGCCTTCCACGACGAGACGCTGCCCGCCGAGGGCGCCAAGGTGGCCCACTTCTGCTCGATGTGCGGTCCTCAGTTCTGCTCGATGAAGATCACGCAGGAGGTGCGTGACTTCGCGGAGAAGCAGGGCGTGAGCGAGGGCGCCGCGCTCCAGGCCGGCTTCGAGGAGAAGAGCGAGGAATTCAAGAAGGCGGGGAGTCAGTTGTACCGCTCGGGCGGGTGACCCAGCGGATCACCTGTCCGGGACGTGACAATCCATGACGGTGCGTGTCATGGTGGACCCGCTGGGCGCGCTCTTCGCGCCCGAGACATCTTTGGAGGGGATTTTCAATGGAGACTCCGCCGCAGGATCAGATGGGTTCGTTCATCAGTGGCTCGCCGATGCCGACCCAGGATGAGAAGACGATGGGGCTGCTCGCTCACATGGGCACCATCCTGGCCAACTTCGTGGGCCTGGGCTTCGCCGTGCCGCTGGTGCTCATGCTGACGAAGGGCAAGGAGTCCTCCTTCGTCCGCGCTCACGCCGTGGAGTCGCTGAACTTCCAGATCACGGTGTTCATCGCGGCCTTCGTCAGCGCGCTCACCCTGTGCATCGGCATTGGCGCCGTGCTGGTGCCCATCGTCGGCATCGTGGCCATCGTCTTCGCCATCATCGCGGGCCTGAAGGCGAACGAGGGTCAGCTCTACAAGTACCCGGTCAACATCCGACTGGTGAAGTAGCACGCCGTTCCGGACCCACGACTCGGGCCGGAACACTCGGGCGGGCCATGCGCGAAGGCGCGGGCCCGCCCGTCGTGTTTTCAGCCGCCAATGCCCATCATGGACAGCAGCGTGGCGCCGTTGCCGGGCTCGGTGAAGCGGTGGCCCTCGGGCTTGTCACCCAAGGCGCGGCGGATGGCCACGGCCAGCTCCACGTCGGTGGCGCCGCCCCGGATGAGCTGGTGCAGCGGCGCCTGTGCGCGTCCGCCCAGGCAACTGCGCAAATCGCCGTTGGAGGCCACGCGCACGCGGTTGCAGCCGCCGCAGAAGTTCTGCGTCAGCGGGGAGATGAAGCCCACGCGGCCCGAGGGGGCGCGCCAGTAGCGAGCGGGGCCCGCGGTGGCCGCGTCCTGCGCGTCGTCGGGCTCGAGTTCCAGCGGCAGGCCCGAGGCCTTCAGGTGTTCCACCAGCTCCGCGGTGGGCACCGGCGTTCCCTGGCCAAAGGGCATCAGCTCGATGAAACGGAGGACGAAGCCGCGCGCGTGCGCGAAGTCCACCAGCGCGGGCGCCTCTGAGTCGTTCACCCCGCGCATGACGACGACGTTGAGCTTCAAGGACGCGTAGCCCGCCGCGGCCGCCGCGTCGATGCCGCGCAGGACGGCGGCGAAGTCTCCCTGCTTGGAGATGCGCCGGAACGTCTCCGCGCAGAGGGTGTCCAGGCTCAGGTTGAGCTGGGTGACGCCGGCCTCGCGCAGGGGCACGGCGAGCCGCTCCAGGTGGCTGGCGTTGCTGGTGATGGCCAGGTGCTGGATGCCGGGCACCGAGGCGATGCGCCGCGCGATGTCGAGGATGTCCGGGCGGATCATCGGCTCGCCGCCCGTGAGTCGCACGCGGCGGATGCCCATGCGCGCGAAGACGCTGGTGATGCGCTCCAGCTCCTCGGGGCCCAGCAGGTCGCGCTTGCCACCCCACGAAGCGGGCGAGCAGTAGCCGCACCGGAAATTGCACCGGTCGGTGATGCTCAGCCGCAGGTACGTCATCCGCCGCCCCTGCGCGTCCTGCAAGGGCGGGGCGAGCGCGGAGGTCGCGGGCTGGGGAGCGAGGGTCGTCACGGCGGGCCTGACCTCATAACAGCGGGCCCTGGGACGGTCATCTCTTCCAGCCCGGGCCTCGCTTCGCTCACCCCTTGTTGCCCGCCGCCGAACGAACGACGGCCGGCTTGGGCTCGTCATCGTCGCTGGCGGAACGTCCGGACACCGCGTCCACGTCGTCGTCCAGGTCGGTGAGCCGGGCCAGCTCGGCCTCGGCGTCGTTCGCGTCCTGTTCGGCCTGCGGAAGCTGGAGCTTCTTCGTCGCCATCTCCTGCTTGATGCGGATCAACCCTTCCTCGCCAATGTCGAGGAACGCCCGGACGACCTCCGGATCGAACTGCGTGTTGGCGCAGCGCTTGATCTCCTGGATGGCGTTGGTGAACGTCGTGCCCTTGCGGTAGGGCCGGTCGCTCGTCATCGCGTCCAGCGTATCCGCCACCGCGAAGATGCGGGCGCCGATGTGGATCTCCTGCCGCTGCAGGTTGCGCGGGTAGCCAGCGCCGTCCCAGCGCTCCTGGTGCGAGAGGACGATGGAGGCGGGCGTGTCCAGGAAGGGAATGGCCTGGATCATCTGGAAGCCGATGTCCGGGTGCTTGCGCATCTCCAGCCACTCGTCGGGCGTGAGCTTGCCCGGCTTGAGCAGCACCGCGTCCGGCACGCCAATCTTGCCGATGTCGTGCAGCAGCGCGCCGCGGCCAATCTCCTCCAGGTCCTTGCCCTGGATGCCCATGCGGGTGGCGATGGCGGACGTGTAGCTCACCACGCGCTGGGAGTGGTCGCTCGTCTCGTGCTCGCGGGCGTCCAGCGCGGCGACCAGGGCCAGCAGCGTGTTCTGGTACGTGTTGGCGATGTCGCGCAGGGCGCTGCGCAGCTCGGCCGTCCTGTCCCGGACCTTGCGCTCCAGCTTCTTCTGGTAGCGCTTGCGGGCCATCTCGATGCGGCGCTTGGCCAGCGCGCGTTCGATGGCGCGGATGAGATCCGTGAGCTTGGGCGGCTTGAGCAGGTAGTCCACCGCGCCGCGCCGCAGACAGTCCACGGCGGACTCGGTGTCACCGTAGCCGGTGAGCATGATGACGGAGGTGTCGGGGAGCCGCTCGCGCAGGTTCTCCAGCAGCCAGAGACCGTCCTTGCCCGGCATCTTCATGTCGCTGATGACGAGCGGTGTCTCTTCCTCGCCCGCCAGGTCCAGGGCCATCTCGGCCCCGTTGGCGACGACGCAGTTGTAGCCTTCCTCACGCAGCAGGACGGAGATGACGTCGCGTACGGAGTCGTCATCGTCGACGATGAGGATTCGGGGTGGGGCAGGGGGGATGGCTTCCACGGCGAGAGATTCTAGAGGTTTCCGGGTTTCATTGGCCAACGCGTACGGGAATTTAGCACCGGATCAGGGTTCACGGCTGATCGTTCGGTGCACGGGGCGAGCAGCCGACCCCTGGCGGCGGGTGGGACAGGCGGGCGTGAAGTCCGCTCCCGCCCCAGAAATCCGCCCCCGGAACCGCTTGGCTGTCCGCTCGTATTCCCGAGGACCGCGGAAATGCGGGAGACCTTGCGGGCCAGGGGGCTCCTGCCTGGCTCCCGACCCTTGACGTCGGGCGGCTTCACGCGCGGGCGGGGGCGGCGGCGCGGTCATACCGGAAGGGCGCCAGGTCCACCGCCGCCTTTTCACCGAGCACGGCCTGCGCGACGAGCTTCGCGGTGATGGGCGCCAGGAGGATGCCGTTGCGGAAGTGTCCCGTGGCCAGGAAGAGTCCCGGAACGGGCCCTTCGCCCAAATAGGGACGCTTGTCCTCGGTCCACGGGCGGAAGCCGGCCCAGGTCTCCGTCACTGGAGCGGATCCCAGTTCCGGACACAGCTCCAGGGCCATGTCCAGGATGCGCGCCAGTCCCGCGGCCGTCACCTGCTTGTCGAAGCCCACCAGCTCCATGGTGCTGCCCGCGATGACCCGGCCATCCGTGCGGGGCACCAGGTAGCCCTTCTCGGAGACGAGGACGCGCTCCATCAGGGGCAGCCGTGTCTGGAATTGAACCATTTGCCCCCGTGCGGGGCGCACCGCCCGCGCCTCCACACCCGCGCCGTGGACCAGCGCGGACCACGAGCCCGCGGCCAGCACCACCGCGCCGGCGCGCAGCACTTCACCATCCAGGTCCACGCCCACCGCGCGTCCGCCTTCCTGCACCACGCCGCGCACGTAGCCGCTGCGGAACTCCGCACCCACGCGCGCGGCGGCCATCGTCAACGCGCGCACGAGGAGCCGGTTGTCCACCTGGTGATCATCCGGGAAGTGCGCCGCCCCCACGGCCTTCTCGGAGAGTCGCGGCTCCAACGCGCGCGCGCTGGCGCCGTCCAGCAGCTCCGCGCGAAGGCCCATGCCCCGTTGCCATGCCACCGTGGCATCCAGGTGATGCAGTCCGGCTTCATCGAAGGCGACCTTGAGGATGCCGCTGGGGCGGTAGGCCACGTCGACGCCGGACAGCTCGCGCAGCTCCGCGGCGAAGGCGGGGTAGAGTCCCCGGCTGCGGAGGCACAGCTCCAGGAACGCCCCCGGCCCTTCCGACTCCATCTGCGGCGCGAGCATTCCCGCGGCGGCGCTGGACGCCTCCGCCCCCGGGATGGAGCGCTCCAGCACGACGACGCGAACCCCGGCCTGCCGAAGCCGCAGCGCGATGCCGCAGCCCATGATGCCCCCGCCCACGATGATGACGTCCGAGACTTGCATGGGCGCTTCCTGCTCGCCCCGGCGGGTGTTTGCAAGCGTCACGCGGCCTCTGTCCGGGGCCCGGTTGACGACGGCCGGCTTTGTCGTTACTCATGCCGTAATGCTCTCCGCGTCCCTTCATCACCATCATGCGCATCACCGGCTCGGCCCCGACGGGACCGTTCGCCATGCGCATGCCTGGGTGAGACGCTAGACGCACCCACCCGGCACCTGCCGCAGCGACCGAAGGCCCGTCCCCCCAGGACGGGCCTTTTTTCGTTTCCGCGTCGTCCGTTCCCTCGCCGTTTCGAAGGTTCCCATGCAGCTCAAGATTGCGTTGCCCAACAAAGGCCGCCTCGCCGACGAGGTGCGGGAGTTGTTCAACGACGCGGGCCTGGAGGTCCGCGCCCGCGGCGAGCGCGCACTCACCGCGTCGTTGGGAGGTGAGTTCGAGGCCATCTTCGTCCGCGCCCAGGACATCCCGGAGTTCGTCGCGGACGGCGCGGCCCACGCGGGCGTCACGGGCTGGGATTTGGTGAACGAGGCCGGGCGCGAGCTGGACCTGCTGATGGACCTGGAGTTCGGCCGCTGCCGGCTGGTGGTGGCCGCGAGGGAGGAGAGTGGCCTCGCGACGCCGGACGACGTGAAGGAGGGGATGCGCGTGGCCTCCTGCTTCCCCCGGCTGACGCAGGAGTTCTTCGCGAAGCGGGGCCAGCGCGTCACCGTGGTGCCGGTGTCGGGCGCCGCGGAGATCGCGCCCCACCTGGGCATCGCGGACATCGTCGTGGACCTGACGTCCACGGGCTCCACGCTGAAGATGAACGGCCTGCGAGAGGTGGCCACGGTGCTGGAGTCCAGCGCCCGGCTGGTGGCGTGCAAGGGCAACACGGTGGACGCGCAGCGCAAGCTGGGCGAACTCACACAGGCGTTGGGCTCGGTGCTGGCCGCGCGCGACAAGCGCTACCTGATGGCCAACGTGCCGAAGGACGCGCTCATCCAGGTGCGTGAAGTGCTCCCCGGCCTCAACGGCCCCACGGTGGTGGACGTGCTGGACGGAGGGGACTTCGTGGCCGTGCACGCGGTGGTCCCCGCGAAGACCATCTACCGCACCATCAACGCGCTGAAGTCCCTGGGCTGTGAGGGAATCCTCGTCACCCGCATCGAAAGGTTGATGGCGTAATGGCCACCCTCGCTTCCTCGAACTTGAGGTACCGCGGTCCCTTGTCCTCGCTCGCGCGGGAGGACCTCCGCCGGCTGATGGATCGCTCCGCGGGTTCGGATGCGCGCGTGGCGACACGCGTGCGTGAACTCATCGCCCGGGTGCGCGCCGACGGTGACCGGGCGCTCTTCGAACTCGCGCGGCAGTTGGACCGCGTGGAGTTGAAGGCGTTGGAGGTGCCCCGCTCGGTCTGCGAAGCGGCGCTCGCCGCGCTGGAGCCTTCCGTGCGGGAGGCGCTGGCCCGGGCGGCGCGCAACATCGCGCTGGCCCATGTGCCCCAGAAGCCTCACCTGGTGGAGGTGGAGACGGAGCCTGGCATCTTGGTGGGCCGACGTCCGGACCCCCTGGGCCGCGTGGGCGTGTACGCCCCGGGTGGGCGCGCCGTGTATCCCAGCAGTTTGTTGATGGGGGTGGTTCCCGCCAAGGTGGCGGGGGTGGGCGAGGTCATCGTCTGTTCGCCACCGGGGCCGGACGGCTTGCCGCACCCCAGCGTCCTGGCGGCGGCGGCGCTCGCTGGCGCGGACCGCGTCTTCGCCCTGGGCGGCGCGGGGGCGGTGGCGGCCATGGCCTACGGCACGGAGAGCGTGCCTCGCGTGGACCGCATCGTGGGGCCGGGCAATGCCTACGTGGCCGAGGCCAAGCTCCAGGTCGTGGGCGCGGTGGCCATCGAAGCGCCCGCGGGGCCCAGTGAAATCCTGGTGGTGGCCGACGCGTCCGCGAATCCCTCCGCGGTGGCGCGCGAGATGTTGGCGCAAGCGGAGCACGACCCGGAGGCCGCGTGTGTGACGCTGGCGCTGGGGGAGTCGCTGGCGGAGATCATCGCCCAGGAGGTGGACCGGCTGGCCGAGCGCGCGAAGCGCTGGGAGATCGTCACCTCCGCGCTCGGCTCGCGTGGCGCGGTGCTGAGTGTTTCTTCGCTGGAGGAGGCGTGGCCCTTCGTGGCGGACTTCGCGCCGGAGCACCTGCTCATCGCCACCGAGTCCTCGCAGGAGGACCTGCGGCACGTGCGCAACGCGGGCACCGTCTTCCTGGGGGAGCGTTCGTCGGTGGCCTACGGCGACTACATGACGGGCTCCAACCACGTCCTGCCCACCGCGGGGCTCGCGAGGGCCTACTCGGGCCTCAACCTGCTCGACTTCTACCGGTGGACCACCTACCAGCGCGTGGCGCCCCGCGCGGCGGAGTCGCTGGCGGAGGACGTGGGCCGTCTGGCGGACAGTGAAGGGCTCTTCGCTCACGCCGACGCGGCGCGCGCGTGGGGGCGGCCATGATTCCCCAGCGGGCCTCGTATCGGGACATCCCGTTGTACGCGCCGCCGAAGCGGCCGTGCCGGGTGGACCTGAGCGACAACACCAACCTCTTCGGGGTGCCGCCCTCCGTGGAACGGGCATTCCACGCCGCGGTGTCCCGCGTGCCGCGTTATCCCCAGGGGTACGCTCCGGACCTGCGTCGGGCACTCGCCGCGTCCATTGGCGCGCGGCCCGAGGAATTCACGACGGGCTGCGGCTCGGATGACGTCATCGACTCCGCGCTTCGGGCCTTTCTGGAGCCCGGTGACACGCTGGCGTTTCAGGACCCGACCTTCGTCATGGTGCCGTTGTTCGCGAAGGTGAACGGACTGCGCCCCGTCCCCGTTCCCCTGACGGCCACCTTCGACGCGGACGCGGACGCGTTGCTCGCGACAGGGGCCAAGGTCATCTACCTGTGCTCACCGAACAATCCCACGGGCACCGCGTTGTCGCGAGATGCCGTGGAGCGCGTGGCCCGAGAAGCACCTGGCCTCGTCATCATTGACGAGGCGTATGTGGACTTCGCGCCGGGAACGGACGCCCTCGACCTCGCCCGCGCGCTGCCCAATGTGCTGGTGACGCGCACCTTCTCCAAGGCCTTCGGGCTGGCGGGGCTCCGGGTGGGATGGGGCGTCGGGTCGCCCGCGCTCGTGGCGGAGGTCGAGAAGGCGCGCGGGCCCTACAAGGTCACCAGCGTGGCGGAGGCCGTCGCCTGCGAAGTGCTCACGAAGGATGCCGACTGGGTGCGGGCTCGCGCGGAGGAGGCGGTCTCCTGCCGGGAGCGTCTGCGTGGCGAGCTCACAGCGCTGGGCCTCTCCGCGCTGCCGTCGGCCGCCAACTTCCTGATGGTCCCCCTGCCGGGCGCGTTGGCGGTCGCGGAGCGGATGCGTGCGCGGGACGTGAATGTGCGGGCCTTTCAGGCGCTGACCGGCGTGGGGGATGCGCTGCGAATCGGCGTGGGGCCCTGGCCCTTGATGGAGACGGCGCTGGCGGCGCTGCGGGAGTCACTGCGATGAGAGTCACCTTGTTCGACTACGGTGCGGGCAATCTCCACTCGTTGGCCAAGGCCCTGGCCACGGCGCCGGGCGCGGAGGTGCGCGTGCAGGAGGATCCGCTGCGCGCGCTGGACACCGACGTGCTGGTGTTGCCGGGTGTCGGGGCCTTCGGCGCCGCGATGGCCCGGCTCGAGCCAGGACGGGAGGCCATGCGAGCGGCACTGGAGGACGGCTTGCCGTGCCTGGGCATCTGCCTGGGCATGCAGTTGCTGTTCGAGGGCAGCGATGAAGGTGCCGGCGTGGGGCTCGGGTACTTCCAGGGGCAGGTGACGCGGCTCATGGCGCGGCGCGTACCGGAGATGGGCTGGAACCAAGTGGAGGATGACCGCACGCTGTCCAGCGCGCGCCTGGACACGGTGTACTACGCGCACAGCTACGTCTGCCGCGCCGCGGACGCGTCGTGGGTGACGGGATGGACGACCCACGAGGGAGACCGATTCCCGGCGGCCGTTCGAAAGGGGAACGTGGTGGGCGTGCAGTTCCACCCGGAGAAGTCCTCCTCGGCGGGTGTGCGCTTCGTGCAGGCCTTCCTCCAGGAGGTGTCGCGGTGATCGCGATTCCAGCCATCGACCTGCGCGAGGGCGCCTGCGTCCAACTGGTGGGGGGCTCCTACGCGGAGGAGAAGGTCCGCGTGGACGATCCGCTGGAGGCGCTGAAGCAGTGGCGGAGTCACGGCTTCGGCACGTTCCACGTCGTGGACCTCGACGCCGCGTTGGGCAAGGGCTCCAACGCGGATGCCATCTTCCGGCTGACCGCGTACGAGCGGGGCCTCACGTTCTCGGTGGGCGGCGGAGTGAGGGACACGGACCGGGTGGAGGCCGTGTTGTCGGGTGGCGCCGCCTCGGTGGTCGTGGGCACCCGGGCCATCGAGGACGTGGCCTGGCTCGCGGACATCGCCCAGGCGTATCCAGGCCGTGTGGTGGTGGCCGCGGACGTGAAGGGCCGCGAGGTCGTCACGCGCGGCTGGACGGAGGGCAGCGCGCGCGACGTTCGCGATGTCCTTTCGGTGTTGGACCCTCTGCCTCTGGGCGGCCTGCTGGTCACCGCGGTCCACAAGGAAGGCCAGTTGTCGGGCGTGGACCTGCCCCTGATGCGGGAGGTGGCGAGCTCCAGTCCGCACCGCCTCTACGCCTCGGGCGGCGTGACGACGTTGGAGGACCTGCGCGCCCTGGCGGACGCGGGGCCTATGGGGCGGTCATTGGCATGGCGCTGTACACCGGACGGCTGGATGCGAGCGCCGTCGCTCGGGAGTTCGCGGGATGACCACTGTCATTCGAGAGACGAAGGAGACGCAGGTCCACGTGGAGCTGGCGCCAGGCAAGGGCGCCACGCAGGTGGACACGGGCCTGAAGTTCTTTGACCACATGCTGGCCACGTTCGCGCGGTACGCGGGGCTGGACCTCACGTTGCGCGCGCGCGGTGACCTCACCCACCACATCATGGAGGACGTGGCGATCACGCTGGGCACCGCGGTGCAGCAGGTGATTCCCGCCACGGCGGCGCGGTTCGCCGAGCGCACCATCCCCATGGACGACGCGCTGGTGCAGGCCTGCCTGGATGCCGGAGGCCGCTTCTACTACCAGGGCCCGTTGAAGAACCGGCTCTACGAGCACTGGATGCGCTCCTTCAGCGAGCACGCCCGGGTGACGCTGCACCTGCGGGTGCTGCGCGGCAAGGACAGCCACCATGCGACGGAGGCCGCGTTCAAGGCGCTGGGGCTCGCGTTGCGCGACGCCATGGTGGACTCGGGGTCGGTGTTCAGCATGAAGGGCTCCGTGTCCCTGGAGGTGAAGTGATGCTGACGCGGCGGCTCGTCGTCTGTCTGGACGTGAAGGGCGGTCGGGTGGTGAAGGGCGTACGGTTCGAGGGCCTCCGCGACGTGGGGGATCCGGTCGAGCTGGCCCGGCGCTACGAAGCGGAAGGGGCCGATGAGGTGACGTTCCTCGACATCTCCGCGAGCGCGGAGGAGCGGGAGACGTTGTGGGAGTTGGTCCAGCGCACCGCGGAGCAGCTCTTCATCCCACTGGCGGTCGGTGGCGGCGTGCGCACGGTGGAGGACGTGGGCCGGGCGCTTCGAGCGGGCGCGGACAAGGTGAGCATCAACTCGGCGGCGGTGGCCCAGCCCTCGCTGCTCACCGCGTGCGCGGAGCGCTTCGGCTCACAATGCGTCGTCGCCAGCATCGACGCGAAACGGGAAGGCGAGCGTTGGCGCGTCTACACGCATGGGGGCAAGAAGCCCACGGACCTGGACGCGGTGGCGTGGGCTCGCGAGTGCGTGGCGCGTGGGGCAGGGGAGGTGTTGTTGACGAGCATCGACCGGGATGGCGCGCGCCAGGGCTACGACCTGGCACTCACCCGGGCGGTGTCGGACGTGGTGGACGTGCCGGTCATCGCCTCGGGCGGGGCGGGGAGCGCGGGACATGTTCGGGATGCCTTCCAAGTGGGCGGCGCGGACGCGGCCCTGGTCGCGGGCATCCTGCACGATGGCCTCACCACCGTGGGCGCCATCAAGACGCTGCTCCGTGAGAGCGGCCTTCACATTCGGAGCGTGACATGACGGACGCAGCAACGCTGATGCAGGCGGCGGCGGAAGTGGCGCGGACGGCCGGAGACGTGGCGCTGGGCTTCTTCCGCGCGGGTGTCTCGGTGGACACGAAGTCGGATGGCTCGCCGGTGACGGTGGCGGACCGCACGGCGGAGTCACGGGCACGCGAGTGGCTGGAGGCGCGCTTCCCCCAGGACGGCATCCTGGGCGAGGAGTTCGGCGAGACGCGGCCGGGCGCGAAGCGGCGGTGGATTCTGGACCCCATCGACGGGACCAAGACCTTCATCCGGGGCGTACCGCTGTGGGGCACGCTGGTGGCGCTGGCGGAGGGAGATTCCATCCTCGTCGGCGCCGCCTATTTCCCCGCGGTGGGGGAGCTGCTGGTGGCCGCGCCGGGGCAGGGCTGCTTCTGGAACGACAAGCCCGCGCGTGTGTCGTCGCAGGCGGACCTGGCCCGGGCCGTGGTGCTGTCCACGGATGAGCGCTTCCCCGTGTATCCGGAGCGAGGGGCCGCGTGGCGCGCGCTCGCGAAGGACGCGGCGGTGGACCGCACCTGGGGGGATTGTTACGGCTACTTGCTGGTGGCCACCGGGCGCGCGGAGGTGATGGTGGACGAGCTGCTGTCGCCCTGGGACGCCGCGGCCTTGCAACCCATCATCGACGAAGCCGGTGGCGTGTTCACCGACTGGACGGGAAAGCGCACCGCCTTCGGAGGCAACGGCATCGCGACGAACGCGGCGCTGGCGGGGCTGGTTCGACAGCGGCTGGGCGCCGTGGAGCCACGCGGATGATCAACCTGGACGCGCTCGACTTCTCGAAGGGCAACGGCACGGTGACGGTCGTGACACAGGACGCACGCACCGGCGATGTGTTGATGGTGGCCCACGCCGACCGTGAGGCGTTGGAGCGCACGCTCGCCTCCGGCGAAATGCACTACCGCTCCCGCACCCGCGGCCCCTGGCACAAGGGCGCCACCAGCGGGAACGTGCAGCGCGTGGTGTCGCTCCACGCGGACTGTGACGGGGACGCGGTGCTGGCACGCGTGGCGCCAGCGGGCCCCGCGTGTCACACCGGCGAGGAGACCTGCTTCGGACCCGGCAGGTGGGATGCACTGGCCGCGTTGGACGCCACGCTGGCGCAACGCGCCGCCCCCACGCCCGCTGACACCTCACCGCCGAGCTACACACGACGGCTGCTCGAAGACAGAAACCTGCGCTTGAAGAAGCTGGGAGAGGAGGCCGCGGAGCTGGTGACCGCGTGCGCGGATGCGGATCCAACGCGCGCGGTAGAGGAGGCCGCCGACCTGCTCTACCACGTGCTCGTCGCCATCCGTCCCCTGGGGCTCACGCTGGACGACGTCAAATCCATCCTCGCGCGTCGGGCCTCGCGCTGAGGCGTGACGAGGGCCGCAGGTATCCTGTTATTTCCTGAACTGAACGTCACTTTTACGGGGTTTCCACGAGAATCAGTGCCGACCCGGTTGGATTTGTCCGCCATTGCTACAGCCTCATGTGTCGCGGAAATGGGCCGAACCCTTCAACGAATGAAGTGTTCCTGCTACAGATCCGAGCGCACGGCGGAGTGGAAAGCCGGGCGAGCGCTGGAGAGGTGCTCGCCTCACCGGAGGCATTGTGAACGGCCCTACGTACAAGGCGGAGATCTTCGACCGAATCGTGTTTTCGCGATGGGACAATCCGCCGACGAAGGAAGACATGACGCTGTTGTTCGCCCAGGTGCAGGAAGCGTCGGCGCGTCTCAACTCGAAGCTCATCTACATCGCGTCGGTGAGTGCGAAGTCGAAGGTTCCCGACGCGAATGATCGCAACATCCTCAACCAGTTCCTCCTGGATGGCCGTCGCACCTGGATGGAGCAGGCGTGGCTCATCTATGAGGGCTCCGACCTGCAGCACAACCTGCAGCGGGTCATCATCTCTGGCGTGCTCATCCTGACGCGCACCTTCGACAACTTCCTGTCGGTGGCGAAGTCGGGAGACTCCATCATCAAGGACGTCAGCGCGGTGTTGAAGAAGGACGCCACGCCGCTCTTCGCCATGGCGAAGGAGCGCGGCCTCCTCGTGAGCTGAGGGACGGCATCGGCGCCCGTCAGCGGGCGCCGATGATCTCCACCTCGTTCAGCACGACGTCTTCACGCTCGGGGAGGACACTCACCGAGTCCACATCGCGCAGCGGCGTCTGGAGCTGGCACTCCTCCCACGCGCCAGTGCCCTGGAACCGGCAGACGGTGGGGTTGACGAAGGAGAAGTCCTTCTCCGGATCCCTCAACCCCACGCCCTTCGGCGTCCGGACAATGGCCCTCACCGACCCCGGTCCGGTGGCGTGGATCCGCACGGCCACGAGCTGCTTCAGCGTGGGCGCATAGCCCGCGCGCAGCGCGCCGTCCGCCTCCCACCGCTCGCTCTTGGGCGCCTTGCCCACCGGAACTCCCGTCTTCACGTCCCGGTCAAACGCCTGGTGTCTGGGCTCGGTGCCCTCCAGGTGGTCCGGCTTGATGGCGCCCGATGTCCCCTCCAGCGGAGCGGCGGCCAGCGCGACCAGGGCGGGAGAGGGCGCTCCGAGGTTCGCGGCGGCGGCACGCAGCACCGCGTCATCCAGGTGTCCTTCCTGGGCGCAGCGTGGCGCCAGCGTTCCAACGAGCGCCAGCACCGGCGGCCGCACCGTGATGTCCGACTGCGCGGCGGGCGCGAGCCCCAACTGGACGAGCGAGGCACAGGCCGCCGCGGTGCCCGGCCCCGCATGGTCCAGGTTCCATTTCGCCAGGGCGGTGTCCGCCTGGGCATTCACGGCGGCTGACAACAGGGCCTGCCCAACGGCCTGGGCACAACTGTTCATGGCGGGCGGACACCGCTCACACAGCGTGCCCAACAGCCCTCGAAGCGGCGTGGCTTCTCCATTGGATAAGGGCGAGCGAACGTCGAGCGCGGCGCTGAGCTCGCATGCCCGGGGAGGGGGCAGCACACACGCCTCCAACCGCCGCTGGGCCTCCGCGACGACCTGGGCGTCCTGCGGCGTCCGGAGGGCGCCCTCGAGCGCCCGTTCCAGGGCGCGGCACTCGGGGCCCGAGGAGGCGGTGGCCCCAGGGGCCGACGGAGCGGGGGCCCCGGCCAGGCGCTCCGGCCGTGGGGCAGACGCTTCATCCTGGTGCGTCACACACCACAGGCGCCCGAAGGCGAGGAGTGCTACCAACATCAAGAGGAGGGTTCGGAGCGGGAAACGGCGCACGAGCAAACTCCTTGATTCCAACCGGGACCGGGGGTTATCAGCCCCACCGGGTTCCATCCTCAAAAATTACGGAGGCGTGCGTGGCTGAGACGTTCGACGTGGTGATCATCGGCTCGGGTCCTGGCGGCTACGTGGGAGCCATTCGCGCGGGTCAGCTCGGCCTGAAGACGGCCATCATCGAGAAGGACAAGCGGCTGGGCGGCACCTGCCTCCACCGCGGCTGCATCCCGACCAAGTCCCTGCTGTGGACCGCGGAGCTCTTCCACCACGTCCGCGAGGCGGCCGACTTCGGCATTGATGTGAGCAGCCCGACCATCAACTGGCCGAACGCGATGAAGCACAAGGACAAGATCGTCACCAAGGGTGCCAACGGCATCGACTTCTTGATGAAGAAGAACAAGGTGACGGTCATCAAGGGCCACGGCCGCATCGCGGGCAAGAACAAGGTCGAGGTCACCGCCGAGGACGGCTCCAAGCAGGTCCTGGACGCGAAGAACATCATCCTCGCCACGGGCTCGGTGCCCAAGTCCCTGCCCAACGTTCCGGTGGACCACAAGCGGGTCCTGAACAGCGACTCCATCCTGCAGATCGACCGCGTTCCCAAGAGCATCATCGTCCTGGGCGCCGGCGCGGTCGGCTGCGAGTTCGCCTCCGTGTTCAACCACGTGGGCAGCAAGACGGCCATCGTGGAGTACCTGCCCGCGCTGCTCCCCATCGAGGACGCGGACATCTCCAAGGAGCTGGAGAAGATCTTCAAGCGCCGCGGCATCGACGTGCACACCGGCTCCGCGGTGGAGAAGGTGGAGCACACGGCGGACGGCGTGCGCGTCACGATGAAGGTCGGCAACGAGACCAAGACGCTGGAGGCGGAGATCCTCCTGTCGGCGGTGGGCCGCTCGCCCGTCACCGAGGACGTCGGTCTGGACAAGACGAGCATCAAGGCCGAGCGCGGCTACATCAAGGTCGACTCGATGCTCCGCACCTCGGAGCCCAACGTGTACGCCGTGGGCGACATCATCCCCACGCCGATGCTGGCCCACATGGCGAGCGCGGAGTGCGTGGTGGCGGTGGAGCACATCGCGGGGAAGAACCCGCAGCCCATCAACTACGACCTGACCCCGTCGGCCACGTACTGCTACCCCGAGGTCGCCTCGGTGGGCCTGACGGAGAAGAAGGCCAAGGAGCGCGGTTACGACGTGAAGGTGGGCATCGCGCCCTTCGCGGCGGTGACCAAGTCGGCCATCTCCAACGAGTCCACGGGCATGGTGAAGATCGTCTCGGACAAGAAGTACGACGAGGTCCTGGGCGTGCACCTCATCGGCCCGCATGCCACGGAGCTCCTGGCCGAGGCGTGTGTCGCGCTGAAGCTGGAGATCACCACCGAGGAGCTGGCGAACACCGTCCACGCGCACCCGACGCTGTCGGAGATCATGCACGAGGGCGCCGAGGCCACGCTGGGCCACCCGCGTCACTTCTGAGCGACCGGCATCGCCCCTGAAGTCCCAGGGCCGTCCCGGTGCGCCGCGGACGGCCCTTTCATTTCCGGCCCCTCGCCGCCACGGCGAGGTGCCAGTCTCCTGGCTGGCAGGTGGCACGGGGCTTCCCGGGCTGCCCTGGGACGGTCGGGGCATTAGTACAGAGGCGACAACTGGCGGACGACTGGTGGATGCTGACGCCTCGCGTCAGTGGCTTCCGCTTGAACGTCCTCCGTCCAACCCATAGAAGGCCCGCGATCCATGGCGACTCCCGACCGGTTCCCTCTCCCCCAGGTGACTGAGACCACCCGCAAGCCGGAGTGGCTGAAGGTGCGGCTCCCGCACGGAGAAGGCTACGAGCGGGTCAAAGCCATCGTGAAGCGCACCAAGCTGGCCACGGTGTGCGAAGAGGCCCGCTGCCCGAACATCGCCGAGTGCTGGGGCGGTGGCACCGCCACGGTGATGCTCATGGGCGAGGTCTGCACGCGCGCGTGCCGCTTCTGCCACGTGAAGGTCGGCGCGCCGCCGCCGCTGGACCCGATGGAGCCCATCCATCTGGCCCAGGCGGTGAAGGAGATGGACCTGGAGTACATCGTCGTCACGTCCGTGAACCGGGATGACCGGCCGGACGGTGGCGCCAGCCACTTCGCGTCCGCCATCCGCGAGCTGCGCCGGGAGAGCCCGCGCACCATCGTCGAGGTCCTCATCCCGGACTTCAAGGGCGTGGAGAAGGATCTGACCACCGTCGCGGAGGCGAAGCCTCACGTGGTGGCGCACAACGTGGAGACGGTGGAGCGGCTGACGCCGACGGTGCGCGATCGCCGCGCCAAGTACCACCAGTCGCTGCGCGTGCTGGAGTACCTCAAGAACCGCCCCGAGGGCCTCTACACCAAGACGTCCGTCATGGTGGGCCTGGGGGAGACGGACGCGGAGCTGGAGCAGACGTTCAAGGACCTGCGCGACGTGGGCGTGGACGTCCTGACGCTGGGCCAGTACCTGCAGCCGTCGCAGTACCACCTGCGCGTGGAGCGCTTCGTCACGCCCGCGCAGTTCGAGGCGTACAAGAAGCTGGCCGAGTCCTACGGCTTCCTCTACGTGGCGTCCGGTCCGCTGGTGCGGTCCAGCTACCGGGCCGCGGAATTCTTCATGAAGGGCCTGATGGAGCGCGAGCGGCTGGAGCGGCTCGGCTGAGTCGCGGTGCTCCGATTCATGGCTTGACCTCACACCCCTGCTTTCTGGAAAGACGACTCCATGGCGATCTTCGAATTCAAGCTCCCCGACCTCGGTGAAGGCGTGATGGAGGGTGAGCTGGTGAAGTGGCACGTGAAGGCGGGCGACTCCATCAAGGAAGACCAGGTGCTCGCCGAGGTGATGACGGACAAGGCCACCGTCACCGTGCCCTCGCCCAAGGCGGGCCGGGTCGTGAAGACGCACGGCAACGAAGGCGACATGGCCAAGGTGCACCAGATCCTGGTCACCCTGGAGGTCGAGGGCGACGTGCCCGTGCAGGCGGGTGGCCATGGTGAGTCCGCGGCGGCGCCCGCGGCCCCGGTGGCGGCGGCCGCCGCGAGTGGCAATGGCTCGGGCGCTCCGGCCTCGGCGTCGAAGGTGCTGGCCACGCCGGTGACGCGGCGGATGGCGCGTGAGCACGGCCTGGACCTGGCGGCGATTCCGGGCACGGGCCCGCAGGGCCGCGTGACGAAGGCGGACGTGGTCGCGGCGCTGGAAGGCGGCGAGAAGAACGTGGTGGCGGCGGCTCCGGCCGCGCAGCAGACCCGGCCCGCGGCGCCTCCGGTCAGCTCGGGTGCCTCCGACGAGCGCATCGCGCTGCGCGGCCTGCGCAAGAAGATCGCGGAGAAGATGGTGCGCTCGAAGTTCACCGCGCCGCACTTCGCGTTCGTGGAGGAAGTGGACGCCACGGACCTGGTGGCGCTGCGTGCCCGGCTGAACGCGCAGCTCGCGGCGGCGGGGGACAGCACCAAGCTCAACTACCTGCCGTTCATCATCAAGGCGACGGTGGCGGCGCTGAAGAAGTTCCCGCACCTCAACGCGAACTTCGACGAGGCGTCGCAGGAGCTGGTGGTCCGCGGCGAGTACAACATCGGCATGGCCGCCGCGACGCCGGACGGCCTCACGGTCGCGGTGGTGAAGAACGCGGACCGCCTGACGCTGGGCGAGCTGGCCCGCGAGACGGCGCGTCTGGGCGCCGCCGCGCGTGACCGCAAGCTGAAGATGGAGGAGCTGACGGGGGGCACGTTCACCATCAGCTCGCTGGGGCAGAGCGGTGGCCTCTTCGCCACGCCCATCATCAACCACCCCGAGGTGGGCATCCTCGGCGTGCACCGCCTGAAGAAGCGCCCGGCGGTGGTGGGCGACCAGGTCGTGGTGCGCGACATGATGAACCTGTCGCTGTCGTGCGACCACCGCGTCATCGACGGCTCGGTCGCCGCGGACTTCACGTACGAGATCATCAAGTACCTGGAGAAGCCGGACCTGCTGTTCCTGGCCATGGCGTGAAGTGAGCGCCGTGTCCGTGCCATGCCCCAGAGGTGATGGGGCGTGGTGCCGGCCCTGGGAGCGCCTGGTTGTGGGGGCCCTGTACGAGGGCCGCGCGCCAGGGGCTCGGGCCGGTTAGTCTCCCTGGGTATGGCCGAGAACCCTCGCGAGCTGATCCGCGCCGCGCAGTCCGCCGAGACACAGGGGGACATGGCCCGTGCGGTGGAGTGCCTCCAGAAAGCGGCGGAGCTTTATCGCGATGCCGGCAACGTGCAGCGGGCGCTCCAGTTGCTGCGCCATGCGAGCCGGCTGGACGAGCGCCGGACGGACATCGCGGAAGAGGTGAACCGGCTGGAGTGGCTGCCGGGGGCGCTCCTCGCGAGGCCCCAGCCGGACGATGACGAGGACGCGGTGCTGGCATCCTCGCTGGAGCAGACCGTGGAAGGCGGGCTGATTCCGGAGGTCGTTCACCGGCAGCGGCTCCTCGAGGATGCCCTGCGCGAGGCGGTGCTGCACGCCAGCGAAGAGGCACCTCGTGACGCTGCCCAGTCGTGGGTCATCGACTCCGAAGTCACGGAGGACTTGCCGCGGCTCGATGCGCAGCTCGCGCATGTGGGGGGCGAGGACAGCGCTGCGTCGACCGAGGCTGCTCCGCGCGAGCAGGTCGCCACGGCACGTGACGGCGAGCGTTCTGAACCGCTCGATGTTCCGAACACCAGTGCCGTGGCTGGCGCCGAAGCCGCTTCGCACACGCAGGAGGAGGATCCTCGCGCTGCCCGTGTCTCAGGGGGCGCTGAAACGCAGGAAGGCTTCGCGGAACAGGGCGCTGCTCCAGAGTCGGCCCTTGAAGGGGCGTCCGACGCGGACCTGACTTCGGCGCCTCCTGTCCGGCGCCGCCGAGAGGCCCGGCTCATCGAACGCGGCCCCACGCGCGCGGACGCGGCACTCGACGCCTGGTGCTCCTTCTGCTGCCGCCCCCGCACCGACACAGGCGATCTGATCGCGGGGCCCGCGGGCGCCTTCATCTGCAAGAGCTGCCTGCTCGAATCCCAGTCCTTGCTCGGAGATGTCACACCCGTGCCTCCGCCGCCCGTCGCGCGGTCTGACAGGGCGGTGGAGCCCGTCGTGGGCCTCGTGGGGCAGCAGGCGGCTCAAGCGCTGCTCGCGCAATCGCTCCAGGGCCACGCGGGGTGCCTCCTCGTCGTCGGCCCGGAAGGCTGTGGCAAGAGCATCTGGTTCCAGCAGCTCCAACGCGAGGGCCAGGGCCTCATCACGTTGGTCGCGGACCTGGACGTGGCCAGCACGTCACGTCCCGTGCTCGTGGAGGACGTGGACCGGCTGAACGAGGCGTCGCTCGCGCTGCTGTGCGCTTTCCTCAAGCGGCCGCGGCACCACCGGCCCACTGTCATCCTCAGCGCGAGAGGGCGTGTCACGGAGCCTCGGGATTGGATGTTGCGCGGCGACGCGCGCAGCCTCCCCCTGTGGACCACGGTGTCCCTCCGTCAGGCCGTGCGGGACGCCGTCCCCACGTCCGTCCTGGAGCACGTCCAGGCTCTGCTGCCCGTGCACGCGCCCACCCAGGCTGACTACATCGAGATCGCCCGCCAGCGTCTGTCCCTGCGCGAGCCCACGGTCTCTCTCTCCGAGGACGTGCTCCGCGCCCTGGCGGCGGCGGCGGCGCGCTCGCCCCGAGCGGGCCATGAGCTGCACGCGCTCCTCAACCGGGTGCCCGCGGGAACGTGGGGATTGGAGCCGGCGGCTCCTCCCTCCGCCTCCCGGAAGGCACGAAGGAAACCCACGCGATGAACACCCTCACTGTCTACCGGCTGGGCCGAGTGGAGTACGAGGACGGCCTCCAACTGATGCACCTCTTCAGCGAGTCGCGCCGGCAGGGCCTGTCGGGCGACGTGCTCCTCCTGTTGGAGCATCCCGCCGTGCTCACCCTGGGCCGCGCCGCGAAGCGAGAGAACATCGTCGCCACGGACGCGCAGCTCGCGGACAAAGGCGTGGAGGTCTTCGAGACCAACCGCGGAGGCGACGTCACGTACCACGGTCCAGGTCAGCTCGTGGGCTACCCCATCTTCCTGCTGCCGGAGGACAGGCGGGACGTGCGCCGCTACGTGCGCGATGTGGAGCGCTCCATCATGCAGGTGCTGGAGCGGTGGGGCATCACGGCGGGGCCCATCCCCAAGTGGCCCGGCGTCTGGATTGGCGAGGAAGGGGCCCCGGACACGCGCAAGGTCGCCGCCATTGGCGTGCACCTGTCCCGCTGGCTCACCACGCACGGCTTCGCGCTCAACGTGAACACGAACATGGACCACTTCCAGTTCATCGTTCCCTGCGGCATCCGCGAGGCGGGCGTCACCTCCATGCAGCGTGAGCTGGGCCGCGCCCTGCCCATGGCGGAGGTGGAGGAGGCCGCGGCCAACAGCTTCTGCGCCGTGTTCGACAGCGAGCGCGTGGACGCGCCGCCGCCCCTGCGGACCGTGAGCATCGCGGTGGTGAAGGGGCATGGCCCCGAGGCGCGCGTGCTGCTCGTGCGCCGCCGGCCGGAGCGAGGCGGCTTCTGGCAGGTCCTCACGGGGCGGCTCGAAGCAGGAGAATCTCCCGCCCAGGCCGCGGCCCGCGAGCTGGAAGAGGAGACGGGCCTGCGCCTGCCGCTGGTGGACCTGGCCTACCGCCACGCCTTCGCGTTGGGCGAGGCCCTGCCGCCACAGCTCGTGGAGGAGAACGGATTCGCCGTGCACGTGCCGCCGGACGCGAACGTGCGCTTGAGCGCGGAGCACGACGCCTTCGAGTGGGTGGACGTGCCCACGGCCCTGGAGCGGCTGCCCTTCCGGGGCCTGCGCGAGACGGTGACTCGCGCGGTGGCGGGGAAGGGCCCTACAGCTTGATGACCAGCGACTCGCGGGCGGCGATGGCGTCGGGGCGGTGCTTGCGCACCTGACGCAGCAGCCGGTCCATGCCCGCGTCGTCGCGTGACGGGTCGTGGTGGAAGAGCACCAGCTTCTTCACCCCCGCCTCGTTCGCGGCCTGCACCGCGGCCTCCCAGGTGGAGTGGCCCCAGCCGGTGCGAGCCGGCCCCGTGCGGCCGTGGTACTCGTCCTCGGTGTACATGGCGTCGTAGATGAGGACGTCCGCGTCCTGGGCGAACGCGTAGAACGCGGCATCCATCTCCGTGCCGTGCTCCAGGTCCGTGGCGTACACCAGCGAACGGCCCTGGCACTCCACGCGGTAGCCCATGTTGCCGCCCGGGTGGTTCAGCTCGATGGTGCGCACCTGCGCGGGGCCCAGCGTGAGCGTCTGCGTGGCGGCCAGGTCCGTGTACGTGAGCTTCGCCCGGAACACGCCCTCGGCCGTCACCGGGAAGTAGGGCGGCATCATCTGCCCGCTGAGGAGCTGCTTCACCGACTGCCCGTTGCGCGCCGGCCCGTACACGTCCAGGGCGCTGGTGGGCAGGAACATGGGCCCGAAGAAGGGCAGCCCCTGCAGGTGGTCGTAGTGGTAGTGCGAGATGAAGATGGAGCCGCGAACCGGCTTCTTCTTCGCCACCAGCGCGTGGCCCAGCGAACGGGCCCCCGTTCCCAGGTCGAAGATGAGCAGCTCGTCCCCACAGCGCACTTCCACGCAGGGCGTGTTGCCGCCATAGCGCCGGGTGTTCGCCCCGGGCGCGGGGATGGAGCCTCGTACACCCCAGAACCGCACCTCGAAGGGGATGCGGGCCTGATTGCGCGCAACGGTATTGCGCCGCCGCTCAGGGGGCTTCTCAGCCTGCTTTGGCTTCCGTGTCGTCGTCCTCGGCGAAGAGCTCAATCAGGTGCCCCGTGCGCTCGCGCTTCGTCCTCAGGTAGTCGACGTTATGCGGATTGTGCTCGGTCCGGGAAGGGATTCGACGTCGAACCGGAATGCCTTCTTCGACCATGCCCGCGATCTTCAGCGGGTTGTTCGTCATCAGGTCCACCGAACGCACGTCCAGGCTGCGCAGCATCTCCGCCGCGATGTCGTAGGTGCGCAGGTCATCGGCGAACCCGAGCTGCCGGTTGGCCTCGTAGGTGTCCAGGCCCTTGGCCTGGAGCGCGTAGGCTTTGATCTTGTTCCCCAGCCCGATGCCGCGCCCCTCCTGCCGCAGGTACAGGACGACGCCTTCTCCCGCCTGGGTGATGAAGTCGAGCGAACGGTCCAACTGCTCCCGGCAGTCGCACTTCAGGCTGCCGAAGACCTCGCTGGTGAGGCACTCGGAGTGGATGCGGACCGGCACGCCCTCGCTCCCCGAAACGTCCCCCACGACGAGCGCCACGTGCTCCCGCCCGTTGCGCTTGTCCCGGAACACGATGGTCCGCAGGGTGCCACGCTCGGTCGGGATGTCCGCTTCCGAGAACCGCTCCAGGTGCTGCGTGGGCTTACGGTTGGGAAGGACCTGAGGTGAGCGAGTATCCGACATGTTGAATCATCTCCAGATGCGGGCCCCTGTTTGAGGTCCTCACGTTCTCAAGTCAAGGCGGGCCCGAACTTTCCGACACGGGCCCACCTGGCAGATGCCTCACGGCGTCCTTCGTTGCTCAGGCCACCCATGAGAGCGGAAGCAGTTCTACTGCGTCCCCCTCATCCAAGCTGCTCGCTTCCCGGGGGAAGTGCAGCAGATGGGTCGCCGCGGCGGCAGAGCGCAGAACACCGGACGTTTGCGTCGCCAGTGGACGGGCCCAGAGGCTGCCTTCTCTCCAAGCGGCCGTGACCCGCACGAAGTGTGACAGGCCGACGGGCTTCGACAGGCGGCCTTCCAGGCGTCCGGGGACCCGGCCGGGCGCCCTGGGGGCGTGGCCCAGGAGGCGGCGGAGGGCAGGGCGGACGAAGAGTTCGAAGGTCACCAGGGACGACGTCGGGTTGCCCGGGAGTCCGAAGAACAGGGTGGCACCGCGCCGGCCCACCACCAGTGGCTTGCCCGGCTTGATGGCGACGCGCCACAGGTGCTGCTCCACGCCCATCGCGGCCAGGACCTCCTTCACGTAGTCCCGCTCACCCACGGACACGCCGGCGCTGGTGATCACCACGTCGAACCCGTCCGCGCGGGACAGCGCCGCCCCCACGGAGTCCCGGGTGTCCCGGGCGATGCCCAGCAGCGTGGGGATGCCGCCCGCCCTCCGGACCGCCAGCGCCAGCGACGGGGCGTTGGTGTCCACGATGCGGCCTTGGGGCGGTTCATCCACGTGGCACAGCTCGTCCCCCGTGGAGAGGATGGCCACCCGGGGCGCGCGATGGACGGGGGCGCTCTGCCGCCCTTGGCCCCAGAGCAGCCCCAGCTCCGGGATGCCCAGCGGGGTGCCACCCTCCAGGAGCACCTGGCCCTCACGGGCATCCTCGCCCCGGGGCCGCACGAAGTGGCCAGGCGTCACCGCTTCCAGGATCTCCACCTGATCCGCGCCGTTGTTCCCGGCCGGCCGGGTCCGCTCCCGCATCACCACCGCGTCGGCGCCCTCGGGCAGGGGGGCCCCCGTCATGATGCGGGCGCACACGCCGGGCTCCAGGGCCCGGGCCGGGGTCGCCCCGGCGTACACGGTCTCCCCCACGGTGAGCCGGGTGGGCAGGGGACCGGTGAGATCGGCGCTGCGTACGGCGTAGCCGTCCATGGCCGAGTTGTCCCAGGGGGGAAGGGTCCGCTGCGCCGCCACGTCCTCGGCGAGCACCCGGCCCAGGGCATCGTCCAGCGCCAGCCACTCTGTGGGCAGGGGGGCGCACAGCGCGAGGATCCGCGAGCGGGCTTCTTCCTCCGGGAGCAAAGTGGCGGAGTCGTTCATGCCCGGCTTATAGCCATGCGCGGGCTCTGTGGCTTGGACCCTGTTCGCGAACAAAGTCCGTGGGATAATCAAGTGTTAGTTTGACAGCCTACCTGATCATCGTTACAAGCAACGTTGATCGCGAGGCTTGCCTGCCCTCCGGGGCAGGTTGCCAACCCGTTGAAAGGACACGGGAACTCTCAAGGAGACTGCGTCGATGGCCAAGCCCAAGTCTGGGGCCAAGAAGACGACTCCCGCTGGCAAGGCTGGCGCAAAGCCCGCTGCGAAGAAGGACTCCGCTGCCCGGCTGGACCTGATCAAGAACGCCTCAAAACGGGTGGCAAAGGCGGCGACGAAATTGGCGAAAGCGGCATCGGATGTTTCGAAGGGGGCCAAGGGCGCGGTGAAGAAGGCCGTGCAGGAGAAGGCCACCGCGAAGAAGGCCGCACCGGCGGGCAAGACGGCGTCCGCGGCCAAGGCGGCTCCGGCCGCGAAGGCCGCCGCGAAAGCCCCTCCGGCGAAGGCGCCTGCCGCCGCGAAGTCCGCAGCGGGTGGCAAGTCGGGCAAGGCGAGCGCTGCTCCCTCGATTCCCGTCGCGCCTCCCGTGGAGAAGCCGAGGCCTCGCGCCACCAAGCTTCCTCCGCCGGGCGAGCCCCTCACCAAGCGTGAGTTGGAGCAGCTCCTGACGGCGGGCGAAGGCTGCGGCGTCACGGGCGAGGGCAGCCTCAAGGGCCGCCTGGTGGTGACCAACGACATGCCGCACCTGGTGGTCGTGGGCCGTGACAAGCGCGAGCTGACCTTCCTCCTCCAGGGGCCGGATCAGGAAGTGCTCCCGGCCTATGTGGACCACAAGGTCTCGGTCGTCGGTCTCATCCGCAAGACGACCAACCACAGCGGCGTCATCGACGTGCGCAAGTACTCGGCCAAGAAGCCGGATGCCGAGGTCGTGGAGGCCACCCCCGTCGAGACGGAGGCGCGGCTGCGCTACCTGTCTCCCGGCGAGGTCTCCATGGTGACGGCGGCCGGCATGGGCGCGGGCATCAAGGGCTTCGCGGGCGTGCGCGGCAACCTGGAGATGATGGGCGAGGAGTACATCCTCGTCGTCTCCAACGGCGGCACGCGCCAGCAGGTGTCCTTCATCATCGAGGGCAAGGCCGCGGGCAAGTCGCTCCGCAAGCACGTGGGCTACACGCTCCAGGTGCAGGGCGTCGTCGACAAGACGTCGGGCTGGGGTGGCCGTATCTCGGCGGAGAACGTCGAGCCGCGCCCCTCCGAGACGCGCGCCGTGTCCCGCGACGAGATGGAGCTGGTGCACATCGAGGGAGAGGTCCCCACGTCCGTGGACGTGCGCCTCAACCACGGCCTCACCGTTCGCCTGCCCGAACAGCCTGGGTTCACCTGGGCCATCGAGCCGACCATGGCCAAGCGCGTGGGCCTGCGCGAAGCCAACTTCGAACCCGCCCCCGAGGACGGTCCCGGGACCCGCGAGTTCTTCTTCACGCCCCGCAACCCGGGCAGCTTCGAAATGGAGTTCTTCCTGGCCAAGGCGCTCTCGCCCGGGCTGGTGGATCGCTCCTTCAAAATCAACGTTACGGTCAAGCCCTGACGGTCGCCGCCCGGAGAAGGATCCGGGAGGCGGCCGGTCGCCGGGGGGTTCCCGTCCGGCTGCTTCGGGCTTACCCGTTCCCGTAGCGGCCGAGCCGCGACCCCACCGTGATTCTTTCTCCAGAAATCCTCAAGCAGCTCCTCGCTGAAGCAGACCACCCGCTGGGCATCAAAGAGCTTCTCCGGCTCGCGGGCCTGCACCCTGGGCAACAGACGGTGCTCAAGCGCATGTTGCGCGAGCTCGTCCGTCAGGGCGACATCCTCAAGGAAGGCAAGCGCTTCGTTCCCCGCATGCCCTCACGGCGTGAGCCTGATGCTCGCGCCCGGGAGCAGGGGGGCGCCCTCGCGTGGCGTCAGGCTGGCCCGGAGTCCCCGGGCCGGCGCCGGGAGGGTCCGCCTCAGGGCGGGGACTTCCGGAAGAAGGGACCGCATGCGGGCCCCGGTGGCTTCGCGGCGCGCCGCCAGGACGCGGGGGGGCGTGGCAAGGGCGCCGGGTGGCAGGGCCGGGACGCGGGGCGTGACCGCCACGCGGGCTCGAAGCACGGTGGCTTCCGCGGCGGCCAGGGCGAGGGCCCGTTCCGGCGCGGCCGGTTCGACGCGTCCGACGGGCAGGATCTGCTCGAGGGCATCCTTCACGTCCACCGGGATGGCTTTGGCTTCGTCCATCCGCTGGGCGGCGAGGGCGACAACGTCTTCCTGCCGCCGCACGAAGCGCAGCGGGCGCTCGACAATGACCGGGTGGTGGTGTCCGTTTCGGGCCGTCCGCCTCGCCTGGAAGGGCGACTGGTGCGGGTGGTGCAGCGTCGGCGTGAGCTGGCGGTGGGCACCTATGCGGTGAAGGGCCGCTACGCCATCGTGTACCCCACGGACACGAGCCTGCCGGGCCCCATTCGCGTTCCGCTGACGCAGATGGCGCGGGACGGAGACCTGGTGAAGGTCCAGTTGGGCATCGGTGCCCAGTTGTTGGATCCGGACCGGGGGCTGCACGGCGAGGTTGCGGGCTCTTTGGGCAAGCCCGGGTCGCCCGGCGCCGAGGTCCTGGGCGTCGCGTACTCGCAGGGGTTCTCCGACGAGTTCCCTCCCGAGGTCATGGTCGAGGCGGACCACTACGCCGTCACGGTGTCGGAGGCCGAGGCCCAGGGCGAGCACCGGAAGGACCTGCGCTCCCTGCCGCTCATCACCATCGACGGTGAGGATGCGCGCGACTTCGACGACGCCGTCTACGTGGAGGACCAGGCGGACGGTTGGCGGCTGGTGGTGGCCATCGCGGACGTGTCGCACTACGTCCGGGAAGACAGCGCGCTGAACACGGAGGCCCTGCGGCGCGCCACGTCCGTGTATCTGCCGGACCGGGTGCTGCCCATGTTGCCGGAGCGGCTGAGCAACGGCATCTGCTCCCTGCGCCCGGATGAAGACCGGCTGTGCATGGTGGCGGACATGACGTTCGACCGCCGGGGCCACCGGCGCACCTATGAACTGTACCCGGCGGTGATGCGCAGCGCGGCGCGGTGCACGTACAACGAGGTGCAGGACGTCCTCGACGGTCAGGACGTGCCGCACCGCAACGCGTTCAAGCCGCACTTCGAGCGGTTGATGTCGCTGGCCCGCGCGCTGATGAAGATGCGCAAGGAGCGCGGCGCCATCGACTTCGACCTGCCCGAGCACAAGGTGGTGCTGGGGGAGGACGGCCTCCCGCTGCGCATGGACAAGCGCGAGCGCAAGGACAGCCATCGGCTCATCGAGGAGTGCATGCTCGCCGCCAACGAGGCGGTCGCGCGGTTCTTCCAGGACGAAGGGCTGCCCACGGTGTACCGGTTCCATGGCGAGCCGGACCCGGAGAAGCTGGCCACCTTCGCCGGTCTCGCGGAGGCCTACGGCTTCAAGCTCCGCGTCGATGACGGCGTGTCGTCGAAGGAGCTGGACGCGTTCATCAGCCAGCTCCAGGGCCACCCGGAGCAGCGCGCGCTGAACCAACTGCTGCTGCGCTCCATGATGCAGGCCGTGTACACCGCGACGGACGTGGGCCACTACGGTCTGGCGGCGGAGTACTACCTGCACTTCACCTCGCCCATCCGGCGCTATCCGGACCTGCTGGTGCACCGGCTGCTCAAGGCGCACTGGGCGCGGCGGGGACGCAATCCGTCGCCGTCCATGCTGGAGCGTGAGGAGGAGCAGCTCGAGGACATGTCGGCGCAGTGCTCGGAGCGTGAGCGCGCGGCGATGCAGGTCGAGCGCGAGGTGGTGTCCTTCTACGCGTGCTTGATGATGAAGGACCGCGTGGGGGAGGAGTTCGCCGCCACGGTGGCCGCCATCACCGACTTTGGTTTCTTCGTCGAGCTGGACGAAGTGCATGTCGAGGGCCTGGTGAAGGCGGAGACGCTGGGGCCGGGCGCGAAGCTGGACAAGCTGACGCATTCGCTGGTGTACGCGAATGGCCGCCGCGTGCGTGTGGGGCAGAAGCTCCGCGTGCGCCTGACGTCCGTCAACGTGACGGCGAAGAAGATCGACTTCGAGGCGCTCCAGTTCGACGGCGAGGCGATGCTAAGCCGCGCGGAAGGAGCTGGGGCGCAGCCGCCGCGCCGTCGTCAGGCGTGGATGGCCGAAGCCCCCGCGCGTGGGGAGCGGGGAGGGCATCGCGAGCACGCTGGACGGCCGGGTCGCCGGGAGCGCGAGGCCGCCGCGAGCCGGAGCACGCAGGAGACTCACGCTGAGGTCTCGTCCAAGGGCCCGCGTGGGCGTTTCTCCCGCGAGGGGCGTCGGGAGGAGGCCGCGCCGCACCGGAAGGAGCCGCGTTTCCCGCCCCAGGCCGACGAGGCGCAGACGCCTCGGCCTTCCGAGGAGTCGCCGTGGGCCAAGCGCCGGACGTTCATC
The DNA here is from genome assembly GCF_000280925.3 of Myxococcus hansupus. Classification (NCBI taxonomy): domain Bacteria; kingdom Pseudomonadati; phylum Myxococcota; class Myxococcia; order Myxococcales; family Myxococcaceae; genus Pseudomyxococcus; species Pseudomyxococcus hansupus. The sequence goes on from NZ_CP012109.1 coordinate 3,297,031, forward strand.
CGGCCGGAGCTGCCCGCGGAACAGGCACCTCCGGCTCCGGTCGATGTGCCCGCGGCGGCTCCTGCTCCGTGGGAGGCGCCGTCGACGGATGGTTCCTCGTCACCGCACCCCGGGTTCGACAGGCTTCGGGCGCTGGCCTCACAGCGGCACCGTGGGAGCGAAGGCCGAGGCGCGCCGCCGCATTCGAAGCCCGTCCAGAAGCCGCAGGGTGGGCAGGGGGCTCGGTTCCCCGCGCCGCGTCCCCGGGTGGAGACGGAGTCCGACAGGGTCTTCTCCATGGAGCCTCCAGCGGGCCTCTCGCCGGAGGTGCCCGTCGCTGAAGAGCGCCGTGGATTCGAAGGTCCGGCCGCAGTGCCTCCGTCGCGAGAGGTCGCGGAGGTGGGCTCGGAATCGAGGGCCCGCGTGGAACCGCGTGAGGCGGCAGCGGTGCCTGTGCCTGCCGAAACCGCGTCCACGGCCCCTGCGAACGCGTCCGAGGCCAAGGCGAAGACGGTTCCTGCTGAGGCGAAGCCGTCCACGGACAAGGTGCAGACGCCTCGGGCTGAGGTGACGCCGTTCGCGGCCAAACCCAAGAAGGCGACCCCCGCGGCGACGCAGCCCACGTCCGCTGCGAACCTGGGCAGGGCGGCGAAGGCTGCCGCTGCTGTGAAGCCGCCCATGGCCAAGGAACAGCCGCCTCGGGCTGAGGTGACGTCCTCCACGGCCAAGGGGAAGAAGGCGACCCCTGCGGCGACGCAGCCCACGTCCGTTGAGAACCTGAACAGGGCGATGAAGGCGGCCGCTGCGGCGACGCGGCCCACGGCCAAGGTGCAGACGCCTCGGGCTGAGGTGATGCCGTCCACGGCCAAGGCGAAGAAGGCGACCGCTGCGGCGAAGCAGTCCAATGCCGCAGAGAACAAGGCCAAGGCGAAGAAGGCGACCGCTGCGGCGAAGCCTCCCAAGGCCGCGGAGAACAGGGGCACCGCGAAGGCAAGGACGACTGCGGCCGCAGGAAAGCCGCCCTTGGCGACGCCATCCATGCCTTCGGGCAAGGCCAAGGCGACTTCCGCTGCGGCGAAGCTGCCCAAGTCCGTGGAGAAGACGTCCTCGGCCGCGGCGAAGCTGCCCAAGTCCGCGGCGAAGACGTCCTTGGCTACGACAAAGCCCTCCACGCGTCCTGCGAAGACTTCCTCGGCTGCGGCGAAGCTACCTAAGTCCGCAGCGAAGACGTCCTCGGCTGCGGCAAAGCCTGTCACGCGTCCTGCGAACACGTCCGTGGCCAAGGCGAAGAAGCCCGCCGCTGCGGCGAAGTCGACCTCGGCCAAGGCAAAGAAGGCCACTGCCGCGTCGAAGCCATCCAAGGCGCCTGCAGCGAAGAAGGCTGAGTCCGCGCGCGCGGCCACGAAGACACCGAAGACCGCAGCCGCGAAGAAGCGGTCTGCTCCGAGCAAGAAACGCTGAGTCCGACGGACGCCCCCACACGGGGGCTCTCGTCACCAGGAGGCAACGTGAGTGTCGTCCGGCTGCTGGGAGTCATGCTCGCCATCGCGGGTGCGGTGTTGCTCTGGTCTGGACTCAAGGCCCGGGACTCGCTCGCGGAGCGAGCCACGGAGCTCATCACGGGGCGGAACACGGACCAGACCACGCTGTACCTCGCGGGCGGCGGCGCGGCGCTCGTGGGAGGCCTCGTGATGGTGCTCGCGGGCGGGGGCAGGCGCCGTCGGCGCTGAGTAACGCACGGGTTACTCGAACCGCAGCGTCGAGCCGCCCGAGAGGTCCCGTTGAATCACCACCGGCGTACCGAAGATGGTGATGTTCGCGCCCCCGGATGCCTCGACACGCAAGGTGTCGACGACCTGCAGCTCCGTGCTGCCGCCCCCGCTGGACTCCAGGCGCGCGTCGTTGACCCGCAGGCCCGAGCCGTACAGCTTGCCGCCTCCCGACATCTCGCTGTCCAACGCCGCGACGTGTCCGGAGAGGGTGGTCTCCGCACCGCCGCTGGTCTCCAGCGTCATGCGCTCCACCGAGAGCCCCTCGGCCCGAACCCTGCCACCGCCGCTCGTGATGAGCTGGAAGGAGGGGGCCGCAATCGTCCCGCGCAGGTCCACGTTGCCGCCACCTGAGCGTTCAATGCCTCGCAGCATCGGCACCGTGACGCGGACGCGCAGCGGGTTCTTCGACTCCCATTGGCCCACGTCCTCCGAGAGGAATTGGACCCGCAACCGGCCACGGGAATGGACGTCGGTGCGCATGAGGGCCACCAGGTTGCTGTCGCCCTCCACGATGACTCGGTGGGGCTGCGCCGGGTCCACCTCGACGATGGCGGCGATGCCGTCACTCACATAGACCTCCTCGAACGAGGACGTCCGCCGCTCCTCTTCCACCAGGTCGCCATTGCCGTCGACGTACGGCCCGGCCGAACAGGCGCTGAGCGCCACCGTGAGCAATACGGTGCCGACCCAGGCCTCTGCCTTCGTGATGCGCATGCTGTCGCTCCCAGGGTTCCGGACGTCATCGACGTCGCGCAGCAGGTAACACCCTGGGAGGAAGCAACTGTCACCCGGCACCTGTAGAACGGGCGCCACCGCCGGAACGCAAAGGGCCCGGAACCGGCTCGCGGTCCCAGGCCCTCGCGGACTGGCTTGCAGGTGGAAGGGGACTACGGCGCGGGCGCCGCCGCCTTCGCGGCCTTCTGGGCCTCACTGAACTTCTTCGTCATCTCGCCGAACTGCACCTGGTACTCGTCCATGCGCTTCTGGTGCTCCTCGGCGCGCGCGTTGGCCTCGGCGACGATGGCCTTGTCCTTCGCGTTCTCCGTCGCCTCGGACAGCGCCATCTCCTTCTGCTGCCGCTCGAACTCCATCAGGCGGCCCATTACCACGCGCTTGTTGAGGTACGTGTTGGCCGAGTTCGGGTTGAGGGCGATGACCTGGTCGTAATAGCCGAGCGACTTGTCCAGGGCCTCCTTGATGATGGGCGCACCCATGGAGCGGGCGCCGCCGCGCTGCGCGTAGATCTCCGCGATCCACCCCAGGGACGCCTCGTCCTTCGGCTCGAGCTTCAGGGCCTCGTTGAAGTATTTCTCGGCCTCTTCGGTCGTGCCGCCCGTCATGTACATGCTGGCCAGCGTCCGGTAGATCTCGGCCTTCTCGGCGGGCGCCGTCTTGAACTCACCCATCTTGAGCACGGACTCGGCGGCCTCGTTCATCTGCCCGATCTGCATGTGGGCGAAGGCCTTCTTCTCCCAGACCTTCTCCTGCTTCGGGTCGGCCTGGAGCGACAGGGCGTAGGCCGCGATGGCCTCCTTGTACTCCTTCTTGCTGAGGTGGTCGCTGCCGGTGACCCGGTGCTTCTTCGCGGTGTCATCCTCGGCCTTACAGCCGACGACGGTGCCACCCAGCGCGAGCGCTCCGACCAGCAGTCCGACTTTTCCCAGGCGCTTCATATGTGTGCCTCTCAAGATTTTTGGAGGGCCCGCCCTCACGGGTCCTGATTTTGCCGGGAGCATACCCGAAGTCGCGTCACGGGGCCGTTGCCGGATGGCCTGTCCCCCGGAGGGCAGGCGGGCCTGACACGGGATGTCCCGGTGCGTCATGCCGTCAGCACGAGCTTGACGATCTCCGGCGGGCTGCCGACCCGCATGGGCGGGCCCCAGAAGCCGCAGCCCCGGCTGACGTAGATGTTCGAGTCCCCATGTGCGTACAGCCCGGCGGAGTGCTCCCAGGCGAGTCCGATGAGGAACGTCATGGGCACCAACTGTCCACCGTGGGTGTGCCCGGAAATCTGGAGGTCCATGCCGCGCTCGGCGGCGACCTTGAAGTTCGCGGGCTGGTGCGCGAGCAGCACCGCGGCGCGGTCGGGATCCCGGCCCGCGAGCGCCTGGTCCAAGTCGTAGCCCTTCTTGTTGCGCCGCCGGCCCCCGCTCCAGTCGTCCACGCCCACCAGGTCGAGCGAGGCCCCCGCGTCACCGATGCGCACGTGTCGGTTGCGCAGCACCTCGATGCCGAGCGACTCCAGGAACGCCGACCACTCCTCGTCCCCCGAGTAGTAGTCGTGATTGCCGGTGACGAAGTAGCTGCCATAGCGGGACTTCAGCGCCGCGAGCGCGGCGACGTGGCCGCCCAGCGAGGGCACGTCGCCATCCACCAGGTCTCCGGTGATGGCGAACAGGTCGGGGCGGAGCGCGTTGGCCTGTTGGACGAGCGCGTCCATGTAGCGGCGCTGGATGAAGTGGCCCACGTGGATGTCGGTGAGCTGCACGATGCTCAATCCGTCCAGCGCCTTGGGGAGCTTGGGAATCTTCACCGCCAGCTCGGTGACGATGGGCGGCGAGAAGGCACGCCAGCTTCCGTAGGCGGCCAGACCTCCACCGGCCACGAAGGCACCGCCTGCCACGGCCTGACCCAGGAAGCGCCGCCGTTCCTCGTCGACGTGCGGCGCGAGCGGGGCCTCGGCTTCACGGGGCGTGGGTTCGGGCAGGGGCCGGCGCCGCAGCCGCTGGACGAGGGCCATGAGCGCGCGTCCCGCGTCCGTCAGCACCAGCGCGATGACGAGGCACAGCGCCACGCCCATCCAGGTGTACATCGCCATGGAGAGCGGGCCCTCGGCGCCCTCGGGGAGCAGGTCCACCACGGTGCGCCGGTTCCCCAGCACGCCCGTCATCACCACCAGTACGCCCATGGCCAGCAGGCGAGCCAGGCGGCCATGCACGAGCTGCCGGACGAGCCGCCGGTACAGGTACAGGTGGCCCAGCACCGCGCCGAGCCCGATGAGCATTGAAAAGGAGAAGAGTCGCAACGGAGTGGAGGTCGGTGGGAGTGGCGAGAGAGGCGCCAGGGTACCACGCCACGGACGAGGCTCGGCACGTCACACGGGCGCGACGGACGGCCGCTCTCACCTCCGGCCGTGGTATCCGGACGCGTTGGCCCCTCCCTGGGGCCATGGATGGGAACAGCCGGCGGCAAGGAGCGCGGACATGGACAAGGTCATCGTCATCACGGGCGCGAGCGGTGGAATCGGCGCGGAGCTGGCGCGGCAGGCAGGTCGGCAGGGCGCCCGGCTGGTGCTGGCCGCGCGCCGGAAGGCGGAGCTGGAGGCCGTGGCGGCGCAATGCGGAAGCGAAGCGCTGGCGGTGGTCACCGATGCGACCCGTCGAGACGAAATGGAGCGGCTGCGTGACGCGGCGCTCGCGCGCTTTGGCCGTATCGACGTGTGGGTGAACAACGCGGGCCGAGGCATCACCCGTTCCGTGGCGGAGCTCACGGACGCGGACCTCGAGGCCATGTGGCGTGACAACGTGAACACCGCGCTCTACGGCATGCAGGCGGTGCTGCCGCACTTCCAGGCACGCGACGCCGGGCAGATCGTCAACGTCTCCAGCACGCTAGGGCGGCTGCCCATGGTTCCGCACCGGTCCGCGTACAGCGCGGCGAAGCACGCGCTCAACGCGCTCAGCGCGTGTCTGCGTCAGGACCTGCGTGAGACGCACCCAGGCATCACCGTCACGGTGGTGATGCCGGGCGTGGTCGCCACGGCCTTTGGCGACAATGCGCTGGGTGGGGGCCCCGACTCCCGCACGTTGCCGGGGGCGCAGCGCGTCGAGGACGCCGCGAAGGTCATCCTCGACGTCATCGAACACCCGCGCGCGGAGGTCTACACGCAGGCTTCGACGCAGGCCCAGGTCGAGCGGTACTACCGCGACGTGGGCGATTTCGAGCAGGGTGCTCGTTAGCCGCGGACCTCAGCGGATGCAGAGGTAGTCGAAGTTCTGGGGCGTGACGTTCGTGAGGAGGCCCGAGTTGCAGTAGGCCAGGGCGTAGTCGTAGCGCACGGTCTTGGCGGCGCGCCGCTCGACGCAGAAGCCCGTGCCCACGCCACAACGCCAGGCATCGCGGTACTCGATGTCGTAGCTGTTGCCGTCGAATGTGTTGTTGCAGATGCCCCAGGCAGGGGCCTGGACCCGGCGGGTACAGGAGGCGTTCTGCCAGATGCGGGTCAAGGGGTCCGCGAAGATGGTCGTGGGACAGGGGATCCAGGGGAGGACGGCTTCACCCGTGGGGCAAAGCTTGAACATGAGGGGCCACTCCTTCCAGGGATGGCGGGTGACCGTGAAGTACGTCGTATCCCCCGTCAGTTCATCCTTGGTCACATACTGCGCGGTGCCGGTGCGCTGGGCCTTGAGCTGCGAAAGGACGATCTGCTCCGCGGTGTCCATCACGTGAAGGACGCCCGCCTCGCGGTCGAGCGCGCCGATGAGGTCCTCCAACTTGCGAGGGGGCTCGTTCTCCACCGCGTCCGCATCGAGGGCCGCCGTTTCCTCCATGACTTCAGGCTGCAGCTCCTCCACCGGACCACCGCAGGCGGTTCCCAATCCCAGGGCCGCCACGACGGCCAGGACACTTCGTGCGATTCGGGTCTGCGCAATCATCAGACGTCTCCAATTGCTGGCAAAAGAATGGACGAGCGATGAAGTCGGTCGAGGTGCGCGTCCGGCGTCTGCAATTGAGGGGCCTGGATTGATAGGGATTTCTGCCCGAGGGGAAGCTGCATGGGCAGACAGCATGGGTGTTGCGTTTTACGTTACTGCGAGGGCATGGCGTGACGGGGAAGGTCACAACCCGGGCGGCCCCGCTGCGGGGAACATGCCTGTCACGAGCGCGTCAGGCATGCGTCCCCGGGGGACCTGCGCTCAGGTGCGGGCTTCGCGTCCCGTTGACGCACCCGCGCTCTTCAAGTCCTCCAGGATGGCCTTGCTGAAGTCTTCCAGGTCATCCGGCTTGCGGCTGGTGATCCAATTGGCGTCGCGGACCACGGACGCGTCCCTCACCCGGACGTTGGGAATCATCTTCAGGTCCTGCTGAATCGTGGTCCACGCGGTGAGCGTCCGCCCGTCCACGATGCCCGCGGAGATGAAGAGCTGCGGCCCGTGACACACGGCGGCGATGAGCTTGCCGCGGTCATCGAACTCCTTCACGAACCGGATGAAGCGCTCGTCGGCCCGGAGGTTGTCGGGAGAGTGGCCTCCGGGGATGAGCAGCATGTCGAAGTCCTTCACGTCGACCTCGTCGATGCCGCGCTCCAGCCGGAACTTCTCCTTGCCTCGTTTGCCCTCGACCGAGTCGCCCGCCTTCTTGCCGATGAGCACCACCTCATGGCCGGCACCGCGCAGTTGGTCATAGGGCACGCGGAGCTCCGAGTCCTCGAAGCCGTCACCCACGATGCAAGCAACCCGCTTTCCATCCGCCATGTCGTCCCTCCTCGAGTGGGGTCTTCAAACATCTGCACGCTGTGCAGTCCCCACTCGGAAGGGGAGGCCTGGGAGTGGATCCGGCCAGGTTGCTCGCCGCCACCTTGCAGGGCGGGCAGGCACACGAGGCGACGGCCCCCGTCGCGGCGGGGGCCGTCCGTACCGTCACTCGTAGCGGAGCGACTCGATGGGGGCCAGGCTCGCCGCGCGCCGGGCCGGCCAGATGCCGAAGAACACACCCACCGTCGCGGAGAAGGCGATGGCGACCACGATGGCCTCGGGGGCCACCACCACCGTCCAGCCCGCCATGCGCTCGAGCATCGCCGCGCCGCCCACGCCCAGCAGCAACCCCAGGGTTCCACCCGCGAGGCACAGCACCAGTGACTCGACGAGGAACTGGAGCATGATGTCCATGCCCGTGGCGCCCAGCGCCTTGCGCAGACCAATCTCGCGCGTCCGCTCCGTCACCGACACGAGCATGATGTTCATGATGCCGATGCCGCCCACCAGCAGGGAGATGGCGGCGATGCCCGCGAGCAGCAGGGAGAACGTCTGCGTCGTCTCCTGCATGGTGGTGAGCAGCGAGGCCTGATCCCGGATGTTGAAGTCCGCGGCCTGCTCCGGGCGCAGCCGGTGTTCACGGCGCAGCTTCTGGTCAATCTCCGCCATGGCGTCGTTCATGGACTTCTCGCTCACGGCCTGCACCGCGATGGAGCGGATGCGGTCGCTGCCCATCACCCGGAACTGCGCGGTGGACAGCGGGATGTAGAGGCTCTCATCCGGGTTGTTGAAGCCCTGTGCGCCTTTCTCCGCGAGCACGCCAATCACTTCGAAGGGGATGCCTCGGATTCGGATGGACTCGCCCACCAGCGACGCGCTGTTCGCCAGCCCCAACTGCGCCCCCGCGAGCGCGCCCAGCACCACCACCCGGCGGCGACCCCGGTCCTCGGTCTCCGTGAAGAGCCGACCGTCGGTGATTTGCCCCTGGTTGACGCGGAAGTAGTCCGGCCAGGTGCCAACGACGGACAGGCTCGCGTTCTTCGCGCCGTACTCCACCTGGAAGCGCGACTCGATCTCCGGCGAGACGGCCTGGATGTAGCGCGCGTTCTCCTTCAGCGCCGTCGCGTCCTTGATGGTGAGGGACGCCTGGGCGCGAATCATGCCGCCGCCCGGCGCGAAGGACTGGCCCGGGCGCACCGTGAGGACGTTGGTGCCCAGCGTCTGGAGCCGCTGCGCCACCGAGCGCTGCGCACCTTCGCCCAGGGCCACCATGGTGATGACCGCGGCGATGCCGATGACGATGCCCAGCATGGTCAGCAGCGACCGCAGCTTGTTGGCGAGGACCGCATCGAATGCGACCCGGATGATTTCACCCATGACGTGTCCTCCTCCTTTCGGGAACGGGAACTAGCGCGGCATCCGCGGACCACCGGCGCCGGGAATCACCCCTCCCGACATCTGGCGCATCCGCTCGTTGCGCTGCTGCTGCTGCTGCTGGAGCTTCGCGACGGAGATGAGCATCACCTGCTCGCCTTCCTCCAGCCCGCTCACCACCTCGGTGCTCTCCCAGTCGCTCAGGCCCAGCGTGACGCGGCGGGGCTCGAGGCCCTTGGCGCCCTGCACGAAGACGACGCCCATCCGTGTGTCCGTCTGGCCCTGACGCTCCTCGCGCTGCCGGCGTCCCGCCCCGCCCTCGCCCGAGCCGCCCCGGCCTTCGCCCGCGGTGGCCTTCGCCGGCACCACGTTGGCGCCCGGCCCGTTGCCCTGCGCCGCCGCCTGCGTGGCGCCCGTGCCCGCCTCGCCCACGGCGGACACCGTGGTCGCGCCCGCCGGAGCCCCGCGCTGGTTCGGCGCGCCGGGCGGCCGCATCACCGCGCGCACCGCGTCCTCGGAGAGCCCCACCGCGGCCGCCGCGCTCCGGGCATCCCGCACGCCCACCACGGCGGTGTTGGGAATGGTGATGGCGTTGCGCCGGCGGGAGATTTCAATGGCCACCTCCGCGTTCATGCCCGGCCGCAGCAGGCCGTCCGGGTTGTCCATGCGCACGAGCACCGGGAAGAGGGTGACGTTCTGCTCCACCAAGGCCTGCGGCTCAATCTTGACCACCTCGCCAATGAAGGTGCGGCCCGGGTAGGCCTCCATGGTGACGCGGGCCTTCTGGCCGGCCTTGATCTGCCCGACGTCCGTCTCGTCCACCTTGGCGCGCACCTGCATCACCGACAGGTCGGCCATCTTGAACAGCGCGGTGCCACCCGAGACGTTGTTCGTGGCCGAGGCGATGATGACGCCCGGCTGGATGGTCCGCTCCAGGATGGTGCCCGGGCTGGGCGCGATGATGGTGACGTCCCGGCTGCGCTCGCGGGCCAACTGGAGGTTGGTCTCCGCGCGGACCTTCGTCGCCCGCGCCGTGGCCGAGGCGTCCACCGCCGTCTCGTACTCCTGCAGCGTCACGTAGCCGTCCTTGCGCAGCGTCTCCATGCGCTGACGCTGGGCCTCGGTGGTGTTCAGCCGCACCCGCGCGGACTCCAGGTCGGCCTGGGCCTGCGCCAGCGCGTTCTGCACGTCGCGCGGCTCAATCTCCGCCAGCAGCGTGCCCTTGGCCACGGTGTCGCCCGTGTCGAAGTGGACCTTCAGCACCTCACCGGAGGCCTGGGACTTCACCTCCACCACGCGCAAGGGCTCGACCAGTCCCGCGGACTCCGCCACCACTTCCATGTCCCGGCGCTCCGCCGCCGCCAGCGCGGACGAGCGCTCCTGCTGCGGGGGCGCCACGTCGCGCTGGGTGATGTACACACCCGCTCCCAGCAGGAGCGCCGCGCTGCCCGAGATGATCCATGTCTTCGTCTTGCTCACGACGACCTCCCGTTCCCTGTCCCACGCAGCGAGCGTGGCGAAAATTCAGTGCTGATTCCGCTCGTCCCGCTCGATGACGCCGTCCTTCAAGAACAGCACCCGATGCGCATGCGCCGCGATGTCCGCTTCGTGGGTGACGACCATCAGGGTCTGCCCTTGCGTGTGCAGCTCGCCGAAGAGCGCCATGATCTCCTCGCCGGTGCGGCTGTCGAGCGCGCCCGTGGGCTCGTCCGCCAGCAGCAGCGCGGGTTGCGTCACCAGCGCACGGGCAATGGCCACGCGCTGGCGCTGACCGCCGGACAGCTCGTTGGGCCGGTGGTCCTTGCGTGCGCCCAGGCCCACCTTGTCCAGCATCGCCGCCGCGCGCTCGCGGCGTTCCTTCTTGGGCACGCGGGCGTAGATGAGCGGCAGCGCCACGTTGTCCAGCGCCGACGCGCGGGGCAGCAGGTTGAAGCTCTGGAACACGAAGCCCAGCTCCCGGTTCCGGATGCGGGCCAGCGCGTTCTCCGACATGCCCGCCACCGGCTGGCCGTTGAGCCAGTACTGCCCGTCACTGGGGACGTCCAGGCAGCCGATGAGGTTCATGAAGGTGGACTTGCCCGAGCCGGACGGCCCCATGACGGCCACGTACTCGTTGCGCTGGATGGTGAGGTCGACACCGCGCAGCGCGCGCACCACCTCGGAGCCCATCGTGTATTCCTTGCGCAGGCCTTCGACGCGGATGATGACGTTGGCGATGTCCCGAGCGGCGCCCGGGCCCTGCGTCGGCTGCGGCTGGGTGGTCGTGCTCATAGCGGCCTCCCCGCGAGTGCGACCAACGCCGCGCGCGAGATGCGGTACTCGAAGCGGAAGGCCACCAGGTTGATCTCCGCCTGCACCAGGTTCTCCTGGGACGTCAGCAGCTCGAGGATGGTGGTGGCCCCCAGCTTGTAGCGCTCCTGCTGCACCTTCAGGTCTTCCTTCGCCACCTCGACGGACTCGGTCGCCAGGGTGATGCGGTTCGACGCCAGCTTGAGCTGGCTCAGGGAGGTTCCCACGCTGGAGCGCACCGCGCGCCGGGTATCGGCCAGCGTGGCCTGCGCCACCGACGCCTGCGTCCGGGCGTTCACCACGCGCTCCTCTCGGACGAAGCCGTCGAAGATGGGGTAGGAGAGGCCCAAGCGCACCGACCAGCTCGTGCGGCCACCGTTGAAGGCCGGCTCGTCGTTGAACCAGTCATACCCGCCCGACAGGCGCACCGTGGGGAGGTAGGTCGACTTGGCCGCGCCCACGCTGGCCTCCGCCGCGCGCAGGTCCGCCTCCGCCGCCAGCACCGAGGGGGCCCGGGCGGTGATTTCGTCGGCCAGCGCCTGCTCCGTGAGCGCGAACGGCGCCTCGTCCTGGTTCTCCAGGGGCTGGGCATCCACCGGGACGTCCTCGCCAATGAGTCGCCCCAGGGACAGCGCGGCGGCCATGTGCTGCGTCTGCGCGGAGAGCAGCGCCTCCATCGCGGACGTCAGGTCGTATCTGGCGCGCAGCACGTCGGAGCGCGTCGCGGAGCCCACCGTCATCCGGCGCTCGGCGGCCTCCGCGTTCTGCTTCGCGCGCTCGATGCGGGAGTTCGCGACGTCCTCCAGGCCCCCGGCGCGCAGCACCTCGTAGTAGGCGCGCTCGACGTCGAGCACCGCGGACGCGCGCTGCGCCGTCAGTCCGGCCTGGGCCGCGTTGGAGCGCGCCTGGGCCTGCCGGTTGTTGGCGCCCCGCAGGCCACCCGTGAAGACGTTCCACGACGCCGAGACACCCGCGCTGTACGTGTCGCTGGGCGCGGTGAACACCACGCCCGTGCCAGGGTCCAGGCGCTGGCTGCTCGCCAGCGAGCTGTTGGCGTTCGCCGTCAGGTTCGGCAGGTAGGCGCCGAACGCGCTGCGCTTGGCCGCGTCCGTCGTCGCGACGCTGCCGGCGGCCTGCGCCACCTGGGGGCTCGTCTTGAGCGCCCGGGCGATGGCCTCCTCCAGCGACACGCTCATGTGCTGCTGCGCTTCCTGCGCCAGACCGACACCCGGCGCCGTCACCAGCCCGAGGAAGCCCAGGGCCAGGGCCGTCATCCGGTACTGTTTCCGCTTCCACCACGGTGTTTGTCCGTTTGTCATCGCAACCGGGTGCCATTGCACTTGCCTTGCCAGGGGCCAACCTCTGGAAATGAGGCGGGAAATGGGCACCGGGGCTGCGGGAACCGCAGCGTGAGTGCGGATTCCGCATCGCCCCTTGGCGGTTTCGGCATCCGCGCGGCGGGCCCCCGGCGCATTCGAGGGCCGCGCCCCTCAACAGCGGGCGTGGGCCCCGTGATTGCACTGGCCGTCCGTGACGGGTCGCCTCGCGGGAGTGCCGAGGCCGCTCCGTCGCCCTGCCAGCGGCCTCGTGGCCGCCCTCCACCCCCCGGGAGAGAAGCCCATGCCCCCTGAGATGCCCGGACGACGTACGGCCCGCAAGGCGCACCTGGCCGACGGAAGAGGGTGCGGATTCCGCACTCCCCATGCAGAGTTCACAGCCTGTGGAGGTGTGCGATGGAGTTGGAGTCCCCCCAGCGGAGGTCGACGATGAGAGACGCTCCCTGGTGGCGTCCGCTCGGCCCCCGAGCGCCCTGGGTGGCGGCGCTGCTCATGTGCGCGGTGTTGATGTCGGCGGCGCTGTTCATCCGGAGCACCGCGCTGGAGTCGTCCGCCCTGGTCGCCCGGGGCATGGCCAACGTCATCATGGTGGCGGGCTTCGAGGCCTTCCGCGACGCGGACGGGCTGCCGGACCAGGCCGCGTTGGATGCCTTCCTGGCGTCGCACCGGGAAGGAGGGCTCCGCTATGTCGCGGTGCTGGAAGAGGCGCAGCCGCTCGTGTCCGCGGGAGCGGGGAAGGTGGGCACGCGCGACATCCAGGACGGCTCACCCCTGCGAGTCGAGGGCGCGCGCGCGCGGCTCATCCACCGCATCCGCCGTCCCCGTCCCGTTCTGGGGCCGCTGACGCTGGAGGAGACGCGGGCGATGACCTCGGTGGGGGACGTCCAGGAGCCTCGCAAGCCGCTGCGCATGGTCTACGAGTTCGAGCCGCTCACCGCGCTGGAGCTGGAGTCCCGCTCCCAGCGCTTGCTGGGCGTGGCGGTGGCCTCGTGTGTGGGCATCCTCGCGCTGGCATTTGCATTCTCCCGCTCGCTGGCGCAGCGGGAGGCGCTGGCGGAGGAGCTGGAGCGCGGGCGGCGGCTGGCGGCGCTGGGCACCATGTCCGCGGTGCTGGCGCACGAGCTGCGCAATCCGCTGGCCTCGCTCAAGGGCCACGCGCAGTTGCTGGCCGAGCGCGTGGAGTCCGACACGCTCCTGGCGCCGAAGGCGGGCCGCGTGGTGTCCGAGGCCGTTCGCCTGGAGCAGTTGATGAACGACCTGTTGGGCTTCGTGGCCAGCGGGGAGCTGCGGCGCGTGGACGCGGACCCCAATGACGTGCTCCGCGCGGCGGTGGAGACCACGGGCTCCTCGCGCGTCGAGGTCCGTTATCTGCCGTCGCGCACCCCGTGGCCGCTCGACGCGGGGCGCTTGCAGCAGGCGCTGGAGAACGTGCTGCGCAACGCCGTCCAGGCCAGCCCCGAGGGCCGGCCGGTGGAGGCGAGCGTGGAGCATCAGGACCGGTCGCTCGTGTTCACCGTCAAGGACCATGGCCCCGGCATCGCCTCGGGCGAGGAGGAGCGCATCTTCGAGCCCTTCGTCACCGGTCGCCTGCGGGGCGTGGGACTGGGCCTGGCCATCACCCGGCGCATCGTCGAACTGCACGGCGGCTCCGTGATCGCGCGCAGTCATGCCGGTGGCGGCGCGGAGTTCCGCCTCATCGTTCCGGCGAGAGGAGTCTGAGCCATGGCGCGAATCCTGGTGGCGGATGACGAAGAGGGCGTGCGCTCGTTCCTCGCGGAGGCGTTGGAGTTCGAAGGCCACTCGGTGACGACGGCCGCCGACGGCGAGGAGGCCGCGCGGCTGCTGGCGAAGCAGGGCGTGGACCTGTTGCTCACGGACCTGCGGATGCCGGGCCTGGATGGGCTGTCCCTGCTGCGCAAGGTGAAGGAGGAGCAGCCGGACGTGGAGGTGGTGGTGCTGACCGCCGTGGGCACCGTGGAGAGCGCGGTGGCGGCGATGAAGGCGGGCGCCTTCGACTACCTCCTGAAGCCGGTGGGCAGTCCCGCGGAGCTGCGCCTCACGGTGGCGCGGGCGCTGGAGCGGCGCGCGCTGCTCAATTGGAAGACGGAGGCGAGGCAGTCCACGAGCGAGGTGGAGCTGAGCTGGGGCGCCGCCGCCATGTCGCCAGTGGTGGAGGCGCTGCGCAAGGTGGCGCCCACGCAGGCCACGGTGCTGCTGGTGGGGGAGAGCGGCACCGGCAAGGAGGTGACGGCGCGGGCCCTCCACCAGTGGAGCGAGCGCGCCGAAGGGCCCTTCGTGGCCGTCAACTGCGCGGCCCTGACGGAGACGCTCCTGGAGAGCGAGCTGTTCGGCCATGAGAAGGGCGCCTTCACGGGAGCGGTGGCGCAGCGGCGGGGCCGCATCGAGCTGGCCCAGGGCGGCACGTTCTTCCTCGACGAGGTGGGCGAGCTGAAGGCGGAGCTCCAGGCCAAGCTGCTGCGCGTCCTGCAAGAGCGGCGCTTCGAGCGCGTGGGCGGCACGCGGACGCTGGAGGCCGACGTGCGTTGGGTGGCCGCCACCAACCGCGACCTCAAGGGGATGATGGCGCGCGGTGAGTTTCGCGAGGACCTGTATCACCGGCTCGCGGTGTTCCCCATCCGGCTGCCCTCGCTGCGAGAGCGGCGCGAGGACTTGCGCCCGCTGGCGGAGCTGTTGCTGCGCCGCATCGGCGAGGAGCTGGGCCGGCCGGGGCTGCGCCTGTCTCCGGAGGCCGTGGCGCGGTTGGAGGGCTTCTCGTGGCCGGGGAATGTCCGCGAGCTGCGAAACGCGCTCGAGCGGGCGGCCATCCTCGCGGACGGACCGGTGGTGGAGCCTCGGCACCTGTGGCTGGACCCGACGGGGGCCTCGGCGCCCGTGGATGCGCCGGCGCCGGAGGGGACCCGGCTTCCCAGCCTGACGCTGGAAGAGCTGGAGCGGCGGGCCATCGAACAGGCCATCGCGGACGAGGCGGGGAACCGCAAGCGGGCGGCCCAGCGGCTGGGCATTGGCCTGCGGACGCTGTACGACAAGCTGCGGCGCTACGAGACGCCTGAATGACGCGGGCGGCGGGGAGGAACACTCCCTCGCCGCCCCGGTGCTTCGGACCTGCTCGCGGCCTACGGAGGGCCGTTGCCCTGGGCCTTCGAGTACAGCTCCACCGCGGTGGCGTAGATCTGCGCCCACGAGCGGTACTTCACGCGGTCCAGGAAACCCTTCTGGTCGTTCGCGTAGTCGAACATGTCCTTGCGGAACAGGGCGTCAGCGGCCTTGCGCGCGTCGGGCCCCAGCGGCGTGCCCTTCTTCTCGAAGTAGCGCAGCAGGTCGTAGCCGTAGTCGTGCGTCTTGGCGGCGGGGTCGAACTCCTTGACCGGGCCAATCTGGAACGGCACGGAGGCGTAGCCCAGCGGGTCCTGCATCCGCTGCCCGTGCGGCGTCTGGATGGCGTAGGGCTTGTAGCCGATGACCTGCTCGAAGTCCGCCGGGGGCGGACGCGCGCCGGTCAGGTACTCCGTCATCAGCTTGCCGTGGTCTCCAGCGGGCGCCGCGCCGACCTTCGCCGTGCGAGCCAGCGCCGAGGCCGGGGCGCTGAAAGAGTCCTTCTGGTGGATGGCCGCGGTACCGGCTGCGGCATTGGGCTTTTCCGCGGCGGGCGACTCCGAGGGGGAAGTCGCAGGGCGGCGAGCCGAGACGGGAGAGTTTCGAACTTGCATGATGATGTCCGGGGGAAAGCTTCCTCTCAGTTTGTCGCAGTTTGTAGACTGGAAGTTGCGTGGAAATGACCGACGCACCGCGTGGTGCCAGGAGAACTCAGTGGGAACGGACCTTTATCGCGACGGAATGGCCCGGTTGGACGCAGGGGATGTGGCGGAAGGCCGCCGCCTGCTGGAGGAGGCCCTTCGGAAATCCCCCGGCGATGTGTCGGTGATGCACGGATTGTCTCGGGCCTTGGATCTGGCGGGGGAACGCGAGCGTTCCGTGGAACTCCTGGAACACGCTCACGCGAAGGCTCCTTCGGACCCGGGCCCGGCGCGGGACCTCGCCATGGCACTGCTGGAGCGGGAGGAGGACGCACGTGCGGTGCAGGTCCTCACGCCCGTGCTCGAGGCGAACCCGGATGACTCGCGGGCGAACCTCTACATGGCCATGGCCCTGGCCAAGTCGGACGCGGCGCGGGCCCGGATTCACACGGCGAAGGCCCTGACGGACCCGGACCCCGAGCTGAAGATGCAGGCGCAGGCCCTGGATGGCGTGCTCGCCGCGCACTTGAGCGCGTCCTGAGCGTGTTTCACGGCGCCCGGCTGTATCAACCGGCTCGGGCGCCGTGAGTTACCAGGGCATGGCCTCGATGGCGGCCATCCTCCGGTGTGCTGCTCTGGCCGCCACCTGTTGGCTGGGGCTCAGGGAGCACCGCGGTGTGATTGAGATTTCCTGGGGGGATGAAACAGAGTTCGTCGCATGACTGGCATGGACAATCATGACCCGCTGGGAACGGAGTCCTCCGCGACGGTTTCGCTGGGCATGGTGCGCCATGGCGTGCCGGTGCCGGCGGTGCTGGCCTGCGTCCACCAGGAGTCCGCGGCTACGCTCTCCGATGCGCAACTGGCGGTGCTTCATCCGAATGAACGGGCGCGGCTGGATGGCTTCCGCGCGGATTCGCGCCGGTTGGGGTTCTTCCTGGGACGCTACGCGGCGAAGCGCGCGCTCTCCGTGTTGGGCGTCCAGGCCGCGATGCAGGCAGTGGAGATCGCGCCGGGGGTGTTCGAGCAGCCCGTGGTGAAGGGCGCGGGCTCGGACGCCCCCGTGGTGTCCTTGAGTCATGCCCGGTCGGTGGCGGCGGCGGTGGCTTGTGGGCCGGAGCACATCATCGGCGTGGACGTCGAGCAGCTCTCTCCGGAGCGGACAGATGTCTTCGAATCGGTGATGCCGCCGCGCGAGCTGGCCATGGCCCGGCACGTCTCCGGTGGTGGCGAGCTGGCATCGAATGTCATCTGGACCATGAAGGAAGCGCTGTCCAAGGCCCTTCGGTGCGGCCTCACCGCGCCCTTCGAGGTCCTGGAGGTCGACGCCTTCGAGGCGAACGTCGCCGGAGGCTACGGCTGCCTCTTCCGCAACTTCGCCCAGTACCGGGCCCGGGCGTGGGTGCTCGGGGGCTACGTATTGGCGGTCGTGTCGCCCAAGCACTCACTGCTTCACGTGGCGCCGTCGGACCTGGAGCGCATCGAGCAGGTCTTCGGGCGCGACGTGCCTCGGAGCCCGTGAGGCGACAGAGAAAGGTTCAGTGTCACCGTCCTGCGAATGACGTGGCGTGAGATGGCGAGAAGGCATGCGCCGGCGTGAGCCGCTGGGGCGCGCGGGCTATGCTCGGCGGAAGGACACTCCCTTCGTTGGAGCACCCATGCAATCGCCGCGACAGTACGATGCGCCCGTTGGTTTCACCCTGAAGACCCTTCTGTCTGTGGTGATTGGCGTCCCCGCCTGCACTGCCTGCGGCCTCTTCTTCTCCGGTGCCTTCGTCACGATCCTCATGAATGGGGGCTCGTTCAATCTGTCCGGGATGGCGTTCTGGAGTGGGGTTGCCTTCTTCGTGGGCTCGCTAGGAGTGGTGACGCTGGCCTTGCGCGCCTGGGTACGGGTGCGGAGGGGGGCGCCGAGCTTCCTCCCGTTGGGCGTGACGCGCCTCGTGCCTGCTTTTATCGGACTGGGCGTCCTCGCCGCTCTTGGGCTCGGTGGATACGGGTGGAGCCACTACCTCTCTCAGGTCGAGCAGGGCGCAAGCCGTTTCTGCTGGACCTGGCCGCACAAGAGCGAGGTCTCCGCCCCAGACTGCGACGCTGCCGCACGCGTGTGCTTCAAGAGTCGCCCCATTGACGAGGACTTCAGCTCGAGCAAGTACCGGAACGCGATGGAGACCTGCATGATGGAGTGGTTACAAACCCGTCATCAGTCTTGATGCGGTGGCGTCGAAACCAATCAACGGAGAATCTACGTTACGGTCTGCCCAGGAATCGTTGTGCCTGGACCGTCCGGTGGACGTCGCGCAGCGAGCCTTCGATGACGCCGATCGTCCATACCTTGGCGTGGTTCGCGCCTCTCCACCGAACGGTCGGACTTGGTTCCGTATCTCGAATTCAATGGCAGTCCGAAGTCGAGGCAGATTTGCGATTGCGGTAGAGCACCTTGGCGATACCTGCTTTGCCTGCGCTACGCGCCGGGCATGAGTCCACGCCATCGCGCTTCGAGGATGCGGGCCGCGTTCTCCATCACATGGTTCGCGAGCACGTCGACGTGCCGGTTGCGCCAGTCCTCCAGCGGCGTGCCCTTCACCGAGCGATTGAACGAGCCGAGCGCCGGGCCGCTGTGAATCTGGAAGTTGACCCTGTCCGCGGCATCGCCTCTTCGCGCGCGGCGCATGGTGTCCACGAAGTACCAGCGGAAGACGAGCGCCATCCGGTGTCGCGGATTCTTCTGGGCGCGGTCGAGCTGCGACGGGTCGGTCCGTGCGTAGTACGCCTGCGTCTCCGCCCACGCCGCATCGATGGGCTTCTTGAAATACTGCTTCTCGATTTGCTCACGCGTCGCCGTATCGATGGCTTCGAGTGACTCGTGACGTTGATACAACTCGTACAGCTTGTTCCCTCGGGCCGGGAAGAAGACGCCCTTGCGAAACACCTGGATGCGCGCGCCCAGCTCGAACATGTCGCCCGCTGGTGCCATCGCGAAGTCCTGGATGTCCGCGTCCGCGAGCATGTCCTTCACCAGGTCGCTGGTGCCCGCTTGGGGCGTGCACTGGTTGATGGACCCCGTGAGGATGAAATCCGCGCCGAGGATGAACGAGGCCGCGGCGGCCTCTGGCGTGCCAATCCCTCCCGCTGCACCTACGCGGATACGCACCGGATACCCAAACTCGGTCATGGCCTCGTCGCGCAGGTGCATCATCGCGGGAAGCAGGCTGAAGGCGACGGCCTTGTCGGTATGGCCTCCCGAGTCAGCCTCGGCGCAGAGGTCATCCGCCATGGGCAGCCGCGCCGCGGCCCGTGCCTCTTCGTCGGTGATGAGTCCCTTCTCCTGGATCGCCTGGACGATGCGCGCGGGCGGCGGCGCGAGAAACTGCCGCGCGACCTCGGGCCGGGACAGCTTCGCCATCAGTCGATTCGCCGCGACGGCCCGGCCACCTTCCAACCGCGCCCCCTTGAGCCTGTATCGGACCAGGGCGGGTGTGAGCACCGTGTACGCGGAGGCTTCGACGCTGCGAACGCCGAGCCGAAGGAAGAGGTCGACCGTGCGTTCCTCAGTCGCGGGGTGGTTGACGTTGTGGAGGAGGTTCACGCCCCAGGGGGCGCCTGGGGGAAGGGCGGCCTGGATTCTCCGGAGGCCTGATTCAATGTCCTCGAGGCTCAGCCCCCCGGACCCGAAGTAGCTCAACAGGCCCGCGCGTCCCATCTGGATGACCAGCTCCGGAGACGCAATGCCCTTCACCATGGCCCCTGCGACATAAGCAAGGCGCACCCCGTGTTCCACGCGGAACGTCGCGTCACCGAGTTGCTCGGCGTGGATTCCGTGTCGTGGGGGCGTTTGTCCCCGCGCCGGCTGTTTTACCTGCGCGTGGACCTCATAAGGGGCTGGGCGCGGAGGTTCGGCTGGACGCGATGTCCCCGTCGTCTCTCGCGGAACGCGACCTTCTGGGGGGACGTAGTCCCGGAGCACGGCCTCCAGTTCCGTGGCCTTGGTGATGGCCGTCACGGGCGTGCCGAGCGTCTGGAAGAACTTGGCGAGCGGTGCTCCAGGGCCCATTTCGAAGACGCGGCGTGCCCCGCTGCGCAGCGCGTTCATGTTGTCGAGCCAGCGCACCGAGCCCGCAATCTGCCGGACCAGGTTCTCTGTCAGCGCATCGGACGTATGGAATGCACCCGTGAAGTTCGACGTCACGGCTGTCGCGAGCTCCGGCCGGAGCTTCCCAGCGAGTGCCGCGAGACTGGCACGAAACGCGGGCTCGATGGACTGCATCAGGCTCGAATGAAAAGGCGCGCTGACCTGGAGCCGGATGAAGGTCAGCGTGGGCATCGCCTCCGCGAGCGCCGCCTTGGCCCGGTCGATGGACTCCGCCGTGCCACTGATGACGACCTGGTTTCGCGAGTTGGCGTTGGCGACCTCCGCTCCCGCACGGAGGGCAAGCTGAAGCGCCGGGGTGCCCTGGATGTCATCGGCAACCAAAGCGGCCATGGCGCCCTTGCCGGACGGCACCGCCTGCTGCATCAGCGCCCCACGCCTGCGCACGAGCCGCACCGCGTCCGCGAAGGGCATGACACCCGCCGCCACGAGCGCCGAGTACTCGCCCAGACTGTGGCCACCAAACGCACGGGCTTGAAGTCCGAAGACCTCGACCGCCGTCCTGTACGCGGCGACCTCCATTGTGAGGATGCACGGTTGCGTGAACTCGGTCAGGTTCAGCCGCGCGTCTTTTTCGAAACACAGGCGCGCGAGGTCCTCGCCCGTGGCGTCGCTGGCTTCCTCGAACGTCCGCCGAGCCGCAGGCCACTGTTTGTGGAAGTCCGCCCCCATGCCCGGACGCTGTGAGCCCTGGCCGGGAAACACGACGGCATCGTGCGCCATGTCGTGGCGCTCCTTTCCCGAAAGTGAACTCATCCCGCCCGAGCCTTCGCATCCGTCACGAGCACTGATGCCGCTGTCCGAGGCGCCCCAGGTGGCGGCGGTACGTAGCCGTTCTCGATGCAGTGATCGAGGTAGACGGGGAGGAGCTGCGCGATCGTCGGACAGTGGATGCCCACGGGAGCCAGGACGCTCCGCGTATAGGTGCAGTCCGCGTACGAGCTCTCCTCGTAGTGAATCTTCCCGAAGATCTCGACGCCGTACTTGAACACCTCCAACGTTTGGCTCTCATAGGGCGCGTCGGTGCCCGGCCGCCGCAATGAACGGTCGGTCGCCATGCGGAAGTAGTCGTCGATGGGAACGAGGCGGATGTCGTAGCCGAAGTCCCGGATGCCATTGACGACGTCGTAGTAGCGCCGGATGTCCGGGTTGGTGAGGTGGTAGGTCTCCCGGTACGACGGCCGCTGAAGCGCCAGGTGAATCATCGCGGCCGTCACGTAGTCGACCGGCGTGATGTCCCAGTGCACGGGGGAGAGCATCGACACGCCCGTGTCGATGACGGTCTTCACGATGTCGTAGTAGACGCCTTTGACGCTGACTTCCGCGAAGGGATACCGGCCGTTGGTGCCGTCGCCCATGATGTTGCCCGGGCGGAAGATGTTCCACACGAGCCCTCGCGAGCTGGCTTCGCGGATGAGCTTCTCCGCCTGGTACTTCGTCTCTTGATAGGGCAGGTGGTCGTAGCCCTGGCCCAGGTCTAGGTCCTTCTCCGTGAAGGGCGGATGGTTGAAGTTGAGCCGGTCCCCCATGGCGCTGAAGCTCGACACGTAGACCATGTATCGGTGCTTCGTCAGGAGCGCGAAGTCCACGACGCGGCGGGTGCCCTCGACGTTGATGGGCGCCAGCGCCTCGTAGAAGGTCACCAGGGTGGTCTTGCCCGCCGCGTGGAACGTGACATCCGTCTCGGCGGCGAGCCGGGCATACGTCTCCGCGTCGAGCCCGAAGCGGTCCAGGGTGACGTCACCTAGCAGCGGCGTGACGCGGCGCTGGAAGGCCTTCGTGAGGCGGCCCTGGGGGTCGTACGTCTGAAGGAAGTAGAGAATGCGCTTCCGTGCCGCATCGACGCTCTCGCCACGCACCAGACAGGCGATGCGTGCCTCCGTGGTGTCGAGGAGGTCATGAAGCAGCTTCCCCCCGAGCACCCCCGTCACCCCCGTGATGAAGATGTGCTGGACGGGGAAGGGCGCGTCCCGCGTGAGTTTCTCCGGCGTGCCGAGGGGGACGGAGGGTTCCGTCGGTGCGCGAGGCTCGACAAGAGGTGTCGGTGTGACGGCGCGTTCCTGGATGTAGCCCGCCTGGACGATGTGCTCCACGAACGTGCGGATGGTCGTGTACTCCTGCATCGCCGTGGCCGGGACGCGAGCACCGTAGAGCTTCATCAACCGGTTGAGCATCCGGACCGACGCGACGGAGTCGAAGCCGAAGTCGAGGAAGTCCGCGTCGAGGTCCAACTCGGACTCAGGCAGCTTCGTCAGCTCCGCGAAGATGCGCGTGACCTGGCTTTCCAACCGCGTGCGCAGGTCATCGGAGGACTCGGCAACGGGGGCGGGTCGCGCTGGTTCGACAGGGGGAGCCGAAGTGTGTCGTGGAGCCGTCATCGTCGCGGGGAGTGGCCGCTGCGCGCGCTGGAACTCCTCGGGCACGATCCAGTACCGCTCCCGCGCGAAGGGGTAGGCGGGCAGACTGACAATCTGGCCCCGCCGTGCGCCGCGCAGCGCTTCCCAGTCGATGATCCAACCCTGCGTCCAGAACTCGCCCAGCCGTGTCAGGTGTCCACGGTCGAAAAGACTCCGCAGATAATCCCTGTCCGTCTCCGTCTCTCCTGGGAGGTCATCGGTCTCCTGGTAGGAGCGCGCGACCGCTGAGAATCCACCAGGGACCTTCTGCCCGGCGAGGAACGTCTCGAGCTGACCCGCCAGTTCTTCGCGAGACCCTGTCACCAGGGCCAGCCGGTGCTCGAAGGCCTCGCGGCCCACCATCAACGTCCAAGCGACATCGGCCAGGGACGTGCGCTGTCCCCGTTCGGTGCGCAGGAAGCGGAGCAGGTTGCCGGCCGCCGCCTCCAGCCGATCCGCACGGCGGGCCGAGAGCAAGATGAGCCGCGGTCCCTCCGGGTCCGCCCGCGCCGTGGTGTCGAGGTGCTCTTCGAGAATCACGTGGGCATTCGACCCGCCCGCGCCAAAGGAGCTGACCGTCGCGAGCCGCGGACGCGTCGCATCCCCCATGGCCCCGCGAAGCCATGGGCGGACGCCGCGCACGAGATAGAAAGGGCTCTGGCCAAAGTCGATGTTCGGATTGACCGTCTCCGCGTGCAGCGAAGGCACGAGCGTCTCGTGTTGGAGCTGGAGCAGTGCCTTGACGATGCCCGTCGCCCCAGCCGCGGCCTCCAGGTGACCGACGTTCGATTTCGCGGACCCGATGGCACAGAACTGCCGGTCCTGCGTGAAGCGCCGGTAGGCCTTCGTCAGCGCGGTGATTTCAATCGGGTCGCCCAGTGAGGTCCCCGTGCCATGCGCCTCCACGTAGCTCACCGCGCGCGGATGGACACCGGCCTGGTCGAGCGCCTCGGAGATGAGGTCCGCCTGCGCATGGGGATTGGGGACGGTGAAGCCGTGGGTGTGTCCGCCGTGGTTGATGGTGCTCGCGCGGATGACGCCGTAGATGCGGTCTCCGTCCGCGCGTGCGTCCTCGAGCGGCTTGAGAATCAGCGCGACCACGCCCTCTCCAGGGACGTAGCCGTCACCCCCCGCGCCGAAGGAGCGGCACCGGCCGTCGCTCGACGCGAACCGGCCATAGGCCATGAGCTGATACTTCCCGGGATGGATGGAGACGTTGACGCCGCCCGCGATGGCGTAGGCGCATTCTCCGCGTCGGAGGCTCTCGCAGGCGAGGTGAACCGCCGTCAGCGACGCGGAGCATGCGGTGTCCACCGCGAAGCTCGGACCGTTGAATCCGAGGTGATACGAGACGCGGTTGGGGACCGCCCAGTATCCCGCGATGGGGATGTCGACGAAGAAGCTGTACTCGCCATAGATGACGCCCGCGAAGACGCCCGCGTCCTTCAAACCGCGCCGCGCCGCGCTGGCCCGGATGCGCTGGGGCGTGTATCCGGCGTCCTCGATGGCGGCCCAGGCCGTCTCCAGGAAGAGCCGCTGTTGCGGGTCCATCGTCTCCGCTTCCTTCGGGGTGATGCTGAAGAAGCGCGGGTCGAACTTGTCGACGTCGGACAGGAAGCCGCCCCATTTCGCGTACGTGGTGCCAGGGGCGTCACGGTCCTCGCTGAGATAGGCCTCGTGGTTCCACCGGTCCTTGGGGACCTCCACGATGCCGTCGCGGCCCGCGAGCAGGTTCTCCCAGAACGCCTCGTTGTCCGAGGCCATGGGGTATCGCCCCGACATGCCAATCACGGCGATGTCCTGATGCTCGGCGTTTCGGGACACCGGGCGAGGCGACGCACGTCGTTCCTTCGTGGGCACGGCATCCTCGTCGTGTGTGGGCGGTGTGGGGGGCACAGCGGCGCTAGGAAGTGGCGCGCGCTCAGGAGGGGCCCCGACCAGCGCGGACAACCTCGCTGGATGGTGCTGGGCGAGGTATCGCGCGAGTTCGTTCACGGTCTGGTACTCGAACAGCAGCGTCTTCGGAAGCGCACCGAAGGCCTCTTCGAGCTGCTGGTTGAAGCGCTGGATGAGGACCGAGTCGATGCCGTACTCCTGCAGCGGCGTCCGGGTTCGGATGCGCTCGGCCGGCAATCGGAACGCGGCCGCGAGCTCTCGCTTCATGAGGTCTTCCGCGAGGCGGACCAGACCTTCGTCGATGGCAGTCATGGTGGATGGGGTGGGACGTGCGTCCGCGGCCGTCACGGGCGCCGAACGAGGGAGTGGGGACTCCGTGATGCGCTGTGACAGGTCCGCCAGGTTCATTCCGACCGTGAAGGCCGAGACATCGAGCGCAGAGCCGAGGTCCTGGTTCAACTGCTCGACCAGGGTCGCGCGAGTCACCTCATCGAACCCCAGTTCCTCCGAGGGCGCGCGGAGGTCGAGCTCTTCCTCCGTGACGCTGAGCAGCCGCGCGGCGGCCCGGAGGACACCTGTTGGAGGCGACCCCACGGGCCTGGCACGGGCCGGCGCCTCTTCATGCGAAGGGAGCGGGGCCTCTGGCAACCAGCAGCGTTCGCGAGCGAAGGCGTAGCCGGGCAGGGGAATCCGGCGCGGCGAGGCGCCTGCATACAGTCCACGGAAATCAAAGGTCGCGCCCGAGACCCATGCGGCACCCGTTGCGTGCAGCTCCGCGTCTGGCGAAAGCGCAAGCGGGGATGACATCGCGTCCGGGTTTGCTTCGCCGTGGTGAACACCGAGCGCGGGCGTGCCCGCTGCCACGGAGGCGAGTCCGTCGCGCAGGGCGTCCACCGAGCCGGCGATGATGGCAACGCGGTGCTCGAAGAGTACGCGTCCGGTTTGTAGCGTCGCCGCGAGGTCATGGAGTGACGTCTGGGGATGCTCCGTGAGGAACCGCGCCAACGCCTTCGCGGACCGGCGGAGCGAGTCCTGGGTCTTCGCGGAGAGGGGGACCAGGACTTTGGAAGGCCTGGTCTCGGGCTGGGCCCTGGCCGAGACGTGCTCTTCGACCACGAGGTGGCAGTTCGTGCCGCTGAAGCCGAACGAGCTGATGGCGGCCCGTCGAGGGCCATGGCTCGTCCAGTCACGCAGCTCCGTGTTGACGAAGAAGGGCGTCTTGTCGAAGTCGATGTGCCGGTTGGGCGTCTGGAAGTGGAGCGACGGGGGAGCTGGCCTTGCCGAAGCGACAGCAGGACCTTGATGAGGCTCGCGACGCCCGCGGCGTGGGATGCGTGCCCGATGTTCGACTTGATGGACCCGATCGCGCAGAACCGCAGGCGGCCGGTCGAACGGCGGAACGCGGCGGTCAGCGCCTCGAGTTCGATGGGGTCTCCCAACCGCGTGCCCGTGCCATGTGTCTCCACATAACCAAGGGTCTCCGGAGGGATGCCGTAGCGCTCGTAGACCTCCGCTTCGAGTTCCTGCTGTGACAGCGAGCTGGGCGCGGTGATGCCGTTGGTTCGCCCGTCCTGGTTGACGGCGGACCCCTTGATGACGCCGTGAATCGGATCGCCATCCTCGAGCGCGCGTGCAAGCGGCTTGAGCACCACGACGCCCACGCCTTCGCCAATCACGAAGCCGTCACCCGCGTCATCAAACGACCTGCACCGCCCCGTGGGGGACAGCATCCCGAGCGACGACGCCAGCAGGTGGTACTCCGGCGTCGTGAAGACCGACACGCCCCCGGCGAGCGCCACTTCACATTCGCCGCTCAGCAAGCTCTGACAGGCTTGATGGAGCGCGACCAGGGAGGACGAGCACGCCGTGTCGACCGCGACGCACGGCCCCTTCAGGTTGAGGAAGTAGGCGACTCGGGCAGGAAGGATGGCGAGGCTGTTGCCCGTGAACACGTGATGCGAGCCCGCGAGACCCCGCTGCCGGACGAGGCTCGCGTAGTCAGGTGAGGTCGCGCCAATGAAGACGCCGCACCGGCGGTTCGACAAGCTCCGAGCATCCAACCCCGCATCCTCCAGTGCCTTCCAGCTCTCTTCGAGGAGCAGGCGCTGCTGCGGATCCATGAAGTCCGCTTCCGCGGGCACGATGTTGAAGAACAGCGGGTCGAACCGGTCCACGTCCGAGAGGTAGCCGCCCCATTTCGAGTACGTTTTGCCCGGCGACGGCGGCCCCGCTTGGAAGTGGTCCTCGATGCGCCAGCGATCAACGGGAATCTCCGTGACGGCATCGTGGCCAGCGCACAGGTTCTTCCACAGCGCGCGATAGTCTCCGGCGCCTGGGAATCGTCCCGCCATTCCGATGACGGCGATGTCCATGGATGCGCCTGGGGCGGAGCGCGGCGCGGCGGGGGCGGGGGCGGGCCGTACGGCCTCTTCCGAGAGGTGTGATGGCGCGGCCGCCTGGGCTCCAAGCGACATGGCATGTCGTGCCAGGGCTCGGACGGACGAATGGTCGAAGAGCACCGTCGGCTTGAGCTCCAGGGCGAATCGCGCGTTGAGCTGGTCGACAATCTTCACCGCCAGCAGGGAGTCGACGCCGTACTCCGAGAACGCCAGGTCGGGCCGAATGTCGTCGACGGTCGTCCCAAGCCCGGCGGCGACGATCGCGGCGACCTCACGCTCCAGCGTTGCCGGTGTCCCTGGCTGAGGGCCGCCGCTCGACGGAGCGGCCGTCGAGTGGGTGGGTTTCGTGAGCGGGATGCTCGCGGGTTGCTTCGATGGACGCCCGTCGTTCGCCGCCAGGATGACGCGTTGGCTGGGGTCCGGGTCGGCGGAGAGCCCGGGGCCGTAGGCCATGACGTGGCTGTAGCCACTGCGCAGCAGCGCCGTACGCCAGCCCTCCGAGGAGAGCAGCGGGGAGTTCGGGATGCGCCGTTCGGGGTCGCGGTAGCGATGCCAGCCCTCAAGCAGCCCGAACGTGAGTGCCAGCACCTCTGTGTTCGTGGTCGCCTCACCGAGGACCAGGAGCCCGTCGCTGACGAGGAGGTTCTTGACCCTGCCCAACGCCTCATCGACGTCCGAGGCGACATGCAATGCATTCGCGGCGAAGACCACGTCGAAGCTGTTCGGCGTGAACCCCTGCGCGGCCGGGTCCTTCTCGATGTCGAGGCTGCGAAACCGTGCGAACGGATACGCATTGCCAAAGGTCTCCCGGCCATGGGCGACGAAGCCATCGGCGACATCGGTGTAATGCGCCTCGACGTCGACACCCAGGCTGGCGAGTGCCTCGAACACCGGGCCGGAGGTTCCACCCGTCCCAGCGCCAACCTCCAGGACACGAACGGGTCGCCGGCCCGCCGAGGCGCGGAGTTTCACGGCGGTCGAGATGAGCCGGGCCATGAGCGCGTTGGTGAACGCGTAGGAGCGGCTGCCTCGGTAGATGGCGCTGGTCAGCTCCAGGCTCGCGGCGGGAAAGAGCACGCTCGTCGCCGAGCGCTCGCCCCGCAGTGTTTCAGGGTACGCCGCGAGGCAGGTGTCGAGCAGCCGCACATACGGTGCTGTTTCAGGGTGCCGCTCCAAGAGTGTCGAGCGCAGCTCGGACGGTGACCGAGATGCTCCCGTCGAACGGAGGCCCGTGTCCGTGCGTTCGAGGTAGCCATGGCGTTCGAGAACCTCCAGGCATGCGGCGAGGAAGCGGTCGAACCGAGGCTGCAGGCGCAAGCGCTCCTTCAGGGCCCGCGCCGTGGTGAAGTGTCCCGTGGGAGGCAGCCCGAGGTCACTGAGTCGCGCATGGAGCGCCGCCGCCGAGTACTCCGCCAGCAGCGGTCCACCGGCTTCAAGGGCCTCCGAGGTGGGCGTGAGCGAAGCTTCGAAGGCGCGTTGGACGTCGGTGGTGAAGCGAGGAGGTTCGACCCAGAATCGCTTGCGCTCGAAAGGGATTCCCGGGACGGGGACCCGGCGAACGGGGCCACGAGAGAGGGCGCGCCAATCCATCCGGGTTCCTCGGACCCACAGCTCGGCGGCGCCATCGAGGTCACCGGCGACGTACCGATCCTGGAGCAGACGCTCATCCCCGGGAGAGGTCGCGGCGCCGTGGTGGATGCCACCCTGGCCCTTCAGGTATCGCTCCAGTTGTGCGGCGGCATCCCCCGCGCTCGAAGCGACGAGCGCGAGCCGCATCTCTCGCTCTGGGCGTCCCACCCGCAGCGTTCGAGCGACGTCTGCGAAGTCCTCCGCGCCGAGGGTCTGAAGGAAGCGCACCAGGAGGTCCGTGTAGCGGCGTAGCTGCGCTTCGGACCTCGCGGACAGGACGAACAGCTCCCGGTCCGAGGGGCGCGCCGTCGGCTGACCCCGTTCGATGTGTTCCTCGAGGACGACGTGCGCGTTGGAGCCTCCGGCGCCAAAGGAGCTGACGCCAGCGCGGCGAGGAAGCACTCCGTTCGCACCCTCCATCCGGGGCCATGGTTCGGAGGCCTGGGGCACACGGAAGGGTGTCGATGCGAAGTCGATGGTCGGGTTGAGCGCCGCGGAATGAAGGGAGGGCGCAATCCGGCCGTGCCGAAGCTGGAGCAGGGCTCGCGTCACGGCTGCGACGCCCGCCGCTGCTTCGAGGTGCCCGATGTTCGACTTCACCGAACCGATGGGCAGCGGATGGGTGCGCCCCGCGAAGGCGCGGCTGAGCCCGACCACCTCGACCGGGTCCCCGAGCGCGGTCCCTGTTCCGTGGGCCTCGATGTAGCCGATGCTGTCGGGCGTGGCGTCCGCAGCTTCGAGCGCTCGGCGGATGGCATCTGCCTGCGCGGTGGGGTGGGGCACGGTGTATCCGGCCGCGCGCCCCCCGTGATTGATCGCCGTGCCGCGAATGACACCGTGAACGGTGTCACCGTCCGCGAGCGCCTGATCGAGCCGCTTGAGGAACAGGGCTCCAACACCCTCGCCCGGGACGTAACCATCACCGCCCTCTCCGAAGGAGCGGCACCGCCCATCGGAGGAGGTCATGTTCATTTGCCGGAGCAGCAGATACTTGTCCGGGTGGAGCAGCAGGTTGACGCCACCCGCGATGGCCGCGTCACATTCACCTCGGGCGAGGCTGGCGCAGGCGAGGTGGATGGCCGTCAGCGATGAAGAGCACGCGGTGTCCACCGCCATGCTCGGGCCCACGAAGTCGAAGAAGTACGAGACCCGGTTCGCGACGGAAGAGAAGAGTGACGACGTGGCGACGGGGGTGGCGTGGCGCGCCGCCTCCGCGCCGACGAGCCGGTAGTCCCCCCACATGACGCCGACGAAGACGCCGACCCGGTTCCTCGGGGCCGTGAAGTCATCCGGTTGGTAGCCCGCGTGCTCGACCGCGCGATAGGCCGTCTCCAGAAACAGTCGTTCTTGAGGGTCGATGAGCGGCGCGGTCCCCGGAGGAATCCGGAAGAAGAGCGGGTCGAACTGGTCCACTTCGGACAGGAAGCCGCCGAACCCGCACAGCGGGTTGCCATCCCCTGGATACGCGTTGGAGGGCCAACGCTCGGGCGGCACTTCCGTCACGCTGTCTCGGCCTGCCTCGAGGTTCGCCCAGAATGCGTCCACGTCCTCGGCGCCGGGGTATCTGCCGCTGAGCCCCACCACGGCGATGTCGACGCGGTGGTTCGCCACGGGAGCCGCGGGCTTTGGGCGTTGAACGCCGAGGTGTGCCTGAAGCCGTTCCGTGTCGCCCCAGGCGACGGCGAGTTGGGGCCGGGCGCCGCCAAGGCACGCATCGAGCAGGTCCAGCCCGGCTTCATCGGGAAGCAGGCTCAGGCCCGTGCTCCGCCGAAGCGCGTCCGCGTGCGCGGCGGAAACACTCATGCCTCCATCGCGCCAGAGAGGCCAGTTGATGCTGACGGTCCGCCAGGCGTGTTCGCCTCGGTGACGCTGGGCCTCGCATTCCTCCGCGAAGGCATCGAGGAATCGGTTCGCCGCCGCGTAGTCACTCTGCCCGGGATTCCCGATGACCGCGGACAGCGATGAGAACAGGACGAGCCATTCGAGGTCATTGTCCACCGCACGCACCAGATTCAGCGCACCGGCGACCTTGGGGCGCATGACGGCCGCCGCCGATTCATTGGGCGTTCCTCGCAGGAAGCCATCCTTGAGGACGCCTGCCGCGTGGATGATGGCGTGAAGGCCGCCGAAGCGTTCGCGAGCGCGCCGCACCACGTCCCGAGCTTCTGTTTCAACGGACACGTCGGCGCGGAAGTAGACCGCTTCACCACCGAGTGACCGGAGCTCCTCGCAGAAGGACGCTGCCTCCGTGTTTCGCTCATGGCGTCCCGTCAGGACGATTCGCGCCCGGTGCCGCGTGGCCAGACGACGCGCGATACGGCGCCCCAGCCCACCAATGCCCCCGGTGATGAGGACCACGGCCTCATCACGCAGCACCGCGTCAGCGCGCGGCGCGGCCACGGGAGCGAGCCTGCGGACCTCGCGGCGGCCCTGTGTGTAGCGAACCTCTGTGTCCGGTGCATCGAGCGAGACCTCGCGCGCCGTGAGGCCGAGCAGCTCACGCGCACTGGGGGCGTCGAGGAGCACGCTCCGCATGCTGGGATGCTTGAGCTCTAGCCGCGTCGAACGCGCAAGTCCCCCCAGTGCCGCTGCGCACGTCCGGCCCGACGCGGTCTCAGCGGGAAGGACCGCCAGCAGCCGGTCACTCACGGACGGCAGATGGGCGAGCGTCCTCGCCAGTTCTCGAAAGGGCAGGAGGACGGACTCGAGGCTCGCGGCCCCGGCGAATTCGCTCGCGCGGAGATCGCCATACCCCCAGCAGTAGAGGGTCACGTCGAAGGGGGGCTGGCTTGCTTGAAGCTGCCGGATGACGCGGTGCAGGTCCTCCGGTTCAGCGGCGTTGACGGTGAACGTGTCCCCATTCGCGCTGAAGTGCGTGCCCCGGCGGACGCGCACCACGGAGGCCCCGGGCGGGACGTCCAGGGTCAGCCCTTCGTCCTCGAACAGGAGGATGCGCTCCAGGGGACGGGCTTCCGCCGCTGGCAACGCAGCGGACTCCCAGTCGAAGCCCAGGAACAGTGCTCCATCGTTCGCCGCCGAGGACGTCTCCTCGCTCCGAGGCTTCGCGTCGGGCGACTGGGGCGCCTTTGGCAACTGGTACTGGTCACCCAGCTCGGTGTCGAGGTACCCGGCGAG
The DNA here is from genome assembly GCF_000280925.3 of Myxococcus hansupus. Classification (NCBI taxonomy): domain Bacteria; kingdom Pseudomonadati; phylum Myxococcota; class Myxococcia; order Myxococcales; family Myxococcaceae; genus Pseudomyxococcus; species Pseudomyxococcus hansupus. The sequence continues at coordinate 3,328,616 of NZ_CP012109.1, forward strand.
CGCGTCGAGCGTCTGGTACTCGAAGAGCAGGGTCGGGTAGAGCGCTTTGCCTGCGCGGCCCTCCAGGGCCCTGGCGACTTCGAGGAGATGGGAAGACTCGAGCCCCAGGTCGTAGAACCCGATGTTGCCCGTGACCTCCGCGCGCGGGCGTTGGCAGAGCGCGGCGATGATGTCTCGCAAGTCCTCCGCGATGGCCGCGCGCCGGGTGCTCCGGGTCGGAGTCTCCGTTGTCGCGGACGCGGTGGGCCGTTCCTCGCGCACCGGGTGCGGTGCGGGACGGGTTCCATTGGAAGTGCCTGTGAGTCGCCGAATCAGGTCCGTGCTGCGGACTCGCTTGACGGTGAGCCGTTCGAACTCGGCGATGAGCGCGCCGTGTGCATCGAAGAGCCACAGGTCTGCTTCGAGGACGTCCTTCTCCCGAACGGCGGGACCCACACGTGCTTCGACGTACACCGTGTCTCCCGAGGGTCCCCACGCGCGGAAGGCCTGGATGAACATCGGAATGTAGGCGCAGTCCGCTTCGCCCTCGGTGGGGAATCCGGCGAAGGGAATGAGGGTCGAAGTGTCGAGGAACGCCGGGTGGAGATAGAAGTCCTCTCGCTGGAGCGAAGCCTCCTCACCCAGGGTCAGCTTCGCGACCACTCGGTCTCCGGCCGTGTACACGGTACCCGAGGTCCGCATGAAGCCACGGTGCTCGATGCCCAGCCGTTCGGTCCTGGCATAGAGCGTCTCCATCGGAGCGCCTTCCCCCAGTGACTCGATGTCGAACCGCCGCGTGGGCCGCGCGCGCTCCAGCTCTTGGAGCGAGCACGAGGCGATGGCCTCCTCGTTGCCGACCTCCTGTTCGTTCGCGACCCGCTGTGCGCTGATGCGGACGCGGGTGGCGCGGGCCTCCGGCTCAGCGCGAAAGTAGATGCGTTGGTCGAAATCCCCGGTCAGCGCGACGGGCGTTTCGAACAGGATGTCGCGCAGCTCCAGGTGACTGGGCGCGACCCCACTGGCATGCGCGATGCGGCAGAGCCCGTCCAGGTAGACCACGCCAGGCAGGATGCGGACTCCGTGGACGCGGTGGTCCCGGACCACGGCATCGTCGTGGCGAAGCAGGGTCTGGGCGCTCGCGATGTCGATACTCGTCATGGGGCTTGGGCTCACGGCGCGGAGACTCGGTTCACTCGGCTGGGCGCGATGGGCTCGAACCGGAGCATGGCCGGGGCGCGGGCCTCGTTCCGTGGCCTCGCGGGGAGCAGGTATCGCTGTTTCGAGAATGCAGGCGCGGGCAGGGGGGCCCGGCCGGGTTCGGTTCCGTCAGGACGCTCTTCGAGGACCATGTGGCAGTTCGTTCCACCGAAGCCGAACGCGCTGATTCCGGCGCGCCTGGGGTGGCCCTCCACCGCGTGCCAGTCGCGCAGATCGCGGTTGACGTAGAAGGGCGACTCGCTGAACGCGAAGCGAGGGTTGGGGCGCTCACAGTGAAGCGTGGGGGGCAGTTGCTTCCTGTCCAGGGCGAGCGCTGTCTTCACCAGCCCCGCGATGCCCGCGGCGGACAACAGATGGCCGATGTTGGTCTTCACGCTGCCCACGGCGCAGAAGCCCCGTGCTTCCGTGGCCCGTTTGAACACCGTGGCCAGCGCCTTGAGCTCAATGGGGTCACCGATCATCGTCCCGGTGCCGTGCGCTTCCACGTAGGACAGCGTGTTGGCGGTGACGCCCGCCTTCGCGAGCGCCGCTTCGATGACCTCGACCTGGGCCTCCATGTTCGGAGTCGTGATGCCCATCGTGCGGCCGTCGTTGTTCACAGCCGAGCCTCGGATGACGGCGTGGATGCGGTCGCCATCGCGCAGGGCGTCGTCCAAGCGCTTCAACAGCAAGGCGCCCGCGCCTTCGCCTGGCACGAAGCCGTTCGCCCGTTCATCGAACGTGTGGCAGCGCCCATCCGGCGAGAGCGCCCCTGCCGCGCTCAGGGTCAGGTAGGGAAGTTCATCGAGGATGAGGTCCACACCTCCGGCCAGCGCTGCTTCGATTTCACCCTCGCGGAGCGCCTGGCAGGCGAGGTGGACGCTCACGAGCGACGACGAACACGCCGTGTCGATGACCAGGTTGTTTCCACGCCAGTTGAAGTAGTCAGAGATGCGCGCGCCGATGAAGTTCTGTCCGATGCCGACAATCGTGCTCTTCTCTGGCTGCTCGATACGGTTCGGGTACGCCCCGGTGCGTGCCCCGATGTAGACGCCGACCTTTCGGTTCGACAGCTCCTCACGGGAGTACCCCGCATCGAGTGTCGCCAGGAGCGACGTCTCCAGCATCAGCCGCTGGAGCGGGTCCATCTGGATCGCGAATGACTCGCTGATGCGGAAGTAGGCGGGGTCGAACAGGTCGATGCCGTCGACGAAGCCTCCCCATTTGCTGTTCGTGCGCCCGGGGCCCGGCTGGGGTGAATAGAACCGGCCTGCGTCCCAGCGCTCCGTCGGGACTTCTCGAATGGCGCTCGTGCCGTGCGCCAGCGTCTCCCAAAACCGCGCTGTGTCGGCTCCACCGGGAAAACGGCAGGCCATGCCCACGATGGCGATGGGCACGGTGGCACGGGAGGGACTTGGGGGCCGAGGCGGCTCGGCGTGGTGCTTGACCGGCGGCTGGACGAACGCGCCCGTGGAATGCACGGGTGCGGACGGTGCGGCCACCTCGGTGACGAATCTCGATGGGTGGCGCTCCGCGAGGAACGCCGAGAGTGTGCCGAGGGTGGGGTACTCCAGAAGGAAACCCGGCTCAATGGGCGCGCCCACGAGGGTTTCAATCTGCTTCACCGCGGAGGCGATGAGCACCGAGTCCACGCCGTACTCTTCGAAACGGACATCCCCCTTGAGCCGCGCCGGATCAAGCTTCAGCTCGGCCGCGAACAGGTGCAGGAGCGCGTCGAAGGCGTGGGATTTGGCGGAGGCGTCGCTCGCCACCCTGGGCGCGCTTGCAGGCGTCGCGGGACGAGGCGCCTGCGACGAAGCCGCGCTGGCGAGCAGCGTGGACGCGTCGAAGTCGCTCGCGGCGAGACAGGGGAGGACGACGGGCGCGTTGTCGATGCCCAGGACGCGCTCGAAGAGCGAGAAACCTTGTTCGACTGAAAGCGCCGCGAGTTGGGCACCTCGATAGGCCGCCGTCGTCGTCTCTCCAAAACCAGCGTCCCGGAATGAAGGCCAGTTCAGCGCGCGAAACCCGGTGCGTCCGTGACGGTGCTGGTACTCCGCGAAGCGGTCGAGGAACGCGTTCGCGAGCGCATAGTCCGAAAGTCCCACCGCGAGGTTGGGGACGATGGATGCCACGGAGGAGAAGAGGACAAAGAAGTCGGGCTGGTCGTCCTCGAGCAAGTCCGCAAGGACCTGCGTGCCACCCAGCTTGGGTTCGAGCACCCGGCCGATGCCCTCGGGGCTCTTGTGCAGGAACGCGGGGCTTTCATCCGAAACCGTCCCCGCGCAGTGCAGCACGCCGGCGACAGGCCCCAGGGTCGACCGCACGTCGTCGAAGAATCGGCGGAGGGCCCCGCGGTCTAGCAGGGGCCCCGTGTAGACGCGGACCTCTGCCCCCCGTGCTTCCAGCTCCAGCAGCGCGCGCACCTTGCGACCGTCCACGGATTCGTCAGCCGCGACCCGCTGCCACGCCGCTCGGGGTGGGAGGGTCTGGGCTCCCAGCAGCGCCAGTTTCCGTGCCCCACGTTCGACGAGCATCCGTGCGAAGCCCGCGCCCAGTCCGCGTGTCCCTCCGCTGATGACGTAGGTCTTGTCCGGTGACACTTGAAGGCGTTGCGCCAGCGGCAGCTCGCGGAGCGTCAGCGCCTCACGCCGACCCTTCCGGTATCGCGCCTGCCGGGCGTCGGTTCCAGGCGTCCGGACATCGGTGGCCTCCTGGGCCAGCAAGGCGAACAGGTGCTCCGGGGGCAGGTCCGCGTGTTCCACATCGACGCTGCGGACGGTGACGCCTCGGTACTCGCCGGAGAGCGCCGTCACCAGTCCATGGATGGGGGCGCCGGTCAGCGTCTCGCCTGAGAGCAAACCCGCCGTGACGTGGAGGAGCAGGAGCGACCGGGTGTCTCGGCCAGCCAGGAGCCCCTGGTAGAACCCCATCCGGCCCGGATGGACCTGACCGCCGTCATCGGAGCGCGTGAGGTCGCAGAGGTCGAGCAGTCCATCGACGCCGTGCGCTTCCGCGACCAGTTCACGTGCCAACGCGGCCGCGGCCTGGAAGTCGTCTCGCGCCAGGGCGGGCCTGCCAGAGGCGGTGCTCCGGCTGACACGGCCCACTTCGACGACATGCCGTTCGCTGGCGGCCAAGGAGAGCAGGTGCTCGCGGAAGGACGCGGACGCGGAGGCATCGTGCAGGATGATGAGGCGCCGCCTGTTCAGCGGTCCCTGCGCGGCCTCGGTGAGGGGCGCTTCTTGCCAGACGCGTCCAAAGCAGCGCTCGACGAGGCCAGATGGCCCTGCGTCCTGCTTCGCCCGTGGCGGTGGGAACTTCGCTTCGGCGGGCGTGGTTTCGAACCAGAAGCGCTCTCGTGCGAAGGGATACCCGGGCAGGGGGATTCTTCTGCCGCCATTGGGACGGAGCTGTGCCCAGTCGATGTCCGAACCGGACGTCCAGAACGCGGCGAGCCGTTCCAGCTTCCCACGCTCGAAGAGGCTGGCGACGTAGGCCCGGTCTTCCGCATCGGCGCCGCTGAGCCGGGGGCCCTTCGTGGCTTCCTCGCTGATGTACACCTGCTCCGCGCGTTCATCTCCGGCGACGAACGCCGCGAGCTTCGAGCGCAGGTCCTCGTGGTCGCGGACGATCAGCGCCAAGCGGTCTGGCATGGCCTCGCGACCCACCTGCAAGGTGTGCGCAATCTCGCTGAGCGGTGGCCGGTAGGTCTCCAGTGCATCGCGGAGCTTCGCGGCGTACTCCCGAAGCCGTTCACGGTTCTTCGCGGAGAGCAGGATGAGTTCACGCCCCGAGGGAGCGGGAGCTGCACCTCGCCGCGTATCAACGTACTCCTCGATGACGACGTGTCCGTTGGAGCCCCCCGCACCGAAGGAGCTCACCGTTGCGCGTCGAGGCGCCTCCTGGCCATTGGCTAGCACGGGGCGCCGCCAGGGCGTCAGCGCGGTGACGACGTGGAAGGGCGAGTTGTCGAAGTCGATCGCGGGGTTGAGCGGGGTGCTGTGAAGCGACGGTGCCAACGTCTGGTGTTCGAGCTGCAAGAGCACCTTCGTCAGCGCGGCGATTCCGGCGGCGGCTTCCAGGTGCCCGATGTTCGACTTCACCGAGCCCATGGGGCACACCCCGATGCCCGTCAGGTGTCCCTGGAACGCCTGATGGAGCCCGGCCATCTCGATGGGGTCTCCCAGCGAGGTCCCCGTCCCGTGGGCCTCGACGTAGCTGATGGTCGCCGGGTCCACGTCCGCTCGCTTCAGCGCCCTGCGAATCAGCGCCGCCTGTGCGTTCGGGTTCGGGACGGTGAAGCCATTCGCCCGCCCGCCGTGATTGAGGGCGGTGCCTTTGATGACGGCGTAGATGGGGTCGCCATCGCGCTCCGCGTCCTCGAGCCGGCGGAGGACCACCGCTCCCACGCCTTCGCCGGGCACGTAACCATCCCCGCCTTCGCCAAAGCTCCGGCACCGGCCCTCACCCGAGAGAAACCGCCAGTTCCCCAACGTGAGGTACTTGTACGGGTGGGTGGAGAGATTGACCCCGCCCGCCAGGGCCAGGCGGCACTCGCCGCTGCGCAGGCTCTCACACGCTAGGTGCAGCGCCGTCAGCGACGACGAGCACGCCGTGTCCACCGCCATGCTCGGGCCCTGGAAGTCGAAGAAGTAGGAGACGCGATTCGCGATGACCCAATGGGCCGCCACGGGGAGCGCCTCGTGGCCCAGGCGCACCTGTTCAGGGCCGTGGAGCTGGTAGGTGTCCCACATCACGCCAACGAAGACGCCGGCTTCCTCCGGCGCGATGCCGCTGCGGCGCAGGCCCGCCCGGGCGTACCCCGCGTCTTCGAGCGCGCTCCACGCTGTTTGGAGGAACAGGCGCTCCTGCGGGTCCAGGATCTCCGCCTCGCGCGGCGAGATGTTGAAGAAGAGCGGGTCGAACATGTCCGCGTCCTCGACGAACCCGCCCCACTTGCTGATGGCGGTTCCCTTCGTGCCCGCCACCGGATGGAAGTAACGCTCCCAATCCCAGCGCTCGCGGGGAATCTCGGTGATGCAGTCACGGCCTTCCGAGAGGACGCGCCAGTACTCTTCGAGGTTCCGCGCGCCCGGGTAGCGGCCGCTCACTCCGACAATGGCGATGTCCCCCGAAAATGACGGCGCGTACGAGGCTCGGGGCTGCTCCCGGGGGCTGGGCGGAGCGACTGGCGCGGGAACGGGCGCCCGAGGCTTCACCGGCTCGGGAGCCACTGGCCGCGCTTCCAGCAGCGCGCGCATCCGGTCCCCGTGGCTCTCCGCGAAGTAGGTGGCCAGCGCGTCGAGGGTGGGGTGCTCGAAGAAGAGCGTGGGAAACAGCTCCATCCCCAGCGCCCGTTCGAGGTGCTGGGTCGCCGAGAGCAGCGATGCCGAGCTCGCGCCCAGGCTCATGAACGCGCTGTCGGCGGGAATCTCCCCGTGAAGTTGAAGCACCTGCCGGAGCCGGGTTTCGAGATACCGGAAGACCTGCTCGTGCAGCGATGACGACGTCAGCTCGGCGTCGCGGGCCTCGGTGGGCCGGGGCGCGTCTGGCGCGGAGGACTGCAGCTCCAGTCGGGCCAGGAGTTCCATCGCCGCCTCGACCGAGAGCTCCTTGCGTGCGACGCGCTCGTAGATGTCCCGTTCACTCAGACTCATGTCGGTGTCTCGTCAGTCGGTGGTGCGCATCTGGCGCCGCAGGTCGAGCGCGGCATCGGGTGTCAGCTCTCCGCGGCTCAGCCGGAGAAGGAGGTCGTGTCGCGACAGCCGTTCCTCGCCGGCGCGTCCGAGCCAGTAGGCGCGACGCTGGAAACGCGTCTCGGGCAGGGGCTGCCGTGTCTGGGGCGCCCCCTCCCGGGTGAACTGCTCCAGGATCACGTGGCAGTTCGTGCCCCCGAATCCAAAGGAGCTGATTCCCGCGCGCCGGACGCCGCTCGCGGGGGTCCACGAGGAGGTCTCCGTGTTGGGGCGGAACGGTGAGTCCTCGAAGCGGAAGCGCGGGTGGGGACGGTCGCAGTTCAAGGTGGCGGGGATGAGGCCACGCTCCACCGCGAGCGCCGTCTTGAGGAACGCGGCGACACCCGCGGCGTGCAGGGCGTGACCGACGTTGGACTTCACGCTGCCCAGGGCGCACCAGCGCTCCGTGCCACGGCCGAAGGCGCGCGTCGCCGCACGGACCTCGATGGGGTCACCCAGCAAGGTGCCAGTCCCGTGGGCTTCCAGGTACGTCACGTCGGTGGGCTTCAGGCCGCTGACGCGCAGGGCCTCGGTGATGAGCTCCGTTTGCCGCTCCTGGTTCGGCGTGGTCAGCCCCATGGTGCGGCCATCGTTGTTGACGGCCGACCCGGCGATGAGCGCGATGATGCGGTCTCCGTCCCGAAGCGCGGCTTCATAGGGCTTGAGCAGCACGAGTCCAGCTCCCTCGCCCAGGACGAATCCGTTCGCGCGTTCGTCGAAGACATAGGAGTTCGCGCTGTCGGAGAGGACGCCCGCGCGCGAAAACCCGGTGAAGTAGAACGGGTCGATGATGAGCTCGACGCCCCCAGCGACGGCCATCTCCGCTTCACCCTCGATGAGGCTCCGGCAGGCCTGGTGAATGGCCACCAGGGATGACGAGCAGGCCGTGTCCACCGTCTGGGACCAGCCCGTGAAGCCGTAGTGGTCCGAGATGCGCGCGGCGAGCATGTTCTGGATGGTGCTGAGGACCATCCGGCCCGCGGACGCATCGGGGACGCTCGCGCGGTGGCGGCGCAAGTACGCGCTTTCCGCGCCACCGACGAAGACCGCGACGCGCCTTCCGGTCAACTCCGCATCGCGGTAACCGGCGGCATCGAAGAGTTCCCGGCTGAGCTCCAGGAGGATGCGCTGCTGTGGGTCCATGAGGAGCGCATCGGCGTCGGGGATGCCGAAGGCACCCGCATCGAAGAGGTCGATGCCTTCGACGAATCCGCCGAAGCGGATGTGCTCCAGATCGCCCGGCAGACTGCCCGTTCGCTGAAGGTCCTCCAGTCGCTGCCGGGGGACTTCTTGCGTGAGTCGGCGCCCCGCGACGAGGTTGCGCCAGAACGCCTCCAGGTTGGAGGACATCGGCTGCCGGGTCGACATGGCGACCACCGCGATCCGCCGTTCCTTCCCAGTCGGAGCCGTGATGGCAACACGTTGGGGCGGAAGGGCGGCCGCCGCTGTCGCCGGGCTGATGGGCCACAGCGGCGAAGCACTCGTCTCCTGCCGAGACGGGGGCGCCTTCACGGGCGCGGGTTCCGGGTTCAATCGGGCCGCCGTGACCACACCTTCCTCGATGAGGTGGGTCGCGAAGTCGCGGACCGCGGGGTGCTCGACGATGGCGTTGGGTTCCACCGCCTTGCCGAAGAGCGCCTCCACGCGGTTGAGGACCGTCATCATCATGACGGACTCGACGCCGTAGTTGCTCACGGGAACTTCCGGGTCGAGCTCCTCCACGGAGACCTTCAGCAGCTCCGCATACACGGCCAGGAGCTGCTCCTCGACGTGCGTGCGCAGCGCAGCATCCGACGTCGGCTTCAGAGGCGCGGCTTGCGCCGTGGGAACGGTGCCGCCAGCTTCCGCCTGCGCACGCATCAGCACGAGGTCCCGCATGGACACGAGCACCTGCCCGGATTCGTCCAGGAGCGACACCTCGAGCCGCTGGGCCGCGTTTCGCCGCACCCACGCCCAGCATTGCCCGGTCGGAGTCTTGTGGACCTCCACCGCGCCGAGCGCGAACGGAAGGGGTGGGCTCCGTCCATCGCCCCCGTCATCGAGCAGCACCAGCGCTGTCTGAAGCGCGCCGTCGAGCAGGGCGGGATTCAATGGGAGCGCTGCGGAGACGGCGCCCGGCGGAAGCTCCAGTCGAGCGAGGGCATCCTGGCCGGTGCGAGAGACCTCGACGATGGACTGGAACGTGGGGCCGTAGTCGAAGCCGAGGCTTCGGAACTTCCCGTACACCGCGTCACGGCTCAGCGTCTTCGTGGCATTCGCACGCAGGGCCCGCAAGTCGACGGCGGGCGGCGGCGGGTTCGGCGCTGCCTGGGTGAGAATCCGGCCGCGCGCGAACACGGTGTCACCGTCCTCCGCTGCGCCTACGAGGGCGAACTCCAGGTCCGTGTCGCCCTCGGTCAGTCGCACATCGAATCGGCAGCCCGACGTGTCTCCGACGAGGGGGCGCATCCAGACGAAGTCGCGAAGCGTGTGGGCGCTCTCGCCAGAGAGGACCGCGGCTGCACGCGCGATTTCGATGGAGGCAACGGCGGGAAGGAGCTTGCGTCCACCGACGAGATGGTCGGCGAGGAAGAACTCCTCGCCCGTCAACGCCGTGGCGAAGCGCTGTTCCCGCAGCGTCGAAACGTTCGAGTGAACGAGGGGATGGAGCGTGGCGGCAGGCGCCCGCGATGGCGTGTCGCTGGCCGGAGGAATCCAGCACCGCCGCCGCTCGAAGGGATAGGAGGGCAGGGCGACCCTGCGCCAGCGCCGGTCTTCGAACAGCGCGCTCAGGTCGACGGGCGCGCCGCGCACCCACTGTTCCGCCAAGGGGACCAGCTCCCGGTGCTGGATCCACTGCGCGAGCCGGGTCCTCTCTCCACCGCCGGGCTTCGCATGGCCTCGCGCGACCCCCGAGGCTTCCAGTCCCTCGCTGGCGAGCGCCGCATCCAGCTTGCGCAGCAGCTCCTGGCGCGTGCTCGCGACCAGCGCGAGGCGCTCGGCCAGTTCCAGCCGGCCGGTCGCGAGTGTGGCGGCGATGTCCCGCAGGGCGTAGTGCGTCGTGCCATCAGTGGACAGCGCATCCCGCAGGCGTCGGCACAAGAGGCCGAGCTGGGATGGATTCATCGCGGAGAGGACGAACAGCTCGGGCGCGTTTTCCTCGGTGCTGGGGGTGTTCCACGCCGAGGACCATTGCAGGATGGCATGCGCGTTCGAGCCCCCGGCGCCAAAGGAGCTGAGTCCCGCGAAGCGCGAGCCTTCCTTCATGGGGAAGTCGAGCACCTGCTCGGCGACGTAGAAGGGACCCGACGCGAAGTCGATGTTCGGGTTCTTCACCCGGCTGTGGAGGTTCGGAGGAATCTTTCCGTGCTGAAGGGTGAGGACGGCCTTGATGAGCCCCGCGATACCGGCGGCGCTCTCCAGGTGCCCGATGGACGACTTCGCCGAGCCAATGGCGCAGACCGGCGCACCGCCCGGTGCTCCGCGCTTGAGGAACGCCTGGGTCAGCCCCCGAAGCTCGATGGGGTCTCCCAGCGAAGTCCCCGTGCCGTGGCACTCCACGTAACCGATATCGGTGGGCGAGACGCCAGCGCGCTCGAAAGCCGCCTCCACCAACGCCGCCTGCTGGTTGGGGTTCGGCACGGTGAACCCGGACGCGCGGCCTCCGTGGTTGACCGACGTCCCACGAATCACCGCGTGGATGGTGTCGCCATCTTTCAGGGCCTGGTCCAGGGGCTTCAGCAGGACGGCGCCCACCCCTTCACCGGGCACGTAGCCCGTGCCGCCGTCGCCGAAGCTCCGGCACTTCCCGTCCGTCGACAGGAAGCGCAACTGCCCCAGGTAGACGTACTTGAACGGATGCAGGGAGACGTTCACGCCACCGGCAATCGCCATTCCGCATTCCCCGTCCCACAGGCTCTGGCAGGCGAGGTGCAACGCGGTGAGCGACGACGAACACGCCGTGTCGATGGCGACGCTCGGCCCGGTGAGGTCCATGAAGTAGGAGACGCGGTTGGCGATTTGCCAGTAGAGCGAGCCCGGCCCCGCATAGCGGTCGCGGAAGGCACCTTGCTCGGCGGTGACGAGGGAGTACTCGTTCCACATCACACCGACGAAGAGGCCCACGTTGGCGTCCCGCAGTCGCCTGCGGTTGCCATAGCCGGCGTGCTCCACGGTCTCCCATGCACTCTCCAGGAAGAGCCGCTGCTGCGGGTCGAGCTGCTCCGCTTCCCGGACAGCGATGTTGAAGAAGAAGGGGTCGAACTTGTCGACGTCGTCGATGAAGCCACCCCACCGGCCATAGGTCGTGTCCGGATTCGCCGGGTCGGGGTGGAAGTGGCGCTGGGCATCCCAGCGGTCGGCGGGTACCTCCGTGATGCAGTCTCGGCCCGCGAGCAGGTTGCTCCAGTACGCATCGAGGTTCGGCGCCTTCGGAAACCGGCCGCTCATGCCGATGATGGCGATGGCGCGGTCCGGTGTCTTCGCGTGGGCAAGCGGCGCGTCGACGTGACGAACTTCCGGTGTGGCGGGACGGGGGGCCTCGGGCGTCGTCGTCTTCACGGGCCTGGTCGACAGGTATGCCGCCAGCTCCTGGAGGTTGGAGCGCTCGAACAGCAATGTCGGGGACAGACCGTCATAGGTACGGTCCAGCTCCCGCATGAGGTCCTTCACCATGACGGAGTCGACACCCAGGGCGAAGAAGGACTCCGTGCGGTCGAGCGTGGTGGCATCGGCCTCGAGCCGCTCCGCGAAGAGCTGGCGCAGCGAGGCTTCAATCGATTCGCCATCGCCAGTGATGGGCGCGGCACGCGTGGGAACGGTGTGGTCATCCAGGAGCCGCTCGCCGAAGGGATGCGCGGTTCCCGGACCGAGCACGATGAGGCGCGCCTCCGGGCTGGTCAGCGCCGCGTCGAGTGCCGCGAACGCGGGCCCGTCTTCCAACGCCGTGATGCCCCGGGCGGCGAGTTGCTCGATGGCATGGGCATCCCGACCCATGCCCCCATCCGCCCAGAGGGTCCAGTTCACGGAGAGGCTGCGCCCCGGCCGGCCCTGGGCTCGCCGGAAGTCCATGAACGCGTCGAGGAAGGCGTTCGCCGCCGCATAGTCGACCTGTCCGACGTTTCCGAGCTCGGACACGACGGACGAGTAGGCGATGAAGAAGTCCAGCGGGTCGGTGGCCGTGAGCCGGTCGAGCAGCCACGCCCCCAGGACCTTGGGGCGGAGCACGCGGTCGAACGAGGCCGCGTCCTTGGAGAACATGAGCCGGTCTTCGAGGACGCCGCCCGAGTGGATGACGCCTCGAATCGGGCCGAGCGCCTGTCGAATCTCCGCGAGGCTCGCCGCCAGCGCCTCCGGCTGCGTGACATCCGTGGCGAAGTAGCGGACCTGTGTGCCCGTACCGAGTCCCTGCAGTTCCTGAACGGCGCTTGAGATGGCCGCAGAGGCAGGGGAGCGACCGACGAGCGCGATTCGAGCGCCGCGCGTCCGCCGCGCGATGTGCGCCGCCGTCTTTCGCCCCAAGCCTCCAGCACCGCCGACGATGAGGAACACGCCACCCTCGCGGTAGGCCACGTCGCGCGAGGTCGTCTCCGCGCGTGCGACCCTGGCGACAAAGCGGCGAGTGTCCCGGTACGCCACGACGTGTTCTGCATCCGAGGCAGCGAGGCTCTCCTGGCGAAGAAGCCGCAGCACGGAGACGTCATCCGAACCGTCCTGCCCGGCGTCGATGACGACTGGGCGCAGCTTCCGATACTCGAGCGCCAGGGTTCGCGCCGCACCCAACAGGCTCGCGGATGCGTGTCCACGGACGGAGTCACCTGCCTGCACGGAGAACCCGTTCGGGGCCGAGATGGCGATGCGGACCGACTTGAAGCGCGATGCGCCGGCGGCCTTCGCGAGCAGGAAGAGCGCTCGGGCGCCATGCGCTTGGGCGCCCCACAGTTCATCCACCGTGGCGGGCGTCGCGTCACCCGCCGCGAGAAGGCTGTAGATGCGAAGGGACACCTCCGATGGGGTGGCGGCGTTCGACGCGTGGCTCACCAGCCGTGACCAGGCCGTGGGGTCTTCTGGATCGAAGGCCTGTTCCCCCGGGTGCGCGTCCGAGGACGCACGCGCGACGATGACCTCGCCCAGCTCCGCCAGGACGCCCTTCAGCGCGTGGGCATCTGCTCCAGGTGGAAGGAGCAGCAGTGAGACGCCTTGGGAGATGGGGCCGGGAGCAGGGGGCTCGGTGGCCAACCACCTGGGGGCGTAGAGGCTCGCACCTTCCAAAGGCCCACTTCGTGGGACGGTTCGCAGCGGCTCCGTGGCGGAGAGGAAGTCCTTCGAGACTCGCCGGAAGACGGCGCCTTCCAGTTCGAGGACCTCGCCGCCACCCGGTGTGCGGACCCTGATGTCGGCTCGAAGGTCGGCACCTTGTTCGCGGACGGCGGTGTCGCGGAGTTCAACCGTGACGTCACCGCGGAGCGCACCGGACAGTTGGAGCCGCTGAATGAAGTACGGAATCAGCAGGGTGCCCTGGCCGCCGCGCCCCGAAAGCGCTGCGTGCGCGACGACGCACTGGAGGACACCATCGAGCAAGGCCGCATCAACCGCGCCCGTGTCAGGTGCTCCGCGCAGTTGCGCGACGAAGCGGCCGCCCGACCACTGGACTCGCCGGATGACGCGAAGGCTGTCGCCATAGTCGTACCCAGCCTCCGCGAGCCGGGCATAGAGCTCTTGGGCCGTGACTGCCTCGACTCCTGGCTCGGGCAGGGGCTCTTGGCTGCGAGTCAACGACTCGGCGGTCGCCAGTGCCACCATCCCCGTGCAGATCTGCGTGTCCGCGGTCCGCACCACGAAGCGCCCGGGAACTTCGGTGTCGACGGTGTAGGGGCGCTCGGCGTCGATGAGTTTGGGGGTGTGGAACGACACGCCACTCAGCACGGCGGCCGCGGGCGCTGTCCGACGGGCCGCCACGATCGCGGCGCGCAGGAGTTCGGCACCAGGAACGAGCAGATGCCCGGTGATGCGGTGGTCCCGGATGATGGGGTGCTCCGGCCGCCAGGTGCCTTCCATCGGCTGTGTGGCGTGCTGCGCGGCATCGGTGAAGGGGGGCGTCATGGAGGCTGGCTCCAAAGGGACCGGGACGAGGGTGTCGGAAGCCCGCGCGGCGGTGTGCGGGTCGGGCCACGTGGTGCGAGCCGGAGGAAACCGAGGACCTTCGAACACGTAGCCGGGAAGACGGAACGGCCGGTACGGACAGCCGTCTGCGAGCCGCTCCCAATCGATGTCCGCGCCGGCCCGCCACAGAGCGGTCAACACCTTGAGCTTCGTGCCCGCCACATCCCCGTCGAGCGCGAGCACGTGCGTCGCCGGAGAGACGGGGGCCCGAGGCGTTCCCAACGCGAGTGTCGGACCCGCCACGTCGGGCCAGGAGACGGGCGTCGCGTCCATCAGCGACGACACGAGCACCGAACCGGTGGCATCCCGGAGCGGCTCTCCGGGGCCGCGTGCCGCGAGGCAGGGGCCCTGTGCCTTCGTTTCGTTCAGACGCCGGGCGAGCGCCTGGGCCATCGTGGCGAGGTCCTCGGCGCTCCGTGGCGACAGCAGCAGGCGGAGGCTCTCGTCATGAAGCAGATGTCCATCCGCCACGAGCGCCGCCAGTGCCACGAGCGCGGCGTTGTCGACAGGGCCCGTGCCAGCAAGGCTCCACTTCCGATCGACCCGCAGGCGTGCCGTGGCGAGCACCAGCCCTGCCACGCGTTCATCCGAAGGTGAGGGCCCCGCCAGCAACGCATCGAGGTCGCGCCTCACCGTGACGAGGGGTGCTCGCCACTCCTCCAGATGCCGCGAGAACGTGTGCTGCGAACCGAACAAGAGCCGTGCATCCGAGACCGAACGCCGGACGTCCTCCGAGCCGACGTGCACGCTGTCGATCAGCGCTTGAAGCCGCTCCTTGTCCGCTTCCCACGGCAGCAGGGCTTCGCCCGTGAGCGGATGGAGGCACGCAACCAGGGGCCGCCGGAGTTCGACCCGAGCCCCGCCGCCACCCGGAAGCACGGCCCGAAGCGTTTCATCGAAGGGGAGAGCGCCTGCGGCGACGAGGGCTGTGAGGGACTCTCCGGCGAACCTCCGGAACGGCGCACCGCACTGCTCGAGGCTTTCCGCGAAGGCACCCTGGACGCACAAGGCCAAGGCCGGCCGCAACTCCTCGGGGACCGCCGGCAGGTCGAGGAGCGCCGCCATGGAGGCGAGGTTCCCCGCTTCCAGCAGCGCCCCTGTTCGCGCGTCGAGGGCTTTCTCGAAGAGCGGATCCCGACCGTACAGGCTCCTCGCGGCGGAGAGTCCCCCGTCGGGCAGGGCCCCGAACACGAGCGTCAATGGTCCACTCGCCACCGGAACGCGCGCCCCCAAGGTGTCGCTCTCCAGCTTCTCCACCAAGTCCGCGGGCGTCCGCACCACCGCGCTGAAACGGTGCTTGAAGCCGCGCTGGGTCGACTGAAGCGTCAGGCATGCATCGCGCAGCGCCACGGCATCGAAGTCCTCCGCCCGGCAGCGCTCGGCCCAGCTCCGGCGCAGGGCTTGAAGCCCTGACTCCGTTCGCGCGGACAGGACGAACGCGAACGGAGCGTCGTCTGGACCAGGGACGGCGGGTGGGGCGGCCGGACGGTACTCCTCGACCACGGCGTGGCTGTTCACCCCGCCGAAGCCAAAGGAACTCACTCCCGCCCGCAGGGGGGCGCCGTTGGCACGGACCCACGGCTGTCCCTGCGTCACGGGGACGAAGGGCGAACCGTCGAAGTCGATGAGTGGGTTGCGCGTCTGGAGGTTCAGCGTGGCGGGGATCCACGCGTGCCGCATCATCAACAGGACCTTGATGAGCCCCGCGACGCCCGCCGCCGCCTCCAGGTGCCCGATGTTGGTCTTCACCGAACCGATGCCACAGAAGCCTCGCTGGTCGGTGCTGGTGCGGAAGGCCTCGGTGAGCGCGGAGACCTCCACGGGATCGCCCAGGGACGTGCCGGTGCCGTGCGCCTCCACGTACGTGAGCGTGGAGGGCTCCACGTTCGCATCGCGGCAGGCCGCGAGAATGACGTCGCGCTGCGCGTCCGCACGCGGCGCGGTGAGCGAGGCCGCGCGTCCCACATGATTCACGGCCGTGCCGCGGATGACCCCGTGAATGGCGTTCCCGTCCCGTTCCGCATCCGTCAGCCGCCGCAGCAGCAGGACGCCCACGCCTTCTCCTGGAACGTAACCGTCCGCGTCCTTGTCGAACGTCCGGCACTGCCCCGTCGGGCTCAGCATCCGCGACTTGCCGAAGGAGACGTACTTCCAGGGGCTGAAGTCCAGGCTCACGCCCGCGACGAGGCAGTAGTCGGCTTCACCCAGCAGCAGCGCCCGCCGCGCCTGGTGCAGCGCCACGAGCGAGGACGAGCACGCGGTGTCCAGCGTCAGGCTCTCGCCCCTCAGCCCCAGGTGATAGGAGACCCGGTTGGCCAGCATGCACGCGTACGCACCCGCGCAGGCGTGGCCCTCTGTCTCGACGCCCGGGGCATAGACGGACTGGTAGTGGTCCATCGCCATCGCGCCCACGTACACGGCGGTACGCGCCCGCGTCAGCGCAGGGACGGAGACGCCCGCATCCTCGATGCAGTGCCAGGTCTCCTCGAGCAGCAGCCGCTGCTGCGGGTCCATGTTGCGCGCTTCCCGGGGCGAGACGTTGAAGAACCCGTGGTCGAAGCGGTCGAAGTCGCCAAGGAACGCGCCCCAGCGGCTGGGTGAGCGGTCCGGCGCGGTGATGTCCGGCGAGTACCACCGGCCCACGTCCCACCGTTCCGGGGGGACCTCGGTCACGGAGTTGTGGCCCGCGTGGAGGTTGCTCCAGAACGCGGCGGCGTCACGGGCGTCGGGAAAGCGGCACGCCATGCCGATGACCGCCGTGGCGGCATCCAGGCGGAGGTCAGCCAACCCAGTGGGGTCGGTGGTGTGACTCAAGGCTGCTCGATCTCGCGAAGTCATCAACGATGCGGGGACAGTCGGGCAGTCTGGCGTTGCCCTCGGTGCGGTGGAGTGATTGCGAGCGTGGGGGCCTCGAGGCCTCGGACTCACCAGGTAGGGGCGGCGTGAAACATGGAACGTGAATCGCGTGGGGGGATCCACAGCATGACATGCCCCAGTGGGAATAACGTAAGCGATAGGTCTGACATTGCTCTGATACGTGCCGTCGGGTCCGTTTGGGTGTCGTCGTGAACGAACGCACGCTTTTCTTGAATTGACGTGTTGCGTCAATCATTGATCATGATTGGCGTTGACCCACCGGAATGGCGCCGGAATACTGAATCAACTGCGTGCGAATGGGCCACAATCCATTTGCCTCCCCCCTATGCGTGAAAAATGGATCTACCGTCGGTCGATCCCGACGGCGCGACTACGGCTGTTTTGCTTTCCGTACGCGGGGGGCGGTGCGTCCATCTACAGCCGGTGGCAGGACGCGTTCGCGGACGACATCGAGGTGTGCGCGGTGGAACTTCCGGGCCGGCGCGCCCGGCTTCGTGAAACGCCCATTCGTCAGGCGGAGGCCCTGGTCCAGGCCACGGCGGGGGCGCTGTCCGCGCTTCAGGATCTGCCCTTTGCCTTCTTCGGTCACAGCATGGGCGCGCTGCTGGCCTTCGAGCTGGCCTTGCACCTGCGTCGGGCCGGTCAGCCGGGGCCGCGCGCGCTCTTCCTCAGCGCCGCGGCGGCGCCCCAGCTCCCTCGGCGGCATCGGCCGATGTGGAACCTTCCCGACGCCGAGTTCCTCAAGGAGCTCCGCCACTACGGAGGCACGCCCGAGGAGGTCTTCGCCGATCCCGCGATGGTGTCCCTGTTCCTGCCGGCCCTGCGCGCCGACTTCGAGCTCTTCGATACCTACGCATACGGCGGCGCCACCCTGGAGGACGTCCCCCTTTACGTCTACGGCGGGCGAGACGACGTCCGGGTGACGCCCGGAAGCCTCCGAGCCTGGGGCGAGGTCGCGCCGGGGCTCCAGGCCGTGGAGCTGTTCCCAGGCGGGCACTTCTATCTGCACGAGCAGCGAGCCGCGCTCATCGCGGGCCTCCGCCGAGAGCTCCAGGCCCATGTGCCTGGGCATCTCGAGGTCGCCGGGTGAGGGCTCGGGGCGCGTCAGCCCAGCTTCCGCAGGTGGTTGCCGACGTGGTGCAGGTACTCCTGCTTCTCGACGACCAGGGGATACTCCTGGGCGTTGTAGAAGTGGATGCCCGCGAGCAGGTCCGGTTGAGGGCCACGGCGGACGCGCTCCAGGTGCCGTGCCTTGTCGGGTGCTCGGGTCCGAGCCTGCAGGTAGGCCGCGATGAGCTGCCCCTGGGATTCGTAGATGTCCCAGTGGGCGCCCACGGGGCGCACGAGCCCCGCGACGAACAGCATGTCGGTCTCGGGCGGGAAGATGTGCAGGTAGAGCGAAGGGTGGTGCGCGCTCTCCGGCCAGTTGAGGTGCTTCCGGTCGATGAAGGGATACGAGGGCTGATAGCCCGTGGCGAGGAAGATGACGTCGATCTGCTCATCCGTCCCGTCATCGAAGAACACCCGGTCGCCTTCGACGCGCAGCACGTCTCCTTTATGGTGGATGTCGCCGTGCGTGTAGTGGTGATGGAGCTGGTCGCCGAGGATGGGGATGACCAGACCTCGCTCCGCCGCGGGAATGGGGATGCCCAGCGCGCGCGAGCGGCGCTTGAGGAAGCCGAAGAACAGGGCATAGGCCACGCGCCGCAGGAAGGTGGGGGCCCGGAGCTGGAGCAGCGTGTCGGTGGGCCGGCCCATCAGGTACTTGGGCATGCAGTAGAAGCCCCGGCGCGTGCTGTGGAAGGTGCGCGCGGCGTTCATGGCGGACTCGCAGAGGACGTCCGCCGCGGACTGGCCCGCGCCCACGACGAGCACGCGCTTGTTCCACAGTTGCTGCGGGTGCTTGAAGTCCTGCGAGTGCAGCACCTGGAGCGTGGGCTCGCCAGGGAAGCGGGGGACGCGCGCCAGGCGGTCATGCCCGGTGGCCACCACCACGCCGGCGTATTCGCGCGGTGCTTCGCCTTCCACCTCCACGCGCCAGGCCGTGCCGGACGGCTCCATGCGCGCCACGCGGGTGTTGAAGCGAAGGTGCGGCTCGAGCCCGAAGTGCCGCGCGTAGGCCCGCAGGTAGTCCAACACCAACGCATGGCTGGGGTAGTCCGGGTACGTGGCGGGCATGGGGAAGCCCGGGAACGCCTGGATGGTCTTGGACGCGATGATGTGCGTGTTGCGGCTCATGGGCGAGTCCGCGCGCGCGGCATCCCAGATGCCACCCAACCCGGAGGCGGACTCCAGCACCTCGAAGGGCAGTCCGGCCGCCTTGAATGCCTTTGCAACAGCCAGTCCCGCGGCGCCAGCGCCAATAATACAAAACGTCTGACCGGTTTGATTCCCGCTCATGTCAGTGATAGTCGCAGTATGGATTGGGAATGGTCTAAAAGGCGGGCGAGTGTGTCATGAAGCGTATCTGGGTGCAAACCTTGGTGGCGGTCCTGATACTGCTTGGTGTCGGGCTTGCCATTGTCAATTCGCTGGACACCTTTCATGAGTATCAGATCCCCGGATGCGTGCTGGGGATTTTCGAGATCGCATCGCCGCTTTCCCTTTCCGCATGTGTGGGTTTGAGCGCGGTGTTGACCGCGTGCAACCTGACGGGGCGGTATCTCAAATGGATGGTGTTGCTTCGGGCCGGGCACGTGCTTGCCCCGAGCCGCAAGCTGTTCTTCGCGTTCCTGTCCGCCTTCATCGGTAACCTGACGCCGTTCTATCTGCTGTATGTCTTGCGTATCGCGCCGTTGCGCGCGCGCTTCCTGCGCGCAGGGCTCCTGCTGGCGGCGGATCTCGCCACGGACGCGGTGGCCATCGTGCTGCTGGCCCGGGTGTCCACCGTCCCGTTGCTTGGCGCGGC
Organism: Myxococcus hansupus; assembly: GCF_000280925.3. Classification (NCBI taxonomy): domain Bacteria; kingdom Pseudomonadati; phylum Myxococcota; class Myxococcia; order Myxococcales; family Myxococcaceae; genus Pseudomyxococcus; species Pseudomyxococcus hansupus. The sequence goes on from NZ_CP012109.1 coordinate 3,348,455, forward strand.
GGCGCTCGTGTTCGGCGTGGGGGCGTTCGCGCTGGCGCTGTTCCCCAGCAAGAGCCAGGAGCGCGCGGTGGGATTGCTGCCCCTGGTCACCAGCCTGTTCTTCGCCCAGGGCTTCGCGGTGCTCATCTGGGCGGTGACGGGCCTGTCGCTGTGGGTGGCTCTCCAGTCATTCGGCGTGGACACCGCGATGGTGGAGGCCCTGCGCATCTACGCGGCCAGTCACGCGGAGGGCGCCGCCTCCGTGACGCTGCCGGGCTTCCTGCGCGTGGGCCGGAGCATGATTGCCCTGCTCATGGACGGGGGCGTGCCGGTGGAGAAGGCCGTCTTCGCGGTGGCGCTGGTGCGCGCCTTCACCTACTGGCTCGTCATCCTGGCCGCGCTCTGGGGGCTGCTGCGCCTGCGCCGCCTCTTCGCGAGCCGGCAGGAGGACGCCAATCACTTCGACCTGATCGCGGATGCGTACCGTGCCAACGTCCCCGAGCACATCCGCGTGCGCCTGCTGAACCGGAAGATCGAACTGAACCTGCACCACCTTCCTCGCGAGCAGTACGTCCGAGGCGTGGACGCGGGCTGCGGGCAGGGGTGGTACCTGAAGGAGATGCGCAGTCAGGGCTACGTGGTGGAGGGCATCGACTTTTCCGACAACCAGGTGCGGCAGGCCCGGATGTACCTGGGGGAGGATGCCGGCGGGGTGCGGCAGGGCTCCATCTCCGCGCTGCCCTTCGCGGACGCCTCACAGGACTTCGTCTATGCCGTCAACGTCATCCACCACCTGCCCGGGGTGGAGCACCAGCAGCAGGCGTTCGAGGAGGTCCGCCGGGTGCTGCGGCCCGGGGGGCGCTTCGTGGTGCACGAGATGAACGTGAACAACCCCCTGTTCCGCTTCTACATGAGCTACGTCTTCCCGCTGCTCAAGGACATCGACGACGGCACCGAGGTCTGGCTGAAGGCGCCGCAAGGCCGGTTCCGCGAAGGGTGGACGCTCGTGAAGACGGAGTACCGCACGTTCCTGCCCGACTTCATTCCGGAGTTCGCCTATCGATGGCTCTGGGGCGTGGAGCGGTTCCTGGAGCGGAACCGCCACGCCGCGCCGTTCTCCGCGCACGTCACCTTCGTGCTGGAGAAGACTGTTCCTCCGTCCGCCACGCCGTAAGCCCGAGAGCGCCTCGCCATGTCCGCTGCGTCCACCTCTCCGTTTCGTGCCTCGCTCAACGCCCGTTCGGGCTTCATGGCGGGCTTCATCGCCGGAGTCCTGGCGCCCTTGCTGGCCGTGCTCCTGTCCTTGACGGGCGCGCCGCTCGCCGTGTTGCTGCTCGCGGCCCTGGGAGCCTGGGCGGGCCTCTTCTATGTGCTGGTTCCGAAGGTGCCCGCCTCCTGGGTGGCCATCCTCCAGGGCTGGTCCCGGACCGCGTTCACCTTCTGGGCCGTCGCCTGCGTCCTGGTGGTGGTGCTCATGGGGCGCTTGGGTGTCTTCATGGCCGACCCGAACCTGAAGCAGTACTCGCTGGCCCCCATGGTGGAGTTCATGGTCAAGCACACGTGCTTGTCCGGCTACCTGAGCGCGGCGGTGCTGGCGGACCTGGGGACGGAGAACCTCTACATCCTGAGCCACTACAAGTCGCCAGAGATGGAGGCGGTGTTGCCAGCGGTGGCGCCGCTCGAACGCGACTTCTATGCGTACCCGCCCCAGTTCCTGTTGCTGCCCAAGTTGATGCTCGCGATGAGCGGCGACTTCTTCGCGCTGCGAACGGGCTGGTACGTCTTCTACGCGTCGGCGGCGTTGATGGCGATGCTGGCGGTGGCCTTCTGGGTCGGGGGCAGGGAAGGGGCGTGGCTTGGGGTGCTCACACCGGTCATCTGGTTGTCGCTGCCCACCCTGGTGAACATCCAACTGGGGAACATCCACCTGCTCATCTACGCGCTGTGCCTGGGGGCGATGATCTGCTTCGAGCGAAAGCGCGAGGCCCTGGGCGGCGCGCTGCTGGCGTTCGCCATCCTGTCGAAGCTCTTCCCCGGCCTGCTGGGCATCTACCTGCTCCTCCAGCGGCGGTGGAAGGCGGCGGCGTGGTCCGCGTTCTTCGGGCTCGTGTATTCCGGCGTGGCGTACGCGGTGCTCGGACCGAAGCCCTTCGTGGACTACATCACCTACGACGTCCCGCGCATCTCCAGCGGTGAGCTGTTCGACTTCGTGTGGAACTTCGTGCCCGCCATCCTGGTGAACTACTCGCCGTTCGGGCTGCCCTTCAAGCTGCAGCTCGTGGGCGTGGACATCGCGGACCCGCTCGTGGTCGCCCGCACCGTCATGACGCTCTACACGCTGCTGCTGCTGGCGCTCGTGGTGCGGGTGTCATTGCGGCTCGCCCGGCGTCAGGCCAGCGGTGCACAGGGGTCGCGCTTCCGGCTGAGTCAGGTGGTGGTGTGGATTGCCCTGCTGAGCCTCGCGTCCTTCCGGAGCCCCTTCGCCCCATGGACGTACTGCGCGGTGGGTGGCGTGTGGTTGATGGCGGCGTACGCACCGCTGCGGAGCTTGGGCACCCGGAGCCGCGTGGCGTTCATCGCCGGCTGGGTGCTCATCTCCATCTACGGCCCGCCTGTCGTCGGCCCCATGGTCGCCTTCACGCTGGTGGCGCAGACGATTCTGTACGTGTCGGGCTTCTGGATCGCGCTGAAGGCGAGCGCGCCCGACGTGGAAGAAGAGAAGGCCCCCGTGCCGCTGGCGGCGTGACGGCGCTCCCGTCCATCAAAGCGAAGGGCCGGAGGCCGCTGTTTCCAGCAACCTCCGGCCCCGAATGCTTCGGTGTCGGGACGGCGTGGCCTCTGGCTACGCCCGCAGGGCCACCACCGTGACGCCGTCGCCGCCTTCGTGGCCTTCGCCCGGGCGGTACATGCGGATGTAGGGCGAGGCGGACAGGTAGTCACGGATGGCCTGCTTCAGCGCCCCCGTGCCGTGGCCGTGGATGACGAGCGCGGCTTCCTCGCCGCTGCGCATGCCCCGGTCCAGGAAGGACTCCAGCTCCGCCAGCGCGTCGTCCGTGCGCATGCCGCGCACGTCGCAGCGGAAGTTCGTGGCCTCCACCTCCGCGGGCGCCGCCGAGGCCGCGCGCTTGAGGGAGGCTTCCTGCTTCTGCCGTTCCGGGAACTTCGCTTGCTGCGGCTTGCGCGTGCGCGCGCCCGACAGCTCCGAGATGGGCACGCGCATCTTCAGCGCGCCACCCGCGGACACCACCGCGTGGCTGTCCACCAGCTCCAGGATTTCGACGTCGCGGCTCAACCCCGAGTGGTGCACCCACGCGCCCACCTTCAGGTTCGCGGGCCCCGGTGCCTCCACCTGGAACAGCTCCGCCCTGGCGGCCAGGGCGCGCTTGTTCGCCTCGTCCGCGCGCTGCTGGAGCTGCTGCCGGGCCTCGGCCAGCGCCTTCTCGTTCTGCTCGGCGCGCAGCTTCGTCAGCAGCTTCTGCACCTCCGCCGCGGCGTGCTCGCTGGCCGAGTGCACGTCCTCGTTGAACTGCATCATCTTCGCGCGGCGCTCCCGCTCGAAGGTCTGCTTCTGCTTCTCCAGGTCGGCCCGGAGCGCCTCGGCCTCGTTCGTCGCCACGCGGGCGCGCTCCAGCTCCTCGGAGAGCTTGCGCCGCTCCTCCTCGGCCGCCGCCAGCGCCTTGCTCAGCGGGCCACCGGCGTTGACGGAGAGTTCACGGGCACGCTCGCACACGTTCGTGGGCAGGCCCACGCGCGCCGCCATTTCGATGGCCGACGACTGGCCCGAAGCACCCATCTGCAGCCGGTAGGTGGGGGCCATGCGCTTGGAGTCGAAGCCCACGCGCGCGTTGAGGAAGCGCGGGTCCATGTGGGCCAGGGCTTTGAGCTCCTCGAGGTGCGTGGTGACGAGCACCACCACGCCCTTGGACATCAGCTCCTCCAGCACGGCGATGGCGATGGCCGCGCCCTCGCGCGGGTCGGTGTCCGCGGCGATTTCGTCGATGAGGACCAGCGAGCCTTCGCCTACGGCCCCGATGATGTCGCGCAGCATCACCACGTGCGCGCTGAACGTGGACAGGCCCTGTTCCAGGTCCTGCGCGTCGCCCACGGTGGAGTGGACGGAGCGGTACAGCGGCATCCGGGAGCCCTCCGCCACCGGAATGGGCAGCGCGGCGCGCAGCATCAGCGCGCAGAGGCCCACGCCCGTCAGCGTCACCGTCTTTCCGCCCGCGTTGGGGCCGGAGACGACCAGCGCCTTGGCGTCTCCCGAGAGCGTCACGTCGTTGGCGACGACCTCCGCGCCCTTGAGCACCAGCCGTGGGTGGCGCAACTGGCGGAGCTGCAGGTCCGCCACGTCAACGAACTCCGGCGTGTTCGCGCCCAGGTCGGAGGCGAGGATGGCCACCGACTCGACTTCGTCCAGCTCCGCGACGGCGTCGATGCCTTCGAGGATGCGGTCCGACTCGCCGCCCAACAGCTCACTGAGGGCCTGGAGCACCTTGCGCTCCTCCTCCGTGACTTCCGACTGGGCGATGGCCAGGTCGTTGCCCAGGCCCACCATGGCCTGCGGCTCCATGAAGAGCGTCTGGCCCGTCTGGCTGGCGTTGTGGACGATGCCGTCCACCTCCGAGCGGTAGTTGGACACCACCGGCACCACGTAGCGTCCGTTGCGGATCGAGTAGTAGTTCTCGCGGAGCTTGTTCGTGAAGGTCTCGTCGTGGAGCAGCTCGTCCAGACGGCTCTTGATGCGGCGGTGCAGGCCGCGCGCCCGGTCACGCGCCTCGCGGAGCTCGGGGCTGGCGCGGTCGGAAATCTCACCGTCCGGTTCGAAACACTGGTCGATGCGGCGCGCCATCGATTCCAGGGCGGGCATCCGGCGGGAGATTTCCACGAGCCGGGGGACGCGGGCCTTGCGCTCGTCCAGGGCCTCCCGGGTGCGCGCGAAGGCGAAGAGGAGCTGGGCCGCGTTGATGAGCTGGCGGGGTTCCAGCATGCCGCCCTTGGCGGCGTGGCCCAGGGGCGTGCGCAGGTCCGTCACGCCGCCGAGGGGGAGGGAGAACTGCTCCTGGGAGAGGGCGCGGGCCTCGGTGACGAGGGCCAGGGCCTCCGTGACCTCCTCCGGCGTGTCGAGAAACGGCCGGGCGAGCACTCGCTCTCTGCCGGGCTCCGTCCTGCACCGTTGCGCCAGCGCGCGGAGCACGTCGGAGAAGCCAAGGTCTTCCAGCGTTCTTTGCGATATCTGCACAGTCATGGGTTTCATGCGCGGCCGTTCGGCCGTCAAGAGGATCTATTGAGACGCCCCGCCTGGCTCTGCTATCAGCCGCACATGAGGTGGGTCATCCTGGTGGCCTTGGTGGCGGGCGCGGCGGACGCGGCGGAGTCTTCCGCCCTGACGCGGGCCCCCGCGCGCCCCGTGATTTCACTGCCGGATGCCTTGTCCCTGGAGACGGAAGGGGACGATGCGGGCGCCATCGCCGCGCTGGACGCCCTGATTGGCGCCCAGCCCGCCTGGGAGCTGCCCCGGTTGGAGATGGCCCGGCTCTTGTTGAAGACAGGGGGCGCGCTGGCGCGAGCCGAGGCCCACCTGGACGTCGCCCTCCAGCAAGCCCCTCATAATCCCCGCGCCTGGTACCTGCGGGGTTTGTTGTGGGAGGAGCGGGATGACCGCAGGCAGGCCGTGCAGGCGTACGAGCAGGCCGTGAAGCTGCGCGGCTCCTACGAGGACGCCCGCCTCCGGCTGGGGATGCTCTGGTTCGACCTGGGTGACACGCTCAAGTCGGAGATGCACTACCGCTACCTGTCACGCCTCAAGCCCGAGTGGGTGCAGGTGCGCCTCCTGCTCGCGGAGGTGCTGGAGAAGCAGGAGCGCCCCTTGGACGCGGAGAAGGAGCTGCTGGCCGCGCGCGACTACCAGCCGTCCAGCCCCCTGGTGCTCCGGCGGCTGGCGGATTTCTACGCGCGGACCGGGCGGCCCCAGCTCGCGGAGCGGGTGCGCAAGTCGATGGAAGCGCCACCGAAGAAGCGGATGCGCGAACTCAAACCATCACGTCGCTGACAGCGGGCGGGCTCTGGGAACGCGGTTGCGATTGCACCTCGGGCAGTGGCGCATACACTGCGCGGGCTTTGAAGACCGCCAACCTCGCCATCGTCTTCACCGACATCAAGGGCTTCACGGAGCGGACCAGCCGGCAGACGCTGGAGGAGAACCAGCGCCTGCTCCAGGTCCACGGTGCCCTGCTGTCGCCGCTGTTCAAGGCGTTTGGTGGGCGCATCGTCAAGTCCATCGGTGACGCGTTCCTCGTCACCTTCGAGTCGCCCACCCAGGCGGTGCTCAGTGGCATCGCCATCCAGGACCGGCTGTGGCACCACAACCGGACGATGGAGGAGGCGGAGCAGATTCACGTCCGCGTGGCCATCAACGTGGGTGAGGTCCGGCTGGACGGCAACGACATCTTCGGTGAGCCCGTCAACATCGCCGCCCGGGTGGAGGGCATCGCCGAGGCGGGCGAGGTGTACTTCACCGAGGCCGTCTACCTGGCGATGAACAAGGCCGAGGTTCCGTCGAAGGAAGTGGGCGCCTACGAGTTGAAGGGCATCCCCGGGAAGATTCGCGTCTTCCACGTGCCCCGCGCGCCGTACCGCGTGGAGGCCCCCGCCGCCAGCGCCATCGCCGAGGCGCCGGGCGCGGAGTCGGTGCCGCCCTTCGGCAACCTGGCCCTGGCGCGCGTGGCGGCGGAGGCGTCATCTCAGTCGCAGCCGGTGGACCTGTCCGGGCTGGGCCAGCGCGCGGCGGCGGGCGCCACGGTGCTGGGGCAGCAGGCCGCGGTGCTCGGGCGTCAGGCTCGCACCGTGGGGGGCTCGCTCTTTTCGCGCGCCATGGTGGCCCTGCCGGAGCCCGTGGCGAAGAACCGGGTGGCGTTGGGCGCGGGGGCGGTGCTCCTGTTGGTGGGCATCCTGGCGCTGTCTTTCAGCGGTGATTCGACCCTGCGCGCCATCAGCGCGGTGGAGCGGGCACCGGAGGACGAGCGGGCGGCGCTGGCGAAGGACGTTCGGGCCGTCATCCTGCGGGAGGAGGACTCCGGACGGCGTCACTTCCTCCTGGGCCGCCTGACGGAGGCGACGGGCAAGCCGGACGAAGCCTTGAAGAGTTACGCCCTGGCCGTGAAGGCGGGCAGTGCCGACGCGGAGAAGCGCGTCGTCGACCTGTTCGAGCATGCGCGGTGCGACGTGCGCTCGGACGCCGCGTCCACCGCGGGCAAGCTCCAGTTGAAGCGGGCGGTGCGCGCGCTGGAGCGGTTGAAGTCGGACGGCGGCCCTGACGACGGTTCTCGGACAGGGCTCTTCGGGCTGTCGAAGTGCGACTCCAAGGTGGCCGCGGAGAGCGCGCTCAAGAGCTTCAAGGACCGTTGACGTTCAGGCCCTCGGGGCCGGTTGAGGAAGGGAAGGCCGTGACGAAGGTGAAGACGGGACTGGACGTGTGGGTCGAGCAGGGCTTCTCCTCGCTGAAGGGCAAGCGCGTGGGCGCCATCGTGAATCCCACCAGCGTGGACTCGCGCTTCCGCCACCTGGCGGACCTGCTGGCCGGCGCGGAGGGCGTCACGCTGGCGGCGCTCTTCGGTCCGGAGCACGGCATCCGCGGTGAGGCGCAGTACATGGTCGCCGTGGACGAGGCGAAGGACCGCCGCACGGGCGTGCCGGTGTTCAGCCTCTACGGCTCCACCTTCGAGTCGCTGTCGCCGCGCCAGGAGTCGCTCCAGGGGCTGGAGGCGCTCGTCTTCGACATCCAGGACGTGGGCAGCCGCTACTACACCTACGTCTACACCATGGCGCTGGCCATGAAGGCCGCGGCCCAGGCGCGCGTGCCCTTCTACGTGCTGGACCGGCCCAACCCGCTCAACGGCGCGGCCCTGGAAGGCAACCTGGTGGGGGAGGGGTTCCGCTCCTTCGTGGGGTTGTACGCGCTGCCCAACCGCCACGGCATGACGGCGGGCGAGCTGGCCCGTCTGTTCAACGCGCAGGAGGGCTTCGGCTGCGAGCTGACGGTGGTGCCGTGCGAGGGCTGGCGCCGGGGCCAGTTCTGGGACGAGACGGGGCTGCCGTTCATCTCCCCGTCACCGAACATGCCCACGCCGGACACCGCGCTGGTGTACCCGGGCATGTGCCTGGGCGAGGGCACCAATGTCTCCGAGGGCCGTGGCACCTGCCGGCCCTTCGAGCAGTTCGGCGCGCCATGGGTGGACACGGACGCGCTGCTCGCGCGGCTGGCGAAGGAGGACCTCCCAGGGGTGGCGTTCCGGGCCGTGGGCTTCACGCCCACGTTCGACAAGTACACGGGCCAGTCCTGCAACGGCGCCTTCATCCACGTGACGGACCGGCGGGTGTTCCAGCCGCTGCGCACCGGCGTCGCCATCTTCCAGGCGCTGCATGACATCGGGCCCGGGCAGTTCGGCTGGCGCGCGGACGCGTACGAGTTCGTCGAGGACGTTCCCGCCTTCGACCTGCTCTGTGGGACGGACCAGGTCCGCCGGGGCATCGAGGCGGGGTGGCCGTTGGACAGGCTGCTGGAGGGTTTCTCCGCGCAGACGGAAATGTTCGCGCGGCAGAGGACGCCCTACCTGCTATACGCTTGAGCGGTGATTGGCGTCTTCTCCGACAGTCATGGGGATCTCGAAGCCTTCGACGCGGCCTATGAGCTGCTGCGCTCCAAGGGGGCGCGGCGCTTTTTGTTCACGGGCGCGCGCTACACGGACCTGGATGAATGGGTCCTGTGGCGGCGCCAGAAGAGCCGGGGCGGGCGGGAGTACTCGGACGCGGATTTTCTCGCGGACGTGACGAGCTGGCTCGGGAGCCAGGATGCGCTCCCGCGGACGCCGTCACGCGCGGAGGCCCCGACGGATGTGTCGTCCGAGGACGACCGGCGGCTCGTCATGGAGCGCTTCGTCCGGGTGCCCGAGCGCGAGTCGCTCCAGTTCCGGGACCCCTCCATCAACAACAAGGCCATGGACCTGGTCGGGGACACGCTGTGCTGCGTGGTCCACGACAAGAACGACCTCACGCGCGATGACCTGCTCAACGCGCTGGTCTTCGTCCACGGCAAGGAGCCGGAGCCCAAGGTGGTTCAGATCGGGCCGCGCTTCTTCCTCACGCCGGGACGGCTGACAGGCGCTGCCGAGCAGACCTGCGCGCTGCTGGAGAAGGTGGACCGGAACCTGCGCTTCTCCGCCTTCCGGCTGGACGGGCACGTGGTGCTGGAGCCCCAGACGGTGGTGCTGGAGAAGAAGTCCCCGAAGTTGTCCCTCAAGTGACGTGAGGCCCGCCGTGCAGGTCGCGATCCTCGGAGGCTCGTTCAACCCGCCGCACGTGGGCCACCTCATGGCCGCGACCTACGTCCACGCGACGCAGGGCGTGGACGAGGTCTGGTTGATGCCGTCCTGGCAGCACCCGTTCGGCAAGCAGATGGAGCCCTTCGAGCACCGCGTCGCCATGTGTGACGCGCTCTGCGCCGAGACGTCGGGCTGGCTGAAGACGAGCCTCGTCGAGCAGGAGCCAGGGCTTTCGGGGCGCACGGTGGACACGTTGACGCTGCTGGTGGACCGGCATCCCGACATCCGGTGGTCCATCATCATCGGGAGCGACATCCTGCGGGATTTGCCGCACTGGAAGGACTTCCACCGCATCGAGGAGCTGTCGCGGGTCATCGTGCTCAACCGCGCGGGCTACCCGGCGCCCAGCACCGTGGGCCCGCCGTTGGCCGAGGTGTCCTCGACGTTGATTCGCGACCTGCTGGCGCGAGGTGAGGCGCCCGCGGAGCTGGTGCCCGCGCGGGCCATCGCCTATGCGCGCGAGCACGGCCTGTATGGCCTGAAGCCCGCGCCCTGACGCCTGGGCCTGTTACAGGCCCAGCCCGACGAGGTGCAGGTGGTCCAGGCCGCGTTCGAATCGGTACGCGTATTGGTAGTAGAGCGACACCGGCACGGACTGCCCGAAGGTGAGCCGGAGCGACGCCGAGCCTCCGACGGCCGCGTAGTTGGCCCGGTTGTCCGTGCGGGCCAGGGCCCCGAAGGCGTCGAAGCCGATGTCCCGGACGAAGAGCGACGGGAAGAGCCAGAGGGTGGAGGCCCAGCCGTAGTCGATGGGCACTCGGTATTGGTACGAGGCGGAGCCGATGAGCGCGTTGCGTGCGCGAATCTCCAGGTCCTCGTAGCCGCGCAGGTACTCGCTGAAGGCGATGCCGGGCTGGAGCAGCAAGGGCAGGGGCTCGGTCTGCTGGCTGGGGCGGCTGCTGTACCAAGTCTGGCCCGCGGTCAGCCCGCCCACCTGGAGCAGCCCGGAGGTCGCGCCCGGTAGGAAACGGCCCACGGCGGAGAGCCGGAAGTTGTCGCGCCCCGTGAAGGGCAGGCCCCCGAAGAAGCCGTCCATGCCCAGGCGCAGGTCGGCGATGGTCGAGTCGCGGAGGAACGCGCCGGGGTACACGCCCACGGCACCGGTGATGCCCAGGCCGCGCTGCGTGCTGCCGTACGAGGTGGAGTCTCCGGCGAAGTACGAGGCGGAGATTTCCGGGCCGATGATGCGCGTTTCGAGCGCGGGGAAGCGGTCCGTGGCGTCGTACTTCCGGTTCAGCGCGAGCACGCCGAACGTTACCGGCGTGGTCCAGAATGTCCGCGACGCGAATGCCGTGGCTTGGAGGTCGGTGCGCTCGTTCTGGCGGATGCGTGCGCCGGAGACCTGGATGTACCAGGGCGCGAGGCTCGCGTTGCCGTAGGCCAGCGTGAGGCTTGGGGCGTCGTCTCTCGAATCGAAGGTGAGCAGCAGGGAATAGGCGTGGCGACCGAGCCGGTCCTGTCCCGCGAGGGCCAGGCCGCCCATGGCGTACGTCTCATCCGTGTTGTCGGGATTGGCCGCCGCGTACAGGTACGGCAGGCGGAACTCGGGGATGAAGAAGCGCTCCAGCGGCGAGTACGGCTCGTCCGACAGGATGACGAGCTCGGCGCCCGGGTCAGGGGGCGCGATGACGGGCGTATCCAGGCCGGACAGCGCGGTGGGTGCGTCGTTGCTGGTGGGGGTGGGCGCTTCGGTGCCGACGGAGGTGGGCTGCGCTTCGTCTGTGGCGTTTGGAGGCTGCGGGGGCTCCGTGGCGGCCGAATCGGTTTGGCCAGGCAGGGGCGACGCCACCTCCGGCGCGGGCGTCGGGGTCAGAGGGCTCTGTGCCACAGCCGTCGGAGCCGTCTCGGGCGACCCGTTGGGGGCCGTGGGGAAGGCGACGAACGGCTGGTCCGGTTCCACGGGAGTCGCGGCGGTCGGAGGCGCATCCGCGTTGTGCTCCCCACCAGGCGCCAGCGACGTGGCTCCGGAGGTCAGGCCAGGGGGCGTGCCGGGTGGGGCCGCTTCATCGGGAATGGCCTCTCCATCGACCGGCGTCGTGGCCGCAGCGATGGACTCAGGCGCACCGGGCTCGCTCTGCGCGATGGGCGCGGTGTCCCGTGTTGGCACCGGACCTTCCAACGACGCGGCAGCCCCTGCGACCTCCTCGGCGGCAATCGGCACGATGGGCGCCCGGTCGATGCTGAAGTCGAGCCCATCGCGGTTGAGGAACACGATCTGGTCCGTACCCACCGGATGCGCGTCCATCACCAGGTGCGGCGCGTCGGTGATGCGGACCACCTCGCGCGTAGGCACCGTCAGCAGGTGGGCCTGCAGTCGGCCCTCGTGCTTGCGGAGGAACACGAGGCGTTCCTCGTCCAACCAATGCGGCGAGTAGTTGAACTGCCCATCCCGCGTCAGCCAGCGCAGGCTGCCGTCCGCTTCGCGAAGCACCAGGTCCCAGCCCGAACCCGCCGAGATGGGGAACACCACCCGGACACCATCCGGCGCGACCGCCGGTGGACCCACGGAGGTGCTCGCTGCGAACGCGGTCAGCGCCTCACGTGCCCCCGTCTCAAGATTGAGCCGCACCACGTTCGCCGAGTCGCCTTCAACCTGGACATAGACGTACCCCGTCTCATCCGGAGTGACGCTGCCGCCCATCCCCTCCACGTCATCCCAGAGGCGGACCACGTCACCGTTGCGCGCGTCCACCTTCCACAGCCGGGCCGTGTAGCCACCCTCCGAGTTCAGGTCCGCCATCACCAGGTACAGCCAAGCGCCATCTCGGCTGAACGACATGCCGCTGACGAGCGTCGGAGCGCCCAGCACCCAGCGGCGCAAGGGCACCAGCTCCACCAGGGGACGCTCGAAGCGCACACGGCCATCCGCCTCCAGCACGGTGAGCCGGGAGTAGCGCTCCCGTCCCACGCCCACCGTCGCGCTGACGCCGCTGCCCGCATGCGTCGCCAACCGAGAGAAGTAGCCCGCGTCCGGGACCCAGGTGTGTTGCGACGCCGGCCGCTGGCGCACGCTCAGCTCGCGGCGGAGGGCCTGCGTGTACTCCTGGAACAGGTCCCCGATGTCCCGCCCGTACACGCGCTTGAAGCGCAGCGTCACGGCGATGGGCGGCACGAACGAGCCGCCCTGTTCATCCACCAGCTTCCACAGCTTGGGCTCGCCGTACGTCTTCGCGAGGTACTCCACGAAGTGCATGCCCGTCATGTAGTTGCCGCCGAAGGGGTCCAGTGCCCGCTGCTCGGGCGACAGGTAGCCGGGGTTCAGCCGGCCTTCCTTGACCTGCACCACGGAGTCGAACCAGCCGCGCCAAATGGGGCTGTGGGGCCGCCCGGCGTCCTTCTCGAACTGGCCCTCGTAGTAGGTGGCCAGGCCCTCCAGGAACCACGACTCCGTGTAGGAGTTGGGCTGGAACAGGCCGCCGGTGAGCAGGTTGAGGAAGCCCCAGACGCCGTCCGTCTGCTGGAGCTGCACGTAGTGGACGGCCTCGTGGCAGGCCACGTCCCCGACGTCCACCTCGCCCAGGTTGAAGAGGTGGAACAGCTCCAGCGTCAGGTGCGACGGCATCACCATCTGCTGGGGCACGCTGGCGTAGTCCGGGACCACGTACGCGTTGTTGAAGTTGGAGCTCGTCAGGTAGACGAGCACCCGGTCCCGCGGCTTCTTTCGCCACGTCTGCTCCCGGAGGTTCGCCACGCACCCCTCCAGCCGCGACGCCATGCGGAGCGCGGCCCCCCGGAGGTGCGCCGGGTAGTAGAGTTCCAGGCTCTCCGTGGTGAGCTTGCGCATCTCGTCTCGAGCGAACGAGGCCTGGATGTTCTGGGGGAAACGGGGTGTGACGAAAGCACACCCGCCGTTTGTCATCAGGAGACAGGTGGCGAGGACTGCCCAGCGCAGCCACCAGCGGGAAGCGGGCATGCAGGCCATCCTACAGGCCACAATTCATAGCCACGACCGCGATTTTCACGGTAAGGGGTGGGCCCGTCGCCTCCCTTATTACCGAGTCTGGATTCCGCCATGTCCGAACCCGCCACCCAGGCGCATCCCGTTCCGCAGCACGTCCACAACGCACAGATGCAGGTCGCCGCCGCCATCGAGCAGGCCGAAGGCAAGCCGGTCGACTTGCTCAAGGCGCCGTGGACGGAGGTCGAGACCGCCATCGCCAAGCTGACGGGTGGCGCGTTCCAGGTGAACAAGCCGGAGCACCAGACGCTGGCGCTCGGTCTGGCCGGCGCGTTCGCCCTGCGCCTCATCCAGGAGCACCAGGCGTTCTGGTTCCCCAACCGGGACTCGCCGGAGGGGGCCACGCTGGGCTTCCCCGAGGCCATCATCATGCTGTCGCCGTTCGGCGCGGTGATGGACTCCCTGGGGCAGGGCAAGCTCGCCCGGCTCGAGGACCTGGCCGCGGACATCCGCAAGTCGCTGGGGCAGGCCCGCTTTGGCGCCAACCCCGCCCAGGCCCTGGGGGGCCAGGCCCCGAAGCTGACGCCGGTGGACTACCAGCGCCTGTTCGACCCCGGGTTCCTCCAGTTCGTCGTGCTGGACCCGAAGAAGGCGACCACCGCCCTGGAGACGAAGCCGGACGGGCTCGCTCGGGACGTGCGCAACGCGCTGGGCCGCACCCAGCCGCCGCTGCCGCCCGAGGCGCGCCAGCAGTTCGAGGGGCAGATTGTCCAGTCCCTCCAGCGACTGGACACGACCAAGTCGCTCATCGACCAGGCCGAGCGCGCGCCCCGTCTGGCGGAGCTGATGGCGCACCTGTTCGGCACCGTGGGTGGCACGGGCTCGGCGCCCGAGGACTTCTGGCACGACCTGGTGCTGCCGCTGCTGTTCATCGGCAACCCGGCGAGCTTCCCGCCGCTGGACGATGAGGAGCTGGAGATGTTCCGCCAGGGCGCGGATCCGCTGCCGCTCTTCGTGGACGTGGTGCCGCACGCGCACAAGGCTCCGGACGAGGGGCTGCTGGGCGCCTTCGAGATGAGCGACATCGGTCTGGTGCACCCGGGCTTTGGCCGCGTGGGCGCGCTGCGCCTCATCCGCATCAACGCCGCCCGCATCCAGTCGCTGCTGGAGCAGTTCGACCCGGCGAAGACGGCGGACACGCTCCAGCGCTTCACGGAGTACGTGGCGAAGTCCGCGGGCAAGCCCGCCACCGAGTCGCCGCAGGGCAAGGAGATGCTGCAGGCCGCGCTGACGCTGCTCTCCGACCTGAAGCGCTCCGTGACGCAGGTTCAGGGTGGCGCGCTGGCGCTGCGCCGGCTCACCGAGGCCGAGGCCGCGTCCGAGCAGGCCCTGGCCGTGGTCCGCAAGGCCCTGCAGGGTTCCATCATCCTGACGGCGTAAGCAGTCGTTCCAACGCGGTGCGCGCCGCGGGCTCCAGCCGGTCTCCGGCCAGCCCCAGCGCGCGCCGCGACAGCAGCCGGTAGAGCGGCGCGACGTCCTCCGGGAGCGCCTCCAGGTGCGCGCCCACGACGCCCGCGTCTCCGCGGACGATGGGCCCGGTGAGGCCCCCCGCGAGGCCCCGGCTCTCCAGTCCCCGAATCGCCGACTGCATCAGCGGAAGCAGCGCCGCCAGGGCGTCCTCGCGGCCAATGCCCGCCGCGCCCAGCGCCGCCACGGCCGCGTCCGCCAGGGACACCAGGCCCCCCGCGCTCAGCACCGCGCCCGCGTGGTACGCCGCGCGGTGTGCTTCCGGCACCTCGATGATGCGAAGCCCCGCATCCACGGCCATGCGCCGGAGGATGTCCCGCAGCGCGGGGGAGCGGGTGCTCACCGCCACGGTGCTGCCCACGAGCGAGTCGCGAGGCGAGGACACGGCGCAGAGTGGATGGAACGAACCCCGGCTCCGGCCTCGCGCGGGCCCCAGCGCGTCGAGCGAGAGCGCTCCAGCCGTGTGCACCAGCGCGGCGGAGCGGGGAAGGGTGGCTGACATCGCCTGCGCGACGGAGGGCACCGAGGCGTCGGGGACGCAGAGCAGCGCGACGCGGGCCCGCTTCAGGTCCGCGGAAGTGGCGGGCTTCAGGCCCAGTGCCTCCGCGCGCTGACGTCCTTCGTCCGTGCGCGAATGGATGCGCACGGGCCACTTCTTCGCCTGCAGCGCGAGCCCGAGCGCGCCGCCGAGCCGGCCCATCCCGACAATCACCACGGGAGGGCGACGGCCGGACGTTCCGGTGCGACGGCGGGGCGCGGGGCTCATCGCTCCCGCTGGAACTGGAGCTGCCCGGAGCGCACGGCGATGCGCACGCGGTCTCCCGAGCCGAACTCACCCGACAGGATGCGCTCCGCGAGAGGACCTTCCACCAGCCGCTGCACCATCTGCCGCATGGGGCGAGCGCCCAGCATGGGGTCGAAGCCGCCGGACTTGAGCAGGTGGCCCACGACGTCGTCGCCGGCCACGTACTCGATGCCGCGCTCGGTGGCGAGCCGCTTGCTGCTCTCCTCCAGCAGCAGCGTGGCGATGCGCGCGACCTCCACCTCCGCCAGGGGGCGGAAGGGGAGCCGCTCATCGATGCGGTTCCACAGCTCCGGCGGCAGCGCCTTGCGCGCCACCGCGGAGGCCGCGTCCATGGCGTCGCCGGGGCCCGCCGCGTCGGCGCCGAAGCCCACCGGCCGACCCGTGCGGGAGAAGGCCTCCGCGCCCAGGTTCGTCGTCATCACGATGACGGTGTTGGAGAAGTCGATGTGCCGACCCTTGCCGTCCGTCAGGCGGCCTTCCTCCAGAACCTGGAGGAGGAGCATCTGCACCTCGCGGTGCGCCTTCTCGATTTCGTCCAGCACCACCACAGAGGACGGGCGGCGGCGCACCGGCTCCGTGAGCTGGCCACCCTCGCCGAAGCCCACGTAGCCGGCGGGCGAGCCGATGAGGCGCGAGACGCCGTGCTGCTCGGACATCTCGCTCATGTCCAGGCGCACCATCGCGTCCCGGTTGCCGAAGAGCACGTCCGCCAGCGCGCGCGCCATCTCCGTCTTGCCCACGCCCGTGGGGCCCAGGAAGAGGAAGCTGCCCATGGGGCGGCGCGACGCGAAGCCGGCGTAGTTGCGGCGGATGACCTTGGCGATGCGGGTGACGGCCTCCGAGTGGCCGATGACGCGCTCCGCCAGGTCTTGCTCCAGTCGGAGGAGGCGCGACGAGTCGTTCATCAACAGCCGCTCCTCGGGCACGCCCGCGAGCTTGGCCACCACCCGCGCCACGTCGGACGGCTCCACCACCTCGCGGCCCTCGCGATGGCAGCGGCTGCCCGCCAGGTCCACCACGGAGATGGCCTTGTCCGGCATGAAGCGGTCCGTCACGTAGCGGCTCGCCAGGGACGCCGCGGCCTCCAGGGCCTCGGGCGTGTAGCGCAGGCCGTGGTGCTCCTCGTAGCGGCCAATGATGCCGCGGAGGATTTCCACCGTCTCCGGGACGGAGGGCTCGTTGACCACCACCGCGGTGAAGCGGCGCTCCAGCGCCGGGTCGGTGCTGATGAACTTGCGGTACTCGTCGTGCGTGGTGGCTCCGATGCAGGGGAACTCGCCCCGCGCCATGGCCGTCTTCAGCTCGTTGGCCGCGTCCTGGGGGCCTTCACCCGTGGAGCCCGCGCCCACCAGCGTGTGGATTTCGTCGATGAACACCACCACGCGGCCCTCGGCGCGGCGGACCTCGTCCTTCAACGCGTTGAGCTTCTCGGAGAACGAGCCGCGAAGCTGGGTGCCCGCCACGAGCGAGGCCATGTCCAGCTCCACCAGCACCTTCTCCGACAGCGAGCCGCGCAGCTCGAGCAGCCGCTGAGCCACGCCTTCCACCACCGCCGTCTTGCCCACGCCGGGCTCGCCCAGCAGGCAGGGGTTGTTGGTGCGGCGCTTGCCCAGGATGTCGATGACCTCCTCGACTTCGCGGGCGCGGCCCACCACGGGGTCCAGGCGCCCCTCGTGCGCGGCCTGGCTCAGGTTGCGGCCCAGCGAGGTGAGCAGCGGGTAGTTCTTGGCGTCCAGCACCGGGGATGCGGAGGCGGGCGCAGCGGGACGCGCCACGGGAGACGGGGCGGCGGCCGGGGGCGGCGTCGCGGGAGCGGGGGCGGCGCGAGCCACCGGTGGGGCGACGGGGGGCGGCGGGAGCGCCTCCGGCTCCTCGTCCACGTCGATGAGGTCTCGCGGCGACAGCGCCGGGGTGCTGTAGCGCGGCGGCAGGGACGGAAGGGTGAAGGGCGAGGGCGGCGGCGCGCTGGGCCGCGAGCGCGGCAGGCTGATGGCGACGGCCGAGGCGGGCAGGGGGGACGGCGGGGCGCCCAGGGGGCGGTTCGAGGGGCGCGGCCCCGTGGCCGACGCGCGGCCCAGTTGGAGCCGGCGCGGCATGTGCCCGCTGGTGAAGTAGGACATCGCCACGCGCATCAGGCCGCCTAGGTCGAGCCCGGCCTGCTGCAGCAGCTCCTGCGCCGCGCAGCGCACCCGCGCCACGGCGATGAGGAGATGGAGGCAGTCCGCCTCTTGCGAACCCACATTGGAGGCAATCTCGCGGGTCTTCTCGCGCAACTCACGAAGCAGCCCGTCCGGCTCGGCCGGGGCGGACGTCAGGAGTTGGAGGATGGCGTCCTCGTCCACGCCCCGCTCCTTGAGGAGCACCTGCGCACGGTTCTCCACCGTGAACAGCGCCAGGAGCACGTGGGCAGAGGTGACCCTCTGGACCACGCTTTGTGCGATGTCATTCGCCTCGTGGAGGACCTGCGCGAGGTCCGTGCTATCGACCATTCGAACTCCGGCAAGCGGCCAGACGAGCGCAATACACCCTCTCCGGGTCGGCAGCAAAATTTCCGCTACAGGGCGCTACATGTGCCTTAAAGCACTGGAGTAGAAAGCGTCCGGCAGCGGAATTTGGCTGCCTGCCCGCCTGTTTGGCGCCTTTCTTCGGCTGGCCAGGCAATTGCCTGAGGGCGAGCGACGTACTTCGCTCCGAGACCTCCACCATATGACTTCTCTCGTTCAACCGGCTCGCGTCTTCATCGACCCCCTCGATGGGACACGTGCCGCCGTCGAGGCGCGCCGCTGGGTGTGGCCTCTCCTGATCCTGGCCCTGTGCGTGTCCGCTTCCGGGACACTCTTTTCCCTCCGGTGGGACGCCACCCCGGATGTGATCCGCCAGCTCCAGAGCTCTGGTCAGCTCACGGGGCTGTCGGAGGCGGACCTGCTCGACAAGATTCAGACCGAGTCGCGCAAGGCGCTGGTGGGCGGCATCGCCAAGGGGATGTTGCTGATGCCCCTGATGGCGCTGCTGCTGGCCTGCATCCTCTGGGTGGTGAGCTGGCTCTTCGACCGGCCGGCGCCGTTCGAGCAGCTCCTGTCGGCGGCGGTGCTGGCGCTGCTGCCCATCGCGCTCTATCACCTCATCTTCACCCTCTGTGTCGCGGCGCAGCACACCGTGACACTGTCTCGCGTGGCCAACCTCGTGCCGTCAAACCTGGGAGCGGTGTTGCAAGGGCTGAGTCCGAAGATGCAGCGCGTGGCGTCCTCCGTGGACTTCTTCAACCTCTGGAGCACGGCCTTGTTGGGCCTGGGCTTCTCGGCGGCCACGGGCATGCGCCGGGGCCGGGCGGTGCTGCTCGCGGTGGCGCTGTACGCCATGTACGCGGGCGTGTTCCTCATCGGGCTTCCGGGACAGGCGGGTGGGCAATGAACGCGTTCGTCATCGCGGCCGCGCTGGCGGCCACTCCGGCTCCGACGCCCGCCACCACGCCGGCGCCTCCCATCGACGCGGCGCCCGTCACGCCTCCGCCTCCCGTCAGCTCGGGCGCGCCCATCTCCCTGGCGCAGGTGCGCAGCGAGGGGCGCCAGAACGTCAGCGCCATCCAGGCGCTGCTGGACGTGGCCATCGCGAACGAGGACGTGAAGCTGTCCCGCTCCGCGTTGCTGCCCCAGATCTCGCTCGATTCCTCGGCGGGTAAAATCTGGTTCGGCCGCCGGCAGGAGTTCATCACCGTTCCGGACCCGGCCAACCCCGGCCAGTTCATCCGCAACGCCGTCGAGACGCCGACCACCAGCACCCAGAACTACGACCTGGGCATGTCGCTCACGCAGGTCATCTATGACCGGGCGCGCTGGAAGCAGTTGGAGCAGAGCGGCGTGGTGCGCGACGCCCAGAAGGACCAGGCGCGCGAGGAGGCGGACACCTCCGAGCTGGAGGCCATCCGCCGCTTCTTCACCTTGTTCCGCACCCAGGCGACGCTCGGCGTGCTCAAGGCCACCGTCGAGCGCAGCGAGCAGCAGGTCGAGCGCGCCCAGGCCCTCTTCCAGGCGGGCCGGACCGGACGCAACGAGGAGATCACCGCGCAGGTGAACCTGGGGACCGACCGCATCAACTACACGTCGACGCTGGGGCAGTTGGTCGCGGACCAGACCCAGCTCGCGGTGTGGCTGGCGCGTCCTGGCACCGAGGCGCTGTCGGCCGAGGACCCGGGGGTGCTCACGACCGAGCCGCCTCCCGCGCCGTCCATCAACGAGGCGCTGGCGTCGGCCCGGGTGAACCGGCCGCTGCTCAAGGCGCTCGGGCTGCGCATCCGCGCCGCGGAGCTGCAGCAGTCCATTGCCCGCTCGGAGTACCTGCCGCGGCTGATCGCGCAGGGCCTCTACAACCGTGGTGGTCCGGACGCGACGCTGGTGTTCACCGAGCCGCGCCTGCAGAACCGCTTCTCGGCGGCCGTGGGCCTGAGCTGGGACGTGTTCACCGGGCTGTCCACGCCGGCGAGCACCCGCCGCGCCGAGGCGGACACGCGCAAGGCGCAGCTCAACCTGGAGCAGGCCGCTCGGGAGATCGAGGGCGAGGTCCGCGCCGCGCACCGCAGGCTGGAGGCCCAGCTCGAGGCCGCCCGTCTGGCCGCGCAGAACGTCGAGGCCGCCGCCTTGGGCCTCAACGTCCAGGACACGCGCTTCAAAGCTGGCGCGGGCTCCACCCTGGATGTTCGTGACGCGCAGCTCAGCCTCACGCGGGCCGAGCTGGCGCTGCTGGAAAACAGAATCGATGTCGAAATCGCCCGCTATACGCTGTTGCGGGCCATGGGCGCCCTGAGCCCGGGAGAATCGAAATGAAGTGGTGGAAGGGTGCCATTGCAGGCGCGTTGTTCCTGGGAGCCGCTGCCATCACCGCGGGCGGGTTGAAGGACCGGCCGCCGCCGTCGCTCGAAGTCCAGCTTTCGAAGGCCCGCAAGGGCACCATCACCCGCACCATCACGGGCGCGGGCAAGGTGCAGGCGGCCACGACGGTGAAGATTTCGTCCAGCCTCTCCGGCGACCTGGTGGAGCTGTCCGTGAAGGACGGCGAGGCCGTGTCGAAGGGGCAGGTGCTGGGCCGCATCGACCCGCGCCTCTATCAGGCCGCGCACAAGCAGGCGCTGGCGTCGCTCAACGCCTCGCGCGCCGACGTGCAGGTCGCGGAGGTGGAGGTGGGCCGCGCGCAGTTGGAGTTCAAGCGCGTGGAGGAGCTCGCGACCAAGGGCCTGGCCTCCGCCGCCGAGGTGGACACGGTGCGGGCGCAGAAGAGCACGGCGGATGCGCGGCTGACGGCCGCCAAGCAGATGCTGGCGCGGAACATGGCCATCGTGGACCAGGCGCAGACGGACCTGCAGCGCACCACGCTGCTGTCGCCCATCGACGGCAACGTCATCGAGCTGTCGCGCGAGGTGGGTGAGCGCGTGCGTGGCTCGGACCTCTCCGAGGACGTGGTGATGACCATCGCCGCGCTCAGCGCCATGGAGGTGAAGTTCGAGGTGGGTGAGCACGAGGTGGTCCACCTCAAGCCGGGCCAGCCCGCGGAAATCACGTTGGACGCGCTGGAGGGCCAGACGTACTCGGGCTCGGTGGTGGAGATTGCGCAGAAGGCGCTCATCAAGAACGAGGGCACCGAGGCGGAGGTGACGAGCTTCCCCATCACGGTGGCGCTGGACACCCGGCCGCCCAACGTGCTGCCCGGCATGAGCGCCGAGGCCCGCATCTCCGCGGAGACGCACAACGACGTGGTGCTGGTGCCCATCCAGGCGGTGACGGTGCGCTCGGAGCGCACGCTGCCGGACTACAAGGCCCCCATCGAGGGTGGCGGCCTGACGGCGAAGCGCACGGAGTCGCTGGCCAAGGTGGTGTTCGTGGTGGACGCCAACAACAAGGCGCAGGTCCGCCGGGTGCAGACGGGCATCGCGTCCGACACGGAGCTGGAGATCCTCACCGGAATCAACGACGGGGACCGGGTGATTGAAGGTCCGTACCGGACGCTGTCGAAGGAGCTGAGCGACGGCGACATCGTGCGCGAGCCCGAGCAGGGCGCCGGAATGAAGGGCGGTCGCAAGTCGTGAGTGCAGCCAGCGGCAGCGCGGGAAAGCTCATCCAGGTGGAGGACATCACCCGCGTCTTCCACGTGGGTGGCGAGGAGGTCCGCGCCCTGCGCGGGGTCTCCTTCGGCATCGGCCGGGGTGAATGGGTGGCCATCATTGGCCAGTCGGGTTCCGGCAAGAGCACGATGATGAACGTGCTCGGCTGCCTGGATACGCCCTCCAGCGGTCGGTACATGCTGAACGGCAAGGACGTGTCGCGGATGAGCGATGACGAACTCGCCGTCATCCGCAACGTGGAGATTGGCTTCATCTTCCAGACGTTCCAGCTCCTGCCCAAGGAGACGGCGCTGGCCAACGTGGAGCTGCCGCTGGTGTACCGTGGGATGGGGGCTCGGGAGCGGCGCGAGCGGGCGAGGGCGGCGCTGGACAAGGTGCAGCTCACCCACCGCATGCACCACCGGCCCAACGAGCTGTCCGGTGGTCAGCGCCAGCGCGTGGCCATTGCCCGCGCGCTGGTGTCCGAGCCCTCCATGCTGCTGGCCGACGAGCCCACGGGCAACCTGGACTCGGCCACCGGTGAGGAGATTGTCCGCCTGTTCGAGCAGCTCCATCAGGCGGGCCACACGCTGGTGCTCGTCACCCACGAGCCCAAGCTCGCGGCCCGGTGTCCCCGGGCCATCCGGCTGAGCGACGGTCAGATTGTCGCCGACGGCAATGGACGCGAGGTGGCCATGGGGACGGCGTCCGACGTGCTCAATGTGGGTGGCGCATGAGCGGTCCGTCCGCCTTCCGAGTGGATGTCTTGGAGGGCGCACGCATCGCCGTCTTTTCGCTGAAGGCGAACCGCCTTCGCACCGTGCTGACCACGCTGGGCATTGGCATTGGCGTGGCCACGCTGCTGGCCATCGTGGGCATCATCCAGGGACTCAACACGTCCTTCCACCAGCAGCTCGCCACCTTCGGCGCCAACACGATGTACGTCTCCAAGTTCCCCTGGATGATCAAGGGCGACTGGTGGCGCTACCGGAACCGGAAGAACTTCACCCTGGACCAGGTGCAGCGCCTGCGCACGCTGGCGCCGTTCGTGACGTCCATGTCGCCGTCGGTGCAGCGCCTGGCCGACGTGGCGCACGGCGGCGAGCAGATGTCCACCGTGCGCATCCAGGGCGTGACGCACGAGTACCTCAACATCTCCGGCTACGAAGTCACCGGCGGGCGCTTCCTCACCGAGGCGGACGACACGACGACGCGGCCGGTGGCGGTGCTGGGCGCGGACGTGGTGGACGGGCTGTTCCCCGGCGTCAATCCGGTGGGGCAGACCATCCGCATCGAGAACCGCACCTTCCAGGTGGTGGGGACGCTCAGCCGCAAGGGGAAGATGGTGGGCGAAAGCCTGGACCTCATCGTCTTCATCCCGTTCAAGACGTTCTATTCGAGCTTCGGCAACCGGCGAGGCTTCGAGATCGCCATGGCGGTGGAGGACGCCTCCCAGGTGCGGGCCGCGGAGGACCAGCTCGTGGGCATCCTGCGCCGCGTGCGCTCCACGCCGCCGGGCGTGGACGACGACTTCTCCATCAACCGGCCGGAGGCCATGGCGCAGACGTATGAGCAGCTCACGGGCGCGCTGTATGGCGTGGCCGTGGGCGTGGGGCTCATCACGCTGTTGGTGGGCGGCATCGGCATCATGAACATCATGCTGGTGTCGGTGCGCGAGCGGACGCGGGAGATTGGCGTGCGGCGGGCCCTGGGGGCCCGGAAGCGGACCATCGTCTTCCAGTTCCTGATGGAAGCCTCCAGCGTGTCCGCGGTGGGAGGCCTGCTGGGAACCACGGTGGGGTTGGGCACGGCGAAGGTGGTGTCGCTCGTCACGCCGCTGGCGGCGGACGTGCAGCCGATGACGGTGGTGGCGGGGGTGGGCTTCGCCGCGCTGGTGGGCCTGCTGTTCGGCATCTGGCCGGCGGCGCGCGCGGCGAACCTGGACCCCGTGGAAGCCCTTCGTTACGAGTAACCCGATGCGCGCGTTCCTGGACAACCTGCGGCTGGCCCTGGGCACCTTCCTGGGCAACCCGCTGCGCTCGCTGTTGACGCTGCTGGGCATCGTCATCGGCGTGGCGACGGTCATCACCATGATGGGGCTCATCGAGGGCCTTCGCATCAAGGTGAACAACGACATGGGGCGCATGGGCGCCCACACCTTCCAGGTGACGAAGTGGCCCGCGGGCGGCTTCGGCCGCATCAACTGGGCCAAGTACGCCAAGCGGCAGGACTTCGAGATGCCGGACTCCCGCGCCATCGAGGAGTCGTGCCCGTCCGTGGGCACGGTGGTGCCCACCGACGACGAGGGCGGCCAGAAGCTGTCGACGCCGAGCTCCGAGACGCGCCCGTCCGTTCGCGTCTTCGGCACGCCCGCCAACTACCCGGTGGTCAGCGGCGTGTCGGTGCAGGCGGGGCGCTACTTCAACGAAGTGGAGGCGCTGGACGGCCGGCACGTGGTGCTGCTGGGCACGGATGTGTCGGACGCGCTGTTCCCCGGCATGAATCCGGTGGGCCACGAGGTGCGCATCAAGGGGCGGCCCTTCCGCGTCATCGGGTTGCTCCAGAAGCGGGGCAGCATGCTGGGCATGTTCAGCATGGACAACCAGGTGATGATTCCGCTGCGCGCCTTCCACCAGCTCTATGGCAAGGCGCGCTCCCTGGACATCAGCGTCCAGGCGAAGGACCCGGACCTGTTCAAGAAGGCGCAGGACGAGGTGTCCGCACTGATGCGTCGCCGCCGCGACGTGCCGGCGAACATGCCCAACGACTTCGAGATTCACACCAACGAGTCCGTGACGGCGTCGTTCAACCAGCTCTCCAACGTCATCACCATCGCGGGCGTGGGCGTGTGCCTGCTGTCCCTGGTGGTGGGCGGCATTGGCATCCTCAACATCATGCTCGTCTCGGTGATGGAGCGGACGCGGGAGATTGGCGTGCGCAAGGCGCTGGGCGCGCGCAAGCGCCGCATCCTGGGCCAGTTCGCCACCGAGGCCATCCTGCTGGCGCTGATGGGCGGCGCCATCGGCGTGGGCATGGGGTTTGGCCTGGTGTTCCTGGGGAACTGGATGCTGGGATTCCCCATGCACGTGCCGCCCTGGGTGGTGGGCCTGGCCTTGTTCATGAGCTGCGGCGTGGGGCTGCTGTTCGGCATCTACCCGGCGGCCCAGGCGGCGAAGCTCGACCCGGTGGAGGCCATGCGGGCGGATTGAGCGCCGTTCCCGGTGACGGGGAGGGCGCGTCGCGTTAAGGACGTCCCATGGCGCCTCGCATCGGTACGCTTTGGGACTCCGTTGGTAATACGCCCTTGCTTCGCATCGGCTCGCTGAGCCGGCAGACGGGGTGTGAAATCCTCGCGAAGGCCGAGTTCATGAACCCCGGCGGCAGCATCAAGGACCGCGCCGCCAAGGGGATGATTCAGCGCGCGGAGGCGCAGGGCCTGCTCGAGCCCGGCGGCGCCATCTTCGAGGGGACGGCGGGCAACACCGGCATTGGCCTGGGGCTGCTGGGCCGCGAGCGCGGCTACCGCGTCGTGGTGACGATGCCGGACAACCAGGCGCGCGAGAAGTACGAGCTGCTCGAGGCCATGGGCGTGGAGGTCCGCAAGGTGCCCGCGGTGCCCTTCTCCAACCCGGCGCACTTCTTCCACCAGGCCCGCGTGCTGGCGGAAGAGCAGGGCGGCTTCTGGGCGAACCAGTTCGAGAACCCGGCCAACGGCGACTACCACTACGAGACCACGGGGCCCGAAATCTGGGAGCAGTGCGAGGGGCGCGTGGACATCGTCGTCGCGTCGGTGGGCAGCGGCGGGACGATGTCCGGCATCAGCCGCTACCTGAAGGAGCAGAACCCCGCGGTGCGCGTGGTGCTGGTGGATCCTCCGGGCTCGGGGCTCTTCCACTTCGTGCGCGACGGGAAGATGGAAGGGCCCGGTTCCTCCATCACCGAGGGCATCGGCATCATGCGCCTCACGGAGAACTTCCGCCGCGCGCGCGTGGACGAGGCCATGCGCCTGGGCGACCAGGAGATGGTGGAGATGCTCTACCACCTGGCCCGCGAGGACGCGCTGGTGGTGGGGACCTCCGCGGCCCTCAACGTGCGGGCCGCGTGGGAGCTGGCGCGCCGTCACCGGGGAGAGGGCCTGCGCATCGTCACCCTCCTGTGCGACCACGGGAGCCGCTACGCGTCGAAGGTGTTCAACCCGGAGTTCCTCGCGTCCAAGCAGCTCCAGGTGAAGCCGCTGCCCGTGGACTGACTCCGAAGCCCGCAGCGCTGGCCATGGCCCGCCCGCTGTGACGGCTGACGTTACACGGCGGGAGGTCATGTATCGTGTCGCGTCACTTCTCGCGGCTCGGAATGACAGACCTGCCCAGGCATTCGTGAAGGCGGGCTCTGGCCTGTGGGGTGCACAGCACGGCGGTGCTGTCTACCCGCGAGGAGTCCCCCATGAAGCAGTCTGGCAAGAAGGTTCCAGGCATGTTGCGTGCCTGGTCTGGCGTGTTCGCCGCATCCCTGCTGGCAGGGTGTGGTGGCGCCGAGAGTGTCTCATCCGAGGAGCCGCCCGCCGCCGCGCAGGAGCAGGCGCAGGAAGTTCCCGGCGCGCCCATCGTCGACTCGATGGAAGCCATCGCGCTCGACAGCGTGCTGTCGGCGAAGACGCGCAGCCTCATCCGCGCGCGGCTCGCGGAAGGACAAGCGCAGATTCATCAGCAAATTCCCGTCGTATCGGACTCGGGTCAGCAGCTCGTCCTCAACGACCGCGGTGTCGACGGTGACGAGAAGGCCGGCGACGGCGTGTTCTCCGCCATTGGCGACGTCGACTTCGTGGCGCTGCAGGCCACGCAGTCGCGCATCCGTGAGTTCCAGGAGCGCAACCCCCAGACGCCGCTGACGTTCGCGACGTTCGACAACCGCGCGTTGGTGTCCGAGCGCGCGTTGACGCCGCTGTCCGCCGACATCTTCAAGCCCGGCGTTCCGATTCCCATCACCCCCGTGGGCATCTCGTTCGCGGTGAAGCCGGCGAACTCGCTCATCATCAACCATCCGTCCGTCATCAACGACCCGACGCGGACGTATGACCCGTGCTCGAACGTCGGCAACCCGAACGGCGTGTGGACGTTCAACCACCTGATGCGGGAGATGGCGAACACGCACGTGTCGCCGCCCGTGCTGACGGAGCACTGGCTGCGGCAGTGGACCGTCAACCAGAACATCAATGGCTGGACGGTGCCGGCGCGTCCGTCCATGAACTCGTTCATCCTGTCGCCGTGGCCCCGCGTGAGCGGCGCGCTGGACCTGACGCGGTCGCCGTTCAAGCTGGTGGCCATCGTCAACCGGTTGGACCTGGGCGGCAACCGAGGCCCGTCTGCGTATGCGTCCGGCAACGCGGGCGAGCTGCGCTTCGTCTTCGCCGCGGTGGACCGCACGGCGACGACGTGTGCCGTCCGGCCCTTCCTGGTCATCTTCGAGTACGGCGTGCCGCACGCGAGCTGTTCCGCCGTCCAGACGTGGGCCCGCCAGTGGCTGGACCTGTCCTCGCCCCTCATGGCGCTGGGCAGCCCGACCTACAACGCGGCCCTGGCCAACCTCACGCAGCAGGTGGTGACGCGCAACGCGGCGCCCCGCAAGCCGAACGGCAGCGCCATCAACCAGATTCGCACCAACGAGGAGTGGCTGCGCTACCCGTGGGAGCTGCGCGAGTTCCACCTGATGGGCTCGGGCATCTCCGCCAACCGCCTGCAGGGCCAGCCGACGGTGATGACGCCGGGCGACTCGCACAACAACACGCCGGTGCTGCGTGACTTCGTCAACGCGAACACCTCCGCCATCCTCGCTGGCACCTACACCGTTCCGGCGACGTACCCCACCGCGGGCACGCCGTTCCTGGGCGCGTTCCCCTGG
The DNA here is from genome assembly GCF_000280925.3 of Myxococcus hansupus. Classification (NCBI taxonomy): domain Bacteria; kingdom Pseudomonadati; phylum Myxococcota; class Myxococcia; order Myxococcales; family Myxococcaceae; genus Pseudomyxococcus; species Pseudomyxococcus hansupus. Next base: position 3,376,030 of record NZ_CP012109.1, read on the forward strand.
ATTTCGACGGTGCCGAGCGCCTTCTGGCGCGCGACGGGCATCGCGAACAACGACGCCCGGCACCAGTTCTCGCTCAACACGTGCAACGGCTGCCACGCTCGCGAGACGAACACCGGCTTCATGCACATCAACCAGCACGGCGGGCTGTCGCCGTTCCTCGCCACGGGGATGGCGTCCCCGACCACGCCCTACTGGGTGCAGGACCCCGTCGTCAGCTCGGTGAACCGTCCGTTCTTCGAGATTCGGATGCGGGCCCAGAACCTGGACAGCGTGGCGAACCAGGCTTGCCTGTCGCGCGCGTTCGACCGGGCCATCACCGCCGCGCACTGACGCGGTGGACGTGCCTGGGGCGCACCGGTGAATGGGTGCGCCCCGGGTGGGGCCACGCGCTTCAGACGAGCGGCGTCGGGAGGATGGAGAGCGGCGGCGCGTCCAGCGGCGCGTCCTCGGGACGGCGCGCATAGGCGAGCATGCTGTTGCCATCCTCGGATTCGGCGAAGTACTGCTCGATGGGGCCGAAGAGGAAGTCCAGCTCGCCGTCCGTGCAGGTGGGCAGGTAGACGCGCAGCACGCGCGGGTCGTAGTAGCGGAACACGAGCGCCTTGCCGTTGGCGTCCTTGACCTTGAGGAAGCGCCGCAGGTGCCGGCGCAGCGCGTCCGGGTGCGCGGGGCTCTGCACGAAGATGCCCCAGCTCTTGCCCCAGCCGGCGGCGATCAACTGCTCCGTCGCGGGCGCGCCGGGCCTCAACTGCACCAGGTAGGGCGCCACCTCCACCAGCTCCGGAGGCAGCTTCCCCGCGTAGAGGCAGGAGTGCGTCAGCCCGCAGTTGAGCACCAACCGGTGGATGTTGGGGGCGCGGGCGCCATCCAGGATGGCGTAGAGCGCCGACGTGGGCGCCTCCTCGGTGGCCTGACGCACCCACTTCAACAACCCAGGGAGTTGGGGGACCGGTTCGCTCACGCCGCCGCCCGCTGCTTCTTCTCGCACTCCTCGCAGAACGGGACGCCCGCCGCGGCGGCCTGACGCAGCGTTTCGGCCTGGCGCGCCGGATCAGGGAAGAGGGTGAAGGGCTCCACGGGCGGGCGGGCCATCGGGATGACGTCCGGCTCGGGGCGGGGCGGGGGAACGATGGCCTCGGGCCAGGCCCAGGCGGCGGCGCGGCGCTCGACGCGCAGGGCCACCAGCTCGCCACGCTCCAGCGCCTGGACGAGCCGCTCCCGCACGCGGGTCTCCTGCCGCGAGCGCTCCAGCGAACTCAGGTTCCACGGGAGGATTCCGCCCAGGGCTTCGTACATCTCGAAGAGGGCCCGGCTGGCGGAGCGCATCCAGTGGTCGAGCTGCCAGGTGATGAGCTCGGCCGGAGCGCACTGCTCGGGTTCGAGCGGCGTCACGGCGCGCACGATGACCAGCTCGTACTCTTCAGCTCCCGAGCGGAGCCGCCAGGGACCAGGGAAGCCAATTCCAGGGACGGTCATGAGGGCCTTCTCAAGCGCGGAACGGCCTCAAAGTGTACCCGGGACAGGCTGCCGGTGCACCTCGACCTGCACGAAATCTGCACGAACATTCCTCGGAAGGCGCACAGGGGGGACATCGCCGTTGCACGGGGGGCGCCCATCCTGCGCCCATGAACGCACCTCCACCGCTTCCGCCCCGCCCGGCGCGCACGTCCGAAAGCACGGCGCGCCGGCTCTTCCGCTGGCTCGTGGCCCACCACGTCTTCGGCAGTCTGGTCATCGTCGTGTTCGCCACGGCCGTCATCGCCGGGCAGGTGGCGGACCGGACGGACTTCGCCAACTCGGAGCTGGCCGCCGGGGTGGAGGACCGCTGGGGCGCCCCCGTCACGCAGCCCGCCCCATCCCTGCGCTACGTGCACAGCGGCACCATCTTCACCGAGCTGAAGCCGCTGCCCTTCGACCGCCAGCACGTCGAGGTGCAGGCGCACATGAACTACCGCAAGCGGGGCCTGCGCTACTTCTCCGGCTTCGACTTCACCCTCAGCGCCGACTACGCGGTGGTCAACCGCGAGAGCACCGACATCGACGTGGCCTTCATCTTCCCCATGGAGATGGACAAGTCGCAGGTGCTGCTGTCGGAGCTCCAGTTCCTCGTCGACGGCAAGGAGTCCAGCCTGGACCTGGGCGAGTCCGGCAACCGCCTGGTGTGGACGGGCCGCATCGCCAAGGGCGCCACGTCGCGCTTCAACATCCGCTACCGCGCTCGGGGCTTGAACTCGTTCGTGTACCGGTTGGACCCGGCGCTGCCTGCGCGAGACGTGCGCGTCCATGTCGCCGTGGAGGGCGGGGAGAACTACGACTACCCGTCGGGGGTGCTGGCGGCCTCGTCGGTGACGGCCACGGGGGACGCGGTGACGTTGGACTGGGCGTTCCAGTCGCTGGAGTCCGGCGTCAACCTGGGCGTCATCCTGCCCTCGGAGAAGACGTTCGACGCGCTGGTGGGCACCATGGCCACGCGCGCCTGGGTGCCCTTCGTGGGACTGCTGGCGCTGCTGGCCGCGCTGGGGCTGCGCCACCGCCGCCAGCTCGCGCTTCATGAGACGTACTTGCTGGCGGCCGTGTACGGCTTCTTCTTCGTCCTGCTCGCGTACCTCGCGGCCTTCATGAACTTCTATGCGGCCTATGTGCTGTGCGCGCTGGGACTGGGCGCGGCCGTGGTGGTGTACGTGCGCTGGCTCTTTCCGAAGGAGCGCACGCTGGTGGTGGCGGGGCTCTGGGCCGCCACGCTGGTGGTGCCCACGGGCGCCGTCATCCTCCAGGGCTACACCGGGCTCATCTACACGCTGGAGATTCTCGCCGCGCTGCTGGGCCTGATGGTGCTGTCCACCCGCGCCGGTGTGCGGGCCTTCCTCTCCGATTTGTCACTGCCCGGTGAGCCTCCGCGCGCCGCCGAGGCTCCCGCCGTCTCCACCCCTGTCACCCCGGAAGCGAGCTGATTCCGCCATGTGGACCGTACCGCTCATCGTTGGATTGCTCCTGACCACGGCCGAGGCCGCCGCCGCCGCGTCGCCTTCGGGCACCGCCACCGTCCCGCTGGAGGAGTTGATTCCGCTCTATGCCCAGCGCGAGGCGCCCCCCACCACGCCGCCGCCCACCGAGGCGTTGGTGAAGAGCCAGCTCAAGGGCCGGCTCACGGCGGATGCGCTCTTCGTGGAAGGACACTTCGACGTGGAGGTGCTCGCGGACGGACGTTGGACGCAGGTGCGCCTGCTCCAGCTCGACGCGGACACCTTCCCGGGCACGCTGCCCGCGGTCGAAGGCGCCACCGTGGGCGTCATCGACGGGCACCTGTGCCTGCTCACGCGCAAGGCGGGCCGCTACGTCTTCGATGTGGGGCTCCATGTCCGTTCACCCGGCGCGGGCCCGGAGCGCCGCGCGCAGCTTCGCTTCGGCGCCCACGTGTCACCGGTGCCGCTGTCGCTGGAGGCGGACACCTCCGTGTTCACGCTGGCGGAGCCCCTGCCCACGCTGGGTGGCGAGGCGTTCGCCGTCTATCCCCAGCAGGGCGCGCTGCGCGTCGGCTGGCGGGCCGCGCTGGCGCAGACGTCGCCCCAGCAGAAGCAGCAGGTGCGGCCGCCGCTGGAGCCGCGCATCACCGAGGCCAACGCGTCCTGGGTCTCCACGCTGGAGGGCCGCGCCACGCTGCGGGTCAGCTACGCGCTGAGCCTGGACCGCGAGCAGCCGCTGGACCTGGTGCTCCCCGAGGGGCACCGGCTGGAGCGCGTCACCCTCAACGCCATCCCCATCCCCGTGATGTCCGAGGAGGGGAGCTTGACGCTGAAGGCCGCTCCCGCGCGGCTGGGTGAAACGACGGGGACGCTGGAGGTGGTGTTGTCGCGCGAGCTGGGCGTCTTCCACCTCTCCGGGCGGCTGCACCTCGCGCTGCCTCGCGTGTCGTGGCCGGTGGCGGAGCTGCGCGCCCGGGCGCACTTCCCCGCGGTGTTCAACTACCGCCGGGAAGGAGGCAGCCTGGAGCAGTATGAGTCCGCGTCCGTCTCCGAGGCCGGGGCGTCGGGGCTGCCCGGAAAGGCGCTCCACTTCCGTCAGTATCTGGTGGCGGCGTCCGCGCCCACGCTGGAGCTGGGCTACTCCGTGGACATCTCCGGCAGCTACTTCCGCTGAAGCCGGGGCAGGGGGGCCACCACCGCGAAGGTGGTCCCCACGTCCGTCGCGGGCAGGAGCTCCAACCGCGCACCGAAGGCCCGGAGCATGGACTGCGAAATCGTCAGGCCCAGTCCCGTGCCGCCGCGCTCACGGGCGGTGGTGAAGAAAGCGTCGAAGATGCGCGCCCGGTTCGCTTCGGAGATGCCTCGGCCGGTGTCCCGCACGAGGACTCGCACGGTGGAGGTTTCGTCCTCCTGCTCCACCGCGAGATGGAGCTGGACGTCTTCTCCGCCATGCTGGCGCGCGTTGGTGACGAGCTGCCACAGCACGTCGTCGAGGACCTCTTGCGGCAGCGCCACTTTCAGTCCCGAAGGAGGCGCCGATACCTGGAGGTTGGACACCCCCTCTGCGCGGACTCGGGTGGCGAGCGCGTCCAGCACCGGCGCCACTTCGGTCCGGGCGGACGTGGCCGTCATGGAGTCCGCGCGGGCCAGCTCGAGGAGGCGCTGGACCAGCCGGGTGAGTCTTCGGGCATCCGCGTCCACGTTGGCGAGGAACCGCGCGCGCTGCTCCGGCGTCATGGCGTCCGCGCTGTCTCGCAGCAGCTCCACCGCGCCCTGGATGGAGGCCAGCGGCGTCTTGAACTCGTGGGACACGTTGGCCGCGAAGGAGCGGATGTACTGGTTCCGGTCTCTCAGCGCGGTGGCCATGCCGGCCAGCGATTCGGACAGCTCGGCCAACTCGGCGACGACGGGGCGGGCCACAGGCTCGAAGCCGGCGGGGTCGCTCGCGGCGATGGCGCGCGTCTGCCGCATCAACGCGCGCAGGGGCCGGCCCACCAGCGCGCCGGCGGCCAGGGACATCAGCGCCACCACGCCGAGCAGCACGAAGCCCGTGGCGGTGAGGTTCCACCGGTCCGCGTACGTCGCCTTGGCGAACGTCATGGGCGTGCGTGTCAGCACCACCGCGCCCCAGACGCGGTCTCCTTCCAGGACGGGCAGGGCCACGGAGACGCGGATGCCCGTGTCGCGGCTGAGGGAGGCCAGCGGGGTGTCCTCGGGCTCGGCGTACCGGCGGCGCAGCACGCTGACGGGCTCGCCGCGCAGGGCGCGTTGGACCTCGAGGCGGTCCGCCAGCGTGGCACCCAGGAGCGCGGCGCTGCTGCTGGCCACCACCACGCCCTCCGTGTCCACCACGCGGATGCCGGCCAGGGTGGCGGCGCGGACCTGTTCGAGCAGCGGCGTCAGGCGCTGCCCCGCGGCCTGGGACAGCGGTTCGGCGGGGACGCGCGAGGCCTTGGGCGTGTCCCCGGCGGGCAGCGGCGCGTCCGCGGCACGGAGCGATGGGAGGATGGGCCGCAGCCGCGTGTCGTCGGGGATGGGGAAGGGCCACGGGGCGGTGCGCTCGCGGCCGAAGGTGTCGGGCGGCTCGGCGTCCCGCAGTCGATCTCGGAAGACCTCCGCGATGACCGCGCCCTGGGCGATCAGCTCCGACTCCGTCTGCCGGATGAGCTGGTTGTCGTAGACGCGCACGAAGGCGAGCCCCGCCAAGGTGAGCATGAAGCCCGCGACGCCCACGGCGGCGAACACGAGCCACAGGCGCGGGCGCGCGCGGCGCTCAGGGGAGGGCGAGCCGATAGCCGAGGCCATGCACCGTCTCGATGACTTCTCCGCCCGCGGACGCGAACTTCTGCCGGACCCGGCGCACGTGGCTGTCAATGGTCCGGTCGCTGACCACCACGTCGTCGTAGACGCGCGTCATCAGCTCGTCGCGGGTGAAGACCTTGCCGGGCACGCGGAGCAGCGTGGCCAGCAGTTGGAACTCCGTCACGGTGAGCACCACCTCGGTGCCGCTCCACCAGGCGCGCCAGCGCTCGGCGTCCATGCGCAGCGGCCCGCGCTCCTGCATGCGCGAGGTGGGCGCCTCGGGCTCCGGCGCCGGCGTAGGCCGGGCACGCCGCAGCACCGCCTTCACGCGGGCCACCAGCTCCCGGGGGCTGAAGGGTTTGGTCAGGTAGTCGTCGCCCCCCAGCTCCAGGCCGAGGATGCGGTCGACCTCGTCGTCTCGCGAGGAGAGGAAGACGATGGGCAGCTCGTGCTTGCGCCGGACCTCGCGGCAGACGGCGAGCCCGTCGAGCTCCGGCATCATGATGTCCAGGACGATGAGCGCTGGAAGTGCCCGGTCCACCTGCGCCAGGGCGGCGCGGCCGTCAGCGGCCTCCTCCACCCGGAAGCCACCTTGCTCCAGGGCGAAGCGGACGATTTCCCTCAGGTGGGGATCATCGTCGACGACCAGGACATTGAGACGCTCGGCCACGGTTGCTCGGAAGGGAGGAGGTGCGACGGCTCCCTCAGTCTACACGTGTCCGACGCGAGAAGCCGGCCGGGGTGTCTGTCGTACCCCCGGCCGGGTTGCCTGACTACCGGCGTGAGCGCCGGCGGGGCCGCGGGATGGCGACCGCCGCGGCGAAAAGGAGAATCACTGGAATGAAGATGAGCATCGTCTGAACCAACACCGCCGCCCCCGTTGAGGAAGTGCCGCTACTATGGCGGGCCGGTCTGACGTTCCGCTCGCGGCATTCCTGAAAACACGTTTTGACGGGACGGTGACAGGTCCGGATTCAGATGCGCTCGCGGGTGAGGACCTCGGAGCGCTCCTGGTCGTTCCAGGTGACCTTCCGGGTCTCCCGGCCGTTGAAGTAGATGGCCTCCCGGTCGCTGATGAGTTTGCGGATGGTGATGCGCGCCACGGACTGGCGGTCATCCACGCCGTGGGTCAGCTCGTAGCGGGCGACATCGCTGGGGACTTCGCCCAGGCGGAGCCGAATCTCCCCGAGCGCGTCCACGTAGTCCCCCAGGGACTCCAACTGCGCCAGCGCGCGTCCCATCACCTTGCCGGTGTGGCGGCTCAGGACGCGGTCCCAGAAGAGGTAGCCCGCGCCCAGCGTCGCCGCGCTGGTGAAGAACATGAAGAAGTTGAGCGCCGGGTCCAGCACCCGGTTGCGAGTGAGGCCCGGCGGGGTCGACGCGTCGACCAGGATCTCCTTCATGGCCTCCACGGCCGAGCGGTGGGCCAGGTGCGTCCACTCCCGCGCGTCCCGCTCCGCGCCGAACGCCCACCAGCAGAGTCCCAGGTGCAGCGCGAGGAGCGACTGGCGTGCCTTGTCGTGCTCCAGCGCCAGGGCCTCCTTGATGGACTCCCGCGCGGCCCTCAGACGTTCCAGCCGCACGTCGCGTGGGACGCCGTCCGCGCGCACCGCTTCCAGGTGCTGCCGGGCGGTATGGAAGGGGCCTCGATGAAAGGGGCGCACGTCCCGGCGAAGGCCGTGCAGCAGGTCGAGCTGCGTCTCCTGGACGCCGAGCATCGCCTCCACCAGCGACACTGGAACGGGCGCTTCCAGCCTGCCTCCCGCCCGCGGAAGAACCGCCAGGACGAGCTCATCCCACTTGGCCATGGATCGACTCCGTGAGGCTGGGCAATGCAAGACACGACGCAAGCCCCCTGGCGGGTCAGTCTGCCATAAGCCTCGCGCCATTGAAGTGTTTGGCATTCATTTCGTGCGAGAGCGGCATTCTTCAATGACCTCGAAGCGTGTCAGTGTTGGCCCGGAGGCGGGGCCATGTACATGCGGAAGCGCGTCACCGGCCGGTAGCCCAGGCGGGTATAGACAGGCTGGCCGGCGTCCGTGGCGTGGAGGACGGTGCGCTGGATGCCCCAGTCCTGCTGGGCCTTCTCCAAGGCGTGCCGCATCGCGGCCTCGGCGGCGCCCTGACGGCGGAGCTGGGGCAGGGTCGCGACCAGCGCGACGTAGGCGGCCTGGTCCACGCGCATCACCAACGTGCTGGCCGCGGCTTCGTCATTCCGGCACGCGACGAAGCCCCGGCAGTCTCGGCCGTAGAGCGTTTCCTCGTCGAAGGCCTCACGGCCGAAGTGTCGAGGGACGTCGTACGAGGTTGAGTTGATGTCGGCCACGGCCTGGCGGCCCCAGGCATCCGATACCGCGCGCACGTCAAATGAGGGCAGGGCACGGGTGGGCGGTTGCAGTCCGTCCGCGACCATTCCGGTGACGCTGATGTCGGCCTTGAGGCCATACCAGGCGAGGATGGAGGGCGCGCTTTCGCGCACGGCGGGGGCCAGCCAGTCGTCGTTGATGACGAAGCACCAACCGTGCTTGCCCGCGGCGAAGTAACGGGCGGCCGAGGCAGCGGAGGCCGCGAGTGCCTGCTCCGTCTCGACGGGCTCGCGCAGGAAGGCCGCGTTCATCATCGACCAGGTGACGTGGCAGGCGGTGATGTAGATGTCGGAGCGTTCCACGACCTCCCCGGCCTTGCTGCCCAGCGCGAACAGTCTCCATGCACCGCGGTATTGAGCGTTGGATTCGTCAATCTCGGCTCGAGTGGTGGAGGTGGTCATCGGGCTCCTGGGGGTTGAGGGAATCGGCGAGTGTACCTCGACTGGCGTGTGGCGAAGGGCACCCGGCGCGTCTACGTTGAGGCGATGACGCATGCGGCGCCCGAAGCGTGGACACTGCCCTGGCGGGGCCTGGGCCTGAGCAGCAACCTGAGCGTGGCGGACGTGCCGCAGCCCTACCGGATGTTGGACGAATCACCCGGCCTCTTCGACTACGTGGAGTACAGCGCGCCGCTGTCGCTGGAGGCGTCGAAGGCGCACGCGTCGCTGTTCCCGGAGATGTGGCGCCGTCGGCACGAGGTGCCCGTGTTGTTCCACCCCGTCCACCTCAACCTCTGGGGCCCCGCACTGGAGCCCGCACAGGCCTTGATGGACCTGGAGGCCCACGCGCGCGCCGTGGAGAGCCCGTGGGTGGGCAACGACGTGGGGTGGTGGCATGTCGAGGGCCAGCCCTTTCCCGGCTACCTCTACTTCACGCCGCCGTTCAACGAGGCAGGGCTGGAGGAATGCGTCACGCACGCGCTCCACGTGCAGCGGCACCTGTCCAGGCCGCTCGCGCTGGAGAACCCCGCGGTGCTGGCGCGGCGCGGGCACTGGCACGTGCTCGACTTCATGGCGAAGCTTCACGCGCGCACCGGCCTGCCGCTGCTCCTGGACCTGGGGCACCTGTTCAGCCATCAGTTGTCCGCGGGCCTGCCGCTGGAGTCGGGGCTGGATGGCTTCCCGCTCGACCAGGTCATCGAACTGCACATCGCGGGCGGCGTCGTCACGCACCGGGGCGCGCGCAGCTTCTACGTGGATGACCACACGCAGCCCGTGCGCGAGGAGCTGTTCACGCTGCTGGCGTCACTGATTCCCCGCTGCCCGTCCCTGCGCGCCGTCACCTTCGAAGGGGATGGCCATCCGCCCGAGGTCGCGCTGGCGTCGTTACGCCGGCTGCGCAAGCTGGTCCCTGCGGGGGCGCGTCCGCCGCTCACGCTTCGCGTGCCGGAGGCCGTCGACGTGCCACCGCTGACGGAGGGCAGCCAGCCCTGGGCGTTGTTCGACGCCGGTTATGCCGCGGCGCCCGCCAGCTCCGTGGAGGACGAGGCGGGGACCGTGGCCGACCAGGATTTCCGCCTGGCCGTGGTCGCCGAGGTCCTGGACCGGGAGTGGCCGCTCACACGCCTGTTGCTCGCCGGGACGCGGGAGTCGCTGGCGGCCTTCACGGGCTCGAAGGAGTTCCGGAAGACTTTCGCGGCAGGCGGGCGTTCGCCGGGGCAGGCCTTCGCCTCCTGGGCCATGCGCCGCCTTCGAGAGCAGAAGGAGGAGGGGGCCTCCGCGGTGCTGACGCTGGAGATGCTCCTGCCCTCCCTGTTCATGCGGCGGGTGCCCGCGCCGGGGCCTGGGCAGGTGGGGCTGGCCGAGGACGTGCGGCTGGGGTCACTCCCGGTGGACCTGTCCGAGCTCGTCTATGCCGCTCGCGCCGTGCGCCGCCACCTCACGGCCCGCGCGTGGGCGAGCGGCGCCTTGGAGCTGTCGGGCCTGGAGACGTTGCTCCAGGTGTCGCGGCGTCCAGAGCCGGGGCCGTGGACCTTCATCGCCCGGCGCAGGTCCGGAGGGACGGAGCTGACGAGCGCGTCTGGAGGATTGGTGGGATTCCTTGGAAAACTGGCGGCGCAGGCCGTGACAGAGGCGGAGGTGGACCCCTTGCTCGTGGCCGAGGCGCGCGAGCGAGGGCTGATCCGCCGAGGTTAGGTCAAGAATTGTCCGGGATTGGACCGAACCCTTGCGCGGACCGTCCCGGTAAGATAGGTCGCGCCGCCATGGCGTCCCCCCTTGTCGTCGGAATTGCGGGCGGCACCGCGTCCGGCAAGACCACCGTTGCTCGCAAGGTTCGCGAGGCACTGGCTGACTGCCGCGTGGCCTTCATTGATCAGGACTCGTACTACCGGGACCTGAAGGACCTCCCGCTGGCGGAACGGCGCGAGGTGAACTTCGATCACCCGGACGCCTTCGACCGGGAGCTGCTCGTGCAGCACCTGAAGGCGTTGAAGTCCGGTCAGCCCATCCAGAAGCCCGTCTACGATTTCGTGACGTCGTCCCGTCTGCCTCAGACGAAGAACGTCGAGCCCGGCGACATCATCCTCATCGAAGGCATCCTCGTCCTCCACATGAAGGAGGTCCGGGATGAGATGGACGTGAAGATCTACGTCGACGCGGATGACGACCTGCGCATCCTTCGGCGCCTCACGCGCGACATCAAGGACCGCGGCCGCGACTTCGACCACGTGGTGAGTCAGTACCTGCGCCACGTGCGGCCCATGCACATGGGCTTCGTGGAGCCGTCCAAGCACTTCGCGGACATCATCATCCCGCACGGCGGCAACAACGAGATCGCCATCGGCATGTTGGTGGGCGCCCTTCGCGGGAAGCTCTCCGGCCCCACGGCGCGCGAGTAGTCAGCACCGCCGCAGGAAGTCGCTCAGCGGGCCATGCAGCCGCTCCGAATCCAGGAGCAGCGAGGCATGGTCCCCCGGGCCCGGCAGCTCCAGGAAGCGGGCGCTCACGCCCGCGGCGCTCAGCAGGTGGTAGGTGTCCCGCACCCGGTTCACCGGGGCCATGGCGTCCGACGCGCCGGCCACCAGCAACACCCGCGCGCGAATCTGCGAGAAGCCGTCCGACACGTCGCTGCCCGCGTAGGCCGAGCACAGCGAGGCCCAGGACACCGCGTCGAACGCATTGGCGAAGGCGTCCGCGTCCGCCTCTTGCGCCGCGCGCGCGGTGTCCGCGTCGGGGAACATGGCGCTCAGGAACTCGCGTCCGCACAGCAGCTTCTGGAAGTCCAGGCGCAGCTTGCGCATCGTCTTTCGCGGCGGTGCGTCCGGCGCATAGAGCCCGTCTCGATAGTCCGGGTCCGCGCGCAGCACCTGCCATGACAGGCCCAGCTTCTCGCGCACGCCTTCGGTGAGCGCCCGCGCGGAGCCAATCGCCACGACGCCTTCAGCCAGGTCCGGGAACAAGGCGGCCAGCCGCAAGGCCACATGGCCGCCCAGCCCCACGCCCACCACCGCGCGCACGTGGCTCAGTCCCAGCGCACGCAGGGACGCGGACACCCCGCGCGCCATGTCCTGCACGGTGAGCGGCGGCAGCTCGAGCCCCCAGCGTGCGCCCGTGACGGGGTTCATCGTCGCGGGCGACGTGCTGCCGAAGGGACTGCCGAGCAGCCCCGGTGAGATGACGGGCGTGACGGCGGGGTCCAACGCGAGGCCCGTCCCCACCAGGGCCCGGCCCCATCCCGAAGGCTGGTACGCCGAGTCCTCCACCGGCCCCAACGCGAGGTGCGAGTTCGCGAGGTCGTGCAGCAGCACCACCGCTTTGCCGTCTGATGGTTCTCCGTAAGCGGCCCAAGCCACCTGGGGATTGCCCAGCAGCTCTCCTTCCTCCAAGGGAAGAGGCGTGGTGAACACGTGGGTGCCGGTGGCCTGGATCACGTTGGGGAATTTTCATATCACTGCTGGGACAAAGGCACAGGAGACTGCCGCTTGAAGCGCTACTTCGGAGTCATCGTCATCATCGCGGGTGTGCTGCTGGCCGCCGTCATGAGCTACCGCAGCGCCAGTGGTCGCGCGCTGGAAGCGCAGCGGAACGCGGATCAGCAACGCATCCATGCGGAGTACCTCGAGCGCGTCGGCTGGATGCGCGCCAACCCGGACGAAGCCAGCTACCGCGACGAGCTGAAGCCTTTCTTCAAGAACTACTTCGAGCAGGTGGACGCGCACCTGACCCGTTTCCGCGGGAACACGAAGTTCGACGACTACCTGCTGGAGATGGAGAAGCGCGCGGAGAGCGGCGCGAAGGATGACCGCGCCAACGACCGCAAGGCCTTCTACGAGTACACGCGCAAGACGTTCGACAGCATGCGCGAGGGCCGCTACCGCCCGGTGTGGACCGCCACCGAGAAGGGCATGCGCCTGGACATCATCTCCTCGGACGTGGTGATGGTGCTGGGCAAGCCGCAGATTCGCCTGCAGATGGCGGTGTGGGGCGCGCAGCGTGTCCTCAAGGAGGAGGGCAAGGTGCTGAAGATGCTGACCAGCGCCTCCTTCGACACGGTGTGGAAGCTCACGGACGCGAAGGGGAAGCTGCTCGGCGAGATGCGCGGTGCGGACCCGTCCATGAAGATTGACCACCCGGAGCGCTTCGTCCGCGAGTTCCCCCCGCAGATGCTGCTGGGGCACTACGACCTGGACCTGCTGCCGAACGAGGTGGCGAAGATGGAGATGACCATCAACCTCTCCTCGAGCGCGGCCTCTGGCGGCACGGCGGCGGCCACCTACGTGTGGAAGGTGGACCCCATCCCGTCCGACTGGAAGCTCGGCGCTGGTGAGTCCTGGGAGGGTGCCACCCAGGAAGAGCGCCCCGAGGAGGAGATTGACCCGTCGAAGGCCGCGCGGAACTAGGCGGCCCCTCCGGGGTCAATCCACCACGGCGAAGTGAGAGCCGAGCCGGTACGCGGACAGCGTGCCGGCATCATCCAGGAAGTAGAGGTTGAGGCGCACGTCCGCCTGGAGCGCGACGAGCCCCACCCCGGCCTGGACCTCCGCGAGCACCTGACCGCCGCGGGGGTCCACGGCCCGCACCTTCTCGCCGGGAATCAGCGTGACGTCCCGCGCGGTGTGCGCGGGCAACGCGCTGATGAGCGGCTCGCCCGAGACGCCCACGCGCCAGTCCACCGTTCCGGAGGCCGCCACCCGCGTGGCCGCGCCCGAGGCGCTGGTCACCACCACCGCGCGCGGCAGGGGGGCCAGGGCATACGGGCCCGGGCCCAGGTTCAGCGGCCGCTCCCACAGGCGCCGGCCCTTGCCGTCGAGGCACAGCAGCATGCCCTCCCGGTCGCGCTCGCCCGCGATGAACACCCGCGAGCCCACCGGAAGTGGCGCGGACAGGTGTGACAGGTCCGGCTCGCACGTCCAGATGGATTCGCCGGTGTGCGCGTCCGCGAGCAGCAGCGCCCAGTGCGAGCCGCGCCCGAGCATGGCCAGGAAGCGGCGGCCCCAGGCCACCGGAGCGCCGTGGAACGGCATGGGCGCCCGCATGCGGTAGCGGACCTGTCCGTCCTCCAGGTCGAGTCCGTAGAGATAGCCCGAGTCCGTTCCCACCAGCGCCCGGTGTCCCTGCGTGGCCAGCCAGCTTCGCTGCGTCCGGGGTGGGGCCAGTCGCCAGATTTCGCGCCCGGTGGCCTCCGCGAAGGCGACCACCGTGCGGTCCTCGGAGAGGGTGAGCAGCAGCCCGTCCTTGCGCAGTAGCAGCGGCCCCAGGGGGATGCCGTCATGGTCGTGCAGCCAGCGCGCGCCGCCGCCCCGGCCCGTGAAGCCGTAGACGCGCGCGATGTCCGCCGCCACGGCGTGGCCGTCCGCCGAGGCCGCCACGCCCAGCGCCGCGGCGCGTTTCCACAGCAGCGTCCCGTCCTTGCGGGAGAAGGCCGACGCGAGCTGCGGCGCGCAGTACACCGGACCGTGCCGGCCGAGCAGCAGGCGCGACTCCTCCGCATCCGGCAGGCCGCGCTGCTCCCACAGCTTCGCGAAGCGCAGCCGGCGCAGGCGCCCGGGCACCTTCAGCGGCCGCGATGCGCCCTGGCCGGGGCGGGGCTTCTTGTCCCGGGCCGCGCGCTGGGCCTCGGGCGGTTGGACGGGGCCGCGCAGGTGGGAGAGGCCCTCGCGGCAGCGCTCCGCCAGCTCCACGCGGTAGGTGTTGCTCACCAGGGCCCGGTCCGCCTCCGCGAAGGCCGCGGCCAGGGATTCACCCAGATGGAAGAGGGCGGCGGCGAGCACGTTGCCGGCCAGGGGGAACGCCGTCCCGGTGCGGCCGACCTTCGCCTGTCCCGACTTCAAGTCGACCAGCAGCGCCGTTTTCACGCCGGCGGGGGCCAGCTCGAAGCGGGGCTCTCCCAGCTCCACCGCGCGCGACAGCTCCACCGCCAGCCGGGACAGCTCCAGCACGGTGAGGAAGGGCGGGCCGGATATCTTCCAGGCCTCGGACTTGCCGGGCAGCGACAGCCACACCTCACCCGCCGCCAGCAGCGGGGCGAGCAGTCCCGCCGTGGCCCTGGCGGCGCCTCGGCCCGTGGGGACTCCGGCGTCACGGAGCTCGAAGCCGAAGCCAGGGAGTTCGGTGGGCTCGTGGCGGCGTGTGGCGGGGCGGGCGGGGGCTTCGTCCGGCGGGCGGGCGGGGCGCCGCAGACCCTTGAGCGGCTCCTTGAGGGCCTGGGCGAGGGAGGCGGAAAGCGTCTTGGGGCCTGTCCGCGTGACATCCGCGAGGAAGCGCTCCCCGGCCTCCCGGGCCGCCTCCGCCAGTTCCTCCAGCTCCACCCGCACGGGCGGCCGCATCAGCCGGGCCGGGCGCGCGAGGTTGGCCACCAGCAGCTCCACCTCTGGACCCACACGCCGGAGCACCAGCTCCAGGTGGGCTTCAGGCAGGGAGACCTGGGCCAATCGGTGTCGCCCCCCGTATAGCGCCGCAACTGAGCGCACCAGGGAGGGCACCACTTCTGCTAGAGACTCCTCCACGGCCCCGGACAGAAGGTCCACCCCGTCCAATTCCAGTGCGATGGAATCGAGCGGGGAAGCCGCGGGTTCGCGTTTCCAGCGCTGTCCGATGCGTATGCGGGTCATCTTGCGTTCGTTGACAAGCCAGTTTAGCGATGGCTAGCATCCGCCGCCTATACGGACCTACATTTTTGTAACCGTTCGGAATTCCTGGGGAATACTCGATGACATTTTACGAGGCCGCGCTCCGCATCCTGGAGAGCGAAGGTCGTCCCCTCCACTTCCTTGAAATTACCGAGAAGTCCATCGAGCAGAGCCTGCTTTCCCACGTGGGCAAGACGCCTGAGGTGACGATGCTGTCGCGCCTCGCAGCCATGGCGCGCCGCACGCGGGACCGCAAGGTGCTCGTTACCGCGAAGGATACCTTCGCGCTGGTCGACTGGGCGATTCCCGAGGACGTCGAGGCACTGGCTCAAACTGGCGTGGTGGAGCCGCATCCGGAAGAGGAGCTGCCGCCGCTGCGCCCGGTGGAGCGTCACCCCGAGCCTCGCACGGACAACGTCCGTGTCGCGGGCCGTGGCAGCGACCGCAAGCGCCGCCGGGACGAGGACGAGGAGCGCGGTGGACGCCGCAAGCGCTTCCCGCCGCTGCCCGAGGTGGTGTTCGAGATTCTCAGCGACGCGGAGGTCGCGCTTCGCACCGAGCAGATCATCGAGCGTGCCCGGGCCAAGGAGCTGTGCTCCGAGGAGACCTCGGTGGAGGCGGTGCTCACCGCGCTGCTGGAGGACAACCAGCGCCGCATCGACGCCGGCCGCCGCCCGCAGTACGCCTTCAGCAAGGACTCCGGCGAGGTGTCGCTGGAGCGCGCCGGTGCCCCGAGCGAGGCCCCGCCGCTGGAGCTCCAGGCCGCGTTCGCGCAGGCGCTGGGCATCCCGCTGGAGGGAGGGCGCCCGCTGCTGGGCAAGCCGTCCGCCGCCGCGGGCGAGCCCCAGGCGGATGCCGCGCTGGTGTCCACGCTGCGCGCCGCGCTCAAGGATGCGCGCCGCTCCGTGGCGCGTGGGCTGCGCAAGCGCCTGGGCGAGCTGGACGTCGGCACGTTCGAGAAGTCCGTCGTGAAGATGATGCACGGCCTGGGCTTCCGCGAGCTGAAGGTGGCGAAGCGGTCCAAGGAAGGCCCTTTGCTCACGGCGCGCAAGCGCGAGGGCAGCGTGGAGCTGCGTTACGCGGTGCGCATGCTGAAGGGCACGCCGGGCATCGACCGCAAGTCGGTGCAGGAGCTGCGGCGCGACCTGGGCCACTACTCGGCGCAGGTGGGCTTGCTGGTGAGCGCGGGTGACGTGCGCGGTGATGCGCGCACCGAGGCGCAGGCCAGCGGCTCGTTGGTGATGCTCTGGTGCGGTGACGCGCTGGGCGAGAAGTTCCTGGAGGCGAAGACGGCCGTCGCCGTCACCCAGGTCGAGCTGTTCGAGGTCGACGAGAAGTTCTTCGATGCCGCGAAGCTGGATGCCGAGGAGGCCCAGAAGCGCCGCGAGGAGCGTCAGCGCGAGAAGCAGGCTCGGGAGGGCGAGGAGACCACGGAGGCCGCGGCTCCGGAGCGCGAGACCGAGCGTGAGCGTCCGAGGGAGAAGCGTCGCCGCGAGCGTGAGCGGCGGGAGGCCCGTGAAGCTGGCGAGGCGTCCTCGGGTGATGGGGAGGTGGTTGCCCCGGCAGCCGCCGCGGAGGAGGCGCGTGACGCGGCCCCCGCGCCGGCAGCGCCTGTCTCGCAGGGCCGTGAGGACGACGAGGAGGGCGACGACGAGGAAGGCGATGATGAGGACCTCGAGGCCGCCAGCGCCTTTGTCGGCGGTGCGCGTCCTGACGGGGCCGCGGGTGAGGCCGGAGCCGAAGGGGCTCAGGGCGACCGCAAGCGCCGCCGTCGTCGTCGTCGGGGTCGTCGCGGCCGTGGCAACCGCGCGGGTGAGGCCGGCGCCGCCGGTGCTCCGGGCGAGGGTGAAGCCGGTGCCGCTGCTGCGGGTGAAGCCGTGGCCGGGGCTGGTGCGGGTGAAGCTGGTGCCGGTGCTGGGGCTGCCGCGGGTGAAGCCGCTGCTCCGGGTGGAGCCGTAGTCGGTGAGTCCGGCGTCGCGGCGGCTCCGGGCGAGAGTGAAGCCGTGGCCGGTGCCGCTGCTTCGGGTGCGCATGGGGCGGGCGATGCCGCTGCTTCAGGCGGGCCTGCGGCGGGCGAGACTGCTGTTTCGGGTGCGCTTGCGGCCGGCGAGACTGCTGCTTCCGGTGCCTCTGCGGCCGGCGAGACGGCTTCAGGTGCGTCTAAGGGCGGCGTTGCTGCTTCCGGTGCGTCTGCGGCCGGCGAGACGGCTTCGGGTTCTTCTGGGGTCGGCGAGACCACTGCTGGTGTTCCTGGGGTCGGCTCCGCCGCTGCTTCAGGTTCCTCTGGGGTCGGCGAGACCACTTCAGGTGCGCCTGGGGCCGGTGAGGCTGCCGCCGTCGCCGGGGCTGCCGCCGACGCCGCTGTTGCTGGGGCCCTCCTGGCCGAGTCCGGCGTCGTCGCCGTGGCTCCGGGAGAGGGCTCCGTGAGCGGAGCCGGCGGGTCGCCGGTGAAGAGTGCCGACGCTGCCGCTGATGGCACGCCCGACGTCAGCGTGTCGGGGGCGTCCGCCAACGGCGCGGCGCCTCAGGCCACCGCGACGCCCACTGTGTCCACGAGCGCGCAGGGCTCGGCGCCGACGGACACCGTGGCCGCCATCGCCGCCGAGGCGGACGCGGCTGCCTCGGAACCCAGCCCGGAGGCGCTCGCGCGTCCCGACGGCGCTGCGGATACGTCCGAGCCTGCCTCCCCGCCCAGCGAGGGGGAAGCATCCGAGGACACGTCCAAGGCTCCCAGTGGGCCCTCTGGTGAGCGCGAAAGCTGACGTCGCGCTCCGGGCGGTGAGGGATTGACCGGCGCGGTCGCTCTCCAGGTGTTACCCTGGAGAGCGATGAAGCCGGTCCTGTTGCTCGCCTCCTGCGTTGTCCTGCTCGGTGCCTGCCGCTGGCAAGCACCGCGCTACCCGGTGGAGCCGGTGGAGTTGTCCGGTGCCACCCTGAAGGACAATGCCCTCCTGGGACTGGCTCCCGAGGGCGTGGCCACGCTCTTCTCCGCGGCGCTCAAGGATTCGGGCCGTTTCGAGCAGAAGGGCGAGGACGCACCTCGTGAGGAGCGGCCCTGGCGGTTGACGCTGGAAGTGCCCTTCACCCGAGAGGTGCTGAAGGACGGCGACCCTCGCAGCTTCGCGGAGGTGGGCGCCAACCTCGTCCTCGAACGCTTTGGTGGGCGGCTGCCCCAGCGCTATGAGCTGGTGGGGCTGGGTGAAGCGCCCGTCGAGGAGGATTCGCCGGGCGGGCGGCAGAAGGCCATGCGCGAGGCGCTGGCCAACGTCCTGCACCAGGTGACGGAGTCCGCCGTCATGCAGCTCACCGCGCTGGACCGCACCGACGACGAGCTGGTGCAGGACCTCAAGGCCTCGGACGCGCGCGTCCGGGAGTTCGGCCTGCGCACGTTGGCGGAGCGGCAGCACCCGTCCGCCGCGCC
Source organism: Myxococcus hansupus (assembly GCF_000280925.3). Taxonomy (NCBI): domain Bacteria; kingdom Pseudomonadati; phylum Myxococcota; class Myxococcia; order Myxococcales; family Myxococcaceae; genus Pseudomyxococcus; species Pseudomyxococcus hansupus. The sequence continues at coordinate 3,394,651 of NZ_CP012109.1, forward strand.
GCTGCTCATCGAGCGTCTCAAGGAAGCGACCGACGCGGAGACGGTGCGCAAGACGATGGGCTCGCTGGTGGAGATGAAGGCGCGGGTCGCGGTGCCGGTGCTCATCGACCTGGCGCGGGGCCGGGACTTGAGCTTCGTGCAGGAGATTGTCTTCGCGGTGGGCGAAATCGGAGGGCCGGAGGCGGAGGCCTATCTGTACACGATGGCCCAGGGGCATGATGCGCCCGCGGTCCAGGCCGCCGCGCAGCAGGCGCTGGACACGCTCTACGCATCACGCAAGCAGCACTCACCCCTGGAGGCGCGTGGCCCGGGCCGCGCGGACTGACATCGAGATGAAGCGTTCATTCGGCGTGCGCGGAGCGGTGGTGCTCGCGGCCCTGGTCCTGGGCACCGGTTGTTCCAAGAACGTGGACGCGGCGGCGGACACGGGCGCCAGCAGTGGCGACGTGTCGGAGTACTACCCGCTCGCGGTGGGCAACTCTTGGACGTACCGGATCAACGGCCGCGACGACAAATCCGTCACGGTGGAGATCGTCAAGGAAGAGGCGGGCATCTTCCACGACAACCAGGGCGGGCAGCTTTCCGTGGACGGCTATGGCCTGAGGGATCCCAAGCGCTACCTGCTGCGCGGTCCGCTGAAGACGGGGCACGCGTGGACCAACGTGGTGTCCGTGTCCTCGACGGAGCGCTACCGCATCGTCCAGGCCGGTGAGTCCTGCCAGACGCCCGCGGGCACCTTCCCGAACTGCGTGCAGGTGGAGGGCCGCAACCGCGTGGATGCCAAGGCCACGCTGGTGAACACCATGACCTTCGCGCCCGGGGTCGGCATGGTGCGTGTCGACATGGCGGTGGAGACCGACGGGCAGCTCATGCCCCAGACGTCCCTGGAGCTGACGGCCTGGCAGCTCCGCGATGGCGCGGCGCCGCCGTCCGGCTGACAGGTTCCCCGAGAGACTCGCCACGAGGTGCCGCCGTGCCCGCCCATTCGAATGAGCAGACCCAGGAAGAGCTCATCCTGAGCTTCCTCTCCGAAAGAGGGAGCGACGACTACACGTCTGGCGAGGCGCTCTCCAACAAGCTGGGCCTGTCCCGCACGGCGGTGTGGAAGCACGTGGAGTCCCTTCGCGCCAAGGGCTACCGCATCGAGGCGGTGCCCGCGCGGGGCTACCGGTTGGTGTCGGTGCCGGACCGGCTGACCGCGCTGGAGGTGGGGCCGCTGCTGGACACCCATGACTTGGGCCGCACCATTCACCACCACGAATCGCTGCCTTCCACCAACGAGAAGGCCTTCCGCCTGGCCCAGGACGGCGCCGAGCACGGCGTGGTGGTGGTCGCCGAGCAGCAGACCTCGGGGAAGGGCCGCCGGGGGCGTGTCTGGGTCTCCCCGTCGGGCCTCAACCTCTACTTCTCCGCCATCCTCCGCCCGGAGCTGCCGCCCCAGCGTGCGCCGGAGCTGACGCTGGTGGCCGCCGTGGCGTTGGCGGAGGCGCTGCGGGACGCCGGCGCCGACGCCGCCATCAAGTGGCCCAACGACGTCCACATCGACGGGCGCAAGGTGGCGGGCATCCTCACCGAGCTGTCCGCGGAACCCGAGCGCGTCCACTTCGTCATCGTGGGCGTGGGGGTCAATCTCAACTCCCAGGTCGAGCACTTCCCGGAGGAGCTGCGCGACACCGCCACGTCCCTGTCATTGGCCCTGGGCCGGCAGGTGCAGCGGGCCCCGTTCGCCGCCGCGCTCTGGACGCGGCTGGAGGAGTGGTTGGACCTCTACCTGGAGACCGGCTTCGACGCGGTGCGTGCGCGGTGGAAGGCCATGTCCTCCACGCTGGGGCAGGATGTGCTGGTGCGCACGGACCGGCAGGAGCTGCGGGGCAGGGCGGAGGACATCGACCCTTCGGGGGCCCTGCTGGTGCGGACGGCGGAGGGCTCGCTCGAACGCGTCTTGGCGGGCGACGTGGAGCAGCTCCGGCCACGGCGGTAGACTGCGCGGCGTGATGCTCCTCGCCATCGATGTCGGCAACACCAACACCGTTCTGGGGGTGTTCGAGGGCCGGCGCCTGCTCGACCACTGGCGCGTGGAGACCAGCACGCGCCGCACCTCGGACGAGTACGGCATCCTGGTGCGGCAGCTCTTCACCCACCGGGGCATCGACCCGACGAAGGTGACGGCCGTCGCGGTGTCCAGCGTGGTGCCGCCGCTCCAGTCCAACCTGGAGAAGATGAGCGAGCGGTACTTCCGCCTCCGCCCCATGTTCGTCGGCCCGGGCGTGAAGACGGGCATGCCCATCCTCTACGACAACCCCCGCGAGGTGGGCGCGGACCGCATCGTCAACGCGGTGTCCGCCTACGAGAAGCACCACACGGGGGTGCTCGTGGTGGACTTCGGCACCGCGACGACGTTCGACGCGGTGTCACCGAAGGGCGAGTACCTGGGCGGCTGCATCTGCCCCGGCATCAACATCTCCATGGAGGCGCTGTTCCAGAATGCCTCCAAGCTGCCGCGCGTGGAGTTCGCGCGGCCGCCGCACGTCATCGGGCGCAACACCGTGCACTCCATGCAGTCCGGGCTCGTCTACGGCTACGTGGGAATGGTGGACGGCATCTGCGCCCGCATGCAGGCTGAGCTGGGCTTTCCGGTGAAAATCGTCGCCACCGGAGGGCTCGCGTCGCTGGTGGCCAGCGAGTCCAAGGCCATCCACCAGGTGGATGAGTTCCTCACGCTCGAGGGCCTGCGCATCATCTACGGAAGGAATCACGCGTCATGACCACCGCCGTCCCCAACAATGTGCCGACGCCGCCCCCGGGCTGTCCCTTCGACGCGGAGTTCCTGCCGCCCAACCTGCGCAAGCACGTGGACCCGGCCGCGCCGGTGCCGCTGCGGATGATGGCGGCCAAGTCGCTCGTCCCGCTCAACCCGTCCGACATGGTGGGCGCGCTCTACATGCTCACGTTCGATCCGGACGCGGGCGTGCGCGAGACGGCGGCGAAGACGGCCGCGGGGCTGCCGGACAAGATTCTGGGCTCCGCACTGCGCGACGAGGAAGTGCAGCCGCAGGTGCTCGGGTACTTCCTGGGGCTCGTCAAGGACAAGGACGCCTACGCGGAGATGCTGGTCCTCAACCCGAGCACGCCGGACGACGCTGTCGCGGACGTGGCCCGGGACTGCAGCTCGAAGCTGACGGAGATCATCGGGCAGAACCAGCTCCGCCTGCTGCGCAACGAGGGCATCCTCCGCAACCTCTGCGTCAACGCGAGCGCTCCGGTGTCGCTCATCGACAACGTCTGCGACTTCGCGGTGCGCAGCGGGATGCAGTTGCTGGACGTGCCGCAGATGAAGGCGGCGCGGGTGCGCGTCTTCGGTCCCGAGGCCGCCGAAGCGCCGCCGCCCCAGGGGCCCACCGCGGAAGAGGTGCTTCAGGAATTCGAGGAGGCCGCGGATGAGACGGCCGCGCCCATGGAGGAGGGCAAGCGGCTGACGCTGGCCCAGCGCATCATGCGCATGTCCATCGCGGAGAAGATCAAGCTGGCCACGCTGGGCAACAAGGAAGCCCGCACGGCGCTCATCCGCGAGACGAACAAGCTGGTGGCCGTGGCCGTCATTCGCAGCCCGCGCATCACCGATGGTGAGGTGCTCGCGTGCGCCGCCAACCGCGCGATGATGGATGACGTGCTGCGCGTCATCTACAGCAACCGCGAGTGGACGAAGAACCACAAGGTGAAGATTGCCCTGGTGAAGAACCCCAAGGTTCCGCTCACCGTCACCATGAAGTTCCTCAACTCGTTCCGCGACGCGGAGTTGAAGGACCTCAGCCGCGACAAGAACGTGCCGGCGGCCGTGCAGAGCTTCGCGAAGAAGCTGCACGAGAAGAAGACGGCCCCGAAGAAGCAGGGCTAGGGGGATGCGGCGCCCCGGGCTCGCATTGCGCCCGGGGAGACGGCGCGCGGTGTCTAGGCCGCGGCCTCGTTGGCGTCGTCCTCCGCCACGGAGGAGGCGGGCTCGTCCAGGAGCTGCTGGGCGATGGCGAGCGCCTTCTTGGTCTTCTCGCGCAGCTTCTCCTCGCCCTTGATGCGGGCGTAGAGCCGCGTGACGCGCTCCTCGTTGCGGGCCGTGGCGGTCTCCAGCTCGGCGATGCGACGGCGGAGCTCGTCGGCCTCTTCGGTGGCGCGGGTGCTCTGCTCGGACAGCTCGACCTGGGCCTGACCTACCTGGACACGCAGCTCCTCGGCCTCGTGCTGCGCGGCCTCGACCTGCGTCCGGAGGCTCTCGGAGGCCTCCTGCGCGGCCTGGACGTCCGCCTCCAACTGACCGGCGCGCGAGCGCAGCTCTTCCAGCTCGGTGGCGTAGGCGTGCGCCTGGGCCTGGTGCTGATCCAGCTCCGCCTGGAGCGCGGTGAGCTGCGCCGAGGCGCTCCGGGCCTCGTCCTTGGCGGCGGCGAGCTGCTGGTCCACGCGCTTGCGGTCCGCGGTGAGCGAATCCGCCCGGGCGCTCAGCGTCTTGAGCTGGGCGTCGCGCTGCGTGAGCTCGGACTCGGCGGTGCTGGCCTTCTGCTCCAGCTCCAGGCTCTGGTCCTTGAGCTCGAGAATCTCCTGGTCCTTCTGGTTGAGCTCCGTCTTGAGGCGGAGGATCTCCTTGTCCTTCTTGTTGGCCGCGTCGCGAAGGGCGAAGGTGTCCTTGTCGTTCTTCCCGGAAGACGCACGGGCCGTCTCCAGCTCGGTGCTCTGGGTCTCCAACTGCGCTTCCAGATCACGCACGCGGTCCTCGGCATGCGTCGCGGCGCCGCGCGAGTCGTCGAGCTCCGCCTGCAGCTCGGCCACCTTCGCGCGCAGGGTGCGCAGCTCCGCGGCATCCGCGGCGGGCGCGATGGAGATGGGCGGCGGGGCAGGGCGGGCCGCGGGCGGCGGACGGGGCGCGGCCACGGGGGGCGGCGCGACGGCGCGCGGCGGCTCCGGCGGCGGAGCGACCGGCACCGGCGTGATGAAGCCAATCACCGTCTTCTCGGAGTCGTCCAGTCCATCCAGCACGTCCTCCGCGTCGTCGGTGCCCAGGGAGTCCAGCGTGGAGAAGTCCTCTTCGATGCCCTCCACCACGGCCTCGGGCGGGGCGACGACGACTTCTTCCTCGAAGGACGGCGTCTCCTCGGGGGTGGACAGGTCGCCGAAGGCGGCGTCGAGGTCCAGCTCCTCGCCAGTGACGGGCGGCTCCTCCGCGGTCTCGACGGAAATCTCCTCGCCGAAGTCCGCCGTCATCGGCTCATCGCCGAGCGCGTCCAGCGTGAGGCTCTCGTCGACGACATCCTCGGTGACGGGCAGCTCGGGGAAGCCAATCAGCGTGCCCGCCGCGTTCGCGAGCTGCTCGGCGTCCACCGGCTTGGCGACGTACTCATCGGCGTGCGCCTTCAGCTTGCGGTGCTGCGCGAAGCCGTCCGGATTGCCGATGATGACAATGGGGACGTTCTTGAGGTCGTCGTCCTTCTTCAGCTTGCCGCAGATGAGGTAGCCGTTCTGTCCCGCGGACAGGTCCACCGCGAGCACCACGAGGTCCGGCCGGTCCCTGCGGATCTGCTCCACGCTGCCCTTGCCGTCCGCCGTCTCGTCGACCGAGAAGCCCCGGCCCTCCAGGGCCGAGCGCAGGGAGGCGGAGAGAGCGGTGTCGCTTTCGACAATCAGGATTTTCTTCGACATGGAGGGACGGCCCGTCCTGGTATGCGGCGCGCGCAAACGCCCTACCGGCCGCGACGCGCAAGGAGAAAAGATGCGTCGAGGCTATCGGCCATGCGCGGGAGCGTCAATGTTCGGACCGGGCGGAATTCCGGCTGCTTGAGCAGCGAGCGAGCGCCGTCACACAGCAGACGTTTCACCGCAACAGGCTGCTACGGATGCGGGTACGTCGCCGGTTCAAAGGAGAACGCGGGCCGCGAGTATTGCGGACGCGGCGCGGGCGGCAGCGAGAAGAGCGGCTCTTCGGGTTCGCGCGGAGCCTTGCGCGCCAGCTTCTCACCGCTGTCTCGCTCGGCGAGCATCCGGCGGATGTCGCCTTCGTCCATGTCCGTCACCATCTCATAGACGATTTCGTCATCACGCCAGGTGACCACGTTGAAGCCCTGCGCGGAGTCCACTTCCACGGCCTGCAACGCCTGGAGTCGCGGGATGGCGGCTTCGCCTTCACCGGGGAGCACGAACACACCCAGCCGGCGGCGCGGTTCATCGTCGGTGTCCGGCAGCGTCTCGTAGCTGATGTACGCGACCTCGCGGCCGTTGAGGATGGAGATGCGGCCGCCCAGCGGCTTGGCCTTGGGAATCTGCGGCACGGTGATGCGCGGATCCACCTTGTCCTTGAACCACTCCTCCACGTGCTCGGGCGTGTTGGACGCGATTTCGAAGGGGAGCGCCTTGCTCTTGCTGTGGCGCTGCACGGCCTCCGCGCGCGCGGCGCTCAGGCGCTGTTCGGTATGGAACGCGGCCCAACCTCCGCCGACCGTCACCACCACCAGCACCATGGCCCCCGCGCGCAGCCACACGCCAAACTGGGCGCGGCGCTGCTCCTGCCTGAGGCCACCCTGGATGCCAGCCCGGAGCGAGGCGGGAGCCCGCATCCCTGAAACGGAGTGGCGCGCGGCTCGCCGCAGCGCCTGTCGCATCTGCTGCTCTTCCTCCGCGCAGCGCCGACATTCAGCGCACCCGGACAGGTGGGTTTCCACGTCCATCCGCTCCTCCGGCTGGAATTCGCCGTCGAGGTACGGATACAGCAGGCGTTCGAGATCCTGGCAGTTCATGGGGCGCGCTAGGAACGGGTTTCTACCCCGTCTTCTTCCTGTTGCGATACTCTTCCAGGTCCGCGGGCGCGTTCACCGGCTCTCCGTCATGCCGGAAGACACCCTGGCCCTCCGCGTACTCGCGCAGGTTCTTCTGCAGGAGCTTGCGCCCACGGAAGAGGCGGCTCATCACCGTGCCCACGGGGCACTCGAGAATCTCCGCGATCTCCTTGTAGGAGAACTCCTGGAGGTCCGCGAGGATGACCACCAGCCGGAAGTCGATGGGCAGCGAGTCGATGGCCCGCAGCACGTCGTCCGACAGGAGCCGGTCGAAGAAGTACTGCTCCGGGTTGGCCGCGAAGTCCGTCGCGTCACGGCTCACGAAGCGCTCGTGGACCGCCTCGCGCTCCACGCCTTCCACCACCGTGCGCTCCTTCACCTTGCGCCGGTACCGGTTGATGAACGTGTTCGTCAGAATCTTGAAGAGCCAGGCCTTGATGTTCGTGCCGCGCTCGAACTTGTCGAAGAAGCGGTAGGCCCGCATGCAGGTGTCCTGCACGAGGTCCTCGGCGTCGCGTTCGTTCTTCGTCAGACGCAACGCCGCCGAGTAGAGCGGATCGAGGTGCGCGAGCGCCAGCTCTTCGAATTCCTGCTTCGTCCGGTTGGGTTGCCTGAAATCCAACATATCCCGCCTTCCAAGGGCCCGAAACAAATGGGGAATGAGTTGTCGCTTACCCGCCAAATGTATGCACGGGAACAACCAGGGCAACAACGGCATCCCACGACACCCGCCCGCACGCCCGCTTCGGGAATACACGACGCGGGACGGGGAAAGATATTCCCCACATCAGATAACGGACGGGGAGGCCGGATGTCGCCATCCGAGCCTCCCCGCCTGAAACCGCGTCGTCTGCCTGCTTGCTGAGCTTACTTGCGGCCGGCCAGCGCGTCCGCCAGCGGCATGTAGGGGTAGCCCATGTCCTTCGCGACGGCCTCGTAGGTGACGTGGCCGTTGTAGGTGTTCACCGCCAGCGCGAGGGCGCGGTCGGCCTTGATGGCCTCCACCAGGCCCAGGTCGGCGATCCTCCGCGAGTAGGGGCGGGTGACGTTGGTGAGGGCGTAGGTGGACGTCTGCGGCACGGCGCCCGGCATGTTGGCGACGCAGTAGTGAACGACGCCGTGGACCTCGAAGGTGGGGTTGTCGTGGGTGGTGGGCTTGCAGGTCTCGATGCAGCCGCCCTGGTCCACCGCCACGTCCACCACCGCGGAGCCCGGGGTCATCTCACCGATGAGGGCCTCGGAGACGAGCTTCGGGGCCTTGCCGCCGGGGATGAGCACCGCGCCCACGACGAGGTCCGCCTCGCGCACGCTGCGGGCGATGCTCTCCGAGTCGGACGCCAGCACGCCCACGCGGCCGAGGAACACGTCGTCCAGGTAGGTCAGGCGCTCCATGTTGACGTCGAGGATGGTGACCTCGGCGCCCATGCCCACCGCGACCTTGGCGGCGCACAGGCCCACCACGCCGCCGCCGATGATGGTGACGCGGCCGCGGCGCACGCCGGGCACGCCGCCCAGCAGGATGCCCTTGCCGCCGTGGGCCTTCTCCAGGCACTTGGCGCCGACCTGGATGGCCATCTTTCCGGCCACCTCGCTCATGGGCTTGAGCAGCGGCAGGCTGCCGTCATCCAACTGCAGCGTCTCGTACGCGACGGCCGTGGCCTTCTTCTGAAGGAGCGTCTTGGTCAGCTCCGGGTCCACGCCGGCCAGGTGGAAATACGTGTAGACGATCTGGCCGGGCTGGATGCGCGCGTACTCGGGCGCGATGGGCTCCTTGACCTTGATGATCATCTCCGAGCGCTGCCAGACCTCGTCCGCGCTGGAAACGATTTGCGCGCCAACGCGCACGTACTCCGAATCGGGGATGCCGGAGCCCACGCCGGCGTTCGTCTCGATCAGGACGGTATGGCCCGCGGCGGTGAATGCGCTCACGCCTGCTGGGACCATGCCGACGCGGTACTCGCGGGTTTTGATCTCCTTGGGAACTCCGACGATCACGACTGCCTCCGAGAGGGGGACGTAAAAAAGCGCGCGGACCCTAACGGGGGCCCCGAGGGGAATCAAGGTGCGCTCGGACAGCCCTTCGCGGCGGGCGAACGCGCCGAGCGCCCTCCGCGAACATGACGCGAGGCGTTGGATGCGATGCGTGATGAAGCGCGCGCGGCTCGTGTTAGTTACCAGGGACATGACGTCTGCCCCGAAGCTCCTATTCGCGGACCCCAAGGGACGGGTGATGGAACACCCGTACCTGCTCGCCACGCTGCGCAGCGGTGAAGAGCTCGTCCCTCCGCAGGACAAGCCCATCGCGCTGCCGTCCGCCGGGCGGCTCGTCCATCTTCCGGGCAGACTGCCCGTGGGCCTCCACCCCGAGACAGGCGAGCTGGAGCTCGTCCGGGAGATGAAGGTCGGCGGCAAGGCGTTCGTGCCCAACGCGGTCGGCGCGTTGCTGCCGCCGGGCTACACGCGGACCTTTCTTCCGGGCGAGGTGAAGGGGAGCGGGCCGGTGCTTCCGCAGTGGGCGTACACCGCCGCGGCGTGGGGCAAGGACGGGCCGGTGGCCTGGGCCATCCATACCGACCGTCGTTCGCACTGGGATCCGGAGCGCTTCTCCACGCCGGACATGAAGGACCTGGTGGCGAAGCACATGGAGCGCTTCCCGGACAACCGCGTCCTCAAGCAGCTCAAGACGTGCGCGATGCTCTACCGGTGCTTCACGTCGCAGAACACGTTCTACGTGCGCGACGAGGCGGCCATCCCCGCGTCTGTCATGTGCAACGCGCGCTGCGTGGGCTGCATCTCCGACCAGCCCGCGGATGGGCCTCCGGCGTCGCACGAGCGCATGGATGACGGGCCCACGGGTGAGGAGATGGGCCAGATTGGCCTCTTCCATCTGGAGCACGCGCCGGGCCGCACGATGGTGAGCTTTGGCCAGGGGTGCGAGGGCGAGCCGCTCACGCGCTGGAAGCAGATCGCGGAGGCCATCCGCTACATGCGGGCGCGCTCGCAGGCGGGCTCCATCAACATCAACACCAACGCGAGCCTCACGCGTGGACTGGAGGCCTTGTTCGACGCGGGGCTGGACGCCATCCGCGTGTCGCTGAACTCGGCGGTGAAGGACCTCTACGAGGCCTACTACAAGCCGGTGAAGTACGGCTGGGAGGACGTGGAGGCGTCCATCGCGCTGGCGCGTGAGCGCGGTGCGTACCTGGCGCTGAACCTGCTGCTGTTCCCCGGTGTCACCGACCGCGAGGGCGAGGTGAAGGCGCTGGAGCGGCTGGTGAAGAAGTACCGCGTGGACCAGGTGCAGACGCGCTCGCTGTGCATCGACCCGTTGCAGTACCTGGAGGTCGCGCGCGAGCGCGGCGCGGGTGGCGAGCCGGTGGGCATCCGCACGCTGCTTCAGCGGCTGAAGGCGGCGCGCCCGGGACTCATCGTCGGCAACTTCGCGCGTGGACTCGAGGAGCGCGAGAACGCGGCGGGGGCTCGGTAGCGCGCCCTGGGGTGCGCCGGCTCGACCCACGAGGGGAGCCGGCGCGGAACCTTCCGAACTACTCGTTCCCGGTGGGCATCAGCTCCTTGGCCACCAGGTTGCCCATCACCGCGTCCTTCGGGATGTAGCCGTCGGCGCCCGCCTCGCGGCAGATGCGCTGCAGCTCCTCGACGTTCTCACCCGAGCACAGCAGCACCTTGATGCCCTTGAAGAGGCTGTTGCTCTTGATGAAGCGGCAGAACTGCTCGCCGTTCACGTTGGGCATGCGCACGTCCAGCAGCACCAGGTCCGGGCGCGTCTGCTTCTTGAGGATGATCTTCGTCGCCTTGTCGGCCGTGTCGGCGACATGCACCTCGAAGCCCTTGGCCACCAGGTCCGCTTCGATGATGCGGGCCGTCATCTCGCTGTCATCCACGATGAGGATGCGCGGCTTGCGTCCGCCCGTGGTGGGCGCGGCCTTCAGGCCACCCATCGCGGGGGCGGCAGGGGCCGCGGGCGCCGGGGCGGCGGGAGCAGCAGGGGCGGGCGTGGCGGCCACCGGGGCCGGCACCGCCGTGGGGATGCCCAGGGCGGGAGGTCCAATCAACCCCATGACCCCGCCCAGCACGGCCTCGAGCCCGCCGCTCTTCAGAATGTAGCCGTCCGCGCCGGAAGCTTTGGTCTTCCCATCCAGCTCCGCCTCGGAGATGTCGGAGTAGAGGACCAGCTTCGCGGTGACCTTCTTCTGCCGGCGCAGGTACTCCACGACGTCATCGCCGAACATCTCCGGCATGTTGACGTCCATGAGGATGAGGGAGAACGGCCCCTCCGCGAGCTTCTGCTCGAGGCTGGCCAGGTCCTGCGCACCGCTCGCCTGGTAGCCGGCGGCGGTGAGGGCCCGGACGGTGAGCTCCACCAGCATCGGGCTGTCGTCAATGACCAGTACGCGCGACATCGTCCTCCTCAAGGGCTTCGCGGTGGAACCCTACACCTTTGGTGCAGCGCGGACCATCGAAACGGCGACCAGGCGGGCGGGTCGTCAGGTCCTCTTGACCGCTATTCATCGCCTCCGGATACTTTGGCGCCTTGACCACGACCTCGACTCCCCTCCAGCGAGCACTCCGGATGGCTCCGGACCGCGCTTTGGCCACCCAGGCCCGGCCGGAGCAGGAGTTCTTCTGCTTCCGCGTGGGCGACCTCCGCCTGGGCGTGCCCAGCGAGAACGTGCTCGAAGTCCTCCGGGCCGGCCTGCTCACGCCGCTGCCTCGCACGCCGTCCTTCATCATGGGCGTCACCGGCCACCGGGGCGAGGTGCTCCCGGTGCTGGACCTGCTGCGCTTCCTCTCCAAGGGAGAGGCTCGCATCGGACCGCGCACCCGCCTCTTCGTCGGCGTCACGGGCAGCTACGTGGCCGGGGTCGTGGCGGACACGGTGCTGGGCCTGCGCCGCGTGCCCGTGGCGGACATCCTTCCTCCGCCCCTGGGCGGTGACGCCGCCGCCGAGCACCTCCTGGGTGTGGTGCAGGCCAGCGGCAACCAGGAGGCCATCAACCTCCTCAACTTCTCCAAGCTGCTCCAGACGGCGCGGCAGCGGGCGGTGGCCCGGTGACCGACGATCCCGTCCAGGAGAAGGAGGAAGAGGTGGACCTGCTCTTCTTCGACATTGGCCCCACGCTCTATGGGACGGATGCGTCCCAGGTGCTGCGCATCGACCGCGCGCTGCCGGACGATTTGACGCTGCGGGAGCTGGGGCTGCCCTTCAAGGGCAACCGGGCCATCGTCTTCGACACGCCGGAGGGCGAGGCCCACCTCAAGGTGGACGCGGTCCACGGCGTGCGCTCCATCCCCGTCAATTCCCTGCGCCGGATGCCCCCCACGGCCGGCGCCGCAGCCTACGCAGTCGGTGTGTGCCTGGAAGAGGCCCGCACCGTGTTGCTCATCGATCTGGTCGAAACCGCAAGGACTCAAGGAAGGCACTGAGACACATGTCCCTGGACACCCCCAACGAGAAGCCCGCTGCCAAGGCACGCGCCCGGAAGGCTCCCGCCTCCAAGGCCGGTGCCGCCAACGCGGCGTCGACCTCCTCCTCCACGAAGGCCATCACCGACACGCTGTTGACGGTGCTGTCCGGCAACCTCCAGGCCCGCGTGCCCAAGGAGCTGGTGGGTGAGTCCGGCGCGGAGCTGGCCCACCTGCTCAACCAGGTGCTGGACCAGTTCGCCGCCTCCGAGCACCGCAAGCACGTGGCGGCGCAGGAGATCGACCAGGCGCTGGACGCGCTCATCGGCCTGGTGCGCGAGGGCGACCTGTCCCGGTGGAACACCACCACGGAAGACCCCCAGCTCGGGCCCCTGCTGGAGGGCTTCGGCAAGGTCATCGAGACGCTGCGCACCTTCGTGCGGGAGATCAACGAGGCGGCGCTGAGGCTGTCCTCGTCCGCCAACCAGGTGCTGGCGGCGTCCACGCAGCACGAGACGTCCTCCACGGAGCAGGCGGCGGCCATCCACGAGACGACCGCCACCATGGAGGAGCTCAAGCACGCGTCGGCGCAGATCGCCGAGAACGCGGGCAGCGTGGCGCGCGTGGCGGAAGAGACGCTCGGCGCGGCGCGCGCGGGCCGGGGCGCCATTGGCGAGTTCATCCAGGCCATGCAGCAGATCCGCAGCGACGGCGTCGCGGTGGCGGACTCCATCGCCAAGCTGTCCAAGCGCGTGGAGCGCATTGGCACCGTGGTCGAGGTCATCGACGAGATCGCGGACCGCTCCGACCTGCTGGCGCTGAACGCGGCGCTGGAAGGCAGCCGCGCCGGTGAGGCCGGCAAGGGCTTCTCCATCGTCGCGGCGGAGATGCGGCGCCTGGCGGAGAACGTCCTGGACTCCACCAAGGAGATCAAGAACCTCATCACGGAGATTCGCGAGGCCACGGCCGCCGCGGCCGGCGCCGCCGAGGCGTCCAAGTCCGCGACCGAGTCCGGCGAGAAGCTGGGCGCGGTGGCGGCGCAGGCGGTGGAAGGCATCCTCGCCGGTGTCCAGGAGACGAGCGACGCGGCCCGCGTCATCAACCTGGCCACGCAGCAGCAGCGCACGGCCACCGAGCAGGTGGTGGCGTCCATGGCGGAGATCGAGGACGTGACGCGCCAGACGACGCAGGCCTCGAAGCAGGCCACGGGTGCGGCCGCGGAGCTGACGCAGTTGGCCGGACGCCTGGCCGAGCTCATCAAGCGGTTCAAGGCGGACTAGCGCTTCCTGGAAGGGGAGGGGCGAACGCCGGCCATGGACACCGAGGCTCTAAAGAAATCCCTCCTGAAGAAGTTCCAGGAGGTCACCGCCGACCGTCTCCAGAAGATTCAACTGGGGGTGTTGGACCTGGAGAAGGAGACCGCGGACCAGGCCGCGGAGGACGTCGCGCGCGAGCTGCACACGATGAAGGGCGAGGCCCGCATGTTGGGTCTGGCCGCCATCGGGCAGCTTGCGCACGCCGCCGAGGACGTCCTGCGCGCGGAGCGCGAGGGCAAGACGGCCACCGAGGTGGCCACCGACGTCCTGCTCAGGGCGTGCGACGTCCTCTCCGACCTCAACGAGGATTTGTCCGGTGCCAACACCGGCAACTCGGCGAGCGAGGAGATGGTCCGCATGCTCGCGGAGGTCTCCGGACAGACGCCGCCCGCCATTCCGGGCGCGAAGCCCGCGGCCCCCGCTGCTCCGCCGCCGGCGCCCGTCGCCGTGCCGGTGGTGGCACCGGTGGCCGTGGCGCCGCCGACCGTGCCCGTGCAGGCTCACGCCGCACAGCCCGCACCCCGGGCGCCCGTGGCGGAGCCCGCGCCGGCCCATGCCAGCGGGGCGCATCCGGCCCCCGCGCACGGCCGTGACGAGGAAGCCCCGAGCGCCGCGAAGTCCGCGGTCGCCGACCGGAGCATCCGCGTCAACGTGGAGGTGCTCGACTCGCTGGGGTTGCTCGCGGGCGACCTGCTGGTGGAGAGCGCCCGCGGCCGGCTGCGCAGCTCGGAGACCGAAGAGTTGTTCGAGCGCTTCAGCCGCCTGGGGGACCGCTTCCTCCGGCTGGCCGAGGAGATCGACATCTCGGTGGACGTCCGGGAGCAGTTGGACCGCGTGGAGAGCGACCTCCACATGCTGCGCGACGATGCGTTCCGCTTCGTGCGCCGCAACGACGACGGCATCAACACGCTGCACGGCAACCTGGCCAAGATGGCGGACCACGTGGCCGAGGCCCGGCTGGTGCCGCTGTCCACCGTGTTCGACGCCTTCCCGCGCGCCGTTCGCGAGATGTCGCGCACGCAGGGCAAGGAAGTGGACCTGGTCATCGAGAACGCCGACATCGGCGTGGACCGGTCCATGCTGGGGGACGTGCGCGACGCGCTGGTGCACCTGCTGCGCAACTCGGTGGACCACGGCGTGGAGTCTCCGGACACGCGCCAGCAGCTCGGCAAGCCGCTCAACGGCCGCATCCGCATCCGCGTGCGCGTGGATGGGGACATGCTCCACATCGAGGTGGAGGACGACGGCCGCGGCATCGACCCGGAGCGGCTGCGTCAGGCGGCCATCTCCAAGCGCCTCATCAACGCGGTGCAGGCCGCCGCGCTGTCCGAGCGCGAGGCCATCGAGCTCATCTTCCGCCCCGGCTTCTCCACCCGCGACCAGGTCAGCGAGCTGTCCGGCCGTGGCGTGGGCATGGACGTGGTGAAGCGGAAGGTGGAGACGCTGGGCGGCTCGGTGGGCGTGAGCAGCCGCATCGGCCGTGGCACCACCATCACCCTGCGCCTGCCGCAGTCGCTGGCGTTGATGAAGGTGTTGCTGGTCCGCCTGGGCGACGACGTCTACGGCATGCCCGCCGCGGACGTGGAAGCGGTGATGCGCGTGAAGCCGGATGACCGGCTGGAAATCTTCGGCACCCTGGCGGTCCGGCACCGTGGCAAGCCCACGGCGCTGGTGGCGCTGGGGCCGCTGCTGGGGCTCAACGGCGGCAACCGCTTCGACAAGCCTCCCGCGGTGGTGGTGCGCCACGGCGAGGACCACGCGGCGCTGGTGGTGGACGGCTTCGTGGACGAGCGCGAGGTGGCCGTGAAGCCGTGCGGCGGCGAGTTCCTCAAGGGCGCGCCCTTCATCGCGGGCACGGCGGCGCTGGAAGACGGCCGCATCGCGGTGCTGCTCCACGTGCCGGACATCATGTCGGAGGTGCGCCGCATGGCCCGCCCCGTCACCCAGGCTCCCGCCGCCAAGCGCCTCCGGGTGCTGCTGGTGGACGACTCGCCCATTGCCCGCGCCACGGAAGGGGCGCTGGTGAAGGCGCTGGGGCACTCCGTCGAGGAGGCGCAGGACGGCGAAGAGGCCTACGTGAAGGTGCAGAACAACACGTACGACCTCATCCTCACGGACGTGCAGATGCCCCGACTGGACGGGTTCTCGCTGGCGCGGCGGCTCAAGTCGACGCCCGCGGTGGCCCGCATTCCCGTCATCATCCTGTCGTCGCTCGCCTCTCCGGAGGACAAGCGGCGCGGTTTGGACGCGGGCGCGGATGCCTATCTCGTCAAGGGCGAGCTGGGCGTGGAAGTGCTTGCCCAGGCCATCGACCGGCTGACCTGAGGAACCTGGCTTGGGCGGCAGCGCGGTGGCGGCAGGAATGGCGTTTCGTGTGCTCATGGTGGGCAAGGGCCTCCGTGCGCTCGCGGCCCGGGGGCTCTTCGATGGAGAGTCCCTGGTGCCCGTGGGGCCGGCGGAGGTCGAGTTCTCCGGTGCCCTGGTGGCCGTGCAGCGCCACTTCCCGGACGTGGTGCTCGTGGACCTGACCGCCGTGGATGCGCTGGCCGCCATCGAGCAGGTGATGGTGGAGCGCCCCGTGCCGGTGCTGGCCCTTCACCCGGGCCTGTTGTCCGGCCAGGAAGCGTTCCAGGCGATGGTGATGGGCGCATTGGAGGTGCTCGAGCGCCCCGCGACGCCAGGGCCCGAGTTCTGGTCGCACGTGTCGCGCAAGCTGGTGCTGCTGGCGCAGGTGAAGGCGGTGCGCCAGGTGCAGACGCGGCCCGTGCAGCAGCCGGCGCGCGAGGCCCGGCCCCCTCCGCCGTACCCGCTGGTGGCCATCGCGGCGTCGCTGGGCGGGCCCAAGGCGGTGGCGCAGGTGCTGCGCATGATTCCGCGCTCGTTCCCGGCGCCCATCGCCTACTGTCAGCACATCAGCGAGGGCTTCACGGAGGGCCTGGCGCACTGGCTCGCCAATGAAACTGCGCTTCGCGTGCGCGAGGCCGAACATGACGTGGTCATGGAGCCGGGCTCGGTGTACATCGCTCCGTCAGGCAGTCATCTGTTGGTCAGACCCGAGGGCAGGTTGGAGCTGGACTCCGGCCCCGCGCTTCGCGGTTTCCGGCCCTCCTGTGACATGCTGCTGACGTCGGCGGGCGAGGCGTTCGGCTCGCGCTGCATCGGAGTCATCCTGACGGGCATGGGGCGCGACGGCGCGCGAGGACTGAAGGAGATTCGGGAGCGCGGGGGCCGGACGATTGCCCAGGACGAAGCGTCCAGCGTCGTCTGGGGCATGCCTCGCGAGGCGGTGCTGATGGGCGCGGCGCACGAGGTGCTGCCGTTGAGCCGGATTGGCGCGGCGTTGATGCAGTGGGTGGACTTGTGCTGACGGCGAGCCAGAAAGTGTTGCAGCAACTGGCCGCGCTCCTCCTGGAGCGCGCGGGCCTGAAAATCACCCCGGATGGTTTCCACAGCCTCCGGCTGGCCCTGTCCACGCGCATGCCCGTGCTGGGCCTGGACGAGCCCGAGCACTACATCCAACGGCTCACGGGCCCCGGCGGCGAGGAGGAGCTGCGCTCGCTGCTGCCGCTCGTCACGGTGGGGCACACCGAGTTCTTCCGCGACGCCAAGCAGTTCCGCGCGCTGGAGAAGCGCGTGCTGCCGGACCTGGTGTCCCGGTCGCGGCGCGAGATGCGCAAGGTGTCCATCTGGTCCGCGGGCTGCGCGACGGGCGAGGAGCCCTACAGCCTGGCCATGGTGCTCGCGGAGCTGGGAGCGCTGTCCCTGGAGGTGGACCTCTGGGCCACGGATTTGAACCTGGCGGCGGTGGAGGCCGCGAAGCAGGGGCGCTTCACGTCGCGGCGCGCCATCAGCATCAACCAGGAGCGGCTCACGCGCTTCTTCCGGCCCGTCGAGGAAGGCTACGAGGCCCTGCCCGCGCTGCGCGAGTACATCCGCTTCGACGGGCAGAACCTCGCCGTGCCCGTCTTCGACAAGGTGGCGCTGTCGTCGCTGGACCTCATCCTCTGCCGCAACGTCATCATCTACTTCGACCTGCCCACCATCCGCGGGTTGATGGACCGCTTCCTCGCGGCGCTGCGGCCGGGCGGGCTGCTGTTCCTGGGCTACTCGGAGAGCCTCTTCAAGGTCTACGACCGCTTCGAGATGATTGAAGTGGATGGGGCCTTCGTCTACCGACGCCCGCTGAACGACAAGGGCCTGCGCGTCCCGCCGCTGCGGATGACGCCGTATCCCGGCGAGCCGGAGGTCCCCGCGCTCAATGCCGTTGCCCCGGCGGACCCGCTCCCCACCGACGTGCGCAGGCGCGTGTCGCCCGCGGACGTCCCGCTGACGACGCGCCTGCCCGCGGTGGTCCTGCCCGCCGCGGCGTCGGCCACAACCCCGCCCAGCCGGCCCAGCGTGACGCTTCCCGCGCTGGGGGCCTCGACGGGGCCCCGGTCCGTGGTGCCAGGGCGCTTGCCCGCCGTGTCGCCGCACGCGCCGTTGCCGGTGATTGCCGCGCCCCCTCCGGCCAGCGCGGCGCGCACGCGCATCACCGCCGAGCTGCCCACGGTGGCGAGCCTGGACTCCGCCCGCCCGCGCATCACCACCGAGCTGCCCACGGTGCCCGCCGCGCCGCGGACGCCCACGGTGGAGGTGCCCGCGTGGCCCATGCTCCTGCCTCCGGCGGAGCGTCTGGCCATGGCGGTGCGGAAGATGACGCAGGGGGACTTCTCCGCCGCCATCGCGGGTGTGCAGCGGCTGCTGGCGGACGAACCCAGCGACCTGGACGGGCTGCTCACGCTGGGCAACCTCTTCTCGCTCACCGGGCGCATCCCCGAGGCCCGGGAGGCCTTCGCCCAGGCCATCCAGCGCGAGCCGCTGTGCGTGGAGGCGCGCGTGTTCGGCGGGGTCGCCGCGTTGCAGGCGGGGGAGCTGGCGGAGGCGCGGTCCGAGCTGGGCAAGGCCCTGTTCCTCGAGCCCACGCTCGCCATTGGGCACTACCTCCTGGCCCAGGTGCACGAGCGCACCCAGGACCATGAGGCGGCCCGGCGCAGTTACCGCAACGCCATTGCCCAGCTTCGCTTTCCGCAGCGGCCCCTGGCGGGGCACTACCCGGAGATGCCGGACTCGGCGGACGCCATCTCCCGCGCGGCGCGGTACGCGCTGGCCGCGCTGGAGGAACAGCCCCTGCGCTGACGCAGGGGCCGTGGGGCCTTCACTTCAGTCCAGGCTGGTCTTCACCTGGTCCAGGCTCTTGCTCGGGTCGAGCACCATGCCGAACTTCTTCTGCAGGTAGCTCTTGGCCTGACCGCGCAGCAGCATGCCCGGGTCGGTGCCCTCGCCCTCGACGGCCTTGTCGGTGATGACGAAGGAGGCGTCCATCTGGATGCCCATCACCTTGCCGACGATTTTCGCGCCTTCCCCCTGCCAGTCCGCTTTCACGCCGTACTTGCCGCCCCAGTACTGGAGCAACTGCTCGACGCGCTGCTTGACCTCCTCCTTGGGGAGGGAGTGGGGGATATCGAACTTCATCATTCCCATGGCCGGCTCCTGATCTCGGTGTCCCGCTTCGAGCGTTTAGCCGCGCCCGAGCAGGAATGGAACCGCCGTGTCACTTTTGGGCGCTCGGATGTCAACAGCCTTGCTCACCCGACTGCCTTCCTTCGGACGCGCTTGAGCTTCACCGGTGGGTCGTCCGGCCGCCCCCAGCGCTCCAGGTAGGGTGCCAGGTCATACTTGTCCGCCGTGCGGGCCGAGCTCATGGGCCGCACCTTGCCCAGCACCTTCCGCTCCTGGAAGGGCCGGTCGTGCAGGCCCAGCACCCACATGAAGTTGGCGACGCTGGCCGGGTCCCTGCCGTCCACCGCGTACTTGTCATTGAGGAACGCGATGCGTTGCAGCGCCACCTTGGGGGACGGGCTCCACTCCAGGAGCTTCTTGCCCCAGAGCATGCGCAGGTAGTTGTGGATGCGGCCTCGCTCCATCAGCTCGCGCTGGGCCGCGTTCCACAGGCCATCCTCGGTGCGCGCCGTCTCCAATTGCTTCATCGAGTAGCGATGCTCGCGCGCGTCCTTCTGATGCTTCGTGAGCGATTCGCGAGCCCATGGCGGCAAGGAGGCCACGGAGAGCTGCTGGGGGCCCGGCGTGTGGTAGCAGTAGTTGAAGCCCAGCTCGCGGCGGACGAGCAGCTCCTCGATGAAGCTCTGGACGGAAGGGTCCTTCGCGCCGCGAGCCTTGATGGCGGCGCGCGCGGCCTCTCCGGGGAAGAGGTTGCCCCAGTGGAAGAAGGGGGACAGCCCGGAGGACTGCGCGAGGCCCGGGTCGTTCCGGCCGGTGTCGTAGCTCTCCAGGTTGCGGCGCACGAAGTCACGCATGGCCTTGAGGCCGGCCTTGCGTCCGCCTCGCTCGGAGATGGGGGCCACGGCGTGGTCCAGGTCGAAGGTGTGCAGGGCCTCGCGGGCCTCGTGTGCGTCAGCCGTGTCGAAGTCCGGTGACAGCTTGCGCCCGGCCGCGGCGGCCTTCACGTCGCGGGACGGGACGGTGCGCTCCAGGTACTCGGGCCACAGCTTCTTCAACTTGGGCCGCAGCGTGTACGCGCCAATCTGCCGCGTGGCGATGCGTTGCATGGGCACCACGCACGAGGCGTCCACCGCGAACAGCGGCACGTCCAGCGCCTTGGCCGCGCCGCGGAGGTGGCCTGGGATGATGAACGTGGGGAACAGGTCCGAGACGACGGCGGCGGCGCGGCGGCCCAGCTCGGCCAACCGGGGGCGGTGCTCCTTCGTCGTGCGGGGCAGCTCCAACCAGTAGGGCAGGCCGCGCGCGGCGCAGTCCGTGGCCATGTCCATCATCCCCTCCAGGGCCCAGGCATGGAGCCGGTCCGAGGCGTAGGGGTAGTCCGGGCGGATGGCCTGATAGACGACGACGGGGAGCCCAAGCTGGTTGCCCAGTCCGATGGCGGCGTCGAGCGCGTGGTTCTGCTCGGCGCGATGGTTCACCATGCACCAGTACAGGACGAACTCACGGCGGCCGGAGGGAAGGGGGATGTCCTTGACCACCTGGACACGGGACGAGTCGACGCCGAGCTCTGACCACGAGAAGCCTTCAGGCATGGTGACCCACTGATACGCGAGCCGCGTTCGCGCCGCGGAAGAAAAGAAGTGCGTGGCTGTGAACGACCCCTGGCGGAAGTCGACTGGCGCTCCAAATTACGCCACCGGAGGACGGGTTGTGGTTTTCTGCCTCCAGGCCGGACCGAAGGAGTCCTTGCGTGTCACTTCTGAGAAGCTGGAGCAGCCTTCCCCTCACCGTCCTCGCTCTCGCGCTGGTCCTTCCGGAGTCCGTGAAGGCGCAGGCCGGCGGAACCTATCCATCCCCCGCGGATGCGCAGCCGCCGTCCGCTCCGGCGGGTTACGCGGCGCCGCCGCAGCCCACGTATCGCCAGACAGGGACGGGCGAGCAGCCCGCGGACCCGTACGCGCAGCCTCCCGCGCAGCAGCCGGTGGATTCGTACGCGCAGCCGCCGTCGCAGCAGCCGGTGGATTCGTACGCACAGCCGCCGTCGCAGCAGCCCGCGGACCCGTATGCGCAGCCGCCGTCGCAGCAGCCCGCGGACCCGTATGCACAGCCGCCGTCGCAGCAGTCGGCGGACCCGTACGCGCAGCCTCCCTCGCAGCAGCCGGCGGACCCGTATGCGCGGCCGCAGCAGGGGACGTACCCGCCCGAGCAGAATGGCTATCCGTCTCCGGACCGCTCATCGACGGTGAGCGACGCGCCGACGATGCCTCCGGACGAGGACTCGCTGCGGACGCGGCCGCAGTCGCCGCTGACGCCGGACGGGCGTGCCACGGCCAAGGCCTCCGCGGCCGCGCCTCCCATGGAGGACACCGGGGTGATTCTGGACGGCCGTCCGCGACAGGGCCCGTTCCTGTCCGGCCCGGGCAGCTTCACCTTCATCGTGCACCACACGACGCTGGGCGCGCTGGGCGGGTTCTTCACGCAGGCGTTCGCCAGTGACTTCAACTTCGACAAGAGCTCGCGCGAGGCGATGCTCGCGGGCACGCTCATTGGCGCGGGCCTGGGCTTCGGTGCCTCGTCGTGGTGGCAGTTCAACAACTGGGTGGACCGGCCCATGTCCACCTTCAGCATCGCGAACTCGGTGGTGGGCGGCATGTTCACCGCGGGCCTGATGGACCTGTTCACCCAGGACGCGGGCGTCCTGACGTGGTCCGCCTTCCTGGGCGCCGAACTGGGTGCGTGGCTCACGGCGGGCATTGGTGGTGGCCAGATGCCGTTGAACGATGGGTTGCTCATCTCCTCGGGCGCGGGCTGGGGCGCCGCGTACTCGGCCCTGTTGCTGGCCATCATCCACTTCTCGGGGACGCCGGTGTCCGGCAAGACGTGGCGCGACACGTTGCTGCTGGCGCCGGGCATCGGCGCGGGAGCGCTGGCCCTGGCCACCATGCGTTACAACCCGACGCCGACCCAAATCGTCCGAGCAAACATCTTCGGCGGCGGTGTGGGCGCGGTGGTGCTGCTCATCTCCGGCCTGGTGCTGGGCGGTTTTGATCAGTCCACGCCGTACGTCCTGTCCTTCCTGGGCTCCGCGGGCGCCATCACCACGGTGAGCCTGCTGTGGGAGGAGAGCGTGGACCGCTCCGCGCTGAAGATGTCTGGCCGCAAGGAGAAGGAGCGGCCTTACACGAACGTCTGGTGGTAGACGCGCTCTGAAGCGGCCTGGCGAGCGCCATGGCACGGCGGGGCAGGAGGCACCACCTTCCCCCCGACATGGCGCGCGTCAATCCCTTTACGGCCCTTCTCGCCCCTCTGGAGTCCTCGCTGGAGCCCAGCGGCTACGTGCCGCGTGGCAACGCGGTGCCCCAGCCATCGCATGTCCGCCCGTTGCTGGAGGCCGCCAATCCCTCGGCCGAGCTGCGGCGCTTGCGCGACTCGGGCACGTTGCTGAGAGACCCCCGGCCCGCGATGTACCTGGTGGAAATCCAGGGGCCCGCCGGGAAGCTGGGCGGGCCGCCGGTGCGCTTCCTCTTGTGTGCCCTCAATCCGAATGGGGGCACGTCCCTGGAGCACGACCCGTACCGCCCTCGGGCGTGGGAGGCCGAGCCCGCCGTCACGCTCACCGCGGACGACCACGGCGTGCTGCGAGGTCTGCTCGCGGAGGTTTCGGAGCGGGCCGTCGTCATGTGGCAGGGGCAGTTCGGACAGAACACCCTGTGCCTGCGGCGCATCGAGCCTTCGCCCGTGTCGAAGCGAATCCAGGCCGTGCTGGATGAGGCACCCATGCGCCCGCTGGCCGCGCTGGACGAGCGAGGCCCCACGCTGGCGGCCGTCGTCCCGCTGTCCGACCCCGGCCTGGAGCTGCTGCCCATCCACCGCGCGCTCAAGGGCGTGGAGACCTTCAAGGAGGAGACGTTCCTCACGCTGGTGACGGCGTATGCGCGCGTCTACGAACTGGACGAGCCGCTGAACACGCCCCGGGGCCTGTCGGTGGCGCGCGAGCGGCTGGCCACGCTCATCACCGGGCACCACGCGGTGCTGCTGGTGCTTCCGGGCGGCCGAGGCCGCATCCTCCGGTTCCGTCAGGGCCTGGACCTGGCGCACCTGAAGGGCGCGCCGCGCAATCCCACGCTGCGGAGCCTGGACCTCGCGTTGCTCAACGCGTTGGTGTTGCGGACGGTGCTGGGCATCAAGGACCCGGAGGCGCCGGGGCACTCGCAGGTGTTCCCCGTGCAGGGGCTGGCGTCGCTGGTGGAGGGCGTCGAGTCGGGCATGTTCCAGGCGGGCTTCGCGCTCAATCCACCTCCGCTGTGGGAGGTGCGCGCGGTGATGGAAGCCCAGGCCACGCTGCCGCCGAGCACCCTGCGAGTCGAACCCTTGCCACCCGCGGGGCTGCTCTTCATGGACCGGGAAGCCTGAGACCTGGCGGCCTGGAGTTGCAGCCGCCTCTGGTGCTGCACGCGAACGCCACGCCGGGCTTCACGGACGAAGTGAACGCGATGCCGGCGTGAGGCCGCGGGTTCCCGTCATGCGATGGTCGGAACGACGCCGCCGTCGGCGCGCAGCGCGGCGCCGTTGGTCGCCGATGACAAAGGGCTTGCGACGAAGGCCACGAGCGCCGCGATCTCCTCTGCCTCGATGACGCGCTGGAGCAGGGACGTCGGGCGTTCCTTCTTGAAGAACTCGGCCTCGATTTCGGCCATGGGGGCGTTCGGGTTCGATGCCACGCTCTTGAAGAAGTCGCCAATGCCCTCGGAGCGGGTCGTGCCTGGAAGCACGGCGTTGACGGTGACGCGGGTGCCCTTCGTCGTCGCGGCGAGCCCTCGGGAAATCGAGAGCTGGGCGGACTTCGTCATGCCGTAGTGAATCATGTCCGGAGGAATGACGAGCGCGGAGTCACTGGCGATGAAGATGATGCGTCCCCAATTCCGCTTCATCATTCCCGGCAGGTACTGACGCGCCAGCCGGGCGCCGCTCAGGACGTTCACCTCGAAGAATTTTCGCCAGTCCTCGTCGCTGACATCGCCGAAGGCCTTGGACTCGTAGATGCCAAGGTTGTTGACGAGGATGTCCACGTCGGGAAGCTCGCGAGCGAGGAGGGTGGCCCCGGCCGCGTCGGCCGGGTTCGCCAGGACCGTCCGCACGCGTGCTGCCGTACCGGGATGGGCCCGTTCGATGTGCGCGACCGCCGCATCCAGCTTCTCCCGTGAGCGCCCGGGAATCACCACGTGGGCGCCTTCCGCGGCCAGCCGCGCCGCGATGGCCAGGCCGATGCCTGCGGTGCTTCCCGTCACCAGTGCGGTTCTTCCGTCGAGTTGTAGATCCATGTCCCGTCTCCAGACGCCCGTGGGCTTCAGCCGAGTGAACGCTGGGGTTCATTTAGTGGCGAGCGCCTTGAGCGGAAACGTCCAGAATGTCAAAGTGCCTGTGAATCAAATTCAAAGAGGTCTCGGTGGACCACCGCGCGGGTGAGATGGCTGTCTTCGTGGCCACGGCTGACAGTGGGAGCTTCTCGGCGGCGGGGAGGAAGCTGGGGTTGACGCCCTCGGCGGTCAGCAAGCTCGTTGCTCGCATCGAGGACCGGCTGGGCACTTCGCTGCTGCTGCGTTCGACGCGCGCGCTGCAACTGACGCCAGAGGGAGCGCTCTATCTGGAGCGGGCGCGGCGCATCCTCGCGGAGATTGATGACGCGGAGAGCCTGGTGACGACAGGCAACGTGGTGCCACGTGGGCTGTTGCGGGTGAATACGTCGGTGGCGTTTGGCGAAGTCCATCTGTTGCCGCTCGTGCCCCGGTTCCTGGCCTTGTATCCGCAGGTCGAGCTCGACGTTTCGCTGACGGACACGGTGATCGACCTGATGGACCAGCGCACGGATGTCGCCATCCGGACGGGGCCACTGCGGGACTCCACGCTCAAGGCGCGGAAGCTGCTCGAGAGCCGGCGCGTCATCGTGGCGTCGCCCGGCTATCTCAAGGCGCATGGGCTCCCCAGGCGTCCGGAGGACCTGTCCCAACACAACTGCCTGAGGTTCAACTTCCGGCGGCCCACGGACGAGTGGCCCTTCAGGGACCCCGCGAGTGGTGAGGCGTACGCGTTGCCCGTGTCAGGCAACGTCCACGGCAACAGCGGTGTCATGCTGCGCCAGCTCGTCCTGGAAGGCGTGGGCCTGGCGCGGCTTGGCGGCTATCACGTCCAGCCGGACATCGCCTCCGGCAGGTTGGTTGCTGTGCTGGAGCGATACAGCGCGGGAGACATCGAACTCATCCACGCCGTGCACATTGGCCATGAGCACCTGGCGACGCGTGTCCGGACCTTCATCGACTTCCTCGTCGAGTCGCTCAAGGGCCGCGCTGTCCGCTGAAGCTGCGCCGGGGCGGGCTCCCCGGCGCGCTCGTTTTCCTCCGCGCGGGCAACGGGCCTCGTTACAGACAGTCGGAGACGCACGCGTCCATGCACGTGGGGTTGTTGGTGCCACACTGTTGACGACAGACTTTGTTGCAGAAGCAGACCGGGTTGTCTTCGCAGGCTTGGGCGCTCACGTTTGAGTCAGGCGCGCCTCCTGGTGGGTGCTCGCCCGACGGGTGGGCGGCGAAGATGGTTCAGGGAGGTCGGGCAGGAGACATTGCAATGGCTGGGATTGGCTGCCTTCAGCCAGGTTGGCTCAGGATTTCCACGTACCCGTCCGTTCCATGCACGCGAATCCGCTGACCGTCCTGGATCCGCCGGGTGGCATGCTCCACCCCCACGACGGCTGGCAAGCCGTACTCCCTGGCAATCACCGCGCCATGGGTCATCAAGCCTCCCACCTCCGTCACCAGTCCCTTGATGGAGACGAACAGGGGCGTCCAGCTCGGGTCCGTGTAGGCGGTGACCAGGATGTCGCCCGCTTCGAGGTCGGCCTCCGCCATGTCCAGGATGACGCGGGCCCTCCCTTCGATGGTTCCGGAGGAAACCGGCAGGCCGACCAGCGCTCCGGCCGGGACATCGTCGCGTCGATACGCCCCGGTGAGGACTTCGCCATCCGACGTGAGCACCCGGGGCGGGGTGAGCGCTTGATATGACCTGTACGCGTCCTCGCGCAGGCGGATGAGTGATTCATCCACCTGGTTCGTGCGCACGACGGTGTGGAACTCCTGAAGCGTGAGGAAGAAGATGTCTTCCTTCTTTCGAAGCACCTGGGCTTGTACGAGGCGCTCGGCTTCGAGCAACAAGGCCTGCTTGTAGTTGAAGTAGCGGTTGACGATGCCGTACTTCGGATACTCCCGATACCCGATGAAGGTCCGGACCCGGTCGATCATCCGCTGGGTGTCTTGGGCCTTCTGCTCCCCGTCCGGCAACGTCCGCAGGCGCTCCAGCAGCTCCTGTTCCTTCTTCAGGGCCTCCTGGCGTCCTTGCTCGAAGCGTCGCTCGCCCGCGCCCGGGTCGAAGTTCTTGATGTTGCCGAGGAGGAGGGGCACGAGCGTGGTGGGGCGTTCGCTCCAGCGCGGCTTCGTGATGTCGATCTCCCCGACGCAGCGCATGCCGTACTTGTCGAGGTAGGACTGGATGGCGTCGCGCGCCTCCTGTCCGCCTGGAAGCCTGACCAGTTCCTCCAGAAAGCCCTCGTCCTCGACGTCCCGCAGAAACGGCACCACGTGTGGATGCGGACGAATCACGTCCGCGACGTCCAGGAGCGCCAAGCCCATCTCCGACGTGACGTTGTGGGGGACGGACTGTGTGAGGGTGTCGGCTGCGTTCTTCTCGCCCAGCCACGCGAGCAGGTGTTCGTTGAGCCACCAGGAGGCCTCGAACGCCGCCATGATGACTTGATGGCTTCGCGGATCGAACAAGAGCCGCTTCAGCTCTTGGATGTCCGTCAGGATGAAGTCGAGCAGCTCGGAACCGGACTTCGTCTGGATGTCGCGCTTCAAGGCCGCGATGGAGGCCTGGCTGCGAGCGATCAGCTCGTCGACGATGGCCGGATTCGTTTCGAGCGGGGCTGGCGCACCGCCCGCAGGTGCCTTGCCGGGCCCGACGTCCGGCAGTGTCTGGATGAACTCCCCGCGTCCGAGGAGCGTCTCCAGCGCGTCCTTGATCAACGGGTCGGACTTCCCCAAGGCATCGAGGAGGACCGCGCGGCTTGCTGGCGAAGCCAGGCCCTGGGCGATGTCGACGAACAGCCTCCCTCCGGCCTCATACATGGGCCGCAAGGCCGTCAGTTGGAACAGGGAGAGCCCCAGCGGCTTCATGGCGTCGGTCATCATCTGCTGATGACCCACGGAGACGTAGACGTGGTTCTCCCGATCGCCTGTCGCGGGGATGGGGAACAGCGTGGTGATGGGCCGGCTTTGGACGATCTGGAAGCCATCGTCGACCAGGCACCATTCAATGTCCTGGGGGCAGCCGAAGTGCGCTTCGAGCTTCCGGCCCAACTGCGCGAGCCGCACGGCCTGCGCGTCCGTCAGCGTGGCCTGCTGCTGCCGCTCCGGCTCGATCGCTTGTTCGTGCGTCCCGCCCTCCGGCGAGGCGTGGATGGCCAGCCGCTTGGTGGCGACCGTCTTGTCGATGACCTCGCCGTCCCGCACCTTGTAGACGTCCGCGTTCACCAGGCCTGAGACGAGCGCCTCGCCAAGGCCGAAGCTGGCCTCCACGGAGGCGACCTTCCGGTTGGAGGTGACGGGGTCGGCCGTGAACAGGATGCCGGCCACCCGCGGGAAGAGCATCTGCTGCACGACCACCGCCATGCGGACCTTCCGGTGGTCGAAGCCGTTTCGCAGGCGGTAGATGACGGCCCGCTCGGTGAAGAGCGAGGCCCAGCACCGGCGGATGTGCTGGAGGATCGCCGCCGGCCCCACGATGTTCAGGTACGTGTCCTGCTGGCCCGCGAAGGAGGCCGTCGGGAGGTCCTCCGCTGTCGCGCTCGAGCGGACGGCGTAGGCGGCTTGCTCTCCATGACGGGCGAGCGAATCGGTGATCGCCTTCGCCAGTGCGTCGGGGATGGGGGTCGCTTCAATCGTTTGACGGATTTCAGCGCTGAGCGCGCGGAGCTGCTCCCGGTCGTCCGGCTTCAGCCGCGACAGCCGTTCAATCCGCTCGTCGAGCGACGGAGCTTCCGCCATGACCCGCAGGAAGGCGTCCGTCGTCACGCAAAAGCCAGCCGGTACGCGGACGCCTTCGAGCCGCGAAAGCTCCCCCAGATGCGCGCCCTTGCCGCCAACGCTCGCGACCTGCGTCAGCCCGATGTCCTGGAGCCCCAACACGTAGCGGTCCATCCGCGCACCTCCCTGTGTGAACGGGCGGCACTGTACTCCTGACGGTGGAATGAGGTGCACCTGCGCTCGCGCGCGCTGCGTCCCGTATCACACGTCTTTCGGACCTGTGCCGACGCGACGCTCCCGCGCCCAGGTCTCGAAGCTCATGGGGGACAGGCCGTAGGAACGCGCGAGCTCAGGCCGTGCCAGCACTGGGGCGACGTTCAAGTACGTCATGCCTTGCGCCACGCCGGGGTGCAGTCCGGCCGCGACGGCCTCTTCGACCGTGCCGGACTTGACGTCGTACGCCTTGCCATCGACGCGCGAGAGGACCTCGGCGATCTGCGGCAGCGTGAGCAAGTCACTCGCGAGTTGCAGCGTCACCCCGTTGAAGGTC
The DNA here is from genome assembly GCF_000280925.3 of Myxococcus hansupus. Taxonomy (NCBI): domain Bacteria; kingdom Pseudomonadati; phylum Myxococcota; class Myxococcia; order Myxococcales; family Myxococcaceae; genus Pseudomyxococcus; species Pseudomyxococcus hansupus. The sequence continues at coordinate 3,423,326 of NZ_CP012109.1, forward strand.
GCGGGGTCGTTGATCGCCGCCGCTGCTGCCTGGCCAATGTCTTCCGGCGCGACCAGCGCGAGGGGGCGCTCGGGATGAACCACCGTGAGCAAGGTTCGCCCATCCACGAAGCCTGCGGGATCCAGCATCGAATGATCCATGAAGGTGGCGGGCAGGATGACGGTCCAATGCTTGAACCCCGCGGTGCGCACGAGGTCGCAGGTGGCGAGCTTGTTCTCCCAATAGGTCTCGTGCGCCTTCCAGCGGCCCTCCGCCCAGCCCTCGACGTTGCGGTGGTCGCCGACGCCGGAGGTCGCGGTGTGCACGAACGTCTCGACACCTTCGGCGAGCGCGGCCTCGACGAGGTTCTTCCCTTGTTGAAGCTCCTTGCTGAAGTCGATCCCCGTCGCTGAGACGATGGGCGCCTGCATCGAGAAGACCGCCCGCACCCCCGCGCAGGCGGCGCGCAAGGACGCTGGGTCGTCCAGGTCCCCGACGACCACCTCCGCGCCCGCCGCCGCGAGCGCCTTGGCGTTCGGTGCTTCGGGATTGCGTACCAACACGCGCACGGCGGTTCCGCCTCCGGCCAGCAGCGCCCGGGCGGTCGCTCCGCCCTGACGCCCCGTGGCCGCGGTGATGAGGACAGGTTGGGTGCTGTGCATGGACCGCTCCTTCTGTAAGTGGGGGACCCCACCGTTTAATTTCGTGGTTAGATACGGAGGGGCACCCCGTTTGTCAACGAAGGTTCAGGAAAGGGGAGGGTTGTCGTGGAGCGTGTGAAGCCGTTGCGCGCGGATGGGCAGCGCAATCGGGAGCGGCTGGTCGCGGCCGCCGCGGAGCTGGTTGGAAGGGATGGCGCGCAGGCGTCGCTCGAGGAAATCGCGAGGCGGGCGGGCGTTGGCTCGGCCACGCTGCACCGGCACTTTCCTTCGCGGCAGTTGCTGTTGGAGGCGGTGTTCCGCGATGGCGTCGCGCAGCTCTGTGAGCGGGCCGCCGTGCAGCCGGGCGAGGAGCCCGCGACCCGGTTGGCCACCTGGCTGGAAGAGGTGACGGTCTACACGGCGACGCACCGAGGGCTTGCCGAGGCGCTGCTGACCGGCCCAGAAGCCCTGACGGCCGAGGAGATTTGCTGCAGCGACATGCTGCTTGAGGTGCTGGATGCCCTGGTGGCGCGGGCGTCCTCCGCCGGCGCGATTCAGGCCGGTGCCACTTCGGAGGACCTGATGACGCTGGCGAACGCGATCGCGGTCGCCAACGAAGATGATCCGGACACCGCGCGCCGGGTGCTTCGCCTCGCGCTCGCCGGCATCAGGCCGTGAGCACACCGTTCACGTAGCAGCGATACCTTGATGGGGGAGGACACTGGAGAGGCGCTGTGGTCGCGTGTCCGCTGCCATGGGGTTTTCGAGCAGGGCCTGTCATCGTTGAGCGCTGCCCTGACGGGGCAGGTGGACGGTGAACCGCGTCCCTTCATCCAACGTGGAGACCACGTCGATGTGTCCCGCATCCCAATCGCCTTGTCCGTCACCCTCGTGGCGCAGCTCCAGCGTGCTTGAGTGCGAACGGCTCGTGAAGGAACGTCGAGCCGCCTTGAAGCACCGTCACCGTCAATGCGGGCGCAAGACCAAGCATGATTCCGCCAACTGCCTCCGCCCTCATCTGCCGAGCATCGCTCCCGCGCTCGCTCGTTGGACTCACAGGCAGCCTTTGACAATCCACCGCTGATGCTTCCGCGGGCGGGCTGACCATCCATCAGGACGCCGAAGATGGAGCAGACCGCCACCCGGTGCGTTTCATTCATGCCAGGGTTGTCTTTAACCGGCGCCAAATGGCTCAAGACGGGTGGCGGTCACCATGATGTTTCATGAGAATCTCTCTCATTATTTCACTTTTCTCGGTGCGGATTTCGCGAACGGCAGGTTGACTGCCATTGAATGTCCGGAGTAGGAGACTGTTCGCATCGAACTGATAACGATTATCGTTCGCAGTTCGAGGGACTCCCACGGAGGGGAAGCGCATCATGTTGAAGACGGTGAAGAGCCGCGGTTTGCTCATGCGTGGAACGGCCCTTGTGATCACGCTGGTCTGCATGACGGGGTGTGGCGACGACGAACCCACCCCGACGCCGATTCCGGATGCGGGCACCCAAACGGATGCGGGCACGGAGCCCGTTCCCGACTCGGGCACGGAGCCCACGCCCGACGCGGGCACGGGCGCGCTGGACAGCGACATCGCCGTGGTTCGATTCAATCAGGACGGCACGCATGACACGACGTTCGGTGCCGGCGGCGTCACGCATGTGGACTTCGGCCCGGGCCGTGACGGCACGCGCGACTCCCTGTGGGACCTGAAGGTGGACGCCACGAATCGCATCGTGCTGTTTGGTAACAAGCGCGGAGAGGGCGCGCGCGCGGATACCGACCGCGTGGTGGCCCGGCTGACGTCCGCGGGGGCCCTGGACACGACGTTCGGTTCATCCGAGCCGCGCAATGGCTTCAGCGTCCTCAACCTGTCCAATCTGAATGATGGCATGCGCAACGGCCTCATCCAGCAGGACGGCAAGATCATGGCGTCCGGCTACACGTCCATGCCCACGGGCGTAGGGGCGCAAGCGGCCAACCGCATTGTGCTTCAACGGCTGAACGATGACGGCTCGTCCGACGCCACGTTCGGTTGGCAGGGCGTGGTGACGTCGGCGCCGTTCCTGGCCCAGAGCGAGACGCTTCCCGAGTGGGGGATGGCCGAGGCCTACGCCGTCGGCCAGCAGTCCAACGGCAGCTACGTGACGTCCGGCTATGGGCGCGTTGCCTCCTCGGGAACGGTGGACCTGGTGTCCTTCCGCTACACGCCCACGGGTGAGTTGGACCCGACGTGGGGCACGGGGGGCTCCGTGGTGCTGGACCTCGCGGGAGACAACGACTACGGCCGTCACATGGTCATTCTCAGTGATGATCGCATGTGCTCCGTGGGGAGCTCCGCGCTCGGCGCACAGAACACCGACGGTCTGATTCTGATGCTGACGGCGGATGGACAGCGAGATACGACGTTCGCTCCAGAGGGTTACAAGACGTACGACTTCGACCGGCCTAACAATGCCTTTTTTGGCGTGGCCGCGTCACCCGATGGCAACTGGATTGCCGCGGCGGGCTTCCGCGCGGGCGGCAACCAGAATGACGACGCCATCCTTGCCATCATCCCCACGGGCGGCGCGGGGGCGGAGGTCTTCAAGGCCACGCCCATCTCCGCCACTGAAAACGATCGCTTCTGGGCCGTTACCTTTGATGCGTCCAACCGCATCTATGCGACGGGCTTTGTCACGGAGGGGGGCGACAGCCGCATGGTGGTCGCGCGCTTCACGATTGATGGCAATCTGGACCCGACCTTCGGCGTTGGCGGCATCGCGACGCTCAATGTCGTGACCGGCGCGACGGAGGAGGCTGGTCGTGGCATCGCCCTCCAGTCCGACGGCAAGATCGTCATCGCGGGCCCTGTCGAGAAACTGTAATCCCATCCGTCACAGGCGCAGCCGCGGGGAGGGGCACAGGCTCGCCTCCACCCCGGCTGCTGCCTTTGGGACCGTCGGACATCCCTGTCGAGACAAGGTCGATATACTTCAGATGGCACTGTTCGAGCATAAGTTGATGCAGACGCTGCGTTGGACGCTTCCCGCGCTGGGGCTGGCGTGGAGCGCTCAGGCCGCGGCGCAGTCCGAGCCATTTCAGACACACGATGGTGTTGTCACCGCCGAGCCGCCGTCGGAAGGGCCCGTGGAGGACGCGCCGCTGCTGGTGGATGCTCCCGTGGGCGAACCCCTGATTCTGGAGCCTTCCGCGGAGGCCGTGGAGAGGAAGTTCGAAAGCGTGGTGGTGGGAACGTCGGAGGCGCGCACGAGTGGCTCCATCCACGTGCTGAAGCCCGCGACGTTGGAGCGTTTCGAGCGTGATGACCCGGAGGCCATTCTCCGAACCGTCCCTGGCGTGTACGCGCGGGGTGAGGACGGCTTCGGCCTGCGGCCCAACGTGGGCCTGCGCGGCGTCAACCCGAACCGGAGCAAGAAGATCACCCTGCTGGAGGACGGCATCCTCTTCGGCCCCGCGCCATACTCCGCGCCGGCGGCGTATTACTTCCCGCTCGCGACGCGCATGCAGAGCATCCGCGTCTTGAAGGGGCCCTCCGCCATTCAGCAAGGGCCGCAGACGGTCGGCGGCTCGGTGGATTTCATCACCCGGGACATTCCCGCGGCCGAGTCCATCTGGTTGGACGTGGCGGGGGGCGGGTACTTGTACGGCAAGGCGCATGGCGTCTTCGGGGCCAGCACCGAGCGCGCGGGCTTCCTGCTCGAAGGGCTCCACCTGCGCAGCGACGGCTTCAAGGAGCTGGACACCGTGGGGGGCAACACGGGCTTCACCCGCAACGAATGGATGGCCAAGGGCCGCTATCTGCTCGTTCCGGACGGTCCCGTGCGGCAGACGCTCCAAATCAAGCTGGGCTACTCCGACGAGGACGCCAACGAGACGTACCTGGGCCTCAGTGACGCGGACCTCGCCGCGCAGCCGCTGCGCCGCTATGTCGCCACCGCGCTGGACCACATGGCGTGGCACCGCACGCAGGTGGTGCTCAGCCACGTGCTCGAGGCGGGCTCCCTGGTGGTGACCACCTCCGTCTATCGCCACGACCTGACGCGCGTCTGGCGCAAGGTGAACCGCTTCCGAGGCGCGTCGCTCTCCAATGTGCTCGCGGACCCGAGGAGCGCACGCAACGCCATCTACTATGGCGTGCTCACCGGCACGCTCGATACATCGTCAACGGAGGACACGCTGCTGATTGGGCCCAATGACCGGACGTTCGTGTCGCAGGGCGTCCAGAGCATCGCCCGTTGGACCCTCGCCACGGGCCCGCTGAACCACCACGTCGAAGTCGGCGCCCGCTTCCACTACGACAGCCTTGACCGCCTCCACACCGAGGATGCGTACCTCATGCAAGGCGGTCAGCTCGTGCGAACCAACGAGCCCACGTACACGACGGCCCACAACAAGGACTCCACGCACGCCGTGGCCCTGCACGTGACGGACGCGATTGCTTGGGGGCCGCTGGTGCTGACCCCGGGGGTGCGCCTGGAAATCATCCGCTCCCACTCCGTGAACCGACTGATGGAGACGTCGTCGAGCGGAGCGGTGGAGGTGTTGATGCCAGGCATGGGCGTCTACGGTGCGTTGACCCGAGAGCTGGGGCTGTTCGCGGGCGCCTATCGCGGATTTTCGCCACCCGCCCCTGGACAGCCGTCCGCGGTACTTCCTGAGAAGAGCATCAACTATGAGGGGGGCGCGCGGTGGACGCGCCGCGGCGAGCGTTTCGAGGTCTTGGGCTTTTTCAGCGACTACTCGAACCTCACCGATATCTGCACCTTCTCCAGCGGGTGCATCAATGACGACCTCGATCGGCAGACAGACGCGGGAAAGGCGTTCATCCATGGCCTGGAAGTCTTCGGTGAGAAGACCTTTCGTCCAGGCGGCGGCCTGACGTTTCCCGTGTCGCTGTCCTACACCTTCACGCGCACGCGGCTGCGTGAGGACTTCCAGTCGGCGGACCCGCAGTTCGGCAACGTGCGCGCGGGCGACGAGCTCCCCTACGTTCCGCGTCACCAGCTCTACGCCACCGCGGGTGTGGAGACCTCGTTCGGCGGGCTGGCCCTGAGCGCGTTCTACTCGGGGGCCATGCGTGAGCGGGCGGGGCAGGGCGAGGCGCCTCCGGGCTTGCTGACGGGCGAGCTGCTGACGTTCGACGTCAACGCGAACTGGAACTTCTCTCGCTGGGGCCAGTTGTACCTGAGCGCACGCAACATCCTCAATGAGCAGGTCATCGTGTCGCGCCGGCCCTTTGGCGCGCGGCCCAACGCACCTCGAACCCTCATCCTGGGCTTCAAGCTGAACGTGTGACCGCGCCATTCACCCCAGGCAGAGGAGGGGCAGGTGGGCGCGCAGGGTGAGAGCACGCCTCACTTCTGACTCCGAAGGACATATCCGGCGCTCCTCACGGTGTGAATGAGCTTGAGCTTGAAAGGGGCATCCACCTTGGCCCGGAGATATCGGATGTAGACTTCGACGACATTGGAGAAGGCCTCGAGGTCGTGTTCCCACACGGCCTGGACGATGCTCGTTCGGGAGACGACCTCTCCCGCATGCTCGAGCAGGAACCGCAGCAGGGCGAACTCCCGCGCCGTCAGGATGATGTTCTCCCCTGCGCGGGTGACCCTTCGCGTGGCGGGGTCCAAGGTCAGGTCCGCGTGACTCAACAGCGGACCTGGTCGCTGCACGACGCGACGGAGGATGGCCCGGATGCGTGCGAGCAGCTCCTCGAAGGAGAAGGGCTTGACGAGGTAGTCGTCGGCGCCGGCATTCAGCGCGAGAACGCGGTCGGCGACGGTGTCCTTCGCGGTCAGCATGATGACCGGCGTGTTGTCACCCTGCGCTCGCATGGCCCGCAGGAGGTCCAGGCCTGGCAAGCCGGGAAGCACCCAGTCGAGGATGATGAGGTCGAACCGTTCGATGCGAAGGAGCTCCTGTGTCTGGAGCCCATCGGCACTCTCCCGAACGCGAAAGCCTTCTTCCTGCAGGCCCCGCGCGATGAACGCTCGGACCCTCAGCTCGTCTTCTACAATGAGAATGGACACGACCCGGTCGCCTGGTTCCTGCTGAGCGGTGCGGGTGTGCCTATAACATTCACGTCAGCGCCCCGCGGTGCCTCGCGCGGAGCCGTTTGGTTTCCGTTTACCCAGCCTCAGCCGGCCAGTTCCTGGGGCTCGCTCGCTGCCTGCTTGGGCTCTCCAAAGGACATCAGCCGGCGGTGGAGCGGCGTGAGGAGCCCGACGAAACACACCAGCACGCCCGTGGCTTGAAGGATCCGCTCGATGGAGACGACTTCCGCCAGTGGCCCGTAGAGCAGCATGGACAGGGGCATCAGCGCCGTGGAGAGCATGGTCATCACGCTGAGGACGCGGCCCAGGTAGGCCGGCTCCACGCGCTCCTGGAGCATCACCATGGCGGGCGTGTTGTAGAGCGGCAGGGCCACGCCGAAGATGCCCATGAACGCCAGGTACACCGCGAAGTGGGGCACCACGCCCAGGGCGACGGTGCACGCGCCCATGATGTGGTTGGAGGCGAGCATCGTCCGCATGCGGCTGCTGAACCCGCCCCAGGCCGCGAGCGCGGCCCCTCCCAACATCATGCCCACCGAGAAGACCATCTCGATGGCCGTCAGCCGCCACACCTCGTCCCCGAAGCTTCTCGCGGTCTGCAGCGGCGTCAGGAACGCGGCCGGGGTGATGAGGATCAGGATGAACCCCAGGTAGCTGAAGAACGGCACCAGGTGCGAGTGGCCGCGGATGTAGCGGAAGCCGTCGCGAATCTCCTTCAGTTGCGACGCCCCCGCCTGCTCTGGAGCGCGGGGGCGTGCCTCGAGCCGGACGAAGAGCATCACCAGCGCGATGGCCAGGGCCGCGGTCGACACGTCGATGAAGAAGAGCACCTGCAGCGGGGCCACGGACATGAGGAAACCCGCGAGCGCGGGCGCCCCCAGCATGTTGACCGAGAGGAGGGTGCTCTGGATGCTGTTGACCCGCATCAACTGGTCTTCAGGCACCAACTGCGGCAGCAGCGCGCCCACCGCCGGTTGCTGAACGGCCGCGCCCACGGAGCGGAATCCGGCCGCCAGGAAATAGAGCCACAGTTCCGGGCCGCGCAGCGTGAAGGTCACCGCCAGCGCCAGGGTCACCAACGCAATCGCCGCGTCGGCGAGAACGATGAGCTTGCGGCGGTCGTACCGGTCCGCCCAGACGCCCGCGAAAGGGGACAGGAGGAACGTGGGCAGGAACCCGGCCACGATGTAGAGCGTCATCATGACGCTCGACCGGGTCTGCAAGGTGACCTGCCACAGGAGCGCGTACTGCACCAGGGATGAGCCGAGCAGCGAGAGGGCCTGGCTGCCCAGAAAGAGGGCCGTGTTGCGCTTCCATGAGGCTGACATGGCGCGCACTGTAGCGCTCCCGTGAAATTGAATCCGCGCTCGTTCGTGTCGGACCCTGGAGACGCGAATTCGCGTGGGAGCGAGGGACCGCATGCTGCAGAGGTGGATGGACGTTCGACTCGCCGTGGGACTGGCGCTGGTGCTCGGGGTCACACCGGCCCTGGCCGCGAGCAAGCAGGCTTCGATTGACAAGCTCGCCGCCCAGTACCACGCGTTCCAGCAATTCAATGGAACGGTGCTCGTCATGGACGAGAAGGGCCTCGTCCTCAAGAAGGCCTACGGGCTCGCGGACTTCGAGTGGCGGGTTCCCGCCACCCCGGACACGAAGTTCCGCATCGCGTCCGTCACCAAGCAATTCACGTCCATGGTCATCATGCAGATGGTGGCCGATGGCTCGGTGGGGCTGGAGGACACCCTCGGCAAGCTCCTCCCGGATTACCGTCAGGACACGGGCTCGCGCGTCACGCTCACCCACCTGCTGAACCACACCTCTGGCATCCCCAACTTCACCAGCCATCCGGACTTCGGGAAGGTGTCGCGGCAGCCCATCCCTTCCGTCGAGTTCATCCCTCGGTTCGCCAGCGGCGACCTGGAGTTCGAGCCCGGTACGAAGTACGCCTACAGCAATTCTGGCTACTACCTGCTCGGCGCCATCATCGAGCGGGTGGCGGGCAAGCCCTACGCGCAGGTGGTCCAGGAACGCATCTTCGACCCGGTGGGGATGAAGAACTCGGGCTACGACGTGTCCGCGACGGTGCTTCCCAAGCGCGCGAGCGGCTACGTGGCCACGCTCGACGGCCTTCGCAATGCCCCTTACATCGACATGGGGCTCCCCTTCGCCGCGGGTGGGTTGTACTCGACCGTCGAGGACCTGGCGCTGTGGAGCCGGGCGCTCCAGGGAGACACGTTGCTGCCGCCAGCGCTCAAGCAGCGGATGTTCACCCCGGGCCTGCAGGGCTACGCGTTCGGCTGGGAGGTGCAGCCCGTCAAGTTGGATGACGGAAAGACCGAGGTCGCGCTCCAGAGTCATCGCGGCGGTGTCGAGGGGTTCTCCACCCTCATCTCCCGGTCCGCGGAGACGAAGCAGGCCGTCATCATCTTGTCGAACGTGCGCGGTTCCAATGTGCAAGGGCTGGCGTCCGGCATCTGGAGCCTCCTGCACGGCGTCAAGCCACACGCCCCCCGCAGGTCCATCGCCGAGGCCGTGATGGCGGCGCTCGCGAAGGGCACCGTCACCGAGGCCGTGGCCACCTACCGGACCCTCACGGCCCAGAAGCCTGATGAATACCGGCGCAACCCCGGGGAGCTGAATCGTCTCGGCTACCACCTCATGAAGGAAGGTCGCCTCGCGGACGCGATTGAGATTTTCAAGCTCAACGTGGAGATGTACCCCACGGATGGGAATGTCCACGACAGCCTCGGTGAGGCCTACCTGGCACAAGGTGACAAGCGGCTCGCCGCCGAGAGCTATCGCCGCTCACTGGAGTTCGACCCGAAGAACGCGGACGCGGTTCGGATCCTCAAGGAACTCGAACCGCCCTCGGCCAAGAGCCCCTGAGGTCCGCCGTGCCCGGCTCGCACGCGAAGGTGCGGGTCGGGCCCTTCTGTGCGTCACGAAGCACGTGCAGAATCCCGTGGCGTGCTTTCCACGGAGGCTCCGCCGTCCATGTCGATGCCCCAGTTCCCCAGGTTCATGCGCCGACGCTCGGGCGTCATCCTCGCCTTCGCCGCCTCCGTGCTGTTCACGGGCGCCGCGCCGGAGCATGCGCACGAGAAGGTGCTGGGGGCGGCGGGAGGCGACCCGTCCCTCGAGGCCGTGGCGATGCCGTGCAAGGACGGCCGGCGCGCGCTGCGTGTTCGCCATGGCGACGCGAAGCGTACGGCGACGCTGTCCGCGCCGTATGACACGCTCACGTGCGATGTGGCGGCCTCGGAGTCGGAGGGGGACTGGACCGGCGGCGAGGAGTCGACATCCTGGTCCCTCCACGTTCGGACCGTGTCGCTCCCAGGCGGGCCAACCGCGCTGCTCATCACCCATGCGGCTGGGTTCGAGCATGTTCACCGTCGGCATGCCCTGTTCATCGCGGATGCGAAGGGCGCTACCCGGGCCTGGGAAGGAGACGAAGGGCAGGGGCCCACCTCTTCCCGCGTCGAGGTCCAGGACGGCCGGCTCCTCTTCTCACGCACGCTCGACCTGGGCGAGGGTGCGCCGGCGGACACCTGGGCGCTCTCCGAGCTGCGTTGGGACGCGGGACGGAAGAAGGTGGTGACGCGGCCCGCTGAAGCCTGGGCCGTCATCCTCCGCACGGAGGACTCCCTGTCCGCGGTCCGGGAGGCCGAAGCGCGACTGGAAGCGGGCTGCCCGAGCGCGAAGCTGCTCGCGGTGGACACCAACGACTTCCCCCGGCTCACCCGGGACAAGTGGGTGGTGGCGAGCTTCCTGCCGTCACGCCAGGGCGCCGAGGCGGAGCTTCAGCGGCTGCGGCCGTGCGCCCCGGACGCGTACCTCAAACGCGTCCAGTGAGTGCCCGTCAGTTTTCTTCGCGACGTGGGTTTCGGCCGCGCAACAGACAGAGCGTGGCGAGCAGTCCCACCGCGGTCAGTCCTCCGCCGGACTGGGTGCAGCCCTTCTTGGGGTCGGCCGGTTCGGGGCGCTCGGGCACGGGGCCTCCGTCAAGCACGGGGCCCGCGTCGATCTCTGGCTCGGGGCCCCCGTCCGCGCATCCAAACGCCAGGGAGGCTCCCGCCGTCACGTCTTGCGCCGCGCAGCCCACCTCGAAGTCCACGCTGAGGGAGGGGAGCGTCAGGTTCGCGTGCTCCAGTGTCGCCGTGAGCGTCGCCCGATGGGGGCCGGGCGCAAGGCTGTCAATCGGTGGCCGCTGGGCGGAATCCATGCAGCCGACGTAACCGCAGAACGTGTAGACGAAGAGCAGTTGCCGGTTGTTTTCGTAGAGACGTGTCTCGAGGTTCTCCTCGCCCGTGGCGGTGAGCCCGCCGTGCTTCGCGTGTGACCAAGGCTCTCCGTCCACCTCCAGTGTCCAGTGCACCCACGGGAGGAAGGGCACCAGCTCCGGCGACGGCGTGAAGCGCAGGGTGGCGTGGTTCCCTCGGATGGACCGGTTGCCGCAGCTCGAATCCCCGTACACCCTGAAGGTCCCTTGCTCCGGCGGGCTGACCGTCAAGGTGCCCGTGGTCGTGGGCAAGGGGAGTGCGGGGCCGGCGGTGAAGGTGACGGACTCCAACTCGGTCGGCTGGTGTGCGCAGGCGCCCTTCGCCTCGATGCGGTAGGTGGTGCCCGGCTCCAACGGCGACTCCGGAACCAGGACCTGCGTCTGGTGCGCGCCCTCCGTGACGGCTGCGGGCACGGGGGTTCCATCCGGTCGCAGCAGTCGGACGCTGGAGGGGTCGATGTTCTCCAGCAGCGGCGGAACCGTGACGAGCCCGGGGATGTTCGCGGGCACCACCCCGCCGTCTTCGGGGAGGGGGAAGCGGACCCCCAGCAGGCAGTTGGGCGCGACGCAGGCGTGCGCCGACGCGGGAAGGAGCATGCCCATTCCCAAGAGGGCCATCCCCACCGTGCTCCATTTCGAGGCGTATCCGTGCATGCGTCATCTCCCGTTTCCGCTCGGACTCGGTGCGAGCGCGGGTGACCGTTGCACCTGTCACCCGACCCCGCACCGCTTCTTCCACACGATTCTAAACCCATCCTGGGTCACAAACTGCGCCCCAATCAACGACTGGAGCATTCACAACCCAGCGCTGCCCGCCGGAAGCCTCCTCATCCTGAAATCACCGGGCTATGGGGGCCGCGCCGTGCCGACCCGATGGATGTTTTGTGGGAGGGTGCTTTGAATTCAAGTGATGTCGTGCGTTGCCGTCTTTCGTTTCTCATTCCCTTGGTGGTTGCGCTGTCCGTGGGGTGCGGCGTCGAGAACGCCGTCGACCCCAACGAAGAGATGGGGGAGTCCCTGGCCGCGAGTGAAGCCGCTCGGGAGACTTCCGAAATGGAACTCGCGGGGCCGTGCAATTACTACAATTACTATCACGATGAGGCGCGGAACAACGGTGGGGCGAACCGGTGCACGAGTTCGTGTCACTGCGACGGCATGCGGACCTGTAGTTCGAGCGGTTGGTGCCAGGGCACGGCCCGGCCCTCGGTGAGCTGCATCAGCCCGCAGTTCCACTGGAACGAAGCCTGGACCCCCATGGGGGCCAGTCGCTGCAATTCTGCCTGTCAGTGTGACGGCCAGCGCACGTGCAGCCAATGGGGTTGGTGCCAGGGCCGCGCGCGCTGACCGAGTTGGATTTCAGGGGCGGGGAGGCTTTGGGCCTCCCCGTCTTTTTCGTCCGCGGCCACGGTGGGCATCGTCTCGACTCCGACTGGACTTGGATTGACGGCATGAAGCTGTGATGCTGCCCGTGGTGCCGGGCGATGACCTGACGAGCTCGGCGTTCGGGAGGCTTGGGTGGGCTTGTCGGTCTCAATCGGTGTGCGTGCGCTCGTTGAAGATGATGCCGCCTGGCGTGTGGCGCTGTCTTCCCTCGTTGCTTCGGGCTGTACGACGCTTGTCCGTGATGTCGTCATCGAGGCGGACGGTGCGCGGGGGATCGAAGCACGTCGCGCCGATGACGGCTCTGTGGCGGTGCGTTCGCTGGACGGTGATGAGCTGGAGGCGCTTGTCGCGGGGCTTGGCAGTGTCGAGGAGATGTTTGGGACCTCCACGGCCTCGTTCTCGTGGAAGCAGCTCGAGGAGATTGGCGCTGGCGACGTCCAGGATCTCGCGTTGACGTTCGATACCGAGGATGCCGGTACCGCGATGGTCTCCATCGACATGGCTGGGGCCACCCGCCGCGCCATTTCGCTGTCGCGCTCACTCAGGAACTGGCACGACGACCGGCTGCAGGGTGCGCATGTCGCCTTCGGCCTGCATGGTGTCGCGGCCGAGCATCGCTTGATTGTGTGTTCTCTCTGAGCCCTCTGTGAAGGGGAGGGGCCCGCCGATGTTTGTGCGGAGGCCCTGCGATCCGAAAACGGTTCAGTGACGGTTGTCTTTTGTAATGTTTGGCGTTCCCATGCGTGGTGTTGCCCGCTTGGGAACCGTCATCGACGGCAAGACTAACGTATGCCGTCTCCAGCGCGGCCTCGCGTCGCGCAGTCGCGTGCCACTACGGCGCCGGTGTGTCGCGCAGCAGTTGAATGGCCCGCTCCAGGAGTTCATCGCGGCCGACTTGGAGTCCCGCGACGGTGGGCCGCAGCTTCACGTGCGGCACGAGCCCCTTGCGTTGAAGCTGTCGACCATCACCGTGGCGCACCTCCTGCCCGGTGAACGTGAATTGGATGCCGCCGGGAAGCACGGCATGCGTGATGTCACCGTTGGTGCCTGCCGTCGCACTCCCCAGGAAGCGCGTATCCGCCGTGGCCTCCAGCATCAGGCCCGTGTGCTCGGCCTGGCTCATGGTTCGCGTGTCGATGAGCGTCACCGTGCGGCCCCGATATTTGGGCGTCTCACTGGCCGGCACCGCGTCGCTGAGCTTCTGTCGGCCTTCGCGCATGCCCCCCGTCATCGGGCGCTCGTATTGCGCATAGGGACGTGAACCCTTCACGTCGATGTAGGGCCCGAGCGCCCACATGCTGCCCCGGGGATAGTTGCGCAGGTCGAACACGATGCCGCGCGTGCCCTTCAGCTTCTCGAACACCTCCGGCACTTGCCACGCCTCCAGCAGGCGGAAGTCCACGAAGCCGATGTTCCCCTCCAGGATCCGGTACGGCGCTTGCGTAGTGGCGGGCGGTGTCCATCCCGACTGGTGGGTGAGCTTCACGTCCTTGGGGCCCTGCGCGCCGCGCACCGTGAGCGTGCTCGTGGTGCCCTCGGCCCCCGAGAGCGCCCGGCGCAGCACGGTGTCCCGGAGCGATGCGGGCGTGGCGCCCGACGTATACGGCGCGAACCGCCGCACCCGTGCCTCCATCGGCTCGCCGTTGACCTTCTCGATGACGTCGCCCACCGCGAGTCCAGGCGCGGCTTCCGGCGTGCGCACCTCCAGCACCACCGCCTTGCCGTCGATGTCCGTCACCCAGATCTGCGGACCGACGCCGAAGAATCGCTGAAGCTCCGGGTGGCCCCGCATGACGACGTGCCCATCCTGGAGCCAGGTTCCCGCTTCCGCCAACGCGAGCGCGTAGGCTTTGGCGTCCGGGGCCTCCTCGAGCTTCTGGAGGAGCCCGGGGAGCCGGGACTCCCACGGTTGGTCCATCAGGTGCGTGTAGGGGAAGAAGTAGCGCACCACCGTCCACAGCTTGGCTCCGGCCAGCAGGCGCTGCTCTCGGGACGGGTAGGGCGCGTTCTCGTAACCGGGCTCGGGCCGCCACACGCCCGCCGGTCGGAGCAACGCCGTGGTGGGGGCTTTCCGCTTGGGGGGCCGCGCCGCCAGGGCGAGCGCCTGCCGCATGCCTTCGTCGGCGCCGTCCATGCGGGCTCGCGCGGGCCGCGAGATGTCCGCCGACAGCGCCAACACGGATTCATTCACGCTGACCAGTGCGCGGTAACCGCCGCCGAGCGCCACGGTCTCCTGCATGTTGATGGCCGAGTCATCGAGAGGCCCCTCCGCCACGAGCAGCGCCTTGCCGTTGGCTTGCAGCGCGAGGATGGCGGGGTCGATGGCGGAGCCCTCATCGACCAGGAAGACGAGCAGCGAGGGCTTCTTGCCCGGCGTGCCCTCGATGAGGTCATCCGGGGCGACGGCGAACTCGGTGAAGTAGAGGCTGGAGTCGCCATTCTGCGGCTTCAGGCCAACGTGGACGACCTCGCGCATACCCGGCACGCGCAGCTCGCCGCCGACGAGGTGCGGCAGCACTTGCGGCAGCACCCACGGCGGTCCGTAACGCTGGAGGCCTCGCATGCGAAGGTCCAGGACCACCACGCGGGCCTTGGCGGCGTCCGCGTCGAGCGTCTGCCGCAGGTCCTGCAATCCCTGGCGTGCTTGCGCTCCCAAGAGGTTCCGCAGGTCCAGGACCAGGACGTCCTTCTCCCAGGTCTTGAGTCCACGCAAGGCAGGCGCGGGGCCAATGGCGGGCGGCGCTTCGTGGTCCACCTTCGTGGCCGGATCGCCCAGGGCCGCGAGCATGCCTTGGACCGCGGCGGCATAGGCCGCGTCATCCCGCGCGGCTTCGACCTTGGGCATCGCGGCGACAAAGGCCGCATCCCAGTCCGCGGGCTTGGAGAAGGCCGAGGGATGACGGAAACGAACCGTTCCCCACAGCTTCACCAACTGCTCCCGGCGTTCGACGTGAAGGGCTTCGGGCGAGCGCTGCGTCAGTTCCTGCGCCAGGGCGCTCCCGGTCAGGCACAGGGCCCCGATGAGCAGCATGGCGCCCCAGTGAAGTCCCTGATTCCTCATCATGCGTTTCAACCATCGCGTTGATGCAGGCGAACGCCCAGCGCGGCCAAAGGGTCGAGCCGCAGAGCACGATGGGGCAAGGACGCTGAAGGGCATCCCGTGAAGGTAACAGGGGGTGCACTGGTGGTGAAGGCGCCTTCCTTGTCGGATTGCGTCAGTAATAGTCGCGCAAGGTGAGCCGGCGCTTGCTGCCATCCTTCAGGGTGAGCACCACCGTTTGTCCATGGGCCCGGTACCGCCACCGGGAGAGCGCCGTGCCCGCGGAGTCAGGACCGAGGGGCTTCCCATCCACGGCGATGATTTCCTCTCCTTCCTTCCATCCCGTGGCAGCGGCCGGGCTCCCGGGCGCCACCAGCTTCACGACAAGCTTTCCATCCGTTGGCAACGCGATGATGCCGGAGCGGTCCTTGGGGAAGGGTTGACGCAGGGCGCGGGTGTCGGGCACCAGCATCAGCGTGTCGGCCGCGTAGTCCGTGATCATCCTGAACCTCGCGAGGACACCAAGCCCCAGGTTGCCGAGGAGCCGGTCCGAGGTGGCGATGCTCTTGCCCGCGTCGTCGAACACCGTGGGGACGTTCTTCAAGGTGATGCCGGCGAATTCGATGTGCTTCAGCGTCGCCACATCGCACTCGAGCAGACCGCCCACTGCGCCGGACAGCGTCTTGGAGCTGCGACGGCCCTCGAGGAGCCCCGCCTTCTGCCAGTACGCGGGGAAGAGCGAGAGCGCGCCGCCGTTGCCCACGTCGAATAGGACCGGAATGGCGGGCCGACCTTCGATGGAGAGGTGCACCGCGCGTTGCCCGCCCGCGGACTCGACCAGGGGGAGGCGCACGGCCTTGGGCGGAGCCTTGAAGCTCGCGGCCTCATGAAAGGCGACGCGCCGATTGGGGAAGTCGACGTCCACGACGAGCGCGTTGAAGGCCTCCTTGCCCAGGATGACCGGCAGCGGATGGCCCATCAGTCGCGCGACCTCGGACAGGTCGATGACCGCGACCGTCAGCCCCGTCAAGCGCAGGTCCCCCACGGAGATGTCCACGCCGCCCGCGAGCTGCGCCTGCGCCCGTCCGCCACTGCCGACCGCATTGACCTGCCCCTCGGTCTTCACCCCCAGCTCGCGCGCGTAGGCCGCGTCGAGCACGGTCATCTCGGCGCCGCTGTCCAACAGCACCTGCGTCTCTCGACCGTTCACCTCTGCCGGAATGAAGACGCGGTTCTCGTTGAAGAACTCGAAGGGGATGAAGCCGCTGCTGCGTCGTCCGTTCGTGAAGCGCGCCTTGCGGACCTCCTGGGGCCGTTCGAAGACCGACGGCGGAAGCGGGGCATTCACCTCCAGCGTCTCCAGTACCGTTTGGGCGTCCGCCTCCGGGCCGTCGGAGAACTCCTCCTCCAAGAAGGGCATGCGCACGCCCTTCACCTGCCGCCAATCCCCCAGTCGAAGGAAGCGCGTGACGTTGTTCTCGCGAATGCGCATGCCGTGCAGGGCGCCGTCGGCGTCCTGGAGGAACAGGTCGTAGAGGTCCTCATCGCCGAAGGTGACCCGCACGACCTTCCAGGTGCGCCCGTCGCGCGCCTCGTCGGCCTGCAGCACGGCTTTCGCGCCCGCGCCGCCTCGCAGCGCCGTCCCGAAGTCGAGCGCCACGCGGTGGCGCACATCGCGCGCGTCGGTGTCCGAGGCGTCCTCCACTTGTCCGCTCGCGTTCAGCTTCCAGCCACCGTCGGCGGTGATGGCCATCGACTGGCGCATCACGCCGTAGTCCGCATCGCTCCGGGCGCGTCCGTCCCGGTGGCTCCACGTCTCCACCGGCCCCTGGAGCCCGGCTGCCACGGTGCTGCCGCGAGCATGGACGCTTTCCAGTCCGAGGAAGGCGTCCCCGCCGCGCCAGGCAAGGTGCCGCGCGAGCAGCGATTGCAGCGCGTCCCCCCTGGCTTCGAGCGGGACGAACACGAGGACCAGCGCCAGCAAGGGCAGGGTGAGGAACTTCACGAGAGCACTCCGCGCTTGGAGGGGGATGCGGGCAGGCCCACCAGTTGGCGCAAGCCGGGCGGGCTCGAGCCGATGAGCGAGAAGGACCGCGACAGCCGTGCCCGCGCGGACTGCGGGGCGTTCAGCCGGACCTCCGCGGACAAACCGCTGTGTTGCAGGCAGGCGAGGTAGACGCTGTCGCTCCAGATGGCCTGCCGGACACCCGTGCCATCCGGTGTCAGCAGGGCCACCAGGAACTCGCGGGCATCGGCCACGAGCGTGAGCTGCGCGCCGGGCCAGCGCTCCCGCACGAAGTCCGCGTCCGCCGAGCGCACACAGTCGAAGGGCGCCTTGGGCGTCTCGTCGTAGACGAGCCCCGCGACAGCCACGTTCCGAGCGCTCGCGTCGGTGAGGGCCGGGGCGAGGTGTTCAAAGGGGGGAGGGAAGAGGTCGAACAGCAGCCGCTCGGCGGCGCCGGCAATCATCGCCCGCGCGCGCTCCATCACCTGGGCGACGCTCTTGAGGTGATAGATGCGGTCGTCCTGCACCGGGGCGTGGAGTTTGCGCAGCGCGTCCGCGGCCTCGCGCCTGCGAAGCTCGAAGCCACGCTGGAGCGCCGTGAGCACTTCGTCCGGAGGCACGGGCCGGAAGGCGCGCGGCTCTTCCTCCTCGACGAGGACGGCGCCCTTGTGTTCGAGCGAGGCGAGCGCCTGGTAGATGCTCGGGGGCGCCTTTCCCAACGCCTGCGCGAGGCGATACCCGGTCGCCGGCGCACCCTTGAGCAGCTCGCAGTACACCCGCGCTTCGACTTCCGTGAACCCCAGGGCCACGAGCCCTTCATCCGCGTTCATGCGGACGTGTTATTACTGGTTGGTAATAACCGTCAAGCGACGGTGGGTTCACACACTGCCAGGGGCCTCCCGGAGCGCCCCTGCGGTGCGAGGCTCAAATTACTGGTGGCCCCAGACAATCAAGGCTTCGCATGTGGTCGGATGGATCCACGACTGGGCCGCGTCGAGCGTGCAGAAAGCGCCGTTGTAGGAGAGGAACGCGACCTGCGCCGAGCAGGTCCCGCCGACGTTGGATACCGCGACTTCGTAGAGGCAGGTCCGCCCGGAGGCAGGCGCTGACGGGTTGTCCGTCCAGTAGTACTGCTGGATCACCGGCGTGCCCGGCGCCGGGGGTGGGGCACTGACCCGGTAGCCACCGTAGTTGCCGGTGGGGAGCGGATAAGGGAGGTGCATCGTGTCGAAGGTATCGTCCAGGATCAGGATGCCCAGATAGGTGGTGGCGCCCGTCTGATTGAATACGTAGTGGTCTTGGAGCGCCCGCATGACCAGCGCCGTGGACGGGCCCTTCCGCACGGGGACGTCGACCGACTCCACGCGGAGCGAGACATAGTCCGTGCGCTCGGAGAGCAGGTTGGGGAAATCAGCCGCCGTGAGTGGTGAGGCCAACGCAAACGACGGAACAAAAGACAACAGCGAGCCCGCCAGGAAACGCTTCACGTTTCTCGTCATGGACCTCTCCTGTGTTCTTTGTGCGGTGGCCGAAGCCGACGGCTGGTTGGTATTGATTCTCCCCACGGGAGCACGCAACCGGCGGTGGAATCACACACCACCAGGGGCCTCCCGGAAGGCCCCTGGCGGCGCGAGAAACAAGTTACTGATGGCCCCAGACAATCTGGGCTTCGCAACTGGTCAAATTGATCCAGGACAGGCCCGCGTCGAACGTGCAGATCGCGCCGTTGTAGGAGAGGAACGCGACCTGCGCCGAGCAGGAGCCGCCGACGTCGGAAACGGCGACTTCGTAGAGACAGGTCCGCCCGGAGGCCGGCGCCGCCTGGTTGTCCGTCCAGTAGTACTGGTTGATCACCGGCGCGCCCGGCGTCGGGGCCGGGGCGCTGACCCGGTGGCCGCCGTAGTTGCCGGTGGGGAGCGGATAGGGGTTGTACACGCCGACGAGCGTATCGCTCAGGATTGAGATGCCCAGGTAGGTGGTGGCGCCCGTCTGGTTGAGCACGAGGTGGTCCTGGAGGGCCCGTGCGACAAGATTCGTGGACGTGCCCTTCCGCACGGGAACTTCGACCGACTCGGCGCGGAGCGAGACATACTCCGTGCGCTCGCCGAGAAGGTTGGGGAAATCAGCCGCCGTTTGCGGCGCGGCGAACGCGATCGCCGGGGTGAGAGACAGCAGCGAGCCAGCCAGGAAACGCTTCACGTTCCTCGTCATGGACTTCTCCTGTGTTGTTTATGCGGGGTGGCCGAAGCCAATGTCTGACTAGCACTCTCCGTAAATTAATTTCAAATGAAAACGAGCAATTTCGTCAATTCAGCATTGGCGGATGTTTGTGATTTTGGTGTGTTGCTTGTTTGTTTGATTCCGTGGGTAAGGGTTTTCCACGGGGCTGAAAAGACATACGCCGTGGGCCCCAGGGACCCACGGCGCATGTCGCCGCAAGCTTGTCAGAGGCGTCGGCTACTGTTGCGCCGCCTCGGCGGCGTTTCGCTCATCCTTGCAGAACGCCAGCCGCTGCTGGATGGCGTCGAGCGGCACGGCCATCTCCAGCTTGAACGACGTCCC
Organism: Myxococcus hansupus; assembly: GCF_000280925.3. Taxonomy (NCBI): domain Bacteria; kingdom Pseudomonadati; phylum Myxococcota; class Myxococcia; order Myxococcales; family Myxococcaceae; genus Pseudomyxococcus; species Pseudomyxococcus hansupus. Next base: position 3,443,268 of record NZ_CP012109.1, read on the forward strand.
ATCGGGTTGGACGCGCGCGAAGTCGAGCAACTGCGCCAGGTCCTTGTCGCCCTCCGCCTGCGCCTTGATGCGCGCCACGCTCAGCGCGGCGCCCAGCGTCTTGCCCAGGTCCGTCACCTCGTCGCCATTCTTGCCACGGACCTCGGCCACCATCGCGACGTCGCCGCTGGCGTCGACGTGCAGCTCCACGTTCTGCGCCACGTCACGAATGCGCTGCGCCAGCTCCGCATGCTCCTTGGGCAGCAGGCGCGCGAGCTGATCCACCGAGAGCACGCCGTACATCTCGCCGTAGGTGCTGCCTTCGGGGATGGCGGGGGGCTCGTCCGGGCCGCGGCCCTCCACCCGGTCCACCACCGCCTTCACCTCGTCCGGCGACTTGCCGATCACCAGCAGCTCGTTGTTCCAGGTCGCCAGGGCCGACTCGTTCCGGCCGCGCACGGTGGTGCCATCCGGCCGGGTCACCGTCGTGTCTCCGGGCTCGTACACCCGGGCGCCCTGGCCGTAGTCCATGGACACACGCTCGCCCAGGAGCTCCTTGAACTTCGCGTTGCCGAAATTGCCAGACAGCATCATCCCCTCGTCGGTGATGACCAGACGGTCCAGGTCCTGAAGCGGGTCCACGCCGCTGAGCCGTCGGAGCTCCTCCAACTGCTTGCCGCCATCCCGCATCAGGCAGTCCAGAAGCAGCGTGCCGATGGGCGAGTGGCGCAGCGCGTTCGCCTCGATGACCACCGCCGTCTTGCCCTCGCCCCGGGGCAGGGCGGCCAGCACGGGATCCCGGGGGCGGGAGGGCTCGGGCGTGCCCGCGTCCACCTGCGCGGGGAGGACGTGCGTCCGCCGCCGCTCCGCCCGCTCGCGCTCGGGGGCGCGCATCCGCCGAGGGAACTCCACCTTCGGCGTCTCCATGGCGGGCTCGTCGCCCTGGCCGGTGAACATCAACACCGAGGCCACTCCGAACAGCACCGCCGCCACCACCAGCCACACCTTCCGGCGTCTCCGGTTGTCCATCTCAGTAATCCTTTCCTTCAAAGCGCCAGAAGCCCACCGCCAGGGCCCCCAGGCCGAATACGAATACACCGAGCAGGAGCAGGCTCAGGGAGTGAACCTCCAGGGGCGTGGACGCCGCGATGTTCCCTCCCGCCATGGCGAGGGACGACAGCCGCGGCAGCACCATCGTCACCGCCCGGAATGCATCGCGTCCGAGGCCCTCCTCGAAGAAGGGCGCCATCTGCTGCCGGTAGCCCGCGATGATGCCCCCCACCAGGAACACGAAGCCGGCCGCCGCGCACAGCGCCGCGCTGCGCACCAGCGTCGCCGTGGTCAGCATCACCGCGTACACCGCCGCGAAACCCACACATGCCAGCAGCCCGGCGATGAGCGGCCCCGCCGTCCAGTACCCCGCTTTCACGCCGAAGATGAGCACCAGCCCCGTTGTCCCATACAGCGTCCCGCCCAGGGCCAGGGTCATCACGCCCAGGAACGTCCCCGCCAGCAGGTGCCAGCGCTGCACGGGCAGGGCGAGCAGGTGCTCGATGCGCCCCGGCGACATCAGCGAGGGCGCGAAGTCCGAACACGCGACAATGCCAAACAGGATGCCGCCGTAGAACACCAGGAAGGCCGACGCCTGGTAGACGGGGCGCAGCGCCACGTCGACGGAGCGGATGCTCGTGCGCAGCTCCTCGCCGAACAGCCGCGACGCGGCCAGGGCGCCGTCCACGACTTCGATGCGCAGGCTGAGCGCCACCACGGTCAGGACCAGCGTGATGCCCACGATGAAGGCCAGAATGAACTTGCGCGACATCGCCTCGCGCAACACGTACCCCGCGATTCCCAGCACCGGACTCACGCCGCGGCCTCCACCGTTCCCATCAACACGGACTCCAGGTCTGTTCCATCACGCCGCAGCTCCACCATCAGCGCACCCGCCGCGCGGGCCCGGTCCAACGCCGCGTTGAGCGCCACCGGGTCCTCCGCCTCCACGTGGTACTGGCCGTCCGCGCCGCTCCGTTCGAAGCCCGCCGCCGCCAGTCCCTCCGCGCTGGTGCCCGGGGCGAAGCGCACCAGCCACCGCGCCCCGCCGCGCGCCAGCTCCTCCAGCCGGCCTTCGCGCACCACGCGGCCCCCGCGAGGATCGCGATGCGATCACACACGCGCTCGGTCTCCGCCAGCAGGTGGGAGTTGAGGAAGAGGGTGGTGCCGCGCCGGACCTCCTCTTGAAGGATGCGCCGCACCTCCATGCGCCCCATGGGGTCGATTCCATCCGTGGGCTCGTCCAGCACCAGCAGGGCGGGGTCTCCCACCAGGGCCGCGGCCAGCCCCAGTCGCTGGCGCATGCCCTTGGAGTACCCGCCGATGCGCCGGCCCACCGCGTCCGCCAGGCCTACCCGCTCCAACAGTCGCAGGCCCGTCGCCGGGTTCGCGGGCAGTCCCTTGAGGCGCGCCACCGTCGCCAGGAAGGAGGGCGCGGTCCACGTGCCGGGCAGGTGCAGCCGCTCTGGCAGGTAGCCGATGCGCGCGCGGATGCGCGGGTCCTCGGGGGTGCCACCCAGCACTCGCACCGACCCCTCCGTGGGCTGGACGATGCCGAGGATGCTCTTGATGAACGTCGTCTTCCCCGCGCCGTTGGGGCCGATGAGGCCGAACGCGCTTCCTTGCGGCACCGTGAGGTCCATTCCCCGCAGGGCCTCACTGCCTCCCTTTCGGAAGGCCCGGTGGTACGTCTTCCGCAAACCCCTCACTTCGATGGCTGGCACCTGGCTTGTCACGGTCGCGACTGTAGACGACCGGGCCGTCCATCCATTGCGTCCGGTTGCCCGCCGGTCGTCCAGACGGGGGGAACGGTCTCCGGGTGGCTTCCTGCGGCGCTCCGTTCGCGCCCATGGGTAAGCCGCTTCGCACGCCAGCCGTGCCTGCCGCGGCGCGGTACCTCGTCGTTCCAGGCACTTGGCGGCTGCTCAAGTCCTTGGGGCTCCACGGTCCGCCCCGTGCACTTGTCCAGAGGCGAACCTACCGCGAGGAGAACCGGACATGACGTACGAGGACCGCATCGAACAGCAGCTCCTGGAGGCCCGTCGTGAGCTGGAGGCGGCCGTGCAGGGCTTGAATGCGGGGACGGAGGCGGCACGCGTGCGCTACGGCCGCGCCTTGCACGAGGCGGAGATCGCCGAGCGCCTGGCCCAGCGGCAGGCGCGCGAGCAGCGGCACCATCAGCGGAGCTGGAGCCTCGTCGCAGGCTGACCCGCCGGGCAGGGGGACGGAAACGATGAAGGGCCGCCGCCGCCGGTTTATACCGGCGTCCGTCATGGCCTATCCCATCCACCGCCCCCGCCGCCTCCGTCGTCACGCCGCCTTGCGAGACATGGTGCGTGAGACGCGCCTCGACCCGGGCGACTTCATCTACCCCCTCTTCGTCGTGGAAGGACGGGACGTGCGCCGTCCCATCTCCTCCATGCCGGGCATCTTCAACCTGTCGCTGGAGCATGTCGTCGCCGAGGCCCGTCAGGCCAAGGCGCTGGGCGTGCCCGCCGTCCTGCTGTTCGGCATCCCGAACCACAAGGACGCGCGCGGCACCCAGGCGTACGCCGACGACGGAATCGTCCAGCGGGCCATCCGTGAAATCAAGGCGGCCGAGCCCGACCTTCAGGTCGTCGTGGACGTGTGCCTCTGCGAGTTCACGGACCACGGCCACTGCGGCGTGCTGGAGGGAGGCCACGTCGTCAACGACGCCACGCTGCCCCTGCTGGCGAAGATGGCGGTGAGCTGCGCGAAGGCGGGCGCGGACATCATCGCGCCGTCGGACATGATGGACGGGCGCGTGGCCGCCATCCGCGGCGCGCTGGACGAGACGGGCTTCGGCGAGCTGCCCATCATGGCGTACTCGGCGAAGTTCGCGTCCGGCTACTACGGCCCGTTCCGCGAAGCCGCCCAGAACACGCCGTCCTCCGGCGACCGCCGGGGCTACCAGATGGACCCCGGCAACCTCCGCGAGGCCCTCAAGGAAGTGGCGCTGGACGTGGAGGAGGGCGCGGACCTGGTCATGGTGAAGCCGGCGCTGGCCTACCTGGATGTCATCCGGGCCGTCCGCGAGCGGTGGGACGTGCCCGTCGTCGCCTACAACGTGTCCGGCGAGTACTCGATGCTCAAAGCAGCGGGCCTGAACGGCTGGATTGATTACGAGCGGGTGATGCTGGAGACGCTGACGTCCATGAAGCGGGCCGGCTCCGACCTCATCATCACCTACCATGCCCTGGAGGCGGCGAAGCTCCTGTAGGCAACAGCCGGGCGCACGCGCGGCGCGTTGACGCTTGATCCGCCGCGCGCGTTGCGTCCAAATGAACGTCGCACAATGCCAACCCAGAAGCGGCCTGGACGAAAGTCCCAGAAGCCCCCGCCCCCCCGCCGGCGCACCGCCAAGAAGCGGTCCGGCGCCGGACGCGCGGCCCGTGTCAGCCCCCCAGGGCCCTTGCAGTACAAAGTGGTCGAACTGTCCACCGTGGACGAGGGCGCCCTGGAGCGCACCCTCAACGAGTGGACGGCGAAGGGCTGGAACCTCGACGGCATCCAGTTCGCGATGCGCGAATCCTCCAAGCGCCCGGCCATGGCCTTCATCCTCTTCACGCGCGAGGGCCCTCCCGCCGAGCACGACGAAGACGCGGCGCGAGGGCGCCTGCTGCGGATGTCGGAGACGGGCAGCCCCACCGCGGCGCTCGCGTCCGAGTATGCGCAGACGCAGGCCGAGTGGGCCGCGCCCCACATCTCGCCCTTGAGCGCCCACGAACGCCTGGCCCGGCTGGCCGGGTTGGATGAACCGGAGCCGCGCGAGGAAGGCCTCACGCTGGAGCCCGAGGAGTGAGCACCGCGCGAAGCCGGGTGTGGATGGCGTCGGCCCGCAACGGCGGCCGCGTCCTCCGGCTGGTGTCCGAGGACGCCAAGCCCACCTCGCCGTATCCGAAGGCGTCGCTGCTGCTGCGCGGTGGCGCGCGGCTGGTGGACGTGGCGGTGGCCTGGGGGCTGTACGTGGTGTGCGGCGCGGCGGGCGCGGTGGTGGCGCTGCTGTTCCTGCTTTTGGCGGACGGGATGATTCAGGGCCAGAGCGTGGGCAAGCGCATCTTCGGTGTGAAGGTGGTGCACCTGCCCACGCGGTCGGCGGCGCGGCACCGCGACAGCACCCTGCGCAACGCGCCGCTGGCGCTCATCGTGCTGCTGGGAATGATGCCCGCGCCGCTGGGCCCGGTGGCGGCCGCGGCGGGGTTGCTCGTCATTGGCGGCGTGGAAGCGTGGCGCGTGCTGAGGGACCCGCTGGGCTGGCGGCTGGGCGACACCTGGGCCCAGACGCAGGTGGTCGACGGGAAGGTTGTCGCGGGCGTAACCGTTGCAGCCCGCACGCCGGTCGCGCACGAGCGCGCCCCCGGCAGGCTCATGTCCGCGGCGAAGGTGCGCCGGGGACGCTCGACGTTCAGGAAGCGAAGGGGGTACCCGTGCGCATCGCGCTGACCCACAACCTCAGGTTGTCTGATTTGGAAGAAGAGGCGGAGTTCGACACCCAGGAGACGGTCAACGCGCTCGCAGCGGCCATCGAGCGCATTGGTCACCGCCTGGAGCGCTTCGAGGTCAGCGGTCCGGCCTCGCGCACCGTGGCGCGCCTGGAGGCGTACAGCCCGGACCTCATCTTCAACACCGCGGAAGGACGCCGGGGCCGCTTCCGCGAGGCCTTCTACCCCGCGCTCTTCGACGAGCTGGGCTTTCCGTACACGGGCTCGGACGCGTACGCGTTGGCCGTCACGCTCGACAAGCAGCTCACCAAGCTGGTGCTGTCCAAGCAGGGCATCCGCACGCCCGGCTGGCAGTACGTGGAGAAGCTGAGCGAGCTGGCGGTGGACAACCTGCGCTTCCCCGTCATCGTGAAGCCGAACTTCGAGGGCTCGTCCAAGGGCATCACCCAGGACTCCATCGCGGAGACGCTGGACGAGGTGCGCCTCAAGGTGGCCTCCGCGCTGGAGAAGTATCCGTCCGGCGTGCTGGTGGAGGAGTACATCTCCGGTCGCGACCTCGCCGTGCCGTTCCTGGAGTCGGTGGACAATGACTACGACGGCGTCCTCACGCCGGTGGAGTACGTCATCGACCCGGTCGTCACCGCGGGCCGCAAGTACGCCATCTACGACTACGCCCTGAAGACGTCCCGCGAGGGCGCGGTCAGCGTGCGTGCCCCGGCGCAGATTTCGCCCCGCATGGCGGAGGACATCCGGCGGATGGCGCAGAAGGTGTATCAGGCGCTCGACTGCCGCGACCTGGGCCGCATCGACATCCGCCTCAGCGACGCGGGCGTGCCGTACTTCCTGGAGATCAACGCGCTGCCCAGCCTGGAGCCGGGCGCGGGCATCTACGCGGCGGCGGAGCTGGACGGGCTGCACCTGGACGGCGTGATGAACGCCATCATCACCAGCGCGGCCAAGCGGTACAAAATCAAGGACTCGTCGCGCCGCCAGGGCAAGCCGGCGCGCAAGAGCGGTCCGCTGCGCGTGGGCTTCAGCTTCAACGTCAAGCGCGTGAAGCCCACGGCCACGGCGGAGACGGTGGAGGACAGCGAGGCCGAGTACGACTCGCCCAACACGCTCCAGGCCATCCGCGAGGCGATTGCGTCGTGGGGCCACGAGGTCATCGACCTGGAGGCCACCGCCGAGCTGCCCTCGGTGCTGTCGAGCACGCCGTTGGATCTGGTGTTCAACATCGCGGAGGGCTTCAAGGGCCGCAACCGCGAGAGCCAGGTGCCCGCGCTGCTGGAGCTGCTGGACATCCCGTACACGGGCTCGGATCCGGCGACGCTGTCCATCGCCCTGGACAAGGGCCTGGCGAAGAAGATCGTCCGTCAGGCCGGCATCCTCACGCCCAACTTCCAGTTGATGGTGACGGGCAAGGAGCGCCTCAACAAGGAGTTCACCTCCTTCCCGCTCATCGTGAAGCCGGTGGCGGAGGGCAGCTCCAAGGGCGTCGTCACCAAGAGCGTCTGCTACAGCGAGGCGGAGCTGCGCGAGGTGGTGCGGGAGATTGCCGGCAAGTACCAGCAGCCCGCGCTCATCGAGGAGTACATCCGCGGCCGCGAGTTCACCGTGGGCCTGCTGGGCGAGCGGCGTCCGCGCGTCCTGCCGCCCATGGAGATTGTCTTCCTGGACCGGGAGGACAAGAACCCCGTCTACAGCTTCCAGCACAAGCTCGATTGGACGGACCGTATCCGCTACGACGCGCCGGCCAAGCTGGAGCCCGCGCTGCTGGAGCGCTTGCGCACGGCGGCCCGCAACTCGTTCATGGCGCTGGGATGCCGCGACGTCGCGCGCATCGACTTCCGCATGGATGACAAGGGGCGCATCTACTTCATCGAGTGCAACCCGCTGCCGGGCCTGACGCCGGGCTGGAGCGACCTGGTGCTCATCGCCCAGGGCGCCGGCATGGACTACCGGGGCCTCATTGGCGAAATCATGGCGCCCGCCATCCGCCGCTACAAAGAGCGGGAGGCGCGGCGGGCCGCCAGCGAGCACCCCGCGTCCGTGCTGCGCAAGAGCGTGCACCTGGATGAGGGGACGCCCACGTCCGCCCAGCCCGTGCAGGCGCCCGGCGCCGCCTCCGGAGAGGCCGTGCCGCGCCCGGACGCGAAGGCCTGAGCCGCGCGCTCCGCCGGCCGCTCCGTCCCGCCCGCGCCCTTCGACTGGCCGGGCGGGCAGGGGAGTGGTTGACGGTGGGGGATGGTCGGTTAGTGTCATCCTTCTATGGTGCAAATCCCCGAGGAGAACGGACCGCGCGTCCGGGCCCGTGCGCTGGGCCTGCCGCTGGGGCGCTTCAAGCCCGGCAAGTGGAACGCCATCACGGACGTGGAAGGCGTCCTGGTGGGCCACAGCACGTTGATACGGGGCGACGGCCCCTTGAGGCCGGGGCACGGCCCCGTGCGCACGGGCGTCACCGCCATCCTCCCCAACCAGGGGAACATCTTCATGGACCGGATGAACGGCGGCGGCTTCGTGCTCAACGGCGCCGGCGAGGTCTCCGGCATGACGCAGCTCATGGAGTGGGGCCTCATCGAGACGCCCATCCTGCTCACCAACACCATGGCGGTGGGCGCGGTGTCGGACGGCGTGGCGCGCTACCTGGTGGACCGCTACCCCGGCATCGGCGACGAGCACGACGTCATCATTCCCGTGGTGGGGGAGTGTGACGACTCGTGGCTGAACGACATCTCCGGCCGCCACGTGCGGGAGGAGCATGTCAACGAGGCCATCCGCAACGCCGCCAGCGGCCCGGTGGCCGAGGGGAACGTGGGCGGCGGCACCGGCATGGTGACGTGCGACTTCAAGGGCGGCATTGGCACGGCGTCACGCAAGCTGCCGGAGGTGCTCGGGGGCTACACCCTGGGCGTCCTGGTGATGTCCAACTTCGGGAAGATGCACAACCTGCGGGTGGGCGGCCTGCCGGTGGGTGAAATCCTCGCGGAGAAGTTCAAGGGCACGCCCACGCGCGGCAAGACGTACGGCTCCATCATCGCGGTGGTGGCCACGGACGCGCCGCTGTTGAGCCATCAAATCAACCGCCTCTGCAAGCGCGTGGCGCTGGGCATTGGCCGGGTGGGCAGCTACGCGGCGCACGGCTCGGGCGAGATTGTCGTGGGGTTCTCCACGGCCAACATCATCCCCCGGCGCACGCAGAAGATGGTCTACAAGCTGAAAATCCTCCTGGATCAGCGCCTGGACCCCCTCTACGAGGCCGTCATGGAGGCCACCGAGGAGGCCATCCTCAACGCCATGTGCATGGCCACGTCCATGACGGGGGCCAACGGGAATCACTGCCCGGCGCTGCCCCTGGGCGAGGTCCGGCGGTGCCTGGACGCCTTCAAGCCCATCTTCGCCTCGGTGAAGAAGCGCCCCCAGCAGTCCAGCGCCCCGGCGGCCCGGGAGAGGCCCACCGACGAGGACCGGGAGGGGGAGGTGACGGTTTCCACCGCCCGCCCGACCCAGGTCCGGGGGGCCGAGGGCATCCCGTACCCCACCCGTCCGGCACCCGACGACCCCGATGCGCCAGGGGGGCCCGAGGGTTCCTCTTCCGGGAGCCCGTCGGGTTCTGATAGTTAGGCCCTTCTTTTCACGTCTCCGTACGGAGCACAGGAGTCACAGATGGCCCGCAGCAAGAGCAAGCACCGTCGCGTGCAGATGAAGATCAAGCAGGCTTGGAAGAAGCGGGCGAAGAAGAACAAGGCCGAGGCCAAGGCCGCGGCCGAGTCGAAGAAGAAGTAATCCGGCTCCACCGCTCTCGTGCGGCCCGTGGCCTCAGTCCCGGGTCGCCGAGAACGGACTGGAGACGGTGCAGCGCTGTCCCCCCGTGTCGGACGCGCGCACGTAGGTCCCCGTGAAGACGCCGGAGATGGACGCTGTTCCACCCTCCGCCGCCGGGGCGAGGTAGCTGCCGTTGAGGTTCAGGGTGTCCGTCCGGGCACCCCCGGGCGCTCCGGCATTGTTGGTGCTCCCCATCAAGGTGAAGGCCGAATAAGAGCCAATGTTGCCGCTCAGGGGCACCCCCGCGAGCCGGCCCGTGAGCTGGTCGCCCGTGCGTGAGATTTCGAGCACCTCGCCCGCGGGCAGCGCCACCGACAGCAAGGAGCACTCGGGCGGGACGCCCGCGCCTCCGTTGAACTGGATGCGGTAGCGGCCCTCGACGGCGGGGCATTCCGTGCAAGGGGCCTCGGCGCCGCCACAGCCCCAGGCGGCGATCGTGAGCAACCCGGCGAAGAAGCGGGTGAAACGTCCAGAAGTCATGAGTCGATTCTCCGTGAGACGGAAGCCGGACTTCCCGGTGGGACGGCCGGTTCCTACGTTGGGAAAGGGCGGCGTTCGGTGGGCTCGCAGGGTGGCGTGGGGTGGGGCGGTGGGTGACTCGAGGCGGTGGTCCAACTTTGTTTTCGCCGGGCTGTTCGCCCTGGCGCTGATTCTCTTCTCCAGGATTCTGCTGCCGTTCTTGATGCCGGTGTTGCTCGGCGGCTTCCTGGTCGTGCTGTTCATGCCGTTGCAGGACTACCTGTGCCAGAAGCTGCGGGGCCGCAAGTCCCTCAGCGCGGCGGTGTCCACTGTCACGGTGTTCCTGCTCATCCTGGCGCCGCTGGCGCTGGTGGGCTGGATGGTGGCGCGCGAGGTGCTCCAGTTCGTGACGCAGGCGCACCAGTTGCTCGAGCAGGAGCACCTGCGTCAGCCGTTCCTCGACAGCCTGCCGCTGGGGTTGGACCGCTACCTGCGCCTGGAGACGGACGGCGTGGAGGCGGAGCGGGCGTTGATGTCGGCTGTGACGGGCGGCGCGGCGCTGCTGCGGGACATCGCCGCGGCGGGCACGGACCTGGTCATCAACCTGTTCCTGATGACCGTGGCCATGTACTACTTCTTCCTCGACGGACGCCGGCTCGTGTCCGAGGTCATGCGCCTGGTCCCCCTGGACCGCCGCTACTTCGAGGCCTTCTCGCGCGAGTTCACCGACGTCGCGTACGCCATCATCTATGGCAACACCGTCACCGCCATCATCCAGGGCGCGGTGGGCTTCGTCGGGCTGCTCATCGCCGGGGTGCCTCACGCCGGCGTGTGGGGCGCGGCCATGGTGCTGGTGGCGCTGGTGCCGGTGGGCGGGACGGCCCTCGTCTGGGGCCCCATTGGCGTGGTGCTCATCGCCGCGAACCAGGTGGGCGAAGGCGTGTTCCTCCTCTCCTGGGGCGCCTTCCTGGTGGGCAGCATCGACAACGTCATCCGGCCCCGGCTGTGCGGTTCGCGGATGGCGTTGCATCCGCTGCTCGTCTTCCTGTCCATGTTCGGCGGGTTGGCGGTGTTCGGGATGATGGGACTGCTGGTGGGGCCGCTCATCGCCTCCATCTTCATGGCGATGGTCCGCATCTACCGGCGTGACTTCCTGGGCATCGGCCGCGCCGAGCACCTGGCGACCGAGTCCACGGAGGAGTCCTCACCGTCGATGGACGTGCCGCAAACCGCGCGGATGCCGGCGGCCGCGCAGGCGATGGGACAGGCGGCGACGCTCAACGCCTGAGCGGATGGGCATCTCCGCCCAGCCTGGACTTCCCCGGCGGGGTGGGTGAACCTCCCGGGTGAATGACGAACGCCCGACACTCGTTGATTCACTGGGGGATGCGGTGTGCCCTCGTGGTGGCGCTGGCCGCACCGCCGGCGCTGGCAACCGCGGCGAAGCGCGAGGCCGCGGTGGACTTGGCGCCGGGTGTCGTGGTGCTGGACCTGGAAGGGGATGCCGGGCGGATGCTGGGCACCCAGCTCGAGTCGGCCTCGCATGCCACCTCGGCCCCGTTCCTGGAGGTGGCGCTGGACTCGGGCTCGGGCGGCACCGTGGGAGACGGGGTGGCCCGGCCTCCGCTGGCCCGGCTCACGCTGGGCGGGACGACGACGTGGCGCAACTACTGCGCGCGGCCCGGCGTGAAGTCCTGCGGTGAGTATGACCGGCTGCCGGCGAACGAGCGGCTGGGCGACACGGTGAGCTATTCGTCGTCGGTGCCGTACCTGGGCATTTCCGCCGAGCTGGAGTTGCAGCCCCTGGCGCAGAGCGCGTCGCTGCTCCGCGGCCTCGGCGTGGCGCTGGGCTACCGGCGTGGGTATGCGTCCACGAACGTGACGCTGGTGAGCGACGCGGGCCAGTCCACCACGCGCGAGGTGGCGGCCACCGATTCGGTGCTCACCGCGCAGGCGATGTACCGGTACTTCTTCGGGATGGGCGCGTCGCGGGAGCGCTTCGGTTACGCGGGCCTGCGGGCGGGCCTGCTCACCCGCGCCTTCGACGTGGACGCGTCCGCCGAGAGCCCGCTCACCGGAACGCACCGCGTGTTCCCCTCGGTCGGCCTGGAGGTGTCGGTGCCGCTGGTCGACTGGGCGCGGCTGGAAGGGGCGGGGCAGTTCTTCGTGAGTCCTCGGCCGGGCAAGGGGCTGGGGGGCGGAAGCAGCGCGCTGGACGCGGAACTCCGGGACTACGGCACCGCCGTCTCCAGCTTCGGCTGGGAGGCCGAGCTGGGCGTGGCGGGCGACATCTGGGGACCCTTCGGCTACTCGCTGCGCTTCCGCCTGACGCGCTTCCAGGACACCTTCACCGGCGCTGGCACCCGGGTGGGCTGGGACGCGGGCGGCGTCGCGGCGGAGACGTACTCCAGCCTGCACTGGGGCATCACCGCGTCGTACTGAACGCTGCACGCGGTGGCGCCGGAGGCGTAGGGTGTGGACATGTCCGAGCACATGTCGCCCCAGGAGCTGCGGCGGAAGTGGAAGCTGGCGAACGCGGAGCCGCTGGAGGGTGGCCACAGGGTGGAGGCCTACCGGGCGTTGTCCGGGGCGTGTCCCGCCTTCGTGCCCAACCTGCTGTCCTTGAGCCGCACGCTCCTCGCGGGCCGTCAGGGAGACGCGGATGACGCGGTGGCCCAGGCGGAGCAGGCGCTTCGCGACGCGGCGGACGTGTCCGCGGGCGCGCCCGAGCCGCTGTTGGAGCTGGGGCGTTTCCTGAGCACCGTGCGTGCTTCGCCCGTGGAGGCGGAGCGGGCCTTCGCGTCCGCGGCCGAGGGGGCGCTGTCCCTTCTGGAAGAAGCGTGGGCGGGGAGGATTCAGGCGCTGGGGGCTCAGGGGCAGCTCGAGGCCGCGCTGGAAGTGGAAGAGCAGGCGCGCGGCGTGTTCCCCAACTCCAAGGCCATCACCCTGGCGGTGGCGTCCGCGCACCGGCACGCGGCGGGACGCTGAGGCACGTCAGGGCAGGCGCTCCGCGTCGCTCCGGGCACCGGTGCGCACCGCCTGCCGGTGCTGGGCGATGCGGTTGCGCGCCCACTCCGGTGCCAGCTCCAGCTCCTCGGGGAAGAAGAGGTCCTCGCCCAGGTCCTCGACGAGCACCTGGATGAGCGGATCATCCGGGTACTGCGTGGCCGGGTCGTCGAACACGAAGCCCACGACCACGCCCGTCTTGCCCAGGAAGCGCTGGCCGATGGTGCCGTCCTCGGAGCGCGCGACGACCTTCACGGTTTCGCCGATGCGCACCGGAGCGCCGTCCACGTCATGACAGATGATGAGAGAAGGGTCCTGGATCATGGCGCGTAGGAACGGGGCTTGAGCGACTTGGAGATGACCACGAGCACGACGGTGATGACGGCCCACGCCAGCAGGTGATGGGCGATGACATGCCGCCCGTCCTGCTCACAGGCGAGCTCGCCCAGCAGCGCTCCCGTCGAACCCACCGACAGGCCCGCCACCGCGGCGCGCAGGGGTTGGAAGACGGTGCCGCGCAGCGCGAACAGCGCCACCACCAGGGGAACGGCCCCAATGGCCAGGTGGCTGACGGTGCACACCCAGCCGGGCAGTGTGGGCGCGGCGTGGGGTGTGCCTCGGGCGAGCACCACGGCCGCCGCGCTGACCACGGCGAGCCCCACCCCGAGCCGGCGCAACCCCGTCCCCCCGGGCGTCAGCGCGCCCCAGGCGCACACCGCGCTGGTTCCCACCAGCAGCGTCAGCAGGGGCGCTCGGGCCAGGAGCAGCGGGCCGGACACGGCGCCCATCGCGAACATCACCACGGCCGCCAGGAGCCCCAGGCCCGCCGAGGCGGCCACCAGCCATGCGGCCTGCGTGCGCCAGCGCCGAACGGGCCGCTTCAGCGCGAGCTCTCCCCGGGCCGCCGCGAGCACGCGCGCCATCGCATCCGCGTTGGGGGCCGGCGCCTCGGTGAGCAGCCGGTCGAGGTCGATGGACGGCTTCATCGCGCCACCTCCAATCCGCCCAGCAGCTCCCGCAGTTTCTCGTAGCCCCGGTGCGCTCGCAGCCGCGCCGCGCCCGCGCTGATGCCGCGCAGCGCGCCAATCTCATCGAAGGACCAGCCCTCCACCTTGCTGAGCACCACGGCCTCGCGGTGGTCGGGGTGGAGTTGGTGCAGCGCATCCAGCAGATGTCTCCGGAGGGACGGGTCGCTGGCGTCCGGCGCGAGCCCCGTGGGGGGCGTGGCGTCCTCGGTGGAGGCGTAGGCGTCCACGTGGCGTTGGTGCCTCAACGCGTCGCGCGCGGCGTTCGCGGCGATGGTCATCAGCCACGGCGTGAAGCGCGTGCCGGGCTCATAGCGGCCCCGTGAGCGGATGACGGACAGGAAGGTGGCCTGGAGCAAATCCTCCGCGAGCGCGCCATCGCGCACCATCCGGGCCAGGAACCCCTGAACCCGCCCCGCATGCCGCGCGAAGAGGTCCTCGAAGGCGTCCTGTGCTCCGTCGCGAAACCGTTCCATGAGCTCTTCGTCCGTTGGACTCCTCATCACCCGGCTCATCTACGGGCCACCCGGGAAAGTGTTTCCGGCGGCCGTCATTCTCAAGGTGGGGAGACCCAAGGGCTGGAAAGTCGCGGGGTTGCGCACGCCCGCCACAACGAACCTCGCCCCGCGGGGTGAGGCCGTTAGTGTTGAGCGCGGAGGCACCTCGGACGCGTGGAACATTGGGGCATCGAAGGCATGTGGGCGGGGCTGGTGGCAAGCCTGCTGGCGGGAATGGCGACAGGATTGGGCGCGCTGCCGGTGCTCGTCACCTCGGAGCTCAGCCGGAAGGCCCAGGACCGGATGTTGGGCTTCAGCGCGGGCGTGATGCTGGCGGCCACGTCCTTCTCCCTGGTCATCCCGGCGATGGAGCTGGTGCGAGGGCAGGGCCACGACGGCCTCTCCGCGGCGCTGCGCGTGGCCGCGGCGGTGTTGGCTGGCGGACTCTTCCTGCGCATCTGGCATGACTTGATGCCCCACGAGCACGCGCTCAAGGGACACGAGGGCCACGGCGGCGCGAAGTGGAACAGCGTGCTGCTGTTCGTGCTGGCGATGACGCTGCACAACTTTCCGGAAGGGTTGGCGGTGGGCGTGTCCTTCGCGGCGCCCCAGCCTGAGCTCGGCATGTCGGTGGCGCTGGGCATCGGCGCGCAGAACATCCCCGAGGGCCTGGTGGTGGCGCTCGCCCTGCGCGCCACGGGCGCGTCGGCGACCCGGGCCGCCGTGCTCGCGCTGCTCACGGGCCTGGTGGAGCCGGTGGGGGCGCTGGTCGGCCTGGGGGCCTTGTCACTCAGTTCGGCGCTATTGCCGTGGGGCCTGGCCTTCGCGGGCGGCGCGATGCTCTACGTCATCAGCCACGAGATGATTCCGGAGAGCCACCGCGGCGGCTTCGAGCGCGAAGCCACCACGGGCCTCATGTGGGGCTTCGTGCTCGCGCTGGTGCTGGACATGTCGCTGGGCTGAGTGGCGCGGAGGCGCTACGCGGGCAGCAGCACCAGCCGGGCGATCTCCGGCGGGGCGCCCACGCGCATGGGCGGACCCACGAAGCCGCAGCCCCGGCTCACATAGATGAGCGAGTCGTTCGTCCGGCTCAGCCCCGCGTTGCGGTCTCCCCAGATGAGGTCGCCCACGAGGTTGCCCGGGAACATCTGCCCGCCGTGCGTGTGGCCGGAGACCTGGAGCCCCACGCCACGCCGGGCCACCTCGTCGAAGTTGGAGGGCTGGTGCGCCAGCAGCACCGAGGCCTGGTCCGGCCGCACGTCGCGCAGCGCCGCGTCCAGGTCGTAGCCGCGCTCGCCCATCCGGTGGGCGCTCCAGTCATCCACGCCCGCGAGCTGGAAGGACGCCCCGGCGTCTCCAATGGACACCGAGCGGTTGCGCAGCACCTGGATGCCCAGGCCCTCCAGGAAGGCGACCCACGCGTTGGCGCCCGAGTAGTAGTCGTGGTTGCCGGTGACGAAGAACGTGCCGTACCGCGCGCTCAGCTTCCCCAGTCCGCCCGCGAACGTGCCCAGCGCATCCACCGAGCCGTCGACCAGGTCGCCGGTGATGGCGATGAGGTCCGGCTTGAGCGCGTTGGTGCGCGAGACCAGCTCGTCGATGAAGCGGCGCTGAATCACGCCACCGATGTGGATGTCGGTGAGCTGCACCAGGGTGAGGCCCTCCAACGCGCGAGGCAGGTTCGGCAGGCGCACGGGGATGTCGCGCACGTCGGGCGGGTGGAAGGCGCGCCAGTTACCGTACGAACTCACCGACGCGCCCGCGAGTCCCGCGCTCACGGCGAGCCCCTGGCCCAGCAAGGCCCTTCGCTCCGGTGAGGCGGGCGCGTCCGGCTCCGTGCGCTCCGTGCGGCGCGCGCGCCAGGCAACCGCGGCCCGCAGCAGGTCCACCGCGAGGGTGAACATGAGCAGGTAGAGCACCAGTCCAATCCAGGCGAGGAAGACGATGCCCAGGCGGCGCGCTGTCTCGGAGGGCAGGACCGAGCCAATGGCCCTGGCACCCAGTGCCCCCGCGAAGCCCACGGCGAACAGCACCTGTCCGGCGCGCCGCAGCCTGTGGCGCTGCGTCACGTCACGGACGAGCCGGCGGTAGAGGTAGACGTGGCCCACCGCCAGCACGGCGAGCACGGGGACGAAGAAGAGGAGCAGGCTGACCCAGCGTGGCATGGCGGCATCCTGCATAACGGAAGCCCACCCGCGGCGCTCCAGGTTTCCTGGGGGGCAAGCGGCAAGGAAGCGGGCGCGCACCTCTGGCCCCTTTCACCTGGGCTCGGGCCGGGGCAGGCTGCGCCGTCCCGCGCGGCCGATTTCCGGTCCGCGCACGATTCGAGGCCCTCACATGCTCCGCTCCCTGCTGGTTCCCGTTCTCCTCGCCGTGTCGCTGCTCGGCTGTGGCGACGACGACAACGTCAACCCCGAGACGGGCGACCCCACCAAGGTGACCTACGCCGAGTCCCTGAACGTGGACCTGAACGCGATGACCCGGCTGCCCAGCGGGCTCTACATCCAGGACACCTTCCCCGCGCCCGACGGCGCGCTGGCCGAGGTCGGGACTCGGGTGCAGGTCCGCTACACGGGCTACCGGCCGGACGGGCTGAGCTTCGACGCCACCGGCAATGGGCCGGCCCTCGGCTTCACCCTGGGCACCGGGCAGGTCATCAAGGGCTGGGACGAGGGCATCGTCGGGATGCGCGTCGGTGGCCGCCGGCGCCTCATCATTCCGTCGGACCTTGGCTATGGCGCCACCGGCGTGGGCAGCCGGATTCCTCCGCACACGGTGCTCATCTTCGACACCGAGCTCGTGTCGGTCCGCTGACCTGACGCGCGACCCCGCTCGTCAGGGGTGATATAGGATTTCCTTGTCTTCCGGGAAGTCCAGGCCGGTGTGGGACTGGCCTGGCACTGGCCCGGGATGGGGGAGGCGAGCGATGTCAGGGTCCGAGGCGGAGTCGAACATGGGGGCCCCTCGTCGAGGCACGACGGGGGAGGGGGCGTTCCAGGCGCTGATGATGGCGCCGTCGCCCGACGTGGCCGCGCAGCTCTACGAGGAGTTGGGGCTGTCTCAGCGGGAGCGGCTCCAGAAGGACGCCGCCCAGGCCGCGGTGGAGGAGCGCCAGCGGCTGGCGGAGGTCCTCCGGCAGGCCCGTGACTTCTCCGGCGCGGCGCGCCTCCTGGATGGTTGTGGCGCGGCGGCCCTGGTGGCGGAGCTGTACGTCCAGGGCGGGCGCTATGTGGACGCCGCGGAGGCCTGGCTGCGCGCCGGCGAGGTGGAGCGCGCCGCGGCGGCGTTCGAGCGCGGTGGCGCCATGGAGCGCGCCCTGGAGGTCTACCGGGGGCTGGGGGCCCGCGAGGCGATGGCCCACTGCCTGGTCCGCCTGGGACGTCCCTATGAAGCCGCGCAGCTCTACCGGGAGCTGGGCCAGCCACACGCGGAGGTGGAGGCGCTCGGGGGTGTTCCCTCCGGGGATCCGCGTCATCTGGAGTCCGTGCTGCGCATGTGCAAGCTGCTGGACGCGGAGGGCTTCACCCGGCGCGCGCTGGCGTTGCTCGCGGACACGATGCGGGGCTCGGAGACCGCGCGCGCGGACCCGGCGCTGGCCACGGAGAAGGCCCGGCTGCTGCGCCGCATGGGCATGGACGCGGAGGCGGAGGCCGTCATCGCCCGGCTGCCGTCGAGCGCCTCGGCGCCGGAGTCCAACGGCTATCACTACCTGAAGGCCATCCCCATCTTCGGCGAGCTGTCGCTCGACGACATGAAGGACCTGTACCGCGTGGCCCGCCAGGTGCTCATTCCCGCCGGCGCGGTGCTCCTGGAGAAGGGCACGCCGGGGAGCGGGCTCTTCGTGATGCTGGAGGGCGCGGTGGACGTGTTCAGCGGCCCGGAGGCAGAGGCCCGCCGCCTCAACACGCTGGGGCCCGGCGCCTACCTGGGGGAGATCTCCCTGGTGCAGGACGCCCCCGTGTCCGCGCAGGTCCGCGCCCGCACGGCCGTCCGCGCGCTGCGCATCACCCGCGCGGGCTTCCAGCACTACCTGGACACGCATGACGCCGCGGCGCTGCGCATCTTCCGCCTCTTCACGCACAACCTCGCGGCGCGAGTGCGGGCGTTGAGCACCTGATTTCGTTCATGTCTGTCATTCCGGGCCCGCTTGCCCGGCTGCCCGGATTGACAACACGGCGTTTGTGATTTATCTCAAGCACATCATGAGGCCCGTCTTCTTCATCGCCCTGCTGAGTGCGCGCATCCTCGCGCCGGCGGCGGACGTGTGCCTCGCCCCCCGCAACGAGGTTCTGCTCGACATTTGAGTTGGCGGACCGGTGTCCTCCGGTGCGCGGGTGGTCGGTTGCCCGCGTGCCGTGAGTCCCGGATCCGCCTGACTCTCGCGGTGTCCCTTGTGTCCTCACGCGTCCCTGAGCGGGCCTTTCGTGCCCCTCCGGCGAGTCGCGCGTGCGTGCCGCCTGGGCTTCGCCGCCGCATTCCCTGACGTCAACCGGCGCTTCAACACCAGACACCTCGCGGGCCACGTTGCCCGACGAGAACGGGAGTCTTTTATGTCTCGCCAGACACGCATCGAGCGGTACCGCAACATTGGCATCATGGCGCACATCGACGCGGGCAAGACGACGCTCACCGAGCGCGTCCTCTTTTTGACGGGCCGCATCCACTCCGTGGGCGAAGTGCACGACGGCTCCACGGAGATGGACTGGCTGCCGCAGGAGAAGCAGCGCGGCATCACCATCACCTCCGCGGCCACCACCGCGTTCTGGCAACCCCGGCAGGGCCTGGGCGCGGGCGTGCCTCACCGCATCAACATCCTGGACACCCCGGGCCACGTGGACTTCACCATCGAGGTGGAGCGCTCGTTGCGCGTGCTGGACGGCGCGGTGGCGGTGTTCGACGCGAGCCAGGGCGTGGAGCCTCAGTCGGAGGCGGTGTGGCGGCAGGCGGACCGGTACGGCGTGCCTCGCATCGCCTTCATCAACAAGATGGACAAGGTGGGCGCCGACTTCGCGATGAGCGTGGCGTCCATCCAGGCGCGGCTGGGCGCGCGTCCGGTGGCCGTGCAGTGGCCCCTGGGCGAGGGCTCGGAGTTCCGTGGCCTGGTGGACCTGGTCCACCTGCGCGCGGTGGCGTTCGACTCGGAGGACGGCGCGTTCCGTGACGGCCTGCCGGTGCCGGAGGCGGTCCGCCAGGAGGTGGAGGCGCAGCGACTGCGGCTCATCGAGGCGTGCGCGGACGCGGACGCCACGGTGCTGGAGAAGTTCGTTGACGGACGGCTGGAGGACATCACCGCCGAGGACCTGGAGCGCGCGCTGCGCTCGGGCACCCTGGCGCGGACGCTGGTGCCGGTGCTGTGCGGGTCGGCCTTCAAGAAGAAGGGAGTACAGATGTTGCTGGACGCCATCGTCAACTACCTCCCCGCGCCGTCGGACGTGGCCGCCGTCGAGGGCTTTGTACCTGGCACGGATGAGCGTGTGTCCCGGCCCGTGTCCGACGTGGGGCCTCCCGCCGCGCTGGCCTTCAAGCTGATGAGCGACAAGGCCGTGGGCGGCATCGTGTTCCTGCGCGTCTATTCGGGCACGTTGCGCGCTGGCACCGTCCTGCTCAACCCCGTCACCGGACGGCGGGAGCGGGTGGGGCGCCTAATGTTCATGCATGCCAACCGCCGTGAAGAGGTGGCGGAGGTGCATGCGGGCGACATCTGCGCGGCGCTCGGGCTGAAGGGCGTGCGCACGGGCGACACGTTGTGCGACCCGGAGGCGCCGGTGGTGCTGGAGTCGTTGGGCGTCATGGAGCCCGTGGTGCAGCTCGCCGTGGAGGCGCGCTCGCCCGCGGAGTTGCCGAAGTTGGAGGAGGGCCTGAACCGGCTGGCGGCGGAGGACCCGTCGCTGTGCGTGGGCGTGGACCCGGAGAGCGGCCAGGTGCTGCTGTCCGGCATGGGTGAGCTTCACCTGGAGGTGGTCGTGGACCGATTGAAGACCGAGCATGGCGTGGAGGCCCGCGTGGGCCAGCCCAAGGTGGCCTGGCGTGACACGCTCCAGCGACAGGTGCGTCAGGAGTACCGGCACGTCCGCCAGTCGGGTGGACCCGGCCAGTACGCCGTCGTGGTGCTGGACGTGGGGCCGGCGCCTCGGGGCGCGGGGCTCGTCTTCGTGGACGACACCCGGGGCGGCACCATTCCCCGGGAGCTGATTCCCGCCATCGAAAAGGGCGTGGCGGGGGCCATGGCCCGGGGCGTGCGCGGCGTGCCGCTGGTGGACGTGGAGGTGCGGCTGGTGGATGGGGACACGCACGTGCGTGACTCCACGCCCCAGGCGTTCTCCGTGGCGGGTTCGCTGGCGCTCCAGGCGGCGGCGCGCAGCGCGGGCGTCCAACCTCTTGAGCCCGTCATGGAGGTGGAGGTCACCACGCCCGAGGAGTACCTGGGTGAGGTGCTGGGTGACCTGTCGGCGCGGCGGGGCCGGGTGCTGGGCATGGAAGCGCGCGGGGTGGTGCGGCTCGTCACCGCGCGCGTGCCCATGGCCAACCTCTTCGGCTACGTGACGGGGCTCCGAGGTCGGACGCAGGGACGGGCCCAGGCGAGCATGCGCCTGGGCGCGTACGAACCTGTTCCGGAGGCGCTCCAGGCCGCGTTCATCGAAGCGCGAGCCTGACGTAGGACGCTGGACCCGGGGGCCCCCAAGGGCTCCCGGGGCTGGCGGGACATCCTCGGCTGGCTGCACAAATGTCCACCAGAGCCCGGGAAAACCGGTGATTAAGCCGTTGATTTCACGGGACTTCTGGAGCGGGAAAGTGCAGGGTCCCCCGCCGATTCTCCGGAATGGGTCGGGGGGACCCCCTGTTTCCATCCGTTCCCAAAGCGGTTCGGCCGATCGGGCCCGACTGCGCACCGCCAGGCGCCCTGGGCATGAGCCCGAACGGGCGCGCTGCGCGGGCCCCCTCCCCAGAGGAGGGGGCGGGCTCTCTTCAACTCAGGAACCCATGACTTTCGACGAACTTCAGCTCCAAGAAACCCTCCTGCGCGCCGTCAAGGCGGAGGGCTACACCACCCCCACGCCCATCCAGCAGAAGGCCATCCCCCACGCCCTGGCTGGGAAGGACGTGCTGGGCGTTGCCCAGACGGGCACGGGCAAGACGGCGGCGTTCGCGCTGCCCATCCTTCAGCGGCTGTCCGCCAAGGCGCCCCCGGGCGGCGCCCGGCCCGTGCGCTGCCTCGTCCTGACGCCCACGCGCGAACTGGCGGGGCAGGTGGGCGAGAGCTTCGCGACCTACGGCAAGAATCTGCCGCTGCGGCACACGGTCATCTTCGGTGGCGTGGGCCAGAATCCGCAGGTCCAGGCGCTGCAGCGGGGCGTGGACGTTCTCGTGGCCACGCCTGGCCGCCTGCTGGACCTGATGGAGCAGGGCTGCGTGTCGCTGCGCTCGCTCGAGGTCTTCGTCCTCGACGAGGCGGACCGCATGCTGGACATGGGCTTCATCCACGACGTGCGGCGCGTCATCAAGGCGCTGCCGTCCAAGCGGCAGACGCTGTTCTTCAGCGCGACCCTGCCGCCGGACATCGTGGACCTGGCGCGCAGCATCCTCACGGACCCCGTCCGCGTGGAAGTGACGCCGGCTTCCAGCACCGCGGAGACGGTGAGCCAGCAAGTGTACTTCGTGGAGCGCGAGCAGAAGCGCGGCCTCCTCACGCACCTCCTGAAGGAAGGCAACATCAGCCGCGCGCTCGTCTTCACCCGCACCAAGCACGGCGCGAACCGGGTGGCGAAGCAGTTGGAGGGCGCGGGCGTGAGCTCGGCGGCCATCCACGGCAACAAGAGCCAGAACGCCCGTGAGCGCGCGCTGGACGAGTTCCGCTCCGGGACGCTCCGCGTGCTGGTGGCCACGGACATCGCCGCGCGTGGCATCGACATCGACGGGCTGAGCTACGTCGTCAACTACGACCTGCCCAACGTGCCCGAGCAGTACGTCCACCGCATTGGCCGCACCGGCCGCGCGGGCGCCAGTGGCACGGCCGTGTCCTTCTGCGACGCCGAGGAGCGCGCGTACCTGCGTGACATCGAGCGCACCATCCGCCGCAACGTGCCGGTGGTGGAGGACCACCCGTACCGTTCGGGCCAGGCCGCGCCGCGTCCCGTGAGCCACGCCTCGGGCGCCGCGCCGGAGGCCCGGTCTTCGGGCAACGGTGGGCGTTCCCAGGGCGCGCCGCGTCCCGCGGGGAACGGTGGTGGCGGCGGGCACTCCGCGGGCGCTTCCCGGCGCCGCCGGGGTGGCCGTGGGGCGGGCAGTGGCGGTGGCGGTGGCCGCGGGCAGGGACGTCCCGAGGGTGGTCGCTCGGCGCAGGGTTCGGGCGGCTCGGGTGGCAACGCCAGCCGGGGTGGCCAGGGTGGCTCCCGCGGTTCGGGCGGCGGCCGTCCCGCGGTGGCGCAGGCTCCGGCGAAGGCCCCCGAGGCCTCGCCGCTTCCTCCGCGTCGCCCGTCGCCCAAGTGGTTCTGAGCGGCTGAGTCCAGACGGCGGGGAAAACCCGCCGTGAAGTCCGGAAAGGGAGCTCGCGCCCATGGGGCGGGCTCCCTTTTCACGTTTCAGCGGAGCGTCATCAGCGCCATGGAGCCGAAGGCGAGCGCCATGGCCACAATGCCCCAGCGAAACCACTTCTTCGTGAGCAGCAGGTAGTCGTCGAACGAGGACTCGGAGTCGCTGAAGGCCTCGGCCATGGCCAACTGCCGCGCCTGGATGGGGCGCAGCGTCTGGCTCCACACCACGCCGCACAGCATGAAGCAGACCTGCCCCGCGGCGAGCGCCGGGTTCGTCCACAGCGAGATGTCCAGGAGGTACGCGCGGAGCATGCCGGTGGCGGCGAGCGCGAAGACGCTGGGCACCAGCAGGTACGTGTCGGTGAACTGCACCAGCCGCAGGGCGTAGGCCATCACCCGGGGCTCGCGCGTCCTGTCCGCGAGCAGGCGCCACACGGCCGTCACGATGATGTCGCCCAGGAACACCACCACGGCGATGAGGTGCAGGAGCTTCAGGACGTTGTGGACGTTCATGGGGCGGGTGTCGGACGGGGCAGGTGCGGCAGCAGGTGACGGGCGAGCACGGCCGCGTGCGGGTCGCGGATGAGGGACAGGTGGGTCCCGGGGACAGGGTGGGACGCGCAGTCGGTGTTCGTGAAGCGGCTCCAGCCCAATGTCGTGTCCTCCAGGAGGGCGTCGAGCTCCGCCCGGTGCGGATCGCTCCGGTCCTCGGCGCGGAAGACCACCAGCGGCACCGGCAGCGTGCGACGCGGCCGGTAGTTCAGCCCGTCATGGGCGCGGGCGACGTTGAGGATGCCCTGCACGTGGCTGGGCTGCGCGCCTTCCGGAAGGACGGCCACGGCCTGGAGCCGCGTCACGAAGAACCGCAGGCGCTGGTCCTCATCCATGGCCTGAATGTCCGGCAGGACGAGGTCCAGCTTCACGTTGAAGAAGCCTTCCATGACGCCGCCCAGGTGGACCATCCACTGCGCGGTGTCCCAGTTGTTGCTCAGGGGCTGCGTCGCCTCCGGGAAGGGCGCCACGGTGTCGAGCATCGCGACGACACTGACGACCTTGCCACGGGCCTGGAGCTCTTGCGCGAGCTCATAGGCGATGTGCCCGCCCAGCGAATGGCCACCGATGCTGTAGGGGCCCTGGGGCTGCACGGCGATGATCGCGTCCGCGTACCACGTGGCGATGGCCTCCACCGTCTCGTGGGGAGGCGCCTCGCCGTCCAGACCCTGCGGCTGGAGCCCGAACACCGCGGCGCCTTCCAGATGCCGAGCCAGGGAGAGCAGGTAGAATGGCGTCGAGCCGCCCCCGGGGATCAGGTAGAGCACGGGCGTGGACGGGGCCGCTGACGGCTCCGCCGCTGGCGACATCATCGCGTGGGCGGCGGGCGTCAGAGGGACCAGCGGTGACGCCTTCGCGTCGCCCGTGCGGAGGACCTTGGCGAGCTGGGCCGGCGTCGGATTCTGGAACAGGGACACCAGGGGGAAGGGACGGTTCAGCCGCTTCTCCACCGCCAGCTTCAGCTTGAGCGCGAGCATGGAGTGGCCGCCGAGGTCGAAGAAGCTGTCGTGGATGCCCACCGCGCGCATCCCCAGCACTTCCTCGAAGAGACGCACCGTCTCCAGCTCCATGGCGTCGCGCGGCAGGCCTTCCGGACGCGTGACGCGCGCCTCGTCGATGGGCATCGCGGCCAGCTCGCGATGGTCCACCTTGCCGTTGGGGGCGTGGGGCAGATCCTCCAAGAAGACGAACTGTCCGGGAACCATGGAGGCCGTGAGCTGCTGCTCCACGAAGGCGCGCAGCTCGGCGGCCTCCGGGCGTGTCGCGGCGTCCTGGGACGTCACGAAGGCCACCAGCCGCGCGTCGCCACCGGTGCCTCGCACCAGCGCCGCGGCGTCTCGCACGGACGGATGCCGGGCAATGGCGGCCTCGACCTCGCCCAGCTCGATGCGGTGGCCGCGCAGCTTGACCTGGCGGTCCGCTCGGCCCACGAAGAGGAGCGTCCCATCCGGTGTGCGGCGGACCACGTCGCCCGTCCGGTACATGCGGAGCGTGGGGCCGCCCGGGAAGGTGTGCTCGATGAAGCGCGACGCGGTCAGCTCGGGGCGCTTCAGGTAGCCCCGGGCGAGGCCGGGGCCCGCCAGGTAGAGTTCTCCTGGGACGCCCACGGGCACGGGCCGCAGCTTCGCGTCGAGGACCAGCGCCTCCATCTGGAGGATGGGCCGGCCAATGGGCTCCGTGGGGCCATGGACGCCGACCGAATCCGGGTCGCAGCGGTGGACGACCGCCTCGATGGTTGCCTCGGTCGGCCCGTAGAAGTTCCAGACCTCGGCCTTCGAGCGGCTGAAGAGCTTGCGGACCGTCGCGGAGGGCAGGGGCTCACCGCCCACGCACACGCGCCGGAGCGTCGAGACGCTCTCGAGCCCAGGCTCCTCCACCAACGCCGTGAGCAACGAAGGCACCAGTTGGAGCACGGTGATGCCGCGCTCCTGGAGCACGCGAACCAGGTGCTCCGTGTCGGCGGTGAGGCCCTTGGGGGCGAGCACCAGCCGGGCTCCCGCCATCAGTGGCGCGAACAGCTCCCACACGGACGCGTCGAAGCTGAGCGAGGTGCGTTGCAGGACCCGGTCCGTGGGGCTGAGCGGCAACGCTTCCGCCATCCACTGCATGTGGTTGGCGAGGCTGGGGTGCTCAATCAGCACGCCCTTGGGCTGGCCCGTCGAGCCCGAGGTGAACAGGCAGTAGGCCAGGTCTCCGCTTCGCGCGTCGAACGTGTCCTGTGTGTCCTCCGACAGCACGAGCACCTCGGCGCTCGCGAAGGTGTCCGCGAGGTGCGCCTGGGTGATGACCAGGTGGGCGCCGCTGTCCTCGAGCATGAAGGCCAGACGCTCGCGCGGGTATGCAGGGTCGAGCGGGACATAGGCCGCCCCGGCTTTGAGGATGCCCAGCAGTCCCGCCATCATCCCGGCGGAGCGCTCCACCGCCAGCGCGACGAGCGCTCCTGGCGTGACGCCACGCCGCACCAGCGCCTGGGCGACGGCGTTGGCCCGCGCCTCCAAGGCCGCGTACGTCAGCGCGCCGTCCTCGGCCTCGACGGCGATGGCCTCGGGCGTCTTCCGCGCTTGCTCCTCGATGACCTGATGCACGGCCGGGAGCCGAGGCATCGGCTCGGGCGCCCGGGGGCTGAGCGCCGCGTGCTCCCCGTCACTCAGCAGGTCGACTTCCGAAATCCGCGCGTGCGGGGTGGCGACGAGCCGCGTGAGGAAGCCGGTCAGTTGCCGCACCATCGCCTGGATGCGCCAGGCATCGAAGAGGTCCGTGCTGTATTCGATGACGCCGGTCAGGCCCTCGGGCGTGGGCTCGAACGAGAGGGAGAGGTCGAACTTCGACGTGCCCAACTCGAGTGCCATGGGCTCCAAGGTCAGCCCTGGCAGGCTCAACTGACCGGCGGGCGTGTTCTGGAGTGCCAGCATCACCTGGAACAGGGGCGCGTGGCTCAGGCTCCGCTCGACGTTGACCGCCTCCACGATTTTTTCGAGCGGGACATCCTGGTACGCGAATGCGTCCAGCGCGGTGCCCCGGGCGCGGGTCACCAGCTCCTCGAAGGTCGGGTCTCCGGAGAGGTCGACGCGCAACGGCAGCGTCCCGACGAAGAAGCCAATCAGCGGCTCCAGCTCCGCGTGGTCGCGGTTGGCCACGGGCGTTCCGATGACGATGTCTTCCTGCCCGGTGATGCGCGCGAGGTACGCCGCGAATCCTCCCAGGAGCACCATGAAGCTCGTTCCGCCGGTGCGCAGGCTCAGGGCTTCGATGGCGCCGCTCAGCGCGTGGCCCAGCGAGATGCGCTCGGTGGCGCCACGCATGCTCGCCTTGGCGGGGCGAGGGCGGTCCATCGGCAGGTCCAGGGCCGAAGGCGCACCCCGCAGCACCTGCCGCCAGTGGTCGAGACGCTGCGCGAGCACCTCGCCCTGGAGGTGCCGCCGCTGCTGGTACGCGTAGTCCAGGTAGTCGACCGTGAGCGGGGACAAGGACACCGGCTGGCCCGAGACGCGCCCCGCATAGAGCAGGGACAGCTCGCGCGCGAGCACGCTGATGGACCAGCCGTCACCGACGGTGTGGTGCAGCGTCGCGACGACCACGTGCTCGGTGTCTCCGAGCCGGAAGAGCTTCGCGCGGAACAGCGGGCCGTTCGACAGGTCGAAGGGGCGTGCCGCCTCTGCATCGATGAGGCCACGGAGCGCCTCGGGCGAAGTCGCTCCCAGCGTCACCTGTTCGAAGGGCACCGTGCGCTGGGGCCGCGGCTCCTGCCACACGCCCCCATTGCGCTCGACGAAGCGCATGCCGAGGACGGGGTGGCGCTGGACGATGTCCGCCAGGCTCTCCCGGAACGCGTCGGCATCCAGCGCGCCCGTCAGCCGGAGCGCCATGGGCAGGTTGTAGGCCGAGTTCTCCGGGAAGAGCTGGTTCAGGAACCAGAGCCGCTCCTGCGAGAAGGACAGCGGAATGTCAGCGCCCTCGGGGGCCGGCTCAATCCGAGACCGCGTCAGCGTCTGGCTCCCTTGTCGCGCGTCCAGCAGCCGGCTCAGCGCGGCGATGGTCGGGTGCTCGAAGAGGTCGGAGACGCGGAACTCCGCGTCCACGTCGCCGCGAATCCGCGCGACGACCTGCATCGCGAGCAGGGAGTGTCCACCCAACTGGAAGAAGTCCTGTTCGCGTCCGACAGCGCCGCGGCCCAGGACTTGTTCAAAGGCCCTGGCCACCGCCACTTCCATGGGCGTGCGGGGCGGCTCGAACGTGCTCTCGGCCTGCGCCGGCGCGACGGGCGCGGGGAGCGCACGGCGCGCGACCTTGCCGCTGGGCGTCCGGGGCAGCTCAGGCAGCGGTACGAACAGTGCGGGGACCATGTACTCGGGCAGGTCCCTGGCGAGGAAGTCCGGCAGCGCGGCCAGCGGCGCCGTCTCCGGGACGACGTAGGCGACGAGCCGCTTCTCCCGCGTGGCATCTCCGTCGACGATGACCGCCGCGTCGCGGACGTCGGGGTGGGCACACAGGGCGCGCTCAATCTCGCCGGGCTCCACGCGGAAGCCGCGAATCTTCACCTGGTCGTCCGCGCGGCCGAGGAACTCGACGGTCCCCTCACGTGTCAGTCGGCCGAGGTCGCCGGTCCGGTACGCCCGCACGGGGGGCGACAGGGGCAGGTCGACGAAGCGTTCGGCGGTGAGGTCCGGCCGCGACAGGTAGCCCTCCGCGAGGCATGTGCCCGCCAGATAGAGCTCACCGGGGACACCCACCGGAACGGGACGCTGGTTCGCGTCGAGCAGATGGACCGCCGCGTTGGCGATGGGCCGCCCGATGGACGGCAGGCCCGGCCAGTGCCGCGCGTCGCCCTCCAGTTCGTGCGCCGTCACCACATGCGACTCGGTGGGGCCGTAGTGGTTGTGAAGGCGCTTGCCACCTTCCTGGAACCAGCGGCGGATGGGGTCGGTGATGCGGAGTTGGTCTCCCGCGGTGATGACCTCCGCGAGTCCCGGCACGCGGTGCTCGGTGCGCAGCGCGGCCTGCGCCAGATGGTGGAGCGCCACGGCCGGCAGGAAGAGGCGCTGCACGCGCGCCGAATCGAGGAACTCCGCGAGGGCGTCCGGATCTCTCCGCGTGCCTTCGTCGATGAGGACCAACGTGCCACCCGAGCACCAGGTGGAGAAGGTCTCCTGGAACGACACGTCGAAGTTGAGCGGCGCGAACTGGAGCGTGCGCAGGGGCCGGGCCTGCTCGGTCTGCCACTCAATGAGGTTGACCAGCGCCCGGTGCGGCATGGCCACGCCCTTGGGCTTGCCCGTCGAACCCGACGTGTAGAGGACGTAGGCCAGATGATGCGGCTCCACTCGGGGACGCGGCGACTTCGCGGCCGGTGCCTCCGTGTCATCCAGCAGGACCTGCGTCAGGCCCTGCGACGGAAGCAGGCCGCTGTACTTCTTCTCCGTGAGCAGGACACGCGGGTTGGCGTCCTCGAGCATGTAGCGGAGGCGCTCGGGCGGATACGCCGGGTCGAGCGGCACATACGCACCGCCAGCCTTGAGGACCGCGAGAAGGGCGACCAGCGCGTTGACGGAGCGGTCCAGGCAGATGGAAACCCGGGCCCCAGGGCCCACGCCCAGGGCGCCGAGCCGGTCCGCCAGGGCCTCCGCGGCCTCGTTGAGCTGCCGGTAGGTCCGCGACTCGCCGTGGTGCTCCAGCGCGACCGCGTCCGGCGTCTTCTGGGCCTGCCGCTCGAACAGCTCGGGCAGGGTGCGGCCGGTGTAAACGCGCTCGGTGCGGTTGAGGTCGGCGTACAGGCGCCGCTCCTCGTTCGACAGGAGCGGGAGTTCGGAGGTGTGGAGCTCGGGCTCCTCGGCGATGGCCTGGAGCAGCCGGCCCAGGTGCGCGGCCATCCGCTCGACCCGGTCCGCGTCGAACAGGTCCGTGTCGTACTCGATGCTGCACGCGAGTCCGTCCTCGCGCGGCTCCACGAAGAAGGTGAGGTCGAACTTCGACGTCGAACTCTCGGGCGCTTGAATCTCGGCGCGAACACCGGGGAGCTGGAGCTCACCGCCGCTCTGCCCCTGGAGGACGAACATCACCTGGAAGAGCGGGTTGTGCGCCATGCCACGCGGCAGCTCGAGCGCGGCCACGAGCTTCTCGAAGGGCACGTCTTGATGCGCGTAGGCGTCGAGCGCCGCCTTGCGGACGCGCAGCAACAGCTCGGAGAACGTCGGGTCTCCAGACAGGTCGACGCGGAGCGCGAGCGTGTTGAGGAAGTACCCGACCACTCCCTCCGTTTCGTGCCGGTCGCGGTTGGCGACAGGCGAGCCAATCACCACGTCCTCCTGGCCACTGATGCGCCCGAGGTACGCGGCGAAGGCGCCGAGGAGGGTCATGAACAGCGAGGCGCCCGAGCTTCGGGAGAGCGCTTCGAGCCGCTGCCCCAGCGGCGCTTCCAGCACGAATCCATGGGTCTTCCCATGGAACCGCTGCCGTTCCGGACGGGGACGGTCGGTGGGAAGCGGAAGGACCGTTGGGGCGTCCTTCAAGGCGTCGCGCCAGAAGGCAATGCTCTCGTCCAGGCGACCCGACTCCAGCCGCTGCCGCTGCCATGCTGCCCAGTCCGCGTAGCGGACGGGCAACGGGGGCAGGACCGGCTCGGTGCCGCCCACCAGCGAGGCGTACACGATGCAGAACTCGCGCAGCAGGACCCCGACGGACCACGCGTCCGCGATGATGTGGTGCTGGTTGAGGACCAGGACGTGACTGTCGGGCGCGAGCCTGAAGTGCCGCGCGCGGAAGAGCGGGCCGTCCGTCAGCGAGAACGGCGCGGAGACCCCCTCGGCGATGCGTGCTTCCAGGTGGGCAGGGGAGACATCCTCGCTCACGAGCACGGAGGCGGCCGGAGCCTGGACTCGCAGGACGGGTGTGCCTCCACGGTCGTGGAAGGTGCTCCGGAGCGCCTCATGGCGTTCAACCAGGAGCTGGAGCGTCCTGGCGAGCGCGCTGCCGTCGAGCGTCCCCTGGAGCCGGAGCACCAGCGGGACGTTGTACGCCGCGCTGTTGCCTCCCAGCGCGTCGATGAACCACAGGCTCTCCTGGCCCGGAGCGACGGGCGTGTCCCCGGTCAGCTCCACGCGCGGGATGGACTCGACCGCCGTGCCTTGTCCCGACAGCGTCTCCGCGAGCTGCGCGATGGTCCGGCGCTCGAAGATGGCCCGGACGGGGATGTCGACGCCGAACGCCTCTCGGGTGCGCGCGATGACCTGCGTCGCTTTCAGCGAATGGCCACCCAGGTCGAAGAAGTCATCGTGGATGCCCACGCGCTCCTGGCCGAGCACCGCGCTCCAGATGCCAGCGAGAATCTCCTCATGGGGCGTCCGGGGCGCGGCTGAGGCGACCTGGGGCTGCGTCTCCACGGCACGCGCTTCGAGCGCCGCCGTGTCGACCTTCCCGTTGGGCGTGAGCGGAAGCCGGTCGATGACGATGACCCGGCTGGGAACCAAGGCCGCGGGGAGCTTCGTCGCCAGATACTGGGTGAGTCCCGCTGCGTCAGGCTGAGGCACCACGTCGCTGGCCGCGAACGCAATCAGCCGAACGTCACCATTCTGCCGCTGGGCCTCGCTCACCACCGCCGCCGCCGTGACGTCGGGGTGGGCCGCCAACGCGGCTTCGATTTCACCAGGCTCCACGCGCACGCCGCGAATCTGGACCTGTCGGTCCGCGCGGCCGTGGAACGCGAGCGTGCCATCCGGGAGGAACCGGGCGAAGTCGCCGCTCGCGTACATGCGCGCTTCGGGCACGCCCGCGAACGGGTCCACCACGAAGCGCTCCGCGTTCAGCTCCGGCCGATTCAGGTAGCCCCGGGTGACGCCCGCACCGCCGATGTACAGCTCCCCGACGACGCCTGGAAGGACCGGGCGCCGCTGACGGTCGAGGATGTAGATGCGGGCGTTGGCGACTGGCCGGCCAATGGAGGGCAGTCCTGTCGTTGCCTTCGGAGCCACGGTCCCAGACGTCGCCACCACCGTCGTCTCGGTGGGGCCGTAGTTGTTGACGAGCTGGAACGGGAGGCCCGCGGGCGGTGTGGCGTGGAGCCGGTCGCCGCCCGTGAGCACGAAACGCAGCGAGCAGTGCGAAGGCCACGGCAAGGCCAGCACGGCCTCCGCGACCACGGTGGGGAGGAAGCTGATGGAGATTTGTTGCGCCACCAGCCAGTTGGCCAGGTCGGCGGGCGCGCTCGACAGCTCGGGCGGGACGAGGTGCAGCGTGGCGCCCGCCGCGAGCGTCGGCCAGATTTCCCAGACGGCGGCGTCGAACGCGGTGCCCGCGAGCTGCGTGGTCCGGTCCTTCGCCGTGAGTCCAAAGGCCTCCGTGTGCCAGGAGACCAGGTTCATCAGGTTGCGGTGGGTGACCAGCACGCCCTTGGGCGCGCCGGTCGAACCCGACGTGTAGATGACGTAGGCCAGGTCATCCAGCCGCGCCGGCTCCAGCGCGGGCACATCGGACGGCTCCGTCTCCGTCAGGATTCGCGAGACGTCGAGCCGGGGAACGCCCGTGGCCGCGATGGAGTCCGCGCCCGTATTGAGGATGGCGACCGGCGCGGCATCGGCAACGATGTAGGCCAGCCGTTCAGCGGGATAGTGGGGGTCCAGCGGAAGGTAGGCCGCTCCGGCCTTGAGCACGCCCAGGAGCGCCACCACCATCTCCACGGACCTGCCAATGCACACGCCGACGATGCGCTCCCGCCCTGCGCCCAACTGACGGAGGTGCCGCGCCACGCGCTCGGCTCGGCGGTCGAGCTCGCGGTAGCTGATGGCCTGTCCGTTGAGGCCGACCACGGCGGTCGCGTCAGGGGCAGCGCGTTCCAGCCGGGCCATCACAGGGCCGGTGACGTCATACCCTCGGGGATGCTGGCCCCACTCCGCCAGCACGCGCTGGGCGGCTTCGTCCATCAGGTCGACGTCGTCAACCGTCTTCGCGTCCGGCAGCGACTCGAGCGCGGCGGCCAGCAGCCGCGCGATGCGCTCGGCCATGGGACGGGAGAACGCGTCTGCCGCGTACATGACGCGCAGCTCCAGCGACTCGCCCGGGATGGCGACCAGCGCCAGCGGATAGCTGATGCGGTCGTGCGTATTGACGGAGCTGATGGTGAGCCCGCTGCGCGGCAGGAGCGTCGAGGCGTCGAGCGGATAGTTCTCGAACACCAGGATGCTCTCGAAGAGCGGCCGATCCTTCGGCGCCTCCGACCAATGCTGGATGTCCGCCAGCGAGGCGTAGCTGTACGGTTCGACGGCACCTTGCTCCGTCTGAAGCCCCGACAGGAACGTGGCGACCGGCGCCGTTCCATCCAACCGCGCGCGCAGGGGCAGGGTGTTGATGAAGAGCCCGACGATGGACTCGGACCCCGCCAGGTCGGCGGGGCGGCCTGAGACCGTCACGCCGAAGATGACGTCATCGGTCCCCGTGGCTCTCGCCAGGACGAGCGCCCACGCACCCTGGACCAGCGTGTTGAGCGTCAGGCGATGTGACTTCGCGAAGCCGGTGAGCCGCGCGGTCAGCTCCGGTGACAGCCGCTGGGTGACCTCCGGCTGCGTGTCTCCGGACGGTCCGCTGGCGTCCTGCCGTTCGGTGAAGGGCAGCGGCGTGGGCTGCTTGAAGCCCTGGAGCCGCTCGCGCCAGAACGACTCCGCGCGGGTGGGGTCCTGCTCCTGGAGCCAGGTGATGTAGTCGCGGTAGGGGCGGGCGGCCGGCGGCAACGAGGCGACACCTTCCTCGAAGGCCCCCAGCACCTCTCGGAGGACGATGGAGAAGCACCATCCGTCCAGCAGCAGGTGGTGGTACGTCCACACGAACAGGTGGCGCGCGTCGTCGAGCCGAATCAGCGCGCAGCGAATCAGGGGCGGGGTGCCCAGGTCGAAACCCTGGAGCCGGTCCTCGCGCAGGAAGTCGTCAATCCACCGCTGCTGCGCCTCCGCCGGCACGTGGCGGATGTCCTCGATGCGCCAGGGGACCTCGGCCTCCACCGCGACGACCTGGAGCGGCTTCTCCAGGCCCTCCCAGAGGAAGCCCGAGCGAAGGATGGGGTGCCTGGCGACGACGTGCTGCCAGGCCTCTTTCCAACGGTCGATGGGCAGGACGCCTCGGACCTCGCAGCTCAGTTGCTCCACGTACATGCCCGCGCCGGGCTCCAGCAGCGCGTGGAAGAGCATGCCGTGCTGCATGGGGGCGAGCTCGTAGATGTCCTCAATCGACTCTTCTGACGTCATGGCGCTGTCCTGCCCCTCACCGTCCACCTGGCTCATCGCGGCTTCTTGGTCAGCGTGAGCACGCGCTTCAAATCCTTGGCGCTCAGGCGCGCCGCCGGGAAGTCAGAGGCCACCCGGACCGCCGCGGCGGGCTCCGCGCGCTCGCGAATCATCGCTCGCACGTTCGCGTGGAACTCCGCGTTCAGCCGCTCGATGGTCTCCTTCTGGAAGACCTGGGTGCCGAACGTCCAGTCGAGGCGCAGACGCTGGCCGCCTTCGACCACGGCGTTGAGCTCGATGCGATGGGGCCGGGTGGAGCCGGGGGCGTGCAGCAGGCCCATGCCCTCCTTGGCGCGTCCACGCACCACGCCCTGCGTCGGCACGGCGCCCATCTGTCCCAGGTAGTTGAAGACGATGCCCGCGTTCGGAATCGCTCCGAGTCGCGAACGAATGGACGCATCCGTCGACAGCGCGCGGAGCACGCCGTAACCGATGCCACCTCTCGGCGTCCGGCGCAGCGCGTCCTTCGCGCGGGCCAGCGTCTCACGCACGCCTTCCCGGGCACCCACGTGCAGGCGGAGCGGGAAGAGCGCGGTGAACCAACCCACCGTGCGGCTGAGGTCCACGTCGTCGAACAGGAACTCGCGTCCGTGGCCTTCCAGGTCGATGCGGACGGTGCTGTTGCCGGACCAGTTCGTGAGCGTTCGGGCGAGCGCGGCAATCAAGGCCTCGTTGACCTTGACGTCATACGCCGTGGGAACCTCGTTCAGCAGGAGTTGGGTCTCCTCCGCCTCCAGCCACGTCACGAGCGTCCCCGCGTCGCTGACCGTGTCCGGGGCGCCAGGGTTGTTCAGCGGCAGGTCCTGCGAGTCGTCCCGCTGCGCGGTGGCGAGCCAGGCGTCGAGCTCGGCCCGGGCGTTCGGCGTCGCCGCATACGCTTCGAGCCGCTTCGCCCAGTGCTGGAAGGACGTCGTCTTCGGTGGGAGGCCGACCTCCTGGCGGTGGGAGAGCTGGCTGTAGGCCGTCAGCAGGTCCTCGATGATGATGCCCCACGAGACGGCGTCGACCACCAAATGGTGGGAGACCAGCGCCAGGCGCGCGGAGTCCGCTCCGAGCCGCAGCACGGCCGCGCGCATGACGGGGCCGTCCTGCAGGTCCAGGGATTCGTGCAGGTCCGCGAGGGCTTCCTCGACGTTGGCACCGTCCTCCAACGTCACCGTGTCCAGGGGGATGCCCAGCACCGCGGCGTCGTCGACATGGACCTGGGTCCAGGCGCCGTTCTCCTGGCGGTAGCGCAGCCGGAGCGCGTCGTGGTGCCGCTCCACCGCCGCGAGCGCGCCGCGAAGCGCGCCCACGTCGATGCTCGGCTCCACGTCGAGCATCACCGCCATGTTGAAGTGCTGCGGCTCGGCGCGGTCCTGGTCGAAGAACCAGCGCTGGATGGGGGTGAGCGGCGCGCTGCCCGTCACCAGCCCCTGCTCGGCGTGGATGCCTTGGACGCTGGAGGCCGCGCGAGCGAGCTCGGCGATGGTCTGATGCTCGAACAACTGGCGGGGCCGCAGGCGCAGCCCCTGCTGGGTCGCGCGCGAGATGATCTGCAGCCCCAGGATGGAGTCGC
Organism: Myxococcus hansupus; assembly: GCF_000280925.3. Lineage (NCBI taxonomy): Bacteria > Pseudomonadati > Myxococcota > Myxococcia > Myxococcales > Myxococcaceae > Pseudomyxococcus > Pseudomyxococcus hansupus. The sequence continues at coordinate 3,478,475 of NZ_CP012109.1, forward strand.
CGCCCAGCGCGAAGAAGTTGTCGTGGATGCCAACGGCCTCCTTCTTCAGCACCGTGGCCCAGATGCCGGCGAGGATCTGCTCCTCTCGCGTCCGGGCGTCCGCGAACGTCGTGGGCGCCTGGGCCTGCACGGGGTCGGGCAGCTTCTTGCGGTCCACCTTTCCACTGGGCGTCAGCGGGAAGGTGTCGAGCACGACGAAGTGCGCCGGCACCATGTAGGCCGGAAGCTGCCCCATCGCGTGCTCGCGGAGGGACGCCACCGCCAGCGTCGCGCCGGGACGTGCCACGGCGTAGGCCGCGAGCTGCCCCTGGTGGACCAGGATGACGGACCGCTGGACGGCGGGGTGGCTGTCGATGACGGCCTCCACCTCGCCCAGCTCGATGCGGTAGCCGCGCAGCTTCACCTGGTCGTCGATACGGCCCAGGAAGTCGACGTTGCCGTCCGGGCTCCAGCGCGCGAGGTCGCCGGTGCGGTAGAGGCGCGCCTTGGCGTCGTCCGAGAACGGATCCCGGACGAAGCGGGCCTGGGTGAGCTCATCGAGCCCGTGGTACCCGCGGGCCAAGGCGACGCCACCGACGTACAGCTCGCCCGGGACGCCGACAGGGACCTGCCGCTGGTTCGCGTCGAGGATGCGAGCCACCAGTCCGGGCAGGGGACGCCCGATGGAGGGCACGCCCGTGCTGCCCGGGAGGAGCTCCGCCACGGTCGCGATGACGGTCGTCTCCGTCGGGCCGTAGGCATTGATGAAGCGCCGGGTGTCCGTCACCCACTTCTTCACCAGCTCGGCGGGGAGCGCCTCGCCCGCCGTGATGAGGACGCGGAGGTCGGGGTACGCCCCCGTCGGGAGCGTCGCGAGCGCGGAGGGAGACAGCACCACCTGGGTGACGCGCTTGTCCGTGAGGACGGCCGCCAGGGCCTCGCCCACCCGGGCGGTCTCATCGGTGGGCAGCACCAGCCGGGCACCACTGGCGAACGCCATCACGATGTCCCAGACGGAGACGTCGAAGGACAGTGACGCCGCCTGGAGAATGCGGCTGTCCGCGGTGAGTCCGAACATCGGCACCGAGGCCACCGCGATGTTCGCCACGCCGCGATGCTCCAGAACGGCGCCCTTCGGCTTCCCCGTGGAGCCGGAGGTGTAGATGACGTAGGCGGCGGAGTCCGCGTCCGGGAAGGCGAGGGTCGCCGGCTCGGCGTGAACGGGCAGGGGCTCGTCCACCCAGAGCGTCTGGCCTCGGAACCCGGGGCGCTCACCCAGGGCGCGTGTGGTCAGCAACAGCTCCGCGCCCGAGTCCTCGAGCATGTGGCCGAGCCGAGCCTCGGGGTACTCCGGATCGAGCGGGACGTACGCGCCGCCCGCCTTCCAGATGCCCAGGATGCAGACGATGAAGTCGATGGACTTCGGCAGGCAGATGGCGGCCCGCTTCTCCCGTCCGAAGCCGAGCGAGACGAGGTGCCGTGCCAGTTGGTTGGCGCGGCGGTCGAGCGCTCCATAGGTGAGCTGGACGTCCCGGTGCTCCAGCGCGACAGCGTCGGGGATGCGCGTGGCCTGCGCCTGGAACAACTCCACCACCGACGCGGGCGCGGCGGGGGCGCTCGGGCCCTGCTCCCACTTCGCCACGAGGCGGGCTTCCTGGGCACCGAGCACGTCGACCCCGGCGATGCGGTGCTCGGGCGCCTGCACCACGGACTGGAGCAGGACGACGAGGTGCTCCGCCATCCGCTCGATGCGCTCGCGGTCGAAGAGGTCCGCGCTGTACTCCAACAGGCCGGAGAGGCCGTCCGCGGACTCCTGCATGGACAGGGTGAGGTCGAACTTGGCGGTGACGCTGTCCAGGTCCAGCAGCTCCACGTTCAAGCCGTCGAGCGCGGGCGCGGTGAAGGGCGCGTTCTGGAGCGCGAACATCACCTGGACCAACGGCTGGCGGCTGAGGCTCCGCTCCGGGGCGACGACCTCCACCAGCTTCTCGAAGGGCACGTCCTGGTCCGCGTAGGCGTCCAGCGCGGTCCGCCGGGCGCGCGCGAGCAGCTCCAGGAACGTCGGGTCGCCCGACGCGTCCATCCGGAGCGCCAGCGTGTTCACGAAGAAGCCAATCAACGGCTCCGACGCGGCGCGGTTCCGGTTCGCCACGGGCGAGCCGATGATGAGGTCCTTCTGGCCACTCAGCCGCGAGAGGTACGCGGTGAAGGCGGCCAGCAGCGTCATGTACAGCGTCGCGCCCTCGCGGCGGCTCATCTCCTTCAGCCGCGCCGTCAGCGTACGGTCCACCGAGAACCGGACCACGCCACCCTGGTAGGTGGGCGTCTCCGGGCGAGGCCGGTCGCTGGGGAGGTTGAGGGAGGTGTTCGCTCCGGCCAGCCGCTGCCGGTGGGCCTCGATGGACTCCGCGAGCGCGCCGTCTTTCAGCAGCTTCCGCTGCCACAGGGCGAAGTCAGCGTACTGGACCTGGAGCGGAGGCAGCGCCAGCTCACGCTGCGAGCGCAGTGCGTTGTACCCGGCGGCCAGCTCACGGGCGAGAATGCCCACGGACCAACCGTCGGAGACGATGTGGTGCATCGTCAGGACCAGCACGTGGTCCGCCTCCGAGATGCGGAACAGGCGCATCCGGAACAGGGGACCCCGTTCGAGGTCGAAGGGCCGCGAGACTTCCAGGCCGGCCTGGACCTGCACGAGCTTCAGCAGCTCCGCCTCGGTGGCGCCGGGCGGGTGGACCAGGTCCTCACTGGGCGGGAGCTCGACGGAGAGCCCCTCGGCGATGGCCTGATACGGCTGGGCCCCCTCCGCGGGGAAGTGCGTGCGGAGCACCTCGTGACGCTGGACGATGGCGTCGAGGCTCTGCCGGAGCGCTTCGTGGTGGAGCGAACCCCGGAGGCGCATCACCAGGGGGATGACGTAGATGGGCGCCCGCGTCTCCTCGATGCGGTCGACAATCCACAACCGCTCCTGGGACGACGAGAGGGGAATCCGCTCCGGCCGCTCCATGGGCGAGGTGAAGTCGACCACGGCGGTGCCAGGCCGCTTGCGCAGTTGCTGCACCGCCGCCGCGAGCCCGCCCACCGTGGGGCTGCCGAAGAACGTGCGCAGGGGAATCTCGACGCCCAGCACCGCGCGGATTCGAGAGACGACCTGCGTGGCCAGCAGGGAGTGGCCTCCGAGGTCGAAGAAGCTCTCGTGCACGCCCACCCGCTCCGCGCCGAGCAGCTCGGCGAAGATGCTGGCGAGGATTTCCTCCTCGCCGGTGCGCGGCTCCACATAGGCCGTCTCCAGGCCGTGTGAAACGGCGGGGACGGGGAGGGCGCGCCGGTCGACCTTGCCGTTCTCCGTCAGCGGCAGTGCGTCGATGACCATGATGCTGGCGGGCACCATGTACTCCGGCAGGTTCGCCTGGGTCCGCTTGCGCAGCTCGACCTCCAGGCGGCGGTCCACCCGGCCCCGCAGCGGGTCGTTGGCGCGGCGCGCCCAGGAGATGAGCTCCGGCGCGTTGCCGAACAGCGCGACGGGCCCTTCCACACGCTTCGCCGCGGGCGTGAAGACGGCGTCGAAGGCACCATCCGCGCCGCCCCGGGACCAGTCCAGGGCGACGTCGAGCGACAGGGCCTGCGCGAGCTGATGAAGCGACTCGGGGTCGATGCCGGGCTCCGGCTCGAGCGCGGCGCCCGTGGCATCGCGGTCCAACACGCGCTTGCGGAGCTTCTCGAACGAGCCTGGGCGGGCGGCGCTGCCCGTCACGTTGGCCAGGGCTTCGAGGGACGCCTCGACCCGGGCGTTGCGGATGCCCCGCAGGCCGATGCGCCGGGTGCCGTCCTGGGACAGCCGCGCGCGCAGGTCGGCCAGGCTGACGTTGCCCGGTCCCCAGGCCACGTCCGCGGCGCTGCTCGGCGGCGTGTCCAGATGGAGGAGCACGTCGTAGCGGAAGCGCGTCAGCTCGTTCAGGCTCTCGCCACGCTTCGGGCGGATCTCGACGTGGGTGAGCCGGGGGATGCGCTGCTGCAGGCCCCAGAAGAAGTCCGGGTCCAGGACCAGCTCTTCCTCGGCGGCCAGGCGCTGCGCCACCCGCGTCTTGAGGACCTGAGGTTCGAGCGTGCCGGAGCTCTGCGCCAGGACGATGGACGCATGGAAGGCCTCGAGCAGCCGCAGGTTCCGCACGTCACCCACGAAGATGACGCCGCCCGTGTCCAGCCGCCGCGACGCGGACTCCAGCGCGCTGGCGAGGTACTCCCCGCTCGGGAAGTACTGGACCACCGAGTTCAACATCACCACGTCGAAGCGCGCGTCACCGAAGTCGATGCCGTCGAGCTGGTCCGCCGCGCGATGGAAGAGCTTCGCGTGCCCGAGGCCCGCGGTCTTCGCCGTGACGCCCCGGAGCATGTCGACGACGACGCCCGACACGTCCGTCGCCCAGTAGGCTTCGGTCGACGGGGCGATTCGCGTGAGGAGCAGACCCGTGCCGCACCCGATTTCGAGCACGCGCCGGGGCGCGCGGACGAGAATCTGGCGAACGGTGTGGTCCACCCACTCCTTCATGGCCTCCGCGCTGAGCGCCGCGCCGGTGTAGCTGCTGTCCCAACCCGCGATGTTGAAGCTGGGGTCGACCTGCGGCTCGCTGGCCGCGCGCGCGTAGAGGTCGTCGTAGAGCGAGCCCCACTCGCCCACGTGCGTGTCGCCGATGCCGCCTTCCGAACCTGAGGAGAGCAGCGTCTGCGCGGCGTCCTGCTTCGGAACGACGTAGGCGGTGATGCGCCGGTCGTCGGCGCTGCGCTCGTGCGTGGTGACGTACGCCCCCGCCACCGCGGGGTGGGCGGCGATCACCGACTGGATTTCGCCCAGCTCGATGCGGAAGCCGCGAATCTTCACCTGGTCGTCGATGCGACCCAGGTACGTGAAGCCACCGTCCGGCAGACGGATGGCGAGGTCTCCCGAGCGGTAGAGCCGCTTGCCAGGCGCGGTGGGGTCCTCGATGAAGCGCTGGGCGGTGAGCTCGGGACGCTTCAGGTAGCCCCGGGCGACGCCCGCGCCGCCCACGTACATCTCTCCGGGCACGCCGACGGGCACGGGCTGGCCGTGCTCATCCAGCAGCCGCAGCTCCAGGTCGGGCAGCGGGCGGCCAATGGGGCTCGCCGCGGAGGACAGGTCCGCCTCGGTCACCTGGTAATACGTGACATGCACCGTGGTCTCGGTGATGCCGTACATGTTGATGAGCCGCGTGCCCGCGCCAGCGTACTTCTCGAACCACGGGCGGACGGTCGCGGCGTCCAGCGCTTCGCCGCCGAAGATGATCCACTTGAGGCTGCGGCCACCCTGCGCTTCCGCGATGGCCGGCGTCCGCACCAGCGCACGAAACGCCGAAGGCGTCTGGTTGAGGACCGTCACGCCCTCCCGTGCAATCAGGTCCCCGAAGGCCTCGGGCGCGCGCGTCATCCAGTGGGGCACGACGACCAGGCGGCCGCCGTACAGCAGGGGACCCCAGAGCTCCCAGACGGAGAAGTCGAACGCGGCCGAGTGGAACAGCGTCCACACGTCACTCGCGCCAAAGCCAAAGAGCGGCTCGGAGGTGGTGAACAGGCGCGTCGCGTTCGCGTGGGTGACAATCACGCCCTTGGGACGTCCCGTCGACCCGGAGGTGTAGATGACATACGCCGCGTTGTCCGGCGTGATGCCCGGCTCGGGATTGATGTCACGCGGGCCTTCCTGCCACGGGGTCGTGTCCACGTAGAGGGTGGGCACGCGGTCCGTGGGGAGTTCGCTCGCGCGGCTGGACTCCGTCACGAGCGCGGTGACCTCCGCGTCGTCCAGAATCAACGCGAGACGATCCTTCGGGCTGGCCGGGTCCAGCGGAACATAGGCGCCGCCCGCCTTGAGCACGCCGAGGATGGCGACGACCAGCTCCGCGCCACGATCGACGCAGATGCCCACCAGGGACTCGGGGCCGACGCCGCGGTCGCGGAGCGCATGCGCCATCACGTTCGCGCGGGCGTTGAGCTCGGCATAGCTCAGGTGCGTCTCTCCGGCCGTCAGCGCGATGGCGGCCGGGGTGCGGGCGGCCTGCTCCTCGAACCAGCCGGAGATCGTCCGCACGACGGAGGTCTCGGGCGCCTGCTCGGCACGGGGCTCCACCGCGAGGGGGGCCTGCACCGCCAGGGCCAGACGGGCCACGGGCTCATCGGGCGCGCGCGCCATGCCTTCGAGCAGCTTCTCGAAGTAGCCGCGCCACAAGGCGACGGTGTCGTCATTGAACAGGGCGCGGTTGAAGCGCAGCGCGCCGGCGAAGGCACCGCGGGCCTCCCACATCTCCAGCGTGAGGTCGAACTGCGACTCCTGGTCGCTGATGGGGAACGGCTCCAGCTCCAGGTTGCCCCAGCGGACGCGAGCGTCCTCGTCGGGCGTGGCCCACAGGTCCATGGCGCCGCCTCCCTCTCGGGAGGCGTGGAGCGAGATGGAGGCCTGGAAGAGGGGCGACACGCCGGGACGGCGCTCGATGCCCATTCGCTCCACGAGCGAAGCGAACGGGAAGTCCTGGTGGGCGAGTGCTTCGTGGACCACGCCGCGCATGCGAGTCAGCAGGGTCCGCGTGGAGGGCGCGCCGGAGAGGTCCGCGCGCAGGGCGACCGCGTTGGCGAAGTAGCCCACCACATCGTGGAAGGCGGACCCCGGACGGCCCGCCGTTGGGGAGCCAATCAGGATGTCTTCCTGCCTCGCGAGTCGGCCCAACAGCGTCGCGTACGCGGACACGAGCACCACGAAGGGCGTGGCTCCCGCGTTCTGTGCGAGCGACTTGATGTGGCCCGTCAGCTCCGGCGACAGCCGGAAGGTGCAGGCACCACTCCGGTTGTCCGCGAGCGCGGAGCGGCTGCGGTCGGCGGGCAGCGCGAGGACTGGGAGCTCACCGGCCAGCTTCTTCTGCCAGTAGTCCCAATGCGTCCGCCCCGCGGCGCCCGACACCGTCTCCGCCTGCTGCGCGACGAACGTGGAATAGCTCCCCGTGACGGCGGGCAGCGATGGCGTCTCGCCGCGCGCAATCACCTGATAGAGCTGATTGAACTCGCGCTGGAGGATGCCCGCGGACCACCCATCGTAGACGATGTGGTGGACGGTCATCAGGAGGACATGGTCCTCGTCGCTCACGGAGAAGAGGTGGCCCCGAAGCAGCGGGCCGCGCTCCAGCGAAAACGGCTGCTGGTAGGCGCGGGTGACCTCGGCCTGAAGCTGCTCCGGGCTCCAAGCGCGTGCATCCACCACGGTGAAGCGGGGCTCCAGGGTGGGGTGGCTCGTCTGGAGGAGCTGGCCGTCCGCCGTGGCGGCGAACGTCGTGCGGAGCGCGGGATGGCGCTCGGCCAGCATGGTGAAGGCCCGCTTGAGGGCGGCCACGTCGACGCGCGAGTGGATGCGCAGCGCGAACGGCGTGTTGTACGCCGCGCTCTCCGGCGACTGCTGGTGCAGGAGCCAGAGCGCCTTCTGTCCGGAGGCGAGCGGGAACAGACGGGGCGCCGCCTTCCCGGACTTCGCCATGAGCTCCGCGAGCAGCTTGCGCTTCTCCTCGACGGAGAGGCCCTTCATGTTGTCGGTCGGGGTGCTCATGCCGTCTCCCTCTCCTGCGCCGTCTGGGCGGCGAGCATGGCCTGGAGGATGGTGTCCAACTCGCTCTCGGACATGTTGTTCACCTGCTGCTCGATTGCGGCTTCTTCCGTGACGGCCGCGGGCGGCGGCGGGGCCACGGCGCTGGGCCCGTCGAACTTCGCCGACAGGTTTCCGGCGACCTCCACCAGGCTCCCGGCGCGCAGCAGCTCCAGCGCGGGAATCTCGATGCCGAGCGCCTCACGGATGGTCCGCTGGACCTGCATGGACAGGAGCGAGTCCACGCCCAGCAGCGACAGCGGCTTCTGCGGCTCCACACGCTCCGTCGGAATCTGGAGGATGGTGGCGAGCCGCTCGACGAGGAACTTCTCCAGCTCCGGCCGCCGGTCGTCCGTGCTGAGCCCCGCGAGGTGGACGCGGAGCTGATCGGCTTCGTTCTGGCCGCCGCCCTGGGCGCTTCCCAGCAGGTGCTCCGTCCGGGCGGACTTGCCCAGGTGCGGGGCCGCGCGGCCCAGCTTGGCCCATTGGACGTCGAAGAGGCCGAGCTGCGCCGTGCGCAGCCGCAGCACCCGCTTGAGGGCCGTCAGCACGGTGGCCGGAGCCATCGGGTTGAGGCCGAGCGACTCCAGGTACGTGCGCACCGCCTCGTCCTGGGCCATGCCGAACTCACCCAGCACGCCCCAGTGGATGCTGACCGCCGCCAGGCCCCGCGCGGCGCGATGCTCCGCGAGCGCGTCCAGGTAGCTGTTGGCCGCGACGTAGTTGCCTTGTCGCGGGTTGCCAATCAGCGCGGCGACCGAGGAGAAGAGGACGAAGAGGTCCAGGGGCCGCTCTTGCGTGAGCTCGTGGAGGATCCACGCGCCTCCGGCCTTGGGCGTCATCACGCGCTGGATGCGCTGCAGGTTCAGGTCCGGGAGCGGGGCGTCATCGAGCACGGCCGCCGTGTGGAGCACGCCCTTGAGCGGCGGGTGGTCGGCGTCGATGCGCGCGAACAGCGCACGCATGTCGTCCATGCTGCTGACGTCCGCCGCCGCCGGGGTGACCCGCGCCCCCGCCGCTTCCAGGTCCTGCACCAACTGCCGGGCTTCGGGCGTGGAGGCGCCCTTGCGGCCGGTGAGCACGAGGTGACGCGCGCCCTCCGCGACCATCCAGCGGGCCAGGGCGAGGCCGAAGCCGCCGAACCCGCCAGTCACGAGGTACGTGGCGTTCGCGTCGAAGAGCCGCTCATCCACCGCGGGCGCGAGCGCCAGCGGCTCCGTCCCCGCCAACGTCAGCGTCAGCCGGGCCAGGCCCTGCTCACGGGAGTGCTCCGCGAGCCAGCCGGACGCCTCCTCCGCGCGGGAGATGGCCCACGTCTCCGAAGGCAGCGCGGGCAGCGCCTCGAACCGGCCCAGGATCGCGTCGAGCCGCGCCTGCGCCTCCTTGGGACGCTGTCGCAGCATGGCCGCGACGTCCACGCGCGAGCAGGCCGCGCCGCGAGGCCACGCGGTGGCGAAGAGCCCCTCCGCGGGGGCGAGCGGTCCCGCATCGACGAAGCGGCCAAAGGCGCCGAGCACGCTGGTGATGGTGGGCTCCGCGTCGCACGACGCGTTCACGAGCAGATCCACCCCAGCCCCTTCCGTCCAGGCCAGGATGTCGTCCGTCAGTGAAGGCGCGTGGCGGTCGAACACGTGCACGTCTTCAGGCAACGGGCCCGCGCCGGCGTCCAGGACGATGGCCGTCCGCGCCCCCATGGCCTGGCCGAGCTGCACGAGCGCCGAGCCCACACCGCCGGCGTCGCCGATGATGAGGAGCCGCTCGGACGGCTGCAGGTGTCCCTGCGCGTGCAACGCGCACTCCGCGCTGAGGAAGGGAAGCAGGCGTCCCGATGACACACCGGCGCGGACCGTGTCCCGCTCCAGCCGCAGCACCAGGTGCGTCCCGACCACCAGGGACTCTTGCGAGACCAGCGCCTGTACCTGCTGCCCGAGCGAGAAGCCCGAGGTGCCTTCACCCAGCGCGACGACCTCGCCGCTCACTTCGAGGGGCCAGTGCGTGTCGGACGCACGCCGGCCCTGGATCGCCGCCGCACGCGTCAGCGTCACGCGGGCGACCTTGATTTCAAGCTCACCGTGAGCGGGCTGCTTCCGCGAAGCGCGCCGCGGGCGACGCTCGGTGCCGTCGAGCGCGAACTCGAACACCTGCTCCACGCCTTCCGGGGCCGGCGTGCCCTGCGTCTGGGCTTCCCACTCCGGCAGGGGCCGCGCGTTGAGGCGGCGCGCGAGCCTGCGCGTGTCACGCAGCGCGACCTCCTCCTCCTTCGTCTCGGCGAGGAGCTCGCGCGCCAGCCGCTCGACCAGCTCCGTCTGCGACGCGGAGGCATCCCGCGGCAGGTCGATGGAGCGGGTCTTCAGGTGCGGCATCTCGGCGGGGACGACGCGCGCGAAGCCAATCAGCGACGCGGCGGAGACGGCCGTCACCGCGTCGTCAGGGAGCGCGCGCTGCGCGTCCCGCGTCACGATGCGGATCGACGCGCCATCACCGGGGGCCAGTGCCAGGACGACGTCGAGCAGCGCCTGGACATCCTCCGACTCACCGCCAGGGCTCGCGTCCAGACCGAAGAGGTAGGCGACGTTCTGGATGCGCACGCGGCCCACGGCGTCCACCACGCCGCGGACGTCCGCGGCCTCGCCCCGGCGAATCTGGAAGTGGCCGCTCGAATCGCGGGCGAAGCGCTCACCCCGCGTCACGCGCACCACGTCCTGCGCGCCGCTTTGCTCGAGGGCCTTGGCCAGCTCCGCGCCCAGGCCGCCCTGGTCCGCGAACACCAGCCAGGCGCCGGTGCTCTTCGCGGGCAGCTCCTCCGCGGTGGCCTCGAAGGCGTGCGCGTAGGTCCAATCGTAGAACGCGGGCCGGGGGATGGACTCCTCGCGGTTCGCGAGCGCGGCGCACTCCACGCCGGACAGGCGCGCGGCCACGTGGCCCTCGCTGTCCATCAGCGTGATGTCGCACGCCAGGGTGTTGGCCGTGCGCTCGCGAATCCGCGCGTAGCACCACAGCGAGGCCTGGGGGTTGGGCGGCTCGGCGAGCTGGACGCTCCGGCAGCCCATGGGCAGGTAGAGGCGCTCGTCATCCTCGGGCAGCCACGACACCATGGCCTGGAGGCACGGGTCCAACCACACGGGGTCGAGCAGCATGCTCGGGTCGCCCGCGATGCGCGCCGCCTCGGAAGCGGGCGGGGCGATCTCCACGAGGAGCTCGGTGTCGGTCCGGCGCAGCGAGCGGATGCCACGGAGGCGGGGGCCGTACTCCAGGCCACGCCCGGCGAGCATCTGGTAGAGCGCGTCCGTGTCGAGCGGCGCCTCGGCGTGGATGCCCAGCGCGGTGACGGGGACCCGCGCCTCCTCCTGCGCGTGGACATTGCGGCGGATGCGCGCGGTGGCGTGCCGGGTCCACGTGGTGCGGTTGTCTCGCGGCCGGCTGTAGATGGTCACCGTCTGCGCGGACTCGTCGTAGGTGGTGCGGACGACGGGCTCGTCATGTCCCGCGACGACGAGCGCGTTCTCGAAGCGCACCTCTTCCAGCGCGTGGGGCGCGGGCAGGCCCATGGCGCCACGCACGGCGAGCGCCAGCTCGACGTAGGTGGCACCTGGGACGACGAGCGAGCCCCGAACGCGGTGGTCCTGGAGGCACGGCAGGAAGCGCGCGTTCAACCCGCGCTCCCACGTGGGCAGCGGCGCGGAGACGCGGGGCCCGAGCAGGGAGTGCTCCTCCGAACCCCGGCGGTCCGTAAGGGCCTCCTCCGACTCGTGCCAGTGCTTCTCGCGCTGCCAGGGGTAGGTGGGCAGCGGCGTGAAGCGCGCGCCCTGGGGATACAGGCCGCTCCAGTCGATGCGGATGCCGGCGACGTACAGCTCGGCCATCGCCTTGGCGAACGTCTTGTGCTCCGGCTCCTGCCGGCGCAGCGAGGTGAGCACGCGGCCCTCGACGCGGGCCTCCGCGCAGCACTCCTTGATGGACGCCAGCAGCACGGGGTGCGGCCCCAGCTCGATGAAGAGCCGGTAGCCGTCCTTCAGCATCTGCCCGGCGGCCTTCGCGAACATCGTGGGTTCACGGATGTTGTCGCACCAGTACTCCGCGTCGTACGAGACGCCCTCGACGCGGCCGCCCGTGACGGTGGAGTAGGTGGGCAGGTGACCTGCGGACGGCTGGAGCGTCGCGAGGCAGCGGCGCAGCTCCGGCTTGAGGCCCTCCATCGCGGGGCTGTGGTACGGCACCTCGACCTTGAGGATGCGCTGGAAGACGCCGCGCGCCTCCAGCTCGGCGGCGATTGCCTCGATGGCCGTCGCCTCACCCGACAGCGTCACGGCGTTGGGGCCGTTGATGGCGGCGATGGAGACCACGTCCTCGCGCCCACGGATGGCCGCGCGCGCGCCTTCCTCGGAGAGCCCCACCGCGGCCATCTTCCCGAGCCCGGCGGCCTTCGCCTGGATGCGGCTGCGCTCGTAGATGACGAGCATCGCCTGCTCGAGCGTGAACCGGCCCGCGGCGTAGGCCGAGGCGACCTCACCGGCGCTGTGGCCAATGACGGCCGCGGGCGTGATGCCCGCGCGGCGCCACATCTCCAGCAAGCCAATCTGGAGGAAGGTGTTCGCGGGCTGCGCGATGTCCGTCCGGGCCATGTTGGAGGACTTCTCGTCCGCGAGCATCTGCTCCAGCAGCGACCACCCGGACAGCTTCTGGAAGAGCGCGTCGCAGCGGTCCAGCGTGGCGCGGAAGAGCGCGTCCTGCTGGTACAGCTCGCGGCCCATGGCCCACCACTGCGGGCCCATGCCGGTGAACACGAAGACGGGGCGCGCATCCGCCGCGGAGAGCGTTCGCCCGGATGCGCCGGCCTCGGCGGGGTTGCCCGAAGCGAAGGACGACAGCCGCGTGGCCAGGTCGGCCACGTCGTCCGTGGCCAACAGGGCCAGCCGGTGCTCATGGTGGCTTCGGCGCGTGGCCGCGGAGAAGCAGAGGTCCGAAAGGGCCGCCGGATGCGGCGCCGCGAGCAGGTCCGCGTAGGACTGGGCGAGCGCGCGGAGGGCCTCCGGGCTGCGCGCGGACAGCGGGAGCAGCAGCGGTCCCGGGGCGCTCTCGCCGCGAGGGGCCGCCGTCTCCGCCGGCGCCTGCTCAATCACGCAGTGCGCGTTGGTGCCGCCGTAGCCGAAGGAGTTGACGCCCATGCGCAGGGGTTCACCCTCGCGCGGGGTGAGCGCCTCCATCTGGCGCGGGATGCGGATGCCCAGCGTGTCGAAGGGGATGGCCGGGTTGAGGTGGTTCAGGTTCGCCTGGGGCGGGAGCTGCTGGTGCTGAAGGCACAGGCTCGCCTTGATGAGACCCGCCACACCGGCCGCGGCCTCCAGGTGCCCGATGTTCGCCTTGAGCGAGCCGACCCAGGGGCCCGGTCCCTCGGCCCGCTTGGAGACGGCGCCCAGGCCACCCAGCTCGGCCGGGTCTCCCACGGCGGTGCCCGTGCCGTGGGCCTCGAACGCGTGGATGTCCTTGGGGTCCATCTCCGCGCTGGCGCAGACGCGGCGAATCAGCGCCTCCTGCGCGCTCGAGCTGGGCGCCGTCATGGACTCGCTGTGTCCGTCCTGGTTGACGCCCGTGCCCCGGATGATGGCGTAGACGCGGTCATTGTCGCGGACCGCGTCGGAGAGGCGCTTGAGCACCACGAGGCCGGCGCCCTCGCCGCGGCCATAGCCGTCCGCGCGCGTGTCGAAGCTCTTCGAGTAGCCGTCGGCCGAGAGGAACTTGCCCTTGCTCATGGCCACGAAGATTTCGGGCCGGAACATGACGTTGACGCCGCCCGCGAGCGCGAGCGACGTCGCGCCGCTGCGCAGGTCCTGGCAGGCCAGGTGGACGGCGACCATCGACGAGGAGCACGCCGTGTCCAGCGAGATGCTCGGCCCCCGGAAGTCGAACATGTACGACAGGCGGTTGGAGAGCACCGTCATCGTCGAGCCGACCGCCGTGTGCGGACCGATCAGTTCACGGTTCATGGGCCCCATGTGCGTGAGCATGCTGTCCAGCATGAACCCGCCCACGTAGACGCCCGTGGGGCTCCCCGCGAGGCTGTCGGCCGGGAGGCCCGCGTCCTCGAGGCCCTCCCACGCGACCTCCGCGAGCAGCCGCTGCTGCGGGTCGAGCGTCGCCGCCTCCCGAGGGGAGATGGAGAAGAACGCCGCGTCGAAGGTGTCGATGGCCTCCTGGAGGAAGCCGGCCGAGCGGACGTAGGTCTTCCCCGGCTTGTCCGGGTCGGGGTCGTAGTACCGCCGGTGGTCCCAGCGCTCCTTGGGGACTTCGACGATGGCGCAGCGGCCTTCTGTCAACAGTTCCCAGAGGTGCCGAGGCGACTTCGCTCCCCCTGGGAAACGGCAGCCGATGCCAATGATTGCGATGGGGTCGTGCACGCTATTGGAAACTGCGCTCATGGCTGAAAACCTACGTCAGTAGCGGATTATCCGTAAAGAGATGGAATGATTCTCAATACTCAAGACAGGTTGTGAATGAATGGGTTACAGCCGGTGTCACAACCACGTGCCCTCGGAGGCGCAACGTTTCAGGTAGGTGAAGGGACGTTCAACTCCGGGTTTCTTGTGTCAGGCCTTGATAAGGATGGCGCCGGGGGCCCCTTCGGATTCAGCGCCCGGAAGCATCCTTGCAATCCTGTCTGACACCGGTGAGGTCGCTCCGTGTCCAGTCCCGCTCCAGCGCTCCGAGTCATCCGTCACGCCTCGGAGGAGGGGCGCTGGGAGATGGTGGCGCGCACGCCGGATGCTCGGCTCCGCGCGCTCGTCCGAGGACCCTACTGGGGATACGACGAATGGACGCCGGGTCCCATGCGCCGCCGCGAGCTGCCCTCGCCGCAGGTGGTGCTCATCATCGACTTTGGCCCGCCCATCCGGATTCTCGATTCCCGAGACAGATGTCACGCAGCTCGACACACGGAGGGCTTTGTCTCAGGGCTGGATGATACATTCTCAATCACTGAGACTTCGGGATCGATGCATGGCATTCAGGTGAATTTCACGCCCATGGGCGCGCGCCTGTTCTTGGAAATGCCGTTGCGTGAGCTGGCCCGGCGGGTCGTGGGATTGCGTGATGTGTTGGGACCCGCGGCGTCGTGTCCGGTGGACCCACTCCAGGGGGCTGACGCCGGACGTTGGCGAGTCAATGTCCGCGAACACGCTGACTTTCCCGGAAGGATTGACTCCCCTAGGGTGCCGCGCCACCGATGCCGACCGAAGTCACCGTCCAGTCCACGTTGTTCGAATCGTTGGTCCGCCTGTCGAAGCCCGACGCAGCCCTCCAGGCCGAGTTCCTCGCCGCGGGCTTCGACCTGGACAAGCCGCGCGCCGTCTATCCCGCCGCCGTGTTCATCGGGTGCCAGGACGCGGTGGTGCGACTGCGATACGCGGCCATGGACAGGAGGGCCGCGTACCGAGAGCTGGGGCGGGGCCTGGTGCGCAGCTACTTCGACACCCTGGTGGGCAAGGTCGTGGCCATGGCACTGAAGGTGGCCGGCCCCGAGCGCGCGATGAAGCGCGTGTCGCTCAGCTTCAGCTCGGTGTTCTCGCCCGTGGACATCCACGTCGAGTCCCTGGGCCCCGCGGACTGGCGCGTGCGCTTCCGCGGCTACCCGTTCCCCGCGGAGGCCGCCGCGGGCACCTGTGAGGGTGCGCTGCGGCAGGCCGGCGCCAGCGAGCCCCTGGTCGATGTCGAGCGCTACGAGCCGCCCGACGGGTTCGACCTGCGCATCCGCTGGCGCTGACGCCCTCAGGGCGTGGCGGGGCTCCCCATGGACAGTGCCGTGCCCAGGGTGGGCTCCGTCACGTTGTCCGTGGACGTGCGGTCAATGAGCACGTTGAGCGGATCGATGCCGACCTGGAAGGGCTTCACGGGGACTGTGAAGACAATCTCCGACTCGCCCTTGAGGACCTTGCGCTTCTCCAGGAAGACGGCCTCGCCGCGCTCGTCGAGCGCGCCCACGTCCATCCAGTCCTCGAAATCCACCTCGGTCTGCTCACCCGTCTCGTTCGCCCGGAACTTCTTCGCCACCACCTTGAGGGTGACGTCCCACGTGCCCTGGCTGTTCGGCCGAATCTGGGCGGACACCGCGCGGTTGTCGTAGAGGGTGATGTTCTCGAACAGGTCCTCGAGGAGGTACTGGAACTCCGGCGGCGTCTCCTCGCGGAGGAAGCCGAGCAGCTCGGTGGAGCCCGTGTACGGCGGCCCCTGGAAGCGGACCTTCTCCACGTACCGGCGCAGCGCCCGGTTCACCCGCTCCTCGCCGATGAAGTCTTGCAGCGCGTACATGACGAGGCTGCCCTTCTGGTAGTGGATGTACGCTTGGTTCTCCACGCGTGACAGCGGCACCTCCTTCTTGGATTCGAACGCGCGGCCGGAGAGGTAGCGGTCCAGTTCGAACTTGAGGAAGCGCTTCATCTTCTTCACGCCGTAGCGGTGCTTCATCACCATCAGCGCGGAGTACTGCGCCATCGTCTCCGACGTCATCGTCGCACCCTGGGCCCGAGCGCCCACCACCTGATGGGCCCACCACTGGTGCGCGATTTCGTGGGCGGTGACGTAGTACGGGTAGTCCACGTCGTCGGCGCGTCCGTCGTCCACGCGCGCGATGAATCCAATCGCCTCGGAGTACGGTATGGTGTTGGGGAAGGCCTGGGCGAAGCTGCCGTAGCGGGGGAACTCCAGGATGCGCGCCTGGCGGTGCTGGTAGGGGCCGAACTGCTCGCTGCAGTACGCCAGCGCGTCCTTCATGCCGCGCATCATCCGGTCCAACGCGAAGGTGTGCGTGGGGTGGTGGTAGATCTCCAGCTTCACGTCCTTCCACGTGTCGCGCATCACCTCGTAGCGCGCGGACAGCACGGAGAAGAAGTTGAGGATGGGCTGGTCCATCTTGTAGCGGAAGAAGCGGCGGTCGCCTTCGATCCACTCTTTCTCCAGATAGCCCGGCGCGATGGCGATCTGGTCCTTCGACGTGCTCACCGTGGCCTGGAAGGTGATGAAGTCCGAGTCCTGGCGGATGTAGTTGTCCTGCTTCGCCTTCGCGTCATCCCGGTCCGGCATGCGCTCGCGAGGAGGCAGGTCGTAGTCCTTGCGGTCCCGGTCGTCCGACAGCTCCGCGTCCTTCTGGTAGCCCAGCACCGGCAGGTTTCCGTTGTTGAAGAAGGTGCCGTTGCCCACGATGTCGGTGCGCGCTCCGCCGTGCTTGAAGCCACGGTCGCCGAACTCCAGATCGAAGGTGATGGCGGAGATGTCGCCGGGCGCCATCGGCTGGGGCAGCTCATAGACGAAGAGACCCAGCTCGGCGTCGTGCGCCGCCGGCCGCGTCACGCCTCCCAGCGACAGGCCGCGCACGTGGGCGTCGTCCGGCAGGCTCAGCAGCACCTTGAAGATGGGCACGTCCGTCGTGTTGCGGAGGCGGTACGTCCCCAGGGCTTCCAGGCGCAGCGCCTCCGGATGGATGTGGAAGGTGACCTCCGCCGCGGTGATGCGCGGGTGGGGGAGGGCGGCGTAGGAGGCGTATTCCTTCTCGTACCGGGCCTGCCGCCGCTCACGGTCCTTCTGCGTGACGTACGGGTTGAGCAGGTGCGTGTTGTAGTAGATGAACGCGCCCGCGCCCACGAAGGCGCAGAGCGACAGCGCCGCGGCCACGCTCCAGGCCGCCGAGCGCCGGGCCTTCGCCGCGGCCCACCGCTGCTTCCATCGCGTCTCCCGGCCCCGGACGGTGAGCAGGTAGCCCACCGCCACGAGCAGCGCGGCCAGCCCGTACCAGTACGCGCGGAACCACCCGAGCGCGGGCAGGATGCTGCCGAACCGGTTCATGTCGGAGAAGCGCAGCACGGGCTCGGAGCCGTAGCGCACCAGGGCGTCCTCCACGCCCATCAGGCTCAGCGCGGCCTGGAGGACGAAGTAGAGCACCATCACCAGGTACGCGAGGTACTTCTGGTGGATGAGCACCTGGGCGAAGAACGCCAGCACGCACAAGAGCGCGTCGTGCGGGAAGTCCAGGAGGAAGAGCTGGGTGGCGTAGAGGCTCCACTCGATGTCGAAGTAGCCGCGCAGCACCTGGGACAGCAGCGCGGAGACCATGGCCACGGCCTTGAGGGAGAAGGCCACCAGCAGCAGGGCGCTCAGCTTCGCGCCATAGCTCACCCACGAAGGCGCGCGGGTCGCGTCCACGATGTCGGCCAACCCCGCGTCGCGCTCCTTCCACACCAGCTCACCCGCGTAGAAGGTGATGGTGATGATGAGGAAGGGCTGGAACGTGCGCGAGGCCGTCTCCAACACCTGCCACGTCACCGGCCAGGTGGCGGTGCCGAACATCGACTTGGAGACGGAGATACCCATCGTGCCCATGGCGAGCCCGGCCACCACGAAGGACCAGAACACGGGCGAGCGGAGCACGTCCCGGTAGGACAGCCACGCGGTCGACAGCGCCGTGCGCAGCCAGGTTGCCGTCGTGGGCGCCGCCTGGAGGGTGGGGATGGCGACCGGCGCGGGGGCCGCCGTCTCCCGGTGGGCTCCCCGCCCGCGCTGCTCCTCCACGGTGGTGCGGAAGCGCAGCACGGCCAAGCCGAGGAACACCGCGCCCACCACGCTCCACAGCACCCGGTTGGCGAGCAGCAGCCCCGAGAGGGGAATGAGGTCCCGGTTGCGCTCGGCGGCGGTCCAGTAGCGGGTCGCGTTCTCGAAGGTGAGGAAGCCGAAGGGATCCAGCAGGGACGCCAGGTCCTGGTGCTGCACGTCGGACATGGCGGAGCTGAGCACCAGGTAGCCCATCACCAGCACCACGACGCCCACGTAGACAGGGGCCATGCGCCGGGTGACGGCCGCCAGCGTGAAGAAGACGGCGCCCGCGACGAAGAGCGTGGGCCAGACGCCCACGACGTAGGGCCACAGGTACGTGGCGAGCCGGAACGACGTGAGCCGGTCCGCGTCCACCACCCAGACGCCCGCGGCGCCCACGAGGAGGCCGGGGATGATGGCGAGCATCAACACGGCGCTGAAGAGATACGCGCCCAGGAACCGGCCGAGCAGGTACGGCGTCTTCTTCACGTTCTTCGTGAAGATGAGCATCCAGGTGTTGTGGCCGAAGTCCTGATAGGCGGCCTGGCCGAAGACGGCGGCCACCATGAAGAGCCCGAAATAGGCCAGGCTGGTGGTGAAGTTGAAGACGGTGTGCGGGCTGTTGACGCGGACCAGCTCGGGGCCGGAGGCCACCGAGAAGCCCTTGAACACGGCGCCAATGGCCAGTGTCATCAGCGCGGCGGCGGTGGCCAGCACGGCGGCGTAGACCCAGGTGGAGATCATCTTCACCCGGCGCCGCAGCTCGAAGGTCAGGAGGGCGGTGAACATGGCGGCCCTCAGGACTGCTTGGAGGCCCTGGCGAGGGCGTGGAAGTACACGTCCTCCAGGTCCGGCGTGGCGGGCTCGAAGCCAGCAGGCGCGCTCTCCGCGTGGACGTGGACCAGCCGCTGCCCGGCCACGCGGCGCACGGCGATGACCTCCAGCTCCTTCATGAGGGCGTCCAGTTCCTCCTGGTGCGTGACGAAGCGCTTCCACACGCGCTGGTGCAGCGACTCCACCAGCTTCAGCGGGTGCCCGGCGGCCACGACGTTGCCGTGGGCGAGGATGGCCATGTTCTGACAGAGGTCCGCGACGTCCGACACGATGTGCGTGGAGAGCAGCACCACCACGTCCGCGCTGATTTCGGCCAGCAGGTTGTGGAAGCGGAAGCGCTCGGCGGGGTCGAGCCCGGCGGTGGGCTCGTCCACGATGAGCAGCTTCGGGTTGCCGAGCAGCGCCTGGGCGATGCCGAAGCGCTGCTTCATGCCGCCGGAGAATCCACCGAGCCGCCGGTCGCGGTGCTCCCAGAGGTTCGTCTTCTGGAGCAGCGCCTTCACCGCGTCATGGCGGGGGCCTCGCTGGGCCAGCCCCTTGAGCTGCGCGAGGTGGTCCAGCATGTCCCACGCCGTCACCTTGGGGTACACGCCGAAGTCCTGGGGCAGGTAGCCGAGCACCTCGCGCAGCCGGTCCTTGTCCCGGCGCAGGTCGATGCCGTCGAACGTCATGGCGCCCGCGTCCACGTCCTGCAGCGTCGCGATGCTGCGCATCAGCGTGGACTTGCCGGCGCCGTTCGGTCCGAGCAGCCCGAACATTCCGCGCGGAATGGTGAGATTGACACCCTGCAAGGCTCGGGTGCCGTTGGGATAGGTCTTCGACACGCCTTCCAGCTTGAGCTCCATGACGGAGCAACCTAGCCCAGACCTCGGGACCGATGCGTGAGGCACGTGGCGTCGTTAGATTGCATTCATGCCCCTTCCTCCCCGGAGCTCCGTCGCCGCCGTCGCCTTCCTGCTGGGGGCGTGTGGTGACGGGGATCCGGTCATGCTGGAAGCCGTGGCCGCGAGCTGCCCGCGGGGGCCGGCGCAGCACCTGGATCGGTTGCCCTCCGGCACCATGGTGCTCAATGCCTACTTCCTCCAGGAGGAGGCCACCCGTGACGTCCGTCGCGGCGCGTCGGAGTCCCTCGTCCTGGAAGAGGTGCTCGCCAAGGCCTCGGCGATGGGGGTTCGGGCGCTGCGGACCAACGGGCACAACGACGCGGTGTCGAAGGTGGGCGACACCGCCATGCAGGTGGCGCCGCTGGAGTACGACGAGACGTCCCTCGTGGGGCTGGACTGGGTGCTGGCCCGGGCCCGGGCCCATGGCATCCGGCTGGTGCTGACCCTGGGGAACTACTGGAACGCCTACGGCGGCACCCGGCAGTACGTGGCGTGGGCGGGCCTGCCCTCGCCGGTGGAAGGGGACCCGCGCTTCTTCACGGACCCGGCGGTGGTGCGGCACTACAAGGCGCACGTCACGCACCTGCTCAACCGGGTGAACACGGTGGACGGCATCCGCTACGGCGACCATCCGTCCGTCCTGGCGTGGGAGCTGCTCAACGAGCCCCGGGGCCGAGGGCTGGACCGGGATGGCGCGCGGCTCCGGACGTGGATTGATGACGTGGCCCGCGAGGTGAAGTCCCTGGCGCCCGGCCACCTGGTGGGAACGGGTGAGGAGGGCTTCGAGCCCACCACGGAGGGCTATGACCCGCTCTTCTGGACCCGCGCCCGGTCTCCGGTGTTCCACACGCCGGGCTCCAGCTTCACGCGCAACACGGCGTCGCCATACATCGACTTCGCGTCCGTGCACTTCTATCCGGAGTCCTGGGGCCTGGGCGGCACGGACACGGCGGAGGCGGGCGCCCGGTGGATTCGCGAACACGCCGCCGTCGCGCGGAGCCTGGGCAAGCCCTTGTTCGTGGGTGAGCTGGGCCTGCGCAACGCGGGGGACTTCGACATCTCACAGCGGCGCGCGTTGTACCGGGGCTGGCTGGAGTGTCTGCGCAACGCGGGCGTGGCCGCCGGGGCCTTGTGGCTCTTCGCCAACGACTCCCGGCCCGATGCGTGGGACGGGTACACGTTCTACTTCAAGGATGGCACCCATCCGGGTGACCCGG
The DNA here is from genome assembly GCF_000280925.3 of Myxococcus hansupus. NCBI lineage: Bacteria > Pseudomonadati > Myxococcota > Myxococcia > Myxococcales > Myxococcaceae > Pseudomyxococcus > Pseudomyxococcus hansupus. Next base: position 3,499,597 of record NZ_CP012109.1, read on the forward strand.
TCAACCGCTACGCCGACCTGGTCGTCGAGGCCGCCGCCGCGGAGCGGCCCGGTGCGGCCGTGTCCCGGAGCTACTGAGCCTGAGCCACCGGGAGCGGCGCGACGGCGTCAGACGGAGATGAGGCCCTTGCGGATGCCCTCGGTGACGGCCTCCACGCGGTTGGTGACCTCGAGCTTCCGGTAGATGTGTTCCAGGTGCGTGCGGATGGTCGCCTTGCTGAGGTCGAGCAGCCGCGCGGCCTCGCTGTTGGACACGCCCTTGGCGATGAGCTGGAGGATCTCCCGCTCGCGGTCCGACAGCGGCTTGAGCAGCGGCTCGAGCAGGGCGTCATTGGCCGCGGGCACGGGCTCGGGCGCGGTGGGCGCGGGGTTGGCGTCCGGCTCCACGCGGAAGTGGCGGAGCAGCCGGCGGGCGAGGTTGGGCTGGATGACAGTGCCCCCCGCGCGGACCTCCTTGATGGCCTCGATGATTTTGTCCACCGGGGCGCCCTTGAGCAGGTAGCCGGAGGCCCCCGCCTTCACGGCCTCCAGGACTTTGTCCTCCTCGTCGAAGATGGTGAAGATGAGGATTTCAATCTTGGGGAAGCGCGCCTTCACCTCGCGCGTGACGTCGATGCCGCTCATGCGCGGCAGCCCCAAATCCAACAGGAGCACGTCCGGCATCAGCTTGGGCACTTCCTCCAGCGCGGCCTCGCCGGAGAGCGCGGTGCCGATGATGTCCATCTCCGGGTGGTTCTCGAACAGGCGGAGCTGGTTCTTGAGGATCTTCGTCTGATCCTCCACCACGAAGACGCGAATGGGCGGTGAGGAGGGCGGCTGCGGGGCGTCCACGGGGGCTCCGGTCATGACGGGCGACAGGGAAGGGAGAATGCCACCTGCGCGCCCGCGCCGGGTGACGAGTCGACAATGAGCTGGCCACCGAGCTTCATGGCGCGCTCTCGCATGTTGAGAAGACCGTAGTGGCCCCGCGGCGTCCGGGAGGGGTCGAAGCCCTTGCCGTCGTCGCGCACGACGAGGTTGACGCGCTCCTCGCTGAAGTCGAGCCGCACCTGGACGCCCTTGGCCTCCGCGTGTTTCACCGCGTTGGACAGGGACTCCTGGAGGATGCGGAACAGCGCCAACTGCGCGTCCGGGCTGAGCTTGCGCTGAAGGCCGGTGCGCTCGAAGCGGATGTCCAGGCCGGTGCGCTCGCGGAACGTCTTCGCGTAGTCCTCCAGGTCCTGCGCCAGCTCGAAGTCCTCGCGCATCATCCGCAGGTTGCGCCGCAGCTCCTCGATGGACTCCTCCGCCGTGAGCTTCAGCTCGCGAATCTCCTCGCGCAGCCCGTCCTCGCGCGCGAGGTTCAGGATGTATTCGGACTGGATGATCATCGACGACAGGGACGCGCCCAGTCCGTCATGAATCTCGCGCGCCAGCCGGTTGCGCTCCTCCACCACCGCCAGCTCCTTGAGGTCGCCCTGCAGGGACACCACCTCGCGGTGCGCGGCGGCCTCGCGCTCGTTCAGGTACACGAGCACGTAGACGATGATGAAGTTGAGCGCGAGGTACCAGAGCAGCGTCAGCAGCTCCACCGCCGTCACGGAGCGGTTGAGGAGCAGGTCCAGCCGCGTGGTGATGGGCAGCGCTAGCAGCGGCGGAAGAATGGCCAGCGGCTTGGGGTAGAGGATGGCGAAGAGCGTGGTGAAGAGGAGCTGCGTGGCCAGCAGTGGGCTCTGGAGGCCGCCGCCCACGTGCGGCTTGACGATGAGCACCACGCTGATGGCCACGTCGAGGCACAGGGTGATGTACGTCACCCAGCGGCCCGCCTTCGGATGGTCGATGACCAGCAGGTTGGCGACGCTGTAGAGCAGCATCGCGAAGTAGCCGACGAAGGAGAACGGGCCGGTGAGGCCGAAGTAGCCACTCCACGCCGGCACCGCGAGGATGAGCAGACCCAGCGTGAGGAACATCATCCGCGCGTAGAAGAGCGCGCGGGCGCGGGCGACGAAGCGGTCCTGCTCCCACGAGGCAGTCGCCTGCTCCGCCGACACGCTGTCCGTCAGCTTGCGGCGCTCCAGGACCTTCCGCACGCGAGCGCGCAGGTCGTTGGCAGGGGTCTCCTCGCTGAGGGCGAGTTGGGAATCCATTCGCCCGGCAGTCTACGGGAGCCGCAGGGGGGCCGGGAATCCCGGAGGTGGCCTGCCTTGCTTCCGGGAGGGCGAGGAGGCAGGCCCCACGCCCCGTGGAAGCACCGCGTCAGTCGGCGGAGGCATCCCCCGAGCACGCCTGACGCACCTCGGGCTTGTTCTTGAAGATGAACTCCAGGCGGTCCGTGCTCTCGCCGGTCCGCTCGTCGAAGAGCGGCGTGCCCCCCGTGTACATGCTGCCTTCGGGGTTGCCATATGTGTCCAGGCCGTTCTTCTGGAGCCACGCGTCCACGCAGGCTTCCTGGGCCGCGCGCGCCGTGCCCCCCGCGCCCGAGTCGACTTCAGTGCCCAGCTCGCCCTTGCTGGCCCCCGTCTTGGTGGACTCGCTGGGGGCGGAGGATGCATCGGTGGGCCCCGGGGCCTCGCCCGTCTTGCGGGAGCAGCCGGGAGCGAGGAGGAGGAGGGCAGCGGAAAAGACGAGCACGCCGGTCAGGTTTTTCATATGTCCTGGCAGGTGAGGTCCGCGCGAAGGCGGGACGGTGGAAGGGTACCTGCGCCTTTCTGCAAGGTGGTACGCAGGCGGCCCCACCATATTCGTTTCCGACCTCGTGGAGCAGCAAACCGATGCATGGCCACGGCACAGATCACCATCCCCGAATTCCCCATGCATCCCGGTTGGAGCGCGCGCGCATCCTGCTGGTGGGAGCAGGCGGGCTGGGTTGCCCGGCGTCCCTGGCGCTGGCGCAGGCCGGTGTGGGCCACCTGACGCTCGCGGATCCCGACCGGGTGGACGTGACGAATCTGCCGCGCCAGCTCTGGCACCGGCCGTCGGACGTGGGCCGGAACAAGGCCGAGTCCGCCGTGGCGGGCCTCGCGCGTGCCTTCCCCGAGCTGTCCACGGAGGCACTCGGGGAACGGGTGGATGCGAGCAACGCGGAGGGACTCTTCCGCGCGCACGACGCCGTCATCGACGCCACGGATGGCGTGGCCACCAAGTTCTTCCTGTCCGACGTCGCGGTGTTGACGGGCGTACCGCTGGTCTATGGCGGCGTGCTGCGCATGCAGGGGCAGGCGATGCGCGTCGACCCGGGCGGGCCCTGTCTGCGCTGCCTCTATGAAGCGCCGCCGCCTCCGGATTCGGTCCCCACGTGCGCGCAGGCGGGCGTGCTCGGCTCGCTTGCGGGGTTGGTGGGCGCGGTGCAGGCCCTGTTGACGCTGGAGTTGCTGTCCGGCGCGGCGCAAGGGCCCCGGGGGGAGTCCACGTTACATGTCCTGGACGCGGTGTCGCTGCTGGGGCGGCGGACGCGCGTGACGCAGGCCCCGGAGTGCGAGGGCTGCCGCGTCACGGCCGTGCCGGTGTACCCGGAGTCCGCGGAGGCGTGCACGCCATGACGGCGACCTTGGACATCACCCGCGAGGTCTGCCCGATGACCTACGTGCGGACGAAGCTGAAGCTGGAGGCGCTGGAGCCGGGCACGCTCCTGGAGGTGCTGCTCCGGGGCGCCGAGCCGCTGAAGAACGTGCCTCGCAACGCGCGTGACGAGGGCCACGAGGTGGTGTCTTTGGACGCGCTCCCGGACGGGACGCACCGGCTGGTGCTCCGCAAGCAGGGCAGGTGAGGCATGGCGACCCTTCGAATTCCCACCCCGATGCGCGCCTTCACGGGCAACCAGGCCGAGGTCTCCGCCGCTGGCGCCACCGTGCGCGAGGTGCTGCAGGACCTGGACGCGCGCCACCCGGGCATTGGCGGCCGGGTCCTGGACGAGCGCGGCGCGGTCCGCCGCTACGTCAATGTGTTCCTCAATGACGAGGACATCCGCGCGTTGAGCGGGTTGGACACGCCGGTGAAGGACTCCGACCGAATCACCCTCATCCCCGCCATGGCGGGAGGCTGATGGGCATGGCGCTGCGGGAAGATCAGATCCTCCGGTACTCGCGGCAGATCCTCCTGCGCGAGGTGGGCGGGCGCGGCCAGGAGGCGCTGCTCGCGGGGCGGGTGCGGGTGGATGGCATCGGCGCCGCGGGGCTGACGGCGGCGGCGTATCTGGCGGGCGGTGGCACTCCGGTGGCGGGCGCGGGCTCGCTGACGTTGGGACCCTGGGCCCCGGGCTTCCTGATGAGCGCCTCCGACGTGGGGCTGCCCGTGACGGAGGCGCTGGCGCGCGAGGTGCCGGCGCTGAACCCGGATGCGGAGCCCGTGGGGCAGGGCGGGGGGCTGGTGGCGGAGCTGCCCGCCGCGTGGAGCGGTGACGCACCTTGGGTGGCGTTAGGTGGAGACGGCGTGCGCGCCGCGGTGGTGTTCCGGAGCGCCGAGGGCTGCCTCTGGTGCTTTGGCGAGACGGTGCGACAGCTCGGCTCGCCGCCGGATGGCGCGCTGGGCGTGGCGGTGGGGACGCTGGGGGCGCTCGTCTTTCAGCGGCTTCGTCTGGGCCTGGGGCCGTCGTTCGGTGGCCGTTGGCTGGCGGCGCCGGGGCTGGTGGAGGACATGGCGCCACCGCGCTGTTCCCGCTGCGCCAGCCGCGAGGACCCCGCCGCGCCGTGAGCCCGTGGCCCGAGCACGTCCGCGCCGCCGTGGCGCGACACCTGGAGGCCGCGTATCCCCTCGAAGGCTGTGGGGTGATTCTCCGCGATGCGGCCGGTGACGGCTTCCGCGTCCGTCCCCTGCGCAATGCCGCCCCCAATCCGCGGGAGGCGTACGCCTTCGCACCCGAGGAGTGGTTGGCGGTGTGCATCGAGGCGGATGTGCGCGCGGAGCGGGTTGTCTGCGTCTTCCACTCGCATGTCGATGCACCTGCGACCTTCTCGCGAGAAGACCTGCTACGGGCGGCGCCGGAGGGGCATCCGCTGCTGCCCGACGTTTCCTATCTCATCGGATCCGTACGGCGCGGCTGTGTTCACTGCGTGTCGGAGTATGAGTGGGGTGCGGGGGGCTTTGTGATCAGAACGCTCTGAAACATGCGTTGCAAAAACGAAAAAACCGTGTGTCAGCAGGCACTTGAACGCCCGTCACCCCCACCTGCGGAAAGGTGGGCGCGAATTGTCAAGTGCCCGGGTTTTCGTCTATAACCGCGTCCATCTTTTGGATCTGCGGCGTTCTGAAGCAGCTTGCAAGAAGCGCTCCGGACGCAGGGAGTAGACGACCCTTATGGCCTCCAACACTGGTTTCACCCTCTGGCTGACCGGCATGTCCGGTACCGGGAAGAGCACCATCGCTGCCTACATCGCGGCGCGCCTGCGGCAGGTGGGCCGCAACGTCGAGATTCTCGACGAGGGTGAAGTGGGCGAGGCGCTCTGGTCGGGTTTGGGGGATGCCAAGGAGGACCGCATCACGTCCGTCCGCCGGCTGGGCTACGTGGCGAACCTGCTGACGCGCAACGGCGTCGCGGCGCTGGTGCCCTGCGTCAGCCCCTACAAGCCGGGCCGCGAGGAGAACCGTCGCGCCATCGGTCGGTACGTGGAGGTCTACGTGGACTGCCCGACCGAGAAGCTCATCGAGCGCGACAGCACGGGCCGCTACAAGAAGGCGCTCAACGGGGAGATCCCCAACTTCATCGGCATCACCGAGCCGTACGAGCCGCCCAACTCGCCGGAGGTCACCATCCACTCCGACGTCGAGGAGGTGGAGGACGGCGCGGCGAAGATCTTCCAGTCGCTCCTGGACCTTGGCTACATGTCCACGGAGGAGCTGAAGATCATCACCGGCAAGAAGATGAAGGCCAACCCGCTGCCGGCCAAGGGTGAGAAGGCGGAGAAGCCCGAGAAGGCGGAGAAGGGTGGCGCCAAGGCGCGCCGGGCCGAAGAGGCCAAGCCGGCCGCCAAGGCCGCGAAGTCGGACAAGGGCACCAAGGCCCGTCCGGCCACGCGCGCGGCCCGGGTGGCCAAGCCGGCTCCCGCGGCGAAGAAGGCCGTGAAGCGGAAGGCTCGCTAGGTCGCTGGGCTTTCGGGCCCGGGTTTCAATTTGAAGGGCTCCAGGTTGCAGCGCGACGCGCATGCAATCCGGGGCCCTTTCGTTTTAGGAAAGCCTCATGCTGAGCACCGAGCGGATCCAGTCACTGTGTGAATCCTCGCGTCCCAAGCTGGATGCCATGCGTGCGGCGTTGCGTGCCCACGGCAGCGCGCTGGTGGCGTTCTCGGGCGGGGTGGACTCGACGTTCGTGTTGAAGGTGGCGGTGGAGGAGCTGGGCGAGCGGGCGCTCGCGCTCACCGCGCTGTCCGCGTCCGTGGCGCCGGAGGAGGCGGACGAGGCGCGGGAGTTGGCGCGGAAGCTGGGGGCTCGGCACGTGGTGATGGGGAGCAACGAGCTCGCCAATCCCCAGTACGCGGCCAACCCGACGAACCGCTGCTACTTTTGCAAGACGGAGCTGTACGACATCTGCGAGGCGCAGCGGAAGACGCTGGACCTGGCGGTGGTGCTGGACGGCTTCAACGCGGATGACTTCAAGGACCACCGGCCCGGACACAAGGCGGCGCAGGAGCACAAGGTGCTCTCGCCGCTGGCGCAGGCGGGGCTGACGAAAGAGGAGATCCGTGCGTGGAGTCAGTCGCTCGGTCTGCCGACCTGGGACAAGCCGCAGATGGCGTGCCTGGCGTCGCGCATCCCGTACGGCACGGCGGTGACGCGGGACCGGTTGCTGCAGATCGCCGCGGCGGAGTCGGAGCTGCGCAAGCTGGGCTTCCGTCAGTTCCGGGTGCGGTACCACCAGGACGTGGCGCGGCTGGAGATCGCGGCGGAGGAGTACGATCGATTCCTGGCCGCGGACGTGCGGCAGAAGATCAACGCCGCGTTCCTGGCGCTGGGGTTCAAGTTCGTCGCGCTGGACCTGGAGCCGTTCCGCTCGGGCCGGATGAATGACGCGGCGGGAATCGCGAAGCCGGGGGCCTCGGGCAAGCCGGAGGGGTTCTCGCTGCCCGTGGTGAGCTGAGGCGTCCGTCAGCGTGCATCCCGGCGAATCACGGCGGGCGTCAGGCCGGTGATTCGTCGGAACACGGTGGTGAAGTGGCTCTGTGAGCCGAAGCCGACCGCGAGTGCGATGTCGCCCAGGGGCAACGAGGATTGGCTCAGCAGGTCGCGCGCTCGCTCCACGCGCTGCTGCTGCACCCAGGCGTGCGGCGTCATCCCGGTGGACTGCCGGAAGGCGCGGGTGAAGTGAAAGACGCTCAGTCCGGCGCGCCGGGCCAGCTCCCCCACGGGGATTCGCCGCGCGAGGTGCGCTTCGACGTAGAGCTTCACGCGGTGGAGCGCCGCGGGTGAGAGTCCGCCTCGCTGCCGTGCCGCTCGGGAACGCCCTGGCTCCTGGAGCAGCTTCGCCACCCGTGCCGCGTGACGGTCCTGAATGGCCCGCGCCGAGGTGAGGAACCCCGCGACGATTCGCAGGTGCTCCTCCGGCAGTGACGCCATGAGCGCGTGTCCGTCCGACTGCAAGGGCCCCCAGAGGGTCTCGATCCACGCGCGTGCATGCGCGGTGAGCACCAGTCTGCGCCCCCTCGGGGCCCTTCCTTCTCGACGTAGCCCGCCAACTCCAGCCGTGCCACGTCCGTCCCTGGAGGGATGGCGCTCATGGGGGCAGGGCCACCGAAGTGAAGTTGTGCGAGGCACGAGAGCTCCGCGCGTCCGAGCGCGAGGACTTCTCCCACGGTGGCGTCGAACGCCGCGGACGCATCCTGGAACTGGACGACGTCGGTGCCAATCCGTTCGAGCAGGGAGGGTGGGGGACCCATCGAGAACTCCGCAGGAAGGAGAAAAACGACCCAAGGGTGGGAAAGACGGCCGCGTGCTCCCGGAGCACCTTGGGCGTCATGATCAACCTGAAGCACTCCCTCGCGGCAATCGTCCTGTGGCTCTTCGTCATCAACCTGGGCATCGCGTTCGGCGCGGGCCTCTACGAGCACCGCATCTCGCTGCCCCGGTGGCTGGACATCGCCGGCGGCCATTGGTCCGCGGAGGCCGCGCGGCAGGACGACGTGGGCCTGCGATTCTGGGCGTTCGTCAGCACCGGCCCCATGACGCTGCTCACCCTGGCGAGTCTGTACTTCGCGACGCAGGCCTCCGGGCCGGTGCGCACCTGGTGGCTGGCGGCCGTGGCGGCGGCGCTCGTCGATCGGCTCCTCACGTTCTCGTACTTCATCCCGACGATGTTCGGGCTGATGCAGGCGCCTGACACCGCTGCGTCCGTGGACACCGCGATCACCTGGGGTCGGATGAACCACGTGCGTCACGTGCTCGTGGCCGGGGCTTGGTTCGCGGCGCTCCAGGCGCTGAGTTGGCTCCGTGTCAGAGGGGGTGGGTGATCCGCCACCATCCCTGGATCATCCCGCCGCGATTCTTTCGATGCACGTGCCCTGGAAGGGTGGGGCCGCCAACACGGGACTCGCCGGGCGTGGGACCCTGTTAGAAGCGTCATCCGCCGCCATGGTCCATGACCGCTCCGCCACGGCCCGAAAGGGCCCACACATGATGCGACGCGTCCGCGCGCTGATCAGCGCGGCGGTCCTCTCAGGGCCCACCGCGGCCAGCGCCGCCGAGTACGTGGACACGCCGTACGCGGATCGCCGGGCCTTCTCGCTGATCCTCGGCCCCGGCGCGTCCTACGCCGAGTCCATCAACGCATCCGAGTCCAGCGCCGTGGCGGGTGGGGACGTGCACCTGGATCTGGGGGCCAGCCGGACGGTGGGCTACGACGGGGACGAACTCTTCGTGCTGATCCGCGGGAGCCTGCGTGGGCCGGATCTCTCGGTGGCGGGGGGCTACCGGAGCTTCTTCGGGGATGGGGCGTGGCAGACCTTCTATGATCTGGGCCTGCTGATCAGGCCATTTTCTGGGCCGTGGGTGGGGCCTCGCATAGCGTTGGGCGCGCGACACACCTTCTCCGACCGGCTCGCGGTGTTCGGGGGGCTCGGGCTTTCGCTCGGGTTCGGCGCGGGCCTGCGGGGAGATGCCGAAGCCTTCACCGGGGTTCAGTGGATCTTCCCGGTCGGATCGAAGTGAATTTCTTGCGATCAGACCGACCTGTGAGAATGTGTGCGCATCTGTAGGAGGTCGCGCACATGGACATCAGCCCCCGCCTTACTTCTGTGGTCTTCCGGCTCAACCGCGAGAAGCTCGACGCCCTCAAGGATCTGTCGCGCTCCACCCGCATCCGCCAGAGCGAGTACCTCCGCGAGGCCATCTCCGATCTGCTCGCGAAGTACGAGGAGCGGCTGGTCGACTGACGACCGCCGTCCGGGCCCCACCGCGTGTCACCCGAAATGGAAGGGTGGCTCCAGCGGAAGCCCCGGGGGATGGAGACGCTCCCCGGCGGTGAAGGGGTCCACGCCAGGAGGGTAGCAAACCTCCCAGAGCACCAGGCCGTGCGCGGGCGCCTTGAAGCCCTCCATGGCCAACCCCGTCTCCAACGCCGCGCGCCAAGCCTCTTCGGGCAACAGCCCCGCGGCCACCTTCAACGCGCTCCCGATCAGATACCGGACCTGGTAGCGCGCGAAGCCCTCGCCACACAGCCGCGCCTCATAGAGGCCACCGCCCAGCGCATGCAGGGTGGCGGACTCCAACGTGCGGGGCTTGCGAGGACTGGACTTCTCGTGGAACGCGATGAAGTCCCGCGTCCCCTCGGCCGACCGCAGCAGCTCCGTCAGCCGCTCCGGCGTCACCGTGGCTCCTGCCTGGAGCAGCGGCTCCGCCGGAACATCCAGCACATAGGGCGCCCACGCGGGATTCGCGATGCCGCCCAAGCGGAGCCGGTAGCGGTACTCCTTCCCAATCGCGCTCCACTGCGCATGGAAGGAACCCGGCCGGCGCACCCCGCACAGCCCCAGCCCCGGGGGCAGTCGGGCAGGCAGTCGCTGCTCGAGCGACTCGGCGGAATCCCCCGGCTCCAGCCGGACGCTCACCACCTGCATGCGGGCGTGGACACCCCGGTCCGTCCGTCCCGACGGCATCAAGGTCGCGGGGACCCCCACGGAGCGGAGCGCCTCTTCCAGCGCGGACTGCACGGTGGGTCCTTCCGGTTGCCGCTGGAAGCCCCGAAAGATTCCGCCGCGGTACCAGATCCACAGTGCGACAGGAATCCGCTTGGAAGTCGAGGGGAGCACGCCGTTGCCTGAGTGTGGGGAAGCACGGGATACTCGCGCGCGGAATGGTGGCCGGACAAGACCCTGCGGCGGACGTGGAAGGACAGTGGCTCTACAAGCACGGAGACCTGGTGCTGGGGCCCGTCAGTGGCACCCTCATCGTGGAGAAGCTCACCACGGGTGAGCTGGCGCCCGAGACGTGGGTGGCGCTCGCGGGCGAACGCGACTTCCACCGGATGACGGAGGTGGATGCGTTCCGCGTCCACATCGCCCGGGCGGAGGCTGCCTCCCGCGTGGCCGCCGCCGTCGTCGTCGAGCGCGCCAAGTCGGCCAAGCGCCTGAAGGTCCTGGGCGGCGCCGCCGTGGCGGGCGTGCTGGTGCTGGGCGTCGTCGGCGTCCAGGTGGCGCGCAACGCCGCGGTCCACGGCTGGTTCGGCGGAGACGACCTCCCTCAAGACGACTTCGAGATGGGCGAAATCACCATCCGCGTGGCGCAGGCGCGCGCGGATGACGAGGAGCTCTTCGAGTACCCGGGGACGGGCGTGCGCCGTCCGGGCACGGGTGAGCCGGGCGCGAAGCCGGCCACGGGCAGCGGCGCTCCCGGCAGGGTGGCCATGGCCTCCACCACGCGAGCGCCGGACCGGAAGCCGCCGCGTCCGGGCGGCAGCGTGAGCACGGAGCCGGACGGCATGGAGATGACGCAGCAGTTCGACCAGGACGCCATCAACAAGGTGGTGGCCAGCAACAAGTCGACGCTGTTCCGCTGCTTCAAGGAAGAGGCGGAGCGCAGCCCTGGCATCTACGCCAAGGTTCCCATGGAGTTCGTCATCGGGAACGACGGCCGGGTCAGCAAGCTGTGGGTGGACAACCACCAGTTCAAGAAGGGTCCACTCTACGAGTGCCTTCTGTCCGAAATGCAGAAGTGGCCGTTCCGCGCCTACGAGGGTGAGCGGGCCACCGTCGGCCTGTCGTTCACCATCGGCAAGCGGGGGTAGGGTCACTTTCTTGCCGGCACCCCGGCCATGCCCGATACCGTGGGCATGTCCGCCGCATCTGTTGCCGAGACCGATATCGCCAAGAAGGCGCTGAGCGTTCCCCCGGGGACCTTCCGTCACACCGTGCTGACGGCCGCCATGCGCTTCAAGTCCACCTGGGCCGAGCTGGGGAAGTTGCTCGTCCAGGTCCGTGACGGAGCCAAGTTCGAGGAGTGGGGCTACCCCTCCTTCGAGACCTATTGCCTCAAGGAACTGCACATCAAGAAGCAGACCGCCTTGAAGCTCACGCGTTCCTTCAGCTTCCTCACCAAGCACGAGCCCGAAGAGGAGCTCTCCGCCCAGGAGTTCCCCAGCGCGCGCCCGCCTTCGAAGTCATTGAAGTGCTGGCGGACGCCGAGGAGCGGGGGCAGCTTTCGCCCACGGAGTACAAGTCCCTGCGCGACAGCATCTGGAGCCCGGAGAAGAGCCCGACCGAACTGAAGAAGGAGTTCGCCGAGCGCTTCCCCCGTCCCCCGCCGGAGCCGCCGCCGGAGAGCGCCCAGGTGCGCAAGCTGGCGCAGATGGCCCGCAAGCTCGCCAGTGAGCTGTCGGGGAGTCGTCGGATTCCGAACGCAGTCGCCGAGCGGGCAGCCGCCCTGGCCGAAGACCTCGAGGACATCGCCTCGGGCGTGACGGACGCCTGAGTCGCTGTTACTGAACGCTGACCCGGGGTCGGGGCTGTACGCTCGGCAACGGGCCTGTACCGCCGGGCTTCCTGCCCGAAGGGGAGGGCCCTATAGTGGTTCAGGGTCCCAGGTAGGTGGGCCTGACGGCTGTTCGAGACGTGGGCAGGCCGTGCGGGTAGGGGAGCGGTGGACGGCGTAGGAGGCTCCGGGTTTCCGGAGCCGGCGAACTCGGAGGCGGCAGTGAAGAAGGAGCACCACGTCAACCTGTCTTGTTCGTTCTGCGGCAAGTCGCAGCGCGAGGTCCGCAAGCTCATCGCGGGCCCGACGGTCTACATCTGCGACGAATGCATCAAGCTGTGTAACGACATCATCGCGGACGAGAACGAGCGCGAGGAGGGCAAGCCCCAGGTCAGCTTGCCGACGCCCTTGGAAATCAAGGCGTTCCTCGACGACTACGTGATCGGACAGGACCAGGCGAAGAAGGTCCTCGCGGTGGCGGTGTACAACCACTACAAGCGCATCTATCAAAAGAAGCCGACCTCTCGGCCGCGTCCGGGCGTGAAGAGCCCCACCGGCGAGGAAGTGGAGCTGAGCAAGAGCAACATCCTGCTCATCGGTCCCACGGGAAGTGGCAAGACGCTGCTGGCGCAGTCGCTGGCGCGTTTCCTCAACGTGCCCTTCACCATCGCCGACGCCACCAGCCTCACCGAGGCCGGCTACGTGGGCGAGGACGTGGAGAACATCATCCAGAACCTCCTCCACAACGCCGACTACGACGTGGAGAAGGCCTCGCGCGGCATCGTCTACATCGACGAGATCGACAAGATCGCCCGCAAGGGTGACATGCCCAGCGCCACCCGCGACGTGGGCGGCGAGGGCGTGCAGCAGGCCCTGCTGAAGATCATCGAAGGCACCCGGGCCAACGTCACGCCGCGCGGCGGGAAGAAGTACAACCAGCAGGAGTACGTCCAGGTCGACACGACGAACATCCTGTTCATCTGCGGCGGTGCCTTCCACGGCATCGACGGCGTCATCAAGCGCCGCGTGGGTGAGAAGGGCCTCGGCTTCGGCGCGAAGATCACCCACCGCGAGGAGCGCAGCGTGGGCGAGCTGCTGGCGCTGACCGAGCCGGAAGACCTCATGCGCTTCGGCATGATTCCGGAGTTCATCGGCCGCCTGCCGATGATCGCCACGCTCAATGACCTGAAGGAAGAGGACCTGGTCATCATCCTCTCGCAGCCGAAGAACGCGCTGGTGAAGCAGTACCAGAAGCTCTTCGAGATGGAGAAGGTGAAGCTCACCTTCACCAAGGAAGCGCTGCGCGCCATCGCCCGCGAGGCGATGCGCCGTCACTCCGGAGCGCGCGGCCTGCGCGCCATCCTGGAGGACGCGATGCTGGAGATCATGTACGACGTGCCGTTCCGCGAGGGCGTCAAGGAGTGCAAGATCACCGAGCAGGTCATCACCAAGCACGAGGCGCCCCAGCTCGTCATGGAGAAGGAGAAGAAGACGGCCTAGCGGCGTCTCGCTTCTCCAGGTGACTCGAGGCCCTGCTTCCCCCACGGGAGGCGGGGCCTTCGCTTTTCAGGGGGCGGGCAGGGTGATGATGAACTCGGCCCCGGCGTCGGCGGGGCTCTCCACGCGGATGTCGCCCTGATGCTCCTGGACGATGTCGTGGCACAGCGACAGGCCCAGGCCGGTGCCCACGCCGGCGGGCTTGGTGGTGAAGAACGGGTGGAACAGCTTCTCGCGGATGGCCTCGGGGATGCCCGGGCCGTTGTCGCGGACGCGCAGCTCCACCTTGTTCCCCACGCGCCGGGTGCTCAGGTGGACGCGGGGCGTGAAGCCCGCGCTGGCCTGCTGCTGGTGCTGCGCCGTGGCGTAGAAGGCGTTGTCGAGGATGTTGGTGAGCATCCGGCTGATGTCGCTGGCCACCAGCTCCACGAAGCCCACGTTGGGGTCCAGCGACGTCTCCGTCTTCACGGTGGCGCCGCCGGGGCGGCTGCGCAGGCCCTGGACCGCCAGATTCATGCTGTCGCGCACCAGCAGGTTGAGGTCCGCCTTGGAGCGGGTGCCCTCCGACTTGCGCGAGTGCCGGAGCATCGTCTTGATGATGTCCGACGCCCGCTTGCCGTGGCTGTGGATGCGCTGCGCGTTCTGCTTCAAGTCCTGGAGCGTCTCCAGCACGTCCTCTCGCGTCTCGCTGTCGAGCTGCTCCACCTTGCCGTGCAGCGTCTGCTCCAGCTCCCCCGCGAGCCGGGAGGACAGGTCCGAGAAGTTGTTCACGAAGTTGAGCGGGTTCTGCAGCTCGTGGGCGATGCCGGCGGTGAGCGCACCCAGTGATGCGAGCTTCTCCTGGGCGACGAGCTGGCGCTGTGTGTCCCGGAGCTGGGTGAGCGTCGTCGCCAGCTCGGCGTTCTTGTGCTGAATTTCAGCCGTGCGCTCCTCCACGCGGCGCTCCAGCGTCCGGCTGTACTCCTCCAGGCTGGCGTAGAGGCCGGCGTTCTCCAGGGAGATGGCGGCCTGGAACGAGAGCATGCGCAGCACCTCGAGCCGCTCGCGGGTGAAGGCGCCGCGCGTGGCGTCGTTCTCCAGGTACAGCACGCCGGTGAGCGCGCCCTGCTTCAAGAGCGGACTGCACAGCAGCGACTTGGGCTGCGCGCTGCGCACGTAGGGGTCCTCGGAGAACGGCTCCTCCGCCGCCGCGTCGTGGAGGAGCACCGTCTCTCCGGTGCGCACCACGTAATGGAGGATGGAGACGGGCAGGGCCGAGGAAGACTCCATGGGCACCGGCGCTTCCAACACCACGCCGTCGCTGTCCACCGAGCCCTCCGCGGCGATGACCAGCCCCTCGGGCCGTTTCAACAGCAGCACGCCGCGCCGCGCGCCCGCGTTCTCGATGACCAGGGTCATCAGCTTGCGCAGCAGCTTCTCGAGGACGATTTCTCCCGACAGCGCCCGCGCCGTCTTGATGACGGACTCCAGGTCCAGCGCGGCCAGGGGCGTGCCCGCGGGCTCGTCCGTGCGGACGGGCTCGGGCGTGGTGGGCAACAGGCGCGGATGCTCCCGCTCCAGCCGGGCCGCGACGGCGCGAGCGCCCCAGCGCAGGTACGCGGCGCGCGCCTCCTCCAGATAGGTGCGCGCCACCCGTTCGTGGGCCTGGGCCAGATGGAAGCGCGCCGCGGCTTCACAGGCCACGCCTTCGTCGAGCGACAGGCCGTGCTGGCGAGCCAACCGGATGGCGCGGTCATAGGCGTCCGCCGCCGCGTCCTCGTTCCCGTCCAGGCGGGCCCGTTCGGCGTCCAGCAGCTCCGCCCGAGCGCCGTAGTTCATGGGGGCGATGCGAGCCCAACCCCGCATCGACTTGCGGATGGCGTCGATGGCGCGCGACGAGCGGAGGCGGTCCAGGGGCCCCAGCGTGGGATGGATGGCGATGAGCGCCAGACCTTGGAAGAACTTGTACCAGGGCAGGTAGATCTGCCCGGCGATGAGCTCCACCTGCGCGTCCACGGCCTCGGCGCTCGCCAGGGTTCCGCGCGCGTCACCCCACAGCCAGCGCCGCAGGGTGCGAATCACGTCACAGGTGGCGATGCCGTTGCGGTAGTCGAGCTGGCGATAGGGCGCGATCAGCTCCTCTTCACGGGCCTCCACGTCCCCCGTGAAGGTCCCCGTGAGCGCGTCGAGCGAGTGGCGCATGTACTCGACGAAGCGCACGTTCTTGTGCCGGTGGTTGGCCAGCGTGTCCCGGTACCGGTCCATGCGTGGCCCGCCCTCCGCCAGGCCGTCCCTCGCGATAAGGGCGGTGGCGCAGCCGGCGCTCGACGCGTAGCCGAGGTACTCGATGTCGCCCGTCTCCTGTCCCTTCTGCGCGGCGAAGTAGAAGTCGTCGATGCAGCCCGACAGCGGCTCCTTCCAGTGGCGGATGAAGAGGTTGAAGACGAAGGTCACCATCGCCCGCAGGCTCTCCGCCTGGAAGCGGTCCAGCGTCTTCAGCGCCAGCCGGCCGTAACGGAAACCCTCTTCGGGATTGCCCAGGTGGACGCTGAGCATCAGCCCATAACCCACGTACCCGAACGCCGCGACGCCAGTGGCGCCATGGCGGATGGTGAGCTGGAGGACGCGGAGCACCACCAGCGGGAACAGCAGCGGGCGGGCCATGAAGGCCAGCGAGGACAGCTTTACCATCAACCGCAGTGTGGCGAGCAGCAGCGGGTCGGTGCACTCGGGGAGGGCCGCGAGGTCCTCGGGCTTGCGCAGGCCCAGGCGGAGCTTCGTCTTCGCCACCGCGGCCAGCACGTGCGGCTGCTTGGGGTTCGAGGGCAGGGGTTGCCCCAGCTTGCGCAACACCTCCAGGCCCAGGTCCACGCCGCGCGAGTGCTCGCCCCGGTGCGCGAGGCATTGGAGCCGGACTTCCTGGACGCGCAGCTCCTCCACGCCGTCCACGGCGCGGGCCAGCGCGGACGCGGCGAGCCGCTCCATCAGGTCGAAGTCCGCGGCGAGGTAGGCCGCCTCCGCCGCGTCGACGTGGAGGTCGAACGTGAGGCGCCGGTCCTTCTTCCACCCGTCCTCACCTAGCAGCGACAGGCCCGTGCTCAAGAGCCGCAGGGCGCCGGACCAGGCGCCTCGCGACTTGGCGCTGCGGCCGGCACGCAGGTCCAGCTCCGCCACGCGGTGGCGCTCCTCCGCGTCGTGGAGCACGGGCAACGCGAGATGGAAGTGGCCGACCAGCTCCGCGAGTCCCTCGTCCAGGCGCGCGGGGGGCGTGTGCCGCAGCAGCAGCCGGCCGATGCGCGCGTGGATTTCGGGATGGACGTCCGCGGGCGTCAGCTCCATGGCGGCCTGCTGCACGCGGTCATGGGTGAACTGATAGGTGCCGCCCGCCTCCGGGTCGGGTTCGTCGATGGGCGCCACGAGGCCGGCCTCGAGCACCTCATTGAGTCCGTACGCGGCCTCGTCGAGCGGGCGCTCCAGCACGATGGCCAGGCTGCGCAGGTCGAAGGTGTGGCCCAGTGCGGCTGCCATGGGGAGCAGGGACTGCGCGGACGAGCTCAGCTCCCGGATGCGCGAGGTGAGCAGCGCCACCACGCCGTCGCTGAAGTCCTGGCCGCGCAGCGCGCTGGCGTCCCAGCGGAAGCCGCCGCCGTCCGCGTCGAAGCGGACCAGCCCGCGCTCGTAGAACGTGCGCAGCAGTTGCACGGCGTGGAAGGGATTGCCCTCCGTGAGCGAGAGCACCAACGTGTCGAGCTGCGCGTCGTGCTGGCCCTCGGCGGGCGGGAACACATCCGCGACCAGCCGGGTCATGTGCTCGGGCGACAAGGGCTCCAGGTCGATGCGGTCGACCGGGGTGTCATGCTCTTGCAGCGCCCGGGCGAGCGCCTCCACCGGATGGTCCGGGCTCAGCTCCTCGGAGCGGCAGCCCGCGACCACGAGCAGGTGTTCGATGTCGCGGTCGGTCAGCAGCAGCCGCAGGAGCTGGAGGCTGGCGCTGTCCGCCCAGTGGAGGTCGTCCAGCACCACGACGAGCGGGTGCTCCTTCGTGGCGAGCGCGGCCACCAGCTTGCGCAGCACGAGCTGGAAGCGGAGCTCCGATTCCGCGGGCCCCAGCTCCGGCACGGGCGGTTGGTCTCCGAGGACCAGGGCCATGCGCGGCACCGCGTCCACCACCAGCCGGCCCATGCCGCCCACCGCTTCGAGGAGACGGTGGCGCCACGCCTCCAGGTCCTGCTCCTGCTCCCCGAGGAGTCCGCGGGCCACTTCGCGGAAGGCCTCGAAGATGCCGCTGTAAGGGGAGTCCCGGAGGAGCTGATCGTACTTGCCCCTCGCGAAGTGGCCGTGGCGTTCGGCGACGGGGCGCTTGAGGGTCCCCGTGAGGGCGGACTTGCCCATCCCCGCGGAGCCGGAGACGAGGACGAAGCCGGAGCGGCCCAACGCGGCGCGTTCGAAGGCGCCGCGCAACGTGGCCTGCTGGGACTCGCGGCCGTAGAGCTTCTCGGGACGGCGAAGCGCTCGGGGACGTCCTTGGTGCCCAGCTCGAAGGCGGGAACGGGGCCGGGGCCCTCCAGGGCGTTCAGGCACCGCTGGAGGTCCGCCACGAGCCCGTAGGCACTCTGGTAGCGGTCCTCGGGGGACTTGGCGAGCAGCTTGAGCGCGATGTCGGACAGCGGCTGGGGGAGGCCGGGTTCGACGGACGTGGGAGGAGGCGGCGGCAGCGCGACGTGGGCGTGGATGAGGCCCAGCGCATCCGTGTCCGCGAAGGGGCGGCGCCCGGTGAGCAGCTCATAGAGCACCACGCCCATCGAATAGAAGTCGCCGCGCGAGTCGACGCTGCGATGGGTGCGGCCCGTGCCTTCGGGGGAGAGGTATTCGAGGGTGCCCTCCAGCCGTTCGGGGGCGAGCGGTGCGACCTCGGTACGGTGTCTCCGGGTGGCGAGGGTGAAGCTGGTCAGCTTCACGGATTCGCCATCCGCGCCCACGAGCACGCTGCTGGGGTTCAGGTCCCGGTGGAGGATGCCCTGCTCGTGGATGGCGCCGAGGGCGCGCGCGAGCGACAGCGCGATGCGGCATGCGGCGCGGGGCTCCATCCGTCCCTGCGACAGGCGGTGGGCCAGCGTCGTGTCACTGAAGCCCTCGAGGACGAGCACGGGGGCGCCGTCGGAGGCTTGAACCCAGGCGAGCGTCTGCAACACGCCGTCGAGCCGCAGGGCATTCGTCAGCTCCCACTCGTGGCGGAGGCGGGTGGTGACGGA
Source organism: Myxococcus hansupus (assembly GCF_000280925.3). NCBI lineage: Bacteria > Pseudomonadati > Myxococcota > Myxococcia > Myxococcales > Myxococcaceae > Pseudomyxococcus > Pseudomyxococcus hansupus. Next base: position 3,518,192 of record NZ_CP012109.1, read on the forward strand.
GAGGGGCCGGGAGGCGTCGGGGACCTTGAGGATGACCGGCGCGCCGTCCTCCTCTCGGGAGGCGCGCAGCAACTGGAAGGCGCCCGCGTGGGTGAGCTCTCTGCCGATACGGTAGCCGGGTACTTCCATCATCGCTTCCACCCGTGTGCGAGGCGCGCACTCCCCGTTGAGGCGCAGGAGGGTAGCCGTGGCACACGGGCCTCGCAACACAGGGCCCGCCGCGAAAGCCCGGTTGGCGGGAGTGGAGCGCGCCTCCCGGGTGTGCGATGGATCGTGGCACCGTGCTGAGACCCTCGGACGTGACTGGCTTGGATGCACGAAGTGGCGCCAGTCGCGCGCTCGTCATTGGCAGTGGTTTCGGCGGACTGGCGGCGGCCATCCGGCTGGCGGCGCGAGGCTGGCGCGTTACGGTGTTGGAGCGCCGGGACGGACCGGGCGGGCGGGCGAACGCCTTCCAGCAGGACGGCTTCACCTTCGACGCCGGGCCCACGGTGATTACGTGCCCACATCTGCTGGAGGAGCTGTGGGCCCTGGCGGGGCAGCGGCTCGCGGACCATGTGGACCTCCGGCCCGTGGTCCCGCTGTACCGGATGCGGTTCTCGGATGGCTCGACGTTCGACTACCACTCGGACCGGGAGTCGATGCGCGAGTCCGTGCGCCGGCTGTCGCCTCGGGATGAGGCCGGCTTCCTGTCACTGTGTGCCCGCGTGGAGCGGATGTACGAGGCGGGGATTGGCCCGCTGATGAGCAGGCCGGTGCCGGATGCGCTGAGCCTCGCGTCCTTCACGCCCGCGCTGGTGCGGGACGAAGCGTTCCGGTCCATGTTCGGGCTGGTGTCGAAGCACATCCGGGACGAACGCCTTCAGCAGGCGCTGAGCTTCCATCCGCTGTTGATTGGCGGCAGCCCCTTCGCGGCGGCGAGCGCGGTGTACACGTCCATCCAATTCGTGGAGCGCCGCTGGGGCGCGTTCTTCCCGGTAGGCGGCACCGGTGCGCTGGTGCGCGCGATGGTGACGCTGCTGGAGGTGCTGGGCGGCGAGGTCCGCTACGGCAGCGAGGTGACGGAGATCACCTTGGAGGGACGGAAGGCGACGGGGGTGCGACTGGGGGACGGCTCGGGGCTGACAGCGGACGCCGTGGTGTCGAACGCGGACGCGGCGTGGACGTACCGGTATCTGTTGCCGGGGCACGTGCGGAGGCACTGGACGGACGAGCGCATCAACCGGGCGCGGTACTCCATGAGCGCGTTCCTCTGGTACTTCGGCACGCGGCGTCAGTACCCGGAGGTCGCGCACCACACGCTGCTGTTCGGCAAGGACTTCCGAGGCATGTTCTCGGGGCTCGAGGGGGCAGGGCAGCCGCTCGCGGATCCACTGCTGTACCTGCACCGGCCGACGGCGACGGACGCGGCGCTGGCTCCGCTGGGACACGATGCGTTCTATGTGCTTGCACCGGTGCCGCATCTGGGGACGGGCTCGGAATGGAAGCAGCGCGCCGAGTCTTTCCGGCGCGCACTGGAGGAGCGGTTGTCCCGGACCGTGCTGCCCGGTTTGAGCGCGGAGTTGGTGACGTCACGGATGGTGACGCCGGAGTACTTCCGCGACGAGCTGCGGTCCTTCCGAGGCTCCGCGTTCAGCTTCGCGCCGACGTTGATGCAGACGACGTTCCTTCGGGCACAGGCACGGAGCGAGGACGTGGACCGCCTCTACATGGTGGGGGCGGGGACGCACCCTGGCGCCGGTCTGCCCGCGGTGCTGTGCTCCGCGAAGATCGTGGACACGGTGATTCCTCGCGCGTAGCGCTGTTCAAAAATACGCGCGGAATGAATGGCACAAGGCGTTGTGCTTTTATTCGTAGGTTCATGCTAATCCTTGCTGCGCCGTGCCCAGCGAAAGGATTGTCATGCGCAAGGGAATCCAGAAGTGGGTATTCGTCGTGGGAATTGCCGTCGGAGGCGTGTTGGGAACCATCCGCCCGAGCGAGGCCCAGGCCAGTAGCGATCGGTGTCCAGACATGTGTGCCGATGACAGTTGTACCTGCGTCTATCGGTGTTTCGGATTGGGCGCGCGTTGCATCTGTGAGGATGTTCCAACGTGCTTCTGAGTCGACGTGCACGCAGTGCGCAGTGAAGCACCCTGATTTCATTCGGGCGGGCCTCCCTGGTTGGGCGGCCCGTTCTTCATGGCGCGGTCACTCCCGGAGCCGGGGTGTGCCTCGACATCACTGTGAGCGCGGCATTCGTTCCCATGAAGGGGCGGGACGCCAGGCGTCCGAAGGTCGGCCGGCGGGCAGCTCGGTGCGGTGATGAGACCGCGCGCGGCTCCGGCCGGGTATTCTCCCGGCATGAGCACGAAGCGCCTCTCTGGACTCTGCCTCCTGCTGACGGCCTGCGCGACCACGCCGCGCGAGCCCACCTCTGTCGCGGAGGCGTACGCCCGTGCGCTCGAGGAGGGCCGCGTCGGGGATGCGTTCGCGCTGACCGTCGGTGGCCCCGAGGAGGAATCGGCGTTCCTGGAGCGCTACTCGGATGCTGAGGCCCGGACCGCGCGTGCGGCGGATGTTCGCGCGGGAGCCTCCGCGCTCGAGGCGCGAGCGCCGTCGCTCACGGTGGCGCAGAGTCCCCAGGGGTGGCGCGTGGTCGAGGCCCGGCCCGCGGACGTGCCGCGTGCCGCGCTCCGGCTCTTTATCGACCGGGTGGAGGCGCGCGACTGGAAGTCGGCTTGGAGCCAGCTCGCGGGCACTCTACGGGCACGCTACACGCCGGAGCGGCTGAAGGAGGACTTCGAGCGCGAGCCGCTGGCGAAGGAGCGCCTCCGCCGCGCACGGCTCGCGCTCAACACCCACGTGCGTGTCGGCGCTGGCGAAGCCGTGTTTCCCCTGGGCGACGACCGCGCTGTCCGCCTGGTGCTCGAGGATGGTGAGTATCGAATCGCGGCGATCGAGTGACACGAGACGGGGCAGGACACATGTTGAACTTCGACGATCCAAAGTGGAAAGAACTCAGCGGCGGTTACCGGATTCCGTACGACGCCTCCGTGGCCTTGCGCGAGTTGGAGGCGGGAGAAGACGCCTGGGATGAGCTCTGGCAGGAGTTGCACCATCAAGGCGACGTGGGCGAGGCCTCCTATGCGGCCGTTCCTCACCTCGTGCGAATCGCCAGTGCAGCGCCCCAGATAGACAAGAACCTCTTCAGCCTGGTCGCCACCATTGAAATCGAGCGTCACCGGGGCTTGAACCCGCCGCTCCCCGACTGGTGTCAGGCGGCGTACGCGAAGGCCTGGGCCGAGCTGATCGAATTGGCGTTGAGGGACATCCGGCACGCGACCGAGCCATTCGACGTTCAGTCCTTGCTCGGCGTCATCGCTCTCGCCAGAGGGCAGCGGAACCTGGGGGAGTTGCTTGCGTTGACGGAACCCTCTGAACTGGAGGACCTCTTCGCTCGGTTCCGCGAGTAGCGTGGCTCGGGCAGCGGCGCGCCCTCATTCCAACGCCAGGATACTTGGGAGCGCCTCGGGCGCCGCGAGGCGGAGCAGCGTGTAGCCCACGCCGCTGATTCCAGGAAAGAATCGCGGGTCGAGGGCCCCCTGGAACTTCGATGCGAAGACGAAGCCCCGGCGGCCCTCGGCGCGGTCGAGGGCTTCGCTGGCGAGCTGATGTGCCGCTGCTTGCGTTCCTGGGTCGCTCAGGCGGGCCCCCGCGAAGAGCAGCGCGTCGACGCGGCCGAAGTTCCCACAGCAGACGTCGTCAACGAGGCTCAGCTCGGCGCTGGCCGTTCGCGCAATCGCGAGTGGAAGTTCCGCCCGGACCTCGGCGGTATCGAACACCGTCAATCCACCACAGCGTGCGATGAGCAGGCCGGGAGCCCCCTTGCACCAACTGTTGAGGAAGCGCGGCTCCTCTGCGTGAAGGTAGCTCCAGTCCCGCCGCGCGGCATCGAACAGGCGGCGTTCATTCTCCATGGCTTCGACCGCGGCCGTGAGGAACGCTGGTGTGCCGGTACTCGCATGGAGGCGCAGCAGGGCGTACTCGATGCCCGCCGTACCGTGGCAGAAGCCTCCCATGGGAGAAGCACCCGCGTGCGCCCACGCCCGAAAGCCCTCGGCCACGTCAACGCGGCGGTCAAGAAGCCGCTGGCCACACAGAATGGCGAGCTCCAAGGGCGTGCGTCCCTGCGCGTTGGCACTGGGGCGCCGCTCATGGAGGGCCAGGAGGGCGAGCAGTGTCCCCGCGCAGCCGAGCATGACGTCCAGCGCTTCGTCGTTGGCGATCCGCTCCGCCGTGACGAGGCCTGAAATCTGGTGCGCGGTCTCGTGGAACGAGGGTTCGTCGAGCAAATCCCCGGCGCGGACCAACCCGTAAATCATCGAGCCCAGCCCGGACAGTCCTCCGAGGTCGAGCTGAACACGCGCAGCCCTCTCGGTATCGGTCACGAGCTGCTCCACCTCGCGTTGCAGGGGGCGCAGGGTTTCTCGACTGAGTTCGCCATACGCGGCGTCCCCGGTCACCCGCGCGAGGCCCGCGAGGAACAGGGCCACCCCGAGCGAGCCCGCGAACATCGTCGTCGGAAGGGGCGTCCATACGAGCTGGCCGGCCCGCTCGGCGGGCCCTCGCCAATAGACGGACCCGTCCTTGGCCCGGGCCGCCATCTTGAGGAGCGCCTGACCCAGGGTTTCGGCCGTCTCGCGGAAGTCCTCGGGCGGCCGGCAACCGCGCTGCTGCCGATGTGCGGCTTCGTCGGGCGACATGTCAGGGCACCACGGATGCCGTTGAACCCGAGCCCGCGGACGCTGTTGCCACGGGAGGATCCAGCGTCAGGACGGAGGGCACCTGGTCGGGCGCGGCAAGCCGCAACAGGCCCAGTCCAATCCCTGCCAATCCGTCCATCAACCCCGGGGTCTCGACCTTCAGCGGAACGCCTCCCTGGAACCCCTGTTCCTGGATGCTGGCGATGACCATGTTCGTCGTGCGCTGAAGCGTGGGACGCCACCGCTCCGGGTCGAGCTCGCGGCTGGCTGCCGCGAGCAGCTCGAGCACGGACAAGTCGCCATGGCACAGGCAGTGGTTGAGCCGCAGCCCATCATGGACGGCGGTGTGGAGCGCGGCCTGGGTGTCCTCGCGCAGCACCGGCGACTCGATGTGCCGCATCATGCGAAGGCGGGCCAGCCCGATGCCCACGGCGCCGTGGCACCAGGTCGACATGAACTGAGGGGGCTCCGGCAAGTGCTCGGGCCGCAGATCAATCCAGTTCCGCCGCGCCGGCACGTAGTGGTCGTTCTCGAAGGCGACCGCTTGCAGCGCCATGTCGCGATATCGCGCGTCTCGCGTGGCGCCATGGAGCTCGGCGAGGGCCCAGGCCATCCCCGCCGCGCCATGGGAGAAGCCGGTGAGTGCCCTGGTGGGGGACGCCGCGATCAACCATGCCTTTCCCTTGCCGATATCCCGCGCGGTCTCGAGCAGGCGGTCTCCGGCCTTTCGTGCCAGCTCCAACGCCTGGGGCTCGCCGCTCGCTCGATGGAGCCCCAGGAGCGGGGCAATGGCGCCCGTCGAGCCGCGAAGCAGATCCAGCTCCTTGTCCTGCGTCACCATGGCGCCGATGGCCGGCAGCAGGCCCACGGCGGCACGCATCAGCTCCGAGTCGTTCCACAGCGTCGCCAGATGCGTCCACGCGTAAAGGATGCCCGTCCAGCCGTCGTAGCCACCGAGATACTGCACCATGCGTGGGCGGCGCTCGAGCTGCCTGCGCAGCGTGTGCATGGCCCCGCGCGCCAGCTCCGTGAACTCCGGGCGGTCTGTCACCGCTCCAAGGTACCCCAGGAAAAGCGCGACGCCGGGCAGCCCGCTGTACAGGTCGTATTCGAGGGGGCGCAGCCACCATCCCTTGGTACTGGTCCAGGCCAGGCCAATCCAGGAGACCCCATGGGGACCGTGACGAGCGCTTCGCACGAGCCGCTCGCCCACGCGAAGCGCGGCGTCGAGAACCTGCTCACGCGTCACGTCCATCACGTTCCGGGGCATCGGATACTGTTGCGTCTGTTGTTCGAGCCCCGAAGCCAGGGCCGTCAACGACGCGCGCACGAACCAGAGCTGGTGTTGGAGGTCCTCGTCACCCAGCGCACCCAGCCGGGCCTGGACCGTCTCGAAACCCGAGCGCGAGAAGAAGTCCGGCACCGCGCGTCCCAGGCTCGAGACGAGCTCCCGAGATTCAAATTGGTTCCGGAAGACAGGGATGTCGCCGTGCCAGAGCTCCTCGACCTCGTGGGGAATGAGCCGGAGCGACTGCTCCGCGAACTTGCTCCGCTGGATGCCGAACCACATCCGGTCTTGATGGGCATCCCGATCCAGCGCGTCCCGGAGCAGGTCCGGGTGGGCGCTGTCGCGGAGGATGAACGCGTAGAACTGACTCGCCCTGAGGATGGTGCGGACCTCGGTGCCTCGCATCCTCAGCAGGGGGGAGCCTTCCGTCAGGAGGTCCTGCCGGGAGTCGAGGAGGAGCTTGTACATCCCGACGAAGCCCTCCTCGAGGTCCTGCGCGAACTGAAGCGGGTTGATGTCGTCGCCGTTGATGGACGGCCGGTTGGTGGCGGCGGGCATCTCGTGCCGCTGGTACACGAGGTGCATTTCATCCGTGCCCCAGTTCTTCCAGGTCGCGGTCGGATGAACAGACGTCTGGCTCGCATCCCCGCCGATGCCACTCATGTCCGTGAACTGGCGTTCGAGCCCCTCGTGAAAGAACGGGAGCAACATCACCCGCATCACCGAATTGTCGATCTCATACTCCGCCGTCGAGTCGTACGTGTCCGGTGTGGAGTGTCCGTAGTCCGCGCCACACAGCGACTCCAGGTCGACGAGAACGGGATGCTCACCCGCGGCGATCAGGTTCTCGCGATGGATGTCGTTCCCGTTGAGCGCATAGAGCAACGCCAGGAAGCTGCCCTGACGCTGATAGAACCGGGCCACTTCGTCGCGCGTCGTGCAAGGCCTGGCGGCGACGAACTCCGCCCAACCATGATGCTGCCGCTGGATGACCCGGACCGCTCGGAGCTGAGGCGCCCCGCGGGCGTTCAACCACTCGAGGAGTTCTCCGAAGCGGGCATCAATGCCCATGGCCCTCGGCTTGTAGACGACGCGGAACCCCGACTCGAAGCGAAGGACCCTGACCGTGCGGCCGCGTTCATGGGAGTCACCCAGGCCGCTGGTGACCTCCACCAGCCGGCCAGGAGCCTGCTGGGGAGAGAACGCTTCACGAATCGCTGGGAAGTCCGCGGCCAATCGCCCCAGGAACTCCAAGGAGGTCTCTTCCCAGAAGTCGAGCTGCTGGATGACGAGGCGTGCGAGGACGGGGTAGTCGCACAGCAGCTCGAGCGCGCGCTTGGGCTGCGAGAGTCCGGCGACGAAGCGAGAGAAGCGCTCCTGGGGGGTGGCACCCTCGAGCGGCGCTTGCGACCGCGCGCGGTGCATCTCGAGAACCACCGTTCGGTCCAGGAGCCGGTCTACCTGGGCGCCCAGATGGGCGGTCACGAACCGGATGGCGCCGTCCGCGTCGAACGGGGCCTGGGGATGCGCTCGGGTGAGGGCTTCTGCTCCTTGCCGAACGCGGGCGACGGATGCGCGGATCAGGGGAGATACGATGGGGGCGAAGGTCCCCCCGAAGGCGTCTTTGAGCGGCTCCGCACCCGAGCGCGCATACGCCTCGGCGAGCCGGCTGAGCCAGTCGGGCGGGGTGGGGCACCGCGACTTCAGGGACTCCGCCGGCTCCGCGAGCAATGACAGGAGCGTCGCCTCGTCCATGCCCGCGTGCGTCAACCTGCGCGTCCACCAATCATTGTCCTGGAATGGAATCCGCCCGCGCCATCGGGTCAGACGCGCTCGGGCCGCCTCGATGCGTGTCTGGGATGGCGCCTCCGCTGATGTGTGAGCAGGCCGGGGCAGTGCGAGGCGTTCAGCCAGGTTCAGCGCCAGGTACCAGCGTGCGTCGTCAAGGATGGGCGAGAGGGAGGCCCAAGACTCAGCGGATACGTCCATGGAAGATGACAAGCAGAAGGCTCCCAGGTGGATGAAACGACTCTGGCGACGCGGGTGAAAGTCGACCCGCAATCGCCAGAGTTTGAATCACATCTTTCGCAATGCGTCAGCTCAGCAGGAGCAGGCGCAGCCGTTGTGGGCCGTATCCGAGGTGGCCGGACAGAGGCAGCTCGTCTGGGTCGAGGTCGTGGTGGCCAGCATCGTGCTGCCACCCTCGAGACCGCCCGTCACCGTCTCCAGCTCTTCATCGGCAAGGACAGACGAACCCACGAGGCTGGTCAGATCGAACTTGGTGCTCATTGGGGGTGACTCCTGAGTAACGACGAAGACGTGAGTGTCTTCTGTCGTAAATAGAAGCCTATCTTTACGAAAGGTTTACTTTCAACCGGTGCAAGCTGATTTTCTTGAAAGCGCTGGCGCTGTAAACGTTTAGCTTTGCGGGGATTGGGTGCTGCGTGTGTGCGTTGTGTATTGGGTCGAAGTCAACCCAGACGCGAAACGCCATGGTCTGGTTCGACCTGGGCTTGCACCAGCGCGAAATAGGTGCCGTTGCGTGAGAGCAGTTCCTGGTGGCTGCCCGTCTCCACGACGCGCCCGCCCTCCATGACGAGAATGACATCCGCCGTGCGAATCGTACTGAGCCGATGCGCGATGACGACGCGGGTGCAAGAGAGCGTTCCGAGCGCGCGCTGTACCTGGACCTCGGTGACGGCATCGAGCGCGCTCGTGGCCTCATCCAGAAGCAGCACGCTGGGGTTGCGTGCGAGTGCGCGTGCCAGTGCGAGTCGTTGCCGCTGGCCGCCCGACAAGGAGAGCCCGCGGTCCACCATGGGCGTGGCGTACTGCAGCGGCATGGCCATGATGTCATCGTGAATCTGCGCGAGCGTGGCCGCCTCTTTCACCTGGTCGAGGCTCATCTCGGGGTCATTGAGGGAGATGTTGTCCCGGATGGACGCGCCGAAGAAGGCGGGCTCCTGGAGCACGCAACCCATCTGTCCACGCACCGCGCGAAGGTCCAGATCGGAGAGGTCCATCTCGTCGTAACGCACCCTGCCCGAGGTGGGGAGGTAGAGGCCGAGGAGGAGATTGGCCAGCGTGGATTTGCCGGCGCCGGAACGCCCGACGATCGCCACCATCTGCCCGGGGTGGATGCGGACCGAGACGTCATGGACGACCGGCGCCGAGTTGGGGTGGTACCGGAACGAGACGCCCTCCAGCGTGATGCCTCCCTTGAGTTGGGCCTGGGTGCTCGCGGTGCTCGGCGTGCGTTCAGGGGGAGCGTCGAGCACGTCGTTGATGCGCTCGAGGTAGCTGCCGAGCAACTGGAATTGACCGACCGTTCCCACCAGGTTGGAGAGTGGAACCAGCAGTGCGCCCGCGAGCGCGTTGATGCTCAGCATCTCTCCCAGCGTGAGGGATTTGTTCAAGACGAGGTAGGTGCCCACGCTCAGCAGGAGGAGGGGCGCCGCGAGCTGGAGTGTCTTCGTCAGCGAGTCCACCCACAGATTCAGGCGTCCGCGCTTCAACCCGATGTTGAGGATGTCGACGAAGAGGTTCGAGTAGCCCTGGACGGCGCGGTCCTCGCCACCAAAGGCTTTCAGGGTCTGCATGCCCGAAAGCATGGCGATCTGATAGGTCTGCGCCTTGGCGTCCAGCTCCAGGTTTTGAGAGAGCAGCATGCTGCGCTGCTTCCCCGAATAGATGATGACGAAGACCTGCAGCCCGCCCAGAAGCAGGACCAGCAGGCCCATCAACGGGGCGGCGATGAAGAGCAGCAGGAGGTAGAGCAGCACGAGCGCGCCATCCAGCAGGCTGGAGATGGCGGTCGCGGAGATGGTCTCCCGCACGGTCGACTGCATGCCCATTCGCATCATCAGGTCGCCAGAGGGGCGGAGCTGAAAGAATGGGTAGGCCAGGCTCACCAGGTGCTCGAGAAAGCCCAGCGTCATTCCCGCGTCGACGCGGGTGCGAAGCTCCAGCAGCAGGTGCCCTCGCAGGAGGGAGGCGAGCAGTTGGAAGACCACCAGGGTCATCAAGGCGGAGCTCAGCACGAGCAGCAGGTGCACGTCCCCGCGGGGGACGACCCGGTCCACGACCATGCCGGTGAGCATGGGAACCGCCAGCGCGAACAGTTGCAGCGCGAGCGACACCACCACGATGCGAGTCAGCGTGCCGTGCTGCCGCAGGAGCGGCATCAGGTAGCGATAGGCGCCGCGACGGGTCGAGCCCGGCTGGAAGTCTTCCCGGGGTTCGAAGACCAACGCCACGCCCGTGAAGTACTGCCGGAACTGCTCCATCGAGACCTGGCGCCGCCCGACGGCGGGGTCCACGACGTGAACGCTGTTCTTGTCCAGCCGTTCGAAGACGACGTAGTGGGAGAAGTTCCAGTGGAGGACTGACGCGGGCGGCAGGTAGGCCAGTTTGTCCACGTCAATGGAGACGCCGCGGCCCCTCAGGCCCAGCTTGGAGGCGGAGGCAATGAGGGACTTCGCGGTGGTGCCATCACGCGAGGCGCCCGTGAATTCGCGCACCTGGTCCAGGCTCATGTCGCGGCCGTGGTAGGCCAGCACCATGGCGAGGCACGCAGGACCGCAGTCCGTGAGCGTCATCTGGCGCACGTCCGGGATGCGGGCACGGCCCCCCGGTTTGAGGCGCTTGAGCGCGGGGAATCGCTGGAGGAGTCCGGGCTTGGGGTCAGCGCTCATCCAGCACGAGTCCTCTCAGGCCGGGAATCAAGGTCATCAAGATGGATTCGGATCGGACACGCGCTTCGACACGCGCGGGCATGCCGTCGAAATAGGCGAACTGCCTTCCCCCGTGGACGAACGAGGATGACGGCAGCCGCGCGCGGACCAGGACAATGGGCCCCGTGAGCTCCAGGGTGTCTGACAGGTCGGGGCCCAGGAAGCGTTTGAATTCGCCCGGGCCGATGATCTGGTCGCCCACCGAGTCGATGAGCAGCTCGTGGTAGTCGTACTGGAAGCCGTCGAGCTCCGCCCGCAGGGACATCCCAGGGTGCAGGAAGGGGCGGTAACGGCCCGGGAGGAAGGCCAGCAGGTAGGCCGGTGCCTCATCCGCCATCATGGACATGACGAGCGCGCCGGGCGTCAGGTATTGGCTGGGCTGGATGCGCACGTCGCCCACCACGCCGGTGAATGGCGCGCGAATGGAGCGCAACTCCAGCCGGGCGCTGGCGGACTCACGCTCCGCGCGAAGTGACGTCAGGGCCTGACGCGCGGCGGTGTCGGAGGGATTTCGCAGATACCGCACGAGCTGGAGGTCGAACTCCTGTTGGATCCGGGACAGCGCGGTGCGCTCCTCGTTCGCATCGAAGGTGACCAGCGCTTGTCCTTCTTCGACCCGCTGACCTGGATGAACGAGCACGGCGGAGACCACGCCCGCGCTCGGCGCCGTCAGGTCGGTGCGGCCCTCGACGCGAACCAGCGCTGGACCCGAGGCGTACTCAAACAGGGTCCCGACGATGCTGTAGAAAAGCGCCAGCACCACCAGGGCGACCAGCATCACGTAGCCCCAACGCGTCCATTCAGGAGAGAGTTCGAGCAGCTCTCCTTCGACGCGGACCGCGCGCTGGTAGTGGTCAATGGCTTCCTTTCGGAAGATGGACGGCTTGCCTTCCACGTCTTCAGACTCCTGTCTCCCGGCGGCGTTTGGGGCGCTACCGCCCGGAGGTCTTGGCGAAGGGCTTCGTCCCGGAGTCGTGGAGCGGTCCAGGCGCGACACGGACGACGCTGCCCGCAGGCGCGCTTCCGTCCTTCGGCGCGTCCTTCAGTTGGGCAATCACGAGGATCATGCGTGACGCGGCATCCACCTCGGGGGCGATCTGCGTGACGCGTCCTTCCAGCGGGTCTTGTCTCCCAGCGAGGTGGACCCAGGCGCTCGCTCCGACGGAGATCTGGCGGGCGTCTTCTTCGGGGAGGGCGAAGCGGACCTGGGGAGCGCCGGAGCTCAGGAGGAGCACGAGGGGCTCTCCCGCCTGGATTCGCCTTCCCGGGTCCACATATCGGCTGGCGACGACGCCTTCGAAGGGGGCCCGAATCGTCGCATCCGAGAGCCGCTGGCGAACCAGGGACGCGCGTGCTTCCTGCTCACGGACCCGTGCCTGCGCGGCGTCCTTCTTCGCGACGGCCAGGTCGTTTTCATAGCGGACCGTCATGAGCTCTTCTTCAGAGATGGCGCCCAGTGACAGTTGGCGAGGATCCTCCCGGCGGTGCAGGCGAGCCGCGGCGTCTTGGACTCCCAGTTCCGCGATGCGCAGGTCGGCGCGCGCGGAGAGCAGCTCGGCCTCACTGATGGCAAGCTCGCGCTCGAGCGGGCGCAAGTCCAATCGCGCGATGACGTCGCCTTGCTTCAAGGCGTCGCCCACGTGGACAGGCACCTGCATGAGCAGCCCCTCGGAGGGGGAGGAGATGTCCACGGTCTCTTGCGGCACGATGACGCCGAGATGACCTGTGGGCGACTCGGATTGCGGGCGCATGGGCACGTGTGCCCGCGTGGGTACGGATTCGACCGCCGGTTCCAACGGATTGCGAGCCTTCAGCCTCGTGACACTCACGACCACCACGGCCGATGCGAGTACGATGCCGATTGCAGCGCTCCAGGCTCTGGAAACCATGAGCGCAGAACTATAGTTTTTCCGTGTCTACCCTGGAAGCGCCCTGGCCCGGGGGTAGGGCTTGAAGCAGTCGCAGTTGCCTGGACGCTCCCCGAGGGAAGAACTTGATTTGACGCGGGCCGTCTTGGTTATCGACGGTGATTTCCAAGGGAAGGTCGGCGCGCCAGCCGTTGGCGAAGCGGTTGGAGTTCCGAAGGGACTTCAATTTCATGCCATTTCGAAGCCCAGCCCGAAATGCAGGGCCGGTGCGAAGCACGCCCTTGATGGCGCTCTCCTTGAGCGACAGCTCGAGGTCGAATCCGGGGTCGAACGCGGGAACGGCGACGTTCCGGAAAGTGAATCCCGGGCCCAGCACGCCAGGTGAGAGGGAGATGGGTTCTCCTCGCACGATGTGGCGTTCGAAGTCCGCGCGCGCATCGATTCCTTGGGCGGCCATGTGCGCGAAGAACGCGGATTCACTCAAGGTGCCGCCAGCCCCCGCCACTCGCGCTGCGAGTTCCTTGATGAGCGCCGCCAGGCCTTGGGGGTTCCCTTTCGCCTTGAGCTGGAAGTCCCACTCGAGCGCGATCAACGCGCCCCGGTAGTAGGCGAGTTTCTTGGCCGCGGCATTGAAAGCGCCTTGCTTCGCGACGGAGACGATGGCGGCGTGGGTCGCGTCGCGGTGCGGATTGTCCGCCAGGTTGATGAGGTCGCTGTTCACGAGCGCCGCGAAGTCGTTCATCGACATCAGCCCGTCCACGACCAGGAGCTGACGCGCGAGGTACTCCGTGAACCCCTCACTGAACCACTGATGGCGGAACTGGGCTTCGCTCGGGTCGAGGGCGATGTCGAGCTGGCCCGGCACCCAGGTGTGGAACATCTCATGCGCCAGGATGAGATGAAGTTCACGCGGGGAGATGTCCTTCTTGGCGAAGCAGATGAAGGCGTTGTCCACGGCCGTTCCCGCGATGACGCCGCTGCGAGGCCGCAGCACGACGTGGAAGAAGGGCGGTGGGGCTCCGCCGAACGTCTGGCGCTGCGCGGTGACGATGCGTCGAATGGCGGCGAAGATGTCGTCGACGGGGCGGTCGAACGCGCCATCGATGAACACGGAGACTGGACGCCCCTGGACCTGGAAGGGCTCGAAGCCGCCGGCGCCTCCGCCCATCGCGAAGCTGGAGAGGGCCTCGTAACTGGCCGTTGCCTCGGTCCGAGTCGCGTCCGACCCCAGCGTCGAGTAGAACCGCCAGGCCTTGGGCGCGTCTTTCAATTCAATGACGTGCGGTCTGGCTTGTCGCGGGTCGCCCATTCGCAGCAGCCATTGGCACCCGGCGACGTGGAAGTGACGCGGGCCGACATTGGGGCCGTACGCGACTCCATCCATGACTTGCGGATCGAATGACAGGACGTATGTCAGGTTCACGCGGCCATCTGGCCCCGGAGTGACGTGACGCTCGCTGGCATCCGTGCCAGCCGTGACGACGGTCCCGTGCTCTCCGGAGAGCGTCTTGACGAAGCGTTCGATGTCTGGCGTGCCGTAGCAGTCCTGGGGAAGCCCGAGGGACACCGGCCCCTCTTTGTCTGGCTTGAACCGCAGGGAGACCTTCAGGTCGGTGCGATCCTGCCCGGGGAGCGGCCTCACCTGGTAATGGAGCGGTGTCGGCACCGAGGGCTGTGTCGCTCCGAGAAGTGTGAGGGTGAGGAGGAGATTGACGCGCATGCGTGCCCGGAGGGGTGTCCAATCGCGGCAATGCTACTCACGGATGAGAGGACTTGCCACGCGGGACGGGTCGGCGACTGTGGTTTTCTGTGAGGCCAAGGCGCTGTCCTGGGTGACCTACCTCTCCAGGAGGATGTTCAAAGGAGAGGGCTCGCGAGAACCTCCGCGCCGCCCTGCACCCGCCGGGGCCCATTCGATTGAGAGGAGAGTCCATGCCACTGCCATTCATTCCCGTGGTGATTGGTGTCGCCGCCCTGCTTGGGTATGGCGGAAAGAAGAGCTACGACGGCGTCCAGGCCATGAGGGAAGCCAAGGCCATTGGTGAAGAGGCCGAAGAGCTTCATCGTGAGTGGATTGCCCGCCTGGAAGACGCGCGCTCGCTGCTCCAGCTCAAGTTGGACGCCCTGGAATCACAGCGGAAGACCGTGACGGACACCACGTTCCGGCGCCTCTTCGACTTTCTGGAGCGGCTGGAACACAAGGCCCGGCTGTCCGCGCTGGAGAGCCTCGGGGCCCTCGGCGTGACGCGCGAGGAGGTGGGCCGTTTCACCGCCCAGTATCTGGAAGCGGGCGGAGCGCTGTCGGGCGCGGTCGCGGCGAGCCTCACCGGCGCGGGGGCGAGCGCGGTGACCACCAGTCTGGTCACCACCTTCGCGACCGCGGGGACGGGGACCGCCCTGTCCGGTCTGTCGGGCGCGGCGGCGAACAGCGCGCTGCTCGCGTGGCTCGGCGGAGGCTCGCTCGCGACGGGCGGCTTCGGCGTGGCGGGGGGCGCCGTCGTCCTGGGTGGAATCGCCCTGGCCCCGGCGGCGGTCGTCGCGGGCTTCGTCATCGCCAGGGAAGGTGAGAAGGCGAAGACGAAGGCCGAGGAGTTCGCGGCCGAGGTGGAGCGGGTGGTGGCGCAGCTTCAAGCGGCCGTCGAGCTCCTGGGCCGGGCGGGCCTCCGTGTCGACGAGTTGCGGGAGGTCACCGCGGCGCTCGACCTGCGCGCCAACCGCGCCATCGATGCCCTCTGGGCACTGGACGGCACATTCGACCCGGCCAACGACGAGCACCTGCGCCAGTTCGCCACGGCGATGCAGCTCGCCAAGGCGGAGAGTGAGCTGCTCCGCGTGGCCATCTTCACGTCCGAGGGCAACATCAACGAGCAGGCGGAGGCCCTGCTGTCGCAGCAGCGCCAGTTCCTCCAGGAGTCCTTCGTATGACGGTCGCGACGCTGGCGAAGGGGCAGACGCCCGGGATTGCCGAGGTGCTGGACGGCCTGAAGACGGTGGCCGACTGCATCCGGGACATCCACAAGGAGAAGACCGAGCAGGTCCGCATCCAGATGGCGGCGCACGTCGACGTGGAGCGCATCCACGCCAACCGTGACGTCCTGCTCCACTATCTGGACCGTTCCTTCGACGAGCGGAAGGAGAACTTCCGTCAGCTCTTCGAGCGGCTCGACACCGCCATCGCCACGAACAACCCCCAGCTCACGGGGGCCCTCCTGGAGTCGGTGCTGAAGCTCGCGGACTCCTCCCCGTTCAAGGCGCTCGCCGACGTGGCCTCGACGCGTGAGGTGTTGAGCGAAAAGGGCAAGGAGTGGCAGTTCTAGCGAGCGCGACGTGTCCTGGGGCGGGGCCCATGAGGCCCCGCAATCCCAGACACGGCTACCTGCGCGGAAAGTGTGGATACACGTCCTCGGAGAGGACCTGGCGCAGCTTGGGGAAGTTCAGCGCCCACTTCACGCCCAGCCGCCACGGGGCGAACAGCACGGGCGGCACCCGGGGGAGCAGCGTCTGGGGCCACTCGAGGTAGGCCTGTTCGATGGCGTCCATGTCCAGGTCCTTCTCCACGTCCACGCAGTACGGCGCCTCGTTGCCGGGCGGCAGGCCGTCGAGGATGTCGGGAAGGACGGCGGGCAGGAACGTGGTGTGGAGCGTCATGCCCACGTCGAACTGGGGGCTGCCCAACCGGCAGATGGGGCCCTTCTCCAGGTTCTCCGAGTCGAAGATCCACACTTCGGAGCCCGTGGAGGCGGCGGGCAGGTCGGGCGTCGGGTCCGCCACCACGAGCGCCACCAGGTAGCCCTTCCAGTGTGGGACGGCGGGCATCCGCGCGCTGGGCACGAACTGCGGCGCGAAGCCGAACCAGCCGGTGGGCAGCACGTAGCCCT
Organism: Myxococcus hansupus; assembly: GCF_000280925.3. Classification (NCBI taxonomy): domain Bacteria; kingdom Pseudomonadati; phylum Myxococcota; class Myxococcia; order Myxococcales; family Myxococcaceae; genus Pseudomyxococcus; species Pseudomyxococcus hansupus. The sequence continues at coordinate 3,534,704 of NZ_CP012109.1, forward strand.
CGAAGCGGCCCGAATGGACGAAGAACTTGAAGAAGCTCGCCGCGCGGCCGTCGCGGATGGGCAGGCCGTCCTTGGAGCCCACCACCGGCTTGTAGAGCTGGTAGATGCGCTCCGGAATCATGTCCGCGGTGAAGCCGTCCGAGTTGAAGTACACCGCGAGCTCCGACAGTGGCACGGAGCCGTTCATCGCGTTGCCGGCCAGCCGGAGGTGGGTCTCCAGCTCGCCATTCACCAGGCCCGCGTTGGAGAACACCGTCAGGCCCCACGTGAAGTCGTCGTGCGAGTGCAGCCGGGATTCGATGCGCAGCCGCTTCATGTCGATGCGGTGCACGCCCAACGCGCTGCGGGTGACGGGCACGGCGGTGGGCATGCCCTCCTGCCAGTCCTGCACGTGGTTGCCATTGATGAGCTTCTCGCCGGCCTCCAGCGTGTGTGACAGGTCCTCGGTGGGGGAGTGCCCCGCGACGAGCGTGATGACGTCGTCCGGGTTCTCGTAGAGCGCGGCGAAGTGCAGCCCGCCGCCACCGGACGTGAAGCGGTACGCGGGGATGAAGGGCGGCTTGTCCGCGTCCAGGGTGCCCGGCGAGGGCGTGAGGTCCGCGCGCCGAATCACCCAGAACACCGCCTGCGGCGCGGAGGGCTTCGCCGTCAGCCACTCCACCGCGCGCTGCACGCGGGGCGCCCAGGGCACCGCCGCCTGCGCGGCGATCTGCCAGAAGTTGATGGGGAAATTCGAATCCAGCAGCACCACGAAGTCGCGCGTGGAGGCAATCTGATGCAGCGACGACGCCACCACCGGTTCGCCCGTGGATGCGTCCCGCAGCGCCCAGTGGTGCAGCCGGTTCTCCCGCGTGTCCCAGCTCACCAGTTGCGTGAAGCCGGAGCCCAGGGGCCACTTGGGCGCGTGGTTGGTGAAGAAGAGGCGGGGCCGCTGGCGCTGGGGCTCCTCGGTGGAGAGCGCCTGGGCGGGCTCGGGGTCGAACGCGGGGTGGGCGGTGCTCTGCAACAGCGGAAAGGCCCACGGCGTGGGGAGAGCGCGCTTCCACTCCCGCAGGTAGCCCAGCGGGGTGTACGCCTTCAGCGTCTTCGGGTGGATGGCCCAGGGACGTCCCGCGTCCGTGGTGACCAGCAGCATGCGCTCGCCCTCGACGAGGAAGGGCGCGGTGTTGGGCGTCTCCTGGGGCCCCAGCGTGATGGAGACATCCGCCAGTGTCGTCTCGCGGAAGCGGTTGAGCAGCCGCGTCACCGGGCCTCGAGCGGTGGCGCCCGCGTCCACCTCCTGGCGCGCGTAGTACGACGGCGTCCGCATGGTGGCGGAGGTGAACGTCGCGCCTTCCTCCCTGAAGGTCAGCCGCAGCACCAGCCCATCCGAGGCCAGGGCCGGCGAGCCCGAGTGCACGCTGGGACCCGCGACATAGATGTGACCTTGCAGGTCTTGCGGCAGCGTGCCGGCGAGCACCTGGAGGGGCGCGTTCGCGTACTCCACCGGGCTGGTGGTCATCGCCTTGCGCGGCATGCCGGGCCTGAGGCCCGGAGGGACCGCGAGCCCCGGGAGCGCATGGCCATCCGGTTCGGGGCGCGCGGACTGCTGCACTTCGGGGAGCACGCGTTCGGGATGAAGCGGTGTGGCGACCGTGTCAGGCATGACGCCTCCATGGGTTGGGTGAGTGCACGCCGTGTCGAACTCGAGGGCGGGGGACCGTACCACGCGTGCGGTGCCGCTCGGGCGTGTGCGGAGGGGTTGGCTGCTGTGCGAGGAAGCAGCATGCAGTACACCGGAACAAGACGGCGTGAGACACTCGCGACTTCTCGCGGACGGTGCTCCCGAGGCCCTCACCATGGATGAAAACTCGCACTCCGAGCAGCAGGTGGTTGGCGACCGGTACGTGCTGGAGCGGCGGCTCGCGGGGGGCGGCATGGGCACCATCTGGGTGGCCCTGGATCCCAAGCTGCAACGGCGCGTGGCCCTCAAGCTGATGGCGTCCCATTGCGCGCCGGCGCCGCGCGCGCGGCAGCAGTTCGAATGGGAAGCCCAGGCCATCGCCCGGCTCCAGAACCCGCACGTCATCCAGGTCCACGACTGCGACCTCTCCGGCGAGACGCCCTACATCGTCATGGAGTGGCTGGTGGGCGAGGACCTGGAGGCCCTGCTGCACCGCCGGGGCCGCCTGTCCCTGGCCATGGTGGAGCGGCTGGTGACGGAGGCGTCCCGCGCGCTCACGGCCGCGCACGCGGCGGGCGTCCTCCACCGCGACCTCAAGCCCGCGAACCTCTTCCTCGCCCGCACGGAGCATGGCGAGCAGGTGAAGGTGCTCGACTTCGGCCTCGCGCTGCTCATGTCCGGTGGCACGGCCCGGCCGCATCCGGAAGAGGAGATGGCGGGCACGCCGCGCTACATGAGCCCCGAGCAGCTCCGGGGCCTGGAGCCCCGGTTGGACCACCGGTGCGATTTGTGGGCGCTCGCGGTGGTGGCCTACCGCGCCGTGACGGGGCAGCACCCCTTTCCACTGGAGTCCCTGCGGCAGATGCGCCTGGGCAACGTGCCGCCTCCGCCCGCGGCGCCGTCCAGCCTGTCACCGGAGCTGGGCGCGGAGGTGGATGCCTTCTTCGCGCGCGCGCTGGACGTGGACCCCGCGCGCCGCTTCCAGTCCGCGCACGAGTTCGCGTCCGGCCTGACGAACGCGGTGGAGGCGGGCCGGCCCTCGCGTCCAGCCAAGATTCTGGTGGTCGACGACGAGCCGGACATCGTCGTGTTGATGGAGCAGAGCTTCCGCAAGCAGATCCGCCGCAATGTCTATCAATTCCTCTTCGCCGCGGATGGTGAGGAGGCCTTGGAGGAGCTGCGCCAGCATCCCGACACCGAGGTCGTGCTCTGCGACATCAACATGCCGCGCATGGACGGGCTGACCTTCCTCTCCCGCGTGGGAGAGATCAGCTCGCTGACCCGGGTGGTCATCGTCTCGGCGTACGGCGACATGAGCAACATCCGCACGGCGATGAACCGGGGCGCGTTCGACTTCATCACCAAGCCCATCGACTTCCCGGACCTCGAGGCCACGCTCGTCAAGACGCTGAAGCACGTGCGCGAGCTGCGCCGCACGGTGCGCTACACCGAGGAGAACGGCTTGCTGCGCATGTTCGTCCCCGGCGGCGTGCTGGAGCGGCTGCCGCCGTTGCTCCAGGGCTCGGACGCCATGGCGGGGGAGTGGGTGGACGGCACGGTGGTGTTCATCGACGTGGACGCCTTCACGGCGGTGCTCCACCAGCAGCCCCCGCCGGAGTCGCTGCGCCGCCTCAACGCCAACTTCGAGGCCATTGTCCCGGAGCTGCTCGCGCGCGGGGGCACGGTGGACAAGTTCATGGGAGACGCGGTGATGGCCGTCTTCCGAGGGCCGGGGCACGTGGACCTGGCCCTGGAGGCCTGCCTCGCCATCCGACGGCAATTGGAGGCGCTGACGGCGCGCGGTGGCGACGGCGCGCCCTACGCCCACGGCGTCTGCATGGGCTTGGACTCGGGGGAGCTGGTGTCCGGCAGCGTGGGGGCCAAGGCCTCGGGCCGGCTGGACTACACCGTGCTGGGCGACGTGGTGAACACGGCCGCGCGGCTGGCGGTGCGAGCGGGGCGGGGGCAGGTGCTGCTCAGCCCCCGGGCCCGGGAGCGCGTCCGTGACGCCTTCGAGCTCCGGACGCTGGAGGACGGCCTCTTCGAGTTGGTGGGCCGGGAGGGTGACGCGTCGTCCTTGCGCCCGGAGGACTCCACGCGCTTCGTGCCCCTGGAGGCCCCGGCGGTGAGCCGGAGCACCCCGCGGGGCTGAAGCGGGGAGGGCGCTCAGGCCTGGGTGACGCGCACGGTGGTCTTCATCTCGCGGCCCGAGGCCGGGTCGCGGGCGCGCATGGTGAGGATGCCTTCCACGTTCACGTCGAAGGTGATCTCCACCTGTGCGCTGCCGGCGCGGCCGGGCTGGATGCCGGAGAAGGTGAACTCTCCCAGCATGTCGTTGCGCGCCACCATGTCGTTGTCGCCCTGGAAGATGCGCACGGCGAGCTCGGTCTGGTTGTCCATGCTGGTGGTGGCCAGCAGGGCCTTCGCGTTGGGAATGGCCGCGTTGCGCGGGAAGACGACGTGGAAGGCGCCGCCGGCCTTCTCCAGGCCAATGGCCATGGGAATCACATCCAGCAACTGGATGCGCAGGTTGGTGTCGTCCTGCAGCGAGTGCGCGTAGAGCGCCGCGCCAATGGCCACGGCCTCGTCCGGGTGCACGCCCTTGCTGGGTGGCTTGCCGAAGAACTTCGTCAGGCGGTCCTGGACGATGGGCATGCGCGTCTGCCCGCCCACCAGCATGACCTCGTCGACGTCCTTGGTGGACAACCCGGAGTCCACCAGCACGCGCGCCACCATTTGCAGGGTGCGGTCCACGAGCTGGTTGGTGAGCTGCTCCAGCATCTTTCGGGTGAACTTCATCTCGATGTTCAGGGGCTGGCCCTGGGAGGTCATCGTGATGAAGGGGATGTTGAAGGGGACTTCCTCGCGCGCGGACAGGTCGATCTTCGTGCGCTCGGCCAGGTCCTTGATGCGCTGCATGGCCACCGGGTCCGTGGCGAGGTCGATGCCCGTCTTCGCCGCGAAGTCCTTGAGGACGTGGTGGATGATGGCGTTGTCGAAGTCGATGCCGCCCAGGAACACGTCACCGCCGGTGGACTTCACCTCGAAGACGCGGTCGCGAATCTCGATGATGGAGACGTCGAAGGTGCCGCCGCCCAGGTCGTAGATGACGACCTTCTCCTTGAGGCCCTTGCCCACGCCGTAGGCCAGCGCGGCCGCGGTGGGCTCGTTGATGATGCGGACGACCTCCAGGTCGATGAGCTTGCCCGCGTCCTTCACCGACTGGCGCTGCCGGTCGTTGAAGTAGGCCGGCACCGTCACCACCGCCCGCTTGATGGGCATCTTCAGGTAGTTGGAGGCGACCTCGCGAATCTTGCCGAGAATCTTGGCGCTGATCTCCTGGAGGGTGAACTCCTTCTTCCCCACATCCAGGGTGACGTCGCTCTTCTTTCCGGGGCGCATGTTGTACGCCACGACCTTCTTCATCGTGTCGACGACTTCGCTGCCGAACCCCCGGCCCACCAGCCGCTTCGAACCGTAGACGGTGTTGCGCGGGTTGAGCTGCCACTGGCGCTTGGCCTCGTAGCCGATGAGCTCGTTCCCCTTGTCGTCGATCGCGAAGATCGAGGGGATGGTGTACTCGCCGCCCTTGTAGGGGATGAGCTTGACGTTCCCGCTGTCCTCGACGATCGCCGCGCACGAGTTGGTCGTGCCGAGGTCGATGCCGATGATGGGCTCCTTGTGCATCGTGCTTGGACTCCGGGTGGGTAGGCCGCAGAGGAAGAAAAGACCGTAGCGCACCCTCGCGTCGCGCGCGAGTTCACACACCGCGACGTTTGCCGCTCCCCGGGAATGCCGGCCAGGGTTACCTGCTTCCCCTGGTGGCCAGCATATCGTTCCGTGTGCCCGGCAGGGGGCCGGCGGCGCGTGCCCCAGCCGACAATGGCATCCGGGGCGCTGGACATTGGTGGCGTGGACGGAAAACTTGCTGGTGGGGAAGCCTGACCACAGGAGAGTCAACTTGGACGCGAAGGGTTATCTGCAGGAGGTGGGCGCGCAGGTGAACGCCGACTTCGTCAAGAACCGGTCGATTCTGTCCTTCGAGGAATACCTCTCCCTCTTCTTCAACGACCCGATGGGCCAGGCGCGCAACGCCGCCCAGTACCTCCGGGACGTGATGGACCACTTCGGCTCCATCACCGTGCCACACCCCACGGGCACCATCCGGCGCTTCAAGGTCTTCGACGCGCCGGGCGGGGACCGGGACGACCGGGTGGCGGGCCAGGAAGAGGTCCAGAACGCCATCTACCGGTTGCTCGGCAACTTCGTCCGGGCCGGGCGCATCAACAAGCTCATCTTGCTGCACGGCCCCAATGGCAGCGCCAAGTCCACGCTCGTCAATGCCTTGAAGGAGGGCATGGAGGCGTACTCGCGGCAGCCGCAGGGCGCGCTGTACCGCATCGCCTGGGTCTTCCCGTCGGAGAAGCTCATCAAGGGCTCCATCGGCTTCGGGGAGCGGGAGATCCCCGGCGGCGAGCTGGCCACCTTCGCGCACCTGGACGCGGAATCCATTGACCTGCGCATGCCCTGCGAGCTGAGGGACCATCCGCTCTTCGCCGTGCCGCCGGGCGAGCGGCGCAAGCTGCTGGAGGGCGCCCTCAAGAAGAAGGGCCTGGGCGACGGCGAGACAGGGGACTTCATCCTGTCCGACTACGTGCGGGACGGCGAGCTGTGCTCCAAGTGCCGCCGCATCTACACCGCGCTGCTCAACGCCTACGGCGGGGACTGGCTGAAGGTGATGCGCCACGTCCAGGTGGAGCGCTTCTACGTGTCGCGCCGCTACCAGGTGGGCACGGTGACGGTGGAGCCGCAGATGAGCGTGGACGCGGTGGTCCAGCAGCTCACCGCGGACCGCACCCAGCTCAACGTGCCCGCGCCGCTGCACAGCACCGTCCTGTTCGAGCCGCACGGTCCCCTGGTTCATGCCAACCGGGGCCTCATCGAGTACGCGGACCTGCTCAAGCGCCCGTTGGAGGCCTTCAAGTACCTGCTGGGCTTCAGCGAGACGGGGCAGGTGCCGCTGGAGCCGTTCGTGCTCCAACTGGACGAGGTGCTCATCGCCTCCGCGAACGAGAAGCACCTCAACGCGTTCAAGGAGCTGCCGGACTTCGCGTCCTTCAAGGGCCGCATCGAGCTGGTGCGCGTGCCCTACCTGCGCCGCTACGGGACCGAGCAGGAGATCTACGACGCGCAAATCACGTCCACCACCGTGGGCAAACACGTGGCCCCGCACGCCACGGAGCTGGCGGCGATGTGGGCGGTGCTCACCCGGCTGAAGAAGCCCATTCCGGACCGCTACCCCCTCGACGTGAAGGACCTCATCGACCAGGTGACGCCGGTGGAGAAGCTGCACCTCTACGAGGAGGGCGCGCCCCCGGACCGGCTGAGCCTGGCCAACACGAAGGAGCTGCGGAAGCTGCGCGAGGACCTCTTCACCGAGTCCGACGCGTATCCCAACTTCGAGGGCCGCTCGGGCGCCAGCGCGCGGGAAATCAAGACAGCGCTCTTCAACGCCGCGCAGAACCCCGACTACAAGTGCCTCAACGGCCTGGCGGTGCTGGAGGAGCTGTCCGCCATCTGCAAGGACAAGAGCGTCTACGAGTTCCTCCTGCAGGAGGTGCTGGACGGCTACCACGACCACGAGAACTTCGTCCGGCTGGTGGAGGCCGAGTACCTGGACCGCGTGGACTCCGAGGTCCGTGAGTCCATGGGGCTGGTGTCGGAAGGGCAGTACCGCGAGCTGGTGGAGCGCTACATCCAGACCATCAGCCACTGGGTGCGCGGCGAGAAGATGCGCAACCGCGTCACCGGGGTGAACGAGGTTCCGGACGAGCAGCGCATGGCGGAGGTGGAAGCCATCATCATGCCGCGCGGCGAGGACGCCTCGGACTTCCGCCGCGGGCTCATTGCCTCCATCGGCGCGCACCGGCTGGACAACCCGGACGCGGACATGGATTACGGCCGCATCTTCCCGGACATGTTCAAGCGCCTGCGCGACCACTACTTCGAGGAGCGCAAGCGGGTGCTGCGCAAGAACAAGGAGAACGTCCTCAAGTACCTGTCCGAGGACCGCAACCAGCTCTCCTCGCGCGAGCAGACGCAGGTGCAGAGCACGCTGAAGGCGATGGCGGAGCGCTACGGCTACTGCGAGGCGTGCGCGAAGGACGCCATCCTCTTCTTGATGAAGAAGCGCTACGCGTGACCGGGCAGGCGTCCGGGCCCCGCTTGGACGCCTGCTTTCAAAGCCGGAAAGGGCTCGGGATGATGGGAGCTGCCAGGGAGTTGTACTGGCTGCAGCCGTCTTCCCCCCGAACCGGAGAGTCGATGACCCGCTTCCTCCTGGGCGCCCCCGCCCTGTTCGCCCTCGTGGCGTGCGCCGGCGCGCCTTCCCAGCCGGCCGCCACCACCTCAGCGCCCCAGGTGGCTCCTTTCGTCGAACGTGTCATCGCGGTGAACGACGCGCCTCGCATGACGCGCAAGGAGCAGGTGCGGCGCATCCTTCCGCACAACGTGCGGCTGCAGCTTGCCTCGCAGGGCAGGGTGCGGAGCACGGCCTCGGGCGTCGTGGTGGGCGCCGAGCGCGGCGCCGACGGGACGGCGGTGGCCTGGGTGGTGACCAACGCGCACGCGGTGGCGATGGACGGCATGGAAGCCCCCCAACTGCGCGTGCTGGTGGACCGGCGCGCGGAGTCGCTCGAGCACACGGGCGAGGTGGTGGCCATGGGCCAGGTGCCCGAGCTGGACCTCGCGCTGGTGCGCGTGCGGGGGTTGGAGCTGCCCGCCGTGGAGCTGGCGGACGACGCGGAGCTGGAGCTGGGCGAGGACGTGGTGGTGGCCGCCTCGCCCTTCGGCCGCGCGCTGTCGCTGTCGGGCGGCATGCTGTCGCAGGTGGAATGGGACAAGGCGTCCCAGCAGCCGAAGATGGTGAAGACGGACGCGCCCATTGGCTACGGCGCGTCGGGCGGCGGCATCTTCAGCCTGACGACGGGACGGCTCCTGGCCATCGTCGAGGGCTACCGCACCGCGAAGGTGGACTTCGAGGTGCAGCAGGAGAACTACAGCTTCGACGTGCCCATGCCCGGAGAGACGTTCGCCGCACCCAGCGCGAAGGTGCGCCAGTTCCTCCAGGACAAGGGCTTTGGCCGGCTGCTGGTCCGCAGGCCCTCGACGGAGGGTGGCGTCGCCCAGGCGGCGGGCCGGTAGGCCACGGGCCGGTTTCTCGACAGGGCGCGAGCGCGCGGTACATCCGGCGGCAATCAGGAGGCGTGGGATGGCCGGACGTGTTTCGTGGGATCAGTACTTCATGGACATCGCGGAGCAGGTGGCCACGCGCGCCACGTGTGATCGCAAACACGTGGGCGCCGTCATCGTGCGGGGACGGACCATCCTGTCCACCGGCTACAACGGCGCCATCCGAGGGCTGCCGCACTGCGATGACGTGGGCCACATGATGGAGAACGGCCACTGCGTGGCCACCGTCCACGCGGAGGCCAACGCCATCATCCAGGCGGCCACCAACGGCGTCAGCATCGACGGGGCCACCATCTACACCACCGCCAGCCCCTGCTGGCCGTGCTTCAAGCTCATCGCCAACGCGGGGCTGGTCCGCATCGTGTTCGGCGAGTTCTACCGGGACCCGCGCATCTTCGAATACGCCGCGCGGCTCAAGCTGGACCTGGTGGGGCTGGGCGAGGGCGCACGCCCTCCCGCCTCGGGTGCCTGAACACCCTGCACCTCGGGGCAGGGCGCCTGCGTCCTGTCTGATCGCACCCGCTTCCCAATCGTTGCCTTAAAAACACTCGCGCGCGGGCGTAAGTCCGCGCCGTGCATGGGGAATTTGCCGCTTCCGGCAAGAATTACCGACCCAGGGTTGACGATGTTGGAACGGCTCCCTAACTCTTGGCTCCGGTAGGGCGGCGGCGGGGGTGGATCAGGGAAAATCCCGAGGAGTTCCAGTTGGTTACCTCGACAGCAATGTCAAATAGTGCATCCTCCATGGAGGATGCGCCGAAGCCCGTCGTGGGCGCGGCGCGGTACCTGGCCGTCCCCACGCTGATGGACAGCCTGCTGCATGACGTCCGCAATCCGCTCAACGCCTTGGCCATCCATCTGGAGGTCTTGTCGGAGAAGCTGAAGGCGGAGACGGGGCAGGTGCCTCCGTCGCAGGAGAAGAACCTCAAGGCCATGCGCGATCAGATCCAGCGCGTGGACGGCATCCTGAAGCTGTTCAGCGACTTCGTCGTCTTCCGCGGCGGCAGCGCGGGCGCGGCGGACCTGTCGGAGACCACCACGCGCGCCCTGGGCGTGCTGGGGCACGAGGGCCGCAAGCGCCGCGTGCAGGTCCAGTCCGCGGTGGAGGCGGGCGTCCAGGTCCAGATGGAGGACACGACGGAGCTGGGCTTCTTCCTGGTCCAGGCGCTGCTGCGTGCCTTCCGCCGCGCGGAGAATGGCGGCTCGGTGCGCGTCACGGTGCGCGGCGAGGCCACGAGCGCGGTGCTGGAGGTCGAGGATTCGGCCGGCCCCGGCAACGAGCCCCTGCCCGAGGCCGTGGAGGCCCTGCGGCTGCGCTGTTCGCAGCTCGGCGTGGACCTGTTCCTCCGAGCGGGCACGTGCCGTCTGAGTTTCAACCGCGCCTGAGCGCAGCATCCCGCCAGGCCGTTTCCTGATTTCGAGTTCCGACAACTTCGCGTCACGACGCAGTACGGGAGGTCTTCACTTGGGCAGCGCACGAATCCTGGCCGTGGATGACGAACGCGACACCTGTGAGGCGCTGGCAGAGATGCTCAGCGCCTGGGGACACAAGGTCGAGATCGCATTCGACGGGCATGACGCCCTCCGCAAGGCAAACGAGTTCCGGCCGGACGTGGTCCTGTCGGACCTGGCCATGCCGGAGACGGATGGGCTCTGGCTGTTGCGCAACCTGAAGGAAGAGCTGCCGGACTGCCCGGTGGTGTTCCTGACGGGGCGAGGGACGATCGACGCCGCCGTGGAGTCCATCCGCGAGGGCGCCTACGACTTCATCGTCAAGCCGCTGGACACCGCGCGGCTCAAGGTCTGCATCGACCGGGCGCTGGAGAAGAAGGAGACGCTGCGCGAGGTGCAGACGCTGCGGCGGCGGCTGAAGCAGCTCGGCTCGTCGGACCTGATTGCCCAGTCCGCGGGCATGCGCAAGGTCATCGAGCTGGTGGAGAAGGTGGCCCCCTCCAAGGCCAGCGTGTCCATCAGCGGCGAGTCCGGCACGGGCAAGGAGGTCGTGTCCCGCGCGGTGCACAACCTGTCCTTGCGCCGCGACAAGCCCTTCATCGCCATCAACTGCGCGTCCATCCCCGCGACGCTCATCGAGTCCGAGCTCTTCGGCCACGAGCGCGGCGCCTTCACCGGCGCGGATCAGCGCCGGCCCGGCGTGTTCGAGATGGCGCACGGCGGCACGCTCTTCCTGGACGAGCTGGGTGAAATCCCCATCGAGCTGCAGGCCAAGCTGCTGCGCGTGCTGGAAGAGGGGCGGCTGCGGCGGCTGGGCGGCAAGGTGGAGATCGAGGTGGATGTGCGCGTGCTGTGCGCCACCAACCGCGACCTCAAGCAGGAGATCAAGAACGGCCGCTTCCGCGAGGACCTCTACTTCCGCCTCAACGTCTTCCAGATCCACCTGCCGCCGCTGCGCGAGCGCCGCGACGACGTGCCCATCCTGGTGCAGCACTTCGTGGACAAGTTCCGCGGGGACTCCGGCAAGCGCGTCAGCGGGGTGCACCCGGAGGCGATGGAGGTCCTGAAGAACTACGACTGGCCGGGCAACATCCGCGAGCTGCGCAACGCCGTGGAGCGCGCCGTCATCCTGTGCGACGGCGAGCTGATCACCCGCGAGCACCTGCCGCCCGACATGGCCGGCAAGAGCCCGGAGCGGCACACGTTCCGGCTGCCTTTCGGGCTGAGCCTGGACGCGGTGGAGCGCGAGTACATCCTGGGCAGCCTCCAGCGGAACGGGAACAACAAGGCCCGCACCGCCGAGGTGCTGGGGGTGAGCGAGAAGACGCTCTACAACAAGCTCAACCGCTACGCGGCCGAGGCGCGCGCCCAGCAGCAGGGCCCCACGGGCGGCGGCGGAGGCCCCCTCGGGGGCCAGGGAAGCGATGGCGCGATGGGTGCCATGGGCGCCAACTCGTTCGTCATCCGCTGACCTCACAGGTAGGAATCCCCTCCGGATTCCGAGGCCTTGGCCAGGCTCGGAGGGGACGCCCGTCCAGGCGGCGACCCCGCCGCGAAACCCCCGTCAATTCTTGACTTTTGACCTCTGGACGGGGGATTCTTGGGGTGTCTCCCACCCACAGGGAGTGCCCGGGCGTACATGTCCACGCCTCGGGCAACTCCGGCGCCGTTGCATCAACTCGGCCGTGCAGGAGTGTGCATCGGGTGCCGCGGGGGGGCACAAGGAAGGCCACAACGCAATGAGCGACGCGCGAGTACTTCACTTCTTCGGCGGCAAGGGCGGGGTAGGTAAGACGACGCTCGCGGCAGCATATGCCTTGAGGCTGTCGGAAGACGCGCCCAAGGAGCGCGTGCTGCTCGTGTCGTTGGATCCGGTCCGCTCCCTGTCGGACCTGGTGAAGAAGAAGCTCGCGGCCAAGCCCACCAAGCTCGTCCCCGGCAAGGGTGATGGCGGTGTCTACGGCCTGGAAGTGGAGTCGGCGGCGCTGATGAAGCCCTTCCTGGCGTCCTACCTGCCAGCGCTGGCGAAGGCGGCGGCCAAGGGCACGCACGTCACGGAAGAAGACCTGGGCAAGCTGTATCAGCAGGCGGTGCCGGGGCTGGAGGAACTGGTGGCGCTCTTCCACGTGGTGGATCTGCTGGAGGATGACTCTTTCGATCGCATCGTCGTCGACGCGGCGCCCACCAGCCACACGCTGCGCCTGTTCGACCTGCCGGTGAGCCTGCGCAAGTTCCTGGGCCTGGTGAAGGCGGGCGGTGACAAGACGGAAGCGCCGGTGAAGAAGGGCAAGAAGGCCGCGGAGCCCGCGGCGCCCGGCGTGCTGGAGCAGGTGGGGCAGAAGGCGGAGAAGCTGCTGGCGCTGCTGAAGGACGCCACGCGCACGGCCTTCCACCTGGTGGCGCTGGCGGAGCCGGTGCCGGAGGCGCAGACGCGCATGCTCTTCACCCAGCTTCGCGAGCGCGGGCTGCCGGTGACGGAGATCGTCGTCAACCAGATCGAGGACAAGCTCGGCTGTCCCGCCTGTCAGGGCCGGCGCGGCCTGCAGGCGCCCCACGTCCGCAAGTTCCAGGCGCTGGACAAGACGGTGCCGGTGAACCTGCTGGGCCGGCGCGAGGTGGCCCCGCGCGGGCTGGACGGCCTGGCGCTGTTCGCCAAGGCGTGGGCCGGTGGCAAGGAGACGAAGGCGCTGGAGTTCGCCGCGGCCGAGGGGCCTCCGGCGCTGGTGCGCGCGCCGTCCATGCCGCCCATCGCCGCGCCGCCGCTGCCGCCCACGCGGCTGATCTTCTTCGTGGGGCAGGGGGGCGTGGGCAAGAGCTCGTGCGCCGCCGCCGCCGCGGTGACGCTGACGGAGAAGGAGGGGCCGGTGCTCCTCATCTCCACGGATCCGTCGCACTCGCTGTCGGACGTGCTGCAGAGCCGCCTGACGGACACCGAGACGCAGGTGAAGGGCACCAAGGGCCTGTACGCTCGCGAGCTGGACATCGCCGGCTGGTTCAACGCCCTGCGCAAGCGGCTGAAGGAGAAGGCGGAGAAGGCCTTCGAGGGCGCGCCGCGCTCGGGCAACGACGTGCCGTCGGACCTGCTCTACCTGCGCAACCTGCTGGAGTGCGCGCCGCCGGGCATCGACGAGCTGGCCGCGCTGTCCTGCCTCACGGACGCGCTGGTGCAGGAGCGCTTCAAGCGCATCGTGGTGGATTCGTCGCCGGTGGTGATGTCCGTCCGCGTGGTGGAGCTGGCGGAGACGGCCAAGGCGTGGCTGGGCGCGCTGCACACGGTGATCAACAAGCACCGCGCCAAGGGCCTGGGCGAGCTGGCGGATGACCTCGCCGCGATGATCAAGCACGTGAAGCGCTTCGAGGACGCGCTGGCCACCCCGAGCGAGGCGCGCTTCGTCGTCGTCACGCGCGGCGAGGACCTGGCGGCGGCCCGCACGGAGCGGCTGGTGGAGTACCTCAAGGAGAAGAAGCTCCCGGTGGAGCGGGTGCTCGTCAACCGCGTGGGCCCCAAGTCCACCTGCGAGAAGTGCGAGAACCGCCGCAAGCTGGAGCTGAACGCGGCCAAGGCCATTGAGAAGAAGCTGGGCCTGCCCGTCACCATGGCGCCGGCGCTCGGCCGTCACCCGGCCGGTCTGCGCGAGCTGAAGGCCTTCCGCACCGCGTGGTACGCGCTGTCGCCGCCCGCCGCGAAAATCAAGGCAGCCTGAGGTTCCTGGAAGTCCCTGGAGATAGAGTGGTGAGCGCCCTTGCTCACCCGCTGTCTCCCGGGAGTTCCATGTCCTCGATGCGCATCCGTTCCCTGGTTCTGGCTTCGCTGCCCGCGCTGTTCCTGATGGCCTGTGGTGGCGAGCCCGTCGCCGAGTCGCCCGCCCCGGAGGCCGAGGGCGCCGTGACGGCGTCCATCGAGCCGCCCGTGTCCTGTTACGACCAGTGCTACCAGTTCCTGGCGGTGTGCCCGCAGCAGTGCCAGGCGTCGTACTCCGTCTGCTACGACCTCACGCTCGAATGCTACGACTCGTGCGGCCGGGGCGTGGGGCCGTGGCTGCCGTGCTGAGCTGACACGGCACCTCCTGCCGGGCCCAAGCCGCCCGGCGGGAGCCGTCCTGTCCGTTGTCACGAAGAAGTGGGGGCCGCCGCCGCACCGCCTCCCGCCCAGTTACCGCACCCGAAAATCGTCCCTGCCCACCCGCCCCCGCGAGCACCATGACGACGCGCATCATGGGTGCCAAGCGTACCTGTGGGGCCCTATCTGAAAACGAGCGTGGGCCGGGCCGGGACTGATGGCTGGCGGGCATGGCGGCCTTGGCGCGCTCAGGCTTCGCATTCCGAAGGTGCGTCGGTGAACGTCTCCCAGCCTGGAAACGTGAGCGCGCCCGTCTCCGTCAGGGTGCCCTTCGTGGGTGGGCGGCCTTCCAGGCGCAGGTCCACCTGACGGCCGCTCACCGTGTAGCGGCCTCGCACTTGCCTCTCACGCGGCGTTCCCTCCGCGTCCACCTCCTTGACCCGGAGGGTGGCCCTGCCGCCGGGCTCGAAGCGAAGCCGTTGCAGGGTGCCGTAGACGCCCACGCCGGGGCCGAACCAGGACACGGCGCGCAAGAGCAAGGGCACGTCCTGTTCACGCGCCGGGTCACGGCCCAGCAGCTTCTGCCAACCCAGGGTGTCGCGGATGGGCTCGAAGTCGGCGTCCTCCCGGGCCCGCGTCAGGCGCCGGGCGTCCAGCGCCACCGCTCGCGTGAGGTGTTCAACAATCACGTCCCGGTGGGCGCTGTATTCGCAGACCTTTCCCTGCTTGCGGAGCACGCCCAGGGTGGCCGCCAGGTTGTAGTGGGCCAGCGCGTAGTCCGGGGACGCCTTGGAGGCCTCCTGGAAGCGCTCCAGGGCCTCTGGGTAGCGTCCCGCCTGGTAGAGCCGGAATCCCTGGGTGTTCAATTGGCGGGCGCCAGGCGTGCTGGCGGCGCCCGAGAGGGCCAGGAGGAGCAGGGGCAGGGCCGGGTGCATGTGCCTCCAGACGGGCGGGACGCCTGGGAATTCGGTGGGGTGCGTAACCGCTTGCGCGTTGAAAGCCGCCTTACCCTGGTGCTAGTTCCGCGCCATGGCAACCGGTACCAGCTATGTGCTCGAGTTCGAGCGCCCCCTCATCGAGCTGGAAAAGAAGATCGACGAGCTCAAGGTTCTCTCCACCAGCGGCACGGTGGACTTCTCGTCGGAGATCTCCAAGCTCGAGAAGAAGGCGAAGAAGCTCCAGTCGGAGATCTTCAGCGACCTGTCGCGGTGGCAGGTGGTGCAGATGTCCCGGCACCCGAACCGCCCCTACTTCCTGGACTACGTCCACCACCTCTTCACCGACTTCGTCGAGCTGTGCGGCGACCGGCACTTCGGCGAGGACCCGTCCATCGTCGGCGGCTTCGCGCGCTTCGACGGCAAGCCGGTGATGGTGATGGGCCACCAGAAGGGCCGCAACACCAAGGAGAACATGGCGCGCAACTTCGGCATGCCCCGCCCGGAGGGCTACCGCAAGGCCCGCCGTCTCATGGAGCTGGCCGAGCGCTTCGAGAAGCCCATCCTCACCTTCGTCGACACGCCGGGCGCGTACCCGGGCATCGGCGCGGAGGAGCGCGGGCAGGCCGAGGCCATCGCCGTCAACCTGGAGGTCATGAGCCGGCTGCGCGTGCCCATCATCTCCACGGTGGTGGGCGAGGGTGGCTCCGGCGGCGCGCTGGCCATTGGCGTGGGCAACCGCGTGCTGATGCTCCAGAACAGCGTCTACTCCGTCATCTCGCCGGAGGGCTGCGCCTCCATCCTCTTCCGTGACGCCTCCAAGGCGGACAAGGCCGCGGACGCGATGCGGCTCACGGCGAAGGACCTGCTGGAGATGAAGATCATCGACGAGGCCATCCCCGAGCCCGCCGGTGGCGCGCACCGCGACGCGGCGAAGATGGCCGAGGCGCTGGGCAAGACGCTGCGCAAGCACCTGGGGCAGCTCGCCGAGCTGTCACCCGATGAACTGGTGCAGGACCGGTACGCGAAGTTCCGCGCGCTCGGTGTGTTCTCCGGACGCTGAATTCACGTACAGGGCCCTTCACCATGCGACCGCTCGTTCCTTCCCACGTCGAGACCCTCAAGCCGTACGTGCCCGGCAAGCCCATTGAAGAGACGGAGCGCGAGTTCGGGCTGAAGGGCGTCATCAAGCTGGCCTCGAACGAGAATCCGCTGGGCCCCTCGCCGCGCGCGGTGGAGGCCATGCGGAACGCGTCTGGCGCGACGCACCTGTACCCGGACGCCACGTCCTTCCACCTGGTGCGCAAGGTGGCCGCGCACGTGGGCGTGAAGCCGGAGCAGGTGGTGCTGGGCAGCGGCTCCAACGAGCTCATCGAGCTGCTCATCCGCACCTTCACCTCGCCGGAGGACGAAATCCTCCTGTGCCAGGGCTCCTTCTCCGCGTACCGCATCTCCGCGCAGGCCCATGGGCGGCCCTTCGTGGAGGTGCCCATGCGCGAGGGCTACCAGTACGACCTGGACGCCATGGCGAAGGCCCTCACGCCGCGCACGCGGATGGTGTTCCTGGCCAACCCGGACAACCCCACGGGCACCGCGTTCGGCCGCGAGGCGTTGAAGGCCTTCCTGGCGAAGGTGCCGCCCGAAGTGCTGGTGGTGCACGACGAGGCCTATTTCGAGTTCGTCGACTGGCCGGAGTACGGCAGCGCGGTGGAGCTGCTCGGTCAGCACCCGAACCTGGTGGCGCTGCGCACCTTCAGCAAGATTCACGGGCTGGCGGGCGTGCGCCTGGGCTACGGCATCATGGATGCGCGGCTGGCGGCGTATCTGCACCGTACACGCATGCCCTTCAACCTGACGGTGCTCGCGCAGGCGGCGGGCATGGCGGCCCTGGACGACACCGAGCACGTGCGGCGCACGCGCGAGGTCAACCAGGCGGGCCTGCGTTACTTCGCCGCGGAGCTGCCGAAGCTGGGCGGCACGCTCACGCACAGCCACGCCAACTTCGTGTTCGTGGACTTCGGCCGCCCGTCGGTGGCGCTCTACGAGCAGCTCTTGCGCAAGGGCGTCATCGTCCGTCCCTTCGCGGGGCAGGGCTTCGCCCATCACGTGCGCATCTCCGTGGGGACGCCGGCGGAGAACGCGCGGTGCGTCCAGGTGCTGAAGGAGATCCTCTCGTGAGCGTCCGGCCCTTCATCGTCGCCATTGATGGCCCCGCGGGCGCGGGCAAGTCCTCGGTGTCCAAGCTGCTGGCGCGCCGGCTGGGGTTCTCGCTGGTGGACACCGGCGCCATCTACCGGTGCGTGGCGCTGATGGCCCGCCGCGAGGGCATCGCCTTCGACGACGACGCGGCGCTCGAGGACTTGCTGGCCCGCGTCCACATCCACTTCCAGGTGGTGGGCGAGGAGAACCACGTGTTCCTCGGCGACCAGGACGTGTCCGGCGAGATTCGCACGCCGGAGAACTCCATGGCGGCGTCGCAGGTGTCCAGCCGCCCGGTGGTGCGCGCGGGCCTGCTGCAGCTCCAGCGGCGCTTGGCGCTGGAGTCGGAGAAGGGCGCCATCCTGGAGGGCCGGGACATTGGCACCGTGGTGTTCCCGGACGCGGACGCCAAGTTCTTCCTCGGGGCCAGCCCCGAGGTGCGGGCCCGGCGCCGGTACGAGGAGCTGTTCCAGAAGGGCGTGGAGAGCTCGCTGGAAGAGGTGCTCGCGGACCAGATGAAGCGGGACCGCGACGACTCCGCGCGCGCCGTGGCGCCGTTGAAGGCGGCCGAAGACGCCCTCCACGTGGACTCCAGCAGCACCCCGCTGTCCGAGGTGGTGCATGGCCTGGAGTCCGAAATCCTGCGCCGCATGGCGCGCCGCGCCTAGAAGCTGACGCCTTCCTTCGTGGGCGCGGGCACCACCAACTGGAGCTGGGGCGCGCCCGCGCCGTCGCCGTAGAACGCGTGGTAGAGGAACAGGTCCGCCACCACCTGCTTCACGTAGCCGCGCGTCTCCCGGAAGGGGATGGTCTCCACGAAGAGGTCCAGCGGCAGCGAACCGCGCTCCTGGGCCCACTTCGCCGCCGAGCTGGGGCCCGCGTTGTAGGCCGCCGCCGCGAGCACCGGGTGCCCGAAGCGCTCCATCAGCCGTGACAGGTACCAGGCGCCGTAGCGGATGTTGCGCTCGGGCGAGAAGAGGTCCGCGGGCGCGGGGACGGGCTCGGCCAGCTTCTCCGCGATGGCGTTCGCCGTCTTGGGGATGATCTGCATCAGCCCGCGCGCGTCGGCGACGCTCATCACCTCCGGCCGGAAGGCGCTCTCCCGCCGCATGATGGCCCACACCAGATGGGGGTCCACCTGGTGCTGCGTCGCCGCGCCCTCCACGGCGGTGGCGAACGCACGCGGGTAGAAGGCCGCGAGCGCGTCCGGCTCACGCGCGCCGAAGGCCCGGCCCCACAGGTGGCGCGCCGCCACGGCGTACGCGTGACCGTATTCGCCCAGGCCCAGGAGCGCGTGCGCGAAGGGCAGGGCCTGGTCCGCGGAGCGAAGGCGTCCGGCATGTGCTTCGACCTCGTCCGCCGCGTCCCGGAACAGGCCCGCGCGCGTCAGCTCCACGGCCAGCTCCAGCTCCGGCGGGCGCGTCGGCTTCAGCAGCTTCGGGGGCTGTGGAAAGTGCGCGGGCGGCTTCAGGCCCAGCGACTTGAGTCGCTCGTTCGCCATCAGCGCGTAGAAGGACGCCGGCGCCGACGTGATGACCGCCGTGTACGCGGGGCCCAGCGTGTCCTGCCTGGCGCCCTCCAACTCGCGGCTGCGCGCCATCCAGTAGCGCGCCTGCGGGCCCATGTTGCTCTTGGGATAGGCCGCCAGGAAGGACTCCAGCGCGTCGCGCGCCTTCGCGTATTCCTCCAGCCGCAGGTGCGCCAGCGCGCGGAACCACATGCCTTCGTCCCGCCGCCGCGACTTGGGATACCGGGATTCGAAGGACGAAAAAGCCTTCACCGCGTCCGCGAAGCGGCCCGACTGCAGGTCCAGCCAGCCCGCGAAGAACGCGCCTTCGTCACCCGCGGCCTGGGAGGGGTACTTCTGGTCCAGCGCGGCCATCAGCGCGCGGGCCTTGTCGTTGTTGTCGGAGCGCAGCGCGCGCCGCGCCACCAGCAGGTCCGCCTGCGCGGCCGTGGCCGCGGGCCCCTTCCGTGCCAGCGCGAGCGCCTTGTCGGCCTCCGCCGACTGCCCCAACGCGAAGTAGGCCCGTGCGCGCAGCAACGCGACCCGGGCCGCCTGCGCCTTGTCGAGCTTCACGCCGTCCAGCGCCGCCAGCTCGTCGAGCGCTCGCTGCGTCGCGCCCGCGTCCAGGAGCCGGTCGGCCCGGGTGGTGCGCTCCGTGAAGCCCAGCTTCACGGGGGGCGTGCTCGTCTTCGTGAGCCACGCCATGGCCTCTTCGCCATACGGATGGGTGGGGAAGCGCAGCGCCACCGTCATCAGGTCCGCGCGCTGGCCCGTGGCGTTCCCCGAGGCGCCGCGCGCCTGGGCCCGCTGGTAGAGCAGCTCCACCGTGGGCGACGCGTTCGCGGCGGCCTCCAGCACCTTCGCCGCGTCCTTCGCCTTGCCTGCCTTCAGCAGCGACTCACCGAGCCGCGCGCGAGCGCGGGAGGCCAGCACCGCGGGCGGGTTCGACGCGAGCACGCGCTCGAAGTCCTTGGCGGCGCCCGCCGCGTCATCCGCATAGAAGCGGGCCTGCCCCAGGTAGAAGGCGTGGTAGGGGGCGAGCAGCGGCGGCGCGGGCCAGGCGGCCAGGAGCTCCCTGGCTTCGGCGGCCTGCCCATCCGACAAGGTGAGCGTCGCCGCCAGCAGCGCCAGGCGGCCCGTGTCCTCGCACTTCTTCGCGACGCACGCCGTCAACTCCGCGCGAGCGAGGGCCGCCGCGTCGGGCTTGTGGAGGCGCACGGCGTCCAGCGCCGTGGGGGATTGTCCCAGCGACACCCCCGCAACCACCCCCGCAACCCACCCACTCCAACTCATGTGGTCTTCCTTTCACGACGCGGCTTTGCGGCCTGCCAACGAGACGGACTCACCGATCATTCCCCTTGCACTTTGGGGAGGGTGGTTTGACAGCGGGCGCGACAAGTCCTAGATCCGCGCGGCGTCGGGCCTGTCCTGACTGTTCAGCACCAGATGTCATTCGCTGAAAGCGTCCAGGCGATTACGTGCACTTGGGTAGGAACAGCCGACCCATTGCGTCACCCGGAGTGAATCACTACCTTGCGCCGCCGTTCAGCGCCACTCCGGTCCACCGCCGCAGGGCGGGTTGAGTCGTTGTCGTCAGGTAGCACTGCTCGTTCATAGCGCTCGGGGGGAAACAGTTCAGAGGGAGGGCTCCATGAAGCCGTGTCCAGCCGATCTGCCACAAACCATCAACCCCGAAGCCGGGCCGAAGCGTGCCGGCGTCGAGACCCATCGCAATCTCAACTGTCATCAGTATGACAACTGCCTGGATGAAGCCGTCCGGCGGGGTTGGCAGTCGTTCACCTGCATGAAGTGCCCCATGTATCAGCAGGTGGCACCGCCGCAGATGGGACTCGAGGCCTACGCCACGCAACGCCGGCCCGTCTAGACGGGGCCGCTGTCCCAGCGAAGATGGCGAGGTCGCCCCTGTCGCATGTTTCAGGGGCTTCCCGCACGGGCCGCGCCGTGCGGGTCATCAAGGGACGGCCGCGTAGATGACGGCCACCCAGTATTGATTGGTCCCGAAGCGGCGGGAGTCTCCCTTCACCACGCCCACGCCCACGCGGTTGTTGGCGGCGTCGGCCAGGCTGCGGGACTCCGGAATCGCCGTGGGGTCCGACAGGACGAAGAAGTCCACGGAGGCCGTGCCCGCGTCGGGCAGGGCCTCGAAGACGCGCTCATGCACCGGGGCTTCACCCGGCTGCGCGGAGGGCTGGTCCAGCTCCAGGGCGCGCCGCGCATGGGCGCTGGCCAGCGAGTCCAGGGCGGTGCTGCGCGTCAGCGGCGGCAGCTTGCGTGACGCACGCAGGCGGCTCAGCGCGTCGTACGCCTCCTGCAGCGGGTCCGAGAACTCGGGGGTGGCCGGCGGCGCGACGGTGAAGACCTCCGTGAGGATGGCCTCCTGGCGCCCGTTCACCGTGTGGAAGGCCACGCCCACGCCCATGTGGCGGAAGCCCGGGTCCAGCACGTTGCGCCGGTGGCCGGGGCTGTGCTCGATGCCGAAGTGCGCCGCCAGCGGGCCCGCCGCCAGACCCAGGTTCTCCCCCGCGCGCACATAGCGCGCCTCGGCGGGCAGCCGCTTCTTCAGCGTGGAGCCGTCCGGGGCGATGTGCGCGAAGAAGCCGTCCCGCGCCATGCGCGCGCTGTAGTCCTGGGCCACGGTTTCGAGCAGCGCGTCGGGTTTCAGCTCGGCGACGCCGTGCACGCGGCGCAGGGCGTTGATGCGCTCGTAGAGCGCCACCCGGGCGTCCTCCAGGGTGGTGGGCTCAACGGTGTCCTCGCGGGCGGTGTTCGTGCCCGGAGCGCCGTGGTCCACGAGGAAGAGGGAGGCCACCTCCGGGCCGGCGTCCGCGCGTCCCACCACCTCGACGGTGTAGGTGCCCGGGGCGGCGAAGTGGAGCCGGGTGCAGAAGCCGCCCGGCTCGCCCCGGGACGGGCTGGGGACCCGGTGCACGGTGCCGTCCGGATGGGTGGCGTAGACCTCCGCCTGCCGCAGTGGGGAAACCAGCGCCCCGCAGAGCGTCGCCGCCCGAGGCTTGCCGTCCGCCAGCCTGCGCGGAAAAGGTTGGAGCTCCGCCTTGCGGTCCACGAGCAGCAACACCAGCGCCGCGCGCTCGGCCTTCACCGCCACGCCCACGCCGAAGTGCGAGGTCCGCTCGCCATTGAAGTCGTCGCGGACGAGGAAGGTCTCAATGGCGTGCCGAGGCACCCAGGCGCGGATGACGAGCGTGCGCGGTGACGGGTCCGCGGCCCCCGCGTCACTGACGGCCCGGGTGAGGGTGAAGAGCCCGGGGGCGCCGGTGGTGTATTCGGTGAGCGCCTCGTGGGCGAGCCGCCGCGCCGCGGTGGACAGCTTCGGGTCCTCCACGGGGACACGCCGGCCCACGCGCTCGAACTCGCGGCCCACGTGTTGCGCGGCGCTGCGCTCCATGGCGTCCGTCGTCGGAGGGGCCGCCGTCAGGAGGACACCGAGCGCCAGCAGGGCCATCATCGGCGCGGCGCTCCGAAGGCGAAGGAGAGGGCTGTCACCTTGCCGGGACCGAGCCGCGCGTTGAGCCGCTCACAGAGGGACGCGGACTCGGCCTCCAGGCTGCGTGCCCACTCCGCGCCCGTCACGGCCACCACCAGCGTGGTGCCGTGGAGCGCCTGGGGGGTGGTGTGCCGAGCCAGGTGTGGACCCACCACCGCCGCCCACACGGGCGCGAGGGCAACGCCCTTGCCGGACTCGCCCGCGAGGCGCGCGAGGACGCGAGGCAGAAGGTGCTCCAGGGTCTTGGGCTCGCTGCGGGCCATGGGGGCCGATCATCGATCCATGGAATCCGAAAGCCAACCATCCCTTGCACAGGCGGGGCGTCCGGCGGCCAAACAGGCTATATTGCGAATCGAAGGGCGGCGGCCGGCGCCGCGTACCGTCGCGCAGCACGCGTCCTGCTGTATGGTCGCGGACGGTCCCCCGGAGCCGCACCCGCATGAGTTCCACCCCTCGTTTCCCGCTGCTGGCCCGCCTGGCCTGTGTCCTGCTGTGTCTGAGCGGGTGTGGCGATTATTTGGAAGGCGACGTCACCGGTCGCCCGGGGCCGCCGACTTCCAGTCGGGAGTTCTGCGCCGTCGACCAGGACTGCTCGGATCCGGACCTCTTCATCTGCGACACGGCCACCGCGCGCTGCGTGGCGGCCTGCCGGACGCAGGCGGACTGTCGCGGCGAGCGCCGCGGGATTCATGCGCTGGCCGTCTGTGACGATGCCGGCGGGCTCGGCTGCCAGTGCGACATGAACCGCTGTCTGCCCGCGGTGTGCGCCGCTGACTCGGACTGTGAGTCGGACGAGGCGTGCCGGGATGGCGCGTGTGTGGCGCCGCCCGAGCCGTCCCAGGCCGCGTCGTGTGAGGTGACGCCCGCGGTCGTCGTTGGCAGTCCGGGGTTGGCGGTGGACTTCCAGGTGTGGGTGCGTGACGCGGCGGGGCGCCCGTTGGTGCCGCGCGAGGGCATGACGTGGGAGGCGCTGACGCCCTCGGTGGTGGGGGCTGGCACCGGTGCCGCCGGGCGCTTCGTCCTGGCCGAGCCCGCCTCCGAACACGCCGCGGTGAGCGTCCAGGTCGGGGAAGCGTCGTGCTCGGCGCTCGTCACCGTCCTGCCCTCGGAGGTGGCGACGGGTGGGGTGCGGGTGCTCGTGATGGATGCGCAGACCGGCTGGCCGGTGCCGCTGGCCGTGGTCGCGGTGTCGGACGATGACGGCGAGCAGACGGCCGCCATGGTGACGAACGCGGACGGCACCGCGTGGGTGCCCGCCAGGGGCGAAGTCGGGCTGACCGCCTACCACCCGGATTTCGGCTACCTCACGTTGGCGCGCCACGACGCGAGCCGCTTCCGCGACGTGCGGCTGGCGCTCGTGCGAAACCCGTTGGACCGCTTCGGGGGCGTGCGGGGCGAGTTCCCCACCGTGGAAGACTCCCTCACCGCCAGCTCGTTGCTGCGCGTCGGGGTCGCGGGGCTGTCGGTGCCCGGGCTGCCGTCGGATCAATCCGCTGAGTTCGTCGCGGGGCCGGAGCGCGAGGTGCCCTTGCCGGTGTGGTCCACGGGCGTGCCTGGGCCCCAGAATCTGTCCTTGCCGTCCGGTGCCGCCCTCTGGATGGCGGACAGGCAAGCGCCGGAGGTCGCGCTCCCGGGCGTGGCCGGCATGTGCGACGGCGCCTTTCTGAGTGGATGGGACCCGGAGTTGGCCCCGCGCGACGGCGCCTGTGGGACGCGCACGGCCTGGGCGTTGACAGGGGTCGTCTCGCTGGCCGACCTGCCGCTCGGCGCGCTGCAACCCAAGATTGACCCGCTGCTCCAACTGGGCCGCCTGCTGCAAGGCTCGCCGCGCTTCTTCTCGTTGGTGGCGCGAGACACCCGCTTCACCTTGGCGCCCACCCCCGGAATCGGTGTGGGCGAGCCGGATGTGCGGACGGTGGAGTATGCGCAGCCGCTGCCCTTCGGGGACTCGCAGGGCGTGCGCCTGTCGTTCCCCTTCGTCGTCCAGGTGCCGTCACTGCCGCAGTACCAGGGGACGTACCTCGACCGGGCCTACGTGCTGGCCACGGTGGCCGCGCCCGGCCGTGGGCTGGTGCCCCTGGGACTTGGCGCCGCCGCCAACACCTCGCCCGCGGATCCGAACACGGATGCGGATTTTCGCCTGGGCCGGCCCGGCCACGTCGCGGTTCGCATGGCCCCGGCTCACGGCGGGTTGGAGGGGCAGCCCTACCGTCTGCTGGTGGCCGCGGTGGGCGAAGCGCCGGATGGCTCGTTGGCCACGAGCACGCTCGTGAAGACCCTTTCAGGGCCGCAGTTCGATCCGGAGGGACTCCGGCCGGTGAGCATGGACGCTGGCTTCCTCTCCCTCCCGGAGTCCGCGCGCTACAACTTCGACGGTGAGTCCCATCAGGGGCTGGAGGCCCGCGAGTTCCAGGCGACCGTGGACCCGCGCGCCAATCTGGTGCGCGCCGAGTTTTCGACCCGCGCGGGCCGGCGCTGGACGGTGTTGATGCCGCCGGAGGACCTGGACGACGGTGTGCAGGTGCCGCGGCCTTCTTTCGGGTTCGAGGACCGCACGTACGCTTCTCCGCTTGGGACCACGCGCGCTCGGCTCCATGTCGAGGTGCTGCGCGCGGCGGCGCTGACCCGCCGTGAGGGCGAAGGCGTGGCGCGCCTGGTGGCGGCGGACGGTCCCCGCATGGAGCGGCTCGCGGACCTGACGGACGCCGTCGCCTCCGTGCGCCTGGGCCACCCCGAGGTGACGTGGCTTCACCCCGAGGCGGACGGTCAGCGGCTGGCGCGGGGCAGCGCGGTGCGCCTGCGCGTCACCGGGTTCCGGCTGGGGGCCCCCCCGGAGGGCCAGGGGCGGGTGCACATCCGCCTGCAAGGAGGGGCCGGCTGCGTGGGCCCTTTCGACACCGAACAGGACGTCCCGACGCACGGCGTGGGCGAGTTCGAGCTGCTCATGCCGGCTGGCTGCCAGGGCGTGGGGGCGACGTTGACCGCCACCCTGGTGGGCCCGGACGGAGACCCCCTGCGTCCGTTCGTCAGGAGCAGCCGGCGCGTCGACATCCACTGACGTCGAGCCCCCGAGTACGTGGGCACCCACCTGGGTTCTCGCGCTCTGGCTCGCTTTCCCGATTTGCCGGGTGGTAGCGTTGCGCTCCCGGGAGGCAAGGTGCAGAAGGAGACGGTCGTCACGGTCATCTCGAAGATCTCCGACCGGCCGGTCAACCTCGACGCGGCGCTGGTGGTGATCTACGGCCTGGACCTGGGGCGGAAGTTCGACCTCACGTCCGGAGAAACGCTCATCGGGCGTTCCTCGAAGGCGGACATCCAGATCGATCAGGAGTCGGTCAGCCGCAATCACGCGGGCATCACCAACTCGCGTGAGGGCGTGCGCATCCGCGATTTGGGCTCCACCAACGGCACGTTCATCAACGACGAGCTGGTGGAGGGCGGACGGGAGCTGCGCAACGGCGACCTGGTGAAGATTGGCCGGACCATCTTCAAGTACATCGCCGGCGGGAACATCGAGGCGGCGTACCACGATGAAATCTACCGGCTGACCACCATGGACGGCCTGACGCAGATCTACAACCGGCGCTACTTCGACGAGCAGTTGGACCGGGAGATTTCACGCAGCCGTCGCTACGAGCGGATGCTGTCGCTGGTGCTGTTGGACATCGACCACTTCAAGGCGGTGAACGACAAGTACGGTCACCTGGCGGGTGACTCGGTGCTCAAGCAGCTCGCGTCCACGGTGCGCACGAAGATTCGCCGCGAGGACGTGTTCGCGCGCTACGGCGGCGAGGAGTTCGCCATCCTCCTGCCGGAAGTCTCCCTGGCGGGCACGCGGCAGCTCGCGGAGAAGGTGCGCCGGTTGGTGGAGAAGCAGCGCTTCGAGTTCGACCGGCAGGCCATCCCCGTCACCGTCTCGGTGGGGCTTGCGGCGCTGGAGCCGTTCCACCGCGAATCCGGTGAGCTGGTGCGGGACGCGGACGAGAAGCTCTTCGAGGCGAAGACGACCGGCCGCAACCGCGTGATGGGCTGAGCGCGCCACGCGGTCTCGCGTGGCGGTGCCCAGCGCCGGCCGTGACGCCTGCTCTCAGCCCGCGAAGACGGAGCGACGCTCGCGCAGCAGGGACTGGAGCATGCTCTGGATGGACTCGCGGGTGCGCTCGGTGAGGCGCTGCACCTCGCCCAGGTCGTCCGCGGCCTCGGGCGGGAAGTCCTCGACGCCAATGGGCTCGCCGAAGCGGATGCTCCACTTGGCCGGCAGCGGCAGGGGGCCCAGCGGCGTGAGCGGCACGTAGGGCAGACCCAGGAAGGACGCGGGGATGCGTCCCAGCAGCGGTGACGTCTCCTCCGCGCCCACGATGGCCACCGGGACGATGGGCGCGCCGGTGCGGAGCGCGAGCTTCACGAAGCCGCCGCGGCCGAAGCGCTTGAGCCGGTACCGCTCGCCGAAGGGCTTGCTGAGCGCCTGGTAGCCTTCGGGGAAGACGACCAGCGGGCGGTGCTCGTCCAGCAGGCGGAGCGCGTTCTCCGGGCACGCGCGCACCGCGCCCATGCGGTTGAAGAGCGTGCCCACCATGGGCGCGTGGAAGACCTGGTCCTCCACCAGCCAACGCGGCTCGCGCAGGTCGGGGCGCTCGCGCGTGAGCGCCATGGACATCACCAGTCCGTCGTAGGGCAGCGCGCCTGAGTGGTTGGCCACCAGGATGGCCGCACCCGGGGGCACGTGAACCACGCCCTGCACGGACACGCGCCAGTACTGCGAATAGAGGAACTCGAGCACCGGCTCCAGCCGCTCGACCAGGGCGGGGTCCTTGCCGTACTCGTCGAGGTTCGCGCCGCCGCCCGTGCCGAGCCCGGCGCGGAGCATGTCCTTCAGGCCGCCGACCGCGAGCATCGCCCGGGCCAGGCTCTCGCTGGCCAGGGCCTGCCCCGCGATGTCCTTCGCCAGCGACAGCGCCGCGACCGCGCGCTCCGCCAGGGGACGGACGCTCTCCGGGCCGCTGCGTCCCGCGTCGGGCGGGAAGGCCTCACGCGCTCCGTCCTCCGCGTACGAGGGTGGCGGCACCAGCGAGAGCGGGCCGCGGCGTCCCGGCGGGAACTCGTCGCGGGTGGCGTCCGGCAATTCCACCTCTGGCTCCACCGCGGTGGTGTCCGTCTCGTCGGTCACCACCACGCTGACAGACGCCTCTTCCGCCCAGAGCGCTTCCTCCGATTCCTCCTGTGCGGAGAACTCGTGGGGCCGCGCCTCGTCGGAAGCCTCCTGTGCGGAGAACTCGTGGGGCCGCGCCTCGTCGGAAGCCTCCTGTGCGGAGAACTCGTGGCGCCGCGCCCCGTCGGAAGCCCCCTGTGTGGGGAACTCGTGAGGCCGCGCCCCGTCGGAAGCCCCCTGTGTGGGGAACTCGTGAGGCCGCGCCCCGTCGGAAGCCTCCTGGGCGGAGAACCCGTGGCGCCGCGCCCCGTCGGAAGCCCCCTGGGCGGAGAACTCGTGGCGCCGCGCCCCGTCGGAAGCCTCCTGTGCGGAGGCATGGCGGGTCTGCGCCTCGTCCGCTGCGGCGCGGGCGGCGTGGTCCGCCACCTGCGCGGCGACCGACGCGGCGAGCTCGCGCTCCTGCTCGGGAGGCCTCGACGGCGAGTCCTGTTCCAGCAGCGCCTCCACGGCGCGCTCCGCCAGTTCGGTCGCCACCTCCGTGGCCATCCACCGCTCGACCTCGGCGTCGGGGTCCCCGCCGGTGCCCAGCGTCTCCTCCACGGCCGCCGTGGCGGAGACCTCCGCTGCCTCGGAGGCCACCGCCTCCGCCAGTGCGTGGTCCACGTCGCGTTGCGCGTCCGTGAGCGGTCCCGCGTCATTCACGGGGCCGGGCTCGAACTCGGTCGCGAAGGGCTCGGCGGCCGCGGGCTCGCGCAGCGGCAGGGCGGCGTCCTCCGGGCCGTGCGACGCCGGGCCGCGCGCCTGGGCGCGGGGGGACGGTGCGTGGGCCGCGGCGCCGGGCTTCCCGGACGCGGTACCCACCTTGCCACCCCGGGCCTTCGCGGCGGTCTTCTTCTCGGGCTTTCGCGACTTGGCGGAGGCGGCCTTGCCACCTGTCTTGCCGGGGGCCGCGGCCTTGTGCGCGGAGGCCTTGGCGCCGTTGCCGGATTTGCCCTTCACCGGCTTCTTCGCCGGAGCCTCCGCGGCCGTCTTCGCCTCACCGGTGGCGGGCTCCGCGGAGCGCGACGCGGCGCCGCGCTGGAAGGGATCGTTTCCAAGGACACCCTTGGCCATGACTAGCTCCTCTTCAGCGCCGCAGCGGCGTCCCTGACATGGTGGAGGGGAATGAAGCCGAGCGCGGATTCGGCGCGTTCGCCGTCCGCGACCCATGAGTAATGGATGTAGTCGAGCAGGGCCACGGGCAACGTGCCCGCGCCCACGGCGTCCAATGTGTGCAGCGCGGCCCGGAACAGCGGGCCGGGCAGGGGGAGCGGCCGGGCGCCCGCCTGGTGGATGAGGCCGGACAGCGGCATGACGCCCCGGCCCACGACGTTGATCTCCCCCGACGTGTCCGCGCGCAGCGCCAGGTGCAGGGCGCGCGCGGCGTCGTCCTCGTGCAGGCCCTGCCACAGCGGGTCGTAGCCCATCAGCGTGGGCACCACCGGGTTCCTCAAGAGCCGCGTGGCCGGGTTGTCCACCGAGGGCCCGAGCACCGGCGCGAAGCGCAGCACCAGCACGCGCATGTCCGGGTGCCGCTCACGGAAGGCGCGCACCTGGCCCTCCACCTCGACCTTGTCGGTGACGAAGCGGCTGTGCGGGCATCCCTGCAGGGGCGAGTCCTCGCGCAGCATCGCGGGGTTGTTCCCGCGCGCGCCGTAGACGGCCGTCAGGGACGGCACCACCAACCGGGGCAGCCGCGAGCGGCCCGCCGCGGTCAGCACGTTCATGGTGCCGATGACCTCCAGCTCGTGCGCCAGGGAGCCGTTGCGGATGGGGCCGAACAGGAACGCCAGGTGGTAGAGCGCGTGCACGGGGCGCTCGGCGAGCGCGTCGGTGAGCTCGCCCTCCGCGTCGTAGCGGGTGAGGTCCACGCGGTGGAACTCCACCTTGGCGGACGCATCCTTCGGCCGGGCGACGTCGAGCACCAGGATGCTCTCCACCTCCGGATCCTGCTCCAGCCGTGACAGCAGGAGCCGTCCGTAGTCACCGCTCGCGCCGGTCACCGCGACGCGCAGCCGCCCCTTGCCTGGTCGAGACACGTCCATACGCGGTGTCGTGTGTTAGCCCAGCCGCCTGGGATTGTCAGCCGCCACTCATGTTGTGTTGCTGGACAACGTCGCCTGGGTGGCGGAGGGTGTTCGGCCGCCATGTCCCGGATTGCCCGACTCAGCGATGTCCTGATCAACAAGATCGCCGCCGGCGAGGTCGTGGAGCGCCCCGCCTCCGTGGTGAAGGAGCTGGTGGAAAACTCCATCGACGCTGGCTCCAGCACCATCCGCATCGAGCTGGAGGGTGGGGGCGTGGACCGGATCATCGTGTCCGACGACGGGCACGGCATGGGGCGCGTGGACGCGGTGGCCTGCCTGGAGCGCCACGCCACCAGCAAGCTGCGGGAGATGGATGACCTCTTCCACATCGACTCCATGGGGTTCCGGGGCGAGGCCATTCCCGCCATCGCATCCGTTTCCCGGTTCACACTTCACACCGCCGATGCGAACTCGGAGGTGGGGACGCGGGTGTCGGTGGAGGGCGGCGGACCGCCCGAGGTGGAGGATGCGCCGCCCCGCACCGGCACCGTCATCAGCGTGGAGGACCTCTTCTTCAACGTCCCCGCGCGCCGCAAGTTCCTGCGCCGGGGCGACACCGAGCTGAAGCACGCGGAGGAGGCCGTGGTGCGCCTGGCGCTGGCGAACCCGGAGGTGGGCTTCTTCGCCTCGCACGAGGGCGGCACGCTCTTCTCCAGCGCCGCGTGTCCGGACGACCCGCGCGAGCGCATCGCCGCGGCGCTGGGCTCGACGTCCCACCCGCACCTGTTCCCCGTGGAGGAGCGCCGGTTGGGCGTGGCCGTCACGGGGTTCGCCGCCTCGCCCGAGTTCACCTTCAACAACGCGCGCGGCCTCTACACCTTCGTCAACCGCCGTTACATCCGCGACCGGGGCCTGATTGGCACCATCCAGCGCGCCTACCAGGACTTCCTGGCCGCGGGCCGCCAGCCGGTGGTGGTGCTGCACATCGACGTGGACCCGCGCGCGGTGGACGTCAACGTGCATCCCCAGAAGCAGGAGGTCCGCTTCGCGGATGCCCGAGGCGTGCAGGAGGCGGTGACGGCCGCGCTCAGCCGCATGCTCCGTGCCGCGCCGTGGCTGGGCTCGGGCGTGGAGGGGGCCACCCCGCAAGCGGGCCAGCCCATGGACGCGGCCCACTATGCCCACGCCGTGGAGCGCTTCCTCACCCGGGCCCAGGAGGCCGCCTGGGGCGCGCCGTTGCCCACCGCCATGGACGCGCCGGGGCTGCCCGGGATGCCGCCGTCCATGGGGCAGGGCGGCCACCCCGGAGCGCTGCCCTTCGCCGCCGCGCTGGGGCAGGCGCCCGCGTTCGGTCAGGCCCAGCCGCAGCTCAACGAGGCGCCACCGCCGGGCTACTTCGGCGCGCTGCGGCCCCTGGGCATGCTGGGGGGCCGCTTCCATGTCTGCGAGGGCCCAGGCGGCACGCTGGTGGTGATGGATCCCCACGCGGCGCTGGAGCGCGCGCGGCTGACGGGTTACCTGCGCGCGCTGGAGTCCAGCAAGTCGCCCCCGGCCCCCACGCTCTTCGGCACCACGCTGGAGCTGCCCGTCCCCGCGGCGAAGTCCCTGGTGGAGGGCCGCGAGGCGCTGTCCCGCCTGGGCTTCGACGTGGAGCCTTTCGGGGGCACCACCGTCGCGCTGAAGACGGTGCCTCCGGGGCTCGAGGGCGCGGATGCGCGCGCGCTGTTGGAAGCGCTGGCGCGGGCCCTGCCACCCAAGGGCGCGCAGCTCGACACCGTCACGCTGGCGGAGGCCCTGCGGGTGATGGCGTGCCACGCCGCGCGACAGGCGGGGGCCGTGCCGCTCTCGGACGCGCAGTTCCGGGCGCTGCTGGGCGAGCTGGACCGCGCGGACTTCCATCCCACGTGCAGCCACGGCACGGTGGTGGTGCTGGAGATGCCGCTGCTGGAGCTGGAGCGCCGCGCCCGCTGAGCGCCCCGAAAATTGACGGAGCAAGTCCCGCTGTTACGGTGCGCCACACGCCTGTAGCACCCAGGCCAACCTCCGCAGCGCACAGGAGCGGGCACATGCACGGTGTGATCACCCTGCGGGACGTGGTGGCGAACCTTGGCGTGGTGCTGCGCGAGTTCGGCGCGGTGTGCGTGGTTCGCTGTCTCGTGGCGTCGCTGCGCCGCCAGCGGACCACCTTCCTGGAAATCGCGCTGTGTCCCAAGCGCCCCTGACGCCAAGCCCTCCTTGATGCTCCGTCGCCTTCTTCCGCTCGCACTGCTGCTTTCCGCTCCCGCCGCCGCGCAGGACTTCTCCTACGACGATGAGGAGGCCTCCACCTCGCTCGACGGCGTGGGGCGCATCACCATCCAAGGCGGCTGGCGCATCACCCCGAACAAGACGCTGTACGACGGCTGGTACTCGCGTGCGGCGAACCAGGGGCTGCCGCGCGCCCGTGAGGTGTCGGGCGCCCCCATCCTCACGGCGTCGTTCGCCTATGCCATCACCGACATGGTGGAGGTGGGCATCGACCTGTTCGGCTCGCAGAG
This sequence comes from Myxococcus hansupus, assembly GCF_000280925.3. Classification (NCBI taxonomy): domain Bacteria; kingdom Pseudomonadati; phylum Myxococcota; class Myxococcia; order Myxococcales; family Myxococcaceae; genus Pseudomyxococcus; species Pseudomyxococcus hansupus. The sequence continues at coordinate 3,567,049 of NZ_CP012109.1, forward strand.
TCGCCTCTACCTCAACGAGCCCGGGACGGACGGTGGGCCCCCGCAGGCACGGCAGGTGGACACGCTGGGTTACGGGGCACTCGTGGGCCTGCGTTTCCAGACGGTGGTTCCGCAGCTCGGGCCCCAGGGGCTCGTGGTCTTCGCGGGCCTGCTCGCCGGGCCCACGTTGATTTCGTCCGAGCGCAAGGGTGAGGCGCTCCAGGAGACCACCACCCAGGCCTGGATGGGCAACGCGGGGGCCACGTTGAGGCTGACGCCCCGGTGGGGCATCACCGCGGACTACCGGCTGGCGTTCCTCCGGGGCCCCGTGGGCCCGGCCACCGGGCGCGTGGGCTCGTTCAGCATGGGAGGGAGCTGGCTCTCACTGGGAATCACCTACAGCTTTCCAGCAGAGCCATCCCGACCGCTTCCTGGCAGTCTGTAGGGGAGGCGAGCAAGCCGGACGCGGCTTGCCCACTCCTGGAAATGCATGGCCTAAGCAGTGCTGTTCCGCTGCGGAAATTATCGCCGCATGACCGGGAGAACTCCTTACGATGCGTGAATCGGCCGAGATCATTTCCGGGCCCAGGAAGATGTCCATGCCAGACCAGCCGAAGACGGATGTGGAAAAGGAACTCACGGATCTGCGCCGTGAGATCGTCGAGGCACGCAACCTCGTCATCAAGAGCGACAACCTGCTCAAGAACCTCCACGCGGAGGTGAAGGCGGTTGGCAAACGCCACGAAGATTTCCAGAAGCGCCAGTGGCTCTCCTCGGCCGTGGCGTACGTGCTGTTCGCCGTCATCTCCGTGGGTGCCGCGTTGATGATCACGAGCGCGCGCAGCTCCAGCGCCACCAATGAGAAGGAGCGCCTGGAGAAGACGGTCGCCGACCTGTCGGGCCAACTGGAGAAGCAGCGCGCGGACACCGCGGCGCACCAGTCCGTCCAGCAGGAGGCGAACAAGGTCTACAAGATGATGACCAGCCTCCCCGGCGACGAGCGCCTCAAGGGCATCGACGCGTTGGTGAAGCTGGACACCACGCGCCTGAGCACCCTGGAGCGTCAGGCCCTCAATGACCGCGCCGCCGTGCTGCGCCGCGAGACGGGCGACGCCGCGTTCGAGCAGGGGAAGATCGCCTTCCGCAAGAACGAGATGGACGGCGTCATCGCCAACATGGAGCGGTTCCTGGCCATGAACCCGCCGCAGGACCAGGCGCTGGACGCGTCCTTCTTCCTGGGCACGGCGTACAACAACACCCGCAACCACGAGAAGGCGGTGCCCCTGCTGGCCCGTTTCGTGGACGGCGACCGCAAGTCCAAGACGCGCGACTACGCCATGCTGCTGCTGGCGCACTCCTACCAGGAGGTGGGCCAGTACGATAAGGCGCTGGAGATCGCGCGTGACGCGGCGGGCAGCTACCTGAACAGCCAGTACCAGTCCCAGTTCCGGGGCCGCATCGCCACGGTGAAGCGGTTGATGAACCCGGAGTCCGGCGCCGCCGCCCCGGCGCAGGCCACCAGCCAGCCCGGCCAGTAGGCCGCCTGGGCCTTGAGCCCGCCACCGGACGGTGGCCACAAGGAAGCGTTGCCACACGGGGTCCACGGTCGTAAGACCTGGGCCCCGTGTCCGCTCCCGACCCTCGGAAAGATCCCCGCTTCCGCCGCTTCCGTGGCGCCGCGTATGGGATCCACATCCTGCTCACGACGCTGTTCTCGCTGTGGCTCATCTGGAGCGTTGGCCGCTCCGTGTCGGCGATGACGCCGGACAAGCTGCCGCCCGCACCCGTCGCCCTCACGTACCGCGAATGCCTGGACGGCGCGCGGGCGCTGTGGTCGGAGCTGGAGAGCGGGCGGGAGAAGCTGGTGAACGTGTCGCCCGCCAAGAGCGTGGACCAGGAATGGATGCGCTTTCGCACCGCCTGGCTGGAGAAGCTGCGCGTGCGGGAGTCCGAATGCGCGCTCGACTCGCGCGAGCGGGCCTCCCTGCGCGAGGTCTTCCGGCGCCTGGTGCGGGTGCAGGACCTCTACGCCATCCACGCGGTGCAGTACGCGGGCGAGGTCGGCGGCGCGGTGGACGCGCTGCACGACGCGCTGGAGTCCGCGGGCCGCAATCCCGGCGCCGGCCGGCTGCCCTGAGCCTCAGCGCACGGGCAGCAGCGCCTTGTAGCGGCCCATGTGGTCCGACACCGTCTGGGCCAGCAGCACGGAGAGGGGCCGTCCCTCCAGGTTCGCCACCCGGTAGAAGCGCACCGAGGCGTAGGGCGCGGGCTGGCCGGCCTCGCTCACCACGCCGCGCACGGTGCGTCCCCGCTGGAGTGGGAAGCTCGCCAGAACCTGGGGCCGCGTCTCGTCACCTGGCAACACCGTGACGACGCGGGTGACCCGCGGCAGGTTCTCCGTGGGAACGAAGTCCACGCGGTAGACGCCCGGATCCAACCGGATGACGTAGTCTCCCTCGCCGTCGCTCGTCCCCTGGGCTTCGCCCCCGGTGGGCGGGCGGGGCCACCCTGGCACCTGCCCCACGGGGTTCGCGAGCACGCGCACGCCCGCCGCCGGGCTCTGGCCGTCCGTCCGGAAAACCCGGCCCCGGACGATGCTCCGCGCCGGACACAGCACGTCCGTGAGGTGGGCGCCCGCGCGAGGCACCTCCACGGGCTGCACCGTCAGGCCGGAGTCGGAGCCCGAGGGCGGAACGACGACCAGCGACAGGACGTTGCCCGGCGCGGAGGGGAGCGTCTGGCCCGTGAAGCGGCCCTCCGTGTCGGTGTAGCTCAACGGGCCCTGAAACGTCCCGCCGCCGCCCACCTGGCCTCGCAGGGACACCGAGGCGTTCGCCACCGGCTGGCCGTCCCGCGCCAGGATGCGGCCGGAGACCTGGACCGGCTCACCGAAGTCGCCCATCTCCAGCGGCGTGGTGAGCGGCTCGCGGGGATCCACCGTGAAGGTCTTCTGCGGCACCCACATGTCCCGCGTGGACGTCACGCGAATCAGGAGGCTGTTGCGCTGCGTGGCCTCCTCGGGAAGGAAGAGCGCGAAGTCCCCGGTGGACCGGGTCACCGTCACACGCTGGGACAGGGGGGCGAGGTTCGCGTCCAGCGCCTGGACCTCCAGCTCGGCGTCCACGGGCAGGTTGCCCTGGCGCACCACCCGGCCGAGCAGCCGCACCACCTGGTCGGGAGAGGAGAGCACCAGGTGAACGGGCGCGGTGTCCCCGGGGTCGACCCAGGTGGTCCCCCGCGCTGGCGGCAGCTCCACGTCGTCGGCCGTCAGCGTCACGGTATAGGCACCGGTTCCCACGGGCAGCACCCACGTCCCCTTGAAGGGCACCAGGTGCGCGGAGAAGTCGCGCGTCACGCCGGGCAGCAGTTGGCTCTCCCCTTGGGCGGTCAGCCGCAAGGGCTCGGAGTAGAGGCGGGTGCTGTTGGGCTGCTCGGGCGTCGAGGTGTCGCGAACGACGGTGCCGTGGATGACGGCGGGGCCGAACAGCGCCAGGTTCAGCTCCGGCCGGACGGTGTCCACGCGGAAGTCCTGCGCGTGCAGGCCGTCATTCGGGTTGGGCATCACCTCCACCACGATGTCCCGCCCGGGTCACCGCATCCGTCCGGGAAGCAGACCTCGTTGGTGCCGCAGTCCGTGTCGGCGCGGCACACCAACTGGCTGGGGTCGGGTGTGTTGTCCAGCAGCACGCACCCCATCCCGCCCAGCCATGGCACCAGCGCGACCCAGGTGAACCGCCGCCGGGCGTTCATCGGCAGGTGCCCTGCACGGTGTTCACCGTCCATGCGTAGGAGACGACGAAGCCCGGGTTCTCCAGGGTGGTGCCGTCCGGCATCCGCACCGGGCGAGGCTGCACCACCCGGTTCAGGAGCACCGCGTCCGTCACCAGCGCTTCCACCAGATGGTAGCCGGGCGTGCCCAACGGGTTGTTGGCGGACTCCAGGCTGATGGTCAGCGTGCCCCGGTCGGCGCGGAGGGTTTCGCTGCTGTTGAGCAGCGGCCTCGCGAAGTAATACCGGTTCGGGTCCTGCGGGTTGTAGTCCACGTACCAGTGGACGACGATCGAGTCATCCACGTCCGGGTCCTCCACCGCCACCTCGAACGTGAGCTCGCACCCGTTCGCGCCGAAATCCGGGATGAAGCGCTGATGGGGCAACACCAGGTCTTCGATGATGCGCGGCGGCCGGTTCATGAACTCCGGCACGCTGTCCAGCAGGGTGTCGTCCTGGGGAATCAGGCACCCGGACGCGGCGCAGCTCGCGGCCACCAGCAGCCGCAGCCTTCGTCTTCCGGAGTCTTGCCGCGTCGTCGCTTCCATCATCCCCTGTGCGTCGCGCCCTAGAGTAGCTCGTCGCCCTCCTCGGGGGGCAGGGGGCGTCCCGTCTTCTCCGCTTCCAGCTTCTCCAGATGGCGGAAGATGGTCCGCGGGTCCACGCCCAGGTCCTTCGCCGTCTTGGTCCGGTTCCCGTTGTTCCGGGCGAGGACCTCGTTGATGTAACGCTTCTGGAACTCTTCCTTGGCCTGGAGCAGCGGCATGATGGGCTCCAGGTTCTCTGGCTTGAGGTCCAAATCGTCCGGGCCCAGCAGCGGCTTGTCCGCGAGCACCACCGCCTTCTTCAGCCGGTTCTCCAGCTCGCGGATGTTGCCGGGCCAGCCGTACTTGCGCATGGACACGGTGGCGGAGGGCGTGAAGCTGCGGGCCTTGGAGCTGAACTCGCGGGCGTACTTCTGCAGGAAGAAGCGGCCCAGGACCACCACGTCCTCGCCGCGCTCGCGCAGGGGCGGCAGCTTCAGGGTGACGACGTTGAGGCGGTAGTAGAGGTCCTCGCGGAAGGTGTTCTTCTTCACCTCGTCCTCGAGAATCTTGTTGGTGGCCGCCACCACGCGGATGTCCACCGGCTCGCCGCGGTTGTCGCCGACCTTGTAGACAATCTTCTCCTGGAGCGCGCGCAGCAGCTTCACCTGGAGCTGGAGCGGCATCTCGCCGATTTCGTCCAGGAAGAGGGTGCCGCCAATGGCCGCCTGGAACTTGCCGGCCTTGGTGGCCACCGCGCCGGTGAAGGCGCCCTTCACGTGGCCGAAGAGCTCGCTCTCCAGCAGGTTCTCCGGGATGGCGCCGCAGTTGATGGTGATGAAGGGGCCCTTGACGCGCGGCGAGCGGCGGTGGATTTCGCGGGCGATGAGCTCCTTGCCCGTGCCCGTCTCGCCGGTGATGAGCACGGAGATGTCCGTGGGGGCAATCTTGTCGATGCGCTTGTACACGTCGCGCATGCCCTGGCACGCGCCCACGATGTCGCCGTAGCGCTGGTCCTCCAGCTTGCGGCGCAGCTCGGTGTTGTCGAGCTTGAGGTCGCTCACCAGCATCGCGTTCTGGAGGATGAGCGAGGCCTGGGCTGCGAAGATGGTGAGCATGTCCGCGCTCTTGGGCTCGAACCGGTTCACCAGCCGGTCGTTGCCCACGTAGATGACGCCGAACAGGTCGCCCTTCTGCATCAGCGGGACGCACAGCACGGAGTGGACGCGCAGGTTGACCACCGAGTCGCTCTTGTTGAACTCCGGCGAGTCCAACGCGTCCGCGACGATGAGCGCCTTCTGCTCCTTGACCACCTTGGCGATGATGGAGTCGGAGATGCGGTCCTTCTCCACCGTGTCCTCGATGTTCTCCCGGGCCACGTTGCGCGCCACCTTGATGCGCGGCTCCCCGTTCTCCATCAGGATGAGGAAGCCCTTGTCGGCGCGCGTCACCTCGATGGCCTCGTCCATGAGGCCCTCCAGGATGCGCTCCAAATCGTAGAGCCCCAGCAGCCGCTCGCTGAAGGCCGTGAGCCGGCGCAGCAGGAGCAGCTCGCGGCCGGGCACGCCGGGCAGCTCGGACGTGTGCGAGTCCGGACTGGACGTGCGCGTCAGCTCGCGAGGCGGGGCGGGCGGGGGCGGCGGCGCGCGGGGGGCGTCGTCCCGGGCGAAGATCAGCTCCGTCTGGCCCACGCGGACCACGTCACCGGTGGAGAGCGCATGCGCGTCGCGCTTCTTGCCGTTGACCTGGAAGGTGGCGCCCAGACTGCCGACCTCGTAGCGCGTGCCGTCGAAGGTGACGTGCAGGGCGCTGGAGGGAACGGACGTGTCCTCGAGCTGGATGTCGTTGTCCGCGCCCCGCCCGATGCTGGTGAGGCGCTTGAGCAGGGAGATCGCGCGGACCTTGCCATCGGGGGTGCGGACGGTGAGGCTGGCCATGGCTTCACGTACCTGGAGGCTCTCTTCGTCAGAAGGAGAGGGTGAGACCGGCGCCGAGTCCGCCGGGGGTCGGGTAGAGGCCCACGCGTGCGTGCGTCTTCGGTGCGGCGGCGCGCACGACGCGTGAGGAGGGAGGGGATTCCGAGGGCGGTGCGTCCGCCCGGGGTTCCACGGTGCTGCGCACCACCTGGTCTTCGTGGTGATAGAGCGCGTCCACCACGCCCACGGCGTAGATGGCGTAGAAGCCCGCGGCCGAGCCCAGCTTGAGGAGCTGCCATGCGTCCCGCTGCCTCGCGCGGCTGGTGGGGATGAACCGCACGGTGACGGAGGCCCGGCCGTCCGGGTTCAGCACGTTGTCCAGGTCGATGGTGCGCTCCTCGAACAAGGACTCGTACGCGAAGAAGGAGATGATGCTCGTCACCGCCAGCACGCCTTCGGTGGCGGCGAAGACGATGCCCAGACTGGTGCGGCCCTGCTGGAACTGGCCGGCGCCGAAGGGGACGAAGTTGACCAGGAAGTTGCGCTTCTCCACGGTGCGCACGGTGACCTGGGAGGCCAGCTCCTCGGCGCGGCGGCGCTGCACCTCAGCCTCCATGCGCTCGCGCTCGCGGCGCTCGGCCTCCGCCTTCTCGCGCTCCTTGCGCAGGCGTCGCTCCTGGCGCAGGAAGTCCAGCTCCGTGTCCATGTCCTCCTTGAGCGTGTCGAAGAAGGACACCGCGGGCGGGGGCACGACGAAGGGGTCCAGGCTGAAGTCCGGATCCAATCTGAGCAGGGCGCGCAGGTGGCGGCGGGCGTCATCCGTCCGCCCCAGGTTGAAGGCGGCCAGGCCCGCGAGCTTGTGCAGCTCCGCCAGGTCGTCCTCGTCCAGGCCGCCCCGGTCGATGCGCGCGCCCGCCCGGTCCATCACCTCCGCGTACTTGCCGTAGTCGAAGCTGGCGCGCAGCGCGGCGACTTCCGGATCCCCGGCGTCCTGCGCGCGCGCGGCGTCCGGCACGAGCAGCATCAGCGCGATGAGGAGGAGCGGAACGCAGCGGTTCATTCGGGGCGGAGACTCCCACGCAGCGTGGTGGGTTCGCCCGGCCGCAGATGCACCACCCGCCGCTCCGGAACGTACCCCGGGTGGGAGACCTCCACCACCACGGTGTGCTGGAAGCCCGCGGGGCCGCGGGGGGACCGGACCTCGAACGGCGTCGTCAGGCTGTCCGCCGCGGTGCGGACCTCGTCGCCCACGCGCACCTGCGCGCCCGCGGGCTCGAAGTCCACCGACAGGCGCGACGCCTTGGGCTGGGCCCGCAGGTGGAAGACGTTGTCCCCCTCCGCCTGCACGTCGATGGTGTCCACCACGTCCTCGCAGTAGTCGCAGGAGATGGTGACGGCGTGCCGCCCCGGCGTCATCTCCACGTCGTGCTTCTGCAGCGGCTGGGTGCTGATGGCGCCGTCATCCACCCGGATGCTGCCGTACGGCCGCACGAGGATGGACACCGGCAGCCTTCGCACCAGCGGCTTGCGCGGCGCGTCTTCATCCTCCGGGGTGGCGGCGCGCGCCAGGCCCGTCTTCACCGTGCCGCCCACCGACGGCGAGCCCTCGGTCCTGGGCGTCAGGCCGCTGGGGGCCTTGGCCGCGCGAGGCGGCGGGCTCGCGGGCCGGACCGGCTGGGGCGTGCCAGGGCGCCCGGCGTTCTCCTGCGCACCGGCGGCCAGCCCGGCCGGCGCGGTGGTGGTGGCGAGCGGCTCGGTGGACGGTTCGGGCGGAGGCGGCGTGGTGGCCACCTGTTCCGGCGCGGTGACCTCCTGCGACATCGCCGGGTCGATGCTGGCGTGACCGCTGCGGGCCTTCCAGCCGCCCAGGCCCAACAGGCCCGCGGCGGCCAGGCCCACGCCCACCCGGATTCCGCGGCGGCGCCACGTCTTGAGGCGCTGGGCCCGCTGGATGCCCTTGAGGAGCGCCAGCGCCCGCTCATTGGCGCCGTCCAGCGCCAGGACCTGGTTGAGGCTGGCCAGGGCGCGCGGGATGCGCTTCTCCGCCAGTTGCCGCTCGCTGCGGTCCAGCAGGGTGGCGACGATGCGCTGACGGGCCAGCTTCCGGTACGACTGCGGGTCCGCGAAGTACGACACCAGCTCTTCGCCCACGCGCGCGAAGCCGAGCCCCGCGAGGTAGTCCGCGAGCGCGTCGCGCAGCCGGGCCGCGTCCGGGTAGCGCCGCTGGGGATCTCGCTGGAGGCAGGTGGCGCAGATGTCCGCCAGCTCGTCGGACAGCGCGGGCACGCGGCGGCGCGGGTCCTCGTAGTCCCCGTCCAGGATGCGCTTGAGCGTGGCGGTGGTGTTGGGCGCGAGGAAGGGCAGCCGTCCCGTCATCGCGGCGTAGAACATGATGCCCACGCTGAAGACGTCCGCGGGGGGACCGGCCTCCAGGCCCTCGATGATTTCCGGGGCCATGTGCGCCGGCGAGCCCACCAGCGTGCCGGTGAGCGTCATCCGCTCCTCGATGTCCATCAACCGGGCGATGCCGAAGTCCATGAGCTTGAGGACGCCGTCGTCGCGCACCATGACGTTCTCGGGCTTGAGGTCGCGGTGGATGACGCCGGCCTCGTGGGCGTGGGCCAGGGCGGCGGCGAGCTCATGGATGACCATGGCCGCCAGCTCCGGCGGGTCCATGGGGCCTTCGTCCAGGAAGACCTTCAGCGTCTGGCCGCGGATGTACTCGGTGACGATGAACGCGTCCTGCGCGTCCGCGGCGGAGAAGTCGAACACCTCCAGGATGTTGGGGTGGTGCAGCTTGGCCACCGCGCGGGCCTCGCGGGCCAGCCGGCGGCGGGACTCGTCCTTGCCGGCGAGGTGCGGGTGCAGCACCTTCACCGCGACCTCGCGGTCCAGGGCCGTGTCGAGCCCTTTGTACACGACGCTCATGCCCCCCGAGCCGAGTTGCTCGAGGATGCGGTAGCGACCGATATGGCGGCCGACGAGCGACGTCATGGCGTGCGGTGAGTCCCCTCAGTCCCCGAAGCTGATGCCCATGCTCTTGGTGAAGCGCACCAGCTCGCCCGCCGGATCCACCCGGCGCTCCTTGCGCGATTCGCTCAAGGGTACCGCGATGATCTCCCCCGCGCGCAGCGCCACCATGTGGTCCCACTGCCCGGCGCTCACCAGGTCCAGCACCTTGCAGCCGTAGCGGGTGGCCAGCACCCGGTCCGCCGCGCTGGGGCTGCCGCCGCGCTGGAGGTGGCCCAGCACCGTCACGCGAATCTCCGCTTCGATGTGGCGGGCGAGCAGGTCCGCCAGCACCTTGCCCGAGCCGCCCAGCCGGACCACGCCGCGCCCGGGAATGGCCTCCGCCGCGTCCAGCACGGCCAGCTCGCCGCCCTGGGGAAACGCACCCTCCGAGATGGCGATGATGGAGAAGCTGCGACGGCGGGTGGAGCGGCGGCGGACCTTCGCCACCACGGCTTCCACGTTGTACGGAATCTCCGGAATCAGGATGACGTCCGCGCCCCCGGCGATGCCGCTCTCCAGGGTGAGGAAGCCCGCGTGGCGGCCCATGATCTCCACCACCATCACCCGGTCATGGGACTCGGCGGTGGAGTGCAGGCGGTCGAGCGCCTCGGTGACGATGAGCCGCGCGGTGTCGAACCCGAACGTCTGGTCCGTGCCGGACAAGTCGTTGTCGATGGTCTTCGGGCAGCCCACCACCTTGAGGCCCTTCTCTGACAGCCGGTGGGCGATGGACAGCGTGCCATCACCGCCCACGGCGATGAGCCCGTCCAGGCGCAGCTCCTCGCACCGGCGGAGGACCTGGTCGGACACGTCGTGCTCCACCCAGTGCCCGTTCTCACGGGTCGCGTACGAGAACGGGTTGGCCTTGTTGGAGGTCCCCAGGATGGTGCCGCCCTTGGGGAGGATGCCGCGCGTGTCCTCTTCAGTGAGCGGGTGGGCGAGCCCCGGCTCGAGCAGCCCCATGTAGCCATTCTCGATGCCGACGAATTCGTGGCCGAACTCGTGCGTGCCTCGCTTCACGAGGCCGCGAATGAGCGCGTTGAGGCCGGGGCAGTCTCCACCACCGGTCAGGACTCCAAGTCTCATGGGCTGGGGCATACAGGTCGGACGCGGGTGTCAGAGGGAGAGAGCGTCACCATGACAGAAACGTCGGACCTGATTGTAGGAGGGGGGCCGGGGGGTGCAACGCGCGAATCACCGGGGAGGGCGGATTCGCGAGTGGAAACGGGCCCTTTCCTCAGTCGCGCTTCAGGCGGCGGCGCGAGGCGACCCGGTCGAGCAGGGCCTGCAGGCGAGGCTCCGGCTTGTCGGGGAGTGCCCTATCTGTCGGAGACTGTAGGGGCATCGTGCGCGCGAGGCCATAGAGCTCGATCAGCCGCTCCTTCAGCAGCTCGCTGTCCGGCCGTTCCTGGAGGGCGCGGCGGTAGCACGCGGCGGCTCCCGCGTAGTCACCCAGGGCGAAGAGGCGTTCGCCTTCCTGCACGGGGGACGAGGGGCCCACGGGGAGCGGGATGTGGGCCTCCGCCCGGGCCGCTTCGAGCACTTCCAGTTCCGCGGGCTGGAGCAGCTCCCGCGCGTTGGCCAGCTTGCCGGCCAGGCCGGGGTCGGCTGGGAACGCGCGAACGAGCGACTCGTACAGTCCGAGCGCTTCGGTGAGCTCGCCGCGGCGCAGGGCGCGATCGGCACGTAACTCCATGTCGGCCCTGGCGGCGGGGGTCATCTCCCCGGCAGGTTACCCGCGCCGCGCGGGGATGTCACAACGAACACGCAGCGCCACGGTGAGTTGAAATCGTGGATTCCGGGGCGGGCTTGGCGGGGTCGGCACCGCCCCCTGCCTGCCCGGCGGGTCGTCCGTCTCGTGCTCGCGGATGAAATGCAAGGGATTGAGTGTGTCGCGACACCCGGGTGTCATGTCTGCCTTAAGGGATGATTAGTCGTGTTTTGATTGTATTTCCAGTTGAGCGCTGATACCTATTTCAGGGTCGCGAGCACTTCCCTGGTTCCAGATGACGACCTCCTTGCGCATGTTCGGCGAAAGCCGGTTGGAGTTCATTGACAGGGTCACCGCCGGGCTCCGTCGCTTCTTGGAGGACGTGCGCTTCTTCGGGCCTGAGTCGGAGCAGGTGGAGTTGGCGGTCGCGGAGGCCGTGGCCAATGCCATTCAACATGGCAATCAAGGCCAGATGCGCCGCCGGGTCGAGGTGGGCATTTCGTATCAGGATGCCTGCATCACGGTGTGTGTGCGGGATGAAGGTAACGGATTCGACGTGGCGGCGGTTCCGGATGCGACGTCCGGTGCTCGGCTCCTCGTGCCTTCGGGGCGAGGGGTGCTGTTGATGCGCGCGCTCATGGATGAGGTGGAGTTCTCGCGCCATCCCCGGGGCGGCGCCGTCGTCCGTCTTTCGAAGCAGCGGTTCGCGGTCCCCCCTCTGAAACAGGAGTGAGTCTCATGGCTCAGTTGACCATCCAGCAGCGCCAGTCAGGCGACGTCACCATCCTCGACCTCGCCGGGAAGATTGCGATTGGAGAGGGCGCGGTCGTATTGCGCCAGGCGGTGCACCAGGCGCTGGAAGACGGGAAGAAGAAGCTCGTGTTGCACCTGGCGAATGTTTCGTCCGTGGACAGCTCTGGCATTGGCGAGCTGGTGAGCGCCTACACCCGGATGTCGAACCATGGCGGCGCGCTGAAGCTCCTGGCGCTTCCGAGCAAGGTCCAGGACGTGCTGATGATCACCAGGTTGCTGACGGTCTTCGAGACCTTCGACAGCGAGCAGGAGGCGCTCGCCAGCTTCCAGTAGCAACCTGCCTCCCTGAAGGCGCCGTGGCCGGTCAGGAGCGCTCGGTCCAGGCCGCGGCGAGCATGGCGCGAAGCAGGTCGGCGTAGCTCCAGCCCTCCGCTCGCGCCGACAAGGCACAGAGGCTGTCCTGGTCGTCGCGGCCAGGGCGCCCCGGGCCCGTCAAGTTGGGCTTCATGTTGAGGTCGAAGAGGCGGAACGCGCCGTCGGCGCCCGCCCTGCAGTCAATGCGGATGAGCGCGCGGGCGTCCACGAGCCGGGCCGCCTCCGCGCAGGCTCCGAGCACGGCCTGGATTCCGGGCCGCGAGGCATCCTCGTCCGACAGCGCGCGGCTGTTCTGGGTCACCGCGACCGTGCCGTTGTAGGGCATGACGCCGTCGTGGTGGTCGAAGCGGACCACGGGGCGCAGGCACCAGTGCTTCGCGCCAAGCTGTCCAGTGGGGGTGGGCGAGGCGGGGGGCAGGACCGTCACGGTCAGCTCCTCTCCGGGCAGGTACTCCTCGAGCATCAGGGTGTCACCGAAGGCGCCCCCGTTCAGCAGCGCGCTCGCCGCGGCGTGAAGCTCCGCGAGGTTCGCGGTCCGCGTGACGCCCTGGCTCCCCCGTCCCCGGATGGGCTTCACCATGACGGGGAACGCCAGGCCCTGCGTGCTCACGGCGTCCAGGGCGACGACCCCGGCCCGCGCCTCACGCGCCACCAGCAAGGAGCGCGCGACGGGCAGTCCGCGTTGGAGGAGCAGTTGGTTGGTGTCGAACTTGTCGTCGAAGCGGTGGACGGCGGCGGGGTGCTGGCCCACGACGGCGACGCGAGACAACACCGCCTCGAGCGGATGGCCCGCGAAGAGCACGGTGTTCGCCCAGAACACACGGGCGCCCAGGCCCAGCGCCGAGGCGATGCCCGCCTCCGTATCCGGGAACACCCAGTCCAGGGCGGAGGCCGGGGAAGGGGCGTTGACGGGTGTGACGACCGCCTGGCCCGCCTGGCGCAGCGCGAAGGCGATGTCGGCACCGCCGTCGGAGTAGCCCCCCGGCTTGGCCTCCTTCCGCAGCCCGTTGATGACCGGCGGGGCCAGGGCCTGGAACAGAATCGCGACAGGGGCGGCGTTCATGCGGCGGCGTACCTTTCGTTGCCCGGCGGACATCCGTACCCGTCACGGTATTTCGCGGCGACACATTTCGCCTTCGATGTCGGACGTCAGAGCCATTATTCTGGAAAGACCTTTCAAAGCCGAAAGGTCTCACCGGGAGCAAACATGCAGGCAAAGTCGGTTTTCGTGGCGGTGGCACTCGTTGCTGGACTGCTGGCGGGCTGTGGCGGTGTCGAGGGCTCGCAGCAGGATTCCGCGCAGACCCCCGAGGTCGAGGCGGCGGCGCTGTGTAGCGACTGTGGCTGGCTCTACGTCCGTTGTATGTCCCGCGCGCAGACGGCCGAGGCGAAGGAGATGTGCGAGTACGGTCGCATGGACTGCGAGGCGACCTGGTGCACGGCGGCGGCCCCCGAGGTCGAGCAGGCCAACGCCTGCGTTCAGCAGTGTGACACGCGCTTGAACCAGTGCCTCCGGCTGGGCACGACGCCGCTGGGCACCTGCTTCTATCGCCACAACGAGTGCATCAACAACTGCCCCATCGTGGACGCGCACACGCCTGTTCAGGCGCAGTGAGCCCCCGTCTCGGCCGCGGCTGACTGTCGGCTGACACAAGCCCCTGTCCCCCAACATCCCGGGGGCAGGGGCTTTCATTTTCCCCGTTCGTTTCGAGCCCGCCGCTCCCGTGGCGACGCAGCCACGAATCGTCCAATCCCAGCCGAACGGGAATGGACATCGGCAGCGAAGCCGGAGAGGCAGGTGATTTGTTGGGAGTTCTGGGTATTCGTGAGAGCGTCTTGCCTTGGACGCGCCACGGTGAAGACCGGGGCGTTTGTCTTTGCACCTCGTCGCCGAGAACCCCCTCATGTCAAATCGTTCGTCTGCCTTCCCCCGCCTCCGCCACCTGGCGGCGATGCTCGTCCTGGCGAGTGTCGCCATGGCTCCCGCGGCGTTCGCCCGCGGCCGCTACTACAACGACTCCGGGAGCATCGAGACGCATCACCCGAACTGGATGAACTGGGTGCCGGACTCGACGCGGCTGTCCGCGCTGTCATTGCCCGGCACCCACGACACCATGGCCTACCAGGGCTACGGTGGGTCGCTGACGCAGACGCAGTCCCTGGACCTGCGCAAGCAGTTGGAGGCGGGCGTCCGCGCGCTGGACATCCGCTGCCGGCACATCGCGGACAGCTTCACCATCCACCACGGCGTGGTCTACCTCCACGTCAACTTCGATGACGTCCTCCGGACGACCATCCAGTTTCTGAACGCGAACCCCTCCGAGACGGTGGTGATGCGCGTCAAGAAGGAGCACACGGAGGAGAACGTCACCCGCAGCTTCGCCGAGACGTATCTGGCGTACCGGAACAACCCGGCCTACCGGCCCTACATCTGGACGGGCAGCCAGGTGCCGAGCCTGGGCGAGGTGCGGGGAAAGATTGTCATCCTGGATGACTTTGGTGGCGGGGCGTACGGCATCGCCTGGGGTAGCCTCAACCTCCAGGACGACTGGACGGTGTCGACGCTCTTCGACATCGGCAACAAGTGGAACAAGGTCCGGGCGCACCTGGAGCGGACGAACACCGGCGCGTCTTCCTCGCTGTTCGTCAACTTCCTCAGTGGTGCCTCCGCGCTCGCGCATCCCTACTCGGTGGCGGGTGGGCACAGCTCGATGGGCATCCGCGGGGTGAACGACTACGCCATTGACCACCTGGTGGCGGGCCACAACCAGCGCGCGGGCATCCTGTTCATGGACTTTCCGGGGGCGGGTTTGATTGACGCCATCCTGGCGCTCAACTTCCGGCTGCTGTCGTCGACGACGTGGCTGCCGGACGACTTCAACGTCATTTTCAGGAACACCGCGCACACCATTGGCGGCAACGCCGAGCAGCGCTGGCACGGCATCCGGAACTTCGTCAACAACGCCGTCCCGGGGCGCTACTGGCACGTGATGGCCTTGAAGCGCGCCTGGGGCGCTTGGATGACCCACCAGGGCAATTACTATCAATCCGACAGCATGGATGATTACACCCACATCGCCTTTCCGACGAACTCGGTGACGAGCGTGGTGGGGAAGGGCACGCTGGAGAGCTACGTGCGAGGCCAGCTCGGGAGCTTGTCCGGTGGCGCGGGGGAGCGCGCGGTGGCGCTTCACGGCCGTCTGGGGGCCCGCTTCCCGTTCCAGCGCTGGGCGGTGGTGGTGAAGCAGTCGCCGGGCGGGCTGAGCAACTGGGCGTACTCGGACTACGGGCGGGGGGCGCACCTCTCGTCAGGGGACTATACGTACGCGGTCCAGGCGCACTCCGCCTCGGAGGGTGTCTATCTCCACGAGCACGGCAACTTCGAGGGCAACCTGGTGCGGCTCACGGGCGGCGTGAATGCGCTCGGAGACCTGGGCTTCAATGACGTGGCGAGCTCCCTCTCGGTCGTGGGGCCGTACCGGGCGACCCTGTGTGAGCACGTGAATCTGACGGGGCGGTGCACCACCGCGACGCAGAGCGTGAGTGACATCGACACCCTTCCGAATGGCCCGTGGAACGACCGCGTGTCCTCGGTGGCCATCTCCCGCTGAGTCCGGGCATGACGCGGTCCGTGTGAGCACGGGAGCAGACGCCGCTTGCCCCCAGGCGCGGGCGGCGTCAGGTTCTCCTTCCTGAAGCGGCATTCGCATTCAAGGAGGGCACGTGGCGTACAAGCCTGAGGGGTATACATCCGTGGCGCCGTACCTCGTCGTCGACGGGGCGGGCAGGACCGTCGACTTTCTGGTGGAGGTGTTCGGCGCGGAACGGCTGCGCATGGTTCCCGGGGACAACGGCCGGTTGATGCACGGTGAGGTGCGCATCGATGACACGGTCATCATGCTGAGCGAAGCCGCCAACGGTTGGCCGGCGGTCGCCAGCCACGTTCACCTGTACGTCGCGGACGTGGATGGCATCTACCAGCGCGCGCTCGCCGCTGGGGCCGAGGCCGTCAAGACGCCGGTCAATTCGGGAGATGGCGACAAGCGCGGCGGGTTCCGTGACGCGGGCGGAACCACGTGGTGGGTCGCGACGCAGGAATCGAACTGAGCTTTGGAAGGAGACGGGCTCCCGGCGCGAAGGCGTGCTCCGGGGTTCGTCCTCCGTCCGGGGTTGCTGGCGGTGCGGGTCAACGAGGGCCGCCAGCGGGCAGAATCAGAGCTTCGGATGCGGATGATTGTTGGCTGGCTTTGCGGCGAGGCGCGCGGGTGATGACAGGTCTGCGACTGGACGGGTGGGGGCGCGTTCAGCGTGTGAGCTCGAGCGCCAGCTTTTCGAACAGCTCCTTCGTTCCCGCCTCGCGTCCGCGGACCGCGTCCTGGCCGCCTTCGAAGTACGCGCCCTGCTCGGTATAGGTGAGACGTGTCGTGTCGCCCTCGGTGCTGAACTGCACCGTCACCAGCGATGAGGAGATGTTCTTGCCGGCGACAGTCATCGTATAGGCGAAGACGATGCGCTCATTGGGAATGATGTCCGTGTAGAGCGTGTCATTGCCAATCTCCGGTCCACCCTGGAAGCGGAAGACGCCGCCTTCACGGCTGCCCGCCTTGAAGTTGAGCTCGTACCGGACAATCTCCCAGCCTTCGCCTTCGACGAACCAGCGGCGGCGAATCTCGGGGTTCTCGAACGCGTTGAACACGCGGGCGATGGGGGCGCTGAAGGTCCGGTCGACGGTGAAGGTGCTGTGAACGAGGGTCATGGCTTCTTTCCCGAGGGTGGGGTGGTGGGTTCGGCAAGGAGTGCTTCGAGACGGTCGAACTTGCGTTCGATGAGGCTGCGACGGTCGGCAATCCATTGCCCCGCGACCTGGAGGCCCTTGGCGTCCAGCCGGCACGAGCGCACGCGGCCGACCTTTTCGGTCGCCACGAGCCCGCTCTCCTCCAGCACTTGAAGGTGCTGGACCACGGCCGCCAACGAGATGCCAAGCGGTTGGGCGAGCGCACTGACCGAACAGGGCCCGTGCCCCAGCTTCTCCACGATGGCGCGACGTGTCGGGTCGCCCAGCGCGTGGAAGACACGGTCAATGTCGGATTGGTTAGGCACGGACTTAAGTATTGGGCGCGGGAGGCCCATAGTCAAGTCGCGACTAAAGTATTGGATTCCGGCGGGCGCGGCCGTTGAGCGTCAGCGTTCCCCTGGAACGTAGAGTCGGTTGGGCGTGCCCTCGTAGTCCACGTGGCGTTCGAGCCGCATCCCGAGTCGCTCCGCGACGCGGAGGGAGGCCACGTTGTCTGGGTGGATGATGGCGATCACGGGAACCTCGGGCAGGTGCCGCCGCGCCAGGTCCAGCGCGGCTCGGGCCATCTCTGTCGCGAAGCCCGAGCCCCACGTCCGGGGCGAGAACCGGTAGGCGAGGTTCAGGACCAGCAGGCCTTCGAGCACCTTGTAGCGCAGGCCTCCGAAGCCCACGACGTCGCCCGGAGCCTCTCGCCGCTCGGCGACCCAGTAGCCGAGGTCCCGCTGCGCCCAGTCCTCCATCCACAGCGCGGTCCGATGGCGAGCCTCGTCCATCGAGGTCATGGCGCCAGTGAGGCTGAACCGGTTGGTCTCCGGATCCGAGTGCAGGGTGAACACCGCGTTCACGTCGCTTCGGCTGACCGCGCGAAGCAGCAAGCGTTCCGTCGTGACGCGTTCAAAGGCTTCGCGCATGGCTGGCAGCGTGCCTCGGGATGCGCCCCCGCGCCACATGCGCATCGTCACCGTGATGCCCCGACTCACCGCACGGGGGCGTTTCCGGCGACGCGGTGTCGCGCGAGGCGCATCGGCAATGCCTCTTCACACAGAGGGGCCTGCTCATCATCGACGGCCGTGCCTTGGCGTCGACCTCTCGACATCACGTGGCGGCTTCCCACGATGGTGGGCGTGTCGCGCGCGCCAGTAGCGTCGTTGGGATGAAAACTCCCTCTGTAGGAAGCTGGCGTCTGGGTGTCCTTGTCCTGTGTGTGGCGGCGGCGTTGAGCGCGTGCAACGCGGGGGACCCGGGCGAGGGCACGGTCGACCTCGAGTCCGGTGATTCCGCGCTGACGTGTTTCGAAACCCAGTCGTGCGCGGACGCCTCTCCCCGGGGGTTGTGTACGTGCGAGACGGAGCTGCGCGTCGTGACGAGGTCGGCGACGAACCCGCTCCGCTGCCACCGGGCCATGGAGGTCGCGAGAGAGCGGGCGTACGCCGCCGCCGAGGCAGCCTGTTCCGTGGGCATCTGCAACCCCGTGGAGCGGGAGCGCCTCTGTGAGGTGGGGCCGGATGGGCTCGGCCACGCCCTTTTTGAATTGACGTACTCCTGCTGGGATTCGGTGACCTGCGGGTAGCGGAGGCATGGCGCCGCCTGCGCGTCAGCCGCACGGAGTGCAGGCGTCAGAACTGGCCGCTCATTCCCAGCACGGTGTGCCCGGGGCCCAACGCGAGGGCGGGCTGCAGGCTGACCGCCTGCGGCTCTTCGGGGCGCGAGTTGAGGGCGTGTGACACTTCGTACCCGACGATGGCGCCAAGCAGCGGCCCCACCATGATGGCGAGCGGTTGGATGTCGGTATTGGGGACCAGGTACGCGGTCGCGAGTCCAGCGCCAGCCCCCACCGCAGCCCCCGCGAACGCGCCAGCCTGGGTGCCTTTGCCATCCACGAGTCCCGCGCCCGCCCAGACGCCGATGGGCGCTCCGATCATCATTCCACCCAGGGCTCCGAGCGCCGCGTAATCCCAGCAGCCAAGGCCGATCGGGCCGCTGCCGCCGTCACAAAGCGCGAGTCCAATGACTGCGCCCGGAATCACCGCGGCGAACGAGGTCAGCGCGATCCCGCCCACTTCCGCTGCGACACGTGCCACCGGGGACCCTGGGCTGGGCGTGCGTCCTGGCGCGGGTGGGAGTTCCAGCAGTCGAGGCCCTCCCTGAGGTTTTTCGTTCGGCACAGGGGTGTCCTCGAGAAGTCGCAAGCCCGTGTGCGCGAGACCGGAGCCCGGTGCGATGAGCGCCAACCCGAGGAACAGCGGACACATCCATGTGAGCAGGGCCTTGAGCGATGTCATGGCCCGGCGTGTTGCAAGGCCAAGGCCGCGCCGTTGGCGCGCCAACTCCAGAGGGGTTCCGCGTTCCACCGAAAGGTGTTTGTGCAGCCCGTTGCACGTTCGGTCCGTCGGTGTGCAGTCGACTTCGCGAACGCGGCCCTGGGGCTCGGCGCGCGCCGCGTGCGCGGCGGGGGTATGCTGTCCCGGTGCATGTCGCTTCCCTCGCCGCTGGGCTGCTGACGCTGACGGGCGCGCTCGGTACGGAGGTGCGCCGTGACGGCTACCAGTTCCGTCCGCCCGAAGGCTTCCACATGGTGCGCTGGGAGCAATACGCGGGCTCCCGCGTGGGCGCGGTGGGCTTGGACGCGGAGACGCCGCGCGTGCTGTCCGCCGCGCTGACGGATGGCGAGGGCCCCGACGCGGCCACGTTCCTCGTCTCCGTGGTGAGCAGCGGCTTCAGCGCGAGCCCCTCCGACCGTGAAGACTTCGCCTCGGCCGTGATGCAGCACTACCGGCGTGAGCTGGGCCTCCAGTTGTCGCCGGAGCGCGTGGAGCGCATCGGTGGGACGACGCCTCGGGTGGAGGTCCTGGGTACGCTGCGCGAGGCGGGGCAGGTGCGCACGGTGTTGATCGCCGGGCTGGCCTCGGAAGGGGAGCACGCCGTGGTGACCGTGAGCGCGCCGGCCGTGCGCTGGCAGGCGCTGGCGCCGCAGGTGCGCGCGTCCTTGGAGACGTTCCGGCATGAAGTACCGAACGCCGCGGGCCCGGTGCCACGCCGGCTGCTGGGCGCGCTGGCGGGGACCCTCGCGGGCGCGTTGGTCGTCTCGTACACGGCCTGGCGCAGGCGGCGGCTGCGGCACGCCGCGAACACGTCCGTGTGAATCACCACCGCGCTACGTGGGCTCGGGCGCGAGCGGCGGGACGGGCGTCGGCTTCTGGTGCTCATCCAGCGCGACCATGATGAACCGCCCGCGTGTGCACAGCTCGCGGACGCCGGTGAGCAGCTCCTCGGCGAACAGCTCCACCTCCACCGTGAGGGACGTCCTGCCGGTGGAGACGACCCTGCCCACCAGCTCCACGAGCTGTCCCTGCCGGACAGGGACGTGGAAGTCTACGCGCTCGCTGGAGGCGGTGACGATGTTGCGCCGGGTGTAGCGGCTCGCGGTGATGAACGCGGACATGTCCATCATCCGCAGGGCCTGACCGCCGAAGAGGACGCCGGAGTGCGTGGCCTGGTCGGGGAACACCATGTCCACCATCCGGGTCTCGGTGGCGGAGGAGGGCAGCGACGGCATCGGAGGGTTCATGGGCGGGACTCCTGGCATGCCATCACCGATGGCCGCGACACATCATGGGCCTCGCATGACAGTATCGGCAGCGGTGCGGGCCGCCAAGTCACATATGCCACACGCGACTCCTCAGTGCAGTGAGAGGAACACGCGTGCCTGCGGGATGCCTCGCGAGACGGTGTCGTAGTCGCGGAAGAAGCTGTTGCGCTCGAAGAACGTGAAGCTGGCGCCCAGGCCCAGGTTGGCGAACAGCGGCACGTCCAGCAGCAGCGTGCCTTCGTGGACCAGGTGGTTGCCGTCCGCGCCGTTCAACGTGTGGATCCACGTCGAGCCCGCGTGCAGCTTGAGGTACTCCCAGGGCCAGCGGCCGTACGAGGCCTCGATGTGGAAGCCCAGTCCCGGGCCGTAGTCGTAGTCGCGTCCTATCAACTCGGCGTACTCGGAGGAGATGCCGGCGAGCACCAGCCCTCGCAGGTGCAGCGACAGACGCAGCTCGCGCCCCTGCTGCGTCACGTACCGGTACACCAGCCCCGCGCCGAGCGACTGTCCGCCCAGCTCATAGGCCTGGTTGTCATTGAAGTCGAAGTGCTGGAACGCGCCCAGCAGGATGCGCTCGTTGCCGCTGCTCTCCAGCGAGAGCATCGCCAGGGCGCCTTTGACCTCCGCGCGGCTGATGAGCCGGCCCTCGCCCGTGGTGAACTGCACGCCCATGTTGAAGGCGTCGAACGGCGCCTTCACCGGGAAGCGCAGGGCGTCGCCGTAGCGCAGGTCCAGCTCCGCGAAGAACTGGTTCAGCGGCTCGCCCGCGTCGATGTTGAGATACCCCGAGCGCAGCAGGGTGGCGAACACCGGGGGCTGCCAGTCCTCGGGCGTGGGGGCGCTGCGCCAGGCGTCTCCGCGCACCACCCGGTTGAAGCCCCGGATGGGGTTGAGCAGGCCCGCGGAGACCTCGCGGGCGACGCGCCGGGTGCCCGTGTCGCGCTGGTCCAGCAGCATGGAGGACAGCCGGTAGATGGCCTCGCCCTGCGCCCAGCCCCCCATGGTGGTGTTGATGAGGTCGTTGATGGACGGCAGCTTCTGCTCGCCGAAGAGCTCCCATTGGAGGCTGCCCAGGAGCGTGAAGGCCGTGGCGCCCCAGTAGCCGAAGCCGTGGTCCCGGGCGGCGTTGAAGTACGCGCTGCCGTGGTAGGGGTGGGCGAACTGGTTCGTGCTGAAATCGTCTCGGTCCCAGACAAAGCCCGTCGCCAGGTTCCGGCGCCACGTGCGCAGGTTCACCACCGACCAGTCCTTTTTCAGGACATACATGTTGAAGGCCCACACGGTGGCGTTGATGGCCGTCACTTCCAGCAGGGCCCAGCCGAGCTGACGGGGCCGGGGCTCCGTGGCCTCCGCGTCCTCGCCCGTTTCGACTCGGGGGGCGTCCGCGGGGTAGCTCGCGGGTCGGGCCAGCGAGGGGAGCAGTGTCAGCAGCAGCGCGGCCGTCCGCCACCTCGGCGCCTGGACGCGCACGCCGCCCCGCTGGCTGTGGCGCATGTCGGCTCCCCCACCCGGAGGCGGAACATGGGGACCCGGTGGAAGGCTCGCCATGGACCGCTGGCGCGGCCCCGGGTCGACCGGTGGACAGGCGCTTCGGACGCCCGCCTGGTGGCTTCCTCGCGCCTTCGGAAGGAGGGGGTGTGTCGGAACGTCCCACGGCGGGCGCGGTGGGGTAGGGTGCGCCGCATCCATGCACGCTTTCATCCTCGCAGCGGTGCTCACGCAGACGCCGGTGGCTCCGGCGGAGCCGAGCCCGCTTCCGGCAGCCGAAGCGCCCCCACCCGCTGTTCCCCTGGGGGCCTTGCCACCCGCCACGCACGAGCTGTTCCAGCGGCTCGAGGGACAGGTCGCGCAGGTGCGCATCATCGAGCGGCGCTCGGGGACGCGGTCGTCCATCGGGTCGGCCTTCTTCGTGTCGGCCGCCGGGCACGCGATGACGAACTATCACGTCATCTCCGACGTGGTGATCCACCCGGATGACTACAAGGCGGAGCTGGTGCTCAAGGGCGGGGGAGAGCCCGTGCCGGTGCGGTTGGTGGACGTGGACGTGGTGCACGACCTGGCCGTCATCCAGACCGCCACGCCGGTGGAGCACTTCTTCGCCCTGGATGACCGCGAGCCGCCGCAGGGCGCGCGCCTGTTCGCCATGGGCAACCCCCGCGACCTGGGGACCACCATCGTCGAGGGCACGTACAACGGCTACATCCGTGACGCCCTCTACGAGCGGCTGCACTTCAGTGGCGCCATCAATCCCGGCATGAGCGGCGGGCCCACGCTCACCGGCGAGGGCCGCGTGGTGGGCGTCAACGTGGCGACCATGGGCAACCAGGTGGGGTTCCTGGTCCCGGTGAAACATGCGCGTGAGCTGTTGGCGCGCGCGCTCGAGGCGAAGGACTCCGGCGCGCAGGCGCTGCTGGACACGGTGCGCGCGCAGCTCCTGGACAACCAGCAGCGCGTCACGGAGCGGCTGATGGGCGAGCCCGTGCCGCAGCAGGCCCTGGGGAGCTACCGCGTCCCCGGGCGGTGGGGCGCGTTCCTCAAGTGCTGGGGCGACACGCCGCACGACCCGGAGGTGCCGTACACGGTGACGAACTACCAGTGCTCGTCGGAGGAGGACATCTTCGTGTCCTCGCGTCACCGGACGGGCGTGGTGACCTTCCTGCATCAACACGCCACCAGCCAGAAGCTGGGGGCGCTGCGCTTCTCCTCGCTCTACACCGCGCTCTACTCGCAGGACCCGGACCCGGTGGAGGCCACGCGGCAGGACGTCACCAACTACCGCTGCCAGTCGGAGTTCGTGGACGTGGCGGGCCTGCCGGTGCGCGCGGCGCTGTGCCTGCGCGCCTACAAGAAGTTCCCCGGCCTGTATGACCTGGTGCTGCGCGCGGCCACGCTCAATGCCAGCACCAGTGGTGTGGACACGTCGCTCACGCTGGCGGGCTTCACCGCGGACAACGGCCGCAAGCTGGCGCGCCGGTACCTGGAGGGGCTGTCGTGGACGAAGTGATCTTCCTCGAGGTGTTGGAAGGCGACGGCGTTCAGTCCCGCCACCGGCTGGAGCGCTTCCCGGTGAACGTGGGCCGGGGCTACGGGAACGACGTCATCCTGGATGACCCGAAGGTGTCCTCGGAGCACCTGCGCATCGAGCGGCGCGAGGACGGCACGCTGGTGCTTCGCGACGTGGGCAGCCAGAACGGCACCTACCGCATGGACCCGTGGACGCCGTTGGCCGAAATGGACCTGGCGTCCGATACCCGCGTGTCCGTGGGGGACACCGTCCTGCGCTTCCGCGCGCGCAGCCATCCGGTGGAGAAGACGGTCATCGCCGCGCAGCCCAGCGCGCCCCGGCCCCGCGTGTTCGAGCAGCCGCGCTATTTCTCCCTGGCCGTGCAGGCCCTGCTGGGCGCGAGCCTGCTGGAGGGCTACCTGTCCAACTACGGGCGCACGGACTGGGGCGAGCTGACGGTGGCGCTGGTGGTGCCGTTGGGCATCACCTTCATGTGGGCCGGTGGCTGGTCCATGGCCAGCCGCATCGCGCGCAAGCAGTTCCACTTCCGCACGCACGCCACGGTGGCGGCGCTGGTGCTGCTGGGCGCCGTGGTCATCCAGCCGCTGCTCACGCTGGTGGGCTTCAGCCTGGGGGTGAGCTCCAACCTGGCCTGGGCCCACCACCTGGCCTTCCTGTCACTGATGGCGTGGGGCCTCTTCTGGCACCTGCGCTATGTGACGAAGTGGGAGTCCGAGCGGCTCGTCCGGGTCATCGCCGTCGTCACCCTCTCGTTCGGGGCCTTGTCGCGCGCCGACGCGTGGCTGGGCAACGAGTCCTTCAGCACGGAGCTGGGCTTCCGCCGGGCGCTGCTGCCCCCGGCCCTCCGGCTGGTGGGGACCGAGCCGGTGGACGACTTCTTCGCGGACACCGCGAAGGTCCAGGAGCAGGTGGACGCGCTGGCGCGCGAGCCGTGAGCGGCGGGGCCTGACAGGACGTCGTGGGCGGGATGGGGGATGTCAGACCGGGCAGGTAGGAATGCCCGCATGGACGTCCATCCGGAGTGGAAGCCTGGTCCTGGCGCGTGGAGGGCTCGCGCGCCCGGCGTTGACGCGGGGCCTGCTGCGCGGGGGCTGACGCGGGTGAGTGTGGCGCCGGACCTGGCGGCATTCCGGGCCGTGGCGCGTGGGCTGTTGGCCCGGGAGGCGCCTCCCGACCGCGTCCACTTCGACGAAGTGCGTGGGCACCCGGAGGGGCTGCTGCGGGCCGCGGCGCGGTGGGAGGCGTGTGGACGGCTCGCGCCCGCGGTGCCCCGGGACTTCCTGGGCATGACGCGGGCGGTGTTGCCTCACCGCGACCCGGGCCGGTGGGCGCTGCTCTACCGGGTACTCTGGCGGCTCACCCATGGAGAGCCGGCGCTCCTGCAACGGCATGAAGACACGGACGTGCGCCAACTGCGGTGGATGGAGCAGTCGGTCCGCCGGGACCTGAAGGCCATGACGGACGCCGTGCGATTCCGGCGTGTGCCGCGCCACGGGCGGGAGCACCATGTCGCGTGGTACGCGCCGGAGCACCGCATCCTCCGGGCCGTGGCGCCGTTCCTCGTGCGCCGCTTCGCCTCCTTCGCCTGGAGCCTGTTCACGCCCGACGGCGGCGCGCACTGGGACCTGGAGCGGCTGACCTTCGCGGAGGGCACGCACGCCTCGGGTGATGCCGCCGCCCACGCGGCGTCCAGGGCGCGGGGGCGGAGTCCGGGTCCCACGGCCGGGGGCGTTCCCTTGATGTTGGTGGGGATGGCGCATGAGGGCGGTGACAGCCCCTCCTTCACGGGGCCCGCGGGGCAGTTGCTGGCGTTGGTCCTGGGAAGGGCGGGGCTCCTGGGGCCAACGGCCCCTGTCACCCATGGCGTGGTGCCGTGTGGCGCTGGCTGTGGGACGTGGCCCCTGCCAGAGGGGGCCCGGACCTCGTGTCGCCATGGGCTGGACGCGGCGGTGGCGCGGGCGCGTCCTCGGATGGTCATCGCCTTGGGGGCGCAGGCCGCGCAGGCCTTCCTGGGCGTGGGGTTTCGCATCCACATCAGCCGGGGGCAGGTGTTGAGCTCACGGTGGGCGGAGGGGTGGATGGCCACCCTGGAAACCGAGGCCATCGTTCGCCTGACCGGGGCGCGGGAGCGGGCCGAAGCGCGCATCCATCTGGAGGCGGATTTCAGGTCCGCGGCGGCGTGGCTCCGGCAGCGCTCTCCGGGGGACGGCGTTCGCCCGCGCGTGGGGTGATGAAACGCATGACGTGTGCGTTCATATCGGCGGGGGCCGGATGCTTGCGCCGTGGTGGCTTCCTCGTTGGGGAGGAGGGGGATGCGGATGTCGCCCCGCGGTGGGCGGGTTAGGGTGAAGAACGATTCTGGGAGGACACCCGATGCGTCATTCGCTCCTGGCGGTTTCGTTGTCGTTCTTCGTGGGGTGTGCGCACAACGCGCGGCGCGTGGACCCGGTGGAGTTCGCGCCGGCGGACCTGTCGCAGCGCGCGAGCATGGAGCCCTGGGCCATCTCGATGCCCTTCGAGCAGAACCAGGACGGCACGGACCTGGTGCTGGCGTTGCTGGACCGGGCGGAGGCCTCGGGCGCGCGCTACGTCAGTGACTTGCAGGTGGTGTTCGTGACGAAGCAGGGCGAACAGGCGTTGGAGTGCAGCACGCCGCTGGTGCCCGAGTCGCAGGTCGAGCCGGTCCGTGCGCACTTCGCGGAGCGGGAGAAGGACCCCGAGGCTCCCCTGGCGGTGAGGCCCTTCACCTTCAGCACCGTCGAGTTCGGCTGCGGCGCCGTCGCGTCGGCCCGGCTGATTCGGGAGCGGAGGACCGCACCCAGCGGCGTCCCGATGGAGACCACCCGGGACGCCATCCGCTCGGACCCGCTCCGTTGGAGCACGTCTTGTGGATACTCGCGGGTGATGCACGACGTGGATCGCTACGTCTTCCAGGCGGACGTCAACTACGTCCCGCCGCTCACGTACCGCATCCAGCAGGCCCGGCCGGAGTTGGCCCTGGTGGAGGACCGCGCCGCCTGTGTGCCCGCGACGCCGTTTTCGCCGTCCGTCAATCGCATCGAGGCGGTGGTGTACGGCGGCGCGGGGCCCAAGGCCGCGCTGGAAGCCGCCTTCCGCATGCACCCGGTGCGCACGTACCTCTGAACCCCGGGCGGGGTGCGGCCCGGTGTCCGGGCCCCACCGTGGAACCGCTCAGAGGCCGCGCACGGCGTGGGGCTGGTAGGGCGCCTCCAGGGCCTTCACTTCCTCCGCGGTCAGCTTGAGGTCCACCGCGCGCACGGCGTCCTCCAGGTGCTCCAGCTTCGTGGCGCCGATGATGGGCGCCGTCACCGCGGGACGCGAGAGCAGCCAGGCCAACGCTGTCTGCGCGGGCGGGACGTTGCGCTTCTCCGCGACGCTCCGGTTCGCCTCCACCACGTCCCAGTCTCCCGGCTGGTCATAGAGCGTGGGCGACAAGGTGTCCGACTTCGCGCGCACGGTGGTGTCCCGGTCCTTCAGCGACTTGCGTGAGCCCGCGAGCAGGCCTCGCGCCAGGGGCGACCAGGGGATGACGCCAATGCCTTCGGCCTCGCAGAGGGGGAGCATCTCCCGCTCCTCTTCCCGGTAGACGAGGTTGTAGTGGCCCTGCATGGACACGAAGCGCGTCCAGCCGCGCAGGTCCGCGACGCCCAGCGCCCGCGCGAACTGCCACGCATACGCGGAGGAGGCCCCGAGGTAGCGCACCTTTCCCTGGCTCACGAGCTGATCCAACGCGGCCAGCGTCTCCTCCAGGGGCGTGTTCGGATCCATCCGGTGGATTTGGTAGAGGTCGATGGCCTCCACGCCCAACCGCTTCAGGCTCGCCTCACAGCCCTGGACGATGTGCTTGCGGGACAGGCCCCGCATGTTCTGCCCGTCGCCCGTGGGGAAGTAGACCTTGGTGGCCACCACCACTTCGTCCATGCGCGCGTAGCGGCGCAGGGCCCGGCCCGTGACTTCCTCACTGACACCTTGTGAGTACATGTCCGCCGTGTCGAAGAAGTTGATTCCCAGCTCCACCGCGCGGCGGAAGAAGGGCTGCGCCGCCTCTTCGTCCAGCACCCAGGGGCGCCACTTGGGCGTGCCGTAGCTCATGCAGCCGAGGCCGAGCCGGGACACTCGCAGGCCCGTGCGTCCAAGGTTCGTGTATTTCATTCCGTTGCGTCCTTATTCGTTCAGCGTGGCTCGCCGTGTTTCCGGTGTGTCGGCTAGGTCTTTCCTGGTTACTTGGAATCCGGTAGATAGGTGGGGAATCCGAGGGGCGCTGTTCGGAGCGATGCAGAGCGTGCCCCTCGTGTTTTCAGGTGGGGCGCGTGATGTGGCGTTTCGAGGGGTGCCTCCAGGCAGAGCCTCGGGACCCACGTCATGCAACTTTCGACTCGCGCCGACCCCGCCTCCGAATTCGTTTGCCCTGAGGATGCCACGTTCGTGGACGTGTGCCGGACCCGCGCCACGGCGCAGCCCGGCGATTGGATCTACACGTTCCTCGACGACATGGGCGAGCACGCCCTTACGTACGCGGAGTTGGACGCGGGCGCACGCGCCGTGGCGGCGCTGCTCCAGCGGCACCTGTCGCCGGGTGAACGTGCGCTGCTGCTGTATCCCCCGGGGCGTGAATATGCCCTGGGCTTCCTGGCGTGTCTCTACGCCGGCGTGGTGGCGGTGCCCGCGTATCCACCGGACCCGATGCGCCTGGGCCGCACGTTGCCGAGGCTCCAGGCGCTGATCGCCGATTGCGGCGCGCGGGTGGCGCTGACGACGACGTTCATCGCGGACATGGTGGAGCCCCTCACCGAGGGCGCGCCGGACCTGCGCGCCCTGCGCTGGCTGGCCACGGACGCGGTGCCCGCGAGCGAAGCGGAGGCGTGGCGCGCGCCCGAGCTGAGCGGGGACACGGTGGCCTTCCTCCAGTACACCTCCGGGTCGACGGGGACGCCGCGCGGCGTGGTGCTGCGGCACCGTCACCTGCTGCACAACTCGTGGCTGATCGCGCGGGGCTTCGACGCGAGCCCCCAGCCCGTGGGCGTCCTCTGGCTGCCGCCGTACCACGACATGGGGCTGATTGGCGGCCTGCTCCAGCCGTTGTTCCGCGACATTCCCACGGTGTTGCTACCTCCCATGTCCTTCCTCCAGCGCCCCCTGGGTTGGCTGGAGGCGGTGTCGCGCTTCGGCGGGACGGTGTGCGGCGGGCCCAACTTCGCGTTCGACCTGTGCGTGCGCAAGAGCACCCCGGAGCAGCGGGCGGCGTTGGACTTGAGCCGGTGGGAGGTCGCGTTCTGCGGCGCGGAGCCGGTGCGCGCGGACACGCTGGAGCGCTTCGCGGAGGCCTTCGCGCCCGCCGGCTTCCGGCGCGAGGCCTTCTATCCCTGCTACGGACTGGCGGAAGGCACGCTGATTGTCTCGGGCGGCGCGCGCGCGGCGGTGCCGGTGGCGCGGCGCTTCTCGCGGGAGGGGTTGCTGCACGGCGAGGCGAAGCCGCCCGAGCGGGATTCGGCGGAGACCGTGCTGGTGGGCTGTGGGCAGTCGCTGGGAGACCAGGACCTGCGGGTGGTGGACCCTCGGACGGGCCGTCCCTGCGAGCCGGGCCGCGTGGGTGAGCTCTGGGTGCGGGGCCCGAGCGTGGCGGACGGCTACTGGCAGCGGCCGGAGGAGACGGAGCGCACGTTCCACGGGCGGTTGGCGGACTCGGGCGAGGGGCCCTATCTGCGCACCGGTGACCTGGGCGTCCTCGACGGCGGTGAGGTGTTCATCACCGGCCGGCTGAAGGACTTGCTGGTGCTGCGCGGGCGCAACTTCTATCCGCAGGACCTGGAGCACTCGGCGGAGCGCAGCCACCCCGGCGCGCGGCCCGGCTGTGGCGCCGCGTTCTCCGTGGACGTGGAGGGCGAGGAGCGCCTGGTGCTGGTGCAGGAGGTCTCCTCCAAGGTCGCGTCGGAGGCGGACGCGGGCGAAGTCGCCGCCCACATCCGCGCGGCGCTGGGCGAGGCGCACGGCGTGGCGCCGCATGCCGTGGTGCTCATCTCCGCCGGCTCGCTGCCGAAGACGTCGAGCGGCAAGGTGCAGCGGCGCGCCTCTCGTGAGGCCTTCCTGACGGGGGCCCTGGACGTGGTGCTCGCGTGGCGGGAGGCGGGCGTTGACGCGCAGCGCGCCGGGCCGCCCCTGGCGTCACCCGCCGACGCACCTGTGACCGCGGCGGCGAGCGATGACGTACTCGCGGTGCTCGCGGCCCGGGTGGCACCGCTGCTGGGCGTGGCCGTTCAGGCGCTGGACGTGGAGGCGCCACTGACACACGCCGGGCTTGACTCCCTGCGGGCGTTGGAGGTGCTGCACGCGGTGGAGGAGGGCTGGGGCGTCTCTCCGCCCGTCGCGTATCTGCTCCAGGGCCCGAGCCTGCGAGACGTGGCGCGCTGGGTGGAGCAGGCCCGTGCCGAGGGCGCCGAGGCCGGCCTCGAGCCTTCCGCCGACACGCACGACGGTGACGCGGACGTCATGTCCGACGGGCAGCGGGCGCTGTGGTTCCTCCAGCGCCTGGCACCGGGCAGCACGGCGTACCTGGTGTCACACGCGGTGCGCTTCACCACGCCCGTCGACGCCGGGGCCCTGGGCCGCGCGTTCGCACAACTCGTCGCCCGCCACCCCGCGTTGTCCTCCGCGTTTCCGGAACATGAGGGCGCGCCGGTGCTTCGTCGCGCCGACGCGCCCCCCATCTTGGAGCGGACCGAGGCCGCGGGCTGGACGGACGACGTGCTGAGCGAGCGGCTCCACGAGGAGGCGCATCGTCCCTTCGACCTGGAGCGCGGCCCGCTGATGCGGGTCCGGCTCTACACGGGGGCGCGGGGGGGCGATGTCCTGCTGCTCGCCATGCACCATCTCATCACGGACTTCTGGTCGTTGGAGGTGCTGGCCGGGGAGCTGGGGGCGCTGTACAGCGCGGAGGTCCAAGGTGCTTTGGCGCGGGTGCCATCTCCGCCGCCTTCCGCCGCGGGCATCCTCCAGGCGCTCGCGCGGCGGCGTTCCGGAGCGAGGACGGAAGTCCTTCAACGCTGGTGGCGCGAGCGGCTGGGCGGTGAGCTGCCGGTGCTGGAGCTGCCCACTTCCGGACCACGGCCCCGGCTTCAGTCGTTCCGGGGCGCCAGCGTTTCGTTCCGCGTGTCGCCGCAGACCTCCGCGCGCTTGAAGGACCTGGCGCGAGCGCATGGCGCCACGCCGTTCATGGTGCTGCTGGCGGGCTACCTGTCGTTCCTGCGCCGCTACTCGGGGCAGGAGGACCTGATTGTCGGCACGCCCACCGCCGGGCGTCCGCGCGCGGACCTGTCGCGCCAGCTCGGCTACTTCGTCAACCCCGTGGCACTGCGCGCCCACGTGCCTCGCGCGCTGTCCTTCTCCGG
This sequence comes from Myxococcus hansupus, assembly GCF_000280925.3. Classification (NCBI taxonomy): domain Bacteria; kingdom Pseudomonadati; phylum Myxococcota; class Myxococcia; order Myxococcales; family Myxococcaceae; genus Pseudomyxococcus; species Pseudomyxococcus hansupus. The sequence continues at coordinate 3,597,902 of NZ_CP012109.1, forward strand.
GCTGGTGGCCCAGGTCCGGACCACGGTGCTGGAAGCGTTGGAGCATCAGGAGCTGCCGTTCCCCCGGCTCGTCGAGCAACTGCAGCCGCGCAGGGACCCTTCGCGCGCGCCGGTCTTCCAGACGATGTTCGCCCTGCAGTCCGGCCGCCCAGGAAGCGAACCCCTGGGCGCATTCGCCGTCGGGGCACCGGGGGCGCGGGCGCGGCTGGGCGAGCTGTCGGTCGAGTCCGTCCCCTTGCGTCCGTCCGGCGCGGCCTTCGACCTCTCCCTGGTGATGGCGGAGGTGGACGGCGCCTTCGCGGCGCGGCTGGAGTACTGCGCCGACCTCTTCGACAACGCCGCCGCCGCCCGCATGGTGCACCACCTGGGCGCGCTGCTGGACGCCGCCGCGGCTCAGCCGGACCTGCCGCTGGTGGACCTGCCCTGGCTCGCGGAGAAGGAGCGCCGCGCGCTGCTCGCGCGTGGAAGGAAGCGTCACGACGCACGGGGAGAAGTGGTCGCCGGGATGGTCCAGCGGGTGGAGTCCTGGGCCCGTGCGACACCGGATGCACCCGCGCTCGCCGCCGGGCCGAAGCGCTGGTCCTACCGTGAGCTGTCGGCGTGGGTTGACCGGCTGGCCGCGCGGCTGCGGCGCCAGGGCGTGGGCCCCGAGGTCCGCGTCGGCACGCTGCTGGAGCGGGGGAGTCCCGAACAGGTGGTGGCCTTCCTCGCCGTCCTGAAGGCGGGCGGCACCGTGGTGCCGTTGGACCCCACGTATCCTCCGGGCCGGGTGTCGTGGACGTTGTCGGACGCGGGCGCGCGGGTACTCCTGGCGCACGAACGGTACGCCCAGCGGTTGGAGCCGCTCGACGCCGTGACGGTGCTGCGCTGGGAAGCGTTCGACGGTGCTTCGGACGGCGTCTCGGAGGTGTCACCGCCCGGAGGGGCCGAGCCCCTCGCCGATTCCGCGGCCTACATTTGCTACACGTCCGGCAGCACGGGCCGACCCAAGGGCGTGGTGGTGACCTACCGGGGGGCCGCGCAACTGTGCGAGTCCTTCGCCAGGGGCCTGCCCATCGGTCCGGGTTCACGGGTGTTCTTGTTCGCCTCGCCCGCGTTCGACATGTCCGTGTCGGACTACGTGGCGGCCTGGTCCTCGGGCAGCGCGCTTCACGTGTCGCCGGGAGCGCCGCCCATGGGCGACGCGCTGTACCGGCTGCTGGTGGAGCAGCGCATCACCTCGGTGATGCTGCCGCCCTCCGTGGCCCTGCTTCTTCCGGAAGGACCGTTGCCGGACCTGAAGCTCTTCATGGTCGGCGCGGAGTCGTGTCCCGCGAGCCTCGTGTCCCGCTTCGCGGAAGGCCGCGCGTTCATCAACGCGTATGGCCCCACCGAGGTGACCGTGTGCGCCACGTGGGCACGTCTCGCACCGGACGACGCGGGCCCGGTCGCCATTGGCAGCGCCTTGCCGCATCTGGATGTCTACGTGCTCGACGAGGCGCACCAGCCCGTCCCCGAGGGCGTGGCGGGCGAGCTCTACGTGGGTGGACTGTCCCTGGCCCGTGGCTACCTGGACCGCCCGGACCTCACCGCCGAGCGCTTCGTTCCGGACCCGCATGGTGAGGTGCCCGGGGCCCGGCTCTACCGGACGGGCGACGTCGTCCGTTGGCGCGCGGATGGTCAGCTCGACTACCTGGGCCGCGCGGACGCGCAACTGAAGCTTCGCGGCTTTCGCATCGAGCCCGGCGAGGTGGAGGTGGCGCTGCGCGAGTTGCTGGGCATGCGGCAGGCCCACGTCACCGCGTGGCGCCCATCCACCGTCGCGGAGCCACGGCTGGTCGCGTACGTCGTGCCGCCGCCGGGAGACGTCCTCCCGCCAGGCGAGATGCGCGCGCGGCTGCGTGAGCGGCTGCCGGAGCAGCTTGTGCCCACGGACTTCGTGGTCCTGGAGTCCTTGCCCATGTTGGTCTCCGGGAAGGTGGACACGCGGGCGCTGCCGAAGCCCGCGCTCACCGTGTCTCCGGAAGGCAAGCCTCGCACGCAGATGGAGACCCAGGTCGCGGTTGCGTGGGCGGAGGCGCTGGGGCTGCCCGCCGTGGATGTGCACGCGCACTTCTTCGACGACCTGGGCGGCAGCTCGCTGTCCGTGGTGCGTGCCTGTTCGCGGCTGGTCGAGGCGCTGGGCCGCGACGTCCCCATCACGCACTTCTTCGAACATCCCACCGTCCACGCGCTCGCCCGGCGGCTGCAAGCCGAGGCGCGGCCGGACGACTCCACCGATGTGAAGCACCAGTCGCGCGCGGAGGCCCGCAGGCAGGCCCTCCAGCGGCGCGGAGGAAGGAACCCCCGAGGCCATGGCTGAGCACGAGAGCATGAGCGAGAACACCGGCGGCACGGGCAACGACATCGCCATCATCGGCATGGCGGGCCGCTTCCCAGGGAGCGCGGACCTCCAGAGCTTCTGGCGCAACCTGCGGGAGGGCGTGGAGTCCATCGTCCGGCTGTCACCGGAGGCGCTGGAATGGTCTCCCCTGATGGCCGAAGCGACGCGCCACCATCCGGACTTCGTCCCGGTGGCCGCGGAGCTGGAGGGCGGCGACGGCTTCGACGCGGCCTTCTTCGGCATGGCCCCGCGCGAGGCCGAGTGGATGGACCCGCAGCAGCGCGTGTTCCTGGAGTGCGCCTGGACGGCGCTCGAGGACGCGTCGCTGGACCCGGAGCGGTTCGAGGGGAAGATTTCCCTCTACGCGGGCGCGAGCGCGTCCATGCACGGCCTGGGGCGGGTGGGGCAGGGGGGCCTGGACCCGGCGTCGCTGTATGAGCTGATGACCAACACGGCGGAGAACCTGGCGACCCGGGCGTCGTTCAAGCTGGGGCTGCGCGGGGAGAGCCTGTCGCTCTACACCGCGTGCTCCACGGGCCTGGTGGCCGTCCACATGGCCTGCCAGAGCCTGTTGATGCGCCAGTCGGACGTGGCGTTGGCGGGCGCGGTGCGGTTGGCGATGCCGCAGCGCACGGGCTACCTGTTCCAGGAGGGAATGATTCTCTCCCCGGACGGGCACTGCCGTGCATTCGACGCGCGCGCGGCGGGCACGGTGCCGGGCAATGGCGCGGCCGTCGTGGTGCTCAAGCCGCTGGAGGACGCGCTCCGGGACGGCGACCGCGTGTACGCCGTGATTCGTGGCTCCTCCATCAACAACGACGGTGGCCAGAAGGTGGGCTACACGGCGCCCAGCGTGGAGGGGCAGGCGGACGTCATTGGCGAGGCGCTGGCGTTCGCGGGGCTGGAGGCGGGGGACATCGGCTACGTGGAGGCGCACGGTACGGGCACCTCGCTGGGCGACCCCATCGAGGTCGCGGCGCTGACGCGCGCCTACCGGCGGCAGACGGACAAGACGGGCTACTGCGCGCTGGGCTCGGTGAAGACGAACGTGGGCCACCTGGACACGGCCGCGGGCCTGGCCGGCCTCATCAAGACGGCCCTGGCGCTGAAGCACGAGGAGCTTCCGCCCACGCTCCATTTCGAGCGGCCGAACCCGGCCATCGACTTCGCCAACAGTCCGTTCTTCGTCGTGGACCAACTGCGCTCCTGGCCGCGAGGCCCGGTGCCTCGGCGCGCGGGCGTCAGCTCGTTCGGCATTGGCGGGACGAACGCGCACGCGGTGCTGGAGGAGGCTCCGTTGCCCGGGCCCACCACGCCCAGCCTCCGGCCCACGCAGGTGGTGACGCTGTCGGGGCGCTCCCCCGAGGCGCTGGACGCGGCGACGCGGTCGCTGGCCGGGTGGCTGGAGGCCGCGCCGGCCGATGTGGCGCTGGAGGACGTGGCCTTCACGCGCAACGTGGGGCGCCGGGCCTTCGAGCATCGGCGGACCTTCGTGGCCGGGAGTCTCACGGAACTTCGCGAGAAGCTGAGCGCGCCGGCGAAGGCCCAGGTGGTGGAGAATCTGGTGGCCGCGCGCGAGCAGGGCGTGGCCTTCTTGTTCCCGGGACAGGGCGCGCAGTCGGTGGGGATGGGCCGCGAGCTGCACGCCGCGGAGCCCGTCTACCGCGAGGCCCTGGAGTCCTGCCTGGACGGCCTGGGCGCGACGCTGGGCGCCACGGTGCGCGGCGTGTTGTTGCCGGCTCCGGGGACGGAGGACGCCGCGGCGCGGACCCTGGCGGACCCGTCGGTCGCGCTGCCCGCGCTCTTCGCCGTGGAGTACGCCCTGGCGCGCCTGTGGGAGGGCTGGGGTGTCCAGCCTCGCGCGATGCTGGGCCACAGCTTTGGTGAGTATGTGGCGGCGTGCCTCGCGGAGGTCCTGCCGTTGGAGGACGCGCTGGCCCTGGTCGCGGCTCGCGGCCGGCTGATGGCGCGGATGCCGCCGGGCAGCATGACGGCGGTGGGCTGCGCGGAAGAGACGGTGCGCCCGTTGCTGACGGGGGCGCTGTCGTTGGCGGCGGTGAACGGGCCGGACCGGTGCGTGGTCTCCGGGCCCACGCCGGACGTGGAGGCGCTGGAGCGCGAGCTGGCCGCCCGGGGCGTGGGCGTGCTGCGACTGCCCGCGGGGCACGCGTTCCACTCGGCGGCGGTGGAGCCGCTGATGGCGGAGCTGCGGCGCGTGGTGGCCGGACTGCGGCTGTCGGCGCCCCAGCGGCCCTACGTGTCCAGCGTCACGGGGACCTGGATTCGCGAGCAGGAGGCCACGGACCCGGACTACTGGCTCCGCCAGATGCGCGCGCCCGTGCGCTTCGGGGACGGGCTGGAGACGTTGAAGGCGGATGGCTGCACCGTGTTCCTGGAGGTGGGCCCGGACCAGGCGCTGACGGCGCTGTCGAAGCCCGGGCTGCGTGGAGGACAGGGCCGCGCCGTGCCCTCGTTGCCGCGAGTTGGCTCGAAGCGGGGGACCCACGCCGCGCTGATGGAGGCGCTTGGCGCGCTGTGGGAGCAGGGCCTGGTGCTGGACTGGCAGCAGGTCTACGCGCACGAGACGCGGCGCAAGGTCGCGCTGCCCACGTATCCCTTCCAGCGGCGGACGTTCCGCGCCGCGATGCCCGAGGCGGCGCCGCTCCGTCAGGCGCCTGTCTCCACCCCGGCGGAAGTGGTGGCGGCGGCTCCCGTCGTGCCCGACAGCGTGGCGGCGACGGACGCCTCGCTGGAGCAGGCGGGGGCGCGCACGGAGGTGGAGCGCAAGGTCCTGGCCATCTGGCGTGAGCGCCTGGGCCGTGCGGACTTCGGCATCCACGACGACTTCCTGGAGCTGGGCGGCAACTCGCTGATGGCCGCGCAGCTCCTGACGCGGCTGCGGGAGGCGTTCCCCGTTCCGCTGCCCCTGAGCGACGTCTTCGACTCGCCCACGGTGGCGGGAATCTCGGCGCGCATCCAGGAGCGTCTGGGCACGTCAGGCGCCGAGTCCACGGAGCCAGTGCTGCCTCCGCTGGTCCGCCTCTCGCGTGACGGCGACCTGCCCCTGTCGGTGGTGCAGGAGCGGGTCTGCGCGCTGGAGCAGGCGCTGCCCGGCAACCCGGCCCTGAACATGTACGTGGTGCTGCGGCTTCAGGGCGCGCTGGATGTCCCGGTGCTGGAGCGCGGCCTGGAGGCGGTGGCTCAGCGTCACGAGGCGTTGCGCACGTCCTATCCCCGTGAGAACGGCGTCCCGGTCCTCCGTGTCGCGCCGTCGCTGGCGTTCCCGCTGGCCGCCGAGCCGCTGTCGGGCGCGACGTGGCAGCAGCGTGTGTACGACGAGGTGTCGCGGCCGTTCGACCTGGAGCGGGGGCCGGCGGTGCGTGCCCGGCTTTGGAAGCTGGAGGCGGACGAGCATGTGCTCGCCGTCACCATCCACCACGTGGTGTGTGACACGTGGTCGCTGGTGGTGTTCGCGAAGGAGTTGGGCGCGCACTACGCCGCGCTCAAGCAGGGGCACCCGGCGCCGCTTCCGGCCTTGCCGGTGCAGTACGCGGACTTCGCGGCGTGGCAGCGCAAGGCGCTGAAGGACGGCGCGCTCACGTCCCAAATCTCGGCATGGCGGGAGCGGCTGTCGGCGTTCCCTCGACCACTGGAGTTGCCGGTGGATCGCGTCCGGGGCGAAGGCCCCGCGCTGCGCGGTCAGGTGTTCAAGCTGGGGTTCTCCTCCGCGCTATCGGCGGCGGTCCAGGCGCTGGCCCAGCGTGAAGGCGTCACCCCGTTCATGGTGTTGTTGGCGTCGTGGAAGGCGCTGCTGTCGCGCTGGACGGGCCGCGACGACATCGTGGTGGGGACGCCCATCGGGAACCGGAGCCGGCCGGAGCTGGAGCCGTTGATTGGCTACGTGGCGCATGCCGTCCCGCTGAGGACGGACCTGGCCGGCGCGCCGTCCTTCCGGGAGCTGTTGATGCGCGTCCGGGACGTGATGATGGAGGCCTACGCGCACCCGGACGTGCCGTACGAAGAGCTGGTGCGGGAGATTGAACCCGCGAAGGACACAGGGCGCGCGCGCGTCTTCGACACCTTGTTCGTGCTGCACACCCGCTTCGACAAGGCCGTGGAGTTGCCGGGCGTGCGGATGAGCCTGGCCGAACTCGACGACGTGCCGCCCGAGTTTGGCAGCGTCCTGTCGGACCTGACGGTGGGGCTGGGCGAGCACGCGCACGGCTTCTCCGGCACCATCGACTTCGCGGAGGAGCGCTTCGAGCGGGAGACCGTGGAGCGGTTGGCGGCGCACTGGACCACGCTGCTCGAGGCCGCGGTGGCGCGGCCCGAGACATCCATCGCCACGCTGCCCTTGGAGCACGTGCGTCCCGCGCAGGCACCAAGCCCGGAGACGCTGGTCGCCGCACCGGCGCAGATGCCGGTCGTGGCGGCGCTCCAGCTCCAGGCACGGGCCGCGGCGGACACGGCCTCCGTGGCGGTGACGGCGCCGGATGGCCGAGAGGTGACGTGGGGCGAGCTGCGGGATTCCGCAGAGCGTCTGGCGGCGGAGCTGTCCGTCCACGGCGTGGGGGCCGAGGTCCTGGTCGCGGTCTGCCTGGAGCCCTCCGTGGAGCGCGTGGTGGCGCAGTGGGCGGTGCAGTTGTCGGGCGCGGCCTACGTCCTGTTGTCCGTGCCGCAGCTTCGCGAGCTGGAGGGCCTCTCGCCTCCGGGAACGCCGCCTCCGCTGCTCCTCACGCACACGCATGTCCGCACGGGCGTGACGTTGGACGCGACGCGCGTCATCCGGGTGGATGAGGTGTTCGCGCGGACCGGTGCGCGCACGAACGTGCCCGTGCGCGAGACGCCGCGGCCCTCCGCCACGGACATGGTCTGCCTGGAGCCGCTGGTGGGGCCTCGGGGGGAGCACCTTCGCGCCATCCACACGCACCACACCGTGGCGGCGCTGTTCGGGCGGCTGGACGCGGAAGCGCCGCCGAAGGATGGCAGGTGGCTCGCGGCGGAGGAGGCGCAGGCACCGGGTTCGGGGTTGGAGCTCCTCTGGGCGCTGACGCGCGGGTTGCGCGTGGTGCTGCCCGCGGAGCGCGCGCGCTTCACGTCATGGGGCGCGGGCGCGGCGCCTGCCGGCAGACGGACGGACTTCAGCCTGTCGTTCTTCGCCAACGACGAGGACTCGCTGGGGGGCCGGAAGTACCGACTGCTGCTGGAGGCGGCGAAGTTCGCGGATGCGCACGGCTTCTCCGCCGTGTGGACGCCCGAGCGGCACTTCCACTCGTTTGGAGGCCTGTATCCCCGGCCCGCCGTGGTGGGCGCGGGCGTGGCGACGGTGACGGAGCGGCTGGGCATTCGCGCCGGAAGCGTGGTGCTGCCGCTGCATGACCCCATCCTCGTCGCGGAGGAGTGGGCCGTCTTGGACAACCTGTCCGACGGCCGCGTGGGCGTGTCCTTCGCTTCGGGCTGGCATGCGAATGACTTCGTGTTCGCGCCGGACCGGTATGCGAAGCGGAAGGAGGTCCTGCACCGCGGCATCGAGGAGGTGCGCACGCTGTGGCGCGGCGGCACGGTGTCGCGGCGCAACGGCACGGGAGAGGAGGTGGCCATCTCCTTGCGTCCACGGCCCGTCCAGAAGGTGCTGCCCATCTGGCTCACCGCCGCGGGCAGTCCGGAGACCTTCCGGCTCGCGGGAGAGATGGGGGCGTACGTGCTCACCAACCTCATGGGGCAGCACCTGGAGGACCTGGCCAGCAAGGTGGCGCTCTATCGGGACGCCTGGCGGCAGCATGGCCATGCGGGTCGAGGCCACGTCAGCCTGATGATGCACGCGTACCTCGGTGAGGACCCGGTCGAGGTGCAGAAGAAGGCGCGTCCACCGCTGCTCGACTACTTCCGCGGCTCGGTGGACATCTCCACGGGCTTCCTGGCCAGCCTGGGGCTCAACGTGGATCCCCGCTCCCTGTCGTCCGCGGACATGGACGCGCTGCTGGCGCACGGCGTGGAGCGCTACGTGGAGAACGGCGGCCTCATCGGTACGCCGGAGAGCTGTGGCCCCATGGTGGAGCGCGTGCAGCGGCTCGACGTGGATGAGATTGCCTGCCTGGTGGACTTCGGCGTGGAGGTGGAGGCGACGCTGGAAGGCTTGCGGCACCTGGATGCGCTGCGGAGCCGTCATTCGCCGGAGCCCGCGTCCGCGCTCCCCTCTGCGTCGCTGCGGGAAGGGCCCGGGGCGGCGGAGTCCTTGCTGTCGCTGGTCCGGGAGACGGGCATCACCCACCTGCACTGCACCGCGGCGCTGGCGCGGTCGATGCTGGCGCTTCCCGACGCGGCGAAGGCACTTCGCCCCGTGCGTCACATCCTGCTCGAAGGCGCCTCCGAGGAGTCGGCGGCGTCGCTGGCGCGCGCCATGCCCTGGCGTGTCGCGCACCGTCAGCCGGGCCTGGGGCTCGGCGCCTGGGCCGTGGCCATGGCGCCAGCGGACGCCGCGCGATGGGACGTGGTGGACGGACGCGGCCTGCCGGTGCCGGTGGGCGTCATCGGTGAACTCGTGGTGCAAGGCGCGGGGGTGCCGCGTGGCTTCTGGAACGCACCGGAGACCGCGTCGATGCGCGTGCTCTCCGGAGGTTCCGACGGTGCTCGGCGCCTGGTGACGGGCCGTCGCGCGCGGCGCAAGCGCGATGGCTCGTTGGAGCTGCTGGCCGCCGTGCCTGTCGAGGCGCGGCGTCCGGCTCCGCCGAAGGCCGCCGTGCGGATGGACGGGGGCGGGCTTCAGAAGCCCGCGGGGTCGCAGCCCATTCCGCTCGTGCCCAGGGACCGTCCGCTGCCGTTGTCCTTCGCGCAGCAGCGGCTCTGGTACCTGGACCGGTTGGAGCCGGGCAACGTGGCCTACAACAACGCGGTCGCCTTCACGCTGACCGGCACGCTCGACGCCAAGGTGCTGGAGCGCGCGCTGAACGGGGTGATTCGCCGGCACGAGGCCTTGCGCACCACGTTCACCCTGGAGGGCGACGCCGCGGTGCAAATCATCGCGCCCTCGCTGGAGATTGTCCTCACCGTCCGGGACACGGAGGGCGCCAGCGAGGAAGAGGTCGCCCTTCAGGCGCGGGATGAGGCGCGCGGCACCTTCGACCTGGCGCGGGGGCCGTTGATTCGCGCGACGCTGCTGCGGCGGGGGAGCACCGAGCACATCCTGTTGCTCACGCTGCACCACATCATCTCGGACGGCTGGTCCGCGGGGGTGATGGTCAACGAGATGGCTCGGCTCTACGAGTCCGAGATGACGGGGCAGCCGCCTTCGCTGCCCACCCTGACGGTGCAGTCCGCGGACCATGCGCTCTGGCAGTTGGAGTGGATGCGTGGCCCGGCGCTGAAGGCCGAACAGGACTGGTGGGGCGAGGTGCTGGCGGACGTGCCAGTGCTCCAGCTCCCGGTGGACCGGCCTCGTCCGCCCGTGCAGACGCACGACGGCGCGCAGGTTCCCTTCGCCGTGTCTCGGTCGGTGATGGACGCCGTGGTGGGGGCGGGCCGGAAGGAAGGGGCCACGCCCTTCATGGTGATGATGGCCGCGTGGCAGGTGCTGCTGCACGCGTACTCCGGCCAGGAGGACTTCGCGGTGGGCTCGCCGGTGGCGGGGCGTGACCGGCCCGAAATCGAGCCGTTGATTGGCTGCTTCATCAACTCCATCGCCGTGCGCGCGGATCTGTCCGGGGACCCCACCTTCGCGGAGGTCCTGGGCCGGGTGCGCCGCACCTCGCTGGCTGCCTTCACACACCAGTCGATGCCGTTCGAGAAGGTGCTGGAGGTGCTGAACACGCCGCGCGACCTCAGCCACAACCCGGTCTTCCAGACGATGGTGGTGCTGCACAACACGCCGGGGTCCGTGTTGTCGGTGGCGGGGCTCCAGATGCGGAGCCGTTACGTGCACACGGGGGCCACGAAGATGGACCTCACGCTGGAGGTCACGGAGACGCCCGAGGGCCTGCGCGGCGGCATCGACTTCAACACCCGGCTCTTCGACGAGGACTCCATCGCCCGGCTCGCGAGTTCGTTGGTCCGGGTGCTGGAAGCCATGGCGGCCCGTCCGGACTTGCGGCTGTCCCAGCTCGAGCTGCTGGCCGCGGAGGAGCGCGCCCGGCTGTTGGTGGAGTGGAACCCCGCGCCGCGGGCCGAGCTGCCGGCCGGGGACACCGTGCCTGCGCGCTTCCTGGCCCAGGCCGAGCGGACGCCGGACGCGGTGGCGGTGGACGACGGCGCCCGGGCGCTCACGTACCGTGAGCTGGCGGCGCAGTCCCAGCGGCTGGCTGGACACCTCGTCTCCCGGGGCATGGGGCGCGGGCGCATCGTCGCGCTCGCGGTGGCCCAGCCCTCGGAGGTGGTGACGGGGCTGCTGGGGGTGATGCGCTCGGGGGCGGCGGCGGTGGTGCTGGACGTGGACCATCCGCCGGAGCGGCTGTCCACCCTCCTCGAGGACACCCAGGCTTCGGTGGTGGTCACCACCGAGTCGTGCCGTGCGCGGGTGCCCTCACGAGCGGGCACGGAGGTCATCACGCTGGAGGCGCTGCCCGACACCTCCGCCGAGGTGCGGGTCCCGCCCGAATCCACGGATGCCGCGTGCATCGTCTACACCTCCGGCTCCACGGGGAGTCCGCGCGGCGTCGTGCTGGAGCACCGGAACCTGGTCGCGGCGACCCTGGCTCGCGACGCGATTCACGGCACACCCGGTGTGGTGATGTCGCTGTTCCCCTTCACCTTCGATGCGTCGCTCGCGGGTCTGCTCTGGTCCCTGTTTGGCGGAGGGACCTTGCGGTACCCCGACGCCAGTGAACGGGAGGACCCGCGCGCGCTCACGGCGCGAATCGACAGCTCACGCGTCACCCACCTCATCTGCGTGCCCTCGCTGTATGGCCAGATTCTGGCCGCCGCGCCGGTGGGCGGCCTCGTGGGCCTGAGTTCCGTGTTCATCGGCGGAGAGGCGTGCTCACGAGAGCTGGTGCGCGTGCATCAGGAGGCGCTGCCGGCGGTGTCCCTGTTCAACGAGTACGGGCCCACCGAGGCCGCCATCTGGTGCACGGCGCATCAGGTGGGCCAGGAGCCGGACCGCGTGCCCATTGGCCGCCCGGTGCCGGGCGCCCGGATCTACCTGCTGGATGCCTCCGGCAGGCTCGTGCCGCAAGGCGCGCTGGGCGAGGTGTACGTGGGCGGCGCGGGCGTGGCGAGAGGCTACCTGGGCCTGCCCGCACGCACCGCCGAGCGCTTCGTGTCGGACCCCTTCGATGGACGCTCCGACGCGCGCATGTACCGCACGGGGGACATGGCCCGCTGGCGGGCGGATGGGCGGCTGGAGTTCATCGGTCGCGTGGACCATCAGGTGAAGGTGCGGGGCTTCCGCATCGAGCCGGGGGAAATCGAGGCGGTGCTGCTCACGAACCCCAGGGTGCGCGACGCGGTGGTGGTGGCCCGTGAAGACGGCGCCGGACCGAAGCGGCTCGTCGCTTACGTCGTCCTTTCGGGCGAGGGGCAAGGCCCCGGGGACGATGCGTCGGCGCTGAAGGACTGGGTGCGCGCGCGGCTGCCGATCTACATGGTTCCCGCCGCGTTCGTGATGCTGCCGGTCCTTCCGCGGACCCGGCACGGCAAGGTGGACCGCCGGGCACTGCCGGTTCCGGAGCGGCGCTCCGCGGACGCGGAAGGGGCCCTCGTCACGCCGCGATCGGAGGTGGAGGAAACCCTCGCGGCGTTGTGGCGCGACGTCCTGTCGGTGCCGCGCGTGGGCATCCACGACGACTTCTTCGAGCTGGGCGGCGACTCCATCCTGGGCCTGCAAATCGTCACGCGCGCGCGCGCCGCGGGCATCGAGCTGTCGCCCAAGCAGCTCTTCCAGAACCCGACGGTGGCGCGGCTCGCCGCGGTTGCGGGAACGCGCCTCGCGGTGCAGGCCGAGCAAGGCCCCGTCGTGGGGCCGGTGGCACTGACCCCCATCCAGCACTGGTTCTTCGAACTGGGGCTGGAGGACCCCCAGCACTGGAACATGTCCCTGCTGCTGGAGGCGAAGGTACCGCTGGACGCCGCGTTGCTGGAGCAGGCGCTGGAGCAGTTGCTGCGACACCACGACGCGCTCCGGTTGCGCTTCGCTCGCGGGGAGGACGGGTGGCACCAGTCCGCGGCCGCGCCGGGAGAGCCCGTCACGGTGTCGCGCGTGGACCTGTCTTCCGTGCCTGAGGCGGAGCGGTCCACGGTGCTGTCGCGGCACGCGGAGGAGGCGCAGCGGGCGCTGCGGCTGGATGGCTCCTTGTTCCAGGCCGCGGTGCTGGAGTGGGGGCCCGGGCTGCCCTCGCGGCTGCTGCTGACGGTCCATCACCTGGTGGTGGACGCGGTGTCGTGGCGCATCCTGTTGGAGGACCTGGCAACGGTGTACGCGAAGCTCGCCGCGGGGGCCGCCGTGGTGCTGCCCCGAAGACGACGTCGCTCCAAGCGTGGGCGAGGGGCTTGGAGGCCTTCTCTCGCTCGGAGGCGCTGACGGCGCAGCGGGCGTGGTGGCTCGAACGGCCCTGGCGCGAGGTGTCCCGGCTCCCCGTGGACAGCCAGGCTGCCGCCAACACGGAGGCGACCACGAGCACGGTGCGCGTGACGCTGGACGCGGAGTCCACGCGGGCCTTGCTGCACGACGTGCCGAAGGCGTGGCACACGCAACCCCAGGAGCCGCTGCTGACGGCGCTGGCCCAGGCGCTGACGGCGTGGTCCGGCGGAGCGGTCGCGCTGGTGGACGTGGAAGGGCACGGCCGGGAAGACGTGTTGCCCGGCATGGACGTGTCACGCACGGTGGGGTGGTTCACCCGGGTGTTCCCCGCGCTGCTGGATCTGCGTGCGACGAAGGGCCCGGGCGAGGCGCTGCGCGCGGTGAAGGAAGGGCTGCGCGCGGTGCCTTCTCAGGGCATGGGGTGGGGCCTGCTCCGTCACGTCGCGCAAGACGCCTCGCTGGCGGCCTTGCCACTGGCGGAGGTGGGGTTCAACCACCTGGGACAGGTCGATGGCGCCGTGGGCGCGGGGGCGCCCTTCGTGCTCGCACCGGAGGGAGAGTCGCTGCGGCAGCGGGCTCCGAGCTCGCGCCGGTCGTACCTGCTCGACGTGACGAGCGCGGTGCGAGACGGGCGGCTGGAGGCCATCTGGACCTTCAGCGAGGCGATGCACCGTCGTGAGACGGTGACCCGCGTGGCGGAGGACTTCCTCGTTCGGCTTCGGGCCCTGGTGGATGCGTCGCGTGCGCCGGACGCGGGGGGACACTCGCCGTCCGACTTCCCGCTCGCGAAGGTGAAGCAGGCGCAGCTCGACAAGCTGTCCGCACGGTTCGGAAAGAAGACGCGATGAGCGACAACATTGACGACCTGTACCCGCTGTCGCCCCTGCAGGGCGGCATGCTCTTCCACGCCATCGCGGAGCCCGGACAGGGGCTGTATTTCAACCAGCTCGTGTGCGAGCTGCGCCGCCTGGACGTGCGAGCCTTCACCCTGGCCTGGGAGGCCGTGGTGGCGGTCCATCCCATTCTCCGCACGGCGCTCGTCTGGGACGACGTGGACGAACCGGTGCAGGTGGTGCTGAGCGAGGTCGAGCTCCCCATCCGCCACGAGGACTGGCGGGACCTGGCGCCCGAGGCGAGGGAGTCCCGCTGGGAGTCGTTCCTCGTGCAGGACCACAAGGAAGGCATCGACCTGTCGCTCGCGCCGTTGGTGCGGCTGACGCTGATGCGTGTGGGAGACGATGCGTACCGTTTCGTCTTCAGCCACTCCCACCTCATCCTGGATGGCTGGTCCGTTCCACTGGTGCTGCGGGACGTCTTCTCCGCGTACGAGGATGCGCTGGCGGGCCGTTCGCCCCGGCTCGCGCAGCCGCGTCCCTTCAGGGACTACATCGGCTGGTTGGCGGAGCATGACCTGTCCGCATCGGAGTCCTTCTGGCGGCAGACGCTGAAGGGCTTCCGGGAGCCCACGCCCTTGGCGCGCGAGTCCGGTGGCGCGGAGGGTCAGGGGCGGGCGTCGCGCTGGCTGCACCTGTCCGAGGAGCGCACCGCGGCGCTGTCTGCCCTGGCCCGGCGGCAGGGGCTTACGGTGTCTTCGTTGGTGCAGGGGGCCTGGGCCCTGGTGCTGGGGCACCTCTCCGGCAAGGGTGACGTGGTCTTCGGCACCATCGTCTCGGGCCGGCCTCCGGGCCTCCCGGGCGTGGAGGACATGGTCGGGCTGTTCATCAACACCCAGCCCGTGCGGGTGCGGCTGTCGCGTGACGCCACCAGCCTCGGGTGGCTGCGGGGCATCCAGGACGCCCAGTTGGAGGCGCGGCAGCACGAGCACGCGCCCCTGGTGAAGGTGCAGCGCTGGAGCGATGTGCCGGCGGGCACGCCGCTCTTCGAGACGCTGGTCGTCTTCGAGAACTATCCACTGGATGCCGCGCTGTCGTCTTCGGCGAAGTCGCTGACGGTGCATGACGTGCGGGTCGTGGAGGAGGACCACTTCGCCCTGACGCTCGTCTCGACGAACGGGCCTCGGCTCCCCTTGAACCTGCGCTACGACCGGTCGCGCTTCACCGAGGCTTTCGCGGACGCGCAGTTGGAGCGGATGCGCTTCGTGTTGGAGCGCTGGGCGGAGCGCCCGGAGGAACTCCTGGCCGAGGTGGCCCGGCGTTCCGAAACCGAGCGTCATCCGCTGGTGCTCACCTGGGAGGACGCGCGCGAGCGCGATGTGGAGCGGGAGCAGTCCGCTGGACGGAGCGCCCCATCCGCGCCGCCGCGCATGTTTGAAGGTCCTCGCGATACGAAGGAGGCGACGCTCGCGGCCATCTGGGCGCAGGTGTTCGGCCGCGAGCGGGTGGACATCCACGACAGCTTCTTCGACCTTGGCGGAGACTCCATCGTCGGCATCCAGGTCATCGCTCGCGCCGCGCAAGCGGGCCTGCGCATCACCGCGAAGCAGTTGTTCGACCATCCGACGGTGGCCCGGTTGGCGGCGGTCGCGACCGAGGCACCCGTGGAGGGCGCCGCGGGGCCCGTGGTGGTGGAGCCTGTTCCGGAGGCGTCGGCGCCTTCTCGGCGGCACGGGGCCGAGGATGTCCGCTTGGCGCCGGCGTCATCCGAGGAGGTGGTGGGGGGACAGCCGCTGTCGTTCGCACAGGACCGGCTGTGGTTCCTGGATCAACTGGAGCCCGGCAGCGCTTCGTACAACGTGGCCGCCGCGGTCCGGTTGACGGGGCCGGTGGACACCGCGGCGCTGGAGCAGGGCTACCACGCGGTGGTGGCGCGGCACGCGTCGTTGCGCACGACGTTCCGAAGCGAGCGGGGCGTGCCCGTCCAGGTGATTGCGCCAGAAGGGGTGAAGTCCTTCCGCCCGGTGGACCTGAGCGGGCTGGCCGAGGCGCACCGAGAGGACGCCGCGTCCAGGCTGGTGCAGGAAGAGGCGCTCCGGCCGTTCGACCTCACCCGGGGCCCCTTGCTGAGAGCCTCGTTGGTGAAGCTGTCGCCGCAGGAGCACCTCCTGGTGTTCGTGATGCACCACATCGTGTCGGATGGCTGGTCCATCAGCGTGCTGGTGCGTGAGTGGGTGGCGCTCTATCTGGCGTTCTCGCGGGGAAGTCCATCGCCGCTGCCGCCGTTGCCAATGCAGTACGCGGACTTCGCGCGGTGGCAGCGGGGCTGGCTGAAGGGCGAGGTGCTGGAGGCGCAGGTTCGGTACTGGCGCCAGCAGCTCGAAGGCGCACCGCGCGCGCTGGAGCTGCCCACGGACAAGCCGCGTCCGCCAGCCCAGACATTCCGAGGCGGCGCCCGGCGGCAGGTGTGGCCCCAGGCGCTCTGGCAGAAGGTGGAGGCCCTGAGCCGGGCCGAGGGCGCGACGCCGTTCATGGTGTTGCTGGCGGCGTATCAGACGGTGCTGTGGCGGCACTCGGGGCAGGACGACATCAGCGTGGGCTTCCCGATTGCTGGAAGAACCCTCGCGGAGACGGAAGGGCTCATCGGTTACTTCGCGAACACGCTGGTGCTGCGCGCGAAGGTGAATCCGGAGGCGACGTTCCGCGAGCTGCTGGCCCAGGTGCGCGAAGCCACCCTGGGGGCCTACGCGCACCAGGACGTGCCCTTCGAGAAGCTGGTGGAGGCACTGCTCCCCGAGCGAGATCTGAGCCGCAGCCCGCTGTTCCAGGTGTCACTGACGCTGCTGAACACGCCTCAGCCGAAGATGGATTTGGGGCGGGGCCTGGTTTTGACGCCCGTGGAGGCGGAGACGCACGCCTCGAAGTTCGATTTGTCGCTGATGGTCGAAGAGGCGCCCGCCGGCATTCTGGTGGCGGTGAACTACAACAGTGACCTGTTCGAGGCGGAGACGGCGGAGCGGCTGCTGAGGCACGTGAAGGGGTTGCTGGAGGCGGCGGTGGAGTCGCCCGGGCAGCGGCTGGAGGCGTTGCCGTTGATGGGGGCGGAGGAACGCCGGAAGTTGGTGGAGACGTGGAGCGGGAGGCAGGTGGCATACCCGCGCGAGGCGTCCCTGGCGGAGCTGTTCGAAGCGCAGGTGGAGAAGTCGCCGGACGCGGTGGCGGTGGAGTGCCGGGGCGACGTGCTGACGTATGCGGCGCTGAATCGCCGGGCCAACCAGCTCGCGCACCACTTGAAGGGCATGGGCGTGGGCCCCGAGGTGAAGGTGGGGCTGTGCGTGGAGCGCTCGCTGGCGTGGGTGGTCTCCATGCTGGGCATCTTGAAGGCAGGGGGCGTGTACGTGCCGCTGGACGCCAGCTACCCGCTGGAGCGACTGGGGTGGATGAAGGCCGAGGCGCGCGTCGCGCTGCTGGTCGCGCAGGAGAAGCTGGCGGACGAGGTGGCGTCGGGCGGCGAGCTGGTGGTGAGCGTGGACACGGAGTGGGAGCCGCTCATCTCCAGGCAACCGGAGAGCAACCTTCGGGCGCAGGCCCATGGCGACAATCTGGCGTACGTGATGTTCACGTCGGGCAGCACGGGGCGGCCGAAGGGCGTGGGTGTGCCACAGCGCGCCGTGACGCGGCTGGTGATGGGCAGTGGGGTGGCGGACTTCGGGCCCGAGGAGGTGTGGTTGCAGTTGGCGCCGACGGCCTTCGACGCGTCGACGTTGGAGGTGTGGGGCGCGCTGCTGCACGGCGGGAAGCTGGTGGTGTACCCGGAAGGGGCACTGGAGCTGGAGGAGCTGGCGCGGACGCTGAAGGAGACAGGCGTCACGTCGCTGTGGCTGACGGCGGCCCTCTTCGAACAGATGCAGGCGTATCAGCCGCAAGCGTTGCGAGGCGTGAGGCAGGTGTTGGCGGGTGGTGACGTGTTGCCCGTGGGGCGGGTGCGCGAGCGCGTGGCCAGTGGCGCGGTGCTCATCAACGGCTACGGCCCGACGGAGGGGACGACCTTCACGAGCGTGCACCGGATGGCGGCGGTGGAAGACGTGGGGTTGGGCGCGGTGCCCATTGGCACGCCCGTGGCGAATACGCGGGTGTACGTGATGGACGCCCTCCTGCGCCCGGTGCCCGTTGGCGTGAGGGGCGAGCTGTACGTCGGCGGAGACGGGCTGGCGGTGGGGTACGTGGGGCGGCCGGAGTTGACGGCGGAGCGCTTCGTGCCGAGCCCGTTTGGAGAAGGCGAGCGGCTGTACCGGACGGGCGACGAGGCGAGGTGGTTGGGGAACGGGACGCTGGAGTTCCTGGGCCGGCGGGACACGCAGGTGAAGGTGCGGGGCTTCCGCATCGAGTTGGGGGAGGTGGATGAGGCGCTGAAGCAGCAGGCGGGCGTGCTCGAAGCCGCGGCGGTGGTGCGTGAAGAGGGTTGGGGCGGCAAGCGGCTGGTGGCGTACGTGGTGGCGCCTGGGGGAGACGGGGCGGCGTTGAAGGAGTCGGTGCGGCAGCGGCTGCCGGAGTACATGGTGCCGTCCGCGGTGGTGGTGCTGGAGGCGTTGCCGCTGACGCCCAACGGCAAGGTTGACCGCAAGGCGCTCCAGGTGGCGGAGCTGGGTCCTCAGCAGGAGCGTCAACACCGGGAGCCGCGCACGCCCACCGAGCACCAGTTGCTCGCTGTCTGGCGTGAGGTCCTGGGCACCGAGCGTGTGAACGTCGAGGACGACTTCTTCGAGCTGGGTGGGCACTCCCTCCTGGCGACACAGCTCGTGGCGCACGTCCGCTCCGCTTTCAACGTGGAGCTGCCGCTGCGGACCATCTTCGAGGCGCCCACGCTGGAGGCGCTCGCGGCGAGAATCGAAGGCGCAGGCGGGCAGGATTCGTTGGCGGGTGTGCCGCCGCTGGTCCCCTCGCCGCGCACGGACGCGATGCCGGTGTCCTTCGCGCAGCAGCGCCTGTGGTTCATCGACCAGCTTCATCCGGGAAGCGCCGTCTACAACGTCCCCATTTTTCTTCGCCTCGAAGGCACGCTGAACGTGGATGCGCTCCAGCGAGCCTGTTCGGCGTTGGTGGCACGGCACGAATCGTTGCGCACGACCTTCGCTTCACGGGAGGGACAGCCCGTTCAGGTCGTCCATCCGGCGCTGGCCTTCCAGCTCGCGTTCGAGGACCTGGGCGCGTGGCCCGCGGAGGCGCGTGAGGCGGAGCTCCAATCGCGGACCGCACGAGAAGCGCTGCGGCCCTTCGATTTGCGGCAGGGACCGCTCTTGCGCGCGACCGTGACGCGGTTGTCGCCCGAGTCGCACGCGTTGGTGCTGGTGCTGCACCACATCATCTCGGACGGCTGGTCGTTGGGCGTCCTGGTCCGGGAAGTGGGCGCGCTCTATTCGGCGTTTCTGGAGGGACGCTCCCTCGCGTTGCCGCCGCTGCCGGTGCAGTACGCGGACTTCTCCGTGTGGCAGCGGCGATGGCTGCAGGGGGACGCGCTGGAGTCGCAACTGTCGTGGTGGCGGGAGCAGTTGTCCGGCGCGCCGCCATACCTGGAGCTGCCCACGGACAAGCCCAGGCCCGTGGCGCTGTCGCACCAGGGCGGGGCCGTGCCCGTGCGGCTACCGCGTGCCTTGAGCGACGGCGTGACAGCGCTCGCCCAGGCCGAGGGCGCCACGCCCTTCATGGTGCTGCTGGCGGCCTACCAACTGCTCCTGTCGCGCCATTCGGGGCAGGGCGATGTCGTGGTGGGCTCCCCCATCGCGGGGCGTCGCTACCAGGAGACGGAAGGGCTCATCGGGTTCTTCGTCAACACGCTCGTCCTGCGCGCGCAGGTCCGTACCGAGGAGACGTTCCTCGACTTGTTGGCCCAGGTGCGTGAGCGCACGCTGGGGGCCTACGAGCACCAGGATGTCCCGTTCGAGAAGCTGGTGGAGCACCTGCAACCCGAGCGGAGCCTGGGACGGAGCCCGCTCTTCCAGGTCCTCTTCGTGCTGCAGAACGCCCCCGTGGGGCAACTGGCGCTGCCCTCGCTGTCCATCAAGCCCCAGGGGCTCGTCGGCACCGAGGCGGCGCGGTTCGAGCTGTCGCTGAACCTGGGTGAATCACCAGAGGGGTTCTCGGGCACGCTCCAGTTCAACACCGACCTCTTCAGCAAGGCCACGGCCTCGCGGCTGGTGGCCCACCTCGAACGGCTGCTCGAGTCCGTCGTTTCCGCACCGGCGCAGCGCCTCTCCGACGTGTCGCTCCTCGCCGAGGCGGAGCGTCAGCAGGTGCTCGAGGACTGGAACGCGTCCGGTCTGGACGTCCCGCGAGAAGCCGTTCACCAACGCTTCGAGCAATCCGTCGCGGCGTCGCCCGACGCACCCGCGGTCCGGTGCGAGGATGAGGTGCTGTCGTTCCGTGAACTGGACGCTCGGGCGAATCAGCTCGCGCATCATCTCCAAGGGCTGGGCGTGGGCACGGACGTGCCGGTCGCCCTGTGCCTGGAGCGCGGTGTGGCGTGGGTGGTCTCCATGCTGGGCATCCTGAAGGCTGGGGGCGCCTATGTGCCGTTGGAGCCCACCCAGCCCGCGTCACGGCTCCAGGACCTCGTGTCGGAAGTGGCCGCGCCCGTGGTCATCACGCAGGCGCGTCACGCCCAGGTGTTCGAAGGCACCGCGGCCACCGTGGTGCAGTGGGATGCGGACGCCGCGAAGCTGGCGCAGCACTCGCGGCAGGCGCCCGTGTGCGAGGTCCACCCGGACCAACTGGCCTACGTGCTCTTCACCTCGGGCAGCACCGGCCGTCCGAAGGGTGTGGCGGTGTCTCACGGGCAGCTCGCCCATTACGTGCATGCCGTCACCGAGCGGCTGGACTTGAAGACGTGTGACAGCTTCGCCCTGGTCTCCACCGTGGTGGCGGACCTGGGGAACACGGTGTTGTTCCCGGCGCTGTGTTCGGGCGGCCTGCTCCACGTGCTGACGCAGGAGCGCGCGAGCGACCCGGCCGAGGCCGCTGCGTACTTCGCGCGCTTCCCCGTGGACTGCATGAAGATTGTCCCGCGCACCTGACGGCGCTGATGACCGCGGCGGAGCCTGGGCGTGTGCTGCCTCGGAAGCGACTGGTGCTTGGCGGCGAGTCCTCCTCCTGGAGTCTCCTGGAGCAGGTGCATGCCCTGGCCCCCGCGTGCCAGGTGTTCAACCACTACGGGCCCACGGAGACGACGGTGGGTGTCGTCGCGGGGCACGTGGCGCTTCCGCGCTCCGCGGTGTCCACCGCGTCCGTCCCGCTGGGCCGTGCGCTGGCCCACACGCGGCTGTACGTCCTGGACGCGGCGCTGCGGCCGGTGCCCGTGGGCATCCCGGGAGAGCTGTACGTCGGGGGTGCCCAGGTGACGCGCGGCTATCTGCGTCGCGCGGACCTGACGGCGGAACGCTATGTGCCAGACCCGTACAGCCGCACGGCCGGCGCGAGGATGTACCGCACGGGCGACAAGGTTCGCTGGCTGGACGACGGGCGCGTGGAGTTCATTGGCCGCACGGACTTTCAGGTGAAGGTGCGGGGCTTCCGCGTGGAGCCTGGAGAGGTCGCGGGTGTGCTGCGCGCGCATCCGGGGCTGCGCGACGCCGTCGTCGTCGCGCGCGAGGACGTACCAGGGGACAAGCAATTGGTGGCCTACGCCGTCCCGTCCGTGGCGCCGGGGCCTGAGACCGCGGCGCTGCGTGCGTACCTCCAGGAGCGGCTCCCGGCGCACATGGTGCCCTCCGCGCTGGTGGTGCTGGAGGCATTGCCGATCACCGCCAACGGCAAGGTGGACTTGCGCGCGTTGCCTGTGCCGGAGGCGTCGGCGCGCGTCTCTTCGCCAGACTATGAAGCACCGGCGTCCGCTTTGGAGGAGACGCTGGCCTCGGTCTGGGCGCAGATCCTTCGCGTGGAGCGGGTGGGGCGGGCGGACGACTTCTTCGGGTTGGGCGGTCACTCGCTGCTGGCGACGCAGGTGGTGGCCCGGCTGCGGGCAGTGCTCGGGGTGGAGGTGCCGCTGCGGGCGCTCTTCGAGTCCTCCTCGTTGCAAGGTTTCGCCCAGCGGGTGGCGCTGGCGACTCGAAGCGAGGCGATGCCGGGGCTCCATGCCCAGCCCCGGACGGACAAGCGCCCCTTGTCATTCGCGCAGCAGCGGTTGTGGTTCCTGGATCGGCTTCAGCCGGGAAGCACGGCGTACAACGTACCGTTCGTCCTGAGGCTGGAAGGCCCGCTGGATGTCGAGGTGCTGGAGCGCGCGCTTTCCGAACTCGTGCGCCGTCACGAGGTCCTCCGCACCACCTTCCCCATCGAAGGCGAGGCTCCGGTCCAGGTCATCAAGCCCGTGGAGGCGCTCCGGATTCCGGTGGTGGACCTGCGTGGGCAGGAGGACACCTCGGTCCGGCGGTTCATCCGAGCGGAGGTGGACAGGCCCTTCGACCTCGCGCGCGATCCCGCGCTGCGGACCCATCTGCTGAAGCTGTCCGAAGAACAGCACGTGTGGGTGATGATGTTGCACCACATCGTGTCGGACGGCTGGTCCATGGGCATCCTGGTCCGCGAGCTGTCCGCGCTCCATGAGGCGTTCTCGCGTGGGAGTGCTTCGCCGCTGCCCGAGTTGCCGGTGCAGTACGCGGACTATTCGCAGTGGCAGCGTGAGTGGCTGAAGGGCGAGGTGCTGGAGGCGCAGGTGCGGTACTGGCGCCAGCAGCTCGAAGGCGCGCCGCGCGCGCTGGAGTTGCCCACGGACAGACCGCGTCCGGCGGTCCAGACGTTCCGGGGCAGCGTCCGGCGGCAGGTGTGGCCCCAGGCGCTCTGGCAGAAGGTGGAGACCCTGAGCCGGGCCGAGGGCGCGACGCCGTTCATGGTGCTGCTGGCGGCGTATCAGACGGTGCTGTGGCGGCACTCGGGGCAGGACGACATCAGCGTGGGCTTCCCGATTGCTGGAAGAACCCACGCGGAGACGGAAGGACTCATCGGTTACTTCGCGAACACGTTGGTGCTGCGCGCGAAGGTGAATCCGGAGGCGACGTTCCGTGCGCTGTTGGCCCAGGTGCGTGAGGTCACGATGGGCGCCTATGCGCACCAGGACGTGCCCTTCGAGAAGCTGGTGGAGGAGCTGCGCCCCGAGCGGGACCTGAGCCGCAGCCCGCTGTTCCAGGTGTCACTGACGCTCCAGAACACGCCGCCGGTGGATGTGAAGCGGAGTGAAGGACTTTCGCTGAAGGTGGTGGACGCGGAGATCCAGACGTCGAAGTTCGACATGTCGCTGTTCGTGGGCGAGGCGCCGGGAGGTGTCTACGCGGCGCTGAACTACAACAGCGACCTGTTCGATGGGGAGACGGCGGAGCGGGTGCTGGGGCACATGCGGGTGCTGCTGGATGCGGCGGTGGAGTCGCCCGGGCAGCGTCTGGCGGCATTGCCGTTGATGGGGGCGGAGGAGCGCCGGAGGTTGGTGGAGACGTCGAGCGGAGGGCAGGTGACGTACCCGCGCGAGGCGTCGCTGGCGGAGCTGTTCGAAGAGCAGGTGGAGAAGACGCCGGGCGCGGTGGCGGTGACGTTCGAGTCGGAGCACGTGACGTACCGTGAGCTGGAGGCACGGGCGAACCAGTTGGCGCACCACCTGCGGGGAATGGGGGTCGGCGTCGAGTCACTGGTGGGCGTGTGCCTGGACCGCTCGATGGACATGGTGGTCGCGCTGCTCGGCGTGCTGAAGGCGGGGGCCGCCTACGTGCCGCTGGACCCGGCGTATCCGCGGGAGCGGTTGTTGGGGATGCTGGAGGACAGCGGCGCGGCGGTGCTGCTGACGCATGCGAGGCACCAGGACGTGTTGACCGCGTCCTCAGTCCCATCGGCCGGAGCGATGGCGGGCAGCGGGGCCTCGGTCCTGCCGACGCCTCAGCAGCCCCCGGCCTCTGCCCAAGCGGCAGGAACGGACTCCCAGCAAGACGCGGCGTTGCGGCAGTCGTCAGCGAGCGAAGTGGGCCATGCCACGCCTGCGCTGGAGTCGGTGACGCGTCCCGTACTCCGCAGGGTGTTGCTGGACACGCAGCGGGACGAGGTGTCGCGTCAACCGGTGACGCGGCCATCGGTGCCGAAGGTGGGCCCGGAGGCGCTGGCGTACGTCATCTTCACGTCGGGAAGCACGGGCCGTCCGAAGGGGGCGATGAACGCGCACGGCGCCATCGTCAACCGCCTGAAGTGGATGCAGCAGGAGTACGCGCTAGGCGTCGAGGATGTGGTGTTGCAGAAGACGCCCTTCAGCTTCGACGTGTCGGTGTGGGAGTTCTTCTGGCCGTTGTCGGTGGGCGCGCGGTTGGTGGTGGCCCGTCCCGGAGGCCACCAGGAGCCGGCATACCTGACGAAGGTGGTGAAGGACGAGCGTGTCACCACGATGCACTTCGTGCCCTCCATGCTGCGCGCCTTCCTGGAAGAGCCCGGGCTGGAAGGACTGAGCGCCCTGCGCCGGGTGGTGTGCAGTGGCGAGGCGCTGGACGCGGAGTTGGTGAAGAAGGCGTACGCACGGCTGCCGGAGGCGGTGGAGGTCCACAACCTCTACGGACCGACGGAAGCGGCGGTGGACGTCAGCTACTGGCCTTGCCCCCGCGACGCCCAGTTGCAGCGGATTCCCATCGGCAAGCCGGTGGCGAACACGGTGCTGTACGTGCTGGACGGGCACGGGCAGCCGACGCCGGCGGGCATTCCGGGCGAGCTGCACATCGGCGGTGTGCAGGTGGGCCGCGGGTACCGGCAGCGTCCGGAGCTGACAGCGGAGCGCTTCATCCCGGACGCCTTCAGCGGAACACCGGGTGCGCGCTTGTACCGCACCGGAGACGTGGCGCGGTGGTTGCCGGACGGAACGCTGGAGTACCTGGGCCGAGCGGACTTCCAGGTGAAGCTGCGCGGCTTCCGCATCGAGCTGGGCGAAATCGAAGCGGCCCTGCGCGGACACCCGGGTGTGCGTGACGCGGTGGCGGTCGTTCGCCAAGAAGCTCAAGGCGACGCGCGCCTCATCGCCTACGTGACGGGGGACGCGGAGCCGCTGACGCCCGCGGCACTGCAAGCGCATCTGCAGAAGCAGCTCCCCTCACACATGGTGCCCTCGGTGTTCATGCACCTGGGCGTCCTTCCGCTGAACCCCAGCGGCAAGGTGGACCGCAAGGCCCTGCCGGCGCCCGATGCACCCACCTCGCCGTCGGGACAGTACGTGGCCCCCAGCACGCCCACCGAGGAGGCCCTGGCGGGCATCTTCTCCCAGGTGCTGGGCGGGCGCCGCGTCGGTGTCCACGATGGCTTCTTCGAACTGGGAGGCCACTCGCTGTTGGCGACCCAGGTCGTGGTGCGCGTGCGCGCGCAGTTCGGCGTCGAACTGCCGCTCCGGGCCCTCTTCGAATCGCCATCCGTGTCGAAGCTCGCGGGCTGGCTTCAAGGGGCCGTCACGGATGGGCTGGCAAGACACCGTGTGGCATTGCAGCCGAAGGGCAGTCGGACGCCGATGTTCCTGGTGCATGCCGTAGGGGGAGCGGTGGGCCCCTACCGCGAGCTCGCAGGCAGGATGGACCCCTCGCGTCCCATCTATGCCTTCCAGGCGTCGGGATTGGATGGGCGTGAGCCGCCGCTGACGCAGATCGAAGCGCTGGCCCGCCGGTATGTGGAGTCCCTGCGTGAGGTGCAGCCGGAAGGCCCCTACGTCTTGGGCGGCTGGTCCTTGGGCGGCGTGGTGGCCTTCGAGATGGCGCGCGAACTGGAGCGGCAGGGCCAGCGAGTGGCGCTCCTGGCGATGTTGGACAGCTTCGCGCCCGACGAGGAGGCCCCCGCGCGGGAGCCCGAGGAGAGCGTGTTGCTCGCCAGAATGGCCATGGACCTGGCTCGAATGGCGGGGGCCGAGTCGACGCTGCGCCCCGAGGAACTCACGGGCCTGAGTGACGAGGAGCAGTTGGCCACGGTCGTCCGGCATGCGCGACAGGCGGGTTGGCTGCCTCCCGAGGTGGAGGTCTCCGTTCTCCGGTCCTGGCGTGACGTCATGCGGGCGAACCTGCGTGCGCTCGCGGCGTACCGTCCTGGTGCGTTGGGGGCCCCCGTGTTGCTGCTTCGCGCGAAGGATGCGCAGCGTGGCTTCTCCGTGGACCCGTCGCATGGCTGGGCCCGTGGGCTGGCTTCGAATCTCACGGTGGAGGACGTGCCGGGAGACCACTACAGCGCGCTTCGACTCCCGCATGTGGAGACACTGGCGCGTCGGCTCGTCGACCACGTCGATGCGGCGACAGAGCAGGCAGAGGCGCCGGCAGGACTGCGACGCGGTGAGGGCTGAGGCCCGTGGCCTCTTGCCGCTCGGCCTGTCGCTGAAGCTCACTCGTACGATCCGCCACGGGGCCTTGCACGGTCCGTGGCGCATCGTGTCCTTCGCCCAGCCCATGGCGGGCTGTGTCCCTTGGGCTTTGCCCGTCCCGTGGCACCTGTGTCCCTCGCGGGGGACACGGCCCGTTGCGCGCAGTGTCCCGCGAGGACCAGACCTCAGCGCGGCGCGGACGCGCGGGTCTTGGCGGGGACCTTCGGTGCGAGCGCATCCACCAGGCCCTGAGCCACAGCGGCGGCGAAGGCCTCCAGGGTACGTTGCTCGCGCCAGCGCGCGGCCTCCTCGAAGTCGAGCGCGTGGTGGGTCTCGATGATGACGGAAGGGATGCGCGGCTTGCGCAGCACGAAGATCTTCCGATGCGTGGGCTCACGGGCCACGAAGACGCCGGACTGCTCGGCGTCGATGGCGTAGAGCCCCTCGTAATCCACGCCGTCATACGGCGGGAACCCGGCCTGTCCCAGCCTGAGCGCCAGGGCCCGGGCCAGTCCCGCGCGTCCCGTCTGAAGCAGCGCGGTGGCCTCCTCGGACTCGGACCAGAGCACGGTGAACCCGGGCGCGGCGTCCTGCCGGAGGCACTCCTGTTCCGGCGTGGGTGACCAGGACATCGCGGCGCCGCGCGAGTCCGAGTGCAGGCTGAGCATCGCGTGCGCGCGCCACTGCTCGGCGGCGGTGACGCGGGCGGGGTAGGGGACGCGCTCGCCGGACTTGCGACTCAGGCGCACCTGGAAGTGGCCCGTGGCCTCCAGCCGCTTCGCGAGGTCCTCCGCCACGCGCAGGGTGAAGGCCTCCTCGTCCTCGCAGGTGACGCCCTTGTTGCCGGTGTTCCCCTCCGCGCCGTGGCCCGCGTCCAGGTAGATGCGCCGCTTCCCGAAGCCCTTGGGGAACTGGACCTCGGCCACCGTGAGCGGGGCGCCCGGCGCGGGCCACATGGGCGGCGGAACGACGGTGGCGGGCTCGGAGGCCCAGGCGGGCCCGGTCAGTAGGAGCAGCCCCAAGCCCAGCAACGAGGAGGTCTTTGGCATCACGCGTGAGGCGCCCGGGAAAGGAGCGTCGCCGCCCAGTCTCTACTGAGCGTTGCGCACGTGGAAGCCCACCGTGCGTTTTGGAGCCCTGTTCGGGGTGGGACAGTCGTCACGCATGGATGCCGGTGGGGCAAAAGAGCAGGCGTGGCTGTAGGGGACAACGCGTCGTTTGCAACAGGCCGTTCGAGGGCTGCGGCGATACCCGCATGACTGGTGGGTATCGCGCAGCCTCGTTGGAGCACTGTGCTAACTCCATTGATGCAAGCCTTCGTCAGAACGACTGGCGTTACGGTGTCCTTGGCGCGGGGGTGACAGGGTTCGAGTTGTGGGTTGGGCTGAATTGAGCGGAGTCTTGCTGAAGCTACCTCGTGGAGTGAGGATTGAAAATGAATCGCGAGTTCGAAAATCCCAACAGAAGCCTTGGGCTGTGTTTTTCGGCATTGATTCTGGGAACGTCGTTGATGGGCTGGGTGGGGTGTTCACGAACGGATTCTGAGTCCTCGCAGTTGTCTGAGACGCCCGAACCCAAGTGGTCGGAGTCCTCCTATTCCTCGGAGGCGGATGGTGGCCCATGCGACCAGGACAACTGTCCGAGTTTCCGGAATACGGCGGTTTTCCCAACCGGCATGAGCGCGGATGCGGGCTGGTTTGGGGCGCCCAACCGGCGCGCCGTGGGGGATTTCACGGGAGACAGGCGCGACGGGGGATTCGACGACATCGTCTATTTTGGCAATGAAGGCGAAATCCTCCTCCTACGGGGCACGGGAGATGGGTTCGTGAGTGAGGGAGATACGCTCACGGGGTTGACGATGGCCTTGGGATGGTTTGGTCATCCGGAGCGCCGGCTCGTCGGCGATTTCAATGCCGATGGGAAGGACGACATCGCATTCTTCGCCAACAACGGTGACGTCACAATCTGGAAATCCACGGGTAACGGTTTTGTCCATGGGGGCGTTTTCCCCACGCCCTTCACGTTCGCGGATGGCTGGTTCGACCATCCTGAGCGGAGAGCGACTGGAAACTTCGACGCGGATGGAGGAACGGACATCGTTTACTTCGATGCCGATGGAAACGTTCGTGTTTGGGGATTCGGGCCTGATGGGTTTTCTCAGCGTTCGGAGACGGATGTGGCCCTGGATGTGGACGCTGGCTGGTTTGGGCATTGGGGCCGCCGCCTCGTTGGCCGCTTTCATGATGAACACCCCGGTGATGATATTGCGTTTTTTTCCAATGACGGGGTGGTGCAGCTATGGGCCTCCACCGCCATTGGCTTCCAGTACGTGGGCGAAACAGAGACAGGGCTGACACTTGAGTCAGGCTGGTTCAGCGCCCCGGGGCGTCGGCTCGTCGGTGACTTCAACGGGGACGGCCTGTCGGACTTCGCGGCCTTCGACGGGAGTGGCAGCATTGGGGTTTGGCTGGGCACGGGACGTGGATTTGCCTACGCCGGGAGTACGAAGTCGCCGCATGGTGGCGCAACCTGGTTCTCGGCCCCTGAGCAGCGCCTCGCGGGTCAGTTCAGTGGTGACGACCGCACCGACCTGGCGTTCATCGACGAGAGCATCCACCTCTGGCGCGCGGGCCATCTTCTCTTGGACGCCCCGATTCGAAGCGGGACGCAAGGCATCGTGCCGCTGCACATGCAGGAGAGCTACAGCAATGAGGACGTCATTCTGCACATGCCCCGAATCTTCCGGTCGTTCATCAATGGGAGTTCCGCGAGCTACACGGACCCGTTGATCTATCCACAGGAGCAGAAGGGGCGTTACTTCATCTCCACGCTGGGAAGCGCCGGAGCAGTCAACGCGGCGGACAATGAAATCCGCACCGGAGATTTTCCTGGGACGGGGCGAGAAGAGCCGCAGAAGCTGGAGTTCGACGAGCGCAGCTTCCTCCACACGACGGATCCAGCGCTGTTGATGGCTGTCAGTGATGGCGCTTCGAAGATTGTCGTGACGTGGCAACATGACCGGAGAATCGGACGGCAAGATCCGGTGCTGGGCGTGTATGGAATCCCGTCGACGGCGAGCGCGCCCGCGACCTACGAGGTCCACCGGTACGTGGGCGCCGTGGACATGAGCACCGCGGACTGGTGGGAGCTGGTCCCATTCTCTCTATGGCAGTCCGGTATCGCGGATGCGCCCGAGTCGTTGCTGGTCGAGGACAACGCTCCCCCCTCTGTGGGATCGACAGTCTGCTACCAGGTGAAGACCTCCCAAGCCGGACTCGCGCGGCCATATTCCCTGCCCGCCTGCATCACTCATACGGGATCCGCCTCGCCGACGTTCAGATTGGTCGCCGCGAATACCGAGGTTCAGGGAGGGACCGCGGTGACGTCGCACCCTCATTGGAGCCGATTGTCATGCCCCTATACCGATTCCGAGGGGCTCGCTCGCTACGCGGTCACCGCGGACGTGTCGGTTGCGCTGCGCGTGCCTTCCACCTTCAATCCGGCGAGCTACACTTTCAAGCTTGTTCGATACGGGCTGATCAATTACCAAATCTTCGGCCGGATCTCCGATGACACGACGCTGAGTGTGGATGGCTCTCAACTGGCCTCCGGCATTCTTCGACTCCACGCGGAGGATCGGGAGTTCTTGACCTGCCCCATGCGGCATGTCCCGAACGGCAAAGAGGCGATCATCTACCGGGTTGAGGCGACACGCCACGTGCTTGGGACGGAGATTCCCGCCGGGTGGTTCCCGTCCATCTCCGAGTATCTTTCGACGCGATTCCACAACCGGATCGGGGATCGTTTCTGGAACGGTGACAATACGAACCCCGCGAGCAGTCATTGGCAAAGCCAGATGTCGCTGGTCGTCGAGGAGGCCGAGGTCCAAGGCTACAACACCATCTTCCTGGATGAGTTTCGTCCCGAGAAGCCATGCATCAACTCGCCCAAGGGGGCCAATCACGAGGCACCCGCTGTTGAGTACGAACGCTTCTGTCAGAATCTGGGCCAGCCGAACGCGGAGGACGCCTGGTCCCTGGCGCTCGAAAAGTTTGGACTGGGCCTCCAGACACGTCATCCCAACATGCGATTCATCGGGAACGCCATTGTTCACGAAGCGCCTGAAGATCCAGTGAGCGCCCGTATTTCGCGCGGCATCGACACGGCCTTGTCGGAGATTCACGGCGGCATGTTCGAAGGGTGCTTCTGGTCGGGGCCTGAGCAACCGCTGGGGAGCACCTGGCGAGCGCACCTCGATGAGGTCGCCGATCAGCACCAGCGTGGAAAGTCGGTCCTGTGTTTCCCCGCCATTCACAACATGTACGACTTGGAGATCAGCGAGAAGTTCCGTTTGTTCTCCCTGGCTTCGTTCCTCCTCGCGTACGAGCCGCTGGGGGAGCGCATGTGGCTGGGGCTCTGGGATTTCAACCCCACATGGGCGCAGCCGGTGGGCGGCCCGAGGAACTATCTCAATGAGTTTCCCGAGTACGCACTGAGGCTTGGAGACGCATTGGGGCCTCACGTCGCGGTCGCGGGCCATTCCGAGTTCGTTCGCATGCGCTCGTTTGAACACGGCGTGGTGTACGTCAATGCAGCCGATACGCCCGCGCTCATTTCCCTCCCGAACAACCGGGTGCTGATGAAGCTGGGCCTCTCGCGTATCGAGGTGGGCCCCCGATGCCTCGCGAACAATATCTGCGCGGGGGCGGGGTCCTGCTTCGGGCGGAACGAGGGCGAGTTTTGTGATCATGCCCCCGCGTGGTCCAACGGGCGGGTCCTGTTCGAGGAGGCCGCCTCGCAGACGTTGATTCCGCCCGGGGCAGGGGTGCTGCTCTTCGACAAGGAGCACTTCTCCCGCGTGGATTAGCCCCGCAAAGACAACGGGCAGGTTCCCAAGAAGGGAACCTGCCCGCGTCACTTCCTACTGGCCAGAAGGCCGTGCGCTAGGCTCGGACCTCGGGAGAGGACTCGGCCGGCTTCGGCAGGGGAGCCTCCTTGCCCGGCTCGCCGCCCGGGGTGCCCGCGACGCCCACGGGAGGCGTCTCCAGCGCGGCCTTGAGCACGTCGTCCATGTGCGTGACGAAGATGAACTCCAGCTCGTTGCGCGCCTGGTCCGGCACGTCGATGAGGTCCTTGCGGCACCGCTCGGGCAGGATGACCCGCTTGATGCCCGCCCGGTGCGCCGCCAGCACCTTCTCCTTGATGCCACCCACCGGCAGGACCAGACCCCGCAGCGTGGCCTCGCCCGTCATCGCCGTGTCGTGCCGCACCCGGATGCCCGTCAGCAGGCTGGTGAGCGCGGTGAGGATGGTGACACCCGCGGAAGGACCGTCCTTCGGAATGGAGCCCGCCGGGAAGTGCAGGTGCAGGTCCGTCTTCTCCAGGAAGTTCGGGCTGATGCCGAGCTGCTCCGCCTTGCTGCGCAGGTAGCTCAGCGCCGCCGTGGCGCTCTCCTTCATCACGTCGCCGAGCTGGCCGGTGAGCGTCATGCCGCCCTTGCCCGCCATCTTCGTCGCCTCGATGAAGAGCAGGTCGCCGCCCGCCGCCGTCCAGGCCAGACCCGTGGCAACGCCCGGGACTTCCGTGCGCTCGGCCACTTCCGAGTAGAACATCTCAGGCCCGAGGATCTCCTTCACCCGGTCGGCGTTGATGTTCTGCTTCTCCGTCTTCCCGCCGGCCACTTCCACGGCCACCGCACGGCAGATGTCCGCGATGCGGCGCTCGAGGTTACGCACACCGGCCTCGCGCGTGTACGCGGTGGTCAGCGTGAGCAGCGCCTCGTCGGTGATGTCGATGTGGTCCGGGCTGAGACCGTGCTCCTTGAGCTGCTTGGGCACCAGGTGGATGCGAGCGATGCTCTGCTTCTCCTCGAAGGTGTAGCCCGTCAGCTCGATGATCTCCATGCGGTCACGCAGTGGACCGGGGATGGGGTCGAGCTGGTTCGCCGTGGCGACGAACATGACCTTGGACAGGTCGAACGGCACGTCGAGGTAGTGGTCGCTGAACGTGTTGTTCTGCTCCGGATCCAGCACCTCGAGGAGCGCCGCGCTCGGGTCGCCACGGAAGTCGGCGCCCAGCTTGTCGATCTCGTCCAGCATCATGACCGGGTTCTTCGTGCCGGCCTTCTTCATGCTCTGGATGAAGCGGCCGGGGAGGGCGCCCACGTAGGTGCGGCGGTGACCGCGGATCTCCGCCTCGTCGCGCACGCCGCCCAGGGACAGGCGCACGAACTTGCGGCCGGTGGCCTTGGCCACGCTCTGGCCCAGCGACGTCTTGCCGACGCCCGGCGGACCGACGAGGCACAGGATGGGGCCGCGCATGTCGTTCTTCAGCTTGCGGACGGCCAGGTACTCCAGGATGCGCTTCTTCACCTTCTTGATGCCGAAGTGATCCTTGTCGAGCTGCTGGCGCGCGTTCTCGATGTCGAGGTTGTCCTCGGAGAGCTTCGCCCACGGCAGGTCGGCGATCCAATCCAGGTAGGTGCGCGCGACGGTGTACTCGCTGGAGGCCGCCGGAATCGTCTTGAGGCGGTTGAGCTCCTTGTTGGCGACCTTCTCCACGTCGGGCGGCAGGTTGGCCTTCTTCAGGCGCTCCTGCAGCTCGTCGAGCTCCTCCTCCTCCTCGCCCATCTCCCCCAGCTCTTCCTTGATGGCCTTGAGCTGCTGGCGCAGGTAGTACTCGCGCTGCGTCTTCGACATCTCGCCCTTCACGGCGGAGTCGATCTTGTTGGAGAGCTTGAGGATCTCCCGCTTCCGGTTGAGCAGCTCGAGCACGAGCTTCATCCGGGCCTTGAGGTCCACCGTCTCGAGGACGGCCTGCTTCTCTTCAATGGGCACGTCCACGTTGGCGGCGATGAGGTCCGCCAGGTGGCCGGGGTGGGTGATGCTCTCCACCAGCTCGGTGGCCGCGGCGGGCAGCTCGGGCATCAGCTCGATGACCTCGCGCGCCAGCTTCTTGAGGTTGATGCCCAGCGCTTCGACTTCCACGTTCTCCGAAGAGGTCTTGTCCTCGACGGCGTCCACGCGGGCCTTGAGGTAGGGCGCCTCCTGGACCAGCTCCACCACGCGGAAGCGAGCGAGCCCCTGCACCACGAGCGAGTAGTTGTCCTCGCCCATCTTCAGGAGCTTCACGATGCGGGCGACCGTCCCCATGGTGTAGAGGTCGGCGGCGCCGGGATCCTCTTCCTCGGCGCGGCGCTGGGTGACGACGCCGATGACCTGGTCGTCCCGCACCGCGTCCTTGATCAGGGCAATGGTCTTCTGACGGCCGACGGCCAGAGGGAGCACGCCGCCCGGGAAGAAGACACTGTTGCGCAGGGGGAGGATGGGAAGCACCTGGGGGATGTCTTCCTTGTTGATGAGCCCCGGAGGGGCCATCGCGGTGGGCATGGCGCTCGCAGCGGTGCCCTTCTTCTTCTCATCGGACATGAAGTTCGGCCTTTTTCGTTCGACAACCAGTGAACATTTCCAGGTTTTCTGCGGCGGATGAACCAACGTAACAACCAAAACGGACATGGCAAACGCCGTGTGCGTTTTTCCGACCCCCGCCGTCACTCCTGTGTTCCTCGGAAGTCTCGCGTCTGGACGAGGGGTGGGGCATGCTCGCCCCCCTAGCATCTGACGCGGCGCCCCGCCGGGGTGCGCCGCCCTCACGGAGGCCCCCCATGAAGCTCCGCCACTGCGCCCCCTTGCTGCTGGTTCCGTCCCTGCTGTGGACGTCGTGCCGGTCGCCCGTCGACGAGCCCGGCTCCAACCTCCCTGGCAAGTGTGAGAGCGAGTCGCCCGTCATCGCGCCGCAGAAGACGGACATCCTCTTCGTCATCGACAACTCGGGCTCCATGGAAGAGGAGCAGGCCGCCATCGCCACGGAGCTGCCGGCGTTCCTGGAGGCGCTGAAGGAAGGCAGCGGCGTCTCGCAGGACTTCCGGGTGGGCGTCATCACGACGTCCGTGTACCGGCTCGCCAGGTTCCAGGGGCGGGAGAGCTTCATCGAGTACAACCGGGAATCGGGCCGGCTGCAGCCTGTCCCCGACGCGGCGGGCAACCCCACCGACGAGCGCTTCATCGACGGCACGGATCCGTACGTGCTGGAGAAGTTCCGCCGGCTGGTGATCCAGGGCACGGATGGCAGCGGGCAGGAGACGCCGCTCGAGGCGGTCCGACTGGCTGTCTCGGAGCCCCTGGTTTCGACCGCGCTGTCGGCGGGCGGCAACGCCGGGTTCCTCCGCGACGGCGCGCGGCTGCTGGTGGCGGTGGTGACGGACGAGGAGGACTGCAGCACCATGGCGCGGCCTCCTCCGGTCTGGGTGTCCGACGACACGTCCATCGACAACTGCAGCGAGCAGTCGCACCTGCTCACGCCTGTCGAGGAGTACTTCAACCTGTTCCAGCAGCTCCGGGATTCGAACGGTGCTTCGCGCCAGGTGCTCTGGGCCACGATTGGTCCGGTGGCGCTGTCCGACAAGCGGGCGGAGCTGATCCGCGACGTCACGCCCGACGGGACCTTCGTGCGCAACGTCGACTGCCCGACGTCCTTCGGGCCTGGCCACCGCCAGCGCGCGATGGCGGAGTCGTTTGACCGGAGCCTCGACAACCTGGACTCCATCTGCCGGGACAACTACCGCGACACGCTGCTGCGCATCGCGGAGCTGGCCACGGTGGCGCAGAGCATCGAAGTGGTGAACCTGCCCGACGCCCGGTTGGTCCAGGTGGAGTTGACGCGCGCGGATGACTCGGTGTCGCGGTGCTCCGTGGCCGGGGGCGACCTGCGCTACGAGGCGTCCACGGAGCGGTATCCGGCCCGCCTGTTCTTCCAGTCGAGCTGCCTGCGCCGCGCGGACGACAAGAAGGTGGAAGTGAAGGTCCTCTGCGCGGGCTGAGCCCCGACGAAAGCCCGCACCAGCGGGTCTGATCCACGCACCCACCGCCATGCGTCCCATGAAGGCGCATGTCAGACCTCCGAGGATAGTGGACGACCGCCCTGCCGGTTGTCCGGCTTCGGCGGGTCTGGCGAGGAGGCGAGATGAGCGCGGCGGAGCGGCAAGCG
This sequence comes from Myxococcus hansupus, assembly GCF_000280925.3. NCBI lineage: Bacteria > Pseudomonadati > Myxococcota > Myxococcia > Myxococcales > Myxococcaceae > Pseudomyxococcus > Pseudomyxococcus hansupus. Next base: position 3,632,998 of record NZ_CP012109.1, read on the forward strand.
GAGGTGGGGCAGGGAACGGGCTCGGTCGTCGAGCAGCTCCGGGAGCGGATCCGCCAGTTGCAGGCGGCGCCCCGGCGCTACCTGGCGGTGTTGCGCACGGGCCTGGAGGCGGTGGACGCGCTGCTGCCCACGGGTGGCCTGCCGCTGGGCCAGTCGGTGGAGCTGTGCGGTGAGGCGGCCTCGGGGCGCACCAGCCTGGCGCTGCACGCGGTGGCGGCGGCGCATCGGGAAGCCCGGCTGTGTGCGTGGGTGGATGGCCCTCGGGAGCTCTACCCGCCGTCCGCCGCCGCGCTGGGCGTGGACCTGGAGCGGCTGCTCATCGTCCGGCCCAAGGCCCCGGAGCAGCGCATCTGGGCCGCGGTCCAACTGGCCCGCAGCGGGGCCTTCGCCTGTGTGGTGTTGGACCTGACGCGCGGGGTGTCGTCCAGTGAACGGGCCTGCCGGGTGTCTCCCGTGGAGGCGCGGAAGCTGGCGGACGCGGCGGCAAAGGGGGGCGGGCTGCTCCTGTTGCTCACCTCACCGGAGGCGCCCGCGGACGGAGTGCTGCGGCTGCGGACGGAGGCGCGGGACGCGGAGGGCTGGTCGGTGGAGGTGGTGCGCAGCCGGCAGGGCGGCGCGGGCGCGCGGGCGGTGCTGCCCTGGCATTCGCTGTACCCGTCGCTGGGGCTGGAGGGAGGCGGGCGGCTGCTGGACGTGGCGGAGGGGCTGGAGGACGCGACGCCCGACTTCCTGCGGGACACGTCCGGCGCGCTCCGCAACGGCCTGGGCATCCTGGGCCAGCGCCCTGGACGTGACGCGCCCATGCCGCCCATGCGCCATGGGTTGGACGCGGCCTTTCCGCCCCCGGCGCACTGAGGGCCGTCATGCGCAGGGCCTATCTGCACCTCACCCGCTTCCCGGTGCAGCGCCGGGTGGTGGAGTCGCCGGAGCTGGCGGGACGTCCCTTCGTCCTGGTGGAGGCGGTGCGTGGCCAGCGTCGGGTGGCCTTCGCCTCCACCTCGGCGTTGCGCGCGGGGGTGCGCCCGGGGATGACGTTGACGGCGGCCACCGCGCTGGAGCCGGTGCTGCGGCACTTTGACTACCGACCGGAGGAGGAGCTGCGCGCGTTGACGGCGCTGGGCGAGGCGCTGCTCCCGCTGGCGCCGGGCTTCCAGCTCTGCGCGCCGGACGGGCTTTGGTTGGACGCTGGCGCCGCGCACCTCTGCGGGGGCGAGGAGGCGCTGGGCACGCGGATGTTGGCGCTGTGCTCCGAGCTGGGTTACCGGGCGCACGTGGTGGTGGCGGAGGAGGCCTTCACCTCGCGCGCGGTGGCGCGGCATGGCGCGCGACGGGTGGAGGTGGTGGCCTCGGGAGAGAGCGCGCGGGCGCTGGCGCCGCTGCCCTTGTCCGCGCTGGAGGTCCGTGACAGCGCGGCCACGTTGTTCTCCGCGCTGGGATTCACCACGTTGGGGGACGTGGCGGCGCTGCCCGCGGGCGCGGTGGTGGCGCGGGCCGGTGCCGCCGGTACACGTGTCCAGGCGCGCTGCCGGGGCGAGGACGACACGCCCTTCGTGCCCGCGGTGCTGGAGTCCGTGCTGGAGGAGCGCGTGGTGCTGGACTTCCCCGCGGAGTCCTTCGAGCCGCTGCGCTTCGCGCTCAAGACGTTGATGGACCGGTTGGGCGCGCGCTTGTCCGGGCGGGGCCGCGCGGCGGTGCGGCTCACCTTCACCTTGAAGCTGGACCCCACGGGCCACCGGAGCGTGACGCTGACGCTGGCGCGCCCCACCGCGCGGGCGAAGCTGCTGCATGAGCTGGCGCGGCACCGGCTGGAGGAGCTGCGGCTGGAGAACCCGGTGGCGGAGGTGTCCGCCCGGGTGGACGAGCACTCCGAGGACGCGGGGCAGCAGCTCGTGCTGGGGGATACGCCGGAAGGCGACGCGGCGTTGGAGGTGGTTCTGTCCCGGCTGGCGACGACGTTGGGGGAGGAGTCGCTGTTCTCCGCGGGGCTGGAGGCGGTCCACCGGCCCGAGGCGGCGCATGGCACCCGGGCCTTCCGGCCTCCCGAGGCCCGGCGGGGATTGTCCGCGGACCTCCTGGAGGGCCATGCCCGTGCGGCGCCGGGGGCCGGAGCCGTCGTGCGTGAGCGGCCCTCCCGGCTGTTGGCGGAGCCCGCGTGTCTGGACGCGGAGGTGGCGGCGTCTGGCCGGCTGCTGGCCGCGCGCATGGGGGGACGGCGGCACCGCGTGACGGCGTTGGCGGGCCCGGAGCGGCTGGGCGGGGAGTGGTGGTCCGAGACGCCCTTCCAGCGGGATTACTACCGCGTCCACTTCGAGGGACTGGGGCCGGCCTGGGTGTTCCGGGACGGACGCGATGGACGTTTCTACCTCCAGGGACTGTTCGACTGAGGCCCGGTGGCCCTGCATAGTGGGCCCGTACCCCCGTCTCCCAGGTTTCCCGTCATGCGCGCCTTCCGTCCCGCGGTCGTCCTGCTCAGCCTCTTGCTCGCCTCGTGCGCCGCGCCTCAGGTCCGCCCGCCAGGGGCCTTGCGCAAGGTGGTGGTCGTGGTGGGCTCGCGCGTGGACTCGCTGCCGAGCTTCACGTACCGGCAGGACATGATGGGGGAGGGCAACCCCCGCTCGGTGCTCGTCAGCCAGGCGCAGGCCACGCTGCAGGAGCGCGGCTTCGAGGTGGTGGGCACGCGCATCTCCGCGGCGCCTGCGCCCTCCATCAACGAGGTGGTGGAGATGATTCGGGACAACGACGCGGAGGCGGGCGTGGTGGTGGTGCTCAACTGGGTGGACGTGACGTCCGCGCAGATGATGGGGCGCACGGAGGTGCTGATGGAGACGGGGGTGGTGGGACCCAATGGCCGGCTGCGGTGGAGCAACCCCACGCGCACCACCTCCATGATTGGCGTGTACCAGGCGCAGACGGACCTGCGCTCCTACCTGCGCAAGGCGGTGGTGGAGGCCATCCAGGCCATCCCCTGAGGAGGGCGGCCGGAAGCGCGGAGCGGCTCAGGGCGCCCGCTTCGGGCTCGCCAGGCGCAGGTGTTCGTAGACGGTCTCCGCGCGCAGGTAGAGGAACTGGGCGTCGCCGAAGGCCAGGGTGTCTCCGTCCTGGAGCTGCACCTGGGCGCGGTAGGCCAATGGGGCGCCGTTGATGAAGGTGCCGTTCATGGACTCGGCGTCGCGCACGGAGAAGCCGCCTCGGGTGGCGTTCCACCGCAGGGTGGCGTGGTGCTGGGACACGGAGGGGTCGGGCACCATCAGATCGCAGTCCTCGGTGCGGCCGACCGTCAACTCCTCGCCGTCCACGGAGGGCTGGAGGAAGTGGACCTCCAGGTTGTCGAAGTCGCGGAGCATGGCGAGCAGCCGCTCATCCATGTGCGCGCGGTGGGCCATGCCGACGGTGCGCGACGCCAGGCTGCCGTGGACCTGGGCGGCGAGCTCCACGGGCGGCTGGATGAGGGCCACCGGACCGGACGCAGCCCGGAACGCGTCCAGCGAGGCACTCGCGAAGGGGCGGAGCTGATTCACGGACACCATGAGGCCCACAACCCTACGTGCAGTTGGCGGGGACGGGAAGCGCCGCGTCCAGGTCCTCGGGCGTGGCATCCGGGTGGAGGGCATGGGAGCGTGGGGCGCACATGCGGGTACTCGTCACGGGAGCTGCGGGCTTCATTGGCCACCACGTCAGCGCACGGCTGCTGGCGCGGGGCGACGCCGTCATCGGGGTGGACAACCTGGACCCCTCCGGGGACGTGGCGCTGAAGCAGGCCCGTCTGGCGCGCCTGGGCACGCTGCCAGGCGCTTCCGGGTTCACCTTCCACCCGGTGGACATCACCGACGGCCCCGCGCTGCGAGCGCTCTTCGAGGCATCACCACCAGAGGCCGTGGTCCACCTGGCGGCGCGCGTGGGGGTGCGGCCCTCGGCGGGTGTCACCGCGCGGGACTACGTGAACAGCAACGTGTCGGGCTTCCTCCAGGTGTTGGAGCAGGCCGGCGCGGCCCGGGTGCGGCACCTGGTCTACGCGTCGTCCAGCTCCGTGTATGGCGCGGGCTCGGTGCCTCCGTTCCAGGAAGGCGCGGCGGCGGACCATCCGCTCAGCGTCTACGCGGCCACCAAGCGCGCGGATGAGCTGCTCGCGCACGCGTTCAGTCATCTGCACGGGCTGCCCACGAGCGGCCTGCGCTTCTTCACGGTGTACGGCCCGTGGGGGCGTCCGGACATGGCGCCGCTGCGCTTCCTCCGGGCCCTGCGGGAAGGCGCCGAGCTGGCGCTGCACGACGAGGGCCGGATGCAGCGCGACTTCACCCACGTGGAGGACGTGGCGGAGGCCGTGCTGCGGGTGCTGGACCGGCCGCCCTCGGGGGCACCCGCGTATCGCGTTCTCAACGTGGGGCGGGGCGAGCCCATCCCGGTCCGGGAGTTCCTGGCGGTGATGGAGCGGCGCCTGGGCACGCGGGCGAAGGTGCGTCCCACGCCCGCGCAGCCCGGGGAGATGGCGGCCACCTGGGCGGACCCGTCCGAGTTGGAGCGGCAGACGGGGTTCCGGCCGCGCATCTCCGTGGAGGAAGGGCTGGCCGGCCTGGTGGCGTGGTTCCTCCAACAGGCCGGTGCCTGAGGTGCGGCGTCCCCGGGCCTACAGCAGGGGCAGCCGCGTGGCGACGGGGGCGACCACCTGCTTCGTGAAGTCCGCGGGCGTGAGCACCTTCACCGTTCCGGCGTACGAATACGACCGGCCGAGGAAGTCCGAGTGGCTGAACTGGAGCGGATACGTCCCCGCGCCCAGCCAGGTGACGAGGCTGCTCGACGTGCTGTAGGTGACGGCGGACAGCTTCCAGGAGAACGCGGAGGCGGCGAAGGACAGGTTCGCGCCGCGGGCGCCCCAGGCCGAGGTGAGGTTGAGTGCCTCGGTGGTCCGGATGACCGTCCTGCCCATGAACTCGGCGACGCGGACCGGCTCGGGGTACATGATGTGCAGCGCCAGCGCGTCCCACGTGGAGGGGCCCGCGTGGCCGTAGTTGCCGTGGATGCCGCAGCCCAGGAACTCGTAGTGCATCACCGAGTACCTGTCGTAGGGCGTGATGAAGCCGCTGTTCGCGCCGCCGCCGTAACCCGAGGCGCTGCAGAGGCTGAAGTTGACGTCGTTGCGCTCGTGCTCGTGGCTCAAGCCCAGCGCGTGCCCGACCTCGTGCAGCGTGTGGTCCTTCCAGGGCACGCCGAGCGCGTCCGCGTCGTCACCGAGCTTCAGGTTGTGCCGGCAGCCCCGGTGCGTGGCGAGGTCGGCGGGCGAGTTGGACCAACTGCCGCCATGGCTGTTCTCGCCGTTGTAGTTGCCAGAGGCATTCAGGAACATCGGGCAGCCGTTGCCGGGGACCTGGCCCGAGAAGGGCGAGCTGGTGCCCGGTATCACGATGCGGATGTCGCCGCCGTGCCAGTGGTTGCCGTTGGCCAGGACGGTGGGCGCGGCGCAGGTGCCCAGGACGTTGAAACGGATGTTCGCGACGCGCTCGAAGTCGCGGATGTAATCAATCACCTGCTGCACGCGCGCGGGACGCGAGGTGAGCGCGTCACCGACGAAGCAGACGCTGGGCGTGCTGCTCTGGACGCCGGCGTACCAGTAGAGGGAGGCGTGGACGGGACGCGCTCCCAACGCGGCGGCGAGGAGGACGAGGCCCGTCCAGAGGCCCCGGAGGTTCAGGGCGCGCATCGTTACATCGCCGTCCAGTTGATGAGGCGGCAGTCGCTGGAGAGGCAGCCAATGGACGTGCCCGCGGTGGTGGACGGGTTGTAGTCCACGTGCAGCGTCCGGCCGCTGGCGAGCGCCGTGCTGAGCAGGCTGAGCGTGCGGTTCACGTGCGCCGTGTCGGCGGTGGAGAGCGCGAAGAACCAGATGCCTCCGGCGACGGAGGAGGCGCACCGCACGTGGATGCGGGTGGAGTACACGGCCACGCTGGTCGGGACGCACGAAGCGCTGTCCGCGAGCGCGGGCGCGGCAATGAGGCTCATCCCCAGGGCGAGGGCGGGAAACAGACGGGTGGTGTTCATCGGGGGCGTTCTCCAAGACACGAAAGGGGCGCGAAATTGCGCCGATTTCGGTCAGGAGAACGGACCCCCTTCGAATCCTTCGCCTGCTGCTATGCGGATGTCACCGCGACCTGTCCGTGCTCCACGCGCCACACCTCGGAGGTGCAGGCCTGGGCGAAGGCCGCGTCGTGGGTGACGAGCATCAGCGCGCCCGGGTACTCGCGAAGCGCGGCCTCCAGCCGTTCGATGGAGGGCAGGTCCAGGTGGTTGGTGGGCTCGTCCAGCACCAGCGCCCAGGCGTGTTGTCCCAGGCCCCGCGCGATGAGGAGCTTGCGGACCTCTCCCGGGGACGGTTGCTCCGATGCGAGCAGCCGCTCCGGGTCCACGCCAAGCGCCGCCACGAGTGACAGCACACGGCCTCGTTCCTCGGGCGGCAGCGCGCGCACCGCGTCCAGGTTGGCCCGGGCCTCCTCCTCGCTGACGTCCTGCGGCAGGTACAACACCCGCTCGAGCGGAATGCGCGCGTGCTCCAACAGCGCGCGCACCAGGGTGCTCTTGCCCGCGCCGTTGGGCCCTTCGATGCGCACGCGCGCCTCGCGGCTCACGGACAGGTTCACCGGCCCGAGCAGCTCCACGTCCCCCGCGCGCAGGCCGGGCACGTCCAACGTGAAGAGCCACGGGTTGGGGGCGCGCGCGTAATCCAAGAAGACGGAGCGGCCCACGGTCTTGTCCGCGGTGACGGTGCCCACGGCCTCGCTGACGCGCTCCAGCTCGCGCCGGGCGACACCCACGCGCCGTCCCGCGCCGGCCTCGGCCCAGCCGGCCACGACCTTGGCGCCCATGGAGCGCGCGTCGTTGTCGTTCTTGTTCTTCAATCGCTTGCGGGTGTGCCGCGCGGCATCCGCGGCCTGCTGTTCACGCCGGGCCTGGTCCAGGAGCTGGGCCGCGCGGCGTTGCTCCGCACGGGCTTGCTGGTGGGAGGCGAGCTCGCCCTCGCGCTCGGCTTCCCAGTGTCCCCGCGCGGCGGTGTAGGCGCCGGGCCACAGCCGGGCGCTCCCGTTGTGGACGCGGAGCGTGTTCGTGGTGAGGGACTCCAGCAGCTCGCGGTCGTGGGACACCACGATGCCCAGTCCCCGGAAGCGGCGCAGCGCGGAGACGAGCCACGTGCGGGCCTCCGCGTCCAGGTGGTTGGTGGGCTCGTCGAGCAGCAACAGGTGGGGCTCGGCGGCGAGGGCCGCGCCCACCTGCCACCGTTTGCGCTCACCGGGTGACAGCGTGGGCCAGCGCTCCAGGGCGGTGACGTCCAGACCGAGCTGGCCGTGCAGCCGCCGCGCGATGGAGTCCCACGACTCCGCGAAGGCGGAGATGTCGGGCGTGAGCGCCTCCACCTCCTGACGGCAGAGCCGGAGGGTGGGGGCCGTGGGGTCGAACTGGAGGTGTCCCTCGGTGGGCGTCAGCTCACCCGAGAGCAGACGGAGGAGGGTGGATTTGCCGGCGCCATTGGCCCCCACGAGCCCGGTCCAACCCGGGGGCAAGTGGAAGTCGACATCGGAGAAGACGGGAACGGCGTCGGAAAACGCGAACGAAACGCGGTGCGCGCGCACGGAAGGCATATGAGGAGACTCCTGAATCCAGGGCGCAAGCCAGCCCGAAGGCGGCTCAGCGCGAGAACGTCAAACGACCTTGGATTTCAGCGAAGCGTCCTCAAGGGTGCGGCGACCTCTGGTTGGGAGGGGGCGTCAATCCCTCCTGGTGATGGCTGCAATCTATGTCCAGGCGCGCGCCGGAATGCAACTCCCGCGTTCCGGCGCGGTGCCCGTGCGTCCTGAATCAACCCGCCGTGGAAGTCGCGAAGTTCCCCAACCGGCGCGACAGCCGCCACGCGCCGACGGAGGCAAGCAGGCCCCCTGACATGGCGAGCAGCAGGGCGAGCGCCACGTTGTGCAGCGCCTCGAAGGTGCCGGCGAAGAGGACACGCGGGCCTTCTTCCGACAGCGGGCCCGCATACGCGCTGAGCAGGGACATGATGCCGGTGGCGAAGCCGAGCGTACCGGCCATCAAGGTGCAGAGGCCGAGCGACAGCATCAGCGGCACGTAGCGCGGCTCGGGCCTGCGCGCGTATTGGACGCAGGTGGCGATGAGCGCGAGCCCCGCCAGCAACGTCGGGTACATCCCCCAGCCTCCCGCGATGAATGCGTCCTGCATGGTTCCCTCCATGTGGTGTGTCAGACGGGCTCAGACATCGCGGCGCATGGAAGGTTCCCGCGAAGCGGATAGGGTGCGCGCCATCCCTTCGCCTCGGGTGACGTCATGGACAGGATTCTTCGCCTCTTCGGGCTCATGGACTCGCTGCGGCGGCACCGGAGTGCCGTCACGGCGCAGGTGCTCGCGGAGGAGCATCAGGTCTCCATCCGGACCGTCTATCGCGACATCCAGATGCTGCAGGCGCTCGGGGCTCCCATTGGGGGCGAGGCGGGGTTGGGCTACGTGCTCCTCCCCGGGTTCTTCCTGCCGCCGCTGATGTTCTCCGTGGAGGAGCTGGAGGCGCTGGTCCTGGGGGCGCGTTGGGTCGAACAGCTTCCGGACTCGGAGCTGGCCTCGGCCGCGACCAATGCCCTGGCCAAGCTGAGCGCGGCGGTTCCGGAGGAACTCGCGGGGCGCATCGACGACACGGGCTTGTGGCCCGTCATGGAGCGTGGCGGCGCGAGGCCGTCGCCGCTGCTCGGGCTCGTGCGGCGCGCGATGCGCGAGGAGCGGGGGCTCTTCATGCGGTATCAGAATCAGTCGGGCGAGGTGTCGGAGCGCGTCGTGCTGCCCGTGCAGCTCGCGTACTTTCAGGAGCGGCAGGTCTTCGTGGCCTGGTGCTTCAAGCGGAATGCGTTCGCCCGCTTCCGCCTGGACCGGGTGCAGCACGCGGAGCTCTCCGAGCAGCGCTTCCACCGGCCCCGCGTCGAGCTCGCGCGGCAGTGGTTCGAGGAATTCGAGGCCCAGCTTGAACAGGCCCTGGACGACAAGGACGTGCCCTGACGCCGCCGGTGTGCCCAGGGGACGTCGGCTGCTGACACGTTCTGTCGCGGGGCCGCGTTATCCGGTTCGAGTGCCGCCCACGGAGGACGGGGGCGGCCTTCTCTCGACATGGAGCCTCCCATGAACACACCCCTCGAAAAGACGCCTCGCTCGCCTGGGCTCATCCTGGTCACCGGCGCCACGGGCAAGGTCGGCCGGCACCTCGTCCAACAGCTCGTCGCCGCTGGGCACCGTGTCCGCGCGCTGTCGCGGAGCCCCGCGCGGGCGAACCTTCCGCCGGAGGTCGAGGTCCTGCAAGGCGACCTGGCGGACGTAGGCTCCCTTGCGCGCGCGTTCGAAGGCGTGAGCGCCGTCCACCTCATCACCCTGGGCGGCGACAACGGCGAGTCGCTGACGAACGGGGACGACCTCATCCAGCTCGCCGAGAAGTCCGGCGTTCGCACGGCCACGGTGCTCGGCGGCTGGGATGAGACGTCCGTCGAGAGCGCCCTTCAAAAAAGCGCCATCGGGTGGACGCGGCTGGAGCCGGTCGAGTTCATGTCGAACGCGCTGGAGTGGGCGCCCGGCATCAAGGAAACGGGCGCCGTCCGGCAGCTCGCGGCGTGGCCCAGCGCCGTGGTGCACGAAGCGGACATCGCGGCGGTGGCGCTGGTCGCGCTGACGCAGGAGGGCCACGCGGGCAAGCGGTATCACCTGAGTGGTCCGCAGGCGCTCACCCCCGCGGAGCGCATCGCGCTCATCGCGAAGGCCGTGGGCCGCTCCATTTCCTTCGAAGCGCTCAACGAGGAGCAGGAGCGCGAACGGCTCCGCGCCAATGGTTACCCGGAGGACTACGTCGAGTTCGGCATCCAGCTCGCCACGAATCCCCCGGCGCAAGCGGCTGCGCTCGTCCCCACGGTGGAGCAGGTGACAGGTCGTCCCGGGCGCACCTTCGCGGCCTGGGCCATGGAGAACGCCCAGGCGTTTCGCGCGTAGAGGAGGCCGAGATGGACCTGCAAGACGACGAGGTCGCGCGGTACCAGCGTGAGGGCTTCCTGAAGGTGCCCCAGGTGTTGACGCCCGCGGAGGTCGCTGAGTGTCTCGAAGAGGGCACGGCGATGCTGCGGCGTCACGACACGCTCCGGTGGCCCTCCGAAACCGGGATGGTCATGGACTGGGTCGCCTCCCCACAGCTCGAAAGCGGAGCCTTCCGCCGCCTGGCGCTTCATCCCGTCATCACCGCCATCGCGGAGCGGTTGGCGGGCCGGCCGCTGCGCATGTTCAAGTCAGAGCTGCTGCGCAAGGCACAGGTGGGCTCCACGGTCACACCCCTGCACGCCGATGAAGGCGGACTGCCCATCAACGGTGTTCCCGTGACGCTCACCGCGTGGGTGGCGCTGGTGGATGTCCCTGAACCGCGTGGCTGTATGACCTTCTGGCCCGGTACCCACCAACTGGCGCTCCCGGATGATGGCGAGGCGTTGGAAACGCACCCCGAGGTGGCCTTCCGGCCTCGCGTCACGGTGCCGCTCCGAGCGGGGGACTGCACGTTCCATCACGCGAGGACGTTGCACGCGGCCCACGCGAACAGGACCGGCGAGACGCGCATCTCCCTGGCCACCGTCTACATGGACGTGGAGGCGACGTTCGACCCGGAGCGCCTCCTCTACAGCGAGGGGCTGACGGACGCGCTCTCCCTGCACCTGAAGGCACTGGGCGCGGGCCAGCCCCTGTCCAGCGAGTACTTCCCCAGGCTCCGCTGAAAAGACTCCGGCGCGCGGGAGTCCTCCCGCGCGCCGGATTCACACCCACGGGTGTGTCTCAGTCGTCGTTCGAGTCCACGAGGGGCCGCGGCGGGCGCCGCGCGGAGACCGCGGGGGTGCCGCCGGGCAGGGTGGCGTGCTCGGGGACCATCGTGTTCCGGGCCATGGCCTGGGCGCTCAGGCCCGCGGCGGTGCGGGGCTGCGGGGCCGGGGCGCGCTTGGCGGCGTTGTCGTCGCCCTGGGTGAAGACCTCCTTGAGCGCGGCGACGGCTCCCAGCGTGGCGGTGGCCTCGTAGGGGATGAACATCTTGTTGTCGCCCTTGCCCAGCTCCTGGAGGGTCTCCATGTAGCGCAGCGCGAGCACCTCGGGCGTGGCGCGGCCGGTGTGGATGGCCTCGAAGACGAGGCGGGTGGCCTCGGCCTTGCCTTCCGCCTGCAGCATGGTGGCGCGCTTGTGGCCCTCGGCGCGGGCCACCTCGGCGTCGCGTTCGGCCTCGGCGCGGAGGATGCGGGAGATCTTCTCGCCCTCGGCCTGGAGGATGGCGGCGGCCTTGTCGCCCTCGGCCTTGGTGACCTCGGCGCGGCGCTCACGCTCGGCGGTCATCTGCTTGGCCATGGCGGCCTTGATGGCCTGCGGCGGCTCGATTTCGCGCAGCTCCACGCGCGTCACCTTCACGCCCCACTTCTCGGTGGCTTCGTCCAGCACCATGCGCAGCTTGGTGTTGACCGTCTCGCGGCTGGTCAGCGTCTGGTCCAGCGTCAGGCCGCCCATGATGTTGCGCAGGTTCGTCATCGTGAGCTGCTCGATGGCGAGCGCGAGGTTCTCGATCTGGTAGAGCGCCTTCGCGGGCTCGACGATCTGGTAGTAGATGACCGAGCCGACCTCCATGTTCACGTTGTCATGCGTGATGACCTGGACGGTGTCGAAGCCCATGACCTGCTCACGCAGGTCCACCAGGTTGCTGCGCATGATGCGGTTGCCCGTACGCATCTCGATGGCGCGGGGCGAGTCCACGAAGGGGATGAGGTAGTTGAGGCCGCTGGTGGCGACGTTGTGGAACTTGCCCAGCCGTTCCACCACAAGGACCTTGGCCTGCGGAACGATGCGGATTCCCGAGCTGGCGATGCCCAGCAGGATGACCGCGAAGATGCCCAAAATCGTCAAGAATTCCATCCCGACTCCTCCTTCTTAGAGTCCCCCACGGGAACCGGCATTGACGCCGTTGGTCGGCGTACCCAGAGCTTGAGGCCTTCGATCTGTTCCACGGTGACCCGCTCACCCTCGGGCACCGGGCCCGACAGCCAGCGCGCCGTCCACAGCTCCCCGTTGATGCGCACCGTGCCCCCGTGCGACTCGCCCAGGGACTCCACCACCACCGCTTCCTGCCCGATCATCGCCTCGGTGCCTGTCTTCAAATGCGTGGCGTCCCGCATGAAAACGTTTTTGAAGAGGGTTCGCGAGGCGGCGAACAGGGCGCCGGAAATGGTGATGAACAGGAAGAGCTGACCGTGGAGGCCCAGGCCCAGGGCGGCGCCAATGGAGGCGGCCAGGGCGCCCACCGCGAACCACAAGACCATGAAGGTCGTGAGCTGAACCTCCAGCGCCCCCAGAAGGAGCGCCGCGACCAGCCAGAGCAGCCACGCGGTGGGAGTGAAGTCCATGCATCCTGTTTGGCAGTCGCACAGGCGTCCTGTCAAACAGGCGGGCGGCGCCCCGCGTTGGCCCGACGCTCACATGCGAAGCGTTGCCTCACCATCCTCCGCGCGCATCAGGGAATCCACCTGACGCTGGAGGTCCTGCAACTGGTCGAGCTTCACCTTGAGCGCCTCGCGAAGCGCTCGCTCGTCGGTGTGGAGGACCTCGTCGCGCAACTGGTCGACGCTTTCGGCCAGGCAGGCGTGGAGGAGGTGGATCTGCTGCTGGGAGAGCTCCAGGACCATGGGATACCTCTCTGTCAGCGGGACAGCGGTGGCACGCCTTCCAAAGGTAATGCGTCCCCGCCGGCGACGCGGGCGCCCGGACCCCGCTTGGTGGGATGTCCGCTGTCCTACATTCGTGTGGGAGCGTGGGAGGCCGGGGGCACGCGGCCGCCAGAGGGAGACTCCGGCGGCCGGGCTTCATCCCGGCTCGGCGTCCAGACGGAGCGCCGAGGCACCGCGCGGCTCCTGGGAGCCGTACCGTGCGGGCAACCGCTTGCGGCGTGCCGCCCCGGGGTCAGGGCGCCACACCGCGAGCGGTGAAACACCTACCGGAGGGCGATGAGGGAGGCCACGAGCAGCGACACGACGCTCATGACCTTGATGAGGATGGCCACGCCCGGACCGGAGGTGTCCTTGAACGGGTCACCGACCATGTCACCGACGACGGCAGCCTTGTGGACCGCGGAGCCCTTCGCGTGGCCCGGCAGCTTGCCCTTCTCGATGTACTTCTTGGCGTTGTCCCACGCGCCACCCGCGTTGGCCATGTAGAGGGCCATGGTGGCGCCGACGACGAGCGCGCCGGCCAGCAGGCCCGCCAGGGCGCTGGGGCCCAGCAGGAAGCCCACGAGCGGCGGGGCGACGACGGCGACGATGCCCGGGAAGATCATCTCGCGCAGCGCGCTCTTGGTCGCGATGTCGACGATCTTCTTGGGGTCCGGGTCGGCCTTGAGCTCCATCAGGCCCGGGATCTCACGGAACTGACGGCCAATCTCCTCGACGATGGCGCCGGCGGCGCGGCCCACGGCGAGCATCGTGGAGGCGCCCACCATGAACGGGAGGATGGAGCCCAGCAGCAGGCCCACGATGACGCTCGGGTCGGTCAGCAGCAGGCTCATCGGCGGCATGCCGGCGGCGGCGCGCGTGTGGTTGACCTCGAGGTTGAAGGCGGAGAAGAGCGCGATGACGGTGAGCGTCGCCGAGCCGATGGCGAAGCCCTTGCCGATGGCCGCCGTGGTGTTGCCCACCGCGTCCAGCTCGTCCGTGATGGCGCGGACCTCGGGGCCCAGGCCGGACATCTCGGAGATGCCGCCGGCGTTGTCGGAGATGGGGCCATAGGCGTCCACCGTCATCACGACGGCGGTGCCACCCAGCATGCCCACGGCCGACAGCGCGATGCCGTACAGGCCGAGCGCCTGGTCCGCGATGTACGCCACCAGGGCGATGGTCGCCATCGAGATGCCGACGCTCTCCATGCCCACGGCGAGGCCGCGGATGAGGTTGGTGCCGGCGCCGGTGATGGAGGCCTCGGCGATGCGCTGCACCGGACGGGCGGAGGTGTAGTAGTCCGTCACGAGGCCGATGATGGCGCCGCCGAACGCACCGGCGGCCAGGGCCACCGTGATGGCCTGGGACAGGCCGAACACCTGCATCATCACGAAGGACAGGCCCACCAGGATGACGGGGGGCAGGATGAGCGCGCTGCGCAGCACCTGCGCGGGGTTCATGTGCTTGAGCGCGCGGGCGATGAAGATGCTCAGGAGGCTGACCACCAGGCCCACCGCGGACAGCACGAGCGGCAGCACCACGCCGGCGATCTTCGCGTTGCCCGTCGCCGCGGGGTCCACCACGAGGCGGGAGAGGTCCGTGGCGCTGGCCGTCAGGGCCATGGCCATGGCGGCGACGATGGCGGCCACCATGGACTCGTAGATGTCGGCGCCCATGCCGGCCACGTCGCCCACGTTGTCACCGACGTTGTCGGCGATGACGCCCGGGTTGCGCGGGTCGTCCTCGGGGATGTTCTCGATGACCTTGCCGGCGATGTCGGAGCCGACGTCGGCCGCCTTGGTGTAGATGCCGCCGCCCACGCGCGCGAACAGCGCGATGGAGCTGGCGCCCACCGCGAACGAGTGGAGGATGGGGGACAGCTCCGGGTGGCCCTGGAAGAAGTAGTAGACGCCGCCCATGCCAATCAGGCCCAGGCCGGCGACGGCCAGACCCATCACCGCGCCGCCGTCGAGGGCGACGAGGAGGGCGTTCGGCTTCGAGCCCGAGCGCGCGGCCTGCGCGGTGCGCACGTTGGCGTAGGTCGCGGCCTTCATGCCGATGTAGCCGGCCAGCAGCGACAGGAACGCGCCCAGCACGAAGCTGCCGCTGGCGAGAGGCCCCAGCGCCAGGCCGATGAGCACCGCGATGACCGCGCAGTACGCCGCGAGCACCTTGTACTCACGGACGAGGAACGCCATCGCGCCTTCGCGGATGTAGCCCGCGATGCGGTTCATCGTCGCGTCGCCGTCCGGGAGCGCCTTGACGCGGAAGTAGAAGACCGCAGCGAAGAGCAACCCCACGGCGCCAATGACGCCGGGGCTGATTGCCCAGAAACTCGACTCGAGACTCGACAACTCCATCCATTCCTCCGAAGCAGTCTCGGGGGATTGGCCTCCCTTCCGAGTCGCTCGTACTCCGCGAAAATTTGTCCGGAGGCGTATACGTGATTTCTGTGCAAGCGGGGAGGTTCCTCGGCGCGCCGCCGAGGGAAGGGCGGTTCGTCGAGGCCGTGGGCGGGTGCGTCAGTGCCTCGCGCCGTCAGGGCGCACCCAGGTCGCCGCGCCCCGTGATTCAGCGAAACGCGTGTGCCCTCGCGGGGTTAGGACCTCTCGTTTCGGGTGGGCGCGGCGCGAGGGGGCCGGTTCGGGGGCGCGGTGTGCGTCTTGGTTTGAGGTGCGTGGGAGGGGGCCTCGCTCGCGGAGCCACGCGGCGCGCGAAGGCGCCCCCCTCCACCCGTCGCCGTGATCGACCTCATCCACGTCAACCCATGAAGTCCGGTGTCGTGAAGGGAAGATCCAATCTAGCGCCTGAACGCCCGCTCAGTATCTAGATCCGGGCGTGGATTACGCCGAGCTGGTGTGCCGCTCCAACTTCTCGTTCCTTCGCGGGGCCTCGCACCCGGAAGAGCTGGTGGCCACGGCCGCGCGGCTCGGGCTGGGTGCGCTCGCGCTGACGGACGCGGACGGCCTGTATGGCGCGGTGAAGGCGCACCTGGCGGCCAAGGAGCACGGCGTCCGGCTCATCCTGGGCGCCGAGCTGACGCTGGAGGACGGCCCTCCGGTGGTGGTGTACGCGGCGGATGGCACCGGGTACTCCAGCCTGTGCGCCCTGGTGTCGCAGAGCCGGATGACGCACCCAAAGGGGGAGGCG
Organism: Myxococcus hansupus; assembly: GCF_000280925.3. Classification (NCBI taxonomy): domain Bacteria; kingdom Pseudomonadati; phylum Myxococcota; class Myxococcia; order Myxococcales; family Myxococcaceae; genus Pseudomyxococcus; species Pseudomyxococcus hansupus. The sequence continues at coordinate 3,648,894 of NZ_CP012109.1, forward strand.
GGGCTGCCCTGGCGGGCGCTGGCGGACCGGTCTGCGGGGCTGCTCGCGCTCCTGCCCGAGCCCGCGCCCCTCGAGCAGGTCGCCTCGCTGGCGGAGGCCTTTCCGGAGCGCTTCCACGTCGGCGTGTGCCGCACCCTGTCCGCTGGGGACGCGGAGCGGGAGGCCCGGGCGGAGCGGTTGGCGCGGGAGCTGGGCGTGCCGCTGGTGGCGCACAACGACGTGCACACGCACCACCGCAGGCGGCAACCGCTGCAGGACGTGTTGGTGTCCATTCGCCACGGGACGTCGGTGGACCGGGTGGGGACGCGGCTGTTGCCCAACGCGGAGCGGACGCTGAAGTCGCCGCGAGACATGGCGCGTCTGTTCGCGGATCGGCCAGAGGCCCTGGCGCGCGCGGCGGAGCTGGCCTCGCGCTGCCACGCCTCGTTGGATGATTTGCACTACCGCTTCCCCGAAGAGGACCTGCCCGAGGGCCGCACCGCGAACGCGCACCTGCGCGCGTTGACCTACGAAGGGCTCCAGCTTCGCTACCCGGGCGGCGTGCCCGCGGCGGTGGTGAAGCAGATCGAACACGAGCTGAAGCTGATCGCCGCGCTGGACTTCGCGGGGTACTTCCTGGCGCTGTGGGACATCGTCCACTTCGCGCGTGGGCGGGGGATTCTCTGCCAGGGGCGGGGGAGCGCGGCGAACTCGGCGGTGTGCTACGCGCTGCAAATCACCGCCATCGACCCGGTGCGCATGGGCCTGCTGTTCGAGCGCTTCCTCAGCATGGAGCGCAAGGAGCCGCCGGACATCGACGTGGACTTCGAGCACGAGCGCCGCGAGGAGGTGCTCCAGTACGTCTACGCGAAGTACGGCCGCCAGCGCGCGGGCATGGTGTGTGAGGTCATCTGCTTCCGGGGCCGGCTGGCGCTGCGCGAGACGGGCAAGGCCCTGGGCCTGTCCCTGGACCAGGTGGACCGGTTGTCGAAGGTGTCCGCGTCCAACGGCTTCGACGTGACGCCGGACGTTTTGCGTGAGGCGGGGCTGTCCGCGGAGGACGGCCGCGTCCAGAAGACGTTGGCGCTGGCCATGGAGCTGGAGGGATTCCCCCGGCACCTGTCCATTCACGTGGGCGGCTTCGTGATGACGCGCGAGCCGCTGACAGAGCTGGTGCCGGTGGAGAACGCGGCGATGCCGGGCCGCACCGTCATCCAATGGGAGAAGGACGACATCAACGCGGTGGGGCTGCTGAAGGTTGACCTGCTGGCGCTGGGCATGTTGACGGCGCTGTCGAAGTGCTTCGCGTTGATCCGTGAGCACCACGGGCGCGAGCTGTCCCTGGCGACGGTGCCCGCCGAGGACCCGAAGGTCTACGACATGCTGTGCGAGGCGGACACGGTGGGCGTGTTCCAGATCGAGAGCCGGGCGCAGATGAACATGCTGCCCCGGCTCAGGCCTCGGACGTTCTACGACCTGGTGGTGGAGATTGCCCTCATCCGCCCGGGGCCCATCGTTGGCAACATGGTGCATCCCTTCCTGCGCCGGCGGCACGGCCAGGAGCGGGTGGAGTACCCGAGCGAGGCGGTGAAGGAGATTCTGGGCAAGACGCTGGGCGTGCCGCTCTTCCAGGAGCAGGCGATGAAGCTGGCCATGGTGGCCGCGGGCTTCACGGCGGGCGAGGCGGACGGCCTGCGGCGGGTGCTGAGCCACAAGCGCGCCGAGTCCATGTTGTTGCAATACCGGGGACGCTTCGTGGACGGCTGCACGTCGCGGGGCTACACGCGCAAGCAGGCCGAGGAGTGGTTCGACAACTTCCGGGGCTTCGCGCACTACGGTTTCCCGGAGAGCCACTCGGCGAGCTTCGCGCTGATTGCGTATGCGTCCAGTTGGTTGAAGTGCCATTACCCGGCGGCCTTCACGGCGGCGCTGTTGAACTCGCAGCCCATGGGATTCTACGCGCCGCATACGCTGGTGGCCGACGCGCAGCGGCACGGCGTGGAGGTGCGGCCGGTGGACGTGCGGCTCTCGGACTGGGATTGCACCTTGGAGGAGGGGGGCAGGGCGTTGCGGTTGGGACTCCGGATGGTGAAGGGCCTGGGCGCTTCCGCCGGGCAGCGGGTGGCGGCCTCGAAGGGCACGGGCTACCGCGACGTGGGGGACCTGGCGAGGCGGACGCGGATACCTCGGCACGAGCTGACGCGGCTGGCCTTGGCGGGGGCGCTGGCGTCACTGTGTGGTTCCCGGCGACAGGCTTTGTGGGAGCTTCAGGCGCTGGGGCCGCTGGATGCGGATGATTTGTTCTTTGGAATGGCCATGGACGGCACGGCGGTGGAGCTGCCTTCCATGGATGTTCTGGAGCGGGTCTGCGCGGATTACGACACGGTGGGTCTGTCGCTGGAGAAGCATCCGCTGGAATTGCTGCGCCCGACGCTGAAGAAGCTGGGCGCGGTGACGGCGGAGGGTTTGAAGAAGGTGTCCCATGGGCGCAAGGTGGCAGTGGGAGGCATGCTCATCTGCCGCCAGCGGCCTCCCACTGCCAAGGGCATCTGCTTCATCTCGTTGGAGGATGAGACAGGCATCGCGAACCTGGTGGTTCCTCCGGATGTGTATGAGCGGTGCCGCAAGGACATCCATGGCGCCCTCTTCCTAGTGGGAGAGGGCGTGTTGGAGCGCTCGGGGAAGGTGACGAACGTGAAGTCTTTCCGTGTGGCGTCACTGCCCGGTCGGGAGGCTACGGAGCCTCGGGTTCAGCGGCCGCGCGGGTATGAACAAAAAGCGTCTCAGCCTTGATCTGCCCGGGTTGCGAGAGCCAGTCGTAGAGCGCATGGGCATCCATGGTTCGCCGCAGCAGGCGAACGAAGGCTTCCGCCAGGTCGTGGGTCTCCACGACGCCAAGCCGGGCGCAGGACTGGAGTTGTTCCGGGACGTTGGGGTCGATTCCTGGTTGGCAGAGCGTCACACAGAACAGGTCCTGATGGCCGAACTGCTCTGAGCTGCTGAGGACCACGCGAGCGGCGTTCAGGTCGACGAGGTTGTTGCCTTGCTTGGTTTTACATTCGACGACGATGCTGGGCCGCCCGTCGAAATGTAGGATGTAGTCGAAGGCCCCTGGCTTCTGTCCCGTGTCGAAGAGTTCGTAAGCTATCCCCGCGCGCTCCAGCAGGGCCTCGAACGCGCTTTCGAACCCCTTTTCCCGGTGGTTGTAGAAGCCCTCGATAAGAGGCTTGTCTTCGTCGCTCAGCCGCGTAAGTTGCTGCGCCAGTCGCCGCTGTCTGACGGTGTCGTGCCACGCGTTCGCCAGCCGCTGGAACTCAATGGCCTTGTCGTTGGCGTTGTGGGCATCCAGCGCCTTCAACGTATCGACGAGCTGGTGCCAGTTGCTCCGAAGCCGCAGGCTCTCGAACGTGCCGAGGCCCATCTTGTGGAGCGCGATGGCTTCCACCCTGGAGATGGCTCGCTCCCCCGATTCAGCCCTCAGCTCCGTCATCCAGAGCGCGGCGGTGGGAAGGCCGACGTCCAGCCTCCACTGAAGCTGCCGGATAGGGGAGATGAGGAGCCGGAGATCGGTGAGTGCCTGGGGGGACAGCAACCTGAAGGCCTGGGGACGCTCTCCCTTGGACTGGCTCGGGTTGCTCGCTGCCGCGAGGATATTGGAGAGCCCCGAGAGCACCCAGGTCAGGTCTCGGCAGAGTCCCATGATCGACCCCGCTCGAACATTGGGGAATTGATCTTCGAGAAGGTTGACCGGGACGCCGTCGAGCCAGTGCATAAGAAGGCTGGAGGAGTTCGCGGCCGAGCGATAAGCCTGCCATGGCTGCTCGGCAAGGGTGTCCGCGTAGGCCTCAACGAGATCGTTTTGCGTGGCCTCGCCGAATCCGTGGTGGATGATGCGCGTCCGCTGGCGACTGGAAAACTCCGGAGAGGTCAGGCTGGCATTGATGAGACAGTAGTCAAGGCGACTGATATCTCCTGTGGATCGTTCTCCGTCTGGAATCATCTCACGGAGTGCGGAGCCCTGGTCGGCAAGGTACTGGAGAAGATAGTGGGCCGTTTCCGGGAGCAGTCCGCTGAATGCCACCTGTCGCCCTGTTTCGGTTGCATGCAGTTTCTTCACAGGAGGAACCCCCACTCGCGAAGTGCTTGGATGGATTGCGCCATGGCCCGTCTCCAGTGTTCGAGTCCTGTCTGATTCGATTCGCGCTCGCGCATGGCGCTGAACGTGCTGGAAAGAAATTCGGCGACATCGGACTCGTTGAGACAGACGCCGGAGGACACCAATTGGAGCGCGAGCTGGCTGAATCCGGTGGGGGTGATTCTCGGGGTCAGTGGCGTCGCCCGGTCGGGTTGCAGGTACTGATTCGATGCTTGTGCATCGATGAAGGTACCAGTCGATGAGAAGATGATGGCTCCGTGGGAGTGGGCGGTCCCCATCCTCCCCACGCGACCCGCCATGTTCTGGAATTCACTTGCGGGAAGGGGATCGCGAGTCTTGGTCTTCGGGTTCCAGCGCTTCCATTCGTCGAAGACCGCTGTCTTGAAGGGGAAGTTGACGCCAGCCGCGAGCGTGCTCGTTGCGAAGACGATGTCGAGGGCTTTGTTTTTGAGCACGTCCTCGACGAGTCGTCGTTCGTCGTCCATCAACTCCGCGTTGTGAAACGCGAAGCGACGGGGGATGAATTGAGAGAGGTTCCGGGCTGCGGCCGTGGGCTCGTGCAGCTTAGGGTGCAAGGGGTGGGTGTCGTCGATCTTCATCCCTAGGGACTGCGCATATGCGCGAACGGCTTCGTCCACACGCTTGCGGGTCATGCAGAAGACGACGATCGGCAGGGCTGATTTGTTCTTCTTGAGTTCGGCGATTGTCTTCTCGGTGCCCAGCGGCCCGGGGGGCGTTTTCTCTTCGATTCCAAGTTCGGGTCGATCCGTTCGAAACGTGCGGATTCGACTGAGGGTTCGGCATTCGTAGTGGAGGTGTTTTTCTCTTTGGCCGACGTGGACGAGCTTGGCGCCGAGCCATTCGCTGAGGTCCTTGGCGTCTCGTGGATCGATGACAGCGGAGAGGCCGATGAATTGTCCCCAACGGGCGTTGCGAAGCATCGTCAGGAGGACTTCGATGCTGCGCCCCCGGTGTTCGTCGCCGATGATCTGGATTTCATCGCAGATGATGATGTGACGAGAAGTGTCGGACGGTGAGCCGCTCCCAGAGAGCATCGCCAGGTACTTCTCGTAGGTCGCCACCAGGACGGGGGCATTCAGTGGGTCCGTCGGAACGGAGCCGGCGCCATCTTCGATGGTGTCGCCGTTGGCGAGGACAATGCTGTGCTTGTCTCCCTGGAAGTAGCGCTCACACAGCAGCGCTTGAAGCTCTTCGAACTTTTGGCGAGCCAGCGCTCGATGGGTGACTAGGTAGACGGCGTTCCTGGGCGGGGCATTGAGGAGCCAGGTGGTCAAGGCCCATACGCCGATGAGCGTCTTGCCCGTGGAGGTTGGTGCGACCACGAGCATTGAAGTGCCGCGTGCAGCTCCTTGGGAGAGAGCTTCGTATTGGACATCGGTCAGTGATGGGGTTTCCGGATCAGTGCGCATCACCAGCTCCGGGTCGTTGAGGATTGAGTCTGGCAACCCGTGATGCGGCGGCAGGGTGGACTTCACGTATCCCTCCTCGAAGGTGATGGCGGAAATGTGAGCCGGAGGCGGGACTGCTGCCATACCTCTCGGGAGGTACGCTGGCTGAGCGCAGGTTTCGCCGTGTGCCCGTCGAGTTCGGTTACGGCTACGATGGCCAGGTCATGACCGCGGACAGCCAGGAGCGCGCAGCGCACGCGACGGAGTGGAGCGATGGGGTGCTGCCCTACGCGCCCCTGTCGACCCTCAAGCCACTCGCGGATGACGTGTGGTGGGTGGACGGGCCCGTGGCGAGGATGCGCGTGGGCCCGCTTTCGCTGCCGTTCCCCACGCGCATGGCCATTGTCCGCTTGAACTCCGGGGGCCTGTGGCTCTGGTCGCCCACGGCGCCGACGCCCGAGTTGTTCGCGGAGGTGGATGCGCTCGGCCCGGTCGCGCACCTCGTCTCACCGAACCGGTTCCACTACGCGAGCATCCCCGCGTGGAAGGCGCGCTATCCGCAGGCGACGGCTTGGGCCTCTCCGGGTGTTCGTGAGCGTGCGCGCTCACAGAATATCGACGTCACGTTCGACGCGGACCTGGAGGACACCGCACCACCGGCCTGGTCGCGCGACTTGGGCCAACACATCTTTCGCGGTAGTCGCTTCGTGGAAGAGGTCGCGTTCTTCCACGGTGCGTCCTCGACCTTGATCCTCGCGGACATGGTCATGGCGCTGGAGCCCGAGCGTCTCCAGCCGCGCTGGCGCTGGCTGCTCTCGCTGGGCGGAACGATGTGGCCCGGGCAGACGCCGCGCGAGGTCCAGGTGACGTCTTGGGGACGGACCGAACAGGCTCGCGCGAGCTACGAGCAACTGCGGGCCTGGCAGCCACGCCGGGTGTTGCTCGGGCATGGGCGCTGCTACCTCGATGACGGCGCGGCCCAGCTCGAACGCGCGTTCGCCTGGCTGCGCTGACGGGGCCTCGCGGCGACCGACGCCGAGCGCTGGGGGCAGATCCTTGCGGGCGGACACTTCCTCCGTTCAAGCGGGTCTGCAGGGGGCCTCTCAACCTTGCCCCAGGCACCGCGGACACAACGTGTCCGCGGCCCTGTGCCTGTGACACACCCTACGGCGTATAAAGCTCCGCGGACGGCTCACCCGCGAGCCCGCATCCCACCGCGAGCACCTCCTGCGTGTAGAGCGGCGTCAGCGTGAAGTCCGCGCGGCCGGCGAGCATGCCCGCGGTCTCCGTCCAGGTGCCCGTGGCCGGGTTGTACAGCTCCGCGCTGCCCAAGGTGTTGACGGGGACGCCAGCCCCCAAGCGTGCCTGGCCTCCCGCCGTCATGAGTTCCCCCGACGCGAGAACGGCGCTCGAGTGGAAGTACCGCGCGGACCTCAGCCAGCTCGCGGACGTCCATGTGCCAGTCGCCAGTGAGTATGCCTGCACCGCGTTCGTCGAGAACGCGCCGAATGGAATGGAAGTGCCGTTCCGGCCCCCGACCGCCAGCGGCATGCCCGTGTTCAACACGTTCAAGGTCAGGTCGCTGCGCGCCAGCGAGAGGTTCCCGCTGGGAGACCAGGCGCCGGTGGTGGGGTCATACACCTCCGAGGTCGCGGTCTGATGCGTCAGCGAGTTCGCGAAGTAGGCGCCTCCCGTGACGAGCACACGGCCATCCGGCAACAGGGCCGCGGCGTGGTCCGCTCGGCCAAAGCCGAGGTTGCCCGTGGCACTCCATGTGCCAGTGGCGGGGTTGTAGAGCTCGGTGCTGGTGAAGTACGTGATGCCACTGCGCCCACCCGTGACGATGACCTTCCCGGTGGGCAGCATCGTGGCGCTGAAGCCAGAACGCGCCACGTTCAAGCTGCCGGTCGGCGTCCAGGTGTTCGTGGCCGGGTCATACAGCTCCGCCGTGGTCACCGTGGTGGAGACATTCCCGCCAATGACGAGCACCTGTCCCCAGGGCAGCCGAAGCGCCGCATGTCCGCTGCGAGCCTCGGTCATCGGCGCCAGCGAGGACCACGTGCGGGCGCCCGGGTCGTAGACCTCCACGCTGGCGATCGGCGTCCCCACGTTCGAGCCTCCAGCCACCAGCACCGCGCCGGACGACAGCTCGGTGGCGGTGTGCTGGCAACGCGCCATCCCGAGCGGCGCCGTGGCGTTCCACGTGCGTTCACCCGGGTCGAAGAGGGCCGAGGCGGCCGTATAGGCGGAACCCGCGAAGCCACCGGCGGACAGCACCTGTCCGGAGCGAAGCAGCGCCACCGCGCCGTCGGAGCGGGCGCCAGGCAGGGCCGCGACGGTGCTCCAGGTGCCCGTGGCCGGGTTGTAGAGCTCGCTGGTGCCGCTGTCGTCGAAGACGAGCACCTTGCCCGAAAGCAGCAGCTCGGCGTGGTGGTTCCAGTAGGCGCGGGAGGTGGAGCCGGTGGGCGCCCAGGTGTTGGTGGCCGGATCGTAGAGCTCGGCCGAGGTGGTGCCGCTGCCGCCCACCACGAGCACCTTGCCCGAGGGCAGCAGCGTGGCGCTGTGGCTGTTGCGCGCGACGCCCATGGGGGCCGCGGAGGTGAAACCATGGGTGGCCGGGTCATACAGCTCCGCGGTCCGCAGCGTGCCGGGCCACATGTTGCCACCTGTGACCAGTGCTTTGCCGGAGGGCAGCGCCGTCACCGTGTGCCGGTGGCGCGCGGCGATCATGCCCGCGGGAGTCCACCCATGGGTGGATGGGTCATAGATGTCCGCACTGGTCGTGTCCGCTGCGCCGGCTGCTCATGGCCGTGGTGGGGGGCCAGGTGGCTGTGGCCGGATGGTAGAGCTCGGTCGTGCTCAGCGGACCGCTGGTCGTGGTTCCGCCGGTGACGAGCACCGCGCCGCTGGGCAGCCGCGTGGCGATGGCGCCGCTGCGCGCGGTCAACGCGGGCGTGGTGGCATCCCAGCGAGGCGCCGCCAGGGCCGATGTCTGGGTTTGGGGCTGAAAGGACGGCGCGTCCACGGCCTCCGGTCCACAGGCGGCGCAGACCAGCAGCGTGAGCAGGGAGAGGCGTGGTGCAATTCTTTTCATGAGAGGGCCTCGGAGGGGCACGCTCGACGGCGCGAAGGCCGCTGCCGTTCGAGCGTGACGAATCCTGGACGCTTATTCCTCTCCGTTCAACTCACCCCCGGATGTGTGACAATTCGAACACGAAGACGGGCGGGTCGCCCCGTACCTCTTTGTGTGGTGTTGCTTTGGAACGTGGCGCGTCAGCGCAGGTGCATGAAGACGCGTGGCGAAGCGGGCAGCTCCACGTCGGGCGAGGAGAGCAGGCATGTCACCCGGGCGCCTCCCGGGAAAGGCAGCCATCCCGAGCGCAGCATCAATGAGGCCGGCGTGCAGGGGCTGTGCAATATCGCGGCGCAATCCGCGCCCTGGGCCACCATGTCCTGCATGGCCACCCAGAGCAGCCGGCGCTGCTCCGAGAGTGGCAGCCCTTCCTTGAAGGCAATCAGGTCCACCAGCCCCGACGTCAGGAGCCCTCGCGCCGTCATCTGAAGCGTGTAGTAGTTGACCATGCCCTGGATGACGCCGTCCCGTTCCAGGACGAAGGTCCGGGGGACCTGGCGGTACTGGAGTTGGTGCGCCAGGCGCTCCGTGGTGTAGGCGTACCCCAGGTTCACCGGGCTCATCATCTTCTGGACCAGCGTCATGCACTGGGGCAGGTCCTTCGGCTGGTAGGCCCGGATGCCGTCGGTGCGCGCGCCCTCGAAGCGCCGCCGCTGGAAGGGCTGGGTGAGCGTGAGGAACGCGCGTTCGGTGGCGCTCAGCGACCAGCGGATCGCCTTCCGGCTGTCGAAGGTGTACAGCCAGAGCGACAGGCCGTTGAGGTAACGCGCGTGGCTCCGCCGGCCCCAGAAGGCTTGCCCCAAGGTCCCGTCGGACACGCAGGCCAGGGTGAGCGCCGCGCCGCGCTCGCGGTGGCGGGACAGCATCTCGTCCGACATCTTGACGGCGATGCCTTGGCCCCGGCTCTCCGGCGCCACGGTGGCCCAACTGCCGTAGGTGCCGTCTACCTGCCGCTGGCCGAGTTGAATCTTCGCGGGCTCCGCGAAGAAGACCCCCACCAGCTTGTTCTTCGAATACGCCCCGAGCATGTAGTCCCGGTCCGCCAGGGGATTGCTGAAGAGCAACCAGTCGAAGAAGCGCTCATCCCAGAGGGTCAGCCCCATCTTCGCGCCGTACGTCCGTTGCCAGACGCCGTTGAGGAACAGGGAGGCTTCCTTCGCGTCACCGTCGAAGGAGCGGATCTCAACCATGACGGACCTCGGACGCGGAGGTGGGCACCTGCGCCGAGGCGGGGACGGTGAGGCTGGGAGGCGCGCCCTCCGACGCGGCCGCCGAGGGATGCGGACCGAACAGGTGCGTGTAGAGCGCGCGCGTGGTGGGAATCAACGCGTTCCAGTCCGGGAGGTGGACCCGCTCCGGCCCCACGAGGACCTTGGCGTAGAGGGCCTCGTAGACGCGCTTCACCGTGTTCGGGGCGATGGCATCCACGTCGAACGCGGGCACCAGGCCCACCAGCTTGAAGCCGCGGTGCTCCGCGTTGCGCTGCACCCGGGCCAGCTTCAGCGTGGAGTAGTAGAGCACCACCTCCGCGCCGATGCTGCGGCCCACCTGCTCCAGCAGGGAGATGCCGAGCTGCCCCAGGCCCAGGCCGCGCTGCGATGGCTCCACGGCGCCCATGGTGGCCGACAACTGGAGCCCCCGGACGTTCCGCTCGAGCGTCATCAGCCCGATGATGTCCCGCGTGGCCAGGTCCCGGCAGATGAACGCATACACGGGCCGATCCGGCGACTCGCCCTGAAGGTATACGTCCTTGTCGTAGAAAGAGGGCTCCAGGTGCCGGCTCTCCGTCCCGACCCGGATGTCCGGGTACCAGGTGCCCAGGAGCATCGTGATTTGAGGCACGTCCTCTCGCGAGAGCTGCTCGACGGAGCAGCCCTCTGGCGATTTGAGTTGCCCAAACATCTCGTCCAAACTTCGCCATTGCATCGTGTGCATGGAACGCATGATTCGAGATTGCGGGTGTCCTTGGCAGCCGAAATTTTCTGCCTTTTCACGAGTCTGTCTTTGTTCGGTCAGGTCCTCGCTCGAAGCGTGACGTGTTACACACGTTCCGAGTTTGGGAGTCGTCAGCGGAAGTCTGGGTTGGCTGTGATGGGAGGGGCGCCGTCCATGAGGCGACGCTCGGGTGCCTCCAGGGGAGCCTGTCCCAGAGGGAGGGGCCCTATGACCCGAGGGGCCCCACGGCTGGATTTATCGATTCTTACGAGTCGATTCAGCCAGCCCTGGGGACGAATTTGAGTGTAAGTGATTGGGTCTGTTTCGATGTGTGGCGTTGTTTCATGCCAACAGCCGGGCTTCTTCCAGGTTCGAGTCTTGCTGGATGAGATTGACGCCGTGCGACGCGAAGCGCCGGGCCGCGGCCCGGCTCCGGGGGCCGTGGCCGTGGTCCAGACACCATTGGGCATGGGCGCTCAGCAGCGCCAGCTCCAAGGTGCGGCCCAGTGTCAACGCGAAGCGGCGGGCCCCGGCCTCCAGGGTGGAGGGGTTCTCCAGCGCGCCGGAGACCCAGTCCCGCGCGTGCTCCAGGGCGGCGTGGGCGGCCTCGGCGCAGGGCCGCAGGCCGGCATCCCGGACCGGGCCCATGAGGGTCTCCACTTCCTGGAAGAAGGCCTCCAGCGTGCCCACCTTGGCCAGGGCCCGCAGCGCATCCAGGGACAGCACGTTCGTGGTGCCTTCCCAGATGGAGAGCACCTGGGCGTCCGCCTGGAGGCGGGGGATGCCGGTGTCCTCCACGTAGCCCGCACCGCCGAAGGACTCGGTGACCTCGGAGGTGACGTGCACCACCTGCCGGCCGGTGGTGAGCTTGGCCAGGGGCGTCACCAGCCGTTGCAGGAGCAGCTCCTGCTCGGTGGCGACCTTCGCCTCCATGCGGCCCAGCAGCTCCACGGCGCGGAAGGCGAGCAGGAAGCCCGCCTGGAACTCCGCCTCCAGGCCCGCCAGCGTGTCCACGTGGAGCGGCTTGTCCGCGAGCCTCGCGCCGAACTGCACGCGTCGCTGGGCATAGTCGCGGGCCAGCGCGAGCGCCCGGCGCATGCCCCAGGCGGAGCCCACTGCGTTCCAGGTGCGCGTCACGTTGAGCATCCACGCCATGTTCCGGATGCCGTCCGTCAAACCCGCGACGGGGACGGCCAGGGTGCCATCCAGCGTCAGCTCCGCGGTGGGGACCTTGCGCGTGCCCAGCTTGTCTTTGAGCCGGTTGATTTGGATGCCATTGAGGCGGCCGGCGGCGTCTCGCGTCTCCACGTAGAACAGCGCCAGTCCCTTGCCGCCGGGGCCGTTGCCTTCGGGGCGAGCCAGCGTCAGCGCCATCTGCGCGGTGGTCGCGGAGGTGAACCACTTCGTGCCGGACAGCCGCCAGCCCTCGGGGGATTCGCGGGCCACCGTCTGCGTCAGGCCCACGTCCGAACCGCCCGTGCGCTCCGTCATCCACTGGCCGGACGTCCACGCCGTGGCCGGGTCGCGAGACGTCAGGCGGGGCAGGGCGCGGTCGATGAGTGTCTGGTTGCCCAGCGTGAGCAGCGAGCGCGCGGCGCCGTCCGTCATCGCCAGCGGGCACGAATACACATCCAGTGACGGCTGCACGAGGTAGTTGAGTGCGAATTGGTGGACGCGGCTGAGCTCGGCGCTCTTCTGTTCATAGGCCGTCGCGACGAGGCCGCGCTTCGCGGCCAGGGCCTCGGCTTCCTTCCACAGCGGGGACACTTCGATGTGGTCGACGCGGTGGCCCCAGGCGTCCCACTGGGTCAGCTCGGGCTCGTTGAGCCTGTCCCGGAGCTGGAAGCGGTAGAAGTAGTCGCCGCCCAGGTCGCCCAGGTCGCGGAACTCGTCCGTGAGCGAGCGGAGCAGATCCTCGGGAAGGGTGCGCGCCAGGTAGCTCTTCAGCAGCGCGTCGTCGTCGTACTGATTCCCCAGCCTGGGCGGTTCCTGGAAGAAGCTCATACCGCCAAAGGTAGCACCCCCGCTCGGCGCTGGACGTCGGGCGACAGTGCGAGGCCCCAGCGGGGCTTGCCAGTCGCCGCCAGCGCTACGGGGTGGGGTGCTCCTGCGGGCGCCGCCAGACCGCGAGAATCCCCAGGGCCATGTACCAACCCAGCACGGGACTGGCGCCCGCGCCCATCACGGGAACGGGGAAGTCGCCGAGCGCCGGCGCGCAAAGCGTCACGGCGATGTAGACACCAAGGCTGACGGGCAGGCCTTCGCTCACTGTGCCCTTTGACACACCTGGCAGGGTGGGGATCAGGAGCAGCGCCAGGGCCAGCACGGCCCCCACGCCAAGCGCGGGCGCCAGGTCCGAGGCCAGCCCCACGATGCCCTCGACATGGGGAACGGCTTCGAGCGGGTCCGGCCGGAGCCACGCGCTCAGGCCGAGCCCGAGCACCGCGACGCAGCCCAAGGCTCGCGGCGGCCACGGTGTCGCGCGGGCCTGTGCGAGCAAGAGGCTCGCGGCGAGGGCAAAGGCCGTTGCCTGCCCCGCGTCGGGCTGCGCGGTGAGGACGGCCGACATCGCCAGGGCCAGCGCCGCGGAGATGGCGAAGCGTTGTCTCAGGGCGACGCTGATGCCCAGCAGCACCCACGGCGTGGCGATGGCGGACGCATGGAGCCGGACAGGCCCCAACTGAAGCCAGCGGTGGACTCCGTCGAGCCCCGGGAACAGGAACGTCGAGGCGGTGAGCAGGACCGCGCCGGCCGCGAGAGGAACGGCGATGCGCCGGAGCCCCGAGATCGAGACCTGGCGCAGCAGGAGCACCACGCCCGTGCCCAGCACCGCCGCCACGACATTGGTGGCGAAGACCGTGGTGGGGGCGCCGCCTCGGCTCGCGGTGAACGCGCCCAGGAGGATGGCGGGGAAGGGCAGCAGCAGAAGCCACGGCCGCGCCGGCGCCTGCGTCTTGGTGGAGACCATGCGAGGCGTCTACTACGTGCGAAACATGCTGTCTCGGCGCGGCTCACGTGCCCGGGGGCCTCCGGGCGGGCGGGGTGTCGCGCGCGTGCTGGCGACCGCGGGAGGGCGAAGAGGTCGTTGGCCCCGGAGTTGGCGTCCCAGTGGTGGCAGGTGCCTCGGTTCCGGTTCTTGGGGGAGGTGTTTGATTTGTTTCAAGACATGAGACGAATATTCATGTCATCTCCGAGCAGCCAGAACTCGGAGACCTGGGTGAAGCAGCTCGGTCTGCCATTGACCGCTCTGTGCTGGGATGAAATCCACCCGACCCCCGATGGTCACGGCTTCGTGGCGGACCACGCCCAGGCGCTGATCGAAGAGGCGAGGTCGCTCCAGGACGACGAAGTGGCCGCCTGCTGAGCCGGCGGGCCCACGAGGCGAGGGGCCGGGCGTGCCGCGAGGCCCGGTCCCTTCCAGGAGTCCCGGTTTCTGCCGTAACTCCGTTTCGTCCAAACCGGACCGATGCGGTAGGCTTCTGGCCGAACATCCTCGAGCGAGCACGCATGTCCCTGTTCAGGCGACCGCCATCCCCCGAGTCTGGCCCGTCGGGCGACGACTCCAGCCGCAGCGTCACTCCCGTGGAGACGGCGGTGGTGCCACCCGCTCAACCCACGCCGGTCCTGTCCGGGCCGCCGCGTCCTCGCGCAGGGGGCACGGGGGCGACGACCGCGTTGCCGCCGCGTCCGCCGGGCGCCAACACGGGGTCTCGACCCGCGTTGCCTCCGGAACCGGACGAGCCCGACTTCCCCACCGAACGCCGCGCCGCGAACGCCCCGGTGGACCGCCGCGCGCCACCGGCCCCGGCGACGCTCCCGTCCGTCATCATCGCCCCGCAAGAGAGCCGCGAGCGCCGGGGGCCCGGGCCATCCCAGTTCACGGGCGCCGAGGAGGGCCGTGAGCGCCGGGGGCCAGGCCCGTCCCAGTTCACGGGCGCCGAGGAGGGCCGTGAGCGCCGGGCCGCGCCGGGGCAGCCGCAGTACAATGGGCCGGACAGGCGGGGCACCATCGCGCCCTCCGCCTCCGCGCCGTATGTCGGCCCGGAGCGCCGTGCCGGCCGCCGCGCGGGAGAAGAGGGCGCCGAGCGCTTCTGGCCCGCGCAGCCGCGCACGCTGAGCGAGACGGGCCTCACCGCCACCTTCGTGGAGGAGCTGGTCCTCAAGGCGCTCTTCTTCGCCGGTGAGATGCGCGGCATGGACATCGCCGCGCGGCTCCAGCTCCCCACCTCGCTGGTGGACGACATCATCGAGGGCCTGCGCCGCCAGAAGTACGTCGACATCCGAGGTGGTGGCGGGTCGGGCGTGGGCAAGTCGACGATGATCTACCAGCTCACCACGTTCGTGACGGACGTGCTGCGGCAGGTGCTCGACCGCAACCGCTACAACGGCCCGGCGCCCGTGTCCTTCCAGGAATACGTGGCCGCGGTGAAGCAGCAGACCGTGCGCGGCAACCGCATCACCCGCGCGCGCATGCAGGACAAGTTCGGCGACCTCATCATCAAGGACTACATCTTCGACGGCATCGGTCCGGCGATGAACTCCGGGCGCGCCATCTTCTTCTACGGGCCTCCCGGCAACGGCAAGACGGCCATCTGCCAGGGCATGGTGAACTGCTTCGGCGGGGACATCTTCATCCCGCACGCCATCCTCATCGACGACTTCGTGGTGCGCATCTTCGACGCGAACCTGCACAAGGTCGTCGAGGACGAGCCGGGCGCGGCGGGCTCGTATGACCGGCGCTGGGTGCGTTGCAGGCGCCCGCTCGTCGTGGTGGGCGGTGAGCTGACGCTGGAGATGCTCGACCTCGTGTACTCGCCGGAGGTGAAGTACTACGAGGCCCCGTTCCAGATGAAGGCCAGCAACGGGATGCTCCTCATCGACGACTTCGGTCGGCAGAAGGTCTCCCCCAAGGACCTGCTCAACCGGTGGATCGTCCCGCTGGAGAGCGACATCGACATGTTGACCCTGCACACCGGCAAGAAGCTGCAGGTGCCCTTCGACGTGTTCGCCGCCTTCTCCACCAACCTGGACCCCAGCGACCTCGTGGACGACGCCTTCCTGCGCCGCGTCCGTTACAAGCTGGAGGTGCAGCGCCCGGACGAGGACCAGTTCCACGACATCTTCCAGGTCATGTGCCGCAAGCGCGGTGTGCCGTACGACGCCGCCGCCGTGGACTACCTCATCGACACGCACTACCGCCCCGTGGACCGGCCCTTCGCGGCTTGCCAGCCGCGTGACTTGTTGGACCAGGTCATCGACATGGCGCACTACCAGGGCATCGAGCCCCGGCTGACGCCCGAGCTGCTGGACTCCGCCGTGCGTGGCTACTTCGTGCGCTTCGATAAGGACAAGTCGTCCGCCACGTCCGCCTCGGCGGGCTGAGCGGCGTCAGTCACCCGGGGGCCGCGGCGCGAACGGCCCCCAGGGCGAGGGCTCCAGCCACTGGCGCACCTCGTCCACCGGGACGTTGGACAGCACGTCCACCAGCGACATGCCGTGGACGAAGCGGCCCTCGCGCCCCTGCGCGTACTCCGGATGACGGAAGCGCTGCCACAACACGCGCACGTCCGCGTCCCGGAACAGGCCCACCTTGAGGTACAGGGACGACCCCAGGCCCGAGTAGTACGTGTGGGCCCCCAGTTGCCGGCAGTACGCCACCAGCCGGGCGGACTTGTCCGCGCCCTGTTTGTCCAACGTGGAGGCCAGGACCAGGTTCGGCGTCAGGCCCAGGGACTCGTTGAACAGCGCCATGCTCGCCAACTGCACGCGCAGCAGCGAGCCCGGGCCGCCTTCACGAGAGGCCGCGTCGTAGAAGGGCTCCAGGCGCGGCAACACCTGCGTGGCGAAGTAGGGCCGCTTCCCGTACAGCGTCACCAACATGCGCAGGTGTTCGCGCGCCCAGGGCTGGCGCGTGTCCACCGCCAGGTCCTGGATGAGGGTGTCCCGGTGGGGGGCCTCCAGCGGAATGGACATCCACTGGAAGCCCGGCTCCGTGGGCGGTGGCACGGGGATGTTGTGGGGCAGCGCCACACGTGTACGCCGCTGCCAGCCGCGCCGCAGCCACTGCACGTTGTCCAGCACGACGAAGGTCCCCGCGCGAGCCAACTGCTCGTGGAAGTCCACCCACGGCAGGTAGTGCGGCTGCTCGGCGACGACGACTCCAGGGATGCCCGGCACAGCGGGAGGATACCGTCCTCCCGTCCTCCTGGGGCCCCTCGATTACCCACCGGGCAGGTCCTTGCGGAGGGCCCATGGGGCTTGTCTGACCCCCTCGTTAGGATTCGCTCCCGGCTGGAAATGTCGTGCTACAGCACCGTAGGATTTTTCACCCCGTGTGTTTGGGGCCACGGAGCAGGACGCCTGGATGAAGTTCCTGTGTCTCACCACCGATACACGGCACCCCGTCGCGGAGGAGCTGCGGCGTCAGGGGCAGGGTGTGTCCGTCACCGCCGACCTGGTGGAGGCGGGGGCGGCGTTGGGACATGGGCCGGTGGATGTCCTGGTGGTGGACGCGGCGGACCTGGTGGCGGACGCGCGCTGGCTGGATGGCTTGCGCAAGCGGGCGCGCCCGGAGGAACCGCTGGTGCTGGGGCTGGCGCGCGAGGACACCGACGAGGCGCTGGAGCCGCTGCTGGCCGCGGGCGTGGATGAAATCCTGGTGGAGCCTTTCTCCGCGGTGCAGGTGCGCGCACGGCGGGTGCTGTTGGAGCGCCGGGTGGCGGCGCGGCGGCAGCGGCGGACGGACGAGGCGGAAGCGCGCGGTGAGATGGAGCGGCTGGCCGCCATCATCCAGACCCAGTCGGACGTGGCCATCGCGGGCTTTGGCCTGGATGAGCTGATGAACCTGCTGTGTGAGCGCTCCCGGGTGCTGTGCGGCGCGGATGGCGCCGCGGTGGCGGTGGTGGAGGCCGACGCCGAACTGAACTACCTGGTGACCACCGGCAGCCTCGCGCCCTTCACGGGCTTCCGGTTGCAGGTGGACGGCAGCCTCACGGGCACCAGCCTGCGGCGCGGCGAGGTGATGCGCACGGATGACTCGGAATCGGACGTCCGGGTCAACGTGGAGGCGCTGCGCCAGGTGGGCGCGCGGTCGATGATCTGCGTCCCCTTGTGGCGCGAGGGGCGGCCGGTGGGCGTGCTCAACGTCACCAGCCGGCGCCCGAACGCGTTCGATGACCGGGACGTGCGCACGCTGGAGTTGATGGCGGGCCTGCTCGGCGCGGCGATGGGCAACGCGGCCGAGGCGCAGGCGCGGCAGGAGCTGATGGCGCAGAACGCGCTGGCGCTGTCGGCGCTGGAGGAGTCGCAGGAGCTGTTCGCGTCCTTCATGGACAACATCCCCGCCGTGGCCTTCATGAAGGACGAGCAGGGGCGCCGCATCTGGGTGAACGCGCGCTACAGCCACTACTTCGGCTTCCCGCCGGGGACGGACATGTCCCAGATGGAGGACCGGGAGCTGATGCCCGACGCCTCGGCCGAACAGGTGCGCCGGGACGACGCGGGCGTGCTGGCGTCCGGGCGGCAGAACATCACCGAGACGATGATTCCCGCGCGCGATGGCACGGAGCGGCACTGGCTCACGTACCGGTTCATCGTGCGGGAGCGCTCGGGGCGGCGGCTGCTGGCGGGCGTGGCGGTGGACATCACGGACCGCAAGGCGATGCAGGCCCAGCTCGTGGTGTCGGACCGGCTGGCGGCCGTGGGGACGCTGGCGGCGGGCGTGGCGCATGAAATCAACAACCCGCTGGCCTTCGTGCTCTCCAACCTGTCGTTCCTCGCGGGCGAGCTGCACGCCCTCACGCGCGAGCTGCCCCCGGGCCGCATGGCGGAGCTGGAGGAGGTGCTGCGCGAGGCCACCGACGGCGCGCACCGCGTGCGGCAGATCGTCCGGGATTTGAGGACCTTCTCCCGCGGGGACGACGAGGTGGCCACCGCCGTCAACGTGCAGTCGGTGCTCGAGTCAGCCATCACCCTGGCGCGCAGCGAGCTCAAGCTGCGCGCGCAGATTGTCCGCGACTACCGCGAGGTGCCGCTGGTGGAGGGGAATGAGGGCCGCTTCGGCCAGGTGTTCCTCAACCTGCTCATCAACGCGGCGCAGGCCATTCCGATGGGCCGGTCGGAGCACAACGAGGTCCGGCTGAGCCTGCGCTCGGCCGGGGACCGCGTCATCGTGGAGGTGCGCGACACGGGCATGGGGATGCCGCCGGAGGTGCGCGCGCGCATCTTCGATCCGTTCTTCACCACCAAGCCGGTGGGCGAGGGCACGGGCCTGGGGCTGTCCATCTGCCACGGCATCGTCACCGGCTTCGGTGGGGAGATCTCCGTGGAGAGCGAGGAGGGGCGGGGCAGCACCTTCCGCGTGTCCCTGCCGGTGGCCCAGCGCGCGCGTGAGCCGCAGTCGCCGCCCCCGCTGCGCATCCCCCTGGTGGGCTGAGTCAGCGCCGGAACAGCGGTGTGAAGACGCGCGGCGCCTTCTTCTTGCGCACGCAGCGGATGTCCGCGTCCATGTAGCAGGCGGAGAAGGCGCGGCGGCGCAGCCCGGGGCGTCCGCGTCCGGAGCGGTGCCACAGGTGGTTGTGGACCAGGATGGACTCTCCCGCGAGCGCGGGCAGGCGCACGGTCCGGGCCTCCGCGTCGGCCGCCGCCACCGCGTCCGCCGGAATCACCCCGCCCAGCTCCGTCACCAGCCCGCCGCGATGGCTGCCGGGGATGACCTCCAGGCATCCGCCTTCCTCGGGGGCGTCGTCCAGGGCGGTCCAGAGCTGGAGCTCGGGCTCCCGCGTGAGGCCCCACAGCCGGCCGCCGTCCTGGTGCCAGGGCAGGTTGCTGCCCCCCGCCTGTCCCTTGTGGAAGAGGATGGCGCGGTAGAGCACGACGTCACCCGGGATGAGGGCCCGGGCGATGCGTTCGAACAGCGGGTTCTCCATCCACGCCAGGAAGCGCGGGTCCTTCTCCAGCTTCTCCAGCTTCCGGTAGTCCAGGGACGGCCCCTGCCAACCCAGGCCCAGGGGGGCGTCCTCGTAGCGGCCGGTGGTGGCGTCCGGTTGGAAGAACAGGCCCGGGTAGGCGACCCGGCCGAGCATCAGGTCGTCGGCTCGCTCTCGCAGCGCCGCCAGGCCCTCGTCGCCGAGCACCCGGCCGAGCCTCGCGTAGCCGTGCTCGGCGTAGTGAGCGAGGGCAGGGCGGAGATCGAACCGTTCCACGTCGACGCAGAGCATGGCGCCTCATATCCCGGCCCGGGCTGGATGGGGCAGGTTGCTGCTTGCGCACACGGCGCGTACGCCTCATGGTTCAAGGTGGCATGCCCTACCGTCGCACCACCCGCTTCGTGACCGCCCCGGATGGCTCCCGGGTCGCCTGGCATACGCACTTCGGCAACCTGCGGGAGGCCACGGCCGACTCGGAGCTGCTCCAGCGTCCCACCGTGCTGCTGACGAACGGGATTGGCTCGTCGGAGAACTTCTGGCGCTACCTGGTGGGCAACCTGGAGCAGGACCACCGGGTGGTCCACTGGAACTACCGGGGGCACGGGAGCAGTGACGAGTCCCTGGGCGACGGCTACCAGATCCCCGTGCACGTGGACGACCTGGAGCGCATCACCGAGGCGGTGATGGCCCGGGGAGATGGGAAGCCACCCCACCACGTCGCCTTCTCCATGGGCGTCCGCGTCTTGCTGGACCTCTACCGCCGTCGTCCGGACCTGGTGCCGTCGATGACGCTCATCGCCGGGGCGCCGGGCGCGTTTGGCTCCGGCTCGGACGCGGTGTCGGCGCGTGCCTTCCTGGCCGCCACCCGGGGCATGCTCAAGCTCGCCACTCCCACACTGCCCCTGTCGGTGCCGGTGGCACACGCGGTGATGTCCAGCCGCTTTGCCTACCCCCTGGCTCGGATGGTGGGCGCGCTCCGGGCCCGGGCACCGCGGGCGGACATCGACGAGTTCATGCGCGCCCTGCGCCGCATGAGCCCCCGGGCGTACTGGTACACCCTGCGGGGGATGGTGGAGGGCCACGCCTGGGACGTGGCCAGGACGGTCCAGGTGCCCACGCTCATCGTCGCCGCGAGCAATGACTTGCTGGTGCCGCTCGGTGAAATGGAACGAATGCGTGACTTGATGCCGCACGCCCACTGGATGCGGGTGGACGATGCCGGGCACGCGGGCCTCCTCGAGGCCGGGGCGGAGATCGCCGACGCGGTTCGCGCCTTCCTCGTGGACCACGGGCTGGAGGCCCCTCGTCCTTCGATTTGAGACCGGATCCGCGCGGAGAATTCGCCTTCCTGTGACGGTCCAGTGAAGTCGGAAACTGCCGCCCGGATTGCGTTCGTGCCGACAGGTATGGGATGCAGGGGGTTCTTCAAGCTTCAACGGAGACTCCTTACCCATGCCTTGGTCCTTCCGGCAGTTGCTGGCGCCTTTGTCCGCACTGCTTCTCTTCATGTCTGCTTGCGGCGATGACCCTGTTGAGGTCCGGCCCGTTTGCGGCAATGGCATTGTCGAAGCCGGCGAGACGTGCGACGACGGCAACCGAATCAACGGTGACGGCTGCGAGAACACCTGCCGTCCCACGCCTGACGCGGGCACTGGCGAGCCGGACTCCGGCACGCCTGATGACGACGCGGGCACCGGCGAAGATGATGCCGGCACCATCGAGGATGACGCGGGTACCGGCGAGGACGATGCCGGCACCATCGAGGACGACGCGGGCACGGGCGAGCCTGATTCGGGTACCGGTGAGCCGGACTCGGGCACGGGCGAGCCGGACTCCGGCACGGGCGAGCCTGACTCGGGTACCGGTGAGCCGGACTCGGGCACGGGCGAGCCGGACTCCGGCACGGGCGAGCCTGATTCGGGTACCGGTGAGCCGGACTCGGGCACGGGTGAGCCGGACTCGGGTACGGGCGAGCCGGACTCGGGCACGGGTGAGCCGGACTCGGGTACGGGCGAGCCGGACTCGGGCACGGGTGAGCCGGACTCGGGCACGGGTGAGCCGGACTCGGGTACGGGCGAGCCGGATTCGGGTACCGGTGAGCCGGACTCGGGCACGGGCGAGCCGGACTCCGGCACCGACGCCGGCACGGTTCAGGTTTCCCTCGAGAGCTTCGGGCCGACGGGCGTCTTCGCTCGCACGGGCACCACGGCTCCGACGTTCCCCGAGGCGCTGACGATTCGCCTGCGTGAGGACGCTCCTGCGGAGGTCTGGGTGGAAGTCGCTTCGTCCAGCCCGGCGGTGACGGTGCAGGGCGGCATGGTTCGCTTCGCCGCGGGTGAGCGCACCGCCACGGTGCAGGTGACGGCGAACATCGACGCGGATCCGGAGACGGACAAGGCGACGCTGACGGCGACGCTGGGCAACGACTCGCGCGAGGCCACGGTCCGCGTGCTGGCGGTGAACCAGGTGGCCGAGCTGTCCACGCTGTCCCCCGAGGCGATCTCGGTGGCCGCTGGCGAGGTCCGCGGCTTCACGGTGGAGCTGGATGTGCCCCCCGCGCAGGACACGGTCATCCAGCTCGCGCTGGAGCCCGCCAACCTGGGCACGGTGCCCGCGACGGTGACGGTGGCGGCCAACACCCTGTCGGCGAAGTTCGACTTCACGGCGGGCGGCACGGGCGCTGAGGGTTCTCTCGTCGCCACGGTCGGCGGCGCGTCCATCTCCGCGGCCATCGAGGTCACGGTGGCCTCGACGAACCACATCGTCATCAGCGAGATCGCGCCCGCGGGTCCGGGTGGGGCCAACGACGAGTTCGTCGAGCTCTACAACCCGACCTCGAGCCCGGTGGACATCAGCGGCTATCGAATCCAGTACAAGTCCGCCACCGGTGCCAACTACACCGGTAACTACGCGCTGCCCTCGGGCTCCATCATCGCGCCGCGCAGCTACTTCCTGGTGGGCTCGGGCTCCTACGCCGGCACCCCGGCGCGTGACGCGAGCTGGGGCACGGTCTTCGCGATGGCCGCTGGTTCGGGCCACGTGCGTCTGGGCTACCCGGAGCTGGCGCAGAACGACCCGCTGGGTCACCCGCTGGTCATTGACACCGTGGGCTACGGTTCCACGGCGAACGCGCCCGAGGGCAACCGCATCCCGGCCTCGGCGCCCGCCGCTGGCAGCTACGAGCGCAAGGCCTCGGCCACGTCGACGGTGGAGTCCATGACCGCCGGCGGCGCGGACGAGCTGCGCGGCAACGGCTACGACTCGGACGACAACGCGGCGGACTTCATCGTCCGTCCGACGCGCCAGCCGCAGAACACCGCGAGCCCCGCGGAGCAGTAGCGGGCAGCTCGCCGACCCCTACCGCGCGTGTGTGCGGTAGGGGCTGGTAATACCGCACGGGGCGGGCCATAAGCCTGTCCCGTGCGAGTCGTTTCATGGAACGTGAACGGACTTCGCTCGGTGCACCGCAAGGGCTTCCTGCCCTGGCTGGCGGGCTCCCGGGCGCAAGTGGTGGCCCTGCAGGAGGTCCGCGCGCGCGCCGACCAGCTCCCCGATGAGGTCCGCGCGCCACCCCGGTGGAAGACGCACTTCGTCGCGGCGGAGCGGCCGGGCTACAGCGGGGTGGGGCTGTTCAGCCGCCTGGAGCCCGATGAAGTCGTCACGGTGCTCGGCGTGGGTGAGCTGGACGTCGAAGGGCGGCTGCAGATGGCCCGCTTCGGCAAGCTCACGGTGGTGAACGGGTACTTCCCCAACGGCAACGGGAAGGACCGGGACCTCAGCCGCATCCCCTACAAGCTGACCTTCTACCGGCGCCTCTTCGAGCGCCTGGAGAAGCCCCTGCGCGACGGGGGTCGGGTGCTGGTGTTGGGCGACTTCAACACAGCGCATCAAGAAATCGACCTGGCGCGGCCCCGGGAGAACCGGGAGACGAGCGGCTTCCGCCCCGAGGAGCGCGAGGAGTTCGACCGGTGGATTCGCGCCGGCTGGGTGGACACCTTCCGCCACTTCAACAAGGGTGGGGGGCACTACTCCTGGTGGAGCCAGCGCGCCGGTGTGCGGGAGAAGAACATCGGCTGGAGAATCGACTATGTCTTGGCCTCGCCAGCGGCCATGGCCTACGTGCGCAAGGCTGGCATCCACCCGGATGTGCTCGGCTCGGACCACTGTCCGGTGAGCGTGGATCTAGACCCCGCGGTTCGCTGACGCTTGCTCGAGGCTCTCATGAACGCACTGCTCTCCATCTGGACGTGGATCGAGATTGGCCTGGTGGCGCTGGTTGGCTTTTGCGTGCAGTTGTCGCTCGCCATCCTGACCTGGGCCTTTGACCACAAGCGCTATGTGACGGGGCGCTGCTTCCGGCTCATTGGCGTGACCGCGGCGAAGCTGACGCCGTTCTGGCGCTTCAGCGTGCACGGCGAGGCGCCCGACAAGATCGCGCCGAACACGGTGGTGGTGAGCAACCACGAGTCCAACGCGGACCCGTTCCTCATCTCGAACCTGCCGTGGGAGATGAAGTGGTTGGGCAAGGCCAGCCTCTTCAAGATTCCCGTGGTGGGCTGGAGCATGTGGATGGCGGGGGACATCCCGGTGAGCCGGGGGGACCGCGACTCGGCGACGGGGGCCATGGCGAAGTGCCGTCAGTGGCTGGCCAAGGGCATGCCGGTGATGATCTTCCCGGAGGGCACGCGCTCCAAGACGGATGACCTGCTGCCCTTCAAGGACGGCGCGTTCCGGCTGGCCATCGAAGCGCAGGCGGACGTGTTGCCCCTGGCGGTGAGCGGCACGCGGCGGGCGCTGCCGAAGCACTCCTGGCGCTTCGCGACCTCGCGGGGCCTGGTGACGGTGGGCACGCCCATCTCCACCAAGGGGATGACGTTGGCGGACGTGGAGAAGCTGAAGGAGCTGGCGCGCGAGCAGATTCTCACGCTGCGCGCTTCGCTGATGCCGTTGACGCGAACGGGCCCGGACGCGGCCGTGCCTCCGGGGCCCGCGAGCGCCGCGTGACTCAGGCGTCCTTCACCTTGTCCTTCGCGTCGTCGACGATGTGGCAGCCCGTCTCCGAGGAGAGGGCTTCCTGGATGATGCCGCGCACGAAGTCACGGCCGCCAATCTCGAAGGACAGGCTGACCTTCTCGCCCTTCACCGCGTCGTCCTGATCCAGCTTGAGGCGTCCGCCCAGGGCCACCGCGTTACCCTCGATGGTGGCGCCCTTGTGGACGCGGACCTCGCCGCCCAGTGAGACGGCGTTGCCGGTCACCCGGCCTCCGGGCTCGATGATGACGCGGCCCTGGATGGCGACGACGTCCTCCACCACCGCGCCCTTGCGGACGATGACGTTGCCCTCGACAGCGACGCCGTCCTTCACCTTGTCATCGGCCTCGATGACCAGGTCCGTGCCTTGAACGGCGCGGCTGCCGTCCTCCGACTGTGTGGCGCACACCACCTTCCAGGACTTGGAGGGCTTGGCGTCATCCGCCGCGAAGGCGGGCGAGGAAAGGGCGATGCCGAGGGCCAGTGCGGCGAGAGGGGACGGACGCATGAGAGGCTCCAGTGACAACCGGGATGTCTCTCCCTACGTGCGGCCCCTGGAGTGATTGCACGGGCGCCTCGACGTCGGCGTCCGCGGGCTCACTGGCCGGGTGATGCGTTACTTCGGTTCGGACAGGTGGATGGTGAGCACGGGGCAGGAAGCGCGGGCGACGACCTTCTGCGCCACGCTTCCCAGCAGCAGCCGTGGCAGGCCCCGCCGGCCATGGGTGCCCATGATGATGAGGTCGCACTGGTCCTGCTCGGCGACGTCGAGGATGGTGGACGCCGCCTCACCCACGACGATCTTCTGGCGCACCGGGACGCCCGCGGCCTCGCCTTGGTTGACCTGGGCGGTCAGTTCCTTCGTCGCCGTCTCCACCGCGACGTGCTCCAGGGACGTCGAGTTCCATCCCGGGGCCGCGACCAGCAGGTCGGGGGCCACGTACTGGGGCGGTTCCCAGGCGTGGACCACTTCCACTTCGGCCTTGAAGGGACGCGCGATCTTCATCGCGTAGTCGATGACCTCCCGGGAGCCGTCCGACAGGTCCACGGGAACGAGGATTCGGGAAACAGTCGCCATGTCTTCTTTTCTGGGCATGACCGGTCCCAGATGGAAGTGCCGTGCCGGGGGCACGGCTGACCGCCTGCTGCACAGGGCGGCGAGCTCCGGCGTGGACGCGGCGCGTCGCGCGCGGCGTGAGCACGATGGGCACCTCTCACGAACGGAGGATTCCCTCATGCGTCCCCTCCCCATCGATCAAGGAACCGTTCTCATCATCGGCGCGGCGCAGGGCATGGGCCGCGAGCTGGCCCGGTTGCTCGCGCGGCGCGTTCGCACCCTGGTGCTGGTGGACCGTCAGGCCCAGGCCCTGGAGCCCCTGCGCGACGAGCTGCTGCTGAACTACCCGACGCTGGGCGTGCTCGTGGAGTCCTGCGACGTCTGCGAACCCCAGCAGGTGGACACGCTGTTGTCGTCGTTGGACGCGCAGTTCGTCCGGGTGGACGTATTGGTGAACAACGCCGCGGAAGGGGCCCCGGGGTTGTATGCCCAGGAGGACTGGGCGCGCGTGGAGGCGATGCTCCGCGCCAACGTCTGGGTGCCCGCGCTGCTGACGCACCGGTTGCTCGGGCCCATGCTGGAGCGGGGCCGGGGTGGCATCCTCAACATCGGCTCTGGCGCCGCGCAGCTCATCCTGCCGGGCTCGGCCACCTTCGCGGCCAGCCAGCGCTTCCTCGACGGCTTCACGGAGGCCTTGCGCTTGGAGGTGGAAGGCCGCGGCGTGACGGTGACGCGCGTGGCCCCTGGCCCGCTGTGGTTGGAGGGGGCGGAGGATGACGCGGCGACCGCGCCCTTCTTCCCGCTGTCGCTGGAGCGCTGCGCCCGCGAGGCCCTGGCGGGCTTCGAGCGGGGGGAGGCGCTGGTGTACCCGGGCCTGGGCCACCGGTGGGTGATGCGGCTGATGCCCTTGTTGCCTCGCTCGCTCAAGCGGAGCCTGGGGCGGATGGCGCTGCGAGGCCTGCAGCGGGAGCAGTTGCGTCTCCCACGGCAGGCCCCGCCCATGCTTCAACTGCCGGGCGAGCCCTCACCAATGTGAGGTGAGGGCCCGGCTCGGGCTCACAGGCCGATTTCCGCCAGGCGCGCCCGCACGCGGGTGGCCTTGATGCCGGTGTTGCCGGTGCCGCGGCCCTGCGAGTTGCCGCCCAGGCCGATGTGGTGCAGGCCCACCACCTGGTTCGAGGACGTGGACAGCACGGGCGAGCCGGACGAGCCGCCCAGCGTGTCCGCGTCGTAGGACAGGTCCGTGGTGCTGTAGTTGGCGTTGAGGACGCGGCCGGGCGAGGACTTCTTCGTCGGCGTGCAGCCGCTCGTCGTGTAGTAGTCGCAGTTCTGGTGGACCACGTAGACGGTGGCGTTGGTGGCGGCGTTGGCGGAGGCCACCGTCAGCCAGCCGTAGACGTTGCCGGGGAGCTGGCCGTTGGTGGCCCTGCACCGCAGCGCCGTCATGTCGTCGCTGGCCCAGGTGCGGATGAGCGTGGGGCAGTCGTACCAGACGCGGCTCGCGGCGGCGACACCGTCCTCGTAGTTGAAGGACGCGCGCGCGCCAGCGGCCTGCGAGGCGCTGCCGACACAGTGGTTGTTGGTGATGATGGTGTCGGCCGACACCAGCCACGCCGTGCAGCGCGAGCCCACCGCGGGGATGGAGAGATAGCCCACCGCGCGCGAGCGCGTGCGCTGCGTGCCGGACAGCGTCGTGGCGCTCACCCAGTTCACCGAGCCCACGATGACGTTCGACTCCTGGGACTGGAGCGGCTCGACACCGTCCGCGTCGGGGACGTCGTGAGGCACCTCGGTACCGCAGGCAGACAGGGCTCCCACCAGGAACAGCGCACGAACGCTCTTCACGAACATCGGACCACCTCCACGCGCGGGGTTGCGCGGCGGGGGCCCAGGCACGTGCCGTGCCATGCCCATGCATCGGGCCTCGTCACTCGGAGCGGTTCGCGCGGCCCGCGCGCGGACTGGTGCGTTCCTGTCCAGGCAACTGGGTTGCTGATGTAAAGGGACTTCACATCGCTGCCGGATATCCCAGTTCTATCCGTGTTTTATATGAATATCCAGAACTGACCGAGGTCGGGTCAAGTCGTGCCCCAGGTGTTGTCTCAGGCCAGGACAGGGGCCGGAAAAGTACAAGGGCCGCGGCCGGACCCGGTGACAGGGCCCGGGCGCGGCCCGGAGCTTCCGCGGTGCGTCAGCGGCTCAGCCGATGACCATGTCCTCGCGCTCCAGCGTGCCGGAGCCGAACTCCCGCGAGTGGCCGGCGGCGTCGGAGTAGCGGCGGAGGTTGAAGCGGGTGAAGAGCTCGTCGGACTCGCCGGTGGCCATCCACTTCGCCATCCGCTCCGCGACGGCGGGGGCCATCATGAAGCCGTGGCCCACGAAGCCGGACATCTGGAGCAGGTTGTCCAGGCCCGGGGTGCGGCCGAGGATGGGGTTGTTGTCCGGCGTCACGTCGTAGCAGCCGGCCCACTGGCGCAGCACCTTCACGTGGCCCACCTGGGGGAGCTGCTCCATCAGCGCCTGCGCGAAGCGTGACACGAAGCGCAGGGTGCTGCCCATGTTGAGGCCCGCGGGCTCCTTGGCGTCGCCCATGCCGCCCACGATTTCGCCGCGCATGGACTGGCTGAAGTACAGCCCGCTGTCGAGCACGGAGACCAGCGGCCCGAGGAAGGGCTTCAGCGGCTCGGTGCTGAGGATTTCGTGACGGTGTGGCTCGTTGGGGAGCTTCACGTTCACCAGGTTGGCCACCTGGGGGCTCCAGGCGCCGGCCGCGAGCACCACGGTGTCGCAGGCGATGTCGCCGCGCGTCGTCTTCACCTTGCGGACCTGGCCGCCGCTGGTCTCGAAGCCGGTGACGTCCGTGTACGTCTCCACGCGGACGCCGCGCTTCTGGCAGCCCTGCGCGTAGCCCCAGAGGAAGGGCCAGGGGAAGATGACGCCGTCCTCCGGATTGTAGGACGCGATGAGGCTGTCCTTCATCGTGAGGCCGGGGACGATGCTTCGCGCCTCGTCCGGGGTGATGAGGCGGGTGGGCACGCCGAAGCGGTTGTGCAGGGAGACGTTGCGCTCCAGCCGCTGTGCCACCGGCTTCGTCTTGGCCAGGAAGATGTAGCCCCCCTGGCGCAGCCACACGTTGATGCCCAGCTCGCGCGCGAAGCCCTTCATCAGGTCGATGGAGCGCTTGGCCAGCTCCACCAACGAGGGCGTGCCCCACTGCATGCGCACGCCGCCGCCGTTGCGGCCGGACGCGCCCGCGCACAGGTAGCCGCGCTCCAGCACCACCACGTCCGTCTCACCGGCGCGCGCCAGGTTGTACGCCAGCGCCAGGCCCATGATGCCGCCGCCAATGATGACGACCTTGGCCTTCGCGGGCACCGGCCCTTCCGGGCGCAGCGCGGCGGGGAAGTGGTCCACCTCCTGGGGCAGGCCGCCCACGGGCGGCTGGGACTCGTCCACCTGCGCGGACGCCATCATCCGCAGCTCGGTGGGGTAGAGCGGCTGGCGCGGCGTGAAGGGCACCACCGCCGCGGGCTTGAGCGCCTTCTCCTTGGCCAGCAGCGCGGCCACCGCTGCGGTGCAGCTCTTGCCCTGGCAGATGCCGGTGCCGAAGCCGGTGTAGCGCTTCACGGACTCCACGTCACAGAAGCCCCGCGAGACGGCGTGACGGATGTCGTCGACGGTGACGTCCTCACAGGAGCAGATCATCGCCTTGCTCATGACAGCCCTCCCACCAGCGCCTCGGCCGCGCGTCGTCCGGCCGCCGCCGCGTCCTTCGCCGTTCCGCCGCCCGTGACGTCACCCGCCGCGAACACGTCCGCCGCGTGGGTGCGGCCCTGCGTGTCCGTCTCCACCACGAAGAGGCCGCGCTTCTCGTCGAAGGGCACCTTGGCGCCGCCCTGGCGCGCCAGCTCGAAGCTGGGGCTGACGGGCACGGACACCAGCACCGCGTCACACGCCACCTTCTCCCTGCCGCCGCCCTCGCGCGTGAAGCTGAAGGCGCCCACCTCGCGCAGGCCATGGGCCTTGGGCTCGTCGCCGCGCACCGCCGTGGCGTGGGCGCCCGGCGGCGGCGTGTCGCGCAGGTCCACCACCGCGACCACCTTCACGCCGCGCTCGTGGAGCAGGTTCGCCAGCGCGTGCAGCTCCGCGCCCCAGCCCACCAGGGCCGCGGACTGGGGCGCCACGTCGTAGCGGCGCAGCAGCAGGCTGGCCGCGCGGCCCGCGTAGACGCCGGGCAAATCGTTGTTCTCGAAGGGCACGGTGGGCGGGTGGCCGCCGGGCGTCAGCAGGAAGCGCTCCGCGTACACCTTCAACAGGCGCGGCTGTTCGCCCTCCCAGCTTCCCACCGCGAGGAAGCGCCCCTCCGCATCATCGTAGAGGCCCAGGGCGGTGGCCCGCGTCAGCACGCTGCCTTCGGGGAAGCTGCCCGCGTCGTCGATTGCGGGCGCGCCCGTCTCCGGAGCGCCGTGCGACAACCGGCCGCCGAGCGAGGCATCCCGTTCCATCAGGAGGAAGTCCACGCCGCGTCCAGCGAGCACGCGCGCCGCGGCCAGTCCCGCCGCGCCGCCGCCCACCACCGCGACGCGGGTGCGCACGGTGCGCGCGGGCGCCAGCGCTTGCGCGGGCTCACGGGGCAGCAGGCCCAGGCCGGCGAGCTGCCGCGCCACCTTGGCCATCACCTGCTCGGCCACGGGCACGCCCGCGAACATCTCGTGGTGGTCCATGCCCTTGGGGAAGAACCAGTCGATGCTTTCGAAGATGTCGACCTTCGCGGACGGGTAGGCGTTCTGCCGCTCCAGCTTCATGCCGTCGCGCGCGGGGGTGCGGCACGCGTAGACATTGGGCACGCCATCCACGCGCATCAGGCAATGCGAACAGGCGCCGGCGAAGCAGTAGGGGCCTCGCGGCCGGTGGTACTTGATGGAACGGGCCAGCAGGGGCTCGCCCGCGGCAACGAGGGAGCACGCCACGGGCTCGCCTTCGATGGCGGGAAGGCTTTCGCCTTCGAGGTCCACGGTGATGGCCCGGCCGCGCGGAGGTACGTCGGGGAGGCGTCGCATAGGGGTGCGCGCAAAATGGCGCACGCGGACCGGGCGGTCAAAGCCTCTGAAGCCATGACGCGGCATGGCCAACATGCCTGGCTGACAGGCGCGGTGATGGCGCTCGCGAGCTTGGCTAAGGCGCACACGGGAAAACGCGAAGGGGACCGTCCCGGGCCGTGTGGCGCCCGTGACGATCCCCTGGAGGACAAATCAACTGGCAATCCCTGTCAGAGGGCCTGCTCGTTGGAGGGGATGATGGGCTCGGGCATGCCCTGCGGACGCTGCCCGAAGCGGGTGCGGATGACCGCACCCAGCGCCATGAACCCGACGAGGAGGGTGACCAGGGTGCCGAGGATGGGGATGGCGCCCACCACCATCAACACCAGCAGGCCGAGCGCCAGCACCACCGCCTGCGTCTTCCGGCCTCGGAGGACCGGCACCTTCGTGCCCAGCTCGCTCGCCACCGCCGCGTAGCCCAGCGCCGCCGCCACGGGGGCGGCCAGCCACAGCACCAGGGCCACCGGGATTCCGATGATGGTGATGCAGAGCACCACCGTGAGCGGGACCATGGCCAGCAGGCCCAGGAAGCCGGTGAGCCCCGTCTGCACCGGGCTGCGGCGGACCTCTTCACCCAACTGCTTCATCCTCGCCGGGAAGAACATCTGCCCCAGGAAGCCGAGCCCGAAGAGCACCGCGAAGGTGAGGATGAAGCCCGCCAGGCCCGCGCCGTCGTCGTCCCGGTCGCCGCGGTTCCCGGACGGATGCTTGGCCTCCTTCACGCCCTTCTTGATTTCACCCGCGACCATCCGGCCGATGCCGGCGCCGCCGAAGGACTCGATGCTGCCTTCCACCTGCGCGTCGTCGTCGCGCTCCACGGTGCCGCCAAAGGCAGACACGTCTCCGTCCACCTTCGCGTCCGGCCCCAGGATGACGTTGCCACCGAAGGCGTGGGCGTCACCCTCCACGCGGCCGTGGACCTCCAGGTTGCCGCCGAAGGCCACCGCGTCATCCTTGACGTGGCCATTCACCACCAGGTTGCCGCCGTACACGACGGCGCTCTCCACCGTCTGGCCTTCCTTCACCTCGAGGTTCTGCCCGCGTGCCACCACGTTGCGGCTGCCGTTGCGGCGCATGTTGCGCCGGACCTCGTCCCGGGCCCGCTTCATCTCGTCGCGGGCGCGCTTCATCTCCTCGCGGACCTCCTCGGAGAAGTGCTCCGGCATGGGAGGCATCGGCGGGATGGGGGGAATCGGGGGGATGGGCGGCACCGTCACGGTGGAGGGCGCGTTGGCGACCGGCGCGGGCGCGTCGTTGGCGGAGGGCTCGCTCTCACCCGAGGCGGCGGCGTGCTTCTCCTTCTCCGTCATGGGGCGCAGCGTGAAGATGGTGCCGTCCTGGTCCAGCCGCAGCGAGTAGGCGCGGGCGACGGTGCGCAGGGCCTGGTTCGCGGTGACGCCGCGCAGGTGCACCTCGGCGGGCGAGTCCAGGTCGCCGGTGACGACTAGGTTGAGGCCGCCCTTGTCGGCGATCGTCTTGAGGGCGTCGCGCAGGCTGCCGCGGAAGCTGATGTCGATGGTGCTGGCGGCGGGAGCGCTCACCCCGGCCTGGGGCGCGGTGTTCTGCGCGAGCGCCATGGGGGCGCCGAGGAGCAGAGCGGGGAAGAGGATTCGAGAGAGGATCTTCATGGTTCGCTCACGCTCCGGAAGGGGTAGGCCCGGTTCCGACGAGCCGCTTGAGGCCATACAGCGAAGTCAGGAGGAGGAAGGCGAGGGAGCAGGCCACCGTCAGTCCCGCGGTGGACCACAACGCGTTGACGCCGCTGAGAACGCCCTCCACGAAGGGCCTCCCCTGAACCAGCACGGAGGCGAGCCCGGTGCCCAGCCGGCCGAGTGCCTGGTCGCTCATCACCAGGTAGCCCAGTCCGCCCAGCATGGACGTCAGCAGGATGGCCAGCCCAGACCAGACCTCGCGGCGTCGGGGGACGGGCTCGGCGGTGACGCGGGCCATGACGCTGGCCACCAGGGTGGGCGGGGGCAGCGGGTCCGCGAGCCGGTACAGGTCCTGCTCCATCAGCCGGTGCTCTTCCAGCACCGCGGAGCAGGCTTCGCATTCCGCGGCATGGTCGAGCGCCGGACCTTCTCCCTCATCCAGCTCCGTGAAGAGGACCTCGAGGTCGGGGCACAGGTCGGGATTCATCGCGGAGCCTCCTCGGTCGTCATCTTCTTGCGAAGCTTCTCACGGGCCCGGAAGAGACGGGCCATGATGGTCCCAGGCGCACAGCCCATGATCTGGGCGATCTCCTTCGTCGTGCGCTTCTGGACGTAATAGAGGGCGAGCACCTCCCGGTCGTCGACCGACAAGGTGGCCATGGCCTCCTCCAGCGACTGGCGCTCCTCGCGGGCGATGGCGCCTTCCTCCTGCGACGCCTCGCCGCTGGGGAGGACCTCCTTCATGGGCTCCAGCTCCTCGGTGCGCACCTTGGTGCGGCGGCGGAGCAGGTCCAGGCAGAGGTTGCGGGTGATGGCGAGCACCCAGAGGTCGAACGGGCGCGAGTCATCGTACTTGTGCAGGTTCTGGTAGGCGCGGAGCAGGGCCTCCTGCGCCACCTCGGCGGCCTCGGCCTCACTCTGGAGCAGGCGCAGCGCCAGGCCGTAGACGGGGCGCTGCACGCTGCGAACCAGGGCCTCGAAAGCGGACGGGTCACCCCGGCGGGCGGCCAGCACGTCCGCTTTCCAGGGAAGCGGGGGGGCTTCCTCAGCCATCAGCATCCCGATGGCATGGGCGAGCGACCTGGGAGCGTCGTCGAGGGTAAGAGCGTTCACGCCTTGTCCTACGGCGCGCCCGTCCCCCCATTGCATCGGGGGCCCGCATCTTTATTTCTTCCGTGATTTCGAAGGCTTGGCCTTCGAGGCTTTCTTGGCTTCGGTCTCCGCGCGGGCCACTTCACGGGCGGCCTTGCGCTTGCGCTGGCGCTCTCGGAAGCCCAGCGGCACGGCCGGCTCCACGGGCGTGGGGGCCTCGGGCGCCTTGCTGGCGAGCGTGCGCGCGCGGCCGGGCGCGGGCTCGGGGAGCTGCAGGTCGCGGGACGAACTCCGGCGGCCAGCACCCGGACGGCGGGCCGTGTCCGAACCGGCGGCAGTGCGGCCTCCGGACCCACGGCGAGGGGCGTCTGAATCCGAACCGGCGGCACCGCGGCTGCTGAACCCACGGCGCGGGCCGTCCGTCTCCGAACCCTCGGCACCACGGCTTCCGAACCCACGGCGCGGCGCCTCGGCGTCCGAACCCGCGGCACCACGGCTGCCGAACCCACGGCGCGGAGCGTCGGACTCCGAATCCGCGGCGTTGCGGCCTCCGGAAGCGCGGCGAGGCGCGTCGCCATCACGGCGCGGCGGACCCCGGCGGCTGGAGGGCTCCTGCGCGGCGGCGGCGGCCTCGGCCTCCACGAGCTTCGGGCGCTGCGAGGCGCGGATGGTCTCCGCGCTGTCCTCGGCGTACTCGAAGTGGAACAGCCGCTTGACGACCAGCGTGGCGTAGGCGCCGGGGGGCAGGGTGAAGGCGATGTTCACCTTGATGTCGCCGCGGTTGACCTCGTCCGGCATCGTCCGGCCCACGACGAGCTTGTGCGGGAACGACAGCAGGGGCCGCTCCTCGTGCTTGAAGTAGAGGCGGCGCTCGGCGCCCGGGACGCGCAGGTCCTCCAGGCGGAGCTTCTCGCGGCCCAGCACCCAGCGCACGGCCTCCTCGACCTTCGGGTCGCTGAAGGTGCTGTTGGGGGCGAGCAGGGGGAAGGAAGCGTCGCGCAGGGTGCGCAGCACGTCCGGGTTGGCGTCGCGGTGGAACAGCAGCGTGCCGGCCTGGTAGCGCATGGGGAAGAGGTGCTCGCGCGGCAGCATCAACTGCAGGTAGCGCCGCACGCCCTCGTTCCAGAGGAAGCTCTGGTAGGTGAAGATCAGCATCGCGCGGTAGTCCGCGTCGATCTGCAGGAAGGCGCGGAGGTAGTCGCCCGGCTGGTCGCGCAGGGACTTGAGGACGCGGTGGTACTTGCGCGTGCCCTCATAGGGAACGCGGGCGTCCCAGCGGCCCCAGTTCTCCCTCCAGAAGGCCTTGATCTTGGAGTCCTCCGTCCGGTCCAGCTCGGACGGCTTGGCCATGTAGTTGTGGAGCGCGGCCTCGAAGTCACCCCGGATGAGGTCCTTGGCGATGAAGCCCTGGCCGTGCTTCAGCGAGCCGAAGCGCTGGCTGTCGAAGTAGTTGATGACGCCCAGGCGGTTGACCTCGGCGGCGGCCACGTTGAGGGGCCCCAGCGTCGCGTCTTCCAGCGCGCGCACCGTCACCGAGAAGCGGTTGGACGTGATGTTGGCGGCGGACAGCGGCTTGTCCGTGCGGCCCAGGTACTTCAGGCGCAGGTCGGGCTCCTGCATGTCCACGTCGGCGCCGTCCACCGCGATGATCTGCTCGGTCCGGCCCTGCTTGTCCTTGAGTCCGCAATAGCTGATGGCACCCGGCTTGAGGCCGAAGGCATCGCGCAGACGCGTCACGGCGTCGAACGTGGACAGCTTCTGCTTGTCCATCAGGTAGACGCGGTGACGTCCCGAGTCGACTTCGTCGAAACGGTATGACTCCTTGACGGAGAAGTCCTCGGGCTTTTGTTTGATTCGCACGGCGCCCCCTTACCAGCGCGGCGCCCCGGAATGAAGCGTCTGCGCCAGAAAGGGGATAACGTGACTTCCCATGCGAATTCTTCCCTGGCTGTTCCTGACGTTGCTGACGGGGTGTGCTTCCACGCTGTCCACGCAGCAGACGGCTCGAACGCTGGCGCCCGGCCAGGTCCAGGTGACGGGCGGCGTGGGGGCCTTCGTCCCGGTCGGCACCATCGTCCGGGTGGTGGAGGAGGGGCGGGAGCAAAGCCGGGAGGCCTGGGACGCCATCGTGAATGACCGGCCGTACGCGCTGGGCGAAGAGGCGCAGCAGCGGATTCTCACCGCGGGCGTGGCGCTGATGGCGTCCCCGCCGGGCGTCAACCCGGAGCTGATGCTCCGCGTGGGCGTGCTGGACGGGCTGGACGTGGGCGTGCGCTACAGCGGCATCTCCCTGCGCGGGGACCTCAAGGTGCGGCTCGCCCACGGCGGAGACACGGTGGGCCGGTACCTGGAGCCGGGCCAGCGCTCGTTCGACCTGGCGATGGGGGTCGGCGTGTCCCGGCACTTCTTCAGCAGCCCGGTCCTGGACGTGCTGGAGGTGGTGGAGATGAACGACTTCGGGCGCTACGACATCGAGGTGCCCGTCTACCTGAGCGCGGACTGGGGGGACATCTTCAAGCTCTACGCGGCGCCCAAGTACATCTACAGCCGCACCCGGATGGACGCGCGGCTGGTGAACTACGCGGAGCAGGGCAAGCCGGTGACGGGCTTCGACGCATCGCTTCCCGCGACGGTGGGCAGCCACTTCGTCGGATCCACCCTGGGCATCGCGGTGGGTTACCGGTACGTCCACCTCTTCGCCGAGGTGACGGCCGGCTACTTCCGGACGCGGCCACGGCTCTTCGGAATGGAGCGGGACCTGGGGGGCGTTGCGGTGATGCCCAGCGTGGGGTTGGCCATCCGGGGCGGCGGCTCGGACCGGTAGGTGCCAGCCAGGCAGGCGTCCAGCTTCCTGGATGCTGCCTGGGTGTTCAGTGGTGATTTCCGAGCGTTCCCCGGTGACGATGCGCTCTGGTAGTGTCCGGGCCGGTGAGGATTTCCGCGTGAGCCAGTCCCCCGCCCCATTTGCACCCAAACCCGGGCAGATTCGCGGCCCCCGTCTGACAGGGCGCTTCGCGGACGGCACGCTCGGAGAGTTTCCATTGGGACCGGCGACGTCCCTGGGCCGGCATCCGTCCAACACGCTGCGGCTGGTGGACCGGGAGGTCTCCAAGGAACACGCCGTCATCGAGCGCGTGGGCAAGGAGTTCGTCCTCAAGGACCTGGGCTCGTCCAACGGCACCTTCGTGAATGGCCGCCGGGTGAAGGAGCTCAAGCTGCGCGACGGGGATGAAATCTCCCTGGGCGCCTCGCGGCTCATCTTCCACAGCGGCGAGCCGCCAGCGGCCTCCAACGCGCCCACCGCGCCGGGCGTGACGGTGGTGGCGCAGTCCATCTCCATGCCGGCCTTCCTGGCGCAGATGGATCAGGTGCCGCAGAACTTCCGGCCCGCCGAGCAGGTGTCCGACGTGGAGGCCCTGCGCCGCGACTACGAGAAGCTGCGCATCGCCCACGAGTTCCACCGGCAGGTGAGCCTGCAGGGCAGCCAGACGGACCTCTTCGAGCAGATCCTCAAGGTGGCCTTCCAGCTTTTGGCCGCCGACCACGGCGTCATCCTGAAGGTGGCCGCGGATGGGGAGTTCATCCCGTCGGCGGTGCACCACCGCTCCGACAAGGCCGTCAACGTCATGCTGTCCGACACTGTGCTCAAGCGCGTGGTGGAGACGGGCAAGGCGGTGCTGACGGCGGACGCCATCATCGACGAGCGCTTCTCCGCCGCGGAGAGCATCGTCGCGCAGGGCATCCGGTCCGCCATGGCGGTGCCGCTGAAGGTGAACGGGAAGATCCAGGCGGTGCTCTTCCTGGACAGCCGTCAGCAGATCAACGCCTTCTCGGAGAAGGACCTGACCATCCTCTCCGGCATCGCCTCCCAGGCGAGCATCGCGCTGGAGAACGCCGCGCTGGCCGAGCAGATTCGCGCCGAGGCGGTGACGCGCGCGGAGCTGAGCCGCTTCCTGTCCAAGGCCGTCGCCGACGCGGTGATTGCCGGCGAGACGGAAGATCTGGCACAGAGCCGTCTGGCGGAGGTGAGCTGCCTGTTCGCCGACATCCGCGGGTTCACCACCATCTCGGAGAACGACTCTCCGCAAGAGGTGGTGGCCATGCTCAACGCTTTCTTCACCGCGATGGCCGGCGTGGTGTTCAGACACGAGGGGAATCTGGACAAGTTCATTGGGGACTGTGTCATGGCCGTCTGGGGGCCGCCGCTGTCACACCCGGACGACGCCGCCCGCGCGCTTCGCGCCGCCTTGGAGATGCAGGACGCCGTTCATGAGCTGAACCGCAAGCGCGTGGCCGAAGGGAAGGCGCCCATCGAGGTGGGCATCGGCGTGAACACCGGTCAGGCGGTTGTCGGCTACATGGGCAGCGCGGAGCGCCACGAGTTCACGGCCATTGGCGACACGGTGAACACCGCCTCGCGCCTGTGTGGCATGGCGAAGAGCGGCGAGGTGCTGGCCTCGGATACGACGGTGCGCCGGGCGGGCGCCGGCTTCGACGTGGAGGGGTTGCCGGCCCTCCAGGTGAAGGGCAAGGAGAAGGCCGTGCCCACCTACCGCGTCCATGGCCTGGAATACACCACGGCCGCTTCCTCCTCGCGCCGCGTATGAATATGACGACGCAGGCGTGTCCCAACTGTGGCTTCGTCCACGACATCCGCGTGTACGTCAGCGGCCAGCGCGTCCAGTGCCGCTGCGGCATCCGCTTCGAGGCGCGCCGGGGTGAGGTGGTCGACACGGGCCGCCACTCGATGGTGTCCATGTCCAGCGCCGCCCCCGAGCGCCGCCTGGAGACGAACGGGACGTCCGGGGCGGTGACGGTGGTTCCGCACGCGGATCCTGACCCGGGCATCATGGTTTCCGTCTCCCGCGTCTCCACGCCCGTGAAGAATGGCGTGGGGAACGGGCTGCCGGGCGTGCCGGCCCCCATCAGCGGGGTGGCGCTGCCGTCCGGCGTGGATGACGGCGAGGCGCCCGTGGACGCGACGGTGGTGCGCTCGTCCGCGAACACGGGGCCGGGGAGCGCGCGCTCCGACCTGCACGGCCACGACGAGGAGCCGACCTTCGTGGGCGGCGGCAAGGTGGACCTGCCCGGCTTCGAGCTGAAGGAGATGCTCGGACGCGGCGGCATGGGCGAGGTGTGGCTGGCGCGGCAGCAGTCGCTGGGGCGCACCGTGGCGGTGAAGCTGCTGCCGCCGCGGCTGGCGAAGGACCCTGAGTTCGTCACGCGCTTCGAGAAGGAAGCCACGGCGCTGGCGGCCCTGAACCACCCGAACATCATCCAGATCATCGACCGTGGCGTGGCGGGCGAGCACTACTACTTCGTCATGGAGTACGTGGAGGGCCGCTCGCTGCGCGAGGCGATGTCCGCCGGGCTCACGCCGGACACGGGCCTGAAGCTCATCCTGGCGGTGGCGCGCGCCATCGAGTGCGCGCACGAGAAGGGCATCATCCACCGCGACCTGAAGCCGGAGAACATCCTGCTGGACGGGCGCGGGAACGTGAAGGTGGCGGACTTCGGGCTCGCGGGCATCCGCGCGCCGGATTCGCGGCTGCAACTCACGGCGACGTCCGTGGCCATGGGCACGCTGAACTACATGGCCCCGAGCAGCGCCGCGACGCGAAGAGCGTGGACGGCCGCGCGGACCTCTTCTCGCTGGGCGTCATCCTCTACGAGCTGCTCACCGGCGAGCTGCCCCTGGGCCGCTTCAAGCTGCCCTCCGCGAAGAAGCCGGGCCTGGATCCGCGCGTGGATGGGGTGGTGGACCGGTTGCTGGAGCAGGACCCGGAGGCGCGCTACGCGCAGGCCGGCGAGCTGTGCGCGGCGCTGGAGGTGATGATCTCCACCAGCTCCGCGCCGGGGCTGCCGCAGGGGGACATGGCCCTCGCGCACCTGGTGCCCGCGTCCGCGCGGCCGGTGAAGCCGAGTCCGATTTCGCGCCAGCTCCGCACGGGTTGGCGGCGCGTGCGCGGCGGGCTGTCCGTGGTGGGCGGTCTGGCGCTGCTGGGCTTCGCGGCCCGGTGGCTGGTGGGGCCGGTGACGGTCGACATCAAGCGCGGGAAGGACCGGGTGGTGCGTACGGCCCCCGCGGCGCTGCCGCCGAACACCTACGGCGAGGTGTTCTCCTCGCTGAGCATCGCGGAGCCCGCGAAGCCCGGTGGCACATCGCGCCTGGAGCTGGGCTTCAACGAGGGCAGCGAGGAGGTCAACGTCCACAGCGGCCAATGGACCATGGTGGACGGGGAGCTCCGCGCGCTGCAGGCCGGCAAGGAGACCAACGGGCGCCGGCTGATTCCGCGCGCGTACATCGCGACGCGCTACTTCTCGTCCAACGACTTCACGGCCGAAGTGCTGATGGACGTGGATCGCCTGGGGCCGGAGTACCCGGAGGATCCCGACGCGCAGCACTACGGAGAGCTCGCGTTCCGCATCAAGGACACGCAGGTCTCCGCGTTCGCCATCCCCAACGTGGGCATGCGGCTGGCCTGGCGGTACTTCACGCCGGACGGGCGCGAGGTGGTGGGCAACAGCGCGCAGGACACGGACGCGCTCGTCGAGGACGAGATGCCGCTGCCCGCCCACGGCCCCTACCAGGTGCGGCTGCAACTGCGCCGGAACAGCTCGGGCGTGCTGGTGGAGGCGTTCCTCAACAACGAGCGCTTCGCGCGCAAGCTGCTGGTGGGCCTGGAGGACCACGTGGCGAAGGTGGCCCTGGGCTGCCGGAACCTGTCCTGCTCGTTCGACGACTTGAAGGTCCGGGGCACCTGATGCCCCGGCCGGTCCGCCGCGTGGCCAAGGGCATCGAGTAGCCCCCGCGCCGGGCGTGGGCTTGCGCGGACGCCCGGTCATCCCCACCTTGCACTCGGCACGGTGTCGCCTCCACGGTGGCCGTGCCGAGCCTACGCGGGGGTGGGGATGGAGCTGTGGCGCATGGCACTGGCGCCCGTCTTGGCGGCGTGCCTCCTGGGATTGCTGGTGGTGGCCTTCGCCTTCGGGCGCAAGGACGTGTCGTCCCGGCCGTACCGCGTGCCCCTCCTGTGGTTCGCCCTGCTGGCGGTGGTGTCCCTGTTCGTCCTGGAGCGCGTCCAGCTCACGGGCACGGTGCTGTCCTCCGTGACGGCCGTGAAGGCACTGGGCTCCGTCCTGCTGGTGGTGGCCGCGGGGCTGGTGCTGCGGGGCGCCTGGGCACGCTCGCGCGCCCATGGGTTGCGGGGCTCGGCGCCCGTGCCGCTGGAGGAGGCGGTGGAGGCGCTGCGTGCGGGCAAGGCTCCGGGCTGGGGCGTGTACCACGGGGTGCTGGAGGCGGAGCCGGCGCTGACGTCTCCCGGCGGCGTACCGTGCGCGTTCTTCGACGCGGAGGTGCGCGAGGTGGCGGCGGATGGCCGCCGAGGTGCGCTGCTGTCGCGCGAGCGGGCCTACGCGCCGGTGCTGTCGCTGCGGGGTCGGCGCGTCCAGGCGACGGTGGTGTTCTCGCCCGCGTCGTTGATGGCGCCGGTGGAAGTGCGCCGCTGCAAGGCCCTGCCGGGGACGGTGCCCGCGTCGTGGTACCAGACCCCGCATCCGGAAGACGGCTCGGCCTTGGCCGGGAGCCCCTCCGGAGACAGTGCGCGGCGCGAAGAACCGGAGTCCCACCTGGAACCCGAGGCGCTGTCCTGGGAGCGCGTGGGCACGGTGGGAGAGTCCTGCCTCGTGGTGGGCGAGCTGCGCCGAGGCTCCACCGAGGGCAGCTATGTCTTGAGCGGCCGTGAAGGTGGCGCCGCGCTGGTGGTGCTGGGGCCCCAGGCGCCGGCCACGGGTGGGAGCCTGGCGCGCAGGGCCTGGGGGCACTTCGCCGCGGCCGGCGTGTTGTCCATGGCCGCGGCGGGGGTCCTGTCCTGGGCGCTCTGAGCCGGCTCAGGGCGTCCCGGGGTTTCCGGCGCCTCGCGTGGTGGAGAACACGAGCTGCTCCTCGCTGTCCGCCACGCGCACGGTGAGCGTCCGCTCGACGCCCGCGAGCCCCATGGGCGTGGACTGCGCCACCTCCGCCAGCAGCGCGGCGCCAGCGCGCAGGTGGAAGCCCGTGCTCCACATGCCTTCCAGCTCGCCGAACACGGTGCGCAGCTCGTCCGGGGCCTTGCGCTCGTCAATGGCGCGTCGCAGCCGGACCATGCCGCTCACGAACTCCCGGCAGCGCACGAGCGAGTTCGGGTTCTTGTGGATGATCTCCGCGAACGTGAAATTGCCGCCGCCGGGGCGCCACTCGCTCTCGATGAGTTGCAGGTCCTTGCCCAGCTCGCGCACGGTGGGATCTCGCTGGAAGAACGCCTTGGCGATCTCCGCGGCGCGGCTGGGTGACAGGTCGTTCAGCATCAGGCTGCCCCGGTTCTGGACCTCGCGGAGGTAGGCCTCCCAGATGGGCGCGTAGACGGTGCGGCGGAACTCGGGGGAGGCGCGGGCCGTCTGGTCGCTCCAGGGCATCGCGCGGGCCAGGGCGCGGGAGAAGCGCGGAAGGTCGAACTCCTGGATGCGCGGCACCAGGGCCCGGAACGTGTCGTCCGCCATCTTCACTTCGAGCCGCGTCTCGATGGGGTGCTTGCCCATATCCTCCTGCATCCAGGAGACGACGGAGGACGCGTCCTTCGTGTCCAGCACACCCCAGACGACGGCGTCATCCACCGCCTGCTGCAGCTCCTTGCGCGTCAGCTTCTTCTGCCGTCCCCATTGCAGCAGGTGCAGGCCGTAGCCGAAGTCGGTGGCCACGGGCGCCGGCGCGAAGCGGGACATGTCCGCCTTCAGGTCCACGGCCCACTGGCTCCGGTTGCCCAGCAGCTTGTCCTCGTAGCCGCGACGTCCCAGGAACGCCATGCGCCGGGCGCCCTGGAAGTTCTCCTGCGTCACCCAGGCCTGCCGCTTCACGTCTCGCGACTTGAGCAGCTCGAACGAGCCGAACCCCAGCGAGAAGCCCACGGCCTGTTGCCGCGTGATCGTGGTGGCGTGCAGGTAGTTGCGCAGCTCGAACTCGGCGGGCTGGGCAGAGGCCTTCATCCACTTGAGCAGCTCCACGAGGTTGCCCTTGAGCAGGGATTCGTGGAAGCGCATCGCGGTGACGTCCTCGACGACGACCTCCAGCAGCGTGGAGGCTTCGTTGAGGCGCAGGTACTCGTATTGGAAGCCCTCGGCGATGTGCGAGCGGACGGCGTTCTCCAGCGCCTCGGCGACGCGGGCCTTGAAGTCCGCCCAGGCCTGCGGAAGGTTGGCCGGGTCCGCGAGCTGCGGGTCGATGCCGAGCCGCTCCAGCACCATGCCCAGGACCCGCTTCTGGTTCTCATCCAGCTTGGTCTTGCTGGCCTTCTCCACCAGCCCGTCCATGAGCTCCAGCGCCGTCTGGCCCTTCTTGAGGAGCTCGCGAAGCACCGGCCCCAAGAGGGCTTCCAGGAGCTGACCGAGCTGCGCCTTCACGGCCGCGGGGTCGAGCAGCTCCACCTGGATGCCGAGCCCGGCGGAGAGCGTCTGCTCGTGGGACTTCACCTTGCGCACGGCGACCTGGATGCGGCCGGTGCGGGGGCGCGTGAAGCTGAGCTGGTAGTCGTCGGTGAGGGACACCTTGGCGGACAGGCCGGCCTTCACGCTCGTCTTCACCGCGAGCAGCTCGCTGCCGCGCAGGAACCCCAGGCGGTTCAGATTGGAAGGGAAGACGTCCGCCCAGTTGAGCTCCAGGCGCGTCTGGAGCGAGCCCCGGGCCTGCCACGCCACGGCGTCTCCCAGCCCGAGCTTGGCCAGATCGGTGGCCTGCATGAGGCGCAGCTCGGACAGGTCCGTGCGCGCGGCCTCGCGCATGTTCCGGCCCAACGGATGGGCCCGGTAATCGCTGAGCACGACGCTCAGTTCCGTCTGCTGTTCGGAGGCGAGGAAGGACAGGCTGGCGCTCACGGCGGCCTTCACCCGCGCGGCCACCTGGTAGCGCATCCAACCCGTCTCGGTGCCCAGGAGAAGCTGCGGCCGTGGGCCTTGCTCGGATGCCTCGGGGGTCGTCTCACCGACGATGCCGTTCTCATCCACGTCGCCGGGTGAGTTGAAGTTGCG
Source organism: Myxococcus hansupus (assembly GCF_000280925.3). Classification (NCBI taxonomy): domain Bacteria; kingdom Pseudomonadati; phylum Myxococcota; class Myxococcia; order Myxococcales; family Myxococcaceae; genus Pseudomyxococcus; species Pseudomyxococcus hansupus. The sequence goes on from NZ_CP012109.1 coordinate 3,692,423, forward strand.
GACCGTCGCCTCGCCGCTGGCTTCGAAGGAGAGGGTGATGCCGTGCATGGCCAGCTTGGGGGGAAGGACCTTCTGCTCCGTGAGCGCCCCCTGGGCCACGGTCACCTTGATGTCCTGGTCCTGCAGCTTCACGTCGGGAATCTTCTCGGCCACGACTTCGGGAAGCTTCTCGAGCAGCTTGTTGACCACCTTCATGCGCGTCCCCCAGGGCTATGCCCCCGCCACCTGACCGGAGGCCCCTCCGTCGTACGACGGCGGTCAGCCTGGAACAAGGCGCATACCCGAAAAGGCCTGTGGTCAGCGGACGCATCACCCTCCAGGGAGGGGTGGTGTGCTGCGCCTCGCGGTGCGTCAGGACGGCTCGTCGGCCAGCCCGTACTCCTTGAGCTTCCGCGCGAGCGTGTTTCGGCCAATCTCCAACACACGTGACGCGGCGGTGCGGTTGCCTTTGACCGATTCCAAGACGCGCAGGATGTGGCGCCGCTCGACTTCCGCCAACGGGAGGAGGTTCGCCTCCGCGCGCGCGGGCTGATGGTCCTGCACTGCGGTGGGCACGGCCGCCGCGCGGTCCACGTTCGGCAGGGGCAGGTGCTCCTCGAGAATCTCGCCTTCGCACAGCACGACGGCGCTCTCGATGCAGTTCTCCAGCTCGCGCACGTTGCCGGGCCAGCGGTAGCGTTTGAGGCGCTCCAGGGCGGCGGCGCTGAGGCGCGGTGGGGACAACCGGTGCCTGCGGGCCACGGCGCCGACGAAGTGGTGGGCGAGCCGCTCGATGTCCTCGGCGCCGCGCTCGCGCAGGGGGGGCAGCACCACCTCCACGACCTTGATGCGGTAGTAGAGGTCCTCGCGGAAGCGGCCCTCGGCCACCATGCGCGCGAGGTCCCGGTGTGTGGCGGCGACGATGCGCACGTCCACCTTCACGGCCTGGGTGCCGCCCACGCGCTCGAACTCGCGGTCTTGGATGACGCGGAGCAGCTTGCCCTGCACGGGGAGGGGCAGCTCGCCAATCTCGTCGATGAACACGGTGCCGCCGCTCGCGGCCTCGAACTTGCCGGGCATGCGGTGGTCGGCGCCGGTGAAGGCGCCGCGCTCGTGGCCGAAGAGCTCGTTCTCGATGAGCGTCGCGGGCAGGGCGGCGCAGTCCACCTTGATGAAAGGCTGGTCGCGGCGCGGTCCGTTGACGTGGACGGCGCGGGCGAAGAGCTCCTTGCCGCTGCCGCTCTCACCGCGCAGCAGCACCGTGGCGTCGGTGGGCGCGGCCTTGCGCACCAGCCGGTAGATGGCCTGGAGCTGCGGGGACTCGCCGATGATGCGGTTGAAGAAGTAGCCCACGGGGACCTGGGGCTGGTCCTTGGCGCGTTGGAGTTCCTGGTAGAGGCTGGTGCTCTGGAGCGCGGTGCTGACCTGCGAGGCGATGGCGGTGAGGCGCTCCGTGTCGTCGCCGGTGAAGCGGTCCGCGCCGCGGCGGTTGAGGACCTGGAGCACGCCGTAGAGCGCGCCGTCCGTGTCACGCAGGGGAACGGCGAGCAGGCTGGTGGTGCGGTAGCCCGTCATCCGGTCGATGTCCGCGAAGAAGCGCTGCTCACCGCGCGGGTCGGGCACGTTGATGGCGTGGCCCGCCTCGGCGACGGTGCCGGCGACGCCCTGGCCCAGCTTGACGCGAATCTGGGACACCTCGGGCAGGTGCGCGGCGCGGCTGAACAGCTCGCGCCGGGCCGGGTCCAACAGCCAGAGGGTGCCTCGGTCCGCTTGCAGGGTGATGGCGATGCGGTCCATCAGCGTCTGGAGGAACGCGTCGAGGTCCACCTCCCTGCCAACGAGTCCTCCAAAGGGGAGGAGGACCTGGGAGACATCCGAGGGGGCGTGGGGCATGGCGGGGAGCGGCGGGAGGACGAAGCCGGAAGCCGCACCATAACATCCGGAGGGCATGGGGCGGCCCCTCTCAGGCCGCGCGGCCCAGCACCAGGCGCTGGCCTTCGCGAGCGGGCTCGCAGACGGGGAACAGCGACCGGGCCTGTTCGGCCATGTCCTCCAGCACGTCGTCGCCGTGCGCCGGGTCATGATGGAAGAGGCACAGCCGGCGGGCGCCCACGAGGCCGGCCACGCCCGCGGCATCCATCATCGTCGAGTGGCCCCAGCCCTTCTTGGGGATGCCCTTGCGGCCCTCGTATTCGTCCGGGGTGTATTGCGCGTCCAGGCACAGCACGTCCGCGCCCTCGAAGAGGCGGCCGACCTCTGGCGCGAGGTCCTCGACGCGGACCTCCACGTCGGTGGCGTAGATGAAGGAATGGCCATCCGCTTCCACGCGGTAGGCCAGACATCCCTGTGGGTGAGGCACGTCGATGGGCGTGACACGAAACGGGCCGACCTCCACGGGCTGGGCGTGCAGCGCCGAGCGGAAGTCCATGCGCGAGCGCATGGTGGACAGCGGCACCGGGAAGTGGGGCGGTTGCATCTGCGCGGCGAGTTCGGACTGGAGCGCCTGCGCGCCATTGGCGCCGGGGCCGTAGAGCGTCAGCTCCGAGGTGGGCAGGTAGGCCGGGGTGAAGAAGGGGAAGCCTTGCACGTGGTCCCAGTGCAGGTGCGAGAAGAAGAGGGTGGCCTTCTGGGGCGCGCCCTCGCGCATCATGATTTCGCCCAGCGAGCGCAAGCCGGTGCCCGCGTCCAGGATGAGCCGGTGGCCCTGGCTGGTGACCTCCACGCAGGCCGTGTTGCCGCCAATGCGTGAGCCCGACACCGCGATGCTTCCTCGAACGCCATGAAACCGGACTTCCATCGTGAGTCTCCTTGGTGGATGTGAGGAGGCTCAGAGCAGGGGATGTGCCAGTTGCAAGGGGTTGAATTCACGGGGGCATGTCTGGCCCATCCGCGAAGGTGCACCAGAACGGATCGCCCTGCATCGTGCGGGTCGCTCCAGATTGGCGCATCACCTTCGTGAAGCGGAACTAACCGCGCCCCAGCCGTTCGAGCACTTGTTTCACCCGCGCGTCCGCCGAGCCGTGGACGGTGAGCACCTCCACGCCCAACTCATACGGGTCGTCGAGCAGCACCCTGCACAGTGCTTCATCCACCGCGGTCCTCATGTGGATGTCTTCACGGGCCCGGAGCCGGATGCGATCCGGTGCATCGATGGGCACGAAGACGATGAGGTCGAGCGTCTGGACGGCGGAGCGGACCCGGGGAAGCCATTCCTCCAGGTCGAACGCCTCCGCGTCCTCGTGCGCCTGCAGATACCCCAGGAAGTCGACAGGGCAGCGGTCGAACAGGATGTCGCGTGCGTCTTTCTCGGCGTGAAGCAGCTCGGCCGAGAACCGGAGCTGTTCGACGAAGTCCTCCAGGGAGGGCGGGGTCGCGAACTCGTAACCCTCTTCCTCGAGGAGGAGGTACGGCTCTTCCGCGAGCCGGTACCCCTCGAGTTCTTCTCCGAGCAAGTCAATCAGAGTCGACTTGCCCACCCGGTGTGAGCCTGTCACCGCGATGCGCATGCCCTCTCATACCGCAACCCCGAGGAGCACGTGCCTCGGGGCGCGGGCATGCGCATCTGGAACTTCAGCGCGGCGTGACCTTGAGCAGCTTGCCGTTGGTCGCGTCGGTCAGCAGGTAGAGGGCGCCGTCGGGGCCCTGGACCACTTCACGGATGCGCTCGTTGCGGTCCTTGAGGAGGTGCTCCTCACCCACCGCGCGGTCGTTGTGCATCCGCAGCCGCACCAGCGCGCGGGCGGACAGGCCGCCGATGAAGACGTTGTTGCGCCACTCGGGGAACAGGTTCCCGGTGTAGATGGTCATGCCGGAGGGCGAAATCACCGGGTCCCAGTAGTACACGGGCTGCTCCATGCCCTCGCGCCGCGGGCTCTCGTGGATGGGGGCTCCGGAGTACTCCTCGCCGTACCCGATGGTGGGCCAGCCGTAGTCCTTGCCGGCCTCGGGACGGTTGAGCTCGTCACCGCCCTGGGGGCCCATCTCCACGGTCCACAGCCGGTTCTGGCTGTCGAGCGCCGCGGAGAGGATGTTCCGGTGACCGATCGACCAGATTTCAGGCTTGGCATCGGGCGTGTTCAGGTACGGGTTGTCGTCAGGCACGGAGCCATCCGGGTTGATGCGGACGACCTTGCCGAAGTGGCTCCTCACGTCCTGCGCCTGCACCCGGCCCGCGAGGATGGAGCGCTCACCGAGCGTGACGAACAGCTTGCCATCCGGGGTGAACACCAGCCGGCCGCCCGAGTGCAGCGTCGACTCGAGCGTCGGCATCATCTGGAAGATGACCTGCACGTTCTCCACGCGAGGCTGCGCCCCGTCCACGAGCCGCGCGCGCGCGACCGCCAGGCCGTTCCCGCCCGTGCGGGGCTCGGCATAGGTCCAGTAGATGAGCCCGCTCTCCGCGTAGTCGGGGCCGACCTCCACGTCGAGCAGGCCGCCCTGGCCACGTCCATCCACGGCGGGGAGCCCCGTGACGGCGGGGGACTTCGCGCCCTCCGGCGTGACGATGTAGAGCGAGCCCGTGGGCTTCTCCGTCACCAGCATGCGCTGGTCGGGCAGGAAGGCGATGGCCCAGGGGTTCCTGAAGCCCGACGCAATCTCGGTGACCGTGATCTCCGTCCGGGACTGGATGGCCGGGACGCGCGTCTGGCCCGGGAAGGCCGGGTCGAACTCGGGAACGTTGGCCGGGCCCTGCGGAACCGGCGGGCCCGTGGGCAGCGGCTCTTCCGGCGTGCCCGCGTCATCATCGGGGACGCCCGCGTCGTCATCAGGCACGCCCGCGTCATCATCGGGGACGCCCGAGTCTTCAGGCGGAACGCCGGAGTCCACTCCCGAGTCCCCTTGGGGGACACCCGAATCGGGAGGCTTGGGGCGAGGGTCTTCGCTGCAACCAACGAGGAGTGTGGCGACGATGAGGGGGATCGACAGGATTCGCATGCGACTCGCTCCTGGGGGGGATGGGAATGACGCGACCATCGCGTCCCTGACGTTGCGAGGAAAGGACGCGTTTGGGTGGGTGGTGATTCCTTGCCGTGCATCGGACAGACATTCGCCTCGGGGATGGAGCCCCACGCGCCATCACCCATGTCTGTGCAGCAACGCACCAATTGTATGAAAGGGCCGTAGTCCCCGCCGCGCCAAAGCCTGCCCCCACGCAGGGTGGGCTGCCGGTCCTGAAGCACGGCGCGGAGTCCTTCATGTTCGGCACCGCGTTCATCTGGATGGAGAAGATTGCTGGCAGCAGCGTGCCCCAGTTCATCCTGCACGACGCACGCACGGCCATCACGGCGCGTGTCCCTCCTGCCTCCACCAAGCGTGAACCTGACGCGAAGGTGACGAAAATGTCAGGGACGGGCGGCCTTCAGAGGGGCGGGAGGCGGATTCCAAGTTTTTGGGAAATCGGACGCAACTTCGGCGGTCGCCTGCCGACAATGGGGGCAGGAGATACCTCAATGTCCACGTCCATCCGTTCGAACCGCTCCAACGGCTCCTCCTACAAGATCCAGCGGGGCGACACGCTCTCCGCGCTCGCCGTCCGCTTCAAGACGTCGGTGAAGGAGCTGGCGCGCATCAACAACATCGCCAACCCGGACCTCATCTACGCGGGCGCGAACCTGCGTCTGCCCGGCAGCAGCGGCAAGGCGGGCGGGTACAGCGGGAAAGACTCCTTCGATTCCGGCTCCAGCGGCGGTGGTGCGCGCCGCTCGGGTGGTGCGTCCGGTGGTGGGAACGTCCGCAGCACCGGTGGCGTGGCGCCGAACGGCGCGACCCCCGCGATGCAGCGGCTGGCCGACGCGGGCCGCCGGGCGGCGATGAGCATGGGCGGCTACAACAGCCAGGGCCTGTGCGCCACGGGCGTGAGCCGGGCCATCCAGAACGCCTTCGGCTTCAAGGTCTGGGGCAACGGCAACCAGATCGACGACAACCTGCCGCGCGACAAGTTCAAGCAGGTCAACATGTCCCTCGAGGAGGCGCTGAAGATTCCGGGTCTGGTCCTGACCTGGGAGAAGACCTCGTCGCGCCTGGGCAGCATCTACGGCCACACCGCCATCACCACCGGCGACGGCCGCTCGTCCGCCAGCGACTTCATCGAGCAGAACACCACGAACAACGGCCGCAGCGGCTTCAAGGTCTTCATGCCCATCATCTAGTTCCGCCGCGAGGTGGAGCCTGATGTCCCATCGCCTCCGGGGCTGCCTGCCCGGGGGCGATGTCGTTTTCGTGGCTTGTTGATGAAGGGGGGCTTGAACGCATTATCCTCGCGGGATGGGCGCATTCATCTCCAGGGGCGGCGTTCATCCATCGCGACTGACACGTTTGTGGGTCGGTGCCTTGCTTGTCGCCGTGCTGTCGGGATGCCGCGCCAGCTATGTGCGGCAGACCGCACAGATGCGCGTGCTCGCGGACGTCGGACAGTATGACGCGGCCTTGACGGAGCTGGATTCCGTCGCGGCGCGAGAGGAATTGGATCCATTGCTCGTCGCGGTCGACCGGGGCGGCCTGTTGCACCGCGCGGGTGCGTGGGACGCGAGCAGCCGGGTGTGGGTCCGGGCGGCGGAACTCGCGGACGACCACGAGCGGGTCCGGCTGTCGGAAGAGTTCACGGGGAACATCCCCTGGCGCATGGGCTCCTTGGAGCGCCAGACGCTGCACACACTCAATGCGCTCAACTACCTCCAGCTCGGCCGTCCCGAAGATGCGGCTGTCGAGGCGCGGCTGACGAATGCACTGACGCTTCAGCGTCACCTCGAGGAGCGCCACCAGATCCAGATGGAGCGGCATCTCCATGCCATTCATTTCGACGAGGAGCTGCGCCCTTACCTCGTGCAGAGCGCCATCGGGCTCTACGTCAGCGGGTTGGCGCATGAGCTGGCGGGGAACGAGGCGTCAGCGTTCATCGATTATCTGGCCGCCTGGAGCATCACCCGGAGCGCTCCGCCCGGAGCGCCTTCCCGTTTGACCCATCTGGAGCCTTGGCTGCTGTCGGAGGCACGCCGGCTCGGTCGACCTGAACTCGAGGCGTTGGAGCGGGCCATTCCTGTCCCTGCCGCGTCAGCTCGGGAGGGCGAGTCCGGAGCGCTGGTGGTGGTCGTGGAAGCCGGCAAGCTGCCCGAGCGCTGTGTGATTGAAGACGCGAAGGAGGCTCGGGTCTGGAACGTCTGTCCCCGTCCATGGCGTCGCGGGCAGGCCCGTGTCGAGACCGCCTCCGGAAGCTGGGACACGGAGACCGTCACCTCCCTGGAGAACATCCTGCTGCGCCGAGGCTCCCTGGGCGTGAGCGTGGATACGACGCGAAAGCCCAACCTCTGGGCGAGGGCAGGGGCTTTGTCCCTCTTCGTGCTCATGCCTCCCTTGGGAGGCTATCTCCTGGCGCGCTCCGCCGTTGAACACGGGACGCAGATGGAACAGGGCTGGCTCAGCTTGCCGGCGGAGTTCCAGGTGGCCCGTTTGTCGTTGCCTCCGGGGCGGCACACCGTGCGTGTTCGCAGGAGCGGTCAGGAGGAGACGCGCGAGGTCGACATCGTCTCCGGCCATCCACGCGTGCTCGTCGTACCAATGCACTGAGCGGGTTATCGGGCACGCTGGCCCGCGCGACTGGCGCCCTGTCGGACCTTCGCCGCGTCCGCTGGAACGATGCGGCCAAGCAGGTCCAGCTCCGTGTTCACCTCACGGGCGCTGATGTCGTGCGGCTGGAAGGACGCGCCGTGCTCCGCCTTGAAGAATTTCACGTAACTGCGTCCACCTTCTTCCCAGCCGCGCATGAGCAGGACCTCGAGCGTCGTCTCGTCTCCGATGCTCGCCCGGCGGATGGCGACGACCGCGGTCCGAACGCCGTCCTCACTTCGGGATTCGTCACGGGTGGACTCGGCCATCTGCTTCGCCGTTTCCCAGAGCGTGTCCAAGGCGATGTCGTAGCCGTAGTCGTAGAGCTGCTGTCGCAGGTACGCGTCCTCACCCAGGTCCTTGCGGATGCCACCACACGCCGCGGCGGCGATGGTGCAGACGATGATGAGGCCGCGCGGCAGAGCTGACATGGATTGTGATCCCATCGACAGGTCAGGGCGATGCCGACGACACACCGTCCTCGCCCAGCATCAGCCTGCGGACGATGGGCACGGGCGGGTAGCCATAGGAGACCACCTGGTCGTGGAAGCGCTGCAGGGTGAAGTCCTTGCCCCACTGCGCCTTCGCGTCCTCGCGCAGCTCCATCAACAGCTTCTTGCCGAGCGCATAGACGAGGTACGTCGGGTCCGACGTGCCCCGGCGGGCCTCGCGCTCGGCGTTGATGCGCGTCATGTACGCCTCCTCCTCGAAGAGGCGCACCGCCTGCTCATACGTCATCCCCCGCGTGTGCAGGGACAGGCCCGCCACGTAGCGCGCGAGCCGTTGAAGGTAGAGCGCCAATTGGTTCAGCCGCAGCCGGTCCGCCTGGACACCCGTTCCGCCATAGCCCTCGTCCAGCATCATCTGCTCGGTGTACAGGCCCCAGCCCTCGCTGAAGGAGCCCGAGCCCATCAGCTTGCGCACCTTCGACTCCACCCGGTTCGTCCACAGAAACTGCACATAGTGGCCCGGGTAGGCCTCGTGAATGGAGACCAGGGGCAGGGCGTAGCGGTTGTAGAAGCTCATGTGCTGCGTGGTCTGATCCGCGTTCCAGGCGGAGTCCGGCGGCGTCACGTAGTAGTACGCCTCCGTGGCCTTCGTTTCGAACGGGCCTGGCGTGCTCATGCTCGCGAAGGACAGTGCCCGGTTGAAGGACGGTGTCTCCGCCACCTGCGCCCGGACCTCGCTGGGCACGGTGATGATGCGCTGGTCGATGAGGAACTGGCGGATCTCCTCCAGCGTCGCGGTCGTCGTCGCCACCAGCTCCGCTGGGGCGGGGTGGTCCTTGCCCAGCTCGCGGTACACGTCCATGGGCGCCTTGCCCGGCGCCAGCCTCGCCGCCACCTCGTGAAACTGCTCTTGCGAGCGCTTCATCTCCGCGCGGCCCCAGGCCAGCAGCGAGTCGATGCTCTCCGTCACGCCCTCGTCGTACTGGAGCTTCTTCCGGTACGTCTCCTCGCCAATCGCGAACTCGCCCTTGGAGCGCGGCAGCAGGTCCTCCTTCAAGAAGCGCGCGTAGGTGTCGATGGCCTCCAGGCCGCGGGCCTGCTCCTTCTTGAAGGCTTCCTGCAACGCCGCGTCCTTCACCTTCGCGAAGGCCTGGGGCAGCGTCTGCGCGTACAGCGCGCGCGTTCCCCGCACCTGCTCCAGCGCGATCTCCGTCCAGAGCCTCGGCGGATTCTGGAGATTCGCCTGGGCCGCGGCGAAGACCTCCGGCACCACCCCCATGCGTTTCACCGCCGAGCCCATCCGCTCCTCCAGCGGAGCGTAGTCGCGGTTGATGAGCTGGAACACGGCGCTCGAGGCGAAGCCCAGGTACGCATTGGGATTGCGCTCCCACGTGCGCACCACCTCCAGCTCCAGGATGCGTGAGCGGAGGTGATTCTCCAGGATGTCGTAGTCCGCCTTGTCCAGCGGCGGCAGCGCGGCCCGGTCCACCGCCTTCGGCAGCGCTGCGAGCCGGTCCTTCAGGTACGCGAGGTGCTCTGCGCGCTCCTCGGGCCGGAAGTTGCGCAGTTCGCCGTCGTAGGTGTGCACACCCGCCGACGTTGCTGCGAGGGGTGAGCGGCGGAAGTGCTCCTCCAGATGCGCGTCCACGAAGGCTCGCAATGCGACCTGGGCCGGTGCCATGGCCCGCGCCGAGGGGATGTCCCGAGGTTCCGATGGAGGCGGCGGGCGCGAGGCCGTGCAGCCGGGGGAGAGCAGCAGCCATGCGGCGAGGACGCTCGTGGAACGCAGCACGATCATGAAGCCTCCAAGGAGAGAGATGGATGGGGGCGCGAGCCTCGCGCATGCTTCCGGGGCCGACAAGTGTCCCTTCGCGACCGTCGACCTCCAGGGAGGCGTGCAGTCGCATTGCCGCTTCCTGACGGGGAAGTCGCGTCTGGCGCCTCGCGACACACGAACCATTCCGCTGCGCGTTGGCATGGCTGACACACTCCGTCAAGTCACCGCGCCTCCTCGCTGGGCCTTGGGGCGGCGGCGCTGGCGTGGGGGAAGGAGTGCTTCTGTTCCATCTCCCGCCGGACCAGAATGTCGGCAGATGTCTTCCCGTCTCGCCAGCCGCCCGCGGTGCTTGCGCTGCAACCTGTCGCTTCACCTGTGCCTCTGTGACGCGATTCCCCAGGTGCGGACGCGGACGCGCATCCTCCTCCTTCAGCACGTGATGGAGATCGCGAAGAAGAGCAACACGGGCAGGGTGGCCGCGCTGGCGTTGACGAACTCGAAGCTCATCATCCACGGCTCGCCCAGCGGGGACTTCGACCTGGAGTTGCTCTCGGAGCCGGGGACCTGGCTGCTCTATCCCGATGGCCCCAAGGCGCCGCCGGATGCCCCTCCGCCGCGCCAACTGGTGGTCCTGGACGCGAGCTGGTCTCAGGCCCGGAGGATGACGCAACGGGTCCCAGAACTGCGGACCCTCCCTCGCCTGGCCCTGCCAGCGCCCGAGCCGGGACTGCTCCGGCTTCGTGAGACGTCGCATCCTTCAGGGATGTCCACCCTGGACGCCGTCGCTCGCGCCGTGGCCGCGCTCGAAGGGCCCGACGTGGCGGAGCCGTTGGAGCAGCTCGCCGCGCTTCGGGTTCAGCGGATCGCCGCCTGCGGAACGTTGTTCTGAGGCGGGCCAGGGTGATGCCGACCTGATTGTCCCTGTCCACCGTGCTGGGGCTCGTGGGGTTGCCGGCAGCGTATGTGCTGGTGCGTCGTTCATCCTCGGTTTCAAGCTGAACGTCTGACGCGGCTTCACCGCCGCGGGCCTGGAGGCGTGGATGAGAGCCGGATGAGATTCTTCTCATCTGGCTTTGGGTTCGCGGACACGCCCCGCCCGCATCGTGCATGACATCACCGACTCCTTCGCGCCACGGTGCATGGGTGCCCGCGTGCGTCAGGGGCAGAGGTGTCGGATGGCGCGTGCGTCCGTGGAGATTTCCCGGGTGGCGGGATGGCGCTGGGTCCTGTGGTCGTCATTGGGGCTGGTGCTCCTCCGCCTTGTCTACGCTCGGCAGGTGGAGTTGGCCCCCCAGGAGGCATATTACTGGCAATACGCTCGTCACCTTGACTGGTCGTATCTGGACCATCCTCCGATGTGCGCCTGGTTGATGGCGTTGTCCTCCTTCTTGCTGGGGGACTCGGAGATGGCGCTCCGATTGCCCGCCATCCTGTCTTCGGCCGCGCTCAGTTGCATCCTGTACTCCCTGGGCACTCGGCTGTACTCACCGGCAGTGGGGCTGTTGACGGCCATCGCCGCGAACACCACGGTCCTTTTCGGGCTGGGCGCGGTGGTGATGACGCCGGATGTTCCCCTGGTGCTTGCATGGGCTTCGGTGTTGCGGGTGCTCTGTGAGTTGGTGTTGCCGGATGGGCGAGGGCCAGGCCGGTTCGGCTGGCGCTGGTCTCTGGTGGGGCTGCTGTGTGGGCTGGGCCTGCTGTCGAAGTACACCGCGGCGCTGCTGCCGATGCAGGTGTTGCTGACGGCGCTGGTGACTCGTCGAGGTCGCGAGGCCTTGTGCACGGCGCATCCGTATGTCGGCTTTGCCCTCACGGTCCTGGTCTTCTCGCCGGTGTTTTTCTGGAACCACGCGCACGGTTGGGCCTCGTTCGCTTTCCAGACGATGGGACGTGCCCAGACGATGGATGGCTTCCACGGCTACCTCGTGGGCCGATATGTGGGGCTTCAGTCCGTGGCCGTGGGGCCGTTGCTCTATCTTGCGCTGTTGCTGACGGCGGGCCTTCTCGCACGCCAGGCGTGGAGGGGGGACGCGCGAACGCGTCTTCTGGCGCTCGCGAGCGTGCCGGGCGTGCTCCTCTTCACCCTGGTGAGCCCGTTCCACTGGGTGAAGATGAACTGGGTGGCGCCCGCCTATCTCGGGTTGCTGGTCGCCGCCGCTGGTGGCGCGTGGAAGCTGCGCCACCAGCACCTCCTGCGTGCGTATGCGGGACTCAGCACGGGGATGGGAGCGGTCTTGATGGTGGCCATGTACCTGATGCCCCTCTGTTCATGGATTCCGTTCCGCGAGCGCGACAATCTGGTGAGCGGCTGGAGGGAGTTGGCCACGGCCGTGCAACGCCATCTCGACTCCTCGGGAAAGCCGGCACCCTTGGTGGTGGGGTGGGGCTACAAGACCGCCAGTGAGCTGGCCTACTACCTGGAGGGGCGACCGGAGACGCAGTCTGACTCCGCGTTGGGCGGCGACGGGCTCGCCTATTCCTACTGGCTGGAGCAGGTGCCTCCGGCGAGGGACGCCATCATCGTCGCGGACATGCGTCAGCCGCTGCGGGATGCCGGCTCGCGCCTCGACATGCATTGCGCTTCAGTCCGGGAGCTGCCGCCGGTGACGGTGCATCGAGGCGCTCGGGTGGTGACGACCTTCAGGTTGTGGTCTTGCCAGGGATGGCGGGCAAAGAGCGAACTGGCTCGCCGGCAGGCCCACTCGACAAGGGCAGACGAAAGGTGAAGTGGCTCTCCTCTCCGCGGCGCTGGTAGGCGAGTGCTCCTCCGTGGGCCTCGGCGATGGTGCGAGAAAGCGCGAGTCCCAGCCCCGTCCCCTCCGTGCTTCGTGACACATCCGCGCGGGCGAATCGCTCGAAGAGGCGCGGCAGAAAGGCCGCGTCCACTCCCACGCCGTCGTCGCTCACTGTCGTGAGCACTTCGCTGCCGGTGGTGATGATTTCCACGCGGATATGGGACCGTGCATGGCGGCGCGCGTTGTCGAGCAGGTTTTCGAGCAGTCTGGTCAGGAGGATGGGGTTCCCGTGGATGGGTGTGGTGGCGCCCACGAGCTCCAACGTCAGGCTGCGCGCCTGCGCCGCCACGTGCCGGCGCGTCTGCTCCAGGGCCTCGCGTGCCAGTGCATACAGGTCGAGCGGCTCCGTGTTCATGACGCGTGCTCCGGCATCCGAGCGTGCCAGTTGAAGCAGCTCATCCACGAGCCGCGCGAGGCGCTGCGTCTCCTCGAACACGATCTCGAGCGAACGACGGTACTCCTCGGGTGTTCGTTCCCGCCTCAAGCTGACCTCGGTCTCACCCAGAATCACCGTGAGGGGCGTGCGGAATTCGTGCGCGGCATCCGAGGTGAAGGCGCGAATGCGCTCGAAGGAGGCGCGAGCATCCGCGAGGAGCTCGTTCAGGGTCGAGGCCAATTGGTCCCACTCGTCTCCATTCCCTCGAACCGGGAGGCTCAAATCCAGCTTGGAGGCACGGGCCGCGCGGGCGCGCTCGCTGGCATCTCGGAGGGGCGCCATCGCGCGACGGGCCAGTGCGCTGCCCAGCACCGCCGCTCCCAGCGCGGCGAGGGGCGCCGTGAGGGCCATGGCGCCCAGCGCCTGGAGTGCCTCATCGAAGAGGCCCTCTTCGTCCGCCTGCTTCGTGGCTTCGGCTGGAGCGGAGTGCCGCTCGAGGCGCTCACGCCACTCGCCCCAGACGAGTATCGCCGTCACCGCGCCGCCGTAGAGCAGGAGCGTTCCCAGCACCGCGCTGGCGAAGAAGAGCGTCAGATGGGCGCGCAGGGTGAGCGGCCGCCTCATTTCTGACTCCGAAGGACGTACCCGACGCCCCTCACGGTGTGAATGAGCTTGAGCTTGAAGGGGGCGTCCACCTTGGTCCGGAGATAACGGATGTAGACCTCGACGACGTTGGAGAAGGTCTCGAAGTCGTGTTCCCACACCGCCTGGACGATGCGTGTTCGCGACACCACCTCGCCCGCATGCTCGAGCAAGAACTGCAGCAGGGCGAACTCCCGTACCGTCAGGATGATGGTCTCTCCCGCGCGGGTCACCCTTCGCGTGGAAGGGTCCAGGGTCAGGTCCGCGTGGCTCAACAGCGGGCCCGCACGCTGAACGACGCGACGGAGGATGGCTCGGATGCGCGCGAGCATCTCCTCGAAGGAGAATGGCTTGACCAGGTAGTCGTCGGCGCCGGCATTCAGCACGAGAATGCGGTCGGTGACGGCGTCCTTCGCGGTGAGCATGAGGACGGGGGTGTTGTCGCCTTGGGCCCGCATGGCCCGCAGCAGCTCCAACCCCGGGAGTCCGGGAAGCATCCAGTCCAGGACGATGAGGTCGAAGCGTTCGGTGTGAAGGAGTTCTTGTGCCTGGAGCCCGTCAGCGCTCTCCCGAACGCGAAAGCCTTCTTCCTGCAGTCCGCGCGCGATGAATGCCCGGACCCTCGACTCGTCTTCGACAATGAGGATGGACACAGCCCGGTCTCCTGGGTTTTTCAGAAGTGCCTGGTCGCTTCCAAGCCGGGCCCTTCGCGGCGCAAGCCGCGAGCGATAGTATCCACGACAGTGCCCTGCGGTGCCCCGCGCCCGGCCGTTTTGTTGCCGTTCAGCTTCGGCTGACATGGTCGCGGCATGTTCTCCTGGAGCAGGCTTCGGAACGCAGGTGGTTGGTGGCCCGTGGCGCTCTGGAACCGCGCTGCGGACCGACATGGCACGGGGTTCAATCCAGAGGGAACCTATGGGTCACGAAGATAGATGACGCGCCCATTGATTGGCTGAAGAGGCCGGTTGTTGGGGTTGATGTAGGGTAGGCGCTGAAAGGCGGCAATCTGTGCGTCAGCCAGTTCGACTGGATGACGCATCACGTACCACTCGACTCCCTCCGTGCAGGGCGGCGTTGTCAGTGAGCCTCGATACTGAAAGTAGCTCGTTTTTCGAGGCAATAAGTTGCTGACATTGATGAGCGCGCCACGCGGTGCGTGTTCATCATTCACGGTCCAGGGTAGATTCTGGAACGCTTGAAACAGCGCGGCGTTGGTCATGCCCACCTTCATGAACACACCCACGACCAGGTGCTCGCCGTCAGGACTCTCGTGGACGATATGCAGTTCCATGGGATGGCGCATACCATCCACGACATGCTCGCTTGGCGTGTGGAAATGGAACGACTTCAGCATGTAATGCTTGGTGCCAACGCGAACTTCGCTTCCGGTGTCATAGGCGAATTCGACAGTGTGCCCAGTGTGCCTCATTTTTACGCGGCTGGTGCGATAGTAGAATGATGGAGCGGGGCCGTTTTGCGGTTCGGCCAATGCACTCACCAAGGGAATGGGCGTTTCATGCTGTCCCATGGAGCAGGCGTCCGCCCCAGGCAATTCTCCCCAGTGTGAGGGGCCGACGCTGTCGATGTATCCCCAGCTCGGCCCCGGACTGGCACTTTTGGCGCGCACGCCTGTCTGTGCGGACACGGATGCGGGGAAGACGATTGCAAGCGCAAGTATACCTAAACCCATAAGGTCATTTCTGGTTTTCATGTCGGAGGCACCGGCTGCGCTGCCAGCCAAGACGGCAGCAAACTCAATTTAGCGGCCGGTCGGCATGCCTCCAATCACGATGAACGCGCCATGTCACTCACCGGGCATGGGGGTTTCAAAGCCATAAACAACCAACACTCTGCTCGCGCTTGGGAGCCACCTGGAGCGTTGCTCGTGATCCCGTGCCCGTCCCCCCAAGCAGCACGCGTTGCTTGTGATTCGGGGCTTCATGCACGAAGGCCCCGCGATACTCATCGCGAGGCCCGTGTTAAACGAAAAGGCCCTGCCGGTTGGCAGGGCCTCTCAATCAGCTCCGAGGGACGTCTTCAATCCCGCGATGTGTCTCGGGATTACAGCATGCTGGCGATGTCCTTCACCGGCTGCGGCGCGGCCTCGGTGTTCGCCAGCGCGCCCGTGGCGGCGCCGAAGATCAGGGAGGCGGGGTTGATGCGGCCCTTGGTGAAGGCCCCGGCGACACCCTCCGCGGCGCCCTTGATGGTGTTGAGGTAGCCCTTCGCGGCGCCCTCGAACACGCCCTTGACGCCACCCTCCGAGTTGCCGATGCCCGTCAGGACATTGCTGACCCCCGGCAGGAACCACAGGTGCTTGCCCGCCTCACCCGCGAACCACTGGAAGTTGTCCTTGTTGCTGCCGTCCGCCTTCACGTGGGTGTCCTTCGTGGTCGGCAGTTGGTGCTCACCCAGGAAGGAGTAACCCTTCTCGGCGAAGTCCTTCACCATGCCGGCCTCGGTGCCGTGGCGCGCATCGCCGTCCTTGGTGATGCCCTCGATGTTGCCGTCGCCCTTGCCGTTCTTGACCTTGTTGGAGCGGTCATCGCCCGTGGAGGCCTTCGCGCTGTCGATGAACTCCAGCACCTTGGCCAGGCGGTAGACGGCGTCCGGGTTCTGCTTCGCGTCCTTCAGGTCGAGCTTGGGGTCGATGCCCGTCTGCTTGCAGAGCTGCTCGAACTTGATGTCCTTCTGACGGCCCAGGCTCTTCAGCACGGGGGTGTCGTCGACGATCTGCGCGGCCGTCCGCTTGTCGCCGGCCGGGCGCTTGTCCTTGGCGCTCGGGACGCCGTTCCCGGAGGACTCCGGCTCGGGCGCCGGCTTGAGGTTCTTCGCGTCCTCGAGCTTGGGCGCGCCGCGGGGCGCGAAGCTGGCCGGCACGGAGTGCGGCGTCATCTGGCCACCGACCCGGAACGCCGTCTCGGGCGGCCGCGTCAGGACCGGAGACTCGAACTCACCCATGGGGGCGAGCGCGCCCATGGGCATGTTCCCGGACGGGAGCGCCGACGACGGAGGAGCAAAGCCGCCCATCGGAGGGAGGCCGGCGCCCGGACCGAAGGCGCCCGGCGGCGGGAGGCCCGGCGGACCGAAGGCATCCATGCCCATGGGGGGCAGACCGGCGCCCGGACCGAAGGCGCCCATCGGCGGCGGGGGCATACCCGCCGGGCCGAAGCCCATCGGCGGGAGACCGGCCGGCGGACCGAAGGCATCCATGCCCATGGGGGGCAGACCGGCGCCCGGGCCGAAGGCGCCCATCGGAGGCGGGGGCATACCCGCCGGGCCAAAGCCCATCGGCGGGAGGCCCGCCGGCGGACCGAAGGCATCCATGCCCATGGGGGGCAGACCGGCGCCCGGACCAAAGGCACCCATGGGCGGGGCCGCCGGACCGAAGGCCTCCATGGGCGGCGGCATGGCCGCCGGACCAAATCCGCCCATCGGGGGTGCCATGGCCGCCGGACCGAAGGTGTTCAAGGTCTGGAGCGCCATGGGGCCAATCTCGGCCGCCGTCTGGAGCGCCATGGGGCCCAGGTCGGCCACCGTCTGGAACATCATCTCGCGGCCGGAGGGCCGGTTCGGCGCACCCGGACCCTGGGGCCCCTGAGGACCCGCCGACGGGCCGGAGGGCCGGTTCGGCGCACCCGGACCCTGGGGACCCTGAGGACCCGCCGACGGGCCGTTGGGCCGATTCGGCGCACCCGAGGTCTGGAACGAATCCGAGGGCCGGGAGGGCTTGGTCTCGGACGCGGGCGGGCGGCGGATGCGGGTGTCCTGATCAAGCCCCGTCGGCTTCGAGGAGGGCGGCTTGGCGGAGGGCTGCGCGGCACCGGGACGCTTGGAGACGGAAGGGGGCTTGATGCGCATGGGGATCACCAGGGTTTTGACAGCGAGGAGTGCTGCTTTGGCGAGTGTGTCCCGCCCATGCGCTGTCTCATTGCAGCGCCCATGCCACCTTGTGTGCATGCAGTAACTTGCTGATTTCACATGAGGCCGGTGGCTGCGAGGCCCCCCTGTGAGGCGTTGGGCCGGTGACCGCAGTCACCAGGCAGATGGCGTCAGTCACCACCGAAGGGCCAGCACCCGAAGCGCCGCCACTCCGCCGTCAGCAGGGGCCGCCCGCCGCGCTCCGCGTGCCTTCCTCGAGAAGGGGGGATGCGGGTAGGAGTCACCGGGACATGTCGAAGAAGACCGTATCGTTGGCGACGCTGTGGAAGCGGGTGGAGAAGAAGGCCGTCCAGGTGCTGGGGAAGGGCGCCGCCGGCAAGTATCCGGAGGCGCTGGAGCCTCGGGTGATGCCGTTCTCCACCGGATTCGACCCGGCGCCGCTGCTGCCGGCGGAGTACGTGGAGCTGGTCCAGGCGCTGGGGTACCGGTGGCTGACGGGCACGTCTTCGACGCTGGCGTTGCTCCCTCCGCGCTGGCAGGTGGGCCTCTCCCAGCAGACCGGGGTTCCCGACCGCCAGTGGGATGAGGTCCGAACGGAGCGCGAGGCGGGGACTCACGTTCATGCGTTCGTGATGTTCGCCGCCCACGACATCGAGGACATCAACGGCTTCGCCTTCGGCAAGAGCGCCGACAGTGACGCGCTCGCCGTGTGGAACGTGGAGGACAGCCTCCCGGTGGAGGAGCTGGGGCCGTTCTCCACGTGGCTCGCGGAGGCGTTGGAGGCGATGTCCGAGTCCCTGGATGAAGCGGAGGAGGGCGCGACGTCCGAGGAACCTCCAGACCTCGCGGGGGCCTCGCTCCCCATCAAGGCGAAGGCCAAGGCGTCCGCCGCGTCGAAGAGCCCGGCGGCCCTGTTCGACACGTTTCCTCGGGACTCCAAGGAGTTGCTGTTCAACGGCCGCAAGCTGGGGGCGCTGCCCGCGGTGATTGGCGAGTTCACCGAACTGGAATCCCTCTGGATGCGCACCACGGGCATCCAGCAGGTGCCCCCAGAGGTGGGCCGCCTCTCCAAGCTCAAGAAGCTGGACCTGTCGTTCAACCCCGAGTTGACCGAGCTGCCGGCGGAAATCGGGGACCTCGAATCACTCGAGTCCATCAACCTGAACCGCACCGGCCTGAAGACGTTGCCGGACTCCCTGGAGCGTCTGCGCCGCCTGACGTTCGTGGACCTGCAATCCACGCCCCTGACGGCGCTGCCGCCGGTCCTCTTCCGGATGCCGTGGTTGCGGACGTTGGACCTCTACTGGACGACGCTGCCGCCCGAGGAAATCGAGCGGTTCCGGCGCGCCGTTCCGGGGTGCAAGGTGGGCGTGAACTGACCGCCCGAGCGCCATGGCGCCCCGTGGCTTCTCTCCCCGTGGGACGTCCGGTATAGACCGGGGCCATGGCGTTCATTGCGTTCTCCACCATCAAGGGCGGCGTCGGGAAGACGACGCTGTGCTCGCATGTGGCGGCGGCCCTCGCGGATGCCGGGCGCCAGGTGTTGCTCCTGGACCTGGACCCGCAGGCCCACGCGTCGCTGGTGCTGGGCTTGGAGAGCCGCGAAGGACCGTGCGTGGGCGACGCGCTCGGGCCCCGGCCCAAGCACACGCTGGCGCAGGTCGTGGTGGCCTCGCCCAAGCGGCCGGGCCTCTTCATCGCGCCCGCCGCGCCGCGCATGGCCACCCAGGAGCGCGAGCTGTTCCAATGGGGTCACCGCCTCCAGGCCATTCCCCGCGCTTTGAAGACCCTGGGCTGGACGCCCGACGTCATCCTCGCCGACACACCGCCGAGCATCGGCGCGTACACCGAGGCCGTGCTCGCCTCGGCGGACCTCGTCGTGGCCCCCGTGCCCACCGGGGCCTTCGCGCTGCAGGGCCTGGGCGAAATCGAGACCGCGTGGCGCGAGGTGCGGGAGCAGGGCGGCGAGCTGGTCGCCGTCGTCAACCTGTGGGACCGGCGCACCACCGCCACCAACGAGGCCATGGAGGGAGCGCTCAGCGAATCCTCCGTGCCCGTGCTGCGCTCGCGGATTCCGCGCTCCGAGTCCATCAACCAGGCGGGGCTGGGCTACGAAGTGGTGTTCGACACGAGCCCCCAGGCGGCGGGCGTGGAGGAACTCCGCGCGCTGGCGCACGAGCTGGGCAAGCGCGTGGGCCTGCGCTGAGCGAAGCGCCGAAAACACGAACGGCACCGCGCGCCGCGAGGGACGCACGGTGCCGTCCAGGGACTTCCACTCAGAGGTGGTAGTGGCCCGCGGCTTCGGGCTGGTAGGGAACCGCGACGATGCGCAGGCGCTTGCTGCGCCCGCCCGGCAGGGGCCAGGTGATGGACTGGCCCACGGACAGGCCGATGAGGGCGCTGCCAATGGGGGCCAGGACGGAGATGCGCCCGTTGTCGCTGCTGGCGTCGCGCGGATAGACGAGGGTGACCTCGCGGCGCTCACCCGACTGCTCGTCTTCAAAGACGACCTTGCTGTTCATCGTCACGACGTCGGGGGGCACGGCTGCCGAGGCGACGACGCGAGCCCTCGTCAGCTCCGCGTCCAGCATCTCCGCGAACTCGGCCGTACGGCCGCCTCCGTTGTGGTCCACCACCTGGCGCAGGCGCTCCAGGTCGGTCTCGGTCACGATGAGGGGCTGTTCGCTGGTCATGTCACGGGCCTCCTTGTGAAAGGAGTTTCGGGTTGAACCCGTTCCAACCCCTGGGCCCTCGGCTTATTCCCGAGTCGTCCTCGTGGACGACTCGGGTGTTCCCCGTCGCTCAGAAGGCGCAGTCCGCGCCCCGGGTGGGCAGCACGGACCGGCCGCCGGACAGGTACGCGTCGCAGGCCTTCGCGGCCTCGCGGCCGTCCGAGAGCGCCCAGACGATGAGGCTCGCGCCCCGGCTCGCGTCGCCCGCGCAGAACACGCCCTCCGCCGACGTGGCGAAGCGCGCGTCCACCTGCACGGTGCCCCGGGGGGACAGCTTCACGCCCAGTTCTTCGGACAGGGGGCCCGTCTCCGGTCCGGTGAAGCCCATGGCCAGCACGAGCATGTCCACCTCGAACGTCACGTCGGAGCTGGGCCGCTCGATGATGCGGGGCAGGGCGCCGGCCGTGGGTTGCAGTTCGACCTCCACGGCGTGCAGCGCCTGGAGCCGCCCATCCTCGGTGCCCGTCAGCCGCTTCGTCATCAGCGCGAACCTGCGTTCGCCGCCTTCCTCCTGGCTCGTGGAGGTGCGGAAGATGAGCGGCCACCTCGGCCACGGGTTGCCTTCGGCCCGCACGGCGGGCGGCGCGGGGAGCAGCTCCACCTGCCGCACGCTCTTGGCGCCCTGGCGCAGCGCGGTGCCCAGGCAGTCCGAGCCCGTGTCGCCGCCGCCCAGCACCACCACGTGCCGGCCGGCCGCGTCCAGCGCCGGGTCCTTCTCTCCGTGGGCCGAGACGAGCCGGTTCTGGTGTTCCAGGTACGTCATGGCCTGGATGACGCCGGTGAGCTCGCGGCCGGGGACCTCCAGCTCGCGAGGCCGGCGCGCGCCCAGGGCCAGCACCAGCGCGTCATGCTTCGCGCGCATCTCGCGGTAGCTGACGGCGCCGCCCACGTCCACGCCGGTGACGAAGGTGATGCCCTCCGCCTCCATGAGCGCGAGGCGCCGGTCCACCACCGACTTCTCCAGCTTGAAGTCGGGGATGCCGTAGCGCAGCAGGCCTCCGGCCCGAGCGTCCCGCTCATACACGGTGACGGTGTGTCCCGCCGCGTTGAGCTGCGCGGCCGCCGCCAGTCCCGCGGGGCCCGAGCCCACCACGCCCACCGTCTTCCCGGTGCGCCGCGCCGGAGGCCGGGCCTTCACCCAGCCCTCCGCGAAGGCGCGCTCGGAGATCTCCTTCTCCATCTGCTCGATGGTGACCGGGTCCCGGTCGATGGCGAGCACGCACGCGGCCTCGCACGGCGCCGGGCACAGCCGCCCCGTCATTTCCGGGAAGCCGTTGGTGCGGCTGAGCAAGTCATACGCCTCGCGCCAGCGCCCGCGATACACGGCCTCGTTGAAGTCGGGGATGAGGTTCCCCAGGGGACAGCCCTGGTGACAGAAGGGGACGCCACAGTCCATGCAGCGCCCGGCCTGCCGCTTCGCCTCGTCGGCGGACAACGGCAGGGCGAATTCGCGCCAGTCGTTGAGCCGCTCCGTCGTGTCCCGCTTGTCGGCGTGGACGCGCTCCCACTCGATGAATCCCGTTGGCTTGCCCATGGCTCAGGCCCTCCCCGCCGCGGACTGTGCCGGCGCCGCTGATGTGGACTCGGGCGGTCTGCGCGCGGCCCGCCGCGCCTGGAGCACCCGCTTGTAGTCCGTGGGCATCACCTTCACGAAGCGCGGCACCATCAGCTCCCAGTTGTCGAGCACCCGCCGCGCCAGCGCGCTGCCGGTGTGATGCAGGTGCCGCTCCACCATGCCGTGCACGAGCCAGATTTCGGACTCGTCCACCAGCGACTCCAGCTCCACCATCTCCAGGTTGCAGCGCTGCCGGAAGGACTGCTCGCGGTCGAGCACGTAGGCGATGCCGCCGCTCATGCCGGCCGCGAAGTTCCGCCCGGTGGGGCCCAGCACCACCACCGCGCCGCCCGTCATGTATTCGCAGCCGTGGTCACCCACGCCTTCCACGACGGCCTGCGCGCCGCTGTTGCGCACCGCGAAGCGCTCACCCGCGAGTCCGCGCAGGTACACCTCGCCCGCCGTGGCGCCGTACAGCGCGGTGTTGCCCACCAGCACGTTCTCCTCGGGGGTGAAGCGGCTGGCCTGCGGCGGGTAGACGATGATGCGTCCACCGGACAGGCCCTTGCCCACGTAGTCGTTGGCGTCGCCCTCCAGCTCCAGCGTCACGCCCTTCACCACGAACGCGCCGAAGCTCTGTCCCGCGGAGCCCTTCATCCGGACGTGGAGCCGGCCGTCCGGCAGGCCCTGGCCTCCGTGACGACGGGCAATCTCTCCGGACAGGAGTGCGCCCACGGCGCGGTGGACGTTGGCCACCGGCACGTTGAGGAGCATGGGCTGTCCCCCGTCTAGCACCGCGCCCGCGTCGCGCAGCAGTTGGTGGTCCAGGTGGTCGGACACGTCCTTGATGCGCGGCTCGATGCAGTGGCGGGGCTCGCTGTCCGGCGCGGCCGGCGCGGTGAGCAGCGAGGACAGGTCCACGCGCTTCGCCTTCCAGTGGTCCACGGCGGGGCGCTGCTTCAGCAGGTCCACTCGGCCCACCAGCTCCTCCAGCGTACGGGCCCCCAGCGCCGCCATCCGCTGGCGCAGGTCCTCCGCGATGAGGAGGAAGAAGTTCACCACGTCCTCGGGCTTGCCCTGGAAGCGCTCGCGCAGCCCCGCGTCCTGCGTGGCGATGCCCGCCGAACACGTGTTGAGGTGGCACTTGCGCAGCATGATGCAGCCCACGGCCACGAGGCTGGCGGTGGCCATGCCGAACTCCTCGGCGCCCAGCAGCGCGGCCACCAGCACGTCGCGCGCGGTGCGCATGCCACCGTCCGCCTGCACGCGGATGCGCGAGCGGAGCCCGTTGTGCACCAGCACCTGCTGCGTCTCCGCCAGGCCCAGCTCCCACGGCAGGCCCGCGTGCTGGATGCTGGACAGCGGCGAGGCGCCCGTGCCGCCTTCGTAGCCGGAGATGACCACGCAGCTCGCGCCCGCCTTGGCCACGCCCGCGGCGATGGTGCCCACGCCCACCTCGCTCACCAGCTTCACGCTGACGCGCGCGGAGGGATTCACCGACTGGAGGTCGTAGATGAGCTGCGCCAGGTCCTCGATGGAGTAGATGTCGTGGTGCGGCGGCGGGGAGATGAGCGTCACGCCCGGCGTGGACCAGCGCACGCGGGCGATTCGCTCGTCCACCTTGTGGCCGGGGAGCTGGCCGCCCTCGCCAGGCTTGGCGCCCTGGGCCACCTTGATTTGAAGCTCGTCCGCGTTGACCAGGTACTCGGTGGTGACGCCGAAGCGCGCGCTGGCCACCTGCTTGATGGCGCTGCGGCGCAGGTCGCCATTCTCATCGGGGGTGAAGCGGCGTGACTCCTCGCCGCCTTCGCCGCTGTTGGAGCGCCCGCCCAGCCGGTTCATGGCGATGGCCAGCGTCTCGTGCGCCTCCGCGCTGATGGAGCCGAAGGACATGGCGCCCGTGACGAAGCGCCGGGCAATGCTGAGCGCGGGCTCCACCTCATCCAGCGGCACCGGCGTGCGGCCTTCGTGCACGACCTCCAGCAGCCCGCGCAGGTTGCAGTGGTCGCGCGTCTCGTCGTCCGCCAGCCGCGAGTACTCCGCGAAGGTGGCGGCGTCGTTCGAGCGCACGGCCGCTTGGAGCTTGGCGATGGTGGCCGGGTTCCACTTGTGCCGCTCGCCCAGCCGGCGCCAGCGGTACTGGCCGCCCACGGGCAGCATGCCGGCCTCCGCGTCCGCCTCCGCGCCGAAGCCGCGGGTGTGGCGCTCCTTCACCTCGCGGCCCAGCTCCGGCAGGCCCACGCCTTCCACGCGCGACGCCGTGCCGGTGAAGTGCCGCTCCACCAGCGAGCGCTGGAGTCCCACGGCCTCGAAGAGCTGCGCGCCCCGGTAGGACTGGAGCGTGGAGATGCCCATCTTCGACATCACCTTCAGCAGGCCTTCCTCCACGGCCTTGATGAAGCGCTCCTGCGCCTTCTCCGCGTCCACGGCCAGCTCGCCGCCGTCCGCCAGCGCCCGGAGCGTGTCCAGCGCCAGGTACGGATTCACGGCCGCGGCGCCGTAGGCGAAGAGGCACGCGAAGTGGTGCACCTCGCGGGCCTCCGCCGTCTCCAGCAGCAGGCCCGCGTACATGCGGATGCCGTCACGCACCAGGCGCTGGTGCACCGCGGACATGGCCAGCAGCGCGGGGATGGCCGCGTTCGCCGCGTCCACGCCCCGGTCGCTCAAGAGCAGGATGCTGGCGCCCGCGTCCACCGCCTCCACGGCCTCGCTGCACAGCTTCTCCACCGCCGCCTCGAGCGCGCCGTCGCCGCCGTCCAGGGGGTAGAGGAGCGACAGGCGGCGCGTCTCGAACATGCCCTCGTCGTTGATGGCCGCCAGCCGCGCGAGCTGTCCGTTGGTGAGAATGGGGCCGGGCAGCGACAGCCGGTGGCACTGCTCGGGCGTCTCCTCGAAGGTGTTGCTCTCCGGGCCCAGCGCGGTGGCCAGCGTCATCACCAGCGACTCACGCAGCGGGTCGATGGGCGGGTTCGTCACCTGCGCGAAGAGCTGATGGAAGTAGGAGAACAGGCTGGGGGCCTGGTCGCTGAGCACCGCCAGCGGCGTGTCCGTGCCCATGGAGCCCACGGGCTCCTTGCCCGTCTCCGCCATGGGCGTGAGCACGGAGCGGACGTCCTCGGCCGTGTAGCCGAAGGCGCGCTGGGCTCGCCACAGCTCCTCGCCGCGCAGCCGCACGGGGGCCGTGACGGCGGGCAGGTTGTCGAAGGTGTAGACGTTGCGCTGGAGCCAGCGGCGGTACGGCCAGCGCGTGGTGATGTCGCGCTTGACGTCCTCGTCCTCCAGGATGCGGCCCTCGGTGGTGTCCACCAGCAGCATGCGGCCCGGCGTCAGGCGGCCCTTGCGTCGTACCTGCGAGGGTGGCACGTCGATGACGCCCATCTCCGAGGCCAGGATGATGCGGTCATCCTCCGTGACGAGGTAGCGCGCGGGTCGCAGGCCGTTGCGGTCCAACGTGGCGCCGATGAGCTGCCCATCCGTGAAGGCGATGGCGGCGGGGCCGTCCCAGGGCTCCAGCAGCGCGGAGGAGTACTCGTAGAAGGCGCGGCGCTCGTCCGACATCAGCGTGTCGCCCTCCCACGCCTCCGGAATCATCATCATCAGCGCGTGGGGCAGGGGGCGGCCGCCCAGATAGAGCAGCTCCACCATGTTGTCGAACTGCGCGGAGTCGCTCTTGCCCGGGACGATGATGGGCTGGAGCGCGTCCAGGCTTCCGCCCAGACGCGCCGTCTGGAGCAGGCCGCGCCGCGCGGTCATCCAGTTCCGGTTGCCGCGCATGGTGTTGATTTCACCGTTGTGCGCGATGAAGCGGAACGGCTGCGCCAGCTCCCACGTGGGGAAGGTGTTGGTGGAGAAGCGCGAGTGCACCAGCCCGAGCGCGCTCACGAAGTCCGGCTGCTGCAGGTCCGAGTAGAACCGGGGCAGGTCCGCCGGCAACATCAGCCCCTTGTAGACGAGCGTCTCCGACGACAGCGAGGCCACATGGAAGCGCCCGCTGGGGTCCGCGCCGCGCGCCTGGATGAGGTTCTCCGTCAGCTTGCGGATGCGGTAGAGCTTGCGCTCGAAGGCGCTGGGGACCACGCGCCGGCGCGCCACGAAGATCTGGCGGATGACGGGCGCGGCCTCGCGCGCCACGGGCCCCAGGTGCTCCGGATGCACGGGGACGTCGCGCCAGCCGAGCACGCGCTGGCCTTCTTGTACGACGACCTCCTCGAAGGCGGCTTCACAGGCGGCCCGGGCCTCGGGCTCGGGAGGGAGGAACACCTGGCCCACGCCGTAGTGCCGGCGCGGGGGGAGGGCGAAGGAGAAATTCGGGGACTCCCGCTCGAAGAAGCGGTGGGGGAGCTGGACCAGGATGCCGGCGCCATCGCCCGTTTTCGGGTCCCTGCCAGCAGCCGCCCGATGACTGAGCCGGTTGAGGAGCTCCAGGGCGTCCTCGACGATGCCGCGCGAGCGTTCTCCGCGCAGGTGGGCGACGAAGCCCACGCCGCAGGCATCATGCTCGGTGTCCGGCTCATACAGGCCGTACCGGCCGGGGCGGAATGCCGACTTCGACATCAAGGGTCCCCTTACCCGACGACGCGGGTAGTCATTAATGCTGTGTCGCAACACGCTAACGCGCTGCGTTGGCTGGCGTAAAGGGAAGTCCCCACCCGATGTTTCACGGAGGGCGGGGCGAGGAGGGGCCTGGCGGGCCCGGGGATGAACTACAGTGCCGCGCTTTGTCGCATTCCAGCGGTGCCCTGGGGGCGCTGGCGCTTGGATGCCGCACCGCGGAAGGCCGCTCCCATGCCCTACACCCCGATCATCGGCACGCTCGGTTACGTCATGTCTCCGGACGGGCAGCGCGTGCTGCTCATCCACCGCAACGCCCGCCCCGACGACGCCCACTTCGGGAAGTGGAACGGCCTGGGCGGGAAGATGGACCGCGACGAGGACGTGGCCGCCTGCATGCGCCGGGAGATTCGCGAGGAGGCGGGCATCGAGTGCACGCAGATGGTGCTCCGCGGCACCCTGTCCTGGCCCGGCTTCGGGAAGCACGGCGAGGACTGGCTGGGCTTCGTGTTTCGCATCGACCGCTTCGAGGGCACGCCGCTGGAGAGCAACCCGGAGGGTTCGCTGTCCTGGGTGCCAGTGGCGGACATCTCGAAGCTGAACCTCTGGGATGGGGACCGGCACTTCCTGCCGCTGGTGTTCGACGCGGACCCGCGGCCGTTCCATGGCGTGATGCCGTACGCTGGGGGCAAGGCCTTGCGCTGGAGCTACAGCCGCTTCTAAGCGCCTGTCATCACTGCGGGTTGGGCCTCCGTCTCCTGTGGACGGGCGGACGGACGTGTTTCCACATGCGCGAAAATTTACTCGGCGCGCGTTGACGCACGTAGGCGAGGGGGGTATCCACAGCGAAAGTGAAAGTGAGAACGATTCTCAATTTCGACCCCGCGTCTCCGACCCCTGCTGTGACGGGGCTGACGGCGGTGGCGTCCTCCGGCGCGCTGTTCCGCATGGGGGAGTCCTCGGCGACGGAGGGGTTCTTCCGCCGCTGGAGCGGAGCGAGCGCCGTGGCGGTGGTCCTCCACGCGGGCGTCCTCGTGGCCGCGATGTCGGTGTCGTCGGAGGCGCCGAAGCGGGTGGTGGTCGAGGAGCCGGAGCTGGTGCTGCTGGCCCTCGCCGCGCCGCCGCCCCCGCCTCCCGCGGGAGGTGGAGCGCTCCGGCAGGCGCCGGCGAAGGCCGACGTCCCGCGGCAGGCGCGCCCCCGGCCCACGCCTCGCGTGGTGCCCGCACCGGTGACCCGGCCGGAGCCGGAGCCCGTGGCGGAGGTGAAGCCGGAAACGCCTCCCGAGCCCGTCGTGGAGCCTGTCTCCGAGCCCGAGCCCGAAGTCGCGCAGGCGCCCGCTGACACGGCCGCCGCGTCCGCGATGGGTGGGGTGGTGGGGGGCGTGGTCGGCGGGGTCGTGGGTGGCACGAAGGGCGGCATCGTCGGTTCCATGGCGGTGGGTGGCACCGGTGATGCGCTGAGCCTGAAGCAGGTCATGCGTCCTCCCACGGTGGTCAGCGCGGTGACGCCGGAGTACCCGCGGCTGGCGAAGCAGCGGAACATCGAGGGCGTGGTGGTGGTGCGCGTCATCGTTGGAACGGATGGCCGCGTGGAGCCGGAGCACACGAAGGTGATGCGC
Organism: Myxococcus hansupus; assembly: GCF_000280925.3. Classification (NCBI taxonomy): domain Bacteria; kingdom Pseudomonadati; phylum Myxococcota; class Myxococcia; order Myxococcales; family Myxococcaceae; genus Pseudomyxococcus; species Pseudomyxococcus hansupus. The sequence goes on from NZ_CP012109.1 coordinate 3,720,382, forward strand.
TCGGTGCCCGCGTTGGATGCGGCGGCGATCGCCGCGGTGAATCAGTGGCGCTTCACGCCGGCGCTCGGCCGTTCGGGGCGGCTGGCGCGCGTCATCATCGATGTGCCCGTCAATTTCTCGCTGAAGTGAGTGCCGGCGCGGGGTCGCGCCGGGTCCGCTCCAGTGTCGTCGCGCGCGGTTTGGCCGCGCACAGGCCGTCTCATGCGCACTTTCCGAAACATCCTCTTCTGGATTCACCTCATCACGGGCATCGCCGCGGGCATCGTGATTGGCATCATGTCCTTCACGGGCGTGGTCATCGCCTTCGAGAAGCAGATCATCGAGTGGGCGGAGCGCGACATCCGGACGGTGCAGGTGCCGTCTCCCGGCGCGGCCCGGCTCCCGGTGGAGGACCTGGTCGAGCGCGTCCGCGCCGTGCGGACCGATGGACAGCCGACGGCGGTGACGGTGTTTCCGGATCCCGCGTCGTCGGTGATCGTGAACATCGGCCGGGGCTCGGTGACCTTCATCCACCCGTACACGGGCGAGGTGCTGGGCAACGGGGCGGAGGGCGTGCGGGGCTTCTTCAGGTGGAACGTGGAGCTGCACCGGTGGCTCGTGGCCAGCGGTGACAACCGCCCCGTGGGCAAGGCCATCACTGGGGCGAGCAACGCGGTGTTCCTCTTCCTGGCCATCTCCGGCCTGTACCTGTGGTGGCCGCGCAAGTGGACGCTGCGCGCGATGCGGCCGTCGCTGTGGTTCCGGCGCGGGTTGAAGGGCAAGGCGCGGGATTGGAACTGGCACAACGTCATCGGGTTCTGGACGCTGCCGGTGATCATCGTGCTCGCGGGGTCGGGCATGGTCATCTCGTACAAGTGGGCGTCCAACCTGGTGTTCACGGTGATGGGCAGCCCGGCGCCCACGACGCAGGGGCCTCCGGGTTCGGGGTCGGTGAAGGTGCCGGCACCCACGGAGCCCACGCCGCGCAAGCCCTTGGACGAGCTCATGGCCGAGGCGCGGAAGACGTCGCCCAACTGGGAGTACGTCGTGCTGCGCCTGGGCGGTGGCAACGCGCGTCCGGCGGGTGCGCAGGCGCCGGGGGGCAAGGGGCAAGGGGGCCGCGAGGGCGCGCCGGAGGCACAGGTGAAGGCCGAGGGGGCTCCGGCCGACGTAGTGCCGGACGCTCAGGGCAAGCGGGGCCGGGGCAAGGGCGACGCGGACGGTGTGGACGCGGTGTCGTTCTCCGTGCGTGAGAAGGACGCCTGGCCCCTGTTCTCGTCTCAGCAGGTGTCGCTGAACCCCTTCACGGGCGAAGTGGCGAAGCTGGAGGGCTATGCCGACTACAACAGTGGCCGCAAGGCACGGAGCTGGCTCCGCTTCCTCCACACGGGCGAGGCGCTGGGGCTGATCGGTCAGCTCGTGGCCGCCATCGCCTCGCTGGGCGGCGTGTTCCTGACCTACACCGGCTTCGCCCTGGCGTGGCGCCGGTTCTTCCCCCGTCGCCGGCGCGCGACGACGGAGGCCAAGGCGGAGCCCGTCACCGCGGAGTCCGAGCGCGCGGCCTGAGCCCAGGGATAACAGCCCCCCTCGTGAGCGTGACGGGTTCGCTCGTCATCCTCCCACTCACGAGGTGGGCACTTTCGAAGCGACGCCGAAAGGGCTCAGTTTCGGTCCTTCCGGACCAGCACCTTCTTGCCCCGCAGCGTGGCGTTCTTCAGCGCGGCGATGATGCGGTTGGCGTCGGACTCGGGGACCTCCACCAACGAGAAGGTGTCGCCAATCTGGATGGCGCCAATCTTCGAGGACTCGACGCCCGCCTCGCCCGCGATGGCACCCACGAGGTCGGCGGGGCGCATGCCCGCGTGACGGCCCGCTCCAATCCACAGCCGGGTGACATCCCACGTCGGGGGCGCCCCACGGGACTTCGGGCCCCGCTCCGACGGTCCTGACCGCCCCGACGGACCACCGAACTTGCCGCCCGGACGGTCCTTCCGCTCCTGCGGCGGCGCGACGACGGGAATCTCCGTCTCCTCGGCGTCACGGCCCTCGTCCTGGGCGTCATGGAGGAGCTTCACCGCGGCGGCGGCGATGTCCATGGGGTCGAACTCGCTGGCCAGTCCCTCCACCACGCTGCGGAGAGAGTCGAACTCACCGGCCACCAGCGTCTCGCGCAGGGACTCGCGGAGCAGCTCCTGTCGCTTCTCGCGCATGTCCGCGACGGTGGGGACGGTGGCCACTTCGATGCGCTGGCCCGTGACGCGCTCGATGTTGCGCAGCAGCCGGTGCTCGCGCGGCTCCACCAGGGTGATGGCCACGCCCTCACGGCCGGCGCGACCCGTGCGGCCGATGCGGTGCACGTAGGCTTCGGGCGCGTTGGGCACGTCGAAGTTCACCACGTGCGACAGGCGGGGGATGTCCAGGCCGCGCGCGGCGACGTCGGTGGCCACCAGCAGGTCGGTGCCCTGGGACTTGAGCTGCTTGATGACGCGGTCGCGCTGCTCCTGCGTCATGCCGCCGTGCAGGGCGTGGGCGCGCCAGCCGCGGCCATTCAGCGACACCGTGAGGTCATCCACCTCCGTGCGCGTGCGGCAGAAGATGATGGCGGCGGTGGGGGACTCCACGTCGAGCAGGCGGCCCAGCGTGGCGATCTTGAACGCGCGCGGGACGACGTAGGCCGTCTGGCGGACGCGGGGCATCTCGCCCTGTTCCACCTTCTCGCGGGCGATCTTCACGCGCACGGGCTCGTGCAGGTGGCGCTCGGCGATGCTGGCGATGCGCGGGGGCAGGGTGGCCGAGAAGAGGGCCGTCTGCCGGTCCTCGGGCGTGCCGGAGAGGATGGCCTCCAGGTCGTCGGCGAAGCCCATGTCGAGCATCTCGTCGGCCTCGTCGAGCACCACCATCCGCACGTCGTCGAGCTGGAGCGTGCCCCGGCGCAGGTGGTCCAGCGCACGGCCCGGCGTCGCGACCACGACATCCACGCCGCGCTTCAGGACGCGGAGCTGCTGGCCGATGACCTGCCCGCCGTACAGGGGCAGCACGGAGACGCCGAGCTTCTGGCCGTAGCGGTGGATGGCCTCGGACACCTGCATGGCCAGCTCGCGGGTGGGGACCAGGACCAGGGCGGACGTGGTGTGGGGCTTACACGCACCTGGCGTGACATGGTTGAGCAGGGGCAGCGCGAAGGCGGCCGTCTTGCCGGTGCCGGTGGCGGCGATGCCGAGCAGGTCCTTCCCGCCCAGGAGCGGCGGGAGGGCCGCGGCCTGGATGGGGGTGGGCTCCTCGTAGCCAAGCGCACTGAGGGCCTCGACGAGCGCGGGCTTGAGGCCCAGGGATTCGAACGTGGCGTCGGACGGGGCGGGGGTCGGGGGGGCTTTCACGGCCGGGGCTTGTACCACCGGCACTGGCCGCGTGCGCCCCTAGAATGGCGGGAGGGGCCGCACCCTGAACAGTTTCGGGGTCGGGGGGGGACACTGTGCGACGCCGCACGAACGGCCTGTCCGAGTGCCCAACCCGGGCCTGGCGCCTGGCTTCGCCGCATGCGTGGCGGGGGTCATCTCTGGCTCACTGGTCGGTGTGCTCCGGCCGGAAGTAAGACGCGCGCATGCGCCCGCTTTGCATGTTCTTGCTTCTGGTGTGGGGTCTCCTCATTCCGCTGGCCGCGGGTGCCCAGGTGGTGGTCATCAGCGGCCGTCCCGTGGCGCCCCTGCCCGGGACGCCGGGGGTGGGCCTTTGCTCCGCGGCGAGAGTCTCTCGGAGTCCCGCGGCGGACTTCCCTCAAAGCCAGTGGGCCTACATTCCTGGCATCAATGCTTTCCTGGATGCGGACCCCGGCAGCCGCATTGACTCCGTGGTGCAGACGCCCCTGGACCTGTCCAACAACCTCAATGATGGAAGGACGCTGAGCTACGGCGATTTCCAGGGGGCTGTCGCCGGTTGTCCCGCTGGCGGGTGTGGCTTCATCTACAACGATGACCTCACGTCCTTCGCGACGCGCCTGCGTGGCTACCTCGCGGTGACGAGCGACATGGCCGGCAGGTCCCTGCAGTTCGGGTTCTATGCGGATGAGTCCGTGAGCCTGACGATCATCGACGGCAATCAGGCGCACCATCCGCTCATCAACCGGCCGCCGACGATTGGTTTTCCGACGTGGCGTGCCGCCAAGACGGTCCGGTTCGAGCAGCCCGGGCTCTACGGCGTGGAGGTGCTCTACACGAACATCGGTCAGCACGCCGCCCTCGAGCTGTCACTCCGGGACGGAGACGGGGACCTCGCTGACTTCGAGCGACAAGCGACCACACCGCCCATCATCCGACTGGATGCCGCGGGTTTCGTGCTCATGACGCCCGAGCTGTTCCACCAGACGGAGTCGGGGTGGCCTTCCTTCCCGGTCTCCACCGAGTGTGCCCAATGCAATCGCCAGTCCGCCAATGCGCCTGGGAATGGCGGCTGCGAAGCGGGCTTCCGTTGCAATGCCGCGGCGCTGTGCGCGCGATGTGATTCCTTGAATGCTTGTGGGGAGTCCTGCTCGCCTTGCGGAGCATCGGCGCCCTATTGCGTGAGTCAGGCCGAAGGCTTCGCCTGTGCGGAGTGCCGGGGTGACAACGACTGCTGGGTGACGGAGGAATGCCGCGTGCCCACCTGCTCGGAGACGGGGAGGTGCGCCTCGAACCTCGCGGAAGACGGAACTGCGTGCCGTGGAGGCACCTGCCAGCAAGGTGAGTGCATGCGCGTGGACGCGGGGACTCCCGACGCGGGCGAGGTGGATGGGGGCGCCCACCCGGACGAGGACGGAGGTTCCGCGAACGAGGACGGTGGAACCTCGGACGATGATGGCGGCTCCGCGGATGAGGACGGTGGCTCCAGCGCTGAAGAGGATGGCGGCTCCGCGAATGCGGATGGCGGCTCCACGGTGGACTCAGGTGTGCCGGGAGGGGACGCGGGCGCTGTGGATGGCGGCGCGGAGGCGCCCCCGGCGTCCGAGGCTGGCTGCGGGTGCCAGGGCGGTCCGTCCGCGTTGTTCCCCACGTCCCTGCTCGTGCTGGCGCGTGTCGTCAGGCGTGGACGGCGATAGGGCACGCCGCACTTCCTGAGGCGGGAAGCGTGCCTTCAGTGTTGCGAGGGCGCGCTGACGTAAGCCTCACGGATCGATGGGGCAGGCACTTGTCTGGAATTCAATTCCTCTCATGCTGCCCATCCAGCACGGCCGTGGCTTCCGTCAGCCTGCACGGTATCGTGACCTCAAATGACACTTGGCTATTTGATTGTCGGTCATGCCCTGGCCCTCCTGTCTGGGCCTCCCCATGCGTTCGAAGCCAACGGCTGTGCCGCTCCGGAGCCCGCGCCTTCCTGGGTGGCGAAGTTCGCGCCCACAACCTCCGACTGCTCCATGGACTCGACGGTCCCCGGCCCGCAGTGGCTTCCCACGGCGGTGCTGCGCATTCCCGTGGTGGTCCATGTCGTCGCGGACAATGCCTGCGTGAATGGCAACGTCTCGGACGCGTTGGTCCACAGCCAGATGGCGGTCCTCAACGAGGACTTCCGCGCGCTGGCCGGCACGCCGGGCGCGGGTGGGGTGGATAGCAAGATTGAGTTCTTCCTCGCCACCGTGGACCCCTCGGGCAACCCGACCACGGGCATTCAGCGTTACTGCAACACGACGTGGTACCAGGACTCGGGCAGCTACTGGCTCAGCAGCGCCTGGGACCCGGCGCGCTATGTGAACATCTACACCCACAGCGCCGGTGGTTCGCGAGGGTATGTGCCCTTCCTCCCCGCGGATCCCTCGGCCGCCGTGGGGCAGCCGCAGGACCGGATGGTCATCAACTGGCTGGCCGTCGGACGGGTGGGGCCTTTCCCGCCGTACCACACCGGTCGCACCGTCACGCACGAGATGGGCCACTACCTGGGCCTCTTCCACACGTACTACGCGGGATGCGGCACGGCGTCCGCGCCGGCCTGCTACACCACCGGAGACCGCATCTGCGACACCCCTCCCAACGCCACCTCCCACAAGGGGTGCACCGCGGGGATCACGAGCTGCGGCGGCGTGCCGGTGCCCATCCAGAACTACATGGAGCTGACGGACGACACCTGCATGACGGGCTTCACCGCGGAGCAGGTACAGCGCATGCGGTGCACCCTGGCCACCTACCGCCCGGACCTGGCGCAGTAGCCTCGGGCCTTCGTTGCTGCAAGTGATCACCAAGCCCTGCGTCTGTGCTTGGTGAGCACTTCGCGCCGCCCCACGCCATCCAGCCAGATGCAGCGGCATTCCGAGTCGCTGCCCCCTGGGATGTTGATGACCTGTTCCAGGTGTTCGCTGTGTGCGCAGAACGGCTGTCGGTACAGGCGCGCGAGCCTTGCCGTGACGTGCTCCCAGTCCTCGGCCTCCTGTTGGAGCGAGCGCCATGGTCGCGCCTCCCAGGCGATGGAGACCGAGTAGGTGAATCTGTAGTGCACGCCATCCACGATGGGGTGCGAGTGCTCATAGGGGGACGCAGGCTCCCGTGGCGGTCGGATGCTCTCCGTCATGCGCGCCTGGGAACCTGGAACACCCAGGAGCGGGGAGAGTCTCTCCGTGAGCAGGGCAGGCTCCAGACGGGTCGCGCTGGAGATGCGGCCCACGGGATGCGAGGCGGGCCCGGCGATGATGAGCGTGCCGGACTCATCGAGCGCTGATGTCTCGACGTCGACGTGCAGCATGTCTCCCGTCGGTGTCAGGAGGACAAACGTATAGGGGCTGATGCGCTCGTCCGAGGCGAGCACGTGGCAGCGCGTGTCCTGGGCACATGCCGAGGCGTGCCTCAGCTCCTCTTCAAGGGACGTCGCGGGCAGGTACACCTCCACCCGCCATGGGAAGTCGCCGCCGCCTCGAGGATGCGATTCGACCCACACCTCGTCAGCGACCGGTTCGCGGTTGATGGCGAAGACGCGCGCCGCAAAGCGCTGCTCGAGCCAGGTGCGAAGTTCCAAGTCGGAGATGTGTCGTGAGCCGTACCACTCCATGGCGAAGGGTATAGCTCGGTTCACCGCAGCCTTTTCGAGACGGCCTTGGCTCAGTCCTTCCAGAGCACCTTCCACGGGTGTTTGCGGAGGTCCGTCACCAGCGAACGCAGCTCATCGTAGAGCGTGCCATCCTGAAGGGCCGCGCCCACGCTGCCCTCGCCGGCTTCAATCTTCGCCAGCACCCGGTCCGCCCGGGAGGCGATGCTCTCCAACTGCCCCGAAGCCGCCGTGAGGCGCTCCAGGGCGACCTTCACGCGCTCGCCGTCTTCCGGCCCCAGCGGGCCCGTGATGGCCGCCAGACCGTCCAGCGTCGTCCCCGCGGACTTCGTCAGCCCCGGCAAATCCCGCCGCACCACCGAGGCCACCGCCGACGCGTCGTCGAGCATCCGCGCGCCCTTGCCGCCGGGTTGGAAGGCTTCCCGCGCGAGCCCCGAGAGCTGCCGCAGGTCCTTCGACGCGGCCGCCAGCTCCGTGGCCAGCACCTTCAGGTCGCCCTGGTTCTCCTGAAGCAACTGGTCCAGGGTCCGCGCCAGCCGCGACACATTCGCGGCGAGGCCACGGATGGCCTCGGGGTCCTCCTCGAGCATCTGCGACAGCAGGTCCACGAAGCGCGTGAGCTGCTCCGCGAGCACGTCCAGCCGGGGCGCGTCCGTCCCCCGCACGGAGGTCCCGGCGGGCAGCCGCTCCTGCGCCGAGCCCGGGTTCAGCTCCAGGTACGGCTCGCCCAGGATGCCCACCGTGGCCACGGTGACGCGCGCGTCCTTGCGCAGCGAACCCACGGCCTCGGGTGACACCGCGAGCTCCATCCGGACGGGCAGGGGACGGCCCTGTGCATCCCGCCGTTCGGGCTGGAGCTGGATGTCCTTCACGCGCCCCACCTGCACGCCGCCCAGCTTCACCGGGGCGCCCTCCACCACGTTGCCCGTGTGGCCGAAGTCCACCGCGAGCCCCGTCTCCGAGCCCAGGTTCAATTCGCCCATCAGGAACAACAGCACCAGCACGCTCACGATGGCGGCCAGCACCAGCGCGCCCACCTTCAGCTCCAGCCGTCGCTCATCCATCCGTCGCGCCCTCCATGAATGGCGCCGTCAGCACCCGCAGCTCGGGCGCGGAGGACTCCAGGAAGCCTTCCGGAGTCCCCAGATAGGCACATCGCTTGTTCGCCACCACCAACACCCGATCCGCCAACGCCTTCAACTGCCGGTAGTCGTGGGACACCACCATGCCCCCCAGGCCCCGTGCCTTCAACGACGCGAGGACCTCCTCCACCTGGCTGGCGCCCCGGCGGTCCAACCCCGTGGTCGGCTCGTCGAACAGGAGATAGCGCGGGTTGAGCACCAGCGCTCGCGCGATGGCGGTCCGCTTCTTCGCTCCGGGCCCCAGCTCAGGTGGCAGCCGGTCCGCCCAGTCCAACAGGCCGACCTGCTCCAGCGCGGCGTCCACCGCGTCCTGGGGCGCGTTCGGATCCGCCAGCCGCACGTTCTCCCTCAGCGTGCGCCAGTCCAGCAGCGCGGGGCCCTGGACCAGATAGGGGGCCTGTCGGCGCAGCCGCACCAGCTCCCGTTCGGGCCGTGAGTCCACGCGTTCACCCCACAGCTCGATTTCACCCGCGTCGGGATGCAGCAGGCCCACGGCCAGGCGGCACAGCACGCTCTTCCCGGTGCCGCTGGCGCCCGCGATGAACGTCAGCTCCTTCGTGGACACGTCCGCCGTCAGTCCCTCCAGCACGCGCCGCCGGCCCTGTTCGAACGCGACGTGGACGTCCCTGAATCGCAGGGCCTCGCTGTCGGGCAGGGGCAGGGGAGATGGCATGCGCGGCGTCCCGTTCACAAGCGCAGGAGCTGGAAGGCGAGGGACACGGCGAGGTCGATGAGCAGGCACCCCAGGCTCGCGGCCACCACGCCGTCGGTGGTCGCTTCACCCACGGCCTCGGCGCCGCCGCGTGCCTTGAGTCCCGCCACCGCCGCGGCCAGGGGAATGTAGATGCCGCAGGCCGCGGCCTTCAGGAAGGCGCCCAGCACGTCCCAGCCGTCGACATAGCGCGGGTCCATGAACGCTCGCCCATCCACGCCGAAGGCGAACTGCGCCACCGCCGCTGCGGACAGCGTCGCCGCGACGGTGCCCAGCGTGCACAGCAACGGGACGCCCACTGCGCCCGCGATGACCCGCGGCGCCACCAGGTCCGCATACGGGTCGCCCGCGGACATCTCCAGGGCCTCCACCTGTTCGTTGACGCTCATGGTGGACAGCTCCGCCGCGTGCGCCGCGCCCGCGCGCGAGGCGGTGAGCAGCGCCGAGACGGCCGGGCCCAGCTCGCGGATGAGCAGCTCGAAGTACGCGGGGCCCAGCACCGCCACATTGCCCACGAAGCGCCGCGCCTGGCTGTTGGCGATGGTGACCAGCACCGCGCCGAAGAAGGCCATGCCCGACATGACCAGCCACACGCTGCGCCCGCCCAGCTCGTGGACCTGCGCCAGGGACTCGCGCCAGGGCACGCCGTCCCGCGCCGACGCCCGCACCGTGCGGGCCAGCAGCACCACGGGCGCGCCGAAGAAGCCGAGCACGCTCATCCCATCCACCCCGCGAGCACCGCCGTGAGCACGAAGTCGAGGATGAAGATGGCCGCGCAGCCCTGCACCACCGCGCTCGCCGCCGCCTGTCCCACGGCCTGCGCGCCGCCCCGGGCGGAGAGCCCCACCGTGGTGGACAGCAGCGAGATGGCCAGCCCGAAGGTGCCCGTCTTCACCACGCCGCCCAGGACATCCCACGGGCCCAGCAGTTGGGAGAACGTGCCGAAGAACACACGGAGGGGCAGGCCCAGCGTGAGGAGGGCGGCCACGGACTCGAAGAGGATGGCCACCAGGAAGGTGAAGGTGCTCAGCGCCAGCATGCTCACCTCCATGGCCACCACGCGGGGGGCGACGAGGATGGCGAAGGGGTCGAGCCCGATGCCGCGCAAGCCCTCGATTTGACCGCCCACCTGCATCAGCGCCAGCTCCGCCGCGTTCCGCGCGCCAATGCGGGCCGACATGATGAGCCCGAGCAGCAGCGGGCCGAACTCCCACAGGACGCCGTAACCCGCGGCCCAGCCGAGGAACGCCCGCGCGCCGAGACGCTGGACATAGATGCCCGACTGCAACACCACGATGATGCCCGCCAGCGCGGCCGTGGCCAGCGCCAGGGGCAGCGAGCCATAGCCGAACTGAACCAGCGCGCGGCCCAGCTCGCGGCGCTCCAGCTTCGGCAGCGCCAGGAATGTGCGGCCCACGACGAGCGCCAGCGCGCCCGTTCCTCGCACAGCGCCCAGGCCCTTGCGGCCCAGTGCCGTCAGCAGCGTCATGCGGGCACCTCGTCCGGTGCGTCCTCCAGCTCGGGGGCGGGTGGGCCGTCATGCACCAGGCGTCCGCCGCGAAAGAACAGCCACCGGGGCAGGGGCAGGTCGGCGGGGGCCTCCGTCGCCACGACGAGCAGCGTGCCGCCCTTGGAGACGTCCAGCAGCACCCGCGCCACCTGCCGCGCGGTGCCCGGGTCCAACCCCGCGAAAGGGTCATCCGCGAGCACCACGGACGGCCGCGCCGCCAGGGCCCGTGCGATGCCCGCGCGCTTCTTCATGCCGCCCGACAGCCGCTCGGGCAGCGTGCCCGCCGCGTCCGCCAGTCCCACCGCGCGCAGCACCTCCACGGCGCGGGCCCGGGCTTCATCCTCGGCGACGTGCCGGCGGGTGAGGGGAAGCATCACGTTCTCCAGCACCGTCATCGAGTCGAACAGGGCGTCCGTCTGGAACACCATGCCAAACGCGGCCTGACGCTCCCGGCGTTGCGCGGGGGAGAGCGCCGCCGCGTCCTGCGCATCCCACCGCACCGCGCCCGCCGTGGGCCGCACGAGCCCGGCCAGGGCCTTCACCCACGTCGTCTTCCCCGCGCCCGAGCGGCCTAGCACCAGCGCCTGGGTGCCCTCGGGCAGCGCGCACGTCACCTCGGACAGCACCTGCCGCGCTCCGTACCGCACCGTGAGGCCGTCCGTGCGCAGGTTCATGGTGTCTGTCCGAGGCCTCGTTTCGCCTCAGGGCTGCCAGCGCAAGAGCACGCCGGTGGAACCCGCGGCCCAGATGTCCGTCGGGCCGGTGGCGCCCAGCGTGTGCGTCGTGTGGCTCGGGGGGGCGCTCGAGCTCCACGTCTCTCCGTTGAAGAAGTGGATGGCGTTGCTGCCCGAGCTCACGGCGTAGATCGCCTTGCTGCCGAAGGCCACCATCGCGCGGATGTCCGCGGTGGCCATGGATTCCAAGGTGAGTCGCGGCTTCACGGTCCAGGTCGTCCCGTTCAACTCCATCAGCAGGCCGGTGTCGCCCGCGGCGACGACGCGCGTCGCGGAGAGCGCCCGGATGCTACGCAGGAAGCCCCCCGAGGGGAGGGTCCCCAGGTTTTCATGGGTCCACGTGCTCCCCCCATCCGCGGGGCCGCGCCAGACCACCGGACGGCTGGAGCCACCCACCACCTCGGTCCCCGCGGCGAACAGCGTCCCCGGCGTCGTGCCGTCAATGGCGCGCAGGTTGCTGACGACCTGCTGAAGGAGCACGGGGGCCGCCTGCGTCGGCGCACCCTCCACGTGGGTCCACCGGATGATGCGGCCCTCGCTGTCCACCGCGTAGAGCGTCACGGTGTTGCCGTTCTCGAAGCCCACGATGCCGTTGATCTGCGCGGCTCCCGGGCCGGCGACGTCGACGCACGGTGCGGTGTCGGTGGCCCGGCGGGTGGTGAAGGTGCCCGCGCTCGAGCCCAGGAACACGCGGCCGTCGTTCGTGGTCCACGCGGACCTCCAAATGCCAGGGCAACCCGTCACCAGCGTCACGGTGTTCCCGTCGACGTGGGCGAGCCGACTGGCGTCACCCGCGAGCCAACCCCTGTTCCCACTGTACGGCGCCACCGCGCGCCACTGCGTGTCGTTGGGAGAGTCGCTGTTGGACGTCCAGGCCGCCGGATCGCAGGACGCGATGTGCTCATCCACCTGGCCATCACAGTCGTTGTCCATCCGGTCGCACACCTCGGTGGCGCCGTTGAACACGTAGCGCGAGCTCTCGTCGCAATCCGTCCGCTCCGTCACCGCGTTCTCGCCCGGCGGATTCGCGCACCACAGGCCCACGGAGGTGCCGGCCCGTCCGTCACCGTCCTCGTCGATGAACCACTCCACGGGCTGCTCGGCGCTGCTGCACACCGCCGCCAACTGGTCCGGGGTGCACTGCCTGGTGCCGCCGCAGTTCTGCGCCGTCATGCACGCGGTGCCCACGTCGAACGGCGCGTTGTCCACCTGGCCGTCGCAGTTGTCATCCCTGTTATCGCACCGGAGCTCGAGGGGCTGGGGGAACACGTTCGGGTCCCGGTCGTTGCAGTCTCCGGACTCCAGGACGTAACCCTCGGGCGGGATGCAGGAGAGGCTGGGCAGGGCGAACGGGTCGCCAAAGCCGTCTCCGTCCACGTCGCGGTAGTACGTCGCGCCGCCCGGGGCGTCCGCCTCGCCATTGACGCAGTTGTTGTCCACGCCGTCGCAGAGCTCCGTCGCGCCAGGATGGATGTCGGGGTTGGTGTCGTCGCAGTCCGAGCCCGGGTACTGCCCCTCGGCGGAGACGTAGCCGTCATCGTCCAGGTCGTCGGCGCGCAGGGCCAGCATGACGTCCGTGGTGCCCACCTCCGGCACCTGGGCCGTCACTTCTTGCAGCGCGACCAGCGGGCCATTGCAGGAGCGCTCATGAGCGGAGGCGACCAACCGGAGGTTCCGGCTCCAGCCCTCGCGGCCGATGATGGCCACCGTCCGGATGTCGCTGCGGGCGTTGGGATCCACCCGGACGTCGGTGGATTCGGTGCGGGTCGGGTCGGCCACGTCGGTGATGGACAGCGTGAGGCAGGCCGGACGAAACGTCGCATACGAGACGAGTGCGCGGATCGCACCCGCTTGAGGTGGAGTCTCCTCCTTCTTGCAGCCGGAAACGGAGGCCATCACCACAAGAACCCACGCCATCAGGAATAAACGCATCGGCCGAGCATTCCCGGGCGCTTGGTGGCGCCCGCAATCTTTCTACAGTGAGCTACGGAACCCAGGAGAATCCGACGCCACCCATAGTCCGTCGCGGCGGCCAGCGTCCAGACGCCGAATCGTCATAGCCCCTTCTCTCCACCTCCGTTTATATGGCGCGCCGAACCGCCCCCCGAGGCCGAAGCCACCCTCGCCCGTACATGCCCAGACCCTGTTGTCACGCCCTCACCGTGCCCCTCTGCGCCTGGCTCGCGCTGTCCGCGTCCGAGGCCCGGAGCCAGCAGCCCGAGGTCCCCGGCGCCACCTCCGAGGCCACCCCCGCCGGCCCGCAACCCCCGCCTCCTTTGCCTGGAGGCGCCCAGCCCGGGACGGGCGGTCCGCTGACGCTGGAACAAGCGGTCTCCCTTGCCGCGAAGCGCAACGAGGTGGCCCTGGCCGCCGAGCAGCAATCCGAGGCCGCCAAGGCCCGGGTGGCTCGGGCCCGGGCCTTCTTCTTTCCTGAGCTGACGGGCACGGGGACCTACACGCGGCGCCTCAACGAGGTGACGCGCGTTGTTGGCGGCCAGACAGTGGTCATCCAGCGCAACAACGCGTTCAACGCCAACTTCGTCGCCAGCATGCCGCTGTTCGACGCCCGGGGCATCTTCCTCTATCGCGCGGCGCGTCGCGACGAAGACGCGGCGAAGTGGGAGGCCGTGGAGGCCCGCCGGCAGATCGGCTTCGAGGCCGCCAACGCCTTCCTCTCCACCCTGGCCCAGGAGCAGGTCTACCGCGCCGCCGAGCAGCGGTTGGCCTTCGCCCGGCAGTCGCTCGCGGATGCGTCCGCTCGCGCCAAGGCCGGCCTGGCGAGCAGCAATGACGTGACGCGCGCGGAGCTGGAAGCGGCCAGCGCCGAGGTGCAGATGTCGAACGCGCGCAACGCCGCGCAGACGACCCGCCTGGAGCTGGGCTTCCTGCTCGTCTCCCCGGTGGAGAACGCCCTGGCGCCGCCGGACACGCTGCTGACGGATGCCAGCCGGACGGCGGACTCGCATGACGCGCTGGCGGCGGGCGCGGTGGACCGGCGGCCGGACATCCTAGCGGCCCGGCTGCGCGTGGACGCGCTGGACGAGAGCGCACAGGAGCCCCTGGCCCGCCTGCTGCCCACCTTGGGAGCGAACGCGAACTACCGGCTCACCAACGAAGCGGGCCTCGCGGGCCGCACGGGCGACGGCTTCCTGGGCGTCAACCTCATCTGGAACTTCTTCGACGGCGGCGAGCGCTACGCCGAGCGCCGTGAGCGCGTGGCGCTGCGGAAGGCCGCCGAGCTCCAGGTCCAGGCCACCACGCGCCGCGTGGACGTGGACATCGAGCAGGCGAGGGTGGCACTGGAGAACGCGCAGGCCGCCCTGGCGCAGAGCGACCTGGCGGTCCGCACCGCGCGGCAGAACGCGGAGGAGCAGGGGATTCTGTACCGTCAGGGTTTGTCCACGGCACTGACGGTGGCGGATGCCTCGCTGCGGCAGTTCGAGGCGGAGGTGGCGTATGCCCAGAGCCGATTCGCGCTGGGCGTGGCGCTGCTGGGACTGCGTGCGGCTGTCGGACTCGACCCATTGGGGAATGAACCGTGAAGGCAATGCGACGTGCAGGGACGTTGGGACTGGCCGTGGCCGCGCTGGCCTTGGGGGCCGGCTGCAAGAAGGACTCGCAGAGCGCTCCGGCCGGCGCGGCGAAGGGCGGTCCCGCGCGGGGCCCCACCCAGTTCCCCGTCGAGGTGTCGCCCGTCGAGGCCCAGGACGTGGAGTACGTCGTTGACGCGGTGGGCTCCGTGGAGGCCTTCGAGCGGGTGCAGATCACCGCGCGCGTCCCCGGCGCCGTGGAGCGTGTGCTGTTCACGGAAGGCCAGTCGGTGAAGAAGGGGGACGTGCTCGCGGAGATCGAGCCGGCCCGGTACGCCATCGCCGTGCGCTCCGCCGAGGCCACCCTGGCGCGCGCCCGGGCCACGTTGGTGGAGGCGGAAGCCGGCTCCAAGCGCCGCACCGCCGTCAACGAGGCCAGCCCGGGCTTGCTGCCCGCCGAGCAACTGGAGACCTTCGAGGCCCGCGCGCGCACCGCGCAGGCGGACGTGGCCTCCGCGAAGGCGCTGCTCGACCAGGCGCAGCTCAACCAGCGGGATGCCTACGTGCGCGCGCCCATGGACGGCGTGCTCCAGACGCGCACGGTGCAGACGGGGCAGTACGTGCAGCCGGGCATCGTGCTGGCCACGCTGCTGCGGCGCGAGCCGTTGCTCCTGCGCTTCACCGTCCCCGCGTCGGACGTGGGGCGCATCCAGCCGGGGATGCCGGCGCGCTTCTCCGTGCGCGCGGTGGGCGGCGCGTTCACCGCGAAGATCACCCACGTCGCCGCCGCCGCGGACGACGCCAGCCGCATGGTGCCGGTGACGGCCGAGGTGACGGGCGAGGCCGCCGAGAAGCTGCGCCCCGGCGCGTTCGCCACGGTGGCGGTGCCGGTGGAGACGCGCGGCGGCAGCCCCGTGATTCCGCAGACGGCGGTGCGCGCCAGCGAGCGAGGCTTCCTGGCCTACGTGGTGGAGGGCGACAAGGCCCGCGAGCGCGTGTTGGAGCTGGGCCTTCGCACGGGAGACGGCCGGGTGGAGGTCCGCGAAGGCTTGAAGCCCGGCGAGACGCTGGTGGTGCGCGGCGGCGAGGCCCTGCGCGATGGCGTGAGCGTGCGCGTGGCCCAGGGTCCCAAGCCCACCGTCACGGGTGAGCCCCGCGCGGCTCCGGAGACGGCCAACGGCGGTGGAGGCGCTGGCAGATGAACATCACCGAGGCGTGCATCAAGAAGCCGGTGCTGGCGTGGATGATCATGGCGGCCACCATCGTCTTCGGACTGGTGGCGGCGCAGCGCATTGGCATCAGCCAGTTCCCGGACGTCGACTTCCCCACCATCAACATCTCCGTGACATGGGAAGGCGCCAACCCGGAGGCGGTGGAGAGCGACGTCCTCGAGTTCATCGAGGAGGCGGTGACGCAGGTGGAGGGCGTCACGGCCATCAACTCCACCGCGCGCCAGGGTGGCGGCAACATCACCGTCGAGCTCGACCTGTCGCGCAACGTGGACCTGGCGCTCCAGGACGTGCAGACCAAGGTGAGCCAGGTGCAGCGCCGGCTCCCGCTGGACATCGATCCGCCCATCATCTCCAAGTCGAACCCGGAGGACCAACCCATCCTCTGGGTGGGCGTGTCCGGGCCCTTCAGCCAGCAGGTGGTGAGTGACTACGCCCGCTACCGCGTGAAGGAGAAGCTGCAGACGATTCCCGGCGTGGGCGAGGTGCAGCTCGGCGGCCTCCTGGAGCGCAACGTCCGCATCTGGGTGGACGCTCAGAAGCTGGACGCGCTGGGGCTCACCGTCGCGGATGTGTCCGCCGCGCTCCAGCGCGAGCACGTGGAGCTGCCCGCGGGCCGCATCGAGACGCAGGGCCGCGAGGTCAACGTCCGCGTCATGGGCGAGGCGCTGGACCTGGAGACGCTGCGGCGCATCATCATCCGCGAGCAGAACGGCTTCCCCATCTACCTGAACGACGTGGCCCTGGTGGAGGACGGCTTCGAGGACGTGCGACGCATGGCGCGCATCAACGGCGAGCCGGCGCAGGGCCTGGGCATCAAGAAGCAGCGCGGCGCCAACGCCGTGGCCGTGGCGCAGGGCATCCGCGCCGAACTCGACAAGATGCAGAAGGACCTGCCGGAGGGGATGCAGCTTGGCATCAACTTCGACTCGACGCAGTTCATCGAGGAGAGCGTCCACGAGATTGAGTTCGAGCTGATGCTCGCGTGCATCCTCACCGCCTTCGTGTGCTGGGTGTTCCTGGGCTCGCTGTCCAGCACCATGAACGTGGTGCTCGCCATCCCCATGTCGCTGCTGGGCACGGTGGCGGTCATCTACTTCCTGGGCTTCACGCTCAACACCTTCACGCTGCTGGGGCTGGCGCTGGCGGTGGGCATCGTCGTGGACGACGCCATCATGGTGCTGGAGAACATCTTCCGGCACTCGGAGGAAGGGAAGGACCGCGTGCGCGCCGCGCGCGAGGGCACCGCGGAGATCACCTTCGCCGCGCTGGCGGCCACCTTCGCCGTGGTGGCCATCTTCCTGCCCGTCGTCTTCATGAGTGGCGTCATCGGCAAGTACTTCCTCCAGTTCGGCGTGACGCTGTGCGTGGCGGTGCTGCTGTCCTACGTGGAGGCCATCACCCTGGCGCCCGCGCGGTGCGCACAGTTGTTGAAGACGTCGCGCGAGGGCCGCAGCCGCATTGGCGTGTGGGTGGACCGGGCGTTCGAGAAGCTGGAGCGCGTCTACGCGCGCACCCTGGCCTGGGGCCTGAAGCGGCCCTGGTGGGTCTTGGCCGTGTCGGTGGCGCTGACGGCCTCCAGCGTGTTCGTCTTCCGGGCGTTGCCGGGGGAGTTCGTGCCATCGCAGGACCAGAGCCGCCTGCTGGTGCGGATGCAGACGGCGGTGGGCAGCAACATCGACGAGACGAACCGGCTGTTCCTGCGCGCCGAGGAGTTCGCCAGCAGCCGGCCGGAGGTGACGCGCGTCTTCTCCGTCGTCGGTGGTTTCGGCAGCGGCGCGGTCAACACCGGCATCATGTTCGTCAGCTTGAAGCCGCCCGACGAGCGCATGCCGCAAGCGGAGTTCCAGCAGATCCTCCGCAAGGAGTTCAACAGCTACCCGGGCCTGCGCGCGGTGGTGCAGGACCAGTCGCAAAGCGGCTTCACGGCGCAGCGCGGCTTCCCGGTGGAGTTCAGCGTGCGCGGCTCCGACTGGGAGCAGTTGGTGGAAGCCAGTCAGGACATGCGCGAGCGGCTCCAGGCCAGCGGCAAGGTGGTGGACGTGGACACGGACTACCAGCTCGGCATGCCGGAGCTGCGCATCACCCCGGACCGGGGCCGCGCGGCGGACCTGGGCGTGCCCATCCAGGCCGTGGCCACCACCATCAACGCGCTGGTGGGCGGCGTGCGCGTGGGCAAGTACAGCACCGGGGGGCGGCGCATCGACGTGCGCATGCGCCTCTTGAAGGACCAGCGCTCGCGGCCCGAGGACCTGTCGACGTTGAAGGTCCGCACGGCCAGCGGCGCCCTGGTGCCCCTGTCGTCGCTGGTGACGCAGGAGGAGCGGCCCGCGCTCCAGGCCATCACCCGCAGGGACCGGGAGCGCGCCATCAGCGTGTTCGCGAACGTGGCGCCGAGCTCGAATCAGGAAGAGGCGCTGGCCACGGTGGAGCGTCTGGCGAAGGAGCTGCCCGGCGGCGTGCGCGTGGTGGCGGGCGGCGCCAGCGTGGCCTTCCGTGACTCGATGAGTAGCCTGTTCTTCGCGCTCTTCCTCGGGATTGGCGTGGCGTACATGGTGCTGGGCGCGCAGTTCAATTCGTTCCTGCACCCGGTGACGGTGCTCACGATTCTGCCGCTGTCGGTGGCGGGGGCCGCGTTCGCGCTCTTCGCCACGGGCACCACGCTGAACATCTTCAGCATGATTGGTCTGCTGCTGCTGATGGGCATCGTGAAGAAGAACTCCATCATCCTGGTGGACTACGCGTTGCAAGAACGGGAGCGCGGCGCGGACGCGATGCAGGCCATGCTGCGCGCGGGGCCGGTGCGGTTGCGGCCCATCCTCATGACGTCCACGGCGACGATGATGGCGGCGGTGCCGGCGGCGCTGGCGCTGGGCGCGGGCTCGGAGACGCGCGCGCCCATGTCCATCGCGGTGCTCGGTGGGCTGTCGGTGTCCACGGTGCTCAGCTTGCTCGTGGTGCCCGCGTTCTACGTGGTCGCGGACCGCATCAAGGAGCGGCTGGGGGCGCGCTTCGGGAAGAAGGACGACCCGACCCAAGAGCCGCCGCAGCACCCGGGACACGGGGATGCGCCCCGGCCCGCGGCGCACGGGTGAGCGGGGCGGGGGCTCCTCCTGCCCACGCAGGAGGACGCCCGCGGCGACGACGCCGCGCTGGAGTTTGGCGCCGCGCTCCTTATTGCTCCGGCAGCCAGAACCAGCGCCCATTGGAGCGCAGCGCGCCAGTCAGAAATTCAGAGAAGGAGCGCGCGATTTGGCGGCAGTAGTCCGGGTCCGGGAACCCCTCGCGGTATCCATCGCGAATGGGGTACCGGCCAGCCTCTTGGTGGCTTACATCGAGGAGGATGTAATTGCTGTCCCTCACTTCACACGCCACGTACCAGGACGCGGGACCGGTCTTATCGGTGTCGTCCTGGCTCATGACCACCCGCGCGCGCTGAATCCGCGACAGGGGGAGAAACGAGAATGCCGGGTCCCTGAACACGGGGGTTCGGGAGTCGAAGAGGTTGGCGCCATCGCAATGGAGGTAGAAAGCGCGAAGGTCCGAATCCAGCGTCCATCCGACCCGCTTCTCGAACGCTTCGATTTGCGCGGGCGTCGCAGGAGGGTTCGGATGGTGAAGGCGCGAAACCTCGGCAAGTAGTTCGGCCATCAGCATGGGCTGCGCTCACTCTCCATAGGGGTAGTCAGGTCCTATCTGAGTCCATGGAGGGTTGTTCGCATAGCATTGGTTGTAGAGCCCGTTCAGCGTGTCGTGAATGTCCTTGGGGAAGGGAATGATGTTCTCCCAGTCTGTTGGGTTGCCACCGTGCTTCAGGTCGCGGATATGGTGGCCCGGATAGGCCGTTCCGTTCCTGTCGGTCGGCCACGCTCCGAATCGTGCCGCCCACTGTTGGCGGAACCCGTCACGGATGTTGTCCCATTGGCTGCGCGCCGACTGATTCGCACTGACGCTGAGGGTTGCGTAGTTGCAGCAACAGTGGGTCATCCCATAGCGGCTGCCCGTGTCGATAACGGCCCCCTGGTAATCCATTTTCACGTCCGCGAGCCACATGCAGCCCTGCAAAGCATGGCCGGTCCCTGCGCACTTCTCGCGGCAGTAGTTCATGAGTTGGCGGCTGCACTGCCACGGCCCATAGAAGATGACCGTTCGGAACTGCCCGCCACCGGGCACATTGACGACGGGGCCCATCCACTTCCGGGTGGGTACGTCAGGTCGCGTGATGAGGCCCTCGGCACAGGCGGTGAAGAGGAGTGCGCCCACGGCTGCGGGGACGCGAACCAGGAGTGTTTTGGATTTCAGGCTGGGCATGGGTCCTTGGAGGGGCCGGGCGGTAGTGACGCGCGGTTGGAGGAAGTGGACGGGCAGAAGTACCCCCACGAGCGTGCCCATGGAGGTGCTTCGCGACGCGCCCTGGCAATCAGTGCCACGCCTGGACGTACGTCACCCGAAACTCGGGTGGTTCGCGCTGCGAGCACCTGTTCCGAGGTACATCACATTCTTCGCGCCGGGCTCGCCTCCCGGTCCTTGGGGTTGAGCGCCATGTTCCAACGTTCCCCGCGTCGCCGTAGCACGCAGACCCACAACTCCTTTTTCGGAGCCCTGGGGGCGTGTGTCCTCGGAGCCTCGCTCCTGACAGGTGGCTGTGCCACGTCGAAGCAAGTTCCCACGGAGGTTCCTGCCTCCTCCGCTCCGGCTCCCTACGGCGTGGACGCCACACACTCGGTGGGATTCACGCGGCTGACCTTCGAGGACCCGGCGCGTCAGCGCACGTTGAAGACGGTGCTCTGGTATCCCAGCGCGCAGGGCACGCCGATGGTGGAGCACGTGGCCTCTCCCATCTTCGTCCCGTTCCATGCCGCGAAGGACGCACCCGCTGCCAGCACTCAGGCGCGCTGGCCCTTGGTCGTGCTGTCACACGGCAACGGTGGCGAGGCCATCAACATGTCGTGGTTCGGCGCGCACCTGGCGGCCCATGGCTTCATGGTCGTGTCGGTGAACCACCCGGGGAACTCGTACGGCGACACGAGCCCGGAGGGCTACGTGCGGGGCTGGGAGCGGCCTCGGGACTTCACGGCGCTCCTGGACGGCTTGCTGGCGCACCCGAGTTGGGGGCCTCGCGTGGATGTGGAGCGCATCGGTTCCGCGGGCCATTCCATGGGCGGCTACACGGCGCTGGCCCTCGTCGGAGCGCGGTTGAACCTGAAGTTCCTCGCGGACGTCTGCACGTCGCCGGCCACCCGGGCGCACCTGGGATGCGAGGAGCTGCGCGACGTGGACTACAGCCGCATCGACTTCGCGGAGGCGCGCGCGTCGTACCAGGACTCGCGAGTCCGCGCGGCCTTCGCCATGGCGCCGGGGATGGCCGGCACCTATGAGGCCCGCGACGTGGCGGACATCACCGCGCCGGTCGCCCTGGTGCTCGCGAAAGGGGACGAGCTGATGCCTCACGAGGAGAACGGCGTCCACCTCGCGAAGCTGCTGCCCGCCGCGAAGACGGTGGTCCTGGAGGACGCGGCTCACTTCACGTTCCTGCCCCAGTGCGCGGAGCTGGGGTTCAAGGTGGCGCCCATGCTGTGCCGGGACGCGAAGCCTGGAACGAGGGCGGACTCGCAGACGCGGACGAACGCCGAGGCCGTGGCGTTCTTCCGGCGGGCCTTGGACGTTCAGGCCCGGTGACGTCTTCCCGGTGCGGCACGGCGCCGACGAGGGCGGCGCCAGGAGCGCGGTCTCGCGTGCTGGGCTTCATGCGTTGGTGAACGTCCTCCGGGCGTGGTTCCATGCGCGCCGCGTCCCGGGTCCACTTGAGCGGCACCGAGACACGGGGCGCGGAAACCAGAGTCCATGCCCGTCACCTTCAACCACACCATCATCGCGGCGAAGAACCGCCAGGCGTCCGCACAGTTCTACCTGGACCTCCTCGAAGCCAACGAAGCGCCCTCCTGGGGCCCTTTCACCAACATCCAGCTCGACGCAGGCGTCCTGCTCCAATTCGCAGAGCCGCCCTTCGACATCCAGATGCAGCACTACGCCTTCCTCGTCGACGACGAGCGCTTCGACCGGGCGCTCGCTCGACTTCAGGAGCGCGGCATCACGTACTGGGCCGACCCGCATCGGCAGCGCCCTGGGGATATCAACCATGACCATGGAGGCCGGGGCCTCTATGTGATGGACCCCGCGGGGCACGGCCTCGAGCTGATCACGCGACCGTATCTGTGACAGGCGGAGGCCACCCTCCGTTGCCCCGTCCCAGGACCCTCCGGGCCGCTTCCACGTGGCCCGGAGGGACGAGCACGTCGAGCGGATGATATGGGCCAAAGATGTGGAACAAGCCCCGGACGCTGGCGCCACGTGCCATCGCCGGAATGTCCGCGGCGGTGAGTGCGCCGAGTGCCGGCTCCACGTCCAACACGCTGTGCAGTGGCCACGCCGGCGTCCAGGTGCGGTGCCGGAGGCCACGCGCCTCGTGCGAAACGTCCAAGACCCAAGCCACCGCGAGCACGAGGCCAGGCAGTGTCATCAGTGGCAGGTCGAGTTCCTTGGGAATGAGCAGTGTCGGGAGGACCACCACGAGCCCGAAGAGCACGCTCCAGGCCGTGGCAGTGGGGAGCATCGCCTTGGCTCGCACGGTCATGTGGGTTCGAACCTGTGAGGAGCAACCACCGTTCGGATCGGCGTACGCCGCCCAGCGAGAACCCACGACCCCCGGCCAGAAGAAGCACGCGGACAATACCCCCGTGGCGACGGCGAGCAGCGCGACGGCGCAGGCGGGTTGAAGCCACAGGGAGTCACTCCGCCCGAACAGGAGGGTCAGTGGGAGAAGGCCAATGAACCCGGTCGCGAGATACGCGGGGATGAGGCCACCCGTGGGAATCCGCGGCGCCACGGGAGCGTCATCGTGGGAGAAGAGTTCGCACGCGGTGCCAGTCATCATCCAGGTCACGCACACGAGTACGGCGCCCAGCACCAGGACCAGCGGCACCACCGTGCCGAGCGGAATCCCGGTTCGGGCCCAGGGCAGGCTCCACCGCATCAAGGCCTCGACGACCTCGGGAACGGCGAGGCCGAGCAGGACGGCCGCGTAGCCACTGCCCAATCCATACCGATCGACGGCGACGGTGAGCGCGTGCAGGAAGAAGGGTGCGGCGGCCAGCACGAACCAGACTTCGAGGAACGGAAAGGACCCGGGAGTCACCGGAGCCGGGTCTTCGCCGAAGTCCAGGAAGAGGGGACCATCACTCACGAACGCCACCCCGAGCGCCGCGAACACGGCGAACACCCCTCCGAGGACCCGCGCCAACGTGCGCAGGCCTCCTCGTTCGATGGGACCGCTCCTGCGGAGGATTCGCCAGGAGGGAACCAGCGCGGTAACCACCTCAACCACCACGAACGAACACAGAAACGGGACCAGCCCGAGCTTGAACAGGTTCAGCCCCTCGGGCTCGGGGAAGTGGACCGCGTCCCCCCAGAGCGCGTGAAAGAGGCCGGGCAGCGTCACCCCATGGCCGAGCACGGGTATCAGGAACACCGCCAGGGTCACTCCCAGCCGGAACGGAACCTGCGATAGCAGGGGCCTCTTGTCATCCATGGGCCGCCCGGCAGTGCAAGGCAGGTGCCTTGCGCCCATGTGCGCGCTCGACGCTGGGGCCAGGCGCTCCGCCGGGCACTTGGCCCGGGGGATGTGGCCCGAGGTACACGGCGTCCCTGGGTGAAGCGCACGGGGGGCGTGGGCACCATGACACAGGCGGTGGTTCCACACGGCCGCGCTGGCATCCTCAGGAGGCAACCCCATGGCGGAGTACACCGAACCCCCCATCAACAACGCCACGCCGGTGAAGGAGCGCGACGAGCCCTTGGACTTGCAGGGCTTCCTGGACGAGCTGGGCAACAGCCGCGAGTTCCAGGTGAACGGCGTGGAAGCCCGGCAGGGCGCGGAGGCGGTGTTCTGCACGCTCGCGCGCCGCCTGTCCGACGGCGAGGACGTGAAGCTGTTCCGCATCCTGGGCAAGGATGGCATCGGCGCCATCCTGGGCACCTGCGCCATCCACCGGGGCCCGTCCCACGCCCGGCGCATGGACCGCGCGGAGTTCATCACCGACGTGGCGGACCACCTGCGCATCCCCGGCGACCAGGCGCTGCGTGTGCTGACCACCGTCTTCACGGCGGTCCGGGACCGGCTCCCCGAGGACGAGGTGGCGGCCGTGGCCTCGCAGCTCCCCGCGGACCTCGCGGACCTGTTCCGCAGGCCCGTCTAGGCCGCGCCTACTTGCGCTTGGGCTTCTTGAGGAAGCGGCTCAAGCGCACCTTGCCAATGCCGCGCCCACCGAAGAGGTACCAGGTGATGGCCGCGCCAAAGAACGCCGCCGCCACGGCGATGCCAATGGCCCCGAGCACCGGCACGTTGCCGTACATCCACGGCTTGGGCGCGAAGGAGATGAACGCGCCCACGATGAACCCACACGCGCACAGGCCCATGAAGGCAATCACGGCGGCGCTGCGCAGGTTCTCATTCAGCTTGTCGAACTGGTCGGCGCGCACCGTGACGGTGAACTTGCCGGACTCCATGTCCAGGAGGATCTGCGAAAGCTGCGTGGGCAGGTCCTGCGCCATGGACTGGAAGCGCAGCAGCGTGCGCATCAGCCCGCCCTGGAGCTGCGTGGGATCGTAGCGCCCGGCGAGCAGCTCCTTCGCGTAGGGCAGGGCGACCTCAATGATGTTCATCTCCGGGTACAGGCTGCGCAGCATGCCCTCCGTGGACACGGAGGCGCGGCTGAGCAGCGCGTACTCCTTGGGGATGCGGATGCGGTACTTCACGGCCAGATCCAACAAGTCGCGCAGCAGCGAGCGCGTGTCCACCTGGCCCAGCGTGGTGGCCAGGTGCTGGCCGAGCAGCGCCTCGATGTCGTTGCGGAATCCCACCAGGTTGGCGCGCGCGTCCGGCACGCCCACGCGGTAGAGGATGCGCGCCACGGACTCGCTGTCCTTCAGCGCCACCGCGAGGCATAGCATGACCAGCGTCTCCTGCATGGGCCGCGACAGCCGGCCCACCACGCCGAAGTCCAGCAGCGCCAGCCGGTGGTCCTCCATCAGCAGGAGGTTGCCGGGGTGCGGGTCTCCGTGGAACAGCCCGTCCTCGAAGAGCTGGCGGAAGGACGCATCCAGGATGTTCTGGGCAATCGCCTTGCGCTCGGACTCGTTCAGCTCTGCGGGGTTGAGCTTCACGCCGCGGATGAACTCCAGCGTCAGCACCGTGCGGCTGGACAGGCTGGAGTAGACGCGCGGAATCTTGAGGTACGGCCGCTCGCGGTGGTTCTCCAGGAAGGCCCGGATGTTGGTGGCCTCGTTGATGAAGTCGAGCTCCTCGTGGATGGCGCGGTCGAACTCGTCCACGATGCCGGTGGGCGTGTACACGCCCGTCTCCTCGACCACGGCTTCCAGCAGCCGCGCCAGGCTGCGCAGCACGCCCAGGTCGGAGTCGATGCGCTCGGCGATGCCGGGGCGCTGCACCTTCACCACCACCTCTTCGCCCTCCAGCGTCACCGCGCGGTGCACCTGCGCGATGGACGCGGCGGCCAGCGGCGTGGGGTCGATGGTGGCGAACAGGCTCTCCACGCTGGCGCCCAGCGACTCTCGAATCTGCGCGTGGACGTCCTCCAGCGCGATGGGCTCCACGTGGTCCTGGAGCATGGCCAGCTCGTCGATGTACTCGGCGGGCAGCAGGTCCGCGCGGGTGGACAGCACCTGGCCCAGCTTGACGAAGGTGGGGCCCAGGTCGTTGAGCAGCATCCGGAAGCGCCGGGCCGTGGAGGCGCGCTGGGCTTCCGGAGAGACTTCCACCTTCTCCTTGCGGCCGACGATGCGCCACAGCCCCGCGCGCTCCGCCAGCTCGCCAAAGCCGTGGCGCGCCGCGATGACGGTGATTTGCCGCACGCGGTTGAGGTCCTGGAGAATCACGGGCGTTCCTGGCCGCTACGTTACGCTGTGACGGCCGGCTTGGCCACGACGCTCGAGCGTCCGCGACTCACCCGCGAGCAAAATGTCCGCTGGGCGAGGGAAGGGCGCGCCCCGTGCTGGGAGGACGCCCCCGTGGCCGCTTTGAAGCGGGGACTTCAGGGCACGGCCTGGTGGGTCTGAAAGATGCTCCCGTAGTTGTAGAGGTTGTTGTCGTACGGGGTGATGGCGTCATCGGCCTTCTTGGTACACGCCGCGGCGGTGGGGTCGAAGGCCTGGTACTTGCCCTTGTCGTCCTTGAACTCCACCCACGCGTGGTCACCCCGGCCCGTCTTTCCGAAGACGACGCGCGCGTCCACGCCGGCCTTCTCGAAGCGCTGCTCGGCCTCGATGGCCATGTCCACGCAGACGCCCGCCCGCGTCTTGTCGAAGGTGCCGGCGTTCTTCATGGCGGCGTCCCACGACTTGCCGCCCGTGTAGTCATAGGTCCACTCGGTGGCCTGCTTCGCGATGTCCTGGGCCACTGCATCCGCGCTCTTGCCCGACGGAGGGCCCTTCTCTCCCTGCGCCTGGGCGGGGGCTGGCGCCGATTGCTCCTTGGCGGGCGGCGGCGTGGGCCGCGGCTTCTGGCCCTGGGTCTTGGACGGCTCGAAGCTGTCGGTGCGCCAGTTCTGCTGGAAGCGCGACTCGGCGGGCTTCGGGCATGCGCCCTTGGTGCCCTCGGTCTTCGCGCCCTCGCCCTTCAGGAGGGCCTCCTTCGTCAAGCCCATCTTCTTCAACAGGTCGGCGAACTCCTGGGGCTGCTTCGCGGAGTCCACCGTCTTCACCGTCGTGCCATCCGGGTTGACGACCTTCACCACGACATTCTGTGACGCCTGCGCGGCATCGGGAGCGCGCTTCGCGCAAGCGCTGCTGGAGGACGTGCGCGACAGGGAGGAGATCGCCATGGGATTGGTCCTTGAAGGAAGCGTGGGATGCCTGGCCCATGAGCATGGCGTGTGCCAGCGCGGAGGTGGTCGGGCGTGAGTGCCAACCACCTGGATTGACAAGGACTCCGGGCCCGCCGTCCTGGGCGGAGGCCCGCGCGGCTGATGACCATCGTTGGCGACGTGGTGTCCGGCGTCATCACCCCGCCCGCGGTCCCCGGCGTCACACCGGGACGGCCGGCCTGGCCATGAAGCGCAAGAGCCCGTAACCCACCACCGCGGACAAGAGCGAGCCCACCAGGATGCCCAGCTTGGCCTCCGTCAGCAGCTCCGGCTGCCCGGGGAAGGCCAGGCCGGCGACGAAGAGCGCCACCGTGAATCCGATGCCCGCGACCACCGCCACGCCATGAAGCTGCGGCAGGCGCGCGCCGCCGGGCCGCTCCGCCGCGCCCAGCTTCACCGCGCCCCAGGTGAAGACGAAGATGCCCACCTGCTTGCCCACGAAGAGGCCCGCGATGATGCCCAGGGGCAGCGGGCGCAGCAAATCCCCCAAGCCCATGCCCGCCAGCGAGATGCCCGAGTTGGCCAGGGCGAAGAGCGGCACGATGCCGTACGCCACCGGGACATGCCACAGGTGGACGAAGCGGTTGAGCGGCGGCTCCAGCTCCTCCAGGCGCTCCTCGATGTAGAGAATCTGCGCGCCGCGGGCCGCCTCGTCCACGGGCGTCTGGAGCGTCCGGTCCACGTAGCGGCCCAGCTCCTCCAGCACCTGCCGGCCGGGGCGTGGGGGCCGCGCGGGGATGAACATGCCCAGCACCACGCCGGCCAGCGTGGCGTGGATGCCGCCGTGGTGCATGGCATACCAGAGCGCCACGCCCGCCAGCGCATAGGCCACACCGCTGCGCACCTGGAAGTGATTGAGGCACGCCAGCACGGCGAGCACCCCCACGGCGGCGAGCAGCCCGCTCGCATGGAGACCCGCGCCATAGAAGAGCGCGATGACCAGGATGCCGCCGATGTCGTCGAAGATGGCCAACGCGGTGAGGAACACCACGAGCCCATGGCCCACCCGCGCCTTGACCAGCGTGAGGCAGCCAATGGCGAAGGCGATGTCGGTGGCCATGGGGATGGCCCAGCCGGCCTGGGCGGGCGTGCCGTAATTGAAGGCGGAGTAGACCAGGGCGGGGACCAGCATGCCGCCCATCGCGGCGATGAGCGGCAGCACCGCGCGGGAGAAGGTGCGCAGCTCGCCCGAGCTCAGCTCGCGTTTGATCTCCATGCCGACGACGAAGAAGAACAACGTCATCAGCCCGTCGTTGATGAACTCGCGGAAGGTGAAGTGGCCCTGGGTGCCCGCCACCCCCACCACCATCCGGGCGTCGAAGAGCGCGGCGTAGGCGGCGGCCCACGGCGAGTTCGCCCACGCGAGCGCGGCCACGGCGCACAACGCCAGCAGGATGCCGCTGGCCGCCTCCAGGCGGAAGAAGGCCTGGAAGGGCGCCACGGCCACGCGGAAGAGCGCGGGGATGGGAGGCCGCGGCCGGGCCTCTGAAGTCGGGGGCGTCTGCGGCATGCGCCGCGCACGATGCACCGCGAGGATGAGGGCCGCATCCGTTTTCAGCGGCGGGTCGAACGGAATGTCGGCCGTGGGTGGTAAGGGAACTTGGCGGGTAGGAAACCGGTTCGTTGATCCGGGGGTGGGGCCATGAGAGAAGGGCAGGCAATGGCCGTGACGCAGCAGGCGAAGGCAGGCAAGACCGCAGCGGTGGAACTCCCCGGGGACATGACGCCGGAGGTGGGGACGGTGAGCGAGGGTGCGGGCACCCGCGAGATCGCCTCCCTGACCCCCATGATGCGCCAGTACCTGGAGGTGAAGGCGCTCAACCCGGACGCGCTGCTGTTCTTCCGGCTGGGTGACTTCTACGAGATGTTCTACGAGGACGCGATCAAGGCCTCGGAGATCCTCCAGATCACCCTCACCGCGCGGGCCAAGGGCGCGGACAAGGTGCCCATGTGCGGCGTCCCGTACCACGCGGCGCGGCGCTACATCGGCCGGCTCGTGTCGGAGGGCCTCAAGGTCGCCATCTGCGAGCAGGTGGAGGAGGCGGGCAACGGGCCGGGCATCGTCCGCCGTGAAGTCACGCGCATCATCACGCCGGGCATGGTGCTGGATGAAGAAGTGCTGGAGCCGCAGGCCAGCAACTTCCTGGCGGCCGTGTGCTGGAATGACAAGGGTTGGGGCGCGGCGCTGCTGGAGGCGTCCACCGGCGAGTTCATGGCCCTGGAGGCCCCTGGCATCGCGGAGCTGGCGGAGGCGCTGTCGCGCGTGGAGCCGCGCGAGCTGCTGGTCGCGGATGGCAAGCGGGACGCGCCCGAGGTGACGCAGCTCTGCGCCCGGCTGGCGCGCACGCCGGCGATTGCGGAGGGTGAGGGCGCCTCCTTCGAACCCACGCGGGCCGCGGCCTACCTGCGGAGTCACTTCGCGGTGCAGTCGCTGTCCGCCTTCGGGCTGGATGACGCGCCGCTGGCGGCGGGCGCGGCGGGCGCGGCGCTGCGCTACCTGAAGGACACGCAGAAGACGCCGGCGGCGCACGTGGACCGGCTGAGCCGGCAGGAGCGCGGCGGCCACCTGCTGATGGACGAGTCCT
Organism: Myxococcus hansupus; assembly: GCF_000280925.3. Classification (NCBI taxonomy): domain Bacteria; kingdom Pseudomonadati; phylum Myxococcota; class Myxococcia; order Myxococcales; family Myxococcaceae; genus Pseudomyxococcus; species Pseudomyxococcus hansupus. Next base: position 3,749,745 of record NZ_CP012109.1, read on the forward strand.
CGCGGGCGAACCTGGAGGTGCTGCGTTCGCTGCGGGACGGTGGGCGCAAGGGTTCGCTGCTCGGCGTGCTGGACAAGACGGTGACCAGCCTGGGCGCGCGCAAGCTGGCGCGGTGGCTGGCGTCGCCGCTGGGCTCGCTCCCGGAGATCCACGCGCGGCTGGACGCGGTGGAGGAGCTGTCCGGGCGCAGCGTGTGGCGCGAGGAGCTGGCCAGCATCCTCAAGGAAGTGGGCGACCTGGAGCGGCTGTGTGGCCGGCTGTCGCTGGGCGCTGGCAACGCGAGGGATTTGCGGGCGCTGGGTGTGTCGCTGGCGCAGTTGCCTCGGGTCGCGGCGGTGTTGGGGCGGTGTGAGTCCGCGCTGCTCAAGTCGCTGACGGGGCCGCTGTCCGCGCTGCCGGAGCTGGCGGAGCTGCTGTCTCGCGCCGTGGCGGACGAGCCGCCGGTGACGCTGAAGGACGGCGGCATGATTCGCGCCGGCTACAACGCGGAGCTGGACAAGCTGGTGGCGCTGTCCACGCACGGCAAGGACCTGCTGCTCCAGATTGAACAGCGAGAGAAGGAGCGCACGGGCATCTCCTCGCTGAAGGTCCGCTACAACAAGGTCTTCGGCTACTACCTGGAAGTGACGAAGTCGAACCTGGACCGGGTGCCCAAGGATTACATCCGCAAGCAGACCACGGTGAACTCGGAGCGCTTCGTCACGCCGGAGTTGAAGGAGTACGAGGAGCAGGTGCTCACGGCCGAGGAGCGGCGGTGCACGCTGGAGCTCCAGCTCTTCGAGGAGCTGCGGGCGAAGGTGGTGGCGGCGGCGCCGCGCATCCGGTCCGCCGCGGAGGCGGTGGCCGCGGGAGACTCGCTGCTGTCGTTCGCGCGCTGCGCGGCGGAGTACGGCTACACGCGGCCCGAGGTGGACGCCTCGGAGGCGCTGAGCATCACCGCCGGGCGGCACCCCGTGGTGGAGCGCATGCTGGGGGCGGGGGATTCGTTCGTTCCCAACGACGTGCGCCTGGACCCGGCGGAGGACGCGCAGCTCCTGGTGATTACCGGGCCGAACATGGCCGGCAAGAGCACGGTGATGCGGCAGGTGGCGCTGACGGCGCTGATGGCGCAGGCGGGCTCGTTCGTTCCGGCGAAGGCGGCGCGCATTGGCCTGTGCGACCGCATCTTCACGCGCGTGGGCGCGGCGGACAACCTGGCGCGCGGTCAGTCCACGTTCATGGTGGAGATGACGGAGACCAGCCACATCCTCCATCACGCCACGAACAAGAGCCTCATCATCCTGGATGAGATTGGCCGTGGCACGTCCACGTTCGACGGTCTCTCCATCGCCTGGGCGGTGGCGGAGCACCTGCACGACACGGTGGGCGCGCGGGCGCTGTTCGCCACGCACTACCACGAGCTGGTGGACCTGGCCCGTGAGCGGACGCGGGTGAAGAACCTGTGCATCGCCGTGAAGGAGCAGAACGGCAAGGTCATCTTCCTGCGCAAGCTGGTGCCGGGTGGGGCCAGCCGCTCGTACGGCATCGAGGTCGCGAAGCTCGCAGGCCTGCCACCGGAGGTCGTCGGACGCGCCCGGGAACTGCTGCAGAACCTGGAGTCCGGTGAGTTGGATGACGCGGGCCGGCCTCGGGTCGCCGTCCGGCAGCCGCAGGGCGGACGGCGCGCGGCCTCGGCTTCCTCGGGCCAGCTCGGCCTGTTTGGCGCGGAGCCCGTGGCCGCTCCCGCCGGACCGTCTCCGGCGCAGCAGAAGGCGCTGGATGCGCTGAAAGGCGCGACCATCGACCGGATGACGCCGCTGGACGCGCTCAACCTGCTGGCGAAGATTCAGCGCGAGCTGGAGTAGGGCGGCGGGCCAGGAGCCCTGTGGGCCCCTGAGTGGGCTCCGGACTCCAGGTCGAAGCTCGCCTCGCTGGGCAGACGCTCGCCCTCGGTCGCGCGAGCTGGAGTAGGGCGGCCGGGCAGGAGTCCTGTGGGGCCCCTCGGTGGGCCCCGGACTCCAGGTCGAAGCTCGCCTCGCTGGGCAGACGCTCGCCCTCGGTCGCGCGAGCTGGCGTCGGGCGGTTGGGCCGGAGTCCCTCGGGGCTCCGGTTGCTTCGCGCCCGATGCCTAGAGGTACATGCGCACCGGATGGACGCGGTGGGCCGCTTCCAACGCGGCCCTGGGACCCGAGCCTCCGTGGACCACCGCCTCGATGCGGTTGTTCGTGGGGCCATGCGGGCTCGCCGGGACGCAGACGGCGTGGGCTTCCTCCAGCGCCATGGCAGGACGGGCCTGCTGAATGAGATAGGGGATGGGCGGCACGTAGCCGACATCTTCCTGGAAGGCGTATCGCGTCAGGGCATGCTCCACGCGCGTGTATGCGCAGGAGTTGCCGGAGCGGGAGGGCCTCGACGCCGCGGCCTGCGTTTCCTGGGCGGGAGGCACGCTGCTGGGCAGGGACCGGCGCTGCCGGATGAGCCGACTCGACGCGACGGCGTCACAGCCGAACTCCAAGGCGCTGAAGGTGAAGCCCTTCAGGGCGGTGGGTGCCTTCGGGTCCACCTCCTGCTCCGAGGGCACCTCCTGGGTCTCTATGAACTCCGACTCGGGGACCAGCCGCGTCGTGCATTCCAGCGGTTGACCGTCCTGCTTCGTCATGAAGACCACCTGTACGTCACTGACGTACCGGGCGCCGGAGGCCTCGGCCCGGTCGAGCAGGGCCAGCACCAGCTCGGTTCCATCCTGCCCCTGTTCGAAGGGCATGGAGATGGACCAGGCCTCCATGGCGGCGCGCTGCGCCAGGTCCGCCGGAGCCAGCTCCACCGGCTCGACGCGCCGCGCGCTGTGTGTGCATCCCACGAAGACCGACAGAGACACCGCGAGGAGTGCGTATCGCATCGGATGACCTCCCAGAATCGTTGTCACGCATAACGTGGCACCGTGGGAGGCATATTGCCTGGGGGCGCGCCTCCGCCGCGCGCGAACCCGGGGCTCCAGGAATGACCGGGTCCTGAAGCCCCGCAAGCGCGAGCACGTCCCCCTGCTTCAGGGGACGTCTTCGTGCTGAATTACCGACAGGTGATGCTGCTGAAGAGCGGGTAGCAGCCATTCCGACTGCCGCTGGAGCGGGGAATCCAGGTGGTGGTGCCGAAGACGTGGTCGAGGTACGCGGACTCGTCCTCACCACAGACTCCCGTAAAGGCAACCATCACGCGATAGCCCCGCGCTTCGCAATAGGCGAAGCCATTCGCGGCGGTGAGCCAGATCTCCCTTTCGTAGCCTTGGTAGTTCGCGGTGACATTGTAGAACGTCGCGTCAGCCTGGGCGACTCCCGCGGTTCCCAGCAGCGCGAGCAGCGCGGTGGACTTCGCCATCTTGCGGACAAGCGTCTTCATGGTGCCATCTCCCTGGTCGGTTTCCCGGAAGTCCGGGACCGCCAAGCTAAGTCAGACGCCATGGATAGCGATTGCGGGTGGGTGACAAGCGAGTCACATCCGCGTGGCTGTGATTGTCTGGAATTGTGCCGTGTCACGGATGGCGCGCACCACCCTGGGCTCAGTCAATGGCGCGCCACGCCGCCTCGTCGAGGTCGGGGAACTCAATCCGGCATGGGGTGGCGCCGAGTCCGTCGATGCGGACGAGGCCCTCCTTGCCGAGGACGCCCTCGAACGTCCGCCCATCATCCAGGACCACCCGGTAGCGCTCGCCGACGTAAGGAGCGTCATCCTCGCCGACCAGCTCGAGCTCAATCCAGTGCTGGCCTGCCTCCGGAGGTGGTGGCGTGTCCCTCCTGCACGGCGTCACGGTGCCGCCGACCTCGGCGTCGCCGAAGCGCTTGGCGACGGAGGCCGTCTCCGCGAGCTCACCCGTGGGCGCGCGCTGCTGCGCCGCTTCGAAGAGATAGTCACCCTTGGACAGGGTCGCGTGGCGCTGCTGGGCGGACAGGATGTCACCCGCCCAGGGTTGCGCGGGGTCCCGGTCGAAGTCAGGGCCGAACTGGCGCATGACGCCGATGAACTTGAACACCTCACGCTCGTTCACGACGCCATGGGTTCGCGCGCGGTCGACACCGTCGCTCACCAGCGAACTCAGGTCCGCTTCACCCAAAGGGTCCTTCGCGGGGGCCGAATCGGCGAGTCCCTGAAGGGCGCGTTGCTCGAACACCCGCCTCTCGCCCGTGCCGAGCGTTGTCTGCTGCTCCGCCCGAATCTTCAGGCCGCCAGGCGTCGCGGGTCTACGTGGGGTCGACATCGCCGCGCCTCATCCCTGCAAGCGGTAGGACTTGCCGCACGTCTTGCATTTGAAATCGCTCACGTCGCGGGATGGCGCCGCGTCGCGGACGGAGTCCCACGCCAGTCGTACGTGTCCGAAGGGATGACTGCGATCCGGGTCGCCCTGTGCCCCCTTGTGGCGGGAGCGGGTGCTGGTGTTGTAGCGCCAGACCCAGCCGCGTGCCTCGTACTTGTAGATGGCAAGCGGGTGGGCATGGCCGCAGTAGCCGGCGGAGACGGTCTGCTTGGCATAGCCGTGAGAGAAGCCGTCGGCGTCAATGCCATAGGAATAGGCAATCTGCCCCCCACTGCCATTGGCTCGAAGAAACCGCGAGCCGAAGGCGTGGTAGGCATCATGGCGCAGGGCCGGCGTGCGCGCGGATTCAATCACGGTGCGCACCGCCTCCACCGTCGAGCCCACCAGATAGGCCGCGGCCCGCTCGGCGGCGAGCTTGGCCGCGGCGTGGGCGATGGCGTCGAGGACGAGCCCGGGCGCGGCCCAGTAGGACGCGGACACCGCCCCTTGCACCTGGCCCGCGAGCGCCACGAACTGCCCCGCGCCGACCGTCAACGCGGTGCCGGCCGCGTTGCTGGCCTTGGCGACGCGGTGCCGGTTGCTGCGTCCGTTCGCCGAGGCCTGGATCGCCGCTGTCGCCGCCGTCGCGAGGTCGTTGAGGACGTTCTCGTCGGCGTTGTCGAGGTCCATGCGCTGCTTGAAGTCCTTGGCCTTCCCCGGCGCGAGCCCGTGCTTGTAGGAGGCCCACAACTCCCCAAGCGCGGAGGCGGCCTCCGCGCCGGCGTTGTCGGGCGTGAGGAGCTGTTGGCCTGTTCCGACCAAGGCGTTCGCGAGGTGGTCGACGTGGGGAATGAGGTCTCCGTCGAGCGCGCCCGCGGAGATGTTGGTGAGCTGCGCGTCGGTCAGCGCCGGGCCCACCCGACGCCCGCGAATGGCCCGGGCCGCGACTTCGACCACGGACTCGATGGGGGAGGTCCCCGTCTTCGTCGAGACGCTCTGGGTGGTGCTGGCGAGGCAGGCCGCGAGCCCGACGATGGTGGCATCCGGGTAGCGCCAGGCCGCGATGGTGACCGCCGCCGCGACGGCGGCGAACTTGCCGGGACTGGCCGTGACTTCGTTGGGGTGCGCGCGGTTCAGCGCGTACACGGCGGTCGCCGCGGCCCGTGCGACCCGTGAGATGTTGACCCGCAGCTCTCGGCGGCGATTCGACTTGCGTCGCCGTTGGAGGGAGAGCGCGGCCTCGGTGACGGCGGAGACCACGCTGTTGGTCAGCCCGCCCGCGGCGTTGACCCGTCGGGTCCTGAAGCGGAGCACGGCCTGGGCCGCACGCGAGCCGGGCGCGAAGGGGATGCTGCGCCCCTGCAAGTGGGTGGTGCATTCGTAGATGGCACCGTGATGCATCGCGGTCATCGCGACCACCCGCGGCCGCTTCGGCTGCTGCATGGACGGTACGTATTGGTACTCCGCGTCACCGTTGAGCAGGATGAAGCGTTCATCGGTGTGATGCGGCGCATGCCCCGTGTTGAGCTGCGGTGGAGGCGCGCCAGGCGCCGCCGCGGCACGCACGCCAAGCCAGGTCCACGCGCCCGGCTCGATGGTCCCGTCACGAGTCAGCGCCCCACAGGCCGCTCGGACCCGGCCCGGGTAGCTGTGCAGCGCGGGCGCGGCCGCGGCGACCGTCGCACTCGCGAGTTCCTGAGCCACGGTGTTGGCCCACCCCGCGTTGTGGAGGCGCAGGGTGGGGAAGGTGTTGTGGCCATTGAGCCAACCGGCCGCGGTCACGGCGTTCTCCGCGTGGACCACCACGCGCTCCGCGGCGCGCACGGCCGCCAGGACGCACTCCGCCACCGGCAGGTGGGGCTGCCGCCCGGCGGCGGTCTGCGACGCCGCGAGCACCGTCGCCACCGGCAACGCCACGCGCTGCACAGCGGGGCGATGGAGCAACCCGATGTTGGCATTGACCGACCCGGTGACCAGGCCATGCGCGGCTCTCGCGCGGACGAGGAACGGCGAGAGCGCGGAAGACGCGACGCCATTGACGGCCGCGACACCCACCGCGGGCGCCGGATGCTGCGGGCTCTGTCGCACGCATATGAACGCCGCCATGCCGGAGCCGTTGGGATCGGTTTGCGCTCCGGAGCAGCGTTCGACGTAGCCCCACGGAAAGACCTGGTGCTGGACCTGGTTCGAGTAGGGCACGGTATGAAGCCGCCCGCCGGCCTGCTTGATGCGTTTCTGGAGCTTGGTGGCGAACGTGCTGTGGCCCTGTTCGGGGACGAGCCATTCCGCGGACAGGCAGCGCGTCACGTGCTTGCTGAGGTTGATGTGATCCTGGTCCCAATGCGACAGGATGATGAGCGGATCATCGCAAAAGCACGGTTTCGTCGGGGGCGTGGGGAACTTGCCCTTCTCCGTGCTGTAGCCGAAGTCGTAATAGGCGACGATCTTGCCGCCGCCATCCACGATGGCGTTGAGGTTGCCCTGGCCCACGTCGAAAACAATCACATAGGGTGACTGCGACCGTTGCCCGCAGTTGCCACACCGCTGTCCCTGGACGTTGGGCTGCCCGCACGACCAGCAGTCGGCGCGCTGCATGGGATTGGGACCTGCGTGACCGCTCCAGCCCGCCATGTCAATCGCCTCGAGTGAAGTGCAGCGCCTGCAGCACGGCTTGGGATCGGAACAGGCCCCGGAACTGGAAGTGGCCCTGCACGGGAGGCGGCGGGGGCCTCGCGGCGAGGTGTGAGATGGAAATCAACCTGTAGGCTCTGGGATCGTCCAGCTCGTCGGTTTGGGGATCCGCGATGGAGAGCATGCCTGTCTCGGGGGTCGGCGAGACAGGGTTCCGGTAGCGGCTGAGCGTGAGCCCGTACCAGTAGCCTTCCTGGATGGCTCCCGGCTGGCCCTGCGGGGGCGCTCGATCCGGGTCGACACGTCGCTGGAGTCGAGTTGTATGTGATAGAGCGCGAGCGGAGCAGGGTTGTTGTTCGAGCCCGCGATGTTGCGGTAATGCTCGTAGAAGTGGCGCAGCACCACGCGCTGCGCCACGGAATTCTCCCAGGCCGTCCAGTAGTCCCGGTTGCCAATGATCTGCTCGAGTCGAGCGAGCCGATAGTTGCCGGGCATCTGGTTCTCGACGACGTCGTTGAACCACCGCGTGTCGGTGCATTCGAAGTCGAGCAGCCACGGCCCCTTCTCGTCGCCTTCGAGCGAGGTCAGGAAGCCGTAATAGTAGACCTGTTGCATGAACACGCTGGGCGCGCGGCGAACCGTGCCCGAACGGCGCACCATGCCTCGGGGGACACTCAGTCCCGGGCTGAAGAGCGGGGGAGGCTCGTCAAGGAGCGGACGGCGGCTGGTACGGACGTTTCGTGCCATGTCGTGTCGGCGCCTAGGAGCCCGCCGCCTCCCGCAGCTTCGCCCGGGTCGGAGCGTCGAGGCTCCCACTGGGGTCGAGCTGATGTTCTCTCTGGAAGTCAGCGATGGCGGCGTGAAGGTCGCCCCCGGGCGACAGCAGCCCGAGATTGGCGAGCCGCGCCGCGATGCCTTCGCCGCTGTCGATGGGTGGCAGGTGACCGATATCGAGTTCGTAGTAGTCGATGGTCTGCTCGGTCTCCGGATGCAGGAACGCCAGTCGGGCGCGCACTTCCTGCGGGGGAATCCAGACCTCCAGATAGCCATCGTCGTCGAGCGCGCCGTCCTGCACCTTGCCCGCGAGGTCGAGCTTGTACACGAGCCCGGCGCGTGGCTGCTGGTCCGCATCCAGGAACCGGAGCCTCAGCTTTTCGGGCACGCCGCGTCGCCGGAAGCGATGTCTGCGATCGACGGGAGCGTCTGCTGACTTGGCGCGCGGTGGCGGCACCATGACGCGGTCTCCCGGCAGGAGCATGTTGGGATCCTCGCGCTCGCGCCGGAGCTCCTCGTTCTCTGGCAGGTCCCACAGCGTCTCCCAGAAGAAGCCATGGGCATGCGCGATGGAGGCCAGGCACTCACCGGCCTCGACGATGTGGTTCCCCTTGCCCACCGGTGCAACCGTCAACTTGGGATCGCGAGCCACGCCGACGTGCGCGGCATCCTGGTTGAATCCAGTTCGAACGGTCTCAGTCATTGGGAAAAATGGGGGGAAGCCCCGCTTGACAAGCTCTCGCTACAGGTGGCCACTTTTAAGAGCTTTGTGTGCCACCCGAGGGCAGCCACTCCGCAATCATTGTGGTTCACCAACAACGTGTGCCGAAACGCTTGAGCTCGAGGCCCGTGCCACCTGGCAAGAAACCAAGAGCCTTCTATTCGTCAAGTTGCAGCTCCGAGGCGTCCCTTTCGGGACACGACTTCCACCCCGAGATGAAATTAGCAAAGCCAGTGAATGTGATCAAGCCAACGGAGCGCGCCGCCGACGTGGGGAGCGCACCAGGTTGATGTGACACGGGATTGCACCGGACTTGATACGTCGTGAATCACAGCCCCGGGCACCACCCGTGGGTGGTGGCTCACGGGCTCCGGAACTCGCGCGCGCCCTTCCGTGAAGTCCGGAATGCAGCGGCGGCGCACGCATGCGGTAGGCTGCGGCCTCCTATGCAGCTCGCGATTCCGCATGCCCCCCGGAAGGTGAAACTGAGGCAGGTCCCCGGCGCCGTGGGGCGCCTGATTCGGGGCGCGTTGCTGGGCCTGCTGGCCGTGGCCGTCCTGGGCGCTGGCGCCGGGTGGGCCGGGCGCTACTTCGTGGAGGAGCAGGGCTTCGCGTCCCGAGCGGAGGAGGTGGAAGGTGTCGTCGTCGCGTCCCGGCTGCCGCCCGAGGACGAGCGGGACGGCGGGGAGGGGCGGCTCGAGGTCCTCTACACGTTCAGCGAGATGGAGCACTCGGTCTCCAATGTTCGGACCTTCGCGGAGTACGCCGAGGGCCTGGGACGGGGCGCCCGGGTGATGCTGCTGGTGGACCCCGCCTCGCCGGGCCGGCCTCGCGAGGCCCGCTTCGCCCGCTCCCAGGCGCTGCGCGTCGGACTGATGCCCTGGGGCATTGGCCTGGGCGTCCTCGTGGCCCTCGGGGGCTTCGCCTGGGAGGTGCGGCGGCTGTGGCGCTCGGAGGTGGAGCCCCTGCGGCTCGGGGCGCTGGTGTGGCTGACGCCAGATGGACCGCTGCCGGAGTCCCGGGGCGAGGTGGCGTTCCCCGCGCACTATTTCCGGCAAGACGTGAAACACGCGGTCCGGGCCCGGGTCCGTCCGGGCCGTGCGCCGGTTCGCCACGGGGAGAAGGTGCTGGCGGCCGTCGTTCCCAGTCAGCCCGGGTGGGCACGCGTCATCGACCAGGACCTCGCGAGTGTCTTGGGGTGGCTCCGCTAAGACGGCTGGTGGGGGCCGAAAATTTGCGGGGGGGGTGGGGCTGTGTGACACACGCCTGTAGCTCGCACCTACCCGGAGGAAACCCCATGCACTCGCGCCTCGTCACTGTGCTGCCCGTGCTGCTGCTGCTCGTTCCGAGCGCGGTAGGGGCCGCCAAGCGGGACGAGGCGGAAGAGGCCTACCAGGGTGCCCGCAAGGTCTACTACTCGCTCAAGGACGACGCCGCCCGGCGCAAGCTGCGCCACCACTGGCTGAACGTGGCCGCGCGCTTCGAGGGCGTGGCGGCGCGCTTCCCGAAGTCCGACCGCGCGCCGGACGCGCTCTACACCGCCGCCGAGCTGCTCCAGGAGCTGAGCCGCATCTCCTTCGTGGAGGACGACCTCAAGGCGTCCATCGCGGACTACACCAAGCTCATCGAGGGCTATCCGAAGCACCGCCTGTCGGATGACGGGGCCCTCGCGCTCGCGAAGATTCACGTTCACCGGCTGGACCAGCCGGAGGCCGCGCGCCGCGTCCTCACCGAGACGCTCGCCGTCAACGGGAAGGGTGACCGGGCCCGCGAGATGAAGGAACTGCTGGCCTCGCTGCCGGCTCCGCCGAAGCCGGCCCCCGCGCCGCGCAAGGCCGCTCCCGCCGTGGCGAAGGCGCCCGCGCAGAGCAGTGGCTCCGGCAAGTCCGCATCACAGGATGCGGCGCCGGCGAAGGCGGACAAGGCCTCCGAGGCCAGCACCGCCGTTGCGGCGAACGACAAGGACTCCTCCGGAAAGGGCGCTGGGGCGGGCAAGGCCACGTCGCCGGCCGATGACAACAAGGCCGCCGCCTCGAACGACTCGGCCACCGCGTCGAACGACACCCGCGGTACCTCGTCCGGCAGTGCCACCGCGTCGAACGACACCCGCGGTGCGTCGTCCGGCAGTGCCACCGCGTCGAACGACACCCGCGGTACCTCGTCCGGTAGCGCCACCACCTCGAACGACACCCGCAGCACCGCGTCCGGCAAGGCCACCACCTCGAACGGTGCTCGCACCGCGTCCGGCAAGGCCGACACCACGCTCGCTTCCAACGACACGGCCAACAGCGCCCCCGCGCAGGACGGCGAGGACGCCGCCGAGGTCCAGGCCTCCGCGCCCGCCGAGCGCCCCGCGTCCTCGCTGGTCGCGGCCATCGAGAAGATTGCCCGGGAGCCCGCGCCCAAGGTCGCCGAGAAGGCGGCGGGCACGGACACGCGTGAGAAGAGCCTGGACGCCGCGGTGGCCGCGGCCATGGCCTCCAAGGCGACCGCGCCTCAGCCGAAGCCGGCCGAGCCGCCGCGCCCCATCACCCGGCCCGTGGATGACCAGGTGGCCCAGGCGCGGCTGAAGGCGGTCGCCAAGCACTCGCGCCGCATGGAGCTGACGCTGGCCGAACAGCTCGGGCTCAAGGTCCGTCGCGTCATCATCGACCCGGGCCACGGCGGCCACGACACGGGCGCCATTGGCAAGGGCGGCACGCGCGAGAAGGACGTGGCGCTGGCCATCTCCATCAAGCTCGCGGACGAGCTGCGCGAGAAGGGCCTGGAGGTCATCCTCACCCGCGACGACGACAAGTTCATCCGGCTGGAGGACCGCGCGAAGTTCGCCAACGCCGAGCACGGTGACCTGTTCATCTCCGTCCACTGCAACGCCGCGGAGAAGCGGACGATGCGCGGCATCGAGACGTACACGCTCAACACCTCGGCGGACCGCTACTCCATCCGTCTGGCGGCGCGGGAGAACGCGTCGTCGGAGAAGGGCATCAGCGACCTCCAGTTCATCCTGGCGGACCTGGCGACCAAGGCGAACACCGAGGAGTCCTCGCGGCTCGCCAGCCACGTGCAGCGCAGCCTCGTGTCGGACCTGTCCAGCAAGTACAAGAACATCCGCGACCGGGGCAGCAAGGAAGCGCTGTTCTATGTGTTGCTGGGTGTGAAGATGCCGGCCATCCTGGTGGAGACGGCGTTCCTCTCAAACCCAGACGAAGAGTCCCGCCTCAAGTCCAATGCCTACCAGACCGAGGTCGCCAAGGCGATTGCCCATGGCGTGGAGGAGTTCCTCGGAGACCGCCGCCGGGTCGCGAAAGTGGACTGAGCGCGCCCCGCGCGTGCGCGTCCGCGGGTGCCGCAAGACGGCACTTGCTGGGCGGTTCAGTTCCGTTCGGCGATGACGTCCCGGTGTCACCCGGAGGACGCCGCCGGACACACTCACGACAGACCTTCCTGGCGTGGGAACTTTTCTTCCCACCCTGGGCAGACGCATTCCTCGGCCTGGGCACATCCCGTCACCATCCGCCACGGTGCGGGGCGCCGCCGCGCCTGTCCGTCCCTCCCTGAAGGGCTCCCTTCAAGGACATGTGTGCGTTTCGCCTTAAAAACAAACAAGCAGTCAAATTCAGGGTTCGCATGGAAACGCATGCCAGCCATTGGTGTGACATGCGCTGAAGGGAGGGGTGGGCGGGACCGCTGAAGGTTCGGCCAACGGGTTGCAATGCCCCGCCGCAGCCGGAATCAACCGGCTGCTCGTTGGAGCATTGTCAATGAACGCAATCAAGACTGCCGTTGCTGCCGTCACCGCCGCTGCTTCCCTCGCCGCCTTCTCGCCCGCCGAGGCCGCCACCGCCACCGCCAACCTGAACGTCACCGCCAACGTCGGTGGCTCTTGCAGCATCGGCGCCGGCACGGGCGGCGGCACGCTGAACTTCGGTACGTACGATCCCATCATCGTGAACTCCGCGCTGGGCATCGACCTGTTCGGCACGGGCACGCTGAGCGTGCAGTGCACCCTGCTCGGCACGGCGGTCATCACCCTGGGCCAGGGCCTGCACGCGGGCGCGGGCTCGACGGACGCGGCGCCGCTGCGCCGGATGCGCAACACGGCGTCGGCGGACTACCTCGCCTACAACCTGTACCAGGACGTGACCCGCCTCATCGTGTGGGGCAACACCGCGGGCACGGGCCTCCCGTTCCTCGGCACGGGTCTTCCCGTCCCCGTGCTGGTCTACGGCACGGTTCCGCGCGGCCAGAACGTTCCCTCTGGCACGTACAACGACACCGTCGTCGCCACCATCACGTTCTGATTCGCGAGGCGATGACCCATGCGTAACCGTCTTCTTTCCTGGACGGGCGGCCTGATGTTCGCGGCTGCCTTGGAATGGACCTCCATGGGGCGTGCGAGCGCGGCTGAGCTCGACGTCAGCCCGGTCCGGCTCGAGTTGGATTCTGGCGCTCGTGGCGTGGTGATGAACGTGAGGAACAAGGGTAACGAGACCACACGCTTCCAAGCCTCTGTCTATTCCTGGGTCCAGGATGAAGAAGGCCGCATGTCGCTCGCGCCGACTCAGGACCTGTTCTTCTTCCCGTCCATGTTGACGTTGGAGCCCGGGGAGTCCCGCCCCATTCGGGTGGGCAGCTCCTCGGCTCCACAGGATACGGAGCGCTCCTTCCGCATCGTCGTGGAGGAGCTTCCGCCGCTGCAACCCTCGACCCAGGCGACTGGGTTGAACGTCCTGACCCGGGTGTCGATCCCCGTCTTCCTCGCGCCGAAGAAGAAGACGCTCCACGGTCAGATTGATGAAGCAGTCTTGCGCGAGTCCAAGTTCCACGTCCGGGTGAAGAACCCGGGCACGGTGAACTTCTTCATCCGGAACCTCCGGGTGCGCGGGCTCGACGCCAAAGGCAAGCGGCTGGTCGAACAAGAGGAGCCCGGCTGGTACGTGCTGGCGGGCGACTCGCAGGTGTACGCCATGGAGGTCGCTGGCAAGGCCTGCCGCAAGGTTCGCACGCTGGAGGTGGAGATGGAGACCGACCAGGGCGTGCTCCGTCAGACGTCCCCCGTGAATTCTTCCGCGCCCTGCGCTCGCTGAAACAAAACCTGTCATGGCCCCCACCAGACGAGTAGTGACCCGTGCGCCCGCGCGCGCGGTGTTGGCCTTGTCGCTGTCGCTGGGACCCCTCCCAGCGGCGGCGCAGGAGTCGGCGGGAAACCCCTCCGCGCCGCCCATGCCCATCGTCGCGGACTTCACCCTCAACGGTGTTCCCCGTGGCGCCACCTTTCCCATGCTCCGGGACGGAGACGTGCTGCTCCCGGCGGACTCGCTCGAGGCCTATGGGGTGGACCTGGTGGCGCTGGGAGGTCGCCAGGAAGTCTTCGAGGGAAAGACATACATCTCCGCCCGCTCCCTGGAGCCCCGCGGGCGTTGTGACATGGACGAGCGGACCGTCAGCCTCGTGTGCGAACTGCCGGCCTCCGTCTTCTCCGCGACCCGCATCAACCTGGGCCCACAAGTGCCCGGGGACTATCAGGTGCGCGGCAGCCCCAGCGGCTTCGTCAACTACGCCGCGCACGCCCGCAACACCGCGCTGACCTTCTTCGGTGAGGCGGGGGCGTCCGTGGGCCGGGGATTGTTGACGACGCAGGCGCGGTGGCGGCCCGGCACGGTGCCCCTGCGCGGCCTTTCGCAGCTCTCCCTGGACTTCCCCAAGCACATGGTGCGCGCCATCGCCGGCGAGGCCACGGCGTTTGGCGGGGTGCTGGGCGGCGGCGCGGTGGTGGCGGGCTTCCACCTGGTGCGCTCGTTCGAGCTGAATCCCTACTTCATCCGCAATCCCATGCAGGACTACGCGGGTGACGTGGACACGCCTTCCACGTTGGAGGTCTACGTCAACAACCACCTGGTGCGGCGCACCGAGCTGCCACCGGGCCCGTTCCGCCTGGAGAACCTCACGGTGCCTCGGGGCGAGGGCAACACGCGCTACGTCATCCGGGACGCCTTCGGCCGCACCCGCGAGGTGAATGATTCGTACTACCTCAGCGGCCAGCAGCTCTCCCCGGGCGTGGCGGACTTCCGCTTCTCCGCGGGCGTCGAGCGAGAGTCGCTCCACCTCCACAACTTCGACTACGGCCGTCCGATGTTGCTGGGAAATGCCCGCCTGGGCCTCACGTCCTGGCTGACGCCGGGGGTCCGCCTGGAGATGGCCCCCAACATGGTCAGCACCGGCGCCTTGCAGCTCATCCAGCTTCCCTTCGGTGAGCTGGAGCTGTCGCAGGCCATCAGCCGCAGCGAGAGCCGCACGGGCCTGGCGGCGGGCATCGTCTACTCATTGCAGCGCCGCTGGGTGGGTGGCTCGTTGTTTGGCCGGGGCATGAACGAGTCGTACACCCACACCAGCCTCAAGCTGGATGACGACCACCCCATCGTGGAGACGGGCGGCTCGCTCTTCGTCGCGCTGGGGCAGGACGTCAACGTGGGGGGGCAGGCCATGTTGTCGCGCTACCAGCAGGCGGGGTGGACGACGTGGCTGGGGGCCACCACCTCGGCGCGCCTGACGGACCGGACGACGCTGTCCTTCGCCGCGAACCGCAGCAAGTCCATGAGTGGCGACTCCGCGGTGGAGGGCATGGTGTACCTGAACGCCATCTTCGATGCCCGGACCACGGCCACGTTGGGCCACTCCCAGGGCCTGCGCGGGGAGGGCACCACGTCGGCGGACCTCGCGCGCTCGGTGCCCATGGAAGGGGGCCTGGGCTACCAGGTGCAGGGCCAGGTGGGGCGGGCGGACCGGGCCATGGGGCGGGCCGACTACGACAGCAACGTGGGACGTGTGTCGGCCGGCGCGGAGTGGTTCGAAGGGCGCGTCTCCGGCATGGGCGAGGTCGCCGGCGGCCTGGTCTTCATTGGCGGACGCGTGCGTCCCACCCGCGCGGTGGACCAGGGCTTCGCGCTGGTGCGCGTGAAGGGGGTTCAAGGCGTGGGCGTGCGGTTGAACCACCACGAAATCGGCCAGACGGACGCGGACGGTGAGCTGGTGGTGACGCGGCTGCAGTCCTACAACGCCAACCACCTCTCGCTGGCGGACAACCAGGTGCCCTTGGACGTCTACATCCCGTCCACGGAGCAGACGGTGGCCACGTACCAGCGCGGCGGCGTCGTGCTCGACTTCAAGACGCAGACGGTGCGCGCGTACCGGGGCAAGGTGACCATCGACTCGCAGGAGGACACGCGCTGGTTGTCCTATGGCGAGATTCGCGTGGAGAAGGATGGAGAGAAGTGGGCTTCGCCCATTGGATGGAATGGTGAGTTCGAATTGGTGGGGCTGCCCGAAGGCCGCCTTCCGGCGACAGTCGTCTACCCCAAGGGCCGCTGCGCGACCTCGCTGGAGGTCCCGTCCCTCGAGGGCAAGGTCATCGACCTGGGAACCGTGAGGTGCGTCCATGATGCGAAATAGCGCGACGCGAGCGGCGGCGCTCGCGGTGGTGGGGGCCTGTGGCTTGCTCCCGGGGCTGGCGGGCGCGGTCTGCCAGATTCGCACCACGCAGGCGGTGGCCTTCGGGACCTATCTCTCCACGGATGTGCTTCCCCGGGACTCGGTGGGGAACATCATCTTCCGGTGCGAGGGGCAGATCACCCCCATCTACATCGACATCAGCACCGGTGGCGGCGGCGCCTTCGCGGCGCGCAGCATGGCGGGGCCGGGGTCGCCCCGGCTGCGGTACAACCTCTACCGGGACGCGACGCGGCTGCTCGTCTGGGGCAACGGTTCGTCGGGGACGGTGCGCTACGGGCCGTTCCTCCCCGTCTTCGGAGAGGACACGACCATCCCCATCTACGGCCGCATCTTCTCGCAGCAGTCGGTGCCCGCGGGGGCCTACTCCGACACGCTGGTGATGACGGTGACCTTCTGAAGGCCACCGCCACCCACCGCGCGGCTACTTCAGCACCACCAGCAGGTCGCCCCCCTGGACGGCGGCCTTGAGCGCCGGGATGACCTCCTCCACGGTGCCCGTCCTGGGCGCGCGCACCACCGTCTCCATCTTCATCGCCTCCAGGGTGACGAGCGGTGCGCCCGTCTCCACCGCGTCGCCCACCTTGACGTGCACGGTGATGACGGTGCCCGGCATGCTGGCGGCCACGTGGTTCGGGTTGGCGCGGTCCGCCTGACGGCGCGCCTCCACGGTGGTGGCCCGGCCGCGGTCCCTCACCTGGACGGTGCGGTTGTGGCCGTTGAGGGCGAAGTAGACGGTGCGCACGCCTTCCTCGTCCGGCTCGCCCACCGCGGACAGGCTGATGACCAACGTCTTGCCGGGCTCCAGCTCCACCCAGATCTCCTGGCCCACCTCCATGCCGTAGAAGTAGTTGGGCGTGTCGAGGATGGAGACGTCCTCGTAGCGGGCGAGGTCCTCCAGGTAGCCCGACATGACGCGCGGGTAGAGCGCGCTGGAGATGGCGTCCACGCGGGTGAGGGCATGGCCTGTCTTGTTGGACAGCTCGCGCTGGAGCGCGTCCAGGTCCAGCGGAGGCATGCTGGCGGAAGGGCGGCCCTCCACGCGCGGCAGGCCCTTGAGCACGGCGGCGCGCAGGTCCTCGGGGAAGCCGTTGGGCGGCTGGCCCAGCTCGCCGCGGAAGTAGCCCACCACGCTGGTGGGGAAGTCCAGGCGCGGCGCCTGTTCAATCAACTTCTGGCGGGTGAGCGCCGCAGCCTCCGCCAGCGTGGTGGCCCGCACCAGGAGGTCGTTCTTGAGCAGGAAGATGGCGAAGTCACCCACCATCTTCGAGGACGGCGTCACCTTGGGAATGTCTCCCACCAGCACGTTGACCAGCGCGAAGGCGTCCTTCACGTCGTTCCAGCGCCCCAGCAGTCCCATCTCCGCCACCTGCGGGCGGAGGTTGGAGTACTGACCGCCGGGAATCTCGTGGTAGTACACCTCGCTGGTCGTGCTCTTGAGGCCGCTCTCGAAGGGGGCGTAGTACTCGCGCACGTCCTCCCAGTAGTTCGCCAGCGGCTGGAGCCTCGCGTTGGCCAGGCCCGTCTCGCGGGGGTGACCGCGCAGGGCGCTCACCAGCGCGTTGAAGCTGGGCTGGCTCGTCAGGCCGGCCATGCTGCCCAGCGCCACGTCCACCACGTGCACGCCGTGCTCGATGGCCTCCAGGTAGGCGGCGACGCCATTGCCGGACGTGTCGTGCATGTGCAGGTGGATGGGCAGCCGCGTCACCTCGCGCAGCCGCTGCACCAGCATGGCGGCGGCGCGGGGACGCAGCAGGCCCGCCATGTCCTTGATGCACAGGAAGTGCGCGCCGGAGTCTTCAATGCGCCGCGCCAGGTCCGCGTAGTAGTCCAGCGTGTACCGGGTGCGCTTGGGGTTGGCGACGTCGCCCGTGTAGCAGATGGCCACCTCCGCCACCTTGCCCGTCGTCAGCACGCGGCGGATGGAGACCTCCATGCTGCCCAAATCGTTGAGGCTGTCGAAGATGCGGAACACATCCACGCCGGCCTCGGCCGCCTCGTCGATGAAGGCCTCCACCACGTTGTCCGGGTAGCTGGTGTAGCCCACCGCGTTCGCGCCGCGCAGGAGCATCTGCTGGAGCAGGTTGGGCGCGGCGGCCTTGAGCGCGCGCAGGCGGGCCCACGGGTCTTCATTGAGGAAGCGGTACGCGGTGTCGAAGGTGGCGCCGCCCCAGCTCTCCAGGCTGAACAGCTCCGAGGCGAGGTGCGCGGTGGCGGGCGCCACGCGGAGGATGTCGCGGGTGCGCATGCGCGTGGCCAGGTGGGACTGGTGCGCGTCCCGCATGGTGGTGTCCGTCAGCAGCACGCGCTTCTGGGCCAGCACCCAGTCCGCCAGCCCGCGCGGGCCCTTCTCCGCCAGAATCTGCGCGGTGCCCCGGGGCACGGGCCCGGGCGGCGTCACCGGCAGTCGGGGCTCCAGGAACTGCGTGGGCTTGAGCCGCTGCGGCTTCTTGATGGTGGGGTGGCCGTTGACGGTGACGTCGCCCAGGTACTGGAGCAGCTTGGTGGCGCGGTCGCGGCGGGGCTCCAGGTGGAACAGCTCCGGCGTCTCGTCGATGAAGCGCGTGTACGTCTCACCCTGCTGGAAGGCGGGGTGGGACAGGACGTTCTCCAGGAAGGGCAGGTTCGTCTTCACGCCGCGGATGCGGAACTCGCGCAGCGCGCGCTGGCCCTTCATCACCGCGCCCTGGAACGTGGGCGCGTAGGCGATGACCTTCACCAGCATGGAGTCGTAGTAGGGCGAGATGACGGCGTTCGTGTAGCCGTTGGAGCCATCCAGCCGGATGCCGAAGCCGGTGGCCGCGCGCCAGGCGGTGATGATGCCCGCGTCTGGCATGAACTGATTGGCCGGGTCCTCGGTGGTGACGCGGAGCTGCACCGCGTAGCCGCGGGGCACCACGTCCTCCTGGCGGGAGATGCCCACCTCGGGCGCGTCCAGCCGGGAGCCTTCCGCGATGCGAATCTGGCTCTGCACCAGGTCCACGCCCGTCACCTGCTCGGTGACGGTGTGCTCCACCTGGAGCCGGGCGTTGCACTCGATGAAGTAGAAGGCGTCGTTCGCCACCAGGAACTCGGCGGTGCCCGCGCTGGTGTAGCCGGCCTTCCGGGCCAGCCGCACCGCCGCCTCGCAGATGGCCTCCTTCACCGCCGGCGCCAGGTTGGGGGCGGGGGCGATCTCGATGACCTTCTGGTGGCGCCGCTGCACGGAGCAGTCGCGCTCGTGCAGGTGGACGATGTTGCCGTGCAGGTCGCCCAGCAACTGCACCTCGATGTGCCGCACCCGCTCCAGGAAGCGCTCCAGGAACACCGCCGCCGAGCCGAAGGCGCTCTTCGCCTCCGAGCGCGCGGAGGCCAGCGCGTCCTCCAGGTCCTTGGCCTCGCGCACCACGCGCATGCCGCGCCCGCCGCCGCCGTGGGCCGCCTTCACCAGGATGGGGCCGCCATGCTTCGTGAAGAAGTCGCGGGCCTGGGCCAGGACGTGGGCGTCGTCGCCCTCCAGCGTCACGCCGGGGACGACGGGGACCCCCACGGCTTCGGCCAGGTGCTTCGCGGCGACCTTGTCGCCCATGGTGCGGACCACGTCCGAGCGCGGCCCGATGAAGCGGATGCCGCGCCGCTCACAGGCCTCGGCGAAGGCGGCGTTCTCCGACAGGAAGCCGTAGCCGGGGTGGATGGCGTCCACGCCGGCCTTCTGGGCCACGTCGAGGATTTCGTCGATGCCCAGGTACGCTTCCACGGGCCGCTTGCCCCGGCCCACGAGGTACGCCTCGTCGGCCTTGTGGCGGTGCTCGTGGGTGCGGTCCTCGTCGCTGTAGATGGCGACGGTGCGGATGCCCAGTTCGTTGCAGGCGCGGAAGACGCGGATGGCAATCTCACCGCGGTTGGCGCAAAGGACCTTCTGGATGGGACGGTGCGTCATCTGTTCCATGATCGCGCTGTAGGCCTCCCACGGGCCCTGGGGCAATGGCCCGCGGGAGGAACGTCCACTTCAGTGCGCGGCGCGGCGTGCGCGGCGCACGGGGCGTCAGGTGCTGGACTGCGAGGTCTGCGGGGCCGTCTCCGGGCCGGTGGCCGTCTCCTCGAAATCCAGGTCGCGGTGGAACGTCTCCTCCAGGCGGGTGAGGGCGATGAGCGCCAGGCCGAAGCAGACGCTGCCGACGACGATGGCCGCGGTGGCCACGGACATCTCGCCCTTGAGGTAGGCGAAGCCGCTGGCCGCGAGCGCCGCCGAGCCGCGCACGAAGTTGGGGACGGTGGTGGCCACGGTGCCGCGGATGTTGGTGCCGAACTGCTCGGCGGCCATGGTGACGAGCACGGCCCAGTAGCCCACGGTGATGCCAATGAGGAAGCTGAGGACGTACACCATGGTGCTGGTGAGCCCCGGCGTCAGGCCGTAGACGAGCATCAGCGAGAAGCCCGCGATGAGGTTGATGGCCACGGCGCGCTTGCGGCTCTTGAGCCACTGGCTGAAGACGCCGGCCAGCAGGTCGCCCAGCGTCAGGCCAATGGAGCCGTAGAGGATGGCGTTGCCGGCCGTCACCGTGCCCTGGACGTTGAGGCCGGCGGTGAGCTCGGGCGCGAAGGTGAAGAGGATGCCCGTGGTGAAGTAGATGGGCACGCCAATCAGGATGCAGCAGATGTATTTGAGGAACCGGCCGCCGGTGAGCAGCAGCAGCGGGTTGGCGCGTGACGGGTCCGTCTTCTTCTGGAACAGCTCCGACTCGGACACCTTGAAGCGCGCGAAGAGCAGCGCGATGCCCATGAAGCCGCCGGTGAGGTAGGCCGTCTTCCAGTACAGGTGCTGACCGACGAAGGCCGCGGCGACGATGCCGAGCATGCCCAGCGTGGCGACGATGGTGGTGCCCAGGCCGCGCTTCTCCTTGGGCAGGGACTCCGCGACCAGGGTGATGGCCGCGCCCAGCTCGCCCGCCAGGCCCACGCCGCCCAGGAACCGGAAGACGGCGTAGCTGGTGACGTCCCAGGCGAAGGCGTTGGCCAGATTCGCGAACGAGTAGAGCAGGATGGAGCCGAACATCACCGAGAGACGCCCGCGCTTGTCGGCGAGCACGCCCCACAGCAGGCCGCCCACCATCATGCCCACCATCTGCGCGTTGTAGATGAGCAGGCCGCTCTGGAGGATTTCGGCCGGGTCCGTGATGCCAATGTCCTTCAGCGAGGCGACACGCACCACGCCGAACAGCGTGATGTCGAAGAGGTCGACGAAGTAGCCGAGCCCGGCCACCAGCACGGTCAGGTTGAGGACCGAGCGGAGCTCTCTCAGGAATTTCATGCGCTGATTAACGGCGTTTGTCGCGCGCGGAGCAAGCGCCCCTTGCGCCTTGTCCGCATGACGCAGTGCATGAACCTGAATTCACCTTCATACGGTGGCCTGGGCCAGCGCCTGCTCGAGCTGGGTGATGCCGTAGGGCTTGGGCAGCAGGATGGCGCCCGCGAGCGCGCTGGTGTCGTCCTTGTCCAGGTTGTTGCCGTGCCCCGACGCGATGATGACGCGCAGCGAGGGGGCGTCCTGGAGCGCCTGGCGGGCCAGCTCGATGCCGGACTGGCCAGGCAGGCTCACGTCGGTGAAGAGCAGGTCGTACGTGCGCGAGGCCAGCAGGGGCGTGGCCTGCTCCGCGCTGGTGACGGCCGTCACGGTATGGCCCAAGGTCTCCAGCAGCTCGCACGCGGGCAACAGGATGTTCTCGTCGTCCTCCACGAGGAGGATTCGCAGTGACACCCGCTCCACGGCGGGTGTCGACACCGGCGGTGGCGTCAGGCGGGGCGGGTTCATGGCCTCGCGTTCGGTGATGCGCTGCTGCCGCGCGGCGAGCAACTGGCGGATCTTCCGCGCCAGGTCCTCGCGCCGGTAGGGCTTGCTCAGCAGTTGAACGCCGGGGTCCAACCGGCCGCCATGGACGATGGCGTTCTCCGTGTAGCCGGAGGTGAAGAGCACCTCCAGGTCCGGGGAGAGCGCCTTGGCCTGCCGCGCCAGCTCGGGGCTTCGCACCGGGCCGGGCATCACCACGTCGGTGAAGAGCAGGTCAATGGGGATGCCGCTCTGGATGACGGCGAGCGCGCTCTGGCCGTCGGACGCCTTGAGCACGCGGTAGCCCAGCTCCGTGAGCATCTCCACGGCGGTGGCGCGCACCTCCGCGTCGTCCTCGACCACGAGCAGCGTCTCGGAGCCGCCCTCGACGGGTTCGTTGATGACCTCGGCGCGGGGCATCTCCACCTGGAGCGAGCGGGGGAGGTAGATCTTGATGGTCGTCCCGTGGCCGACCTCGCTGTAGATCTTCACGTGGCCGCCGGTCTGCTTGACGAAGCCATACACCATGCTCAGGCCCAGGCCCGTGCCCCGGCCCTCGGGCTTGGTGGTGAAGAACGGTTCGAAGGCCCGCTCCAGCACTTCTGCCGACATGCCGCAGCCGGTGTCGGAGATGGCCAGCAACACATACTGGCCGGCGGTCACGTCCGCGTGGAGCTGGCTGTAGTGGTCATCCAGCATGGCGTTGCCGGCCTCGAGCGTCAGCTTGCCCTGGCCCTCCATGGCGTCGCGCGCGTTGATGGCCAGGTTGAGGATGACGTTCTCGAGCTGGTTCGGGTCGACGAAGGTGTTCCAGAGCCCGCCGCCGATGATGGTCTCCAGCTCCACGTCCTCGCCGAGCGCTCGGCGGAGCAGGTCGTCCATGCCACGCACCAGCCGCCCCAGGCTGATGACCGTCGGGTTGAGCGGCTGTCGCCGGGCGAACGCGAGGAGCTGCGAGGAGAGCCGTGCCCCGCGCTCCACCGCGCCAATGGCGGTGGTCAACCGGCGCTGGGCCTGGGTGTTGTCCCCCACGTCGCGCAGCAGGAGCTGGAGGTTGCCGCCAATGACCTGGAGCAGGTTGTTGAAGTCGTGCGCCACGCCGCCGGTGAGCTTGCCCACCGCTTCCATCTTCTGCGCCTGTCGCAGCGCCGCTTCCGTCTGCCGCCGCTCGGTCTCGCTCTCCTCGAGCGCGCGGGTCCGTTCGCGGACGAGGTCCTCCAGGTGGTCCTTGTACTGGCGCAGCTCGTCCTGGGCGCGCTTCTGCTCGGTGATGTCGTGGCCCTGGACGAAGATGCCGGTGATGGCGCCGTCCGGCTCGATGATGGGTTGATACACGAGGTCGACGTGGCTCTCCGCGAGCGTGTCGTCCGGCGTCCGCTGCAGGAACACCCGCATGCCGCGGCCCACGAAGGCCTCACCGGTGGTGAAGACGCGGTCGAGCAGCTCGAAGTAGCCCTGGCCGTCCACCTCCGGCAGGGCGTCCCGGATGGCCTTGCCCAGGATGGGGCGGTGGCCGACGAGCTGCTGGTAGGCCGTGTTGGCCAGCTCGAAGACGTGCTCCTTGCCGCGCAGGAAGCACATGAAGCTGGGCGCCTGTTCGAACAGGCGGCGGAGGTGGCGCCGCTCCAGGTCCAGGCTCCGGTTGGCCTCCTGCACCTGCTGGGCCCGCTGGAACACGCCGGCTTCCATCTGCGCGGGCTGCGACGCGCCGGGCTCGGGCGCCGTCGTCCCGGTGGCCGCGCGGACGGCCTCCTGGAGCCGCTGCAGTTCGGTGACGTCGACGGTGTGCTGGAGGATGTAGGCCACGTCGCCCTTGGCATCCAAGAGGGGGATGTGGGTGGCGCTCCAGTACCGGTGCTCGGTGACGACGCCCGCGTCGGTGTTCCGGGGGACCCGGTAGGGAATCAGCGCGAGGATGTCCGGGCTCCGCTGCGCCAGCACCCGGAGGAAGGACTCGCGGAGTTGCAGCGTGTTGGCGTTGTCGGGGTTCTCCGGGTCGTTCGGGAACACCTCGAAGACGTATCGCCCCAGGAGCGAGTCCAACGTACTGGCGGTGATGCGGAGGTACGCATCGTTGGCCGCGACGTACCGCAGGTCGCGGTCGAGCAGCATGTACGGGTTGGGGGAGGCGTCGAAGAGCGTCTTGAAGTCGATGGTGTTGTTCATCGTGCGGCGAAGCTCCTCACCTCGGTGCGCGGGTCACGCAGGCGGGCAGGCAGGCCGGGCTACCCTTGACGGGTCTACCGGCTGTTCGCCATTGGCTCGGACGCGCGGCCAGTACGGCTGTCGCACAGGCGACATATCCCACCGCAGGGCAGGACAGCGTCAACCTGCGACACCTGTCGCGATGTTCCAAGCGCTAGAAATGAAGTGTCGTGCCTACATGAACGAACCTTCAGTCATTTTTTGCTGAGGTTTTGGCCAGGCGGTCGGCAGGTCGCTTGCCAGGCAGATGGGCGAGCATGTGCGCCGGAGGTGTCATGCCTACATGAACACGTCATCAGTGGTTTTTGGGGCCCCCATGGCTTCGTCTTGGGACCCGAAACGGTCGCCTGGACCCTCCCATGCCTACATGAAATCATTTTCAGTGATTTCAGGCGCCGCAATGACAGGACTCTGCCTTTGATATGTGAAATCAATGACTGACAGGCAAAGGCAGACGTTTGTATGTGTTTTATTGTCTGTCTTTGCGCCGCGGACACGCGAGGCCCCCGTGTCGCTGGGGCCTCGGATCACGACGGCGAACTACGCGCCAGCGCGCTGACGGTTCAGCCGGTCGTAGTGGCGGTACCCGAGCTTGTCGAGCGCGCTCGCGGGCGCCAGCCCGATGTCCACCAGCGTCTTGATGTCATACGTCCCCGCGAGCACGGGCGGGGCGTAGTTCCGGATGGCCTCGGGGCCGCGGAACTTCTCCAGCGGGAACAGCACCGTGTTGGTGTGCACGTGCATGAAGTGCGCGGCCGACTGACGCTGCCATCCCGACACGCCCGGGGCGGTGATGACGTGGGGGGTGGCGAGGAAGGTGCCGCCCGTGAGGATTTCGAGCTGCTGGCCCACCTGCGCGACGATGCATCCCGCGGGCGCGGTCCCACGGACCTGGAGGCCGTTGGGCGCCTCGGGCGTCGCGCGCGTGCGCAGGTACAGGCCGCTCTTGTTGTCGGGGCCCGGCGCCGCGCCGCCGTTGGGGTCCAGGAAGCGTCCCCCGGGGAGCAGGGTGAGCAGGTTGAAGTCCGTGTGCTCCTCGCCCCAGACGATGGAGGTGTTCACCTGCGCATCGGTGAGGGGCAGGTACTGGAGCGCGCGGGTGACGTGGGCGCCGCGCTCGCACAGCTCGGAGAAGAGGTTGCCCGGCAGACCCAGCGCGATGGCGGAGCCCCGGAGCAGCTTCAGGCCGGCTTCGTGGAGCGAGCGGCCCAGCGTCATCAGGCCGTCCTCGAAGTAGGCCGGCGCGTTCTGGGGCCACACGTTCTCCGGGTACAGCTCCGGGAACTCGAGCGCGGACTGCGGGTCATTGGGGTAGGGCGCGGCGAAGTAGCACTCCTTGAAGTCCGGCTGGCCGTTGCCGGCGACCGCGACCTCGGTGTTCGGAGGCGTCCAACCCCGCTGGTACCAGATGTCGGCACGGCCGTAGGGCTTCTTCTCCTCGGCGGGCTTCGCGATGAACGCGCCAAAGGCGTCGTAGAACCGGTTCAGCGCCTGGGTGTCGACGCCGTGGTTCTTCACGTACACGAGACCAAAAACGCCAAAGGCCTCGCGGATCGCCGCGGCAGCGCGCTCGACGCGAGCGGAGTCATCCGACGCGAGGTCGGCGAGGTCGACAGTGGGGATGTTGAGCGAAGAGGTCTCGGCCATGGTGGGCCCTGGTGTACCGCTCCCCGGGAATAAATGGGAGGCCCTGATGTGCTTGGGGGCCCCTTCCGGGCGCTCCGGGACGAGGCAAAACGGGGATCCCGGGTGCCGTTCACACCCAGCGCAAAATCTGCGCTTCCCCCTGCGCGCCCCGGGGAGGGGAGTTATCGTCCGCCGCCCGACGCCACGAGGTCCCCCCGTGAAGAAGCTGGTCTCCGCCTGGTTCCGCATCCCCTTCTGGCAGCGCGTCCTGGGGGCTTTCGTGCTCGGCGCCGTGGCGGGCTGGCTCGTGGGCGAGCCGGCGGGCCCTTGGTTCCAGCCGCTGGGGACGCTCTACGTCAACCTCATCAAGATGATCGCCACGCCGCTGGTGTTCTTCGCGGTGATGAACGCGGTGGCGGCGCTCCACGGGCAGAAGAGCGTGGCGGCGCTGGGCGGAAAGACATTCCTCTGGTTCGCCATCACCGCCGCGCTGGCCGTGGGGGTGGGGCTGGCTGTCGCGACGTTCCTGCAGCCCGGCGTGGGCGTGGGGCAGCTCGTGGCCATGGAGTCCTTCAAGCCGAAGGACGTGCCCGGCCCCATCCAGGTGCTGCTGGATGTGGTCCCCACCAACCCGTTCGCCGCGCTGGCGGGTGGGAAGATCCTCCAGGTCATCTTCTTCGCCGCGCTGCTGGGCTTCGCGCTGGTGAAGCTGGGCGAGAAGACGGCCCGGTTGCGCGAGCTGGTCCGCGAGGCCAGTGACGCGATGATTCAAGTCACGCGCTTCGTGCTGGAGCTCACGCCGCTGGGGACCTTCGGGCTCATCGCGGCGCTGGTGGGGACCTATGGCTTCGAGCGCCTGCTGCCCTTGGGCAAGCTCGTGTTCGCGCTGTACCTGGCGTGCGCGCTGCACATCGTCTTCGTCTACGGCGGGCTGCTGCTGACGCACGGACTCAACCCGCTGCGCTTCTTCCGAGGCGCAGCGCCGGGCATGCAGGTGGCGTTCGTCAGCGCGTCCAGCTTCGCGTCCATGCCGGTGGCCATCCGCGCGGTGACGCACAACCTGGGCGTCAACAAGGACTACGCGTCCTTCGCGGTGCCGCTGGGCGCGAGCATCAAGATGGACGGCTGTGGTGCCATCTATCCGGCCATCGCGTCGCTCTTCGTGGCGCAGTACTTCGGCTTGGAGCTGTCCGCGTCGCAGTACTTCATCATCCTGTTGGCGTCGGTGCTGGGCAGCTTCGGCACCGCGGGCGTGCCCGGGACGGCGGTGGTGATGGCCACGGTGGTGCTCAGCTCCGCGGGGTTGCCGCTGGAGGGCCTGGGCTACCTGCTGGCCATCGACCGCATCCTCGACATGATGCGCACCATGACGAACGTCACGGGGCAGATGCTGGTGCCGGTGCTGGTGGCGCGCGAGGAGGGGCTGCTCGATATCGCCGTGTACGACCGGGCCTCCACCAACGTCGCCTTGGACGAGGACGTGGCCAAGGCTGAATAGTCCGGCTGCGCCTCCAGGGCATTCGCCTGTGGAGTCGCGGACGTGGGTGCCGCGGGGCTTGGAGTAACGGACGCTCCGCGAGCCGCGTGCTTCCCCCGGGAGATGTCCCTCCGCTAGGTGCGGGCCGCGAGCCTGCCTGGGCGGTGTATGGGCCTCTTTCCTCCAGCGACCGATGGAATCCTGCGCGCCGTGCTCGGCCTGATGGCCGTGCTGCCGGTGGCGCTGCCCGTCGCGCTGTTGCTGCTGGCACGGAACCCCCTGGGCACCGGCGCCTTCGAGCCCGTGCCGCAACCCGTCCCGTTCGACCATCGGCACCACGTCGCGGACGAAGGCATCGGCTGTCGCTACTGCCATGAAGGCGCCTGGAAAGGGCCGTTCGCCGGCATTCCGCCCACCAGCCGGTGCATGGGCTGCCATGCGCAAATCTGGAACGAGAGCGAGCCCCTGTCGCTGGTGCGCCAAAGCTACTTCGAGGACCGGCCCATTCCCTGGAACCGCGTCCACCGGCTGCCGAACTACGTGTTCTTCAACCACGCCATCCATGTGCACAAGGGCGTGGGGTGCGTGAGCTGTCACGGCCGCGTGGACCAGATGGCGCGGGTGGAGCAGGTGGCGCCGCTCACCATGGGCTGGTGCCTGGAGTGCCACCGCGACCCCGTGCCGCACCTGCGCCCGCCGGAGCGCGTGGCGGACATGACGTGGCGTCCTCCGGGGGCGGCCCGCGACACGGGGCTCCTGGTGATGCGGACCCTGGATGTCTCTCCCCGGACCGAGTGCTCGACATGCCACCGCTGACGGACCGATATCCGCTCCCCGTGCTCGGAGGCCCCGCGCCGTGGCGGAGCCTGGAGGGGAGGGCGATGGAGGAGGGGCCACCGGAGGAGTTCCCTCCCGAGGCGGACGCGCCGCCCAAGGGGCTGTCTCGGCGCGTGCTGCTGGAGTTGGCCGCGTTCGGCACCGCGGCGTCCGGGCTCGCGGGCTGCTTCCGCTCACCGCCGGAGAAGGTGCTGCCCTACTCGAGGCCGCCCCCTGAATTCACGCCGGGCGTTCCGCTCCATTTCGCCACGGGCTTCACGTGGGAAGGCCATGTGCGCGGCGTGCTGGCGCGCAGCCAGGAGGGGCGGCCCACCCTGGTGTCGGGCAACCCTTCCCATCCGGAGAGTCTGGGCGCCGCGGGTGCGCATGAGCAGGCCTCGCTGCTGGGGCTCTACGACCCGCACCGCGCGCGCGCCGTGCGTCACCGGGGCGCGCCCACGTCGCTGGCCCGCGTCTTCGAGATGCTTCGCCGTCGCGCGGCCCGGACGGACGCGGGCGCGGGACTGCGGTTGCTGGTGGAGCCCAGCGCGTCACCGCTGTGGGCGCGGACGTATGCGCGCATCCTCGAACGTTTCCCGAAGGCCCGGGTGGTGCCCTTCACGTCGACGGACACGGGGCATGCGGACGCGGGCGCCCGGCTGGCCCTGGGGCGTGAACTGCGCGCGGTGCCGGACTGGGGCGCCGCGCGGGCCGTCGTGTCGTTGGACGATGACTTCCTGTCCACGTCGACGGGCGGGCTCCGGGCGTCACGCGAGTTCATCGCCGCGCGCATGCCGCCCGACCTCAACCGGCTCTGGGTGGTGGAGAGCCGGCTGAGCCTCACGGGGGCGTTCGCGGACGAGCGGCTCCGGGCACGGCCGTCCCGGGTGCCGCTTGTCGCACGCGGGCTCGCGGCGGAGCTCGGGCGGCTGCTGAACCGAGGGGACCTCGCGGCGCTCGCGGAGGGCTCCGCGGCCTTGGACGCCACGGAGCAGCGCTGGGTGGCGGGCGCCGCGCGGGATTTGATGGAGCAGGGGGCCCGCTCATGGGTTTCGGTGGGGGAAGCGCAGCCCCCCGCCGTGCACGCCCTGGCGCACCTGCTCAACGCGACGTTGGGCGACGGGACGGTGCGGTGCGTGGAGCAGGTCCTCGCGCCAGCGCCGGACTGGGGGGCCTTGTCCGAGCTGGTGACGGACATCCGGGCGGGTGGGGTGGACACGCTGCTCATCACCGCCTGGAACCCCGTGTTCCGCGCGCCCACGGACGTGCCGTTGGGGGACGCGCTGCAGCAGATCGAGGACGCGGTGTATTGCGCGCTTCACGACGATGAGACCGCCGCGAGGGTGTCCTGGTCCGTCCCCACGACGCACCCCTACGAGGCCTGGGAGGATGGACGTGCGGTGGACGGCACCGCCACGGTCCTGCAACCGCTCATCGCGCCCCTGCTGGAGAGCGCCGTCCCGCCGCTGGAGCTGGTGGCGGCCTTCACCGGCGCGTTGTCCACCACGCCCTACGAGCGCCTGCGGGCCCTGTGGCGTGAGCAGGCGCGGCCCCCGGAGCGATTCGAAGATGCGTGGGAGCGCTGGCTCGCGGAGGGCGTCATCGCGGATACGCGGCTGCCCGAGCAGCGAGGCGCAGTGGATGCCCCCGCGGTGCTCGCGGCGGTGCGGCGATTGCCTCCGCCTGGAGACGGGCTGGAGCTGCACTTCGTCCCGGACACCAAGGTCCACGACGGCCGCTTTGGGGCGAACCCCTGGCTCCAGGAGCTGCCGGACCCGGTGACGCAGCTCACCTGGGACAACGCGGTGGGGGTGAGCCCGGTGACCGCGGCCCGGCTGTCGCTGACCCGGGGCTCGCGGGTCCGGCTGGAGCTGCGGGGGCGCTCCGTGGAAGCGCCGGTGCTGGTGGCGCCCGGGCAGGCGGATGACACGCTCACGGTGCCGCTGGGATACGGCCAGCGCCTGGGCAGTCCCGTGGCCCGAGGCGTGGGCTTCGACGCGCAGGTGCTGCGCTTCCAGGATGCGCCGTGGTTCGCGCCGGGGGTGCGGCTCTCGCGCCTGGAGGGGCACCACGACTTCGCGCTGACGCAGGAACACTGGCGGATGGAGGGCCGGCCGGTGGCGCTCCAGACGACGGCCTCCCGCTTCGCCGCGCGGGAAGACACCGGGCTCGAAGCGCTCCAGGCGCCCCAAGCGCATCTCTATCCCCCCACGCCCGTCCCGACCGAGGCCCACCATCGTTGGGGCATGGCCATCGACCTGCACCGCTGCACGGGTTGCAGTGCGTGTGTCGTCGCGTGCCAGGCGGAGAACAACATCCCCGCGGTGGGGAAGGACCAGGTGCGACGCGGCCGGGAGATGCACTGGCTTCGCATCGACCGCTACTTCCAGGGCGACGCGAGCGACCCTTCCGTCATCACCCAGCCGCTGATGTGCGTGCACTGCGAGTACGCGCCTTGCGAGTACGTGTGCCCCGTGGCCGCGACCGTCCACTCGGACGAGGGCCTCAACCAGATGGTCTACAACCGCTGCGTCGGCACGCGGTACTGCTCCAACAACTGTCCCTACAAGGTCCGCCGCTTCAACTACCTGGAATACAACCGGGGCGGCCCGCTGGACCGGATGTACCGCAACCCGCAGGTGACGGTGCGCTCGCGCGGGGTGATGGAGAAGTGCACGTACTGCGTGCAGCGCATCGAGGGGGCCCGCATCACCGCGCGGGTGGAGGGCCGCCACATCCGCCAGGGTGAGGTGCGCACCGCCTGTCAGCAGGCGTGTCCCACGGGCGCCATCGTCTTCGGTGACCTCGACCGGCCGGAGGACCCCGTCAGCCAACTGCATCGGGATCCTCGCCACTACGCGCTGTTGAACCACCTGGGGACGCAGCCGCGCACCGTGCACCTCATCCGCCTGAAGAATCCGTGGGAGGTCGCCGGATGAGCGAGCCCTTGCCACTGGCCCCCGTGCCCGAGGACCCGCTGGTCGTCCACCCGCTGCTCGAGGAGCGGCGCACGGATGCCCGGCTGGGTGAAGCGTTGCTGCGCCCCGTGCTCACGACGCCGGGGCCGGGGTGGTGGGCGCTGGTGGGGCTGTGCGCGGCGCTCACGGTGCTGTTGATCGTGGCCATCACCGTCACGCTGGTGACGGGCGTGGGCACCTGGGGCAACAACATCCCCGTCGCGTGGGCGTTCGGCATCATCAACTTCGTCTGGTGGATTGGTATCGGCCACGCCGGCACGCTCATCTCCGCCATCCTGCTGCTGTTCGGGATGAAGTGGCGCAGCTCCGTCAACCGCATGGCGGAGGCGATGACCCTGTTCGCCCTGACGTGCGCGGCGCTGTTCCCGCTGCTGCACCTGGGGCGCCCCTGGAAGTTCTACTACCTGTTCCCGTACCCCAGCTCGCTGCGGATGTGGCCGCAGTTCCGCTCACCGCTCACGTGGGACGTGGTGGCCGTCACCACCTACCTCACCGTGTCGGTGTTGTTCTGGTACCTGGGGATGCTCCCGGACCTGGCCACCGCGCGCGACACCGCGCGGCAGTCCTGGCGTCGCCGCGTCTGGGGGCTGCTGTCCCTGGGATGGCGGGGGAGTGCCCGGCACTGGCGGCACTGGCGCACGGGCTACCTGCTGCTCGCGGGACTGGCCACGCCGCTGGTCGTGTCGGTGCACACCATCGTCTCGTTCGACTTCGCGGTGTCGCAGCTCCCCGGTTGGCACAGCACCGTCTTCCCGCCGTACTTCGTGGCGGGCGCCATTTTCTCCGGGCTGGCCATGGTGCTCTCGCTGTTGGTTCCCGCCCGGCGCGCGCTCCAACTGCACGCGGTGGTGACGGACGCGCACCTGGATGCCCTGGCGCGCCTGCTGCTCGTGTCCGGCCTGTTCGTCGCCTACGGCTATGTCCAGGAGCACTTCTTCGGCTGGTACAGCGGAGACCCCTACGAGATGCACGCGATGTCCATCCTGCGCACCGGTCCCTATGCACCGGCGTTCTGGCTCGTCTTCACCTGCAACGTCCTGGTGCCGCAGCTCTTCTGGTCCGCGCGGCTGCGCACCATGCCCGTCGTGCTGTGGTGCGCGGCGCTGCTCGTCAACGTGGGCATGTGGATGGAGCGCTTCATCATCATCGTGTCGCCGCTCAGCGAGGACTTCCTCCCCTCGAGCTGGCGGCACTACGCGCCCACCTGGGTGGACCTGAGCCTGCTGTCCGGGACGCTGGGGCTCTTCGGGCTCGGCTTCCTGCTGTTCCTCCGGTTCCTGCCGCCCGTGCCCATCAGCGAGGTGAAGGCGCTCCAACATGAGCTGGCGGCCTCCGAGGCCTTCGCCCGCGCCGTCTCCGCGCGGGAAGGCGGTGGGCGATGAGCCGGTGGGTCCTGGGCGAGTTCGGCGCTCCCGACCGGTTGGTCGCGGCGGCGCGTGCGCTGCGCACCCGGGGTTTCCGCCGCATGGACGCGCACAGCCCGTTTCCCGTGGAGGAGGTGGACGCGGTGTTGGACCTGCCTCCGTCGAGACTGCCGCTGATCGCGCTCATCGCCGGCGTGGGCGGCGCGGTGGGCGCGTATGTCGTGCAGTGGTTCACCCAGGCCGTGGACTGGCCGCTGAACGTGGGCGGGCGGCCCCTGCACAGCGGTCCGGCGTTCATCCCCATCACCTTCGAGTCCGGCGTCCTGGCCGCCGCGAGCGCCATCTTCATGGGCGTCATCGGCGCGTGTGGCCTGCCCCGGGTGACGCACCCCTTCCTGCGTCTGGAGGCTTTCCGCAGCGCCAGCATCGACGGGTTCTGGATCGCGATCGAAGTGGAAGAGGCGCGTCGGGACGAAGTGGAAGGCGCGCTGCGCGAGCTGGGCGCGAACGTGGTGCTCGCGGTGGAGGAGGTGCCATGAGGCGAGGAGGGCACGGCGCCGCGGGAGCGCTCCTGGTGGTCTCCGGCTGCGTCGACCTGGACCCCATGCGGGTGCAGGCGCGAGACGGGGCGTTCGTCGCCAATCCCTACTTCGCGGACGCGCGCTCCATGCGTCCTCGGGTGCCTGGGACGGTGGTCCGGGAGTGGTACTTCCAGGAGGCGGCCTTCGCGCCCCGGGGCTCGCCGGACGGTGGCTGGGTGGACGTGGACCGGCTGCCGGTGCCGTTCACGCGCGACGTCCTGCTGGAAGGGCGCGCCCACTTCGAGACCTGGTGCGCGCCGTGCCACGGGCTGCTGGGAGACGGGCAGAGCATCGTCGGGCAGAACATGCGGGAGCGTCCGCCGCCGACGCTCTATGGCGAGGCGCACATGCATCCGATGCACGCCGAGGGCGGGGCACCTCCGGACGCGGGGGCGGCCGTGCTCCCGGTGTCGCCCGGCTGGGACGCGCTGCCGCATCCGCCTGGGTTCTATTACTCGGTCATCACCGGGGGCTACGGGTTGATGCCGTCCTACGCGGACGCGCTCACGCCCGAAGCCCGCTGGAAGGTCGTGGCCTGGCTGCGAGTCCTGGCGTACAGCCAGCGCGCTCCACTGTCCGCCGCGCCCGATGACGTGCGCGCGGCGCTCCAGCAGACAGCACCGGGAGGCACGCCATGACGGCCACGGTGTTGACGCGCTTCACGCGGGGACGTCGCGGCGTCGTGGGCGCGGCCGGGGTGGGCGCGGGTGGGCTCGTCGCCACGTTGTTGGGCGGATTCCTGTCGCCTCGCGAGGCGGCCCACGGCTACCTGTTCGCGTTCGCCTGGTGGTGGTCGCTCTGCCTGGGCGCGCTCCTCATCCTGGCGACCTTCCACGCGTCCCGAGCCCGCTGGCCCACGGTGCTGCGCCGGCCACTGGAGGTCATGGCCGCGTGCTGTCCGGTGTTCGCGCTGCTCTTCATCCCCGTGGTCGTGGCGATGCCGCACCTGTTCCCCTGGGTGGCCATTCCGCAGGGGCTGGACGCGCACGCCCTCCACCTGCTGGAACACAAGAGCACCTACCTGAACGTGCCCTTCTTCGTGGTGCGAGCCATCTTCTACTTCGCCGTCTGGGGCGCGGTGGGGGGGCTGCTTTATCGCTGGTCCGTGCGCCAGGACGCGGAGCCGGCCATCACCGAGCAGGCCGTGCGCATCACGGCGCGCCAGCGCCGTCTGTCCGCCGGCGCGTTGCCCCTGCTGGTGCTGTGCCTGTCCTTCGCCAGCCTGGACTGGCTGATGTCACTGGAGCCGTGGTGGCAGTCCACCGTCTATGCCCTGTACGTGGGCTGCGGCGCGGTGGTGGGCGCGCTGGCCACCGTGGCGATTGCGGCGGCGGCGGCGCGGGGCGGCGGCGAGTTCGGCGCGCTGATGGGCCCGCCGCACTTCCTCCGGTTGGGAACGCTGTTGCTCGCCTTCGTCTGCCTGTGGGCCTACTGCGGCTTCTCGCAGTTCCTGCTCGCGTGGATTGCCTCCTTGCCAGAGGAGGTGACGTGGTACCGCGCCCGGCTCGATGGCGGCTGGCGGGCGGTGGCCGTGTTGATCGCGGTGGGGCACTTCGGCGTCCCGTTCTTCCTGTTGCTGCTCCGCCGCGTGAAGCAGCGCCCGGTCGCGCTCGCCACGGTCAGCGCATGGCTGCTGCTCATGCACGCGGTGGACGTGTACTGGCTGATCTTCCCCGCGCTCCATCCCCGCGAAGGCTCCTTCCACTGGACGAGCGTCACGGCCCTGGCGGGCGTCGGTGGGGTGACCGTGGCTGCGTGGTTGTGGCTGGTGCGCGGTGGCTTCACCGTCCCGGTGCGTGACCCGTTCCTGCCGCACTCCCTGCGGGTGCCAGGCGCATGAGCCCGGGATTCACACCGCCTCCGCCGGAGCAGCGGAGCCTTCCGGGCCGGCGCATCGTCGCGGTGGGCGGCGCGTGGCTGATGCTCGTGGGGGCGGCGCTGCTGGTGGTTCGTTGGAGCGAACGCCGGTTCGAGTCCTCGGAGCGGGCGGCGTTTCCTCCGGGCCTGGGGCGCGCCGAAGTGGCGGACGTGAATCAGAAACCCTTCGCGTTGGACGACAGCGCGCCCAGGCTGCGCGAGGCCCAGCAAGCGCGGCTGCGCGGCTATGGCTGGGTGGACCGGGACGCGGGTGTCATCCATGTCCCCGTCGAGCGCGCCATGGAGCAGGTCCTCGCGGATGAAGGAGGGCGGCGGCCATGAGCGACCTGCTGCGGCGCATCCTCTTCCTTCCCGAAGCGGCGTCGTCCCTGGCGCCGCGCGTGGACCGGCTGCACTTCTTCATCATCATCACCACGTTCATCGTCGGGGCGGGCATCGGACTGACCGGACTCACCTTCCTGGTGCGTTACCGGCGTGGGCGCGTCGATGGGCCCGCGCCCGCGATGTCGGCCCCGCGGTGGATGGAGGCGGCGTTCGCCGGAGTCCCGCTGTCCTTCTTCCTGCTCTGGGGCGCGCTGGGCTTCGAGGACTACGTGTGGGCCCGCACGCCCCCTCGCGAGGCGATGGACGTCTACGTCACTGGCAAGCAGTGGATGTGGAAGTTCGCCTATCCGGACGGGCCCGGCATGGTGGGCGTGCTGCATGTCCCCACCGGGACGCCGGTGCGCCTGCTGCTCACGTCGCGAGACGTCATCCACTCCTTCTACGTGCCCGCCTTCCGCGTGAAGATGGACGCACTTCCCGGCCGCTACACGGAGGTGTGGTTCGAGGCCGTGCGGCCCGGGCGCTACCGGGTGCTGTGCGCGGAGTACTGCGGCCTGGACCACTCGCGCATGCGCGCCGAGGTGGTGGTGCTGGAGCCCGAGGCCTTCGAGACCTGGCGCGCCCGGCAGCTCTCGGAGCCCACGTGGGTGACCTCCGAGGGCGCGGCGGAGGAGGAGGTGTTGGGACCGCTCGCGCGCGAGGGGCGTGTCGTGGCCGCGCGGCAAGGGTGCCTCCAATGCCACACGCTCGACGGCACGCCGCACATCGGCCCCACGTGGCTGGGGCTCTATGGGCGCGAGGAGCCGCTGGCCTCCGGCGGCAGCGTGCGCGCGGACGTGGCGTACCTCACCGAGTCCATGATGGACCCGTTGGCGAAGGTGGTCGCCGGCTACGCGCCGGTGATGCCGTCCTACCATGGCCGGCTGAGCGCAGCGGACGTGGGCGCGCTCATCGAGTTCATCAAGTCCCTCCATCCGGAACGTCCGGAGCCCCCGCCGGTCCAGGAGCCTGACTATGGCCCCCTCCCACGATGAGGGCGCCCCGCTGGGGCCCAGCTACCTGGACGCGGAGCGTGGACTCTGGTCCTGGCTCACCACGCACGACCACAAGCGCATCGGGGTGATGTTCCTGGCCGTGCTGCTGCTGATGTTCCTGCTCGGCGGCGTGTTCGCCC
The DNA here is from genome assembly GCF_000280925.3 of Myxococcus hansupus. NCBI lineage: Bacteria > Pseudomonadati > Myxococcota > Myxococcia > Myxococcales > Myxococcaceae > Pseudomyxococcus > Pseudomyxococcus hansupus. Next base: position 3,785,873 of record NZ_CP012109.1, read on the forward strand.
TGGCCCTCCGAGTGGAGCTGCTCACGCCCGGCGAGACGGTGATGGGACGGCTGGCCTACAACCGCGCCTTCACCGTGCACGGCGTCGTCATGGTGTGGCTGTTCCTCATCCCGTCCATCCCCGCGTCCTTCGGCAACTTCCTGTTGCCGTTGATGCTGGGGGCCCGGGACGTGGCCTTCCCCCGGCTCAACCTGGCCAGCTTCTACCTCTACGTGTTGGGCGCGGTGATGACGCTGTGGGGCATCTTCCAGGGGGGCGTGGACACGGGGTGGACGTTCTACACGCCCTACAGCACGGCCACGGGCCGGGATTTGCTGCCCGTGCTCGTGGGCGTCTTCGTGGTGGGCTTCTCCACCATCCTCACGGGCATCAACTTCATCACCACCGTGCACACGATGCGGGCCCCTGGCATCACCTGGATGAAGGTGCCGCTCTTCGTGTGGGCGCTGTACGGCACGTCCATCATCCAGGTGCTGGCCACGCCCGTGCTGGGCATGGTGCTGGTGTTGGTGGCGTTGGAGCGCGTGGCGGGCGCGGGCTTGTTCGACCCGGCCAGGGGCGGCGACCCGCTGCTCTACCAGCACCTCTTCTGGTTCTACAGCCACCCGGCCGTCTACATCATGGTCCTCCCGGGCATGGGCGTCATCAGCGAGACGGTGTGCGCCTTCAGCCGCAAGCGTCCCTTCAGCTACCGGGTGATTGTCTGGAGCACGGTGGGCATCGCGTTCGTGGGGTTCCTCACCTGGGGACACCACATGTTCGTCTCCGGCCAGTCCACCTTCGGCGCGGGCGCGTTCAGCCTGCTGTCCATGCTGGTGGCCATCTTCACCGCGATGAAGATCTTCACCTGGCTGGGGACGCTGTACCGGGGCAGCTTGTGGGTGTCGACGCCGTTCGCCTACGTGCTCGGCTTCATCTTCCTGCTCTTCTTCGGAGGCATGAGCGGCGTCGCCGTGGCCGTCACCTCCGCGGACCTGCACTGGCACGACACCTACTTCGTGGTGGCGCACTTCCACTTCATCATGGTGGGCGCGTCATTGATGGCCTTCCTCGCGGCGCTGCACTACTGGTTCCCGAAGATGTGGGGGCGCCGCTACCCGGAGGGCATGGGCATTGGCACCGCGGTGCTCATCATCTTCGGATTCATCGCCACGTTCCTGCCTCAGTTCCTCCTAGGCAACCAAGGCATGCCGCGCAGGTACGCGGACTATCCCGAATCGTTCCAGCCGCTCCACGTGGCATCCACGGCGGGAGCGTCCTTGCTGGGCTTCGGGTTCGTCATCGTCGCCATCTATCTGGGGTGGTCCCTGCGGTACGGCAGCGTGGCGGGGCGCAACCCGTGGGGGAGCGAGGGGTACGAATGGCTGAGTGATTCGCCGCCCCCGGAGTTCAACTTCCATGCGCCGCCGATCTTCCCCCGGCCCCCGCATGAATACGGTCCGCCGCGCGCGGACGGGGAGGTGGACCATGCCGCATGAAGGAGGCGCGCGGCCGGTGGCGCCCGGCGCCAGCCACTTCGGGGACGAGTCCTCCCGGCAGGATGCCGCGCACCTGGGCATGTGGATCTTCATCGCCACCGAGGTGCTGCTGTTCGCGGTGCTCTTCACGGCCTATGCGTTCTACCGGCTGACGTATCCGGAGGTGTTCCAGCAGGGCCCGGCGCACATGGACGTGTTCCTGGGCACGCTGAACACCTTCGTCCTGGTGTCGAGCAGCATCCTGGTCGCGCTGGCCGTGGACGCCGTTCGCGGCGGAAAGGAGTTCGTCAGCGCGGCGCTGCTCGCGCTGACGGTGGTGATGGGCATCGCCTTCCTGTCCATCAAGGCGGCGGAGTACGCGAAGCACGTTCGCGACGGCGCGCTTCCGGGCGCCTGGTACGCGTATGAGGCCTTCGCCGCGCCCGGCGCGAACCTCTACTTCACGCTGTATTGGGTGATGACCGGCGTCCACGCCGTGCATGTGCTGGTGGGGGTGGGCGTGCTCGTCACATTGATGCTGCGGACGCTGTCGGGAGAGCTCGGGGCCCGGTTCCATACGCCCCTGGAGCTGGGCGGCATGTACTGGCACCTGGTGGACGTCGTCTGGCTGTTCCTCTGGCCCCTGCTGTACCTGGCGTGAGGGCTTGAGCATGCGCGACGGAGGCCGTCACGGTGTGGGCCAGGTGTTGGGGGTGGGCGTGGCCTTGCTGGGGCTCGCCGCGCTGTCCTTCCTGCTGTCCCGGGCGCACCTGGGCGCGTGGGCCGTGCCGGTGGCCCTGAGCATCGCGCTGGGGAAGGCGGCGCTGATTGCCTGCTTCTACATGCACCTGACGGAGCGGCCCGGCGGCCCCCGGCTCGTCGTGGGCACCGCGGGGGTGTTCGTCGTCATCTTGATAGGGCTGGTGCTGGCGGAGGCCGCGGCGCGAGTCTGGCCAACGTTGCCACCGGGGCCGTTCCCCGTGTCCCGGCTGCCGGGGCAGGAGCGGGAGGGGCCTCCTCGCGTGGCTCCGCCTTGGCAACGGCTGCCCTGAGGGTTCAGCGTGGCGCCCTCGCGGACGCGGCGGCGCGATGACGGAGCCGCGTCAGTCTCAGCAAGGCCCTCCGGGCGGCGGGCAGCGCACCCAGGCAGGCGCCAAAGGACAGGTGCAGCAGGAACAGCGCCGCCGGGGAGGGCTCCGCGCGCGCCAGGGGCGGTGATGCCCAGGGGACCACGAGCGAGGGCATGACGGCCTGGAGCGCCAGCGCGAACAGGAAGCCCAGCATCAGGGGCGCCAGCGCCGTACCGCCGCGAGGCACCATCGAGGCGAAGGCGGTGGCGAGTCCCCCCGCCGTCGCGAAGTGGACCGCGAAGCCCAGCAGCACGGCGACATCGCCGGTGGGCGCGTGACGGAAGAAGACGCCCCCCACCAGCCGGGGCGCGTACCACGGGTCTCCATGCGCCACGGTTCCGAGCAACATGGCCAGCACGGCCATCACGCCCGCGCCCAACGTGCCCGCGAGTCCCCCCGCGAGGAGCACGTCCCGTTCCAGGCTGCCATCGGTCGTGACGTCGTCGGACAAGCCTCGGGGGGATGCTCCATGTCGTCCACCTTCCGCGTGTCGGCCGACCGCATGGCGGTGCGCCTTCACCGTGGTGGCGTGCCTGACGGAAGGCCACCCGGACACGCGGCGGCGAAGGCGCGGTGGCGGTTGTTCGACACCCCGGGGGTGGAGGTGTTCTCGAACCGCCGCGAGGAACGCTCTTCCGTACGAGGGCGGCTGTCCGCGCGGTGCCTCGGCGGAGCCCTTACTCCCAGTCTTCGCCATCCGGCCCGAGGCTCGGCTCGTACGGGCCTCCGGCGGGGTGGTGTTCCTCCAGGTCGTTCTGGTGCGTCTTCTCCCAGAGCGGGATGCCCGCGCGGAACGCCGCCTGGGCGATGAGCAGCGTGGCCACCGGGGTCATCACGAAGACGAAGGCGACGCCCAGCGCGGCGCGCGCCACCACGCTGACGTCGCCCAGGCCCAGCGCCGCCGCGCCCATGAGGAGTCCCACGCCCAGCGACGACGCCTTCGCCGCCGCTTGCAGGCGCAGGAACAGGTCGGGCATCCGGAACAAGCCCAGCCCCGCGAGGAGCATCAGCAGCGCGCCGGTGACGAGCAGTATCGCGGTGAGAATCTCCTTCATCGCTGCCCCCTTCGTGCGCTGTACAGATACCGAGCGATGACGATGGTGCCCATCGAGCCGATGACGGCCAGCACCAGCGCCACGTCCACCAGCTCGGGCTGGCCCACCCACAGGGCGTAGACGGTGATGACCGCCGCCGTCTGGAGCGAGAACAAATCCAGGGCCACCACCCGGTCCGTCAACGAGGGGCCGCGGACCAGCCGGTGCAACGAGAACAGCATCGCGATGGAGATCGCGCCCAGGGCCCCCTGGGTGATGACTTGAAGCCAGGTGCTCATCGCAGGGCCCTCAGCAGGGGAATCTCGACACGCTCGCGCAGCTCCCGGCAGAAGGCCTCGCGGGTGGTGGCGAACATCACGTGGACGTAGATGGATTTGCGGTCCTCCGACACCTCCAGCCCCAGCGTGCCCGGCGCGAAGGTGACGATGAGCGTCAGCAGGGTGATCTCCGCGTCCGTCTCCGCCTCCATGTCGTAGCGATAGATGGCGGGGCGGGTGCGGAGCTTCGGCGTGGCGATTTCGAACGACACCCGCGCGTTGGCGACCAGCACGTCCCAGCCCACCCGGGCCACCAGCCGCACCACGTTCCAGGTCCGAGTCGCGTAGCGGGACGGCAGGTGCTCGGTATCGACCAGGGCCAGCACCAGGAAACCAATCACGAAGCCGGTGATGAGGTTCTCCGCTGTGACGGCGCCCAGCATCGCCGCCCAGAGGAGCGCCAGCATCAGGTTCCAGAGAAAGGCCGTCATGGGCGTCCTCCCATCACCGCCTGTACGTACTCGCCGGGGTCGAGGAGCTGGCCCGCCGCGGCGTCCGCCAGCTCCATCAGCGGCTCGGCGCCCACCCCCAGGACGACCATGAACGTCGTCATGGCCATGCACGGTCCCAGCACGCCGTCACCCAGGCTCAACGGACGGCTGGGCTCCTGCGGCTGGTTCTCCGGCGGCGCCTTCCAGAAGGCCTCGCGCCAGATCTTCATCATCGAGAACAGGGTCAGCAGGCCCACGACGACCGCCGTGCCGGCGATGGCCCAGTTCTCCGCTCGCAGCGCGGCCTGGATGACGGCCAGCTTGGCGAAGAACCCGGAGAAGGGCGGCACGCCCGCGAGCGACAAGGCGGGGACGAAGAAGAGCGCCGCCAGCAGGGGCTGTGTCCGGTACAGGTTGCCCATCTGGTGCAGGTCGTAGGTGCGCGTGACGCGCGCGGTGGCCCCGCTCACCAGGAAGAGCGCCGACTTCGCGAAGATGTAATGGAGGAGGAAGGCGATGAGCGCCGTCAGCGCGCCGCGCGTGAGCAGCCCCAGCGCCGCGATGAGGTAGCCAATCTGGCTGATGATGTGGAACGACAGCAGCCGTCGCATGTCGTACTGCGCCACGGCGCCCAGCACGCCCGTCACCATGGTGAGCCCGCCGATGACCAGCAGCAGGGTGCTGGTGAGCTGCGTGTCCCGGGTGAAGACCAGGGTGAAGATGCGCGCCAGGGCGTAGACGCCCACCTTGGTCAGCAGCGCGGAGAAGAGCGTCGTCACCGCCGCGGGGGGCGTGTGGTACGAGGCCGGCAGCCAGAAGAAGAGCGGAAAGGCCCCGGCCTTCAGCGCGAAGGCCACCAGGAAGAACATGGACACGGCGGTCAGCAGCCTGGGCTGGTCCGAATCCGGAATCACCACGGACAGGTCCGCCAGGTTCAGCGTCCCCGCGACGCCGTAGAGCAGGCCCACCGCGCACAGCAGCACCACCGAGCCCATCAGGCTCAGGGACATGTACTTGATGGACGCCTCGAGCTGCTCCTGACGCGCCTCCAGCGCGAGCAGCACGAACGAGGCGCCGAGCATGACCTCGATCCACACGAAGAGGTTGAAGAGGTCCCCGGTGAGGAACGCGCCACACACACCGCCCACCAGCACCAGGACCAGCGGATAGTAGGCCCCGGCCTCCCGGGAGGCGGGCAGCGTGGCCGCCGAATAGGAGACCACCGTCAGGCCCATCACGCCGGAGACCAGCACCAACAGCGCGCTGAGCAGGTCGGCCACCAGGGTGATGCCGAAGGGCGCCGCCCAGCCGCCCATCTGCGCCGCCTGCACACCGTCTCGGCGGACGGTGACCAGCAGCATCGCCCCCACGACGGTGACGGCCATCATGGTCATCAGCGCCAGCCACCGCCGGGGCCACGCGCGTGACGGGATGAGCTGCCCCGCCGCGGCGGCGCCCAGGCACAGGATGATGGGCAGGCTGAGCAGCGTGGCCGAGGTCATTGTTCAGAGTCCTTCAGCTCGGTGCGCAGCGCGCGCGTGTCGTCGGTCCCGGTCTCCTGGGCCGCCCGGTGCACCAGCACGAGGAGCAGGGCGAGCAGACCGAAGTTGATGACGATGGCGGTGAGGATGAACGCCTGCGGGACGGGGTCCGCGAAGGGCGCGGAGAGCGCCTGCTCCCCCTCGGGCACCAGGGGCGCGAAGCCTCGCTGAAGCCCGTTGACGGTGAACAGCAGCAGGTTGGTGGCGCTGCCCAGCAGCACGAGCCCCAGCGCCAGCCGCACCACGCTGTGGAGCATCAGGCAGTAGAGCCCCGCCGCGAAGAGCACGCCCACGGTGATCGAGAGGAACATCTCCATGCGCTAGGCCCTCGAGTCCGGAGCGGTCGTGTCCTCACCCCGGCCCATGCCCAGGATGAACGCCATCGCCGTGCCCAACACCGCCAGGTACACGCCCACGTCGAAGAGCTGCGGCGTGCCCAGCTTCAAGCTGTCCGACCAGGGCAGGGGAAGCTGGCCCCAGAGGCCCGACAGGAACTCGCGGCCCCCCAGCATCGCGGGGATGCCACTGGCCAGCGCCACCAGGAGCCCCGCCGCCGCGAGCCGCGTGGGATGCACTCGCAACTGCTTGCGCGCGGCGGGACGGCCGAACGCCACCATCTGCAAGGCGAACGCGGTGGCCGCCATGAGGCCTCCGACGAAGCCCCCGCCGGGGATGTCGTGGCCGCGCACGGCCAGCACCAGGGAGACGAGCAGCAGCACCGGCGCCATCATCCGCGCCACGGTGTGCATCACCACGGGACTCATACCTGCCTCTTCTTTCGCTGCGAGCGCGTGCGGAACAGGAGATAGACACCCAGTCCGGACGTCGCCAGCACGGCGGTCTCTCCCAGGGTGTCGAGCGCCCGGAAGTCCACCAGGATGACGTTGACGATGTTCAGCCCCTTGCCGCCGGGCACGCTCTGCGACGCATAGAAGTCCGCCAGCTTCCGGTGCGTCGGCACCGACGCCACGTGCAGGAGCGTCCAGGTGATGAGCCCGCCCACCGTCAGGGGCAGGACCGCCGTCCACCAGCGGAAGCGATGCTCATGGGGCTGCACCGGGAAGCGCGAGAACACCAACGCGAACAGGATGACGGTGAGCGTCTGCACCACCACCTGCGTCATCGCCAGGTCCGGCGCGGCGAAGAACACGTACAGCAGCGCCTCCGCCAGGCCCAACGCTCCCAGCGCGAGGATGGACGTGAGCGCCGACTTCGACACCACCGCCAGCACCGCCGCCACGAGGATGCCCACCAGCACCACCACCTCGTGCGGCAGGATGGCGCGCGAGACGCCCTGGGGCCACGTCCCCAACCGCAGCACCACCGCCAGCCCCAGCAGCCCGCCGAAGGTGGCCATGGTGACGACGATGTACTGGTGCAGCGAGCCGTTCTGGATCAGCCGCGTCACGTTGGAGGACAGCTTGATGAGCGCGCTCAGCGTCTCCTGGTAGAACTGCTCCGGCCCGTGCCGGCTCAGGTTCAGCGACTGCAAGCCGCGAAGCAGGGGCTTCTGCAGCGCGAAGAGCCCGCCGCCCAGCGCGAGGCTCGCCGCGCTCAGCCCCAGCGCCGGTGTCACGCCGTGCCACAGCGTCAGCTCGAGGTCCGCGGCCTGGCTCCCGCCGATGTCCACGGCGGCCGTGGCCAACAGCGGCTGGAGGACCCACGGCACCAGGCCCAGCACGAGCCCGAGGCCGGCGAGCACCGCGGGCCCCAGCCACATCGACGGCGGCGCTTCGTGGACCTCGGCTTCGGGCTTGTCCGCGCGGAAGGTCCGGCCCGTGAAGGGTTGCACGCCGACCCGCATCGCCGCGGCCACCATGCCGCCGAAGCCCACCATGGCCGCGAGCGCCAGCGGCCATCCGCCAGGGCCCTTCAAGCAGGCTTCATAGATGAGTTCCTTGCCCACGAAGCCGAAGAGCGGCGGCACGCCCATCATCGACAGCGCGGCGGCGGCACCGGCGGCGGCCGTCAACGGCAGGTGCTTGCGCAGCCCGCTCAGGTGCGTCAGGTCGCGCGTTCCCGTCTCGTGGTCGACGGAGCCCGCGACCAGGAAGAGGGTGCCTTTGTAGAGCGCATGGGCGGTGAGGAACGCGACCATGGCCTGGATGGCCTCCGCCGTGCCCTGGCCCAGCAGCATCACCAGCGCGCCCAGGACGCTCACCGTCGCGTAGGCGAGCACCAGCTTGAGGTCGGTGTGGCCCAGCGCCAGGAGCGCGCCCAGCACCATGGTCACCGTGCCCACCACGGTCAGGACGGTTTCCCAGGGCGGCGTGCCGCCCAGCACCGGTGCCATGCGGGCCAGCAGGAACACGCCGGCCTTCACCATCGTCGCGGAGTGGAGGTACGCGCTCACCGGTGTCGGCGCCGTCATCGCACCCGGCAGCCAGGTGTGGAACGGCATCTGCGCGGACTTGGTGAAGGCCCCACCCAGCACCAACAGCAGGATGGCCAGGTAGCGCGGGCTGGCGCGCACCGTCTCCGAGGAGGCGATGGTCTGGGAAATCGACAGCGTCCCCGCCACGTCCCCCATCAACAGCAGGCCCACCAGCAGGGACTGTCCCCCCAGCGCGGTTATCAGCAGGGCGCGCTGTGCGGATTCGCGGGCCGCGTCCTCCTTGTGCTCGAACCCGATGAGGATGAACGAGCTGAACGTCGTCACCTCCCAGCAGATGAAGAGCAGGATCGAGTTGTCCGACAGGACGATGCCCAGCATCCCGCCCATGAACAGGAGCAGCCAGCCGTAGAAGCGGCCCAGCACCTCGTGATGCACCAGATAACGGCCCGCGTAGATGACCACGAGCGTGCCCAGGCCGGTGATGAGCAACGCCATCAACAGGGCCAGGCCGTCCAGCCGAAGCGCGAAGTCGATGCCCAGGTAGGGGATCCACTTCACGCTGACCGCGCGCACCTCTCCACTGACCACCGCTGGGACCTGCGCGCTGAACCACACAGCCAGCCCCGCGGGAAACAGGGCAAGCACCCAGCCGGCCCCTGCACGGCCCAGCCGCGTGAGCAGCACGGCCAACGCGGCGGCGATGAAGGGAACGGAGAAGACAATGCTCAGAGCCATGGGCGGCGCCAGCAGGCCATTGCGGGACGCGGGCTCCTAGGCTTCTTCCTTGCACGCTCGGCGTTGGGGCCAATGGTGGACATTCCCCGTGATTCCCAGGGCGGGAACTGTCCAACAGTGCCCGGGGGCCGCCCCGGCCGCTGGACGGGCGGATGATGGGTCGACTCGAACGTGCCGCTGCCGCCGCCGCACATCACCTGCGACGAGGCGCCGGATTCCATTGTTCAGAATGGCTTAACGACCTTTCGACCCCGGGGCGCCTAGTCCACCGAGGAGCCGGCGCGTATCTCTGGTCGAGACGACTCAATTCTGGACCAGGAATCGACGAATGCGAGCGACAGTGATGTACGGCGCTGGCGACGTGCGCGTGGAGCACGTCCCCGACGCGAAGTTGCAGCTTCCCACGGACGCCGTCGTGCGCGTACTTCGGGCATGCATCTGCGGAAGTGACCTCCACCCGTACCACCAGATGGCACCCTCGCGGGAGGGGACGCCCATGGGGCATGAGTTCCTCGGCGTGGTCGAGGAGCTGGGGGCCTCGGTGTCGGGCCTTCGGAAGGGGGATGTCGTCATCGCGCCGTTCGCCTACTCGGACAACACCTGCGAGTTCTGCCGCGAGGGGCTGCACACGTCATGTCGGAATGGCGGCTTCTGGGCCTCGGGCGGGGTTGGCGGAGCGCAGGCCGAGGCGGTGCGCGTGCCACAGGCGCAAGGCACGCTCGTCAAGGTGGCCGTGGGGGAGGACTCGGCGCTGCTGCCGTCGCTCCTGACGCTGTCCGATGTCTACGGCACCGGTTACCACGCCGCGTTCAAGGCCGGCGTGACTCCGCGAACGACGGTCACCGTGATTGGTGATGGCGCGGTGGGCCTCATGGCCGTGTTGTCGGCGCGGCAGTTCGGCGCGGAGCGAATCATCCTGATGGGGCGCCATCAGCGGCGCACGGACCTGGGGCGTGAGTACGGGGCCACCGACGTGGTCGCCGAGCGCGGACCGGAAGGCATCGCCCGGGTGCTGGACCTGACTCGCGGCGATGGGACCCACGTGGTCATCGAAGCCGTCGGCTACCCGGACGCCTATGACATGGCCGTGGGCGTCGTCCGGCCGGGGGGCGTCATCAGCCGCGTTGGGGTGCCTCAGTACGACAATGCCCCCGTGGGGTTCGGCAGCTTGTTCGGCCCCAACATCACACTCACGGGAGGCCCGGCGCCCGCCCGCGCGTACATCGAGCGGCTGCTCCCCGGCGTGCTGGAGGGGAAGGTCCATCCCGGCAAGGTCTTCGACCGGACGGTCAGCCTCGACGAGGTTCCCGCCGGGTATCGGGCCATGGACAAGCGCGAGGCGCTCAAGGTGCTCGTCCGTCCTTGAGCGACGCCTGCCGCCTCACTGCTTTGCCCGAGGTGGCGCCAACCGCGCGCTTCAGGCTCATCGCACCACGGGCAGCGGGAACTTCAACGGCTTGCCGTCCGACGCCGCCGTGTGGCCGGTGACCTCCGCCGCGCCGAGGCCCTGGCGCTGGGCCTGGAAGGTCGCCTGCGGATTGCGGGAGGAGACCTTGCCCGCATGGAAGATGGCGAAGCGTGCCGCCACCGCGCCCACCGTCGTCAGGACGTTCGCCGCCGTGGCCATCCCGCGGGTGCGCCGGGGCAACACATCCAGCAGCAGCCCCGCGCCCGCGCAGAGCTTCGACGCCTTCCACAGCGCGGCTGGGAGTCCTTCCCGCAGCGGTCTGATGACCTCGGGGACGCGCGCGGCATCACGTTCCACCGCCACCCGCGTCGCCAGCTCCGCCACCTTGCCCGCGACCCGGAAGGCGCGGAGCACCGGCGCTTCGTGGCGTGCGTGCGGTAGCAGCGACATCAGCGCGCCAGAGGCCGCCGTCGCCGAAGCCATGAAGAAGAGGGGCAGCGAGCGGTGCATGGACTGCCACAGCGGCACGGCTGTATTCGTGAGCAGCACCGCCGTGTAGCCGGACAGCGGCAGCCCCAGCAGCGCGGCGCTCGCGCCAGCGGCACGGCCCAGCGTCCCTGTCAGACCCCGGCGGTGGCCCAGCACCAGCGCCAGGGTGTTGAAGGCCCCCGATGCGGCCAATACCCAAGAGCCGATGCTCATCGGCGACGTGGGCCGGAAGACGCGCAGCATGTTGAGGAAGCGCTCCGGCCGACCCAGGTCATGGATGAGCAGCCCCGCGCTCACCAGGTCGCCCGCCGTGCCCAACCACACGCAGCGGCGCCCGAGCCCTCGCAGCCGGCGTCCTCCCACCAGGTCCGCCGCGAGGCCCAGCACGCTCGTGGCACCCGCGACGCCGCCCACGTAGAGGTACATGGGCACCGACGCAATCCACACAGGCTCCTTGAGGACGGGGAGCCCGTAGTAGCTCGGGGCCTCGGAAGAAGCGTCCCCGTCACTGGAAGGGCGGAGGCCCGGCGCGCGCTCCAGCGTCTTCACCCGTTGCTGGGCACCCTCGCCGCTGAGCACTCCCATGGCGGGGTCCACGTTGCGTCCGTCGCGCTTGCGCTGGAGCGTGTCCAGCAGCGTCTCCGTGGGCTCTCCAGGCCGAGTCATCCGCGCCGCTCCTTGCCGAGCCACACCGCGCCCAGCGCCGCCGCCGCCATGCCCAGCGCGCCCACGGCCACGGCGGTCCAGGACTCGCGGGCCTTCATCGTGGGCACCACGGGGTCGGGCGGTAGGTTGTAGACCTCGGGCCGGTCCACCAGCAGGAAGAAGGCGTTGAGTCCTCCCGTGCCGGGCTGGTTCACCGCGTCCTTGCCGTACAGGTACGCGTCCGTCAGGCCACGCGCGTGCAGGCTCTCCACGCGAGCCTCCGCGCGCGCGTGCAGGACCTCCAGGTCCCCGAACACGATGGACTCGGTGGGACACGCCTTCGCGCAAGCGGGCGTCATGCCTTCGCCGAGCCGGTCGTAACAGAGCGTGCATTTCCAGGCCCGGCCGTCGTCCTCCCGGCGCGACACGACGCCGAAAGGGCAGGCCGCCACGCAGTATCCGCAGCCGTTGCACACGTCGGGTTGCACGTAGACGGTGTCGAACTCGGTGCGGATGATGGCGCCCGTGGGGCAGGCCTCCAGGCAGCCCGCGCGCTGGCAGTGCTTGCACACGTCCGACATCATCAGCCACGAGAAGTCCGCGATGGCCGTGGACACGCCGGGCATCGGCACCGGCCGCTCGACGAAGGCCACGTGCCGCCAGGTGGACGCGCCCAGCGCGCCCGTCTGGTCGTAGGACATGCCCGTGAAGTGGAAGCCGTCGTCGGGCAGTTGGTTCCACTGTTTGCACGCGACCTCGCAGGCCTTGCAGCCGATGCAGACGGTCGTGTCGGTGAAGAAGCCCTTCTGTCCCATGGCCTATGACTCCTCTGTGTCCGGCTCCTGCGTCGTCGCGTGCGAGACGTCGCCCAGGAAAGGGCTGTCTCGGTGGAGTCGAGGCAGGCCCGGCGGGAGCGCGGGCTGCGTGGCACCCGTCGCCGCGCGAGCACCCGTGGCCTGCCGTCCCGCGACGATGTCGCAGGTGAGGGCCTTGGACTCCTGGATGTCCACGTTGGGGTCCGCCAACAGGGCGGTGAGCTCGTTGGCGCCGTCTCCCCGGATGCGGCCCGTCACGCCCCAGTGGTAGGGGATGCCCACCTGGTGAACCCACGTCCCGTTGAGCTTCAGCGTGGGGATTCTCGGGGTGACGAGCACCCGGCACTCCAGGTCTCCGCGCGCCGTGCGGAGCGTGGCCCAGCCGCCATGCGTCAGGCCTCGCTCGTGGGCGAGTTCAGGAGAGACCTCGCAGAACTGCTCGGGTTGCAGCTCACTGAGCCACGACAGCCAACGGCTCATGCCGCCCGCCGTGTGGTGCTCGGTGAGACGGTAGGTGGTGAGCACGAACGGATAACGCGGGTCGCTCCAGGCGCGGTGGTACGGGTTGCCGCGCCGGCGCCACTCCTTCCGGGCCGGGTTGCACTGCTGCCCGTAGAGCGCGTTTTGCACCGGGGACTCCACGGGCTCGTAATGCGTGGGCAGGGGGCCATCCACCAGTCCGCTGGGTGCGAAGAGCCAGGCCCGGCCGTCCGCCAGCATCAGGAACGGGTCCGTCCCTGAATGCGCCTCCATGCCCCGGGCATCCGGCGTGGGCCGGTAGTCCGGCGGCCGGTCCACGATGAAGTCCGGCACGTCCTCGCCGGTCCACCGCGCCTTCGCCGCGTCCCACCAGACGTACTTCTTGCGCTCACTCCACGGGCGGCCCGACGGGTCAGCCGAGGCGCGGTTGTAGAGGATGCGGCGGTTGGCCGGCCACGCCCAGCCCCACTCGGGGGCAACCCAGGTCTGCTCGCGCCCCGGCTTGCGGCGCGCGGTTTGATTGACGCCGTTGGCCCGGCATCCCGCGTAGATCCAACAGCCACACGCGGTGGATCCGTCGTCCTTCAGTTCCGTGAAGGCACTCACGGGCGCGTTGTCCGCGACGCGGTAGCCGTTGATTTCGTGGAGCACGGCCTCCGCGTCGGGATCCGCGTCGCGGCCCACGGTGGGGTAGTCCCACGTGAGGTCCTGGAGGGGCCGGTCCTTGGCCTCGCGCGAAGTGGCGTAGCGGGCCTTCAGCCGCAGGCCGAGGTGGTACATGAAATGGAGCTCGCTGCGCGCGTCACCCGGCGGCTCCACCGCCTTGTGGTGCCACTGGAGCATCCGCTGGGTGTTGGTGAACGAGCCGTCCTTCTCCGTGTGCGCGGCGGCGGGGAAGAAGAAGACCTCCGTGCGGATGTCCTCCGTCTTCACGTCGCCGCGTTGGATTTCCGGGGCGGTGCGCCAGAACTCGGCGGTCTCGATGAGCGTGAGGTCGCGGACCACCAACCAGTCGAGCTGCCGCAGTCCCTGGCGTTGAAGCGCGCCGTTCATGGAGCCCACGGCGGGGTTCTCGCCCATGACGAAGTAGCCCTGGAGCCGGCCGTCCGCCATGTCCGCCACGGTCTGCATGTGCGAATGGTTTCCGGTGAGCCGGGGCAGGTGGCTGAAGAGGTAGTGGTTCTCCGCCGTGGCCGCGTCGCCGAACCACGCCTTGAGCAGGGAGACGATGTACTTCGGGAAGTGGTGCCACCAACCGGTCTTGGATTGGTGGTCCTCGATGTACTCGTCGAGCACGCTCGAGTGCTCGCAGTACGGCATGGGGATGTAGCCGGGCAGCAGGTTGTAGAGGGTGGGGATGTCCGTGGAGCCCTGGATGGAAGCATGGCCTCGCAGCGCGAGGATGCCGCCCCCGGGACGCCCGATGTTGCCCAGCAGCAGTTGGAGGATGGTCGCGGTGCGGATGTACTGCACGCCCACCGAGTGCTGCGTCCAGCCCACCGCGTAGCAGAAGGCGCTGGTGCGCTCCCGGCCCGAGTTGGCGCAGAGCGCCTCCGCCACTTTCAGGAACTGCGCCTCGGACACGCCACACACCTTGGAGACGATGGCTGGCGTGTAGCGCTGGAAGTGGCGCCGCAGCACCTGGAAGACACATCGGGGATGCTGGAGCGTGAGGTCCTTGGGGGCCTCGAAGGGGGGCAGGTGGCCGGTTTCCCCGCGCGCACCGGCGCCGGGCTCCGCGAAGACCTCTTTGTGTCCCGCCGCGGGAATCGCGCCCTCGACGCCTTCGTACTGCCAGGTGGCGGAGTCGTATTGGTTCTGCTCGCGCTCGTAGCCGCTGAAGAGGCCGTCCAGGTCCTCCGTGTCCTGGTAGTCCTCGCGCAGGATGTTCGCGGCGTTGGTGTAGTGGACGACGTACTCGCGGAAGTACCGCTCGTTCTCCAGCACGTAGCGGATGAGGCCGCCGAGGAACGCGATGTCCGAACCCACGCGCAGCGGCACGTGGAGATCCGCCATCGCGCTGGTGCGCGTGAACCGAGGGTCCACATGGATGATGGTGGCACCCCGTTCCTTCGCTTCCATGACCCACTGGAAGCCCACGGGATGGCACTCGGCCATGTTGGACCCTTGGATGACGATGCAGTCAGCGTTCGCCAGGTCCTGCTGGAAGGTCGTGGCTCCGCCACGTCCAAGCGTGATGCCCAGACCGGGCACCGTGGAGGAATGTCATATTCGGGCCTGGTTCTCGATCTGGACGATGCCCAGCGCGGTGAAGAGCTTCTTGATGAGGTAGTTCTCCTCGTTGTCCAGCGTGGCGCCGCCCAGGTGGGCGATGCCCAGCGTGCGCCGGACGTCGTGGCCGTGGGCGTCCGTGGCCTCCCACGTGGCGTCGCGGGTGCGCTTCACGCGGTCGGCCACCATGTCCATGGCCTGCTCCAACGGGATGCGTTCCCACTCCCGTCCGCCGGGCCGACGGTAGAGCACGTCCTTCACCCGGTGCGTCCCGGTGACGAGCTGGAAGGTGGCGGAGCCCTTGGGGCACAGCCGTCCCCGTGACACGGGCGAGTCCGCGTCGCCTTCGATGTCGAGGATGCGGCCGTCCTGGACATGGACGTCCTGCCCGCAGCCCACCGCGCAGTAGGGGCAGACGGACTTCACGACGCGGTCCGCGCGGGCGGTGCGGGGTTCCAGCGAGCGGCTGCGCTCCGACATCGCCGTCTCGCCCAGCGCGGTGGCGTCTCCCGTCTTCACCTGCCGCAGCAGGGGCCAGCGGGCCAGCAGATCGAAGAGTCCCATCAGCCACCTTCCGCGTGATGAACGGTCGCGGGTGATGATGGTGCCGCACGGGTTTGGATGCAGGGTGCGGGACGTGGCTCGCTGTTGCACCAGCGACGCTCGCGGAGCTGGGATGTTCGCCGGCGTGCGTGCATGTGCCTTCGAATCCACCGCGCGTGGGGCGTGCTCAGTATCCCCCCCAGGGAGTATTCAGCTCTGAGCCGCTAGCGTGTGTGCTTCCGGGCATGTCCGTCATCATCCGTGGAGCCCGTGTCCGATTCCTGCAATCGAAACCCGGAGACGGCCCGAAGCCGCCCCCTCGGCCGCCCTGTGAGTACTGCGGGAAGGCGTGGCACAAGCTCGCCGCCGCATGGGGCTGGCACGTGGGGAACTCCACGGAGTTGCGCGAAAACATCCTGGCGGGGCGCGAGTCCAAAGAACACCCCTGGTACACGGGGCACCGCTCCATCGCCGCCCATCACCTCATCTGCTCGGAAGCCATGGCAGACGACGAGGACTGGGCCCAGTTTTGTCGGGACTTCGGCTACGACATCAACCGGAGGGAGAACGGGGTCATGCTGCCCATGGTGCTGGCCGTGGCGTGCGAGCTTCACGTCCCAGTCCATGTCGGGCCTCACTCGGGTGGCTGGGCCTTCGACATGGACCTGGCGTACCCCGGCGCCGTGGCACGTCTCCTGGAGGGCATTGCGCAAGCCGTCGCTGACGGGTTGTTTTGTGCAGACGTTTCGAAGCTGACGGGTGAGTTGGACCAGTTGAGCCGCACGATCCTCGAACGGCTTGCGAAAGGTCGTTGGACGCTCACCTCGGATGGGCAGGACTACCTGCCTGGCGGAAGGGGCTGCTCCGGCGTCTCCAGCATCGAGGGGAAGCCCCGCGTCCCATGTCCCCGCTCTCGGCGCCACGGTGTCCGCCACCCGAGCACCCACCAGCCGCTGGCACGGCGAGCGCTCCAGGTGGGGGAGTAGGGCATGCAGACCGAGTACTTCGTTCTCACGCGCACCCATTCGCAGGAGCACCCGCTTCTCGCATGGGACCAGTCCGGTATGGCCTTCCGCAAAAGGAAGCCGGTGGACGTACACGCGCCCGTGAAGTTGAAGCTGGCTGAACCGGTGCCACCCCATCCCGTGATGGCGGACCACCACGCTTTGCCGGCGCCCGTGGTGTCCACCCGCCTCATGGAGGTGTTCGCCAACGCCAACCTGCATGGGGTCCAACTCGTTCCAGCGGACGTCCACGCGGGCAACTACGTCCTGCGGTACTGGCTGCTCCACGTCTGGCGGGCGATTGACTGCCTCGACAGGGAGCGCTCGGTGTTTCAGGAGACAGCGACCGGACGGGTACTGATCGCGGTGGACCGCCTCGAGCTGGATACGGGGGTACTCGACGCCGTTCCGCTCGAGGAGCGTTTGGCGTTTCGCCTGGAGGGGGCCGCCATTTTCCTCTTCCACCTCAGCGTGGTGAACCGAGCCCTTTCGCTGACGCCGCCTCCCGTAGGCCTGCGCTTCATCCCCGTGGCGGAGTGGGGCGACGCGTCGGCGTTCCGCTGACGAACGCAGCCGTTTGGACCGCAGTGCCTTGGAGATGGCTGCCCTGAAGCGAGCCCGATGCCGGACGGCGCTCGCGGATGTTCGCCAGCATGTGCGCTCGTGCCTTCGAGGAGGACCCGGAGGGCCCGGCGCCTCGGCATACCGATGGCCAGGGGAGGGGACGGTCCGTTAGGGTCTCGACATGGTGGTGAGGATCGCCTCGTGGGCGGAACCGGTGCGGCATCCCGAGTTGGGACGGCTCAGGGCGTGGCACCTCGTATGTCCCTCGCAAGCGCTTCGTCCCGGGCAGGTGATGCGCTGGAGCCTGGGGGCACGCGAGTTGGTGCTCTTCCGGGGACAGAGCGGCGCGGTGCATGCGTTGTCAGCGCATTGCGCGCACATGGGAGCGCATCTGGGGGGCGGCACCGTCGTGGGCGACCAACTGCGCTGCCCCCTGCATCATTGGCGCTTCGAAGGGAGCGGCGCCTGCGCGCGCAGCGGGCGTCCCGGGCAGCGGGCGTTTCCGGTGGTGGAGCGGCACGGCGCCATCCTCGTCTTCAACGGGCCGGTGGTCCTCTTCCCGCCGCCACGCGTGGGCGGAGATGACTGGCGATGGGGGCTCGCGCCCGCGTTCCGTGTGCGCTGCGACTGGCTCCCGGTGGTGGCGAACGCATTCGACCTCGAGCACCTGCGCACAGTGCATCACCGCGCGTTGCGAGACGAGCCCATCGTTGAGCGCGAGGACCCCTTCACGCTGCGCGTCCGCTACACGTCCCGCGTCACGGGGACGGGGATGAGCGACCGGGTGATGAAGTTCCTGTCGGGCGACCACATCCGCGTCACCTTGACGCTGCATGGCGGCACGCTCCTGTCCGTGGAGAGCGACCTGGGCCGCACGCGCAGCGCGTTGATGGCGGGACTCCAGCAGACCCCCGAGGGCCTCT
The DNA here is from genome assembly GCF_000280925.3 of Myxococcus hansupus. Lineage (NCBI taxonomy): Bacteria > Pseudomonadati > Myxococcota > Myxococcia > Myxococcales > Myxococcaceae > Pseudomyxococcus > Pseudomyxococcus hansupus. The sequence goes on from NZ_CP012109.1 coordinate 3,803,977, forward strand.
TCGTCCGGCTCGCCTTCGCCACGCGGCGCTGCCGTATTCCCGGCGTGGAGGTGTTGAAGCTCGCGGTGGCGCGGTGGCTCTTCACGTCGTTCCTTCGGAGGGACCTCTCCGTGCTGGACGGCATGCGCTTCAACCGGGCGGGGGCGGCGGAGGACCCGTTGTTGTTGCATGTGCTCGACTTCACCTCCAACCTTCCGGAGGCCGTTGATGACGAGCGCGCGTGAGGGCGCGGAGACGCCCATCCCCGCCACGCTCAATGTCGCGCTCCTCGCCTGCGCGATGTCCGCCGGTGCCGGCGCCCTGTGGCTGGCGTCGCGCGCGGAGACGTGGCCGGTCCGGCTGCTCGCGGCCGGAGTGTTCTCGTTCGTCAACAACACCGTCTTCTCCCTGCTGCACGAGGCGACGCACGGGGTGCTGCATCCCCAGCGAAAGGTGAACGACTGGCTCGGGCGCGTGGCAGCGACGTTCTTTCCCACGTCCTTCACCATGCAGCGGGCCTTCCACCTCAATCACCACCGCAACAACCGGACGGCGCTGGAGCAGTTCGATTACTTCCGTCCCGGAGACAACCGCTTCCTCAAGCGCGCGCAGTGGTACTCCATCCTCACGGGGATCTATTGGTTCTTCGTGCCCGTGGGCGCGGTGCTGTTCGCGCTGTTCCCCGGCTTGCTGCACCGGCTGCGCGGGACGGGCACGCGCTACGGCGAGCAGACGGGCGCGGACGCCTATCTGGGACGGCTGGAAGCGGCTCCGGGGGGCGCCATTCGCGGAGAGGTGCTGCTCGCCGCGCTGGTGCAGGCCGGGCTCGTGGTGGGGCTGGACCTGTCCGTGACGGGGTGGGGCGTGTGCTACGCGGCCTTCGCGGTCAACTGGAGCGCGCTCCAGTACGCGGACCATGCGTGGTCCCCGCTGCACGTACGGGATGGCGCGTGGGATTTGCGCGTGGCCGCGCCGGTCCGCTGGCTGTTCCTCAACTACCACTACCACCGCGCCCACCACCGGCATCCGCACGTGCCCTGGCTCTACCTGGGCCGGTACGTACAGCCGGACGTCGAGCGGCCATCCTTCCTGCGCGTCTGGTTGTCCATGTGGCGCGGACCTCGGCCGCTGCCGGTCTCCGTGGAGGAACGATGAACCCGCGCCCCGCGCTCTTCGGCTGGCCGCGTCGGGAGGAGCTGGCGCGCACCAGCGCCATGGCGGTCGGCTTCGCGTGTCTCTTCGTCGGAGTCTACGGCGGCGCGAGCTGGGTGACGGGCTTCTATCCGGGAGGCATCCGGGTGGACCTTCCGTACGAGCTTCACATCCCGTTCATCCCGGCCTGGGCACTCGTGTACGTCAGCATGGACGTGCTGCTCTTGCTCTCGCTGCTCGTCTTCCGGACGTGGCGGGACATGGTGCCGTTCGCGCTGGCGCTCAGCGTGGAGACGGTGGTGGGCGCGCTGTGCTTCCTCGTGCTGCCCGTCGAGGTGTCTTGGCCGCCTCGCTTCGTCGAGGGCCCCTGGGCGGGGGTGTTCCAACTGGCCGACACGATGAACCTGGAGCGAAACTACCTGCCATCCCTCCACGTGGCCTTCGCCTGCACGGCGGCGCTGGCGTACGCGGAGCGAGCGGGGTGGCTCGCGCGGACCTTCTTCGCACTCTGGGCCGCAGCCATCGCGGCGTCGACCCTGCTCATCCATGAGCACCATGTGGTGGACGTCGTGGCGGGAGCCGCGCTGGCGTGGGGCACCTGGCGGCTCGTGGCGCCGTGGGCGCGCCGTGAGTCCGTGTTGCACACCCTGCAGGTCGAAGCCCTGTGTGCACGGGAGCTGGTCCGCTTCACCCGCCGCCACATCCGCTACGGGCTGATTGCCTCGGGGCTCTATGTGTATTCGGTGAGCCGGTGGTGGCGTCAGGCCCATACGGCGCGGGTGGGCTTCTGCTTCCTCCAACTCGTCGATGACGTCCTGGATGGAGACCGCACGGTGGAAGGCGAGCCGCTCGATTGGGTGGACCGGCTCCTCGTCGAATTGGAGTCCGGGAGCAATCAGGACACCGGGACGGCGGCCACGCTGGGGCTCACGCTGCTGTCGCGCCTGGAGGGCGACGCGGCGCGGGCCGAGGTGTTCACGCTCATGCGGACGATGCGCAAGGACCGCGAGCGGGTAAAGGACGGACAGTGGTGGAGCGAGGACGCGCTGCGTGCCCAGCAGCGAGAAACCTTCCGCCTGTCCGTGAACCTGATGCTGAGCGTCGCCGGTGCGGAGCTGCGCGCGCACGACGCCCCCGCGTTGCTGGATGCGTTTGGCTGGTGTTCGGCGATGCGAGATCTCCGGGAAGACCTCGCACAGGGGCTCTACAACGTGCCAGAGGAGGTGGCTGCTGCTGTCCGCACGGAGGGCGGGGAACCGGCGACGCTGGAGGGGCTCGTGGGCACGGCCACGGGCCGAGCGTGGATGACCGCGGAACACGCGCGGGCCCGAGTCCTGCTGGAGGCTTCAGGAAGGCAATTGGCCGCGCTCGAGGGACGCTCGGGGTTGCCGCTGCTCCGGCTGTTCCACCGGTCCATCGAGTCGTTCTGGGCCCGGCGTCTGCCCCGGCGGCATCCCTTCCTTCGCGAGGCCGCCGCGGTCCGGCTTCAAGACGCCTGAGCGCCTGACGCGGCCTGCCTTCGCCGTGACCTGCGTCCCAGGACGGCGCCCACCACCAGCGCGCCCAGCCCCGTGACGGTCACCGCCGCCAGGGCCAGGTGCTTCAGGCGCGTGAGCAGCGGGTTGTCGAAGACGTTGGTGGAGTAGTGGAACGCGGCGATCATCCATCGGTCTCCCTCCCGCACCAGCGTGCAGGTCCACCGGCCATGGATGACGACGTCCGTGCCGTCGGTCAGCACGTAATGGTCCCGGGAGGAGCCCCGCGCGATGCCGGTGTCGCCGTAGAGCCGCGTCAGGTCATCCACCTCGAACTTCGCCTGGATGCGGTCCACGACCTTGTTGGGACCGTTCATCATCTCGTCGTAGTACGCGCGGATGGCGTCCTTCCCCACGCGCACGTCATTGTTCATGGTGGTGAAGGACACGTCCGGGTGCAGGTGCTGAAGCAGCCCGTCCAGGTCCTGGGCGTTGAGAGCGTCCTCCATCTGCTGCTTGAGGACGCGCAAGGCGTCATGGGTGGCGTCGTCGCCGGAGGCGGGCTGGGCCAGGGCCGCGGTCGGGAGGAGGGCGATCAGCAGCGCCACCAGACAGCCAGACTTGCGAGTCATCGAGGCTCCACAGGGGTGAAGGCGCCCATCCTAGGCCATCCGGGGGCAACGGTACGTCGCGAGGCGCCCCCCATTCAGCCTCCCTGGCCGTGTTTGCCGAAGGTCTCCGCGGTGACCGTCTTGAGCGAGGCGCGGAGGATGCCGGTGAGCACCGCGAGGTCGACCTTCGAGAGGTCCTTGATGTACAGGCACCCGGTGCCGCCCGAGTGCGGACCGAGCCTCGCGAGCGCAGCGGCGTGAGCTTCAAGGCCGTCCGCGAGGTAGACGACGGTCGCCGCTTTGCGCGGGGAGAAGCTCGCGGCGGGGGCGATGCCGCTGTGGCCACTCGCGTACTGGTACGCGTACTCCCCGAACCCGAGGATGGAGGGACCGAACATCCTCGGCTCGAGCCCGGTCACCTCGCGCATCAAGTCAAGAAGCGTCTGGGCGTCGCGACGGCGCCCTGCGGGCGTCACCTTGGCGAGGAACGTCAACGGATCGGCATCGGTCCACGTGGTTGGCATCGCGGCCATTGTGTTCACCGGTGGAAGGAAACGTCCACGGCCGCCATCACGTCCTTCGACGCGCGCGTCGTGGCGCCCGCGGTGGGCAGCGCATGGAAGTCACCATTCGAGGTGTCCCCGGGGTGATACCTGCGCCCTTGGCACGCCCCTATCCATCTGCGCCAGGTTCGTTTCCCAGGAGGGGTGCCATGATGGATCGTCCCGCAACGCTCGTGCTCTCCGGCGGAGGGGCCAAGGGTGCCTTCCAGGTGGGTGCCGAGCGCGTCCTCCGGGAGGTGCATGGCTTCCAGTGGGAGCGCGTCTTCGGCGTGTCCGTGGGCGCCCTCAACGCGGCGCTCGTGGCGCAGCAGGCCTACCGGGAGATGAATGACATCTGGTTGAACATCCGCGAGGCGGACCTGTACCGGAAGCTGCCCTGGCCGCTGGTCGCGCTCCGCGTGGGGCTGTTCCGCAAGCTGGGCCTCTACGACAACACGCCCATGCGGGAGCTCATCCAGCGGCACCTCGCGGGCCGCGCCTTCCGGGTCCCCGCGCACGTGGGGCGCGTGTCCCTGGTGACCGGCAACTACGAGCTGGTGCCCAGCGACGACAAGGGCTTCCTGGACGCCGTCTGGCAGAGCGCGACGTTGCCCATCCTCTGGGAGCCCGTGGGGGCGACGGCCCTGGTGGATGGCGGCCTGCGCAACGCCACGCCCCTGGGGGACGCGCTGGAGTTCGGCCCCACGGAGATTGTCGTGATCGCCTGCTCACCGTCGAAAATCGAGCGGGCGCGCCCGCCGGCCAACCTGCTGGAGGTGGCCACGCGGAGCCTCACGGACATCACCCTCAACGAAATCCTGCTCAACGACGTGGATGCCTTCGTGCGCATCAACGACATCGTTCGTCAGGCCTATGACGCGGGGCTCACGGTCCGGCGCCCAGACGGCATTCCCTACCGGTATTGCCGCATCACCGTCATCGAGCCCGGGCGGCCCATGGGCGACATGCTCGACTTCTCGCCGGAGGTCATCCGCATGCGCTTGCGGCATGGGGAAGAGGTGGCCCGCGCCGTCTCGCTGCCCACGGGCGTGGGCCCTGGCGAGCGGGTGCAGCGCCGGGTGGAGCTCTTCCCGGAACCGCCCATGCACGCCTAGCGCTAGAGCGCCGCGGGCTTGGCCGTTTCATGCGTGCCCAGCCCGTGCGGCGGCGGAGAGGTCGGCGTTGGCGCGGGAGCCGCGGGCGGCGTCACGTGATCCGGAGGCGCTGGCGGCGTGTCGTTGATCTCCTTGTAGAAGCGCCGCCCGACGAACACGCCCAGCACCAGTGACAGCACCAGTCCCACGGCGGACACGCCCGTCATCACCGTGCGCCCCTGCGCCAGGCCGCTGCCGAGCTGCGCGGTGAGGAAGGTGCCCGGGATGGTGCCCAACATCACGCCGGCCACCGTGGGCCCCAGCCTCGCGCCGCTGGCCGCCGCCGCGGCGATCATCACATCCGTGGGGCAGAGCGGATTGATGCAGGCTGAAAACGCGAAGAGGAAATCGTTGCGCCGAGCCGCCCGCACGAGTGCGGGGTACTTGCTGCCAGCCAGGCGCTTCATCAGTCCCGTGCCCAGCTTGCGCGCCCCCGCGAAAAGCAGGAGGCCCGACAGCAAGCTGCCCGTTAGTGAATAGAGGGTCGCTGCGAGCGTACCGAACATCATGCCGCCCACGGCGGTCAGCAGTTGACCCGGAAGCAACGTCAGGGGGCGGATGGCGAGGAAGCCGATGTATGCAATGGGCGCCCAGTTCCCCAGGGGCTCCAGCCAGCCCGCGAGCCGCTGCTGGTCCACGACGTCCGGCCCCAGGAGCCGGAGCGCGACGAGACCTCCTACGGACGCGAGCATCGGGGCCAATACCCGAAGCCAGGTCTTCACCGACTGCGCCACGCCATGCCTCCCCGCGGCCCCACTTCCGCCGCGCCGTGGGCCTGAAAGTGAAGGTGGTTTCGGGAATCCGCAATGTGCAGTGGGGTGTTTCCAACATGAAAGCGTCCGACCGGGCAGCCCGCCGCCCGGTCCGAATGCTCGGCAGGCGTTGCCAAATGCACGGAATTACAGGTGTTTTCGTGCGACGTAGCAGGCGTGAACGGCTGGCGGTGTACGGAGCTTGCTTGCATCGGGGCGCTTCCGTCCCAAGGTTTCAGGCAAGGGGCACTGAGGCGAGGGCTGGGGAAGTCACGAGAGGAGATGGCGAAATGTCGGACAAGGACAACAAGGGCAGCATGACGGTGGCCGAAGCGGGTCGGAAGGGTGGCGAAACGGTCCGGAACGAGCGCGGCCGCGAGTTCTACGAGACGATCGGCCGCAAGGGCGGCGCGACGGTCAAGGCCGAGCGCGGTCGTTCCTTCTACGAGGAGATCGGACGAAAAGGCGGCGAGACGGTGAAGGCCGAGCGCGGCGCCAAGTTCTACGAGGAGATCGGCAAGAAGGGTGGCGATCGCGTCAAGGCCACCCGCGGACCGAACTTCTACGAGGAGATTGGCCGCAAGGGTGGGCAGAAGGTGAAGAAGCTCATCGAAGAGGGCAAGCGCGCCGCGCGTGCCGCGATGGCGGCCCAGGAAGGGGCGGCGGGTGGAGCCCAGCCGCAAGAGGGGGCTTCTCAGGCTCCCGCGCCTTCTGGGGAGCCGGCGGGTCCGAACCAGAATGAGTAGGCTCTCGCGGAGCGTGGCACCAGGAGCGCGGACCGGCTAAGAGGGCCGCGTGTACCTGGTCATCACGTTCCTCGAACAGATGGAAGCAACTGAGCGGGCCATCCGCCGGCTCCGGGAGTTCGGCATCCCGGAGCCGTGGGTGATCCGGGCACGAAGCGCGGCGGCGGCGTTGTCCGCCGAGGTGCCCGTGTTCGCGGGCCTTCGCAGCCTGGCGCTGGGCGCGGACGATGATCGCGTCCTCCTGGTGAGCCTGTTACCGGGGCTTCCCGCGGAGGAGATGGAGCGGCTGGTCCAGCGCGTCCAACTGGAAATGGACGCGGACGATCCACCCATGGGCCGTTTGGTTGCCATGCCAGTGATTTCAGCGCCCACGCAGCGCCGTTCGTGACGGGGAGCCTCCCGTCGGTATAAGCACGGCCTGTGCAAGCGCTGCTCGTCTTTCTTTCCATTGCGGCGCTGTCGCTGCTCGCCTCCAGCCGCGCGCTGGACCCGGGGCGCTTCCCAGCGCTGGCGAGACTGGCGGCCAGCGGCTTTCTCTTCGTCCTGCTCGGGATTCTCCTGGGGCCCTCGGTCTCCGGGCTGCTCTCCGAACGGAACCTGGAGGCGTTGCGGCCGGTGATGGCGCTGGGCCTGGGCACCGCGGGCGTGCTGCTGGGCCTCAACCTGGAGCCTCGGCTGCTGCGGTCGCTGCCGCGGCCCGTCTACCTGTCCGCCATGGCCCATTCGGGCACGGCCTTCTTCTTCGTGGCCCTGCCGCTGTGGGTGCCGCTCATCTTCACGTCCGTGCGGGGCTGGGTGGGCGCGCTCGGCGCGGCGGCGATGTTGGGCGCGGCGGCCAGCCTGTCGTCGGGCCACTCGGCCGTGCTCGCGTACCGGGCGGGGCGCTTGGATCGCGCGCGCGGCCTGGGCGTGGCGGTGCTGACGATGTTGGACGACGCGGTGGGGTTGGGCGTGCTGGCGCTGGCCTTGATGATCGGCTCCGCCGACAACGTGGGCGAAGGCCTGGGCCTCGTCTGTCTGGCCCTGCTGCTGGGCGTGATGTGCGGCGCGCTGCTGGCCTTCCTCACGCACTCCCTGAAGGACCTGGCGGAGCTGACCACGGTGACGCTGGGCGGCGTGGCGCTCGTCGGTGGCGCCGCGGCGTACCTGCGCGTATCGCCGCTGCTGGCCGGCGTGGCCTGTGGAGCGACGCTGGCGGTGGTGGGCGGCCGGGTCGCGGAGCGGGTGTCGCGCGCGCTGGGGCGGGTGGAGCGGCCCGTGTTCCTGGTGCTGGTGTTCCTGGTCGGGTGCTCGGTGCACGCGCGGGAGTACTGGGCGTGGGTGCTGATGCCCGCGTTCGTGGGCCTGCGCTTCCTGGGGAAGATGGTGGGCGGTCGGCTCGCGGGGCGGCTGGCGCAGTCCGCGCTCGTGCTGCCGCCCCGGCTCGGGTACGCGCTGATCGCCCAGGGTGGCCTGGCGCTGTGCCTGGTGGCGGAGTACGGCATGCTCGTTCCGGGCGTGCTGGCCCGGCGCGTCCTGGATGTGGTGGTGATGGGCGCGGTGGTGAACGAGCTGCTGGCCGGACAGGCCTTCCAGTACGTCGTGGACCCCTCCAAGGGTGTCATGCCGTCCACGGCCCCTGACACGAAGGTGGCCGCATGAGGGGGGCCGTCGTCCGCCTGCTGTTGCTGATGGTGCTGCTGGCCATCATCAGCCGGGCGCAGGTGCTGCGCGCGGACTCGGGGACGCCGGTGATGCTGGCTGCGGGCGCGCTGCTGCTGTGCGGCCTGTTCGCGGGAAAGGTGGCCAAGGGCCTGGGGCTGCCCCGCCTCACCGGCTACCTGCTGGTGGGCGTGGCGGTGGGGCCTTACGCGCTGGGCTTCATCCCCAACGCGGGGGTGAAGGGGCTGGAGCTGGTGAAGGGGCTGGCGGTGAGCCTCATCGCCCTGGTGGCCGGCACGGAGCTGCGGCTGGGGCTCATCCGGCGCGTGGGCGCGCGGGTGGCGCTGCTGTGCGCGGGCGTGTGCGGCGCCACGTTCCTGGTGTGCTTCGCGGCCACCTTCGCGCTCAAGCCGTTGCTGCCGTTCCTCGCGGACCTGACGATGCCGCAGGCCCTGGCGGTCAGCGCGCTGCTCTCCACCGTGGTGGTGTCGTTCTCGCCCACCGTCACCATCGCCATCGTCCAGGAGACGAGCGCCCGGGGCACCTTCACCGAGTTCTTAATGGCCCTGGTCATCATCGGCGACCTGCTGGTGATGGTGGCCTTCGCGTTGGCCGCGGGGTTGACGAAGGCGAGCTTCGGCGGCGGCCTGGACGTGACGGAGCTGCTCGGCGGGGTGGGGTGGGAGCTGTTCGGTTCGGTGGTGGTGGGGTTGGTGTTGGCGGTGGGAATGCTCGTCTACATGCGTGGGGTGAACCGCGAGCTGCCGCTGTTCCTGGTGGGCCTGTGCTTCGCGGCGGCGGAAGGGGGCACGCGCCTGCACCTGTCCCCGCTGCTGGTGTCGCTGGCGGCCGGGGCGCTGATCGCCAACCTGGACGAGCACGCCGGTGAGCGCATCCACCACGCCATCCAGCAAGCGGGCCTGCCGGTGTTCGCGCTCTTCTTCGCCGCGGCGGGCGCCGGGTTGAAGCTGGACACCCTGATGACGGTGGGGCCCGCGGCGCTGCTGCTGGTGGCCTTGCGAGGCGCCGCCATCTGGTTCTCCTGCCGCCGCTTCGCCCCCGTCGAGGATCCCCGGATGCGGCGCTACCTCTGGATGGGGCTCATCTCCCAGGCGGGCGTCACCTTCGGCCTGGCGGCGCTGGTGTCCAGGACGTTTCCGACCTTTGGTCCCCAGGTGGAAGTGCTCATCGTGGCCATGATCACCGCCCACGAACTGGTGGGGCCGGTGCTCACGCGGCGGGCCCTGGCCGCCTCCGGAGAGATCCGCGCGGACGACGCCCAGGGAACGGCATAGGCTGTCAGGCATCCAACCTGGCAGTACCGTTACTCAGGAGGCACGGAGGACATCATGGCCGCACCCATCCTCGAGGTGGACATGGAGCACCCGTCACCCCGCCATCTCCAGCGCGCGGTGGAGGTGCTGGAGCGCGGCGGCTTGCTGGCCTACCCGACGGACACGTACTTCGGGCTCGGCTGTGATTTGAGTTCCAAGAAGGGCATCGAGCGCCTCTATCAACTCAAGGGCCGCGACAAGAAGAAGCCGCTGTCCTTCCTGTGCCCGGACCTGTCGGATGTGGCCCGTTACGCCCACGTGAGCAATTTCGCGTACCGGACGATGAAGGGGCTCACTCCGGGTGCGTTCACCTTCATCCTGGAAGCCACGCGCCTGGTGCCCGATTTGATGATGTCGAAGCAGAAGCAGGTAGGCATCCGGGTGCCTGACTCACCGCTCGTCCGCGAACTGGCCCGCGCACTCGGCCGCCCTCTGGTGACCACCTCCGCCACCAACACGGAGGGTGAGCCCCTCACGGACGCAAAGGATATCAAGGCCGAGCTGGGACACGGCCTGGACCTCATCCTTGACGGGGGTGTCACGCTCAACGAGCCGTCGACGGTGATTTCACTCATCGGCGATTCACTTGAAATCCTACGGCAAGGCAAGGGTAGGCTGGAGGACTAGAACCCGAGAATAGGGGGATTTCTTGGCACAGGGGGGAACACGGCCGAGCTCCGTGGATGTACCGGAGCAGGTCCCAGGGCTGCTCAAGTTGTTACTGTTGCTACTCTTTCGGCCGGTGGATCTGCATTACCGGCTCCGGGCCGCGGGCATTGCCTTGCCGGGCGCCCGGCACGCGACGCTGAATCACGCCGCTTCGGAGGGCCATCGGGCCACGGCCCTTTATGTCCGGCGAATGCTGCTGCTCCTGCTCGTCGCGTCTCCGGTGGTCACGGAGCTGTTGGGGATGGCGCTGATGAGCGCGGGGCTTCCGCTGGAGCGGGGCTGGGTGCTGTCGGCGTTGTTCTGCTCTGTCGCGGGCCTGGTGGTCGCGCAGGTGCTGGGGTTGTCCGCGGGGGTGCTGCTCGGCTCGTTGTCCGGCCTGTCCACGCTGTTGGGCTTGCACGCCACGAAGGCGGACGCATTCGGGCCCAGCCTGAGCGGAGCGGCCGGCATGGTGGTGGGCCTGTGCCTGGGCGCGGTGGCGGGCCTGGCGTGTGGCAGCATCAGCGGCATCTCCATTGGCCGGGGCCCCACGGTGGTCCGGGTCCAGATGGCGGCCATCGTCACCGGCCTGATGCCCATGGTGGTGTGGAGCGGAACGACGAACACGTCCTATGCGGGCGCGGTGGCGGCCAGCGCGTTGGTGGCCTTCATCATCAGCGCGTTCCGCCTGCCGCTGTACGCGGTGGAGGTCCTGGCCTCCGCGCTGGCGTACGCGGTGGAGCGCTGGACGGGGCGGCCCACGCTGGGCTGGGTGCCGGTGCGCCACCACAACCTGAGCTATCTGCCGCACCCCTTCCTGGGGCGGCACCTGGCGCTGGCGGTGCGCTCGCGGCCCGCGGAGGTGCTGGCCGTCGCGGATGCCTGCCTGCGCTCTCCGGGGAACATCGTGGTGGGCTGGCCCTGGGTGGTCCAGGCGCTGGAGTCGGCGCCGTCCGAGGGAGCAGGGGAGCCGCGCGCGTGAGCCACTGAATTGCCTCGCCGCGCGCCTCCGGTAGCCTGCGCGGCGATGGAAGGAATGCTCGACGCGTTCATCGCCTTTGTCCGCGCGGAGCGCGGGTTGTCCGGCAAGACGGTGGACGCCTACGCGGCGGACATCACCGTCTACTTCGAGGACCTGCGCTCGCGCGGGGTCTCCGATGTGACGCAGGCGCGGCAGGAAGACGTGTCCGCGCACATGGTCGCGCTGGGCAAGCGGGGGTTGGGAAAGCGCAGTCAGGCCCGGCATCTCGCGGCGCTGCGCGGCTTCCACCGCTTCCTCGTCGCCGAGCGCATGGCGGACAAGGACCCCACGGAGGACCTGGACACGCCCCGCTCGGCGCGGAAGCTGCCCATCTTCCTGACGCTGGAGGAAGTGGAGCAGCTCCTGGCCGCCCCGGACGAGCGCACGTCCACGGGCGTCCGCGACAAGGCCATGCTGGAGGTGCTGTACGCCACCGGCCTGCGCGTGAGCGAGCTGTGCGGCCTGGGCATCAACGACGTGCAGTTGACCGCGGGCTACCTGGTGGCGAAGGGCAAGGGCGCGAAGGAGCGGCTCGTCCCGCTGGGCAGCGTGGCCATCGAGAAGGTCCAGACGTACCTGGCCGAGGCCCGGCCCGCGACGCTGGGCAAGCGCAAGTCGCAGGCGCTGTTCGTCACGCCGCGCGGCTCGGGCTTCACGCGGCAGGGCTTCTGGAAGCTGCTCAAGCGCTATGCGTTGAAGGCGGGCATCCTGAAGCCGCTGTCGCCGCACAAGCTGCGGCACTCGTTCGCCACGCACCTGGTGGAGCGCGGCGCGGACCTGCGAGCCGTCCAGCAGATGCTGGGGCACGCGGACCTCGCCACGACGCAAATCTACACGCACGTGAACGCGGCCCGGCTCCGGTCCGTGTACGACGAGTTCCACCCGCGCAGCGACGTCTTCGTCCCCAAGGCGAAGAAGAAGCGGGCGGCGGCCGCGCGGTGAGGGCCCGGGCGCTCAGCCGCCCAGGTTGTGGACGGGGAGGCCAAACGGGTCCGTGTGGGCCCGCCGTGGCTCGCTCCCCGGCAGCGGCGCCACGCGAATCAGCCCACAGGCCATGAGCCGGTGCACCGAGCGCGACGCCGCCAGCTCCCCCATGGCCGCCGTGCGCAGCGCCTGCCGGATGCTCCGGCTGCCGCGCAGCTTCGAGTACAGATAGAGGTCGTCCGCCGTCAGGTCGGGCGGGGTGGGGCGCGGAATCGGCTCGAAGACGAGGCGGCCGTCCAGGGCGAAGAGCTCGTCACTGAGGGCCAGCGTCAGGCGGATCTCCGCCTCCCGGTACAGCGCGTGGGCCTCGGGCACGGGGCCCCGCTCCAGCACCTGCGCGGCCAGGGCCACGGCGTGGTCGTACTTGCCGGCCTCCAGGAAGCGCTTCACCAGGGTGAGGAGCTCCGCCAGCTCGGCGGCTTCGCCCAGCTTGGGGCCACCGGCCTTGCGCGGAGCCAGGGCGCCCCGGCGGTAGAGGTGGAGCACCCAGCGCGCGGCGAACAGCGGGGCCTCCCGGGCGCTGGCCAGCATCTCGCCCAGCGTGGCGCCGCTCGCCGCGAGGTCCAGGAGGACGTCCTCCTCCTCGGAGTACGTCTCCACGGCGAACTCACGGAACACGCGGAACGTCATGTCCATGCGCGGGAAGATGTCGCGGAACATGGTCCATTCGCGCTGCCGCGTCACCGCGTCGCGGTGGAGCGTCGACAGCGACAGCTTGAGCCCCACCGCCCGGCCCGCGGGCGGCAGGCCGGGCGTGAACTCCACCTCGCCCGACTCCCAGGCGTAGCAGTCGAAGAGGGACTCGCGCGCCTTGTGCTCCAGCGCCTCGATGAGGCGGGGCAGCTCCACGAAGCAGCGCTGCACCAGGAAGGTGCCGTAGGGCATGCCGGCGCCCTCGGCCGCCTCGAAGGCCGCCGCGGCCCGGGGCGCGTCCAGGATGCGGAGGTTCACCAGGACCTGGGACAGGTGCTCACGCGGATCATTCGAACTCTCGCCCACCAGGTAGCCGTCCTTCACGTGGAAGCAACGCCGGACCGCGCCGCGTTCCACCCTCAGCACCCCTTCGACCCCGGGCGCGCTGAACAGCGGCGGCATCACCATCTGCAGTCGGTAGCTGGCGAGACTTCCGTTGAAAGGCTCCATGCAGGTGCGTCCTCCAAGATGGGTTTCCCGCGTGTGGAAACCCCAGGGTACCGGCGCACCCGGATGTGATTCAATTGCAAGTCCCTGGATTTGCTCGGGATTTCCTGGCGGAGCGCAAAGTTCCAGGGAGAGTCCATCTTGACTTCCACTACCGAACGGACGCCCTGCGGGGTCAACGGACGGTTGCAGGGCCGCGTCGGGTATGCGAACCACCCGCGTCAGGTAGCAGACCCCCGAATTCAGACTTCAGGTTCGAAACCGATATGCGGATTCTCTCAGGAGTGCAGTCGTCCGGCAGGCTGCACCTCGGCAACTACTACGGTGCGCTTCGCCAGTTCGTGCAGCTCCAGGACGAGGGCGAGGGCTACTACTTCATCGCCAACCTCCACGCGCTCACCACGGTGCGGGATCCGAAGGCGGCGCTGGACCTGACGCGCGAGGCCGCGATGGCCTACCTGGCGCTGGGGCTGGATCCGAAGAAGGCCGTCCTGTTCCGCCAGAGTGATGTTCGCGAGGTCCTGGAACTCTACTGGATCCTCGGCTCGGTGACGCCGCATGCGCACCTGGAGCGGGCTCACAGCTACAAGGACAAGGTCGCCAAGGGCATCAGCCCGGACTTCGGCCTCTTCGCGTACCCGGTGCTCATGGCCGCGGACATCCTGCTCTACAGCGCGGACTTCGTCCCGGTGGGCAAGGACCAGATCCAGCACATCGAGTTCGCGCGCGACTGGGCCGTGAAGTTCAACACCCAGTACGTCCCGGGCTACGACCCGGCGGACCCGGAAGGGAAGGAGCGGGGGCACTCGCGCGGCATCCTGAAGCTGCCCGAGGCGCGCATCCAGGAGGCCACCCAGACGGTGCCCGGCGTGGACGGACAGAAGATGTCCAAGTCCTACGGGAACACCATCGAGCTGTTCGGGGACGAGAAGGAAATCAAGAAGCGCATCATGTCCATCAAGACGGACTCGACGCCGGTGGACGCGCCCAAGCCGGTGCCCCAGCAGCCGGCGACGACCCCGGGGCTCGTCAGCGATGCGCCCCTCTACGACTTGCTGAAGCTGATGCTGCCCGAGTCCGACTTCGCCGAGGTGGACGCCACCTGGAAGGCGGGCGGGAAGGGCTACGGCGACTACAAGAAGAAGCTCCTGGAGGCCTACCACGCGACCTTCGGACCGGCCCGTCAGCGGTACGCCGAGCTGGCGGCCGACCCGGGCGAGGTGGAGCGCATCCTCCAGGACGGCGCCAACCGGGCTCGCGCCGAGGCCTCCCGGCTCATGACGCAGGTTCGCAAGGCCGTGGGAATCCCCTGAGTCGGGGTGCCTGAACAAGCTTTCACTGCCGATTGTTTGACCCACCTAGGGGGCACTGGTATGGGTGTGTGTCCTCCAGGCTCGTGCCCGCTGCCTAAGAAAGTCGGGCCCTTACGCGACACCGCGCCCCCACCCATACCGTTGACGCCATCCAGGACATCCGGTGAGTGAGGAACGTCGCTCGCCGGCCGATGAGGCCCTTCGTGAAGGGGAGTTGCCGCGAAGTCCGAGCGACAACTTCCGCATCGCGCTGCCCAATTTCGAAGGTCCGCTGGACCTGTTGCTCCATCTCATCAAGGAGCACCGGGTCGACATCTTCGACATTCCGCTGGCGCTGATCACGGAGAAGTACCTCGAGCACCTGGACCGGATGCGGGAGATCAACCTCGACATCGCCGGGGAGTTCCTGGTGATGGCCTCCACGCTGGCGCACCTGAAGAGCCGCATGCTCCTGCCCCGTCAGGACGCCGTCGCGGTGCAGGAGGCGGGGGAGGTCCTGGGCTCCGTCTCCGAGGAGGCCGAGGACCCTCGCGCGGAGCTGGTGCGGCGCCTGCTCGAGTACCAGAAGTACAAGGACGCCTCCGAGCAGCTCGCCACGCAGGACCTGCTCGGCCGCGACGTCTTCACCCGCAACGTGCCGGTGGAGGCCGTCCCCATCCCGGATGACGAGGTGGGGCTCCAGGAGTTCAGCGTCCTCAAGCTGGTGGAGGCGCTCGACCGGGTGCTGGAACGGTTGCAGCCCAAACTACAGCACGAGGTGGTCCGCGAGCGCGTGACGCTGTCCGAGGCCATCCTCCGCGTAGTAGAGCGCCTGCGCCCGGATGGACAGGTTCTCTTCGAGAGCCTGTTCACGGAAGAGGAAACCCCGTCGCGACAGGAGGTGGTCATCACCTTCCTGGCCATCCTGGAGATGGTGAAGCGGCGGCTCATCCGGGTGGTGCAGGACGAGCCGATGGGGCCCATCCTGCTTCTGCCCAATGGGGACGCGTTGGCGAAGCTGGCCCCCTCGGAGGTCGACGACAGTGACTACCGGTAGCAACGGACCGCAGGACGAGACTCCCGAACCGGGCACCCCCGGCGGCCCCGGCCCGTTCTCCGAAGAGGAAATCGCCGCCGTCACGGGTCCAGGCCCCGCGGACGAGCTGGACGAGCTGGAGGCCGCGTCCATCGAAGAGGACTCGGACGAGGCACCTCCGGATTTGGAGACGTCGTTCGAGAAGCTCGTCTCCAAGAGCCGTAAGTTGTCCACGGACCGCATCCGCACCGTCATCGAGAGCGTGCTCTTCGTGTCGGAGCGGCCGCTGTCCGTGGAGGAGCTGTACATGGCCACCGGCATCGAGCGGGAGCTCATCGCCGAGGCCCTCAACCAGCTCTCCGGCATCCACCGAGACGGCATCAGCGGCATCGTGCTGTACGAGGTGGCGGGTGGGTGGCAGTTCCGGACGGACCCGCACTCCGCGGAGTACGTGCGGCGCTACCTGCGCGTGAAGCCGCAACGCCTCACCCGCGCGGCGGTGGAGACGCTGGCCATCATCGCGTACCGCCAACCGGTGACGCGCCCGGAGATTGAAGACATCCGTGGCGTGGATTGTGGCGCGGTCATCAAGGCCCTGATGGACCGCAAGCTGGTGAAGATCCTGGGCAAGCGCGAAGAGGTGGGGCGGCCCATCCTCTATGGCACCGCGCGCGAGTTCCTGGAGTTCTTCGCCCTGAAGGATCTGTCGGCCCTGCCCACGCTACGTGAGTTCCACGAGCTGACGCAGGAGCACCGGGAGATCGTGGAGAAGGAAGAGAAGCCGGCACCGACGGCATCGGGCACGGTGGAAGCCCTGTCGGACCCTGCTTTCACGAAGCGGATGGAGAAGAGCGCGGCGGCCAGTGAAGCCGCGCTGGAGGACCTGGAGGAGGCCATGGCGGCCGCGGACCGGACACACAAGGTCAGCTCCAGCGTCCTGGACACGACGCCCCCAAAACCCGAGACGGGTGATGATACGACGGGGCCCAAGCCCGAGTGACGGGCAGCATGGAAGAAGGATGGTATGGCGGCCGAACGACTACAGAAGTACCTGGCCCGCGCGGGAGTTGCTTCGCGCCGGCACGCAGAAGAGCTGATCACCGCGGGCCGCGTGGCGGTGAACAACAAGACGGTGACGGAGCTGGGCAGCCGGGTGGAGCCCGGCACGGACCTGGTGACGGTGGACGGGACGCTCGTCACGCCTCCGGATGAATCCTCCTACTTCCTGCTCTACAAGCCCGTGGGCGTCGTGACGACGCTGTCGGATCCGCAGGGCCGGCCCACGGTGGCCAACTACGTGGAAGAGACGGGCAAGCGCCTGTTCCCGGTGGGCCGCCTGGACTACGACGCCGAGGGCGCGCTGCTGTTCACGGACGATGGGGCGCTGGCGCACAAGCTGACGCACCCCAGCTTCCAGGTTCCGCGCACGTACCTGGCGAAGGTGAAGGGCGCGCCGGACGCGGCCACGCTGGACAAGCTGCGCGGCGGCGTGCGGCTGGAGGACGGCATGGCCACGCCCGTGTCGGTGGGCGTGTTCGAGGCCGCCGAGCGGAACACGTGGTTGAAGATTGTCGTCGCGGAAGGCCGCCCGCACCTCATCAAGCGGCTGTGCGCCGCGGTGGGGCACCCGGTGGTTCGCCTGTTCCGCCCGGCCTACGCGGGCGTTGGCGTGGAGGGCCTGCGTCCCGGTGAGCTTCGGCCGCTGAAGACCAGCGAGGTCGAGCTGTTGAACGCCGTTTCGGATGGCAAGGCCACTCCGCCGACGGCTGCGCTGAAGCTGCCTCCGCGCCGGCATGGCCGCGCGGCGCCTGGTTTTGACTCGGACGACGAAGAGGAGCTGTCCATGGATGACGATTCCCCTGTGACCGCCAAGCCCGCCCGCAAGGCGCCGGCCCGTGCGGCGAAGTCCGAAGGTGGTTCGGGTCTGGCCCGGTTCGGCCGCGCGCCGAAGTCCGCGGCCGAGGGCAAGCCCGCGCGCCGTTCCTTTGGCGGTGATGAGGGCGGTGCTCCGCGCGGTCGTTCTTTCGGTGGCGAGGGTGGCGCTCGCGGCCGTTCGTCCGCGGCGGGTGGCGCTGGCCGCCGCTCCTTCGGTGGTGACGAGGGTGGGGCTCCGCGCAGCCGTGGCGCGGGGCGCTCGTTCGGTGGCGATGAGGGGGGAGCCCCTCGGAGCCGTGGCGCGGGTCGTCCCGAGCGCCGTGAGTGGAGCGCGGGTGGCGACGCCGCGCCGCGTGGCCGGGGTCCGGGTGCCGGCCGTACCTTTGGCGGTGCCGAGGGCAAGCCCGCGCGCCGGTCGTTCGGTGGAGACGAGGGCGGTGCTCCGCGCAGCCGTGGTGCCGGCCGTACCTTTGGCGGTGCCGAGGGCAAGCCCGCGCGCCGTTCGTTCGGTGGAGACGAGGGCGGTGCTCCTCGCAGCCGTGGCGCCGGCCGTACCTTTGGCGGTGCCGAGGGCAAGCCCGCGCGCCGTTCGTTCGGTGGTGATGAGGGCGGCGCGCCTCGCAGCCGTGGTGCCGGTCGTGCCGAGGGCGGTGCTGCTGGTGGCCGCCGCTCCTTTGGTGGTGACGAGGGCGGCGCTCCGCGCGGTCGTACTTTCGGAGGTGCCGCGGGCCGCGCTCCCGGTGGCCGTCGCGCCTTTGGTGGCGACGAGGGTGCTGCGCCTCGGAGCCGTGGCGCGGGTCGCTCCTTCGGTGGTGACGAAGGTGGGGCTCCCCGGAGCCGTGGCGCGGGTCGCTCCTTCGGTGGTGACGAGGGTGGGGCTCCTCGGAGCCGTGGCGCCGGTCGCACCTTCGGAGGTGCCGAGGGTGGTGCGCCGCGTGGTGGCGCAGGCCGTGCGTTTGGCGGAGCTTCGGGCGCCCGCCGTTCCTTCGGTGGTGACGAGGGTGGGGCTCCGCGCAGCCGGGGTGCTGGCGCGGGCCGTCCCGAGCGCCGTGAGTGGAGCGCCGGCGGTGACGCGCCTCGCTCGCGGGGACCTCGCGCCGGTGGTGAAGGTCGTTCCTTCTCCCCGCGTGGCGGTGCCGCGGGTGGTGCCAGCCGTGCGCCGCGCGGTGAAGGCCGTTCCTTCTCCCCTCGGGGTGCTGGCGCGGGTGCCGGTCGTCCGGAGCGCCGTGAGTGGAAGCCGTCGGGTGACGCGGACAGCGGTCCTCGGGGCCGGGGTGGTCCTCGCCGCGAGGGTCCGGCGGGCGGCCGTGGCGCATCGCGTTCGACCTGGACGCCCACCGACGAAAGCGGGAATCCCCGTGAACGCGTCGTCCGGGCGGGCGCGCGCAAGGGACCTCCCTCCGAGAAGTCCTCGGGATTCCAGGACTGGGGCAAGAAGAAGGAGCGGGACAGCGCCCCGCGCTGGAGCAGCAATGAGCGGCCCAAGGGTGGCGCGGGCCGGCCTCCTCCTCGGGGGCCCCGTCGTCCGCGTTGATACATGACGCGGTGGATTGGGCGGGAATCGAGGGGATTGATATAACCGGCGCCGACTCCTACACCGTTTCCCTCACCGGAGACCGATGCGAACCGGCGCGCGCCCCCTCATTCTCGCACTAGCCCTGCTTCTTGGCTGCAACGGCAGCAGGGATCAGCTCCTCGCCGACCTCCAGAGTCCTCGTCCGGAGGTCCGCGCTCTCGCTGTGAAGAAGCTGGCGGGGCAGGGCAATCCGGACGACCTCGTCCTGTTCACCCGCGCGGCCAAGGACTTCGCCGCCATTGTCCGGGCCGAGGCCGCTGTCGCGCTGGGCGAAAGTCAGGACGCCCGCGTGGTGGACCTGCTGGGCGAGCTGCTCGAGGACCAGGACGAAGAGGTCCAGGGCCGCGCCGCCATGGCGCTGTCCAAGGTGAACAACGAAAAGGCGAAGGCGTACCTCACGCTCCAGTACGGGCGGCGAGGTCGCGCCACGCGTCAGATCATCGTCCAGGCGCTCAAGAACGCCAACGTCCCCGGCGCCATGACCGAGGTCGTGTCCGCCGAGGCGCGCACCCAGTGGGATCGCAATCAGCTCGCGCTCACCGAAGGCGCGCTGCCCGAGCGCGTGGGCGCCGCCGAGGAGCTGGGCAAGAGCGGCCGTCCCGATGCCGTCAACCGGCTGCTGCCCATGGTGCGAGACAGCCAGGTCATCCTGGCCGCCGCCGCGGTGCGCGGGCTGGGGGACGCGGGTGACAAGCGCGCGGTGGGTCCCATCGCGCTGCTGCTCGAAGAGAACTTCCCCGAACTGCGTGAGTCCGCCATCCACGCGCTGATGAAGCTGCAGGACCCGGTGGCGACGCAGCGACTCCAACTGGTGGCGGTGGAGAAGAGCGCCGTCAGCCCGTTGGCCATCGACGCCATCGTGGCCTTCGCCCGGACGCCGCAGACGGATGCTTCGCTGTGCGCCATCGTCCTCGAGGGCGCGCCCGCCGAGGCGCTCGTCGCTGGCCGGAGCATGCGCACGCGCGGCGGTTGCCCGGTGGACCCGATTGGAGAGCGGCTGGCCCGTCCGGCCACGGCCGCCAGTGGCCTCCAGGCCATCACGGGGCTGGGGCCCACGGCGCAGCCGTTGCTCGCCAAGGTCGTTCCGTGGCTCAGCCACCCCGACACCGCGCTGCGGCTGCTCGCCGTGGAGGCCGTGGCGGAGATCGGCGACGCCTCGGTCGTCCCCGTCGTGCAGAAGCTCTACGAGCAGGAGACCAAGGGCCTCGAGGCGCTGCGCGCCGACTGGGTGACGGAGGCACTGCCCCAGAAGTTCGGCGTGGGCTTCGACCCTTCGACGACGCCGCCTTCCGCCGCGGTGGCCGAGCTGAAGGATGAGCGGCCCGCCCGTCACGCGGACCTGCTGGGACGCGTGAAGGAGCTCAACGCGGCCCGCGCGCGTGAGACGGGCAGGGACGTGGTGCGGCACCGCGTCCCCACGGAGCTGTATGACGACGTGGCGCCGGAGCGGCTGGTGCCGCTCGCGACGCTGCTGAGGGCGCTCGGTGCGCTGAAGGCGCCCGGAGCCCTGGAGTTGCTCACGGGCTACACGCAGGACCCCAGCTCCGTGCTTCGCGTGGCGGCCCTGGTGGGCCTGACGAAGCTGGGCCCCGACGGCGTGAAGGTGGCCAAGGCCGGCCTCATCGAGCCCGACCGTGACTTGCAGAAGGCCCTGGCCCAGGCGCTGGCGGAAGCCGGCGAGCCGGGGCAGGCCGCGCTCCTCGAGTTGTTCCCGAAGATGGGCAACGAGAAGCTGCTCGCGCTGGACGCGCTCACCCGGGCTGGCGGCGTGGTGGCGGCCTCGGCTTCGGAGTCCCTCCAGGCGGTGGTTCGCGAGGGCGGTCCCGAGGCGGCGCTCGCGGCGGCGCTGCTCGGCCGCATGCAGGCGAAGGATGCCGTGCCCACGCTCGTGAAGGCCCTGGACGAGAACAACAGCGTGGCCCGCCGGGACGTGTTGCTGGCGCTCGGGACCATTGGCGACGCCCAGGCGGCGGACGCGGTGGCCAAGGACCTGTTCCACGACCTGCCGGAGATTCGCGCGGCGGCCGCGTCGTCGCTTCGGAAGCTGGGGGCCTCGGCGTACGCCGACCAGTTGGAAGCCCTCAAGGCGGACTACTTCCGCACGGTGCGTGAGGCGGCGGGAGCCCCCGCGCCGGCACCGGCGAGCACGGCCGCGGAGGGTGCTCCCTGATGGAGCTGCGCATCCTCAAGGACAAGGCGTCCGAGGCATTCTCCAAGGGACGCTTTTCCAAGGCCGCGGAGCTTTACGAGGACTACTGCCGGGCGGAACCGAAGGACCACCAGTCGCGTCTCCGCACCGGGGACGCGTGGGTGAAGGCAGGGCAGAAGGGCCGCGCGATCTCGGCCTACCAGTCCGCGGCCGAGGGCTTCGCGCGCGAGGGCTTCCTTCCCCGGGCCATCGCCGCGAGCAAGCTCATCCTCGAGCTCGATCCAGCGCATCGCGGCGTGCAGCAGATGCTCGCGGACCTGTACGCGCGCCGAGGCACGCCCGTGGGCCCTCGGGCTCGCGGGCCCCTGAGCAATGGCTCCTCCGTGTCGAGCCCGCCGCCCGCGTCGCCGCCGCCGAACATGCCCGCCGTGGCGGACGCGAATCCCGTGGCGGACGCCATGCCCGCGTCCCCCGTGGCGGACGCAAAGCCCGTGGCGGACGCCATGCCCGCGTCCCCCGTGGCAGACGCGAAGCCCGTGGCGGACGCCATGCCCTCATCGCCCGTGGCGGACGCGAATCCCGCGTTTCTGGACGGGGAGGGCGCTGGTCTCGACCTGTCGGCGGAGCTGCCTCCGGAGCTCGCAATCTCCCTGGGCGCGGAAGACTCCAGCCAGGGCCGCGAGGAGGTCGTCCACTCGGTCCACATGGGCCTGCCTCACGAAGCAGGGGCGTCCGAGCACGAGTTCACGTTGGACATCGAGTCGGCCGCGGAGGCGGCGCCGGTGGTGCAGGGCCAGTTGCTCCCGGCCGCGGTCTCGGAGGACGCCCGCGTCACGGCCCCCGAGCCAGTGCCCACGCGCATGGCTGTTCGCGAACCCGCGAGCCCTCCGGTCGCGGCCCGAATCCCCGCGGTGCAACCCGGCGGTGCACGGCCGGCGACCAGCGCACTGCCACCGGGCCTCGCGCCCCGGTCGTCGCAGAAGGTGCCCTCCGTGGGGACAGGCCGCTCCGTGTCCAACAGCGGCAGGTGGCAGGCCTTGTCCTCGCCCATTGGCGATCAGTCACCCGCGAGCCCCGCCCCCGTGCCGGCACCGTTGCCGCCCCCTGCCGAAGCTCAAGACGCGGCGGGCGCCCGGGTGCTTCCGGGCCATGACCTGACGTCAGCGCTCGGTGCCTCGCTCCGGACGCCGCAGAGCCGCTCCGCGTTCACTGAGTTGGAGCTCGAAGCCGACTCCCTGCTGCACGCGGTGGAGCTGGCCGCGCAAGCAGGCCTGGGCTTCGAGGACGCCGAGGAAGAGGTCTTCAGCCTGACGGAAGAGGTCCCTCCGGGCTCCGCCGCGTTGGAGACGCTCCCCACGATTCCGCTCTTCTCGGACCTGCCCCGCGACGCGTTCATCGAGCTGTTCGAACGATGCCCGCTGCGGCGCTTCGGCCCCGGCGAGCGCATCATCGAGCAGGGCAGCCACGGCGATGCGTTCTACGTCATCTGTGAAGGCGCGGTCCGCGTCTTCCGGACGGACGAAGGCCAGCGCCAGGACCTCGCGACGCTGGAGGGCGGCACCTTTTTCGGTGAGATGGCGTTGCTCTCCGGCGCGGCGCGAACGGCGTCCGTCGAGTCCGCCTCCGAGGACACGCAGCTCCTGGAGATCTCCGCCAGCGTGCTGGCCGAGCTGTCCCGGAGCCATCCGCAGGTGGCCCGAGCGCTCAAGAAGTTCTGCCGCCAGCGCATGCTCACCAACGTGCTGAACACGTCGGAGCTGTTCAAGCTCTTCGGCCGCAAGGACCGGCGCGAGCTGGTGGAGCGCTTCCGTTCCCGGGACGTCGAGCGCGACGCCGTCATCATTCGCGACGGCGACGTCACGGACGGGCTCTACGTGGTGCTGTCCGGCGAGGTCGAGGTGCGCAAGGACGGCCACCTGCTGACGATGCTCAAGGAGGGGGACGTCTTCGGAGAGATTTCCCTGCTCCAGAAGACGCCGGCCACGGCGACCGTGACGGCGACGCGTCACACCACGCTGCTGCGGTTGCCCCGCGCGGACTTCGACACGCTGATGTCGAGCCACCCGCAGATCCTGGCCATGATTTCAGACCTGAGCGACGAGCGGCTCCGGCGCACCCAGCGCGTCCTCACCGAAGCGGGCGTCGAAGAGGACATCATCCTCGTCTGAGGTCAGCGCACCTTGGCGAGGTAGTCATCCCGGGTGACGAGGCCCCGGGTCTCCAGCAGCTCCAGCATGGCCCGAAGGGAACGGGCCTGCTGGGCCACCATCCGCTCCAGCCCGGCCACCTGCTGCGTCAGCGCCTCCACTCGCTGGGACAGCTCGTTCTCACGGGCGGCCTGGGCCATGGGCGAAGCCGAGGCGGGGCGCAGGGGCACGGGCGTTGACGCGGACTCGGCGGGTGGCGCCAGCTCGAACGTGGGCTCGTCCATGCCGAAGGCCAGCGGCGTCGCCGTCGCGGAGGTGACCTCTCCGTGGTAGTGGCGGCGGATGGCGCGCTCGATGGACGACGCGCTCGCGACGACCACCTGGAGCCGCTGGCCGCTGTGGAACGCCAGCTCCTGGAAGGACTCCACGTTGGTGGGGTCGGCGGTGGCGACCGTGAGCGACTTGGTGGCCGGGTCCGCGGCGGTGGGGAAGACGGTGTAGCGCTCGGCGATGTCCGCCCGGAGCGCCTGGAGGGCCACCGCGGACGGAGTGTGGTTCTCCAGGTCCACCGTGGGAATGGAGAGCTGCCGCGACAGGGCGTGCACCATGGAGCTTTCGTCCACGAAGCCCATCTGCACCAGCGTGAGGCCCAGCTTGCCGCCCCACTTGCGTTGCTCGGCGAGGGCGGAGCGGAGCTCGGTCTCCGACAGGAGGCCAGCGTCCATGAGAATCTCACCCAGCCGGCGCTTGCGGCCAGGGAGTGAGGCAGAGGGTGCGACGGGCGGCTGTTTCACGGCCGCGCAGCATAGCAGCCTGTCACGCGGTGTCCGAGGCCAGGCAGGCGGGGTGGGGCCGAGGAGGAGCGTGAGCGCCGGGAATGGGGTAGAACCCCTGTCACATGACGCGACGGATTCTGCCGTTTCTCGCACTGGTGCTTGTATCGGGCTGTGCGTCGCAGCGCCTGGCTGGCGCGGACCTGGACCGCGTCCGGCGTCCGGCCTTCATCTCTCGCATCGAGGACGGGGCGGGCCCCAAGAGCCTCGTGTTCCGGGAGGACTCGGCGTACCGGAACAAACTCAAGAAGCTGGAGCCCGTGGAGGCCGACCGCCGGCTGACGGTGAAGCTGCTCCAGGCCGTGACGCGCTTCGAGGTCTCCGAGCGCCTGCGGGTGACGACCCTGTCGCAACTGCCGCGCGAGTTCCCGTGGACGCACGTGGTGGACCCGGCGCGGGTGGCGTCGGTGCTGGAGAGCTTCCTCGTGGAGGAGGTCCCCGCCAACGCGCCCGACTACGACCTGGTGGCCTCGCTGGGCGCGGACACCATCGTCGAGTTCGTCATCGTGGACTACGGCATGCGCAGCGATGACGGCCGCGCGGGCGCGTACCTGCGGGGCTATGGCCGCATGTTCACCTTGGACGGGCGCACGGAGGTGTGGCGCCGGCCCTTCGCCCTGGACCAGGTGGAACAGGGCAAGGCGCATCTGGATCCATTCAAGGTGGGGAAGGACCCGTCGCTCTTCCGCGCGGCGATGACCTCCCTGCTGGACGAGGTGGCGCGCACGTTCGTGCAGGACCTGACGCCCAGGGATCGCGGCGGGGCGCCGCCCGTGGCCCGAGGCGGCTCGGTGGGTTCGGACGTCGTTCCCGGCAAGGCGGGGGCCCCCGCGCCCGTCATGACGCCGGTGCCCGAGGACGGCCTGGCGCCGGGCGAGCTGCCCGACCCGGACCCCTGAGCGCGGGGCTTCTCAGAACAGCGCGTGCTCCACGAGCAGCACGGTCAGCCCCACCACGAAGCTGACCAGCGTCACGGGGACTCCCACGCGGAGGAATCTGACGAAGCCCATGTCGACCTTGCCGCGCGCGGCCTCGAAGACGATGAGGTTGGCCACGCTGCCCACCAGGGTGAGGTTGCCCGCCAGCGTGGAGCCGAGCGCGAGCACGTGCCACCCCAACTCCGCGTCATGCAGCGTGGGCACCCAGGTCCGCGCCAGCATGACGAAGGGCACGTTGCTGAAGAGGTTGGACGCCACCAGCGTCAGCCCGGCGAAGCCCAACATCTCGGACAAGGGCGGGCCCGCCATGAGGGGGGCGAACAGCACCCGGATGTCCTCCGCGTAGCCGTGCTTGTTCACGCCGTAGACGACCACGAACAGGCTGGCGAAGAAGAGCAGCAGCACCCAGTCCACGCGCTCCAGCGCCTCGCGAGGCTCCCGCCGGGCCAGGGCCATCACCAACGCCGCGCCCGCCAGCGCGCTCCAGCTCATGGGCATGCCGGAGAAGAAGGCCACCACCACGCCGGCCAGCACCCCCAGCGTGAGAATCAGGAGGCTCAGGTCCACCGGCGGTGGTGGTGGATTGGGCGCGAAGCGATGGTCTGGCAGCTCATTCCGGAAGAGGTAGAGCAACCCCGCGGCAACGACGATTGTCGAGAGCAGGGCGGGCAGGGCCATGTACGCGGCGAAGCTGGCGTAGGACAGGCCGGACGCGCCCTGGATGAGCATGTTCTGCGGGTTGCCGGTGAACGTGGCCACCGAGCCGCTGTTGCTCCCCATGCAGACGGCCAGCAGGTACGGCGCGGGCGGCAGGCGCGCAGCCTCCACGGTGGCCAACACCAGCGGCGTGAGCATCAAACACACGGTGTCATTCACCAGGAACGCGGACAGCCCGGCCGAGATGAACGTCACCGCGAGCAAGAGCTTCCGGGGCGTGTGGGCGTGTTTCACGGCCCAGGCCCCCGCGGTGCGGAAGACGGCCGCCTGCGACATGTAGGCGGCCAGCAACATCATGCCCAGCAGCAGGACGATGGTGTCCGCGTCGATGGCGTGCCGCTCTGGATTGTCGCTGTAGTTGTAGACCTCGTCGGACGTGACGACGCCGCAGACGACCATGAGCACGGCGCCCAACAGCGCGCCGCCGGGGCGGTCCAGCTTCAGGTACGGAAGACGCGCACCGGCGATGAAGACGTAGGTGAACAGGAAGATGGCGAGGGCCACGGCGCGGCACAGTAGTGCAGGACCTTCCAGGCCGCCCCGTCATGTTTTTCGCTGGAGGTCAAACAAATGAACAGCGCTCTCGCGTTGTTTGGTCCGGTACACGTCTGTACAGTGCCCGCCCCATGAAGCCAGAGAAGGAACCGGGCGCTTTCGGAGGGGCCCGCCGCACGCCGTGGAACGCCCCCAGTGGACTGGACTCCGTCCTGGACGGATGGAAGGCGGACCGGCGGCTCTGGTCCTGCTTCGCGTTGGACGAGAAGACCCCCGCGCGCCCCGGCGCCTTCGCGCCCATTCCGGAGGAAGTGGCGCCGCAGGTGCGCGAGGCGCTCCACCAGCGCGGCATCACCCAGCTCTTCTCCCATCAAGCGGAGGCGTACCGGCTGGTGCGTGACGGGCGCAGCATCGTCATCGCCACGCCCACCGCCTCGGGAAAGAGCCTCTGCTACAACCTGCCGCTGCTGGACCGCTTCGCCCACGAGCCCCAGGCCCGGGCCCTGTACCTGTTTCCCACCAAGGCCCTGTCGCGCGACCAGGAGGAGTCCCTCCGCGCGTTCATGCGCGAGGCGGGGCTGTCCCATGGCGCCATCACCTTCGACGGTGACACGCCCGCGGATGCGCGGCGGGCGGCCCGGGAGCGCAGCGGGGTGCTGCTCACCAACCCGGACATGCTGCACACGGGCATCCTCCCGCACCACGCGAGCTGGGCGCGATTGTTCTCCAACCTGCGCTACGTCGTCATCGACGAGCTGCACACGTACCGCGGCGTCTTCGGCTCGCACCTGGCCAACGTGCTGCGCCGGCTCCAGCGGGTGGCGCGTTTCCATGGCGCGGACCCGGTGTTCATCGCGGCGTCCGCCACCATCGGCAACCCGGAGGCGCACGCGCGGCGGATGCTCGGGCGCGAGGTGTCGCTGGTGTCGGAGAGCGGCGCGCCTTCGGGCGAGCGGCGCGTGATGGTGTTCAACCCGCCCGTGTTGAATCCCGAGCTGGGCATCCGCGCCAGCTACCTGAAGACGGCGGTGCGGCTGACGGCGGACCTGGTGCGCGCGGGCGTGTCCACGCTGCTGTTCGGCCAGTCGCGCAACAACATCGAGGTGATGCTCAAGTACCTCCGCGACCGCTTCGTCGAGGAGAAGCTGGACCCGTCCCTCATCCAGGGCTACCGCGGCGGCTACCTGCCGGGCACGCGACGCGCGACGGAGGCGGCGCTGCGCGCGGGCGAGGTCCGGTGCGTGGTGGCGACCAACGCGTTGGAGCTGGGCATCGACATCGGCTCGCTGGACGCGGTGGTGTGCGCGGGCTACCCGGGCTCCGTGGCCGCGCTGATGCAGCGCTTCGGTCGGGCAGGGCGCCGGGGTGCGGGCAGCCTGGCGTTGCTCGTGACGTCGAGCGCGCCGTTGGACCAGTACCTCGCTGGAGACCCGCGCTTCCTCGTGGGCTCACCGGTGGAGCACGCGCGCATCGACCCGGACAACGTGGAGATTCTCGTTCAGCACCTCAAGTGCGCGTCGTTCGAGCTGCCCTTCGAAGAGGGGGAGCCTTTCGGGGATGTGCCACCCGAGTCGACCGCAGAGGCGCTGGGCTTCCTCGCGCAGCACGAGGTGGTGCATCCGACCATCGGCGAGACGGGCCGCCGCGTGTTTCATTGGTCCACGGATGCGTACCCGGCGAACCACGTGTCCCTGCGCAGCGTGGGCTGGGACAACGTGGTCATCATCGAGAAGGGGACGGATAGGACCTTGGCGGAGATGGACTTCCGCTCGGCGCACACGATGCTGCACGAGCAGGCCATCTACCAACACGAGGCCGAGCAGTATCAAGTCGAACGCTTCGACTACGAGAACCACAAGGCCTACGTGCGGAAGGTGGCGCCGGACTACTTCACCGACGCGATGACCTACGTGCGGGTCCACGCCATCCAGGAGGACCATTCCGCGCCCATGGGGCCCGAC
Source organism: Myxococcus hansupus (assembly GCF_000280925.3). Taxonomy (NCBI): domain Bacteria; kingdom Pseudomonadati; phylum Myxococcota; class Myxococcia; order Myxococcales; family Myxococcaceae; genus Pseudomyxococcus; species Pseudomyxococcus hansupus. Next base: position 3,832,175 of record NZ_CP012109.1, read on the forward strand.
CTGCAGGCGGGCATGGGCGAGGTGAGCGTCATCGAGAAGGTCGTGGGGTACAAGAAGATCAAGTACCACACCCATGAGAACGTCGGTTACGGCGAGGTGGCGCTGCCGGAGATGCAGATGCACACCGCCGCGCTCTGGTTGACGGTGCCGGAGGCGGTGGTTCGGTCGATGCGCGCGCCGCGCCCCGCGGTCATCGACGCGCTTCGTGGCATCACCACGGCGCTGCGGACGGTGGCGTGCGTGGGGCTGATGATCGACCCCAGGGACTTGGGCAAGACGCTCGGCAGCCGGGACGACGCGGAGGGACCGCCGCGCAAGGACGGGGGCGTGGGCTTCGACCCCACCATCTTCCTGTACGACAACGTGCCCGGCGGCGTGGGGCTGGCGGCACGGCTGTATGACCAGCGCGACGAACTGCTGAACCGCGCGCGCCGGCTGCTGGAGTCGTGCGCGTGCGAGGACGGATGCCCCGCGTGCATCGGCCCCGCGACGGGCACGTTGCCGGGACAGGCGCCCGTGGACCCGCATCCGCGCAAGCGGCTGGGGCTCGAAGTCCTGTCGGCATTGGGCATCGCGGGGATGCAGTAGCAGGGAGGCGCGGTCGTGGACCTGAAGCGCAAGCTGTCGCGCCTGACGAGCGTGGGACCTGGGGGCAAGGCCCCCTCGCGCCCCGCCGTGCCCGCACCCACGTCCGAGCCCGCCGCTGGCACGTCATCGGTCGCGGGCGAACCATCTTCGCTTCGAGCCCAGACCTCCTTGGATGAAGCGGGGCAGCGGGCGCCATCGGAATCCGGCAGCCATGGCGGCGAAGGCGCGGAGAACCTGCGCCCAACGGACGCCGCCCCCCACGGCACGGCCGCACGGAACGTGGCACAGGGGGCCGGCCTCGTCGGGAACCCCTTCGCAACGCAGACGCTCGAGGGCACGGCGCCCCTCCGTGTGCCTTCAAGCGCGGAGACCTCGCCCGAAGTTTCCCAGAGCCGGGACGCGGCGCTCCGTGCGTCGACGTCGGCGGCCCTCGAAGCGACGCCGTCCTCACCGGCAGCGCGCGACCCACGGGTCGATGCCCTGCGCCGGATGCTGTCGGACTGGTCCGAGCGCCAGGAGCTCGCGGCGGCACGCAGGGGCGCCACGCCCGCGCCGCCCCGGGGACCGCTGCCCGTGGAGGCGCGGACCACGACGTACGGGACGGTCCACGTCTCCGAGCGCATCCATCCGCCCGACCACCGCCACGGCTCCGCGCCCGTGGCGGCTGCGCTGGACGTGGAGGGCTCGCTCGTGGCGAGCCTCGCGCTGCACGCCGACCTGGCCGGCGTGGACTACCAGCGGATGCTCTTCCTCGACACGGAGACCACGGGGCTCGCGGGCGGCACGGGCACGGTGCCGTTCCTCGTGGGCCTGGCCTGGTTCGAGGGGCGCTCGCTCAAGGTGCACCAGCTCTTCCTGCGGCGCCTGGGGGAAGAGGGGCCCATGCTCCGGGCGCTCGCCGAGCGCATGGCGGCCTCCTCCTGCCTCGTCACGTTCAACGGCAAGAGCTTCGACTGGCCGCTGCTGCGAACGCGCTTCGTCCTCAACCGCGTCGCCGCGCCCGCGGAGCTGCCGCACCTGGACCTGCTCCACTGCGCCCGCCGCGTCTTCAAACACCGGGGCGCCGGAACCCGGCTGGTCCACCTGGAGGACCAGGTCCTGGGCTTCCGCCGGGTGGACGACGTGGACGGCTCGCAGATTCCGGAGCTGTATTTCCGCTACCTGCGCGGCGGTGACGGCTCGGCGCTGACGCCGGTGCTGGAGCACAACATCAACGACCTGTTGCTCCTGGCGGCCCTGCTCGGCGAGCTGGTGCGCCGCTTCCGGGCCGGGGGCGAGGGGGCGGCCGTTCCCCGGAGCGAGGACCCTCGGGACCTGCTGGGCTTCGCGGGCGTGGCGCTCCGGGCACGCGACTACGAACGGGCCCAGGCCTTTGCCCGGGCCGCTGCGGCGGGGGACCGCGGCGCGGTGGGCATCGAGGCGCTGGCGCTGGCCTCCCGGCTGTCCCGCAAGGCGGGGGATGCCCCGTCCGCGGCCACGCACCTGCACCGGGCGCTCGAGGCGGCCCGGGGCTTCCAGGCAGCGACCCTGCACCTCGACCTCTCCAAGCTGTACGAGCACGCCCTCAAGGACCTCGCGAAGGCGCTGCACCACGCGAAGCTGTCCAAGGCGGCGGAGACACCCCCGGACCATCAGCGCCGCGTCGTCCGGCTGGAGGCGCGAATCGCCCGGAGCACCCGGACGCCCGCGCTGGACCTGCGAATGGGGCTGGGCAGCCCCCGGTCGGGGACCTGAGCGTTCCGGGTTGCCACCTCCCTGGAATCGGACAGTCGGGCAGGGCGGGCTGCTCGCTCCATTGTCAGACGGGCACAACATTGAGGCATGCGCCACGGCCGTGCGCTATGAGGGCCCCATGAAAATTACCAAGGACAGCGTTGTCTCCATCGATTACCGCCTGCACCTCGGCGACGGCGAGGCCGTGGACGAGAGCGACCCGGGAGAGCCGCTCGTCTATCTGCAGGGCCATGACGAAATCGTTCCCGGCCTGGAGAAGGCCCTCGAGGGCAAGGCGCGTGGCGACACCCTCAAGGTGACGGTGACCCCGGACGAGGGCTACGGCGACTACGACCCGGAAGGCATCGAGGAAGTTCCCAAGACGGAGTTCCCCGAGGGCCTGGAGATGGTCGCCGGCGGCGTGCTCAGCGCCACGGACCCGGACGGCGACGAGGTGGACTTCATCATCAAGGAAGTGAAGGCCGACACGGTGATGGTGGACTTCAACCACCCGCTGGCGGGCAAGACGCTCCACTTCGAGGTCACCGTGCGCGACGTGCGCGAGGCGACGAAGGAAGAGCTGGAGCACGGCCACGCCCACGGTCCGCACGACGACCACGAACACTGAGTCCCGTAGCGTAGGCGGGCCCTGACTCGGGGCCTGCCTCGCGGTTCCTCGCCGGGCGGGGCGGTGTTCAGCCCGCCGCCCGGCGACCCCCACGGCTATCCGCCGAGGATGTCGGACGTGAAGGCGAAGCCCGCGATCATGTAGGGCACCAGGCCCACCCGGTTCGGGTGCTTCAGGTACCAGGACGCGTGCACCAGCAGCGTGGGCTTGTTGAACGCGGTGCCCTCGCGCGTGGTGAAGGCGTAGGCGAGCAGGGGCCCCACGCGCATGTGGCTGTTGTCCACCTCCGCCGCGCCCGGGCCCATGCGGTCCGTGTAGCGAGGCCACACCGCGCTGAAGCGAGCGCCCACCGTGAGCTGCGGGGTGGCCAGCATCAGCAGGTCGCTGTCGTTGGTGAAGACCCAGCCCCGCCCAGGCACGAGGGTGTCGAGCAGCGGGTCATAGAACGTCGCGGCGCTGCCCTCGCGCAGGTCCATGTTCCAGTACTCGACGGACGCCTTGGAGCGCACCACGATGGAGCCGAACTTCGCCTGGAGCGTGGGCTCCACGATGTAGTGGTGGCCCGACGTGCTGTACGAGCGGCCCTCCGTGAGGCTTCGCGCGTCGTCCGAGAAGTCCATCCGCGGGTCGCCGTACGACTGGAGAAACCCCATGGTCCCCATGAAGCGCACGTACTCGTAGGTCGCGCGCAGGTTGAGGATGGCCAGCGGCTGGAACTCCACCACGGGCCCCACCTTCAGCGCCGCCGGGTTGGCCTTGAGCGAAACACCCCCGTTGACGAAGTTGTCCCGCGTCAGCAGGGACTGACCTTCGTACAGGCGCTTCTGGAGGATGAGGCGGTTCTGGGACTCCAGGCCCAGCGGGTTCCAGCGGAACACGTTGAAGGTGGTGAAGTAGAGGCGCACGTCCGGGCCCAGGGGCGGGAGCGTGGCCGCGTTCGGCGTGTCACTGGGGTCGGGCGTGGTCTGCGGCGTCTCCGGCACGGCGGAGCGCTCTTCCTGGGCCGAGGAAGCGGCGGCGGGCGCGGCGGCCCCCAGGCAGAGCGACAGCGAAAGCGCGGACAGCGTTCGACGCAGCGTCATCAAGACACCTTCTCGGAGAGGGACGTGGGGGTGTGGGGAACGGCGGGAGCGTTCGGCTCGTCCGGGAGGCGCCGGCTGACGTAGAAGCCGAACGCCGCGGCGGTGAAGTACATGATGAGGCTGTAGATGGCCGGCGGAATGGCCATGGTGGAGTTGGCCAGCAGCGTGGGGCTGAGCGCGATGGCGATGGCCAGCATCCCGTTGTGGATGCCGATCTCCATGCCAATGGCAATCGCCTGACGCTTGGGCAGACGCAGCAGCATGGGCACGAAGTAGCCCACGCCCAGGCTGACCAGGTTGAAGGCCAGCGCCGCCGGGCCCACCTGCCGGAAGAAGCTGAGGGCGTTCGCGCGCTCCGTGTAGACGGACGCGCCGATGACCGCGAGGAGGAACACCGTGGACAAGAGCCGGATGGGCTTGTCCATGCGCTGCGCCAGGGCCGTGCTGCGCGAGCGGATGAACATGCCCACGCTCACCGGCACCAGCACGATGAGCACCACCTGGACGATTTTCGCGAACTGCATGGGCACCGCGCGCGAGTCGTCCATGAAGTGCGCGAGCGACAGGTTGATGATGAGGGGCAGGGTGACGAGCGACAGCGCGCTGTTCACCGCCGTCAGCGTGATGTTGAGCGCCACGTCCCCGCGCGCCAGGTGGCTGAAGAGGTTCGCCGTGGCCCCGCCAGGCGACGCCGCCAGCAGCATCAACCCCACCGCCAGCTCCGGCGGCAGCCCGAAGGCATGGGCGATGAGCGCGCACGCCACGGGCAGCAGCAACATCTGACAGACAAGCCCCACCAGGATGGCCCGGGGATAGACGATGACGCGTTTGAAGTCCGCGACCGTCAGCGCCAGTCCGAGCCCCAGCATGATGATTGCCAGCGCCAGCGGCATGAGCACCGCCGTGAATACATTCGACTGCATGCGCCCCCCAAATGGAGTGTCTTGCGTTGAGCAGGAGCGTCGCGCAGGAGGGCAGGGTGCTTCAAGCCTCCTGCTCCAAAAGGTTGCGTGGACGCCGCGCAACCTATGACGCTGTATGTCATTGATGCAGTGCGGCGCGGCGACTTGAAACGTGTAATTCAAGGATGAAACATGCGGGCGGAGGTCCGGGGCGGGACGCTTTCCGGGTGCTCGGCGCCCGAGACAGGGGGGCCGGGGTCGGTTAGGAGAGGGCCATGAGCCGAGTCCTGAACGAGCTGTTGGAGCTCCTGAAGCTGGAGAAAATCGAGGAGAACCTGTTTCGCGGCAGGAGCCAGGACCTGGGGTTCCGCCAGCTCTTCGGCGGCCAGGTGCTGGGACAGGCGCTGTCCGCGGGCAGCCAGACGGTGCCGGCTGGGCGCCACGTCCACTCCCTGCACGGGTACTTCCTTCGTCCGGGGGATGCGTCCCTCCCCGTGGTCTACACGGTGGACCGGGTCCGGGACGGCGGCAGCATCACGACCCGCCGCGTCGTGGCCGTCCAGAAGGGGGAGCCCATCTTGACGATGATCGCCTCGTTCCACGGGGATGAGGACGGCTTCGCCCACCACGCGCCCATGCCCGAGGTCCCCGGTCCGGAGGGGCTGGCCACCGAGCAGGAGCTGCTCGGGCAACTGGCGGACCGCATCCCTCCGGCGCTGCGCGAGAAGTTCCTGGGCGAGAAGCCCATTGAGATTCGCCCCGTGGCGCCGGTGGATCCGTTCAATCCGGTGGCCAAGGCGCCCATCAAGCACGTGTGGTTCCGGGCCAACGGGGACCTCCCGGAGGACCCACAGGTGCACCGGTACGTGCTGGCCTACGCGTCCGACTTCAACCTCATCAGCACCGCGCTCCAGCCGCACGGGGCCAGCTTCTTCCAGCCCCACATCCTGGGGGCCAGCCTGGATCACGCCCTGTGGTTCCACGGGGACCTGAAGGTGAGCGACTGGCTGCTGTACTCCATGGACAGCCCCTGGGCGGGCAATGCGCGCGGGCTCTCACGGGGCAGCGTCTACACGCGTGACGGCCGGCTCGTGGCCTCGGTGGCCCAGGAAGGGCTGCTGCGCATCAAGAAGGCCAAGGCCTGAGCGTCGAGGTCGCCGCCCCACACCCAGGTGTGGGGCGGAACTCACCCTCACGGGCGTGCAGAGACCGGCGTGGGTGCCGATCAAGGGTTGTGGTCCTCGGATGGAACGACGTCAAACTCGAGGTCGGCGCGAGCCTGACGTATCGGACACGGGCCGGCCGCTTGCCCGGACATCTCGATGACGAGGCGGCCCGACACCCGCTCCAAGGTATTGAGTCGAAATTCGATGCTGCCTTTTATGTCCTGCTGAGCGGTTTCTTCGAAATAGATCTCACCGCCACAACTGGCACGGACCCATGCCCGTTGCACCCTCGCGGAATGGCTCCCACGAGGTACGAAGGTGGGCGGGGGCAGATTGTCATTGCCTGCAACAGAAACCCCGATTTGTCCGTCGATGACCAAGGTTGTTGGGCCCGAGCCTAAAACAGTCTTGTCCAGGTGCAGGTCGAAGACCAACGCATCGGTCGTCCCAGGACCACTCGACGAGACTCTCACACTGGTGAATCCGCCGAGGGCAAAGCGATGCACGTCCGACGGAAAGCGTCGTCCCAAGGTGTCGAAGCGTTGGCCCAAGGGGTCGTAGGCTTCCCACTCGCCGTTGTACTCCACCTGAAGATTGCCATGCAGACCCGTGGGTACATCACGACGGGGCACATCATCAGAGGAGTCTGAGGGACCGCAGGCGATAATCGACAGCGCGCAGAGGCCCATCGGCAGGGCACGGACAAAACTCAGCAGGGCAGACGTGTGCATGGCTGGCGCTGCATAGCACGCGCCTTCTTCCACCCGTCAACGTTGGCCCTCGGGCATCGGACTGCACACATTCCACCGGCGGCGCCGGCGCGTCAGGTTCGGCGAGCGCCACGGGCGGAGTCGATCACACATGTCGTGAATACGGCGGCGTGACGGCCGTCGGGAGCAGACAGGCAGCTTCTTCCTGCTCCCGAAAGGTCCCGCGATGCGTTCCCGATTCTTGCTGGCCGTGGTTTCCGTCTTCGCGCTGGCGTCGAGCGCCTGTGTCATGGCTCCGCTGGAACAGGGTTACACCGACTGCGGCAGCTTCCTGGACGCGGAGCCCTGTCATCCCGGGCAGTACTGCGCGGAGTCCACCCTCAGCCGTTGTGAGCTCGGCTGCACCAGTGATGAGAACTGCGCTCGCAACCAGTCCTGCGTGAAGGAATCCGGGCGACAGGTCGGCATCTGCCTCAACAAGTGCCCGTCGTGCACCTAGGATGACTCCCGAGGGCCCCGGGCCCGTCGTTCGGGAGGTGACGTCGATGCGCGCGGTGGTGTTCCAGCACGAAGAGCATGAGGGGCCGGGCCTGTTGGCGCCGGCACTACAGGCGGCGGGATTCACGCTGGTGCCGCGCTTCCGCGCCGTGCGCCGGGAGGACGTGGACGCGGAGCTGCTCGTGGTCATGGGTGGCCGCATGGCCGTCTACGAGTCGGACCAGCACCCCTTCCTGCGCCAGGAACTCGGCATCCTGATGGAGCGGCTCGCCTACGAGCGCCCCTGCCTGGGCTTCTGCCTGGGCGCGCAGATGCTCGCGGCGGCGGCGGGTTCGGAGGTGTCCGCCGGGAAGAACGGCTTCGAGGTGGGCGTGGGCCCCGTGCGCTGGACCGCCGCCGCGCAGCAGGACCCGGTGCTGTCGGGGGCGAAGCCGCGCACGGTGGTCGCGCACTGGCATGGTGACACCTATGCGCCAGTGCCCGATGCAACGCTGCTGGCCTCCACGGACCGGTACACCCAACAGGCCTTCCGGCTGGGCGCGTCCTATGGCTTCCAGTTCCATCTGGAGCTGACGGCGACGGAGATGGGGCGATGGCTCGACATCGAGGCGGAAAGTCTTCAGCAGCGGGGGAAGAACCTTCAGGAGTTGAAGGCACAGCTCCCCAAGCTGAAGGCGGCCGAGGCGGACAACACCGAGGTGCTGCACCGTCTGGCGAACCACTTCGCGCGCGTGGCGGCGGGCCGCTGAATCAGCGTGATGGTCAAGGGGCCACGTGCTGCACGACTTTCACCACGATATCCGCATCGTGCCCCTGGCCCCCCGCGACACCGTCAGCCCCATATGACAGGACGAACGGAGCATCGCCTTCGTTGACGTACACGTAATCCCGGCCCCAGGGGTCCGTGAGAAGCACATCGAGCGTGCCTGACCGCACGATCTCCGCAAATGCGGAGGACGTGGTCGGGTATTGCCCCGTCTTCGTGTCGTGGCGCTTGAGTGCCGCTGCAAGGCCATGGAGGTCCAGGCTGGCTCGGTCCCTCCTCGCTGCTTGCAGCTTGGGGTGAATCACGACCACGAACATGGCCGTGACGACGAGACCGAAAATGAGGAGGATGATCATGTACTCGCATGCGGTTCCGCCACGCGCGCGACGGTGCCGCGAGTCCACCTTCTGGGTGAGCTTCATCTTTGAATTTCAACCTCCTGTGATGGGATGACTTCGAGCTGCGCGCGGAGACAGGGCGAAGCTGCCTGCCGATTCAGGGGGCGCAGTGCGGACCGTCGCGAGGGCGCGGGACACGAGGCGCCACCTTGATGGTGACGTCCTGGCCTGACCCGGTTCCGCCCGCGACGCCTTCCTCGCCATGGCTCATCACGACCGGGTGGCCGTCATCATTGACGTACACGTAGCGATGACCCCAGGGATCCAATGGGGGCTGTTCGAGCACCCCTGATTGCTCCAGGGCCGCCAACCCTGTGTCGGTGTCTGGGAAGCTTCCTGTCCTGCATTGGTGAAGCTCGAGGCCTAGCGCGATGATCGTGAGATCGGTCCTCGCCCGGCTTGGCTTCGCCATGTCCCTGTGGACCGCGAGCGTGATCGATCCCGCGATCGCGGCGATGAGGCCCATGATCGCGAAGATGACCATGAACTCGATCAACGTTACGCCCGGAGGGGAACGGCGCCGCGGCTTCTGAGTGGGTCTCATCGCTGAGTCGTGACCTCGTGTGACGTTGTGTCAGTCGCGTGCGCCGCCGCCGTGCCGCCATGTCTGCCGTTGCCAGGGCGTTGCACGCGCCTCCGGCAGGGCTGAGCCAAGACATCCGGCTCGCCCCAGGCGCAGTGCAGCCGGCGTGCCCGATACGCGCCCCTGCGCGTGAAACAGCGAAATCAAGGGGTTGGCACCGCTCGGTGTGTGGAGGTCGAAGGATCAGACCCTCGTGCGTTAATAGGATGGCAGTTGAAACCTGCCCTTGGGGGACGGGTCGAGACGAGGGGGAACATGGCGCCGACGTACGACGCGCTGGTGATTGGCACCGGCTTCGGGGGAGCGGTGGCCGCCTGCCGTCTGGCGCAGGCGGGCCTGTCCGTGCGCGTCCTGGAGCGGGGCCTGCGTTACCCGAAGGGGAGTTTCCCCCGCGACTGGAGCAACCCCTTCAACGGTTGGCTGTGGCAGTACGGCCAGGGCCTCTTCGACATCAAGCTGCTGCCCGGCATGAGCATCGTCCAATCCGCGGGGTACGGCGGCGGCTCGCTCATCTACGCCAACGTCCACCTCCGACCGCCCCCGGAGACCTTCGATTCGGACTGGCCAGCGGGCTACAGCCGCGCCGCGCTGGACCCGTATTACGACCTGGTCGCGTACATGCTGGACCTCCAGCCCATCACCGCGTCCGCCCGGGGCCTGCCCACCAAGGCGAAGCGGATGCGGGAAGCGGCGCGTCAGCTCGGCCGCGAGCCCCAGTTCTTCTATCCGGACCTCGCAGTGCGCTTCGCCCCCAGCGGCGAGCCGATGCCCAACAAGTTCGGCGTCGCGCAGGAAGGCTGCAACTACTGCGGCGAGTGTGACATCGGCTGCAACGTCCGAGCGAAGAACACCCTGGACCTGAACTACCTGGCCGTCGCCGAGCAACGCGGCGCGGAGATGACCACCCAGGCCGAGGCCACCCGCATCGAGCCGCTGTCACCCGAAGGCTACCGCGTCACGTACACCGACCACGCCGAGGGCGGGGCCGCGCGCACCGTGGACGCCAGACGCGTGTTCCTCTGCGCGGGCACCGTGAACACCACCGAGCTGCTGCTGCGCTGCCGCGACACGTTCGGCACGTTGCCGCGCATCAGCGACCGGCTGGGGCACCGCTACTCGGCCAACGGTGACTTCCTCGCCTTCGCCTTCGAGACCCGTGACACGTGGGACCCGTCCGAAGGTCCCACCATCACCACCAGCTTCGTGGTGGACGAGGGGCAGGGGAAGGACAAGACGTGGTTCCTGTTCCAGGAGGGCGGCCACCCAGGGCAGGCGGCGGGCTTCCTTCAGGTGATTGACCTCCTGGGCCGGGACGTCCGCGTCCCCTCGGACCTTCTCCAGAAGGAGCTGGTACAGGCCCTGCGAAGCCGCGCGGGCACCGCGTCCGCCATCGAGAAACAGCGCGGCCGCTTCCAGGCCGTGTTCCTGGCCATGGGGAGGGATCGCTCCAACGGCCGTCTCTCGCTGAGCCCCTTGTCGAAGAGCCTGGAGCTGCGCTGGGACGTGCCCGCCAACCTGGCGCTGTACCGGACGCAGGAGCAGCTCTGCCAGGACATCGCGAGGGCGCTGGGCGCGCGCAGTGTCTACAACCCGCTCTGGGACCGGCTGCACATCCCCGTGTCCGTGCACAACCTGGGGGGCTGCGCCATGGCGGAGGAGCCGGCTTACGGCGTCCTCACGCCCGAGGGTGAAGTGCACGGCCACCCTGGCCTGTACGTCCTGGACGGCGCCGCGCTGCCCGCGAGCACGGGCGTCAATCCGTCCTCCACCATCGCCGCGGTGGCGGAGCGCAACGTCGAGCTCGCCATCCGAAATGCGCTGGGACACCCGGCCTGGACGGCGCCGGAGCGCGCGGGGACGCCCGCGGGCCGGAGCGCGGTGGAACCTTTCCGAGCGTCGATGCGGATGTCCATGGAAGTGGCACCCACGCGGGTGGTGCCCAGGGAGGACCCGATGCGGAGTGTGGTGATTCCAGAGGGGGGAACGGTGTTGTCGCCAACGCCCGTGGTGGGCCTGCGCTTCACCGAACGGATGCGGGGTTTCATCACGTCGGCCCATGTCCCGGAGACGGACTTCCAGGGCGCGGAGGAGGAGGGGAAGGCGGAGGGCCACGTCGCCGAGTTCACCGTCACCATCACCTTGCCCAACCTGGACCGCTTCCTCGCGGAGAAGGCGCACACGGGCATCGTTCAGGGCACGCTCCATGCCCACGGCTTCACGTCTCCCGGGGGCGCCAAGGTGGAGCGCGGCGTGTTCAACCTCTTCGTGGACACGGACAGCTACTACGAGCGGCGGATGCTCTACCTGCTGCCCTTCACCGGCCTGGATGGGCGCCAGTACCTGCTGGACGGCTACAAACACGTCCGCGACGACGACGGCTTCGACATGTGGAGCGACACGTCCACGCTCCACACCGTCATCCGCCGGGGCGAGGACCGAGAGGCCCCCGTGGTGGCCACCGGAATCATCCGCCTGGGCATGCCGGACTTCCTCCAGCAGCTCACCACCTTCACCGTGCTGGGCACGTCGTCACCGCTGGCGAAGGCAAACGCGCTGAGGCGGTTTGGCAACATGTTCATGGGCAACCTCTGGGACGTCTTCGCGCGCACCAAGCTGGAATAGGGGAGGCCCACCGTGCCGAAGACACCGCGGTATGACGTCGTCATCGTGGGCTCGGGGTTCGGGGGCTCCATCAATGCGCTGCGCTTGTCCCAGGCGGGCAAGTCGGTGGTCGTCCTGGAGCGCGGCAAGCGCTACCGGCCCGGAGGCTTCCCTCGGGACGTGACGCGCGCGGACGAGCTGCTCTGGCAACAGCCTTCGAGGCATCAGGCCCAGGGCCTCTTCGACGTGCGCTTCCTGTCCGGCATCGGCACGGTGACGGCGAGCGGCGTGGGGGGCGGCTCGCTCATCTACGCCAACGTTCACGTGCGCCCGGACGCGGAGGTGTTCGAGGACCCTCGCTGGCCCGCCTCGTACCGCCGCGACACCCTGGAGCCATACTTCGACCGCGTGGCCCACGAGCTGCGGCTCAACCCGGTGCCTCCCGAGCTGCCCCTGCGCAAGCGGGACCTCTTCCTGCGCGCCGCGCGGGGCATGGGCCGCGAGACGTTCGACCCACCGGTGGCGGTGGCCTTCAAGGAGCCGCCAGGACCAAACCGCCGCGTGTGCCAGCTCTGCGCGGAATGCGAGTTCGGCTGCCAGCACGGCGCGAAGAACACCCTGGACCTGACGTACCTGGCGCGAGCCGAGGCGCTGGGCGCCCACGTGCTGGCCCGCACGCTGGTGACGCACGTCGCGCCGGTGCGTGACGGCTATCGCGTCTACTGCCAGGACCTGGTGTCGGGGGAGAAGCACGTCATCGATGGCTCGCGCGTGGTGCTGGCGGCGGGGACGCTGGGGTCGGTGGAGCTCCTCCTGCGAAGCCGCGACGTGGCGCGCACGTTGCCCCGGGTGAGCCGGAGGCTGGGCCACGGCTATTCGGGCAACGGTGACTTCCTGGCGTCCATGCAGGGCGCTCGCGAGGACATCCAGCCCTGGGTGGGCCCCGACGTGTCCACGGTGATGCGCTTCACCGATTCGAAGCCGCGCTTCACGCTGGTGACGGCCACGTTCAACCGCCCCGCGACGGAGGTGCTCGCGGGGATGGGCCAACCGGACGCCGGCCCCTTCCAAGGGTGGGGTGCTCCGATGTGGACCTGCCTGGGCCCGGTGGTCCACAAGGCGTTCGCGAAGGGGCTGATGAGCCGGCCGTTGCGCAAGGACGTGGACGCCGCGCGCACGTCGAACCTCTTTGGCATCGGGCAGGACAACGCCAACGGACGCATGCACCTGAAGGGGGGCGAGCTGGACGTGGCGTGGGACTTCGCGGGCGAGAACGCGGAGCTGGTGCGCCGGATGTCCCAGGCGATGCGCGAGCTGGCGGCGCAGTACGGCGCCACGTTTTCACCGCTGATTACCTGGCAGCTCTTCAAGCGGCCTTTCACGGTGCATTCGCTGGGCGGCGCCCACCTGGCGGAGACTCCCGACGGGGGCGTGGTGTCAGCAGAGGGCGAGGTCTTTCACTATCCCGGGCTGCATGTGGCGGACGGAGCCGTCATCCCGACCGCCATCGGGTTCCACCCGGTGATGACCATCAGCGCCGTGGCCGAGCGAATCGCCGAGGCCGTGGTGCACGGTTTCTGAACGAAGGCACACGAGGCACATTCCATGGACAGCTTTCCAGCCGCCGAGCGGCACGACTTTCCCGCGGGCGACGGCGTTCCGTTGCAGCTCACCCGTTACCAGGGAGGGTCGAAAGGGCCGGTCCTGCTCGTCCACGGCGCGGGGGTCTGGAGCGGCATGTTCATGCTGCCCACGGTGCGGGAGAACTTCGTCCAGTTCCTCGTGCGCCACGGCTACGACACGTGGCTGCTGGACTGGCGTGCCAGCGTGGAGCTACCGGTGCGTCAGTTCACCCTGGACGAGGCGGCCCTGCACGACATGCCCGCCGCCGTGCGACAGGTGCGCGAGCGCACCGGCGCGAAGTCCGTCCAGGCGGTGGCCCACTGCGCGGGCTCGGCGACGTTCTTCATGTCCATGGCGGCGGGACACCTGCCCGACGTGCACAGCGTGGTCGCCTCCCAGGTGGCGCTGCACCACATCGTCCCGCCCTCCACGCACCTCAAGGCCATGCTGCGGGTGCCGGACGTGTTGGACATCACCCGCGACTACCTCACGCCCGACGAGGACCCTCGCAGCCCGCTGTTCCAGGCGGCCTTCGGCACGCTGGTGGACCTGTTCCGGCACGAATGCGACAGCACCGTGTGCAAGCGGCTGACGTTCATGTACGGGCAGCTCTTCCGGCACGCGCGCATCAACCGGGAGACGCATGACCGGCTCGACGAGCAGTTCGGCCCCTGCAACATGCTGACGTTCCGCCACCTGGCGCAGATGGCGCGAGCGGGCTACGCGCTGAGCTTCGACTACGGCCGCGAGGAGAACCGCCGGCGCTATGGCCGCGAGAAGCCTCCGTCCTATCTCCGCGCGGAGCACCTGAAGCGTCCCATCACCTTCGTGTCCGGCGAGCAGAACGGCACGTACATGCCGGCGTCCACGGAGCTCACCTACGAGTGGCTCCGCGAGGAGAACGGCGCGTCGTACTACCAACGCAAGGTGCTCGCGGACTACGGCCACCTGGACACCTTCATGGGAAGCACCGCGTCACGGGACACGTACCCGGTGCTGCTCGACGCGCTGGAGGCCATGGCCTGAGCCGGGGCGGCGGGTTACCGTCCGGGGCAAGGCCCATGGACACGTCCTCTCCTTCAACGGCGCAGTCGACGGCCGGTGCTCCTCCCGCTGGCTTGGGGTTGATGGCCCGCTTCGGGCCCGGAATGCTCGTCGCGGCCACGGGCGTGGGCGCGGGCGATCTGCTCACCGCGAGCCTGGGCGGGTCGGCGGTGGGGATGAGCATCCTCTGGGCCGCCGTCGTGGGCGCGGTGCTGAAGGGCTTCCTCAACGAAGGCATCGCCCGGTGGCAGCTCGCCACGGGGACGACGGTGCTGGAAGGCTGGGCCCGCTTCGGCGCCTGGCTGCGCTACGCGTTCTTCCTCTACCTGCTCGGCTGGAGCTTCTTCACGGGGGGCGCGCTCATCTCCGCCTGCGGCGCGGCGGGCGACGCGCTGTGGCCGCTGTCGGAGGACCCGGAGACGTCTCGCCGCATCTGGGGCGTGCTGCACTCGCTGCTGGGCCTGGGGCTCGTGTGGGCGGGAGGCTTCCGCTTCTTCGAGCGGCTGATGGCCGTCTGCATCGGGGTGATGTTCGTCACGGTGATTGTCACGGCCGTGGCCTCGGGGCCGGACTGGAGCGCCGCGGCCCGTGGGCTCGTGATTCCGAAGATGCCGGAAGGGGGCACGGCGTGGGTGCTCGGCCTGTTGGGTGGCGTGGGCGGCACGGTGACGGTGCTGTCCTATGGCTACTGGATTCGAGAGCGGGGCCGTGAGGGCACCGGCTGGCTCCGCACGTGTCAGGCCGACCTCGCGGTGGGCTACTCGCTGACGGCGCTGTTCGGCATCGCGATGGTCGTCATCGGCTCCACGGTGCAGCTCCAGGGCAGCGGGCTGCGCGTGGCCATGCTGCTGGCGCAGCGCCTGGGCGATGTGGTGGGCCCGCTCGGGTACTGGCTCTTCCTGTGGGGCTTCTGGGCCGCCGTGTTCTCCAGCCTGCTGGGCGTCTGGGAAGGGATTCCGTACCTCTTCGCGGACTTCCTCCGCGTCCACCGCGAGGAGCCCGTGGCGAAGGTCCCCTTGCGTGAGACGCGGGAGTGGCGCTGGTACCTGGTGGCGCTGGCGGTGGTGCCCCTGCCTTTGCTGTGGCTGCCTTTGCAGCGCGCACAGCTCGCGTATGCGGTCATGGGCTCGCTGTTCATGCCGCTGCTCGCCGCGACGCTGCTGTGGATGAACAACCGCCGCGACTGGGTGGGCGGCCTGCGCAACGGCTGGCTCGTCAATGCCGCGCTCGTCGCCACGCTGCTGCTGTTCCTCGGCGTGGGCGCGAGCGAAGCATTGGACGCGGTCCTCAAGCTGATGGAGCGCTGAGGGACATCAGGCTCCGCTCGCGATGTTCCTCGACGTGGGCGCGAACGAGGCACTGAACGCGGTTCGCAAGGGGAGGGGTGCCTGCGAGCGTCAGGCGCCCCTGGCGATGGAGGGCGCCGCCGCGCCCGGGTCCGCGAGAGACGTCTCGTCCCAGCCGATGTAGCGCACCCCCTCCATGGGCTCGGGAGCGTGGAACTCGAGGGCGCCCACCGTGGACGTCAGCCGGCCCGCCGGACGCCACGCCGCGAAGGGGTGGGGACGGGTGAAGCGCTCCAACTCGCAGGTGGCCACGTCACTCTGGGCCACGTGGACATCCCAGCCCGTGGGGTCGCGGTACACGTAACCGACGAGCGTGCGAGGCTCACACCACGCTCGGCCCTTCACCGCCACGGTGGCCGAGCCCGCATGGAATGTCAGCACGCCCGCGCGGGGTACGGACATGTTCGTGAAGAGGAGGTTCGGAGCCTCGTGGAAGGCGTGCTCCGTCTGCCCGGTCCGCAGGTAGATGGGCGTCAGCCGCGGACTGAGGACGGAGCGCCGAGGCCGCACGGAGAGGGCCTCCAGCCGCGCGTCCGGGTCCTCCTGGAAGCGCGGCACGTAGAGCCACGTCAGCTCCTCCAGCCGCCGGTGGCCCCAGAGGTGCTTCTGCAGGCCGGGCGCGCCCTGGACCTCGTACCGGTGTCCGTCCACCGTGACGGTGCCGGTGAAGCACATGTCGTCCTGGGAATGGGCCACTTGCGTGGGCAGCGGCAGCAGGTTCGCCCCGCGTGGGGTGCGGCGCACGGCCTGGCCCGCCTCGGGCGTGTAGCGCAGGTCCCACGCGATGGCGTGCCCTCCGGACTCGACGTGGCCGTTGCACCGCCCGGGGGCCAGCTCCGCATCGCCAATCCGAATGCCGAAGCGCCCCGAGGATTCGGTGACGAAGTGGGAGAGGGGATGGATGGCTTTGAGTCCCAGCGCGGGCGAGGGAGACGCGGCGTCGAAGGCCGCGGCCCACAGCATGGCGCGGGGCTCGCCCGGCGCTCCCGGCGCGGGGGTGAAGCGGGTGTAGCGGAACCACCAGGCGCGCTCACCGCCCGGGTCGAGCACGCACAAGAACCAGATTTCGAAACAGCCCTGCTGCCCCTTCCAACGCGGCAGATTGGCGCGCTCGCTCGAAGGCATGTCGTCCCCCCTCAACGGTGGCGCCGGCACGCCACCCGGGGACTAACGTCGCAGACGGGCGGGCCCGAGAGCAAGCTGGCTCAGCGGGCAGCGTCCTTCCAGGAGACGCGGTACGTGACGCAGTGGTCATCGAACACGCGCACATCCACCGTCGTGGATGCGCCGCCCGCGGCCCGCGACATGGCGAGCATCACGCCCTGCTTGAAGTAGCGCAGCATGCCGGGCTCGTTGAGCCAGACCTCGGCTTCCGTCGGGCCCGTCTCGGTGATGCGGACCTCGGTGTAGTTGTTGCTCGTGCGAAAGCCGTGCTGGGCCTTGGACAACATCCGCCACGGGCCCAGCAGCTTCATCACCCCGAGCAGCGCGCGGCCCATCAACGTGTCCCGGTAGCCGTCAATCATTCGCTCACCGAGCATCCGCCACGCCACCTCGTCGGACTCGCCGGGGTGCAGCGCCTTCGCGGTGAGCGCGACGCAGCGAATCCACGTCTCCAGCGAGTAGGCGGGGAGCAGGGGCCGGTCCAAATCCAAGCCCTCGCTGCGCAATTGCTGCCGGAGCAGGGGCGTC
Organism: Myxococcus hansupus; assembly: GCF_000280925.3. Taxonomy (NCBI): domain Bacteria; kingdom Pseudomonadati; phylum Myxococcota; class Myxococcia; order Myxococcales; family Myxococcaceae; genus Pseudomyxococcus; species Pseudomyxococcus hansupus. Next base: position 3,849,515 of record NZ_CP012109.1, read on the forward strand.
ACCCGTCCCGACAGGCCCCGGACGAAGAGCCCTTCGACGATGGGCGGAAACACGAGTCGGTCGGCGGGAGCCGCCTGGGCGGATGGGACCCCAGGGGCTCGGAGTGGCTCGGGCATACGTTTCCGCGCACCTATCACAGACTCCAGGGAAAGGCGCTTGTCCCTGGGACTGACGCGGCGCGCCTGCCCCTACGTATTGGGTTGCATCGGGCGCTTGGCGTAGCGCTCCGCCAGCAGCGAGCACACCAGCAACTGGGCCTGGTGGTAGAACATGAGGGGTAGGACGATGAGCCCCAGTGCGGGGTTGGCCCCAAAGAGCAGACGCGCCATGGGCACCCCCGACGCCAGCGTCTTCTTGGACCCACAAAAGACCACAGTGATTTCGTCTTCCTTGGAGAACCCCAGGGCCCGGGCGACGCGCGTCGTCGAGGCCAACACGATGGCGAGGATGACCACCGCGCCCACGAAGGCCATGGCCAACACCTCCCAGCCGTAGTCCGTGAACAGCCCCGACGCGATGGAGTCGCAGAACGAGGCATAGACGAGCAGCAGGATGACCGCCCTGTCGAAGGCATTGGTGTAGGGCCGGTAGCGCGCGAACCAGGCCCCCAGGAGCGGGCGCAGCAACTGCCCCAGCGCCAGTGGCAGCAACAAGAGTGTCGCGAGCTTCAGGACCGCCTCGCCCATGGACAGCGATTGGCCCGTGGCGCTGGCGAACACAGCGATGATGACGGGCGTCAGCACGATGCCCAGCAGGCTGGACAGGCTGGCGTTGAAGATGGCCGCGGGCACGTTGCCTCGCGCCAACCCCGTCATCGCCACGGACGAGGAGATGGTGGACGGGACCGCGCACAGGTAGAGCAGGCCCAGGGACAAGTCCGGCGGCAGCCAGTGCCCCAGCGACAGGTCGCTGAGCCACCACAGCAGGGGGAACACGCCGAAGGTGAAGGCCTGCACCACCAAGTGAACCCGCCACTGCACCACGCCCGCGCGGAGCTGGGCCGCGGGCAGTCCCAGTCCGTGCAGCAGGAACACGGCGAAGATGCCCACGTCCGCCACCACGTCCGCGTGCAGCGGGCCTCCCGAGGCACCGAAGGAGGGGAAGAGGGCGGCCAGGATGACGGCGGCCAGCATCCCCAGCAGGAACCAGTCCCGGGCGAGTCGTTTGAGGAGGCGCAGGGGCATGTCCGCCACCCCTTACTCCGGGTGGCGTCCGACCTCCACCGCGAATGGGACGTGTAGGACATTCGTCCGCCGCGCCCGGTCACCGGAATCGTTGCTGACGGAAGGCCCTTGCTCCACGATTACCGCCATGAACATGAATTCACCTTCAGGTCGATGTGCGGTCGTCACGGGTGCGGCGCACGGGATTGGCCTCGCGGTGGCGGAGGCGCTGACGGCGCAGGGCGTGCGGGTGCTGCTGGCGGACCTGGACGAAGCGGCCGGCGTGGCGGCGGCCCGGCGGCTGGAGGGCGCCCGGTTCCAGCGGGCGGACGTGTCCTCCCGGGAGGACTGCCAGGCGCTGGTGGCCACCGCCGAACGGGAGTGGGGGCGGCTGGACATCCTGGTCAACAACGCCGGGGTGCAGCACGTCGCGCCGGTGGAGGAGTTCCCGGAGGACCGCTGGGAGCAACTCATCCGCATCATGCTGGTGGGGCCGTTCCTGCTGACACGGTACGCGCTGCCGCTGATGTATGCCCGCAAGTGGGGGCGCATCATCAACGTCTCGTCGCTGCACGGGCTGGTGGCCTCGCCGTACAAGTCCGCCTACGTGTCCGCCAAGCACGGCTTGATGGGACTCACGAAGACGGTGGCGCTGGAGGCCGCGGACAAGGGCGTGACGGTCAACGCCGTCTGCCCCGCCTACGTGCGCACGCCGCTGGTGGAGAAGCAGATCGCCGACCAGGCCCGTGTCCACGGCATCAGCGAGGCCGAGGTCGTGGAGCGAATCATGCTCGCTCCCGCGGCCGTGAAGCGGCTGCTCGAACCCTCCGAGGTCGCCGCCTACATCACCTTCCTGTGCTCGGAGGCCGCGGCGGGAATCACCGGGGCGGCGCAGGTGATGGACTGTGGCTGGACGGCGCGCTGACGCCCTCCGGGCCAGGCGCTTCCGTGAGCCGCTCCCGGAACGTCTCGGCCGACAGATAGACGGACACCAGGGTGACGGCGGCCAGGGCCAGCATGTAGAGCGACACTGGCCAGGCCTGCCCGCCGGACTGGGCGAGCAGCGCGGTGGCAATCACGGGGGACAGGCCGCCCGCGAACACGGACGCGAGCTGGTACCCCAGTGACGCGCCGCTGTAGCGCACGCGCGTGCCGAACAGCTCGGAGAAGAAGCTGGCCTGCGGGCCATACATGGCCGCGTGCGCGATGATGCCCAGCACGATGGCCAGCCAGATGAGCCCGGTCGCCTTCGTGTCGATGAGCCAGAAGAAGGGGAAGGCCATCAACGCGCAGCCCACCGCGCCCGCCAGGTACACCGGACGCCGGCCGAAGATGTCGGACGCGGCGCCGAAGGCGGGAATCGCCACCAGGTGGACGGCCGTGGCCACCAGCACGCCGTTGAGCAGGGTGGAGCGGGGCAGGCCCAGGCGCTCGGTGCCGTAGGAGAGAACGAACGTGGTGATGATGTAGAAGAAGCCGTTCTCCGCGAAGCGCGCGCCCATGGCCAGGAGGATCTGCTTCGGGTACGTGCGCAGCGCCTCCATCACGGGGAGGCCGGGCGGCTGTTTCTCCTGCTGCCGCTGCTCGAAGACGGGGGACTCCGCCACGCGCAGCCGGATGAACACCCCCATGCCAATCAGCAGCGCGCTCATCAGGAAGGGGATGCGCCAACCCCAGGCGAGGAACTCCGCCTCGGGCAGCCGGGAGAAGTACGAGAACACCGCCGTGGCGACCAGGAGCCCCGCGGGCGCGCCCATCTGCGGCCAGCTTCCGTAGAAGCCCCGGCGGTTCGCGGGAGCGTGCTCGACGGCCATCAGCACCGCGCCGCCCCATTCACCGCCCAGCCCGAAGCCCTGGATGAGGCGCAGGAGCACCAGCAGCGCCGGCGCCCACGGGCCAATCGTCTCGTAGGTGGGCAGCAGCCCCACGGCGAAGGTCGCAAGTCCCATCAACATCAGGGTGGCGCTGAGCATCGCCTTGCGGCCAATCCGGTCGCCGTAGTGGCCAAACACCACGCCGCCCAGGGGACGGGCGATGAAGCCCACGGCGAAGGTGCCGAAGGCCGCCATCGTCCCCGTCAGCGGATCGAACGAGGGGAAGAACAGGCGGTTGAACACGAGCGCCGCCGCCGTTCCATAGAGGAAGAAGTCGTACCATTCGATGGCGGTGCCAATGAAGCTGGCCACCGCCACCTTGAGAATGGAGTCCTGCGTTCCCTGCGTACCAGCCATGCCATCCCCTCCCGGGAGCAACCCAACCTGCGCAACCGCCGTCGACGTTAGAGGACCAGCCGCAGCGTCGCGAAGTATGACGCGTCAATCTCGTCGCGCAGGCCGTCCTGCTTCTTCTGGTAGCGCGCGTAGCGGACGCCCAGGGCCACGTCCTCGGTGAGCCAGTAGGTGCCGCCAATGTTGAGGTACGTCTGGAGCGTGCGGGTGATGGGCTCCCGCGCGGGCGTCTCGCCCGTGGGCGCCACGAAGCCCGGCGAGCGGTCGGAGACGCGGGCGAACTGGAAGCCGATGCCCGAGCGGCCGTGGAGGTTGATGTCCATGCCGGCGGAGACGGTGGTCGCCGTGTAGCGGGTGTTCAGGAGCTGGTCCGCGAACCCCGGCGCGCTGTTGACGACGTCGTTCTGCACCCGCGCGATGTTGAAGAAGGGCGTGATGAACAGGGGGATGCCCACGTTCGCGTGCAGCTTCAGCATCACGTTGCCGCGCAGGTTGTTGCCGCGCAGCAGCGGGTCGGTGCGTGACGAGGTCTGGTAGTTCACGTCGAACACCTGCGCCATCGCCTTGAGCTCGACCAGGTCGTTCGCGTACGTGAGGGACGGGCTGAGGATCTGGAAGTGCAGGTCGTCATCGGGCTGGCCATTGCGGAAGTTGGCCAGGGGCCGCTCCCAGAACCGGCTGCCGCCGCCGAACGAGCCGCCCACCTGGTAGGAGGCGGAGGTGCTCAGCGGGTTGGCGGCGGTGAACCCCAGACCCACGCGGAAGCCGTTCCATTCATAGGCCGCCTGGGCGCCCTGGCCGCGGTTGAATCCGCTATAGAGCAGCGGGTCCCGCGTGTACTTGTCCGCGATCAGCGTGTCCGCCACGTGCGTGGAGATGAAGTCCACGCTCGCGGGGTCCAGGACGATGCCCGCCTCCAGGACGGCGTTCCACCGCTGAAGGCGGATCACCTGTTCGCGGACGCTGAAGGAGGCGGTGCCTTCCCAGACGCCGGAGCCGTGCGCCTTGATGTTGCGCTCGAACTCGCTCCGGAAGGCGATGTACTCGCCCAGCCGTCCCTCGAAGCCGAAGCGCGTCAGCGCCAGCGTCGTCGCGCGGCTCTCGCGGTTGGGGTTGAGCGTCTGGATGAGGTTCTCCACGTGGATGCCACCCGCGATGGCCAGCACGGGCTTCACGTAGAACGTCTCGTTGCCCACGGCGATGCGAGGCCGGATGGCCGGAGGCGGCCGGGCGTCGACCACCTCGGTGGTGCCCGCCATCTCCTCGGCCGTGGCGGGCGGCGCCACGTCTTGGGGCGGCGGCGTCACGGCCCCGGCCCGCGGGGCCTGGGAAACGGGCTCGCTCGCGGGAGGCTGCGATGCCGCCGCGGGCTCGGGCTGGGTGGGGACATCGGACGTCGCGGGCTCGGACGTCTGGGCCCAGGCAGCGGGCGAGACACCCAGTGCAACCGCGCACAGGGGCGCGAGGACGGGAAGTCGCTTCAGCTTCATGGCGAGGCTCGAGGAGAAGTCTCAGGGATGGAAGGGTCCACCGCCGCCGGCCCGCAAGGGAGGGGAGGGGAGCGCGGGCCGGCGGCGGGGACCGAAGGGGAGGAGCGGGGCGTTACTCGGCCAGGTAGCGCATCACCAGGTCCATGCCCGCGTTGGAGCGCATGGAGCCGAAGTGGTTCGCGATGAAGCCCTTGTTGAAGTAGCCGCTCGTGTCGTAGTCGTTCAGCGTGGTGAGCGTGTTCGCCACGCAGCCGTTCATCTCGATGCGGGAGGCCGCCTCGGACACGTAGAGGTCCTGGTAGTTCCGGCCCTGCTCCTTGTCCGTCATCGTGATGGTGTAGTAGCGCACCACGTTGCCCCCGCACTGGCCCGTCTTGCCGAACGCGTAGTCACCATCCGCGCAAGGCGTGCTGAAGAGGTCGCGAGGCCCGTTGAGCGGCTTGTGGAAGTACGTCTGCACGTAGTTGGACCGGCTGCCCATCTCGCAGACGATGGTCCCGCGCATCGTCGGGTTGCGGAAGCACAGCTCGCCCAGCGCCGGGTCATACGTGGACACGCCGTGGTTCGCGCCCGAGCCCAGGATGACGTGGCTGACCTGGGTGAAGGGGTTGAAGCTGTCCGCGCGGCCCTGGCTCCACTCGACGTAGAGGCGCCGCAGGGCGTCCCGCGCCACCGTCACGCCCAGCGAGTGGCCAATGAGCGCCACCTTCCGCTGGGGGTTGTTCCGCATGACGGCCTTCACCAGCGACTGGAGGATGGGCGTGGACCAGCCGTGGTCGATGTTGCCCGACGAGTTCTGCGTCTGGCTGTTCTCCGCGGGGTCGACGTTGGTGACGATGTCGGTGCGGAAGTCGACCGCGATGACGCGGTAGCGCTGGGCGATGAGCCGCTCGGCCAACTGCTCCCGGGCGGAGCTGTCCGCGGTGAACTGCACCTGCTCATAGGCGGTGTCCACCGTCGTCCCGGCGGGGAGCTGGAACTTCTCCCAGGTGTGCGGCCGCGTGGAGTTGCCGTGGACGAGGATGACGATGGGCTTGGACGTGTCCTCGTTGTCCTGCGTGTACTCCTTGGCCGCGCAGGGGAAGCCCTCGATGACCGCCCGCTGGCCGCGGATGAAGCCGGTGGCGGCGTTGGGGCCGCCGAAGGCGGTGTTGCCCGTCCACTTGCCGTCGTTGTTCCCGTCGACGTACGGCGTGGAGCCCGTGGTGTTGGCCCGGTCGTAATAGAGGTTGTCGACGGTGCAGCCAGGGTGGTTGGTCAGCGGCCGGTAGTGGCCGTCATAGTCCTGGTAGTTGTCCCGGGTCTGCGGAACCGTGGTGGTGATCTCCGTCATCTCCGGAGCGTCGGTGATGGGCCACGCGGAGATGTCGATGCCCGCGGCGTTGACCTCGGCCGTCTTCGCGGCGATGCGCTCCCGGCAGGCTTCGATACTGACGGTCTGCGAATCCGTGGGTAGGGGTTCGTCACCGCCCGAATCCTGGTTCTGGCACGCCAGTCCAAACAGGCCGATCACCGCAGCCACAGACCGCACATGCATGCGACGTGTTGCCATTTGCTCGCTCCGTTTCAATCGCTGACAGGGGTGGCGATCCGTACCAAACGTGAAGCCAATGAATCAAATCGGAGTTGAAGGGTGATTCACCTTTCGGCGCGTCGAGAGGAATCCGTGCTCATGCGCGGCGCGTCATGAGTTGAATGGTGATTCAGGATTCCACTGTATCGACCCATTGGGTCGCTGTTGCGCATTGCGTCGCGACAGGGATTGAGCCGGTTTCCACCGGCGTTGCGGCGCGTCACGTCGCATGGAGCTGCGGTAGGCTCGTATCCCATGAGTCCGCGCCACCTCAGTCGAAGCGAGTTCCTGGCCCTCACCGGGCTGCTCTCCGGAGCCACCTTGTGGCCTCGCGGGGCCTCGGCCGCGACGCCCTCCACCACGCCTGTGCCCACGGGGAAGCCGGCCACCGTCACGCCGAAGCCGTCACCCGTGTCCACCGCGGCCTTGCGGCGAAGCTGCCGGGCGGCGCTGGCTCCCGGCGCTCCCGTGGACCCTGGCGCCGAGCTCATCCGCATTGGCGAGTGGATACAGAGCCGCGGACTGGAGCAGGACTTCTATGGGAACAGCGCGTTCATCGAGGAGTTCGAGGCGCGCCTCGCGAAGCTGCTCGGGGCCGAGGACGCGTGTTTCATGCCCACGGGCACCATGGGGCAGCTCATCGCGCTGCGCATCTACGCGGACGCCAGTGGGAACCGGAACGTGGGCATGCACCCGTCGTCCCACCACGTGCTGCACGAGAACAACAGCCACGAGGTGCTCCACGGGCTCCGTGACGTCCTCATCGCGCCATGGAACCGGCCGGTGCTGGGCTCGGACGTTCGCGGAGCCCGGGAGTCGCTGGGGACGGTGAGCGTGGAGCTGCCGGTCCGCTGGCTGGGCGGTCAGCTTCCGACGTGGGCACAGCTCGAGGACCTCAAGCGGACGTGCCGCTCACGAGGCGTGAAGCTTCACATGGATGGAGCGCGGCTGTGGGAGTGCCAGCCCTATTACCAGCGCTCCTACGCGGACATCTGCCGCGGCTTCGACTCCGTCTATGTGTCCTTCTACAAGACGGTGGGGGCCCTGGGCGGCGCCGTGCTCGCCGGCAAGCGCGACTTCATCCGGAGCGCGCGCATGTGGCGGCACCGGCACGGGGGCAACGTGTTCCAGATGCTTCCGTACGTGGCCTCCGCCGCGATGCGCCTCGACGACGCCCTGGCGCGAATCCCCGAGCAGGTCCGGCGGGCGAAGCTGCTCGCGGAGGCGCTGGCCGCGGATGAGCGCCTCACGGTGCTGCCCCGGCCGCCTCCGACGAACATGTTCCGCGTCTACCTTCGGGGAGACCCCGCCGAGCTCTCGGCCCGGAGGGACCTCATCGCCCGGGAGGACAAGGTCTGGGTGGCCAACGGCTTCGGTCCCACGCGCGTTCCGGGCGTCTCGGAGACGGAACTGCAGGTGAGCGACGAGCTGGGGGACGTGTCGGAGGAGGCCGCCGCCCAGGCGTTCCGGAAGCTGCTGAGCCCCGCCTGAGCGCGGAGCAGGCAGGCAGCCGGGCCCTGGGCGGAGGTTGCGAGAACACGCTCGGCGGGCGGCTTGCGGCGGGGCACGGACGCGTTAAGTCAAAGCATGACCGAAGTGAACGCAACCTCCCGTGACTACACGATTCCCGAGGGGTGCCCCGTGTGCTCGGCGGATCTGCCGGTGCGCGTCACCTCTTCAGGCCCCAGCGCGGTGTGCAGGCGCTGTGGGTGGCTGGGCCGGCCGCTCATCACGATGACCCACCGCGGCCTGCGCGTCAGCTACGACGGCGCGCAGGCCTGAGCCTTCAGCCCGCGGGGGTCGCGGGCTGCTTCTTCGCGAAGGACTCCAGGCGGTCCACGTCGCGCAGCTCGGGGAAGGCCCAGGCCCAGATGGCCACCACGGCCAGCGTCCCCACGGCGCCCGCGACCACCGCGGGCACGGCGCCCGCGAATTCGGCGAGCCCGCCGGCGCGGAACTCGCCCAGCTCGTTCGATGCGCCGATGCACATCATGTTCACCGAGCCCACCCGGCCGCGCATGTCGTCCGGCGTGGCCATCAGCTCCAGCGTGTGACGGACGACGACGCTGATCATGTCCGCGGCGCCGGCCACCGCGAGCGCCAACAGGGAGAGGGGCAGGGAGCGGCTCATCCCGAAGACGAGCGTGGCCGCGCCGAAGATGGCGACCGCGATGAACATCTTCCGTCCGCTGTTGCCGCCCATCGGGCGCAGGGCCAGAAAGACGGCCACCGCCGCCGCGCCCGCCGCTGGCGCGCACCGCAGCAGCCCCAGGCCCCAGGGCCCCGCGTGGAGGATGTCCCGCGCGTAGATGGGCAGCAGCGCCACCGCGCCACCGAAGAGCACGGCGAACAGGTCCAAGGTGATGCTGCCCAGCAGCAGGCGCTGGCGGCGCACGAAGCCCAGGCCCGCGACCAGCGTGGACAGGGACAGGGGCTCGGCGGATGCGCGTCCGGTGCGCACCTTGAGCATGAGAATCCAGACGACCGACAGCGCGCACAGCGTCGCGGAGGCCGCGTACGCCCCAGTGGCGCCCGCCCAGCCATAGAGGATGCCACCCACAGCCGGGCCGCCAATGGTGGCCACCTGCCACGTGGTGGAGTTGATGGCCACCGCGCGCGTCAGGTGCTCCGGCGGCACCAGGTGTGGCGTGAGGGCTGAACCGGCGGGTGCGTGGAACGCGCGCGCGGCGCCGAACAGCACCAACACGCCGTAGACGAACCGGATGTCACTCACGTGGCCCAGCGTGAAGGCGAGCAACAACAGGCTGCACAGCAGCATCACGGTCTGGCACACCGCCAGGATGGCGCGCCGGTCCACGCGGTCCGCGACCTGCCCACCGAAGAGACACAGGCCAACGAAGGGGATGAACTGCGCCAGCCCCGTGTACCCGAGCGCGAGCGCGCTGTCGGTGCGCTCGTAGACCTGCCAGCCGATGGCCACCGATTCGATCTGCACCGCCAGCACCGCGCACAGGCGCGACAGCAGGTAGAAGCGAAAGTCCCGGTGGTGGAAAACGCCGCGAGCGGGGACGACATCCCGATGAGTCATGCTGGCGCCGCTGTAGTCCAGGGCCGCGCCGCGCGCCACAGCCGACGTGCTGCCGCCCTGGCTGACTGCCTGGACAGGGGTGTGCCCAGGTCGTCGTGATACCTTCCTTTCCCGATGAGCACGGAATCGAAGGACGCGGCGACGGCGCACGGCTCGCGCCCGGTGCGGAAGGATGTGCTGCCGTTCGACGGGACCTTGAGCGAAACCGCTGTCGAGTTCATGGCGGGCTACGGCGCCCTGATGTTCCTTGTCGCCCAGCTCCTTCCCGCGTTGGACGGAAAAGCGCTCGACTTGAAGCGCGTGGCGTTGGCGGTGCTGGCGCTCCCGGTGGGCCTCTACTGCATCGCGTGGGGACGCGCGCGCCGACTGAAGCGGAAGCAGGAGCGCGCGGAAATCGAGGCCTCCATCCCGAAGGAGGACTGGATTCATGGAGACCCCCTGTCGGCGCTCTCGACCTCCATGATGGGCACCAGGCTGGCGGCGATTCGCCAAGGCTTCGTCGAGTCAGTTCGAGCGCCGGATCAGCAGGGGGCGCCAGAGCGCTTCGACCGCGTCCAGTTCGTCCGCGACGGTGTCTCGATGGCGGCCTACGAGAGCCGCTACTCCTCGTGGTCGAACACCCCCTTGAACGAGCGGGGGCCGGACCTGGCCTTCCACCTCCATCCTTACTGGCGAGTGCGGGCCGAGGTCGCCTCGACGTCGACCTTCGCCATCCACGCCAAAGCGCCGCCCCTCACGTGGCACTTGAAGCCTGGGGAAGACCCCGTCCCGTCCTCATTCGAGGACACCTTCGAAATCCACGACGCGTCCGGGTGGGTGCGGAGCCATTTTCCAGAGGCGCTTCGTGCGCGGATGCTCCAGCGCCCCGCGTTCTATGTCCGGTGCCTCCATGGCCGGGTGGAATGCCTCTGGCCTCGGCATGTCGTGGGCGTCACGCACTCCCGTTTCGAGGACGCCGCGTTCATCGTCGCCACCCTCGTGCGCCTGCTGGAGAAGCTGCCGCGGGAGCAGGTGTCGTGATACCTCGTGGCTCCCCATGAGCCCGACGAAGAAAGCCCCCGCCAAGAAGGCGCCCGCCGCCGAGCTGCCCATCCTGGCCTTCGCCACCCCCGCGGATGTGTCCGCCTGGATGAAGAAGCACCACGCCTCCGAGCGTGGCTTCTGGCTCAAGCTCGCGAAGAAGGGCTCCGGCATCGACTCCGTCACCTATGCGGAGGCGCTCGACGTGGCGCTCGAATGGGGCTGGATTGACGGCCAGAAGCAGTCCTTCGACGACACCGCGTGGCTCCAGAAGTTCACGCCTCGGGGCCCGCGGAGCGTCTGGTCCAAGGTCAACTGCGCCAAGGTGGAAGCGCTCATCGCCGCGGGCCGGATGAAGCCGTCTGGAATGGCGGTCGTGGAGAAGGCCCGCGAGGACGGCCGCTGGGACGCCGCCTACGAATCCCAGAGCAAGGCCACCGTGCCGGAGGACCTGGCGCAGGCCCTGGCCGCCAATGCGAGGGCCGCCGAGTTCTTCTCCACGCTCAACGCGGCCAATCGCTACGCCATCCTGTGGCGCGTGCACACCGCGAAGAAGGCGGAGACGCGGGCGCGGCGCATCGAGCAGTTCGTGGAGATGCTCGCCCGGCACGAGTCGCTTCACGCCTGAGCCGGGTAGGGCTGGGTACGCCCCATGGCGACAGGCGTGGGTGTCGGTCCTCCGCGCGGTGGGCCCGCCGGAAATCCGGCACCCCCGCCGGATGCCCGGCGGCCGCGTCTTCATCTTTTTTCACGAGAAGGCGGCGTGGGGGGCGTGGCACGGTGCGTTTCGTCTCCAGTTGGGAGGAGACCTGCCCCGGAGGGTGGCCGGTTCCGGTGGCACTACCATTGCTGAGTGCTGAGCACGTTGAATCGCACAGCGCACGCCAAGGGGAAGGCACTCCATGTTGCTCGACATGTACCTGTACTACGGTCTGCCGCTGCGGCCCGCGCCGCGTCGCGCCGCGACTGCCGCCACCCCTGTGAGGGAGGCTTCGAAGGAACGGACAGCCCGCAAGCCGGAGCGTGCGACTCAACTCCAACTCATCGAGGGAGGGCCCGCGGCGGACGCTCCCTGAGCAGGGCGGTTTCAGCGGAAGAGGCCGACATGGACTCACGGACCCAGGCCATCGTCGACGACCTCAAGCTGAAGCACTTCGGTCCGTTGTTCGGCCGGTTGATTCGCTACCGCCTGGGGATTCCTGTCGTGTTGTTGGTCTCCTCGGTGCTCGTCGCGCTCCTGGATGGGGCGCCCTGGCGTTGTGCCTTCATGGGATTGGTGGGGGTGGGGGCCTTCGCGCTCTTCTTCCATGAGTTCCGCCGCTACGAACGCGACGGCTTCAGCGCCCGGTCCATCCACGCCAACCTCTGGGCAGGGCAGCTCATCCTCCAGTGCGTCATCGTGGGGACGGGTGGCATCGCGAGTCCCATCCTGGCCGCCGCGCTGCCCTTGGGCTTCCTGTCGAGCCTCGCGGCGTCACGCGAAGAGCGGCGGTGGCTGCTGGGCATGCAACTGGCGTGGCTGCTGCTGGTGTCCATCGTCCAGGTCTCCGGGCTGGTGCCCGGCCTGCCGCTGCGCTTCATGGGCACCCCCTCGTCCGCGCTGCTCGCCACTGGCGCGGTGGTGACGGCCCTGGCGCTCGTCGTCAGCACCGCCGCGGGCAGCGCCGTCCGGACCACGTTCGACAACATGATGACCGAGGTGTTCGCGGGCCGGGACGAGCTGCTCGCCACGCACCGCTCCTATGCCGGTGCCCTGGAGGCCATGTCCGGTGAAATCGCCCACGAGCTGAAGAACCCACTGGCCACCGTGAAGGGGCTCACCCAGCTCATGGCCCGGGAAGCGGGGCGTCCACAGCCCGCCGAGCGCCTGCAGGTGCTCGCCGGAGAGGTGGTCCGGATGCAGGGCATCCTCGAGGAGTTCCTCAACTTCACCCGGCCCCTGGTGCCGTTGACGGTCAGCCGCGTGGACCTGGGGGAGCTGTGTGACGAAGCGTTGGTGCTGCACGAAGGGCTCGCGGCGGGGCAGGGGGTGCGGCTCGAACGCGTGGGCGCCGCGCACGTGGACGCGGTGTGCGACCCACGCAAGGTGAAGCAAGTCATGATGAACCTGCTCCACAACGCCATCGAGGCGAGCCCGGCGCGAGGCCGCGTGACGGTGTCGGTGAGCGCGCCCCGGCCCGGCGAGGCCCACGTCGCCGTGCGCGACCATGGCCTGGGACTGGCGCTGGAGCTGGGCGGACGCGCCTTCGACGCGGGCGTCACGACCAAGGCGAAGGGTTCGGGCCTGGGACTGACGGTGGCCCGCGCCCTCGCGCGGCAGCACGGAGGGGACGTCACGTTGGCGAACGCGTCGGGCGGGGGTTGCGAGGCGGTGATGATTCTCCCGCGAGAGCTGCCGGCGGAAGTTCTGAGCCCGGTGCACGGAGTCGCCCATGTGGGATGAGACGGCCGCGCCGGCCGCGCGCATCCTGGTGGTGGATGACGACGCGGGCGTCCGCTTCACGCTGCGGGAGCTGCTTCGGAGCCTGCCCGGCGTGGAGGTGAATGACGCGGTGGATGGCGAGGACGCGCTGGAGAAGCTGGCGGAGCGTCCCTGCGACCTCATCATCTCCGACCTGCGCATGCCTCGGATGGACGGGATGGCGCTGGTGCGGCGGCTGAGCACGTTCCCCACCGCGCCGCGGGTCATCGTCATCACCGCGCATGGCTCGGAGCGCTTCGCGGTGGAGGCCATGAAGGCGGGGGCCTACGACTACTTCCGCAAGCCCTTCGACGTGGACGAGCTGCTGGCCGTGGTCACCCGCGCGCTGGAGTCGGTGCGGCTCCGCGAGGAGAACGCGCGGCTGTCCGGCGAGCTGAACCTGTCCCGCTCCATGGTGTTCAGCTCCGAGCCCATGGCCCGGCTCGCGCAGCTCGTGCAGCTCGCGGGCTCGCGCGACGTCACGGTGCTCATCTGCGGTGAGAGCGGTACGGGCAAGGAGCGGGTGGCGGACGCGCTCGTCCGGGCCTCGCCGCGCGCGGACCGGCCCTTCCTGCGCTTCAACTGCGCGGCCCTCACCGAGGAGCTGGCGGAGGCCGAGCTGTTCGGTCACGCCAAGGGGGCCTTCACGGGCGCGCACCGCACGCGCCTGGGGCTCTTCCGGGAGGCGGACGGAGGCACGCTGCTGTTGGACGAGGTGGGGGAGCTGGCGCCCACGCTCCAGGCCCGGCTGCTGCGGGTCCTCCAGGAAGGCGAGGTCCGCCCGGTGGGGGAGGACCGACCGGTGAAGGTGGACGTGCGCATCATCGCCGCCACCCACCGGGATTTGCGGCGCCTGGCGTCGGAAGGCGCGTTCCGGGAGGATCTCTTCTACCGGCTCAACGTGGTGCAGCTCCGGGTGCCGCCGCTGCGAGAGCGCCCCGAGGACATCCCCGTGCTGGCGCGCGTGTTCCTGGGCCGGTTCATCGACCGGTTCCACACCGGCCCGCTGAAGACGCCCGACGGCTTCTTCGAACGACTGCGCGCCCTGCCGTGGCCCGGCAATGTGCGCGAACTGGAGAACACGTTGGAGAGCCTGGTGGCCCTTTCGAGCGGCGGCGTGCTGAACCTGGAGCAACTGCCCTCGGCCGGCCCCGTGGCGGAGACCGCCCGGACCGCCGCGCCGCAAGAGGCCCCCCTGGGCGCGGGGCTCAAGGAGCGCGTGGAGGCCTACGAGCGGGGGCTCGTCCTGGACGCGCTGCGCATGGCGGCTGGGAACCGCAGTGAAGCGGCGCGGCGGCTGGGCATTGGACGGGCCACCCTGCATGACAAGCTGCGCAAGTACGGGCTGGACGACGGAGGGGAAGAGCGGATGTGATTCCGGGAACAAGCAGGCGGCCAGGCTGTTGCGGGCCGGCTGTTCCGCATCCTCGTTCCTGGAGCGTTCATGCATCCCGTGTCTCGACGCCTCGCGGCAGTCCTCCTGGCCTGCGCCACGGGCTCGGCGCAGGCCCAGTCCACCGCGCAGGCCCCGAAGCGTCCCGCAGGCCCGCCCCAAGAGCGGGTGGAGCGCGTCCGGTCGCAGTTCACCAAGTACGAGTACCGCATCCCCATGCGCGACGGAACGCGCCTCTTCACGTCTGTCTACGTGCCCGCGGATGCCTCGCCCGGGAAGCGTTACCCCATCCTGATGGTGCGCACGCCCTACACCGTCGCGCCGTATGGCGTGGACCGGTATCCGCAAGCGCTGGGGCCCACCGAGGCGTTCGAGAAGGAGGGCTTCATCTTCGCCTTCCAGGACGTGCGCGGCCGCCACATGTCGGAGGGCGAGTTCGTCAACGTCCGGCCCCACAAGGCGAAGAAGGCCGGCCCGAAGGACTTCGACGAGAGCACGGACACGTACGACACCATCGAGTGGTTGGTGAAGCGCGTGGCGAACAACAACGGCCGCGTGGGGCAGTGGGGGATTTCGTACCCCGGCTTCTACGCGTCCGCGGGCGCCATCGACTCGCACCCGGCGCTCAAGGCGGTGTCCCCGCAGGCGCCCATCGCCGACTGGTTCTGGGACGACATGCACCGCAATGGTGCCTTCAACCTGTCGCTCGCGTTCGGCTTCTTCTCGACGTTCGGCAAGCCCCGGCCCAAGCCCACGGACAGCGAGGACTGGCAGCGCTTCGACCATGGCACGCCGGACGGCTACCAGTTCTTCCTGGACCTGGGCCCGCTGAGCAACGCGGACTCGAAGTACTTCAAGGGGGACGTCGCGTTCTGGAAGGAGGTCGCGGCGCATCCCAACTACGACGCGTTCTGGCAGGCGCGGAACCTGCTGCCACACCTGAAGAACATCAAGGCGGCCGTGCTCACGGTGGGCGGCTGGTACGACACCGAGGACCTGTACGGCCCGCTGCAGACGTACGCGGCCATCGAGAAGCAGAACCCGGGCATCTCCAACACCCTCATCATGGGCCCCTGGCCCCACGGCGGCTGGCAGCGCGGCGACGGTGAGTCCCTGGGCGACGCGGACTTCGGCTTCGCCACCAGCATGGCCTACCAGACGCTGGCCCTGGACTTCTTCAAGCACCACCTCAAGGGCGGCCCGAAGCCGGACGTGCCCGAGGCGATGGTGTTCGAGACGGGCGCCAACCGCTGGCGCCGCTTCGACACCTGGCCGCCCAAGGGCCTTCGCCAGACGAAGCTCTACTTCCAGCCCAAGGGCGGGCTGTCCACCCAGGCCCCCAAGGCGGCCGGCGCGGCCTTCGCCGAGTACGTGAGCGACCCGGACAAGCCCGTGCCGTACACGCAGGAGCTCACCACGGGCTGGAGCAAGAGCTACATGACGGAGGACCAGCGCTTCGCCGCGCGTCGGCCCGACGTGCTGGTGTTCGAGACCGAGCCCCTGGAGCAGGACCTCACCGTGGCCGGCCCGCTGGAGGCGGAGCTGTGGGTGTCCACCACGGGCACGGACGCGGACTGGGTGGTGAAGCTGGTGGACGTCAACCCGGGCAAGGTGCGCGGCTTTCGCAAGGGGGACGAGGAGAAGGGCGTGAAGAACCGCGGACATCAGCAGACGCTGGTGCGCGGGGAGCCCTTCCGCGGCCGGTTCCGCGACAGCTTCAGCGAGCCCAAGCCCTTCAAGGCCGGCGAGGTGACGAAGGTGCGCTTCGTCATCAACGACGTGTTCCACACCTTCCAGCGCGGCCACCGCGTGATGATTCAGGTCCAGTCGAGCTGGTTCCCGTTCATCGACCGCAATCCCCAGACGTACGTGCCCAACATCTTCGAGGCGAAGGAGGAGCACTTCATCCGCGCCTTCCACCGCGTCTATCACTCGGCCGCGAATCCGAGCTTCGTCCAGGTGGGCGTGCTGCCCGCGCTGGACGAGTAGGGCGGAGCACCGGGGGCGCGGCGGAATCCGCCGTGCGCCCCGCCATCAGGGCTGCTTCTGTACAGCGGTGGTGAGAAGGGCGTTCTCGTGGGGGTGGGGGCCTCGTGTTCCTGCTACCCTGGGCCTTCACGCGGTGGAACCCGAAGCGGGAGGGGCATGACTGGCACCGAGGGGCCCGGCACCGGGCTGGTGCGGCTGGATGGAGGTGAAGGCGAGGGCGGCGGACAGATTCTCCGCACGGCATTGTCGCTGTCGCTCATCACCGGCCGCCCGTTCCACATCACGCGCCTGCGCGAGCGACGTGATCCGCCCGGTCTGCGGCCCCAGCACCTGGCCTGCGTGCGCGGCGCCGAGGCCCTCTGCGGCGGCGGCGCCACCAGCGAGGGCGCCACGGTGGGCGCCTCGGAGCTGTCCTTCACGCCGGCCCCCGTGCGCGCGGGGGACTATCTGCTGGAGGTGGGGACCGCGGGCAGCACGCCGCTGCTCTTCCAGTGCCTCGTCTATCCGCTGGCACTGGCCGGGGGCGGACGACTCACGCTGCGCGGGGGCACGCACCTGCCGCACAGCCCCAGCTTCCACTACGTCGCCACCGTCTGGCAGCCCGTGGCGCATGCGTATGGCCTGCCCGTGCTGCTCTCCCTGGTTCACGCCGGGTTCTATCCGGAAGGCGCGGGGGAGATTGTCGCGGAGGTCGGCGCGCCGCAGGAGCCGCCCCGGTTGGTGGAGCTGCCCGCGCGGGGCATGCTTCGCGAGGTCCGGGTGTCCTCCTTCACGGGTGGGCTGCCCTTCACCATCGCGGAGCGTCAGTCCCGCGCGGCGGTGGCAGCGCTCCGGGAGCGCGGCATCCTGGCGGAGGCGGACAACCGGCCGCTGGCCGTCACGCGCTCGGTGGGGACCGTGACATTCGTACTCGCCCAGTTCGAGCACACCATCGCGGGCTTCACCGCGCTGGGAGAGCGGGGCCGTCCCGCCGAGGACGTGGGCCGCGAGGCCGGTGAAACCCTGGCGCGGTTCATGGAGACCGGGGGCGCGCTCGACGAGCACCTCGCCGATCAGATTCTGCTCCCCGCCGCGCTGCTGGCCGCGGGCCGCTTGGGCTCGGCCACGCAGGGGACGACGCGCTTCACGGCGGCGCGCATCACCGACCACCTCACCACCCACGCCCGCGTCGTGGAGCGCTTCCTGCCCGTGCGAGTCACGGTGGACGCAGGAGGTTCGGTGGAGGTCCGCCCCGCCTGAGCTCCGGCGGGGGACGGAGACTCAGGCCTCCTCGTCCTCGCCGCCGCCACGGTTGGTGCCGAAGGCGTTCTGCCCGCCGATGTCCTTGGACGTCCGGCGGTAGGCGCGGATGGCGAAGGGCGTCGTGACAAGGAAGACGATTCCCGCCAGGCCGGTGGCCATCCACGGGAAGGGCTTCTGCTTGAGCTGGACGTCCTTGCCGTACGAGTTGAGGTTGTTGCCCATGGCGCGCTGCTTGGCCGCCTCACGCTCCTCGGCCGTCATCTCGCGGGGGGCCTGGAAGTCCTGGACCTGCTTGCGAGGCTGGGCCAGGGCGGCACCACCCGAGCAGAGCGCGAGGACGAGGATCATCCGGGGAACGATGTTTCGCATATGGCGGCCGAGGCTATCACGACCCAACGGATGGACTGAACAGGGCTTGCACGCCGAGTGAGCGTCCGTTACGGGCCGGAGACCCACATTTCCTTCTGGGACGCCATGCTGCGCCTGCCCTTCATCGCCCTCGCCAACCTGTCCCTCCTCGTGCGCACCGCCGTGGGCGCCCCCTTCCGGATGATGTCTTCGGGGGACAGGCCCACCTACGTCCGGTTCCGGCTGACGGGCGATCCGCCGTACCGCGAGCGCCGCCGCCCGAGGCTCCCGTTCGGAGCCAGCCGGCCCGAGCCCGCGGATGTCACCTCGGTGGAGCGCTTCCGCGAATCGTTGGAGCTCCTGGCGAAGGACGCCCGGGTGAAGGGCGTCCTCCTGGAGGTCGAATCCCTGCACGTCCCCGCCGCCAAGCGCGACGCCCTGGTGGCGGTGTTGCGGCGCTTCCAGGGGCAG
The DNA here is from genome assembly GCF_000280925.3 of Myxococcus hansupus. Taxonomy (NCBI): domain Bacteria; kingdom Pseudomonadati; phylum Myxococcota; class Myxococcia; order Myxococcales; family Myxococcaceae; genus Pseudomyxococcus; species Pseudomyxococcus hansupus. The sequence continues at coordinate 3,867,942 of NZ_CP012109.1, forward strand.
GGGAAGCGGGTGGTGGGCTGGGCAGTGAGCGTGGACAACGAGGCGTATTCGCTGCTGTGCGCGGCCGACGAGGTGCTCCTGGCCCCCATGGGCCGCGTGGAGCTGGTGGGCTACGCCGCCGAACCCCTCGCGCTGGGCGAAGGCCTGTCCCGCGTGGGCATCCGGGCCCACTTCGTGAGGCGAGGGCCCTACAAGACGGCGCCGGAGCTGTTCACGGACACAGTCGTTTCGGACATCCAGGCGCGGACGGTGGAGACGTTCCTGGATGAGCGCTACGCGGACCTGGTGGAAGTGGTGGCCCAGGGACGGCGGAAGACGCCGGAGGAGGTCCGGGCGCTGATCGACCGGGGGCCCTTCAGTGCCCGGCGCGCGCTGGACGCGGGGCTGGTGGACGCGCTGGTGAGCGAGGCGGACCTGCCCGAGCGCCTGGGGCTGGTGAAGGACGGCGGGGACGCGGAGGAGACGGAGCTGGAGCCGATGGGCACGTACCTGTCCACGGTGCCGTTCCCGCCGGTGCGGTGGAAGCCGGTGAAGCGGGCGCCTCGGCTGGCGGTGGTGCCCGTGTCCGGGATGATTGTGCCGGGCAAGGGCGGCGGCGGGCGGATGGCGACGACGGACACGGTGGTGAAGGCGCTGCGCGCGGCGGGCCGGGACAAGCGGTCGAAGGCGGTGGTGCTCTACATCAACAGCCCGGGTGGCACGCCGCTGGCGTCGGAGCAGATGCTGGAGGCGGTGCAGCGGGTGGCTCGCAAGAAGCCGGTCATTGCGTACATGGACCGGGTCTGCGCCAGCGCCGGGTACATGGTGGCGGTGGGGGCGAAGGAGATCTGGTCCTCGCCCCACGCCATGGTGGGCTCCATTGGTGTGTTCGCCGGCAAGTTCGAGCTGTCCGGCTTGATGGAGAAGCTGGGTGTCCACCGGACGACACTGGCGCGCGGGGAGAACGCGGCCATCTTCTCCAGCTCGAGGGGGTTCAGCCCTCACGAAAAGGAGACGCTCGAAGCCGAGGTGGAGGAGATGTACCAGGCGTTCCTCGACATCGTCGCGAAGGGCCGGGGGCGGACGAAGGAGGAGATCCACCAGTTGGCGGAGGGCCGCGTGTACTCGGGCGTACGTGGGAAGGCGGCGGGGTTGGTGGATCAGATCGCCGGCTTCGAGGACGCGTGCCGCCATGCCCTGACGCTGGCGAAGTCGCCCACGGAGGGGTTCGAAATCATGACCTACGGCGGGCCCAAGCAGCGGGTGAACCTGGTGAAGCTGCTGATGGGCGCGTCGCAGTCCCGGGCGTTCGCGTTGTGCCCCACGGCGTTGGGTTTGAGCCTGCGCGATGGCACGGAGGCGTTCGAGGACACCAAGCACCTCGGGCTCACCGACCTGGTGGGTCAAGTGTTCCCTGATGACCAGTGGCCATTCGGGGGCTGACGGGCGCGGGCGGTAAACTGGGGGATGCTGAAGGCACTCGTGTTGCTGACCGCATCCTGTCTGGCTCAGGCGGAGACCTCATCCACGCCCGCGGTGGAGGAAAAACTCCCCTTCGTCACGAGCCTCCATTGGGAGAACGACGTGCTCGCCAAGAGCGACCGCCTGTACACGAACGGCGTTCGCATCGAGCACTTCGGGGAGTACGACGGGTGCCGCGCGTTGGCACGGACGCTCGGGCTGCCGGGTGGTGTGCAGCACCGGTACCTGTGTGGCGGCTCGCTGGCGCAGAACATGTACACGCCCAGCCGCATCGTGCCGCTGCCGGACGAGGCGGTGTTCCCGGACCCGAATGACCGCCCCTACGGGGGCTGGCTGCACGGCGGGTTCCTCTTCCAGCATGTCTTCGCGGGAAGAGAGCCCAAGGACTCGTCGAGACTGACGCTGCAGGCCACGGTGGGCGTCACGGGCCCGGCGTCTGGCGCGGCGCAGACGCAGCGGTGGCTGCACCGGACGATCAACAGCCTCGTGGGGCACACTGCGGCGCGAATCCCGGTGGGCTGGGAGAAGCAGTTGCCGACGGAACCGGCGTTCCACTTCTCAGCGCTCCGGGAGCAGCCGTTCCTTTGGAGCCCCGTGGTGGACGTGACGTGGTCGGCCGGGGCGATGCTGGGGACGGTGTTCGTGAACGCGAGCGTGGGAGGAACGGTCCGTGTGGGCTGGCTCGCCCGACCGTATGGCCTGGCCCCCATCATGCCGTCCGTGGTTCGGGAGCTGGAGTCACAGCGGGCCCCGGGCGAGGCCTCCGCCGAGCGGGTGGCCCTGCGGGACGAACGCGCCTGGGAGGCCTACCTGTACGCCCGGGGGCAGGTGAGGGTGGTCGCGAGGAACCTGTTCCTGGACGGAACGCTGTTCCGCCCGAGCATCAGCGTCCGCAAGGCGCCCATCGTGGGGGACAGCGAGTTCGGCGCGGCGTTTCGGACCGGCGGGTTCCAGTTCGGCCTGGGCATGGTCTTCCGCTCCCAGGAAATGGCCGACCCGCCCAACCCGCTCCTATCCGGCCACCGGTTCACCCAGCTTCAGCTTTCGTATCTACACTGAAGGCTGGGGTTTCAATGACTCACACCGGTGGTCCGGCCGGGCTGGCATCAAGGAATCTGAGGCTCGGCCGTGGAGGGGGAGGGAGGTGCCTCTACCGTCTCGGGATTGATCTGCGCCAGAACGTCGTCCTTCACCTGAACCTGCGTCTTGTCTCGCAGTGATTGGACCAAGGAATCCAGTGCCTTCGCTCGGCGCTCGGACTCCAGCCGCTGGACAATTCGCGCCTTGACCTGGTCGAAACGCTGGTCCAATCCGACTTGGCGCCCTTGCAGAATGAGGATGTGGACGCCCGTATCCGTCTCGATGGGCGCCGAGAGCTGGCCGATTGCCTTCAGGGCAAACGCAGAGTCCGCGAGGGATTCACCGCCAGCGGCAATCAACTCCTCACGCGTCCGGAATCCCAGGTCGCCGCCCTGGGGCTGCGTCGCGGTGTCCTGGGAGTGTGCGCGGACGGCTGTGTCAAAAGCCCGAGGCACGCTCTCTCCACGCTGAATCTCCGTGGACAGGCGGACGGCCTGGGTCAGCGCCTTGGCCCGCTCCGGGCTTCCCCGGGCGGCCTTCAGCAACAATTGACTGACACGCACTCGTGGCGGCTTCACGTACTCAGAAACATTCGCATCGTAGTAGGCGCGGGCCTCGTCATCACTCACCGTCGCACCTGCTGCGGATTCCGTGTGTGACTTCACGAGCCGCTGGACCATGACCTTTTCAAGCATGGCACGGACTTCAGGGTCGGAATCCAATCCCTGCCGCTTCGCTTCCTGAACCAGCAATTCGAAGCGAACAAGATTATCCAGAAACTCTTTCTTCTTTTCCGGCGTGGAATAGCGAGAGCGCACGAAAGACGGCTGCTCGGCGAGCTTGGCCTCGAACTGCTGACGCGTGATTCGGCCCTCGCCCACGAGCGCGACGACTGGACCTTCGTCTTTGTTGGGATTTCCTGACTTAGCGCGATCGCATCCGCTCGCACCCAGCGTCAAACCAACAGCCAGTGAGGCCGTTCCCACCCACCGCAACTGCCTGACCATCGAGCACTCCACCTTGAAGACTGCATCCCCGGACCTTCATCCGGGATGGATGCAATTGAATGTCATTCGTCCGCTGACGGACAACTGCCTTGCGATCTTTCTTACATATAGAGTAATTCTATCGTCGGACGGAATAGCGGGTACGAAAGCACGATGAAACACCAGAAGGTGCTGTGGAAGTGGCTCTGTCTCGGCAGCCTGCTCGGTGTCTCAGCATGTGAGCGATCCGCTCCAGCCCCAGCCGGCCTCTCGGCGAACGTCGTGGCGAGCTACAAGGGTGGAGCCATCACGGCGGAAGAGGTTCTCCGCGAGAGCCAACGGCTGCCTCCCACCTTGAGGGCGCGCTTCGAGCAAGGAACAGGGCGGGAGGAGTTCATCCGCGCCATGGTCGACAAGCGCCTCCTCGCGCTGGAGGCCGAGCGGCAGGGATTCACGCAAGATCCCGAAATCCGCCGCCAAGTCCGAGAGCTGGAGGAGCGGCTGACCATCCAGGCGCTGCTGGCCCGGGAAGAGAAGTCAGCGGGCGCGCCAACGGACGAAGAGGCGCGCGTCCACTACCAGGCCCATATCGAGCGCTTCGCCCAACCCGAGCGGCTTCGAATCGCTCGGATCCTGGTCGAGGTTCCGCCGGGCAGCCCGCACACCGCGTGGACCCAGGCGCAGCAACGCGCGGAGGCCTTGCGCCGCCGGGTCGTCACCGGAGAACCCGTGGCGAAGGTGGCGGAGTCCGGAGACGGGCCGGAGCGCAGTCGGGGCGGCGAGCTGGGTCTGCTGGCGCGCGGAGAGTTCGGCAGCGCGGCCCTGGAAAAAGCGGCTCTGGCGCTGACCCGGCCCGGAGAAGCGACGCCCGTCATCGAACAGCCAGCGGGGGCTGTCGTCCTCGTGCTGCTGGAGCGGTTGGCGCCCAGGGTGCCTCCTTTCGAGGAGGTCCGGGAGGCCGTCCTGGGGCAGATGGCACCCATGCTTCAGCGACGCGCGTTCGAGCAGGTGTTGGCGCGGTTGCGCAAAGAGGCCTCGATCGAACTCTCGTCAGCGGGTGCCCCGGCAGGGGCGTCAGCGGACGTCGATACGGTGGCGCAGCACTGACGTATTCGAGGTGGTGGGCGTGGATTGCGGCAGCGGCACGCCGCGGGTGGTTTTCGTCGGACTCGAGGGGGAGCTGTGCTCCTGGTTGACCTGAAGCGGGGCCTGGCGCTGGTTGCGCTGGTGGCCGGACTCGTTGTCGCGGGCAGCGCTCAGGCGCAGTCGCGCGTGGCCACTGCGTTTCCGCTGACGCCTCTTCGGCCGGGGACGACGGCGCTCGACCTGGGCCTGTCCGTGGAAGGCGACGCCCGCCAGATTCGCGTCGCCGTGAAGGCGACTTCGGCATCGTCCGGCACGGTGGTGGACGTGCGAGACCTGGTGGTGAACCGGGACCTGGCTGGCGCGGTGCCGTTCCACGTCCGGGTGCCCCTGCGCCGGGAGCTGCCGTCGGACGCCGTGGTGGAGGTCGAGGCATCCCCCACGGAAGGCGGCACGGGGACGCCGCTGATCGCCCAGTTCGATTTGACCCAGGCGCCTCCCGTCGTTCCCGCGGGCTCGGTGCGCGTCAACGCGAGCCAGGACCTGTCGCACCTCGTCGTCAGCGTGCAGGCCCAGGGGCCCGTGGCGTCCGCGGAGCTGACGCTCGTCGGCGCGTCGGTGGAGGCCCTGCGGCGGGTGCAGGGAAGCCTGAGCGACGCGGAGTCCGTGGCCTTCGCCAGCGTTCGGCGGCTGATGTCGCGCCCGCGCGAGCAGAACTCGGGGCAGATCGACTTCGTCGTCCCCATGCTCAATGGAACGCAGGTTCCCGCGGATGGCGTGGTGGTGGTGGATGTCGCCGTCCAGGACCCCTACGGACGGGTCGTCAACACCTCCGCCGTCGAGTTCACCAGCGGGCGCGCGTTCGATCCGCTCGTGGGCATCTCGTTGAGCCCGTCTCCCTTGCTGCTCTCCGGAGGGTACGGTTCGTCCGTGCCGGTGCAGGTCACGGGGCATTTCTCGCTCGCGGGAGATGTGAACCTCAGTGGTGCGCTCCAGGGCGTCGTCTACGCGTCCTCCGATGCATCCATCTTCGTCGTGTCGCCGGAAGGCGTCGTCCAGGCTCGGAATGACGGGACGGCCACGCTGACTGCGACCTTCGCGGGGGTGACCGAGACCGCGGTTGTCGTGGTGGACTCGGATGCGGACCTCGTTGGGGTCCAGTTGCTGCCCTTGCAGCCCACGGTGGAGCGCGTGGGCGGGACGTTGGCACTGCGCCTGGAGGGCATCCTGTCGGATCCCGCGGCGCCAACGGGTGAGCGTCGCGTGGACCTCACCGCGGGCAGCCTGGGAACCGTGTGGACCTCCGAGGCATCGGATGTCGCCACGGTGGGGCAGGACGGAAGGGTGACGGGCTTGCGCCCGGGCGTGGCCCGGATTCGCGCCGTGCATGACGCCTTCAATGCGTCCATCGACGTGGCGGTACGCGACGGTGCTCCCACCATCCGAATCGCGGCCCCCTCGACGGTGACCGCCGGAACCTCCTTCGATTTCCATGCGACCGCGACGGACGACATCTCGGTGTCGTACGTCGAGTTCCTGGTCAACGGGGTCCCCGCGGGCAGGGACATGGAAGCGCCGTACTCCATGCGCATCCAGGCCCCTCCGTATGGTGGCGCCACCATGTCGCTGTCCGCGGCGGTCGTGGACAGCGGCGGCCAACGGGTTGAAGCACCGGTGGTGAAGGTGCGGGTCGCGGGCGTTGCCGCACCGAGCACCCAGCCCGTGGTCATCGAGGCGCCGACGCCTGGCTCTCTGCTCGTTCAGGGGCTTCCCCAGGTGCTGCGTGTCACGAGCGGGGCTTGGACGGGTGGCGGCCTTTCGACCGAGGACTTCCAGGTCGTGCGGTACTACGTCGACGATGTCTTCGCGGGCTCCGTGGACCTTCCGCGGGTCGAGATTCGCAGGCATCCGAATACGGGGGACATCATCCCCGTCCCCCTCTGGGAACTCACCTTCACGCCTCGGTCCGGCACGGCTGGAACGAGCCTCGCCATTCGGGTGGAGGCCCTGGATCGAGGCGGTGCCCTGGTCCGGTCCGACACCTTGCTGGTGCGCGTCGTCCGGGACACGCCACCGCTCTTGAGCGTGGAGCAGCCTCAGACGGCCACCGCGGACGCCGTTGCGGGCACGCCTTTCCGCGTGACGGGCACCGTGAGCGATGACGCCCTGGCCTTCGGCACCCAGGTGTCGCTGCGCGTGGATGGCACCACCGTGGACGCCGTGCGTGTCGCGCGCGGAGGCACGGGCGGAACGGCGTCGGGGAGCGAGCGGTTCAATCTGGCGTGGACGCCCGCTCGTACAGACGTGGGGCGCGCCCGCAGGTTGGAGTTGGTGGCGACGGACAGCGCTGGGAATGTTGCGTCCAGGCTCTTCACCGTCACGGCCAAGGCCAATGCCGCGCCCCACATCGCCATTCTTTCCCCAGCCTCATCCCTGGTGCTGGTGGGCGGAAGCCAGGTCCGGCTCACCGCGAGCGTGACGGACGACACGCCCGACCCCGTGGAGGTCCGGTGGCTGGTGGGGGAGTCAGTCGTAGGCAGATCCTCCGTACCGCCTTACAACGTTGCCTACACACTGCCGTCCGTTACGGCGTCCACGGAGTTGACGGTCGTCGCGGAAGCCCGCGACTCCGCGGGGAACACCGCCCGAACCCAGGTGAAGTTCTTCGCTGTTCCGGACACCAAGGCGCCCGCGGTGTCCTTCGTCGTTCCCAGGAACAACGTGTCGGTGCCCCGGACGAGTGACCTGCTGGTCACCGTTGCGGGGCTCGATGACGTCGCCGTGTCCAAGGTGGAGATCCTCCTGAACGGCACGGTGGTCTTCACGGACAACGCGCCCGGAACGCAAGGCGGCGTGCGGGGATCGTTCGTCACGCACACGGTGCTCACGGCGGCCCAACTGGGGACCGCCGCGACGCACACGTTGGAGGCCAATGCCTACGATTCGTCGAACAACGTCGGCGTGGCGCCCAAGGTCACCGTCAACACCACCGACGATGCCAAACCTTCGGTGGCGTTCGCGCCGTCCACGCCGACCGAGGCCACCGTGGGCACGGACATCCACGTCGAGGTGCTCGCCACCGACGACGTGGGTGTCACGTCGGTGGAGCTCCTGGTGAATGGCGTGTCGAAAGGCACGGCCGTGGTGGCGCCGTACCGCTTTTCGTTCACCGTCGATGGGCCGCCGGGCACCGTCCGACTGGAAGCCCGGGCGCGCGACCAGGCTTCTGAATCCACGGCGGAGGCCTTCCTCACCGTGGTTCCGGACACCCGCAAACCGCTGGTGACCTTCCGCGCGCCGCTCCTCGGCGCTCCCGTCTTCGCGGGGCGTCCGCTTTCCGTGGAGGTCGCCGCGGCCGACGACGTGAAGGTCGCGAGGGTCGAGTTGTTCGCGCCCCACAGCCTGGGTGCACTGACCCAGGGCACCGAGGAGAACCTGTACCACGTGTACCGGTGGTCGCTGCCGGCCACCGCCATTCCCACGGAAGGGAAACTGAAGCTGAGGGCCGTGGCCACGGACTCGTCTGGACTCACGGCGGAGCGGGAGCTCGAGGTCGCGGTGGTCGAGGACCTGCCGCCCGTGGTGACGCTGACGTCACCGGCCTCTGGGACGATCTACAAGGAAGGTGAGGACGTCCGCATCGTCGCCACGGTGGGCGATGACGACGGCATCATCGGCATGATTGGCCTGTCGGGAGGGCAACGGCAGGGCGTTCTTCCCGAAACGGGACCGGTGATTCCGATCAGCGCCCAGCAGTCCTTCACCGTCTGGGCGCCCATCATCAGCCAAGGCGCGCTGCCGACCGTGGGCGTGGAGGTGCGGGATACAGCGGGCCAGACGGGCAAGGCCGAAGTACACCTCTCGGTCCGAGCGGACACCGAAGCCCCGACGGCGGAGTTGCTGGCACCCGCGGCACCAAGCAATGGCGGCCCCTTCTCCGTGCGATTCAACGGCGCGCTGGGCGTGCGGGTCGCGGTCCAGGACGACGTTCGTGTGGCGAAGGTCGAGGTGGAGCTGGCGGCTCAGGACGGGACGCGTGTGCCGCTGGTGGGCGCGGACACCCTCCTGTCCGCCAAGGACAGCCGTTACGAGGAGACCCGGGTTCCGAATCCGCTCGCGCCTGGCGAGATCCTCATCAGCCGTCGGTTCTTCGCGAGCTTCGAGGGCACGGTCAAACTCCAAGGCGTCGCGGCGGGACAGTACGTCCTCAGGGCACGGGCCTTCGATCCGGCGGGCAACGCCACGCCCACCCAGGACCTGGCGTTGGAAATCGTCGAGGCCCAGGACTCAGAGGCCCCTCGCGTCACGATGCGGTTCCAGGGCACGCCCTCCGACAAGTCCTGTGTGGCCGGCTCCCAGATCACGCTCCATGTCGACGTCACGGACGACGGCACCATCCAGACGTTCAGCGCGGAAGCCGACAACGCGCCGCTCGAAGTCACCGGCTTCACGCCCGGGCCGCGCGTCTCGCGCACCTGGGACCTGACGCTGCCCGCGCTGGGGACGTTTGGTTCCCGGACTTACACCGCCAAGGCCCAGGCGACGGATGCCGTGGGCCGCACGACCCACGCGAGCGTGAGCTGTGAGTTGGTGGCGGATGTCCCGGCCGTGGTGCGCTGGGTTCAACCGGCGAGCGGGGGAGGGTTGATCGAGGAGGCGTCGCAGGCCGCCGTGGTGGAAGTCGAAGAAGACACGGGCATCGGCGCGGCCTGGCTGCTGGCGACGACCGTCGCGCCCGTGAACTTCACCGGCGAGGGCCGCTTCCTGCTTCCGACGTCAGGGGCGTCCGGGAACGCCTACGGCTCCGCCATCCGGTTGGAGTTCGGGCCTGCTCAGGCCTTCGCGGTGACCGCGGGTCCCACCGCGTTGGAGGTCTCGACACCGGCCACGGGTGTGGTGACGGGCGAACCCCGACGCCTCATCTTGACCGCCGAGCCCGAAGCGGCAACCGGCCTCAAGGCCGAGGTCCGCTACCAGTTCACCGTGACGCCAGGGATGGAGGGGAACGCCTCCGTGCAGTCCTTCATCGCCCGGCATCCGGGTGGCGTGCGCCAGGTGGACTTGAGCACGGCGCCCCACCAGGCGGACCTGACGTTCCCCTCTGGACTTGTCGTGGAGGACGTCCGGGTGGCGTTCCTCGCCCAGCCGGGAACGAACGCGACCTCCGCTGTTTCGGACGTAGGCATTCGCTACGAAAACCAGTTCGTCCAGGTCCGGGCCGGGGCGGGTGGTGAACGGATGACGGCGCAGCCCTGGGCGATGACGGTGACGCCCGGGAAGAGCACGCCCGTGAGAACGGACTATCGCCTGCCGGCGGGCTGGTCCCCGAGCCCTGTCACCCTGAGCGCGGTCGTTCGTGACCTCGCGGGCGCTGTGACCTTGCGAAGTCAGCAGGTGGCCGCCGTTCCCGACACCCAAGGGCCCGAGGTCCGAATCAGCCAGCCCATCGCGGGAAGCTCCGTGGTGGCCGGCATGCCATTCACCGTGCGCGTCCAGGTCCGTGATGCGGTGGAGGTCCGTCGCGTCGAACTGCTCGTGGATGGAGCACCTCGGGGGACGCGAGAAGGACGTGACCTCACGGACGTCGGCTTCCCCATCTCCATTCCGGCGCCAACGGCCGGCGTCCCGATCGCCATCACGGCCATTGCCGTGGACCAGGCTGGCAATGCGTCCGTGTCGCAGCCGCTCTACCTGGATGTCCACGAAGACAGGCCGCCGCAGGTCGCGCTGCGACGGCTCAGGTATGACCTGACGCCGCAAGGAGGAGGGCTCCACAACATCTCCGAGACCGAGCTGAACAGCGGCTATGTCCGGTTGATTCAGGCCGTGCCGCACTCGGTGGATGTGGCCGCCAGCGACGACGTCGGGCTGGCGCAGATTGAAATCAGCTACCTGGGCGCCACCCTACGGTCCGTCACGCCGCCCGCGGGAGCGCGGGAGGCCCTTGAGACCGTGACGTTCACCCCGCCGCCCGGGGCGAACGGTGCCCCCACGGTCTTGCAGGTCCGGGTCACCGATACCTTGGGCGCGCAGCAGTCACTGCGACTCGTCATCGAGGGGCGCAAGCCGCAGGCTCCGTCACTGGTCATCGCCAGTCCGGTGGCGGGTGCCACGCTCACCGAGGGAAGCCTCGGACTGGTGCTCTCCTCCGTGGCCGCCGACGACACGGGCGTGGCCCGGGTCGAGTACTTCCTCAATGGTCAACGGGCGTTGTCCGTGTCCAGGGCCGAGGCGAATGACATCAGCGCCATGCCAGGAGACGGTTCGGAGGGCAGCTACCCGCTGGCCAACGACCCGATGCTCCAGAGCGCCATCGCGCGGCTGCCGGATGACTTCCGGAGAGACCTGTCGCGGGTCAAGGAGTTCCGGGGCAACGTTCGCTTGCCACCGGGATTCGTCGCCTTGGATCCGAGCCGTCCGGACACACGAATCACCCTTCGCGCCGTGGCCACCGACCAGGAAGGGCACGTCTCCTGGTCGGAGCACACTGTTCAGGTCGTCCCCGACCAGACGCTGCCGACTGGCATCGTTCTCCGGCCTTCCTTCGGCCAGGACCTGGTGGAGGGGAGCGCGGTCATTGTCGAAGCCGTGGGCATCGACAACATCTTCATCGAGGAGCTCGAAATCCTCGTCGGCCCCACCTTGAACCAGCTTCGAGTCATCCGGACCGCGGGCGGATTCAGCCCGGACTCGGCGGGTGAGCGGGACGGCTACTCCTACTCCAGCCCGGTGGTCCGCGCGGAGTTCACGGTCCCCCGATTGAACGAGCTGGGGGCAGGGGACTCCGCCCCCTACTTGATCGCGGTCCGCGTCCGGGACTCCGCTGGGAACTCCAACGAGAATGAGCTCGCGCTCCAACTGGTCGACATCGTTCGGGACCGCGAGCCCGCGGTGTCGCTGATCTCGCCAGTCGACGGCACGCGCGTCGTCGAACAGAGCTTCGTCACGGTGACGGTGTCCGCGGAGGACGACGTGGCGGTCACCAGTGTCTGGCTCTTCGTCAATGGTGTGGAGCAGAGCCTCGTGCTTCGGGCTCCGCCGTTCGTCTTCAGTGTTCCTGTCCCGGAAGGCGCGGAGGCCCTCACGATCCAGGCCGCCGCGCGAGACTCGTTCAACCACGAAGTTCGCAGCCAGGTGGTGCACCTCCCTGTCGTCAAGGACCAGCCTCCCACGGTGGCCATCGCCGAGCCTCGAGCAGGCGTCACGCTCACCGAGGGACGGGACTTCGCGTTCGTGGTGGCGGCGCAAGACGACGTGGGCGTCACGTCCGTCGAAGCGGTCGTTGAAGGCGGCATCGGTGGGACGCTGCGACTTTCCGCTTCAACCGCGCCCTATCGGTTCCGCGTCCCGCTTCCGTTTGGCTCAAAGGACCGCACGCTGACACTGCGGGCCACGGCGAGAGACACGTCCGGGAAGGAGGCGCGCGCCCCCGTGGTCCAGGTGTCCGTGCAAAAGGATGAGACGCCCCCGGTGGTGTCGTTCCTCCGTCCGGCGGACCAATCGGAAATGGTCGAGGGGCAAGTCCTGCGCGTCGAAGCCACCGCGGACGACAACGTGGGCGTCGTTCGAGTCGCCTTCAAGATCGACGGCCGGGACCACGTCACCATGCCCGCGCCGCCGTACGCGTTCTCGTACCGCGTGCCGCAGGCGAAGGTGGGCAGCCAGCTCTCCATCGAGGCGACCGCGACGGACACGTCTGGCCTCACGTCCTCCAGTACGGTGAGGGTCGGTGTCGTGAAGGACGATCCGCCCGTTGTCGCGCTGAAGCCGATTTCCCAGATGGTCGCCGGTCGTCCGACTGCCCTGGTGGCGGAGGCCTCGGACGACGTCGCGGTCGCGAACGTGCGCTTCTTCGTGACGCGCCCGGGTGAATCCGAGGTGGAGATTGGCCGGCGCAACCAGTTGCCCTTCGAGTTCATCTACACGCCGGATCGCAGCTTGGGCATCGATCCGCCTGCGACCCTGACGTTCCGCGCCAGCGCGAGTGATGTCGCGGGCCAGGAGGTGTTCAGCAGCCCCGTTTCCGTGACCATTGAAAAGGACCAACCGCCCACGGTGGCCATCACCGGTCCGCCTTCGGGCAGCGCGATTTTCGAAAGCGCGGCGGTCAGGCTGGAGGCGGACGCGAGGGATCGTGAAGGGCCCGTGAAGGCCGTTCACTTCTTCGTGGACGGCCGGAACGTGGCGACCTCCTATGCTCCGGCGGGCTTCGCTGGAAAGCCCACGGTCTACGCCGCCACGTTCCATCCCGAGCTGGGCAGCGGCAACCGGACCCTCGTCCTGACCGCGGTGGCTGTCGACTCCGCGGACCAGGAGACGGAGTCGCAGCCGGTGCTCCTGGGGACCGTGCAGGACACGGTCCCGCCCGAAGTCGATCTGGTGGATCCGCCCGGCCACGAGGTGGTGACGGAAGGGACGTCCATTACGCTGTCCGCCGCTGCGTCGGACAACGCGACGGTCTCGAACGTCGAATTCCTGCTGGATGGCGTTGTCATCGGCTCCACGACGGTGTCCGTCCCAGGGCCCGCGAACAGGCCCCTGTTCAGCGTGAACTGGCCTGTGCCCACGGACCGGGCCGGTGCCGAGCTGTCCTTCCGCGCCGCCGCGATGGACCCCAGTGAAAACCGGGGCATGTCGGCCACGGAGAAGGTGGAGATCGGCATGGCGCCGGCCTTCACCTTCGACCCGTTCCAGGGTGGCGTGCAGTCCTTCATGCGAGAGGGCCCGCTTGACCGGCTGCTGCTCGGACTGGATAAGGAAAACGACCATCAGGTCGCCGTGGTCCAGCTTGGCGAGGGGACTGCGACGACGCTGGGCAAGGCGTTCGTGGATGGCCCGCCGCGAGCCGCTGTGCTGTTGCGGGATCTGGCCGTGGTGGCGACCGGACGCTCGGGTACCCCGAGCACCGTGCAGTATCCGCCGCAGCTCACGCTCATCGACCTGGCCGGCGTACCGAGCGTGATTCCGCGCAGGCAGGGCTCCGTTGACCTCCCGGGTGAATCCATCCATGGGTTGGCCGTATCGGGTCACCTTGCCTTCGTGGCCAACGGCGCGGCAGGCGTCGCCGTGGTCGACATCGAGGACCCAGAGGCCCCGGTCCGTTTGAACACGCGGCCCATCACGGGCACCGCCCAGGACGTCGCGGTGCAAGGCCACCTGTTGCTCGTGGCCGGAGGTCCCGCGGGCCTCCGCGTGCATGACCTGCGCGATCCGTCCTTCAGGGAATTGAGTTACCTCGCGCTGCCTGGAGAGGCCGTGCGTGTCGTGGTGCAGGGCGCGCGCGCGTACGTTGCGTGCAAGGACCCTGCGGCGACGTTGGCGGTCGTGGACCTGTCCCAGCCGAACAGCCCACTGCTGAAGTCGCTCCTGACGCATCGCCCGAAGAACGCGGCCTTGCGCGCCACGGGGCTCTCGGATGTCGCGGTGAGCGGCAACCTCGCGGTGGTGGCCGCTTCGTTGGTGGACGCCAGAGGCGTGCCCACCAAGGGGCTGCTTTCCGTGTCGGCGCTGCGTCCGGACGGAGCCCTGGAGCACGATCCCCTCAATGCTTCCGAGCCGCTCAAGGCCAATCTCCCACGTGCGAACGCAGTGTCCATCGCCTCGGGTGTCCCCCTCGCCACCTTCGGGGTGACGGGGAGCGCGGCATTCACGCCAGGGCGACTCGTCGTCACGGGCGTAACGCCCGACGACGGCGCGGCCCAGGTGGCTGTCAACGCCCCGGTGGCCATCGAGTTCTCGACGCCTCCCGCGCCCGACACCGTCACGGCGCAGTCCGTCCGGCTCCGGAAGGGGGACGCGACGATCGGCCAGTGGGTCGACGCGACGCTCGCGGCGGACGGCAGGACGGTGACCATCACGCCCGCGCAGCCGTTGGCCGTGTCGACGCAGTACTTCGTCTCGGTGACAACGGACGTGAAGAGCGTCGGTGGAACGGCCTTGTCGGAGCCGTTCATCGCGAGCTTCAAGACCCGGGCGACCGCCAACGCATTGCCAAACGTGTCGAAGGTGTCGCCCCCGGCGGGACCGCTCGCGGGTGGAACGCAGGTGACGATTCACGGCGACCACTTCGCAACGGGGGTCCGCGTCTACATCGGCAACTCCGAGGCGCGGGTGCTGCAAGTCGCCGAGGTCCCCAATAGCATCGTTCTCCTCACGCCCCCCGGTGTCGAGGGGCACGCGGTCGTGACGGTCGTCAACCCGGATGGCGGTGAAGCGTCCGTCGTAGGCGGCTTCGTCTATCTACCGATGCTGCAGGTGTCGTTGGTGGCCCCTGCCTCGGGTCCCGTGGCCGGTGGCACGCAGGTGGAAGTGTCGGGCGCGGGCTTCCAGCGTGGCGCGACCGTGACCTTCAACGGCACCGCGGCGACACAGGTTCGGGTCCTGGCTCCCGGACGGCTGGTCGCCGTGACGCCCGCGGGGGTGTTCGGTCCCGCCGACGTGCTCGTGACGAATCCGGATGGCGAACGCGCCTACGCGCCCGGTGCGTTCCTCTACAGCCGGCTCGCGGTCTCCAGGGTCATTGGCCGCCACGATCCGCATGCGAACCCTGGTGGCCAGTCGGACCACGAGTTGTCCCAGGGGAATCCCCTGGCCGTGGTGCTCCGGGACAAGACGGCCTGGGTGTTGTCGGCGGCGCAGGTCTACACCGCGGCGAGAACGCCCGCCGAGTTGTTGTCGAACAGCATTCCGGGCGGACTGGGTGCGGTGGATGTCACGACGCCCGAGGACGCAGCGGTGCTCGGCGGCATTTCCATTCTGCCGCCCTACGAGCCCGTGGCGCTGGCGATCCGAGGAACGCGTGGCTTCGTCGTCGCCAACGGGAAGTCCCTGCCGCACGTGGACGTCGCAGGGGAAGGGCAGGCGGCACTGCTCGTCTTCGACCTGACGCAACGGACAGCACCCACCTATGTGGATGTCGTGAGCTTCCCTGGAACGGCGCATGCGGTCTCCCTGGTGGGGGACCTCGCGCTCGTCGCCGCCGGAGAGGCGGGCCTGCAGATGTTCTCGATCGCGAACCCGGACCGGCCCCTGCTGCTGGGCGCGAAGCAGAACTTCCTGATGGCGGGCGTTTTCGGCCCCGTGTCCGTGCAGAAGGTCACGGCCTCTGGACGGCATGCGTTGATTCAGGCCACCCGGAACGCGGCGACCAGTACGTTGCTCGTGGACCTCGCGACGCCTGGGCTCTCCGTCCTGGGGGAGCTGGCCGGAAACTACGGCGAGATGGACATTCGCGGTCCGCAAGCGCTTTCGGCTGCACGGTCGCTGCGCACCGTTTCGCTGACGCCGACGTCACGCCCCTACGTCCATGCGGTCATTCCTCCTCTCATGCGTTCGGGGCTCTTCGTCAGTGGGGCCGCCCATCCGCATGTCATGGCGGGCATCACCTCGCCCATTGGACCGCTCGGCAGTCCCGCATCGTTGCAGCTCGTCGAGGCGTCCAGCATGGCGTCGCCCCGGAGCATCGACGCGATCGACCTGTATCCTGCGGTCAGCCTGTCCGGTGTGGACATCGACGGCGACGTGGCTGTCGCGACAATTTCGGCGACCGATATGCGCGCCGCGAAGAACGCCCTGGCCGTGGTTCGGCTGCCGTTCCCCGTGGTGGTCGCCAGCACACCGGAGAATGGCCAGGAGCATGTCCGCCCCACGGAGGCAGTGCGGCTCAGCTTCAATGTCCCGGTGACGCGGGGCAACCCGGGGGACAGCTCCATTCGGCTGTACGAACTCGATGGTTCGGCGGAAGGCAAGGACGTCACCGGGACAGTGTCGGTGGTCGGCACGGAGCTGTCGGTCATGCCCGCCGACCAGGAGCTGGGGCTGTCGAAGCGGTATCGACTGGTCGTCCAGGGCCTCCGTGAGGTTGTCGAAGGGAGCTCCGCGACTGGGGCGCTCATGCCAGGGCCCTACACCCTGGAGTTCACCACGGCGGCCGCGCGCGACGCGGTTCCCATGCACGTCACGAAGCTTTCGGTCCGGGAAGGTCCTGTGGAAGGTGGGACCGAACTGAAAATCGAGGGCAGTGGGTTCAGTCCAGGCCTCAAGGTGACCTTCAACGGGGTCCCCGCGGAAGCCCCTGCCGTGTCCGAGGACGGAACGGAGGTGACCCTGCTCACGCCGCCGGGCGTCGAAGGTGCCGCGACCCTGGAGCTGACGAGCCTGTCCGGGGCGTCGTTGGTGATGCCGGGCGCGTTCCTCTACAAGCGAGCGTTGGGCCTCACGAGCGTGTCGCCCTCGCGCGGCCCCACGTCCGGAGGCACACGCGTCATCATCGAGGGGCACGGGTTCGCGGTCGATGGGCAAGTCATCGTTCGCTTCAATGGCGTCGAGGCCCAGCGGGTTCGAGTTCTGGGGTTGAACAGGCTCGAGGCCTACACGCCGAACGGGGCCCCAGGCGTCGTGGATGTCTCCGTCCAGAATCCCGACGGCGTTGTCGAAACGCTCCAAGGGGCCTTCATCTACGACGCCCCCGTCGGCGCCTCCGTGGCATTGGCGGGGACCCTGCGTGACGCGGTGGTCATTGGTTCCTACGCCTATGTGGTCGGTAGTAACGGCCTGCACGTGGTGGACATGTCGGGCGTCTACACGCGAGGGGATGCTGAGCTCCAGGGCCTCCCCATTCCGCCGGACCGCCAGGCGGGGGTTGTGGACGAAGACGGTCAACATGGCGACGACCGAATCATCGGCACCCAAAGCGCGGGAGACTTGTGGGCCGTGTCGTACCCCGCGACAGGCGGACACCGGCTCTTCGCCAGCGGTGTCTCCGCGCGAGATGAGGACGGTGCCGTTCTCGCGGGAGCCATCTACGAGTTCAACATTCAAGACCCCGCGAATCCCGTTCTCGTCAATGAGCGCGCCATCCTGGGGGCCGGCGTGTTCGATGTGGACGCCCGTGGAGACCGGCTGCTGGCGGCTGCCACCAGCGCGGGCTTCCACACGTTCGACATCTCGTACGCGCCATTCCCCATTCGCGATTTCGCTTCAGCCCCGCACGCGCAGGCCGTGGCGCTCGAAGCCGGGCAGGCCGTGGCCGGTGTGGGAACCCGAACGCAGGGAGGGACCGTCACGGGCGGGCGCCTGCGCACGCTTTCGGTGGAGGGGCCTCTCGCGGTGCAGGGGGAACTGGATCTCAATGTCCAGCGAGTGCGGTTGCGGGGCCCCCTCGCGGTCGTTGCGGCGGGCAGTGCCGGGTTGGTGCTGGTGGACGTCAGCGACCCTGCGCATCCGGAGATCCTGAAAACGGTTGATGTCCATGGGTTCGCCACCGACGTGCGTCTGGTGGGGTCGCTGGCCTATGTGTCGGCGGGCGCCGCAGGTGTGGCGGTCGTGGATGTGAGCAACCCGCGCGAAGCGCAACTCCTGCACCATGTCACAGGCGCGCATGCGGGAAGCACGTTCGCGGCGGCCGTGACGCCGGGCGGACGGGTGGTGAGTCTGCGTCAGCGCACGGGGGGCACTTGGTCGTTGGATTTCGGTCCGGGGACCGAGCTGTCCGTGACCAGCGCCTCCGTCTCCACGGGTGACGTGGTCCCGCTGAACCTCGGCTCGATCACAGTCACGTTGTCCACCACCGTGGACCCCACGACCGTCGACTCCGCGGCCCAGCTCACCGCGGGAGGCGTCCTGGTGGCTGGCGAGTGGGAAGCGGGAAGCGCCCAAGAGAGCCGCAGCACCATGGTCTTCAATCTCGCCCAGCCGCTGCCTCCGGACGCGCCCATGCGGCTGTCGTTGAGTGTGGACCTGAAGAGCCGCGATGGCGCGCAGCTCGTGGCGCCCTTCGAGGTCGAGTTCTGGAGCGCGGGGGCCGAAGGAGGCGCGCCCAGGCTCACGCAGGTCGTTCCTCGCGTGGGGCCAATCACCGGCGGAGGGATCAGCGAGCTGCTCGGGTTTGATTTCGACGAATCCGTCGAGGTCTTCGTGGGTGGCGCACCCGCGAACGTCCTTGCTCGGTCGTCGGGGCGGCTCACCGTGGAGATTCCGCCCGGTGGTCCCGGGCTGGCGGACGTGGTGGTGCGGAGCATGGCCACGGGGCTGAGCTCGCGCCGTGAGGGTGGGTATCTGTACACGCTGCCGCTCTACGTCGAGAGCGCCACCCCTCAGTTCCTGAATCCTCGCGGTGGGAGCACGGTGGACATCCAGGGCACGGGCTTCCTGCCGGCTTGGGCCCATCCGCTCGGCTCCACGCAGGTGCGGGTCCGCGGCATTCCCGCGACGCAGGTGC
This sequence comes from Myxococcus hansupus, assembly GCF_000280925.3. NCBI lineage: Bacteria > Pseudomonadati > Myxococcota > Myxococcia > Myxococcales > Myxococcaceae > Pseudomyxococcus > Pseudomyxococcus hansupus. The sequence continues at coordinate 3,886,770 of NZ_CP012109.1, forward strand.
AGGTGCTGTCACTGACCCGCATGCGCGCCGTGGCGGGACCGGGCTCCTTCGGCGACGCGCCGGTCGTGGTCGTGTCCCCTGACGGCATCGAGCGAAGCACCGCGCCCAATCGTGTGGGCTACGGTCTCCCGTTTTCGGGCGAGGAGAAGGCGCTGTCGGTGAGGCCGGGCGCGCTGTCTCGCAGCCCGCTGTCTCCGTATTACATCTATGCGTCGGGTGGCTCCTCGGTCAGCGGCAACCGGTTCGAACAGGAGTACCGAGGGGAGCTCACCGGAGATGGCCGGGTCCCCCAGTCCTATCGGATGGCGGCGTTCGACGTGCAGTTGGCGACGCGGCCCAGGGCCGCTGGCGCGCAGGTCGTGAATCCGGACGGCTCGGCCAACGCGCAGATCGACAGGCTGGTCGCGGTGCTGCAGGGACGGTTGCCCAACGGGACGCCGTTGCCGGATGTCGAGCTGATGCCGGACTCGCTGGACGTGGCGATCTCGGGCGACAAGCTCTATGTCGCCAATGGTCAGAGCGGTTTGTCGGTGATTGACGGTCGCGGCACCTCCGAGCAGCCCGATGGAACGCTCGAGAGCCTGAAGTTGCTGGGGCGTGCCAAGGTGTCTTCCGCCGAAGGCATGCTGGCCTCTCGCGTGATCCCGACGCCGGTGGGCGCGTGGGTCTTGTCGAATGGCCTCCGAGACGACCCGACTGTGCCTCCGCCCAACCTCTGTCTCCCCTTGAAGCCGATGATTGGCTTCGGCGGCATTCTGAGCCTGATTGACGCGCGCAACCCCGCGGACCCGGTCCTGGTATCGCAAGTGGGCGGCGGCGAAGCCTTCCAGCCCTATGGCGCGACGGTGAAGAACGGGCGGCTCTTCGTCGTTACAGGTGAGCACCAGGGTGCCCAGTACGTGAAGTGCGAGCCGGCCCAGCCCATGCCCCCGGTTCCGTACTTGTCGCTCGATTACGGTACGCGTGCGACCTACAAGGACGCGTCTGCGCTGCCCGCAAACAACCGGCTCTACATCTACGGCTCGGCGGGAGCTGACGCGCAGGTCGTCGGGTCGATTGCCATCGCTGGCAACCTCACGGACGTCGTCGTCCACGGCGATGTGGCCATTGTCGCCTCGGCCGAATTCGGCCTCACGTTCGTGAACGTCGCGAACCCGGAGGCGCCCTCGATCCTCACCCAGATCGCGTTCGACGAAAGGTTGTCGAATACGCCGGGGCGGCCTCAGCGCTTGCGCCTCGTGGGGGATGTCCTCTTCGTTTCCGCGGGTGAAGGCGGCATCGTCCTGGTGGATGTCTCCGAGCCCGCCGCTCCCGTTCTACTGAGCGGTGGCAACACGGAGTTCGCGCTCGACTCGTTGACGGTCGGCGACCGGCTGTTGCTGGCGGGAAAGACCCAACTGACGGAGCTGGAGACCCCGTTCATGCTGGTGACGGACTACACGCCAGCGCGTGGCGCCCGTGTTCCTCCGAGCGGACTGCAGCTCGTCGTCCAGACAAGCCGCCCGCTTGCTGCGCCGAGCGTCACGACCGATTCGGTTCGGCTGCTGGGGCCCGATGGCGTGGCGGTGCCCCTGGATTTGTCGGTCCGCAACAACCCGGGGCAGCTCGACTACGCCATCGTCGCGGCGCTCGATGCGCCGTTGCAGCCCGAAGCCGAGTACCGGCTGCAGGTCGACACAACGGTCACGGATCAGCGCGGCGGCGCCTTGTTGGTTCCTCTGCGGACGTCGTTCGTGACGGGCAGGGCGAACGCGCAGCAGCCCGTCATTGAAGTGATTGAGCCGTCCACCGTGTCCACGGCGGGCGGGCAAGACGTCTTCCTGCGAGGAAAGGGCTTGGGCGGCGCGATCGCCGTGAGGCTCACGTCGAACGTCGAGGCCACGATTGTCTCCAGGTCCGACACGGAACTCAGGGTCACCTTGCCGCCGCTGCCTGCGGGCCCCATCGACGTTTGGGTGATCGACCAGGGACTCCCCGAGGCTTATTTCCCTTCGGGCTTGCTGGCGCTGGAGCCCCTGAGCGGGCAAGTGACCCTCAGCCCGAACCATGGGCCCGTCGAGGGTCACACGCGCGTTCGCCTGTCGATGTCCGCGCGTGCCGTGGCTCCGCTCTCGACGGTGTGCATCGGAGACAGCCCGGGCGTCGACGTGGACATCGTGGACCTGTCCTCAATCGAGTTCACGACACCCCAGGCAAATGGCGCTGGCATCGCGACCGTGCGGCTCATGCCTCCGGATGAGTCTTCACCTGAGACCAGGTGTGCGGGAGGCGGCGGGGTCCCGGTAGGGGTCTTCTCGTATGACCTGCCCATTGGCGAGACCATGAAGCTCCCCGGGTTCCCGCCGCGCGTGGCCTCGGACATCAAGCTGGAAGGGGACAAGCTGTACGTCGGCGTTGCCTCACCGGGGACGTCGGGCCTCGAGATCTTCGATGTCCGACTGCCGGAGCGGCCGCTGCGACTGGGAGGGCTCGCCACCGAGTCGCCCGTGCGGGGCCTGGACGTGGGAGGGGCGATTGCCCTGCTGGCGAACGATGTGGCCGGCCTTGCCGTGGTGGATGTGACGCATCCGGAAACGCCGTTCCTGCTGCGACAGGTCACCACGGGCAGCACCGTTCCCGGCGCGGGCCTGGCCACGTCGGTGCGCATCGAGGGACCGTGGGCGTACGTCTCGACCGTGGATTCCACGGTGGCTGCAGGGAACGTGCAGGTGTTCGATGCCAGCTCCCCGGCGTTGCCGCTGCTGGAGACCGTGCCGTTGGATGCGGACGCCCTGGCGCTGGATCTCGGACCCGAGCGCCTGTTCGCACTGACCTCGAACGTCGTGGGAACCCAGGGGAGTGGGCTCTACCTGTCCATCTACGACAGGCAAGGGGATCGGAAGGGGCGAGTCACCGTGGACGCCGCCAACCGTCCGTATGAGACGCTGGTTCGCAGCCGCCTGGTGGTCCGTGCGAATCGAGCCTACGTGACCGTGGGGCGGCGGCTGTACGTGTACGACCTGTCGAACCTGGCGGACATCAAGCTGGTGCAGAACTCCGACCTGGGCTCGGAGTTGGCGGGCCTGGGCTGGGCGGCGGGCACGCTCTTCGTGTCGACGAGCGGCCAGAACACCGTTCAAGCCGTCCCGCCGAATGAACTGCTCCCTGTCGGCATGGTGCCTGCTTCAGGCAGTGACGCACGTCCTGACACGCACGTGAGGGTCGATTTCACGCTCCCGGTGCTGGAGTCGTCCCTCACATCGCAGACGGCCACGGTGTCCGTGGTCCGGGCAGGACAGGACTTCACGGCGGAGGGGACTTGGCGCGTCGAGTACGCGGTCCGAGGGTCCTCCGTGGTCTTCACTCCGAGCGCGCAATTCGAGCCCGGAGATGTGGTCACGGTGACGCTGAATGGGCTTGAGTCGTTCGATTTGAGGCCCCAGGCCTCGGCGTTCGTGGGCACCTTCCGGGTCGTGGCTGCGGACGCGCTGCAACCGGTCATCGCGAAGTTGGAGCCTTCAGCGGGCCCCTCGGACCAGACGACCGCGGCGACGCTCACGGGAAGTGGCTTCCGGCCGGGCACAACCGTTCGCGTCGGAGGCCAGCTCGCGGGAGCGGATGTTGCTGTCGGGGGAACCTCGATTGCCGTGTCCATTCCGCCGTCCGTCCTGATTCCAGGAGGCCGCGCCGCGGGCCCTGCCGCCGTGGAGGTCATCGACCCGAGCGGTCTCTCCGCCCGGCGACTGGGCGGCTTCGTGTACCGGGATCCCTTGTTGCTGAGCGCCCTGGCGCCCAACCGTTCACCGCAACAGGGCGGGACCCGCGTTCGCCTGCAGGGCCGGGGATTTGCCCCTGGAATGAAGGCGACGTTTGGTGGAACGGACTCGTTCGACGTTCGCGTCTTGAGCAGCCAGTTCGCGGAAGCCACCGCGCCCGCGCGCGCCGGAGGCCTGGTTGATGTGTCCGTCTCTCTGGGCGCCTCATCCTCCACGTTGCCTGGCTCCTTCCTCTACGGCGCAGGCGCGATAGCGCGTCTCGCGACCGCGCCGGTCCGTGATGTCCTCGTCGATTCAGGCGTGGCGTACGCCGCATTGGGAGCGACGGTCGATGTTCACGGCGTGAATGGCGGGCCTCCGCTGTCCGCGAACCGCAGGACGGGCAAGGGGGGCTGGTGGTGGCCAACCTCAGCGAGCCGACGCACGTCACCGTCATCAGCTCACTCGAGTTCCCGGGCGAAGGTGGCAGCAACCGGGTGCTGAAGCGGGGCAACACGGTCTACGTCGCAGCCGGTGCGGGAGGCGTCCGCGTCGTGGATGTCTCGAAGCCCGCCGACATCGAAGAGGCTTTCCTGCCGCTCGAGGTCAGTGGCGCGGCCACGGACATCGCGATGGGGGGCTCGCTGCTCTTCGTGGGTGACGCGGAGGGCGTGAAGGTGTTCGACCTGGCGGATGGCAGCCGTCGTCCGCTTCGCGTCGGCAGCCGGGTCATTCCGGGTGGCGTGAGTGCGATGGCGCTGCACCGCGGCAACCTGCTGGTCTCGAGCGCCTCCGTGGGGGCGCCCCTGCTGCATGTCCTCGACGCCCGGACGGGCGGTTTGAGCACGCACGGCACGGTCTCGCTCTCGGCGCCCGCGGTGCACATCACGGTGGAGGGAACGCGTGCCTTCGTTTCGCTTGGAAAGGCGAAGCAGGTCGCCATCTACCAACTGTTCGACATCCAGAACCCGGCGCCGGCAGGCACCCTGACGGTGGACGGGCTCGTGGGAGGGTGGGCCTCCGCCGAGCAGACCCGGGTGGCGGGAGGCGTGGCGTACGTGGCGGCCGGAGGCGGCAAGGTGCTGCGGTTCTCCGTTCGCGAAGGCGAGACTCCCGTGCAGTTGGGCCGCGCCACGGTCGTCGGCGATGCACGAACCCTGGCCTTCATGGGGCGCTATCTCCTCGTGGGGACGTTGGTCCTCGACAAGTCGGGGACGCCCGTCGAACTGCCCGTGAGCGATCCGGCGGATGCGTCGCTGCCGCTCGCGGGGGCGCTCGCCTCCGTGGAGCTCGACACGCTGGACATCCGGGGTACGCATCCACGAGACGGGGAGGTCGTGTCGCCGGGTGAGTCGGCGCAGGTCCTTTTGACCGCGCTTCCAGAGGCCACGAGTGCCACCGAAGTGACGCTGTACCGGCGGACGCCCGAAGAGATGGTTTCGGTGGCCCGGCAGGTACTCCCGGATGTGCAGGGGGGCCAGGTGGTCCTCACGCCGTACTCGCCGCTGGCGTTGGATACGGCCTACGAACTTCGAATCGGCGCGGGCCTGAAGGACCTTCGTGGCGCGACGTTGGGGACAGAGGGGAGGGTGCGGTTCCGGACCAGCCTGGATGCCTCACCGGAGCGTCCTGAGATTGCCTCCGTGACGCCCGCTTACGGGCTGACGGCCGGTGGCAACGAAGTCGAGCTCCTGGGGAGCGGGTTCCGAAGCGGTTGCACCGTGACGATTGGCGGCATCCCCGCGCCCATTCAGGAACTGGCATCCGACGGAAGTCGCATGCGGGTGCTGGCGCCCGCGGGGCTTGCCGGAGCCGCGGCGGTCGAAGTCACGAACCCGGGTGGACTGTCTCACCTCTTGCTGGGGGCGTACCGGTATCTGGTAGCGCCCGTGCTGACGGATGTTCAGCCGCGGCATGCGACGTTCAACAGCCGCGCGGTGGTGCGGGTGACGGGCGAGGGGCTCTTCCCCGGGTCGCAAGTCCACTTCGACACGGTGCCGGCACATTCCGTGGTCATGGACGATTCCGGAGCGTTGCTCGTCACGGTCCCGGATCAGGTGATCGGCCGTGTGGCGCTGACCGTGCTCACGCCAGGAGCGAATCCTCAGCAGGGGACGCTGCAAGGCGGGTTCACCTTCAGCCTGGCGGAACGCACCCGGCTCAACGACATGGGCTCCGTGCTGGCTCGCCGGGGCAACCTCGTCTTCGCGGCGCATACGGACAGGAGCCTCTCCGTCGTGGATTTCGCCGTGGCGGGAAGTCCTGGAGTCCTGGGCTCGGCGGTCAATGGCGTCAGTGGGCCCGTGGACATGGTCATCCACGGGGATGACCTGTTCTTGGCGGGGCGCAGCGAAGTCGTCCGGTACAGCATCGCGGAGAATGTGTGCGGGACTTCCCCAAGTGCGCCTTGCAGCCCGCTGGAACTGGAGCGGGTGCAGTTCGCGCTTGCCCCCAACGTCGGGTTGAGGGCAGTCGCGGCGGGAGGCGCTGGCGCCTACGTCGCCGTGGCAGGGGGGAACGAGCTGGCGCTCATGTCCCCGATCAATGGCGCATATGAAGTCATCGCGCGAACGTCGCTGGGGTCTGGGACGGTCATCGATCTGGACGTGGTTGATGACGCGCTGCTCGTGCTCGTTCAGGACGGAACCCAGTCGCGGCTGGAAGTGCGCAGCACCGAAGGCAGTGCCTTGCCGTTGCTTGGCGAGATTCCCCGGTTGGGAAGCCCCATGGGAGGAATGGCGCGTGAGGGCAGCCGAGTGGCGGTGTCCGCGGGGACGCAACTGCACCTCATTGACGTCACGCATGGGAGCGAGCCCCAGATCCTGGCCTCCGCGGTGGATCCGAATGGCGGTTCCTCCGAAACGCTGACCCTGAGCGGTCCCTGGCTGTTGGCCAGCAAGGGAAGCCGGGTCTCCTGGCTGGATACGTCTCAAGGCTCCACGTTGGTGGAGCGCACCTTCGCGAGCATGGGGAGTTCGGTTTCGAGCGCGGCGATCGTCAATGGTGTCGCGGTGGTGAGCGTCGCCAACTCGCTGCGGGTCCTCGATGTGCCGTACCCCACGGTCGATGCCCTGCGGCCGTTGCCCGGCGCGGCCATCGCTCGAAACGGAAGCGTTGCCGTGGGGCTCCCCACGGCGTTGCCAGGCGCGGTGCTGTCCGGCTCGACGCTGCAGCTCTGGGCTGGTGCGCTGCAGGTGGTGGGCAACACGGTGCCTTCAGGGACGGCACTGACGTTCGTTCCGTCGAATCCTCTGGATTCGGAGCGAACCTACGTTGCCCGGTTGGTGCTCGCGCCGCTGCCCTCCGTGACGGGGGGGCGTCTCCTGGCGCCTTGGGAGTATCCCCTGCGTGCGGGCGGGGTGCCGATGTCCCTCCGGGTGGATGCGGTATCGCCTGCCAGTGGCCCGGTTGCCGGAGGGATTCCGGTCACGGTGTCGGGCTTCGGTTTTGGAACCGCTCCGAAGGTGCTCTTCGGCGGCGTGGAGGCCGTGATCGTCGGGGAGGTGCAGGACAACCTTCTGACCGTAACGCTCCCTCCGTCCGTGGCCGCGGGGCCGGCGGTGGTCCGGGTCGTCCGCGGTGACGGTGCGAGCGCCGTTGCGGTGACGCCCTTCGTGTATGCCGCACCGATGAGCTTCGTCGACGTGACGCCAAGAACCGTGGACGTGGCGGGCGGCTGGGTCACGATCTCGGGCGTTGGCTTCCATCACGGCTTGGAAGTCCGTTTCGATGGCGCTGTCGCGTCGACCCAGGCCAACCGGGCGACCAGCGTTCAAGCACACGTGCCCTCAGGAGGGCTTGGCCACCTGACGCTCACGCTGTCCCAGCTTGGCTCCGATTCAGTCGTCGTTCCGAATGCGGTCTACCGCGGTGACGTGCGCGCCCCGGAATGGGAGCGCATCGAACCTCTGGACACCATCAGCAACACGAACGTGCCACTGACGTCTGTGTTCGACCTCCGGTTCGATGAGCCGTTGTCGACCGCGAGCGCTGGCCTGTTGCAATTGCGCCTCCACCCCTCGGGCGTCCCCGTTCCGGGCGTTTCTCAGCTCCTGGCGGATGGGAGAACCCTGCGGTTTACCCCCGCGGAGAGCCTCCGCTCGACGACGTACTACGCCGTGACCGCCACGGGAGTCACCGACGTCGCTGGCAACGTGGCCCGCGTCTACACCCGGAGCTTCCGCACCCTGGACATCGTGAAGCCGACGGTCGAGATCCGCCGTTTGGGCGGAGCAATCGTGGTGAACCAGGACTCATTCGCAGCGGGCGTGAACTGGACGTTCCAGGTTGTGGGGACCGACGACAGCGGGCCTGTCGTGACGACCGCGCTCAGTGTGAATGACATGCCCGTGCCCCGGTCGCCCTCCGGTCATTTCGTGTACCAGTGGCACCAGGATGAGGTGAACACCTGCCAGGTCCTGAAAGCGACGGCGACGGATTCCAGCGGAAACATCAGCGACACCTTCTCCGTGGTGGTTCAGGTCGTCGAAGACTCACCGCCCGAGGTCGATATCGAGCAGCCCGCTGCTGATATGTCGATCGAAGAGGGCGGCTCCGTAAGTGTCGTTGTCGTGGCCAGGGACAGTTCAAGCGTCACATCCGTGGAGTTCCACGTGGATGGCGTTCCGATGGCAAGGCTTGCGGGGCAAACGGGAACGCTCGTGACCCTGTCGCGCAGCATCCCGTTGGGCCTGCTGAAAGGCTCCGCGACCAGTGAGCAACGCGTCATGACGGCCTATGCGACGGACAATAAAGGCCAGGTCACTGCCGCTGCCCCTCGGACACTCACGGTGACTCGGGATTCCGTGCCTCCTTCGGTGGTGATGCGGACTCCCGTGACGGGGGCTCAAGTCGTCGGTGGCTCGAACTTGATGATTGAGGCGCTCGCCTCGGATGAGAACGCCGTCACGGAGGTCGAGGTTTTCGTCAACGGGGCCTCGGTTGGGCTGGCCCACACGCCGCCGTGGAGAGTTTCGTGGCAAGCGCCCTTCGTGTCGAACCCTGAGCCACACGTGGTTCGAGTCGTCGCACGCGATTTCAGAGCCAACGAGGGCGATGCTACGGCCGCATTCACCGTGGTGCCGTCGCCGACTCGCCCCTTCGCCGCGATCACGTCGCCGGATGCTGGAACGACGCTTCCGGAAGGGAAGCCCTTTGGCGTAACCGTCAATGCAACTGCTGCTGTTGCGATCGCATCCGTTCGTGTCACGGCAGGCACCGATGAACGCGTTTTGACGCAACCGCCGTGGCAGGCGGAATTCGTAGCCCCTGTGCTTGATGGCGGCACGGTACCGTTGGAACTCACGGCCCAGGTGACGGACGAAGCTGGCATGTCGAGCCACATTTCGCGCGTCCAAATCAATGTCGCTGACGACGGACAAAGCCATATTGGCGTCGCTCTTGTTCGCGAGCCCTCGGGTCCGTTGTTGCTGGGCGGAACGGCGCTTACGCTGAAGGGTGAAACCGACGGAGGAGTGACGCCCGAACTGTCGGCAAGCCTTGGGGACAGCCCAATGGCATTGAGGCACCTGCCAGGGGCCTCTTTGGCCGAGGCTCGGTTGCCCGAAGGTCCTGAAGGCGCGTCGGTGGTGATGCGGGCAACGGTCCAGGCCCCAGGCGGGGCGTCGGCCGTTGCCGAGCAGAATGGGACCTTGGCGGTGATGACCACAGGTCAGGCCCGGATTGTCGAGGACGCCAGCGACGTCTTGGAGCCAGTCGTCCTCGCCAGCCGAGGGGATCAGATTCTGGTCGTTCGCTCGGATGGTGGAGGTACTGGCGAGCTTGAGCTCCGGACTCGGCAGGCCGGTGCAAGAGTGGCCTCGCAGCGCTTTACTGGCACCCCAGTGGGTGCCGTATTCGTTGGTGATGAGATCGTCGTGGCCATTCGCAAGCAGGGAGCAGGGGCGCTTGAGCGCTTCACGTTGCCTGCCCTCATTCATAAGCCTTTGGAGTCGGTGCCTCTCGTTCGTGAGCCCCACGCAGTGGATGGGGCGAGGAACTGGATCGCGGTGGCCACCGATCAAGGTATTGAATTGCGGCACGCCAACGGTGCGGTGGCGAGCCAGTTGTCGCTGGGGAACGTGACGGCTTTGGCTGCGGAAGGGCAAAGGATCTTCGCCACGACGACAACCGAGGTGGTGGCGATCGATGTCCCCATGGCCTCCGCGCCACGAGAACTCGCACGCACCGCCATCGAGGAGGCCCCCATCACGACGATTGCTGCGCTCGCTGACGGTGGCGCCTGCGTGGCTGGCAACGTAGTCCGTTGTTTCTCCTTGGTCGAAGCCGAGCACTCGGCAACGCACCTTCTGAGCAGAGGGACTGCTCCTCTGAACTCCGAAGCGCTCAGCGCCTCCGCCTTCGGAGAGTTGTTGGTGGTGGGGTCGCGTGATGGCGTTCGAGTCATTGACGTTCGAGGCACGCCCATGAGCGCAGGCATGTATCCTGCACTCATGGGACGGGCGGCGCTGGTACCCGGGGCGCTGGTGACTGGAACGTCGAAGGGCGTGTCTTACCTCCCTGTCGTCCGGGGCTCGGCAACGCCCCACGTCGATTTGAATCTGCCTGCAACGGTTCCCCAGGGCACACGCGTTCCAATGTCCGCCCTGGTTTCGGATGACGCGCTGCCGCTCAACGGCTTCACCGCGGCTGTGGCCATCAATGGGGTGGTCGCCGAGACGCGTGACACGCGGCTTCCTCCTTGGATTGACATGCCCATGACGGGTGCATCCGCATCCGTGGAATTGGCGGTCCGGGATCTCGCGGGCCGCCACGTTGTGATTCAACGTGAAGTCTTGTTGAGTGAATCTGGGCAGGAATCGGGGCCCGCTATCGCGAATGTGATCGTGCCCACGGAAGTAGGGGAGGGCGCTTACTTCTCGTTCGTGGTGTTCCCAGAACACCCGGCGCAGGTGGACCGAGTGGAGGTATCCGTCGCGGGGGGCGATCCTGTCCTATTCGTAGCGCCAGGGTTGGCCGGCGAACTCCTTGCCCCCGAAGTTCCAGCGGGAGCTCCTAGCGAGGTCCAGGTCACGTTTGTTGCGCTGACTGCGCAAGGGACGCGAGGTCCGCCACTGACACGAACGGTGTTGGTCCATGATGGCGCGGCGGCGCAACGTCCCGTTATTGCTACACTACGGCGCGCCAACGCCTCGCCCATTTACGAAGGAGCGCGTGTCCCGATCGAAGTGGCTGTCGCGAGCACGACCGGCGGCGAAAGCATCCTGTTGCGAGTCGATGGACAAGAAGCCGGGCGCGTGAGCGGCGGCCATGCAATCGTCCCCGTGCGGATCCCCTTCGGAGGTGGAACGCGCACGGTGACGGTGACCGCCGTCGCCAGAAACGGGGCTGGGCTCGAGTCCGAACCTGCCACGTTGGCGCTCAACGTCGTCAACGATGTGACGCCGCCAACCATTGTTGCCATCCACACCGACCCATCTGGAGAGTACGTCTCGGCCGGGAGTGAGATGACCGCGAGTGTCTCCGCGACAGATGATGATGCCGTGGAAAGCGTCTCCCTCGAACTGTCTATCGACGAGGTTCGCCACGCTCGCGGTGGATGGGAGCTTGTGTATCGAATCCCGCCAGACCTGCCGCAGGGGACAGTCCTGACCCTCCGCGCTCGTGTTGAAGACCGGGCCGGCAATGTTTCGACCCAAGAGTTGACGCGCACGGTAACCGGAGCCGTCGTGCTTCACTCCTTGGCCAACGTCGCGCTCGAAAGCGCCTCTCGACTCGCCCGATTGGGGGACCGGGTCTATGTCGCTACTTCAACAGGGCTCTGGATTGGGCAGTTGGGAGGCTCCACGGAGGCCCCCCTTCTTTCGACTCTGGGTACGCTGACAACCCCCAAGGCGCCTGTCGGGGTCGCGGTGCTCGATCAGCTTGTCGCGCTTGCGATCGAGGACGAAGGCTTGTGGCTCATTGATGCCAGTGTACCGGCGTCCCCAAAGGTGGTGTCTCGCGTTTCAGGAACTTTCACTGGCGTAAGCGCGTCCGACAAATTCTACGTCCTGCGAAAACCGATTAGCACCCAGTATCAAGTCCACTCCATCGATGTTAGCGATCCGAGTTCTCCGGTTCTAGCGGTGTACGTAAACGCAAGCAGTGAGCGGCGCGTTCTCGTGGAGGCCAACTCGGACGGGCCCGTTTTCATACAGGGCACATCAAAGATTCAGGTGCCAATTGTGTATGGCACGGGAAACGCATCCAACCACGTCTTCGACGTCGGTCCGGCATTGGCTCGAGCGGCGGAAAGGGATGGGGACCTTGTCGTTATTGGCACGGACCGTTCGCTGCATGCATTTGTGGGCGACGCCCTTTCTCGAACACAGGTTCCGACTCCAGTGGTTTCAGTACCCTCCGGCGTCCGAGCGCTAGAGGTCGTGCGTGGCATCGCCTACGTGGTCAGCGACGATGGTTGGTTGCAACTCGTGGATTATCGTGAGCCCCTCGCGCCCAAAGTGATGTCTCGAATCCGATTCGAGGCGCATGCTGTTCAGATTGGCGGCGGCCTTCTGCTCTCGACAAGCACATCGGGTGTTCACGTCACGCGGTTGTCGAGATCCGGTGAGGGGATCGCAGCCGGCAGCGTCCACGTGGGAGACAGTGCGCTGGGCCTCGCCCCGTTCCGAGGAGGAGCCCTGGTTGCGGCACGTTCGTCTGGAACTCGGCCTGTTGATGTCTCGGGAGGAAGGGCTCCGCAGCTACGAAATCCATCTGAGCCAGGCTCTAATGTTCGCCAGGTGGAAAGCTGGCAGCGGAGTGTTTTCTCACTCGACGGACAAGCCATCCGCGTTTCGGGCGTGAATGAAGTGCTGGGTGGGCGGCTCCAACTGCATGGCGCCAATTCAAGTGCGCTTCAACAGGCGTTGGGAGCGGTTGAACAGTTCTCGGTCGCGCCCGGCCGCGTCTGGGCTATCTCTTCAGCGGGAGGCGTGAGTACGGTAAGGTGGCCTTTGACCCCCGTACCTGACAGGCAATCCCTGGCCCTTGGGCGCGCGGCTTTCGGAATTGCAGGAAACGAACGTCGAGCGCTCGTGGCATTGGGGGAGCAGGGGGTTGCCGTGCTCGAGGTGGCTCCATCGGGCCAACTTCGTCATCAAGGCATTCTTCCAGTTTCAGCATCAGTCGTTGCATTGGACGGAAACTTGGCGGTCACGGGTGGAGCCAATTCAATTTCACTTTTCAATCTAGGGTCAGACGGGGCACCTCAGTTGATCGGGACCCTACCCACGGCTGGCGAGGTCCAACGGATTCGCCTTGAAGGCCGACTGGCGATCGTTAGCGAAGGCGCTGCTGGCGTTGAAGTCTGGCACATCCACGAGGGGGAGCCAGCTGAACGACTGGCTTTGCTGAGTGCATCAAGCGCACAGGATGCCGTATTTACATCAGGTCGCATTCTAATCGCAGACGGAGATTCGGGACTCGTTCATTCATATACCGCTCCTCATTCGGCCACCCCGACAGTGCGAATCCTTTCAGACGGCGGACGCTTGGAGGCAGAAGCCGGTGGTCAAATCAATCTCACGGGCATTGCTCATGGTGTGGGGATCGATGACGCAGTTCTGGTCATCAACGGCCACGCGGCCACCCATCTTGACGAAGCGGATTTGAGAGCAAGCTGGACCTTGCCCAATAATGCGGTGCCAGGAAGCGTTTACTCAATTCAGATTCGTGTCTATGACGCTGGAGGACTGACGGCCACGTCGCAACCAGTTGAAGTCTTCGTGGTGCCGTCTTCTGCAACCCACCCCAGTGTCAGTGTTTCGGCAGGAGGGCACAGCACCCTCTATTCCGGAGCAGTCGTGGACGTGATAGCGAACAAGAACAATGGGCTGCCTCCATTTACCGTTTCAGCGCGCCTGGGCACTGCGTATCTTGGAACGCTCCAGCAGACAGCAACCAACGTAAATCGTTTCGAGGGGTCTTTCCGTATACCCATCTTCGAATCTTCAGGCTCCATGCCATTGGCGGTGATCCTGACGGATGGGGCGGGGCGAACGGCGGAAGCGTTCGTCAACCTCAACGTTGTTGGAGACACGCAGCCGCCAGGCACGCCCAGCGGGCTGCCCCCTGAATTGCGAGCGGGTCCTTACGTCCATCAATTGACCTTGAGAGGCTCCGACGATGGAATGCACTGGCTCGAGCTTGAACAGGATGGACGCCTGATCGCTGTTTCGCCAGAGCGGACAGGAAGCATTGCCTTCCAGTATTCACTCCGCCTGCCGGACGACGCTGTCGGACAGACAATAACGCTGGCATTGACCGGCGTTGATCAAGCCGGGCGCCGGACGCGAATCACGCAAAGCTATATCGTCCTTCCGGACGGCTCTGCTCCAACGGTTACGTTCCCCTATGGTCTTCCCCACCTATCCGCCAAGGAGGGCGAAACAATTTCCGTCAATCCCTCTGCCAATGACGTGGATAGAGATCTGGCAAGTATCCATGTTTACGCCGATGGAGTGGAGATTGGCTCGACGACATCGTCGTCCGTACTCATCAGACATACGCTCCCTAGACTGAGCGAGCGTCCCCATGTGGTGTTCAAGGCTGTCGCTACTGACTCACGTGGACGCACGGCGACAGTCGAACGCACGACGGTTCTACTCCCCAATCCACCTCCGACCTTCAATTCCTCGGTGTTGCCAAGTCAGCCAATCCAGCGGGATACGGTGAAAGTGTGCGCACGGGCGTTCGATGACGTCAGCATTGTTGACCTCGTCGCCTCGGTCGACGGGGTCGCCATGACGGAGCCTGGATCATGCTTCACTCAGGCATGCAGGGAGCTTTGCGGAACAATCACATTGAGTGCGACCGCGACGCAGCTAGAGATTGCGGCGAGTGCGACGGACAACCTGGGCGCCACCACGAACCTGGCCCGGATCATCCCCGTGGGCGTGAACCGACCGCCTAATGTCACGTTGAACGCACAGACCTATATGCTTGTTGGACAACCGCGAGAGTTCCTCGGCAATGCCACGGATGAGCGGAACACTCTCGCCTGGGCGGAGTTCCGGGTGAACGGCGTCGCCGTGGGCGATCGCTTGATTTCTCCGACAAGCGGCAGTTCGCTTCGGCGGACTTACACTCCCGTGTCCAGTGGTATGGCTCGAGTCTCGCTGGTCGCTCAGGACCAACACGGGCAAGTGAGTGAGTCATTTCAAGATGTCGTGGTGCTGGATGCGAGATATCCGGCAGACTCCACCCCTGTCATTTCGGCTGAGGATCTCAGTTTCGAAGGGCAAGACATCATCGTTCGGAGCGGTCAAACCCTCCAAATCGACGGCACGCATACGTTCAGAAATCTGTATGTCTTGCAGAACGCAGTGGTGACCCATGCGCCCCAAGCGAACGCTGGGACTCACTTCCTGGATCTCACGGTCTCGAACGAGGTTCGGATCTATGCCACCGGCAAGGTAGACGTGAGCGGACGTGGTTATCTGGGTGGGTGGCAGCCTGGGAATTCTGATCGAAACGGGAAAAAGCAAGGCAATGCTCCGACAGGAGCAGACTCCGCCGCAGGCAGTCATGGTGGATACGGACAGGGGCTTGCTCAAGCAGGGGTTGAATCTCCTGTGCCCATTTACGGCGACTACAGGGATCCCTCGGAGCCGGGCTCTGGCGGTTCCGGAGGAGCGGCCACAAGCGCTCTCGGCGGGAACGGCGGCGGTTTGATTCGATTGCAAGCGGCGTCAATTCGCTTGGACGGCGAATTGCTCGCAAACGCAGAGTCAGGTAGCACCAACAACGCCAGTTACGGCGGTGCCGGTGGTGGAATCCGAATCGACGTGGGAGCCCTGACAGGCACCGGTGCGATCCGAGCCAATGGCGCGGGACGTTCCGCCCCCTACGGCGGCGGTGGTGGCCGTGTCGCGATCTACTACAATTCTGAGACGACTGCGTTTGATTGGTCCAAGGTCGAAGCCAAGGGGCAGTATGCAAACGCAGGCACGGTCTTCCTGAAGGGGAATGCTCAGGAGTACGGTGAGTTGGTTCTGGCGACATACACGGGCAATAGTCTTCAGTTCACCAATCGCGCGAAGCCTACGCCTGTCGATGGAGGGACCTTCGACCGTTTCAATCTGTACGGCCATGGCGACGTCGAGGTGATGGGCCCGCTCACGACGCCTGTGCTTGAAATTGAACGAGGTGTTCGTGTCACTTTCCATGGCGAGGTGACGGGATCCATGGAATCGATTCGCGTGCTCGGAGGGAGCCAGGTCACCCTGCGCCAGCCCTGGGCATTCTTGCCCGGTGTCTCAGTGGAACTCGCGGGAGTGCTTTCGGTTGCGGGGGGTGCACCTCTCCACCTGTCGAGCTTGAGCTTGACTCAGAACGCAAGTGCCCTGAAGCAGGTCCGAAGCACGGATGGCCTGCCACAGCCGCTGGAGGTGTTCGTCAACGGCCATGTGGATCTGGTTACGGGCTCAAGTATTGACGTGACCGGATTGGGTTATTTGGGCGGCTGGCAAGAAGGGAATGAATCGCGTACGGGACTTACGTACGGGAACCAGTCGACCGGCGTGGAGTCGGCTGGTGGTAGTCACGGCGGATACGGCAGGACGGAGCAGCACCTGACTGAAGTCGCTCCTGTAGCGACTTATGGGGATTACAAACTGCCGTCGACCTTTGGCACTGGAGGTTCGGGCGGCCCAGCGAACCCCAGTGGCACTCCGCCTCTCGGTGGCAACGGTGGAGGTGCTTTGCATTTGAAGGCCAACTCCATTCGCGTAAATGGCCTGCTCCTCGCCAATGCGAGTCCGGGGACCGGTGCACTCGCCTCGGGGGGCGCGGGAGGAAGCATTCTCCTGGAGACCGGGGCACTCACCGGGACAGGCCGGATTGAGGCGCGCGCGGCGAGCAATTATGGAGGAGGAGGCCGCGTGGCCATCTATTACGACATGTCGACATCGACATTCTCCTTGAACAACGTTCACGCGCCAGGCTCGAATAACGGGGGGGCAGGGACAATCTATCTCAAGGCCCTTCAGGCGGCACATGGCGATATCGTCTTCGACAATGGAGGCACGTCATTCGACCCGCTGCGTTCGAAGCCGACAGAACTGTTCGCAACGCCTGCAGGAGAACAGACGTTCCGAAACTTCACCGTCAAGGGCAGGGCTGTGGTCTTTACGCCTGATGCGTTGGAAGTCACCGGAACGCTGACGGTTGAATCAACCTCTCGACTTCAGTCCCAGAACATCATCAGGCCATGATTCAATCTTTCACCAAGCGGGGCGCTTCGGCGCCCAATCGGTCCCGGTGTTCCCGGTGGATATCTGTGCTTTTTCTGACACTCGTGCCCGTTCACGGGTGCCGAGACGCAGATGTGGTCGCCCAGGTTGGAAGGACTGAACTTCGGCGCGCGGATGTTCAAGAGTTCGCGTCGAGGAGGGCCGGTGAAATTACCGCCGATGCGCAGCTCGACGAGCTGATTGACCAGGCTCGCCTCTCGGAGCGAGCTGTCGCCCTGGGACTGGATGCGCGCGAAGAGACGCGCGCTCGGCTCGCCGCGGCTCGTCGTGAAGTCCTGATGCAAGCGCTCCTTCAAGAGGAACTCAAGAGCGTTACAAGCGAAGCGGACTTGCTCGAGCGTTATGAGTCCTCAAAGTCATCGCTTGCGCGCAGGCAGATTCATGTGCGGCAGGTCGTCATCCGGTTGCCACCTGGGGACGGGCAGCCCGAACGTCGCCAGGCGGGTGACCGTGCGAACATGATCTATGCCCGCCTCATGGGAGGAGAACCTTTCGAAGTGGTTGCTCGTGAGGCAAGCCAGGATGACGTCTCCGCGGCGCAAGGCGGAGACCTGGGCATCGTGAGGGAAGGCCAGGTTCACCCCGCCTTCTTCGAGGCGGCAGCGGCCTTGAAAAAGGGCGAGCTGAGCAAGCCATTCGAAACGCCTTACGGCATTCATGTGGTCCAGGCGCTGGAGCACATGCAAAGCGTGTTGCCGACCTTCAACGAAGTCAGGGGCCGTCTGGCGGCAGAGGCTCGGCGTGAGGCGGAAAGCCGTTTGATGAAGGAGCTGGAAGCCAGCATTCCCGTCAAGCGCTTCCCCGACGCATTGTCGGCACCTGCGACGAACGCTCCGAAGACGGGAGATGTGACGCGATGATTTCCTCGCGATACCTCGTTGGGACTCCGGCTTCGCCCTATGGGCATCGAGCAACAGTGTTGCGAAGCCTGTTCCTGGGTCTGTGTCTGTCTTGGGGCTCCGGATGTAGTGAGAAACCAGCCCCCGTCGAGGAAACGCTGACAGAAGCGCCGACTCAGGCTCCTGCCGTTCAGCCGGACCACCAGTTCGTTCCGGCCAAGCAGCGAACCAAGGAGCTCGGGGAGCGGTGTGCCTCGGGTGGAGAATCCGAATGTCTCTCCCGGCTGTGTCTG
Organism: Myxococcus hansupus; assembly: GCF_000280925.3. Taxonomy (NCBI): domain Bacteria; kingdom Pseudomonadati; phylum Myxococcota; class Myxococcia; order Myxococcales; family Myxococcaceae; genus Pseudomyxococcus; species Pseudomyxococcus hansupus. The sequence continues at coordinate 3,904,892 of NZ_CP012109.1, forward strand.
CGGGCGGGGCCTCGGCTCGATGCGGACTATTTCTGCAGCCAGCAATGCAGCAGTGAGAACGACTGCCCGAAGACCTGGGGTTGTATCCAGATTCATCCTTCCGCCGGAGGGCAGGTGTGCGTCCCGCCCAAGGGCTGGACGGGCGCCGTCGCGGAGCCTCGATGAAGCCGTACATGCGTCCTTCTGTTTCGTTCCTGGGCATGGTGTTCCTCCTGTTGCCCGCGGGCGCCGTCGCCCAGAGCCTGTGCCTGCCCGGCAGTGACTGCTGCGGCTCCGAACCCCGGTCACAGACGGTGACGGAGCCCTCGGCGGGCCGCGGAAACGGGCAGGAGTCGCCTGCGGCGTTTTCGCGGGTCTACACCTCGCTTCCCGGACCTGAGGCCGGGGGCGTGCCCCGCGTCTATCAGGCGGTGGACTCGTGCGCGGTGGCCGGCGCATGCAGCCCGGGGAGCGTGCGCCATGAATGGGCGTGCGCGACCGAGACGTCGCCGGCCTACGAGCGCGCCGCCAAGAACAAGCGGGATGCCTGGGAGGTCTACGTCCATACCCCGCCTGCGACAGGCACTGGCGCCTCCGCCATGACGCTGGAGAAGACGTCGGTCCTTCGCGGCGCCCAGGACATGACGGGCACCGGCGCCCTGAGTGAGGACTTCTTCACCTACAGCTACGGGCCTGGTGGACAGCAGCAACTGGCGTCCATCGAGAAGGCGAGCCTCTTGGGGGGCGCCGGTGAGCGAGCCCGGACGTTTCACCGCTACAACGCCTCGGGCCGCCGGGTGGCCACCATTCAGTCGGGGTGGACCTGGGACATGGATCGCAGCACCATGGCCTGGACTTCGCCCAAGCGATTCATCGGGACGTTCTACTTCGTCCAGCGCACGGGAGATGCCACTCCGGACCCGCTGGGCCGCGTCCTCGAGGTCCATGGTCCTTGCTGGGTGGAGAGCGAGGCCGCCACGGATTGCCCCGCGGCCAGCGCCGCTCCGCTCACGCAGTACTTCTACTGGGCCGACTCCGAGACGACCAGCTTCCGCAAGAACCGGCTGATGCGTGAATCGCGGTTCCCCGCGGGTGCCGCCAGCACGCCGCTCGTCACGCAGTTCAATGCCTACGACGTTGCCGGGAACGTCACGGAGCGTGTTGACGCGAGCGGCGTGACGACCGTGATGGCATGGGAGGGCCCCCGCCTGACGTCTCAGGCCGTGCGGACTCCAGGGCAGGTCGACGTAGTGACCCGCTTCGGGCACGACGCCGGGCGTCTTTCATGGGTTCAGCATCCCGAAGGCAACTACGAGGTGTTCTGCTACCGGACGGGGACGCCCTCCGGTGCGTGCAGTGGCGGTACCTCCACGGAATTGCTCCAATGGAAGGCCCGTGCGGCGGACATGGCCGGTGCCTCGTGGTCGGAGAAGGTCACGTTCACCTACTGGCCCGACGGCTCCCTCAAGGAAGAGCGGTTCCTGGAGGCCCCCGGTGTCGCCCGGCGTGTCCGTTCGTTCGCCGCGGACGCCCATCTCCGGCCGACCCATGAAAGGTGGGGCGTCGGCCCTGGCAGCTATACCCGTGCACGCTCCTTTGATGGCGCGGACAACCTGACCGGTGTTGGCCACGCCTTCAATGCCCCCCCAGCCTGGTGTGCCGTGGCGCCCAACGGGCACCCTGCATCGCCGGCGTGTGCCGCGCTGACCTACGACCGGGCCAATCGACTCGAGCGCATGGACGAGTTTCCCTCGGAGGGGCAAGGGCAACGGACGCTGCTGCGCTACGACACCCATGGCAACATCCAGTCACTCAAGGCCGGGTGCCTTGGCGGAGACACTTTCGAGACGTGCACGCAGCCCGCGAGCGCATTTACGTACGACGACTTCGGGAACCTGGTGGGGGCGACGGCATCACACCTGAAGGGCCCCGTGCGCTATGCCTTCGATGCGTTCGGCAACAAGGCCGTGGAGTTGGGTCCGCTCGCGGAGCGGCCACTCCTCTATACATACGATCATCTCTCTCGGCTCGTGATGACCCAAGCCCAGTATGTCGGCTTGGATTCGCCATTCACGCACTACCAATTGGGTTACGACAACGAAGGAACACCTCCACCCGGCTGTGAGACACAACTCAATAGCCTGGGACGACTGCGCTACAGCGAAGACTCGTTCGGCCGCACGTGGTATCAATACGACACACTGGGTCGGGTGATTCGTGAAATGCGAGTCCGGGCCAACGCGACCGGTTGCGGGCAGGGGATCGACCTCAACCCAGACACGCACTACCGCTACACGCCGAACGGCAACCTCGCGTCCATCACGTACCCGCACGGTCGAGTGGTAACGTACGTGTATGGGGGCGGCGCAAGAACCGACCGCATCTCGGCCGTGGATGTCACAAGCCACGACGGCACGGAGTGGCACACCCAGCGAATCATCAGTAGCGTCCTGTGGGAGCCCTACGGTGGGCTGCGCGGATACCAACAGCACCATCTCCGGTCCGACGTGCTCCGCTCCGTGGAGTACATGCTGGGGGATGATGCGTCCGTGGCCCCGGCATCATCGGTGGCTGCCTGCGCGGAGACGCCCCCGTCGATGGCCACCGCGGATCTGACCGGGCGCATCCGCGCGCTGCGCGTCTCAACTGGGTCGATGAGCCCTGGCCTGGGGGCCGGTGACGTGTACAGCAGGACGTACACCTGGAATGCGGACCTCGTTCGCCGGATGGATACGTGCTTGCTGCGCTCCGAGACGGCGCAAACGGAGGAGTTCACCTACGACAGGGCGTTGCGCCTCAAGAGCGCGATGCGTCCCACGGGGAACACGGCGGCGTCGGGCGGAGCGTATTCCTCACTGGCCTACACCTACGACCGCCGCGGCAACCGCTCTGGCACCACGGAGGCGGGCCACCTTGGTACGACCATCTACTACGAGGGCGTGGCCCCGGATCATCTGCTCGTCACGTACTCAGGACCTGGGCCTGCGTTCGCGGAGAACTTTGGCTACCACGCCAACGGGTCCGTGGACCGCAAGAGCACCAATCGGCTCACACAAGGCGATGGGTTCAGCCATCTCAACCTTTATCCTTCGAACGAGATTCGGCATGCGCACATGCGCTCCATGAGCTTGGGCTGGGAGGCGCTGAATTACGCATACTACGTCTACTTCCACGATGCGTTCGACCGGAGGCGGCTCAAGGACTATCCCACCGGCGTCCGTGATGAATACTTTCACGACGTTCGTGGCCAGTTGCTGTCGGATCGCGGTAACGATCGCATCCTCGCACCGGTCAACTACTACATTGAAGATGACTATGTGTGGCTCGGGGGGCGCCCCGTCGCCGTGGCGCGCGGCAAGTTCACGCCGCAATGGACGCGCCTTTCGGATGCGTCTTCGGAGTGCTCTCGCAATGCCGACCCGGCCGCTTGCGGCCTCTATTTCATCGTCACGGACCCTACGGGAAGGCCCGTGGTCATGTTGGATGCGGATGGCCGTGTGACGGGAACGGGGGAGTACAGCCCACTGGGACATGTGAATCGGGTGAATCACTACGCGATGTCGGCGAATCCCTACGCGGACGGGCTCGACGAAGAGCTGACCCGTTTTCAGCAACCCGCGCGGAGCTCCACGCTGAAGCTTCAGCAGCGCGTTCTGTTCAGCCTCATCGACACCGAACCGACGCACGACTACGTTTACGTCAAGGACGGAAGCACGGGGGCCCAACTCGCGGGGCCCTACAGTGGCGTCAACCGGGGCATGCTCTGGAGTGACTGGGTCGAGGCCACGAACGGCGAAGTGGCCATCCAGTTCGTCTCCAACACGACCTGTGATGAAGCCACCTGTGGAGCGGACGCGGGTGTGCCACCGACCTGCACCTGTCCCGGCAGCGCGCGAAAGCGCGGAGTCGCCATTCCCGCCTACGAGTACCGTCGTTTCGAGAGTGGAGCCTCCCCGTTCTGGACGCTGCTTCGAAGGGTGGGGCAGTACTACGATACCGAGACCGACCTGTTCGACGACGGGCTCCGCTCCTACGATCCGAATGTCGGGCGCTACTTCGAGCCCGATCCGAGGGTCCTCGACCCGGAGTTCATTGTCTGGAACGCGCTCCAGGGCCGAAGCGTAGGACCCTACCTCTTCGCCCAGAACAACCCGCTGCGGAGCCTGCCGACTGAGGACGCACCGCAACCGCGGGTGGGCTTCCCCAGGGGAACGCCGAGGAGCAGCCAGCCGGTGCCTGGGGCATCGCTGGGGGCGCAGCCAGGACATGATGTGGAGTTGATCCCAGCCCTGGCGCGTGACGGCGCGAGTTGGCAGACGCCTGGGACGACACGGTAGGGGAATGGGCGAGGGTGCCACGATGAGTCACGGTTCACACATGCATCGAAGTACCTCCATCGGGGCGCGGGATGCGCTTCCCCAGGCCATGTGCCGCCACACGGTGGGCGGCACGCCCCCTTCGGACAGGGGCGGCGGGTGCGGAACGGCGTTGGGGCACGTGTCACCTCGCGGTGAGCGATTTCGGAATGGCAGTACGAAGAGGGGTCGTCGGATGAGTCGGTTGCTGCAGGTTTTGGTGCTGGGGCTCTGGGTTGCAGCGTGCACGCAGGAGGCGCGTCCCACCGAGGCGGCCGCCACGAAGGCCGTGAGCGCGGCGATTCAAAGCGCCGACACCGCGCCGACGGACGTCTGCGCGGACGTGGTTCCCGTAGACCACGCGCCCGCGTGGCTGGCGGCGCCCGTTGAGTCCACCGGCGCTCCGGCGACTGCGTCGTTCACCGCGAACGCCGGTGAGTGGGGCCTGTTGGCCCTCCAGCACGGTGATGGGCTGGGGCAGGGCGCCGCGGGGACCGCCGAGGTGTTCCTCGACGGACAACGTGTCGCCACCGCCAGCAGCGGCACCGCGCTCAAGGCCGTCCCTGTATGGCTGAGCGCGAGCAATGCACTGGAGGTGCGAACCACCGGGGGCAGCATGGCCCGTGCCTCCGTGGCGCATATCAACCAGCTTGCCTGCACGTTGCTCGATGTGACGGTCGGGCACGGACGAGGCGCACCTGCTCGCGTGACGCGCAGCTTCCATTCCGCCGGGGCGGGGGCGCAAGGCGTCCTGGTGGTGGAGGCTCCATCGAGCGGCGGACTCCTGGGCCAGGTGGTGTTGAACGAGCGCGTCGTCATGCGCCTCACGCCCCAGACGGGCCCCGTGCAGCCACGGATCCTGGAAGTCCCCCTGCAGGCGGCGAACACGCTGAAGGTCGAGCTCTCCGGCGCTCCGGGTCCGTCGGTTCGCGTCCGGGTCGTGGACGTTGACACGCTCGCGCCCCAGTTCGAGGTGACGTCGCCAGAAGCCGGGACCCTGGCAACCGCCAGTCCGTGGGACGTGAGTGGCTCCGCCGCGCACGATGTCACGCGCGTGGAGGTGAATGGCGTTTCCGCGACGTTGACCGAGGGAACTTGGACCGCTTCCGTCCCCCTGACGCCTGGGCAGAATGCCCTGGTCACGACGGCCCGGGATGCGTGCGGCAACGTTCGGCGCTCGTGCCGCGCCGTGGTGCTCGACAATCAGAAGCCCGTCATCACGGTTTCGGGGGGCACGGAAGGCCAGTACGTCCGAGGCCCCGTGGTGCTGACCTTCACGGTGGAGGATGCACACCTCGACACGGTGACCGCCACGCTGGACGGCGTGCCCTTTGAGAGCGGTGGGACGGTTACCAGCGAGGGGCCGCACGTCTTGACGGTGTCCGCGGTGGATCGCGCGGGCAACTCCGAAGAGGTGCAGCGGAACTTCACCATCGACTCCGTTCCGCCCGAGCTGGTCGTGCAGTCGCCCGTCTCGGGACACGTCACGCAGGAGGCCCAGGTGGAGCTGGTCGCCGCCGTGACGGAGCTCAACGTCGTCGCCAGCGTGAGTGTGGGTGGGCAGGGGCTGGTGCACGGCGGCGATGGCCTGTGGCGGCGGACGGTCGCGCTGGCGGAAGGGGCCAACCGCCTCGTCGTCACGGCGATGGACGCGGCAGGCAACGCGAGTTCCTCCACGGTGACGGTGCTGCGGGACTCGACGCCGCCGCGGCTGGTGGTGACCAGTCCCTCCGAGGGGGCTCGCATCGGAGGCACCTCCGTGAAGGTGCGCGGCACCGCGACGGATACGACGCCCGTGGTGCTCACGCTGAATGGGGCGCCAGTCCAGGTGGCTCCGGACGGCTCGTTCGAGGTCGACCACGCCCTCGCGCAGGGTAACAACACGCTGAACCTGGTGGTCACGGACGCGATCAACCTCTCGGACTCGCGGACGCTTCACGTGCGCGCGAACAGTGTGGCTCCGACCCTCTCCGTCACTGAACCGTCGTCGGGAACCCAGACGGAAGAGCGGACGGTGACCGTGCGCGGTACCGCATCCGTGGCGGACTCCGAGGACTCGGTCACGGTGCTGGTGTCGGGCTCGCTGGCGGCCCTCTCGGGTGACGGCTCTTTCGTCCGGACCGTGCAGCTTTCCCCCGGCCACCAGACGCTTCGTATCGTGGCCATGGACGGCTACGGGCTCCAGGCGGAGCAGACCCTCTCTGTGACGCGAGTGGTCACGCAGCCCGATGGTGGGCTCGCGGACGCGGGGACGGATCCGGATGCCGGGAGCAGTCCGGATGCGGGCGGGGAGCCCCAGGTCGATTCCGGGACCCCCGGGGGTGATGCCGGTACGGGCTCGGCGGCGCCGGTGCTGCGGGTGGATGCGCCCGCGCCGGATGCCGTGTTGGGCGGATCGAGTCTGGCGGTCATCGGGCAGGTAGAGGGGGGGACGCTTCCCCTCGACGTCAAGATCAACGGCGTCAGCGCGACGATGATGGTGCGCAACTTCAGCCAGTCACTCTCGCTGCCGGAGGGTGAGCACACACTGAACCTCGTGGTGACGGACGCGGAGGGCCGGAGCGCGAGTACGTCGCGGACGGTGACGGTGGATCGGACGGCGCCCTCCCTGGTGGTGACGCGCCCGGCGGCGAGCCCCATCACGGTGAGCGAGTCGCCGTACTTGATTCAGGGCACCGTGGGAGACACGCACCTGGCGGGAGTCACGGTCCAGGATGTGCCCGTCTCGGTGGTGGGCGGCAGCTTCAGCGCGTCCGTGTCGCTGGCCAGGGGACAGACGGTGGTGTCCGTGGTGGCGAGCGACCGCGCCGGCAACCAGACGCGTCGAGAACTCGTGCTGAACGTGGAGAACGCGCCTCCGCTCATCACCGTGCTCGAACCCGCCAGCGGAAGCGAAGCTGCGTCCGCGACCGTGCGCGTTCGTGCTCGGGTGGTCGCGTTCGCGGCGCTGAGCGAGGTCCGGATTGGAACGGGGCTGGCCTCCGAGGCGTCCCCCGGCATCTACACAGCGGAGCTCCCCCTCGCGCTGGGTGAAAACACGCTCACGGTGACCGCCACGGATGTGCGTGGTTTCACCGGGACGAACAGTGTCACGGTGTTCTACCGGGACCCGGCGACAGAGCCCTTGGTCGTGACGGGCGTCCAGCCGGAACGCGGCGCGACGAGCGTGAAGACGGACTCGCTCATCAGCGTGTCGTTCAACAAGGCGGCGACGCTCGAGTCGGTTCTCGAAGGTTTCCGCGTGCTGCATCGGGGTGTGCCACTTCCGGGTGGCCACTCGCTCGCTCCGGGTGGGCAGACGGCGACGTTCATCGCGCGTGCTCCGTTGCCCGAAAGCGAGCTTCTCGAAGTGCGAGTGGCGGGCGTGGTGGCCGCGGTCGGGCCTGGTCAGTCAGGCGAGTTCCGCAGTGAGCTGACGGTGCGCCGGCCGCTGACGCGGCTCCGTGGCTTCGTCATGGACGACAGCTTCCAGCCGCTCCCGGGGGCCCGCGTGGTCCTGGAGGCGTCGGGAGAGACTGTTCGGACGGGGACCGACGGCAACTGGGCCCTCAGCACTCACCTGTCGGGTCCGCAGGTGGTTCGTTACGAAGGCGGAACAACGCCCGAAGGAAGGCCGCTCCCGACGGTGCGGAGGTTGCTGACGATCCCCTCCGAAGAGGAGACGATTGACTCGCCTATCGCGCTGACCGCCGTGGATACCGACAGCGCTGTTCGGGTGGACACGACCGCGGCGCTGCATGCGGACTTCTCGTCGCGCCACGAGGGCCTGGTCCTGGATGGCTTCCCCAGCGGCGCGGTGGAGACCCTGCTGTTCGAGGATGGGCAGACGCAGGGGGCTGTGACGGCGACCCGGCTCGAGACGGTGACCCTGCCCATCAAGCTGGAGAGCTACTCGACGCCCACGGCCGTCTGGCAGATCGGTCCGGCGGGACTCCGGGTCCAGAAGCCGCTGCTGCTCCAGTTCCCGAACGTCACGGCGAAGAGCGCCGGGCACTACGCCGTCGTGCTGGCGCATGAGCCGCGCAACCACACGCTGGCGCGCATGGGCCTGGCGCGAGTTTCCGAGGATGGCAGGTTCGTGCGGACGGAGACTCCGCTGGATGTCCGCTCGGTGGAAGTCATCGGCTACATGATGCTCACCGACGAGCAGGACACGATCGTCGAACGAGCCCTGGCGAGCATGGGCGGGCAGGGGACGTCCCCGGATGACGGTGGCGTTCAGGGCAGCCTGTTTCCGGGGAGGCTGCCTTCACGTCCCATGGGGCCGCTCTGGAAGCAGACGCTCGATGCGCTCATCGGAGAGGCCCACGCGCAGTTCTTCCTGGGGCCCCAGGTCTACGCCCCCCTGGACTCGTCGATTCAAAACCAGGTCCCCGCGACGATTGTTGGAGCGCTCCGTGCTCCCGAGGACCGGCAAATCCACGTGAACCTGTCGGAAGCCACACGCGCGTTCATCGCGGTTCCCCGACACGTGACGTTGCCTTACCGCCTCCCCGTGTCGATGCAGGTGACCCGCGTCTCAGCAGGTATTTCAGCCGGCCGGATCGACGCATTCCTGTTCGCGAAGAAGGAGGGTGGTGCCGATATTGCCCCGCCCGCAGGCGAGGTGTGGGCGACGAGCAGCAATCATGACACGCAGACGGAAGTCTCGCTCACAGGCAACATCGAGTTGTCCCAAGGCACCACCTACGTCTCGCTCGTCGGCCGCATGGGAAGCGAGCGCCGCACCTATGTTCTTCGGGTTCAGACCGTCCCGGTGGAAACGGATGGTGGAACCTCCGTCGACGCAGGGCCTGAGACGGATGCGGGTTCAGGTGCTGGCTCACACCGGCTGGTGTTCACGCTGGATGAGGAAATCACCGCAGGCGCTGCGGAGATGCATTCTGTTGTTCGCTTCCCGGGGATGAAAGTCACCGTCACCGGGCCCGGTCCGATGATGAGCAGCGTGACGGGGCCGACAGGCGAATATGGCATCCCCGTGTCCGTTGCTCCTGGCGACGGTATGGGCATCGCCTGTGCGGACGTCCCACTGGGCTCACGACCGTTGCTCGGGAGGGACACGGCAACAGGTGCTCCCGTTGTCCAATCCATCGTCACGGCGAGTTACCCGACGTGCTCTCCCATGTTCGAGGCCTCCGCGGGCCGCCAGACCCGTGCGGACATCTTGGTGGATGCACGCCTGCTTCATGGCGCATTGCACTTCGTGGACCGCGAAGGCCGTCCGTTACGGCACGACTGCGAAGCCAATGCGTCCAGCGAGTACAGCCCGGATGCCGGAGCCTTCATTTCCGTTGCCAACGCGGAGATTGCTCAGACAGAGGTCCACTTCTTCCGTGAAGAAGATCTGACACGCCCTGTTGCTCAATTCACAGTGGGCGTTCCAGACACGGAGTGTTCGCCCGCCCCCCAGGGCCAGATGAATCCCCAGGGCAGTTATGCCCGGGTTCGAATGGGGCCCACGACACCTTTCAGGCGCGTCATTCGCGAACGCTGCAGGGAGCTCAACCCCGTGCTCATCCAGGACCCGAGCGCCCCCGCGCCAGGTTCCTTGAGTGAGTCGGACCGTGCTTTCTACGAGACGGAGTGCCGGGACAATCACACCAACTTCCTCCGTCTGACCGCAGGCGAGCGACTCGTTGTCGTCGCGGTCAACCATGCGACGGGGCACACCGGCATGACGCGATTGGCCGTTCCGCCGCTCTCCAAGAAGCAGTTGGATGCGGAGGGCCGCTGCGCGGCTGATGAAGAATTGGGGCCGCTGACGGTCACGGAGTTTGGCCAGACGGTCAAGCTCTCCCGTTGCTCCGTGGCGCAGCTTGGCATCGAGGCCCCCGTCTTCCTCTTCCCGCCAGAAATCGACGTGCGCATCTGGCGCAGCGCGATGGCAGCGGGCCTGAATCAGGCGTCACCGCCGTCGCTCGTTCGTCATGGCGGTGCGGCAACCACGCGAGACACCTACGTCCACCTGGATACGCACTGGCGTGTTCGGACGATGGCGCCAGTCGAGTGGCGAGACGACGACGGCGGTGTGCGCTCGTCGCCCCTCGACGCGGGGCTCCCTCCGGACCGAGTGGATGGTGGCGTGTCACCATGCAGCACCGATGGCGGCACGGATGGTGGGTCGAATCCGGACTGCATCCCGAACGTCTTGAGGGACGTGGGTGTTTCGGGCGTGCTGCTCGAAACTTGCTCGGAGTACGGAGCCGGAGCGGCAGCCTCCGCGACGAAACAGGCTGCGTGCCTGCGGAGCCAGGACCTTCAGGACGTTCCCGCAGGTGTTCCTCCCCTGGCGGGCCGGGTGGTGCGCGTCACGAACTCCGCCATGGAGCAGCCCGAGGTGACTCAGTTCGGCGTGGTCCCGGGCCGCGGCTCCGCCGCGCTTCAGGCCGCGATGCAGGTCGAAGGGCCTGGTGGCGAGCGGATCACCGTTGGCAGCTTGCCGCGTGCCAACTACTACCTCCACGTCGTGGGACATCAGGTCTTCCCACGTGACCTGGACGGGGATGGCCATCTGACGCCATCCGAGCGCAACTCACGACCGCCCGACTTCACAGAGCAGGTGGGCGCGAACCTGGCAGGCATGCCGGCCCGCGCGGTCGGCCTGAAGAACGTCTACACCAACCTGGATCCGGATGGTTTCCGAGTCCTGCGCTATGACCGGGATCGCGAGCACGAATTCCGAGTCCTGCAACTCGTCAATCCGCAAGTTTACGCGCAGGGCAGCGTCGGCCAGCGAGAGGTCCTTGCCGGGTCGCCGATAGCGGACATTGACGACCTTTCGTACCATTTCCTTTCGACGCTTCTGGAGCCCCTCGATGAGGGGCGCGCCGGGACTCTTTCGGGCGACTATGTGGTTCGCTTCGGCAGCGATCACTATGGCGTGGAGTGTGACATCTCCTTTGCCCAAGGAGCGTTGGTCGGGACGTGTGACAACGAGTTCATCGAAGACGTTCTCGCGGCAAACGACATCCTTTACATGGAGTTGTACGCCAGCGGTAACGCGGAGAACGTCCTCTATCGGTTCAACTTGATGGGAATTGCCCCTCGAGTTGACCTACTGAAAGCAGGGAGCTCGTTCACCGCGCAGCGCTCAGTTGAAGTGGATTCGGAAGGCCGCGCCGTTACGGACCGGCCCATATCGGCTCCAGCCGTGGCTCGGTTCGCGCTGGAGCCAAGCGTTATCCAACGAGGACGGGTCAAGGTCTGCACGTCGGAGGCCTGTGCTGGTGACACGCTGGTCAAGCAGGCGGATGTCGAGCTGCTGGTGGGCATCGGCGTGTACCAGATTCAGGGCGAATCAGGGCCGGCCGCGCAGTCGTTCGAGCAACTCGACGAAACGGGTCTCAACGCCGCACGTTTCTTCCAGTTGCCGCTTCCCTCGAACCTGGTCGCGATGCCGAAGTCCGGTGCCGAAGAGAAGAGCTTTTTCCTGGTTCAGGAGATCGTCACTCCCGAGCCCCGGCGACTGGTCCAACGGCTGGGTCGCCCGCGAGGGAGTTTCGACGGCGGCCATGCCCGAGCGCCTGGGCAGGCGACCATCCAGGGCATCAATGTGGCGGATGGGCACCTGTCCTTCGAACACGAGGACTTCGCCGTTCCCCAGATGGCCGAGGTGGTCCGCTTCGCGCGCACCTACAACAACCAGAGCAGCCGCGTTGGGACGACGGGCGCCGGCTGGACGCATAATTACGAGGGCTACGTCCAAGAGGAGAAACTGGGACGTTACACCGTGGTGATCGCCGGGCAGGCGTATGACGTGCCCTTGTGCGGAGCTATCGATGAGGTCGAGTCCACGGCGGTGGATTGCATCACCGACCGCTCCCACGGCCTCGACGTGAAGCTGGTGAAGCGCAACGGGCTGAATGTCGTCGAAGTGAAGACGCCCGATGGATTCGTCTACGAGTTTGGAACGGTTGCTCGCGGCTCTCCGCGGAAGCTACGGCGGCGGTGGCTGCTCGACCGCTTCCACGACGGACGAGGCCGCGCGAATGACGAAGGCTGGACGAACCTGACCTACCGGCCCGAGGACACGCTCCTCGCGACGGTGGAGCGCAATCCAGGCAAGCTGCGCCTTGATTTTGGCTATGCACCGATTGATGTCGCGGATACCGCCACGGCTTATCGGTTGCGCACGCTTTCTCGCAATCAAGGCTTCCAACTGCTGAAGTCCGTCGAATTGCTGCGCAAGTCGGACAACGTGGTCCTGCACAGCCTGGACATTGGTCACGACGCACGAGGTAACTTGACCCGCGTCACGCGCGTTTCCGCACCACTGCCCATCGCTGGCGGAGAAGCGACATCGAACGCAACGCAATCGTGGGAGTACACGTATGTGCCTCTCCCCGAAGGGCTGTCCTCAGGCAACGAGTTGTGGCTCGCGTCCAATGAGGTAGCGACCGCGAAGTTCCTCTTGAGCCCCCCTTCGGGTGGGGACCGCAAGATCCAATGGCAGGCGACATATGGTCGCAGCATGCAGACCGCCGCCTACGCGCACCTGCATGCTCGAGAAGTGGTGACATCTGTCCATGGGACTGGAATGCCCGCTCCCGGTTGGCAGATCACGGCGCTCACCACCGATACGCGGAGTATCCGGCGCCCGGATGGCGTCGAAGTGACGCTTCAGCTCAATCCCTACGGGAACACGAGCATGGTGCAGGTCCCCGACCTGGGCCCCAGCACCATGGCCTGGGGAAGTGACACCCGCGGTGGTCCAGTGCAACTGGACCTTTCCGTCACGCCGATGGGCCAGAGTATCAAGCACAACTACAATGAGAGGTTGCAAGCCAACGGTACGGTATTCACGGCAGCACCTCAAAACAGTATCCCGGTTCCTGGCCTGGCTGATCCTACCGACCTCTCCTCGGTCAAGGAACGACAGGTTGAGTCAGGGCGCGCCACGAATACATCCTTGCTCATCGGTGATAACCGGTACGCGACGGTACTCACGCCGCGCTCGGCCTCGGGCGATTCCATGGGCGTCACCGTGGGCGTATTCTCGGTCGATAAGCCTGAGGGGGATATTGCATTCACGACTTCTCAGACGCCGGATCCGGATGGGGTTGTCGTCGAAGGGACTGATCCTGCAGGTAACGCCATCACGGTCTCGGGCCATGAGACGCATCCGTTGGGCTTGCCGACACGAATGACGGTGAGCCACCCGCAGCACGGTTCGTCGTCAACAACTGGTGGGCTGCTTCAGTATACCGTGGTCTACGGGTACGACGCACTGGGCAACCGGATCTCGGAATTCAATGAAGCCACGGGTGCGCGCGTCGACGTTGCCTACGATGCGACTGGTCGGGTTCTTAAAAACACTGTCGCGGGACAGCCTGCGCAAGCCTGGAGTTACGAGTACGAACTGGATGATGACGAGTTGACCGTTACCGAGTCACTTCCTTTGGGACACTGGGGGGAGCGCACCCAGACTCGCAAAACAGTGATCGAAGGAGGGCTCAAGCGCGAAGAAACGGTTCATTTTGGCCGAGACAATGCGCCGGCGACGACACGTTACACCGGTTACGTGGGCACCCAGTTGCGGTCGTTTCAGGACGCGCGCGGAAAAGTCCACGAACTTGACTATGACTCTGCGGGGCGTTTGAAGAGTGAGTTGATCGACCGAGTGGCCCTCTACACCTACGAGCTAGATGCAGATGGGAAGGCCACGGCAGTAACTGACAGCAACGGACTGACGACTCGCATCGAGCATGACGCCTTGGGTCGCGCTGTCCGTTGGGCGTACGAGTCCAAGTTCCCTGAAACTGGATGCACGGGCGACTGCAACTTCTCAGACGTCGAAACGGTTGTCCTGAGTGCCTCAGGTGCCGTCGTTCGAAGAACTTTTGGCTCGCTCAAGGATGGGGCGACCCCGAAGCCGCATATGTTTGAGTCAACGGTGGATGCGCTCGGCCGCGAGCGAACGCGTGCCAGCAGTGTCGACAGTCATGGCGGCATCCGTTCTCAAACGGAATACGATTACGCTGGGCGAGTGACGCTCCAGGAAGATCACGTAACTGGGCTCCGGGACACCTACGAGTATGCGGATGCCCTCGGCCGCCTGACTCGGCATCAACGCACGGTTCAGATCACAGATGGAACTCGAACGCTGACAGAGACGTTCGAATACAGCGACACTCCAGCAGGTATTACGACCGTTATAGCAACTCGAACTCTGAATGGCAGAGACGAGGCCTCAACCCGTCAGGAGGTTCGGACGTACACGACCGATACTCTCGGGCGCGTTCGAACCCTACTGGAGCACGTCGACGATCAGGTTGCCCTCCACTCATGGGTCTATGACTCTCTGGGCCGGCAGGTTGAATACACGGACCCTTCGACGTTCAGCCGCAAATCAACGTGGGAGTACGACGCAGCAGGCAATCTTTTGATGGCAAGCGTCCCTTCCACGGGCACGACTGAATTCTACCACGACGAAGAGGGGCGCATTCGCACGCAGGTCGGCCCCCAGAGCAGTGCTGAAACGAAAGTAGAATATGATGATTGGGGGCGACTGAGGCGCCGCACCCAATCGCTTGATCCAACCAACGCGGATGGCACGCAAGCCGAGTGGAGCTACGAATACCGTGGCGGCGGAGTTGAGAAGGAGTTCGCCCCACATGGAACAACCATTACTCGAACTCGAAATGCACGCGGACTGGTTGAGGAGGAGGTTTGGGAACAGTCTCCTGATAACGCACATTCTTATGAGGCACGTACTGTTCGCACTCGCTACGACGGGACTTGGGTAAAGCGGCAGGAGTTGACCGAGGGTGAATCCCTGTCCGTCGTGTCTCGAGAGGCTGCGAACGGAATTGACGATCGCGGGCGCACGCGAAAGGAAACTGAAACGTGGTCATCCCAAGGACGTGCGTACCAGTATGAGACAAGCACGGCATGGGTCGCCCGGCAGTCTGAGGTCATTGATACTTGGACCTGGGACGGAAGGGGGATAGGTGGCCGGACTGTAACGACACAGTTCGACAGCCTGGGCAACGCGATCCAGCGGGAGCAAGGCACTGCCATCGACAAGTGGGATTTCTATGCCGACGGGAAACCGATTTGGCAACTTCCCTTTGGTTTTGATGCCGCTGTCGCCGCTCGTACATGGACGTATGAAGCAAGCGGCCGCGTCAAGGGCATGCGTTTTGGCCAGGAACTGACGTCGTACACCTATTATCAGGATGGCCTACCAAAGGCGGTCACGACACCTGACCAGCGCGTTCGCACGCTGACGTACAATGCCCGAGGCCTGCTAGAAACCGAGAAGTATGGACGTGGCACCGACGTTCGAAGTACTCGCTACGCTGGGTACGACAATGCGGGTAACCTCACTGAGCTAAGGCATGCTGCGGACACCCCGAGTGAAACCAGCGCGTGGACATATGGTTACGGCCCCAACAGTGAATTGCTCCAAGTTTCAAATGTAGCCACAGGCACATTCACCTATGTCTATGATGTCTTCGGGCGAGTCACGGAAATCACGCCTCCCGCTGGGTCAGTGATGCCAGCATCGCGGTTCAAGTATGACTCACTTGGGCGGGAGAGCTCGCGCAGCCGCGGAGCCACAGCGACCTGGAGCACCGAGTGGCGAAATGGAAACGCAGAAGTCGTCAATCCGCTGGGAGAACGAGTGGAGCGGGTCTTCGACGGGCGCGGGCGCATTGTCCGAGAAGTTTTTAAGGCCGGTCCTCCCGAGAATACAGCATCAGGCCCCCCGCGAACGTTCAAAGATCTTGAATCTGCAGACTACGTCTTTAATGGCCTTGATCAACTACGCAAAGCGACAGAGCGTCGCGGAAATGAATCAATCGTCCACGACATTGATTACGACTTGCGTGATCGCATCTGGCGAAACACTGACGGTTCGAGCTCGATCACTTACGAATATCACAACAGTGGCGCCTTGCAGACGCTGCAGTCTCCCTCTGGACTTATTCAGTACGGCGTCGATGAACTCCAACGCCTTGAGACTTTAGTCCTGGCTGACGGCCGAACGCTTGATGTCGATTGGGAGGTTGGCGGCGAGCGACTTTTGTCACTGGGAGATTCAACACTCAAGCAATCCTACTGCCATGATGCGCGCGGAAGAATTGCTTCAGTGACGCACGCCGCAACGCAGGAGAACTGCACAAATCCAATTACATCGCCGCTACTTAGATTTCAGTACAACTACAGCAGTCGGGACAACAGGCTATCTGAAGCAATTGACAGGCAAGGTGCAGAATCCGTTGCGACGACTCAGTATGGCTATGACAATGCAGACAGACTAACTGGCGTTCGTTACCCTGGAGGCAACTCCGTACTCTACCAACTCAGTCGTGACGGATCTCGGTTTGCCGAGAAGACTGCAACAGAGTACACGGGGGGATTGGGTCCTGACGGCTTCGCAGCTTTGACTGCCCCACAACAACACCTTGTCTATGAATACGATCCTCAGATTGGCGGGCTAGTCACAGTTAAAAAGAAGGTCGTAGCACCAGAGACGGGAGAGCCGCTCCCAGACATTGCGGTAGCCCACTACCAAACGAACAAGGCAGGGCGCCTCGTCAGCGAAAGGCGTGGCGACTTCACACGACTAACGCACTTCGACGCGGTCGGCCGAATAGTGGAGGTGGAGCAGACGCAGGGCAACGAACTGCATCAAGTGAGGTACAAATACGACTATGCGGGCCTGCGGCGCTCCCGGACAGCAAGGGGCGTCACCACGAAGTATCTGTGGAGTGGGAATACGCTAATCGAAGAGCACCTGCCAGAAATTGGGGCTGTGCTGCACCAGCGCGCGGCTGGGCTGATGGTGGCGACCGGAGACGAGCGCATCCTCCATGACGGACTGGGCAGCGCAGTGGGCCGTCTTGCGTCCAATGGCACGCTGACGACTCATCAGTATGACGCGTGGGGCAACTACCGCGATGGAGGTGGGCCAACTTCCACCCAACCGAGCATCGGATACACGGGACATGCCTGGGACGCGGATGTGGGGCTGACGTATGCCCAGCAGCGGTGGCTTGACTCGCGCACGGGACGGTTCCTGTCCGAAGACCCGGTAGGGGCGGGCGCGTACCTGAGGACGCCACAGGGCCTCAATCCGTGGCTGTATGCCAATGGAAATCCGTTGAGGTACACGGATCCGGATGGACGCTGTAGCATCGCTTCCAACGGGACTGTGGCCTGCGACCCGGTAGACGAACTTGCGAAGTTCTGGGCAGGGCTATTCGAATATGCGAATGGCGGAAGTGCATCCTGCGCCGGGTTCCAATGCAGCAACTTCCAATATGTTGGCCCGAAGGGGGGCGTCGGTGGGGTGGCGGGCGGCGTTGCGCGAGTAGCCACTTTCCGCCTGCTTCCCATTGAACAGAACGCTTCCGCCGCAAGCCTTTACGGGATGGAGACGGGAGCGGGGTTGGTTCCGTACCTTGACCCGGCTCAGCGGATGGCTACAGGAACGACGGTCTCTGGACTCGAAACGAGTCGAGGTCTGGCTGCCATTGAGCTTCTGCTTGATGTCGGCCCCCCGGCGGTGGACGTCGGGATGACACTCCGGGCCCGTCTAGCTGCGGCGCCAATGGTGCGCGCAATTCGTGTGGAGGAAGTTGCTGGGCACATGCGCGCGATGGGGCGTGCGCCGACAACTGAGCAGGTGGAATTCCTCAAGCACCTCGCTGCCCGCAACCAGGCTGATCGGCGCGCGGGAGTCGTTTTGAACATGGCGGAGGAGATCGGGACAGGCGATCCAGCGTTTCTTGCACTCCGTGATAAGTTGCAGGCCGGGAAGCAGCGGACAGTTGCTGCAGCCGACGTGCAGGTGGATGGCTTTTCTGGAAGGGTCGTCGGAGTCAGCGGACAAAGAGGTTCGGGATCGACTCTCGCGGACGCTACAATTGCACAAGCAACTGCTCGGACTGGACCCGGGCGCCAAGACGCCGAAGTGAAGATTCTAGACTTTCTCCGGTCGCGCATCAGTCGGGATTCAACTGGAACCATCAACCTTGCGATCGACAATGCGATGGGCGCATGCTTTAATTGTAGTTCTGCGATCCTGGAGTTCCGTGAGAGCTTCCCAGGGATAAAACTGAATGTGACCGTTCCTGGGGGAGGGTGATGCTCCTTGAGCTTGTTAGGTCCGCAAACAAGGCTGGTGTGGAAGCTGCACTAAGGGTTCGTGCCGCCAGTGCTGAGGAATTGGCGTCCGCACTGTGTGCGGCTGTTCTTGTCGGCAATGCAGAAATACTCGATTTGCTGCTTCAGGCAGGTGCAAACCCGAACGTGTCGCCGGCTGGAGCGTATTGGGGAGCGCTGCATGTCGCAGTGGAGCAAGAGCAGCTAGAACTGATTCCGATGCTGATTGCTAGTGGGGCAGACGTGAATCTTCCCGATGCCAACGGGATGACGCCGCTACATCACGCGATAGACATTGAAGCTGATGGAGCATATCAGCGTGGAGAGCGCCCGTCCGCTTATGTGACGCGGCTTCTTCTTGCGCATGGCGCTCAGCCTAATACATGCGATCGCAATGGGCGAACTCCGCTCGATCTTGCCCGGGACTACCAGCATGAGGACGCGATTGCGGCCCTTGAGGAAGCTCAGAAGTACTGAGACCAAGAGTGTACCAATTGAGGGCTCGGTGTCGCGCCGGATGTGGCCCGTGGCCTTCACCCGGCCAAGCCGGAGCGCCCCCGGTCGCGGATGAGTTCCCGATCAAGCTGCGCCGTGCTCGCGATGAGGTGGGCCACGAGCCGGCCCGTGGGCATGGTCAACTCAATGCCCTCTGTAAATGGGCCGTGGTCGCGGAGAACGTAAGCGTCCGGCAATTGGTAAAGGTCCGGCCAACGACGTGTGAAGGGGCTTTGAGAGTAGTTCACCGAGCCATCCTCCTTCTGTCCTGGCCCGTACCAGCGCTCCTGATAGGCCCGAACAGCGGGACCACAGTCGGCGACCGGGCTGGGGACCTACAGGGTGCGATGGGCGTACAGCCCCGTTAAACGACGTTGACAGCCCCCCCTGGGCTGGCAGATTCCGCGCCCGCTGGCGGCTTACAACCGCCCGTTTTCCAAAAGGTTTCAGGTGTCCCGATGAGCGTTACCCAGGCCGACATCATCGCTGCGATGTCGAAGGTGATGGATCCCGAGCTTCACGTCGACCTCGTGAAGGCGGGAATGGTGAAGGACGTCCGCGTCTCCGGGGACACCGCGAAACTCAAGATCGAGCTCACCACGCCTGCTTGCCCCATGAAGGGGAAGATCCAGGCGGACTCCGAGGCCGCCCTCAAGGCCGTCCCCGGTCTCAAGTCCTTCGACATCGAGTGGGGCGCCCAGGTCCGCCCGGCCGGCGGTGGCATGCCCGCCGGCGCGCTCCTCCCCAAGGTGAAGAACATCATCCTCGTCGGCGCGGGGAAGGGCGGGGTGGGCAAGTCCACCGTCGCCGTCAACCTCGCCACCGCCCTGGCCCAGCACGGCGCCAAGGTGGGCCTGCTCGACGCCGACTTCTACGGCCCCTCCGTCCCCCTGATGACCGGCCTGGGCGACAAGCGCCCCGTCAGCCCGGACGGGAAGTCGCTCAACCCGCTGGAGGCCCATGGCCTCAAGGTCATGTCCATCGGCTTCCTCGTCGAGGCCGACCAGGCCCTCATCTGGCGCGGCCCCATGCTCCACGGCGCCCTGATGCAGCTCGTCCGGGACGTGAGCTGGGGCGAGCTCGACTACCTGGTCCTCGACCTGCCGCCGGGCACCGGTGACGTGGCGCTCACGCTGTCCCAGTCCGTCCGGGCCGCTGGCGCGGTGCTCGTCACCACGCCGCAGGACGTCGCGCTGGCGGACGTGGTCCGCGCCAAGCAGATGTTCGACAAGGTCCACATCCCCGTGCTGGGCATCGTGGAGAACATGAGCCAGTTCGTCTGCCCGAACTGCTCGCACGTCACGGCCATCTTCAACCACGGCGGGGGCCGCAAGGCCGCGCAGATGTTCGGGATTCCATTCCTCGGCGAAATCCCGCTGGACCTGAAGGTGCGTGAGTCTGGAGACTCCGGCGTTCCGGTGGTCGTGGGTGCGAAGGACAGCCCGGAGGCGAAGGCCTTCCAGGAGGTCGCGCGGAACATCGCGGGGCGCGTGTCCGCCCAGAGCATCAAGAGCGTTCCGCTGCCGGTGATGCAGGCCCGCTAACTATCGAGGAGACATCATGGCCCCGGCCGGCAACGACGACTTCCCGCCCGACCCGCTGCTCGACGATGACGAGCGGCAGGGCCGCGGCAGTGGCTCCAACGGGCCCGCGGGCTTCGTTCCCGAGTTCGTCCGCCGCATGGCCGTGGCCGGCCTGGGCGCCCTCTTCATGACCGAAGAGGGCATCCGCAACCTCGCGGGCCAGCTCAAGCTCCCCAAGGAAGCCCTCGGCTTCATCCTCGGCCAGGCCGAGAAGACCAAGGACGAGGTGACGCGCGCCGTCACCGAGGAGCTCCGCCGCTTCCTCCAGTCCGAGAAGCTCCGCGACGAGTTCCTCAAGCTCATGTCCGGCATGACCGTGGAGATCAAGGCGCAGATCCGCCTCGTTCCCCCCGAGAAGGAGGAGACCCCCTCCGAGCCGGAAGCCCCCGCCGCCGAGCCCACCAAGCCCCGCCGGTCCGCCACGCCCAGCGTGGTCATCTCCGAACTCAACGCGAAGCGCCCCGGCGCCAAGCGCACCAAGAAGGAGTAACGGTGGCGGATACGCCTCCTCCCTCCGAAGCCACGCCGCCCTCGCCGCGCCCCCAGGAACGCAAGAGCGCGCTGGCGAAGCGGCTTCCGCTGCTGCTGCTCGTGGGCGTCGGCCTCTACCTGTGGCAGGTGACCGGCACGCCCGAGCGCGATGTCGCATTCCAGCTCGCGGGCCCCGGCTGGGCCTCCGTGCGCGCCGTGGACCTGCAGATCTCCGACACCGAGGGGAAGCTGCTCAAGCGCGAGGAGCGGTTCTTCCCGTCCGGGCCGCCGCCGGAGCTCTCGTTCAAGGTGGACCTGCCCGAGGGCACCTGGGACGCGGAGCTCTTCGTGAAACGTGAGGGCAGCGACGCCCGTGTGCGACTGGAGACGCCGCTCGTCGTGGGCGAGGACCGTTACATCGTCCGTGAGCTCCAGTTGCCCGCCGCAGTTCGTTGACCGACCTGGAGGCGTGGGCTAAGGCCGCTCGCACGCCGTTCTTCACATCATTTTTTCCGACCCAAGAGGTGCGTACACGCCATGGCAACGGAACACATTGTCGTCGTCGGTGCAGGGCAGATGGGCGCGGGCATCGCGCAGGTGGCACTGGTCGCCGGTCTCCGCGTCACCCTGGCGGATGTCTCCAAGGAAGGGCTCGCCAAGGGCGCTGACCGCATCCGCGCCGGCCTGAAGAAGCTGGTGGAGAAGGGCAAGCTCGACGCCGCCAAGCAGCAGGCCGCCGAGGCCAACCTCGCCAC
Source organism: Myxococcus hansupus (assembly GCF_000280925.3). Classification (NCBI taxonomy): domain Bacteria; kingdom Pseudomonadati; phylum Myxococcota; class Myxococcia; order Myxococcales; family Myxococcaceae; genus Pseudomyxococcus; species Pseudomyxococcus hansupus. The sequence continues at coordinate 3,926,642 of NZ_CP012109.1, forward strand.
GCTGACGAACGTCACCGAGGCCAAGGACGTGGACTTCGCCGTCGAGGCCGTGACGGAGAACGAGGACCTCAAGCGCCGCATCTTCCAGGACCTGGACGCCGTCGTCCGGCCGGGCGGCATCCTCGCCACCAACACCTCGTCCATCCCCATCACCCGCATCGCCGCGACCACGAAGCGCCCCGAAGCCGTCATCGGCATGCACTTCATGAACCCGGTGCCGGTGATGCAGCTCGTGGAGCTCATCCGCGGCGCCGCCACGTCCGACGAGACGTACAACACCACGCGCGCCCTCGCCGAGAAGATGGGCAAGACGACCGTGGTCTCCAAGGACTACCCGGGCTTCATCGTCAACCGCATCCTCATCCCGATGCTCAACGAGGCCTGCTTCGCCGTCATGGAGGGCCTGGGCTCCGTCGAGGACATCGACACCGCGATGAAGCTGGGCACCAACCAGCCCATGGGCCCGCTGCAGCTCGCGGACTTCATCGGCCTGGACACCGTGCTCTACATCGCCGAGGTGCTCCACAAGGGCCTGGGTGACTCCAAGTACCGCCCCAGCCCGCTGCTGCGGCAGTACGTGGACGCCGGCTGGTACGGCAAGAAGAGCGGCCGCGGCTTCTACAAGTACTAGCCCGCAGCGCGGTTACTCACTTCCACCCCAGGAGCCTCGAACATGGCCTACGAGAACATCCGGCTGGAGCAGGAGGGCGCCATCGCGACCCTCTTCGTCGACCGCCCCAAGGCGCTCAACGCCCTCAACACCAAGACGCTGCAGGAGCTCGAGTCCGCACTGAAGTCCCTGCCCGCGGACGTGCGCGTCCTCATCCTCACCGGCGGCGGCGAGAAGGCCTTCGTCGCCGGCGCCGACATCGCGGAGATGGCCGCGCTCACCGACGCCCAGGCCCAGGAGTTCGGCGCCCTGGGTCACCGGGTCATGGCCTCGCTGGAGGCGCTGCCCATCCCCACCATCGCGGCGGTGAATGGCTTCGCGCTCGGCGGCGGCTCCGAGCTGGCCCTGGCCTGCGACTTCATCTACGCATCCGAGAAGGCCAAGCTCGGCCTGCCGGAAGTTGGTCTGGGTGTCATTCCGGGCTTCGGGGGAACGCAGCGCCTCACCCGCCTGGTGGGCCGCGCCCGCGCCAAGGAGCTCATCTTCACGGGTGAGCGCATCGACGCGGCCAAGGCCAAGGAGTACGGCATCGTGCTGGAGGTCCTCCCCGCGGACGGCCTGCTCGCGCACTGCCGCGCCGTGGCGGAGAAGATGCTCAAGAACAGCCCGCTGGCCATCTCCAAGGCCAAGCAGGTCATCGAGGCCGGCGCGGATCAGGACCTGCGCAAGGCGAACGAAATCGAGCGCCAGGCCTTCGGCGACCTCTTCGGCTCCGCGGATCAGCGCGAGGGCATGAAGGCCTTCCTCGAGAAGCGCCCCGCGACCTTCACCGGGAAGTAACGCGGTGAAGGGGCTGGCGGCTGGGGGACTGTTGACGTGTCTCCTGGCCGCGGCGCCCACGGAGGCCTCGGATGACACCGGGGCTTCGGAGGGACGGGCGCCCCTGCTGGTGTCCTGGAAGCGCTCGCTGTGCCTCTACACGGCCTGCTTCCTGGAGCCGCTCATCCCGGACGTCCGCTACGAGTGGGGACCGGGCGCCAGTGAACACTGGGTGCTGTCTTGGCCCATCCACCCATGGGCGCTGCCTCCCTTGGACATCCCGGGGCCGACGCTGGTGGTCTCGCCGTTCCTGGAGCCGCAGCTCCGGCTTCGGGGCTCGGCCTTCCGGATGCTCGCCGGGGCACGGGTGTATGCGTTTCCCGACGCAGCGCGTTTCGGAGTGTTGGCCGAAGGCGCCGGGTTGTGGGGACAGGACGGCTCGGGCGGCGTGGCGGGGCTCGGAGTGTCCTATGACTTGATCGAGCGGCACCGCGACACCGTGCCGTGGACCGTGTCCGTGGTGGTGCGGCGGGCCTGGACGGGGGAGGGGAACCGGCTGGACGTGAGTCTCGACGTCACGGTGCCCCTGAATATGTTCGTGGGTTCTCCCGGGGAATCCCGGGTCTCAGACGGCCGGACCGTGTCACACCGGTAAACCCTGGCGCGCCTTCCGTGCCCGCGCCGCGTCTTCGCTGTTCCCGAGGGGTGCCCCTCATATTATGGAGGTTCCATGAACTTTGAGTTGACCGACATCCAGCGTGAAATCCAGCGGATGACCCGCGAGTTCGCGGCCAAGGAGCTGATCCCCAACGCCCGCAAGTGGGACGAGCACCACGCCTGGCCGACCGACGCGGTGAAGAAGCTCGCCGAGCTGTCCCTGCTGGGCGTGGCCGTTCCCGAGCAGCACGGCGGCGCCGGGCTCGACAACGTCTGCTACGCCATCGCCATGGAGGAGATCAGCCGCGGCTGCGCCTCCACCGGCGTCATCATGAGCGTGAACAACTCGCTCTACTGCGATCCGATCATGAAGTACGGCACGGACGCGCAGAAGGAGCAGTTCCTGGCGCCGTTCGCCCGGGGCGACAAGCTCGGCTGCTTCGGCCTGACGGAGCCCGAGGCCGGCAGCGACGCCGCCGCGCAGAAGACGGTCGCCGTGCGCAAGGGTGACGAGTACGTCATCAACGGCTCGAAGAACTGGATCACCAACGGCCCCAAGGCCGACGCCATCGTCCTGATGACGATGACCAACCGAGAAGCGGGCCACAAGGGCATCACCGCGTTCATGGTCCCCACGGACACCCCGGGGTTCATCCGCGCCGAGCCCGACAAGAAGATGGGCATCAGCGCCGCCTGGTCCTGCTCCATGTTCTTCGAGGACATGCGCGTGCCGGCCAAGTACATGCTCGGCAAGGAAGGCGAGGGCTTCAAGATCGCCATGAGCACGCTGGACGGTGGCCGCATCGGCATCGCGTCGCAGGCGCTGGGCATCGCGCGCGCGGCGTACGAGGAGGCGGTGCGCTACTCCGGTGAGCGCAAGTCCTTCGGCAAGCCCATCCGCGAGCACCAGGCCATCCAGTTCATGATCGCCGACATGGCCACGGAGATCGACGCGGCCCGGCTGCTCGTGTGGCGCGCGGCGCTCCAGAAGGACAAGGGCGTGCGCCACAGCGCGGAGAGCGCCATGGCCAAGCTGTACGCCAGCGAGATGGCCAGCCGCGTGGCGAACAAGGCCCTCCAGGTGCACGGCGGCATGGGCTACAGCAAGGAGATGGACGTGGAGCGCCACGTGCGCGACGCGCGCATCACCGAAATCTACGAAGGCACGAGCGAGATTCAGCGCATCGTCATCGCCGCCAACCTGCTGAGGGAGTAACCGTCATGACGCGAGCGCTTCTGTCCGCAGTCGTCCTGGCCTCGGCGGTGGCGCTCGCGCAGGGCGCTCCGTCCAAGGCGCCCTCGGGCGGCAAGTCCGCCCCGACGAAGCCGGCCCCCGCCAAGCGCGACGGGCCGGACGTCGAGCGGCTGCCCTTCACCCCGGACTCCATCCGGCAGGTCGTCCAGCACCACCAGGGCCGCATCCAGGAGTGCTACGAAGACCACATGGCGGAGAAGGACCGCACGGTGCAGGGCAAGCTGATGACGACCTTCACCATCGACCCCAACGGGCTGGTGAAGGACGCCCGCGTGGTGAAGAAATCCAGCACGCTCAAGGACCCCAGCCTCCACGACTGCGTGCAGGCCGTCCTGTCGTCCATGACCTTCCCCAAGCCTCCGGATGGCGCGGACCACCCCATCGAGTATCCGTTCAACCTGAAGGCCATCGAGTAGGACAGCCGCCGTGAACTTCGAGCTCACCGAGACGCAGACCCTCATCCGTGACACCGCCCGCAAGTTCGCTCGAGAGCGCGTGGCCCCCCTGGCGCGCACGCTGGACCGCGAGGAGCGCTTCCCCACGGACCTCTTCAAGGAGCTGGGCGAGCTGGGCCTGCTCGGCGTGAATCTGCCGGCCCGCTACGGCGGCTCGGAGGCCGGCGCGGTCTCCTACGCCCTGGCGATGATGGAGATGGCGGCCGCGGACGCCTCCACCTCCGTGGCCATGGCCGTCACCAACATGTGCGGCGAGCTCATCAACGCGTTCGGCACCGACGCGCAGCGCGAGAAGTACGTCACGCGCCTGGCGTCCGGTGAGGCCATCGCGGGCTCCTTCGCGCTGTCCGAGCCCCACGCCGGCTCCGACCCGGGCGCGCTGCGCACCACCGCGGTGCGGCGCGGGGACTCGTGGGTCCTCAACGGCAGCAAGCAGTGGATCACCTCCGGCGCGTACGCTGGGGTGCTGGTCGTCTGGGCCCGCACGTCCGGGTCGGGCAACAAGGGCCTGTCGTGCTTCATCGTCGAGGGTGGGACGAAGGGGCTCATCATCGGCAAGCACGAGGACAAGATGGGCCTGCGCTCCTCGAACACGGTGGGGCTCACCTTCGAGGACTGCGAAATCCCCGCGGAGAACCTGCTGGGCGCGGAAGGGCAGGGCTTCCGGCTGGCCATGGTCGCGCTGGACGGCGGGCGCATTGGCATCGCGGCGCAGGCCTGCGGCGTGGGCCGGGCGGCACTCGAGGCGTCGGTGGCCTACGTGAAGGACCGCAAGGCGTTTGGCCAGGCCATTGGCGAGTTCCAGGGCCCTCGCTTCATGCTCGCGGACATGAAGACGCAGTTGGACGCGGCGGAGCTGCTGACGCTGCGCGCGGCGGTGATGAAGGAGCAGGGACAGCCGTTCTCTCGCGAGGCCTCCATGGCGAAGCTGTTCGCCAGCGAGATGAGCAACCGCGTGGCGGACAAAGGCGTACAGCTCCACGGCGGCTACGGGTACATCGACGAGTTCCCGGTGGAGCGGTACTTCCGCGACGCCCGCGTGCAGACCATCTATGAGGGCACCAGCGAGGTGCAGCGGATGGTGATCGCCCGGGAGAGCTTCAAGCTGCTGGGTTGAGCTTGGAATAACAGGGGCTTGGCCGCCTGTTCGTGCTGCTGGCAGGGGCGCGGCGCTTCATTTCGGGAGGGCTGCGCGCCAGGGCAGGCGTTCTTAACTACGTGCCAGGAACCGGAGTAGGACATCCACCCAACAGCACAGGGGGCACGAGCTCGCTTGACTACCGGAATCACCGGTGTCTAGGGTGCGCGGCTTCCATCAAATCAGGTCCTCAATGAGGAGGACGCACGTCACGGCCCGCTGCTCCCCGCAGGTCGCGACGGTAAAACCACCATCAGGGGGCAGTTGTACCGGTTTCAAAGGACTTCCATTTCATGCAGCAGAACGTGAACCAGCAGGTCGGGATGGACGGCGGCGACGAAGACTTTGCCGCAATGTTCGAGGCCTCGCTCAAGGAGCGCGGTGGTGACGGGATCCTGAAGGAAGGGGAGATCGTCAAGGGCACCGTGGTCCAGGTGACGAAGGACTTCGCGATTGTCGACATCGGATACAAGTCCGAGGGACAGGTCCCGATCTCCGAGTTCACCAATCCTCGCGGTGAGGTCTCGGTTCAGGCCGGTGACCCCGTCGAGGTCCTCCTGGAGAGCCGCGAGAACGACACCGGCATGGTCGTCCTCTCCAAGGAGAAGGCCGACAAGATGCGCATCTGGGACGAGATCAGCGCCGCCTGCGAGCGCGACGAGATCGTCAAGGGCACCATCGTCGGTCGCGTGAAGGGCGGCCTGTCCGTCGACATCGGCGTGAAGGCGTTCCTGCCCGGCTCGCAGGTTGATATCCGCCCCGTGCGGAACCTTGACCAGTACATCTCGAAGGAATTCGAGTTCAAGGTCATCAAGTTCAACAAGAAGCGCGGCAACATCGTCCTCTCCCGCCGCGTGCTCCTCGAGAAGCAGCGCGAGGAGATGAAGAAGGAGACCCTCAAGAACCTCAAGGAGGGTGCCGTCCTCAAGGGCGTGGTCAAGAACCTCACCGACTACGGTGCGTTCATCGACCTGGGCGGTATCGACGGTCTCCTCCACATCACGGACATGTCGTGGGGCCGCATCGGTCACCCGAGCGAGATGTTCAACGTGGGTGACGAGGTTCGCGTCGTCGTCCTCAAGTTCGACCCGACGCAGGAGCGCGTCAGCCTGGGCCTGAAGCAGATCCAGGAGGACCCGTGGCACCGCGCCGACGAGAAGTACCCGGTCGGCACGCGCGTGCGCGGCAAGGTCGTGTCCATCACGGACTACGGCGCGTTCATCGAGATCGAGCAGGGCGTCGAGGGTCTGGTGCACGTGTCCGAGATGTCCTGGACCAAGCGCCTCAAGCACCCGTCCAAGATCCTGGAGGTCGGCCAGGAGGTGGAGGCCGTCGTCCTGGACATCGATCCGAAGGCCAAGCGCATCGCGCTGGGCATGAAGCAGATCGAGCAGAACCCCTGGACGCTGCTCGAGGACAAGTACCCGATCGGCTCCGTCATCAAGGGTCAGATCCGCAACGTCACCGACTTCGGCGTGTTCGTCGGCGTCGAGGAGGGCGTGGACGGCCTGGTGCACGTCTCCGACATCTCCTGGACGGTGCGCATCAAGCACCCGGGCGAGATGTTCAAGAAGGGCGACGAAGTCGAGGCGGTGGTGCTCAACATCGACGTCGAGAACGAGCGCTTCAGCCTGGGCATCAAGCAGCTCCAGCCGGACCCCTGGGAGACGCTGTCCGAGCGCCTGCCTGTTGGCAGCCGCGTGAAGGGCAAGGTCACCAAGGTCACCGACTTCGGCGCGTTCGTGGAGATCGAGCCGGGCATCGAGGGCCTCGTCCACGTCTCCGAGCTGAAGGAGGAGCGTGTCGAGAACCCGCGTGACGTGGTGCAGGAGGCGCAGGATGTCGAGGTGAAGATCATCGACATCAACACCCCGGACCGGAAGGTCGCGCTGTCGATGAAGGCGCTGATCGGCGAGGGCGAGGACTACCGCGAGTACCTCCGCAAGCAGGCGGAAGGCTCGAAGGCGCGCCTCGGCGACGTGATGGCGAGCAAGCTGAAGAAGTAGTCTTCAGTCGCACGCGCCAACACGGCGAGACGGCCGGGTTCCCGAAGGGGGGCCCGGCCGTTGCCGTTTCCAGGTGGAGCCGCTCTGTGCGGGCTCGCGAACGCGGGGTCCGGTTTTGACGGGAATCCCCTGCGAACGCTAAGCAGGACCCTGCGTGCTTCGGGGCCGAGCGCGTGGGGGAGACATTCCATGTGGGTACGTTCTTGGACCTGGGGCCACGGCGCCAGGGTGGCCGGTGCGCTCGCACTGAGCGCGATGCTGGGTTGTTCGAGTGATGACGGCGCGTCATCGAAGCCGCCGGGCACGGCGCGCATCGAGCTGCCCGTCTCGGCGCTGACGGTGGGAGAGGCGGGGACCTTCCGCTGCGTCGCCGAGGATCCGGACGGCGACGCGCTGACCTACGTGTTCGACTGGGGGCGCGCGAAGGCCGATACGGGCATGTCCCAGCGCGTGCCCAGCGGCACGGCCGCGGACGTGACAGCCACCTTCCAAACCGCGGGTGAGTTCTTCGCGGCCCGCTGCCGCGCGGTCGACACGCACGGCCAGGTGGGCGCGTGGTCCCAGTATGTGGGTTTCGCCGTGCAGGCCCCGCCGTCTCCGAACGACGGGAAGCGAGAACTCACACTGGACGTCATGGGGCTGGGGAAGGTGAGGAGCACCCCCTCCGGGATTGATGGCTGCACGGGCACGTGCAGCGCGCGCTTCGACCTGGGGACCCAGGTCTCCCTGGAGGTGGAGCCCGCGGAGGGTTGGCGATTCCTGGGGTGGTTGGGCTGTGGCGCCGATCCGGTCCCCAACGTCCTCCCGCTCGAATTCGATCGGCGCTGCACCGCGAGGTTCGCGCCGAAGGTGGAGGTCGCCTCCGAGTGGCGGCAATCCGGCGCGGTGCTCCCCAGTGACGCGGAATGGGGACCGGGGGGCACGCTGCTCGCCGTGATGGACCGCTCCGACATCCAGGGCGTGGTGCGCGTCTGGAATGTGAGCCAGGGACACCTGGCCCAGGAGATTCGCATGAGAAGCGCGGCCCTCCGCTCGGTGGCCTGGGGCTCGCAGGTTCGCGACCTGGCCGTGGGGCTCGCGGATGGACGCGTGGCCCTGTTCGACCCAGGAATGGAGGCGCCTTACCGGACGTGGAGCGCCCATGACGGCGAGGTGGTGAAGCTGGACTGGTCGCCGGGTGGGAGCGAGCTCGCGACCGTGCACAACATCCCCACGGGCGGCGCGGAGGTGCGGTTCTGGGACGCCGCCACGGGGACGGAGAGCCGGCCGCTGCTGCGCACCACGCGCACCGTCCAACAGCTCCACTGGAGCCCGGACGGCCAGTGGCTCGCGCTGGAGGTGCAGAGCGGCCAGGTGGAGCTCCACACGCTGGACCTCTCGGCGATGCCCCACGTCGAGGAGTACGCGGAGAGCTTCGCCTGGAGCCCGGATGGCGCCCGTTACGCCGTGGGCAGGTACCAGAACGTCCAGGTGTACGCGACGGCGAACCATGCGCTGGAGGCCTCGTGGCCGGGCGCGTGGAGCGTGTCCTCGCGCCTGGACTGGAGCCCGACGAAGGACTGGCTCGTGGTGTCGGACCTGCTCCGCAACCTGGTCGTCCTCGATGTCACGACGGGCGCTGTCGTCACGGATGCCTCCGAGCGCCCGGCGGATCCACTGGATGGGACGGGCTACAGCGCCTTGCGCTTCCACCCCCACGGAGAATCGTTCGTCGCGGTGGAGGGCATTCCGGCCGCGGTCTCCCTCTTCACCGTGGAGGAGCAGGCCCCGCGGGCCCACCGGCGCGAACTGCTGACCCACACGAAGGCCGTGAACGCCGTCGCCTGGTCGCCAGGAGGGCACACCGTGGCGTCAGCGGGAGGCGACGGCAAGGTCCGGCTCTGGAACGCTTCCGGCCAGGCCCAGGCGACGCTGGACGGGCACGACGGCAAGGAAGTGCATTCCCTCGGATGGAACGCTGAAGGCACCTGGCTCGCGACGGGCGGTGCGGACGGACGGGCCATCCTCTGGGATGTCGCGTCCGGCGTCATCGGCAGCGGGCCCTTCTATCTGACGCCGCAGGCTCAGGGGCGGACGCCTCGCATCGACTTCGTCGCCCTCCAAGCGTCTGGCGGCGTGGGCTACCTGGCCGTCGCGGGGCACCATCCCATTCTCACCGGCAGGCTGAGCGGTGTGCAGGTCTGGAACACCCGGACGGGCGCGTCGCTGCTCCACATTCCCGTGACAGACAGCCCGGTCGTGGCGCTCGGATGGAGTGCCTTGGGGCTGGTCATCGTCCATGACGACGCGACCTGGGACGTCTGGAACCCGGAGACGGGGACGCGCCAACGCGTGGAAGGCCCGTGGGAAAGGCTGTCCGCCGCGGCCCTCAGCCCGGATGGGACGCAGGTGGCGTGCAGTGACCGACTGGGCGTGTCCGTCCTGGACCTGGCGACGGGCAACCTCGTCGCGGAGGCGGCGAGCCCCCTCGAGCAGCGGACCCTGGCGTGGAGCCCGGACGGGAAGCGCTTCGCCGGCGGCGGCTGGACGAAGCTCGTCTTCCAGTGGGCGCTGGGTGAGGACCGCGACCTCCCGCGCTCCGTGGTCGGCGCGCATGAAGGCGCCGTCACGGGCGTCTCGTGGCGCCCGGATGGCCAGGCGCTCACCTCGGGTGGAACGGACAGCGCGCTGGTCACCTGGCGCGCTCCATAGAAACCGTCCGACCGGTCGGGCGGGCAGGGGCGTGGCGTCCGAGGCGGCAGGCCTCGTGACTCCGCGCCCTTGCTCGTGCTGGCGCACCGCGTCGTGCGCAGTGGACGCTCACAGTCGTGTGACGAGCAAGGATGCTTGAACTCAGGGAAGTGGCCGGTGATAAGGGCCAGCGTCGCTGTTATCGAAACCCATCCGCACATCCTCATTAGGAGGCAGTTTTCATGGCTCGTGACGTCGTCATCGTGGGCGCGGCCCGTACTCCCATTGGTGCCTTCCAGGGCGCGTTGTCCAAGCTGACGGCGCCGCAGCTCGGCGCGGTGGCCATCAAGGCGGCGCTGGAGCGCGCGGGCGTGAAGCCCGACGCCGTGCAGGAAATCATCATGGGCTGTGTGCTCACCGCCGGCGTGGGCCAGGCGCCCGCCCGCCAGGCCGCCATCTTCGCAGGCCTCCCCGAGACGGTTCCGGCCACCACGCTGAACAAGGTCTGTGGCTCCGGCCTCAAGGCCGTCATCGCGGGCGCCCAGGCCATTGCCCTGGGTGACGCGGACGTCGTCGTCGTGGGCGGCATGGAGTCCATGAGCAACGCGCCCTACATCAGCCACAGCATGCGTGGCGGTGCGCGCATGGGCAACGTGGAGTTCAAGGACGCGATGATCCACGACGGCCTCTGGGACGTGTACGGCAACGTCCACATGGGCCTGTGCGCCGAGGAGTGCGCCACGACGCAGGACATCACCCGCGCGCAGCAGGACGAGTACGCGCTGGAGTCCACGCGCCGCGCCATCCAGTCCCAGAAGGAAGGCCTGTTCCAGGCGGAGATCGTCCCGGTGCAGATCCCCGGCAAGAAGCCGGAGGACGTCGTCACCGTCTCCGACGACGAGGGTCCCCGCAACGCGAAGCCGGACAAGATTCCGGGCCTGAAGCCGGTGTTCAAGAAGGACGGCACGGTGACGGCCGCCAACGCGTCCTCCATCAACGACGGCGCCGCGGCGCTGGTGCTGATGAGCGAGGAGCGGGCGAAGGCCGAGGGCCGCACCATCCTGGGCCGCATCACGGGCCACGCGCAGGCGGCGCGCAAGCCGGTGGAGTTCACCATCGCCCCCACGGACGCCATCAACAAGATGCTGACCAAGAAGGGCGTCAGCGCGGGTGACGTGGACCTCTGGGAGATCAACGAGGCCTTCGCGGTGGTGTCCATCGCGAACAACCGGCTGCTCAAGCTGGACCCGGCCAAGGTGAACGTGCGCGGCGGCGCGGTGGCGCTGGGCCACCCGATTGGCGCGTCCGGCGCGCGCGTGCTGGTGACGCTGCTGCAGACGATGAAGGACCAGGACAAGAAGCGTGGCGTCGCGTCGCTCTGCATTGGCGGCGGCGAGGGCATCGCGCTGATGGTGGAGCGCTGATTCTCCTCTCCCGATAAGGGAGGGGGCGCGGGGTGGGGGCCTTTCACGGGCCTTCACCCCGTTCGCACATGCGGGAGGGCGGATGAACAAGGTCTACGCGAACGCGGACGAGGCGGTCGCCGACATCCCAGACGGCTGCACGCTCATGAGCGGCGGCTTCGGGCTGTGCGGCAACCCGGAGAATCTCATCGAGGCACTTCACCGGAAGAACGTGAAGGACCTCACCATCATCTCCAACAACTGCGGCACCACCGAGCTGGGGCTCGGAATCCTTCTTCAGAACAAGCAGGTGAAGAAGATGGTGTCCAGCTACGTGGGAGAGAACAAGGAGTTCGAACGGCAGTTCCTCTCCGGTGAGCTGGAGGTGGAGCTGACGCCGCAGGGCACGCTGGCCGAGCGCATCCGCGCGGGTGGCTGCGGCATTGGCGGCTTCTTCACCCCCACGGGCGCCGGCACGCAGGTGGCCGAGGGCAAGGAGTCGCGCATCATCGACGGGCGGCTGCACGTGCTGGAGACGCCGCTGAAGGCGGACTTCGCCATTGTCCGCGCGTGGAAGGCGGACCGCTGGGGCAACCTGGTGTTCCGGAAGACGGCGCGGAACTTCTCCCCGATGATGTGCATGGCGGCCAAGGTCACCATCGTCGAGGCGGAGCACATCGTGGAGCCCGGCGAGCTGGACCCCGACCTGGTCCACATCCCGAGCATCTTCGTGAAGCGCATCGTCCAGGCGAAGAACCTCCAGAAGTGGATCGAGCGGCGCACCGTCCGCAAGTCGGCCTGAGGAGCCCATCCATGCCACTCACTCGTGAACAGATCGCGCAGCGCATCGCCCAGGAGCTGAAGGACGGCTTCTACGTCAACCTGGGCATCGGCATGCCCACCCTGGTGGCCAACTACATCCCGAAGGGCATGGACATCGTGCTCCAGTCGGAGAACGGCCTGCTGGGCATCGGCCCCTGGCCGGTGGAGGGCCAGGAGGATCCGGACCTCATCAACGCGGGCAAGGAGACGGTGACGGCGGTGCCCGGCGCCGCGTACTTCGACTCGGCGCTGTCGTTCGGGATGATCCGCGGCGGCCACATCGACATGGCCGTGCTGGGCGCCATGGAGGTCAGCGAAGAGGGCGACCTGGCCAACTGGATGATCCCCGGGAAGATGATCAAGGGCATGGGCGGCGCCATGGACCTGGCCGTCGGCGCCCAGCGTATCTTCGTGGCCATGGAGCACGCCAACAAGGACGGGCAGCCGAAGATCCTCAAGAAGTGCTCGCTGCCGCTGACGGGCCTCAAGTGCATCCACCACATCGTCACGGACCACGCGTACATCGACGTGACGCCGGAGGGGCTCGTCCTGCGCGAGCTGGCCCCGGGCGTGACGGTGGAGCGGGTGCAGCAGCTCACCGAGCCGAAGCTGAAGATCGCCCCCGACGTGCGCGAGATGAAAGTCTGAGCGTGTGCGGTTAAGGTGCACCGCCGCGGGTGACATATTCCTCCCGCGGCGGAGCGCATCCCATGGCAGACACGTCCGACACCTCGACCCCACAGCCCCGCGCGCCGCGACTCGAACACGAGCTGCCGGTGGCGTACCGCAGCGTCTCTGGCTTCGTGACGGACTTCGCCGTGAACCTGTCGAAGGGCGGCCTCTACATCAACACGGACAAGCCGCTGCCCGTGGGCACGGAGGTGCGGCTGCTGGTGACGCTGCCCGGCGTGCACTTCCCGGTGGACCTGACGGGGAGGGTGACGCGCACCAACGCCGTGGGGGCCTCGACGTCCCAGTCCCCGGGGATGGCCGTGGCATTCGTGGACGTTGATGACGAGAAGCGAACGCGTATCGAGGAGTTCGTGGAGCGCCTGCGCTCCGAGCTCCCACCCGAGTAGTGTCTGATGCAGCCGCTCCCTGAACTTCCCGTCCAACTGACGATCGAACGCCTGGGCCAACTGGGCGAAGGCGTGGCCTCCTGGCAGGGGCGCACCGTCTTCGTCCCGGGGACCTTCCCGGGCGACACCGTGCGCGTGCACCTGGAGCTGCAGGGCCGCGTGCTGCGCGGAATCCTGCGGCAGATGGTCTCCCCGGGGCCGGACCGCCGCGAGGAGCCCTGCGTCCATTCGCGCGACTGCGGCGGCTGTGACTGGCTGGGGCTGGCCGAGCCCGCCCAGCGCGCCGCGAAGCAGGAGATTGTCCTCTCCACGCTGGAGCACCTGGGCCGCCTGTCCCGGGACTCGTTCACCGTGCGCCCGCTGCTGGTGGCCCCGCGCGACTGGGGCTATCGCCGACGCGCGGTGCTGCACCCCACGGGCAAGGCCACGCTGGGGTACTTCGGCCGGCGCAGCCATGAGCGCGTGCCCGTGGAGGTCTGCGGCGCGCTCACGCCCGTCCTCACGGCGCTGCCCGGAAAGCTGGCGCCGCTGCTCAAGCCCCTGGCGAAGGACGCCGAGGAAGTGATGCTGCTGGCGGAGGGCGACCAGGCGGCCTTCGCCGTGAATCTCCAGGGGCCGGTGACGCCGCGCCACCTCGAGGCCGCGGAAGCCGCCGTGCGTGCGCTGCGGCTCCAGGGCGCCGTGCTGACGCCGAAGGAGGGTTCGGCCCGGCTCATCGGGAAGCCCGCGCTGCGCTCGTACTCACCGCTGCGGCCGGAAGTCCCCCTGTATCTCCGGCCGGATGCGTTCGCCCAGGCCCACGCCGAGGCCAACGTGGGGCTGGTGACCTCGGCCATCTATGAACTCGGGGCTCACGATTCGGACTCGGTGCTGGAGCTGTACTCGGGCAATGGGAACTTCACGTTCCCGCTGGCCGGGGGCGCCGCCTCCGTGCTCGGCGTGGAGTCGTCTCCTGTGGGCGTGGAGCTGGCCCAGCGGAGCGCCCGCGAGGGTGGGGTGACGAACGTGCGCTTCATCCAGGGAGACGCCCGGAAGGTCTGCGACGGACTGGTGGCCGAACAGCGCCGCTTCGACGTGTGCCTCGCCGACCCGCCCCGCGCCGGTGCTCCGGGACTGGCGAAGTGGATGACGGCGCTCGGCATCCGGCGTGTGGTGTACGTGGCGTGTGACCCGGCCTCCTTGGCTCGGGACGCCGCCGGGCTGGTCGAGGCGGGATACAAGCCCCTGGCCCTCCAGGTGGTCGATATGTTCCCCCAGACGCACCACGTCGAAGCCGTGATGTCCTTCGAACGAGCGGCCTGACGTCCCCGAACCCAGACTGAAAGTGCGTCTTCGCCACTTTGCATGGAGGCCCGTGAGGATGGGTCTTCATGCGTGACTGCATGCGTTCCGCTCGGAGAAGGGCCTTCACGCGCGACGAGCGATTCGAGATTAGTCAGTAAATCGGTATTTTATATAGATTACACGGAGTGTGCCAGGGATACGGGCGACCGCTCGCTGCCCGCCGATGCATTCCCGATTGCACCGGCGCCGTCCCCGGACATGATGGTTGCGTGGACGCCCGTATCGTCGAGTTCGCCGAAGTCCTTCGCCAGAACGGTGTGCGAGTGAGTACGTCCGAGGTCCAGGACGCGCTGCGCGCCACGTCCGAGGTGGGGCTCCAGGACCGGAACCTGTTTCGTTCGGTGCTCCGGACGACTCTGGTCAAACGCGAGCTGGACGTGGACACCTTCAACCGCGCCTTCGAGTTCTACTTCTCGGGCGCGGCCAGGACCTTCGAGGCCCTGGACCAGTCGCTGGCGAAGCAGCTCGAGGAGGAGGGGTACCTGGAGGGCGACCTGCTGAAGATGGTCATCATCCAGATGCACCAGCTCCTGCCGGAGATGTCGCCCCTGGCCCAGGCCGTGTTGATGGGCGACCGGGCCCGGCTGGCGCAGATCTTCCGGCTGGCGTCGTTGCAGCTCGACCTGTCCCGGATGGAGAGCCCGCTCCAGGCCGGCTTCTTCGCGCGGCGCATGCTGGCCGCGGCGGGCGCGGACAAGGCCCGCTCCGACATGAAGTCGCTGGAGGACGAGCTGCGCGCCCGCGGGCTCACCCCCGAAGGCGTGGAGATCGTCTCGCGCCACGTGGCCGCCGCGATGCGGCAGATCGAGGACGCCGCGCGCCAGGAGGTGAAGCGACAGGCCGAGGCCCGCATCCGCCGCCGGGGAGACAGCGCCACGGAGAAGCCGCTGCACCTGCTCACCCAGGCGGAGGTGGACCAGATGGAGTCCGCCGTCCGCACCCTGGCGGACAAGCTGCGCAGCCGGCTCATCCGCAAGCAGCGCTCGCACCGCAAGGGCGCGCTCAACGTGCGCCGCACCCTGCGCCGGAACCTGCCGTGGGGTGGGGTGCCCATGGTGCCCCAGTTCCGCACCCGCCGCCCCGAGCGCCCCGAGCTGGTCGTGCTGTGCGACGTGTCGGATTCCGTGCGGCAGGCCTCGCGCATGATGCTGCTGTTCATGCACACGATGCAGTCGCTCTTCGTCCGGGTGCGCTCCTTCGTCTTCGTCTCCGACGTGGGCGAGGTGACGCAGTACTTCAAGGACCTGGAGGTGGACGCCGCCATCGACATGGCCACGGCCGGCAAGACGGTGTCCCTGAGCGCCAACTCCAACTACGGCCGCGCGTTGGCCGACTTCACCCGGGACCACCTGGGCAGCATCACCCGCCGCACCACCGTCATGGTGATTGGCGACGGCCGCAACAACTACAACGCGAACAACGCCTGGGCGCTCAAGGACCTGCGCCGCAAGGCGAAGCGTCTGCTGTGGATCTGCCCCGAGGAGCGCGGCAACTGGGGCATTGGCGACAGCGAGATGCTCACCTACGAAAAGCACTGCCATCAGGCGGTCGTCGTCACGTCCGTGTCGGACCTGGCGCGCATCGCCGACCAGCTCGTGCCCGCATAGAGGCCAACCCCATGTCTTCCTTCCTCTTCGACGACAACGGCTTCCAGGACGTCCCCAACCGCGAGGTCTCCACGGACCTCACCGCCGCGGATGACCGGACCCTCCGATGGGCGGCGCCTCCGTTGGATGCGGCGATGCTCGACTCCCTGGTCCGGTACCAGCAGACCTACCTGTCCCAGGCCGAGGCCGGGCAAGGCACGGATGGACTGGGCCGCGCCCACACCGAGGCCCTGGCCGACTCCGGGCTGACGCCCAAGGCGGCGGAGCAGGGCAGTGCCTTGCTGCGCGCCTTTGGAGGCCGGCGCTGGGCCGCTCGGAAGCTCCAGGAGAAGCTGGGCCAGCTCCAGGGCGACGGCGAGAAGGAGACGGAGCTCCGAGCCCGCATCCAGAAGGAGCTCGTGAAGCAGGAGCGCGAAACGGACGCCCTGGCGCGGCGCTACGGGGAGGACGCCCTGGCGCTGCTTCGGGCCCGCGAGCCGGAGCTGTTGGACCTGCACACCCGGCTGACGCGGCTGCTCACCGGGGGATGAAGCCGGGCGGACGGCCGGTTGCATTCCGCGTCCGGCCATCGGATAAGGGCACGTACTTGCTCAGGGTTCTTCCATGAAGCGCTATTTCATCCACACCTTCGGCTGCCAGATGAACGTCAACGACTCGCTCCGCATGAGCGAGGTGTTGAGCCAGATGTCCTACGCGCCGACGCCGGTGCCGGACAACGCCGACCTCATCATCCTCAACACCTGCTCCATCCGTGAGAAGGCCGAGGACAAGATGCTGTCCGCCCTGGGCCGCTACAAACCGGTGAAGGCCAGCCGTGGCGCGCTGATTGGCGTGGGCGGGTGCGTGGCGCAGCAGGAGAAGGACAAGCTCCTCAAGAAGGTGCCGTACCTGGACTTCGTCTTCGGTCCCGACAACATCGCCCGCCTGCCGGACATCATCGGCCGCGTGTCGGCGGAGCGGGAGCGGGTGGTGGAGACGGCCTTCGTGCACTCGGAGGAGTACGTCTTCCCGCGCGCCGACCCGGAGACGTCCCGCGGCAAGGTGACCGAGTTCGTCACCGTGATGAAGGGCTGCGACAACGTCTGCTCGTTCTGCATCGTGCCGCACACGCGGGGCCGCGAGGTGAGCCGGGCGTTCCCGGACGTGCTCGTCGAGGTGGCGGACTTGGCGAAGGTGGGCGTGCGCGAGGTGACGCTCATTGGCCAGAACGTGAACTCGTACGCGGGCGGCATCTCCTTCGCCCAACTGCTGCTGCGCACCGCGGAGGTGCCGGGCATCGAGCGCGTGCGCTTCACCACCAGCCACCCGCATGACCTGTCCGACGAGCTGATCGAAGCCTTCCGCGTCCAGCCGAAGATCACCCCGCACTTCCACCTGCCGGTGCAGTGCGGCAGCGACCGCATCCTGAAGATGATGCGCCGCGACTACACCGTGGTGCAGTACCTGGAGCGACTGGCCAAGCTGCGCGAGGCGCGGCCCGGCATCGCCGTCACCACGGACATCATCGTCGGCTTCCCCGGGGAGACGGAGGAAGAGTTCGAGATGACGATGAAGCTGACCGAGGAGGTCCGCTACGACAACCAGTTCTCCTTCGTCTACAGCCCCCGGCCGAAGACGGGCGCGGCGCTGCGCGAGAAGGACTGGGGCCCGGTGCCGCACGAGGTGAAGATCGCCCGCCTGGAGCGCCTGCAGAAGCTGCAGCGGCGCATCAGCGGTGAAATCACCGCGGCGCTGGTGGGCTCGGAGGTGGAGGTGATGGTGGAGGGGCACTCGCGTTACGACCCCACCAAGCGCTTCGGCCGCACGCCGGAGAACCGCACCGTCAACTTCGAGGGTGACGCCCCGGCGGGTGCCTTCGTGACGGTGAAGGTGGAGCGCGCCACGCCCAATCAGCTCGCGGGCAAGCAGGTGGCCCTGCTCAAGCCGCCCACGGTGGAGCCGTTGCCCATGCCCGTGGCGGAGAGCCCCTTCCACGTCGTCGCGGAGGCGTAGACAGCATGCCGCTGAGGCCGTTCCGAGGAATGTCCCCCCGCGTCCACCCGGGTTGCTTCGTGGACGACTCCGCGCAGTTGGTGGGCGACATCGAGGTGGGGGAGGACTCCTCCATCTGGTTCAACTGCGTGCTGCGCGGGGACGTGAATCCCATCCGCATCGGGAAGCGCACCAACGTGCAGGACCTCTCCCTGGTTCACGTCACCGGGGGCCGGTCCTCGACCGTCGTCGGCGACGACGTGACGGTGGGACACCACGTCATCCTCCACGGTTGCACCATTGGGAACCGGGTGCTGGTGGGCATGGGCTCCACCATCATGGATGACGCGGAAGTCGGGGACGACTGCATCATCGGCGCCGGCGCGCTGCTGACGCCGGGCACGAAGATTCCCCCGGGTTCACTGGTGGTGGGCTCCCCGGGCCGGGTGAAGCGCCCCATCACCGAGGCGGAGCGGGACTTCCTCTTGATGTCCGCGCACCACTACGTGGAGCTCGCGAAGGAGTACCAGACGGAGCGCTGACTCGCTCGCGAGCCTACGCTGGGCGTGTTAGGAGCACATCCATGGCTCTCGTGCCTGCCACAACGCTCAAGGCGTGCCCGCTGTTCAAGGGCTTCACGGATACCGGCATCCAGATTTTCGCGGGGCTCGCCGTCCCGCGAGCGTTCCCCAAGGGGACCGCGCTCTTCGTCGAAGGCAAGGCGGGTGAGTCGCTCCTCATCGTCGGGGAAGGCACCGTCCGCCTGAGCGCGAAGAGCGCCTCCGGCGAGGACGTCCCCCTGGGCGAGGTGGGCGCCGGTGAGCCCCTGGGCGAGCTGGCCCTGGTGCAGAAGGGTGAGCGGTTGTGCTCCGCCACCGCTGTCACCGACGTGTCCGCCCTGGAGATTCGCGCCGCGGACTTCCAGAAGCTCCTGGCGACCAAACCCCAGGCCTGCGTGAAGCTGCTGATGGGAATCGTCTCCCACTTCGGCCAGAAGGCCCGCGACAACCGGGACATGCTTCGCACGCTGGTGGGGAAGGCGCCGGCTGCTTAAGACAGGCGGAGGGCCTGCCTCACGAGCGCAGGGATGTGCCGCCGTGAAGTCTCGGGTGGGACATGTCGGGGCACCTGGATGGATGGCATCCAGGTGGGCGGGCGGCCCTTGAGGCGTTCGCGACGTCAGGACACTGGGGCAGCGGGAGGTGTCGGTCGGAGAATAAGAAGGGAGAGCGGGCGCCATCGCGGGCCCGGGAGCAGGCCGGGTACCGAAGGATTTGTTGTCGAGTCCCCATTACCCGGAGTTTTGACGACCCGCGCCCGGTTGATGTCTGGGCGCTAGAGGGGCGGTCCGAGCGGATTCGGAAGCGCAGCCCCTCGGAAGTGAACGGACGGGACGACGCGTGCAAGAACTTCTCACCAACCTCCTCGGCGATTCGCAGGGCTTCTTCGCCTATGCCACCGTGTTCGGCATCCTGGTGGCCTGCGGTCTGGGTGTGCCGCTGCCGGAGGACATCTCCCTCATCCTCGGGGGCTTCCTGGCCCACAAGGGTGCCGCCAACCTGTCGATCATGATGGTGGTCGGCTTCGCGGGCATCCTCGTGGGTGACAGCCTCATCTACCTGGCCGGCCGCCGGCTGGGTGGGAAGCTGGGTCGCGAGGGCAGCGGTGGCTTCTTCGCCCGAATCGTCACGCCGGAGAAGCGCGCGAAGGTGGAAGGCCTGTTCGGCAAGCACGGGCACAAGGTCGTCTGCATCGCCCGCTTCATGCCGGGCGTGCGCGCGGTGACGTACTTCACCGCGGGCTCGGTGGGCATGCCCTACTGGCGCTTCATCTTCTGGGACGGCCTGGCCGCGCTGCTGTCCGCGCCCGTGTTCATCTGGCTCGGCTATCACTTCGGTGGGGAGCTCGACTCGATGATCGCCAAGTTCAAGGAGGGGCAGTTCGCGGTGATGGGTGTGCTGGTGGTCGCCGCCGTGGGCTACTTCGTGTGGCGCAAGCGCCGTCAGGCGGCGGAGCGGGCGCAGGCCGCCACCGTGGACCCCGTGGCCGTCCCCGCGCTGGTGACCGAGACGGTCGCCGCGCCGCTGCGGCCCCCCGTGGCCGGTTCGGGCGAGGCCCTGTTCGTCGCCGCGCCGGAGCAGGCCGCCGCCGACAGCACGCGCGAGCTGCAGAAGTCCTGAGCCCTCGCCATGGGCGACGAAGACGCCAGCCGCAAGGACGCGATTCGAAAGCGGCTGCGCCTCGCTCGGTATCCCCGGCGGAGCGCCGCCGTGTTCACCGACGAGAACGACCACAATCCATGGGTTCTTGAGGACTGTCCGCAATGCCGGGGCTTGGGCAAGGTCTGCCACGAGGGTGAAGGGCTGGCCTGGCAGGAGTCGTGCTCCGCCTGCGAGGAGCGCGGCACCACCGGTGAGGTCGTGCGGTACTTCCTGGCGCCAGGGCCCGCCGTCACGGTCGCCGTGGATTCTCACGGATGGGTCACAT
Source organism: Myxococcus hansupus (assembly GCF_000280925.3). Classification (NCBI taxonomy): domain Bacteria; kingdom Pseudomonadati; phylum Myxococcota; class Myxococcia; order Myxococcales; family Myxococcaceae; genus Pseudomyxococcus; species Pseudomyxococcus hansupus. Next base: position 3,946,965 of record NZ_CP012109.1, read on the forward strand.
GCCCCCGGTGTGAACGTCGCTTCTCGACGCAGTCCCTTGACCATTGGACCGGTCGACGTCATCGGACGTGTGGCCAGGCGCTGATGCTCGACGGCATGGCCCGCTGAAGCAGACTTCGCGCAGGTGCGGCGCCACCTGATTCTTCCGTGGTTGCCGGGCTTCCAGGATCAGGGTCAGGATTGAGGGATAGCTTCACCTCGTCCTTCTTCTGAGCCCCGAGATGCCCAAAACCCTTCGTCGCGCCTGTGCCGTGCTCCTGCTCGCAGCCACGGGCTCGGCCCAGGCGCAAGCCTTGCCCCCGGTGCCCCCCGCGGCGCCCACCCCCGCGGTTCCGGAGGCTCCGCCGGAGACCACTGCCCCGGAGCCCAAGCCCTCGGAGCCTTCCGAGGCGCCCCCGTGGACGGCGTGGTGTCTCCACCGCTCACGGACAGCTCCGTCACCGACGTGCCCGCCGATACGAAAGGCGGCGCCTTCGCCAAAGACACCTCGTTGGTGCCCGAGGGCACGCAGTTCGCCCCCGAGCACATTGAAGATCCCGTGCAGGCCCGCGCCCTGGCGGAGGAGACCGAGCGCAGCGCGCCGGCCCTGGTCGTCAGCGGCGGCATCAGCCTGGGCGCCTATCAGGCCGGGTTCATCTCCACGCTGGTTCGGTTCTGGAGCGTCGCGCAGCGGGAAGGCGCCGACTCGGGGCTGGGCAATCCGGCGCCCCGCGTCTGGACGGGCGCCTCCGCGGGCGCGGTGAACGCGCTGCTCGGAGGACTGGCCTCCTGCGACACGGCCTTCGCCCAGCCCCAGTGGTCTCCCGAGCAGAGCCTGTTCTGGACGGTGTGGATCGACCAGCTCGACCTGGACCGGCTCCTTCCGGCGGAGCGGGATGACGCGCCCCAAGGCACGCACCTGTTCAGCGAGCCGCACATGCGGGACACGCTGCAGCTCATCCTGGAGAAGTCGAAGCAGGCGCGCTTCAAGGAAGACTGCACCTTCGCCTACGGCCTCACCGTGACGAACCTGCGCGGCCGAGACGTCCCGTTCGGCGCGGGCGGACCGGAGTCGCAGTTCAAGCTGAAGCGCGTGACGGAGAAGCTGGTCGTCCAGGTGATGACGGAGGGGGAGGGGAAGATCACCGCGCGGCTGCCCTTCCTCGAAGGCGCCACCAGCGCGAAGTTCCCGTACATCGGCGTGAAGCCAGAGGAGCTCGTCTATTACCCGGCCCTGGGCGCCAAGCCGACGGGTGACGGCGGGCACGAGGTGTCGCTGTCCAATCTGCTGCTGACGCCGCAGGCCTCTGGTGCCTTCCCCCTCGCGTTCCCACCCGTGCCTGTCTCGATGTCCTTCTTCAAGGAGACGCAGTGGGGCGACCTGGAGGACTTGACGCTCGTCGACGGCGGCGTGCTCAACAACAACCCGGTGGACCTGGCGGTGCGGCTCGGCTCGCGCTGGGTGGAGCGCAGTGCATCCCGCGAGACGGTCCTCAACCGCGCGCGCTTTCCCATCGTGTACCTGGACCAGGACGTCGTCGGCTGGGACTGGGCTTCGCCGTCGGCCCGGCCCGAGGGCTCCCGCAGCCCGCTGGACGAGGCCTATTTCCAGTACCTGGGCAACGTGATGAACGCGGCGCGCGACAGCGCCGTGCTCAACACGCTGGAGCACGACATCAATCTGTCCGGCCGCATCAAGATTCCGCGCCGCACCTCCGTCCTGCCCTCGGAGTTTCAGTTCGCGATGATGGGCTTCTTCGACCGGCGCTTCCGCGAACACGACTTCTACCGAGGCATGCAGGACGCCATCCGGTTCCTGTCGACCCAGCTCACCTCGACGCGCGCCGTGGACCTGATGGTGCCGCGCACCGAGAAGGAGCGCCTGAGAGATCGCGAGCTGCGCGTCCTGAACGTCCTGGGCATCACGTCCCCCGGCTTCCGCTGCGTCGTGGAGAACGTGTGTGACACGCAGCCCGAGCTGGGGAAGCTGCGTCAGGCCGCGGATGCGCTGACGCGGCAGGCGGAGGCCGGCCAGCTCCAGAAGGCCAAGGTGGACGTGTTGCTCACCGCGCTGGGCGACGCCGGCTACCGCTACAGCGAAGGCGTCATGGAGGGCGCCGAGGCGACGGGGACACGCGAGGACCTCGTGCCCGTCCGCAAGCGGGTGGGTCGCGCCTTCCACAGCCTGGTGTCACAGCAGAAGGGGAACTTGAAGATTCCACTTCGCCCCGCGGGCGCCGTGTTCCTGGACGAGTGGCTCACGTATTCGAAGCCGCACCACGTCTGGACCCTCAGCGCCATGCGACAGCGCGGCGTGGGCGTGGGCGTGGAGCTGCCATTCCTCGCGTCCGAGCAGGGCCGGGAAGACTTCGCGTACAACCGCAACGAGTTCCGCTTCGGCGCCGTGCTCTCTGGCCTGGGAGTGCGCGACATGGACCAGCTCGTCCCCAACGAGACGCGCGTCCGGTGGGCCTCGCTGGGGCTCTATGTGGACTGCGTCTCCGACATGGACGGCTTCAACGGCGCCATTTCGTTCCTCGACCTGGGGCCCTATGTCCGGTGGCGCGCGGGCCTTGGCGTGTCGGCGGGCTACATGAGCAGACCCAACGAGCTGGCCCTGACGATTCCCGAGGCCCGGCTCGGCGTGGACCTGGCGGAGATGGTGGGCCTGCGTCTGACGATGCCGCTCTACCTCCTCAAGAAGACGGAGGGAGAGCGACAGCTTCACCACGGGCGGCCCAAGTACTTCAAGGAGCTGGGCCTGGGCGTCGAGGTCCTACTCACCCGGTGGTGAGCTTGACGGCCTCGCGGAGTCGCTCCGCCAGTTCGCGGACGCCCGGGGCCTTCAACACGCTGTAGTGGTCGCCGGGCACGAGCTGCCTTTCGAGCCCGGCGCCCACGAGCGCGCCCCAGCCGCCGTCCTCCGGAGTCCCCGCCGCGCCCTCGGTCGCCTTGAGCAACAACACGCGACCGGGGTTCATCGCAGGGGGCTGGTAACGGTGGGCGGCGAGGAGGTTGGCCTCGAAGACCTGGAGCAGGGCCTGCAGGTGCTCCCGTTCCATCCCGGGCGGCAGTGCTCCCGCGCGGCGACCGGCATCCCAGAGTGCGTCCAGCACGGCATCAGGTGAATCGCCCTGGAGCCGCGCGTCGTCTGGGGCCAGGTCTGTGAAGCCCGTGCCGAGCAGGTCGCTCGCGAACGCGGCGACGACCTGGGCGCGATGGGGTCCGGGCTCGACGGCGTTGAGTACGGCGGGTGTGTAGGCATCGATGAGCGCGAGCAGCGCCACCGTGTCGCCTTGCGCTCGAAGCTGACGCGCCATCTCGTAGGCGATGACGCCTCCCACGGACCAACCGCCCAGCAGGTAGGGCCCGGCGGGTTGGACGGTGCGAATGGCGGTGACATACGCCGCGGCCATCTCCTCCACCGTGGCTCGGGGCGGCGTGCCGCCATCCAGGCCCTGCGCTTGGATGCCGTAGAACGGCCGGTCCGGGCTCAGCCACCGTGCCAGCTCCGCATAGGCCAGGACGTTGCCTCCGACGGGGTGCACGCAGAAGAACGGAACCTCCGTTCCACCACGGGCCGCGGCGAACGGCACCAACGTCGCGGAGGGCATCGCGTCCTCCCGGCGCAGCAGCCCGGCGAGCTGCTCGACCGTCGGGGCCTGGAAGAGGGCGGCGAGCGGGAGGGGCTGGCCGAGCGACTCGCGCAGCTCCGCGACGAGCCGCACGGCCAGCAGGGAGTGCCCACCCAGCTCGAAGAAGCTGGAGCGCACGCTGATGGGGGCCGTCCCGAGCACCTGCTCCCAGACTCGGACCAACTGAAGCTCCAGCGCATCCCGAGGCGGGACGTGGGCCTCCGTCGAGCCCATGTCCCCGGGCCTGGGGGGTGGCAGTGCCTTGCGATCCACCTTGCCGCTGGGCGTCAGGGGAAGGGCGGTGAGTGACACGAAGACCGACGGCACCATGTACTCGGGCAGCCGCTGCTGGAGGTGTTGGCGCAGTGTCTCCGTCGACAGCGCGGTGTCGGAGGTGCTGTCCGGAACCACGTAGGCCACGAGCCGCTTGTCCCCGGGCACGTCCTCGCGCGCCAGGACGACCGCATCGCGGAGGTGGGCGAGGCTTCGCAGCGTCGCTTCGATTTCGCCCAGCTCGATGCGGAAGCCACGCAGCTTCACCTGGAAGTCCAACCGGCCCAGGTACTCCAACGTGCCGTCCTCTTGCCAACGGGCCTTGTCGCCCGTGCGGTACATCCTGGCCCCCGGCGTCGCCGCGAAGGGGTTGGGAACGAAGCGCTCCGCCGTCAGGGAGGGACGGTCCAGGTAGCCGCGAGCCAGGCCTTCGCCCGCGAGGTACAGCTCGCCCGCGGCGCCCAGGGGTGACAGCTCCAGGTGCTCATCGAGCACGTACGCCTGTGTCCCGGTCAGCGGCTGGCCGATGACAGGGATGGTTTCTCGCGAGACTCGGGACTGCTGCACCTGCGCGAAGGTGGCGTACACCGTGCTCTCGGTGGGGCCGTAGGCGTTGAACGCTTTCGTCCGTCCCGATTCCGCCAGTCGCCGCCAGAGCGAGGCGTCCATGGCCTCGCCCGCGCACACAATCCTCGTGGGGACGTGGGCTCGCTCCAGGAGGCCCGACTGGAGCAAGAGCGTCAGTTGCGCGGGCGTGCAGTCCAGCAGGTCCACGCGCTGCGTCTCCAGCCACGCCACCATGGCCTCCGGGTCCTTGCGCGTCTCCTCCGGGACCAGGCACAGGCAGTGGCCTCCCTGCGTCAGGTGGATGAGCTGGCCCATGCTGACGTCGAAGTAGAGCGGCGCGTTGAGGCTCAGCCGCTGCCCGGCGGGCAGACCGTCGAAGAAGGCCTGGGCCGTGGCGTGGTGCAGGGCCTCCAGCGCGCGATGCTGCACCACGACGCCCTTGGGCATGCCCGTGGAGCCCGAGGTGTAGAGGACATAGGCGGCGTTGTCGCCGTGGACAGTCTCCGGGACGTCGTGCACTGGCAGCGCCTCGAGGCGTGCGGCCTCCGTGTCGAGGCAGACGCGGTGCTTCACCTTCGGCTGCCAGTCATCGCCGCAGCGCTGGTGCGTCACCAGGACAGCGGCCTGGCTGTCTTCCAGCACGAACGACTTCCGCTGCGCGGGGGCCGCCGGGTCGATGGGCACGTAGGCTCCCCCGGCCTTCATCACCGCCAACACCGCGACGATGGCCTCCGGCGTGCGCTCCAGGCACAGCGCTACTCGCGTCTCCGCTGCGATGCCCAGGGTTCGCAGGTGCGCGGCGAGCTGATTCGCCCGAGCATTGAGCTGGGCATACGTCAGCACCTCGGCGCCCAGCGTCACGGCGGGTGACCCTGGCGTCCTCAGGGCCTGTTGCTCGAAGCGCTTGTGGAACGCCTCGCCCTGTCGTGGGCTCGTCGCGCTTCCGTTCGTTGACGTCGACGCCCAATCAGCCCCCGTTGGCTCACGGCGCTTTCCATCAGCGCCGTGCGCGTCCAGCAACAGCCGCCGACGCTCCGCCTCCGTGAGCAGGGGCAGGGTGGTCGCGAGATGGTCTGGCGAGGCCACCGCCGCCTCCAACGCCCGCGTCAGGTGTGCAGCCAGTCGCTCCACGCGCGCAGGCTCGAACAACTCAGTGCTGTAGACGAGGCCTCCGCGGAAACCGTCCGACGTACGGGCCAGCGACAGCTCCAGCTCGAACTTGGTGACAGCGAGCGAAGCCTCGACGGGACTCAGTGTCAGTCCGGGCAGGGACAGCTCGGTCTCCGGAGCGTTCTGCAAGGCAAACAGCACTTGGAAGAGTGGGCTCCGGCCCAGGTCACGCGCGGGCTGGAGTTCCTCCACCAGTCGCTCGAAGGGCAGGTCCTGGTGCTCGTACGCGCCCAGGGTGGTGTCGCGCACTTGCGCCAACACCTGGCGGAAGGTCAGCCCCGGCGTCAGTCGCGCACGCAGCGCCAGCGTGTTGATGAAGAAGCCAATCAACCCCTCCGTCTGCGCATGGCGACGACCCGCGATGGGCGAGCCCACCAGCACGTCCTCCTGCCCGGCATGACGGGCCAGCACGCACTGGAAGGCGGCCAGCAACACCATGAACGGCGTGGCGCCTTCGCGCTGCGACAGCGCCTCCACCGCCTCGCTGAGCGCCAGCGGCAGGTGCACCGGGACGACGGCTCCCTGGTGACTCGGCACGGCGGGACGCGGCTTGTCGGTGGGCAACTCCAGCGCATGCGGCGCTCCGGCCAACTGCTGCTTCCACCAGTCCAACTGCCGGCTCAGCGCCTCGCCCCGCATCCACTCTCGCTGCCACACCGCGAAGTCCGCGTATTGCACCGGCAGCTCGGGCAGCCGGGCCGGACGGCCCGCGTGGAAGTCCTCGTAGAGCGCGGCCACTTCCCGAACCAGCACGCCCATGGACCAGCCGTCCGAAACGATGTGGTGCATGCACACCAGCAGCACGTGCTCGGACGCAGCCAGCTTCAACACCGTCACACGCAGCAACGGACCGGCGGCGAGGTCGAAGGGCCGCTGGACGTCGTCGGTCGCGTGCTTCGCCGCCTCCGCTTCCCGCTGCGCTTCGTCCTGGATGTCGGACAGGTCCACCACCGTCAGCGGCAGCGGGCGTGGCGCATGGATGACCTGGCGGGACTCCCCACGCTCGGCATGGAACGTCGTGCGGAGCGACGCATGCCGCCGCACGAGTTCATCCACGGCGTGCTGCAAAGCCTGGAGCCGCAAGGTCCCCGACAGTCGCAACGCCGAGGGGATGTTGTACGCAACCCCACCGGGCTGGAGCTGGTCCAGGAACCAGAGCCGCTGCTGCGCGAAGGAGAGCGGCACGGGCCCTTCCGCCGAGGACCGGGTCAACGGAGGAAGGCGGGCAGTCGCGCCCGCCGCGCCCAACCGCTCGGCGAGTCCCGCGACCGTGGGGGCCTCGAAGAACGCCTGAAGCCCCAGCTCCACGCCAAAGGTCTCGCGGAGGCGGGCCACCACCTGCGTGGCCAGCAGCGAGTGCCCTCCCAGTTCGAAGAAGTTGTCCCGCCGGCTCACCTCGGGTACGCGCAACAGCGTCTTCCACAGCGCCACCAGCGTGGCTTCCGTGGGCGTCACGGGGGGCTCGATGACCCGTTCGCGCGCCACCTGCGCGACTTCCGGGTGGGGCAGCGCCTTGCGGTCCACCTTGCCACTGGCCGTCAGCGGCAGGGAGTCCAGCGGCACATACGCCGACGGCAGCATGTACTCGGGCAGTCGCTGCTGAAGGAACCCGCGCAGGTCCTCGACGGACAGCGCGGACTCCGCGTCGGCCACCACGTAGGCCACGAGCCGCTTGCCGCCGGGCGCGTCCTCGCGCGCCAGCACCACGGCCTCCTTCACGAACGGATGGCTCCGGAGGGCCATCTCGATTTCGCCCAGCTCGACGCGGAAGCCGCGCAGCTTCACCTGGAAGTCCAGCCGGCCCAGGTACTCCAGCGTCCCAGGTTCGCACCACCGGACCTTGTCGCCCGTGCGGTACATCCTCGCCCCTGGCTCCGAAGCGAAGGGGTCGGGCACGAAGCGCTCCGCCGTCAGGTGGGGTTTGCCCAGGTAGCCGCGCGCCAGTCCCGCTCCCGCGATGTACAGCTCACCCGCGGCGCCCATGGGTACCAGCCGTTGGTGTTCGTCCAACACGTACAGCCGGGTCCCCGCCAGGGGCCTGCCGATGCGAGGCACCTGGCTGTCGCTTCGCCAGATGCGCTCCGTGGTGGCGCAGACGGTGCTCTCCGTGGGGCCATAGGCGTTGAACGCTTCCGTCCGTTCCGTGCGGGCCAACCGGTTCCACAGGGCAGGTGAGATGGCCTCGCCCCCGCTGATGATTCGCGCGGGGACGTGCGGCGCGTCCAGCAACCCGGCCTCGACCATCAACGCCAACTGGGCGGGCGCGCAGTCGAGCACGTCCACGCGCTGCGCCTGAACCCACGCCACCAGGGCCTCGGGGTTCTTCCGAGTGTCTTCTGGCACCAGGCACAGGCAGTCCCCGTCAGCCAGGCGCACAATCGACACGAGGGAGCCGTCGAAGTGCAGCGGCGCGTTGAGACTGACGCGCCGAGGGGCTCCCCGCTCCGACGGGAACACCTGGGCCATGCCGGATTGCATCGCCAGGAAGCTGCGGTGCTGCACCATGACGCCCTTCGGCGTGCCCGTGGAACCCGACGTGTAGATGACGTACGCGAGGTCGTCTTCACGGGCTTGCGAGGGGACATCCGTCACGGGCAGCGATGCGAACTGGGCCGCGTCCGAGTCGAGACACAGCACATACCCGAACGCCGGCTCCCACGCGTCGGCCAGGTGCTGGACCGTGAGCAGGATGGACGCCGTGCTGTCCTGGAAGACGAACGACTTGCGCTGCGCGGGTGCGGCGGGGTCGATGGGCACGAAGGCCCCACCGGCCTTGAGCACCGCCAACAACGCGATGAGGGCCTCGGGCGTGCGCTCCAGGCACAGCGCCACCCGTGTCTCCGCGGCGACCCCCAGCGTGCGCAGGTGCGCGGCGAGCTGGTTCGCCCGTGCATTGAGCTGGGCGTACGTCAGCACCTGCTCGCCCAGCACCACGGCGGGGGCTTCCGGCGTCGTCGCGGCGTGTTGCTCGATGCGCGCAGGGAACAGCGCACCGTGCGGCGCCGTGGCGACGGCGGCGCCGCTCCATTCCGCCAGGAGCCGGTGCTCCTCGGCGCCCGTCATCACCGGCAAGGACTCGACGCTCGCGTCCGGACCGTCGAGGAAACCCTCCAGCAACCGCCGGTAGTGCTCGAAGAGCCGTTCGGCCGTGCCGGCCTCGAACAGGTCGGTGCTGTACTTCAGCGTTCCCGCGTATCCCTCCGAGGTGCGAGCCAGCTCCAGGCTGACCTCGGCCAGGGCGACGCCTGCTTCTCCCAGGTCCGCCGGGCGGACGATCAGCTCGGGCAGGGCCAGTTCGGGAACCGGCGCGTTCTGGACCGCGAACAGGGACTGGACCAACGCGGGACGGCTCGGATCCCTCGAAGGGTTGAGCTCCTCCACCAGTCGCTCGAAGGGCAGGTCCTGGTGTTCGTACGCGCCCAGGGTGGTGTCGCGCACTTGCGCCAGCAACTGACGCGGCGTGAGTCCGGGCGTGAAGCGTGCCCGCAGCACCAGCGTGTTCACGAAGAACCCGATGAGTCCCTCGGTGGCGCCCTGCGTGCGGTTGGCGATGGGCGAGCCCACCAGCACGTCGTCCTGGCCCGTGTGCCGCTGGAGCAACAGTTGGTACACCGCCAGCAGCAACATGAACGGCGTGACGCCCTCACTCTGGGCTCGGGCTTCCACCCGCTGGGTCAACTCCCGCCCCAGGCCCACGTGCAGCGTCGCGCCACGGTACGAGTAGACCGCCGGGCGCGCCTTGTCCGTGGGCAACTCCAGCGCGTGCGGCGCACCCGCCAACCGCGCCTTCCACCAATCGAGCTGGGCCTCCAGGCGCTTCGTGGACGCGTCGGAGCGCTGCCACACCGCGTAGTCCGCGTACTGCACCGGGAGCGCCGGCAGTGGAGAGGGCCGCCCCTGGCGGAACGCGCCGTACAGCGCCGTGAGTTCGCGCACGAGCACGCCCAGGGACCAGCCATCCGAGACGATGTGGTGAACGTGCAGGAGCAGCAGGGACTCGCGGGCCCCCAGCCGGAGCAGCAGCGTGCGCAACATCGGCCCTTGGCTCAGGTCGAAGGGACGCCGGGCTTCCTCGGTGGCGCGGCGCACGGCGTCGGCGCGCCGGAGCGCTTCGTCCGGGATGCCCGACAGGTCCACGTGCTCGAAGGGCACGGACACGGAGGGGTGGATGACCTGGACGGGCTGGCCCGCCACGGCGCGGAAGGTGGTCCGCAGGATTTCGTGCCGGCGAACCAGCTCCTCCAGGCTCCGTTGCAGCGCCGACGCGTCCAGCACTCCGTCCAACTGAAGGGGCAGGGGGACGTTGTAGTGGGTGTTGCCCGGCTCCATCTGGTCGATGAACCACAGGCGCTGCTGCGCGAAGGACAGGGGCAGGTCCCCGGTGCGCGGCGCCTTGGCGATGGTCGGCGTCCGGGGCCCGGCCGCACCGGCCACGGGGCCCAGGTGTTCAGCCAGGCCCGCCACGGTGGGCCTGGCGAACAGGTCGCCCAAAGACAGGTCCACGCCCAGGGCCTCACGCACGCGAGTGACGACCTGCGTGGCCAGGAGCGAGTGCCCACCCAGCTCGAAGAAGTCGTCATGGATGCCGACCCGCGCGGCCCCCAGGACTTCCGACCAGATGAAGACGAGCTGTGCCTCCAGCGGACTCCGCGGGGCACCTTCCGCGGCCTGGGACACCATGGGCTTCGGAGCCCCCGGCTTGGGCAGGGCCTTTCGGTCCACCTTGCCGTTGGCGTTCAGCGGCAACGCGGACAGCGCCACGAAGGCCGAGGGGACCATGTAGTCCGGCAACTGCTTCTGGACGAAGGAGCGGAGCGCGGCCACGTCCATCTGGGCCGGCGCTTCCGTGCTCACGTAGGCCACCAGCCGCCTGTCGCCAGGGGCGTCCTCACGCGCCACGACCACCGTGTCCTCGACCCCCGCGAACTGACGGAGCACGGCCTCGACCTCCGCCGGTTCGATGCGGAAGCCGCGCACCTTCACCTGGAAGTCGACGCGGCCCAGGAACTCCAAGGTCCCGTCCGGACGCCAGCGCGCCCGATCTCCCGTGCGGTACAGCCGAGCCCCCGGAGTGGGGGCGAAGGGATGCGGGATGAAGCGCTCGGCGGTGAGCGCGGGCTGTTCGAGGTAGCCCCAAGCCAGACCGTCTCCGCCGACATACAGCTCGCCGGGGACATCAGGCGGAGCGGGGTTCAGGTCCACATCCAACACATAGGTGGTGGAGTTGGCGATCGGCCTGCCCAGGGGCACGGAGCGTCCCAGCCGGTCACCCGCGCGAAGAGCCTGCGTCGCGGAGAAGGTCGTGTTCTCCGTGGGGCCGTAGCCGTTGACGAGCACTGCCTCCGGCGCAAGCCGCGCCAGGTGTTCTCGCACGCGAGGCACGGACAGGACATCACCTCCCGCGAGCACCTGCCGCACCTGGGACAGCGCGTCTCCCTGGCTCGCGGCCACCTGCTCGAAGAGGGCGGCCGTCAACCACAGCGTGGTGATGCCTTCACGGACCAGGAGCGCTCCCAGGTCCTCGACTGCCAGCGCCTTGGGCGGCGCGAGCACCAGGCGCGCCCCATGGAGAAGGGCACCCCAGATTTCGAACGTCGAGGCATCGAACGCCGCGGGCGCCAACTGGAGGAAGACCTCCCGAGGACCGAACCGGACGAAGTGGCTGCCCTTGACCAGGCGCACCACACCTCTGTGCGGAACACCGACGCCCTTGGGGCGGCCCGTGCTGCCGGAGGTGAACATCACGTAGGCCAGGTCGTCACCACCGACCGAGAGTTCGGGCGGAGTCACGGGCTGGGTGCCAATGGCCTGTGCCTCCGCGTCGAGGAGCACGAGCGGGCAACCCGTATCCGGCAACTCCTCCGCGATCGCGTCCTGACTCAGGAGGACGCTGACGCGCGCATCGTGCATTAGCGCGGTGATGCGCTCCGCGGGCTGCCGGGGCTCCACGGGCACGTAGGCCGCTCCGGCCTTGAGGATGCCCAACATGCCAACGATGAGCTCCGGCGAGCGCTCGACGCACAAGCCCACCCGGGCACCGGGACGCACGCCCACCGTGCGCAGGTGGTGGGCGAGCTGGTTCGCGCGCTGGTCGAGCTGCCGGTACGTCAGGGGCCTCGTCGCCGAGGACACCGCCACGGCGCCCGGGCTCCGCGCCGCCTGGGCGGCGAACAGTGCATGAATGGCCGTGTCGCGCGGGTAGTCCACCGCGGTGGCATTCACCTCCGTCAACACCTGCTGCCGCTCGTCCGCGGTCAGCAACGAGATGCGGGACAGCGGGACGTCGGGCGACGCCACGGCCGCTTCGAGCAGCGTGGCCAGACGGCGACTCATCCTCACCGCCGTGTCCTCGGTGAACAGCGCGGTGTTGTAGGTGATGCCGCCCTCGAACCCCTGCGCCGTGCGCTGGAGCTGAAGCTCCAGGTCGAAGCGGCTGACGCTGGACGGCGGCTCTTCGAGCGACAGCGTCAGGCCCGCCAGGGACAGCGCGGGGAGTGGCGCGTTGTGCAGGGTGAAGGAGACCTGGAACAGCGGCGAGCGGCTCGGGTCGCGCTCGGGATGGAGGACCTCGACCAGCTTGTCGAACGGGACGTCCTGGTGCTCGTACGCGCCCAGCGTCGACTCCCGGACCTGCGCCAGCAACGCACGGAACGTGTCGCGGCCCTGGACGCGGGTGCGCAGGACCAGGTTGTTGACGAAGAACCCGATGAGCGCTTCGGACTCCGCCTGACGCCGACCGGCGATGGGCGAGCCCACCAGGATGTCCTCCTGTCCCGAGTACCGGCTCAGCACCACCTGGAACGCCGCGAGCAACACCATGAACGGCGTGGCGGCCTCGCGCTTCGCGAGCAGCTCCACGGCCTCGCTCAGCCGGTTCGACAGGCTGAGCGCCGTGCCGGCGCCACGGAAGGACTGCTGGGCCGGACGCGGCTTGTCGGTGGGTAGCTCCATTTGGGACGGAGCCCCGGCGAGCTTGCCGCGCCAGTAGTCGAGCTGCGCGTCCAGGACCTCACCCTGGAGCCATTGCCGCTGCCACATCGCGAAGTCCGCGTACTGGACGGGGAGGGCGGGCAGGGGCGACGGCTGGCCCTGGCTGAAGGCCGCATAGAGCGCGGCCAGCTCGCGAACCATGACGCCGTTGGACCAGCCATCCGTGACGATGTGGTGCAGGTTGAGCACCAGCACGTGCTCCGTGACCGACTGCTTCATCAGCAGGGCTCGCATCAGCGGGCCCTGTTCCAGGTCGAAGGGATACCGGGCTTCTTCCTGGACGAGTCGCAGCGACTCTTCGTCACGGACCTCGGCGTCCGTCAGGTCCGACAGGTCGAGGACCTCCAGCGGAACCCCCGCCGGCGGGTGGATGACCTGGACCGGGGCGTTGCCTTCCAAGCGGAAGGTCGTGCGGAGGGATTCGTGACGCCGCACCAGCTCGTCGAAGCTTTGCTGGAGCGCTGGCAGGTTCAACGCGCCCCGGAGCTTCAACGGGAAGGCGAGGTTGTACGCGCTGTTGCCCGACTCACTGAGCTGGCTGACGAACCACAGCCGCTGCTGCGCGAAGGACAGGGGCAGCGAGGAGGCACGGTCCACGGGCACCAGGGGCGGCAGAGCCTTGGCCGGAGAGGTGGGCACGTGCCGCTGTGCATCCAGGAACCCCGCGAGTCCCGCCACGGATGGCGCTTCGAAGAAGGTCCGGAGCGGCAGTTCGACGCCGAACTGCGCGCGCACGCGCACCACGACCTGGGTCGCCAGCAGCGAGTGGCCTCCCAGTTCGAAGAACCCATCGTGGACACCGACGCGGCGCACGCCGAGCACCTGGGAGAAGAGGTCCGCCAGGGCCTCCTCCGTGGGGGTTCTCGGGGCCACGTATTGGCCCTGCTGTGCCGTAGGGGCCTCGGGCGCCGGCAGGGCCTTGCGGTCCACCTTGCCGCTGGGGTTCAGCGGAAGGACGCCCAGGTGCATGAACACCGAGGGCACCATGTGCGAGGGAAGCTGCTTCTGCAGATGCGCTTGCAGTGCAGCGGGCGTCAGCGGCTCCGCGTCCCCCGTCACGTAGGCGATGAGGCGCGCGTCGCCTTGAGCTTCTTGGCGAACGACCGCCACCGCGTCACGCACACCCGGGTGTCCGCGCAGGGCCGCTTCGATTTCGCCCAGCTCGATGCGGAAGCCGCGCAGCTTCACCTGGAAGTCCGCTCGGCCCAGGTACTCCAACGTTCCGTCCGGCAACCACCGCGCCACGTCTCCGGTGCGGTACAAGCGCGCACCCGGTGTTCCGCTGAAGGCGTCCGGGATGAAGCGCTCCGCTGTCAGCTCCGGGCGCTGCCGGTAACCGCGGCCCACCTGCACGCCGCCGATGTGCAACTCACCCGGAATGCCCACCGGCGTCGGCTGCCCGTGCCCGTCCAGCACGTACAGCACCGTGTTCGCCACCGGCCCGCCGATGGGAATCCGCGCCAACTGGGCGTCACGGGGGCAGGGCCAGTAACTGACGTCCACCGCCGCTTCCGTCGGCCCGTAGAGGTTGTGCACCTCCACCGTCCTCGGCAGCCGCGCGTACGCCTTCTTCACCAACTCCGCGTCCAGCGCCTCGCCGCTGCACACCACCCGGCGCAGGGCGCCCAGTCCCTCCAGCCCGGGCTCTTCTATGAAGGCACGCAGCATGGAGGGCACGAAGTGCAGCGTGCTGACGCGCTCCTCCTTCACCACCTTTGCAAGGTACGCCGGCTCCTGGTGGCCTCCGGGACGGGCCACCACCAACCGTGCTCCCACCGACAACGGCCAGAAGAACTCCCACACCGACACGTCGAAGCTGAAGGGCGTCTTCTGCAGCACCACGTCCTCGCCGCCCAGCCCGTACTCCTGCTGCATCCACCTCAGCCGGTTGGCGATGGCTCCGTGCGCATTCATCGCCCCCTTGGGGCGGCCCGTGCTGCCCGACGTGAAGATGACGTACGCCAGCGCCTCCGGGCCCATCTGCGGCACGGACGGACGCGTCACTGGGAGTCGCGACACCTCGTCCCGCTGCGCGTCCAGCAGCACCACCCGCGCCGGAGACGCAGCCAACACGCCCTCGTGCTTCTCATGCGTCAGCAGCACCGTCGCGCCGCTGTCCTCCAACATCCCCGTGAGACGCTCTCGCGGGTACGCCGGGTCCAACGGCACGTACGCCGCTCCCGCCTTCAGCACGCCCAGCAGCGCGACCACCATGTCCACCGAGCGCTCCAGGCACACCCCCACCAGCGACTCGACGCCGACCCTCATCCCACGAAGCTGGTGCGCCACCTGATTCGCCCGGGCCTCCAGCTCCCGGTACGTCACGTGCTCCGACTCGAACGTCACCGCCACCGCATCCGGCGTCCGTTCGGCCTGCGCCTCCACCAACCCGTGCAGCGTGTCCTTCGCCGGGTACACCTCGCGCCGTCCCTGGAACGCCTCCAACACCTGCGCCCGTTCGACCTCGGTGAAGAGGGGCACACGGGACAACGAGAGGTCCGGGAACGCCACGACCTTCCGCGCGAGTTCAACCAAGCGCTGCGCGAGACGCTCCATCGTGTCGCTGTCGAAGAGACTGGACGCGTACTCGAATCGGCAGTTCAGCTCGCTCTTGTTCTCCAGGAGTTCCAGGCTCAGGTCGAACTTGGAAGAGTCCGCGGGAAGCGCGATCTGGCTGAGTTGCAGTGACTGATGCGCCACGTCGACCTTGGGCGTGTTGACCACGTTCAGCACGACCTGGAAGACCGGCGTACGGCTCTGGTCTCGCGGAAGCTGCAGCGCTTCGATGACCCGCTCGAACGGCGCGTCCTGATTCGTGAACGCGTCGAGCGACTGCCGCTTCACGCGGTGGAGCAGCTCCCGGAACGACGGGCCGCCCGCCAGTCGTGAACGCATCGCGAGCGTGTTCACGAAGCATCCCAGCAGGCCCTCCACCTCCGGTTGCGTGCGGCCCGCGATGGGGATGCCCACCGCGAAGTCCTCCTGACCGGACGTCCGCCCCAGCACGGCCTGGAACAGCGCCAGCAGGACCATGAACGACGTGGCGCCCTCGCGCCGACCAAAGGCCAACAGAGGCTCCGTCACATCGGACGGAATCAAGAACGAGCAGGATCCACCCGAGTACGACTGCACCGCGGGCCGAGGCCGGTCCGTGGGCAGCTCCAACGCGGAGACGCCCGCCAGCTCCGACTTCCACCATTGGATCTGCGCGTCCATGACCGCGCCCTCCAGCCACTCGCGTTGCCACACCGCGTAGTCCGCGTACTGCACGGGCAGGGGCGGCAGGGGTGACTCGAGGCCCGCGCTGAAGCACGGGTAGAGCACGGACAGCTCGTTGCCCACGACGAGCGTGCCCCAGGCGTCGGAGATGACGTGGTGCTGCATCAGGCTGAGGACGTGCTCATGGGGGCTGAGGCGCAGCAGCAACGCCCGGATGACCGGGCCTCGCTCCAGGTCGAAGGGCTCCGCGCCCAGCGCCTGGCAGCGGCGCAACATCTCGGCTTCCCGCGCCTCGGCCGTGGCGCCCGGGACGTCTTCCACCGGCAGGGGCAGCGTGAACTCGGGGTGGATGACCTGCACGGCGCCGTGCTCGGTCAGCGTGTACGTGGTGCGCAGGACCTCGTGCCGCCGCACCATTTCGTTCACCGCGGCCCGGAGCGCCTCGGTGTCCAGCGCGCCCACGAGCCGGAAGCTGGAGCCGTTGTTGTAGGCGGTGTTGTCCGGGTCGAGCTGCTGGAGGTACCAGAGCCGCTGCTGCGCGAAGGACAGGGGCAGGGGACGGTCCCTGGGCACGCGAGAAATCGCGGGCGGCGCGGCCGGCACGGGCTGGACCGGCTCAGGCGTCCGCGGCTTCGCGCCGGAGGTCGCGGGTCGGGCCACCGGCGGCTTGATGACTGGCGAGGCCGGAAGCGTCACGGGTTCCACGCGGCCATCCATCCGAATCCGGACGTGGCGCCCCGTGCGGAACAGGCGGGCACTCGCGCGGGCCGGGTGGGGCACCAGCCGGCGGTGCTCCTCCTCCCGCGCGCGCCACAACCGCCCCGGCAACCCGACGCCTTCCAGCGCCAGTTCACCGACGACGCCCGGCGGCACGGGCATCCCGGCGGCATCCAGCACCCACGCCTGGAGCCCATCCGGAATGCGCTCGTTCGGCATGCGCGGCAACAGCACGCCCTCGGACACGTCGCCCGCGAGCAGCACCTTGGTTTCAGACGCCTCCACCAAGGAATGGGCCAGCTCCGCCGACGCACCTTCGAGCACCACCGCGCCCACGGGCTTCAGCGCCTCGCGCGCCTTCGGCAGCTCCGCGAGCGTTCGGGCCAACCGCGCCGACGCCTGGAGCATCACCGCGCCGGACTGACGCGCCAGCTCCAGCAGCTCCTCCACGCCCTGACCGGCCTCCACGCGCACGTGTTCACGCTGATGGACGGCGGCCTGCTCCATCCGCTCACGCATCGTGGCCAGCCGGCGCAGGCCCTCCAGCACCACCGGCGTCTCCAGACCGAAATCGATGAGGCAGGCCACCTCATCCACGTCGGAGCCGCGGACCTGCTCCATCCGCCGCAGCCCGCTCTCCACGGTGCCGATGAGCCCCGTTCCCTTGGCGTGGTGCTCGAAGGTGTGCTCCAGCATGGCCTCGAGGTCGGCCTCGGACACCTTGTCGATTTCGCCCTGGAAGCCTTGGGCCGCCAGCAGCGACGCGGCGATCTCCGCCGAGCTTCGGAAGTAACGCAGCAGCGGCTTGCGGACGGTGTGCAGGACGTCCTGCTCGTCGTCGCCGATGAACGTGTGGAGCATCAACGTGACGTGGCCGCGCCCCGGGTGGCCATTGCGACGCCACGCCTCGCGGTACAGCGCCACCTTCGGCTTCAGATCCTCGAGCGACTGGGTCAGCAGTCCGGTGAGCACGCCCGCGCCTACCTCGCCCGCGAGCCGGAAGGTCTCCGGGCTGCTGGCGGCCGTGAGCCACACGGGGAGCTCTGTCTGGACGGGCTTGGGGCGCAGGCCGACCTCCACCGTCACGCCGCCGCCACCCGTGCGGCGGAGCTTCTCGCCGCGCCACAGGGACCGCAGCGTCTGGAGGTGCCGCATCAGGATGTTGCGGCGGTCCTCGAAGTTCTCCGGCGCGAAGGCGAAGTCCGCCACGTGCCAGCCCGTGGCCACCGACAGGCCCACGCGGCCGCCGGACAGGTTGTCCACCACGGACCACTGCTCGGCGATCTGCAGCGGGTCGTGCAGCGGGAGCACCACGCTGCCGGAGCGGAGCCGCAGGTTGCGCGTCACGGTGGCCAGCGCCGCCGCGACCACCGCGGGCTGCGGATAGAGCCCGCCGAACGAGTGGAAGTGGCGCTCCGGCGTCCACACCGCGGAGAAGCCGTGGGCGTCCGCGAACTTCGAGCCTTCAATCAGCAGCTCGTACTTGGGCCCCGAGAGCGAATCCTCGTCGTTGGCGAAGTAGAGCAGGCTCACGTCCATGGCGCCCTGGCGGGGGCCGCCGGAGTGCAGCCGGACCAGCCGCTCCGTCACCTGGGCGGAGGGGAACGCCACGCGCAGGCCGCGCGAGAGCGCCCACAGGGTCTCCAGTTCAGGCCGGTCCGCCGCGCCGTCCGTCGCCGCCAGCCACGTGGTGCCTTCCGCGGGGTGCAGGCGCGCGTCGAGCCCCTCGAAGAACGCCGCGAGCCCGTGATGGTCCAGGGCCCAGGTGGCCTGGTCCTTCTTCCCGACGGGGAGGAGCCACGCCAGCGAATCCACGGTGGGATGCCCCACCGCGCCACGAGTTCCCGAGGCCGCCCATGCGTCATCGAGGAACACGGTCCGCGCGGCGTCCAATCGGGCGGAGGTCGTCACGTCGTTCTGGGTGATGAGCACCGGCACCCGGGCGCCTTCCGGCGCATAGTCGGACAGCGTGCCGAGCTCGGAAGCCCCCAACGTCACCACGGCGGCGCCTGCTTCGAGCACACCCCACAGCACCGCCAGCTTCTCGGGGGAGGGCGGCAGGCACACCGCCACGGGTTCACCCGCGCGAACCCCCATCGTCCCCAAACAGGTGGCGACCGCGCGGGCCCGCTCGGCCAGCGTCGCCCACGTCCAGTGGGTGGCGCCTTGCACAGTTGCCATGGCCTGCGGCTGCTGCGCGGCGCGCTCCGCCAGCAGGGCGGGCACCGACGTGGAGACCGGCTTCGACCGGGGCGACGGCCAGGTCCGGCGGTCCGTCTCGGTGACGAGGCTCAAGCGGGAGACATGCTCGGACGGCTGGGCCAGCGCCGAGGCGAGCAGGGATTGCAGGTGCTCGCCCATTCGATGAACGGTGGCTTCGTCGAACAGCTCGGTGGCGTACTCCAGCGCGCCGTGGATGCGGCCCGCGTTGTCGCCCAGCACCAGGGTCAGGTCGCCCAGCGTGCCGCCCCACTGGACGGGCGCATTGGGGACCTCCACCACCGTGCCCCGAACGCCGGTCAGCGCCAGCGCCGCGCCGCCGACGCCCTCGTTCGCATGGAAGACGAAGAGCGAGTCCATGATGCGCTCACGGCCAATGTCCTTGCCGGGCACCAACGACGCGACCAGGTACTCGAAGGGCACGTCGGGACGGGATTGGACCTCGTTGACCTCCTGCCGCACGCGGTGCAGCAGCGCGGTGAACGACGGGTCATCGGAGAAGCTCACCCGGAAGGCCACGGAGTGGGCCACGTACCCGATGAGCGGCAACAGCTCCGGCCGCGTCCGGTTGGCGATGGGCGTGCCCACGATGATGTCCGTCTGGCCGCTGTAGCGATGCAGCAGCGCCTTCCACGCGGCCAGCAACACCATGTACGCCGTGAAGCCCTCGCGCTTACCGAAGGCGAGCAGCGCCTGTGAGAGCTCGGGCGTGAACTCCACGTGGATGCGCGCCGAGGTGAGCGGGCACACCGCGGGCCTGGGCCGGTCGGTGGGAAGGCCCAGGTGCTTCGGCAACGCGGTGAGGCGCTGGCGCCACCACTGCTCCTGCTCCTCCTGCAGCAAGCCCTCCTCGAAGACCTGCCGCTGCCAGGCGCCGAAGTCCGCGTACTGCACGGGGAGCGGCGGAAGCGGGGAGGGCAGTCCCTGCTGGAAGGCGACGTAGAGCTGGAACAGCTCGCTGATGAAGAGGGAGATGGAGAGGGTGTCGCAGACGACGTGGTGGATGTTGCCCAGCAGCATGTAGTGCTGGGTGTCCAGTTCGAGCAGCGTGGTCCGGACCACCGGCCCGTTCACCAGGTCGAAGGGACCCGCGGCATCCTCGCGCGCCAGACGCATGGCCTCGGCCTCGCGGTGCTCCTTCGGTCCCGTCAGCGTGACCTGGACCAGAGGGACGTGCATCTCCGCGTGGAACCGCTGCACGGGCTGGCCGTCCACCTCCGCATACGTGGTGCGCAGGGCTTCGTGGCGGCGGACGACCTCCTGCACGCAGCGTTCGAGCAGTCGCGTGTCGATAGCGCCTTCGAGCCGCAGGACGAACGGGATGTTGTAGGCGGAGAGGCCAGGGATGTGTTGCTCCAGTCGCCAGACGCGCTCCTGAACGAAGGACAGGGGCAGAGACTGGGTGCGCGGCCGAGGCGCGAGGGCCAGCATCCTCGTGGCCTCCGCCGCCGGAGCCTGACTCAGCAGCGGAACGATCCGCTCCGCGATGCCCGCGACCGTGGGGGCCTCGAACAAGGCGGCCAGGGGGAGCTGGACGCCGAAGGTGCTCCGGACATGGTTGAGCAACTGCGCCGCCATCAGCGAGTTGCCGCCGATCTCCAGGAAGTTGTCGTCTCGTCCGACGAACTCCACACCGAGGCGGTCTCTCCACAGTGCGGCGAGCCGCTCCTCGATGTCGCCTCGCGGCGCGTCCTCGCGAACGGGGAGAGCCCCCTCACTGGCGGAGGAGCTGACCGTGCTCGCACCGGAAGTTCCCGGCGCGAGGTGGGGCGCGGTTCCCGCCATGCCCGGAGAGTTCCCGCTCAGGGACGCTGCGGCGGTGACCGCTTCGGCGCCCGGCGTGGGGATGTGTGCCGGTTGAGCAAGGAGCGCCGAATGGGCCTGAGACGCCGAGTGAGGCTGGAGCCCCGAGTGAGGCTGGAGCCCCGAGTGAGGCTGGGGCGCCGAGTGAGGCTGGAGCCCCGAGTGGGGCTGGAGCCCCGATTGAGGCTGGAGCCCCGATTGAGGCTGGAGCCCCGAGTGAGGCTGGCGCCCCGAGTGAGGCTGGCGCCCCGAGTGAGGCTGGAGCGCCGAGTGAGGCTGGAGCGCCGAGTGAGGCTGGAGCGCCGAGTGAGGCTGGAGCCCCGAGTGAGGCTGGAGCCCCGAGTGAGGCTGGAGCCCCGAGTGAGGCTGGAGCCCCGAGTGAGACTGAGACACTGCATGGGCCTGGGGCGCCGAGTACGCCTGGGGCGCCGATTGGGCTTGGGGCGCCGAATGAGCGCGGAGCGCTGAGGAATCCTGGGGCGCAGAGCGAGCCTGGGACGCTGGGTACGCCTGAGGAGCTGAGTGAGCTTGGGACGCCGATTGAGCCTGATGCGCTGGGTAAGCCTGGGGGGCTGAGTGAGCGTGGGGCGCCGAGTACGTCTGGGGCGCCGACAAGCCCCGAGGCACCACGGTCGCGGCGCCGGTCGCGGGCGCCTCCACCCAGCAGCGCTTCTTCTGGAAGGGATAGCTCGGCAAGTGCAGCTTCTGGCGCTGCTCATGCCGATAGAACGCGCTCCAATCCACGGGCACGCCTAGCGTCCACAGCTCACCCACGGAGGCGAGCAGGCTCGCGTGCTCCGGCGTGGAGCCACCCCGGCGCAGGGTGGCCACGGCCTTGACGCGCGCCTTGTCCGCGCCCAGGCAGGCACGCACCAACGGCGTCAGGTCCTGCCCGGGGCCGACCTCGAGCAACAGGCTGCACCCGTCTTCCAGCAGCGAACCCACCGCGTCCAGGAACCGCACCGGCTCGCGCATCTGGTCGGCCCAGTACTCGGGCCGGGCCAGGGTGCCCGGCTGTGCCCAGCGTCCGGTGACGCTGGAGGCGTAGCGCAGCGACGGCTCCTCACGCTTCAGCGAGGCGACCACGCTCGCCATCGCGGGCATCAGCGGCTCCACATCGGCCGAGTGGAAGGCATGCGGCGCGGGCATCCGGACGGCGCCCACCTCCTGTTGCTTCAGCGCGGCCTGGAGTCGCTCCACCTCCGGAATGGGCCCCGCGACGACGCACCGGTCCGGCCCGTTGATGGCGGCCAGGGACAGCCTTCCGGTCACCATCGGACGAACCTGCGCCTCCGGCAGCGCCACCGCGAGCATGGCGCCCGGGGGCATGCGGTGCATCAGCTCACCGCGCGCCACCGCGAGCCGGAGCCCGTCCTCCAGTGACAGCACCCCGGAGAGGTGCGCCGCCGCGTACTCACCGAAGCTGTGGCCCAGCACGGCATGCGGCCTCAGTCCCCAGTCCATCCACATCCGCGCCAGGGCGGACTCCAGGATGAACAGCGCGGGCAGTGCCACGCGGGTATCGGCCAGCCAGGCCGCGGTCTCCGCGTCCTCGCTCGATGCGGCCAGCATCAATCCGCGGACACGCGCACGCAGGTCGGGGTCGAGCAACGCCAGGCTCGCGTCCACGGCGCCGCGGAACGCGGGCTCGGCTTCGTACAGCTCGCGCCCCATGCCGGCTTGCTGCGCCCCCTGGCCGGGGAAGATGAAGGCCACCCGGCGTCCGCGCACCAGGTCATCTGGCTTGAGCCGCACGGGCGTGTACGGCTTGCGCAGGACACGGGCCAGCTCCTCGGCGTCGCGCGCCACCACGGTGCGCCGGACCTCGAAGCCCTTGCGGCCCACCGCGTGCGTGAAGGCGAGGTCCGCCAGGGACAGGTTCCCCGCCTGCGCTTCCGCATGCGAGGCGAGCCGCTGGGTCGCCGCCTCCAGCGCCTCGGGCGTCCTCGCCGACAAGGTGACGACCTGATGGGAGCGGGTGGTAGTGCCACTGTGGGCCACGGGAGACTCCTCGAGCACGGCGTGGGCGTTGGTGCCACCAATGCCGAAGGAGCTGACGGCCGCGAACCGCGGCGCCTCGCCCCTCGGCCACGGCCGGAGGGTGGTGTTGACGAAGAAGGGACCGGAGTCGAAAGCGATCTGCGGGTTGGGGCGCTCGAAGTGCAGGCTGGGAGGGACTTCGCCATGGTGCAGGGACAGCGCGACCTTGATGAGGCCCGCGAGCCCGGCCACCGTGTCCAGGTGCCCGACGTTGCTCTTGAGTGAAGCCAGGGCGATGGTGCCCCGGTGCTCCGCGCCCAGGCCGTACGCCCGCTGGAGCGCCGCGACCTCGATGGGGTCGCCCAGCGGCGTCGCCGTGCCGTGGGCTTCCACGTAGCCAATGTCCTGGGGCTTCACGCCGGAACGAACGAGCGCCTGCTGGATGACCGCCGTCTGCCCCTGCACGCTGGGCGCCATGTAGCTGGACTTGTGGCGGCCGTCGTTGTTCGTCGCGCTGGCCTTGATGACGGCGTAGATGGCGTCGCCATCCCGCTGCGCATCCTCCAGTCGCTTGAGCACGACACACGCGACGCCACTTCCAATGACGGTGCCCTGCGCCTTGGCGTCGAAGCTGCGGCAGTGCCCATCCGGAGAATGGATGAGCCCCTCCTGATAGACGTAGCCCGTGCGCTGCGGCACCGCGATGCGCGTCGCGCCCGCCATGGCCACGCCGGACTGCCCCGCCAACAGGTTCTGGCAAGCGAGGTGGACCGCGACCAGACCCGTGGAGCACGCCGTGTGGACGAGCACGCTCTCGCCGGTGAGCCCCAGCTTGAACGACGTCTTCGTGGCCAGGCTGTCGTGCGTGGTGCTGCCGTAGATTTCGAACAGCGCCGCGCCGTCGAGTGGCACCGTCGCGTGGACGGACTCGGCGTACCCGGAGTCCATGGCCCCCGCGTAGAGCGAGATGGCCTCCGGGAAGCGCTCCGGATCGACGCCAGCGTCCTCCAGCGCCGCCCAGGCGCACTGGAGGAAGAGCCGCTGCTGCGGGTCCATCCACTGCGCCTCACGGAGCGACACGTCGAAGAAGCCCGGGTCGAACGCGTCGATGTCGTCCAGCACGCCGCCCGCTGGCACGAAGGCGGGGTGCTGTGACAGCTCCACGCCGTCCGGGAGTCCCGGCAGCCGATCCACCTCCTCGGGGGCGAAGCGGGAGATGGATTCGACACCCTCCCGCAGGTTCTTCCAGAACGCCTGGACGGAGTCCGCGCCCGGGAAGCGGCCCGACATGCCGATGATGGCGACAGCGCCGGAGACCGAGGCGGGCCGCGCTGGTTCGCGCGGGGCCTTCGGCTCGGGCGCCGCAGCGTGCGTGGGTGCCTCGCTCGAAGGCTGCGCGGCGGGCGCGCCCCGGGAGTCCGACTCCAGGATTCGCGCGAGCCGGTGCACGGTGGGGTGCTCGAAGAGCCACACCACGGGGATGTCCCGAGCCAGCGCCTCTCGCATGCGTGCAGAGATGCGGACCACTGACAGGGATGTGCCACCCAGGTCATCGAAGAGATGGTCGTGGACGCCGATGCGCTCGGCGCCCAGCTCCCCGGCCCACAGGCTCGCGAGCTGAGACTCCAGGGGGCTCGCGGGCTCCACGAAGCGGCCTTCGCGTCCGGTGGACACACGGTCCGGCGCGGGCAGGGCCTTCCGGTCCACCTTCCCGCTGGTGTTCAGGGGAAGCGCCGGGAGCACCACGAAGAAGGACGGCACCATGTACTCGGGAAGCCGTTCCCGCATCCCGGCGCGCAGGGACGACGCGTCCAGCACCGAGGCCCCCGCGCCCATGACATAGGCCACCAACCGCTTGTCGCCGGGGCTGTCCTCACGCACCACGGCCGCGGCATCCACCACGCCCGGCAGCGCACGCAGGCCGGCTTCGACATCCGCCAGCTCGATGCGGAAGCCGCGCACCTTCACCTGCTGGTCCGTGCGGCCCACGAACTCCAGCAGCCCGTCCGGCCGCCAGCGCACGATGTCGCCTGTCCGGTAGAGCCGTTCACCCGGCTGGGTGGCGAAAGGGTGGGGGACGAAGCGCTCCGCCGTGAGGTCCGGGCGGGAGACGTAGCCGCGCGCGAGGCCATCACCGCCGATGAACAGCTCGCCCGGCACGCCCACGGGGACGGGCTGAAGCTTCGTGTCCAGCACGTACGTCCGCGTGTTGTGCAGAGGCCCGCCAATGGGGACCGAGGCCCCCACCTGGGAGGCCTCCGTCATGGCGAAGGTCGTGGTGGCGACGGTGTTCTCCGTCGGGCCGTAACCGTTGATGACGGTGAGGCCCGGGGCGTTCGCCAGCGCGCGCCGGGTGTGCGGCGCGGACAGCACATCGCCGGCCACCTCGACGGTCCTCAGCTTCTGGAGCAGCGACGGCCGGTGCTCCACGGCCTGGGTGAAGAGACCGGTCGAGAAGTGGGCGAACGTGACGCGGTGCCGCTCCACGACCTGTTC
The DNA here is from genome assembly GCF_000280925.3 of Myxococcus hansupus. Taxonomy (NCBI): domain Bacteria; kingdom Pseudomonadati; phylum Myxococcota; class Myxococcia; order Myxococcales; family Myxococcaceae; genus Pseudomyxococcus; species Pseudomyxococcus hansupus. The sequence goes on from NZ_CP012109.1 coordinate 3,972,013, forward strand.
CAGGCGGTCCAGGTCGCTGGGCAGCGCGCCCTCCGGATAGAGCACCAGCCGTCCGCCATTCAGCAGCGGTGCCCAGAGCTCCAGGACGGAGCCGTCGAAGGCCGTGGGAGACAGGTGGAGACTCGTCTCGCGGACGCCGATGCCGGCGTGGGGCTCGCTGTAGACGACACGCAGGAGACTCCGGTGCTCGATGCCCACACCCTTGGGACGCCCGGTGCTCCCGGACGTGAACATGACGTAGGCGAGCTGCCGCGGCCCCGCGCCCGATTCCAAGGCCGTCTCGGGCCAGGCCGTGAGGTCCAGTTCCTCCAGGAACAGCGTCTGGAGGTCTTGCTCCGGCAGGCGGAGCTTCTCGCGCAGTTCACGCGACGTGAGCAGCAGGCGAGGCGGCGCGTCCTCCAACATCGCGGTCAACCGCTGGGCGGGGAACGACGCGTCCAGGGGAACGTAGGCGCCTCCGGCCTTGAGGATCGCCAGCAGCGTGACGGCCCAGCCGGGGCTGCGCTCCAGGCACACGGCCACGAGGACCTCGGGGCCCACGCCGTGTGAACGCAGCAGGTGCGCAAGCTGGTTGGCTCGGGCCTCGAGCTGCCCGTACGTCAGGACCGTCTCGCCCGCCTCCAGCGCGATGGCGGAGGGTCGCAAGGTGGCGTGACGCGCGAACATCTCCGCGACAGAGACGTCGGACGGGTACGGCTTCGTGGTGGCGTTCCAGGTCACCAGCACCTGCTCGCGCTCGGACGGCGTGAGCAGGTCCAGGGTCCCCAGTGGGCGCTCGGGAGCGGCGGCCGCCGAGACGAGGAGCGACTGGAAGTGACCGGCGATTCTCCGGACGGTCGCGACCTCGTACAGGTCGGTGCTGTACTCGATGACACCGTGAAGGCCATCCGGGCCCTCCGTCAGCACCAGGCCCAGGTCGAACCGCGCGGTGGCGTTCTCGACTTCGACCGGGCGCAGCGTCAGGCCCGGTGCGCGCAGCGCCTCCGTGGGCGCGTTCTGGAGCGAGAAGAGGACCTGGACCAGCGGCGTGCGGCCCAGGTCGCGCTGGGGTTGCATCGCCTCGACGAGCCGCTCGAAGGGCAGCTCCTGATGCGCGTAGGCCCCCAGCGTCGTGTCCCGAACCTGCGCGAGCAGGGAGCGGAACGAGTCCCCCGGCCGCACCTTGGCTCGCAACACCAGCGTGTTGACGAAGAAGCCGATGAGGCCCTCCAGGTCACCGTGACGGCGCCCCGCGATGGGGGAGCCCACGAGCAGGTCTTCCTGCCGGCTGTACCGGGACAGCAGCACCTGCCACGCGGCGAGCAGCGCCATGAAGGGCGTCACCCCGGCCTGCCGTGCGAGCGCGAGGAAGGGCTCCGCGACCTGCTTCGGCACATGGATGGGATGAAGCTCACCGAACTGCGAGCGGAGTGACGGACGCGGCTTGTCGGTGGGCAGGTCCAGGAACTGGGGCGCCCCCTGGAGCTGCTGCTTCCACCACGCGACTTCCGATTCGAACGTGTCGCCCTGGAGCCACTGCCGCTGCCAGACCGCGAAGTCCACGTACTGGACCGGCAACGGCGGCAGCCTCGGCGCCTTCTTCTGGGAGAAGGCCTCGTAGGCCTGGGCCACCTCGCGAACCATGATGGCCAGGGACCAGCCGTCCGACACGATGTGGTGCATGACGAGCACCAGGACGTGAAGCTCCGGCTCCAGTTCGAGCAGGTGCGTGCGCAGCAGCGGCCCCTGGCTCAGGTCGAAGGGGCGTCCCGCCTCTTCGGAGGCGAACCGCTGCGCCTCCGTCTCCCGGTCGTGTCCGGACAGGTGGGTGAGGGAGGTCAACGGAAGCGTCCACGCCGCGGGCCCCTGGATGACCTGAACCGGGGCTTCGCCCTTCAACGCGAAGGTGGTGCGCAGCGACTCGTGGCGGGTGACCAGCCAGGACAGCGCCTGACGCAGGGCCTCCACGTCCAACACACCTTCCAGCCGCAAGGCGCCGGAGACGTTGTAGTTGCTGCTTCCGGGCTGGAGCTGGTCCAACACCCACAGCCGATGCTGGGCGAAGGACAGCGGCAGCGCTCCGTCCCGAGGGACGGGCCGGAGCTGGGGGCCCTGCGGCGGCGCGGCACGGAAGAGCATGCCCTCCTCGACGAGCTCGGTGACTCGCGCAACCGTCGACGCATCGAAGAGCGCCTGAAGCTCCAGCTCCACACCGAACATCGCGCGCACCCGCGAGACGAGCTGCGTCGCCAGCAGCGAGTGACCGCCCAGCGCGAAGAAGTCGTCGTGCAGGCCCACGTGTTCCACGCGGAGCAGCTCGCGGAACATGCCCGCGACGCGTTGCTGGAACGGCGTCAGTCGCTCCTTCACGGCGGGCGCCGGGGCCGCGCCAGTGGGAACAAGGGTAGGGGCGGGGAGCGCCTTCCGGTCCACCTTGCCGCTGACCGTCAGGGGCAGGGCCGGCAGGAGCATCACCGCCGAGGGCACCATGTAGGAGGGGAGCTGCTCCGCGCTCCGGGCGCGCACGGCGGCCACGTCCAGCTCGGCGTTCCCGGTCACGTAGGCGATGAGTCGCGCATCGCCCTGCGTCTCTTCGCGGACGACCGCCACCGCGTCGCCCACTCCGGGGTGGGCGCGGAGCACCGCCTCGATTTCGCCCAGCTCGATGCGGAAGCCGCGCAGCTTCACCTGGAAGTCTGTCCGGCCCAGGTACTCCAACGTTCCGTCCGACAGCCACCGCGCCACGTCACCGGTGCGGTACAGGCGTCCGCCCGGGACCTCGCTGAAGGCGTCCGGGATGAAGCGCTCCGCCGTCAGCTCCGGACGCCGCAGGTATCCACGGCCCACCTGAACACCGCCGATGTACAGCTCGCCCGGAATGCCGACAGGCGCCAGTTGCCCGGCCGCGTCCAGCACGTACAGCGCCGTATTCGAAATGGGCTTGCCGATGAGGACGCGCTGCAGCCGTTCGTCACGGGGGCAGGACCAGTGGCTGACTTCCACCGCCGCTTCCGTGGGGCCGTAGAAGTTGTGGACCCGCACCGTCTCCGGCAGCCGCGCGTGCGCCTTCTTCAGCAGCTCCGGGTCCAACGCCTCGCCGACGCACATCAATCGGCGCAGGGCACTCAGCCCTTCCAGCCCAGGCGCCTCCAGGAACGCGCGCAGCATGGAAGGGACGAAGTACACCGTGCTGACACGCTCCTCCTTCAGCACCTTCGCCAGGTACGTCGGGTCCTGGTGGCCTCCCGGCTTCGCCACCACCAGCCTCGCGCCCACCGACAACGGCCAGAAGAACTCCCACACCGACACGTCGAAGCTGAAGGGCGTCTTCTGCAACACCACGTCATCGCGGCCCATCGTGGGGTCATGCCGCGTCCACCGCAGCCGGTTGACGATGGCACGGTGTGCGTTCATCGCGCCCTTGGGGCGTCCCGTGCTCCCCGACGTGAAGATGACGTACGCCAACGACTCCGGTCCCACCCGCGGCAACGAAGGCCGCGTCACGGGATGACGGGACACCTCGTCCCGCTGCGCGTCCAGCAGCACCACCCGCGCCGGAGCATCCGCCAGCACGTCACGGTGCCGCTGGTGCGTCAGCACCACCGCCGCGCCGCTGTCCTCCAACATCCCCGTGAGCCGCTCTCTCGGGTACGCCGGGTCCAACGGCACGTACGCCGCTCCCGCCTTCAATACGCCCAGCAGCGCCACCACCATGTCCACCGAGCGCTCCAGGCACACGCCCACCAGCGACTCGACGCCGACCCCCATCCCACGAAGCTGGTGCGCCACCTGGTTCGCCCGGGCCTCCAGCTCCCGGTACGTCACGTGCTCCGACTCGAACGTCACCGCCACCGCATCCGGCGTCCGTTCGACCTGCGCCTCCACCAGCCCGTGCAGCGTTTCCCCAGCCGGGTACGCCTCCTGCTGCCCCTGGAACGTCTTCAGCAACTGCTCCCGCTCGGCGTTCGGCAACAAGGACAACTCGTGGAGCGGTACACGCGGGTCCAGGACCACGGACTCCAGCACCGTTTGGAAGTGGCGGACCAGTCGCTCGGCGGCCTCCGGCGTGAAGAGGTCCAGGCTGAACTCCAACGTGCCGTCGAGGCTCCCGTCGCGAAGCTCCATCATGGACAGCGTGAGGTCGAGCCGAGCCGTCTCGGTCGCAGAGTCCAACAACTCGAGCTCCACGCCCGGCCATGACGGCGCCTGCATGGGCGCGTTCTGGAGGATGAACATCGCCTGGACGAGCGGCGTCCGGCCCCCTCCGCGCTCACCGCCAATGGCCTCCACCAACCGGTCGAAGGGCACGTCCTGCCGCACGTACGCGGCGAGGGACTCCTCGCGCACCCGGGCCACCAACTCCGCGAAGGTCGGCGCGCCGTTCAACCGGGCCCGCAGCACCAGCGTATTGACGAAGAAGCCGATCAACGGCTCCAGCTCGGTCCGCGTCCGGTTGGCGATGGGACTGGCCACGCAGAAATCGTCCTGCCCCGAGTACCGGGACAGGAGCGTCTCGTACGCCGCCAGAAGCACCATGAAGAGCGTGGCGCGTTGCTCGCGGGCAACCGTGTTCAACGCCGTCGCCAGTTCAGGAGGCAGCGAGAAGGAGATGCTCGCCCCGCGAGCCGTCCGCACTGCGGGCCGGCCGAGGTCGCCTTGCACCTCCAAGGCAGGCGCTGCCTGGAGATGGGCACGCAGCTCCGCGAGCTGCGATTGGATGCCCTCGCTGCGCACCCACTCCTGCTGCCAGGCCGCGAAGTCCGCGTATTGCACCGGCAGCGGCGGCAAGGGCGAGGCCTGGTCCTCACGGAACGCCGAGTAGAGGGCGGCGACCTCTCGCATCAGCACGCCCATGGACCAGCCATCCGAGACGATGTGATGGAGGCACAGCAGCAGGACATGCACCTCCGCGTCCATGCGCAGCAGCACCGTGCGGAGCAACGGCCCCGTGGTCAGGTCGAACGCGTGGTGTGCCTCCTCGCCCACGCGCTGACGCAGGCGCGCTTCCCGGGCCGGGGCCTCGCACTGTGCCAGGTCCTCCACGGGCAGCGACCACTGCTCCGGGGCGGCGTGAATCTGCTGCGTGGGGAGTCCGTCGCGCGCGGAGAACGTGGTGCGAAGGACCTCGTGCCGACGGACCAGCTCCGCGAAGGTCCGCCGCAGCACGTCCACGTCCAGCGGGCCGGTCAACTTCAAGGCGAAGGGCACGTTGTAGACGGCCTGGCCCTTCTGGAGCTGCGCGAGGAACCACAGTCGCTGCTGCGCGAACGACAGCGGCAGCTCCGAGCCCCGCGGCACCCGCAGCAAGGGCGGCATGGACGCGCGCGACGACAGCAGCATCAACGCTTCAATGCGCTCCGCCAGCCCGGCGAGCGTCGGCGCCTCGAAGAGCGTCCTCAGCGGGACCTCCACGCCCAGCTCCGTGCGGACCCGCGTCACCAACTGCGTGGCCAGCAACGAGTGGCCGCCCAGCTCGAAGAAGTCATCCTGCGGGCGGATTCGCTCCACGCGGAGCACTTCACGGAAGAGCGCGGCGAGCTGTTGCTGAAGCAAGGGCAGCGAAGCCGCGTCCGCATCGTCCGCGCCCACCGACGACAGGTCCGGCGGCGGCAGCGCCTTCCGGTCCACCTTGCCGTTGGAGGACAGGGGCAGGGAAGCCAACGGGACCAGGGCCGAGGGCACCATGTACTCGGGGAGCCGCTGGCGCAGGTGTTCGCGCAGCGCCGTGGTGTCCACGTCGTCGGGCGTGACGTAGGCCACCAGTCGCTTGTCCCCGGGCGCGTCCTCACGCACCACCGCGACGGAGGACTCCACCGAGGGATGAAGCCGCAGCGCGGCCTCCACTTCGCCCAACTCGATGCGGAAGCCGCGCAGCTTCACCTGGAAGTCGGCGCGACCCAGGAATTGGAGCGTTCCATCCGGCAACCAGCGCGCCCGGTCTCCGGACCGGTACAGCCGGGAGCCAGCAGGGCCGAACGGGGAGGGCACGAAGCGCTCGGCGGTGAGCGCGGCGTTCCCCAGGTAGCCTCGCGCCAGACCGTCGCCGCCGATGAACACCTCGCCGGGCACGCCCACGGGAACGGGCTGCATCCCGGCGTCGAACAGGTACACCTGGGTGTTCGCGATGGGCCGGCCAATGGAGACCGAGCTCCCCACCGCGTCCCCGGGCCGCAGACGGTGGCAGGCACTGAAGGTGGTGCCCTCCGTGGGACCGTAGCCATTCACCAGACCGACGCCCTGGGCCAGTCGCTCGCGGACTCGCTCCGCTGGGAGCACGTCGCCGCCAGCGAGCAGTTGTGGCACGCGGCCCAGCGCCTCCGGCTGATGCTGCTGCATCTGGTCGAAGAGAGCCGCCGTCAGCCAGAGCACGGAGACGCGGTGCCGCTGGAGCGCTTGCCCCAGCTCCGCGAGGTCCGGCGTCCGCTGGGAATGCAGCACCAGCCGCGCGCCGTGGAGCAGCGCGCCCCAGAGCTCCAACGTGGACGCATCGAAGGCCAGGGGCGCCAACTGGAGCACCACCTCGTCGGGCCCCAGGTCCACGAAGCGCGAACCGATGAGCAGGCGCACCACGCCTCGGTGCGGAATGGCCACGCCCTTCGGCGTCCCCGTGGAGCCCGACGTATAGGTGATGTACGCGAGCTGCTCCGCACCCACCTGCGAGTCCGTGACGGGAGCGTCGGACTGAACGGCGATCCGCGCCCAGTCCGCGTCCAGGCTCACCACGAGCTGTGAACCCGCGGGCAGTTCGTCCTCCAGCGCTGACTCGGTGAGCACGACGGAGACGCCGGCGTCATCCGCCATGAACGCCAGTCGCTGCGCCGGGTAAGCCGGGTCGAGCGGCACGTAGCAACCGCCCGCCTTGAGAATGCCCAGCAGCCCCACCAGCAGGTCCACGCCTCGGTGCATGAAGACGCCGACGCGCGACTCGGCCCCGATGCCCAGCGAGCGCAGGTGCCGCGCGAGCTGATTGGAGCGCGCATCCAGTTCCGCGTACGTCAGGGTGCGGTCTTCGTGCGTCACGGCCACCGCCGTTGGCGTCCGTGCGGCTTGCGCCACGAACAGGGACGGAATCGTCGCGTCCTGCGGGTACGCGACCTGGGTGGCGTTCCAGGTCGACAGCACCTGCTCGCGCTCCCGCGCGTCCATCAACGGCAGCGCGCTGAGCCGCCGCTCCGGGGCGCCTTCTCCAATGGCCGTCAGGAGGACGCGCAGGTGCTCGACCATCCGCCGCGCGGTGTCCTCCGTGAAGAGGTCCAGGCTGTATTCGAGCTGTCCCTCGAGCCCTCCGTCACGCGCCATGAGCGACAGCGTCAAGTCGAACCGGGCCGTGTCCGTCGCGTGCGGGAGCACCTGCACGTCCACCCCTGGCAGCGCGGGGGCCTGGAGGTCCGAGCTCAACAGCACGAAGAGCACCTGGAACAACGGCGTGCGGGACAGGTCCCGTTCTCCGCCCAGGGCATCGACCAACTGCTCGAAGGGCACGTCCTGGTGAGCGAAGGCGCCCAGGGCTTCCTCGCGAACGGAGGCGAGGAGGTCCGCGAAGGACGGATCCCCAGCGAGGCGGCAGCGCAACGTGAGCGGATTGACGAAGAGGCCGACGAGGCCCTCCAGCTCCCGGTGGGCGCGCGCGGCCACGGACGTGCCCACGGTGAAGTCCGTCTGGCCGGAGTAGCGCGACAGCAGCGCCTGCCAACCGGACATCAGCACCATGTACAAGGTGGCATTGCTCGCCCGGCCGACGTGCTCGAGACGGGCGACCAGCTCGGCGGGAAGGGTGAAGAAGTGCGTCGCGCCCTTGGCGCTGCGCATGGGCGGCCGGGCATGATCGGTGGGAAGCTCCAGCGGCGGAGCCCCTTCGAGACGCGAGCGCCACCAATCCAACTGGGACTCCAGCGCCGGCCCCTGGAGCACGCGCCGCTGCCATTCGGCGTAGTCGGCGTACTGCACCTCCAGCGCGGGCAGCGCGGCGTCACGACCCAGCGCCAGGGCCTCGTACAGCGCGCCGACCTCACGCACCAACACGCCCATGGACCAGCCGTCCGAGACGATGTGGTGCATGCCCAGCAGCAGGACGTGGACGTCCGGGCCCGTGCGCAGCAACACGGTCCGGAACAGCGGCCCGGTCTCCAGCGGGAAGGCGCGGTGCGCCTCCTCGTTCATCCGGTCCTGGACGGCGGCTTCGCGCGCGGACGCGTCCAGCGTGCTCAGGTCCTCGACAGGCAGAAGCCACTCGCTCGGCGCCGGGTGGATGCGCTGGACGGGCTGGCCCTCCTTCGCCACGAAGGTGGTGCGGAGCGACTCATGGCGGCGCACGACCTCCGTGAAGGTGCGTCGCAGCAGGTCCACGTCGAGGGGGCCCGTCAGCCGAAGGGCCACGGGCATGTGGTTGACGGCGAGTCCCGGCTGGAGCTGCTCCATGAACCACAAGCGCCGCTGGGCGAACGTCACCTCGAAGGTGCCTTCGCCTTGACGGGTGCGCGGCAACGCCTTCAGCGGGTGCTCATTCACGGAGGGCGAGGCGCCCGCGTCTCCGTCGAGCCGGGCAGCGAGCTCCGCCACCGTGGGGGCCTCGAAGAACGCGCGGAGCGGCAGCTCCACTTGGAGCGCCGCGCGGATGCGAGCGACGACCTGCGTGGCCAACAGGGAGTGACCGCCCAGTTCGAAGAAGTTGTCGTTCCGGCCCACCACGGGGAGGTGGAGCACCTCTTTCCACACCTCCACCAGCCGCGCCTCCGTCGGCGTGGCGGGCGGCTCCGCGGAGGTGGTGCGTGCCAGTCGCGAGGTGTCGGGGGACGGCAGCGCCTTGCGGTCGACCTTGCCACTGGGCGTCAGCGGCAGGGACGTGAGCGAGACGAAGGCAGAAGGCACCATGTACTCGGGCAGCCGCTGTTGGAGATGCTGGCGCAGATGCTCCGGCGCGACGGTGGCTTCGGCGGCCTCGACGACATAGGCCACGAGCCGCTTGTCTCCGGGCACGTCCTCGCGAACCAGGGCGACGGCATCCCGGATGCTGGTATGTGCCTTCAGGGTGGCTTCGACTTCCCCCAGCTCGATGCGGAAGCCACGCAGCTTCACCTGGAAGTCCAGCCGGCCCAGGTACTCCAGCGTGCCGTCCTCGCGCCAACGGGCCTTGTCGCCCGTTCGGTACATCCGCGCTCCCGCCGTGCTGGCGAAGGGGTTGGGCACGAATCGCTCGGCGGTCAGGTGCGGCCGGCCCTGGTAGCCTCGCGCCAGTCCTTCGCCCGCGAGGTACAGCTCTCCCGCCGCGCCCAGGGGAGACAGGCGCAGGTCCTCGTCCAGGACGTACACCTGCGTTCCCGCCAGCGGCTGGCCAATGACGGGGACCGTCCCTCGGGCCTGCTGCACTGGAGCGAAGGTGGCGTACACCGTGCTCTCGGTGGGGCCGTACGCGTTGAACGCAGCCGTGCGTTCCGATGCCGCCGCCAGCCGCTGCCAGAGCGAGGCATCCATGGCCTCGCCCGCGCACACAATCCTCGCGGGCACGTGAGCGCGTGTGAGAAGGCCCGCCTGGATGAGCAGCGTCAGTTGCGCGGGCGTGCAGTCCAGGACGTCCACGCGCTGGGCCTCCAGCCACGACACCATGGCCTCCGGGTCCTTTCGCGTCGCCTCCGGAACCAGGCACAGGCAGTGGCCTCCATCCGCCAGGTGGATGAGCTGCCCAAGGCTGACATCGAAGTAGAGGGGCGCGTTGAGGCTCAGCCGTTGCCCGGAGGGCAGTCCTTCGAAGAAGGCCCGGGCCGTGGCGTGGTGCAGTGTCGCCAGTGCGCGATGCTGCACCACGACGCCCTTGGGCGTGCCCGTGGAGCCCGAGGTGTAGAGAACGTAGGCCGCATGGTCATCCTGGACAGTCCCTGGGACGTCCTGCACCGACAACGCCGCCAAGCGCGAGGCATCCGTGTCGAGAAGGACGCGGTGCCGAACCTGGGGCCGCCAGTCGTCGACGAGCCGCTGGTGCGCCACCAGCACGGAAGCCTGGCTGTCCTCGAGAACGAAGGACTTCCGCTGAGCGGGCGCCGCTGGGTCGACGGGGACGAACGCGCCCCCAGCCTTCATCACCGCCAGGACCGCGATGACCGCATCCGGAGTGCGATCCAGGCACAGGGCCACGCGCGACTCCGGGCCGACGCCCAGCGTCCGCAGGTGCGCGGCCAACTGATTCGCCCGGGTGTTGAGCTGGGCGTACGTCAGGACCTCGTCGCCCAGCACCACGGCGGGTGCCTCCGGAGTCCTCGCGGCCTGCTGCTCGAAACGCAAGTGGCTCAGGGCGCTGAGTCGTGGCGCGTCCTGCCCCAGCCGCTCGTGCGCCGGGGGCGCTGCCCGCCAGCGCCGCTCCACTCCACGAGCAACCGCTGACGCTCCAGCTCCGTGTGCAAGGGCAGGGTGGAGGTAGCGCGGTCCGGCGAAGCCACCGCGGCATCCAGCACCAGCGCCATGTGGGCGATCAGCCGCTCCACCCGAGCAGGCTCGAACAGCTCGGTGCTGAAGATGAGGTCTCCTCGGAAGCCATCCGGCGCCCGCGTCAGCGACAGCTCGAGCTCGAACTTGGTGACCGCGTGGGTCGGCTCCAGGGTTCGAATGGTCAGCTCCGGCAGTGACAGCTCGCTGTCCGGAGCGTTCTGCAAGGCGAACAGCACCTGGAACAGCGGACCGCGGCCCAGGTCGCGCGCGGGCTGAAGTTCCTCCACCAACCGCTCAAAGGGCAGGTCCTGATGCTCATAGGCGCCCAGGGTGGTGTCGCGCACTTGCGCCAACAACTGGCGGAAGCTCAGCCCCGGCGACAGCCGCGCGCGCAGCACCAGCGTGTTGACGAAGAAGCCAATCAGGCCCTCCGTCTGCGCATGACGCCGGCCCGCGATGGGCGAGCCCACCAGCACGTCCTCCTGCCCGGAGTGACGAGCCAGCACGCACTGGAAGGCGGCCAACAGCACCATGAACGGCGTGGCGCCTTCACGCTGCGCCAGCGCCTCCACCGCCTCGCTCAACGCCAACGGCAGATGCACCGGGACGGAGGCACCGTGGTGACTCAGCACCGCTGGGCGAGGCTTGTCCGTGGGCAACTCCAGCGCATGCGGCGCTCCCGCCAACCGCTGCCGCCACCAGTCGAGCTGCCGCTTCAGCGTCTCGCCCTGCATCCACTCCCGCTGCCACACCGCGTAGTCCGCGTACTGCACCGGCAGCTCCGGCAGCGGCGCCGGCTTGCCTCCGCAGAAGGACTCGTAGAGCGAGGCCACCTCCCGCACCAGCACGCCCATCGACCAGCCGTCCGAGATGATGTGGTGCATGCACACCAGCAGCACGTGCTCGGACGTCTCCAGCTTCAGCAGCGTGACTCTCAGCAGCGGGCCACGGGCCAAATCGAACGGGCGCTGGGCGTCTTCCGTGGCGCGCTTCACGGCCTCCGCTTCCCGCTGGGCTTCTCCCTGAAGCCCCGACAGGTCCACCACCTCCAGCGACACGGCAGTCGGTGGATGGATGACCTGACGCGCTTCACCGTTCTCATCGCGGAACGTGGTTCGAAGCGACTCATGCCGCCGCACGAGCTCAGTCATGACGCCGTGCAACGCATCGAGGTCCAGGGTCCCCGACAGCCGCAGCGCCGCGGACATGTTGTACTCAGACCCACCGGGCTGGAGCTGGTCCAGGAACCAGAGCCGCTGCTGGGCGAAGGACGGCGGGACCAACCCCTCTCTTGGCGCACGCGTCAGGGGCGGAAGCTGAGGCCCCACGGTGTCGCCCCGCAGGCGCTCCGCGAGCGCCGCCACGGTGGGCGATTCGAAGAAGGCGCGGAGGCTCAACTCCACATCGAAGGCTTCACGGATACGGGCGACGACTCGCGTGGCCAGGAGTGAATGCCCACCCAGCTCGAAGAAGTTGTCCCGCCGGCCCACCCCCGGGGTGCGCAGCAGCTCCTTCCAGATCTCGACGAGCCGCGCCTCGGTGGGCGTGACGGGGGGCTCCGCATCCTTGCCACCGGACAGGTCCGAGGCTTCGGGCGCGGGCAAGGCCCGGCGATCCACCTTGCCACTGGGCGTCAGGGGCAACGCCTCCAGGGACACGAAGGCGGCGGGAACCATGTACTCGGGCAGGTCGCGGCGAAGGTGCTCTCGCAGCGCGGCCACGTCCATGGGAAGCGCCGAGGACCGCTCGGGGCGTGGCACGACATAGGCCACCAGTCGCGTGTCGCCGGACACGTCCTCACGCGCCATCACCACGGCGTCGTGAACCGAGGCGTGAGCGCGGAGCGCGGCTTCGATTTCCCCTGGCTCGATGCGGATGCCGCGGACCTTCACCTGTGCATCGCCGCGACCGAGGTACTCCAGGCAGCCGTCTTCCCGCCACCGAGCCAGGTCTCCGGTCCGGTACAGGCGCTCGCCTACGCCGAAGGGGGAGGGCACAAAGCGCTCCGCCGTCAGCTCCGGCCTGCCGTGATAGCCGCGCGCCACGCCACTGCCGCCGATGAAGAGTTCCCCCGGCACGCCCACGGGAACGGGCGCCTGTTCACGGTCCAGCACGTACAGCCGCACGTTCGTCAGTGCGCGGCCAATGGTCACCTCACGCGTGGCGACGTGGGGCTCGGTGGACAGGTCCACGGCGGTGGCCACGGCCGTCACCTCGGTGAGGCCGTAGGTGTTGAGCAAGGGGACCCGAGTGCCCACGCTCCGTCGCCACTGCGCCACGCGTTCGGCGGCGGCACGCTCGCCGCCGATGACCACCCACTTCAGGTTCGAAGGAAGGCAGGCCGTTCCGGCATCGAGGCTCGCCGTCACGTCATGCCAGAACGCCGTGGGCAGGTTGAGCTGCGTCACGCCTGCCGCCTCGCACTTCGCGAGGAACACGCCGGGGACGTCGAGCATGTCCGGCGTCCGGAGGACCAGCGTCCCGCCGCGTGTCAGGCAGGGGTAGATTTCCTCCGCGCTGGTGTCCCAACTGATGGAAGCGAACTGGAGCACCCGGTCCCCGGGCTCCACCGGGAAGGCCGTCCAGGCCGAACGCGTGAAGTTGACCAACGACTGATGCGCGACGACCACGCCCTTGGGCCGGCCCGTCGAGCCCGACGTATAGAGCGCATACGCCGCGGCACCCGCGGGCACCGAGACAGCAGGGGCCGCGCGCTTTTCCTCCACGGACCGAGCATCCACGTCCAGCCAGACGCGGCCCGGTGCATCCCCCAATCGCGCACGGAGCGCCGCGCGCGCCATGACGACCTGGGCACCGCTGTCCTCCAACATGAAGCCCAGGCGCTCCGCCGGGTACTCCGCATCGAGCGGCACGTAGGCACCGCCCGCCTTGAGCACACCGAGCAGCGCGGCCAGCAGCTCCACCGAGCGATCCACGCACACCGCGACGCGCGACTCCACGCCCACGCCTGCTTCGCGCAGACGCCAGGCCAACCCGTTCGCGTGCGCATCCAGCTCCCGGTACGTCACCGTCCTGGCCCCATCCACCACCGCCACCGCATCCGGGGTTCGAGCGGCCTGAGCCTCGAACAAGGCGTGAATGCGAGCGTCGTCCGGAAGCGCCTCGATCGGGCCTTGCCACGCCTCGAGCAACCGCTGTCGTTCCGAGGCCGCCATCATCGGCAGCTCGGCGATGCGCGCATCCGGCTGCGCCACGATGCCGGTCAAGAGCTGCTGGAAGTGCGCGAAGAGCCGCTGGGCCGTGCCGGCGACAAACAGGTCCGTGTTGAAGTTGAGCGTGCCCGTGAACCCTTCCGTCGCGCGGGCCAGGTCCAGGCTCAGCTCGAACAACGCCACGCCGGTGTCCTGAACCTCCGCGGGCCGAGCCGTCAGACCAGGGAGGTCAAGCGCCGGCAGGGGAGCGTTCTGGACCGTGAAGAGCGTCTGGAACAACGGCGTGCGGCTCAGGTCGCGCGCGGGCTGGAGTTCCTCCACCAGCCGCTCAAAGGGCAGGTCCTGGTGCTCGTAGGCGCCCAGGGTGGTGTCGCGCACTTGCGCCAACAACTGGCGGAAGCTCAGCCCCGGCGACAGCCGCGCGCGCAGCACCAGCGTGTTGACGAAGAAGCCAATCAGGCCCTCCGTCTGCGCATGACGCCGGCCCGCGATGGGCGAGCCCACCAGCACGTCCTCCTGCCCGGAGTGACGAGCCAGCACGGTTTGGAACGCCGCCAGCAGCACCATGAAGGGCGTGGCCCCTTCTCGCTGCGCGAGCACCTCCACCGCCTCGCTCAACGCCAACGGCAGATGCACCGGGACGGAGGCACCGTGGTGACTCAACACCGCCGGGCGAGGCTTGTCCGTGGGCAACTCCAGCGCGTGCGGCGCTCCCGCCAACTGCTGCCGCCACCAGTCGAGCTGCCGCTTCAGCGTCTCGCCCTGCATCCACTCCCGCTGCCACACCGCGTAGTCCGCGTACTGCACCGGCAGCTCCGGCAGCGGCGCCGGCTTGCCTCCGCAGAAGGACTCGTAGAGCGAGGCCACCTCCCTCACCAGCACGCCCATCGACCAACCGTCCGAGATGATGTGGTGCATGCACACCAGCAGCACGTGCTCGGACGTCTCCAGCTTCAGCAGCGTGACTCTCAGCAGCGGGCCACGGGCCAAATCGAACGGGCGCTGGGCGTCTTCGGTGGCGCGCTTCACGGCCTCCGCTTCCCGCTGGGCCTCTCCCTGAAGCCCTGACAGGTCCACCACCTCCAGCGACACGGCAGTCGGCGGATGGATGACCTGACGCGCCTCGCCGCCCTCTGCCTGGAAGGTCGTGCGGAGCGAGGCATGCCGCCGCACGAGCTCAGTCATGGCGCTGTGCAACGCATCGAGGTCCAGGGTGCCCGACAGCCGCAGCGCCGCCGGAATGACATAGAGCGCCTGACCGGGCTGGAGCTGGTCCAGGAACCAGAGCCGCTGCTGGGCGAAGGACAGCGGCATCGGTCCTTCCACCTTGGCGGGGGCCAACGGCGGCAGGTGGCTCGGGGCGCTGGCCGCGCCCAAGCGCTCGGCGAGGGAGGACACCGTGGGCGCATCGAAGAAGTCGCGGAGGCTCAGCTCCACATCGAAGGCCGCGCGGATGCGAGACACGACCTGCGTCGCCAGCAGGGAGTGCCCACCCAACGCGAAGAAGTCGTCCTTCGCCCCCACGCGGGCCTGCCCCAGGATCTCCCCGAAGACACGGGCCACGGTCTCCTCGGTGGGATTCCGAGGCGTGACGAAGCCGTCCTCGGCGCCGAGCCGCTCCGCTTCCGGGGCGGGGAGGGCACCTCGGTCCACCTTGCCGCTGGGCGACAGTGGCAACGAGGGGAGCACCACGAAGGCCGACGGCACCATGTGCGCGGGCAGCGACTCCGCCAGCGCATTCCGGAGCTGTGCCACCGCGCGAGCGCTCCGGGCACCGCGTAGCGGGTCGCTCGCCAGTCCCTCCAGGGACGTGCGCGCGCTCGCGGACAGCGGTGTCAGGTCCCAAGTCGCCGCGGTGCCGGGCCGCGCGAACACCACGTCCATGGCGCCATCCCGGTGCGCGGCAGCCCAGCTCACGCGCACCTCGTAGCCAGCCTCCGCCCCCAGCGAGTACAGCGCTTCGGGCTCCACGCCGCGCGTTCCAGCGTCATCGCGCAGAACCTCGCGGAGGCCCGCCACCGTGGGTGGCCGAACCGCCGCCGCGAGCAACTCGACGAGCCGGGTGTGCTCCACCACGCGCGCGTTCGGGAGCTGGCGCACGGCGAGCTGTTCGGGCCGTGTGGCCAGACGCTCGCGCAAGGTGTCCAAGGTGAGGCCGGAGCCGTCCACCCAATCGGGGCGCGGCCACTGAACCGACGACCCGTCCGGCGTCCCAACGTGGAGGATGACCTCGTAGCGGAAGCGGCTCAGTTCGTTGTCGTAGCCACCGTGCTTGGGCAGCACCTCCACCCGCGCGATTCCAGGAATGATTTGGGGGAGCGTGGTGAAGAAGGCAGGGGAGAGGACCAGCTCCTTGTCCGCCAGGATGTCGCGCTGGATGCGGTAGGCGAGCTGGGACGTGGAGACCTGTGGCGCGGTCCGATGCAGTCGCACCGACGCCCGGAACGCCTCCAGCAGCTCCAGACTGCGCACGTCGCCCAGGAACACCCGGCCCCCTGGCTTCAGGACGCCCACGGCGCCCCGAAGCACGTTGAGCAAGAAGTCCACGCTGGAGAAGGTCTGGATGACCGAGTTGAGGACGACGGTGTCGAACGTGCCCGGCTCCAGGCCAGCGAAATCCTCCGCGCTCCGGTGCAGCAGGTGGACGGAGTCGAGCGCCCCGCCCATCCGCTCCCGCTGACGCTCGATGCGATCCAACGCGGGCCGGGCGAAGTCGACGCCCCAGTACGCTTCGCAATGCGGCGCCAGGCGGTACAGCAACAGTCCCGTGCCGCAGCCCAACTCCAGCACGCGCTTTGGCCGGAGCGCGAGGATCTGCGAAACGGTGGTGTCCACCCACTCGCGCATCTGCTCGGCGGGAATCGGCGCCCCGGTGTAGCTGTCGTCCCAGCCGATGATGTCGAACGTCGGGTCCACGTCCTCCGAGGCATCGCGGGCGTAGGCCTCGTCGTAGATGGCCTTCCATTGCGAGGACGGATCCCCGGCCTCCACCGGCGCCTTTTCGTCGAGGACGACATACGCCACGAGGCGCGTATCTCCAGGCGAGTCCTCCCGCGCCATCACGACCGATTCACGAACGGCACGGTGCGTGTGCAGCGCCGCCTCGACTTCACCCAGCTCGATGCGGAAGCCGCGCAGCTTCACCTGGAAGTCCGCTCGGCCCAGGTACTCCAACTTTCCGTCCGGCAACCACCGCGCCACGTCTCCGGTGCGGTACAGGCGCGCACCCGGCGTGCCGCTGAAGGCGTCCGGAATGAAGCGCTCCGCTGTCAGCTCAGGACGCTGCCGGTAACCGCGGCCCACCTGCACGCCGCCGATGTGCAGCTCGCCCGGAATGCCCACCGGCGTCGGCTGCCCGTGCCCGTCCAGCACGTACAGCACCGTGTTCGCCACCGGCCTGCCGATGGGAATCCGCGCCAACTGGGCGTCACGGGGGCAGGGCCAGTAACTGACGTCCACCGCCGCTTCCGTCGGTCCGTAGAGGTTGTGGACCTCCACCGCCTCCGGCAGCCGTGCGTACGCCTTCTTCACCAACTCCGCGTCCAGCGCCTCGCCGCTGCACACCACCCGGCGCAGGGCGCCCAGTCCCTCCAGCCCGGGCTCCTCCAGGAAGGCGCGCAGCATGGAGGGCACGAAGTGCAGCGTGCTGACGCGCTCCTCCTTCACCACCTTCGCCAGGTACGCCGGCTCCTGGTGGCCTCCGGGACGGGCCACCACCAGCCTCGCGCCCACCGACAGCGGCCAGAAGAACTCCCACACCGACACGTCGAAGCTGAAGGGCGTCTTCTGCAGCACCACGTCCTCGCCGCCCAACCCGTACTCCTGCTGCATCCACCTCAGCCGGTTGGCGATGGCTCCGTGCGCATTCATCGCGCCCTTGGGGCGGCCCGTGCTGCCCGACGTGAAGATGACGTACGCCAGTGCCTCCGGGCCCGCCTGCGCCACGGACGGCCGCGTCACTGGGAGTCGCGACACCTCGTCCCGCTGTGCGTCCAGCAGCACCACCTGCGCCAGGGACGCAGCCAACACGCCCTGGTGCCGCTCATGCGTCAGCAGCACCGTCGCGCCGCTGTCCTCCAACATCCCCGTGAGCCGCTCTCGCGGGTACGCCGGATCCAACGGCACGTACGCCGCTCCCGCCTTCAACACGCCCAGCAGCGCCACCACCATGTCCACCGAGCGCTCCAGGCACACGCCCACCAGCGACTCGACGCCGACCCCCATCCCACGGAGCTGGTGCGCCACCTGGTTCGCCCGGGCCTCCAGCTCCCGGTACGTCACGTGCTCCGACTCGAACGTCACCGCCACCGCATCCGGCGTCCGCTCGACCTGTGCCTCCACCAGCCCGTGCAGCGTCTCCCCGGCCGGGTACTCCTCACGCCGTCCCTGGAACGCCTCCAGCACCTGATGGCGGTCCTCGGCTGTCATCATCGGCAGCTCGGACAGGAGCGCTCCGGGCGCCTCCACCATGCCGCGAACCATTCGCTCAAGCTGGGCGAGCAGCCGATCCGCAGTCTCCGCGTCGAAGAGGTCCGCGGAGTACTTGCAGCCGATGAGCAAGCCCTCGGGGCGATGCGTCGCCTCGAAGGTCATGTCCAACTCCGCGGTGTGGTTGTCCACCAGCGACACGTCGAGCGTCAGCGCTCCACGAGCGGACAGCCCCCGGGGCCACGCGTAGTCGTCGAGGATGAAGCCCACGTTGTACAGTTCGCGCCGCTCCGCGCCGGGTTGCTGCACGGCCGCGAGCACCTGCTCGAAGGGCACATGCCCGTGGGCCAACGCGCCCAGCGTGCGAGACTTCACCTCCGCGAGCACGTCCGTCACGGTCGCCCCTCGAGGCAGGCGCACGCGCAACGGAACGAAGTTGGTGCAGTCACCCATCAACTCGCGAGTCCCCGCGGCGTCGCGTCCCGCGATGACCGTTCCAACGACGAAGTCGGACTGACCGCTCCACCGGTGCAGCACCGTGGACAGCGCGGACAGCACGCCCATGAAAGGCGTGGCGCCCTCACGCCGTCCCAAGGCGTGCAACCTCGCCACCAGCGACGCAGGCAACAGCCGAACCCTGCGCGCCCCATGCACGGAGAGTCGCTGAGGCCGAGGCCTGTCGGTGGGCAGCGCCAGCAACTGTGGCGCACCGGCGAGCGTCTCCCGCCACCACGTGAGCTCTGTCGAGAGGGCCTGGGGCGTGAAGTGGGCGCGCTGCCAGGCGGCGAAGTCTCCGTACTGGAACGCGGGCTCGGGGAGCGGTGACGGCGTGCCTTCCGTGAACGCGCCATACAGCGCGGCCAGCTCCCGGACGAACAGCGCCACGGACGTGCCATCCACCACCAGGTGGTGCATGACGGCCAGCAGGACGTGCTCCTCCGGCCCGAAGCGCAGCAGGGAGCACCGGACCAGCGGCCCCGACTCCAGGTCCATGGGCCGCCGCGCATCCAGCACGGCTTGCGCTTCGAGCGTGGCCTGCCGCGCCTCACCCGTCAGCCCGTTGAAGTCCAGGCACGGCAGGGACACGGGGGCCGGGGGCGACACCCGTTGCAGCAGCTCGCCATCGCGCGACACGAAGGTGGTGCGAAGGGCGTCATGGCGGCGCAGCACCTCCGACAGCGCCCGTTCCAGCGCGGACACGTCGATCGCGCCACGCAGCGACAACCCCACAGGGAGCTGGTTCGACGTCCACGCCGGGTCCAACTGAAGGAGGAACCACAGCCGCTGCTGCGCGAATGACGCGGTGGCCAGGCCCGCACCGTCCGGCCGGCGCTGAAGCGCGGGCAACCGCCGCCCGGGGCTCTCGGCGGACACCGTCTCTACCAGCGTCCGCAGGCTCAAGTCCTGAAGCAGCGCCGCGATGGAGACGCGCACGCCCAGCCGCTTCTCCAAACGGCCCTGAAGGTCCGCCGCGCCCAGCGAGTCCAACCCCAGCAGCGTCAACGGCGTCCCCGCGTCGTGGCCCACGGCCTCGCTGCCCAGGACGGCCACCAGTTCCTCACGCAGCGCCGCTTCCACGGCCTCCCGGGAGAGCGCCGGTTGGATGACGGGAGCAGGGGAGACCGCCGGGCCCGACTTCCCCCCCGTCCCGCTCCGCCACACCGTGGCCAGCGTGCCGGACGTCAGCGCCTCCCGGCAGGCGAAGCGCTGAATCTTCCCGCTCGACGTCTTCATCACCGCGCCCGGCGGCAAGAGCGCCAACGTGTGCGGCTGCACCTGGAACTCCGCGACGATGGCCTGCCGGAGCGTGTCCGCCACGGCCCCCAGCGCCGAGGCATCCGAACCTTCGGCCAGATCTCGCGCGACCTCCGCGACCACCGCGAGCGCCTCACCGTCCGGCGTCTCGATGGAGAACGCGGCGACGCAGCCGGGCCGAACCTTGCGGTGGGCCCGCTCGACGACGCTCTCCACGTCCTGCGGATAGAGGTTCCGGCCGCGCAGGATGATGAGGTCCTTGCGCCGCCCCGTGACGAGGAGCTGTCCGTCCTCCAGGAGCAGCCCCAGGTCCCCGGTGCGCAGGTACTTCGGACCGTCCTCCGCGCCCACGGGGACGGCGTGAAAGAGGGCCTCGCTGTCCTCGGGCTTGCGCCAGTACCCCTGCGCGACGCTCCCGCCCGACACCCAGATTTCGCCCACCTGGCCCGCGGCGCGCGGCACCCGCGACTCCGGGTCCACGATGAGCAGGCGCTGCTCCGCCAACGTGGTGCCGCAGCCGATATGCGTCCGGGCGCCCTCCGTCCCAGCGGCGGCATGAACCGCCTGACCCCGGCTCAGCGCGGCGGCATCGAGCACGTGCGCGCGCGGCACGCGGCCCTTCTGCTCACCGGTGACGATGAGCGTGCCCTCGGCCAGGCCGTAGCACGGGTAGAAGGCTTCGCGACGGAAGCCGCTCGGTGCGAACACCTCCGCGAAGCGGTCCAGCGTGGCGGCGCGAATCGGCTCCGCGCCACAGAAGGCCACGTCCCATGAACTCAGGTCGAGCGCCTGGACGTCCTCGGGCGTGGCCCGGCGCGCGCACAGCTCGAAGGCGAAGTTGGGCCCGCCGCTGACGGTGGCCCGGTACCGCGACACGGCCTCCAGCCAGCGCATGGGCCGCTGGAGGAAGGACATGGGCGACATGAGCGTCACCGGGAAGCCGGTGAACAGCGGCTGGAGGATGCCGCCGATGAGCCCCATGTCATGGTACGGCGGCAGCCAAATGACGCCGGAGCTCGCGGGCCCCGTCTGGAAGGCGCCCGTGATGAGCCCCAGGTTGTGGAGCAGGTTCGCGTGGCTGAGCATCACCCCCTTGGGCGTGCCCGTGGAGCCGGAGGTGTATTGCAGGAAGGCCAGCGAATCCGGGCCCACGCCCGGATCGCGCCAGGACGCGGCGCCCTCCGCGGGCAGGTCATCCGTGGCCAGCCAGTTCAGCGCCCGGAAGTCCGGGGCCTGTTCGAAGACGAAGTCCGCCAGCGACAGGATGCCGGAGGTGGTGAGCACCACCGTGGCCTGGGCGTCCTCGATGATGGCGCGCAGGCGGGGCAGGGTGCGCTCCAGCCGCATCGGGTCCGGGGGATACGCGGGCACCGCCACCGCGCCGGCATAGAGGCACCCGAAGAAGCCCGCGACGTAATCCAGACCGGGTGGATAGAGCAGCAACACACGCTGCCCCTGCGCTCCCTGGGATTGCAGCAACGCGCCGATTCGCGCCGCCTGTTCATGCAACGCCCTCGCGCTGAGCGCGCCCTCTTCACCTTCAGCGTCACCGAGGAAGACGTACTGTTTCCGGTGCGCCGCCTCTCCAAAGGCGCGGTGAGTGAGGACCTCGAGAAGGGTTCGCGGTGACTCGTGCATGGAGCGCGCTCAACAGTCCAGAAGTGGGCGAGGCGCTACACATAGCAGGCAATCTCAGATGCTCAGGATCTGTTACAAATATCGAAAAATTCCCCAAAACCCGATTCATGCGCGACCGAAGAGGCCCTTGAGCCACTCCATGAAACCGCGTTGCTTCGGAGTCGCAGTGGCCGACACGGACTGTATGGACGGCGGAGCGCGGAGGGCTGACTGCACCGGCCTGCTGGCACCTGGGAGCGCAGCGGACGCTTGCGCCCCCGTGCCTCCGACAGGCTTCACGGGCGCCGCGGGGCCCGTGGCCACCGCACCCGCATGCGCCGCGACCCGGACTGGCGCCACCGAGGGCCGCGCCGGAGCGGGAGCGATCTCCTCCTCCGCCAGCCGAGCCTTCACCGCTTCGGGGGTATCGCGCGTGGAGAACGTGCTCGTCACCTCGCGTCCGGAAGAGGCCTCACGCGCGGTGACCTTCAGCAGGGACTCGTTGCTGACCTCGAAGGTGACGTTCACCTGCACCGCGCCGCGCGGCAGCTTGGGCAGCCCCTCCAGCTTCAGCGTGCCCAGGTACTCGTTGTCCGCCGCCTTGTCGGAGTCACCCTGGAACACGGTGAGCTCCAGCTCCGTCTGGCCGTCGCGGTGCGTGGCCAGGGTGTAGCTCTTGGTGGACGGCAGCGACGTGTTGCGCTCCATCACCGCCTTGAAGCGCCCGCCGGGCAGCCCCACGCCAATGGCCATGGGGAGCACGTCGATGAGCACCACGCCTTCGAGCTGTCCCAGGCTGTGCGCCAGCAGCGCCGCGCCCAGCGCCACGGCCTCGTCCGGGTGGACGCCCTTGCTGGGCGGCTTGCCGAAGAACTTCGTGATCTTCTCGTGCACCAGCGGGAAGCGGCTCTGGCCACCCACCAGGATGACCTCGTCGATGTCCTTCGGCGTCAGCTTCTTCGCCGCCAGCACCTCTTCGCAGACCTGGATGGTGCGAGCCACCAGCCCCTCGGTCAGCTCGATGAGCTTCTGCCGCGACAACATGACGTCCAGGTCGCAGGGCTTGTTGTCGATCATCGTCACGAACGCGACGTGCACCCGCACCTCCGAGCGCTCCGACAGCGCGCACTTGGCGCGCTCGGCCGCGTCGTTGATGCGCTGCATGGCCACGCGGTCCCCCTGGAAGGGCCGGCCCACGACCTTCTGGAACTCCTCCAACAGGTACGTGACGATGGCGGTGTCGAAGTCGATGCCGCCCAGGAACGTGTCGCCGCCGGTGGAGATGACCTCGTAGACGTTGTCGTTCAGCTCCAGCACCGACGCGTCGAACGTCCCGCCGCCCAGGTCGTACACCAGCACGCGCTGGTTCAGCTTGCGCCCGTAGCCGTACGCCAGCGCCGCCGAGGTGGGCTCGTTGAGGATGCGCTCGATGTACAGGCCGGCCAGCTTCCCGGCCTCGCGCACCGCCTGGCGCTGGTTGTCGTTGTAGTAGGCCGGAACGGTGACGACGGCCCGGGACACCGGGTGGCCCAACTGGTTCTGCGCCACCTCCCGGACCTCACGGAGGATGAGCGCGGAGATCTGCTGGAGCGTGTAGACGTGCTCGCCCAGCTTCACGCCCGCGTCGCCATTCTCACTGGCGGCGATCTCGTAGTGGAACCGGTCCTTGATCTGCTCCACCACCGGCGACGCGAAGGGACGACCCACCAGCCGTTTGGCGCCGTACACCGTCTGGCGCGGGTTGGTGAGCATCTGCCCCTTGGCGGGGTGGCCCACCACCAGCTTGCCGCGCGTGTTCACGGCGATGATGGACGGAACCGTGTTGTGACCTTCGCGGCTGGGCAGGACGCCCGGCTTGCCGTTGCGCACGTACGCGGCACAGGAGTTCGTCGTCCCCAGGTCGATGCCGATGACGACCCCCGCGCGGCGCGGCTCCTCCGAGCTCAGGTTCAGCGCCGAGTTCTCGATCATCACCGGCGCCGCGGGAGCCGCCGTGCCGGCCTCACTGGAAGCCGCGGGCGGGGGCGTCTCGGGGAGGACCGCGACGGGGGCCTGCTCCTGGGGTGGGACGTTGTAGTCAGGCGGCCCCACACCGGAAGGCACCGGGGGGACGTCCGACTGGGCGTGGGGCAGGGTGACGACGACGGAGTCGAGGAAGCGACGGGTCGGGGCGTCGACGTTCAGGAAGCGCAGCCCCATGCCGGGCACGCCCTCGCCCCCCTGGCCTGTGACGAAGTGAACAACCGCCGCCGCGTGGATGATGCGTTCCCCGCCCGCCAGTTTGAGGTCCAAGGTGACAGCCGTGCCCGGCGGCTTCACCGCGCGTGCGCGCAAGTAGATGCCACCCCGGGTCACATTGGGGCCGTACTTCGCCAGAAACTCCTCGGGTGTCGAGAAGGGCAGTTTTACGACGAGCCCGACCGCACCCTGATTCGAATCCGTCAATGCCCGGTTCCTGAGACGAGAGGGGATACTGGGTTGCGATTATCGCCCGAACTCCGAGGGAACGGGCGTCAAAATCAGCGCCCTTCTCCGTTGCGCCGGGGCAGCGTACCTCGTATGGAACCGCACCCGCGGGCTGTGGTGCCCCGCGGGCATCTGCCCACGGGAGCGCCGCTCATGCTCAACCCCGATATCCGGCTCGCCCTCACTTTCGACGACGTCCTGCTGGTCCCGGCCGAGAGCTCGGTCGTCCCCAAGGACGTCGACCTCACGACCCGGCTCACCCGCAATCTCCGTCTCAATATTCCGCTCCTGTCGGCGGCCATGGACACCGTCACGGAGTCCCGGACGGCCATCGCCATGGCGCAGGAGGGCGGAATTGGCGTCATCCACAAGAACATGACGCCCGAGCAGCAGGCGCTCGAGGTCCTCAAGGTCAAGAAGTTCGAAAGCGGCATGGTGGTGGACCCGGTCACCATCGAACCGGGAGCCCCGCTGGGCCGCGCGCTGGAGCTGATGCGCCTGCACGGCGTGTCCGGCGTCCCGGTGGTCCAGGGCCAGCGCCTGGTGGGCATCGTCACCAGCCGTGACGTGCGCTTCGAGACCAACCTCACGCAGAAGGTCGAAGCGGTGATGACGCGCAAGCTCGTCACCGGCCGCGAGGGCATCACCCAGGACGACGCGCAGAAGCTGCTGCACGAGCACCGCATCGAGAAGCTGCTCGTCGTCAACGAGGCCTTCGAGCTCAAGGGCCTCATCACCATCAAGGACATCGAGAAGCGCCGCACGCACCCCAACGCGGCCAAGGACGGCAAGGGCCGCCTGCTGTGCGCCGCCGCCGTGGGCGTGTCCGCGGACCGCGAGGCCCGCGTCGAGGCGCTCCTCAAGGCCGGCGTGGACGTCATCGTCGTGGACACCGCGCACGGGCACTCCACCGCGGTGCTGGACGGCGTGCGCGACACCCGGAAGAACTTCCACGGCTTCGAGCTCATCGCCGGCAACGTCGCCACCGCCGAGGCCACCCGCGCGCTCATCCAGGCCGGCGTGGACGCGGTGAAGGTGGGCATTGGCCCCGGCTCCATCTGCACCACCCGCGTGGTGGCCGGCGTCGGCGTGCCCCAGGTCACCGCCGTGGATGACTGCGTCCGCGAGGCCCAGAAGCACGACGTGCCCGTCATCTCCGACGGCGGCATCAAGTACTCGGGCGACATCGTCAAGGCGCTGGCCGCGGGGGCCAACACGGTGATGATCGGCTCGCTCTTCGCCGGTACCGAGGAGTCCCCCGGCGACGTCATCCTGTACCAGGGCCGCAGCTACAAGAGCTACCGCGGCATGGGCAGCCTGGGCGCCATGAAGCAGGGCGCCAAGGACCGCTACTTCCAGGCGGACGTGGAGGCCGTGAAGCTGGTGCCGGAGGGCATCGAGGGCCGCGTGCCGTACAAGGGCTCCCTGTCCATGAACGTCCACCAGATGCTGGGCGGCATCCGCAGCGGCATGGGCTACGTGGGCTGCGCCTCCATCGACGAGCTGCGCACCAAGGCCAACTTCGTTCGCATCACCTCGGCCGGGCTCAAGGAGAGCCACGTGCACGACGTCATCATCACCGAGGAAGCGCCGAACTACCGCGTCGAGTAGGCCCCACCTGCTGAACGGATGCAGGCGCCGCATGGGCGCCTGCCGCCTCGCCCGGAGTGGGCGTTCGGGCACGAAAAAAGGGCCCGCGCCGCATGGGCGGGGCCCTGGTTGCCAGCCCGGAAGGGGCCGCGCGACCTACCGGCCGCGCTTCCGGCCACCGCCCGACGCGGGCGTGGCGGGCTCATCGGCGGCGGGGGTGGAGGGCACCACGCGCTTCTCCGCGGCGGCCACCCGGTTGAGCAGCGTCTCCTTGTCGTCCGGCTCCAGCGTCTCGATGGCCTGGCGCAGGGTGTTGAAGTCGAGCCGGGCGATGGTGACGGTGTTGCCGCCCTTGATCTCCTGGACCGTGGGCACGTCCACCAGCTCGCGCATGTAGGTCTCGAACTCCACCCGCACGTCGGCCGTCTGCTGGATGCAGGTGTCCTTCGCGTTGACCAGGTGCTGGGTGCCCTCGCGGTAGCTGAGGTCCGGGTTGCGGGTCATCGCATCCTCGAACGTGGCGGTCCGCTTCTTCAGCGAGGAGAACAGCTCGATGTAGTCCACCAGGCGGTCCGTCTCCGGGCGGTTCACGTTGCGCGCCTTGGCCAGCGCCTCCGTGGAATCCTCACAGGAAATCTTCTCGAGCTCGGCGGCCCCCGGCGTTTCCTTCACCGAGAGATTCTGGGTTTCGCGGTCCAGCCGCTCATCCGAGGAGATCTCCTTCACGCATCCGGTGGCGGACAGTAGGAGTAGGGTCGCTGCAGCAGTAGGGGCGAACAGGCGGCGCGGCATCCAGGCCTCGAACAATTGAAGGTACTTGGGCGTTGAATTCCGGAAGTTTGTAGCGATAAGGGCCCCCAGCCGTCAACGACGCCCCTCTCGGAGACCTCCCAGGTGGACCTGCACGCCGAAAAAATCCTGATCCTCGATTTTGGGAGCCAGTACACCCAGCTCATCGCCCGGCGCGTCCGCGAGCTGGGCGTCTACTGCGAAATCCACCGTCCGGACCTCCCGGCGGACGACATCCGCAAGTTCGCCCCCCGCGGCATCATCCTCTCGGGTGGGCCGGCCTCCGTGGAGGCGCCTGACTCCCCCCGCTGCGACCCCTTCGTCTTCGAGGCGGACGTCCCCGTCCTGGGCATCTGCTACGGCCTCCAGCTCACCGCCAAGCTGCTGGGCGGCAAGATTGACCGGAGCGCCCACCGCGAGTTCGGCAGCGCCGAGGTGGAGGTCCTCGCCCGCCGGGGCCCCTTCGCCGAGTTCACCCCGGGGGACAAGGTCCAGGTCTGGATGAGCCACGGCGACCGGGTGGAGGAGCTCCCCCCTGGCTTCGAGGCCATTGGCCGCAGCGGCAACTCGCCCTTCGCCGCCACCGCCCATGCGACGAAGCCCTGGTTCGGCTTCCAGTTCCACCCCGAGGTGGTCCACACGCCGCAGGGCAAGGCCATGCTGCGCGCCTTCCTCTTCAACGAGTGCAAGGTCACCGGCTCGTGGACGATGAAGGGCTTCATCGACGAGGCCGTGGCCACCATCCGCCACCAGGTGGGTGAGCACGGCCGCGTCATCTGCGCCCTGTCGGGCGGCGTGGACAGCTCCGTGGCGGCGCTGCTGCTGCACCGGGCCATTGGCCCCCGGCTCCAGTGCATCTTCGTGGACAACGGCGTGCTGCGGCAGAACGAGCGCGGCCAGGTGGAGGCGCTCTTCGTGGACCGCTTCCACGTGCCCCTGAAGACGGTGGATGCCCGCCAGCGCTTCCTGGACAAGCTGGCCGGGGTGACGGACCCGGAGAAGAAGCGGAAGATCATCGGCCGCGAGTTCATCGCCGTGTTCGAGGAGGCCTCCCGCGACGTGCAGGACGCGGAGTTCCTCGCCCAGGGCACGCTGTACCCGGACGTCATCGAGTCCGTGTCGTACAAGGGGCCGTCCGTCACCATCAAGAGCCACCACAACGTGGGCGGCCTGCCGGAGACGATGAAGCTCAAGCTGGTGGAGCCCCTGCGCGAGCTCTTCAAGGACGAGGTCCGCGCCCTGGGCCGCGAGCTGGGCCTGCCGGACGAGATGGTGTCCCGCCAGCCCTTCCCGGGCCCCGGCCTGGCCATCCGCGTGCTGGGGGAAGTCACCGAGCAGCGGCTGGAGC
Source organism: Myxococcus hansupus (assembly GCF_000280925.3). Lineage (NCBI taxonomy): Bacteria > Pseudomonadati > Myxococcota > Myxococcia > Myxococcales > Myxococcaceae > Pseudomyxococcus > Pseudomyxococcus hansupus. The sequence goes on from NZ_CP012109.1 coordinate 3,999,577, forward strand.
TGGTGCGGCGCGCGGACGCCATCGTCCAGGAGGAGATTCGCAGCGCCGGCCTCTACAAGGAGGTCTGGCAGGCGTTCGCGGTGCTCCTGCCGGTGCAGAGCGTGGGCGTCATGGGCGACGAGCGCACCTACGAGTCCACCTGCGTGCTGCGCGCCGTCACCAGCGTGGACGGCATGACGGCGGACTGGGCGCGGCTGCCGTTCCCCGTGCTGGAGCGCATCTCCACGCGCATCACCAACGAGGTGCGCGGCATCAACCGCGTCGCCTACGACATCTCGTCCAAGCCCCCCGCGACCATCGAATGGGAGTAGGGCGGAGGCGGGCAGGGCGCCTGCCCGGCTGAAATGAAAGAGGCTGCCCGGAACGAACCGGGCAGCCTCTTCTGCTTCCGGGGCCCTGGCGTCATGCGCCGGGGCCCCTTGCCGCGGTGGGAATCAGCCCGCCGGGTTCGCCTTCACGGGCGGGACCTTGGTGCTGCCCGGGCGCAGCTCCTCGAGCAGCCGCGTGGCGCCGTAGATCTTCGTCAGCGACTCGATGATGGCCGCGCTGTGGACGCTGACGGCGCGGTTCACGCTCTCGTCGAAGCCGTACTCGCCGCCCAGGGACTGGATGTTGCCGTCGAACACGATGCCGACGATCTCCGCGTCCTTGTTGATGACCGGCGAGCCCGAGTTGCCACCGATGATGTCGTTGGTGGAGACGAAGTTCATCGGCGTGGTGCCGTCGAGCGCCTTCTCGTTCTTCAGCCAGGACTTGGGCAGCGCGAAGGGCTCCTCACCCGTGGCGTGGTCGAAGGTGCCGGCCATCTGGGTGATGGGGGCCACCTGCTTGCCGTTCTCCGTGTAGCCCTTCACCGAGCCGTAGGACAGGCGCAGGCTGAACGTGGCGTCCGGGTACTGGTTGGTGCCGTAGATTTCGAACTTCGACTTGGCCACCAGCTCGCTGTTCTTGCGGATGACGGACTCGACGTTCTCCTCGTAGGTCTTGCGCACGGCGCGCATGTCCGGGTCCAGCGCGACGGCCAACTGGATCATCGGGTCCTTGGACGCGGTGACGGCCGCCTTGCCGCCCTTGTAGAGGGCCTGACGCGCCTTCACGTCACGCAGCTTGGTGCCCTTCACCAGACGGGCGGCCAGCTTCTCCGGGGACTCCTTGCCCAGGACCTTCTTCACGAAGGGGTGGTCCGAGCCGAGCTCCTCGCGCATCTTGGTGAGGCTGAACGTCAGGCGGGCGATCTCCAGCTCCGGGTAGATGGGGGCCGGGCTGAACAACTGGGCCTCCAGCGCCGGGACGTTGGCCTGATTGAACTCACGCAGACGCTGGCCGTTCTCCTTGGGCAGCTCGTCCGCGCCGCGCACCAGCGTGCGGGCCAGCGAGAAGAGCGACGAGGACAGGCCGCTGCCGCTCTCCATGAACGACAGCTCCTTGCGGATGTTGCCAAGCTGCACCTGGGCCTTGGCAATCTCCTCCCACGCGGCGCCGTACTTCTTCTTCATCTCCGGGTTCGCGTCGACCTTCTTGCGCAGCTCCTGCTCGGCGGCGACCTTCTGCGCGAAGAACGTCTTGTCCAGCAGGGCCTCGTGACGGCCCTTGAGCGCCTTCACCGAGTTCTCCACGCCGAACAGCATGTTGGTGGAGATGCGGCGCTGCTCGGCGCCACGGCGGCCGAACTCCGTCAGCATGCCGCGCATCTCGGACAGCGTCATGAGCGTCTTGGGCAGCACCACGTCGCGCTGGAACTCCAGCTCCGCGATGGTGAGGCCACGCGACGTGCGACCCGGGTGGCCGGAGATGAAGGTCAGCTCGCCTTCCTTGGCGCCCTTGTCGGACCACTTGAAGAAGTTGTTCGTGGTCGCCGGCTTGCCGTCCTCGTAGACGCGCAGGAACGTCACGTCCAGGTCGTACCGGGGGAACGTGAAGTTGTCCGGGTCACCGCCGAAGAACGCGATGCCGTGCTCGGGCGCCATCACCAGACGGACGTCCTGGAAGCGCTTGTACTCGTAGAGGTTGTACTGGCCGCCCTGGTACAGGGTGACCACGTCACAGCGCGCCTTGGCGTTGCCCGAGGAACAGGCCTGCTCCAGCTCGGACATCTTCGCCTTCAGGGTGTCGGCGTACTGCTTGCCGGACAGGCCCTGCGTGGCCTTGTTCAGCGTCTCCGTGACGTCGGTGATCTTGACGAGCTGGTTGAGCTCCATCGCCGGGCACTTCGTCTCCTCGGCCTGCGCCTTCGCGTAGAAGCCGTTGGCGATGTAGTCCTTCTTCGCCGTGGAGAGCTGGTCGATGCAGCCGCGGGCGCAGTGGTGGTTCGTCATCACCAGGCCGTTTTGCGACACGAAGCTCGCCGAGCATCCGCCCGCGAGCCGCGCCGACGACAGGCGCACGTTGTCCAGCCACTGCTGGGAAGGCTCGAAGCCGTACTTCTCCTTCACCTTCGCGGAGGGAAAGTTGTTGTAGGTCCACATGCCCTCGTCGGCCATCGCGGGAGCCGCGCCGAGGAGGGTGGCAATCACGAACAAGCGCTTCATGAAACGGTCCTTTCCAGGGCCATGGGTGTCGCGGTTCTGCGGGAAGCTCCTGGCTGGGTCAAGCCAGTAAAGAACGGGGAATTTTTCCCGGCGAACTCAACATGCGAGCGGGCTCGAGATTCCCGCCGTCAGGGGTTGGATTGCGAGGCGAAATGGACCTCATCGCAAGCCACCGGTGGAACAACGTGACGCGGCGGAAAAAGCCGCGAATGTGACGGGTTTTCCTGTCAACGCGACGTGTCAACCTGGCGCGTTCCATGACTGGGATTCCGCATCCCAGGCGTGGGACGCGCCTCAGTCTTTTCGAAGCGCCTGGAGTGGGTCCATCCGGGTCGCCCGCCGGGCTGGAACCCAACAAGCGAACAACGCCACGGCGGCGAGCAGTGCCGCCACGACCCCGAACGTCCAGGGATCCCGCGCACTCACGCCGTGAAGCTGGCTCGCGAGCACCTGGGACAGCCCGAGCGCCGCCCCCAGGCCCACCCCCAAACCCACGGCGGTCATTCCCGCGCCCTGGTGCAGGACAAGCCGGAGCACGTCCGCCGGCCGGGCGCCAAGCGCCATCCGGACCCCCAGCTCCCGCGTGCGCTGGGCCACCCGGAGCGAGACGACCCCGTAGAGGCCGTACGCCGCGAGCACGACGGCGAGACCCGCGAAGCCGCCGAGCAACCCCAGGGCGAGCCTGCGCGTCGCCAGGGACTGCGAGATGACCTGCTCCAGGGTGAGCGCCCTGTAGATGGGCACGGTGCCATCCACCCGGCGGATGGCCTCCCGGATGGCCGGCAGCAGCGTCTCCGGCGGCACGGAGGTCCTCGCAACCAGGACGAGCCCGTCGTCGCCCCAAGGCCTGCCATGGGGGACATGGAATTCGGCGAGGGGTTCGCGCTCCAGCCCCGCCTGGCGGACATCGCCCACGACACCGACGATGGCGTACGTCGTGGCCCCGACGTGCAGCCGCTGGCCCAGGGCACCTCCGGCCGGAAAGTGCCGGCGGGCCAGGGTTTCATTGACGATGACCACACCGGCCTGGTCCGGAGCGGCGTCCAGGGCCGTGAAATCGCGCCCTTGGAGCAAGGGGATGCCCATGGTGGAGAAGTAGCCCGGACTGGTGGCGCGCCGCTCGGCACGGGGCTCGTCGCCGGGCTCTGGCAGCGGGGCTCCTTCGACTTGATACCGGGCGTTGTTCCAAGCCCGTTGGATGGGGAGCACCGACGTCATGCCCGCCGCGGTGACGCCCGGGAGCGCGCGAACGGCTTCCAGCACGGGCTCCAGGAGCCGTCCCGGAAGCTCCGCGTCCAATGCGCCATCCTTGAAGAATCGGTCGTCTGGGATGGCGAGATGCAGTGTGAGCACCTGGCCCGGGGCGAGTCCGGAGGACGTCCCGAGCAGGTGCAGGAATCCGCGTCCGAGAAGCCCAGCGCCGACGAGCAGGACCAGGGAAAGGGCGATCTCGACAACCACGAGCGAGGCCCCCAGGCGACGGCCGAGGCCCGGCACCGAGCCGCCATCGCCCGCGGCGGCGAGCCCGCCACGGACGTCCAACCGGGAGACCTGGAGGGCCGGAAGCAGCCCGAAGACCAGTGCGCTGACGCTGGTGATTCCCAGGAGGAACAGGAACGCCGCGCCGTCCAGCGCGATGTCCTGACGCCGAGGCAGGCTCTCCGGAGCCAGGGCCAGGAGCGCGTCCAGACCCCAGCGCGCCAGGAGCGTGGCCAGCGCGCCGCCCAGGAGCGCCAACAGGAGGCTTTCGACCAGGAGCTGCTGGACGACTCGAGCCCGGCCGGCGCCCAGCGCCAGACGAACGGCCAGCTCGCGGCGCCGAGTGCCCGCACGCGCCAGCAGCAGGTTCGCGACATTCGTACAGGCGATGAGAAGCACCAGGGTGACGGCGCCGAGCAGGACCTGGAGCGGCGCTCGCCAGGACTGCGTCTGGCTTTCGTCGAGCGGAATGACCCGGGCACTCCGACCCCGGTGGGATTCTGCCTGGGCCAACGCGGCATTCGCGGCGACTTGCTTCAAATGGGCCTCGGCGGAGGCCCGTGAAACGCCCGGAGCCAACCGGGCCCGGAGGGACAACACCGTGGACCGGGTCCGGGCGGCGGCGTCCAGAGGCGCCACCAGCGGCAGCCAGACGTCCGTGGAACCATCAAATGAGGCTGGCATCACGCCAATGACGGTGTGGGCCACGCCATCCAGGCTCACGGAACGGCCCAGGACGGACGGGCTCGCGCCAAAACGGGCGCGCCAGAGACGCTCGCCGAGGATGGCGACTGGGGCCTGGCCGGGCAGGTCCTCATCGGGCTCGAACGTCCGGCCCAGCAAGGGCGGCACGCCATGTACCGAGAAGAAATCCGCGGTTCCTCGAACGGCCTGGAGGCGTTCAGGCGCATCCGAGTCCTGGAGCGTGACGCCGCCACCCGTGAACGCCGCCATGTGCGCGAAGGCAGGGCTGTTTTGGCGCCAGGCCCAGAACGTGGGCCAGGACACCGGGCCGCCATAGCCCTGGGGGCGAACCTCGACGAGGCTGACCAGCCGCTCGGGTTCCGCATACGGCAACGGCCGGAGGAGAACGCCGTGGACCACGCTGAAGATGACGGAGTTGGCGCCGATGCCCAGCGCCAGACACAGCACGGCGGCCGCGACGAAGCCGGGTGCGCGGCGGAACGTGCGGAGCGCGAAGCGAACATCCGCGGCGAGCGAATCAAGCAAGGGCAGGTCCGGAGGTCGGGGGTGGAGATCCTGCCGGAACGGGCTGCAATCGATGGACCGAACCTGGCCCGAAAGCGCCCAGGAACCGGGGAGGAGAACGGCCTGGATCAACCCCAGGGCTCGCGCCCGCTTAGTTTACATAACGCATGTTATCAGACCTTGCCTCTAGAGGGAGAGGTCGGGTCGCGGACGTCATCCACGGCCCCATGGCCACCAGGCTGCGGCCCGGTTGGCTGGCCGGCACTCGGCGCTTTCCGGTCCCCCGTTGGGCGCATACCGTGCGGCGCCACATGCGTGTTCTTCGATTCGGACTCGTCGCCGTCACGTGCTGTGGCGCTCTCGTCCTCGCGGGCTGTCCCGACAAGCCGGCCGCTGCTCCGGATTCTGGCGTCGTCGAAGCGCCCCAGGTCCCCGCCGAGCCGCCGCCCACCCGGTTCTCGCTCAGCTACCAGGCCCCGGCGGCCAAGCCGTCCGCCGGGCCTGATACGGGTTCCGGCACCACGGGCGCGGCCCTGGCGGACTCCGGTACCCCCGCCGCGAACCCCGGAACCGCCCAGGTGGCGCTTTCCGACGTCTCCCTCGCGCCAGATGAAGAATCCGTCATCGAGCCGACCACGCTCCTGGAGCTTCGGACGACGCGGCTGCTCAAGAACTACCGGGTCCGGCTGTTCGACGAGGCCGACCGGGCCATGATTTCCGACGACGCTGTCGAGGAAACCGACAACGGCCTCGTCTACCGCATCCAACTGCCGCAGCCGCTCAAAACGGGCTTCAAATACACGTTGGTCGTCGACGCCCAAACCGGCACCGGTTTCACCGATGCCCTCGGCCGCGACGTCGACGAGTTCCGGCAAACCCTTCAGATTGCTGGCGAAAAGGAAAAGCCCACGCCCCCAGCCAAGCAGACCGGCAAGAAGAAACGCCGGTAGCGCGGCCGGCCGGCGGGCTCAGGCGCGACGCCTCCGCAACGCGCCCGATTCAATCCGCGCCGCCTTGCTCAGCGGTCCGCGACTGGCGGCAGTCCCAATGAGCTCTTCAGGTCCCGCAGCTTGGCTTGAATGAGCCGCATGTTCTTGGGCCCCATTCGCAGCAAGTGCTTCTGCGCGGGGCTCAGGTCCTCCAGCTCGGGCGCCGCGTAGGCATGGAGCGCGCCCTCGGGAATGACTTCCACGGGGCCTTCCTGCACGGGCACCTTGAGCAAATGCTGGATCGCCGCGCTCAACGAGCTGTTGAACGTCTGTCCCGGCGGCGCAATCTCGGCATTGGCCTGGTCAATCAAGGGCTTCAGCTCGCGGTACACGCTGGCCGCGGACTGCGTGTCGATGGACCCGATGACCCGGGCCACCGTGTCGTAGCGCGCGTAGCTCGCCGGATCGATGACCGTCGTGCCATCCACCTCGGTCACCGAGAACGCCCCGGTGGGCGCCAGGAACCCGAGCATCGTCCGCGGGCTCGCGCCCTCCGCGATGCTCGTCACGGCCGCCGTGAAGCGCCGGACCAGATCCTTCTCGTTCATCCAGCGCGCGAGCTCGGGGTCTGGTGAGAGCTGGCTCGCATGGCTGCGAATCTCGGCATCCTGTTCGGTCAGCGACACCTCGGGAACGGTCGCGGGCGCCGGGGCGACATCCGCGACGCGCTCCGTGGGCGCGGCCGGAACCGCGTCCGTCGGCTGGGACTCCATTCGCCGGAGCCCAAAATACGACGCGACCAACGCCAGACCGGCCAGCCCGAGGACGACGGCCAACGTCTTGCCTTTCGAACTCGAAGTGGACTCAGGAACCTCGGCTGGCGTCGGATTCGTCGGGTCGCTCATTCATTCCTCCGTGGTGGACCCTACAAGCTACAAACGCCCCCCCAGGGCATTCCACCGCACCCACGCCTTTCGCGACCCCGGGTGTTCACCGTCCGGAAGTCACGAATGCACGGCTGCTGTCGGGACGGTGAACCGGGCACAGTCACCCTGCCCGCTCAGCCGTCCTGCTCCATGGCCCGGACCCGAGCGAGCGTCTGTTCGTCGCGCTCCGTCGGGCCCAACTCGAGGATGATCCGGCTCACGTCATAAAGCACGTCGCCGCGCTCGAACACCGGCAGCCGGGGAACATCCTGGTTCAGCTCGTCCGCGCCCCGGTTGTACGCCACGTCCATCAACGTCCGGAGCTGGAAGGCGTCGTAGAGGTTGTATTCGACGAGGAACCGCAGGGCCTCCACGTCACCGCGGCGCTGATACGCGCGCCACAGCAGCACCGCGTCGTAGCCGTTCACGCCCTTCATGTGCGGCGGGCGCTCGGCGCCAATCTTCCCTTCGATTTCCTTCAGGCCGCCGCCCATGCCCAATCGCCGCGTCACGAACCGCAGGTCGATGTGCGCGTCCGGCACCGGAAAGCGGCCCGCGCCGAAGTAGTCGCGGAGCACCGGCACGTCGAAGCACGAGCCGTTGAACGTCACCCACAGCCGGCGCGCCGCCATCGCCTCCGGCAGCGCGTCCATGTTCCGGCCCTGGATGAAGACGTGGAGCCCCTTCGAATCAAACAGGCTCACCACCGTGGGCGCCTGCGCCTCCCGGCCGTCCGTCTCGATGTCGAAGTAGACGGCGTCGTCCTGGAACTCAGGGTACAGACGCCAGTGCTCACGGGATGGGAGCAGCTCCGCGAGCTTCCTCAAATCCCTGCGGGCCAGCGCGTCCCGCGTCTCGGCGATGCGCGCCCGGGCCACGTCGTCCGACTTCCGGTTGAGCGCCACGCCTTCACCGGCGGCCGGAAAGTCATCCCAGGTCCGGATGCCGCGGGACCAGAGGTCCTTCTCCCGCCACGGCCCGACGCCCGGAATGTGCTGGAACGTCCGCTGAAGCATCAATCGAGCGAGCCCAGCCTTCCCGCCACCAGGTCGTCCAGGAGCGGAATGTCCGCCTCGCAGAACGGCAGTGACAGCATCTGCGCCGGCGTCTGGAACGCCAGGGCGTGGGCCCCCAGCGGCCGAGGCTCGCCGGAGACAATCCGGGACAGGTACAGCACCAGCTCCACCGTCAGGTCCGGATACGTGTGCTTCCCCTCCCAGAGCCGCCGGCCCACGGCGAGGTCCACATCCAGTTCCTCGCGGCACTCACGGGCCAGCGCGGCCTCGTCGGACTCCCCGGCTTCCACCTTGCCACCGGGGAACTCCCACAACAGGGCGCGGCTGCCACCGGGGAGCCGCTGCTGCACCAGGAACTGGCGCCCGTCGTCCGGCCGAGGAATCAGGGCCGCCACCACGCGGACCGTCCTGCGCGCCGGCGCCGTCACCCCTGAATCCCGTTCAGGTCAATCGAATACAGGAAGCCGTTGTTCGACAGCACGAAGACCTGCCGGCCGGCCACGAACGGCGGCGCGGTGATGCCGCCGCCCGGATTCCAGGCGATCCGGGAGCGGCCCGTCTTGGGCTCCAGGAACAGCAGCGAACCGGACGTGGGCACCATGAGCATTCCCTTGGCGAACACCGGAGTGAACGCCGCCCGTTCCCCCAGGGGATGCGACCAGAGAAGCCGGCCCGTCTCCGCCAGATAGGCGTCCACACGGCCGTCACCGGTGGCGAAGAGCACCTGGCCGCTGAGGAGCAGCCCCGTCATCCCCGGCACCGAGGTGCTCCAGACGACGTCCCCGGAGTCCGCCTCGAGCGCGAAGATGCCGCTCTTGTACGACGTGACGTAGAGCTGCCCGTTGGCGTCCATCACCGGGCTGCTGTCCACGTCCAGGAACTCGGAGCCCGAACCGGACAGCGAGCGCTCCCAGGTGACGCCGCCGTCGTCGGCGCTCAGCGCCACGATGTAGCCGTCCGAGAAGCCGATGTACGCGACGCCCTCGCGGACCAGCGGCCGGGACGCGCCACGAACCGTGAAGCCCGTCGGGGGATCCCTCCGGTACTGCCAGGCCCACTGGCCGTCCGTGACCTTCACCGCGAACAGCGTGTCGCTCTCGGAGGCCACCAGGACCAGGCCCTCGGACACCACGGGCACGGTCGCCAGGGCCTCGCCCGCGACGTACTTCCACTTCTCGTCGCCGGTGGCCGCATCCAGCGCGTACAGCACGCCGTCACCGCCCGGCACGTAGACGATGCCGTCCACCACGCGGGGACCCGCGCTGAAGCGGCTGGCCGTCTTGTACAGCCACTTGACCTTGCCGTCCGGCCCCACGCCCCGGGCGTACCCGTCGCGGGTGAGCGCGATGGCCGTCCGGCTCACGGGGTCATACGCCGGCGACGCCGTCTCGCGCGGCCCGTACTCCAGCGTGGCTGGGGGCGACAGGGACGCCCACCAGTTCACGGAGAAGTAGTCGAGCGGCGTCTGGGACGCCGGCCGGGGGTACTCCGGGTTGCCATAGAACTGCGTGCCACTGCAGCCGCCCAGAAGCCCCGCCACCAAGGTGCTACCCAGCCAACGCTTCCAGCTCACGAGCCGCATCGTCATGGCGTGTGTTTCTACTCCGCGACCGGAGCGGGCGCAGCCGCCGGTGCCGCGGGAGCCTCCGGGGCAGGAATCTTCACACCTTCGGACGCCAGCACCGCCAGGCGCTCACCGGCCTGGCGTGCCGCGGCCGTGTTCGGGTGCGCGGCGGTGAGCTTCGTCAGCACCTGGGCCGCCTCCTCCTTCTTGCCCAGGAGGATGAGCATGCGGGCCTTGTGGTAGTCGCCCATGCCCACGAGGAACGCGCCGCCGGCGGCGTTCATCTGCTCGAAGGCCTTGATGGCGTCGTCGAACTTGCCCTCGGCCTCGAGCGCGTAGCCCTGGCCCTCGAAGGCCTCGGCGCGGAGCGGATCGTTCTGGGCCGCGCCCTTGAGGAACTCAGCGAAGGCCGCCTGCGCGCCCGGGTAGTTGCCCAGCCGGAACTGCGCGTTGCCCTCGGTCAGGGCCGCCGTGGCCGAGGACCGGGTGCCGCCGTGCTCCTTGCGGAACGCGTCCAGCGCCTTCACCAGTTCCTGGTCACGCTCCGTCACGGACGCGAAGGGCTTCTCGGTGTCGCCGGGCTGCGCGGGCTGCACGCCTTCCACGGGCCGGTCGAGGATGGTGAGCGCCTGGCCCAGGGCCATGGCGGCCTTCTCCTCGCCGCGCTTGGACACCTCGCTGGCGATGGCCACGCCCACGCCGCCCAGGATGAGCACACCGGCGGCGAGGCCGATGATCTTCTGGCGCTGGGCAAGCCAGTCGCTCGCCTCGGTGCCCGCCTTCTGGAAGGTGTCCGGCTGGCTGAGCTCTTTCTGGCGAATCTTCTCGGTCTTGGTGGTTCCGGCCACGTCTGGAAACCTCTGTATTTAGAGCGGCGCACTGTATGGAGCGCGCGCTACGAGTGTCAACGCACTGACGCCTCAGCGCTTCCCCTGGCGCTGCGGCCGTTTGCGGGCCTCGCGCTTGGCCTGCCCGGGCCGGCCCTTGAAGATGAGCCGGATGGGCACGCGCAGGTCGAACGTCTTGCGCAGTTGGTTGGTGATGTACCGCTTGTACATGTCCGGAACGCCTTCCGGATGGTTCACGGTGAGCGCGAAGGTCGGCGGCGCCGCCGCCACCTGGGCGATGTAGTACAGGCGCAACGGCTTGCCCCGGACGATGGGCGCCGGGTTGTTGTCGACCATGTGCTCCAACAGCCGGTTGAGCTGCGGCGTGGGCGCCCGGAAGCGGAACTGCTCGGCGAGCTCCGTCGCCACGTCCACCACCTTCTCCACCTTGGAGCCCGTCAGGGCCGAGGTGAAGAGGATGGGCGCGTAGCCCACGAACTTGAGCGCGTACTTGAGGGACTCGCGGTAGGTCTCCTGGCGGCGTTGGTCCGCGCCCACCAGGTCCCACTTGTTCACCACGATGACCAGCGCTCGGCCGCGCTCCTCGGCCAGGCCCGCCAGCTTCGCGTCCTGGTCCACCGCCGGCTCCGTGGCGTCCATCAGCAGGACCGCCACGTCACTGCGCTCCATCGCCTTCAGCGCGGCGATGACGGAGAACTGCTCCACGCGCTGGGCAATGGACTTCTTGCGCCGGATGCCCGCCGTGTCGGTGAGCACGATCTTGCGGCCCTTGTACGTCAGCTCGGAGTCCACCGGATCGCGGGTGGTGCCCGCCACCTCGCTGGCCACCACCCGCTTCTCCTTCAGGATGGCGTTGACCAGGGTGCTCTTGCCCGCGTTGGGCCGGCCGATGATGGCCATGCGGATGAGCCCGTCGTCCGGCGGAGCCTCTTCGTCCTCGCCCTCTTCCTTGGGCGGGAGCTTGGCCGTGACGGCGTCGAACAGCTCCTGCATGCCCAGGCCGTGCTCGGCGGACAGCGCCTGCACGTCGCCCAGGCCCAGGCGGTAGAACTCACCAGCCAGGGCCAGCATCTGCCCGGTGGTGGTGTCCAGCTTGTTGGCGGCCAGCACCACGGGCTTGCCGCTCTTGCGCAGGAAGTTGGCCACGGCCTCGTCCGCCGCGGTGAGGCCCGCGCGGGCGTCCGTGACGAAGACGATGACGTCGCACTCGTCCACGGCGAGCTGGGCCTGCTCCCGCACCTGCTGCAGGAGCTGGTCCTCGTCACCGGGCACGAAGCCGCCGGTGTCGATGAAGGTGAACTTGCGGCCTTCCCACTCCGCGTCCGCGTAGTGGCGGTCCCGCGTCACGCCGGGCTCGTCCTGCACCAGCGCGAGCCGACGGCCCGCGAGCCGGTTGAACAGCGTGCTCTTGCCCACGTTGGGGCGTCCGACAATGGCGACCAGGGGCTTCATCTCAGTCGTATCCCAGCTTCTTGAGGCCTTCGGGGCGCTCGCTCCAGCGCGGTTCCACGCGCACGCGCAGGTCCAGGTAGACGTGCGCGCCCAGCAGCCGCTGCACGGACTTGCGTGCGTCGGTGCCAATGGTCTTCAGCATCTGCCCCTGCTTGCCAATGATGATGGCCTTCTGGCTGTCGCGTTCCACGAAGATGGACGCGGCGATGCGGATGAGTCCGCCCAGTTGGTTCGGCGGCGTTCCCGGCCGGGGCTCACGCTCCGACTCGTCGAAGATGTCCACCACCACCGCCGTGGAGTACGGAATCTCCTGGCGGCAGTGCCGCAGCACCTGCTCCCGGATGTACTCCGCCACCAGCACGCGCTCCTGCTGGTCGGTGAGCATGTCCTCGTCGAAGACGTTCTCTCCTTCCGGCAGGTGCCGCAGGACGATGTGGAACAGGTGTTCCACGCCGTCCTTCTCCCGGGCGGAGATGGGCACCACCTCCGCGAAGGGGAACTCGTTGCGGTACAGCTCGATGAGCGGCAGCAACTGCGACTTGGGGACGCTGTCGATCTTGTTGATGACCAGGAAGGTCGGCTTGCCGATCTTCTGCAGCCGCTCGAGGATGGCGCGGTTGCCCGGGCTCACCTCGGGCTTCTCGCCCGCGGGCGGCTCGATGAGGAAGAGCACCAGCTCCACCTCCTCGGCGGCCTGGAGCGCCACCTCGACCATGTAGCGGTTCAGCTCGCCCTTGGCCTGGTGGATTCCCGGCGTGTCGATGAACGCCACCTGCCCCTCCGGGCGGGTGACGACACCGAGGATGCGGTTGCGGGTCGTCTGCGGCTTGGGCGAGACGATGGCGATCTTCTCGCCGGTCAATGCATTGAGCAGCGTGCTCTTGCCCACGTTGGGGCGCCCGATGAGGGCGGCGAAGCCGCTGCGGTGGTTCTTGGTTGAGGCCATTGCTTCGAAGGTGGTCTGGGACGCCACGTCGCCGCGGGGTCCCGAAAAAGAAACGTCTGAACTACCGCCCTATCACAGCCCACCGCCCGGCCACGGAAATCCGGCACGGGCGGCGAGCAGTCAGGCTACGGCTGGGTCGTCGAGATGGTCAGCTTGTTGATGACGACGTCCTGGCGGGGACGGTCGTTTCCGTCGCGGGGCGCGCCGGCGATCTTCTCCACGACGTCGTAGCCGCTGAGCACCTCACCAAAGATGGTGTGCTTGTTGTTGAGGTACGTCGGCTTGGACGTGGTGATGAAGAACTGGCTGCCGTTGGTGTTGGGGCGGCCCACGTTGGCCGTGGCGAGCAGACCCACTTTGTCGAAGGTCCGGCCGCTCTGGTACTCGTCGTCCACGTTGAAGCCCGGGCCGCCGCGGCCGGTGCCCGTGGGGTCACCGCCCTGAATCATGAAGCCCGGGATGACGCGGTGGAAGATGATGCCGTCGTAGTACGCGCGCTGGGTCTTCTCGCCCGTCTTCGGGTCCTGGAAGGGCATCTCGCCCGTCGCCAGCCCCACGAAGCTGCTCACCGTCTTCGGCGCGTCCTTCGCGAACAGCTTCACCACGATGGTGCCCAGCGTGGTGTCAAAGGTGGCGTAAAGGTCATTGCCCGCGCGGGCCTCGTCCAACATTCCCATGCTGCCCTCCCGTGTGGGGGCCCGTCGAAACGACGGACCCGAATGGTGTCACGGCCTTGGTGAAACCGTCTTCGCGCCCGCCGCCTTCGGAGGCGCTGCTTCCTTGCCCGCCGCGGGGGCCGTCATGCCCGCGGGAGCCTTGTCCCCCAGCACCACCCGGTTGAGCATCACCGCGGTACGGGGACGGTCCCGGTTGTCCCGGGGCACCTTGCCAATCTTCTCCACCACGTCATAGCCCACAACCACCTCACCGAAGATGGTGTGCTTGTTGTTCAGCGAGCCGGGCGTGGAGGTGGTGATGAAGAACTGGCTGCCATTCGTGTTGGGGCCGGCGTTGGCCATGGCCAGCAGGCCCGGCTTGTCGAAGGTCCGGCCGCTCGTGAACTCATCCGCGAAGCGGTAGCCCGGGTCTCCGAAGCCCGAGCCGGTGGGGTCGCCGCCCTGAATCATGAAGACGGGAATCACCCGGTGAAACACCGTGCCGTCGTAGAGCGGCTTCTTCGACATCTTCCCGGACTGGGGATCCCGCCACTCCTTCTCACCGGCGGCGAGCCCCACGAAATTGGCCACCGTCTTGGGCGCCTCCTTGGAGAACAGCCGGACGGTGATGTCGCCCTCGCTCGTCTGCAGCGTGGCGTAGATGTCCTTGCCGGCCGCCACCTTGCGGGTCCATTTGCCCGAGTCCGCGGCCAGGACGGAGCCCGCCCACAGGCAGGTGACCAGCGCGAGCGACTTTCGGAGGGAGGCGGGGGGCATCGTGGCGCGGCACCTTACGCGCCGCCCCCTGCCCCATCCAAGGGGTTTCACGCCGACGTGTCGTGTCCTGGCGTTCCGGGAGGGGGCGAGGTGGGACAGGCGGCCCCTTCCTGGAGCTTGTCCAGGGTGGCCTGCGCGGCGGACTGCTCCGCCTCCTTCTTGCTCCGCCCGGAGGCCCGGGCGAAGGCGGTGTCGCCCAGCATCAGCTCCACCTCGAACACCTTGGAGTGTTCCGGACCGGACTCGGACACCACCCGGTAGCGGGGCTGGAGCTTGAGCCGCTCGTGGGCCATCTCCTGGAGCAGCGTCTTGTAGTCGAGCCGCCCCTGCCCGCTGGACACCTCGTCCAGCAGCTCCGCGAAGTACCGGTCCACCAGCGCGACGGCGGGCTCCAGTCCGCTGGTGAGGAACACCGCGCCGAAGACGGCCTCCAGCGCGTCCGCCAGCACGGAGTTCTTCTCCCGGCCCCCGGACATGAGCTCGCCCCGACCCAGCAGCAGCAGGTCCCCCAACGGAATGGTCCGGGCCACGCGGGCCAGGCCGTCCTCGTTGACGACGCGGGCGCGCATCTTGGTCAGGTCGCCCTCGGGCAGGCCCGGGCAGCGCGCCATCAGCCGGTGGCTGACCGCCAGGTTGACGACCGCGTCGCCCAGGAACTCCAGGCGCTGATTGTCCTTCAGCTCCTTGTCCCGGGACTCGTTGACGTAGGTCTTGTGCGTCAGGGCCTCGAGCGCCGTCTCCATCCGGGAGAACTGCAGGCCCAGCCGTGACTCCAGCAACTGAACCCGCTCCGACGGGTTCATCTTGTCCGCACCACTCAACGCAATCACTCCTGAGGCGTGTCCGGACCCACCAGCCTCACGGCCGTGGGGGCGACCTTCAGGAGGTCCGCCACCATCCGCACGATGCCTGGAAACTCATCCAGTTCGAACCGTCCCGCCCACTCCTTGCCCTGCGGCCCGGCCAGCAGCCCGCGGAACGTGCGGCCCGCCACCCGGGCGGCCGCGAAGCGATACGGACGGCCCTCCACCTGCAACTGCGCCAGCAGCTCCAGGCTGCTGCGAGGCGGCACCAGCGCCTCGGCGCCGAACTTCTCCACGATGTCCGAGAAGCGCACCAGCCCGGCGCCCACCGGCGCGGCCTGAGGCCGGGACGCAGGCTCCCCGAAGAGCGCGACCAGGTAGCCCGTCAGCGCGGCCCGCTCGCGGAACTCCGACAGCTCCAGCGTGTGCCCCATGCCGGAAGGCAGGTCCTCCCGCCCCCGGGCGACGCGTGCCACCCGGAAGTTGCCCAGCCGGTCCGACACCAGCGTGACGGCCAGCTCGCCGTCCGCCACGTCCGTGGACAGCTCCAGCGTGTCCGGCTCCACGCGCGGCGTCAGCCCCAGGACCTGGAGCTCCGCCGAGCGGCGCTGGACATGGAAGATGTGCTCGTTGAACGCGTCCGCGAGCAGCGCCTCGATGTCCGCCACGTCACTGAGCGCGCCAATGAGGATGGGGGCCAGCCCCACCACCGCCGGCGGCGAGATGGGGATGAGCCGATCCCCCATGACCTGAAAGGTCACCTCCGGGATGAAGGCCCGGGTGACGGGATTGACCAGTGGCGACGCCTCGAGGTCCAGCACCGCCTCGGTGCCGGCCGCGTCCTCTCGCAACTGCAGCCCGAGGCCTTCCAGCCGCGCGGTGTCCATCAAGCCCCTTTGAAGGTTTCCCGGGCGATGATTGTACGCTGGATCTCGCTGGTGCCCTCGCCGATCTCACACAGCTTCGCGTCGCGAAGGTAGCGCTCGACGGGGAACTCGCGGGTGTAACCGTACCCACCATGAATCTGCACGGCCTTGTTGCAGGCCCGCATGGCGGACTCGGAGGCGAAGAGCTTGCCCATGGACGCCTCGCGCGAGTACGGCTTGCCCTCGTCGGCCAGCTTCGCCGCGCGGTGGACCAGCAGCCGGGCGGCGTCCAGCTCCGTCTTCATGTCCGCCATCATCCAGCGCAGGCCCTGGAACTCGCTGATGGGCTGACCGAACGCGGTGCGCTCGCGGGAGTAACCGACGGACTCCTCCAGGGCACCCCGGCCCAGGCCCACCGCCAGCGCGCCAATGGTGATGCGGCCGCGGTCGAGGATCTTCATGGTGTCGATGAAGCCGTGGTCGACCTCACCCACGCGCGCGGAGTCCGGCAGCTCGACGTTCTCCAGGATGAGCTCGGCGGTGTCCGAGGAGCGCATGCCCAGCTTGCCGTGGATGGCGCGCTGGCTGAACCCCGGCACGTCCTTCTCCAGCACGAAGGCGGTGATGCCCTTCTGGCGCTTCTCCGGGGACGTGAGCGCGAGCACCACGAAGACGTCGCCCACGGTGCCCTGGGTGATGAACATCTTGGTGCCGTTGAGCACCCATTTGTCGCCCTTGCGCACCGCCGTCGTCTTCATGCTGGACGCGTCCGAGCCGGACCCGGGCTCCGTCAGGCCCCACGCGCCCAGGAACTCGGCGGTGGCGAGCTTGGGTAGGTAGCGCTGGCGCTGCGCGTCGTTGCCGAAGACGCGCAGGTGGCTGGTGCCCAGGCCGTTGTGGCTGGCCACCGTCAACGCGAGCGAGCCGTCGTAGCGGGCAATCTCCTCCACGGCGACCGCCACGGCGAGCGAGTCCATGGCGGCGCCGCCAAACTCCTCGCCCACCAGGATGCCCATCACCCCGAGCTGCCCCAGCTCCTTGACGACCTCCATGGGGAATTTCTCGTCCTTGTCCCACTCGCGTGCGTAGGGCTTCACCCGCCGTTCACAGAATTCGCGGATGGAGGACTGGAGGGCGCGGTGGCTTTCAGGAAGTTCGAAATCCATGGTGTCGGCAGGATCTATCGCAAACGGCCCGGATGCAGCCCGGGCCTTCAAGGTGAAGTAACGCTACCTACTCAAACCGGATAGACGCCGTGCTTCTTCTCGGCACGGGGCGCGTGGCGCTGCGAATACACGCCATAACGCTGGGCCAGCTCCTGGCGGAGCTGATTTCCCGGAATGATGTCGTCGATGACGAGCTCGCTCGCCAGTTTGTAGATGTCCACGTCCTGCTTGTACTCGTCGCGCAGCTTCTGGACGTAGGCGGGACGCTCCGCCTCGGGCAGCTCTTGAATCTTGTTGTAGTAGACGGCGTTCACCGCCGCCTCCGGGCCCATGACGGCGATCATCGCGCCCGGCAGGGCCAGGGTGGCATCCGGCGCGAACCCGGGGCCGCTCATGGCGTAGAGGCCGGCGCCGTAGGCCTTGCGGACCACCACGCAGATGCGGGGCACGCTGGCTTCCGACACGGCGGAGATCATCTTCGCGCCCGCGCGGATGATGCCGGCGCGCTCCACCTTGGTGCCAATCATGAAGCCCGGCACGTCCGCCAGGTAGAGCAGCGGGATGTTGAATGCATCACACAACCAGATGAAGCGGGCCGCCTTGTCCGCGCTGTCCACGAACAGCACGCCGCCCTTGTACTTGGGCTGGTTGGCGACGATGCCCACCGGGCGGCCGTCGATGCGGGCCAGGCCAGTGACCAGCTCCTGGGCGAAGAGCTTCTTCACCTCGAACCAGCTCCCCTCGTCGATGAGCTCGTAGATGAGCTCATGGATGTTGAAGGGCTTGTTCTGGTCGACGGGGACGATCTCCTCCACCTTCTTGCCGCCGGCCTTGGGGGCCTTGGGCTCGGCGCGCGGCGGGGCCTGGGAGAAGTTCTCCGGGAAGAAGCCGATGTACTTCTTGGCCGCCTCGATGGCCTCCTGCTCCGTCTTCACCAGCACGTCGCCCACGCCGGAGATGGAGCAGTGCATCTTCGCGCCGCCCATCTCCTCCAGCGTCACCTTCTCACCAATGACCATCTCCGCCATGCGCGGGCTGCCCAGGTACATGGAGGCGTTGCCCTCCACCATGATGACCAGGTCGCAGAACGCGGGGATGTACGCGCCACCTGCGGCGGAGGGACCGAAGAGGAGGCACACCTGCGGCACGAAGCCGGACATGTGCACCTCGTTGTAGAAGATGCGGCCCGCGCCTCGGCGGCCGGGGAACATCTCCACCTGGTCGGTGATGCGGGCGCCGGCGGAGTCCACCAGGTAGAACAGCGGGCAGCGCAGGCCGCGGGCCGTCTCCTGGATGCGGAGGATCTTCTCCACGGTGCGGGCGCCCCAGCTTCCGGCCTTCACGGTGGAGTCGTTGGCCATGATGGCCACGGTGCGACCGGCCACCTTGCCCACGCCAATGATGACACCATCCGAGGGCAGGTCCGGGTCCAGGTTGTTGGCGAGCTTCGCGTCCTCCACGAAGGAGCCCTCATCCACGAGCATCCGGATGCGCTCGCGCGCGAAGAGCTTGCCCGCCTCCTGGTTCTTGGCGTGGTACTTCGGCGCGCCACCCTTCTCCACCTGGGCGATCTTCTCCAGCAGTTTCGAGTCTTGGGACATGGCCCGTGGCACATAGCAGAAAGGGCTACGGCTGGCTGCCTTCTCGCTGAGGGGCCGGCATGGCGTGATGGGCATCCGACGCACCGCGCAGAACATGTCCACCGGGGGATGCCGCTTCAGGCTCCCCTGCCTACCTTGGTGCTTAACGGGGGCGTGCTCGCGAGTGATGCGCACCCGGCAACCATTGGGCCCAGGAGGAACGCATGTTCGCAGCGAAGAAAGGCAAGTGGATGGCGAAGGGGATTGCCCGGAGCGACCTGTATCGCAAGTGGCTGGCCCACAAGCTCGTCAACGACCTCCCCCGCGCGGCCAGGAACCGCTGGGATGACTTCGAGCCGGATGACGTGCTGCGGCATGTCGGGTTGACCACCTACAAGCCGGTGCGCTCGAGCCTGGGCGGGCTGGGTGTGTTCCTGCTCGGCGTGGCGGCGGGCAGCGTGGCCGCGCTCCTGCTCGCGCCCCAGAAGGGCACCGAGCTGCGCACCACGGTGAAGGACAAGGCCACGGCCTACATGAACAAGCAGAACGTCAACCTGGGTCAGGAGCGGACCGCCAACGCGTGACGGCCGCTCGGGGCCTTCGGCTCACGAGCGTGAAACGCTTCCGGGGACGGGGACCCACCACGTGGGCCTTCCGTCCCCGCCGTCGTTTCGGCCGGGCCTAGCGGCCCTTGTAGACGGGGGCGCGCTTCTCGGCGAAGGCGCGCAGGCCCTCCAGCCGGTCCTCCGTCTTGAGGATCTCCTCGTACTTGCGCAGCTCCAGCGCCAGCGCGTCGTCCAGCTCCAGGCCCGTGCCCTCGTCGATGGCGTGCTTGGCCGTGGCCACGGCGATGGGCGCGTTCTCCACCACCGACTCCGCCAGTCCGTAGGCCACTGCCAGCAGGTGCCCTTCCGGCGCCAGCCGGTTCACCAGGCCCACGCTGAAGGCCTCCGCCGCGTTGATGCGCCGGGCGGTGAGGATGAGATCCTTCGCGCGGCCCGGACCCACCAGGCGCGTCAGCCGCTGCGTCCCGCCGCCGCCGGGGATGATGCCCAGCTTCACCTCGGTGAGGCCCAGCTCCGCGGCGGGGGCCGCCACGCGCAAGTCACACGCGAGCGCCAGCTCGGTGCCACCGCCGAAGGCCGCGCCGTTGATGGCGGCGATGAAGACACAGTCGCTCTTCTCCAGCGCGCGGAAGGTGCGGCGCAGGCCGTCCAGGAAGGCGCGGACCTCGTCCTCCGCCATGGTGGCGCGCTCCTTGAGGTCGGCGCCGGCGCAGAAGGCCTTGTCGCCCGCGCCGGTGATGACGACGGCGCGCACTTCGCGGCTGGAGGACACGCGCGTCACCATCTCGCCCAGCTCCTGGAGCATGGCGCGGCTGATGGCGTTGCGGCGGCTCTCGCCGTCGATGGTCCAGATCTCGATGGGACCCCGTGCGTCGACCTTGAACTCCGGCATGTTCGCTCCCCTTTCCCAACCTGGCAGCCGGGCTGCCCTGGGCTGGGGAGACTGCGGCCATAAGCCGGGTCTGGCAAGGCGGAAACGGTTAGCATGCGGGTCATGGCCATGCCTCTGCGCTCCATCTCGCACCGACTCTCCCGGTGGGCCCCCTGGCTGCCCGCCCTGGCCTTCATGGCACTCATGCTCCCGCTGGAGGCCCTGGCCCGCGGCGGTGGCGGCGAGCACTACTCCCGCCCCTCGTCCGGCAGCGGTGGCCGCGGCGGCGATGGTGACGGCGTCGGCATCTATTTCGTCTACCAGCTCCTCAGCCTGGTGTTCCGGTACCCGAAGGTCATGATTCCGCTGCTGTGCATTGGCGGCGTCGTGTACTGGCTATACCGGCGCAACCTGCACCCGGACGCCACCACGCGGCGCGCCTTCGAGCAGCAGGAGGCCTACCAGCGCACGCAGGTGTCCCAGCGGGACGTGCAGGGCTGGGTGAACGCGCTGCGGTTGAAGGACCGCGCGTTCGAGCTCGAGCCGATGCTCGACAAGACGAAGTGGCTGTTCCTGGAGCTGCAGAAGGCGTGGTTCCTGCGGGACATGTCGCCGGTGCGGCCCTTCTTGTCGGACGCCACGTTCCAGCGCTTCGGCGTGCAGTTGGAGCTCATGCGCGCGCAGGGCGTGCGTGACGCCATCACCGACTTCGAGGTGCTGGAGCTCCAGTTGATTGGTCTGGAGCAGAGCGAGTGGTTCGACAGCATCCACGTGCGCGTGCACGCGCGCATGCGGGACACGGACGTGCCCGCGTCCTTCAGCGACGCGCAGGCCACGGAGGCCGCGCGCAAGGTGCCCAGCGAGGCCTTCACGGAGGTGTGGACCTTCGTGCGCAAGCCGGGGGCGCAGACGCGCATTGGCGCGGACCTGTTCCAGGGCAAGTGCCCCAACTGCGGCGCGCCCTTCAAGGGCGGCGCGGCCAACACCTGCGAGTTCTGCGGCGCGGTGGTGAACTCCGGCAACTACGACTGGACGCTCTCCGAAATCACGCAGGGCATCGAGCACGCGCCGTACCACAAGACGGTGGACGGACTGATGCAGGCGCGCGAGGCCGACCCGGCGCTCAACCTGGAGATGCTGGAGGACCGCGCGTCGCTGCTGTTCTGGAAGTGGATTGACGCGCAGAGCCGCGGGGACACGAAGCCGCTGGCCAAGGTGGCCCGCGCGGACACCGTGCAGCGGCTGGAGGCGGAGGTGGACGGGCTGCGCCGCCAGGGCCGCCGCCGCGTGTTCCTGGAGTGCGCCGTGGGCTCCGCGGACGTGCGGACGTTCCAGGTGGACCCGCAGGGGTACGACGTGGCGCACGTGGAGATTCGCTGGAGCGCGCGCATGGGCGTGGGTCCCCTCAACGAGCGGCCCCCTTCCCTGCCCACGGTGCCGCAGCGCTTCATCTTCACGCTCACGCGCAAGCACGGCGCGACGACGAACACCGCCAACGGCATGTCCACGGACCGGTGCCCGCAGTGCAACGCGCCGCTGACGAACAGCGCGGCCACGGACTGCGAGTACTGCGGCACGGCGCTGGCGAGTGGTGAACGGGACTGGGTGCTCTCGGCGGCGCGCTCGTATGAGGCGTGGAACGCGGCCGAGGACTCGCGGTTCCGGGCCGTGCCTCCGCGCCGGGCGGCGGCGCCTCGGGCGCAGCGGAATGAGCACGCGCAGGGCTCGGAGGACGCGGTCATGGACGTCCAGGAGCGGCAGCGGCTGCTCTACATGATGGCCGCCATCGCCGCGGCCGACGGCGAGGTGACGGCCGCGGAGCGCAAGCTGCTCAAGCTGTGCTCGGAGCGCTGGGGCGTGTCCTGGGACAACGTGGAGATGGCGCTCCGCTCAGGGCCGCAGCTCTTCGAACGGCTGGTGCCGCGCGGCAGCCCCGAGGCCGAGGTGTTCCTTCGCAACATCGTGGAGATGGCGCTGGTGGACGGGCGCATCGACCGGAAGGAGCGGCGGATGCTGGAGAGCGCCGCCGCGCACCTGGGGCTTCAGGACCGGTTGGAGTCCATGCTCGGAGGGCAGTAGGCGCCCGTGAGCCTCCCGCGAGGAGGTGCGGCTCGGGTGCCCAGTCCGGAGCTCCGAGCCGCATCACGGCGGGAGGCGCACCACCAGGGTGGCGCGCCTGGGACGCGATTCACTTTGGCCCGGGTTGTCCCGGCGCCTCACGCGCTCTGCGTCGCCTCGGTGGGCCCGGCGTCTTCATAGGTCTCGATGACGCCGTGGACCCGGCCCGTCACGGCGCGCAGCGTCCCCGCCGCGGCGTTCGTCTGCTCCAGCCGGCCCAGGGTCTGCTTCATCATCGCGGACAGCTCATCCACCGCGCTGGAGATCTGCGCCACGCCCGCGGCCTGCCGGCTCACCGCCGCGGAGATTTGCTGCACCCCCTCCGAGCTGGTCCGGAGCATCGAGGACAGCCCCCGCAGGCTTTCGCCGGAGGCCCGAACCACCTCCAGGTCCTGCGCCATCCGGTCCGCGCCCTTCAGGCTGAGCACCACCACCTGCTGCAATGATTGATGGGCGGAGTCCAGGGCAGTGCCCACCTGCCCGGCCGCGCGCACGGACTGCTGCGCCAGTCGGCGCATCTCCGACGCCACCACCGCGAAGCCGCGGCCCTGCTCCCCCGCGCGCGCCGCCTCGATGGCCGCGTTCACCGCCACCAGGTTCGACTGGTCCGCCAGGTCCTTCACCGTCAGGGTGATGCTCGACAACTGCCGCGCCTGACCGTCGAGCCCGCGCAGCAGGCCCGCGATCTCCATCACCTGCTCGCGGATGCCTTCCAGCCCCGTCATGCTCCGCCCCAGCATGGACTCCGCCGTGCTGCCCACGTCGCCCGCCTGGAGCGTCGAGGCCAGGATGGCATCCGCCTGCCGCGCCGCCACCGAGGACGCCTGCTGCATCTCGTTCGCCGCCACCTGCGTCTGCGCGAGCGCCGCGGACTGCCGCGACAACACCTCCCGCTGCGCGTCCGTGCTCGCCACGAGCGTCCGCGTCGCGTCCGTCAGCGCCCGCGCCGAATCCACCAGCGGCTCCACCACCCGCGTGCGCACCTCGCCCTGCGACAGCTCCAGCCACGCCTGCCGCGCGGCCAGCTCCTTCGCGTCCTTCACCGCGCCCCGGCCGCCGATGACGAGGAACACGTTCTCGAACACCACCCAACCGATGTGCTCCAGCGCCCGCCAGAGGCTGGCCGTCTCCGTGCCGAAGATGGAGAAGGGCCAGTACAGGTTGCGCAGCACGTGGTCCACGGCCACCACGCCCGAGTAGAGGAACAGCACTCGCAAGTCCCGGTACATGGCCAGCAGCGCCAAGGAGCCGAAGATGTGGAAGTGCGTTTCAATGCGCCCATCCGTCAGGTGGATGAGCAGCCCGGACACCAGCGCCTGCGCCACCGCGATGGTGAGCCGCGTGGACTCCCGCCCCGGACGCGTCCAGGCCAGCGCGATGGGGAGGCTCGCGATCAGGAACCCCAGCCCCGCCGCCGCCCAGACATGCGGATGCACCGTGCTGGAGGTGCCCGCCCACGTCCGTGGCGCCACCACCAGGGCCACGACGAGCCCCGCCACCCACTGGAGCACCATCAACCCGGAGAACATCCGGTCCGTGCGGCGCCCCAGGGATGCCTGATGGGCATCGAAGAGCGCCTGGGAGCGTCGCGCGAGGACGACCGGATCAAGCGAGACGTTCATGAGGCACATCCAGACAGGGCAACGAGCAGGGTCAAAACGACCCCAACCCTATCCGGACACCCTCGCCAAACGTTAGCCCGGGTGGAATTTTTCAGTGATACCCGGACTCTAGAGAATCCGGGTACTGCAAGACCCTGGGTCTATCCCGCTCCCGTTCACGTCTGGGCGCGCCGAGAGGCCTTCTTCTCACGCTCGCCCAAGGCGGCCTGGAGGTACTTGCCCGCCAGCTTCCGGCCAATCAGCTCCTGGGCGATCTCACCGGCCTCCACGAGCCGGTCCAGGTTGATGCCGGTGTCCACGCCCATGCCATGCAGCATGAAGACGGCGTCCTCCGTGGCCAGGTTTCCGGCCGCGCCGGGCGCGTAGGGACAGCCGCCCAGGCCACCAATGCTCGCGTCGAAGGTCGTGACGCCCGCGGACAGGCCCACCAGCGCGTTGGCCAGGGCCGTGCCCCGCGTGTCGTGCAGGTGCAGCGCCAGCTTCTCCACGGGGATGTGCTTCAGCAGCGCCTCCAGCAGCACCTCCGTCTGCCGGGGAGTGCCAATGCCAATCGTGTCCCCCAGGCTGAGCTGGTAGATGCCCGCGTCCACGAGCTGGCGGCAGATGTCCACCACCCGCTCCACGGGGACGTCGCCCTCGTAGGGGCAGCCCCACACGGTGGACAGGTAGCCACGCACCTGCATGCCCGCCTGGAGCGCGGCGCCGGTGACTTCCCGTGCGCCCGCCAGGGCCTCGGCGATGGACTTGTTGATGTTCTTCTTCGAGTGGGCCTCGGACGCCGAGATGAAGATGGCGGCCTCCTGCAGGCCCGCCTCCTTGGCGCGCTCCAGCCCCTTGAGGTTGGGCACCAGCGCGGAGAACACGACGCCTTCACGCCGGCCCACCAGCCGAAGCAGCTCCTCCGCGTCCGCCAACTGGGGAATCCACTTCGGTGACACGAACGACGTCACCTCGATGCGCTTCTCCCCCGCGGCGACCAGCGCGTTGATGAGCCGTGCCTTGTCCCGGGTGGGCAGCGTGCGCAGCTCGTTCTGCAAGCCGTCCCGGGGGCCGACCTCGTAGACGTCGACCCGCTTGGGCAACTGGCCGAGCCAGCCCAGCCGCATCCTGGAGTGTTCGTTCATCTCAGCCATGGCGGCGCTCCGCTCCCACGATGAGGTCGGTCGACTGCGGGCCCAGCGGCTCACCCTCCAAGCCGCCCTTCACCCACATCACCGAAAACCCCGTGCTTTCCAACAGCCGAACCCATTCCGCAAGGGGATAGTAACGAAGGGAGTATGACGCGCGCAGGCAACGCCCGTCGGGTGTCGTCAGCGTGCGCAGCCCCGTGTCCCGGCCCGTCCGGGGGTCGAAGTGGCTCGACTCCTCCAACACGCTTCCGTCCGGCAGCGACTGGCGGAAGGCCGCCTGGGGCGACGCCTCCATCCGCTCGTACGGCACCGTTTGGAACACCCACCGTCCTCCTGGCCGCAGCACGCGCGCGACCTCGCGGAGGATGTGCACGTGCTCGGCGTCCGTGAAGGCGGCCAGCGTCGAGTACCACGCGTAGGCCCCGGCCAAGGACGCCTCGCGGAACGGCAGGGCCCGCAAATCCCCCTGCACCGCCGGAAAGCCGGGGCGACGCGTGGACAACGACAGCGCATCCAACTCCAGGCCGATGACGCGCCCCGCCAACGGGCCCGAGGTGTTGAGCCGCGCCGCGTGACGGCCATGGCCACACCCCAGGTCCACCACTGGCGCGGGCCCGGGCACTTCCGCGAAGGCGCGGGCCAGGAAGTCCACCTCGCGCGCGGTGACGGCCTCCGACAGGAACGGCAGCGTGCTGCGCAGGTAGAGCTCCCCGAAGAAGCTCATCGTGCCCGCAGACCCGCGCGCAGCCGGCGCACGGCCTCATCCAACACCGCCTCCGTCTTGCAGAAGGCGAAGCGGGCCAGCCCCTGTCCCAGGTGCCGGTGCTCCGGGCCGTAGAAGACACTGGGCGGAATCGCCGCCACGCCGACCTCCGACACGAGGTGGCGGCAGAAGGCCACGTCATCGGCGAAGCCCCGGCGAGCGATGTCCGCGAGGATGAAGTAGCTGCCCTCCGGCGTGAATGCCGTCAGCCCGGCCTCGCGCAGCCCGGTGAGCAGCCGCTCCCGCTTCGCCAGATAGAACGCGGCCAGCCCGTCGAAGTACGCGTCCGGCAGCCGCAGCGCCGCCGCCATCGCGGCCTGCAACGGCGCGGCGGTGGCGAAGGTGACGAACTGGTGGGCGCGCTGGACGGCGTCTCGCAGCGGCGGCGGCGCGATGACCCAGCCCACCTTCCACCCGGTGAGGCTGAACGTCTTGCCGCCGCTGCTCACCGTCACCGTGCGCTCGGCCAGGCCGGGCAGCGTCGCGGGCCGCAGGTGCCGCGCGGGCGCGAAGACGATGTGCTCGTACACCTCGTCGGACAGCACCTTCACGTCGTGCTCGGCGCACAGCTCCGCCAGGAAGGACAGCTCGTCCCGGGTGAACACCTTGCCCGTGGGATTGTGGGGCGTGTTGAGGATGAGCAGCCGGGTGCGCGGGCCAAAGGCGGCGCGGACCTCGTCCCGGTCGAACCACCACTGCGCGTGTCCGGCATCGGGTGGTCGCAGCGGCACGTAACGCGCGGTGGCGCCCACGAAGGTGATGTTGGCGTCGTAGGAATCGTAGAAGGGCTCGAACGCCACCACCTCGTCGCCCGGGTCCACCAGCCCCAGCAGCGTGTCGAGGATGGCCTCGGTGGCGCCGCTGGTCACCGTCACCATGGTGTCCGGGTCCACCGTCTGGCCGTAGAAGCGCGCCGAGTGCTCGGCGATGGCCACGCGCAGCTCCCGGGCCCCGGCCCCCATCGCGTACTGGTTGCCCCCGTCACGGATGGCGCGCTGCGCGGCCTCCTTGATGGCGTCCGGCCCGTCGAAGTCCGGGAACCCCTGGCCCAGGTTCACCGCGCCGTGCTTCGCGGCCAGGGCGCTGAACTCGGAGAAGACGGTGGTGGCGAACCGGGTGACGCGCTGCGCGGCTACGGGCCTGGACATGGACGTCGGCTCCTCGTCCCGGGAAGGCCCGGGCGCTCAGGGCCTGACGATAGCGTCCACCGGGACGGAACGCGCGTCCTTCACCACCTCGCGCTGCCGGGAGGCCCGCGACACGCCCATGGCCAGCCCCGCCACCACCATCACCAGCGGCACCGAGCACAGCAGGTCCGTGGCGTAGTGGAAGCGGCCCACCAACGTGGCGGCGATCAGCCCCAGGCCCGGCAGCAACACCACCCAGAACGTCCGGCGCGAGTACCGCCACGCATAATAGAACACCAGCAGCGTGGCGCCGGTGTGTCCGGACGGGAAGCAGTCCCGGGCGAACATCGGCGTGCGCATCACGGAGTCCAGCAGCGGCGCCACCGTGCCCCGCAGCGGCCCGTCGAACGCGTCCACCAGGAAGTAGCGCGGCCCTATCGCGGGCACCAACGCATAGGCCGCGTAGTTGAGGCAGAAGAGCAGGCCCAGCGCGGTGAGGTACTCCTCATACTCCGCGCCTCCTGGCCGGCGGTAGAGCACCAGCCCCAGCACCAGCGCCCAGATGAAGTGGCCGTAGTAGCAGACCAGCAACACGTCGTTGAGCCAGGTGGGGACGATGCGCGCCAGCACCACCGCGGCCTGCAAGCCGAAGAGCCGCTGGTCGGCCGCCACCAACTGCGCGTCCTTGAGCAGGGGGTTGAGGGCGTCCACGAGCGGCGACAGCCAACCGTGCGTCATCACCGCCGTGGGCAGCAGCCACCAGTCCGCGACGATGTCCGGCCAGCGGTGTCCCGGATACGACGCGGCCACGGTCCGCAGGACGAGCGGCCCCATGCCCATCAGCGTGAACAGCAGCGCGGCGCGCAAGGCCCCGGGTGCCCAGTGGCCGGGCCCCACGAGCACCAGCGCCGCCAGCGCGCACGACACCGCGATGATGAGGTCCACGGGCGTGAGCTGAACGCGAACCGCCGGGGACCGGCTCGAGGAGACCCCGCTCAGGGCTCTGTGGACAAACCAGGAACTCACGCTGACCTATGCTCCCCCGGCGGCGCGACCTCCGCGCCGGAATCGCCGCGCTACAAGCTCTGTACGACCGCTCTCTTCCCCGCCACTGTCCCGCCGCGGCCCTTCCACCTCTCCAACAATGCCAGCAGCGCGGGGAAGAAGACCGTGGTCCCGAGAAAGGTGCACATGACCCCGAGTAGCGCAATCTGACCGATGCTGCGCAGACCTTGATGGTTGGCCACCAGCAGCGCGCCGTAACCGGCCGCGTTGGACAGCGTCGCCACCACGGCCGCCAGCCCCGTGTGACGCACCACCTTGCCGAGCGAGCCGGGCCCTTCCTCCTCGTACCGGTGGAACAGGTGCACCGAGTTGTCCACGGCGATGGCGAGCAGGTTCGGCAGCACCACGGCGTTGATGAAGTTGAGCTGGACGTCGAAGAGATACATGCCGCCGGCCAGGCACGTCATGCCGAGGAACAGCGGACCGGTGACGAGCAGCGCGCGCTTGACGCTGCCCAGACTCACCAGGATGGCCAGGAACACCACCAGCGCCGCGGACCAGAGGATGAGCGGCCCGTCCGCGCGCACCAGCGCGAAGATGCGGGCGGCGATGCGGTTGCTGTCCAACACCGCCACGGGGATGCCACGCGCCTCCGCGCCCGCCATCACCTCGTCGATCTGCGAGGCCCAGCGCCGCAGGTCCTCGGTGTCCGTGTTCTCCACCGAGGGGAACATGAGCAGGAAGGTGCCCTTCCCGTCCGCGGCCTCGAAGCGGCGGCGGACCTCCAGGGGGACGGCCCCCAGTCCATACGGCTTCGCGTCCACCATGCGGCGGAACTCCTGGAGCCGCGGGTCGGCGACCAGCTCCGCGGGCATTGCGTCCAGGCCCTGGAGCACCTCGCGCAGGCCGGCCAGCTCCACCTCGCGCCGCTCCATCTCCTGGGGCAGCATGTCATTGAGGGACGCGGCGTCGAGGATGGCCGACTTCTCGCCGTGACGCTGCTTCACCTCGGCGATGACGGCCTCCACCTGCGCCGCCTGGGCCACGTCGTCCACCAGGAAGATGGCCGGGGTCAGCGGCTGGCCAATCTGTTCGATGACATGGTCATTCAGCAGTGAAGCCCGCGACTCGCCCTGGAGTTTGCGCATGTCCGTCTCGAAGCCCAGCCGAGACGACACGGCGACGGAGAACACGGCGAAGCCCACCACCGACAAGGCGATCGCCACGATGGCGCCCGTGGGCCACCGGCGCCACTCGCGCTCCGGCTTCCGCGCGGGAGCATCCGGCGCCGGGGCGCTCGCGTCGTCCCTGCGCGCGGGACGCAGCCGCTCCGCGATGGCCAGCAGCGAGGGGCCCAACGCGTACGCGGCCAGCACCGCCAGCAGCACGCCGAGCCCCGCCAGCAGGCCGAACTGCTTGAATGCCTGGAACTGCGCCAGCAGCAGCACGAAGAAGGCCGCCGCGTTCGTCACCGCGGAGGTCATCGCGCCGCCGAAGGTGCCGCGCACCGCCGTGATGATGGCCTGACGCGACGGCCGCGTGCGCCGCTCCTCCCAGTAGCGCATGCACAGATGCACGCCGTACTCGATGCCCAGGCCAATCAGGATGGCGACGAGGAACCCCGTCACCACGTTGAGGTGGCCAATGGCGACCTCCGCGAACGCGAACGTCAGCACCACGCCCACCACGACGGGGATGCCCACCACCGCCAACGCCGAGATGCGCCGCGTGGCCAGCAGGATGAGGCCCACGGCGATCAACGCCGACAGCGAGCCCGCGCGCGCCAGGTCGTCGCGCATCACCGTGTCCTCTTCGATGCGGCCCTGGAAGTTGCCCGTGGCCTGGAGCTTCACGGACGGATAGCGCTCCGCGGCCAGCTTCCGCCCGGTGTCCATGGCCATGTCCACGAAGCCGCGCGCGAAGTCGAGATCCCCCGCCGTCCCCGCGGGCTTGATCAGCAGGTAGACCTCCGTCCCATCCGCGCTGCCCAGCGTCTCGCGCATGGGCGCGGCGGGCGCATACTTCTTCGCGATGGTTTCGAAGTCCGGTGGCGCTTGAGGCGACGCGCCCAGGTCGAAGTAGAACGGATTCGCGAGCTGTCGCTCGTAACGCACGCGCGCCGTGATGTCCTGGCGCAACGCCGCGAGTTTCTCGATGGGCAATAACAGCAACGCGTTTTGGCGGAAGAAGCTCACGTCATAGCGATGCTCGACGTAGCGCACCTCCGGCAGGGCCTCCAGGCGTGCCTGCAGCTCCCCGGCGTACGACTCCAGCCGCGCCCGCGTGTCGCCCGACGCGACCAGGACCAGGTAGCCGTCGCCGCCCGCCTTCTCTGACACACGTGTCAGATCCTGCACTTCGCGGGAGGCCTTCGGGAGCAGCTCCACGAACGATCCGCGGAACTCCAACCGCGACGCCACCGCCATGCCGCCGAGTGTCAACAGCACGAAGCACAGCAGCACCTGCCAGGGGCGAGAGACGGCTGTCTCGATGAAGCGTTCGAACCACCGTTGTCGTTCAGAACGGGCCAACGTCGACTCCTCGGGTGCTGGCCGGGGAGCAAATTTCCGGCCACTCAGTGGCTCCCATGAACACAGGGCAAAACGGAGGGCTTGCGGGTGCAGCGGCACGACAGCAGGTGTGCAGCCCGATGCACACCGTGTTCGCCAGTATCGACTGGAGAACAACACGTGTGCGACGGCGGGGTGCCACCAAAGTCGCGGGGCTGTCAAGCCACGCTCGGATGCGAGCTGAACACGCGGGATGATCAGCGCGGCGCTTGCCTTGACAGTGCCGCGCTCCCTCTTTATTCACGGCCCGCGTCCCCCGTGGGAGGCCGCAGGACGCAGACTTCCCCAAGTCGAAATGCAGGCCCTGGAACGGGGCGGTCGCGACGAGGAGAGCCGCAGGCTCCCGGGCCGGTCCATGCCTCCAAGACGCAGCGTGAGAGAGAGACCGATCACCCATGAGCGACGTCTTCGACAAGTGCCGTAACTGGAAGGACTACCGAATCGCGAAGGCCACGGGACTCTACCCGTACTTCCGCGCCATCGAAGCGTCGCACGGCGCCACCGAGGTGGAGATCGAAGGCAAGCGCGTCATCATGGTCGGGTCCAACAACTACCTGGGCCTGTCCTCCGACGCGCGCGTGAAGGAAGCCGCCATCAAGGCGACGGAGAAGTTCGGCACCACCAGCTCCGGCTCGCGCCTGCTCAACGGCACGCTGGCGCTGCACGAGGAGCTCGAGGCGCGGCTGGCGAAGTTCCTCAACCGCGAGTCCGCCATCGTCATCTCCACCGGGTTCCAGACGAACCTGGCGCTGGCCTCCATCCTGGGCCGCCACGACATCGTCTTCAGCGACCGGCAGAACCACGCGTCGCTGGTGGACGGCATCCGCCTGTCCTTCGCCACCGAGCGCAAGTTCCGCCACAACGACATGGACCACCTGGAGCAGCTCCTGTCCCAGGCGGATCCGGACGCGGGGAAGATCATCGTCACCGACGGCGTCTTCTCCATGGAAGGCGACCTCTGCAACCTGCCCCGCATCGTGGAGCTGGCCAAGCACTACAACGCGCGGGTGATGACGGATGACGCGCACGCCATGGGCGTGCTGGGCACGCTGGGCCGGGGCACGTCCGAGTACTTCGATTTGGAGAAGGAGACGGACCTCGTCATGGGGACCTTCTCCAAGAGCTTCGCGTCGCTGGGCGGCGTGCTGGCCGGCCCCTTCGAGGTCATCAACTACATCCGCCACAAGGCCCGCTCGGTCATCTTCTCCGCGTCCATGACGCCGGGCTCCATCGCCGCGGCCCTCAAGGCGCTGGAGATCATCGAGGCCGAGCCGGAGCGCCGCGCGCGGCTGCTCGACATCGCGGAGAAGATGCACAACGGCTTCCGCGCCATGGGCTTCGACACGGGCGTGTCGGTGACGCCGGTGGTGCCGGTGCACATCGGCGACCAGGTGAAGTGCTTCCGCTTCTGGCGCGCGCTGCACGAGGCGGGCGTCTTCGCCAACCCGGTGATTCCGCCGGCGGTGGAGCCGGGCCACGCGCTCATCCGCACCTCGTACATGGCCACGCACACGGACGCGCAGTTGGACCGGGTGCTGGACACCTTCGAGACCATTGGCCGCAAGCTGGGCGTCATCCCGGAGACGCGCCCCACCGTCTACGAGCCGGTGCAGATCGCCCGGCCCGGCACGCGCATCCTGTCCAACCGCGCCAGCGACACGTGGTCCGCGGGGTCCGCGGGCCTGCTGGCGGACAAGGGCGGCATCACCCTGGACCAACTGTCGCGCATGTCGTCGCGCGAGGTGGCCGGGCGCTTCTTCGACGCGGTGGAGCAGCTCACGTGGCGCGCGGCGAACCTCCAGCCGGATGACCTGCGCAAGCTGAGCTCGGCGCCCTGGAAGCTGTGGGAGAAGCGCGGGGAGATTCCGGGAATCCTGCTGGAGAAGGGCGCCCACTTCTTCATGCGCAACGGCGCCCACTCCGACCGGAACTGACCCGCCCATGGCCCTCCACGCCGAGCCGCCCCACCCGTCCCCCTCGTCGCCGACCATGCCCTCGGACGTGCAGGTGACCCCCGTTCGGAGCGAGGCGGAGCGGATGCAGTTCATCCG
This sequence comes from Myxococcus hansupus, assembly GCF_000280925.3. NCBI lineage: Bacteria > Pseudomonadati > Myxococcota > Myxococcia > Myxococcales > Myxococcaceae > Pseudomyxococcus > Pseudomyxococcus hansupus. Next base: position 4,032,145 of record NZ_CP012109.1, read on the forward strand.
CCTCCCCTTCTCCCTCTACAAGAGCGACCCGCACTGGGTTCCGCCGCTGGAGATGGAGCGCAGGGACTTCCTCGACCCGAAGAAGAACCCCTTCTTCGAGTACGGCGAGGTGGAGCTCTTCCTGGCCCGGCGTGGCACCGAGCTCGTGGGCCGCATCGCCGCCATCCGCAACCCGCGGCACATGGAGATTCACGGCACCCAGGAGGGCTTCTTCGGCCTCTTCGAGTGCGTGAATGACGCGGGCATCGCGCGGGCGCTGGTGGACACCGCCGCGGCGTGGCTGCGCCAGCGGGGCCTGGACACCCTGCTGGGGCCGGCCAACTTCTCGTCCAACCAGGACTGGGGCCTGCTCATCGACGGGTTCGACTCACCGCCCGCGGTGATGATGCCGCACAACCCGCCCTACTACCTGGCGCTCCTGGAGGCGTGTGGCATGACGAAGGCCAAAGACTTGTACGCCTTCGAGCTGTCCTCTTCCGCGCAGCCGCCGGAGAAGGTGGTGCGCATCTCCGAGAAGATTCGCCAGCGAGACGGCGTCGTCGTGCGTCCGGTCGACATGAAGAACCTGGACGCCGAGGTAAAGCGCATCCGGGACATCTACAACTCGGCGTGGGAGAAGAACTGGGGCTTCGTCCCGTTCACCGACGCGGAGTTCGACCACCTGGCCAAGGAGCTGAAGACGGTGGTCCGGCCGGAGCTGGCGCTCATGGCCGAGGTCCGGGGCGAGCCGGTGGCCTTCTCACTCACGGTGCCGGACGCCAACCAGGCCATCCGCGCGGCCAACGGGCGGCTCACCACGTTCGGCCTGCCCATTGGCCTGGTGAAGCTGGCGCTGGCCTCGCGCCGCATCAACCGGCTGCGCCTCATCATCCTCGGCATCAAGGAGGGCTACCGGCGCCGCGGCCTGGACGCCATCCTGTACCTGGACACCCTGCGCACCGCGAAGCAGCTCGGCTACGTGGGCGGGGAGATCTCCTGGACGCTCGAGGACAACCACCTCGTCAACCGCGCCATCGAGTCCATGGGCGCCCAGCGCTCCAAGACGTACCGCGTCTTCCAGCGCGCGCTCTGAATCCCGTCCCACTCCGGAGTCTGCCTTGCGCATCCTGCTCACCGGTGGCACCGGCTTCATTGGCCAGCGGCTCGCGCGCCGCATCGTGGAGCGTGGCGACACGCTCACCCTCATGGTGCGCGCCAGCTCGCGCCGGGGACCCCTGGAGTCGCTCGGGGCCCGCTTCGTGGTGGCGGACCTGACCACCGGCCACGGCCTGGCGGACGCCGTGCGTGACGTGGACTGCGTGCTGCACCTGGCGGGCGTCACCAAGTCCCGCGAGCCCGCGGGCTACATGGAGGGCAACGCGCACGGCACCCGCCGCCTGGTGGAGGCCATGGCCGCCCTGCCCCACCCGCCCCGGCTGGTGTACTGCTCCTCGCTGGCCGCCGCCGGGCCGTCCACGCCCGAGCGCCCGCGCCGGGAAGAGGACCCGCCGGCCCCCGTCTCCCTCTACGGCCGCAGCAAGCTGGGCGGCGAGTTGGCCGTGCGCGAGTTCGCCGGGAAGGTGCCCTCCGTCATCGTCCGTCCGCCCATCGTCTACGGCCCCGGGGACGTGGAGTTCCTCCCCTCGCTGCTGCCCATGGCGAAGCTGGGCGTGGCGCTGAAGAGCGGCTTTGGCCCGAAGCGGTACTCCCTCATCCACGTGGACGACCTGTGCACCGCGCTGCTCGCGGCGGCCGAGCGCGGCGCCACCGTGTCCCAGGACGACGTGGCACGCGGCGTCTACACCGTGTCCGACGGCGTGGAGCATTCGTGGGAGGACGTCTGCGCGGCCATGGCGGGCGCGCTGGGCAAGCGCCGTCCCGCGGTGGTGCCGGTGCCGCAGACGGTGAGCTACGTGGTGGGGCTGGGCTCGGAGGCGGTGGCCCGGCTGCGCGGCACGGTGCCCATCCTCAACCGCGACAAGGTGCGGGAGATGACGTGCCCCGCGTGGACGTGCTCCACGGAGCGCGCCAGCCGGGAGCTCGGGTTCCTTCCCACCATTCCCCTGGCCCAGGGGTTCGCGGGCACGCTGGCGGCGCTCAAGAACACGTAGGCCGGAGCACCCGTGAGGGCGCCCCGGCCTGGGGTGCGTCCGCCGTGTCGAGACGCCGCGCTACGGCGCCGCCGTCTGACCCGTCTTCTGCGCGGACGCCGCGTTCTCCTTCTCCAACTGCGTCCGCTTGCTCTTCAGGGTGGAGAGCAGGCCGTCGAAGCCCTTGTCGGAGAGCAGCTTGCGGAACTGGCCCTTGTAGGTGTCGACCAGGGACACCTCGTCGGTGACGACGTCGTAGATGCGCCACGGGCTGGTGGCCGAGGTGCGGTACAGGCGGTACTCGACGGGGACGGAATCCTTCTTCACCGTGACGGTGGTGCCCACGGTGGCCTCGTTCCCGTCGACGCCCTCCTCGCCGTACTTCACGTTCGCCTGGGCCTGCCCCAGGGCCTTCTGGGCGTAGGACGCGCGCAGCAGGCCCGTCATCGTCTCGGTGAACTCCTTGCGTTGTGCGGGCTTGAGCTCGGACCAGGACTTGTCACCCAGCGCACGCTTCGCCAGCTCCTCGAAGTCGACGAACTTCTCGACGACGGTGGCCAGTGACTGCGCGGTGGCGCCCGGGGCGTTGGCCGCCTTCTGGACATCCGCGTTCCCGGATTTCACGACGGTGAGAGGACCCGGCGCGGCGGCGAGCAAGGTGGCGGCAAGCAGGGAAGCAATCATTCAGTCGGCTCCGATTGAAAGGACGGTCAGGAAGACAGCGGTCAGCGCCGGGTTATTCACCCGAGGCGATGGGCGCCCCGGTTACACGAGAAAGAGCGGCCATTCCCACCCGGACGTCATGCCAGCTCTTGCCTTTGCCCCCTGAAGCCTGGGCATAGGCCGTGAATGCGTCCACCAGGTCCCGCGTGTCACCGGTCCCCAGGTCGAACGCGGTGAAGGCAGCCGTCACCCACCGGCGCGCGCTGCGCTGGGCCTCGCCAAAGGAGCGGGCGCGGCTCCAGGCGGCTACCAGCTCGCTGTGCACCTTGGCGACCTCCAGCCGGATGCCCGCGCGAATCTGCTTCTCCTGCGCGCGCAGCTTGTCCAGCTCGGCCCGCGCCTGTGCCAGCAGCGCGTCCTTCACCGGGATGTCGAACGTGCCCCGCATCACCAGGCCCACCCCGGCGGTCCGGTCGTTGAACGGATCGAACGCGAAGGGCGTGCGCTGCCGCGTGGCGCTGGTGGTGAAGCGCACGTCATAGAAGCCGGCGATGCCCAGGTCCGGGAAGTAGCTGCGCTCGCGGATGAAGACCTCCTGCTCGCGGGCGGCGATGCCCGCGGCGATGGCGGTCAGCTCCGGACGGTAGGCCTCGGCGCGGGCCAGGGACTGATCCAGGCTGGGCACCGGCACGTCCTCGTCCAGCTCCAGCTCCTCCTCCACCACCGTCACGGCGTCGTCGGGGCCCGCGTTGGCCAGCAAGCCAATGGCGGCGAGCGCCAACTGCCGGCCCTGCAGGGCCTCCGCCCGCTGCGCTTCGACAATCTGCCGGAAGAAGCGGACCTTGTGCGAGTCCACCGCGGACACCTGCCCCGAGTCCTCCTTGAGCAGCCGCTCGATGCGCGCCCCGGCGTCCTCCAGCCGCTTCGACACTTCCTCAATCTGCTGCAACCCGTTCTGGGCGAGCTGAAAGCCGAAGTACGCCTGCGCGGCCTGGAAGCCGACTTCATTCCGGACGCGCTCCCGCAGCGCCGCGCCCAGCACCGGCCCCTGCGCGCCGGCCTTCTCCAGCGCCGTCAGCTTGCCGAACGTGTAGATGGGCAGCACCGCGTTGCCCGTGGAGAACGCCGTCACGCCGACGCGGCCGAAGTTCAGGTCGCCCTTGAGCGTGGCCGGCGTCGTGGGAGGACCGCCGAGCCCGTCGTTGCGCGCCTCGGGCGTCGGGCCGCCCGCGCCCACGGTGATTTCGAACTTGGGGAACCAGGCCCAGCGCGCCTGGTCATGGAGCGCGTGGAACCTGCGCAGCTCCGCGCTCGCCTCCTCCACCCGTGAGTCGGATTCGCGGGCGCGCGCCACCAGTTGCGCCAGGGTGAGCGGCGCCGGACGCGCGGGCTTCGCCTCCGAGTCGGGCGCGTCCGTCACCGTGTCCTTCGCCTGCTCCGCCTCGGCGGCGGGCTCCTGGACGGGCGCGGGGGAGATGCCCGGCCCCCCACCCTGCGACCCTGGTGTCTCCTCGATGGTGCTGGGGGCGATGGCGGGCGGTCCCGGAGGGAGGTTCGGCCCGCCGGTGCCCACGCGCGGCGGACGCGTGCCGCTGGGTGCCCCCTGGCCCGGCGCGGCCGTGGGGGGGGCGTCGGAGCTGGGGGTGGTCAAATCCGGGGTGGCCGGCGCAGGCGAGGTGCCCGGCGTGGAGGGCGACGACGTGCTTCCGGTTCCCGGCGCGGGGCTGCTCCCCGTTCCCACCGAGCCAGGGGTGAGCTGCGCGCCGGCGACGCCCGCCGCGAGCACCAGCGCCACTGTCACGCCATGATCCAGGTGTCTGCGCATCAACCCGCCTTGTGGCGCTCCCCATATATGAGAACCCCGGGGCGGCGCAGCATGTCCGTTCGTCGCCGGGACGTCACCGGTGATGTTCGTCCCATATCCATCGCCTGGCACCGGGGCGCGTCTGGCCCCCCACGCCGTGGATGCCGCCGTGGCGTAGAACCCGTGACACTCGCGCGCGAAAAGGAGTTGGTGGGACGTGGCGCATGCAGCAGATTGCGCCCTGTTCCCGAGACAGAGGATCCCCACACATGCCCCATACCGATCGCGTCAAGCAGATCCTGTCGTGGTACCCGTCCGACAACCCCGGCACGCTGACCAACCTGGCCCGCCTGCTGAACACCGGCACGCTGGCCGGCACGGGCAAGCTCGTCATCCTCCCGGTGGACCAGGGCTTCGAGCACGGTCCGGCCCGCTCCTTCGGGCCGAACCCGGCTGGGTATGATCCGGACTACCACATCCAGTTGGCCATCGAGTCGGGCTGCAACGCCTACGCGGCGCCCCTGGGCTTCCTGGAGGCGGTGGCTGGCAAGTACGCGGGTGAGATTCCCCTCATCCTCAAGCTCAACAACTCCGACTCGCTGGCCAAGGTGCCCAACCCCATGTCCGCCGTGACGAGCTCCGTGAAGGACGCCGTCCGCCTGGGCTGCACCGCCGTCGGCTACACCATCTACCCGGGCTCTGGCGCGCGCAACGAGCAGTACGAGGACCTCCGCGACATCATCGCCGAGGCCAAGTCGTACGGCCTGCCCACCGTCCTCTGGGCCTACCCCCGCGGCAACCTCTCCAAGGAGGGTGAGACGGGCATCGACGTGGTGGCGTACGCGGCGCAGATCAGCGCGCAGCTCGGCGCCCACATCATCAAGGTGAAGCCGCCGCAGGATCACCTCGAGCAGGCCGAGGCCAAGAAGGCCTTCGAGAAGGCCGGCATCGCCACCAAGACGATGTCCGACCGCGTCCGCGAAGTGGTCCGCTCCGCCTTCAACGGCAAGCGCATCGTCATCTTCTCCGGCGGCGAGGCCAAGGGCACCGAGGCCCTGCTCGAGGAGATCAAGCAGATCAACGCTGGCGGCGGCTTCGGCTCCATCATGGGCCGCAACGCCTTCCAGCGTCCGCACGCCGAGTCCATCAAGCTGCTCAAGGACGTGATGGCCATCTTCGCCGGCAAGGCGTAGGCGCCAGGCGAACGCGGAGCCACAGTCCCGGGCCCGTCAGCCTCGCGCTGGCGGGCCTTTTTCGTGCGCGGCCTCGGAGCAATGCGCGACGCACGCGGCGCCGGAAAACAAAAAGGCCCGCCAGGTTTCCCTGGCGGGCCTCTTCATTTCAGAGTGGAGCTAATCGGGATCGAACCGATGACCTCTTGAATGCCATTCAAGCGCTCTCCCAGCTGAGCTATAGCCCCGTCTTTTGCTGCTGAGCCGCTTTGGGGAGCGGCCCGACCGGCGAAGTGGGTGCCTTCTACCGCTTCTTCGTTCCAGGCACCAGAACTCTTTGAGGCTTCGGTGCTTTTTTTTGTTCGTTCAACCGCGCGGCCACTTCCGCGCCTTCCATGAGGATGTCCGTGAGTTCGCGCGCGTGCGCCTCGGCCGCCTGCTCTGCTGCTTCAATGGCCTTGAGCGCCGCCTCGAATCCCGCGGGAAGCGTGAGCCGGCCCTTCTGCTGCTGGCGCCAGACGGCCTCGCCCAGCTCCCGGAACGCCTTCTCCTTCTGATCCTTCAGCACGGTGGTTCGCGCGTTCGCCCGAGCCAGGTCCGTGTTGCGCTCCACGGCCTCACGGAGCTGCGCCAGCCGAGCTTGCGCGGCCTCGAAAGCCTCGTTGATCTGCTTCACCACCTCGGACTGCTTCGAGTCGGCCGCCAAGTCAGTCACACTCCTTGAGGAATCAACGATTGCGTAGCGTGCGGTCTCGGAACCTGTCAACCCGGCCCCGGCCCCGTCCTTCTCAACCGCGCCGCGAAGAAGCCGCCCCCGGGAACCTTGGGAGGCAGCGCCTTGAGGTACGGCCCCTGCGCCGCCAGCGCGGCACGTTCCGCGCCGAGCACGTCTTCGACAGGCTCCAGCGTGAAGTCCGGGTGCTTCGCCAGGAAGGCCTCCACCACCGCCTCGTCCTCCTCGGGCATCACCGAGCAGGTCGCATAAACGATGAGTGCGCCCGGCTTCGCCTGGCGTGAAACCTCGTCGAGCAGCTCCGTCTGCGTGGCCTGGTAGCGAGCGACTTCCTGGGCCGTGAGCTTCCACTTCTGATCCGGCTCACGCGCCAGCGAGCCCGTCCCGCTGCACGGCGCGTCCACGAGCAACACGTCCGCGTCGGACAGGGGCAGCGGATGCGGAAACGCGACCTGTCTCAAGGAGAAGTGGCGCACGCGCTCGCGCGCCTCGGCCAGCCGGCGCCGGGAACGGTCGCCCGCGACCACCTTGCCCTTGGGGCCCACGAAGTCCGCCAGCGCCAGCGTCTTGCCGCCGGCCCCCGCGCAGATGTCCGCGACGGTGAAGCCCTCCATCGAACCCGCGGCGGGCCGGCACATCTCGGAGATGAGCTGGCTGCCCACGTCCTGGACCTGGAGTCTGCCGCTCTTCATCACCCGCGTTTCAAAAACGCGGTGGCTGGAGTCCGTCACCCGCACCGCGTCCGGCGCGGCGGCCACCGCCTCCGCGTTGACGCCCTCTTCCTTCAAAGCGGCGAGCACCGCGTCCCGGGTTCCCGGAGGCCGCGCGCGAAAGTGCAGCGACGGCTCCTCGTCGAGCGCCGCGAGCAATCCCTCCAACACGTCTTCCGGGTACACCTGCGCCAGGCGCAGCACGAGCCAGTTGGGGAACGAGTAGCGCGTCGCCAGCTTCTCCGCGTGGGACTCCGGCATCGGCGCTTCGGGCAGCGGCAGCTCCACCACGCGCTGGAGCAGGTCGTCCTTGATGGTGCGCGGGCGCACCGGGCCCGGCAGCCGGACCTCCGGGCCGATGCGCGTCCACCCCTCACCACAGAAGATGCGGCGCCAGAGGGCGTAGCGCACCAGCGCCTGGTCCTCCGTCAGCCCGACCTTCCCCATGGTGTGCCCCAGCAGCCGGGCCGCCAGGTCCAACAACCGCTGGTGCCGGGACAGCTCGCGCACCGCCATGGCGGTGAAGCGGCGCTCCTGCCCACCCAGGCCATTGGCCTCCCGCAGGGCGTTGGCGAGCGCGGCCTTCAAGGGCTCACCTCGGAGCACCGCGATGTGTGCCTCGAGCGCCGCCGTCGCGCCACGCCGAGAGGGACGACCCAGGCGCTCCGGGTCCAAGGGCGCTACCGGCCAGACGGAATCCACGTGCCTCAGCCCTGCCCTTTCAGTCCCACGACCACCGCCAGACAGCCCGCCGGGCTGCGAACCCGGGGCACCTGCCCGGCACCCAGGAAGAAGTATCCCGGGGCGGCGTACGACACGCCATCCACGTCGAGCGTGCCTTCGATCACACGCACCCCTTCACCCGCGGGCGACATGGGGAACGTCCAGTTGAAGTCCCCCCCAGGCGCCACGGACAGCCAGGCTTCACTGGGAGCTATCCTTGAAATCAACGGAGAGTGCGACCCCGCGACCTCCCCGGCCTGCGCATCCGGGCGCGCCGCTTGGAGGGTGGCCAGCCGTTCGCAGTCCTGACGCAGCGCGAGGAACCGCTCCACCAAGGAGACGATGTCCTCGATCTGAAAGGGCTTGAGCAGGATGGCGTCCGCCACCTGGGGCTGGATGGACTGGATGACCTCGTCCGGCGTGGCCGCGCTGACGATGGCCACCGCCTGCTGGCGCCGACGGGCGGCCTCCACGACGGTGCGGCCTCCCAGCTCACCGCCCGAAATCCTCAAGTCGGTGATGACCAGGACGAAACGCTCGGCCTCCAGGGCCGCGACCGCTTCCTCTCCGGTACTGACCGCATGGACCTCCGCGAGCTCGGAGATGAGCTCGCCCATGCCTTCCCGAAGGCTCGCGTCGTCCTCGACCAGCAACACCCTCATTTTAGGGGTACCTCCGCCGCCCCGACCTTAGGTGGAGCCTGTCCTCTATCAGGACCGGGCGCTTCCAGCGGAAGACCACCTCGCCGGTCCTGCCCTTCGGATTATGGCCCTCCCCGGACTCGAACCGGGACGCGGGGTCAGCCGCAGCGGATTTTGAGTCCGCCTCGTCTACCAATTTCGACAGAGGGCCCCCTGCTGTCGCGACGGCCGAACGTATACCGCGAGTTGATACCAAGTGCATCCGAAGATTGCGGTGCCGTACGCACATCGATAAGAGGGCCCCCCCATGTACAACCTTCTCATTTCCCTCGGTGTGGGAATTGCGGTCGCGCTCCTGGTGAAGGTGGCCGGCTTCTCCATCTGGGCCGGGCTCGTTCCCGGACTCCTGGCCCTCGTCGGCACCTACATCGTGCTTGCCCGTCGTGTGGCCAGCCGCATCCAGGCCCTGATGACGGTGGTCCAGAAGGACCTCCAGTCCCAGCCCACCAGCCAGAAGGACGCCCAGTCCCGGGTGGACCGGGCGGTGAAGACGCTGGAGCAGGGGCTCGTCTACGACAAGTGGCAGTTCCTCGTCGGCCCGGAGCTGCACTCCCAGATTGGCATGCTGAAGTACATGGTGAAGGACCATGACGGGGCCAAGGCCGCCTTCGACAAGGGCAGCAGCCGCAACTACATGGCCAAGGCCATGGAGGGCGCCCTCTTCTTCCAGCGCAAGGACTTCGACGCCATGAAGAAGGCGTTCGAGTCCGCCACCAAGAGCGGGAAGAAGGAGTCCATCGTCTGGGCGGCCTATGCCTGGTGCCTGCTCCAGAACAAGGACAAGGACGGCGCGCTGCGCGTGCTCGCCCGGGGCGTGGAGGAGAACCCCAAGGACGAGAAGCTCAAGGGGAGCCTCGCGGCGCTGCAGAACGACAAGCGCCTGAAGATGAAGCCGTACGAGCCCATGTGGTGGCAGTTCGGCCTGGAGGCTCCGCCGCCGGTCATGCCGCCCATGGGTGGCCGCCGCATGCAGTTCAACACCCGACGCTAGTGCCCCGTGGCGCGGCGCCCAGCGTCGGCCCGCGCACGGGAATAAGTACCGCTTCGCCGCTCAGCGCGCTGCAACGTCTTCCGACCCTGTACAACAGGGCGACGTAGACGGTGCGCAACCGCCCGGAAACACTCTGACCGCCCTCCCCCACCGAAGGGCATGCTGCTTGCTCCTGCCCCGTGCATACGGATGGCGGGGAAAGGCCCCGTCTCGCGGAGCCTGACAGGCTTGGCAGCCGGAGGTCTCGGGTGAAGGTTGTGGGCGTGGGGGTGTGCTTGCAGGACCGGGTGGCGGCGGATGCGCGTGGGGCGCAAGGGCGTTGGGAGCACACGGCAGGGCGTGGCACCCGAGACTTTCGGCCTGCCATTTCGCAGCAGCCGAGTGACGCGGAGTGGTGCATGGAACGGCGCGGCCGGACCTCCGAGCGGTCCCTTCTGCTCATCATCGAGGATGACGCGAATGTCCGCGAGAGCCTCGTGGACCTGCTCGCCGCCCGCTTCGACGTGCTCGCCGCGCCGGATTCGGATGCGGGGTTGGAGCTGGCGCGCGAACACCGCCCGGACCTCATCCTCCTGGACCGGTTCCTTCCTGGCGGCGACGGGCTCGCGGTGCTGGAGATGCTCCAGAGCGAGGCCCGCACGGAGGCCGTCCCCGTCATCTTCCTGACGGGCGACGCGGACGAGGCCACGTTGGAGCGCTGCCTGGAGATGGGCGCCGTGGACTTCATCCACAAACCCGCGAGCGCGCGGGAGCTGCTGGCGCGCATCGACCGGGCGCTGCGCCAGAGCGAACAGCAGCGCCGGCTCCAGATCCTGGCGCAGACGGACGGCCTCACGGGGCTGGCCAACTTCCGCGCCCTGACCATCCGGCTGGAAGAAGAGTTCCGCCGCGCCCAGCGCTACCAGTACCCGCTGAGTGTCGTCATCATCGACCTGGACCATCTCAAGGCCATCAATGACGGCATGGGGCATGACGTGGGCAATCGGGCCATCCTCGCCTTGGCGGCGCAGCTCAAGAACGAGCTGCGCGAGTCCGACTTCGCGGCGCGTTTTGGCGGAGACGAGTTCGTCGCCCTGCTGCCGCACCAGACGTCGATGGAAGCAGCCATCTTCGCCGAGCGCATCCGCACCGGGCTGCGCGCCGTCGGCGTGCAGAAGAGCGACGGCCGCCCTGCCCCCTTCGGCCTGAGTGTCAGTGTGGGCATCGCCGACCATACCTTCGAAGGGCCCAGGGAGGACACGGAGTCGCTGATGAAGGCGGCGGACGCGGCCCTCTACGAGGCGAAGCGCGAGGGACGGGATCGGGTGGTCGTATTTGGCCGTCCCACGAACGCCCCCTCCGCGCAGCGGCACTGAGACGGGGAACGGCGGGGCAGGCAACGGCGGGGCAGCAGCGAGGGCGCGGATGATGCTGGCGAACAGACTGGCGACAGGTTCGAGGGTAGCAGTCGTGGGAGGCGGCATTGCCGGAGCTGGGCTTGCCGCCTCCCTCCTTTTCAACGGGCGCGCGCGGGGCCTCTCACTGGACGTGCGCGTGTATTCGGGCGGGACGTCGGAGCGCACCGCCCCGCCGGCCGTCCTGACACCGGAGTGCCGCTCACGTCTGGCGGCGCTGGGCTGCCGAATTCCGCCAGAGTGGCGGGCGCACGAGCTGCGCGGTGTGGAGATCATCGCGGAGGGACGCCGCGAGCTGCTGGCCTCCGCGCCCGGGGGCCTGTGGGTGGTGGATGGCTGGCCCCAGGGACTGGGCGGACTCGAGCAGGTGCGCGACATCCTCGCCACCGCGGCCAGTTCCCAGGGGGCGCGCTTCCTCCCCCGGCACGTCGAGCGCGTGGAGCGACAGCCCCCCGCGCCAGACGCACCGGCCTCCGTGCGCGGCGCGGGCTCGCTGGTGGTGCGCGCCCAGGGCAGCGGTGACCGCTTCCACGCGGTGGCGCTGGCCTCGGGGGCCGGGCCGCTGATGGGTGACGCATTCTTCAAGGGCTTCAAGCCCGCGCCCACCGTGGCCGCGGTGCAGGCACGACTGCGCCACGCGGCGCCGCGCCTGGAGCTCGCTCCGGTGGCGCGGCTGTGGATCGCGCCGCTGCCGTCCGTGGACGCGCTGTTCCTGCTGCCGGGCGCCAGCTCCGTGTATGCGCTGGCCTTCGGCCCGGCGGTGACGCCCGCCGACCTGTGTCAGGTGCTGATGATGGCGGCGCGGGATGGGCTGGTGGAGGAAGGCTTCGAGCTGGCCGCCCTGGAGACCACGCGCCTGCCCTACGGACCCGGCCGGACGCTGGTGGCGCCCGGGCAGATCGCGGTGGGCCCGGCGGCGTTCGGGCATCCGCTCCAGATGGGTTTGTCGGAGACGCTGGCGTCGTGCAGCCGCGCCGCGGTGGCGCTGCTCGACGGCGGTCTGGATGTCGGGACGCTGGAGCGCCGCTATGTCCGCGAGGGACTGGGCGAGCTGTTGGAGGATGCCGCGGCGGGTGCCCGCACCATGACCTGGTTGCGCCGCGCCGGGCCCCGGGCTCCGGGTGCCTTCGTCAAGGCGCAGGGACGGAGGACGCTGGGCGGCACCTTCGGTGGCGGCGTACTGGGACTGAGCTCCCCCACGCCCATGGCGCTCCTGGGCGCCGCGCGGTGGGAGGGCCTGCGGGAGGTGTTGGGCTCGTGGCTGCGCACCACCATGGAGCCCGTCCCCACGGCCGTCCCGGAGCTGGAGCCGGACCTCTACTACGTGGTGGATGATGACCCGGACGCTCGAGACGCGCTGACCGCGCTGCTGGAGAGCACCGGCGCGAAGGTGGTGGCGTTCGCCGACGAGCTCGCCCTCTTCTGCGCCGTGGCACGGCGGCCGCCCACGGCCATCATCCTGGACGTGGTGCTGCACTGGGTGGACGGCCTGCGGCTGGCCGAGGGCCTGAAGCAACATCCCCTCACCCGGGGCACCCGCGTGCTGGTGATGAGCGGCCTCAACCGGCCCCATGTCCGGCAGCGCGCCCTGGACGCGGGGGCCGAGGCCTTCCTGCCCAAGCCCGTGGACCCGGACCGGCTGCTGCGCATCCTCACCGGACGCGTCCCGCTGACGCCCGAAGTGGCGCCCGCCCACGCGCCGGCGATGGCCGACGCACCGCGAGAGCTGTCCGCGGACCGTTACGCGTCCTGAGTGCCGGACGAGACGGCCACGGTGGCGACCGGGGCGTGGACCGCCTCGGCGCCGCCGGGCATCAGCGCCTTGAGGTTGGCGCGGATCGTCTCGCTGATGCGCTCCAGCGGCAGGTCGTTGTCGTCGTGGCCGAACGGGTCCTCGATCTCCACGCCGATCTCCTCGATGCCGAAGAAGATGTAGGCGACGATGAACGTGGCCAGCACCGTCAGCCAGCCGAAGCTGTCCACCAGCGCGAACGGCAGCGTGTAGCAATAGACAAGCAGCGCCCGTCGCAGGTGCATCATGTAGGCGAAGGGAATCGGCGTCTTGTGGATGCGCTCACAGCCGCCGATGTAGTCGATGAGCAGTTGGACGTTCTGGTCGAGCTGCATCTGCACGTATTCGGAGTAGTAGCCCCGCCGCCGGCCCTCATCGAGCACGGCGGACATCTTCTGCGCCACCGCGAGCGGCACGTGCTGGCTGCTCAGCACCGCGTTGGCCTCGTCGCGCGGCAGCTCGGTGGCCACGGGCCCCAGGTCCCGCTCTCCGCGGAGGTTGGCCGTGGAGGCGTAGGGGAACGTGCTGATCCACCGCAGCAGCGTGCTGTAGAGCGCCACGTCGTGGCGGATGAAGACGCCAGCGGCGCGGGCCAGGTTGCGCGTCTCGTTGACGATGCCGCCCCACAGCTTCCGCCCCTCCCAGAACCGGTCATAGGAGGCGTTGGTCCGGAAGACGAGCAGCAAGCTGAGAGAGATTCCCGCGAGCGTGTGCACTGTGGCCGGGATGTCCAACGGCCTCAGGTAGCGGTGTCCCGCGGTGACGCCCGCGGCCCACACGACGCAGACCAGGACCCGGGCCACGATCTCGCGGACCATCGAACCGCGAAGGTAATGGAAGTAGCTCCACCAACGGTGCGGATCGTAGTCAATCATATGGGCGTGGTGCGCCGTACGCTGCCGCGCCTGCGCCAGGCATGGCAAGCGCCTTCGCAAGGGGGACGCTCCGGAAGCGTCCATCCCCGACGAAGGCGCGGTGCGAACGCCTGCTCGCCTGTCAGCGGGCGATGTGGGCAGGCGACGTCGGCCCCCCGGACCGCAGCACCCGCCGCACCGTGAGCGCTCCCGCCATCAGAGCCACGCCTCGGAAGAAGATGCCGATTCCCACCAGCGTCCCCACCAGCCAGACGGCGGAGATAGGCCACTGCCGCATCACCATGATGCCCAGGAAGATGGACACCGCGCCGTAGAAGAAGTCCCAGCCCCACCGGGGATAGCGGTCCATCACCGAGGTGATGGCGTGGAAGAGCCCGCTGGCGAAGAAGTACCCGGCGAGCAGCAGCGTCATCGCGCCCAGCCCCGCGGCCGGATACACGAGGATGAAGAGGCCCACGACGACGGAGAGGATGCCGCCCAGCAAGTACAGCCAGAAGGGGCCACCGGACTTGCGCTCCCGAAAGGCGGAGATGATTTCCATCACCCCCGCGCCCGCCAGCAAGGCGCCGAACATGATAGCGGAGACCATGCTGGTGAAGAAGGCCGCCCCCAGCGCGACGATGCCCAGGAGCATGGTCAACAACCCCAGGATGAAGGGGCCACCCCATGCGGCCGAGTTCACCCTCGGCGTCACGTCAGGGTTCAGGATTTCCGGTTTGCGTTCATCGGTGAAGGCCATGACGACTGCTCCCGAATTGTGAGCACCATGGTGGCCGGGCAGACACGTCCGTCGAAGCCTCGGCACATCCACCACCGAACATGGGCTCCGGGACGGAGGGCGACAACGCTCGCCGGCCCTGCTTCGCCCCCCGCCTGCCCCACCCGCGAGGCCGGGCGGCTACTTCGCGCTGGCGGCGACATCCCGCGCGAGCGCTTCTTCGTACGGCGGTGACAGGAAGACGGCGCCGGGCTCCTTGCGGAACCACGTCAGTTGGCGCTTGGCGTAGCGGCGCGTCTCCTGCGCGGTGTCATGGATGGCCTCGGCCTCGGACATCCGGCCCTCCACGACGGCGCGCGCCTGCACGTAGCCCACGCTGCGCATGGGGGCAGCCTCGGCGTAGCCTTGCGCCAACAGCGCCCGCGTCTCCTCCACGAGCCCGCGCGCGAACAGCCCCTGCGTCCGGGCGTTGATGAGGCGGTACAGCGCGTCGCGCGGCGGTGCCAGGACGAACAGCCGGAAGGGATACCGGTCCGGCGCGAAGGCGTGGGCCCGCCGGAACTCCGACGCGGGGACGCCCGTCTGGGCATGAATCTCCAGCGCGCGGATGACGCGGACCAGGTCTTGAGGCGGCAGCTTCGTCGCGGTCTCCGGGTCCACCTCCGCGAGCTTCCGGTGGACGGCCTCTCGGCCTGACGCCGCCGCGAGCGCCTCCAGCTCCGCCCTCAGCGAGGGCAAGGCCCCGGGGGCCTCCAGCACGCCATGCAGCAACACGCGCAGGTACAGGCCCGTGCCTCCCACGACGAACACGGGCTTCCCGCGCGCGGCAATCGCCTCGATGACGGCGTCGGCGCGCCGCTGGTACTCGACGGCGGAGAACGACGCCATCGGGTCCACGGCGGACACCAGGTGGTGGGGCACCGCGGCCAGCTCCTCCTCGGAGGGCTTCGCCGTCCCGATGTCGAAGTGCCGGTACACCTGCTGCGAGTCCGCGCTGACAATCTCCCCGCCGGCACGACGCGCCAGTTCAATGGCCAGCGCCGTCTTCCCCGAGGCCGTGGGCCCGGCAATCACCGTCAGCGAGGGCCGAGGCGCGAGCTCCCCTTCCCCTTCACCCATGCCCCAGCGCTCCCTGGATGGCGGTGGCCACGGACGCATCCCGCGCGAAGACGAGCCGCACCGGCGCCACCTCCGACAGCAACCGCCCCGCGGCGGCGAGCAACCCACCCCGCCCGGCCGGCGTCGCCTCGGGTAGCAGTGCATTCAGCAACAACATCCGTCCCACCTCACCCGCCGGCTGAACCTCCCACCGGGAGGCGGCATCCCAGGCCAGCGTGCCCACGGCCGTCAACCGTGCCTCGACGGGCTGCCCCACATTCCAGGGCGTCCCCGCGGCTCGCCACCCACCACCCGCCTCCGGCCAGACGGCCACCAGCTCATCGGCCAGGACCTGGCCACCGGCCTGTCCCCAGAGCGCTCCGAGCGTGCTCTTCCCCGCGCCCGAATGCCCGGTGAACAGCGCGGCCCGGCCCTGGTGCGCGACGGCCACGCCGTGGACCAGCAGCCCGCCCCGTCGCGCCAGCGCCCGGGCGAGCATCACCTTCAACACCGTCTCGATGGGAAACCGGCCGCGCCCCACGACGTGGGCCTGGCGCCCGTCCGCGGACAGCGTCGCCTCGTAATCCTCCCCCGCGAGCCCCACGCCGCCGCCCTCCAGCCGCGACGTCCGGGGCAAGGTGCGAGTCGAAGGCTCGGGACGGAGCTCGGCGGGGGGCACGGCCCGCAGGCGCGCCACCTCCTCACCGGCAACGTCCCGGGAAACCACGAACCGGGAAAACAGCCGTCCGAGCGCGCCCGCCTCGGGGGCTTCCACTGCGACCGGCCAACCCGCGATGCGAAGGAAAAGCTCCGTCCGCGACAGCGAGCCTCCCGGAGGAAGGCTCAGGGAATGCACTCCGACTCGCCGGGAATCTGGCACTGGGAGATTTGCGCCAGTGCCACGAAGGGCTGCTCCCAGAGGATGGCCGGCGCCTCATAGGCGCGTCCCGTGACGGGCGGAGAAGTCTGGGCCGTGTCCGGCGTCATGGGGTGCTCGAGCGAAGGGGAAGGAACTGGCTTCAAGGGAACGGTACCGGGAACGCGCAGATACGGCCATCCTCGGAGCCCACATGCAGGCGGCCCACGGTGTGGTCGACGGTGGGAGTCCCGATTCGCTGCGCGCCGCCAATCGCGACCTGGCGGGAGTCGGTACCGTCATGCAGCTCGAGCTGGTGGACCCGCCCGTCGGAGCTGCCAACGTAGATGTGGGCCACCCCATTCCGGTTGAACGAGAACGTCCCAGACGGCGAGGCAATGGGCGTGCTCCAGCGCAACGACGGGAGCGAGTTGGCCGCCCCGGTGACGTCGTACAGCTCCACGCGGCCGGCGGACAGGCTGGCCACGAAGCCCCCGCCCTGGGGCCGCACGAAGCTGCTGAAGGCAGGCGTGCTCGGCGCGGGGCGCGTCGTCACAGGCAGGCTCCAGAGCAACTGCGCGGTCGCCACGTCGACACCGTGGACGCTGCCGTTGCTGTCCGTCACCAGAATCAGGTTGCTGTACGCGTTGCGCACCAGGCTCAGCTCGACGTCGCCCACGGGAAGCTGGGCAATCTGCTGCCCCGTCAGCGAGTTCAGCACGCGCAGCGTGTTCACCGAGCCCGAGTGCGAGCGCGTCGCCACGAAGAGCCGGTTGGTGGTGTAGTCCACCACCATGCCCCCGGCCACCATGCCCAGGTTGCCCGGGCGGTACGTCCACACGACGGCGCCCGTGGCGGCGTTCAGGGCCACCACCCGGTTCTGCGCGGCGCTCGAAAGCCGCGTGGCGAAGAACACCAGGTCGCGATTGGGGTGCGCGGACCGGTAGGCCGCGTTCGCGTAGTCGAAGAGCTGCGTGACGGGGAACGACTGGATGGTGCCAATGGGCTGGCCACCGTTGTCCCAGCGCCACAGCACCTGGCCGGTCTCCGCATGGAGCGCGCTGGCCACCCCGCCCTGGTCCCCCACGAGGATGTACTGGCCGGAGCGGCCATGCAGGGGGACGACCGGGAAGCGGCTGCCAATGAGGCCCGCCAGCGGACGCGGACGCCAACGCTCGGCGCCGTCCTGGGCCGGGTTCGTCACCTGGGTGAGGTTGGCCACCACGGAGTCGTTGAAGGCACTGAAGATGCCCGAGCCCAGCTCGGTGATGGGCTGCTGCGACGCATTCAACCCCACCGAGTAGCACCACAGCGGCGCCGCGCCCACGCGAGCCCGCGGCGTGGCCACCAGGGCCGCGGACGTGGGCTGGTTGCCCGTCGAATACCCGCGCGCGTCATCCATGTTGAAGACGCGGTAGAAGTACGTGGTGCCGTTGCTCACGGACGTATCGGTGAACGTGGTCGCGGCGCCGGCCTCATCCGCGTACACGACCTGCGCGTTCCCCAGCGTCATGCCCGCCGAGTAGCGCAGGCCCGGGATGGGCGAGGTGTTCGGCGCCTGGCCAACCGCGCGCACCACCACCGCGCCACGGTGCACCGCCGGGTTGTCCCACGTGAGCGTCACGCTGCCATCGCGCGCCACGCCGGTCAGCCGCGCCACTTCCGGCGGGAAGCCCACCAGCAACGTCAGCGGGGCCTCGACGCGAATGGCCGGGCCGCCGTAGTCGTCGATGAGGTGGAAGCGGTGGCGGAACGTCGTCGCGCCCGACAGCGACGGGCCCGCGCCGAAGTTCGAATACGTCACCGTGAAGGAGCGCTCGCCGTTGATGGGGATGCCGGTGGCGTTCGTGGACTCCCAGGTGAGGCCCGTGGTGTTGTTGGAGGCCAGGCGCCAGCCAGACGGCGTCGCCGAGGCGTTGGCGATGGTGAAGTAGTTCAGCGCCGGCCGCAGCAACGTGACCTCGTGCAGCGGCATCGGGCCCCGGTTCTGGATGGTGTAGACGATGGCCCGGCCCGTGGCGTTGGCGGCCACCGCGTTGACGTTCATGCGCACGCGGTGCAGCACCACCTGCCCCCGGTTCGAATCCACCACGCTCGACGCCACCGCCGCGCCGTTGCGCGTGGCATCCACCTGTCCCTGGAAGCGGTAGTCCGCGAACTGCGTGCCCGTCACCTGGTACCTCCACACGAAGTGCGCGGAGGCGCCCGGGTCCAGACGGGGCACGCTGGCCGGCGCCGGGCCCGACACGAGCGACACGGCCGCCGAGCCCGCGAACACGGGCGCCCGCGGCGTGACATTCAGGAAGGTGTCCGTCGCGGAGGGATTCGTCACGGTGAGCCGGACGCTCACCGTTTCGCCCGCGAACGCGTCCAGCGTGTCCACGTCCATGGCCACGGGCAGCGCGCCCACGTTGACCATCCGGGTATGGACCACCGGCGAAACGACGTTGCCCGAGCCATTGACGCCACGCACCTGGGCCACCAGCGTCCCGGCGGAGGTGGTCCTCGCGCGCGCGGAATACACGCCCGCGTTGCGGCTGGGGAGGTTCCACCGGAACGACGCCGGCTCGACGTCCATCACCTGGAACGAGACAGCGCCCGCGCCCGTGGAGGGCCCTTCGAGGGTGGTGTTGTTCTGCGACGTGCCCGTGCGGTTCTCCACCACCATGCGCGCGTCGATGTCACCGCCCACGCCCATGACGCTCGGCTGCACGGACACATCGGTGGCCAGGCCGGAGCGTGACCAGTTCGAGCCCGCCCCCGTCACGGACGTGGCGAAGTCGCCGCCCGCGCAGGTGTCGCGCGCCCGAGTGAAGGTCGGACCGAAGCGCTCGTTGTTCTGGTCGGTGTTCGAGACCGACGGCACCATCCGGAGCGTGAAGCGGGCTGTCTCGTTCTGCCCCAGGCCATAGGGGCCGCTGCCGTTGCAGGGCGCCAGGTTGTAGAAGATGACCCAACGCTCGGTGGCGATGTAGTCCACCCGCCACCCCGGCGGCGCGCTGGTGGACAGCAGCACGTAGCCGCTGGGCAGCTCGAAGTTCATCTCGTTGATGGTGCGGAAGTTCGTCGACCAGTTGAACGTGTTGTTGCGCACGTCCACGGTCAGCTCGGAGGCCTCGTCCATGACCACGCGGGGCCGGGAGTCACCGGGCTGCGCGACGGTGGTGATGACGGCGGTCGGGAACAGCGACTGCGCCCACCCGAGGGTGGGCGTCAACATCGCGACGGCGGCGGCGAGGCGGACGGAGGAGTGACGCATGGACAAGATCCTCACGGGTCCAGGGTGAAGGAAGCCGCCGTCAGGGGCTCCCCATCGAGGAAGAAGCGCGCTTCCCACGTCCCGCTCATGCCGGAGGTGGACACGGCCGTGCCGGCCACGGGCAGCGAGAAGCGGACCGTGTGGGACGCGTCCACGAGGGCGTCCACCTCGGTGGTCCGCCGCTCATACGGAAGCCCCGACGGCGGCACGAACTCCACGGACACCTTGCGCCGGCCCCGCACACCGCTGACCGTCAGGTCGACGTCCACCTGCTCCATGGACAACCCGCCCCGGCGACCCTCGTCCAACCCGATGAACGTGGCATCGCCCTGGGGAATCACGGGCGGAGGCGGCCGCTCTCCAATGTCCACGGGCGGCGGCAGCACGTCCGTGGGCTCCAGCGGATCCGCATCCTGCGTGGGCGGAGTGCGCACCGGGGCATAGGGCGCGACGCCCGCCTCCGTGCACGAGGCCAGCAACACCGCCGCCGTCAGGAACGCCAGGCGAACTCGCATCACCGTACCTCCTCCAGCGCGTCGATGAGGCCGAGCCGGCGCAGCTCCGTCAGGAACTTCAGCGTGTCCGGGAGCACCCGCTCCACCTCCCAGCCATGCCGCTGGGAGACGAACTCCACGAGCGCCCGCGCGGTGCGCGTCCCGTCGCAGAGCATCCAGACCTCCACGGCCGTCTCGTTGAGGCCACGCAGCGTGTTGCCTTCGGCGTCCAGGATGATGAAGTCCGCCCCGAAGCGCTGCCCCGAGACATCCTCGCGCCACCGTGGCGCGTGATCCGCGTGAAAATCCGTCATCGCCCACCTCGCCGGCCCAGCAGCGCCGCCAGCCGCCACTTCACGGCCACCCGAATTCGCCCCAACCACCGAGGGCCCTGATCCCACCCGGTCTCCAGGAGGGCACCGCCGCGGCGCACCTGCCGCACCCGCCCCAGCACCCGGGACGGCGGCAGCGGCGGATCCTCCGAGACCGTATTGTCACCTCGCAGCGCCACCGCGCCGGACTCCCACCGCGTCAGCCGGTGGAGCACCAGGGCGTGGTCGAACCGCGCCAGCAGCACGTCACCGGGACGTGGCGTGCCATCCAACGGCTCGACGCCGGCCTGATCACCCGAACGCAACGACGGCCACATGCTGTCCCCATGCACGGGGATCCAGCGCAGGGCCGAGGGCGCGACGGGGGAGGACAAATCGCGAGGCATCACGGGCCAGTCTAGCCGACCCGATCCGCTCCCGCGAGTTCCCTCCCACCGAATACCCCAGCGTTTATCAGGGGTTACGCGCCTGCCTCAATTTCTCAGACTTGGCAAGGAGCGCTCGGAATACTGTTCTCAACCCCACAGCGCCTACGCGGAAACACCCCGCTGAGCCCGCACTGTCTGGGCCACCGCGTCGAGCGCGACGGGGATGAGTTCCCCTCCGGCCATGGGCTTCAGCTTCGCCTGGCCGCTGGTGCGCTCCGCCTCCCCCAGCACCAGCGTGAAGTGGGCGCTGCTCTTGTCCGCGCGCTTCATCTGGCTCTTGAGGCTGCCGCCGCGGGTGTCGAACTCCACCCGCAGCCCGTCCCGGCGCAGGTGGCTGGCCAGGGTGAAGGCGGCGTCATGCGAGCCCGCGTCCGCCACCGCCACGAAGACATCCGGGCGGACGGCGAACTGCTGGCCGCTCTCCTTCAGCAGCAGCACCAGCCGATCCAGCCCGCAGGCGAAGCCGACCGCGGGCGTGTCGGGCCCGCCCAGGCTCTTCACCAGCTTGTCGTAGCGCCCGCCCCCGCCCACCGTGCTGGCGGTGCCCAGCGCGGGGTGCGAGGCGATGAACTCGAAGACGGTGCGCGTGTAGTAGTCCAAGCCGCGAACCATGCGCGGGTTCACCACATGCTGGATGTTCAGCGCCGTCAGCTTGCGCTGCACGTCGTCGAAGTGCGCGCGGCAGGGCTCGCACAAGGACTCCAGCACGTTGGGCCCGGCCGAGGCGATGGCCTGACACTTCGGGTTCTTGCAGTCCAGGACGCGCAGGGGGTTCTTCTCCATGCGCTTCTGGCAGTCCCCGCACAGCTCCTCGCGGCGCGACTGGAGGTACTCCACCAGCTTCGCGTGGTACGTGGGCCGGCAGGCCTCGTCTCCCAGCGAGTTGACGTTGAGGGTGATGTCCTTGAGGCCCAGCCGCTCCAGGAACTGGACCACCACATCCATCATCTCGACGTCCTGGGCGGCCTCCTTCGCGCCGTAGGCCTCCGCCCCGATTTGATAGAACTGGCGGTAGCGGCCCGTCTTCATCCGCTCGTAGCGGAACATGGGCCCCATGTAGAACCAGCGCGTCAGCGGCTCCTGGGTGTTGATGGAGTGCTCGATGTACGCGCGGGCCGCCGGCGCGGTGCCTTCCGGCCGCATGGACAGGCTGCGCTCGCCCTTGTCCATGAAGGTGTACATCTCCTTGCCGACGATGTCCGTCTCCTCGCCCACGCTGCGCACGAACAGCGCCGTGTCCTCCACCACGGGCGTGCGGATCTCACCGTAGCCAAAGCGGCCGAACACCTCGCGGGCCAGGCCCTCCACGTGCTGCCAGATCTCGATCTCCCCCGGGAGGAGATCGTTCATGCCCTTGACGCCGGCGACCTTCTGACTCACGTGATGACTCCAATGCGCTTGCCCAGCCGGACCACGGCCTCTTCCTGGAGGCTGTCGTCCCACGTCACGCGCTTGGGCTCGAACAGCAGGATGACGGTGGAGCCCATCTCGAAGCGGCCCAGCTCGCCGCCCTTCTCCACCTCGATGGCCGTCCCGTACGTGTGCACCTTGCCCGGCTGACCGGTGTGCGTTGTCACGTCGTCGTAGGCCGCCTTGATGCGCGACACACACGTGGCGCCCACCTTCACCACGGCGCACTTGCCCGCCACGGTGTCCAGGTACGTCACCAGCCGCTCGTTGACGCAGAACAGGGACTGCTTGTTCTTCACCGACGCGGGGTTCACCGGCCAGAACTCGCCGGGGATGTACGCGTAGCCGGTGATGGTGCCACCCAGCGGCGAGTGGATGCGGTGGTAGTCGCGCGGCGACAGGTAGATGGTCGTCCAGGCGCCGCCGTGGAACGGCTTCGCGGCCTCGGAGTCACCCAGCAGCTCGTCCACCGTGTACTCGATGCCCTTGGCCTGCAGGCACCGGCCGTTGTCCGAGTACCCCACCTGGGACACCCGGCCATCCACGGGCGAGACGACCACCTTCTCACCCGCATCCACGGGACGCAGCCCCGGCTTGAGGCTCCGGGTGAAGAACTGGGCGAAGGTCGGGAAGTGGTCGAAGGAGTGCTCGGCCTCCTCCATGTCCACGTTGTAGGCCTTGGCGAAGGCGCGCATCGCGGCCTGGTGCACCGGCGCGGGCACGGGCAGGCGGGTGGCCACTCCCACCACGGTGGAGAGCGCGGACTTCGGCAACACCTGCATCAACTTCATGAAAGTCTGGTCGTTCATATCGGCGAATCGTGGCTAGCGGCCGGCGTCGGTCGCGGGTGCCGGGCCTCCGTCAGCCTTGGACGGGACCATGTTCACGGCACTCTTGGGTAACAGCGTGAGCACCTTCCCCTCTTCGATGAGCAGGAACGTGTCTTGATGCTGGGGGTACTCCAGGCGGCAGGCGGTGCGGTCGGCGAGCTGCCAGGTCTCCCGCATCCCCCGCCCCTGCACGTCGATGGGCGCGCCCCGCTGGAAGCAGCCCCGGAAGCCCGCGATCAGCTCGGACGCCGCGGTTCCCGCCTGGGGACCATTGCCCGTGCCCGCGTCCTCGGGGCCCGCGTCGGGCGGCTGGGCCGGCGCGGGCGCTGCCGCCGGCTCGTCGTTCGTCGGAGCCACGTAGGACCCCGGCGGAAGCTCACGGGCGCTGGCGACGGCCTTCTCGCGCTCGAGGGCCGCCGCCTCCATCCGCTGGCGGCCTTCCTTGATGCGCTGGAGCAGCTCGCGGGCGCCCTCGGCGTCCAGGCTGTCCGCGGGGACGCGCTGGAGCTGCGCTTCAATCTCGCCCACGCCTGGATCCAGATAGGCCTCGTCCAGCTTCTGCGAATACAGCGCGCGGAAGCGACGGGCGGCCTCTTCGTACTCGGCGGAGGGCGCGGGCGGCGTGCGGCGGCACGCGGTGGGCGCCAGCGTGAGCAGGACGGCGGAAACGACGCCCACGAGGGGCCTGAGGGACGCTCGGAGGACCAGGGTGCGCACGGCACGGGTTTATGTCATTTCCCCGCGCCTGTCCGCCTTTTGTACCCCGGCGCCCCGCTCAAACGCCCAGGAACAGGCGCTTGCCGAAGTTCAGCGCCAGGTCCGCGTCGAAGATCTTCTGCGCCGACGTCTCGATGTCGTACTCGACGCGGATGTACTCCACCGTGCGCGCGTCCGTGTCGCAGATGACGAAGCACGCCCGGTTGTCGTAGTCGCGCGGCTGGCCCACGCTGCCCACGGAGATGATGTACTTGTAGCCCCGGCGGATGCCGAACTTCTGGGCCACCACGTCGTTCACCTCGCCATTGCCAATGGCGAAGGCGCGGCACAGGTGGCTGTGGCCAATGAAGGTCACCTCGGGCAGCTCCGCCACGTAGGGCGTCAGCTCCCGGGCCTGCTCCAGCGCGAAGATGTACTCGTACGCCTTCGGGTCGATGGGCGACCCATGGCAGAAGCCCACGTCGCCAATCCGGTACGTGTACGGGAGGCTGCGCAGCCAGGCCATGTTCTCGTCGGTGAGGACGTTGGCGGACCAGTCCAGCGCGTGCCGGGCGGCGTCGTAGTAGTACGAGTAGTCCATCCGCCCCGCCACCGCGGCGTCATGGTTGCCCAGCAAGGTGACCTCCGCCACCGAGCGCACCAGCTCACAGCACGGATTGGGGGACGCCCCGTAACCGACGATGTCTCCCAACGAGACGAACCGATCCACCTTCTGGTGTTCGGCGACGCGGAGCACCTCGGTCAGCGCCTCGATGTTGGAGTGGATGTCGGAGATGACGGCGATACGCATGGGGGGCCTCGGTCCGGTGGCTGGAGTTCAACCCGCCCAGCCGGCCTTCACCTGGGTCTGCTGCTGCTGCGAAATCATCTGACGGAGCCGGCCCAGGGTATCGCTGTCCAGGGACTCGAAACGCAACCCCATGCCCGCGGGATGCGTGCGCTCCTCCGTCTCCCTCAACCAGACCACCGTCGCCTTCGCGTGGATGTCGGGATGGCCCGTTGGCGTCAGCTTGACGACCGCGCGTGCGCCCCGGGCCAGGGGCGTGCTCGTCCGGAGGAACAACCCTCCCTCACTCAAATTCGAGATTCGCGCATAGAGCGTGACGTTGTCACCCTCGCACCAGCACCGAAGCTGTGTGGGAATCCGCCTGGACTTTCGGTTTTCGCTCAACCCGGAACCTTCTTCCGTCACCCGAATCCGCAGCCTAGGGACGGCCTGATTCCACAGTCAAGTTCAGGGGCGGCCTTCCGCACCGCCCCTGCCCGAGCGAGGACTCAGCCCTCCACCGGGCCCAGGTCCTCGAAGTGGGTCAGCTTGCGGAACTCCGCGAAGCGGGCGTGGATCTCCGGGCGGGTGACCTCGCGCAGGCGCTCCAGGCTGAACTTCTCCACCGTGAAGGAGGCCATGACGCTGCCCATGACCATGGCGCGGCGCAGCAGGGCCGAGTCCACCACGCCATTGGAGGTGGCCAGCGCGCCCATGAAGCCGCCAGCGAAGGTGTCACCGGCGCCGGTGGGGTCGAAGACCTCGGCCAGGGGGAAGGCCGGGCAGGCGAAGATGTGTTCGCCGTCGAAGAGGAGCGCGCCGTACTCGCCGCGCTTGATGACCACGCGCTGCGGGCCCATGGCGAGGATGGCGCGGGCGGCCTTCACCACGTTGTGCTCGCCGGCGAGCTGGCGGGCCTCACCGTCGTTGACGAAGAGCAGGTTCACCCGGGACAGCGTCTTGATCAGCGCCTGACGGCTGCCCTGGATCCAGAAGTTCATGGTGTCGGCGGCCACCAGCTTGGGGGCCTTGATCTGATCCAACACCTGCGACTGGAGCTCCGGGTGGATGTTGCCCAGGAAGACATAGGGCGTGTCGCGGTACGCCTCCGGCAGCTTGGGCGAGAAGGACTGGAAGACGTTGAGCTGGGTGTCCAGCGTCTGCGCCTCGTTCAGCTCGTAACCGTAGCGGCCCTTCCAGCGGAAGGTGCGGCCGGCCTCACGGGTGAGGCCCTCCAGGTCGATGCCGCGCCCGCGCAGGAAGTTCAGGTGCCCTTCGGGGAAGTCCTCCCCCACCACCGCGACCACGCGCGTGGGACTGAAGAACGAGGCCGACGTGGAGAAGTAGGTGGCCGAGCCCCCGAGGATGTCCTCCTTCTGGCCGAAGGGGGTTTCCACCGAGTCCAGTGCGACGGAGCCGACGACGAGCAGGGACATGCGAGCTTCCTGGGGGGATATGCCGTGAGAAAGGCACGGCGCTCCCCGGAACCCCGTGCCCATGCCGGGTACGTTGTTTCCCGTTTTCCGTCAAGCACCGAGCGGGGGGATCAGGGCAGTGGAATGCCTGTCAAGGTGAGGATGGCCTTCAGGTCGTCGTCGGTGAAGAAGAGTCCGCCACCGACGAAGAAATCGCGGCCAGCCACCAGGCGACGGGTCGCCAGGTCCCGCTGCTGCGCGTTGAGCATGTCGTCCATGCCCGCGATCAAATAGAGATGATCAATGGGCTGGGCGCGGATGGCGGCGCGCAGACGCGGGTAGCGCAGCTCATCGTCCGCGAAGTTGAAGGCGTCCAACTGGAACCGCAGCGCGTCGTTGAAGAAGTGCAGGTCGGTGCCCACGCCGCCCGTGGACTCGATGAGGCCCACGCGCAGCGTGGCGAAGTACCAGCGCTTGGCGAACTGCGCGCTGATCTTGAGGCTCTCGCGCGTCACCTTGCGCGTCTGCACCACCGGGTCCCCTTCGGACGGCGGGTTGTTCTGCACCACCTCCGTCGTCACGGTGCCGCGCGGGTCGTCCACCAGCTCCAGCAGGTAGAACTTGTCCGGCTTGGGGATGAGCCGCACGGAGAAGATGTTCTTCGAATTGCCCTGCGCGGCCAGGTACGTGCTCTGGATGCCGATTTCGGCCTGGAGGTCCGTCAGGCGCGAGGCGAAGCGGGACACATCCTGCACCGTCTCGCGCAGCTCGCGGCCCACCGTCTCGTCGGCCAGCAGCACGCCCGCGGCGCCCTCCCCTTCCTTCACCTTGCGGGTGATCTCCTCCAGGTTGCCCAGCGTTCCGTCCAGCTTCTTGAGCGTGTCCTTGATGCTGGACACCGTCTCCTTCACGTCGCCCTCGTTGCTGCCCACCATGTTCTTCACGCTCGCGAGCACCGTGCGCACGTCGCGGGTGATGAACTCGATGTTGTCGACGATGCGGGAGATCTCCGCCTGGTTCCCCTGGGTGATGCCGCGCACGTCCTGGGAGATGCCCTCCACGTTGCCGACGATGGTGTCCAGGCGGTCCGCGTTGCGGCGCACCGTGGCGTCCACCGAGTCCGACAGCCGCACCAGGTTCTCCACGATGCGCTGGAGCGAACCGGCGCCGCGCTCCCCGCCCAGCACCTCGCGCAGCGCCCCCGTCACTTCTTGAATGTCGGCGGTGATCTGCGACAGCGATTCGAAGACGGCCTCCATGCCCTGGGTGTCGATGACGCGGCGGATCTGCCCGCCGCTCTCCAGGTTGGGCGCGCCTTCCGTGCCAGGGTTGAGGTCCAGCAGGTAGTCGCCCAGCAGGGATTCCGAGCGCTTGGTGACGACCGCGTCCTCGCGCAGATCCACGTCCTTGCGGATCTTCAGCCACACCTTCGCCCGGGTGCCCTCCAGGGAGATGCCGTCAATCTCGCCCACGGGGATGCCGGCGATCTGCACCCGCCCGCGCACGGCGAGGCCGGAGGCATCCCGGAAATAGGCCCACACCCTCGTGGATTCGCTGTCGCTCAAACCACCTTTGCGAGCGAACAGCACGAAGGTGACGAGAAAAGCCCCCGCCGCGATGACCAGCAGGCCCACACGGAAGGGCGTGACGAGCTTCTTCACCTGTTGTGACTCCGAGCGCGACCGGCCGGGCGGGACTCTAGCGTTTTGCATCCCGAGTGCCACAAATTCGTGCGGCGCCCGGGGTTCGGCGGCCCCACTGCCACGTCAGTTCTTCCCGAACCACGTCTCCAGGAACACCTTCACCGCGGGGTGCTCGGACTCCCGGAGTTGCTCCGGCGTCCCGTTGGCCACGATGACGCCCTTGGAGAGGAAGGCGATCTGGTCCGCCACGTTGAAGGCGGACGAGATGTCGTGGCTGATGACCACGCTGGTGACGCCCAGCTCCCGCTGCGCGGCGAGGATCATCTCGTCCACGTAGTCGGTGGTGATGGGGTCCAGGCCCGTGGTGGGCTCGTCATAGAGGACCACCTTGGGGTCCATGACGATGGCCCGCGCCAGCCCCACCCGCTTGCGCATGCCGCCGGACAGGTCTGCGGGGAAACGGTCCTCGACGTCCTTCTTGAGGCCCATCAAATCCAGCCGCGCCCGGACCTTCTGGCGGATGACGTCCTCGGGCTCCCGCGTGTGCTCACGCAGGGGAAGGCCACGTTCTCGAAGACGGTCATCGAGTCGAACAGCGCCGCCGCCTGGAACACCATGCCGAACGTGTTGCGCACCTGCTGGAGCGCCTCCACGCCCATGGGGACGATGTCCTCCCCGTCGATGATGACCTTGCCGCTGTCCGGCTTGAGCAGGCCAATCATGTGCTTCATCAGCACCGTCTTCCCGGAGCCGGAGCCGCCCAGGATGACGCAGGTGCTGCCCGCGGGCACCGTGAGGTTGATGCCGGTGAGGACCTTGTGGTCGCCAAACGTCTTGTGCAGGTCCTCGACCTGAATCATCGGCCGGGAGGCCGCGGGGGACCTGGAGGCCGGGGACGCCATCAGAAGAAGAGGACGCCGATCATGAAGTCGAGGATGAAGATGGACAGCGCGCTGGCCACCATCGCCTCGGTGGTCGCCTGCCCTACCCCCTTGGCGCCGCCCGAGGCGTTGAACCCCTTGAAGCAGCAGATGAGCGCCACGGACAGCCCGAACACGGCGCCCTTGATGAGCCCCTGGAACACATCTTCGGGCGCCAGCCATTGCTGGGTGCGCGACAGGAACGTGCCGGGCGAGATGCCCAGGCCCCCACGGCCACCACGTACGCGCCGCCCATGCCCATGGTGTTGAAGAGCATGGTGAGGGCGGGGACCATGAAGAGGCCCGCGAGCACCCGGGGGACCAGCAGGTACTGCACCGGGTTGACGGCCATGGTCTCCAGGGCGTCCACCTGCTCGGTGACGCGCATGGTGCCCAGCTCGGTGCACATGGCGGAGCCGGCGCGCATGGTGACCATCAACGCGGAGAACACGGCCGCCAGCTCGCGCGTCAGGGTCAGCGCCACGGTGGGCCCCACCAGGCTCTCCGCGTCGAAGAGCTGGAAGGCCGTGGACGTCTGGAGGGCGAAGACCATGCCGGTGAACGCACCGGTGAGCGACACGATGAAGATGGACCCCACGCCTACGAAGTCCAGTTGGGCGAAGAGGTTGGCCAGCCGGAAGGGCCGACGCACGCTCCAACGGAACACATCCAACCCCATGGCGACGATGCCGCCCAGGGTGCTGACGACGTCGATGAGCCCCTGACCGAAGCTTGTGACAGCCTGGGTGAAGAGCCCGGGCTCGCGCGCCGGCTTGGTGGGGGTCTGCATGGTCATGCGTTCGGCGCTACTCTTATGGCGGCCTGGAGGCCGGCACAAGACCCAGGGAGGCAGGCGACGAAGACACTTCCTCCCGCGGAAGCGATGCCGTTATGTTCCGCGCCCCTTTACTCCCATGCCCGGCGGCGTCCCGCGCCGGGCCGAGAAACAGACGAACGAACATGGCAACTCATAAGGTCGGCGGCGAGGTGGATGCGCTGTGTACCCGCTGCAAGCTCACTCTCGCGCACACCATCCTGGCGATGGTCGGAACGAAGATTGCCCGGGTGCGCTGCAATACCTGCGGTGGTGACCACGCCTACCGTGGGGCTCCTGGCGTGACGGATCGCCCCTCGTCCTCCAGCACCACCCGCACGGCGCGCGCCTCCAGCGGCGGCAGCTCCCCGAGCAAGGCGGAGAAGATCATCATCTCCTTCGAGGAGCAGCTCGCCGGGAAGGACGTGGCCAGCGCGCCCCGCTACAGCCCCAAGGACACCTACCGGGTGGACCAGGTCATCCAGCATCCCACCTTCGGCACGGGGTTCGTGACGGCGGTGCGCGGTGACAAGGTGGACATCACGTTCCGGGGGACACCAAGACGCTGGTGCACGGCCGCGGCGGCGCTCCGACCGAGAAGCCCGTCTTCAGCCCGCCCGTCCGCCAGACGACCGGCCCCGCCGACAAGCCGCAGCCCGTCAGCGAGGATGCCGAGCAGCCGCCGATCCCGACGGACGAAGAGCTGTTCCCTTCGGGAGACTGATTCCGCCGCGAATCTCCAGGAGGGGCACCGACGATGAGACTGCGTGCACTGCCCCTCCTCCTGTGGTGGCTCGCCATGCCCATGGCGAGCACGGCGGCGACGCCCGAGGCCCGGGTGTCCTGGAAACCCGAGCGCATCGTGCTCGGCCGGGACGCCCAGGTGGCCATCGAGGTCCAGGTGCCCTCCGGTGCGGGCTCGCTCCACGCCGCGGCATCGTCGGGCACCTTCGTTTCAGACCGGGTGGAAGGCGGCTCCGTCCGCACCTTTCAGTGGCGGCCTCCCCCGGTGCGGTATCCCCAGGTGGCGGTGCTCCTCTTCTGGATGGACGGCGCCAGCCCGGGTGCGCCTCCCTGGGTGACGGTGGCGCGGCTTCCGTTGTTGGGGCAGACGGAGCTCGACGTGGTGACCGCCGCCGGGGCGAACGTCGACGTGGAGGTGGCGGAGCGCCGCTTCGGTCCGGTTCGCGCGAATGCCCAGGGAAAGGCGCGGGTTCCCGTCGAAGTGCCTCCGGGCGTCCGGCGCGCGCGGGTGCTCGCCACGCGGGACACGCTCCGCACGGACGCGACGGTTCCGCTGGATGCGCCTCCGGAGTCTCCGCTCGCGGTGACGCTGACGGCGCGGCCACTTCACGCGAAGGATGGCGGCTGGCTGCTGGTGGCGGGACCGGCTCCGCTGCGCGCGGACGACGTGACGCTGGCGCCCGAGGGCGCGACGGTGCGGATGGCGCCGCCACTTCCGGCCGCGAACACTTCGGGCGCGCGGACAGGGACGCAGCGGGCCCTCACGGAGGACGTGCTTCGGTACCGCGTCGTGCCGGTCCCCGGCGCCACGCAGGTGGACGTGCGTGTCGAGCGTCCTGGCAAGGCACGCGCGGCCAGCGCGGAGGCCCGCGTCGCTCGGGTGTCCGCGCCTGTCTCGGCACGGGATTCAGAGGGTGGCGACGCGTGGCAGGCGTCGTACTTCCTGCTCGCGGGGGGCGTGGTGGCGGGAGGCTCCGACGCGGGACCAACGGGCAGCGTGGGTGTCACGGTGGTCACGCCGTTGTGGCGCCAGCGGGTGGCCGCGGAGCTGGAGGTGGGGGCTCGGACCTCGAGCGACAACACCACCGTGAGTGGGGTCGGCGCGACGCGTTCCCAGGTGCTGGCCCTGCCCGTGCTGCTGTCGGTCCGCGCGGAGCTGTTCAGGCGAGCGGGATTCTCGCTGCATGGCCGAGCCGGTGGCGGCCCCATGCCCATCCACCACTACCGCTCCAGCGAGCTTCAGGCCGAAGTGAAGGAGAGCAAACTCCGGGGCATGGGGTTCCTCGCCCTTCAGGCCGACTACCGATTCGGCCGCTGGAGCGCACTGGCGGAGGCACGCGGGGCCTGGGCTCCGGTGCGTACTCCGTGGCTGGACACCCAGCTTGGTGGCTTCGCGGTGCTTCTCGGGGCGCGCTTCCAGCCGTGACGTGAGCGTGGGCCCGGCAACGCCGGCCGGGGCGCCGTACTCTCGGCATCCGCGCACCTGCAGCTCCGCGAAACAGCTCGCGAGCCAGAGCCTTTACCGCGCACCAGCAGCTCAGCGCCGCATAGCGCCTCACGAGCCCGCGCCATACCCGAGCGTCAGCAGGTCACCTCGCGCCGCCGCGCAACAGCTCGCGCCATACCCGAGCATCAGCAGCTCAACTCGCAGCCCCGCATAGCGCCTCACGAGCCCACGCGATGTCCGAGCGTCAGCAGGTCACCTCGCGCCGCCGCGTAGCAGCTCGCGAGTCCGAACCGTGCCAGCCCGACAGGAGCTCAGTTCGCGGCGTCGCGTAGCAGCTCGCGAGCCTAAGCGCTGTCCTCCCGTCAGCACCTCAACTCGCGGCGCCGCGCAGCAGCTCGCGAGCCCGCTCCATGTCCGCGGGCAGCGGCGACTCCACGGCGCGAGCCGGCACACCTTGAAGCGCGGGCCACTCCACGCGCGCGGCATGCAGCGGCGTACGCGCCAGCACCACGGAGTCCCCTGCCCCACCCAGGTCCTTCTCGGACAGGGGCTCCTCGCGCCCGTACTGATGGTCCACCATCAACGGATGACCCAGGGACAGGAGGTGGACGCGAATCTGGTGCGTACGTCCCGTCAGCGGCTCCGCCTCCACCAGCGACGCGCGCTCGAACGTCTCCACCGGCCGGACGCGGGTGCGCGAAGCCTTGGCCTCCGCCTCCCCAGGCCGCGCCACGCGCATGCGCCCCTTGCGCCCAGCCACCAACGGCGCATCCACGAGCTGCGGCGCCTCCACCCGGCCGTCCACCAGCGCCACGTAGCGCTTGCGCACCTTGCCCGTCTCGAACGCCCCGGAGAGCGCCCGGTGGACCTGAGCATCCAACGCGAAGACGAGCGCCCCCGAGGTGTCCCGGTCCAACCGGTGCACCACGAAGACCTTCTGGCCGCGCTGCGTCTCCAGCAACTCCCGGAGCGAGGGCCCACCCTCGCGTCCGGGAATGACGAGCATGCCGGGTGGCTTGTCCACCACGAGCACGCCCCCGCCCTCGAAGAGGATGCGGACGTCGGTCACTCGTACTCCGACGCCGGCACCACGGTGATGGGGCCCAGGCCCTTGAGCTGCTTCTTCACCACGTCGGCCTTGCCCAGCACCACCACCGCCGGCGGCTGCGCGAAGCAGTACTGCTTCGCCGCCGCGAGCACTTCCTTCGGCGTCACCGCGCGCAGCCGGTCCCGGAACTTCTCCACCCAGTCATCGCCCAACCCGTGCAGACGGGCCTCGGCGATGCTCCCGGCGATGGACTCGTTCGTCTCCGTGCGCAGCGGATAGAGGCCCGCGAGGTACGACTGGGCGTCCGCCAGCTCGCGCGGCTTGAGCCCCTTCTCGCGAACGCCAGCGATCTCCGCCAGCGCTACGTCGATGATCTCCCGCGTGGACTCCGTCTTGGTGAACGTGGACAGCGCGAACACGCCGCCCGCGTTCATCGAGTCGAACCACGAGCTGACGCCGTACGTGAGGCCGCGGTTGACGCGAATCTCGTTCATCAACCGCGACGTGAAGCCGCCGCCCAGCGCGATGTTCATCGCCGTGGCCGGGAAGTAGTCCGCGTGCCCCATGCGCATCCCAGGGCCGCCCAGGCGCACCTGGGACTGCGTCTGGTCCGGCTTGTCCACGATGAGCACCCGGCCGCCCTGGGCAATGCCCTTCGGCGCGGGGATGTCCATCGGCGCGTCCGGGCCGCCCGTCCAACCCGAGAACGCCTCTTCCGCGGCGGCCACCACGCGGTTCGGGGGCATGGCGCCCACGACCACCAGCATGGCCACCTTGGGCCCGATGCGCGCCTCGTGGAAGCCGACCACGTCATCCCGGGTGAACGTGCGCACGGACTTCGACGAGCCGCCCACGTCGTGCCCGTAGGGATGGTCTCCCCAGAGCGCGCGGACCATGGCCCGGTCGGCGATGATGGACGGGTCGTCCAAATCATTGGCGAAGTGCGCCAGCTCGCGCTCGCGGGCGTCGGCCACCTCGGACTCGGGGAACGTCGGCTCGCGCACCAACTGCCCCATCACGCCGAGCATCTGCACGAAGTGCTCGGCCGGCGTGGTCAGGGACAGGGACAGCGTGTCCTCGCTCACGCCCACGCTCAGGCTGGCGCCGACGAACTCGACGGCCTCGTCGATGGCCTGCGCGTTCAACCGGCGCGTCCCCCGGCGCAGCAGGCGGGCGGTGAAGTCCGCCAGGCCGTGCTTGCCTTCGGGGTCGGTGGCGCTGCCCGCGCGAATCACCAACCGCACGGACACCAGGGGCAGCGGGCCACGCTCGGCGGCGATGACCTTCAAGCCGCTGGACGTGGTGCTCTCATGCAGCGTGGGAAGCGTCAGCGCGCTCGCATTGGCGCGAGCCTCCCCACGCTTCGGCGGGGCCTCGCGGGACGACTTGGACTTGCGCGAGGGAGCGGCCTTGGGGGCCGTCGCGGCTTTGAGCGCGGACGTCACGCGACGGACGGCGGCTTTCGAGGACGAACTCTTACGAGATGCCATGAGGAGAGGGCTTTCCTTTTTCCGGTCCGGGCTCAGGCTTCGGTGGACGTGGGGACCAGGGTCACCACGGAGCGGGCCTCGGGCGCGAAGTACTTCGCGGCCACGGCCTTCACCCGGTCATTCGTGATGGACGCGTAAGCGGCGGGGAGCGTGAGCACGCGGCGCCAGTCACCGAGCAGCGCCTCGTAGTGCCCCAGGGCATGGGCCCGGCCGTTGTTGGTCGCCAGCTCCCGCATGTGGTCCGAGCGCAGGTTGTTCTGGGCCTTCTGCAGCTCCCGGTCGGTGATGCCCTCGCGCGCGATCTTCTCCAGCTCGGCGTACAGGGCGGCCTCCACCTTCTTCGGGTCGGAGTCCGGCTTCAGCGCCAGGTAGAAGAGGATGGTGCCCGGGTCGATGCGCCAGCTCCAGTCGAGCATCAGCGACACCGCCAGCTTCTGCTCGTACACCAGGGAGCGGACCAGCCGGCTCCCCTCGCCCTTCGTCAGGACGTACTGGATGACGTCGAGCACGAAGGTGTCCTCGTCCCGGGCCGAGGGGCCGCGGTAGCCCAGCATCAACGCGGGCGACTGCGCGGGGTGACGGACCTCGGCGCGGCGCTCGCCCTTCTGGTCCGGCTCCGAGTTGAGCACCGACGCCGGCGCGGGGCCGCGAGGGATGTTCCCGTAGTACTTGCGCACCAGCGCCAGCGTCTTCTTCGGGTCGATGTCCCCGACGATGTAGAGCACCGCGTTGTTGGGCGCGTAGTAGGTGCGAAAGTACTCCTGGCAGTCCTCGCGGCGGATGGCCTCGATGTCCGCCATCCAGCCGATGACGGGCCAGCGGTACGGATGCGCCTTGTAGACGAGCGTGCCCAGCTCCTCGTCCATGATGCCGGTGATGTCGTTGTCCACGCGGACGCGGCGCTCTTCCTTCACCACCTCGCGCTCGCTGGTGAGCGTCTCCTGGGAGATGCGCAGCGAGCGCATCCGGTCCGACTCCAGGTCGAGCACCGTCTCCAGCGCGTCGGCGGAGAAGTCGTCGTAGTACACCGTCAAGTCATTGGACGTGTACGCGTTGGAGCGGCCGCCGCTGGACTCCAGCGTCTTGTCGAACATCTTGGGGCCGTACTTCTTCGCCCCGTTGAACATCATGTGTTCGAACAGGTGGCTGATGCCGGTGATGCCGGGCCGCTCATTGCGGCTGCCCACCTGGAACACGGTGTAGAGGCTGACAACGGGGGCCTGGTGATTGGCCAGGAGCCGCACCTGGAGGCCGTTGGGAAGGGTTGCCTCGTGGACGTCGAACAGGGACTCGAGGGCGGGGTCCGCCACGCGAGTGGGTGCTTTGCTCGGGGAAGCCTTGGGCATAGGTCCCCGAACCTAACCAGAGCGTGGCTATAGATCCACGACACCCGCACGCAAGGCCATCACCACGGCTTCCACATGCGAGTTGACGCCCATCTTCCGGTAGATATGCGACAGGTGCGTGCGCACCGTCCGGCGCTCCAGCGTCATCACGTGGCCCACCTCGGCGTTGGACAGGCCCTTGGCGACGTAGCGGAGGACCTCGAACTCCAGGGGCGTGAGCGCCCAGGGGTTCTCCGGCTTCTTGGCCTCCTCGGCGGACTTCGCTTGGACGGACTGGAAGTAGTTCCAGAAGCGCCGGGCGATGATGGGCTCCAGCACGGTGCCCCCTTCCATCACCTCCTGGATGCCGGAGCGGATCTTCTCCGGCCCCACCCGCTTCACCAGGTAGCCGGACGCGCCGGCCTGGATGGCCTCGTACACCTTCGTTTCGTCGTCGAAGGACGTGAGGATGAGGATCTCCACCTCCGGGGCCCGGCGCTTCACCCGCTGGGTCACCTGGATGCCGTTGATGCCGGGCAGCTCCAGGTCGAGCAGGACGAGCTGCGGGCGGAGCTCGACGATGTCCTCCACCGCGGCCTCCCCTTCCTGCGAGCTGCCGATGACGACCAGCTCGGGAAAGGTGGCCAGGACCTTCAGCAGGTTCTTGAGGAGCTGGGGTTGATCCTCGACGACGAAGATGCGGGTCGGTTCCACGGGCTCACCGCCTCGGAGACGTGAACGTGTCCACCAGGACCTTCTGGTGCTGGCCCCGCTTCAAGCGCAGGTCCAGCTCCATGGGTTCTCCAGTGGCGACGGACACCAGCTTGATGTGCCGGGTACCCGCCTTGATGGGGTATCGAGTGAGGGGCGTACGGCGATGCACCCGCGCGCCGTCGATGTAGACATGGGCCGGCACGTTGGTGGTGATGGTGACGAAGGCGCGCTGCGACTTCGGCGGAAGCTTTGGCTCGGGGGCGTCGTCCTCCACCGGCGCACGAGGCGCGGGCGCCGCCGCCGGGGAGGATGGACGCGTCGAGGGCGGCGGGAGGATGGGCACGGCCGGGGGAGGTCCCACGGGCGCCTCGGCCACGGGGGCTTCAGGAACTTCCGGCGCGGGCGCTTCGGCGTCGTCGCTTCGGAACTTCCACGCGGCCGCCAGGAAGGTGATGAGCCCCACCCCCGCGATGAGGGCGGCGATGGCCACCTTCCGTCCGTACCGGTGCTCCGCGATGAACAGCCTGCGCTCCGCGCTGTTCAACCGCCGCTGGACCTCGGACGGACGCGGCAGCGACGGATCGGACGGCGGCATCGCGATGTCGTCGCACTCACGGGCCGCGGCGGGCAGCATCGCGGCGGGGAGGCTGTCGGGAAGCGTCTTCGGACCCCGGGCCTCCGCCTGGGGTCGCCGGGGCCGCATCGGGCGCTTGCCCGGCGCGGAGACGGACACCGACGCCTCGTCATCCTCGGTGGGCTCGGGCGTGGAGAAGTCCTCGACCATCTTCAATCGAGGGTTGCGGCCAATGCGCGTGTGCCCGCTCCCCCCTCCCTGCGCCCCCTGCTGGCGCCGAGGCTTCGGAGGCGCCGCGCCCGGTGGCGCTTCCCAGCCCTGCTCCAGCGGCCCCGCGGGGCTTGGCGCCGTCTCCTCCGCTTCCATGGGAACCGGCTCCCCGGACTTCACGGGTGCCTTCACGCGCGTCGCCAGGGAGGCCACGTCCGGCTCGTAATCCTGCGGCCGGTACGCCTCGAACATCGGCTCCGAGGCCTCCTGCGTCTCCGCGCTGGCCTCGTCCTCCGTCAGCGCGCGGCTGTACGGCGCGCGCTGGACCACGGACTTCTCCAGCTCCTCGGCGCGCAGGTCATCCATCTCCGCGCCGGAGATGGGCTCCAGGCTGAAGGACTCCTTGAATGGCGGCGCGCCCCCGCTGACGATGCTCATCTCGTTGGGGAACAGCTCGCTCACGAAGCGGCGCACATCGTCCGGGGTGGGCATGCCCCCGTTGGCGGAGAGGTGGTTGCGCAGCGACGACGCGAACTCTCCGCTGGAGCGGAAGCGGCGCTGGGGCGTGGGCTCGAGCGCGCGGAGGATGATGGGGTCCAGCCGCGCGTTGATGCGGCGGTCCACCCGGCTGGGCGGCGGAAGCGACTCGCTGCGCCGCGTGGACACGCCACCGCTGCTCGACACCACCGGTTCGCGCTGGGTGAGCAGCTCGTAGGCGATGGCGCCCAGCGAGTACACGTCCGACTGTTCGGAGTGAGGCTCGCCGCGGGAGACCTCCGGGGCGCGGTAGGTGCCGCGGCCCCGGTGACCGAAGGACTTGCGCAACTGCGGCACGGCCATCAGAGCGCGCAGCGCGCCGAAGTCACAGACAGCGGGGAGCCCATCGCGCGACAGCAGCACGTTGCCCGGGGTGATGGCGCCGTGCACCACACCCGCCTCGTGGGCCAGGTGGATGGCCTCCAGGAGCTGGATGACGATGTAGAGCCCCACCATGGGTGGCAGCACCACGTCCTTGGAGTGCAGCCGCTGGAGCGCCGTGCCCAACGTGAAGCCGTCCAGGTCCTCGCGCACGACGGCCAGGCGCTGACGGATGACGCCCAGGTCCAGCACGTGGAGGATGCCCGGATGGCGCACGGGCTGGAGCAGTCGGGCCGTGTCCGCGAGGTCGTGGGCATAGGCCGGGTCCGACGTCCGGGGATGGAACAGCTTCACCACCACGGGCACCCCGGGCACCTCGATGCCCTGGTACAGCTCGGCCAGCTCCCCTCCTTCGAGTTTCCCCGTCAGCCGGTAGGTGGCGCTCATCGCTTCTTTCGCGCCGGACGACGCCGCGAGACGGCGGAAAAGACGAAACCGCACCAGACGCACGACTCACCGCGGCGTCCGCGAGGCAACTCCAGGGTGCATCCGGGGCATCGGGGCCGGGC
Organism: Myxococcus hansupus; assembly: GCF_000280925.3. Lineage (NCBI taxonomy): Bacteria > Pseudomonadati > Myxococcota > Myxococcia > Myxococcales > Myxococcaceae > Pseudomyxococcus > Pseudomyxococcus hansupus. Next base: position 4,070,451 of record NZ_CP012109.1, read on the forward strand.
CCGCACGGGGGGCGCGGGCTCGGACGCCCGCTGCGAGCCCCTGCGCGCCGCGGGCTCCAGGGCCGCGACCTTCAGGCGCAACCGGGCCTCCAGGAGGCGAACCCGGTCTTCGAGCGCGGCAATCCGAGCGGACAGGCGTGCTTGAAGCGACTCGGATGCCTCCGAGGGCTGTCGTCGGTTGGGCGAGCGCATCGCAGACCCCGAAGCGTGCCATGCCAGCTCCGAAGCCCGCAAGGAGAGAGCCGAACCCTCCGCTCGCGTGTTATGTGTCTGAGTCCCTTGGCACCGTCACTTTCCCCGTTCCGTCCCATCCCGGGTGGGCCCGCGCCGGACCCGCTTCACGGGAGCTTCCGTTCTCCACTCAACCGAGCGCGCGCCGAAGACGCCGCGCGGCGGGCCGAAGGACTGTTGTCCGACGAGGAGCTCACCCGGCTGCTCACGTCACCGCGTGAGCGCCGCGAGGTGGTGCAGCGATCGCGGGAGATCTTCGTCAACCGCAACCTGCGCATGTCCAGCGTCGACCTGTTGGGCTTCGACATGGACTACACGCTGGCCATCTACCACATGCGCCGGCTGGAGCAGCTCTCGTTCGACATGACGCTGGCGAAGCTGGTGAGCGAGTACGGCTACCCGCCGGTGGTGGGCGGCCTGCTCTACGACCATCACTTCGTGATGCGTGGGCTCGCGGTGGACCGGGTGAACGGGAACATCTTGAAGATGGACCGGTTCGGTCACGTGGGCCGCGCGTACCACGGGTTGCGTCCGCTCAAGCGCGAGGTCTGGCGGGAGCTGTATCGCAACAAGCGGGTCCGCCTGCGCAACCCGCAGTTCGCGTGGAACGACACGCTGTTCTCCCTGCCGGAAACCTGCCTCTACGCGGGCATCATCGAGCTGATGGAGTCGCTGGGCCACCCGGTGGACTACGGCAAGCTGTACGACGACATCCGCGAAGCCATCGACACGGTGCACCGGGACAATTCGCTCAAGCGCGAGGTGCGCAAGGACCTGGCGCGCTACGTGTTCCTGGACCCGGAGCTGGGGCCAGCGCTGCACAAGCTGCGCTCGGGCGGCAAGAAGCTGTTCCTGCTGACGAACTCGGCGTGGGACTACACGGACGCGTTGATGAAGTACCTGCTGGACGGCCAGCTCGCGGAGTACCCGAGCTGGCGGAACTACTTCGACGTGGTGGTGACGGCCGCGGGCAAGCCGGGCTTCTTCACGGACGCGCGCCCGTTCCTGGAGCTGGACGCGTCCACGGAAGAAGGCCGAGTGGTGGGCGAAGCCACGTCGCTGGAGCGCGGCAAGGTGTACTCCGGCGGCAACCTGGCGCGCTTCGAGGAGCTCACGGGCTACCGGGGCGAGAACATCCTGTACGTGGGCGACCACATCTACGGCGACATCCTGAAGTCGAAGAAGTCGTCGCTGTGGCGCACGTGCATGGTGGTGCAGGAGATTGAAGATGAAATCACCTACACCGCGACGCGCCAGGAGGACATTGGGACGTTGTCGCAGGTGGAGGTGCTGCGCGAGCGCCTGGACGACGAGGTCAACCACCACAAGACGCTGCTCAACATCCTGGAGCGGCGGCTGGAGCGGGAACAACTGACGGCGGACGAGCGCCTGGGCGTGGACGAGCTGCGCAAGCAGACGAAGCTGGAGTTGGACCGGATGCGCCGCGCGCTGAAGGAAGCCAACGAGGTGGCGGACACGCTCGAGGTGGACGTGGAGGAGGGCTTCAATCCGTACTGGGGGTTGCTCTTCAAGGAGGGCAACGAGAACAGCCGGTTCGGCTACCAGGTGGAGCAGTACGCCTGCCTGTACACGAGCCGCGTGTCGAACTTCCTGCACCACTCCCCCATGCAGTACTACCGCTCGCCCCGGGACAAGATGGCCCACGAGCAGGCCGGCGCCCTGTCCGCGCGCCTGTCCCCCATGGGCGGAGAAGGCCCCGCCAAGGGCGCCGGGAACGAGTAGCCGCTCAGGACGTGTCAAACCCTCCCCTAGACTGGGAACCTGTCAGGTAGCCCTCCCGAGAAGTCGGGTGCTAACCTGAGGACGTCACAGGTTTCCTTCGAGGAGAGGTGTGGGCATGGGTTGGGGGAAGCGACGGAAGCCAGCGACCTACGAGGACCTCGAGCAGCTACCGGTCGGCTGGGTTGGAGAAATCGTCGACGACGCGCTGTATGCCGCGCCGCGGCCCGCCTACGGACACCTGCGCGCCGCCGTCCGGCTGACGAGCCTCCTCACCCATGCCTTCGAATTCTCACGCGAGGGGCCTGGAAGCTGGTGGTTCCTCGCGGAGCCCGAGCTCCATCTGGCGCGCGATGTGGTGGTGCCCGACGTCGCCGGGTGGCGTCACGAACGGCTACCAGAGCCCCCAGACCCCGAACTGCCCTGGTTCAGCACCGCGCCGGACTGGCTCTGCGAAGTGCTGTCCCCCTCCACGCGAAGCCTGGACCGGCTGCGCAAGCTGCCGCTGTACTTCCGCGAGGGCGTGGGGAACGTGTGGCTCATCGACCCCGTGCAGCAGTCGCTGGAGGTCTACCGGCGAGGCGCCACGAGCTGGGTCCGCAGCCAGCTCTTCACAGGGAACGTCACCGTGAACGCGGAGCCCTTCGAAGCCACGTCACTGCACCTGGGAATGCTGTGGACGCCCCGCCCGGGAAGCCCGCCGGTACACCGGTGAGCCATCCCCTCACGGCTCGCCGGAGGGCCCCACGCGGCCCCAGACGACGTCGGTGAAGCGCGAGCCGGGCTCATCCTCGAGCCCGAGCTTGCGCAAATCATCCGTGTACTTCGCGCCCTTCACCACCACCCACCGGCGCGCCACGCGGCGTGCCGCCTCCAGCGTCTCCAGCGTCAACGGCGCGTGCTCCGCGAAGCGGCGCAGCATGTCGAACGCGGGCTGCGACTTGCGCGGCTTGGCGAACATCGGGTCGAAGAACACGACGTCGAATGAACGAGGCGCCAACGTCTTCAGGTACTCGCGCGCATCCGCGTGCAGCACCTCCACGGGTCCGGAGTCCTCGCCCAGCGCGTAGCGCCGCAGCCCCTCCCCCGCCACCGCCGCCAGCGCCTGACTCCGCTCCAGCCCCACCACGCGCCCCGAAGGCCCCACGGCCAGCGAGGCCACCATTGCGTCCTGCGCCAGCCCCAGCGTGCAGTCCAACACCGCGTCGCCCGCACGAAGCTCCGCCACCCGAACGAAGGCATCCGCCTCGCCCTCGCGCAGCCGCATCCGGCGCAGGTGCGCCATGCCCGCGTGAAAGCCAAACGAGCCCTCCGCGTCCCACAGCGTGACGCCGTCCCCGCCCACCACGAGCAGCGCGGACGCCTTCGTCCCCAGCCACGGCGCCACGCTCTCCTTCGCGCGCCGAGGAAGAAACGGCACGCCCCACCGCGCCCCCACCGCGCGCGCCTCGCGCACCAACGCCGCGTCCACCTTCGTGCTCGTCGTCACCGCCAGCGGTACCAGGGCCACCTCCGCCTTTGGCATCCACCACGCCCGCCGCGCAGGGGCAACCGATTCCTCCGCCCACGACGCCGTGCGGCAATTCACGGATGTCCCATCGCGTCAATCGTGGAGAGCCGCGTCATCCTCCGTCGGAGACCCGACACGATAAGGACGAGTTAACGAACTTCATAGGAATCCGCGCCTTGGTGCCTCAGAATCAGACTTCCTTCGGACGATGGAGAATCTCCCCAATCCGCGCCCGGAGTGGATCGCTTGGAGAGGACAACGATGCGCAACAGAGCAACAGGAATGGCCGTTGCCGTACTGGTCGCAACCCTCATGGTGGGCGACGCGTTCGCCGCCACTTTTGGAGTCACGCCTTCGGGTTCGTCTGCAGTTTTCTTCGTCGACACCACCGCCTGGGCGGACGTCCATTACGTCCGCAACAACCAGGGCCAGCTCAACTACCGGATGGGCATCGTCAACGGCCGGAACCAATACACGGTGACGGGCCTGTCCGCGGGCGAGACCATCGACTACGCATTCACGTACTGGGACGTGTCCTGCAACTGTGCGCGCGAGACGGCGTGGACGCGTTACACGCACGGCACGCAGCCGCCGCCCCCTCCGCCGGACGCGGGCACCGACGCCGGCACGCCGCCGCCCCCTCCTCCACCGGACGCGGGCACCACGGGCCCCATCGTCCCGCTCTACAACAACACCACGGCGCTGGAGCCCGCCACGGTGCAGGACACGGCTTCGGCCATCATCACCCGCGTGGGTGACCGCGTTCGCGACCGCCACGCGCGCGAGGACATGTTCCAGGCGTATGACCACTACCTGCCCCTCTATTTCCAGGCGCGCACGCACTACATCGAAATCGTCGACGAGGTCGCCAAGGGCGGCAACCGCATCACGGTGAACCTGCACACCATCGCCCCCTACGAGCGCCCGGACTTCCGCGCCTTCTTCCGCGGCCTCGGCACCGTGGCGGAGTACTTCCACAACGCCCAGTTCACCGCGGTGAACGACCGCCACTTCACCTCCAGCGTCAACTTCAACGCCAAGGAAGGCCGCGCCATCCGCGTGGGTGACCGCATGGAGCTCGAAGTGGGCGTCTTCCTTCGTCAACCGGTGGAAGGCCGTTTCAACTACTACGCCACCACGTACCTCTACATGGTCGGCTCGGGGGGCGTGGTGCCCTTCGACGTGACGGGCGCCATCCGGGACTCCATCCCCATGCCGCAGGCGGCGTGGAGCGGCGGACGCACCACGCTGAGCTCGCCGCAGTCCAACGAGCCCGACAACCGCTTCCTGCAGATGGCCAACAACCTGGCGCCGGTGAGCGCGCAGCCGTTCGTGGAAGGCCGCCGCATCCACCACACGAACTTCGGTGACGGCAGCCACTCCGAGCCGGGCAACCCCGCGCTCACCCAGCACCAGGGCAAGCTGGGCCCCAACTACGTCGCGCCGTCCTGCGTCTCCTGCCACGTGCAGAATGGCCGCGGTCTGCCGCCCGCCAACAACACCACGCTGACCAACTACGTGGTGAAGGTGAGCCAGGCCAACGGCGCCGCCGACCCGTTCCTCGGCTACCGGCTGCAGCCACGCCGCACCAGCGGCACGCCTGAGGGCGCCGCCCGCATCACCGGGTGGACGGTCACCTCCGGCACGTACGGTGACGGCACGCGCTTCGAGCTGCGCCGCCCCAACTACGGCTTCACCAACAACACGCCCACGAACTACTCGGCGCGCATCACCCCGCAGCTCGTGGGCATGGGCCTGCTGGAGGCCGTCCCGGAGTCGGCCATCGCCGCGTTGGCGGACCCCAACGACAGCAACGGTGACGGCATCTCCGGCCGCATGCACCAGGTGCGCGACCCGCAGACGGGCCAGACGCGGCTGGGCCGCTTCGGCTGGAAGGCCAGCACCGCCACGGTGCGCCACCAGGTGGCCGAGGCCCTCAACAGCGACATCGGCGTGACGACGTCCGTCTTCCCGGCGATGGACTGCGGTCCGTCACAGCAGGGCTGCTCGGGCACCAGCACGGAGCTGGCCAACACGGAGCTGGACAAGCTGTCCCGCTACATCGCCCTGCTGGGCGTGCCGGCGCGCCGCAACGTGAGCGACGGCACCGTCACGCGCGGTGAGACGCTGTTCAACAACGCGGGCTGCGCGCGCTGCCACACCGCCACGCTGACGACCAGCGCGTTCCACCCGCACGCGGAGCTGCGCAGCCAGACCATCCGTCCGTACACGGACCTGCTCCTGCACGACATGGGCTCGGGCCTCGCGGACAACTTCACGGACGGCCAGGCCATGGGCGCGGAGTGGCGCACGGCGCCGCTGTGGGGCATTGGCCTGACGGCGGGCGTCAGCGGCGGCGAGGCGTATCTGCACGACGGCCGCGCCCGCAACCTCGCCGAGGCCATCCTGTGGCACGGCGGTGAGGGCCAGGCGGCGCGCAACAACTTCGCCAACATGAACAGCACGGACCGCAACGCGCTGCTGACGTTCCTGCGCTCGCTGTAATCCGCTGAAGCCTCACCCGAGGAGGGCCGCGCGGAGCAGGCGGCCCTCCTTGCCGTACGCCGGACTCAGGAAGCGTTCGCCGCGTGGAGCTGCTTGCGGCCGCCCTGCATGATGGCCACGGTGACGGACTGGTTACGACCGTTGCGCTTCGAGTGGTAGAGGCACTGGTCGGCCAGGTCGATGAGCTGCTGCTTCTCCATGGCGCTGTCGGGGAAGGTGGCGATGCCCAGGGACATGGTGATTCGCAGCGGCCCCATCTCCGTCTGGAAGACCTCCGCCTGCACGGCCTCGCGGATGCGCTCGGAGATGGTGAAGGCGCCCTTGGCGTCCGTCTCCGGCATGACGATGACGAACTCCTCGCCGCCGTAGCGGGCGACGATGTCCGTGTCGCGCGCCATCGTCTTGATGATGCGGGCGACGCCCTTGAGCACCTGGTCGCCCGTCGGGTGGCCGTAGGTGTCGTTGACGCTCTTGAAGTGGTCCACGTCCGTGAGGATGACGGAGCACTTGCGCTGGTAGCGCCGCGCCTGGGCCAGGATTTCGTCCGCCTTCGTCTGGAAGGTGCGGTGGTTGAACAGGCCGGTGAGGCCGTCCGTGGTGGCCATGCGCTCCATCTGCTCGAAGAGCTGCGCGCGGAGCACCGCCTGCGCCGCCTGGATGGCGATGACTTCAATCATCCGCAGCACGTCCTGCTCGAAGGCCGCCTTCTTGCGCGAGCCCGCCACCAGCGTGCCCAGGATGCGGTCACCCGCCACGAGCGGGAAGATCTTCAGCGCGCCCAGGCCGCGAATCTGCGTCTCGTCGTCGAAGATGATCTGCCGGTCCATGGCCTTGATGTCACGGCCCGGCAGCGGCGCCCCGTAGCGGACCACGTTGGCCACGAGGCCATTGTTGTCCTCGAAGCTCTGGCCGGACAGCGCCTGCCCCTGTGCCGTCACGCCGGACATGCGCACCACGCGGTGCATGCGCTTGCCGTCCACCTCGGACACCAGCGTCACCGCGCAGAAGTCCAGGCCCGCGAGCTGACGGGTGCTCTCCAGCACCGCGACGAAGACCTGGTCCGGGCTGCCCGCGCGGTTGAGCTCCTCGATGGCGCGGAAGAACCGGTCCTTCTCGTCCCGCGTCTTGCGGATGTAGCTCATCACCCGCTCCACCTCGATGGAGCGCAGCACCTCGCCGGCGATGATGCTGAGCAGCTTCTCGTCCTGGTCGCTGAAGGGCTCGTTGGCCAGCCGGTCCGCCACCAGCACGCCGCGCACCAGGCCCGTGGCCTCCAGGATGGGCACCGCGAGCAGCGCCTGCACCGTGGGGCCGCCGCCCTCGTAGTGCGTCACGCCCTTGAGGCCGTTGGGCGAGTTCATCCGCACCGGCGCGCGGCGCTTGAGCACGCCGCCGATGATGCCCTCCCCCGCGTTGAAGCGCTCGCGCTGCACGCGCTCGGAGCCGGAGCGGCAGTCGTACAGCTTCAGGCTGCGGTCGTCCGACGTCAGCAGGAAGGCGGCGCAGGTGTTCGTGCGCAGGCCCGTCTCGGCGATCTCCAGCGCGGCCTGCACGGCGCCTTCAATCTCCTTCACGGAGGCCACCAGCCACTTCTCGTCGGAGCTCATCCCGCTGAAGCTGTCCTGCGTCCCGGAGGACACCAGCCGGAAGGTGCGGGCCCGCTCCTCCACCTCGCGGATGCGCTTCTGCACCGCGTCGCTCTCCGCCCGGCGCGCCGCCGCGATGCGCGTGGCGAGCACCAGGTGGTACAGCCCGGAGAACAGGGCCAGGAAGGCCGCGTGCGTCAGGTAGCCCGTGGCGTTGGGCACCGGCCCGCCCAGCGTCACCAGCGCGTCGAACACCAGCGCCACGCCCAGCAGCGTGAGGCCGGCGTTGCGCGGCAGGAAGGCCACCAGGAAGGCCATCAACAGATAGACGATGGGGAACAGGTCCCCGCCACCAATGGCCACCACGACGAAGGCCGCGGAGATGAGCGCGCCGCCCAGCTCCAGGTCGTCGCGCAGGTCGATGACGGCGCCCACCGCGCCGCGCATGGCCCGGCGCCAGGCCGCCACTGCGATGCCCACGAGCAGGCAGACCACCAGGGCCGCTTCCGTCCACCCCAGCGTCTGCAACCCCCGGAAGCCGCCGCGCGCCAGATGGATGAACGTGGCGAGCGCCGCGGCGGCGGGGATGGAACGGACGGCGAGACGCAGCAACCTTCCGGGAGACGGAAACTCGGGAAGCGACGTCATGGGGACTCCAGGTGGAAGACAAGCTCGCCCGGCTTCACGTAGCCGAGTTCCTCACGCACGGCGCGCTCCAGCGCGGCCGGGTCCTTGCGCAGCGCGGCGATTTCGTTGCGAAGGGCCTCATTCTGGGCGGACAGGGAGCGGTTCCGGGCCTGCACCGACTCCACGTCCTGGCGCAGGGAGAGGTAGCGGCGGAAGCCGTTGGCGTCCACGACGGACACCAGGCTCAGGGCCGCAGCCACCCCTATCGCCACCACCAGGAACTTTCGCCTCGCCGTCATGAGCGCGGAGGACCGTACCAGTGGCCCCCCGCCCCGCAAGATTTCCGCTCCAGACCTGTAGCAGCGTCCGGAAGGACCCTGTTACGGCGTCTGCGCGAGCAGCTTCTCCACGGCCTTGGCCATGTCGGCGTGGGACTCCACCCCGTGCCAGCCGGCCACGGCGCGGCCCCGGCGATCCAACATCACGGTGGTGGGCAGCCCCTGGATGACGCCGAACGCGCTGCGCCCCTCAATCATCTCGGTGTCCGCGATGAGCACCGGGTAGCGCAGCGCATAGTGGTCCGCGAAGGGCGCCAGGACCTTCGCGCCCTCCAGGTCCATCCCCACCGCCACCACCTGGAAGCCGCGGGCGCCGTAGTCCTTCTGGAGCGCCTCCAGCGTGGGCATCTCCGCCAGACAGGGGAAGCACCACGTCGCGAAGAACGAGACGAGCACCACCTTCCCATCCAGCGCGCGGAGGTCGTGCGGCGTGGGCCCCACGGAGGGGAGGTTCAGCGCGCTCAGGAAGGCATGGCCCGCGTCCACGGGGCGCGTGCCACGGCAACCGGCCAGGACGACCAGCGCCACCAGGGCGGCGCGGCGCAACACGCGGGACATGAACTCAGGCCTCCGAGGCAACCGGCCCGCCCCGCTGACACTCGCGGCACAGCCCGTACAGCTCCATCTTATGGGAGGTCACCTTGAAGCCGTGACGGCGGGCCACCGCGTCCTGCAGCGCCTCGATGCGTTCGTTCTCGAACTCGATGATGGTGCCGCAGCCGGTACAGACCAGGTGGTCGTGGTGATCGCGCCCCGCCGCCGCCTCGTAGCGCGTCTGCCCGTCACCGAAGTTCCGGGCATGGGCCAGGCCACACTCACTGAGCAGCTTCATGGTGCGATACACGGTGGCGACGGACACCTTGGTATCCTGCTCGCGCACCTTGTTCCACAGCTCCTCCACCGACAGGTGGCCCCCCACCGCGAAGAACGTGTCGATGATGAGGCTGCGCTGCCGGGTGCTCTTGAGCCCATGCTGGGCCATGTAGCGGGCGAGCACCTCGTCCTTGTCGCGGTCGTCGTCGTGGTGGTGATGGTGGCTGTGGCTGTTGCTCATGTTCAATCCTTCAATGTCGCCGACGGGCCGCGCCCGCGTCCAACGCGGCTGGGGAGGCCCGCCGCGGCCCCGCCCTCCGCTCGTGTTGTAACCAATCCGGTGAGCCACCGCGACCTGGGCATTTCCCAACGAAGGCACTGCACCGGAGAAGAATTCGTCACCGGCAAGTGTTGGGCTCCGAACGCGGCGGGCCTGATACTCCCGTCCAGTCCTCCCCGCAACGCCTGGCGTGCGGCCGAGGGGGGCATCGGTCCACCTGCCCGCCCGTCCCCGCGACTTGCACTCGCCGTAGGCTGTTTAGATTGGAATCGGACTGGCTCATTGACACCCGTCTGTAGGCGAAGATAGAGGCAACCGCCCTCGTAAACGAGCATTTTTCCGCGACATTCATGAACAGTCCCTGGCAGAGAAGACGACAGCCCGATGACGTCCCCACCCCCGTGGCGGTTGCCGTCTCGGACTTCTGCCGGCGCGCGAAGGCTCCCGCGCCGGCGCCCGAGGTCCGCGAGGCGCTGGCCCTCCTGGCCGAGGCTGATGACTTCCGCGTCCGCGCCTTGACGGACGCCGAGCCGGAGGCCTCCCCCCTGGGGCCCTTCGCGATCATCGACATCCTCAACGGCACCCAGGCCGCGGTGGCCGCCCAGCGGCAGGCCTGCGGCTACTACGACGTGGCCCGCGAGCTGGCCCACGTGCGCGATCAGAAGACGCCGCCGCCCGAGGCCGCCCCCCTCACCTTCGCCCCGCCGCCGGCGCCCGGAACGGACGCCCCCGAGGCGGCGAAGAAGGCCGGCAAGCCGTCGAAGGAGGACGGCGAGGCCACCGTCAAGGAGCGCATCGCCCCGCGCAAGCGCACCCCGGCCGAGGAGTCCTTCTCCGGCCCGGCCGACTTCACCGAGGAGCCCGCCCTCTCGCGCCGCGACCTGCCGCGCCCCCGGGGCCGCTTCACCCGCGTGGAGGCGCCGCGCGCGTCCTTCATGGAGCTGACGCGCCTGACGGGCAAGCCCATCATGGAAGCCGCGCTGGAGGCCAACGAGCACCGCTTCGCCCTGCTGCGCAACCTGTCCCAGCGCTTCAACGGCGCCCGGGGCGAGCTGACCCAGGTGGACCTGGAGAACGTCCTGCGCGACCACGCGCTGATGGACGCCCTGGTGGAGAAGGAGCGCCGCATGGTGCTCGACGGCTTCACCGGCCAGCGCGGCGCCGCCGGCCGCGTGGCCTGGGCCCTGGGCCTGAGCCCCTCCGAGCTTCAGCGGCTGGTCTCCATGCTGTCGCTGACCGAGGAGGTGGAGGCCCTGCGCGAGCGTTTCCGCCGCGAGGCGCTGGCCACCCAGCACCTGACGCACCGGTTGGATCTGCTCGGCCGTGAGAAGTACCTGACCGACCTGGGCATCCAGAGGAAGTTCACCGACGCGCTCCGCAAGGAGCTGGAGCACCTGGTCAGCGACGTCCTGGCGGACGCCGGCGACCTGCACGGCCTGGCGGACGCCGTGGCGCGCAAGCACGGCGCTCCCTCCGAGCTCGTCTTCCGCGCCTTCGAGCGACTGGGCCTGGCGGACGGACTGCGCAAGCAGCTCCTGGCCGCCTCCTCCCGCTGAGAATCAACACCCTGACGAGGCACTGAGAACCATGCCCATCTACGAGTACAACTGTCAGAGCTGTGGAAAGATGATCGACGTGCTGCAGAAGATCTCCGACCCCGCCCCTGCCACGTGCAGCGCGTGCGGCGCCGAGGGTTCGATGCAGAAGGTCGTCAGCCGCTCGAGCTTCGTCCTCAAGGGCGGAGGCTGGTACTCCGACCTGTACAGCTCCACGAAGAAGGACGGCAGCGCGTCGTCGAGCAGCAGCTCGTCGTCTTCGTCCTCTTCTTCCTCGGCGAGCGCGGCCCCCGCGCCCAGCGCGCCCGCTCCGGCGCCGGCCCCCGCGCCCGCCGCCTCCAGCAGCGACAAGAAATAGGTCCGGGGGGCGGGGAAGCCGAAAATTCGCTCTGGGCGTGGGAGCAACGCACACTCACGTCCCGTGCCCTTCCCCCCCTCCAAGCGTCCTCCCCGTCACTGCGCGCTGTGTGGCCATCCGGAGCTGACGGACACCCGCGGGCTCGGCCGTTTCCTGCTCGTCGCGGATCCCCTGGGCCGGGGCCCCATCTGCCCGTCCCAGCGAGGGTGCCGCGGCGGCAAGCGCGAGGCGCTGGCACCGTCACCGCTGACGCAGCCCGCCCGGTGAGCTAATCAAGACACCTTCCGCGCCCTGCTTCCCGCGAAAGGTGTCATGCCCCTCGCCCCTCTTCGAATCCAGTCGCTGTCCGTCCTCCTGCTGGCCGTGCTCGGCGCGGGCTGTGCGTCCCAGACGCGCATGCCTCCCGAGGCGCGCAACGCCCTGAACCAGTCCCTTTCGGGGCCCGAGGCGGAGCAGTACCTGCGCATCTCCAGCAACGTCACGCCCTTGTTCGGGGACGGCTCCAAGAAGCTGCTGACGCCCTACGCCCCCGAGGACGTGCAGTTGCTCGACGACACGGATGGCAAGCCCATCAACCCCGGCGCCGTGGAGCGCGTCCTGCCCGCGGGCACGAAGCTGCGCATCACCCGCGTGGAGTTCCCCACGTCCTGGGTCATCACCGAGCGCGTCCTCTACAGCCCGCGAAACTGGCCCTGGGTGTACCTCACGGAGGCCGGCGCGCCGCCCGACGCCCCGCCGCTCATCCTGGTGATGCCGCCCAACCTGGATCGCCCCGAGGACTTCCGCACGGAGCTGGAGAAGTACCTCTCCGCACGGGATGTGAAGCCCACGCTGGATGCCCTGCCGCCCGCGGTGCTCGAGGCCGTGCGCGAGAAGCGGCTGGTGGCCAACATGCCCGCGGACGCGGTGCGCATGGCCTGGGGCCCGCCGGAGACGGTGCGGCGCTCCCTGGAGGGTGCCACCCGGCAGGAGGAATGGATCTACCCCGGCGGTCGCCGCAAGGTCATCCTGGCGGATGGCCGCCTCGCGCGGGCCGAGGAAGCGGGCGCCCAGATTCTCCCCTGAGGCCCCGCGGACGGACAGGCTAACGGCGGCGGCGCTTGCCGCCACCCCCGCCACCGCCGCGGCCACCGGACTTGCGCGCCGCCTGGGCCTCGCCCGGGCGGGTGAGCCGGGGCAGGTCGCCCGCCATCACCGGCCAGAAGTCGCCCTTGAGCAGCTCCGCCACCAACTCGGCCTGCGTCTGGACCGGCCGCTTGAACATCGTGGCGCCGCGGCCCACCTCGTCGAGCGAGCCCCGCGCGTCGCTGCCACCCACGCACGGCAGCTTCATCGCCGTGGCGGCCTCGACGGCCAAGTCGTTGGACGTCTGCTTCACCCGGGCGTTGTAGCCCTCCACCGCGCTGAGCACGCTCAGCGAGCGGATGAAGTCCATGGCCGGGTTCTGCGAGTCCCGGTCATACGGCCGTGCGGCGACGATGGCGGCGCCCAACGCCTTGACCTTGGGCAGACACTCCGCCGCGCTCCACGGCTTCTCCCGGTTGCTGCCCCACATCTGCACCGGCTCCGGCGCCAGCTCCGGCTTCGGGAAGAAGCACAGATACTGCCCCCGGTCGGTGACGAGCTCCAACCCGACGAAGACCTTGAGCTTCGACTTCGCTCCGATGTCGAAGAGCTCGTCGCAGCCGTCCTGGGTATTCGTCTCGGTGAAGGCCACCCCGTCCAGGCCGAACAGCGCGGCCCGCTCCAGCACGGCGCGAGGGTCCAGTTCGCAACCCTTGGACAGGTGTGAATGGGCGTGCAGGTCAATGAGCATGGGCGCTGCTCCCTAACAGGCTCCCCCGAGGCCTGTCGAGCCTGCAACGCCCCGCCGGTGACTCAGGCGAAGGCGTAGGACTGAAAGGTGCCCTGGTTGGCCTGGGTGTTCTTCTCCTCGTACGTGCGGATGAGGTAGCCCATCAGCATCAGCGAGGACGTGTTCTCCAGCACCCGGGACGGGTCCTTGGAGATGAGATTCGCGCTGTAGTTCAGGAAGAACTGGGCCAGCTCCTCACCTGCCTCCTTGACGATGAGCGCATTCAGCGCGGAGGGCTCCATCGTCCGGATGGTGTTGATGAAGTCTACGGCCAGGTCCTTCTTGGTCTTCATGTCCACGGGCCTTCCCCCTTCCCCACTCCGCCGCCACTCGCGGCCCCCTGCCACGAGCGCCCCACGCCATCAGGTGCGACCCGAGCAACATAGGCATGCGCCGGAGGCTGCAAACCCCCAGGCACGGACGATCCACATCCCCACGGCAGGGAAGCCGGGTTTTTGACACCCCGGAATGCCACGTGCGATAACCTCCTATTGTCCTGAATCAGCACCGCACAAGGAGTGGCAGGCGATGTTCACGGGCGTGAAGGTCTTCTCCGCCACCAAGGCGAAGGAGCGCGAGGAGCTGGGTGAGAACGTCACCCGGTGGCTGAAGAGCAACTCCGACCTGGAGATTGTGGACCGGGTCGTGTGTCAGTCGTCCGACAACGAATTCCACTGCTACACCCTCGTGCTCTTCTACAAGCACGGCAGGAGCGAGCAGGCGGCCCCGCAGCCCTGAGCGGGATGTACCGGCGGAAGGGGACGGCCCACCCCTCCACCGGAACATCCCCCGTTCCTACTGCAGGCTGGGCACGTAGACCGCGACACCCCGCGCCGGAACGGAGAGCACCGTCTCGGTCCCGGAGAGCTGCAACGTCTGGCCGGTGAAGATGTCCTGGTAGACGTCCGTGCTCGCCGCGAGGCTGCCCATCAGCTCCAGCACCAGCGAGCGCTCCACCGCGCCGCGGTTGATGGCCACGATGGCCCCTCGTCCGTCCGGCAAGTCCCGCTGGAACACGTAGAGGTCGTTCTCCACGCGCAGCGTCCGCCGCGCGCCGGACTGCAGCGCCGCGTGCGACAGGCGCGCCTGCCCCAGCGCCTGCACCACCTCCAGCAGGTCCTTCTCCAGCCCCGACAGCGCGTCGCCGAAGCGCATGAACCGGCGGTTGTCCGGATCTCCCGCGCCCGGCAGGCCCACTTCGTCGCCGTAGTACACCAGCGGCACGCCCGGCTGGGTCAGCACGAAGGTGAACCCGAACTTGGCCTTCTCGAAGGCGGACGCGTCCGTCACCACGGACGCGGGACGGTTGGGGCCGAACGGGTCGCTCCCGTCACCCTGGAGCTGGCCCGCGGCCTGCGACATGAAGCGCGCCACGTCGTGGTTGCCCAGGAAGGGCGAGTTCAGCGTGCCGGGTGCGTAGTACATCTCGTTGGCGCGCACGGCGTCGTCCACGCGCTGGAGGCCCTGGCCATCCGCGAAGGCCTCGCGCACCGGCCAGTAGAGCGGGAAGTCGAACTGGCCATCCAGCTCGCGAGGGCTGATGTAGCGGGCGATCTGCGACCTCCCATCCGCGCCGACGAACGTCTCGCCCACCAGGTAGAACTCGGTGCCCGTCATCGCGGTGATTTCCTTCAGCTTCCCGCGGATGGTGCGCCCCGCCACCTGCTCCATGTGCTTCACGGCGTCCATGCGGAAGCCGTCGAAGTCCGCCTGCTCCAGCCACCAGAGCGTGTCCGCGGCGTACTGGTCCACGAAGTCCGACGAGCGCCAGTTGAAGTCCGGCAGGTAGTCCGTGAACTTGCAGATGAGGCGCTGCGCTTCCCAGTCACAATCCTGGGTGCCACACACGCAGCTCGCCGAGGTGTTGAACCAGCCGTCCTGCCCGTGGTTCGTCCAGTAGGGGTGCTCCTGGTGGACGTGGTTGAGCACCAGGTCGGCGATGACGCGGATGCCGTGCTTGTGCGCGGCGGACGTGAGCGCGCGCAGCTCCTCGATCGAGCCGAAGCGGTGCTGCGTCTCGCGGGGCTTCGTCGGCCAGTAGCCGTGGTAGCCCGTGTAGTACCGGCCGCCCGTGCCGATGAACCGGCCCTCGGGGTTCTGATCCACCGGGGAGATCCACAGCGTGCGGATGCCCATCGAATCGAAATAGCCCTCTTCGATTTTCTGGGTGATGCCCGCGAAGTCGCCGCCCAGGTAGTTCGCGATGGGGTCCACGTCCGCCACGGGCCCGTCGTTCTCCGGCCTGGCGTTGTGGAAGCGGTCGGTGAAGGCGAAGTACATCAGCCCCGAGTCCCAGCGGAAGCGCTCCGGCTCCACCCAGAACGGCAGGTACAGCGGCGCGGCCTCGCGGCCCGTGCTGTCGCGCGCCACCACCTTCACGTGGTGCTTGCCCTGCGCCAGTCCTTCCAGGTGCAGCACGAAGCGGCCCGTGGTCGCGTCGTACGCGTCCGGGCGGGCCACGCCGTCCAGTGACAGCACCACGCCCTCCCCCGCCGGGCCCGAGCGATCCGTCCCGTCGAGGTACGCGACGTCGACGTCCAACGTGCCCGTGGGCGTCACCGCGAAGCGCTTCAGCTCCAACACCGGCTGGCGGCAGTCCGGAACGGTGAGCCGCGAATACTCCTCGGAGCGAACCCAGCGCGAGTACGGGTTCTCCGGATCCAACTCATGCTTGTTGCCCACGACGAACCGGTAGCCGTAATCCCGAGGCTCCAGGCCCTCCAGGCGCAGGGTGTAGACGCCATCACCGCGGTCGTTCATGGCCTGCGCCGCGGCGGCGAAGTTGGTCCACTCGCCAGAGACCCGAACGGGCCCCGCGACGGACTGCTGCGGTGCGTAGGTCAACGTCACGTCGCAGGTCCGAACAGGGATGGAGTCAGACTCTCCACAGGCAGCGGCCGTCAGCAGCGCCGGGAGCGTCAGCAGTCGAGGGATGCGGAAGTGCGTCATGTGAGCCCCCTTCTACGGGAGGGGCGCTCGCTTTTCCAAGCCCCGGGCTCGGGGGGAGATAACTCAGCGCGTCGAATTCTGGACGCACCCCGGGTCGGGGCCTACCGGGCCTCGTACTCCTGCAGGATGCGCAGGACGGTGCTGGCCTGGGGATGGTCCGTGGGGGCCAGTTCCAGGAAGCGGTGGTAGTTCCGCGCGCCCTCGGGCAGCCGCCCGAGGTTGATCTCCACGGCCCCCAGCAGCAGGTAGCACTCGGCCTCGCGGGGCGCGAGCCGGACACACTCCCGCGCGGCCTTGCGCGCCTCCGCGTATTTGCCGTTGCGCTGCAGCGTCCGCGCGGATCCGAGCACCTTGTCCACGGGCCGGGACTCCCCCGAATGTGACGGCGACGTCACATCCACGCCCGCGAGGCGGCTTCCCTGAGCCAGCCGCGCCTGGCCTCGGGTGTTCGCGCCCATCCCGGAGGCGGGCTTGGCGCCACGAACCGGGGACACCGGGCGCGCCGAGGCGGAGCGCGAGGGCGCCGCGTCACTCGCCTCCACTTCTTCATCGTCCGCCGCGTCGGCCTCGGGCGGGAGGCTCTTCGCCGGCACGGCACCGGCCTTCGCGACTGGCGCCGTCGTGGGCACCGCGGCGACGGGGGCGGACGCGGCGGGATCGACGATGCGTTCGGCCGCGGGCGGGCCCGACGGGCGGGTGTCCTCCTTCGCGGCGGCCAGCAAATCGGACCCCACCCAGGTCACCGCCACCACCCCCAGCAGCACGGCGACCACCAGGCCGACGTTCGTCACCCACTGCGAGGTGCGACTGCCCTCCGCGAACAAGCCCACGCGCGTGACCCGTGGCGCCTCCACCGAGAGGGCGGCGGGAAGCGGCTCGGATTCGACTTCGTCTTCGGCGTCCACCTCATCGGAGTGGAAGTCAGGCTCCAACGCGGGCACGCCGTGCTGCGTGGGCGCGGGAATGGGCGGCGCCTCGCGCCAGAGCGAGATCTCCTCCTGGAAGTCCGAGGGCACGCGCGCATCCAGCCCGAGCACCTCCATGTCCTCCCGGTACAGCTCGCGCAGCAGGTACGCCACGGACATGGGCGAGAAGCGCGGCGTGGACGAATAGAGAAACCCGGCGAGCGCGTCGCTGAACGCGTGGGCGGACTCGAAGCGCGTCTGCTTGTCCATCGACAGCGCCTTGCGAAGGATGGCGTCCAGCGCCGCCGGAATGTCCGGCCGAAGCTCCCTGGCGGAAGGCAGGGGCTGCCCGCTGTTCAACCGGCGCAGCACCATGTGCACCTGCCCCTCCACCGGCAGCCGACCACACAGCATCTGGAACAGCACCACGCCGGTGGCCCACACGTCCGTGCGCGCGTCCACGGCCTCACCGCGGGCCTGCTCCGGCGAGAAGAAGAGGTACTTCCCCTTCACCACGCCCGGCTCGGTGTTGAAGCTGCGCAGCGAGCGCGCCTTGGCGATGCCGAAGTCGACGATCTTGACCTGGCCCTCGTAGCTGATGAGGACGTTGTCGGGAGAGATGTCGCGGTGGACGATGCCCAGGGGCTCGCCGCGCTCGTCACTGCGCGTATGGGCGTAGTGCAGACCGCGGCACATCTCCATGGCGACGAAGACGGCGATGGGCACCGGCAGGCAGTGAAACCCGGAGCGAAGCGCCCGCTTCAGGATGCGGTGGAGCGGCTGCCCATCCACCAGCTCCATGGCCAGGAAGTACTGGCCGTCCACCTTTCCAAAGTCGAAGACCTGGGCGATGGCGCCGTGCGACAGCGTGGCGGAGATGCGCGCCTCGCTGATGAACATCGAGACGAAGGCCTCGTCGTTGGCGTACTCCGGGAGCACCTTCTTGATGAGCACGGGCTTGGTGACACCCGCGGCGCCACGAAGCCGGGCGCGCCAGGTCTCCGCCATGCCGCCATGGCCCACCCGCTCCTGCAGTTCATATCGGCCGAATCGCTCTCGCGGAGCACGCGTCATCGCGGGTGGTACCCCCACTCCCAGTTTACAGTATAACCTGGGATTGCAGCGCCCAACCCCGCAAGGCGCCTGTGCTAGGCTCCCGGCCGTGGCGAGTCTGGGAGATGAGGACGGGTACGACGAACTGGTCCGCACCGATGCGTTGCCGGCCATTCGTGTCCAACGCGTGCGCACGCGGTTGGTGGTGGTGTCGGGGCCGGATGCGGGACGCGACTGGCCTCTGATGCCGGGGCGGTACCGCGTGGGTTCGGGCCGGGACGTGGACATCCTCCTGGCGGACCGCGCCGTGTCGCGGCTGCACCTGGTCCTCGACGTGAGCGAGGCGGGCGTGCGGGCGGTGGACCCGGGCTCTCGCAATGGCTCGTACTGCGAAGGCATGCGCTTCCAAGAGCTGGAGGTCCGCACCGGCGCGGTCCTCAAGCTGGGCACCACCGAGCTGAAGCTGATGCCGGAGAGCGAGCGCCCCCGGGCACGGGCCTTGTCGGCGCGCAGCGCCTTTGGCTCGCTGGTGGGCAACAGCCTCCGCATGCGGGAACTCTTCACCCTGCTGGAGAAGCTGTCCGCGGGTGAGTCGGATGTCCTCATCCAGGGCGAGACGGGCACGGGCAAGGAGCTGTGCGCGGAGGCCATCCACACGCACAGCCCACGCGCCAAGGGGCCCTTCGTCATCGTCGACCTGGCGGGCATCGCCCCCGCACTGCTGGAAAGCGAGCTGTTCGGCCACGTGAAGGGCGCCTTCACGGGGGCGCAATCCGACCGCGCGGGCGCCTTCGAGCGCGCCCATGGCGGTACCGTCTTCCTGGACGAGGTGGGGGAACTCCCGCTGGAGGTCCAGCCCCGCCTGCTGCGCGCGCTGGAGCGCCGGCAGGTGAAGCGCGTGGGCGCCAACGACTACCGGACGGTGGACGTGCGGGTGGTCGCGGCCACGCACCAGGACCTGGAGGGCGCGGTGCAGGCGGGCCGCTTCCGAGGGGACTTGTTCCACCGGCTCGCGGTGCTGCGCGTCGGCCTGCCGCCACTGCGCGAGCGGCCCGAGGACATCCCGCTGCTCGTGGACACCGTGCTGACGCGGATGGGGCGGCAGCCTGGCGCGCTGTCGGACCAGACGCGCGCGCTGCTCGCCCAGTACCCCTGGCCGGGCAACGTGCGCGAGCTGCGCAACGTGGTGGACCGCGTGGTGAACCTGGGCGACGAGGCCCTGCCGGACATCCCGGACGCGCCCGTCCCCGCCGACGAGCCCACCACCCTGCCCCCTCCCGCGGACGACCCGGAGAGCACCCGGCCCATCTCCCTGGACATGCCGTTCAAGGAGGCCAAGGACCGCATCATCGAGGGCTTCGAGCGCGACTACCTGCGCGCCCTCATCGACCGCTGCGAAGGCAACGTGTCCCGCGCCGCCCGCGAGGCCGGCATCGACCGCGTCTACCTCCGCAAGCTCCTGCGCAAGCACGGCCTGGACACCGGCCCCGCCTGAGCGCCCCACGGCGTTCGGCGGCGCGTGGCCGGATCCTCCCGGCCCGGGTCTCTTCAGGACAAAAGGCCCGGCATTTCGCCGGGGCCGCTCTGGAACTCAACCCGAGCGGCCTCGCCGGCCGTGGCCTGCACGGGATTTTATGGGGGCTGGCGCGGGGTCGGTTCCCATAGCGAGGCGTCGGGGCTTGCTCCCCGGCGCCTCGTTCTTTTGACGCCGGACCTCAGTAGACGACGAGCGGCTGCGGCGCGTGGTAGCTGACGATGGTCAGCACCGGGATGCGCGGCGCCTCGTCATCCGTCTCCGAGCCACCGGACGTCAGCCGAATCCCGTCGAAGCGCGCGAGGATGACGTAGTCGCGCCGCGTCTCCAGGAACGGGTCGGGCCGGGCCAGACGGCCCAGGGCCTCACGCCCGGTCTCGTCGGAGATGTTCTCCACGAAACGCCGCGTCGTGGTCCGGCTGGAGCGCTGGGCCGAGTTCACCGTGCCGCCCAACTGCCCCGGCCCCGTGAGCAGCGTCTGCCCGGACAGGTCGCCCGAATAGGAGGTGGCCGAGTCCGTGCGCTCCCCGTAGCCCACCGCCTCCTCCGTCTGCACGGAGCTCAAGGCGTGCTCCACCAGCCACACAGTGGGGCGCTCCCCTTCCGAGCGCTGGTCCGCGACCTGGGCGCGCAGCAGCACGTAGCGCCCCTTGTAGGTGTCCGGCCGGTCCATGGCCGAGGCCAGCGAGAAGATGGGAATCTGCTTCTCCTGGAGGTAGCGCAGCTCCCCCGGCACGCTGCCGCCGCGCTGAGCCACCACGCGGGCAATCAGCTTCGCCCCCTCCGGACGGACGCTCAGGTCCTGCGCCCAGGCGCGGCCCAACAGCGCGTTGAGCTGGGTGAAGGGCGTGTGCTCGATGCAGGCCTTCAAGCCATCCCACGCCTCATCCCGAGACGCCCCCTGGAGGCGCCGGGCGGCGGCCTCGCACACAGAGGGGTTCGCATAGCGCGCGGCGAAGCCCTTGGGGTCCTCCGTGGGACTGGGGGCGGGCGGCGGCGGAGGCGGCCGGGAGGAGAACGACATCTGCTGCTGTTCCGGGACCGGGTCCTCCGACCACGTCACATGCGAATGCGAAGCGCCGCAACCCGCGGCGAGCGGCCCCAGCAGGGCCCACGTGGACAACATCCAGGATGGACGGCGCATGGTGTGGAACTCCTAGAGGGAGGCGGAGCCAGGGCTGACGGAACGCTTGCGCTGCTGCTGCTGGACCGTGGGCGCGGGCTGCGGTCCGGAGCGCGGCAGCACGACGGCGCATGCATCCGCGCACCGGTCGCTGAGGCAGGCCTGCGTCTGGGGCGCGGTGGCCTGCTGTGACACCTCCGCGTAGCAGCGGTCGGCGGTGCCGGGGCAGTTCGACCGGGCGGCGCACTCGCAGCACGGCGAGGCCACCGTGGCCATGAACTGCACTTCTTGCAGGACGTTGGCGAGCGCGCGGT
This sequence comes from Myxococcus hansupus, assembly GCF_000280925.3. Lineage (NCBI taxonomy): Bacteria > Pseudomonadati > Myxococcota > Myxococcia > Myxococcales > Myxococcaceae > Pseudomyxococcus > Pseudomyxococcus hansupus. Next base: position 4,091,728 of record NZ_CP012109.1, read on the forward strand.
AGCAGGAGCGAGCCCCCGGAGCGAACCGGCCCTTCGCGTCCACCACGAACGACGTGCCCTCCAGGCCACACTGGTCCACGGCGGTGACGTAGCGGCGCTCACAGAGCGAGACGAGCGTCGCGTCCGGACGGCCTTCCCGGATGTTGCCCACCGCCTCCGAACACAGCGCGCGGCCCACGTCCTGGAGCATGCTCTTGTTGGACGTGTCCTGCGCGTCGCTGGGCGAGCCCGCGGACAGGTCCGCCTCGAACACGCATTCCTTCCCCGCGCGCAAGGTGTCGACGGTGCAGGCCCACGCCGTGGGAGACTCATCCGCCACCGGAGGCGCTGCGAGCGCGTCGGGAGGCATCGCGGGAGCCGCGCCCTCTGGCGCCGAACCCAAGAGGAAAAGGGAGACGAGGATCGCCTTCATGGACATGGCAGGTTAGGACGTTGCCTCTCCGAGCACAAACCATCCCTGTCATGACTGTTCCGTGAACAGTGGCGTGCTCCTCTTCCCTACCTTCGCTGACGTGAAGCTGCGTCCACCAGGGGACGCAATCCCAGCCTGGAGTCCTGGCTCACCCGCTCCGGTCCGCGCATGATGCCCAGCGGATGTCTCGGATTGAGGTGGAGCGCGTGGACGACGACGCGGTGTGGCAGCCCTACGAAGGCGGAAGCTCCCTGGGCTGGATGGGCACCCAGGGCGGCACCATCGCGCGGGACGAGGACTTCCAAGGCCAACTGCGCCTCACGTACGAGCTGGATGACAGCCGCTCCTTCCATGCCATCTCCTGCTCGGTGACGGGCTGGCTGCTCTACCACCGCTTCTTCGACAACGCGGGCGCGGCCCATGCCGCCTTCGAGGAGATGAAGCGCGCGCTCCGCGAACTGCTCACCCAGCTCCCGGAAGGCGGCGCCAGCCCTCCTGGGAATGCGCGGCTCGCGGGGCCGCTGCTGGCCGCTTTCACGGTGCGGTACGGGTAGTCCGGTGCGAAAGGCCTTGGCCTCGGCGACCGTCCTGGCATTAGTGACGCACCCGCCATGTCCGCACAACGCCTCCAGACCGACGCCGCCTTCGAGGATGAGACCTTCTCCGACCTGAACCTCCAGGAGGCGGACCTCCGCGGGAAGGAGTTCTACCGGTGCACCTTCAGCAACTGCACCCTCCAGGAGAGCCACTGGGGACGGGCCCGGCTGGAGGCCTGCGTCTTCACCGGCTGCGACCTCACCCGCGCGAAGTTCGCGGACACGTCGCTGCGTGACGTGCGGTTCGAAGGCTCGAAGCTGATGGGCATCGACTGGACCGACGTGGGCACCTTCCCCGAGGTCCGTTTCGAGGGCTCGAACCTGCGCTACTGCACCTTCGCGGGGCTCAGCCTGCGCAAGACGGTGTTCCTGAACTGCACCGCGCTGGAGATGAACTTCATCGACACGGACCTCTCCGAGTCGGACTTCAGCGGCTCGGACATCAGTGGCAGCAACTTCCGGGGCTGCACGCTCACCAAGACGGACTTCGGCGCCGCCGTGGGCGTGTTCATCGAACCTACACGCAACCGCGTGAAGGCGACGCGAATCCCCGTGGACGCGGCGGTGAACTACGTCCAGACGCTCGGGCTGGTGGTCGCGGGGCATGGGGATGCGCGGCCCGCGGCGAAGACGGCGCGCAAGAAAGGCCTCTGACCCATGCGGCGGCCCTTGTGCGTCGTCCGCGACGCCCGTGGCCACCGTTGAGCCTCGGCGCTGTTGGGCCGCGCGGAGCGGCCCCCGCGGCGAAGCCTGAGCTGGCACTCGCTCAAGTCGACGACGGGCCCTCCAGCACGACCTCCAGGCCTCCGTACTCGGACGCCGCGAGCGTCAGTGCCCAGCCATGCACCTGCGCGACATGCTGGGTGATGTGCAGGCCCAGTCCCTGCCCCGCGAGCCCTCGTGTGCGCGCGGCGTTGCCACGGAAGCGCCGCTCCATCAACCGGGCGCGCTCCGCTTCGGGGATGCCCGGGCCATCGTCGATGACGCGCAGCCGGAAGCGCTTCTCGCGAGAGTGCTCGAGCACCACCGCCACGTGGCCATCCTCGCGGCCGTGGTGGATGCCGTTGAAGACGATGTTGCTCACGGCCTGCTCGATGAGCGTCACGTCGCCGTGGACGCAGACGGCCGCCTCCGGCACGCCGCTCTCCAGCGCGATTCGCTGCTGCCGGGCGATGGGCTGATGCCGCCCCAGGACGCGTGAAATCACCGCGTTGAGGTCCACCGCCGCGAACTCGGCCTGAGGCTGCCCGGCTTCGAGCCGCGCGGCCGCCGCGAGGTTGTGGACCAACGACGCGATGTAGTGCGCCTCGCCCATCGCGTCCCCGACGACCGCGGGGTCCAGGGCATCCCCTCGGCGAAGCCGTTGCTGGAGCGTCGACAGATGACCTTGAAGCACCGTGAGCGGCGTCATCACGTCATGCGTGGTGTTCGCGAGAAAGTCCCGCAGCGCCTGCTCTCGGGCCTCCTGCTGGGAGAGTTGGTGCTGGATTTCGGCCCGGGCCTCCTGGAACGCGCGCGCCAGCTCGGTGACCTCGTCGTTGCCACGCACCTGCACGGGCGCCACGTAACGGCTGCTCGCGGAAGCGCGCACCTCCGAGGTGAGCTGACGGACACGCCGGACCATGGGGCCCAGGGCGACCACCATCGCGAGCACGGCGAGGAATGGAATGGCCAGCACCTCGGGCGGAGGCATCCCTCCGAGTGGCGGGCCGCGGGGCGCCAACCGCCGCGCGAGGACGAAGGCACACGGCCCCTCCGACCAGGGCATGCGCACCAAGACGTCGAGCTGAGACTCCCCGTTCTCCGACGTCCGCCGGACCACGGAGGTTCGTCCCTCCAGTGCGTCACGCCGCACCGACTCCGACACCACCGGAGCACGCGGGTTGCGCGATTCGAGCCGGGCGTCATAGGCGAAGTGCATGACGACACCAGGACCGCCTTCTGGAGGAGGACCACCGGGTCCCTCCGGTCGAGGCGGACGGTCCGGCGCCCCCAGTCCCTCCGGCCGAGGCGGGCCTCCGCGCCGCGTTCGCCATGTCTCCGGCTGCGCCTCACAACGCTCGCGCTCACCCGCCTGCATCCGCGCCAGCGTGGACGCCTCCAGCACCTCGGCCTGGTTGCGCTGGCGCAGCGAGTGCTGCACGTACCCCAGGCCCGCGACCATGGGCACGGAGACGGCGACCACGGTGAGCGCCAGCCGCAAACGCAGCTTCACGCGCCCTCCCCCGAGGCGAGCCGGTAGCCCACGCCCCAGACGGTCTCCACGCCATGCCGCGCGCCCAGCTTCCGCCGCAGCCGGGACACATGCACATCCAGCGTCCGCTCCGTGCCCTCCCGCTCCGGGTCCAACACGTGCTCCAACAACCACTGCCGCGTCACGGCCTCCCGAGGCCGCCGGGCCAGCGCCGCCAGCAGCGCGAACTCCACCCGCGTCAACTCCACCGGCTGCCCGTGCATCCAGACCTCATGCGTCTGGAAATCAATCCGCAGCGGCCCCACGTCCACGGCGGCCCCTGTCTTCTGCAACAAGGGCCGACGCAGGCGTGCCCGGACGCGCTCGATGAGTTCCTCCGGCCAGAACGGCTTCGTCAGATAGTCATCCGCGCCCAGCTTCAACGCCCGCACCTTGTCCAAGGTGTCATTGCGCGCACTCAGGATGAGCACGGGCACGTCCGAGAACGCCCGCAGCGCCTTGAGCATGTCGAGCCCGTAGGTCCCCGGAAGCATCAAATCCAGCACCACCAGGCTCACCTCGGGCAGCTCGCCCGGAGCGAGCACCCGGCCCTCCCGCCACCACGAGGGCTCCAGGCCCGCGCCGCGCAGGTGCTCGACAATCTGCGCGCCGAGCTGCGGGTCATCCTCCACGAGCAGGATGCGCTCGCCCATGCCCTCTGCCTCCTCGTCCGCCGGGGGCGGTGTGAGCCGCCCCCTCATTCAACACGCTCAGGGAAGCACGCCCTCGCCCCCGGGCGGCGGACCCATGCCGCCGTCCCAGTCCGGAGGAGGCCCCATTCCGCCACCACCGCCCGGCGGAGGGCCCCCCGGACCACCGCCACCGCCATTCCCTCCCGGCACCGAGCACCGCGCATCCGCCAACGACGAGCGAACGACCAGCGTCTTCCACGCCAGCATCGCGCCGTCCTCCATGCGCTCGGTCTGGAACACGTAGTCCGCCACGGCGTCGCCCGAGATGACAGTGTCGTTCTGATTCGTCGTATCCCGGGGCCCGCGAGCATCGTAGAGCGGCTGCGTGTCGATGACTTCGTCGTTGAGCGCGTCATCGAAGAAGAGCTGCGAGGTGACGAACTCGCTGCCGTTCACCCGGACGGTGAAATGGATGTGAATGGTGCGGCTGCTGTACCACCCCGGGAAACACGTATCGAAGTTCACCCGGCCCTGGGCATCCGTGGTCTGCACGCCGCGGAACCACCGCGCCGCCCGGGCCTCGGCGTCGCCTGACGTACAGAAGTCACTGGCATCCTCGCCCGAATACAGCCCCCCCGGCCCCGCATGCCAGATGTCCACTGTCGCACCTGGAATGGGCTCGCACTGTTCATCCACCACCAACAGCGCCAGGCGGACGGGCAGCCCGTTCTCGCCTTCGCTGATGTCCTGGCGCTCCACGGTGGTCGCGTAGCACGGCCCCAGCGTCGCCTCGCAGGTGAGCGCGCACGCCGTCCCGATGCCCGCGGCGAACGGGTCCGGATAGGACGCGGCCCGGGTCATCGCGGCGGTGCCGCCGGTGGCCCAACCCAAGCCGCCGGTCCCCGAATCCGGAGACACCCCGGTGTCCAAATCGTCGATGGGGTCGGTCCCCACGCCGCATGCCGCGACGAGGCGAGCGAGCGGAAGGGTCGCCAGCGCCACACCCATGCCTTTGAGAATCCGCCGGCGGGTCATGACATCGCTTTTCATCCACAGCCTCCGTTCCAATCGGTGACGTGCCCGCTTCGAAGGGCACGACCCCGTTCTGGACGGCAAAGCTTGCGCGAACCTTAAGCGCCACCCGGCACACCGCGGCGAGAGCCCCACCCGGGCGCCGACCGCTTGGCCCCTCGCGCGCTACGCCTGGGGACGAAGCACCTCCAGCAGGCCGCCCAGCTTCTCCAGCGCCAGCCGCGCCCGCGTCTTCACCGTGCCCAGCGGGTCACCGGTGCGCTCGGCAATCTCCCGCTGGGAGAGCCCCTCGAAGTAGGCCAGCTCCACCACCTCGCGCTGCTCGGGAGGAAGCTGCGCCAGCGCCGCCAGGACGCGGACGCGCGACTCGCCCTGCCCCGCGGCCTCATCGGGTGCCGTGGGCGTCGCGCTGACGGGAGGACCCTGGTGCGAAACGCCTTCCACGACCCGCGCCATCGTCCCCAGCGAACGGACCCGGTCGATGGCGCGCGTCCGGGCAATGGTCGTCACCCACGCCTCCAGCCCCCCCCGGGCCGGGTCGAACTCGCGGGCCCGGCGCCAGACCTCCAGGAAGGCCTCCTGCATCACCTCCTCCGCATCCGCGCGGGACGGCAAGAGCCGCAGGGCGATGGCGAAGCACCGGCCGCCGCAGCGCGCGTAGACCTCCCGCATCGCCTGGGCGCTGCCCAAGGCCACCTGGCGCAGGAGCGCCTGGTCCGACGCCGGGTCGCTTGCTTGGAGGTCAGCGGTGGGAGGAGGCGCCATGTTCGTCCCGGATAGCTCATTCAGCGGGGCAGTTCCCAGCTTCAAGTATCGGCAAGCGAGCACCCGGGCGCGCTTTGCCTTCCAGGGTGGGCAGCGCCAACCCCCATCCTTAACGTTCACGAGCCAACGCGGCCGGCATGGAAGCCGTCCAGCATCGACACCAGGCACGATTCGCCGCCAGGCAAAGACAACCCAAGACCTATAAGGGCCGCCAGCCACCATGACTGAACGACTCGGAAGCGTATTCATCGAGGGAGTGAGCCCCGAGCTGGATGCGGGTCGTCACGCCGTGAAGCGTGTCGTCGGCGAGCAGTGCACCGTCAGGGCGGACGTCTTCAAGGAGGGCCACGACGTCCTGGTCGCCGTCATCCGCTGGCGGCAGGTGACGCCGAAAGCGCAGCAGACCGACTGGGCGGAAGTGCCCATGCGCTTCCTCGGCAATGACCGCTGGGAGGGAGAATTCCCCCTTCGCCACAACGGCCGCTACGAGTACACGATTGAAGCGTGGCCCGACTTGTTCCGGACCTGGACCTCCGAGCTCAAGCGCAAGGTGGACGTGGGCCGGGACGTGCGCAGCGAGCTGCTGGAGGGCGCCGCGTTGTTGGAAGGCGCCGCGAAGCGGGCCCGCGCCGCGAAGCAGGAAGACGACGCGCGGGTGCTGACCGAGGCCGCCACCCGCATGCGCCAGGCGCCTTCACCGGACCTCATCGCCGTGGCGCTGGCGCCGGAGCTGGCCACCATCGCCTCCACGTACCCCGACCGGACGCTCGCGCGGCGCTACGACAAGGTCCCCGAGGTGTTCGCGGACCGCGAGAAGGCGCGCTTCAGTTCCTGGTACGAATTCTTCCCGCGCTCGGCGAAGCGGGACGGCGTCACGCACGCCACCTTCCGCGACGCGGAAGCCTGGTTGCCGTACGTCCAACAGTTGGGCTTCGACACCGTCTACCTCCCGCCCATCCACCCCATTGGCCGCACGGCGCGCAAGGGGAAGAACAACAGCCTCACCGCGACCGCGGACGACGTGGGCAGCCCCTGGGCCATTGGCGCCACGGAGGGCGGGCACAAGGCCGTGCACCCCAAGCTGGGGACGCTGGAGGACTTCCGGCACTTCGTGCAGGCGGCCCAGAACCACGGCATCGAAATCGCGCTCGACCTCGCCTTCCAGTGCTCACCGGACCATCCCTACGTGAAGGAGCATCCGGAGTGGTTCCAGCAGCGGCCGGACGGCACCATCAAGACGGCGGAGAACCCGCCCAAGCGGTACGAGGACATCGTCAACTTCGACTGGATGGGGCCCGGGCGTGAGTCGCTCTGGGCGGAGCTCGAGTCCGTCGTGCTCCACTGGGTGAAGCAGGGGGTGAACACCTTCCGCGTGGACAACCCCCACACCAAGCCCATGCAGTTCTGGGCGTGGCTCATCCGCCGCGTGCAGGAAGCACATCCCCAGGTCCTCTTCCTGTCCGAGGCCTTCACCCGCCCCAAGGTCATGAAGGCCCTGGCCAAGGTGGGCTTCACCCAGTCGTACACGTACTTCACCTGGCGCAACTTCAAGGGCGAGCTGCAGGAATACCTGGAGGAGATCACCCAGCCGCCGGTGTCGGATTACTTCCGGGGCAACCTCTGGCCGAACACGCCGGACATCCTCCCGGAGTTCCTCCAGAACGCGGGCGCCGGCGCCTTCCGCCTCCGCGCCGCGCTGGCGGGCACGCTGTCCTCCGTCTGGGGCATGTACTGCGGCTATGAGCTGTGCGAGGGCCGCCCCATTCCCGGCAAGGAGGAGTACACCGATTCGGAGAAGTACCAGCTCGTCGCGTGGGACTTGGACCGGCCCGGCAACATCAAGGATTGGATTGCGCGCCTCAACACCGCGCGCCGCACCCACCCGGCCCTGCACCAGTACGGCACGCTCCAGTTCTTCACGTCGAACAACGACCGAATCCTCTTCTATGGCAAACGCACACCGGACCGCTCCAGCCTGGTCCTGGTGGCCGTGAGCCTGGACCCGTACGCCGCCCAGGAGGCGCTGCTGCATGTGCCCCTGGAATGGCTCGGCGCGCGGCCCGACGAGACGTATCAGGTGCACGAGTTGATGTCGGACCAGCGCTCGCTATGGCAGGGTCCCGACGTGCAGGTGCGCCTGACACCCGAGCAGCCCGCGGCAATCTGGGCCGTTCATCGCTTCCGCCGTACCGAGAACGCGTTCGACTACTACGAGTGAGTGACAACCCGAGAGGCGTATGGACCAAGATCCCCTCTGGTACAAGAAAGCCCTGATCTACGAGCTGCACCTTCGCGCATTCCATGACTCGAATGGAGACGGCCACGGCGACATCCCCGGTCTGATTGAAAAGCTGCCGTACCTCCAGGACCTGGGCATCAACTGCCTCTGGCTCTTGCCGCACTACCCTTCGCCGCTTCGCGACGACGGCTACGACATCGCTGACTTCTACGGCGTGCACCCCGACTACGGCACGCTCGCGGACTTCCAGCGACTGGTGGACGAGGCGCACAAGCGCGACATCCGCGTCATCACCGAGCTGGTCGTCAATCACACCAGCGACCAGCACCCCTGGTTCCAGGAAGCGCGCAGCGACCCGAACAGCCCCAAGCGCGACTGGTACGTCTGGAGCGACACCGACGACCAGTACAAGGGCGCGCGCATCATCTTCCTCGACACGGAGCGCTCCAACTGGACGTGGGATCCGGTGGCCAAGCAGTACTTCTGGCACCGCTTCTTCAGCCACCAGCCGGACCTCAACTACGACAACCCCGAGGTGCAGGAGGCCATGCTGGACGTCATGCGCTTCTGGCTCAACATGGGGGTGGACGGGTTCCGCTGCGACGCCGTGCCCTACCTCTTCGAGCGCGAGGGCACCAACTGCGAGAACCTCCCGGAGACGCACGCCTTCCTCAAGCGTCTGCGGAAGACCATCGACGCCGAGTACCAGGGGAAGATGCTGCTGGCCGAGGCGAACCAGTGGCCCGCCGACGTGCGCGTGTACTTCGGCGACGGCGACGAGTTCCACATGGGCTTCCACTTCCCGGTGATGCCCCGCCTCTTCATGGCGGTGCGCCGCGAGGACCGCACGCCCATCGTCGAAATCATGCAGCAGACGCCGGACATCCCGGACAACTGCCAGTGGGCCATCTTCCTGCGCAACCACGACGAGCTCACGCTGGAGATGGTGACGGACGAGGACCGGGACTACATGTACCGGGAGTACGCCACCGACCCGCGCATGCGCATCAACCTGGGCATCCGCCGCCGGCTGGCGCCGCTGATGGACAACGGCCGCCGGCGCATCGAGCTAATGCACAGCCTGTTGTTCACCCTGCCGGGCACGCCCGTCCTCTACTACGGGGACGAGATTGGCATGGGCGACAACATCTACCTCGGTGACCGCAACGGCGTGCGCACGCCCATGCAGTGGACGGGTGACCGCAACGCGGGCTTCAGCCGCGCGGACTACTCGCGCCTGTACGCGCCCGTCATCGCCGACCCGGTGTACGGCTACCAGTCCATCAACGTGGAAGCGCAGGAGCGCGTGAAGTCCAGCCTCCTGCACTGGGTGAAGCGGATGATTCGCATCCGCCAGCGCTACCCCGTCTTCTCCTTGGGGAACCTGCGCTTCCTCCAGACGGAGAACCGCAAGGTGCTGGCCTTCGTCCGTGAGTGGGAGGGCCAGACGGTGCTGGTGGTGTGCAACCTGTCGCGCTTCGCCCAGCCCGCGGTGCTCGACCTTCGTGATTGGGAGGGCACGGTGCCGGTGGAGCTGATTGGTGAGACGCCCTTCCCCGGGTGAGCGAGCTGCCCTATCAGCTCTCCATGGGCCCCTACATGTTCCTGTGGTTCCGGCTGGACAAACCGCAGCAGGGAAGGAGCCTCGAGTGAACACCTTGGATTTGACGAAGCTCCCCGACTACCTCAAGCACCAGCGCTGGTTCAGCGGCAAGGCGTGGCCCATCAAGCACGTCACCGTGATTGACCATGCCACCATCGAGTCCGGGGACTGCGCCTTCAGCCTCGCCGTGGTGGAGGTCGTCTACGAGCTGGGGAGCCCCGAACGCTACCTGCTGCCCGTGCAGCCCTCGTCGGAGGGCGTGCGCGACGCGCTGGAGAGCGACGAATGCATGCGCGGCCTCTACGACCTCATCCGGACCTCCGGCCAGGTCGCCTCCGGTTCCGGGCGCGTGCAGGGCGAATGGATTGGTGGCCAGGAAGGACTGCTCGCCCTGCCCTCGCCATTGAGCGTGCGGCGGCTGATGGTGGAGCAGAGCAACACCTCCGTGGTGCTGGGTGAGAAGGTCATCCTGAAGATCATCCGCAAGCTGGAGGCCGGGGTGAACCCCGAGCACGAAGTGGGCCGCTTCCTCGCCACGAAGACGTCCTTCCGCGCGACCCCGACGCTGCTCGGCGCCCTGCACCTGGAAGGGACCGCGGGCGCCACGCTGGCTGTGGCCCATCGCTTCGTGCCGGACGCCACGGATGGCTGGAAGTACACCCTGGACCGCCTGCGCCAGGAGCGCGCGGTGGGCGAGCGGTTCCTGACGGAGATGCGCGAGCTGGGCATGCGACTGGGGGAGCTGCACCTCGCCTTCGCCTCCGCGACGGAGGAGGAGCCCGCCTTCACGCCGGAGCCGCTGCTCCAGGAAGACCTCCAGCGCTGGAGCGCATCCATCGTCGGCGAGCTGGGCGTGACGCTCGCGGACGCGGCGCGGCTGCACCCGGACCTGGAGCACCGCCGCGAGTCCCTCATCGACTACGCGAAGCGGCTGGCGCAGGTGACGCCGTCCGGACAAAAGATTCGCATCCACGGCGACCTGCACCTGGGCCAGGTGCTGCGCGCCAACGACCAGTGGATTCTCTTCGACTTCGAAGGCGAGCCCGCGCGCTCCTTCACCTCGCGCCGGGAGAAGTACAGCGCGCTGCGCGACGTGGCCGGAATGATTCGCTCGTTCGACTACGCGGAGGCCACCGTGTCCCTGGAGGGCGGGACGCCCCACGAACGCGTGGGGCCCATCCGTGACGCCTTCGTGGAGGGCTACAAGCAGGTGACGCGCGGGGCAGCGTTCCTCCCCACGGATGAAGGCGCCTTCGACATCATGCTTCGTGCCTTCGAACTGGAGAAGCTGCTCTACGAAGTGCGATACGAACTGCAGAACCGGCCCGACTGGGTGCGCATCCCCGTGTCGGCCCTTTTGCGCATGGAGGCACCCCAGTGAGGAAGCCAGCCGACAAGGCCCAGGTCGACGCGGAGGTTCAGCGCGTCGTGGAGTTGAGGCATCCGGAGCCCCACTCCGTCCTCGGCATCCACCCGGATGGGGATGGCGTGGTGATTCGCGCCTTCCGCCCGGACGCCGTGGCCCTCCACGTGCTGCCGGAGTCGGGTGGCCGCGTCGCGATGACGCACCGGCAGGGCGGCGTCTTCGAGGCCCGCATCAACGGCAAGGACCAGACGTTCAACTACCTGCTGGAGGTGGAGTACCCCGGCAAGCGCGTCTTCACGCTCCGCGACCCGTACAGCTTCCTCCCCACCCTGGGTGAGATGGACCTGTACTACGCCGGTGAAGGGCGCCACGAGCGGCTCTGGGAGCGCATGGGCGCGCACCTGCTCCACCACAACGGCGTGCGTGGCACCTCCTTCGCGGTGTGGGCCCCCACCGCCGCGGGCGTGTCCGTGGTGGGTGACTTCAACGGCTGGGACGGCCGGCTGCATTCGATGCGCCGCATGGGCTCGTCCGGCATCTGGGAGCTCTTCGTTCCCGAAGTCGGAGAGGGCACGCGCTACAAGTTCGAGATTCGCCCGGGCCAGGGAGGCGCCAACGTCCTCAAGGCGGACCCCTTCGCCTTCCGCACCGAGGTCCCCCCGGCCACCGCGTCCGTGGTCCATGACCTGGCGCGCTACCAGTGGAACGACGCGGCCTGGTTGGATCAGCGCGCGCAGCGGCATGACGTGCACCACCAGCCGTGGAGCGTCTACGAGATTCACCTGGGAAGCTGGCGGCGCGTGGTGGAGGACGGCGACCGGCCCATGACGTACCGCGAGCTGGCCCCCGCGCTGGCCGAGTACATCAAGTTCACCGGCTTCACCCACGTGGAGCTGCTCCCCGTCGCCGAGCACCCCTATGGCGGCTCCTGGGGCTATCAGGTCGGCGGCTATTACGCCCCCACGGCGCGCTTCGGCCACCCGGATGACCTGCGGTTCTTCATCGACCACATGCACCAGGAAGGCATCGGGGTGCTCGTGGACTGGGTGCCCGGCCACTTCCCCCGGGACTTGCACGCGCTGGGACAGTTCGACGGAACGTCGCTGTACGAGCACGCGGACCCGCGCAAGGGCGCGCAGCCGGACTGGGGCACGCTGGTCTTCAACTTCGGACGCAACGAGGTCCGCAACTTCCTCATCGCCAACGCGCTGTTCTGGATCGAGGAGTACCACATCGATGGTCTGCGCGTGGACGCGGTCGCGTCGATGCTCTACCTCGACTACAGCCGCAAGCAGGGCGAATGGATTCCCAACCGCTGGGGTGGCCGGGAGAATGAAGAGGCCATCCACTTCATGCGCGAGCTGAACGAGACGGTCCGCCGGAAGCACCCGGGCGTCGTCGTCATCGCGGAGGAGTCCACGGCGTGGCCCAAGGTCTCCTCGCCCGTGGAGGAAGGCGGGCTGGGCTTCCACTTCAAGTGGAACATGGGGTGGATGCACGACACGTTGTCGTACTTCAGCAAGGACCCCATCTACCGGCAGTACCACCACAACCAGCTCACCTTTGGTCTGCTGTACGCGTTCAGCGAGCACTTCATGCTGCCGCTGAGCCATGACGAGGTGGTCCACGGCAAGGGCAGCCTCTATGGCCGCATGCCGGGAGACCCGTGGCAGAAGCGGGCCAACCTGCGTGCGCTGTTCGCCTGGATGTGGGCCCACCCCGGCAAGAAGCTGGTGTTCATGGGCGGCGAGTTCGGCCAGCCGGCGGAGTGGAACCACGACAAGAGCCTGGACTGGCACCTCACGCACGAGCCCGGGCATCGCGGCATCCTCCTGTTGATGGCGGACCTCAACCGCATCTACCGGGACATGCCGGCGCTGTATGACGCGGACAGCGAGCCCATGGGCTTCCAGTGGCTCCAGCCGGACGCGGCGGCGGACAACGTCTTCGCCTTCGTCCGGCGGTCGCGCCAGCCAGGGCGCCACGTGGTGTGTATCGCCAACCTGTCGCCGGCCGTGCGCGAGAACTACCGCGTGGGCTTCCCGCTCCAGGGCCGCTACGTGGAGCTGCTCAACACGGACGCCGAACAGTACGGCGGCTCCAACCGCGGCAACATGGGGCAGCTCCAGACCGAGCCCACGGGCTGGGATGGTCAGCCCGCCTCGGCCACCATCACCCTGCCCCCGCTGTCCGTGCTGTGGTTCACGCCGGGCTAGAGCGTGTCAGCCCATCAGAGTCCGAGGCGGATGTCGGCGAGGTGCACCCTCGCCGGCATCTGCCGTGACCGGCGGGGCGCCGAAGACGTTCAGGACAGGGTGACGGGGCGCATCGCGCCGGCATGTGGGAACTTCCCCTGCCGGTACGCAGCGTAATAGCCGGCAAGCTCCTCATGGGAGCCGGCAATGAACGGCCCCCGCGCCACCGCTGAGACGTTCTGCGGCTGCCCTGCATAGAGCAGAAGACGGGCGCCGACGTCACCTGCCTGCAGCCGGAGCGAACTCTCCTCGTCACCCGCCGGACGGGTCCAGCCGACGTCGCCGACGCGCAGCGTCTCGGCGTTGTTTCCGGCCGTCACCTGGCCATCGAGCATCACGGCGAAGGCGTTGTAGGTGGCCGGGAAGCGCGGTTCGAAAGCGGCCCCCGCCTCCAGGCGATCATCGATCAGCGTGACCGGAACCGCGTTCATCGTCGGCGCGGTCAAGCCCGCCAAGTCGCCGCTGAAGAGGGTCGCCGAGACACCCGGTTCGACATGCACCGGCATCGCGCCCTTTCGCAGGATTTGCACCCGCGGGGCCATGTTGCGCTGCTTTTCGGGAAGGAGCAGCCAAAGTTGCAGGAGACGCATCCCCGTCGACACCCTCGCGTTCTCGGCATGAACGATGCCGCTGCCCGCCGTCATCCATTCAACGTCGCCCTCCTCCAGGCGGCCGCCGGAATCCTCCATCGTACCGTGGAGCATGAAGGTCACCGTCTCCAGGCCGGCATGTGGATGCGCCTCGCCGAACGGCCCCTCCAAGGTGATGTTGTCGTCGGCCATCAGGAAGAACGGGTCCGTGGAAGGCAGGTCGCCCGGAGCCACGACCAGCGCGGCCTTGTGCCGCTCGCCGTCGAAGCCCGGCCCCAGCGCAGGCGTCCTGGTCACACGGTCGATGGTTCTCTGAAGCATGGGCCAGGTCCTCACGTGGGTTCGAGGCAGTCCTTGAAAGCTCAAGTGCCGCCGGGTGGATGCGCCATTCATCTCGGAAAGCACGGGTTCGGTACAAGGTGCGGATTCGCGAACACAGTGTTCCGAAATGCGGAACCCACTTCAGATTTCCCGGTCGAACTTCTCGAAGAGGAAGTTCACCAGGGCGCGCACGCGGGCAATGCCCGCCCGCGCGGGTGGCATGAAGATCTGAAGGTCCCCGCCCTCATGCGGGAAGTCAGGCAGAACGGCTTCGAGTGCGCCTGACTCGAGCGCATCTTCCACCATGAAGAGCGGGACCAGCACGACCCCCAATCCCGCACGCGCGGCGGCCAGCAGCATCTGCCCATTGTCCGTGCGGAATCGCGAACGCATGCGGACATTTTCCCAGCCATTCGGTCCGTGAAAACGCCAGCGGCCTGTATCGAGGGCGTAAAGGATGGTGTCGTGCGTCGCCAGGTCACCAGGTTTGGCGGGACGCCCCCGAGCGCGGAGATAGGCCGGGCTTGCCACCACCGCCCAGCGGACCTTGGCGAGCTTTCGGGTGACGAGGATCGAATCCGGAACCGCGCCAGGCCAGATGGCGAGATCATAGGCTTCCGCGATCATATCCACCTGACGATCCGTGAACCGGACGTCCAGTTGGATACGCGGATGGCGCAGCGCGAACTCCGCCAGCAAGGGTGCGAGACGAAACTCGCCGAACGCAACCGGCACCTGAATGCGCAACTGGCCAGAGATTTGGGTCGTCGATTGGGTGACCACCTCCTGAGCGGATTCCAGCTCAGACAGGCCGGCTGCGGCGCGCACATGGTACTCGCGGCCGATATCGGTGAGCGTCGCGCCCCTCGGCGTGCGCGTCAGCAAGGCGGCCCCGAGGACCGTTTCCAGGCGACTGACGCGACGGCTGACAATTGATTTCGCGATGCCCAGACGTGCGGCTGCATTCGCGATGCTGCCCGTCTCCACGACCCGGATGAACGCGATGACATCGAGCAAGTCAATCGGTGGGGGTTCCTGCATCAGCAACTCCAGGTTCCAAAGGTGGTGGCTACTGCAACCCTAGGGGATCGGTATCTTCCGTGGAAGTGGCGCGAAACACAGTCGCCGCTCGAAACAAAACCCTCGTGGAGCCCCTCGATGGAACCGACGGAAAACACCGAAGCAACGGCTGTCCACCGTGATGCCGGAACGCATCGCATGACGACGAGAGCCCGCGCCGCGGTCGTCGAGCGGAAGGACGGTCCTTTCGTGATCCAGGACGTGGTACTCGAAGCGCCGCGGCCGGACGAAGTCCTCGTCCGCATGGTCGCGACCGGCATCTGCGCCACGGATGCGCATGTGCGCCAGCAGTTGATGCCGGCACCCTTGCCCGCGATCCTGGGACATGAGGGCGCCGGGATCGTCGAACGTGTCGGGGCTTCGGTCACGCATTTGAAGCCGGGCGACCCTGTCGTGCTGTCCTATCATTCATGCGGACAGTGCAAGCCGTGCCTGTCGTCCCATGCCGCCTATTGCGAGCATCTGTGGGCGGCCAATTTCGCCGGGGCAAGGCTCGACGGGAGCATCGGGGTCGAGCGGGACGGCGCGACCGACCTGCACGCCCACTTCTTCGGCCAGTCGTCGTTCGCGACCCATGCCCTCGCCCACCAGCGCAATGCCATCAAGGTTGCGCGCGACGTGCCGCTGGACATCCTCGGCCCGCTCGGCTGCGGCTTTCAGACCGGGGCCGGCGCGATCCTAAAGGCCATGAAGGTGCCGGTCGGTGCGACCGTCGCGGTCTTCGGCGTCGGCGCGGTCGGACTTGCCGCGATCATGGCGGCCAAGGTCGCGGATGCGGCGACGGTGATCGCGATCGACGTGAACGCTGAACGTCTCGAGCTCGCGCGAGCGCTTGGCGCGACGCATGTCGTGAACCCTCGCGAAGCAGGCGATGTCGCCGCCGCGATCCGGCGGATCGAACCGCGCGGTCTCGAGTTCGTCCTCGATACCAGCGGCCGCAAGGAGAACCTCGACGCCGGAGTCGGCGCGCTCGCGCCCATGGGCCATTTCGGCTTCGTCGCGTTCAACGCGCATTCGGGCGCGGTGGTCGATGCCTCGCGGCTGACGGTCGGCCAGACGCTCCAGGGCATCATCCAGGGTGACGCCGTCTCCGCGCTCATGCTCCCCGAGCTGATCGGCCTGTACCGCAGCGGCCGCTTCCCGTTCGACCGGCTGATCACCTTCTACGACTTCACCGACATCAACCGGGCGTTCGACGACGTCGCGGCGGGGCGCGTCATCAAAGCGGTCCTCCGGATCGGCTCCGAACCCGGCTGAACGCCCTCGGCCCACCCTCCCCTCACACGCCAACGAAAAGGACGCAGACCATGTGCGACAACCATCAGAAGCCCATCACGGCCACCGATACGCCGGCCTTCTTCGCGATCGACAACTACGGCTTTCCCGAGGCGGGCGAACACCCGGCCGACCCTCCGAACTACTACCCGCCCTACTTCACGAGCGAGCGGTTCAAGAAGCTGGGCTACCACGTCGAGGAGCTTCGCGGCGGATTCTACTGGGTGACGAGCGGCGGCTATGACGCGGCGTTCGTCGTGACGGAGGACGGTGTGATCGCGATCGACGCGCCGCCGACCCTCGGCGAGAACATGCTGGCCGCGATCGAGGATGTCACGGACAAGCCTGTCACGCATGTGATCTACAGCCACTGGCACTCCGACCACATCGGTGCCGCATCGGTGTTCGGGCCGGGGGTCCAGATCGTCGCGCACGCGATCACGAAGGAGCTGCTGGAACGCTTCCCCGATCCCAACCGGCCTGTCCCGACGCTGACCTTCGACACGGACTACACGCTGACAGTCGGCGGGGTGACGCTGGAGCTGTCCTACAAGGGCGAGAACCACTGCCCGGGCAACATCTTCATCTATGCCCCCGCGCAGAAGGTGCTGACCGTCATCGACATCATCAGCCCCGGCAGCGCCACCTTCATGCACTGCGATGCGTCGCAGAACATCACCGGGTGGTATCAGGCGCAGGAGCAGTTGTTGAAGTTCGACTTCGACTTCCTCGTCGCCGGACATCACATGCGTTATGGCACGCCGGAAACGGTCAAGGCGTCGATCGAGTACTTCGCCGACGTCCTGGATGGCGCGCAAGCGGCGGTTGATCGGTTCTCCCGATCGGATGCGCTCATCGGAATCCTGGACGGCGCCGGCTGGGACAAGGTGTTTGTCGGTACCGAGAACTGGATCAACTCGATGGCGAACTACGCCACCCGCTATGTGCTGGAGAAGCGCACCAGCAATGGACAGCTCTGGTCGGAGCGGCTCGCCGGCGTGACCACGCAGACCAAGTACCATGCGTACACAGTGCTGGAATCGATCCGCCTGGAACGACCGCGCCCCAATTATCGCCTGCGCGGCGAGAACCCTCCGCCGTTCCTCACCTGACCCACAATCCGCGTCGCCACCGACAGAGCGGGGCCCCTGCCTTGGGGCACCGCTCGGCCCCCCGGCTACAGCAGCGACATCCCCTTCCGTTTCTCGATCAAGAAGTCGCGCAGGGCGCTGACCTTCGATGGCATCTGCTCTCGCGAGGGGGAATACAAATAGAAGCCCTCGTGGTGGTATGACCAGTTCCGCAGGACACGGACCAGCCGACCGTCGGCCAGATATTCCTGAACGGCGATGTCGAGGTGCTGGATCAGCCCGATCCCCTGGACCGCCGCGCGCATCATGTTCTGGTCGTCGCTGGTAATGAGATTGCCGGCCACTGACTGGGTGAAGTGCCGCCCCTTCTTGCCGGGTGCATTGAAATCCCATTCACGGAGCGCACCGCTGCGCGAGCGTCGATAGTTGATGCAGTTGTGCTGCTCGAGGTTATCGGGCGTCGCCGGCACGCCGTGTCGTTCGAGATAGGCGGGAGAACCCACCACCACCATCGCCAAGGCGGGACTGATCGGTACCGCGACGACGTGGTCCGCGAGGCTTTTCCCCAGGCGGATGCCGACGTCGCTCCCATTGGCGATGATGTTCGACAAGGTGTCGTCCATGATCAGCTCGAGGCTGACCTTCGGGTAGCGCAGGTAGAACTCTGCCAGGTGAGGCTCAATCAGCGCCTTGGCCGCCAGGCGCGATGTATTGACCCGGAGCATGCCGGATGGCGCGCGACCCGAGTCGGCGAGGTTCTGGACCGTATCCGCGATCTGGCTCAGCGTGGGCTGCAAGGTGTCCAAGAGCCGCTGTCCGGCTTCGGTCAGGGACATGTCGCGCGTGGTGCGGTAGAGCAGACGCACACCCAGTTGACGCTCCAAGGCCTTGAGGTTCTGCGAGAGCGCGGCCCGCGTCACCCCCACCTCTTCCGCCGCGCGCGTGAAGCTGCGGTGGTGGGCGATGCGCGCGAACCAGGCCAGTGACGGGAGCAGCGAAGGATTCATGCGTTCGATTGTAAATGGATGCTTACCAGTCATGTATAAATTGGGGGCCTGTCCATACGCAATCCGAAAGGTATCTTGCTGCTTGTGAGTACGTGTTGGGAGAACACGCCATGCGCATGCGCAAGCTTGGAAACAGCGGACTGTTCGTGTCGGAGCTGTGCTTCGGCGCAATGACCTTCGGAGGAAGCGACGGCCTGTGGGGCCAGGTCGGCAAGCTCGATCAGGGCGAGGCCGACGCGCTCGTTGGCGCGGCCCTCGAGGCGGGCATCAATTTCTTCGACACGGCGAACGTCTACGCCCATGGCCGCAGCGAGACCCTGCTCGGCCAGTCGCTGCGCAATCTCGGTGTATCGAGAGACGACGTCGTCATCGCCACCAAGGTGGCGTCCGCCATGGGCGAAGGGCCGAACATGCGCGGCGCGGCGCGCGGTCACATCCTGAGCCAGAGCCGCGCGAGCCTCAAACGGCTCGGTCTCGACCATATCGACCTCTACCAAATCCACGCATTCGACCCGGCGACGCCCCTCGAGGAAACGATGGACGCGCTCGACACGCTCGTCCGCGCGGGTGACGTCCGCTATATCGGTCTGTCGAACTGGGCCGCCTGGCAGGTCATGAAGGCGCTTGGCATCGGCCGGGCAAAAGGGCTCGCGCCGATCATCTCGCTGCAGGCGTACTACACGCTGGTGGGCCGGGAGCTGGAGCGGGAGATCGTCCCGATGCTGACCTCCGAGCAGGTCGGATTGATGGTGTGGAGCCCGTTGGCGGGCGGCTACCTGACAGGGAAGTATTCCGGAGGCGATGGCGGCGCCAGCGGCAGGCTGACGGAGCTGGATTTCCCGCCGATCAACCGCCAGCGCGGCGAACCGCTGCTCGCGGTCCTGAGCGCCGTTGCCCGCAAGCATGACTCCACGCCGGGACAGATCGCCATCGCCTGGCTGCTGCATCAGCCCGCTGTGACGACCGTCATCCTCGGCGCCAAGCGCGTCGAGCAGCTTGTGGAAAACATGCAGGCGACCCGGATCCGCCTGGACGAGGCCGATCTGTCGGAACTCGACGCGGTCAGCAAGTTGCCGCTCGAGTACCCCGGATGGCTCCTGGACCGGTCGGGCGACCGGAACTCCTGACACTTTCCAAGACATACCCTGGAGTCGAAACATGTCGACCAAGCCATTACGCGTAGGAGTCATTGGTGCCGATACGAAGGCGAGCTGGGCAGGCGCCTCTCACATTCCGGCCATTCAGGCGCAACCCGCTTTGGTGCTTGCCGCAGTCGCGACCCGAAAGGAAGAGAGCGCGAAAGCAGCGGCCAAGGCCTTCGGTGCCGAGCGCTGGTATGCAGACCCCTACGAACTCATCCGTGACGAGCGCATCGATATCGTCACCGTCGCCGTCAAGGTGCCGGCCCACCGCGAGCTGGTGCTCGCGGCGCTGGAGGCAAAGAAGGCTGTGTACTGCGAGGCACCGCTGGGCGCGACCCTGGCTGAAACGGAGGAAATGGCCGCCGCGGCAGGGGCGCTTCACACCGCGATTGGCCTGCAGGGGCGAATGAACCCCTCCGTGCGCCGCGCCGCGGAGCTCATCGCCGCTGGCAAGATCGGCCGGTTGATGTCGGCCCACGTCACAGCGACCACGTTCGGTTACGGTCCGCAGTCGTCCAGTGTCTACGACTACTTCAACAAGGCAGCGTCCGGCGCCAGCTTCATGACCATCACGGCCGCCCACGTCCTCGACGTCGTCGAAGCCCTGCTTGGGAACATCATCGAGGTCGACGCGCGCACCGAGCTTCTCTGGCCGGAGGTTCAACTGCTCGACACCGGCAAGACCTCGGTGCGCGAGATCCCCGACCACCTCGACCTGATCGCCAAGACGGCACGCGGCGCCTCGGTTTCCGTCCAGGTGCTCGCGGGCGTGCCGGCGGGTGAGGCCCAGTTCGTTCTGGCGATTCGCGGTTCGGAAGGCTGGCTGAAGCTGACCGGCAACCATGTCGCGGGCGTCCAGGTTGGCGACCTGATCCTGTCAGCGAGCGTAGGATTCGAAGCGCCCGAAAGGGCCATCGCATCGGGCGCGACGGCCGCCGATTTCTGGAAGGGCGCCGCCATCAATGTCGGCGAGGTATACGCCTGCCTGGCGCGCGATATCTCAGCCGGCACCTTCGCCACCCCGGGCTTTTCGCACGCGGTGCACAACAGCCGACTGATCGCCGCGGTCGAACGCGCGGCGCAGACCGGCGAGCGGCAGCGAGAGTTCGCAGGGTCCAAGGCTGCCCCTGCCGTGTGAGGTCAGGTCGTCGAGGACACGGGGGGCCGGCCGACCTGGTATCCGCGTCAGCGACAACTGAGGCGATGGGCTCGACCGCTCCCATCACCTCCCCGAGCAGCATGACCGAGGCAGCAGGCCCCGCCGCCAAGCCTCATCTGGCCAGAGGTGCGCGGCGCGGCCTCACGGGAACGCCGCGACTGTCGGCGCCGTGGTGCTGGTGAAGAAGTTCGGGAAGCTCGCGGTGTAGCGGCTCCCGCTGCCACTCTCTCCCCAGATGACGCCCGTCTTCGTGCCCGAGACGGTGACCGTGGTGCCGTCCGCGGCAATCGCCACGTTCTCCGACACGATGTTGCCCGCCCCCAGGTGAACCCCCAGGCTGTTGGTCCGGATGACGGCCAGCGTGGCAGGATCCACATGGTGCACGCTGAGGGTGATAGGCGCACTGCCGCTCACGCTCGACTTCCGGGTGTAGCTCGCGGCGATTCCCAGTGCGTTGATCGCCACGGACCGCGTCGGCTCATAGACGACGGACGTGCCCAGGGTCACGGTGCCGAACCCATACGCACACGTCGGGATGGGCTGGCGGAACAAACGGATGTCATAGACCGTGGGCGTCACGCCCGGCTGCGGATAGGCGGAGATGCTGTAGATGCACCCATCAAGCGCCGCGGATGTCGCTGCTGACTCCTGCTGTGCCAGCGCGTCATCCTGGCCCGTCACGCCTTCTCCGCCGCAGGCGGAGACGAGAACGGCGGTGCAAAGAGAGACAGCCCGGTTGAAGAATCGCATCGTGCAATAGCTCCTTGGCTTGAGGGGAAGAGCGCGGAAGCTAACAGCAAAGCGATTCGCTTCGTGGACGAACTGCACGCATCCACGCATTCTGCAATGACACCACAGGGGTACCAATGACCCCTAGCCCAGGAGATACGGCCTACACCTGCGAAGCCAAAGGCACAATGGCCTCCGAGGCACGCCTCTATTTATCTGCAATTCGCGCCGACAACCAAGAACCGGCCACGCATGGCTCCCGCTCCGAATCCAAGTGACTGGTCACCGCGGGAATCCCCATTCGTCATGCCCACCGCCCACGTATCTGGCGCGCCCGCGCACGTGATGAATTGTCTCGCACTGGCGCTCACCCTTGCCGGCTGCAGCTCGACCACCCCACCTGACGCGTCCATGGACTACGTCCATCCATTGGCAGAGGGCACGTCCATCTGCGGGCGGGCGGACTTCAACGAGATGTTCCCCTACTCCCTCCGCTCGCGGACGTTGCCGGTGCTTGTCCACTACTACAGGGAGGTGGAACGGGAGACGGCGCGACAGGTCCTGGCCTACGTCGAAAAGGGCTGGGATTTCCATGTGACTCGACTCGGCATGCGGCCCGCCATCACGGATCAGGGCGAGTGCGGCCCGGATGCGGCGTTCGACGTCTTCGTGTGGAAGGGCCACCGAAGCTGCCTGGTCGACGTCCTCTCCGGCGACGTCTCCACCCCTTGGGACGACCGGCGCAGCTTCATGATCGTCGACCCCTGGGGGCCCTACGGCGGCGAGGAACTCGAAGAGACCGTCGTCCATGAAATGGCGCACGCCTCACAGGCCTCGGATGACTGGTACGAATCCCCTGTGATGTTCGAGATGTCCGCCGTGTTCACGGACCAGATGTACGCGAACCGCTACATCAAGACGTACTTCGATGACTTCCAGGCCCATCCGGACTGGGCCCTCGACCGTGATGACAAGTATGAGACCTGGTACATGTATGGGGCCTCGCTGTACCTGCTCTATTTGAAAGACCGCTTCTTCGACGGAGATCCAAGGTTCCTGTCACGAATGTGGCTCGCGTCTCGCAATCCACCCGGAGCGGAGACTGACCCCGCACTCAACGAGCCAGACTTCGCGGATGCGCTCGACGCGATGCTGGCGGACAAGGGCTTCAGCTACGTCGAAACCGTCCCCGAGTTTTCACGCTGGCGCTGGTACACGGGTGACCACGTCGACGACCGTCACTTCCGCCACTTCGAGGGCGGGCTGGACCACTTGAAAGCCGCGAGGCTCGCGCTGGCCGTAGACCAGGAAGCCACCCCTGGCATCCTGAGTGTCACGAAGGACGCGCCGATGATGCTGGGGACCAGCTACTTGTCACTGCGGGCCGGAGCCAACACGCCGGACGCCGTCTACGTGGCCCTCGATGCCCCAGCCGACGCACGGCGTCGCTTCGTGGTTCAGGCCGTGCCTGGATTGTCGCCCGACTCGGATGGCGAGACGCTGGACCTCGCGTCGGGCCCGAAGCGGCTTCGCTTCGCCCCGGACTCGACGCGGACGCTCATCGTCACCGTCCTGCCCACCGGGCCCTATGACCCAGACCTCCGAGATGAGGACAGGTATCCGTTCTCGATGGTCCTCTCAGCTCACCGCTGAGGCCGCAGCGTCATGATGCGTCTGGATTCCCCGCGCCCCCCCCGAGAGCGATGGAGGCATATTGACTTCAAGATTCCCTGGGCCTAGAAATTTCATGACAGGAAATGGGGAGGAAACTTGAACCAAAAGACATCTCGGCGCGTGGTCCTTCAGCAAGGTCTCGCGACGCTAGGAGCGGCGATTGGCTCGACCAGAATCATTGAGTCGGCAATGTCCCTCTGTCCCGATTTCGAGTTGATTCCGACGGCCCGCGCACAGGGAGCCGCGCTCCAACAGCAAGGCGCAGTGGCGGCCTACACGCAACAACTCCAGGCCATGCAGTCCGAGCGCGCCTGGATGACGGAACAATACGTAAACTCGATGCAGTCGCTGCTCAACCAGTACGAAAAAGACGACTATTCCATCGACACCCCCTTCCCAATGGACACCATCAAAAGTGTCTACGCCAACGCGTCACGCCAAGGCCAGAGCGTGGTATTGGGCGTGACGCGCAAAGGCACGCGCGTCAAAATCGAAGGCACCGCAGCAAGGCTCATCGAGTTCATCAAGCATGACGTCAGGGATAGCAAATGGAGTCAAGCAGACCTCGAGAAGGCGTCTGGCCCTCAATCTGATTCAAAGCGCTCAAAAATCCGCACCCACTACAGCTCCAAAACAGTACCTGCCGAGGAGTATCGGACCGTGAATGGCGTGGCCAAGGTGAGCGTGAGCAAGGTCATGGACGACTACACGGAAGAATTCGGTTACCTCATCGAGTTCAGCGGACCCAAAGGCAAGACTCACCGCACGTTTAGAATCGTCGAATAGGCGCAGGCGCCCCGACACGCACGGGACCGTCGATCAGTCCAGGGGAGCGGCGGTCGGCTTCGGCGACGGAACCGTGAATGCGCCACGGGTGTCTCGTGTACACACCTGCTGGAGGTCCACCGTGTTGACCGTCGTGTTGCTGAGCCTGCTGGCCGTGCCTCCCGTGGAGGTCGAGGTCTTCGTCCCGCTGTGCGACAACGCGTTGATCGAGTGCGGCCGCCCTCCCGCGGGGAATCCACGAGCGCTGGAGACGAACCTCTACTGGGGGGCGATGTACGGTGCGGAGCGGTTCCTCTCTCGGGCTCCTGGCTTCAAGGTGGTGAGCCGAGCGCCGGGCCCCAATGACTCCGCCGTGCTGCGCGAGCTCGTCCTGGAGCGGACCGCGGCAAAGGGCGAGCGGCCCGTGCGCATGAGGCTCCGTGCCTACGCGGGCGACGCGATAGACACGGCGCTGGAGGATTTCCTGCGTGCGGCGGCGGGCGCGAGTCGCGCCGACCTGTTGGTGTGGGCGGGACATGACCGGCTCATGGATCGCGAGCCTCCCCGCGTGGACTCCCCGGCGGGGGCGACGCCCAGGCCCGTGGTCGTCCTGGCGTGCATGAGCGAGCAGTATTTCGGTCCAGTGCTGAAGACGCTGGGCTCCAGCCCCATCGCGCTCACGCGAACGATGATGGCGCCCGAGGCCTATCTGCTGGAGGCGCTGGCCACCACCGTTGCGCGCCATGGGCCCACGGAGACCACGGCCATGCGCACGGCGCTCGTGGAGGCCTATGCACGCTATCAGCGCATCTCTGTCCGTGCCGCGGGTTCTGTCTTCTCGAAGCTGCCCCCGTCGGAGGCCGCGCCATCGCGCACGATGGAGTCCACAGGAACCGACATTTAACGTCTATGTTTCAAAATCAAAGACAATCAACAAAGACAAATGTCTTGCAATTATTTCCCCCTCTCGGTCCCCCAAAAAACCACTGATAGTTCGAGCATGTAGGCATACGGGACACGCGCTGAACACGAGAGCATGTGGGCATGGCTCGGAAAACCACCGCGAGAACCACTGAACATCCTGACAGCTAAATCAGCAGGATCAGATCGCGCCAATTGCCTGAACATCCAAACAGTGTCGTCGCGATTTGGACACCGCCGAAAACCACTGACAACATGTTCAGATATGTGTCGGACACCCAAATGAACGACTGATCAGCGAACCAAGCCCCTCGGGGCGCGCGACACTCAGGCTGCTCAAAGATTCATGTAGGCACCACACTCCAGCATCGCCAGCGGACCCACTGTCAATGCGTTCATGTAGGCATTGCCCTCGCCAGCAGGATCAGGAACCACTGAACATCCAAGCAGACCCAGGCAACCCCCCCCTCGCTCGCCTGGCCGCTGATCGCCGGAGCCTCGGACGGGTGCGCACAGCAACGCTTGTCCCCTGGCCTCGGAGCCCCCAGCGTACCGATGGGCTCATTCAAAGGACGGGGGATGGCGAAGAAGAAGATCGTCGAAGGGTACGGAGGGACGAGCGAGCAGCGTCAGCGCCACCTTCAGAACGACAACTTCTCCGAGCGGGCGCCGGAGACGCCGGAAGAAGTCGAAGCGGTCCGAAGCACGCCGGACAAGGACGGACGCACGGTCACCATCCATCCGCTGGGCTCGGAGGACTCGGACGACCTCTGGCGCGGCGAGCCGTGAGCCGGCCCCTTCAGCGCATGAACAGGAAGTAGAGCACCGCGCTCAAGGCGACGGAGACCAGGATGCTGCCGATACAGCCGAGCCGGTTCGAGAAGAAGAAGAACATGCGCGCGCGCAAGCTGCGCACTCCCGGCTCGAAGTGAAGCCGGGAGCCCGCCGCGATGTCCTGAGGTCTACGAAAAGGAGCCGCTAAGCTCCGCGCTCGAGGCGCGCCACGTAGTCCGCGGGCAACCCCGCGGCCCGGGCTCCGCGCACCAGCGCCTCCACGAAGCGCGAGCTGATGGGGCCGTCGGACGAGGCGCGGCGCGGATTGGTGACGAAGGCGGTGGCCTCCACCTCCTGACCGTCCACCCGCACGCGCACCGTGCGCTCCACGCACATGCTCGTCACGAAGCCTTCTTTGTGCTGGATGATGGGCCAGTCCTGCCCGCGAATCTCGAACAGGCGGCCATGGACCTTCTGCCCCGCTGCGTCCGTCAGCCCCGCGACGCGGCCGCCCCACCAACGGGACGGGAAGTCGTAGACGAGGTCCACGTCCAGCGCCTCGGCCAGGCGGCCTTCCGGCAGCTCGAAGAAGTCGTAGCTGTGCTGCGAGCGCCACTCCTCGAACGCCGCGCGGTCCAGGATGGTCGAGTACGCGAAGTACAACCGCGTGGCGGACGGGTCCGCGCCCGCGCGCGCCTTCATCACCTGGTCGTAATGCGAATCCATGTCCGCCCCTCTTCGGTTACTTCGAGCCCCGGCGAGAGCCCGAGCCGTCGTCCCGGAAGACGGACAGCACACCGGACACGTCCAGCCGGGACGTCTTGATGAACAACCGGAGCGCGCGCTCCACGTGCTCGGCCAGCGTCGCCATCTTCTCCAGGCGCTGGAGCCGGTCGCGGGGCAGCTCGGCCTGGGACTCGGCCAACCGCCGGGCCTCCGCCAGGTCGGCGCGGATGCGCGCGACGAAGCCCGCCTCGCGCTCCTCGATGACGTGCGTCACCATCCGCACGAGGTCATTCTCGGCGCCGTAGCGCCACACGGTGTCCTGGGGCAGCCGCACACGCTGGATGACACCCCAGCGCTCCAAGTCGCGCAGCAGCATGGAGACGCCGCCTTTGGACAGGTCCAGCTCGCGCTCGATTTCACCGGCGGTCAGCGGCTCCCCGCGCAGGTACAGCAGGGCCCACACCTTGCCCTGGTTGCGCTTGAACCCCCAGAATTCAATGACGTTTCCCACCGCATCCACCGCGATGGCTTCCCAGGGCGCGAGCCGGCCATCCGCTGGCGGCGCCTCCGAGGCAGGGCTCCCGGGTCCCCCCGTCCACAGGTAGCCTTTCATGCAGCGCGCCCCTGGACTTGCTCGGCGATGCCGGCCGACAGCCGCCGCGCCCAGCTCACCAGCTCCGCGCCGGTGGGCTCCTCGGCGAAGTGGCCCAGCTTGTCGAGCGCGGCCTCGATCTCCGCGTTCATGCGCTCCATGGACGCGTCCACCGCGCCCGTGGCCTCGATGGCCGCGCCAATCTCCTTCGTGCGCTCCGGGGTGATGGCGGAGAACGCCCACGCATCCTTCAGCTTCCGGCGCAGCGACTCATCCTTGGCCACCGCCAGGAGGATGGGCATGGACGGCGTGCGCGAGTGCACGTCCGCGTAGCGCGGCTTGCCCACGTCCGTGCCGAGGATGTCCCGGATGTCGTCGGCGATCTGGAACGCCACGCCCAGGTGCCGACCGAAGCCGTCGAAGCGCTCCACCGCCTCGGGCCGATCCGCCAGCGTCGCCGCCGCGTTGCCACACCAGCCGAAGAGCGACCCCGTCTTGCCCTCGGCGATGAAGCGCAGCCGGTTCATCGGCAGGTCCAGGTCTCCCCGTGCTTCCACCTCGGCGATGGCGGCGCGCGTCATCTCCGCCACGACGGACAGCGCGCTGCGCGTCAGCCGCGCGTCCAGCAGGGACAGTTGGTGCAGACCGTTGGCCAGGATGAGGTCGCCGCTCATCACCGCGACGATGTTGCCCCAACGCGCGTTCACCGTGGGCCGGCCGCGGCGGAACATGCCCGCGTCCACCACGTCGTCATGAAGGAGGCTGGCCGAGTGGATGAGCTCCGCGGCCACCGCCACGTCCACCAGCCGCTCCGCCGGCACCCCCACCGCGCCGCCGAACAGCCGCGTCAGCATGGGACGCGCGCGCTTGCTGCCGCTTCCCAGGCAGAGGTGACGGGCAGCCTCCATCAGCGTGTCACCCTTCACGCCCGGACCGGCGTCACCATCCACCAGGGTGCTGCCAAGCCGCTGCTCCACCGCCCCCAGAAAGTCCGTCAGCTCCCGAGCCAGATCCATGTGCGCCGTCTCCTCGTTCGTTCATATAGTTCAAGACCGCTTGAACTGCACCTGATTCCAGCGCTGCTCAGCAGCCGGGCACGGCGCCGTGACAGGAGATGTGGGACAGGCGGCTCCCTCCCGCCCGGAGAGCGGCCGGACGGCCTGGGGCATCCCCGGGGTGGATTGAGGCCGCCCTCTGGGGCGTGCGACACCCAGCGGACCCGTGAATCACGCAGCCTTTCGTCGGCAGTTTCTCCGCAGCTTCGCTTCGCTCGCTTCCGCGATTCCGCTGTTCCGGCCGGGTTCGTCCCTGCCCGGCTCGACCGCTCCGCTGCTGGGAGCGCCTCCCGCGGATGGGCCCGGGCCCCGGCTCGCCGAGTCCCACGGCAGGCT
Organism: Myxococcus hansupus; assembly: GCF_000280925.3. NCBI lineage: Bacteria > Pseudomonadati > Myxococcota > Myxococcia > Myxococcales > Myxococcaceae > Pseudomyxococcus > Pseudomyxococcus hansupus. The sequence continues at coordinate 4,120,098 of NZ_CP012109.1, forward strand.
GCGTCAGACGCTGGGCGTCTCCGTGATGGAGGGCATGTTCGCGGAGGTCTTCACCGCCTGCGCGGGCGCGACGGTGCTCACCGCCTGGGCCATTGCCCTGAAGCTGGGCCCCTTCCTGGTGGGCGTGATGACCGCCCTTCCCTTCTTCGCGCAGTTCGTCCAGTTCCCCGCCGCGTGGCTGACGGGCCTGTTCGGACACCGGCGGGTGGCGCTCACCGCGGTGTTCCTGTCGCGCGTGGTGATGTTTCCCCTGGCCATTCTTCCCTGGCTGGGATTGCCCTTCGAAGGGCAGCAACGCCTGCTGATGACGGTGGCGGGCGTCTCCGCCGCGCTGAGCGTGGTGGGCAACAACGCCTGGGTGTCGTGGATGGGGGAGCTGGTGCCCCGCGCCATCCGAGGCCGCTTCTTCGGACGGCGCACCGCGCTCACCACGCTGGCGGGCACCCTGGCCTCGCTCGGCGCGGGGCTCCTGATGGACCGGCTGCGCCCCGAGGGGGGTGTCGGCGTGGCGCTGCCGCTGCTGGCCTTGGCGTCGTGCATCATGGGCATCGTCACCACCTTGATGATGGCCTCGCAGCATGACCCGGCGCCTCCTGGCACCACGCCCCCGCTGGAGCTGAAGGGCGCGCTGGTTCCCTTCAAGGATGACAACGCGCGCCGCGTGCTGACCTACCAGATGGCCTGGAACGCGGCCGTGGGCGTCTCCGCGCCCTTCTTCGCGCTGCACAGCTTGCAGAACCTCAAGATGACCTTCGTCATCATGGCGCTCCACGCCGCCGCGGTGGCGGGGGTGCGCATCCTGGCGGCGCCGCTCTGGGGCCGCGCCATTGACCGCTGTGGCGCCCAGCCCGTCCTGATGGCGTGCTCCCTGGGCATCGCCTTCATCCCCGCGCTCTGGCTGCTGCCCTCCGCGGGCACCCTGTGGCCGCTGCTCTTCGACGTCCTCCTCGCCGGCGCGCTGTGGGGTGGCCACGGCCTGGCCATCTTCGAGCTGCCCCTCGCCGTCGCCCCTCGGAAGAACCGCCCCTTCTACCTCGCGGCCTTCGCCACCGCGGGCGGCCTGGCCTACGCCGCCGCCGCCGCGCTGGGGGGCGGCATCGCCGCGGCGCTGCCCACCCACTTCACGCTGGGCGGCCACTCCTGGGTGAACCTGCACGTCCTCTTCGTCCTGTCCTCGGTGGCCCGTCTGGGCGCCGCCCTGCTGACGGCGCGCATCCTCGAGCCCGGCGTCCGTCCCGCGCGTTCGGTGGGCGCGCTGTTGGAACGCCTGCTGCCTCGCCCAATCGCTGCTCAGCGCACTGCGTTGGACAAATAACAAACACAAACAATAACAGCGTCAGTGCGGGTCCTACTGCGGGACTGTGCAATTCCTTGGCACCAAAGCAGATCTTTCCAGGATAGCTGGTGATTTGCCTTTTTCACGCAAAGTGTGTTTTCTGCCGCGCCAGTACCGTCCCCTTTCGAGGGGCGCGGTCAACCCGCAGCGCAGGAGCACGACATGTCCTCAGGTCCTTACCGAAGGCGCCTTTTTCATGCGGTGTTTCTCATGGGAACCCTTTCGGGTTCTGCGGCAATGGCAGTCAACTCGCAGCATGACGAACACCGCAATTTCGACGCACGCGACGCGTACAATGCCCAGGCGAAGTTTGGCGTTTCCCGCGCGCAGTCGGCCAGCCAGACGGCCCTGCGACAGGCCGTCCCTGGCCTCCTGGTGGAGTTCGACGAGTCCAACGGCCTGGTGCGTTCGCTGACCAATCCGGTGGGCGCGCTGTCCGGCCCCAGCAGCGGAGACCCGCTGGCCATTGGCCTCGACTTCGTCCAGAAGCACCGCGATGCGTTCGGGCTGAGCCTGAACGACCTCGCGAACCTCGAGGTCACGGACCGCGTCTTCTCGAAGCTCAGCGGCATCACCAACCTGTACCTGCGCCAGACGTTCAAGGGCGTGCCCGTCTACAACGCGCAGCTCCAGATCAACGTGGGCCGTGATGGCAGCGTGCTCAGCGTGCACAGCGACTTCCTCCCGTCGCTGGAGTCCGCGATCGCCGGCACCACGCCGCGCCTGGGCGCCGCCGAGGCGGTGGCCGGCGTGGCCAAGCACCTGGGCGTGCGGCTCGCGACGGCGCCCCAGTCCCTGAAGGCGGCGGAAGGCGCGCGCCAGCTCACGCGCGTCGCGGTGGAGGGCCTGTCCTCCGAGCCCATCGACGCGGAGCTGGCCGTGCTGCCGGTCCGCGTGGGCGAGGCGCGCCTGGTGTGGCGCTTCCAGGTCCACACGCTCGACAGCGACCACGCCTATGACCTGACGGTGGACGCGCAGACGGGCAAGGTCTGGACGCGCTTCGACTGGGTGGCCGCGGACTCCTACCGCGTCTATCCCATGCCGGTGGAGAGCCCCATCCACACGACGCCGCTGCCTCCCGCGGACGGCCGCGTGCTGGTCAACAACCCCGCCAACGCCACGGCCTCGCCCTACGGCTGGCACGACACCAACGGCGTCGCCGGGGCGGAGTACACCATCCCGCGCGGCAACAACGTCCACGCCTACGTGGACGCCAGCAACACGGGTCAGCCGCCCGCCACGCAGCCCAACTGCGGCGCGACGCTCAACTGCGACTTCCCCATCAACCTCACGGCCGCGCCGTCCACGTACGTCCCCGCGGCTGTCACGAACCTCTTCTACTGGAACAACATCATCCACGACGTCCACTACCAGTACGGCTTCGACGAGCGTTCCGGTAACTTCCAGGTGAACAACTACGGCCGTGGCGGCGTCGGCAACGACGACGTGCGCGCCGAGGCCCAGGATGGTGGCGGCCGCAACAACGCCAACTTCCTCACCCCGCCGGACGGCCAGCGTCCGCGCATGCAGATGTACATCTGGAACACCGTGACGCCGAACCGCGACGGTGACCTCGACGCGGGCATCATCGTCCACGAGTACGGCCATGGCATCTCCAACCGCCTGGTCGGTGGCCCCAGCAACGTGTCGTGCCTGAGCAACCGCCAGCAGCCGGGCGAGGGCATCAGCGACTTCCTGTCGCTCTTCTACACCGCGCGCGCGACGGACACCGGTCCGCAGGGCCGCGGCGTGGGCACGTACGCGCTGAACCAGCCCACCACCGGCGTGGGCATCCGGCCCCAGCGCTACAGCACCAGCCCCTCCGTCAACACCTGGACCTACGCCAGCATCAACGGCCAGGCCGTTCCGCACGGCGTGGGCGCGGTGTTCGCGCAGGGCATGTGGGAGGCGTACTGGGCGCTCGTCGACGCGCACGGCTTCGACGCCAACCTCTACAACGCCACGGGCAACGCGGGTAACCAGCGCATGATGCTGTACTTCACGCAGGGCCTGAAGAACACGCCGTGCAGCCCCACCTTCACCCAGGTGCGTGACGGCATCATCACCGCGGCCACGGCCCTGCACGGCGGCGTGGACGTCTGCCGCCTGTGGCAGGCCTTCGCCGCGTTCGGTCTGGGCACCAACGCCGTCTCCGGTGGCTCCGGCAGCACCGCGCCCACCAACGGCTTCGCGGTCCCCACCGCGTGCGTGTCCCTCGCTCCGTCGAGCGCCGCTCCGGCCGACGTGACGTTGTAGTCTGACTCCAGGTCAGGCCGGAGCGGATACCCGCGCTCCGGCCTGGCCGTACCACCGCCGCAGCCGCGCATCGCCCTCCCGTCGCGAGCCGCATTGGCGCCACGAGAAGCATTACGCCCAGCGCGCCATGAGGTATCACCCCGTGCGATGCGCACTCGCACCGCGTGGAGCCTGCTGTGGCTGCTTGGCCTTTCGCCGCTGACCGGGGCATGCAAGCGCGAGCCGCCTCCCGCCTATGTCCGGCTCCAGGGGACCGCACCCGCGCTCGCCGAGATGCCGGCATCCCGCGCGCTGCTCGTCGTCTTCTGGGCGTCCTGGTGCCCGCCCTGCGTCGAGGAAACGCCCCAGCTCCTCGCCCTGGCCAAGGCGCCGCCCAAGGGCCTCCAGATCGCCGTCATCAGCCATGACGAGACGCCTCAAGCCGTGGAGTCCTTCTTCCAGGGGCCACCGCCAGCGTCGCTCCACCTCCGCCTCGACCTGGACCAACGCGTGGGTGGCGCCTTCGGCGTGGACCAGCTCCCCGTCAGCTTCCTCATCGTCGACGGGCGCCTGGTCGCCCGCTTCTCGGGCCCTCGGGGCTGGGATGCGCGAGAGATGCGCCGCCTGTTGGAGAAGTTGATTCGCGAAACCCCAGGACCGGCGTCCGGTGCGCCGGATTGACACCCCCTCGACTCCTTTTGTAAGCCGCATCCTGGATGCAGTCCCTTCTGCGACTCCTCGCGGTGCTCCTGGTCCTGATGACCGGCGGCGTCTTCCAGACGCTGGCCTTGGCGTCGGATGAGCACTCGGATTGCGCGGACGAAGTCACCGACGACTGCGAGGACTGCTCGCCCAACTGCGTGCTGTGTGTGTGCTGTCCGCTGAGGGCCGCCCCAGGCCCCACGGTGCCCACCGCCCAGGTGATGCTCCCGCCCCGGCCGTTGCCAGTCCCCTCGCGCGTGACGGAGCCAACGCTCTCCGGCGTGGGGTTCGACATCTTCCAACCCCCCAGAGCCTGACACCGCCCTTCACGGGAGACGTGTGTCTTGCGAAGCCCGTGGCCGGACGTGTGCGCACGTCCGCCCGCGCCCCGTCCCATCTTCCCGCGCACCTTCGCGCGGGCCATCACCGCCGTGGGCTCGCGCCCCGGCAGGAGCGCTTCATCATGCACTCGCTGCGTTCGCTGTCCGTCGTCCTGTCCCTGTTCGCCGCCCCCGTCCTGGCCGAGACGCCCAAGCCCGCCCCCCAGGCCCAGACGTCCGAGGCCGAGAGGCCGCGCTGTGAGCACGGCGTCCAGAAGACCCTGTGCGCCCGCTGCAACCCGAAGCTGGCCCCCGTCTTCAAGGCCAAGAAGGACTGGTGCCCCGAGCACGCGCGGCCCGAATCCCAGTGCGTCCTCTGCAACCCAGAACTCGCAGAGAAGGGTGTGAAGTAGATGCGCGCCTCCCGAGCCGGCCCGTGTGTCCTGGCGGTGCTGCTGGCACTGATCACCGCCCGTTGCAGCCAACAAGCAACGCCCCCCACGCAGAAGGCACCGTCATCGCCGCCAGCCGCCTCGGGAGGCGCCCCCACGCTGTGCGAGCACCGCGTCCCCGCGGAGCTGTGTACCCGCTGCAACCCCGACCTCGTCGACGTCTACAAGGACCAGGGCGACTGGTGCGGCGAGCACGGCGTCCCTGAATCCCAGTGCTTCCAATGCAACCCGGGCCTCACCTTCACGGCCCAGCCCTCCGCGTTCCCGGAGCCAGGCACGCGCGTCCGCCTGGCCTCCGCCGAAACGGCCCGCGAGGCAGGCATCCAGACGCACCGCGTGCGGAAGCGGCCCTTTGCCCGGACCCTGGACGTCGTCGGCCAGCTCGACTTCAACCAGAACCGCCTGGCGCAACTGGCCGCGCGCAGTGAGGCGCTGATCACCGACGTCCGAGCGGATGTCGGTGACGAGGTGAAGGCGGGACAGCCCCTCGTGCTCGTCACGTCGGGGACGGTGGGCGCGGACCAGGGGCGATTGTCGGCGGCGCAGTCGCGGCTGTCCGTGGCGCGCTCGGCGCTCGAACGGGAGCAGAAGCTGGCCGCGAGCGGCATCAGCGCCCGAAAGGACGTCGAAGCCGCCGAGGCGGAGGTCGCCGCGGCCGATGCCGAGCGCAACGCAGCACGCGCGGCCCTGTCCGCCGCGGGGGCCAGTCTCCATGGCAACCAAGGCACCTATGCGCTGTCCGCCCCCTTCGCCGGCACGGTGGTGGCGCGCGATGCCGTCGCCGGACGCTACGCCGCCTCGGGCCAGGCGCTCATCCACATCGCGGACTTGAGCACGATGTGGGCCCTGCTGGAGATCCCCGAGGCGGACGCGGTCCAGGTGCGCGCGGGGCAACGCGTGAGCCTCGCGTTCGACGGCCAGCCCGGGCAGACACGGGACGCCACGCTCACCCGCATCGGCGCCTCGGTGGACCGGGCCTCGCGCACGGTGCGCGCCCGTGTCGAGCTACCCAATCCGGACGGAGCCCTCAAGGCCGGGCTCTTCCTCCAGGCCCGCATCCAACTCGCCGCCGAGCATGAAGCCGTGATGGTCCCCCACGCCGCCATCCAGCGCGCCCAGGGCACGACGCTCGTGTTCGTCAGGAAGAAGCCAGGACTCTACGAGCCCGTCGTGGTGGCGCTGGGCGCCAGCACGCGTGAGGAGGTGGAGGTCCTCCAGGGCCTCGCGGAGGGCGCGGAGGTCGTCACCACCGGCGCCTTCCTGCTCAAGACGGAGATCCTCAAGGACTCCATTGGCGCGGGCTGCTGCGAAACCTCGGGGGATGAGTAGCCACCATGCTCACCCGGGTCATCGAATGGTCCTTGTCCCACCGTGGGGCGGTCCTCGTGGCGACGGCGGCCCTCGTCATCTCGGGGCTGCTCGCCTTCCGCGCCCTGCCCATCGACGCGCTCCCCGACACCACACCCACCCAGGTCCAGGTCAACACCGTCGCGCCGGCGCTCACGCCCATTGAAGTGGAGCGACAGCTCACGGTCCCCGTCGAGCAGGCGCTCGCGGGCCTCCCCCGCGTCAGCGAGCTGCGCTCCCTCTCCAAGTTCGGCCTCTCCCAGGTCACCCTCCAGTTCGAGGACGGCACGGACCTGTGGTTCGCGCGGCAGCGGGTGGCCGAACGGCTGGGCCGCGTGCAACTGCCCGCGGGCATCGCGCCGCCCTCGCTCGGGCCCGAAGCCACGGGACTGGGCGAGGTCTTCCACTACCTGGTCAAGAGCCGGACGAAGCGGCTCGAGGAGCTGCGCACCCTGCATGACTGGGTCATCGCGCCGCAGCTCCGAAGCGTGCCCGGCGTGGCGGAGGTGAACGCGTGGGGCGGCGAGGAGAAGCAGTGGCACGTCATCGTCGACCCGCGCCGCTTGCAGCAGTTCAACCTCTCCCTGGGAGACATCTACCGGGCGCTGGAGGACAACAACGCCAACGTCGGAGGAGGCGTCCTGGAGCGAGGCGGCACGGCGACACTCGTGATGGGCGTCGGGCGACTCACGGACGGCGGCTCCATCGAAGACGTGGTCATCGCGGCGCGCCAGGGCGTCCCCGTGCGCATCCGAGACGTGGCCCGCGTCGAGGTGGGCCATGAAATCCGGCGGGGCGCCACCACCGCGGATGGCGAAGGCGAGGTGGTCCTGGGGCTGGGCTTCATGCGCGTGGGCGAAAACTCCCACACAGTGACGCAGGCGCTTGCCCAGCGCCTGGAGGACATCACCCGGCGGCTGCCCGCGGACGTCAACGTCGAGCCCGTCTACCAGCGCACCGAGCTGGTGGACCTCGTGCTGCGCACCGTGCGCACCAACCTGCTGGAAGGCGCGCTGCTCGTCATCGCGGTGCTCTTCGTGTTCCTGGGCAACTGGCGCGCGGGCCTCATCGTGGCCGCGGCCATCCCCCTGTCCCTGCTGTTCGCCTTCAACGCGATGCTGCGCTTCGGCATCGCGGGCACGCTCATGTCGTTGGGCGCCATCGACTTCGGGCTCGTCGTCGACTCATCCGTCATCCTGGTGGAGAACGCGGAGCGGCGGCTCTCCGAGGCCCGGGACGGACGCTCGCTGCTGGAGGTGGTGCGCGACGCCGCGGTCGAGGTGCGCAAACCCACGCTCTTCGGTGAGCTCATCATCATGGTGGTGTATCTGCCCATCCTCGCCCTGGAGGGTGTGGAGGGAAAGCTGTTCCGCCCCATGGCGCTCACCGTCATCTTCGCGCTGCTGGGCAGTGCGCTGCTGTCCATGACGCTGATGCCGGTGCTGGCCTCCTTCGCGCTGAAGCGTGGCGGCGGCGCGCATCCCGAGCCCAGGCTCGTGCGCTGGCTCCAGCGCGCCTACCGGCCCCTCCTGGAATGGGCGCTGGCCCACGCGCGGCTCATCCTGACCACCGCCGTGCTCCTCGTCGTGGCCGCCGCTGTCGCCGCCACGCGCCTGGGCAGCGAGTTCGTCCCCCGCCTGTCCGAAGGCACGCTCGTCATCAACACGGTGCGGCTGGCGGAAGTCTCCCTCACCGAGTCCATCCGGTATGGCACGCAGATCGAGCAGGTGTTGCGCGACCGGTTCCCGGACGAAGTCCAACGCGTGTGGACGCGCACCGGCACGGCGGAGGTGGCCACGGACCCCATGGGCATCGAGCTGTCCGACGTCTTCATCACCCTCAAGCCCCGGGGCGAATGGAAGCGCGCCAGCACCCAGGAGGAGCTGGTGAACGAAATGAAGGCCGAGCTGGCGGACCTCCCGGGTATGCGCATGGCCTTCCTCCAACCCATTGAAATGCGCGTCAACGAGATGATCGCGGGCGTGCGCAGTGACGTGGGCATCAAGCTCTTCGGCGACGACCTGGAGCTGCTCAAGACCAAGGCCCGCGAACTGGAGGCGCTGGTCCGCGGCGTCCCCGGCGCCGCGGACGTCACGGTGGAACAGGTGACGGGCCAGCCCGTGCTGGAAATCACGGTGGACCGGGCCGCGGTGGCCCGCTACGGCATCCCCACCCGCTCTGTCCTCGACGTCGTGGAGGCGGTGGGCACCCGCATCGTCGGCGAGGTGCGCGAGGGCGAGCGGCGCTTCGACCTCGCCGTGCGCCTCTCCGAGGAGTACCGCCAGGACCCCGCGAAGCTCGCCACCATCCCCGTGGACGCCCCCGGCGGCGAGCGCGTGCCGCTGGGACGACTGGCGACCCTGCAGGAGACGTCCGGCCCCACCACCATCCAACGGGAGTGGGGACAGCGGCGGCTGGTCATCCAGGCCAACGTGCGAGATCGCGACCTGGGGGGCTTCGTCGCGGAGGTCCGCCGCACGCTCGACGAGAAGCTGGAGCTGCCCGAAGGCTACTTCCTTCGCTACGGCGGCCAGTTCGAGCACCTCGAACGCGCCCGGGCGCGACTGAGCATCGTGGTGCCCGTCGCCTTGGCGCTCATCTTCCTGTTGCTCTACATCACCTACCAGCGCGTCCTGGACGCCGTGCGCATCTTCGCGGGTGTTCCCTTCGCGCTCGTGGGGGGTGTGCTCGCGCTCTACGCTCGGGGCTTGCCCTTCTCCATCTCCGCCGCCGTCGGCTTCATCGCCCTCTCCGGCGTGTCCGTCCTGGGGGACATGGTGCTCGTCTCCCGGGTGCGAAGTCTGCTGGAGCAGGGGTGGGAGTTGGGCGACGCCCTCCGCCAGGCGGCCGTGTCCCGCCTGCGCCCCGTCTTGATGACCGCGGCGGTGGCCGCCATCGGCTTCGTGCCCATGGCCCTCAACACGGGCGTTGGCGCGGAGGTCCAACGCCCGCTGGCTACGGTTGTCATTGGCGGCGTCCTGTCGTCCACCCTGCTCACCCTGCTGGTGCTCCCGGTCCTCTATTCCGTCTTCGGCGCCAGGCAGCCCACACCCATGGACTCAGGCGTCTTGCACTCCCCCGCCAACGGCATTACGAAGGCATCGTGATGCGCGTCCTGCTGTTGCTGATGCTCGTACACGGGCTCGTGCCTTCCTTCGGGGAGGCCGTCGAGCTCGTCGTGCATTACGCGGCCACGGGACACGTCGCGCACTCCGAAGAGGATGAGTCGGATTTGGGGGACCTCGGCCGGGAACATGGCTGCGGCCCCACGGACCATCAGTGCGGTTGCTGCCCCAGCCAGGTCAGCACGCCCGTCTCGTCGGTCCTCACGCTCTGGCTCGCCCGGGGAACGCCCCCGAAGATCGCGGGCACGCCGCAGCAAGCGGCGGAGGCCGTGAGCCCGCGGCTGTTACGCCCCCCCATAGCCGCCTGACAGCCGGCCGGGTTCTCCAGGCCCTGGGACGCGTGGGTGACACCCCACGTCCGCGCGGGCGCCTGTGCGTCCGCGTGGACACGCATGCGTCCTGGACAGGCCTGTCGGCTCCGTCTCCGCGTGCCTCCCGCACGTGAACGGAAACCCGCCCGCTCCACGAACGCCATCTCTTCTCGAGGCCTCATGGGCGCGTCACACGGGCGCGCACATGCCATCGCCTCCGCTCGTCACGCCTCGGCGGTTGTCGGCGCTGACGGCCGCGCAGGTCCTGGCACCGCATGTCGCCAGACCTCGCGCGCCGCTCGGCCATGGCTCCGCGGGCAGGTCCTCTTCGAGGTACGCGCAACGTGTCTCCGACCCTTCGCCTCATCAACGCCCTTCTCTTCCTACCCACCGCGGCCCTCGCGGCCCGTCCCTTGACGATGCAGCAATCCGTCGCGCTCGCGCTCGAACAGAGCCCCCGGCTCATCGAGGGGCGCGCCGACGCCGCGGCCGCCCAGGCCCAACTGGAGGGCGCCTCCCTCCTGCTGCAAAGCAACCCACAGCTCCAGGCGGCCGCGGGCCCCCGGCTCCGCGAAGAGGGCACGACGCTTGAGCTCAACCTGGGCGTGAGCCAGCAATTGGAGGTCTTCGGCCAACGCGGGGCACGGAAGGACGCCGCGCGCGCCACCGCCTCCGCGAGCCAGTCCCGGCTGGAAGCCCTCAAGGTCGACCTGGCCGCCGAAGTCCGTCAGTCCTTTGGCCGGGCCTTGGCCGCCGAACGCGCGCTGCGACTGAGTGAGGACGGATTGGCGCTGGCGGAGGAAGGCCGCAAGACGGCCGAGGAGCGCCTCAAGGCCGGCGCCGCGTCGCACATCGAGGTGAACATCGCGCGGGTGGAGCTGGGACGGGCTCAGCGAGAGAAGGTCCGCGCCACCCAGCAACGCCTCCAGTCCCTGGCCGAGCTGAAGCTCCTGCTCAACCTGGACGCGAGCGAGGACGTCACGCCCGAGGGAGAGCTCAGTACGGTCGTGCTCGCCCCGCCCGCCTTCACGGTGCTCGTCGAACAGGCCACCCAGCAGCGGCAGGACCTTCGGGCAGCGCGGGCGGACTGGGAAGCCGCGCGGGCGGAGGTCCGCTTCGCCAGCCGGGACGCCCTGCCCCGGCCCAGCGTCGGCGTGAGTTATGGCCGCGAGGAGAACGACAACATCGTTCAGGGAACGCTCAGCATCGACCTGCCGGTCTTCAACCGGAATCCGGCGGGGAAAGGGACGAGCCTCGCCCGGGAGCGCCAGGCACAACAGCGGCTCGCCGCCACCGAGCGTTTCGTGCGCACCGAGGTCGAGCTGGCGCTGAACCGGTACCGCGCCGCGCAGGCGACAGCGAGCGTCTACGGCGCCGACGTGCTGTCCGCGCTCCAGGAGAACTTGAGCCTCGTCACCGAGGCCTACCGGGCCGGCAAGGTGGACTACCTGCAACTGCTCATCATCCGGCGAGAGGCCCTCGACGGACGCCGTGGCTACATCGAAGCGCTCGAGGAACTGAACGCCGCCAGTGCCCAGCTCATCAAGTCCGTGGGGGCCCTCCAATGAACGCACGGTCCATGATTCCCGCCCTCCTCGTGGCCACGGCCCTCTTCGCGGCGGGTTGCTCGGAGAAGCCACACGCCCATGGGGCGGACGCGCCCGCCGCCGCGCACGATGATGACCACGCGCCTGCCGGCGGCAAGGACGCCGCGGTGACGGGACACGACGCGCTCGTCACGCTCACCGCCGAGGCCGTTCGTGCGGCGCGATTGGAGCTGGCGACCGCCCAGGTGAAGCCCCTGGTCTCCAGCCTCGTGGTGCCCGCGCGCATCACCTTCACCCAGGGGGGCGTGGCCAAGGTGGCCTCACGCGTTCCCGGGCGGCTCGACACGCTCGGTGTCGTGCTGGGCCAGAAGGTGAAACGCGGGCAGGTGCTCGGGTACCTGGACAGCCCGGAGCTGGGGCAGGCACGTGCGGACTTCCTCTCCGCCGCGACCAAGGCACGTGTGGCCGAGGCGAACTACAAGCGCGAACAGGAGCTGCTCGCGAAGGGCATCACCAGCGAGCGGGAGATGCGCGAGGCCGAAAGCGCCTTCGTCACCGCCCAGGCCGAGACCAACGCCGCGGACGGCCGGCTCCATGCGCTGGGACTCTCCGACAAGGAGATCTCCCTGCTGCGGGCCAATGACCACTACAGCTCGCGCTTCCCCGCCATCAGCCCGCTGGACGGCACCGTGGTGGAGATTCAAGTCACGATTGGACAGGCCGTGGAGGCGACCACGCCCCTGTTCACCGTCGCCGACCTCTCCCAGCTCTGGGCGATGCTGGACCTCGCCGAGTCCCAGCTCTCGCGCGTTCGCACGGGCCAGCGCGTGGCCATCACCGTCCAGGCGCTCCCCGGTCAGGCGTTCGAGGGCGAGGTGGGCTACATCGGCGACATCGTCGACGAGAAGACCCGCACCATCCCCGTCAGGGTGGTGGTGAACAACGCGGACCGGCGGCTCAAGCCTGGGATGTTCGCCCAGGCCACGGTCGCCACCGAGGCCGAGGCGCCCGGGGCCGGGCCGGGTGCGAACCACCACGTCGTGGTGCCCCGGCAAGCCATCCAACAGGTGGCGGGTGAGTCGGTCGTCTTCGTCCCCATCTCGGAGACGCAGTTCCGCCCCCGTGAAGTGAAGACAGGCGCCACCTCCGCCAGCGAGGTGGAGGTGCGCTCCGGCCTCCAAGCCGGTGAGCGCTACGTCGCCCAGGGCGCCTTCATCCTCAAGTCCGAGCTCTCCAAGGAGAGCATGGGCGAAGGCCACTCCCACTAGGCGGCCACCATGTTCGACAGGCTCATTCATCTCTCCATCAAGAACCGCATCCTCGTCTTCATCCTCACCGGGGTGCTCATCGGCTTCGGGCTGAACGCCCTGCGCGAGCTGCCCATCGACGCGGTTCCCGACGTCACCAACGTCCAGGTGCAGGTCCTCACCTCGTCACCCGGGCTCGGTCCCGTGGAAGTCGAGCGGTTCATCACCATCCCCGTCGAAACGGCGATGAGCGGCCTCCCTGACACGGAGGAGCTTCGCTCCGTCTCCAAGTTCGGGCTGTCCGTCGTCACCATCGTCTTCAAGGAGAACGTCGACATCTACTTCGCGCGCCAGCTCATCCAGGAGCGGCTGGCGTCCGCGAAGGAGAACATCCCGGAAGGATACGGCTCACCAGAGATGGGCCCCATCTCCACCGGCCTGGGTGAAATCTACCAGTTCGAGGTGCGCGGCGAGGGCCAGAGCGCCATGGAGCTGCGCAGCATCCTGGAGTGGCAGATCTCCCCTCGCCTGCGCTCCGTCCCGGGCGTGGTCGAGGTCAACGCCTTCGGCGGTGAGCTGAAGACCTACGAAGTGCAGGTGGACCCGGCGCGGCTGTCCGCCTACGGCCTGCCCCTGTCGCGGCTCTTCGAGGCGCTGGAGCAGAACAACGCCAACGCGGGCGGCGCATACATCGCCCGGGGCCCGGAGCAGGTGCTCATCCGCGGTGAAGGCCTGGTCGAGTCGCTGGACGACATCCGCACCGTCGTCCTCGCCACCTCGGACCAGGGCGTGCCCGTCTACGTCCGCGACGTGGCGGAGGTCACCTTCGCGCCCCAGGTCCGTCAAGGCGCCGTCACCCGCGATGGACGGGGCGAGGCCGTCACCGGCATCGTCATGATGCTCATCGGCCAGAACTCGCGCGAGGTGGTCAACGCCGTGAAGGCCGAGGTGGAGAAGATCCGCCCCGCCCTTCCGCCCGGCGTCACGCTGGACACCTTCTATGACCGCACCGACCTGGTCCGGAAGACGATTCAGACGGTGGCGACGAACCTCATCGAGGGCGGCCTGTTGGTCATCGTCGTGCTGTTCCTCATGCTCCGGAACCTCCGCGCGGGACTGCTCGCCGCGGCGGCCATTCCGCTGTCCATGCTCTGTGCCTTCATCGGCATGCGCGCGCTGGGCGTCTCCGGAAACCTGATGTCGTTGGGCGCCATCGACTTCGGGCTCATCGTCGACGGCGCGCTCATCATCGTGGAGAACGCCGTCCGTCACATCGCGGAGCGCAGCCACGCACTGGGCCGAGAGCTCACTCGAGAGGAACGCGACGACGTCGTCTACCACAGCGCCGTGGAGGTCCGGCAGGCCGCGGCCTTCGGGGAGGTCATCATCGGCGTGGTGTACCTGCCCATCCTCGCCCTCAGCGGCATCGAGGGGAAGATGTTCAAGCCCATGGCCATCACCGTCATCTGCGCCCTGGCCGGAGCCTTCGTTCTCTCCCTCACCTTCGTCCCCGCGCTCGCGTCCGTCCTCCTGCCTCGGAAGACACAGGAGCGGGAGAGCTTCATCGTGATGGGGGCTCGGCGCGTCTACGAACCCGCGCTGGCCTGGTGCCTCCAAAAGCGGGCCGTCGTCGTCAGCGTCGCCGCGGGACTGCTGGTGGCCAGCCTGGCCACCGTGCCGTTCCTGGGCGCGGAGTTCATCCCCCGGCTGGACGAAGGCGCCATCGCCATCCAGGCCTGGCGCGTCCCGTCCGTCTCCCTGGAGGAATCCGTCCGCCAGACGGGGCTCATTGAAACGGTGCTCAAGCGCTTCCCGGAGGTCACCACGGTGGTCTCCCGCACGGGCCGCGCGGAGATCGCCACCGACCCCATGGGCGTCGAAATCAGTGACATCTTCGTGATGCTCAAACCTCACGAGGATTGGACGACGGCGAAGGACCGTGAAGGGCTCATCGCCCGCTTCAACGAGGCGCTGGCCAAGGAGGTCCCCGGCAGCCTGTTCAGCTATTCGCAGCCCATCGAGCTTCGCGTCAGCGAGCTCATCGCTGGGGTGCGCTCGGACGTCGCGCTCAAGCTCTATGGCGAGGACCTGGAGGTGCTCAAGCAGACGGGCGACAAGCTCGCGGCCGCCCTGTCGAAGGTTCCTGGTGCCGCGGACGTCAAGGCGGAGCAGGTGGCGGGATTGCCCGTGGCGCGCATCCGAATCGACCGGCAGGCGATTGCGCGCTACGGCATCAACGTCCGCCAGGTGCTGGACACCATCGAGGCCATTGGCGGCAAGGAGGTGGGCACGGTGGTGGAGGGCCCGCGGCGCTTCGCGCTCCAGGTCCGCTTCGCCCCCAGCGCTCGGACGAGCGTGGAGCAACTCGAGGAGCTTCGGATCGCCAGCCCCACGGGGCAGCTCATCCCGCTGTCTCAACTCGCGAAGGTCGTCGTCGAGGACGGCCCCGCGCAGGTGAGCCGGGAGAACATCCAGCGGCGCCTCACCATTGAAACCAACGTGCGTGGCAGGGACCTCCAGAGCTTCGTGACGGAGGCCGAGCAGGTCATCGCGCGAGAGGTGAAGCTGCCCACGGGCTACTGGGTGGACTGGGGTGGCCAGTTCGAGAACCTCCAGTCCGCGTCACGCAGGCTGGCCTTCGTGGTGCCGCTCACCCTGCTGCTCATCTTCGTGCTGCTCTACACCACGTTCAACGCGGTGCGGCCGGCCCTGCTCATCTACCTCAACATCCCGTTCGCCATCACCGGCGGGCTGTTGGCGCTGCTGGTGCGGGGCATGCCGTTGTCCATCTCCGCGGCGGTGGGGTTCATCGCCCTGTTCGGCGTGGCGGTGCTCAACGGACTGGTGCTCGTCGCGAGCATCCAGAAGCTGCGGCACGACGGCTTGGAGCCCAGGCAGGCGGCCCATGACGCGGCCCACCTGCGTTTGAGGCCCGTGCTGACGACCGCCCTGGTGGCCTCCTTGGGCTTTCTCCCCATGGCCTTCTCCACGGGCGCGGGCGCGGAGGTGCAGAAGCCGCTGGCCACGGTGGTCATCGGTGGGCTCTTCACGTCCACGTTGCTCACCCTGCTGGTGCTGCCCACCGTCTACGCCTGGTTCGATGGTGGGGCCCCTCGGCAGGAGGGCAGCCCGGGGTGATGGCAACGGAGCGTGGCCAGTTTCCTGGCCACGCTCTAGCCTGGGGGCATGTGCCGGAACATCAAGCCCCTCTTCAACTTCGCGCCTCCCGCCACCGACGCAGACATCCGCGCGGCGGCGCTCCAGTTCGTCCGGAAGATTGCCGGGACGCGGGCGCCCTCCAAGGCGAACACGGAGGCTTTCGAAAAAGCCGTGGAGGAGATCTACGAGAGCTCGAAGCGCATGCTCGACGGACTGGTGGCCACGACCCCGCCTCGGGACCGGGCCCGGTTCGAAGCCATGAAGCGCTTGCGCTACAAGAACGCCGAACCTCGCTGAGCCTTGCAGAAGGTCCAGCAGCTCGCGTAAGCGCCGGGTTAGACGGGAGGCACGACGCCAGCGCGCGCCAGGAGCTCCGTCACCCGCGCAGCCAGCGCCAGGTGGTCCGGGTTTCTGGCCGTGAACCGCTCCGGGGTCAGAACGATGAGTGTCCCCTTGTCTTCCACCGGTTCAATTCGGACTGGGGCCGGCAATGGCGGCACCTTGCCCCGCTGCCTGGCGATGTACGTCACCCATCCGATCCAGAGCACGGCAGGGTCACCCTGATCGACCGACTGGAGGTGCTCAGATGACATCGCCACGGCAAAGTCGGGCTCCCACGCAGTCGCCATGCTCCTCACGAGCCCAGACAGCACCGGAGCCACCAACACCCGGTCTGCATTCGGTCCCTTGCTGGGGAGATCGAACATACAGGTGTTGCCCACTCGCTCGGAGTAGCCGCCACACGTCACTCGGAGCGCACTGCCATCCTGATCGTCGCTCGCGCCATTCCACGCGCTGAAGCGGAACCCAAGTTCCTCAACGACCCGGTCCCTGCCATCGCTGACGAGCTTCTCCAGTTCCGCACGCGTGGGCACGATGGGGCGCAGCAGCGCGTCCTTCCTCGACTTGCCTTGCCGAAACCACTGACGGAATGACGCGTCGACGTTCGCCAGCGAGGCAAAGAGCGCTTCCGCGCGCAGCGCACAGGCCGCCGCAGCTTCCCTACGGGCGCCCCAGTAGGCTCCAGCAAAATACGTTTCATCCTTGTGGAAAGCGGTGGGCATCAGCGGGGCTCCTCCTACAAGGGTGGGACATAGATGACTTCTATCCCGATGACCCGTTCCTTCTGGAATAGGAGTCGGATGGCTTCGGCCGTTTTCTCCTCGGCAATACACCACCTGATGGGCACACCCTTGGGAGTCACAGCCAACTGGCGCTGCGCCTGTTCGACAAGGGCTTTGGCTCCCGACCCCTCGAACCAGATTTTGGGCTTCAGGTTCTCAAGGAACTTGTTCGCGTAACCAGGCCCCTTCGCCTCCAGCAGGACGCCGTTCTCGAAGCCATCGAACTTGACGTTCCGCACCCAGTACGCCTCGTCCGCCGGGCGCCCCGAGATTTGCTCCTGGTAGCGCCGGGCGCGAGGAGACATGGACTCCTTCGCGGGCCCCCAATGCCCCGGGCCGTCGGGCGGGCCGGCCCCCTGCGCCGCGGCATTGGCACGCTGGAGAATGATGGCCGCGCCGGGTCCCCCGCTCAGCACCCCGGCGACCTGCTTCACCGGGACGGCGACACGCTCCAGCACCAACGTGCCCTCGGCCGACAGCGACAACACCGGCACCGACCCCTCAACCCCCACCATCGCCCCTTGAAACGTGCGACTCACGGAGGACGCCGTGCCCCAGGCTGTGAGCAGCTCCGTCGCAAGCCTGGAGACGGCCTGGACCTGCTCGCCACGCGTCATGTACTGGAAGCGCCGCAGGTATTCGGGCGACGAAGCAATCAGCGCCGCCACGGCGGCGGGCATGCGCTGGAGCGCCAACAGGTTGTCGGCGGGCGATGTCGAGAAGAACTGCCCCACCGCCAGCGCGAGCCCGACGAAGGCCTCCTCGGCACCATCGAGTGAGCGGCTGAGATAGTCCGCGTCATCGTGGACGTCAGCGAAAGCGCCGTGGCCCGACTCTTTCAGCCGGCCGTTCAACTCCCGAAAGACACTGAGCCTCACCCGCTTCGGTGGACAGGTTGACTACGCTGCCTGCCTTCGCACCTCAGCCGTTCGCTCGTATTCCACAGGGCTGATGTAGCCGAGAGCGGAGTGAAGACGCTTCCGGTTGTAGAACACCTCAAGGTAATCGAACAGCGCTCGTCGAGCCTCTTCTCGCGTCCGGAAGCTGCGCGTGTGGACGAGCTCCATCTTCAAGCTGCTGAAAAAGCTTTCGACGACGGCATTGTCCCAGCAGTTGCCCTTGCGGCTCATCGAGCAGGTGACTCCGTGCTCTGCCAGCCGCTCCCGGTAGTCCTCGCTGGCGTATTGGCAGCCCCTGTCGGAGTGATGAATCGCAGGGGCGCCACGCCCGGCGAGGGCCATGTTGAGGGCACCCAACGCGAGATGTCGGTCGATTCGCTCGCCCATACTCCATCCCACGACACGGCGGCTGAAGAGGTCGAGCACGACGGCGAGGTAGAGCCAGCCCTCCGCCGTCCAGATGTAGGTGATGTCGCTCGCCCAGGTGCGATTGGGGCCGCGGGGGAGGAAGTCCCGGGCCACCACGTTGGGGGCAACTGGATGGGCGTGGCGGCTGTCGGTGGTCCGCGCGAAGGGGCGCCTGCGGCGGGCCGCCAGGCCCTCCTGCCGCATGAGACGCGCCACACGCTTCGCGGAGACTCGGGCGCCCCGAGCGCGCAGCTCGGCATGAACACGGGGACTGCCGTAGGTACCTCGGCTTTGCTGCTGAATGGCCGCCACTTCCACTGACAGCTCGCGGTCGCGCTGTCGCCGCTGGGACTCGGGCCGCTTCGCCCAGGCGTAGTAGCCGGAGCGAGAGACGCCCAGCTGGCGACAGAGGAAGGCGACTGACAGAGAGGCCTTCTCCACGTGGATGAAGCGGAACTTCACTTCATCTCCTTCGCGAAGAAGGCCGCCGCGTTTTTTAGGAGCTCCTTCTCCATTTCCAGCTGCCGCACGCGTTTGCGCAGTTGGGAGAGCTCCGCCCTCTCCTCGCTGGTGAGTGCACCCTGCTTGCCCTGGCCCCGGTCCGTCCGGGCCTGCTCAACCCACCGGCGGAAGGCCGTCTCTGTCAGGTCCAAGTCCCTCGCCACCTCCGCGACGGATTTGCCCTCCTCAAGTACCAACTTCACCGCTCCGGACTTGAACTCCGAGGTGAAGCTACGTCGCTGCCGCCTCTTCTTCTCGCGCTCCGACATCGAACACCCTTCCATCACATCGGGGGTGTCCACGGAAGCGGGAGAGGCTCACACCGCCCCTCCCCGAGTAAAAAACGCCCAGCGTGAACTGCCCCGCGCGGAAGGCCCCATCCTTCCACTCCACGGCGCTCACACGTTGCTGCGTCTTCCCACTGCGCACCCATGCGAGGTAGCCGTCTGGTCGAAGGACGGCCAGATGCGTGAAGCGTTCCGCCCGAAGGTCCAACTCGGCGCGAGACACTGCTCCCGCGGTCAACACCTCGCGCAGCATGTACCCAACAGCCATGCGGGCCGGGAACTGTCCGAGCGTCACCTCCTTCTTGCCCAGTGCCTCCAACAGCGTCGCGGCCTGCGTGGGCGTCAGCGTCCTCTCGGGCCATTCTTCGAGCTCCGCCAATCCCGCGCCACGCACGAGCGCACCGAATGCATCACGCCGAGGGCCTCGCGAAACGCCCGCCCCTCGGGAAGCGACCGGTACGTCCACCTCCAAGGCGCTCCCACCGGGCAGCGATGACCGCTGATGGAGAGAACCCCTTCGAGTCGAGGCTTCACTCCCTGCGCAGCCCGTAACGATGAAGACCGCGCAAAGAACCCAAAGGCCAGCACGCACCCATCACCCCCTGGAGCAAATGCTGGCACTGACGGCGGACAACCAGCAACCCCATCCCGAGGCAGTCACCACCCTGGCGCTCCTCGCGGGCGCGCAGTTGAGCCCGGACCGAAGCACACATTCCCAGGCCCCAGCCCGGCTCGCCGTCCCAACAGGCAGTGCATACCCTTCCGCGGAGCAGCCTCCTGACGGCGGGGTGGACGTGGCGACGCAGCAAGGCAGGACCCGGAAGGCACGGAAGCGGACGTCCAGCGGTCAACGCTCCGACACGGCGCTGCTGATCATCGACGTCATCAACGACCTGGAGTTCCCAGGCGGTGAAGCCGTCCTCCCGTGGGCCCTTCGGATGGTGAAGCGCCTGGAGCCCTTCGCGGCCAGCATGCGGCGGGCCGGCGTCCCGGTCATCTACGTCAACGACAACTTCGGCTACTGGCGCAGCAACTTCCGCGACATCTACGCGCACTGTACCGGTCCGGGCATCCGGGGCCGGAACGTCGCACGAGCCCTCAAACCTCAGCCGGATGACTACTTCATCCTCAAGCCCAAGCACTCGGCCTTCTTCGCCACGTCCCTGGTGCCGCTCCTGGACCATCTGGGCACGAAGAAGCTCATCCTCGCAGGGCTGGCCACCAACCTGTGCATCTTCTTCAGCGCCCATGACGCCCACATGCACGAGTACAAACTCACCGTGCTGAGCGACTGCTGTGCGGCGGAGAGCGACAGCGACCACGACCTGGCGCTCTCCCAACTCCAGCGCTTCCTCCACGTGCGCGTCTGCCGAAGCGACGAAGTGAAACAGCGCGTGAAGCGTCGCCGCTCCACGGCCCGACGTCCTCGCGCCGCGAAGTAGCCCTGGCACCCCCAGCCTCAGGGCGCGTCGTACCTCGAAAAGAAGCTCGCCAGGCTCTCGTGGTAGAGCGGATCGATGAGTGTCGTGAGGTGGCTGCGTCCCAGGACGACGACGTTCTCCACCCGGGGAAGCTCTCGCGCCATGCGTGCCGACTTCGAATAGGGACCGTCGAAGCCGCCATTCACACACAGCACCGGGAACGCCACGCGGGACAGGTCCGGGTCCACCCGCGTCCAGGCGCCCCACGCCTCGACCAGCGCCGCGTGAGCCACCCTGTCGGGAGGCGGCGTGTTCGCGTTGGAGCGCTCGATCTCCTCCAGCATCCACGCCTCTTCGGGATCCGTCCCCTGAGGATCACGCGCCAAGGCAGCGGCCCGGAGCGCGTCATCCTGCTCGTCGACCCCAGCCCCTCCGACATGCGCGGAGAGGAACCGCTCCGGGACACGCTGCATCAGCCGGAGCGTCATCGAGCCGCCCATCGAGTAACCGCCGATGTGCGCCTTCTCGATGCCCAACGTGTCCATCAACTCGATGACGTCGGTCACCATCCGCTCGCCATAGGCGGAGGGCTCGTGCGGAGCGTCACTCTCTCCATGCGCCCGCTGATCCAACAGGATCACCCGGTGCCGCGCCCCCAGGGCGTCCACGAAACCCGGAGCCACCCAAGCGCTGGCCGCCGACCCCATGTAGCCATGGAGCAGCACCACCGGGCTCCCCTCCCCGGCCCGCTCCAGATAGTGGAGGCGAACCCCGTCGCTGGTGGTGAACCAACCATCCACCATCCGGTCCGGCGACTCAGAATCACAGCCCACGAGGGACACGAGTGCGACAGCCACCACGGCCACGGTCCATCTCGACATGTAGGGTCTCCGCAAGCGGAGGCAAGGACACCCCGTTCGGCCCGACGTGACGCCTCACTCCTCCCGAAACACTGCTGGTTTCGGGAAAACACCGGAGCCCCCGAAAACTGTCACCCCGCGTCCGCCGCCGCGTCAGACGTTGTAGGCGCGGACGACCTGGGACACGCGTTCGGACAGCATCTTCAAGGAGTCCGCCGCGTCGCTGGTGGTGGAGATGCGTGACACCGTGTCCGTCATCAACGTGTTCAGCTCATTCACGGCGGTGAAGATCTGCTCGATGCCCGTGGCCTGCTGGCTCACGGTCCGCGCGATCTGCCGGGCCGCCGCGGTGCTGTCCTCGACGATGGTGGTGAGCTGCTTCAGGGTGTCTCCGGAGGTGCGGACCTGCGCCAGGCCCGCCTCCATGCGCTCGGTGCCCTCGGCGGTGATCTCCACGGTGCCGATGATGGCCTGGTTGATGTCCAGGAGGATGCGCCGCACCTGATTGGTGGCGCGGATGGACTGGTCCGCCAGCACGCGAATCTCACGGGCCACGACGGCGAAACCGTGTCCATGCTCGCCGGAGCGCGCCGCTTCGATGGCCGCGTTGACGGCCAGCAGGTGGGACTGGTCCGCCAGGTCCTTCACCGTCTCGGTGATGCCGCTGATCTGCTTGGTCCGCTCGCCCAGGGCGGTGATGCGCGCGGCGATCTCCGCCACCTGATTGCGCACCTCTTCCATGCCATCGATGCTGGCCGCCACCGACTCCTCGCCCGTGCGGCTCAACTGCTCGGCGCGCTCGGCCACCTGGATGACGGACTCCGCGGAGCCCGACGCGAGCAGCGCCGTCTGACGAATCTCCTGCGCCGTCACCTGCGTCTCCTGGAGCGCGGCGGCGTGCCGGGTCACCATCTCGTTCTGCTGCTCGGCGGACTCCGTCAGCCCCATCACCGAGTCACTGAGCAGCTCCGTGGAGGACTGGAGCTGGTGCAGCAGATCCTTCAGCTTGCCCACCAGCAACCCCACGGCTCGCGCGAGCTGCCCCACCTCGTCGTTCGAGTCGATGCGGATGACCTCGCGCAGGTCGCCATGCACGGCGATTCGCCGCACCACCGACTCCAGTTTGACCAGCGGCGAGACGATGGCGCGGCTGATGAAGAAGGCCGCCCCCGTGAACACCAGCAACGCGACGACCACCACGATGCCCACGTTGGAGAGCGCGCCCTCGACCCGGCCTCGCGCCTGGGTGCGGTCGAAGCCCACGTGGACGCGGCCAGCGCCGCCTGGCACCAGCGCCATCAGGTCCTGCAGCTCCGTCGCGCCATCCCGGAGGATCAGCCCATCCTCCGACGCCATCAACTGCTCACGCGCGTCGCGGAGGACCTGCGCCTTCTCACCGGCCACGCCCACGAGCGCGCCGTCCGCGTCGAAGGCGGCCACATAGGCCACACCACCATGTTGGGCCACGGCCTCCAGCGTCTGCTGCACTTCCTCGTGCGCGTGACGCTTCATCCCATCCGACAGCGCGGAGGCCAGCACCGTGGGCAGCGCGCCGCTCAGCTCCCGGCCCTGGGCCTCGAAGGCCTCCTGGAGCCGAGGCACCGTGTAGCCCTGGGAGAGGAGGACGAACAGGAGCGCCACGACGATGGGCGCCAAGGTGATTTTATGCGTGAGAGAAAGTCGCATCCGCCCCGCCCCATCCGGGCACCCACTGGAAATGATGCTCCATCCAACAATTCAGACGCGGCGCATTGTGGGCGCCTGCGTGCGGGGGTGCAATCCCTCGGGAAACCACTACTTCACAGACGCACCCGGCTGCTCTGCCAATGGAATTTCACGCCGGGCATGAACAACGCCAACCACGGCGCCGATCCAAACCCAGACACGCGCAAAAGTGAATGGACACATGCAAGGCTTTGTGCACGGGGTCCACCATTTACGTATCGGCGCACGGCGTGGGTGCTACAGTCGACCCCACATCATGCAAGAAACCACCTACCAGCGGCTCCGCGCCGCGGACGCCGACCTGGCGCTGATGCGAGATCTGAACGCCGTCTTCGCGGAGGCGTTCGAGGACCCCGAAGCGTATGCCCAGCCCCCCGAGGACGACTACCTGCGCGCCATCCTCGGCCGAGAGGAGACGGTCGTCCTGGTGGCCCGGGTCGACAGCCAGGTCGTGGGCGGACTCGTGGCCTATGAGCTCCCCAAGCTGGAGCGGCGATGCAGCGAGCTCTACGTGTATGACCTCGCCATCGCGACGCCGTTCCGGCGCCGGGGCATCGCGAGCGAGCTGTTCGTGCGCCTGAGGAAGATTGCCGCGGACCGCGGCATCCCCGTCATCTTCGTCCAGGCGGACGCGGGAGATGCGCCGGCCGTCGGACTCTACGCGGGCATGGGCACGCGCGAGGACGTGGCGCACTTCGACATCACGACCACGAAGGCCTGAGCCCCCGCGCGGCACGGGGAGCCGCCATCGCTCCGCCGTGCGGCTTCGGACCTCGCGGCGACGCGCTTACGGCGCGTCACCCGCGACCGCGGCCCGCACCGTGCTCCACCACGCCGTGTCGGAGCGCTCCTTCGTGGGCTCCACGGGATGCCCCAGGATGGGCGTGAGCAGTGAGACACCCCGCTCACGCGCCTCGGCCACCAGCTCGTTCGCGGGTGCGTCCCAGGCGTGCAGCGCCAGGTTGAACGTGCCCCAGTGGATGGGCAGCAACGTTCGCCCCTTCACCATCTCGTGCGCCTTCAAGGCCTGCTGCGGCCCCAGGTGGATGCTCCCCCAGGACGGGTGGAACGCGCCCACCTCGAACATGGCGACGTCGAAGGGGCCGAAGCGCCGCCCCACTTCCTCGAACTCGTCCGTGAGCCCCGTGTCACCGCTGAAGAAGACGCGGTGCTGCGCGCCCAGCAGCGTCCAGGACGTCCACGACGTGCTGTTCCGGTCCGTCAGGCCCCGCCCCGAGAAGTGCTGCGCGGGCGTGGCGACCACCCGCAGCCGCCCCTCGCCCAGCGACACCTCCTGCCACCAGTCCAGCTCCACCACGCGCTCGGCGGGCACGCCCCACTGCTCCAGGTGCGCCCCCACGCCCAGCGGGGCGTAGAACGGCACCTTGCGCGACGCCAGGGCGCGAATGGTGGGCATGTCCAGGTGGTCGTAGTGGTCATGCGAAATCAGGATGGCATCCACGTCCGGCAGCGCCTCCAACGGCAGCGGTGGCGGGTGGAAGCGCTTGGGGCCGGCGATGGTGGTCGGCGATGCGCGCTCGCCCCAGATGGGGTCGGTGAGGACGCGGAAGCCATCAATCTCCACCAGCAACGTGGAGTGCCCCAGCCACGTCACGCGCAGCCCCGTCTCCGGCGGCTTCGCCAGCGCCGCGGCCACGTCTTGCTCCATGGGCAGCGGCGCGGGCGGCGTGCGCTGCTGCGTCCCGAAGAGCATCTCCTTCAGGGTGCTCCACGTCGGCCCGTTGAGCGCGACCCGGTCCCCCGCCGTGTTGGTGAAGATGCCGTCCTTGTAGCGGGAGGACGCCTTCATCCGCGCCAGCCTCGCGCCCTCGGCGTTCGCGCCAAAGGCCTGGAGGCCGTCGGTCGTCGTCCAGGTGAGGATGCCGAGAACCCCGGCGGCCAGCGCCACCACCATCAAGGAGTACCGCCACCAGCCACGCCGCCGAGGCCGCGTTGGGGCCAGGAATGCTTCGCTCATGGCCCCAACGTCTAGCGCTGACCACGAGTCAGCGCCCGGGAAATCAGCCCTCGGCCGCGACTACCGGCCGCTGGTGACCTTCAACCCCACGATGGAGACCAACAGCAGCGCCAGGAAGAAGAGGCGCGCCGGGGTGGCGGGCTCACGGAAAAGCACCATCCCCAGGATGGCCGCGCCCATGGCACCAATCCCCACCCAGACGCCGTAGGCGGTCCCGATGGGCAGGTTCTTCGTGGCCACACCGAGCAACACCATGCTGGCGACGATGGCACTGCCTGTCAGCACGCTGGGAACCAGGCGAGTGAAACCTTCGGTGTACTTGAGGCCGATCGCCCAACACACCTCGAGCAATCCCGCGATGACGAGGAGAATCCAGGACATGACGTACGACTCCTGATGTCGCGTCGTCTTGTCCTCACCGGGTACGGCGCACCTCGTCCGGGCCGACGACCTCACGATGAGGCGCCGACGGGCCCCTGTATAAATCCCCCGTGCTCCCAGTTCAACCGAAGCCACGAGGCCACTGCCCCACGGGGAGGGACACGGGAGCTGCGTCATGCAAGCACCCATGGAAGGGCTCGCGATGGAGGCTGGCTTGGTCCGGGTTGAACCGGGCTGTCCTCGGTCTCAGCTTCTCTCGGAACATTCCCAGCGGTCGGAGGCATTCGAGATGAAACGAATCCAGGCACTGGTCGTCGCGGGCGCGTTGTGTGGGGGCACGGCCCTGGCCAAGGACGAGCCGAACATGCGGGGGCTCACGGTGACCGTGGGTGGCGGCGTGGAAGGCTACAGCGGAGGACTCGCGCCGCGCATCGACCCGGGCGCAGCCTACGGCGCCACCGCGGCGCTCAAACCGTCTCGCGTGTTCGGCATCGAGGTGGGCTACACCGGCGCCATCAACAAGATCGACCGGCGCGACGTGCGAGAGCTGGCGCGCAACCCGGACATCGTTCGCAATGGCGGACAGGCCGTGGCCACGATTGGACTCACGGCCAGCCCCATCCAGCCCTACATCCTCGGCGGATTGGGCATCAACCGATACAACGTCCGCCGAGGCGCCGAGGCGCTCGGCTACCGCGACGACACCGCGGGCGCCGTGCCCTTGGGCGCGGGGCTGCGCTTCTACTCGGGCGCCTTCACCGCGGACCTGAGGGCCAACTACAACCTTCTCTTCGACCAGGAGCTCGTCCCCTCGCTGCGGCCGGCGGAGAATCAGCCGATCTCGGACGTCACGTTCGCGGGGGGCTCCAGCTACAACGCCACGCTGAACATCGGCGCCACGTTCTGAGTGAGCGGCGCGGGGGCCCGGGACACGCTTCCCGGGCCCTGCTCGCGTCACCGCAAGCCGTCGTGGATGAACTTGAGGACGGCGAGGAACTGTCGGTCCATCACCAGCAGGATGAGCAGGGGCGCCAGCGCCGAGCCGATGACGGCTTGCAGCGCCAGCAAGTCCCAGGGAAACAGCCGCATCCTCCGCGCCAGCGTGTACGCAGTGCCGATGTCCGCCAGGGAGGACATCTCGGGCGCCCCTAGCAAATCCTTCTCCGGTCCGCCTTCGAACCACTTCTGCTCGAACTGCCGGGAATGGCGTGCCGCGAGCGGAGAGAAACCCGCGCTGCACCGCCGCTTGGCGCGCACCAACTGCGGGACGAAGAAGCCCATGGGCGCGAACACCATCGCCACCGCGCCCGCCGCGATGACGGCCAGCGGAATCACGTAGGCCACCGGGTTCGCGGACAGCCCCTGGGGCTCGACCCGGGACGTGTACGCGGCCACCACCACGGCCAGGGAGAACACCACCGGCGAGAAGCTGGCCTGAGCGACAGGGAGGAATCCCAGTCCCGCCATCATGTCGGGATGGGTGGGCACCAGCGTCAACGGCAGCCTCGACACGCGAAGCAGGAAGGCGCTCCACACGACGCCTCGCCACAGCCACCGGAGCGCGAGGAAGCGAAACAGCGGCTGGCTCACCAGGAGGTTCCACCATCCCGCCATGGAATAACCATTTCCATCCGGCCCCAGCGTCCAGGAACGGGTGGCGGCGTCCGCGGGGGCGATGAGGGTGAGCGCATAGGCCAGAGTGAGCAGCAGCACCTCGACGACGTAGCTGTCACGCCAGCGCATGGCCCTATGGGCGTCCGCTTCGAAGGTCTCCAAACCATCAGCCCGCACGAGGTTGGAGTGAAGGAAGTGCCTGGCCGCGAAGCGCAGGCGCCCATCGATGTAGGGCTCCGCGCCAATCAGCACCGGCAAGGCAATCAAGAGCTGGGCGTGGACCTGCAGCTCATCGAAGAGCGAGGCCACGGCGTGGCGTCCGCCGACCAACGAGAACAAGAGCAGCGGGAGCCAGGCGAGCACGGCGACCACGAGGGCCCGCAGCACCGGGTCATAGCGGTGCCGAGGCGCCCGGCGCAGCCGCTGCTCGGCTTCGAACAGCAGCCCGCCCTTCACCAGGGAGAAGTCGGCAAGCGTCGCGTGCAGGTCCATGGCGCGGAGGTGCCGACAAGGGCGGCACCGGGTTCACGGTGGGGACGCCCGCGTCACCGGACAAGCGCGCTCGGGCTGGCTGCCGGGCCCCGCCGGGAGGGTCGGACATGGACACGCGCCCTGCCCCTCAGGGCCGGATTGTTCCCAGCCGCGCGGCCCCCACGTTTCCCACGGGAGGCACGCACATGAGCATCGACGTCATCGACGAGGTCGCGGCCCAGGACGAGCACCCCATGACGCGCGGCGCGGAGCAGCAAACCCGCTCTCTGCCCGGCATGGTCTACATCCCGGGTGGCACGTTCTGGATGGGCTCGGACCACCACTATCCGGAGGAGCGTCCCTCGCATCAGGTGACGGTGACGGACTTCTGGCTGGACAGCCAGCCTGTCACCAACGCCGACTTCGCGCGCTTCGTGGAAGCCACCCACTACGTCACCGTCGCTGAGCGGCCGTTGAATCCGGCTGACTTCCCCGGCGCGAAACCGGAGCTGCTCGTCCCGGGCTCGCTCGTGTTCAAGAAGACGCTCGCGCGCGTGGACCTTCGTGATTTGACGCAGTGGTGGTTCTACACGGCGGGCGCGTGCTGGAAGCACCCCGAAGGCCCGGACAGCACCTGGGAAGGACGCGAGCAACATCCCGTGGTGCACGTGTGCTTCGAGGACGCACTCGCCTATGCCACCTGGGCGGACAAGGCGTTGCCCACGGAAGCGGAGTGGGAGTACGCCGCGCGAGGCGGCATGGAGCGCAAGGTCTATGTCTGGGGCGACGAGTTCGCGCCCGGCGGCAAGCTGATGGCCAACACCTGGCAGGGTGAGTTCCCCTGGCAGAACCTCAACACGGACGGCTTCGAGAGCACGTCGCCCGTCGGCAGCTTCCCGCCCAACACCTTTGGCCTCTTCGACATGGCCGGTAACGTGTGGGAGTGGACCACGGACTGGTACCAGGAGCGGCACAAGAGCCAGGGCGGCAAGCCCTGCTGCATCCCCGTCAATCCCCGGGGCCCGGCCACGGCGGACCGGAGCCTGGACCCGTGCCTGCCCCAGGTGAAGATTCCTCGCCGGGTCCTCAAGGGAGGCAGCCACCTGTGCGCGCCGAACTACTGCCTGCGCTACCGGCCCGCGGCCCGCTCGCCACAAGCCGTGGACAGCGGCACGTCGCACATCGGGTTCCGCTGCGTCGTCCGGCCGTGACGGGCGTGTGTCTCCCGCTACCGCTGCGTGCCCAGGTTCTTGTCGGCGGAGACCCTCTTCTTCATGGGTCTCCCGTGCTGGGCCCTCGCCTGAGCGAGGCCAGCTCCAGCTCATCCATCAGATGTTCATGGGCCAGGACGCGCCGCGCCGCCACCACCAGGGGAGGTCCCACCATGGCGCTTCCGAGCCGCCGGATGCCCCCCGCGCCCTCCTCCGCCTGCGCCACCACGCGGCGCGCGTGATCCAACGAGCGTGAGCACGGCCGGAGCGCGCGATGGACCGCCGCCACCTGCTGCGGATGGACGACGATCTTCCCATTGAAGCCCAACGCGCGGGCGCGCCGCGTCTCCTCCTCCACCCAGGCCAGGTCGTCCAGGTCGAAGCACGGCGAGTCGATGGCGGACACCCCCGCCGCGCTGGCCGCCATGGCGATACGGGAGCGCGCGAACACCAACGACTCCCACGCGAGCGGAACGCCCAACTGCGCGGACAGGTCCGCCGCGCCAAACACGAGCGCCTGGAGACGCGGCGTGGCCGAGGCGATGGCCTCCACCGCCGCGATGCCCCGGGGCGTTTCGATGATGGCCAGCAGGGACACCTCCGGCAGGTGCGGCCCCAGCAGCGCGTCAAGCTGCTGCAACTCCGCGGGCGACTCCACCTTCGGCAACAACACCGCGTCCGGCCAGGCGCCACTCTCCAGGAAGGCCAGCACGTCTCGCAGGCCCTCCTGGGTGCGAAGGCTGTTGATGCGGACCGCCAGCGGGCGGGATGGGCCTCCCCGCGCCACGTGCTCGATGACCCGCCGGCGCGCCTCCGACTTGAAGGCCCGAGGAACACCGTCCTCCAGGTCGAGCAACCCCACATCCGCCCCCGCCTCCGCCGCCTTGTCGAAGCGCGTGGGCTCCAGGGCGGGCGTCACCAGGATGGACCTGCATGCAATCGGCCACGACACGACGCCACCTCCACTGCCTCAAACGCCTTGGCTGGACAGCGGTTGCACGGCGTCGCACAGGCGTTCGAGGTCCTGTCGCGACACGTTGGAACGCAGCATGATGCGCAGGCCGCGCGCGTCGAAGTAACGGATGTCCTCGCGCGGCGCCTGCTGCCGTGCCGCCAACTCCGGTGAGGCAGGGATGCGGGCGGAGACCGCGCCAGCGCCAATGCCATGAACAATCATCGACCCGCTGTTGCGGTAGCGGTTCTTCGCATCCATCGACGCCTCCTTCACGAGACGGCGTCGGCCATGCTCTGACTATTCATGGCTCCCTGGGAAGACCCGTCCCGAAACGTGCTTGAGACATCGCATTCACACACAACCGCAGTGGAAACTTGGAGTCCGGACGCGGGTATTGGCCGACGCCTTGTACAGCAACTGTCTGCGAAGCCTGGTCGGTGAACCACCGGGCATGCAGCGGTTCGCGAAGCCACCGCGGGGCCGCCGTCAACGCGGCCACCGCATGCCGCGCCGAGAATCGACATGCGGCACGCAACTCCTCGGGCAGATGAAGGACAATTCCTACAAATGCATGAGGAAACACACCTCATGCTTCACTGACCTGGGGGGTCATCATCATGGGGAACTTCACGAAGGCGACGTCGACGTTGGTGCGGCTCGGAACGCGGGAAGCCAGCCACACGGGAGCCAAGCAGGCACCCAAGCTGTTCAAGCAGCCCGTCGCCCACTTCTCGTCGACGGCCAAGACGCCGTCGAAGATCGCCCAGGAGGTCAACACGCGGAACAACAGCCTGGACCTGATGAGCGACATCATGGACGCGGAGGACCGCCGCCACGGCGGCAACAACGCGATGATGCCGCCCATCAAGTACGACGTTCCGCTGTCGCGCCGGGAGAACTTCGCGTTCGACTCCATCCAGCCAGGCTTCGGCACCCCGAAGTCCGCCATCGACAAGCAGGGCAAGCTCCAGCCCGCCGGTGACAGCCCCACCATCACCGCCGCCGACCACGTCGACGGTGAGAAGTCCGTCAAGGGCAAGACGCCGTTCACGTCCTTCAGCGGCCCACCGGTGGGCGTGGACGGCAAGGCCACGGGGCCCCTCGTCGACAACCCGCTCTACGGCAAGGACCGCATCGTCACCAACCCGGCGAAGGACCCCAAGATGGGTGTGGTGCTCGACCAGTTCGCCATCCAGCGGGAGCTGCGAACGAGCACCCGGCCCGGCTTCAACGACATCGCCGTGCTGCGCTCCGAGCCCCGTCCTCAGCCGCTCTGGCAGCCCACCGCCGAGGAGCGAGCAATCATGCCGAAGGTCGGCGTGGACCCCGAGAAGCCCTTCTTCACCTTCCGCGAGCGCGCGATGGTGAACTCAGCGCGGGACCTGGAGTACCTGGTCAAAGGCACCGTCGGGAACTTCGACTTCTTCCAAGGCCAGGCGGATGGCTCGCTCAAGCCCCTCACCAAGCAAGAGGTGATTGACGAGGCCGCCAAGAAGTAGCCCGGAGCCAGCGGTCCTCGCGGCCCCGGGAGACAATCCGGCGCGTGCCCCGAAAGCTCACGGGTCACGCGCCGGAACACCGCATCAGCCGCAGGTCATCGTCCAGCGGCAGTTGTTGGACAGGCACTCACGGCCGCTGGCGCACAGCGCGCCGCGGGCCTTCTTGTTCTGACACTTGCCCGCGTTGAGGCCCCAGCCACAGTACTGGCTGCTGCCGCAGTCGGAGTCCGTGGAGCAGACGCAGCTTCCGGTGAGGCCCGAGCAGCCGTCCATGGCGTTGCAGGCGCCGCTGATGCACTCCTGCGCGAAGCGGCAGCTCTCGCCCATCTGCTTGGAGGCGGGCGCGTACCGGTGGCCACACATCTGGGGATAGGCCGCCTCGCGGGTGGCCTTCGGGACGTACGTGGCCACGCCGGTGGTGTCGATGTTCGTCGCGGCGTCCGCCATGCCGGTGCGCGTGCCAGTGGCCCGCTCCCACATGCGGATGAACGTCTCGGCCGAGCCCTCCAGGCCCGTGGTGTTGACGCCGAGCTGCTTCAGGTCGCGCACCACGTCCGGCAGCAGGCCGACGTGGGCCAGGCCGTAGACGTCGAAGTCGGTGCCGAGCGGCGCCGGACCGGACACGCGCTGCTGGTGGGCCTGGGCGGCCGCCTCCGCCGGGAAGCCCGCGGAGCAGGCGCCATGATCACCAAAGCGCGGGCGGGTCTGCTGGATGAAGCCGTTGAGGTCCGCGCCGAAGCCCATGTTCACCTTGAGGCCCATGCGGCCGAACTCGTAGGCCTGCGCCAGCGAGCGCGTGGAGCCCTGGCAGTTGTTGGCCACCGGCGTGCGGGTGTAGTCGCGCGTCTCGTCGTGCGCGGTGCGCAGGCCGAACATGCCGCCCGTCTGGCGCAGGTAGCGGACGATGGAGGCGGGCGTCGTCTTCTCGTTCGCGGCCAGGCCCGGGTGCATCACCTCGCGGAAATGGCCGTGCGAGATGTAGAGCGGGTAGTAGTTGCGTCCCTGGGAGATGGCGAAGGTGTCGTCCACGGAGCGCTCGGACATGTGCGCCACGTCCACGAGCATCCCCCGGTTCATCATCTCCGCGACCAGGGCCTTGCCCTCGGCCGTCAGGCCCTTGGTGTTCTTGCAGTTGGCATCCACGTCGAAGCCCAGCGTGAAGCCATTGCCCGTGAGGCCACAGTCCGTGTCCACGTGGCAGTTCTCCAGGAACTGCGCGACCTGGAAGATGGCGTTGTGGGGCGCCGCGCCGCCAAAGCGGTTGTCCAACTGGTGCACCGGCTGGATGGAGCGCACGCCCAGGTTGTGGACGCGGGTGAGCTCGGACTGCCAGTTCTTGGTGCCGAAGAGCTTGCTCGACTCGATGGAGAGCACCATCGCCAGCTTACCGGAGGCGATGATCTGCCGCGCGTGCGCGGGCGACAGCGCGATCTCCGCCCAGGGCGTGCGCGCGTCGAAGTCACGCGCCATCTGGAGCTGCACGTCCACGTCCATCATCTCGTCGCAGGGACGCTTGATGTTCTGATACGGCAGCGCCTTGCAGAGGAACTCGTTGCTCACCAGCGAGATGGTGACCAGGGACATGCCGCCCCGGTGCGCCTGCTGCAGCCAGCCTTCCCAGGCCTGCTGATGCGCGATGGTGTCCCAGCGGGGCCACTGCGTGGGCACGTTCATCCGGCCCAGGTGCAGACCCGTGTCGCCCTCCGTCCCCTCTACCTGCCCGATGATTTCCGACGCAACCGCGCCGCCAATGCCGAACATCTGGGAGAGCACGGGGATGCCGCTCAGGTTCACCCCGCCCGCGTTGGGACACACGTTGAGCATGGAGCTCAAATCCATGCGCACGCGCGCATGGTCGCTCTCCGGGAAGCCGCCGTCACAGCTCACCAGCGTGCCGGTGTGCTTGCCGTGGAACCATCCGCCGCTGAACGCCTCCTCGGCGAACATGTGGTGGTGCATCTCCGCGAAACCCGGAACGGAAGCGGGCTGCGCGACCTCTCCCGTCACCGCCGCTTCAACGGGGACGTCTTCCTCCGTGGGCTGGCACCCCTGCGTGAGCGCGAGCGCGGAAACGAGGGACAAGGTCAACAAACGCCGAGGGTCAGGGCCGATACATCGCTGCATACAGTGCACCTTTCCAGTACCGCGGGGAGGTGCCGTGGGAGTACCAGGAGTGACTCCTGTTTTTCAATGATTCCAACTTTTTCTTGAGAACTGAAACAACCGCGTAGCGTGAGTCTTGGCGTGGTGTGAAGCGTCAGGTCACAACACGATTGCAAGCCTCGCGGGCAGGTGGGGCAATCGCCCACCCTTCACAGATTGACGCTCCAAAGTGGTCTCGACTTCGGAGCCGTGGATGAAGAAGCCCTGGCGTTGCTTCCCGGTGGTGCTGCCCCTCTTGGCTGCTTGTGAGCTGCCGGCCGTGGACGCCTTGCAACCGTCGCACAACGAAGCGCCTTCGCGGCCACAGAGGGAGTGGGAGCCTTGCGGACTCGCCGCGCCCAGGCTGCTGGACCTTCATCCTGGCCCAGGGGACGCGAAGATAGGCGAGCAGACCCCCGGCCCCACCGGCCTCTTCTTCACCGCGGACGATGGCCGTCACGGCACCGAGCTGTGGACGAGCAGTGGAACGCACGGTGACGGCACGCGCTTGCTCCGAGACATCGCGGGAGGCGCGATGGGCGCGGACCCCACGGACCTCACGCGCGTGGGGGACCGTCTCTTCTTCATCGCGGATGACGGCATGAACGGCCGGGCCCTGTGGACCAGCGACGGCACCCGTGCGGGCACGACGCTGCTCAAACGCATCCTGCCCGTGAGGGCGGGGCTGGGTGAAGGGCAGGCCCTGGTGGCGTACAAAGACCGGATCTACTTCGCCGCCGAGCACGCCCATGGGACACGTGGCACGGAGTTGTGGACCAGCGATGGCACGCCAGCAGGCACCCGAGAAGTCGCGGACCTGGCGCCCGGCCCTGAGAGTTCCTACCCTCGCCGCTTCGCCGTGCACGACGGTTCGCTCTACTTCGTGATCAGCCGGGGCGAAGAGAACTGGCTCGTGCGCGGAGAAGGCGGCGCCAGCTTCACCCCGCTCCACAAGGTCTTCGAGGACACGGTCATCTTCGGAATGAAGAGCGTGGACGAAAAGCTCTTCTTCCTCGTGGACCCCGATGAGGGCGAAGCCACCCTGCACGTCACGGACGGCACGCCCGCGGGCACGCGCCGCTTGCGCTTCTTCCCCGGCGAGTATCCCCACGACCTGGTGGCGATGAATGGCCGTCTCTACTTCAGCGCGGGCTCCGGAACGGATGAGGGCGAGGAGCTCTGGGTCAGCGACGGGACCGTCTCCGGGACCCGGCGCCTGAAGGACATCCGGCCGGGAAGAAAAGGCTCGTCGCCCGCGTCGCTCGCGGTGCTCGGAGACCGCATCTACTTCTCCGCGGATGACGGCAAGCATGGGCGCGAGCTGTGGGTCAGCGACGGGACCTTCGGGGGAACGAAGCTCTTCAAGGATCTGATTCGGGGCACGCGAGGTTCATCCCCCTCCGAGGTGACCACCCTTCATGACTGGTTGTTCTTCAGCGCGGAGAATTCAAACGGAAAGGCTGAAACCTGGATCAGCAATGGCAGCACATCGGGCTTCTGGCGAATTGACACGGATGGCGCCCACGCGGCGAAAGGCTTTGTCCGCTCCGGTTGGGATGTGTTCTTCACCGCCGAGACGCGAGGCAGCGGCCGCGAACTCCATGCCCTGCCCTTCCGTCCGACTGGAGAATGCGCGCAGGCTCGACCCTGAGTGCATTCGTGCGTCCGCGAACCGCGACGGGTAGAGCCTGCTGCCCAGAAGCGCCCGTCGCCGTTCGATGCCGCGCCGGTAGCCACGAGCTACCGGCGCGGCGCACGAAGCGGCCCTATTCGCCGCCGTGCCGCTTCACCATCGCCACCAGCACGTCGACCGAGGGCGCCTTGAGGATGGAGTGGTGATCTCCGGTGACCTCGGCCACGTCCACGCCTCCGCCCGCCAGCGCCGCCCACCCCCCATCCGCGCCCGTCGGAACCTGCGTCTCGCTGGCGCGAAGCAGGCTGACACGTCCGCCGTAGGGCCCCGGCGAGTACCGCCACAAGGCGCGGAGGTTGCTCGCGTACACGCGATACAGCGCGTGGAGTTGCTTGGAATCGACGCCCCTCGGCAATGCGCCTCCGTGCCGCGCATGGTTGAGCAACCGCGCCAACTGCGACGCCTCGCTCGGGAGCGGTGCATCCACGGTCCGCTCGGGAACGGGGAGCCCGAGGAGCTGGGCCGTGAACTCCACGAACCGGGCGGCCATCCACTCCGCACCGACGGGCTCCGACGGTCGTTGGTCGAAGGCATACGCATCGATGAGCAGGAGCTGCTCCACCTGCTCACCCTGCTGCTCCAGTTGACGCGCCATCTCGAAGGCGACCACGCCTCCCAACGACCAGCCGCCCAGCCGGTACGGACCGGAGGGCTGAAGCTCGCGCATCGCCGCCACGTAACACGCGGCCATGACCTCCACTGTCTCCAGCGGCGCGCTCGCGTCCTCGAGCCCCGGCGACTGGAAGGCGTAGAACGGCTGGTCCGGGCCCAGCCGCCGCGACAGCTCCAGGTAGGGCAGGACATTGCCGCTGACAGGGTGGACGCAGAAGAAGGGCCGCTGCGAACCCGCGCCACTCAGCGTCACCACGGGTGACACCTGCCCCGGTGCCTGCCGGAGCCGCGTGGCCAGGTCCTCCAACGTGCCCGCCTGGAACAGCGACACCACCGACGGGCTGCGTCCGAGCCGCTCGCGGATGCGTGACACCAGCCGCATGGCCAGGAGGGAGTGGCCACCCAGCTCGAAGAAGTTCGAGTGGATGCCAATGGGCCCAGTGCCCAGCAACTCCTCCCAGATGCCCGCGAGCACCAGTTCCAACGTGTCGCGAGGTGCCACATAGGCCCGAGCCTCCTCGGACCTGAGCGCCTCGGGCGCCGGCAGCGCCGCGCGGTCCACCTTGCCGTTGGGCGTCAACGGCAACGCGTCCAACGTCAGGATGACCGTGGGCACCATGAAGTCGGGCAGCCGCGCCTGCATGAAGCTCCGCACCTGCACCGTGTCGAGCGCCCCCTCCTGGCGGGCCACGATGTAAGCGACGAGGCGACGGCCCGCGCTCGCGTCCTCGCGTGCGATCACCACGGCCTCACGAATGGCCGTGTGACGACGGAGGGTAGCTTCGATTTCACCCAGCTCGATGCGGAACCCTCGCACCTTCACCTGCGCGTCGATGCGGCCCAGGTACTGCAGCTCACCGTCGGGCAGCCAGCGCACGCGATCCCCCGTGCGATACAGCCGGGCCCCAGGCTCCTGGCTGAACGCATCCGGCACGAAGCGCTCCGCCGTCAGGTCCGGCCGGTCGAAGTACCCACGGGCCAGTCCAGCGCCGCCCAGGTACAGCTCACCCGCGACGCCCTGAGGCACGGGCTGTCCGAAGACATCCAACACGTAGGCGCGCGTCCCATCGAGCGGCCGGCCCACGGTGGGCTCACGGGGAGCACCGCGAGGGGCCTCTGCCCACGTCGAATACGTCGTGTCCTCCGTGGGGCCGTACAGGTTGCGCACCCGCTGGACGCCGGGAGCCACCGCGTGAATCGCCTCCACCAAGGTCCCCGGCAACGGCTCACCGGCCAGGTTCACCGCCCGCACCGACTCCGGCACGGCGTTGGCGCGCACCAACTCCGCCATCGCCGACGGCACGGTGTTGATGAGCGTCACGCGCCGCGCGCTGGGGAGCGTCGGCAGTTCGAGGGCATTGCGCGCCATGACCACGGTCCCTCCTCGCGTGAGGGGCGCGAACAGCTCGAAGACGGACAGGTCGAAGTTGAGCGACGTGGAGGCCAACACGCCGGCCATTTCCGCCGGAGAGAAGGTCCGTGCCGCCCAGCGCAAGAAGGCCACCGCGCTTCGGTGTTCCAATGCCACGCCCTTCGGGCGGCCCGTGCTTCCGGAGGTGAACAGCACGTAGGCCAGGTGGTCCGGCGCGGCGCTGGCGACAGGCACCACGTCGAGCGGCACTGGCGTCCAGGCCTCATCGAGCGTGACCCGGGCCGCGTCCACGGGAGGCAGCCCCTCCAGCAACGCCCGCTGCCCCACGAGCACGCGAGGCTTCGCGTCCTCCAACATGTAGGCCAGCCGCTGCCGAGGATAGGCCGGGTCCAACGGGACGTAGGCGCCGCCCGCCTTGAGGATGCCGAGCACCGCGACCAACAGGTCCTCGTTGCGCTCCGCGCACAGGCCCACGCGAACCTCGGGGCCCACGCCCAGCCCGCGCAACCGCGTCGCGAGCTGACTCGCGCGCTGGTCGAGCTCCCGGTACGTCAGCGACGTGTCACCGGACACCACCGCCACCGCCTCGGGCGAGGCCGCGACCTGCCGTTCGATGAGGGTGTGGATGCACGCATCCGAGGGTCCGCCAGAGCCCGTGTCATTCCACTCCACGAGCACACGGTGATGTTCGCTCGGGTCCAGGAGGGGAAGCTCGAACAGGGGACGGTCGGGGGCGGCAACAGCGCTCTTGAGCAGGGCCTTCAGGTGCCCCAACAGCCGCTCCACCGTCGCGCGCTCGAACAACGCGGTGCAGTACTCCAAGCCTCCCGCGAAGCCCTCCCGGCTCTCCGTGAATCCGAGCGTGAGGTCGAACCGCGAGACGCGCTGCTCCACGGACACGGGGTTCAGGCCCGGGTGCTGGTGGGACGCGCTGTGTCCGGCCGCTCCTGGCGTGCTGTCGAAGGTGAGCATCACCTGGAAGAGCGGCGAATGGCTCAGGCTTCGCTCCGGGCGCAGCGCCTCCACCAGCTTCTCGAAAGGCACATCCTGGTGCGCGTAGGCGCCGAGCGTCACCTCTCGGACCCGGGCGATCAGCTCCCGGAACGAGGGGTTGCCATCCAGTCGGGTCCTGAGCACCAGCGTGTTGACGAAGAAGCCAATGAGTCCTTCCGTCTCCGCGCGCGTGCGCCCCGCGATGGGGGAACCGACGCACACGTCCTCCTGTCCCGAGTACCGCGCCAGCACCGCCTGGAACGCCGCCAGCAACAGCATGAACGGCGTGGCGCCTTCTTGTTGACCGAGCGCCCGCACCGCGTCGGACAACTCCGTCCCCAACGCGAAGGGAACGGTGGCCCCCTCCAGGGACTGCACCGCGGGGCGGGGCTTGTCCGTGGGCAGCTCCAACAACCGAGGCGCCCCCTCCAACTGCCGAGCCCAATAGCCGAGCTGCGCGTCCAGGACTTCTCCCTGGAGCCATTCGCGCTGCCAGACGGCGTAGTCCGCGTACTGAAGCGGCAGCTCCGGCAGCGTCGGCACGTGGCCGCTCGAGAAGGCCGCGTAGAGCTGCCCCATCTCCTCGACCAGCCGGCCCATGGACCAGCCATCCGAGACGATGTGGTGCATCACCAGCACCAGCAAGTACTCCTGCTCGGACAAGCGGAGCAAGGCGATGCGCAGCAACGGCCCGTACGCCAGGTCGAACGGACGCTGCGACGCCTCTTGTGCGAGCCGCTGCGCTTCCGCCTCCCGGGAGACCGCCGGCAACATCCGCAGGTCGACGATGTCGAACCGCACGTCCGCCCGGGCGTCGATGACTTGCACCGGCGATCCATCCAGCACCGTGAAGGTGGTGCGCAGGGATTCGTGCCGGAGGACCAATGCCTCAAAGCTCCGCTTCAGTGCGTCTTCGTCCAATGGACCGTTCAACCACACCGACGCGGGGACGTTGTAGACGGTGCTGTTCGGCTCGAGTTGCGCGAGGAACCAGAGGCGCTGCTGCGCGAACGACAAGGGCAGCGGCCTGTCTCGCGGCACGCGGACCAGGAGAGGCCCCTGAGGTGAACCCGCGGTGCCAGCGGCACGCACGAGGCGCATCGCCAACCGGTCCACACTCGGAGATTCGAAAACATCCCGAAGGGTGAGTTCGACGCCCAGCTCTTCCCGGACACGGGACACCAACTGCGTCGCCAGCAGGGAGTGACCACCCAGCGCGAAGAAGTCCACGCCAAGACCGACGCGCTCGACGCGCAGCACGTTCTCGAAGATGGCGGCCAGCTTCTTCTCGGCCTCCGTCCGCGGTGCCAGATACCCCCCAGTGGACAGCCGCTCCGCGTCGGGCACCGGCAGTGCCTTGCGATCCACCTTGCCGTTGGGCGTCAGCGGCAGTGACTCCAGCACCACGTACGCAGACGGCACCATGTACTGCGGGAGCCGTTGCTGCAGATGACCTCGCAGGGCATCCGCGTCCGGCCACGCTTCCTCGCGCGGCGTCACATACGCAACCAGTCGTTTGCCTTCGGCGCCATCCTCACGCGCCACCACGACGGCCTCGTTGACGTCGGGATGGGTCGTCAAGGCCGCTTCGACTTCCCCAGGTTCGATGCGGTACCCACGCACCTTCACCTGCGCATCCGCGCGCCCGAGGAACTCCAACGTCCCATTCCTCAGCCACCGCACCACGTCGCCCGTCCTGTACAGCCGCTCGCCGTCTCCAAACGGGCTCGGCACGAAGCGCTCCGCCGTCAACTCCGGCCGCCCCACGTACCCCACCGCCAACCCGTCTCCTCCCACGTACAGTTCGCCCGGCACGCCCACGGGCACTGGACGCTGGTGCGCGTCCAGCACGTACGTCGTCGTGTTCTTCACGGGACGCCCAATCGACACCGTCGCGCCCACGTCCTCCGGCTTCTCCATCCGGTGCGTGCTGGAGAACGTCGTGTTCTCCGTCGGGCCGTACCCGTTGATGAGTACCTGCCCAGCCGCAAGCCGTTCCTTCACGCGAGACACCGGCAGTGCGTCACCACCCGCTAGCAACTGCTTCACCTTCGCCAGCGCCTGCGGCTGCCTCGCCTGCATCTGCTCGAAGAGGGCCGCTGTCAGCCACAGCGACGTGACTCCCGTTTCTTCCAGCTTCCGGCCCAACTCCTCCAGCGACGGCGTCCCCGC
The DNA here is from genome assembly GCF_000280925.3 of Myxococcus hansupus. Lineage (NCBI taxonomy): Bacteria > Pseudomonadati > Myxococcota > Myxococcia > Myxococcales > Myxococcaceae > Pseudomyxococcus > Pseudomyxococcus hansupus. The sequence goes on from NZ_CP012109.1 coordinate 4,160,197, forward strand.
GGGTACACCACCAGCTTCGCCCCATGGAGCAACGCACCCCAGAGTTCCAGCGTCGACGCGTCGAAGGAAATCGGCGCCAACTGCAGCCACACCTCTTCCGGCCCGAAGTGCGCGAAGTCCGTTCCCAGCACCAACCGCGTCACCGCGCGGTGCGGCACGCCCACGCCCTTCGGCTTCCCCGTGCTTCCCGACGTGAACATCACGTACGCCAGGTTGTCTTCGTGAACGCGCGAACTCGGGTTGCTCTCCGGCTGCGTCGCGATGAGCGCTTCCCACTCCGTGTCCACGCGCACGACGTGAGACGCTTCATCAAGGCCCACGCCTTGGAGCAGTTTCTGTTGGCCGACCCAATGCATCACGCCTGATTCACGCGTCATCCAGGCGATCCGCTCGGAGGGGTAACTGGCATCCAATGGGACGTACACGCCGCCCGCCTTCAGGATGCCCAGCACGCTCACCACCAGCTCCAGTGAGCGCTCCACGCACAATCCCACGCGCACTTCGGGGCCCACGCCGAGCGCCCTCAGATGATGCGCGAGTTGATTCGCGCGGCGGTTCAGCTCCCCATACGTCAGTTGCTGCGCTTCGTACTCCACCGCCACTGCACTCGGTGACCGTGACACTTGCTGCTCGAAGAGCGCATGCACGCTGGCGTCTCGCGGGTAGTCCGTATGGGCCCCGCTCCACACCTTCACCAACCGCTGCTGCTCCTCGCGCCCCATCAGCGGGAGTTCACCGACGCGCGTCCCGGGCTCTTCGAGCGCCGCTTCCATCAGCACCCGCAGGTGCCCCAGCAGCCTCTCCACCGTCTCCTCTTCAAACAAGTCGCTGTTGTACTCCAGCGCTCCCGACAAGCCCCCCTCGCTCGTCTCACCCACGCCCAACGTCAACTCGAACTTCGACGTCCTCCCCGCCGACTCCGCCGCCTCCACCTTCAACCCCGGCAGGCTCACTTCCCCTCCCGGCGCGTTCTGCAGCACCAGCATCACCTGGAAGAGTGGACTGCGACTCATGTCCCTCTCAGGCGCCAGCTCCTCCACCACCCTCTCGAATGGCACTTCCTGGTGCGCGTACGCACCCAACGTCTCTTCTCTCGCTTCCCTCACCAACTCCCGGAAGCTCTTCCTCCCCTCCACCTTCCCCCTCAACACCAACGTATTGACGAAGAAGCCAATCAGCCCCTCCGTCTCTCCTCTCGTCCGGTTCGCGATGGCTGTCCCTACGCACACCTCCTCCTGCCCCGCGTGCCTCGACAGCACCACTTGGAATGCCGCCAGCAGCACCATGAAGGGCGTCGCACCTTCTCTCTGCGCCAGCCCCTTCACCTCGCCCCACAGCGCCTTCGGCCACTCCAGCCCCGTCGTCCCTCCTCGGTACCTCTGCACCCCGGGCCGTGGCTTGTCCGTCGGCAGCTCCAGCGCACCCGGCGCTCCCTCTAGCGCCTTCCTCCAGTACCCAAGCTGCCCTTCCAGCACCTCCCCCTTCAGCCACTCCCTCTGCCACACCGCGTAGTCCCCGTACTGCACCGGCAACTCCGCCAGCGGCGACTCCCTCCCCTCCTTGTAGGCCCCGTACAGCCCCACCCACTCCTTCACCAGAATCCCCATCGACCACCCGTCCGACACGATGTGGTGCATCACCACCACCAACTCGTGCTCCTCCTCCCCCTTCCTCACCAACGTCGCCCTCAGCAGCGGCCCTGTCTCCAGGTTGAACGGACGAAGTGCCTCAGCGTTCGCGAGCCGCCGTGCCTCGCGGGCCCGTTCGTCTTCCGGCCACGCACGGAGGTCCACTACGTCAAGCCGAATGCCCGGCGCCTCGGAGACGATCTGCACGGGCATCCCGCCACGTGATTGGAATGTCGTGCGCAGCGACTCATGGCGCTGCACCAGCGCATCGAAGCTGCGCTCCAGCGCGTGGGTATCGAGCGGCCCCGTCAACCGCACTGCGACAGGCACGTTGTAGAACGCGCTCCCCGACTCCATCTGGTCGAGGAACCACAACCGCTGCTGAGCGAAGGACAGCGGCAACGCGGCCTCTCGCGAGGCCCGAAGCAGCGGAGGTGCCTCCAGCGCGGCGGGAGGTCGTTCCGCGAACGACAGCTTCCGCGCCAGCCGTTCCACCGTCGGAGACTCGAAGACGTCTCTCAGTGGCAACTCGAACTGGAATGACTCACGCACGCGAGACACGAGCTGTGTTGCCAGCAGCGAGTGGCCCCCCAGCTCGAAGAAGTCTCCGTCCACACTGACGCGTTCGACGTTCAGCACTTCCGCGAAGATCTTGGCGAGCGCATTCTCCGTCTCCGTTCTGGGCGCTTCGAATCGGTCTGCGTCGACACCTCGAGCCTCTGGCGCCGGCAAGGCCGCTCGGTCCACCTTGCCGTTGGGCGTCAGTGGCAGCGACTCCAGCACCACGTACGCCGACGGCACCATGTACTCCGGCAGCCGCTGCTTCACGTAACCACGGAGTGCGCTGGGTTCAGGCTCTGCGCCTGCTTGCGCCGTGACGTACGCCACCAACCGCTTGCCTTCGGCGCCATCTTCACGCGCCACCACGACGGCCTCGTTGATGTCGGGATGAGTCGTCAGCGCCGCTTCGATTTCCCCCGGCTCGATGCGGTACCCACGCACCTTCACTTGCGCATCCGCGCGCCCGAGGAACTCCAACGTCCCGTTCCTCAGCCACCGCACCACGTCTCCTGTGCGGTACAGCCGCTCGCCGTCTCCAAACGGGCTCGGCACGAAGCGCTCCGCCGTCAACTCCGGCCGCCCCACGTACCCCACCGCCAACCCGTCTCCCCCCACGTACAGCTCGCCCGGCACTCCCACCGGCACCGCGTTCAGGTGCCCGTCCAGCACGTACGTCGTCGTGTTCTTCACGGGGCGCCCAATCGACACCGTCGCGCCCACGTCCTCCGGCTTCTCCATCCGGTACGTGCTGGAGAACGTCGTGTTCTCCGTCGGGCCATACCCGTTGATGAGCACCTGCCCCGCCGCCAACCTCTCCTTCACGCGAGACACTGGCAGCGCGTCACCGCCAGCGAGAAGCTGCTTCACCTTCGCCAGCGCCTGCGGCTGCCTCGCCTGCATCTGCTCGAACAGCGCCGCCGTCAGCCACAGTGACGTCACCGACGCCTCTTCCAGCTTCCGGCCCAACTCCTCCAGCGACGGAGTCCCCGCCGGGTACACCACCAGCTTCGCCCCATGCAGCAGCGCGCCCCAGAGCTCCAGCGTCGACGCGTCGAACGAAATCGGCGCCAACTGCAGCCACACTTCCTCCGGCCCGAAGTGCGCGAAGTCAGCCCCCAGCACCAACCGCGTCACAGCTCGGTGCGGCACGCCCACGCCCTTCGGCTTCCCCGTGCTTCCCGACGTGAACATCACGTACGCCAGGTTTCCGCCGCCCACGCTTGGACTCGGGTTGCTCTCCGGCTGCGTCGCGATGAGCGTGTCCCACTCAGTATCCACGCTCACCACCAGCTCGCCGCCCGCCGCAACCTCGTCCGCCAGTCGCTCCTGCGCGACCAGTAGCGCCACCCCGGCCTCCCGCTTCATCCACGCGAGCCTCTCCAGCGGGTAGCTCGCATCCAGCGGCACGTACACGCCCCCCGCCTTCAGGATGCCCAGCACGCTCACCACCAGCTCCAACGAGCGCTCCACGCACAGCCCCACCCTCACCTCTGGCCCCACCCCCATTCCCCTCAGGTGGTGTGCCAACTGATTCGCTCGGCGGTTCAGCTCCCCGTACGTCAGCAGCTCGCCCTCGTACTCCGCCGCCACCGCCTCCGGTGTCTTCTCCACCTGCTGCTCGAAAAGCGCGCTCAAGCTGGCATCGCGCGGGTACTCCGAGCGCGCACCACTCCACTCCTTCACCACAAGCTGCTGCTCTTCACGCCCCATCAGCGGAAGCGCGCCAAGACGTGTCTGGGGCGCATCCACTGCGGCCTCCAGCAACACCTGCAAGTGGCTCAGCAGCCTGTCCACCGTCTCCGTGTCAAACAGGTCGCTGTTGTAGTTGGCCGCAGCAACGGCTCCATCTGGCACCTCTTGGAGCACCAGCGACAGCTCGAACTTGGACGTCTTTCCTTCGGACGCCATACCCGACAGCGTCAGCCCATCCCGCAGAGTCACTGCACTGGCCGGTGTGTTCTGCAGCGTCAACGTCACCTGGAACAGCGGACTGCGGCTCAGGTCACGCTCGGGCTGGAGTTCCTCCACCAGCTTCTCGAACGGCACCTCCTGGTGCGCATACGCCCCCAGGGTCGCCTCTCTCACCTGCCACAGCAGGTCCAAGAAGCGAGCCTCCGGCTTCACCTTCGCCCTCAACACCAGCATGTTCGCGAAGAAGCCGATCAGCCCTTCCGTCTCGCCATGCGTGCGCCCGGCGATGGGGGAGCCCACACTCACGTCTTCCTGTCCCGCGTACTTCGACAGCAACGTCTGGTACGCAGCCAGCAACACCATGAAAGGCGTCGCGCTTTCACGCTGTGCCAGCGCCTTCACGCTCGCCCACAGAGGCTTCGGCCAGTGATGCTCGAGATGGCCTCCTCGGAAACTCTGCAGTGGGGGCCGAGGCCTGTCCGTTGGCAACCCCAGGGCGGTTGAAGCACCCGTCAGTTGCCGCTTCCAGTAAGCGAGTTGCGCCTCCAGAACATCGCCCTGGAGCCACTCCCGCTGCCAGACCGCGTAATCGGGATACTGAACCGGCAGCGCGGGCAACGGCGAGGAACGTCCTTGCGAGAACGCCTCATACAGCGCGGCGACCTCACGCACGAGGATGTCCATCGACCAGCCATCCGCCACGATGTGGTGCATGACGAGCACCAGCACATGGTCCTGCTCGGAGAGGCGCATCAGCGTCACTCTCAGAAGCGGGCCACTTTCGAGGTCGAAAGGCCGGTGGGACTCGAGCGCAGCCAACTGAGTGGCCTCGACGTCCCGCAGGGCCTCCGGAATGGACTCCAGCTCCACCTGCCGGAAAACCGTCGGCGCCTCCGCCGAGATGACCTGCACCGGCTTTCCATCACGAAGGCTGAAGGTCGTCCGCAACGCCTCGTGACGACGCACGAGTTCCTCGAAGCTCCGCTGGAGCATTTCAGCATCCAGCAGTCCGTGGACCCGAAGGACGGCGGGCACGTTGTAGGACGCGCTGCCCGGCGCCATGCGGTCGAGGAGCCAGAGCCGCTGCTGCGCGAACGACGGGGGCAACACATGACTGCCATCGGCACGCGGCTTCAATGGGGGCGCCGACACCACTCCGCCGGCTCGCACAACCCGCTCCACGCTGTCCGCGAGTGCCGCCAAGGTCGATGCCTCGAACAGCGTGCGAAGCGGCAATTCAATCCCGAAGGTGCCTCGGATTCGTGAAACCACTTGGGTTGCCAACAGCGAATGGCCACCCAACTCGAAGAAGTTGTCAGTCCGGCCGATGCGTTCGACACCGAGTACCTGCGAGTAGATCGCCGCCAGCAGTTCTTCGGTGAGGGTGCGCGGTGCTTCGTAGCTGGCACCTTCCGAGCGCTCACCAGCCCCTGGGGAAGGCAAGGACTTGCGATCCACCTTGCCGTTGGGCGTCAGTGGCAGCGACTCCAGCACCACGTACGCCGACGGCACCATGTACTCCGGCAACCGCTGCTTCACGTGGGAGCGCAGCCCGCCAGCGTCCAACTCAGCGCCGTCTTGCGACGTGACGTACGCCACCAACCGTTTGCCTTCGGCACCATCCTCACGCGCCACCACGACGGCCTCGTTGATGTCGGGATGAGTCGTCAGCGCCGCTTCGATTTCCCCCGGCTCGATGCGGTACCCACGCACCTTCACTTGCGCATCCGCGCGCCCGAGGAACTCCAACGTCCCGTTCCTCAGCCACCGCACCACGTCTCCTGTGCGGTACAGCCGCTCGCCGTCTCCAAACGGGCTCGGCACGAAGCGCTCCGCCGTCAACTCCGGCCGCCCCACGTACCCCACCGCCAACCCGTCTCCCCCCACGTACAGCTCGCCCGGCACTCCCACCGGCACCGCGTTCAGGTGCCCGTCCAGCACGTACGTCGTCGTGTTCTTCACGGGGCGCCCAATCGACACCGTCGCGCCCACGTCCTCCGGCTTCTCCATCCGGTACGTGCTGGAGAACGTCGTGTTCTCCGTCGGGCCATACCCGTTGATGAGCACCTGCCCCGCCGCCAACCTCTCCTTCACGCGAGACACTGGCAGCGCGTCACCGCCAGCGAGAAGCTGCTTCACCTTCGCCAGCGCCTGCGGCTGCCTCGCCTGCATCTGCTCGAACAGCGCCGCCGTCAGCCACAGTGACGTCACCGACGCCTCTTCCAGCTTCCGGCCCAACTCCTCCAGCGACGGAGTCCCCGCCGGGTACACCACCAGCTTCGCCCCATGCAGCAGCGCGCCCCAGAGCTCCAGCGTCGACGCGTCGAACGAAATCGGCGCCAACTGCAGCCACACTTCCTCCGGCCCGAAGTGCGCGAAGTCAGCCCCCAGCACCAACCGCGTCACAGCTCGGTGCGGCACGCCCACGCCCTTCGGCTTCCCCGTGCTTCCCGACGTGAACATCACGTACGCCAGGTTTCCGCCGCCCACGCTTGGACTCGGGTTGCTCTCCGGCTGCGTCGCGATGAGCGCATCCCACTCCGTGTCCACGTTCACTCGCGGAGTTACATCTGAGATGCGAAGGGTTCTGAGCAGCCATTGTTGCCCAACGAAGACCTTCACATCGGCATCACGGGACATCCACGCCAACCGATTCAGCGGATAGCTCGCGTCGAGCGGGACGTACACGCCGCCCGCCTTGAGGATGCCCAGCACACTCACCACCAACTCCAGTGAGCGCTCCACGCACAATCCCACGCGCACTTCGGGGCCTACGCCCAGCGAAACCAGGTGGTGCGCCAACTGATTCGCGCGGCGATTCAGCTCTCCGTACGTCAGTCGCTCACCCTCATACGCCACCGCCACCGCATCTGGCGTCCGCCCCACCTGTGCTTCGAACAACTCCGCCAGCGACTTCTCGCGCGGATACTCCGCCACCGTCCCACTCCACGCCGTCACCGCCTGCTGCTCTTCGCGGCCCATCAGCGGGAGTTCACCGACGCGCGTCTCGGGCTCTGCGAGCGCCGCTTCCATCAGCACCCGCAGGTGCCCCAGCAGCCTCTCCACCGTCTCCTCTTCAAACAAGTCGCTGTTGTACTCCAGCGCTCCCGACAAGCCCCCCTCGCTCGTCTCACCCACGCCCAACGTCAACTCGAACTTCGACGTCCTCCCCGCCGACTCCGCCGCCTCCACCTTCAACCCCGGCAGGCTCACTTCCCCTCCCGGCGCGTTCTGCAGCACCAGCATCACCTGGAAGAGCGGACTGCGACTCATGTCCCTCTCCGGCGCCAGCTCCTCCACCACTCTCTCGAATGGCACTTCCTGGTGCGCATACGCACCCAACGTCTCCTCTCTCGCTTCCCTCACCAACTCCCGGAAGCTCTTCCTCCCGTCCACCTTCCCCCTCAACACCAACGTGTTGACGAAGAAGCCAATCAGCCCCTCCGTCTCTCCTCTCGTCCGGTTCGCGATGGCCGTCCCTACGCACACCTCCTCCTGCCCCGCGTGCCTCGACAGCACCACTTGGAATGCCGCCAGCAGCACCATGAAGGGCGTCGCACCTTCTCTCTGCGCCAGCCCCTTCACCTCGCCCCACAGCGCCTTCGGCCACTCCAGCCCCGTCGTCCCTCCTCGGTACCTCTGCACCCCGGGCCGTGGCTTGTCCGTCGGCAGCTCCAGCGCACCCGGCGCTCCCTCTAGCGCCTTCCTCCAGTACCCAAGCTGCCCTTCCAGCACCTCCCCCTTCAGCCACTCCCTCTGCCACACCGCGTAGTCCCCGTACTGCACCGGCAACTCCGCCAGCGGCGACTCCCTCCCCTCCTTGTAGGCCCCGTACAGCCCCACCCACTCCTTCACCAGAATCCCCATCGACCACCCGTCCGACACGATGTGGTGCATCACCACCACCAACTCGTGCTCCTCCTCCCCCTTCCTCACCAACGTCGCCCTCAGCAGCGGTCCTGTCTCCAGGTTGAACGGGCGTTGGGTTTCCTCGGCAATCCATCGCGATACCGAGAGGTCTCGGTCGGTCACCGTCGTACTGAAGTCCACCAGCACCAAGGACTGGAGGGGCTCCGCCGCGATGACCTGCACCGGCGCGCCATCTTCCATCCGGAACGTCGTGCGCAGTGATTCGTGTCGGCGCACCAACTCGCGGAAGCTGGCTTCCAAAGCCGCACCATCCAAGGCCCCCGTGAGCTTCACGACCGAAGGCACGTTGTAGAACGCACTGCCCGGCTCCATCTGGTCGAGGAACCAAAGGCGCTGCTGTGCGAACGACAGCGGCAACATCCCGCGGTGCAACACCCTCTCGATCGGCGGAGCACGAAGGGCATGCGCGTCTTGACGAGTGGCCTCATCCAAACGGCGAGCCAACGTCTCCACAGTGGGGCACTCAAAAACATCGCGCAGAGGCAACTCCACGCGGAGCTCATCCCTCACACGTGACACCAATTGCGTCGCGAGCAGCGAGTGTCCACCCAACTCGAAGAAGTCTCCGTCCATCCCGACCTGGCTGAGGTGCAGGACTTCTTCGAAAATGGCCGCCAGCTTCCGCTCGGTCTCTGTCCGCGGCGCCACGTACTGCGTGCTCGCGGTGCCTTCCGTGTCCGGGGCAGGCAGCGCCTTGCGATCCACCTTGCCGTTGGGCGTCAGTGGCAGCGACGCCAGCACCACGTACGCCGACGGCACCATGTACTCCGGCAACCGCTGTTTCACGTGACTGCGAAGCGTCCCGGCGTCCAACTCGGCGTCATCCTGTGCCGTGACGTACGCCACCAACCGCTTGCCTTCGGCGCCATCCTCACGCGCCACCACGACGGCTTCGTTGACGCCCACGGCTTCAGTCAGGGCGGTCTCAATCTCGCCCAGTTCGATGCGGTAGCCACGCACCTTCACCTGCGTGTCCGCTCGGCCCAGGAACTCCAGCGTCCCATTCCCCATCCACCGCACCACGTCGCCCGTACGGTACAGCCGCTCTCCGTCCCCAAACGGGCTCGGTACGAAGCGCTCCGCCGTCAACTCCGGCCGCCCCACGTATCCCACCGCCAACCCGTCTCCCCCCACGTACAGCTCGCCCGGCACTCCCACCGGCACCGCGTTCAGGTGCCCGTCCAACACGTACGTCGTCGTGTTCTTCACGGGCCGGCCAATCGACACCGTCGCGCCAACGTCTTCCGGCTTCTCCATCCGGTGCGTGCTGGAGAACGTCGTGTTCTCCGTTGGGCCGTACCCGTTGATGAGCACCTGCCCCGCTGCCAGTCGCTCCTTCACGCGAGACACTGGCAGCGCGTCACCGCCAGCGAGAAGCTGCTTCACCTTCGCCAGCGCCTGCGGCTGCCTCGCCTGCATCTGCTCGAAGAGCGCTGCTGTCAGCCACAGTGACGTCACCGACGCCTCTTCCAGCTTCCGTCCCAACTCCTCTAGCGACGGCGTCCCCGCCGGGTACACCACCAGCTTCGCCCCATGCAGCAGCGCGCCCCAGAGTTCCAGCGTCGACGCGTCGAACGAAATCGGCGCCAACTGCAGCCACACTTCTTCCGGACCGAAGTGCGCGAAGTCCGTCCCCAGCACCAGCCGCGTCACCGCTCGGTGCGGCACGCCCACGCCCTTCGGCTTCCCCGTACTTCCCGACGTGAACATCACGTACGCCAGGTTTCCACCACCCACGCTCGGACTCGGGTTGCTCTCCGGCTGCGTCGCGATGAGCGCATCCCACTCCGTGTCCACGCTCACCACCAACTCGCCGCCCGCCGCCACTTCGTCCGCCAGCCGCTCCTGCGCCACCAGCAGCGCCACCCCGGCCTCCCGCTTCATCCACGCGAGCCTCTCCAGCGGGTAGCTCGCATCCAGCGGCACGTACACTCCCCCCGCCTTCAGGATGCCCAGCACGCTCACCACCAACTCCAGCGAGCGCTCCACGCACAGCCCCACCCTCACCTCTGGCCCCACCCCCATGCCCCTCAGGTGGTGCGCCAACTGATTCGCTCGGCGGTTCAGCTCCCCGTACGTCAGCCGCTCGCCCTCGTACTCCGCCGCCACCGCCTCCGGCGTCTTCTCCACCTGCTGCTCGAAAAGCGCGCCCAAGCTGGCATCGCGCGGGTACACCACCACCGCACCGCTCCACTCCTTCACCACCCGCTGCTGCTCTTCACGCCCCATCAGCGACAGTTCCGACAGCCGCGCTTCAGGCTCGGAGATCGCCGTCTCCAGCAGCGTCCGCAGGTGCTGAACCAGCCGGCGCACGGTCTGTGCTTCGAACAAGTCAGTGTTGTAGTTGGCCGCCACCACGACGCCATGGGGCACATCCTCCACCATCAGTGACAGGTCGAACTTGGACGTCGTTCCCTCGGGCTCAACGCCCGTCAGCGTCAGACCCGCCGTGAGGTTCAGCTTCGTGACGGGCGTGTTCTGCAGCGTCAACGTCACCTGGAACAGGGGGCTGCGGCTCAGGTCACGCTCGGGCTGGAGTTCCTCCACCAGCTTCTCGAACGGCACTTCCTGGTGCGCGTATGCCCCCAGCGTCACCTCACGGACCTGCCGCAACAGCTCGCGGAAGCTCTGGGCCGGGGTCACATGCGTTCTCAGCACGAGCATGTTCGCGAAGAAGCCGATCAGCCCTTCAGTCGCCCCTTGGGTACGTCCCGCGATCGGCGCGCCGACGCAAACGTCCTCCTGCCCGGCATGGCGAGACAGCACCACCTGGAAGGCCGCGAGCAGCACCATGAAGGGCGTTGCGCCCTCACGCCTGCCGAATACCTCCATGTCGCGCCAGATGGGCTTGGGCCACGTTTCCTGGTGCAGGGCTCCGCTGTACGTCTGGACCACGGGCCTTGCCTTGTCGGTGGGCAACTCCAGCGCCGCGGGAGCGCCCTGCAGACGTTGCCGCCAATAGGCGAGCTGCGCCTCCAGCACCTCGCCCTGCAGCCAGTCTCGCTGCCACACGGCATAGTCCGGGTACTGCACTGCCAGCGCAGGCAGCGGTGACGGGCGACCTTGAGAAAAGGCCTCGTACAACGCCGCGGCTTCGCGGACGAGCACGCCCATCGACCAACCATCCGACACGATGTGGTGCATCATCAACACCAGCAGGTGCTCGTGCTCCCCGGTCCGCAACAACAAGGGCCGCAGCAACGGACCCTTCTCCAGATTGAAGGGCCGAATCGCCTCCGCTTCGACCCGGCGCCGAGCCGCCTGCGCGGCGTCGGGCAGCCCACTCAAATCCTCCACCGTCACAGCCACGCGTCCGGCGGGCGCGATGACCTGCACCGGCGACCCACCGTCGGCGCGGAACGTCGTCCGCAGGGCCTCATGGCGGCCGACAAGGGCTTCGAAGCTCCGCTCCAGGGCGTCCACGTCGAGCGCCCCCGACAACGTGACCACCGCCGGCACGTTGTAGAAGGCGCTCCCTGGCACGAGCTGTTCCAGGAACCACAGCCGCTGCTGTGCGAACGACAGCGGCACGACACCGCCGCGTCCCTCCCGAGGCTTCAACGGCGGCGTCACGACGCCGGCCCCGTCGCGCACCCACCGGTCGACCCGCTCGGCGAGCGCGGACACCGTGGGCGCTTCGAACAGGTCTCTCAGCGGAAGCTCGATGCCGAAGGCACCACGCACCCGGGAGATGGCCTGCGTCGCCAACAGCGAGTGCCCTCCCAGTTCGAAGAAGCCGCTGTGAATCCCCACCCGCTCGAGCCCCAGCACCTCCGCGAACAGGCCCGCCAGCAGCTCCTCCGTGGCGGTACGCGGCGTGGCAATGGAATCGGTGGCCACGGCTTGGAGCTCGGGCACGGGCAATGCCGCGCGGTTCACCTTGCCGTTGGGCGTGAGTGGCAGCGCCTCCAGCACCACCAGGGCTCTCGGAATCATGTATTCGGGAAGCGACTGGCCCAGGAAGTCACGAAGCGACTCGGCTTCCACCGCATGACCAGGCTTCGGCACGGCGTAGCCCACCAGGCGCTTGCCATCCGTCGCGCTCTCATGCGCCACCACGACCGCCTCGCGAACCGAGGGGTGCCGTTCCAGCGCCGCTTCCACCTCGCCCAGCTCCACGCGATAGCCGCGGACCTTGAGCTGGTAGTCCATGCGGCCGAGGAACTCCACGCGGCCATCCGCCAGCACGCGGGCCCGGTCTCCCGTGCGGTACATCCGCGCGCCCGGCACGTCCGCATACGCATCTGGCACGAAGCGTTCCGCCGTCAGGTCCGGCCGGCCCAGGTAGCCGCGTCCCACGGTGCTTCCGCCAATGCACAGCTCACCTGGGACACCGACGGGCACCGGCCGCAGGTGCGCATCCAGGACGTAGACGCGCGCATCGGGAATGGGCCGGCCCAGCGGCACGGCGGCCGACAGACGCCCCTCGGGTCCTCGCTCCACCTGGAGCGTGAGCACGCCCACCGTCGTCTCGGAAGGTCCGTAGTGGTTGAACACCACCAGCCCCGGCGCCAGGGCATGAATCCGGTCCATCAGCGACCAATCCGACGCGTCACCGCCCAGGACCAGGCGTTGCCGTGGCAGGACACGCTCGGGCTTCCCGGACGCGAGAAGCGCCTCCAGGTGCGCGGGTACGATCTTCAGGCAGTCCACCGCCTCTTGCTCGAAGAGCGCGGCCAGCGAAGAAGGGTCCGCTGCCCGGTCGCGTGAGACGAGGTGCAACGCACCGCCTCGGCACAGCGTGGGGAACACAGCGGTATGACCCAGGTCCGCGGCCAACGTGGACACGGAGGCGAAGGAGGCTCCCTCAGGCAGGTCCAGCCGGCGCGACACGCCTTCGACGTAATGGACGAGCTGCCGGTGTTCGATGGCAACGCCCTTCGGCCGTCCCGTGGAGCCGGAGGTGAAGATGACGTAGGCCAGGTTCTCCGGCGCCGCGAGCGGAGCGGGGTTGAGCTCACTCCACGCCGCCCAGGCTGAAGCATCCGAGTCCACGCAGACCACGGCGCCCGCATCCCACGCCAGCGTCTCCGCCAGCTTGGACTGTGTGACGAGCACCCGTGCCCCCGCGTCCGCGAGCACGTTTCGGAGGCGCTCGGCCGGAGACGTGACATCCAGCGGGACGTACGCACCGCCCGCCTTGAGGATGCCCCACAGGCCCACCAGGGCGCTGGCCGAGCGGTCCAGGTAGAGCCCCACCGAGACGTCCGGGCCCACGCCCAGCGAACGCAGGTGGTGCGCCAGTTGATTGGCCCGGCGGTTCAGTGCGTCGTACGTCAGCCGAGAATCCTCGGCGACGACGGCGACGGCTGTCGGCGTCCTCGCGGCCTGAGCCTCGAAGAGCGCATGGATGGTGCCGGGCACCAGCTCCGTGCGCGTGTCGTTCCATTCCACGAGGAGACGGCGCTGCTCCGCCGCGTCCAAGAGCGGCAGCGCGTCCACTCGCGCATCCGGCGTCCGCAGCGCCCCCTCCAGCAACACACGGAAGTGGCCTACCAACCGGTCCAGGGTTCCGGATGCGAAGAGGTCGGTGTTGTACACGACCAGGACCGACAGGCCATGCGGCGTCTCCGTCAGCTCCAAGGTCAGGTCGAACTTCGAGGTGCCGGACTCACCGGCCATCCCTTCCAGTGACAGGTCCGGCAAGTGCATCTGCACCGCGGGCGTGTTCTGAAGGATGAACATGACCTGGAACAGCGGGTTGCGGCTGAGGTCACGGCCCGGCTGAAGCTCCTCCACCAGACGCTCAAAGGGAATGTCCTGATGCGCATACGCGCCCAGCGTTCGCTCTCGGACCTGGGCCAACAGCGAACGGAACGTCGGGTTGCCCGCGAAGCGAGCCCTCAAGACCAGGGTGTTGACGAAGAAGCCGATCAGCCCCTCCGTTTCCCCCCGGTTCCGGTTCGCGATGGGCGAGCCCACGCAGAGATCTTCCTGGCCCGAGTACCGCGACAGCACCGTCTGGAACGCCGCCAGCAACACCATGAACGGCGTGGCGCCTTCTCGATGCGCCAGCGCCTTCACCGAGTCCCACAGCTCGCTCGGCCATTGGGTGTGTTGGCTGGCGCCACGGAACGTCTGAATGGCTGGACGCGGTTTGTCGGTCGGCAACTCCAGCGCCTTCGGTGCGCCCTGGAGCTGATCCTTCCACCAACCGAGCTGTGACTGCAGCACTTCGCCTTGCAGCCAGTTGCGCTGCCAGACGGCGTAATCGACGTACTGAAGCGGCAGCTCCGGCAAGGCGGCGGGCCGGCCCTGCGTGAATGCGTCGTAGAGCGCCACGACTTCGCGGACGAGCACACCCATCGACCAGCCGTCCGACACGATGTGGTGCATTACCAGCACCAGCACGTGCTCCTGCTCGCTCAGCTTCAGCAACGCCGTGCGCAGCAGCGGGCCTTGGGTGAGTTCGAATGAAGCCCCTGCGATCTGATGGATGCGCAGTTCGGCCTCGGCGGTCCTTTGCGCCTCGGGCAGGCTGCTCAGGTCCTCGACCTGGAGCCTCAGCGACGCCTCGGATGCGATGACCTGCACCGGGGCTCCATCCACCTCCTGGAACGTCGTCCGCAGGGATTCATGACGCTGCACCAGCGACGCGAAGGCCTGCTCCAGTGCATCGACCCGGACCGTCCCCTTCAGCTTCACGGCGATCGGGATGTTGTAGGAGGTCCCTCCAGGTTCGAGCTGGTCGAGGAACCACAGGCGCTGCTGCGCGAACGACAACGGCAGGGAGCCGGTTCGAGGAACTCGCGTCGGAGCTGACACCTGAAGCGCGTTCCTGCCGGGAATTGCCACTTCGAGCCGCTGGGCGAGCTTCTCGACCGTGGGCGTTTCGAAGACATCCCTCAGCGGCAACTCCACATGGAAGGCCTCGCGTACGCGAGACACCAACTGGGTCGCCAACAGCGAATGCCCTCCCAACTCGAAGAAGTCGCCGTCCAAGCCGACGTGCTCAACGCGAAGCACTTCCTCGAAGATGGCCGCCAGCTTCATCTCGGCCTCCGTTCGTGGCGCGGCGAATCGCGAACTTGTCGTACCTCCTGCGTCCGGGGCATGCAGCGCCTTTCGGTTCACCTTGCCGTTGGGCGTCAGTGGCAGCGACTCCAGCACCACGTACGCCGACGGCACCATGTACTCCGGCAACCGCTGCTTCACGTGACTGCGCAGCCCGCTGGCGTCCAACTCAGCGCCGTCTTGCGCCGTGACGTACGCCACCAACCGCTTGCCTTCGGCGCCATCCTCACGCGCCAGCACCACTGTTTCGTTGACACCCGGGTGCGTCGCCAGCGCCGCTTCGACTTCGCCCAACTCGATGCGGTACCCGCGCACCTTCACCTGCGTGTCCGCTCGGCCCAGGAACTCCAACGTCCCGTTCCCCAGCCACCGCACCACGTCGCCCGTACGGTACAGCCGCTCTCCGTCCCCAAACGGGCTCGGTACGAAGCGCTCCGCCGTCAACTCCGGCCGCCCCACGTACCCCACCGCCAACCCGTCTCCTCCCACGTACAGCTCGCCCGGCACTCCCACCGGCACCGCGTTCAGGTGCCCGTCCAACACGTACGTCGTCGTGTTCTTCACGGGCCGACCAATCGACACCGTCGCGCCCACGTCCTCCGGCTTCTCCATCCGGTGCGTGCTGGAGAACGTCGTGTTCTCCGTTGGGCCGTACCCGTTGATGAGCACCTGCCCCGCAGCCAGCCGTTCCTTCACTCGCGATACCGGCAGTGCGTCACCGCCAGCGAGAAGCTGCTTCACCTTCGCCAGCGCCTGCGGCTGCCTCGCCTGCATCTGCTCGAACAGCGCCGCCGTCAGCCACAGCGACGTGACCTCAGTCTCTTCCAGCTTCCGGCCCAGCTCCTCCAGCGACGGCGTCCCCGCCGGGTACACCACCAGCTTCGCTCCGTGCAGCAGCGCGCCCCACACCTCCAACGTCGACGCGTCGAACGAAATCGGCGCCAACTGCAGCCACACTTCCTCCGGACCGAAGTGCGCGAAGTCAGCCCCCAGCACCAGCCGCGTCACCGCTCGGTGCGGCACGCCCACGCCCTTCGGCTTTCCTGTGCTTCCCGACGTGAACATCACGTACGCCAGGTTGTCTCCACCTACCAACGGGCTCGGGTTGCTCTCCGGCTGCGTCGCGATGAGCGTGTCCCATTCCGTATCCACGCTCACCACCAACTCGCCGCCCGCCGCCACCTCGTCCGCCAGCCGCTCCTGCGCCACCAGCAGCGCCACCCCGGCCTCGCGCTTCATCCACGCAAGCCTCTCCAGCGGGTAGCTCGCATCCAGCGGCACGTACACTCCCCCCGCCTTCAGGATGCCCAGCACGCTCACCACCAACTCCAGCGAGCGCTCCACGCACAGCCCCACTCGCACCTCAGGTCCCACCCCCATACCCCTCAGGTGGTGCGCCAACTGATTCGCTCGCCGGTTCAGCTCCCCGTACGTCAGCCGCTCGCCCTCGTACTCCGCCGCCACGGCCTCAGGTGTCTTCTCTGCCTGCTGCTCGAAAAGCGCGCTCAAGCTGGCATCGTGCGGGTACTCCGAGCGCACCCCGCGCCACTCCTTCACCACCCGCTGCTGCTCTTCACGCCCCATCAGCGGAAGCGCGCCAAGTCGCGTCTCCGGAGCGAGGGTCGCCGCGTCCAGCAACACCTGTAGATGGCCGAGCAGCCTGTCGATGGTCGCGGCCTCGAACAGGTCGCTGTTGTAGTTGACCATCGCCACGACGGCGTCCCGGCCTTCCTCCACCACGAGCGACATGTCGAACTTCGACGTCTGCTCGTCTGTCTCCATCCCCTTGAGCGTCAGGCCCTGGAGGCGAACTTCGGAGGCGGGCGTGTTCTGCAGCGTCAGTGTCACCTGGAACACCGGGCTGCGGCTCAAGTCGCGCTCGGGCTGCAACTCCTCCACCAGCTTCTCGAACGGGACGTCCTGATGCGCGTACGCGCCCAGCGTGACTTCGCGCACCTGGGACAGCAGCTCGCGGAAGCTCAGCGATGCCGTCGGCCTGGCCCGCAGGATCAGCGTGTTGACGAAGAAGCCAATCAAGCCCTCCGTCTCACCTCGGGTCCTGTTGGCGATAGGCGCTCCCACGCAGATATCGTCCTGGCCCGAGTATCGCGATAGCACCGTCTGGAATGCGGCCAAGAGCACCATGAACGGCGTGGCGCCCTCGCGATGCGCCAGCGCCTTGACCGAGCCCCACAGCTCGCTCGACCACTTCGTGCTTCGATTAGAACCGCGGAACGACTGCACCGCCGGGCGCGGTTTGTCCGTCGGCAACTCCAAGGCCTGCGGGGCCCCCTGAAGCTGGTCCGTCCACCAACGAAGTTGCGACCGCAGGACCGCCCCTTGCAACCAGCCCCGCTGCCAGACGGCGTAGTCGGCATATTGAAGCGGCAACGCGGGAAGCGATGACGGCCGCCCTTGGACGAAAGCTTCGTAAAGCGCCGCGACTTCGCGGACGAGCACGCCCATCGACCAACCGTCCGACACGATGTGGTGCATCACCAGCACCAACACGTGCTCCTGCTCGGTCAGCCTCAGCAAGGCCGTGCGCAGCAGCGGTCCGCTGGCCAGGTTGAATGAAAGCTCCGTCTCCTCTGCGACGCGGCGCCTGGCCTCCGCGGTGCGCGATTCCTCGGGCAGACCCCGCAGGTCCACCGTACGAAGGTGTACCCGCACCTCGGACGCGATGACCTGCACCGGGGCGCCATCCACCTCATGGAACGTCGTCCGCAGGGCTTCGTGACGCTGAATCAACGCCGCGAAGGCCTGCTCCAATGCATCCACCTGGACCGTTCCCGTCAGCTTCACGGCGATCGGGATGTTGTAGGAGGTCCCGCCCGGTTCGAGCTGGTCGAGGAACCACAGGCGCTGCTGCGCGAAGGAAAGCGGCAGCGTGCCTTCACGAGAAGCACGCATCAACGGTGGAGCCTGGACACTCGAAACGCTGTCGCGTTCCCCCGCCAGACGCTGAGCCAGCTTCTCGACCGTAGGCGCTTCGAAGAGATGCCTCAGCGGCAACTCGACCTGGAATGCCTCACGCACACGCGACACCAACTGCGTCGCCAGCAACGAGTGGCCGCCGAGCTGGAAGAAATCTCCGTTCAGGCCGACTCGCTCGAGGTGCAGCACGTCTTCGAAGATGCTCGCCAGCCGCTGCTCGAGCTCGGTCCGTGGCACCACGTACTCCGCGGTCGCGAAGCCTGCCGCGTCTGGCGCGGGGAGCGCCTTGCGATCCACCTTGCCGTTGGGCGTCAGCGGCAGCGACTCCAGCACCACGTATGCCGACGGCACCATGTACTCCGGCAGCCGCTGCTTCACATGGCTTCTCAGCGCTGCCGCATCCAAAGCGGCAGCATCGCGAGGCGTCAGGTACGCCACGAGTCGCTTGCCCTCTCCGCCATCCTCCCGCGCGACGACGACCGCCTCGTTGACGTCCGGATGAGCCGTCAATGCCGCTTCGACTTCGCCCGGTTCGATGCGGTAGCCACGCACCTTCACCTGCGTGTCCGCTCGGCCCAGGAACTCCAGCGTCCCGTTCCCCAGCCACCGCACCACGTCGCCCGTACGGTACAGCCGCTCTCCTTCCCCAAACGGGCTCGGCACGAAGCGCTCCGCCGTCAACTCCGGCCGCCCCACGTACCCCACCGCCAACCCGTCTCCTCCCACGTACAGCTCGCCCGGCACTCCCACGGGCACTGGACGCTGGTGCGCATCCAACACGTACGTCGTCGTGTTCTTCACGGGCCGACCAATCGACACCGTCGCGCCCACGTCTTCCGGCTTCTCCATCCGGTACGTGCTGGAGAACGTCGTGTTTTCCGTCGGGCCGTACCCGTTGATGAGCACCCGCCCCGCTGCCAGCCGTTCCTTCACGCGAGACACCGGCAATGCGTCACCGCCAGCGAGAAGCTGCTTCACCTTCGCCAGTGCCTGCGGCTGCCTCGCCTGCATCTGCTCGAACAGCGCCGCTGTCAGCCACAGCGACGTGACTCCCGTCTCTTCCAGCTTCCGTCCCAACTCCTCCAGCGACGGCGTCCCTGCCGGGTACACCACCAGCTTCGCTCCGTGCAGCAGCGAGCCCCACACCTCCAACGTCGACGCGTCGAACGAAATCGGCGCCAACTGCAGCCACACTTCTTCCGGCCCGAAGTGCGCGTAGTCCGCCCCCAGCACCAGCCGAGACACCGCTCGATGCGGCACGCCCACACCCTTGGGCGTCCCAGTGCTCCCCGACGTGAACATCACGTACGCCAGGTTTCCGCCGCCCACCCGTGGACTCGGGTTGCTCTCCGGCTGCGTCGCGATGAGGGCATCCCACTCCGTGTCCACGCTCACAGCCCGGACCGTCTCACCGAGCCCCGTCTGCTGGAGCAACCCCTGCTGGCCAACCCAATGCGTCACGCCGGCTTCGCGGGACATCCAAGCCAGTCGCTCCATCGGATAGCTGGCATCCAGCGGCACGTACACGCCACCTGCCTTCAAGATGCCCAGCACGCTCACCAGCAACTCCAGAGAGCGCTCCACGCACAGCCCCACTCGCACCTCGGGCCCCACTCCGATCGCCCGCAGGTGGTGCGCCAACTGGTTCGCACGGTGATTCAGCTCGCCGTACGTCAGCCGCGTCCCCTCGTACTCCACCGCCACCGCTCCCGGCGTCCGCTCCACCTGACGCTCGAACAGAGCGCTCAAGCTGAGGTCGCGCGGGTACTCCACCACCGTCCCGCTCCACGCCTGCACCACTTGCCGCTGCTCTTCACGGCCCATCAGTGGCAAGTCCGTCAGGCGCGTCTCCGGTACGTCGACGGCGGCCGCCAGCAGGGTCCGCAGATGCCCCAAGAGCCGGTCCACCGTCTCGGGCTCGAACAGGTCGCTGTTGTAGTTCATCACCACGGCGAGTCCCTGTTGGGAATCGTCCGCGAGCAGGGACAGGTCGAACTTCGACGTCTTCTCCTCGGCTTCAAGGCCCGTCAGCGTCAGGTCCTTCAGTTGGACCTCGGAAACCGGCGTGTTCTGCAGCGTCAGGAGTACCTGGAACAGCGGGCTGCGGCTCGGGTCCCGCTCGGGCTGCAACTCCTCCACGAGCTTCTCGAAGGGAACGTCCTGATGCGCGTACGCGCCCAGCGTGACTTCGCGCACCTGCGCGAGCAACTCACGGAAGCGCAGCTCAGGTGACACCCTGGCCCTGAGGACCAGGGTGTTGACGAAGAAGCCAATCAGCCCCTCCGTCTCCCCCCGGTTCCGGTTCGCGATGGGCGAGCCCACGCAGAGGTCTTCCTGACCCGAGTATCGCGACAACACCGCATTGAACGCCGCCAGCAGCACCATGAACGGCGTGGCGCCTTCCCGATGTGCCAGCGCCTTTACCGAGTCCCACAGTTCGCTCGGCCATCGGACCGTTCGGTTGGCGCCGCGGAATGCCTGCACGGCCGGACGCGGCTTGTCCGTTGGCAACTCCAGTGCTTTTGGCGCTCCCTGGAGCTGATCCTTCCACCAACGGAGCTGCGACTGAAGCACCTCACCTTGCAGCCAGTTGCGCTGCCAGACGGCGTAATCGACGTACTGAAGCGGCAGCTCCGACAAGGCGGCGGGCCGCCCCTGCGTGGATGCGTCATAGAGCGCCGCGACCTCGCGGACGAGCACTCCCATCGACCAGCCGTCCGACACGATGTGGTGCATCACCAGCACCAGCACGTGCTCCTGCTCGCTCAGCTTCAACAACGCCGTGCGCAGCAGTGGACCTCGCGCCAGATCGAATGAGAGCCTGGCCTCCAGGTTGACGCGGCGCTCGGCTGCGGCGGGCCTTTGCGCCTCGGGGAGGCCGCTCAAGTCCACGCGCTGCAACCGCACCGACGCCTCGGATGCGATGACCTGCACCGGGGCGCCATCCACCTCCTGAAACGTCGTCCGCAGGGATTCGTGACGCTGCACCAGCGATGCGAAGGCCTGCTCCAGTGCATCCACTCGCACCGTTCCCGTCAGCTTCACGGCGATCGGGATGTTGTAGAAGGAACTCCCAGGCTCGAGCTGGTCGAGGAACCACAAGCGCTGCTGCGCGAAGGAGAGCGGCAGCGGGCCCACGCGAGATGCGCGCGACAAACGTGGCGAATGAAGGTTCGAAACGCCGTGGAGCTCTCCGGCCAGGCGCTGTGCCAACTTCTCGACCGTGGGCGCCTCGAAGACGTCCCTCAGCGGCAACTCGACCTGGAACGCCTCGCGCACACGAGACACCAGTTGCGTCGCCAGCAGCGAGTGGCCGCCCAGTTCGAAGAAGTCTCCATCCAGTCCGACGCGTTCGAGGTGCAACACATCCTCGAAGATCTTCGCCAGTCGATGCTCAAGCTCGGTCCGTGGCGCCACGAACTGCGCGGTCGCGGTGCCTTCCGTGTCTGGAGCGGGCAGTGCCTTCCGGTCGACCTTGCCGTTGGGCGTCAGTGGCAGCGACTCCAGCACCACGTACGCTGACGGCACCATGTACTCCGGCAACCGCTGCTTCACGTGACTGCGAAGCGTCCCGGCGTCCAACTCGGCGCCGGCTTGCGCCGTGACGTACGCCACCAGTCGCTTGCCTTCGGCGCCATCCTCACGCGCCACCACGACGGCTTCGTTGACGCCCACGGCTTCAGTCAGGGCGGTCTCAATCTCGCCCAGTTCGATGCGGTACCCACGCACCTTCACTTGCGTGTCCGCTCGGCCCAAGAACTCCAGCGTCCCGTTCCCCAGCCACCGCACCACGTCGCCCGTCCGGTACAGCCGCTCGCCGTCCCCAAATGGGCTCGGTACGAAGCGCTCCGCCGTCAACTCCGGCCGCCCCACGTACCCCACCGCCAACCCGTCTCCTCCCACGTACAGCTCGCCCGGCACTCCCACCGGCACCGCATTCAGGTGCCCGTCCAACACGTACGTCGTCGTGTTCTTCACCGGCCGGCCGATGGCCACCGTCGCGCCCACGTCTTCCGGCTTCTCCATCCGGTGCGTGCTGGAGAACGTCGTGTTCTCCGTCGGGCCGTACCCGTTGATGAGCACCTGCCCAGCCGCCAACCGCTCCTTCACGCGCGACACCGGCAGCGCGTCACCGCCAGCGAGAAGCTGCTTCACCTTCGCCAGGGCCTGCGGCTGCCTCGCCTGCATCTGCTCGAACAGCGCCGCCGTCAGCCACAGCGACGTGACCTCAGTCTCTACCAGCTTCCGTCCCAGCTCCTCCAGCGACGGCGTCCCCGCCGGGTACACCACCAGCTTCGCTCCGTGCAGCAGCGCGCCCCAGAGTTCCAACGTCGACGCGTCGAACGAAATCGGCGCCAACTGCAGCCACACTTCCTCCGGACCGAAGTGCGCGAAGTCAGCCCCCAGCACCAGCCGCGTCACCGCTCGGTGCGGCACGCCCACGCCCTTCGGCTTCCCCGTGCTTCCCGACGTGAACATCACGTACGCCAGGTTTCCACCACCTACCAACGGGCTTGGGTTGCTCTCCGGCTGCGTCGCGATGAGCGAGTCCCACTCCGTGTCCACGCTCACCACCAGCTCACCGCCAGCCGCCACTTCGTCCGCAAGTCGCTCCTGCGCCACCAGCAGCGCCACCCCGGCTTCGCGCTTCATCCACGCGAGCCTCTCCAGCGGGTAGCTCGCATCCAGCGGCACGTACACTCCTCCCGCCTTCAGGATGCCCAGCACGCTCACCACCAGCTCCAGTGAGCGCTCCACGCACAGCCCCACCCTCACCTCTGGCCCCACCCCCATACCCCTCAGGTGGTGCGCCAACTGATTCGCTCGGCGATTCAGTTCGCCGTACGTCAGCCGCTCACCCTCGTACTCCGCCGCCACCGCCTCCGGCGTCCTCTCCACCTGCTGCTCGAAGAGCGCGCCTAAGCTGGCATCGCGCGGGTACTCCACCACCGCACCGCTCCACTCCTTCACCACCCGCTGCTGCTCTTCACGCCCCATCAGCGGAAGTGCGCCGAGTGGCGTCTCAGGGGCCTCGATCGCCGCTTCCAGCAACACCCGCAGGTGTCCAAGCAATCGGTCAACGGTCGCGGCCTCAAACAGGTCGCTGTTGTAATTGACGACCGCTACGACGGCGTCCGGGACCTCTTCCACCACGAGCGACATGTCGAACTTCGACGTGTGCTCTTCCGTCTCCATGCCCTTGAGCGTCAGCCCCTGGAGGCGGACTTCAGAGGCGGGGGTGTTCTGCAAGGTCAACGTGACTTGGAACAGCGGGCTGCGGCTCAGGTCGCGCTCGGGCTGCAACTCCTCCACGAGCTTCTCGAACGAAACATCCTGGTGGGCATAGGCGCCCAGCGAGGCCTCTCGAACCTGCGCGATCAACTCCCGGAAGCGCAGCGACGCCGTCGGCTTCGCCCGCATCACCAAGGTGTTGACGAAGAATCCGATGAGGCTCTCGGTCTCCGAGTGCGAGCGTCCCGCGATGGGAGCCCCGACGCACACGTCCTCCTGCCCCGAGTAACGCGACAGCACCGTCTGGAATGCGGCCAAGAGCACGATGAACGGCGTCGCGCCTTCACGCCAACCGAAAGCCTCCACGTCACGCCAGAGGGTCGTAGGCCACCGGACGAGCCGGTTCGCACCTCGGAAGGTCTGCGTCGCGGGACGCGGCTTGTCCGTGGGCAGCTCCAAAGCGCGAGGCGCGCCCGCGAGCTGCTTGCGCCAATAGGCAAGCTGCGACTCCAGCACCTCGCCCTTCAACCATTCCCGTTGCCAGACCGCGTAGTCCGCGTATTGCACCGCGAGCGCCGGCAGCGGCGAGGGCAGACCATGCGCCAACGCCTCGTACAGGGCGGACACCTCTTGCACGAGGATGCCCATGGACCAGTAGTCCGACACGATGTGGTGCATCACCAGCACGAGCACATGCTCTTGCTCGGACACCTTCAGCAGCACCGTGCGGAGCAACGGTCCCTCCTCCAGACGGAAGGGGCGCCGAACCTCGTCCTCCGCCCGCGCCTTGGCCGCGGCCTCGCGGGCCTCGGGAGGAAGGTTCCCCAGGTCCACGACCTGGAGCGGAACCCGGGCCTCGGGGGCGACGACCTGAACGGGGGCGTTGCCATCGACACGGAACGTGGTGCGCAGCGACTCGTGCCGGAGCACCAGTGCCTGGAAGGCCCGTTCCAACGCGGACACGTCCAAGGTCCCTGTCACACGAACAGGGGCCCACAGGTTGTACGAGGTGTTCTCTGGGTCCAACTGCGCGAGGAACCACAGGCGTTGCTGCGCGAAGGACAGCGGGGCCGTGCCACCACTGCGCTCAGAAGGCTTCAGGGGCGGCGCCGGAGTCCCGCCGACCGCCACGGCTCTCGAAATCCGCTCCGCCAGGGCCGCCACGGTGGCGGACTCGAAGACGTCGCGCAGCGGCAGGTCGATGCGGAAGGATTCACGCACCCGCGCGACCAACTGCATGGCCAACAGGGAGTGCCCACCCACCTCGAAGAAGTTGTCGTGAAGGCCCACGGTCTCCAGGCGCAGCACGTCCGCCCAGAAGCCGGCGAGCATCTGCTCCACGGGCGTGCGCGGCGCGACGTACCCCACCCGCCGTGACGCTCTCACCGTCTCCGGGGCGGGAAGCGACTTGCGGTCCACCTTCCCATTCGGCAACAAGGGGAGCCGCTCCAATGGCACCACGGCCTGCGGCACCATGAACCGAGGCAGCCGAGACTCCAGCGCCGCGCGCACCTCCCCCCCGTCCAGCGTCCGTCCTTCGCGAGGCACGACGTAGGCGACCAGCCGCTTGTCGCCAGGGACGTCCTCCCGCACCAACACCAGCGTCTCCCGCACGCCGGGTACACCGAGCAACGCGGACTCCACCTCGCCTGGCTCGATGCGGTGCCCGCGCACCTTCACCTGGGTGTCGCCGCGCCCCAGGTATTCCAACACACCGTCACGCCGCCAACGGGCCTTGTCTCCAGTCCGGTACAGCCGCGCGCCGTCACCGAAGGGACCGGGCACGAACCGCTCCGCCGTCAGTCCCGGCTGGCCGAGATATCCCCGCGCCACGCCCTCACCGCCGATGTACAGCTCGCCCACCACCCCTGGAGGCACGGGCTCCAGCGCCCCATCGAGGACATAGACGCGGACGTTCGTCAGGGGCCGACCAATGGCCACCTCCCGTCCAGGCACGTCATCCCCGGCCGCCAGGTCAATGGCCGTGGCCACGGCGGTCACCTCGGTGAGGCCGTAGGTGTTCAGCAGCGGCACCGCGCCGCCCACGTGACGGCGCCACTGCGCCACGCGTTCGGGAACCGCGCGCTCACCGCCGATGACCAGCCACTTCAAGCCCGCGGGCAACCGGGCCTTGCCCTCTTCGAGGCTCGCCGTCACCTCGTGCCAGAAGGCGGTGGGAAGGTTGATCTGGGTGATTCCGGCCGCCTCGCACCGGGCCAGGAAGGCCTCGGGGACGTCCAGCATCTCGGGAGTGCGGAGCACCAGCGTGCCGCCGCGCGTGAGGCACGGATAGATCTCCTCCGCGCTCGTGTCCCAACTGATGGACGCGAACTGGAGGACGCGGTCGCCCGGTTCCACGGGGCAGGTCCGCCACTCCGCGCGGATGAAGTTCACCAACGAGCGGTGCTGCACCACGACGCCCTTCGGGCGCCCCGTGGAGCCCGACGTGTAGAGCACGTAGGCCGCGGCTTCGGGAGGAACCGTCACGCCAGGGGACGCCGCATCGCCTTCCGCGACGAGCGCATCCACATCCAGCCACTGGCAACCGGGCGCACCGCCCAGCTTCTCGCGCAACCGCTCCCGTGACACCACGACGCGGGCGCCGCTGTCCTCCAGCATGAGGGCCAGCCGGTCCGCCGGATACTCCGGGTCCAGCGGCACGTAAGCGCCGCCCGCCTTGAGCACGCCCAGCAAGGCCGCGACCAGCTCCACCGAGCGCTCGACGCACACGGCGACCCGGGTCTCCACCCCAACGCCCCGCGCACGCAGCCCGTGGGCAATGCGGTTCGCACGCGCGTCCAGCTCGCGGTACGTCACGGACTCGGAGCCGAACATCACGGCGGCGGCATCGGGAGTGCGCGCGGCCTGGTCCTCGAACAGCGAATGAACGCTCACGTCGCCCGGCAGCGGCTCGGGCGCTCCGTTCCAATCCACCAACAAGCGGTGCCGTTCAGGAGCACCGAGCAGCGGAAGGCGCTCCACGGGCTGCTCGGGTGCAGCGACCGCCGCGCCGAGCAGGACCTGGAGGTGCTCCAGCATCCCATCGACGGTCGACGCGTCGAACAGGTCCGCGTTGTACGTGGCCGACAGCACGAGCCCCTCGGGGCCTCGCGCCATCATCAACGTCAGGTCCAGCGCCGTGCGCGTCGCGTCCAGGTCGAGCATTCGCACGCCCAGCCCCGACACCACGGGCAGGTGCAGCGGCGCTTCGGACTCACCCACGAGCACCTGGAACAGCGGCGCGCGCAGCGGGTCCCGCTCCACGCCCAATCCCTGCAACAGCGGCTCGAAGGGAACGTGCGGATGCGCGGAGGCCGCCTCCAAGCTCGACTTCGCGCGGCGCAGCAGCGTCCGGAAGTCCGGCCGGTCCGACACATCCGCGCCCACCACCAGGGGCTCGGAGAAGAGTCCCAACAGGCCCTCGGTCTCCTTGCGGTCACGATTCGCATGCGGCGTGCCGATGAGCAGCTTCTGCTGTCCGGTGTACCGGGAGAGCAGCGCCTGGAACCCGGCCAGGATTCCCATGAACAACGTGGCGCCCTCGGCCTGGGCCCATGCGTCCAACCACTCCACCCACGCCGGCGACAACACGACCTGGCGTCGCGCCGCACGCCCCTGCGCCGTGCGCCTGGGCCGATCCGTGGGCAACTCCAACCCAAGCGGCATTCCGTCCAACTGCTTCCGCCAGAACGCGATGTGCGCGTCCAGCGCCTCACCGCGCAGCGTCCCGCGCTGCCACGCCGCATGGTCCGCGTACTGCTGTGGCAATGCCGGCAAGGACGAAGGCACACCCTGAACGAAAGCGCCGTAGAGCGACAGCACCTCCCGTGCGAGCACACCCACGGACGCGCTGTCGGAGATCAAGTGGTGCATCACGACCACGAGCACGTGCCGCTCGGGCGCCAGGCGCAGCAGCACCCCGCGAGCCAGCGGCGCGCGCGTGAGGTCGAACGGGGTTTCCCACTCGCGTTGGACGCGGTGCCGCACCGCATCCTCGAGCCCTGCCTCCAGCACTCCGTCCAGAGCCTCCACGGTGAACGGAACCTGCGCCTGGACGTCCACGAACTGCACTGGGGTTCCAGAGACTTCACCGAAGCGCGTGCGCAGCGTTTCGTGGCGGCGCGCCATCTCCTGGACGCTCCGCTCCAGGGCGGACACATCCAGGCGCCCCGTCAGCTCCACGGCCCAGGGAAGGTTGCAGGCGGAGGGCCCGGGCGAAAGCTGCTCCAGGAACCACAGTCGCTGCTGGGAGAACGTCAGCGGCGACGCGGGTCGAGGCTTCTTCTCCAACCGCTTCGCGAGCAGCGCGAGCTTCTCCTCGCGGGTGAGCGTGGGCTTCTTCTCTGACTCATTCCCCATGGCTCAACCCTCCGCCTCGGTCGCGTCCAGCAGCGCGTCCAATTCCTCGTCCGACAGTTCGTCCAGCGAGGCGGCGTCCAATGCGCCTTCGATGCGGGACACGACCTCCGCCATGCCCGCGAGCGTGGTCGCCTCGAACACCGCCGTCTGCGGCAGCTCGACGCCCAGGCGCTCCCGCACCCGCACGACAATCCGTTCCGCCATCTGGGTCTGCCCGCCCAAGGCGAAGAAGTCGTCCCGGGCTCCGATGCGCGGATGACCGAGCAACTCCGTCCAGATACCCGCGAGCGCCAACTCCTCTGGCGTCGCGGGAGCCACGTACTCCACGGCCTTGGCCGGGGATGCGGCAGGGGCGCGAGGCACCCACTCCCGCTCTTCACCGCGCAGCTTCGCCACATCCGTGAGCCGCGCCACGCCCGACGCCAGCCCTTCCATCAAGACGCGCCACTGCGTCAGCAGCCGCGCCACGACTTCCGCATCGAAGTGCGCGGGGGCATACGCCACGCTCAGCCGCAGCGAGTCCCCAGGGACCACATAGGCGATGAGCGGGTGGTTGCCCTGCTCCTGGCTCTCCACGTCCCGAACCTCGAGGCCCGGCACGCCCTGTCCCAGCGTGGTGTCGAGCGGGTAGTTCTCGAAGATGAGCAAGCTGTCGAAGAGCGGCAGCCCGCGGGACATCTCGCTCCAGCCCTTCACCTGGACCAGCGGACTGTGCTCGTACTTGCGCAGCTCCAACTGACGGGCCTGGAGCTTCTGGAGCCAGGGCACCACCTCGGCGTGCGGAGACAACTGCACGCGGATGGGCAACGAGTTGATGAACAGGCCGACCATGGACTCCGCCTCTGGGAGGTCCACGGGCCGTCCAGAGACGGTGGCCCCGAACACCACGTCGTCCGAGTCCGCGGAACGTCCGAGGAGCAGCGCCCACGCGCCCTGCGCGAGCGTATTGAGCGTCACCGCGTTGCGTCTCGCGAAGGCCTGCAACGCCGCCGTGGACTCGCGCGAGACCCACTGAATCTCCTCGCCCGTCACCACGGCCTCCGTGCCGGGAGACGGCGTGCGAGCGCTCGGCAGCGGCGTGGGCGTCGTGAAGCCCGCCAGTTCCTGCCGCCAGAATGCTTCCGCCCGTGACAGGTCCTGCCGCTGCAACCAGGCCATGTAGTCACGCCACGCGGCGGGACGCGGCAACGCGACGTCGCGGCCCTCGGTGAGCGCCGTGTAGCAGGCGAACACCTCCTGCAGCATGACGCCCACGCCCCACCCGTCCATCACCAGGTGGTGGTGGCTCCAGAGGAACCGGTACTCCTCTTCATCCACGCGGACCACCTGCATGCGGGCCAGCGGCGCGGGGGCCAACGAGAAGCCGCGAGCGCGGTCCTCACGGACCAACTCCGCCAACCTGGCGCGCTGTTTCTCGGCGGGGACGCCGCGCAGGTCGTGCTCGGCCCAGGGCAGCTCCAACTTGGAGTGGACGACCTGGAGCGGCTCCGCCAAGCCCTCGTGAACGAAGGACGTCCGCAGCACGGCATGTCGTGAGACCACCTCCGCCCACGCCTTGCGCAACGCAGCCACGTCCGCATTCCCACGCGACGTCCACGCGAGCTGCTCGTGGAAGACACCCGAGCCAGCCGGCGCGAGCGCCACGTGGAAGAGCATGCCCTGTTGAAGGGAGGTCAACGGGTACACGTCCTCCACATCCGGCCACTGCCGCAGCAAGCGGTCCAAGGCCGCGGGTGACAGCCGGGTCAACGGGAAGTCTCCAGGCGAGCGGCGTGCCGCGTCCGCGCTGCCCCGCCCGTCCACCAACTCCTTCAGTGACGACAGGAAGTGGGCGGCCACGGCCTCGATGGTGGCCCGCTGATGAACCTGGGCGCTGTAGACCCAGCTCACCTTGAGCCGGCCCTCGCTCACCACCGCATTGACCTCGAGTGGATGCGGCCGCCGTCCCCCCGCGCCGTGCCATGGCCCACTGGGCTCCTCCGTGAGCGCGAAGCGCTCCGAGCCTCGCGCCGCGGCATCGAGCTGTCCCAGGTAGTTGAAACCGACCTCCGCGCGCGGCGCCCCCTGCAGCACCTTCGCCGTGTCCTCACGCAGATGGCGCAGCAGGCCGTGGCCCATGCCGTTCGCCGGGAGCTTCCGGCGCGCATCCCGCAGGGCTCGGAGTACGTCACCCGGGCTGCCCTCTTCCGGCACTGCGACTTCCAGCGGGAAGGTGCTGGTGAACCAGCCCACCGTGCGCGACACATCCACATCATCGAAGAGCGCCTCGCGACCGTGCCCCTCCAGCTCCAGGCGCACGGTCCGGTTGCCCGTCCAGCGAGACACCGCGCGTGACACCGCCGCCAGCAGGACCTCGTCCACGCGCGCCCGGTATGCAGCGGGAACTTCGCTCAGCAGCGCCCGCGTCTCCTCGACGCCCAGGGCCACCGACACCAGCGCCTCCGAGCCCTGGGTGTCCGCGCCCTCCGGCAAGTCGACGGGCAGCGGCGCCGCCTCGCTCGCAGAGGTCCACAGGGGCAGTTCGCGGCCCAGGGACTCCGAGCGCGCGTGCTCTACCAACCGCTCCGCCCAGGCCTTGAAGGACGTCGTCTTGGCGGGCAGCGACACCGCCGCGCCACGCTCCAACTGCGTGTACGCCGCCTCCAGGTCCTCGAGCAGGGGCCTCAGTGAAACGCCGTCCACCGCCAGGTGGTGCACCACCAGCAGCAACCGGCCCGTCCGGCCCGCGCCCCGCTCGAACAGGGCCGCGCGCAGCAACAATCCTTCGCCCAGATCGAGGCTCCGGTGAACCTCCGCGCCAACGGCCTCCAACGCCGCGCCCTGCTCCGCTTCGACGACGGAGGACAGGTCCACGCGCCGCACGGCGATGCGATCGGGGACACCCGCAGTGGCCTGTTGCCACCCTTGCGCGGTCCGAGTGAACCGTGAGCGGAGCGCGTCGTGGTGGGAGACCAGCGCGCGCAGCGCCTCTTCCAACAGCCCCGCATCCACGGGCCGCCGCACTTCCAGGACAGCGGCCAGGTTGTAGTGGTGTGGCTCTGGCAGCGCCCATTCGTCGAAGAAGACGTGCTGCATCGGCGTCAGCGGCACGGGGCCTTCCACCAGCCCCTGCTCGGCGGTGCTCGCCTTCGCCGTCCCCGCCGCCGCGGCCAACTCCACCAGCGTCTGCCGCTCAAAGAGCGTGGCGGGCTCCAGCTCCAGCCCCGCGGCCTTCGCCCGGGAGACAATCTGGATGCCCAGGATGGAGTCGCCCCCGAGCTCGAAGAAGTTGTCGTGCAGGCCCACGCGCTCCACGCCCAGGACCTGCGCCCAGAGGGCCGCCAGCGTCTTCTCCGCTTCCGTCCGCGGTTCAGCGAAGGCCGTCCCCGCGCCGCCGCGCGCGGCATCCGGCGCGGGCAGCGCCGCCCGGTCCACCTTGCCGCTAAGCGACAGCGGAAGGGCCTCCAACGCCACGAAGGCCGCGGGCACCAGGTGGTCCGGCAGCCGCTCCTTCAGGAAGGCCCGAACCGAGGAGATGTCCAGTTCAGAGGCATGGACGACGTACCCCACCAGCCGCTTCGAGCCGGGCGTGTCCTCGCGCACCGCCGCCACCGCGTCGCGAACGCCAGGGAACTCACGAAGCGTGGCTTCGACTTCACCCAGCTCGATGCGGAAGCCGCGCAGCTTCACCTGGAAGTCCGTGCGGCCCAGGTACTCCAGGCGTCCGTCCCCGAGGAAGCGAACGCGGTCGCCCGTGCGATACAGCCGCGCCCCCGCCTCGCCCGAGAACGCATCGGGGACGAAGCGCTCCGCCGTCAACGCGGGCAGCCCCAGATAGCCACGGGCCACGCCAGGGCCCCCCAAGTACAGCTCTCCGGGCACGCCGGGAGGCAGGGGCTGGCCGCGTCCATCCAGGACGTAGGCGCGCATGTTGGCGATGGGACGCCCGATGTCCGGACGGTCCGCGTCGAGTTCCGTCGCCAGCGTCGCGCAGACCGAGGCTTCGGTGGGGCCATAGCCATTGAGCAGCCGCCGGCCCGGCTTCCAGCGCCGCGCCAGCTCCGGCGAACACGCCTCGCCCGCGGAGATGACGGTCTCCAACGAGGCGAGCCCCTCCGGGTCCAACTGCGACAACGAGGTCGGCGTGAGCGTCACCGTGGTAATGCCCCGCGACGCCAGCAGCTCAAGGAGCGGCGCTCCCGGCAGCAGCGAGTCTCGCGGCGCCAGGTGCAGCGTGGCACCCGCCACCAGGGTCGACAGCACCTCCAACACGGACGCATCGAACCCGAGCGCCGCGGCCTGAAGCACCCGCTTCCCTGGCCCCACCCCGTGCGCGCGAATGATGGAGTGCAGGGTGTTCCCAAGCCCCTGGTGCGGCACGAGCACGCCCTTCGGCGTCCCCGTGGAGCCCGACGTGTAGATGACGTACGCCAGGTGTCCCGGCAGCGTCCCCACGGCAGGCGGCGTCTCGGCGTTGCGCGCGATGTGACGCCACTCGGAATCCAGCGCCACGAGCAGCTCACCGCCCGCGGGCAGGACGTCCGCGATGTCGTCCACCGTCACGACGACCGACGTCCCGGCGTCCCGCAAGGTGTGCGTCAGCCGGGCCGTGGGATAGGCGGGGTCCAGCGGGACGAATGCGCCACCCGCCTTCAAGATGCCGAGGAGCCCCACCACCAGCTCCACGGTGCGATCGACACACAGGCCAACCCGCACCTCGGGCCCCACGCCCAAGGTGCGCAAGTGGTGCGCGAGCTGATTGGCCCGGGCCTCCAGCTCGGCGTAGGTGAGCTGCGAATCCTCGGCCACCACCGCCACCGCATCCGGCGTCCGCGCGGCCTGGGCCTCGAACAGGCCGTGCAGGGTCGCATCCGCCG
The DNA here is from genome assembly GCF_000280925.3 of Myxococcus hansupus. Taxonomy (NCBI): domain Bacteria; kingdom Pseudomonadati; phylum Myxococcota; class Myxococcia; order Myxococcales; family Myxococcaceae; genus Pseudomyxococcus; species Pseudomyxococcus hansupus. Next base: position 4,192,625 of record NZ_CP012109.1, read on the forward strand.
CGACAGGCTCGCGCGTGTCGTTCCACGCCACCAGCAGGCGCTGGCGCTCCGCGTCCGACAGCAGGGGCAGCTCCCCCACGCGGCGCGACGGGTTTTCGACGATGCCTTGCAACAGGCGCACGAAGCGCTCCCACAGGAGCTCCACCGTAGACAGTTCGAACAGGTCCGCCGGGTACTCCAAGCCACCCGTGAGGCCCTCGGGCGTCTCGCGCAGCTCCAGCGAGAGGTCCACCTTGGTGGCACCAATGTCGAGTTCGACCATCTTCACGCCCAGCCCTGGCGTCCGGACCTCGACGGGCGGCGTGTTGTGGAACGTGAGCATCGCCTGGACCAGCGGCATGCGGCTCGGGTCACGCGGCACGCGCAGCTCGTCCACCAAACGCTCGAACGGAATCTCCTGATGGGTGAAGGCACCAATGGCGGCGGTCTTCACGCGGCGCAGCAACTCCACGAAGGTGGGGTCGCCCGACAAGTCGCCCCGGATGGCGAGCGTGTTCAGGAAGCAGCCGATGAGGCCTTCCAACTCCGGGCGGTTGCGGCCCGCCGCGGAGGTTCCCACGATGACGTCGTCCTGCCCCGAGTAGCGTGACAGCAACGTCTGGAACGCGGCCGTCAGCACCATGAAGGGCGTGGCGCCCTCGCGGCGGCCCACGGTCCACAGCGCATCCATCAACGGCTTGTCCACGCCCACCAGGAGACGGCCACCCCGGCCCGACCACCGTGCCGGACGCGGACGGTCCGTGGGCAGCTCCAGCACCTGCGCGCCCGCGAGCTGCTTCTTCCAGTACGCGAGCTGGGCCTCCATGCCCGCGCCCTGCAACCAGCCCCGCTGCCAGACGGCGTAGTCGGCGTACTGCACCGGCAGCTCCGGCAGCGGCGACGGCTGGCCCGACGCCAACGCCTCGTACCCCGCCACCAGCTCCCGGAAGAGGACGCCGCCGGACCAGCCGTCCGAGGCGATGTGGTGCAGCGTGAGGTGCAGCACCGACACCGCTTCGCCCACGCGAATCAGCACGGCCCGCATCACCGGTCCCCGGACCAGGTCGAAGGGCTTGCGCGCATCGGCCAGGGCCAACCGCAGGGCGTCCGCCTCGCGCGCCTCCAACACGTCGCCTCGCGCATCCAATCGCGCCAGGGTCAGGGGCATGGACTCCGCGATGACCTGATGCGCGTTGCCATCGTCCAGCCTGAAGGTGGTGCGCAGCACCTCGTGGCGGCGCACCAGCGCATTCAACGAGGCCTCCAGCAGGGCCTCGTCCACCGCGCCGTCGAGCCGCAAGGTGACGGTGTTGTTGTAGGCGATGCCCGCCGGATCCAACTGGTGGAGGGCCCAGATGCGCTGCTGCGGGAACGACAGCGGCAACGGGCGCTCACGGCTGACACGAGCCACGGGCGTCGCCAGCGCGGACGGGGCCTCGGTACCGAGCGACGGCTTTGCCCCCACGGAAGTCCGAGCCGGCTTCGCGGCCGGACGCCGTGCCTTCGACGCACGACCGGGCGCGACGAGCTCCACCTTGCCCGCATCGCGGAACCGGGCTCGCTGCCCCGTCAGGAGGTAACGCCCCTCCGTCCCGACAACCGAGACGAAGCGCGCGCGGGTGGTCTCGGGGTCGTTCCAGAACCCGAGCGGCACGCATCCACCGCCCAGGGCCAGCTCTCCCACCGCGCCCACGGGCACGAGTGCCCCGGAGGCATCGCGAACCAGGGCGGGCGCGGAGGCCGGCGTCGGCCATGCCGCCCCCACCAGGGAGGCGTCCATCTCCACCACGCGCTCGGGACGCAGACCACCACCGGTCTCGCCCCCCAGCACCCAGAGACGCACTCCGCCCAGTGCCTCACCCGCGCCGGGAAGCGCAGCCAGTGCCTGAGCTTGCGACGGAGCACACCGGAGCGTCGTGACGCCCTCGCCCTGGACGAACGCCAGCACGTCACCGAAGCCCGCATCGCCCTCCGCCCGCACGGCATCGGTCAAGGCAGGCCGCACCTGGCTTCGCTGCCGCAGCACGTCCAGCAGGCGCAGGCTGGACATCATCGGCTCCAGCGCCACGCCGAAGTCGACGAGGCATGCGATTTCGTCCACATCCAGGGAGCGCACGCGCTCCACCACCTGAACGCAGTCCTCCACCGAACCGAAGAGGCCGCCTTCGCGGATGTAGTGCTCCACCCCCTGGGCGAGCATCACCTCGACGTCCTCCGGCGTGAGCCCTCGGACATCCACCTGGAGTCCCTGGCTGGCCACCAGGTTGGCGAACACATCCACCGAGCTTCGGAAGTAGGCCAGCAGCGGCTCACGCACGGCCTCGCGCACCTCGTCCAGGTCCTGGCCCAGGAAGGTGTGGAGCATCAAGGTGACGTGGCCACGGCCCTGGCCATGTCCCGACTTGCGGTAGGTCTCCCGGTACAGCGCCACCTTCGCCGCCAGCTCGTCCAGGCTCGAGCCCAACCCGAGCACGTTGGTGAGGATGCCCGCCCCCACCTCACCGGCCTTGCGGAACGTCTCCGGGTTGCCGGTGGACGTCAGCCACACGGGCAGCTCCGCCTGCTTCGGCTTGGGACGCAGCGCCAGCTCCACCTCGTTGCCCGCGCCATTGCGCCGCAGCACCGTCCCGCCACGCCACAGACGCCGCACCTCCTCCAACCGATCGATGAGCACCTCGCGGCGCCGGTCGAAGGTCCCCGGCGAGAGCGAGAAGTCATTCGCGTGCCAGCCCGTGGCGAAGGACAGCCCCACGCGCCCGCGTGACAGGTTGTCGACCACGGACCACTGCTCGGCCACTTCGATGGGGTCGTGCAGCGGCAACACCACGCTGCCCGCGCGAATCTGCACGTTGCGCGTGAGCATGGCCAACGCGCCGCCCACCACCGAAGGCTGAGGATACAGGCCACCGAATGAGTGGAAGCGCCGCTCGGGCGTCCACACCGCGGAGAACCCATGCGCGTCCGCGAACTTCGCGCCTTCGAGCAGCAGCTCGTACTTCTCTTCCCCCGCCGAATCCTCGTCGTTGGCGAAGTACGACAAGCTGAAGTCGAGCGGCCGGCGTGTGTCCGGCGTGTGGCCCAGGACAGCGAAGCGCGCGGCGAGCCGATCGGGCGGCAGGACGACCCGCATGCCTCGGGCCAGCGCCCACAGCAGGTCCAGACCCGCAGGATCCGCAGAAGGTCCGCCGGCCGCGAGCCAGACCTCCCCATCACCCGTGCCCATTCTCGCGTCCAACGAGGCCAGGACGTGCGCCACGTTGCCATGGCTCAGCATGACGCGGCCACGGACACCCAGGACCTCGGGAGCGGGAACGATGAAGGCCAATCGCTCCACCGGAACGGCCTCCACCGGCCCCTCCGCGGCCTGCACCGATTCGACCGCCAGGGCACGAAGGCCCTTCGGCAACACCGGTACGTCACCCGCACGGGCCACCAGCAACAACCGAGGCCCCTTCGCGGGCAGAAGGGACGCGAGCTCCGCGACCTCGCCCGCCGTCACCGGCAGACACGCGGCCCCGGCTTCGAGCACGCCCCAGAGGGCGACGACGGCCTCGGGTGAAGGCGTGATGCGAACGGCCACGGGCATCCCCTCGCCCACACCCTCATCCTTCAAGCGTGACGCGAGCCCACGGGCTCGGGCGGCCAGCTCCCGCCAGGACCAACGCACGGAGCCCGTGCTGATCGCCACCGCCTCCGGTGTCTTGGACACCCACGACGCCAGTCGGTCCAGCACGGACATGGGAGCCGGGCTCGCGGCCACGTCCACTCGCGAGGTGGGGCGCGCCTCCCCCTCCGCCGCCAGCGGCATCCGCGACACGCGAAGCTCTGGATTCGCGAGGGCCGCGCCCAGAAGCGTCTCGAGGTGTGCCGCGAGCCGCGCGACGCGGGGTTCATCGTAGAGGTCGGTGGCGTATTCGATGAAGCCGTGGAAGCCACCGCTCTCGCTTTCGTTGAGCAGCAGCGTCAACTCGCCGAGCGTCGCGCCGAACTGCGCGGGCGTCCCCGGGACTTCCACCAACTGCATGCCCAGGCCCGCGACGGACGGAGGCGCCGTCGCGACATGCGCGTGCAGCACCAGCGCCGCGTCGCACAGCCGTGAGCGCGCGGGATCCCGCCCCGGCACGACGAGCGGCAACAGGTGCTCAAAGGGAACGTCCTGATGACTGGACGCGCCAATCGTCGTCTCGCGGGCCCGCCCCACCAGCTCGCGGAACGTCGGGTCACCGGACAGGTCCGTGCGCAGCGCCATCGCGTGCGCGACGAAGCCGATGAGCGGCTCCAACTCGCCACGGGCCCGGTTGCCGACCGGCGTCCCCACGACGATGTCCTCACGCCCCGAGTAGCGGGCCAGCAGCGATGTCAGCGCCGCGAGCAACGTCATGAAGGGGGTGACACCTTCACGCTGGCTGAACGCCATCAGCGCCGCGCTGAGCTCACGCGAGAAGGCGACCGGGAAGCGCGCGCCGCGAAGCCGCAGGTCCGTGCCTCGCGGCCGGTCCGAGGCCAGCTCCAGGGACGGAGGCAACTCCGCCAGCACGTCACGCCAGTAGGCCTCCTGGGCCGCCAGCGCGCCACCCGCCAACGAGCGGCGCTCCCACGCCGCCGCGTCCACATACTGCACCGCCAGCTCCGGCAGCGGCGCGGGCTTCCCTTCGAGGAACGCCTGGTAGTTCGCCGCGGACTCACGGAAGAAGGCCACCATGGACAACGTGTCCGAGGCGATGTGATGCACCGTGAGCAACATCAGGTGCTCGGTGTCGCTCAAGCGCAGCAAGCTGGCGCGGACAATGGGGCCCTGCTCCAGCGAGAACGGCAGCACCGCCTCCGCGAGCGCGAGCCGCAGCGCCTCGGCCTCTCGATCTCCCGCGTGGCCCCGCAGGTCCACCACGGGGACCTCGATGCGGACCTCCGCGGAGAACCGCTGACGCACGCGCCCGTCCTCCACGCGGTACGTGGCGCGCAGCATCTCGTGCCGGCGGATGACCTCGTTGACGCTCCGCTCCAGGACGCCCACGTCGAGCGCCCCGGAGATGCGCACCGCCAGGGGCATGTTGAGGGACGGGTTGCCCGGGTCCAACTGCTCCATCCGCCAGACGCGCTCCTGCACCACGGACAGGGGCAAATCGCCGGACCGGTCGATGCGCACCATCAGCTCGGGTGCGGCGCCGCCCTCCATCGGACGAGCGGCCAGGAGCATCGCCTCGATGCGCGCGGAGATGCCCGCCACCGTGGGCGCCTCGAACAGCGCGCTCAGCGGGAGCTGCACGGAGAACGTCTCGCGAAGGCGCGTCAGCATCTGCGCCGCCATCAGCGAGTTGCCTCCCAGCTCCAGGAAGTCATCGTCCGGGCCCACCTCCACCGCGCCGAGGCGCTCCCGCCAGATGTCCATGACCCGTTGCTGGATGTCCCCCACGGACGTCACGGGGACGGACGGCAGGACGGGCGTTTCCGCCTCCTGGGCCGCCTGCGCCACGGCCATCGTCAGCGCCGTCACCACCAACGGTGCCCCCTGCGACTCCAGGCGGCAGGGCTTCTCCTCGAAGGGGTACGTGGGCAGCGAAACGCGGCGGCCAGACGCGCCGGCGTGGAACTTCGCCCACGCCACGTCCACACCCGCCGCCCAAAGCTCACCCACCGACTGCAACAAGCCTCGGAGCTCCTCCTCCTTCGCGCGGCGCCGCAGCGAGGGCGCCGCCACCAGGTGCCGCGCCGTCCGAGTCCAGCCTCGGGCCAGCGAGGTGAGGTCCGTCCCCGGGCCCACCTCCAGCAAGACGCTGCATCCGTCGCCCAGGAGCACCTCCAATCCCGCGGCGAACCGCACCGGCTGCCGCATCTGGCGGGCCCAGTACGTGGGGTCGGTGGCTTCCTCGGGGCGAATCCACGTCCCCGTCAGGCTGGAGACGAACGGCAGCTTCGGCGCTTCCAAGCGGAGCGAGGACACCGCGCGCGCCAGGTCCGCCATCAACGGCTCCACGGCGCTGGAGTGGAAGGCGTGCGCGGCCGGCAGGCGCACCATGCCCACGCCACGCTCGGACAGAGAGGCCTGCAACGCCTCGATGGCCGCCACCGGCCCGGACACCACGCACCGGCCCTCGCCGTTGACCGCCGCGAGCGAGAGCCCATCCTTGAGCAAGGGGACGACGTCGTTCTCCTCCATCCCCACCGCGATCATCGCCCCAGCGGGCATTCGCGCCATCAGCGCGCCACGGACCACCGCCAGCCGCAGCCCGTCCTCGGGCGACATCACGCCCGCGACACACGCCGCCGCGTACTCACCGAAGCTGTGCCCCAGCAGGGCATGGGGCCGCACGCCCCACGACATCCAGAGCCGGGCCAGCGAATGCTCGACGATGAAGAGACCGGGCAACGCGACCCGAGGGTCCGCCAGCTTCAGCGCGGCGGCCTGCTCCTGCCCCTGCGCGGGAAGCAACAGCGCTCGCACCTCGGCGGCGAGCGACGGCTCCAAGCGGGCGAGCGCCGCGTCCACATCCTTCCGGAAGCCGGGCTCGGAAGCGTGCAGCTCACGGCCCATGCCCACCGACTGCGCGCCCTGCCCCGGAAAGAGGAAGGCCACACGGCGATTGCGTCCCGCCTCCACCGCCGCGGGTTTGCGCAGCCGCTCCGCCAGCTCGGCCGCATCCGCGGCCACGACGGCACGGCGATGCTCGAACGCGCGGCGGCCCACGTTGCGAGTGAAGGCCACGTCCGCCAGCGCCACCCCCGGTGATGCCTCCACGTGTGCGGCCAGCTCTCGCGCCATCGCCTCCAAGGCCGTGGGGGTGCGCGCGGACAACGTCACCACCTGCAACGCGCGGGCACTCCGGGCCGCCACCGCCGGCGAAGGTGCCTCCTCCAACACGACGTGCGCGTTGGTGCCACCAATGCCGAACGAGCTCACGCCCGCGCGGCGCGGCGCGTTCTCCCGAGGCCAGGGCTTCAACGCCGTGTTGACGAAGAACGGGCTGCGCTCGAAGTCGATCTCCGGGTTCGGCTGCTCGAAGTGGAGGCTCGGCGGTAGTTCGCCGTGCTGGAGCGACAACACCGCCTTGATGAGCCCGGCCACGCCCGCCGCCGCGTCCAGGTGTCCCAGGTTCGTCTTGAGTGAGCCGATGGCGCAGAAGCCCGTCCGCTCCGTCGTCTTGCGGAAGGCGCGCGTCAGCGCGGCGATTTCAATCGGGTCGCCCAGCGACGTCCCCGTGCCATGCGCCTCCACGTAACCGATGTCGTCGGCCCCCAGCCCCGCATAGGCCAGCGCATCCGCGATGACCTCCGTCTGGCCCTCGATGCTCGGCGCCGTGTAACCCACCTTCTGCTGACCGTCGTTGTTGACGGCGGAGCCCTTGATGACGGCGTGGATGTGGTCTCCATCTCGCAGCGCGTCCGCGAGCGGCTTGAGCACCACCACGCCCACGCCGTTGCCCGCGACGGTGCCACCCGCACGGTGGTCGAAGGCGCGGCAGTGCCCGTCCGGCGAGAAGATGAGCCCGTCCTGGTGCAGGTAGCCCGTGCGCTGGGGACTCGCGATGCGCACCGCGCCCGCCAGGGCGATGTCCGACTGCCGCGTCAACAAGCTCTGGCAGGCCATGTGGATGGCCACCAGGCCCGTGGAGCACGCCGTGTAGACGGCGACGCTCTCGCCCCGGAGCTGGAGCTTGAACGAGGCCTTCATCGCCAGGCTCTCCGGGCCCGCGGTCGCCAGCTCCAGGCCCGCGCCCGCGTCCTTCCGGGCCTCTGACAGCAGGTTCAGCAGGTGCCCCGAAGCACCCGCGCCCGCATACAGCGAGATGCGGCCCTTGTAGCGCGAGGGGTCATACGCCGCGTCCTCGAGCGCCGCCCAGGCGCACTGGAGGAACACGCGCTGCTGGGGGTCCATCCACTGCGCTTCCCGCAGCGGAATGTCGAAGAAGCCGTGGTCGAAGCCCTCCGCGCCTTCGAGGATGCCCCCCGCCCGGATGAAGCGCGGGTTCTTCCACAGCTCCTCCGGAATCAGCGGCGAGCGCTCCAGCTCCGCCTCGGAGAAGAACGAGATGGACTCCACGCCATCGCGGACGTTCTTCCAGAAGTCGCCCAGGTTGCGGGCCCCCGGGAAGCGCCCCGCCATGCCAATGACCGCGATGTCGTTCCCGGTGTCCTCGCCCAACACGTCATCCCGTTCAGTCATTGCCGTGGTTCCCTCGCCGGCCCTGCCGACGGATCGCCTGTCGCCGCTGCTGGGCGCGATCCACGTGGGCCTCGTTGTCCTGGGTTTCAGCCGCCGCCTCGCCGTCCCGCTCCAGGGACATGACGAACGCGCGGACCGTGGGGTGTTCGAAGAAGCGCGTCGCCGGAACGTCGCGCTTCAGTTCATCGCGCAAGAGTGCGCACGCCTTGACCACGGACATGGAGCTGCCGCCCAGGTCCGCGAAGAAATGGTCCTCCACACCGACCCGCTCCACGCCGAGCACCTTCGCCCAGAGCACCGCCACCTGGCGCTCCAACGCCGAGGTGGGCTCCGTGAACGTGCTCCCCGCCAGACGAGCGACCTCCGGCTCCGGCAGCGCCGAGCGATCCACCTTCCCCACCGGCGTGAGCGGCAGCGCCGTGAGCGGCACGAGCGCGGACGGCACCATGAACTCGGGCAGCGAACCGGCCAGGAACGCCCGCAGCTCGCGGGGCTCCAGCGTCGTCCCCGCCCGAGGCACGGCGTACGCCACCAGCCGCTTTCCACCCGCGGGGTCTGGCCGGGCCACCACCACCGCCTCCGCCACCGACTGATGCTTGCGCAGCGCCTCTTCGACCTCGCCCGGCTCGACTCGGTAGCCCCGCACCTTCACCTGCGCGTCGAGCCGCTCGAGGAACTCCAACGTTCCGTCCTCGCGGTACCGCACGCGATCTCCGGTGCGGTAGAGCCGCGCGCCCGTCTCGGGCCCGAAGGGATCCGGAATGAAGCGCTCCGCCGTCAGCTCCGCCCGGCCCAGGTAGCCCCACGCAAGGCCATCGCCGGCAATGAGCAGCTCGCCGGGAACGCCCACGGGGACCGGACGCAACCCCGCGTCCACCACGTACACGCGGGTGTTCGCGATGGGGCGTCCAATGGGAATGGCCCCCTCCGCGATGGTGCCCTCCATCACATGGCAGCACGTGAACGTGGTGCCCTCCGTGGGCCCGTAACCGTTCACCAGGACGCCGCCGCGCGCGAGCCGCTCACGCACCGAGGCCGGGGGCAACACGTCGCCACCGACCAGGAGCTGGCGCACGCCGTCCAGGGCATCGGGCCGCGCGGCCGAGAGCGCCTCGAAGAGCGCGGCGGTGAGCCACAGCGTGGTGACGCCGTGGCGCGTCAGCACGTCCTTCAACGCGTCCACGGTGGGCGTCCGGGGCGGGAACAGGACCAGCTTCGCCCCGTGCAACAGCGCCCCCCACAGCTCGAAGGTGGAGGCGTCGAAGCAGATGGGCGCCAGTTGGAGGAAGACCTCGTCCGCTCCCCACCGCGCGAAGCGAGAACCCAGCACGAGCCGCGCCACCGCGCGCTGCGGAACACAGACGCCCTTGGGCTGCCCCGTGGAGCCCGACGTGTACATGACGTACGACAGAGACTCCGCCGGTACGGAGACCTTGGGGGCCGACTCAGGCTCACGGGACACATCGTCCCAGGCCGAGTCCAGGAGCACCACCTCCGCGCTGCCCGTGGGCAACAACGCCAACACCGTCTGCTGCGCCAGCACCACGGACAGGCGCGTGTCCTCCACCATGAAGGCCAGTCGCTCCTTCGGATACGCGGGGTCGAGCGGCACGTACGCCCCGCCCGCCTTGAGGATGCCGAGCATCCCCACGACCAGGTCAATGGAGCGATGCAGGCACAGGCCCACGGGCATCCCTGGCGCCACGCCCCGCTTTCGCAGGTACCACGCGAGCTGGTTTGCCCGCCGGTCCAGCTCCGCGTACGTGAGCCGGGCGTCCTCGCACTCCAGCGCGATGGCGTCTGGCGAACGCGCCGCTTGTGCCTCAAACAGCTCCGCGAGGCAGGCCTCCCGTGGGTAGTTCGCGGCCGTGTCGTTCCACGTCACCAGGAGCTGCTGGCGCTCCGCCGCGTCCATCATCGGCAATGCCCCCAGCGCCTGCCCCGCGTCCGCGACCGCGCTCCGCATGAGGACCTGGAGCCCGTGCATCCACCGCGTGGCGGTTTCCCGCGTGAAGAGGTCCGCGTCGAACTCCAACGTCCCCGAGAACCCCTCCGCCGTGTCAGCGAGCGACAACGTGAGGTCGAACTTCGCCGTGCCCGAAGCCAGCTCCACGGGGCGAAGGGTCAAGCCCTCCGGCGCCGCGTCGCGCCGCGTGCCTTCATGGAGCGCGAGCACCACCTGAATCAACGGCGCATGACTCAGACTGCGGGGCGGTTGCAAGGCCTCCACCAGCTTCTCGAACGGGACGTCCTGGCGTGCGTACGCGTCCAGCGTGGTCTCCCGCACCTGATGCAGCAGCTCCCGGAACGTGAGCGACCGAGGCAGCCGCGAGCGCAACACCAGGGTGTTGACGAAGAAGCCGATGAGGTTCTCCAACCCCGGCTGCTGTCGACCCGCGATGGGCGAACCGACGCACACGTCCTCCTGCCCCGAGACTCGCGACAGCAGGAGCTGGAAGGCCGCCAACAGCCCCATGAAGGGGGTGACCCCTTCCCGAACACACAGCGCGCGGAAGGACTGGGACAACTCCGAGGGGATGGCCACCGCCACGGTGTCCCCGCGGAAACGCTGCAGGCTGGGCCTCGCGAAGTCCTTGGGCAGCTCCAGCACCGGCGGCGCTCCGGCCAACTGCTTCCGCCAGTAACCCACCTGGTCGGTCAGCGCTTCGCCCTGGAGCCACTCGCGCTGCCACACCGCATGGTCCGCGGGCTGGAGGAAGGGCTCGGGCAAGGGTGACGCGCGCCCGTGCAACTCCGCGCCGTACAGCGCGGTGAGCTCTCGGACCGCCACCCCCAGGGACCACCCATCCGAGATGATGTGGTGCAGCGTGAGGACCAAGAGGTGCGCATCCTCCGCCGTGCGAATCAGCAGGGCTCGGAACAACGGCCCCTGAACCAGGTCGAAGGGACGGCGCACTTCGTCAGCTGCGGCGCGCAGGGCCTGGGCCTCTCCCTCCGGGACTCCGCGCAAATCAACCACGGACAGCGGCAGGGCAAGGTTCGGGTGGATGACCTGCACCGGCGCCCCCGCGTTGCTGGAGAACGTCGTGCGAAGCGCTTCGTGACGACGCGCCAGCGCCGCGAGCGCCCGCTCCAGAACTGGTACGTCCAGCGGCCCCGACAGCCACGCGGCCCAGGGCACGGTGTAGAGGGCCGTCCCCGGCTGAAGCTGCTCCAGCAGCCACAGTCGCTCCTGCATCGCGGACAGGGGCAACGGGCGCTCGCGACTCACCGGAACGATGGGCGGCGGACGCACCCAGGTCGATGACACGCGGGCCTGCCGGATTCGCTCCGCGAGCCGAGCGACGGTCGGCTCCTCGAAGAGGTCTCGAAGCGGCAGGGCCACACCGAAGGTCGCGTGAATCCGAGTGACGACCCGAGTCGCCAACAGCGAGTGACCACCCAGGTCGAAGAAGCTGTCATCGGCACCGACGCGCGGCACGCCCAGCAACTCGCCAAAGAGGCCGGCCAACAGCGCCTCCTCGGGTCCGCGTGGAGCGAGCGTCTCCACCTCCAGCGTGGGCTCCGGAAGCGCACGGCGGTCCACCTTGCCGTTGGGCGTGAGCGGCAAGCGCTCCAGGACCGTGATGGCGGATGGCACCATGTACGCAGGCAGGTGCTCCACGAGGAACCCGCGCAGCGCCGAGGCCGCGAGAGGCGCGTTGGCGACACCCGAAGGCACGGCATAGGCCACCAGCCGCCGGGAGCCCCCCACCGCGTCCTCACGTGCGAGCACCACGGCCTGCCCCACGCCAGGATGGCGCAGCAGCGCGGCCTCGACTTCGCCCGGTTCCACGCGGAAACCACGGACCTTCACTTGCGTGTCCACCCGGCCGACGAACGTCACCGCGCCATCCGGCAGCAACCGCACCCGGTCCCCGGTTCTGTAGAGCCGTGCGCCAGGGCGTGGGCTGAACGGGTTCGGGGTGAAGCGCTCCGCCGTCAGGTCGGGCCGCCCCAGATACCCCCAGGCCAACCCGTCACCACCGAGCCACAGCTCCCCTACGCCCCCCGGAGGCACCGGCGCCATGGCGTCGTCGAGCACGTACTGCACCGTGTTCGCCAAGGGCCTGCCAATGGGAATGCCCGCCGCGTCCTCTGGAACATCCGTGATGAGGTGCCACGTGGAGAAGGTGGTGTTCTCGGTCGGGCCGTAGACGTGCAGCAACCGTTCGGGAGGCCCTTCGCGAAGCACCCGGCGCACGGGCCGTGGGTCCACCGCCTCGCCACCGAAGTGAAGCTGGCGCAGGCCTCCGAAGGCCTCTGGCGCTTCACCCACGACCTGGTTGAACCAGGCCGTCGTGAGGAAGAGGACCCGGATGCCCGCGTCCTTCAGCCAGTTCGCGAATGCCCGGGGCGACAGCGCCGTGTCCCGATCCACGCCCACCAGCCGGGCGCCGTTCAGCAGCGCGCCCCAGACCTCGAACGTGGCCGCGTCGAACGACGCATTCGACGCCTGAGCCACGCGGTCCTCCGGAACCACGCGGATGAAGTCCGTCTCCACCACCAACCGGACCACGGCCCGGTGCGGGACACAGACACCCTTTGGTGTCCCCGTGGAGCCCGAGGTGTAGATGACGTACGCGGCGTCCTCGGCGCCGGACACTGGGGTGAGCGGCACATGGGCACCGTCACCCTCCCCGACCGAGACCTGGTCCAAGGAAAGAACGCGTACGCCATCCGAGGGCAGCGTCGCGCGCAAACGCTCCTGCGTCACCAGCACCCGCGCGCCAGAGTCCGACAGCATCCACGCGAGCCGCTCACGAGGATACGCGGGATCCAGCGGAACGTAGGCGGCCCCCGCCTTGAGGATGCCGAGCATTCCCACGACGAGCTCCGCCGAACGCTCCACGCAGAGGCCCACCGTCGAACCGCGTTGGACGCCCAGCCGCAGCAACCGTGAAGCCACCTGCTCCGCGCGGGCGTCCAGCTCCGCGTAGGTCAGCGTCGTCCCGCCATGGTCCACGGCGATGGCGCTCGGGGTCCTCGCGGCCTGTGCCTTGAACAATCCATGGACCGTGGCCTCGCGAGGGTATGCCGTCTCCGTGGCGTTCCACTCCAGCAGCACACGCCGACGCTCCGCCTCGGACAGCACGGGCACGTCTCCGAGCCGTTGCTCCGGCCGGGCCATCATCGTCCGCAGCAGCCCGCGCCAGTGCGCGACCAACGTCGCGGCGGCGTCATCCCCGATGCGCTCTCGACGGTAGAGCACCTTCAGGCGCAACGAGCGGCCCGGCACCGCCACCGCGGTCAGCGGATAGTGCGTGCGCTCGAAGGCCCCGAAGTCCTTCAACTCCAACCCCGCGGCCCCGCGTCCGAGCGCGGCGTCCACCGGGTAGTTCTCGAAGACGAGCAGGCTCTCGAAGAGCGGCACACCGCGAGGGATGTCGCTCCACTCCTGGAGCCGGGTGAGCGGCACATGCTCGCGCTGGCCCAGGTCCACCAGCAGCCCCTGGAGTTCGCGCAGCCAGGCCAGCAACGCTACTGTGCTCCGAACGCGAGTCCGCACGGGGAGCGTATGGATGAACAGGCCCACGGCCTCTTCGATCCCCGGCAGCTCCGGCGGACGGCCCGCGAGCGTCGTCCCGAAGACAGCGTCCGCTCCGCCGCCATACCGTGACAACACCATCGCCCAGGCACCGTGAACCCAGGTGCTCGGCGTGACCCCATGACGACGCGCGAGTTCCTGAAGGACGGCCGTGTCCGCGTCCCCCAACTCCAGGGCCTGCTCACCCGTGTCTCGAGCCCCCTTGACGCCCCCCTCAGCTGGCAACAGGGTCGGAGCCTCGACTCCCTCGAGCAGCTCCCGCCAGAAGGCCGCATCCCGCTCCGGCTGCTGGTGCCCCAGCCACTCGACATAGGCACGGAAATCCGTCACGGGACCGGGACGCCATTCTCCGCCCCGGACCAGCACCGAGTACGCCTCCAGCACTTCGCCCAGCACACGCGCCAGGCTCCACCCATCCAGCAGCAGGTGATGGAAGCTCCAGACGAATCGCCACGCATCGTCCTTGAGACGCAGCAGTGCCACCCGCATCAACGGCGCGCGGGACAGCTCGAAGCCTCGAACCCGGTCCTCGCGAAGGAACGTCTCCAAGGCTTGGGCCTGCGCGTCTTCCGAGGGAAGGCCACGCCAGTCGTGTTCGCTCCAGGGCAGCGTGATTCGTGAGCCGACGACTTGGAGCGGCGTGTCCAGTCCCTCCCACAGGAACGAGGTCCGCAACGCGGGATGCCGCTCGACCACCGCATCCCAGGCCCCGCGCAGCGCGCGGACATCCACGGGCCCGGAGAGCGTCCAGCTTCGCTGCTCGAAGTAGGCATCCGTGCCGGGCTCCAGCAGCACCTGGAACAGCAGGCCATGCTGAAGAGACGAAAGCGGGTACCGCTCCTCGGTGGGACGCGCCAGCTCGGTCAACGTCTCCACACATCCGCGAGCCAGCGCGTCGATGGTCTCACGTGAATGCAACGCATCGCTGAAGCGCCAGGACAGCTCCAAGCGCCCCTGGACGACTCGGGCCACGACTTCCAGCACATGGCTCCGCGGTCCACGTGTTCCTTGGGCGGCGCCCGTGGACTCCGAGGCCAGCGAGAACAACGCCGACGCTCGGGAGCCGGCGTCCACCTGTCCCAGGTAGTTGAACAGGACCTCGGACGCAGGGGCCACGGTCGAATCACGACGCAGGTAGCGAAGCAGCCCGAACCCGATTCCCCTGCCCTGCCGACGCTCGCGCGCCGCATGAACCTCGGCCAGCACCGCCGCCGCGTCCGCGCCCTTCGACAGGTCCAGCCGCACCGGGAACAACGCGGTGAACCAGCCCACGGTGCGCGACAGGTCCACGTCGTCGAAGAGTTCGTCGCGGCCGTGAGACTCCAGGTCGATGCGCAGCCGCCGCGCTCCGGACCATCGAGCCAGAGACCGAGAGACACCGGCAAGCAGCACGTCCTCCAGGGACGTGTGCCTCCCTGCCGCCGCCGAACGAAGCAGTGCGCGCGTTACGTCAGCGTCCAACACCGACGTCACGACGCGCTCCGAACCCTGGCTGTTCACGCCCGCCGGAAAATCAACGGGAAGCCGGGCAACATCCGAGTCCGGCGCCTTACGCCAGAAGGCCAGCTCCTCCGTGAGCGCCGGCGAGGCCGCGTACTCCTCCAAGCGCCGCGCCCACGCCTGGAATGACGTGGACTTCGCGGGAAGCGCCACGGCCCCACCACGGCCGAGCTGCCCCAACGCGGTCTCCAGGTCCTCCAGCAGAATGCGCCAGGAAACGCCGTCCACCGCGAGATGGTGGATGACCAGCAGGAGTCGGCCGGTCTGCCCCGCCCCTCGGTCGAACAGCACGGCGCGCACGAGGCGCCCGTCCGCCAAATCCAGCCCCGCTTGCGCTTCGGTGGCGAGGCGCTCCATTTCGGAGGCTTGCGCAGCGGGCGTCAGTCCCGCCAGGTCCACCTGACGCAAGGGAACATCGCGGCCAGGTTCGGCACACGATTGCTCCCACCCCGCGGTACTGCGAGTCAGCCTCAGCCGGAGCGCATCGTGGTGGTCCACAAGTGCCCTCAGTGCCGCCGAGAGCATCTCCGCGTTCAGGGGCTCGCGTGGCTCCAGCAGCAATGCCTGATTGAAATGATGAGCTTCGGGCAGGTCACGCTCAACGAACCAGGTTTGAATGGGTGTCAGTGGAACGGGCCCCATCACCGGCCCCTGTTCGCCCAACCGCCGCGCGCTCGCCGCCACCTGCGCCAGCCCCGCCACCGTCGGGTGCTGGAAGACCTGCCGCGCCGTGAGGTGGATGCCCGCTTGCCGTGCGCGAGCAATCACCTGGAGCGCGAGGATGGAGTCACCCCCAAGTTCGAAGAACCGCGCCTCCGTCCCGACGCGCTCCACCCCCAACACATCCGCCCAGATGCGTGCGAGCTGTTGCTCCAGCGCGTTCCGAGGCGCGACGTAGGAATCTCCAGCGCCGAGCGTCGAACGCTCCGGAGCTGGCAACGCGCGACGGTCCAGCTTGCCACTGGGAGACAGCGGCAGTGCCTCGAGCGTCACGAAGGCCGAAGGCAGCATGTGCTCGGGCAAGCGCGTGCCCAGGAAGTCCCGCAGCTCCGAGACCTCGCCTTCGGACGTGGCCACCACATAGGCCACGAGACGCCGGTCCCCCGGGATGTCCTCACGCACCGCGACGGCCGCAGCGCGAACACCCGCGTGCTGCGACAACACCGCTTCAATCTCACCGAGTTCGATGCGGAAGCCCCGCACCTTCACCTGGTCGTCCAATCGGCCCAGGTACTCGAGCGCCCCATCCGCCAGGAAACGCGCCTTGTCGCCCGTGCGATACATCCGTGCACCGGGGACGGCGGCCACGGTATCCGGAAGGAAGCGCTCAGCCGTCAGCGAGGGCCGCTGCCAATAGCCCCGCGCCAGCGGTTCGCCACTGATGAACAGCTCTCCCGGCACGCCCGGCGGAACGGGGCGCAGTCTCTCATCCAGCACGTACATCCGCGCGTTGGCGATGGGCCGGCCAATCGGCACCAGGGGCCTGCGGTCCTCGCGCGCGCACGCCCATGCCGTCACGTCCACGGCGGCCTCGGTCGGGCCATAGAGGTTGTGCAGCTCCGCACGCGGGACGGTGAAGAACCGATCCCTCAAGTCCGCGGGCAGCGCTTCGCCACTGCAGAATACCCTCCGCAAACCCGCGCACGACGACACCAGGTCCAGCTCCTCCAGGAAGGGCCGGAGCATGGAAGGCACGAAGTGCAACGTGGTGATGCGCTCGCGCGAGACGGTGTCCGTCAGATACGCGGGCTCGCGGTGGCCCCCGGGACGCGCCATCACGAGCCGAGCCCCCGTCATCAACGGCCAGAAGAACTCCCATACCGACACGTCGAAGCTGAACGGCGTCTTCTGGAGAACGCGGTCGCTCGCGTCCAGGCCATACGCCTCCTGCATCCAGAGGAGCCGGTTGCAGACGGCGGCGTGGGTGTTCATCGCGCCCTTGGGCCGTCCCGTGGAGCCCGAGGTGTAGATGACGTATGCGAGCCCCTGTGGCTGGACCCGCACATCGAGACGCTCGGTGTGCTCTCGCGCCACCCCTTCCCACTCCGAATCCAGGCACACCACCGTCGCGCCACCGCGAGGCATGCCGTCCGCGAGCCGCGCCTGCGTCAGCAGCACGGGCGCCGAGGCATCCGTGAGCATGTACTCCAGGCGCTCGCGTGGATACTCCGGGTCGAGCGGCACATACGCGCCGCCGGCCTTGAGGATGCCCAGCAAGCCCACCACCATCTCCAGCGACCGCTCCGCGCACATCGCGACCCGCACATCCGGTCCCACGCCCCGGGCACGCAGATATCGAGCGAGCTGATTCGCGCGCCCGTCCAACTCACGGTAGCTGAGCGTCTCGCCCTCGAAGCTCACGGCCACGGCGTCCGGCGTGCGGTCCACCTGCGCCTCGATGAGCCGGTGCAGGACCTGGGGCTCCGCCCTCGACTTCAGGGTGTCGTTCCAGGTCACCAGGACACGGTGCCGCTCCTCGGGTGGCATCAGGGGCAGGTCCACGATGGCCTGCTCCGGCTCGCGGACACCCGCGGTCAGCAGCTCGCGCAGGTGCGCCAACAAGCGGGATGCCGTGTCCGCGTCGAACAAGTCGCTGCTCAGCTCCAGGTTCGCGGAGTACCCCTCGGGGGTGTCCGTGAAGATGAGCCGCAGGTCGAACTTCGCCGTATGGCTCGGCTGGGGCTGGACGCTCAGTCGGACGCCAGGGACGGACATCTCCGGCAGGGGGTCCTCCTGCATCACCAGCATCGCCTGGAACAGGGGACTGCGGCTGAGGTCACGCTCGGGCTGGAGCGCCTTCACCAGCTCCTCGAACGGTGCGTCCTGATGCGCGAAGGCGCCCAGCACGGTCTCCCGCGCACGGCCAATCAGCTCACGGAAGCTGGGCGTCCCTTCGAGCGACACGCGGAGCACCAGCGTGTTGACGAAGCAGCCGATGAGTCCTTCCAGCTCCGTCCGGTCGCGGCCCGCCACGGGCGTGCCCACGCACAGGTCGCTCTGTCCCGAGTGACGCGACAACAAGGCGGAGAAGCCCGCCAACAGCACCATGAAGGGCGTGGCGCCCTCACGCAGCGCCAAGGACTTCAACGCCAGGGACAGCTCCGAGCCCAGGAGCATGCTCCGGTTCGTGCCGCGACTGCTCCGCACGGCCGGGCGTGGATGGTCCGTGGGCAACTCCAGGACGCGCGGCGCGCCATCGAGCCGTTGCCGCCAGTAGGTAAGCTGCGCGTCGAGTGCGTCACCTCGCAGCCAATCGCGCTGCCACGCCGAGTAGTCCACGTACTGAAGCGGCAGCTCCGCCAGTGGAGACGGCTGGCCCTTGGCGAAGGCTCGGTACAACACCGCCACCTCGCGAACGAGCACGCCCATGGACGCGCCATCCGTCACCAGATGGTGCAACACGAGCAGCAACACCTGCTCCCGCGAACTCAACCGAACCAACGAGGCACGCAGTGGTGGCCCCGAGGCCAGGTCGAATGCCCGCAGTGAAGCCTTCCCCAGGTGCGTTGCCAGTGCCGTGGACTGGGCCTCCCCTGCCAACGCGGAGAGGTCCACCTGCTCCAGACGGAGCTGTTCGACGGCGTTGATGCGCCAGGACGGCGTGCCCGAATCGTCGTGGAAGGTGGCGCGGAGGACGTCGTGACGCTGGACCACCTCACGGAGGCAACGCTCCAGCACCGCCACATCGAGAGCCCCCTCCACGCGAACGGCCACCGAGTCGTTGTAGGCGGCACCACCGGGTTCGAGCTGCTCCAGGAACCACAGTCGCTGCTGTGCGAAGGACAGCGGCAACGCGCCCGAGTGCGTCCGAGCGACCAATGGGGGCACACGTGACGCGCCAAGGAGTCGCGCATCGATGCGGGCTCCGAGCGCGGCCGGCGTGGCGGACTCGAAGAGCTCGCGCAGCGGCAGGTCCACGCCGAAGGCCTCGCGGATCCGCGAAGCGGCCCGGGTGGCGAGCAGCGAGTGTCCGCCCAACGCGAAGAAGTCATCGTTGGCGCTGACGCGCTCCATGCCCAACAGCGTGGCCCATAGCTCCGCCACCCGTTGCTCGGTCTCCGTCCGCGGGGCCACGTACTCACGACGGGCCACATCGATGGCGGCCTCGGGAGCGGGAAGCGCCTTGCGGTCCACCTTCCCATTCGGCGTCAGCGGAAGCGCCTCGAGCGTGACCACGGCCGAAGGAACCAGATGCTCGGGAAGCGACCGCCGGGCGAAATCCCGCAGCGCCTCCACGGGAACCCCTGCCGGTGACCGGGACACCACGTACGCCACCAGCCGCGCGCTCCCAGGCACATCCTCCCGCGCCACCACCACGGCCTGCGAGACATCGGGGTGACGGACCAGCGCGGACTCCACCTCGCCGGGCTCCACCCGGAAGCCACGGACCTTGACCTGGTCGTCCGCGCGTCCAAGGAACTCCACCGTGCCATCGGCCCGCCACCGGACGCGGTCGCCCGTGCGATACATCCGCGCCCCCGCCTGCGAACCCCAGGGCTCTGGCAGGAAGCGCTCAGCGGTCAGCTCCGGCCGCGCGTGGTAGCCGCGAGCGACACCGGCACCGCCGATGTACAGCTCACCGGGCACGCCGATGGGCACGGGACGCAGCACATCGTCCAACACATAGAGCGACGTATTGGCGATGGGCGTACCAATCGGAACAGCGCCCGAGACACCGTCCACGGTGTGCGTCGAGGACCAGATGGTGGTCTCCGTGGGGCCGTACATGTTGAGCAGCGCCCCACCCACGGTGTCCCGCAGCCGCGCCGCCAACTCCGCGGGCAGCGCCTCGCCACCGACGAGCAGCCGCTCCAGACCCGAGAGCGCACCTTGCGCCCCAGGCTCCAGCAGCAACGCCTGGGCAAGGGACGGCGTACATTGCAGGTGAGTCACCGCCTGCTTGCGAAGCTGGGCGGGCACGCTGTCCCCGCCATCCGACTGGAGGTGAAAGTCGCGTTCGCATCGCTGCCGCACGGCGTCCAGCGCGGGCAGGCTGGCAAGTACCGCGTCAGCGTCCACACCGAAGTCGACGAGGCACGCCACCTCATCCACTCCCAACGCCTCGATGCGCGCCACCTGCTCACGGCAGGTACGCGGTGTCCCGAAGAGCCCCGCACCCTCGAAGAAGCGCCCGAAGGCGCGCTCCACCAGCGCGTCGAGGTCCTCGGGACGCACGGACGATGGATCCAGGTCCACGCCCAACGTCCGGCCCAGCCCCCGCATCAGGTCCGCGGAGTCGCTCAAGTAGCGACGCAGCGGCCCTTCGACCACCTCCCGCACGCGCTCCACGTCGTGCCCCACGAACGTGTGGAGCATCAACGTCACGTGCCCCTCTCCCGCATGACCAGCCTCACGCCAGGCCTCGCGGTAGAGCGCGATACGCTCTTCCAATTCTTCCCACCGCTGCCCCAACAGGTGCGTGAGGACACCCGCGCCCAACCGGCCCGCCTCGCGGAAGGTGTCGGGATTGCCGGCAGCGGTGAGCCAGACGGGCAGCTCTTTCTGCACGGGGCTCGGACGAAGGCGAACATCGACAGGTGAACCCGCGCCATTCGGGAAGCGCAGCGTCTCCCCCCGCCACAACCGCCGCACGGTGTCCAGGTCCTGCCGCGAGCGCTCCCGACGGTCCGCGTAGTTGTCGGGAGCAAGGACGAAGTCATTCGCGTGCCAACCCGGCGCCACGGAGATGCCCACGCGGCCCTTCGACAGGTTGTCGACGAGCGACCATTCCTCGGCGACACGGACCGGATGATGGAGCGGCAGCACGACGCTGCCCGCGCGAATGGCCACGCGCTCGGTGATGGCGGCGATGGCCGCGCCCGTCACCGAGGGGTTCGGGTACAGCCCGCCGAAGGCGTGCAGGTGCCGCTCGGGCGTCCACACGGCCTCGAAGCCATGGCGGTCCGCGAACCGCGCGCCTTCGAGCAACAACCGGTACCGCTCCGCGCCCGCGGCCCCCTCATCCGCCGCGAAGTAGAACAAGCTGAAGCCCAGCGGCTTTTTGCGCGACCGCACAGGACGGCGAGACGCCGCCCCCAAAGCCCCCTGCTCTCCCTGCACGACGACCTTGAAGCCACGCGCCAGCGTCCAGAGCAGCTCGAGGACCGAGATGTCGAACGAGACGCTGGTCACCGACAACCACGTGCCCGGAGTGGCCCCCACACGCCCGTCCATGCCCGTGAAGAAGTTGGCGACGTTGCGGTGCGGAATCAGCACGCCCTTCGGTCGGCCCGTGGAGCCGGAGGTGTAGAGGACGTACGCCAGATTCTCCGGGCCCACGGCCGTTGAGGGCGCCTCGGCCGCCGAAGCACGCCCCTCCGAAGTGTCGAGCAACACCACCGTTCGGCCACCGAACGGCAGAGCCCCGGCGAGATGCCGATGCACCAGGACCACCGATGCCCCGGAGTCCTCCAGCATCAGAGAGAGACGCGCTTCGGGATAGGAAGGGTCCAGCGGCAGGTAGGCGCCACCAGCCTTCAGGATGCCAAGCAGCCCCACCACCAGGTCCACCGAGCGGTCCGCGCACAAGCCCACGACGCACTCAGGCCCAACACCCTGTTCCCGCAGACGCCAGGCCACGGCGTTGGCGCGCTGGTCCAGCTCTCGATACGTGAGCGACGCGGCGCCACACACCACCGCGACGGCGTCCGGAGTCCGCGCCACCTGCGCCGCGACGAGAGCGTGAATGCACGCATCCGGGGCCTCGGTCCGTGTGTCATTCCAATCGACCAGCATCCGCTGGCGCTCCGCCTCGGGCAGCAGCGGGAGCGTGGAGATCGGCTGCTCCGGATCCGCCGCGACGGCCTCCAGCAGCACACGAAGCCGGGCCACCAGCCGCTCCGCAGTGGCCGCGTCGAACAGGTCCGTGGCGTACTCGAGCCATCCGCCCACACCCTCCGCCCCCCGGGCGAGCGACAGCGTCAAATCGTAAGGCGTGGCGCCAGGGTCGACCTCCACGCGCCGAGCCTCCAACCCCGGTAGCGAGAGGCCCGCCCCCGGTTCAGGCTGGAGCACGAACAGCACCTGGAACAGCGGCGCACGGGCGCGGTCCCGCGCAGGCTGGACGGTCTCGACCACCTGTTCGAAGGGAACATCACGGTGGGCGAACGCATCCAGCACGGTCCGCCGGGTCTGCGCCAGCAGCTCGCGGAAGCGCGGCGCTCCAGCAACGGAAGCACGGAGGACCACGAGGTCGAGGAAGCACCCCATCAGTCCTTCAAGGCCTGTCCGCTCTCGACCGTTGACGGCGGTGCCGACGCAGAAGTCAGTCTGTCCCGAATGACGCGCGAGCAGCACCTCGAACGCCGCTAGCAGCGTCATGAACAGGGTGGCGCCCTCACTCCGGCCCAGCGCCTCCAGTTTCGCCGTGAGTAACTCGGGGAGCTGCAACGACACACGACCGCCGCGATACGATGGCGTCGGTGGACGCAGCCGGTCTGCCGGCAACTCCAACGCGGTCGGAGTTCCCGCGAGATGCGCCTTCCACCAATCGAGCGATGAGGCCCAGGCCCCGTCCGCCTCCTGTGCCCTACGCCAACGCGCGAAGTCGGCATACTGGAACGCCAACGGAGCGAGCGCGGCCTGTCCACCGTAGAGCGCGCTCAACTCGCGGGCCAGGATGCCAAACGATGCGCCATCCGAGGCGATGTGATGCATCACCACGACCAGCAGGTGCTCCTGCGCCCCGAGTTGAAACACCGTGCCCCGAAGCAACGGCCCGAGCACCAGGTCGAAGGGAGCACGGGCCTCGTCGTGCGCCAACTTCAGCGCGGAGGCCTCTTGGTCCGCGGCCAGCGTATCGCGAAGGTCCACCCACCTGAGCACCGGAGTGGGCACGGGCGCGGCGACCTGGCCCGGCGTTCCATCGTCCTCACGGAGCGACATCCGCAGTGCTTCGTGTCGCTGAAGGATCTCCGCGAAGGCACGCTCCAGGGCCTTGGCATCCAAAGGCCCCGTGAGCCGAACCGCCGCGGGAAGATGGTACGCGGGGCTACCACGTTCGAGCTGTTCAAAAAGCCACAACCGCTGCTGCGCGAGCGAGAGCGGAGCGGCAACACCCGCTTCACCCCGAACCAGCGCAGGGCCCGAAGCGCCCCCCCGCGCCGAGAAGAGCGTCCGCGCCAGCTCGGCCACGGTCGGCCCGTGAAGCAAGGCCTCCATGCGAAACACCGAACCCAGTGCTTCGATGTCATTCGCCAGTTCGACAGCGCCGAGGGAGTCCAGCCCCAAAGACGTGATGGGGACGTCCCGAGCCAGCTCATCGGGCGAGGTGCGCAGTCGTGCGGCGACCCGCGACAGCAGCCACGCTTCCAGCGCCTCGACGGTGACGGGCGTGGAGTCCTCTCCAGGAACCCGGACAGCCTCCATCTGCGTGCTCGGGCTCGAGTCCGACTCACGCCAGTTCAGTACGGAGCGAGAAGTCCCCGCGAGCAACTCCGCTCGGCAGGCGCGCCGCTGAATCTTCCCGCTGGAGGTCTTGGGCAACGCGCCGGGCTCGATGAGAACGAGCGTGTGGAGCTGCACCTCGTGAGCCTCGGACAGGCCTCGCCGGACGGCCCCCACGACGTCTTCAGCGGTCCACGGCTTGCGCGCGTCCACTTCGTACACCACCGCGAGCCGCTCCTCACCGCCCACGTCGATGGAGAACGCCGCGCCACAGCCAGGCCGCAGCGCTGCGTGGCTGCGCTCGACGGTCAGCTCCAGGTCCTGGGGATGCAGGTTGCGGCCACGCAGGATGATGAGGTCCTTCCGGCGACCCACGACAAAGAGCTCACCGTCCCGCATCAACCCGAGATCACCGGTGCGCAGGAACCGAGGCCCCTCCTCCGAGTCCGCAAGACGCGCGCCGAAGGCCGCTTCGCTCTCCTCCGGCCGTTCCCAGTAGCCAAGCGCCACGCTCGGCCCGGAGACCCAGATCTCCCCAACCCGCTCAGGCGGGCACGGCAGCCGCATCTCCGGGTCCACCACGAGCAGCGACTGGTCCGGCAGCGTCTGGCCGCACCCGACCAACGGACGCGCGCCAGGACCGCCCACGGCCTCCAGCGCCTCGTTCCGCTCCAGCGCCTCGGAGTCCCAGGTCCGCGTCAGGACGCCCGCGCCCTTCTGACCTCCGGACGCAATCAACGTGCCTTCCGCGAGCCCGTAGCAGGGATACAGGGCTCCGCCCTTGAAGCCCACGGGAGCGAAGGCTTCCGAGAACCGCAACATGACCTCTGGGCGAATGGGTTCGGCGCCGCAGAACGCCAGCTCCCAGCGGCTGAGGTCCAAGCCTTCTCGTTCCGACGGCGGCACCTTCCGAACGCAGAGGTCGAACGCGAAGCAAGGTCCGCCGCTGACAGTGCCTCCAAAACGGGAAAGCGACTCCAGCCAGAAGCGAGGACGCCGGAGAAACGCCAGGGGCGACATCAGCGCTACGGGGAACCCCGCATACAGTGGCTGCAGGATGCCACCGATGAGCCCCATGTCGTGGTAGGGCGGCAGCCAGATGACGCCCACGCTGTCCGAGTGCACCTCGAACGCGTGGGAGATCAGCCCCAGGTTGTGCAGCAGGTTCCCGTTGCTGAGCAGCACGCCCTTTGGGTCGCCCGTGGAGCCGGACGTGTACTGCAGGAAGGCCAGCGTGTCGCGAGTCGGCGACGGCCGACGCCAGCCCTCTTCGGTGCCCTCGGGTAACGAATCGGTGGCGACCCATCGCAACGCCGCGAGTTCGGGCGCTCCCTCGAAGAGCCCCTCCCCCATCTCCAGGATGAAGGCGGTGGTGAGGACGACGGTCGCGCGAGCATCTCGGATGATGGCGCGCAGCCGAGGCAACGTCCGGTCGAGCCGCGTGGGATCCGGCGGGTACGCGGGGACGGCGATCAACCCGCCGTAGAGGCACCCGAAGAACCCAGCGACGTATTCCAGGCCCGGTGGATACAGGAGCACGGCCCGCTCGCCCGCTTGGGCCAGCGCCTGGAGCGCGGCACCGATGCGCCGAGCGCGCAGGTCCAAGCCCGCGTAACTCAGCGACTCATCGTCCCCACCATCCTCCAGGAACGTGTAGAGGCGCGTGTCGCCAAGGGACTGCGTCCGGGCTTCGAGCAACTCCATGAGTGTCACAGCCGAAGGTGGGCGCATGCGAAGCGGTTCCTTGGTGGAGTGCGGAGGAAAGGCCGGGGGACCTTCGCCGGAGACCGGGGCGCAGCATAAGCGATGAGCCCCCACATTCCGGTTCTCGACCCGCGAAAGGAACTCGCAGCGAAAGTCGGTTCATCCGTTTCCGCGCGCATCGCAAGATCTGCTGACACTGCTGGTACGCGTCCGCGCGGAGCACCCTGCGTCCACGATCTCGACACGTCGACTCAGCGCGGAGCAGCAGCGAGGACTCGCCCTCGAGTGCCGCCGTCACGGCCCGCGGACCTTCCGCGCTTCAACCACCGCCAGCCCACTGCCGCGGGCATGCTTGACGTCGGATTCGCCGCCTCCACTAAAGTGCTGCCAAACACAGAACTTCGCTCCGCCAATCACAGCAACCACAAGAATCCCAGCCACGAAGACGGCATATCCACCCGAGTCATCCCCAGTGGGCCCAGTCATGTTCGATCCCAATCCGTTCGAGTCTCCGAAGCTCCGAACCATTGACGTCATCCTCGAAGAGGGATGTGGCGCATGCGACCTGGAGAAGGCCGTCGCCGAACTCGTCGGTGCAGAGCCGTGGGACATTCGCCCGGTGCCGCTCGAACCCAGTGGCCGCGAGTTCGATCTCATCCCACAGGCCCCCGTTTCACCGGAGCGTGCCTGGGAGCTGACGTATGCGCTTCAGAAGCGTCCTTGCGTAAAGGATGCCGATCCGAACTTCGAGGCGATCTACGCGGAGGAGGATGTCGCCCTGAACGAAATGACTTCGAGCGTTCCGCCTTCCACCAAGATGCGACTGGAGACGCCTCGGAGCGGGGAGTTCACTGAAGACGATTGCGACTGGAGCGTGAGGTTCGTGAAGGCCCAAGACGCCTGGGACCTCCCCGACAGCATCGGACGACAGGGAGACGGCATCCGGATTGGCCACCCCGATAGCGGTTATCAGGCGCACGCCGAACTGGGACCGAACTTCAATCCAGCGCTGGGCTGGGACTTCGTCGACAATGACAGCACGACGGAGAACGCCGGTGGTGGCCACGGGCTGAGCACCGCCAGCGTCATCTCGAGCCCCCATGACTTCGCCACGGCATCCACGGGTGATGCCCCCCAACGCTTCGTGGCAGGCATCGCACCGAAGGCCGAGATCATCCCGCTGCGGGTCGCGAAGCCCACGGGATTCATTCCGGCGCCGGTGCTGTTCAACGTCGGAGTCGACCGGCTGCGAGATGCGATCTGGTTCGCCATCCACCGGCAAGTCCACGTCATCAGCATCAGCCTGGGATGGATTCCCAACGCCGGACTGCACCGCGCCATCCAGCACGCGGTGCGTGAGAACATCATCGTCATCGCCGCGGCCGGGAACTACACGGGCCCCATCGTCGTCTGGCCCGCGGCGTACGACGAAGTGGTGGCCATGGCCGCCTGCAACGCGCGCGCGACGCCCTGGACATACTCCGCGCGGGGCAGCGCGGTAGACGCCACCGGCCCGGGTGAGAACGTCTGGACCGCGCAGCCCGAGAACAAGGTCGCGAAAAGCAGCGGCACCTCGCACGCAACGGCCACCGTGGCGGGCATCGCCGCGCTCTGGCTCGCCCATCACGGCCGTGACAACCTGCTCGCGCGATACCAAGGAGGCCCGCCACTCGCCCAGGTGTTCCGCCACGTGCTGCGCGCGACCTGCGATAGCTGGCCCGCGAGCAAGGAGTCGTGGGGCGCCGGACTGGTCAATGCGAAGGCCTGCCTCCAGCATCGCCTCCCTGCCGTGAGCGAACTGGCGCCACTTGGCACGAAGGACTCCGGCAAGAAGGCCGCCGATGCCTTGACGGACACTTTCAGCGATCTACCGAAACCCGTCGTTCAGAATCGCCTGGCGATGACCTTGGGCGTCGACGAGCAGAAAGCGGCGCGAATCGATGCTGAGTACGGACGCGAGCTGAGGTTCTGGGCGCTCACCCAGCCAGCCTTTCGCCACGCGCTTCAAGACGAAGCGCCCCCGACGCTGCGGCTCAATGCGTCCAGGTCCATGGAGGAAGCCGCCCTTCCCCCCTTCTCTCCAAGCCTCAAGGCGGTACTTCGCTGAGCGTGACGCGCTCAGACCGGCGCCGTGGCCGGCGACAGCCAGAACCGCAGCAGGTCTTGCAGACCTGGAACGCACCCGGTGCGTTCCAGCAACACAGCCACGTGGTCCACGGCGCCTCGAAGCAAGGCGGGCTCCCCCATGCCAAAGACGGTTTGCCTTCCCAGACACCGATAGGCGCTTTTGAGGATCTCATCGAAGCGGGCCCCGTGTGCGCTGGCGTTCCGCAGGACACCCACCGCCTGCGCCTGCACACACACGAATGGGCGCACTGCATCCGGAAGATGTTCCCGCTGGGCATGCCGGCCTACCCCGTTCAGCGAGATCTTCTCGGTGTTCAATTCATTGCGCAGGTGTGGGTGCTGCTCCGCGACGTAGACCTCGAAGATGTTCTCAAGGAACTCCGCGACGCAAGCGAGCTTGGACTCGACCCGACCGATGAGCCCGTGCCGACACGCCCAGATATCGCCTTGCGCACGCGCCAGCAGGTGCTGGTATCTGCCCGAAAGCCTCGCGCCTTGGTCCTGAACCTCCTTCACCATTCCGCTTCGGTGAGCGTCCTCCCGGGCACGCACGTCCTCGGCGACGAAGAATTGAGCGGCCCGTTCGAGCGAAGGTCTCGCCTGGGGGCGATGCGCCGTCATTTCCGCCAGGAACGCCTTCAAACGAGGCGCGGAGACCGAAGGCGCCAAACACACCTTGAGCGTCTTCCCGAGCGAATAGAGGTCTGCACACGATGTCCAGGTCTGTCCCGCGACGACTTCCGGTGGCACGAAATCCGGTGAGCCCACGAACGTAGGCCCTCCCCGCTGCAACTCCGCCACGGCTCGCGCCAATCCAAAGTCGATGAGGACCGGTTTCCTGTCCTCCACGCGAATGAGGATGTTCTCGGGCTTGATGTCCCGGTGAACCACCTGGAGTTTTTCGAGCGTCTGAAGGACGGCCACCAGACGCGTGCCGACCGCAAGCGTGGCCAACTCGGAAAGCGACTCGGGCATCAGCGACTCGCCACGAATCCACTCGTAGACAACCACCCCGAGGTGAGAGTCCTGCGCGTCGATGCCCACCCGCAACATGTGCGGGAGCGCGCGAAGCACCTGGTGGTTCTCCTGCTGGGAGAGCCGTGAGAGCCGCTGCAACAGTCGCACTTCACCCTGGAAGCGCTGGTGGGCCTTTTCGCTGTCCAACTTCACGCAGCGAACCGCCACCTCGCGGCCACCTTCCGTCGCGGGATAGACGCGCGCCTGGCTCCCTTCGAACGTCCTTTCGCCAGCGGTCAGACCCTCGCTGGGACGCTCAATGCGAGGAAGCCCCAGCCGACTGAGGGCTTCGCGTTCACGAGGCTCGCTGAGCGGCTGGGGCCGGGCAGCACGCACCTGCAAGAAGCGCTCGAGCATGGGCAGTTGAACGGCGCCATCCTCACGAAGCACCTGCGCGTCGCGGAGCGTCTGGATGCACGCATCCACCCGCTCTGGGGAGATCTCGATGTCACCCGCCCACTGACGAAGCGAAGCAAGCGCGCGATCTCGGACGGCGGTATCGCCCGTGGAGAGTGCCTTTGCCCATGCCAAAGCCACGGGGTAGGTCTCGCTGGGTCTCCAATCGTTGAGGTTGTCGCTCTCATTGAGCACATCACGGACATACGTCCACACGTCCGCCGCGCCTTCCTGATAGTTCCTCACGATCTGCTCGGCGGCCCGGTTCACATCTTGCTCGATGAACCAGGCGCGCTTGGCGCCGTGGCAGATACTCAGTACGGCCTGAAGCAACCGGTTGAGAATAAACAGGTTGCCAGCGAGCGCGGCAAGGCTCGCCCGAGCCTCGGATGAACTCTGCAATCCCCCAGCGGCGAAGGAGCGCAGCAGGGGAAGCAGATCTTCCTCCTTGAGTGACGAGGCCTCGAAGGCCGCGGGGATGGCGGCAAGCAGGTTTGCGCCCATCAACTTGCGCATGTGAAGTTGGCCGACAAGCCCAAGCTTGATGGCCGCTCTCCCCTCACCTGCGATTCCCCAGGAGTGCTCAAGCCGGGCCTTCAGTCGCTCGCCCAGCAAATACGGGTGACCGCTTCGCGCGGCGGCCAGGGAGAAGAAGGCCTGAGCTTCATCCAGGACGATGTAGATGGCGCGGATGGGCCGCTTGCCGTCACCCTGCCTGGCCGCCTCTTCACGCACCTGCTGAAAGGCGTCCACGGTCGGAAGAATGCCGTCCTCCAGCTCCATCTTCACGGGCCGGTTGAAGCGCGTCGAAAGCTGCTCGGCCACTGCGTTCCAGAGGGAAGCAATGTCCGGGTACTCGGTGGCGACGATGAGCGGAAGAACCACGACATCCTGAAACGTCTGCGCCCGTTCCAACAGCCCCTTGAGCAGCGTGGTCTTCCCGTAGCGCCGGGGACCACAAATGTAGAAGGAGCGGTTTCCACCTTGGACCTCGCGCAGCAAGTCCTGGAAGCAACCCTCCACCCCCAACGGGCGCGACTCCATCACCTCAACGGGAATGTTGTCGTGAAAGGGCGACTCGAAGAACACCGGATCGAGCTGCAGCCCCTGCCAATTGAGTTCCTTGCCACTCGGGCCGAACGGCCAGATCAGCTCAGGCGAGGCGAGGTGGAATCTGACGGTGAGGTTCCTACGGCCGATGGAGAGCGGCTCGGCGCGCGCGCGCACGATAGGAATGACCACCTCCAGGTCGTGCGTCTCCGCCCCCTTCGGGATGAGGAACTCCTGCTGAGAGAGGTCCTCCAGCCATGCGGCCGGCGTATCACGCAGGTCGCCCGTCAGCTCCACCTTCAACCTGACCTCGAGCTGTGCGGGAGCGGGGCTTTCGAGCACCACACGCACCGGAAGACTCACCCGACCATAGGGCTCACCCAGCACGGGAGGCTGCCACAGCAGGTCCGATGCGTAGGTGGTCGCGGTCAACCCCACTTTGCGCGAGAGTGGGTGGCGCAGCTCCTTCACCTTGGCCATGCGCGCCGGAGTAGGCGCAGGCTCCACGGGGTGACTTGGAGAAAATGAAGCGAGCCTGCGCACCGCTTCAAGGCTCGCCAGCGCCGGAAGCAAACCCGCCAGAGGACTTCGCACCGCACCCTCTACGTCCGAAAGGATGGATTCTGAGTCGGTCGGAATCATCGCCAAGGCAGCCATCAACTCGGCTGCTGCATTCGAATGCAGCCGGGGCGAGAGCGCGTCGGCCCGTTGAAATAGCGCCTCTGCCTGCTCAATCCGGGCCCAGGTCTGAGGCATTCCGATTTGAGCGTGCATTGAGTGGCAAACCTCAGCACTCAGGCGGCTGCGAAGCACCTCGATCCGCGGAAGCCACTTCGCTTCCACCTCCGCAGCGCGAGCGCGCAGCTCCACGGCCCCCTGAAGCTGCTCCAACCATGAGCCCGTGACGCCATTGGGCATGGGAACCCCTTGGCTCAGGCGTCGAACTTCTTCCTGTTGGGTCTCCACCCACGCCACGCACTGCAACATCTCACCGCAGACATCGGGCTCAGCAACAAGGGCCATGAACATCCGCGCACGAGAACCGTGCGTCGGAGTCTGGAGTGCGCGAGGCCAGACCCAACTCGGCAGGCCCGCTTGCTCAATGCGCTCCAGCGACTGTGCCACCGCGACAAGCTCGCTCAGCTCCGAACGCGCATTGAACGCCTCTACGAGGTCCCCCGGAATCGCATCCGCATCCCTCAGCCCCATCACCTGAAGGATGCGTGCAACGTTCGCCTCACGGGTCCTGAGGAGCTCGGGCTCAACGTCGAACGCCACAAGCTTCTGGAGCGCCTGCAAAAGGGTCTTCACGGCACCGCTACGACCTTCTTGGCTCTTCGCGGAGAAGGGCTGCTCCATCCAGGAGGACTGGTTCTGGCACAGCACATCCCAGGCCTGGGCCACCTGCCCCCACGCTGGGCGGGCCGCGGCCCTAAGCGCCTCCAGGCGTTGTTCTTGGTACTTGGGAACGGGCAAGGCAATCTCCAGCCTCCTTGCCGAGGTCTCTACGACGGTGCCAACGACCGCGGGCAACACGACGACCTGCGGAGCCTGCCTGGGCACCGCCAGAGCGGCGCCCCCGCTGACGGATGGCACGATCGGAGCAGCGGGCAATTCCGCGAGTGCTGGCCGCGGATGCGGTTGTGCAGCAGGCGCTGAAGCCGCCCCCGCCTGCACAACAGGCCTGGCGTTGGGCGGGGACACCAACACCTTGTGAAGGACCTGATTGAGGAGCGCGATGGCGTTGCGGACCTTCTCGTCCGTACGAGCGCCGTGCGCCTGAGCCAATGACTTGAGCGAGCTGTCGCGCTCAGGCGACTCCTTCAATTCCCACAGGGACTGGCAGTCACCGAGCTTCAGACAAAGCGCTTCGTACGAGATTGGGCGATTCTGATCGAAGCCATCGAGGTGCTTCCTGGCCAGAGCACGCGCTGCGGACATTTCGCTTTCAATCGGTCGCACAGTCCAGATCCACGTCCCCCAGAGCGGTTACGCGCGTCATGCACGCCCTACCCAGAGAATTGTCATTCCAGCAGATTGGATTGACGTCCGGCTAGGACCTCTCCCGAGGAGAATGTCTTCCGAGGGCTTCTGGGAATGGCGTCTGGTCGCCAATACCTCGCAAGAGGTATGGCGCCGTGCACCCATGGTTGGCTTTGGGCGGTGAGCCAGCCGCCCAGGCACGAACCCTGTCTGGCTTCGACATGGGCACTCGCCAAGACCCGCGGGACCCTTCGCGGGGAGCACGGGAGGTCGAGCTGAGGTCACTGGGAGGGAGGCACTGGCGCGCACCCGGTGTCGAACGTCCACCGCAAGCAGCACGGCGCACCCCCTCTCAGCCCCTGCCCCGGCTGCCGTGCTGGCACCACCGGCGATCACGGCGAGCCACGCCAGCGGTCGACGGCCTTGGCCCCAAAAGGTGAAGGCCCTGGAATCCTCAGCTTTCGCTGAGAACTCCAGGGCCTTCGATGGTCGGGGCGACAGGATTTGAACCTGCGACCACTTGCACCCCAAGCAAGTGCGCTACCAGGCTGCGCTACGCCCCGGCACTGCTGCTGCCGTGAAAGGGTGCGCCCTTATGCCCCCACATGACGTTCAGGTCAAGCAAGAGAAGCGGGGCGCCTACCAAAAAACTCACCCTTCCATGTCCTCCATTCCCTCTTCGTCGAAGTCCTCGCCACGGGCCTCGGCCGCATCGGCGGCGGCCTCTTCCCGAGCGTCGATCTCCGCGTGATCCTCCGGCGGGGCCTCCCCGTTGAGGGCGCTCTTGAGGACCTGGCTCGGCCGGAAGGTCAGCACCCGGCGCGCCGAGATCTCGATCTCCTTGCCCGTCTGCGGATTGCGGCCCACGCGCGCCTTCTTCTGGCGCACCTGGAAGTTGCCGAACCCGGAGATCTTGATCTTGTCCCCGCGCTCAAGGGTCTCCTTGAGCGTGTCGAACACGAGCTCCACGATTTCGGCCGACTCCTTCTTCGAGAAGCCGACCTTCTCGTAGACACCCTCGATGATGTCCGCCTTCGTCATGCGAATCCTCGGGAAGCCCTCGGGGCTGAACGCGGGGCACTGTTGCAGCCTTCCCGAAGACGTGTCAACCCTCTGACTTCATTCAGGAATTCAGGCGCGCAAGGCTGCCCCCAGCCGCTGCTTCACCTCGTCCACGATGCGCTGGTGCGCCTCGTTGACCTCCACGTCGGTCAGCGTCCGCTCGGGCGAGCGATACCGCAGCGCATAGGCCAGGTTCTTCCGACCCTGGGGAATCTGCTCACCGGTGTACACGTCGAACACCTGAGCCTCCTCCACCAACGGTCGGCCGACCTCCAGGATCACCCGCCGCACCTCGTCGTTGGGCAGCTCCAGCGGCACCACCACCGCCAGGTCGCGCAGCACCGCCGGGAACCTCGGCAGGGAGCGGTACGCCGGCACCAGCTTCGCCGCCGCGTACAGCGCGTCCGTGTCCAGTTCGAACACGAACACCCCGTCCGGCAGGCCCAGCGCCTTCACCACCCGGGGATGCACCTCGCCCACATGGCCCAGCACCGTGCCGTCCGCCGCCTTCACCCGCGCCACGGCCTTCGGGTGGTACGCCGCCGGCCCCTCGGGCGAATACGTCACGCCGTCTACGCGGAGCGCACCCAGCAGCCCCTCCACCGCCGCCTTCGCGTCGTAGAAGTCCGCCCGCGCGTCCTTGTGCGTCCAGCTCCGGCCGCCACCGCGCAGGCCCCACACCAGACCGGCCACGCGAGGCACCTCGCGCGCCGCGGGCCGCTGCCCCTGCCCGCCCTCCGCGTCCTGGAAGTAGGCCCGACCCGTCTCATAGAGGGCCACCGCCTCCACCTGGTGCCGCACGCTGCGGGACAGGTTCTCCAGCAGCCCCGGAAGCAGGCTGGTGCGCATCACCGACTGCTCGACGCTCAGCGGGTTGAGCAGCGCCACCGGCTTCTCCGCGCCCCCCAGCACCTCCAGGCTGCGCGGCGCGACGAACGAGTAGTTCACCACCTCGTCGAATCCCGCCCCGGCCAGCGCCTGGCGCATGCGGCGCTCGGCTTCCGAGTGCGCGGGCTCCGGCGCCAGCGTGGCCAGACCGCGCGGCAGCGTCGCCGGGATGTTGTCGTAGCCATAGATGCGCGCGACCTCCTCCAGCAGGTCCTCCTCACGCTCCACGTCCACGCGGGCCCGAGGCACCTCGTACGTCGCCTGCCCCGTCCCCTCCTCCACCTGCTTGAAGCCCAGGGCCTCCAGGATGCGGCGGACCTCCTTCTCCGCCACGGCCACGCCCAGCACCTGCTCGACTCGGGCGAAGCGCAGCGTCACCTTCCGAGGCGGCTTCGGCGCCGGGTACACGTCCACGCGGCCCGGGGCCACCGTGCCCCCCGCCAGCTCCGCGATGAGCTGCGCGGCCCGGTCAATCGCCGGCACCACCGCGTCCAGGTCCGCGCCGCGCTCGAAGCGGTGCGACGCCTCCGTGTGCAGCCCGTGCCGCTTCGACGAACGCCGCACCGAGGAGCCCTGGAAGTTCGCGGACTCGAGCACCAGCCGCTTCGTGCCCTCCGTCACCTCGCTGTCGCCGCCGCCCATGACCCCAGCGATGGCCTGCGCCCGGTCCTTGTCCGCGATGACCAGGTCATCCACGTCCAGCACGCGGTCCTTGCCGTCCAGCGTCTTGAGCTTCTCGCCGCGCGTCGCCGGGCGGACGACAATCTCCTGCCCGGCCAGCTTCTCCAGGTCGAAGGCGTGCAGCGGCTGCCCGTACTCCAGATTCACGTAGTTGGTGACGTCCACCACGTTGTTGATGGCGCGCACCCCGGCCGCCTTCAGCCGGTCCTGCATCCACTGCGGAGACGGGCCAATCGTCACATTCTCCACCACGCGCGCCACGTAGCGCGGGCAGCGGTCCGGGGCGTCCACGCTCACCTTCACCTGCTCGGCCGCGGGCGTGCCCGACTCGGGCGGCTGGGGCTGGGGCACCTTCAGCGCGGAGCCCGTCACCACGCTCACCTCGCGCGCCACGCCCAGGTGGCTCAGCGCGTCCGGCCGGTTCGGCGTGACGTTGACCTCCAGCACCACGTCATCCAGCCCCACGGCCTCCGCGATGGGCAGGCCCACGCGCGTGTCCGCCGGGAGGATGAGCAGGCCGCTGGACTCCTCGCTCAGGCCCAGCTCCTTGGACGAGCAGAGCATGCCGAAGCTGTCCACGCCGCGCAGCGCCGCCTGCTTGATGTCCATCCCGTTGGGCAGCTTCGCCCCCACGGTGGCCAGCGGCACCTTGTCGCCCACCTTGAAGTTCTTCGCGCCGCACACCACCTGGAGCAGCGCCGTCCCGCCGATGTCCACCTGCGTGACGGACAGCTTGTCCGCGTTGGGGTGCTGCACGGACTCCTTGATTTGCGCCACCACCACGCCGCGCAGGCCTTCCGCGGGGCGCTCCATGCCTTCAATCTCAAGGCCCGCGGCGGTCAGCTTGCGCGCCAGCTCGTCCACGGACGGCGGCAGCGCCACGTAATCGCCCAGCCACTTCACCGAAATCTTCACAGGTCCACCCTCTTCTTCTTCCGGCTGGAACACGGGGGCCGCCCTCAAGGGGCCCCCTGGAATCTCAGAACTGCTCGAGGAAGCGCGCGTCGTTCTCGAACATCATCCGCAGGTCGTCGATGCGGTAGCGCAGCATCGCGATGCGCTCCACGCCCATGCCGAACGCGTAGCCCGTCACCTCGTTCGGGTCATACCCGGCGGACGTGAAGACGTTGGGGTGCACCATGCCGCTGCCCAGCACCTCCAACCACCCCGTCTGCTTGCAGATGCGGCAACCCTTCCCGCTGCAGTTGGTGCAGGTGATGTCCACCTCGGCGGAGGGCTCCGTGAAGGGGAAGAAGGACGGGCGGAAGCGCGTGCGCGTGTCCGAGCCGAAGAACGCCGTCACGAACGCCGCCAGCGAGCCCTTCAGCTCGGCGAACGTCACGCCCTTGTCCACCAGCAGGCCTTCCACCTGGTGGAACATCGGCGTGTGCGTCAGGTCCGAGTCGCGCCGGTACACCCGGCCCGGCATCACCGCGCGGATGGGCGGCTTGCGGTTGAGCATGTACCGCACCTGCACCGGGGACGTGTGCGTGCGCAGCAGCGCGGAGCTGTCCGCCTTCTTCGCGTGGCCCAGGGTGGCCTCGTCCACGTAGAAGGTGTCCTGCATGTCCCGCGCGGGGTGGTCCTTCGGCAGGTTCAGCGCCTCGAAGTTGAAGTAGTCCAGCTCGATTTCCGGGCCGCTGGCCACGTCGAAGCCGAGCCGCGAGAAGGTCCGGACAATCTCCTCCATCGTCCGCGACACGGGGTGCCGGCTGCCCAGCGCCACGCCGCGTCCTGGCAGCGTCACGTCCAGGCCCGGGCCCTGAAGCTGGGCCTCCAGCGCGGCCGCCTCGGCGCGCTCCACGGCCTCGGCGAGCAGCTTCTCCAGCTCCGCCTTGACGCTGTTGGCCACCTCGCCCAGCGAGCGCCGCTCATCCGGGGGCAGCTTGCCCATGCCGCCCAGCACGCCGGACAGCTCGCCCTTCTTGCCCAGGTAGCGGACCCGCAGTGCTTCCACCGCGGACAGCTCCGACGCGCCGCCAATCTCCCGCCTCGCGGACTCCGCGAGCGCCAGCAACCGATCCCGCATGGACTTCCGCCTCCGTTCCAGTTCCCCGCGCGCCCTTGGCGCCGAGGCAAAAAAAAGGGCCGCCCCAGAGAGGCAGCCCGTTCAAACATCCGGACAGGGTGGCCAGCGTCAGCCCACCACCCCACCCGTTCTGTCTCCAGCCTTGGGGGCTGGATGTGTCTCAGGCCGCCTTCGCGATGTTGGCGACGGCCGTAAAGCCCGAGGGATCCGCGATGGCCATGTCGGACAGAACCTTGCGGTCCAGGCCGATCTTCGCCTTCGCGAGGCCCGCGATCAGCTTCGAGTAGGACAGGCCGACCGTGCGGGCCGCCGCGTTGATGCGGACGATCCACAGGCGACGGAAGTCCCGCTTGCGCTGCATGCGGTCGCGGCTGGCGTAGTCCAGCGCCCGCTCAACCGCCTGGTTGGCGCGCTTGTAGCAGTTCTTCCGACGGCCGCGGAAACCCTTGGCCAGCTTCAAAATCCGATTACGACGACGACGGGCCTTGACGCCCTTCTTAACGCGCATGACTGCCTCACTTCGGACTGCGTAGTTTGGAAGCCCCTCGGCGCAGGCTTACCGCCGCTCCAACGAGGCCACGTAATCCCTGATTCCCAGACGGCGAAATCAGCCCCCGTAGGGGAACATCTCCTTGATGACCTTCTTCGCGTCCATGTCGCGAAGATGGCCGGTGCCGCGGCCGCTGCGCTTGGACTTCGGCGTCTTCGAGAACGTGAAGAGGTGCTTCGCGAAGGCCTTGCCGTACTTGACCTTGCCGCTCTTCTTCACTTCAAAGCGCTTCTTCGCGCTGCTGCGGGTCTTCAACTTCGGCATCGTCCTGATCCTTCCATGCACCGTGCCGTGGGACTCTCTCGGTCGGTGCGAGAACTCTCGGATATTGGGGAACTTGGGCAGGCTCCCCTCGAAAGTGCGCCAAGATACTTAGGTGCAACAGGGAGTCAAGGCCCGTCAGCAAGCGACCTGCCAGCCGGGCCTCCCGATCACGGCAGGGCCGCTTCCTTCGCCAGCAGGGCCTCGAAGTCCGTCAACTTCATCGTCTTCAGGTCCTCGCCGCCGTACCGGCGCGGTGACACGCCCTCCCCGGACACCTCGTTGTCGCCCACCACCAGGGTGAACGGCACCTTCTGGAGCTGCGCCTCGCGGATCTTCGCGTTCATGGACAGGCCGCGCTCGTCGAACTCCACCCGGTAGCCCTTCGCCTTCAGGTCGTCCCGCACCTTCCGCGCGTAGTCGTTCTGCCGGTCCGCCACCGTCACCAGCACCGCCTGGATGGGCGCCAGCCAGGCCGGGAAGGCGCCGGCGAAGTGCTCGATCAGGATGGCCGTGAAGCGCTCGAAGGAGCCGAAGATGGCGCGGTGGAGCACGACGGGCCGGTGCGGGGCGTTGTCCTCGCCCACGTACGTCAGGTCGAAGCGCTCCGGGGCCAGGTAGTCCAACTGCATGGTGCCCAACTGCCACCGGCGGCCGATGCTGTCCGACACCGCGAAGTCGATCTTCGGGCCGTAGAAGGCGCCGTCGCCCGGGGCCAGCTCGTAGTCGAGGCCCAGCGACTCGAGCGCCGCCTTCAGACCGCCCTCGGCGCGATCCCACAGGGAGTCATCCCCCAGGCGCTGCTCGGGCCGGGTGGACAGCTTCACCGCGTAGGTGAGCCCCACCGCCTTGTAGACGTGGTCCAGCAGCTTCACGAAGCGGCGGACCTCGTCGGTGATCTGCGCTTCGGTGCAGTAGATGTGCGCGTCGTCCTGCGCGAACTGGCGCACGCGCGTGAGGCCGCCCAGGGAGCCCGCCGCCTCGTTGCGGTGCAGCACGTCCTGCGTGTGGTAGCGCAGCGGCAGGTCGCGGTAGCTGTGCTTCTTGAAGCCGTAGAACAGGTGGTGCGACGGGCAGTTCATCGGCTTGAGCGAGTAGTCATGCTCCCCCGACTCGCTGTCGAGCACGAGGAACATGTTCTCCTTGTACTTGCCCCAGTGACCGCTGGTCTCCCACAGCCCCTTGTTGAACATCAGGGGCGTCTTGATCTCCACGTAGCCGTCGTTCTGCGTCAGTTGACGCATCCAGTTCGACAGCGTGGTGTAGAGCGTGGTGCCCTTCGGGGTCCAGAAGGCGGAGCCCGGCGAGTACGGGTGGAAGTGGAAGAGGTCCAGCTCCTTGCCCAGCTTGCGGTGGTCGCGCTTCTTCGACTCCTCGATGCGGTTCAGGTACTCCGCGAGCTGCTTCTTGTCGAAGAAGGCCGTCCCGTAGACGCGCTGGAGCATCGGGTTGCGGTGGTCACCGCGCCAGTACGCGCCGCTGGAGGACAGGATCTTGATGATGCCGATCTTCCCCGTGCTGGGCGCGTGGGGCCCCAGGCAGAAGTCCACCCAGTCACCGTGGGTGTAGAGCGTCAGCGTCTCCGCACCCT
Organism: Myxococcus hansupus; assembly: GCF_000280925.3. Taxonomy (NCBI): domain Bacteria; kingdom Pseudomonadati; phylum Myxococcota; class Myxococcia; order Myxococcales; family Myxococcaceae; genus Pseudomyxococcus; species Pseudomyxococcus hansupus. The sequence goes on from NZ_CP012109.1 coordinate 4,231,537, forward strand.
TGGCGGCGATGTCCTTGACGATCTCGACCTTGAACTTCTCGCCCTTCTCCTCGAACAGGCGCACGGCCTCGTCCATGGAGATCTCGGTGCGGACGAAGGGCTGGTCGCGCTTCAGCTCGGCGTTCGCCTCGACCTCGATCTTCTCCAGGTCCTCGGGCGTGAAGGGCTTCTCGCGGAAGAAGTCGTAATAGAAGCCCTCTTCCGTCGAGGGACCGATGGTCACCTGCGTGCCCGGGAAGAGCTTCTGCACCGCGCTGGCCACCACGTGGGCGGCGTCGTGGCGGATGAGCTCCAGGGACTCGGGGCTCTTGGGCGTGAAGATCTGAAGCTTCGCGTCCGCGTCCAGCTTGCGGGCCAGATCCATGTCCTGGCCATTCACGCGCGCGAACAGGGCCGCCTTGGCCAGACCGGGACCGATGCTCTCTCGCACGAAGTCCGCGATGGTGGTGCCCTTGGACGTCTGCTTCTGCGAGCCGTCGGGGAGCGTCACCGTGATGAAGTCGGACATACGAACCTCGGAAAAACAGCGGGCGGCAGGCTCTTTAGAAGCCATGCCGCCCGCTGAAAGTCACTCTCTGATGATGGGTCGTAGTGGGATCGAACCACTGACCCCTACCGTGTCAAGGTAGTGCTCTACCGCTGAGCTAACGACCCTTGGCGTTGCAGCCGCTTTGGTGGCGCGGGGAATACCAGCGGGCTCCCCAAGCTGTCAAGGAAACATGGAAGCCCACTTCAACTCTTCCCGCGCGGCTTCGGATCCGCCGTTTCCAGCAGCGCGTGGACCCGGGCCATGACGGCATCGAACATGTCCGGGGTGAGCCGCCCCGTCTGCGTGTTCTGTTGGCTGACGTGGTAGCAGCCCAGCAGCGTCCTGCCGCCCGGCAGGCCCAGCTCCGCCCCATGCCCGAAGGCGGGCCGAGGTGACGGCACCACCATCCCCTGCCGCGCCAGCGTTACGAGCGCCGCGTTCCAGCCAATGGCTCCCAGCGCCAGCAGCACCCGGCCCGGCAGCAGCGCCAGCTCCCGGTCCAGGAACGGCGCACAGCGGGCCAGCTCCTCCGGGAGGGGCTTGTTGTCGGGCGGAGCACAGCGCGCCGCGGAGACGATGAAGGCGTCCTTCAGCCGGAGCCCGTCGTCCCGGTGCTCGCTGAGCGCCTGGTTCGCGAAGCCCGCGCGGTGCAACCCGGCATAGAGGAAGTCCCCCGAGCGATCTCCGGTGAACATCCGCCCTGTCCGATTCGCCCCATGGGCCGCCGGCGCCAGGCCCACGATGATGAGCCGGGCCTTCGGATCCCCAAAGCCGGGGACGGGCCGGCCCCAGTAGTCCCAGTCGCGGTAGGCGCGGCGCTTCACACGCGCCACCTCCTCCCGCCACGCCACCAGCCGCGGGCAGGCCCGGCAGCCGGTGATCTCCTCGTGCAGCGACTCCAGCTTCGTCACGGCGACCGGGGCTCCCCCGTATAGAGCGCCGTCCGGCGGTACCGCTGCACCACCACGCTCAGCACCACCTTGAGGATGGCCGCCACCGGCACCGCGAGCAGGATGCCCACGAAGCCGAACAGCTCACCGAACGCCAGGATGGCCAGGATGATCGCCACCGGCGCCAGGCCCACCTTCTCACCGACGATGCGCGGGGTGATGACGAAGCCCTCCAGCATCTGCCCGATGACGAAGGTCGCCGCCACCGCCGCGAGCTGCCACGGCCCCTGCCAGGACAACATCAGCCCCACCAGCGACAGGATGATGCCCACGCCTGTGCCCAGGTACGGCACCATGTTGCCGAACCCGGCGATCACGCCGATGACGATGGCCATGTCGATGCGCGCCGCGGACAACCCCACCGCGTAGATGCCCGACAGCACCGCGCCCACGATGAGCTGGCCGCGCACGAAGGCGGAGAGCACCTCGTCCACCTCCGCGAAGCGCCGGCTCACCAACCCCACCGCGCGGCGAGGCAGCAGGTCCTTCACCATGCGCGTCAGCCGCGGGTAGTCCTGGAGGAAGAAGAAGGCCAGCACCGGCACCACCGACAGGCCCAGCAGCGTCACCACGAGGCGCGCCGTGTTGCCCGCGAAGCTCGCGAGGATTCGCGCCGCGGCGGGACCCGCGCTCTGGACCAGGTCCGACGCCTGCTTGCCCAGCTCGGCCGTGCGCTGGCGCACCAGGTCCGGCAGCGAGTGCCCGACCAACGCCTCCACCTTCGGCACCACCTGCGTGCTCGCGCGGTTGAAGAAGTCCGGCAGCTTCGACGCCTCCTCCCGGAACACCGGGATGAGGTACAGCACCGAGCCCACGAGCAGCAGCGTCCCCGCCGCGAAGACGAGCGTCGTCCCCCACGTGCGATCCAACCGCCGCTTCTCCAGCTCCGTCACGATGGGATTGAAGATGTAGGCGCCCGCGAGCGCGAGCAGCACCGGCACCGCCACCCCTCCGAACACGGAGAGCAGCGCGAACACGAGCCCCAGCGAGCCCACCATCACCGCCGACCACCACAGGTCGATGCGCCGAGCGTCGGCTTCCGGCAACTCGCCCGCCTCCACCGCCACGATGTCCGAGCGGACCACGTCCTCGCCAGGCCGTGCTTGCGCGTGCGCCACGGCGACCTCGGGCGCCGCGACGGAATGGAGCACGTTCGCGGGCCGCGTCGGCGGCGGCACGGGGGCGGACTTCTTCACGGCGGCGGGCGATTGACCTTTCCTGCGGCGTCCGATGGCGGTCTCCTCTTCAGTTCAGCGCCTACTACGGCGTCGTCGTCACCTGATTGCACATCGCGAAAGCTCCGGAATCATCGCCGGACGGCTTCGGATTGGAAGAGCGGGCTTCTTCGCCCGCTCGCCTGCCGGGCGCCACGGGTGCTCAATCGGAGGTTCCGGTCGAGCTTCCCGTCGCACGGAGTCGAATCGTCAGCCGCGCGCGGGCACCACGGGCCTCGTAGTACGTCGTATACGGCCAGTACCCCTGCTTCTTCACTTCGATCTGATGCAGGCCGAGCCCGACGCCGAGGCCCTTGGGCGCTCCCGTGAAGTCACTGCACAGGCCCTGCCAGACGCCGTCCAGATACACCTCTGCGTCCGTGGGCTCGCACAGCAGGGCCAGGTTGCCGCTCGGGTTCTCGGCCTCCGCCATCAGCTCGCGGGCCTTGATCAGGGACTCCGGCTCCTGGCGCTTCGCACACGCCGCCGCGCCGCACAGCACCACCGTCAACAAGACCTTCCGCATCACCCCGCCCGGAACCTCGAAGCCATGAAGATATTCGCTCGCAAGGCTACTGCGTGACGATGACGACGCGGCCCTCGGCCAGGAAACGCGTGTTCGCCTCGACGAGCGCCTTCGCGTCCTCCGAGGCCAGCACCAGATCAGAACCTTGCGAGCCGGTGGCCTTCACCACCAGGGGCTTGTCGCCCACCAGGGCCGCCTTCTTCGCCGCGTCCAGGCTCTGGAACCAGGCCGCCACGCCCGTCGCGCCACGGCGCTCCTGGGAGAGCGCGGCCTCGCCATAGAGCGCCTTGCCACTTCCATCCAGCAGGCGTGGTGACAACACCGGCTGGACGCCCAGACCGCGCGCGTCCACCACCAGCCCCGTGTACTTCTTCGCGCCCGCCCCGTTGATGGCGATGACGGCGTCCGGCCCCGCGGCGGAGAAGAGCGACGCACTGAGGGCCGCCAGTGGCAGCTCCACGTCAATCTCCACGCCACTGTCCGAGAAGAAACGCCTGGCGACGACCTTGTAGCCACCGATGGCGCCCTCGACGCGCTTGCGCACATCGTCCTGGGCCAGCGCATCCCCCACGGTGCGGTCCGCGCGGATGTGGAGGCGGCGCGCCTGTTCGAGGAGGTTCTGGGTGGCGACCAACCTGGCGGTCCGCTCGGCGCCCAGGCGGGCCTGCCCGGGGTTCGAGGCCTTCAGGTCCGGGGCGCCTGCGCCCGTGGCCCGCAGGACCTGCCCTTCCCAGTTCACTCCCGGTGCCCCCGGAGCCGTCTTCACGGCGGCGGCGGTGGGCTTCGGGGCCTTCGCTTCCTTGCCCTGCCCGAGCGCGGTCAGCGGCACGGCCAGCAACATCCCCCACAGCGAGTGCCTCACGGGAAATCCTCCAGCCCTCACCCGACGTCACACGTCGTCTCAGGGTCGAATGGCGCCCCATTCAACGGGCCTGCTTCTGGGGAAGTCAAGGCAGGCACCGCGGGCACAACGCCGGTGCGTCCTTCAGTTCTCGTTACCGTGGCGGTCGACGTAGGCGTCGATCATCTTGCGGTGACGGTCGGTGAGCAGCGTGAAGCGGACACCCGAGCGATCACGCTTGGCCGTGCCCAGCTCCGCCCACTCGCGCACCACTTCACCCTCGGCGTAGATGATCTCCTCCGAGCCCGGGAGCTGGAACTGAAGGCCGATGCGCTTCGCCTCGTGCTGAGGCTCGAGCAGCCGGGCGAGGCTCAGCCCTTCCTGGCTGATGTCCGCGGCCCGCGACATGTACGGCACGCCACCCATGTACTTGTTCAGGTAGATGTCGAGGGGCGCCCGCTTGTTCTTCCGCTTGTCGCTCATGGCTTCTTCGCCTCCGGTCAGGTGGTGCAACAGGTTGCTCCGGGGGTGAAGCAACCTGGATGCAGGGTAGAGGCGAGCGCCGAACTCGCAAGAAAACGGTCGCCTCACGAAGGCCTCGCGGGCTCGCTGTGCTTCCTCGCTGAATTCTTCGCGCCGGCTTGTGTCCACAGCGCGAGCGACGGCGCTCTATAGTGCGCCCGTCTTCATGAAAGGTGGATGCATGCGATCGATGTGGACGGCGGCCCTGGTGTTCGCGCTCGGCGCGACGGGGGCCCAGGCGCAGGATTCGAAATCGGCGAAGAAGCCCGCGGCCAAGGCGGCACCGGCCACCGAGCCAGCGCCCGCGCCACTCTCCGCCGAGGACGAGCAAACCATCTACACCCTCGGCATCTCGCTCGGCCGTGACTTGTCCCTCTTCGCCCTCTCGCCCGAGGAGCTGAGCGTGCTCCAGCGAGGTCTGACGGACGGCCTCGCGGGCAAGACGTCGGACGTGGACCCCAAGGAGCAGGGCCAGCGCATCCAGGCCTTCGCCAAGGGACGACAGGCCCTCGCTGGCAAGGCCACGTTGGACCGCGCGGCGAAGGAGCCCGGCGCGGAGGTGCTTCCCTCCGGCGTCGTCTACAAGCAGGTCCAGGCGGGCACGGGCCGCAGCCCGCGCGCCATCGACACCGTGAAGGTCCACTACGAGGGCCGGCTGGTGGATGGCACCGTCTTCGACACCTCCGCCAAGCGCGGCATCCCCGTGGAGTTCCCGCTCAACGGCGTTATCCCCTGCTGGACGCAGGGCGTGGGGAAGATGAAGGTGGGCGGCAAGGCGAAGCTCACCTGCCCCGGCAACACGGCCTACGGCGAGCGCCCGCCCTCCGGCTCCCGCATCCCGCCCAACGCCGTGCTCGTCTTCGATGTCGAGCTCATCGACATCCCGGGCGACACGTCGCGGCAGCCGTAGTCCTGTTCAACGCGTGAGCGCGTTCTCGGCGGCGCGGAGCAGTGGCTCCGCGCTCACCGGGGCCCCCGTCGCGTGGACCATCCACTGGTCCGGCGTCACCGAGCCGTAGGTGGCCATCCGTTCGAACTCCGCGCCCAGCGAGCCCTTGCGCTTCAGGTGCTCTTCAATCTGGAACGCGATGAGGTGGCCCAGCGGATAGTCGGGCAGGTAGAGCGGGTAGCTGATCATGTGGCTGTAGACGGCCAGCAGCGAGCTCCCCTCCCCGCCCAGCACCGGCGCGAAGTATCGATTCCACACGCTCCGGGAGATGCCCACCACCGCCTCGCGAAGCTGCGCGGGCGTGGCGTCCGGATGCGCGTACATCCAGTGCCACACCTCCATGTCCACCAGCGCGATGCCAGAGCGCTCCCACGTCTGCCACAGCTCGCCGAGCACCCGCTCCCGCTCGCTCGCCGCGTCGGGCTTGCCCAGGCCGAGCAGCTCCAGGTCCCGCGACTGGAACACGAAGGCCAGCGCCTCCGTGAAGGCGTTGTTGGGCACGCCCGTGAGCAGGGTGTGGTCCACGCCGTAGAGGCTGAACACCTGCTCCACGTTGTGCCCCAGCTCGTGCACCGCGATGTTGTAGCCCTTGTAGTCCATGCCCCCTTCTCCACGCGCGTGCGCAGCCGGGGGAAGTCACCGCGTCGCAGCGCGGGCATCGCATGTCCCGCGCCCCGTGAGGCGTCCACGCGGATGCGCTCCGCCAGCCACGTGGCCTTCGCCTTCGTGAAGCCCATCCCCTGGAGGATGCGCGGCAGGTCCTTCGCGAAGGCCTCCGCCGTGGGGTAGCGCTTGCGCGTCAACGCATCCAGCTCCGCTTCCGGACGCTTGCCTCCGGGATTGAAGCCCGGATACCAGAGGTCCTGCGGCTCCAGCTCGCGGCCCAGGCGCGTCTTGATCTCCTTCGCCACGCGCGGCACCAGCGGCGACTCCAACACCTGCGTCAGCAGCGCCCGCACGCGCGCTTCGGGCAACTCGCGCGTCAGCTCGAAGCTGCGGGCGATGCGCGTGGGCGCCACCGGCACATAGGGGTCCGCCGCGCGCGCGGCCTGGAAGGTGGCCAACAGGTGCGCATACCGCGTGTCCGGCTCTGGCGCCGCGTCCGGCTTCTCCGTGCGCGCGGGGGCATCCGCTTCCACCGTCTCCGCGGGCGCCACCGTGACGGCGTTGGTGAACGGGTCCCAATCCAGCCGGGGATTGTCGATGACGGCGGCGGGAATCAACTGCGTGATGATGCGCTCCATCACCTGGACGATCATCCGCTGCTTCAGCGCGCCCGTGGCCGTGTCGCCGTAGTCACCCTTCAGCTCGTCCCGCAGGTTCCAGTGGCTGATGAGACGCAGCCCCTTCGGGAAGGGCCGGCGTCCCTGCGCGTCCACCAGGTGGTGCATCCAGATGTTGTACTCGGCGATGTAGAGGTTGGCCGCGGCGATGGCGCGCGAGGACGCCTGCTCGATGGCCGCGGGCACGCGCCGATTGAAGCGCCCCGCCAGCCGAGCCTCCGCCCACTGACGGCGAGTCCACGTGGGCCCCTGCTCCACGCGCTCCGCCAGCGTGGTGAGCGGAAAATTGAGCAGCACCACGAAGCCCACGCGCGCGCGGAACAGGTCCTCCGTGACACTCGCCGCGGGGTCATACGCCGCGAGCAACGGCTCCACCGGCAGCAGCGGACCCAGGTCCAGGTCCGTGTACCAACTGAGCTCCCGGCTGATCTCGTACAGGTGCCCGTCGAGCTGCTCGAACAGGCGCTCCAGCCGCTGGAAGGTCGCGTCGAGCGCCTGGGGCTCCGACAAGAACTGTTCACGTGTGAACTGGGCGAGGTCCCCGTCCTCCGGTCGCCACATCGCCGCCACCTGGTCCACCCCTCGCTCGATGCGGGCCCGCTGCGCCTCGCCATGGCGAGCCACGAGCTCGGCCTTCAGGGCGGCGGCGTCGAACGCGGGCGTCATGGCGGACTCCTGGGGTCCCGGCGAAGCGGGAGCCGCGGCTTCTGGGGACTCGGACTGACGCGTGCTCGCTGGCACGGCCGGCGTGGTGGAGCACCCGAGCGCGGCGAGAACAGGCAGCCAGCAGGCGCGGCGGAGACGGAACTTCGTCGACGAAAACACGGTGGGCACTCCAGAAAGCACGAAGGGCCCGACCCCGTGGGGCCGGACCCTCATGATGCAACAGAAGCAGTTCGAACGACGCTCGGCTCAGGCCGCGCGGACGTTCTGCGCCTGCAGACCCTTGGGGCCGCGGGTCACTTCGAACTCCACCTTCTGGCCCTCCTGCAGGGTGCGGAAGCCATCCAATGTTGATGGCCGTGTGGTGGCAGAACACGTCCTCACCACCACCGTCCTGCGTGAGGAAGCCGAAACCCTTCGCATCGTTGAACCACTTCACGGTACCAGTAGCCATTTGCGCTCTTCTTCTTTCGTCACGGACGCGAATATCCGCCGTCCGGTCCTACGAGCGAACCCGCCTAGACGGTCGCAATTTAAGCGTGGCCGCCCGGCGCGTCTACTCAAGACCGTTACCAACCACACTTCTGGCCCTTGTTCTGGGCCTGGAGCCAGGTGCGCAGCGGGCTGAAGTAGTCGAGCAGCGGCGTGGCGTCCATCTGCCGGGTCCCCGTCATGGCCTGGAGGGCGTCGGGCCACGGCTTGCTCGCGCCCAACTCCAACATGGCCTGGAGCCGCTTGCCGGCCTCCTTGTTCCCATAGATGGAGCACTCGTGGAGGGCGCCCTTGTAACCAGACGCCTCACAGAGCGCCTTGTGGAACTGGAACTGGAGGATTCGCGCCAGGAAATAACGCGTATACGGAACGTTTGCGGGCACGTGGTACTTCGCACCCGGGTCGAAGTCCTGCTCGGACCGCGCCACCGGCGCGCCCACGCCCTGGTACTTCTCCCGCAGCGTCCACCAGGACTTGTTGTAGTCCGCCGGCTGCACCCGGCCGGAGAACACCTCCCAGCGCCACTGGTCCACGAGCAGACCGAACGGCAGGAAGGCAATCTTCTCCAGCGCGTCCTTCATCTGGAGGTTGATGAGGTTCTTCTCGTTCTTCGGAACCGCCTTCAGCAAACCGGCCTGCTGGAGGTAGCTCGGGGTGATGGACAGCGTGAGCGCGTCGCCAATGGCCTCGTGGAAGCCGTCGTTGGCGCCGGCCTGATAGAGCACCGGGAGCTGGTAGTAGTACGTGTAGTAGTAGTTGTGGCCCAGCTCGTGGTGGATGGTGACCAGGTCCTCCTCGGTGGGCTTGATGCACATCTTGATGCGCAGGTCGTTGTCGAAGTTCACGTCCCACGCGCTGGCGTGACACACGACGTCACGGCCTTCCGGCTTGGTGAACTGCGAGCGCTCGAAGAAGGTCTGCGGCAACTCCTTGAGCCCCAGCGAGGTGAAGAACTTCTCACCCAGCTTCACCATCCGCATCGCGTCGTACTTCTGCTGCTTCAGCGCCGCGTCCACGTCCAGGCTGGCCTGCCCCGGGAAGGGCTCCACCAGCGGGTAGATGTTGTTCCACTCCTGCGCCCACATGTTGCCGAGCAGGTGCGCGGGAATGGGCTTGCCCTCGGGGACCTTGTCGGCGCCGTACTGCTTCGCCAACCGGCCACGCACGTAGCAGTGCAGGTCGTCATAGAGCGGCTTCACCTGGCCCCACAGGCGCTGGGCCTCGACCTCGAACTCCGCGGGCGGCATGTCGTACGCGGAGCGCCACAGCGTGCCCAGGTCGTTGAAGCCAATGTCCTTGGCGCCCTCGTTCGAGATGGACACCAGGCGCTCGTACAGCGGACGCATGGGACGGGCCACCGAGTGCCAGCCCTGCCATGCGTCGAGCAGCTCGTTGTAGTTGCGGCTCTCCGCGATGACGTCGGACAGCACCTCGAGGTCGCGGCACTTCCCCTTCCCGTCCGGACCGCAGTACTTGCCCTTGCCGTAGAGGCCTTCCAGCTTCGCCGCCGTCGCGGCCAGCTCGGACCGCTTCTGCGCGTCCGACGGCGCGGGCAGCGCCTGCGACACCTTGAGCAGGTGCAGCATGCGCGCGGTGTCCGCGTCCAGCGTCAGGCCGTCGAAGCGGCGCGCCTCCTTGATGGCGCCGTTGACGTAGGCCAGCACCTCTTCGTTGACGTACGCCGCGTTCCGCTCGGTGTCGTCGGTGATGTACGTGGATTTGATCCACTCCGCGGTGGCCTGCTTCGTCCACAGGGCCTTCAAGTCCGCGTTGATCTTCTCCGCGAACGCCTTCGCCTCTTCGGGCGTGGGCTGGGACGCGGCGGCGCTCGTGGAGGCCTGGGACTCGGCCGCGGGGGGCGCCTCGCGCGTCGCCTGGGAGTCCTGGGCACACCCCAGGAAGGCGGGCAGCGCGACGGCCACGGCGGCCGTGCGCAGGAGGGAATTCAGGGGATGTTTCCGGTTCATGGCGCCGGACCGTAGAAGAAGGCGCGGCGGATGACACTCCGAAACTGGGCGTCCGCTGGCACCTGTCATCCCCCATACGGTCGTGCGTCCACCGCCGCCGACGCGACGCGACACGTCTTCGGGTGACCCCAGGTGACGGGGCCCGCAACCGCCCGGCCGGGCACCGTCCGGCCTCTCCGCCCCCCGCCGCCTGGATGTCAGAGCAGCGTTACACCTTCGCGCATGTTGCTCGGACATCCCCAGGACCCGCATTGGCCCGCACCGGAAGCCGCGCTGACCGAGGCGCGCCGCTTCCTCGCGACACTGAAGGACCGCCGCGTGGTGGTGGTGCCCCACCCCGGCGTGGAGGGACTCACCGCGGGTGTGCTGGCCCTTCGCGCCCTTCAGGCCGCGGGAGCCCGGGTGACGGCGCGTGTGCCGGACAAGGGGGAGCACGCCTTCTCGCCGGCCATGCGGGATCGGCTGCGGCTGGTGGCCCCGGACGCGTTGGTCATCCTCGAACCCGCGAACCGGCCGCCGCCTCGGGCCGACGCTGGGAAGACGGCCGGGACTGAGTCTCAAGGCGCGAACGCCACGGGCTCGCCGAACGGCATCCCCTCGCTCGTCGTGGCGCCCCAGGGCACGACTGACGGCTATCCGGGGTCCACCCTGCTCTCCGCGCGAGGGCTGGAGCCCGCGGTGAACGCGAGCCTGCTCACCTACCTGCTCGCGTCGCCCAGCGTCATCCCGGGCCCGATGGAGTGGCTCGCCGTCCTCGGGACGGTGGCGGCGCACGGCGCGGATGCGCCCATTCCGTTCATGAAAGACGCCCTGCGCCGGGCTGGACGTACGGCCGTGACGGAGGCGGTGTCGCTGCTGAACGCGGCCCGGCGGTCGTCCCGGTTCGCCGCGCCCATGGCCCTGGAGGTGCTGCTGCGCGCGGGCAGCGCCACCGACATCACGCGAGGCAACGTGCCCGGCGTCGATACGTTGCACGACTGCCGGTTGGAGGTGCAGCGCGAGACGGCGCGGTGTTCGAAGACGCCTCCTCGCACGACGAACAACATCGTCTTCTTGCTCTTCAGCTCGGAAGCGCAGGTGCATCCCCAGGTGGCGGTGCGGTGGGCCCAACGGCTGCCGGACCACATCGTCATCGCCGCCAACACGGGCTACCTCCCCGGCAAGGTGGACTTCTCCGTGCGCAGCCGCGTCCCGATGGTCCTCGAAGCCTTGTTGGCGACGTTGAACTTCGACCCTGGCGTCAGCGACCTGAGCCTGCCCCAAGCCGACTTCCTTCGCCTCGCAGCGTCCCTGGGATTCAAGGGACTGCGAGGCACCGACGTGGAGCGGCGAGGTGCGTTTCCAGGCTGATGCGGTATGACGCGGCCGTGATGCCCCGCTCTCGCCTGTTCCCCCTCCTCACGCTCGCCGCGCTCACGGGCTGCGGTGAGACCGAAGTCGATCCGGATGCCGCGTGTGCGCGGTTCAGCTTTCCGCTGTCGGCACCGAGCCCTTCGCACCACCTCGATTCGTGCTCCACCGAAGGGTGTGGCAACGAGGAGAACCCGCCGAACTCCGGCCTCCACTGCGGCAACGTCGCCCCGTGCCTCCTGCACTCGGAGCCGGTCCACCCGTGCCTTTACATCCACAACCTGGAGCACGGCCACGCGGTGTTCCTCTACAACTGCCCGGACGGGTGCCCCGACGAGGTGGCGAAGCTCGAAGCCGCCGCGGCCACCGCCCCGCGAGGCGGCAACGGCGTTCACCGGGCCCTCATCGCGCCAGCCCCCGGGCTGCCCCAGCGCGTGGCCGCGATGCTGTGGCGGCGGACATACCTGGCGGACTCCGCCGACCCCGAGGCGCTCCGCTGCCTCATGGCGCTTCAGGACCAGGGCGCGCCGGAGCCGTACCTGACGTGCCCGAGCGGACTCTTCTGAAGTCCGCGGTTCAGCCGGGCAGGAAGGCGCTCGCGTCGGGAAGGCCGCTGCCCGACGTGTCCACGCCCAGGGCCGTCAGGATGCCGGAGAAGATGTCCGCCTCGTTCGACTCCAGCTTCCCCGGCAAGGGCGTGCCGGTGCGCGCGTCGAAGCCGTAGGTCAGCGTCGTGCGCGGGTCGATGCCACCCAGCACGGTGTTGCCCCTCAGCATCGGCGAGAGCAGCAGGAAGCCGTTGTTGAGGTCATGCCCGCTGCCAAACGCGGTGGCGTTCGCGACACGGGACCGGGTGCGACCGAACTCGGTGGCGACGTAGATCAACGTCCGGTCCCAGAGACTCTCGCCCGTCGACACGTCGAATGGCTCGGACTTGAGCAGGTCGATGAGCTTGTCCACGATGCGCAGGACCCGCGCCCACATGAAGGCCTGCCCGGTGCGGTGGTCGTTGTGGCTGAAGTCGAAGGCCAGGGGCGGATTCGCGATGCCGAAGTCCCCGCCCACCGACACGTTGAACGACGGCCCCAACGTCACGGTCACCGACACGCGGTTCTTGAGCAGCAGGTACGCCAGGGCCGCCTGCCCCTCCACCGGGTCCGTGAGGTAATCCGGAAACGCCGCGCGGAGCCGGGCGCCATCCGGAGAGCCCGTCAGGCCGAACTCAGACAACGGAAGCCGAGGCGGTGCATCCGGCAACACGCTGAGGCGGTTGATGAGGTCCTGCATCTCCAAGGCGGGCTGCCCCACGATGCGCTGGTCATTCCAGCGACGCAGCGCCGGGGCATCCTCGAACGTCTGACCAAAGACGGACCGCGCATCCAGTGTGTTCCGCGTCCGCCGGGCCATGGCCATCACGGCCTCCGACGGTGCGCCCTTGAGCCCCTTGCGGCCATCGAGCCCCAACGGCCACAGCGACGCATGGGTCACCACCTCGCCATAGCAGTGCGAGGGCAGCGACACATCCGTCCCCCGCTCCGCATAGCCCCCCGCCCCCATGTTCACATTGGGAATGGGGCACCCCGCACCGTATTGCAGGGCCACGCATTCCTGGAGCGTCCGACCCCGCCACGCCGCGTTGCCCGTGAGGCTCCGCTTCTGCGCGATGGCGTGGTTGACGGACGTGCCCACCGTCGTCGCCACCAACATCGAGTCCTTGTGCTTCGTCACGAAGGGAAGCTGGTCCGCGACCACCGGCACGGGAATGTCGCCCAGGCGTGGACTGGACACGCGCACCGCGCGGAAGGGCGAGCCCGGTACGTTCAGCACCTGTTCATCCGCGAAGGTGTTGACGCGCGCGGCGTCGACACCTGCTTCCGAGGCACGAACCGCCAGGAAGCTGTCGACGATGGAGGCCCCTCCCGCGGCGCCCACCACGATGAGGAAGCGAGGCTTGCCGTCGAGCCGCGCCCGGCGGACACCGCCTTGCGCTTCCCGAGACGCGGGCGACTCGAGCGACTCACGGCAACCTGTCAGCAGCGGGCCCAGCACCGTCGCACCCGCACCGCACATCGACAGCGCCTTCATCAACTCCCGGCGAGAGAGCCGGCCATCTTTGCGAAGTGACATGGTGGGCTCCTTCAGAAGAAGACGGACTCGGCGGAGGAGAGGACGGCGAAGCAGACCGCGGTCATCCAGTCGCGACCCGGGTGAGGACTGCTCGACGAGGACTCGATGTCCGCTGCGAGCTGGACCCACGCCTCCAACTCGGAGGCGTGGGCGTCCCGCTGGAGGCCTCGCTGATAGAGAACGTTGATGGCGGTCCTCACCGACGTGCCACCGCGGTCCACCAACCGGCCCTGCGCGTCCAGCGCCACGCCCTGAAAGAGGACCGCCCGCGAAGGCGTGGCCACGTCGAGCTCGACGCGCCGCGAACACCCCGCCAGCGCCATCCGGTCCACGGCGATGGGCGTCGTCACACCGGTGATGGGAAGCGGCTCGTAGATGCCGCTCTGGTAGGGGTCAACGCCCCCCAGCGTGACGGTGTGGACGGACTCGGCGCACGAGTACTGCCCCAGCTCGTTGCACAACTGGTCCGGAGGCAACTCCAGCGCCGCCGCGAAGTCCGCCGTCAACCGCTCAGGCCCCTTGAAGCGGAGGTTGTTCCGAGTCGATTTTGCCGCGACGGGGGGCGTCCCAGAATCTGGCTCGGTCCCCGGCGGCGGCGGTGTTCCCGCATCTGCATCCCCATCCCTGGCCACGGGCTGCCGCGAACATCCGGCCAGCGCGAGGACCGCTACGAACACGCAGGTCTCAAGGCGCACCGTAGGCCTCCGTCCGAATCAGGTCGTGAAGCATCCGCTGCACGCTGTACCCATGCGTGCCCTTGAAGCGTTGCCAGACGGCGACGAACTCCGTCTGTTCCTCGGCCGTGGGTGCGTGGCCCACCAGCAACTTCCAGTAGTCCGTAACGGCGGCGATGGCGAAGGCATCACTGTTGGCGCCCACCTGGGCCCATTCCTGGAGGTCGCGGACGGGCTGGCCCAGCAGGTAACCGGTCTCCGGTATCTGGGTGATGGTGGGCGCCTCGGCGGCGAAGTATCGCTCGATGCGGCCGGTCTCGTAGCGCGCCGAGGACAGGCCCGCGATGCCGTTGTAGTTCCGGAAGGGATAGCTCAGCGGATCCAACGTCGCGTGACACGCGGCGCAGGCGGGCGCCTGGACGCCCTTGGCGTCGTAGTCCCGAGGCTCTCCGGGAATGCTGTAGAGGCCCTCCTGCATCGCGATGTCGAGCCCCAGGTAGGCGCGGTAGCTCTGGGACGCCGCGTTCCGAGGCAGCGCGGTGAACATCACGAACGAGATGAGACTCCACCTCGATGTGAGGTTGCCCGCGCGGCGAGCCTCTTCGACGAACTGGGAAGGCAACGAGGGCGTCGCGGTGTAGCGCGTAGGCTCCGTTTGACGGCGCACGTGGTACCGCGCCGTCATCACCTCGCGCGCGTCGTGCCCGTCGAGCTGCGTGTACGCGTACAGGGCATAATCATCGTAGTAGTCCGCGAGCGGGATGGGGCCTGCGTCCTCGCCCGACTTGATGGAGCCCACCGGGCGAATCTTCGGATGGGCCAGCTTCCACAGTTGGCCATCCTTCCCCCGCCAGAACTCCCCTTCCGTGCAACGGTCCAGCTCGACGCTGAGGAACTCGCGCTGCCCCTCCTCGGTTCGCGCGGTGAAGGCTTGGAGCTCCGCGTACGTGGGCGACTTCCCACAGAAGTCGAGCAGCACCCGCCGGTAGGCGAAGCGCGGGTCGTAACGGCACACGTCGTAGACGGGATTCGAGCCCGAGGCGCAGTCCCGCGGCGCCTTCGGAACGCTGACGGGGTCCGCCGGCCACGTGCCTCGCAGCAGCTCCTCCACGTTCGGGACGCCGTCACCATCGGCATCCTCCGCCTCGACGGCGCGCAACGCCGCGGGCAGGGCCATGGCGAAATCACCGTCCGACAAGGGACGCGGCGCGCCTGGGGCCAGGTGCGGTTCCAGCGATGCGCCAAAGACATTTCGCTGCGGTGGCGCGGAGTGACAGAGCGTGCAAGCCGGCTGCTGGCCCATGCAGGCAGGCGCGCTGGGATAGGTGGCACAGACGCCGCCCGCCGCCGGAGGCTTGGCGAGCGCCACGCCTGGCAGGCAGAGGGCCGCGGCGCACAGGATGAATCGTCGAATCACGCAACCTCCTCGCGTACGGCTTGCGTCGTGTGGACGCGTGCACGGTCGAACAGGCGAGCCCCGAAACGGTCGCAGTGGCTTCTTGCTCGAAGCGAGCCAACGGCCCCAATCCTGACAGGAGGTGTCAAGAATCCCTCGTAGGTTTGCCCTCCAACACGAAGTTCCACTGAGGAGACAAACATGACAGGGACATTGAAAGGACGTGTGGCGCTGGTGGCGGGCGGCACGCGCGGCGGGGCAGGGGCATCGCGGTGCAGCTCGGCGCGGCGGGGGCCACCGTCTACGTGACAGGTCGGTCAACGCGGGCGCAGCGCTCGGAACAGAACCGGCCGGAGACCATCGAGGAGACGGCGGAGATGGTCACGGCCGCGGGGGGCACCGGCATCGCCGTGCAGGTGGACCACCTGGAGCCCGAGCAGGTGCGCGCCCTGGTGGAGCGCATCGACCGTGAGCAGGGCCGGCTCGACGTGCTGGTGAACGACATCTGGGGCGGCGAGCACATCTTCGAATGGAACAAGAGCGTGTGGGAGCACTCGCTCGACAAGGGATTGCGACTGCTCCGGCTGGGCGTGGAGACCCACCTCATCACCAGTCACTTCGCCCTGCCGCTGCTCATCCGTCGGCCGGGGGGACTCGTCATCGAAGTCACCGACGGCACCGCCGAGTACAACGCGGCGAAGTACCGCATCTCCGCGTTCTACGACCTCGCGAAGAACTCGCTCCTCCGTCTGGCTTGGAGTCAGGGCCAGGAGTTGAAACCCCATGGCGGCACCGCCGTCGCGCTGACGCCGGGCTGGATGCGCTCCGAAGGCATGCTGGAGCACTTCGGCGTCACCGAAGACAACTGGCGCGACGCCACGGCGAAGGAGCCCCACTTCGTCATCTCGGAGTCACCGGCCTACGTGGGCCGCGCTGTCGCCGCGCTCGCCGCGGACCCGGAGCGGGCACGGTGGAACGGGCAGTCCCTCTCCAGCGGACAACTGGCCCGCGTGTACGGCTTCACCGACGTGGACGGCAGTCAGCCCGATGCCTGGCGCTACGTGCCCGAGGTCCAGGACGCCGGGAAGCCCGCGGACGCGACTGGTTACCGGTAGACACTCCCCAAGTGGGTCTTTGATGACCGCACCTCAGGTGCTATGGGAATTCTCGCAATACATGTTTTAGCGGCGACCCTTGGCCGCATCACACCCCTGCGAGGAGACATCTTTGAGGCACCTGAGAACCGCAGTTCCCGTGGCACTGGTGGGTTGGCTGGCGGCGTGCGGCGGACCGGTGGAGGAGACCCGTGAGGTCGCCACCACCGAGTCCGCGCTCAACTGCGCATCGCTGAGCCGGGAGGTCCACCACCGCATCCGTCCCGCCAACGGTGACAGCCTCTACACGCTCAACGCGAACGAGGCCGCCAACGCCGCCACCACCTGGGGCTACACGGACAACCGGGGCGTGGCGTTTCGCGCCGCGGCCGCCACGGGGACGGGGCTGTCGCCCGTCTACCGCATCTACAGCCCCAGCCGCACGGAGCACTTCTGGACCATCGATGAGGCCGAGCGGAACGACCTCATGCAGAACGGCGGCTACACGACGGACGAGAACGTCGGCTTCTACGCGTCGAAGACGCCCGCGGCGTGTCTCGTCCCCGTGTACCGCTTCTCCAACACCGCGCTGCGCAAGCACCGCTTCGCCATCACCGAGGCCCAGCGCAACGAGCTCACCGCCGCGGGCTGGGTGAGCCAGGGCATCAAGTTCTACGCGGCGCCGGAGTCCACCCCACCAGTCGACACGAAGTTCACCTTCGCCGTCATCCCGGACACGCAGAACGAGGTCCTCACCACGCCCGCCACGCGGCTCAGCCACCGGTTGCAGTGGCTGGTGGACAACCGGAGCGCGCTGGACCTGCGCTTCGTGCTGCACACGGGTGACGTGGTGAACTGGGACACGCCGGACCACATCCAATACGTGCGCGCCAGCGTGTCCACGGAGATTCTGGACGCCGCCGGCATCCCCTACGTCTACGCCATTGGCAATCACGACACGGCGGCCGTGTGCCCCGGCGGCAGCGCGTGCCCCGGCAACGTCAACGCCAACCTGCGCGACACGAGCACCTTCAACGCGCACATCCCGCTCACGCGCTTCACCGCGCTGGCCGGGGTGTATGAGGCGGGGAAGATCGACAACTCCTACCACACGTTCTCCGAGGGCGGCCTGGAGTGGCTGGTGCTGAACCTGGAGCTGTGGGCGCGCACGGGCGCCGTCGACTGGGCCAAGACGGTGCTGGCGCAGCACCCCCGGCACAACGTCATCATCAACACCCACTCCCACCTGACGGGCGGCGGCACCATCGAGCCGCGCAACGGCGGCTACGGCAACAACAGCCCGCAGTACGTGTTCGACCAGCTCATCAAGCAGTACGCCAACGTCCGCTTCGTCTTCTCGGGCCACACGGGCAACGCCGCGTACCTGGCGAGCACCGGCGTCCACGGGAACACGATTCACCAGATCCTGACGGCGTACCACGAGAACACGTCGAACCTGACGCGCCTGGTGGAGGTGGACACCGCCGCCAACACCTTCTCCACCCGCGTCTATTCGCCCATGACGAACGCGGAGAAGCAGGACGGCTCCAAATTCACGATCAGTAACGTGAGCTGGGTCCGCTGATGCCGTAGGGTAGGCGGGCCGTGACGTCCACGCCCGCCTCCCCTCTTGTCATCTCCCGTGATCGCGTCCGCGCCATTGACTGGCTGCGGGGCATCGCGGTGCTGTTCATGGTCCAGACGCACACCCTGGCCTTGCTGACGCCGGAGCTGCGCCAGTCGGAATGGGTGGCGCGGCTGCTGCGCGTCGACGGGCTGGTGGCCCCCGCGTTCATCTTCTCCGCCGGCTTCGCCACCGCGTTGATGATGGTGCGCAGCGCCGCGAGCGGCACGGTGCGCACCCGCGTCCACCGCAACCTCCGCCGCGCCGGCGAGGTGCTCGCGGTGGCCACGCTGGTCAACTGGGCCTGGTTCCCGCTGCTGCGTGAGCCGGTGTGGATCCTCCGCATGGACATCCTCCAGTGCGTGGGCCTCTGCCTGCTCATCGTCCTGCCCGTGGCGGCGCTCCTCTCCGCGCGCCCGCGCATCTTGAGCACCGGCGCGTTCATCCTGGCCATGCTCACCTTCGCCGTGTCGCCCCTTGGCGAGCAGGTGGACGGCCCCTGGGCGACGCTGACGGAGAAGTCCACCTTCGCCCCCTTCCCGCTCCTGCCCTGGCTGGGTTACGCGTGGCTCGGCGTCTTCGCGGGGACGGTGGCGGGCGCCTGGGGCCGCGCCGGACTCATCAAGGCGCTGCTGGTGCTCATGGGCCTGGGCTTCACGGGCGCGGTGCTCGGAGACTTCCTCTACGGCCTCTATCCACCCCACCGCTTCTTCGTGGCCAACCCGTCCAACGCGGCGGCGCGCTTCGGCTGGGTGAGCACCGTGCTGCTCGCCCTGACGTGGCTGGAGGCCCGGATGCCCGCGGACGCGGCACCGTCCCGGCTGCGGCGCTTCGTGGAGGTGTTCGGCACCTCGTCGCTGTCCGCGTACTTCTTCCACGAGATGCTGCTGTTCTATCGGCTCGGCGGCGTCTTCTCGTTCCAACGCTTCTTCGGCGACCGCAGCGGCTGGCTCCAGTACTGGGTGCTGACCGCCGTCATCATCGGCCTCACCTTCGTCCTGTGCGTGGCCGTGGACCGGCTGGAGCGCGTGGTGCGGCCCGCGCTCCGAAGCCTCGCCGAACGCGTCTTCCGGCAGGGACAGCACGCCCCCGCCGGACCTTGACGCCCACGGGCTTCAGTGGCCCGCGGCGGCGAGCGTCTCGAAGGCGGCGATGACCTCCTTCGGCGCCTGCACCAGCTCGATGAGCACGCCTTCCCCGCCGTAGGGGAACTGCTCGCTGCCCTTGGGGTGGACGAAGCAGATGTCGTGGCCCGCGGCGCCCTTGCGGATGCCGCCCGGCGCGAAGCGGAGCCCCTGGGACTCCAGCCACTGGACGGCGGTGGGCAGGTCGTCCACCCAGAGGCCCACGTGGTTGAGCGGCGTCTCGTGGACGCGCGGCTTCTTCTCCGGATCCACCGGCTGCATCAGGTCCACCTCCACCTTGAAGGGACCCGCGCCCGCGGTGACGATGTCCTCGTCCACGTTCTCGCGTTCGCTGCGGTAGGTGCCGTGGGGCGTCAAGCCCAGCAGGTCAACCCAGAGCTTGCGGAGCGGCGCCTTGTCCGCGCCCCCAATGGCGATCTGCTGGATACCCAGAACTCGAAATGGCCTGGCGGTCTGCATGGGCCGGCACCCTGTCAGACGGCCCTGCGCCAGACAAGGACAGCCGGCGCGGGTGTTCGCCGGAAAATTCATCGCCGTAGACCCATTTTCCAAGGCCGTGCGTTTTCAAGCGGCGACCCACTCAATTCTCGACCTTGGAGACCGAATGTCCGCCTTCTCGCTGAAGCGCCAGTTGACCGCCTGGGGCAGTGCCCTGCTCGTCGTTGGAAGCATGCCCGCCTGCGTGAGCCGCAGCCCGACGCACGAGGAGCGCGCCGTCGCCGCCGCCCCGGCGCAACAGGCCACGCGCGACATGCCCAGCGGCAACGAGGGCAAGCCCGCGGAGGTGCCCGCCGCCGAGCCCCTCTCCGTTGAAGAAGACCGGAGCGCGCCCTCTTCCGGCGCCCCCGTGGCGACGGGAGCCCCGCCCCCGCCCCCCGCGCCGGCCATGGTCGCGGAGCGGTACAAGGCGCCCTCGGCGGCGAAGAAGTCCATGGCCGTGGGCAAGCTGGAGATGGAGCACGCCGCGCGCGGGCCCTCGCCCTCCAAGCCGATGCCCCGCGATGACAGCGCGTCGGTGGCGCGGAACGACACCGGCGGCAACTCCTTCACGACGTGGAAGGCCCACGGCTTCGTCGACACGGCGAAGGACGCGCTCTCCACCTTCGCCGCGGACGTGGACACGGCGTCGTACACCGTCTCGCGCCGCTACCTCAATCAGGGCCGCCTCCCGCCGACGTCCGCCGTCCGCGTGGAGGAGTTCGTCAACTACTTCAAGTTCCGCTACGCGCCTCCGGAGAAGGGGGCCTTCAGCGTGCACCTGGAGGGCGCGCCCTCGCCGTTCAGCGACAAGCGCCACTTCCTGCGCGTGGGCGTGCAGGGCAAGGTCGTCTCCCGCTCGGAGCGCAAGCCCGCGCACCTGGTGTTCCTCATCGACACCAGCGGCTCCATGCACTCGGAGGACAAGCTGCCGCTGGCGAAGGAGGCCATCAAGATCGCCGTCAAGAACCTCAACGAGAACGACACCGTCGCCATCGTCACCTACGCGGGCAGCACCCGGGACGTGCTGGCGCCCACGCCCGCCACCGACGTGAAGAGCATCCACGCCGCGCTCGACGCGCTCCAGGCGGGCGGCGGGACGGCGATGGGCTCCGGCATGGAGCTGGCCTACCGCCACGCGGTGAAGAAGGCGTCCGGAAGCGTGGTGTCCCGCGTGGTCGTCCTCACCGACGGAGATGCCAACATCGGCCAGAACATCAGCGCGGACTCCATGCTGGAGACCATCCGCAAGTACACGGCCGAAGGCGTGACGCTCACCTCCGTGGGCTTCGGCATGGGCAACTACCGCGATGACCTGATGGAGAAGCTGGCCGACAAGGGCAACGGCAACTGCTTCTACGTGGACAGCCTCCGCGAGGCGCGCAAGGTCTTCGAGACGCAGCTCACCGGCACGCTCGAGGTCATCGCCAAGGACGTGAAGTTCCAGGTCGAGTTCAACCCCGCCTCCGTCAAGCGCTACCGCCTGGTCGGCTACGAGAACCGCGACGTCGCGGATGCGGATTTCCGCAACGACAAGGTGGACGCGGGTGAGATTGGCGCGGGCCACAACGTCACCGCGCTGTACGAGGTGGACCTGACGGACTCCGCCACCGAGCCCCTGGCCACCGTGCGCGTGCGCGCCAAGGCCCCCAACGGCACCGAGGCCTCCGAGCAGGCCTTCCCCTTCCAGCGCGACATGATGCGCGCGTCGCTGGAGAAGGCGTCGCCGGACTTCCGCTTCGCCCTCGCCGTGGCCGCCACCGCGGACATCCTGCGCGAGAGCCCCGCTTCGGAAGGCTGGAGCCTCGCCACGGCGGAGAAGCTGGCCCAGGGCGCCACGGACGGCAACGCGGACCGCGTCGAGTTCGTGAACCTGGTCGGCCAGGCCCGCGCGCTCAAGGGCGCCTCCGCCCGGGGCCGCTGAACACCTGCCCTCCAGGGCCCGGCCTCGCGCCGGGCCAACCGGGTATGCTGAGCGGCCATGCACCCTCTCCGCTCGCAGTCCCGACGTTTCCTCCTCCCGGCCGCCGCGGTCATCCTCGCCTGCGGCGCTTGCAGTGAAGACCCGTCCGGCGGCGGTGTTCCGCTGGGCGAGGAGCAGCGCGGCATCGCCACCTTCTACGATGCCAACGGCTCCGGGAATTGCAGCTACGCCCCCACCGGGGACTTGATGGTGGCCGCCATGAACACGCCGCAGTACGCCAACAGCGCGGCGTGTGGGCAGTGCGTGGACATCACCGGCCCCCAGGGTTCCGTCCGCGTGCGAATCGTCGACCGCTGCCCCGAATGCGCGGCCGGTCACCTGGACCTGAGCCGCGAAGCCTTCGCCCGTATCGCGGAGATGCGGCTCGGCCGGGTGGACATCACCTGGACGCCCGTGTCCTGCGACGTGGCCGGCAACATCGAGTACCACTTCAAGGACGGCAGCAACCCCTGGTGGACCGCCATCCAGGTGCGCAACCACCGCCTGCCCATCCAGAAGCTGGAGTGGCGCCGGGGCACCGGGGGTTGGCAGGAGGTGCGCCGCGAGAGCTACAACTACTTCGTCAACGACAGCGGCATGGGCGACGGGCCCTTCGACATCCGCGTCACCGCCCCCGACGGCCAGCAGTTGGAGGACACGCTGACCCGAGTCCTCGACGACGGCAGCGTCGAGGGCTCAGGCCAGTTCCGCTGACACGCGGCGCTGCTCAGCGCCGCAGCATGGAGCGCAGCAGCTCCAGGGCCTCGGTGACGTTCTGCCAGACCTGGAGCGACTTCACGCCCTCGCCCTCGCCCTGAATGGCGCGGCGCGAGGCGCGCTCCAGCGGGAGCAGCACACCCTCCACCAGCTCGATCTGCCGGCTCAGCTCCGCCGGAGACGGGCCGTTGACGGCGGTCCGCTGAAGCGCCTCGGCCGGGACGCTGGCCGACACGTTCACCGGCCGCTCCGCCAGCGCGGTGATGGCGCGGGAGAGCTGCTCCATGTACGGGCCGAAGTCCTGGGGCGGCGTGGGCGTGGGCGCCGCCATCCGCACCGTGGGCGCATCGGGCTGCTCCGCCTGCGCCGCCGCCTGGGCCGCCACCCGCTCCGTGAGGGCCTTGAGCAGGTGCGCCAGGTGCTTGAGGTACGGCGTGAAGTCCGGCCCCGCGGGGGCGGGCGCGGGCGCCACCACAGGCGCCGGCCTGGACTTCGCGGCGTCGCGACCCGCCTGCGCCACCTCCAGCACGGCCTCGCGCAGGGACTCCAGGCGGGGCAGCACCTCCACCACCACGCCCGGCGCCTCCTCGCGGGTGTTGCTGGCGGAGACGTGCGTGGCGGCCTGCACCACCGCGTCGCGGACGGCGCCGAGCTGCTCCTCGATGCCGCTGAGCTGACCGGTGACGCGCGCCACCGGGTCGTCGTCCTTGCCGCCCATGCGCTTCACGCGCGCGAAGCCCTGCTTGATCTCCTCCCAGCGCTTCGCCTTCTCCGGCGACAGCCGGCCGCGCATCTCCGCCAGCTTGAGCAGGTTCTGCTCGGCCGCCGTCGTCAGCGTCTGCGACTCGCCCTGGTAGTGGTCGTCGATGAGCCGCTCGAGCTCGTCGTCCGTCATGGCCGCGACGATCTTCTCCGTGAGCTTGCTCATGTTGCGGTAGCTGCCCTGCAACTTGAACGCGGGCTCGGTCCGGAAGCGCTCGTCCTGCGCCGCCGAGGCGATGTACTGGAGGTTGACCTTCAGCAGCACCGACTGCGCGCGGAACATGCGCTGGAACACGGCGATGATTTCCTGGAGCTCCGCCGCCGCGTAGCCGTGCTTCAGCTCGCCCGTCTGGATCTCCTCCCCCTGCGCCATGCGGATGAGGCGGTGCGTGTCCGCCGGATCCCGCGTGGCCAGCGGCGCCGTCACCGGGTTCGACGTGAGCGCGTTCTCCAAGTAGCTGAGCGCGAACAGGTGCTCCTTGCCGTCGAGGATGTCACCCAGGTTGTAGGTGTCCGCGCGGTTGGCGAGCATGTCCGGGATGCGGAAGCGGTCACCCGTCTCTGTGTACGGGTTGCCGGCCATGACCACGCAGAACTTCTTGCCGCGCAAATCATAGGTGCGCGTGCGGCCATTCCACACGCCCTCGACGCGGCGCTGACCGTCGCACAACGAGATGAACTTCTGGAGCAGCTCCGGGTCCGTGTGCTGGATGTCGTCGAGGTAGAGCATCACGTTGTTGCCCATCTCGAAGGACAGGTTGATGCGCTCCACCTCCTGCCGCGCCGTGGCGTTGGGCGCCTCGGCCGGGTCCAACGACTTCACGGAGTGACCCAACGCGGGGCCATTCACCTTCACGAAGGTGAGCCCGAGCCGGCTGGCGACGTACTCCATCAACGTCGTCTTGCCGTAGCCCGGAGGCGACATGAGCAGCAGCATGCCCATGCGATCCGTCCGCTTGCCCTCACCCGCCGCGCCGAGCTGCTTCGCCAGGTTCGCGCCGATGAGCGGCAGGTACACCTCGTCGATGAGCCGGTTGCGCACGAACGAGGACAGGACCTTCGGCGTCAGCTCGTCCAGGCGCAGCTTGCGGCGCTCACGCTCCAGCAAATCCCGCTGCATCGCGCGGTAGGCCTGGTACCGCGGCACGCGCACCTGCCGGAACTCACCCAGGCGCGCCAGGAACTCGTCCAGGCGCAGCGACAGCTTCCGGTCGTGGATGCGCGAGTGATTGCCCAGGAGCCCCGACACCTCGGTGGCCGTCAGCGCGCCCGCGGACTCGCGGTCCAGCTTGGTGCCGGTAAGCAGCAGGACGGAGGTCTCCAGCGCCACGTGGGCGGCCTCGCCCGGCCCGCCCTCGCGCTGCGCCAGGTAGCCGTCCAGCCACACCCGGGCGAGCTCCAGCCGCGCGCCCAGGTCCTTCTCCAGGCCCCGCAGGTCGTCCTCGAACGCGGAGCGCGTCCCATGGCGGTCGAGCTCGTGGAGGAACGCTTCCTTCAGCGACATCGCCTCGCCGCTGGTGGTGAAGCGCGGGTGCTCCGCGCCCAGCTCCTCGACGAGGTACCGGCCCGCCTGCCGCGCCTCCGCGGGAGAGTGCGCCAGGCCATGCGCGGTGAGGAACGCGCCCACGCGGTCCCCCAGCGCCTCGCCCACCTCGGCCAGGCTCCCGCCCGAGGCGAACGTCGTGCGCAGCCGCGCGAGGCTGCGCGCCCGGCGCTGGAACACCGTCTTGCTGGCCTCGTCGGCGTCGAAGGCCCAGAACAGCGCGGCCCAGGCACGCGGCACCGGCGCGAAGCGCAGCAGGCCCGCGCCCTGGTGCAGCCCGAGCAGCTTCTCCAGGATGGAGGCGGTGTCCGAGTCGTGGACGCCGCGCTCGTAGCCCTCATCGAAGCGGTCCGCCGCGTAGGCGCGCACCGTCTCCAGCAGCGCGCCGCCCAGCAGCGCCTCGTGGAGCGAGTCCAGGGACTGCCCCTGCTTGCCATCCTCGGCGTCCGCCAGGAGGCACCCCGCCAGGTACTCGGAGCGGTAGACGCCGGGCGACTCGGAGACGAGGTGCTGCTCCCAGAGCTCGCGGAACTTCAGCAGCTCCGGGTCATCCACCTTCTGCGCGTAGTCGGACCCAGTGAGCTGGAGGTACAGCTCGCCCTCGCGAGGCAGCAGCGTGAGGTCCAGCGGCTGCGTGCTGACGTTGAACCGGTACGCGCCCAGCTTGATGAGGTTTTCGCCGTCCGCGAAGAGGTCCTGCCGGTCTCGCAGGGCACGCAGCGCGTCCTGCTTCGCGGACTTCACGCGCGACTGCACCTCGTCCGCGCGGACGCTGTCCTGCAGCTCCATCAACTGGTCAGCGAGCTGACGCAGCTTGAGGATCATCGCGTCGGAGGCGAAGTAGCCGTTGAGCTCGTCGTCCGTCTTGAAGGCCTTCGCCCGGCGCTGCACGCCCTGGAGGATGCGCTCGGCGGCGCCGAACAGGCTCAGCGCGCGGCGCTGCCGCTCGTCCACCAGCGACTGCTTGCGCGCACCGAAGGCCTCCAGCAGCTCTTCGCGTTTCTGGGTGATCTGCTCCAGGAACTCGTCGAACTCGCCGAAGCGGCCTTCCAGCTCCTCCAACTGGACGGTGAGGCGGGACATCGCCTCGTCGCAGCGCTCCGGGCTGTCCGCCTGGGACAGCGAGCTTTCGATGCTCTGCCCCAGCAGCTTGAACTGGGCGCCGAACTCCGCGCGCTTCTCGCGGCCGGACAGCTCCTTGCGCTTGGCCGCGAGGCTGGCGCGCACCCGGTTGAGCCGGCTGAACAGCTCGGAGATGCCCTCCAGGATTTTGGCCCGGGCCAGCGGGTCACCCACCTGGAGTCCGCCGACGACCTCGCCCAGGACCTCCAGGCCGTGGGCCGTCTTGTCCACGTCCTCGCCCAGGGGCGCCAGCTCCATGGTGGTCTGCACCGGCTCCAGCGTCGCCAGCAGCTCATCCAGGCGCCCGGCCAGCGGCGCCAGCGCCTCGCCCGTCTGGAGGAACTCCACACAGGCCGTGCTGACCCGGTCGGACGCCTCCACCACGGCGGACTCCAGGGCGTCCACGCGCCCCAGGTCCATGTACCGGATGTCCTTCAACGTAATCAGGTGCCCGCGCTGCTTGCGGAGGTCCGCCAGCGCCTGCATGAAGGCTTCCGCGTGGGACAGGTTCTCCGGCTGGACGCGCACCAGCAGCGTCCCCTGCTCCGCCTCCGCCGCCGCGAGCGCCTCGGTGGCGCGCTTGCGCATCGCGACCACCTTCTCGAACTCATCGATGATGAGCTCGGCGGTGCGCCGCAAGGTCTCCACCGGTTCCTGGAGACCCGTCTCCTCGTGGCTCAGCCAGTAGTACGCATCCAGCGCGCGGGTGGACGCGCCCACGAGGTCCTCGTAGGTGCGCCGCGTGGGCTTGTCCGACTTCGCGATGCGCTGAATCGTGAGCGCGTCCGAGATGCCGCGCACCAGCTCCGCGTTGCCCACCTTGCCCAGGTAGCCCGGGGCTGGCGGCGTGGCCGCCGCGTGCTCGGCGGAGACGAAGGGCGTCTGCCACACCTGCATCGGGTGGACGCGCGTGGGTTCGTCCGACGTGGAGCGGAAGATGACCAACTGGCCGTCGGCGAACAGGCTCATACCGTGGGCGACCAGGGGGTTCTGCACCTCCTTGCGCACCAGGTTGTAGGGGAACAGGACGTAGCAGCCGTCCGTCCGCCGGTGGAAGATGTAGAGCACGTCCTCGCCGTTGGGCGAACGGATGGCGCGCTTGAACTCCATGCCCTCCGAGGCCGCGGCGCCGTCGAAGACCTTGAAGTCCCCCGTCTGGAGGTAATAGCCGCCCGGGAAGACGATGCCCTGGTCCTCGGGCAGCCGCACGCAGGCCTGGCCAATGGCGTCGATGCGCACCACGTGCTGCGTGCGCGAGTTGAAGACGAGGTAGCGGTGCGCCCGCTCGCGGAACGGAAGCACCCGCAGCAGGATGAGCGTGCCCACCTGGGACCAGGCGAACTCGGCGTCGTCCAGCGACTGGTCCGGGTCGTCCACGGGCTCGTTGTAGATGCCCATGCCGGTGGAGGTGTTGTCCTCCACCTTGATGGTGAGGTCGCCCTTCACCGTCTCCACGAACACCTGGTCCAACACGTTGACGTGCGGGTGCTGACCGGTGACGTAGTTGTCCCGCGTGGCCACCGTCCACTCGAAGTCGTGCGACGGCGGGAAGACGTGGTCGCGCTCACCCTGGCTGTCCAGGTAGGTGGCGCGGCCCTCCAGGTCCAGGCTGAACCGGAAGACCTTGATGTCGCGCATCGTCTGGCCCGTCTGGAAGATGGCCAGCAAGCGCGAATCCAGCTTGCGGATTTGAAGGAGCTTCGCGTCCTTGTAGTACTTGTACAGCTCCCCGAAGTCCTTCACGAAGCGCGGGTCCGCCAGGAACCCGCCGGCCTCGGACTCAGGCACGGTGGAGAAGTCGTACCCGTCGGCCGTCTTCTCGAACTTGTGCAGGGAGAAGACGTCGGCCACCGACGTCTCCCGCTTCAAGCCGATGAAGACGTTGTAGCCGAAGAGCAGGTACTTGCCGACGCTGGCGATGTCGCACGGGACGCAGTTGTTCTCGGTGCGCACCCGCTCGTTGCCGATGACGGACAGCTCCGTCCCGCCGAAGAGCGCCTTGCGCCGCCCGTTGAGGTCATTCGCCTTCGCGCCCAGCGCGTCCGCCTGCGCCATGAGCCGCGCGCGGATGACCTCGTAGCTGCCGCCTTCCAGCGCCGCCTCGCCCACGGGCGCCGCGCCCTTGCCACCGTCAGTTGCCATGAGTGTTCACCGGAAAAGCGAAGACCCCCACCCCCGCACCCTCCCGACAGGAGGGGCGCCACCCCGGAGGGGGCCCGGAGTGAGGGTCGTCTTACGGCCGTGCCACCGCCGCCAGTTCACGGCGGTGGCCCTTTGGGACTGTCAGCCCTGCGTGCTGTCCGTCGAGCCGGGCTTCAGCTCGTTCACCAGCGCCTTGAGGCCCGCGCCGGTCGCGGCGACGGGGCTGGCCGCCATCTTGTGCAGCAGCGCGGCCACCGCCAGGTTCTGCGCGTCGTTGCTCAGGCCCGGCTTGGAGAGGATCTCCTTCAGGTCGGCCGGCAGGTCCTTCTCGCCGTTGATGTAGCCGCCCAGCGCCTTCTGCAGCGCCTCGCCGTGGTCCAGCGCGCCGTCCACCGCGGTGCCGAACGACACCGCCTTGACGAAGCGCTCGAAGAACTGGCCGTCGCCGCCCACGATGTTGAACTTCGCGTTGGCGAACGCCTTGGACAGCACCTCGGCCTGCGCGTGCGCGATGTCCTTCTTCGCGCGGATGGCCTCCAGCTCCACGTCGCGCTCCTTGTTGAGCTTGAGGCGGAACTCCTCGTGCTCGCGGCCAACGCCGTCCATCAGCTTCATGGACGCGGCCTTCTCGGCCAGACCGCGGGCCTCGGCCAGCAGCTTCTCCTGGATGGCAGCGGCCTCGGCGAGCTGCTTCTCGCGCGTGGCAATGGCCTCCGCCTCGCCGCGCTTCTGGATGGCGCTGGCTTCCGCCTCCAGGACGCGCGCGTGGGCCAGACCCTTCTCCTGCTCACCCGCCGCCTCGGCCAGCAGCTTCTCGCGGACGATGTTCGCCTGCGCCGCGCCCTGCTTCTCGATGGCGCCCGCCTCGGCCTCCTTCACGCGGACGTTGACCATGCCGAGCTTCTCCTGCGCCTGCGCGTCGGCCTCCTTCACGCGGACCTCGGCCAGACCCTCGGCGGCGGCCTCGGCCTGGATGCCCTCGGCCAGACGGACCTTCGCCTTCGCCGTCTTGTCCGCGGCCTCCAGCTCGGCCTCGGCCAGTGTCAGCTTCTCCTTCGCGGTGAACTTGGCCACCTCGTTGGAGGCCTCGGCCGCCTTGATGTCCTTGACCAGCTTCTCCTGCGCCTGCGCCTCGGCGGTGATGAGCAGCGCGTCCTTGCGGCGGGTGGCCTCGGCCTTCACGCGCAGGTCCTTGATGCGCTCCTCCTCCTCCGCCACCGTCTTCTCCACGGCGATGCGGGCGCGGACCACGTCGGCGATGAGCTTCTTCTCGCCCTCGAGCGCCTTCTCCTTGGCGATGCGCTGCAGCTCCGTCTCACGCTCGCGGTTGATGGCTTCCAGGGCGCGGTCCTTCTCCACGCGCTCGGTCTCCACGCCCACCACGCGCTCGCGGTTCTTCTGCGCGACCTCGATCTGCCGGGACTTGTTCTGCTCGTTGATGTTGATTTCTTCCTCGGCCTTGATGCGCGCCAACTGGGCCTTGGCGTACTCCTCCTGCTTCACGCGCTCGGCCTCGGCCGTCTCGCGGGCCTGGATGCTGTCGATCTCCCGCTTCTGCTTGGCGGCGGCCTCTTCACGCTGGCGCTCGAGGGCGAAGATGGCCTCATCCGCCTCGACGTTGCGCTTGGTGACGGCCATGCGCTCGTCCTGGCGCAGCTCGTTGGTGAAGACGTTCTGCTTCGTCGTCAGCTCGGTGATCTTCCGGATGCCCTGGGCGTCCAGGATGTTGTCCTTGTCGAGCATCTCGACCGGGGTCTGCTCCAGGAAGTCGATGGCGCAGTCCTCCAGCATGTACCCGCTGAGGTCCCGACCGATGACGTTGACGACCTGGTCCTTGATCTCCTCGCGCTTGGTGTAGAGCTCCTCGAAGTCGAAGCTCTTGCCCACCGTCTTGAGGGCCTCGGAGAACTTGGCCTCGAAGAGGTTCTCCAGCGTCTCCTGGTCGGAGGCGCGCGCGCAGCCGATGGTCTGCGCCACCTTCAGCACGTCCTCGCGCGTCTTGTTCACGCGGACGAAGAAGGTGACCTTGATGTCACCCCGGATGTTGTCCTTGCAGATGAGGCCTTCCTTGCCACGGCGGTCGATTTCCACCGTCTTCAAGGAGATGTCCATCACCTCGGCGCGGTTGATGATGGGGAACACCACCGCGCCGGTGAAGGTAACGACCGGTTCGTTCTTCAGCGTGTTGACGATGAGCACCTTCCCCTGGTCCACCTGCCGGTACAGCCGGACGATGGTGAGGAGGATGCCGCCAAGAAGGATGATGCCACCGATGCCGGCAGCGACCGCGGTAATGGGGTCCATGGCCATTTCCTGATTGATGATGACAGCGGGCCTTGTATCAGGCGCCGGAGGTCCCCCGCAAAAGCCCACCGGCGTCGAATGTGACGGCCGCCCCCTCGGCGCGACCGGGAAAAAATCAGCCTCGTGCCTTCACGCGAGCCAAGGCCGCGGCGCGGGCCGGATCCTGGAGCTGTGCCTGCTCCTCCGGCAGCAGCCAGTCGACTGGCTCCACTTCATACACACGCCGTTCGGCGTCGTACGCGAGGATCAGCGCTGGCTGGCCCCGCTTGAGTTCGTTGGGCTTCGCGCAGACGACGTTGAGGATGACACCCGCGCCGCCGTCCTCGAAGGTCGCATGGCCCGTCCTGGCCGTCACGCTGCCACTGGAGATGGTACACACGCGGCCCATCAGCGAGTCACGCCCCGGCGCGCGCTTGGCCACGAACACCGGCCGCAGCGGCCGCACCGCGAAGCCCGCTGTCACCGTGCCCGCCGCGAAGCACGCGAGCCCCAGCCCGCTGTTCAGCAACCACGAGGGGAGCACCCCGCCCAGGGCCTCATTCAGCGGCTGCGCGCTCATGACCGACAGGAACCAGGCGATGAACACCACGAAGCTCACGGAGACGGTGATGGGGATTCCCGCGAAGCCCATGGCCGCGAGGATGCCTCCACCGTCGACGTCGAAGTCCGCATCCGAACCCGCCAGCGCCTTCGCACTGCCCAAGGCCTTGCCGGCGCCCTCGACGCTGATGTCGCCGTCGAGGCTCACGTCGGCATCGAACACGTCGATGCCCACCGCGCCCACGATGACGAACAGCCAGTACGTCATCACCACGCCCAGGACGATGGTGAAGATGGCGGTCGGGAAGGCCAGGATGGTGTCGAGAAAGGCGTTCATGCGGCTCGGCTCGCACTCTAAGCGATTGTCATTCCCATCGAAAACGCGGCCGGGCGCTTTTTCGCTCGAAACAGGGGCAGGCGGCCAGACGGCACCTGCCTTGCCGCTCGCCCCGTCCCTGCCCACAACAGGAGGACCCGCTCACATGAGGTGCGCGGGGTTTCCCGTACCGGGCCCATGACCGTGCTCGCCGAGCCTTCCGCGCGACCCCCTCACCAGCAAGCCACCGCCCGCCGCCCCGCCCGCGGAGAGACACAGCGCGAGCGGCTCCAGCGAGAAGGCATCCGCCGCAGGGGCACCCCGGTGAGAGGCTTTCGGTACGTCCACGCGAACGGCAAGTCAGTGCCCCGGGCGGAGCGCGAGCGAATCAGCGCACTGCGCCTTCCTCCGGCCTGGGCCCACGTGGCCATTGCCCCCTCCTCCAAGGCGAAGCTTCAGGCAGTGGGCCAGGACGCAGCAGGGCGATGGCAGTACCGCTATCACCCGGACCACACCGTCGAGCGCGACGTGGAGAAGTTCCAGCGAATCGTCGGCTTCGCCCGCGCCCTGCCCCGGATGCGCCACCGAGTGAATGCGGACCTCCGCAAGCAGGGCCTCGGGCGCGACAAGGTGATGGCGGCCATGCTCCGCATCCTCGGCACGTGCTTCATCCGTCCGGGCAGCCAGCGGTACGCGGACACCAACGGCAGCTTTGGACTCGCCACCCTTCGGCGGCGCCATGTCCGCGTGGCCGGTGACACGGTGTACTTCGACTTCCCGGGCAAGAGTGGCAAACAGCAACGCCGACAGCTCAGGGACCGGCGGGTGGCGAACGTCATCCGCCGCCTGCTGACCGTCCCAGGTCGTGACGTCTTCAAGTTCGTCCTGGATGACGGCGCCGTGGTGGACGTGCGGCGCCGCCACATCAACGCGTACATCCAGGAGGTGATGGGCGAGAAGTACAGCGCCAAGGACTTCCGCACCTGGGCCGGCACGCTCATCTGCGCATGCGCCCTGGCCCGTGCGCGAAAGCGTGTCCACGCGACGGGAGGCACGGACGGGCGCGTGAAGCCCACGGTGCTCAAGAAGACGATGGTGGCCGCGGTGAAGGAGGCCGCCGAACACCTGGGCAACACACCCGCGGTGGCCCGGTCCTCGTACATCTACCCGTCGGTCCTGGCCCTGTTCGAACGGGGCCAGGTCGTGGACACCTGGTTCGAATCCGTGGACGAGCTGGCGGAGGCGAAGTGCGGGAGCCTGCACTGCTCGGAGAAGGCCCTGCTCGACCTGCTCGACACCACCCGGAAGCGTCGCCGGAAGCGGGCGCGCACGC
Organism: Myxococcus hansupus; assembly: GCF_000280925.3. Taxonomy (NCBI): domain Bacteria; kingdom Pseudomonadati; phylum Myxococcota; class Myxococcia; order Myxococcales; family Myxococcaceae; genus Pseudomyxococcus; species Pseudomyxococcus hansupus. The sequence continues at coordinate 4,264,102 of NZ_CP012109.1, forward strand.
ACTGACGCGCGCCCGTTCCCTGGCGGCGCGAGACTCAGGCCACCACGGCCTCGACGACGCTGGGCGGCATCGTCGTCGGATGGACGTTGGCCAGCTTCATGCCCGCCTTCTCCAGCAGCTCGGCATACTCCGCGTGCGTGCGCTCGCGCCCACCGACGACGACGAGCATGGCCATGTCATACAGGTTGCCGAAGTGATTGACGTTGTCGCCCGGGAGCACCGTCTCCACGATGAGCAGCCGCGAATCGGGGCGCATGGAGGCGCGGATGTTCTGGAGGATGCGCAGGCTGCGCTCGTCATCCCAGTCGTGGAGGATCTGCGAGAGGATATAGGTGTCGTAGCCTTCGGGGATGCGGACGAAGAAGTCTCCCTCGAGGACCTCGCAGCGCTCCGCCAATGACTGCTCAGCCAACCGCTGACGCGTCTCGATTGCGACGTGAGGCATTTCGAAGACAGCGCCGCGAACACCCGGGTTCGCCTGGAGGATGTGCGCCAGCAACATGCCCGTGCCGCCGCCCACGTCGCAGATACTCCGCGTCCTGGAGAAGTCGTATGCATTCACCACGGCGGGGGCGTTGAGCGTCTGGTACGCAGCCATGCTGTTGTTGAAGATGGCGGCGACATCCGCGTGCGTGCGCATGTAGTCGAAGAACGACGTCCCCATGAACTTCTCGAGCGACGGCTGCCCCGTCTTCAGCGAGTTGGCCAGGTCCCCCCAGGCCTGCCACGACAGGAGGAGGCCGTGCGCGCGGAGCGAGCCGTACACGGACCCGGGGTTGTCCTCGCGCAGCATCTCGCCCATCTCCGTGAGCCCCCAGCGCTGGTTGGACTCGTCCTTCACCAGGACGCCCAGCCCGCTGAGCAGGCGCAACATCCGGCGCAGCGACGGAGCATGCGTCCCACTGGCCTCGGCCAGCTCCTCGGCCGTCTTGGGCACATCACCAATGATGTCCGCAATCCCCAGCTCCGCCATGATTTGGAGGCATCGGGAGACCCAGAAGCCATAGACCATCTGTGTCATTTGGATGGCCGCGGGCGGAGGCGCGTGAGAGTCTCGAGGTTGCTGGCTCATGTGTCCGTCTCCAAGGTGTTGGGATGCTACGGCAAGGCTACAACCCGTAAGGTAGGCTGTAAAACTAATACGAGTTTCTCAGTTATTCTTGAGTCCGAGTCTCCGACACGTGCGCGCCTACGTCACCTGCCGAGAAGCACTGCCCCGCAGCGCGGTCCATGAATTGAGGACCGCCCTGCTCGGCTCGCGGTTCGTGGCCCGAAGCCCGTTGATGGGAACCTTCCAGGCCAGCCGGGGGTTCGCCATCATCTTCACGCACGAGGGCCGTACCACCCTGGAGGCTCGCTTCCCGTTCCTGGTGCCCTACCTGACTCGCGTGCTGGCTCCCGCCAGCGCCAGGGGCCTCCTTCCCTGGCACGAGCGACTCTGGGGCGCACGGAAGCAGCGGCCCGTCCCCAACGCATTCTATCTCAACTTGCTGCTGCTGGATGCGGGACGTGGCGTGGGCCGTCACATCGACGCAACGCTCCAGGACCCCAGCGGCGTTCCGGATGCGACGCCCCAGCACGTCAGCGTGCTCTACCTCCGGGTCCCCGAACACGTGCGGGGTGGCGAGCTGTGCCTGCATCACCAGGACACCCCCGTGGGTGAAGTTCGCCCCCGTGAGGGGTTGCTCGTGCACTTCCGTGGCGATTTGCAACACGAGGTGCGGCCCTTCGTTGGCGGCGCCGAAGGTGCGAGCCGCGTGAGCCTGGTGTGTGAGCAGTACGTGTTCGCGCCGGAGGCGCTCGCGCGCATCCCCTCGTTTCGCATCCAATCGAAGGCGGGCTTCGCCGCCTACCTGGATGACCAGCGCAACCGCCCGGATGGAGGCTCCGCCGGGACATTGGAATAGGCTTCATTCCCGAACACAGGAGGCCCCGTGGCCGTCGATCCCCGAAGCACCGACGTCGAGCGCTTCATCCAGGAGGACCCGGGAGGTCCGGTGGTCATCCTGAACCTGGTGCGTTTCAAGGAAGGTGGCCGCGCCTCGTATGAGGCCTACGCCAACGCCGTCATGCCCTTCATCCTCAAGGTCGGCGCCCAGCCGCTCTATGCCGGTGATGGCTCGACGGCCCTCGTCGCCGAACCGGGCCAGACATGGGACGCGGTGCTGCTGGTCCGCTACCCCAGCCGCGCGGCCTTCCTGCAGATGGTGGCGGACCCGGAGTACCAGCACATCTCGCACCTGCGCACGGAGGCCCTGCAGGAGGCGGTGCTCCAAGCCACCACCCCCTGGGCCAGCTCCCCGGAGTCTTGAGTCACCGCGCCCCGAGGTCCGCCGTCGCCGCGAACGTGGGGGGACGGCGGTGCTTCGAGGCCTGCTCGTAGGCATAGGCCAGCTTCAGCAGCACGGGCTCGCTCCAGGCCCGGCCGATGAAGGACAGCCCCACCGGGAGCCCGCGCACATAGCCCGCGGGCACGGTGATGGAGGGGTAGCCGGCCACCGCCGCGGGGGTGGAGCTGCTGCCCAGCCAGTGGTCGCCGTTGATCAGGTCGACGAGCCCCGGGGGCGCCTCGGTCGGCGCCACGAGCGCATCCAGGCGGTGCTTCTTCATCACCGCGTCCAGCCCCTGCGCGCGCGACAAGCGGCGGCAATCCTGGAGCGCCTTCACGTAGGTCTTGTCGGTGAGCGGCCCCTTGGCTTGCGCCTGGTGGAGCAGCTCCTGTCCGAAGAACGGCAGCTCGTCCGCGGCGTGCTCTTCGTTGAAGCGGATGAGCTCCGCGATCGTCCGTGGCGCCCTCCCCTCGCCCAGGGACGCGAGGTAGGCCTCCAGGCCCGCCTTGAACTCGTAGAGGAGCACCTCGAACTCGGGGGCCTGCAGCTTGTCGGCCTGGGGGATGGGCGCGGGGTCCACGAGGATGGCGCCTCGCGACTTCATCAGCGCCAGCGCCTCCTCCATCCGCGCATCCGTCGCCGCGTGGTAGCCATAGAAGCGCTCCCGGGGCACGCCGATGCGCGCGCCCTTCAACCCGTCCACGTCCAGGGCGCGGGTGTAGTCCGCGTGGGCCTTGCCGCGGCTGGCCGCCGTCGCCGGGTCCGCGGGGTCCACGCCCGCGAGCACGCTCAGCAGCACCGCCGCGTCCGCCACGGTGCGAGCCATGGGACCGGCGGTGTCCTGGCTGTGGGCAATTGGAATGATGCCGGAGCGGCTCACCAGCCCCACCGTGGGCTTGAGCCCGACGAGCGACGCGGCCGCCGAGGGCGAAATGATGGAGCCATCCGTCTCCGTGCCCACCGACACCGCGCAGAAATTGGCGGCGGTCGCGGTCCCCGCGCCCGAGCTGGAGCCCGAGGGCGTCCGATCCCTCGCATACGGGTTGCGCGTCTGTCCGCCGCGCGCGCTCCAGCCACTGGTGGAGCGCGTGGAGCGGAAGTTGGCCCACTCGCTCAGGTTCGTCTTGCCCAGGATGACAGCGCCCGCGGCCCGCAGCCGCTCCACGAGGAAGGCGTCCCGCGCGGGCTTCGCGCCCACCAGCGCGAGTGAGCCCGCCGTCGTCTCCATCTTGTCCGCGGTCCCGATGTTGTCCTTGAGCAGCACGGGGATGCCGTGCAACGGGCCCCGCGCCCCCTTCTCACGGCGCTCCTGGTCCAGCGCGGCGGCCAGCGCCAACGCGTCCGGATTCAGCTCGATGACGGAGCGCAGCGGCAGGGGCCCCACGGTGTCCAGCGCGGCGATGCGCGCGAGATAACGCTCGGTGAGGCCCTGCGCGGTGTACTCGCCCGACGCCAGGGCGGCCTGGAGCTCGGCGACCGTCTTCTCCTCCATCTCGAAGGGCTTCGCGGCCGGTGGCGCCTCCTTCCCCGGAGCGCCGGCGGCGAAGGCACGGCCACGGGCGTCCAGGGAGACGAGCGCCGTGGCGACGGCGGTACCACCTAGAAGCGCGCGGCGGCTGAGGCCCGCGGGGGAGTCAGGAGGGGAATCGGGTTTCTTCATGGTCGCCGTGCACTACAGCAGCCGCGCACGAAGGGTCGCAACCCCAACGGGGCTTCGTTAGCGTGACGACCCGCTATGGCTTCCCACATCACCCTCCTGGCCGGTCCCGATGCGCTCCAACTCCTTCGCGAACGGGGCCTGCGCGGCGAGGACGTCGACGTCGTGCCCGGTGCCTCTGGTGGCCCCAAATGGCTGGTGCTGGCGGGGCTCGACCGGGCCCTCTTCGGCGGCCTGTTCCAGAACCGGACGCGCCCCCTGCACCTGATTGGCAGCTCCATTGGCAGTTGGCGGCTGGCCTGCCTGTCCCAGAAGGACCCGGTGCTCGCGCTGCGCCGCTTCGAGGCGGCCTACATCGACCAGCGTTATCCGCCCAAGCCGTCACCGGCGCAGGTCACCGAGCAGTGCGAGCGCATCCTGGACGCGCTCCTGGGCGACGAGGGCGAAGCGGACATCCTTCAACACCCCTGGGCCCGGCTCCACGTCATCACCGCCCTGTGCCGCGGCATGGCGGGCCTGGAGGACACGCGAGCGCAGTTGCTGGGGTTCCTGCTGTGCGGACTGGGCAACCTGGTGAGCCGCCGGACGCTGGGGCTCCACCTGGAGCGCGTCGTCTTCCACGCGGCCGGAGAAACCAGCCCCTTCGCCGGCCTGAAAGACCTGCCCTCCACCCACGTGCCGCTGACGCGGGAGAATCTCCGGCTGGCGCTGCTCGCGTCCGGCTCCATTCCCATGGTGCTCAGGGGCGTGAGAATCCCCGGCGCGCCCGCGGGCGTCTTCCGTGACGGCGGCATCGTCGACTACCACCTGGACCTGGACTTCGGCTCCGGGAGCGGCCTGGTGCTGTACCCGCACTTCTATCCGTATGTGGTGCCGGGCTGGTTCGACAAGGCGCTGCGCTGGCGGCACACCCGGCCCGGCAACTTCCGCAGGGCGCTGCTCATCGCCCCGTCCCCGGAGCTGGTGGCCCGGCTCCCGGGAGGACGGATTCCGGACCAGGGCGACTTCGAACAGTTGAAGGACGTGGAGCGCATGCGCGCCTGGAACCAGGTGGTCGCCGAGAGCGAGCGCATGGGCGACGAGTTCCTGGAGTTGATGGCCACCGGCCGCATCGCCGACCACGTCCGGCCGCTCTGACGCCGCCTCGCGGCCCGCTCTAAAAAGACAGCGGCCGGCCCCTGAATCCAGGAGCCGGCCGCCAGGAACTTCCTTCAGTCAGCTTCCCGAGACGCCCGAACCTTCACCGCATCCGGGCCCCACGGTGCCCTCCCCCCACCCGATGGCAGGAGGAGGACCCGCCCGTCTTAGTTCTGACGACGGCGGCGCAGCAGGCCGAGCAGCGCCAGGCCGATCATGCCGGCCGGAGCGCCCGCGCCCGTCGCGGAGCAGCCGCCACCCTCGTCCTCGCCGTTGCGGGCGGAGAACTGAACGGTGGTGGTGTGCTCGGCGCCGTGCGCGTCCGTGACCGTCAGGCGGAAGGAGAAGTTCTCCGTCTTGCCCTTCAGGTCAGGCAGGTTGGCAACCGCAACGGCCTGGTCGGCGCCGCTGATGGTGGCCGTCGGACCGGCGGTCTGCGTCCAGCGGTAGGTCAGCGCGTCGCCGTTGGCGTCGCTGGAAGCCGAGCCGTCGAGCGTGGCCGACGTCTGGTTGCCAGAGACCACCGCGCGAGCCGCCGCCACGGGGGCGACGTTCTCCTCGGTGACGATGACGGTGGTCACGGCCTGAACCGTGGCCGTGCCGTCGGTGACCAGCAGCAGGAAGGACAGCGCCTCGGTGGTGGCCGGCGCCGTGAACGTCGGCGTCAGCGAGGAGGCGTCAGACAGCTCAACGGCGGGGCCGCCGATCTGCGTCCAGGTGCTGATGAGTGCATCGCCATCCGCGTCGGTCGCCGTGCCGTTGAGGGTCACGGTGGAGCCGGCGGTAACGGTGGCAGGAGCACCCGCGCTCACGACCGGAGCGGTGTTGCCCGGAGCCGTGCCCGGGTCCGCCGCCACGATGATGCGCACGACGTCGCTGACCGTCGAGTTGCCGTCGCTGACCGTCAGGAGGAAGGCCAGCGTGTCGCCGTTGGCCGTACCCGGCGCGACGAACGTGGTGGACAGCGAGGAAGCATCAGACAGCGACACCGGGGTGCCACCAATCTGCTGCCACGAGTAGGTGAGCGGGTCACCCTCGGCATCGCTCGCCGAGCCGCTGAGCGTGACAATGTCGCCGGCGCTCGCCGTGCCATCCACACCCGCGTTCACGGTCGGAGGCGTGTTGGTCGGATCACCACCGCCACCGCCGGAGATGATGGTCACCGCGACCGCCTTGGAGGCAGAGGCCGTGCCGTCAGACGCCGTCACGGTGAACTCGTACGAGCCCGCGGCAGGCGTGGCGAAGGTGATGGAGGCCGTGTCCGCACCGTTGATGCTGACCGGCGCGCCAGCCGACTGCGCCCAGCTATAGGTCAGCGCGTCACCGTCCGGGTCCAGGGCGGACGCGGACACCGTGACAACACCCGCCGCGAAGGCCACGGAGGTATCCGTGACAACGGGCGCGCGGTTCACGTTGGTGATCGTCACCGTGACGGTGTCGTTCGCGCTGGCAACGCCATCGCTGACCGTCAGACGGAAGACGAGCTGCTCATCCAGGGTGACCTCGGGCGCGACGAACGTGGCCGTCGGCGAGGTGTAGTCCTTCAGCGCCACCGGCGTACCGGAGACCTGCGTCCAGAGGTACGTGAGGGCGTCGCCGTCCTCGTCGCTGGCGGAGCCGCTCAGCGTGACCTCGGAACGCTCCGCGGCCGTGGCGTCGATGCCCGCGTTCACGGTCGGCGCACGGTTGGCCGGCGACACCGTCACGTTCACCGAGTCGGTGGACGAGTTGGTGCCATCGGAGGCGGTCAGGGTGAACGTCAGGGTGGTGGACTCGGTGACCTGCGGCGCCGTGAAGGACAGCGTCAGGGTGTCGGCACCCGTCAGCGAAACCGCGGGGCCCGCCGTCTGCGCCCAGGCGTAGGTCAGGGCGTCGCCATCCGGGTCGGTGGCCGTACCGGTCAGGCTGACCTGGCTACGGGCCGCCGCCGACACGTCCGCGCCAGCGTTGACCGCGGGAGCGCGGTTCACGCAGATGCCGTCCTCGGGGACGATCGCGGCGAACGGGGTGTTGGTGATGCCGGTGAACTCGAGGTCATCCAGCAGCCAGCCCGTGGCGCCGAAGCTCTCGTCGGTACCGATGCGGAAGCGGATCTGCACCGTCTTGCCGGCGTACGCCGTGCCCAGGTTGATGGACGCGGGGATGAGGCCCGGGAACTCCTCGTTGTAGCCGGACAGCGCGGGGCGGCCCGCCAGGGGGTTCCGGTTGCCGGTGTAGTTCTCCAGCGTGGCGTTGTGGATCGGACCACCGATGTCCACCCACGTGTTGCCGCCGTCCTCGGTGATTTCGACGGTGGCACCGTCGTAGTAACCGAAGACCGGGTCACCTTCGAGGTCGTACGCGTGCAGGAAGTTCAGCACGAAGGGCTCAGTCGCGCTGACGTTCAGCTCCGGCGTGATGAGCCGGATGTCAGAGTAGGAGCCCAGGTCCTCGGCGTAGAACGTGCGGTTGGTCTCGGTCAACTGGACCACGCCCCAGACGTCCGGGGTCAGCGCCTCGTCGTAGTCCGTCGTCCAAGGCAGCTTGGACGGGGTCACCTCGACGTCCTCGATGTTCGTGACCTGCTCGGCCTCGTCGAAGTTCGTGATGAGCGTCAGGGCGTTGATGATGTCGCCCGGGATCGCCTGACCGTCGTCACGCACCGCGATGGAGAAGTTGGCCTCGGAGAACGGGGCCGCTCCATGGATGGACACGGGGACGGAGATCTTCGCCTCGGAGAACACGGGGATGGACGGGAAGACTCCACCACCACCGTTGCCCAACTGGATGCCGGGGGTCGTCGAGAACAGCGTCGCGCTGGCGCCGTTCGCCGTGGTGGCGCCGACGTTGCGAACGGTGATCTCGATGCGGCCCGTCTCGCCGTTGTCCAGGACGCCGTCGCGGTCACACGTGGTGCCCTCGATGTCGTCGAAGAACTCGGCAGACACGAACTGGATGGCGGAGCCGTAGCCGTAGCTCTCGACCACGCCCGCGTGGTTCGTGGAGTAACGGTCCGGAGCCTGAGCGCCGACGCCCGCGCCGCGCTTGGCGAAGGCCGCCCAGAAACGCTCGGCGTCCGCCGGATCGTTGGCGTAGGCCGCCGCGATGACGGCGTCACGCGCCTCCAGGAACGTCGGAGCCGACGGGGTCAGCTTGTACGCGTTGACCAGGTAGTTCTTCATCCGGTCCTGCGCATCCTGGAACGGGTGCGCGCGGAGCAGCGACGTGTAGCACTCCCACAGCATCGTCGCCCACACCTCGCCGGAGTTGTGGACCTGGGAGTTGACCGCGCCGTTGCTGAAGAACGGAACGCCCGTGGGCAGCGCCACGCCGTCCATGATGTGACGGTAGAACAGGCCGTTCTTGCTCGTGTCCGACGAGTACGTCGTGCGGCGGATACCGAACCACTCGGAGTCCGCGTCCGCGCGCGTGGCGTAGGCAGCGGCGGCGTAGGCGCCGTTCCAGTTCGCGTTGGTCGGGACGTTGATGTCCTCGGCGCGAACCATCATCAGCAGGGCGGTGAAGTCACCCCAGCCCTCGCCCATGCCACGGCCCTGGTTGTTGACCAGACCGGAGGAGTTACCGATGAGGCGGTTGCTGATGTAGTGACCCCACTCGTGCGCCACGATGGCGTTGTCGAGGGTGCCGTCGATCCACTGCGTCGCGCCACGGTACAGCGTGACGTTCAGGCCCGGGATGGCCGAACGCAGCCGGTTGCCGTCGTCCAGGTTCACGCGGAGCGCCGGGATGTTGATCGGCGAGGCAGGCGTGCCGCCCATGTCGATCGTCGGACCCGCGACGTTGTCGTGGATGATGACGCCGATGGCGCCCGCGTTCTGCGCGTTGAGCACCTTGATGGTGAAGTCGCAGCTACCACGGTCGATGACCGCGATGTTGCCAGCGACCTCGGCCGCGTTGGTCAGCGCGGTGCAGCCGTCGCGGTCCGTCGGGCCGTTGGTGTTGGCCGCGTCGATCGCCGCCACCACGTTACCGGTCGCGTTGAAGGTCTGGGGACCGAACGTGGTGGAGATACCACCCTGGTAGTCACCCGCGACTTCCGCCGGAGCGTTCGCCGTCACGCGCGAGTTGCGCGTACCGGAGAACAGGAACATCTGCATGCGGGGCGAGGCACCGTCGGCCGGCGTCCGCATGTTGGCGTTGTCGGTACCCTCGTGGTCCTGCGCCTGCGCGAGGAGCACGTCGTTGCCGAGACCGCCACGACCGAAGTTGCTGGCCTGGGCGTTACCGGAGGCCTCGTCGAAGCCGGCGTCGTAGTACCAGTCGTGGAGCCAGTTGTTCAGGTAGAACAGGCTCGTCGTCGCCGCGTCGATCTGGTCAGCATTCGCGTTCGGCTGGATGCCGAAGTCGATGCTCCGATCGAACACGCCCGGGGCCGTCACGGCGGGGCGGCGGTCGCCCGGCCCGAAGCCATCCGGAGCCACGAGGTCCGCGTAGGCGTCCACGTTGTTACCGCGGGTCACCGTCGCGCCATCCGGCAGCCAGGGGTCATTCTGGCTGAACGGAACGTTCTGGAGGGTGATCAGCGTGGACGGGATGTACGGCGACACGTAGCCGTTGGGGGCGTTGGCCGGGTACGGCGTACCAACGTTGCCGTGGGGGCCGTCGTGCGGCGTGTACGGAGGCGTGGTGTCCGCCCAGACGCGGTAGCCGAACTCCGCGTGCGCCGTCAGGTCGTTGCGCATCAGCAACTGACCGTCCGTGGCGGAGATGACGTACGCGAAGTAGTCCGAGTTCCGGCTGTCCGCGCGGCCCGTGTAGAGTTCCACGTAGTACGCGGGGACCAGCTTCGACGGCAGGGGGAAGTACACCTGCTTCACGCGCGCGGGAATGCGCAGCTCCTCACCGAGAGGACGCGCATAGCTCGCCAGCGTGTAGTGCGAGTACGTATCGCTCTTCGAGGACGCGCTCACGCGGCTGAGCAGGCTGCCGTCGATCGCGGTGCCGGTCAGGTCCTTGTACGCCGCGGCGATCGCCTCGGTCGCGGGAACCTGGAAGCGCGCCTTCGACTTCGGCATCTCGGCGGACGCGTGCTTCGAGAGGTTACCGGAGATGGCAACGATCTCGTTGTGCTTGTTGAGCAGGACGTTGAGCGACTGGCGGAAGACCTCGATACCGGAGGTCTTCTGCGACAGCGTCACGATCTTGACGCCCTGCTTGTTGGCGCTGACGTTGGTGACCGTCGCGCCAGCGGTCTCGAAGGAGCGCAGGCCGTAGAGAGGCGCGTGTGCGGACAACTGCGCCATCGCCGCCTTGGCGGGCGCCATCTTCGCGTATTCGGCGCGAAGCTTCGTCTGTTCCGCCGTCCGGTGAGTCCAGACGAACGTCGGAGAATCGGTCAGAGCGTCCTTGTGGGCGATCCGCGCCCCCTTGAGGCTGCTGTTGACCGGCTTGAATCCCGCAGCGGCACGACCCGCGGGCTTCGCGTCCTGGAGTGCATCGTAGTTCGGCAAAGTCCGAGCGACGGCACTGGTACCCGACAATACCAGGGCAAGCCCGGACAGAGTGGCAACCAACCTTCTCACGTGGGGAAACTCCATCTTTACGACAACGGGGGTGGCCGCCCCACTTACAGCCTGAGTAGAAGATTCCGGCCCCATCGCCAGAACACCCAGTCACGAAGAGGAAGCGACCAAGTGACAGATTGTCACCTGGTCGAGAGATTAGTGCCCGAACGGATGTAAGTTAAAAGGCGACATGAGATTTTTTTCCAACGGAGCGCAGAATTCCGTAGTTACGGCAGGTTGCGTTAGTGCGAATGGAGCCATGCTCACGGGTTTTCGCCGCGCGTTGGCCTTGGGGATGGCAGCAGCAGGGCTGATGGCCGGCGCCCTGGGGTGCCGGAGCACCGAAATCCGCCCATCCACCCCACCCCAGGCCGTCATCGACTCGGGTGAAGCCTCACCCGGGTCCGCGCAACACACGCATGGTGGTGCTGGAGACTCGGAGAGTCCTCAGCCTCCCAGGCCTGCCGCGAACCAGCCCGCGTCCGAGGGAAAAGCGTGCCCGTGGGGCCACTTGCGCTGCTGCGATGGACACTGCGCGCCCGCGACGGAGTGCGCGCTCCTCGCGTGCGATCCGCCGCGCCGCACCGCCGCCGAGACTCGCTGAACCCGCGCGCGTGAAGCGCACCGCCGCGAAATCTACGGCAAGCGCTCGACGGAGAACTCCCCGCGCGTGGGCGCGCGAGGCATCCAACCCGCCTGGAGGAACGCGCGCACGGACATGGGGCGATGCCGTGGATATTGGCTGTTGGAAGGCTCGTGCAACCTTCCCTTCCCCGCGAGTTGCGCGAGCAGACTCAGCGCGGAAGAGGACGTGTCCACGGGAGTGCCCGCCGGACGTGGACGCGCGAGGTGACAGCGCAGCGCCTCGACGCTCCCCCTGCGCACGCGCCGCAGGCGTTGCCCGGTGAGTTCCTCGTAGAGCGAGGCCACTTCGTTCACCGTCACCACGTCACCGACGAACTCGAGTCTCCGCCCCACCGCACGAGGATCCACCACCACGTCCGCGACCCAGCGCGCGGCGTCGCCCATGGCCGTCACGTCGAAGGGCTCATCCCCCGTGCCCCAGAAGGAAACCAGCCCCCGCTCGAAGTCGAACACCTGCGACTGCGGTGACAAGGCCGCTTCCATGAACGCACCACACAGCACGAAGCTGTACGGCACGCCGCTGCGAACCACCGCGTCCGCGACGCGTCGATGCGCGGCCATGAAGGCGCTCCCCGCCTCCGGGTCGGTGGAGTCCAGCGCGTAGTCGGACGGGATGAAGCGCAGCACGCCGTGTCGGCGCGCCGAGTCCAGCAACCGAAGCTGGCCGTCCACGAACACGTCGGGAGGCCCCCGCACAGCGGAGACCACCGCGTCCACCCCTTCCAACGCCGAGTCCAGCGAACGCATGTCATCCAGCGTTCCACTCACCAGCGTCACGCCGTGTTCCGCGAGCCTCGCCAGCGATTCGCCGCGTGTTCCCGGACGCACCAGCACGTGGAGGTGGATGCCGGGCCGGGACAACAGCGCCGACGCCAGCTTTCCTCCGAAACGTCCCGTGCCTCCCACCAGCAAGACATGCACGATGTCGGTGTCCATGGCCGCCTCCGATGGGGGTAATCCCCTACGGGGAAGATGGACCGTGGTGCCGGGTACGCCTTCACTTGCCAACATTCGCCGCTTGGCTGGACGCTGACCCGCCGTGAGGCGAAGCGCACCGAACGCCAGGACGCCCAAAAGCAATCGGCCCGGCCATCCAAGTGGATGACCGGGCCGATCCGAGTTGCGGGGGCAGGATTTGAACCTGCGACCTTCGGGTTATGAGCCCGACGAGCTACCAGGCTGCTCCACCCCGCGTCATGTTTCCAGCTCAACGTCTCGAAGCTTGACTGTGATTCCAATCAACCTTCGAGGTGCAACAAGTTGCGGGGGCAGGATTTGAACCTGCGACCTTCGGGTTATGAGCCCGACGAGCTACCAGGCTGCTCCACCCCGCGTCATGTTTCCAGCTCAACGTCTCGAAGCTTGACTGTGATTCCAATCAACCTTCGAGGTGCAACAAGTTGCGGGGGCAGGATTTGAACCTGCGACCTTCGGGTTATGAGCCCGACGAGCTACCAGGCTGCTCCACCCCGCGGCAGAGAGAGGCGGGGCGGTAAGTACCGCCCGCTGCCTGTACCGTCAACACCTTTCTCCAGCGCTGCTCGCTTCAACGAAGTCAGCGCTGGAGAAAGAGAATTACTTCCGCGCCTTGCTGAGCAGATCCGCGAAGGTGCCGAAGCCCTTCTTGCCAGCGCCCTGCGGCTGCTGCGTCTTCTGCCAGGCCTCCACCTCCGCGCGCTCCTCGGCGCGGATGGCGGCGGTGACGGACAGACGGATCTTGCCCGACGCGTCGATGTCCAGGATGGCCACCTTCACCTCCTGGCCCAGCGAGTAGTGCTTGCGCAGGTCGGTGCCACGCTCGGTGCCCGTCTCGCTCGCGGGGAGCAGACCCTTGCCGCCCGGGAACGCGAGGAACACGCCGTAGGGCTCGATGCGGTCCACCTTGCCCATGACGACCTGCCCCACCTTGGGACGGGGCGCGGCCGGCTGGGCCGGCGCGGCGGCGGCGGACGCGCGCTCCTCGGGAGGACGCTGCGCCTCTTCCTCGGAGATGCGGCGCAGACCGATGCGCTTCTCCTGCGTGTCGATCTTCTCCACCGACACCCAGATGACCTCGCCCTCCTGCACCACGTCGCGCGGGTGTGCGATGCGGCGGTCGCTCAGCGCGGAGATGTGCACGAGGCCATCCACGCCCGGACGCAGCTCCACGAAGGCGCCGAACTGCTGCAGGCGGACCACCTTGCCCTGGAGCCGGTCGCCTTCGTTGATCTCGGAGAGCGCCTTCTGGAACGGATCCTCCTGGCGCGAGCGCATGGACAGCGTGATGCGCTCCTTCTGCTTGGACTTGTCCGGCGAGTTGGGCTGGCCGGCCTCCATGCGGAGGATCTCGACCTCGACCTCGTCACCGACCTTCACCACGTCGCTGGGGTGCCCCACGCGCGTGTACGAAAGCTCGGAGACGGGGATCATTCCCTCCACGCCTCCCAGGTCCACGAACACGCCGAAGTCGCGCACGCCGGTGACCTTGCCCTTGACGATCTTGCCCTGGGCCAGGTTCTTGCGCGTCTCCGCGGCGAGCTGACGCTGCTCGTCCTCCAGCAGCGCGCGGCGCGACAGCACCACGTTGCGCTCACGGACCTCGCTGACGCGGAACTGGAGCTTCTCGCCGATGAACTGGTCCGGCTTCTCCACGTAGCGCAGGTCGAGCTGGCTGATGGGGCAGAACGCGCGGATGTCGCCGATGGCGACCTCCACACCGCCCTTGTTCACACTCAGCACCAGGCCCTCGACGGGCATGCCGGAGGCGCGAGCCTCGGCCAGCAGGGCCAGGTTGGCGCTGCCCTTGGCGAGCGCGCGGCTGAGCAGGATGCCCTTGGCGCCCACCTCCACCACGTGCGCGTCGATGGTGTCACCCACGCCGAAGCGCAGGATGCCCTCGTCGTCCTTCAGCTCGCGAAGCTCGATCATCGCCTCGCTCTTGGCCGCGCCTTCCACGGACACGAACGCGGTGTCCGCGCCGAGCTGGAAGATGGTGCCGCGGACCTTCTCGCCCACGCGCAGGCCCTTGCGGCTGGGCGTGCCCCCCTCCTTGGCCTGCGCCTCGAACATCTCGGCGAAGGACTGGGACTCGGGGACCTCTTCGTACAGCGCGCTGGTCGGCGCGGGCGTCGGCGTCACCGGGCGCGGCGAGGGCGCCGGCGTCGCGGCGGAAGCCTCAGCGGCGGCGGAGGTCTCCTCGGACGTCGCGGTCGCATCGGCGGGCGCGTCACCCACCGGGCCCCGCGTCTCGATGGCGCCCGTCGCCCGCTTCACGACGACCATGGGGCCCTGGCCGCGGCGCTCGCCGCCACCGCGACGATCGCCCCCGCCACGGGGACCGCGATCCTCGCGCGGCGCGCTGCCCGAGGGACGTGGCTGAGCATCACGCTCGCCACGGCCACCGCCGCGCTCGCCGCCCCGGCCGCCGCCACCCCGTTGCTCGCCTCGACCTCCCTCGCTGCGGCTCCCCCCTGAGGGGATACCGAGCATCACGTCCCCGAAGGTGGCCTTCGGCTTCTTGGGACCCATCCCGCCAGAATTGGAACCGTTCTTCTCGTCGCTCACTGCCGAGACCTTCCTGAAGCGAATTCGACCCTGGCTTCCCGAGAAGCCGGGCCCCGGTGAAAAAGGCGGCGGACTTTACACGCGCGCCTTGTCCGGAGGAAGCCAGATGACGCACGCGCCGTTCACGCCGACGGTCCGTTCATAACGGAGGCAGCGCGTCAACCCATCCCCGGCCGATACTTGCTGCGCCAAGGAGTCCCTGTCAGCCCGGCAAGGAGCCGAGCAATCCCACGGGGTTAGCGGACCAAACGAAGCTTCCGCCCCACCTTGCGCAACATCGTGCCGGCCTCCGGGATGCCCAGCGCCGCCGTCAGTCCAAAATAAACGACGCCGAACGGAAGGGCCACCGCGACGAACCCCAGGACGGGGTGCAGACGCGGCGGCACCAGGAATTGCCCCCCCCACTCCGCCGCCACCCCGGGCATGGGCCCCAGTACGGACGTCAGCCCCAACTTGATGCCCAACGCCACCCCGCCGGCCACGACCGCCGCGCCCCACAGCCGGGGCAGCAAGCCGCTCGGAACGCCCACCGGGCCCAACTGCTTCACCAGCTTGCGGCGCAGCAAGCCCGCCTCCAGCCATGCCACCAGGCCGCTGGCCAGCGTGAGCCCTAGGGCGCCCAGATGCTCCGGCAGCCCGAGCCAGCCCGGCAGCCGAAGGCCCAGCACCCACGCCCCCGCGGTGCCCACCAGGACCCGCACCACCGCGAAGCGCAGCGGCGTCTTCGGGTCCTTGAGCGCGTAGAACGCGGAGGCGTAGAGCCGCCCCACCGTGGAGGCCACGAGCCCCAACGCCGCGCCCATCAGCAGGTACCAGAGATAGCGCGAGTCCGCCGCGTCGAAGCGCCCTGTTTGCAGCAGCGCCGCCGCCACCATGTCTCCGAGGAAGAGGAACGCCGCCGCCGAGGGCACCACCCAGAAGCAGATGCGACGCGCGCCCCCGTCGATGCGCTGGCGCAGCTTCGCGGCCACGTCGGCCCCCTCACCGGTGGCCCGCGACATCTCCGGCAGCTCCGCGGCCGACACCGCCATGCCGAAGAGGCTCACTGGGATGAGGTAGAGGGTCTGCGCGTACATCAGGGAGGACAGCGCGCGGTTGGAGATGAGGGACGCGAAGGCCGTGTCCACCCAGGCGCTGAACTGGACCACGCCGCGCCCCAACACCACGGGACCGAAGTTCTTGAGCACCTGGCGCACGGGCTCCGCCGCCAGGGACAGCGAGGGGCGGAAGCGCCCGAGCAGCTTCAGGACGGACGGCACCTGCACCGCGAACTGGAGGAAGCTGCCCAGCACCACGGCGTACGCCAACACCTCCACCAGGGGCTCTTCGGCGTAGCGCCCTCCGGCGGCCACCAGCGCGGCGATGATGACCAGGTTCCAGACGACCGGCGCCAGGTAGGAGAGCAGGAAGCGCCGGTGGCTGTTGAGGATGCCCAGGCACCAGGCGCTCAGCACGAGCATGCCCGTGCCGGGGAAGAGGATGCGCACCAGATGGATGGCCAGCTCGCGCTCGTGGCCCTGGAAGCCCGGCGCGATGGCATCCACCAGGAACGGCGTGAACAGCATCCCCAAAGCAACGACCACCGCCGTGGCCAGGGAGAGGATGCCGAAGACAGCGCCCGCGACGCGGTCCGCCGCCTCGTCGTCCTTGCGGCCCAAGAGCTGCGCGTAGACGGGGATGAACGAGCCGGAGAGGACGCCCTCTCCGAACAGGTTCTGCAGGAAGTTGGGAATGCGCAGCGCCGCCTTGAAGACGGCCGCGGCCTCCGCGTTGCCAAGGTAGTGGGCGAAGACGCGCTCGCGAACCAGGCCCATCAGGCGCGAGGCGAGAATTCCCGTGGCGACCAACGCCGCGCCGCCTGCTGAGCGCTCGGGTCGGGGGGGCGCAACCGGCGGGGGCGGAGACTCGGGCGAGGTCGTGGTCACGAGAGGCGCGGACAATACGCGGGCCGTTCGGTGTCATGAAGCCCGAAACCCGGACCCGCTGTTTCGCTTGACGGCGAACCCTCCAGATTGCAAGGGTCCGATCCAATGGCCAGCCCTTCCGACAGCGACCTGGACGACGTGGCGCGCATCCGCCTCGTGCTGGCACGCGAGCTGGAAACCATCAATGAGTACGAGGCCTATGCCCGCGCCTCGTCTCATCCCGAGGTCCGCGCGTTCTTCCAGCACCTGGCCGCCGAGGAGAAGGAGCACGTCTCCGAAGCCGTCCACATGCTGCGCATGTTGGACAGTGGTCAGAACGACCACTTCGCCAAGCCCTTCGTCCCCGGACACTTCGAGACGTCCTCGGCCAGCAGCGTGCCCGCGCCCGCCGCGGTCCACGTGCCCGGCCCCGACGCGCCGTCCTTCTCCGTCAACGGCCGCCACGGCCGCCTCCCCTCCGAGCCGCCCACCTCCCTGCCGCCGCAGCGGCTGGTGTACGGGCTCCCCGCGCCGCCCCCTTCCGCGGAATCCCATCCGCTCACGGTCGGGTCGCTCCGCCGGGGCGGCGGTGGTTCTGGTAGCGGTCGCTGAAGTCCCCTTCCCTTTCCTTGTCGATGCCTCTGGAGCCCCATTTCATGCCTGACTTCCTTGGACATGCCGAGAACCCGCTCCGCGAGGAGGAGTGGGCGCGTCTGAACGAGACCGTCATCCAGGTGGCCCGGCGCTCGCTGGTGGGCCGCCGCATCCTGGACATCTACGGTCCGCTGGGCGCCGGGGTGCAGACGGTGCCTTACGACGAGTTCCAGGGCGTGTCGCCCGGCGCGGTGGACATCGTCGGCGAGCAGGAGACCGCGATGGTCTTCACCGATGCTCGCAAGTTCAAGACCATCCCCATCATCTACAAGGACTTCCTCCTCCACTGGCGCGACATCGAGGCGGCCCGCACGCACAACATGCCGCTGGACGTGTCCGCCGCGGCCGGCGCCGCGGCCCTGTGCGCGCAGCAGGAAGACGAGCTCATCTTCTACGGCGACGTGCGCCTGGGCTACGAGGGCCTGATGACGGCCAACGGCCGGCTCACCGTGCCGCTGGGTGAGTGGACGTCGCCGGGTGGCGGATTCCAGGCCATCGTCGAGGCCACGCGCAAGCTCAACGAGCAGGGCCACTTCGGTCCCTACGCCGTCGTGCTGTCGCCCCGCCTGTACTCGCAGCTTCACCGCATCTACGAGAAGACGGGCGTGCTCGAAATCGAGACCATCCGCCAGCTCGCGTCGGACGGCGTCTACCAGTCCAACCGCCTGCGCGGTGACTCCGGCGTGGTGGTGTCCACCGGCCGGGAGAACATGGACCTCGCCGTGTCCATGGACATGGTCGCCGCGTACCTGGGCGCCTCGCGGATGAACCACCCGTTCCGCGTGCTGGAGGCGCTGCTGCTGCGCATCAAGCACCCGGACGCCATCTGCACGCTGGAGGGCGCGGGCGCCGCGAACCCCCGTTAGTCCCTCACGGGACTCGGACGCGACGGACATCATGGCCAAGGTCCTGGTCATCGACGACGAGGCGAACCTCCGCAAGGTGCTCGCCGCGATGCTGCGCCGGGACGGTTTTGACGTCACCGTGGCGGAGAACGGCGAGCAAGGGCTCGCCGAGTTCCACAAGAACGGCGCGGACATCGTGGTGACGGACCTGGTGATGCCCAAGGTGGGCGGCATGGAGGTGCTCGGCACCATCCGGGCCGCCAACCCGGACGTCCCCGTCATCATCATCACCGCGCACGGCACGGTGGATTCGGCCGTGGACGCCATCAAGGCGGGCGCGTTCGACTACATCACCAAGCCCTTCGACCAGGCGGAGCTGTCCTCCGTCGTCGCCAAGGCCGCGAAGACGAACGAGAGCGCCCGCCGCTCCGTGCGCCCGGACGTGAAGGCGCGCGCCGCCATCATCGGCGACTCCGCGTCGATTCAAGACGTCTACAAAATCATCGACAAGGTGGCGGACACGCCGTCCACGGTGCTCATCACCGGCGAGAGCGGCACCGGCAAGGAGCTCATCGCCACCGCGCTGCACGGCGCCTCCAGCCGCCGCGACAAGCCGTTCATCAAGATCAACTGCGCCGCCATTCCAGACACGCTGCTGGAGAGCGAGCTCTTCGGCTACGAGCGCGGCGCCTTCACCGGCGCCGTCACGTCCAAGCCGGGCCGCTTCGAGCTCGCCGACGAGGGCACCCTCTTCCTCGACGAGATTGGCGAGATTCCCGTCGAGATGCAGGTGAAGCTGCTGCGCGCGCTCCAGGAAGGTGAGTTCGAGCGCGTGGGCGGCATCAAGACGACCCGCGTGGACGTGCGCCTGGTGGCCGCCACCAACCGGGACCTGCAGGCGGAGATCGAAGCCGGCCGCTTCCGCAAGGACCTGTACTACCGGCTGGCGGTGGTGCCCATCTCCCTGCCCGCCCTACGCGAGCGCCGCAGCGACATCCCGATGCTCGCCCGGCACTTCGTGGAGAAGTACAACCGGCGCCTCAACAAGAAGATCGAAGGCATCGCCGACGACGCCATGGTCCTGCTCCAGGGCTACGCGTGGCCCGGGAACATCCGCGAGCTGGAGAACCTCATCGAGCGCGTGCTCCTGTTCGCGGACGGCCCGCTCATCACCGCCAAGGACCTGCCAGAGCCGGTCCGCCAAGGAGCGAGCGTTCAGGCGAGCGCCAATCTGGCCACCGCGGTGGCGTCCTTGGAGGTTCCTGCGGGCGAGGTGGGCCTCAAGGACATCGTCCGGATGAAGGCCGCGGAGCTCGAGCGGGACCTCATCGTGAAGAAGCTCGAGGAGACCGGCGGCAATGTCACCCGCGCCGCCCGGCTCCTTCAAATCAGCCGCAAGTCGCTCCAGACGAAGATGAAGGAGTTTGGCTTGCGTGACACCACCCCCGACGGGCAGGAAGACGGCCCGGACGAGTAGACCGGCGAAGAGGCGGAATTCCGTCTCGCGCACGTCGGTTTCGGGCCCGCCCACCCAATCCAATTCAGGGAGCTTGCATGCGGCCGAACCTTCCCACCCTCGGTGCCCCTCCGAAACGCAGTCCTATCGGAGCCGTGGCCGCCGTGTCGCTCATCCTCGGCGGTGCCGCGGGAGGCGTCTGGTGGTGGAAGCAGCGGATGGCCCAGGCCACGGAAGAGGCCGCGGCCCAGGCGCCCGCCACCGCGCCGGACGCCACCGCCGTCGTCACCGCGCCCACGCCGGCCCCCGTCCCCACCGACCCGGTGAAGGCCGCGGGCATGGAGCGCGTGTCCGTGAGCATCAACGGCCCCCTGGAGACGGCGCTCGTCAACTCCGCGGGCGCGGACGTGGGCCCGGCCCTGGCGCAGGTGGTGACGCGCACGCTGGTGTGGTGGGTGTCCGTCCCCGGCGAAATCCTCCGCGGAGACACGCTGGAGGTGCTCTTCCAGCGCCGCGTCAACGAGGAGCCCCTGGTGCACGCGGTGCGCTTCACCAGCGCGAAGCTGGGCAAGACGCTGGCCGCGTACCGCTACCAGGCCGACGGTGAGCCCAACGCCCGCTACTACCTCGCCAGCGGCGACGAGCTGGAGCTGCGCCTGGAGCGCTCGCCCATCGACAATTACGAGCAGGTGACGTCCCTGCTCCGCGATGGCCGGAAGCACAAGGGCGTGGACTTCCGCACCCCGGTGGGGACGCCCATCAAGGCGCCCTTCAGCGGCGTGGTGAAGCGCAAGAACTGGAACTTCAGCGGCAACGGCAACTGCATCGAGCTGGTCGAAACGGGCGGCAAGGGGCGCCGCGCCCTGTTCCTCCATCTGGACGAGGTGGACAAGAACGTGAAGGCGGGCTCGCGATTCACGGTGGGCCAGGTGATTGCGAAGAGCGGCAACACCGGCCGCAGCTTCGCTCCCCACCTGCACTACCAGCTCATGACGCACGATGACCGGGTGCTGGACCCCTATGAGCAGCACAAGACCTACCGCCGCTCCCTGGCCACGCAGCAGCGGTCCGGCTTCGAGGCGGAGATGCGCCGCATGGACGGCCTGCTGAGCACCTCCGTGGTGGCCGGTAAGTAAAAGCCACCCGATTCTTGACACTCCTTCGACGGCGCGGCTAGCTGGAAGCCCCCCGGGCTTGCCGGAAGGCCCGGGTGATTCGCCGTCGGAGGTCGGATGCACAGGCTTCGCGCCGTACTTGCCGCGCTGACGCTGGGCGCGCCGCTCGCCGCCAGCGCGGCGGACATCACCCGCATCGCGTCGTCGCTCGAGGAGAACGATCCGTTCGATCTCTTCATCGACGTCGGCTTCGAGCGCACGCAGAACCGCGCGAAGATCGTCCGCGAACAACTGGCCCCCGCGGGGAGCGGTAGCTCGGGCCGCGTGGACGCCGCGGAGCTCTGGTACAAGGGCGTGGACGCCCGGCTCAACCTGGAGCTCTCCGTCGGCCTCTACCGGGACCTGGAGTTCTCCTTCGCCCTGCCCCTGGTCTTCTCCCAGAACGAGCGTTGGGACTTCACGTCCAACTCGTCGCCGGAGACGTCCACCATCACCAACAACTGCATGAACGCCAACGGCTCCGTCATTCCGGGCTGTCTGAGCGGCTCCGCGCCGCCCACCGCCCTGTTCGACGTCCCGCAGGAGAGCTTCCGCGGCGGCCTGGGCAACATGCGCTTCGGCTTGGCCTACGCCTTCTTCAACCAGGAGAAGGACGAGACGAAGCCCACCTGGATTGTCGGCCTGGAGTACGAGGCCCCCACCGCGAAGCTGCGCGACGCGGCCGCGGACACGACGAACTCGGACAGCCGCGGCAACATCGGTGACCGCGTCCACAAGTACCAGCTCTACACGGCCTTCTCGCGGCGCATGGGGGCGGCGGAGCCGTACTTCAAGGCGCACTACACCATCCCCGTGCGAGGCCCCGGCGCCTACTCCAACTGCGCGCAGGCCGCGGACAACCCAGACAACCTGGGCGCCCCCGCCAACTGCTTCACGGGCCCGTGGGACCGCAAGGAGACGGGCATCAACGCCCCGCACCAGGCGGGCATGCTCTTCGGCGTGGAGCTGGTGCCCTTCAACCGCCCCGCCAAGTCCCAGCGCTTCGCCCTGGACGTGCGCGGCATCGGCAACTACGTGGGCAGCGGCCGGTACTACAACGAGCTCAGCGCGGCCCTCCGCAAGCTGCTCACCTCCGAGGACTACTTCCAGGTGGGTGGCATGCTGGGCGTCACCGCGAACGCTTCTCAGGCCTTCCAGATTCGCGCGTCGGGGACGTTCCTCTACAACACCAACCACGCCATCACCGCCGAGGAGCCCGGCCGTGACGTGAATGGTGACGGCGCCGTGGACCTGTCCCCGGGTTCCCCCGAGCTGAACCCCAACTTCGACTGGCGCTACGACCTGGTGTCCCGCCGCTTCCGCGCGGTGGAGAGCACCACGTTCCGCTTCGACCTCAGCGCCACGTTCAGCTTCTAGCGCGGCGAAAGGGGGGCGCCCGTCACGGCGCCCCCAGTCGAACGTCAGCGCTTCAGCGACAACCCGAGCCGGTAGACGTCCTGACCGGCCCACCCCGCACGGCGGGCCAGCTCGGTGCTCAGCGCCTTGAGCTTCTCGCCGCGCCCGAGTCCCTCCTCCAAGGCCCGGCGCAGCTCCTCTTCGGACCAGCGCGTTTCGCCGGTGCGGCCCTCCACCAGGAGCACCACCTCGCCGCGGGCCTCTTCGGTCGCGTAGCGCGCCGCGAGCTCGGACAAGGTGCCCCGGGCGAACTCCTCGTGCAGCTTCGTCAGCTCCCGGGCCACGCAGGCGCGACGGTCCCCCCACACCTCGAGCAGGTCCGGCAGCGTCTCCGCGAGCCGACGCGGCGACTCATAGAGCACCAGCGTGGCGGAAAGCTGCGCGACCTCCTCCAGCATGGCCCGGCGCTCGGCGCCTTTGCGCGGGACGAAGCCGAGGAAGTGGAAACGGCCCGTGGGCAAGCCCGAGGCGCTCAGCGCCGCCACCAGCGCGGTGGGCCCCGGGATGGGCACCACGTTCAGCCCCCGCTCCAACGCCTCGGCCACCAGCTTCTCGCCCGGGTCGCTGATGGCGGGACTGCCCGCGTCCGTGACGAGCGCGCAGTCGTCGCCTTCGGCGATGCGGTCGAGGATGCGCCCGGCGCGCTGCCCCTCCGCGAAGGCGGGCAGGCTCACCAGGTCCTTCCCACCAATGCCGAAGTGGTCGAGCAGCACCCGCGAGTGCCGGGTGTCCTCGCACGCGATGAAGCGCACGGCGCGCAGCGTCTCCAGCGCGCGCGTCGTGACGTCCCCCAGGTTCCCGATGGGCGTCGCCACCAGATAGAGCGTTCCAGCCATGGCATCGTCCTCTCACATCCCCGCGTCGAAGGCGCCAGGGATGTGCTCCACCGTGGCGTGCGCACCGCGCCCCACCACTGAAATCACGTCGAAGCGAAGCATCCGCCCCTGCAGCTCATGCGCGAACAGGTAGCGCAGCGCCGCCTTCACCACCCGGCGCTGCTTCGCGAAGGACACGCTGTGAGACGGATCTCCCCAGGTCGCCGTGGAGCGCATCCGGACCTCCACGAAACACACCAGGTCCTCACGCTCCACCACGACGTCCAGCTCTCCGTAGCGGCAAGTCCAGTTACGGTGCCGGACCCGCCACCCCTGCGCCTCCAGGAAGCGGACCGCCGCCTCCTCGCCCGCGTCCCCATACGCCCGCCGCTCCCGCGGCTCCGCCCCGCCCATCCACCCTCCCCGGCGCGCCTCCTGAACGGAGACAACCCGCCACGTTCACCTCTCAGACGTTAACGGGGCCGTCCGACATCTGCGCGAAGCCAGGGTGCGAGGTGACGTGCAGCACCTGAGTCAGCGTGCCCAAGTGCTTCAACATCCGGGCGATGAGGGGCAGCTTCACCTCCTCCATCCCAGAGAAGACATCCTCCAGGAGGAAGGGACGCTTCACCCGGGCGCTCGCCTTCTCCACGACCGTCATCCGCAGCGCCAGGTAGTAGAGGTCCAGGTCCTTCGCCGGCAGCTCGCCCACGGGCACCCGGCGGCCCGCGGTCAGCGCGAAGGCCCGGCCCTCGCGATCCCACTCGATGCCCTGGTAGCGCCGGTCCGTGAGCGCGGTGAGGTACTGGACGCACCGCTCCTTCAGCATCCCCTGCACCGACACCACGTCCGTGGTGAAGACATCCGCGGCCTGGGACAGCAGCGCGGGGGAGGGATCCTCCAGCGGCTCGGCAGGCGCGGCGGCGCCATCCGGACCGGGCGCGGCGGGAGCCGGCGGCGCCTTGGCCAGGACGATGGACTCCTTCACGCGCCCGATCTCACGCTCCACCTCGCGGATGTCACGCACGTAGCTGCCCTTCTGGGTCAGCTCCGCGTTGAGAGACTCCTGCTCCGCCTTGAGCGACTTCATCTGCGTGGCCGCCGCGATGTAGTCCGGATCCGCCTCGATGGCGTGCAGTTGCTCCTGCAGCTCCGTGACGCGGGCGGCGAGCAGCTCCTTGCGCTCCAACGCGGGCGCGATGGCATCCAACGCCTCCACCTCGAGCGCCTTCTGGGCCATTCGCAGCGGCGCGGCCTCGGCTTCGTACTCTTCCAGGATCTTCTTCTCCCGGCTCTCGAAGCGGCCTTCCTTGCTGCCGTGCTGCGTCGCCTTCTGGAGATCATCCACATAGCGAAGCGCGATGAAGGCGGCCACGCCGAAGGCCGGGATGTCGAGCAGCGCCAGGTAACGGAAAGCGCGGTCGACGCTGATGCCCAGGCCCACGGCCAGGCCCAAGAACAGCACGCCCGCGCCCAGGCCCGCCCAGAAGCCCGCGCTCTGCGTCAGCGGCGGCACGGACGCGGGACGAGACTCCTCCTCCAGCTCCCGGTCGGCGTTGAGCCGAGCCAGGGCATCGTCCCGGCGGGCAATGGCCTTTGGGTGGCGATTCACGCGGTTGACGATGTCCTGGGGGAGCCCCAGGGACTCGGGCGTGGGGGCGGCGCGCCACGCGGCCTCCGCCTCCTTGATGGCCACCTTCAACCCCTGGGTGCCCGTCAGCTTCTGTTCGGCGTCGAAGATCTGCGAGGCCACGCCGTCGGCCTTGAACTGGAGGCCGTCCACCTCCGTGGCGGCCACCAGCTCCTGCTCCAGGGCGCGCAGCTTCGCCTCCGCGGCGGGGATGTCCTCGGCGGGCTGCACCGTGGACGCCGACGCCAGCGAGGGAAACTTGCCGGAGGCCTTCGGGTCCAGCTTCCCCGCACCGGCCGCGGCGGCCTTCCGGGGACGCTTCGAGGGGAGCTGGCCCATCTGCAGGCAGTACACCTGCTCGAAGGTGGTCCGCGGCGGCAGGCCCACCTGCCCACGAAGGAACTGGCTGATCTCCGAGGCATCCGAGGACACGAGCTCGGGCTGCTGCGTGGACGCGTTCATCCGGTGCAACGTCCCGGAGCCGCCCAGCTCGCGCAGCACGCGGTACGTCACCCCGTCCACGCCCACCAGCGTCAGCGCGGCCTTGCCGGACTTGGCGCCTGGAGCGACGAAGGCGGCGTCACCACCGCGTCCATCCGCGAACAGCAGCGCGAGGGACAGCCCCGCCAGGGGGCTCATCTCCGCGGAGGGCGGCTTGAGGACGAGGTACCCGCTCTTGAGGGCAAAGCGCCCCGCGGGGGAGAAACCGCGGACGTTCTGGACGGCGACTTCGGCGAATTGCATGGCTCGCGCATGTTAGCGCGAATGAAAAAAGGAGCGTCCTGGATTGGACGCTCCTTTTCACTGCGAAAGCGCGGGAAGCGCTCAGGAGGCCGAGGCGGCCTTCTTGGAGGCCTTCGCGTTCGGCTCCTCGAGCACGTCGACGCGGGCGGCCTTGCCCTTCAGATCGCGGAGGTAGAACAGGCGCTTGCGGTTCACGTCACCGCGCGACAGGACCTCGATCTTCTCGTAGCGGGGGCTGTGCAGGGGGAACACGCGCTCCACGCCGACGCCGAAGGAGAGCTTGCGCACCGTGAAGGTGGCGCGGTGGCTGCCCTTCGTCTTCCGGATGACGATGCCCTCGAACGCCTGCACGCGCTCCTTCTCGCCCTCCTTGACCTTCCAGTGGACGCGCACGGAGTCACCGGTGCTGAACGTGGTGACATCCTGGCGAAGGAACTTGGCCTCGATGTGCTGAATGGCGGCGTGGCGCATGACGAACTCCGGAAAAACTTTGAACTGACGCGATGGTCGCGTGAAAGAGCGGGCCGTACTAACAGAGAGAGCGGTGTCGGACAAGCCCTGATGATCCAACCTGCTAGCAACGCTCAGGGTTACAGCTCTTCCTCCCGGCGGGCCAGAAGTTTCTGGTCGGCCTTGGACAACTCCACGCGGGCGTAGAGGTCCGGGCGGCGTGCCTGAGTAAGCACCAATGACTTCCAACGGCGCCACCGGGCAATCCGGGCGTGGTCGCCGGACTGGAGGGCGGCGGGCACCTCGACCCCTCGGAACACAGGCGGGCGCGTGTACTGCGGGTGCTCCAGCAGGCCTTCCTCGAAGCTCTCGGTGACGGACGAGTCCACGTTGCCGAGCACCCCGGGCACCAGCCGCGCCACCGCGTCCACCACCGTCATCGCGGCCAGCTCACCGCCGGTGAGGACGAAGTCTCCCAGGGACAGCTCACCATCGAGGTGGGCCATCACCCGCTCGTCGACACCCTCATAGCGGCCGCACACCAGGATGAGGCCCGCCTCGTGGCGCACCAGCTCCCGCGCGGTGGCCTGCGTGAAGGCCGGCCCCCGCGGACTCATGAGCAGCGCCCTGGCTCCCGGCAGCCGCCCCTTCGCCGCTTCGATCGCTGAAACCAGCGGCTCGGGCTTCATCACCATGCCGGCGCCACCACCGTAGGGCGCGTCGTCGGTGACGCGGTGCTTGCCCTCGGCGTACTCGCGGATGTCGGTGATGGTGGCGGAGAGGAGACCCTTCTCCTGGGCCTTCCCGAGGATGCTCGCCCCCAGGTAGCCGGACACCATGCCGGGGAACAGCGTGAGGATCTCCACCGGATACGGTGGGCTCATTCCGCGTCCTCCGGGCCTCCACCCGATTCGGCGCCCTTGCGGCCCGTGTCCACGTACTCGGGAGGCTGGATCACGATGCGCCCCGCGGCGATGTCCACCGAGGGCACGAACTCGTCCGCGAAGGGCACCACCAGCTCGTCACGGCCCTGCGCCCGGATGACCAGGTTGGGGACCTCGCCGGTGGCCCAGATCTCCTCCACGCGGCCCAGCGCGTTGCCCGCGGCATCCACCGCCTCGAGCCCCACCAGGTCCCCCTGGAAGAACTCTCCCTCGGCGGGAGGCTCCAGGTCCTCGCGGAAGACGAACACCTTGGCGCCCACGAGCGCCTCCGCGTCGTTGCGCGACGCCACGCCTT
Source organism: Myxococcus hansupus (assembly GCF_000280925.3). Classification (NCBI taxonomy): domain Bacteria; kingdom Pseudomonadati; phylum Myxococcota; class Myxococcia; order Myxococcales; family Myxococcaceae; genus Pseudomyxococcus; species Pseudomyxococcus hansupus. Next base: position 4,291,225 of record NZ_CP012109.1, read on the forward strand.
CGAGGACCACGATGTCCTCCTTCGGCGTGGGCCGCAGCCCTTCCAGGCGCAGCAACTTCTCCTCGCCCGCGCGCGTCCGCACGAAGATGCGCTCGACGGTGTCGAGCGTCTCGGAGGACGGGTCCAACGCGCGGATGGCCACCTCACCGCGCAAACCATGCGCACGCGCGACGTAGCCCAGTTCGAGGTAGGGGCTGGCCTTCACTGCGTGGAGTCCGGAACGGCCGCCGGTGCGCCTGCCGCATTGCGCCGGTCGTCGAGGATCTCCAGTCGCACCTTCTGCCCGGACTTCTGGGCGGCGGCGTTGAGCAGCGTCCGGAGGGCATTCACGGTGCGCCCATCACGTCCGATGACCTTGCCGACGTCCTCGGCGGAGACCTTCAGCTCATAGAGCCGGGCCCCTTCCGCCTCGGACAAACGCAGGCTGACCTGGTCAGGATGATCGACCAGGGCCCGCGCCAGATAGGTAAGAAGCTGCTCCACGTCCACTATGGCGTGGCTCAGACCGCGGGAGCGGGCTTGGCCTTACCGGCGACCTTGATGAGGTCCGCGACCGTCTCGGACGGCGTCGCGCCAGTCTTCAGCCAGTAGTTGAGGCGCTCCTCGTTGAACTCCACCTTGGGCGGCTCCAGGTTCGGGTCGTACGCACCCACGGCCTCGATGAACTTGCCGTCCCGGGGATTGCGGGAATCGGTGGCGACCACGTGGTAGTACGGCTTCTTCTTGGCGCCCGCGCGGGCAAGACGGAGGACAACGGCCATTGAATGCTCTCCAACGAACAGGAAACGTCTTAGGAAAGGGGTGGCGCTCTTAACGCCGCTCCCGCTGGATTGTCAAGGAAGCTCGGGACCTTATGTCTGAGTCTCGGCCCCGGCTTGCGTCTCGCCGCGATTGGCGAGCTGCCCGCAGGCGCCGGCGATGTCCCGGCCCCGATTCCTGCGGATGTATGCGGCGACATGGCCGTCCGCGAGGATGGCGCGAAACTCCTCCGCGCGCTCCTCGCCAGTGGTGTGGAACCCCAAGCCGGGATTCTCGTTGTAGGGGATCAGGTTCACCTTCACCGGGATGCCCTTGAGCAGTTCGATGAGCCGGTGCGCGTCCTCGTCCGCGTCGTTGAAGCCCTTGATGAGGACGTACTCGAAGGTGATGCGGCGGCCCTGACGCAGCGGGAACGTGCGGCAGGCGTCCAGCAGGGCCGCGATGTTCCACTTGCGGTTGACGGGCATCGTCTTGCTGCGCTGCTCGTCGGTGCTGGCGTTGAGGGAGATGGCCAGCTTGACGTCCGTCTCCTTGCCGAAGCGCTCGATCATCGGCACCAGGCCCACGGTGGAGACCGTGATGTGCCGGTGGCTGAAGTTGGGGCCATCCTGGGACTGGAGGATGGCGAGCGCCGTCTTGAGGTTCTCGAAGTTGTGGAGCGGCTCGCCCATCCCCATGAAGACCAGGTTGGAGAGCGGGCGGAGCGTCTCGTGGCCTTCGTTCTTGCGGACCTCGCGGTTCACCGCGTGGACCTGGGCGACGATCTCGCTGGCGGTGAGGTTGCGCTTGAGCCCCATGGTGCCCGTCATGCAGAAGCTGCAGGCCATGGCGCAACCCACCTGGGTGGACACGCACAGCGTCCGGCGGTCCTCGGCGGGCATGTAGACGGACTCGATGAAGCGCCCGTCCCGCGTCTTCCACCGGTACTTGATGGTGCCGTCGATGCTGCGCTGCTCGAGGTCCTTCACCAGGGGGATGATCTCCGCCCGGGCCCGCAGCTTCTCCCGCAGGGCCTTGGAGAGGTCCGTCATCTCGTCGAACGAGGTGGCACCGCGCTGGTGCAGCCAGCGGTAGAGCTGCGGGGCACGGAAGGCGCGCTCCCCCAGCTCCTCGGTGACGAAGCGCGACAGCGCCTCCAGGGACAGGCTGGCCACGTCCACCAGCTTGGGAGGCGCGGGAGCCGGCAGCGGCTCGGTAACTGGCAGGGAGGTGGCGGAGAGAGTCTCTGACATCGTCGTTGCGCTTAACGGAGGGCCCAGGGGCGTCCCTTCCCACACATGGGCACGGCAAGTCAAAGGAGCCCCTGCTCCCCTGCCCGCCTCGTGGACATTTCCGGGCCCGTCTCCTGGAAGAACAGCGGCCCGGGCCCGCGCCTTCTGATGCGCGGACACCGGGCCTGGAACGGCGGCCCCTTCGAGGGGGCCGGCCGGCTACTTCTGGTACGGGTAGGCGTGGATCTCCGTCTCCCGGAAGAAGTACGCGATCTCGATCTTCGCGTTCTCCAGGCTGTCGGAGCCGTGCACCGTGTTCTTGTCGATGCTGGTCGCGAAGTCCTTGCGGATGGTGCCTTCGGCGGCCTGCGCCGGGTTGGTGGCGCCCATGATGTCCCGGTTGCCCAGGACCGCGTTCTCGCCTTCCAGCACCATCAGGACGACCGGGCCGGAGATCATGAACTGCACCAGGTCCTTGAAGAAGGGCCGGGCCTTGTGGACCGCGTAGAAGCCCTCGGCCTGCTCCTGGGAGAGCTGCTGCAGGCGGATGGCGACCGGCTTCAGCCCCTTCTCCTCGAAGCGGCTGATGATCTTCCCGATGACGCCCTTCTCCAGGCCGTCCGGCTTGATGATGGACAGCGTACGCTCGATGGCCATGTGACTGGCTCCTTCTCGTGTTTGCGTTGGGGTTTAGCGCTTCTTCGGAGCGCCCCGCTTGAGGGCCTCCTGAAGGGTGGTGCCCAGCTCGGCGGGGCTGGCGGCCATCAGGATGCCCGCGGCCTCCATGGCCTTGATCTTCTCGGTCGCCGTGCCCTTGCCACCGGAGATGATGGCGCCGGCGTGGCCCATGCGCTTGCCCGGGGGCGCGGACTGGCCCGCGATGAACCCGGCGATGGGCTTGGTGAACTCGGCGGCCACGTAGGCGGCGCCCTGCTCCTCGGCGTCACCGCCGATTTCGCCAATCATGATGACGGCGTCGGTGTCCGGGTCCGCGTTGAAGAGCTTGAGCACGTCCACGAAGTCCGTGCCGTTGACCGGGTCACCACCGATGCCCACGGCGGTGGACTGGCCCAGGCCCAACTGGGTGAGCTGGTGCACGGCCTCGTAGGTCAGCGTGCCGGAGCGGGACACCACGCCGATGCGGCCCGGCTTGTGGATGTGGCCCGGCATGATGCCGATCTTGCACAGCGCGCCCGGGGTGATGACGCCCGGACAGTTGGGGCCCACCAGCCGGACGCCCGGCTTGCCCTGCAGGTAGCGCTTGGCGCGCACCATGTCGTTGACGGGGATGCCCTCGGTGATGGTGATGATGAGGGACACGCCCGCGTCCGCGGCCTCCATGATGGAGTCAGCGGCGAAGGGGGGCGGCACGAAGACCACGGACGTGTTCGCGCCCGTCGCCTTCACCGCCTCGGCCACCGTGTTGAACACGGGGACCTTGCCCTCGAACGTGGTGCCGCCCTTGCCCGGAGTCACACCGGCGACGAGCTTCGTGCCGTACTCGAGCATCTGCTTCGCGTGGAACGAACCCGCCGAGCCCGTGATGCCCTGGCAGAGGACCTTCGTGTTTTCGTTGACGAGAATGGCCATGGCGTTCTTTCCGGAAAAGAGTGCGCGGGATTACTTCACCGCGGCGACGGCCTTCTCCGCCGCCTGACGCAGGTTGTCCGCCGGGGTGATGGCGAGGCCGGAGTTGCTCAGCAGCTCCTTGCCCTTCTCCACGTTGGTGCCTTCCAGCCGCACCACGAGCGGAACCTTGAGCTGGACCTCCTTCGCCGCGGCGATGATGCCCTCGGCGATGACGTCACACTTCATGATGCCGCCGAAGATGTTGACCAGCACCGCCTTCACGGCCGGGTCCGCCAGGATGAGCTTGAAGGCCGCGGTGACCTTCTCCTTGTTGGCGCCGCCGCCCACGTCCAGGAAGTTGGCCGGGCTGCCGCCCACCAGCTTGATGGTGTCCATGGTGGCCATGGCCAGGCCCGCGCCGTTCACCATGCAGCCGATGTTGCCGTCCAGCGCGATGTAGGCCAGGTCCCACTCCTTGGCCTGGATCTCACGGGGCTCCTCTTCGGCCAGGTCGCGGTACTCCAGCAGGTCCTTGTGCCGGTAGAGCGCGTTCTCGTCGAAGGTCACCTTCGCGTCGAGCGCCACCACGCCGCCATCCTTCAGGATGACCAGCGGGTTGATCTCCACGAGCGAGGCGTCCGTGTCGATGAACATCCGGTACAGCGCCGAGCAGAACTGGGCGAACTTGTTCACCGTGGGGCCCGACAGGCCCAGCCCGAAGGCCAGCTTGCGGCCCTGGAAGTCCTGGAAGCCCACGGCCGGGTCCACCGACTCGCGGAGGATCTTCTCCGGGTGCTTCTCCGCCACTTCCTCAATCTCCACGCCACCCTCGCGGGAGGCCATGAAGGTGATGCGGCTGGAGGCGCGGTCCAGCGTCACGCCCAGGTACAGCTCCTGGCCAATGGCGAGACCTTCTTCGATGTAGACCTTGTGGACCGTCTGGCCTTCCGGCCCGGTCTGGATGGTCTTCAGCTTCATGCCCAGCATCTGCGAGGCGATTTCCTTGGCCTCGGCGGGGCTCTTGGCGAGCTTCACGCCGCCGCCCTTGCCGCGGCCACCCGCGTGAATCTGGGACTTCACGACGACCACGGGAGTGCCGAGCTCCTTCGCCGCGGCCTCCGCTTCGTTGGCGGAAAGAGCAAGGATGCCCTTCGGCGTGGGCACGCCGTACTTCCGGAAGATTTCCTTGCCCTGGTACTCGTGGATCTTCATCGAGGCTCCGGTGGAGACGAGGGGAGACAGCCTGAGAGAGGCGTCAGCGCCGGGCCCTCATTGCGCAGAAAGCGACGGAGTGCAAGACCGTTTGACCCCGGTACACCTGCACCGTCCGACAGGGTGCATGGCAGATAATCAGGAATGTCCGCCAAGATGAGGCCGCCTTCACCTTGGGCCGGCCCGTCTGACGCAAGAACGGGCACGGCCCCGCCCGGCGCCTCGAAAGGACGCCGGCACGGGGCCGCGTGAAACGAGGAAGTCGTGTACCGCCCTACCCCGGACCGCTGCCGTGGGCCTTGGGGGCCTCGTCCTGGAAGAAGATGTCCTTGATGGTGAGCTTGGTCACCTCGCGGTTCATCACCGCGATGGACGTGACGAGCGGAATCTCCTTCGGGCAGACCTTCACGCAGTTCTGCGCCTTGCCGCAGTCCTGCACGCCGCCGGGCCCCATGAGCGAGCGCGTGCGCTCCTCGGAGTTCATCTTGCCCGTGGGGTTCATGTTGAACAGGCGGGCCTGGCTGATGGCCGCGGCGCCCACGAAGTCGTTGTCCTGCGTCACCTGGGGGCACGCCTCCAGGCAGCTTCCGCAGGTGATGCACGTGGAGAGCACGTACATCACCGACTGGTCCACGGGCGCCTGACGCGGGCCGGGGCCCAGGTTGTGCGTCCCGTCGATGGGCACCCAGCCCTTGATGCGCTTGAGCGCGTCGAACATGCGGTCGCGGTTCACCGTGAGGTCACGCACCACGGGGAACTTGCTCATGGGCTCCAGCGTGATCGGCTGCTCCAGCTTGTCGATCAGCGCCGAGCACGCCATGCGCACGCGGCCATTGATGTTCATGGCGCAGCTACCGCAGATCTCCTCGAGACAAGCGGCGTCCCAGATCACCGGGGCCACCTTCTTGCCCTCCACCGTGACGGGGTTGCGCTGGATCTCCATCAGGCACGAGATGACGTTGGCGCCCTTCACATAGGGAACCTTGAACTCATCGAAGTGACCTGGCTTCGCGGGATCATCCTGCCGCCAGATGCGGAAGGTGATGGTCTTGTTGGTGACAGCGGATGCCTGTGCAGTGTCCATGTGGCTCGACCCTTCACTTCCAAATCAGTTGAGTGGTTCCCGTCTCAGGCGTACCAGCGCGGCTCGGGGTCCAGCACGGGCGTGGGGATGTCCTGGTAGTGGATCTGCGGGCCGGCCTCGGCGTACGTCGCGACGGTCGTCTTGGCCCACTTCTCGTGGCGCGCGCGCCACAACTGCATCCACTCCGGATCCTGCCGGGGGTCCTTCGTCTTCGGCTCGGGCAGCGTGAAGTCCGGCTTGTAGTGGGCGCCGCGGCTCTCGTCGCGGAGCAGCGCGCTGGTGGCGATGACCTCGCCCAGCTCGAACATGTTCCAGAGCTGGTTGGTGTACGACAGCGCGCGGTTGGCCACGTTGCCCGTGTCCAGCACGTTGACGTTCTTCCACCGGTCCTTGAGCTCGCGGATCTTCTCGACCGTCTTCTTCAGCCGGTCGTTGTAGCGCACGACGGTGCAGTTCTCCGTCATGGTGTCGCCCAGCTCCTTGGCCAGACCGTACGGGTTCTCCGAGCCACTCATCTTGATCATGGTGGCGAACCGGTCCTGCCAGTACTGCTTCGCGGACTGGAAGTGCTTCTCCGGCATCTCCGCGGCGCGCGTCTTCTGCTCCTTGGAGAAGGACGCCATGGCCGGGCCGCCGATCATGCCCGAGTAGATGCAGGACAGCAGCGAGTTGGCGCCCAGGCGGTTCGCGCCGTGGAAGGCGTAATCCGCCTCGCCCGCGGCGTACAGGCCGGGAATCGTGGTGGACTGGTTCTTGGAGCTGCCCTCGGCCGGCGTCAGCGTCTTCGGGTCGGCCTCGAAGTTCACGTACAGGCCGCCCATGGAGTAGTGCATGCCCGGGAAGATGACCATGGGCACCTTGCGCGGGTCGTCACCGACGAACTTCTCGTAGATCTCCATGACGCCCTTGCTCTTGGCGTCCAGCACCGGCGCGGGGATGTGCGTCACGTCCAGGTACACGCCGTCCCGGCCGTTGATGCCCATGCCCAGCTCGCGGCAGACCATGAAGATCTCGCGGGTGGCCACGTCGCGCGGCACCAGGTTCTTGTACTTGGGGTACTTCTCTTCCAGGAAGTACCAGCGCTCGGCTTCCGGGATCTGCTGCGGCGCGCGCGTGTCACCCTTCTTGCGCGGCACCCAGACGCGGCCACCCTCGCCGCGGACCGACTCGCTCATCAGGCGCAGCTTGTCCTCGCCCGGGATGGACGTGGGGTGCACCTGGATGAACTCACCGTTGGCGTAGTGCGCGCCCTCCATGTAGGCGCGGCCCGCGGCCGTACCGGTGTTGATGATGGAGTTGGTGGAGCGGCCGAAGACGATGCCCGGGCCACCCGTGGCGAGGCACACGGCCTCGGCCGGGAAGGTGCGGATCTCCATGGTGCGCAGGTCGACGGCCACGCTGCCGATGCAGCGCCCGCTGTCGTCCTTCACCGTGCCGAGCCACTCCCAGTACTCGTACTTGGTGACCTTGCCCTCGGCCTCGTAGCGGCGGACCTGCTCGTCCAGCGCGTAGAGGAGCTGCTGGCCGGTGGTCGCGCCAGCGAACGCCGTGCGGTGGTGCAGCGTGCCGCCGAAGCGGCGGAAGTCCAAGAGGCCTTCCGGCGTGCGGTTGAAGGTCACGCCCATGCGGTCCAGCAGGTAGATGACGCCGGGCGCGGCATGACACATGCCCTTCACGGACACCTGCTCCGCGAGGAAGTCGCCGCCGCGCAAGGTGTCCATCACGTGGATGTCCGGGTGGTCACCCTCGCCCTTGGTGTTCACCGCGCCGTTGATGCCGCCCTGGGCACAGACGGAGTGGGAACGCTTCACCGGGACGAGCGAGAGCACATCCACCTGGTGACCCGCCTCCGCGAGCTTGATCGTCGTCATCAGCCCGGCGAGACCGCCGCCCACCACCGTGAACCGCGCTGCTGCTGCCATCTTCGTCTCCTTGACTGCCGGACGCTGGATACCGCTCCCGTGAGCCGGCCCGCCAATTGGCGCGCCAGGGCCCGGACGTCCCGTGCGAGTTCTACAGGGTAGTTAACTTGGTGAAAACGCGCTGCAACGATGGCGGCCGGGGCAATAAGCCCGCGTCATCCACAGCATCAGGCACAGGGCCCGCCGGGTCTCCCCAGCGGGCCGCACGTGACTGCCTGGCAACTACAGCTTGACGGAGTCAACCGTCTTCTTGACCGACTGGAAGGACTTCTCCAGCTCGGCCTTCTCACCGTCGTTCAGCTCGACGGTGATGATCTTCTCCACGCCGCCCGCGCCGATCTGCACGGGGACGCCGAAGAAGTAGTCCTTGATGCCGTACTGGCCCTCCAGCAGGGCGGCGGCCGGCAGGACGCGCTTGCGGTCCTGCAGGAAGCTCTCCGCCATGGCGATGGAGGAGGCCGCGGGGCCGAAGTAGGCGCTGCCCGTCTTGTACAGGCCGACCAGCTCCGCGCCGCCGTTCCGGGTGCGCTGGATGATGGCGTCCAGCTTGTCCTTGGCGATCAGCTCCGTGAGGGGCACGCCGCCCACCGTGCTGTGACGCACGAGGGGAACCATGTCGTCGCCGTGGCCGCCCAGCACCAGGGCCTCCACGTCGCGGATGGAGGAGCCGAGCGCCTCGGCGACGAAGCACTTGAAGCGGCTGGTGTCCAGCACGCCCGCCATGCCGACCACCATGTGCTTGGGCAGGCCCGCGATCTTGTGGAGCGCGAACACCATCGCGTCCAGCGGGTTGGCCACGTTGATCACGAAGGCGTTCGGGGCGTGCTGCTTGATGTTGTTCGCCACGTCCGTCATGATCTTCAGGTTGATCTCGAGCAGATCCTCACGCGACATGCCCGGCTTCCGCGGCACGCCGGCGGTGATGATGATCACGTCCGAGCCGGCCACGTCCTTCCAGTCCGTGGAGCCCGTCACGCGACAGTCATAACCGTCGACCGCGGAAAGCTGGTTGATGTCCAGCGCCTTGCCCTTGACCAGACCTTCGGCCGCCGGGATGTCGAAGAGCACCACGTCACCGAGCGACTTCTGCACGGCCAGCAGCGCCAGGTTGCCGCCGATCTGTCCGCCGCCGATGAGGCTGATCTTCTTCTTGCCATTCTGAGCCATGGATTCGTCCCTTCTTGGGTCCCCGTCGGGGGACTACATGTTCTTGATGATGGCCTGCCCGAACTCGGAGCACTTCACCTCGGTCACCCCACTCTGCCCCTCCTGCTTCATCAGGCGGGCGAAGTCGTAGGTCACCGTCTTGCTGGCGATCGCGCGGTCCATTCCCTGGATCATCAGGTCCGCCGCCTCGTGCCAGCCCAGGTGCCGGAACATCATCTCGCCAGAGAGGATGACCGAACCCGGATTCACCTTGTCCTGATCCGCGTACTTGGGCGCGGTGCCGTGCGTGGCCTCGAACACGGCATGACCGGTGACGTAGTTGATGTTGCCGCCCGGCGCGATGCCGATGCCGCCCACCTGCGCCGCCAGCGCGTCCGACAGGTAGTCGCCGTTGAGGTTCAGCGTGGCGATGACGTCGAACTCGTCCGGACGGGTGAGGACCTGCTGCAGGGTGATGTCCGCGATGGAGTCCTTGACCAGGATCTTCCCGGAGGCCAGCGCGGCCTTCTGCTCCGCGTTGGCGGCCTCCTCGCCCTTGGCGGCCTTGGTGGCCTCCCACTGGTCCCAGGTGTAGACCTTGTCACCGAACTCCCGGGCGGCCAGCTCGTAGCCCCACTTGCGGAAGGCGCCCTCGGTGAACTTCATGATGTTGCCCTTGTGGACCAGCGTGACGCTCTTGCGCTTGTGGTCCACGGCGTACTGGATGGCCGCGCGGATCAGCCGGTCGCTGCCCTCGTGGGACACCGGCTTGACGCCCAGGCCCACGTCGGAGGGGAAGCGGATCTTCCCGAACTCCTTCGGGAACTCCTGCTTCAGGATGCCCAGGAACTTCTCCGCGGCGGCCGAGCCGGCCTCGAACTCGATGCCCGCGTAGATGTCTTCCGTGTTCTCACGGAAGATGGTCATGTCGACCTTGTCCGGCGTCTTCACCGGGCTGGGCACGCCCTTGAAGTAGCGCACGGGGCGCAGGCAGACGTACAGGTCCAGCATCTGGCGCAGCGCCACGTTCAGGGAACGGATGCCGCCGCCCACCGGCGTCGTCAGGGGGCCCTTGATGCCCACCAGGTACGTGCGGAAGGCCTCCACCGTCTCGTCGGGAAGCCAGCTATTGACGGCCTTGAAGGACTTCTCGCCGGCCAGCACTTCGTACCAGGCGATCTTCTTCTTGCCCTTGTAGGCCTTCTCCACCGCGGCATCGAACACCGCCTGGGAGGCGCGCCAGATGTCACGGCCGGTGCCATCGCCCTCGATGAAGGGGATGATCGGGCTGTCCGGAACGGACAGCTTGCCGCTCTGCAGGGTGATCTTTTCTCCGGATGACGGGGGCGCCATGGATGTGCTCCTGAGAAGGTGTGACCGTGTAAGAATCGGCGCGGGATAGTCGAGAACCCGCCCGGCGACGTCAAGGAGTTTGGCCACGCGCTCCGAAGGAACGGCTTATCGGAGCCAGCGGCCGGGCGCGGAATAACAACGCCCCCTCTGAACACGCACGGCACACGTGACGGCATTCCCCCACGCCCAAAGAAAAAGGAGGGCCGGCCACCGGTGGGGCCGCCCTCCTCTTCACTGCTTCCGTGGATCAGCGGCCCGCCATGGCGGGCACGCCGGAATGGCTACCAGCTCGTCATTCCAGGCGCGGGCAGTTCCACCGTCACGGTGAGGCCCTCGCGCGCGTCACTGGCCACCGCCAGGGTGCCGCCCATGGATTCCGTCAGCTCACGCGCGCGCGCCAGCTTGCGGTGCAGCGGGCCCACCAACATGGGCGACAAGAAGACGGCCTGGAGCTCCCGCGGGGACAACTGCGCGCCCGCCACGTGGAACTGGAACCGCGGGGGCAGGTCACCAAAGTCGTCCGGGGAATCCACTACGACACGGACGCCCTGCCCGCCTGCCGCATCCGCCGCGTGCGCCAGCAACAACAACAGCACCTGCTGCAGTCGCCGGTGGCTCACGTTGGCCGGCACCGGGTCCTCTGGCAGCTCCAGAGAGAACTGGATTCCGTGCAAGCGGCGCGTGGCCAGGAGGAGCTCCACCGCCCCTTGAATGACATCCGCGACATCCACTCGCAGTACGTCTGGTCCATCCACCAATGACAGGCCCGCCGACCGCGCATGGAACGGCGCGCGATGCGGCGCGGCGGCCTCCACTCCTCCTAAAGCGTTCACCATAGCGCTCATCCCTCACACCCTCCGCTGGCTGGACAGGTGGAACTGTAACGCTCCCCTCTGACGATCTCCATTTCACTACGAGAAAGTCCGCACACGCTGGCGGACTTATGACATTACAGCCGAGCGACATTCTGGCCGTGCGGTTGTGCCGTCGCCGCACCAGTTCGTGAGAGTTGGAAGTGGGCTGCTGTCATCTACGACCCACGGACACCAATTCCGCCAGCCAGAAAACAGCCCGACTGCATAAATCCGATTTGACTGTTCCTCCGGAATCCGTATGATGCGGACCTATAGCGATTCGCCGCCTAACGCAGGCCCGCTGGAGCAGGGAGGAACTACTGTGCTTGCCATCTCGACGACTGCATCAAGCGTTCCTCAGCACCGGAGAAGGGGGCGCCTTGTCATGGAAGGGGGAAACCCGTTCACCGACCGCCGGTCGGTGGAGTTCCGCAGTCCGGACGCGCTGTTCAATGTGATTCCGCTCCCGCCCGCGGAGGCCGCGCTGGATGACTCCGGCTACTCCCTGCACGGGACGGGCGCGGACGCCATCACCTGCGCCGTGGGCACGCCGGAAGGCGTCATTGGCGTGGTGACGCGCCTGAGCCCCACCGTGGTGTGGGTGATGCCGCAGGGCAAGGTGGAGCACTCCGAGCACCGCACCCTGCCCGTCTATCTGTCGGGCTGTGGCGTGACGCTGGGGCCCATCCACGGCGCCTTCATCCGCACGGACATGGAGACGGCCGGCGCGCCCGTGGGGCTGCAGTTGGTGAGCGTCTCCCTGGACCAGGGCCGGCAGATCCTGTCGCTCCTGGCGGACGCGCTGAAGCGCGGCGTGGCGGAGCCGGCGGCGTCGGCCCTGCCGGTGCAGGACACCATCGATGAGGCCGAGCGCATCCGCGCCATCCTCATGGCCATCAGCACGGGCGGCAACAAGGGCGTGCTGCGCCGCATGGGCCGCACCGTCCGCGTGGTCCTCCAGAAGCTGTCGCCGGATGCGCGCCAGTTGGAGTGGCACGCCGAGGACCCGGACGTGGACTGGGGCGAGGCGCCCTACGACATCGACGTCATCGGGCACAACAGCGCGCACCGCATGAAGCTGGAGGCGGGCACCACGGACGGCCACCGGCTCATCACGCGCATGCCGGACGTGCTCTTCCGCATCCGCCACCGCTGGCACCGCCGCATCACCGCCCCCGAGGGCGTGCGCGTCACCTTCCACCACCCGCTGTGGCGGGAGCTGGGCGAGATGGAGCGCTCGGTGGTGGACCTGTCCTTCTCCGGCCTGTGCATCCGCTGCCGCCCCGAGGACCTGCTGTTCCCGGGCCTGCTGCCGCCCCTGCTCGAGATCCACACGTCCGACGGTCAGGCCATCAGCCTGCGCGGCGAAATCCGCTACGTCACCAGTGTGCGCGCGGATGGCACGGTGCTGTGTGGCCTGAGCGTCGCGCCCTACTCCTCCGACGAGGCGCGCTGGGTCCGCTACATCTCCGAGACGGCCAACCCCAACACCTGCACCACGGACCAGCAGCTCGAGGGCCTGTGGGATGTCTTCACGCTCTCCGGCTTCTTCAGCCTGGCTGGCAAGGGCAGCGAGGCGTTCGATCAGCTCAAGCAGGACTTTGCCCACATGGCGAAGAGGGCCGTGGAGATACCCCAGCTCTTCTGCCAGGCCGTCTGGCCCTCCGAGCGCGGCCCCGAGGCGACGCTGTCCTCGATGAAGTCGTACCAGCACACCTGGCTCATCCACCAGGTGGCGAAGCGCCCGGGCAAGCCCGCGGTGAAGGGCCTGGAGCCGGGCCGCATCATGCACGACCTGTACGTGCGCTGCTTCGAGCACCCGCAGAGCGACGCGGACTTCCGCTGGTTCGTCGCCTACGCGGAGGGGCTCAACCCCTGGATTTCGCGCGCGCACGTCCGCTACGCCGAGCGGTACATGGCGCTCAACCCGGACCTCGCGTACTCGCGGCAGGTCCACATGATGGACGTGTACACGTCCGAGATGACGGGCCGGCTGCACGAGGGCATCTCCATTGGCCCGGCCACCTCCGCCGAGCTGACGCTGCTCACCACGCACATCGCCCGCAGCCGCCCCGGCTGCTACGTGGAAGCGCTGGACTTCTCGCGCGACCGCATCGACATGCGCGCCGTCCACAACCAGTGGAGCGGCTTTGGCCTGGAGCGTGAGCGCGAGATTCTCGTCGCGCGCCGCAACGGTGTCGCCGTGGCCGCCGCGGTCCTGGAGATGGGCCAGCAGGGCATCAACCTCTACAGCCTGCTCGACATGGCACGGCTGTTCCCCCTGAGCGACGCGGGTCCTTCGACCTATGTCGCCTTGGTGGATGCGGCTCGCCGTTGGTACGCCGCCCGCCGCCGCCGTTCGTTCCACTTCCTCTGTGAGGACGAGGGCGGGCAGTACGTACAGGAAGCTGGCATCCACAAGGGGCCGGACCCGTACCTGTGGATCATCTCCGCGAAGCTGATCCCTGACTATCTCGAACACATCAGTGAAGTCTCCATCGGGCGCCGCAGCGCCCCCAACACTCGCCAGGGGTAACGAACATGAGCAAGCAACTCGTGGAGGAGCTGTACACCCATCACGTGACCGAGGTCCGTGAGCGCATCAAGACGGACCCCAAGCTGAAGGCGCTGCTGGACGAGAAGGCGGACCCCAAGCTCTTCGAGGCGTTCCTCATCACCTGGAACTCCCTGGGCGTCTACATGACGGAGCCGGTGGACGGCTGGATTCGCCGCGCGGGTGAGGCCACCGTCAAGGCGGGCCTGAGCGACGTGGGCCAGAAGCTCATCTCGCACGCGAAGCACGAGGCCGGCCACCACCTGATGATGGTCGAGGACACCAAGCACCTGGTGGCCCGGTGGAACGAGCGTCACAGCCCCAAGCTGAACGCGGACGAGCTCTTCGCCGAGGCGCCGACGCAGGCGATGAAGGAGTACCGGGACATCCACGAGAACACCATCGTGGGTGAAATGCCCGCGGCGCAGGTGGCCATCGAGTTCGAAATCGAGAGCCTGTCCACCATCATCGGTCCCCCGCTGCTCGAGCAGGCCAAGCGCGTCTGTGGCGAGGAGATCCTGGAGGGCATGTCCTTCCTGAAGGAGCACACCGAGATCGACGTGGGCCACACCGCGCTCAACGAGGTGATGCTCGGCAAGCTGCTGTCGCAGGTCCCGGACAAGGCGCCCATCATCGGGAAGACGGGCGCGGACGCGCTCGACATCTACCTGCGCTTCCTGGGTGATTGCGTGGATCGCGCCGGCAAGCTGGCCCAGCCCGCGGCTGCCTGAGACTCACCGCAGCAACGTTGCAAGGCGCCCCGGCCCGGGCGCCCGCACCCCGAAGCACCTCCGCGCGCGCCGCCTCAGCCCGCCCGCCGGACCTCCGCTCCCTTCTGCCGGGAGTGAGGACGGACGCGGCCCTTGAGCGAGCCCAGGAGGTGTCCCCGCATCCCATCCCGGGAAACACCAAACACGTAGTGGTCCGGACGGAGCACGACCAGGTCGGCCGAGTACTGGGCGAACCACGCGCTCAGACGGCCCTCCAGGTCCACCACCGCGCCCGGCCGGCCCTCCCCCGCTCGATGGGCGGGGGACACGTGCAGCCACCGCGCCCCCAGCGCCTCCACGAGGGCTGTCGCCTCCTTGTGCGCCTCGGGCGGCGCGCCCGGCCGCGTGAGCACCACGAAGCCCTCGCCCAGGACGTCGTCCAGCAGCGACGTCTCGCCGTCCGGACCTTCCACGCGCGGCTGCGGGAAGTACGAGCCTTCTGGCACGTCGCCCTTGGCGCGCTGGCCCCCCTGCAACAAGCCGCGCCGCAGCGGGAACGTCGGCTTCGCCTTGTACTGGCGGATGAAGTCCCCCGCCACCGGCAGTCGATAGAGGAGCTGGATGAGGGCGTTGCGCGCGCGCGCCGCCACGCGGCCTCCCGACATCATCACCCGGCCCATGGCGTCCGAGCCGCGAATGACCTCCGCCACGTGCCCCCGGCGCTCTTCCTCGTAGCTGTCCAGCAGTGACGCATCCGCCGCGCTCCCGAGCACCAGCCCCAGCTTCCACGCCAGGTTCGCCGCGTCGCGGAGGCCCGCGCAGAGGCCCTGGCCCAGGAAGGGCGGCATCAAGTGCGCCGCGTCTCCCAGGAGGAACGCGCGGCCCACCCGCCACTTCTCCGCCATGCGGCTGTGGTACGAGAAGATCTTCACCGAGACGATCTCCACCGTCGCCGGGTCCAGGTAGAAGCTGATGAGCCGGCGCACGTTGTCGAGCTCGCGCGCCGCCGCCAGGTCCACGCCGGGCTCCAGGATGATGTCGAACCGCACTTCATGCGGCGCGGTCCGCGCCACGAAGCCGCGGCGCACCGGCCCACACAGGTAGCTGGACATCTCCGGCTCGGCGGAGGCCGTCTTCACGGTGATGGCCAGTGAGTGCTCCAGCGCCGTCGTCCCCTCCAACCGCAGGTCCAAGCGCCGCCGGATGGAGCTGTGCGAACCGTCGCAGGCCAGCAGGTAGCGCGCGCGCACATTGACGGCGCGCTCGTCCGACAGGCTCTTCACGCGAACGGTGATGCCCTCGTCATCCTGGACGAAGGACTCCACCTCGTGGCCCAGCCACAGGTCCACGTGGGGATACCGCTTCATTCCCAGACGCAGCGCCGACTCCATGCGCGGCTGCTGGAAGAATGTCGCGGGGACATAACCAAACGGCCGGTCCAACCCGAGGAAGTCCACCTCCGCCAGCGCGCGGAGCGAGTCGTTCAAGTACCGGAGCCGCTTGCATGGATAGAACCCCGGGTCGAGGTGCCCCACCAGGCCCGCCGACTGGAAGATGCGCTGGGCCTCGTCGTCCAGACTGAAGGCTCGCGGCTGACCATGGGGCGTGGCTTCCCGCTCCACCACCAAGGTCCGAATCCCCTGCTGCCCCAGGAGGTTCGCAGCCATCGCCCCCACCGGACCACACCCCACGATGATGACATCAACGGATTCCGGAGCCATCTATCCCTCTCACTGTGAGCACGCGTTCTGAGCTGCGTTTGACCCGTCGCAATATCAAAACAACTCGACAATCCTCTCGCAAGGAATCAATCACAGGAAATTCCTGGATTCATTCAGCACGCCGGCAGGAAATACTCACGGGTCCCAAGCGGCCCGCTCCCTCGAAGACTGGCGTCATTTACAACCCGCCCCTGCGTTGTCTCTTCAACTCTTCAACGCGTGAAGGGGAAATCCTTGCATGTTTGAGTTTTCACCTTGGGATTGAAAGGTTGCAGCCGTATCAGCAATTACCCAGGGCGGCGGCGTGGGAGCGACGCAAGAATGACCACTTCCGCCCCGGCTCCGCAGGAATTGCACGCCCCACCTCGGAGGGCAGGCGACCACTCAGGTAACGAACAGGCCGCCACGGGTTTTGAAAGATGGCGACCAGGTCCCACGGTTGTGACGGCGACCCCTGTCGGGAAACCGGCACTGACGCTGCGCGCCAACGCGCGGCGGCGTGATTTTCCCGGCGCGAAGAGGTCGGATGCGCACGAACACTGCGGCGCGAAGGAGCACGCACATGGAATGGCTCGAGTTCACCCGATGGTCCCCGGAGGTGGAACAGCAACTGTCGATGCAGGCGGCCCGGCTGGGTGCCGTTGACCACCCCAGGACCTCGGCCCACCGTCGGCCGGGCTCCGGAACCACGGTGTCGGCCACGTGCCGGCTGAGCACCGTCCTCCGGCAATTCCCGCGCACCAATCCCTGGGGACACCCCGTCTCCGAGAGCTGAGGCGCGGCACCTCGGCAAGGTGGAGCGGAAGTGCCGGCGTCAGCGGAGGTTCTGCTTCCGCAACACCGTGCGCTCCACCTTGCCCATGGCGTTGCGGGGTAGCGCGTCCAGCCAGACGAACCGCGCGGGCACCTTGAAGCCCGCAAGGGAACTCCGGCACCACGCCTCCAGCGCCTCCCGCCCAGGCCGCTCCTGTCCCACGCGTGGGACGAGAAAGGCCACGGGTACCTCTCCCCACCGTTCGTCCGGGAAGCCCGCAACGGCCGCTTCCTGTACCGCGGGGTGATTGAGGAGCACGGCCTCCACTTCCGCCGGGTAGAGGTTCTCTCCACCCCGCACGATGAGGTCCGTTCGGCGTGACAGCACGGTGAGCCGCCCGCGCCCGTCCAGCACCCCGACATCCTTGGTGCGCAGCCAGCCGTCGCGGAGGGTGTCCCGCGTGGCCTCCTGCCGTTGCCAGTACCCGGCCATCACCGTGGGGCCACGAACCTCGATGTCGCCTTCGGCCCCTGGCTCCTGGACGAGGCCCTCTGCGCCAACGATGCGGACCTCGACGCTCGGAAGCGGGACGCCCGCGGTACGCCCGTCCGCTTCGCTCGGACGCTCGGTCGTTACCTGGGAGCAGGCTTCCGTCAGGCCGTAGGTCTGGAGGGCATGGAGGCGCGCGGCGCGTGCCCGGGCCAACAGGGGGACGGGCACCGGGCCTCCGCCAATCAATGCCAGCGCGAAAGACGGCGGCAGGGGCCGGTCGTGTCGCGCGTCGAGCACCCGCTCCAACGTCGTGGCCACGAGGCTCGCGTGGGAGACCCGTTCTGTATCGAAGGCACGGTTCGCGGCGTCGGCGTCGAAGCGCTCATGAAGGACCAGACAGCCTCCTTCGTACGCCGTGCGCGTGAGCATCGCGATGCCGCCCACGTGGAAGAGTGGCAGCGTCCCCAGCCACCGGGGCGCGGGATGGGCTCCCAGGTTCGCCGCCGACGCCCGTGAGGATGCGCGGAAGTTGCCTTCGGTCAGCACCGCGCCCTTGGGGCGGCCTGTCGTTCCACTGGTGAAGAGGACGACCCGCGGGGAGGCATCTTCCAGCGCGCCGCAGGTCTCCGAGGCCGTGTGGGCGGGTTTCACGAAGGCTTCGAGCGGAAGCGCAGCGGGCAGGCGCGGCAGGAGCGACTCCAGCGCCAGGATGAGTTGCGGCTGGAGGTCGTCCACCATGGGCGTCAGCTCCGCCTCGGTGAGACGGGCGTTGAGCGGAGCCAGCACCGCCCCCACACGCCCCAGTGCCCAGTAGAGGAACACCGAGGCCGCATGATTCGTGGCCAGCGTGGCGACACGGGCCCCCGCGCCGATGCCGTGGGCCTCGAGCGCCGCCACCCAGCGGGACACTTCCGCGTCCAGCGCGCGGTAGGTCCAGGCACCGCCGGCGAACGTCAAGGCCTCGGCGTCTGGGTGGTGGCGAGCACCTTCGCGAATGGGACAGGCATGGACCGGCATCGCATCACCTCGGGCCGGGTCCGCGCCCCTCCGCCCCATCACACCAGGGTCCGGGCGTTGAGTCCGAGGCCCGATTCCCCGGACAGACGGATGACGCCCTGCTGAGGCTGATACGGATGGTCCTCCGGCTCCTTCGCCAGCAAGCGCCCCACCGCGAGCCCGGACGCCAGCGCCCCCGAGGGCAACGCCGCCGCGAGATGCGCCGCGCCCGCCCGAGCCACGACGCCGTCGATGGAGCTCGTCACATAGGCCTGCATGCCCAGACGCGCCGCGCGCATCGCGACGACGAGACACGGGAGCAGCCCGCCCAGCACCATGGGCTTCAGCACCACCGCGCCCACCGCAGGACCTCCGCCCAACAGCGGGTCCACGGTCAGCAGCGCTCGCAGCGCCTCGGGGGCACTCAGCGACTCGTCCGCGGCCACGGTGCAGGGCGAACGGCGCTGGACCCGCCACAGCGCGGCGAGGTCGTCGGGCGGCGTGGGCTGCTCCACCAACTCCAGGCCGTACCACCCGAGACGATCCAAGGCGCGCTTGGCCTCCGGTTCAGACCAGCCGCCATTCGCGTCCAGACGGAGCTTCACGTCCGGCCCCACCGCGTCGCGGACGGCCTTCACGCGGGCCTCGTCCACGTCCAGCGGCCGCCCCGCGACCTTCAGTTTCAGCGTGCCGAAGCCCTCCTCCACGGCGCGGCGGGCCTCCTCCGCGAGGGCCTCCGGCGTGTCGGCGCCCAGAAGGGCATTGACCGCCACCTCCGTCCGGGCCTCCTCCGCGAGCAGCCAGCATAGGGGCACCCCCTGGCGCTGCGCGAGCAAGTCCAGCAACGCCAGCTCCAGGGCGTGCTCGGCGGCGGGCATGGGCCCCTGCGGCGTCGCCTGACGCGCGCGGATTCGCACGCCGTCGCCCCGCGCCACGGCCGGCGGGAAGGGAGACAGCGTGTCCTCGATGGCCCGGACCGAGTCCCCCAGGAACTGGCCCTTCAGCTCCGACAACCACGCCGTCAACGTGGCACCGCAGTCCGCGAGTGTCTCGGTGCCAAAGGCCGGGAGGGGCATGGCCTCGCCCAGTCCCTCGCGGCCCTCCTCGTCGACCACTCGGACGATGAATCCTTCGCGAGACGTGTGCGCGCCCTGGGACGTCTTCAGGGGCTGACGCAGCTCCAACCGGTGGGGAATGAGCGAAACCTGGGCAATCCGCATGGACTCACATCATCGCAGGTAGAGGCCCAGCGCGAACAGCAGTCCGAACACGAGTTGGAACCGCGCCGTGCCGCCCAGGGCGGGATTCAGCGCCGCGCCCGCGTCCTTCAGCACCAACTTCAGCGGGGGCACCGCCAGCGGCAGGCTCACCAGCGAGAGGAAGACCCAGGGGCTGGCCAGCTTCAGCGCGAACATCGCGAACGGCGTGGCGAACGAGACGACCAGCAGCAGCACGTACTCCGCCTTGCCCATCCCCGTGCCGAAACGCACCGCGAGGGTCCGCTTGCCCGCCTTCACGTCCGTCGTCACATCCCGCAGGTTGTTGACAACGATGAGCATGGTGCCACTGGCACCCACGGGCACCGCGGCCCACCACGCCGCCGGGTCCACCGTCCCCGCTTGCACGAAGTAGGTGCCCGTCACCGCCACCAGGCCGAAGAAGATGAAGACGAACAGGTCGCCCAGCCCGTTGTAGCCCAGCGGGAACGGGCCGCCCGTGTAGGCATAACCACACAGCAGCGAAGCGACGCCAATCGCGATGATGGGCCAGCCGCCCACCATCACCAGGTAGAGCCCCACGGCGGTGGCCAGCGCGAAGCACACACCCGCGCCCGCCAGGACGGTGCTCGGAGCGATGAGGCCGCTCTGCGTCACGCGCTTGGGGCCGAGCCGCTCGTGCGTGTCCGCGCCCTTCTTGAAGTCGTAGTAGTCGTTGATGAAGTTGGTGCCGATCTGGATGAGCACCGCGCCGAGCAGCGCCGCCAGCGCGGGCAACCACCGCCCCACGCCCAGGCCGAACGCGAGCCCCGTGCCCACCGCCACCGGCACCAGCGCCGCCGTCAGCGTCTTGGGACGCGCCGCCATCACCCAGTGCTTCACCCCAGGCCGCGGCTTCACCGACAGCGGGCCGGGCGCCGGAATCGAGGTGCTCACGACGTCACCCTTCCCTCACCCTGGGCCACGGGGCTTTCGAACTGCGGCGCCTCGTACCAGGGCGTCTGGAGGAACCCGAGGACCTCTCGGGCATAGTCCTCCGGGGACTCCAGGTGCGGCGCATGGCCACACCCCTCGAAGGCATAGCGCCACACCACCGGCAGCTCCGTGGCCATGCGCCGGGCGAGCTGCGTGAACTTGGTGTCCTCGGCGCCCGTCAGCAGCAGCGTGGGCAACCGCTGAGCGTGCAGCTCGGGCCAGAAGTCCGGCTGGACGCCCAGGCCCATGCACTCCAATGCGCCAGCGAGGCCCTCGGGCGTACACGCGCGGCGGAGGGCGCGCAGCGTGTCCTTGCGCTCCTGCGGAAGCCGGCCCAGCCCCTGGAACAGCGGCAGTTGCTCCCAGCGGTCCACGAACGCGTCCACACCGCGTGCGCGGATGAACGCCGCGAGCTGCCCATCCGAGTCACGCCGCGCCGCGCGCTCCTGACGCCGATGCAGTCCCGGGGAACCACTCTCCATGATGAGCCGCCCGAAGCGGTCCGGCGCGTGCACCGCCGCGGCCAACGCCACGCGGGCGCCTTGCGAATAGCCCAGCAGGTCCACGGGGCCTTGGCCCAGCGAGTCCACCAGCGACACGAGCGCGTCAATCGTCTCGATGAAGCCGTCGCGGCCCGGCTTGTCCGGCAGCGGCGTGGCCCCGTGGCCCGGCAGGTCCACCGCCACCGCGCGCACGTCACGCCCCAGGAGGGGACGCAGCCCGTCAAAGGCCCTGCGGCTCCCGGTGAAGCCATGCAGCAGCACGAGTGGACGGGAACCTTCACCCCACGTCTCGTAAGCCAGCTTCACGCCCATGGTCCTTCTCCCAGGGAAGCAGTCATTCGAGCGAACAGCCGCCGGTGCTCATCCACGTTGGCGTGCCGGTCCACGCGCACTTCCACCAGGTGGAAGCCGCCTTCCAGTCCCTCGCGCACCGCCGCGCGGAGGGCCGTGGGCGTCTGAGGCCGGTGCAGTCGCGCGCCGCCCAGCGCCGCCGCATGCGCCAGGTCGACCCCGTGCGGCGTGCCGAAGAGCGACTCGAACGCATCACGCGGCGCGGACTGGGCGATGGGCAGGAACGAGAAGATGCCGCCGCCGTCGTTGTTCACCACCACCACCGTCAGCGGCACCCGGGCGCGCGCGGCGGTGACGAAGGCGCCCACGTCGTGCAACAGCGCCAGGTCTCCGGTGAGCAGCACCGCGGGACGGCCCGCCGCCGCGGCCACGCCCAGCGCGCTGGAGACGATGCCGTCGATGCCGTTGGCCCCGCGATTGGCCAGCACACGCAGGGGCACGCCACCCGCCGGCGCGAAGGCGTCCACATCGCGAATGGGCATGCTGCTCGACACGAACAGCGGCGCACCTTCGGGCAGCGCCGCCACCACCTCGCGGGCGATGCGCGGCTCCGACAGTGCGTCGGCCTGCTCCGCGAAGGCGGCCTCCAGCGCCGTGCGGACGCGCTGCTCGGCGTTCAAGAAGCCGCGCGCCCACGGTCCCACGCCTCGCGCGAGGCCTTGGGACAACGCTTCACACGCCACCACCGCCGAGCCCTCCACCACCGTCGCCGCGCGATGCGCCGGGTCGAAGAGCGCGCCCCCGTCACTGAAGAGCACGATGTCCGCGCCGGAGCCGTCCAGCCACTGCTGCGGCACCTTGGGCGTCAGTCCACCGCCGAAGCGCAGCACCAGCTCCGGCCGGTGCGCCTTGGCGAAGGGCGCGTGACGCAACAGCGCGTCGTAGAACGACACGGTGAGCGGACCGCCGCCGTATCGGGCCTGGGAGGTGGCCTCGGCCAGCACGGGGTAACCCGTGGCCTGCGACAGGGCGCTGATGGCCTCGGCGAAACCATCCGTCTCGTCACGAGGTCCACAGACGATGACACCCCGCGGTGTGGCCGCGATGCGCTGGCGGACCGCATCCAGGACGGCCGCGTCCGGCAACGGCGCGGACGGCACGATGCGCGTGAGCGGAGCCCCGGGCCGCCCCGTCTTCGCGAGCGCACTCAACGACGCCTCCGCGAAGGGCTCCGCCACCGGCGCCAATGGCTCGCGGAACGGAACGTTGAGCTGCACCGCGCCCCGGGGCGAGCGCCATGCGCTCACGACCGCGCGCGCGACGGTGGCCCGCATGTGCAGCAGCGCCGCGTCATGTGCTTCGGGCAAGCCCAGGTCCGCGAAGAACCGCGCGTGCTCTCCGAAGTAGCGCGCCTGCGGCACCGTCTGCGGCGCGCCCCAGCCCTGGAGCTCCAGGGGGCGGTCCGCCGTGAGGACCAACAGCGGCACCTGCGACAGCGCGGCCTCGATGACCGCCGGATAGAAATGCGCGCCCGCGGAGCCACTGGTCGCAACCAGCACGGCCGGCGTCCGCGACTGCTTCGCGAGCCCCAGGGCGAAGAAGCCCGCGCTGCGCTCGTCGACGACGGACCAGGTGCGCAGTCCCTCCGCGCCAGCACAGGCCAGGGCGAGCGGCGACGAGCGAGACCCCGGACACACCACCGCGTGCCGGACTCCGCCGCGCACGAGCTCTTCCAGCAGCGCGCGCGCCCACAGCACGTTGAGGTTAGCGTCGGACGACATCCCCGCCTCCCAGCGCCCGCAGCATGGCCAGGCTCTTCATCTCCGTCTCCCGCCACTCCGAATCGGCGTTGGAGCCCGCCACCAGGCCCACCCCGACGAACAGCCGGGCCTTCGCGCCCTTCACCCGCGCCGAGCGCAGCGCCACCATCAAGTGCGCCCGCCCCGGCCCCACCCAGCCCACAGGCCCCGCGTACCAGCCGCGGTCCAGACCTTCGTGCTCCACCAGGAACGACAACGCTCGCTCCCTCGGCGTTCCACCCACGGCCGGCGTGGGATGCAGCGCCGCCACCACCTGCGCGGGCGTCACACCGTCGCGCAGCTCCGCGCGAAACCCCGTCCGCAGATGCACCACGTTCTTCAACGTGAGCAGCGTGGGCTCCGGGTCCGAGGCCACCTGCTCCGCCAGCGGCTTCAGCGCCGCGACGAGGTAGCGCACCACCGACTGGTGCTCGCGCACGTCCTTGTCGTGGCCCCGCAGCCCTTCCGCCTGTCCGGGCGCGGCCGAACCCGCGAGGGCCTCGGTCTCCAACACCTGCCCGTCCACGCGGCACAGCGTCTCGGGCGTCGCCCCCAGGAAGCACGTCTGGTCCGGGGCCTGGAACAGAAAGGTGGCGCAGCGCGGGTTCTGTTCACGCAGGCGCGCCAACACGTCCACCACATCAAAGGGAACGGGGCCCTCCGCGTCCAGGGGGCGGGCCAGGACCACCTTCTGGAGGTGGCCGGACGCAATCGCGTCCAACGCACGCTGCACCCGGGCGTCGAAGTCCGGCCGCGACGCGCTCAACTCCAACGCCACCGGCTCGCCGCGCGCATGCCGGTAGGTATCCGGAAGACACGCACGCACGCGATCCAGCCGCGAGCGCACCACATCCTCCCCCCCCCGGCCCTCCTCCGCGAACGCCACGACACACACGCCGCGGCTGGTGCGGAACACCAGGACCTCCGGGAGCGCCCAGCGCGTCACGCCGTGCGACGCCCACTCGGAATCCACCGTTCCGGAGACACCGAAGCGCATGCCGCCGAACCACGGACCCGGCATCGACTCCGGGGCCTCGCCCAGCCAGCGAATCGCCGCGCCACCCAACGAGGCCAGCACGCCCGGGATTTCGGAAGCGTCCTTCGCCTCCACCACTGCCGCCTCGCCCCACCCCGCCGCCGCTTCCTGGGCCAGCGGTCGCTCCCAGTAAATCGTTGGAACGCCCAGGACGTCCGCACCCGCGAGCGGATCCACCACCGCCAGGGGCATCATTCCGGCCACCCAGCGCTGGTTCTCAACGGGATTGAGCGTCTTCATCAGCGTTCCTCATCGGCGATTGCGTCGCAATCACCTTCGGTTGTCTTCTAAGCCATCTCGGCTATACATGCACCAAGGAGTTCAAAACCTCTTGAACTCGATGAATGGGAGGGTCCGTGGGAGGCAAGCGGCCAGACGAACCAGCCGGGTCCGGACGGGCCCCAGGCGCGCTGCGGGTGCTCCGCGCGGAGCGCCCTGAAGGCACCCGAGTGCGGGTGGGACCGGTGGAGTTCGGAGGTCCCGGCTTCGTCGTGATGGCGGGCCCCTGCGCGGTGGAAGGCGCCGAACAGGTGCAGCACGCGGCGTCGGTGGTGGCCGCGGCGGGCGCCCACGTCCTGCGCGGTGGCGTATTCAAGCCTCGCACCAGTCCCTACGCATTCCAGGGCATGGGCGAGCCGGGCCTGCACGTGCTGGCGGAGGCGGGAAAGCGCCACGGCATGCCCATCATCAGTGAGGTGATGGAGCAGGCGCAGATTCCGCTCATGGAGGAGTCCACGGACATCCTCCAGGTGGGCGCGCGAAACATGCAGAACTACTCGCTGCTACGAGCGCTGGGAAAGGTGCGCAAGCCGGTGCTGCTCAAGCGCGGCCTGGCGGCGACCCTTCAAGAGTGGCTGCTGGCGGCCGAGTACATCCTCGACGGTGGCAACGAAGCGGTGATGCTGTGCGAGCGCGGCATCCGCACCTTCGAGACCGAGCTGCGCAACACGCTGGACCTGGCGGCGGTGGCCTGGGCGAAGCAGCGCACCCATCTGCCCGTCATCGTCGACCCCTCGCATGCGACGGGCGACCCGGCGCTCATCCTCCCCATGTCGCTGGCGGCCGCGGCCGCGGGGGCGGACGGATTGTTGATTGAAGTCCACCCGAAGCCCGAGCAGGCCATGTGCGATGGGCACCAGGCCCTGACGCCGGAGCGCTTCGAGACGTTGATGCGGCGGCTGCCAGCCGTGCTAGACGCGGTGGACCGACACCTTTGGAGGCCGGAGAGTCCGGCCCAGGTCGTGAGGGCGCGATGAGTACCGAAGTCCGTGAGATGTTCTCTTCCATCGCCACGAAGTACGACGTGACGAACGAGGTCCTCTCCTTCGGCATCCACCGGCTGTGGCGCCGGAAGGCCGTCCGGCTCAGCGCGGCCAAGGAAGGTGACCGGGTCCTCGACTGCGCGTCGGGAACGGGCGACCTGGCCCTGGTCTTCAAGCGGAAGGTGGGCACCTCCGGCCGCGTCGTCGGCACCGACTTCTGCCCGGAGATGCTGGAGAGCGCTCCCGCCAAGGCGGAGAAGGCGGGCCTCCAGGTGGAGTTCCAGGTGGCGGACGCCATGGACCTCCCCTTCGCGGCCAACAGCTTCGACGTGGCATCCATCTCCTTCGGCATCCGCAACGTGGATGACCCGGTGAAGTGCCTCAAGGAGATGGCGCGGGTGGTCCGGCCCGGCGGCCGCGTGATGGTGCTGGAGTTCGGCCAGCCGACGGGCGTTTTCGGCGCGCTGTTCCGCTTCTACAGCAAGACGGTCATGCCCGCGGTGGGTGGCCTGCTGACGGGCAACCGCGCCGCGTATCAGTACCTGCCGCGGACCTCCGCCAACTTCCCCGCGGGCGACAAGTTCCTGGAGCTCATGGACCAGTCCGGCGCGTACGCGGAGCGGGCGGCGCACCCCCTCACGTTCGGCACCGCCTACATCTATGTCGGCACCGTCCGCTGAACAGCGGCGGCACCTCGTCGAAGAGATACTGTCCTCGGTGGATCCCCGGCTCGCGCCGGGACTGAGGGAGGCGGTCGCCCGCCCGGGGCCCGCCCACTACCCTGTCGTTGGACAGACGGTGGTGATTGCCGGGCACCGGAGCGCGGGCAAGTCGCGCCTGCTGCCCATGCTGGCGCGGATGCTCGCCCGCCCCGGGTTGGACCTGGACGCGCACCTGGAGCGCCTGCATGGGCGTCCGCTGCGGACCTGGGTGGCCGAAGCGCCCCAGGCGTTCCGAGCCGCCGAGCGCCAGGCCCTGCTGGAGCTGCCGCCCGGAGGGCTGGTGGCCGTGGGCGGCGGTTTCCTGTCGCACCACCCCAGCGCGCTGACCGGGCTGTTCACCCTGGTCGTCCCCGTGTGCTTCGACACGTACCGTGAGCGCCTGCTCGCGGACCAGACGCGCCCGCGCCTGCGTGCCGGGGTGTCGCTCGAAGAAGAACTGGCCACCGTGTTCCATGAGCGCGAGGCGCTTCACGCCCGCGTACCCACCGTGGCCCTGGAGGACTTCCTCCGGGGCTGCCTTGCCTCCGAGGTGCCCCTGTGACGCCCGCCCGGCGCGTCGTCACCCTGCCCCCCACCGTGCTCGGCGACGACGCCGTCCGCTTCGCGCGTGACGGCCAGCGCCGGGGCGCGGAGGTCCTGGAGATTCGCACGGACCTGCACGCACCGGATGCCGTGTCGCCCGAGGCGCTGGCCGCGGTGCTGCCCCTGCTCGTCTCCGAGCGCGGCAAGCCGGTGCCAGACGCGTGGGCCGCCGCCGCGTGGCGCGTGGACCGGGACCTGCTGGATGCGTCGGGACAGCACGCATCGCTGGCGGCGCCGCCGGGCAAGCTGCTCGCCTCGCACCACGCCAGCCGCCCCTTGTCCACGGAGGAGGCCCTCCAGCTCTGGGAGCGGGAAGTCCCCGCGGATGCCCTGGTGAAACACGTGGAGCCCATGACGGACCCGGCCCACGTGCGCACGCTGCTGGAGACGCAGCGGCGGATGGTGGAGCGCTTCGGCGTCACGCGCGTCACGGTGCTGGGCATGGGCGCGGTGGCGCTGCCCACGCGGACGCTGCTCGCTCGAAACAACGTCCTCGACTACGTCGCCACCGGAGGCACCTGGGCCGCGGCGCCGGGGCAGCGGCTGCTCGACGATGTCGTGCGCGAGCTGCGCGGCGCGGACCGGTACACGCTGGAGCCGCCGCTGCGCCTGGGCATCCTGGGGACGTCCATCGTCCACTCGCGCTCACCGCGCATCCACCGTCAGCCCTTCGACCGCATCGACCTGCCCGAGGACGGTCCCGTCGAGGCCATGGTGGACGCGCTGCTGCCGCACTACGCGGGCTTCGCTGTCACCAGCCCGTTCAAGCTCCGGCTGGCGAAGCACACCGGTTCGGCGCTGGACGCCATCAACACGCTCGTCCGCCGGGGCACCCGGTGGGAGTCCTTCAACACCGACACGTTCGGGGCGCACAAGGTGCTCGAACGACTCGGGGCCCGAGAAGTCTTCGTCCTGGGAGACGGCGGCGCCACGGCGGCGCTCCGCACCATGGCGAAGGACACGGGCTGCACTTTGCGCGTCTTGCGACGCGCGGACATCCAGGCGCCTCTCACAGGGGCGGGCGTCTGGACCTGGCCCGACAGGGTCCCCGCTCCTGACGACCTGCGCTTCGACGGAGCCCGTGTGGCGGTCATCGCCTACGGTGCTCCGGGACGGCGCATCGCCGCGGAGATTGTCCGCCGCGGCGGCACCCCCGTCCTGCTGGGCGCGGCCTGGTTCATCGCCCAAGCCCGGCAGCAGCGACAACTCTGGGAGTCCGCGACATGAATACCTTCGGCGAACTGTTTCGCCTGACGACGTTCGGTGAGAGCCACGGTCCCGCGCTGGGCGCGGTGCTGGACGGATGCCCTGCCGGCGTGCCCCTGACGCGCGAGCAGATTCAAGTCGCGCTGGACCGCCGCAGGCCCGGCCAGTCCACCATCACCACCGCGCGCAGCGAGCCGGACCAGGTGGAGATTCTCTCCGGTGTCTTCGAGGACAAGACGCTGGGCACGCCCATCGCGGCCATCGTGCGCAACACGAACCAGCGCTCCGGCGACTATGAGAAGCTGAAGGCCCAGGACCGGCCCGGCCACGCGGACGCCGTGTGGCGCGAGCGCTTCAAGCACCGCGACCACCGAGGCGGTGGCCGGACCAGCGGGCGCGAGACGCTCTGCCGCGTCATCGGTGGCGCCATCGCGGAGGCGTACCTCCAGCGCGACCTGCCCTCCATCCGCACCGTCGCGTACGTGTCGCAGGTGGGAGACCTCGTGGCCGCGGTGCCGGCGCCGGGCCTCACGCGCGAGCACGTGGACGCCCACGCCACGCGCTGCCCGGACACGAACATCCGCGACGAGATGTCACGCCGCATCCTCGCCGCGAAGGAGGCCGGTGACAGCCTGGGCGGCGCCATCGACGTGCGCGTGGAAGGCCTGCCCGTGGGCCTGGGCGAGCCCATCTTCGGCAAGCTCAAGGCGCGCATCGCGCAGGCGCTGGGCAGCATCGGCGCCGTCACGGGCGTTGTCTGGGGCCCGCCGGACCTGCTGGAGCGCATTGGCCAGCCCGGCATCCAGTTCCACGCGGTGAAGGACGCGTACGGCGGCATCCAGGGCGGTCTCGCCAACGGGGAGCCGATGCAGATCCGCACCTTCTTCAAGCCTCCTGCCACCCTGCAGGAGCACGCGAAGGGCGGCCGACACGACCCGTGCATCATGCCGCGCGCGGTGCCGGTGCTGGAGGCCATGGTGTCGCTGGTCATCGCCGACCTCGTCCTCCACCTCAACGCCAGGCCCCACACCCTATGAGCCCGCTCCCTCCTGGCGCCTACCGTCCGTCCACCGACCGCTGGGGCACCTTCGCCCGGCTCGCCAAGGGCCTGCCCGAGGGCAGCATCGCCGTGGTGGACCGCACCGTCGCGAAGCTCCACCCCACCCTGCTGCCCACGCTGGCGTCGCGAAACCCTCGCGCCATCATCCAGCTCACGGGCGGCGAGAGCGCCAAGACGTTCACCGCGCTGGAGAAGGTCCTCGCCAGCAGCCTGGCCCTGCCGCGCTCCGGCACGTTGCTCGCGGTGGGCGGCGGCACCATCGGTGACGTGTCGACCGTGGCCGCGCACGTCCTCAAGCGCGGGGTGCGGCTGGTGCAGGTGCCCACCACGCTGCTCGCGGCGGTGGACAGCAGCGTCGGCGGCAAGGGCGCGGTGGACATGACGGTGCGCGGGCGCGTGGTGAAGAACCCGGCCGGCGTCTTCCACTACGCGGACGTAGGCTGGGTCTGCCCCGAGTTCTTCGACACCCTCTCCGACGCCCAGCGGCGCGAAGGCGCGCTGGAGGCCTGGAAGATGGTGGTCAGCCTCGACGCGCCGCTCTTCCGCCGCTACGTGCGCAAGCCGCCCGCGATGGAGAAGCTGGTCAAGGACGCCCGCGCCATCAAGGAGCGCGTCTGCGCCGAGGACCCGTATGAGCAAGCCGGCCTGCGGCGCGTGCTCAACTTCGGCCACACCTTCGGACACGTGCTGGAGAGCGTGTCCCACTTCAAGCTGGCGCACGGTGACGGCGTGGGCCTGGGCATGTTGCTGGCCCTGGACGTGGGCCGCCACCTCGGCGTGACGCCAGAGCCGGTGGCCGCCGAGGTCGAGGCCGCGCTGGCGCAGGGGCCGGGTGTCCTCGGCCGGGAACGCGCCGCCGCCCTGCTCCGCCGCGCGCCAATGAAGGACATCCGGGCGCTGCTCACCGCCGACAAGAAGGCCGGCGCCAAGGGCGAGCTGCGCATGGTGCTGCTGACAGGCATCGGCACCACCGAGGTCCGTGACGTCACGGAGCCCGAATGGCGCGCGCTGTGGCCCGCCTGGACGAAGGGAGTGCGACCATGAGCACGACGGACAAGGCTTCTCGAATCCGCGTCGACCCGTCCGCGCTGCGCCCCGCCGCGCTCACGCCGCCGGTGTCCAAGTCGGACGCGCAGCGGGCGCTGGTGCTGGGGCACCTCACGGGCGCGTGGCCCTTGCCCTCCGTTCAAGCCGAACCCGACGAGGACCTCCCCGCCGACGTGCGCGTCCTTCGCCGGGGCGTCGAGGCCCTCCGGCTGCCGCCCGACGCCGTGCGCGACATCGACTGCGCGGACGGTGGCGCCCCCTTCCGCATCCTCGTCACCCAGGCCGCGGTGACGCCGGGGGCGCAGGCGCGCTTCACCGGCACGCCGCGCCTGGGCGAGCGGCCCCATGGCCCGCTCTTCACCTCGCTGCGCGAAGCCCTGTCGTCCGCCGGCCTCACGCTCACCGACGGCGCGCCCTGGCCCGTGACGCTCCACGCGCCCCGTGACACCTCGAATGTCACAGCCGTGTTCCGAGTCCCGGGCTCCCAGAGCAGCCAGTACGCCTCCAGCCTGCTGCTGGGCTGCGCGGCGCTGTACCTGCGCGAGCGTCGACCGTGGCGTGTGGAAATCGAAGGGGGCCTCACGAGCGCCGGTTACCTGGAGCTGACGCTCACGTGGCTGCGGCGCTTCGGCTTCGACATCCAGTCCGCGCCGTCCAGCTACACCGTGGCCGGCTACACGGCGCCCGCGTCCGTCCCCACGCTTCCGGGGGACTGGTCCTCGCTGGGCTACCTGCTCCTGGTGGCCTGGAAGACGGGCGGCACCGTGGTGCGCGCGGACACGGGAAGCGCCCATCCGGACGACGCGATGGTCCGGCTCATCGAACAGGTGGGCCTGCGCGCCGTCCCCACGGGTGAGACATTCTCACTGAAGGTGGAAGGGCAGCTATCAGGGGGCCTGCGTGCGTCCGGCGAGGAATGCCCGGACCTGCTGCCCACATTGGCGGCGCTCGCGTGCGTGCTCCCCGCCCCTTCGACGCTCACCGAGGTGGGCATCCTCCGCGTCAAGGAGAGTGACCGCCTGGAGGGCATCCGCACACTCGTGGCGGCCTTCGGCGGGACGACGGAGCTCCAGGGGGAGCGGCTCCAGATTCACCCACCCCGCACGCCACCCTCCGGGTTCGAAATGAGCAGCCAGGGCGACCACAGACTGGCGATGACGGCTGCCACACTGTGTGTCCTGTCCGGTAGCCCGCTGACCCTCACGGGGCCGGAGTGCGTGGAGAAGAGCTTTCCGGGGTTCTGGCGCCAGTTGTCCCGCGCAGGTGTTCGGATAACTGATGCACCCTGAGACCATCAGTGTCCGGCCAGCAGACTTATCGTTCTTTTTTGTTGAAAGCACTCTCCGCCCTGTGAAATCTCCGCCCCATGGCCAAGGACACGCTGACGATCACCGACAATCGGACCGGGAAGACCTACGAGGTCCCGATCGAGAACGGCTGTATTCGCACCAATGCTCTCCGCCAGATCAAGTCGGGCGACGATGACTTTGGTCTGATGGGCTACGACCCGGCGTTCCTCAATACAGCCAACTGTAAGAGCGCCATCACCTTCATCGACGGGGACAAGGGCATCCTGGAGTACCGGGGCTACCCCATCGAGCAGCTCGCGGAGAAGTCGAGCTTCATCGAGGTCGCGTACCTCCTCCTCAACGGTGAGCTGCCCACGCCGAAGGAGCTGGAGCAGTTCAACCACCTCGTCACGCACCACACCTACGTGCACGAGAACGTGAAGAGCTTCATGGACGGGTTCCGCTACGACGCGCACCCCATGTCCATGCTGAGCTCCACGGTGGCGGCGCTGTCGAGCTTCTACCCCGACGCGAAGAACATCAAGGACCCGCTCAGCCGCCGCATCCAGATCACCCGGCTGATCGCCAAGATGCCCACCATCGCCGCGTTCTCCTACCGGCACACGATGGGCCTGCCGTACATCTACCCGGACAACGACCTGTCCTACGTCGCCAACTTCCTGGCGATGATCAAGCGCATCGGCACGTCGACCTACAAGGTCCACCCGGTGCTCGAGCGCGCGCTCGACATCCTCTTCATCCTCCACGCGGACCACGAGCAGAACTGCTCCACCACGTCCGTGCGCACGGTGGGCTCGTCCGAAGTGGACCCCTACTCGGCGGTCAGCGCGGGCATCGGCGCCCTCTACGGCCCGCTGCACGGCGGCGCCAACGAGGCCGTGCTGCGCATGCTGCGCGACATCGGCCACATCTCGAAGATCCCCGAGTTCATCAAGTCGGTGAAGAGCGGCGAGGGTGAGAAGAAGCTGATGGGCTTCGGTCACCGCGTCTACAAGTCCTACGACCCGCGCGCCAAGGTCATCAAGCGCGTGGCTGACGAGGTCTTCGAGGTGACGGGCAAGAACCCGCTGCTCGAGATCGCCGTCGAGCTCGAGCGCATCGCCCTCGAGGACGAGTACTTCGTGAAGCGCAAGCTGTACCCGAACGTCGACTTCTACTCGGGCCTCATCTACGAGGCCATGGGCTTCCAGGTCGAGATGTTCCCGGTGCTCTTCGCCATCCCCCGCACGGTGGGCTGGTGCGCGCAGTGGGAGGAGATGGTCACGGACAACGAGCAGAAGATCGCCCGTCCGCGCCAGGTCTTCACGGGCGCCCCGCGCCGCGACTACGTCCCCATGGACAAGCGCGCCGCCAAGTAATCGGTGACGCCAGGGTCCACGCCACGCGCGTGGGCCTGAAGCACGAAGGGGCGAGGAACCGCGAGGTTCCCCGCCCCTCTCGCTTTTCCCTCGGCGGCGCTCAGCCCGTCCGAGAGGAGGTGCCCGGCTGCGACTCGTCGTAGAGGCCCTCGATGACGCGCGCGTACTTCTCCGCCACCACGTTGCGGCGCACGCTCAGCTTCGGCGTCAGCTCCCCGCCCTCCACGGAGAAGTCCTTGGGCAGCAGGGCGAAGCGCTTGATGGTCTCGAAGCGGGACAGCTTCGGATTCACATCACGCTCCACGCGTTCCTGGAGGAACTGGCGCACGCGCGCATCCTCCGCGAGCAGCGCCACATCCTCCGGCCAGCCCTGCGTCTTGGCCAGGGCCTTGGCCTTCTCCGCGTCCAGCGTGAGCAGCGCCACCAGGTAGTTGCGGCGCTCGCCCAGCACCACCGCCTGCCCCACGCCCGGCAGGGCCTTCAGCAGCTCCTCGATGTTGGAGGGCGACGTCTTCTTTCCGCCCGACGTGACGATGATGTCCTTCTTGCGGCCGGTGATCTGCACGAAGCCTTCCGCGTCGAGCTGCCCCACGTCCCCGGAGTGCAGCCACCCGTCCGCGAGCAGCTCCGCGGTGGCCTCCGGGTTCTTGTAGTAGCCCATGCAGACGTTGCCGCCCCGCACGAGCAGCTCGCCGTCGTCCGCGATGCGCAGCTCCACGCCCATCATCGCCCGGCCCACGGAGCCCAGCCGCGTGTAGGCCTCCGTGTTCACCGTGCCGGGGCCCGTCACCTCCGTCATGCCCCACACCTCGTGGATGACGATGTCGATGGAGGCGAAGAAGTCGAGCACGTCCCGGCCAATGGGCGCCGCCGCGGTGGCGAAGAAGGTCACCCGGTCCATGCCGATGCGCTCCTTGAGCGGACCGAAGATGAGCCGGCGGGCCAGGCGGTACTGGGCCTCCATCAGCATGGGCACGCTCTGCTGGCGCATCACCCGCGCGTTGCGCTCCGAGGCCACACGGCGCGCCCAAGCCACCACCTTGCGCTTCGTGGGCGGCTGCGCGTTGAGCCCGTCCTCCGCCTTCGCCTTGAACTTCTCCCACACGCGGGGCACGCCGAAGAAGAACGAGGGGCGCACCTCCCGCAGGCTCTGCGGCATCGCGTCCACCGACGTCGCGAAGTACACCTGGACCCCGTTCAGCAAGGGGCTGTGGAGCGAGATGATCTGCTCCGCGATGTGCGACAGGGGCAGATACGACACCAGCGAGGACGACTCCGGCCCGCCGAAGGTCACCGAGTCCGTGAGCTGTTTCGCCGTCCACACCAGGTTGTGGTGGCTGAGCATCACCCCCTTGGGGTGGCCGGTGGTGCCCGAGGTGTAGATGAGGGTGCCCATGGCCTCGGGCTTCAGCGTGTTGACGCTGTCCCAATAGGGCTTCTCGTCCGCCCCCGCGCCCTGGGCCAGCACGTCCGCGTAGCGCAGCACGCCCTGGGGGAGCGTCGTGGGGGCGTCCATGACGATGAGGTGGCGCAGCTTGGGCAGCCGCTCGCGCAGGGCCAGGCCGGTGCGCAGGTGCTTCTCGTTCTCCACCACCAGCACCGTGGCCTCGCAGTGCCCCAGGATGTACTCGAGCTGCTCCGGCGAGCTGGTGGTGTAGAGACCGACAGGGACCCCACCCAGGGCGATGGCCGCCAGGTCGGCGACGTGCCACTCCTCGCGGTTGAAGCTCAGGATGCCCACCGGCTGACCCGCGCCCACCCCCAGCGCGTGGAGGCCCAGGGCGAAGCGCTTCACCCGCTGCGCGTATTCGAACCACGAGGTGGGCGCATAGGCGCCCCCACGGCGCGTCCACAGCGCTGGCCGATGCTCCTGCTGCGTGGCCCGGTCATGGAGCGCATGCACCACCGTCTTGGGAAGGTCCATGCCCGGAACGCTAGCGGATGCAAGGCCTCCCACCAATGTCCC
Source organism: Myxococcus hansupus (assembly GCF_000280925.3). Lineage (NCBI taxonomy): Bacteria > Pseudomonadati > Myxococcota > Myxococcia > Myxococcales > Myxococcaceae > Pseudomyxococcus > Pseudomyxococcus hansupus. Next base: position 4,325,896 of record NZ_CP012109.1, read on the forward strand.
CACGTCTCGGACGTTGACATATGGTTGGAGTGCTTTGTATGCCGCGCCCGACCATGAGCATCGACTTCACCTGCCAGAAGTGCGAGGCGAGCTTCGAGCTGGACGCTCAGGACCTCATCGAGGGGACTGAGAAAATCGTCTGCCCGCATTGCGACGCCAAGGCGCCCGCCAACCTCACGGAAGATTTCGTGGCCGCCCTCACGGAGATGCGCGCGCAGATCGCCGCGCTGGACAAGCGCTTCGCTGTGTCGATGACACTCGAGTCCGAGGACCTGGAAGACGTGCTCGACGACGACGACGAGGACGACGACGAGGATGAGTCCGAGGACGACGACCTCGACGAGGATGAGGACGAGGACGTCGACGACGAAGAGGACTACGACGAGGACGAGGACGACGACGACCGTCGCTGAGCCTGTCCGCTTGCCCCTCGGCCCGGGGAGCGTCCACTGTGGGTGGGGGTAACCGGGCCTGGAGTGCAACCCTCCCGGCAGATGGCCGGGTGCGTAGCTTAAAGGCGTGAAAACGCCCAACCGAGCCACTTTGTTCGTCGCACCTCTCTCGGCCGTGCTTCTGGCGCTCGGAGGGCTGCTGTTGTTCCCCGCCTTCACCGCCCCGGAGGCCCTCGCGGCCCTCGGCGGCGCCCCGGGGCAACAGCCCTGCGTCACCGAAGGCGAAGAGGACCCCAAGGCCTGCTCCGAGCTCGTGGAGCTCGAGGTGCAGGACGTCGTCCCGCTGGAGGAGGCCCAGGCTCACGCCGTGGTGCTGGCCACCAAGGACAAGGGCATCGTCCTCCCGGTGTTCGTGGACGAGGCCTCGGCCATCTCCATCGCCTTCCGGCTCGCGGAGCGCCAGCCGCCTCAGCCACTCGCCCAGGACCTGCTGGATGACGTGGTGAACCGGCTCGGCGGCAAGGTCACCGAGGTCCGCATCGACGACCTCCGCGACAACGTCTACTCGGGCCGCGTCTTCCTGGAGCAGGGCCAGAAGAAGATGACGCTGGAGGCCCGGCCGTCGGACTCCATCGCCATGGCCCTCACCAGCCACGCCCGCATCCGCGTGACCCGCAAGGTGCTGACGCTGGCGGGCATCACCCGCGAGGAGATCGAGGGGCTGCAGAAGGAAGGCCCCGGCGTGGGTGGCAGCGGGCCCCTGGACATGACGCCCGGCTTCCCCTCGCCCGGCGCCCCGAACGAGCCTCCCATCGACATGGACCTGAAGGGCCTGCCGCCGGGCCACCCGATGCCCAAGACGCCGCCGCTGGGCACGGGCAAGGAGATTGAGCTCTAGTCCCAAGGCCCACGGCGGCGACGCGGCTCACCTTGAGTCCGCAGGGAGACTGGACCTCCCTGCGGACTCATTGCGTTTCATGGCAATTCGGTACGGAGGATCCAGCGCTCCAACTCGGTGGGCACGTAGTAATCCCCCGTCCAGGGGGGAATGGACTCGGGGAAGCGGCTGATCGGGTGGTTCGGCATGTACCTGAAGGTCTTCTCCGCCTCTCGCTCGTTCACGAAGAGCTGGTACGACGAGTACAGCTCGTGCTCGAGGTTGAGGATGTAGAGGCGTGAGTTCACCACCGCCGTCGCCCGCTCCGGAAGGGGGAGCATCAGGTCTTCAGGACGCAGGGGCGCTCCGGAAGAAGGCGTGCGGTGAGGAATCTTGTGCATCAGCTCGTGGCGCCGCTGCTGAAGAACCCGCTCCAGGTCATCGTTGACCTCCTCGTAGTTCCGATTCGTTCCGGGTCTGATCTGGAAGTGATGCCTTTGCTGCACCACATCGTTGATGTGGAAGCGGCGAAGCCGGTCGAGCGTCCAGGGCACCCGGCTGTTGCGCGCGTTCAGGATGGTCTCACGCCACCCCAACGCGTGGAGGGCCCACTCATGGGACAGGATGAGCGCGATGCCCCCCGGGTGGTGGGTCGCCATCCCACGGAGGGCCAGAATGACGCGAATCCGCAGGTGCTGGTTGATGTCGAAGCCGGGCAACTCTTCGCGGTCGAGGAACCGGAGGAGCTTCCACGTCCCACCCGGCGTCCGGGGGTCCGTCGTATCCAGCACCTCGATGTCGGAGGCCCCATCGATGCCATCCGGCGCGGTCTCCCGGACCTCAATCACAAGCGGGACGAAGTCCCGCGGCTCCGAGATGATGCGGAAGGGATCGATCACCCGCGAGACGAACACGGGCGAGTTTTCGATGACCTCCATGACCCGAGGGATGGTCCTCTTGAGTTCCTCGTAGCCCGGGATGGGGCGCAGATTCCTCAGCGGGGGTTGCTCCTCCGAGGACGTGTCCCCCACCGAAGTGGCGCTGCTCGAGGACCGGGCGCGATTGCGGACCGCCACGTTGGAGGGGCCCACGTCCACCTCCATGCCCGGCGCCCGGCGGACCGCGTCGATGGTCTGCCGGAGGTCCACCTGATCCAACGGTGACGCCCCCGAGCGCGAGGGCTGCACGTCCCCTCCAAGCTGGGCGGCCAGGACCCGCTCCTTCCACTGCTGGTTCTTCTCCGGGCTCCGGTTGGACGGGAAGGCCTTGTCGATCTGCTCGTTCAGGTTGGCGGAGTTCCGGGTGCTCTGCGCCGCCAGCGCCAGCTTCGTCGCCATCTCGCCGAACGCGCGCGCCGACTCCGCGTTGGTCGTCAACGCCGCCAGGGCGTTCTTCTGGTTCGCGTCCAGGCCCGTCAGGTTGGCGAAGGGGCTGGCCTGCCCGAGCGCCGTCAGCAGCGCGCCCACGCCCGTGGGGTCCGGCGCGGCCGGCGCGTTCTGGATGCTGACCAGGGACTGAGGCAGCGCCGTGGGCGTGGTGCTCTGCGGCGCCTGGTAGCGGCTGTCCGCGCTCACCGGGTTGATGGCGGTGGGCTCACCCAACGGAGACTGCTCCCACCGCCAGAAGCGCGTGTCGTCGATGCGCTCGCAGGCGTTGCACGCGCCGCGCACGGCCTCCGCGAAGACGCCCGGCGTCGGGACGCTCAGCCGGAAGACGGAGCCCTCCCCGCCCTCGCGCTCGGACTCCGTCTGATAGTGCTCCAGCAGCGAGGCATGGGCGATGGCGCCGCTCCCACTCTGGGCCGCCGTCCCCAGCTCGTAGGTGGGGTCCAGGTTGAAGCCGCGCGCCACAGGGAGGATCAGGCAGTTGCCCGCCACGCCCAGCAGCCGGTTCTCCACCAGCGAGGCCAGGGAGCGTCCCATCACCCCGCGCCGCGCGTAGACGGCGTTGAAGTCGTCCTGCGCCAGGTGGATGCGGTCCAGCATCATGTACCGCCGGTGCGCGGTGATGCCGTGGCACCAGATGACGTGGTGGTAGTGCTCCAGGTTCTCCAGGTTGAGGTGGTCCCGGAGCTGCTGGGCCAGCCGCTGGTCCTCCTGCCACGGGTTGCGCTGCTCCTCGGGGCTCAGGGGCGTGGGGAGGAACACCTGGTCCGCGGCGCCAATGTCGTTGCGGATGGCCCGGTCATTCACCAGCGTCCCGCTGAAGTGCCGCGTGCGGTAGCGCAGCGTGCCCCGGTCCACGATGGCGAAGCTGCCGGACTGGCTCACGCTGGGGCTCGTCAGCCGCAGCCCGAGAATCTGACCGCGCCGGAGGTCCGTGGGCGTGCCCGTGAAGGCCTGCGCCCCCACTCCGGCGCGCAACGCCCGCAGGTCCTGCGTGTGCGTGGACCGCACGGACACCGTCAAGGTCCGGCCCGGGGCGTAGTCCGTGAGCAGGGTGCAATCCAGGCGAAGGTCCCGCACGGTCGTCCCATCCGCGAGGATGGCCTCGAAGCGGAGCTGCTCGACGAAGTTGCGCGCGAGCACCGGGCCGTGCTGCTCCTGGAAGGCGCGCTCGCGATGCTCGGGCGAGAGCGCCTTGAACTGGTGGCCGATGCCGAGGATGTCCAGGCCCCGGAACACGTGGCTCAGCGTGGCCCAGGTGGCGGCGTCAATCGTCCCGTCCGTCTTGTCCGCGGGACGGGTCAGGGTCAGCCGCAGTTGGAGCTCGCCCGAGAACTCCTCGATGCCCTCCTCGCTGAACGGCAGGAACGTCACCGCCCCCGAAGGCGCCACCCGGTGGGGGAAGTCGGTGCCTTCGTACGCGGCGGCGATACGGTCCAGCGCGTCGAAGCCCTTGCGCAGCTCCTGCCCCTTGAGCGTGTCCGCCGCGTACAGCAGGTGCTCGGACAGGCACTCACGCCAGCGGAGGACCTTCGCGTCCGTGAAGCGGCTCATCATCAGCGGGACGAAGAGGCACTCCTGGACGTCCACCAGCGCCTGCTCGATGACGAAGTGCCGGAGGATTTCGAAGTACTGGATGGTGAGCGCGTGGCAGTGGTTGTGGTTGGCCACCACCTCCGTCTGCACCGACAGCGACTCGCCCTGTCGCGCGCTGGTGACGACGGTGGCCCGCTGGCTCCGGACCGCGGAGGTGGCCTGCATGGTGGCGTCCCGCAGCCGGTTGTGCAGGCTGGACGTCATGTCCCGGGTGTTGTCCTGCCACGCCGAGGACGAGGCCGACCCGCCCGAGATGCTGAAGCCCGTGGAGAGTCCCAGGGCCACGCCGTTCTTGCTGCCACTGCCCGCCAGTCCCAGTCCAAAGGCCGAGCCGCGCGTCTTGGCGGAGCTGCCTCCCTTCATGGACTCCTGGACGGTGCCCATGAGGATTTCGTCGATGTCCCGGTCCCTGGAGAGGGTGTGCTGCAGCGACTCCTCCACCACCGTGGCGTCCTCGCGCGACGCGCCCTCGTCCCGGTTCCAGTCGTGGATGACCAGTTGCTTCTTCTGCCCCGGCGCCAGCGGCAGGGAGTACAGCAGGTCTCCCATCGAGTACCCGTCCGCCTTGAAGGTCTGCTTGAAGTGCAGCACGTGGCCATGGGCCAGCGAGACGGCCTGGTAGATTTCGAAGTCCGTGGCCTCGTCGTCCCAGCGCAGGGGGTTCTTGCTCCCCAGCGTCTGACGCAGGGTGCGGTGCAGGTGCCTGGCGTAGCCCTCCAAGTCGGACGTGTCGCCGCTCCACTCCTCGGGCGAGGCCTCGCCCACGGGAACGAGCGTGCCGCGCGGATCGGTGGTGCGGACGATGGCGTATTGGCTGAACTCCTCCAGCGTCCGGTTGGGGACGGTGAAGTTCACGCAGGCGCCGCCAATGTCCTGCGAGTAGCTGGACTCACTGGCGACGAGCTCGTCCGTCCCCGGCAGCCGGGGCGTCGGGTCATGGCAGGCGCAGTCGTCCTCCTCCGCGCCAGTCCCCTGCCCGGGGCTCCCTGTCTCGGACACCAGCAAGGTGAAGGCGGGGAAGAAACCACCCGCGTCGAGCGGGATGGAGATGGGCTGCGCGGGACGCGAGGAGACGACCGCGTGGGCGCCGACAAATACCTCGTTGGGCACCACCACGGAGAAGTTGCCGCTGCTGTGGGTGGAGACCGAGGCCAGGGGGACCGCCACCGGCTCCGCGGCCGTCCCGTCATCGCGCAGGCCATAGAAGAGCACCTGCTGCCGCTTCATCGCCTTGCCCGACGGGTCCACCAGACGTCCCTTGAGGATGCGGGTGGCCACGGGCGCGCTCGCTCCGGGCGAGAGGACACGCGGAGAGAAAGGCTCCACCTTGATGAACACCTGGGCCACCCGGAGCGCCTGGCTCAGCGTGAGGTGCGTCGGCTCGAGGAGCCGTGTGGGCAACCCGTTGGGCGTGCGCACGACGAACGTGAGCGGGCTGTTGGCGAAGCGGCCAGCGTCCACCAGGTTCACCTGGAAGTTCCCATCCGGCCCCAGCAGAACCTCCTGGTGGATGGGCGTGGACTGCCCATCCCCGTCGATGGTGTCCGGGCAGGAGATCGCCAGCACGAAGCCCGCGACGGAGCCCTCCAAACTGGCCACCGTGCCTCGGAGTGGGACGAACTTCACCGGCTCCAAGGCCTGCGCGTCCGCCCGGCTCTGGCTGGTGGTCGTCGACGCGGACGTCGAGGTGCTGGCCCCTTCCCGCGACGCCTCCGTGGACACGAGCACCGCGGAGGACCGGCTCGCGGAGGACTGCTGCGACGCTTCGGCCTTCTTGAGGACGACGCGGTCGGGCACCGCGATGCCGAGCCGCCGGTCCTCCTCCGCGGGCTTGCTCTCCGCCAGCAACAACGCGTCCAGCCCGGCCTTGCTGTCGAACGCGCGCGTCGCGACGAGCTCCCCCTCGCGGAGGACGAAGACCGAGATGGGGAAAGGGAGCTTGGAAGAGGTGATCTTCTGGAAGAAGAACGCGCCCTCGGGGCTCGTGAACTCAGCGGTGAAGAGGGGCGCACCCACGACCTGCCCCAACAGCACCTTGTAGGACGCGGGAATACCTGCGTCCGACCCAATCAACTGTCCGTGAAGTCTCATAGCACGGGCAGAATGATGAAAAATTTACAAATTGCCCATCTTGATTCCGTGCGGGCAGCACTTTTCTTGGCGTGTCGCGTTCGGCCGTGCGGCGAGCGCTGGACGCAAGAAAGCCCGGCCCCCCTCCCAGGATGCCGGGCTTTCTCTCTCAGCCTACGAGAGCGCAAAGGCTCCGCGTGGCCCGAAGCCGGGCCCTGCGTAGAGCGAAGAGTTAGTCCCGTGGGCGCGAAGCTGTCAAGCCGGGCACCCCGCCGCCTAGGATGCGCGGCCCTATGCGCAAGGCGAAAATCATCTGCACCCTGGGCCCCGCTTCGGACACGCCCGAGGTCATCGAGGGGCTCATCCGCGCGGGCATGAACATGGCGCGGCTGAACTTCTCGCACGGCACGCACGAGGAGCACCGCCGCCGGGTGGAAACCATCCGCAAGGTGGCGAAGCGCCTGGGCACACCGGTGGCCATCCTCCAGGACATCCAGGGGCCCAAAATCCGCCTGGGCAAGTTCGAGGGCGGCCAGCTCCTGGTGAAGCCCGGGCAGCTCGTCACGGTGACGACGCGGAACGTCGTGGGGACGGAGGCGATCATCCCCACCCCCATCAAGACGCTGGTGAAGGACGTGGCGAAGGGCCACGAAATCCTCCTGGACGACGGCCGGGTGCGGCTGCGCGTCTTGCGCGTGCACGGGCCGGACGTGTCCTGCCGCGTGGAGGTGGGGGGCATCCTGAAGAACCACAAGGGCCTCAACCTGCCCGGCTCGCCCATGTCGGTGCCGACCATCACGCGCAAGGACGCGGCGGACCTGGCCTTTGGCCAGGAGGTGGGCGTGGACTACGTGGCGCTGTCCTTCGTCCGCACGCCGGAGGACATCAAGAAGGCGCGGGCGCACGTGGCGAAGCTGAAGACGCCGCTCATCGCGAAGATTGAGAAGCCGCAGGCCGTGGACCGCGTGGAGGAGATCGCCGCCGTCGCCGACGGCATCATGGTGGCGCGCGGCGACCTGGGCGTGGAGATGCCCCTGGAGCGGCTGCCCGCCATCCAGAAGCACATGGTGAACGCGGTGAATGCCCAGGGCGGGCTCGTCATCGTCGCCACGGAGATGCTGGAGAGCATGGTGAACAACGCCCGGCCCACCCGCGCCGAGGTCAGCGACGTGGCCAACGCCATCCTCGACGGCGCGGACGCCGTCATGCTGTCGGGCGAGACGGCCGCGGGCAAGTACCCCATCGAGGCGGCGTCCACCATGGCGTGCATCGTGGAGGAGACGGAGCGCGGCGTGGTGAAGCACCCGCACCCCTCCCCCTTCGAGCGCTCCGAGGACCTGGGCACCGGCGTGGCCGCGGCGGCCGTGGCGGCGGCCACGCAGTTGGGCATTGGCACCATCGTCGCGTACACGGAGGGCGGCCACACCGCGCGCCTCATCTCCGAGTTCCGCCCCCGCGCCCGCATCGTCGCCCTCACCCCGAGCGAGTCCACGGTGAACCGCATGGCGCTCTACTGGGGCGTGACGGGCATGCAGGTGGCGCGCGTGTCCACCACGGACGCCATGCTCAAGCAGGTCCGCGAGCTGTGCCGGCAGGAGAAGATCTGCAAGCCGGGCACGCCCGTGGTGGTGGTGGCCGGCGTGCCGCTCAACGTGCCGGGCAACACCAACCTGATGAGCATCCACCGCGTCTGAGCGAGCCCGCGTGGCCCCCGGAAGAAGTCACCGGGGGCCCGCCGCGGTACTCAGCCGCCGAGCACCTTCTGCTCGAAGTCGTAGAGCTTCTCGACGGGGAGCTGGCGGTAGCGCTCCACGTTGAGCGAGCGGCGGGCGCACTCCCACACCAGCTCGTTGGGCGTGCGGTCCGGCTCCTTCTTCTTGCGGCGCTTCACCTCCGCCTTGATGGCCTTCACGGCCACGCGGGGGTGGTAGCAGAACGCCGCGGAGAACAGCAGGTGCCCGCCGAACGGGATGAGCCGCGCCTCGATGATGTCACCCGTCTCCAGGCCCGCGACGTGGCGGCGCTCCGTCACGTCGAAGTCCTTGCCGGAGTAGAGCTCGCGCAGGCGGACCTCGCCCTTGCCAATCTTCCGGACCTCGAAGAGGCCGTGGACCGTCTCGGTGAAGCAGCGGATCGCGTTGGCCTCCTCGGGCGGCGAGCCGGCCATGCGCTGCTCGTAGAACTCCGTGGCCGGCGTCTTGCCCGTCAGCGGCGAGACGCGGTCATAGAGGTAGTAGTCCAGGAAGGACGCCATCCGCAGCTCGAAGAGCTTGTCGTCCTCGAAGACCTCGCCCGTCAGGCGGAAGTACTCCGCCTTGGCTTGGAGGAGGTCCTCCTTGCGCGACTCGACGCTGCCAAAGGCGATGAGCTGGTCCAGATACGGCTGATAGGAGAGCGGTGACAGCGACGAGGTCATAGTCGGTGGCGCCATCCTACCCCGCCATCAGCTTCGCGAACCGGCCGAAGAGATAGCGTGCGTCGTGGGGGCCCGGCGAGGCCTCGGGGTGGTACTGAACACTGAAGGCCCGGGCGTCCGGAACCGCCAGCCCCTCCACCGTGCCATCATTGAGGTTGATGTGCGTCACGACGGCCAGGCCCTTGAGGCTGGCGTCATCCACCGCGAAGCCGTGGTTCTGCGCGGTGATCTCCACCTTGCCCGTGGTGAGGTCCTTGACGGGCTGATTTCCGCCCCGGTGGCCAAACTTCATCTTGTACGTCCGGCCGCCCAGGGCCAGCGCCATGATCTGGTGCCCCAGGCAGATGCCGAACACCGGCACCTTGCCCAGGAGCGCCGCCACCGTGCGGTCCGCGCCCTTCACCGCCGCCGGGTCACCGGGGCCGTTGGCCAGGAAGACGCCGTGCGGCTTGCGCGCCAGCACCTCTTCCGCCGTGGTGGTGGCCGGAACCACCGTCACGCGGCAGCCCACGTCCACCAGGAAGTGGAGCATCGACTTCTTCAGGCCGTAGTCATAGGCCACCACGTCGAAGCGAGGCTCGACGGGCGCCTGCACCTCGCCCACGCCCGTGAAGACGTCCGGTGAGGGCTGGGTGAAGGTGTAGGCCTCCTTCGTGGACACGCCCGTGGCCAGGTCCAGGCCCTCCATGCCACGCGCCGTGCGGGCGCGCTCCACCAGCGCCGTGGGGGAGAGCCCCTCGCTGGAGATGACGCCCATCTGCGCGCCGTGCTCGCGCAGGTGACGCACCAGCCGCCGGGTGTCGATGCCCTCGATGCCGGCCACGCCGCTGCGCTTGAGGTACGCGTCCAGCGACTCCTTCGCGCGCCAGTTGGACGGCTGCTCGCTGAGGGCCCGCACCACCATGCCCACCGCGTGCACCCGGGAACCCTCTTCGTCCTCGGGATTGGCGCCGACGTTGCCCATCTCCGGGTACGACATGGTGACAATCTGTCCCACGTACGAGGGGTCCGTGAGGACCTCCTGGTAGCCGTACAGGGACGTGTTGAACACGACCTCACCCACCGTTTCGCCGACCGCGCCAAAGGCACGGCCCTCGAAGAGGGTGCCATCCGCCAGGGCGAGCACTGCCCGCTTCGTCATCACCGCGACTCCTTGCTCTGGCCGACCTGGCCCTTGTCGAACACCTTGAGGCCCGAAACCCACGTCTGGATAACGCGCCCCTTCTGCTTGCGGCCATGGAACGGCGTATTCCGGCTGCGGGAGAGGAACTGGTGGGCATCCACCGTCCACTCCACGTCCGGGTCCACCACCGTGACGTCCGCTGGCGCCCCAGGCGCCAGGTGACCGCCCGGCAGGCCGAACGCCTTCGCGGGCCCGTGCGTCAGCAGCTCCACCGCGCGGTTCGCGGTGAGCACGCCGGCGTGCACCAGCTCCAACGTCAGCCCCAGCGCCGTCTCCAACCCCACGATGCCGTTGATGCCCTTCTCGAACTCCACCAGCTTGTCGAGCACCCCGTGCGGCGCGTGGTCCGTGGCGATGGCGTCCACCGTGCCATCCACCAGCGCTTCCCGCAGGGCCAGCACGTCGCTGTCGGCGCGCAGCGGCGGCGCCATCTTCGCGTGGGTGTCGTAGTCGCCCACCGCGCGGTCATCGAGGATGAAGTGGTGCGGCGCCACCTCGCAGGTGACGCGCAGGCCGCGTTGCTTGGCCTCCCGGATGAGCCGCACGCTGCCCTCGCAGGACACGTGGGCCACGTGCAGGCGGCCCTTCGTCTCCTCCAGGAGCACCAGGTCGCGCGCCACCATGGCCACCTCGGCGGAGGCCGGGATGCCGCGCAGGCCCAGCCGCGTGGACACGGCGCCCTCGTGCATGGCGCCGCCCGCGGACAGCGTCAGGTCCTCCTCGTGGACCATGACGGGCACGTCGAACATGGTGGCGTACTGGAGCGTGCGCCGCATCAGCGACGCGTTCATCACCGGGCGGCCGTCGTCGGTGATGGCCACGCAGCCGGCGGACACCAGCTCGCCCATCTCCGCCAGCTCCTCGCCCTTGAGGCCCTTGGTGATGGCCCCCGCGGGGTAGACGTGGCACAGCGCCGCGGCGCGGGCGCGGTTGAGCACCAGCTCCGTCACCATGGCGTTGTCGTTGACCACCTTGGTGTTGGGCATGGCCACCACCGCGGTGAAGCCGCCCGCCACCGCCGCGCGGCAACCGGTAAGGACCGTCTCCTTCCCCTCCTCGCCCGGCTCGCGCAGGTGGACGTGCAGGTCGATGAAGCCCGGCAGCACCCACTTGCCGGCCGCGTCCACCACCTCGGCGCTGGAGGGCACCGGCAGCAGCGCCTCCGACACCTCCACCACCTTGCCGTCACGCACCAGCACGTCGCGGACGCCGTCCACGCCGTTGCGAGGGTCGATGACGCGGCCCCGTCTGAAGAGCACCGTGGAGCTCATGCCGCACACACCTCCAGGATGGCCCGCCGCACGGCGACGCCGTTGGACACCTGCTCCAGGATGACGCTGCGGGGCCCGTCCGCCACCGCCGGCGCCAGCTCCACGCCCCGGTTGATGGGCCCGGGGTGCATCACCACCGCGTCCGCCTTCATCCGCTCCTCGCGGGCGGCGTTGAGGCCGAACAGCCGTGCATATTCACGCGTGGAGGGCACGAAGGACTGCTCCTGCCGCTCCAACTGGATGCGCAGGCACATCACCGCGTCCGCCTGAGGCAGCGCCGCGTCCAGGTTGTGCGTCACCTCCGCGCCCATGTCCTCCAGGCCTGGAGGAATCAGCGTGGGCGGCCCACACAGCACCACCCGCGCGCCCAGCGCCCTGAGGCACAGCAGGTTGGAGCGGGCCACGCGGCTGTGGCGCACATCGCCCACGATGAGCACCGTGCGCCCGTCCAGCGCGCCCCAGCGCTGCCGCAGCGTGAAGGCGTCCAGCAGCGCCTGGGAAGGATGCTCATGGGTGCCGTCGCCCGCGTTGATGACGGCGCACTTCACGTGCTTCGCCACCAGGTGCGGGGCCCCCGACGAGCGGTGCCTCATCACGATGGCTGCGGGGCCCGTCGCCTCGATGTTCCGGGCGGTGTCGAGCAGCGTCTCCCCCTTGGACACGGAGGAGCCGGTATGGGTCCAGTTCAGTACACTGGCCCCCAGCCCCTTCGCCGCCATGTGGAACGACGTGCGGGTGCGGGTGGAGTCCTCGAAGAAGAGGTTCGCCACCACTTTGCCACGCAGCACGTGGGTGGTGTCCGCTCCGCCAGGGAGGTGCGCCTTCGCCCGGTCGAGCAGTGACTCCAGCTCGTCCCGGCGCCAGCCTTCGATTCCAAGCAGGTGTCTCATGGCCGGGGGCGCCGCGTACCCCGGTGCGTGCGGCACGTCAAGCGTCGTGCGCGGCGTGCCGGCTCGCCTGCTTCGCGGGAGTGCTTCAACGGACCGGTTCGAAGAACCTGTCCACGCGCAGGCCCGTGCCACCGAACAGGTTGTGCAGCAGGCCGTGGTAGCCCAGCGACAGCCACACCACCATCGCCTTGCCCTTGATGTGCCCGTACGGGACGTACTCCGCCTTGCCGTAGCCCGTGACGCCCAGGCCGTGGCGGCTGTCCGCGCTGTTGTCGCGATTGTCACCCACGGCGAACACGTGCCCCGGGGGGACCTCGTAGGGGCCCTCGCGGCGCGGCATGCGTGACAGCGTCTGCAGCGCGGCGTGCGTCACGCCCGACAGGTCCTCCTCGAAGAGGGCCTCCTGCTGGTCGTACCAACGCCCGTCCTCCGTGATGTTGTGGACCGTGAAGTCGCCGGAGACGAGCTGCCGCGCCTGCGGCTGGCCGTTGATGTGGACCACGCCGTTGATGAACTCCACGACGTCGCCGGGCACGCCCACCACGCGCTTGATGTAGTCCACCGACTCGTTCACCGGGTTGTTGAAGACGATGACGTCTCCACGCTCCGGTGGCCGGACGATGACGAAGGGCACCACGTTGAGGAACGGCAGGCGCACGCCGTAGATGAACTTGTTGACGAAGACCTGATCGCCAATCTCCAGCGTGGGCAGCATGGAGCCCGAGGGAATCCGGTACGGCTCCACGATGAAGGTGCGGATGACCAGCGCGACGAGCAGCGCCTTGCCGAACCCGCCCAGGAAGTCCGCCGCGCTCTGCTTCCGGAACGCGCCCAGGTGCTGCGCCGTGAGGCCGTCCAGGGCCTTCACCTCGGTGCGCAGCCGCTCCGCGTCGCCTTCCGCCGAGGCCTGCTCCACGCGCAGCGCCTGCTCCGCGATGCGCTCCTGGACCTCGCCCGGCACCTTCCCGTGCACGCCCGGCTTGCCGAGGATGCGCTCGTTCTCCGCGAGCAGCTCCGCCGCTTCGTGCCGCACGCCGCGCAGCGCCTTCTCCCTGGGGGAGACGTTGCGCCACACCAGCAGGCCCACGAAGTAGAGGACCATCAGCAGGCCCAGGCCCTTCATCACCGGCTGGGCCCACGCCGCGGAGGCGCGCGAGTACTCGATGAGCACCGTGTAGGGCACGTACAGCAGGCCGATGATGCACAGCGGGGCCCAGAGACTGGTGAGCCGCTCGCGCCACACCAGGGCGCGGTGGGCGCGGAGCATCTCCGGGGTGCGGCGGGCCGCCATGGCCTCGGACAGCTTCGCGGGAGGCGTGGCGGAGGGCATGGCGGCGTTCATGGGCTACTGCTCCGACTTGAGGACCGCGAGGAAGGCTTCCTGCGGAATCTCCACCGTTCCGACCTGCTTCATGCGCTTCTTGCCCTCCTTCTGCTTCTCCAGGAGCTTGCGCTTGCGGCTGATGTCACCACCGTAGCACTTGGCGAGCACGTTCTTGCGCATGGCGGAGATGGTCTCACGCGAGATGATCTTCGCGCCGATCGCCGCCTGGATGGCCACCTCGTACATCTGCTTCGGGATGACCTCCTTCAGCTTCTGGCACACCTCGCGGCCGCGCAGGTACGCGCGCTCGCGGTGCACGATGACGCTCAGCGCGTCCACCGGGTCCCCGTTGATGAGGATGTCCAGACGGGCCAGGTCCGACTCGATGTAGCCGGCCAGCTCGTAGTCGAGGCTGGCGTAGCCGCGCGACACGCTCTTGAGCTTGTCGAAGAAGTCGAAGACGACCTCGGCCAGCGGCATCTCGTACGTCACCTGCACGCGCTGGCCACTGCTGCCCAGGTACTTCATGTCCTTCTGGACGCCGCGGCGCTCCTGGCACAGCTTGAGGATGGCGCCCAGGTGGTCGTTGGGGACGTGGATGTGGCAGGTGAGGATGGGCTCCTCGAACTTCTCGATGTGCTGCACCGGCGGCAGCTTGGCCGGGTTGTCCACCAGCAGCGTCTCTCCCTTGCTGGTGGTGATGCGGTACACCACGCTGGGCGCGGTGGTGATGAGGTTCAGGTTGTACTCGCGCTCCAGGCGCTCCTGAACGATCTCCATGTGCAGCAGGCCCAGGTAGCCGCAGCGGAAGCCGAAGCCCAGCGCCGTGGACGACTCCGGCTCGTAGGTGAACGCCGAGTCGTTGAGCACCAGCTTCGCCAGCGCGTCGCGCAGGTTCTCGTAGTCCGCGGAGTCCACCGGGAAGATGCCGGAGAACACCATCGGCTTGACTTCCTTGAAGCCCGGGAAGGGCTCGGCCGTGGGACGCGCCTCCTCGGTGACGGTGTCACCGACCTTGGCGTCCTGCAGCTCCTTCACGTTGGCCACGAGCACGCCCACCTCGCCGGCGATGAGCTGCTGCACCGGGCGGGAGAACGGGCTGAACACGCCCAGCTCCTGGACCTCGAAGACCTTGTTGTTGCTGAACAGCTTGATCTTCTGCCGCAGCTTGAGCGTGCCTTCCAGCACGCGCACCAGCGTCACCACGCCCCGGTAGTTGTCGTACCAGGAGTCGAAGATGAGGGCCTTGAGCGGCGCGTCCGCCGAGCCGCTCGGAGGCGGCACGTTCTTGACGACGGACTCCAGAATCTCGTGGATGCCGATGCCCTCCTTGGCGGAGCACGGCACGGCGACCGACGCATCGATGCCGATGACGTCTTCAATCTCCGACCGGGTGCGCTCCACGTCCGCGCTCGGCAGGTCGATCTTGTTGATGACCGGGATGATTTCCAGGTTGTGGTCCAGCGCCATGTAGACGTTGGAGAGCGTCTGGGCCTCCACGCCCTGCGACGCATCCACCACCAGGAGCGACCCTTCACACGCGGCCAGGCTGCGGCTGACCTCGTAGGCGAAGTCGACGTGTCCCGGCGTGTCGATGAGGTTGAGGACGTACTGGTTGCCGTCCTTCGCGGTGTAGTTCATCCGCACGGACTGGGCTTTGATGGTGATGCCCCGTTCGCGCTCGATGTCCATGTTGTCGAGGAACTGGGCTTGCGCCTCACGCTTGGTCAGCGTCCCCGTCTTGTCGAGGAGACGATCCGCCAGCGTCGACTTTCCATGGTCGATATGGGCGATGATGCAGAAGTTGCGAATGTGCGCGTTTTCAGCCGGCATGATCAGGGCGCTCGTCGGAAGAAGCGGGCGTGCGTAACAAGGAATCGCGCGAAAATCTACGCGGACGCGTTCGCCCGATGAGCAACCCACCAGGGGAGCTTGTTTGTTCCCCAGTCATCAGCCCCCTCCGGCCCCGGAATGCCCCGAGGCCAGACCCTGGGGCCCCTCCCAGCACGCCCGGACCGCGGCCAAGGTGGCCATCAGCGTCTGGGCGCCTGGGGAACCGCCGCCCTCCCCCGCTCCCATGGGGAACGGGGGTTGGGGCACCGCTCAGCCGTGGATGCGAGCGGGCTCCGCGGCCTTCTGACGGAAGTACTCGATGGTGCGGCGCAGGCCCTCGCGGACGTCCGCGCTGGGCTCCCAGCCGAGCACCTTCTTGGCCAGCGCGTTGTCCACGCACGAACGCATCTGCTCACCCGGCTTGCCGGGGGCGTGGGTGACGGGGACGGTGGAGCCCGCCGCCTCGGCCAGCAGCGCGTAGAGGCGGTTGATGTCCGTCTCCACGCCGGTGCCGATGTTGATGGCGCCCACGTAGTCCTTCTCGAAGGCGAGCCGGTTGGCGCGGGCCACGTCCGGGCCGAAGACGAAGTCACGCGTCTGCTTGCCCTCGCCGTAGATGGTGCAGCCCTGACCGGCGATGAGCCGCTGGCTGAAGATGGCCACCACGCCGGCCTCGCCGTGCGGGTTCTGCCGGGGGCCGTACACGTTCGCGTAACGGAGCGCGACGTAGGGCAGCCCGTACTGCGCCCGGTAGTAGCCCAGGTACAGCTCGCCGGCCGCCTTGGAGACGCCGTACGGGGAGATGGGCCGCGTCGGGTGGTTCTCCGGCGCGGGGAACACGTCCTGCTCGCCGTAGATGGCGCCGCCCGTGGAGCTGAAGATGACCTTCTTCACCCCGGAGACGCGGGCGGCCTCCAGCAGGTTCAGCATGCCGCGGATGTTCACGTCCGCGTCGAAGCTGGGGTCGTCCACGCTGCGGCGCACGTCCATCTGCGCCGCCAGGTGGCAGAGCACGTCGGGCTTCTCCGACTTGATGAGCTCCGACGCCTCGCGGCTGCGGATGTCATGCACCGCCAGACGCACGCGCGGGTCCAGATTCTCCCGCTTGCCGCCGGACAGGTCATCCAACGCGATGACCTCATGGCCACCCCGGAGGAACTCGTCACACACATGCGAGCCAATGAAGCCCGCGCCACCTGTCACCAGGACCTTCACGCAACCTCCCGCCTGCAGGCCATCCTGAAAAATATCCCGAGCGGCAACCTATGCCGGGGTCCCTGGACCGGCAACCTCGCGGAACCACGCAATGGTCTCCCGGAGACCTTCCTCCAGGGGCACCTTGGGCTCCCAGCCCAGCAGCGTCTTGGCGCGGGTGATGTCCGGCTGACGCTGCTTCGGATCATCCTTGGGCAGCGGCTTCTCGATGATGGTGCCACCCCCGCCCGCCGCCGCGCGCACGGCCTCCGCGAACTGACGGATGGTCATCTCCCGGGGGTTGCCGATGTTCACCGGGCTGGACTCGTCCGACAGCATCAGCCGCACCAGGCCGTCCACCAGGTCCTTCACGTAACAGAACGAGCGCGTCTGGCTGCCGTCCCCGAAGACGGTAAAGTCCTCGCCCTTGAGGGCCTGGCCCACGAAGGCCGGAACCACGCGGCCGTCATTGAGGCGCATGCGCGGGCCATAGGTGTTGAAGATGCGCACGATGCGGACCTGCACGCCCTTGGTGCGCCCATAGGCCGCGGTGATGGCCTCCGAGTAGCGCTTGGCCTCGTCGTACACGGACCGGGGACCGATGGGATTCACGTTGCCCCAGTAGTCCTCGCGCTGCGGATGCACCAACGGGTCCCCGTACACCTCCGACGTGGAGGCCATCAGGAACACCGCCTGGTTCGCCTCCGCCAGCTTCAGCCCGTTCTCCGTGCCAATGGAGCCCACGCGCAGCGTCTCCAGCGGGAGCTGCGCATAGTCGATGGGCGAGGCCGGCGAGGCCATGTTGAACACGTAGTCCAGCGGCCCTTCCACCGGGATGCCCTCGGTGATGTCCGCCTTCACGAACGAAAAGCCCGGGCGCCCGTTGAGGGTGCACAGGTTCTCTTCGTTCCCCGTGATGAGGTTGTCCACGGCGATGACCACCGCCGCGCCGTCATCCAGAAGCCGCTCACACAGGTGCGACCCGACGAAGCCGGCGCCGCCCAGGACCGCTACCCGCTTGCCACGCATGCTCTTCACGTCACGCCTCTCTCTCACAGCTCGTCGAACGTGGACTGCCCCGGCAACTGCGCTTTGTATTTCTCCAGGACCAAGTCGATGCCCTGGCGGATGTACTCGGCCACGGGCACCTTCGTCTTCTGGTTCAGCGCCTTGAGGAGCTCGTTCTGCTCCGGGGTGATGTAGATGGTGGTGCTGACTTTCTTTCGGGCCATGGCGATATGTGAAAATATATGGAATGACGTGTCGCGCGAAAGCATCTCGTGCGGACCCCGTCGCCAGCCGGCCCCCGGACGCTGGGAGTTCTCGATGCCACGCTTCAAGCAGTTGATTTTCCTGGGCTTTATTGCCACGGGCGCGTTGACGGGCTGCGCCTCGGGCCGGTCGGCGGAGCGGGACGGACAGGCCGGCAAGGGCCGGGCGCCCGGGGACGCCATCCGCCCGGAGCGCGGCGGCAACGAAGAGGTCACGGAGCAGGACGCCAACGGCGACGGCCGGCCGGACGTGTGGACGTACACGGTGGACGGCCGCAAGGTGCGCCAGGAGCTGGACCTGAACTGGGACGGCCGCGTGGACCTGACGCGCTACTTCGACGCCAACGGCGACAAGGTGCGCGAGTCGCTGGACCTGGACTTCGACGGCCGGGTGGACGCGACCTACTTCTACGAGAAGGGCGTCAACACGCGGCGCGAGCGCGACACCAACGGTGACGGGCGCCCGGACAGCTTCACCTACTACGAGGCCGGCAAGCTGGTGCGCAAGGAGCGCGACACCCGCGGCACCGGCCGCATCGACTACTGGGAGTACTGGGAGAACGGCCAGGTGGACCGCATCGGCGAGGACCTGGACGGTGACGGCACCGTCGACAAGTGGACCCGCAACCCGAACAACACGGCCCGCGAGTAGGCGGGCCGTGGCGGTGGACGGAGGCTACGGGTTGCTGGTGCCCGTGCGCCCGTAGGCGTCCTCGAGCCGGACCACGTCATCCAGTTCCGGCGTGCTGACCTCGAGGATGTCGCAGTCGGTCAGCGCCACCATGCGGTGCTTGGTGAGCGGCTTGATGTGGTAGCTCTCACCGGGGTTCATCTCCTTCTCGATGAGCCCCTGGCCTTCGTCGACGACGAAGAGCAGCTTGCCGCTCTGGACGTGGATCGTCTCGTCCTTCTGGTTGTGGAACTGAAGGCTGAGCTTGTGGCCCTGCTTCACGTGCAGCAACTTCCCCACGTAGCGGTCCGTGTGAGCCCAGATGAGTTCGTATCCCCAGGGCTTCTCGACCCGCCTCGTCGTCGTCATGGCGCTTCCCGTCTTCCTCGGTCCGCTCTAGTTCGTGCCGGCCACGAAAGCGTCGAGCGAAGTCTCACGCTTGAAGTCTGACAGATACCGGGTGGCCGCATCCCGGGACGCGAAGCTTCCCATGCGGACGCGGTACCACGTGCCCTTTCCGGACACTTCCGCCGCCAGGATATAGGGGGCATAGCCCCGGTCACGCAACTTGGCCGCGAAGCGGTCGGCTTCCTGCTTGTCCTGGAACGCCGAGAGCTGGAGCGTGAAGGCCCCACCCTTCACCGCCTGCGCCGGCGGCGAGGCGGGCTGCGACGGCTGCTGGGTGGCGCGGGCAATGGCCTCCTTCAAGCCGCCGCCCTCCGTGGTGGTGGTGCGCGTGGGAACCGCGGCGGCCTCCACCTTGCCCGACACCGGCACCGCCTGGGCGACGGCGGTGGGCGGCGCCGTGGGCGCCTCGGCGACGACGACCTTCTCCGGAACGGCGGCCGCCTTCGGCTCCTCCGGCGGCAACTCGCCCGTGTCCGGGTCCGGCGTGGGCGCCAGCGCCGTCCGCTGGGCGGACGAGGGCTTGGACTCAGTGGGCTTCGCCGGCTCGGGCGGCTTCGGCGCGGCGGGCTTCTCCGCCGGCGGCGGGGCCTTGGCCACGGCGGGCTTCGGCGGCGGAGGCACCTCGGTCGAGGCCTTGCGCGTCAGCTCATCCGGGAAGATCAGCGCCTGGTCGTGCTGCGCGTTCTGGAGCGCCTGCGCGTTGGCATCCAGCGCGGAGAGCAGGTCCGGCGCGGCGACGGCGTCCGCATTGCCCGCGAGCTTCTTGCCCACGACGACGCCGAGCACGAAGACAGCGCCCATCACGACGATGCTGGCGATGAGCAGGCTGACGATCTGCCGGTTGTCCAGAGAGACGTCGAACTTCTCTTTCATCCGGTGAGCATCACGCATGGCTTGAAAGTCCTTGGGCACGAGCGCCGCGGGCCACACGAATCCGTGTTGCGGCCTGTAGCGACGGCATGGAGGGCAAAGTACGCCCCACCCCAGGGTCGGTCAAATTCGCGGTCCGCCTCGGGGCGCCGCCGTCAACCCGTCGCGGGGATGATGAACGCGGGTGTCGCGGCGAGGGGATGCGCGGGCAGTGCCCCATCAGGGGGTGGCGCCACACCGAGGCTTTCCGCCGTGGCAGGTGGGGCGTTGAGCCGCTCGCGCAGCTCCTTTCCCGCGGAGAACGACAGGGTCCGGCGCGTGGGTACCAGGACGCGCTCCCCCGTCTTCGGATTGCGGCCGGTGCGGGCTCGGCGCGTGCGCACGGCGAAGACGCCGAAGCCACGCAGCTCGATGCGCTTGCCGGCCACCAATGCACGGGACATCTCGTCGAAGACCGCATGGACGATGGCTTCCACCTCACGCCGAGGAACGTGCGGTGCACGCTCCACGATGCGCTCGATGAGCTCACTGCGCGTCATGCACACCTCCCGCTGGGCGACCGGGGACTCTATCGAAGCGGGGCCCCGCAGGACAAACCGCCCTCCCCTTCGCTCAGCGAAGCCGGACGTCGGCCGGGCCTTCGACTTCCACCTTCCGGCCATCCGGGGTGCGCAGCAGCACCTCCGCGCCGGACGGCACCACCAGCCGCACGGTGCGGCCCAGCGGGATGTCGCCGCCCTCCAGCAGCACGGCGGTGGCCAGGTCGTCGGTCTCCGCCACGATGTAGCCGTCCTCCACCGTGGCCACCACGCCTTCCTCGCCCAGCGAGCCGGCGTGGATGTGCGGCACGCGAGGCCGGTGAGGAGGCGGCGGCAGCGGCTTGCGGGGTCCGTCCGTCGCCGCCGCATCCGACGCCTTCTTGGACGACAGGCCATTGGGCGTGAAGAAGGCGGCGAAGTACCCGCTGGGGTTGTAGGGGTCGTCCTGCTGGGCGCTCGCGGGCGTCACCTGCACCTGCGTGTAGCGCGCGGCGATGATGCGCAGCGGCCGGGGCGCCTCCCGGAGCTTGCCCTCCACGATCTGGCGGGACGGCAGGTTGACGCCGTGGAGCTTCGCCTCGTCCGCGTCCCCCACCTCCAGGGAGTCACCCTTCTTCAGGAAGCGCAGGCCGCCGCCGAAGAACTCCAGCACGGCGGGCCCGGTGGCCTTCAGCTCGTCATGGCCGAGCAACTGAGAGCCCACGGCGATGGGCCGCCACTCCTTGCCCTCCGCGCGCAGCACGGGCGCCCCGGCCGCGAGCAAGCCCGCGACGGGCTTGTCCGAGCGCTCCTTGCACCCTGACGCCACGGCCATGACGACGGCCGCGAGCACACCGCTCACGAAGCGCTGCCCCATGTGATGTCTCCTCAAGCTGACGCGGGGTCAGACGATCCAACCACCGCCGAGCACGCGGTCCTGATCGTAGACCACCGCGGCCTGTCCCGGCGTCACCGCGCGCGCGGGCGCGTCCAACTTCACCGACACGAGCCCGTGCGGCGAGACATGAACCCGGCCCGGCGCGCCCGCGTGACGGTGGCGGATGCGGACCTCCACGGACTGGCTGGCCGGCGGCGGGCCGTCCACCCAATGCGGCTGGAGCAGACCGAAGTTGTCGCGGCCGGTGCCCTCGGCGGGGCCCACCACCACGCGCTGCGTCTCCGGCTCCAACCGGTGGACGTAGCGAATCTCGCCGCCGCCCAGGTTGAGCCCGCGCCGCTGGCCCACGGTGTAGCGGTGGATGCCCTGGTGCGTGCCGAGCACGTTGCCGTCGGTGTCGACGATGTCCCCGGCCGGCTGCGGCCCGGCGACCTTCTCCACGAAGCCCGCGTAGTCACCGTCCGGCACGAAGCAGATCTCCATGCTCTCCGGCTTCTGGCTGGTGACCAGCCCGTGACGCTCGGCGACGGCGCGGACCTCCGCCTTCGTCATGCCGCCCACGGGGAAGAGGATGTCGCGCAGCTCGTCCTGGCCCAGCGTGAAGAGGAAGTAGCTCTGGTCCTTGGCGGTGTCGACGGCGCGGCGCAGATGGTACCGGCCGTCCACCTCCTCCACCCGGGCGTAGTGGCCGGTGGCCAGACGGGCGCCGAGCGCCCGCGCGCGCTTGAGCAGGAAGTTGAACTTCACGTCCCGGTTGCAGGCGACGCAAGGGATGGGCGTGCGGCCCCCCAGGTACGACTGGACGAAGGGGTTGATGACGCGGTCCTGGAAGATCTCCTCCGCGTTGGCCACGTAGAAGGGAATCCCCAGCGACTGGGCCACGGCCCGCGCGTCGTCGATGTCGTCGGGACTGCAGCAGCTCCCGCACGTCGCCTTGCCCTCATAGGACCAGACGCGCAGGGTGATACCGATGACCTCGTGGCCCTGCTCCTTGAGCAAGGCGGCCGCGGCCGAGGAATCCACCCCGCCGCTCATCGCAACGACAACTCGCATGGTGCTCCTTCCTACACGCCCCCGCGTCCGGGCGCACGCGGCAGGACGTCCCACCCGCCCTTTCCCGACGAAGTCGCCCGGCCGGGCCGCTGGCTCAGCGAGCGGCCTGGGTGTGCCACGCCTTCAGCCGGGCCTGGAGTGCCTCCGCCGTGTTCAGGGCCGGCTCATCCAGCACGGACTCCACGAGGAAGCGCGTGGCCTCGCCAACGACGGGGGACGGGCCCACGCCCAGGGTGGCCATGATGTCGCCCCCCGTCAGCGCCAGGTCCTTCGCTGACAGCGGCGGCTTGGACGCGGTGATGGCCTCCAGCCGGGTGAACAGGGCCTCTACCTCCGGGAGCTGCTCCGGCGCCCGGACCTGGACGCGAGCCCGGGCCACCGCCACCCACAGCGGAAGCTGCGCCGGTCCCAGGCGGGCCAACAGGCGCCGCAGCGAGGCGTCCGAGGCCCCCACCTGGGCCTCCGCCTTCGCGTGCTCCACGAGCAGCGCCACCAGGTCCGCCGCCTTGTTGGGGAACTTCAGGCGCAGCCCGATGTCACGCGTCTGGGCGCGGTCGGCCAGGTCGGCCAGCAGCACGGCCATCCGGACCTCCACCTCCAATGGAGCGGCCTGGACGGCGGCGCGGGCCAGCGAAGCGGCCTGGGGCTCCGCGCGGGCGACCTCCGGCAGGAACACGTCCAGCAGCCCGGTGTCCGCGAGCAACCGCAGGCCGATTTCGGCGCGGGGCGACAGGAGCAGCTTCACCAGCTCCTCGCGCACGCGCTCCAGGGCGACCTTGCGGAAGACACCCAGCGTGGCGGGAATGGCGGCCCGGGTGGCGTCGTCGAGCGAGAACCCGAGCACCGCGGCGAAGCGCACCGCGCGCAAGGGCCGCAGGCCGTCCTCGGAGAATCGCTCCTGCGCGGAGCCCACGCAGCGGATGAGGTGGGCTTGGAGGTCCCCCTGACCGCCGAACGGGTCCACGAGCTCGCGATCCAACGGGTTGTAGGCCATCGCGTTGATGGTGAAGTCGCGGCGGGACAGGTCCTTGACGATGTCGCGTTCGAAGGCGACGGAGCTGGGCCGCCGGCCGTCGAGGTAGTCGCCCTCCGAACGGAACGTGGTGACCTCCACATGCGTGCCGTCCTGGAGGACGGTGACGGTGCCGTGCTGGATGCCGGTGGGGATGACCTTGCGGAAGGCGCGCTGGACCTCTTGCGGCAACGCGCTGGTGGCCACGTCGAAGTCCTTGGGATGGACCTGACGCACCATGTCCCGGACGCAGCCGCCCACCAGGTACACGGCGTGGCCCAGCTCGCGCAGCCGCGCGATGACGTCCAGCACGGGCTGGGGGATGTCGGCGTTGTGGAGGTTCGCGATCATGAGTCCCAGGACCCGGACGACATGCCCGGAGGCCCAGGACGCCTTGTACCGGCCGTCCTCGCCACATCCAAGCCCGGAGCCCTTCGCCCTGACGCGCGAAAGCAAGACGCGACGTTCTGCAATGGCTTGTTCATTCCACCGTACGGAAGTTTTCGCCAGGAAAGCAAAACGTAAATTCCCATTAAAACCAGTACCAATGCGCGGGATGCGTTCGTATGACAGTCATGGCGGCCATCCGGTACACGCGGGCATCGAGGGATGCAGTGCAGCAGGCGGACATGACTGGCTGGAGCGCCCAGTTGCTGGGCTACGCGCGCCTGCGAGGCCCCGATGGACAGGGAGTGAAGTTGGAGCGGCGTGCCGCCGCGCTGCTGGCCTACCTGGGGGTGGAGGGACCCGCCGACAAGGGCGCCGTGGCCGGCTTGCTGTGGCCCGACTCACCGCCCGCCACGGTGCGCAACAACATGCGCCAGTTGCTGCGCAGACTTCGGCTGCTCTGCGGCGGCGCGGAGCTGGTGGAGGGGGACCACCAGCAACTGGCGCTGTCGCCGGGCCTCACCCTGGACGTGGTCCGCCTGCGGCGAGCGGTGGGAGGCGCCGTGCCCCCGGACGTGCTGGCGTCCCTCTCGCAGGGCGCGGGCACGGGGCTGCTGTCCGGGCTGAGCTTCGACGACTGCGACGAACTGGCACGGTGGCTGGATGGGGCACGCACGGCGGTGGACGGCTGGGTGCGCAAGGCGCGCGAGGAGGAGGTCCAGCGCCGCATGGACACCCAGGACTGGCGGGCCGCCCTGGCCCTGGCCGAGGCGTGGGCCCAGCAGGAACCCGAGTCGGAGCAGGCGGGCCGCCACCTCATCCAACTCCATTACCTGTTGGGAGACCGGGGGGCGGCGCTCGCCGCCTTCGAACGGCTGCGCGCCACGCTGTCACACGACCTGGGCGTCACGCCGATGCCCGAGACACTGACGCTGGTGCGCAGCATCGAACGTTCCGCGCAGAGGGCACCGCCCGCCCTCCGTCCCACCCGGCGAGCCCTCCCCCTGAGCGTGCTCCGTCCGCCTGTGCTCGTGGGCCGGGAGGAGGCGCTGCGCCAGCTCCAGGAAGGCGCGGCGGCGGGACAACTGCTCTTCGTCACCGGTGAAGCGGGGAGCGGGAAGACGCGCCTCACCGAGGAGTTCGCCGCGTCGATGGGAAACTGGGTCCGCATGGAAGCGCGTCCCAGCGACCAGGACGTGCCCTATGCGTCGCAGACCCGCGCGCTCCGGGTGCATCTCGCCCGGAGCCCCGACGTTCAGCTCCCGGAGTGGGTCCGCGTGGAGGTCTCCCGCCTCCTGCCGGAGCTCGGAGGCTCGAGCCCCCTGCCCCCGATCGTTTCCGAGGCCGACGAGCTGCGCTTCTACGACGCCCACGCGGAGGCCATCGCCCTGCTGCACCGGGACTCCGACGTGGTTATCGTCGACGACGTCCAGTTCTGGGACCAGGCCAGCGCGAAGGTGTTCATGTACGCGCTCACCCGTCTCCTGGAGGGGAAACAGGGAGCGCGGAGGCCCGTCTTCATCGACTGCTACCGCAGGGGCGAGCTGCCCCACTACTCCGAAGCCAACGTGCGCAAGCTCGTGGACGCGGGCGTGGCGCGCGTCATCGAGTTGGGGACCTTGTCGGCCGGCGAGGTCCGCGAACTGCTCGCGGGCCTGGAGCTGCCTGACGCGGAGCACCACGCCGACGCGCTGGCGCGCTACACCGGCGGCAACCCGCTCTACGTCATGGAGACGCTGAAGCACCTCATCGAAACCGAGGCCCTCCACAAGGAATGGCCGCCGCGGCTGCCGCCACCTGGCCGCGTGGGCCCGCTCATCCAGCGCCGGATGGAGCGGCTCTCCCCTCGGGCCCGGCTGACCGCCCAGCTCGCCGCGATGGCGGACGTCCACTTCCGGGCCACGCTCGCGCCCGAGGCGCTCCAGCTCAGCGTCGAACATCTGCACGCCGCGCTGGCGGAACTCGAGTCCGCGCAGATTCTCGTGGGCGAGCGCTTCACCCACGACCTGGTGATGGAGGCGGTCCGCGCGAGCGTGTCTGCCTCCGCCGCGCGCTTTCTGCACGAACGGCTGGCGCGCGCCTTCGAACAGGACGCGGCGCCCGCCATCGTCGTGGCCCACCACTGGATGGAAGCCGGACAGGACGAGCGCGCGCTCCCCTTCCTGCTCACGGCCGCGCAGGTGGACGAACGGCTGCTGCCCAAGGGTCAGGCCGCGGGCCACTACGCCCGCGCGGCGATGCTGCTCGAAGCGGCGGGCCGGCACGAGGAGGCCGTCAACGCCCGCGCGGCCGAAGCCCGGTGCCGAAGGGCCGAAGGAGCGCCCGCCCCGGAGACGTCCGGGGCGTAGCGCCGGGGTGTCACGGGCAATACGTGCAGTAGAAGAATTGCGAGTGGAGCGCGTACTGCGACGACTCGCCCGTGCACGTCACCGTACAGTCATTGGCCGTGACACAGCGGCCGAGCTGCCCTTCACGCTCGATGGGGAAGGACGTCCAGTAGGTGGTGATACGGGGGCGGTAGAGCGTCGTGCAGGCCTGCGAGGAGACCTCGTCCGACGGAGCCTCGGCTTCTTGCGCCGCCTCGGCGGGCGTGAGCACCGCGCCCTCCTCGTTCAGGTCCATGTCTCCGCCGCATGCCACCAGGAAGCCAGCCACCACGGATACCGCCGCAGCCTGAATCGTTCTCACGGGCAAACCCTCTCAGTGAAGTTGCACAGCCACGGGATTGTGCCGCAGTAACCTGTTTCAACCGAGGAATAAGCGTCCTCCCAGAAAATCTTGAACGCGGCGGCCCTGGAAGGTAGGAGACCGGCATACCTCATGGATCTCACCGGTGACTCGGGATTGAATGACGCTGGGACGTGTTGACACGGGGACGCAGCGCATCGGTTATCGCCGCGAAACATCCACTCACGAGCCCTTTGACAACCGGTCCTGGGCGGTTGGCCACAGGTGTGCTAACGCAACGGACGTCCGCTCCACGGTCCCCCCGATGCCACCGGTAGCGACTACAGGCAATCATCCACATGCCACGAACCCGTAGCCTTCGTTCTGTTTCCTCACTTCAATCCACGCGAACCTCCCGGGTTCCCGCCTCGGCGCAGCCGCCGCTGGAGCAGGCGTTCCGCGCCGTGCTGCGCGAGGAGCTCGCCGGACAAGTGTCGCCCTTGACGGCCTCGCTCCTGCGCATCGCGGAGAGCCTGTCCCCCGGGAAGCAGCTCCGCCAGCCGCAGCGCCCGTTGTCGAACGCGGCGGCGCTGAGCGCCCTGGCCGCGCTGGCGCCGGTGGAGGCCGAGCACGAGGACGCCGAGCTAGAA
The DNA here is from genome assembly GCF_000280925.3 of Myxococcus hansupus. Lineage (NCBI taxonomy): Bacteria > Pseudomonadati > Myxococcota > Myxococcia > Myxococcales > Myxococcaceae > Pseudomyxococcus > Pseudomyxococcus hansupus. The sequence continues at coordinate 4,352,731 of NZ_CP012109.1, forward strand.
GAAAGCGCGCCGGAAGCGCGGGCGTGCGCGGTCATTGGCTGCAAGCGGCCGGTGCGCAGCCTGGGCTACTGCGCGGCCCACTACCAGAAGCGGCGCCTGATGGTCGCCTCCGGGCGCCTGCATCAGGCCTGGACGGAAGACGCCGCGCCGCACAGCATCCCGGACGTCATCCTGGGCCGGCAGCGCCGGGAGACCACCGAGGCGCCGGCCGCGGCCGTCATCCCGCAGGCGGCGCGCGCCAGCGAGGACCTCGCGTCTGGGTTCGCAAGAAGGGCAGCGCCGCGACGGTGACGCCGACGAACGGCGACTCGCAGGCGCCCCTGCTGGGCCAGGCCTCGGTCATTCCGCCCATCCAGCCGTCCGGGCCGTCCGGGCAGCGCTCCGAGCGAGAGCAGGTCGCCTCCATCGTGGAGCAGTGGGCGAGCGAGTTCCGCGCGAACAAGCATCGCTCGTGACGCGCCCGGGGCCCTGGGGCTCCGACGCGGCGCGGCACGCAGCAACCATGGGCGGTGTGTGGCAATAGCACCGCCCATGACGGTCGCATGACAGAGCGCGGGCATGGTTCCACGGACTCGCATCAGCGGCAGCCGCCGCTGGGCCCTCCCTGGATCCTCCGCATGGACTCCGCGACCCGCAGCAGCGACTTCCCGTCACTCTCCCGAGACGCAGAACGCCAGCTCATCGCGCGCACGCGGCCCTTCGCCGCGCAGGACCCGCGCCGGAGCTGGTGGGAGGTGGGGACCACCTTCGCCGCGTTGGTGGCCGCGGTGGCGCTGGCCACGCTGCCGCCGTGGTGGCCCCTGCGGGTGGTGGGAAGCGTGGTGCAGGCGCTGGTGCTGATCCGCTCCTTCATCCTGGTGCATGACTACCTGCACGGTTCGCTGCTCTCGGGTTCGAAGTGGGCGCGGGCGATCTTCCACACGCACGCGGTGCTGCTGCTCACGCCCCCGAAGGTCTGGAGCGAGACGCACAACCACCACCACGCGAACACGGCGCGCCTGGCGGCCTCCGCGTCGGGGACGTTCACCACGTGGACGGCCCAGCAGTGGAAGGAGGCCACGGCGCTGGAGCGGTTGGCCTACGTCGTCGAGCGGCACCCTGTCATCATGCTCTTCGCGTACCCGTTCGCGTTCCTGAGCGGGCTGTGCATCGTGCCCTTCTTGAAGCAGCCACGGCGCTACTGGAGCGCGGGCTTCGCCGTGGCGCTGCACGTGGCCATCAGCCTGGCCGTCCTCCACTTCGGCGGCCTGGGTGTGTACCTCACGGCGATGGTGCTGCCGCTGTCGCTCGGCTACGCGTTGGGGGCGTACCTCTTCTTCTCGCAGCACAACTTCCCGGACGTGTCCCTCCGCGAGGACGCGGACTGGACGCACGCGAGCGCCGCGCTGGAGGCCTCGAGCTACCTGGCCTGTGGTCCGGTGATGGCGTGGTTCACGGGCAACATCGGCTACCACCACGTGCACCACCTCAACCCGCGCATCCCCTTCTACCGGCTGCCGGAGGCCATGGCCGCCATCCCCGAGCTCCAGCACCCGCGCACCACCACCCTGCACCCTCGGGACGTGCTGGCGTGTCTGCGGCTCAACGTTTGGGACGCGAACCGGGGCCGGATGGTGCGCTTCCGGGACGTCCAGGCCACGCGCTGAGAGGCCGCCAGGGCCCCGGGGGGCCGGGCTCCGTGGAAACGGGCGCGCAGGCGCGTTGCGCGCGCCGGGCCGCCTGCTATAACGCACGCCGTTGCGCATGCGCCCGCGGCCGTGGGGTGCATGGTGGTGGCTTTCTGGCGGACCTCCGTCAGTCAGCGCAGTGCGTGGAGTCCGTGGGACGCATGACCCCGTAGCTCAGTTGGATAGAGCGACGGTTTCCTAAACCGTAGGCCACAGGTTCGATTCCTGTCGGGGTCACTCAGTAAGTCGTCTTTGATTGTGGCACCTTTGTGGCGAGTGGGTTCAATCCTCGCACAGTACTGGTGCCAGTACGGCCGAGCCAAAGTCAGACACGCATGGCGAGGTGCTTGTGGACGGATTGCTCCGGCGCAGAGCCTTTTCGAATCCCCGACGGCCATGACAGCTTTGCGGCTGAGTGCTGCGGCGTTCGTGGCCATCGGCTGCGCCAGTGCCCCCGTACTGCGGGGCCATCTACTCACTGGGTGATGGCGTCTACTACGCCAGCATGCCCTCCCCCCTGAGCGAGCCGGCCCCCGTGGGTCCGTCGAAGAAGAAGACATGCATCCCCCCTCGCTACGTTGTCGATGAGAGAGGCCGGGCGATTGTGCTCGGGGACTTCCACAGCCATCCGTGGTCCCCCTCGGCGATGACGCCCACGGACCGCCTCGCCAGGACGCAATCTGGAGCATCCGCATCCAGTTCGACCGGGCCTGCACCATCACCAAACTGGTGCCGAATCTCGGCAGCGAGCAACCCGGAGAGGTCTACCTCCGACAACGCAAGCGCTGGAAGCTGGTGGGCATCATCAAGAACGAGGACAAGGGCCCCGGCTTCGTCACTTCGGTGGACGACTGAGGGCTGAGCGTGTCGATGCACATTCGGATTCGTGGCCCGCACGGAGGCCCCATGAAGCGCGTTCTGCTGCCCCTTCTCTGCATCCTCCCGGCATGCGCCCTGTTCCAGAAGCCGCCGCGCCCGGCCCACGCCCCGCCGGAAGAGGCTGCCACCGTCACCATCCCGCTCGCGTTTCCGACTGAGGGGCGGCACATCATCGACGGCACCATCCTGCGCGCCATCCAGCTCGCCATGGAGGACTACCTGCCCTGGGACCGGAAGCTGCCCAAGAACGCCACCCCGCTCTACGAGTGCCTCAACCGTCGCGAGTCCTACGTGGTCGCTGCGGCACCTGCCTCGCCGGGCGTCGTGCTCGTCAGCATCATCCCGAATCCGGATGTATGCGACATCGGCACGGCCCCGATTCTGGACGCGGGTGCCACCTATGCGGTTGATGTGAAGGGCTGGCGCATCCTCGCGGTGCAAGACTAGTCGCACAGTCGCCGCCGACATCCCCGGCGAGGCAGCCACATGCAGCCGCCCCGCCGGATGCGTCACGCGACCTGGGGCTGTCCCTCGTGAAGCGCCTGCTCCAGCCGGCGGGCCGCGGCTTCGCAGTAGCGCTCCTCGAGCTCCACGCCCACCGCGCGCCGGCCGAGCTGCTGCGCGGCGACGAGGGTGGAGCCGCTCCCCGCGAATGGGTCCAGCACCAGGCCCCCGGCTGGGCATGAGCGCTCAATCAACAGGCGAAGCAGGGAAACGGGCTTTTCGGTCGGGTGGAGCCGCTTGGGAGGGGGCACGGGCGCGAAGCCCGCGAGCACGGCCACCATGCGCTTGCCCACCAACGGCCGGCGCTTGCCGCCAACCGCGTGGAGGAGCACCTCGTAGTCCGGGGCGTACGAGCCGGTGCAGTCGCCCACGCCGCCGCGGTTCTTCCACCAGATGAGAGCCCCCTTCATCTTGAGGTGTGCCGCGACCGCGTCAGTGAAGTCCGGCCAGCTCGACCAGTGGCAGAAGACGAGGGCATGCGCATCTGCGGCAAGGCTGGGCCCAGCAGCCGTCAGAGCCTGGCGCAGCACCCGCATCCCCTGGCGCGAACCATCGGCCCGGATTGCGGCGGCGCGCTGCCCCCTCCCCTCGTACGCCATGCCGTAGGGCGGGCCCGTGAGCATCAAGTCCACGGATTCGGACGGTAGGCCCAGGAGTTGGTCGCGGCAGTCTCCGAGATACAGGGTAACGAGGTCGCTCTGGAAGTAGGGCTTCACGGGTCCTTTCTCGACGCGGCGAGCCCGACCCTGCACGGAGGATGCCGCCCGCCTCCCCCTAACGGCACTGACAGTCCGCCCGCCGTCACACTGTCGGGGGCGATTGTCACAAACCCTGGCGGCGCCGGGCACTCCAAAGACAAATGATCCGTTTGGGATTGATGTCTCATGACATCATCAAAAAGAGAAGCCCTAGCGCCGACCATCCCCTCTGGAAATCGGCATCCCATTGTCAATCACCACATCCGAAAGCTGTATTATCTGGCGCGACTGCTTGAACTGCTCTGCACACACACAACGCAACACGTCCCGCCCGCCCATGAATTGGGCGGACGGGAATGTGTCTCACCAGCCGAACGTGAACCGAGCACCGACACCGGCCATCCGCTCCCGTGCGTTGGCCTCACCGAAGGCAAATAGCCCGAGGTCCGACCAGAGCCGCGCCCCCGCTTCCAGGCGCGCGTAGGAGCCGGAGAGCGAGGACACGCCGGACTGGGCCTCCAGGCAACCGCTCCTCACCGGCACATCGGAGAGGACACGGGAGAGCCCCGCGGACACGGCTACCCGCGGGGCGTCGTAGGGACCGGCAGCACCCCGCCCAGGCCCGAGCTGGTGATAGTGTGCGCCATGGACAGGGACTCCGCGGCCCTGGTCTGCGCCGCCTTCAGCGAGGCCTTCTGCTCGCCGTGGATGGCGCTGAAGGACAGCTTCACCACCGCCTGCTCGTGCGGCTTGAGCGGGCGCCAGCCGTTGGCCCGGAACCACTCGTCCACCGCCTAGAGTCCGCGCGCAGCCTTGCCCCAACCGTTGTCCTCCGGGTTCTCCGCGGCGATGTCCTCCACGATGTTGAAGGCATGGAGCGCGGCCAGAGCGATGCGCCGCTTGCGCCGCTCGTTAAGCCAGCCACCGCCCCAGAAGAGGGCGACGCCGGAGCCGACGACTCCGAGCACCGTGGCGATGCCGGCGGGAGTGACGACGGACGCGATGATGGTGTCGAGGATGCCGCTCGTTGCGGCCCCGGTCGCCTACGCGAGAGCCACGGGGGCGGCGAGCATGATGCCGAGGGAGGCAGAGAGGATGAGGGTTTTGCGGTGCTTCATGGGTGCTTTCTCCTGGGGGACTGCGAGGTCGACAGCCCCCAGGAGAAGCGGCGCGCAGGCGGCAAACTCCGCGCGGCGCCGGAACACGTCCGCCGAGTAGTCCCGCCCGGTGGTGACGCTGTCCACCATGACCTGGCGGTGCTCGTCGCTGGCATCGGCAGCCACGCACCCGAAGACTGAGCGCACCCGCCCCAGCCCCGCGTTGTAGGCCGCGAGGGCGCCGGCCACGTAGCCGTTCAGCGAGTCCAGGTTGCGACGCAGGAGACGGCAGCTGTAATGCACGTTGACCGCCGGGTCCCGCCACAGTGGGCGCCCCAGGTCGTCCACGGCCCCGACGAAGCCCTTGTGGGCGCGGTCATCAATCTGCATCAGGCCGCGCCCGTGGCCGTGGTCCCCCGTCCCCAAGGGGCCTTTCGGGGTGAGCGCATCGCCGCCCAGGGACTCACGGTCCATCAGGGCGAGCACCAGCAGAGGGTCAAGGCGGTACAGCGAGGCAATGGGCTCCACGACGGAGCGCCAACGTTCAATACGAGACGGAACCGGCATTAAGACTCCCGATGGCAAAAGGTTGCCGTCGGAAGAAGGGGCGCCAAGTGGTGCGGACCCGCAGACAGCCGCTACTCTGTCAAAGCAGCACAAACAACCACATCCAGGAGAAGCAAATGCAAAGGCACGTCATAGGAGCGCTGCTGGCAGGCGTACTCATCGCGGGATGCGGTGGCGTCGAGGTAGACGAAGACGCCGCACTTGAAACTCGACGCGACGAGCTCCCCGCCTGTCTCGGTCAGGACTACACCATCACCTACTACACGGACGCCAGTCACTCCACGTGGCGAGGAACACTCACCTGTGGCTGCGGATATGACCAGTCGATTCTGTACGGCTTCCGGAGCAGCCACTTCGAGAAGGTCTACCAGTGCAACTAAAGGCACTCAAACAGAGACACGCCCATTGGCGTCTCGTGATGACCTGATGTTCGTACTCCCGAGGGTAGGATAGCCCCTCGGGAGTAGCGGCCCTCACGGGCGAGAGCGGCCCGCGTCCTGGGCGGCCACGACGTTCGCCGCGTGCTGCATCTGGCGGGCGCTGCGCTCCCCCATGAGGAGGTGCGTGTCGCTTGACGCGCGGGCGAGCTGAGGCCGGGCCTCGGCCTGCCAGGACTCCAGCGCCTTGAGACGCAGGTCCACCTGCTTCAGCATGGAGTCGTGTTCCCCGACGCGGCGCAGCTCCGCCTTGATGTCGCGCACTCCGTCCGCCACCGCGCCCAGGCGCTCCACCAACAGCGGCACCTGCTCCACGGCGGCCTCGTGCTTCGCCTGGCGCCGGGAGAGAAGCCCCTGGAGGAGCGGCACGAGAAGCTGGCTCGCCGCCAGGACGAAGACGGCGGTTTCGATGGTGGGCGTGCTCATGCCCCGTCAGAAGGGGTGCCGAGGAATCGGAGCCACGGGCCGCCACACCCCAACGGACGTCCGCACAGGCGGCACCGGGGAGGCCGCTTCTTCACGGCGCATCGCCTCCGAAAAAGTAGCTCGGGTCATCACACCGCCCCCGGGCCAAGCAGTATTCATCCTTGCACTTCGAGCAGGGGGGCGCGGTTGAGGACCAGGCAGGGGCAGACTCGGGAAGGCAGCCCGGAGCACAGCCACCGCCGCCCCGTCCGCGAGCGTCACCACTTTGACGTGGCGCCATAGGGTGCGGAGCGCCTGCTCCACGTTGGCCCTGAAGTCCTGCCCCTCCGACAGGGCCGCGCTCAACACTGCATCCCGCTCGTCGTACCGGCGGCGCCAGTGAGCGCGCCAGTACTCGGCATCCTGGAGCCGGCGGTAGACGACGAGGAGTTCCACGGCGAGGACTACTGCGACGACGGCAAGAAGGACTGTCACGCCCGCCAGAAGGGGCGCCGTCAGCCACTTAGCGTGCGTCACCCAGCGCACCGTACCCAATCAACCTCACAAACAACAAGCAATGCTTCGCCCTACTCGAGACATGAACTACCATCCTCACGCGCAGCAAGCGCCGCTCATTGCCGCGCATGCAGCCTCAGCACCCACCCTGCGGCCCAACCTCCGCACTCAAGGAAACAACTCACTCATGCCATCTCCCATCAAAACAATCATCTCCGCTGGCACTGTACTCCTTGCCGCATGTGGGGTTGGGCAGGAGCCCCTTTCGGATATATCCACCCCAGATTCATCGTCCGATGTAGGCGCGGTTCAAGCGGCATCGCATCAGTGCCTTCCAGCTACCGTCGTCGGAGGTACGGACCCTTTGGCGGACTGCTTCAACAGCGCTGCCGCCAGGAGTGACGCTGAGTTGGTCTGCCTTAGCCTTGGTACGGTGCTGACCTACTGGAGCTTTCATGACCCATACGCCAATTGTCAGCATGGCGAGGCGACCATGTTCCGATACACTTGCTGCACCCCGCATTAGGTCCCATCCAACGAGGGCAGCAGCGACACGACCGCGAAGCGGCGACACAGGAGGCGGAGGGCGGGCTCCACGTCGACCATGAAGCCCCACCCTTCCGACAGGGACGCACTCAATGGCGCGTCCCGCTCGTCGTGCCAGGGGCGCCAGTGAGAGCGTCAGTACTTGGCATCCTGGAGCCGGCGGTAGACAACGAGGAGCACCGCGGCGAGGGCGACAACGAGGACGGGCATGCCCGCGAGAAGGGGCTTGCCCGGCACCAAGCCCTGCACATTATGGCTATGCGCCCGAGCCCGCCGGGCGCTTGCGGTCCACAGAACCCGACGCCTCACGCAGAGCCGCATCGGCCCGCTCACACCAAACAGCCAGGGCAGTGACAGCCGGCGCCATCCGCATCCGCTCCTGCCACTCGGCAACAGCCATGAGCGTGTCGGTCGCATGCCGCTCCGCCAACACACCAAACTGCGCCTGGGCCGCGATGGAGGGCTCCATGCGAGCCCAATCCCGCTCGCGGACCTCCGACAGCCTGGCGCCGGCATCCTCAAAAGCCACGCGGAGCCGCTGTGGGCCCGGGGCACAAGTCCACATAAGCACGACACAACCAGCCCGGCGACGGGCGTTTGGGCTCGGCTAGACCGATTGCCCTCTCTCCGCCAAGAGCTCACGGCGCATCCCTCTCCAAAGAAGAAGGAAGGGTCATCGCACCGCCCCCAGGCCAAGCAGCACCTGTCGCCGCGATTCAGGCAAAGGGGGCGCGGTTGAGGACCCGGCAGCGGCAGGCTCGGGAAAGTAGCCCGGAGCCTCTGCCCCTGCCCCGTCCAAGGGCGTCACGATCTCGGCGCGGTGCCACAGAGTGCGGAGCGCCTGACCCACGTCGCCCCTGAGACCCTGCCCTTCCGATAGGGCCGCGCGCAACTCCGCGGCCCGCTCGCCGTGCCGGAGGTGCCAGCGAGCGCGCCAGTCTTCAACATCTTGGAGCCGGAGGTAGACAGCGAGTAGTACCACCGCGAGGACGACAGCGACGACGCCGGAATAGGAGGCTGCACGGCAACAAGGACTACGCCTTCAGGAAGAACCGGCGGGGGCTCCTCCTTCGCGGGATCGATCCTCGCATCGCGCGTCCGGGCATCGCATCCAAGGAACACCTGGGGCGTTATCGCGGGGTAGTGGCGCGCACGCAGGCTTGGAAGAATCAGCTTCGCAGACTTCGCATCCGCGACGACCGCACGGACAACGTCTACTTCGGCTGCATCGTCCTCGGATGCTGCCTCATGCTCCTACCTTGCCTCTGTCCTGACATTCATTAAAAGTCATAAGCTATTGCCTCTGCACATAACAAGCACCTATCATTGCCGTGCACGCAAGCTGACCATCCAACCATTGACTTCGCAGCCACACCTAGAAAGCAGACTGTCCATGCAATCGCTCAACAGAGCCTTCGTCTTCGTTGGTGCCGTGCTCCTTACCGCCTGTGGATCAGGCCAGGACTCACCCATGGATGAAACCGGCCCAGAATCCTTTCCTGCTGTGGGGGAGGTTCAAGCGGCGTCTCATGTTTGTGATCCGGCGGTCATCGTCGGCAGCGTGGAGCCTGGAGCGGACTGCTTCCATGGCCCGACTGCCTTCGCAGAAGCCCGGTCCGCATGCACAGACGTCGGCATGACATTGACCTACTCCAGTTGGAGTATTAGCCCAGGGGTCACTTGCCCTTCCGAATACGTCACTTTGGCCCGCTACATCTGCTGCGTCCCGCATTAGCGCCCAATCAGGCGGAACAGCGGGATTAATCAGCAGGGCTGGAATCCAATGGAAAGACTCCAGAGAGAAGTTGCGGCGCAAAGTCGCCGCAACTCCTAACAGATCATGGAGGGCCGGAACCGCCGGCTCCTCCACGCAACCAGCCCCAATCCTCGGGTGCGCCCTCCAACACGAGCACCAGCTCTCTAGGGCAACCGGGCGAGAGTTGCTTGCAGGGCGGCGATCTGGGTCGACACATCGTCCTTCACTGCCTCGTCACCTCCCCAGAGCTCCAGAAAGGTCCAATCGTCTGAGGGAGGGGCTATCATGTGGCCGAGCACCTCAATCGATTTGCGCAGCAGCGCGGCGAGCTCGTCAACATATCGCGACGGAACCATGAAAGGGCTGCCGAAGCTCGCAAGGACATGGGCAGCGGCCCTGAACTGTTCATACCGTTCTTCGACAGGATCAAAACTTTTGATCTCCGCGATCAGGAGGGGCCAACCTTCGGCCCAGAACCGGCCGAACCAATCGGCGCCCTCGTCGGTTTCCCACGCATGGTTTCCCCAATCGCCCAATGGAGTTCCTCTTCCTTCCCAGCTAGATGTTATAGCCGCTTTGGGCGCGCAGTGACTGAGAACTCTCGTTCTTGAGCCACTCGGGTTCTGTGACGTTCTCTCAAACTCTACATTCGAAGTACGGAACACACAGCCCGACACCGGGTTTACGGATACCCTCCACCCCAAATCCACTGACGATACTGTGATCGGAGATGCGGGCGCATCGTGTGCGACGAACAGCGTGGACTTCTGAGACGCTGCGCTGCTCTTGGTACCAGGGTGGGATGCAAACAACATCAGCAGAGGAAGCGCCTCTGCCCACACATAAAATCCCAGACACCATTTATCACAGCGGCACGCCCCCTTTTGGTCAGCCAGCACGATTCAAGGTTTGAAGCGAGAGTAATCAGTAGCGTCGATTCAACACGGTCCCGGTCGCGGACCACTTGAGGCGTACTCGCCCATCACCTCTTTCGAGGGTGTCCGCCAACCGAGACCACGGCGCATCAGAGCCGACGCAGGAACGCGATCAGATCGCTCTTCTGGTCAGGAGTGAGGGCCTCCGGTGGGCCTTCATTCTCTGGCGGATGCATCGGCGGCAGGTTGAGACTGGGGAACCGTCCCAGGACGAACTGACTGTAGAAGTCCACCACCTTGTGGAGCTCCACGGCGCTGTTGTCGTGGAAGTACGGGGCCGTGCGACCAATCCCACGCAGCGTCGGCACGTCGAAGGCCTCGAAATCGCTGGGGTTGCCCGTGATGATGGCTCGGCCGGGATCGGAGGAGAAGAACTGCGGAATCCGATTGGGGCCCACGAGGGGGTTTCCATCGGCGTCGATCTCGGGCTCGAAGTCCGACAGGTCTCCCCCTGTGAAGGGCGGAGGCTTCGGCGGCAGATCGACGACTCGCTCCGTGCGCGTACCGTCCGTGTAGAAGCGGTAGCGGTAACGCGGGAAGTTCACCGACTTGGTGAAGATTTCGGACTCGGGGTCGACCTGTCCCAGATACGTGACGAACGCTGCCCCGATGTTCATGAACCCGTTGCCCGGCGTCGCCGCGAGCACCGCCGTCGGCGGGTCGGTGGCGGGCACCTCGTACACCACGGTTCCGTCAGGCCTGAGGGCCGGGAACAACGAATCGTGGACCTCTTGATTCGTGAGGGTCACCTTGCTGGCCCCTCCGTGGCACGCCGCGCACGCGGCCTCGTACACCTCTCGGCCACGCTGCTCCGATGACGAGAGGCTCAGCGAATCTTCCACATCGGGAAGGCTCGACCCATCGCCACCACTCGCCAGGTGTCCTGCCACGATGCGGGCCCGGTCCGAAGTAAAGACGTCGCGCTGGAATGCGGCGATGCGCGCGAGCTCACTCGCGGGCACCGTCCCCCCTTCGCTGTGCGAAATGACGGCGGACTGCGCCTGCTCCTCCAGCGTCGCCAACCGGCCGTCGATCTGAAACGGCGCGGTCATCGCCGTGTCGGCAATCGAAGGGACTGACCGCCACACGAACAGCCTGCGGTCAGGCGGCGTCGTGACGTTGCCCTCCCCGTCAATCAAGTCCATGTTGTCCGGCAACGGGAGCCACACTCGCACGAGGCCCTTCTTCAGGTGCTCGTATGTCAAGGTCTCCGCGTTGGGGTCATCGGCGTCGATCGCGTTGAACAGCGGGTCGTCCGGGTTCGTCTCCAGCAAACGAGCCACATGGGTGGGCGTCAGCGTGAAGTTGTCCTCGGGCACGTGACAGGTGGCGCAGGAGCGCTTGTTGGCGCCTGGGAAGGGCAGCTCGAACAGCTCCTTCCCTGTGAGCACACTGCGCCGCGGGTCCTCCTCTTTGTCTGTGCGACAAGCGCCTGTCGCGACCAGCGCGACGGCCCCCAGGGTCCAGCATGACAGGTGGCTGACGAGGTGCCGGCGACGCATGCCGGCAGGCATCTGGAAACGTCTGCGAAACGGATTGGCTTTCATGCGCGTCCACTTGAGTGAAGGAGGGGCGGATTGGCTTTCGCATCGCCCGCGCTGCCTTTCCATGCACTCCCGACGAACCGTCGCGCACCTGCGACGACCTGAATCGTCGGACGCACGAACCGGAAATCCCCTGGTCGAAGCAGACACTCAGCACGACGAGCGCTGAGCGCCCTGCCCCACTCGCTCCAGACGAACGGTGCCGCTGTTGCGACGAGCCGTCGTACGGCGCGCACGAGCCGGAGATGCGGGCGCGCGACATTTTTCGAGGCGGCGTGGCGTCGGCAGGCAACCTTGCCAACCGCCAACGCGGACAGCTAGCTTGACCGCCTCTTGCAAAGCTCCGTTGCGCAGCATCCGATGCTTTTCGCTCGGCGGCGTTGGCTCGTCGGCATGGCCTTGGCCGTTGGCGTCGGCCTGCTCCAGACCGCCCCCGAGTTCCTCGAAGAGGAGCACCTCGCGAGCATCTCACTTCGATTCTTGCTCTGGGTGGTCGAGGCTCCAGTTCAACTGCTCGCGCTGTCCGCCACCTTCAACCACGGCGTCAAGCGGCAGCGCAGTCCGACGCGGGTCTTGGTCACCAGCCTCCTCGTCGCCGCGGTCATCGGGGTGCTCTTCGCCCTCGCCTTCGTGTTCGTGGTGGAAGGTCTCCTGGGGCTCGAACTCGACGGAGAGGGCCCGCTGTCACTCCCGCTCGCAGCAGGCTTCGGCGCGATGATGGGCATCTTCATCGCCGGTATCTGGGGGCTCGCCTTCGTGTCACCCCATGTGGCCGAGCAGACCCAACTCCGCGCGCTCGAGACGGAGCAACTGCGCTTCGAGGCCGAACAGCTCAGGGTTTCATCGGAGATGGCGCGGCTGCGCTCGCAACTCGAGCCCCATTTCCTCCTCAACACGCTCAACACCATCGCGGGGCTGGTGACGCAGAATCCGCGAGAGGCTCGGCGCCTGATTGGGTGTCTCGGGGACCTGTTGCGTGATGCGCTGCAGGGGCAAGAGGAGATGCAGACGCTCGACCAGGAAGTCACCTGGCTCCGGCGTTACGCGGAGATCCTCGAGTCGCGCCACGGGGATGCACTCCGCTTCGACTGGGACATTCCTCCTGACGTCGGCGGCGTGCTGCTGCCGAGACTGCTGCTGCAACCCCTGGTCGAGAACGCGGTCCAGCACGGCGCCCTGTGCCGAACCGGCGGCGGCCGGGTGGGCGTCCGCGCCTCGCTTCAGGAGACGGGCCCAGGGTTGCAGCTCGTGTGCACCGTGACGGACAACGGCCCCGGACTTCCGACGAGCGAGCCGCGCGCTGGAGCGCTCGGCCTCCACACGGTGCGGCGGCGGCTGGAGCTCAGGTGTCCCGGGTCGGTCTTGCAACTGCGCTCTTCAAGTGAAGGGACCTCCGCGGTCATCGAGGTTCCCGTGCCCCCAGGAGGACCAACATGAGCACGGAGGGTGGAGACAAGCTGCGTTCCCTCGTCGTCGAGGACGAGTGGGCGGCACGGAACTACCTCGTCGAACTCTTGGATGGCTCCAACCTCGCGCAAGTCACCGGCGCGGTCGCGTCCGCGGACGAAGCGAGGGAGCTCCTGCTCGGCGACGGACGTCACGCGTTCGATGTCGTGTTCCTCGACGTCCGTCTCTCCGGCGGCCGAAACGAGGGACTGGACATCGCGCGCGCTCTCTCAGCGCTGCCACAGACGCCCATGCTCGTGCTCGCGACCGCATTCAATGCGCACGCGCTCGAAGCGTATGACCTGGGCGTCGCCGACTACCTGCTCAAACCCTTCACCGAGCAACGCGTCGAGCAGTGTCTCCACAGGCTCCGAGCGCGCCGGCCGAAGCTGGAGCCCTCCGGCCCCCTGCGCATCGCCGCGAGGCGGCAGAAGAGCCTCGTCTTCTTCGACCGCGACGAGGTGTGGGCATTCGAGGCGGCGGAGCGCTTGACGCGAGTCCACACCGCCCAGGGCGTCTTCGATGTCGACCTGTCCCTCTCCGCGATCGAGGCGTCGTTCGGCCGTGCGCTCGCGAGGGTGCACCGCAACTGGCTGGTCAACGTGGCGCACATCAAGGAGTTCGAGCGCGACAGCGAGACCCGGGTCTGGGTGGGCGAAGGGCTCATGGCGGACGGTCGCGGCATCCATGTGCCGGTTGCCCGTGAGCGCGCGCAACAACTCCGCGACATGCTGCTCGCGAGCGCGGCGGGTGTGCGCCGGAGAACTTGAATCCCTCGCTCACGCGGGCCCCCGGTGAATGGATTGTCTTTCGGTCTACGGCTGCCTCGCGATGTAGCCACACCGCCGCCTACGTGATGCGGCGGTACGGCGCGCGAGCGATGAGAACTCCATCGCTTGCGCGTCCGCGGGCCTACTCAGTGAGAGCGGTAGCAGAACTGCCCCGGGTCCCCCTGGGTGCAGTCCTGGGGACACGAACGCGCTGTCTCTCCGGGGCAACACGCTCCGTTCCCGCAGAACTCACCCTGCGGACAGTCAGAGGGACACGTCCTCCGCTCGCCCAGCTCACAGATGCCGTCGCCACAGACGGCCAGGGCCGCTTCCGACGTGGTGAGTGACTCATCCGCGCCGTCGGACTCGACGACACCCGCTCCACAACCCACGGCGAGACCCACGGCCAGGGCCAACACAGCACTCCAAGCTGCCTTCATCGGGACGCTCCTTGCTCGAGTTGCTCGGTGAAAGGGTTGCGCCCGGATGCTCGCACGGCGGGCGTGGCGCAAAAGATGCGCTGCGTCCAAGCCGTGCATCGCCGCTCGAATCCGTGTATCTACGGGGCCCGACTTTGCCAACTTCCCGACGTTTCCCGGACCTCGCTCGGAGGAGACCGCCATGCTGGACCGCCCGATGTACCTCAAGCCGAACGTCGCCATCGAGCCCCTGTACAACCAGTGGTACGCGTGGTGGTACCTGCTGTCCCCGGCGACGGCCCCCCTCTTCGTGACGAACCTGCACCAGAAGCTGATGCAGTCCTTCGTGGCGAACCCGGACGTGCACGTGGCGGCCCTCAAGAACCCGATGCTGATGGGCGGCCCGTTCATCAACCATCCGGCGGCGAAGGCGCCTCGCGTGAAGGAGCTCCTGGAGCGGACGCAGAAGGAGCAGGCCAACATGCTCGCGTACACCAAGGCGGTGGCCGAGCTGGAACAGCTCATGGCCCCCAACAACGGCGGCTCCCTGGAGAGCCTCTACGCCAAGGTGCCGGACCTGCTCCGCGGCTACGTCGAGCTGACGTATGACTTGAGCAACCGCGCCAGCGCGCGCTTCATCGAGCCGCTCCTGTACCGCAGCCCCTTCAACAAGGAGTCGTCCCAGAGCGTGACGCTGATGCAGGTGGACGGCGACTGGCGCCCCTACATCTTCAGCACGCCCCGCCTGGAGGAGGACACGCCGCTGTGGCTCAAGGTCCCCTACAAGCACGAAGGTCTGGACGCGCTCTTCCGCATGCGTCACACGCCCGGCTCGCCTGGGCAGGTCGCGGAGATGCTCGGCGTGCCCGCCTCCGCCGCCGAGGCCTTCGCCGCGCTGTTCACCGAAACGGAGCCCCGCCGCGCCGAGCGCTACACCGGTGAGGGCGTGCGCGTGCGCTACTTCGGCCACGCCTGCGTGCTGATGGAGACGAAGGACGTCAGCATCCTGACCGACCCCGTCATCAGCTACGAGTTCCCCACCGACATCCCCCGCTACACGCACTCCGACCTGCCCGAGCGCATCGACTACGTGGTCATCACCCACGGCCACGCCGACCACCTGATGATGGAGACGCTCATCCAGCTCCGGCACCGGGTGGGCTGCATCATCGTCCCGCGCAACAACGGCAACTCGCTGGCGGACCCGTCGCTGCGGCTGATGCTCCACCACAACGGCTTCAAGAACGTGGTGGAGATCGACGACCTCCAGGAGATTGAAGTCCCGGGCGGCTCCATCACCGGCCTGCCCTTCCTCGGTGAGCACAGCGACCTGGCCATCCAGGCGAAAACGGCGCACCTGGTGCGGCTGGGCGGCAAGTCCATCCTGATGGCGGCGGACTCGAACGCCATCGAGCCGCGCATGTATCAGCACCTGCGCGACATCATCGGCAGCATCGACGTGCTCTTCATCGGCATGGAGTGCGAGGGCGGCCCGATGAGCTGGATGTACGGCCCGCTGCTGTGCAATCCCCTGCCCCGGAAGATGGACCAGGCCCGCCGGCTCAACGGCTCGGACAGCGCCCGCGCCATTGAAATCACCAACTACCTGGCGCCCAAGGAAGTCTACGTCTACGCCATGGGCCAGGAGCCCTGGCTGCGCCACGTGATGGTCCTCGTCTATGACGACAAGGCGCCGCAAATCGTCGAGTCGAACAAGTTCCTGGAGCACTGCCGCGCCCAGGGCATCCAGGCCGAGCGCCCCTACGTGAAGATGGAGCGCATCTTCACCTAGCGCACCAGGGCGTCCGCGGTGGCCTCACGCCGCCGCGGACGGCCCCAGCAGGCCGCGCTGGCGCAGCGTCTCCAGCACCCGCCGCAGCCCGGCCTCCACGGAGTCCACGTCCGAGCGCACCGTGACGGCGGGTGTCTCGGGCGCCTCGTAGGGGTCCGACACCCCGGTGAAGTGCGTCAGTTCGCCCGCCAGGGCCTTCTTGTAGAGCCCCTTCACGTCCCGGGCGATGAGCACCTCCAGCGGCGCCTGGACGAAGACCTCCACGAAGGGGATCCCGGCCTCCGCCGCGAGCCTGCGGACCTCCTCGCGGGCGCTGGCATACGGCGAGATGGCCGCCGCGATGACGCCCACGCCGTGCTTCGCCAGCAGCCGGGCCACATGCCCGATGCGACGCACGTTCTCCTCACGGTCCTCGCGCGAGAAGCCCAGGCCGCGCGACAGCCAGGTGCGGACCTCGTCGCCGTCCAGCACCTCCACGGGCCGCGAGGGCGCCAGGTGCTCCCGCAGGGCGCGTGACAGCGTGCTCTTGCCCGCGCCGGACAAGCCCGTCAGCCAGAGAATGAAGCCCACCGGGTGCGCCATCGAGACTCCCTTGGCACGGCATGGGAACCCCGTTGCCACGCGCGTCTGACACGCGGGGACGCTAACACGGCGTCTGGGCTCGGGGGCTTGACCCGTTTTCCATGCCCGTGCGACAGAGGTGTCTCGTCATGCACAGCGCGTCCCACTCGAGCCCTCAAGCCCCCGACCGTTGGTTCCCCACCCGGAAGCCGCTGACGGACCCGCGCGTTCGGCTGTTCTGCTTCCCCTTCGCCGGCGGCAGCGTCGCCATCTACAACACCTGGGCCCAGGGCCTGCCCGCGGGCGTGGAGCTGTGCCCCGTGCAGCTCCCCGGCCGTGAGCGCCGGCTGTCCGAGAAGCCCATCGACAACCTGCCCGCCCTCCTGGACGCGCTGCTGCCCGCGCTGGCGCCGCTGCTGGACCGGCCCTTCGCCTTCTTCGGCTACAGCATGGGCGCGCGCATCTCGTTGGAGCTCGCGCGTCGTCTCCAGGCACGCAACGGCCCCCGTCCGCTGGGCCTGTTCCTGGGGGCAGCGGGACCGCCGGTCATCAACACCCGCGAGCCCATCCACCTGCTGCCCGAGCCCCAGTTCATCGAGGCCCTGCGCCGCTACGACGGGACGCCCGAGGAGATTTTCAAGCACCGCGAGCTGCTGGAGCTGGTGCTCCCCATGCTCCGCGCCGACTTCGCCATCGCCTTCACGGAGAACGGCGCGCAGCCGGCGAAGTTGTCGGTGCCCCTCTCCGTCATCGGCTCGCCCGAGGACAAACACGTCCCCACGGAGAACCTGGAGCGGTGGCGCGACGAGACGACGAGCGAGGACGTCCGCGTCCGGCTCTTCCCCGGCGGCCACTTCTTCATCAAGTCGCAGCGGGACGCCATCCTCGCGAACGTCCGCGAGGACCTGGCGCGGTGGACGGGCACCGCGGCCTGAGCCACCCCGCTACGCCGCCTGGAACCTGGGCGGCGTGTCTCCGGCCAGTGGCACGGTGAACTGCCAGCGCACGGTCAGCGGTGTGCCCCGGGGACGGTTCACCGCCACCGCCGCCTGGTGCCGCTCGGAGGGGCGCAACTGCACGAACTGCCAGGCCTCGGGGATGTCTCGCATGCGCGGATCGAACGAGATGCGCGGCGCCTGGTCCGGCTCCAGGTGGAAGGCGAACTGGTCCAGCGGCAGGGACAGTCCCGCGCCCCGCGCCTTGATGTAGGACTCCTTCAGGGTCCAGTACTCGAAGAACCGCTCGCGGTGCCGCTCCGGGGGCAGCGCCTTGAGCGCCGCCACTTCCGACGCGGCGAAGTAGTGGTCGGCGATCTCCACCGTCTCGCCGCTCCGCTGCGCGTCCTCCACATCCGCGCCCAGCTCCGAGTCCCAACCCACCGCCACCAGCGCCATCCCGTCCGTATGGGACAGGTTGAAGCGCAGCCGTGGCCCCCACTCCCCCCGCACCACGGGCCGCCCGTACTCGTTGGTGTCGAAGGCCCAGGCCTCCGGCGCCACCGGCGCGTAGCGTGACAGGGACAGCCGCACCAGCGCGTGGCTCACCAGGTACTGGCGTTGATGGCGCTCGAAACGGAAGCGCTGCTGCTTGTCACGCTCCTTCGCATCCAGCAGCGCCCAGTAGGCGTCCAGGAGCCGCCGGTCATTGATGCGCTCGGGTTCGACAATCCAGACATGGACCTCGTCCGGGCGCAGCGCCAGGGGCTCGAAGGCGGTGGACATGGCCGCTTTTTATCACCGCTGCCCGCCTGCCCTCGCGGGATTCGATGTCGGAGTCATGGCCACTGATGGCCAGTGAAGCTGACCCCCGAGGCAGTTGGCACACACCCTCGCCCCCTCCCACCTTCTCGTCGCTCAGGAGTGGGGCGCGGAGGCAGGGGGGGCCGCGAGAAGAGCCGCTGGTGGCGTGATGGGGGACAGGGACGGATGGAGCTCTTTCCAATTCAGTTACTCTTCATGGTGGTTCTGATGAACCGCTATGTCCTCGGGCCGCTGCTACGGCGCCTGAAGGGGCGGCAATTCGACCGCGTGGACGACACGTATCTGCCGCGTGTCGCCATCGTCATCCCGCTCTTCAACGAAGGCGAGGGCATCTACCACGGCGTGCGCAGCCTGCTGGAGCAGGACTACCCCAGCCATCTGTTGCAGATCGTCGTCGTGGATGACTGCTCGAAGGATGACAGCTACGCCTGGGCCCTGAAGGCGGCGGAGGGCAACCCCAACGTCATCGTCATGCGCAACCCGGAAAACATGGGCAAGCGCAAGGGCATCAACCGCGCGGTGAAGGCCGCCACCGATGCGGAAATCATCGTCTCGGTGGACTCGGACGTCATCGTGGACAAGGCCGCCGTGCGCCAGTTGGTGCGCCGCTTCGTCAGCCCCCGCATCGCCGCGGTGGGCGGGCGCACGTATGTGACGAACCGTCATCAGAACTGGATGACGCGGATGATTGAAATCAAGTTCCACTTCGCCCAGGAGTGGCTCAAGGACCTGGAGCGCAGCTTCCGTCAGGTGATGTGCCTGTCCGGTTGCCTCACCGCGTACCGCCGCCACGTGCTGCTGGAGCTGGAGCCCATCCTCGAGGCGCGCGCCATCGCGGGCATTCCCATCAAATACGGTGAGGACCGGTTCCTCACGCGGCAGATCGTCAAGCACGACTACGAGACGGTCTACACGCTGGATGCCTACTGCTTCACCGCGGCGCCGTCGACGCTGGCCGGATACTTCTCCCAGCAGCTTCGCTGGCGCCGCTCCAACCTGGTGGACCTGCTCGGCGGACTGTCCCACGCGTGGCGGCTGCACCCGGTGGTGACGGTCCATTACGTGTCACAGCTCGCGCTGCTGCTCTCGTACCCGCTGGTCATCGTGCACAACGTCCTCACCGGAGAGTTCTGGGACATCCTCGCCTTCCACTTCCTCGTCATCGGATTGCTGGGCGTCATCTACCGAATCGAGACGCGGCACCTTCCGGTGGAGCGGCGCGTTCACGGCGCCAGCTTCCTGCCCATGGCCCTGCTGATGCCCGTGACGTACGCGCTCTTCACACCGCTCGCACTGCTGACCCTGGACTCGGGGAGCTGGGAGACGCGAGGCAGCGCCAACGCCGCTCCCGCACCGTCCCCCGTGGACTCCGGGGGCCGCTTTCCTCCCACCCATGCTGGTGAGGGCTCTACGCCATGAACCAACGCGTCGCCAATCGGGTCAACAGCATCGCTGTCTCGGCCTACAAGTTCGTCGGTTCGCTGCTGCTCACGCTCATCATGCTGGGCCTGGTGTCCTTCCTCTCCGTCCAGGGCTTCTTCCTGGTCAGCCGGGGCTGGGTGTCACCCACGGTCATCTCGCCCACGGATGAGCAGATCCTCACCCTCAACACCCAGGTCGCCGCGCAGACGTCCGCGAGGGACCACGTGCTGTCGGACCGGCGCTCGGTGGAGAACCGCATCTCCGACGCGGAGCGCACCATCTCCGCGGAGCGCGCCTTCCAGCAGCGCTTCCTGGTGGCCCTGCGCGGTGAACGCGACGCCCGCGACCGGGTGGCGCAGCGGCTGTCGCTCCTGCGCCGCGAGTACAGCAGCGCCCGCGCGGAAATCATGCAGTCGAACCGCGCTTACGCGGGCCTGGCCCGCACGCGGACCGACGCCCTGTATGACGCCCGGCTGCTGGAGCAGGAGGAGAAGCTCACCATCAACCACCACCTGGCGCAGCTCGCACAGAGCAACCTGTCGCTGGCGCAGTCCTCGGTGGATCTGGAGACGCGGCTGGATTCGCTCCACCGGGAGATCGCCGGCCTCTCCGCGGTGCAGTCCGGCATGGGCAAGAGCGAGACGCCCCAGGGCATGACGTCCGACGTGCTGCTGCTGGAGCGCGAGTACACGCACTCCGTCCTGGAGCAGGCCCGCGCGGAGGCGACGCTCACCAGTCTCCAGACGGACCTGGCCGCCCTGGATGAGGTTGCGCTGCGCTACGACACGTTGATTGCGTCCCTGCGGGCGTCGCCGTACCTCAAGGCCATCGAGAAGGACCTCACGGTCGCCTTCGTGCCCTACGAGAACATCCCGAACGCGGAGCAAGGCACGCCGCTGTACGCCTGCGCGGCCAAGGTCGTCTGGTGCCACGAGGTCGGCGTCATCGGGCGCATCCTCGAAGGCGAGGTGTCCATCAAACACCCCATCCGCCAATACATGCTTCGCGGCGTGATGGTGGAGATCCAACTCACGGATGGACCTTCCGCCCGGGAAGACCTGCTGCACCTGGGCCGCCCGCCGCTGCTGCTGTGAGCCGACCCACCCTTGACTGGAGACGGCCTTGGGGCCGGAGACACTCGACTATGCGGAAGACCGTCACATGCGGCGCGCTCCTGTCGCTCGCCGCGCAGATTGCGCTGGCCCAGCCCGGCCCTTCTCCCGCGGGAGAAATCACGGCGTCCTCTGAAGAGGACCGGGCCGCCGGCTACTGCGACTTCGTGCGCGGCGTGGGCAGCGCGGAGGCCGCGCTCGAAGTGGCCCCCGAGCTGTTCGCCGCCTTCGGCGTGGTCAACGCCGGTGAGGCCACGGCGGGCGCCGGGACCACGCCGTTGGGGGAGCCGACGCCTCGGGTGACGGCGGGCGTCAACTACGACGTCGTGGGACTGTATCGCGGCCGCGCCATCCGCCGGCGCGCGGAGGCCGACTGCCGCCGGCAACGCGCCCTCATCGTGCTGGAGTCCGCCATCCGGCAGGGCAACGGCCTGGGCGAGGAGACCGCGTTGGAGGCCCGCGCGCGGGTGCTCGACGACGCCCTGCCCCACGCCGAGGCGATGCTCAAGGCCCTGCGCGATGACCTGAAGCTGGGCCAGGTGACGCTGGAGGAGATGAACGCGGTGCAGGTGCGGCTGGATGGGCTGCGGCAGCTCGCCACGACGACGCAGGTCGCTCGCGAGCGCCTGGCGGCGCGGCCCCGGTTCAAGGCCGGCGAGCGGCTGGAAGGCGTGCTGAACGAGCTGCGCGCCGCGGATGACCAGTTCGAGGAGTACAACGGTTCGCTGCGCCGCTCCCGCGCGTGGCGGCTGAGCCTGCGCGGCGGTTACGACCGGCTCATCGATGTCGACCAGGATGTGCCGCTCTTCGGGCAGCTCACGCTGAGCTACAACCTGGGCCACCTGTGGCAGGGCTCCGCGAATGCCCGGGCGCGGGAGGGGCGGCGCAAGGCGACCATCGACGACGTGTCGGGGGTGCCCCAGCGCGTCAACGAGCTGATCGCGGAACTGCGCGTCGTGCAGCGCACCGAGGAGGGACGGCTGCGCGAGGTGAGCACCCTGGTGTCGGACCTGGAGGCGCAGCTCCAATCGATGGAGGCGCTCCAGACGCGGGAGATTCGCCGCTTCCGGGGGTACGTCATGCTCGAGCTGACGCGGCTGCGGGCGGAGCAGGCCTATCTGCGCGCGCATGTGGAGTCGCTGCAGACGTTCCTGGGCGCGCGGGCACAGTGAGGCCGTTTGACGCCGGTGCGCACGCGGGGGCGGCGGGCCGACCCGCCACCACGGGTGGCCTCGCCACGGACCTTCCGGGGCGAGCGCGCGCGGTGAAGTGCATGGGCGACTCGCGGCGCGCGCGCATCGTGTGCGCGGTCCTGGCCGCGCTGAGCACGCAGAGCGCTGATGCTGAGGACTCGCGCGCCGGTCGTGTGCCCTCGCTTCCGATGACAACTCCTGCCCAGGCAGCCCCGCTGACGGCAGCCCCCTCGCGAACAGATGAACCGGAGCGGCCCCCTGCCCAGACAGCCCCGCTGGCGGCAGCCCCCTCGCGAATAGATGAACCGGGGCGGCCTCCTGCCCAGACAGCCCCGCTGGCGGCAGCACCCGCGCGAGCAGATGAACCGGGGCGGCCTCCTGCCCAGGCAGCTCCGCTGACGGCAGCCCCCGCGCGAACAGATGAACCGGGGCGGCCTCCTGCCCAGGCAGCTCCGCTGGCGGCAGCCCCCGCGCGAGCAGATGAACCGGGGCAGCCCCCTGCCCAGGCAGATCCGCTGGCGGCAGCCCCCGCGCGAACGGATGAACCGCAGCGCCCCCCTGCCCCAAGCACGCCCGGTCTGCCGGCGCGACAGCAGCAGGCGAAGAAGAAAGGCAAGGCCACGATGATTCCCATTCCGATCTCCCGCCTGAAGGTCACCGAGGGCAGCCTGGAGCCAGGCCCTGGCGAGCAGTTCCTCGTCGATGGCCCTCGGATGCGCGCGGTCGTCCAAGGCAGCTCGACGAGCACCGTGGAGCTGCGCTTCACCCTGCTGGGCCCCACGACGAACCAGGTGGCCCTGGCTTCGGGGGAACAGCGACAACAGGTGGGCCTCAAGCTGTTCGCCGTGGATGCGTGCAACGTGCTGTACGCGATGTGGCGACTGGCGCCGAAGCCGGGGCTCGTCGTGAACTTCAAGCGCAACCCGGGACAGCACAGCAGCCGCGAATGTGGCAACCGTGGGTACACCATCGTGCGGCCCGCTCAGCACGCGCTGCCGGGGCCACTCGAGCTCGGTGTGCCGCACACCCTGCGCGTCAGATTCGACGGACCGACGCTGCGCGTCTGGGTGAACGACACGCTCGCCTGGAGCGGCACGGTGCCCGAAGAGGCGCTCGTTCCGGGCGCTCCGGTGGGGATTCGCTCGGACAACGTCCGCCTGGCGCTCCAGCTCGCCGCGCCGCTTCGCTGAAGCAGCGCGGGTAGCAACGTCACGGAGCTCAGCTCGCGCAGGCAGCCAATCGCCGCCGGGCCCGCCACGTCACCGCGCGCTGGAGCGCGACGTCAGCCTCTGGCGCCAGCAGACACGCCAGGGCGGCTGAGGCGTGCGCCACGCTCGCGCCAGCCACGACGCCACTGCACCCACGAAGCCGCGGCACCTCCGCGACTTCGTGGGCGAACGCCCTCACCTCACACCTGCGGCTGAGGATCCACCGCGGGCGCCTGGGGCTTCTCCTCGCGCTCGGGGAGCACCTCCGCGCACAGCGAGGACCCGTTCTGCGCGCAGACGCCGCCCGCCTCCAGGTCGAACTGCCAACGGTGGCGCGGGCACACCAGGAAGCGGCCCTCCTCCACCCACCCTTCGGACAGGTCGGCGCCCTGGTGCGGGCAGAAGCGCTGGATGGAGTACCGCTTGCCGCCCGCCTCCACCACCGTGCGCTCGCGCTGGGACTCCGTGGAGCGGATGCCCTCGCAGAACTCGCGCATGTCCTCGATCTCCACACCCAGGAAGCCGTGCAGCACCGGCTCATACACGTCCGGGTTGCGGCTCAGCCTCAGGCGGAAGGACAGCAGGAAGTCCTCCCACGTGAGCTTCCGGTCCAACACGCGGCCCACGTCGGCGGCGCTCGTCTTCAACGTGTAGCGGACCTCTTCCTGAATCTCCGCCACCACGTGCACACGCCGCGCCTTGAAGTCCACGCGCAGCAACTGTCCCGGCGCCTCGGTCAGCTCGACGTACAGCGGCATCCCCACACGCTCGTGCAGGTCCAACAGGTCCAGCTTGCGCTGAAGCTCCGTGCGCAGCCGGTCGTGAATCTCCGCCACCTCCGCGACGAGCAGGTTGCGGCGCCGCTCGCGGAACACCGACTCCTGCCGCTTCGCGTAGTCCTGCAGGTACGCCTTGAAGTTCTCCGGCGTCACCCGCTCGGGCGACGTGGACGTGAACTCCAGCGACTTCGCGTCCAGCACGTCTCCCGGCATGGGCTCCAGGTAACGCGTGGTCCCCAACGGCAACCGCTGCTGGAGGAACGCGAAGAGCTGCGTCGCGTTCGGGAAGATGTTCACCTTCTCGAAGTTGAGGTGGAACTGCGCCGGGTCCAGGAACGCCGCCGGGCCGGCCGCGGCGATGTAGGCCCGGGGCTGGATGACCTCGAGCGTGCGCGCCACCGCCTCGAACTTGCTCTCCCGCTTCTTCAGCGAGATGGAGGCATACGTGTCCGGCGCGTACTCGTAGCAGGTGGGGTGCCAGATGGCCCCGGAGAACTGCGCCGAGAACACGTCGATGGGCCCCTCCTCCGCGACGATGCGCGCCATCCGGTCGTGCAGCTTGCAGTCGTTGATGTTGAGGAAGCACTGGCCATCCCCGCGCACCATCACCGCCGAGTCGCGGTTGGTCCCCTGCTCGGACACGAACAGCTTGATGTAGCCGTCCTTGATGGGCACCTCGTGGCCATCCTCGCAAGCGATGACCCGCTTGCAGCCATACCTGGCGAACACGTCCTGCAGCTCGGAGCGGTGGAAGCGAGGCACCAGCACCGTGAAGTCGCGCTGCCGCACCGTGGCCAGGAACTCCGGGTCGAAGTGGTCCTTGTGCTCGTGGCTGACGTAGAGGAAGCGCTCCTTGCCCGGCGTCTCCAGCTTCTCCCGGACGAGCGGTGCCAGGTGGTGGTTGCACGGCAACTGCATCCAGGCCGAGTCGAAGGCCCCTCGGGACGACAGCCATGGGTCCATGACGACGAGCGCCCCCGCCGTTTCGACGATGAACCCGGCGTGGCCCAGAAACGTAATCAGCATGGGACGTCTTCCTCTCTGACAGCCAGCGGGCCGGCCTGAGCGCCGAGCCCGGACACAGGGCCGCCGGCGGCTGGCTGGCGCGTCGGCGCCCGCAAGGTGGGGCGCCCGCAGTCCCACGGGCCACCCGCCCGGGAGATGGATGCCGCCGTCCATGGACGCACGAAGGGCGCGAAGGTCCCTTGCAGGTCCTCCGCGCCCTCGCGCCAACAGACAGGTGCTACGTCACCGGCTCACTCCGGCTGGATTTCACGAACGGACAGCCACTTGAAGTCCACGTCCTCGGTGCTGTCCCAGCGGAACGTGGCGATGGGACCGCCCCAGGTGATGGGCATGGCGCCCACGGAGCCGCCGCAGTGCTCGGCGTCCCCGCCCCAGTCACCCGCGTCCACGAAGTCGTAGACCTTCTGCCAGGAGACCTTGTCCGCGTTGTCGTTGAGGTACAGCTCCAGGTGCACGGCTTCCTTGCCGTTGACCTGCGTGTTGCGCATCACGGCCTTGAAGCCCACCCACCGGCCCGTCAGCGGCGTGGTGGCCTCCTTGTACGGCGCCGCGTCGTAGGAGACGTGCCACGTCTCCTTCTGGTAGCGGACCCGGCCGTCGAAGTGCAGCGCGGCCTTGTAGCTGCTGCCCTCGCAGCCCTCGTACTTGTCGTTGTGCTTGCCGCCACGCGCGTACAGGTCGAAGTTGTCCGACATGTCGGACGCCGCGTTGAGCTTCACGAAGCCCGTCATCTCGATGTTCTTCCAGTCGTTCGGCGACTGCATGTAGCCGCGGCTGGCGAGCACTTCACGGTCGTACGTGGCGATCTCGTTCGGCTTGTAGCCCGTGGACGTGAAGACGGCCATGCGGACCTTGTTGCTCTTGAGGTTCCAGGAGCCGTCCGAGTTGCGGGTGATGTCGTTCTGGGGGTCGAACCGCTTGTCCGACGTCGCGTTCTCCGCGAGGAACCACTCCTCACCGCCCTGAAGGGTCGGGTGGAGCATCGTCACGCCGAACCGGTCCTCACCGGACTGGGAAGGCTCCTCGGACTCGTCGGTCGGCTGCTCCGGATTCGTCGAGGGCTCCTCCGGGGGCGTGGTGGCGACCGGCTCGTCCGGCGAGTCTTCATCAGAGGTCCCGGGCGCCGGCGTGCCAGGGGTCTGCCCTCCAGGCGTCTGCTCGGACGGAGAGGGAGCAGGCCGCTGAGGGGTCTGACCAGGGGGCTCGGTCCGCCCTGGCTCATTGGGGTCCTCGTTGCCAACGTTACTTCCGCAGCCAGTGATGGCAGCCAGAGCGAAGAGCGCGCCGCACGTCGAGGACAGAAAACGGTTCCGAGTCAAAATAGCGTCCTTACTGCTTGAGGCATGAGCGTGACGAAGCCCCCGGCGCCCATCGCCGGGAGTGGGGTCGTCGCGTCGGGCCCGTCGGGAGGGGGGGGGACAATCCTCAGGGACGGTGACGCCTGGCTGGTCTCATAGCCCCGTGTTTGATTTTTCCAACCGGGACGATTCCAAACCCATCGCCTTCCAGACCCCATCCCGAACCATCGGGAGGTTTTTGACTGTCCGTATGCCCTCCAGGCCTCGGGACGGGCGCGCCGCAATTTGCCAGGGTCCTTCGGTTTTCCCGATGGACTCCTCCTGGAATTCCTATTTGTAGAAGCCTCGGGTGACTCCTATCTGACGCTCCTATATGGAAACCTTCCCAAGCGTCGGGAGCCCGGGCCTGTGGGCCGGCTTCGTCGCCTTCGTTGTCGCGATGCTGGCGCTCGACCTCGGCGTCTTTCACCGCAAGGCTCACGTGGTGAAGTTCAAGGAGGCGCTGGGCTGGAGCGCCATCTGGGTCAGCCTGGCGCTCGTCTTCGGCGTGGGTGTCTGGTGGAAGTTCGGGCCTGAGCCGGGCCTCCAGTTCATCACCGGCTACCTCATCGAGAAGTCGCTCTCCGTCGACAACATCTTCGTCTTCGTCGTCATCTTCTCGGCGCTGCGAATCCCGTCGCTGTACCAGCACCGGGTGCTCTTCTGGGGCATCCTCAGCGCGCTGGTGCTGCGAGCCATCATGATCTTCGCGGGCGTGGCGATGCTGGCCCGCTTCCACTGGCTCATCTACGTCTTCGGCGGCTTCCTCATCCTCACGGGCGTGAAGCTGTTCCTCCAGCGCAACAAGGAGGACAACCCGGAGGACGGCGCGCTGATGCGGCTGGCCCGGAGGACCATCCCCTCCACGCCCAACTTCGACGGGCACCACTTCTTCACCGTGGAGAACGGCCGCAAGCTGGCCACGCCGCTGCTGATGGCGCTGCTGCTGGTGGAGGCGTCGGACATCCTCTTCGCGCTCGACTCCATCCCCGCCATCTTCGCCGTGACGACGGACCCCTTCATCGTCTTCACGTCCAACATCTTCGCCATCCTCGGCCTGCGCTCCATGTTCTTCATGCTGGCCGGCGCGGTGGAGAAGTTCAGCTACCTGAAGGTCGGCCTCTCCGCGGTGCTCGTCTTCGTCGGCACCAAGATGGCGATCATCGACTTCGTGAAGGTGCCGCCCGCGGTGTCCCTGGGCGTCATCGCCGGCCTGCTGGGCGCGAGCATCGTCGCCTCGCTCATCAAGGCGCGGCAGACGCCCACCGTCGAAGTGCCCAAGGCCTGAGGCCGCGTCCCGGCCCACTCCGTGACGTCCGCGGGGTGGGCTTCTTGCTTTCGCGTGGGTGCCGGAATCGTGGCCCGCAAAGCAGAAAGGCCGTGAGTCCTGATTCGGACTCACGGCCTTTCTTGAGTGGGCGCAGCAGGGTTTGAACCTGCGACCCCTGCCGTGTGAAGGCAGTGCTCTACCGCTGAGCTATACGCCCTTCTGCTGTCTGCTGCCCGCCGCCGGTGTTGCCAGCGGCGAACGCGGGTGTAGATGCCATTCGCCCGCTCAGGTGTCAACGCATTTTCGACTACAGCCTGCCGAGCTTCTCTTCGAGCTCACGCAGCCGGCGCTTCAGGCCGGAGAGCTGCTTGCCCACGGCCTTGAACTCGCTGCGGGGCGCGAAGTTCAGCGCCTTCAACAGCTCCTCCTGGCCGCGGTCGAGCGCCTGCTTGCCACGCTGGGCTTTGCCAATGGCGTTGGCGATGGCCATCGCGCGGCGGTCGTCGGCCATGAGCTTCTCCATGGCCTTGCCGGACACGTTGAGGGCCTGCTTCTTGAGGTCGTCCGCGATTCCCATGTGCTCCCCCGCTCAGGGCTCGTCGATGTACTGCGTCTGCAACTGCGCGAAGACGCGATCGGCGATGCCCTTGTATTTCATGCGCTCGATGAGCGGCTGCAGATCACCCTTCATGGAGATGCGGCGCTTGAGCACCGCCTCCACCGGATCCAGCGTCCCCTTGAGGAGCTGCTTCCAGACGCTGTAGGGCGCCCGAGCCAGATACACCGGCTCGATTTCCTCCAGGTCGTCTGGATCCGCCAGCACGCGCGCCTTCTCGATGCGGCAGTCGCCGGGGACGACGTGGACGACGAAGGTCTTCGCCAGCTTGCCGGGCTCGGCCTCCACCACCGCCCCGAAGTCGCCGGTCCAGCCCTTGCCGGCCATGGCGCATTCGGGATCCTCATTGGTGAGGCGCACGGCCTCATCCAACCACTCCTTCGACGGGAACTTCGCCATCTGGACTCCTAGCCCCTCCGGAAGATGCTCTTGATGCTGGAGAAGAGCCCCCGGTCGTCGCTCCCGCTGCTGCTGGAGCTGGGCACCTGCTGTGTATTGCGCGACGCGACTTCCTGGAGCGCCCGCTTGAGCTGCTCCGGCGTGTCGCGGGTGGCGAGGTCCACCTTGCGCATCCCGCTCGCTTCCTCCACCGTCACCTGGAGCAGACACTCCTCGGTGAGGCGAAAGTCGATCTTCCGGCCCGCCGCGGCCGAGGGCACGCGCACGGTGCCCAGATACTCGTTGTCCACCAGCAGGTCGCTGTCCCCCTGGTAGATGTCCAGCTCGATGAAGGGCGAGCCCGGCTCCTTCGGAGGCGGCAGGCGGAAGCTCTTCACCATGGGGATCAGCGAGTTCTTCTCGATGATGCGCTTCACGCGGCCGTTGGGCATCGCGTAGCCAATGGGCATGGACAGCGCGTCCAGCAGCGTCACCGCGTCGATGCTGCCCAGCGAGTCGCCCAGCAGCGCCGCGCCCAGGGCCACGCACTCGTCCGGGTGGACGCCCTTGCGCGGCGCCTTGCCGAAGTGCGCCTGAATCTTCTGCTGCACCAGCGGCATGCGGCTCTGACCGCCCACCAGGATGATTTCGTCGATCTCCGCGCGGGAGATGCCCTTCTCCTCGAGGACGCGGTCGCAGATCTCGAAGGTGCGGTCCACCAGGTCGCCGGTGAGGCTGTTGAGGAACTCGCGCGTCAGCGGGATGCGCAGATCCAACGGCTTGCCCTTGCGCTCGTCGATGAAGGGCAGGTCGATGACGACGTTGGGGATCAGCGTGAGGTCGATCTTCGCCGCCTCGGCCGCGTTCTTGATGCGCTGGAGCGCGATGGGGTTCTCCGTGCCGAGGTCGACCTTGGTCTCCTCGCGGAAGCGCTCCAGCACGTACTCCATGATGCGGTTGTCGAAGTCCGCGCCGCCCAGGAAGGCGTCGCCGCCCGTGGCCAGGACCTCGAAGACGTTGCCGGCCAGGTGCAGCACGGACACGTCGAAGGTGCCGCCGCCCAGGTCGTAGACGAGGACCTTCTGATCCAGGCCCCGGTTGAAGCCGTAGGCCAGCGCGGCGGCGGTGGGCTCGTTGACGATGCGCTTCACGTCGAAGCCCGCCAGCCGGCCAGCCTCCTTCACCGCGTTGCGCTGATTGTCGTTGTAGTAGGCCGGGACGGAGATGACGGCCCCTTCGATGGGCCCTCCGAGGAACTGCTCCGCGATGGTCTTCACCTGGCCGAGCACGAAGCTGGAGACCTGGGGCAGCGAGTACAGCTTGCCGCCCATCATCACCGCCGCGTCGCCGTTGGCGCCCTCGACGATGTCGTACGGGAAGTACCCCTTCAGGTCGTCCACCGACTTGGAGTTGTACTTCCGGCCGATGAGCCGCTTGGTCCCCCAGAGCGTGTTCTTGGGGTTGGTGACCATCTGATCCTTGGCCACCCCGCCCACCAGCAGATCACCACGCGACGACAGCGCGACGACGGAGGGCAACGTGAGGTTGCCGCGATCCGTGGGGACGATCTTCGGGATGCGGTTGCGGACGGACGCCACCAGCGTGTTGGTGGTGCCCAGGTCAATCCCGATGATGCGAGGTCTGTCCGCCATGAAGTGAGGGGGCGCGCGCCGGAAGACGCCGTCCCTGTTGCCACTGTCTATCACGTCGCGCTGGCGAGTGCGCGTTTCTGGGCGACGGTGTCAGTCCGCCGGGTCCGTTCCACCCGGAGGGGGCCCATCCCGCCCCATGACCACCCCGGCCTCCGCCTCCAGGGCGGACGGAGCGTGCCGGTCGAACGGAGCCTCCTCCCCGCCGGGCAGTTCCAGGAGGAACCGGGAGGGCCGCAGGAGGATCCGCTCCCCGTCCCGGGGCAACACGCTCAAGGGGTACACCAGCGCCAACGCGTCGCGCGCTCGGGTGAGGGCCACGTAGAACAACCGGCGCTCCTCTTCCTCCTCCTCGGGCAGGCGTGTGGCCAGCGACAGGGGGAACCGCCCATCCGCCAGCCAGAGGACGAAGACGGCCCGCCACTCCAGCCCCTTGGCCTGGTGGACGGTGGAGAGCGTCAGGACGGCCCCCGACGCCTCCTCCCCCAGGGCCTCCCCCGCCGCGAACTCCGCCACCAGGGCGATCTCCGACAGGAACCGCGCCACGTCCTCGAAGCGGCGGGCGAACTCCGCCAACTGCCGGACGTCCTCCTCCCGGTGCTCCTCCTCGGAGAACTCCGCCTTCAGGAACTCGGCGTAGCCCCCCGCCAGCACGCCGTCGATCAGCCGCTCTGGCGCGTTGGACGCCCCGGGCCCCGTCAGCCGCCCCATCAGGTCGGCGAAGGCCTGGAACCCCTTCCGGGATTTGCGCGGCAGGTGCGCCTGGACGTCCGCATGGGCCAGCCCCTCCGCCAGTGGCGTGCCCTCGGGCAGCGCGCGCAGGGCCGTCCAGAGGTGCTCCGCCGTCGCCGGTCCCACGCCTGGGACGCGCCGGATGACGCGTTTGAAGGCCAGCTCGTCCCCGGGGTTGTTCACCACCCGCAGGTGGGCCAGCACGTCCTTGATGTGGGACTGTTCGAAGAAGCGCACCCCGGAGCGCACCCGGAAGGGGATGCCGCGCCGGGTCAACTCGAGCTGGAGCTCCAGCGAGTGGCTGTGGGCGCGGTACAGCACGGCCATGGCCTCCAGGGACATGCCCTGCTCCCGCAGCGCCAGGACACGCTCGGCCACGAAGGTGGCCTGCCCCGCGGCGTCCAGCGTGGGCACCAGGAGGGGCTTCACCCCGGCGGGCCGCGCCGCCGTCAGCACCTTGGGGAACTGGTTCGTGTTGAGCGCGATGGAGGTGTTCGCCAGCCGCAGGATTTCCGGCGTGGAGCGGTAGTTGCGCGTCAGCGAGTGGACCGAGCACCCCGGATAGCGCTGTGGGAAGCCGATGATGTTGGAGAAGTCCGCGCCCCGGAAGCTGTAGATGGATTGGCAGTCATCCCCCACCACCGTCAGGTCCTTGCGCTCCCCCGCGAGCAGGTCCACGAGGTCGCCCTGGAGCCGGTTGGTGTCCTGGTACTCGTCCACCAGGACGCACTGGAAGCGCTCGGTGATGGCCTGACGCACGTCCGGGTGGTGCGTCAGCAGCCGCTTGAGGTGCACCAACAGGTCGTCGAAGTCCATCAGGTGCATCTGCGCCTTGCGCTGCTGATAGCGCGCGGCGGCGGCGAGCACCTCGGGGGCCAGCGGGAGCAGTTGGGGCCGGCGGTCCATCAGCACATGGGACACGGGCTCCTGGAGGTTGGCCGCCAATGACACCAGGTCCAGCACCAGGTCCGGCCGGGGGAAGCGCTTGTCGCTCTTGAGCCGGCGCTCCGCGATGCACGTCACCATCAAATCCCGGGCGTCCTCGCGGTCCAGCACGGTGAAGTTCGTGGAGAAGCCGAGCACCGCCGCGTACTGGCGCAGCAGCACGTGCGCCGCGTGGTGGAAGGTGCCGCCGAGCATGCGCCGCACGTCCACCGAGGCGCCGGCCAGCTCCTCCACCCGGCGCGTCATCTCCCGCGCGGCCTTGTTGGTGAACGTGAGGAGGAGGATGCCCTCGGGAGGAACGCCCCGCTCGAGCTGGCGCGCCACCCGGAAGGTCAACGTGCGCGTCTTCCCGGAGCCCGCGCCGGCGATGACCAGCACGGGGCCCTCACCGGCCTCCACCGCGCGGAGCTGCTCCTCGTTGAGCAGCGCGGCGTAGTCGATCCGCAGCGAGGGCCTCGCCGGATCCGCCCGGAGCGTGTCGGTGCGCGTGGCCATGGGGGCGCCGACTCTAACCGCCCCGCCCGCTTCGGACATCCGGATCCGGACGGCTCAGGGCACGCCGTTGAGCGCGGTCAGCTTCGCGGAGGCGGCCGCGCGGACCTGGGGCGACGGATCCCGCTCCTTCGCCACCTCCAGCAAGAGCCGCCCCACCTGCGGCAGCTTCGTGGCCACCGCGTTCAGGGCGGCGGTGCGCTCCTTCTCGGCGCTCTCCAGGCGCTCGCGGACGCCGCGGTCCGCGCACGTCTTGGCGCCCGGCGCCTGCTCGCGCAGCACCAGCTCTGCGTCCGCCAGCCGGGCTTCCGCCAGCCGCTTGGCGTCCGCGGCCTTGCGCTCGAACTCCGCCAGGTCCTCGGGGAACTCGGTGCTCACGGCCCGGGCCCGGGCGATGGCGTCCGCGGCGAAGCGGGCGTTGACGGCCGCCGCGCAGAGCTGCCGCGCCGAGGCCAGCGGCACGCGGCCCTCCGGCGTCACCTGGGACTCCTGCGCCACCTCCAGAGACCACAGCGCGAGCTGCCGCGCGGCGACGCCCGAGGAGAAGTGCTGACGCCGCTCCTCGCGAATCTGCACCCAGCGCCGGAGGATGACCGGATCCGCCGCGCCCGATTCGGCCGCCCGCTGGTACTCCGTGGACGCCTGGGCGAGCTGGCCGGACAGGTCCAGCAGCGCCGCCACCGTGAGGTACAGCTCGGCGCTCGTCGCGCGCGCTCGCAGGGCGTCCAGGCGGGACGTCACCTCGTACTCGGCCACCGGCTTCGGCAGCGCGGCCAGGACGCTGCGCAGGGAGTCGAAGGCGTGCTGACGGATCAACGGATTGCGGGCCGCGCGCAGCGCCTCCAGCAGCGGATCCAACACCCGCACCGAGACGTGCTGCCCCAGCTCCTCCGCCGCCTGCCAGCGGTCCAACGCGTCGGGCGCCACGAGCGCGCGCTTCAGGTCCTCGATGTCCCTCAGGTAGTGCCCCACGTGCGCCGCCTGGGCCAGGGGCTCTGAACGGGTCATCGCCGCGAACTCGGCGCGGGCGCGGGCCAGCCGCTCGGGGAACGCCGTCAGCTTGGGGCCCAGGGGATGGGCCTTCACCCGCGCCTCGGCCTCGTCCACCAGCCCCGACACGAGCAGCCCCTCCACCTCCAGGCCCAGCAGCAGGATGCGCGCCTCCTCGCGGTGCGCGCCGGCCGGGAAGTCCTTGAGGTACGCGAAGAGCTTCGCCGCGCCGGAGGCCTTCGCCTGGGCGAAGGCCTGCGCGTCCAGCCGGGACTCCACGTCCAGGCGGCGCGGATCATCCGGCGCCGCGCGCAGGTACTCGGCCAGCTTGCGGGGGTCCTCCGTGGTCGCCAGCTCGCGCGCCTCCACCGCCGTCAGCAGCCGCTTCGCCTCGTCGCGCTGGACCCCATCCGGGTGCTCCTGGAGGAACTGGCGCCACCCGGCGACGCTGTCCGCCTCCTGCGCCGCGTTGAAGCGGAGGCCTTCCAGCAGCGTCTTCACCGTGCGCGCATGGGCCCCGTCCGGGTGGGCCTCCAGGAAGCGCTTGTAGGCAATCACCGTGTGCAGCCGCTTCGCCTCCTCGAACTCCAACTCCTCCAGCCGGGCCTCGGCGGCGTCCACCTCGTCGTGCTGGGGGTATTCGCGCAGGAAGGCGCGGTAGCCATCGATGGTGTCCGACTTCGCCGCGCGCTCATACGGCGAAGGGACGCAGCCAGTGGCCAGCAACAGGACGGCGAGGGCTCGGCGAAAAGAGGCCATGTCCCTGGAGCAATACCGCACCCGCGCCCACCCGGAAACCCGAGGCCTGACGGACGGTTGCCTGGGTAGGTTTTTTGACGACACAGCTTCTTGGACGGAGCATGTGCCCCAGGACGCTACAGGGAGGTCGCGCCATGAGGACATTCACGCTGATGGGAGCCCTCGCCATGCTGGCGACGGGATGTGCCACCACGGGAGCGCCGCTCGAACCGTGGCTGGATTCGTATGCCCTGCGCTACCGGTCCGCGTCACCGCCCGCCTTCCCCCGCGAGCCGCTGTCCAAGCCGGTGGCCACCGCGAGCAACGATTCGCAGCAGGCTCAGGGGAGCACCCGCCCGGGCAAGAAGGTCGCGGGGGGAAAGGCGCGCGCGTCGGCCGCCCGCTCGAAGCCCGCCGCCGTGCCGGCCAACGCGCGCGAGAAGGTGGTGACCACCGCCCGCTCGCTCGTGGGCAAGACGCAGGTGCAGCTCCAGGGAAAGAAGTACCCCTCCGACTGCACGGGCCTCATCGAGGGCGTCTACGCCCAGGCTGGCGTCAAGTTCCGTGGCACCGTCCAGCCGGGCGACAACGGCGTCACCGCCATGTACCGCTTCACCCGCGCCCAGGGCCGCGTGTACTCGAATGGCCGGCCGACTCCGGGAGACCTCGTCTTCTTCAACGAGACGTATGACCAGAACCGCGATGGCCGCCGCAACGACGGCCTCACGCACGTGGGCATCGTGGAGAGCGTGAGCAACTCCGGCACCGTCACCGTCATCCACCGCGTGCGCCGGGGCGTGGTGCGCTACCGCATGAACCTGGAGCGGCCCCACCTGCGGCGAGATCCGCAAACGGGCGAGGTCCTCAACGACATGCTCCGGCACCCGGGCCCCAACCGGGATCCCGTCCTCACCGGTCAGCTCTTCGGTGGCTACGGCAGCGTGCTGCCCGCCAGCCCCAAGGCGACCAAGCCCGTCCCGGTGGCCTCACTGCGGTAACGGGTCACAGCAGAACGCGAACCGGCCGGACACCCCTTCCCCTCTTCGAGGAAGCGGCCTCCGGCCGGGTCGACGACACCGTTCGTCAGGTCAGGCGCGGGCCGTGCGGTCCCACGCGGCGCGCTGCGAGTTGCGCAGGAAGCGCCAGAAGCCCACGACGATGGCCAAGTTCATGGTCACGAAGTAGTACGCGACCGACGCGGCCTTCTTCGCCGTCCCCCGCTTCAGCACGCCCGTCTTCCCCAGGTACGCCAGCGCGTAGAACAGCACCTGCATGAACAGGCTGAACTGGTAGAAGTGCCGGTCGAGCAGGAACAGGTTCGCCACCAGCGCCAGCCCCATCAGCGCGGGCGCGCACCAACGCAGCAGCTTGTGCGACCAGAAGGCGAACGCGGGGAAGCCCGCGGTCGGCAGCAACAGCCCCGGCACCATGCGCAGGCTCTGGAAGTTGCCCGCGGCGATGCGCGCCCGGCGGCCGAACTCCTTGCCGTAATCCTCCGTCGTCTCCTCGTGCGCGACCGCGTGCTCCTCGTAGACGACCTTGAAGCCGTTCTCCAGGATGCGCAGCGGAATCACGAAGTCGTCCACGATGGTGGACGGCGGCAACTGCGTGAACAGCGAGCGCCGGATGGCATACAGCCCGCCGTTGGCCCCCACCACCGCGCCGCGACGGCCCTCGTACATCTTGATGAGGGACTCGTAGCTCCAGTACGCGCTCTCCTCGTAGTCCTGCTTCGTGGGGTTGTAGAGCCGCAGCTTCCCGCAGACGGCGCCCACCTCGGGGTCCTCGAAGTGGCGAACCAGCCGCTCGATGGCCTCCGGCTCGATCATCGTATTGGCATCGGAGAGGACGACGATGTCCCCTTGCGCCATGGGGATGCAGCGATTCAGCACCGTCGTCTTGCCCGCGCGCGGCGCTGGCGACAGCCGGACACGCGCGTCCGTGCAGCCTCGCACGAGGTCATCCGTCCCATCCGACGAGCCATCCGAGCCGATGAGCACCTCGAACTTCTCCGCCGGGTACGCCAACGCGAGGCTGTTCTCCAGCTTCTGCTGGATGCACGACGCCTCGTTGTAGGCGGCCACGACCAGGCTCACCGAGGGCAACGGCCGCTGCCTGGCCACGCCCTGTTCATCCCCGCCCCCCTGCCGCACCTTGCGTGCGTTCTTGAGTACCTGCGCGGCCCCTTCGAGCAGAAAAAGACTCAAGGGGTATAGAAAGTACGTGTGCGCGAGCAGCAGCACCGCACACCAGAAGAAGACCTCCGCCATCAACCCTGCCTCCCAAGCACCCAGTCCTCGAACCTGCGCCGGGTTCAGCAAGAGGCATGCCTCGCCCACTTCCCGAGAATCACACGGGGAAAGGCCCTGGGGTCGCGGGGCTCGCGGTGCGGGACTGGACTTTCTCCAGCCCCCCAGGCGGAGAAGCCGGTCGTCGTTTCAGGGTGCCGAAGGAGCGTCCGCGTCGATCTGGGCGATCAGCCGGCTCGCCATCGTGTGTCCGGGGTTGAGCGCCAGCGCGTCGTCCAGCAGTGAACGTGCCGTGTCCGGGTCCTTCTGCCGCAGCGCCAGGCGGGCGCCCAGCAGGTACGGCCGGAGCAACGAGCTGTCGGCCTGGCGCAGCGTCTCCAGGTCCTTCGACACCGCCACGAGCGTGTCCGGGGGCGAGCCCGCGCTCAACGCATATTCGGCCCGGGCCATCGTGCTCCAGACATGCGGCGCGCCTTCCGCGTTGCGCAGCCGCTCCGCCAGGGCCAGTGCGTCGGGCGCCGCCAGGACCGCGGCGTACAGGGCCTGTGCCCTCAGCCGCGCGGTCGCCGCGGACGCGGGTTCATCCTCGGGGGCCTTGCTCAGCAAGGTGCGCTGCGTGTCGAGCTCCTTGCGGAGGGTGTCGATGGAGGCGCGCACGCTCGCGGCGTCATTCGCGACAACGCCGGCCTCCTGCTGGAATGCCACGAGCCGGGCTTCCCGCTCGGGCTTGGCGAGCGAATTGAGCGCTTTCGTCTTCGCTCGGGCGAGGGCCTCGCCCTTGAGGCGAAGTCGCTCGCTGTCCGCCTGACGGTCAGACAGGTTGAGCGCCAGGACGACCGCGAGTTCCGCCTGGGCCTCGACGTAGCGAGGTTGTTTCGCAACCACGGCCCGCACGTACTGGAGGGCCTGTTCGCGGGCGGTCGCATCATCGCGGCGGAGCAGCACCGCCGCGCGGTCCGTCTCCTCGACCACCGACGCGGGAATCTCCGCCTCTCGGCTCTTCAGGAAGCTGTAGGCCAGCGCGCCGATGAGCGCGAGCCCCGCCAGGATGGCGACCACGAGTTGGGGGCGCACACTCGACGAGGCGCCACTGGCGTATTCGATGGTGCTGTCTGTCGACATGCGGCCAGCGGACAGCAGCTCCGGCGGGAGTTCGACGGGGGGACGGCGCGTCGTGGGCCCGCCCTGCGCCGCGGCCCCGGGGGCGGCCGGAATCTCCGTGGCTCCGAAGTCTCCGGACAGGCCACCGAGGGGGGCGAACGGCTCGTCGGGCTCCGGGGGGAGCTCGATGCGGGCCTCGGATTCGGGCAGCGCGGCCAGGCCGAAGGGCTGCGTTCCGCGGGCGCGAAGTGTGGGCTCTGATCGAGCGGCTTCGGATTCCGGACTCGCGGCACGGGGCTCGGGGAACTCCACGGGCGGTGAGACGGGCGGCACGGAGCCGAAGAGGCTCTTGGAGCCGACGGGGGCTTCCGCGACGGCGCTGTAGGTCTGACTGCGGCCCAGGGGCGCGCGGGCGTCGCTCGCTGGCTTGGTGCCGAATGCATGCTGAGGGGCTTCAGGGGCGGCGGCGCTCGGGCCCGCGGCCGAAAGCGGGCTGACCGGGGGCGGCGTCAGGACCTGGCCGTGCGCGGCCCCGAAGACCTGGGTGGTGTTGCCGGGCGCCGCGCCGCCTCTCGCGGGCTCCGCGGCCGGGCGCTGAGTGTCCGTGAAGGCGCCGAAGGTCTGAGTCGCGTTGCCGGGCGCCGGGCTTCCGGTTGCGGTCCCCTGCACGGCGGCGACACCAGGAGCCTGCGCGGGCGGCGCGCTCCGGGTCTGTCCCGAAGGCGGGCCAGAGACCGCGCCGTACGACTGTGTCCGTACGACCGGGGCCACGGGCGGCACGGCCCCGAACGCCTGCGTGGCAGAACCCGGCGCAGCCGATGGGAGGGAGCCCGCTGGCGCCGCACCCTGCGGTGGAGCGGGTCTGAAGGACTGCGTTCCCACGGGAGGGACCGCGCCGAAGGCCTGCGTGCCGCTGTCGGGCCCCGTGCCTCGGGAAGCAGCGCCGAACGTCTGTGTCGTGGCGACCGGCGGCACGGCGCCAAAGGCCTGCGCGCCGTTGTCCGCGCTTCGTGGAGCAGCACCGAACGTCTGTGTCGTGGCGACCGGCGGCACGGCGCCAAAGGCCTGCGTGCCGTTGTCCGCGCTTCGTGGAGCAGCACCGAACGTCTGTGTCGCGGCGACCGGCGGCACCGCGCCGAAGGCTTGCGTGCCGTTGTCCGCGCTTCGTGGAGCAGCGCCGAACGTCTGCGTAGTCCCCACCGGCGCGACAGGTGGCACCGCCCCAAAGGCCTGCGTGCCGTTGTCCTCGCTTCGTGGAGCAGCACCGAACGTCTGTGTCGTGGCGACCGGAGGTACCGCGCCGAAGGCTTGCGTGCCGTTGTCCGCGCTTCGCGAAGCAGCGCCGAACGTCTGCGTCGTCCCCACCGGCGCGACCGGCGGCACCGCGCCGAACGCCTGCGTGCCGCTATCCGGCCCCGTGCCCCGGGCTGCAGCGCCGAACGTCTGCGTCGTTGCGACCGGCGGCACTGCACCAAAGGCCTGCGTGCCGTTGTCGGGCCCCGTGCCTCGGGAAGCAGCACCGAACGTCTGTGTCGTTGCGACCGGCGGCACCGCGCCGAAGGCCTGCGTGCCGTTATCCGGTCCCGTGCCCCGGGATGCAGCGCCGAACGTCTGCGTCGTTGCGACCGGCGGCACTGCACCAAAAGCCTGCGTGCCGTTGTCGGGCCCCGTGCCTCGGGAAGCAGCACCGAACGTCTGTGTCGTAGCGACCGGAGGGACCGCGCCGAAGGCCTGCGTGCCGTTATCCGGTCCCGTGCCCCGAGAAGCGGCACCAGACGTCTGCGTCGTCCCCGCCGGCGCGACAGGCGGCACCGCGCCGCCTGACTGCGCCCCGCCAAACAACTGCGTGGACTTCATCGGCGAGCGCGCCTGCCCAGCGCCTCCGCCCACCGTCGGCGTCGACCGCGACGGCGTCGCCGTGCCATGCGGCGCCGCCATGAAAACGTGACCGCAACGCGTGCACTGGACGGAAGCGCCTCCCGGCGGAAGCAGGCGGGAGTCGAGGACGTACTGCATCGAGCACTGAGGGCACGCGATCTGCACGCGACGTGCTTACCACACGGGCCCGGCGTCCGGAGGACCTCCAAGTGCCGTGGCCGCCTGGAGGGTCTGCAACTTGGCAGCACCCACCCCGCGCACGGCGTCCACATCCTCCCAGCGCTTGAAGCCGCCCTGCGCCTCCCGAGCGTCAACGAGGCTCCGCGCCAGCGAGCGCCCCACCCCGGGAATCAGGGCAAGCTCCTCCTCCGTCGCGGAGTTCAAATCCAACCGGAGCCCCAGGGCCAGCGCCTGCGCTCCCGTGGGCACGGCGCCGTCCCCACAGGTGGCCACACCATCCGGGCGAATCCGCACAGACTCCGGGGCACACTCCAGCGCGGGCGCGGCATCCGGCCAGCGCAGGCGTGCGACGACGCCCACGCCCAATACACCCAGCGCGACGGCGGCGAGCGCGGCGGTCCGGCTCGCCATCGCGTCAGGCCTTCTCGCCCTTCAGGGCCGCCGTCTCGGAGACCGCGCTGACGCCCTCGGGCGGCATCGGCTGATCCAACCCGAAGGCGGAGTGCAGCGCGCGCACGGCCAGCTCGGTGTACTTGGCGTGGACCACGCACGACACCTTGATCTCCGACGTGGAGATGATCTGGATGTTGATGCCCTCGGCCGACAGCGCCTGGAACATCCGCGCCGCCACGCCCGAGTGGTTGCGCATGCCCACGCCGACGATGGACACCTTCGCGATCTCCGCGTCCGTCTCGATGCCCGCGGCGCCAATCTCCTCCGCGACCTTCCTCACCACGTCCTGCGCGGTCTGGAAGTCCGTCTTGCCCACGGTGAAGGTGACGTCCGTCCGGCCATCCCGGGACGGGTTCTGCACGATGAGGTCCACCACGATGTGCTTCTCATCGAGCGGACCGAAGATCTTCGCCGCCGCGCCCGCGATATCCGGCACGCCGCACACCGTGATCTTCGTCTCGTTCCGGTCGTAGGCGACCCCGCGGACCAGCACATCCTCCATGGAACTGTCCTCCTCACACACGAGGGTGCCGGGGTCATCCGTGAAGGACGACTTCACCCACAGCGGCACCTTGTACTTCATGGCGAATTCGACCGAGCGGATCTGCAACACCTTGGCGCCCACGCTGGCCAGCTCCAGCATCTCCTCGTAGGTGATGCGGTCCAGCTTGCGCGCGGAGGGGACCATGTTCGGGTCGGTGGTGTAGACCCCGTCCACGTCCGTATAGATTTCACAGGCATCCGCGTTCAGCGCGGCGGCCACGGCCACGGCGGTGGTGTCGGAGCCGCCGCGGCCCAGCGTCGTCACGCTGCCGGACTCGTCCACGCCCTGGAATCCCGCCACCACGACGATGTGCCTGCGGGCCAGCGCGGCGCGGATGGGCTGCGCGTCGATGCTCTTGATGCGCGCCTTGGAGAAGGTGCTGTCGGTGACGATGCGCACCTGATGGCCGAGGAAGCTGGTCGCCCGCCCCTGCTGTGCCTGGATGGCCATGGCCAGCAGGCCGATGGTGACCTGCTCACCGGTGGCGACGACCACGTCCTGCTCGCGCTCATCCGGGCGGTCGGTGATCTGCCCCACGAGTTTCAGCAGCCGGTTCGTCTCGCCCGACATGGCGGATACGACGACCACCACATCGTGACCCGCCTCCTGGGCGGCCAGGCAGCGAAGGGCCACGTTCTTGATACGGGCCACGTCACCTACGGAGGTACCGCCATACTTCTGGACGATGAGTGCCACGGCGCCTGCAACCTCCCTCTTCGAACAGCCGGAGCTATACGAGCCCGTCCGCCGGGTGTAAAGCGCCCGCAACCATCGCACCCGTTTACGTTAGGGTGCCTGCCCTTTCGCCACACCCCTTGGAGCTCCCAATGTCGCGCCCCCGCATCCTCATCGACGGTGACACGCTGAAGCTGGAGGAGATCCTCCAGGTGGCCCGCAACGAGGCCACCGTGGAGCTGTCTTCCGACGCCGCCACCCGCGTGCGTGCCTCGCGTGCGCTGGTGGACCGCGTCGCCGCCGGAGACACGCCCGCCTACGGCATCAACACGGGCTTTGGCACGCTGGCCGAGGTCCGCATCGACAAGAAGGACCTGCGAGACCTCCAGCGCAACCTCATCCTTTCGCACGCCTGTGGCGTCGGCACGCCCCTGCCCTTCACGGAGGCCCGGGCCCTGCTGCTGCTGCGCTGCAACGTCCTCGCGAAGGGTTACTCCGGCATCCGCATGGAGACCCTGGCGCTGGCGCTGGACATGCTGAACCGGAACGTGGTGCCCGTGGTCCCCGAGCGGGGCAGCGTGGGCGCCTCGGGCGACCTGGCCCCGCTGGCGCACCTGGCGCTGGTCTTCATCGGCGAGGGTGAGGCCTTCTACGAAGGGCAGCGGATGCCTGCGCGGCAGGCGCTGGACCGCGCCGGCTTGAAGCCCGTCATCCTGGAGGCCAAGGAGGGCCTCGCCCTGGTGAACGGCACCCAGGCCATGTGCGCCGTGGGCACCCTGCTCCAGCTCCGCGCCGAGTCCCTGGCGGACATCGCGGACGTCGCGGGCGCGATGACGCTGGAGGGCCTGCTCGGCAGCCACAAGCCCTTCATCCCGGAGATTCACGACGTGCGCGCGCACGCGGGACAGAAGGACGTCGCCGCGCACCTGCGGCGCATCCTCGTGGGCAGCGAGCTGGTCGAGTCGCACATCAACTGCAGCAAGGTGCAGGACCCCTACTCCCTGCGCTGCATCCCGCAGGTTCACGGCGCGGCGCGCGAGGGCATCGCCTTCTCCCGGCGCATCCTCGAGGTCGAGGTGAACAGCGCCACCGACAACCCGCTGGTGTTCGCGGAGACGGAGCGCATCGTCTCGGGTGGCAACTTCCACGGCCAGCCCATCTCCCTGGCCATGGACGTGGTGGCCATGGCGCTGACGCAGCTCTCGTCCATCAGCGAGCGGCGTGTGGAGCAGTTGGTGAACCCGGCGCTGTCCAACCTGCCGGCGTTCCTGGCGAAGAACTCCGGGCTGAACTCCGGCTTCATGATCGCGCAGGTGACGAGCGCGGCCCTGGTGGCCGAGTCCCGCGTCCTCAGCCATCCCGCGTCGGTGGATTCGATTCCGTCCTCGGCGGGCCGCGAGGATCACGTGTCCATGGGCATGACGGCGGCGCTCAAGGGCCGTCAGGTCAGCGACTTCGCGCGCTCCTGCCTCGCGATTGAAATCCTGGTCGCGGCCCAGGCGCTGGACTTCCGCCTGCCCCTGAAGCCCGGCAAGGGCGCCCTCGCGGCGTACGAGCTGGTGCGCTCCAAGGTGCCGCACATGGAGAAGGACCGCGAGCTGCACCGCGACATCGAGGCGGTGAGCCAGCTCGTCGACTCCGGCGAGCTGCTGGCCGCGGTGCGCTCCGCCACGGCCTGATGGCCCATCACGGGCGCCTGGCATTCCAATCACCAGGCGCCCCAGCGGGTGGGGCAGCGGCATGCTACGCCCGCGTCGTGCCTTTCTTCGAACGCCCGGCCGCCACTCAAGTCACAGCGGCCTCTGGCCTCGTGAGCTGGCGGCGCAGCTCCTCCGTGGCAATCACGGGCGTACCGTCCTTCCCCATCAGCGACTGCCCGTCCTCGGCGTAGAGCGCGGGGCGGCGGTACAGCATCCGCAACGCGTGCAGGTGCGGGTACACCTGGGAGGCCTCCGGGTTGAGTTCCCGCAGGTGCTTGCGCAGCAGCGGCGCGAACTTCGGACTCATCGCCGGGAAGATGTGGTGCTCCTGGTGATGACTGAAGTTGTAGTGCATCCAGTCCATCGCCGGGTGGGTCGCCACGCTGGCCGTGTTCACGAAGGGGTTGTCGGACTCCTCGTGCGCCGCCAGCAACCAGTGGTTCGTGGCGATGTAGATCATCAACGTGAAGTTGCCGATGAGCAGCGGCAGGATGAGCGCGTAGAGCGCCCCCAGTGGCCCCATCCACCACCCCACCGCGACCCACCCCAGCAGCACGAGCACCGTGAGGATGCGCTCGCGCGTCCGATGCATGTGGACGTGCTTGAACTGGGGCAACGCGCTGTGGCGCCACAAGAACGCCTGGCCCTGTGCCGTGAAGAAGAAGAAGAAACTCACGAAGCTCAGCAGTGAGCCCGAGCCCGGCGACATCGCGTGGAACACCTTGGCGAACCACTGGGTCCGCCACTCGCTCTGGCGCGGCAGGATGTCGGGGTCACGGACCAGGACGTTCGCCGCGCTGTGGTGCGCCTGGACGTGCCAAGCCCGCCAAGTCCCAGGGGTCACCAGGAACGGGCCGAAGCCCACCCAGCCCAGGAGGCTTTCGAGCGCCCTGCTGCGAAACACCGCGTGGTGCAGCGCCTCGTGCGCGGCCAGCCCCACGGCGG
The DNA here is from genome assembly GCF_000280925.3 of Myxococcus hansupus. NCBI lineage: Bacteria > Pseudomonadati > Myxococcota > Myxococcia > Myxococcales > Myxococcaceae > Pseudomyxococcus > Pseudomyxococcus hansupus. The sequence goes on from NZ_CP012109.1 coordinate 4,396,642, forward strand.
TCGCCAGTTGTCCCAGGACGAACGAGCCGAGCAGACACGCCCACCACGGCAGCCGCCCGCTGGCCACGGCCCACATCAACACGCCCATCAACGGCACGAGCCCCAGCGCGACGACGCCACGCAGCGGCTGCGGTTGGAAGGACTCGGGAGGCATGACCCGCCGGAGCTCGGCTCGGAGCTTGCGCGGATCATCGGCGGGAATCGGTCCCGCCTGAGAAATGGAAGCACTCATGCGTTCACCCGATCGTGGAAGGTTTCAAGCCATGGGCCGCGCGAGGCCGCCTTCGATCAGCATCCGCAGCCGCCCCGCTTCATCCAGCGCCGCGACGCTTCCGCACTCGAGCAGGTCTCCCTCCACTCGCGGAGGAAGCGCCTTCAACGAGAGCCGAAGCGGCGCGCGCCCCTCGCCCTCCACCAGGCCCCGGTCGAACGTGGCCCGCTGGACCTGGATGGGAGCGAACACCGTGCTCGACTCCCCATCCACGTGCATCGCGCTCAGCCGCAGCGCCGCGTCCATCACGAGCGCGGGCACCGTGCTCCCCGCCTGCTCGGGCGCCGTTGGCAGCCCCAGCCGGGCGAAGCGCGCGGCGGGTTCGATTTGAATCTCCTCCAGGCAATCGAACATCTTCCGCAGCTCGATGGGGCCCCCCGTGGCGCAGTGCGGGTCATGGACACGCAAGGCCCGTCCCGTCGGCGTCGCGGCATCCAACGCGGGCGTCCCCCGAGGCGGCTCCGCCGTCAGCGTGAACCGCGCCTCCGCATAGACGAGGTCCCGCTCCAACACGACGCCAGACCCATGGACGATGTCCCCCATGAGCCGGACCTGCACGCGGTACCGGTTCGGGACGTCCTCGATTGGCGTGCATTCCGCGCGCAGATGCTGCTGCCCCCCCGGCTTCACCCGGATGAATCGTGAGAACCGAACGTCCTCGATGGTAACGGTCCGCAGCTCCGGCCGCCCGGTGCCCACCGCGGATTGCAGCATCAAGTCCAAGGCCCAGGCCCCCGGGAGCGTGGGCGTCCCCCGGACGAGGTGGTCCTCCAGGCAGGGCACACTCGCGGCATCGACGACCAGCGGGCGATGCACGGGCGCGGCGGAGGCGTCCGCGGACAGGACCTCCAGCCCGTAGAACCCACGCTCGCTGTCCGTGAGCTGGACGTTGATGGCCTCGCGGGGCCGTCCGTCCACGAGCTGAAGGAAGAGCGCTTCACCCTCCTCCGCCCGGATGCCACGCAACTGCCGGCTGGCCCCCAGCACGCGGTACTCCGAGCCGCGCGTCATCCCGATGCCATCCCAGGCGAGCCAGCCCACGCTGCACCACCGCACCTCACTGCTGGCGTCGCTCACCCAGGCACAGAGCCGGTCCAGGGCCTCGTTCGCCGCGCCGTAGTCCGCCTGTCCGTCGTTCCCGATGTAGCTGAACGCCGAGGTGAGGACATGGAACGCCACGGGGCGGGCGAGCCGTGACACGCAAGCATCGTGCAGGTTCCGGAGACCGAGCAGCTTGGTCCCCAGGTTCGTCCGAAGCTCCCCGAGCTGCCGCCGGTTCAACTTCTTCGACGTCTGCGTCCCCGCCCCGTGGACCACCAGGTCGAGCCGCCCATACACATCCGCCACCTCTTGTACGACCCGGACGACGTCCTCGGCCCGCGTCACGTCCGCGGCGCGATAGCGCATCTCTCCCGGGAGCCGGGCGAGCCCCTCCAACGTGGACTTCAACTCGCGCGCGGCCAGGAACCGCTCGAAGCGCTTGCGCAACTCCGGCATGCGCGTGCTCGGGTTGCGGGCCAGCTCGGCTGTGTAGAACTCGCGCTCCACCTGGGGCAAGTCCTCCGCGCGAGCATGGAGCACGTGCGGCGGCGCTTCGTCCGGATCACTCCGGCCCATGAGCACCACCTTGCAGCCGTACCGCTTGAGCAAGGCTCCCGCGAGGACCGCCGTCACGCCACGCCCTCCGCCCGTCAGCAACACCACCGAGTTTGAGTCGAGCGGCGCCGCCGGTTCCGTGGTGACGGCTGTCGCTCGCAACACGCGGACGCAACGCCGGGAGCCGTCGAAGCAGACCTCGATGGAGGGCGTTCCCTGTGGCTCGGCGCTCAGCTCCCCTTCAGCCAGGTCCAACGCGGCCTGAAGCGGCATGGCCGAGGTGGACATCGCATGGACATGCCGTGCAGGCACCTCACGGCCAATGGACTTGAGGATTCCCGCGAACAACCCGGACATCGGATGCAGGCACCGGCGTGCTCCCACGGCGCCGATGCACAGGCTCGCCAGCTCGACCCCACCGCGCGACAGCCGTTCGTAGACGCGGCGTGCGGCCAGGAAGAGCAACTCCAACGCGCCATGCTCCATCGCCGTGTCGGCCACCACTTCGGCCTGTCCCGCCCGCGTGTTCACGCGGCTGACCGCGAGGATGACCTCGGGCTCGAACGCCAGCGCGGACAAGCCTGCCTCCGCCGACGCTTCCGTCGTGAGGTCGATGCTCCGGATGCGCCCCTCGTCCCCGGAGTTCCCCGCACAAACAATGCGGTAGTCCGGCCCACACAGGGTGTCGACGTGTTCCGCCAGCTCACGTGCGAGCAGCACATCCTGCGCGATGAACACCACCCGGCGCCCTCGGAGATACCCCGGCCGGCGCGGCCCCGTCGGCCTCTCGACAAGCACCGGCGCGTGGTAGCGGATGGTCCCCGCATGGTCGAACCCACTGGGTGCCTCGGACGCTGAAGCCACGGCAGCAGTCGGCACGGCTTCCGCGGGCCGCACAGCGACCTTCCGTGGTGCGTCGGAAGGTGGCACCAGCGTCACCTCGAACCGAATGCCGGTCGCGGCCTCCGGGTGGAACCTCAGCGTCGTGGGCTGGCCTTCAGCGGCGGCTTGCACTGCCCGGAAGAGCGCCAGGCTCTCGCCCGCGGAATGCGCGGGGAGCTCAACATGGGCCCCTGCCACGACACCCTGCCGGAGATGGCACAGGGGCTTCAAACCCAGGCTTCGGGCCTTCGCGACCGTCGTCACCGCGAACAGCGCCGCGCCTTCCTCGGGATGTAGCGCGCCCCGAGCCTCACCAGGCCGACTGATATGGGTGCTGCCCACGAAGACCAGGTCGAAGCCGCTCTCCAACACCCCACGGGCCGCCCTCAGCGCGGCGGACGAGGACGCAGCGCCAGCATCCACCACGAAGTTCGGGCCCTTGACGTCGAGCACCCCCGCGACACGGCCGGGCGTGACGTTCGGCATCATCCCCTGGAGCGTGTACGGCCCCGTGGGACGCAGCGTCTCCGTCACCGTCGAATGCAACCGGTCCGCGAGCGGAAGTACCGCGGCGGACGCGGGCTCGCGCGCGGCCTGCTCGTGCAAGCGCCTCCGAAGGGAGAACGCCAGGACACGCTGGACGGCCTCGACGCCTCGACGCGTCTTCCCTTCGAGCCCGAGCACGATGGCCGTCTTCGAGCGAAGCGCGTCGAACGCACCCAGCTTCCGTGCCAATGCGCTCGCTACCACGAGCCCCAGGCGCTGGGTCGCATCCATGTCCTCGGAGATGTCGGGCAACAAGCGGACCGAGGGAGGCAGACTCAACGCCGCGAGGTCGAAACGGGGGCCAACGTCGGTAGGAGCCCCCGCCACGGCAAGTCCTTCACGATCCGGGAACAGGCCCTCCGCGGCCACCACCACCAGCTCGGCATCCTCCGTGTTTCCAGCCACCCGCCGAGGCGAGGCCGTGGGCCCTCGGTACTCCTCCAACACCAGGTGTGCGTTGGTGCCACCAAAGCCAAAACCGTTGGTGGCGGCACGTCGCGGGAGGGCACCGTTCTCCGGCCAGGGTTGCTCGTGGGTGTTCACCTCGAAGCCGGGTCCCATGCCGCGGAGCGCGTCACCCGGCTGCGCGAAGTTCGCCTGCACCGGGAAGAGTCGGTGCTCCAGCGCCTTGCACAGCTTGATGACCGAGGCCGCGCCAGCCGCCCAGCCCACGTGGCCGATGAGCGCCTTCACGCTGGCCAACTGGAGGCCACTTCGCTTGCCGCCAAAGACGTGGGCAATCGACTTGAGCTCGGTGGCGTCCCCCGCGGGCGTGGCCGTGCCATGGGCCTCGATGTACTGGATGCTCGCGGGGCGAGCTCCGCGCCGGAGTAACACGCCTCCATCGCGGCCACCTGCCCCTCCACCCGAGGCACGTTCGCCGAGCTGCTCCGGCCATCGCTGGACAGCCCCGCGCCGCGAATGACGGCATGCACCCGGTGCCCCGCCGCCACCGCATCCTTCAGTCGCATCAAGCCGACGATGCCCGCGCCCTCGCCAAAGATGACGCCATCCGCGCTGGCGTCGAAGGGCCTGCTCCCCGTGGCGGAGAGACCGTTGAACTGGGAGAAGAGACAACTGTTCCCAGGTCCCGGAGAGAAGACGCCCCCCGCCAACACGAGGTCCGCGTCGCCGCGTTCAAGCGCCTTCATGCCCAACGCCATCGCGTAGAGCGATGACGCACAGGCCGCGTCGAGCAGCGTCGTGGCGACACCCGCGCCCACCACGTCGGACACCACCGCCTGGAGCGTCGGATACGGTGCCAAATCGCTGGAGATGGCCTCCACCCCCAGCGCGGCACGTGCGGCCATCGAAAGCGCGGCCACGTCGTGGACCCGCTCGCCACTCGCGCACAGGAGCGCCTCGCCCGCCTCGACACTCAACGCCGCGTCGTACTCAGCCGAGCCCTCCGCCGTCGATCCAAGCAGGCACTGGATGCGCCCCGGCGAACGCGACGCCACGGCCTTCAAGCCCCGCATGGCCTGTTCGAGCGCGATGGCCAGCAACTTCTGCTCGCGGACATACTGCTGGAAGCGCGCCGGGTCGAATCCCGGAGGAGGCACCAGGTCCGCCTCCCGCACCTGCCCCGTGAGCAACGTATACGCACGGTCGGGCGTTCCCCGAGGCCCCATGAAGTCCGCCACCCACTCCGGACGCGCCACGCTCGGGTCGACGATGCCACTGACACCCTGGCGGATGTTCTGCCAGTACGCCTCTGGATCCTCCGCGCCCCCCGGCAGGATGCACCCCAACGACACCACCGCCACCCCGTCATCCTCCATGGGCACGGGGAGGGCCTCGCGGGACGCGGGCGTCGAAACGGGCGCGGGCGGCCCCTCCGGAAGCATCTTGCTGATGACACGAACCGCGTCGGATGCCACCGAGGGAAGGATCTTCTGGACGATGCGCGCCAGGACGCCGGTGGTTCCACAGTCCACGAAGCGCGTACATCCGGCCCGGGACAGGGTCTCCACCGTGCCCAGGAAGTCGAACGGACGCACCAGGTGCGAAGCCAGTGCCTCCGCCAGCTCGGGCTGCCCGCCTTGGTACTGGCGCTGCTCGATGGGTGAATAGACGCGGCCCTGGGGTGCCCGCATGGGCACCTGCGTCAGCAACGCACGGAAGTCCTGGGACGCCGTGGCCAGGCCCGGGTGGTGGAACGGGTACCGGCTGGTCACGAAGGAGAAGCCCTGCCCTCGGGACTCCAGCAATGCACGGAGGCGCCCGAGTTCACCGCGAGCCCCCGCGACCACCGTCTGCCGGGCGTGGTTCCGCCCCGCGACGACCAGCCCCGAAGCGCCACATTCCGCGATGGCGCGGACAGCTTCCGACTCACCCAGTGCCAGCGCCGCCAGTGTTCCGAAATCGTCCGGGACCTTCTGGAGCGCCCGGATGCGGTGACAGACCACCTGCGCCCCCGCCGCCAGGTCGAGCGCCCCGGCCGACGTCATCGCGGCAATCTCTCCGAAGCTGTGCCCCACGAACACGTCCGGGCGCAGCCCCTGATGCTGCAACCAGCGGGCGCCCCATACTCCCGACAGGTAGATGCCGAGCTGGTCGAGCTGCGGCACCGCCTCGAGCGCCTTCCGGACCTCCACCGCATCCCGGGCGAAGAGCAATGGCGCCGCGTCCACGCCCGCCACGAGGCAGGCGGTCGAGACACCGTCCAGCTCCGCCTCGAGGCCGGCATGCAGCGCCTTCAACCGGAGGAAGAGCTCCGGCTCGAACGAGCCCTGCCCCGCGAAGAGAAACGCGGTCGCCTCCGCTGGGAGCGTCAGCGACGCCGCGGACTCCAACGGACGAGGAGACTCGGATGGCGCCACCGACACCACCCGGGACGTCCCCAGCGACGCGGGGTCCGCGAGCAGCGACTTCGCCAGCGTCTGGAGCGACTCGGGGAACAGCTCCTTGATGGCGGCGCCGCCCTGATGTGCGCGCTCCCGGAAGCTCCGTGGCGCGGGCTGCTCCAAGATGTCCGACAGTGACTCGAAGCACCGTTGGAAGGACCGCGGCCAGGGACACAAGGTCCCCTGTGCCCGGTCCGCGCAGAGCACCGTCTGGTAGCCGCAGGCCACCGGCGTGCCGTCGCTCTTGAACGTCCGGAAGCAGAAGCGGAGGGAGACCTCTCCCCGCTCCTCCAACGACGTCAGCACCACGAGCCGGTCCCCCAGGGATGCGGGCGCCAGGTTGCGCGAATAGCCCTCGTAGGTGAGCAACAGCACCTGATCGAAGTCGCGGCGGAACTCCGGTACGTCGAAGACCGCTGGACTGAAGAGCAGGTGCTCCCGGCCCGCGCACTGGAACTTGAAGTTGGTGAGGAAGTGATGGCTCCCGTAGGCCATCGTGTCATCGAAATGAATGTCGTACGGGACGGCGAAGAACCCCATGGTCGTTGCCTCCAGTGCGAAGTTCAGGAATCGAGCGCGAGCAGCGCCCGCACGTCATGGTCGGAAGAGTGGCTCCACCGCGGCTCCGTGGGCCGTCGAGCCGGCACCTCGGAGGTTCCAGGCAGCAGCCCGTCCACCGTTCCAGAGAGGCCCCCATCCACCACCCAGATGGCGCCATTCACCCGGCGCGTCTTGGGCCCCAGGAGGAGCTCGGTGACGTCGGCGACATCCTCCGCCGTGCAGATCTCCCCGCCCGGCGTGGCGGCCTCCCAACGCGCGACGCGCGCCGCCGCGTCCGGGAACATGCCGAGCAGCTCCCCATGCACCGGCCCCGCGGACACGCAGTTCGTGCGGATGCCCTCCGGCGCCAGCTCCGCGGCGAGATATCGCGTCAACGACTCCACGCCCGCCTTCACCACGCCCTGGCACCCCAGGTCGTGCATGTAGCGCTGGGACATGGACGTGGACATGGTCACGATGCTGCCGCCGCCTCGCGCGGCCATCAGCGGCCTCGCACGCATCGCGCACTCGTAGGTCCCGGTGATGCAGGTGCGGAAGGCCTTGTCCCAATCACGCGGCGCGATGCGATCGAACGGGCCGATGAGGCCGTTGGAGGCATTGCACACCAGGAAGTCCAAGCCGCCACATTGCGCCACGATGGTGGCGAACATCCGGTCCAGGTGCTCCTCCTGCGCGACCGAGCCCCACACGTGGAGGGCCTTGCCTCCCGCGGCATTCAGCTCCGCCACCGTGCGCTCACCCTCATCGCGCGAGTGGAAGGAGTTCACCACCACTGTGGCGCCCGCACCCGCCAATCGCGCCGCGATGACCTTGCCAATCCCCTTCCCCGCCCCCGTGACGAACGCAACCTTGCCTTCGAATGGAAGCTCCACCGGAGGGGGTGAACGGCGTGGCGTCTGGACCCCACGCACGGGCTGCGCGGGCGTGGGTGGAGGTGCCAGACGTGAGCGCGCCATCTCACAGATGGCGGCGATGGTGCGCAGGCGCTGGGAAGGCGGTGGCGCGTCCGTCAGCCCCAACTCCCGCACGAGCACGGCCAGGATCTCCGCCTGCTTGACGGAGTCGATGCCCAGCTCGTCCTCCAGGTCCGCGTCCGGCGTCAGCAGCGCTTCCGGATACCGCGTGACGCGCGCGAAGACGTCACGCACCCGAGCTTCCAGCTCGCCATTCACCGGCGCCGACGGCGCGCGCGGAGCCACGGGTGCTGGCGGTGCGGAAACCCCTGGCGCCGCGACGGGAGCTGGCGACGGCTGCGCCCGCGCGACCCACTGCCCCACGACCTCCGCGACGGCCCCCAACGTGCGCGCCTGTGCGCCGCGAGGCAGCCGGTCCGACGGAATGTCGAACTCGCGTCCCACCACGGCGGCAATCTCGGCGAGCTTGACCGAGTCGATGCCCAGCTCATCCTCGAGCTGCGCATCCGCCGTCAGGATGTCGAAGGGATAACGCGTGACCTCGGCGGCACAGCGACGGATGCGCTCCAGGATGTCCGCGGCGGCCAGAGTGCTCTGATGTGATGCATGGTGTGTAGTCATTGCCGACCCTCGTGCTCTGGTTCGCGGCAATGAATGCATCAGCGGTCTGACACGACTTGCGGAGGCGGGTGACGCGTCACACACCGTTCACAAAGCGGCACGCAAACCGCATGCGTGCGAAATATTTCCTGGGCACTTTACATCAGCACAGCGTCGGTGCCGGCGCGTTCACGGGCGCCGGCGGCCTGCTCGCTGGGCGGACGGCGCTCGCGCCTCCAACCTGGCGCCGTGGCACGGATGCCACGGCCGAGCTTCACTCACCTGTCCTTGGACAGAATGAGCACGCTGTAGGGACCCAGGTTGTTCAGCGTGCCGCTGGCGGGCATGCCGTCCTTGCCATTCCACCGGCCGCCCACGTCGAAGCTCTGGGCATTGCCGAAGTCGCCGGAGTAGCCCTGCCAGTCGCTGTTGAAGCGGACCTTCCACGTGCCGTCATCGGGCAGCCCCAGGTCGTAGTTGGACAGGTGCTTGCCGCCCATGTTCACCACGACGATGGTGTCATCGCCCGCGCCGCCCTTGTCCCAGCGGTGGAAGGCGACGACCTTGTCGTTGTTGTTCACGTGGTGGACGTTGACGTTCTCACCGCGCAGGCCGGCGGTGTTGTCGTTCCAGTTGCGGCGCAGCTTGATGAGGTCCGTGTACGCCTGGTTGATGCCGGCGAAGGTCTCCTTCTTCTTCCAGTCGAGCGGGTCCGCGTCCTGGAAGTGACCGTCCTCGAGGAACTCCTGGCCCTGGAAGATCATCGGGATGCCGGGGCTCGTCATCGTGAGCGCGGCGCCAATGATGGAGCGCTTCTTGGCGTGGTAGCCGCCGGCGTCCCAGCCGCCCACCTCGCTGGGCAGACGCTGCTTGCCGTTGGCCACCTCGTCGTGGCTCTCCGTGTAGATGACGCGCTGGAGGGCGCTGCCGTTGTACTTGAAGCGGATGGCGTCAGCGACGGCGTTCATGTCCCGATCGCTGTCCGAGAACGCCGTCAACGCTTCACGCATCGGGTGGACGAAGTTGGAGTCCCACTGGCTGTCGAAGTTCGCGCCGTCCGGGTGCGTGAGGGCGCCGTCGCCGCCCAGGTCCTCGGCGATGATGATCTTCTGCGGGAACTCGCGGTTGACGGCATCGTTGATGTCGCGGAGCAACTGCCACCCTTCCGGGTTGTCCACGCCGCTCGCCATCCGGATTTCCTTGGTGGCGTCCACGCGCAGGCCATCCATGTGGTACTCGCGCAGCCACATCATCGCGTTGTCGCGCAGGTAGTCGCGGACCTCGTGGCGGCCGTAGTCGGGCCGGGTGTCGCCCCACGGCGTCTTGGCGCGCCAGTCCGTGTAGAAGTAGCTGCCGCCCTTGCCGTACGTCTCACCGTCGAAGTCCCAGTGCGGCAGGTCGGTGGGCCCCAGGTGGTTGTAGACGACGTCCATCACCACGCCGATGCCGCGCTTGTGGGCCTCGTCGACGAAGCGCTTGAGGTCATCCGGCGTGCCGTACGCGCTCTCCGGCGCGTTGGGATAGGCCGGGTTGTAGCCCCAACTGAAGTCCGCCGCGAACTCGGCCGACGGCATCATCTTGATGACGTTGATGCCCAGGTCCGTCAGGTGGTCCAGCTTGTCGATGGCACTCTGCCAGTTGCCCGGGCCCCAGCCGGGCTCGTCGTTGAAGGTGCCCACGTGCATCTCGTAGATGACCGCCTCGTTCCAGGGCGGCATCCGGAAGTCGTGGTCGTGCTTCCACTGGTACGAGTTGTGGTCGACGACGATGGAGTTGCCCGTGGAGTTGGTGACGTCATAGGCGCGCGGGTCACCCTTCCACCGCCAGTCGCCGTACTTGCCCTGGATGACGTACTGGTACTGGTCACCCGCCTTCGCGCCCGGGACATCGAGCGAGAAGTTGCCGCTCGGCTCCCGCTGCAGCTCCACGGCTTGCCAGTTGCTGAAGTCACCCGCCACCTGCACGCGCTGCGCGTTGGGCGCCCACACGCGGAACATGGTGCCGCCGTCGTACGGCAGCGCGCCCATGCCGGGGCGGCTGGACGGCTGGGTGGGCATCGCCGTCGCGCTCAAGCGCAGGGGCTCGGGCAGCAGGCTGCCGCTCTTGCGCGACAGCGTCTGCGGCGTGGGCGCACCGCCACGGCTCGCCTGGAACGTGTTGACCTGGCGCTGGGAGTCGGCGTTGCGCGTCTGCTTCGCGTCGTCGAAGAAGTCCTTCACGGACGCACGCGGAGTCGCGGGCTTCGCGGACGCCGCGTTCTCCTTCGCGCGGGGCTCGGCGGAATCCGAGGAACGCTGCGAAGCGGCGCTTTTGTTGGAGGAGGCGGGTCGGCTCGGTTGATGGATCCGGGAGGTCATGGCTCGGCCGCTGTTCGATCGAAGAAGTGGGGGGCTTCGTCCCAGTATCGGCGGCGTGGAGGGCGGGTTGCGTACGCCACGCGCAATTTTCCGCTGATGTCCGACAACGGACCGGCCCTTTGCCGCGAATACCGTGATTGCTCGGTTCAGAGGCGCCCGGCGCCACCGGTCCACTCGGTTCAGAGGCCCATGGCGACTGCGCTAGAACCCCAGCATGTCGGACTCAGACGACTTCCGCCTCAACGCGCTGTCCCGGTACCGAAAGACGTCCAACCACCTCGCGCTCGAGGTGCACAGCTCGTGTGAGGTGCCGGCGGGCTGCGGCGGCGTGGTGCTGCGCTGGCGGAAGCCCGGCGCGCCCATCGGTATCTCACTGAGGGTGTATGTCGCCGGTGGCGCGAAGGACCTGTGCCTCGACGGGAAGCCCCTGGTGGAGCAGCGGACAACGCTGACACCTGGCCCCCACGTCGTGTCCTTCCAGGCCGACGCACCTGGCAGCGCGGGCTTCGTCTTGATGAAGGCCGAGCTCAACCCCGAAATCTCCACCGCCTCCAACCCGGTGGCCGCGTCGTCAGCGAATGGCCAGTGGAAGGCCTCCACGCGGCCGCCGCACGATGGATGGCGGCACCCAGGGTTCTTCGATTCGGACTTCGCGCCCATGGTGGCGCTCCCCGTTCCCAAACCGGCCCCGTCGTCGCAGGAATGGCTCTGGGAATGGCTGCGGAAGGACGTCACAGGACTGGGAGTGGAAACACCGGCGGCGATGGCCTGGGTCCGTTGGTCCTTCCACCTGGACGACAAGGGCTTCTCATGAGCCGCCCTTCCCTGGTGCTCATCCCGCAGCACTTCGGCGCCCTGCTCTTCGACCGGCGCTCGTCGCGGTACCTGCCGTTCGACGCGGACGCGGCCGACGTGCTCGGCCGACTGACGGAGCGCCCCGCCCATGACGTCATCGACGAAGCGTCCGAGGCATCACGCGACGCCGTCGAGGGACTCGTTCGGCACTTGAGCCAGAAGGGCTACTTGCGGATGGATGGCCGGCTCGCGGCGGCGCGCATCGACCGCGCTGCTCCCCCGGCGGACCATCTCCTGGGCCCGCTCGCCGTCCACCTGGAGGTCATTGGTGCGTGCAACCTCACGTGCTCGCACTGCTTCGCGGGTGAGTTGCCACGCAATCAGTCCCCGCTGTCAGTGAAGGAGATGGACGGCCTCTTCGCGCAGCTCGCGGCGCTGGGGAGCTTCCGCCTGGGGCTCACGGGCGGAGAGCCGTTGATGCGCAAGGACCTGCTGGACATCCTCGACGCGGCCACCGGCCACGGCCTCCATCCGTGCATCACCACCAACGCGCTGCTCATCGATGAACGGTGGGCCCGCGAGCTGGGCCAGCGCGAACTCGTCTGGCTGAACGTCTCGCTGGAGGGCGGAAACGCGGTGACGAACGACGCGGTCCGCGGCGCTGGCGTCTTCGACCGGGTGGTCGAAAAGCTCGCCCTGCTCGGCCAACACGCGCGCTTCACGCTCGCCTTCACCCTCACGCGCAACAACGTGGCGGAGGTCGAGGCGTGCGTCGAGCTGGCCCGGAAGGTGGGCGCCCACACCGCCGTCTTCCGTCCCCTCTACCCCGTGGGCACGGCCGTGAAGCACCCGGAGCTGATGCCCACGTTCGAGGGCTACGTGGACGCACTCGAGCGGCTGGAGCACGTCGAGGCGGACTCCGACCTGTTCGCGATCGACCCCTTCAGCCCGTCGGCCCGAGAAGCGCTGCGCGGCGTGGTGACGCAGGGGCCGGGCTGCGGCGCGGCGAACACGGTGGCCTCCGTGTCCGTGCAGGGCAACGTGAACCCCTGCAGCTTCCTGGGCCGCGCGTTCGAAGCCGGCAACATCCGGGCACGGCCCTTCGAGGACATCTGGCGGGACGGACAGGCCTTCATGCGGCTGCGCGCGCAGCAGGCCGGAGACCGCTTCACGGGCGGGTGCCGCGCCCGCGCGCAGTTCTTCAACGGCTCCGCGTTCGCGGAAGACCCCTGGCAGGCACAGGCGCAGGCACAGCGGGGACCCCGCCGATGATCGCCGCCGCCCTGTCACGTGCCCGCCTGCAGCGCGCGAGTGGCGACCTCGAAGGCGCTGCCGCCACGCTGGACGCGGTCGCCTTTCAAGCACGAGTGGAAGTCGTGCCGCTGCTCCGAGACGTCCTGAATCAGCTTGCCGTGGTCGAACAGGGGCTCCGGTTCCGCTACATCCCCGCGGGCACCTTCATCATGGGCAGCCATGAGGGCGAACCCGACGAGCGGCCGGAACACGCGGTGGCGCTGCCCGGGTTCTGGATGAGCGAGGTGCCGCTGAGCTGGAGCGACTTCACGCGGCTGCTGGGGTGGCCCGACCCATCCGAGCTCCCCACGGCGGACCAAGTCGAGGGACTGGAGGCGCCCCTGAAGTACGCCTTCGACTCGCGAGTCCGCCTCCAGTACTGCGAGGACGCAACGGTCCAAGCCAGGCAGGATTGGCACGCCCATGATCCCAACGCCTGGCGGCCCCGCGACGGCCAGCGCAAGTCGTCCCAAGAGATGTTCGGGGCCCCCGAACGCACGAGCGCGGGCCCGTACCGGTACAGCACGAAGCCCATGGTCGCGGTCGATCACGCGCTCGCGGAGGGGTTCGCCCGCCGCATCAGCACCCCATCCATCACCTACCGGCTGCCCACCGAGGCGGAGTGGGAACGCGCGGCCCGAGGCTGCTTCCAGCGCGCGCGCTACCCATGGGGAGACGCGCCACCCGACAGCCGACACGCGGACTTCGATCGCTTCGGAGACTTCTCGCTCCGGCCCTCGCGCGGGTTCCCGCCGAACGACTACGGCCTGTTCAGCATGGCCGGTGGCGTGAGCGAGTGGTGCCAGGACGCCTACGACGCGCAGGCCTATGCGACGCCGGGCCACGGCACCGGACCGGCCACCGTCTTGAGTCAAGCGCCAGAGCAGCTCGCGCACGTGCTGCGCGGAGGCGCCTGGGCGGACTGCGCGGAAGCACTGCGCGTCAGCTTCCGGTCCGCGAGTGACTCAGGCCAGTCCCCCACCATCGGCTTCCGGCTGGTCCGGATGCCCGCACGGCGGTGACGCGAGGCCCCGGCGACGGGGCCCGCCGCCCGCGAAACTAGCCGACCGCGGCGACCGGTTCGGTCGCCGCCTCCGGGAGCGCATCGAAGCTCTCGAAGGGATTCTCCAGCATCTCCCGCAGCGTGTTGGCGAGCACGCCCGCATGGAAACCGTCGATGAAGCGGTGGTCGAAGGTGGCGTTGATGTTCATCACCTTGCCCGGCACCACCTTGCCGTCCTCCACCACGGGGACCTCCTTCACCGCGCCGGGCGCGACGAAGATGGGCACGCGGGTGTACGGCGCCAGCGGCACGTAGGCCGTGTCCAGCCCCAGCGAGCCCACGTTGGTGATGATGGCGGACCCGAAGGCGTCCTTCGGCATGCCGAACCGGCTCATGTCCAGGTTCAGCGTGTACATGAAGAAGGACAAGAGCCAGGTGAAGGTGTTGAGGAAGAGGTAGGGAATCTTCTGGATGGTCCCCTTGCCCTTCTCCAGCGCCACGTCGCGGCGCTCGCGGACGCGGCGGACCGCCTCCTCCAGATCGTTGGCGATCTCCTTCAGGTTCTTCTTGTCCGCGTCCTCGATGCGCGCCGACGTGAGGTCCACCTTGCCGCCGTCCGTCTGGACCACCAGCGTGGACAGCGTCACCCGCTGGCGCAGGTAGATGCGGTTGAAGCGGAGGATGGCGTTGGCGTCCGGGCAACGGCGCAGCGCCTCGCCCATGGCCTTGGCCACCAGGTGCGTCACTGTGAGACGGATGCCGGTCCGCTGACGGAAGGCCTCGATGTAGGCCATCGCCTTGTCCATGCGGACGGTCAGCGTTCCGTAGACGGTGGGATCATACGCCGTCTTCCAACTGCCAATCGCAAGCTTCCGAAAGCTCGACAGGTCCCGCTTGGGGATCAACTCCAGATGCGCCATGGCCCCAGTGTCGCCGCTCGCCCCACCTCAAGGGAAGGCCGGCAGGCGCCTTCGCTCCGCCTGCTCGCTCCCGACTCAACATGACGCGCTGGGTCGCCGTTCAGACCCGATCGGAAACCCGCCCTCACAGGCCCGCGAAACGCGCCCCACCCACCACGACTTCCGGGGTTGGCCCTGGCGGGCGCTGGCGCGGGCCAGGAATTCGCCGGAAACGGAAAATTAAAGGCATTCACTGGCTCGCTCGTGCACTCGGGACGTCAATTCCAAGCAACGCCAGTTGTTTCTCGGGAGAGGTCGGGAAGACCCATTTACATCCGGGGTCCAGACGGAAGACCATACGCACTCCATGGCTGGCTTCCGCTTCTGCTCCGTGCGTGCGTTCGTAGCGCCCACGCGTTTCCTGCTGGGCTCCGCGCTTCTGCTGATGTTCGCTCTGACCTCCACGGCCCAAGCGGCGGAGTCGGGGCCTTCTCCCGTCAACGTGCTCGACGGCTGGCGCTTCCGGTGGGGGGACTCCCCCGTGGCATCGGATGGCGCGTTCCTCTGGGCAAAGGAGGCGGGCGACACGAAGGACTGGCGCACGACGCCGGCCCTGGTGACGCCCGAAGGCCGGGGCGACAACACCTTCATGTGGCTCAGCATCCCGATTCCCGAGGGTGGCTGGACCGAGCCCGCGCTGTACCTGGGCGAGGTCACCCACGCGATGGAAGCGTACGTGGATGGCAAGCACATCTACACGAACGGCAAGCTGCGCACGAACACGCATGAGATCAGCGAGAACCTCTCCTGGCATCTCATCCCGCTGCCGCGCGAGGTCCAAGGCAAGCGCGTGCTGCTGCGCATCCAATCCAACAACCCCAACATCGGCGTGTTCCAGGCCGCGCAGGTGGGCGCGCGCTACGACCTGCTCGTGTTCGTCACGCGCCAGGGCGAGGCGGCCTTCGTCGTCGCCTGCCTCCTCTTCGCGGTGTCGCTGGGCGCGGGCGGCGCATTCGCCCTGCACTGGCGGCGGCGGATGCTGGCCGGCCTGGCCGTGTCGGCGGGCAGCGGCGGCGCCATCCTGCTGGGCCTGAGCGGCATGCCCATGGCGCTCTGGGGCACGTCGGGCCCCGCGACGCTGGGCACCACGGTAGGCATCTTCCTGCTCGTCGCCGGATTGATGGAGTTCGTGTCGGACGCGCTGCTCGACAACCGGCGCGGCTGGTTCCAACGCGCGACGACGGTGTTCACCCCCGTGGCGGCGGTGTGCGCCCTGGCCTCGCTGATGGACCTGGGCATTGGCCAGCGCATCCTCGTGCCCTTCCTGCCCCTGGCCGTCCTCACCCTGGTCGTGGTGCTCGTGGTGGCGGTGGTGCAGGCGTGGATGGGCAACCCGGACGCGCGCCTGTTCGTGGGCGGCTTCGCGGGACTGGTGCTCTCCATCGTCATCACCATCCTCCCCGTCATCGGCCTGGTGAGCTGGAACATCGGCAACGTCACGCACTGGGGCTACGTCACGCTGGTCATGTCCCTGCTGGGCATCGTCACCCGCCGCTCCATCCAGGTGGTGCGCACGCTGGAAGCGCACACCCACCAGTTGGAGGCGCGCGCGCAGGAAGTCCGCAACCTGGCCGAGCGCATGGGCAACGGCGCCGGCGAGCTCGCCACCGTGGTGCAGCAGCTCCGCGCTTCCAGCGATGAGCAGACCGAGGGCGTGAGCCGTCAGGCCGTGGCGCTCCAGGAGGCGGAGCAGACGGTGAAGGAGATCCGCCGCAGCTCGCAGATGACGGCGGAGAAGGCCAGCGCGCTCGCGTCCTCGGCGGAGAGCGCCGAGCTGGTGGGCCGCGAAGGCACGGCGGCCCTGGAGCGCACCCTGTCGGACCTCGCGGCCATCCGCACCGAGGTGTCCGACATGGCCCGGCGCATCTTCGCGCTCGACGAGCGCACTCGCGAGGTCTCCGGCATCGTGGACTCCGTGAAGGACCTCGCGGACCAGTCCAACATGCTGGCCATCAACGCCGCCATCGAAGCGGCGCGCAGCGGCGAGAGCGGCCGGGGCTTCGGCGTCGTCGCCCGCGAGATGCGCGGCCTGGCCGACCAGTCCATCCAGGCCACGCACCGCATCCGCGAGGTGCTCGACGGCGTCAGCAACAGCATGCGTGAGGCCGCGCGCTCCAGCGAGAAGGGCGACGAGCGCGTCAAGCAGAGCCTCGACGCCGTTCGTACCTCCAGCGCGCAGTTCCAGCAGTTGGCCGACATGATTGGCGACACCAGCTCCAGCGTGCGGCAGATCACCGCCGCCGTCAGCGCGCAGGACGCGGGCACGCACCAAATGGCGCAGGCCATCCAGGAGCTGTCCGGCCAGATGCAGCGCACGCTGAAGACGGTGCAGGAGACGCAGGAGGCCACCCGCTCCGTGCAGACGCTCGCGGAGAGCATGTCCTCCATGGCCAGCCAGACGCTCAAGGCGGAAGGCCTGTCCGTCCCCGGCGCGCAGCCTCGCTAGAACGCAGTTCCGGTGCGCCTCCGGGCCTCGCGGCATCCTCGCCGCGGCTCGGAGGCCACCTCCGTGGGCGCTGTCAGCGCAGCGCCTGCGCCAGGAAGGGCGCGGTCGCGCTGAAGGGCTGCTCCACCACCACCTCGGGGGGGCCGGCCACGACGACGCGCCCGCCCTTGCCCCCCGCGCCCGGTCCCATGTCGATGACCCAGTCGCTGGCGGCCACCACGCGCATGTCGTGCTCCACCAGGATGACGGTGTTGCCCGCCGCCACCAGTCCCTCGAGCTGCGACATCAGCTTGTCCACGTCCGAGGGGTGCAACCCCGTGGTGGGTTCGTCCAGGACGTAGAGCGTGTTGCCCCGCTGAGGCCGCTGAAGCTCCGTCGCCAGCTTGATGCGCTGGGCCTCGCCACCGGACAGCTCCGTCGCGGGCTGCCCCAGGCGCAGGTAGCCCAGGCCCACCTCCCGCAGCACGGCGAGCGGACGCTGCACCAGGGGCTCCTCGCTGAAGAAGTCGTGGGCGGCGTCCACCGTCAGGCCCAGCACTTCCGCGATGTTCTTGCCCCGGTATTGAACCTCCAGCGTCTTCGCGTTGTACCGGGCGCCCTGGCACGTGGGACACGGCGCGTAGACGCTGGGCAGGAAGAGCAGCTCCACGCTGACGAAGCCCTCGCCCTCGCACGTCTCGCAGCGGCCCTTGGCCACGTTGAAGGAGAAGCGGCCCACGTCGTAGCGACGAGCCCGGGCGGTGGGCGTCGCGGCGAAGAGCTTGCGGACGCTGTCGAACAGGCCCGTGTACGTCGCCAGGTTGGAGCGCGGCGTGCGGCCAATGGGCTTCTGGTCCACGCGGACCAGCCGCTTGATGCCCTCCATGCCCGAGGCAATCCGGCCGCCGGTGGTCTTCACGACGGTGCGCTCCAGCTCCTCGCCCTCGTCGTCCTCCAGCGGCGCCTCATGGCCCAGGTGGCTGGCGACCAGCTCCACCAGGACCTGGCTCACGAGGCTCGACTTGCCCGAGCCAGACACGCCCGACACCGTGGTGAGGACGCCCAGCGGGAACTCGACATCCAGCTCGCGCAGGTTGTTGCGGGACACGCCCTGGAGACAGAGCCACCCCTTGGGCGAGCGGCGCGTCCGGTGGGGCGCCTTGGCGTCGCCGAACAGGTAGCGCCGCGTGTGGGACGCCTTCACCGACGCCAGCCCGTCGAGCGGCCCGCTGTAGAGCACCCGTCCGCCCTGCTCGCCCGCCTCGGGGCCCACGTCGACAATCCAGTCCGCGTGGCGGATGACGTCCACCTCGTGCTCCACCACGAACAGCGAGTTGCCCGCGCCCTTGAGCTGGTCCAACGCGCGCAGCAGCGCCTCGGTGTCCGCGGGGTGAAGGCCGGCGGAGGGCTCGTCGAGCACGTACACCACGCCGAACAGGTTGGAGCGCACCTGCGTGGCGAGCCGCAGTCGCTGAAGCTCCCCCGGCGACAGCGTGGGCGTGCTGCGCTCCAGTGCCAGGTAGCCCAGCCCCAGCTCCGTCAACACGCTGACGCGCGCCAGGACGTCCCGCGCGATGCGCTGGGCGACCAGGACCTTCTCGGGGTGCGCCTTCGCGAGCGCCGCCACGTCCTGGGCCGTCCCTTCCGCCACCGGCGTCAGCAGGTCCGAAAGCTCGCTCAGCGGCAGCCGCGACAGCTCGCCGATGTCCAGCCCCGCGAACTTGACGGACAGGGCCTCGCGGCGCAGGCGCTTGCCGTGACACTGCGGGCAGTCACCGCTCACCAGGTACTGGGAGACGCGCCGCTTCATCATCGCGCTCTGCGTGGTGGCGAACGTCTGGAGCACGTAACGGCGCGCGCCCGTGAAGGTGCCCATGTAGCTGGGAGCCGCCTTCCGCTTGAGGGCCCGCTGCGTCTCGGCGGGCGTGAAGCCCGCGTACACCGGGACGGTTGGCTGCTCGTCCGTGAAGAGAATCCAGTCGCGGTCCTTCTTGGGCAACTCGCGCCACGGGCGGTCCACGTCGTAACCGAGCGTCACCAGGATGTCGCGCAGGTTCTGACCGTGCCACGCGGGCGGCCAGGCGGCGATGGCGCGCTCCCGGAGGGTCAACGTGTCGTCCGGCACCATCGACTTCTCGGTGGCTTCGTAGGTGCGGCCCAGGCCATGGCAGTGGGGGCAGGCGCCCGCGGGCGTGTTGGGCGAGAACGCGTCCGAATCCAGGTGCGGCTGGCCCTTCGGATAGGTCCCCGCGCGCGAGTAGAGGAGCCGCAGCGAGTTCGCCAACGTCGTCACGCTGCCCACGGACGAGCGGGTCGTCGGCGCGCCCCGGTGCTGCTGGAGCGCCACGGCGGGAGGCAAGCCGTCGATGGCGTCGACCTCCGGGATGCCGGCCTGGTCGATGAGGCGCCTCGCGTAGGGCGCCACGGATTCGAAGTAGCGCCGCTGGGCCTCGGCGTAGAGCGTCCCGAACGCCAACGACGACTTGCCTGAACCCGACACGCCCGTGAAGACGACCAGCGCGTCGCGCGGCATCTCGACGTCGACGTTCTTCAGGTTGTGCTCGCGCGCGCCACGCACCTGAACGAAACCGGCGCTGGCCGGGGGAGACGACTCGGAACCCTGCTTCGGACGACGCGCCCTGGCCATGCCCACCACGCTCAGATGTCGGAGGAAAAACGCGGCGGCGTTCTACCCGATGCGTCAACGCATGGGCAGCGTCAACACCAGCCGGGCGCCGGGGCCCGTGCTCTCGGCGACATGGGCATCGCCCCCGTGTCCACGCGCCACCTCTCGCACGAGGCTCAGACCCAGCCCCACGCCCCCCGCGTCCCGCTCCAGGCGGTGGAACGGCGTGAAGACGTCCTCGCGGTGGATCTCCGGGATGCCCCGGCCCTCGTCCCGCACCGCGACCTCCCATTGAGCGTCGCGACGTGCCAGCTCCAACCACACCGTGGACCCGCGTGGCGCGTAGCGGAGCGCGTTGGCGAGCAGATTGTCCACCGCCCGGCGAACCGCCATGGCGTCCATCCGGCACGGCGCCTCCGTGGGGCCTTCGACCCGCAGCGCCACGCCGCGCCGGTCCGCCTCCGCCCGGGCCCCCGCCGCGGAATCGTCGAGGAGCCCTCGCAAGTCACCGTCCTGCAAGTCGAGCGCGGCGCCCCCGGCGGCGGACAGCTCCAACAACGCATCCGCCACGGCGGCCAGCCGGTCCACCTCCCGGCGATTCTCCTCCAGCACGGTGCGCAGCTCCTCCGCCCCGCGCTCACGCCGCAGCGCCAGGTCCAGGCCGGTGCGCATCAACGCCAGGGGCGTGCGCAGCTCGTGCGCGGCGCGGGCAATGAGCCGCTCCTGGGCCTCGCGCGCGGCCCGGACTCGCAGCGACGCGTCGGCCAGGGCGAGGTGCACCTCCATGATTTCGTCGCGAGGCTCACTGGCGGACGCGGGGGACACCACGCCGCCGTCCCTGGACCGGACCACCTGCTCCGCGATGCCGTGCAGCCGGCGCGCGAGCCCCTTCGCCTGCCACCCCTGGATGCCAATCAACACCCCGCCCAGGAGCAGCGCCAGCACCGTCGCGACGGAGGTGAAGGTGCCCACCGGCTGGTCCACCGTCGCCAGGGACGCCACCAACTGGAGGACGTGGGGCACGCCCTCGGGTGAACGCACCTGCACCGTCAGCACGCGAACCCGCTGGCCCGAGACGAGCGTCCGCGTCTCCAGCCGGGACGTGGGCCCCGGCTCCGGCACCACCCGGTCCGAGACGGTGGGCGATTCAGGAGGAAAGACGCCGAGCAAGGTCCCATCCGGCCCATACAGCCGCGTGGCGGGCACGAAGGCGCGCACCTCGCCAGCCAGGGGAGAGGGCTCCACGTGCAGGTGCGGGCGGCCGTCCGGGGCATCGAAGAGGCTGACACTCTCCGCGGCGGCCTGCGACAGGAGCGCCTCATCCAACGCGCGCTCGAGCACCACGCGGAACACCTGGACGGCGACGCCCAGCGCGGCGGCCACCGCCACCACCGGCACCACCGCGCCCCACAGCCACATCCGGCGGACCAGCTTCACTTGTTGGAACCCTCGACGACCAGCCGGAAGCCCACCCCACGCACCGCCTGGATGGACACGCCGTCCGCCTTCACTTCCGCGAGCTTCGCGCGCACATACCCCACATAGACATCCACGATGTTGGGCGGACCATCGAAGCTGGGGCCCCACACCTTCGCCAGCAGGCTGGAGCGCGTGTGGACCTCGCCCGCCCGCGAGGCGAACTCGCCCAGCAGCGCGAACTCCCGGCCGGTGAGCGCCACCTCCCGGTCCTCGCACGTCAACGTCCGCCGCCGGGCATCGATGTGGATGGGGCCCACCGCCCACGTCTGGGCCTGGCCCTCGGAGCGCCGGTGGAGCGCCTCCAGCCGGGCGAGCAGCTCCTCGAAGGCGAAGGGCTTCACGAGGTAGTCGTCCGCGCCCGCGCGCAGGCCCGTCACCCGCTCCCCCACCGTGCCCCGGGCGGTGAGCATCAGGACGGGCGTCGTCAGGCCCCGTTCGCGCCAACGCCGGAGCAGGGCCACGCCGTCCATTCCGGGCAGCGCCCAGTCGAGGATGATGGCGTCGTAGGCCACCTCCCCCGCCTGGTCGAGGGCGTCCTCCGCCGTGCGGCAGGTGTCCACGAGGTGGCCCTCCTCGCCGAGCCCTCGGCGCAGCAGGTTCGCCATCCGCTCCTCGTCCTCCACCAGCAACAGCCTCAAGGAACCGCCCTCCTTGGCGCCATCATGCACCGGCTCCGGCGCGGCGGCCTCCCGCGAACCACGGATAGAGCGTGGGCAGGATGACCAGCGTCAGCAACGTGGACGTCACGAGCCCGCCCACCACCACCGTGGCCAGGGGCCGCTGCACCTCCGCGCCCACGCCCTGGGCGAGCATCATCGGGATGAACCCCAGCGCCGCCACCAGCGCCGTCATGAGCACGGGCCGCGCCCGCTCACGCGCCGCCAGCACCACCGCCTCCGCGGGGGCGTGGCCCTCCTCCTCGAGCCGCTGCTCGCGGGACATCAGCACCACGCCATTGAGCACCGCGATGCCGGACAACGCGATGAAGCCCACCGCCGCGGAGATGGACACGGGCAAATCGCGCACGGCCAGCGCCATCATCCCGCCCACGCAGGCGAACGGGACGTTGGCGAAGATGGCCAGCGCGGGGCGCATCCGGCGGAAGGCGAACAGCAACACGGCGAAGATAAGGACCGCCACGGCGGGAAGCACCAGCGAAAGCCGCTGCCGGGCCTCCGTCAACGTCTCGTATTGGCCGCCCCAGGTCAGCCGGTAGCCATCAGGCGGAGCGAGCGACTGCTCCACCCGCGCGCGCGCCCGCGCCACCACCGTGCCCAGGTCCGCGCCGCGCACGTTGAAGCCCACCACCAGGCGGCGCTGCCCCCCTTCCCGGCTGACCAACCCAGGCGAGGACGTCAGGCGCACGTCCGCCACGCGGGAGAGCGACACCAGGCCGCCACTGTCGGTGGGCACGGGCAAGCCGGCGAGCGAGAAAGCGTCCTGCGCCCCCGTCAACCGCAGGACGATGGGCACCCGCACCGCGCCGTCCCAGGTGGCGCCGACCTCCACGCCGCTGCGCACCGCGCGCACCACCTCCAGCACGTCCACCGCGCCCAGCCCCGCGCGCGCCGAGTCCAGCGGCCGGGGCGCCACCTCGAAGAGCGGCACCTCGGGCGGCGCGAGGACACGCACGTCCACGGCGCCGGGCTCCTCGCTCAACATCGCCGCCGCCTTGCGCGCAAGTCGGCTCAGCTCGCCCAGGTCCTCGCCGTAGATGCTGAGCGCCACGTCCGTCACCGCGCCACCCAGCAGCTCGTTGAAGCGCATCTGGATGGGCTGGGTGAAGGAGGGCTCGCCGCCCGGGGCGCCCGCTTCGAGCACCTGCTCCATCTCCGCGATGAGGGACTCGCGCGTGAGCCCCGGACGCCACGCATCCCGCGGCGCCAGCGACACGAAGACGTCCGCCATCTCCAGGCCCATGATGTCGGTGGCCACCGCCGGGCTGCCCACGCGCGAGACGACCTGCCGCACCTCCGGGATTCCCTCGAGCAGCGTGCGCTCCATCCGCCCGGCCTCGACGACAGCGGCCTCCAGGCTGATGTCCGGCGCGCGGGTGGTCTGGATGACCATGTCCCCTTCATCCAACTGGGGTGTGAACTCCGTGCCCGCGCGGGCGAACAGCCAGCCGCCCGTCCCGAGCAGGAAGAGCGCGACGGCCGCCACGGGGATGCGCGAGCGCACGCTGCGGCCGAGCACTGGCGCATAGAGCCGCTCGAACCAGCGCACCAGCAGCGGCTCGCGCGCGGGGACGTGTTCGGGCCGAATCAACCAGCTCGCGGCGGCGGGGATGAAGGTCAACGACAACACGAGCGCGGTGGCGAGCGCGAAGACGACGGTCATCGCCATGGGCCGGAACATCTTCCCGTCCACGCCCCGCAGCGACAGGATGGGCAGGTACACCAACAGGATGATGAGCACGGAGAAGAAGACGGGCCGGGCCAATGACACGGCCGTCTCCTCGACGTGCTCCCGGGGCTCGCGTTTCTTCTCCTCGGGCGACAGGTGGGCCAGCCGGTGGAACAGGCCCTCCACCATCACCACCGCGCCGTCGACCAGCAGGCCGAAGTCGATGGCGCCCAGGCTCATCAGGTTGCCGGGGATGTCCAGCGCCACCATGGCGGCCGTGGCCCCCAGCATGGACAGCGGAATGGCGGACGCGACGAGCAGACCCGCGCGCACGCTCCCCAGCAGCAGGAAGAGCACGCCCACGACGAGCAAGCCGCCTTCCAGCAGGTTCTTCCCCACCGTGCGCACGGTGCCGCGCACCAGCGTGGCGCGGTCGTAGACGACGTCCAGGCGCACGTCCTCCGGCAGCAGGGCCCGCACCTCGGGAAGCGCGGCGGAGATGTCCCCCGTCACCGCGAGCGCGTTGGCGTCCCGCAGCATCTGAACCATGACGTACACCGTCTCGCCGCGCCCGTTGGAGGTGGCGCTGCCGATGCGTGGCAGCGCACCCTCCGTCACCTCGGCCACGTCGCCCAGCCGCACGGCCGGCGCGCCCACGCGGGGAATCAGCGCCTCCGCCAGGTCCGCGGGCACGCGAGGCCTCGCCACCGCGCGAATCAGGACATGGCGCTCGCCCACCGGGAGGCTCGCGCCCGGCGCGCTGCCCGTGGCGCGCTCCAGGGCGTCACGAAGCTGCGCCAACGTCACGCCGCGCTGAGCCAGCCGCACCGCGTCCGCGCGCACCTCCAACGTGCGCTGCTGCCCGCCCCAACTGTTGACCTCCACCACGCCGGGCACCGAGCGCAACCGGGGCCCCACCCGAAGCTGCGTCAGCTCGAGCAACTGCGCCCCGGTGCGCTCGGGCGAGGACAGCGTGAAGTGGAACACCTCACCCAGGCCGCCCGTGAGCGGGCCCAGCTCCGGCGGGTCGACGCCCGGCGGCAGCGACGCGCCGAGCACGTTGAGCCGCTCCTGCACCAACTGCCGGGCACGGTACGGGTCCACGGCGTCGGCGAAGACTGCGGTCACCGAGGAGAGGCCGTAGCGCGACAAGCTGCGCTGCGTCTCCAGTCCGGGCATGCCGCCCAGGGCCACCTCCACGGGCCGCGTCACCAGGCGCTCCACCTCCTCGGGCGTGAGGCCGGGCGCGCGCGTGAGGACGAGCACCTGGTTGGTGGTGATGTCGGGCATCGCGTCCAGCTCCAACTGGAGCGACACCGCCACGCCCGCGAGCGCGAGCATCCCCGTCAAGGCGAGCACCCAGGCCCGGTGCCGCACCGACAGGCGGACGAGGGCTTCAATCACGGCGCCACCTCATTCCCACCCGAGCCCTCCTGGCCTTGTGCGTCCAGGAGCAACACCGCGCCATCCGCCGCGACGGAGTCCCCGGTGGACACCGTGCCTTTCACGAGCGCCTCGGCGCCCGACGTCGCGAGCACCGACACCTCCCGGCGCACGGCCTTTCCATCCCCCCCACGCACGAAGATGAGGGTCCGCTCCTTCTCGAAGGCCAGGGCCCGCGCGGGCACCAGCACCGTGTCCTCCTCCGCCGATGCGTGAATGCGCAGGCGGCCTCCCAGGCCCGCGCGCAGGACGACGCCCTCCTCGGGCTCGAACCATGCGCGCCACGTGCCGTCAGCGGCGTCCACCTGGGGCGACTGGCCCACCAGCCGCACCGGCGTGGGCGCGCCCAGGGATGACACGAAGGCGAACGTCGCGCCTTCGGGAGGCCGGACGGACAACCGGGCCTCCAGGCGCGTCGGGCCATCCGACGCCACGCGCGCCAAGGCGCCACCGCCCTCTGGCTGCATCTCGCCCAGCACCGCGCGCACCTCGGTGACGACGCCGGCAATGGGGCTCTTGAGCCAGACGGTGCCCCGTTCGGCCACGCCGCGAGCTTCCCCCGGCGAAATGCCGGCCACGCGCAGGACGGCGTGCGCGGCGACCAGGGCGGCGCGCGCCTCCGCCTGCTGCGTCTGGGCGTCGGCCAGCTCGGGAAGCTTCGCCAGGCCCTGGGCGTGCAGCGCCTCCAGCCGCTCGACCTGACGCGAGTAGGCCTCGAGCCGAAGCGCGGCGGCGCTGGCCGCGCCCGCGGACTCCACGACCTCCGGCATCAACACCTCGATGAGCGGCGCCCCCTGCTCCACCTTCTGGCCAGGGCGCGCGCGGACCTGTTGGACCCGCGCGCGGAACGGCGCTGTCAGCGCCGCGGTGGTGTCCGGGCCGGAGAGCACCACGGCGGGTGCGTCCACCAGGGCGACGCGTGAGGCCGCGCGCACGGGCACCCAGGCGGAGGGCGCGGAGGACCGCGGTGGCGGCTCGGAAGCGGGGGCTGGCGTGGTGGAGGGATTCGAAGTGCAGGCCGCGCCCAGGACGAGCAGCGGCACGGTGACGAGGCGTCGGACGAAGAGCGTCATGGCAGAGCGGAAAGCAAGAGGTGGAGCCGCGCGGCGGCGAGCGAGGCCTCGCTCCGGGCAAACGCGAGCCGCGCATGGGCGGCGGCACGGGCACGGCGGGCACGAAGAACATCGGGAAGCGTGCTCTGGCCCGCACGCAGCAGGACATCGGCCAGCCGCGCGGCCTCCTCGGCCGTGGGCACCAGGGACTTCTCGACGAGGGACAGTTGCGCGTCGGCGTGCTCGCGCTCGTGGAAGGCCAGCGCCAGCTCGGCGGCGGCGCGCACCGCGGCCTCCTGCGCCTCGCCGTCCAGGCGCTCGGCCGCGGCCAGCAGGGCCCCGCGCTCGCGCTGCCCCGAATCGAACACGGGCGGCGTCACGCCCACCATCAACAGGCCACTGACGCCGCCGTAGTACTCGCGCACGCCCTGCGCGCCGAGCGTCACCTGCCAGCCTCGCGCGGCGCGGACCTCCGCCGCCCGCGCCCGCTCCGCCGCGCCAAGCAGGCGCCGCGCCTCCGCCTCCGGCAACTCACCCGCGCGCGCCAGCCACCGTGCTTCCTCGGAGGCAGGCGGCAGCGCCACCACCGGCAGGGCGTCCGCGGCCACCAGCGCCGCGGCGGGAGGACGGCCCAACAACACGGCCAGCGAGAGGCGCGCATGAGTCACCTCGGCGTCCCGGGAGAGCCCGGCGAGCCGCGCCTCCGCCTCGAAGCCCTCCGCCTCCGCCAGCTCCAGCCGGGTGGCGCCGCCCAGGGCCAACGCCTCCGCCACGGACTTCCGGAGCGTGCCCGCCAGCTCCGCCTCCTGCGCGGCCGAGGCAGCGGCTTGCTGCGCGGCCCACAGCGTCAGCCACGCCCGAGCCACCTCCAGGCGCCGATCCAACAGCGCGGCCACGGCCTCCTTCTCCAGGGCGCGCGTCTCCGCACGGGCCGCGTCGCGCTGGGCGCCCGCGAGGTTCGACAGGAAGAGCGGCTGCTCCACCCCCACCGTCATTTCGAAACCCGGACCGTCGGGCTGGGCTCGGCGCCCGGGAATCACACTGAGCGTTGGGTTGGCGGCGAGCGCCGGCAGCCGCGTGTCCCAGACCCGCCGCGTCTCCACGGCGCGCGCCAGGCTGGCGGGCAGCGCCGCCTTCGCGGCCTGGGCCTGGGCCTCCTCGAAGGAGAGCGGCTGGGAGTCGGACGCGGGAGCCGCGGCGAGAAGCGTGACGAGGAGCACCCACATGATGCGGCGCACCCTAGAGAGGGCGCGCCCACGCCGCTTGAGGGCATCCTGAGAAGATTCTCAGACAGCCCCTCAGCGGGGGTTGCTGCCGCGCAACACCGCCGCCTGCCGGCACGCCACCAGCAGCATCACCGAGAAGGTCGCCACCAGCACGACCAGCTCCTCCCAGTCCGCCAGCGGGTCCTCGTTCTCATTGAGCAGCGCCAGGCTCAGCAGGCACAGCACCAGGTGCACGGAGAACACGGGCAAGGAGGCGCGGCCCAGTGCCTCCAGCACACGCGGGCGCAGCCAGCGGAACACCTTGGGGCTGAACCAGCTCACTAGCAGCGCCAGGGCCAGGAAGTTCACCAGCCGCACCGGCGCCAGGGTCCACTTGTCGATGAGCGCCCCGTACACCCCGAAGTCGATGTTGAAGATGCCCACCTGGTAGCGCATCAGCAGCAACGCCACGCTCACCAGCAGGGCCCCCCCGAGGAGCGCGGGCGACACGTCGTCGCGCTTCTCCGGCGCCGACACGCGGCTCACGCCCAGCCACACCCCCAGCACCCAGAGGAACTGCCACGCGAAGAGGTCAAAGGACCCCGACAGCTCGATGCGCAGCGGCGGCCACGGCAGCACGGGGATGAACACCAGGAAGTCGTAGAGCGCGCGCTTCAGGCCCAACTGCGCCGACATCCAGACCAGCCCGCTCACACACAGAATCCGCGTCCACCCCAGCGTGCGCGAGCCCAGCAGAATCCACGGCGTCAACAGCAGCAGCACGACATAGAGCGGCAGGATGTCGAGCAGCGGCGGACAGTAGAGCAGGAACAGGCTGCTCCAGAGGGCGGTGACGGGGTCCTCGTGGAAGAAGGCCAGCAGGTTGTGGATGGCGGGACGGTGCGTCATCACGCCCAGCGAGCCGATGACGGCGAACGCGAACGCCAACAACGCCACGTGATAACCGTAGACCTTGAGCGCCCGCTGCCAGAGGCTGCGCCACAGGACGTTGGCGTCCGCGTCCTCGACCTTCCGGGCGTACACCACGCCGACGAGGAACGCGGACAGGAACACGAACCCCTCGGCGGCCGAGACGAAGCCAAAGGGCTGATTGCTGAGCGTATTCAGGCGGGTCGGCAGATGCGTCAGCGTCATCAAGACGAGCAACACGCCACGCAAGCTGTCGAACTCGGGTCTGCGATTCATGAGGACGAAGGTCGGCTCGGCGGGGGCTCGGGTCAGGTGGGGCGTCGAGGATGCCCTCGACGGAGAATTCCACACACTGCATAGCCCATTCCGCCGGCCAAGTCCCCGGGCGGCCCCCTGTGTCAGCAGGCAGACGGCCCATCCACCCGTCGTCTGGCCGCCTGCGTCATGGGAGCCGTTCGAGGAGCCTGCGCACCGAGTCTCGCCCCGGCCCGGACGACGTGTCCGTCACGCGCCGCAGCATCTCCTTCACCCGGCTCAGCGTCGCCAGCTCCACGTCTTCCAGCGCGGACAAGGCGGCCTCCTGCTGCTCCGGGGCCTCCACCGCGCGCAGTTGGAACTCCAGGAGCGCCACCACCGCCGGGGATGACGCATCGAGCCGAAGGAGCGCCACGGCCGCGCACGCCGCCACGGAGGGGTTCGTGTCCTGAAGCCGGCCGCTGACGCGCTCGAGGACGTCCGGGGACGCAGGCCCCGTGAGGCCCAGCAACGTGAGCGCCTCCACGCGAATGGCGGGCTCCCCCTCCTTCACCGCGCGATGGAGTGACGCCTCCAACCCCGGCAGCGCGGGCAGCGGCGCGCCCTTGCGACGGGCATCCTCGACCAGGCTCCGCAGCGCCGTCAGGGCCAGGTAGAGCCGCGCGCCTTCCACGGTGCGCACCTGCTCCAGGAGCGCGGGGGTGGCCACGCCGGGCGCCAGGGACGCCAACGCGCCCAGCGACTCCAACGCCGCGCCCGCCACGTCCTCCTCGTCCTGCAACATGGGAACGAGTCGAGGCAGCAGGGGAACCGCGGCCTCCCCCACCCGGCCCACGGCGCCCGCCGCCGCGCGCCGGACGGAGGCCCGCCCGTGGCCCAGCGCCGCTTCCAATGCCGCGCACTGGCCGGGCGCCACCCGGCACACATTGGCCAACACCAGGGCGGCGTCCTCCACCGCCGGGCTCGCGACATCGACGGTGGCCAGGGCCGCCGTCACCGCCCGCATCGCCGCGTCCGCGAGGCGCACCGGCGGTGGCCACCAGGCGGACTGCAACAACGAGAGAATGGCTCCCACCGCCGCGCCGGGTTGGCCCAGGGCATCCAGGAGGGATTGGGCCGTCCGCTCGCGCAGCGCCTCATCCTCCGCGCCCAAGGCGTCCCCCAGACCTTCCACGGCCCTCTCACGCTCCGACGCCGACGGCGAGGAGAGGAGGACGACCCATTCATCGGCAGACCGGACGCGATTCGCCACGGCAGGCTCCTCACTAGACGTTCGACACCGAGCCAGCCGCGACCCGGTGGGTGACGGACGATCATCCCGTCAGGCCCACCGGTTTCCAAGGAAGAGGCGCTCCCAGGACGGCCCTTGTCGACGCGCGGCTGACACACGGCACGGCACGCGGCTTCCGCTTCGTGCGGGTTGATACACTCAGTGTCTCTGAGACATGGGGAATGGCACACCCATACGCCCTGTAACTGACTAGGCTGCGCGCACCACCTTCGCCCCTCACGGCCCGGTACGCCGGGCACAGGAGACACTGGATGCGCGCTTCCAAGAATCCCCAGCGCTGGCTTCACACGGCCCTGCTCTGCGCCCTTTCGTGGAGCGGACAGGCCCTGGCCAGCAGCCCGGAGCTGTCCGCCGGCGCCGGCGTGAAAACGCGGCCTCACCCCAAGAACGCGAAGGCCTTGAAGCAGACCGCCGCGGACCCGCACCTCATCCCGCCGCCCCTGCCCGCCTGTCCGGGGATGATCGACAACGCGACCGTCCGGCTCGGGGTCGCGCCCGAAGGACACTTGAACATCCCCTGCCCCACCAACCCCGTCTCCAGCGGCACGCACGGAACGAGCTGGATTGGCCTGCGCTACCTGCCCACGAACGGCGAGGCCGCGGCCCCCGGGAGCCCTTGTGAGGGCTGGGGCGTCGCGAGCGCCGACCTGGGGGTCTCCGGCTTCAGCTCCGCGGACTGCGGCGCCCACAACGTCACCGTGGAGATCAACGCGCCTTCGCCCATCTCCACCATGTCCGTGGTCCGCGTGGGCAACACGTTCCGCGTGACGCACATCTACACGCCGACGTCGCTCACGAACTTCCTGTATCAGGTGAACGTCCTCATCGAGAACATCGGCACGGTGAACGTCGCCGACCTGCGCTACACGCGCGGCATCGACTACGACATCCTGCCCAACACCTTCTCCGAGTACGTCACCATCGCGGGCACCGCGGGCAACCCCTGGGTGGTGGGCGCGGTCGACAACAACTTCGTCTCGTTGGATCCGCTGGCCCCCAACTTCCCCCTCATGGGCGGCGTGGGTGACTTCACCAACCTGGGCCCGGGCGACCTGGGCGCGCAGATCGACTTCAAGCTGGGCGCGCTCGCTCCGGGCGAGGTCCGCTCCTTCCGCACGTTCTACGGCGCGGCGGGCAACCATGCGGATGCGGTCAACGCGCTCGCGGCGGTGGGGGCGAGCACGTACTCGCTGGCCAAGGGAAACTGGAACGGCTCCGGAAACCCGCTGAGCCCCTCGGGCGCGCCCACGGGGACCTTCGCCGCCACCACGGGACAGCCCAACACCTTCATGTTCGGCTTCCGTCCTCCCGAGACGCCGTCGCACTGCACGGTGGAATGCCCGGGCGTCCTGTCCCACGGCGTCTACACGGTGGACCGCGCGGGCGCGGCGGACCGCTGCGTCGTCAACGGCCAGTACGACAACCGCGTGGTCGCCGTCACCACGCTCCACGGTGAGCGCGTCGAGTTCTCCTGCATGGACTACGGCAGCCCGTACGGCAATCCCTGCAACATCGTCCCCGGCGCCGACACCTGCAACCTGACGGTGTTCCAGAAGCTGTGCAGCAGCCCGACATTCGCGCAGTACTGTCTCTAGTTCGAGTTTCACCCACCCTGGTTGGGAGTGGAGACATGCGTCTGAGCGTGCAGCGTGTTCGAGGAAGCGTGTCGCGAGTGCTGGTCTGGTTCGCCAGCATCCTGGTCGTGCTCGTCGTCGTCGCCTTGATCGCGTTCGACATGTTCATACGCTCGCGATACGAGCCCACGCTGGACGCGATGAGACAGGACGTCACGGCGCAGGTGGACCTGTTCTGCGACGAGCAGACGCAGCTCGCCGCCGACCCGTGGTTCCACGAGCCTCGCGTCGAGGGTGACGCGGGCCCGGTGCTCAACGCCTGGGTGCAGTGGGAGGACGCGGGCCCGTCGATGCCCGCGGACTCACCGCTCCAGCTCCCCGCCCACTTGAAGGAGAAGAAGACGCTGGACGAATGGTTCGCCGCGGCCCCGGACCTGTCTTCGCTGCGCTTCGAGTGGATGCGCGAGCTTCAGCGCTTCGACCGGTGGGACACCGTGCGGAACCTCCCGTTCCAGCATGAGACTCCGTACAACATGATGACGGCGCCGGTGCCCAACTTCATCGCTCTGTTGGAGTGGTCCAAGTTCCGGCTGCTCCACGGCGTCAAGACGGGGCAGCCCCTGGAGGCGGCCCGGGACGTGCGCCATCTCGCGTGGCTGTCGTACCGGACGGACAGCCTGCTCGGCGCGATGATTGCCTACGCCCTGCTGGGGCAGGAGCACAAGGCGCACGCGCTGATGGAGCAGCCCCCGGCGGAGTGGAAACCGATGAGCGAGGCGCAGCGTGGGCGCATGCGCGCCGTGGTCTGGGCGAGCATGTCGTTCGCCAGCATCGTCTCGCCCGTGGAGGTGGCCCGGAAGGCCCGAAGCTGTGGTTCGGCCATCACCCGCTGCATCGGGCTGGTCGAGGCCAGCAACCTGGCGAGGTATCTCCAGCCCATCGCCGAGCCGTCCTTCCGCGCGGCCTACGCGGAGCTCCAGAAAGAGCTGGCCACGCCCTGCCCCAGCTCCATGCTGACGATGGTGTGGGAGCACGGCGTCACCATCGATGACCGCCAGCCCCCGGGCAGCGCCATGCCCGACCCGCCGACGTGGATGCGCAGCCTTCCCGACGCTATGCGGGCAAGCACATCGCCGGAACACTCCTGGCGCTCGTCGGCCAGAAACTCGACCCGCTCAAGATGCTGACCCAGACGCCCGCCGCCGTGACGCCAGGCTCCGCCGAAACCGAGCCCTGAGTCGGGTGGGGTTCAAGGTGAGGGCGTCCAGCGGCACGCGGCTCACGCCTTCATGCTCGACGGCGGTGGCGCATCCGGCATGCGCCTTCGCCGGAGGGACGCGGCCACCAGCAACGCGATGCCGGACGCCGCAACGCCGCTGGCGAAGGGCGCACCCGGTCCCAACCGAGCGAAGAGGAAGCCGCTCCACACGGGCCCCACGACGCGCGCGAGCCCGCCCGCAGACTGCACCACGCCCAGCACGCCGCCGCGCAGCTCGCGCCCCGCGAAGCCCGAGGCGAGGCTCGCCACCAACGGCTGCAACAACCCCGTGCCCGAGCCCACCAACACCATGGCCAGCACCAGCATGGCGCCATGGTTCGCCGCCGCGATGAGCGCCAGGCCCGTCCCCATGCAGGTGGCGCCCACCAGCACCAGCGACGTGTCCCGAAACCGCCGCGTCAGCCAGCCAATGACGAAGGCCTGAAGGACGAACGTCACCAGTCCCATCAACGCGAACAGGCGCCCCACCTCGAGCTCGCCCCAACCAAACCGGGCCTGGGCCAGCAGCCCCAACGACACCTGGAGGTTCGTCATGCCAATGAACACCAGGAACATCAGCGCCAACACCGCGCCCAGGCCGGGACGGGCCAACACCTCCGGCAAGCGAACACGGGGACGTCCCGCCGCCGAAGGGTCCGTCGACCCGGGACGGTGCGTCTCCGGAAAGAAGAAGAACACGCCCAGCATCGCCGCCGCCGCGAGCACCGCGCCCGCCAGCGGTGGCGCCCACGCGCCCCACACGTGGAGCACGCTGCCAATGACGGGCCCCAGCACCATCCCCAGGCCAATGCCCGCGCCCACGCGTCCCATGCCCGCCGCGCGGCCGTGCTCGTCCGTCACGTCCGCCACCGCCGCCTGACACGCCGCCAGGTTGCCCGCCGTGGCCCCCGCGAGCAGCCGTGACGCGAACAGCAACGGCAGCAGCCGCACATGGGTGGAATAGGCAAACAGCGCCATGGAGAGCGCATTGCCCAGCAGGCTCAACAGGATGACGGGCCGCCGCCCCACGCGGTCCGACAGCCGGCCCAGGATGGGCGAGGCGATGAGCTGCGCGAGCGAGAAGAGCGCCAGCAACACCCCCGCCGTGGTGGCCGTGCCCCCCATGGACTCCACATAGAAAGGCAGCAGCGGGATGATGAGACCGAAGCCCACCAGGTCCAGGAACACCGTGACGAAGACGAGCGCGCGGACCCGTCGCTGCACGTTCCGGGGTGCGGGGGAGTTCCAGGCGGGCGAAGGCATGCACCCGATGATTCACGGCCGGACGCGCCAGGGGAACAGGATTCGTGGCCGCGGGCATCGTCAGATACAGCCGTGTTAATGTCGACATCCCCGAAACTCCCGCACATTCCTGTGGGGACCGTCCGGGGCGCGAAAGGCTTTCCACCATGTCATCCCGCCGACACAGTCTGTCTTGGGGCGTCGCCCTGCTGCTGACCCTCGCCGCCAGCGCCGCGGGCGCCACCGAGCCCACCGCATCTCCGGCCGTCCTCGCGGAGCAGTCCGCGTGTTCGCAGGAGCTGCAGTCCGATGCCAGGAACACCGAGGGCGACGTGTCCGGCCTCGTCTGCGTCAGCGTCCGGTGCAGCTCCGACCAGGACTGCGTGCAGGCCTGTCCCTCCGCCAGGACGGCGACGTGCTCGCGCAACGCCTGCAGCTACACCTACGGCGGCGGTGGCGGAGGCCCTGGCGGCCCGACCTGCCCCTCCACGCGGTGCATGTATGACGAAGACTGCGTGTGCCGGGGCGTGCAGGGTTACTGCAACGTCCGCGCGTGCGCCTACTGAGCGTCGCGTCCGTCACGTGAGTTCCCGGGCCCGGGGCTTGGTTACAACGCCCCGCCCCGCGCTCGTGGAACACGCCTCAGCGCTTGCGTGCCGCCGGCTTGCGCGCCGGCCTGGGCGA
This sequence comes from Myxococcus hansupus, assembly GCF_000280925.3. Classification (NCBI taxonomy): domain Bacteria; kingdom Pseudomonadati; phylum Myxococcota; class Myxococcia; order Myxococcales; family Myxococcaceae; genus Pseudomyxococcus; species Pseudomyxococcus hansupus. The sequence goes on from NZ_CP012109.1 coordinate 4,431,075, forward strand.
CAGCAGGTCCTCGAAGAGGGAGAACACCTGCTCCGCCCCCTCCTCCAGCGCGGCGGCTCCGCGCCCGGCCCACTGTTCGAGCAGCCACCCATCCGTGGCCTGGCCAATGCCCATGAGTGACGCCAGCAGCAGCGTCTCGGGCACATCGCCGCGCACCGCGCCCACCTCGCGCCCGTCCTCCAGCACGCGCTGGAACCACGCCACCAGCGGCCCTTCGAAGCGGCCCCAGGTGTCCTGGAGCTTCGGATGGCTTCGTGCCTGAGACAGGCCCCGAAGCAGTCGGGCCGACCGCGCGTCCTCCATGACGAAGGCCACGGCCGCGAAATAACGCTCACGCAACGTGCGCCAGAACGCCTCCGCGCGGGCGGGCGCCTCCCATGCGCCGAACCGCCGCGCCAGGGCGTCCAGCATCTCGCCCATCACGGCGGCATACAGGTCGTCCTTGCTCTCGAAGTAGTAATACGCGACGCCCTTGGAGAACCCCGCCCGCTCCAGGATGCGGTTGTACGAGGCCCCGTCGAAGCCATGCTCCGCGAACTCCTCCGCCGCCACGGCGAGGAGTGTCTGTCGGCGTTCGGGGTCGAGCCTGCTGGACCTGGGACGGGGCATGGGACGCGGAGCTTCTCTCTATCAGGATGCGCCTGTCCCCGGGGCATCTCCCAGCGCCGCGCGATGGAGTTGGTGCCACGCGACGATGGCCCGGTCCGCGCGAACCAGGGTGCCGTGCGACAGCGCCCCCGAGCGAGGCAGGCTGGAACGGACCATTCGATGGTCATCCGGCTGGATGAACTGGAACTCGAACGCAATCGCCAACCGCGCGGCCAGCCACCCCAGCCCCGGCACCGGCACGTAACGCTGGTGGAAGCGCGCGGCGATCCACGTGTGCTCGCCATCCACGGGCGTACACACCACGGCGGCATCGAGCCGCGGCGAGAAGCGCAGGTGGAGCGCGCCCGGGTAACCCACATGGATGTCGAAACGAAGCCCCGTGCCCGGCGGCCCGTCCTCCTTTCGGAGCCAGCCCACCGAGCGAATGGAACCCGACTCCACCTGCACCTCATAGGGGTCCAGCCGCGTGTACCCCGGCGGCACGTAGCGCCGGTGCGCGAACGGAAAGTGATGGAGGTCCAGCATCCCCTCCATCACCCGCGTGAAGCGCGCGCTCCAGACATCATCCACGGAGGCGCTGTTCGGGCCGGGTTCGGGCGCGCTGGGGAGCCACGGCAGTTCGGGCAAAGGCTCACGTGTCACCCCGCCCAACCAGGCCCAGATGAAGCCGTGTGCTTCACGGACCGGATGCTTGCGCAGCGAAAGCGCCTTCGACGGTTTCGCCTCACGCCCTTCGCAAGGCATGGCACGGCAAGCCCCGCCACCGTCGTAACGGAAGCCATGGTACGGGCACTCCAGCATCCCCTCTCGCACCCGGCCGAGCCCGAGGTCCGCGCCACGATGAGGACAGGCCGCATCCGCGCCATGCGCCACGCCGTCCGCGTCACGCCACAACACGAGCCGCCGCCCCAGGCGCTGGAGCCCCAGCGGCGAGGAGCGCCCGAGCGCCGACGCCTGGGCCACCGCGTACCAGTGCGTGGCCCACCGCTCTTCCTGCTTCGTCCCCGTCGCTTCGTTCATGGGAGCCGCCCCTAGACCGACAGTTAGACCACTGGTCTATTATGGGGCGGCCCAATCCCCGCGCAACGGGAAACACGGGGCCGCGAGCCCCCGAGGCGGGGGGCGTCATCGCTTTTCGGGACTAGGGGGAAAGCGAGACAGCAGCTTGTGGACCGCCTCGTCGATCTTCTTCTGGAACGCCTCGGGCGACAGGTTCCGGTGGAGCTCGGCTTGCGCGGTGCCTCGCCAGACGAGCCGCTGCTCCCTCGCGTCCACGCCGTCGAGGATGAGCGTGCCCACCTCGTATTCACGGACGTAGGTGCGTGGGCCGCCCACTCCGTAGGGATACCCATAGGGCCCGTAGAAGGAACTCCAGGGGCTCCAGTAGGGCCCCCACGGATAGCCGTAGAACGAATCCACGGTGTCGATGGACAGCTTGGTATTGATGGCGCCCTGCCAGCCCACGAGGAAGTCCGGGTCGTCGGACATCTCCACCCGCTGGTAGCCGCGCGACTGCAGCTCCTTGTCCACCGCCATCCGCACGCGCACGTCCGTGATGTCGTTGTAGACGCGCGAGTCCTTGCCTTGAGGCTGCGGCAACCAGGCGTAACGCTGGAAGCGCTCGATGCGCTCGACGGCCGTGGGGTCGTAGTTGGTGTTGACCTGAACGCCCGAACAAGCCGCCAGCGCCAGCCCCAGCAGCACGGGAGTCATCCGATACAGCAGCCGCATTCGAGCCTCCTCCTGTTGGGGCGCGAACACCGCGCGACGCCCGTTCCTGAGAAAGCTAGGCGCCCGTCGCGCGGGCCTCGGGTACGGCCCGGACGTCCGGCATCCGGGGGGGAGCGGGTCCTTGCGAAAGGTGGGCTCGTCCGGGATGAAACCGACGAATCCGTTGTTCCGGCCGCGCCTTCGTGCCCCAGACCGTCTATATCCCCCGCTTTCGGCCGTTGACGGCGGCACGCCGCCCCGGCGGTCTGGCACACCCCTGCTGTTTCTCAGGAGCCACCTGTGACCCACCCCCATCGACGTTTCACCGGCGCCAGGCATGTGCTGGTGTCCGCATGCACGTCCGCCCTGCTGACCTCGTGCGCATCCTCCACGTCCGCCGAGAAACCAGAGGCCCCCGCCGCGGCGCCGCAAGCGGCCCCCGTGGCCTCCGCGCCGAAGCCCACCTACGGGACGTTCGGCTTCGACCTCGCCGGCATGGACCGGAGCATCACGCCGGGCAACGACTTCAACGGCTATGCGAATGGGACCTGGATCAAGCAGACGGAGATTCCAGCCGACCGCTCCAGCTACAGCAGCTTCACGACCCTCACGGAGCAGGCGGACCAGCGCAACCGGCAGCTCATCGAAGGGCAGAACCAGGCCGCTGAAGGGAGTGAAGCCCGGAAGGTGGGCGACATCTTCGCCAGCTACATGGACGAAGCCGCCATCGAGGCACGGGGCGCCGCGCCGCTGAAGCCCGAGCTGGACCGCATCGCCGCCATCAGCCAGCGAAGCCAGTTGGCCACGGTGCTGGGCGCGTCGCTGCGCGCGGACGTGGACGCGCTCAACATGGGTGACGTCACCACGGACCGGCTCTTCGGCCTCTGGGTGGCCGAGGACTTCAACGAGCCGTCGCGCTACGCCCCCTACCTGCTCCAGGGCGGACTGTGGCTGCCGGACCGTGACTACTACCTGGTGGACAGCCCCCGCTTCGCGGAGGTCCGCAAGAGCTACCAGGCCCACATCGCCGCGATGCTGAAGCTGGCCGGCTTCGACGACGTGGAGGCCCGGGCGGGCCGTGTCCTCGCGCTCGAGCGGAAGATGGCGCAGACGCACTGGCCCCAGGTGGACACGCGGGACGTCTCCAAGGCCAACAACCCGTGGCCCCGCGCGGAGTTCGCCAAGCGCGCGCCCGGGCTCGCCTGGAACGAGTTCTTCAACGCCGCGGGCCTGGGCGAGCATCCGCAGTTCATCGTCTGGCAGCCGAGCGCGCTCAAGGGCCTGTCGAAGCTGGCGCAGTCCGAGCCGCTCCAGGCCTGGAAGGACTACCTGGCCTTCCACGCCGTGGCCCGTGGGGCGGCCTCCCTGCCGAAGGCGTTCGTCGACGAGAGCTTCGCCTTCAATGGCAAGACGCTCAGCGGCGTCCCGACGCAGCGCGAGCGCTGGAAGCGCGGCGTCGACGCCACCAACCACTTCATGGGCGAGGCCGTGGGCAAGCTGTACGTGGCCAAGTACTTCCCGCCGGAGGTGAAGGCGGAGGCGGACGCCATGGTCCGCAACATCATCACCGCGTTCGACAAGCGCATCGACGCGCTGACGTGGATGTCGCCGGAGACGCGCACCCGGGCGAAGCAGAAGGTGTCCACGCTCCAGGCCAGCATCGGCCATCCGGAGCGGTGGCGTGACTACTCGGGGCTCGACATCGTCCGGGGTGACGCCTACGGCAACGCCGAGCGCGCCACGCTCTTCGAGTACCACCGCAACGTCGCCAAGCTGGGCAAGCCCGTGGACCGGCAGGAATGGTACATGGTGCCGCAGTTGGTGAACGCGCTGAACTCGCCGCAGCAGAACTCCATCATCTTCCCGGCGGCCATCCTCCAGCCCCCCTTCTTCGACGCGAACGCCGACCCGGCCGTCAACTACGGCGCCATTGGTGCCGTCATCGGCCACGAAATCGTCCACAGCTTCGACGACGTGGGCGCCAAGTTCGACGCGCAAGGCAAGCTGGAGAACTGGTGGACGAAGGAGGACGAGGCGAAGTTCCAGGCCGCGGGCCAGGCGCTGGCGGCGCAGTACAACGCCTACCGCCCGCTGCCGGACCTGTCCGTCAACGGCGAGCTGACCCTGGGCGAGAACATCGCCGACGTGGCGGGCGTCGCCGTGGCGTATGACGCCTACCAGCTCTCCCTGGGCGGCAAGCCCGCGCCCGTCATCGACGGCTTCACGGGCGACCAGCGCTTCTTCCTCGGCTTCGGCCAGGTGTGGCGTGGCAAGTACCGCGAGCCCTACCTGCGCCGCATCCTCATGACGGATGGACACGCACCTGGCCCCTACCGCGCCGCCACCGTGAGAAATCTCGACGCTTGGTACAACGCATTCGAGGTCCAACCGGGACAGACGCTCTTCCTGACGCCCGACCAACGTGTCCGGATTTGGTAAAGCCAGGCATGTCATTGACGGCAAATCCCGGATTGAAGGAGCGTACTGCCTTCACCCCGGAGGAGCCGGAATGATGCGCAACATGCTGCGGAGTGGCTTGGGAGTCCTCGCGGTGCTGGCCATGGTGGGCTGTGGCGGCCCCGTTGAAGACACGCAGGACCTGATGCTGGCGGACCAGGAGCAGGAATTGCCGATGTGCAAGGTGGACGAGCCTCAGCCTTGTCCCACCGGCTACACCTGCGTGAACCGGGTGTGCCGGCCGGATCCGCTGTAACGCTGTCGTCGTTCCCGCCAGGCGGCCTCGGCTGTCGCCGCCTGGCGGTTCGAAGACGTTGGAGAGTCACGTGTCACTGCCGGGTCCCGTTCTCGAAACACCGCGCCTCATCCTCCGGCCCCCCGTGGCGGACGACCTGGAGGGGTTCGTGGCGCTGCTCGCCGACCCGGAGTCGGCCCGGTTCATCGGTGGCGTCCAGCCGCGCACCATGGCGTGGCGGGCCCTGTGTGTCATGGCGGGCGCGTGGGCCCTCCAAGGCGCCGCGATGTTCTCCGTCCTGGAGAAGGCCACGGGTGCGTGGGTGGGACGCGTGGGCCCCTGGCACCCGGACGGCTGGCCAGGGACCGAGATTGGCTGGGGGCTGCGCCGCGAGTACTGGGGCCGGGGCTACGCCACCGAGGCCTCGGCGGCCACCCTCGACTGGGCCTTCGAGCACCTCGGCTGGACGGACGTCATCCACTGCATCGTCCCGGAGAACACGCCCTCCAAGCAGGTCGCGCTCCGGTTGGGCTCGAGCCTGAGAGGTCCGGGCCGCATGCCGCCACCGTTCGACACCCTGAGCGTCGAGGTGTGGGGGCAGAGCCGCGAGGCATGGCGCGCCCGGCGGAATCCGCGGGTCGGCTGATCCTGGAAAACCCCCGTCCCCACCGGCTCCGCCTGCCCGCCCCCTGGGGCTGCTGGCACCCAAATCGTCAAGAAAGACGGGAAGTTGAGGGACCGGCCAAGCGCGTGTTACGACCGGCGATGGCCAGTCCTTCTCCCCCAACTGGCCATTCGGAGCCGGCTTTCCATGAGCGAGCGCAACGACGTCCCGAGGACCACTGCTTCCGTGGCCCCCCTCCCCGTGTCTGGCGCGCCCGCGAGCCCGAACGCTCCGGCCACGGAGACGCTGGCTCAGGCCACGCCCCACCTGCCCGCGGCCAACACCCGCGCCGAGGACGAAGCCCGCGAGCGCATCGCCTCGCTGGAGCGTGAGGCCAAGGCCCTCAGCGGCGCGGAGCCCCACACCGCGGCGCTGCTCTTCCACGAGGTGGGCCTGCTCTGGGAGGAGCCGCTCAAGAATCCGCGCAACGCCGCCGTCGCGTTCCAGAACGCGTACAAGCTAGCGCCCCGCTACCTCGTCAACATCCGCGCCGCCCGCCGGCTGTTCTCGGACGTGGGCAACTGGCAGATGGTGTTGCAGTTGATGGACGCGGAGCTCGCCGCCACCGAGGACTCGCGCCACCAGGCCGCGCTGCTCTTCGAGAAGGGCATCATCCTCCAGGAGCGCCTGTCCCGCGACGAGGAGTCCGCGACCTGCCTGCGCCAGTGCCTGGACCGCCGGCCCACGGACGTCGTGGTGCTCACGCAGCTCGAGTCCGTCTACGCCTCCCGAAACGATGCGCCGGCGCTGGTGGAGGTGTACCGGCTGCTCGCCGCCGCCGTGCAACAGCCGTCGCTGCGCGCGCACTACCTCACCGCCGCGGGCCTGCTGCTCGAGGAGCGGCTGAAGCAGAAGGAAGGCGCCGCGGCCCTGTTCCGCGAGGCCTTCGCGTTGGATCGGTCCGACCTCCAGTTGCTCGCGGCGATGAAGCGCCTGGCCGAGCGCGAGGGCCGCGTCGACGAGCTGCTGGCCGCGCTGGGCGCGGAGGCCTCCGCGCTGGGCGCGCAGGCGGCGCCCGCGTACCTGCAGATCGCCAAGGTGTACGAGCGCAACGGCCGCAAGGATGACGCGCTGGCCGCGCTGCTCGCCGCGCGGCAGGTGGCCCCCAACGAGCCGCTGGTGCTCAGCGAGCTGGCCGGCATCTACGAGACGCAAGGCCGCTTCGAGGAGCTGGCCGACGTGCTGCTGGCGCGCGTGGGCTCGCTCAACGACGAGAGCGAGCTGGTGGCCACCAACCTGCGGCTGGCCGCGCTGTACGAGGAGGTCCTCAAGCGCGAGGCGGACGCGGCGGCGCGGTATCAGGCCATCGTCGCGCGCATCCCTGGCCACGCGGCGGCGCTCGCCGGCCTGGGCAAGCTGTACTACCGCATGCAGAACTGGGAGGGGCTGGTCGCCGTCTTCGACGCGGAGGTCGCCGCCGCCGAGGACGCGAAGCAGAAGGCCGCGCGAATGTACAAGGCGGCCGAAATCCTGGAGGAGCGGCTGGGACGCCAGGAAGAGGCCATCACCCGCTACAACACCTGCCTCCAGCTTCAGCCCGGCTACCTCCCCGCGCAGAAGGCCCTCACCCGCCTCTACGAGCGCCAGGGCCGCTTCGCCGAGCTGGTGGCCATGTACGAGCAGGACCTGCTCCAGACGAGCGACCGGGACCAGCTCATCACCACGCTGAACAAGATGGCGGTGGTGTATGAGGACCGGCTGGGCGACCTGGACCACGCCATCGAGTGCATGAAGCGCATCCTCGATCTGGCCTCGGACCACCTGCCCACCATCCGCAACCTCGGGCGGCTGTACGAGCGGGCCGCTCGCTACCGCGAGCTGCTGGACACGCATGACCTGGAGGCGTCGCTCGCGGGTGACACCAAGCAGGTGCTGTCGCTGCTGCACCGCAACGCGGAGATTCTCGACGAGCACCTCAAGGACCGCGCGGGCGCCATCGCCGCGTACGAGCGCGTGCTGGCGCTGTCGCCGTCCTATCTCCCCGCGCTCAAGGCGCTGGGCCGCCTATACGCGCAGGACGGCCGCTGGGAGAAGCTGGTCGACATGTACCGCGCGGAGTCGGAGAGCTCGCCGTCCACCGAGCAGGCTGCCGCGCTCATCTACAAGATTGGCGAGCTGTACGAGCAGCGCCTGAGCCAGGACAACGAGGCCATCGCCTCGTACAACGAAGCGCTGATGCTGGCGCCCAGCTACTTCCCGGCGCTGCGCGCCCTGGCCCGCATCTACCGCGCGCAGGCGGCGTGGGAGAGCCTGGTCGAGGTGCTCCGCGCCGAGGCCGCCAACCGCACCGACCCGATGGAGCGCGCCAACGCGCTCTACCAGGCCGCGGCCATCTGGGAGGAGCAGCTCCTGCGGCCGGAGCTGGCCATCGACACGTACCAGGAAGTGCTGCGCCTGACGCCGGGCCACGCCGTCACGCTGCGCGCGCTGGAGCGGCTGTACCTGGCGCAGGACAACGTGAAGGAGCTGGTCGGCATCCTGGACCGCGAGACGCAAGTGGGCGGCACGCCCGCGGCCAAGGTGACGGCGTACCTGAAGCTGGCGCGGCTGTACCTGGACCGGTTCCAGGAGCCGTCGCGCGCGGCGCAGTGCTGCGAGGCCGTGCTGAGCCTGGAGGCGGGCAACCTCACCGCGCTCACGCTGCTGGAGCGCATCCGGGCCTCGGACCGGCCGCGCCGCGCGGAGCTGCGTCAGCGCATCGCCGAGCGCGTGACGGACCCGCGGCTGGCCACCGCGCTGCGCCTGTCCGCCGCGGTGGACCTGGACCGCGCGCCCGCCGAAGGCACGCTGGAGGCGTACAAGCGCGCCTTCGAGGCGGACCCGGGCGACGCGCGCCTGGCCTTCGTGCTGGAGCGGGGCCTGCGGCAGGCCGGTGACGCCTCCGGACTGGCGCGCCTCTACACCATGCGGCTGGCCGCCGCGCAGGACGTCGACGAGGCCCTGGAGATGCTGCTGCGCACCGCCGAGCTGGCGGACACGCGCTTCAACGACTTGGAGCGCGCGGCGGCCCTCTACCACCAGGCCCTGGAGCTCCAACCCCAGTGTCTGCCCGCGCTCCAGGGCGCGCGCCGCGTGGCCCTGAAGCGGAGCGACTTCGCGAAGGCCCGCGCCATGCTGGAGGCCGAGGCCCACGCCTGCCGCGACGCGCGCGGCGCGATTGATGCTTTCGTCGCCGCGGCGAAGCTGGCCTTCCAGCAGTTGAACGACGGCGACGGCGCCTCCGCGCTGTACCGCCAGGCGCTGGAGAAGGACCCGCTGCACGCGGGCGCGCAGGCGGGCCTGGAGGAGCTGCTCGCGCAGCGCGGTGGCTCCGCGGACCTGGCGGCGCTGCAGGAGCGACGCGCCGAGGCGAAGCTCGCGCAGCGGGATGGGCTCGCCGCCGCTACGGCCTTCATCAGCGCGGCGCGCCTGCACCACGGGGCGCTGAACGACCGGACAAAGGCGCTGGAGCTGCTGGAGAAGGCGCTCTCGGCGCAGCCGGGACACCCGGAGGGCCTGGAGCTGCGGGGCGCGCTGCTGCTGGAGGCGCACCAGTACGCCGAGGCCGCGGCCATGCTCAGCCAGCGCGTGCAGTTGGGCGGCGACCCTCGCACGCTGGCCCCGTTCCATCTGACGCTGGGCAACCTGTACTCGACGCAGCTCAACGAGCCGTCCCGCGCCACCGCGCACTTCCAGACGGTGCTGGCCTCCCAGCCCCGCAACGTGGACGCCCTGGAGCGGCTGGCCGCGCTGCATGCGCAGGCGCGCAACTTCGCGGGCGCGGTGGACTGCCTGCACAAGCTGCTCCAGCAGGAGCTGCCGCCCGAGCACCGGGCCCACTTCACCCTGGAGCTGGCGCGCACCTACGACGAGGGCATGGGCGACGCCGCCGCGGCCACCCCGCTCTACCGACGGGCGCTGGAGCTGTCTCCAGCCAACGTCGGCCTCGTGGACCGGCTGGTGGTCCTCTACGAGCGCGCGCGCAACCTGCCCGAGCTGGCGCAGCTCCTGGAGGCCCAGGCCGCGGGGCAGCTCCCCGTGGACCCGAAGCGCGCCGCGACGCTGCGCATGCGGGCGGCGGACCTGTACGCGGGCCCGCTGTCCGAGCCCGCCCGCGCCACGGCGCTGTACCGGCAGGTCGTGGACGGTGACGGCACGAACCTGCAGGCACGCGCGGTGCTGGCGGAGCTGTATGCGCGGGACTCCTCGTCGGTGCCCATGTCCATCGAGGAGCACCGGCAGATTCTCCGCCAGGACCCGACGCGGGTGGACAGCCTCCACGCGCTGTTCAAGCTCTGGGAGGGGTTGAAGCAGCTCGACAAGGCGTTCTGCGCGGCGGCGGCGCTGCACTTCCTGCGCTCCGCCAACGAGGTGGAGCTGGCCTTCTACATGGAGGCCCGCACGCGGCTGTCGCAGGAGGCGCGTGAGCAACTGACGCAGACGGATGTGGACAGCGTGCTGATGCACCCGGGCGCCCGGGGCCCGCTGCTCGAGGTGCTGCGCGCGATGGGCGAGCACCTGGAGAAGGTGCACCCGCCGAACTTCGAGATTGTGGGCGTCAACCCGAAGGCGGACCGGTTGAAGCCGGACTCCGCCGTGTACAAGGCCATCCGCGCCGTGGCGCAGGTGTTCGGCGTGGAGAGCTTCGAGGTCTACCAGGCGCGGCGCGGCCTGACGGTGCTGGAGACCACGGAGCCCATGTCGGTGTGCATTGGCCAGGACGTGGTGCGGCGCTTCAACGCGCGCGAGCAGAAGTTCCTCCTGGGCCGCGCGGCGCTGGGGCTGCTGAACAAGGCGGCGGTGCTGGAGAAGCTGTCCCAGGGCGAGACGGCGGACCTGTTCGGCAGCGCCATCCGCATCCACGCGCCGCAGTTCAGCGCGCTGGGACGGCGCAACGACGAGTCCGTGAAGCAGCTCAAGCGCGCCTTCCCGCGCAAGGCAATCAAGGCGCTGGAGATGCCGGCGATGTCGCTGGGCGACGTCCAGAAGCTCGACCTCGCGCCGTGGCTGGAGGCCGTCGACTACTCCGCGGACCGGGCGGGCCTGCTGCTCTGCGGCGACGTGGCCGTGGGCCTGGGCATGGTGCTGCGCGAGGACCCGAACTTCGCGGGTGCCCGGCTGGACACGCCCGAGCCGATGATTCAGGCCGTCCGCGAAGGCGAGCGGCTGCGCACGATTCTGGCGTGGGCCTTTACGGACGACTTCTTCCGGCTGCGTCAGCGGTTGGGACTGGGGCTTTAGGCCCCGCGGTCCGGCCTCTGCTGGACGCCCAGCGGAGGGCGAACGCCGGTCGCGACCTGGCGTTCGCCCTCACCTCACGGATTACTCCTTCTCGGGGCGTAGAACTTCACCGGGCCGGCGAGCCACACGGTGGTGCCCGCCGTGCGCTCCAGCAGCTCGTTCGCCAGCTTGGTCCAGTCATCGGAGATGCCCACGACCTTCAGGCTGGAGGGGATGTAGCCCAGGAACTGCTGGGGGCCCACGGCGAGGACCGTCGCGGCCGGGGCGATGGACTGGCCCTCCACGGGCTCACCGTAGATGGCCCACGTCCTCCAGGAGCGGCTCAGCGCGTTGTAGCGCATGGGCGCGCAGCTCGTCCGGGCGATGGCCTGGGCATCCGTCTCGCTCTCCGCCGAGCAGACCTGAAGGCTGTCACCGAGCCTCACGTCCTCGAGCGGGCACGCAAGCTGGACGGAGTGACGGCACTGTCCAATGGGGCTGGGCACGCCGCGCGCGCTCCAGTAGGCCTGCACGAAGGCCGCCGAGCCCCGCGAGTCCTCCCACTGGATGGACTTGCCGAAACCCTGGAGCCAGACCCAAGGCACGGAGGTGCGCTCGACGAGCTCGTCGGCCAGTCGCTCCTTCTCCCACGAGGGACCGAAGGGCTCCTCGCTGAACGGGACATACCCCACGTAGTCCCCCGAATCCCTGGCCGCCACCGTACCGGCGCCCTCGAACGTGACGGTGCCCACCGTCGAGCCACCTGGACGTCCCGCGACGCCGCCGTCGTTGAGCCCCCAATTCACTGCCGCTCGCGCGCAGAGCACGGTGCACGTGTTCCTGGCATCTCGCATCGCGATTTCCTGGCTTTCATTGGAGCAGCCAATGGCACGGTCGAAGTTGGTGACGGCTGGCGGCTTGCAATAACAATCAATATCCACCCTGTATTTACAGTATGGCTCGAACCCCACTGGCGGATCCAAACGCCCCTGATATCCGTAGCCGATGACGCCTGGCTGACGCGCATGGACCGGAGTGCTCCAGCCCATGGCGCTCAACGCGGCAAGGAACGCCAACAGCGAAATCCCAGACATGAAACGATTCAAGCATGGCTTCGGAAACATGAATGCCTCCATTGATTTTTGACACAGACAGTCAGGCGCCGTCAGAAAAAATCCTGAGAAGTTGCGGGGACGCCCACCGCTCAGTTCTCGTAGACTTCCACCTCGTTGATACGCACGTAGCCCGGCTGCTCAACGGACCCAAGCTGGCCGAGAATGCGCAGCTTCGAGGTCGTGATGGCCGAGGAGAGATGCGTGGTCCGCGCGTGGACGTTGTCCCTGACGACGTGGAGAGTCACCCAGCCGCCCAGGACGTTCAACTCGTTCCAGACCTGGATGCTGAGCGCCTGCGGAGCACCACTGGTGCTCATGTAGAGTTCGATGCGCCGGAACGTGCGAAGGCCACCGAAGTCCAGGTCCACCCACTGAGGGAGCGCGGCGCCCGCGGCATTCGTCCAGCTCGTGTTGGGGCCAAGCTCCAGACTCGGAATGCCATCATTGACCCGAGAGGGGGAGTAGCATCCCAGCGAACAAAAGGACGAAGACGCCGAGGCGGCCGCTCCGAGCGCCAGATTCTCATGGGTGTTGTACAGCTCGATCTCGTTCACGCGAACATAGCCCGGCTGTGTGGCAGAGCCCAATCGGCCCAGCAACCGTACCCGACTGGTGACGACAGGCGCGAAGTCATGGGTTCTCTGCACCTGCGTATTGCCCGCGACGTTGGCCGTTGCAACCCAGGCGGAGCCATTCCAATACTCAAGCAAATACGACTGCGGGACACCCCCACTGCTGCCGACGACGACAGCCTGATTGATGACGTAGGGATGGCCGAGATCCACCTGAACCCACTGCGGGAGCCCCACATTGTCGGCGTTGGTCCAGCTATGGTGACCATTGAGCGTGCTGTCGCGGGAGCCGTCATTGACCCGGTCGGGTGAGTAGCAGTTCGAGCCAGGGCCGTAGCAATAGGTGGATGACGCGGAGCTGTTGCCCATCAGCGCCAGGTTCCCATTCCCAGCCCCATAAAGCGCCCGGATCCCGATCCGGTCGCGCTGCGTGAGGTGCAGATCGGCCGTGTTGGCGCCCATGCACTGCGGAGAGTGCATCACCGAGTCCGAGTCATAGGGCGTGAGCGCTCGCCAGTTGCTGTCCTCGAAGCAGGCGCCACTGCCAGAACGCGTGGACTCATGCCGCAAACCCAGGATGTGTCCCAGTTCATGGCGCAGGAGCCCTGTCAACGTCTGGGGCGCAAGATTCTCGAAGGCACTCGAGTCGATGAGCAAGTTGCGGTACGGGCGGATATCGTTTGGAAAGAAGGCTCGCGCCACATAGCCCAGGCCTGAGACAGGGCGGACGTCAAAGACCACGTTGGGATTGGTTGCGGTACAGGCACTGTCCTCGGCGGGAACGTGGATGAAATTGATGTTGGCGGCGCTTTCCCAGGCATTCGCCGCACGCGCCATCGCATCAACGATCCTGGCATGCCGGGAACCGCCGAAGCCCGTGCTCACGCAGTACGTCAGGTTGAGCTTCTGGGTGCTGTTCCACACCGCATTCGCGCTGCCCACGGCGTGCACGGTGAGCGCACCGGGCTTCGAGAGGCCATCGTAGTACTCCCGGAGCTCTTCGAGGTCCGACATCGGCATGTCACCGTCGACAATGTAGATGCCGGTCTCCGGCTCTCGATATGTGCTCCTCTCGAACTCCTCAAAGCTGAGCCGGTGGGCGCCTACGGGCCCTTCATCCGGGGCCTCCGGAGCCATTCCCGCGCCGCACCCTACCGACGCCAGTATGGCCATCAGCCGCGCTGAAACCCAGATGTTTCGCTTCGACTCCGTCCGCGACATCTGCATGCGTTCCATCTGACACCTTGGACATACATAAGGCGCTCCTCTGGACGAGCGCATGATGACTCACAGGCTGTGAGTAATTCCCGCGGCGACCCAGAAATCGTTGGCAGGCTTTTCCAAGGTCCGTCGACCCCGGAATGAGCTCGCGGACCGTATGGGATCTTTTTGGCAGACGGCATCACCCATAAGGGTGACGCCATCTCCGGACGGCATTCCCCTTGCTGTCAGGTCCGGGCCTTCCAGGTCAGCCACTCCCCTGGCCGCGCCAACTCCACGCTCACCTTCCGCGTGCGCGCGGCGGCCAGGAGGCGCGCTTCCGCGTCAGGAATCTCCTGGTAATCCTCCGAGGCCGCGAGGCCGTAGTGGATGGGCACGAGGAGCTTCGCGCCCAACACCACGGCCGCGGCCACCGCCTGCTCCGGCGTCAGGACGGCATGCACGTCGCTGACGGGCTTGCGCCAGCCGAAGCGAGCCCCGTTGATGGGCAGGAAGGCCGCATCGAAGGGACCGAGCTGTCGCCCGATGTGCCACCAGGCGCCATGCCACAACGTGTCGCCGCAGTGGATGATGCGGCGGCCTCCGCCAGAGACGACCCAAGAAACCTGGGGATCCCCATAACCGTCCGACGCGGGCACGGCGGTGACGGTGAAGTCGTTGAGCAAGAGGGGCTCATAGAGCGGAGCGGGTCGCACGCGGAAGCCCGACGCGGAGGCCACCGCGGCCATGTCCGGGGCACACACCAGGGTCCCGGTGTCCCCCAACGCCTGACGGACAGCCACTCGGTCGAAGTGGTCGGAATGGCGATGCGTCACCAGGACGAAGCGGCCTCCCTCGCTCACGTCCAATGGAACGAGCGGATCCTTCAACGCGGCCCCCCACACGGAGGGGTCACTCAATGGGTCCAGGAAGAGCGTGTCCTGGCCAAGCCGCAGCCGGACTCCGGCCCAGGCCAACCGCTGGGCGCGAAGCGCGGCGCTGTCGACAGGCTTCGTCGCACGCCCCACCCCAGGAGAGAGCAGCACCGCGCCCGCGGAGAGCGCCACCGCCGCACGCAGGAAGTCTCGACGGCCCGCCAGCGAGGGCCGAGCCAGCATGTCCCGTCCCTCCGTGTTCGAGGGCTCCATCGGGAATGGCGAAGCGTCCTGGCTCACCGGGCCTCCGGAGGGGCCACGGGGTTGATACCGAAAAGACGCACGCCGACTTCGGTTCGCGGCTGATGACGGCTCGCCGGTGGGAAGAACAGGTAGGTTCCCGGGCCCAGGCGCTGCTCTCCTTCGATGAGCTCACCGCTCATCACGAGGACCTCCTCTCCCGTGTCGTGGACGTCCACGAAGGGCCACTGGCTCCCGGGCGCCATATCCACGACCCAGACCCTCACGTCGGGGGTACTCGGCAAGTCCCTGCGCAGGCAGCCGGGGCCGATGACGACCGGTTCAATGTCGTCGATTCGCACCGACGACACGGGGGGTATGACAAGGCGCTGCGTCTTCGAAAAGCCATCTGACTGGGGCATCCGTCCGTCCTCCTGGCACTGGGATGCCGACGTTTAGGAGCCCTCCATTCATGAGCGTAGCGAAACGATTTCGCGATGATGCTGAACAGACTTCATGTGAAGCTGGCCGGCATGCTCGAGTTCCGTCACTTCAAGTTGATTGCCGCGGTCGCCGACACGGGGAGCCTGGCCGCCGCGAGCAGACAGCTTCACCTCACGTCCTCGGCGCTGAGCCACCAACTCCGCGATGCCGAGGAGCGCCTGGGCGTGCAGCTCTTCCAGCGCCGTCAACGCCGGCTGCTCCTGACCGGCTCCGGCGAGAAGCTGCTCCTCTCCGCGCGGAGGGTCCTGAACGAGGTGGCGCAGGCCGAAGCGATTTGCCGTGCGAACCCGCAGGACGACCTGCTTCGGCTCAGCACGGGCTGCTACACGGTGTATGGCTGGCTGCCGCCCATCCTGGGGCGATGGCAAGCCGAGCACCCTCGCGTCGAGCTGCGCATCGTCCTGGAGGCCACGCGGCAGCCGCTAGGGGCGCTGCTGAATGGCGAGCTGGACCTCGCACTGACGACCGATGTCCCGCCGCAGGCCCGCCTGGCCCAGACCGCACTCTTCGAGGACGAGCTCATGCTGGTGGTCCCCGAGAACCACGCGCTGGCACAGCGGGGACATGCCACCGCGGAGGACCTGGCGCGGGAGCACCTGCTCACGTATGCCGCGCCTCGGGAGCAGCTCGATGTCTTCACGCGTGTACTCTGGCCCGCGGGCATCGAGCCGCACCGGGTCTCCCCCGTCCCGCTCACCGAGGCGCTGATTGAGCTGGTGCGGGGCGGTATCGGCGTGACGGCGTTGCCCCAATGGATGCTGCCGGACCAGAGCCCGGGGCTGAGGACCATCCGGCTCACCCCTCGGGGAATTCGTCGACGATGGAGCGCCGTTACCCGCGCCTCCCGCCAGCGCCCCGCTCCGCTGACCCACTTCATCCAACTGCTTCGCGAGCGCTTCTCAGCTCCCGACGCAACAGGGCCACGGGCGGCCTCACGGCGTCGAGGCGAAAGGCCGCTCAGCCATACACGACGTGAGACCTGAGCCCTGGCCACCAGCTCATCGCCATCACGGATGTTGAGGCCGTTTTCAGATTCCCCATGAATCTGCGAAACGAATTGCGCCCACGTCATCTCTCGCAACGCGCCCAAATCCTCCGTGGGAGCATTCTCAACGCACGCGGACAGCCCGATGCCAACCACGAGAACGTGCGCGTACCGCCAGGCGCTCCACCGCATCACGACTTCAACAATGGCTCTCATGAATCCCCCCATTCAAGGCGAGGTCGCTGTGACCGCAAACACAATCGCCTCGCACAACAACCCAACAACACCCAAGTAGAAAGCAAGACAAATACACGAACAAACTCTCAATGAACCAACAACGTCACGGGCAACAATGGAGGCGGCCCAAGACTCGGTCGCTGCCGTTGTCGACGAGCCCGTCCGGCCCCACCGCCGAGCCATCCACCGCCCTGCCTTGCGTTCTCGTCGGACGCGAGTGCGTCCTGCATGTACGCCAGCTCACCGCACGCAAGGACGCCCTCCTCTCGGAGTCCACCGGCATGAAACGTGCTCAGGCCCATGCAGTGCGAACACAGCGACGGCCCAGCTAGGGAGTTCATGCGACCTGTTACATCTCGTCTCCGATAACACATTGGCATCTCACCAGGTCACCCAACAGGGCTTCAGCACCGCCCTGCGTCGCCGTGCGGCAAATTGTCGCGATGCGCTCCGCTCTCCCCAAAAGACAGAACGCATCTGAGACATGAAAACCCTTGCACACTCCGCAAACAGGGCCGTACGATGCGTGCAGTTCCCGACAGAACTGACGCATCACGGACTCCCTCGCAGTCCGACGTCATTCCCATTCCTTCATCAAAAAGGATGTTCGCATGCCGGATGCATCCATGGTGCTTTCCACGGTCGACAACACGGCCATCAAGATTGAACAGGCGCTGTACAAGCTCTACACGGCGGTCTCGGGCAAGGGCTTCAAGGACGTCCTCAACCAACTCCCCACGGTCATCCTGGACGCCGTGCAGTCCTCGCTGAGCAAGGTGCTCGACTCGGTGGCGGGCATCGTGAAGCAACTGACCGACCCGAAGGTGCTCAACGGCATCAAGGACGTCATCACCGCGGGCCGGGACGTGGTGGCCTCCACGTTGGACCTGCTGCCGTCCAGCGCCCAGGGCTTCGCGGAGACGGCGAAGCGCTTCCTCAATGTCATCGTCGACTTCGTGAGCGCGGGGGTCGAGCACATCGTGGCCATCGTCGACCTGTTGATGAAGGTCGTCGGCGCGCTCGCGGGCAAGGTGGAAGCCCTCGCCGCCGAGACCATCGCCGCCCTGAAGAAGTCGGGTCTGACACTCCCCGCCTGAGCAATCAGATTGCCGTCGAGAGTTCCCGCCGCATGACGCGCGGGAGCTCTTCTTTTCCCCCATGAGCAGGGTATCCACCCCCCTCGTCACCGAGGGTACGGAGCACGTATGGCCAGTGGCCTCATCATCCCGGGTGTCCAGGTAACGGTGGTCAAGGAAGTGCTGCCCCAGCAGCTCGCGCCGTCCGGAGTGCTGGGGCTCGTCGGCTTCACCGAGCGCGTCGAGCTGACAGAGCAGAACCAGCCCAAGGTCACACGCGCTGGAAGCTGGCCTCGTTACGTGGAGGTCCTCGGCCGGGCCAGTGCGTACAGCCTGCCCGAGGCGCGACAGGCATTGGACAATGGCGTCTCCGAGCTCGTCATCTCGCCGCTCCCGCAGAGCGCGGGAGCCACCGCGCGCGCGGCCCTTTCGGGTGACGAGACCAAGGCCAAGGCCTTCCGGGCCCTGCTCGACAAGGCGGTCCGCGACGCCTCTGCCGCGGCGGACGAGGCCAAGCGGCAATGGGACGCCCTCAAGAAGAGTCCGGAGACCGGCCCCGACGCGCTCAAGGCGGCGGAGGCCCGCAGCGTGGAGGCCAAGGCGCACCTGGATGACGCCACCGCCGCCCAGAAGGCGGGCTCGGACATCTCGAATGACAATGCCGGCATCTCACTCCTCGCGCGCGCGCCGGGCGTCTGGGCCAACGGGCTCGTCGTCCAGGTCACGTACCGCGAGACGCTGGATCCATCCGTCGCCTTTGACCTGAAGGTGCTGCGCCGGACCGCGGGCCAAGAGGAGCTGCTGGAGATGTACCGTGGCCAGTCACTCACGACGTTCGCCGCGACGATGCGGAGCTCGGCCTTCGTGAAGCTGGACGAGACGAAGGCGCTGGGGTGGCCGAAGGCGGCTGAGTACACGCTGGCGGGTGGCCAGGACGCGAGCGCCGCCGATTACGCCGCCGCGCTGGACCGGCTGCGTGACGAAGCGGACGTGGACATGGTCCTCGCCGCCGTGCAGGACTACTCCGACCTGGCCCGGGTGGCCCGCATCTACGGCGCCGTCATCAGCCACTGCAACACGCTGAGCGACGAGTGCCGGGGACGCATCGGCTTCGGCCAGGTGCCCCGGACCGGCGGCATGGACACGCATGCGCAGCTCGCGAGCACCCTGGTCAGTGACCGGTTCGTGCTGGTGGCGCCCAACGGCGTGGTCGGCGCGGTGACGGGCATGGTGGGCAGCTTGCCGTACTTCCAATCCCCCACCTTCAAGCGGCTCTCGGGGCTGGCCGACCTGCCCGCGCTGTCCACGGAGGAGCAGAAGTCGCTCCTGCGGGGCAACGTGGTGCCGGTGGTGCTGGAGCGAGGGCGCGGCACCATCGTGTTGAGAGGGCTCACCACGGATGGCGATCAGATCAACGTCCGCCGCGTGGCGGACCGGGCCGTGCGCATGCTGAAGATGGTCGGCGACCTCTTCATCGGTCTGCTGAACAACGCGGATGGACGCACCGCGCTCAAGCAGAAGCTGGTGGAGTCCCTGGTGCAGATGGAGAAGGACGGAGCGCTGGTCCCCTCCACGGACGGCAAGGATCCCGCCTTCAAGGTGGAGGTCTACTCCTCCCAGACCGACTTCGCCCAAGGCATCGTCCGCGTGAACATGGCCGTCAGGCCGGTGCGCGCCATTGACTACATCTACGCGACCATCACGGTCCAGGTTTGATGAGGAAACACGCTGATGCCCACGGTCTTCTCCGCCAACCGTAGCAGCGTCCTGGTCGACGGCACTCCCGTCGAAGGACTCCAATCCCTTGTCTTCCGCGTCGTCACCGAGCGTGAGGACATCCGCGCCATCGGCTCCAACGAGCGCGTGGACGTCATCTTCGGCCTGCGCACCGTGAAGGGGGAGCTCGTCATCCGCTCGGCCCACTTCGGGCTCGATACGCTCCTGCAGGAACGCGCGAAGTTCCAGCTCGTGGCCAGTCTGAAGCGCACCGAGGGCACCGACGACCTGCGCACGCTGTCCTTCGACGACTGCTACGTGGAAGGCAAGGCCTTCCAGGTCGACGCGCACGGCAGCGCGGCCACGACCTACGCCTTCACCGCCACCCGGATTCGCGAGGAGTAGCGCGTGTTGGAGAAGCCCACGCCCATGGCCTCGGAGCCCTTCCCTGCCGTCCCCACCTCCATCGAGGTGGACGGCCGGTGCTTCGTCGTGTGCGTGGGCGCCCCAGGCGAGACGCTGGAGGTGGACACCTCCACGGGCGAGCGCGTGCGGCTCGGCCGCTGGAGCTTTGACGCGCACCTGGCGGCACTCGACCGCCATGCCAGCGTCAATGCACAAGGGCTTCACTTCAACGCGGAAGGCTTCGCGCGTGAGGTGTTGTGTGGCCTGGAGGTCCCAGCGGCCTACCAGACGGAGCTGGCGCCCGTCGCGCTCTGGTGGGCCGCCGTAGGCGGGTACGAAACCAGCGCGGGCGTGCAGGAGGACGGGTGGCTGCGGGCGGGTTCCGTGCGCGCCCGGCTGCGGCCCTGGACCTTCGCCGAGCGTTCCCAGGCCCTGAGCGAAAGCACCCATCCCAGTGAGGGAGGTGGCAAGGCGTTCAACCTGGAGCGGTACCTGCGCAGGATGCTCCAGACCTCCCTTGTCTCGCTCGAGCCCGCCGGCATGGCGTTGTCGATGCTCGACGGAGCGACGACATCGGCACTCCTCGAGGGGGCCCTCTTCCTCAATGACACTGGAGGGCGGGATGAGGATGTGAGGCTGAAGGCCGCGGACGCGGACAGCCAGGCCTTCGCGCGGGTGACGTTGCGGCTGTGCAAGAGCCTTGGCTGGACGCCGTCCCAGGTCTGGGAGACGCCAGCGGCGGAGATCGACCGGCTGCTGACGCTGCTGGAGATGACAGAGCCCTCGGCCCCGGCGCAGCGGCCCGCGCAGCGAGCGCCGAGCCTCGCGGATCACCCAGACGCGGTGGTCATCCAGGTGGAGGACTGACCGTGCGCACCGCCATCACGACCCAGGAGCTCGTGTCACTCCTCGCTCGGCCGGCATTCCGGGCCATGGAGTCCGCCGCGCAGCAGTTGGGTATCCGGTTGCCGGGGCCCCCTCACGAAGTCACCGCCGGGCAGCCCTTGGAGGCCATGGCCCCCAGCGACAGTTCGCCAGCACCGGAACAGGCCGCGGACCGTCGTGTGGCGGCCCCCGCCAACGACCCCAACGTTCCAAGGCGGATCGACGGCGCGAGCGCGACACCTTCCGCGGTGGGTGGAGCGCGTCCACGCGACAGGCGGCTGGTCCGACTCATCTCGCACCTGGGCGCCCGCGCGGAGACTTCGGCGGCGCAACATCCGCTCCCGAGCGAAGGCTCGGCACGGAACGACGACGGAATCGGAAGGGAGGCGCTGAGCACCGGCCTCCAGCCCGCGGCGTCAACCCGTGCGACGAATGGAAACGGGGAGGCGGCGCCGTTCGCGGACTCGCGCCCCACGTCCTCGCTCCTGAACGAAGGAGACCCACCGAAGCCACGGAGCCCCGGCGCACCTGTCGCGCGTCCGTCCATGAACGTCGAAGCGCCTTGGGCGTCACACGGCGCCACCGCGGGAGTCGCCTGGAGGGAGCCACGGAGCGACGCCTCGAACGAAACGCCCCTGCTCGACGCACGGGTAGAGCCCTCGATGAAGGGAGCCGTGCCCAGCGCCGCCGAGGCAGCCTCCCCTCACCTGACGGCCCCTATCATCGCGGACGCAGTGGACGTCGCGGAGGCACGACTCTCCGGCCGACCTACGGCAGCGCAGCCAGCACCCACGCGCGGTGACTCCAGCTCCGTCAGCGCAGCGCCTGCCGTGAGCCCCGCCACGTCCAACAGCACTCCCGCGCGAGGCCATCGCCTCGTCCGGTTCCTCCCCGGCCACGCACCGACTCCCGGCGCCACGCTCACGGACGCCCCCAAGGAGCGCACCGATTCCGGCCCACGGACTCAGGAAGTGTCGAGCCCCCCACGCCGGCTCACGTTCCTCCCGGCCACCGAATCCTCGGCGCTTCCGAGGACCCCCAGGACCCAGGATGGCTCCGTCACGTCCGCCCTCACCGAGCAGGTCTCAGCGGGCCTGGCGCCGGTCCTGACACATGCCCACGAGCTCACCCAGGCCCCCGTGGCTCCGAACGCGGGGCGCCCCCCCAACGAGGGCGTGCGCAACACGTTCAACGTCAACGTCCACCTGGAGCCCACCAGCGTGTCCACCGGTCTCGACCGGCACGCGCTGGAGGAAGCGCTCATCGACCTCCTCCGCGACACCGCCCGCCGCCACGGGCTCGAGGTGTGAGGCGATGGCCGGAATTGCCTACGACGTGAAGATCGGCGCCTTCCAGGCCTCCAGCCATCCCCAGCGGGGGAACGGACAGGTGCGCTCCATCTCCTGCACGCTGACCATGGATGGCTCCGGAGGCCACTGCTATCTGGAGCTGATCGCCACGGGCGCCTCACCGCCCCAGCCGCGGCCCGGAGACGCGACGACCATCACCCTGGACGACGGCAACGGCGGCGCCACCGTCTTCACCGGAGAGGTGCAGGAGAACAAGGCCGCCGCGGACACGGCCTTCGTCGTCGGCGTCGACGGCCTGACGAAGCTCGCCCGGCTCGATGTCGAGGGGGCCTACGAGCAGATGTCGGCCGGAGCCATCGCCAAGGAGCTGATACAGAAGGCCGGGGCCACCGTCGGAACCGTCGAGGACGGCCCCAAGTTCCCCAGCTATGTGCTGCACCGGGGCCCTCGCGCGCTCCGCCACGTCCAGCAGCTCGCGGAGCAGTGCGGCTTCGACGTGTACACGGATGGCGACGGCAAGGTTCACTTCGCCGCGCCGAAGCCGGGCGGAGCAGACCACGCCTTCACCTACGCCGAGCAGGTGCTGCGCACGGGGCTCCAACAGGTGGCGACGGCCGTCGACGGCATCCAGGTCTGGGGCGAAGGCGCGGCGAGCACCCAGGGCACAGAGAAGACGCACTGGCTCATCAAGGACCTGGCGTCCGTGAGCGGCAAGGCGTCCATGGATGAGGCGTTCACCGTGAAGCCCGCCAGCGAGGGCAAGCTCATGCGGGAGGTGCGCGACGGCGCGATGCGGACAGGCGAGGACGCTGCCACCCAGGCCCGGGCGAGGATGGCGCTGCTGGCCTCCCGTCCCCTGCGCGGCTTCGTCGAGGTGTTGGGCAGCCCCAAGGTGAAGCCCGGTGACCGGGTGAAGCTCGACGCCATTCCCACGACGCACCCGGTGAACGCGCTGGCCTCCGGCAAGGTGCTGCGCGTGCGCACGGTGCGCCACACGCTGAACATGAAGACCGGCTTCGTCACCCGGATGGAGTTCTGAGATGCCCGTACGCATTGGCAAGATCGAACTCATTGGCCTGACGAACATCTACACGGAGGACGCCCGCAACCTCGTGCAGCAGCGCGTCCCAGGTCAGGCGGGCAGCGTCTTCCAGGACCTGGGCCGCGAACCCGTCACCGTGGTGATGGAAGGCATCCTGCTGGGCGAGGACACGCAGGCCAGCCTCGAGGAGTTGCGTCAGGCGCAGATGAAGGCGCGGCCGTTGTCGTTCGCCGCGGACGCGGTCGCCGGAGCGGACCTCACCGAGGTCATCATCGCCGACTTCCAGGTGAAGCAGCTCGCCGGACACCAGAACCGGTTCAGCTTCCACCTCAAGGTCCGTGAACACCAGGAGCCACCCGAGCCCGCCGACGCGGGCGTCGCCGCCGTGAACGCGGCGGTGGCCGACGACGCCGACGCGTGGGCTGGGAGCGCGATGGACGCCGCCGCCGTGTTGCAGGCCCCCGACTCCCTGATGGCCGCCGTTGACAAGAACCCCGAGCTGCTCGGGCACCTGAGCGCGGACGAGCTGGGCTCCGTCATCACCCAGGGCCAGGAGAAGCTGAGCGGCAAGAACTTCGGCTCGCTGCTGAGCACGCTGGGCCAGGTGAACCCGCAAGTCATTGGTGACCTGATCAAGACCCTGCAGAACGGAGGCAACCTGGGGGCGTTCATCGAGAAGCTCGCCACCGAAGGCATCAACGTGCTGGAGGCGCTGACCGGCGTCGACCTGGGCGCGGCGCTCAGCCTCGTGAAGGGCGTCGCCGGCGCGAGCGACTTCCTCGCGAAGCTGCGGCGCGTCGCGAACGAGGCCCAGGCCCTGGGCATGCAGATTCAAGATTTGGATCCGCTCGCCCCCTTCCAGAACCTGGAGGTGGACGGATGAGCAGCACGGCCGACGTCGTCGAAGGCATCTCCCGGCTCATCCAAGCGCTGGATGAGCTGTTCCAGACCCAGACCTTCGAGGCCCTGGTGGATTTGGTCCAGCAGCTCGGCATCGGCGGCCCCGTGAGCCAGGCCCTGCGCGCGATTGGCACGGTGCTGGAACACCTGGTCGATTGGATCTCCAAGCTGGAGAAGGTGGCGGCCATCCCGACGATGCTGGAGGCGCTGGCTCCCACGCTGGAGCAGGTCAAGGGCATCACCACGTCGCGGGAGCAGGACCTGCGGGAGGCCGGCCTGGATGCGCTCGTGCCGCTGACCACGGCGGCCCGCGCCCTGTTCGACGTCTTGAACCGGGTCCGAAAGGGCGCCGAGGCCATCTTGAAGGGGCTGCTGGACCCCGCCGCGCTGGCCCGGTTGCGGCAGTCGGTCATGGACTTCGCGGCCACGCTGAAAGCCTACGAGGAACGGCTCAAGGCGAAGCCCGCGTCCACCCAAACCATGAAGAGAGTGACCCCATGAGCGACCTGGTGACCTTGATGCGCGCCATCATCCGCGCCGAGCTTGCCTCGCTGCGTCTGGGCGACATCGGCGTGGTGACGGCCGCCTTCCCTCATGCCGAAGGCGACGTGCACAACCACGAGTGCAACGTGAAGCTGCGCGAAGGAGGCCTGGAGCTGCGCCGCGTGCCCATCACGACCCCGCATGTGGGCATGGTGAGCGCCCCACGCGTAGGTGACCTGGTGCTCATCTCCTACGTCGGTGGGGATCCCCAGCGCCCCCTCGTGGTGGGCCGGCTCTATTCCGATGAGACCCAGCCGCCCGAGCACGCCGAGGACGAGTGGCGCGTCGCCTCACCGCCCGGTGGAAAGACCTCCATCGCCATCGACAAGGACCAGTCGGTGGTCATCACCGCGGGGGAGACGGTGGTGACGGTGAAGCAGGACGACACCATCTCCATCGTGGGCAAGCAGGACCTGAGCATCCAGGTCGACGGCAACGTGAAGCTCCAGTGCACGGACTGCACGGTGGACGCGTCCGGCGACATCCACCTGGGCACGGGCGGAACCGGCGTCATCACCGAGGGAAGCCACAAGTGCTACTTCACCGGAGCCCCGCTCAAGGGCTCGAAGACGGTGAAGGCCAAGGGTTGACCCATGCCAGCCCTCAGCGCGTCCGAAATCGAGAACCTCGCCAGCAGCGCCCTCCAGTCAGCGGGCCTGCGCGGCGAGAACGCGCCCGACCTCGCCAAGGCCGTGGGGCAGGTCTGCGGGCAAGCCTTCACCCTCTTCGTCAACATGGCCATGGTGGCCCCTGGAATCCCAGCCGCCGCGTCACCGCCCCCCGGTGCGGGGAGCACGGTGGGCCCCGGCATGCTGCTGCCGCCTCCGGCTGGAGGACCCGGCGCCGCGCAAATCGAACCCCTGGCGCTGGCGGCCCTGTCCTCCAACGCGCTCAACGGCGAGCAGAAGCCCGCGTTGGCGAAGGCCCTCGCGAAGTCCATCGAGCAGGCCCTCACCCTCTTCACCCTACAGGTGAAGGTCGCGCCGGGGATGGCCATCTCGGGCTTCACGACGTCCGCCCCGGGTTCGCTCGTGGGAGCAGCGCCCGCCAAGCCCATGCTCGAGCCCCTCATCCTGGGCTTCCTCCAAGCGGAGGGCTTGCGCGGAGAGAACATTCCGGACCTGGCCGGCGCCCTGGCGCAGACCCTGTCCAACGCGCTCACGCAGATGATGTCGCGGCTCATGGTCACCCCCGGCATTCCGTCCTCGCCCGGGGCCACCGCGGGGCCGGGGAGGTTGACCTGATGACCGACACGCTGAAGACGGACCTCCGGCTCGCCTTCAAGGACACCGGCGAGGTGGACCTCGACTGGTCCAACGACGGAGGCGGCGCCAGGACGGTGGACGGCAAGGACAACCTCATCCAGGCCCTCACGCTGCGGCTGATGATCTACCGGGGACACCTGGAGCCGCTGGGCCATACCCGCTACGGCAGCAAGGTGGCGGAGCTCATCGGCGAGCCCCTGGACCGGCCGAACCTGGAGCTGCTGCGCCGGTACGTGCGCCAGGCCCTCAAGGAAGACCCCCGCGTCGAGGACGTGACGCACCTTTCGGTGACCGCGCGGCCCGACCTTCCGGGCGCGGTGGACGTACGGGCGCACGTCCTCGCCGTCACGGGGGACGCAGTGGAACTCGGGCTGGCGCTCGACCTCGGATGAGACGCAGTCGCCGCACGACACGACTTCGGGAGAACACATGGACCTCAGGGAACAGCCGGGTGTGAAGGGAACACTGACCATCGAGCTTCGCGACACGAGCGGCGCCATCGTGGGGCGATACCGGCACCACAACCTGATCACCACCCACGGCAAGCGGCTGCTGGCGGAGCTGCTGATGGGGAAGAAGAACGCCCTGCCCACGAGCTGGGCCATCGTGGTGGGCACGGGCACCGCCCCCGCCAACGTAGCGGATACCGGTTTGAAGGCGCCCATCCCCGATGAGGCGTTGGACCGCTCCCCGGACGTGGCGGTCGTGTCGCGTGGCAACACCACGGTGGTCCAGGGCACGGTGTCCGCCACGCTCCCCGCGCCCGCCGCGGGCACGGTGCAGCCGCTGACCGAGGCGGGCATCCAGATCACCGTGGGGAATGAGAAGATCCTCTTCAACCGCGTGCAGTTCCCGCCGGTGAACCGGGGGGCGAACATGGTCATGACGCTGAGCTGGGAGATTGCCTTTTGAGTCTCACCTCGCTCGACACGTCGTTCAGCGCCATCGTCGACCGGCTGCTCGAGAACCTGGGGCCGGACATCGACAAGAACGCGGGCAGCATGGCCCGCACGCTGGCGGAGTCCTACGGCCGGGAGATGGCCACCTTCTACGCCATGCTCGAACTGGCGCATCGCTCCGGCTACGTCGACACGGCCGAGGGCGCCGCGCTCGACAACGTCGTGGCCGTGCTGAGCATCGCGCGCGCCCGCGCGGGGCGGCTCACCGGCGACGTGGAGTTCAGCCGCAGCTCACCCGCGCCGGAGGACATCGGCATCCCCTCCGGCCGACGGGTGACCGGCATGCTGTCGGAGAACGCCCCCCTCCCCGCCTTCGAGACATTGGAGGATGTGGTGCTCCGCCGAGGAGAAACCCGCGTCGTCGCCCCTGTGCGGGAAGTGCAGGACGACTCGGACGCCTCCCGGAACGCGCCCCCGACCATCGACCCCGGCAAGCTCAACGTGATGCCCCGCCCCGTGCTGGGAATCGAGGCTGTCACCAACCGCGCGCCCATCCGCCGCACCAGTCAGGAGGAGACCGACGCGAACCTGCGAGCCCGCGCGCGCGCCTCGCTCCGGGACGGGGAGATGGGCACGCTCGAAGCCATCGCCGCCGCCGTGCGCCAGCAGGGCGTCCAGCAGGTCACCGTGCGAGAACCCCCGGACGCGCCTCCGGGCATCATCGAGGTGCTGGTCGGCGACCCCGACTTCGAACACCAGCCGGACGGCGTGCAACGGGTGGAGCGGGCCATCCGCGACACCAAGGCCGCCGGCATCCGCGTCCGACTCGGCTATTCACGCACCATCTACCTGCGACCCGTCTTCCAGGTGGAACCCGTGGACCCGGACCTGGACGAGGCCGCGTTCGACCGCCTCCGCCGTGAGCTGTGGCAGGCCCTGGCCCGTTTCGTCGAAGGGGTGCCAGCGGGGGAGCTCTTGAGCCGGCGCAGGCTGGAGGCCGTCCTCTTCGCCCATCCGGCCGTGCGCCATGTCAGCGACATCACCGTGCGCACCTATGTGTGGGACGCCCAGCGCAAGGCGCTCGTGGACGGACCGCGCCGCGAGCTGGGACTGGATTGGAAGTTCCAGCCCAACGAGAAGCCCGCCATCGACCTGGTGAAGGCACCGCCGGACATCTCTCGCGCGAGGCCGCTCGTCTACCGGTTGGACCTGGTGGTGTCGCTCCCTGGCTCGGACCGGCGCACGCCCGAGCAGGTGCGCCAGTCGCTCCGCGGCGCGGTGGAGGCGTACTCGTCGCGCATCATCACGGATGCCCAGGCAACAAAGCAGCCCCAGTCGGTGGTGTCGTGGGATTCACTTCGCGCCGCGCTGGGCAAGGAGGCCGGCGCGGAGGAGCTGCTGTTCGCGACCCTGACCACGGACAAGGGGCTCTCCCTCACGCTCGAGAAGACCGGCCCCGAGGCTCACCGTGCCATGAACCTGGGCGTTCAGCTCGCGCTCGGCGGCGTGGAACTGGTGTGGCTCGGATGAACCCGTCCCAACGCGCGCGCCGCATGGTGGGGTATCTGCCCCCGCTGCTCCAAAGCGGAGGGCGGATCCACCGTCTCTTCGACGCCATCGCCCAGGAGCTGGGCGTGATGGAGGGCGGCCTCACGCGCCTCATGCGCTCGCGCTGGTACTCGCTCGCCAAGGGCTTCCAGGCGGACGCCTCGCTCGCCACGAAGGCGGGCTCCGAGCTGGGCCGGATGGGCGCGCTCTTCGGGCTTCAGCCCGGTCCGGACGAAGCAGACGCCTACTTCCGGCGGCGGCTCGCCTCCCTGGTGGAGCTACACCGCACGGGACTGGGCAGCGCCCCTGCCCTGCTTCGGCTGGTCTCCTTGGTCTACCGGGCCGAACAACCCCCGGAGCTCTCGTGGGATGGAGACACGGCCGTCGGCCGTTTCATCGTGCCGGAGCCACCGGATGCGACAGGCGTTCCGGGAAGGCGCAGCATCACCGTCGAGCTCCACGACAACCCCTCGACGCCCGCGATGGCGCGCTTCCAGCGCATCCCCGCGGACCAGCGACTCCTCACCCTCAACCAGGGCCTGGACCCCGCCTTCCCCGAGGTCACGCTGACCGCGCCCGCGGACGCGGACATTCGCGTTCCCATCCTTCACCACCATGACTCCGGATTGGACGTGCTGTTCCTGGGCAGCGTGCCCCGAGGAAAGACGCTCACGCTGCGCCACCAACGCGTCCCGTTGATTGATGGCAACCCGGCGCCCGAGCCGGTGCTCCTCGCGCATCCCGCGCGCTTCGACGACAACCCTCAGCCGCTTCGCTTCGACACGGACGCGGCGCGCTTCTCCGTGTTCGACCGGGACCAGGGTCTGCCCGAGCTGGCCCCCGGGGAGAATCACTGGAGCCACGGCACGCTGAGCAAGCAGGACCTGGAGAACTACCTGCCCAGCGGGCGCAACCCCGAGTTGGAAGAGGACAGGCTCAAGGCCCTGGAGCTGGCGCTCGAGCCCAGGCAATCGCCGCCCATCGACATCCAATTCCGCTGGACCGAGGTCACCCCCGCCACGTTCTCACTCCGCATCCCGGTGGACTACATCCCTCCCCAGGCCGCGAGCCTGCCCGACCTGGTCCGGGAGCTGACGTCCGCGCTGAACTACGGCCGGGCGTCCGGCGTCCGCGCCCGCATCGAGTTCATGCTGACGATGCCGCGCGAGGTGTTCGAGGTGAGCGAGAGCCCGGCGAACGTGGCCCTCTCCACCCGCTACGCGGAGCCCTCCGGCGTCAATGACTCGCCCATCTCCGACACGCTGACCTCCTTCGGGCCCGCCATCGATTTCGAGGAGCAGCTCCCGGAGCCCGAGGATCGCCTCTCCTGGTCCGGCTACTTCGACACCACCCGCTTCAACACCTCGAGGTTCGACAAATGACCGACCCCTTCATCAAGGCCAATCCCGGAGACCCCATCCTCTCCGAACACTGGAACACCCTTCAGGTGCGGCTCATCGAGGCCATCCGCACGCACACCCACCTGGGAGGAACGGACGGGACGAAGCTGAAAGGCGGAGGGCTCGACCCGGAGACCACGCTGACGGTGAAGGAGCTGGCGGCCTCATCCAGCGTCACCGCGAAGCAGGTCGATGTGTCAGGCATGTTGACGGTGAAGGGAATCAACGTGGCCGACCGCATCACCGGCCTGGACAACGAGAAGTTCCCCGTGACGGGAGGGCGGCTCTCCGGCCCGATCACCGTGGCGGGCCACATTGGAATCGGGACGACAGACCCTCAGACCACGCTCCACGTCGTGTCACCCAGCAACATCGTGGCCCGTATCGAGGCGGGCGGCACGGGAAGCTGGGCGGAGCTCGACCTCTACAGCACGTTCAACGCCGCGAATCAGCGGAGGTGGAACCTGGCGGCGTGCGGCCATGGAGGTTTCTTGATCCGCCTGCTGTCGGACGTGCGCGGCGAGCAGTCCATACCGCTGTCCATCAGCCCGACTGGCGGCACGGTGACCCTCAAGAACCTCGCGGTCCAGGGCAACATCATCCCCTCGGTGGGAAACTCGATGAGTTCGGGCATCCAGTTCCCCACCGACCCGGGAGGCGGCAGTGGAGACCAGGCGTTCATCCGCTACTTCGTCACCGGGGGCGAGACGACCAAGCTTCGGATTGGTATCGACAACGACGTGGATGACACGCTGGGCCTGTGGCAGATGGGCAGCGAGCGGCTCACCGTCTACAACGGCAACGTCGGTATCGGAACGGAAGTGCCTCAGACAGCGCTGCACATCAAGCAGCGCGTGCCAGGGCTTGGCATCCGGCTCGAGGACATTCAGGCGCACCGGTGCTTCCAAATCCATTACGAGAACAACAACGCGACGGTCGTCTTCTACCATGAGAACGGCCTGGGCCATTTCATGCGGAATGACGGTTCGTGGAACCGGAACTCCGACGCCTCCTTGAAAGAGAACGTCGCCGAGCTCGAGGGGACTTTGGACAAGATCCTCCAGCTCAAGCCCTCCAGCTTCGACTGGAAGGGCACCGGCACCCGGGACATCGGGCTCGTCGCCCAGGACGTGGAGAAGCTCTTCCCCGAGCTCGTGGGCACCGTGCAACTCGATCAGGCTCCCGAGCCGAAAACCATCAAGGGCATCGACTATTCGAACCTGGGCGTCCTGGCCATCGCGGCGATCCAGGAGCTGAAGGCTCGTTACGACGCAACGTTGAAGGAACTCGAAGCACGCATCCAGACACTCTCGAAGGCCAGCCACCCATGAAAGACGCAATCGAACAGCGCCTTGGCGCGCTCCAAGCCGAATACGAAGCCGGACAGAAGATGCTCGCGGAGATGGACGCGAAGCGCTCTCAGCTCACCACCACGCTGCTGCGCATCGAGGGCGCGATGCAGGTCCTTCGGGAGATGCTAGCGCCGGAGCGGCTGGCCACGGACACCGTGACGAACGACTCGAAGGCGGCACGCTGAGCCATGACCCGCGCGCGCGTTGGAGCCACGTTGAGGCATGACGGGAAGGCAGTCCCCGCGGGACCCACGGCGCCCTTGGATGCCCAAGGGCTCACGGTGGCGCTCGACGTGCCGCCCAACGTGGAGCTGCTGCGCGCGTCGCTCACCGTGCAGGCACCCGGGGAGGACGTGATGGTGGATGTCCTGCCGACCGCCACCGTCGCGACCAGCCGCGGCCCGGGCCCCGTGCCCACGAACGCGCCCGTGCAGTGGTTCAGCGTGGACTGGGGGGCCCGCCGCGCCCTGATGTTCCTGCAGGTGAAGACCCGTGAGGCGAATGTGGAGGGGCGGCTCAGCATCGCCGACGGCGGCCCGTGGTATCCGCCCACGCCGGTCACCACCGTTCCCCTTGGGGACAAGGACACCACGGCGCTGCCGCTCCCCGGCATCCTGGCGAGCCGGCTGATGGTAGAGGTCTTCGCGCCCCCCGCCAATCCCGTTCCTCCGGCCACCGGACAGAAGGCGGTCGCCACGGTGTCATCCCTCGTGGTGAAGGCGGCGGCGCGGCCCCCGGACCTGACGGTCCACGTCGAGACGGAACGACCGTTCTTCCAACACGGGCTGCCATTGCAGCCCTTGCAGGAACTGACGCTGCGGGATGACGTGAGCGCGGCGCTCCAGCAGGCATGGCCCGCGGACCTGAAGGGAGGCACGGTCACCCTCGGACTCCGGGCCCCCGCGCCGTCACGCCTCCAACGGCTCGGCATCACGCTGGACACCGTCACGCTCACCCAGGTGTGGAGCCAGGGAGGGGACACGCTCGCCCTGCCGCTGACCGCGGACGAAGAAGGGATTGGCCGCGTCGAGATAGCACCGGGCCAGCCCCTGCGGGAGGTGCGGTTCCTCGCGAGGTACCAGCCTCGAGGTGAACGCGTTCCACTCTCGTTTCCCCCGCCTGAGAACCCGTCGCAGGCGCATCGGTGTGGAGCGGGGCTCGCGGCGGCACAGGCATTCTCTTCGCCAGAGGAAGGCCACGCCCTCGCGGGAATGGATTTCCATCTCCGGCCCCTCACCCGCTCCGTCATGGGCATGGTGACGCTCTTTCCGGATGAGTATGGCCGCCCGGGCACGGTGCCCCTGGCGCCAGGCGTGGCGTTCACCTTGGACGAACAGGACCCGGCGCCGTGGGACGCGCGCTGGGTGTCCATGGCGTTGCCCAAACCGCTTGCGTTCGATGCGACGCGAAACTGGTGGGCCGTGCTCACCGTCGCCCAGGGCAGCCTGCTCTGGAGCCTCGGGGATGCGGCGAGCGTAGGCGGCGCTTCGGGCCTGGCGCCACGGGCCTCTCTCTATCGGACCGAGGACACCGGCCCCTGGCTGGAGCGTGAAGTGCCGTCCCTCCGCGGACCGAGCGATGGAGCGTGGGCCTACAGCCGGCCGCGACTGCTCACGTCCTGCACCGAGCCAGCGGAGCCACCACAGGTAATTCTACGCTGGGGCACGAAGCAGCTCCCCGTGAAGCTCGATGCCCACGGGTGGGCCCGACTGGACGAGCGGGAACTCGCGGAGCTCGCCCCGCCCCCCGTTCTGGCGACGGGCTCCGCGCCCATGCTCGAGGTCGTCGTGCGTTCGCGGGTCGCGGGGGAGATCACGCTCTCCGAGCTTCGCGTGACGAGCCCCCAGCGCGACACGTACGCGCTGTTTCAGCCCTCCTGAGGGTCATCCGCCATGCTGGCCTCCGTCGAAACCTTCTTCCACGACGCGCTCCTGTCCTCGCTTCCGGATGGCGTCCCCGTCTCCACGGGGCCATCGTCAGGGCCCGCGATTGGCGTCGCGCAGCTCCTCGAAGTCATCGCGCCGAGCATGAAGCTGGCCCTCCTCGAGTCCGCGGACCTGACGGCCCGCCGTGAGCCCGCGTTCCATTTCGGGGTACACCGCTGGAAAGCCAACGGGAAGCAGCGGGACTTCGCCCTGCCCGCCTCTGTCGTGGGGCAGGTGGTGGAGGTGGAGTCCCCGCCGGGCTACCCGTTGCGGCGGGGCGACGACTACGAGGTGGAGGGGCGCACCGTGCGCTGCTACCGCCCTCCCGCCCAGGCGGACGTCGCCGTGGTGGCGCGGCTGCGCGGAGCCCACGCGTCCGGCTTCCTGGAGCGGGCTCCGTGTGACATCCCCCTCATCCTCCGGGCCTGGAGCGAGGAACACGGCGCGGCGGACGCGTTGCTGTCGAGCGCATTGAGCACGCTCCTGATCGCCGCCGCGACGATGGGCAACCTCGACGACTCCGCCTCGGACGAAGCGGGCGTGCGGATCCGGTTGTTGCGGCCCAGCGTGGTGCTCGTCGGGATGACACGTGGCGCCGAGCTGCTCCACGCGAAGCCATTCTTCCGCGCCCAGGCCGAGTTCCTCATTCGAGGGGAGCTCGAGCAACTCATCGTGGTGGGAGCGCCGCAACCCACAGGGGTCATCCGCGAGGTCCTGCCGGTTTAGTGCTCGAGCGAAGGCATCGCGCTGGACCAACCAGGGCGACACGCCGCCCTGCGGGGTCGAGCTGACGCCGTGGCTGAAGGCCATCGACCCCACGGCGGACCGGGCGGGCCCGTGGCTGAGCGCCGACGTGGCGCCGAGGGCCCTACTCCCGCCGCACCACCGCGCCCTCGGGAGGCCCGTGACGATGCGCTTCAGGGCGTCATCCACGGGCCCTTGCAGCGCGGACTCGATGGTCACCTTCACCCGGTAGTCCTTGGCGGGGTCGAACTCTGGATAGGAACCGATGGCCACGTGCGGCATGTCGAGCGCCACGCGGTCCAGCACCGCCGCGATGTCGCTCTCCCCCAGGCTTAGATAGAGACAGCTCACGGCCACCGGCGTGCCGCTCAGGCGCGCGAGCACGGTCTCCAACTGCATCCTGAAAAGCTGCGGGACGCCGGGGAGCAGGTAGACGTCATCCACCGCGAGCACCGGGAACCAGGTCCCGGACTGGGGAAGGAGCACGGCGCCTTCGGGGGCATCGGCGAGCCGCAGTCCCTCGGGCGTCACCTCGCGCTCGGGGACCCGGGACGTGATGAGGTCCAGCATCTCCTGGAGCCGCACCACCCGCCGGCCCATGGCCATGGCGACGGCGCGCACGGTGACGTCGTCATGGGTGGGGCCAATGCCGCCGCTGGTAAAGACGTAGCGGGCCTTGCGGCGGGCCCGAGCCACGGCGTCCACGATGGCGTCCACGTCGTCGAGCACCGTCTCCACGGAGACCAGCGGGATGCCCACCTCGCGCAGGCGCTTGATGAGGTGCGGCCCGTTCAGGTCCTGGACCTTGGCCGTCAGGACCTCGTTGCCGATGATGACTGCCGCTGCGCCGGTCCGCTCCATAAGGGGCGGGAGTCTAACCGAATCCGAGAGGTGGAGGGTCGACGGCGTCCCGGACCTGCCATGGACTTACATGACGGAACGTTCGGAGGATGTGGCGATTCGGGCCCGAGCGACGACCCCGAGCCCCCACGGGGCCCCGACATCGGGACCATCCGCGTGAGGTACGGCGAGCACTGGAGGGACTTCAACGACACGCGGCGTGTCCAGATGCACCATCAGGACACGGTGACCGACTTCTCTGTCTTCGGTGAGTCCGACCCCATCCCCGACGCCGAGGATGATGAGATCGGCGTCTCTCTCCGCATCGCGCTGGATCCCGCCATCCGGAACTCGGGGCCCGCCACCCTCACCCTTGCCGGAATCGCCTGGGGACAGGACCGCATGCCCCGGCCGCCACCCCAAGGCTCGCTTGCACAGTCCGAAGCCGTCCGGGACGTGTCGAGCGCCACGCTCTGCAACTGGATGCCGCGTGAGATCGATACCGAGTGGCACTACACCGGCACGCTCGAGCTGGAGACGAACACCGACACGGAGGTCAAAGGCCGGTTGGTCCTGACCGGGCTCGGCTCCTTGAACGGGAGCTGCGGTGGAGATGAGACGTCCATTGACGTCCCGTTCTCCATTGCACCGCTGCTCAACTGAGCAAGGCGGACGCGACGCCGACTCAGCGCTTCTTGCGCCCCAGCAGCTTGCGAATCTCCACCAGCGACGCGGCCGTCACCGCCTCGATGCCCTGCTCGCCGTCGATGTGGACGATGCGCTCGTGCTTCTCCCGGCGGCGGATGGCGGCCACGTACTGCTTCGCGATGCGCCGCTGCGCCTCGTCCGCCTCGAACAGCTCCGCGGCCCCGCCCCGGGCCTTGCGGCGGCGGGCCGCGACCTCGGGCGCCACGCCCACGAAGAGCGTCAGGTCCGGCGACACCGCGCAGGCATTCACCGCCTCCACCCAATCCATGGGCAGCGTCGCCCCCTGGTACGCCAGGGACGACAGGACGTAGCGGTCGCACAGGACAATCTGCCCGGCGGCCAGCGCGGGCAGCACCCGGGCCGTCAGGTGGTCCGTCCGGTCCGCGGCGAAGAGCAACGCCAGCGTCTCCGGCGCCAACGGTCCCGCCCCTCCTGGCAGGCCCAGCCGGCCCGTGAGCGCCTGACGAATCATCGTCCCCACGGGCCCATCCGAGGGCTCCCGCGTGGTCAGGACCGAGTGCCCCTCCGCGCGCAGGGCCGCGGCCAGCCGCTCCGACTGCGTCGTGGTGCCAGCGCCATCCAGCCCCTCCAGGACGATGAACCGCCCCGGGTAGCGAGACGTCGCCTTCTTCCGAGCGGCGCTCACCGGGGCAACAGGGCCGCGGGGTCGTCCAGCCGCAGCTCGCTGCGCAGGGCCAGCATCGACTCGTATTGCTTCAACTCATCCACCAGGACCTTGCGGCCCGCGCGGTAGCTGATGAAGGCGTACACGAGCAGCCCCAGCGACAGGAAGGCCGCCGCCCAGGCCAGCAGGGGCGTCCTGAGCGAATCGTAGAAGAGCTTGCCCGACGCCCCGCCGACCAGGGAGGCGATGACGGTGGCCACGCCCGCGTGGGCGAAGCGCGTGGTGCTTTCGCGGGTGGAGAGGCTGGCCTGGAGCTGGTCGAGCCGGGCCCGGAGTTCCTGCGGATTGGAAGTCATCACGGCGCCGAAGACCCTACATCAGGGGACTTCCCGCGTCGAGTCAGCGCCCCCTCCCTGGGCGGTCAGAGGACCTCCAACGGCCCCTGCCCGCCTCATCCGCGCCATCATCCCCACACACAGCCACAGACGGGTTGGCTTGCGAGCCAGAGGCACCCACGCTACATGCGCCGCTCATGCAGCCTTCCGCCCGGACCGAATCCTCCATGAGTCACGACAGCGAGCTCTCCTCCATCGAAGACGCCATTCGCGACATCCAGGAAGGCAAGTTCGTCGTCGTCGCCGACGACGAAGACCGTGAGAACGAGGGCGACCTCATCATGGCCGCGGAGAAGGTGACGCCCGAGCACATCGCCTTCATGGTGCGCCACACCAGCGGCATCATCTGCATGCCCATGCTGGCGGAACGGCTGGATGAGCTCCACCTGCCGCAGATGGTGTCGGACAACACCGAATCCCACCGTACCGCCTTCACCGTCTCCGTCGACTACCGCCACGGGACGCACACGGGCGTGTCCGCCGCTGACCGCGCCAAGACGATCCGCGCCCTGGTGGACCCCACCAGCAAGGCGGATGACTTCCTGCGCCCCGGCCACATCTTCCCGCTCCGCTACCGTGAAGGCGGCGTGCTCCGCCGCGCCGGCCACACCGAGGCCACCGTCGACCTGTCCCGCCTCGCGGGCCTGTCCGCCTCCGGCATCCTCTGCGAGCTGGTGAAGGACGACGGCACCATGATGCGGATGCCGGACCTCAAGGTCTTCGCCCGCGAGCACAACCTGAAGGTCATCACCATCGCGGACCTCATCGAGTACCGCCGCCGCAAGGACCGGCTGGTGCGCCGCGAGCCCGGCCAGCACACCGTCTCCACCCGCTACGGCGACTTCACCGCGCTCACGTACTCGTGGCTGCCGGACGGCGTGAAGTCCCTGGTGCTCATGAAGGGCGACCCCGCCTCGCGACCCAGCACCCTGGTCCGCCTGCACGCGGCCTGCGCCCTGGGCGACGTGTTCGGCTCGCCGACGTGCAACTGCAACGTGCTGCTGGATCAGGCGCTGGCGCGCATCGCCCGCGAGGGCAGCGGCGTGCTCGTGTACCTGCCCGGCATGCACGGCGACGACTTCGGCATCCATCACAAGCGCAACACCGACGGCAGCAGCGGCCCCACGCGCGGCCCGCAGGAGTCGCGCGACCTGGGCATGGGCTGCCAGATCCTCAACGACCTGGGCGTGCGCTCGCTGCAGGTGATGACCAACTCGGACATCACCTACCGCGGCCTCGCGGGCTTCGGCCTCACCATCGAGAAGCGCGTCCCGCTCCAGCCGGACTGACGCGCCCCGCCTCTGGCGGACCGGGACGGCGTCAGCCCAGGTCCGCCAGCGCGCCCCTCACGGCGTCCAGCGTCGCGGGCAGCTCCACGGGCGGGTTGGCGAACTGGCTCGCCACGTCCGCCAGCGCGCCCCGGTGGTAGCCCACCTTGAAGTCCGCGAACTTCAGGCCGTGCGCGGTGGACACCACCACCACCTTCGAGCCCCGGGCAATCACGCCCCGCGCCACCAGCTTCTCCAGCGCCGCCAGCGCCACGCCGGTGTGCGGGCACGTGAAGGTGCCCTCGCGATCCGCGCGCGCCGCCGCGTTGGCCAGCTCGGACTCGGACGCGTCCTCCACCACGCCGTCGAAGGCCTTGAGCACCTTCACCGCGCGCTTGAAGGACACCGGGTTGCCAATCTGGATGGCCGACGCCAGCGTGGGCTCGGCCTGCAGCGGCACCAGCTCCTGGAAGCCGCCTCGGAACGAGCGCGCCAGCGGGTTGGCCTTCTGCGCCTGCGCCACCGCGATGCGCGGCCGGCGGGAGATGAGCCCCAGCTCGAACATCAGCTCGAAGCCCTTGCCCAGCGCGCTGGCGTTGCCCAGGTTCCCGCCCGGAATCACCACCCAGTCCGGCGGCTCCCAACCCAGGTCCTGGCAGAGCTCCACGGCGACCATCTTCTGGCCCTCGATGCGCAGCGAGTTCATCGAGTTGGCCAGGTACAGGCCCGTGTCCGCCGTCACCGCCTGCACCAGCTTCATGCAGCCGTCGAAGTCCGTGTCCAGCGACAGCACCCGCGCGCCATTGGCGATGGGCTGCACGAGCTGCGCGAGCGACACCTTGTTGCGCGGCAGGAACACCACCGCCGGAATGCCCGCCGCCGCGCAGTAGGCGGAGAGCGCCGCGGACGTGTCGCCCGTGGAGGCACACGCCACCGCGCGCAGCGGCACGCCCCGGGCCCGCATGTGCTTCACCGCGGACACGAGCACCGTCATGCCCCAGTCCTTGAAGCTGCCCGTGGGCGAGACGCCGCACTCCTTCAACTCCAACGCGGCCAGCCCCAGCTCCGCCGCCATGCGCGGCAGCGGCTTGAGCGGCACGCGGCCCTCGCCCAGGGACACGATGTCCTCGATGGGGAGCTGCGGGTAGGCCCACTCGCGCTTGCCCCAGACGCCCGAGGCATCCGGCAGGCGCGCGGAGCCGAAGCGCGTCTCGAACCGGCGCTTCCACTCCGCGGCGGGCACGGTGCGCAAGGCGGCCACGTCATGCGCGACCTCCAGGAGCCCCCCGCAGCGCGGGCACCGGTACACCACGTCCAGCAGCGAGGCGCGGAAGTCACACCCCTCACTGCACGCGAACTCCGCGCGGAAATCCGAAGACGTTCCGTTGCTCATGCTTCCTCCTGGGCCCGGGTACCGCACTCCGGACACGGCTTTCCGGGCCGCACGGGCGTGTGGCACGACGAACAGGCGCGCCACCCGTCGTCATCGGCGGCGGGCTTCCCTGCCACGGCCGCTCCGGCGGCGGGACGCACTCTGGGCAGCCGCATGCCGCAGTTGTCGCAAAGCAACCCCGCCGCCTGCGTGTTGCGGCAGTAACGACAGACGACGGCCCCCAGGGGCGCCGCGGTGCGAACGCCGTCATCCGCCGCGCGCCCCGTGTCCAGCTCGGCCATGGGGGCCACGGGCACCGGCCCCATGTCCCGGGCCCGCGTCAGTTGGAGGTCCGGAACCATCTGCACCGGCAGGTCCGGGCCGGAGCGCACCCGCGTCAGGTCCAGGTCCGGCAGCGCCGCGACACTCACGGGGGCGCGGCCTCCCGCGTGCGGCGTTACCTCCAGCTCCGGCAGCGTCGCGATGGCAGGGGCGTCGGCCACGGGCAGCGGGAACCGCTTGCCGCAGACATCGCACTCCGTCCCTTCGGGCTGAACGTGGTCACAGAGCGGACAAATAATCATGATGTGCGAACGTTAGCGGGCCTCCGACGCCATGGCGAGCAAGCGGACGGCCAGCGTGCCGCCTGCCTCACCGGGTCGCCCACCACCCGAGCCCTTTCAGCCCTGGGAGAGCGCCTGTCCCGTCATGGGGACGAAGCGCACGGGCAGCAGGGACTCCACCTGGGGCACCTCGCCGGGCCGCAAGGCGCGATGGATGCGCAAGAGCTGCTGCGTCCCTCCCTGGGGGCCCACGGGAATCAACATGCGCCCGCCCGGCTTGAGCTGCGCGAGCAGTTGAAGCGGCACGTCCGGGGGCGCCGCCGCCGCGAGGATGGCGTCAAAGGGTGCCTCCTCGGGCCATCCCAGGGAGCCGTCCCCTTCCCGGAAGGACACGTTGTGGAAGCCTTGCGCCTCCAAGAGGCGCCGGGCCGACGCGGCCAGCTCCGGGACGATTTCCACCGTGAAGACCTGGCGGCACAGCAAGGACAGCACCGCCGTCTGGTAACCAGAGCCGGTGCCAATCTCCAGCACGCGCTCCGTCCCGTCGAGTTGGAGCGCCTCCGTCATCAACGCGACGATGTAGGGCTGACTGATGGTCTGCCCATGGCCGATGGGCAGCGGCACGTCCGCACCGGCCTCCCCGCGCGTGGCCTCGGGGATGAAGTCCGCGCGGTCGAGCCGTGCCATCGCGTCGAGCACGCGCCGGTCCTGGATGCCGTGCCGTGAGAGGTATTCTGCCCGTCCCCAATCGCCCATGCCCCTACCCTAGCCACGAATGGCCTCACGGGCACGGCGTCCGCGGACTACCCCACGCGCGCGAGCGCGAGCCGCCCTTCCCAACGCTCCTCGAGCGCCTTCACGAGGCCCTGGTTCTCCTGGGCCTTCATGTCCGGGTCCTTCTCCAGGATGCGGCGCGCCTCCGACTGCGCCATGGAGAGCAGGTCTCCGTCCCGCGCCAGGTTGGCCACCGCCAGTTCGGGCAGGCCACTCTGCCGCGTGCCCAGGAATTCTCCCGGGCCTCGAATCTCCAGGTCCTTCTCCGCGATGACGAAGCCGTCGCTGCTCTGCTCCATCACGGCGAGGCGCTCGGCGGACTCCCAGGAGCGCGCGTTGCCGGCCACCAGATGGCAGAAGCTCGCCGCCGCGCCGCGCCCCACCCGGCCCCGGAGCTGGTGGAGCTGCGACAGACCGAAGCGCTCCGCGGACTCCACCACCATCACCGACGCATTGGGGACGTCCACGCCCACCTCCACCACGGTGGTGCACACGAGCAGGTGGAGGCGCTTCTCGCGGAAGTCCTCCATGACGGTGTCCTTCTCCTCCGCCTTCATCCGCCCGTGCAGCAGCCCCACCTTCGCGTCGGGGAACACCTTGCGCAGCTTCTCCAGGCCGCGCGTGGCGTCCTCCAGGTCCAGCTTCTCCGACTCTTCCACGAGGGGGTAGACGACGTAGGCCTGATGGCCCTTCGCCAGCTCCGCGCCCACGGACTCGTAGACGAGCGCGCGCTGCTTGTCGTTGAAGACCCGCGTGCGGATGGGCGTCCGGCCCGGCGGGAGCTGGTCGATGACGGACAGGTCCAGGTCGCCGTAGAGCGTCATGGCCAGCGTGCGGGGAATGGGCGTGGCCGTCATCACCAGCACGTCCGGCTTGGGGCCCTTGCTCATCAGCGTGTGACGCTGGAGCACGCCGAAGCGGTGCTGCTCGTCAATCACGACGAGGCCCAGACGGTCGAAGGAGACGTCGGCTTGAAGCAGCGCGTGCGTGCCCACGGCCAGATGGATGTCACCCCGGGCCACGGCCTCGCGCACCTGACGCTTGGACTTCGCCGTGCCCGCCGCGCTCACCAGGCCGACCTGGTAGCCCAGCGGCGCCATCACCTTGCGGAAGTTGCGCTCGTGCTGCTCCGCGAGGATTTCCGTGGGGGCCATCACCGCCACCTGGTAGCCGGCCTGCAACGCGATGAGCGCGGAGACCATGGCCACGGCCGTCTTGCCGCTGCCCACGTCGCCCTGCACCAGCCGGTTCATGGGCTCCGCGCGCGCCATGTCGTGGCAGAGCTCCTCCACCACGCGCGCCTGTGCGCCCGTGAGCTGGAAGGGCAGCGC
Organism: Myxococcus hansupus; assembly: GCF_000280925.3. Lineage (NCBI taxonomy): Bacteria > Pseudomonadati > Myxococcota > Myxococcia > Myxococcales > Myxococcaceae > Pseudomyxococcus > Pseudomyxococcus hansupus. The sequence continues at coordinate 4,472,563 of NZ_CP012109.1, forward strand.
GCCCCGGGCCTTCTCCAGCCGCGGCGCAGACACGTCGAAGGCGATACCGACCTCCGCCTTCACCCCTTGACGCTTCAGCGCCATGCCGAGCTGGAGGAAGAACAGCTCATCGAACGCGAGCCGCCGGTGCGCGGGGCTCTGGTGCGCATCGAGCGCCTCCAAATCCGCGTCTCCGGGTGGGAAGTGGATGTAGCGCAGCGCGTCCGGCAGGCCCATCAGCTCCATGCGGTGGCGCAGGCCCATGGGCAATGGGTCGTCCAGTTCGTGCGCGAACTGTTCGCCCACGCGAGAGGTCAGCTCGCGGAAGGAGCGCTGCTCGCCGCGCTCGAAGCCCGGGTACACGGGGACGATGCGATTGAAGTGCACCGACGTGGTGGAGTCGAGGTCCTCCGCGGGCTCGATTTCCGGGTGGGCCATCTCGCGGCCCGTCATCGTGGCGCGGACCTCTCCGGAGAGGACGATTCGCTTGCCCACGGTGAACCGGCTCTTCAGCCACGGCCCCGCGTTGAAGTACGTCGCGGCGATGCTGCCCGAACGGTCGCCCACGACGGCACGGAACATCCGTCGCCCCTGCCGCCCGGGCACGAAGTCCGCCACCTTCACGATGCCGACGGTGACGCCGCGCTCACCGGGCTCCAGTTCGGCGATGGTGCGCAGTTGGCGGCGGTCCTCGTAGCAGCGAGGCAGCATGAAGAGGATGTCGCCCATGCGGCGCAGCCCCTTCTTGTCCAACGTCGAGACCAGCTTGGGCCCCAGCCGCTTGCCCAACGTCTTCAACGGAGAGGACAGTGGACCGGAGCGCGGCGCGATGGAGAGCAGCTTGGCCTCGGAGCGAGACGCCTCCGCCGCCACGGCCTGCTTCTTCTTCCGCTGCGCCTTCTCCTTCCGCGTCTTCGCCCCGGGAACCGCGCCGGGCCCCGTGTCGAAGGTGCCCTGCCGGCCGCCCGACTTGCCACGCGACGACTGCGCCCCACCCGCTTCGGACGCCCCCGGGCGCGCTGGGACGCGGTTCGTCGACCGCGCAGGCAGTGACGCCACGTCGCTCGCTTCAGCGCGCGCTGGGACGCGGTTCGTCGGCCGCGCCGGCGGTGCCATCCGTTCCTCGGATGGAGTCAGTGGCGCAGGACCGCGCGCTCCAGACACCGGCCCGTGCGCCGCGCCACGCGCTGGAGCGGAGACCTGACGATTTGGAAGCGCCCCCGCCAGCACGCGCTGCCCGTAGGCCACCGCCGCGCCGGGCATCGGCGTCTCACGCGGTCCACGAAGCGCATCCGCGGACCGAGGCGAGGCCAGGAGGCCCGCCGCCTCGGATGACGAGGCATCCCGCGGCCGCCGGCCCTCGCTGGACGCCGCGGAGCCCCCCGTCCCTCGCGAAGCGGGCACCGGATCCACGGACCTCCAGGGCGGCACGTATCCCGGGGGCGTCACACCACCAGCCGGGGCGCCCCCCTGCGCCGACGTGGGACGAGGCGGCGCCTCGCCCTCCATCGACATCCCGAGCAACTCGCCGGGCAGCTCCACGCCGCTGATCTTCAACCCCGCGACCACACGCCGAAGGGCCGCTTTGCGCCGCTCCGGAATGGGGTGGTCCACGTAGGGCAGCGCGGCCTGAAGGTGCGCCAGGGCCTTCGCGTCCACGCCGCTGGCGCCCGCGAGCGCGCGCTCCAGCACCGGGCGCAGCGACTTCACGGTGGCGAGCATCGCGAAGTCGCGCTGGCACGCATACCGGAGGGGGCCTACGAGACTGGCGAGGGGGTGGCTCACGCGGGGGTTCCGCCGTACATCCTACGGAACGGGGATGACGTCTCCCACAAAACGAGACCGGGGAAGCGAGCCCTGGCCCGCTCCCCCGGCAACTGGCTGGCGCTTCCGAAAATCAGCTCTCGCCTGCCGGGGCCTCTTCCGTGGGCTCCTCGAAGCGAATCTCCGTGATTTCCAGCTCGCGCACGCCGCCAGGGCTCTGCACCGTGGCGATGTCGCCCACCTTCTTGCCGATGAGCGCCCGGGCCACCGGCGAGGTGACGGCGATCCACCGCTTCTTCAGGTCGGCCTCGATTTCACCGACGAGCCGGTAGCTCACCGGCTTGTCCGTCTCGGTGTCGAGCAGGTCCACCGTCGCCCCGAAGATGACCTTGTCACCCCCCAGCTTGGCCGGGTCGATGACCTCCGCCCGCGCAATCCAGTCACCGAGGGTCAGGATGCGGCCCTCGATGTGGGACTGCTTCTCCTTCGCCGCGTGATACTCCGCGTTCTCGCGCAGGTCGCCATGGGCGCGAGCGACCTCGATCTCGCGCGAGATCTTCCCCCGCTCAACGGACTGGAGGTGCTTCAACTCCTCCTTCAGCTTGCGCAGTCCGGACGGGGTCATCGGGATGTTGTCGCTCCCGCTGCTCATCGACACAGCTCCTTCCACCACTCCCAGGTTCAAGACTTTTGGGGACGGGCGCTCCTCCCGGAGCACGCCCCCACGACCAAAAGGCCAATGTAGGGAACCACTGACAAGTTGGTCAATGAAACCCGTACAGGGAACGGGAGATGCACTGGGCGCGCGCCCGGTGACCCGCTAGTCTGCCCCCGTGCTGTCCGTCCAGGAATTGCGCGCGCTCGGCGCGGCGCTGCCCTCCAGTTCCTTCCAGCGTCAACTGGGGCCTTTCGCACTCATCCAACGCCCGCCCTCCGAGGCCGCGTCCGCGGTGCTCGCGCCCACGCGAATGGCGACGGCCTCGGAAATCGAGCAGGGCATGCTCACCCTGCTGTTCGAATTCGAACACCTGCGGGTCGCCACGCTGCCGCCCCTGAACGCCACGGACCGGCTGCGCATTGGCCGCCGCATGGACTGCGACCTCGTCGTCGACGATGCGTCCGTGTCGAAGATGCACGCGGAGTTGTGCTGGAACGCGGACGGGCAGATCTGCACGGTCCAGGACCTGGGCTCCACCAACGGCACCTTCCTCAACGCCCGCTCCCTGAGTGGCCGCGAAGCCGTCCTGCGCGACGGGGACATCCTGAGCGTGGGCAACGTGCAGTTCTGGTACCTGCTCACCGGCACCCTGCACGAACGCCTGCGCGCCGGTGAAGCCACCGGCCTGGGCTCGCGCAGCGGTTAGGCCTTCGTCGCGGACGCTCGCGACGCGCGCCCCGTCGGCTATGGTCCTCGGACTGGCCGGGACAGGGGGCGCACGGGAATGGCCGTCGAGGCGGAAGAGCACGAGCTACGGGAAACGGTTCGCAAGTTGGAAGCCACGGTCGCGACGCTGGAGGCCCGGCTGGCCCGGCTCGAGGACGCCCAGGTGCGTCCCGCGGAGCCCCGGCAGGTGGTCACCGGCCCCTTCACGCAGCCCCACACACCCGTGGCGCCCGCGCCGGCGAAGGCGCGGCGGGACCTGGAGGCGCACCTCGGCACGTACTGGCTGAGCCGGGTGGGCATCGTCGCGCTCATCATCGGCATCGCGTACCTCATCACCTCCTACTTCGGTGAGCTGGGCATGCTGGCGCGCGTGGCGGCCGGCTACCTGTTGAGCGCGGGCCTGGGCGCCTTCGGCCTGTGGCTGTCGCGGCGGCACCAGCTCTTCGGCCGCATCATCTTTGGCGGAGGCCTGGCCCTGGCCTACTTCGTCACCTATGCGCTGCACTTCCTGCCCTCCGTGCGGGTCATTGAAAGTCAGACGCTCGCGCTGGTCCTGCTGGCCGCGGTGGTGGTGACCATCGTGGTCATCGCGCAGCGGATGCATTCCGAGACGGTGGCCGGCATCGCGCTCTTCCTCGGTCTGCACACGGGGATGATGAGCGACATCACCACGTTCACCCTGCTGTCCACCACGATGCTGGCCGCGGGCGCGCTCTTCTTCCTCGTGCGGAACCGTTGGGTCGTCGTGCCCCTGTCCAGCCTGGTGGCCGTGTACTCCACGCACATCGTCTGGGCGCTGCGCAATGACGCCGTGGCACCCGGTGCGCCCAGCAGCGAGCGGCTCATGTTGAGCCTGGGGTTCCTCGCCCTCTACTTCATGCTCTTCACGGTGGCGCTGCTGACACGCCCCCGCGAGCTGTCCACGGTCGCGTGTCTCGCCTTCGCGCTGATCAACTGGGGTGGCCTGCTGCTGCTCGGCGGCTACGAAGTGGCGCAGTGGAGCGATGGGCGACTCTTCCTCTTCTTCGTGGTGCTGGCGCTCGCCCAGGCCGGAAGCGCCGTGGTGGCCCGGGAGCAACGCGCGCCCCCGGCCCTCTTCCACGCGTACCTCTTGTTGTGCGTGTTGACGCTGGCGGCGGCCATGCCGGCGGAGTTCAGCCGCTCCGCGCTGGTGATGGCCTGGACGGCCACGGGCGCCACCGCGGCGCTCGCCTCCCGGAGCCTGGGCGCGCCGCTGCTGCGCTGGGCGGGCATGCTCATCCTCTTCACCGCGTTGGGCACCTGCTACTTCTTCATCCCCAAGCAGGCCTTGTTGCAGGCCGTGCTGCTCGCCGCCTTCGTGCTCGCGGAGCGCGTGCATGTCCTGCCCCTGCCCACCCTCATGGCCTCACGCCCTCACGCCACGGAGGGGCTGCTGCACGCGGCGGGTGCGGCGGGCGCGGGGCTGGCCCTGGTGGGGCTGGTGAGCGCGTGGATGCCGTCGGGGCTGACGACGCTGGGCTGGGTGGTGGCCGCCTTCGGCCTGTTCGCGCTGGGGTTCGCGCTGCGGGAGCGCTGGTACCGGCTGGCGGCGCTCGCCGTGCTGGCGTTCGCGCTGCTCCGCCTGTTGCTGGTGGACCTGGCCCGCCTTCCGACCAACCAGCGCATCGTCACGTTCATCCTGCTCGGCGTGATGATGCTCGTCATTTCGTACACGTACACCCGGCTGCGGGACCGGAAGAGTTGACGCCCCGCCCGTCGTGCCGCAATCCGACGGGCGCAGCCATTTCCACGACAGAGCCCCAGAGCCCGCCATGTCCACGACCCTCCGCGACGAACGCGACTACTTCGAGCGCATCTACACCGTCACCTGCCAGGTGCCACACGGGAAGGTGGCCACCTACGGGGACATCGCCACCATCGTCGGCGACGGCTGCGACGCGCGCATCGTCGGCCATGCCCTGGGCGCCCTGGGCTCGCGCGCGGACACCGTGCCGTGGCAGCGCGTCATCAACCGCACCGGCGGTATCAGCACCTCCGGCCACGGACAGCGTGAGGCGCTGGAGGCGGAGGGCGTCACCTTCGATGAACGTGAGCAGGTGCGCATGGACACGCACCACTGGACCGGGCCGAGCGAGGACTGGGCGCGCGCGCATGGCTTCCAGCCCCTGCCCCCGCGTGCGGGCAAACCCGCGGACGCGCAAATGCGTCTGTTCTGAACAAGCGCCTGCCCTCCCGTCTGCTTGCCTCTGGGAGCAGACGCGCGAAAGTTCGGATTCCGGCCATCAGGTCGGCGTCCAAACATGTCGCTCGCGCTGCTCCGCTGGGGTGTCTTTCTCCTCTTGTGTTGGTTCGCGCCCCAGGCCCTCGCCGGTGAAGCAAACAGCCGGCGACCCACGGCCCGGGGAGCGAAGCTCGTCCGCCTCAAGAACGGACAACTGCTGCAACGCGACGCCGCGTCCGCGTACCAGCAGATGAAGGCCGAAGCGCGCACGAAGAACATCTACCTCTGGGTCCGCAGCGGCTACCGCTCTCCCGCGAAGCAGCGCCGGCTCTACGAACGCTATCGCAAGGGCAAGGGGCCTCAGGCCGCGAGGCCGGGTCGCTCCAATCATCAGCGCGGGCTCGCGGTGGACCTGGTCATCGGCGACGTCACCACCCCCACCTACGACTGGCTCGTGTCGAACGCCTGTCGCTTCGGCTTCAAGCGCACGGTGCGCTCGGAGCCGTGGCACTGGGAGTACCGCCCGCGCACGACACGCGAGCCCGAGCCCGGCTTCGACTGCGTGGGCCGTCCCTTGAAGCTCCCGCGTCCGGAGACGCCTTCCGTGGCGAGCACGGAGAAGAGCTGACGGCGGCGCGCTAACCCCAAATGCGGGGAGTCGTCAATGCGACTCCAGGACGTTCCGACCTCACGGGTTGGACCCACTTGTCCGGGGGGACTGATTTTTATCAGACACATCGACTACGGTGTGTCCCCATGCTCGTTGTCCCATCCAACCTCGATGCGGTCACCGTCCACGCGGCGGGCGCGCTCTGCACGCGTCTCGCCACGATTCCATCGGCGGGAGGAAATCTCCCCTCGCAGGTGAGAATCAACGGTCTGCCTTTGTCGTTACAGCCGGGCTCGCTGAGGGCCTCCGTCATCCGGGGCCCCGCGGGACTCGGGGTGCGGGACCTCCGCCCCACCTACGACGTCCAACTCCCGCCGGAGCTCGACGTGCCCGCGGTGTACCGCGCGCTGGATGATGCCGAGTTCCACCACATGCGCCTCGAATCGCAACTGTCACGGGTGGCACAGGAGCTGGAGGCCCTGTCCAAGCTCTCGCCCGGGTTCCCGCCCCGGCCCAAGGACGGCCCTTCCGAGCCGAGGGAAGCGCCCGTGGCGGCGATGATGTCCCTCATGTCCTTCGTGGATGCCGAGATGGCCACGCTCCACACGCGCAAGCTGGACCTGGAACGGCAACTGCGAGACGCCGAGCATGCGCTCAACCTGTGCCGCCTCCGCGCGGCCGCGACGTCTCCCGAGCTGCGCGGTGAGCGGGCTCGCATCTACCGTGGCGTCGTCTTGACGCTCACGGGCCCGCTTCCCGCGGACCAGGGTGCGCAGCTCGCGCTCGAGTATGCCGTCCAGGGCGCCCGCTGGGTGCCCACGTACGACTTGCGGCTGCCTCGGACGCTCGAGGAGGGAACGCTGCGCATGCGCGCCTCCGTGCTCCAACGCACCGGCGAAGATTGGACGGGTGTGAAGCTGTCCGTCTCCACCGCCGACGTCGCGCGGAACGCCGAGGTCCCCGAGCTGAAGGCGCTGCGCATCGGCCGCCACCAGCCCCCTCCGGCACGCTCGGGCTGGCGCGAGCCCCCAGCGGGTCTGGACGAACTGTTCGCGGGCTATGACGCGGCGATCGCCTCCGCGCCGGCCCCCACGCCTGGCGAGCCCCTCTTCGGCTCCGCGGTGCGCAGCGCTCCAGATCCCCAGGACGTCAGCAAGGAGGCCCCCCGCGGAGGGGCTGGGCCGCAGCGCGAGGCCAGGAACAAGAGCGATCTGGCCGCCCCGGACATGGCCGCGCCCCCCGGCGCTCCGCGAGGAGCGCCCCGGCCCCCAGCCCCCGCCGCGCCCGCCATGCCCGAGAAGATGAAGCGCATGTCGTCGGCCTCGGCACCGTCGCGCGCCAGCAAGCCGCGCGCGGCGCCCATGGAGGTCCTGGACGCGCCACCGGAGATGGACTTCGACGAAAGCGAAGAGGCCCTGAGCGACGAAGGCGGCACGTTGGGTGGGGGCGGCGGCGGCGCCGAGGACCGCGCCACGCCGAGGCAGGAGCCCTCCGATGCGCTGCTGGATTACGACCGGCTGGATCTGGCTTCCGCGGAGGCCCCCGGCGCCCGCGGCAGGCTCCGCCCCCGGCCCGCGAACGTCGCCCGGGAACTCCAGGTGCTGACGGCGATGAACGTTCACGTCAACATCACCACCCTCATCTCGGTGCGCGAGCAGGAGACCTCCGCCATCTGGACGGTGCCCGCCCCCGCCTGGTCCCAACCGCCCCGCGCCACGTCCCAGCACTTCGATGCGCGCTTCGACGTGGAGGCCCGCGCGGACGTGCCTTCCGACGCGGTCTGGCACACCGTGCCCGTGCTCACGGTCCCCATGGGCCTGGCCGCCGAATACGTGTGCGTCCCCTCCGTGGAGCCGCGCGCCTTCCGCACGGTCCGGCTGGAGAACCGGACGCCGTATCCGCTGCTGGCCGGTCCCGTGGACGTCACGCTGGAGAATGAGTTCCTGATGACGTCCCCGCTGCCCACCATGGCGCCCGGCTCGACGCAGCGGCTGGGGCTGGGCGTGGAGGAGTCCATCAAGGTCGCGCGCAACACGCGCTTCGACGAGGCCACGGGAGGCATGTTCGGAGGCTCGACGATGCTCACGCACCAGGTCTCGGTGGAGCTGGCGAACCGGCTGTCCAGCCGCGTCCTCGTCGAGGTGTGCGAGCGCGTCCCCAGCGTTCCGCTCAGCGCGGAGAAGGACATCAAGGTGGAGGAAATGGAGGTGGCGCCGGTGTGGCAGAAGCGCACGCCCCTGCCCGGAGAGCCCAAGGTGGAGGGCGAACGCGCGTGGCGCGTGGTGCTCCAACCCGGTGAGGCACAAACCCTGAAGGCGACATGGACCGTCAAGATTCCCGGCAACAAGATGCTCGGGGGCGGGAACCGGAGGACATGATGGGAACCCTCTTCACACTGCCGGTGGTCAAGGTCACCGTCCTGGAGGACCGGGCGCTCGTCGAGCGGCGAGGCGAAATCCCGCTGTCCACGGGCCCCCAGCGCCTGCTCATCCAGGGCCTGTCTCCGCTCGCCGTGGACCGTTCGCTCCAGGCGAAGGTCTCGGGGGGAACCATCTCCCAGGCGCGCATCCGCCGCACCGCCCTGCCCGTCACGCCCGAGGCCCAGCGCGTACACCGCACCCAGGTAGGCCAGCGCATCGCCGAGCTGGAGGAGGACGCCCGGCGCGCGGACGCGGAGGCGTCGCGGCTGGACATGCGCAAGCGGCTGCTCGAGTCCGCACGAGCCGACCTCTTCCGCGCCATCTCCGAGCAGACCGGCGCAGGACAGGCGCGGCCCGAGTCGTGGCGCGAACAGTTGGAAACCCTCCGGCGCGAGCAAGCGTCGGTCGACACGGCCGTGACGGACAACCTCCGACGAAGGAGCGAGGTGACGAGCGCCTTGGAGGAGGTGAAGGCCTCGCGGCCCTTCGCCGAGCCCTCCGAGGAGCTCAAGGTGGAGGTCCAGGCCGAGCTCGAGGTGGGCCACCCCACGGGCGGCCCCGCCACGGTCTCCGTCACCTACCTGGTGCCCTGCACGGCGTGGCGCCCCTCCTACCGGGCCACGCTGGCCCGCGACGCCGCTGGCGAATCCGTGACGCTGGAGTGCGAGGCCGTCGTCTGGCAGCGCACCGAGGAGGAGTGGAAGGACGTGGAGCTGGCCTTCTCCACCGCGCGCCCCACCCTGGGCGCGACGCCGCCCCGGCTCCAGGAAGACCGGCTGTGGCTGCGCGACAAGACGGAGCGCGAGCGGCAGGTGGTGGAGGTGGCGATCCGCGAGGAGGTCATCCAGACCACGGGCGAGCCCGGCGCGGCCCGCGGCGAGGACACCCTGCCCGGCATGGATGACGGCGGTGAGGCGCTGACCCTCTCCTCGCCCCATCGCGCGACGGTGCCCTCGGACGGCGAGCCCTACCGCGTTCCGCTCTTCCAGTTCACCGCGCCGGCGAAGTCCGAGCTGCTCGCCTGCCCCGAGCAGTCGGTGCTGGTGCATCGGGTGGCCCGCTTCGACAACACGGGTCCGTCGGTGCTGCTGGCCGGGCCGGTGAATCTGGTGCGCACCAGTGGCTATGTGGGGCGTGCGCAGCTTCGCTTCACTGGCAAGGGCGAGCGCGTGAAGCTGGGCTTCGGAAGCGAAGACGCGCTGCGCGTGTCCCGCACGGAGGACCAGGGGCGAGAGACCAGCCGCCTGACGGGCCGCAAGGTGACGACGCACAAGGTGCGGCTGTTCCTCTCCAACATGGGCGCGCAGGCGGTGCCCGTGGCCATCGAGGAGCGAATCCCCGTCTCCGAGGTGGAGTCGGTGGAGGTGCAGTTGCTGCGGGAACACACGAAACCCGCGCCTTCACGGGTGAGCGAGGATGGCATCGTCCGCTTCGAGCTGACGGCCGCGCCGCGCTCGCAGCAGGAGCTGGCGATGGACTACGTGGTGACGAGCGCGTCGAAGGTGGCGGGGCTCTGAGGCCATGAGGCTTCCACCGCGTAACAGCCCTTGAGGGCCGGGGCTTCCGCCGGGAGACTGGCGGAAGCATTCCTCGTCCGACAGGAGACCCCATGAGCCTCATCCGCGCGGTGTGCACAGTCAGCGTGTTGGTGTCCTCCACCCTTTCGTCGGTGGCCCTGGCCGCGGAGCCTCCCGAAGAGGCGGGGCCGCCGCCACAGCTCTCCGTCGAAGTGGGCGGGACCTTGGCGACAATGCGCCACCCGGCGACGGAGGTGCCCACGATTCGCTCACAGGTGCGGACGGTGAACGCACGTCGAAGCGCGGCGCGCCTGTCCGGCGGACTCCACTTCAACCTGGTCCGGGGCTCGGACCGGAGCGACTGGTGGTGGACGAACGGCATCGACTGGTACCTGGCCGGCGGCGACGTCCAGGTCCTTGCGCTGCGGCCGGGGTTGGAGAAGCGGTTCACGCTGACGCGGTCGTTGACGCTGGGCGTGAGCGCGTTTGGCAGCGCGGCGGAGGCGTCCCTTCCCACGGGGAGGGTCAACGCGCTGCGCCCCGGAGACCCGGGCTACCGGCCCGTGGGAGGCAACAACCTCTACGAAGGCCGCATGCGGAAGTGGGCTTTTGGCGCGGGCGGCCTGGTGGCGCTCCAACTCCAGCTCTCCCGCCTCGTGCATGCCCGGGTCCACGGGGGCTACACCCACTACTTCCGGGAGGCGGACGGCCTCAGGTCCACCGCTGAGGCCGAGCCCTTCACGGTGCGGCTCAACGGACCCTTCGCCGGAGCGCTCGTCGGACTGATGCTCTGACCCGCGATGCGCCCCGTGAGGAAGGAAGGGAGCGGACTCCCTTCCCTCCTGGGGATTCAGCGTCTACGGACTACGGGCTGAACATGCCGGTGAGCACGCTGGCGCGGGCTCGAGGCAGCGCGCGCTTGAAGGGGCTCGTCGCGAGGTTCGAACCGGGCTGGTACCAGCTCTGGATTTCCGCGAAGTACGTCCCGCCCGGCCGCAGCACGTCCGGGGGGAGGTGCACGCTCTGGAGGTCCGTGTGCAGCATCGCCACGCGCGACGCGGTGGTGGCGCCGTTGCTCGTCCCCAGCCGGTAGATGTTCACCACGTAGTTCGTGGCCGTGCCGACCGACGGCTTCGACCAGCGCAGCGAGGCGTCGACCCCCACGCCCGTGAGGTTCTGGAACGCGCCACGCGTGTTCACCAGGGGCGCCACCACCGGCCCGACGAGGGGCTCCACGGGCGCGGCGGTGAACGCGCTCTCCTCCTGCTCCACGCGGATGTCCACGTTCATCGTGTAAGGCGTCGCGGTCCCCAGCGCGTAGCTCTTCGTGAAGCCAGCGGAGGCGGACGCCACCTTCTGCCACGTGGCCGGGAGCGGGTTGTTGTAGGTCATGCTCCCCGTGACGATGTCCGTCCGCAGCGAGTCAGGATTGAGCTTCACGAGCAACGGCGGCCCGCTGATGGCCGCGCCCGCCGAGCTCAGCGCGGCCGGCCGGGAGGACATCCAGATCTCGTTGTACGTGCTGACCGCGGTCGGATTCACCAGGGTGCGCATGGCTTCGAAGGCCGAACGTCTCCAGTCCACCGAGAAGGTGCCGGTCGCGGCAGGCTGGGTGAAGTTTCCGCTGATGGAGTTGGGCTGCCCCTCCACCTGGGTCACGCTCGAGAGGAACACCTTGTGCATCCCGCGGTAGGGCACGCCATTCGCGCTCGTCTGAGACCGCATCTGAGCCAGGGAGAGCAAGTCCCCACGGCTGCTATCGAGCAGGACGGGGTTGGCCAGTCTGGCGTAATCGAAACTCAATCCCGAGAGCGATGTGGCGCCCGTCAGGGGGCGTCCCGTGGCGATGGAGCCCGCGTAACCGAACGCGCCCGCATTCAACGAATACACGTCCAGATAATCCTCCGGCTGCCAGGGAGACATGCCGGTGGCGGAAACCGTCAAGGGCGTGGGCTGCGAGACCAAGGTGCCATCGCGGCCCCACGCCGTGGAGCCCAGGTCGAACGTGCGGCTGGTGCTCACCAGGTAGCGCGAGCCCAGCTTCAGATACACGCGGCCCGAGGGAACATTCGGCACGGAGATGGTGCCATCCGCGGAGCCCGTGCCCGGGTAGGCCGTGAACGTCCCGGTCGAAGAATCCCGCGTGTATGCCACCACAGACGTGGCGGACTGGTCGTAAGGCTTCGTCTCGTTGCCCGACATGGCGATGAAGGTGACCTGGCTGCTCCCGGTGACCTGGGTGGACAGGCCTTGCGTCACTTCGGAGGCCGCGTCCAGTGACGCGGGGGCATCCACTGCCTCGGCCTCATCGAGCCCACCGCAGCCAACCCCTGCCATGCCGACCAGCAGCCCGACTGAAATCAATGACACTTTCATGGTGAAAGAAACCCTTTCGGCGGCGCGCAGAATCGCGCAGCGCAGGGAGATTCATATCGGGCCGGTCTGACTTTTTCGGAGGCGCTCCGAGGCCGTTTTTTCTCAGTCCCGAAGAGGCCCCTTGGTCGTCGCGTTGCGGTTGAGGCTCTTCGGGAGCAGGCGCTTCTTCATGCGCTCCTCCTGAAGCACCTGGTCGAGCGCGGCGCGAACGTCGGGAGGCAGCGGCGCGCCAGAGACAGCGCTGCAACGGTTCCGCGTCTCCAGCGGATCTTCCGAGAGGTCGTAACACTCGTACTCTCGAGGGATGAACCGCGCCGTGGCCACCTCGTCCGTGTTGCCAACGGCCCCCGCGAAGAAGCGCGGGTTGTCCGAGTAGCAACTGTACTTCCACAAGGTGTCTCCGGTGAGCTCCGGGAGCCGGGTGATGACCGTTTCAATGTGTTTGGGTTGGATGACGGCAGGGAACGCCTGGCCGGTGAGATTGTTCGTCATCTGGAGCCCGGACTCGACGTTGTCGTCCGTCATGAAATAGATGGGCGCGTGTTGCTCCGGCGTCTGGCCAAGCACCAGGCCCGAGAGGTCCCGCCCCACGAGCGGCTGGGCTTCCGAGTGATCCCGAGCCAGCTCCCGCCGCGTGGCATCGGCATCGATTCCGGCCAGACCGAGCAACGTCGGCATCAGGTCCACGTGCGACGTCACCAGCTCCGCCTTCCGTGGCTCCGGAAACAGGCGCGGGTTCGAGATGACGAACGGCACGTGCAACGTCTCCTGATAGGCGTTGTACCACTTCTGCATCATGCCGCCGTGTGAGCCTCACCCGTTTCGGTGGACGGGTTGACTACGCCGCCTACCTTCGCACTTCAGTCGTTCGCTCGTATTCCACTGGGCTGACGTAGCCGAGTGAGGAGTGACGACGCTTCCGGTTGTAGAACACCTCAATGTAATCGAACAGCACCCGTCGAGCCTCTTCGCGCGTCCGGAAGCTTCGCGTGTGGACAACCTCCAACTTCAAGCTGCTGAAGAAGCTCTCCACCACGGCATTGTCCCAGCAATTGCCCTTGCGGCTCATCGAGCAGGTGACTCCGTGCTCGTTGAGCCGCTCCCGGTAGTCCTCGCTGGCGTATTGGCAGCCCCTGTCGGAGTGATGAACCGCAGGCGCTTCGCGCCCGGGGAGCGACATGTTGAGGGCCCCTAGTCCTCTGACCGGGAGAAGTTTGGTGGGTCGTATCCGAATCTCGCCCGAGCCTTTGGGATGGTGAACCGCCAGCAGACTCGGAGTCGCTGGTGGTTGGCCCACTGCTCCCATGCGTCTGTTTCCTGGTCGAGCTTGTCGAGGGTTGGGATGCGCCGCTTGCCCAGGCACTGACGGGAGAGAAGGGAAATCTCTATCTCAGCTTGATTGAGCCAACTGCCGTGCACGGGCGTGAAATGCACAGTGAAGCGGCGCCAGAGTCGACGACCTGCTCGTACCCCGAATCGTACCTCCAAGGCTCGACAGGAGTGGGTGCTGAGGTTGTCGAGCACCAGGTGAATGGTTTCTGCTCTCGGGTAGTGGTTGGCAACGTCTCGCAGCGCTTCTGCGAACGCCTCGCTCTTCCTGTTGGAAGTAGCCTTCACGAAGTGCCAGCCCTCTTTGGGCTCCACTGCACAGAAGAGATTGGCGGTGCCGCAACGAAAGTAGGCGTAGTCTTGGCGAGCTTCCCGCCCAGGGCCGGCAGGTGAAGCAGGACGCACCCACTCCAGCAGTTGCACGGGCCTCTCATCGAAGCAGACGACAGGTTCCGCCGGGCATAGCGGGCGCGCGTACAGTTCCAGTACGTCCTCCATGCGCTCGATGTACTGAGCGTCCAGCTTTGGCACGCACCACATTTTTTTCCCGCCAAGGCTTCAAATCATGGCGCAGGAGTAGTTCGCGCACGGTCTCTCGCCCTACCTTCGCAACGAAGCCCCTGCGCACCGCCTCCTCGGCAATGAGGCGTACCGTCCAGCGGGCACGGCCCTCCGGCGGCGGCGCGCACACCATGGCGACTACTCGCTGGCCTGCCTCTCCGTCAGAAGCCGCGCCGCTCCGGGCCGTGGCCTCTCATGCAGCGCCCCGCCCAGCCCTTCCTTCAGGTAGCGGCGGCGTACGTTGCGCACCGTTGTTTGCGTGACGCCTACTGCCTCGGCCGCGCCCACCACCGTCCAGCCCTCGGCCAGCAACTGCAGTGCCCTCGCTCGCATCAACACACGCACCGACTCGCGCCCGCGGTGTGTCAGCGCCTCCAGCGCTGCGCTGTCCGCCTGCTTCAGCTTCAGCCCTTGATTCCGTGCGTGCCCCCTCATGCCTGGGGAACACGCGCGGACCGCCCGTTAATCTCCTCCCGGTCAGAGGACTAGTCCTACAGTTGTAGTTCGGAAGACTCCGCAGTCCTCCTCCTGTTGAAGGAACAGGAGGGGGAGGAGCGAGACTTCCCATGCGGCAACCATCAGACACAGAAGCCCAGGCACCGGAAGTCCGGCTGGTCGGCCGTCTCGTGACGGAGCTGGAGTCGATAGGCGCTTGGCTGCAGCCGCATTTCCGCCGGCGCGAGGCGCATGCCGCCGCCGTCGAGTACGTGAAATCCCTGCTGGGGCGGGCGCAGCGCAAGAATATGTGGGGCCTTTCGGAGGATGCAGGGCATCGAGCGCCCTATGCCTTCCAGCACCTGCTGCTGCGTGCGAAGTGGGATGCGGATGTAGTGCGGGACGACGTGCTGGAGTACGCGCGCCGGGCGCTGGGCGAAGGCGGCATTCTGGCGGTGGACGAGACGGGCTTCCTGAAGAAGGGAGCGAAGTCGGTGGGCGTCGCGCGCCAGTACACGGGCACGGCGGGCAAGGTGGAGAACGCACAGGTGGGCGTCTTCCTCTCGTACGCGACGCCTCACGGGCATGCGCTGGTGGACCGGGAGTTGTACCTACCGGAGTCGTGGGCGGAAGACGCTGGGCGCCGCGAAGTGGGAGGCATTCCGGACGAGGTGGGCTTTGAATCCAAGCCGGCACTTGCGCAAGGCATGCTGCAACGGGCGCTGGGCGCGGGACTGAAGCCCGCGTGGGTGGTGGGGGATGAAGTCTACGGGCGGGACACCACCCTGCGCCGCTTCCTTGAAGACTTGCACCAGCCCTACGTGCTGGCGGTGGCTTCCAACACGCACGTCTGGCGCGGCTTCTACCAGGTGAAGCCGGGCGACATGGTGAAGGACATCGCGCCAGAGGACTGGGTGCGCCTGTCCGCGGGAGCGGGTACCAAGGGGCCACGCCTTTACGACTGGGCGCGCATGCGTCTCAACCGACACCTGGGCCTCTCGCGGTGGCTGCTATTTCGCAGAGGCCTCGTGGACGGCAAGGTGGCCTTCTACGTCGCCCATGCCCGACGCAATGCCTCGCTGGAGTCGATGGTGCGCGCAGCGGGCAGTCGGTGGGCCGTGGAGGAGGACTTCGAATCCGCCAAGAACGAGGTGGGGCTCGCCGACTATGAGGTGCGCACCTGGACGGCTTGGCATCGGCACATGACGTTGTGCCTGGTGGCCCACGTCTTTCTCGCTGCCGCGCGTGCCATGGCCAATCTGCAACTCCAGGAGGGGCTGCCCCCAAAAGCGCTCGGCCTGCCGAGACGCAGAAACCCAATGCGAGCGTTTCTCGTCCGGCGCGGCCTTCACTGACGGCATTCGTCCGCTACTCCTTCCAGGAAGTGCGAGCGCTTCTGGTGGCGCTCCTGCGGCGTGCAGAGGCTTCGATTGCACATGTCCTGGACTGGAGTCGCTGGCGACGCCACCACCAAACCGTGGCTATGCAGTGCCACTACCGCGCCCGAAAGGCGCGGTTCAAACTGCAACTGTAGGACTAGAGCTACATCAACGGGCCCTGGGATAACTTCCCAGGGCCTGTTTCAAGCATACGAGCAAGGCCTCATTCGTGGCGGCGCTCGCTGGGATTGCGCCTCACGCTCTCACAATGCACGGAAAACACAGATCCAACCCCATATCATTCGCGATCAATCCACAGCCGCATCCAGATAGGCATTTAGTGGGCCAGTGTTCGGGCGACGACTGTACCACCAACCTCGGCTCTCTTCCGGCATGAGGAATTCCGACAAGCTTTGTCCTCCATCATCCCGGGTGACCTTGCGAAACGCCTCATCGGCTTCGTCGACCAACCTTCGCAGCAGTTCGCTGTGATGCCCAGGGAGTTTTCCAATGATGTTCTCAAGCCCATTCCGAGAATACAGCGAGTAAATATAATCATCAATTCCACCCGTATACTCGTCAAGCGTGTATGCCAGATCCTGCCAAAGTGCAAGGCTGTGCTCGACTGGATGACCGCGCCCCTCCCAAACGTGGGCCCGCATGTACGCCGTCATCTCCTTCAGAGCTGCAAGTTCGGATTCGGAACATCGCGGCTGAATTCTCATGAACACACCAATCAAAAACACTTCAAAAACAAACAAAGACCAGACTCAACTAGCTACTTTTTCCTCAATTCACTTCGAAGAGTTTTGACGTATTCCTTGTAATTGGATTTGTCGGTCCCTTCGATCGTCGGCCTCATGGCGGTGCCCAAATCAGGATGACCAGGGTCGTGAATCACAACAGTCTCTGACTCAGGGTCAATATATGCAGTTCGACCTCTCTTCAAGGGGATAACCCTTCCCTCAGTCGCCTTGGCCTCTTCAATCACTTCATCAATGAACCCTGGAAGAGCTTCCTCTGTGATTCCTATTTCCTCAAATTCTCCTTCGTGTTTTCCGGCAGCATGCCCTCGCCCGATAGACTCTCCCAAAGTGGGAGCTGCCTCTTCCTCACTACCTTCGGACAAGTGCGGCATGACCTTGGCTGCGATATAGGCAGTCGCGATGGTCGCCCCAACTGCAGCTGCCGCGACTGCCGCCTCGCAAACACCGCCGACGCACACGAGCCCCAGGAGGAGAGGGACCGCCTTACCGGAAGGGTCTGTATAGTACACCGGATTGTTGTGCGCATAGGCATAGGCCGGAACGCCCATGCCTCGTTGCGCTGCATTCAGCGCATATGCTGGGTCCTGAAGCATAGGATCCGGGCCAAAATACCGCCCTATAGCAGCGTCGTAATACCGATTCCAGTTCTCGAAGAGGTCTGTCTCCGCATCGTGATACTGCCCGGGAAACCGAAGGGGCGTCCAAACGGGAGAGGCACCAACCTGGAACCGACGATACTCGAATCCAGACAGAGAAGCTTCATCGTCATTCTGTGCCGTGGTTTTCGAGGCACGATACATCACCTGAAGTGACCCGTCGGCCTCGACGCCCGTCCACGGCGTAACCGGAAGGAATCCCTGGTCATGATGAATCATTGACGACAATCCATTCACGCCAGTCATCGGAGCGCCGGCACCATCAGCGAGATAGACGCGACTGTCCGTGTTCTGAAAATCAACAAAGGACGCGCGCAGACGAACCTGCGTCGTGGTTGCCGTAGAGGTCGGAGCCTGCAAGGTTGCCATCAATGCAGTCTGCTGCGGAGCAACCCCGAGCGGCGTGTCTACGACGAGGGCGGTACGATTGACATGTCCAAATGGATCATAATCAGCAACGCCCGAAACCAGACGACTGGAATTCATCGTAAGAACAGGCTTCCCCATTCTGTCCGTTACGACAAAATACAAGCCACAGGGAGCAGGCTCTCCATTGCGAGGACAATCTCCCACAAAATCGGCAACAGGCGGGCCATCCCGATTGACTCGCCGCTTGAAGAACGCAATCGGCCGACCAGCCAGCCAAATGTACTCATCATAAACGCCGTCCGCTGTCGCCGGATTGAGACTCGTGTGGCCTCGGTCTTCGATGAGGTTCACTCCGTCATAGAAGTACTCATCATCCAAAACGCTCCCGGTGGAGGCCCCCATGTAACGCTTCAGTCGACGCCGCCCTGCGACATCATAAAAATACTCATATCTTCTCCCGTCTGAATCCTCCACCTCGCGATAAACCGCACCGATCGCGGCATTCGTGCCATCCATCGAAGGGTCTAGATCAAGGTAGTTGATCGGGGACGATACGCTATCAGAATGCCTCTTGTGTCCCGCCACTCTCGTCACGCGGCCATCGGCATCATACTGGTACCGCTGTGTCACCGAAATTGGCCGGGCGCATGGAGGGGAACTACACGCGGGAACGGACAACGTGCGTGTCATCAACCTATCAGCAGATGTGCCACTTCCACTGTACTCAAAATCAAAACTCCATCCATCATGCAAATCAAACGTGCGATTTCCTCGCGTATCGTACTCATAGTAGCGACTTGAGAACGAACCACCCGCGCCCGCTGATGCGTTGGAGAGTTCCCTCGCGTGGCGCAACTGCAACCGGGAGTCATAACCCGCGACGCCACTTGACGACTCAGCATAGCGGATGGAGTTCGGCGGCACAGTCCCCGTCTCCAATAAGCACGTGTCTTCCTGCAGCAACTGGTCTGCTCGCCACGTGTAGACACGCTTGAAGATGTCGCCCATCACCCCGCCAGCTTCCGCCTTCGAAACCGTCAGTCCGAACATTCGCCCAGTTGAATCCGAGCCTGTCGAAAACGACGTGCTGCTGCAGCTCGTTATGGGCTGATTGGACCCGGTCCAATGGTACTCGACTTTTGCCTTCTGAGCTCCATCCGGAGCAGTAGGAGCAATCAGCACATAAGAGCGCAATCCAGCAAAAGGCTCCCACTGCACATTTTCTACCAGCGGCTGAAGTGACGACCACAATCCAGCGCCGTCTACAGTCGTGGCGGATACAGACTGGATTCGGTGGGAGCCAGGCGCCGGATGGTATTCATACAGCATACCTCTTCCACTCGGATACGTTTCACTCCTCAACCGTCCCGGACCATCGTAGTAGCGATGATGACCGCCTGTGAAAAAACAGGCGTCCGTGCGTGGCGGAACACCAGGTCGATTTCGCACACGATACTTACCAATCACATTCCCATGCACATCATATCGATACCACGTATCGCCGAACGAATCTGTCAGAACTTGAGGACGTCCCATGGACAATGAAGACAGACTCGCTGCATAAGCAGGGCATCCCCATGGCGGCGTCACCTGTTGATCATACCTGTACTCAAAAAGTGTCTCTCGGCTCAATCCGCCAACGCCGACGGGGAAGCGCACGGCCTCGGACTTCAAGACACGCCCCAGGCCGTCGTAGGTATTCTCCACCCACTGATGTCCGACGATGTTTCCCATGGTAGGCGTCTGATTCCGCACACGATTCCCTGCGGCGTCATACTCAAACCGATAAGCCCCTGTTTGACGCCAAGGCGTTACGGCTGAGACAACATTCCCGAAATCGTCGTGCCGATATTCAAAGGGAGGCTGCGTGCACTGACTGCAATCTCCCGCCGGGCCACTTCCGCCCGGGCAGCCTAGACGCACGGTTCGCAGATGTCCCGCATTGCTATATGTAAAACACGCCTTCACAGCGGGGCTATTGCTGCTTCCACTCTCTGGCGGCTCCATGAACCCAATCAACCTGCTCAGACGATCATACATGAACGCCTTGCACTGAGGGCTTGCGGGCATGCGGTGCTCCCCGGCACTGCTGGGGTCAAACCCGCCGCACAAGGGTTCGGGCGCAGTTGAACTCGATTGGTAGGGACTGCCCTGACCAATACGGTTGTTTGCCTTGTCGAACAGACTCACCTGGGAAAAGACATTCTCAGATGGACTGGCTGGGGCTGCCGCCCCCCAGGATTCGAAGGTTTGCCGCCCAAGCGGGTCGCCCTCGAAGTAACGCGTGCGGCGCACCTGGTTAGTGGCGTCCCGGTAAGTCTCACTCCGCAACTTGCCATCGTGATACGTGTAATCAACACGCTCGGAGTGAGTTGCTCCTGATGGGACACTCGAGAAAGCCTTCCACTGCAACAAGTGCGTGCGCTCGCCCCCAACGCATCCTTGCCCCAGCACGGTATTCCGCCTGAAGCAAAGCACCTCATAGCGACCGTCCATGCTTTTGATGTAGTCGCCATGCGTTACGCCATCGTCATAGCCGAATTCGGTGACCCGCTCGAGCGACGTTCCAACCGCTTCGACTTTCTTCACCAACTGGCTTCCTTCGTACACGAAGGAGGTCCCTACCCCATTGGCGTCCGTCGAAGCCAGCAATCGGCCTCGCGCGTCGTAGTCCTCGTGTTGAGTCACAATCGGCGTAGAGCTACAGCCATTCGGATACACCCTCTTAGCCTTCAAATGGCCGGCCCGGTTCCCGAGTTCATTATCGGGCCAATAGTCATAAACAACAGCAACCGCATTGGAATTGGCGCCACACGAAGTCGCCGAATCGTCCTCGACTTCACAAGGCCCTGAGACTGAACGCACGCGCCCCTTGAGGTCCTCCCCCCCCCAGAACAGACGTCACTCGTATCGTAAAATATCCCGACAGCTCGAGACACCCGCCCCCAGGCATTCGACACAGGATTGAATTTTAGCGTCTGTCCCGACTGAATCACACTCCGCAGGCGATTGGTCCTTGGATCATAATTCCTTCGAGTAGTCGCTTTGAGGCTAGGGCTCTCTTCCGCGAAGGCTGAAGGAGTAGACTCTGTCTCAACCAGCTGCTCGAATGCACGCCGGGCTGCGGGGCGTTCCGCGCCACCGTAGGTATAGGTGTACTCATGGGTCAACAATGGCACTCCACCATCCGAGTCCGCAGCCCCCAGATAAGCTCGCCGCAACTCCGCCGGTGGAAGGTAAGCGCCCGCATCCGCATTCGATGGCCAGGCCAGGGCGGTTTCATAAACGGTGTACGCGCCATTGGCCCCCTGTGCCGTGCGGGGCACATCGACCGCCCCTCCATGCCATGGCGCGTCAATCCAGCCCCACGTCCACCGATTCTCATTTGATGGAATCAATGGTGATTCCATCGCGATACACTGGAATCCACAGCTCGCACTTGCAAAGGAATGGAACAGTCGAGGCCCTTGGTCCCCTCTCGGCTTCTCACCTGCCACCGACAAATCGTGCCAGCGATACACACTCCCCGCGGCTGTACCGGTCCCATCACCGAATTGCGGAGAATCCGTTCTGACGAATTGCGCCTGGGTACGGCACGAACTGTTCGGATCATTCGAGAACGAACCGGGCCAGCAACCGTTGTTCTCGGCTCCGACGAAGTGCGTACTTTTCAGGTCCGACCCGCCATATGCGTGCGTGTCTCGCAAAACATATCCAGCATCAGCAAGGTATTGACGGACGACCGATACGCCATTCCGCTTCACCTCCCACACCGAGTGCGCCGGAGCAGGAAGCTGACCTCCATCCAGTTGGTATGCATATTCGAGCACGGCCCCCGTCACCGTATTCCCAGGCTGGTCGGGCCACCGCGCTTCGGTCAGGATTCCGGCCATTCCGTCGAGATATTGATACGTGACAGCCTCGGCCTCAACAGCACCATCCCGCCCAACAACATCCACTGACGCGAGTACACACTCGTGAGTCTTCCCTCCCAACAATGAGGATGCACGTGATGGCAGCGACTGATACCTGAACACGAGCTGTGAGCCAGTGCCCGCAACCGCGCTCCGGAGCATGGGAAAATCCGCTCCGACCGTGACATCCGTTAACTCACCCTCGTCGCCACCACACTCGTCAGGAATCTCGTAATAAAGTCGCGCGACGCGGCGATGACAAGAACCCACGACGTCGCTCCCTGCATCTTCCTTTCCTTGCTCCGAACACGCAGCCGCATCGTACTGACGCGACTCGATGTAGCTCAAATACCAAGCCCGCTCCCAGGTTCGATTGAAGTTGGTTGTGCCCCAGCCCACATTGATGTCACGACGGTCCACTGGCTCGTAGTAATACCGACCATCGGCCGCATGAACGATGAGCTGCTCCCCTACCTTCTGTACCTTCAAAGACTGCTCCGAGGAATTGGACCCGAAGCAATTGGTCTCTTCGCACGCGAAGAACGAGGTCATGACGCCCGCGCCCCCGCCAAAAACATCCCAGTGCTTCGTCTGACAGTCGACACCAGGAGATTCGGGAGTACATGCAGCGCCCGTGCGCGTCTCTGTTTTTTCCAGAATGTAGCTATGGAGGCTATGCCACCACTGCATCCTTGGAGTTGGGGCCGGGCCCTCGATGAATCCAAAGGGCGAGCCCAGCTTTCGGGCTGGCTGGGCCACCTGCCAAGCCCCTTTGGGCCCCGATGCGAAGCGAGTCAGGTTCAATCGTCCTAGAGGCCCTCTCAGAGAGAAGTCCACGTGAGAATACGAGGGCTGCAGTGAGCCAAACTCAATTGTACTGTCTGGCGATGCGGGGAACGATGTCGCGCCTCCTACTGCGGGCAGGGGGCTGAACGCTGCCTTCTCGGCGATTGCGTCCAACTCGTCGTCTGTCACCGCTTCCGAACCGCTCAGCGCGTATGCGCCGACGGCAGTAAACACAATCGAGAAGAGGATTGCCCCTCCTCGCCACCTGGAACTGCGTCGCAACGTTTCCATCACCAACTCCGCCATGAAAAAACAGCGCCAAACAAAGCCACACAAAAACCAACCCGAAACATGCCGCGAAGTAACAAGTCCGCGAAAGCAAGCCTCCTAGCGATTCCCCCTCGGAGGCAGACAAATCGATTCAGCGGCTCCTGGAACGACACTCACGCATCGCCATGATTCGGGGCAGTCCGACTTTTGTTCACAGGACTGACTGCATACGTATCCCAATCCTTGTTCGGAGCGCGTACGCACACATAGGTTGCTGAGACATTCCGACGCTCCGTGTGCACTGCAATCATCACCTAGCGCCTTGGAGGCCGGCTTTGAGGAAGGACTTGGCCGCCACTCAGTGACCACCGGCGAAACGTCCTCCCTGGGCGAAGGATTCGGCACCCCTGCCCTGTCTACAGACGGTTCACATCCCGTAGACACAATGGCAAACGCAGTCATCCCTCCCCATCCCAGCCACGCAAGGCGCGACAGCCCCCCTCGCTTCCAAAACATCCACGACCTCCACATTGGGCGTGACCTGTCCGAAACCGGTCACGGGTCTACGAGAGACCGAGATCGACTGTACAGATTCGAACTGACACTGCCCGTGGGGCATGGACGACTCGGATGAGTACGACAGTCCTCTCGGCCTTCCGACAAACGGAACAGCCAGAAAACCAATCAAAACCTATCGTCAAAAAAGGAAAAGCCCGTCAGTTAATACGGTGAGCGCCGTGATGTAGTCAGGTCGCGTCGCGAACCAGGGCCCGAAGTTGCCGGGCCGCGAGCCCGCTGGGCACGCATTGAAAGAGCGCGTTGCGGACAAATCGCCCCACGGCACTCTCCCACTGTGCGACTCGGCCCAGACTCCACGAACGAGTGACAAAGGTATTGGCCCATTCGCGGCGGCGTGACTCGTAAGCCGCCAAGGCCGCCTCCACGGGCGTCTCTCCCGCGATGCACTCGCTCAGCTCCACGGCGTCCTCGATGGCCTGACAACCGCCCTGCCCCATATTCGGCGTCATCGGGTGCGCGGCGTCTCCCAACAGCGTCACCCGGCCCCGGCTCCAGCGGCTCGCAGGCGGCCGGTCGTGGATGTCCGTGCGGACGATGTTCGCTTCGTCCGTCGCGGCGATGAGGCTTTCAATGGGCGCGTGCCAGCCCGCGAACAGCGACTGCAACTGGGCCTTCGCTTCGCCGGGAGCGTCCTTGCCCCCCGCTGGCGCGTTCTTCGTGGCGAACCAGTACGTCTGCCCGAAGCCGATGGGCACCACGCCGAAGCGCGCGCCCGGTCCCCACGTCTCGGAGACAAGCCCCGGCGTCACGCCCTGCACGTCGGCACACACGCCCCGCCAGCTCGTGTAACCCGAGTAACGCAGCGGCGCGTCGCCCCAGAGCGCACCACGCACCACCGAGCGCAACCCGTCCGCCCCGACCAGCGCGTCGCCCGTCACCGAGCTGCCGTCCGACAGGCGCACCGTGACGGTCTGCCCATCATCGTGGAACGCCGTCACGGTGAGGCCCAGCCGGACGTTCTCCTCTCCGGCGTGGGCCAGCAACAGCGACTGGAGCCGCGCGCGATGGATGCACACGAGCGGCAATCCCATCTCTTCCTGAATCCGCGCCACGGGCAGCCGCGTGAGCGCGGAACCCGAGGGTCGCAAGATGGCGCTGTCCGTGGGGCACGCACCGGCCCGCGTGACCTCGTCACACAGGCCGATGCGACGCAGCGCAGCGGTCGCGTTCATCTGCACCGTGAGCCCCGCGCCCACCCACTTCAAGGCCTCCGAGCGCTCGAAGACGGTGACGGAGAGGCCCGCGCGCCGAAGCGCGCAGGCCAGCGTGAGTCCACCGATTCCAGCTCCAGCGACGAGAACATGCCTGGGCGATGACGTGCTCATGACCCGCGCTTTAACAGGAACGGCGCAGCGAGTCGTGAGTCATGTGTCATCCAGTGGCACAAGCTCAGTGCTGCACCACCGCCACGTAGTTCCCGTACCGGGTTTGAATCTCCGACACATACTTCACGGGCTCGGTGCCTCGGACGTATCCGTGCCTGGCGCGCTGGAAGTACTGGGGCTTCTCCAGCAGCAACATCGCCTTCTCCACGTTTCCGTACCACTTGTTCGGATCCAATCCCTGCTCCGTGGCCAGGCGGCGCGCGTCCAGGACGTGTCCCAGGCCCGCGTTGTACGAAGCCAGCGCGAAGCGCAGCCGCTGCTTGAAGGGAATCTCCGGGGCAATCCGGCCCAGCATCTGGTGCATGTACTTCACACCCGCGTGGATGCCCTGCTCGGGGTCCTCGAGTTGGACGAAGCCCAGCTCCTTCCCCGTCAACGGCATCACCTGGAAGAGGCCTTGCGCCCCCACGAAGCTGCGGGCCTTCGGGTCGAAGCGGCTCTCCTGGAACATCTGCGCCACCATCAACCGCCAATCCAGGCCGTAGCGCGCCGCGTACGACTGCACCAACCCGTCGTACGGAGAGATGCTCCCTTCCGCGCTCGCGAGGCTCGCCGGAGGCGCCTGCTTGCGGCGGCTTTCGAAGTAGCGCCGGCGCGTCATGTTGTACTCGACGCCGCGGTAGGTCTTCTTCACGAAGGCGTCGAGGAACTCACGCAACTGCGCGTTCTCCTTCCGGATGGCGAAGGCGATGCCGTAATGGCCGTCCTTCCCCGCGGGCTCGCCCTGCCCCGGCAAGGTGAGCGCGGCCTCGACGTCATCGCGGAACACCTGCTCCGCCGCGAGGATGTGGCTGTCGGTGACGGTGTACGCAATCTCGCCAGCGGCGATCCGGTCCAGCAGCGCGCTGATCTCCTGGTCCTCGGGCTCCTCGACGAGCTTGAAACCGTGGGCGTCCTTCAAGGCGTTCACCGTGGCGAAGTGGCTGGCGCCCTTCGGAACGTGGATCGTCTTGCCCTTCAAATCGTCCAGGGATGCGAGCTTCGGCGCACCCGCGCGCTGGACGAGCACCTCGTCCGTGTAGAGGTACGGACGGCTGAAGCCCACCTGCTTCCCACGGGCTTCCGTGTCCGTCATCGAGGCGGCAATCATGTCGCCCCGCCCTTCGGTCAACCACGGGATGAGCTGATCGAAGGTGGGCGGAACCACGATCTCCAGCCGCACGTCGAGCTCCTTCGCCACCATGTTCGCCAGGTGGAAGTCGAAGCCGGCCTGGTCGCCTCGGTGAAGGTAGTAGGTGACGGCGCTGTTGCGCGTGAGCACGCGCAGCACGCCGCGCTTGCGGATGGCGTCCAGGTCTCCCGTGAACCGCTGCTCGCGGTACTCGGTGAGGGCGAACTCGACGAGGAACGTGTTCAGCTCCGCGCGGAGCTTCGGGTTCTCCAGCCGCATGGCCCACGCGAGCGGCCGGGCCTTGGCGATGGGGAACAGCCCTTCGACGTCCGTGTTGTACGTCTCGATGGCGGCGAGCAGGTGGCTGTCCACCACCGTCAGGGGAATCTCACCCCGGGAGACCTGCCAGACCAGGTGCTCGGGCTCGACGGACTCCGCGGCGTCGGCGATGACGAGCCCCGGTGCCTGCTTCTCCAGCGCCCGAAGCGAGGCGGCGAAGGTGGAGCTGGGCCGCACATGCACCGTCTTGCCCGCGAGGTCCTCCACCGCCTTCGGAAGGTCCGCCGCGCCCCGGCGTCCCACCAGGACTTCATTCACCCGCGTCAACGGGCGCGTGAAGGCGACCTGCTTCTCCCGGTCCTTCGTCACGGCCAGGTCCGCGGCGATGACGTCGCCGCGCCCCTCTTGAAGCAGGGGGATGAGCTTGTCGAAGCTGTCCACGGTGAGGAACTCCACCGTCAGTCCCTGCTTGGCCGCGAAACGCTCCAGCAGCGCCCGGTCCTGCGCTTTCGGCATGCCCTGCCGCGGCAGGAAGTCCTCGTCGGTGCCCTCCACGAGCACTCGCAGCACGCCGCGCTTCTGGAGCTCCGGGAGATCTCCCTTGAAGGGAGCCTCCTTCAGCCGCGCGGAGACAGGCTCGGTGATGGCCCCCGTGTGCGCCAACGCCTCCGGGAACGGTGAGTCCTCCGGATTCGCGGACGCCGACGCGGCCTTGGCGGCGGCGGGTTTCGCGGGCGTTTCGGCGGGCTCGCGCTTACAGGCGACCATCAGGAACAGCGCGGCGGACAGGAGCCACCGCGCGGACGACAGGCTCGGACGGGTCAACGGCATCAGGTTGCTTCCCCCTTCGTTTCGGATGCCCGCGACGCGCCACCCCTCGGATGGAAGCGCACGAACACCCTCGACAGAATTCTCTACCTGATTCCGTATGGTCGATTGAACCCACCCCCGGGGTTGACTTGGTCGGTGGATTGCGATGCGCGGTCGTCACCCGGCCATGCGCACACTCACATTGCGTGCGCGGTGCACGGCGTCAGGCGCGGAGGCTCAGCCGAACCAGCGGCCCGTTTCCGGCGCGAAGATGCGGACGCGCTCGGACAATTCGGAGGGCAGCCGCGCACGCAAAGTGGCATGTACGGACTCGGGCGCGAAGGCCTGGCTGAAGTGCATCAGCACGATGGCCTCGTTGCGGAACTGGCTGGCGCGCGCGATGAGTTCGTCCAGGTGGAGGTGCGCTCGCGCCTGCGCGTCCTCGACCGTGTGTCGGGCGTCGATGAAGGTGCACTCGAGAATCAGGATGCGCGAATCGAAGAGGCTCGGCTCGGTCTCCAGGACGCGGGACACGGTGTCGGTGGCGTACGCCAACTCCAGGCGCTCGACGGTGTCGAAGAGGTCCTCACCGGCTTGCCGCCGCCTCGCGATGTCCTGCGGCGGGAGACCCTGGTGCTCGGGACGGAGCTTCGTGATGCGGCGGAAGAACTGGTAGCCCAGGGAAGGCACCGGGTGGTGTGTCCGGAACGCGCGCACGAAGAGACCGTGGCCAAGCGGCTGCACGTCTCCCGGGTGCATCGGCACGGTGCGAACATCCATCGCGGTGTGGTGGAGGCGGGAGAGGACGGCGAGCGCCTCCTGGACGTTCGCCTCGATCTCCGCGGGCAGGAAGACCTGGGGCGCACCCTTGCCGATGAGGCGCCGGACGCCCAGCAAGGAGCCGAGCCCACTGGCGTGGTCCGGATGCGCGTGGCTGAGGAAGATGCGGTCGGTGCCACAGAAGGAACGGATGGGCAGCCCGACATCGAGCACCACGTCCAACTCGGGCACCTGGAGGGACGTGTACACGCCTCCCACGGAGACTCCGCGAACGGTGTACGGCCCGGCTTGGACTTCGGTCAGCATTCACCCAACTTATGGTCCGAACCGAACTCCGCCGCAACCCGGCGGACAGCCGCGGCAGCAAAGTCGGGCGTCACGACTTCTGATAGAGGTGAGGTCCGTGCATGACCACGGACCTTCTCCCGATGCACTGCTCGACGCCATCCACAAGGCACGCAAGCCCATCGCATTCCTCGTGGGCTCTCCGCTCACGGCGCTGGAGGCATCAAGCGTGCCGGGCGTCCCGGGAAGCAATCGAGCGCGAATAACGACTCTGTCGCAGAGACCGCAGCGGAGCCCCCCATCCAGCCCAAGCCGGCCCAATGCCCCTTGAACCAACGGAACCGTCCAGCAGTACACCGCAGCCCAAAGCGAGCGGGACCAGCCTCGCTCAGCGATACATTCGACTGGCGGCGGCGGTCCTGCTTGTTGGCGCGGCAGCGGTGATTGCCCTTGATGTCCCGCTGCTGCAGTCCTTGACCAGCGCTCCCGTCCCGAACCCCACGCCACAGGCCCCACCGGAGTCGGACTTCGTTCGTGACATCGAGGCACTTCGCGCTCGGAATCGCGTCAGGGAGCTCGCGACCACCCTCGATGGGACCTATGTCATCAACATGCCCACGGGGACGTTCGGCTTCACACCTGCGGAGACGCTTGGCAACATCCGCAGCGCCAACATCCACCGCACCCAGCCCGTCAATTCATACGAACTCCATCGTTTGAGAAATGGAGCGCATGTCCTGCTGGGATTCGCGAGCCGTCCTGTCGCGGAAGCGCTTGAACGCGGAACCGCGACTGCGTTTGAAGTCTCTCCGATTCCGACGACGACCCTGAAGAACCTCGTGATGGTCCCGGTGGACCGAATCCGGTCCGCCCAGCTCGCCCAAGACGTTGACCCGCTTTCCGTCAGACTCGACCTGGCCCCCGCGCCCCCCCGTTGAAAGTCAGCAGGGCCACCTCCATCGGCCAACGCGTCGCCCTGCCCGACTCCAGCTCACACGAACCCAGTTGTGAGGTCGGCACGGCACCGCGCCGTCACTCCCAGGCAGACATGGGGCCCAGGTTGACGACCTGCTGGAAGCCCTGCTCCTTCAGGAGCTGTTCGGCGCGGCTGGCCCGCTTTCCGCTGCCGCAGTAGACGACCACGGGCTGCTCCGGCGAACCCAACTCACCCAGCCGCTGTGGCAGTTCGTCCACCGGGATGTTCACCGCCCCTGGCAGATGGCTCGCAGCGAACTCTTGCGGCGTCCGGACGTCCACCAACAGTGCGCCGGACTCCACCAACCGATGCGCCTCGTCTCGCACCGGACGCTGGTGTGCACAGCCGACGAAGCACAGGACCGCGATCGCAATGACAGTCTTCATGAACGGACTCCCTGGTGGACCTGTGAGACTTCGACCTTCGCCTGCTCTCGTCTCTGTACCACCTGGACCAGGAACATCCCCGCGAACATGGCCGGGACGAAGACCCACAGCGCCAACGCCCCCGTGGACAGCGACGTCAACGCGGGCCCCGGGCAATAACCGCCGAGCCCCCAGCCCACGCCGAACACGGCAGCCCCCGCGACGAGCTTCGCATCCACCCGCTGAAGCGCCGGGACGGAGAAGCCCGCCGCGAACAAGGGGCGCACCCGCCTGCGGATGAGCGGCCGCAACGCGGCATGCACCGCGATGGCACCGCCCATCACGAACGCGAGCCTGTAATCCCACGCCCCAGCGACGTCGAGGAAGCCCAGCACCTTGGCCGGGTCCGTCATCCCACTGATGCCCAGTCCCAGGGCGAAGAGCAGACCACTGAAGAATGCACTGAAAGCACGAAGCATGACGGGCACTCGCTAGAAGACGTGGCGAACCAGGTAGACGGTGAGGACACCCGTGGCCATGAACGTCAGCGTGGCCACGATGGAACGGAGGGAGCCTCGGCTGATGCCACAGACGCCGTGGCCACTGGTGCAGCCATTCCCCAGCGTCGAGCCGATGCCCACCAGCAAGCCCGCGCCAGCCAGCAGGGCCACACCGCTCGCCGTCAGCGTGGACGGTGCCGCGAAGGACTGAGGACGCAGCCACGCGAGCAGCAGCCCGCCCGCCAGCAGCCCTCCGAAGAATTGAAGCCGCCAGGAGACGTCCCCACGCGAGGGCATCAGCAGCGAGCCCACCACGCCGCTGATGCCGGCCACCCGGCCGAGGGTGAAGAGGAGCAGCGAAGCGCTCAAGCCGATGAGCGCCCCGCCAAGGAGCGGAGCCAGGATGTCGGAAGTCATCGTCGAACAGGAGACTGACGCCCCCGTCGAGGATTCACAACCGATACACCAACGCACGAGACGAAAGACTCCCGCTGCGCCAGGATGCGCGCATCGCGCCTCCTCTTCACTCAGGGCCCTGCATGGAAACCGCTTCACTCCAGGAAATCGTCGCGCCGGAAGGCATCTGCTACGGCTGCGGAGGCAAGAACCCGCACGGCCTGCACATCCAGAGCTACTGGCATGAGGACGGTGTCCACGTCATGGCCCAGCACACGCCCGAGCCCCAGTACACAGGCTGGCCGGAGCTCGTCTACGGCGGCCTGATTGCCATGCTGGTGGACTGCCATTCCAACTGGACGGCCATGGCCTACCACTACCGCGCCGAAGGCCGCGCGCCTGGGAGCCAACCGTCCATCGAGTGCGTCACCGGAAGCCTCGGCGTGAAGTTCATCAAGCCGACGCCCATGGGTGTGCCGCTCACCCTCCGCGCCCACGTCGAGGGCGAGGTCGGCCGCAAGAGCCGGGTCCTGTGCGAGGTCTACGCCGGCGAGACGCTGACCGCGGTGGGTGACTCCATCTTCGTCCGTGTCGACACCGCGCGGTTGAAGGCAGCGGCGCACGGCCGGGAGGGCTGAACGCCCCGGCACGGGGACCAGGCGCGACGGCGCCCTACCCCTGCTTCTCCGGCAAGCCCAGCTCGGCGCGAAGCTCCTCCGTGGTGCGGCCCGCCTGGTGCCGCCGGTGGTTCTCCGCGGTGGCGAAGCTCCGCGACTCCATCCGGTCCACGTAGAGCGCGCCATCCAGGTGGTCCAGCTCGTGCTGGAGGATTCGCGCGTACCAGCCGCGCGCTCGCACCGTCACGGGCGCGCCGCGCTCGTCCAAGGCCTCCACGCGCACGCCCCGGGCTCGCGCCACCAGCGCGGCGTAGCCGCTCACGCTCAGGCAGCCCTCGTGAAACTCCGCGGTCGTCGCGTCCTCCACGACGAGCTTGGGATTGATGAGGACGTGGAACGCGACCGGCGACCGCTCGCGCGCGGCGAGGTCCTTGGCGGACAGGCCCGTCTGGTACTCCGCCCGGTCCTCGACGACGATCAACCGCAGCCCGACGCCCACCTGCGGCGCCGCGAGCCCCACGCCCGGCGCGTCTCGCATCGTGTCCCGCATCTGCTCGATGAGCCGCTGCGTCTCCGGGCTGGCAATCTCCTCCAGCGTCAGGTCTCTCGCCTTCCGCCGCAGCACCGGCTCCCCTGCCTGGACAATCTTGAGCACCATGGCGCCACCGTAGCAGGGCCCGCTACGCCCCGGAGGCACGACGACGCTCGGCCCACCGCAGGGCATGGGACGTGTCCACCCCACAGCGCTCCAGGCTCGGGAAGACGACGTCATGGAGCGCCTGAATGAAGACCTCCACCTTGCGCGCGGACGGCAGGACGCCATGCGCCAGGAGCCGGGAGCTGTCGGCTTCGCTGAAGCCTTGGGCGAAGAGCCGAGGCGCCATGCAGGACTCCAACATCGCGGGCACGTACGGCGAAAGGAACGCCACCGAGCCCTCCTTCGACACGTGGCCGAGGTAGGCCCAGCCCAGCCGACTGTGCGCGACCTCGTCACGAAGGATGTCTCTCAGCACCGCGCGCACTCGGGGCGCCCCCTCCACCGAAAGCACCGAGGTCAGCCCCGCGGTGCTCTCCGTCTCCGCGATGCAGCAGGCAGCGACGACTTCGTAGAGCACCCGTTCGCGAAAGCCCAGCTCGGGGGGTGCCGCGTCCTCGGTCTGCCCTCCGAGGGAGTCAGCGCCGGAGGACTCGTGGCCATAGGTGCGCGCCATCAGGTCACACATGCCCGCGTGGCGCCGTTCATCCTCCGCCGCGCGCCGTGCGAGCGAGACCAGAGGCTCGGGGGCATCCAACTGTTCGAGCGATGCCCCCAGCCGGGCGAACCGCGCCCCAGCGTCCAGTTCCTCCTGACGCCGGAAGGCCCAGGTCTCCGCGACGTGCCTCCGCAGCGCTTCGGGCAGGGACACGACGTGGGACGTTCTCGGCGGCCCGGGGCCTCGAACCGGGCCCTGCACCGTCGAACATCCGCCGTCAGGTTCGTCGTTCATGATGGCCTCGCAAGGCGGAGCGTACCCGACGTGGCCATCAGACCGGGTGAAAGGAATACCGTGTCGCGGTGAGTCATTGCGTTGGGCATCGCACGGACAGGATGCAATGCCGCGGGGCGCCAAACATAGTCAGGCGGCACCCCGTACCGAGTGGATAAGACTGACGGGAAGAGGACGTGCACGGGCGAGAAGGAATCGGAATGCGGCGACTTCGACGAATCGGCTGGGCCGCCCTCGCCTCGCTCGCGCTTCATGCGGGCCTCCTCGCACTTCTCTGGAGCATCGAGCCTCGGGAACGGCCACTCCTGAAGCCACCGCCTTCGGCGCCGCTGGTGGTGGAAATCGTCACCACGCCTCCGGGCGGCCCGCTCGCGCAGTCCCCTGCGGCAAGCCACGGGCAGGAGGCACCCGCGGACCACCGCAAGCCACGTCCCCCCGATACTGCGGCGCCCGGCCCGCGTCCGAAAGTGGGACCTCGCTCGACCGCGCCACGCGGGGGCGCCCCGTCAGCCCCAGCGGAACGGACCGCCACCCAAGCTCCGCGAGCCTCACCTGTCCCGGACCGGACGCCTCCAGACGAGGGCGTGCATCGCCCCACGGAACGCGCGGACATGGCCACCGCTCCCGCGCCCCCCGCGGAGGTCCTGCCCGACAGTCCACCTGCTCCGTCCGGTGGCGACCTAGAGCCGAGCACAACGCCGGAGCCGCTCGCGGTGGCACCCGATGCCCCCCGGCGCATCCCACCACCGAAGGGCACCGCCGAGTCGCTGCCCTCGTTCCTCGTCCCCGATGGAGCGTCCACCCCGGGTCCGAAGACGCCCGGAGGAAGGACGTTGCGTCCCGGCGACCCGAGTCCTTCCGCCGAGGAACTCGCCACGCAGGAACGGACCCGCGTCACGGGCCGCGTGGAGGAATTCATCGTCGACGATCAGGCGGAGCTGCGAGTCGCCAATGGCCTCATCGATTCGTACTTCAGCCGGCTTCGAGCGGCGCTCGAGAAGGGGCTCGAAGACGCACCGGTGTTTCCAGGCACGAGCCTGTTGAGGCAAGCCAAGTCCTCCTGGGCGACCCAGGCCCAGCAGTTCGGAGCGACCGGCGGCGCGGGAGGCGGGACGCAGCCCAGGACGCCCACGGCCTCGGAGCAGCTCTACGGTCTGCAGCAGCGCGCGGGAGACGAGTCCGTGGAACGTCCACGGCTCTTCGCCCAGGCCGGCGAGGAAATCCAGCGGGTGGCCACGGGCGGCGGGGTGAAGCTCCTCGTGACGCTTGAGTTGGTGCAGAACGTGGACGGCACCTTGCGCGACGTGAAGCTCGTCACCCGGAGCGGCAATCCCGCGTATGACGCCTACGTCCTGAACGCGGTGCCTGGCTCGTTGGCGAAGCTCGCCGCGCCTCCCGCCGGCGCGCGAGGTGTCCGCGCCGATGGCATCCACACGCTGTGGTCGGTGGAAGGCCGCGTTGTGTATCTGCGCAAGCTCGAAGAACTGAAGGGCCAAGACGCGTGGTACGTGGCCGCCGCGAGCACCGCGGGCATCCTGGCGGGCCGCTTCGAGGAGACCACCGGAGAAATCGAGGTCATCGACTTCCGCAACCCGCGGTTCGTGTGCCAGTCCCGCCTGCTGCGCGTCTACTGATGCTAGGCTGACCGGCCATGGCTCGTCGCAAGAAGGCCGATGAAATGGCGTCCCGCGTCCGGAACCTGCTCGCGATGGACGCGGCGGGCATCATGCGTCGGCTCGAGGCTCGCAAGGACGAGATGTTCGCGCTCTTCTCCCGCTTGCGCAGCCGAGACCCCCTGCTGGACAGCATCACCTCGCGCTACGCCAGCGGCGCCTTCGACCAGCTCATCCACCTGCCGGAGCAGGAGCAGGCCGTGGTGGACTACTTCTACGGCCGCCTCGATGAGCTGCGCTGGTACTTCACCTACACCGAGGACATGCCCGGCACCGCGCAGCTCATCTTCAACAAGCTGCACAAACGGCTGGAAGAGGCCTATCGCGTACTCGTGGTGACCCTCGGTCCTCCCGTGCCTCCGGATGGGGCCCGCGTGGTGGACGTCGAAGCCGTCCGGACGGATGCCGCGAAAGCCGCGGTCCCCAAGGCCCTGGAGCGCACCACGGCGTCATCGCGCCAGCGACGTGCCCCGCGAGCGCCTCCCGAACAGGACGCCCCATGACTTCCCCGAACGGAAGAACCGATAAAGCCTCGCGCACCATCGCGGCGTCAGCGGCCACGATCTACCGTGCCTTCGTGGAACCCGACGCGGTGGCCACCTGGCTTCCCCCCGAAGGAATGAAGGGCCACATCCAGGTCTTCGACCCCCGCGCTGGCGGGACGTACCGGATGACGCTCACATACGAGCGCTCGGAGCATCCGGCACCGGGCAAGAGCTCGGAGCGTGAAGACATCGTCAACGGCCAGTTCGTGGAGCTGGTCCCCGACGCGCGCGTGGTGCAGCGCTTCGAGTTCGAATCCGATGACCCGGCCTTCGCCGGCACGATGACCATGACCTGGAAGCTGACCCCGCGGGCGGAAGGCACCGAGGTCACCATCGTCTGCGAGAACGTCCCCGCGGGCATCCGGCAGGAAGACCACCTCGCGGGGATGACCTCGACGTTGGCCAACCTCGCGGCCTTCGTCGAAGCACCGCGAGACTGAGTCGCGCCTCCAAAGACAGGGGTTGCACCGCCCCCCACGGTTCCGATGAGGAAGGCACGGGGCGTCCCTGCTGCGTCTCATCGACAGGGTCCTACTCGGCCGAGTCTTCTGCTGAGCATCGCGACATGCTAATCCCTCCCGGCAACCGGCTCGAAACGCGCGTCAGGCATTGATCGCCGCCCCCGTCCGGCCAACATCTTTCACCGGAGTTTCGGATTTGACTCACTTCGTTCGACTCGTCGCGGTCGCAGGTCTTCTTGCGTCCGCTGCGTGCGGCTCCTCGACGTCGTCTCCCTCGGACACTGAAAAACCTCTCGAGTCCGCGCAGAGGACCTTGGAGGAACCTTTCAATCCACTGCCTTACGGCATCCAGTGGAGCATGACTCCGCGTTTTCGTGAATTCGAAGACCAGACAGCCCCGTATCTGCATCCCGAAGCCCACAATGGCTATTATGTGTCGCTTGATGGGTGCCCGCCCGACTATCCCACCGATCCCATCTTCTCCACCCTGGAGTTCGTTTGGACCATTGATGGCGTTGTCACGAATCGCGGCCCCTACTGCTGGCACGGCCACGGGTTTCCGGCGCAAGGGACGTATGACGTCCAACTGAAAGTCACATCCACCTGGCTGGGTGTGGCTTCCGTCGCGAACTACCAGCGATTCGTCACGGTTCGGGATTACCTCATCGTCAGCCTGGGTGACTCCTATGGCTCCGGCGAAGGGGCGCCCGATGTGAATGCGAACTGGGACGCGGGCTGGAACCCTGTTTGGGCGAACTATCGCTGCCACCGGTCCCTCAATTCTCCTTCGGCCCAGGCAGCGCGCGCTCTGGAGTTGAGCGACCCGCACAGCTCCGTCACCTATCTGTCCCTGGCCTGTTCCGGCGCCACCATCAACCGGACGACCTACCATTGGGATATCTGGGACTTTGGAGAGCATGGTCTCGGAGCGTTCGATGGATTCGCGGGCCCCTCGGACGGGCCTCCCCGAGGCTCCGGGCTGCTTGAAGGCTACGTGGGGGCAAACCACCCTCCCCTGGGTTCGGATGGCGTCTGGGAACCGTACGACTACCTGAGGGCCCAGGTGGATCAACTCGCGGACCTGGTGGGAGACCGGCCCATTGACGCGCTGGTCCTCAGCGCGGGTGGAAATGATATCGGGTTTGGAGACATCCTCCGTTATTGCATCATCCACATGGACTGCCACCAGTGGATTGCCGGCAACGGTCTTCGAGCCAAGGTCAACCCGCTCAAGGCAGCCCTTCCAGGTCGATATGACGCGCTGAACTCGCGGCTCAAGGACCTGGGCCTCGACATTCGAAGCACCTACCTCATGGAGTATCCTGACTTCATCCGAGGGAATTCGGGAAACATCTGTCCCGCCATTCTGGGAGAGACAAACATTGGCTCAGGACTCGGGGCTGATGTTTCCCATGGGGAACTGGTGTACCTGGAGAGCTATGTCCAGACACCGCTCAAGGACATGATGCAGCAGGCCGCGGAACGTCATGGGTGGAAGCTTGTCACGGGCTACTCCAACGAGTTCGCGGGCCTGGGTCCGGATGGCATCGGGCACGGCATCTGCGCCACACCGAACACCCGCTGGATCAATAACGCCTATGACGCAGCCGCCATGCAGGGCCCCGAAGGTTCCGAAAGCACCACCAAGGGCACCGCGCACCCGAACAAGAAGGGCTACGAAGTCATGGCGTCGTACCTTCGCAACGAACTCGACGCCACGATGCCCGCCCTGCCCCGCGTGGGCGTGTTGAAGACGAACGGCGAATCCTTCGTGAAGGAAGGCGCCTCCAGCAGCCACTGGGTCTTCGAAAGCGGAGAAATCAAAGCCCTCGCGCTCTCAGGCAACCGACTGGGTGTCCTGAAACAGAACGGGGACTTCTATCTCAAGGAAGGCTCGGTGACGGCGTTGTGGGAACTCGTCACGGGAGACGTCGAGTCCATCGCGCTCTCGGGCCGCCGCATCGGTATCGTGAAGACCGACGGCGAAGCCTACGTGAAGGAAGGCGCCTGGAACGCGGCCTGGGTCTGGCAGAGCAGCGACATCAAGTCGCTGGTGCTCTCCGGCAACCGCATCGGCGTTCTGAAACAGAACGGCGACTTCTACCTCAAGGAAGGCTCGCTCGAAGCGACCTGGAACCTGGTGACGGGGCACGTCGAATCGTTCGCACTGTCTGGGACTCGGATTGGCATCGTCAAGATCACCACCGAAGCGTATGTGAAGGACGGTGCCTGGGATGCCCCCTGGGCCTGGCAGAGCGACGATACCAAGGCCATCGCGCTCTCCGGAGAGCGCATCGGCGTCCTGAAACAGAACGGCGAGTTTCTCCTCAAGGAGGGCTCGCTCCAGGCCGCGTGGCATCTCATCACGGGCGACGTCCAGTCGATCTCACTCTCGGGTCGCCGCATCGGAATCGTGAAGACCGACGACGCGTCGTACGTGAAAGAAGGCGCGCCCAACGCTCAGTGGGGTTGGCAGAACACCGGCATCTCCCGGCAGGTGCTCGCCACCCCGTAGTCGCTGAATCCGCCTCAGGCCGCGGGCGCGGGGGCCGAAATGGCCTCCGTTGCCTGCCGCCTCGGGGCGAGCTTCTTCATGGACGTCTTGCCCACCACGACGTCCACCATCTTCTTCGCGCGCGTCCAGACGCTCTCCTGCACGTACGGGATGCCGTACTTCTCGCAGAGCGCCTTCACCTTCGGCTGCACCTCGCGGTACTTCAGCATCGGCAGGTCCGGCCAGATGTGATGCTCAATCTGGTAGTTCAGCCACAGGTGCGCGAAGTCGTTCAGGTCGCCGCCCGTCCGGTAGTTCGCACTGCCAATCACCTGCTGCACGAAGCGCTCACCGCGGCTCTCCGGCTTGGAGTCGAACCGGTACAGGTCCTCGCCGGTGTGGTTGGGCCCCACCACCAGGAACGTGTGCAGGCTGGTGAAGACGTCCGCCATCACCGAGTTGCAGAACGCGCTGAACGAGGCCCACGGCCCCAGCACCAGGTACAGCGCCGGGAAGAGCCCGAACTGCACCGCCGAGTACGGCAGGTAGCACTTCAGCAGCAGCTCCTTCAGCTCCTCGCGCGTCAGCTCCCCACCCTTGCGCCGGCCCTTGCGGCGCAGCGAGCTGAGCGTCTCCGGCGCGTAGTAGCTGGCCCGCCACGTCATCGCGAGCAGCGCGAGCTGGACGTACCGCAGCGACAGGGAGCGCTCCGGGTTGCGCAGCGTCCCCTCCGCGTTGCGCTCCAGGAGGTCGGGGTCCGCGTCCTCGCCCGTGTGCGAGTGGTGGAGCACGTTGTGCTCGAACACCCAGGCTTCCGGCAGCATCCAGTCGAGCCAGTCGAGGTAACGGCGCGAGCCCTTGGCGAAGCCCTTGCCCGTCCGGGAGGCAGGCAGGCCCGGCACGCGGTCATAACCCCGGTGCCCCACGTGGTGCATCAGCAACCAGCGCGCGGACCGGCCCACGCTGAGCGCGGCGGCGCTGAGCGGATTCGGAGCGATCCAGCACGTCGCCGCACCCAGGAGCGTCGCGGCGCGACCCCAGCCTTCGATCTTCCGCAGGTGCGCCGCGTCCGCTTCGCCCAGCGAGGCGTCCAGCTCCTCACGCAGCGCCTTCAGCTCACGGTGAAAGCCCTCCACATCCACGGATGAAATGTCGAAGTCGGGGGCGGACTGGGACGGCATGGGAGCTCTCCTCGGTCACGGAGCTGGACGCGGGGGGAATGAGGGCGGCGATTCGGCGCGAACCGTACCCGTCAGGGTCCGCGGGCGTCCAGCCACCCTTTCCGCTCGGCCCCTGTTTCAAGACGGGCCATGCGGCTCCGCACGCCCCAGGTTATACCCCGCGCCCCATGCCCAGCGGCCACGGCTATATCGACCTCGAGGGGAAGCTCGTCATTCCCACGACTCACAAGAATCTCTTCCGCTTCAACGAAGGGCTCGTGCGCCTGCGTCTCGCCGAGGGCGGCTGGGCCTTCATCGACCCGCAGGGGAAGGAACAGCTTCGCGTGGAGCGCGCCATGTACGGCTTCAGTGACGGGCTGGCGCTGACGGGCGAGGGCTTCGTCAATCCACAGGGCACCGTGGTGCTGCCGGTCCGGTTCCTCTCCAACTTCACCCGGTACGCCGTGAACGGGAAGACCTACGCCCTCGTGCGCCACTTCAGCGATGGGCTGGCCGCCGTGACGCCCTCGGGCGCGGCGGCGTCGGACAAGTACATCAACAAGGCGGGCGAGGTCGTGCTCGACGGCTTCGGGGGCGGGCTGGCGAGGTCGTTCGCCCATGGCAAGGCGCAGGTCGCGCTGAAGAAGCCCCCCAAGGGCGAGGCGAGCCGGCTCATCGACACGAAGGGCGAGTGCCTGGCCAGCTACCCGTTCAAGAGCATGGGCCTCCGCGCCAAGGAGGGCCTCACGCTGGTCCACCAGGGCAAGAAGTTCGGCTTCGTGGACGATGCCGGCGCCTGGGTCCTGGAGCCCCAGTGGTCCTCGTGGGCCGAGGACCTGAGCGAGTGCTTCTTCTCCGAAGGGCTTTGCCCCGTGAAGGTGAAGGGCCAGTACGGCTTCATCGACCGTTCGGGCCAACAGGTGATTCCCGCCATCTACGACGCCGTGATGGGCGGCTTCTTCCAGGGCGTGGCGCCGGTCAAACAAGGCACGCGGTTCGGCTACCTCCACCCGGATGGGAGCTGGGCACTGGAACCCCGCTTCACCATGGCCCAGCCCTTCGCGGATGGACGGGCCGCGGTGGCGTTCGACGATTGATGCACCCACTTCGAAAGCGAGATGCCGACATGACAGACCTGTTCGCCCCCCTCGAGCTCCGCAAGGGCGTCATCGCCCCCAACCGCATCTGGCTGGCGCCCCTGACGAACACCCAGAGCCACCCGGATGGTTCGCTCTCCGACGCGGAGCTTCGCTTCCTCGCGATGCGCGCCGACGGAGGGTTCGGCCTGGTGGAGACGTGCGCCGTCTACGTCGCCCAGGACGGCAAGGCGTGGCCCGGTGAGCTGGGCGTCCATGACGACGCGATGCTGCCCGGCATGAAGCGGTTGGCCGCCCGCATCCACGAAGGGGGCGCGCTGATCGCCGCCCAGCTCTTCCACGGCGGGCTGCGCGCCAATCCGGACGTCAGCCAACGCGAGGTCTGGAGCGCGAGCGCCTACGACGCCGAGGGCATCCACTGCCGCGAAGCCACCGAGGCCGACATCGAAGCCACCCTCCAAGCCTTCGCCGACGCGGCCCGCCGCTGCGTGGAGGCGGGCTTCGACGCCGTGGAGCTCCACGGCGCGCACGGCTACCTGCTGTCGCAGTTCCTGAGCAACGTCTTCAACCGGCGCACGGACCGCTGGGGTGGCTCACTGGAGAACCGCTGGCGGCTGCTCCAGGAGACGGTCCGCGCGGTGAAGCGGGCCGCGCCGTCCCTGGTGCTCTCCGTGCGCCTGTCGCCGGAAGACGCGCGGCAGACCCGGGGCATCGACCTGGATGAATCGCTGGAGGTCGCGCGCATGCTGAAGGCCGAGGGCGTGGACATCCTCCATCTGTCCCTGTGGAAGGCGGCCCTCAACACGCAGAAGCGGCCGGACCAGCACGCGACGCCGCTGTTCCGGCAGGCCGTGGGGCCGGACATGCGCATCGTCGTCGCGGGTGAGGTGCGCACGCGCGAAGAAGCCGAGGCCCAGCTCGCGCGCGGCGCGGATGCCGTCGCCGTGGGCCGCGCCGCCATCGCGAACCACGACTGGCCCCGGCGCGTCCAACGGGGCGAGGCGCTCCAGGTGCCGCCGCTGTCCCCCACCACGCTTCACGCGGAGGGCCTGTCCGACGTCTTCGTGAAGTACATGCGCAACTGGCGCGACTTCGTGGCCGACACACAGGAATGAGCGGCAACACGAAATAACCAGACTCCAAAGACAGCCACGTAACGACAGCGAGTGGCCGCAATTCCTTCCACGGAAACGATGGATACCGCCATAGTTGACGTGAGTCCGAATCGCGCCACCCGCACTCTGAGGCAGTGCAACCAGACGCAGTGAATCTACCCTGGTTGCGACACGGCCGTGGAACGAGAAGGATCTGCGCCTTCATGGCCCGGACTCATGTCTTGAACCACGCCTCATCCCTGTCATGTTTCGCGCACCGGTGGCTCTCGCGACTCGCGTGGCTGGTGTTGCTGTTCGCGTGGGCGCCTGAAGTCCAGGCCCTTTCCCATGAGGGGGACATGGAGCTGCGGGAGGGTTGGCGCTACCGCTGGGGTGATTCACCCCTGGGGCCCGACGGCGTGCCGCTCTGGGCCCAGGAGAACGGCGCCGAGGGCTGGCAGTCCGTGCCGGCGCTCCAGGTGCCTCCAGGCCGAGGCGACCACACCATGCTGTGGTTGAGCATCCCCATCCCCAATGCGGACTGGGGCGACCTGGCGCTGCTGCTGGGCTCCGTCTCCAACGCCTTCGAAATCTACGCCGGCGGCAAACGCGTCCACGTCAGCGGAATCATCAACCCCGAGGGCCATGAGACGCGGCAGTCCATCCTCACGCAGATGATTCCCCTGCCCGCCTCGGCCCAGGGCACGCGGGTGCTGCTGCGCATCCAGAGCACCACGAAGACGATTGGCGTGAGTCAGCTCGCCCGCGTGGGCGCGCAGCACCAGGTGATGGCGCGCATCGTCCGCGAGGGACTGGCGGCCTTCGTCACGGGAACGCTGCTGTTCATCATCGCGCTGGTGGCACTGGGCATGGCGCTCCAGGGACGGCAGCGGCGCATGCTGGCGGCGCTCGCGGTGTTCGCGGGCGGCTCGGGCGTGCTGCTGGCCTGCATGAGCAACGTCCTGGCCCTGGCCTGGGACGTGGAAGGGTCCGTGGCGCAGGTCACCTTCCTAGGGGCCTACTGCATGCTGCCGGGCCTGGGCTGGTTCATCCGGGAGAGCATCCTCGAGAACCGGCTGCGTTGGTTCCGGGTGCTGGTGGGGTCCGTGTCGCTGTCCGCGGCCTTCCAGGCCGTGCTCGTCCTGGTGGACCTGCGGCTCGCGAGCCAGGTGTTCCAGCTCACCATGCTCTATTCTATCCCCTGCCTGCTGACGTATGTCGTCGTCGTGCTCGTCGCCGCGTACCGCGGCAATGTCGACGCGCGCATCTTCAGCGCCGGGCTGGGGCTGCTCACCGTCTGCCTGGTCATCGCCATGTTGCCGATGCTGGGCTGGGCGCCGGTGCAAGGCGCGTTCGCCCACTGGGGCTTCATGGCGCTCACCGCGTCGCTGGTGGGCATCGTCGCCCGGCGGTTCATCCAGGTGGCGCGCTCGCTGGTGTCCCACGCCAGGCAGTTGGACGCGCGCCGCAAGGACGTGCAGGACCTGGCGAAAGGCATGGGCCGGGGCGCCGGGGAGCTGGTGAGCGTGGCGCAGGGCCTGCGGGCCTCCAGCGAGGAGCAGACCACGGGCGTCAGCCGTCAGACGCTCGCGCTGAAGGAGCTGGACCAGACGGTGCAAGAAATCCGTCAGGGCTCGGCGGTGACGGATGAGAAGGCCCGGGTGCTCGCCCAGTCCGTGGTGGAGGCGGAGGAGGCCGGGCGCGAGGGTGGCGCGGCCATTGCTCGGACGCTGACGAACCTGGAAGGCATCGGCGTGGAGGTGACGGAGATGGCCCAGCGCATCCTCGCGCTCGACGCGCGGACGCGGGAGATCGCCGGCATCGTGGACACGGTGAAGGGGCTGGCGGACCAGTCCAACATGCTGGCCGTCAACGCGGCCATCGAGGCGGCGCGCAGCGGGGAGCATGGCCGGGGCTTCGCGGTGGTGTCACGCGAGGTGCGCAGCCTCGCGGACCAGTCCGTCGTCGCCACCCAGCGCATCCGCGAGGTGCTCGAGGGCGTGAGCGCGGACATGCGCGACGCGGCGAAGACGAGCGAACAGGGCGTGCACCGGGTGAAGGTGAGCCTGGAGGCGGTGCGAATCTCCGGCACCCAGCTCCAGCGGCTGACGGGCATCATCAGCGACACCAGCAACAGCGTCCGGCAGATTTCCGCCGCCGTGTCCCAACAGAACGCGGGCACCGCGCAGATCGCCGTGGCCATTCAGGACATGTCCTCGCAGATGCAGAAGACGCTGAACGCCGTGCAGGCCACGCGCAACGTGGCGCGCTCCGTCCAGACGCTGGCCGAGGACATGTCCGGTTCGGCCCAGAAGGCCCTCGAGTCGGGCGCGCTGTCGGCCTGAGCCCCGCGGGCCCCTGAAACGCCAACGGCCCCACTCCCAGGAGGAGCGGGGCCGCGGGCTTCGAGAGAACCGGGCTGTCAGCGCCGGGGCATGCCCGCGGGCGCCGCGTTGATGCCCAGGTACTCCTGGAGCGGCTTCACTTCCAGGTCCGCGCGCTTGAGCGACTCCAGCGCGCCCACCGCCATGCGCGCCGCCTGCACCGTCGTGTAGTACGGCACCGAGTGCATCAGCGACTCGCGGCGGATGGAGAAGCTGTCGGCGATCTCCTGCTTGCCGAAGGTGGTGTTGATGACCAGCACGATTTCACCGTCGACAATCTTGTCGACGATGTTCGGGCGGCCCTCCTTCACCTTCTGCACCACCTGCGCCTCGATGCCCTTCGTCGCCAGGTACGTGTGCGTCCCGGCGGTGACGATGAGCGTGAAGCCCATGTTCCGCAGGCGCCGCGCCAGGTCCACCACCGCCGGCTTGTCGTCGTCCTTGACGGAGATGAACACCTTGCCGCTCTTGGGCAGCTTCACGCCCGCGGCGAGCTGGCTCTTGGCGAAGGCGGACGCGTAGTCGTTCGCCAGGCCCATCACCTCGCCGGTGGACTTCATCTCCGGCCCGAGGATGACGTCCACGCCCGCGAAGCGCGCGAAGGGGAACACGCTCTCCTTCACCGCCACGTGCTTGAACTCGGGCTCCTGCGTGGCGCCCAGCTCCTTGAGCGTCTTGCCCACCATGCAGAGGGCGGCGATCTTCGCCATCGCCACGCCGGTCGCCTTGGAGATGAACGGCACCGTGCGGCTCGCGCGCGGGTTCACTTCCAGGATGTAGATGGTCTTCCCCTGGATGGCGAACTGCACGTTCATCAGGCCCACCACGCCCAGCTCGCGCGCCAGGGCGATGGCCTGGTCCTTCATCCGCTCCACCAGGTCTGGCGACAGCGAGTGTGGCGGCAGCGTGGCCGCGGCGTCACCGGAGTGAACGCCCGCCTCCTGGATGTGCTCCAGCACGCCGCCAATCATCACCGCGCCCGTGCGGTCCGCCACCAGGTCGAGGTCCACCTCGATGGCCTCCTTCAGGAAGCGGTCGATGAGCACCGGGTGCTCAGGAGACGCGCTCACCGCCTCGCGCATGTACCGCTCCAGGCTGGACACGTCGTAGACGGTCTCCATGGCCCGGCCGCCCAGCACGTACGAGGGGCGCACCATCACGGGGTAGCCGATGCGCTCGGCCACCTTGAAGGCCTCCGCGTGGCTGCGCGCGACGCCGTTCTCCGGCTGCTTCAGGCCCAGCTTCTCGATGAGCTTGGAGAAGCGCTCGCGGTCCTCCGCGCGGTCGATGGCGTCCGGCGGCGTGCCCAGGATGGGCAGGCCGGCCTTCTCCAGCGGCACGGAGATGCGCAGCGGCGTCTGGCCACCGAACTGGACGATGGCGCCCACCGGCTTCTCGCGCTGGGACACCTCCAGCACGTCCTCGATGGTCAGCGGCTCGAAGTAGAGGCGGTCCGACGTGTCGTAGTCGGTGGACACCGTCTCCGGGTTGCAGTTGACCATCACCGTCTCGTACCCGGCCTCGCGCAGCGCGAAGGCCGCGTGCACGCAGGCGTAGTCGAACTCGATGCCCTGGCCGATGCGGATGGGGCCGCTGCCCAGGATGAGGACCTTCTGGCGGTCCGTGGGGG
This sequence comes from Myxococcus hansupus, assembly GCF_000280925.3. NCBI lineage: Bacteria > Pseudomonadati > Myxococcota > Myxococcia > Myxococcales > Myxococcaceae > Pseudomyxococcus > Pseudomyxococcus hansupus. Next base: position 4,517,390 of record NZ_CP012109.1, read on the forward strand.
GCGCCTCGTCCTCCTCCTCGTAGGTGGAGTACAGGTAGGGCGTGTACGCCTCGAACTCCGCGGCGCAGGTGTCCACCCGCTTGAAGACGGGGCGGATGTTGCGCGAGTGCCGGTGCGCCCGCACCTCTTCCTCCGGGTAGCCCAGGAGCTTGCCCAGGTACTTGTCGGAGAAGCCGTGCGCCTTGGCCTGCCGGAGCACGTCGTCCGGGAGCTGGTCCAGGCGGCCGTACTCCTGCAGCGACTGCGCCTCGTTCACCAGCATCTGGATGTAGCGCAGGAACCACGGGTCGATGGCGGACAGCGCGTGCACGTCCTCCACCGTCAGGCCCTCGCGGAAGGCCTGCGCCACGAACCAGGGGCGCTCCGGGCGGGGGATGCGCAGCGCCTCGCGCAGCACCTTCTCCCGCTCCTCCTTCTCCGTGGGCAGCTCCGGGGACTCCAGGCCCACGCGGCCCAGCTCCATGGAGCGCAGCGCCTTCATGTACGCCTCGGGGAAGGTGCGGCCAATGGCCATCACCTCGCCCACCGAGCGCATGCTCGTGGTCAGCGTGCGGTCCGCGTGCGGGAACTTCTCGAAGTTGAAGCGCGGCACCTTCACCACCACGTAGTCCAGCGTCGGCTCGAAGGAGGCCGGCGTGTCCCGGGTGATGTCGTTGCGCAGCTCGTCCAGCGTGTAGCCCAGCGCCAGCTTCGCGGCGATCTTCGCGATGGGGTAGCCCGTCGCCTTCGACGCCAGCGCGCTGGAGCGCGACACGCGCGGGTTCATCTCGATGACGACCATACGGCCGTCCTTCGGATGGATGCCGAACTGGATGTTGGAGCCGCCCGTGTCGACGCCAATCTCCCGGATGATGGCCAGCGAGGCCTGCCGCATCCGCTGGTACTCACGGTCCGTCAGCGTCTGCGCGGGCGCCACGGTGATGGAGTCACCGGTGTGCACGCCCATGGGGTCCAGGTTCTCGATGGAGCAGACGATGATGACGTTGTCCGCCGTGTCGCGGACCACCTCGAGCTCGTACTCCTTCCAGCCCAGCACGCTCTCCTCCACCAGGATGGTGGAGGTGGGGCTGGCCTTCAGGCCAGAGCGGCAGATGGTCTCGAACTCCTCGCGGTTGTACGCGATGCCACCGCCGGTGCCGCCCAGCGTGAAGGACGGGCGGATGATGGCGGGGAAGCCGATGTCCTCCACCAGTTGCATCGCCTGGTCCAGCGTCGTCGCGTAGCCGCTCTTGGGCAGCGCCACGCCAATCTTCTGCATGGCCGCCTTGAAGAGCTGACGGTCCTCGGCCTTGTTGATGGCCTCCAGCGACGCGCCGATGAGCCGCACCCCGTACTTGTCCAGGATGCCCTGCTCCGCCAGCGCCTTGGCGAGGTTGAGCGCCGTCTGGCCGCCCATGGTGGGGAGCAACGAATCAGGACGCTCGGAGGCGAGAATGCGCTCGGCCGCCTCGACGGTAATCGGCTCGATGTAGGTGCGATGCGCGAACTCAGGGTCCGTCATCACGGTGGCGGGGTTGCTGTTGAGCAGCACCACCTCCACGCCTTCATCCCGGAGAGCCTTGATGGCCTGTGTACCGGAGTAGTCGAACTCGACGGCCTGCCCGATGACAATCGGACCCGAGCCAATCACCAGAACCTTGCGGATATCGGTACGCTTGGGCATCGGGGCGCCCCCATACCAACGTCCGCCCCCACATGCGAGGACTGTGTTGAGGCTGCTTGCTCGCATGCACCTCCGTGCCTGAGCGCAGTCCTCTGGTAGGCTCCGCCGCCTACGGAGGTCCCATGCGCCACTGGTCCCTGGCACTGCTCGTCTCGCTCGCTTCCCCTGCCCTCGCCCAGGATGCCGCCGCTCCCGCGCCCGAAGGCGCCCCGCCCGCGGCGGCCCCCGCCCCCACCGAGCCGGCCGTGAAGGCGCCCGCCGCCGCACCGCCGCCCGTGGCCGAGCCCGCCGCACCGAAAGCGGAGTCACCTCCCGCCGAGGCGCCCGCGAAGAAGGCGGAGGCTCCTCCCACCGAGGTGCCCGCGAAGAAGGCGGCGGCGCCCAAGGCGGAGGTGCCCTCGAAGCCCGCAGCGGCTCCGGAGCCCTCGCGCGAGGCCGCGGCGCCCCTGACGGGCCCCGTCAAGCCCACCCTTCCCCGAATTTCCCCGACTTGAAGCGCGAGCCGCTCCCCGAGGAGCCCAAGCTGTCGCTCGAGGAGCGCATCCAACGGGACATCCAGGCGGACGCTCGCTTCGTCTTCCAGAGCCTGCTGACCGGGGACGTGCGCACCATCTCCAACGAGCTGCTCTACCCGTTCGCCCTGGAGGCGGAGCGCTACGCCACGCCGGAGGAGCTGGTGTCCGCGTGGGTGAAGCAGCTTCGGATGAAGCGCACGGACCTCATCACGCTCTACGACATCGAGGTGATGCCGCTGGAGGCCATGGAGAAGAAGTACGGCAAGGCCCCCGCGCGGCTGGCGCTGGACGTGCGCAACCCCAAGGAGGTGTGGACGGCGGTGGGCAACCTCTCCGGCCGCCCCGCCGTCCTCGTGTACCGCCAGTACCGCGACGAGTTCCGCGCCTTCGCGTACACCGACTGACGGCGCGTCAGCTCAGGGCCTTGACCAGCGCTCCCAGCCGGGCGAGGCCCTTCTCCAGCACCTCGCGCGAGGTGACGAAGCTCATGCGGATGTAGCCATCCGCGCCAAAGGGCTCGCCGGGCACGGCGGCGACGCGGAAGTCGTCCAGGAGAATCTCTGAGAGCTGCATCGAGGAGGTCACCGGATTGCCCTTGTAGGAGCGTCCCAGCAGGCCCCGCACGTCCGCGAACGCGTAGAAGGCGCCCTCGGGCATCCGGCAGCGCACGCCGTCCAGCGCGTTCAGCCCCGCAACGAAGAAGTCACGGCGCTCGCGGTACTCCTTCACCATCGCGGTGATGGTGTCCGGCGGCCCCTGGAGCGCCGCCAGCGCCGCCTTCTGGCCAATGGACGAGGCGTTGGAGGTGGACTGGTCCTGCACCATCTGCATGGCGGACACCAACGGCTTCGGCCCGGCGATGTAGCCCAGGCGCCAGCCCGTCATGGAGTACGCCTTGCTCATGCCGTTGACGACCACCAGCCGCGGCACCAGGTCCGGCGCCACGTCGCTGATGCCCAGGCGCTCGTCGGTGTAGAGCAGCTTCTCGTAGATGTCGTCGGTGACGATGAGGCAGTCGTGCGGGCGCAGCACCTCGGCGATGGCCTCCAGCGCGGCGCGCGAATACACCGCGCCGGTGGGGTTGCCCGGGCTGTTGATGATGACGGCGCGCGTGTTGGGCGTGAGCGCGCGGCGGATGGCGTCCGGGGCCGGCGCGAAGCCGTCCTCCTCCCGCGTGGGGACGATGACGGGCGTGCCGCCCGCCAGGCGCACCATGTCCGGATAGCTGACCCAGAAGGGCGAGAAGATGATGACTTCGTCACCCTCCTCCAGCGCCGCCTGACAGAAGTTGTAGAGCGCCTGCTTCCCGCCGGATGTGACGAGCACCTGGTCCGGCGTGTAGCGAAGGCCGTTGTCCCGCTCGAGCTTGGTGCAGATGGCCTCGCGCAGCTCCGGGATGCCGTTGGTGGCGGTGTACTTGGTGAAACCCGCGCGCAGCGCGTCCACCGCGGCCTGCTTCACGTAGTCCGGCGTGTCGAAGTCCGGCTCTCCCGCGGCCAGGACCACCACGTCCACACCCTTGGCGGCGAGCGCCTTGGCGCGCGAGTTGAGAGCGAGCGTCGGAGACGGCTTGATGGCCTGGAGCCGGCGAGCGAGTTTCATGTCCCCTGCCTAACGCGGAGCACCACGGGGGACAAGGGGCCTGCCGCCCCTACTTCTTTCCAGCGAACTTCGCCTTCAGCCCCTGATGAACGTTGGGGGGCACCAGCCCGGTGACGTCGCCCCCGAAGGAGGCCACTTCCCGGACGAGGTTGGAGGAGATGTAGAAGTAGTCCTCCCCCGTCATCATGAAGACCGTCTCGACGTCCGGCGCGAGCTTCCGGTTCATGTTGGCCAGTTGGAACTCGTATTCGAAGTCCGACACGGCCCGCAGCCCGCGGACGATGACGCCCGCGTTGCGGCGGCGCACGTAGTCCACCAGCAGGCCGTGGAAGGCGTCCACCTCCACACGCTCGTCCTGGACGGCCTCGCGAATCAGCGCGCGGCGCTCGTCCTCGGAGAACAGCGGGGTCTTCTTCGGGTTCACCGCGATGGCGACGATGAGCCGATCGAACATCTTCAGGCTGCGCTGAATGAGGCTCAGGTGCCCGTTGGTGAGCGGATCAAAGGAACCAGGATAGATGGCGACCGGCATGCGACAGGAAGTCTCGGATGCCCCCGACAGCCGGTCAAGGACTGCTCACGGCGCCCGATAGAAGCTCACCAACGTGTCCCCGAAACGGCGCTGATCTTCCCGGTTAAGCCCGGCATGCGCGTCCGGAGCCGCCTCGCGCTTGTCGTGCTCCACCACCACCATGCCCGAGGGCGCCAGCAGCCCGGCCGCCATGATGCCGTCGAGCACCGTCTCCACCACGTGGGCCGCGTAGGGCGGGTCCGCGAAGATGAGCTCGTACCGCTCTCCGCGCCGCTTCAGCGTCTCCAGGGCCCGGGACACGGGGCGGCCACGATTTCCACCTGCCCGGCCAGCCCCAGCGAGTCCACGTTCTGCCGGCACAGCCCGAGCGCCTCGCGGTCCTGGTCCACCAGCACCGCCTGCCCCGCGCCGCGCGACACGGCCTCCAGGCCCAGCGCGCCGGTGCCCGCATAGAGGTCCAGCACGCGCTGGCCGTCCAGGAACTGGCCCAGCACGTTGAAGAGCGTCTCCCGGACGCGGTCGGCCGTGGGACGGATGTGCCGCGACGTGGACTTGGGGCCCGCCAGCGCCCGGCCCTTCACGGTGCCTGCGACGATACGCATGGGCCCCTTCTACACCGCTCCGGGCTCAGTCGCCCCGCTTCTCCGCCAGGAAGCGCAGCGTCGCCTGACCCGTGCGGGTAGCCCCGAGCGCGGCCAGGACTTCAGTGGCCTCCATGAAGGACAGCGCCTCCAGCTTCTCCCGCGCGGCGTCGTCCAGGGGCGGAAGCCGCTCCTCCATCACCCCCAGGAGCTGTCCCGCGGGCAGCCCGGCCGCCGCGGCCTTCTCCTCCACCCCGGCGCGGATCTCCGCGGGCCAGGCCCCGAGCGCCAGCCGCTCGAAGCCCCCCACGCAGTCCACCTTGCGCACCCCGGACGCCACATACGTGGGCAGCCCGTTGGGCCACAGCGCGCCCGCCTCGCTCACCGACACGCCCGTGTCGTACTGGGCGGCCAGGTCCACCAAGGTCCGCAGCAGGCCCACGTCCGGCTCGCCCTCCCCAGCGCCGCCTCCGGCACGCGGATGAAGTCCACCGGCACGTGCCACTGCCGCAGGCCTTCCAGCAGCGTCCGGTACGCGTCCACCAGGCCCCCGCTGGGGGCCGGCGCCGTCAGCTCCAGCGCGAGCTCCCGCTCCGTCACCGGGGCCACCAGCGCGGTCACCGCCTCCACCGCCTCGTAGGAGTCCAACCGGGACAGGTCCAGCGACACCAGGGAGAAGCCCGCGTCCACCACGCGGTAGATGCCTTCCTTCAAGGCGTCCAGGGTGTCCGCGTCCGCCCGGGCCACGCGGATGGGCCCGGCCTGGAGGAAGAGGGGGCGCGCATGCTCGGACTCGGCCGCCACCTGGTGCGCGGCCAGCACGAAGCGCTCCGGCGCCCCCCGGTCCGACAGGGGATGCGGGCAGGCCAGCCCCAACACGGCGTCCTCGGAGCGCGCGGCGCGCAGCAGCCCGGGCAGCGCGCCCTTCGCCTGTACGGGGAGGCACGGCAGCGACACCGGCGCGCGCGCCAGGGCGCGCAGCAGCTCGCGGGGGTTCAGCAGCGGCACACGCGAGCCGTGGCCCACCCGCGCCACCGTGTTCCCCGGCCGTAACGTCAGCACCTTGTCCAGCAGGTTCATGGACCAGGGAGAATCATCCGCCCGCGCCGCCCGAGGCAAGGCGAAGCTTCGCGCCGGCGTCCGCTGGGGCACGCGTCCGGGCAGGCCACGGAGCCCCTGGCAGGGCTCCCCGGCCACCCGGGGGCCCGTCAGTGGACCTCGCCCAGGTGGGCGTAGGACTCGCTCTCGATTTGAATCGTGGTGTGGTCGATGCCGAAGCGGTCGTACAGGTCGTGCTTCACGGCGGAGAGAATCTCGTCGTTGTTGCAGACCATGGGGTCCTGCACCACCAGGTGCGCGGACAGCGCGTACACGCCGCTGGAGATGGTCCACACGTGCAGGTCATGCACGGCCGTCACGCCCTGCGCGCGCAGCATCAACTCCTTGATTTGCGCCAGGTCCACGTGCGCTGGCACCGCCTCCATCAGCACGTCCACCGCGTCACGCACCAGGCGCACCGCGCCCACCACGATGACGACGGAGATGACGACGGAGATGATGGGGTCCACGACGTACCAGCCCGTGTACGCCATGATGCCCGCGCCCACGAGCACGCCCACCGAGGACAGCGTGTCCCCCAGCACGTGCAGGAACGCCCCGCGCACGTTCATGGAGTGGGAGCGGTGGAGGAATCCCAGCGCGCCCAGATTGGCCAACAAACCCACCGACGCGACGATGGCCATGGGCCCCAGGTCCACCACCGCGGGCTCACGCACGCGCTCCCAGGCCTCATAGAGGATGAAGCCGGTGATGCCCATCAGCAGCACGCCGTTGAGCAGCGCGCTGAGAATCTCCATGCGGTAGTAGCCGTACGTCTTCTTCACGTCCGCCGGCTTGCCCGCGAACCACAGCGCCACCAGGCTGAGCGCCAGCGCGGACACGTCCGTCAGCATGTGGCCCGCGTCGGAGAGCAGGGCCAGCGAGTTCGTCATCCAGCCGCCCACCGCCTCCGCCAGCGCGATGGTCGCCGTCAGGACCAGGGCGAAGATGAGCCGGCGCTTGTCCCGCTTCCGCTCCTCCGCCAGTCCGCCCTTCCTGGGACCGTGCGCATGACCGTGCCCATGCCCATGGCCGTGATGAGAGTGGTGGTGGCCATGGCCATCGTCGTGGTCATGCGCGTGGCCATGCCCGGATTCACCGCGGGTGTAAGGGGGAGTAGTCACTTGAGAGAGAGGTGCGGCCGACGCCCATTCATGAGGTATGAGAGCCCGGGAATCTGGCTGCCGCCAGTCCCGGCGTCCCCTGCCCCGCCGCGTGGGGAGACGCGACGGAGATGAGGATGGACTACGGGAAGCATCTGAACCTGCACACCATCATCATGCTCAGGGATGTCATCCGCAAGTGGTGGCAGGTCGAGCTTGCCTTCGCGGACCGACACGGCGTGGTGCATGCATGGCAGCACGGGGACATCACCCCTCCCCGAATGCGCCGTGCCGGCTCGCCCTGGCGTCCAAGGAGGGCTTGCGGCGCTGCGTTCAGTCCGTCCGGGTGCTCAACGAGAAGTTCAAGGCCAACAAGAAGGTGCGCCGCTCGCTCGTCCACGACTGCCACCTCAACTTCAGCATCGTCGGCGCGCCACTCTACATCGCCAATGAGTACGAAGGCTTCCTCTTCGTCGAGGGCTTCGCCCGCCAGCCGCTCGACGCGCGCGAGGCGGAGGTGCTCGTGGCGAAGGTGCGCCAGTTCGCCCCGCCCCACGCGGACCTGGACAGACTGGCTGAACAAGTGCCCGTCATCGACGGCGCCGACCTGAGCAAGCTGTCCGACCTGCTGGAGCGCGCGGCGGGAGAGATCGCCGACCACGAGGCCGTCGCCTCACAGCAGGACACGAACGTGCCCGCGGCCGCCGATGCGCTGAACGAGCGCTCCCGCTTCGAGAAGATCATCGGACGCTCCGGCCCCATGATGGAGGTGTTCCGGTTGATGGAGAAGGTGGCCAACTCCGACTCCACCGTCCTCATCAACGGCGAGTCCGGCACCGGCAAGGAGCTGGTGGCGCGCGCCATCCACCACAGCGGCCCCCGCGCGGAGCAGCCCTTCGTGGTGCAGAACTGCTCCGCCTTCAACGACAACCTCCTGGAGAGCGCCCTCTTCGGGCACACGCGCGGCGCCTTCACCGGCGCGCTGCGGGACAAGAAGGGCCTCTTCGAGGTCGCCGACGGCGGCACCTTCTTCCTGGACGAGGTGGGCGACATGTCCGCCGCCCTCCAGGTGAAGCTGCTGCGCGTGTTGCAGGAAGGCACCTTCCTCCCCGTGGGCGGCACGCAGCTCAAGGAGGTCAACGTCCGCGTCATCGCCGCCACCCACAAGGACCTGGGCGAGCTCGTCAAACGCGGCGAGTTCCGCGAGGACCTCTTCTACCGCATCAACGTCATCCGCGTGCAGTTGCCGCCCCTGCGCGAGCGCCGGGACGACATGCCGGTCCTCATCGACCACTTCCTGCGCAAACACCACCGCGAAGGCCAGCGCGCCCGGGGACTGGCGCCGGAGGCCCTGGCCATCCTCGGCGCGTACGCGTGGCCCGGGAACATCCGCGAGCTGGAGAACGAAATCGAGCGGTTGCTCGTGCTCGGGGGCGAGCTGGAGTTCATTCCCGCGGAGCTCCTCTCCAGCCGCATCCGCGACGCGGTGATTCCCGGGGGTGGGCCCTTCATCTCTCCGCGCGCGCACGGCAAGCTGCACGAGGCCGTGGAGGCCTTGGAGCGCGAGATGATTCAGCAGGGCCTGCTGCGAACGCGCTACAACAAGAGCCGGCTGGCGCGGGAGCTGGGCATCAGCCGTTCCAACCTCATCCTGAAGATTTCCCGCTACGGCCTGGACAAGGGCCTGCCCGACGACGAGGCGGAGATGGGCGACGCATGAGTGGCAGCGCGCGGTACTTCCACCAGGACCGGCTGCGCGTCCCGGACGGCGCGGAGCTGTACTACCAGGTCCAGGGGGACGGCCTTCCCGGCATCGTCCTCTGCGACGGGCTGGGCTGTGACGGCTTCGCGTGGAAGTACCTGTCGCCCTACCTGGCGCGGCGCCACCGCGTGCTGCGCTGGCACTACCGGGGCCATGGCAGCTCCACCGTGCCGCAAGACCGTTCGCGCATTGGCATGCTGTACACCTGCGACGATTTGCGGCGGATGCTGGACGCCACCGGGATGGAGCGCGTCGTCCTCTTCGGCCACTCCATGGGCGTCCAGGTGGCGCTGGAGTTCCACCGCCGCTACGCCCACCGCGTCTCCGGGCTCGTCCTGGTGTGCGGCAGCTACGGCAACCCGCTGGACACCTTCCACGACTCCACCGCCCTCAAGCGCGCCTTCCCCCTCATCCGGCGCGTGGTGGAGCGCTACCCGGCCCAGTCCGCCCGCCTCATCCACGCCATGCTGCGCACGGAGCTGGCCGTGCAGCTCGCCATCTCCCTGGAGATGAACCGCGAGCGCATCGCCCGCAACGACCTGGCCCCCTACTTCGACCACCTGGCCCGGATGGACCCTGTCGTCTTCGTGCGCACCCTGGACTCCATGGCCGAGCACAACGCCTGGGACCACCTGCCCCACGTGGACGTGCCCACCCTGGTGGTGGCCGGGGGGCAGGACAAGTTCACCCCGGGGTGGATCTCCGAGGAGATGGCGGACCGGATTCCGGGCGCCGAGTTGGAGCTCATCCCGGACGGCACCCACACCGCCCCACTCGAAGCCCCGGGGCTGGTGGAGGCCCGGGTCGAACGCTTCCTCCGTGAGCGGCTGAACGTGCGTACCGGAGTCGCTTCGCCCGAGCCCCTCCCCCCAGGGAGCCCTCCGGCCGCCCTCTAGAGGGGTGGCGGCGGCCCGCTGGAAGCAGAAAACGCCCCGCCCTGTTCAGGGATGGCAGGGACGGGGCTTCGCCATGACCTTTCGGTGAAAAGCCCGCCCGGCCGGATGCTGGACTTCCGGCTGCATTGCAGGGGACGCACTCGCGGCATATAAGCGCCCGCCTTCCGGGTTCCGGTGGGGTTCGGAAGCCCCGACCTCCCTCGGGCGTACCCCACCTTCCATCACAGTTCGGTTCGTATGATTCCTCGCGAAAACATCCGTAACGTCGCCATCGTCGCCCACGTTGACCATGGCAAGACCACGCTCGTCGATCACTTGCTTCGGCAGGCGGGCACCTTCCGTAGCAACGAGCACGTCGCCGAACGGGTGATGGACTCCAACGACCTCGAGCGCGAGAAGGGCATCACCATTCTCGCGAAGAACACCGCGGTCAACTACAAGGGCATGCAGATCAACATCATCGACACCCCGGGTCACGCCGACTTCGGTGGTGAGGTGGAGCGCGGTCTGCGCCTCGTCGATGGCGTCATCCTGCTGGTGGACGCCGCCGAAGGTCCCCTGCCCCAGACGCGCTTCGTGCTCAGCAAGGCCCTGGCCATGGGCCTGAAGACGGTGCTGGTCATCAACAAGATCGACCGCCAGGACGCCCGCGCGAAGGACGTGCTGGACCTCGTCTACTCGCTCTACATCGACCTGGGCGCGGACGAGAAGCAGTTGGAGATGCCCGTCCTCTACACCATCGCTCGCCAGGGTCAGGCGTCCACGGACCTGGACGTGCCCGGCAAGACGCTGGAGCCCCTGTACGACGCCATCATCAACCACATCCCGCCGCCGCCGAAGTCGGACGAGACGTCGCTGCAGCTCCTGGTCGCCAACCTGGACTACGACGACTACGTCGGCCGTCTGGCCGTGGGCCGCGTGCAGGCCGGCCGCATCACCGCCAACATGCCCGTGGCCGTCTGCCGCGAAGGCGGGAAGATCCAGCCGGGCAAGATCGTCAAGCTGTACGGCTTCTCCGGCCTGAAGCGCGTGGAGATTCCGGACGCCGGTCCGGGTGAAATCGTCTCCATCGCCGGCATCGAGGAGATCTCCATCGGCGACACGCTCTCCGACGTGGAGAAGCCGGTGCCGCTGCCCCGCATCACCGTGGACGAGCCCACGATGATGATGATCTTCAAGGTCAACGACGGGCCGCTGGCGGGCAAGGAAGGCAAGTTCGTCACCTCCCGCAACCTGCGTGAGCGCCTCTACCGCGAGGCGTACCGGAACGTGGCCGTCCGCGTGGAGGACACCGAGACGCCGGACGCGTTCCGCGTGGTGGGCCGTGGCGAACTCGCCCTGGCCGTCATCATCGAGAACATGCGCCGCGAAGGCTACGAGCTGACGGCCTCCAACCCGGAGCCCATCACCAAGGAGATCGACGGCCAGCTCCACGAGCCCATGGAGCTGCTCTTCTGCGACGTGCCGGAGAACAGCGTCGGCTCGGTGACCGAGCGCCTGGGGCCCCGCAAGGGCCGCATGGTGGACATGGGCAGCCTGGGCTCGGGCCGCACCCGGCTCCAGTTCCGCATCCCCGCGCGCGGCCTCATCGGCTTCCGCTCGGAGTTCCTCACCATCACCCGTGGCGAGGGCATCATGAGCAGCCAGTTCGACGGCTTCGAGCCGTGGTTCGGCTACATCCCCAAGCGGCAGAACGGCGCCATCGTCTCCGACCGCCTGGGCGACACCGTGCCGTACGCGCTCTTCAGCATCCAGGAGCGTGGCGCGCTCTTCGTCGGCGCCGGCGCCACGGTGTACGAGGGCATGATCATCGGCGAGCACTCGCACGCGTCCGAGCTGAACGTGAACTGCTGCCGTGAGAAGAAGCTCACGAACATCCGCGCCTCCGGCCGCGACGAGAACGTCATCCTCACGCCGCCGCGCGAGATGGGCCTGGAGAAGGCGCTGGAGTGGATCGCCGACGACGAGCTCGTCGAGGTGACGCCCAAGTCCATCCGCATGCGCAAGAAGGCGCTGGCGGTGGGCGAGCGCTACCGCGCCGAGCGTGACCGCAAGCGCGAGGAGCGCGCGGCCGAGTAGGCCTTCGCGTCCGCATGAAGTCCCGAGGGCCCGTTCCCACCACGTTGGGGGCGGGCCCTTCGTTCGTCCGCGCTCAGAACGTGTACTTCACCTTCGGGAAGATGGCGAAGGAGGTGATGTTGGGCCCGATGATGTAGCGGGCCAGCAGGTCCGCGCCGACGGAGAAGTGGTCCATGCCCGTGGCGTACTCCACGCCGAAGCCCAGGCCCGCGTTGGGCGCGCTGACGGCGCGTCCCGGGTCACCCTGGCCGGGGTTCACCGGCGCCGGGTCCAACCGCGTGTAGCCCGCCACCACCTTGGGCGTGAGGAACAGGCGGTCCATGACGCGCACGTGGTAGGCCGCCGTGAGGTTCAGGAAGGCCATGGTGAAGTTGTCCGACAGCGCGCACGTCTCCGTGCCGGGGAGGTAGCCCGCGAAGCAGTTCTGCGCGGACGAGCCGAGCCCGAAGTGCGCCCCCAGCGACAGCTTCTCCGTGAGGTCGTACCCGATGCCCAACTGCAGGTACGTCTGGGCGTTGGAGTAGACGTTCTCCCCGCCCACGGTGAAGAACACGCCGATGTCCGTCTCGGTGAAGAAGCCACGGCGCGGCTCGAACGGCACCCCTTCCGGTGGGGTGGCCGCAAGAACCGGAGACGACAGCAGCGCGAGCGCGGCAATCAGCAGAGACTTCTTCACGGGTCCTCCCGACAATCGTGCCCTCCCGGTGCAACACGGGAGCGGCGCAGACGTTAATGACGCCCCCTCGGAACTGGCAGTGGGGGAAAAACGAAAGTGGCGTGGACCGTTCCGTCCACGCCACTCACGGTGCTTCACAGCCGCCTGGCGGCGACTACCCCCCCGCGCCCGCGGGAGAGAAGAGCCAGGGGTACGTCACGGACACCACGCCGCCGCCCTTCGGCTCCGGGAACTTCCAGCGCCGGATTCGCGACAGCATGCAGCGCTCCGCCGCGGCGTTGTTCAGCGTCGTCTCGGAGACACTCGCGTCGGACACAGCGCCCGTGGGGTCGATGACGAAGGCCACCGCCACCTTGCCCGCGAGGCTCGGGTCCTTGTTCAGCTCGGACTCGTAGCAGTACTTGATCTCCCCCTGGTGGCGCCGGATGACCTTGGCGATGACGTCCTTGTCGAGGCCGCCCACCACCGTCGTCTTGCCGGGGATGACCTTGGTGATGGACTTGCCACGGCCGCCCAGGTCGATGCCGCCCGAGCCGCCCGTGCCGCGCCCCGTGCCCTGCGTCCCGAGGCCACCGATGCCCAGCGCGGTGCCACCACCGCCCTTGCCGGTGCCCCGCGAGCCCATGCCGCCCACGCCCTGCGCGTCACCCATGGCCGCGCCGCCCTTGAGGCCGCCCAGCGCGTCGTTGATGCCAGTGCCGAAGCCACCCGGGCCGAACACGTCCGAGGCGCCGCCGTTCAGGCCCTTGAAGGCGCCCAGCAGACCGGCCTTGCCCACCGCCTGACGGTCCTTCTCCTTCTTGCTCTTGTCCACCACCGGGGTGCCGGGCTTGGAAGGCGCCGCCTCCTGCTGCTTCGCCTCCTCCTTGCCGAACTTGCCCTCTTCGTCCTTCGCCTTGGCGCCCTCTTCCGGCGCGGAGAGCTGGAGCTTCTTCGCCTCCAGCTTCTTCTCCGGGGTGATGAGCAGCTTCGCCACGCGCTGCTGGGACTCGAAGATGTCCGCGCTCTGCGGCAGCTCCTGGCGCGGCGTCAGCACCATGGCCAGCACCACCGCCAGACCCGCCAGCAAGCAGATGCTGGTGATCTTGAAGAACGTGAAGTCGGAGTCCTTCAGCGACGCGGCGGTGATGACCGGCGACGGCTTCACGTAGCGCGCGACGAAGGACACCGTGCCCAGCGACACCTCGACGCGGTCGTGCAGGCCCAGGGTGAAGACCTGCTCGGCGTCCTCACCGGCCTGACCGGAGAGCGCGCCCGCGACCCGCAGCGCGTCCTTGGAGCGCACGTTGCCCTGGTTGGTGACGAAGGCCCGCGCCCCCGCCGGAGCGCGCACTTCCAGCGCGTCCTTCTTGCTGACCGCCAGCACGTGGCGCTTGCCCACCGACGGCGTGAAGACGTTGAAGAAGTTCCCCTTCGCCTCGCCGATGGTGACCGGGACACCGTCCTTGAAGTGCTGGACCTCCAGCATGGTGTCGCCCCACAGCAGCGCGACCTGGAGGACGCGCGCCTCGGACGTGGGCATCGCCTCGGGAGGCAGGGGCTCCTGGAGGTGCGGCGCCACCGTGCGGTGCGCCGTCGCCGCGGTGTTCGCCGCCGGCCCGGACTTGCGCGCCGTGGGCGTCGGCCGGGACTGGAGCCCCGGCGGTACCTGGCGCGACGGCGCGGGCGACTCCACCGGCACCATGCCCGGGGACGCGCCGCGCTCCACGCGGTTGCCCAGCGCCGCGGACACCGGACGCGAGGCCGGGTGCATGGGCGGCGGCGCCGGAACCAGGTTCGGCAGCTCCGTGCGCGGCGCCGCGGTCCGCACGGGAGACACCGTGCTCGCCGGAGGCAACGTGCCCTGGAACGCCGGCCTGGCCACGCGAGCCCCCGCCGGGAGCGGACGCTCCGAGGGGGTGGCGCCGAAGAGCACCTCCACCTGGCTGCCGCCGACCCTCAACACATCCCCGGGATTGAGCGCGGTGGGGAGGACCAGTCTTTGGCCTCGTACCTCCGTGCCCCCTTCACTGCCCAGGTCGATGGCCGTGACGGAGCCATCCTTGTCCACCTTGAGCATCACGTGAAGGTTCGAGACCCGCGGGTCCTGAATCTTCACCGCCGCTTGAGCGCCTGAGCCCACAATGACGCTCTCGGCCTCCGACACGGCTTCCGCCGTGGAGCCATCCGGCCCGGTGATCCGAAGCGTCAAGCCGTTGTTCTTCGCCGCCGCCATGAGGATTTTCCCTCTTCCCTTCCGCCCTGAGAACGACTGCCGCCGCCCGCTGCCGCTAGAGGTTGTCGACTGACTTCTGCAACTCTGGATCGAAGTTGTCCCGGACCTTGATGAGGCTTTGGAAGTCCGTCTTCTTCCGGTGGAGCACGTAGGAGCCCTCTGGCTTCGTGAGCTCGCCCTCCACCGCGACATCCGTGAAGTCGATGACTGTCTTCTTGCGGAAGACGGTGCGGTCCTCCTCTTGGATGACGTTCACCGTGTCTTTCGACTCCTGTGCCATCGCCACCGCTGGTGCCATCACCAGGCCCAGCAACACCGCTGATACCCGTCGCCTCATACCCAGCCTCCTCTTGCACAGCGCGATCCAACCTCAAGTCCTTGAATCCAGAGGAACTCGCCTGCTCATCCGGATGTTGCAGCCTGGAGAGGGGAAAAAAGTTCCGTCCCGCTTCGTCAGAACTCCAGCCTGCCTACCGGGGTGATGCCTTCGGTGCCTGTCCAACCCGGCCCCCGCCCCAAGTGCCGGCGAGCGGAATGGCGTGCGTTGGGTGGCTTGCATCGTCCCAGGTCGCGAAGACGGCGTTGCCACTTCGGAGAGTGGCAACGCCGTGGGGTGCTGCGTTCGTGCTGGAAGCGTGCGCCTAGGTGGCCTCGGAGCCAGCGCCTTCCGTGGCGTCACCTTCCGGCGCCACGTCCGTGCCCTGCGCGGGAGGGTTGCCCTCGGGTGCCGCGTCCGAGCCCTGCTCGGGCTGCGTGCCCGCGCCGCCCGTGGCGTCGCCTTCCGCGTCCTGCCCCGGCTGCTCGGCTTCACCCTCGGCGCCCTGCGCGGGCTGCGCGCCACCACCGCCGATGGCCTCGTCCGCCGGAGCGCCGTCGCCTTCGGCCTCCGCCGCCGCGGGTGCGGGCGCCGGCGCCTTGAGCATGTTCTGCAGGCCGCTGACCTTGGCCGTGATCATCTGCTTGTCGGTGTCCGTCGTCGTCTCCAACGCCTTGCAGCGGTCGAGGAACGCGATGGCCTTCTCCCAGCCCGCGCGGTCCGACGCGTACGCCCAGCCCGCGCCGCACACGGCCTCCGGGAGGTCCTTGCGCGTGGCCAGCACCTTCTCGAACACCTCGCCCGCGGCGATGCCCTTCTTCGGGTCGCGGCCCTTCTGACCATCCAGCGCCCAGGCCAGATACAGCGCCGCATCGGGCGAGCCGGGCTCGAGCTCCACGGCCTTGCCGAAGGAGCGCTCGGCGCCCGCGTAGTCGCGGTAGCTCAGCGCCAGCGCGCCCAGGTTGAGGTAGCCCGGGAGGAACTTCGCATCCAGGGACACCGCCTTCTGGAACTGGGACAGCGCGCGCGCCCGGTCGTCCAGCTTCAGGTAGACCATGCCCAGCAGGTTGTAGAGCGAGGCGTCGTTCTCCGCGTGCTTGCGCGCCGTCCCCGCCAGCAGCTCCGCCAGCCGGTACTTCTCCCGCGCGTAGGCCACGTGCGCTAGGTTCTTGTACGCCCCGGGGTTGTCCTTGTTGCGCACCAGGACGCGGCGAGCGGCGGCCTCCGACTCGTCCAGCTTCCCCGCCACGCGATAGGTGATGGAGAGGCTGTTGAGCAGCGAGGCGTCGTACTCGCGCCCCGGCACCTTCAGCGCGCGCTCGAACAAGGCGACGGACTCATCCACCCGCCCCTGCTCGCGGTACATGACGCCCAGGTTGACGACCGCGGGGACGTGCGCCGGGTCCAACAGGAGCACCTTCTCGTAGGCCACCCGCGCGTCGTCCGGACGGCCCTGCCGCTCGGCGATGACGCCCAGGTTGAACTGCGCGTTGAGGCTCTGCGGCAGCGCATCCACCACCGACTCGAAGCCCTTGCGCGCGGCGTCCAGGTCGCCAGCCTCATAGGACCGGAGCGCCGTCGCGAAGGCCTCCTCCGCGCTGCCGGGAGGTGCCTGAGGAGGCGCCGCGGGCTTCTGCTGCACGGGCGCCGGCTGCTGCGCGGCGGGAGGCGCCGTCTCCGGCAAGGAGGACGGCTTCTTCTGCGGACCCGACGCGCACGCCGCCGTGAAGGCCAGCGAGCCGACGAGCATCGAACGGAACCAATTCATCTGCGTCTTCCCCGCCCCCACCTGCATCCATGAATTGCGAAACGCCTTCATCGCAGCACCTCCCCGCGCCACGCGGTGGGCGCCTGCGCCGCGTCATCCGACGGCTGCTGTCCCGCCGGTTCCTGTCCCGGCTCCGTGGGCTTCTCGGACTCCGGCACGGGCGTCGTGGCGGTGGCGCCTTCCAGCACCCGCACCAGGTCCGAGCGCACCAGCGTGTCACTGCCGCGGTAGTTCACCTGCCGCACCTGCGCGTAGGCGCCGGGGCGCAGGCGGTTCACCTGGTCCTGCGCCGTCAGGGTCCACGGGCTGTAGACCCCCAGCTCGTAGGCCTTCTCCAGCGCCTTCTCCAGGGCCTCGGACGCCTTGTCCTCCAGCGGCAGGGCCAGGTTCTCCAGCTCGCCGCGGTACATGGCGAGCTGCTCCTCGTCGAGCCCCGTCGGATCCGGCGAGTCCATGATGTTGCGCGCGAAGTCCGCGTACGCCAGGCCCACGCGGGTGAGGGCCGCGATGCCCCAGTCACCCGAGCCGGTGGAGAGCACCGCGAGGTACTCCTTCTCCAGCCGCTGAATCTCCTTCTGCTTCGCCGCGAGGTCCCGGCGGATGGTGCTCACCCGCGAGAAGCGGATGCCCGTGTAGCGCTTCCACGCCGGCTCCACCGACAGGAAGCGCGCGTGGCCGTACGCATTGAGCACCGCCGTGTCCTTGCGAGCGTTCTCCGGCAGGCGGTTCCACGCCTTCACCAGCTCGCCCTGCACGCGCTCCTGCTCTCGCGCGTTCTTCAGTTGCTCGTACGCGAGCAGCTCGTGGTAGCGCGCCAGGTACACCTGCGCGGAGCTGGAGCGCGAATCCCGCCCGTAGGTCTCCGCGAAGGCACCAAAGGCGCGGGCCGCCTCGCTCCAGCGCTTCTCCTTCTCCCACGCGCTGGCCGCCGCGAAGGCCACCTGCGGCACGTCCTTGCGGTCCTTGAAGCGGGACACGTAGGCGTTGTAGGCGGCCACGGCCTTCTGCGGCTCGCCGGCGCCCTCCCACCACACACCCGCGTTGAACTGCGCGTCCGCCACCCAGCCACCGGCCTCGTCCACCAAGGCCTTGCGCTCGGCGGACAGGCGCTCGCGCCGGGTCTCCGCGTCCTCCGCGCCCGGCGCGACGTCCGCCTTGGCGGTGGCCTTGGGCTTGGACTTCTTGCCGTCGGCGTCCTGGGCCTTCAGCGCGGCGTCGTAGCTGGCGACGAAGGACTCCGCCATGGTGGCGGCCTTGCGGTACTCCGCGACCTTCTCGTAGAGACCGGCCAGCGAGTAGCGCGCCTTCAATTCGAACGGGCTGCGCGGGTACTCCTTGAGGAAGCGCTCACCCGCGGCCAGCCCCTTGTCGATTTCGCCCGCCTCCTGCGCGATGACCATCGCGTAGGTGAGCGCGCGGTCGGCGTTCTCCGACTTGGGGAACTCCGTCACGAAGCGAAGGAACTCCTCGGCGGCCTTCTTCGGGTTCTTCTCCTTCTTGTAGACGATTTCGTCCACCCACTTGTACTGGCTGCCTTCGACGACGCGGCTGACGCGCACGGCGAAGTCCGTACCGGGCTTGGACAGCTTCTTGTTGTCGAGGAACTTGCGCGACAGCGTGTTGAGCTCGAGCCACTCCTCGCGGCTCTCCAGCACGTACATGGTGAGGTCGGCCGCGTCCCGCGAGCGCCGCTCCTCCGGGAACTTCTCGATGATCTCCCCGAAGCGCCGCGCCGCGTCCACGAAGTGGCTGCGGTCGTAGAGGATGACCGCGGACTGGTAGCGCAGGTCGATTTCATCCGGCGAGTTCGGGTACAGCTTCACGTACACGTCGCACGCGGCGACGAGCCGGTCCTCGAACTTCGTGAGCGGCTCCTCCTGCCGGTCCTTCGCGTCGCGCTTGACGATCTTCTGCTTGGCGACGTCGCCCTTGTCCTTCTTCTCGTCGACCTTCTGGCCGTCGCGCAGGTCGCTCTTGGCAATCTGCCCCCGCTCGATCTTCACCAGCTTGTCGTAGGCGAGGATGGCGTTGTACGAGGCGCTCTTGCGGTACGCCTCGTTGGAGACCTCGCGCGCCGTGTCGCGGTCGGGAATCTTGAATGCCACCACGGCGTCGTACTCGGCCGCCGCGGCCTCCCACTCCTCCAGGGCCCAGAGGATTTCCGCATAGAAGAAGCGGAGGTTGAAGGCGGAGTCCGCCACGAAGTCCGGGTTCGCGTTGGAGGCGAACGCGTCCACGTACTGCTTGTAGATGTCGCGCGCGAGCCGGTAGGTCTCCACCTGGCGCGTCTTCTGCGCCTCCTGGTGGTACTCGGTCACCATGACGCGCATGGCCTCTTCGGTGACGTTGAAGGCGTTGCGCAGGACGGTCGTCTTGTCCTCGTTGGCCTTCCACCACTCGCCGCCCGGGCTGTAGAGGTCCACCATCCGCTTCATTTCCTTGCGGACCGTCTGGCGCTGGCGGAGCCCCTCGTGGGCGCGGACGATGGCCTGCTGGTACTCGGGCGCGTTGGCGCCCATGGGCGCGTCGTCCACGAGCGTGCGGTACGTGAGGATGGCGCTGTCGAAGTGACCCGCGTCCACCAGGCCCGCCGCCGTCTTCGCCAGCAGCCGGCCCACGCGCTGCTCCGGCGCCTTCTCCTTGAAGTAGGCGATGGCCT
Organism: Myxococcus hansupus; assembly: GCF_000280925.3. Taxonomy (NCBI): domain Bacteria; kingdom Pseudomonadati; phylum Myxococcota; class Myxococcia; order Myxococcales; family Myxococcaceae; genus Pseudomyxococcus; species Pseudomyxococcus hansupus. Next base: position 4,536,855 of record NZ_CP012109.1, read on the forward strand.
GCTTGGGCTGGTCCAACTGGACGTAGAAGACCGTCAAGTCGTTGAGCGCCTCGGTGCGCAGGTCGCCCAGCTCCGGGCTCTTGGCGGCGTAGTCCACCACCTCGTGCAGCTTCTTCAGGCCCGGCTCGTAGTCGCCGGTGTTGTAGTCACACCAGGACAGCTTGTAGACGGCGTAGGCGTAGATCTTGGGCACGCCCGAGTCCCGCGCCTTCTCGTAGTTCTGCTTGGCGGGGATGAGCTTGTTGTTCTCGAAGTAGTGGTTGCCGAGCTGGATGTACGCGTCCGGCACGAACTGCGACTTGGGGAAGTCGCGGATCAACTCCTCGTAGCGGGCCACCGCGTCCTCGCGGCGTCCCAGCTCGTAGTAGTTGTAGCCCATGGAGAAGAGCACTTCGTCGCGCTGCGGATAGTCCGGATAGGCGCGGAGGATCTCCTCGTAGATGCCCATCGTCTCCGTGCGGTAGCGCTCGCTGTCGCGGTGGTCCTGCTTCGGGGCCTCCACCTTCTCGCCCCGCGCCACGGCCGCGTCGAACTTCTTCTCCGCCTCCAGGAAGCGCGTCATCTCCACCTGGTAGAGGTACTTGGACTTCTCCCAGTAGAGCTCCGACAGGCGGTAGAGCATCTCCGCCTTCTGCGGGTTGCCGTCCCGCAGCTTGGGGATGAGCCGCTTGAAGGCCTCGATGGCCTCGTCACGCTTCTTGTCCGCGAGCGCGTCGCGCTTCGCATCGGGGATGCGCGGCAGCTCCGCGAACTTCGCCGAGGCCGGCTGCACCCGCGCCGGGCCCTGACGCACGTCCTCGGGCGCGACACCCGGCGGCGGCGCCTTCTCCTCCGCCTTGCTGGCCGCCTGCGGCTTCGCGGCCTTCTTCTTGCCCGCGGCCTTGGCCCCGGAGCTCTTCGACGCGGACGCCGAGACGGGCTTCTTTCCCGCCCTCCGGGTCTGCGTTTCCGCCGCCTCTCCCACCCCGCCGGTGATGAGCACCGCGCCCACCGCCAACGCACCGAAACGAAGAACCACCTTCATGCGAGCTCCTGCCGTGAAGCCGACCCGGCATGCGGGCAACGCAGCACCCACTGACGAGGGACGACGCAAAGTAGATGCGCACTTCTGGATTGAGAAGTGGCCAAGACGAAGGGGCCGCATCCGCGATACATCGCGCGGAGACGGCCCCTCGAAGGTGCGACGTTGGGCGACAATGCCGCCCATGAACTCACGGCGTTTGTTCCGCCGTCTTCGCGGGACAGCCACGCTTCAGCGTGTATTGGTAATAACCAATCTCATCGCGCCAGAACTCGCCCTGGAACTTCCAGTAGTTCCACGCCGCGCCAGGCATCTTCGGGCGATACAAAGACTGGCGCGTCAGCAGCGCCTTCTGGTCCACGCCCGCCATCAGCAAATCCTTCTCATCCAATGCCGTCTGCACGCGGATGATTTCCGCCTGGTCGGAGAAGGTCCGCAGATTGTCCGATGCTTCACGGATGCGGCTCTGCGCCAGCGTGCCACCCACCTGAAGCAAGGTGCTTCGCACGTCCTCCAGCGAGGCGGTGGTCTGCGCCGCCAGCGGCGTGCCCCGCCACCGGCCACCGGCCAGTGTCTTCTTTTCGGTGTCCACGCGATCCAGCATCCGCATCACCTCGCGGATGCGCTCGTTGTTGCGCAGCCACAGGTACACGGGGCGCGGGAGCCGGCGGTTCTCCGCGGCCACCAGGTTGTAGGACTGCACCAGCGCCTCTTCCTCGCCAGCGAAGGGCTCGAGCTGCTTCTCCATGGGGCCGTACAGCTCGTCGAAGGCCGCCAGCGTCGTCTTCACCTCGTCGTAGAGACACGAGTAGTAATAGACAGTCGCCTTGAGAATCCACGACTCGGGCTGGAAGGCGCCTTCGAACTGAGGCGCGTGCAACGCCTGGAGGCTGCCGAGCGCGCCGCCGAAGTCCTCGTTCTGGAAGCGCGCGAAGCCGTTCTCGAAGAGCGCCTGGTCCCAGTAGCGTGAGTAACGCGGCACCCGCTCATACGCGGCGCTGGCATCCGCGTACTCACCGCGGCGGTAGTGGAGCCGGCCCAGCGCGATGAGCGCCAGGTGCTGCGTGGCGCGCAAATCGAGCTGCCCTTCCTTCGCGGCCAACACCGCGTTGAAGGCGGCCAGCGCCTCCTTGTCCAGCACGGTGGCCTCACCGGGGCGCCCCGGGAAGCGCGGATCCGACAGCACCACGCCCAGCAGGTAGCGTGACTTCGCGTAGACGCGGCTGTCCTGGGGCACCGCCTCCAGCAGCGAGCGCGCCTCCTCGAAGCGACTCTTGCGCTGGCTCACCGTGCCCACCAGGTAGTTGATGCGCGCGAGCACCTCCTTGGGCAGCGTCACCCACCGGTCCCGGACGTCATCGGTGTAGGCCTGGTTGAGGATGCTGGGGATGAGGTTGTGCTCATCCAACTGCTGCTGCATGTCCACCAGCCCCTCCACCGCCTTCAGGTACGAGGGGTGCGAGGGCCCGGCGTTGACGATGGCCGCGTAGGCGATGAAGGCGGCGACGGGCAGGCCCTTCTTGGCCAGGGCCTGTCCCAGGAAGTACTCCGACTTGCCCTTCACTTCCGGGTCGGAGGCGCGCTCCGCGAGGTCGAAGAAGAGCGGCGCGGCGGTGTCCATGTCACCGGCGTTGAAGGCGGCCAGCGCGCGGTTGTAGCCGCCCGGGTCCTGCTGGGCGAGCACCGTGAGCGGCGCCAGGGCGACGAAGAGGCTGAGCAGTCGTTTCATGGCGGTTCGGGTCTTCCTGCGCATCAAAAGAGGACAGAGAAGCCGGCGTAGAAGCTGACGTTGTTGAGGACGTCGGAGGACGGCTCGGCCACCAGGTCGCGGCCCAGGATGATGTCCTCGCGGTAGTTCTTCCGGGTCTTCGGGTCCACGCCGTCGAACCGCTGGTAGCGGCAGCTACCGCTCAGGTTCAGCGAAGCGAAGTCCTGGTTGGAGGAGCGCGCCGCCTCCAGCGCCTCGAAGTCGGCCAGGTTGCAGCCGTCCACCCGGTCCACGCGCGCGGTGTAGATGAGGTCGCGGACCTCCACGCGCAACGCGTACGACTCACCGAACTGGAGGCGGAAGCCGCCGCCCACCGAGCCGAGGAACTTGGTGCCCGTGTCACCGAAGCGCGCGGGCACGTTGAAGGACTGGCCGTCCACCTCGTTGGTCACCGCGGGGCGGATGAGGTGCCGCGTGGACCCCACGCCCGCGCCGCCGCTGAGCACCACGCTGAACTGCGCCAGCGAGTTGTTGAGGAAGGCGAACTTGCCGTACAGCGGCGTCACTTCCACGCCCGCGTGCGCGCCCCAGACGAGCAGCAGCGACGAGGCCGCCTGCGCCTGCTCGCGGACCTTGTCGATGAGCTCCAGGTTGAAGGCGCTCTCGTTGGAGTACCAGTTGTACTGGCCCATCACCTGGAGCGCGAAGTTCTCCTGCAGGTGGTAGGTGTAGTGCGCCGCCGTGCCCGCGTGGTTGGTGTACTTGCCGTTCACCTGCACCGTGGCCGGGTACACCGTCAGCTCGTGCCGGCCCTCGTCCGCGAAGCGCTTCTTCTGGACGATGTGCACCGACACGTTGGGGTTGTAGAGCGGCGCGCCGTTCACCAGCCGCTGCTGCTGGACATCCGTGGTGCGAGGCGCATCCGACGACTCCAGGTCGGCCGCGAGCACCGGCGCGTCATCCGGCACGGGCGGCGCCTCCTGGCCGGCCATGTCCGTTGCCGGCGGCGCCGTCTGCGACTCCACCGTGGGCGCGGGCTCGGTGGCCGGCATCGGCTCCGACGCCAGGCCCGCTTCATCCGCGGAAGCGGGCGTGCGCTCCCGCTCGGGCGCCGTGCCCGTGCCGTGGCTGGGCGCGGAGTCGGAGCGGACGTTCGTGGTTCCGGGGACCCGAGGCTCGGGACGGGACGCCGGGACGCTGGGCGCCTCCGGGAGCGAGGCCGGCTGCGTGGGAGGCGGCACGGCCGTCTCCGCACCGGGCGCGGGCACCTGCTGGACCTGCGCCAACGCGAAGGCCGGAGCCGGGACGCGCGGCGCGGCCTGGGTGGCCGTGGCGACAAGGAGCGCGAGGGACAGAATCGGTCGCATAGTCAGGTGGACCTAGAAGGAGAAGGTGTAGCCAAGGTCGAACTGCACCAGGTGCGTGAGGCCAGGGCTGCGAGCGGGCTCACCCGTCGCCTCGCCCGCCTCCCATGCGTCGCGCACCAGATTGACGCGGTAGTTGTCCCGGAAGACCCAGTCGCGCAGCTCCAGGCGCACGCCGTGCCGCTCGAGGATGAAGAAGCGGAAGCCCACCGCGGCGGACACCACCGGGGCCACGCGCGACTCCTTCACCCAGTAGTTCTGGGAGGCGGAGCCGCGATCATCCACGGACGTGCGGTTGTCACAGATGCCCAGTTGGCGGTTCACCACCTGGGTGCACTGGATGACGGAGTTGCGCTGGAACGAGGCCAGGCCGCCGCCCGCCCAGACGTAGGCCTGGAAGTGCGCGGGCAGGTCCGACAGCAGGCTGAGCTTGCCGTAGATGGGCGCCCACCGGACGCCGGCCACCCCGTGCAGGTTCATCTGCCAGAGGTCCTCCAGCTCGTCGGTGACGCGCTTGTCCTCGCGGTTGAGGAAGCTTTCGGAGATGGACCGCGCCAGGCCCGTGTGACGGCTGGCCGCGTAGCCGGCGCGCGCCTCCACCGCGAAGGTGTCGAAGAGGTTGTAGGCGACACCGGCGTTGAAGACGTAGTGCGCCGTCAGGTGGGTCTGCAGCGGCAGGCCCACGCCGAAGGACACCTCCAGGTTGCCGCCCGGTTCGTACAGCCGGTTGCGGACCACGACGTTGTCGAGGACGTTCTCGTCGTCCTGCGCCGCGGAGATTGGCGCCGCCAGCGAGACTGCCAACGAAGCAAAGACGCAGAGCGTGCGTGCGATCATAATCCTGCCCGGCCCGTGGGGTGGGCCGCCATGAGCGGGAGTGTCTGGACTCCCCGAGCCACGGAGCCCGCGTCACTCAGCGGGACTCCTTCGTGGCGCCTGGATGTGCGCACGGCTTCCCAGACCGACAAGCCGAGATGGCCGGGAGTCGGAATTCTTTTCACGGTCGTCCCCACCGGACGCCCACCGGTCAACGTTTCCGGGGCATGCCGTGGCACGGGACGTGATGGAGCAGGCAGCCGGGTCGTCACGCGGGGCAAGCACCTGCCCACCCGCGGAAACCGCACGCGCCCTGCCCCGCAAAGCAAACGCCCCGCCCGGATGCCCGGAGAACCGGGCCCGGAAGCGGGGCGTTTCGAGCGTCAGACGCTCAGCAGCGAACTACGCGCCGCGCGCGGCCTTGTGCTGCGCGCGCATGGCCGCCTTGATGCTGGGACGGATGTAGACGACGCCGTCCCGGTGACCGGCCACGGCGCCCTTCACGAGCACCAGGCCCTTCTCCACGTCCACTTCCACGACGGTCAGGTTCTGGGTGGTGACCTGATCCACGCCGTAGTGGCCGGGCATCTTCTTGTTCGGGTACACGCGGCCCGGCGTCTTACGCTGACCGATGGCGCCCGGGTGACGCTGGTACTCGTGCGTACCGTGCGTCTTGGTCTGAGAGCCCTTGAAGTTCCAGCGGCGCATGACGCCGGCGAAACCGCGACCCTTGGTGACGCCCGTGACGTCGACCAGCTCGCCCTTGGCGAACATGTCGGCCTTGACGGCGTCGCCCACGTTGAAGGAGGCAGCCTCCTCCGGCGTGACGCGGAACTCCTTCAGGTGGCGGCGGTAAGGCGCGTTGGCCTTCTTGAAGAAGCCCCGCTCGGCCAGGTTGAGAATCTTCTCGCGGATCTCACCGTAACCGATGGTCACCGCGGAGTACTTGTCCTTCTCCGGGGTGCGCTTGCCAACGACCTGGCAGGTGCCCACGTCGATCACCGTGACCGGGACGAGGTTGCCCTCATCGTTGAACACCTGGGTCATGCCGATCTTCTTGCCAATCAGACCCTTCACGTCGTCCTCACTGCCAGCGCGCTGGTGGCGCGGAAAAACCCAATAAGTTCAATGACCTGGACTGCACGCGTCCCCGCGGTCGCCAGGAAGCGGCGCAATGTAGCAGACAGGTCCCCGCCGTCAAGCACTACGGGCGGGTGCCCCTCTCACTGCGCGCGATCCAACCGCGGGTAGAACGGTGCGAGCTGCGCATCGTTGATGCGCTGTGCATACACGTCTTCGCCCAGGAGGAACAGTGCTTGATCCAGATAATCCTCCGCAGCCTGGACCTGCGGCTCCTTGGCGGCGATTGCCTGGTCGATGTCCGCCATGCGGTGCTCGTGGTCCAGCTTCCGCTCCTCGGCCTGGTCCTCCATCTCCAGCATGCGCTTGTGCGCCAGGATGCCCGCCGCGCCGGGCTGGCCGGGTTCGGGCGTGAGGGCGGTGGACAGGCGGGACTCCAGATCCTCGAGCTCGCGACCGAGCCGCATCTGCTGGAGGCGGTTCTTCTTCAGGTTGGTCCGCGCCACGTCGATCTTGGCGGGGGCATCACCGATCAGCTCCATGTCGGCGATCTTCTGCTCCAGCTTGTTGAGGCCATCCTCGGCGTAGCGAAGGTCCGCCTTGCGTGACGCGAGCGTCTTGCGCAGCTCCTTCACCTTGCCGTCGATGGCGTCCACCGCCTTCTTCCACTTCTTGACGATGACGCCCTGCTTGGCCTTCTCCTCGTCCTGCACGGCGAGAAAGTCCGAATACGCCGCGTCCTCGTCATTCATCTCCTGCTCGAGCGCCGCCAGTTCATCCCGGCGCGTCACCACGGCCTCTTCGGCGCGGTAGACGCGGTCCATGGAACGGGGGCAGTTGGGCTTGCCCGGGAGCCTGTCCCGCGCGAGGTCACCCAGCTGGAAGATGAGGTCGTTGTAGCTCTCCTTCGCCATGGATGGATTTGTACGCCCAATGCGCCGGGACTGTCACCGGCGGAGCGAGCCATCCCTGTCGTTCCCTCAGGAATCCCCCGGCGCGGCGCTGGCCGGCGCGTCCGCGTGGACCACGGGGCCCAGGGCGCCCTCCGCCAGGGCCAGCAGCTCCCGGGAGCGGTCCTGCTCCTCGGTGCGGTTCAGCTCGCAGACCCACGCGGAGGAGAGGTCCGCTTGCTGCCGGGCCAGCTCGGCCGTCGTCTCATAGCGGGCCGCGGACGCCCGGGCGAAGGCGCCCTCACGGCGCAGCTCCAGCAAGGTATCCGGGTCCAGCTCGATGTTCTCGGGAGGAACCGGCAGGGGCCCGCGGCCCAGCGCGGCCAGCCGTGCGAGCAGCCGCGAGGCGTGGGCCCGGCAGAATGCGGCCAGGACCATCAACCGCGCCCGAACCCTCGCATCCGATATTCGCTCCGCCAGCGCCGTCATCCGCCGGGCGGAGACGACCTCCGCCTCCCATGCGGCGGCCAGCGCCGCGGCCAGCCGGGTATGCCTCGCACCCATCGACGTCCCCCTGTTCCCTACCTGCAAGCCGGCAACGTAGGAACGCCCCGCGCGGGATTCAACCGAGTGCGCGCTCGACCATCCAGAACCCACCAACGGCGAGGATTCCGATGGACACCGCCCTCACCGCCCGCGTGTGCAAAGCCGGACGGCGCTGGAGCATGCGGAGGATGGGCAGCAACACCGCCACCACCACCGCCTGCCCCAGCTCCACCCCCACGTTGAAGCCCAGCAGCGCCGTGGCCACGGACTCGCCCAGGCCATAGCCCGCCAGCACGCCCGCGAAGCCAAAGCCGTGGATCAGTCCGAAGAGGAACGTGACGAGCACCCGGTGCCGGTGCTCGCGAAGGATCAGGTTCTCCAACGCGACATAGATGATGGAGGCGGCGATGGCGGCCTCCACCCACCGGGCCCCCGCACCGTCCAGCACCACCCACCCCAGCGCGGCGGCCCCCAGCGTCAGCGAGTGCGCCACCGTGAAGGACGTCACCAGCCACAGCACCCGCTTGAAGCCGCCCCCCACCAGGAGCACGGCCAGCAGGAAGGCCAGGTGGTCCACGCCCTCGAAGATGTGGCGCATGCCCAGCCCCACCCAACCGGCGAAGCGTCCGGACAGCGACGTGCGCGAAACCCCGTCGGGCAGGGCCACCTCCGGCCGCGAGGCATCCGCGAACACGGCCCCGGGCAACTCCCCTTCCCTCACGCTGCCCAGGATCACCCGGTACTCGGGGGGCAGCCGCTCCAGCAGGGCGAAGCGCTGACGCAGCGGCCCCGGAGGACAGGTGAAGGTCGCCGTCAGCTCCACGAAGGCCCGCCGAGGCGACGCGGCATGCGCGGTCCGCGTGCAGGACTGGCCCCCCGCGGCCAGGGGCGCTGAGCCCCAGACTCGCGCGGAGATGGCGTCGAGCTGCCCGGCCAGCGCGTCCCGGGTGTTCAGCGCCGCCCCCGTACCCTCCAGGGACAGGAGCCGGGCCAGGGACTCCGGCGTCAGCGTCATCACCTCGCGCACCTCGGGTGACTCCGGCGCGGCGCGGTGTGCCTCAATATAAAGGATATCGGCGTCGTGCGCGGAGGCCACGCCCGTGGCCAACAGCAGCCACGCCAGCAGGGCCCGGAGGGAGACACGCGTCATGTCCCCGCCAGCCTGCCGTCAGGGACCGCGCGCGTCCACCCCGCGACTCATTCCGAGACGAAGCGCAGCTCCACCTGCTGGCGGCCGCTCATCGGATCATGCCGCGCGCCGCAGGAGAAGCAGTGGAGTGCCTGATCCCACTCCCACAGCACCTTCACCTCTTCACCGCAGCAGAGCATGGGCAGCGCGCGCAGCAGCTCGTCCGGCTCCGCGGCCATGGGGCCCGGCAGCGCCTCCGGCTCCACCGCGACGAAGGTGGGGCTCGGGTTGACGGCCAGCGTCCGCGCCACGTGCGCCAGTTGCTCGTAGCGGACGTGGTCGGCCCAGCCGCGCGCCACCGACTCCAGGTGCGTCTGCTGCGCGGGGGTGAGGAACGCGTCCGCCTCCGCGCGGTAGCCACAGTACGGGCAGCCCCAGACGGGAACGCCCTCCACGCACTCGTGCGCGTTCTCGAACGGGTAGAAGCCCTGCAGCTTGTGCAGCACCGCCCGAGCGTCCATGGGCCCCGGCCGCGTCTTGAACGGACGCTGGCACTCCGGACACTCCCGCCGCGTGAAACCGGCGGAGTCCCGCGGCAGGTCCACCCGGCACATCTCCGGCGCCTCGCGCTTCACGCCGAGGCCGCCCGGCGGCCGTGGGACACCACCGCCAACAGGAGCGTCACCATCGCGAACAAGAGCAGCAGGTGGACCCAGTACCCCTCGGTGGAACCCGTCGTCAGCCCCAGCCCCCACAACACCAACAGGATGATTCCCATCGTCCAGTACACGCCACACCTCCACGCACCACAACCTGGCGCGGGCAAACCTAGGAACAGGCACCCGAACGAGCAACCCGGTGCTTTTCACAGCCTCCCGTTGGGAACGGCACTTCTCCGACCGGGCATTTTTTCAGGACCGCCGGTGAAACCTGGAGCCCCCACGGGGCATTTTCGGCGGCCCTCTAAGGAGAGAGACGCCGCGTGCGAGTGCTGGCACGCGGGCTGCTTAGGCGCTGCTCCGTCGGCAGGTCGGTGCGTCCGCACCGGCTGCCTGGGCTCAAAGGGTGCGATCAGCACGGCGGTCGCCGGGGAGGGGTGGGATGAGGGGTTGGATGGTGGCGATGGCGGCGGGGTTCTTGGCGGGTACGGCGGCGCTGGCGTTTCCGGTGCAGGTGCCGGATGGCGCGCAGGGCGAAGGCCCCGAGCTGACGGAGCTTCGCGCCCGGTTGGCGGAGCGCGACGCGGAGCTGAAGGCCACCCTGGCCAAGCTGCAGACGTACGAGGATGAGACGCACTACGCCCAGGCCGAGGCGCTGGGCATCACGGAGATGGTGAAGGCCTCCGGCCTCCCCGCCCGTCAGCAGCGCCGGCTGGCGGTGGCCATCGTCCGCGAGGCGGCCCGGAACAACATCGACCCGCTGCTGGTCGTGGCCGTCATCCGCTGCGAGAGCTCCTTCAACAACTACGCGGTCTCCCACGTCGGGGCCATGGGCCTGATGCAGGTGATGCCGGACACGGGCACCTGGCTGGCGGACAAGGCCGGCTTGCGCCTGGGCCGCAGCAGCAACCTCTTCGACTCGGAGACGAACGTGGAGCTGGGGACCGCGTACCTGGCGGACCTGATCCAGCGCTTCGGCACGGTGGAGAAGGCCCTGGTCGCCTACAACGCCGGCCCGGGCCTGGCCCGCCGCATCCTGGCCAAGAAGGAGGCCCGGACGAAGTTCATGGCCGGCTATCCCGCCAAGGTCGTGAAGGAATTCCGCAAGCTCAAGACGGAGCAGGAGAAGGCCATCACGCTGCGTGAAGCCCAGAAGGCCAGCGGCCAGAAGAGCTGAGCGCTTCGCAACACGCCTTCCGACCGTTGCCCGACAGTCGCGAGAAAGTTGCCCCAAGGGGGTAACCAAAGCTGCGAACCATGTGCACTGTGCGCCGGGCGGGAGCACTCCACGGGTCCTCCGTGGAAGGACTGGCGCAACACCAGTCCCCCACAGGCTCCGCGCCAACTTGGAGAACACCGCGATGCCGGGGCTACAGATCCACCGTGAAGAGACCGCAGGTTCCGTGACGCTGCGGCTGGAAGGCACGCTGGATGGCAAGACGGCGGAAGAGGTCCAGACGTCGCTGAGCGGCCTGCGTGATTGCGAGGTCGTCCTGGACTTCGCCCACCTGAAGGAGTTCAAGGACAGCGCGGTGGGCGTGCTGACCCAGGGGCTGGTGGAGCGCTCCGTGCAGTTGCGCGGCCTGGCCACCCACCACGAGCGGATGTTCCGGTACTTCGGTGTGGGTACGGGGACGTCACCGCGCCCCGCGTACTACACGCCCGAAGACGTCTTCCTGGCCTAGGCGCTCCGCCGACCCAGGAGGGAGCGTCCGAGCCCATCCGCCCGGACGCGAAGCATGTTGGCGGACAAGGGAGTGGGCTACAGTGGCGGCAGATGAACCAGCCTGCCCGCGCCCTCTCCCCGGTGCCTTCTCCCGCTAACGCGCGCTCGGCGATGGAACGCATCGCCACGGAATTGGGCCGCGCGGTGCAGGGAAAACCCACCCAGCTCCAGCTCGTCGTGACGTCCCTCGTGGCCGGCGGCCACGTGCTGCTCGAGGACGTCCCGGGCGTGGGCAAGACGACCCTGGCGGAGGCGCTGGCCAAGGCCTGCGGCCTGAGCTTCGCCCGCATCCAGTTCACCGCGGACCTGATGCCCTCCGACGTGCTCGGGGCCCAGGTCTTCCACGCCCAGACGGCCACCTTCCAGTTCCGCCCCGGTCCCCTCTTCCGGCAGCTCGTGCTGGCGGACGAGCTGAACCGCGCCCCGCCGCGCACCCAGTCCGCGCTGCTGGAGGCCATGGCCCAGGGGCAGGTGTCGCTGGATGGCGCCACGCACGCCCTGCCCGTCCCCTTCGCGGTGGTGGCCACGCAGAACCCGGTGGATTTCTCCGGCACCTACCCGCTGCCCGACTCGCAGTTGGACCGCTTCATGGTGCGCATGTCGCTGGGCCACCCGACGCCCGAGGTCGAGGCCGGGCTGCTCGTCACCCGCGACGGCACCCCGCCCCTGGACGCGGTGTCCACCGTCTCCGGTCCCGAGGAGCTGGCCTCGGTGCGCGCGTTCGCCGCCGCGCTGCGGCTGGACGCCTCGGTGGCGGACTACGTGGTGCGGCTGGCCACGGCCACGCGCTCGCATGGGGACCTGGACCGCGGCGCGTCCACCCGCGCGGTGCTGGCCCTGGGCGCCGCCGCCCGCGCCAACGCGCTGTGGGACGCGCGGGACTTCGTCACCCCGGGTGACGTCCGCGCGGTGCTCGTACCCTGCTGGTCCCACCGCGTGTTGCTCCGCAGCGCCGTGCAGGGCGTGTCCGCCCGTGACGAGGCGGCCCACCTGCTGGAGGAGATTGCCCGAAAGGTCCCGGCGCCCCGGTGAAGTCCCGGCGCACCGGCTGGTGGGCCCGGGTTCGCTCGCGGCTCCGCCCCCCGCGCACCCTCAAGGTGACGCGCATCGGACGCACCTACCTGGTGGTGACGTTCGGCGTGGGCCTGGGCGCCCTCAACACCGGCAACAACCTCCTCTATTTGTTGCTCGGCCTGCTGCTGAGCATGGTGGTGGTCTCGGGCGTCCTCTCCGAGCGCTGCCTGCGCTACCTGTCGGTGCGGCGCGTGGGCGCGGACGCCGCCTTCGCCCAGGAGCCCTTCGCTTTCCGCTGGGCCATCACCCGGCACCACGGGCATGCCTTCGCGCTCACGTTGGAGGAGGAGAAGTCTCCCCTCTCCGGCGTGGGGAGCGTGGGCTACCTCGCCTCGGGCGTGGACCACGTGGTGAGGGCCAACCTCACCGCGCCACGGCGGGGGCCGGTGTACCTCACGGGCGTGCGGGTCACCACCACGTGGCCCCTGGGGTTGTTCGCCAAGACGCGGACCTTCCCCCTGGAGGCGACGGTTCTCATCTATCCGCGGCGGACCTACGCCTGCCAGGACCCGGGCGCGCCGGAACAGGGCCCCGTGGGCGACGCGGGCAATCCCCGCCGCAATGACGGCAACGGCGACGTGGCGGGCCTGCGCGAGCTGATGCCGGGCGAGGACGCGCGCCGCATCCACTGGCGAAAGAGCGCCTCCGCCGGAAAGCTGCTGCGCGTGGAGCGGGAGCGCGAGGAGCGGCGCACCTTCGTCTTGACGGTGGCGTCTGGCCTGGACGCGCAGGCCTTGGAGCGCCGCTGCGAGGAAGTGGCGGCCCTGGCCCACCGGCTCATCGAAGAGGGGCACGAAGTGGGACTCGACACGCCCGAGGAGCGCATCCGTCCCTCCGCGGGCGCCGCGCAGGAGCGCCGGCTGCTGCGGGCACTCGCCTGGCTGGGCCATGAGCGCCCGCACGGTGACGAGGAGGCGGCATGAGGAAGGGCACGCGGCTGCGGCTGGTGCTGCGGGACCTGGGCTCCGGGTTCGCCTTCGGGTCCATGGCGGTGTCCGGCCAGCTCCCCGTCTGGTCCCTGGCCCTCTATGGCCTGGCGTTGGTGCTCGCGCTGATGAACACGCGCCCGTTCGCCAACCGGGTGAAGCTCACCGCGCTGCTCTTGCTGGCCGTCGCCGTGACGTTGGGCACCAACGTGCTCGCGGGCTCGCTCAACCTAGTGGTGGCCGCCTGTGCCTTCGCCGGCCTCATCTCCGCGCAGCGGTTGCTGTCGACACCGGACTCGGCCACCGACGGGCAGGTCCACCTGTCCGGCCTGTTGATGGTGGCGGGCGGCGCGGCGCTCTCCGGTGAGCTCATCTACGGCCTCTTCCTCATCGTCTTCGGTGTGATGGCCAGCATCGCGCTGGCGCTGGGCGTGGTGGAGGCGGCCGTCCCGGAAGGCGAACCGGTGCCGGTGCGCTCGGTGATGGGCCCCCTGGCCAAGGGCGTGACGTTCGCCGTGCTGGGCGCGGTGGCCTTCTTCGTCCTCTTCCCCCGCCTCAACTGGAACATGATTGGCCCCACGGCCTCGCCCGGGCTGGGCGTGGCCACCGCGGGCTTCTCCAACAGCGTTCGGCTGGGCGGCTCGGGCACCATCAAGGACAACCCCCGCATCGTCCTGCGAGCCACCCTGACTCCCGACCCGGAGCGGGACTCGCTCAACGCGTACTGGGTGGGCCGCACCTACGACGTCTTCGACGGCCAGGAGTGGTCCAACGCGCGCCAGACGCCCGGCCCCTTCGAGTTCATGACGACGCTGCGCCCAGGCCGGGACAACCTCATCCACCAGCGGATGGAGCTGATGCCCGCCTATGGGGCCCGCACCCTGGTGGCCCTGGAGACGCCGTCCCGGCTGGGCAACGCGTTCATCAACACCCAGCGCGGCTCGCGGCGCACCCACATCTCCGAGCAGGGCGGCGGCGAGGTGCGATTCCGGGACAGCGGCATCTCCTACACCTACGAGGCGTACAGCCTTCCTCCCGGGAGCACGGGCGATGAGGTCCGCGACCTGCCCCCCGAGGAGCAGGACGCGTTGCTGTCGATTCCCGCCGGGCTGGATGTCCGCGTGGCCCAGACGGCCGCGCGCGTCTTGAACGGTGAGCGCGAGCCCCTGGCCGCCGCGCAGAAGCTGTCCGCGTGGCTGCAACGTGAATACAAATACACGTTGGAGCTGGGCGGTGACGTGGCGGATCCGGTGGCGGACTTCCTCTTCCAGCGCAAGGAGGGCCACTGCGAGCACTTCGCCACCGCGCTCACGCTGATGCTGCGCACCCAGGGGATGCGCGCGCGCCTGGCCACCGGCTTCTTCGGCGGAGAGCGCGTGACGGGCGGCTATGTGATTCGCGCCGGGGATGCACACGCCTGGACGCACGTCTTCGTCCCGGGACAGGGCTTCGTCACCGTGGACGCGACGCCCCCTTCGCACCGCGCGAGCCAGTCCTCGCGGCTCCTGGAACAACTCGTCAGCCTCTATGAGGCGGTGGAGTCGCAATGGCGCAACGCCGTCCTCGAATACAACTTCCGCGACCAGATGGACGCCGTGCGCACGGTGTTCCCCAGGAAGCGGCACGCGGCCAAGAATGAGGAAGCCTCCAGTCGCACGCCTCCTCCCCGAGCCTGGGGCGCCGCGCTGCTGGCCGCCGCCGCCGCGTATGTGCTCTGGCGGACGCTGTCACGGTACCTGTCGCGCGAGCGTCCGCTGGAGGCCACGCGCTTCGCGGATGCCGTGGAGACGATGCTCGCCTCCGCCCGTGTCACGCGCGCTGACGGCGAGACGCTGGAGGCGCTGGACGCCCGCCTGGGGAAGGAGCGGCATCCGCTCGCTCCGGCGCTCGCGCCCCTCACCCGCCGCTACCTGGAGGCCCGCTTCGGCGGCCGCCCCATGCGACAAGGCGAGGCGCAGCAGCTCCTGTCGACATTGAGAAACGCCGTCGCCAAAGAGGCGCAACGCGTCGCCAGTGAGGGCAAGCGTCCGCCCCAGGCACGCGCTTCCTGAACGTCTGACGTCAACACGAGCGCCTGACGGGCCGCCTGCCCTGGGCACTGTCCAGCGGCCGACGTCTGTCATCCGCGTGAGGCGGCGTTACGCCTTTTCCGGCGGGTTGGCCACGTCGTGGGACGTGCGCCGCTCCGAGTGCTGGCGGCCCAGGAGGACCGAATGCCAACAGTTCTGAATCTCCTACAGCTAGCGCATCCGGCGATTCATGCCGGTGCAACGTAACGGTTACAGGATTGCGGTCCTGTTCACCTGACGGAAGAGCGCCAACCCCTCGCAGACATTGGGAATGGCCCTCCGGGGCAGATTGGCACTTCCGTTGCTCATGCTCCGCTCGTCACGTCGACAGACGAAACCATCCTTTTTCGGCCTCCCCGCGAGGCCCACCGTCGGAGAAACCATCCATGCAGGCTTCCACCGAGCAGTCGTCCAACTCCGGCTCCCTGGCGATGTACCTCTCGGAGATCAACCACTACTCCCTCCTGAAGGTGGAGGAGGAGCAGGAGCTGGCGCGCCGCTTCCTCAAGGGCGACCTAGCGGCCGGCCACCGCATGGTGACCGCCAACCTGCGCTTCGTGGTGAAGGTCGCCTACGAGTACCGCTCCTACGGCATCAAGATGTCGGACCTCATCCAGGAGGGGAACATCGGCCTGATGAAGGCCGTGCAGAAGTTCGACCCGGACAAGGGTATCCGTCTCATCTCGTACGCGGTGTGGTGGATTCGCGCGTACATCCAGAACTACATCCTCAAGAGCTGGTCGCTGGTGAAGCTGGGGACCACCCAAGCGCAGCGGAAGCTGTTCTTCAGCCTGGCCCGCACGCGCCGTGAGCTGGAGAAGTTTGGCAGCGGCGAGGCGGCGGTGAACGTGGATGACATCGCCCGCCGGCTGCACGTGAAGCCGGGCGAGGTCCGGGAGATGGAGCAGCGCATGGGCGGCCGTGACTTGTCGCTCGACGCGCCCATGGGTGAGGACGGCGGCAACAGCCACGTGGACTTCGTGGTGAGCGGCGCCGCGTCCCAGGACGACGAGTTCGCGGACAAGGAGGAGGCGGGGCTCATCAACGCCCGCGTCCGCACCGCGCTGATGCGGTTGGATCCGCGCGAGCGCTTCATCATCGAGCAGCGCGTCATGAACGAGCGCCCCATGACGCTCAAGGAGCTGGGCGAGCACTTCGGCTTCTCGCGTGAGCGCGCGCGCCAGTTGGAGATTCGCGCCAAGGACAAGCTCAAGTCCGAGCTGGCCGCCCTGATGGCCGAGGTGGACCCCGAGGCGGCCGCCGTCTCGCAGTAAGCGGCGAATGACCCGGCGGGCGGCCCTGGCAATCCGGGGCTGACCCTCCTTCGAGCGCCTCCGCCCTACCGGCGGGGGCGCTTGCCATTTGAGGGCGTTGTTTCACGGGCGGCCAGGGGCCTGCTAGAAGGGGCGGGTTTTCCCTTTGAAGGAGCCCCCTGCTTGGCCCACGGTTCGCCGCCGATCTCCGAGGATCGCGTCCCGATCGCGCAGACTCAGACGCTGGTCGCCCATACCCCCTACGTCCCTCCCGACAAATCTCCGGCGGAGATGACGATGCGGGCGTTGGTGCTCGGCTCGCTGCTGGGCATCGTCTTCGCCGCCTCCTCCGTGTACCTGGCCATCAAGGTCGGCCTCACGGTCTCCGCGTCGATTCCGGTGGCGGTGCTCTCCATCGCCATCTTCCGGGCCCTGGGCAACGCCAGCATCCTGGAGAACACCATCGTCCAGACGACGGGTTCGGCCGGTGAGTCGCTCGCCTTCGGCGTGGCGGCCGCCCTGCCCGCCTTGCTCCTGCTGGGCTACGACATCAGCCTCACCCATGCCTTCCTCACGGCGGCGCTGGGCGGTGTGCTCGGCGTGCTGATGATGATTCCGCTGCGCCAGGGCCTCATCGTCCAGGAGCACGGGAAGCTCCCCTACCCCGAAGGCACCGCCAGCGCGGACGTGCTCATCGTCGGCGAGCAGGGCGGCACCAACGCGCGCACCGTCATCGCCGGCTTCGTGGTGGGCGGCGTCTACAAGCTCGCCTACTCCGGCATGAAGCTGTTCCGCGAGGTGCTGAGCACGCCGCTCAAGGGCCTCAAGAGCGCCACCCTCTCCACCGAGGTGAGCCCGGAGCTGCTGGGCGTGGGCTACATCATCGGCCCCCGCGTGGCGGCCATCACCTTCGCCGGCGGCGTGCTGAGCTACCTCATCCTCATCCCCGCCATCTCCTTCTTCGGCGGTGGGCTGGAGACGCCGCTGCTGATGCACAACGGCCTGCTCATCCGGGACATGTCGCCGGACCAGATTCGCAACGCGTACGTGCTCTACATCGGCGCGGGCGCGGTGGCGACGGGCGGCCTCATCAGCCTCATCCGCTCCCTGCCCACCATCGTCGGCGCGTTCAAGCGCAGCCTGGAGACGCTCAAGGCCTCGCGGGGTCAGGGCGCCGCGCCGCAGTTGCTGCGCACCGAGCAGGACCTGCCCATCACCGTGGTGCTGGGTGGCAGCGCGGCCCTGGTGCTGGCCATCTGGCTGGCGCCGCCGCTGGAGGTGAACTTCATCTCCGCCGTCCTCATCGTCATCTTCGGCTTCTTCTTCGTCACGGTGAGCGCGCGCATCACCGGTGAGATTGGCAGCTCCTCCAACCCCATCTCCGGCATGGTGGTGGCCACGCTGCTCATCACCTGCCTCGTCTACCTGCTCGCGGGCTGGACGTCGTCGCAGGACCGCTTCATGGCCCTCACCACGGCGGCCATCGTCGGCATCGCCGCGTCGAACGGCGGCACCACCGCGCAGGACCTCAAGACGGCCTTCCTGGTGGGCGGCACCCCCAAGCGCCAGCAGGTGGCGCTCTTCGTCGGCGTGCTCACCAGCGCGATGTTCATTGGCCTGGTGCTGGTGACGCTCAACCGCGGCGCCACCGTCACCATCCCGGAGCCCCACCCCGGCGTAGCGGTGACGCAGATGTCCGACGAGACGCGCGTCCAGCACACCTTCCCGTGGACCGTC
This sequence comes from Myxococcus hansupus, assembly GCF_000280925.3. NCBI lineage: Bacteria > Pseudomonadati > Myxococcota > Myxococcia > Myxococcales > Myxococcaceae > Pseudomyxococcus > Pseudomyxococcus hansupus. The sequence goes on from NZ_CP012109.1 coordinate 4,554,853, forward strand.
TCCGCCGAGACGCTGGCGTCGCGCGGCCTGGACGAGGCGGCGCTGCGCAAGGCCGTGTGGGCGCAGGGCTACGAGCTGAACGCCCAGGGCGGCGCGCTGGAGCTGCGCAGTTGGCGGGACGTGTCGCCGCAGGAGCTGGGCGCGGTGACGCTCAACCTGCCCACGGGCGCGCCGGCGAAGATCGCGGACCTGGGCGCCGTCGCCGCGGGCTCGAAGCGGACCTACAAGGAAGGCTACGTGCGCGGCGCGGACACCCCGGTGCCCGCCGGCAAGTACCTGGTCGATGAGGCGGGCGCCATCCAGTACGTGGTGGACCCGGGCATCGGCGGCCGCATCAGCGTGTACGAAGGTCAGCAGCTCACGCGCTACGCGGCGCCCAAGGCCCAGCTCTTCTCGCTCATCATCGACGGCATCCTCACCCAGAAGCTGCCGTGGGACCTGGTGCTGCTGGGCGTGTTCATCGCGCTGATGCTGGAGCTGTGCGGGGTGTCGTCGCTGCCCTTCGCGGTGGGCGTCTACCTGCCCATCAGCAGCAGCGCGCCGCTCTTCGTGGGCGGCGTCGTGCGCTACATCGTGGACCGCGTGCGCGGCGCCGAGTCCGACTTCTCGCCCGGCACCCTGCTCTCGTCCGGCTTCATCGCCGGTGGCTCCATCGCGGGCGTGCTCATCGCGTTCCTCGAAATCGCCACCGACGGCGCCGGCACCCGCGCGCTCAACCTCCCCGCCCTGCTGGGCAACCAAGGGGGCCTGGGCGCCTTCCTGAACGCCGTGGGCGAGAGCGAGCACGCGCACCCGCTGTGGTCCAACCTCTGGGGCCTGATGTTCTTCGCCGGCCTCACGGCGTTCCTGCTGCGCTCCGCCCTCAAGGGTCAGAGCGCCGCCATGTCTCCGCCGCCGCAGAAGGACGCGTGAGCCGCGCGTAGGACTCGGCTGAGTCACCCTGGGGCGGCGAGGACAACCTCGCCGCCTCAGTCATTTCCGGGCCCCGGGCTCCTTCCTGAATCCTTGTCCAGGAGGCCGCGCGCACCCACCCGTGCGGGCTCAAAGCTGCGGGTGCGAATCCGGGCTGTCGACAGGGCCGGACACCGGCGCCACCGGCCCCTCGGCGCAGACGTATTCCGTCCGCAGCGGCGCGACGATGCCGAAGGTCACCGCGAAGACGGCGGGCCCCCACCAGGGCCAGGACACATCCACGCGAGAGAAGCCGTGACGACACTCCGGAGCCGTCACGTTCGACGTCGTCAGCCCGGCCACGAGACTGAAGCCCGTCTGTTCCCTCGGCGCGCCTTCACGCGGCGCGCCCGAGCGCAGGCTCATCCGGAAACACCCCGGCAGTGACATCAGCAGCAATACACACGTCATCAACCGCGCCATGGACGTCCGCTCCCTCCAGTGGATGACGCATGTGGCAATACAACCTGGAATTCCCGCATCCCCAAGGCCTGTCACCGCGACGTCACCAAGTCCCGGGACTTCCACGGGACGTCTCCTGGGTGACTGTCCAAAATCGGGTTAGGCTTGGGTGACAGCATGGCCCACCCCCCTAAAGCCAGCCAGGAATCCACCGCGGAGCCCCAGCTTTCGCCCGAGGCGAAAGAGAAGGTCGAGCTGGCGAAGAACTTCGCCTTCCACCTGCTCAAGGGCATCAAGCAAATCGGGATGTATCGTCACAACGAGTCGCGCTTCCCGGAGTTCCTGGGGAAGGCGCTCGAGTCGGTCTCCCAATACACCGAGAAGTTCGGCCCCGTCTCCATGAAGGTGGAGCAGCAGAACTTCATGCTGCTCGGCGAGCCGTTGTTCTCCGAGGACACGCCGCTCCCCTACAAGTTCTTCCGCGACGGCATCCGGCAGCTCATCTTCCGGCCGGGCCTCACGGTGGAGGAGCTGGTGACCTTCACGCTCATCGCGCTGTCCGAGCCGGAGCGCGGCGCGGAGGACGTGCTGGCGCAGCTCTGGCGCGCGAGCATGGAGCACGTCGAGTACGTGGTGGTGGAAGGCTTCTCCATGGAGAACGCCTCCGAGGAAGAGGTGCAGGTCGAGGTGGACAAGGTGGTGGGCTACCTCTACTCGCGCCTACAGACGAACTCGGATGACTACCTGCGCTTCGCGCGCGTGTCCGCAGAGGACCTGGACGCCAAGCTGGACGGCGTGGAGCAGATTCGCGGCCTCGTCGTGGGCGGCCGGCATGCCTCGGACGACCTGAAGGCGAAGCTCCAGCGCGAGGTCATGGAGGAGGAGAACGCGCGGCTCTTCCCCAAGCTGGTGAGCGCCGTGTTCCAGGTGGTGGAAGGCGGCGTGGATGACGCGTCGCTGCTCGAGGAGATCTTCGTGCAGCTCCTGGACATGCTCCTCATCCAGGACGACTTCGGCACCATCAACCAGATTGTCCTCAAGCTGCGCGCGCTGTCCCAGCGCGACGGCAGCAGCGACCTGGAGCAGATGCTGGAGAACTTCCTCCACAAGATGGGCGAGGAGCAGCGCCTGATGCGCGTGGGCGAGTCGCTGAAGACGACCCGGCCCAAGAATCCCGCCGATGTGTCGCGCTATCTCCAGGTGTTGGGCCGCGACTCCATCCTTCCCCTGCTGACGGTACTGGAGAGCATCGAGGTCGCGGACAACCGCACGCTGCTGTGCGACGCGCTCGCGGGTTTCGCGCGCGAGCTGCCCGAGCCCTTCGTCGCGCGGCTGATGTCAGACCGGCCGCAGACAGTGCGCGACATGGTCTACATCCTGGAGAAGAGCAACCACCCGGACCGGGTGAAGATGTTCGGCCAGGTGCTGAAGAGCCCCAACCTGGTGGTGAAGCTGGAGGTCATCAACATCATCGGCCGGGGTCGCACCGGCGACGCGCGGCGCATCATCGTGGACGCGCTCGCGGACCCCATCTCCCAGATTCGCATGCTGGCGGCGAAGCTGCTGCCCGAGTTCGACCGGGACAAGGGCTACGTCGACCTGATGCGGCTGGTGCGCGAGCAGGGCTTCGAGAAGAAGACGCCCGATGAGCGCGCGGCGGTGTACTCGGCCATCGGCTCCACGGGCACCCCGGGTGCCTTGTCGATGATGCAGCAGATGCTGGCGACGAAGCCCTCGCTGCTCAACAAGAAGCGGGTGTTGGAGGACAAGCTGATGGCCATCCACGGCCTGGGCGGCGCGTGCTCCATCCAGGGTTACAAGATGTTGCAGGCGGTGGTGGAGGACAAGTCACAGCCCCTGGAGGTCCTCACCTCGGCGCGCAAGGCGATGTACCAGACGAAGAAGGCGCTCTTCGGAGACTCGGCGCTGTCCGAGGAGGCATAGGCACATGGCCGAGAATCTGAAAATCACCCAGGCCCAGGAAGAGAACACCAACGAGTTCGGCCGCGAGCACAACGAGAAGCTCCAGAGCCTGGCGCGCTCGCTGGTGGCCGGCCTGTACATGCTGGTGCGCTCGGTGAAGATGTATGACCCGGAGAACGCGGTCTTCCAGAAGCCGCTGCACCAGCTCCAGGACATCATCAATCAAATCATCGGCAAGGAAGGCCGCCTGGAGCTCACGGGCGTCAAGGAGTCCTTCTACCTGAACGGCATGCTGGTGAAGGTGGACCTCAACTCCATCGAGAACCAGCGCTACCTGCTGTCGGAGATGCGCTCCAAGGACGTGGGCGGCTTCACGCTCACCAAGCCCGTCACCGTTCCGGAGCTGAAGAACTTCGTCTGGATCTTCAGCAAGGAGCAGACGGCCGCGTCCGAAGAGGACGGCCTGTCCAACCGCAAGCTGCTCAACATGCGGGTGGCCAAGTTCTCCAAGATCAAGGAGAAGCTGAACAAGGACCTGGACAACCCGGGCGACCAGAAGGTGGACCGCAAGAAGTACGCGATGACCATCTACGCTCGCGCGGTGTTCTTCCTCTCCAAGTACCTGGAGTCGGTGCGCGCCGGGAAGCCCATCAACGCCTCCAAGGCGCTGCGGCTGGTGCAGGACTTCGTCGACATCTCGTACGAGCAGCGCACGCACTTCCTGGGCATGACGACCATGCGGCGCGAGGACGACTACCTCGTGTACCACCAGGTCAACGTGTGCCTCATGAGCGTCGTCTTCGGCGCGGAGCTGGGCCTGACGAAGCCGCAGCTCCGCGACTTGGGCTACATCGCCCTCTTCCACGACGCCGGCATGGCCACGCTGTCGGAGGAGCTGTCGACGAAGCGCGGCGCGCTGACGGCCGAGGAGAAGCTGGTGGTGCAGCGCGCGCCACTCGTCTCCGTGCGCAACATCCTGATGGAGAAGGGCTTCAGCCGCTCCACGCTGCTGCGCGTGGTGACGACGTTCGAGCACAAGACGGACTTCGGCACCGCGGTGCGCGACTCACGCGGCAACATCCAGATGATCATCCCGAAGACGAACCTCGGGGTGTACGCGAAGGTCATCGCCATCTGCGACGCGTACGACGCGCTCACCTCGAAGCGGCCCTACCGCGACGCGTATGGGCCCGAGGTCGCCCTGATGCTCATGTGGTCGGAGATGCGGAACAAGTTCGACCCGGAGCTGCTGTCCGTCTTCATGCGGGTGATGGCCATCCAGCCCGTGAAGGTGCTGTCGAAGCGCCAGCAGTCGCTCAGCGTGTCCGGCCTGTAGTCCGCTTGCGGGTCGGCGCCTTCCGGGCCGCGGGGGCTTCACGCACCGGCGCGGGGGCGCTGCCTCGCAGCAGCGTCAGCGCCGCGTCGAGGTCCGGCGGGATGGGCGCCTCCAGCTTCAGGGCCTTGCCCGTGCGCGGGTGCTCGAAGGCCAGGCGCCAGGCATGCAGCGCCTGCCGGCCCAGCTTCTCCTGCACCTCGGCCGCGGCGCCCTTCGCCTTGCGCCCGGCGCCGTAGAGCGCGTCGCACAGCAGCGGGTGCCCGGCCTCGGCCAGGTGCACGCGAATCTGGTGCGTGCGGCCGGTGAGCAGGTCCACCTCCACCAGCGCCGCGCCGTCGAAGGACTCGAGGACGCGGAACAAGGTGATGGCGGTCTTCCCCTCCTTCACCTTGCCGGTGAAGCGCTGCCGGTGGATGGGGTGACGGCCGTAGAGCGTCTCGATGCGGCCTTCCGCGGGCGGCACGCCGTGCACCAGCGCGAGGTACGTCTTCTCCACCGCGCGCGTCTTGAAGGCCTTCTGCAGCGCCACCAGCGCCTGCTCGTTCTTCGCCACGACGAGGCAGCCGGTGGTGTCCTTGTCGAGCCGGTGGACGATGCCGGGCCGCAGCTCGCCGCCCACGCCGGCCAGGTCCTTCACCCGGTGCAGCAGCGCGTTGACGAGCGTGCCGGAGGCGTGCCCCGCGCCAGGGTGCACCACCATGCCCGCGGCCTTGTCGACGACGACGAGGTCACGGTCCTCGTGCAGCACGGCGAGGGGCAGCTCCTCGGCCAGCGGAACGGCGGGGACCGGCGCGGGAATGTGGAGGACGAGCAGCTCGCCGCCGCGCAGCCTTCGGGCCGGCTTGGCGGGCTGGCCGTCGGAGAGGACGTGTCCGTCCTCGATGAGGCCATGGATGCGCGAGCGCGTGAGGTCCGGGAAGGCGCGCGCGAGATACTGGTCCACGCGCTCGCCGCGGGCTTCGGGCGGAGCGCGGTGCTCTCGCGTGTCGGGCGCTACCACGGGGCGGGGGTTACCAGATCTTCGACTTCACATGCGCCTTCGAGCGCAGGACGATGTCGTTCACCGCCCGCTCGAAGAAGTTCATCTTCGTGAAGATCTCCTGGCTGACGCGGCTCTTGTAGAGCTCGCGGCCCTCTTCCAGTTCCTCCTTGAGGACCTCGAAGAGGTTGTCCTGCTCGATTCCCTTGATGATCTTCTGCTCGTTGTAGAGCGAGATATCCGAGGCAATCGCACGGGCGAGCCGCATCGCCTTGATCTTTTCCTCGTCCGTCATCGTGCTACCTACTTAGGCAGCGGCGGAAGGCGAGTCAACTTTCCTCGCAACCGCGGTGACTTCAGGACGCCGGACGCCGGCGCCCCTACTTCTTGCCCGACTTCTCAGAAGCCAGCGCCAGGTAGCTCTTGGACACCCGGAGCGGATCCAACCCCAGCTCCCGGGCGAGGTTCATCAGGATACCTCGCAGGTAGACCGCCGCCGGGAGCGCGGTGTAGCGGTCCGCCTCGACGTTCTCCAGGTGGCCCCGGGTGATGCGCGTCCGGTCCGCGACCTGCTGGAGGGTCATTCCCCGGGCCTCGCGCACCTGGCGGAGCAGTTCGCCGTTGAACTCGGCGTCCGACGGGATGTCCGGGATACGAGGGCGAGGCTCACGGGCACGGGACGCGACCTGGGACACCTGGGCCAGGGCCGCCTCCGCCGTGGCGATGGCGGTGTCCTGGGCAATCTGCGGCGCGTCGCCCAGGGGCCGTCCGGGACGGGACGCGGGACGGGACGGTTCGGGCTGAGGCTCGGCGGCGGTCGGCGCGCGGACCGGAATGATGGCCGCGGATTCGGGCACGGTCGGCGCCGCGCGTGACACGTCTGGCACCGAAGCGGTGGCGACTGGCGCGGCCGACTGGACCGGCGCTGAGGGCAGCCCCGAAGACACGACCGGCGCGGCGACAGCCCCCGCGTCCGGAGCGGCTCCGCCGGTCGATGCCACTGGGGCCTGGGTCGGCGACGCAGTGACGGGCGTGGCGGGAGTTCCCACGTCCGCAGCGGCCCCCCCGGCAGACTCCGCTGGAGATTGAGCAGGCGCAACCGCGACGGGCGCGGCGGTACTCCCTACCTCCGGAGCAGCACCACCGGCTGGTGCCGCAGCCACCTGGGCAGGCGCCGCGGCGACGACCGCCGGAATCACCGGAGCGACAGCAGCGGACGAGCTTGGGGCCACCGGCACTGCGGTCTGCGTGGAGGCCACGGGCGGCGCAGCCGGCACTGCCTCAGAAGCAACCGCCCCCACGGGAGCGGTGGCCACTGGCGACGCCGCAACGGGCCCAGCCGCCTGCACTGTCTCTGGAGAGACCGTCCCCACCGAAGCAGCTCGCACCGGCGGCGTCTCGGTTGAAACGACCACAGGCGCGGCCGGCTGAACTGGCTCGGGCGAAGCGCTCCCCAAGGCCGCTGGCGGAGTCGGCACGGGCGCGGCAGCCGCCGGCGCCACGGGCTGCATCGACGCAGCGGGCACATCCACCGCGCTGCCCAGGCTCTGCGTGTCCTGCAGCGAGCTGGACACATACGCGAACGAGAAGCCTCGGAAGAACGAGGCCCGGAAATCCGCCTGCCCCGTAGGCACCGCCACCGGAGACGCGTCGTCCTGCGACGCCGTGTCGGCGCCCTGCCCTGCCGCCTCCCGCTCCCCGCTCGCGTCCTCCGAGCCCTCTACCGGCGCCTCTCGCACTGCCCCTGCCCTCCCATTCGTCCCCGTCTCGGGGCCCTGTGTCGAAAGAGGCGCAGTCTGATCTTCCCCAGTGGACGCGGCAACCCCAACCCGCTCGGGCTCCGCACGCTTTTCCTCCACCGCGCCCCCGGTGGACACGGCCTCCATCAGCCGCCGCGCGGGCAACCCGAGGTCCTTGTCGTATTCGGCACGCAGGTCCTCGTCGGAGAGAATCTCCAGGGCCTCGGCCATCCGGGCGCGGAGCCCGTCGACCTGCCCCTCGTCCACGAGCGCATAGACGGCGATGGAGTCCGGCGAATACAGCTCCATCAACCGCGCATACGCCGCCCGAATCTCCTCGAGGGGCGCGGTGACGGGGACTTCGAGAATCTCGTAATAGGTCTGCTGCTCGAAAGGCTTCATGGTGCGGAGCGCTGGGGGGGACCGTCCAGCGCGAGGATACGCGTAGCGATGCCCTGAATGGCAGTGGCCGCCGCGGAATCCGGCCGCTCGATGAGCACGGGCCTGCGCTTGCGCACCGCGCGCCAGGCCTCGTCGTCGTACCGAATGGCGCCCAGGACATCCATTTCGATGCCGAAGAACTTCTTCCACGCGGCGGCCACCGCGGCGCCCACGGACAGGTCCGCGTCCGTGCGCGCCTGGTTCACGATGAGTCGGATGCGGAAAGCCGACAGCTCCCGCTCCAGACGCTCCGCGATGGCCGGGTCCTTCCGCCGGGCCTGGGCCAGCACGTCATGCAGCGTGCGCAGCGCGCCCTCCCGCGTGGTGAGCGCATCCTCCACGAGGTCCTCGATGCCGTACTGCGACTCCACCTGCTGGAGCTTCCGGAAGAAGGCCGCCTTGGCGAAGCGGTAGGCGTTCTCCACCGAGGTGGGCTCCGGCAGCATCACCAGCACGCCATGGTCCGCCAGGACGAAGAAGTCGATGGTGTTGAAGCTCGTCCCGGCGCCCAGGTCCAGGATGAGGTAGTCCGCCGAGGTCCCCATCAACGTGCGCAGCAACTTCTGCTTCTGCGCGTACTTGAGGTTGGCCGCATCCAGTGCGTCCTGCGCGCCGGCGATCAGCGACAGCCCCGGCACGCCCGTGGGGACGATGACCTCCTCGAGCTGCGCCTTGTTCCGACGCAGGAAGTCGGACAGCGTCGCGGTGGGTTGTCCGACGCCCAGGCACGTGTGCAGGTTGGCGCCGCCCAGGTCCACGTCCACGAGCAGCACGTTGGCGCCCGACTGAGCCAGGGCCACGCCCAGGTTGGCGGACACCATGGACTTGCCAATGCCGCCCTTCCCGCCTCCCACGGCGATGATGCGCCGGGGGCGAGGACGGCGTGACAGACCAGGAGGGCCGGAGGCCATGGGGCCTGGCTCCGTGGGGCCCTGGACACGGGATTCCGCCCGGGGCGCTCGCGAGGGTTGGGACATGCCCCCCCATCAAATCCCGAACCCGGGGTCACGTCGACTCCCCGACCTGCCGCATCCGTTCAGTGCCGCATCCCGGCCCGCGCGCGCGCCGAAAATCCGTCACTCCGGGTAAGTCACCCGGCGCCCGAGCCCCTGGCCGCCCACCGGGCGGGCGCTACTCGTCGAGCAACTCCACGTTCCAGTACGAGGCATCCGCCAGGTGCAGGAACGGCAGCCACTCCCGGTACGTCACCTTGCGGGTGGCGCCACGGAACAGCGGCGTCCAGCGCGGGCGCACCGGCTTCTTGAGCAGCTTCAGGTTGGCCTGCTCCGGCGTGCGTCCGCCCTTCTTCAGGTTGCAGGGCACGCAGGAGCACACGACGTTCTCCCACGTCGTCTTTCCGCCCTGGGTGCGCGGCATCACGTGGTCCAGGTTCAGCTCGCTGCGAGGCAGGTTCTTCCCGCAGTACTGGCAGGTGTCGTTGTCGCGCGCGTAGATGTTGAGCCGGGAGAAGCGCACCCGCCCGCGAGGCAGGTGGTCATACGCGCTGAGCACCAGGACCCGAGGCACGCGGATGGTGCGCTCGATGGTGGTGATGCAGTCCTGGGTGGCGCTCAGCTCTGCCCAATCCGCGAACTCGTACAGCCGGTACTGCGAGTCGATGGCCTTGGCCACCCCCAGATACAGAAGCGAGAATGCCCGCTTCACCGAGGTGACATGCACCGGCTGGTAGTACCGGTTGAGGACAAGCACGGCGCTGTTGATCATGGCGGGTTCCCTGGAATGGCGGCCGCGACGGCATCCGCGACCGCCTGGAGCTCCTCCTCCTCGAGACACCGGACGTCGAGAAGCACCTCGCCGTCCGTGATCCTGCCAATAACCGGCCGCATTCCCCCGCGCAGGCGGTCCAGGAATGTTTCCGGCGTCTCTAGGGTGAGGATGCACGCGAAGGACGGCAACCCGGCCAGCGGCATGGCACCCCCTCCCACCTGTCCCACCACGCTGGCCACTCGGGCACGAATGCCCCGCTGCGCCAGCAACCCCTCCAGCCGCACCGCCCTGGCGCGCAACGCCTCGGGCCGCTGGGCAAGCAGGCGGTGCACCGGAACGTCTTCCGCCCGGCCATCCCGGTACAGCTCCAAGGTGGCTTCGAGCGCGGCGACCGTCAGCTTGTCCACCCGCAGGGCCCGCATGAGCGGATGGGCCTTGATGCGCGCCAGCAGCGCGGACCGGCCCACCACGACTCCCGCCTGAGGTCCTCCCAACAACTTGTCTCCCGAAAAGGCCACCACGTCCGCGCCCGCCGCCACCGCCTGCGCCACGGTCAGCTCCCGGCTCAGCCCCTCGCCCGTCAGCGGAACCAACGCGCCCGCCCCCAGGTCCTGGAACACCGGCACCCCGTGCGCCCGCCCCAGCGCGGACAACTCCGTCACCTCCACCTCTTCCGTGAAGCCCACCAGCGCGAAGTTGGAGCGGTGCACCTTCACCAGCAGGCCCGTCTCCGGCCCCAGCGCCGCCGCGTAATCCGACCGCCGCGTGCGGTTGGTGGTCCCCACCTCCACCAGCTTCGCACCGGACTGGCGCATCACGTCGGGGACCCGGAAGCCCCCGCCAATCTCCACCAGCTCGCCGCGAGACACCACGCACTCACGGCCGGACGCCAGCGCCGCCAGCACCAGCAGCACCGCGCCCGCGCAGTTGTTGACGACCACCGCGTCCTCCGCGCCCGTCAGTGAGCGCAGCAGGCCCACCAGCGGCGCGTAGCGGCTGCCCCGCTCACCCTCGTCCAGGTCGTATTCGAGGTTGGAGTAGCCCCGGGCCACCTCCGCCACGCGCGCCACGGCCGAAGGTGCCAGGGGCGCGCGGCCCAGGTTGGTGTGCAGCACCACGCCGGTGGCGTTGAGCACGGACCGCAGTCCCGGCGTGGCCAACGTGTCCAGGGCGCGCTGAACGTCCGCGTCCTCGAAGCCGGGCCCACCCGAGGCCACCAGCCGGGCGCGGGCACGGTCCACGGCCAACCGGAGCGCGGCGACGGCACGCGCCCGGGGGACTGCGCTCAACAGGGGTTCCAGCGACGGGCGCCGCAGGAGCTGCTCGACGGAGGGGAGCGCGCGCAAGAGCGCATTCTTCCCACCGTCTCCACTGTTCGACGGGGCGCCCACGCACCCGAGTCTAGGGGAGCCGCCGGGCAAGTTCCAGGCGAGGCCCCCGACATCGCGGTGACAAAAAGGAAAAGGCCCAGCCTCCGAAGGGAGACTGAGCCTTTGTACTGAGCGTCAGGCGCTCAGTGGGAACTCAGACCGGGCGAACGTTCTGAGCCTGCAGGCCCTTGGGGCCGCAGGCCACGTCGAACTCGACCTTCTGGCCTTCCTGCAGCGTGCGGAAGCCCTGGGTCTGGATCGCAGTGTGGTGGCAGAAGAGATCCTCGCCGCCGCCGTCCTGCATGATGAACCCAAAGCCCTTCGCATCGTTGAACCACTTCACGGTACCAGTCGCCATTACTCTTCTCTTCTTCTTTCTCTTCCAGCTTCATGAATTGAGCTGGCTGCCTCACCGTGTGAAGGTTCGGCCCCTGCCGTGTGACACGTTTCCGGTCAGTTGCATAGGGGGTCACCCTCTCACGGGTGCCCTTTTTATGGGCGTGGACATAACCAACGGTGTCCACGCGTCATTCCGCCCGAATTCTCCGCTGCCACCATCCGGCCCGCACCCGAATGGCGCCGGCTTCCCTACTTCGCCGCGCTCTTCAGCACGGGCAGCTTCGGCGCCCGTCCGTACAGCAACTGGTACGTGTTGAAGGAGCGGAGCACGCGCTTGATGTAGCCGCGCGTCTCGGAGATGGGGATCTCTTCCACCCACGCGTCCAGCGCCAGGTCCGGCTTGTCGGACCTCCAACGATTCACCGCGCCCGGCCCGGCGTTGTAGCTGCCGACCGCGTAGGGCGTGTGCCCGTTGAAGCGCTTGAGCAGCCCGCCCAGGTAGTGGGCGCCCATGCGGATGTTCAGGTCGGGCTGCAGCAGTTGGTCCACGGTGAAGCGCTTGAGATTCAGCTCGCGCGCCACGCCCTTCGCGGTGGACGGCATCAACTGGGTGAGGCCCATGGCGCCCGCCCAGGACAGGGCCTTCGGGTCCAGCGCGCTCTCCTCGCGCATCAGCGCCTGGAGCAGGTCGGCTTCGACGCCTGAAGCGGCGGTGTGCTTCTCGATGAGCTCTCGGAAGGCGTTGGGATAGGCCACCTCCCACACCACCCGCGTCTCCGCGGTGATGCGCCCGCTCAAATCCTTGCGCAGCGCCAGCCGCGCCACGCCATGGGCGGAGCGCTCGTCACCGGCCTCGTGCAGCACCAGCACCAGCAGGCGCACAGCCTCCGCGGGCAGCTTCGTCCGGTTGACGGCGAGCAGCTCGGAGGACACCGCCTCGGTGAAGCCCAGGCGGTACAGTTCCACGCCCGCGCGGAAGTGCGGGTCGTCGCCCATGGGGCCTGCGAACAGCGGCCACGGGCTGGCGGCCTCGGGCACCGTGAAGATCTCCGCGGACACGCGCTCCAGCCGCGCCGGGTCCACCTTGGCCAACTGCGAGCGGGCCATGAGGCCGTAATACGTCGCGGGGTGGTCCACGGAGAGCTTCTCGAACAGCTCCGCCGCGCCCTGGATGTTCCCCTTCTCCTGCATCGTCCGAGCCCGCCAGTAGCGCGCGCGCTCCACGTCGTAGCTCTCGTCCGCCTTGGCGAACTGGGCCTCGATGCGGTCCAGGAAGGACAGGCCGGAGTCCTCGGCGCCGGTGGTGCGGGCAATCCAGTACGCCTTGAACAGCGCCTCGCCCAGGAAGTCGCCCTGCGGGTACAGCCGGGCCAGCGTGTCCAGGCGGGCCATGGCCTCCTTCGGGCGGCCCGTCTTCAGGTAGAGGTCGGCCGCGTAGAAGAGGCCGTCATCCGCGAACGAGTGGTCCGGGAACTCGCGCGCCAGCCGCTCATACGTCTCCATGCCCCGCACCTGGTCGACGATGGAGCGCGACGAGCCGAGCACGTACAGCACACGCGCCATCAGGTCGCGGTCCTGGCACTTCTCCGCCACGGGCGTCAGCACCTGGATGGCGCGCGTGTGCTGGCGTTCCTTGCGCAGGCCCTTGCCGAAGGCGAAGTGCGCGCGGCAGGCGAGCGGGTCCGGAAGCTCCAGCTTCGGCAGCAGCGGCTCGAGCTGCTCCAGGCCCGGCTTGTTGCGGTGCAATTCCACCAGCGACTCGCCCCGCCCCACCTTCGCGTCCATGGGCGGCGTCTGGCCCTTGAGGCGCCGCTCGGCCTGCTTCGCCAGGGCGGACAGCGGGTGGGCGGCCCACAGGCGCCACAGCGCGGCGCGCTCGGCGGCCTTGTCCTTCTTCTCCGCGGCGATGTCGGCGATGGCCATCAGCGCCTCGGCGCCCACGTTGCGGCCCCAGCTCGGCGCGGCCCGCGAGGTGAGCGGCTCCAACGCGGCCATGGCGCCCGTCGGGTCCTTCTTCTTGCGCAGCACCCGCGACAGCGCCAGGCGCGCGTCCACGTACAGCTTGGACTCGGGCGGCACCTGCTCCAGCAGCACCGCGGCCTCGTCGAAGCGGCGCAGGCTCTCCAGCGCCACGCCGCCGTGCGTCAGGCAGCGATCCCGCAGCGCGGGGTAGTCGGGCACCAGCGCGGTGAACTCGGCGGCGGCGGACGCGTCGTCCCCGGCGCGCACGGCGGCCAGGGCCCGCAGGTAGCGCACGGGCGGGGCGTCACCCTGGTCCTTCAGCAGCTCGCGAGCGCGGGTGTACTGTCCGCGGTCGAACGCCTCGCGGGCCTCCTTCTTCTTCCCTTCGCCGAAGTACGGCGCCAGGTCCTCCAGGCCGTAGCGGCGGCCCCGGTGCACCACCGGCGTGGGCGGCGCGGCGTTGGGGAAGGCCGGGTTGAGCACCTCCACGTAGCCCACGGGCAGCGGCGCCTTCTCCGAGTCCGGAGGCGGCGACAACTGCGCCTCCGGAGGCGCGTTGCTGGAGTGCTGGGCCGGCGCTTCGGACGCCTCGGGCTCGGCCGGGGTGGACGAAACCGCCCGAGGGGCGGGTGCCTGCGCGGACATCAGGAGCGCGGAGGCGGCGACGGCGAGCTTGGAAAGGAAGGGCTTCATACGCGGGGGCTGGGTCGCAAGGAGATGCGCGCGGGCACGCCCCAGGACAACCGGCAGGTCATGGAAAATTTCCGGAGGCTGACACAGGTTAGACTGTCCGCCTCCTCATGGACATCCGGACACAGAGCGCGCTGCTCGCATCCATCATCGGGCTCGCCCTGGGCGTGTCCATGTTGCTGCGGCCCGGCCGGCCCAGGGTACTGACGCTGTACTCCGTCTTCGCGCTGACGGTCGCCGGCTACTACCTTTCGCTGTTCTTTCACAGCATCTTCCCGGCGGCCGATTACCCGTGGACATCCCGCATCTTCGTGGGCGCCACCCTCCTGGTGGGCTCGCTGGTGCCCGGGGCCGCTGTCGCCTTCTTCCTGGAGTTCCTGGGCGTCAGCAAGGGGACGAACCTCGTCGGCCGGCGGCTCGCCCTGCTTTCCGCCTTGCTGGGGCTGACCGTGGCCGTCACCCCCCTGGCGGACAAACTCTGGGCCCGCGTCGGCATGGGCGTGTGGGTGTTGGGCACGCTGCTGACCTACGGCTCGTTGCTGCTCCACCGGGTCCGCACCACCGAATCGCGCATCGAGAAGTTCCGGCTGGCGTACCTGGCCATCGGAGCGGGCGCGGCCATCCTCTTCTCGGCGCTCGACTTCCTGGTCAGCTTCGGAATCCCCTTCCCCACGCTGGGGTCGGTCATCTCCACGCTGTACCTGTTCTTCCTGGCGCACACGCTGCTGCGGCTGCGCCTCATGGACCTGCACGAGCTGCTGGGCAAAATCGCCTCGCAGACGGTGCTGGCCAGCATCCTCGCGGCCGTCTTCACGGTGCTGACGGCGTGGGGCAAGGAGAACACGGGGCTCTTCCTCTTCAACACCGTGGTCGCCGCGTTCGTCATCCTCATCCTCCTGGAGCCGTTGAAGGTGAAGGTGGAGGAGATGGTGGTGCGCATCTTCTTCCGGGAGCGCTTCGCCCTCCTGGACTCGCTGGGCTCGCTGCGCGCGCGCATGGCGAACGTCATCGAAATCTCCGAACTGGCGCGCCTGGTGCTGGACTCCCTCCACGAGACGGGCCGCGTGACGCACGCCTCGGTGTACCTGTTGGCCGAGGACCGGCCCGGGTACCGGCTGCTGGACTCACGAGGCCCGCTGCCGGTGGCCTTCCTGGACACGGCGGTGGCGCGCGGCCTGCTCTTCGCGGCGGCCAGCGGACAGAAGGCGGTGCTGCGGGAGAACGTGGAGCGTCGCATGGCCACCATGCGGC
The DNA here is from genome assembly GCF_000280925.3 of Myxococcus hansupus. Taxonomy (NCBI): domain Bacteria; kingdom Pseudomonadati; phylum Myxococcota; class Myxococcia; order Myxococcales; family Myxococcaceae; genus Pseudomyxococcus; species Pseudomyxococcus hansupus. Next base: position 4,569,964 of record NZ_CP012109.1, read on the forward strand.
TGCAGGCGGTGGAGGGCAAGCGCTACCGCGACGAGCTCAAGCGCCTCAACGACACGCGCGCGGCGCTGGTGCAGGTGAAGGCGGGCATCACCGTGCCGCTGATGGGCAACGACCGCGTCATCGGGTTCCTCAACCTGTGGGATGAGCGAGTCCCCGAAGCGTTCGCATCCGACGAAATCGCCATCATCCTGGAAGTGGCGGAGCGTCTGGCGACGGTGCTTGAGAACTCCAAGCTGTACGAGAAGATCCGCGAGCGAGACCGCCTGGCCGCGCTGGGTGAGATGGCCGCCGGCCTCGCGCACGAGATTCGCAATCCGCTGGGGGCCATCAAGGGCGCGGCGCAGTGTCTGGACCCGGCGCAGTTCCACGGAGAAGACGCCGAGTTCCTCGAGGTCATCGTCGAGGAGGTCAACCGCCTCAACGGCGTGGTGACGGCGTTCCTCGACTACGCGCGCCCGCTGAAGCAGAGCTTCGGCACCACCGACCTCAACGAGGTGGTGACGCGCACCATGCGGCTCATCCAGAACGATGTGCCGTCCAACCTCCACCTCGCGGTGGAGCTGGACCTGATGCTGCCGCGCGTGGACGGTGACGCGGAGCAGCTCAAGCAGGTGCTCATCAACCTGGTGCAGAACGCGGTGCAGGCCCTGGGCTCACGCGATGGCCGCATCAGCGTGCGCACCGAGAAGCCGGAGCGCTTCGGCGAGCTGCGCAGCGCCGGCGCCGAGTTCGTGGAGGTCCTCGTGTCCGACAACGGGCCGGGCATCCCACCGGACCAGCACCCGCACATCTTCGTGCCCTTCTACACGACGAAGCAGAAGGGCACCGGCCTGGGGCTGGCCATCTGCCAGCGCATCGTGAAGAACCACGGCGGCAGCATCTCCGTGCAGAGCAAGGTGGGCGAAGGCACCACGTTCGTCATCCGCCTCCCCGCCCTGCCCACGGAGCAGCAGCCCGCGGAGGTCGCCGCCGCGAACGCCCTGCCCCCGCCCGGAGCGCGCGCGTCGCAGTCGTTGCCCGTGCCCGACGAACTGCGAGACGCCGCCAGGCCCTCGAACCCGGATGCGCGCGCCAGACGGGAGCGCCGCAAGCGGGTCCGCGTGTAAACGGCCCCTCGGGAGCGCGGAGCCCGCGACGAAGAAGGCCCTGGCCCAACCCGTCATTCGGGCACATCGCGCTTTCAGCTCTCACACGGAGCCCCTATAGGGTCATCCCATGAGCGCGTGCCCCTTCTGCAAGACCGCGATGCAGCTCACGCCCAGCGGCGAGCTTCCCATGGAGACCTGTACCGCCTGCGGTGCCGTGTGGTTCGAGGGCGAAGCGCTCACGAAGGTCATGGGGGGCTCCATCTCGGACTCGCTCCTGCGGCGAGCGAAGAACGAGTCGGGCCAATGCAAGGGCTGCCGGGCGGGACTCGACTTCGTCACCCACTGCTCTGTCTGTGGCACGCGCGCCCCCACCTGCCCCCGCTGCGGCCACGCGCCCCTTCCCGTCGTCGAGGCCCTGGGCGTTCCCATGGAGGTGTGCTCGGGCTGTGCGGGCGTGGCCCTGGACGCGGGAGAACTCGAGCAGTTGCAGACGGCCGTCGAGGCCCACCGAAACGAGCCGCTGGACGCCCGGGCGAAGGTGCGGATTGAAGGCAAGCCACACTGCGTCGGGTGCCGGCGCAACCTGCAACTGAAGCATGGCTTCGTCTTCAACGAGCAACTCTTCTGCGGAAGCTGCGCGCCCCGGGAGTCCACCCCCTACTCAGAGCGGTTCAGCCACAACGACATCCCGCTGACCTTCACCTGCAAGCGCGGAGGCGAACACTTCAACTTCGATGGCTACATCGGCGCGGGACTGAAGTGGCTGCTCCACCGGATGTTTCAAGGCTGAGCCAGCGGGGCGGCCCCGGAACGGGGGCTACCCCAGCGACGCGGTCGCCTCGGCCAGCTTCTCCTGCGCGGCCTCCCAGCGGGCGTAGAGGTCTTCCAGCTCGTCCTTGCTGGCCCGGTGCGTATCCATCAACGGCTTGGCGCGCGCGAAGTCATTGTAGAGCGCGGGGTCCGCGAGCTGCGCCTCGCGCTCCTTCTGCCCGGCCTCCACCTCGGCGATGCGCGCCTCCAGCTTCGCGATCTCCTTCTTGAGGGGCCCTTCCACCACGCTGCGGCGCTGACGGGCCTCGGCCTCCAGTCGCTTGCGGTCCTTCTCCGACACGGGCCCGGAGGACGCCGCCTTGTCGCCGCGCGCGAGGCCCGCCGCCGCGGCCGCTGCCTCCGCCTGCTGAAGCTGCTGCTGGTGATACAGATAGTCATCCAGGGTGCCCGGGTGCGGCGTGAGCTTGCCATCCGCCACCTCCCACACCTGGGACGCCAGCCCGTTGATGAAGCTGCGGTTGTGGCTGACGAACAGCAGCGTGCCGCTGTAGCTCTTCAGCGCTTCAATCAGCATCTCGGACGAGTCCAGGTCCAGGTGGTTGGTGGGCTCGTCCATCAGCAGGAAGTTGGAGGGCACCAAGAGCAGCTTGGCCAGCGCCACGCGCGCGCGCTCACCACCGCTCAGCACGCCAATGGGCTTCTCGACATCGTCCCCGCTGAAGAGGAACGCGCCGAGCACGCCGCGCACGTAGCTCTCCGGCTTGTCCGCGGCCAGCGGGCGCACCTCTTCGATGATGCTGTTCTGCCGGTCCAGCTTGTCCGCGTGGTGCTGCGCGTAATAGCCCACCACCACGTTGTGCCCCAGCGTCACCGTCCCGCTGTCTGGCGTGAGCTCGCCCGCCACCATCTTCAGCAGCGTCGTCTTGCCCGCGCCGTTCGCGCCCACCACGGCGATGCGCTGCCCGCGCTCCACGCGCCCGGTGAGGCCGTTGTAGACAGTCTGCGCGCCATAGTGCTTGGTGATGCCCTCCAGCGTCACCACGTCGCGGCCGCTCCGCTCCACCTCGGGGAAGCGGAACTTCATCGTCGTCCGCTCCTCCAGGACCTGCACCTTCTCCATCTTCGCCAGCATCTTGGCGCGGCTCTGGGCCTGCCGCGCCTTGGTGGCCTTGGCGCCGAAGCGGTCGATGAAGCCCTGCAGCTCCGCGCGGCGAGACTCCACCTTCTCCGCGCGCGCCTTCAGCAGCTCCTTCTCCTCGGCGCGCAGGCGCTTGTACTCGTCGTAGTTGCCCGCGTACTCGCGCACGCCCTCCACTTCCAGGGACACCACCCGGTTGATCTGCCGGTTGAGGAAGTCCTTGTCGTGGGAGATGAGCACCAGCGCCTTGTTGGAGCGGCGCATGAAGTCGTCGAACCACGTGAGCGTGGGCACGTCCAGGTGGTTGGTGGGCTCGTCCAGGAGCAGCAGGTCCGGGTCCTGGAGCAGCAGTCCGGCCAGGGCCGCGCGCATGCGCCAGCCGCCGGACAGCGCGGAGGTAGGCTTGGCCAGGTCCGCGTCCCGGAAGCCGAGCCCCTTGAGGATGCGCTCGGCGTGGTGGCGGCCATAGCGGTTCTCGAAGTCGTCCAGCTCCGCGTGCAGTTCCGCCAGGGACTGCGACAGCTCGAGCTGGTCCTCCTCGTCCGTGGCCGCGGCGAGCGCCTCCTCGGTGACCTTGAGGCGGGCCTCCATGGCGTCGCGGCCGGGCACGGTGCTCATCACCGCCTCCACCACCGACCCGTCCGGCAGCCCGGCGATTTCCTGCGGCAGGTAGCCCGCCCGGGCCTTGCGGCTGTACTGCACCGTCCCGGAGTCCGGCTGGGCCACTCCCGCCAGGATCTTCATCAGCGAGCTCTTGCCTGTCCCGTTGGCCCCCACGAGGCCTACCCGGTCCCTTGGACCCAGAGTGAAACTGTCCTGATCGAACAGGACCTTCTTTCCATAGGAGAGGCTGAGGTCCTGGGCGATGACGAGGCTCATGGCGGCGGGGATGTAACAGCCCGCGAGCCCCTCGGGAATGTCGGATGTGCCCGCTCGTTTGCTTCACGGGCCTACAGGGGCTTTCCGGACTGGGCCAGGGCCTGTCTATACTCGGGCCCCACATGGCTGCCCCCTGTCCTCATTGCGGAAGCACCGACGGCGTCGACCACCTCTGTTCCGGCCAGAGCCTCCAGCTCCTGGGCCAGGTCCTCGACGGTCGTTACAAAATTGAAAGCGTGCTCGGTCAGGGCGGCATGGGCATGGTGTTTCGCGCCACCCAGACGTCCGTTCAACGTCCGGTGGCGGTGAAGACGCTCAACCCGTCGCTCGCCGCCGCGCCTCAGTTCTTCGAGCGGTTCCGCCGGGAGGCGGAGCTCGCCAGTCGCCTGCGCCACCCGAACGTCATCACCATCTTCGACTTTGGCCGGTCGCCGGACGGCACCTGCTACTACGTGATGGAGCTCCTGGAGGGCGAAAGCCTCAAGGAGACGGTGAAGCGCCAGGGGCCCATGTCCCTGCGCCGCGCGCTGAGCCTCGTGGAGCAGGCCTGCCAGGGTCTGGCGCACGCCCACGCCGAGGGCTGCGTCCACCGTGACTTGAAGCCGCACAACATCATGGTGCAGCAGCTCAGCGGCCAGGACTTCGTGAAGGTGCTGGACTTCGGTCTGGTGAAGGCCATGGAGTCCGAGGAGGAGGAGCAGCTCACCTCGACCGGACAGGTGCTGGGCACCCCCCAGTACATGCCGCCCGAGCAGGCCGGTGGCGAGTCCGTGGACCAGCGCTCCGACCTGTACTCCATGGCGGGCGTCCTCTACTTCTGCCTCACGGGCAGCTCGCCCTTCGGCGCGAACACCGTGCGCAAGGCGCTGACGGCGTCGCTCACCCAGGCGGTGCCGTCCGTCAACACCCGGCGCCAGGGCGCGCCCGTCCCCGCCACGCTGGATGCCTTCTTCAAGAAGGCGCTCGCCCCCGAGAAGGAGGACCGCTACCAGAACGCGCAGGAGTTCATCGACTCCATGCTGGACACGGTGGCGGACCTCTCGAACGAGGAGCTCGACGCCATGCCGAGCGGCGGCGTCTCCGGTGGCAGCGAGCGCGGCAGCAACAGCCGCAGCCGCCCGGGAAGCCGCTCCAACCGTCAGGGCAGCCAGAGCGGCATCCGCTCCTCGCGCGTGGGCGCCGCGCCCACCCTGGGCCGGGGCTCCACGCCCTCCAACGTCGTGGTGGCCAGGACGCAGGCGGGCGGCGGCACCAGCGCCTCTTCCGTGAGCCGGGCCCGGCCCGCAGCGGCCCGTAGCGCAACGCCCCCGCCGCCCCCTCCCGAGCCGGAGGGCATGTCCACCGGCAAGAAGGTGGCGCTCGTCGCGGTGCCGTTGGTGCTGCTCGGAATCGGCGCGGCCGTGGTCATGGGCAATCAGGGCGGCACGCCGCCCGCGGCGCCCGTGACGGTGAACGTGCCGCGCGACACGCCCCCGCCAACGACCCAGGTCGTGGCCAGCAACACCGGCACCGGCTCAACCGAGGCGGCCGTCATCACGGTCAGCCTGGACTCCACGCCGACCGGCGCTTCCATCTACGAGGGTGAGGAGATGGTCGGCACCACGCCCACGAAGCTGCAGTTGCGCCGCGACAAGGTGCACACCTTCACCTTCCGTTCGGCGGGCCATCAGGACAAGGACCTGACGCTGAACCTGCGCCGCATCGCGGGGGATACGCAGTCCGCCAACGTGACGCTGGAGCCGGCGCGCGCCGCGGCGCCGTCCCGTCCCGCACGTCCGGCCCCGAAGCCCGCGGGCCCCTCCGGGCCCGACATCTCCGTGTTCGAGTAGCAGCGGGTGCGCCGTGGCCTGAAGAGGCCACGGCGCGTCCACGCCCGAATCAGACGAGCTTCGCCAGCGTGGGAAGAACCTGACCGCTCTTCCCCTGGACGGAATGCTCGAAGCGGCCGGAGTTCTCCGCCGGGTCGAGGTTGATGAGCCAGGTCTCGCCCCCCGCCTCGCGCACGTGGTCCACGATGCCAGCGGCGGGGTACACGGCGCCGGAGGTCCCCGCGGCGAGGAAGATGAAGCGCCCGCCGGACGTGGAGCCTCGCAGCGCGAAGTCCTCGATGCGCTGCATGTCGGCCGGGTCCAGGTACTCGCCAAACCAGACGATGTGCGGCCGAAGCTGGGCGCCGCACGCATCACACTCCGGCACCGCGCCATTCGGGTACACGGTGGCGTCCTCGAACACCGGACGCTTGCACTGGGTGCACCGCGTCTTGAAGAGGTTGCCGTGCATCTCCACCACGCGTTGACTGCCTGCGCGCGTGTGCAGGCCGTCGATGTTCTGCGTCGCGAGCAGGAAGCGGTCCCCCAGGTGGCGCTCCCAGGCGACGAGCGCTTCGTGCCCTGGGTTGGGATGGACAGTCGCGGCGGCCTTGCGGCGTTCGGAATAGAAGCGCCAGACCAGGGCCGGGTCTTTCTGGAAGCCCTGGGGAGACGCGACGGCCTCCACGGGCTGGTCTTCCCAAAGTCCGCCCATCCCTCGGAAGGTGGGAACTCCGCTTTCAGCGGAGACACCCGCGCCCGTGAGGACGAGCAGCCAGGTACGCGAATCGAGGATGAGCGAATCCATGTCGGCTCCTGTGCGGCGGCAATTGAATCAAGCTATGGATGGGACGCGAACTCTATCGGGGCCTGACGCTTCGGACGGGTCGCGTTTCGAGGTCCGAATCATGGCGGAAGTCACCCTGGATTTGCGCGGCCTGCCCAAGGCCGAGGCCTATGCCGAGCTGAAGCAGCACGTGCTGGCGGTGCTCGAGGGAATCGACGACGACATCACCGGCATGTCCACCATGAGCTGCCTGCTGCACCACGCCTTCGGGCATCTGTGGACGGGCTTCTACCGCGTCGTGACGCCGGGGCGGCTGCTCCGCGTGGGCCCCTATCAGGGCACGCTCGGGTGCCTGGAAATCCCCTTTGGCAAGGGCGTGTGCGGTGCCGCCGCGGCGAAGGGCGAGACGGTCCTGGTGGCGGACGTCCACGCCTTCCCCGGCCACATCACCTGCGACGGGCGCTCCGCGTCGGAGATTGTCGTCCCGGTGTTCGGCCGCGACCGCGAGCTGATCGCCGTGCTCGACGTCGACTCCGAACACAAGGGCGCCTTCGACGAGGTGGACCGCCGCGAGCTGGAAGCGTTGATGCGCTGGTTCCAGAAGTAGCGGCGGCCCGGGTTCGACGTCAGCTCGCGCGGGCGTACGCCACGGCGAGCTGACCGGCGAAGCGCGCGTTGTTGGTGAGCAGCGCCAGGTTGGCCTTGAGCGTCTTGCCCCCCGTGCGCTTGGCCATCTCCGACAGCAGGAAGGGCGTCACGGCCTTGCCCCGGATGCCCTGCCGGTCCGCGTCCGCGAGCGTGGCGGCGATGTGCAGCTCCACCTCGTTGCGCGGCAGGGACGTCTCCTCGGGCGGCGGCACGGTGTAGAGCACCCCGCCCTGCCCCAGCGCCTCGAAGCGGGCGCGGGCGATGCGCGCGGCCGTGGCCACGTCGTCCGCGCGGTGCTCCAGGGGAATGCCCGAGCCCCGGCTGTAGAACGACGGCAGCTCGTCCGTGCCCACGCCGATGACGGGCACGCCGGCCGTCTCCAGCAGCTCCATCGTCTTGGGCAGATCCAACACCGACTTGGCCCCCGCGCACACCACGGCGACGGGAAAGCGCGACAGGGCGGCGATGTCCTGGGAGATGTCGAAGTGCTCGGACGCCCCACGGTGCACACCGCCAATGCCGCCCGTGGAGAAGACGCGGATGCCCGCGGCGGCGGCCAGCTCACAGGTGGCGCTCACCGTGGTGCCGCCCGAGGCGCGCGTGGCCACGGCCACGGCCAGGTCACGGGAGCCGAGCTTGAGCAGGCGCTCCTTGCCCTCGGCCAGCCGGCGCATCTGGGCCTCTTCCAGGCCCACCCACAGCTCCCCGTCGATGATGGCGGTGGCGGCGGGGACGGCACCCGCGCGCCGGATCGCCTCTTCGCACGCGCGGGCGGCGGCCAGGTTGTCCGGATAGGGAAGCCCCTGAGCCACGACGCTCGTCTCCAGCGCCACCAGGGGCTCGCCGTTCTTCAGCGCGCGGCGAACCTCTTCCGAAAAATGTAGGTCCATGCCCCTGGCGTTTAGCACGGCCGCCTCGCCACGTCGGCTTGCGCGCGAGGCCCCGCGGGCCTATTCCCCTGCCGCCGTGTCCACCTCCGCCACCCCCGTGGTCCCCGCGCCTCCGCGCGCATTCTCCGCGTCCGACCTGGCCATCGTCGGCGTCGTCATTGTCTGGGGCACCAACTACACGGTGGTGAAGGAGGCGATGGCCACGCTTCCACCGCTGGCCTTCATGTCGCTGCGCTTCACCATCGCGGCGCTGGCCATGGGCGCGCTGCTCCTGGGCATCGAAGGCTGGAAGCCCCTCCCCCGTCCGGTGTTCCTCAAGCTGATGGGGCTCGGGCTGGTGGGCAACACCGTGTACCAGCTCTGCTTCATCGTCGGTTTGGCGAACACCTCCGTGGCGAACAGCGGGATGTTGACGGCGGTGACGCCGGTGCTGGTCGCCGCCCTGGGGGCGCTGCTCGGGGTGGAGCGGCTCACCCGCCCGCTCGGGGTGGCGCTGGCCCTGGGCGTGGTGGGGATGCTGCTCGTGCTGGGAGGACGCGGCGCCTCGGAGAGCGGCGCGTCCTGGTTCGGCGACGTGCTCATCGTCGGCGCGAGCGTGTGTTGGGCCATCTATACGGTGGGCATCCGCACCGTGGGCCCGGAGGTCTCCGCGCTGCGCATCACCGCCATCAGCATGCTGACCGGGGCACCGGGCGTGGTGCTCGCGGGCGTGCCCGAGCTGCTTCGGCTGGACACCTCCCACATCCCCGTCGGCGCCTGGGCGGGACTGGTGTACTCCGCCTTGGTGCCGCTGGTGCTCGCGTACTTCATCTGGGGCCGCACGGTGCAGAAGGTCGGCAGCAGCCGCGCGGGGCTCTACAACACGGGCATTCCCGTGGTCGCGGCCCTCACCGCGTGGGCCGTCCGAGGCGAGCGGCCCACGCTGTTTCAGGTCATCGGCGCGGGGCTCGTCCTGGGTGGCGTGCTGCTCAGCCGGCGACGGTAGGCTCGCGCCCGTTCAGCCGCGACGGCCTCGCTCCACCGAGAGGCCGTACTCTTCAATCTTCTTGTCCAACGTGGGACGGCTGATGCCGAGCAGCTCGGCGGCACGCACCTTCTTTCCGGAGGCCTCTCGCAGGGCCTCGGCGATGGCATCCCGCTCCAGTCGAGCCACGCGGCCCTGGAGCGTCTTGGCCCCGGAGTCGTCTCCCTCCTGAACCTCCGGAGGAAGCTGCAGCGCGCCCACGCGGCTGTCGGCGTAGAGCAGGCCGAGCCGCTCACCCACCAACTCCAGTTCGCGCAGATTCTGGGGCCACGCGTATTCGGAGAGGAGACGGCGGGCCTCCGGGCTGAGCGTCGGAGGCTCCTTGCGAATCCGCCGGGCCGCGCGCGCCGCGAACTGCTCCAGCAGCGGCAGGATGTCCGCGCGCCGCTCCCGCATCGGCGGCGCATCCAGCTCGAACCCCGAGAGGCTTCGCGCCAGCGACGGCTCCACATCGCCTCGCGCCGAAAGCAACGTCACGGGTGCGGACGCGGTGGCCAGGATGCGCACGTCGACGGCCTCCTCGCCGCCCTGCCGCGCTGGCGCTGAACGGCGCGCCAACGCCCTCGCGAACCGCTCCGAGGCGGGCCGGGAGAGGGACTCCACATGCAGCAACACCAGCGAGCCCCCATCCGCGCGCAGCATCGCGGAGACGAGGGGCGGCTGCCCGGGCCCGCTCGCGCGACCGAACAGGGCCTCCTCCACCGCGGCGGGCGGCTCGCGGCAATCCACCACCACGAAGGGCCCCAGTGCCCGAGGCGAGCGCGCATGGACGAAGCGAGCCAGGAGCGCCTTGCCGACGCCCGCCTCACCGTGGATGACCACCGGCGCGGCGCTGGGGGCCACCCTGCGCGCCAGCTCCAGCAGCGCCCGCAGCGGCCGGGAGGTCCCCGTCAGCGCGGGCACCGAGACTTCCCCTTCCGCTCGCGAGTTCACGGTGGTGTACGCCTCGCCGCCCAGCCGCCCGAGCGCCGCGAGCAACTGCCCCTCGCCCTCGGTGAACTTCGGCTCCGCGCGCGTGACGTACAGCACGCCAAACGGCATTCCGCCCGACGCCACGAGCGGCGCGCAGAGAACGTCATCCGTCTGGATGAGCTCCTTGCGCTCCAACGCGGCCTGCGCCAACGCGCGAGGCATCGTCAACGCCTCCGCGCCCGCCACCGCGGCGGTGAGCAGCCCGTCACTGCTCCCCAGCAACGCGGCGGCGCGGTCCGCGTTGAGCGCATGGGCCACCTCGTCAGCGAGACGCCGCAGCACCAACGCGCCACTCGTCGCGCCAAGCAGCGCGATGCCCGCCGAGTACATGGCCGCCGCCGTCCCCACGTGCGGCAGGACTTCTTCGATGGGGACCTGGCCCATGTGCTCCGGCGCATCGGACACCAGCGTCACGGGCGGCGGCTCGAAGAGGGCCGTCGTCGCGCCCACGCGCACCTGGTCGCCGGGCTTGAGGACGACCTCATCGGTCAGCCGCTCGCCGTTGACGAGCGTGCCGTTGCGCGAGCGCAAGTCACGGATGCGTGCCTGACCGTCGACGACGGAAATCAACGCGTGTTTGCGGGAGACCTGATGGTCATCCAGCGGGATTTCGCACGACGGGCTGCGACCGATCGTCGCCTCCGCGAGGACGTCGTAACGTCGCCCCGCGGAAGGACCGGACAGCAGCAGAAGAGCGGGCATGGGTGCGCGGAGACTAGCGCTACGCGGTACGCGGGCAAGACTCCTGGGGGCGGACGCTACATCGGCCGTTCGGCGTTCAAGAGTTCGCGAAGCTCCCGCTCGTCCAGCGCCCGGCCCTCACGGCTGATGGCCAGCGCGTTGACCTGGGTCTCCGCGACCTCTACGTGGGCGCCCTTACGCCACTCCGTGGTGTGCACCGCGCCATCCACCAGCTTGCCCACCACCGAGCCCTCATCCCGGGCCATGACCTCCAGCCAGAGATTCTCGGTGACGGCCTTGCCCTCCGGGTGCGTCTCGAACGGCGCGCGCACCAGGAAGGTCAGCGGCTCCATCAAGCCCTTGCGTTGGAAGCGCGCCAGGAACGACGGAAGCAGCCCCTGGGCCTCCTTCCGCATGGCCTGGGTCTGCTCCTCGGGCTCCTTCTCGAAGCGCTCCCGGTAGGGCGCCAGCAACTCCGTCGTGTTGTGCCGGCCCAGCGGAGACACGACGGTGAGGAAGAGCCCCTCGTGGCCCTCGAAGGTGTCCAGGGGGACCCCGAGCAGGTTCGTCCGCGCCTCCTCGGACGGCACGAGCATGAACACCTGCCCCTCGCTGGTCCCCACCTGGGTGCGCAGCGTCGGGCCCTGCGCGAAGGCCAGGTCCGTGCACAGTTCGTGGAGGAAGCTCTCGGCGGCCAGCAGGTCCTTCTCCGCGAGGTGGAAGATCTCCAGATCCCGGGCCCCGAACTTCTCCATCCCGTGGGAGTGCACCCACAGGGGCGTGTCACCCTCCGTCGCCTCCACGGCGTGAAGGTGGACGTGGTCGCGGATGTCGAAGTCCAACTCCGTGATTTCCGCCACGTCGTCGGGCTCGTGGAGCTTGTAGGCCGTGAGGTCCACCAGGATGCCCTGCACGTGCTCCAGCAGCGTGCGCACCGCCCAGAGCGCCTCGAAGACGGGCAGCGTGGGCTGGTCGCCTCCGGGCTCCACGGACAGATGGTAGAAGACCTGGGCGCGTCCCAGCCGATCGAAAGCTTCCGGACTGCCGCTGTAGACCTCCTTGCGGAAGCGCGGCAGGCCCTCGGTCCCTCGCGTCACGCGGACCAGGACCTCGGAGCCATCCGCCCGCAGCGTGAAGCCCTCACCATCCGCGTCCGGCGTGAAGTCCACGTCGTCGTTCGCGAAGGAACCCCGCAAGGCGTCGAGCGGCACCGGACCGTCCTGCTCCGTTGCCAGCAGGTAGACCTCTTTCACAGGTGCTTCTCGATCTGCCGGAAGAGGTCCACGCGGTCCACCAGGTTGGTCAGGTAGTCGAGCTTGTCGGTGGGCAGCACCAGCACCGGCGACAGCTTGTAGCCCTCGAACCACTCCTCGTAGAGGGCGTTGAGGCGCTGGAGGTAGCGGGTGGGGATGTCCTTCTCCATGGCCCGGCCACGGATGCGGATGCGCTCACGAATCGTCTGAACCGGGCAGCGGAGGTAGATCATCAGGTCGGGGGGCCGCAGCGACTCCGAAATCGTCTCGTACAACTCCCAGTACGTCTTCCAGTCGCGCTTGTCGATGAGCCGCTGGCGGTGGAGGTTCTTGGCGAAGATCTCCGCGTCCTCGTACAGCGTCCGGTCCTGGAGCACCGTTCCAGCCGTGCGCTCCAGCTCCCGATGCAGGCGGAACTTGTGCGTCAGGAAGAAGAGCTGCGAGCGGAACGCCCACGTCTTCATGTCCTTGTAGAAGTCCGCCAGATACGGGTTCTGGTCGTTCGGTTCGAAGGAGGGCGTCAACCCGTACTTCCGGCAAAGGAAGGACGTCAGCTCCGTCTTACCGGCGCCGATGTTGCCCGCGATGGCGATGAACTTTTTCCTGGCCACACCAACCCTGCTTGTAACCCCGCCGAGCGGCGCGCACCAGAAACAACGTGTAGGTAGGACGTGGTAGAAGAAGTGCATGCCCCCCCGTCGTCCCGTTCAACGCCTGACAGGTGCCGCCGTCCTCCCGTTGAGGAATGGCCGCCTGGCAGCATGGACAGGGAGCCGCAGGCGGCACGCCCGTGGGCCCGGGCACCTTCCGGCCCTGAACATCGGCCCCCAGGAGGCGGGCTGAGGGATGCGCAAGATCTTCTGCATGTTGGTGGCTGGCGTCTGGACGGCGGTCTGCTTCCCCTCGTCACGCTGTCGTTGCTGTCGTTCACCCCATCCATCATGAACTGGGTTCCCCGCCGGTTGTGGTCGCCCGTGCTGCTGTGGGCTGGCGGCGGGAAGCTGGAGGTCATCGGCCAGGAGAACGCCGACCCGAAGCGGCCCACCATCTATGTGGCCAACCACCAGTCCACCATCGACATCCCGGCGCACTTCATGGCCGTGCCCGTCCCCTTCCGCTACGTCGCGAAGTCACAGCTCAAGTGGGTGCCCATCATCGGCTGGTACCTGTGGATCGCGGGCCACGTCTTCATCAACCGGACCAACCGGCGGAAGGCCATCGCCTCCCTGGACGAGGCCGCGAGGAAGATTCGCGCGGGCACCAGCATCTTCCTGTACCCGGAGGGCACGCGCTCCGAGGACGGCAGCATCCTCCCCTTCAAGAAGGGCCCCTTCGCCCTGGCGCTGAAGGCCCGCGTCCCCATCTGCCCCGTCACCATCGAGGGCTCGGGGAACCTGATGCCCAAGTCCACCTGGAACATCACCCCGGGCACCATCCGGGTGAAAATCGGCAAGCCCATCGACACCACCGCGTTCGCGGAGAACGACCGCGAGGGGCTCGCCCGAGCCGTCCGCGCCGTCATCATCGCCGACAGCCTGGCCCTGGGAGGCAAGGGCGGCGACCCGGATGACGCCGTGGCGGCCGCGGGCGAAGAGGGCGTCAGCGATGCCCGCAAGCAGGCCCTCCCCCTTCCCTGAGACACGCATCGAGATGACGCTCCGCCTCCTCCGTTCCCGTCCCTGGATTCGCGCCGCCGTCCTCGGCGCGGGCCTTCTGGCTGGCTGCAGCCACACCCCTTCGGCCTCCACGAGCGCCCGCCCCACCGACCCGCGCTCGCAGGCACGGGCGTACCTGGACGCGCACCAGCCCTCGAAGGCCCTGGGGCTGCTGACGGAGCTGCACCGCCAGTCACCGGACGACCTGGACGTGGCGCGCCTGCTCACCGAAGCGCACGTGAAGGCGGGCCAGACGGACGCGTGGATCGCCGAGCTCCAGAAGCGCATCGCCGCGGGTGAGCGCGCGGTCGACCAGTACATGCTGGGGCTCGCCCTGTTCTCCCGCGCTCGCGACGCGGGCGCCCCCACCGTCGCTGCCTTCGAGCGCGCCACGGCCCTGGCGCCGGACACCGCCGAGTTCCATTACCGCTTGGGGCTGGCGCTGCTGGAGTCGGAGCAATACGCGGAGGCGCTTCTTCCCCTGAAGCAGGCCACCGCGCTCGCGCCGGAGCGCACCGCGTGGCGACTGCCGTTGGCCAAGGCCCTGCACCGCACGGGAGACGCGCCAGGCGCGGTGGAGGCCCTGGGCGCGGTGGTGCGGGGCCAGCCCACGCCCGCGGAGGTCGCCACGGCGCGGGCGCTGATGGAGCAGGCCGCGGACCCCTTCTCGGGCTTTCCCAAGGCCGCGGAGGCCAAGCTCGAAGAGGGCATGCGCTTCCTGAAGGACCTGGATGCGCCCCAGCACGCCATCCTCTCCTTCGAGGAGATCCTGCTCGACTACCCGGATGTGGCGGTGGTGCATGCGCTGCTGGGCCTGGCCTATCAGCGCCTCGACGACGCCGGCCGCGCCGTGGACGAGTTCAAGCAGGCCATCGAGCGCGCCCCGAGCGACGGAAAGAACCACTTCTACCTGGGCGAGCTCTACCTGGCCCGCCAGCGGCCCGACGCAGCCCGTGCTTCGTTCGAGAAGGCCGTCGCGCTTCACCCCCTGCTCGAGACGGCGTGGTTCCACCTGGGCGACCTGCACCTGGAACGACGGGACCTCCGGGCCGCGCGCGAGGCGTTCCTCGTGGCCACGTCCCTGGCACCCGACGCGGTGGCCATGCGCGGCAAGCTGGCGCTCGTGTACCAACTGGAAGGTGACTTCGCCGGCGCCGAGCGCGAGCTGCGGCGCGTGGTCGAAAAGGACCCGGACAACATGGAGTTCAGCCTGCGGTTGGGGCTGCTCTTCACCGAGCAAGCGCTGAAGGCCTCGCGGCCCGAAGCACGGAAGACGGCCTCCTCTGAAGCGGAGCGCTGGCTGCTGAAGGTGCTGGAGACCCAGCCCGAGAACGCGGTGGCGTCGCGCGCGCTTCAGCAACTCAAGGCGCAGTAGCCATCCACGGGCCCTGCCCTCTACACTCGCTGCCCGATGAGCGACGGTCGCAAGCCCTCACCTCCCGGTACGCAGCCTCCCAAGGCCGCGTCTCCGTCCGGCTCCCAGCCCCGCACGCCGACGAACCCGGGCATGCCGCGCGCGCCGAGCGGCACCAACCTTCGGGTGATGTCCGCCGCGCGCGCCGCGCCGCTCCAGAAGGAGAAGCCGGAAGGCCCCCTCGGGAAGCGGCTCGCCGGTGACGCCTCCAACTACTTCCTCAATGGGCTGGCCATCCTCAAGGAGATGGTCGCGGACTTCCGTCAGCGCGACCGCTTCTTCAAGTACAAGGCCTCCATCGTCGCGGGCTGGCTGGTGATGACGGCCGCGAGCCTCGCCATTGCCTGTCCTGGCAGCAGCGTCCGCCGCGGGGAGATGGACGCGCGCCTGGTGCTCAGCGACAAGCTGGACCGGCCCTCCCTCACCATCTGGAACGAGAGCAAGGCGCCCTGGTACGACGTCACCCTCACCGTCAACGGCCAGTACCAGGCGGCGGTGCCGTCGGTGGCGCCCGGGGAGTTCATCACCATCACCCCCAAGCAGCTCATGGGCTCCAGCGGCGCCGCGCCGGCGGACCTGCGCTTCCAGTCGCTGCAGATGCGCAGCCGTGATGACAGCGCGGACCTGACGGAGGACCTCAATCAGGCCTGGGAGCGCATCCGGCAGACGCCGCGTCGGTAGCAGGCCCCGGAAACACGAAGGGCGCCCTTCCTTTCGGAAGCGCGCCCTCGCGTTGCTCCCAGCCCCACCTCACGATGGGACCAGGGATGCCGGCCGCGAACTACTCGGCCTTCGTCTCGGCCTCGGGCTCAGCGGCCTCGGCGTCGACAGGAGCGACCTTCTCAGGCCGGTCCACGAGCTCCAGGAGGGCCATCTCCGCGGCGTCACCGCGGCGGAAGCCGAGCCGGATGATGCGCGTGTAGCCACCGGGACGGCTGGCGTAACGGTCCTTGTACTCGCTGAACACCTTCTGCAGCACCTCGCGGTCCTTCACCGTCCGGGCCGCCAGGCGAACGTTGGCGAGGCCGCCACGCTTGCCCAGGGTGATGATCCGCTCCGCGATCTTCCGGGCCTCCTTGGCCTTGGGAAGCGTGGTGCGGATGGCCTGGTGCTCCAGCAGCGAAGTCACCATGTTGTTCAGCATCGCGAGACGGTGGCTCGTGGTGCGGTGCAGCTTCCTCTGTCCAACCTTGTGGCGCATCGTCGTGCTCCAACACTCCGGCCGTATCAGGTACCGGGTGGGATGGGCGGACCCGGCACGGGGCCCGCCACTGTCATTCGGGCCGGAAGACGTCCCAGCCCCCTCCCCTCGCGCCGCTGACCGCCGTGCCCGCGGACGCGTGAGGAGGTGCTACGTGAACCCTACTACGCCTTCGGCGCGGCGGGAGCCGGCGCCTGCTTCGGCGGCCAGTTCTCCAGCTTCATGCCCAGCGACAGGCCCATCTCCGCGAGGATCTCCTTGATCTCCTTCAGAGACTTGCGGCCGAAGTTCTTCGTCTTGAGCATCTCGGCCTCGGTGCGCTGCACGAGGTCGCCGATGGACTTGATGTTCGCCTGCTGCAGGCAGTTCGCCGAGCGGACCGACAGCTCGAGCTCATCCACCGAGCGGAACAGGTTCTCGTTGAGCTTCGCCTCTTCCTTCGGCGCCTCGGCGACGACGGGCTCCTCCGTCTCGTCGAAGTTCACGAAGACGGTGAGCTGCTCCTTGATGATCTTCGCCGCGTACGCCACCGCGTCCTGAGGGGACACGGAGCCGTCCGTCCAGACCTCGAGCGACAGCTTGTCGAAGTCCGTGACCTGACCCACGCGCGCGTTGGTGACCTGGTAGTTCACCTTGCGGATGGGCGAGAACAGCGAGTCGATGGGAATGGTGCCAATGGGCGCGCCCGCGACCTTGTTCACATTCGCCGGGGTGTAGCCACGGCCGCGGCGGCACGTCAGCTCCATCCGGAGCTTGCCACCCTCGGAGATGGTGCAGATGTGGTGGCCGGGGTTGAGGATCTCGGTGTCCGGGTCGGTGATGATGTCACCGGCCTTGACCTCCTTGGGGCCCTCCGCCTCGATGCGCAGCGTCTTGGTCTCGTTCGTGTGCATCCGAAGGAGGACTTCCTTCAGGTTCAGCACGACGTCCGTGACGTCCTCGGACACTTCGGGGATGGTCGTGAACTCGTGGTCCACGCCCTCGATCTTCACGGAGGTGATGGCGGCGCCCTGCAGCGACGACAGCAGCACCCGGCGGAGCGAGTTGCCCAGCGTCGTGCCGAAACCGCGCTCGAGCGGCTCCGCGACGAACTTGCCGTAGGTGGGGGTCGCGCTGTCCTGGTCGACCTCCATGCGGCGGGGCTTGATCAGGTCACGCCAGTTCTTCGCAACGAACGTATCTGCCATGATGGACTGCTCCTGAAAGCGTGCCGCACCACCGACTTACCCACCGGCCTGGCGGGAGGATGCACACGCGAAGACTGCGCCTGCTTCAAAGCAAGACGCCCCGGCCTCTTCGGCCAGGGCGTCCACTGCGACATCCGGAGCGCTTACTTCGAGTAGAGCTCGACGATGAGCTGCTCGGAGATGGGCATCGTCAGGTCCTCACGGTTCGGAACCGTGGTGACCGTGCCCTTGAAGGACTTCTTGTCCAGGGAGATCCACTGCGGAACGCCACGGCGGTCCACCGTCTCCAGGGCCTCCGAGATGCGGAGGACCTTGCGGCTCTTCTCCACGACCTCGACGGCGCTGCCCGGCTTCACGGCGAACGAAGGGATGTTCACCTTGCGGCCGTTGACCTGGAAGTGACCGTGACGCACCAGCTGGCGCGCCTCGTTGCGCGTGTCCGCGAATCCCATGCGGAACACCACGTTGTCCAGGCGGAGCTCCAACTGCTGCAGGAGGTTCTCACCCGTCTTGCCCTTGGCAGCGGACGCGCGGTGGTAGTAGCCGCGGAACTGGTTCTCCAGCAGGCCGTACATGCGCTTGACCTTCTGCTTCTCGCGCAGCTGCACGCCGTAGCCGGAGAACTTCACGCGGCCCTGGCCGTGCTGACCCGGAGGATAGGGGCGGCGCTCAATGGCGCACTTGTCCGTGTAGCAACGGTCGCCCTTGAGGTACATCTTCAGGTTTTCGCGCCGGCAGATGCGGCAGGCGCTGGCAGTGTAACGAGCCATGGGAGGTCCTTAGGTGATCTGGAGCATCCCCAACGCCAGAGGCGCCGGGGATGCCCGAAGAAGAGGGTTAGACGCGGCGACGCTTGGGCTGACGGCAGCCGTTGTGCGGGATGGGCGTCACGTCGCGGATGAGGTTGATCTTCAGACCGGCGGCGGCCAGCGCGCGCAGCGCGGACTCACGGCCAGCGCCCGGGCCCTTCACGAACACGGACACGTTCTTCAGACCGTGCTCCATCGCCTTCGCCGCGGCGTCGCCAGCGGCCACCTGCGCCGCGAACGGGGTGGACTTGCGGCTTCCCTTGAAGCCACGCGCCCCGGCGGACGACCAGGAGATCACGTTCCCGGACACGTCCGTGATCGTGATGATGGTGTTGTTGAACGTGGACTGGATGTGGACCACGCCATTGAGGATGTTCTTCTTGCCCTTGCGCTTGGACTTCTTGGCGGCAGGGGCCTCGCCCTCGGCGCCCGTGGACGCCGCAGTGTTGATCTCGTCAGCCATGTGGATTGCTGCTCCTGAGAGGAGGTGATCGACGCCGGCACCCTACGGCACCGGCGCTGCGACTACCGACCGGTGGCCGGCTTCGCCCGGACGATGCCCCGCTTCGGACCCTTGCGGGTACGCGCGTTGGTGTGGGTCCGCTGGCCGCGAACAGGCAGGCCCTTACGGTGACGGAGGCCCCGGTAGCAACCCAGGTCCATCAGCCGCTTGATGTTCATGGTGACTTCGCGCCGGAGGTCACCCTCCACCTTGTAGCTGGCCTCGATGATCTCGCGGATCTTGCGGGCCTGCTCCTCGGTGAGGTCCTTGGTCCGGGTCGTGGGATCGATGCCCGCCGCGGCAATGATGTCTTGCGCGGACTTGTTGCCGATCCCGTAGATGTACTGGAGCGAGATCACCGCGCGCTTGTTGGGCGGCAGATCGATGCCGGCGATACGAGCCATCTTCGGTCTTCCTTCTTGGTGGAGTTGGTCTGAAGCCAACGGCCTTGTGGCCGTTAGCCCTGGCGCTGCTTGTGCCGGGGGTTGGAGGCGCAAATCACGCGCACGATACCCTTACGGCGAACAACCTTGCACTTGTCGCAGATCTTCTTGACGGACGCCCGAACCTTCATTGGAGCGAACTTCCTTCCTCAGCTAAAGAAAAGCCCAGCGGGGTTCCCGCCATTCCCAGGCGGGCCCCTACTACTTTGCCCGGTACGTGATCCGTCCGCGCGTCAGGTCGTACGGCGACAGCTCGACCTTCACCTTGTCACCCGGGAGGATGCGGATGAAGTGCATCCTCATCTTGCCCGAGATGTGCGCGAGAACCTTGTGGCCGTTGTCCAGCACCACGCGGAACATCGCGTTCGGGAGGGGCTCCATCACCGTCCCCTCGACTTCGATGGAATCATCCTTCGGCAAGCGTCAAACTCTCTTCCCGGACCACGAACCTCTTGGAAGCGCGGCGAAGTAGCACTTTGGTCCGCAAGTGGCAAGCGTCGCGCGACAGCAAAACTTGGATTCCTACCAACCCCACATAACGGCGGGCTATTTCACCCGCAGTCACAGCATTTTCAAGCCTGTCCCTGACGTCGAGCGTACTGCCTCCACGCCCCAGGTGCTGGCCGCGGGGTGAACCTGTATCCTACCCCGTCAGGAGTCCAGGAGACCCTGAGGGCGAGCTCCAGGCGTCTTCTGGGGGAGCCAGGGGACCAGCCCCGGAAGCCCCGGCCCCCTGCCAGCCAGGATCAGGCTTTGCCCGCAGCGGCCTTGATTTCCTCGTAGATGCCCTCGGGCGTCCCCACGCCGTCCACGCTCTTGAGCAGGCCCTTCTTCTCATAAAAGGCCTTCAACGGGGACGTCTCCGAGTCGTACTTCTGCAAGCGCTTCTCGATGACGTCCGGCATGTCATCCGGCCGCTGGACGAGCCCGGTGTTGCACTTGTCGCAGTACCCCGCCCGCTTCGGAGGGCTCTGGTAGACGTGGTAGACGCTGCCGTCCGCCGGGCACACCCGGCGCCCCGAGCCGCGCTCCACGAGCTTCGCGTGCGGCACCTCGAGCGAGATGACAGCGTTGAGCTGCTTGCCCAGGCGGCCCAGCATCTTCTCCAGCGCGTCCGCCTGACCAGGCGTGCGTGGGAAGCCGTCCAGGACGAAGCCGTTGGCGACGTCCGCCTCCTTGAGGCGCTCCTCGACGATACCGATGACGACGTCATCCGGAACATACTGGCCAGCGGCCATCAGCGGGCCGGCGACCTTGCCCAGCTCCGTGCCCTCCGCGACCGCCTTGCGGAGGATGTCCCCGGTGGAGATCTGGGGGATCTGGAAGTCGGCGAACAACCGCTTCGCCTGGGTGCCCTTCCCCGCGTTCGGCGGCCCCAACAGGATCAGGTTCATGTGCTCCTCGTGCACCTGCGAATATCCTAGAACTGCACCCAGCCTGGAACGACGAGGCGCCCCTCCCCGCGACAGGGAGAGGCGCCCGGTACGCCCGCGCGGAGGCTCAGGCCGCCACGCGCACCCGGCCCCGGATGCGCGGGCCGCGAGGGCCGGCGAAGCCCTCGTAGTTACGGCTGATGAGGTGACCCTCGATCTGCTGCACCGTGTCCAGCGCCACACCCACCACGATGAGCAACGCCGTACCGCCGAAGGTGAACCGCACGCCCAGCAGACCGCTGATGACGGACGGAATCACGCACACGACGGACAGGTAGATGGCACCACCGAACGTGAGCCGGTTGAGCACCCGCTCGATGAATTCCGCCGTCTGGCGGCCGGGACGAATGCCCGGGATGTAGCCACCCTGCTTCTTGATGTTGTCCGCCACGTCGTCCGGCCGGAACGTCAGGGCCGTGTAGAAGTAGGCGAAGAAGATGACCATCACCACGAACAACCCGTTGTAGATCCACAGGTTGCCTTCGATGGCCCGCTGGAACCCCTGCAGGAACGGGAACCAGGTGCCCAGCGTCGCCGGGAAGGACAGCACGGCGCCGGCGAAGATGGGCGGAATCACGCCCGAGGTGTTCACCTTCATCGGGAAGTACGTCGCCTGGCCCGCGAACATCCGGCGGCCCGCCATCCGCTTGGCGTACTGGATGGGGATGCGGCGCATGCCGCGCTCCACGTAGACGACCGCGGCGATGATGATCAGCATGAAGACCACGAGCGCCAGCACCTCGGCCACCGAGATGACATCCTGACGCGTCAGGTCCAGTAACTGCTTGGCGCCCGGGAGCAGGCCCGCCACGATACCGGCGAAGATGATGAGCGAGATGCCGTTGCCGATGCCGCGCTCGGTGATGCGCTCACCCAGCCACATGATGAAGGCGGTACCGGCCGTGAGGCTGACCACCGTCATGAACGTGAACCAGACGCTGTCGTCGGGGACGACCACCTGGTTGAAGCCGCTCTGGCCACCGTCGGAGCGGCCCAGCGACGCCAGCCACCGCGAGATGCCGATGCCCTGCACGATGGACAGCGCGATCGTGCCGTAGCGGGTGTACTGGTTGATCTTCTGCCGGCCACCCGCGCCCTCCTTCTGGAGGCGCTCCAGGCTGGGCACGACGACCGCCAGCAGCTGCATGATGATGGACGCGCTGACGTACGGCATGATGCCCAGACCGAAGATGGACATCTGCTCCAGTGCGCCACCGGAGAAGAGGTTGAAGAGCGAGACGAGGCCGCCCGATTGCTTCTGGGCGTCCATGAACGCGTTCATCGCCGAACGGTCCACGCCTGGCGTGTTGATGAAGATGCCGATGCGATAGACGGCGAGCAGCGCGAGCGTATACGCGAGCCGACTGCGCAGCTCAGCGATACGGAAGACGTTGGCGAAGGCGTTCAGAGCCACAGGGTAGCCATCCTCTTCGAGAGGGTTCTGCCAGGACGACAAAACGCCCCTGTTCCACGAGCGGGAAAGGGGCGCAGAAGCCTACACAAGCGAAACGGCACGCACCACCAGCAAGTGATGCGTGCCTGACACGCTCAGGCCTGGGGCTGCCGGGGAGCCTTCACGCCCTTGCCCGCGTGGGCCTTGGCGGCGGACTCCGGCTTGTGGGCCACCAGCGGAATCTCTTCCACCGCGCCGCCCGCCTTCTGAATGGCGGCCTTCGCGGCCTCGGAGACCTTGTGCACCACCACGGTGACCTTCTTGGTCAGCTCGCCCCGCGCCAGAACCTTGACGCCGTGGTAACGGCCCTTCACCAGCCCGACCTTGCGCAGGGTCTCCACGTCCGCCGTGGCGCCCGCGTCGAAGTGCTGCTCGAGGTCCGACAGGTTGATGACCGCGTACACGGTCCGGTTCGGCGGCGTGAAGCCAAACTTCGGCAGACGCCGCTGCAGGGGGCTCTGGCCGCCCTCGAAGCCTTCGAACCGCATGTTGCCGGAACGGGCCTTCTGGCCCTTGCCACCCCGGCCGGCCGTCTTGCCAAGACCACTACCCTGGCCGCGGCCCACCCGCTTCTTGCGGTGCCACGAGCGCGCCGGACGCTGCAGTTTGTTCAAAGTGCTCATCGTCTCGATCCTCTCGTGACTCAGGCCTGGTGCTGCTTGACCTGATACGCGATCGCCCGCTCCCGCAGGGCGACCTTGGCCGGCTTACGACGCTTGGGCGTCGGCGCCTCGCCAGAAACGTTTTCCAGGGTGACCAGATGCTTCACCTTGAACCACATGCCGCGAATCGCGGGCGTGTCCTTGAGGATCCGCTCCTCACCAAACTTCTTCAGGCCCAGCCCACGGATGGTGTCCAGCATGTCGCTGGACGCACCCGCAAAGCTCTTCACCAGCTTCACCTTGAGCGCCATGGACTAAGCCCTCTGCTCCCCGGCGAGCTTCGCCGGCTCGACGTCCTTGCCACGGAGGCGCGAGACCTGCTCGGCGCTGCGCAGCAGCTTCAGGCCCGCGACAGTGGCCTTCAGCACGTTGTGCGGATTCCGCGACCCCTGGCTCTTGGTCAGGATGTTGCGGATACCAGCCGCCTCCAGCACCGCGCGAACCGCGCCGCCGGCGATGACGCCCGTACCCTGGCTGGCGGGCTTCAACAGCACCCAGCCAGCGCCGAAGTGCCCGAGCACCTCGTGCGGAATGGTGTGACCCACGAGCGGAACGCGGAACAGGTTCTTCTTCGCGTTCTCGCCACCCTTACGGATGGCCTCGGGGACTTCGTTGGCCTTGCCCAGGCCGACGCCCACGTGTCCGGCGCCGTCCCCCACCACCACGAGGGCGGCGAACGAGAAACGGCGGCCGCCCTTCACGACCTTGGCCACGCGGTTGATATTCACCACGCGGTCGGTGAGGTCCAGATCGTTCGGATTGATCGGAGTTGCCACTTGGGGGATTCCTTTCGAATTCTTAGAACTTCAGCCCGGCCTCGCGCGCGGCGTCGGCCACGGCGGCGATGCGCCCGTGATAAGGGAAGCCGTTGCGGTCGAACACCACCGCTTCGACGTTGGCGGCCTTGCACTTCTGCGCAATCAGGGAACCAACACGCTTCGCATCCGCCTTCTTGTCGCCCTCGTCCTGACCCTTCAGGTCCTTGGACAGCGACGAAGCGAACGCAAGCGTCTTGCCCGTGGTGTCGTCCACCACCTGCGCATAGATGTGCTTGAGGCTCTTGTAGACGGTGAGCCGCGGCCGCTCTGTCGTACCCGACAGCTTCTTGCGGATGCGGTTCTTCCTCTTGAGACGGGCTTCGATCTTCGTAGGCATGGCTGCTTCCTTTTCCGTCCGGCGGCGATGCGGCCTTCCGCCGCCGGATGATGCCACCGGACCCCGAGGGCCCGGCGGAGTTTGGAACACTCAGGAAAGGCGGGACGACTAGGTCGTGCCCGTCTTGCCCTCCTTGCGGCGGATGCGCTCCTCGGCGTACTTGATGCCCTTGCCCTTGTACGGCTCGGGCGGACGCAGCGAGCGGATGTTCACCGCCGTCGCGCCGAGGACTTCCTTGTCCGACGAGCGGAGCGTCAGACCCACGGTGGGCAGGCTGTCCTCGTTGCGCGGGGCCTTGTCGACTTCAGCCGTCACGCCCTCGGGCAGGTTGAACACCACCGGGTGCGAGTAACCGAGCGCGAAGTGAATGGCCTTGCCCTTCACCTCGGCGCGGAAACCGACGCCGCGGATATCCAGCTTCTTCTCGAAGCCCGTGGTCACACCCTTCGCGGCGTTCGCGAGGATGGTCCGGGTCAGGCCGTGCAGGCTGCGCGCCTCGCGCGAGTCATCCTCGCGCTGCACCGTCACCTGGCCGTCCTTGATCTCGACCTTGACCTTGCCAGGCAGCTTCACCGACAGCTTGCCCTTGGGGCCTTCGAAGTTGACCTGCTCGCCGGCGATGACGGCCTTCGTCTTGTCGCCAAGCTTGATCGCCAGTTTTCCAATCCGACTCATGGTTGCCTCGGTCCTGTATGCCTGGGGGGCGCACCCTCGCGGGGCGCCGCTCCCTGGCGGCTGGCTAGTAGACGGTGCAGAGCAGCTCGCCGCCGACCTTCTGCTTGCGGGCCTCGGAATCCACCATGATGCCACGCGAGGTGGAGAGAATGGAGATGCCCAGGCCACCCAGGACCTGCGGAATCTCGCGGGCGGGCGCGTAGCGGCGCAGACCCGGCTTCGACACGCGGCGGATACCGGTGATGGCGGGCGCGCGGTCCGGACCGTACTTCAGCTGCACGGAGATCTCCGGGAACACAGTGCGCTTGTTCTGCACGGTGAGCTCGTGGACCACGTACTCGCCGATGTAGCCCTCGTCCTTGAGGACCTTGATGATCTCGAGCTTGAGCTTCGAGTGGGGGATGACGACCTTGTCGTGACGCGCGCGCGAGGCGTTGCGCAGGCGGGTCAGCATGTCGCCGACGGGATCATTGACCGGCATGGAGCACCTTCTCAAGCGAGGCCCCTGTCCGGGCGCCCCGCGTTCGCAGCCACCACGCCTGCCGGGCCCATCCCGGGGGTTCGTGCTGACCGCCACTGCGAACTGCGAACTTCGGTGCGGAGGCTCCCAGAGGAGCCACCGCGGTTGCGCCTGGAGGAGTCACTCCGCCAGGCGCCCTGCCCTTCCGGCTACCAGGACGACTTGGTGACGCCGGTGATCTCGCCGCGGAGGGCGCGATTGCGGAGGCAGATACGGCACATCTTGAACTTGCGCAGGAACGCGCGCGGCCGGCCACACAGCGGGCAGCGGTTGTACTGGCGCACCGAGAACTTCGGCTTGCGCTTTGCCTGGGCGATCTTGGAGAGCTTGGCCATGTTTCGTCGGGTCCTTGGCTCGAGGGATTACTGACGGAACGGCATGCCGAAGTGACGCATCAGCGCCAGCCCCTGCTCGTCGTTGGCCGCAGTGGTGACGAAGCTGATGTTGAGCCCCTTCACCTTCTCGATCTGGTCGTAGTTGATCTCAGGGAAGATGATCTGCTCGCGCACGCCGAGCGTGTAGTTGCCCTTCCCGTCGAAAGCCTTCGGGGACACGCCCTTGAAGTCACGCACGCGCGGCAGCGCCACGGTGATGAGGCGGTCCATGAACTCGTACATGCGCTCGCCGCGCAGCGTGACGGCGGCACCGATGGCCTGGCCCTGACGCAGCTTGAAGTTCGCGATGGACTTGCGGGCGCGCGTCACGATCGGCTTCTGGCCGGTGATCGCGGCGAGCTGGTCCACCGCCGACTCCAGGATCTTGTTGTTGGCGAGCGCCTCGCCCAGACCCATGTTGACGACGATCTTCTCCAGACGCGGAACCTGCATCGGGTTCTTCAGGTTCAGCTCCTTCAGGAGGGAGGGAACACCTTCCTTGAAGAAGCGCACCTTCAGACGCGCCGGCTTGGCCTCGAGGCCTTCCTCGATGTTCGCGGCAAAGCCAACCTTCTTGGCTTCTTCCTTCTTGCCGCGCTTCGCCTTCTTTTCCTTCTGCTCGGCCTTCTTCTCGTCAGCCATCGTCCTGTCCTCTGCTTCGGGGCGCCGTCGTGGACCCAGCACGCCCGATCAGTCCTTCGTATGGAACCTGGAAACACCGCGAGGGCCCCTGTTGCTCCACGGACCCTCGATGCCTGCACGCCCGCCCTTCGCCACCACCGGGGTGGGCAAAGGGCGCGCATACATGCACCAACGCGGACACCTAGTCAATCAGGGCGTCGCAGTTCTTGCAGAACCGCTTCTTCTTGCCCTCTTCACCTTCAGTACGGATGCCCACTCGAGTCGGCTTGTCGCACTTGACGCAAACCACCTGCACGTTCGCCAGCGCGATCGTGCCCGGCTTCTCGACGATGCCCCCTTCGGGGCTCTGGGGCGTCTTCTTCATGTGACGCTTGACCAGGCGCAGACCCTCGACCGTCACGCGCTCCGCCTCGCGATCGATCTTCAGCACCTTACCGCGCTTGGTCGCCGGGTTCTTCTCGGAGGCCTCGGCCCCGGCCATGACCTGGACCGTGTCTCCCACCTTCAGCTTCTGCATGGCTTCCTCTCTCTGGCTGCTCGCCGTCCGGCCTGCTGTCCTCTCAGAGGACTTCGGGCGCCAGCGAGATGATCTTCATGAACTTGCGGGCGCGGAGCTCACGGGCGACTGGCCCGAAGATACGCGTACCGATGGGCTCCATGTCCTTGTTGATGAGGACCGCGGAGTTGCCGTCGAACTTGATGTAGCTGCCGTCCGGGCGACCCACCTCGCGCTTGGTGCGAACGATGACGGCCTTGGCCACATCACCCTTCTTCACCTTCGAGTTCGGCAGGGCCTCGCGCACCGAAACGACAATCACGTCACCGATGGACGCGTACTTGCGCTTCGAGCCACCGAGCACCTTGATGCAGAACACCTTCTTCGCGCCCGAGTTGTCCGCCACGTCGAGCACGCTCGTCATCTGAATCATCTGGAAATCTCCTATCGCCGGTGACCATCCCGCGGGGCCTCACGGCCGCGCGGAAGGGGCATGCGTGCTAGACGTTCTTGCTCTTCTCCAGCACCTCGACCACGCGCCAACGCTTGTCCTTCGACGTCGGCTTGGTCTCGGCGATCCGGACCCGATCACCCTCGTTGATGGTGATCTTCTTGGGGTAGTCGTGGTCCTCCACGTGCGCCTTGTACTTCTCGCGCAGGCTCATGATCTTCCCGTACTTCGGGTGGGGAGCCCGGCGCTGGACGGTGACGACCACCGTCTTCTGCATCTTGTTGGAGGTCACGATCCCCACGCGCGTCTTGGGACGGCCACGGGTGGAAGTCGCGGGGGCCTGCGTCTCGGTCGCTTCAGCCATCTTCTCTCTCACTGTCTCTCATGCACCCGGGCGCTCCTGCCCGGATGGCCGCACGCGCTCCTCTAGCACCTGAGCGCGCTTGGAGTCGTGGGTTTCAGCCCTGGGCCTTCGTCTTCTGGGTCAGCACGGTCAGAACCCGCGCCAGGTCCCGTCGGTGCGTGGTGCGCTCCGCCGGGTTGTCCAGCGAACCGGTCCGACGCTTCAGCTGGTCCTGGAACAGCGTCTCGCGCAGTTCGGCCGCGCGCTGCTTCAGGTCATCCGCCGACAGTTCCTTCAGTTCCTTCGCAGTCGCCATTTCACTCTCCATGCGAGCGGAAGCAGTCGTGAAGACCCGCTCCCGCCGCTCGGTGCCTTAGAGGCTCAGGTCCGCCCGCTTCACAATCTTCGTGAGCACCGGCAGCTTCGCCTGCGCCAACTTCAGCGCTCCGGTGGCCACTTCCGGCGTCATACCCTCCATCTCATAGAGGATGCGGCCGGGCTTCACCACCGCGACGTAGTACTCCACGCCACCCTTACCGGTACCCATTCGAGTCTCGGCGGGCTTCTTGGTGATGGGCTTGTCCGGGAAGATACGGATCCAGATCTTGCCGCCACGCTTGACGTGACGCGTCATCGCGATACGAGCCGCCTCAATCTGCCGAGAGGTGATCCACCCCGGCTGGAGGCTCATCAGGCCGTACTCACCGTAGGTCATGTCGCTACCCCGGTGGGCACTGCCAGGCATGCGGCCCTTGTGCATCTTGCGGTACTTCGTACGAGCAGGCTGAAGCATCGTCGCTGTCCTTCGCCGCCCTGCCCCGGGCACCCCTTTGGGGAGCGCCCGGCGCGGGTGGGCTAATTACCGGTTGGAGGGCATGGGGGCCTGGCCACCCTTGCCCGGGAGGACCTCGCCCTTGCAGACCCAGACCTTGCAGCCGATCTTGCCGTAGGTCGTCTTCGCCTCGGCGAAACCGTAGTCAATGTCCGCGCGCAGGGTGTGCAGGGGCACGCGGCCCTCGCGGTACCACTCGTAACGCGCCATCTCCGCGCCACCGAGGCGACCCGAGCAGGCCACGCGGATGCCCTTGGCGCCGAACTTCATCGCCGTCTGCAGGGCCTTCTTCATGGCACGGCGGAAGGCGATGCGGCGCTCAAGCTGCGTGGCGATGTTCTCGGCCACGAGCTGCGCGTCGGTCTCGGCCTTGCGGACCTCGACGATGTTGAGGAAGACCTCGTTCTTCGTGAACTGCTGGAGGTCCTTCTTCACCGTCTCGATGCCCGCGCCACGCTTGCCGATGACGATGCCCGGCCGCGCGGTGTGGACGTTGACCTTCACCTTGTTCGCCGCGCGCTCGATCTCCACCTTGGAGACGCCCGCGTGGTTCAGCGACTTCTTCACGAACTCGCGGATGCGGATGTCCTCGTGAAGCCACTGCGCGTAGTTCTTGTGCTCGAACCACTTGGAGTCCCAGGTCTTGATGACACCAAGCCGGAACCCGATCGGATGAACTTTCTGTCCCAACGTGATTCTCCTTGAAGCGTCCGGGCAGGGCCCGACGGGTCCTACTTCTTCGCCTCGGCGAGCACCACGTGGACGTGGGCCGTCTTCTTCTTGATCGGGGTGGCCCGGCCCATGGCGCGCGGCATGAACCGGCGCTGGGTGGGGCCCTGGTCCACGGAGATGGTCTTCACGTAGAGCGTGTCCACGTCGACCTGACCCTTGGACTTGTCAGTCGCGTTGGCCACGGCGCTCTTGATGAGCTTCTCCACCGGCTTGGCCGCGGCGCGCTTGGTGAACTTCAGGATGTTGAGGGCCGCCTCGACAGGCTTGCCCCGGATGAGCTCCGCAACGGTGGAAATCTTGCGGGGGCTCATGCGCAGAAAACGCAGATGTGCAGTCGACTCCATGGTCTTCTCCTCAGGCTCTCAGGCAATGCGCCAGGCTACTTGCCCGGGGCCTTGGCGACCTTCTTCTCCGCCGAGTGACCGCCGAACGTACGCGTCGGGGCGAACTCGCCGAGCTTGTGGCCAACCATGTTCTCCGTGACGAACACCGGGATGAACTTCTTCCCGTTGTGCACCGCGAAGGTGTGACCCACGAACTCCGGAAGAATGGTGGAGCGGCGGGACCACGTCTTTACGACGGCCTTCTTGTTCGTCTTGATCATGTCCTCGATCTTCTTCACGAGGAAGTCGTCGACGAACGGACCCTTCTTGATCGAACGAGCCATGGAATCCTCTTACTGGCTGCGCGCGCCCTGGCGGCGGCCTGAGACGATGAACTTGTCAGTGCGCTTGTTGGTGCGCGTGGTGAGACCCTTGGTCTTCTTGCCCCAAGGGGACACAGGGTGCGGGTTACCCTGACCGGACTTGCCTTCACCACCGCCGTGCGGGTGGTCGACCGGGTTCATCGCCAGACCGCGGACGGTGGGACGGATGCCCAGCCAGCGGCTCTTACCCGCCTTGCCGATACGGATGATTTCGTGCTCGATGTTGCCGACCTGGCCCACCGTGGCGCGGCACTCGATGAGCACCTTGCGGACGGTGCCGGAGGGCATACGCACCTGCGCGTAGCGGTCCTCCTTCGCCATCAACTGGCCGGACGTGCCGGCGGAGCGGATGACCTGGGCGCCGCGGCCCGGCTTCAGCTCCACGTTGTGGATGACCGTACCCACCGGGATGTTCTGCAGCGGCAGGCTGTTGCCAGGCCGGATGTCAGAGCCTTCGCCAGCGAACACGGTGTCACCCACGCTCAGACCGACCGGAGCGAGGATGTAGCGCTTGTCGCCGTCCGCGTAGTGCAGCAGCGCGATGTTGGCGGTGCGGTTCGGGTCGTACTCGACGGCCACGACCTTCGCGGGGACGCCATCCTTGTCCCGGCGCTTGAAGTCGATGACGCGGTAGCGGCGCTTGTGGCCGCCACCCTGGTGCCGGCGGGTGATGTGCCCGTGAACGTTGCGACCACCGGAGCGCTTGAGCGGCTCGGTGAGGCTCTTCTCGGGCGAGTCCTTGGTGATGTCCGCGAAGTCGGACACCGTCATCAGACGGCGGGCGGCGCTAGTCGGCTTGTACTTCTTGATGCCCATGGTGTGTTCCTCAGGCAGGCTTGACGCCGTAGCGTCAGGCCGCCCCTCCCTCGAAGAGTTCGATCGAGTCGCCCTGCTTCAGCGTCACAACCGCCTTCTTGAAGTTGGGCCGCTTGCCGATGCTACGACCCACCCGCTTGATCTTGCCGCGGACGATGTTGGTGTTCACGCCCTCGACGGTGACCTTGAACAGCGTCTCCACCGCGCGGGCCACGTCGTGCTTCGTCGCCTTGCGGTCGACGATGAACGAGTACTGACGGAACTTCTCGCGGGCCTTGTCCAGCTTCTCAGTGATGAGCGGGCCCTTGATGACGTCGTTCAGATTCATGACAGCGCCCCCTCGAGGGTCTTCGCGGCCGCGGACGTGAGAACGAGGTGCGAGTGCCGGAGAACAGCCTCGAGGTTGAGACCCTCGGGCGGCAGCACGTCGAACTTCGCCAGGTTGCGCACGCTGCGGTGCAGGTTGGTGTTGCCCTTGTCGTCGATCACCAGGGCGTTCTGCAGCTTCAGCCGCTTGGTGAGGACCTCGAAGGCCTGCTTGCTCTTCGGAGCATCCAGGGAGAAGCCGTCCAGGATGATGAGCGTCTTCTCCTGAGCCCGGAGGGACAACGCGGACTTCAGGGCGCCGCGGCGCACCTTGCGGGGCGGGCGGTAGAAGTAGTCGCGCGCCTTGGGAGCCATCGCCTTACCGCCGCCCACCCAGTGGGAAGCGCGGATGGAACCCTGACGGGCGCGGCCGGTGCCCTTCTGCTTCCAGGGCTTCTTGCCGCCGCCGCTGACCAGCGAGGTGTTCTTCACCCCGACCGTGCCGCGGCGCCGGTTGATCTGCTGCATCTTCGCCACCTCGTAAAACAGGTGAGCGTTCGGCTCGGTGCCGAAGACATCGTCGGAGAGCTCGATCTCCGACACCTTCTTCAAATCCAGGTCGACAACGTCAAACTTCGCCATGGCACTTTCCTCGCGGGGGTCGGAGTGAAACCACTCGAACGCCCACCCGCTTCCTAGGACTTGATCTCGACGTCAACGCCAGCCGACAGATCCAGCTTCATCAACGCATCCAGCGTCTGCTGCGTAGGCTCGAGAATGTCGAGCAGGCGCTTGTGCGTGCGGATCTCGAACTGCTCACGGCTCTTCTTGTCCACGTGCGGAGACCGCAGCACCGTGAACTTGTTGATGCGCGTGGGAAGGGGGATCGGACCGGCCACCTTCGCGCCCGTGCGCTTGGCCGTCTCGACGATCTCACCCGCACTCTGGTCCAGGAGCTTCGAGTCGTACGCCTTCAGCCGGATGCGGATCTTCTGTGTCGCCATTCGCAAGAACCTCTTTGGACGAACTCTGCACAGCCGCGGGAGGGCGTTACGACCGACATCCCCTGGATTTCACAGAGCCGTTTCTTCAGAACGAAGGGGCGCGGTGTCTACCATCCCGCCCCAGGGTGTGCAACTGGATTCCCACCAGCTCCCTGAGAATTCCCCATATGGGAACCCAGGGAGCCGTTGGGGGTTTACACTTATTCGACGACTTCCGCCACGACGCCGGCGCCCACCGTGCGGCCGCCCTCGCGAACAGCGAAGCGCAGCTCCTTCTCCATGGCCACCGGGGTGATGAGCTCCACCTCGATCGCGATGTTGTCGCCCGGCATCACCATTTCGACGTTGTCCGGCAGCTTCACCGAGCCCGTCACGTCCGTGGTGCGGAAGTAGAACTGCGGACGGTACCCCTTGAAGAACGGCGTGTGACGGCCGCCCTCTTCCTTCGACAGCACGTAAATCTGCGCCTTGAACTTGGTGTGCGGGGTGATGCTGCCCGGCTTCGCCAGCACCTGGCCGCGCTCCATGTCCTCACGCTTCAGGCCACGCACCAGCGCGCCGATGTTGTCGCCCGCCATGCCCTGGTCCAGCAGCTTGCGGAACATCTCCACGCCCGTGACGACCGTCTTCTGCGTCGGACGCAGACCGACAACTTCCACTTCCTCGCCGACCTTGATGATTCCGCGCTCCACGCGACCCGTGGCCACCGTGCCGCGGCCGGAGATGGAGAACACGTCCTCCACCGGCATCAGGAAGGGCTTGTCCGTCGCGCGCGCAGGCGTCGGGATGTAGCTGTCCACCGCCTCCATCAGCTTCAGGATGGCAGGCTCGCCGATGTCGCTGGTGTCACCCTCGAGCGCCTTGAGCGCCGAGCCGGGGACGATGGGGATGTCGTCGCCAGGGAACTCGTACTTCTTCAGCAGGTCCCGGACTTCCATCTCCACGAGCTCGCGCAGCTCGGGGTCGTCCAGCATGTCCACCTTGTTCAGGAAGACCACGATGTACGGAACGCCGACCTGGCGCGCCAGCAAGATGTGCTCGCGCGTCTGCGGCATCGGGCCGTCCGCCGCCGACACCACCAGGATGGCGCCGTCCATCTGCGCCGCGCCCGTGATCATGTTCTTCACGTAGTCGGCGTGACCCGGGCAGTCGACGTGGGCGTAGTGCCGGTTCGACGTCTGGTACTCCACGTGCGCGGTGGAGATGGTGATACCGCGCTCACGCTCCTCCGGCGCCTTGTCGATCTGATCGTACGCCAGGAAGGTGGCACCGCCCGTCTTCGCCAGCACCTTGGTGATGGCGGCCGTCAGCGACGTCTTGCCGTGGTCCACGTGTCCGATCGTGCCGATGTTCACGTGGGGCTTGTTACGTTCGAACTTTTCCTTGGCCATGGCCTCTCCTCACGGGGTTGCCGGTCCGAAGCC
The DNA here is from genome assembly GCF_000280925.3 of Myxococcus hansupus. Taxonomy (NCBI): domain Bacteria; kingdom Pseudomonadati; phylum Myxococcota; class Myxococcia; order Myxococcales; family Myxococcaceae; genus Pseudomyxococcus; species Pseudomyxococcus hansupus. Next base: position 4,603,138 of record NZ_CP012109.1, read on the forward strand.
CGGCACGTCTCGACTCGCGGAAAACAACTGCGAAGGTGCTGCGTCCTGCTCCAAAGCTGCCACAACGTCAACTGAAATCGCCCGGCAGGCCCTCCGCCGGGCGGAGCCCACTCAGCGGTTGAGCGCCGACTTCGGCGCGGGCGCGTAGTGGCTGAACTGCATCGTGTACGTCGCCCTTCCCTGACTGCGGCTGCGCAGGTCGGTCGAGTAACCGAACATGGCCGCCAGGGGGACCTGTGCCTGGATGGCCTGCACCCGACCGGGCCGGGGCGTCATCCCCAGGACCTTCCCGCGGCGGCCGTTCAGGTCACCAATTACATCGCCCATGAAGTCGTCGGGCGTGACGATTTCGCAATTCATGATGGGCTCGAGCAGCACGGGCGTGGCCGTGCGCACGGCGTCCTTGAACGCCAGCGAGCCGGCGATCTTGAACGCCATCTCGCTCGAGTCGACGTCGTGCATGGAGCCGTCGAAGGCCTCCACCTTCACGTCCACCATGGGGTAGCCCGCCACGGGCCCGTTCTGCATGGCCTCGGCGCAGCCCGCCTTCACGGCGTCGACGAACTCCTTCGTGACCGCGCCACCGGTGACCTTGTTCTCGAAGGAGAAGCCCATCCCCGGCTCGTTGGGCGCCACCCGCAGCCAGATGTGGCCGTACTGGCCGCGGCCACCCGTCTGACGGATGTACTTCCCTTCCATCTCCACCTGGGAGGTCACCGTCTCGCGGTAGGCCACCTGGGGCTTGCCGATGTTCGCGTCGACCTTGAACTCGCGCAGGAGCCGGTCGACGATGATTTCCAGGTGGAGCTCGCCCATGCCGGCGATGAGCGTCTGCCCCGTCTCCTCGTTCGTCTTCACGCGGAAGGACGGGTCCTCCATGGCCAGCCGCTGCAGGGACTGGAGGATCTTGTCCTGGTCCGCCGTGGACTTCGGCTCGATGGCGATGTCGATGACCGGCTCGGGGAACTCCATCCGCTCCAGGACGATGGGGTGCTTGTCGTCACAGAGCGTGTCGCCCGTGCCGGCCAGCTTCAGGCCCACCACCGCGCAGATGTCACCGGCGTAGCACTCGGTGAGCTCGTCCTTCTTGTCGGCGCGCATCTGCACGAGCCGGCTGACGCGCTCGCGCTTGCCCTTCACCGCGTTCCACACCGCCGAGCCCGCCTCCAGCTTGCCCGAGTACACGCGGAGGAACGTCAGCGTCTGGGACTGGAACGCGGGGTCGTTCATGATCTTGAACGCCAGCGCGCTGAAGGGCGCGTCGTCCCGCGTCTCGCGCACGGCGTCCTCGCCGTTGGGCGTCTTGCCGTGGATGGGGGGCACTTCCAGCGGGCTGGGCAGGTAGTCCACCACCGCGTCCAGCAGCGGCTGCACGCCCTTGTGACGGAAGGCCGAGCCGCAGAACACCGGGAACAGCTTCAGGCCCACGCAGCCCTTGCGGATGGCGGCCCGGACCTCGTCCTCGGTCAGCTCCACGCCCTCCAGGAACTTCTCCGTGAGCGCGTCGTCCTGTTCGGCGGCGGCCTCGAGCAGCTCGGCGCGGGCGGCATCCGCCTCGTCCCGCAGCTCCTCGGGGATGTCCGTTTCGTCGTAGCGGCTCCCCTGCTCCGAGTCCTGGAACACCAGGGCCTTCATCTTCAGCAGGTCGATGACGCCGCGGTGCTTGTCCTCCGCGCCCAGCGGGAGCTGCATGCGGACCGCACGCGCGCCCAGCTTCTCGCGGATGGTGCCCACGGACATCTCGAAGTCAGCGCCCACCCGGTCCATCTTGTTGATGAAGCAGATGCGGGGGACCTTGTACTTGTCCGCCTGGCGCCAGACCGTCTCGGACTGCGGCTCCACGCCGTTCACCGCGTCGAACACGGCGATGGCGCCGTCCAACACGCGCAGGCTGCGCTCCACCTCGATGGTGAAGTCCACGTGCCCCGGCGTGTCGATGATGTTCACGCGGTAGCGCTGGTCACGCCGGTTCCAGAAGGCGGAGATCGCGGCGGACGTGATCGTGATGCCACGCTCGCGCTCCTGCACCATCCAGTCGGTGGTGGTGTTGCCTTCGTGCACCTCGCCCATCCGGTGGATGGCGCCGGTGTAGAAGAGGATGCGCTCTGTGGTCGTCGTCTTGCCGGCATCGATGTGCGCCATGATGCCGATGTTGCGGTAGCGCTCGAGGGGGTACTCACGGGCCATGACTCAATACCTCTCCTGGTAGGAAGGGCGGGCCCAAGGCCTCGACACCTGCCGGCCGGACGATTTCAGAGAACCTGCTCCACCTAACAAAACCGCCCGGATGCATCCTCTGCATCCGGGCGGCGACCGCGAAGCCTCGAGGGCCTACCAGCGGTAGTGAGCGAAGGCCTTGTTGGCCTCCGCCATCTTGTGCGTGTCTTCACGCTTCTTCACCGCGTTACCGCGGTTGTTGGCGGCGTCCATGATCTCGCCGGCCAGCTTCTCCTGCATGGTCTTCTCGCCACGCGCCTTGGAGTAGCTGATGATCCAACGCATGCCGAGGGCGACGCGGCGGTCCTGACGGACCTCGACGGGCACCTGGTAGGTGGCGCCACCGACGCGGCGGCTCTTGACCTCGAGCACCGGCTTCACGTTGTCGAGGGCCTTCTTGAAGGTCTTGAGGGGATCTTCCTTCGCGCGCTCTTCGATGAGGGCGAAGGCTCCGTAGCAAACGCCTTCCGCGATGGACTTCTTGCCCTTCCGCATCAGGTCGTTGACGAACTTGGTGACGAGCCGGTCCTGGAACTTCGGATCCGGAAGAATCTTGCGCTTGGCGACTACGCGACGGCGAGGCATCTCTTCTCTCTTCCCTTACGCCCCATTCTCCACGTGGGAGAGCACTCTCGGGGCTTCATGTACTGCAGGAGGAACTTCACTGGGACGCTCCCCAGGGTGTGGGGCGACGCGTCCGGACACTGCGATTCAGAAGGTGATCCGCGAGACGCCGATCAGCTCGGGCGCTTCGCACCGTACTTGGAGCGGCTCTGCTTGCGGCCCGCGACACCCACGGAGTCCAGCGTTCCACGGACGATGTGGTAGCGGACGCCCGGGAGGTCCTTCACACGGCCACCGCGAATCATCACCACCGAGTGCTCCTGGAGGTTGTGACCCACGCCGGGGATGTAGGACGTGACCTCGATCCCGTTCGTCAGACGAACACGGGCCACCTTGCGGAGGGCCGAGTTCGGCTTCTTCGGGGTCGTGGTGTACACGCGGGTGCAGACGCCACGCTTCTGAGGGGACTCCTTGAGCGCGGGGCTCTTGCCCTTGACGACGAGCTTCTCGCGGCCCTTGCGGACCAGCTGGCTAATGGTCGGCACTGATACCTCTTCTTCGGGTTCGTCGCCGCCCAAGACAAAAAGCGGCGCATATCTACCTACAGGACTACGGAAAGGCGCGCGAGTATAGGAAGGGGCCTATCCGTGTCAAGCACGGCCTGACCCTTGCCTACAACCGGCCAGGATCCCAGGTCACATTCCCAGCTTCGACGCTCCTGCGCACGACTGGTCTACAACGGGGCGGTCCTCTACTCCGCGTGCGCCTAGAAGTCGAGGACCATCACGACCGCGTCCTCACCCTCGTCCACGTAGTAGTTCGGGCGGATGCCCACCGGGCGGAAGCCAAACGCACGGTAGAGCTGGAGCGCGGCCTCGTTGCTCTTGCGCACCTCCAGGGTGGCCAGGGTGCAGCGCCGGGCACGCCCCCGCTCCAGGACCTCGTCCATGACGGCGCGCGCGACGCCCCGGCGACGGTGCCTGGGCGCGGTGGCCACGTTCAGCACGTGGACCTCGTCGTGGACGATCCAGAAGATGGCCAGCCCCAGCAGCTCGGGGCCCTCCTCCTCCCGTGGCTCTTCCACGAGGAGGATGGTGGACCACTCATGCTGCAGCTCCCGCTTCAGCAGGTCCTGGGACCAGGGGTTCTTGAACGCGGCCTGCTCCAGCGCCATGACGGCGGGCAGGTCCTCCACCATCATCTGCCGGATGATGTAGCCGTGCCGAGCACCCGGCGCCGACTCCTCGCGCATCCGCCTCATCGACTTGCCTCCCGGGCAAAGGGCGCCACGCGGCGCACCTGCGCCGAGGCTCGCACCTGTGCCAATTCCTCGGCCGCCAGCGCTCCGTACCGCTCCCGCACCAGCTTCTCCCGGATGCGGGTGCGCGCGGCCTCGTAGCCTTCCGCGTACTCGTCCGCGTGCTGCTCGAAGTGCCGGCGGACCTCTGTCTCGCCCACCTGGGCCCTCAGCCGGATGCGGCTGTCGAGGATGCGCTCGGCCCGCAGCCCCCGGGACAGCACCTGCTCCAGCCCCCGTGCATCCACGTCGTGCCGGACCAGGAACTGCTTCAGGGCCGCCGCCCCGCCCACCGCCGCCTGGAACGCCGCCACCCGCGCCTGGACGTCGGAGGGCTCGGCGGGGAACGCCTGGAGCCGGTCCGCGTTCAGGACCTGGACCCGCTGGTTGATGACGAGCTCCAGGGCGCCTCGGAGGGTGTCTTCATCGAGCGGGAGGTCCAGGGCCTGCATCCCTCCCCGCTGGACGAGCGCGACCCGGGCCTCGAAGCGCAGCTCGCTCAGGGTGAGGACCTGCCCCTCGATGATGGCGACCACGCGGTCCGCCACCCGACCCTCCACCGCGGACGGGGGCGTGGCCGCGGCGCCCGCGACGGGCACCAGCGAGAGCCAGCCCGCCAGCCACAGGGTATCCGCTCCGGGCCGGCGAGGCGGTGACATGGGCTCCCTCATCCTCCGGCGACTTTATACATCTCGCACGCTTCGAACAGTCCGTGCTGGCGCGTCCCTACCGGCTGGTTACGTTCAAACGGGCACACCACGGCGGGAACAAATGGCGGACGACTACTACCAGATCCTCGGCGTCGACCGGTCGGCCTCTGCGGAGGACGTCAAGAAGGCGTACCGCAAGCTGGCACGCAAGTACCACCCGGACGTCAACCCGGGCAACAAGGCCGCCGAGGAGAAGTTCAAGCAAGTCAGCGCCGCGTTCGAGGTGCTGTCGGACGCCCGGAAGCGCAAGCTCTACGACGAGTTCGGGCCCGACGCGGAGAAGATTGGCTTCGACGAGAAGAAGGCGGAGGCCTACCGGGCCTACAAATCCTCGGCCGGGAGCGCGGGCGCGGGCGGCATTCCCTATGGGAGCGAGGGCGTCGACCTGGGCGACCTCTTTGGCGACCTGTTCGGGGGCCGGGGCGGCGCGGGTGGCGCGCCAGGGGGCTTCGACATTGGCGAGATTTTCGGCCGACGCGGCCGCAGCGCCGGGCCGGAACGAGGCGAGGACCTCACCGCCCGCGTCCAGCTCAGCCTGGCCGAGGCCGTGTCCGGAACGGAGCGTCAGCTCTCCCTCACCCGGCCAGGACGGTGCTCCACGTGCAGCGGCCGGGGAACGTCGGGAACCGTGTCCACCTGCACCGTCTGCAATGGCACCGGCCGGTCCCGCCGGTCCGGGAGCCTGTTCGGCAGTGGGGGCGCGTGCCCCAACTGCCACGGCACCGGCAAGGCCGCCCCGCCCTGCCCCCAATGCAACGGCACGGGCGTGCGCGAGGAGCAGGCCCGCTTGACGGTGAAGATTCCCGCGGGTGTCCAGTCGGGCTCCAAGGTCCGGCTCGCGGGCCAGGGCGCGGCGGGGAGCCGGGGCGGGGCTCCCGGGGACCTCTACATCGAGACCGAGGTGGCCGAGCACCCCCTGGTGCGCAGGGAGGGCGACGACCTGCACCTCGACCTGCCCGTGACAGTCTCCGAGGCCTTGTTGGGCGCGGACGTCCGCGTCCCCACCTTCCAGGGGGAAGTCACCGTAAAGGTGCTCCCCCATTCCCAGTCGGGCCGCCGGATGCGGTTGAAAGGCCGCGGCGTCCCCTCCCTCAAGGGCGGGGCCCAGGGTGACCTGTACCTCCACCTCCAGGTGAAGGTCCCCGAGGAGACCACCGCGGAAGCCAAGGCCGCCGCGGAGGCCCTCGCCCGGGCTTACCAGGGCGACGTCCGCCGCGAGCTGACGCTCTAGCCTCTTGCCTCTTGTCCTGGACGCCGCACCGTCATAGACGGACGGCGCCCCACCTCTTCACGCCGCCGAACCCTACGGAGCACACGCGAACATGGGCCTCTTTGACTTCATCACAGGCGGCTCGGGCCCCGAGAAAGCCCTCAAGCTCAAGCCCAAGGTCACCCAGAAGTACGGAGACCCGGCGACGCGGCAGAAGGCCATCCAGCAGCTCGGCGAAATGAAGATTCCCGAGGCCGTCTCGGTGCTGCTGGCCCGCTTCACCCTCACCGTGGATCCGCTCACCACGGACGCTGACGAGAAGGAGCACACCTTCGAGCTGGTGAAGAGCTTCGGCAAGGACGTGGCCGTTCCGCCCATCCTCGAGTTCCTCCGCACCAGCGAACAGGCCGCGTCGTGGGCCCTGCGGCTGCTCGGCGAGCTGACGTCCGACGACCAGGTCATCACCGCCTGCGTGGACGCGCTCCAGCACCTGTCCGCCCACTACACGCGCAACCCGGAGAAGAAGGTGGTGCTGCTCCACCACGTGTCCGGGAGCCAGGACGCCCGCATCCCCCCCGTGGTGGTGCCCTTCCTGGAGGACATGTCCGACGACGTGAAGATCGCCGCGCTCAAGGCGCTCGGCGCCTTCAAGTACGAGCCGGCGCGCGAGCCCATGCTGAAGCTGCTCACCGCCGACGAGACGGCCCGCCGGGTCCAGACGTCGGCCCTGAGCGCGCTCGCCGAGGGCGGCTTCTCCGTGGAGGGCTACCAGGAGAAGGTGCAGCCCCTCCTCGTGGAGCCCTACGCCCTGGGGAACGACCAGCGCATCCAGCGCCGGGCCTGAGCCCCGGCTGTCGTCCAGGTGACACGGCCACTGTCCTCCGGAAGGCCTTGGAGGGCCGGGGCCGTTCACAGGCTCGCGGAAGTTGAGCGAGGATTCACCCCGTGCGCTCAAAGAAGAAGGGGACGCTGGCGGAAGTCGTTCCGCTGCGTCCGGTTGCGAAGGTCGCGAAGAAGGCTGCTGCTCCCAAGAAGCGTGCGGTGAAGCCGGTTCCTCCCGTGGATGGGGATGCCGCTCACCGCGCCCTCCTGGAGATGGCGCGGCACCTGACGGACAACGCGGGGCCCACCGAGGCGCTCCGCTCCCACCTCCAGACGCTGCACACGTTGCTGAAGCCGAAGGTCTGCTACGTGGCGCGCTACTTCCCCTCCCGGGAGCAGCTCCACGTCGAGCACGTGCGCGGCCGCTACGATGACCGCGTCACCGCCGCCGTCCCGGGCGAAGGGGTGGTGGGACAGTCCTTCTCCCAGAAGGCCCTGCTGCGCGAGGGTGACACCATCGCCGTGCCGCTCGAGGGCCCCCAGGGCGTGGGCGGTGTCCTGGTGGTGCTGGGCGCCCGTCGCGAGCCCTCCGACATGCTGCTGCAGTCCCTGGCCGCGCAGCTCACCGCCGCCTACGAGGTGGCGCGCCTGCGTGACGACAGCGCGCGACGCAACAAGGACCTGCAGACGGCCATCGCGGGCCTCAAGAGCCTGGAGCAGAACCGCGAGGAGCTGCTGGGCAACGTCTCGCATGACTTGAAGAACCCGCTCACCACCATCAAGTCCTACCTGGCGATGATGGGCCGCGAGAAGCTGGGGCCCCTCACGGACGCCCAGCGGCGCGCGGTGCAGATCTGCGACCGGAATTCGGACCGGATGCTGCGCATGGTGAACGACCTGCTGCTCATGTCCCGGCTTCAGTCCGGGAAGATGCAGCTCAACCAGCGCCCCTTCGGCCTCAAGGCCGTGGCGGAGGAAGTGGTGCGCTCGCTGGGGGCTTTGGCGGAGCACTGCAAGGTGCGCGTCGTCATTCCCCCCTGCCCCGAGGTCTTCGTCCGCGGCGACCGCGAGCGCATCGCCGAGGCCATCCACAACCTCGTGGAGAACGGCATCCACCACAGCGAGGCGGATGACACCGTCGAGGTGCGCGTGGCCGCGGAGGACGGGCTCGCCATGCTGACCGTCAAGGACAGCGGGCCGGGCATGTCCAGCGAGTCGCTGGAGCACGTCTTCGATGCCTTCTACCGCGCCACGCCGGGCATGCCCCGGCCGCCGGGCGCCGGGCTCGGGCTGCCCCTGGTGGGGAAGATTGTCGCCCTGCATGGCGGGCGGATGGAGAGCGCCAGCGTGCTGGGAGAGGGCAGCACGTTCCAGATGGTGCTGCCAATGTTCGCCGGCGCCGTCAGCGCGCCGGAGATGGCGCAGGCGGCGCCCAAGTCCGGCGGCATCCTCCTGGTGGAGGACGACGCGGACTGCCGCGAGGTGCTCCAACAGGTGCTGGAGCAGGAGGGCTACCGGGTGATGGCCACCTCGGGCGCCTCCGAGGCGCGGTCCATCCTCTCCCACATCCGGCCGGCCATGGTGTTGCTCGACCTGCGGCTGAGCGAGGAGGACGGGCAGTCGGTGCTCCGCTACATCCGTGGCAACGAGTCGCTGGCGGACATCGTCGTGTACATCATCTCGGGAGCCACCGAGGTGGCGTCCCTCACGGCGGGCCAGGGGCTGGAGCGCATCGACGGCTTCTTCGAGAAGCCCCTCAACCTGCCCAAGCTGCTGGACACCGTTTCCGCGGTCGTCCGGCCCAGCCGGCGAGCCCCCGCCGTTCCCTAGGTGGCGGATTCGCGACGGGCGCGCACAAGAGGTGGCCGGAAGCCACCTCGGTTTGTCTAGTATCCGCGCAGTCCCATGAGCACATCCGTCTACTCCCGTTACCGCGCCGCATTCGCCCAGGCCCTCGCCACGGCCCTGGGCGTGCCGGCCACCGACATCGAAGCCCAGGTCAAGCCCGCCGATCCGGCGCACGGCGACCTCAGCTTCGCCACCTTCCCTCTCGCCAAGGCCCAGAAGAAGGCCCCGCCCGCCATCGCCGCAGGACTGGCGCAGTCGCTCAGCGTCCCCGGGCTGGAAATCCAGGCCGTGGGTCCGTACGTCAACGCGCGCTTCGCCCCCCTGCCCTTCACGGCGGAGGTCATCGACGCCGCTCGCGGCGCGGGCATCCGCTACGGCGGTGACGCGGACGCGGGCCGTGGCAAGACGGTGGCCATCGACTACTCGTCGCCGAACATCGCCAAGCCCATTGGCTTCCACCACATCCGCACGACGTTCCTGGGCCACTGCATCGCCAACATCTACCGGGCGCTGGGCTGGCGGGTGGAAGGCATCAACTACCTGGGCGACTGGGGCAAGCAGTTCGGCCTCGTGGCCGTGGGCTTCCAGGAGTACGGCGACCCGGCCCGCATCGACGACATGGCGCACCTGGTGGAGGTGTACGTCAAGGCCAACAAGCGCGCCGAAGCCGAGCCCGAGTTCGACGAGAAGGCCCGCGCCTTCTTCCGTCGCATGGAGGCCGGTGACGCCGAGGCCCTCAAGCTCTGGAACCAGTTCCGCGACACGAGCATCAAGGGCTTCAAGAAGATCTACGCGCGGATGGGCATCGAGTTCGAGCACATCGAAGGCGAGAGCCGCTACCAGGGGAAGATGGACGCGGTCATCGACCAGATCGCGAAGAAGCCCGGCGTGAAGGAGTCGCAGGGCGCGCTCATCGTCGACCTGCCCTACGCGGAGAACGAGCCGCCCATCCTGCTGAAGAAGAACGACGGCAGCACGCTGTACGCCACGCGGGACCTGGCCGCCGCGCAGGACCGGTACGAGCGCTTCCAGTTCGACAAGTCGCTGTACGTCGTCGCGCAGGACCAGGCGCTGCACTTCCGGCAGGTGTTCCGGACGCTCAAGGAGATGGACCTGCCCTGGGCGGACCGCACCGTCCACGTCGCGTTCGGCCGCATCCACGGCATGAGCACGCGCAAGGGCCAGGTGGTGCAGCTCAACGACGTGCTGGACGAGGCGAAGGAGCGCGTCTCCGTCAAGGTGCGGGAGAACCTGGAGGCCGGCCGCATCCAGACGGATGACGCGGACGCGCTCTCCGAGCAGATCGCCCTGGGCGCCATTGCCTTCGGCGACCTCAAGCACAAGCGCGCCAGCGACTACACCTTCGACTGGGACGAGGTGCTCAGCTTCGAAGGCCACACCGGCCCCTACCTCCAGTACGCCCACGCGCGCGCCGTCAACGTGCTGCGCAAGGGCGGCGGCGCCCCCGCCGGCTATGACGCGGCGCTGCTGACGCTCCCCGAGGAGCAGGCCCTGGTGCGCGAAATCATGCGCCTGCCCGAGGTGGTGCGCGACGCGGCGGAGCAGTACGAGCCCAGCCTCGTGGCCCGACTGCTGCTCGACGTGGCCTCCGCGCTGAGCCGCTACTACACGCTCGGCAACCAGGAGCGGGACAAGCGCATCAACGTCGAAGGCAATGACGCGCTGCGTTCTGCACGACTCGCCCTGATTGACGCCGCTCGGGTTACGCTGGCCGCGGGACTGACGCTGCTGGGCATTCCCACGCCCGACAACATGTAGCCGGGAGCATTCTTGGAGACCGCGCTGTCACCGACTGCGAATCAGGGAGCGTCCTTGTTGAAGGACGAATTCGGCCCCATGGGCCGGGCGCTGGGAACGCGCTACCTGGAGAGCGTGCACTTCCCACCGGAGTCCGAGACGGAACTCCGGAACCTGCACGCCAAGGGCTTCGTGGTGCACGTCATGCGCACCACCGCCTGGGTGAACTTCCTCTACCTGACGTGGGCCATGGTGCGCCGGGCGATGCCGCCCGTGCGCGCCGTGGTGAACCTGCGCCCGTGGTTCACCAAACCCTGGCGGCAGACGAAGCAGCGCGGCGACTTCCACCAACGCTTCGAGCACGCGCGGCAGTCGGGCGGCAGCGGACTGGTGTTCCTGCGCCGCACCGCCTTGCTCCGCCCGTCCGGCAAGGAGACGCACGAAGACCCCTTCCCCGCCCTGGTGGCCATGGCGCGCCAGTCCGAGCGGCCGGTGTACCTGGTGCCGGAGCTGTTCGTCTGGGAGAAGCGGCCCGCGCGCCTGAAGCCCAACTGGGTGGACGTGGTGTTTGGAAGCCCCGAGGCACCGGGCTTTCTGCACTCCATGCTCGCCTTCTTCCGCAACTACAAGCGCGCGCAGTTCCGCGTGGGCGAGCCCATCGACCTGCAGCGCTTCGTCGCGGACAATCCGCGTGACTCGGACGAGCTGCTGGCCCGCAAGGTGCGCAGCAGCCTCCACGTCCACCTCGCGCGCGAGACGCGGGCCGTGTTCGGTCCGCCCGTGAAGCCCGCGTCCCGCGTCATCGACGAGACGCTGAGGGACCGCGCCCTGCGCAGGGTCGTGGACGAGTGCGCCGCCGAATCGGGCCGCAAGCCGGAGAGCGTGCTGCGCGAGGCCCGGCGCAACCTGGAGGCCATCGCGGCCAAGCCCAGCCCCACGGCCCTGGCGTTCACCTCGCCGGTGCTGGAGTGGGTGTTCAACCGCATCTACGATGGCATGCACGTCGACGAGGCGGGCCTGCACCGCGCGCTCAAGGCCGCGGGCCGGGCCCCCATCGTGCTGTGCCCCAGCCACAAGAGCCACGTCGACTACCTGGTGATGAGCTGGGTGCTCTGGAACCGGGGCTACGCGGTGCCCCTGGTGGCCGCGGGCGCCAACCTCTCCTTCTGGCCCCTGGGCACGTTCTTCCGCCGCTGCGGCGCGTTCTTCCTCCGGCGCTCGTTCAAGGGCGACAAGGTCTACGCCGCGTCGTTCAAGGCCTACGTGCGCAAACTGGTGCACGACGGCATCCACCAGGAGTTCTTCCCCGAAGGTGGCCGCTCCCGCACCGGCAAGCTGCTGCTGCCCAAGCTGGGCATGTTCACCTGGCAGGTGGAGTCCGTGCTGGAAGGCGCGCGCGATGACCTCATCTTCGTGCCGGTGGCCATCGACTACGAGAAGGTCGTCGAGTCCAGCAGCTACTCGAAGGAGCTCGCGGGCGGAGAGAAGAAGCCCGAGGACATCAAGGCGCTGTTGAGCGCGCCCAAGGTCCTGGCCGCGCGCTACGGCCGCATCCACCTGGGCTTCGATGAGCCCATCTCCCTGCGCGACTTCATGAAGGCGCGTGGCATCAACCCCGACGAGCCGGTGTCGGATGAGCAGAAGAAGGGGCTCGTGCGCGCGCTGGGCAACCGGGTGATGTACGGCATCAGCAAGGTGTCCACGGTGACGCCGCACGCGCTGGTCAGCACCGCCCTGCTCGCCCACCGCCGCCGGGGCCTGACGCAGCGGGAGATGGCGGATCGCATCAACATCCTGCGCCGCATCGCCGTGGAGGAAGGCTCTCCGCAGTCGGTGGAGATGCGCAACGCGCCCAGCAACCCGGAGACGATGGGCCCCATCCAGGACGCGATGCGGACGTTCATCGCCGACGAGATGGTGCGCACCCAGGAAGCGCGCGGCGAGGTCATCTACCAGGTGGAGGAAGCACGCCGCCCGGAGATGTCCTTCTACAAGAACACGCTGATGAACCTGGTGGCCGCGCGAAGCCTCGTGGCCAACGCCCTGCTCGCCAGCGGCAGCCCCGCGCCCTACGACACGGTGAAGGAGCGCGCCCTCTTCCTGTCGCGCCTCTTCAAGGTGGAGTTCATCTACCGCGTGGGCACCACGTTCGACTCCATCTTCGCGGAGACCGTGGAACGGCTGGAGCGCATGGGCCTGGTCCTCGAGGAGAACGAGACGCTCCGCGTGGCCCCCGAGGCCCACGCCCGCCCAGACCTCGAGTTCTTCGCGGACATGCTGCGCGACTACCTGGAGGCCTACCTGCTCGCGGCGATGACGCTGCAGGATGTCGCCAACGGCGCGGCCGAGGACCGGAAGAGCTTCGTCAAGTTCGCCCTGGAGACGGGCCGCGCGGAGTACCACGCAGGCCGCATCACCGCCTCCGAGTCCCTGGCCAAGGTGACGCTGGAGAACGCCGTGGCGTACCTGCTGGACCAGAAGCTGCTCATGGAGGCCGACAAGAAGCTCACGCTGGGCCCCGCAGCGGCGGAGCCGCAGGCCCGGACGCAGCTCGTCGAGGACCTCCGGAGCTACTTGAAGCGGGCTTGAAGTCCACCGGCCCTGCCCGTGCTCACGGGTGGGGCCTCTGTCGTGGCCACAGACGAGCGCCCAGGCGTCAGGGCGCCGTCGTGAGTTCCACGCGAAACTCGGCCGGTCGCGTCAGCACCGGGCCTTCTGGCGTGCTGCCACGTCACGCGCGAATCTGGTACGCCTGCGCCTCGGTACGGGCCTCGACGTGAAACGCCGCCGCATGCGACGTGGCCGCTCCCAAGCCAGTCCCCAGGATGCTCAGGACGCAAGCACCGTGCCTCCACGTCCGCCGCGCTCTCCGAGCCAGGATGCAGGACGTCAAGGTTCGGACAGTCTAGGAGAATGAACGTTGGAAGACGCCACCCCCAGCGACGTACCACCGCCCCCGCCGCCAGGGCCTCCCTCTGACGCCGAGGCGAACACGTCCCCCAGATGGATGGCCGTTGCCGGCGCGGCCCTCGCGCTCGGGTTGTTCATCCTCGTGGGTGGCACCGTCCAGCTCGCGAACCCGGCCTTCGGCATCTGGTTCACCGAGCTGGTCGTGTTCCTCGGCCTGGGCTGGCTGATGCTGCGCCACGGAGGCTGGCGCCCCATCGTCTACACCGGTTTGTCACGGGCGCCGCGAGGCGCCACGCTCCTCGGCTTCCTCCTGGGCGTGGCCAACTTCTTCGCGCTGGTGGTCCCCATCCAGTTCCTGGCCCAGTCCATCGCGCCCGAGTGGCTGACGCAGATGTTCGACAGCTCGCGCCTGTTCGCGGACCAGACACCCGTGGAGCTGGCCCTCATCCTCGCGGGCGTGTCGGTGGCGGCGCCGTTCTGCGAGGAGTTCTTCTTCCGAGGGATCTTCCAACGGGGCATCACCCCGCCACCCCCGGCATCCCCCACCCGTGCCCTGGTGATTTCGGCGGTGGTGTTCAGCGCGTTCCACCTGGACCCGGTGGGCTTCGTCGCGCGCACCGAGCTGGGCCTGCTGTTCGGGTGGCTCTATCTGCGCACCGGCTCGTTGTGGCCCAGCATCGCGGCGCACGCCGCGAACAACCTGGTGTCGTCGGTCATCTTCCTGTCGGCCAAGGCCATGGGCGACAACGCGGGTGACACGTCCGATACGACGGACCCGCGCCTGGTGCTTGCCCTGGCGGCAATCGGTTGGGCCGGCCTGGGCGCCCTGCTCGCCTACACGCGAAGGAACCCGCTCAACTGGGGCCCTGGCATCCCCGCGAGCGACGAAGAGGCACAAGCAGACCGGCCCGTCCCCTCACTCCCACGGCTGCTGCTGCCCTGGGTGGTGGGCTCCACGGTGGCCCTGGGCGCGCTCGTGGCGGTGGACTCGCGAGGCATGACGCTCAACTTCTACGACGCGCAGCATCCGCTGCCCTCGCTGAAGGAACCCGCGCCGCCCGCGCTGCATGCGGAGCGCAAGGCGCTGAGCGCGCTCCGGGCCTCCGCTCGCCGCGGTGAGCTGCCGATGGAGGCCTACTACGAGGAGCGGGAGCGGCAGAGCCGGGCGCACGAACTGAAGACGGCGCCCGGCTTGAAGCCGTGAGGAGTCAAAACCCCGCTCACACGAAGCGGTAGCTGCTGACATGGAAGACGGGGCCCACCATGGCACTGGTGAGCATGTCCCCGTCGACACGGCCCTCGGCCTCGATGCGCTGGCCGTCCTGCTTCAGCTTCCGGTCCCCGCCCGCGAGCTGGTACGTGGTGCCGTCATCGCCCTCCAGCACCCAGACGCCCGTTTCGATGTCGCGGAAGACGACTCGGCCGGTGAGCTTCATCCCTCCTCCTTCTGGAGCATCGCGCGGCCGATGACGAGGCAGATGATGGTGTTGAAGCCCAGCCAGGGCTTGGCGAGGAACGCGAAGGGCATCCACGCCAGCGCCGGAGCGCCCGTCCAGGCCGCGTAGGCCAGGAAGCCCGCGAAGCCGAGCGCCAGGCCGCCCATGGCCGGCCGCAGCCCCCGCCACTTGATGGCCGGCAGCGACAGCAACAGCGGGATGAGCGCGCTGTAGAACAGCGGGTTCACCGTCTTGCCCCGGCCGAAGATGATGCGCTCCCAGTCGGGGATGGGCGGCAGCGCGGCCACCTGCACCGCGTCCCCCACCGCGCCGTCAGCGCCACCGAACCAGACGCGCAGGAACAACGCGCCCACCGTGGCCAACAGCAGCGGGATGAAGAAGGCGGGCTTGACCAGCACGTTGAGGTAACCGGGCCGCGCACGGCCGCGCAGCGTCAGCAGCACCACGGCCAGCAGCGCCAGCGCCCAGTACAGCGGCGGCCACTGAACCGAGCTCCCCCCCAGCGCCGCCAGCGAGGCCTCCGCGTTGAGCACGCCGTGGCCGTACTGCTCGGTCCAGGCCTCGTGACCCGCCGCCTTCTTCGCGCCGGCGTAGAGGGCCTGCTCGACCTCGTCGGGGCCCTTGGCGCCGGCCGCGTAGAGCATCGCCGCCACGGCCGCCACGTGCGGCGTGGCCATGCTGGTGCCCTGGTAGTACGCGTAGATGGAGCGCGACGGGTCCCTCGGGTCGATGGTGTTCTGGAGGATGCCGCCCTGCTCGCCCAGGCGCTTCTCGCCACCGGGCGCCGCGATGTCCAGCTCCTTGCCGTAGGACGAATACGACGCCAGCGTGCCGTCCGGCCCCACCGCCGACACCGCCACCGCGCCGGGATAGGCCGCGGGGAACTCCACCTGCGGCCGCGCGGCGTTACCCGCCGCCGCCACCACGGTGACGCCCTTCTTGCGCGCGTACTCCACCGCGCTGGCCATCACCTGCGAGTAGGCGCCGCCGCCCAGCGACATGTTGATGACGTCCGCGCCGTTGTCCGCCGCGAAGCGGATGGCGTCCGCGATGTCCGCCGTGTTCCCGCCGCCGAAGTGGTTGAGCACCTTCACGGGCATCAGCGTCGCCTCGAAGGCCACGCCCGCCACGCCCTCACCATTGTTGGTGGCCTGCGCGATGGTGCCCGCCACGTGCGTGCCGTGGCCGTGGTCGTCGTTGGCGTGCTCGTCGTCGTTGACGAAGTCGTAGCCCTTCACGAACTTTACGCCCTTGAGGTCCGGCACCTGCTTGAAGTCCTCGTAGTCCTCGTAGGCGATGCCGGTATCCAGCACCGCCACGACCACGCCCTTGCCCCGGTTGCGCTCCCAGGCCTTGGGCATGTCGATCATCCGCAGGTTCCACTGCTGCTCGAACCGCGGATCATTGGGCGTGAAGCTGGCGCGGACCTCCATCAGCGGCTCGGCGGCCTCGACGGCGGGGTGCTGGCGGATGCGCGCGAGCACCGCGTCGACGTCATCCACGCCCACGGCGATGGTGAGGGCCACGGCGGCGCTCTCCACGGAGTTGAGCTCCAGGTCGATGCCCCAGTCCGTCTCCCAGGCGTCGAACTCCGCCTTGGTGGTGCCGTCCTTGAAGTCCACGACGATGGCGCCCTTCACCACGTCCCGGGGGTCGAGCGCCTGCACACTCAAGGGCGGCGGCGCGTCCTGCTCGCGCGTACCGGACGCGCAGGCGGCCGTCAGCGTCAGGGCCAGCGCCGCGCCACCCAGGTTCCATCGCACCTTCCGCATCAGGCCACTCCTTGAGAATCGATACACCCGTCTGGAAGACCCCTACGAACGAACGTCGAGACGATTGGGTCTGCACCAGCAGTCTGGATGTCACCCCTCCCGGCGTGCAAGGGCGCTCGGGACGAGAAACGTGAAGAAGTCCAAAGGTTTGCGCTGCATCGGTCATCCGCCGGAGAGCCGCCGCAGCCAGGCCGCGACGGCGCGCCCGACCTGGGGAAGGTTCCGCTGGAAGGTGGCACCGGCATCGTCAATGACCTCTAAATCGCCTCCGGCCCGGGCGACAGCGGCGGAGACGGGCGCTCTGGGCAGCCGGGTGTCCTCCTCCCCCTGCACCACCAGGAGCGGGCACGTCACCCGGGAGAAGACCTCCGGGTCCACCAGGGCCGGCGCCACCAGGCACAGGCCCCCCACCGTGGGATATTTCGCCTGGAGCGCCAGCGCCACCTGGGCTCCGCCATAAAGGGATGCCACCGCCAACGCGGACGCGCCCGTGCTCTCCAGCAGGAGCTGCATGGCCGCCTCGGCATCCGCGAGCAGCTCCAAGTCCCTGCCCCGCTGGCCCTGGCTCCCGCCCACACCCCGGTGATTGAACCGCAATGTGGGGAAACCTGCGTTCGCCGCGGCCCAGACGAGCTCCGCCGCGACGACGTGATCCATCCCGCCCCCTTCATCCGGGCGGGGCGGAATGACGAGCAGCGGCGGTGCCCGGCTCCCCCGGTGGGTGGTGCCCTCCATGACGTCCCGCCCCACCGGGACGAGCGTCGAGCGCTCGAGAAACTGGCCTTTCTGAACCATGCCCCACCTTACCCCCGGACCTCTGACGCGAGCGCCCATACACGTCGTCCGACACAGGC
This sequence comes from Myxococcus hansupus, assembly GCF_000280925.3. Lineage (NCBI taxonomy): Bacteria > Pseudomonadati > Myxococcota > Myxococcia > Myxococcales > Myxococcaceae > Pseudomyxococcus > Pseudomyxococcus hansupus. The sequence continues at coordinate 4,620,557 of NZ_CP012109.1, forward strand.
CCACATATGTTTTCGTGAAAAATCCGCACCCACACGAAACTTCCGTACGGCTTCGAGGACAATGCGGAAACACCCCCTGATTCCGCAGGAGCCCCCACTCATGACCAGCATCCAGCGCGGACGGACCAGCATCGCGCAGACCTCCCGCAACACCGCCGACCGCGCCCGTGAGAGTGGCTCCTCCGCCCCGCAGGCGGCCCGGAACACCGTGGCCCAGCGCAGCGCCGTGGTGGACGGCTTCGACAGCCGCTCCGCGCAGACGGCGGCCGTGGGCGGCGTCTTCAACGCGCCCGCGGGCTCCAAGGACAAGGTGTTCGACGGCAAGCTGGTGGGCGCTGGCGGCCAGACGTTCGAGCCGAACACGCCGCTGAACCAGGTGCCCGCCTTCGTTCCGGCGAACAACCCGAACGCCCAGAAGACGGTCGTCTACGTCAACGGCATCATCACCAACAAGGACGGCCAGGCGCGTGAGCTGCAAGCGCTCGCGGACAGCACGGGCATGCGCGCCATCGGCGTGCACAACGCCACGTCCGGCATGCTGGCGGATGTCATCCAGGCGGCGAAGGACAAGCTGAACAAGGGCAAGAACCCCGCGGTCGATTCGCTGTCGGACATCGTCTACAACGAGCTGAAGTCGGGCCGTGACATCCACCTGATGGGCTACAGCCACGGCGGGCTCATCACCTCGCGCGCGCTGAAGGATGTCGCCAACCGGCTGCGCATCGAAGATGGGATGTCCAAGGCGCAGGTGGAGCAGACGCTCAGCCGCGTCAACGTGGAGACCTTCGGCGCCGCGGCGGCCACCTACCCGGACGGCCCCAACTACGTGCACTACGTCAACAACAAGGACCCGGTGCCCGTCATCTTCGGCCAGGGCAGCAAGGGCTGGACGCCGGGCGACCTGTTCCGCGACGCCGGCAAGGGCGCGCAGGTCCACCACTTCTCCGAGAAGGGCATGTTCAGCGGCGCCCACTCGCTGACCGAGACGTACCTGAACCACCGCGCCCCGTTCGACGAGGCCCGCGCCGGCAACTTCTGAGACGCGCTCACCCGCTGCCGGGGTGAAACAACGGAGGCCACGAGGTTCGCACCTCGTGGCCTCTCGTGTTTTCAGGCGCTGTCTTCGCGCTACACGGACTGCAGCACGTAGAACTTGAGGTACTTCCCTTCCGGGAATTGCAGACGCACGGGGTGGTCCGGCGGCTGGTACCGCTCCTCGACGAGCGCCAGGTCCACACCGGCCTTGAAGCCCGCCTCGCGGACCGCGCCCATGAAGTCCTCCGGATTCACGCGCGCGGAACACGACGCCGTGGCCAGCAGGCCCCCCGGCCGCAGGATGGCAAGCGCCTGCCGGTTGAGGGACGCGTACCCGTCGATGGCCGCCTGCACCGCGCGCTGGGTCTTCGCGAAGGCCGGCGGGTCCAGGATGATGAGGTCGAAGGTGCGGCCCTCTTCCTTGAAGGACTGGATGATCTTGAAGACGTCCGCGGCGAGGAAGTCGTGCTTCTCCGCGGGGATGCCGTTGCGCGTGAAGTTCTCCCGCGCCAGGGCGATGGCCTCCGGGTCCTGATCCACGGAGAACACGCTGTTGGCCCCGCCCAGCGCCGCGTTGACGGAGAAGCCGCCACTGAAGCTGAAGCAGTTGAGCACGTCGCGGCCCTTCGCCAGGCGCCGGATGAGGTAGCGGTTCTCTCTCTGGTCCAGGAAGAAGCCCGTCTTCTGGCCCTTCCAGGCGTCCACGAGGAACGTCGCGCCCCGCTCGCGGATGGGAATCAGCTCCGGGGCCTCGTGCCCGTAGAGCATCTTCCCGGAGCCCCGGCCGTCGTCCTCGTCCACGTCGTCGCGGCCCACTTCGTCACGGCCGATGACGCCCTTGAGGCCCGGTACGCCGGCCTTCAGCGCCTCGATGATCAGCGGCCGGTACGGCGTCAGGCCCGCTGAGTACAGCTTCATCACCGCCCAGCCGGCATACAGGTCCACCACCACGCCCGGCAGGCCATCTCCCTCGCCGTGAATCAGGCGGTAGCTGTCCGTGTCGGTCAGGTCGATGAGGGCCGTGCGCTCGGACAGCGCCTGGCGCACCCGGCGGGTGATGAAGGCCGAGTCCACGGCTTCGCGTGGGTCTCGCGTGAACACCCGCACGGCGATGGCGGAGTGCGGGTCGTAGTACCCGCGCGCCACGAACTTCCCGTTCTCCGTCAGGTCCACCACGCTGCCGGCCGGAATCTTCGGCACGTACTCCAGCGCCTTACGGAACACCCACGGGTGCCCCGCGCGCAGGTGGCGCCCCAATCCGCGCGCCAGCTCCAGCTTCACGACATTCACGGTGTCACTCCTTATGGGCCAGGATGGCGCGAGCCAGTTCCTCGAAACCCCGCCCCTCGGGCGCCCGGGTGATGAAAGCAGGTGGCGCCTCGATGCGGTCCAGGACGGCTCGCACGTTGGCCACGCCCACGCCCAGTCCAAATGCGGCGAACATCGGGGCGTCGTTGAAAGAATCCCCGGCGTATACATAACGGCCGTCGCGCGGGTCCAGCCGTTCGCCCCAGGCCGTCCGGGCGAAGCGCCGCGTCGCGCTCAACTTGTCGAAGCGGCCCAGCCAGCAGTTGATGTGGATCGACGAGCGCACCGCCGTGACGCCCCGGGCCACCAGCAGCGACTCGATGCGGTCCGCGCCTGCGCTCCCCAGCCGGGCTTCCTCGTTGTAATCCACCGCGAGGTCCACTTCCGTGTACGCGCTGTCCATGGACAGCCGCGCGCCGGGCACCTGCTTCAGCACCCGGGCCACCTCGGCGTGCAGCCGCTTCCGGTTCGCCACCCGCTCGGCCGGCGCCTCCGCGTACACCTTCCGCAGCCGGCCATTCGCCCCCTTCAGGAAGAACAGGCCCCCGTTCTCCACGATGACGCCGTCCACGGGGAGCTGCCGCGCCCAGGCCTCACCCCACCCCGCTGGACGGCCGCTCACCAGCACCACCCGCAGGCCCGCCGCGGACAGGCGCTCCAGCGCCCGCACCGTGTCCGAGCGCAGCTTGTGGCCCGTGGTCAGCGTGCCGTCCACGTCGGTGAAGACGCCCTCCACGCGGGACAGGTCCGCCTCGCGCAGGGGGCGAGGCGAGGTCGACTTCGAGGACGCCCCCATCACATCCCATCCAGTCCGGCGAGCAGCCCCTGGAAGGTGGTGATGGTGCTCCGCAGCTCGTCGGGCGAGAGCTGGCCAATCTGGAGCTTGCGCGCCTTTCGCAGGAACGCGTCCAGCTCCGACGCCCGGCCGTAGAGGGCCTGCGCGCTCCCAGCCGCTTCGGCCAGGGTGCGGGCCGCGCTCGCGAAGTCCGAGTCCACCTGCGACAGCGCGCGCTCCAGACGAACGCCGCAGGAGGCCCACACCTCGCGGTCATGGACGATGAGCAACTGGCGCTGGTTCACCGCGGACAGGCCCTGGACGAAGGTGTCCAGCGCCTCCACCACCGTCACCAGCTCCGCGCGGGACGGGTTGGGCAGGATGGCCAGCCGGCCCACCTCGGCGCGCATCTCCACCACGTGGCGCTTGTCCTGCGCGCGCAGGTTCCGATACGCGGCCGTCCGGCCGAAAGCGTCCAGCTCCGTCTGGGCCTGCTGGGCGTTCCACTGCACGTCCTGGGCTTCGGCGTCGCGGACCTTCCTGACGCGCGCGGAGAGGATGCGTCCCAGGTCGGCGGTGATGGCGCGGACCGTCACCGCGGCCTTCACCTCCGCCGCGTAGCCAGGGACCACCTGGGCGCGCGTCACCTCGCCCAGCGTGCTGGCGGATTCGAACACCAGGTTGCTCATCTGCTCGCGGAAGCCGGCGCGGATGCGCTGAATCTCCGCCAGCAACGTCCACCGGTCACTCACCACCGACGGGTTGCGCATCGCCTCGCCCAGTTGGGTGATGCCCTGGGCAATCTGGCTCATCGCCTCCTGGACGATGGCCACGGCGGGCGCACTGCTCCCCACGCCCGGGGGCTGCACGGGGAACTGCTCCCGGATGACGTTGAGCAAGCCGTTGACGTCAATCACCGTGTCGCGGATGACGGGCGCCATCTCCTCCCACAGCGACAGGTCCGGTGAGGAGTCCACGACGGGCGATTCGTATCGCACCAGGTCGAGGTCACTCAGCCGGGCGATGGCATGCGCGGTGGCGACGTACACCTGGCGCAAGCGGCCGGCGAAGGCCGGATCCGGCTGGGACTGGAGAATTTCATCGAGCCTCGCGGACAGCGAGGCCTGGGGGGTCTCTGCGGCTTCGGACACGGGTGTCACACTCTAGCGCTCGACTTCCGCGCGGGGGAGTTCTAGCACTCGACTGCGGGCCACGCCGCTGGCTTTGGAGCGCTACGGGATGATTCAGGTCTGTCTGGTGAAAGACGGTCAACTTCTCACCGGAGGTGAAGAACTCCTCCAGGAAGAGGGCCGCAAGTGGATCGACGTCCTGCATCCGACCGAGGAGGTGTTGAGCCGGCTGGCCGCGCACTTCGGTCTGCACAAGCTGGCCGTGGAGGACTGCCTCCATCTGGACCAACGGCCCAAGCTGGAGGAATACCCCAACCACCAGTTCATCGTGCTCCAGGGATTCACCGTCACCGGCAAGGACGTGTGTGAGCTGACGCTGCACGAGCACCACTTCTTCCTCGCGCAGGACTGGCTCATCAGCGTCCACGAGCTCCCCTTCGCGGGCCACCACACCGTCGTGCGCCGCGTGAAGGACGACCCGCAAGGGACGCTCATCCGGGGCACGGACTTCGTCCTCTACATGCTGGCGGACACGCTGGTGGACGCGCAGTTCCCCATCCTCGACGCGTTCAGCGACGAGCTGGAGGACCTCGAGGTCTCCATCTTCGAGAAGCCGGAGAAGTCGCACCTGCAGCGCATCTTCGCCATGAAGCGCATGCTGGTGACGCTCCGCCGCGTGCTCTCCCCCCAGCGAGACGTGGTGGGCCTGCTGTCCCGCCGGGGCATCCCCAACGTCCACGAGAAGACGACGCTCTACTTCCGTGACGTCTATGACCACCTGGTGCGCCTGTACGAGCAGATCGACGCCGGGCGGGACATCATTGGCAACGTGATTGACGGCTACCTGTCCATGGTGGCGAACAAGACGAACGACATCTCCAAGCAGCTCACCATCTTCGCCACCATCTTCCTGCCGCTCTCATGCATCGTCGGCTTCTTCGGGCAGAACTTCGACCGGCTCTACACGCCAGGCGCCTGGTATGTGATGTGGGCCTCGATAGTGGCGCTGCCGGTGGGAATGATTTTCTGGTTCAAGCACAAAGAGTGGCTCTGACATTTCCGCGAGGAGAGGAAACATGCTGACCGTCACCGTGGATGGCATCCCCCTGCACTACCGGGACGTGGGCCAGGGCCCTTGCGTGCTGTTGCTGCACGGGTGCCCCCTCACTGGCAGCTCTTTCGACGCGCAGGTGAAGGCCCTTTCGGGGCGCTACCGCTTCATCATCCCCGACATCCGCGGCTTCGGAGAGAGTCCACTCGGCGACGGGCCCACGGAGATGTCCCTCATCGCCCGTGACGCGCTGGCGCTGCTGGATGCGCTGAAGATTGACTCGATCGTGGTGGGCGGCGTGTCCATGGGCGGATATGCGGCCATGGCGCTGCTCCGCGAGGACGCGGGCCGCGTCGGAGGGCTCGTGCTGATGGACACGCAAGCCACGGCGGATGACGCGGAGGGCAAGGCCCGGCGTGAAGCCACCGCGCAGCAGGCCCTGGAGTCCGGGTTGGAGCCCATCGCCGAAGCCATGGTGCCCAAGATGGTCGCCGCGGGGATGGACTCGCCCGTGGGCCGGGAAGTGGCGGCGATGATGCGCTCGACCACCCCCGCGGGGATGGCCGCCGCACAACGCGGCATGGGGCTGCGGCCGGACAGCAAGGACATCCTGGCGCGCTACGCCGGGCCGGCGCTCATCATCGTCGGTGAGCACGACCCCATCACTCCGCCGGCCAAGGCGAAGGAGATGGCGGGTCTCATCACGGGCGCACGGCTGGAGGTCATTCCCGGTGCCGCGCATCTTCCCAACCAGGAGCAGCCGGAGCGGGTCAACGCCGTGCTGGACAGCTTCCTCGCCTCGCTCCAAGGCCCGAACGCCTGAGCCAGGTCTGGCCCAGCGCCCGGCCCCATGCGAGCATGCGGGCCGGACGTACCCGCCCGCCTTCCTGAGAGTCCCATGGACCGCATGCACCTGAAGGACGTCGAAGACCACGAGTCCGACGGCCACTACGGCCGGATGATTCGCATGGCGCGTGAGGTGGGCTCGCCGGTCCCGCAAATCTGGCACCTGTTCGCGTACAAGCCGCGCCTGGGCGAGGCCCTGTCGCGCTTCACGCACGAAGTCATGCGGGGCCCGTCCCCCCTGTCGCCCGGCCTGCGCGAGCTGATTGCCGCGTACACGTCGCGCGGCAATGAATGCTTGTTTTGAACAGGCTCTCACGCCGCGGTCGCGGCGGAACTTCTAGGCAGTCCTGACACGGTGAAGGCGGTCCTCGAGGACGTGGCGCAAGCCCCCATCTCCGAGGCCGAGAAGGCGCTCTTTGCCTTCGTGGACACGCTCAATCACCGCGCGGCGCAGGTGGGCCGGGCGGACATCGACCGGTTGAAGGACGCGGGTTGGACGGACGAGGCCATCTTCGACACCGTGACGGTGTGCGCCCTCTTCAACTTCTACAATCGCTGGATTGATGGCACGGGCGTGCGCGACATGCCCGCGGAGATGTATCAGCGCAGTGGCCAGCGCATGGCGGTGGCGGGCTATGCGCAGCCCCCAGCGAAGAAGCCCGAGGAGTAGCGCGCCCGACCGGGGCTCAGCGCCGGTGCTTGCGCTGAGCCGCTTCGAGGACGGAGTCCTTGAGGAGGTACCCGAACCCGGCGTTTCGCAGGCGCACGGCCAGGTCCTGGGACGTGGTGCGAAGGCGCTCGGCGGTGGTCTCCAGATGCCAATCGCTCTCCGCGAGTTGGGAGAGCAGGTACGCCCGGCGCGTCTGGGCCGAGGAGAGTCGGTACGTCTTGAGGTACTCCAGGGTGCCGTCCGTACCGACGATGGCCTCGCCGATGTGGTTCTCCTCGTCCGGGTCCAGGGACGTGTGGAAGCGCTGAAGCAGGAAGCCGCCCGCCTTGTAGACACGGGTGGACGTGACATCGACGCCGAAGAGACCTCCCGCCATGAAGCCGTGGAAGTCGGCCCAGTCCTGGCGCATGCGGTTCAGCTCGCCGCGCAGGTCCTCCAGGCTGGACACGCGTGAAGCATCCAAAGTGAGCCCCAGCTCGGGCTCGTCACCGAAGCTGTACTGGAGCAGCAGCTCCCCGTAGAAGTCCTCCACCAGCGTCCTGTGCAGGGCTCGGTAGTCCTCCGGGTGGGCGACGATGAAGGCCGACAGCAGCGCATCGTCCTTGAACAGCAGCAGGCCCACCTGCTGCGAGTGGATTTCAAAGGTCCGCAGCGCGCCGTCCAACATCGGCAGGGCCCAGCCCGGCACGGAGGACTCCGAGCGCGGGTCCAGTCCCCGGGAGAGGCCCTCGCGGGAGTACTCTGCCCAGGCAATCTCCGGCCCACCGAATTGCAAGGACAGAAAGCCCTCCATGGCCAGATGCAGCGGAAGCATCCGAAGCTGCCGGCGGTCCTCGCGATGCGCCATCCGGTGCAGCAGGCGGATGGAGAAGGGGCCCGCCTTCAAGCGCTTCCCATCCGAAGGTTGAAGCTGCGCCCCGTAGACGGCCTCGGATTGACGGCCCGCCCAGGTCATCACGAGCCCGTGAGGCACGTACGAAACGTACTTGAGGCCCGGCTCCTTCAGTCCGCCCTTCACGGAGACGACGGCCGCCTCGTCGTCGTACGTCCGCAACGTCATCCGCAGGTCGCCTCGCACGGTGTCTCGCAACACGGGGACCAGCCGCATGCCGCCCCAGACCTGCGACGGCGCCAGCCGCAGCCCCGTCGGCTCCAAGCGTTGAATGAGCCGTGCATCCGTCATGACGCGACCTCCGCCTCCGATGCGAAGCACACCATCCGCGGCGCGCCGTCAGACAGCGCGAATCCGCGGTGCAGCAGCCCCGTCATGCCTCGCCCCCATCCGCCTGCGCGGCGTCCCGTGAGCCGCCGTCTTCACCCTGCCGGCCCTGGGCATCTCGCGCCAGCATCGCCTCCACGCGCGACGCGAGGTAGGCCTCCAGCTCGCCCAGCGACGCAGCGCCCTCGGCGAAGCGCGCGAAGCCCAGCACCGTGGGCACGTCCTCCGCGTCACGCACGCCCACGGTGGGCACCGCCGTCCCGAAGGAGCGCGGCGCATACCCCTCCGAGTCGAACACCGGATTGACGTGGACCAGCGCGGTGCGGCGCTCGGGGTCCAGCTTCGCGCGAAACACCCGCGTCAGCTCCGCCACCGCTTTCGGGGGATCATTGTCGTAACCGTCGGAAACGATGACCACCAGGTCCGCGCCCCAGGCCAGCGCGTCCAGCAGCGGCGTGGCGATGTCCGTCTGTCCCCGCGCGCTGACGAGGAGCGCGTCCTCCACCGGGCCCGTCCACCAGGCGCGGTACTCCTGGGCCGCCGAGGACAGCAGGTAGTGCGTGGCCAGCGCCACGCCCAGAGGACGGCGCCGCTTCTCCAAGGAGCCGGACGACGAATAGCTGTTGTCCAGGATGGCGGCCACGCGCCCCAGCCGCGACGGCGCCCGGCGCAGCACGCGGGTGGCGGCGTGCTCCAACGCGGTCTGCAGCTCGGTCTGGCGCGCCCTCCGGACCTCATGCGGCAGCGCCAGGACGTACAGCGCCAGCTTCGTCAGGGAAGCACGCCCCAGCTCCACCGGCGGCGGTGTCCCCCGCTCACGTGCCGAGGACTCCTGGAGGCGCAGTCGCTCCGCCGCAGTGAGGCGCGGCTCGATGCGCCGGAGAAACACGTCACGCGGGACGCCATGCTTCACCGCCAGCCCCTCCGCCACGGTGTACGGCAGCTCGTAGAGCGCCTCCTGCGCGTAGTGCGCGCGGCGGAAGGTCTCCAGCAGCGGCTGGGTGAAGGACCGCTTCTTCCACCCGTGGAAGAGGAACGGCGCCACTTCGCCCTCCAGCTTCAGATGTCCGTGCGACACGGCCGCGCGCAGCTTGGCGCGGTACTTCACCGCGTCGAAGGCCAGGTTGGCGCGGCCATTCACATAGTCGCGGGCCACCGCCCTGGCACGGCGGTTGTTGATGCGTCGGTTGCGCAGTGACTCCAGGACACGGAAGGCACGCTGGGATGGCAAGGCGCGCAGGGCCGCGGCGATGAGCGCGCCCTCCTCCGCCTTGTCACGGGCCTCCACCGGGCTGCCACTGGCGAGCAGGTTGAGGATGATCTGCGCCTGATTGAAGTGATTGATGCCCGCCGCGAGCGTCCGCGCATACAGCCTGCGGTAGTTGCCCAGGATATACTGGTGCAGGAACTCGATGGAGACGGACTGGCCGCGCGCATCACCGTAGAACTCCCGCTGCCCCGTGCAGGAGAAGCAGGCGTTGACGAACATGACCAGGTCCTCGCGCGCGACCTGTTCGACACGGACTTCCGCCAATGCGGCCATCGTGTGCACGTCCTCCCCAGGCAGGGTCAGGAAGCGCCGCTCGGGGAAGAGTGAAACGACTGCGGGTCAGGCTCCAAAGGCTTGAATCGGAAGTCGCATCGGAGTCCCGCGAGCGGCGCTCCGACGCTACCACACGATGAACGGCAGGGAGCCTGACGGCGCCGTGGGAGCCCGCTCAGGGCTGGCACGTCACCTGGCTGTTCTCCACGGAGCACTGCGAGCAGGAGGCCGTCTCCGTCAGCACGCCCTGCCGGCACTCCAGCACCGCCCGGCCGTCCGCGCGGCACAGCCCCGTGCCCTCCGCGCTGGAGGCGCAGCCATCCCCCGCGACGTTGTTGGAGGTGTCACAGCGCACGGACTCGCCCGTCTCGTGGCAGCCCAGCGGACCACGGCAGGGCAGCTCACGCCAGGTGCCACCCCGGCACTCCAGCGCCAGCACCTTCTCCTGACACACGAAGCCGCCCCCGTCGCAGTCACCTCCCGCGCTCGGGCCACAACCAGCAAGGAGCAGAGAGCCAACCAACGGGACGAGTGCGAGAAGGGAGCGGTTCATGGACATCGGCCAATATTTCGAGCGGCCCGCCGCCGGTCAACCACCCAATGTCTCCTGGAAGAAACGACGGAAGTTTCCACCCATGACCCGCTCGACCCAGGACTCGGGATGTCGGCGCAACAACGCTTCCGTGAGCAGCGGCAACCCCGTGACATCCTTCATGCCCTTGGGCAACGGCACCATCCCGTCATAGTCGGAACCCAGCCCGACGCCCCCTCCCCCATGACGTCCACGGCGTGTTCGATGTGACGGACCACGTCATCCACCGTGTCCCCGCCCAGGTACACGGGCGCGAAGATGATGCCCACCACCCCGCCCCGGTCCGCGATGAACCGCAGGGATTCATCGGAGAGGTTGCGCCAGCCGCCCCCCGCCGCACGCACCCCGGTGTGCGAGCAGAAGAAGCGCACGGACGGGTGGGTGAACAGGTCCTTGAGCGTGGATTCCGAGGCGTGCGCCACGTCCACGCTCAACCCCAGCCGGGCCATCTCCTCCATCACCTCGCGCCCCAGCGACGTCAGCCCCCGGTTGCCCATCATCGGAAAAGAGGAACCCCCCAGGTCATTGTTGGACAGGTGGGTGAGGCCCATGAAGCGCACCCCGCGCTGGTGAAGCTCCGCCAGCCGCTCCACCTTTCCTTCAATGGCGTGGCCCCCTTCCACCCCCAGCACCGCCGACAGCCGTCCGTGGGCCAGATTGTCCTCCAGCATGGCCCCCGTGGTCGTGATGCGCGCCGTGTCACCCGAGCGCTGGCAGAAAGACGCCATCTGCTCAATCTGCCAGAGGGCCCGTGTCCACTCGCTCGCGCGGGCCTCGCGGGGCCACCCCTGCCACGCGGCGAACACCGGGAAGCCCCCGATGAAGGGAAAGCCGCGGGTGACAATGGTGAAGCACTGCAACTTCACCCCCGCCTCGCGCAGGCGGGGGAAGTCCACATGCCCGTCCTCCGTCCGAACACACAGGTCCCGGTTCCACATCAGGGAATCCGCATGGCCGTCCGCGATGCACCACCGCTGGTGGAACTCTTTCACGTCACCCATGCGCGCAAGTCTGCCCACCCGCGCAGCCGAAACAAGCACCACCCGCATTCCCCGTCGTGGGAGGCCCACCCACGCAGGCCCCCACCCGCCGCGAGCCGGGCCTCAAGGCTCCGACCTGGACGTCCCACGTGAAGCCGTCTGGGGCCGTACGGAGTCTTCCCAGCGCAGCACGTCCGCTGTCTGGCGGCGGGCCCGCGCATCACGGCGCACCTGGGTGGCTTCACGCACGGCTTCGTTCGGACCGTAGGCGTATCCCTGTCCCGCCAGCACGGCGCGCAGCGCATCCGCCAGCTCCTGCCCGGACTGGAACCGCTCCGCGGGCTCACGCCGCAACAGCCGCCCCAGGATGGCACGCATGGCCGGCGACAGCGCCTGGGTGGCGCGCTCCACGTGCGCCGGGGCCAGACACGCCATGCGAGCGGCCATCAGCGGTGCGGGCAACCAACTGGGGACCTCCGCCAACAGCACCTCCGCTTCCAGCAGCGGCCCCGCCGCCAACGCGGCGCGCTCCACGTCCTCCAGATCCAGCAGGTGCAACCCCGTGAGGACCTCCAGCAGCACCACGCCCAGGGAGAACAGGTCCGACCGACCATCCAACGGCCGACGCGCCAGGGCTTCTGGGGAGGCATAGGCCAGATCCCCCCGGACCACATGGGACTCCGTGACGAGCCGCCCCGGCAGCTTCGCCCATGCCATCGCGAAGTCGGACAGCCGCACATGCCCGCGCGAATCCAGACGCAGGCTGCGTGGCGACACGTCCCGGTGAACGATGCCCAACGGCCGCCCCCGGGCGTCCTCCAAGGTATGCGCGTGGTGCAGTGCGTCCGCCACCTCCGCGCCCACGTAGGCGGCGAACGCTTCGGAGAACGGCCGGCGGCGCAGCGCCGCGAAGCTGATGAGCGTCTCCAGGCATTTGCCGTCCACGTATTCCATGACGAGGTGAGGCGCGCCTTCGTGGACCCGCACCAGGAACACTTGAACGATTGCGGGGTGGCTGAGCCGCATCAGCAGCTTGACCTCCTCGCGCAGGCGGGCCCGCCCCTGGACATCCCCCGCGTCCTGCAGGCGCTTGACGAGGACGAGGTCTCCGGGAACACCCGCGTAGTGCCTGCGGGCCAGCAACATCTCCCCGGGGCCCCGCGCCCCGAGGTAGCGCACCAGCTCATACGACGTGGCGCCGGTGGTGAAGAGGATGAACGGCTTCGAAGCGGGTGGCTCTGGGGGGTGCGTGGACATCTGGGGTGATGCCTCCGGGGCAGGAAGTCCTCCCCTGGGTTGGGAAGGCGTGAGAGAACCTCACGCATCCCTCCTACCACCCACGTCCGACACACCCTTCCAACCTCCCAGCACGGATTCAGGGAAAAAAGGAAACGGCCCCCGCTACCGCGGAGGCCGTCCCAGAGCGGTCCGTGAGGAAACGGACCGCCCACCGCGCCGTGAAGTAACGACGACTACTTCTTCTTCTGCACCGGCTGCGTCACGGTCAGCTCGCGAACCACCATGTCCTTGCCATCCATGACATACGAGGCGCGGACCTGAGCACCCTCTTCGATGTCACCCAGCTTCACCGGCTGGTTGTTGTGCAGGATGCGCGTCTGGTCGTTCGTCTTCAGCTCGAGCTGCTTGTTGTTGCTGGTGTCCACCACGGTCAGCTCATCGCCACCGGTGGAGAGGACACGGCCGCTGACGCTGCTCGCAGCGGCGGCGGCACCCGCGGTGCCCGAGCCACCCAGGGCCATGTCTTCATTCAAGTCGCGCTGGCGATCAGCCTCGGCCTCGGCGAGGTCCTGGCGCTCGTCCTGCACGTCCTGCTGAACACTGGCGATATCCTCGGACGCCTCGGCCTGGGTCCCAGCGATGTCCTCCTGGGCCTCCATTTGCGTGCTGGCGATATCCTCACGCGCGTCCTGGCGGATTTCCGCCGTTTCCTGCTGAGCCTCCATCTGCGCCTCGGCGACGTCCTGGCGCTGCGACTCGACATTGTCGCGCTTGCTGCAGCCAGAGACGACCAGCGACATACCGGCAACCGCAGTGACCGCCATCATGAGCTTGCGCATTTGTTCCTGCTCCTTTCATCGCGTGGATCGGGAGAAGGTTTCCCCCTCTTTTACTTGCGGCCGAGAGAGCGTTTCCCCCGGCGTTGGGCAGAAACTGGGTGCTCCCCCCTCCCTTGAACAGGGGTTGTCCCGCGCGATTTGAAGGACTAGGGGCAGACGCCTGACCACGAGGCGCACGGTCCCCCGCCCGCTCTCCATGGGAACAAGGCTGAAGAAACGGGATATCGAGGCCAGCCGAGCTTGCGCCTACGGGCGGCCATCCACAGCGGCGTCCCGTTCCACGTCCCCCGTGCCCGCGTCGTCGCACAACGGCGTGCCTTCATTCGCCCATCGCGCGATGAGCACACGCTCCTGCGCCGAAGGCATGGGAACACTGAGCCACGGCGGGGGCATGTCCTGGAACACGTAGACTCGCGCCAGGATTCGCGCGGCCATCGCCTGCGCGCCGGGAACACCCCCGGGCTCGGGTGCGTAATAGTCCAGGCGAAACGGCGCGCCATCGCTGCCGCTCGTGTCGGCGCCGTGGCAGGAACTCACGCAGTTCGCGGCGAGGATGGGTTGGATGTCCGCGCACCACGTGGGCGTGGGGCCCGCGTCCCCACCGTCTGGTGTGCCGGGAAGCCCCAGCACTTCACAGGTGCGGCCCGCGTCGCCCCGCGCCGCGACACAGACGTACGGCGGAGGGCAGTCACGGGCCTCTTCACACGCCTTGCCCGTGAAGTCGGTGGTGTCGAGCGCGCAGGCCAGCACGCCACAGACACCGAGGAAAACGCTCGCGAGAAGTCTCTTCATGATGGCGTCACGGAAGCGGCACGCCACGCGAGGACATCCATTCCCGGCGTCCGTGTCGCAGTCGGGGGCTCGGCGACAATCCACCCGCCGAGCAGCGCGAGCGCGAGGAGCCTGCTGGAAGCCATGAGCATGGCCGCGAGTATACCGGTGATGGTGGCGGACGCCCGGGCTGGCGAGCGCGTTGACAGCGCGGAGTCGCCCTTGTAGTGCGTGCCCTGGTCCCCGTCGTAAGGAGCCGTGACGCCATGCAGGTCTGGGTCAACGGAGAGACGCGCGAGGTGCCCGAAGGCATCACCCTTTCGGCACTGCTGGAGTCGCTTCAGGTGGGTGGTCCCGGCGTCGCCGTGGAGGTGAACGCGGAGGTGGTGCGCCGCGCCCGCCACCCCGAGCACCGCCTCCAGACGGGGGACCGTGTGGAAATCGTCACCTTCGTCGGCGGCGGCTAGCCAGGAGTCGGCACATGAGCATCCAGGACAAGCCTTTCACCCTCGCCGGAGTGACGTTCAGCTCCCGGCTCATCCTCGGCACGGGGAAGTATCCCAGCCACGACATCATGAAGCGCTGCCACGAGTCCTCGGGCACGGAGATGGTCACCGTCGCGGTGCGCCGTCTCGACCTGAAGGCCACCGGCGAGGCGTCCCTGATGAACTGGATCGACCACAACCGCCTGCGCCTGCTGCCCAACACGGCGCTCTGCTACACGGCGGATGACGCGGTCCGAACCTGCCGGCTCGCCGAGGAGCTGGGCATGAGCAAGTGGGTGAAGCTCGAGGTCCTCGGCGACGAGAAGACGCTCTATCCCGACGTCGAGGAGACGGTGAAGGCGGCCCGCGTCCTGGTGAAGGAGGGCTTCACCGTGCTGCCCTACACCAGCGACGACCCCATTACCGCGCGCAAGCTGGAAGACGTGGGCTGCGCGGCCGTCATGCCCCTGGGCGCGCCCATTGGCAGTGGCCTGGGCATCCGCAATCCGCACAACATCCGCCTCATCCTGGAGACGGTGAAGATCCCCGTCATCGTCGACGCGGGCGTGGGCACCGCGTCCGACGCGGCCATCGCCATGGAGCTGGGTGTGGAGGCCGTGCTGATGAACACCGCCATCGCCGGCGCGCAGGACCCGGTGCGCATGGCCGTGGCCATGAAGAAGGCCGTGGAGGCGGGCCGCGACGCGTATCTGGCCGGCCGCATCCCCCGGAAGGCGTACGGTTCAGCATCCAGCCCGATTGAAGGACTGGTCGACCCCTGACCGCCCTCCCCCGGGTCATCGTCATCACCGACTGGCGCCTGCCTCCCGAACGGTTGAGGTGGGCGCTCACCCGGGCCCTCGACGTGGGGCCCGAGGTCGCCGTGCAGCACCGCCACCCGGAGGCGACCGGACGCCAGTTCCTCGAACAAGCACGAGCGCTGGCGGCGCTGTGCCAGGCGCGCGGCAATCCGCTCTTCGTCAACGGACGCGTGGACGTCGCGCTGCTCGTGGGCGCGCACGTGCACCTCCCCGCCCATGGCCCGGCGCCCGAGGATGTCCGCCCGCTCCTGCCTCCAGGCCGGTGGATCAGCACCGCCATTCATGACGCCACGGAGGCCCGGGGCGCGGCGGGCGCGGACCTCGCCCTCGTCAGCCCTGTCTTCGCCCCGGGTTCCAAGCCCGGCGACACGCGAATCCCGCTGGGCCCGGAGGGCTTCCGCGCACTGGCCGCGTCCCTGCCCTGCCCCGCGCTGGCCCTGGGCGGCATCACGCCGGAGCGCGCACGGGCCCTGCCAGACGCGGCGGGCTTCGCGGTCATCTCTGGCGTCCTCGAAGCCGAGGACCCCGCGTTCGCGGTCCGGGCTATGCTGCGCCCCCTGTGAGCCGCCCCAACCCCACCCCGTCCGACCTGCGTCCCCTCGCCATGGGGGAGATGATTGACCGCGCCGCCACGTTCTGGCGCGCCCACCTGAAGCCGCTCTTCTTGCTGAGCTTTGGCTTCTCGCTGGTGAGCTACATCGCGACCAAGACGGCGCTGGTGGTGGGCCAGCGCGTGGCCCCGCTGCTCTACATGGCGGACGCGGAGTCGCTCGCGAAGGAGGCCCCGGAGGTCATGCTGCCGCAGGCGGCGGTCACCATCACGCTGTGGACGGGCCTGTTCCTCGTCCTCCTCTGGGTCTACTGGATGTCCACCCTGGCCGCCGCGCGCTACGTGTTGACGTCCCAGTTGGGTGACCCCGTTCGCCCGGCGGACGCCCTGCGCAGGGCCTTCTCCCGGCTGGGCACGCTGACGGCGGTCTACCTGCTGTCGCTCGGATGGTCGACGCTGGTGACCTGCGTGCTCATGCTCCCAGGTGGCCTCCTGGCCATCGCGGGCATCGCCGTGGGCGTCACCTCGGGGTCCAACACCGTGGCGATTGTGCTGGGCGTGCTGGGCGCCCTGCTCGCCGGCCTGGGCATGGTGGCCGCGCTGCTCTGGTACATGCTGCGCTTCCTGCTGGTTCCCCCCGTGTTGGCCATGGAGGACCTGGGCGCCTGGGCGACGTTCCGCAGGTCGGGGCAGCTCCTGTCGGGCCGCGTGGAGCCGGGGTTCCTCGGCCGGGTCATGGTGCGCGCGATGATTCTCTTCACCGTGGTGAGCCTCATCCTCATCTCGGTGCAGCTCGTCTCCGGCTTGCCCTCGTGGCTGGCGATGCTGCCCTACGGCAACCCGTTCGAGCCGGGAACCATGGCGCGCACGCCGCAGTTGCTGCTGGTGCCCATGGAGCTGCTGCAGACGGTGGCGCAGTCCGTCTTCTCCCCCATCAACTTCGTCTTCTGTGCGCTCTTCTACCTGGACATGCGCGTGCGCCGCGAAGCCCTGGACCTGGAGCACCAGCTCGACACGACGCCGCCCGCCGCGTAACGGCGCGCCCAGGACTCCACCGTGCCGAGCCTCCCCTTCCTCCTGCTGCTGGCCGCCCTGCCCTGCGCCGAGCGGGAGGCCACCGTCCAGAACCTGCGGGAGACCGCGGAGCACCGCCCCGCGAAGCTCACCGACGCGGTGAACGCCTTGTCGACGCGGTTGGGTGGCATGCCGCTTCCGGCCGCGAAGGACGGCGCCACCGAGCCCGAACGCGCGGAGCAGCTTGCCCGCTTTCTCGAGCAGGCCTGTGACGTCGAGGCGTTGGCACAAGGCCCCGCCGCCGTCCCCACGCCCCCGAGCGAACCCGAGCGGCTCCAAGCCATCCTCGACCGGCCGGAGTTCGCCCGCGCCCGCGAGCGTCACGGCGATGCCCTCAAGCGCCTGATGCGGGAAGTCACCACCTGGCTGGAAGGCCTCTTCGAGTCGCGCGAGGCGCAGGGCTTCGCGGTGGCCACCCGAGCGGTGATGCTGGGAGTGGCGCTCGCGCTCCTGCTCTGGGGAGCGCTGAAGCTGCGCGCACTGCGTGGGAAGCGCGCCACGAAGACAGCCACCACCGCGACCCCCGACGCGGCGCCGCTGGTGTTGGCGTCACCAGGCGAGCACCTGCGCCGCGCCCGGGCGGCCCTCACCACCGATGGTCGCGAAGCCATCCGCGAGGGACTGCTGAGCCTCCTCTCCGCGCTGGAGGAGCGGCGGCTCGCCCGGCCCGACCGCGTCAGGACCAATCGCGAGCTGGCCGCGGAACTGCCGGGACGCGGTGCGCCCGCGCCGCTGGTGCGCGAGGTGGAGCGGCTGATGGACTGGTACGACCGCGCCTTCTATTCGCTCGCGCCCGTGGCCTCGGATGAAGCGGCCCGCTTCGTCACCGAGGTGGAGAATCTGAACGGCACCCTCGCCACGGGGAGCGCCCGGTGAAGAACGTCCGGACCGTCGCCGTCTTCGGCGTGCTCATCGTCCTGGCCCTCGCGCTGGGCCTGTTCACGCGCACGGATGCTCCCGACTCACCGGTTCCCACGGTGGAGAACACCGGACCGCAGGGCGCGCGCGCGTTGTACCTGTACCTGCGTGAGGGCGGCAAAGCCGTGGACACGCGCCTCACCCCCTTGGAAGGCCTCGCCTCGACCACGCGCACCGTGGTGCTCGCGGCGCCGCAGGGCCGGCCCGTGACGGAGGACGAGGTCCAGGAGCTGGAGCGCTTCGTCCGAGGCGGTGGCACGCTCGTCTATCTCTCGACGCGGGAGATGGGAAAGCACCAGCCCGCGCTGGAGGAATGGCTCGCGCTGGAATCCGGAGTGCTGCTGCCCGCGAGTGGCCGGGGCCTGGACTCGTCCCTGACAGACGTGGGCGGCAGCACCGTGGACGTCTGGCTGCCCGTGGGCCCCCTGCACGGGCTCTCCCACTTGCGCGTCTCGCAGGACCGCGGCCTGCGCATGGTGCATGACGACGCCGTGCCCGTCGCGGGACTGGGGGGCGCTGTCGCGGTGTGGCGGCGAGCGATGGATTCGGGCGAGGTGTACGTGCTCGCGGGCGCGGACCTCGCGGAGAACCGCCGGCTGGAGATGCTGGACAACCTGCGCTTCTGGGATGCCCTGGCCGCCCGAGGTCCGCTGAGCTTCGACGAGTACCACCACGAGCCCGCGCCGCCGCCGCCCTTCGCGCGTGGCATCTGGGTCTTCGTGGCGCAGGTGTTGGCCGTGGGCCTGCTCTACACCGTCTCCCGCGGCACGCGCTTCGGCGCACCCCGGCCGCTGCGCGTGGAGCGTCACCGGTCCGCGCTGGAGTACGTGCGCAGCATGGGCTGGCTCATGCGCCGCGCGAAGGTCGAAAAGGAGCTCCTGCCCGAGTTGGACCAGGCCCTGCGGCAGCAGATGCAGGAGCGGCTGGGCATCCCCCTGGCCTTGTCCGACGCGGATGCCGCGCGCCTGTTGGAACAGGATGGCGGCATCCCCGCCTCCAGCTACCTGGAGGCGAAGGCCGACCTCGAGCGGACCCAGGCGCAGCCCTCCGTCACACCGGCGGACTACGCCCGGGTGGCCCGCGGCTACGCCCACCTGGAGCGTGCGCTGGCGGGCCGCGACGCCGCTTAGCCCGGCGCCCCGTCAGAGGGCCTTGCCGTCCGCCACGAGCGCGGCGCCCACATGGTGCCGAATCTCATCGACGCGGGCGTCCCAGCTCTCGCTGAAGATGCGCTCGGCGCGCTCGCGGTTGGGACCGGGCTTGTTCGCCAGGCACTCGTCCACCTTGCGCACGAAGTCCTCGGTGTCCTTCGCGATCTTGCAGAGCCCCACCTTGCGGACCTCGGGCAGGTCGGTGGACACCACCGGCAGGCCCGACGCGAGGTACTCGCGCACCTTGAGCGGGTTCGCGTTCAGCGTCAGCTCGCTGACCTTGAAGGGCATCAGCGCCACGTCGAACGCCTTGCTGTAGCCCGGCAGGTCCGCGTACGGCTTGCGGCCCAGCATGTGGATGTTCGGCTCGGCCTTCAGCGCGGAGTCGTCACAGTCCGGCGTCGTCTTGCCGATGATGACCACCGAGCCCTCCGGGTGCGCACGGGCCGTGGCGATGATGGCCTCCTGGTCCACCCAGTCCGCCACCAGACCGAAGAAGCCGATGATGGGCTTGGGCAGCCGCGCGATGTCCTCCGGAATGGGCGTGGCCGGGTCACACGCTTTCACGAAGTGGGAGAAGTCGGTGCCATGCCGCACCAGCACCGTGCGCGGATTGACGCGGGCCTTGTTCTCACGGAGCCGCTCCGCCGAGGTGATGCAGAGGTCGGCGCGCTTGAGCAGCCGCTCCTCCAGCTCCGCGATGTGGCGGCCATTGGTGTCGCTGAAGGCGGAGAACTCGTCCACGCAGTGGTAGATGACGAACTCCTCCCCCAGCGTGCCGGACACCGGCGCGGAGGCGGGCAGGAAGCTCCAGGAGATGGGCTTGTGGAAGCCCAGCTTCTTCATGGCGCGCAGCACCTGGAGGCGCAGCAACTGCCGGTTGGCGCCGCGCACCAGCTCCGAGCCATAGAAGGGAATCGCCAGCGGCGACAGCACGTGGAGGTTGGGCTCCACCTCGCGGAGGCCCTCGGTGAAGCGGCCCAGCTTGTTGAAGATGCGCTTCACGTCATGCGCGTTCGCCTTGGGCGCGCGGTTGCCGATGCTGTTCACCCAGAGGATGCGGTTCTCCCGGGCGAGGATCCGCATGATGTGGACCTTGGACAGCGGGTCCCCATCCCAGTCGTTGGAGAACACCACCAGGTCCCGTCCCCGCAGCGCCTTGCGCGCGAGGTCCATGTCATCACTGCGCCGCATGTCTCGTCTCCCCCAGGCCTAAACCTTGTTCGTGTGACGTCTTGATTCCGTTGTGCGAGCCCAGCTCCGCGTACAGCGAGAGCAGCTCCGGCCCCGCATCCACCTGGGACGCATGCACGGGCCCTGCCGCGATGGCCTCGCGCAGCACCCGCGCCAGGTCGCTGGCATCCCCCGCCGCGAACACCCGGGTCCCCTCCGGCCGGACGCACACATCACTGGCCACGCAGGGCACGCCCAGCGTCAGGGCCTCGCGAACGGAGATGGCGTCTCCGTCATGCGTCGTGGGCCGCACGAAGGCGTCGCCTCGCGCGATGAGCCCCAGCGCGGCGGCATGCTCCAGCTCGCCCAGCACTTCCAGGTGACCCGCGACCCGCGCCTCGCGGACATCGCGGATGAACTCGTCCGAATCCAGCCCCGGACCGAAGAGCGCCAGCCCCACGTCCGGCCACGTCTGCGCCAGCTCGCGCAAGGCCCGGAACATGAGCGTGCGCCCGTACACGGGCGAGGGATGGTGCGCCATGGTCAGCAGCGTGCGCCTGCGGGTGCGCGCGGTCTCCACCGCCGCGGGCACCGGTCCAGGCCGGACCTGGGAGGCGCAGAAGGCCGGAAGGACTTCCACCTTCTCCGCCGGCACGCCACAGCCCACCAGCGCGTCCTTCACCGCCGCGGACACCGCCACCACGCGCGAGTAGCCCGACAGCGCCAGCCGGGCGAAGTTCCGCCGCGCCGCCGACGCGGCGAGGTAGTCCGGCAGCAGCCCGGAGTGGAGGGTGATGACCCGGGGAGACTTCGCCCCCGGCACCCCGCCCACCATGCCCGCGAGCACCCAGGACTTGGGATTGTTCCCACTGGTGTGGACATGCACCGTCCACCCGGTGGCGACGTACCGCGCGAGCCGCAGGCCGAACTGAGCGGCGCCTCGAGCCGGGATGACGTCCGGAGCCAGCCGGCCGCCCTTTCCGATATCGAGCACCTTCACTTCGACCCCACGGCCGCGCAGGAAGCCATGAAGCTGTTGAACATGAACCGCGACGCCACCATGCGGCGGCGGGTAGTCCCCGACGAGGAGCACGCGCATCGATGTGTCTCCCAGGGCCTATTGCCGCAGCGTCGAGGGAGGCACCGACACCAGCGACACGCGGGGCGGAAGCTGCCCCATCTCACGCTGGTACGTGCCAAGCGGGTCCGGGTCCTGACGAATCACCCGCGCGGGCACACCGGCCACCACCGTGCCCGGCGCCACGTCCTTCACCACCACCGCGTTGGCGCCGATGACGGCGAAGTCGCCAATGTGGATGTTGCCCAGAATCTTGGCGCCCGCGCCCATGCGCACGTAGTCACCGATGACCGGCGCGCCTTCGATGCCCGAGCGCCCGCCAATGGTCACCTGCTGGGAGATGAGGCAGTGGCGCCCGACCTTCGCGGCCTTGTGGATGACCACGCCGATGCCGCCGTAGCCAAACTGCGTGCCCTCGCCAATCTCCGCGTCCTCGGGGATGTACGAGCTGTGCAGATAGTAGATGGCCTTTCGCAGCACGGCTGGCAGCAGGGGCACGCCCCGCTTCTTCAGCTTGTGCGCGAGCCGGTAGAACGTCATCGCGTCGACACCCATCACGCCTCCCAAACCCCAATTTCCGACCCGCACCAAACTAGGTACCGCCCCGCAGGGAGGGAAGTGGCCTACGCCGCCCTTCGTGCCCGCAGGCCCGCGATCAGGCTGAGCGGCCGGACGCCCGTGAAGTGCAGCACCACCAGGTAGCCGGTGAAGAACAGCGCCCCGGCCACCGCCAGCGGCAGCGCCCGCCACAGGAAGCCCGTGGGCAGGTCTGCCCAGGCCCCATGGGCCCCGGCGCGCAGCAGGAACACCGCCGCCGACGCCGCGCACGCCGCCAGCGTGGCCTTGCCCAGCGACTGCCAGGGAATCACGTCCGTCACGCCCAGCTTCCGCGCGGGGGTGGACAGCGCCGCGGGCACGCGGGCCAGCAGCATGGCCTTGCCCACCACCTCCGCCACCGCCCAGGAGCCGATACCGCCCATCAACCCGAAGTGCTTCACGCCCAGCCAGACGAGCGGCACCGTCACCGCGGCCTTCACCGCGTAGGACGCGAAGATGGCGCGCGTCTGCCCGCGGGCGCGCAGCGTTCCGTCCATGGGAAGGATGGAGAGCACCACGCCCAGCACGCTGATGCGGAACACGGGCACCGCGGGCAGGAACTTCTCGCCGAACATCGCCCCGATGAACTCCGGCGCCGCCGAGAAGAGGAACGCGGCGAACGGCAGGAAGAAGTAGGCCAGCTTGCCGGCCGCTTCCCGGAAGGCCTCCACGCCCTCCTCCAGACGGCCCTCGCGCTCCAGCTCGCCCAGGCGCACCATCAGCACCTCGCTGGTGGGCGTATAGAGGAGGTCCACCACCGGGAGCTGGAAACAGCCGACGCGGTAGAGCGCGTACAGCGCCGGCGCCACCGCGCCCGCCACCGCGTACAGGTGCGCGTTCTGCTGAGGAATGGCCAGCATCATGGCCGCGCCGAAGGGCGCCGCGTAGGAGAGCTGCTCGCGGAAGCGCTGCGCATCCACCAACGGGCCCGTGGAGCCGCGCAGCGACACCAGCCACGTCGCCAGGTAGCGCAGCCCCGCGAAGGCGGCCACCGCCATCATCATTCCGTAGAGCGAGGCCCCCAGCAGCGGCGGCACCACCATCACCGAGGCGCGCACCGCGTCCGACACCAGGTAGACGAGCGCGGACGCCTTCGTGCGCCCCTGCGACGTCAGCGACACCTCCAGCGGGAAGCTGCCCAGCAGGAAGGCGGTGTACGCGGCCAGCGGGAGCCGGTACTCGGCCAGCGCGGGATTGGAGAACCAGCCCGCCACGTACCCGAGCAGCGCGTACACGGCCACCGCGCCCACCAGGCCCGCGGCGGACATGAACAGCAACGTCTGCCCCAGGTAGGGCCGCTTCGCCTCCGCGCGGGGCAGGAAGTAATAGAGGCTCTGCACCACGCCGAACGGCAGGACGTAATAGAGCGTCGTGGCGATGAGGAACAGTTGGTAATACGTCCCGTAGTCGTCCAGGTTCAGCACCCGGGCGAGCACGAGGGGAATGGACAGCGTCAGCCCGGCGGTGAACAGCCGGGCCAACACCAAGGGGCCGGCGCGCCCGAGGAACGAGCCCCCGGACGCGGCCGACGTGGTGCTTCCGCTCACGGAACCTCCTGGACTGTCGTGGTGGCTCCGGGCGCCATCACGATTTCGTTGGTGTTCGAGGCCGGGGTGCTCAGCAGCACCGGCGCACTGGTCAACTGGTTCCCGGCTCCGGCGACGCCACCGCTCACCTGGTTTCCTCCTCCGGGAGCACTGATGAAGTGGGGCCGCTTGCCCGGCACCGGGCTGCTCATGCCCAGCACGCCGAAGCAGTCATCCAACTGGCAGCCGGTGAGCGACGACGAGTAATCACCGAGCATGCCCAGGCTGAAGTTCTCCCACAGCACCTTGCGCTTCAGGGTGAACGGGTCCCCACCGATGCGGTTGGGCATGTCCTCGGTGGTGACGCCGGAGCGGAAGCCGTTGGCGGACAGCACGCGGATGACCTCGTCGGAGTACCAGCCGTTGCAGTAGGCGAAGTCGCGGACGGTGATGCCCACCTCGCGCTCGATGGCGCGCTTGGACTCGAGAATCTCGCGCTCCACCACCTCCTGCGGCTCCAGCGTGAGCACGGTGTGCCCCAGCGTGTGCGCGCCGAACTCGAAGCCGTCGCGGGCCATGCGGCGCACTTCGTCCCAGTTCATGACGTCGCCCTGCTCCGGCACCAGGTCCGCGCCGCCGCCGAGCTGCTGCTCCAGCGCGTCGATGATGTCCGTGAGCACGCGCGAGGGGTGCTCGCCAATGAAGTCGTCCAGCGAGGCCGACACCGACTTCTGTCCGGAGAGGATGGGCCCCAGCAACTGCAGCGCGGGCGCGGGCAGCGTGTCGTAGAGCGGCTTGAAGCGGCGCTCCTGGACCCGGCGCAGCAGGTGGAACAGGCGGTCGTGGTTGAAGCGCTTCTCGGTGTTGATGAACGCCGTGGGCAGGTAGGTGATGGCCGGAACGCCCATCTCCTTCAGGACGGGATAGGCGTAGCGGTACACGTCCCGGTAGCCGTCATCGAAGGTGACGACGCACAAGTCCTTCTTCGCCACCCGGCGGCCGTTCATGACGTCCACCGCGTCACCGATGGAGGCCAGCTCGAAGCCCGCAGCGTGGGCCTCCTCCAGGTGCCGCCGGAACGTCTCCTGGGAGATGAGGAGTCCCGGAATCGACCGTTGCAGCTCACCCGTGAAGTCGCTCACCACACGGTGGTAGCTCACGATGAGGATGCGCCTTCCTCCCGACTGCGAACGGCGGTAGGCCGCCATCGCCCGCCGCATTCCGCTGTAGTGAAGCATTCCCGCCGCCGCCGCCTTGACCGCCCGCCGAATCACCTTACCCGTCGCCATTCACGCCCTCCGCGCGGATCATCCGCTGCCGCATCTCGTGCCCGCGCACAATGCAGGGGGGGTGCCAGGAGGTTGGGCACCCCGGACCGGGCAGTCGAGAGGGCTGTCCGTCGGCACGGGTCGCCTGGTGAGCAGTGGACGTTCCACTTGATGGAACCCGAACCGCCCCCTGCGGGCACCTGCGACCACATGGGGTGAAAAACCTTTCCCGCTGACGGGCCCGCTCCTTCCCCGTCCGGCCCACCGCCCCGGGTTTCACTGGTGGACACCCGGGTTTCCAGATACGAACGGCACCGCCGATGCCTCCCCTCTCCGCCGCCCCCGCCCTCGCCCTGCATGACGTCAGCAAGCGTTATGGCCGCCGGTGGGCACTGGCGCGGCTGACGTACGCGCTGCCGGCCGGGCGCTCGCTCCTGCTCACGGGCCACAACGGATCAGGCAAGACGACCCTGCTGCGACTGCTCGCCACCGCGCTCAGCCCCACGGCGGGCCGCGTGGAGGTGCTCGGCCGGGACGCGGTGGTGGACCGCGACGCGGTGCGCCGCGACGTGGCGCTCCTGTCCCACGCCAGCTTCCTCTATGAGGACCTGACCGCGCACCAGAACCTCACGGTGCTCGCCCGCCTGCTGGGGGTCCCCTCCCCTTCCGACGCGGCCAACGAGAAGCTCGCCCGGGTGGGCCTGGACCGCCGGTCCGACAGCCCGGTCCGCGGCTTCAGCGCCGGCATGCGCAAGCGCCTGGCGATTGCCCGCCTGCTGCTCAAGGCGCCGTCCATCGCCCTGCTCGACGAGCCCTTCGGTGAGCTGGACCCCTCGGGAATCCGCGACATGGAGGCCATCATCGCGGAGCTCAAGGCCAGCGGGGTCACCGTCATCCTGGCCACGCACCTCATCGAGCAGGGGCTGACGCTGTGTGAAGAGCGGCTGCACCTGCAGGACGGCCGGGCGGTGGCGGCATGAGCGCCCCCCGGCCCCGTCCCATTGGCCTGCTGACGGCCACGCTGGCCCTGCTGCGCAAGGACCTGCTCATCGAGTGGCGCACCCGCGCGCGGCTCAACGCCATCATCTTCTTCGCGCTGGCCACGCTGCTGATGTTCTCCTTCGCACTGGGCCCGGACACCAAGCTGCTGGAGAAGAACGCGGGCGGCTACTTCTGGCTGGCCATCCTCTTCGCCAGCGTGCTGGCCCTGGGCGAGTCCTTCCGCGTCGAGTCGGAGAACGCGTGCATGGACGGCATCCGGCTGGCCCCCGCGGATGCCCGCGCCATCTTCCTGTCCAAGGCGCTGGGGAACACCCTGCTGCTGACGGCGCTGGGCGCCCTGCTGGTGCCCGTGATGGTCGCCCTCTATGGGGTGAGCATCGTCACCAGCGTGGCGGACCTGGGGCTCATCCTCCTGCTCGGTTGCCTGGCCCTGAGCGCCCCCGGCACCGTCTACGCTGCGATTTCGAGCAATGCCCGGGCACGAGACGTGCTCCTGCCTTTGCTATTGTTCCCGCTCGTCATCCCGGCCCTGCTCTCCGCCGCCAAGGCGACCACGCTCGTACTTCAGGGAGACCCCATGAATCAGTTTGGCTCATGGGCGGGGCTTTTGGGCGGCTTCAATCTGATTTATTGGAGCGTAGGCTTCTTGCTGTTCCCGCGGATCATCGAGGACTGACGGATGGGAAAGTTCATCAAGTGGGGCCTGCTGGCGCTGTCGCTGGCCGTGCTCGCCACGGGGTGGTGGCTGGGGCTCGCGTGGGCGCCGCCGGACCGTGAGATGGGCGACGTGCAGCGCATCATGTACGTCCACGTTCCGCTCCAGTGGGCGGCCATGGTCGCCATGTTCGTCAACTTCGTGGCGGCCGTCAGCTACATGTTCAAGGCGAGCTGGAAGCTGGACGCCACCGCGGAGGCCTCGGCGGAAGTCGGCCTGGTGTTGGGCACCGCGGGGATGATCACCGGCGCCATCTGGGGCCGGCCCACCTGGGGCGTCTACTGGTCCTGGGACCCGCGGCTGACGTCGCAGGCCATCATGTTGGTGGCCTACACCGGCTACCTCGTCCTGCGGCGCTTCGTGGAGGACCCGGAGAAGCGCGCGACGTGGAGCTCGGTGGTGGCCATCATCGGCGCCATCAACCTGCCCATCGTGTGGTTCTCCGTGCGCTGGTGGCGCAGCCTGCACCAGGTGCAGTCCACGCCCAAGACGGTGGACCCGGAGATGACCCTGGCGCTGCGCGTGTCGGCCTTCGGCATGCTGTTCATCACCGTCTGGTTCCTGGTGGCGCGCTACCGCCAGGCCCTGGCCGAGCGCCAGGCGGAAGTGGCCCTTCCGGACGCGGTGCCTTCGGACCTCGCCGCCGCCAGCGGCGCCAACTCCTCCCGGGTGGCCTGAACATGACGACGCTTTCCACACAGATGCTGTGGCTCCTCGCCGCGGCGCCGGGCCAGGTCGGCAGTGGCCGCATCGTCGGCGGGTGGGGCTATGTCTGGGCCTGCTACGCCATTACAGTCGCCATGCTGGTTCTCTACGCCGTGTCTCTCTGGGTTCGTCGGCCCAAGGCCCCCACCGACGCCAAGGAGTGATTCGTCATGTCTCCTGTCGCGCGAAACCGTCTGATTGCCCTGGGTGCGCTGCTCGTCGCGGGAACCGGCCTGGGGTTCGTGGCCTTCGGCAACATCGGCGAGAACCTCGTCTATTACTGGAGCCCGTCGGAGATGCTGGGCCAGGGCTCCAAGGCGTACTCGGCCACCATCCGCCTGGGCGGCGTGGTGGAGGCCGGCAGCATCCAGTGGAACGCCGAGCACACCACGCTGCAGTTCCGCGTGGCGGATGACGTCAAGGAAGGCTCGCCCAGCGTGCTGGTCCGCGCCACGGAGACGCCGCCGCAGATGTTCCGCGACAAGATTGGCGTCGTCGTGGAGGGCACCTACGACAAGTCCGGCGTGTTCAGCTCCAACCGGCTGATGGTGAACCACTCCAACGAGTACCGCGCCCCCAAGGAGGGCGAGGATCCTCGGCAGTGGCAGGAGACGCTCTCCGACGCCACGACGGTCATGGGTGCGAAGTGAACGGAACCGTCGGTTACGGCCTGGTGCTCGGAGGGCTCGCGTTCGCGGCCTTCGGTGCGCTCGTGGGCCTGGTCAGTGGCCTGCGCCGCAGTGACGCGGGCCTGCCGTGGGTGATGCGCGCGGTGTGGGGCTTCGCCGCGTGCCTCATCGGCGCCAACCTGGTGATGGTGCACGCGCTCGTCACCCACGACTTCAGCGTGCGCTACGTGGCGCAGGTCGGCAGCCGCTCCACCCCACTGGTCTACACCATCGTCTCGCTGTGGAGCGCCCTGGAGGGGTCCATCCTCTTCTGGGGCCTCATCATGGGCGGCTACATCGCCGCCTTCGCCTTCATCCACCGCAAGGAGCACGCGCGCTACATGCAGTTGGCGCTGGGCACCATGCTGGCGGTGGGCGTCTTCTTCACCTTCCTCATCGCCGGTCCGGCCAACCCGTGGGGCGCGGTGTCCCCGGTGCCCATGGATGGCCCCGGTCCCAACCCGCTCCTCCAGAACCACGTCCTGATGATCATCCACCCGCCCATGCTGTACCTGGGCTACGTGGGCATGACGGTGCCGTTCGGCGTCGCGGTGGCGGGCCTGCTGCGCGGCGAGATTGGCGAGGCGTGGATGGCGCCCCTGCGGCGCTGGACGCTGGTGGCCTGGCTGTTCCTGTCCATCGGCATCATCCTCGGCGCCTGGTGGGCCTACGCCGTGCTCGGCTGGGGCGGCTACTGGGCGTGGGACCCGGTGGAGAACGCGTCCTTCCTGCCGTGGCTGACGGCGACGGCGTTCATGCACTCCACCATGGTGCAGGAGCGCAAGCGGATGCTGAAGCTGTGGACGCTCAGCCTCGCGCTCGCGTCCTTCGTGCTCACCATCCTGGGCACGTTCATGACGCGCTCGGGCATCTTCAACTCGGTGCACTCGTTCACCCAGTCGGACATCGGCCCCACGTTCCTGGTGTTCCTGGGCTTCCTCCTGGTGGTGTGCGTGGGCCTGCTGGCGGTGCGCGGCCCGCTGCTGGTGCCGGAGGGCCAGCTCGCCTCGCCCATGTCCCGTGAGGCGAGCATCCTGGTGAACAACCTGGTGTTCGTGGCCATCACCTTCACGGTGCTCCTGGGCACGCTCTACCCGCTCATCTCCGAGGCGGTGCGCGGCGTGCGCGTGAGCGTGGGCGAGCCGTACTTCAACAAGATGGCGGTGCCGGGCGGCATCGCGGTGCTCTTCCTGATGGGCGTGGGCCCGGTGCTCCCCTGGGGCAAGCCGGATCCCGCCACGCTGCGCCGCCAGTTCATCATCCCCGCCGTGGTGGGGCTGGTGGTGACGGCGGTGTGCTTCGCGGTGGGGCTGCGCGGGGTGTACCCGCTGATGACCTTCGGGCTGGCGGGCTTCGTCACCGTCATCACCCTGCGTGAGCTGGTGGCCCCGGTCCGCGTGCGCATGTCCGAGCGCAAGGAAGGCTTCGTCACCGCGCTGACGACGAGCGCCATCAAGGCCCAGCGCCGCTTCGGCGGCTACGTGGTGCACCTGGGCATCGTGCTCATCATCGTCGCCGTGGCGGCCTCGTCCGCCTACGTGAAGCACACGTCCGGGACGCTGAAGAAGGGGCAGGTCATCGAGCTGGGCGGCTACCAGATGAAGTACATGGGGCTGGTCAGCGGCGAGGAGGCCCACCGCACCTTCGTGGCCGCGCGCGTCGAGGTGACGGCCCCGGGTGGCGAGGTGTCCGAGCTCAAGCCGCGCCTCAACTACTACGAGCGCAGCACCGACCCCATCGGCACGCCCGGCGTGCGCGAGACGCCCGCCGAGGACCTGTACATGTCCTTGATGGCGTTCTCCGAGAAGGCGGGGACGGCGAGCTTCAACGTCTGGGTCTTCCCGCTGGTCGGGTGGATCTGGTGGAGCATCCCGCTGCTGGTGCTGGGCACGCTCATCGCGCTGTGGCCGCGCCGCAAGGCGGCCGTGGCCATGGCGGGCGCTCCAGCGCTGGGCTCCTCCCCTCTGACGGGTGGTGACGCCGAACGGGGAGCCGCCTGATGAAGGGCTGGCGCTACACGCTCGGCTTCGTGGTCCTCTGCGCGGGGCTGCTCTTCGTGCTCTCCAAGGGCTTCGGGCGCAACCCGCACGAGGTGCCCTTCATGCTGAAGGGCAAGCCCGCGCCGGACTTCGCGCTGCGCGCGTTGGACAGCGGCGAGAAGGTGAGCCTGGCCGACCTGAAGGGCCGGCCGGTGGTCATCAACTTCTGGGCGTCGTGGTGCGGCCCGTGCCGCATCGAGCACCCCGTGCTGGAGTGGGGCGCGCGGCAGTACGGCTCGCAGGCGGTGTTCCTGGGCGTGGTGTTCCAGGACACCGACGACAACGCGCGAGGCTTCCTCCAGCAGTACGGCGCCAGCTTCCCGCAGCTCGTGGACCCGCGCTCTCGCATGGCGCTGGACTACGGCGTCGCGGGCGTCCCGGAGACGTACTTCATCGACCCGGATGGCGTCATCCGGGGCAAGCACGTGGGTCCCATCGACCCGCAGTCGCTGGCCCTGCGCATCCAGGAGCTGTCCACGGCCCCCGCCCCCGTCGAGGCCGCGCGCCAGTAGCCCCGCAGTCACAATGAGGTGGCGGTATGCGGTGCCCGGCGTGTGGTGAAGACTCCAATTCCCGGTTGCGGTACTGCGAGAGCTGCGGCGCGAAGCTGCCGGAGCAGCCACGGGCCACGGCCAGCCGGCCCGCGCCGCGCCCCTCGCGCCCGAAGCGCGACGCCGCCGAGCCGTCCTACGCCGCGGAGATTCTCGAGGAGGTCGACGACCACGAGAGTCGGCGCCCCTACGCCGCCAGAGAGGTTCCCGAGCTGCCGCCCGAGGACAAGACGGACCCCGGTCAGTCCGAGCCCGCGTATGACGGGCCCAAGTGGCTGGCCCACGTCCCGGGACACTCCCCGTCCGTGCTCGGCGTCCTCCTGCTGGCCGGCGCCATCCTCCTGTCCCTGCTGAACATCGGCACCTGGGTGAGTTTCCCTGGCTTGCTGCTCGCGCTGGTGAGCGGCGTGGCGCTGGTCGCGAGGGAGCTTCGCGACGCGGGGGAGTCACCCGGGTTCACCGAGAAGATGCCCGCGGTGCTGATGACGCCCGAGGCGGCCACCGCGGCCACCGTGGTGTTCGTGGCGCTGGCCTTCCGTTCGCTGAGCCTGGGGGTCACCCCGCTGCTGTGGCTCGCCGGCGCCGGGCTGATTGCCCACGACCAGTACCGCAAGGTCTTCGCGGGCCCGGATGGCGTGAGCCGGTACTTCGAGCCGCGTCAGCTCCTGGTGATGCCGGAGCTGGTGGGCCTGGGCGGCGTCGCGGTGTGCCTGCTGGCGCTGTTCGCGCCCTGGGGAACGGCGAAGCTGGGCGGGGACATCATCCCGGACAACGCGCCGGTGCCGCAGGGGCCGCCCGAGCTTCGCGTCATCCAGACGCACCGGCCCACCGATGACATGCTCTACAGCTACGGCGGCGGCGTCACCACGGTGCGCGGTTGGGACCTGCCCGCGTCGGTGGTGATTGAGCTGGCACTGCTCGCGGTCCTCGCGCTGCTGGCGCTGCGCCCGGAGGTGGAGCGGCCGTCCTGGACGCGCTACCTGCCCGCGGGCGCGGTGGGGCTGTCACTGGCCTTCGCGGCGTTGAACATGCGCCTGCTGCCGGCCCCGTTCGGTTTCGTCTTCGGACTGGGCGCCGTGGGGTTCCTCGCGGTGCAGCGGCTGCGCGCGCCGCGCGAGGAGGCGCCTCCGCCCGCGCAGTACGACGACGGCTTCGAAGACGAAACGGAGATGGAAGGCGAAACAGAGCGGCAACGCTGAACGGGCGTCAGCCCGCGAAGGGCACCGGCGCCACGCCCCTGACGCCGGGTGACAGCTCGAAGAGGCCACCGGCCAGCGGCTGGGCCTCGAGCGCCTTCGCATCCAAGCCATCTCGCGCGGTGGTGACGAAGAGCCGGTCCAACGCCGGGGCCCCGAAGGCGACGCTGGTCGTCTTCGCCACGGGGAAGCGGTGCTCGGCCAGCCACGCGCCGTCCGGTGAGAAGCGACGCACACAGCCCCCCGCGTAGAAGGCAATCCACAGCCCGCCTTCCGCATCCACCGTCA
The DNA here is from genome assembly GCF_000280925.3 of Myxococcus hansupus. Taxonomy (NCBI): domain Bacteria; kingdom Pseudomonadati; phylum Myxococcota; class Myxococcia; order Myxococcales; family Myxococcaceae; genus Pseudomyxococcus; species Pseudomyxococcus hansupus. The sequence continues at coordinate 4,652,360 of NZ_CP012109.1, forward strand.
TCCCGTCCGGAAAGCCGTGCGGCGCCTCGAAGCGGAGGAACTCACGGCGTCGGCTCGGCACGCCGTCCGCGCTCAGGTCGAAGGCGTAGGTGACACGCTTGGGCGAGTCATTCACGTACAGGGTTCGCCCGTCCGGGCTGAACGCGGGACCATTCGACACGGTGTAGCCGTCATCGAAGCGGGCGAGGTGCCCCGCCGCGTCGAACCGGTAGAGCGCGCCCGTGGGCGACTCCTCGTGGTCATCCATGGTGCCCACCCAGAAGCGCCCTGCCGGGTCTACCTTCCCGTCATTGCAGCGGTTGTGGGTGCGCTCGGGCTCCGGGTTCAACAACCGCTCCAGACGGCCCGTGCGGGGCTCGTAGAAGGCGAGGCCCTGCTCCGTGCCCGCGATGAAGCCTCCCTGCTTCCGAGGCGCCAGCGCGGTGACACGAAGCGGCGTCTCCCAACTCTCACGGGCGCCACTGTCCAACGTCAGGCGGTGCACCTTCCGGCCCTTGATGTCGAGCCAGTAGAGCGCGCCTTCCGAAGCCATCCAGAACGGCCCCTCACCGAGCTCGGCCCGCGCCGGCCAGATGCACCGTGCCTCGTCGTGCTGGAAGACCTCCAGGGTGCCCATGCGCGGCTCCTCCAAGAAAGTGAGAGATGGACTTCCGCGCAAGGTAGCCACGCTGGGCGAGTCAGGCAGGCCCCTGTGCCCACCAAGGCTCGCGGCACGCCGGGCTCTGCCCGGCCGGCCATGCATTGCGTCCGCTGAGCAACCCACCAGGTTGAGGTCCGTTAACCCGACGCACAGAACAGGGTTATCCACGAACTTCCTGCGAAGGAGGTCCGTCAGGGTTCACGTACTTTGGGCACGCCTTCAACAACGTGACGACACAGCGCGATTCCAGGCACGGGGGGAGCGCGACATGGTCAGTCCGAGGACGGCACCAATCCGGACAGGGAACACGAGCACCTTCATCCTGAAGCAGCGGCGGCTGCATCTGGTGTTGGTGGACCCCCACGAAGTGCCGTACGCGGGCCAGGAGTACGTGCTCACCGTGGGCCGCACCGAGCACTGTGGCAGGACGGCGGCGGATGGCTCGTTGAGCCACGAGGTGCCAGGACTCGCCCAGGGGGAGCTGCTGTTGAAGGTCCGGCCGCCACTCGCGACACCGCCCCCTGCCACCAGCCCCCGTCGCGCCGCGACGCCCAGGGGCGAAACGCCGCCCTACCCCCCCGCCGTGTCAGAAGAAGACTTCCCGGATGCCACGCCCGCCGCGGCGTCCGAGCCCGTGTCACTCCACTGGGCGCTGCAACTCCAGTCCCTCGCGGGCTTCGAATCCGACGCCCTGACAGCCGCGCAGGAGCGGCTGCACAACCTGGGCTTCTGCATCGAGGGCGAGCGTGGAGCACCCGGCGCCTCGACACGGGCCGCGGTGCGAGCCTTCCAGCGGCGCCACGGCCTGCCCGAGACGGGGCAGCTCTCGGACATCCAGCGCGAGCTCATCCGCCAGCACGACGCCTGAGGCCCCCATCCATGGCACGCATTCCACTCAAGGCCAGTGTCGCCCTGGCTGCGCCCGGGGGCCGCAATCGCAACCGCCTCCGTCCCTCGAGCCATGGCATCGCGGACTTCCGCCTCCGCAGCCCGGGCGGCCCCCAATCCCGCTGTCACCACCCCGCGCCCGCCCCCGTGGTGACAGGAGGTGATGACGGCTTCCACTTCGCGCCGGGAGTGGAGCCCATCGAGCTGACGTGGCGCCTGCTCAACACCTCGGGACTGGTGCGCTCCGGCACGCTGGAGCTCTTCACGCGCCACCGCAAGGCGCCGCTCTGGTCGCGGACGCTGGGCCCCGAGCAACTCCTCCAAGGAGAGCACCGGTTCCAATGGGATGGCCGAGTCCCCTCGTGCGAAGCCTTTCCGAACGGCGTCGTCACGGTGGAGCACTCGCCGTACAAGTTGAAGCTGACGCTCCAGGGAGAGGGGCTCGCACAGTCGCCGGTGGCCTGGACGTACTTCCACGTGCTCGTCGCGGGCATGGACCTGGAGCTGGGTGACGCACGGGTGCTCGCGAAACAGCGGGACCGCGACCTCATCCGCGCGTTGAGACACCTCCCCGCGCCAGGTGAGACGGCCCAGATCCGGCTGGCCGGCAACCTCTTCAAGACGAAGCCGTCGGAGATGGCGGACAACACCGACCATCAACTGCACCAGAAGCACTGGGGCAGCGGTCCGGAGCTGCCGCTGTTCGCCCGGGTGTGGCTGAAGGACTCGCGAGGGAACCGTGTGGACGCCCCCGCCGCGCTCGGACGCGTGCGCTTCCTGTGGGATTGGGAAGACGAGACGGAGGCCATCGAGCACCACGCGCCGTCCGCCCGCGCCTTCCTGTCGAGCGCCTTGGACCGGCATCGCGCGACGTCTCGCCCCAAGGGCGACAACGCGCACCGGGACGTCGGAGGCAAACGCGGGGCACCGTCCTCCACGGTGTTCCCCAAACAAGCAGGCTACGCCCCGCGGGCCGAGCCACGTGACGGGGCCTTCCCCTTCCGAGTCACCGCATGCACCCGGCGCAAGTGGGCGGCCTACAGCCAGGCATGGACCACAGGCGCCTTCGCGGGGCGCACGGGTGTGGTGTTCCAGCCTTCGCGCATCGCGGGGGATGCGTGGCGCGTCACCGTGCAGCTCGCCTACGACAGGCGGCGCGACGGGAGCGTGGTGCTGGACATGGAGGACGACGCGCCGCTGCCCGCCGCCGTGCGAGCGTCCACCGGCATCTTTGAATCCTGGCGAGAGGTCCACATCTCGCGGCGCCTGCGCAAGGACGCGGCGGTCTCCGGCTTCTCGCTGCCCACGGTCCAAGGACACTTCGAGCGCGCGTTTCTGAGGCTGGAAGACCGGACGGGGGGTGTCTCGGAATGGAATGCCAGGGACTACAACGCGCGCATCGCCGCCGCGGTGGGGACCTCCCGTCATTGGGAGCTCCGCGCGGCCATCGACCCCACGGTGGACCAGTACGCGGCGGGCGGCCACGCCATCACCTTCCGAGCCCACGCGGAGTTCCTGACCGAGGTGAAGCGCGTGAAACACGCGGAGGACGTGGACCTTGCCCGATGGCTCGCCCCCACGCGGGAGCGACGAATGCCCCTGTTGGAGGCGCGGGACTACCACCGGCAATGTAAGGACTGGGCCAAACAGTTGCTCACCGAGGCGCTGGACTCGGCCTTGGGGACGGAGCCGGGCATCGCGCTCTTCCAGTTCTCCGGGCTCTACAATTGGGAGACCACCGTGGACGGCATTCGCGTCAACGGCTTCGCGTCGGAGTTCCCCTCGCGACAGCGAGACCGCTGCGCCGTCATCCAGTGCGCCGCGGAGGGGAACTACCGAAACGGCTTCAACACGCTCGAACAGACGCTGGCCCATGAAATCGGGCACCAGCTCTTCCTGCCCCACGCGCCCTTCCCCGTGAGCCGCACGATTGGGGGCGCGATTGCGAAGCGCCATGACGTCGACGGGAAGGACTGCCTGATGGGCTACGACTTCACCGCGGAGCGGCGCTTCTGTGGTCTGTGTTTGCTGCGCCTTCGGGGATGGAACACCCACGTCCTGGACTGTGATGGAGCCCGGAACGCGCGGCCATGAGCGCCTTCCTTCCCTGCCATTGGCTGCTCGTGCTGACGCTGTCGGCCGCGAGTCCCGCCCCTGCTCCGCCCCCAACCCGGGTGGCGCCCACGCCACCACCCGGAGGTGCCCCCATGCGCATCCAACTCCGACTCCCCAAGGCGCAACTCGTCACCTCGGAAGACCTGGACGTGCGCATCGCGCTGTCCAACGAGAGCGCCGAGCCCTTGGAGTTTCCCGACCCCTTCCGGCACTCCGACCAATCCCTGACGTACACCGTCACAGGGCCCGAGTATCCGAAGGGACACGACGTCAATCACTACACCGTCATCGCGCGTGAAGGCACACAGCCGCTGGGCGGTGTCGTGGCGCCCCAAGTGAAACTGGGCCCGGGGCGGGCGCTCGAGTCCGTGGTGCCCCTCCAGGAATGGCTGCCCATCCGCCAGCCCGGCCGCTATCGATTGACGGCCCGGCTCCATGCCGTGGGCGTCGAAGCCGTGTCCACGCCGGTCGAGTTCGAAGTCGTCGCCGGAAAGCCGGGGCCGGCCTCCGCGGGGGTGATGCTGGGGGGCGGTCCGTACTCCGGCGTGGGCACGGTCTGGCTCCAGCACCTGGAGGGGCGCACGGTGTTGATGCAGGCCGTCTTCGTCGACGAAACGGATGAGGACAGACGCGGCGTCTCCCGTCGGACCTCGAAGGCGCTGGGCTCCGTGGAGGCGGGCGCGTCCGACGCCATGGCGCCCTGGACCAACGATGCACCGGGCGGCGAGGCCGTGAGCTGGGTCGTCTGGCGTCAGGGTGCGTCCATCCTGGCCCTGGCCCCCCCGGCGACGACCGCCGCGCCCTTCCGCATCGAGTTGGAAGCGCCGCCGGACAGGATGGTCCGCCCGCCCTTGGAAACCCACGCCGGGGAACTCTTCGTCCCCGTCCTGGGAGCGGAGGGAAAGGACCTGCGGCTCTTGCGCTTCCAATCCAGCATGGAGGCGCCGCTCGTGACGCCTGGGAAGGAAGTCGGCCGCGTGCGGCTCCCCTCAGCGCCGCTCGCGGCCCGGGCCACGTTGCAACCCGCTTCGGTGGGCAATGGCATCAGCATCGTGCTCGTAAGCCAGGGGGCTGGAGGACTGGAGCTCCAACACGTGCGAGCCACGGGCGCTGGCCGCATGAGCCGCGCGGCCAGCACCCTCCTCCGCGGCCTCAGCGCCATCCCTGATTCCGAGCCCGGTGTCTGGATTGATGACGCAGGCATCGTCCATGCGACGCTGGTGGCCGCGTCGGTGAAGAACGCCCGTTTGCCCATGCTGGCGGAGGTCCGCTTCCGGTCCGACGGGAGGCTCGCGGCGCCGCCACGGATGACGCCGCTGCCCGAACTCCCGGCGAACGCGCGCGCGGCGGTCGCGAGGCACTGCCATCTGCCTCACTCCGACCGAGCCGGTGGCGTACGGTGGGCTGTGCTCTTGGAGGATGGCCGGCTGGTTCACGCGGGACAGCGCGGACCGCCTGCGTCACCCAAGCAACCGGTGGCAATGCCTCTCGAACTCCTGGAGATGCTCCAAGGCACGTTCGTCCTCACGACAGACCCCAACCAGGGGCCTGTCTTCGAATGGCTATAGGACGCGGACACGCGCTAACGAAACGGCGCGAGATAGACATAGGTCACGTCTGCGTCGATCGCATGGCCATGCTGCAGTGGGGGTACGCGTCCGCGATACGCTACGACCTGGTCATCCGGGCCAAGGCGAAACGCTATCGGTGAAATCGCCAGCGCGACGAAGAAGCTCGTGGCGCGCATCTGCACGGTGTCGCCATGGAGGGTCAGCTCGAAGCCGTATTCGCTGCCTCGGTCCAAGAAGACCAAGGGTACGGCCTGACCGCTGCGCAATTCACGCAGATGCGTACGTGCGAACTGGAACAGCGTCGGTCCGACGACGATGTTCGCATCCCTGCGCTCGCCGCCCTCGAAGTGATGTACTTCGCCCCGTTGACCGTGAACTTCCTCAAAGGCAATGAGCCGACCGCTTTCGTCTTGCGTCGCCTGTTGCAGCACGACAGGCGTGTTGTCGGCGAACGTAATGTGTGTCGAAACGCGCTCGCCGTTCGCACGCTCGACGACGCGCCGTTCATAGCGAAAGGCAGGTGCGGTGCCTCCTTCGGGCGTCACTGTCCCGACGTATATCAAATCACCATGACTGGCAGCCGGTGTCGCCAGCCGCGCCGCATGAACAGGCCTGACCGATGCGTGCCCACAGCCAACCACACCGCAAATAGCGAAGAGGAACGAATAGAGCCGTTTCATGCGAAGATGGTGCTGCACCACGGGAGTCGCCAACAATGTCGCAGGCCGCCAAACCACTGTCCGAGGGCGACATCGCCGCGTGCAACGTCATCCCTGCGTTCGAAGCGTCGCTTCTGTTCGGCGCAACCGAGGACGAACTGGCGGACCAGGTCGGCTGGTGCCGGACCGCGTTGCTTGAGCCGGACGCTCGCGTCAGCGGCGCGTCGACCTACAAGCACATGGAACTGATGTTCGAGAAGCCCCGCTATGCGGAGTTCGTCGTCGCCGCGGTTCGTGCATATGACGTCAAGAGCCTCGGCGTTGTCGGCCTCGCATGTAAAACCATGCCGAACATCGGCGTCGCCATGGCGTGTCATGCTCGATATCAAAAACTGACCAACCGCACCGCGACGTACCAGACGGAACTCCGAGCCGACGGTTTGCACATTCGTGAGCAGCGAGACGCCCCGCGCCTTGGCAGCGAGCTCATCTCCGACTACACCCTGCTCGTTGCCATTCGCCTGCTGTCGCTGCTGAGCGACGCCCCCATCCCCGTGCGGGCGATGTACAGCCGCCGAGCGCGAATGCCAGCAAGGGAGCGCGCGCTCTATGAGGAAACACTCGGCGCTTCCGTGACGACGGGTTCCGCCCTCGCCGAGCTCGTCTTGGATCCGAGTATCCTGGCGTTTGGCGTACGCAAAGCAGACGCCGAGATGGAGAGCTATTTTCGCGGTGTCCTTGAGAATGCCCTGCCGATGACCGACGAGACACCAAAGCTGCTCGTCTCGGCACAAGCCGTCATTCGCGATCAACTCCAGCAGGGAGCGCCGACCCTGAGCAAGGTCGCCCAGGCCTTGGGCCTCGGTGAGCGCACGCTACAGCGCCGTCTCAGTGAGTTCGGTCTTGGCTTTCAAGCGCTGCTCGACGACACGCGCAAAACACTGGCGGAGGGATACCTGAAGCAGCCGGAGCTGACTCTGGCCGAGGTCGCCTACCTGCTCGGCTTCGTCGAGCAGGCGTCATTCTTTCGGGCATTTCGTCGCTGGTACGGCATGACGCCACAAGCCTACCGAATGAGCATCTAAGCTCTTAGCGTCGCGACAAAGGCGGCGCTCTCATTCCCCTGCCCCGGCGCTGCCTCGGGTTGAGAGAACGGCGAGCGGCGCGCTTCAGTGACTTGCCAGCGTCGTAGACAACCTGCGACGCAGGACTGGTGATGCGACGGGTGCTCTGGTCGGCAAGATTTCCCACGGAAAACTCCTTCACGTACCCCCGACGACGTTCAAGCCTACGCGACAGACCGCTCCAACGTTGCGTGCGGACGGCGTTCAGTCATTTGAGGGAGTTTGGGCCTCGCAGGCAAGGAGGTCATCCAAGACCCCTTCCGCAAAGTGGCCGCCGCACATCCCAGTGCAAGCGAACCCATTCGCAGGGGCATGCATAAATTTACACATCCACTGCTGTTGGGAGCGGTTTGACATGTGTTTGCTTTGGCGCCATATGCAGGGATTCAGCGCCTTGCCGAAATCATGCGTCCCTGGGCCGGCATGGGTCGCGAGGCGTTCTTGAAAGTGATCTCGTGAGGGAGTGAACATGAGTGCGATTGGAAGAGTATTCTCACTGTCTGTAGTCATGGCTTTCTTCGTAGTGCCCGCGGCCCATGCCGCCATCGGCGATCGTTGCAGCCCGCAGATCTCGCACAATGGCGTGGCGAACGCGGTGTGCGGCGGTGTCTGCGCGCAATATGGGATGGGTTTCACGGGAAACTGGAGTAACGACCCCAATCATCCCCCCGTGAGGTCATGTATCGACTCGGGCGGAGGTCAGGCCGTATGTGGCTGCGCTATCACCATGCCCTCCCAGGACAGCATGTCGATAGCGCCGGCGATCCACCATTTTGACGCCGCCACGCCTCTGCGCATGCCGGTCGGATTGAAGACGACCTGCATGCAAGGTCCCGATTCGCTGAACCGCAGCGCGGTCTGCCCCGTCGTCATGGTGAACGGTCTGCATTTCTGGGCACACAGCTACAACGACAACAGGTTCGGAATGGCCTTGGTGGCCTATGATTCCAGTGGCAACGTCGTGGGGATCATCGAAAGGACGGGGGCGCGCTATGTCTGGGACATCGCGTTGGATGGCGCGAACCAGACCGTGATCCTCAAGGGGCAGGCGAGCCAGACCATCTCGGTGAGGTGGCGAGACCTGATCATCCCCCAGATGTCCGGTTCGACGACGGCCAACTACGTGATCTGGCCAACCGCCACCAGTGGCTATGCGTCGTGGACGAACGGCGCGGCGAACTACGGCTACGCCGCCCCTTACGGGACGGGGTCCAACCAGCTCCTCGATCCCTATGTGGAGCACGCCGCTGGCAAACAGTTGTGCGAGGAGAAGCAGAAGCCCTGGTTCGACTTCGTGCCCCCGACGCTGGCCGCGCCTGCGTCAACCGTCACGTGTATCGCGCCTCCCACGCCGGGGCAGTCCACGTACAACGCGGCGATGAATGCGCTGTTGAACGCAGCCGTCAACAATCACGGACTGATGGCCGATTTGCGCACGGCCACGACAGACGCGCTGCTCATCCAGGTGGCGGCCCGCTGGGGGTACACGATTACGAATGCGGACATCGCACAGAGCAGGGATCATTCCGCCATGGCGAGCCGCGCCGTTTCTTCCGAGGAGATGGCCGCCGCGTCGACCGATTCCGCGAGCTGTGGTGGCGTCAATCAGCGTCCGTGCTCGGTGTGCGCACAGGAAGTGTGTGTCTACTGGCCGTTCAACTTCTGCTGCATCAAGGAGACCTGCTCCTGCGAGCGGTACACCTCCTCGTGCGCGGCGGGCTTGCATCTCGACGGCAATGGCCTCTGCCAGGAGCCTTGCCCGTCTGGGCTCGCGACCGACAGCGCCGGTTCCTGTCCGACGACTTGCCCTGCCAATCAGATCTGCAAGGACTTCCGCGTCTTCGTCGAATACAACGACAATGGCACCAAGAGCAATGGTGTGTGTGAGTCCTGGCTGCCAAGGTCGGACTGTGCCAAGGGCATTCCCAGCACAGCGCTCGCCGCATACGAGGTGATCTTCAAGGATGGGCGCGCCTACTACAAGTCAACCAACACGCTGGTTCAAACGTGGAGTGGAAATTCGCAGAGAGAAATGCTGTACGTCATCGACGCCAGGGACAACAAGATCTACATGGTCAATGTGGAGGGGCGCTTCATCCAGGTGCGCGGAACGGCCAATTGTGTCGGAGACACCCGGCCGTCGGGTGCATCGACCGGCGACTGTAACAAGCCGAGGCTGACCACCCATGCCGGCATCTTGATGGGCTCGTTCGCGGGATTGCCGACGCCCAACTCGCAACCTGGCGAGACGGTCATGCAGAAAATCAACGTCATTGGCGCGGGAACAATCCAGGTGAACAATGGTGAAATCCAATGGATCACCAATGACAGCGGGCACTTCACGCCGAGCCAGCAAAACTTGATGAATAGCATTGCCCACATCAAGACCGCTGGGTTCCCGAATTTCCCTCCTCGCGGCGATTGTGCGTATGACCTCAAGCCGGTTCCGGGCAAGACCGGGGTCTATCGCCAGGACGCGCTCACGGGGAGTCATTGTGAATTGTGACCCCCGCGCGCCGGGGCAGTAGTCCGAAACGCAGTCACTCACAGGACTGAGCATCAGGCCCGCGAAGGTCGGGCGGGGCTTCTCCAGGCCCCGCCCGGCCTGAATTGTCGCAGGCTGGTGCATCAGCGAGGTCAGCGGCAGAGGGATGTGGCGGTTCGAGCATCAACACCACGCGCCCTCAGCCCCCTCCCGCCAGGGACAGGCACACTTGCCGCCAGCGGCTCAGCCGAGGTCCGCGGACGACACGAGTGCGTCGAGCTGATCCATCGTCGCGCGCATGCCGTGCTCCATGCCTGACGCGAGGACAGCCTCCCGCACCTCTTTCGACGGATACTGCTCACGTGAGACCAGGTGTGTCTTGCCTTCACGTTCATCGAAGGTGACGGTGATGATGACCGAACCCGCGTCCGCCATCGGCTCGAAGACCTGCGTGTACACGAGCCGAGAAGGCGGAGTGATTTCGGTGTACTGGCCGGAGAAGGCCGCCTCACTGCCGTCCGGATTGCGCAACACATAGCGGTAGGCGCCGCCAACGCGCACGTCGGCCTCGCAGCTCACCATGGTGACGCAGAGCGCCTTGGGTGCCCACCAACGCTTCACCAGGTCCGCGCGCGTCCACGCGTCGAACACGATGCGCGCAGGCGCATTGAACTTGCGAGAAATGACGATGGTGCGGTCCGACTCCAACTCCATTGAGGTAAGGCTCATCGCTTCATCCCTTCTTCTTTCGAGCATGGCGCTGCGCGGTTTCCGTGTCCTCTGCCTTGAGTTCCTCGATGACCGAGTCGAGCTGTCCCAGACGCTCGTCCCAGACATCGAGGTAGCGCTCCAGCCATGCGCTCAGCTCGCGCAACGGCTCGGGCCGCAGTCCGTAGAGGCGCTGTTGGGCACGCGCCTCCACATCCACCAGCCCGGCTTCCTTCAGAACGCGCAGGTGCTTCGACACCTGCGGCTGGTTCAGGTGCAGCGCTTCTCCAATGGCCCCCACCGAGCGGGCCCCTCCCAGCAGGTACTCCACGATGCGAAGGCGGTTCGGGTCGGCGAGCGCCGTGAAGGTCTCAATCACGAGGGCATATATTCCCGATGGGACATATTCCCGTCAAGGAATATTGCAACGACCATGGGCATGAGGGCGGAGGTGCCTCATGAGGCAGGGAGCGAAAGGGCTCCCTTCCTGCGGGCATCCACTCAGTCGGCGACCAAGGTCATGCAGACACTTTGACGCGGCGCCCCACCCAACCCTTGTCAAGCTTTCCGACATACCTCCCCAGGGTGACTGACAGATTTTCAGTCCCAGGGTTATTGGACATGGATATCCTCACACACACCCTACGGGGTTGCCTGACAAGGAGAGGCGGATGTTCAACCCGGCAGACTTCAACGCTCGCGAGCTCATGGTTCGGGAGAGGGTCATAGAAGACCTCTACAGCTCGCTGTCCATTCCGATGGTCCTCGAAGCCAGTCAAGCGTCGATTCGCGAGCTCGTCCAGGCCGACTCCCATGCGCTGTGCCTCATGCGCACTGAGCCCTCGCTCGACTTCCGATGGCATGTCCCCGGCCACCGCCTCCCAATACTCGAGGGGTACGCCGACATCATCAAACATGACTTCTTCCGGGACCCCATCATCGCCCGGCCCGGCGTGCCCATCTGCGATACGCAGCTTCTCTCTCGCAGGGAGTACGAACGAACCCTCATCTACCAACGAAGCCTGGAGCTGGCTCCACGCTTCGAACACATCATGGCCGCGCTGGTCCCCATCCGCCCCGGCCTCGTCGGCGCCCTCGCGTTCTACCGCCACGAACGACAGCCCTTCGACGCCAAGAGCAACACCGCCCTCACCAGCCTCATCCGGCACATGTCCCAATCCCTGGCCAACTGCCAAGTCTATCAAGACATGACGGCCGGAGCCCAACTGCTCCAAGAGCTCTATCAACGCAAGGACTCCGCATTGATTCTCTGGGAACCCCCGTCACGCGAGGTGTTCCGCTCCCCGCACGCCACCATCCTGCTGGAGCGCTGGTTCAGCCCTTCGGACCTCCACGCCTCCGGGCTCCCTCTCGTCTTCCACGAGAAGTTGGACGCCCTGGTTCGAATGGACGCGGACGCGCGGCTCGGGAAGACCCTCTGGGTCAACAACCATCCGGATGGCTACCGCACGTGCCGGTTCATCGAGCTGCCCGCCGGTGACGGCCCCCGCCAGTGGGCCCTCCTGCTGAACGAGTTTCCCCACGCCATTCCGCTTCCCTTGCACATGCAGCAGGCGCTCACGTCCCGCGAACTCGACATCGCGAGGGGCGTGCTTCGCAACTGGTCCAACGGGCAGATCGCCGATGATCTCAAGATCTCGGGCGAGACGGTGAAGACCCACGTGCGCAACATCTTCGAAAAGCTGGGCGTCGACAGCCGCACCGACTTCCTCTACCAGGTCGCCCACCTCAACAGACCAGTGTGAAGCGGCATGCGGCCCCTCGCAAGGAAGGGAAGTACAGCGAGGGACCGCATGCGAAGACACCTCCCGAGAGCCATGGCTCGGACGGGAGGTGCCGCCCTGCTTGAGTGCAAGCGTCTCTACCTCACGACAGGGCTGCCGGAGGCGCCGTCCTCACGGAAGATGCACGGGTAGACGCTCCGGGCGACGCGGGCGGAGAAGAGGATGGCCTCCTGGTCCTCCTGCTCCGTCAGCCCAGCGAAGATCCGAGCCATCTCCGCCACGTGGTCTCCGTCCAGGGCCCCGTGGCTGCGCAGGAACGTCACGGACTTGTGGATGTTGGGAATGGCGGCCGCCGCCCTCAGGCGCTCGGCCCACACGCCCGCCCGCGTCTGCGACAAGTACTCCAGCACGTACGCGGTCCCCAACGCCGCGGTCGGCACGCCCGCGCGGGACGTGAAGAAGTTCCACCCCGTATAGGCATCCACCGCCGGGCACCGCGCCGCCGCTTCCACGAACGCCTCCGAGCACCCCAGGTTCTTCAGGTCCGACAGCAACCACCGTTCGTGCCCCCGCTCCTCCTCCCCCTTCTGGATCAGCAACTCCGCCAGCTCCGGATGCCGGCCCAGCCGCCTCAGCCGCACACCCGCCTCGCCGAGGATCGGCGTGCTCCAGCGAGCGTAGTGGAAGGTCTGGACGAGGTAGTGGATGTAGCCCGCCTTGTCGAGGGTGCCCTCCAAGAGGCGGCGGGCGTCGTCCCGCGCATCCACCGCCGCCACCAGCCCGCGGGCCTCCTCGTCCAGCGTCGCCAGCCAATTCGTCCCCACGTGATTCTCAGTCTGTGCGTGCACGTACGTCTCCTGTCCGGTGCCCGTGAGGCTCCCGGTCACTGCGTGTTGAAGGTGTAAGGAAGGAACCGCCCTGGCCAAGGCGGCGAGACTCAGGCCGTTCTCCAGCGCGTGGAAACGCGCCACGGAGTCCGTCGGAACTTCATCAAGCGAAGTGATGAAGCGCACTGCACATCATCGGTACCCTCCTGGTAGCGAAGCGGCCCCATGTCTCGCCGCCCTCAAACATTCTTTCGTCGCAGGAGACTCAAGTTCGAATGCGGCATCGATGAAGCCAGGCGTCCTGTCATGGGGCGAAGGTCCATGCTGCCCGCGTCCACAGAGACCCTCCCCGCGCGACCCCGTCCTGGCACGTTCCGTCCAGGCGCAAGCTCCGTCACGAAACCGAGGGCACACAAGCCCCCCTACGTCCGAGCGAAGCCGAGTCAACCCATCCACCCCTGGGGTATCGTCCGCGTGAGCAATTGCCCCAACCCAATGGCTGACTCCGAAAGCCCCACAAAATCATACGCGCACAACGGCCGCACCGGGCCTGTCGGCGCGAAGTGTTGTATCAAAAAGCCATTCACACTATACAGCCATGGCTTTCCCATCTGAAGCCAACCTCACTTGGAGTCCCTCATGAGAACAAAGCTGGCTGCCACCGTGTTCGGTCTTGCTTCGCTGTTCGCCACGCCCGCGGCCCTGGCGGCCGGGGATCTGTCCCCGGTTCAGGACTGGAATTGCGACGGGGCGATCAATTCCTACGACCTGTTTCTCTATGAAACCAATATCTGGCGCCGAGGAATGCCGTCGTGGCCCCTTGGCGGCAACGGACAGCCCATCTTCGATCGAAATGGCGGATGCAATGCCTGTCACGAAAGCATGGCACCGGGTCCACAGGAGGACCTCGAGGACAACGAGCTGTTGGTGCCGTTTGGTGTGGTGACGGTTCCAAAGTGTGTCTGAGCTCCAGGGGGCAGGCCGCATGCCACGCAAAGAAAAATCGCGTCATGCCGCAATGACTTGAGGACCTACGTCTCGCGTCATTGTCCACGACAGAGACAGACAGCAAGATGCCTCCGCCGCTCTGTCTCGTCGTGCCCTCCCCAAGGAAAGTCCGAATGACCGCCTCGAAGCCACGACCCAGTTGGGTCTCGCGGCAGCCACGCGCCCATGCGCTGGCGCTGCTCGTGACCGTCCTGCTCGCGCTGCCCACGGCCGTGCGCGCCCAGCCGACGTTCACGCTGTTCGCCCCCACCTCCACCCCAGCCGTCCCCTCTGTCACCAACGACTCCGCCCCGGTGGAGCTGGGGGTGAAGTTCCAGTCCGACATCGAAGGAGACATCCTCGGCATCCGCTTCTACAAGGGCACGGCCAACACCGGCACCCACGTGGGAAGTCTCTGGAGCGCCGCTGGCGTGCGCCTCGCCTTCGCCACCTTCACCGGCGAGACGGCCTCCGGCTGGCAGGAGGTGATGTTCTCCGCGCCCGTGCGCATCAGCGCCAACACCACGTACGTCGCCTCGTACCACGCCCCCGTCGGCGCCTATGGCTTCACCAGCGCGGGACTGGCCTCGGCCGTGGACTCCCCGCCCCTCCACGCGCTGTCGGGCGCCACCAGCGGCGGCAACGGCGTCTTCACCTACGGCGCGGCGGGCTCCTTCCCCAACAGCAGCTTCGGCGACTCCAACTACTGGGTGGATGTCGTCTTCCGCCCGGCCGAGCCCGTCACCCTGTGGCCCGCCACCGCCACGCCCGCCGTCGCCTCCGTCACCAATGACTCCGCCCCCGTGGAGCTGGGCGTGAAGTTCAAGACGAGCGTGAGCGGCAACGTGCTGGGCGTGCGCTTCTACAAGGGCGCGGCCAACACCGGCACCCACGTGGGCAGCCTGTGGAGCGCCAACGGGCAGCGCCTGGCCTTCGCCACCTTCACCTCCGAGACCGCCACGGGCTGGCAGGAGGTGACGTTCGCCTCTCCCGTCGCCATCGCCGCCAACACCACGTACGTCGCCTCGTACCACGCCCCCGTCGGCGCGTACGCCTTCGACGACAGTGGCCTCGCCAGTGGACAGGACACCCCGCCCCTCTTCGCGCTGCCCGGCAGCACCAGCGGAGGCAACGGCGTCTTCACTTACGGCGCCGCGGGCTCCTTCCCCGTCAACAGCTTTGGCAACGCCAACTACTGGGTAGACGTCGTCTTCCAGGCCACCGGCGCAGTGCCACCGGTGCAGCCCCCGGGCAACACCTTCCGCATCTTCGCCCCCACCGCCACGCCCGGCACCCCCACCACCCCGGACACCGCTGCCATCGAGCTGGGCGTGAAGTTCCGCGCGGACGTGGACGGACAAGTGACGGGCGTGCGCTTCTACAAGGGCAGCGGCAACAACGGCACCCACGTGGGCAATCTGTGGAGCGCCACGGGCCAGCCGCTCGCCACCGCCACCTTCACCAACGAGACGGCCGTCGGCTGGCAGGAGGTGACATTCGCCTCCCCCGTCGCCATCACCGCCGGAACCACCTACGTGGCGTCATACTTCGCGCCCCTGGGCGGCTACTCGTTCGACAGCACCGGCCTGGCCACCGGTGTGGCCGCCCCGCCACTGCACGCCCTGCCCGGCGCCACCACTGCGGGCGGCAACGGCGTCTTCACCTATGCCTCCACGTCCACGTTCCCCAACGGCAGCCACCAGAACGCCAACTACTGGGTGGACGTCGTCTTCGAGACCTACGGACCGCCGCCCCGTCCGGGCGTCCACGGCGCGGGCCCCGTGCTGGTGGCCACCGCGCCCGGAAACCCCTTCACCGACTACCTGCGCGAAATCCTGGAGGCCGAGGGCATCGCCGCCTTCGCTACCACCGATGCCGGGAACCTGGGCGGCTCCGTCTCCCTCAATGACTACAAGGTGCTGGTGCTCGGAGAGCAGACGCTGAGCACGGCCCAGGTGACGCTCATCACGAACTGGGTCACCGCCGGCGGCAGCCTCATCGCCCTGCGACCCGCGGCGAACCTCCAGTCGCTGCTCGGACTCAATGCCGCTCAGGGCACGCAGGCCAATGGCTACATCCGGGTGAACGACACCCAGGCCCCGGGCACGGGCATCACCGCGGAGACGATGCAGTACCACGGGCTCGCGGACAGGCGCACCGTCGCCACCGGCACGCGCACCGTCGCCACGCTCTACTCGGATGCCACCACCGCGACGACGTTCACCGCCGTCAGCCAGCGCACCGTGGGCAGCGGCACCGCCACCGCCTTCATGTATGACCTGGCGAAGTCCGTCATCTATACGCGGCAGGGCAACCCGGCATGGCAGGGACAGAACCGGGACGGCTCCTCCATTGGCCCGGGCGCGCGCGCCAGCGACATGTTCTACGGCAACGCGTCCTTCGACCCGCAGCCGGACTGGGTGAACCTGGCCAAGGTCCAGATTCCCCAAGCGGACGAGCAGCAACGCCTGCTCGCCAACGTGCTGCACCAGACGAGCACCACGCCGCTGCCGCGCCTCTGGTACTTCCCCAACGCCAACAAGGCCGTCGTGGTGATGACGGGCGACGGACATCCGGGTGGCGCGTCCGCCCAACGCTGGAACCAGTACCTCGCGGACAGCCCCGCCGGTTGCAGCGTGGACGACTGGGAGTGCATCCGAGGCACCATCTACGACTACGTGGGTGGACTGAGCGCCACCCAGGCCAACACCTACGTGGCCCAGGGGTTCGAGTACGCCCTGCACATCAACACCGGCTGCGCGGACTACACGGCCAACACGCTGGACCCGAACTTCTTCACGCCGCAGCTCGCCAGCTTCGCGTCCGCCTTCCCCGCCGTCCCCGCGCCCGTCACCCACCGCATGCACTGCATCGCGTTCAGCGACTGGTCCACCCAGCCCAAGGTGTCACGGCGACACGGCATCCGCCTGGACACCAACTACTACTACTGGCCTGACTACTGGGTGCAGGACCGCCCGGGCATGTTCACCGGCTCTGGTCTGGCCATGCGCTTCGCGGACCTGGACGGAACTCCGCTGGATGTCTACCAGCTCGCCACGCAGATGACGGACGAGTCTGGCCAGTCCTATCCGCTGCACATCGACACGCTGCTGAGCAACGCGCTGGGCCCCAAGGGCTACTACGGTGCCTTCAACGCCAACATGCACGTCGACTCGCAGCCGTCGGCGGGCGCGTCCGGTTCCGCCGCCATCATCGCGTCCGCCAAGCGTGACGGGGTGCCCGTCATCACCGCGAAGCAGCTCCTGGAGTGGCTCGATGCCCGCGAGGCCACCCAGGTGTCCACCGTGGCCTTCACAGGAACGGTGCTCACCTTCAACCTCACGAGCCCCGCGCGCAACCTGTCCCTCATGGTGCCCACCCGCACCACGACGGGCCGCACGCTGCTGTCCGTCACCCGCGCGGGCGCCGCCGTGACGACGGTGACGCGCACCATCAAGGGCGTGGACTTCGCCTTCATCGACGGTGCCCTGGGCGGCACATACACCGCCACGTACAACTGAGTCGCTCGCGCCCTTCAAGGCGCGTCCACTTCCGGGGCCCGGCGCGGAGCATTCGCGCCAGGCCCCGTTTCATTTCACCAGGAGGAAGCGCGAACCAAGCCCATGGTCCGCGAGCAGCAACGGGGTTGGATTCGAAGCCCTACGCCGGGCCGAGGCCTCCGTCACCACGCCAGCAGGAACGGCACCCGGTCCACCCGCGGAGGCTTCCGAATGACGGCGGTAGCGCTAGGCGGCGAGACTCAGCCCCTGCTCCAGCGTGCGGAACCTCGTCACGGACTCCGCCGGAACTTCATCGAGTGCCATCACGAGCGGCAGCGTGAACCACTGGAAGTACGTGTCATAGAGAGGCTCTGCGATGAAGCGCGCCCCCATCGTCCTGGCGAAGAGCGCGGGCGCGCGGGGCAGCCGCAGTGCGTCCAACAACCCCCGCGCCGCCTGCGCCCGCTCCTCCGGCGTGTAGTAGGGACTGCGGGACTGCACCGGGGCCTGCTGCGGGTCAGACACGGCGACACGCCAGTGCGGACTCACCCATCCCCGGCGGGCCGCCACCTGCCAGGAAAGGTGCGCGTCCACGGGAGAGTCCGTCTCCAGGTTCGCGGACGCAATCCAGTGCGTCACCCCGCGCCGCCGGCTCTCCGCGAACATGCCCGCCTGCAGCCACGTCACGGCCTCCGAGCGCCGCCACTTCGGCAACACGCAGAAGCGCGAGGGCTCCGCGAACACCCGTCCTGGCTGGAGCAGACCCGAGAGGTCCACTCGCTGCTCCATCTCGAGCCCCACCTTCCCCCCCAGGTTCGCCGCCACCTCCGCGTTGGGCAACGCCACACGCATGGTCGCCACCGGCTCATCGCCGGCGTAGACGAGCACGTGCACCGTGGTGTCGAGCGTGTCGACGCAGGTCACCTCCCGCCGAGTCAGCGCGGACTGCTCGGACAGCAACCCCAGCTCTCCGCCGAAGACCGCCCAGCGGATGCGCGCCACGTCATCGAGCTCCCGCTGGGTGGATGCGACACGCCAGCTCCAGCGCAAGTGCCTGCACGTCATGAGTACTCTCCTGGTAGCGAAGCGGCCCCATGTCTCGCCGCCCTCACACGTTCTTTCGTCGCAGGAGGCTCGAGTTCGAATGAGGCCTCGACATGTGACGAGGAGGACTCCGAGGACTTGCTGAGGGTGGAGTTCATCCTCGGCCGAGGAAAACGTGGGCAGTTGGATTGCCGCTCAGGCACGTCAGCACGCCCCCTGCGGAGGGAACTCGGCCATTTCACTGCTTCCGCAGGGCGAGGACGGACTGGTGTCTCCGGTCACCAGTTGCTGTCCCGAAGCACCAGGCGAAGTCGCGTGGGCGCAGCCTCGGCGCGGCGCACCTCCGAGAAAATCCAACCACTTGGGATTGGAGCAGAAGCTGGCACAGCCCATGCTCTTTGGGAGAAGCAGAAGTCACCGAGGGCCGGACAAACTCCCGTCCTTCCATCCAAATCCCGCAGATTCATTCTCTGACCTCGTACCGCTTCTAGCGACGCGGCATCCCCTGGACCCGGAATGACACCGGGTCCAGGGCGTCCTCGCTTCAGGGGCTCGGTGCCGCCGTCGTGGGCTGGGTTTGGGGCTTCACCGCGGGCCCCCTCCAGCAGGTGGTAGCGGCGCACGGGCCGGTCGCCCCTGTTGCGATGGATGTCACCGTGGCGCTCATGACGCGGGCACGACGCTTGTCATCTCGGCCCTGCTCTCCGCCCGGCACTTTCGCCATGCATCTTCAGCCTCCCCGTGGAGAACCTGAAGCGGGGTTGGAACTCGAAGTACCAGCCCCGTATCGGCACTTCAGCGGACATTGCACGTCGGTCTCGCCGTGAGCGCGGCCCCCCGGGTCAACCGCGCTGGCTACCGTCAACGTCGTCGGGGTCCGCATGGACGCTCGCGCCACCCATTCCGACGCCTCCAGCGCCGGCACCTCCTTCGCCGCCCGCACCACCACCGCCTCGACCACCGCCTTTGTCTCCGCCCTTCCCTCCTCCGCCGGCGCTGGGGCGCAAGGGGCCCTGGTCGGGAATCGCGAGCCCTTGGGGAATGGGCTCGAGGTCGAGCGCCTTTCGAATGAAATCGCGCAGCGACACGACCAGCCGCGCGGTGCCCACCTTGCGCCCGGCGACCATGTCCGCGGCAGCCTCGGCGGCGAGCCGCACCTGGTCCTCGGTGCCGAGCAGCATCACATCCGACAGCGCCGCCTCGACCGCATCGCGCGTGCGCCGACGGCGTTCGAGCGCCGGATGGTCGAGCGGCGACGCGAGCACGAGGCCCGGGTCGGGCTCTTGAGTGAGGGGCTCGCCGGCCGCGAGCCGACGACGCAGGTCGCCCAGGTGGGTCGGGTCCACGACCAGCTCCCCGGTGAACGAGCCGCCGAGCGTCTTGTAGGCGGAGATCAGCGTCTTCAGCCGCTCGTTGATCTGACGGTTCTCACGTTCGCGCCGGCGCTGCACGGTCTGCATCACCAGCAGGCGGATGCTGACGACGACCATGGACACCAGCACGAGGCTGGTCAGCGTCGCCAAGAGGCCACGCCAGGAAGTGAAGTCGAGAGCGCTCATCATCGACGCGACGATAGCGCGTCCTTCTCGATGCGCCCTGCGTTAGTGCCAGGTGCCCACGCCGAAGCCCCAGGCGAAGTAGAGGCGCGACACATCCGCGAAGCCGCTGATGCGCCACGAGGTGTCAGGCGACATCAGGCCGAAGACGGACCACTGGAACAGCCGCACCTCCGCGCTGGCGGTACCATGCAAGCGTGGCCCGACGGTGTCGAAGCGGCTCGGCTCCAGGTAGCTGCCCGCGCGCAGTTGCAGCCGGTTCTCGATGGGCTCCAGCTCAACTCCGATGCGAGGTGAAATCGAGAGACGCCGCCCCGAGCGCTCCAGCCGCTGCGACAGGAACGAATCGAAGCCAATGGCATTCGACACCGCGCCGCTGAGCAGCACCGAACCGGTCAGCAGCAACTTCGAGCGCGGCAGCTCCTTGAAGCGTTCCGCGCGGTCCGGGCCCCACGGAATCTGGAGGGGGCGGGCGCCGAACTGCCACGCGACGCCCGCTTCAATCTCCCAGGGGAGCCGGACGGAGGCAGGCAGGTAGAGACCGGCGACCATCACGTTACCGGCATCATCCGCGGTGGCTGGCCCACCTGGCGTGAGGCTTCCCTTGACGGGCGCTCGGAGGGACAGCGCGGCGCGCAGCGGCAGGTGCATGGGCGTCCAGATTGCCCCCGCCTCCAGGTTGGTGCCCAGCATGTCGGCGAGCGCGTTGCTCACGTCCTGGGCGGTGTTGATGTTCAGGGCGACCGTGCGCAGCCCCACGCCCACCACCAGCTCTTCCTCGAAGAAGTTACGAGCGAGCTGAAGCTGGAAGCGGGTCATGCCCAGGTTGAGAATCTGTCCGTTCACGTCTTGGCCCAGGACGTAGCTCTGCACCGACGCGACGGCGCCCAGCCCCCAGGGGCCCCACTGGATGAGTCCCCCCAATTGGGCGAAGACGAATTCGTCCTTGGCGAAGCCCACCGAGCCGTTGTTGTCGAAGTCGGTGTCACGCAGCGAGCTGGGAAAGGTGAAGGCCAGCGACACGTCGTAGTCCACGTGCTTCGACGAATAGAGCGAACGAACTGCTGGAGCGGCGGTGTTGACGCTGAGGCCCTCCACGCCCTCGGCGATGGGCGCATAGGCGCCGGCCAGGCCCGTCACCCGCACCGGCGCCAGCACCGGGCCTTGGTACACGTCGATGGCGTAGTTCGAACCGGTCAGCGGCGGGTTGTCCGCGAGCGCGCCCCCACTGGAGGCCAGCACGGCCACGGTGACGAACCAGACGAGGGAAGACGCGCGAGGAGGGAGCATGGCCGTACAAGTCCCGTGAGGATACATGGCCAAGGGTGCTTGTTCGCCGCGCGGTGGCGCACTTTGGCGGCACCTGTCCGAAAGTGGCGCCGGGTCGAGCGGAGGGGTGGTGAGCCGCACCCCGAGCCTTGGGGTACGGCGTGCTGAAGCCCGGGACTCCGTCACGCGCCCATCACGCCGCGTCGATATCTTCCACACGTTGTCGCGGGAACAAGCATCTGTGTTTGTGAAAGGCCCACGGCACCAGGGCGGACATGACGTTCGAACACCCAATTCCAGGAGCAAGAATGTTTTTCAAGCAAGTGACTGCTGCAGGCGCGGTGCTGCTGTTCACGGCCTGTGGCCCAGAGGCGTCCACGGGCCCCGCCGTGGTGGAGCTGGATTCGCAAACACAGAGCGGCCCCTGCGAGGGCTGCGATCCGCTGGGCGACAGTGCGGAGAGTCTCGTCAACGGGATCTTCTGGCCCATTCCCACCTACACCGGGCCGTATATCTTGTTTTACGAGGACAATTTTTGCACCGGCGACAGCTTCGCCGCGGCCGTGACTCCCGACCCTCTCGTGGCGCCAAGCAATCCCATCCTCATCCCGGACGAGTCCTCCCACCGGATTGGCCTTGCGGGATGGAAGAACGACGAGGCTCGCTCGATGAAGCTCATCCGGTGGCCAGCCGGCGTGCGCGTTCGCGTCTGCGACAGCCCCAGTTGCGCGACCAACGACGACTGGACGGACTATCGCTTCAAGGTATACACGCCCGAGCAGTGCATCCACACGTTCGAGCCGCTCCCGCCCTATTATGACCCGGAGTATGGCTGGGTGACGACCACCCAACACCTCAGCCCCTTCCGAGACACGTATTGGCATTACGTCAACGGCCTTGACGGCAAGGTGTCCAAGATTCTTATCGAATCGAATCCGTAGGCCGCCTGATGGCGCTGCACCGGCACTGCGGGAGCGCCTTGAGAACACGTGGGGCCCCGATCGGGGCCCCAAAGAAGGCTACTCCTGAAACAACTGGGTGAGCTTCGCGATGGCGCCCGGAAGCCCCCGCACGCGCAGCCGGCTGCCGCTCTCGTCGTACGCCTGGGACACCACCGTGGTGTGCTCGTACACCTCCCGGATGTGCCCTTGCCGGGCGTAGGGAATCACCAGGTCGGCCTCCACCATCGAAGCCTCGAAGAAGGCGATGATGTTCTTGCGCAGCATCGCCACGTCGTCCGGCAGGTGCGCGGAGAGCATCAAGGCATCCGGGTGACTCGCGAGCAGCGCTTCCTTCTCCGCGGCGTCCAGCCGGTCCGCCTTGTTGAAGAGCAGCTTGCTGGGGACGGCGTCCGCGCCGATGTCCCGGAGCACTGTGCGGGTCACCTCGAGCTGCGCGGCCCACGTGGGGTCCGACGAATCCACCACGTACAACAGCAGTGACGCCTCCAGGGCCTCGTCCAGCGTGGAGCGGAAGGACGCGACCAGGTCGTGCGGCAGCTTCTGGATGAAGCCCACCGTGTCGGAGACCAGGATGCGCGGACGGGTCTCCGGCTGCATCGCGCGGACCGTGGTGTCGAGCGTGGCGAAGAGCTGGTCCGCGACCAGCACCGTGCTGCCCGTCAACGCATGCATCAACGAGGACTTGCCCGCGTTCGTGTAGCCCACCAGCGCCACCCGCAGCAGGTCCCTTCGCGCGTAGCGGCGGTGGTCCTGGTCCTTCTGGATGGCCGCCAGTCCCTCGCGCAGCTCCGCCAGCCGGTCACGAATCTTGCGGCGGTCCAGTTCCAGCGCGGAGTCACCCGAGCCACGCCCCTGCTGCCGCTCGCGGCCTCCCGTGGATTCGCGCAGTCGGGGGGCCAGGTAGTTGAGCCGGGCGATCTCCACCTGCATCCGCGCTTCGTGGCTCTTCGCGTGCCGGTGGAAGATGTCGACAATCACGCCCGCGCGGTCCAGCACCATCGCGCGGGTGGCCTTCTCCAGGTTGCGAAGCTGGCCAGGCGACAGCTCGTGGTCCACGACCACCACGGTGGGCCGAGGCCCCGCCGTGACATCGTCTTCTTCCGAAGGCGCGGACAGCAACGCCTCCTCCGACTCCCCGTCTTCGGCCTCCTCTTCGTCGGCCTCGACCTCGGAGTCGGCCTCCGTGTCGGCGGCGGCCTCCCACTTCTCACGGGCCTTCGACATCCGGTCGCTCGCGCCGGAGGTAATCACGCCCGGGCCCCCCGTGAGGGCCGCCAGCTCCTTGAGCTTGCCTGTCCCCAGCACGGTACCCGTGGCCAGCCGCGTCCGCTTCTGGGACACGGTCGCCACCGTGTCATACCCCAGCGTGTGCACCAGCCGGCGCAGCTCCGCGAAGTCCGCGGCGTGCTCGACGTCGGAGACGCCCGGAAGCTGGACACCGACGAGGACGGCACGCAGACGCTCAGGGAGGGTGGATATCGCCATGCGCACGCTCGTAGCACGTCGGGCCGTCCCGTGACGGGGCGAGTCCACGTCCCCGGCCCCCTTCCCGGTCCAGGCGACACCTTGCCCGGATGGGGAGGGGGCAGGAATGCCGGAGGCGGACCTCCCAGGCAGGGTAGACTCCCGCGCCCTCGCGCCACCCAAGGCTCCCATCCCATGACATTTGCTTCGCTCGGCCTATCGGACGCGCTCACCCGCGCAGTGGCTGGACTCGGATACGACGAACCCACGCCCGTGCAGCGCGCGACCATCCCCGTGGTCCTGCGAGGTGGCGATGTCTGGGCTTCGGCGAAGACGGGCTCGGGGAAGACTGCCGCCTTCCTGCTGCCCATCCTGGAAGCCCTGCGGGCACGTCCCGGCGGGTCGGTCCGGCCGGTGCGGGCCTTCATCCTGGTTCCCACGCGGGAGCTCGCCGCGCAGATCGTCGATTCCATCCAGCGGTATGGCCAACATCTGACGAAGCCGTTGAAGACCTGCCTCGCGGTCGGTGGCGTCTCCGCCAACCCCCAGATGATGGCGCTGCGAGGCGGCGCGGACGTCGTCGTGGCCACGCCCGGCCGCGCGCTGGACCTGGTGAATCAGAACGCGCTCCGGCTGGACGAGGTGGAGACGCTGGTGCTCGACGAGGCCGACCGGCTGTTCTCGTTGGGCTTCGCCGATGAGCTCAACAGCCTGCTGGCGCTGCTGCCCGAGCGCCGGCAGAACCTGTTGTTCTCCGCCACCTTCCCGCCCGCGGTGAGGAAGTTCGCGGAGCAACTGCTGCACGAGCCCACGCGCATCGACGTCGATGACGGGGAGCTGCCCTCGACAGAGTTCATCCTCCAGCGGGCCCTCCGGGTGGATGTTCCCCGGCGCACGATGCTGCTGCGGCACCTGCTGGAAACCCATGCGTGGAGCCATGTGCTCACGTTCGTGGCCAGCCGCTACACGGCGGACCATGTCGCGATGAAGCTGAACCGCGCCGGCATCGCCGCGACGTCCCTGCACGGAGAACTCAGCCAGGGGGCGCGCACGCAGGCGCTCGCGGACTTCAAGGCGAAGCGCGTGCGCGTGCTCGTGGCCACGGATGTCGCCGCTCGCGGCCTGGACATCGCGCAGCTCCCAGCGGTCGTGAACTACGACCTGCCCCGCTCCACCGTGGACTACGTGCATCGCATTGGCCGCACCGGGCGCGCGGGCGACACGGGCGTGGCCATCAGCTTCGTCAGCGCGAACACCGAAGCCCACTTCCGGCTCATCGAGAAACGCCACCAGCTCGACATCCCGCGCGAACAGGTGCCGGGCTTCGAGCCGACAGAAGAGGCCGCCACGGCCCCGCCGCCCCTGGATCCGAACGGCGGAGTGAAGGGCCGGCGCAAGAGCAAGAAGGACAAGCTGCGCGAAGCCGCTGCTGCCGCCGCCACGCAGCCTCCAAAGCGAAAGCCGTAGCGACCGTCAACGAAGCGGCCCCCTGCCCTCCCTGGGCGCGCGCGTCGCCTGAACGAAATACCGACGAGGGCGCAGTCACCGGAGGGCGAAGCCAGTAGCGTGTCCGGAGTCCCACGAGGCCCCGGCCCCGTGGACCTGGACTGGAGGACCACCCCGTGCGTCGAGATGTCGCCGTGCTGCTGGAGAACGCCCCGCCGCGGCGCCGGGCCTTGTCAGAGGCGGCGTTCGTGTTCCTCGCCGTCCTCGGGCCCTCGGCGGCGGGCCACGCGGGTCGAGTCGTCCTGGCTGTATTCGCGGCCGCGCTGCTCGCCTGGGGACTCGCCCTGCTGCGCCCCTGGGAGGCGTCGCGCGCGGGTGCCTGGCTGGGCGTCCTGGGGCTCCTGGTGGCGCTGGGCGGCACAGGCGCGGGCGCATGGGTCGCCACCGCGGCGGAGCAGGAGAAGGGCTTCTCCCTGTCCATGGCCCCCCTGTGCCTCCGCGCCCTGGGGATGATTCTGCTGGTGGCGGTGCTGCTGTGGCGCGACGACCAAGGACCCGCGCAGGTAGGACTGGTGCGCGAGGGCTGGGCGAAGGAGCTGCTGCTCGGCGTGCCGGTGCTCGTCGCCACCTACGCGGTGCACATCGCCGCGTCGGTGCCCCTGGCAGCCGTCGCCGTGGCGTTGAAGCTGGCCGACAAGGAGCTGCTGGCGCGCAAGAGCGTGGCCACCGCGCTCCTGGACACCGGTCTGGGGGTGGCCGCCTTCGCGGCCATCATGGTGGTGGTGACAGGCTTCGAGGAGTTCGTCTTCCGAGGCTTCCTCGTGCCCCGCCTGCGCGTGGTGCTGGGCCGCTGGGTGCCCGCGGTGCTGGTCGCGGCCGTGCTGTTCGCCGTGGGCCACTTCTACGAAGGCACGCTCGCCGTCTTCCAGACTTTCGTCATGGGGGCCTGGTTCGGGTTCGTCTTCTGGTTCCGAGGGCGCCTGCTGCCGCTCGTCGTCGCGCACGCGGCCTTCAACACCATCAGCTTCACGCTGGTGATGTACCTGTCGAAGTCAGGCTTCCTGGACAAGCAGCCGCCGCTTTGACGGCGAGCCAGCCGGAGTGCCTCCCATCGCGAGCCCACGAGGTGTAGGGTGCGCGAGTGCGGCTCAACGACGGCTATGTGTATCGCGAGAAGCTCGGAAGCCGACCGGGCAGCAGCGCGCTCGCTCACATGACGGACAAGTATCGTCACTCCTCGGAGGAGGAGTGGCGGGTACGCTTCGCCCGAGGCGAGGTGCGACTCGACGACGTCACCGCCGACGGCTCGGAGCCGCTGAGGCCGGGGCAGTGGCTGTGCTGG
The DNA here is from genome assembly GCF_000280925.3 of Myxococcus hansupus. Classification (NCBI taxonomy): domain Bacteria; kingdom Pseudomonadati; phylum Myxococcota; class Myxococcia; order Myxococcales; family Myxococcaceae; genus Pseudomyxococcus; species Pseudomyxococcus hansupus. The sequence goes on from NZ_CP012109.1 coordinate 4,678,692, forward strand.
CACCGCCCCCCGTGGGAAGAGGCGGACACGCCGCAGTCTTTCGAGCGCGTGTACGAGGACGCGGAGTTGGTCGTCGTGGTGAAGCCGAGCGGGCTGCCAACCCTCCCCTCGGGCGGATTCCTGAAGAACACCCTGCTCTCGTTCGTCCAGGAGCGATGGCCCGAGGCGGTCCCCATGCACCGGCTGGGACGCGCGACGTCGGGGCTCGTGCTCTTCACCCGCACCCGCGACGCGGCCGCGCGCCTGGCGAGTGATTGGCGCGAGGGCCGCGTGCACAAGCGCTACCGCGCGCTCTCCCAGGGACTTGCGGCCCAGGAGACCTACGACATCCGCGCGCCCATCGGATTGGTGCCCCATCCGCGGCTGGGCGAAGTCCATGGCGCCACTGCGAGGGGAAAGCCCTCACACAGCACGGCCCGGGTGTTGGAGCGGCGCAGCGAGCACACCCTCTTCGAGGTGGACATCCACACCGGGCGCTCGGAGCAGATCCGCATCCACCTCGCCTTCATCGGCCACCCGCTCGTGGGGGACCCGCTCTTCGCCGTGGGCGGCCTGCCGCTGGCGGAGGACCCTGGCCTGCCTGGAGACGGCGGCTATCTGCTGCACGCGGAGTCGCTCACCTTCGTGCACCCACGCTCGGGCGAACAGGTGCAGCTTCAGGCACCGCCCCCGCTCGAGCTCCGCAGCCAGGACTCCCGACGGTAGCGCCCGGACGCATCGCTCGAGCCACGCGAACGCGCCCCCCATGCGTCTTCCACGGAGACTGCGAGAGCTTGGGCCCTGCCCGGACGCTCACCCCACGTCCACGGGGATGGTCTGCATGAAGGGCACCTGGAGGTCCGTGGGGCGCATCAGCTCGGGGCGGCCACCCGGGGTGCCGCCATTCTTGTAGGCGTTGAGCTGACCGTTGATCGTCCACTGTCCCGGCCGGTTGGCGGTTCCCTGGGAGTACTGGATGAAGGGCGTGGCGCCCGTCGGGTCGCCGTGCTTGCCGGTGGGGTGCGAATAGTCGCTGGGCGTGAAGCTCCCCGCCGGCCGCAGGTTCGGGTGCTGCGAGAGGAAGCCGTCCAGCTCCGCCTTGCCGTTCTTCGAGTAGTCCGCGTGGTGGAGGAAGGACAGGTTGTTGTTCTTCGTGTCGTGCAGGGCATGGACGGCGCAGCCGTTGAGCGCGCCCGTCACCACCGTGGTGGGCTCACCCGGACGCGGATGCAGCGGCACCCCCTGGATGCCCGCGAACTTGCCCTCCCCCGTGGAGAGGTAGTGCATGTAGTGCGCCGGGATGCCCTGGCCACCGGCGGGAGAGACAGACAGGTTCGTGTTGCCCTGGTGCTGGTGGGCATTGAGCGTCACCACCGAGTCATTGGCGTTGACGAAGGGCTTCTGGGCGGTGGGGAGGGCCACGCCCTGGGGCGCGCCGCCCGGGAACATGTTGTAGGCGTTCAGGACGTTCTGCCCCGAGTACCCCAGTGGGTTCGCACCGAACGACGAGGTGACGTCCTTGCCTGGCTGCGGCTTGGGCGGGGTGTTCACCTTGCCCGAGGAGGGCTTGCTGCCCTGCGCGTCAAACCCGTCCTTGACCGGGCCCGGCTTGGACGTGGGCTTCGACTCCACCGGCGGAGGAGCGCTCGGCTTGTTCGTGCTGCTCCCAGAGGGAGTGGGGCTCTTGGGCACGGAGGGGCTCTTGAAGCCGCCGAACTTGATGCCTTTCATGGGAGGGATTCCTGTCGTCGATGGGGGTGGGGACTCACCGGGGAAAGCTGACTGAACCCATCAGCAACTCCCGGGCCAGACGCTGAGTCAGCAGGCCCCACGAAGGATTTCCTGTCGATACCCGCGTTTGCGGGACACGGCTGGCGCCAGGGCCTCGCCCGAAGCCGCTCGACCTGGTGACGGGAGTTCGTTCCCTGGTGACTCCCGTCACCACCCACCGGCCGCGGACGCGCGCGTCTCCACGGCAAACCCGAGGAGAGGAGAGACAGCGCTCCCCTCCCCTTGGGATTGTGATTAGAGCCGACGAAGCAGCGTCCGCGTCGCGCCCCGGGCGACGGGGCCAAGGTCCTCATATTTGGTGATGAGGTTGTAGGTGTTGACGCCACCGAAGAGGCCGCCCGTCTCGCTCGTCTGGGTCGTCCCATCCGCGTAGACGGTTTCAATCGTCGCCGAATACGGGACCGAAATGCGGGCCTGCAACATGAGCACGGAGACACGGATGCTGGAGTTGGCGGGGACCTTGACCGGCACCGAGATGGCGACCTCGCTGTCGTCAGTGCTCTCCTGCTCCTGCACGTACTTCCAGCTCCCTTCGATCGTCCAGGCCACCTTGCCCTCCTTCAGACCTGGGAGGCCCCCCTTGAACTCGAGCGACTGGCTGACAGAGAGCCCTCGCTCGTGGGTGAACGAATACGAGTGCCCCTCCACGAACTTGAAGCTGAGCGTTTGCAACTGCTCCGAACTCGTGATGTTGGTCACCGTCTGGGTTCCCCCCACCTTGGGCGAGTAATCCTCGATGTTGGCCACGTTCATGTCGAAGTTGATCGCCTTGAGGCGGATCTGCCGCGCGTCCTTCACCTGCGCCCACTTCTCATTGTCGCCGCCGCCGCTCCACTCCCACGTCACCAACTGCGTACCAGCGCGGTAGGGACCATTCCCCAGGATGTTGATCTTCTGCTCCCAGTCCGCGAAGGAGTAGATGGGATTGAAGGTTTCATTGCCCTCATTGCGCCACACCGCGAGGTCATTGGTGTTGATGGCCTCCAGGCCCACGGTGATGAGCGACGCGCCCTGCTCATTGCTCGCGCGGCAGATGGCTCGCCCCGTGCTCTTGTTGATGATGGAGAACCCCTCGTCTCCACGGGTGTTCCGCACCTCCCACAGTTGGAGGTCATTCGTGTAGTCGAGATTCTGCACGGTGACGGCGTGGTTGTCCGCGCTGGCGCTGATGGCGAGCTGCTTGCCCTCGGGACTGAACGCCTTGGAAATGAAGCTCCGGTAGACGACGTCAGACATTGTGACTTCCCCCTCTTCGCGGCGCGGGTTGAATCACGCAGATGGCCGCGACGGTCGGGGGCGACAGCAATCGTCATGCCATCAACACTCTTCACCCACGAAGGCAACGCCCCCCTCGTGTGAGGACTTGGAGCGAGCCCCCGCCCCGCCGTGAATCGCGTTGAACAGGGACGCGGAGACGTCACGGAAGGACGCACGCCCCCACGCCCGACGGACTCACGAAACACTGCATGAACTGCGTGTCGCCATGGTCTGGATTGCGCCGGTCGTAAGCGACGGAGAACCACGTGCCCGGCACGACGTTCGCTGACACCGCCGCCGGACTGCCCAGAGCATGAGGCCCACGGCGAGGGGCCCTACCACCGCCACCAATGCGACCCCGATGAGGCCCATTCCGTGAGCACCTCGCGGGCGCCGGGACGGTGCTTGACCTCCGTTTGAAACGGGAATAATCAATTCGCGATTTGAGTTGAACGAACAGAGAGGAGACATCCATGACGAAGTTGACGGAGCTGTCCCGTCTCGACGGCGTGGCACAGGCGGAGCTTGTTACCCGGGGCGAAGTCAGCGCCGAGGAGCTGCTCACCGCCTGCATGGAGCGCATGGACGCACTGAACCCGCTGCTGAATGCCGCGCCGGTGCTGGACTTCGAACGTGCCCGAGCAAGGCCTCCCGCCCCGGGGCCTTTCGCGGGGGTTCCGTTCCTGGTCAAGGACGCCACGCCCTATCCCGGCCTCCGCTGGTCAATGGGCTCGCGGCTGTTCGCGAGGAACGTCGGCGACCCGGGGACGCCCTACAGCACGCGCCTGGACGCCGCGGGACTCGTCACCGTGGGAAAGAGCGCGACCTCCGAGTTCGGCATGCTGGGGAGCACCGAAACGCTCCTGGACGGCATCACCCACAATCCCTGGGAGCTTTCCCATTCGGCGGCGGGCTCGTCCGGAGGCGCCGCCGCCGCGGTGGCCGCGGGGCTCGTGCCACTCGCGCACGCGAGCGACGGCGGTGGCTCCATCCGCATCCCCGCGTCCTTCTGCGGCCTCTTCGGATTCAAACCGAGCCGAGGCCGCTGCGTGCGCGCCAGCCTGGGGGACTCCGACTTCGGAGCGCTCGTGAGTGAGCATTGTGTCAGCCGGACGGTGCGGGACAGCGCGCTGCTGCTCGCGCTCACCGAGAACCGGGACGCGGGACTTCCGCCGCTGGGGCACGTCCAGGCGCCCCTCTCGCGTCGCCTGCGCATCGGCACCTGGACACGAACGATGACCGGCGAAGAGCCAGACCCCGCCGTCCAACGGGCCTACGCGGAATCCGTCGCGCTCTGCGTGGCGCTGGGACATGACGTAGTGCCCATGGAGCCCCCCGACATCGACGGGTGGGCGTTGGGGGAGGCCTTCTTCCTGCTGGGGGGCTCCGCCGTCGCAGGCGCGGCCCAATTGATGGAACGCCTGCGCGGCACGCCTGTGTCGCCCGACGAGCTCGAGCCGTTCACCCAGGCGCTCGCGGACGTGTTCCGACGTGGTGGCCCCAGCGGCCTCAAGGATGCCCGTCGCGTGCTCGCGGAGAGCGCGGAGCGTTACCTCACCACGGTTCAGGACCTGGACGTCATCCTCACGCCCACGGTCGCGGCCGCGCCCTGGCGCATCGGGTACCTCTCCCCCGTCCTCCCCCGGGAGGAGCTGATGCGACGCATGGCGCTCGCCGTGGGCTACACGCCCATCCAGAACATGACGGGCAGCCCCGCGATGTCGGTGCCCTTGCACGTGTCAGACACGGGGCTTCCCATTGGCACCCACTTCGCCGCCGCGCCTGGAGCGGACGCCCTGCTGCTCGGACTTGCCTATCAGCTCGAAGCGGCGAGCCCATGGCATCATCGCTGGGCGCCCTACTCCTATCCCCGGTTGTTCGACGCCTGATGCCCCAGGTCCTCAAAGAAGAAGTCCGCCAACGCATCCTCACGTCCGCGCTGGAGATCTTCGCGACGCGCGGCTACGCCGACGCCACGATGAGCGACATCGCCGCGCAGGCGGGGCTCGGCACCGCGAGCCTCTATCGCTACTACGCGAACAAAGAGGCACTGTTCGATGCCGTCGTGCCCCCACGCTGGCAGCGCGGTTCGAGGCGTTGCTCGAGAAGCGAGTGCGAGCACTCGCCAGCCCGCGGCTGGGCGACGCCCCCGGCCCGAGCGACGAACGCGGCGAGGAGATGCTCCGGTTCTGGGTGGAGAACCGGCTCGCGGTGGTGGTGCTCCTCGACCGCGCGGCCGGGACCGGTTACGCCCACTACGGAGAGCGCTTCGTCGAGTTGCTCGTCGCCACCACGCTGGCGCAACTTCGCTCCGCCCACCCGGGACTTCGCATCAACGCGACAGCGCGCTTCGTGCTCACGCGCATCTTCGAGAACACCCGTCGCATGTTGGCCGCCATCCTCGCGGAGCATGAACAGGAGAAGGCCCTGCGAGAGGCCATCGAGGCCTTCTGGAGCTACCAGATTCCGGGGCTCGAAGGCTTCGCGAAATGGGTGGGCGCGCGCCTGACGCCAGTCTCCGAGTAACACCGCGACCCCATTACTCAGTCTCACTGGGTTCACGCAGGGTGGACGAGCCCGTCCCAGGCCCGATAGGATTGTCACTGCAACTTCGCAATCCTACTCACGACAAGGAGCCCCAGATGGCGCTGTCTCGTTGGGTCGTTGGAATCTCCGCACTGCTGCTGACCGCTTGTGGTGGCCCGCTCGAAATGGAAGAGGGCCTCCCCTCCGGCGACATGAGCTCCGTGGAGCAGCGCGCGGAGCAGCCCGGTGGAGGAACGCGCTATGGCCAGCACCGGACCTACTACCGCGAGGCGGCCAAGGTGAACTGGGTCGGTGCCTGGCACGCCGACTGTTCGGGCTACATCACGCAGTCGGGGCAAGTGACGCAGTACTACACGGACTCCTTCTTCATCTGCTCGTAGCGGTAGCAACGCGGTGGCCCCGGGGTGACACGCCGTGGGGCCACAGCACACCGGAAGATCGAAATGAACGAAGCCGTGAGCGAGGGAATGCAGCGAGTCCTGGCGTTCCTACAGGAGTTCACGGAGACCGAATACCGCGTCACCATGACGCGGTATGACCGGGGCCTGGATGAGCCGCAGCAGAATGCCTGCGTCCAGGTGTTGCGGAACTTCTATCACTCCATTGATGACCTCAGTCTGGACCGATACACACGAACGCGGCTGGACCTGTCAGACAAATCTCTCCACGTCTACAAGCATCCAGAGCAACCGGGGGCGCGACGGGGACGGAAGCCTGGAATTTTCTTGTGTCTATTTCGTAGCCGAAACGGATGAAGGGCTGCGCATCATCTATCACTACGCATACTCGTCCACCCATGGAGGCTGGTGGCACCCTTGCCTTCTGGAGCACCTCCAGGTCCACGCTCCGGGCCGATTGATGGAGATTCACCGGCTGACGCCCCCGAGTGACTCCCAGGCGAACCTGGAAGAGTATCACTCCGACACGATGGGGCTGACGCTGGTGCAGGTCGAATAGCGGAGGACGCGGCCCTCCGAAAGCACCCATGACAGGTGCTTTGGAGGGGATGCGTTACTTCTTCGCCTTGAACAGCTTGCCCTGACGCCACGCCGCGAAGAGCGACGCCTCGGAGTAGACGGCCCGGGCGTTGAACTTGAGCTCCACCCGGCCACCCGCCTCGGCCACCGCGGCGGCGATGGCCTCCGCCTCCGCGCGATCCATCGGCGCCGTGCGCATCGTTCCCAGGGTCTTGCGCATCGTCTCCGGGAACTGGAGCCAGAGCGGCGGCGGCTTCTGATCCAGGTACGGCGCCGGGAACCCGGTGATGGCCGCGATGCGGGCCACCACCTCCGGGCTTCGGCCCCCCGTATCCGCGAGGGTCACCTCCACCGACTCGTCCTTGCCCAGGGCCCCCGCGGTCAGCACCTTCTTCAGCGAAGCCAGGACCCCCTTGCCCTGCCCCTGCCGGAACGTGTTCATCGGATAGTGGTGCTCCACCTCGAGCGACTGGGCGCGCACGTCATGCTCGTCCTCGATGAGCAGCCGGGTCTTCAGCCGCCCGCCGACAACCAGCGAGTTGTCGTTGTAATGGCCGACGACCACATCGCCTCCGTCCAGTTGGCCGCCCACGCGAAACTCGCCACTGGTCCGAAGCGCACCCACCGCGACGTTCCCCAGGACGATGACGCTCGAGTCGGGACCTCGGTCCGTGAGCAGTCCCGCCACCGACAGGTTGCCGAGGACCACCAGCGTGCCCGCCACGTCGAAGTCCCCTGCGACCTTCAAGTCACCTGGGACGAAGACGCTCTGCCCCACTTCCACGCCAGATGCTCGCTCCGTGGGCGGGGCGGTCTCCACGCACCGCGCGGCGACCTGGGCCAGCGCTGGAGCCGCCAGGGCGCGGCGCCGGCCTTTCGCATCTCAGTAAAGAGGTCCGCGTAGGTCCCCACCGCGGGCTCCCGCCACGGCATCAGCTTATCCGTGTTCTCATCTTCAAAGAATTCACTCGAAACGAGCTGGGGAAGCATCTCATCGAAGGCAGTCTTGAAGGACGAAGGCTCGATTTGCATATCGCCACCGACCCTACACGTCCGTCCGACACATCATGCGTAAAAGCGCCCGGCACGGCTGGGCAGAGACTTCCCTTCCTCGAAAGCACAGGAAAAGTCCGAGCCTTGTCGGGACGAAGGGAAACTTCGCGCCCCATGAGCGACACGCGCGCCTAGGGATGAAGAACCGTGGGCATGTGGATGTCGCCCAGATCCACATCCTCTTCCAGGGGAACGTCCACCGTGACGGTGCGTGATGCCACTCCTGGCGCATCAAAAATCAAGGCCATCTGCCCGTGGTTCGTCGTCGGAAACAGGAAAGTGCCCTCGAGGCTGAAGACGCCGATTTCTCGGTTGATGACGTAATCCGGAAAGGGGCGGCCATCAGGTCCCAAGAGCCGGCCTCGGACGAATGAAATGCGTTGCAGCACGAGGCGGAGGTCGTTCTCGCTCGCTCCCGGTTTCATGAAAATCCAATCGTTGTCGTGGTGGGTCCCTCCCATGGAACGTGCTGGCTTGAAAGCATGGCCATCCTTCGTGGCCCAAACCGCGTGCGGCGCGGAAGACAGGCCCCGGAGGACAAATCGGCCACTGGCGTCTGTTCGAACGCCAATGGGGGGGCCACCGCAGCCAAAACCGATGTGGGGCGGCTCGGTCGAGTCGGCCTGGGGAAATCGAGAGGTTTGGATGGCGACGCCCTCCAGCGGCGTTCCGCTCGCTGTCACGACAATACCGGAGACAGTCAATCCCACGGGAAACCGCAGTTCCACCTGTGTCGCCATGCCATCGCGCAACTCGAGGTCCTGAGCGGCGGTGAGCCGGGTGACTCCCTGAACATGCTTCTGGGCCCACACGATGTAGTGCCCAGGCGGGACGGCCCCGAGGCGAAAGTGCCCCTGGGCATCTGAAGAAATGTATCGGCTGGGACTGCCTCGCTCTTCGCGTTTGGCAAGGAAGACGTCCGCCCCCACCACGGGAACGCCGTGTTCATCCAACAAAATGCCTGTGACGGTGGGACCTTGCTTCAACGCGATGCGAAGTCCTCCACTGGGTGCATGCACCGGAATGGCATCTGGCAGGAATCGCTCGTCAACGGCTTCCATTTCCCAGGGGCCGGGGCTGCAGGCTTTCAGCTCGAATCGGCCGGCGGTGTCCGTGGTCGTCTGGGGCCGCTCGCCAAATGACGCGGGATGCTTGCATGCGCGATTCAATTTGAGCGTCACGTTTGGGGCAGGCGCCCCGTGTTCGTCCACCGCCACGCCGGTGATCAACTCCGCGCGGAACAGCGTGATGTCGAACGGGGATTGGAGTTCCAGGGAGTCCAGATAGAAGTGGGCGTCCAGATAGCCGGGCGCCGACACCGTGATTTGATTCTTGTCGGGGCCAAGGGGGCCCAGGCGAAAGCGGCCATCCAGCGTCGTTGTCGTGGCTGGGTAGATCCCACCAAGGCGCTGTGGAACCCAGGAGATGTTGGCGCCTGAAATGGACTGGCGCGCCTCATCTCGAACGACGCCCTCAAGAAAAGGTGCTGGCCTCAATTCGAGTTCCGTCTCGGCCCCGTCTCGTTCGTCCAGCGTCACTTGAGCACTGGCGATCATTCCCTCATGAAAGGCCGAAAGCGTGACGCGATGACCTTCGCGGAGCCCTGAGAAGTGAAACTGCCCTTTCGCGTCGGATGTGGCGACCTGCAAGGAACCCTCCTCCGAGGAGAAATCCACGAAGAGTTCGACGCGAGCGCCGGAGATGGGATTCCCCCGAGAGAGGACCCGGCCTGCATGGTTCAGCGGCCGAGTGAGTCGCACACCGTCTTCTGGAAGGCTGGTTGCCTCATCGAGATGGAGGAGCGCTGGTCGCCAGCCCCCCTGTTCCGCCAGGAGGACATAACGCCCGAGCGGCAACGGCCCCATGCGGAACCGTCCATCTGGACCTGCGATACCGTCGAAGTATCGACCCGTTGTCACGGAGACCAGGGTGAGGTGCGTGCCCGGCAGCGGCGCGCCTCCTCCCGAGACGATTCCCTCCACCCGCAGTCCCGGGGTCAAAACCAGGCGCAGATCGTCGTGTATCCCCAGGATGTCTTGTTGCGCGGCCGCCCCCTCCTCATTCAAGGCCCAGATCGACAGGGCTCCGTCGTCCAGCCCATCCAAGAGGTAGGCGCCATCTCCGTCGGTGACGGTCTCCGCCTGGGGAATGGCTTCTCCCCTTCGAGAGGACAGCCACTCCGTCAGGGCATCGCGGCCTGCCCACTGGCAGTCCTGCAAGAGCCGGCGAGGCTTCTCTTCGAGGAGCGCCTCCCATGCCCCCGGCGCCCAGTCGGGACACGGCAGCTCCGCCAAGGACTCGTCCGCCCGCGACATGGCGGACACGTGCACGCCTGCGAGCGGTGCACCTCGCGTGTCCACCACGGTGCCACGAATGCGCCGGCGACGGTCAGGTCGAGCGACGGGGTGCAGGGCCACCGTGCCAGGACTGACAGCCCCCTGGAGACGGTTCGTGGCATGCGACGATGCCGCGAATTCCACGCCGCGCTCGACGGCCCCTGTCGTGGAATACGCGTCCCAGGCGATCAGCCCGAGGACGCTCATGGCCAGAATCGTCGACGCCCCGCCGATGTACCGGTGCCTTGCCGTCATGCTTCGACGGTAGGGCCCCGCGGCCAGGCAATCCTCACGGAACCCTCATGATTCGCGCAGCAGTCGCGCAGCGTTGTCGCCGCCTCACATCCGCGTGGAAGGCATCGTGGGAAGCATGAAGGTCGTCCAGGTGGAGAGTCAGTGGCGTTGACCTGGGTCCAGGGCGTCGTGAACAGCGCGTCGACGTCGCTGACCTTCCCCATGCAATACGTGACGGGGACGAATCTCTGCCCGGGGTGCACGGGAACGCCTTCGACGCGCCACCAACTCGTGGGCTCGCTCACCATCAACGGCACCAGCGGCGTCCCCCCTCCGTGACGGCTTCGTCCCAGATTGCCTCTCCGATTGGGAGCTGGGACCGCACGCCCTTCACGCTCAGCCGGCTGACGGGCCCGTAGGCGCCGAGCCCATCCTCACGTCAGCGACGCTTCCGCCGCGGGCACATGCGCGCGGCGGGAGCTTCTTCATCAGGGTTCTGAAGCATCACGAGCCCCCCTCACGACACATCGGCCTGGGACGTCTCGACGGGCTGAAGCATGGCCTCGTGGAGCGCCTCGGCCATGTCGAAGTAGGGAATCTTTGGCTCCAGCCCCAGGCCCCGCGCGTACTGCGTCAGCGCGCCCCGGTGGTGTGCCGTGTGGTCCAGCATGAGCTCGAAGACGTGGGCCGCCGTGAACCACGGAGGGAAAAGAGGATTGGGGAGCAGAGATGGCTGCGTGAGTTCCTCCATCGTCCTGCCGCCGAACATCTCGCTGGCGGAGTCCATGGACCGGTCGAACAACTCCGCCGCCTTCCGGAGTGACCGGCCCGCCTCTTCGACCTCGGTCGCGGCGTTCCGCTCCTCGGGACTGGTGTTCGCGCTCTGCGCCCAGGACATGTCGGCGAACCCCTGCTGGCGCCGCGACATCGTGGACCAGCCCTCGAACGCGCCGAACAAACCCGAGAGGAAGTACTCGATGGCCGCAGCCGCGTGCAGCACCTGGCCCGCGGCGGTCATGCTCTCTTGAGTGACTCGGAAGGTGGCGTCCTCGTCCCTGAAACACGCCAAGGTGCGATGGAAGAACTGCCGGTGCATGCGGAGCTTCTGAACGAACGGGTGGGTGGTGGCTGGGCTCTCGGCGGTCTGGGAGGCATCCATGGACAGCTCCGTGGCGGCATCGGAAAGCGCCTATCGCTCCTTCAGGCGCCACCCAGCGTCATGGCATGTCGGTCTGACAGTGAAACCAGCAATCCAGGGGGCGTGGACCGAGCAGACGCCACGCGGCGTCTCGAAAGGACCGGGTCGCTTCACCGCGGACTGTTCCTCGTGGAGGTTCCATGGCGTGATGGCTCACGGAAGGGAGCAACGGGACATGGCGGAGCATCAGGACTGGGGGCGGGTCGTTCCCGCTCAAGAAGCGTGGGCCCACGTGGAAGCAGCGGGGACACCCGAATGGCGAAAAGAGCTGGCCTCCTGGTGGCGGGGCGTCTCCGGGGAGGACGTCCTCTTCCACGAGGGAGACCTGCAGGCCGACTCGCTCGTCGTCGGTCCGCGACCGCTCATCGTCTCCGGCAGCGTCCGGCTGAAGGGGCTGCTCCAGGACGGCCACGCCGCGGACCACACCCTCCTGGTGGTGCTGGGCGATTTGGAAGTGGAGAACGTGGCGACGTTTTCCGCCATGTTCATCGCGGGCGATGTCCGGATTCAGGGGCTGCTCTTCGGCGACTCGTACGGCGATGACGTCTTCTGCGTCGGAGGTGGGCTGACGGCGCGCGCCCTCATCGAGCAGCACCACCACATCGGGGTGTCCGGCCCGCTCGACGTGGACGTCATCGTGGGCGACAAGCTCACCTCGACGGAGAAGCCGCGCAAGAAGCTGGAGCCGCACGAAGCGCTCCTGACGGGTGCTTTCACCGTGGAGGACGAGGACGAGGGCGACATCACCGACTCGACGGTGGACCGGAAGGGGCTCCTCGCGAAGCTGCGCGCGGGGGAGCCCGTGCTGGCCGACACCCGGCTCAGCCCCGTGGAGAAAGCCATCGCCGCCGTGAAGGAGAAGCTGGCGCGGGGCGAGCAGGCGACGCGGCTGACCCTCGCCCAGAAGAAGCTGAAGGCCATCCCCGAGGAGGTCTTCTCCCTCACCTCGCTGGAGAGCCTCACGCTGGACACCAATGACATCGCGGAGATTTCCCCGCGCATTGGCGAGCTGCGGGCACTGAAGAGCCTCAGCCTGGAGAGCCTGCCGCTGACGACGCTCCCCGAGGAGCTCTGTCGCCTCCCCGCGCTGAAGAAGCTGAGCCTCCGCTACTGCAACCACCTCAAGAGGCTCCCGGATGCCTTCGTCGAGTTGGAGGCGCTGGAGGAGCTGTACCTGGACGTGATGGCGCTGGAAAGCTTCCCCGAGGTGCTGACGCGGCTGCCTCGGTTGAAGAAGCTCTGGCTCTGGCGCTTCTTCAAGATGACACCGGGCCGGGTCCAGGGCCTGGTGGACGGGCTCGGGCGGATGCCGACACTGACGCACGCCGGCTTCCTTCAGGGGGAGCTGTCCGCGCTGCCCGGAGGACTCGCGCCACTCGCCCGACTCAAGCAGTTCAAGCTGGGCCTGGAACGCATCCCCCAGCCAGAGGTGAAGCGCCTGGAAGCGGCGCTGCCTCCCGGACGACTGCACGTGGGGTACTGAGTCGCTGAGCCGAGCATGCTGGACCGCCTCATCTCCAAACGCACCTTGGAGCAAAGACTCATCAAGGCTACCTTCCCGAATGCCTCTCAACCCAAGGAGCCCCAGATGCTGCGGAATCTCGTTTCCGGAGTCGCCCTGAGTTTCGCCTTCGTGGTGGGAATGGCTGTACCCTCGATCGTGGAGAATGAAGCTCCGGTGCTCGTATCGACGGCGCCCAGCAACGTGGTGCAGGAAGAAACGTCGGACGAGTCCGCGCGCTTGCTGGGTTGCTGCACCGGCGATGGCCAGTTCTGCGTCAACACGGCGCAATGTCAGGCCCGCGGAGCGGGCGTCTGCGGCGCCCCCTGTAACTAGACTTCGGCCCGGATGAAGTCATCCGCCCCTGCATGGTGCTCCTGGAAGACGGGGCGGCATGCAGGAGGCGGCTTTACCCGCGGGCTCGCTCAACGAAGGGAGCGCTCCAAATCCTCGCGGCTGAAGTCCTTCGAGAGGTTGCCCGTCTCGAAAGACTCCGCGAGATCGACGATGGCCGGCAACAGGGCCTGGATGCGAGCCGTCAGCCTGTCACGCACGTGGTCCTTGAACTTCTGGCTCTTGAGCCGGGCCAGCTCGCGCACGTCTTCCGGAACCCGGCCGACGAGGTCGTCGAGGGGACGCAGGCCCTGCGAGAGGGCTTTGTCAGCCTCGTCCTGGAGTCCCCTCGGCAGCGCCTTGAGCTTGCTGGCCGCGCCTTGCCGGGTGACCTCCTCAAGATGCTGGCGAAAGAGATAGGACTCGGCGAGCTGTTCGACCGTCTCATTGCCCAGCGCCTGGATGAAGATGCCCTTGAACTTGTCTCGGAATTTGCCATCGAGTTCCTCGGTGAGCTTCCAGTCCACATCGAGGGTCGAGCAGACCTTGTTCATGAAGCTCGACGCCACATCGCGCTGGGCCGAGGTGGCCACGCGGGAGGCCCAATCCGCGAGCCGTCCCTTGGCCTGGTCGAGCATCACCCTGGCTTTTCCCAGGTCATTCTTGTCGTAGTACGCGAGGACCTCGGCCCGCGTCGAATTGAAGAGCAGCAGGACACTGCCCTTCTCCGCCTGCACCAGGCTCTGGTAGGTCGACACCAGGCTGCGGTAGTGCCCCTTCTGCACCTGATAGACATCCGCGCCCCCCTGCACGGCGTCGATCAAGTCACGGTCGATGCCATCGGGGATGTCGACATCGAACAACGCGCTGATGAACTTGGCCACGTCCACGCCCTTGCCGCCCAGGTGCGCGTCATCGAGCTGGCGTGCCTTGTCGAGGGACTTCGACGTGGCGCGGGCGATGCCCTCGGAGAGGCGATTCACCGCCCCCGGGGCGAGTTCGTCGACGATTTTCTGCGCCATCCGTGCGACCTGCTGCACCACCTGGCGCTGGTCGTTCTCGAACGTCACATCCTTCGACAGCAGGAAGGTCCACTTGTCCCAGAGCTCGCCAAGCATCTTGTTGAGCAAGTCTTGATGGACGAGCAAGTCATCATGGAGCTGGGGCGTGCTCACCTGCGACAGGGCGTCGAAGAAGGCCATCTCGTGCGCGAGGGCCTGGTACCAGAAGAGCTGGAGCGCCGGCGTCAGCGGATGGTCCTTCGCCGCGTCCCCGAAGGCCCGGCTGATGTCCGCCTGCGCCGTGACACAGCGGTCCCGCCACTTGCGCTGGGTGCCGAGATTGCTGGCGCTGGCGCGCTCACTGGCGTCGAACAGGAAATCCAGTGCGCTGTTCGCCGCGGTGCCCACCTTCGAGATGCCGTCGCGCAAGGCGCGGGTCACCGAGTCGGCGGCGCCCTCGGAGGCGCGGTTCATCAAATCGTTGAGCTCCGAGACCCGGCCCGAATACCAACTCATGGAACGCTCCTTTACAGGCTCTGATGGCTGACGATGCGCCACGGACCGCCGTTGCGGCGCTGGAACCGCCAGTGCCGCTTCACCTCGACCGAGTTGAAGGTCCGGGCCTCGCCCTCGAAGAGTCCGACGTGGTCGAGCTCCAACTCGACCTCCTCGATGCGCGGGACGCCCGGGGCTTCGTCGCCGCGAATGACGACGTTCACATCCCCCATCCAGTGCACCCGCGCATCAAGAACCTTGTCGAGCAGGAGGCGCCGGGAACGCATCCACTCGCTGTCGCGACTGTTCCAGGTCCAGACCGGGTAGTAGATGGGCCGCTGACCATCCGGCACGGCGCGCCAGTCGGCGAACAGGTCGTTCCAGGTCGCCTGGTCACCGTGCTTCACGGCCGCGACCATGGCCTCGAGAATCTCACGCGGACTCGCATCGTCGGCCGGAGCCCCGAGGGCTTCATGGGTGAGCGACGCTTCTCCCGCGAAGAACGGGCCGCCCTCTCGCGTGTCACTGACGTCGACGCAGACCGCGCCGCCAATGAGCGCCGCGACCGGCTCCACCTCCAGCCCGGCGACGGCGCGGCCCGAGCCCGCGAGCAGCCGTGGGTCGGGAAGGATGCGGCCCAGCAAGGAGATATCAATCCTCACCGACGGGGTGACGCGCTTCTGGTAGCGGTGCAGGGCGGCGAAGAGCCGCTTCATGGCCGGGGACTCGACCGGGCAGAAGACCCAGGCACCCGACTGACTCCAGGCCAGGTAGGCCTTGCCCATGTCCATCAGCCACTCGCGCTGGGTCACTTGTGGCAGTGAAACGAGCTTGCCCGTCACAGCCGAGCGATCGCCACGGAACGGGTCGACCGTGGGAAAAGCCCCGAGCGTCTCCTCCGCACGCGCCGCCAGCAGGGCCTGCCAGGCCGAGGTGGCCTGAAGGCCAATGTCCTTGACCGAGGCCTCGCCCCGAGTGCGGAAGTCGAGGGCGTGGGCCGGCAACGTGACGAGCTGGCCCTCGAGGCATTCGCGAACCATCTCCCAGTCGTCGCGCATCGCCGTCGCCAGGGGCCCCGGGAAGTGCTCGACGAGGTGGTCGACACGGGGCTTGCGCTCGAGGTGCCGCGCGAACTCCATGCGCGTCCCGCGCGACGTCCGCCAGATACCGAAGGAGCCGTCCAGCAGGCGCTCCCACTCCAAGACGCACTTGTCCATCCAGCCCAGCCAGGACTCGTCGAAACCATCGCGCCCCAGGCGCTCGGGCCCCCCCGGGCCGATGATGGGCCGTGACGTCTCCGCGAGGCTCCAGATGCGCTCGTGGCGAAGGACACCCACGAACGCGTGCTCCTCCCAGCCATCGCCCGGCTCGCGTCGGCGCGCAATCCGCAACCGGACCTCATCCCCCTCCTTGCGGCCCTGCTGAGCCCAGGTCTTGGCTTCCGCGTACTGGCCCAGCAGGAATGGAACGGTGCGCCGCCAGGTGTCCAGGTCCGGAGGCTTGACGACGGGCTGGCCGTCGATTTCGAGGATGCGGTCGCCAATGCGCAGGCCCGAACCGCGGAAACCACTGTCCCAGGCAATCCATGCCACGTCGACGTGGAATGGCACGTCGTCGTAGCGAGCATCGGTCCTGAGACCGCTCCGCAGCTCGTCATGCAAGTGTTCCCGCTCGGAACCACGATTGCTCATGATGGCATCCCCCTCCCCTGCTCTCCCGGCGCTCGCGGAGAGGCAGCGCGAGTCTTTACCTCGGGGGGCATGGACAGAGCAATGCACGGGCCCGCGGGCCCATCCCCGCATCCACGATGGCCGGAACGATGCCAAAGCCTCAACCTGACTTCTCCGTCTGCCGTACGCGCAAGGGCTCAACGCGGTGCGAAATGGCCGGGCTGTAATGCCAGATACAGGCCTTCGATGGCCGCCCGAGCGAAGCGCACGAACGCGGCGACCTCCGGGCCTCGGCTCGCCAGGTCATCCTGCCGCACACCCTGATATGAATCCCGCGCGCGGTGCATGAGGCCTTGGTGCACATCCGGCAGGCGCTCGATGAGCCACTGCGCCGCGACGTCCTTGGGAGCGAAACCGCCCGTGGACAGGCTGAACCAGATCCGCGCCAGCGCGAGCACCACGTTCCGCTCGTCCCCCCGCCAATCCGCGGCTTCGTTCCCGGTGACCAGCAGATCGACGTCGCTCCGCGGTTTCAGTCCGCCCTCCACCGCCGAGCCAAACAGGTGGATGGCCTGGAGCGAAGGGGCGAGGTGGCGCCGCAGGACTTCGCTGGCGCTCGAAACTTGCGGGGCGACTTCAACAGGCACGGATGCGCTCATGGGAGACATCGATGCCAAGGCCTGGCGAATACCGCAAGCCGCCGCGGAACGCGTGTCCATGGGCCCTGTCGGGAAAAGCCAAAAGCCCCCTGGGCCACTGCATGTGGCGAGCCCAGGAGGCCTTGAACAGACGGATGCGATGCGGCTTCATCCCCGGCGCATGGGCCGGAGCGCGTCACTAACGATAGGTATCCAGGTACGCGCGATGGCTGTTCGAGAACTCGAAGTTCGTGAACGCATCCCAGTTGATGGACCAGGTCATCAGGCCCTTGAAGGCGGGGTAGCCCGCGGGATTGCGCAGCACATACGTGCCCCCGAAGGACTGGCCCTTGATGAGATAGTCGAGCGCCCTGTGCACGTTGGCGGGCACGGTGTATCCGCCCCCCGCGGCCTGCGGTGACGAAGGCAGTCCGATGAGCACCTGCTCTGGCCGCAGCCCGGGGAACATCGCCTGGGTGTTGCCGCCAACGGGGAACCCCACGAGCATCATCTCCGCCATGGCCACGTGGAAGTCCGGCGTGCTCTGCGCGTACGCCCGGCCGTCGAGCGCCATGACCGTGCCGGTGTTGTAGTGCTGCACGTGCAGGTACGTCAGCCGGTCGCGCAGCGCGTGGATGACGGGCAGGTACGCGCCCCAGGGCCCACCGTACGCGGACATGCCGCCTTGGACGTAGGCCGTCTCGGGCGCCATGGTGAGGATGAAGCCCGAGCCATTCTGGTTGAGGAGCTGGCGCGTGGCCTGGATGACGTTGACGATGCGCGGCGTCGTCGGGTTGCGGAAGTCGGTGTCACCGCCATTGAGCGACAGCGAGCTGCCTTCCAGGTCGAGGTCCAGCCCGTCGAAGCCGTACGTATCGATGAGGGCTTGCATGGTGGTGACGAAGTCCTGCCGCGCGACGGCGTCATCCAGATGAACCGTACCGTTCGCGCCACCAATGGAGATGAGCACCTTCCGGCCCTGACTCTTGAGCAGCGCGATGTCCGCCTTGAAGTCCGCGATGCTCGAATTGTACGGAGCGAAGGCCATGCGGCCCGAGCCCGGCCCTCCCACGGGCTCGGCGAAGGCGACCTGGATGACGTTGAACTTCGACGAGATGTCCCGCAGCCGGATGTTCGTCGAACCGTTGTCGAAGTTGTGCCAGTAGCCCACGATGAGCTTGTTCCCCACAGGCGGCGTTCCCGTCGTCGTCACGGAGACGCCGGCGCTCGACGCCGACCGATTGCCCGCGGCATCCCGCGCCTTCACCGTGAAGCTGTAGGTCGTGTTCGCGTTCAGCCCTGTCACCGTGACGCTGGTGGCCCCCGAGGTGGTCGCGGACGCGCCACTGGCCCCGTTGACGAAGACTTCGTAGCCGGTGACGCCCACATTGTCGGTGGACGCAGTCCAGGAGAGCGACACGCTGCTGTTGCTCACCCCGGTGGAGCGCAGGCCGCCGGGCGTGGAGGGCGGCACGGTGTCCGGCGCCGGGCGCGGTGACGTCGTCACGCTGTGCGCGTTGCTCGCCGCCGAGCGGTTGCCCGCGGCGTCCCGAGCCTTCACGGTGAACGTGTACGTCGTGTTCGCCAGCAGGCCCGTCACCGTGACGGACGTGGCGCCCGACGTCGAAGCGGACGCGGAGGCGCTCCCGTTCGTGAAGACCTCGTAGCCGGTGACTCCCACGTTGTCCGTGGCGGCGCCCCAGGACAGCGACACGCTCTCATGCGTCTTCGCCGTGGACGTGAGCGAAGGCGGAGCGGAGGGAGCCTGGGTGTCCGGAGGAGGATTCCCCGTCCGCTCCAGCCAGAGCGCTGGCGTATTGGGAGGTTCCCAGCCGACGAGGGACCGGTGCGACTGACGGCAGTCGTAGCCCCGGCCTCCATGGGAGACGATGTCGCCCACGGTGTACGACGTATCGGGCGCCCACGCCCCCCGGTCCGCCGCGAGGACATTCGCGGGGAACAGGAAGTTGAGCAAGGTCGTGAGGACCACCAGGGCGGTGAGGCCCGCCCGGTGGCGCTGTCCTGAATGCTGCATGGCGTCTGCCTTTCGTCTGAAGGAATGGCGGGCCCGGAGGCACCACCCCACAGAGAGCCGCTGAACCTGCATTTCGGGTCAAACCCGTCTCCGGATGGATGCTTGATGGCTTTCGACCGGGCCGCCAACGCTTTGGAGAGGCGCCATGAGTTCCTGGCTCCTCCTCTGTGCGCTGCTCGTCGTGGCCCTCGGCGTCCTTCCGCCCTTCTGGTTCGCGCGGCGAAGGCCCGGCTACAGCCATGTCAGGAATACCATCAGCGAGTTAGGCGAGACGGGGGCCCCTGGCGCCGGGCGCGTGGCGTGGCTTGGCTTCGCGCCCGCGGGGCTGGCCGTCCTGGCCTTCTCCGCCCTGCTCCACGCCCAGCTCACCTCGCACGGCGGGGAGGGAACCTCCGCCGTCCTGCTGTCACTCCTGGGCGTGAGCTACGTCGGCGCGGCGCTCTTTCCCTGTGACGCGGGCGCCCCCTTCTGGGGCACCTGGAAGAACCAGATGCACAACCTGGTGGCGGGGCTCGGCTACTTTGGCGCGGGCGCGGGCCTGCTCGAGATGAAGCGCGCCTTCGAGGACCTCCCAGCCCTTTCCGCGCTGGGCCCCGTCAGCGGGTTCCTGGGCCCGGTCATCCTGCTCGGCATGTTCGCCCTGTCCTTCGAGTCCCCCGTGCGAGGGCTGATACAGCGCACCGTGGAGGGCGTCATCTTCGCCTGGATGGTGGTGGTGGGCGCCTGGCTGATGGCAGCGTAATCGCGCTCAATCAGGGCGCTGAATGAAATTCCCGCCCCCTCGTCATGAAGTACACAGGGCGAGTGGGCGGCCTGAGCCGCCCCTCTGCTGGAAACCTCAATCACGGAGAAGTCCCATGCAGGCGGTTCGGAGTGCGTCCGAGGGTGGTCGTGTGCGTGAAAACCGGTCGTCCGTGAAGGGCAAGGGCTGGGCGGCGCTCGCGCTGCTGCTCCTGCCGCTGACGGCTGCCGCGGGGCCAGGACCCAACTACCGCTGGGACGAGTCACGCAACCGCCCCGGGCCCAACCGTTGTCACGACGCCTCGCAGTGCGATGGGGCACGCACCTGCAGCCCCGCCGGCTGGTGCCAGGGAGAAGCCCGCCCCACTCCGCCCCCGCCCCCGCCTCCGGGCCGAGGCCACGGCGGACGGGACCGGGAGCCGGGCCGGGGTGAGCCGCACTCCCAGCGCAGCACCCTCATCCGGAGCAAGCTCGCGGGCCTCGTGATCGACATTCAGGGCGCCAACCGCGCACCCGGCGCGAGGCTCATCGCGCACCGGGCCAAGTCCCACCGCGAAGGCAATGAGAACCAACTGTGGGAGCTGGTGCCCACGCGGGGCGGCTACCTCATCCGCAGCAGGCTCAACGGGCTCGTGCTCGACGTGGAAGGCGCATCCACGAACCCTGGAACCGGCGTCGTTACCTGGGAGGCCCACGGCCAGCCCAATCAGGTGTGGCAGCTCGTGCCCGGCCGTGCCCGCGGCACCTACTACATCCAGAGCCAGTTGAACGGCATGGTGCTCGACATCGAGGGCGCCCAGACGAACGGCTCGGGCCGGCTCATCATCTACCCCATGAAGCGCAACGCGGATGCGGCCAACCAGCTCTGGCAGCTCGACATCTGACCCGGGAAACAAGTGACGCCGAGCATGCCCCCACGGGCGTGCTCGGACGCACTCAGTCGCACTTCCACCACAACGCATGGCATTGGCGATTCCCTACGTGGAAGCAGGGTCGCCCCGACACCCCGCCAGCGCCCAATGACACTGGCGGGGTGCCGAGGCTTCAGCACCTCACGAGCGGCTCACCACCACGGGTACTCGCGAACCCGAACCTTGGCGGCACCTGTGGTGGTGCTTCCCGTCCCATGGTCGAGAACGAAGTAATACGTCTGGCCTTCCGTGGCCTCGAAGATGGGGCTCTCCGAGCAAACGGAGGGAGCGCAAGTCTCGCCCAGGAGCCGCACCCCGCCGCCTTCCACGTGGTACGTCCCGGTGGCAGGCGCCGTGAAGGCATACACGGAGTCCACGGTGGCGCTGCCGGTGTTCGCGCACGTTCCGCCGTAGGGGTTCGCGCTCCCAGGACCATAGTCGTTCGTCATCCCGATGTTGGAAGCAGCCACGCCCGGCATGGCATCGGACGCGAGCTCGACGGGCCGGGCCGTTCCGCACGTGTCATTGGGAGCGCCCATGTGCACGTACAGGTTGAAGGCCCCCTCGTAGCCACGGCTGTCGACATACAGGAAGTAGGTCCCTGGCTCGAGCCGGGCGACCGCCGTCCCGACACTCTGCTGATAGGCAAGGGCCGGAGTCGTGGCGCAGGTGAGTTGATCCGACAGTCGCGTGGTCGAACAGACGCTCCTCAAATAGATGTACGGAATGAGGTAGCTGTCGATGGTCGGCTCGACCACGAACGAGAGCTGCTGCGGCAGGCCGGGCGGCACCGTCACGGTGTAGACGAGGTCGTTGCCGGACAGGCCAAACGTGCCGCACGACGGCTCACCCGCGGTCGGACCGCTGTCGGAGGCATACGTCGTGTCCCCTCGCTCGAACGCGTCTCCCGCGGCATTGAAGACCAGCGCCTTCGCCGTAGCGCACGTGTCGTTGCGCGACGGTGTGTGGGTGGTGACCTTCAGCTCGAAGGAGCCGGCATCGGCGTCCGTCAGCCCATCGACCCAGATGACATAGGTCCCCGCGGCCTGCCTGCGGAAGCGCCTGTAGGCCTGCCGGTTGGCGTCACACGTGACGCCCGTCGGGCTCTGGACGCAGGAGCGGAGCGCCCCCGTGTAGAGCACCGGCGTCCAATCCGGGTACGGCTGGGTGGCCGTCAACTCGATGAAGACGTCCTGCGTCTCGCTCAGTGTGTACACGTAGGCGGCATCCCGCCCCCGCAGCGGACCGCTCGAGCCGCAGGTCGCGTGATGGTCATTGGACGCGTTGCGCGTATCTCCCGTGACGCGGGCGACCCCGTGCTCGAAGACGAGCGGCTGCGCGGTCTCACACGTCTCGTTCGCCGGAGGAAGAACGGGCTCGTGCAGCTCCACCCGCAGTCCGAAGCGTCCGAAGGAGGCGGGCCCGCCTGAACTCCTGTAGGCGCCGCCATCCACCCAGAGGAAGTACTCGCCTGGAGGAAGCTCTGGATAGAAGAGCTCCGCCGGCCCCGAGGTGTCCGCCACGGTGGCACCGCACGCCAGCTCCGTCGCGGTGCTCGGACTCGCGCAGCTCCCGGAGTCGCGCAGGTACACGACCGGCGCCAGTCGCGTGTCCCAGGGGGTGACAGTCACCTGGATGCTCCGAGACTCCGTCAACGTCAGCCGGTAGACGACGTCGTTGCCAGAGGCCCTGGCGGTCGGCGAACAGGACGGAGAGGCGTCCCCGCTCGTGTTGCTGTTCCCAGCCAGCGTCGTGTCTCCCTGAGCGCGGGCGACACCCTCGCCGTCGAAGACGAGCGCCTCCGCCGTGTCGCAGGTGTCGTTGCCGGGAGGTACGGGGTTCGTGTCGGTGTACGAGCCCGTCAACTCCACCCCCGAGAAGGCCGCGGCGCCATACAACCGTGCGTGGTAGGTTCCAGGCAGCGGCAGTTGGATGGTGCAGGTCTCGCTGGTGGTGCTCCCCGCCGACTGACAGTCATACACGGTGGTACTGCTCGGCGTGGCGTCGAACCTCACATACAGGTCGCTGTTGCCCGAGCCGCCGCGCGTGACGAACTTGAGCTGGGTCGCTCCCGCAGGCACCTCCAGGGTGTACACCGACGACCAGCTCCAACCCTCCCCACTGATGTTCTCCTCCGGCGTGCCGTTGGTCAGTGGGATGGCGGGGACGTACGAGCCCTTGAGTCGGGTGCCCGCGAAGTCCCTGTCGCCGTACAGCCGCACGTAATACGTCCCCGCGCGTGCTTGAGGGATGCGGCACGTCTCGCGAGGGGCAAACCCCGTGGACTTGCAGTCATACGTGCTGCTGTCCGGCGCGACGCCGTGCCGCACAAAAATGGCCGCGCCCGCCGCGAGCCCTTCCGTTTCGAACTTGAGGTCGGCCGCCCCCTCCGGCACGTCGAGGGCGTACGTGCAGGACCACGTGCCGGCGCTTCCGTGGAGCCCCTCCAGCGGCACGCCATTCGACAGCCCCCGGCCGCAGTCACTGGCGCTGTACGAGCCCGTCAGGTTGACGCCCGAGAACGCGCTGGCACCGAACAGCCGCACATAGTACGTGCCCGCCCGCGCCCGAGGGATGGTGCAGGTCTCACTGGAAGTCACGCCCGAGGATTTGCAGTCGAAAGTGCTGCCGTCGGGCGCCGAGCCGTGCCGCACGAACAGCGACGCATTCCCGGTGCCCCCGCTCGTGACGAACTTGAGGTTGCTGGCCCCGACTGGGACGTCCAAGGCGTAGAGGCAGGACCACGCGTTGGCGCCCACATGGAGGTCGTTCACCGGCACGCCGTTCGCGAGGTCCGCATGGCAGCCCATGGGGACGTAGGTGGCCGTCAGTCGCGCGCCCGAGAAGGCGCTGGCCCCATGCACGCGCACGTAATACGTGCCCGCCTGGGCCGCCGGGAAGGTGCACGCCTCGGCCGTGGAGCCGCCCGCGGACCTGCAGTCATACGTGCTGCTGTCCGGCGCGGCGCCATATCTCACGTACAAGTCACCATTGCCCGAGCCTCCACTCGTGGCGAAGCGCACGCTGCCCGCGCCCACCGGAACCTCCAGGGCGTAGGTGCAGGACCAGCTACCGGCCGCCGCGCTGAAATGAGCCGAGGTGGTGCCATTGGCGAGGGGAATGATTCCCGTGCAGACAGGCGGCACGGGCGGCGTGTACGAGCCCGTCAAGCTGACTCCCGCGTAGGGCGAGGCTCCGTGAACCCGCACGTAGTAGGTGCCCGCCCGCACCGTGGAGATGGCACACGTCTCGCTCGTGCCACTGCCCATGGAACGGCAGTCGTACGAGGTATCGCTCGGCGGGGCGCCGTGCTTCACGTAGAGGTTGTTGTCTCCCGTCCCGCCGGCCGTGACGAACTGGAGGTTCGTGGCTCCCGCCGGGACTTCCAGGGTGTAGATGGGCGACCAGCTCCCCACCGACCCACTCAACGCCGTCACCGGCACGCCGCTGGCGAGCGCGGTGGAGGTGTAGGAGGCCGTCAGGTTGACGCCGGTGAAGCTGGTGTAGCCATACAACCGCACATGGTAGGTGCCCACCTGCGCCAGCGGAATGGTGCACGTCTCACTGGTGCCCGTCGCCGACCTGCAGTCATGAGCGCTGATTTCCGGAGCGGCGCCGAACCGCACATACAGGTCGCTGTCGCCCGAGCCACCGCTGGTCGTGAACTTGAGGTTGGACGCACCAGCAGGGACGTCCAGGGTGTAGTGGCAGGACCAGGTCCCCGCGGACGCGCCGACGCCGCTCGCAGGCGCGCCGTTGGACAGGGCGACGACGCTGGTGCACCCCGTCGGGTTCAGCGAGGTGTACGAGCCCGTCAGGCTGACGCCGGAGAACGCCGCGGCGCCATGCATCCGCACGTAGTAGGTGCCCGGTTGCGCCGCGGGGATGGAGCACGTCTCGCTGTTGGTGCCTCCGGTCGACTTGCAGTCAAACGACACGTCGCTCGCGGGAGCGCCACGCTTCACGTACAGGTCGCCATTGCCCGTCCCTCCGCTGGTGACGAACCGGACGTTGCTCGCGCCCTGCGGAACCTCCAGGGTGTAGAGACACGACCAGTCATTGCCAGCCGCACCGACGCCGCCTTCCGGCGTGCCGTTGGACAGGGCATTGGTGCCGGTACACCCGACAGGCTTGCCGAGTGTGTAGGAGTTCGTCAGGTTGACGCCGGAGAAGGTCGTGGTGGGGGCATGCATGCGCACGTAATAGGTGCCGGCCTGGGCCACGGGGATGGTGCAGGTCTCACTGGAGGTGGTGCCCGTGGACTTGCAGTCATGCGCGCTGCTGTCTGGCACCGCGCCGAACCTCACGTACAGGTCCCCGTTCCCCGTCCCCCCGCTGGTGACGAACTTCAGGTCCGTCGCCCGCTCTGGCACCTCCAGGGCGTAGATGCAGGACCAGCGCTTCCCCAGCGCGCCGATACCGCCCGTCGGTGTGTTCTGCGCGAGAGGAAAGACACTGGTGCACTCCGGCGTGTACGAGGCCGTCAGGTTGACGCCCGAGAACGCGGAGTGCCCCAGCATTCTCACGTAGTAGGTGCCCGCTCGCGGCTCTGGAATGACGCAACTCTCCTGGGTGCCGGAGCCCGTCGACTCACAGTCACGCGAATAGACGGTCGGCACGGAGCCGTACTTCACATAGAGGTCGCTGTCCCCCGTGCCCCCGCTGGTGACGAACCGGAGGTCAGACGCGCCCGGCGCGACGTCCAGCGTGTAGATGCAGGACCAGTTGTGAATGGCCCCGCTGACGTTGACCGCGGGCGTGCCGTTGGCGAGCGCGACGACGTCGTCGCAACTGTTGGACTGGAAATACGAGCCCACCAGGCGGGCGCCGGAGACCGCGGTATTCCCCTGGACCCGCACGTAATACGTGCCGGCCTGGGGTGTCATGATGCGGCAGCTCTCGGTGTTGGTGCCCGCCGTCACGGACCTGCAGTCGAATGAGCTGCCGTTGGGCACGGAACCGTACTTCATCAGCAGCGAGCCATCCCCCGTGCCCCCGGACAGGTTGAAGCGGAGGTCGGAGGCACCCGCGGGCACCTCCAGCGTGTAGATGCAGGAATAGTTCCCCGAGGGGGCACTGATTCCGTCCACGGGCGTGCCATTGGCGAGCGCGTGGGTGCTATCGCAGCTCGGCGCGCCGACGGGACTGTACGTACCTGTGAGGGTGACACCGGCGACCTCGGTATAGCCGAGCATCCGGACGTAGTAGGTCCCCTCCCGAACGTTGGTGATGACGCAGCGCTCGTTGTTGTCGTAGCCCGTGGACTTACAGGTGAAGGAGCCCGTGGTGGGGGCGGAGCCATGTTTGACGAACAGGTCACCGTCGCCCGTGCCCCCGCTGGTGACGAATTCGAGACGGGTGACTTGCCCTGACACGGTCAGGGTATAGGTGCAGGACCAATCATCGGCTGCCGCGGCGACGTCACCGACGGGTGTGCCATTGCTGAGGGGAATGGGGTTGGTGCAGCTCACCGCGGAGCGCTGGACAAGGGGTTGGGCTGGCTTTTGCTCGGGCCCGGCCAGGGGCCGCGCCTCGGTGTGAGTGGGTGGCTCGCCGTGACATGCGACCACCGCGCATGCGAGCCCAAGGGTGGTGAAGAACGTCCCGACAATGTTTCTCAACGAAATTCTCCAGGGAATGGGAACACTGCTGCGCCCAGCATCGCCGCACGCTCCTCCCCTCATTGCATCAGCCCGCCGAGACCGCCGGCCCGGTCGCGGTGCTGAAGCGCATCTTCCTGGGGGAATCGGGATGGCTGGATTGCAGCAGTGACTGGAGTAACGATGCTGGGTCTGACATGACGTCGAACCACACCGTCCGATTGTGGGACGATGGAGGGAGGGTGTGGCGGACCTCAACCCGCCAGGTCCGCCCACGTCACGACGTACATGAATGACAGACGCGCCCCAGCGGCTTCAGCCGGACCGAGGCACCGATGAACGCGCCACAGACTTCGCCACGGCTGGCCTTTGTCGCGGGAGCGGCGGAAGGGTCCTTGGGCCCATCCCCCGCCCCGCACTGCTCATGGCCCCCGGGTGCCATCTCGCTTCATCTGGAGGGGCACACCGAGGTCACTCTGCCGCGGGTCAGCGTTAGAGAAGCTCGGGAACACACGTCAGAACATCCACCAACGTCACAGCCACGCCACAATCATTTGCAATGCACGTCAACAATTGAGGAACTTGCAGCGCATACGCATTGGCACACAGGGCGACACAGACCGAGTTCTCGATGGCCTGTGGCCCGAGACACGCGACGAATTCAGTGACACCCAAAGCACTGACTTCGCCCGCACCCACGGACTGCTCAGAATCCGGGGCGTCGACAGGCTGCCCTTCTTCCGAACCGGGGGGTGCGCACCCCACCGCCAGCGTCACTACACATGCACAGGCCAGCCACTTCATTTGATTCAACATGGCGATGCCCCTTTGTTCGCACGACATGCTTGAACTGCCCGCGCATCCTCCCAAAACACATCGCACTTGAACACAAACATTTCGCAACAGATCTTCTGCATTTGAGGCAACCCAGTCTTCAGTGTTCACCTCCCAAACCCTGTCCAGCCCGCACATCCCCAGCAAAGACATGTCAATTCAGTATCGCGGCACGCTCACCACAGGGCTGTCGTAGATGCGCCGTTCAGGGGACGGCGGTGGCGAGACATCCTACCGGACCGCCCCCATCCCAGGTCCGACATGAGGGGCGCGGTGCCCGGAGGCGGCGCGGTGAAGTTGCCCCGCACCAACACGTCCCAGCCCGAGCGGTGGCCTGCGTCAGTCGCTCACGCGGCGTGGACGACAGCGGAGATGCCTCGCCTGGGCACAGCGGCTGCATAGGCGTCGCTCCACGCCTGGGAGCCAAGCCGTGTTCCAGGTGCCTGCAGCCCACAAGGTCAGACATCCAGACACGACTCGCACGTACCTGCCGGACACAACGTCACACGAGGTCAAAACCCAAAAATGAAGCCAACCCCGAAGCTGAATTCGCGGCGCCGTCACGTTCGCGGCATGACCCTGATTGAAATCATGGTCGTCATCACCATTCTCGGGCTCATTGCCGCGGCGGTGGGCGTCTCCGTGATGTCGAACCTGGAGGAGGCGAAGCAGAAGACCGCCGCTCTGGACATCAAGACCTTGGAGACGGGCCTCAAGCTCCACTACATGAAGGCAGGCAGCTTCCCTGAGTCCCAGGCCGGCTTGGAGGTACTGCTGCAGGCTCGCTCAGTGGAGCGCTTGCCCAAGGACCCGTGGAACCGCGACTACGTGTACATCAATGAAGGCGGCAGTCCTGTCATCCTGTCGTACGGCGCGGACGGGGTACCAGGTGGCGAAGGCGGCGACGCGGACATCTCTTCCCAGGTGCAGTCGCCCTCGGCGAGCGCGGCCCGGCGTCCCGCGCGACTCCGGTAGCCCCAGCCCCGCCGCATCTCGTCTACGATGCGGCGGTCTGCCTCTCTTGCCGGATGCCGTCACCACCCCTGTCCTCCATGCCAACCCTGCTGGCGCTCTTGCACATCGTGGGCTGCGTGCTGCTCACGGCCGTCTTCTTCGCTCCCGCTGGGGTGCCCACGCTCGTCCACCTGCTCAAGGGCATCCTGCGGGAGTACAGCCTGGTGATGCTGTTGCCCGCACTCCTCACGGCGCTGGTGACGGTCTGGGTGGCGCATGTGGACGGGGCGAGGTGGCTGCGTTCGGGGACGGCGGCATCCGCGCTGCTCGTCGGCGTTCTCGCGGCGTGGCCCGCTGTCTCCGCATGGCGGTTGGCCCGGGCGGCGGACATTCCGCTCGACCTTCGTGCGTACTTCCAGCCCCTCGTTGGCGCCCGTCCCCTTCCAGGCCAGACCGTACGCTTCGCCGCCTTCGAAGGGCTCGAGCTGCACGCCGACGTCTTTCTTCCGGAGACAGCCACCGACAAGGCCCGCCCCGCGGTGCTCTACTTTCACGGGGGTGGTTGGCGTGGCGGGGAGCGCGGTTATGCCCGTGCCTGGGCCGACTTCCTCACCGCGCGGGGCTACGCGCTCATCTCCTTTGACTACCGGCTCTTTCCGCCTGCCACCGGCGTGACGGCCCCGGGAGACGTCAAGTGTGGCATCCGCTGGGCCAAGGACCACGCGGCCACCTACGGTATCGACCCGGACCGGCTCGTCCTGTTCGGAGAGTCCGCGGGTGGGCACCTCGCGACCCTTGCGGGGTACACCGAGGGAGATACACGCCTTCCGCCTTCCTGCGACGCTGGGGACACATCGGTGGCGGCCATCATCAGTTTCTATGCCCCAGCGATCTGGTGACCTACGCCGCGAACGCCCCGGCTTCGCTCGAGGGCTTCACGGGTGTACCTCTGCAAGGCCACCGAGCGCAGTACGAGCTGCTCTCCCCCATCAACCACGTCGGGCCACGTTCCCCGCCGACCCTGCTGTTACATGGAGGAGCCGACAGCGTGGTTCCGCTCCATGCCTCGCGAGCACTGGCCGCGCGACTGGCGCAGGCGGGCGTCTCCCACGCCCTCTTCACGCTTCCCTACGCGGAGCATGGCTTCGACATCTGGGATGGTGGCTTCGGCCGTCAGCTCGCCCGAGCGCTGGTGGGGCGGTTCCTCCAACAGCACGCGCCCGTCAACTGATGTCGGGCCTTGGGTTCAACGGGAGCTCACGACGTCCCGAGCGACTGCGCATGTTGGAAGACGTTGCCCGGATCGTACTTCTGCTTCACCTGCTGGAGCCGTGAGAGATTCTCTCCGTAGTACGCGCGTTGCCAGCCCTCCAGGCGGCGGTCGGCGTAGCCGGAGTACACCCCGCGCGGGACGGGGGACGCACCGTGTCCCACGACGCATCGACCCAGTCTCGCGCGTGCTCACGCAGGGCCTCCGTGGAGCGCGCGCCGACCACGGTCGTGTGACGAATCATCATGCGCGCGCCACGGTGCGGGAAACAGGAGGTGCCATCACCACGAGCGTAGGCACCGCCCCAGGGAATGAACTCCAGCTCCCGGTGCTGCGCGTAACGCCGGTCCACGGCGAGCGCCTCGACGCAGGTCCGAACCGACTCCGTGTCGAGCGGCGCATCGAAGAAGTTGGAGCGGGTGAACTGGTAGGCGACGTCCCGGTACGGGAGGCTCGGCATCCACGCGGGCTCCCCGTCATGATTCAACAAGCCCACGAGATAGTCCGCGGCTTGGGCCGGTGCCAATCGCCGTCCGTGCAGTTCGGACGACAAGGGCCCCAGGTGATTCTTCAAGACGTCGAAGTGCTCGGAGGCCCGAGCCTCGTCTCCCAGGATGACGCCAAAGAGCTCCACGTAGGGAGGGCTCTCGTCATCGTCGAGCAAGGTGAGCCCCAGCTCCAGGTTGATGTCCGGGTCCGCGTCGGGTGCCCACGCTTGCCAGAGTTCCACCAGCGAGGTGGCCTCGGACAGCGCCCAGCGGCCATGACAGAGTGTCAGTGGCTCCAGCGGGAAGGTTCGCAGCGTCAGCCGGGTCACGACGCCGAACCCCGCGCTTCCCGCTCCACGCAGCGCCCAGTACAAGTCCTGTGCTTCATCCCGACTCGCGTGGACGAGGCGCCCGTCCGCGAGCACGACGTCCATCCGCTCAATCTGGTCTGCGGTGAGCCCATGACGCCGTCCCAGGAAACCAAACCCACCGACGAGCCCGAGCCCCCCCAGGGCGACGAGGCCACACCCTCCCGTGGGGAGGACACGCCCATGCGCCGCCAGGGCGCGACTGACCACCGCTGCGTGGGCCCCGGCCCCGCGACGGCGACCTCCCCCTGACACTCGACGTGATTCAGCTCCGACAGGTCGAGCACCACGCCCGCGCTGGAGGACAGGTCCGCGAAGCAGTGGCCACCACTGCGCACCGAGAACGGCAACGCATGCTCGACGAGCAGCGCCAGCGTCCGCTGAACGTCCTCGGTCCTTCGGCAGTGAACCAGCACGTGAGGAAGCTCCAGCGGCTGCCCCGCCGCGAACTGCTTCTTCGCGCGCTCCAGCCGTTCGTCCCCTGAAAGAATCACCGCCCCTTGAAGCCGCTGGCCCAGCCCCGCCCAGTCCACGGCCCGGCAGCGCGCCTCGAGTTCAGTTCGTGTCATCGTCCAGTCCGTGCAGCTTCGTCTGAAGCCGGTAGAGCTCGGCGTAACGGCCATTCTCCCGCATCAAATCCTCGTGACGCCCCTGCTCCACCAGGGCGCCGCGCTCCAGGAAGTAGATGCGGTCGGCGTTGCGGACGCTCGCGAGTCGATGCGTGATGAGCACCACCGTGCGGCCTTTGGCCAGCTTCCGGAGGGACTCGTAGACGGCGTGCTCCGCCTTCGCATCCAGGGGCGCGGTCGGCTCGTCCAGGATGACCAGCGGCGCGTCCCGGTACAGCCCTCGCGCCACGGCGAGGCGCTGCCACTGTCCACCGGAGAGGTCCTGCCCGCCGAGGAACTGCCGAGAGAGCAGCGTCTCCCAGCCCCGAGGCAGCGTGTCGATGACCTCATGCGCTCGGGCCTGCTCGGCGGCTTCGAGCAGCGCTCGCGAGTCGACGTCCTCCCGCAGATGCCGGCCCAGTCGGACGTTGTCGCGCGCGCTGCGAGGCCAGCGGATGGGGTCCTGCAACACCATCACGACACGGTCCGCCACGCTGTCGGGCGTCAACGTGGTCACGTCCACGCCGTCCCAGGCGATGCGGCCCGCGCTCGGGTGGTAGAGCCCGCCCAACAACCGGGCCAGGGTGCTCTTGCCCGAACCATTCTCGCCCACCAGGGCGATGCTCTGCCCCGCCTCCAGGGACAAGGAGATGTCGCGCAACGCGAACCGCCCCTCCTGTCCCGGGTACTGGAAGCTGACGTTTCGAAGCTCGATGCGGCCGGGCCGCGCTGGCGCCTCCACGCTCGTGGGGGGACGGACGCGTGACGTCGACTGCTCGATGAACTCGCGGTAGTCGCTGATGTACAGGCCCTTCTCGAACAGCCCGTGCATCGTCACCATCAACTGGCTCAGCGCCGTGCTGGCGCTCCGAATCGCCATCACCGCCGTGCCCGCGACGGCCAACCCCAGCCACTGCGCGTGGAGCATCATGCCCAGCGCGACGAAGGTCGCCATCAGCCCCAGCCCTGACAGCAGCCGGCCCACCAGCGCCGCCCGCGCGCCAACGAGCCCCAGGCGGACCAGATGGTCCTGCAGCGCCACGGCGCTGTCCCGGTACTCGGCCAGGACGTAGTCCTGCGCTTGATGGGCGCGAATCTCCGGCGCGGACTCTCGCTGGGTGGCGAGCTCCGCCATCATCTGCACCTGACGAGTGAGGGAGATGGTCGTCGCCATGCCCCCGTACTGAAGCCTCGCCGCGTGGAGTGCCGCCCAGCCCTCGGGCAGCAGCGCCACCACGAGCAGTGGCACCAGCAGCGGGTGCAGCCACAGCAGGGCCAGTGCCGCGCCTCCCACTGCGAACAACGCGCTGCCCGCCTCCACCAAGGCCGTGGTCGCGCCTTCCAGGTGCATCAGCCCCCGGTCCTTCGCGCGGTGCAGCCGGTCATAGAAAGCCGGGTCATCAAAGCACGCCAGCTCCACGTCGAGGCTGACCCGGAACAGCGCCTCCTCCGCGACCCGGTGCACCCGGGGCGCCAGGTACGCTCCCGCCATCGTCGTGGCCGAGTCCAGGCCCAGCTTCACGAGCAACATCAAGCCCAGCAACAGCAGGGGCCCGAGCACCTCGCGTGGCTGCGTGAAACCCGGCGCCTGGGCCAGCAGGCGCCCCAGCACCTCCGTTCCCAGAAGCAGGGTCGCCGTCGTCGCCGCGCCCGCGAGCAACTGAAGGACTCCGACGGCCACGGCGACCCGGGGCGAGGCACGGCGCAGCACCGACACCACGGGCCGCACCGCCATGCCCACACGCCGCACGAGCGCCAGCATGCCGGGACCCGATGGCGCGGCCCCACCCAGACGCCAGTAGGGCTGCTCCAGCTCCGGCTGGCTCGCGTCCGTGCTCAGAACGTTCCTCCACCGAGCGTGAGAATGGACGGCAGCTCATGCTCCGGATGCGCGCGCAGCAACTGGTAGGCGACACCTCCAACGCCCGCCAGCAACCCCGGCGCGAAAGCATCTCGCGCCAGGCCACAGGAAGGCCCCTGTTCCTCGATGCTGGTGAGGATGCTCGCCAGCAGCCCTTCTCGCGTCAGGCCGTCGGGCGCCTCTCCCGCTCGCAGGGCGTGCTCCAGGAGTTCCCACGAGCCCAGGTCACCGTGGCACGCGCAGTGGTTCCAACCCAACCCGAGCTGGCGCGTCGCCGCAGCGGCCCGGCGCAGGCGCAGGCGCGTCTGAGGTCGCTCGAAGCGGGGATCCAGGTCCACGTGCGCCAGCCCGATGCCCACCGCGCCGTGACACCATGCCGCGGCCGACTTCGCGCCCTCCAACATGCGCAGGTCCAGCCAGTTCTGCTCGTCCTCATCGAATAGCGCGTCCTCGAACGCGAAGGCCTCCTGTGCCAGTTCCGCGTAGCGCGACGTCCCCGTCGCCCGGCCGAGCAGGGTCAGCGCCCAGCCCATGCCGGTGGTGCCGTGCGCGAAACCCCCGACGCCCTCGGGCCACTGCTCATGAATCCAGCAAGCCTGGCCGTTCTTACGCCGCGCGTGCTCACACACGGTGTCGCCCAGCGCGCGCGCCATCTGAAGATAGCGCGCGTTCCCCGTCCGCCGCGCCAGCGCGAGCAACGGTGGAATCGCACCCGCGGTTCCCGACAAGACGTCATGGGCATCCGCGGCCGAAGCGGATTCAGGGATGGCGTCCGCGAGCGCCTCGGCACGCGCCAGCCCCTCTCCCGCGTCACGCGTCCAGTCCAGCAACACCAGCCGCGTCCAGATTTGTGAGCCCAGGCCAATGTAGGCCCCAGGCGGAGGTGGACGCAGGCGGATGCCCTTGCGCTGGCGCAGCGCCATGAAGCGGTTCTCGGCCAGCACCAGCGTGTGCAGCACCGACGCCAGCAGGGGCTCCAGCCCGGCGACAGAGTCCGCCCTGCCCTTCTCCACTTCGCGCAGGTACCCGCCCACCAGCAGCGCGACACCGGAGGCGCCGCCGTAGAGGTCCTGCTCCAGGGGCTGAACGGACCAGCCCGTGGGCCCCCGCGTGGGCGCAATCCAGGTGACGCTGCCATCCGTCCCTCGAATCGCGGTGGAGACGAGCTGGCGCAGGATGCTGGCCGCGAGCCGGCGGCGACGGACATCGAGGTCGTCCGTGCGGATGTGCGCGGGCATCATCGACGCCGCGTCCGGCATCCACCCGTCATTGACGTAGGCGCTGACCAGGGCGGATTGGATGACGTCTCGCTCCAGCGTGAAGTCCGCGGTGCGCCAGCTCTCCAGCGCGGCGGCCACCAGGTCGCGGTGCGGCTGCCACCGTGTCCCCCGAGGCCCCTCCAGTTGGCCGTCTCCCGCCAGCGTGGTGAAGAACGGGATGTCACCTTCAAGCAGGTCCTCGACCTCCGCGGCGACCACCTCCGGCTCGCCGGGCGCCGTTGACACGTTGGCGGCCATCCGCGTCAGCAAGTCGAAGGCACGCTGGCGCGCCGGGCCATCCTTGTGCAGCGACACCGGGTGCCACAGCATGCGCGCCACTTCCGCGTACACCTCCGTGGCCCGAGGCACGACACGGATGCGGCACGACTCGAAGGGCGTGAGCAACCCTCCCAGGCGGCCCGCCCCATCCAGCGCGCGCAGCGTGGCGGTCATGCCGTCAAAGCCTGTCAGGACCTCCGGCCAGAACCGGGCGAGCGCGGGCTCGGGACTGGGATGGTTCTGGGAGACCTGGGCCGGCAACTGGGTGATGCCAATGCGTGCTTCATCCGTGCCCTTCTGGAGGATGTCGGGCTGCTGCACCTTGGGCTGCTGCCCGGGGAGCATGCCCACGGCGGAGTTGTCCACGCCGCGCCACCCCAGACCGATTCCCCGCCCCGGCAACATGCCGATGGACAGCACCGAGCCCCCCACCAGCTCCGCCGCATGATCCAACGCCTGCCCCAGCTCCGAGGGCTTGGGCGGAATGCGCGGCGTGAACAGCGTCTCGCAGTCCACGACCACGGGGGCATCCCCATGGGCGATGACGTTCTCCGAATGCAGGTCACTGCCACTCAACAGCCGCATGATGGCCAACCAGTGGCCCATGCCGCGGTAGAAGCTCCGGAGCGCGTCGTCACCGGCGGCGTACTGGTGCGAGACGAACTCAGCCCAACCGTGCGTGCCTCGGTCCACCACCGCCGGGACGCGGATGGACAGCGGGCCGTCATGCCGCGCCTTCAACGCAAGGAGGAACCGCCCCAACGCCACGTCGATGGCCACCGAGCGCGGTTTGTAGACGAGCCGCTCCGAGCCGCACTGGAGCAACGCCACCGTCTGGCCGCCGCGGTGGCTGTCTCCCGCGCCGAACGACAGTCCCGTCAGCTCGCCCACCGCCCTGCCCTGGCACAACACCCTCAGCGACGGGCGCTCCTGGCTCCAGCGTTCCGCGAAGCGCAGCGCGGCTTCCACGCGGTTGCGCACGATGGACTCCACGCGTGGCAGCATCGTGGGGTAGTTCGCCGCCTGGGCATCCCAGAAGGCGCGCCGCGACGAGAGTTCCAGGAACTGCGCCCAACGCGCCTGCGGGTCCTGGGCGTCCAGCTTCCCTGTCACCCGCGCGGCATTCAACTCCAGTACGAGCAGCCGCCCCAGCTTCAGCGTGAGCTGCGCATACAAGGATTCGCGCGTCGCGGAGACGACGACGTCGCGCTCACTCGAAGATAGCCCAGTAACCCGGTCAAGCCGGGATGCCAGCTCCTCCACCGCGGGCAGGAGCAGGCATCCCAACGACACGTCGAAGTTACTGGCGTCCGTGTCAGACGCCATGGTGGTTCAGCTCAGCAGCACTGACGGGTCTGAGAGCCAGAGCACCCCGTGCCACAGCGGCCGGAGATGACGATGGTCTCGTGGATGATGTCCGACTCGGTGAACTCACCACCGACGAACAGCGGCCCCGCGGGGTTGCTCTTGTCGGCGCTGTTGCGCCACTGCTCCACCAGCTCCGCTCCCTGGACGTTCTCGTTCATGACGGGTCTCCTGGTTACGATTGACGGATGCGTCGAACAACAAGCCAGACGGAAATCTGATTCGCTGTCGACATGAAAACGATACGCCCTGCTTTCAACGCCAAGCAAGAAGCCCAGGTCCCACCTGGGATTCATGGGACGTCGCGCGTCATCCTCACGGGCGATGTTTCGCGGTGTGTCGAACGTTTTCCTCGACTGGAGTGTAAGCAATTCCTACCAGACGCAGCATGACAATGCTCCGTGTCAATTGCTCCCTCCCAGGTCCGCTCCGGGCTTGAAGGGACGACCCCGAGGTCTTTCCCATGAGCCGCATTCCTCGTTTGAGCAGGCCCCCACAGACGCCCGACTACCGCCCGCCGACCCACCGCCCTACCAACGTCAATCCCTCGCCCGGTCCTGCAGGACCTCGACCCACGGCCCCTGGGACGCTGGGGCCTCCGTCGCAGCGCTTCGACCAGAGCGAGCCCCCACCCATGCAGTCCAGCACTCGGCCCACCCCGCCGCTGGCCATGAACCGTGTCTCCACGCTGACGCACGGCATGCCTCCAGGCTTCGTGCAACCCGCGCTCGAGAATGGCCGACTCAGCTCCGCCTTCCACCGCGAAGGTCCCGATGGGAGATACCACCGCCCCGCGGACCGGAACGGCGGCGGGGCGCTCGGTGTCTACACGCGCGCTCAGGGAAAACAGCAGGACGCCTGGCAAGCCCAGGGCTACGGCGTGGGCAGCAATCCCAACAACGTGCAGATGGTGCTCGACCCCAACCTGCTTCAGACCCGCCCCGGCTGGCGCGCCTCCTCCATTGACAACATGGGAAAGGTGCCCGGCGCCTCGCAATCGGATTTGCTAGAACTGAAGGACGGCAATCCCCTGGAGCGCACCACGGAGCTCTGGTCCAAACAAACCGAGCCCAGGCGCAACCAGGCGTTCAACACCTCCGTCTCGGGGCGGCGGCCCCAGAAGCAGAACGAGCAGGTGCACTGGGAGCACATCCCGCTCGACGGCAACCTCCGGGGCATGGTCACCACGTCCCCGCAGTCCTTCAACCAGATGATGCAGCTTCCTGGCGCCTGGCGAAGTGGACTGCCACTGCCGCAAGCCTCCCATGGCATCCAGGGGCTGGGCTACGTCCCCGTTGGAAACGGCCGCGTCCCCGTGGTCCAGACAACGCCCACCGCATCCCAGGCGAATGCCCTCAAGCTCTCCGGCATCACGGACACGGACGGCAACGTCCGCTGAGCCGCCGGACTCGCGCGGACGTTCGCCGGAGCGTTACCAGCGGCCGCTGGAGCCTCCGCCCGATGAACGTCCGCCTCCGAAGGAGCTGCTCCGGCTCGATGAACTCGAGGACGAGGACGAGGACCGGGTGCGCCGAGGCGTCCTGTGGCGTGACTTCTTGCTGTAGGGGCAGTGCTTGCATTGCACCGTGACCTCGACCTCTCCACCACTGTCATAGGTCGCGCTGCGAATCGTGCGGGTCGTCTTCCCCGCCGTCACGAAGTTGCACTTCGGACACCGGGCGTGACGCGTGAAGAGCGTCCCATAGCGATCCACCTGCGTGTCCTCGCAGTCCTCGCACCACCAGACGTCGTAGTCCACCGAGCCCAACTCCTCCTCGCGACGCTGCCCTGGCTCCAGGTGGGCATCCTCGGAGTCCTCACACAGGCGCGTCCGCAGGTTGCGACACTTCAGGCAACGGCGCGGCCGACGGCGGAGCAACGCCCGGCCCGCCAACCCCGCGGCGCCCAGGAACCCCATACCGCCCGCGATCGCGGGAATGTTCGTCTCACCGTCCATGTCCGAGTCATGGCCAATGATGATGACGGACGGATCGTAGCCGTAGGGGTTCTCCGTGACGGCCCACGGGTTCTCGGCGGCGGCCGGATCACGGGCTGTCGCCGCCACGCCGTCGGACGCGGGCTGATTGAGCTCGGATGACACGATGAGCTGATGAAGCCCTCGCGCACCTTCCAAGACCGCGTCGTCCGGGCTGCCTCGCTTGAAGGCGGGAACGACACCGGATGCCATGATGCCGTCACTGCGAGCCTGCTCGCGGGGGCCATCCACGCCGTCCCCGAGGATGATTTCCGCGGCGCGGTCGCCCAGTGCGATGAAGAGCAGCGCGCCATCGTTGCGGCCGGCCTTGCCAATCCCCACTGGTTGAAGAGCTCCAGCGCGAACTGTCGCGGCGGATGGCGCCCTGTTGTATCGACCACGACGACCGCGAGCTGGCCTTGGCCCTGGCGGACCAGGTCATTGCCAAGCCGGTCCACCTCCGTGAGCGTCTGCGGAGCCAGTGTCCTGGTCATGTCCACGGACCACGCACCGGCGGCGGGCCGGGGAACCTCGCCGACGGTGACACCCCGCGCGGCCGACGCAAAGACACTACACGCCAGGAACACCCAACACATCCATGTCCGCATGGGCGCGGACGCTACCTTGTTCCGGTCGGCGGGGTAAGGAGGGGGTCATGGACGACGTGCGCCGCCTCCTTCTGCGCAGCGGTTCAAAGGTCGATGCGAATGGGCGCCATGCGTTCTGACGAGGCGGCCAGGACGAGCCGGCGCAGCTTGGGAAAGCGCCCCGTCACCCGTGTCTGAACATCTTCCGCGAGGCACTGGGCCAGCGCCGCTGAGTCGAACTCGAGGATGATCTCCTCCAGTGAGTCCGATTGAACCTGGTCCAAATCGTAAGGCAGCAGGGAATCGACCTGGAGGGTCATCGACCGGGCTCGCGGCAGCAGGCCCACCAGCGAGGGCCCCATGCGGTAGGGCGACACCTTGATGTCCTCTGTCACGTCCACCCGCGCGCGGCGACGGCGCCAATTGAATGCGGGCCGCACGGCGACCCGGCTGTGGACGCTGCCCTTCCACTCGGGTTCGAAGCCGTGCTCGCGCAGGGACGTCACGATGGCCTCAGCCACCTTTCCGTCCGCGTCTGACAGCTCCTCTCCCTCCAAGGTGCCAAAGGCGATGTTGAGCTCACCGCCCGTGAGCGCGTGGTCCAGGTCCTGCGTATGGAAGAACGCGGCGGCCCAGGGCGACTCGCCTCGGGACTCCAACTCCTCGGCCCGCTCCCGAACCAGACTCCAGCCGGAGCTCAGGGTGTTGGTCGCCCCCATTTCCGCCACGATG
This sequence comes from Myxococcus hansupus, assembly GCF_000280925.3. Taxonomy (NCBI): domain Bacteria; kingdom Pseudomonadati; phylum Myxococcota; class Myxococcia; order Myxococcales; family Myxococcaceae; genus Pseudomyxococcus; species Pseudomyxococcus hansupus. The sequence goes on from NZ_CP012109.1 coordinate 4,717,569, forward strand.
CCGGCGCGATGGAGGTCCTCGAAGGCCGCCGCCAGTCGATCCACTTCCAGAATGTCCGGCCACTGCTTCTCTTCGTCGAGGCGCGCGCGCACCTTGGCGTCGAGCTGGCGCCACACTTCGCGGCGCACCCGGTCCTCGTCCAGGTCGTACCAGGACGGGTGATCGGTGGCCTCCGCCAGGTCATCCAGGCTCCGGAGGCCATAGGTGAATCCAAGCCAGAGCTGCTCCAGGGCTTTTGGTACGAGCGCGGCCTCTTCCTCGGACAGCGGTGTCGGCGTGTACGCCAGTGCCCCCAAGCGCCGGGCCAGGGTCTCCGCGCGCTCGCGCAATCCCAAGGCTTCGGCGAGCTTCGGAAACGGGACGTCGCCTCGCGTCGAGGCGAGCGCCCTGAACTCCAGGCGCCATCTCGATTCGATGAACACCTCGACGCCGGCCTGGAGGTGCCCTTCGTCATCCTGCACCACCACGGCATCCATGCCGGAGCCCTTCATCACCTCCCGGGCGACCGCCAGGATTTGACTGCGCGCGGATGGAGGCTGCGGCTCCGGTGCGAAGCCCAGCGCGAGCAACCTCCGCACCAGCTCCTCGACCTGCTCCGTCAGTCCCAGCTTCGCGATGAGTTCAGGCGCCAGGACCTCGCCCATGTTGGAGACCAGGGGACGCTCCACGACCTCGGCCGTGTCGTAGTTGATCTGGTCCAACAGGACATACCAGCGGCCGTCGTCCCAGCCGTGCAAGGAGATGTCCTTGACGCCTGCCAACACCTCGTCGGCGATGGCGCGAACCTGATCGTACTGCGACTCGTTTGACATGATGTGGTTCCCTCCCGGCGACACGCGAGGGGACCTTGCCACCCTTGCAGCTTGCTGGGAATGACGGTGATTGCGCGACAGCGTCAACCTTTCAAGCAGCCCCCCATACCGTGGCGTTGCTTTCAGATGTCACGGTGTGGATTGGCATTGAGCGTTGACGGTACGACCTGGGAGGGCACGAGGCGCTGGAGCAGATTCCTCCGCGACTTCTTCGCACCACCTGTGTTCGCAGTGGCATGCGAACTTTCACAGGGCTTTTTCTGGCGGTCTGGCTGTACGGATGTGGAACGGCTGCGCCCCTCGACGCGGAACGACCCGCTCAGGAGACGCAGGTGCCCGGCGCCGAGAGCCATCTTGGCGCGCAGGAGGCACAGCTCTCAGGGTGGACCGCCGTGCGCGCCCTGCTGGTTCAACGCGCCGCGGCCGAAGGCGTCACCGACCTGGGTCTGATGGTCTTCGACGCGAACGACAACCTCGTCTTCCAGCATATGAGAGGAAACTTCACCCCGGACCAGCGCGTGGCCGTGGCCTCCGCGTCGAAGCTGGTCTCCGGCCTTGTACTCTTCGAACTCATCCAGCGTGGCCAGCTCAGCCTCGATTCCACGACAGGCACCGTGCTCGGGTGGACGGGCGTAAAGGCGCACATCACCCTGCGCCACCTGCTCTCCTTCACGTCAGGCATGCGGCCCAACCATGAGTGCCTTCACAACCCGGCCACCACCCTCGCGGCCTGCGTCGACACGCTGCGAACGCTCGTTCCGCTCGCCGCCCCCGGGGCTCGCTTCGACTATGGCGGCACGCATCTCCAAGTCGCGGCGCGCATGGCCGAAGTCGTGACCGGCAAGTCCTGGAACACGCTCTTCCGTGAAGTCCTGGGCGTTCCCCTGGGCCACCCCGCCGAGGTGACTTACTTCACCATGCCCCGGGCGCGCATTGGCACACAGAATCCGCTCGTGGGCGGTGGCCTGCAAGCCTCCATGTCCGAGTACGCCGATTTCCTGTCGCTGACCTTCCACAAGGGGCAGACGGCAGCGCTCACGGTAGGCACGCCCGCGCTGTTCACGGCCCAGGCGCGTGAGCCTTTCCCGGATGCCGTCATCGGCAATTCGCCCATGGCGGACCTTGGATATCCGTCTGCCTATGGGCTCGCGGTCTGGCTGGAGTGTGTGACGCCAGCGCTGGGGTGCTCGCGCATCAGCTCACCGGGCGCCTTCGGCTTCACGCCCTGGCTGGACCGGAACAGCGGCTACTACGCCATCCTCGGCATGGAGCTGGCCATGACAGGCGCGGAGGGCGTTGGCGAATTCAGCTACAACCTGGAGCGAGACCTCGCGCCCCTCATCCGGAATGCCCTGACGCCCTGACGGTGTCGGAAGCCCTCCGGCGTCATGCGGGCCAGCGTCGCCTCGCTCGCATGACCGCGCGTCCTTCCGGGCCTGGATGTACACGTGCATCCAGGCCGGTGCGAAAGGGGCCACCGACAACACACCGCGTCACGAACAGCGGGACAACACCGGCTGTCAGGATGTGCGGCGTCGCCGGGTCGGGCCGGTTCACCTGCCCGGCCCCGATCCCTCAACGCGGTGGACAGCACGGGCAGGCTCCGGACGATTCCCACGCGCCCTCGTTGGGCCGTGCACCTGAAAGGACGCCCCTGATGCCTTCCGCCCCCAACGATGCGCCCCAGATTCTCGAGCTCGCCGAGACGCACGGCATCAAGCTCCAACCCGACTCCCTCTCCGTCAATGAGGCTGGACTCGACTACCGGGTCGCCATGGCCCGAGGGCTCGACGACGTGCAGTGGGTCCTCCGCATTCCCCGGCGGGACGATGTCTCCGCGAAGCTCGACGATGAGCGGAAGATCCTGGACTTCATCGCCCCCCGCCTCGGCGTTCCGGTTCCGCGATGGCAGGTCTCCCACCGCAACCTCATCGCCTATCAGGCCCTGCCCGGCAAACCCGGCCTGACGCTGGACCCCGCCACGGGCCAACCCATCTGGCACTTCGACAACACGTCGCGCGTCTATGCCGAGGACTTCGGCCGCCTGCTCCAACGGATGCACGCCATCGACATCGAGGAGGCCCGGCGCGCCGGCCTGATTGTCGAGACCCCTGAGCAGGTCCGCGCCACCTGGGCCTCCGACATCGCCCGCGTTCGCGCGGAGTTCAACGTCGCGGAGTCACTCGTCCGACGATGGGAGAACTGGCTGGCGGACGATTCTTACTGGCCCCGGCGCGTCGCGATGTCCCACGGCGAGATGTATCCCGCCCACGTGCTGATCAACTCCGACGACACCATCACCGGCGTGCTCGACTGGACCACCGCCAAGGTGGGAGACCCGGCGCGCGACTTCGTCTTCCAGAAGATGCTGGGCGTGGACGCCGTCTTCGAGGCCACCGTCGATGCCTATGTGAAGGCCGGCGGGCAGGTCTGGGACCGCCTGGGTGACCACTGTACGGAACTGCTCGCGGCGAGCCCCGTCGGCTATGCCCTCTTCGCGCTCATCACCGGCAAGCCGGAGCACCGCGAGGCCGCGGCTGCGGGGTTGATGCCCTCGGAGACCATGTAGGCAGGCCTCCCGGGCGGCGGGCCAGGGGCTCGCCGCTCAGGTTTCACTGTCCAATACGGGCGTGGGGCGCTAGGTAGGGACGGCTCGCCGGAGCCTCAGATGACCGCTGCCCTCCTGTCCCTGTCCCTCGCATTCACCCTCGTCACCGGCCAGTTCGCGCCGCAGGAAGCCGGGAGCGACCCGCTCGCGCCGGAACTGGAGGTCCGAGTCCAGGCCCTGGGCAAGCAGTTGCGCTGCGCCGTCTGCCAGGGCCTCTCCGTGGCGGACAGCCCGTCCTCCATGGCCCGCGCCCAACTGGACATGATTCGCGCGCAGGTCGCCGAGGGGAAGAGCGACGCCGAAGTCGTCGAATACTTCGTCGCGCGCTACGGCGAATGGGTGCTGCTGTCCCCCCGCGCCGAGGGCTTCAACTGGTTCGTGTGGCTGGGCCCGGTGGCGCTCGTCGTCGCGGGCGGCTTCGTCATCTGGCGACAGCTCCAGCGCGGCCCGGGTGAGCCCGCGGCCAGCACCCCTTCCGAAGAAGCGCCGAAGTCGGCGGAACCAGCGGCCTCCGCTGGAGCCCCTCCGGTGGATGAAGAAGACCCGTACCTCCAGGCCGTGCGCCGGGAGCTCGAGCGCTAGGAGCGCCAGGCCATGCAGCCCCAGACGACCAACTGGTTGCCCGGAATCATCGTTCTCGCCGTCACCTTCGTGCTGGCCGCGGTCTGGCTGCTGACCCAGCGGCGCAAGGGCGCGCTCGCGTCGGACGAGCCCCGCGATGGCGTGCTCGATGACCTGACGCAGCGGGCGCAGTCGCTCATCGACCAGCTCCGCGCGCTGGAGGCCGAGAAGCACAACCAGAGCCCCGAGCAGTACGCCGCCGAGAAGTCGCGTCTGGAGCGCGAGGCCGCCGCGGCGCTGCGCTCCAAGGACGAGCATCTCAAGCGCAAGACCACGGGCGGCCGGGTGCGGGCTCCGGCCCCAGCACCCACCGGATGGGCGGGCCGCAATCCCCAACTCGTGGGCGCGCTGTGGGGCGCTGGCGTCGTCGTGTTCTTCGGCGGGCTGGGCTACCTGCTCGTCTCCGAGCAGCAGACGCGCACCGACGGCATGGAGGCCACCGGCCGCATGCCCCCGGGCGGCGCCAACGCGCAGCAGCCGCAAGGCGCCGGGATGGATGGGCAGATGCCCGAGGGCCCGGAGATGCAGGAGGCCCGCGCGCGGCTGGACTCCAACGCCGGTGACGTGGACGCCGCGTCGATGCTGAGCCACGAGCTCATCCGTCGCCAGCAGTTCGACGAGGCCGTGAAGGTCACCGCGAAGGGGCTCGCCGCGGACCCGTTCAACGTGGAGCTGAAGGTGCACCGCGGCGTGCTGCGCGCCACCCAGGGCGACATGGACGGCGCCGAGGCCGAACTGACGGAGCTGGTGGACACGTGGCCGGACGCGCAGGAGGCGCTCATCTTCCTGGGCAGCCTCGCCCTGCGGCGCGGCGACAAGGCGGCGGCGCTGGCCCACTTCGAGCGCTTCTCCGTCGAGGTGCCGCGCAACATGCAGCCCCCGCAGCTCGGGCCCGCCATCGCCCAGCTCCGTGCCGAGGTCGCCGCCGGAATGCCCTGACGGGCGCGCGGTCGCCTACTCCGAACGCAGCACACGCGGCGTCGCGCCGGCCCTAGGGGCCCGGCCCGACGCCGCGGTCATGTCGAGGCTCAGCCGCCCGCGATTGGCTGCGGCCGACAACGGAGCGGAGGCACGTTCCAAGCCCCTCCGCCGTGCAGGGCCCCGAGCCCGGCATCAGGCCGGAGTCCGCTGCCGCTCAGGGCACGGCGGCCCGGCGGCGACGCAGGCGGCGAACCTTCTCCACCAGCGTGTCCGGCATCATCGCCTTGGCGCCGTTGCGCAGCCTGCGCGCCAGGGACTCGGACTGGGAGAACCAGCGCCCTTCCCACGTCCCCGAGTGGACGCGCACGGACACTGTCCGCCGCTGCGTCGACACCCAGTCGGACTTGTACGTCTCCGTCCCGCGAAGGAAGTCGTACTCGGTGAGGCCCGCGTCGATGGCGTCACGGAACGTCTCCCCCACCAGCACCAGTCCCACGCTGCGGTTGCGCCACGCCGGGTCATAGCCGGACTGGAAGTACACGAAGGTGTCCCGGTGGAGGATGCCGTACACCGACGCCACGGCCTGGCCGCCCACCTTCATCGTGTACATGCGCAGCCGGCCCCGCTCCGCCAGGAACTGCGTGGCGTCGCGGTGGAAGGACTCCACGCCCGAACCCTTGATGCCCTGCGAGCCACCATCCGCGGCCCACCGCGCCGAATGCAGCCGGAAGAAGTCCGAGAGGGGCGCCGCCAGCTCGCCCGGAAGGTCCGTGCGCTCGATGCGGTAGCCCTCCTGCTTCTCCAGCCACTTGCGGCGTCGCAAGAAGTTGTCGCGGCGGCCCGTGCGCTTGAGGAACGCGTCGAAGGGCTCCCCCGGCGTCAACGTCTCGTAGGGGCACACGTAGCGCTCCGCCACGCGCACGTCCTGCGCCGCGAAGGTCTCCCGGAGCACGTCCACCGTGGGCGAGCCCTCACGCAGGTCCGACAGGTCCAACACGTCCCACTCGTCGCGGAGCGCGTGCAGCATCCGGGCGAAGACCTCGGCCACCTCACGCTCGTGGCCCCTGCGCGCCACCACGTCCAGGTAGTCGCTGCCCACGTGCGTCTCGCCCAGGAAGCTCAGCCGCCGCACCGGCACGCCGGTGACGCCCAGGTACTCGACGCTCAGCGGCATCAACCCCACGAGCGTGCCGCGAGAATCCCGCGCCGTCAGCACCAGCGGGCGACGGCCCGTGGCGATGCGCCGGCACCAGGGGTACAGCCACTCCCAGGCATTGAAGGGGCCCGCGTCGCTCGCGTCCATCAGCGCGCCCCACTCCTCCCGCATCCCCGCCAGCGTGGAGAGGCTGCCCACGGCGCCCACCTCCAGCCGGTGCGCGGCACGCGGTCCTCGCGACAGCTCATCCTCCCGAATCAACGCCCGTCCTCCCGGAGGGGCCGATGCCCCTCCCCTGTCCCTTGGATGAAACTCAACCCGCGCGCTTCTTCGTCCGCCGGTCCGACTTCAAGGCCTCGCGCACCGCGTGCGCCACATCCGCCATGACCTCGGGCGACAAGTCCTGATGACACGGAATCTCCACGATGGAGCGCCGCAACTGCGCCACCTCCGGGAACTCCGACGCGTCGCACGCCGGGTGGAAGCGCTTCCAGAAGTCGATGGCGTCAATGCCCTGCGCCCGCAGCCTCGCGAGCACCTCCGCCTTGTCCTGCACCACCATCGGGTAGAACAGCGGGCACGCCCCCGGCGGGAGCTGGTTGAAGAGCGGCGGCGACACATCGCGCAGCCGGCCCAGCAGGAAGAAGTAGTTGCGGCGGCGCTGCTCGACGATGGACTCCAGGTCCTGCGACAGGGCGATCCGCTTCGTCAGCGGGCTCATGCCCAGGTCCACATGGCGGCGGTCGAAGTGCTGCGTGCCCGTGGCCACGCGCTCGATGCTGGCCGCCTTCACCGTGCCATGTCCCACCGCGCGCACGGCGCTGCGCAGCGCCCGGCCCGCCACGCCTCCGCGCAGCTCCAGGTTCTGGAGCAGCGCCGACACGGTGTGGCTGAACGTGGACGTGGACGGCGGCGCGGGCGGCTCCGGCAGGCTGTACTGACGCGGGCCGTTGACCACCAGCGCGCCCCCGTTCGGAACCGGCAGCGTCTTGTAGAGACAGAAGATGCCCACGTCGCCCGTCGTCCCCAGGGGCACGGCGCCGTCCGACGACAAGAGCGACAACGCGCAGTCCTCGATGAGGATGAGGCCGTGCTGGTCCGCCAGCTTGCGCATCTCCGCGACGGGGCCCGGGAAGCCCGCGTAGTGCGTGAGGTACAGCGCCCGCGTCTTCGGGCCGATGCGCCGGGCCACGTCGTCCAGGTCCACGTCCCAGCGGCTGCCCACGCGGTAGAAGCGCGGCGTGGCGCCCGCGTCCACCAGCGCCTCCACCTCCACGCCGTGGTGGTAGGAGGGCATCAGCACCTCGCCCGAGTCCAGCCCCAGCATCTTCACCGTGAGCCAGATGGCGTTGCGAGCGAAGTAGAAGTAGCGGACGTTGGGCGACGAGAACGGCGGCAGCGAGCCGGGCTTCGGCCGCGACAGCAACATGTGCGGCCACAGCGTGGGCAGTGACGGCACGAACAGCCGGCCAGAGTGCTTCATCGTCTCCATCGCGACACCACCTCTTTCACCGCGGGCCCCCACCGGAACTTGGCTGCACACAGCGCCTTGCCGAAGGGAGAGTCATTGAACACGTAGAGCCAGGTGTGGCGCCGGACCTCGTTCGTCCAGTCGCGCTTCCACACCATGTCCGGCCCCAGGAAATCGAACTCGTGCAGGCCCCGGTCGATGCAGCTCCCGATGACCTCGTCCACCAGGAGCTGACCCGGACTGCACTCACGCAGGCCTTCGTCGTAGCCGGGCTTCAGCAGGAAGTAGCGCCCGCCGTATTCCAGGCCGTAGTGGAAGGCCACCGGACGGCCGTCCAGCCGCAGGAAGTACAGCGCCAGCCGTTGGCGGTAGGCCGCGTCACGCGCCAGCTCCGTGTAGAAGCCCCGCGTGCGCGCATCCTGCGCCATGGCGGTGCCCCGCTCGCCCTTCCAGCCACTCTGCTCCAGCAGGAAGCCTTCCTCCAGCGCGCCCTCCAGCCCGAGCCCGCTGTCCACCCGCTCGAAGGTCAGCCGCCCCTTCTCCTCCAGCTTCCGGCGCCGGCGGCGGCAGTTGGCCTTGAACTTGGACTGCAGGGACTTCTGGAAGGCGTCCCGCGTCTTGGGCAGCGGCACGTAGGGCGAGTTGAGGGACTCCCACTCCCCCACGGACAGGCCCGCCTCCTGGGCCGCGGTGTGCAGCCGCCAGGCGGTACCGCCGTCCGGGACGTCCGTGAGCCGCAGGACATCCCAGCCGCCGAGCGAACGCAGGTGCGACACGAAGGCCGCCGCCGCCTCGCCCGGGTCCCTGGCCAGCAGGTCGAACCGGCAGGAATGGGCGTTGGCCGCCGCGGACAACTGCCGCACCGGGACGCCCAGCACTGTCGTGCGCTCCTCCCACAGCGGGAGCGCGGCGCTCAGGGTGCCCTCCGTGTCGCGCAGCGTCAGCACGCGGAGGTTCGCACCGGGAACGAAGTTGTCCATCCAGATGCGGATGAACTCATGCCGGTAGAACAGCTCGTTGGAGGTGGCCTCCACGAGCGCGTTCCACTCGGACTCCAGGGCCATGAACTCCGCGCGTCCCGTGACTTCCACGACGCGCGGCGAGGCAGAAAGGTTTCTTGCTTCCATGAGGTGTCGGGCGCCCAAGGTGGTGATGGAAGCCCGCGGCTACAAGCCGCTGCGGGCCATCTTCAGGAGGCAGGCGGCAACCTTGCGGCTGTCGTGTCGGATCCTGGACCCTGCCTTGAGCAGGTCGGCCTGGACCGGCACCACGCCCGCGGCAATCAAGTCCCGCGGATTGGCGGACACGAAGTACGAGCCGCGCCGCGCGTAACGCTGCATGGACTCCTCGGAGGGCCGCGTGCCGTTGACGAGCACCGCGTCCAGCACCGGGCCCACGTGGTCGGTGACGGCCTGCACGTGGTCCAGGCAGGACATGCCGTCCGTCTCACCCGGCTGGGTCATCAGGTTGGCCACCATGACCTTCAGCGCCCGCGTCTCCTTGAGCGCCTGGGCCACGCCGTCCACCAGCAGGTTGGGCAGCACGCTCGAGTAGAGCGAGCCCGGGCCAATGGCGATGAGGTCCGCGGTGTAGATGGCCTCCAGCAGGCCATCCGTGGGCGGCGGCGAGCGGGGGCTCAGCGTGACGCGGCGCACGCGGCCGTGCGCGCGGCAGATGTTCCGCTCCCCCACCACCTCCGTGTCGTCATGCATCTGGGCGACCAGTTGCACCGACGCCAGCGTGGACGGCAGCACGTGCCCCCGGGAGCCGAGCAGCTCGCCGGACATGCGCACCGCCTCCATGAAGTCGCCCTTCAGCTCGGCGAGCGCGGCGATGAGCAGGTTGCCCACCGCGTGGCCCGCCAGGCCGCGAGCTCCGCCGAAGCGGAACTGGAAGACGTCCTTGAGCGCGTTCTTCCCGCCCGCCAGGGCCACCAGGCAGTTGCGGATGTCGCCCGGCGGCAGCGCGCCGTGCAGGCGGCGCAGGCGGCCGGAGCTGCCTCCGTCGTCGCTCATGGCCACCACCGCGGTGATGTCGATGCCGGGCTCGCGGGCCTTCGGCATCGCGCGCCGGGCCAGCCCCCGGAGCACCATGGGCAACCCCGTGCCGCCGCCAATGGCGACGATGCGCGTCGGCCGGTCCACCTGCCCCTGCAGGACCTCGTTGTTCTGGCGTTCCTGCTCGAGCCTGCGCCGGGCTTCCGCCCACTCCGCGGGCAGCGGCGCTTCCATGTCCATTCCCACCATGACGCTTACCCCCATCCACGACGCCCGAACCCGCCTCCCCAGGCGGGCCCACCACCCCGGTTTCCAAGTCAGAAACCGGGGAAGTGGATTGCCCTACCGCGCCCCACGACCGAGCAGCACATGCCTCACGGTGTGGAAGATGATGCCCACATCCAGGAACAGCGAACCGTTCTTCACGTAGTACAGGTCGAACTCCAGCTTGTTCCGCGCATCCTCCACCGACGCGCCGTAGGGGTAGCGAATCTGAGCCCACCCCGTCAGGCCTGGCTTCACGGCCTCTCGCAGGCCATAGAACGGAATCTGCTGCTTCAACTGCTCGACGAACACTGGCCTCTCGGGGCGGGGCCCCACGAAACTCATGTCTCCCGTCAGGATGTTGAACACCTGGGGAATCTCGTCGATGCGCGTGCGGCGGATGAAGCGGCCCACCCGCGTGACACGGTCATCATTCGCCTTCGCCCAGACAGCACCATGCTTCTCCGCGTCCGTCCGCATGCTGCGGAACTTCCACAGGTGATACGTGCTACCGAACAGGCCGGTCCGCTCCTGGCGGTAGAAGATGGGCCCCTTCGAATCCAGCTTGATGGCCACCGCGACCAGCAGCAGGAAGGGCGAGGAGAGCAGTAGCAGGAGTGATGCCACCGCGATGTCGAACCCCCGCTTGAACATGCGGCGCAGCGGGGACACGGTCAGCTCGTCCGCGAAGGCGAAGTCGCTGGCCCGCAGGAACTGCACCGGAATCCGGCGAAGCACGCGCTCGCAGAAGCCCGTCGCTTCATAGACGCGCCGTCCCTCGATGCGGCAGCGCAGCAGGGCGTCCACCCAGTTGGCCCCCCGCATGTCATCCGCCGCCTGCACCACGTACGCCGCGTTCAACCGAGAGGCCGTCTGCTCCAACGGCTCGCCCGAGGTGCGCGGGTCCGTCAGGCCGACGATGCGGTAGCTGCCCTCACCGCCTGCTTCAATGGCGCTGGCCACCGCCCGTGCCTTCATGCCCTCGCCGACGATGAGCACCGTGTGCGGCGCCCCCACCAGCGCGCGGATGGACACCCGCACCATCATCGTGCCGGCCAGGGCGCCCATGGCCCCGCCCAGCAGCGTGCCCGGCGGCAACTGCACCGGCACCACCAGGGGCGTCACCAGCATGACCCCGCCCGCCGTCATCGCGGTGACACCCGCGGCCTTGAGGAACCGGTATCCCCGCTCCCGGTCCTCCGCGGCCACGCGAAGGTCATACAGGTCCAACAGGTACAGCGTGAACTGGAAGGTGACGACGAAGGCCGCGCCCAACCCCACCAGCGTGGGCCACAACTGCGCCAGGGGGGTGTGCGTTCCTTCAGGCGCGAAGAGTGCCGCGCAGGCCGCCGCGCCCATCACGCAGGCCAACGCGATCGCCGAACTCTCGGCGAGGAAGAACGTCAGTTTCTTTGCAGAGAAATAGTGGTGAAAAACGCGGAGCACGTGCCCCTCCGACCTACCCGCCCAACCGCCCCTCTTCCACCTCCGGCGCCGCTCCCCGTTGCCAGGGAGCGGCGCCGAAGCCGAACGCCTCCCACGGCTACTTCTTTTCGTAGTTCTTCAGGTACGGCGCCGAGTGGACCTCCGCGCCGTTCAGCACACACCCGACGATGGGCGCGCCGCCCAGCGTCTCCACCGCCTGATGCACGGCCTTGCCCGAGGTGACGTTCGCGCGGATGACCATCAGCACGCCGTCCGCCTGGTGGCCGAGGATGGCCGCGTCCGCGAAGGGCAGCGTCGGCGGCAGGTCGATGTAGACCTCGTCGAAGCCCTCACGCACCGCCTTGAGGAACTGCTTCATCCGCCCGCTCGCCAGCACCTGCGCGGTGTCCTCCGGCGTGACACCCGCGGGGATGAGGGCCAGGCGCGTGGAGTTGAACCGCCGCACCACGTCCCGCACCTCGCAGTCCCCCGCCAGCAGCTCCGCCAGGCCCATCTTGTTGCGCATGCCCAGCGTGGCCGCCACGCCGCCCCGGCGCAGGTCCGCATCCACCAGCAGGATGCGGCGCTCCGGGTTCGCCCGGGCCGCGGCGAGCGCCAGGTTGACGCTCGTCACCGTCTTGCCCTCGCCCGGCATCGCCGAGGTGAGCGCGACCACCTTCATCGGCCGCAGGTCCCGCATCCGCTCGAGCCTGTAGTAAAGACTACGGTATTGCTCGGCCGCGGCCGATGCCGGCGCCGTCAGGGTCACCACGCGGCGGTCCACCGCGTTGCCGCCCGCCGGGTTCTCGTCCACTCGTGGAAGGAAGTTGCCCGCCCGCTCCATCGTCTGATCCATCACCGTCCTCCGTCCTTTCAGGCGAGACTCAGTTCAACGACGTGGGGTTGGACACGCTGTTCCTCGCCCCCGAAGCCGGCATCAGAATCCGCCGCTCCGTCTTGCCCTGCATTTCCGGGACCACCGCGAGCACAGGCAGCGTCAAGCGCTGGCGAACTTCCATGCCGTCGCGGAGGCTGTCGTCACGCATCTCCAGCACCGCACCCGTCAGCACACCCAGGCCCAGGGCCAGGAGGAAGACGATGAGCATGCCCGCCATGCGGTCCGGCCGGGCCGGGGTCGCCGGCACGCCCGCCGGGGAGATGACGTTGAACAGGCTCTTGGCGCTCTTGGCCTCCAGCTCCTGTGCGATTTCCGCCTCCACCTTGCGGCTCACCACGCTCTGGTACTTGGTGCGGGAGATTTCGTAGTCGCGGTTCATCACCGCCAGCTCATGCGCCCAGCGCGGGGTGTTGTTGAGCCGGCCCTGGTACGCCTCGGCCTGCTTCTGGAGGCCGACAATCTCCTGCTGGATGCCGCCAATCAGCGAGGACACGCGGGTGCGCTCGGCGCGCTCGGCCCACAGCCGGCCCTCGGCGTCCTTGCGGCGGGCCGTCATGCCATCCAGCTCCGTCTGCAGGCGCTTCACCTCCGGGTGGTCCTCCGTCCAGTTGGTGCGTGCATTCACCAGCGACCGGGTGAGCCCGCTCTCCGCGGCCTCCAGCCGGCCCGCCTCGCTGTCCACCGCGTTGCGAGCCCGCGCCAGGTCGGAGCGGCGGGCCTCGGCGACGCGCAGCTCCTCGGACTTCGTCTGGAGCTGGTGCGACACGCGCTCCAGGCCCCGCATGTTCATCTCCATCTGCTCGGGCAGCTCACCCAGGTGGTCCACCTTGAACTGGGAGATCTTCTGCTCCCAGGCGCTCACGGCCTTGCCCATCTGCACCATCTCCTCGTTGAAGAGGTCGGTGGCGCGAGCCGCCTGCGCCTGACGAATCTTCAGCGTCTCGTCGGAGAAGATGGTCGGCAGGCGGTTGGCCACCTGCGCCGCCACCTGCGGGTCGCGGTTCGCGTAGGTGAGCTCGAACGCCGTCTCACCCTCCACGCGCACCGTGAGGTCCTTGCGCATCTGCGAAACCGCGGCCTCCATGCCCTTTTCGGACACGATGTCCGGGTAGAGGTTCATCTCCTCGATGGCCTTCTGAAGCACCGGACGCGCCAGCAACTCCTGGCGAACGGTGAGCAGCCGCTGCTCGATGATTTCGCTCACCGTGCGCTGCACCATCTCCTCACCCGGCCGCTGCGGCTCCACGCGGACAACCACGGATGCCTCGTACATGCTTGGCCGGGTCATCACGATGGCCGCACCCACCACGAAGACCACTGCTGCGATGGCACCGACCAAGGCCTTGCGTCGCCACAGGGCGCCCAGAAGCTGGTCTGCCGTCATCCCTCGCTCCATGTTCCGCTCCTCCTCCATCCCACTCGCTGTACCTACCAAGGCGTCACCACCAACCGGACGGCGAAGACATTTCGCGTCAAGTCCACCGTGCTCGCCGAATCCGCCAACCCCACCTGTGCAATGCGATCCACCGCACCCTGCGCCGCCAGGCGCCGGTCGATGCGGTACTCCACACCACCACTCACCGCGTAGCCTTGAGACACCCGCGATGCGCCTCGAAACACGGCCCAGTCCACCGACGGGGCCACCCCGTTCCGGAAGAAGCTCGCCGCGCCGAACACCGAGAACTTCTGGTTGAACCGACGCGCCAGCAGCAGCGACGCGTAGTCCGCCCACAGCGCGTTCGTGAAACCGTTCGCGCCCACCAGGTCGTGCCCCATGGACACGCCCACATCCAGCAGCTCACCTTCGCGCTGCAGCTCCACATTCACCCGCGGAACCCAGCCACCCTGCTGGCCCACCGGGGCCAGGTACCGCACGGGGCCGCCCCGGACAGTCAAGGTGGTAGGCCGCGTCAGCCGATACCGCAACCCCAGCGCCGCGCCGTGCGACTGGCTCAGGCTCCCCTCGTAGAGGAAGCCCTGGTACCGGTACTCCAGGCCCAGGCTGAGCCGCCGCGTCGTGCGGTGCCAGGCCTCCAGCGACGGCGTATGCGCATAGCCCGCCTGCTGGCCCACATCGATGATGCGCACCGCCTCGAAGCGGTAGCCCGCGCGGACGTCGATTCGCTGTGACACGCGGTTCGTCACGCCCAGCGTCGCCTGCGTGAAGAACGTGGGCAGCGTGGACCGCGCCAGGCCGTCACGCGGCAGCGAGCTGGGGTCGGTGACGCGGAACACCCGCACCGCCGCGTCCAGCCGCAGCGTGCGTGACAGCAGTTGCCGGGCCTCGAGCCCGCCCCGGTGGTCCAGCGTCGTCCTGCCCGAGCCATGCCGCATCAGCAGGTCGGCCGCGTAGAAACTGTCCAGCGTGAGCCGTGCGTCCTTCGCCTCCAGCCCCAGCCGGGGCGTCAGCTTGGTCATCAACTGCCCGGTGCCGTCGCCGCCCAGACGGAGGTCGTCGTCGAACCGCTCCTCCGCCGTCAGCCGCAGCCGAGGCTCCCAGATGGTCGCGCCCTGCGCGGCGGGCGCCGCGAACATCAGGCCCGCGAGTAGCCACTTCTTCCAGTTGCCCTTCACCGTCGCCCTCCGTCCCGCACGCCAGCCACCGTCCACGTCACCCACGCCTCTGGATAAGACACCCTTCACGGCACGACGATGGTGTCACCCGGGCGGAGCATGAGCTCATGGCCGCCATCCGGAGAGATGAGGTCGCGGTAGCGCACCGGAATCTGGCCGCCCTTGCTGTCATTGCGGATGACGACGATGCCGTCCGAGTTGGCGAAGTCCGTGAAGCCACCCGCCAGCGCGATGGCCTGCAGCAGCGACACGCGGCCGCGCAGCGGATAGGCACCCGGGTGGGCCACCTCGCCGGTGACGAACACGCGGCTGCTGTTCACCTCGCGGACGATGACCGTCACGCGCGGCTCCTGCACATACGACTGGTAGGCCTGCTTCAGCGAGTCGGCCAGCTCCGTGGGCGTCTTGCCCGCCGCGTGGACCTCCCCCACCATGGGCATGGAGATGTAGCCATCCGGACGAACTGGCAGCGTCCGGGACAGCTCAGCGTCACGCCACACGGCGATGTCCAGCACGTCCTCGCGGCCAATCCGATAGGGCTGCTCCGTGTTGTCCACCTTCACCTGAGACTGGTGCGCGCACCCACCGAGGAGCATCACGCCCAACACCGTCCAGAACCCCGCGCTCGTCTTGCCCATCGTCCACTCTCCCTCAACTGCGTGTGTCGCGCCTCCGGCCCAACAGCCGCCGGGCGTTGCTTCCGGCGGCGATGCCTTAGCAGCGCGTGTGCCACGTACCAGGGGGAGGGAAAGCCCATGGATCGCAGTGGGTTACGAAATGCCCTCCTGGAGGAGCCCATGGGGTTCGGGAAATTTTTCCGGCATCGTACCCGCGTCGCACATGGTGCTTTCTTCAGCCTTTGCTCTGATCAGAGAACGACTTTTCCCTCTCCCACCCCGCCAACTTCCCATTTCACGTGTCAGATGGCTGGCACGCGTCTTGGATTGAAGTTCGGGCGGGGTAAGGAAGTTCACAACGCGTAATGAGTTCGCGAGAACAGGGGCGGGTCGGATGAGGAAGGCAGCAGGGGCGGTGGCGGCTTCGTTCGCGATGGGTACCGGGGCCATGACGTTCATGGGCGTGGCGTTCGCAACCCAGATGGAAGCCGCAGTGGTGGCGGTGGTGGGGCTGGCGCTGTACGCAAGCAGCGCCCTGCTTACGAACAAGAGCCCGGTGACGCCGGCGACCAGCGTCGCGAAGCAGGCGTAACCGGCTTCACCTGAAAGAGGCCTGGCGCCGCGTCCTGGCGCCGGGCCTCTGGCGGTTGCACCCCGCGCCAGAGCCTGCTCTATGGTGCGCCGCCATGGCAAAGCCACAGTACTGGCTCATCAAGAGCGAACCCTCCGTCTACGCCTACGCTCAGCTCGCGAAGGACGGAAAGACGGAGTGGACGGGCGTGCGCAACTTCGAGGCGCGCAACAACATCCGGGCGATGAAGCCCGGGGACCTCTGCCTCTACTACCACTCCAACGAGGACAAGGCCGTGGTGGGCGTGGCCCAGGTGCTCACGCCGCCGGGCCCGGACTCCACCGCGCCCGGCGAGGACTGGGCCGCCACGTCCATGGGGCCCGTCACCGCCTTCACGCAGCCGGTGGAGCTGGCCACCATCAAGGCCGCCGCCGCGCTGAGCGACTTCCCGCTCGTCACCCGCGGCCGGCTGAGCGTGGCGCCCGTCACCGCCACCCACTTCAAGCAGGTGTTGAAGATGGGAAAAACAGTCCTGCCCAAGTAGTACCGTGATGCTGGTGGAGCATTGCCCCCGAGGGCATACTCGTGCGCCGTGAGCGACACTGACATCCGCAAGATTCCGGCGCGGGAGACGCGGGGCCTGCGCCACGCCATCCTCCGGCCCAGCCAGCCCCCCGACATGGCCGTGTATCCGGGTGATGATGACGCGGACACGCTCCACCTGGGGGCCTTCATGCAGGGGCGCCTGGTGGGCGTGGCCTCGCTCTACCGCGAGCCGCCGCCGGACGCGCTGCGCGCCACCACCGCATGGCGGCTGCGAGGCATGGCCGTGGACCCCACCCTGCGAGGGCACGGCCATGGCGCCGCCCTCCTGAAAGCGTGCATGGAGCATGCGGCCCAGCAGGGCGGTTCCCAGGTGTGGTGCAACGCGCGCATGACGGCGTCAGGCTTCTATCGTGCCCAGGGGTTCGCCCACCGGGGCGAGCCCTTCGACCTTCCCGGCATCGGGTCGCACCATCTGATGTGGCGCACCCTCGAGACCTCGTGATGACCACCCTCCCCGACCTCGACGCCATCCGGACGTCCATCGAACGCATCGACGAGGAAATCCTCGACGCCCTCCGCCGCCGCATGGACCTGGCGGACGACGTGGCGAAGGCCAAGCTGGCCGCGGCCGCGCCCTTCCGGGACCAGCGCCGGGAAGACCTGCTGCTGCGCCGCATCCGCACCCGCGCCGCCGAGCATGGCCTGGACCCGCATGAGGTGGAGCGCATCTGGCGCCTCTTCATCGACATGTCGGTGGCCCGCCAGCACGAGCTCGTCACGCGGCTGGACAGCACGCCGCTGCGCGTGGGCTACCCGGGCGTGGAGGGCTCCTACAGCCACCTGGCCGCGCGCCGCCGCTACGCGCACCGCTCCGGGGGCGTGCTGCTCACCGGCTTCGACCTCACGCGAGAGGCCGTGGAGGCGCTCCGCCGCGGCGAGCAGGACCTGGTGCTGCTGCCCATTGAAAACACCACCGCGGGCAGCATGAACGAGACGTACGATTTGCTCGCCGAGGGCGGCGTGGTCATCACTGCGGAGCTGGTCAGCCAGGTGGACCACCGGCTGCTGGGACTGCCCGGCGCGAGGCTGGAGGACCTGCGCGAGGTGCTGTCGCATCCGCAGGCGCTGGCGCAGTGCGAGACGTTCCTCCGCGAGAAGGTGCCCTGGGCCCGCGCGGTGCCGGACGTGGACACCGGCGGCGCGGCGCAGAAGGTCCGCGAGCGCAATGACGCGTCGGTGGCGGCCATCGCCAGCGAGACGGCGGCGCAGCGCTTCGGGTTGGAGGTGCTCGCCGCGGACCTGCAGCCGGCCTTCGACTACACGCGCTTCGTGGAGGTGGGCCGCGAGGCCACGCCCCTGGCGCCGGGCATCCCCTGCAAGACGTCGCTGATGGTGATGTTGGAGCACCGGCCCGGCACGCTGGGCGAGATGCTGCAACGCCTCACGCTGCGCGGGGTGAACCTGAGCAAGCTGGAGTCGCGCCCCATCCCCGGGCAGCCGTGGCAGTACCGCTTCTATCTGGACGTGGAGGGCCACGCGGCCTCCGCGGCGGTGACAGCGGCGCTGGAGGACATCCGTCCGCTCACCTCGTCACTGCGCGTGCTGGGCACGTACGCCCGCGCGGAGGCGCCGCATGGCTGAACCGCGACGGCGCCGCATCGCCTTCCAGGGCGAGCCCGGCGCCTACGGTGAAGAAGCGCTGCGCGTGCTCCACGGTCCGGACGCGGAGGCCGTCCCCTGCCTCACCTTCCGCGCCGTCTTCGAAGCCGTGGCCGAGGGCCGCGTGGACGGCGGCGTGGTGCCGGTGGAGAGCTCGCTGGGGGGCCCCGTGGCGGAGACGGTGGACCTGCTCCTGGAGCACGACCTGCCCGTGACGGGCGAGCTGTCCCTGCGCATCCGCCACTGCCTGCTGGCCCCGCCCGGCCAGACGTTGGAACAGATTCAGCGCGCCTGGTCGCATCCGCAGGCGCTGGCGCAGTGCGCGGGCTACCTGCGGCGGCGCGGCATCACCCCGCTGCCGGAGACGAACACCGCCATCGCCGCGCGGAAGGTGGCGGAGGAGGCGCTCCCGCACACGGCCGCCATCGCGAGCAAGCTGTCCGCGTCGCTGTATGGCCTGACGGTGCTGGAAGAAGGCGTGGAGGACTCGCCGGACAACTACACGCGCTTCCTCACCCTGGGCCCCGCGCCCGAGCGGGCGTGGACGCGCCGCAAGACGGCGCTGGCCTTCACCACGGACAACGGGCCGGGCGCGCTGTACCGCGTGCTGAGCGCCTTCTCCTCGCGCGGCCTCAACGTGGCGCGGCTGGAGTCCCGGCCCCAGCGCCGCGCGTGGGAGTACGTCTGGTGCCTGGACGTGGACGGCGCGCTGGAGGACCCGCGGGTGCGCGAGGCAGTCACAGCCGCCCAGGCCGCCTGCATCACCCTGCGGGTGCTCGGAAGCTACGGCGTGGCCTGACGCTCAGGCGGCCGGGCCACCCGTCCCGTCACCCAGCCGCACGGCCTCGTCGTACGCGCCGCGCACCAGGTTGACGTAGCGCTGGAGCGCCGGGAGCTGCTCCATCCGCAGGGCCTGCGGGCCGTCACACAGCGCGGCCTCCGGGTGCGGGTGGAAGTCCACGAGCACCATGGAGGCGCCCGCGATGAGGCCCTGGCCAATGGCGTGGAAGATGTCGGGCAGCCCGTCCGGCGGCGGCGCGGCCTGGCCAATGGCGTGCGAGGGGTCCACGCACACCGGCAGGCGGGTGAGGCGCCGCACCACGGGCACGTGCGCGAAGTCCACCATGTTGCGGTGCGGGTCCCCCAGGTGCGTCTTCACGCCGCGCAGGCAGAAGACGATTTTCGGATTGCCCTCGCTCGCCACGTACTCGCACGCGTTGAGGGACTCCTCCAGGGTGATGCCCATGCCGCGCTTGAAGAGCACGGGGAAGACGCGCTGCTGGCCAATGCTCTTGAGCAGCTCGAAGTTCTGCGCGTTGCGCGTGCCCACCTGGAGCATGACGCCCGTGGCGTTGCCGGAGCGCTCCAGCGCGTCGCGAATCTCGTCGATGTGACGCGGGTGCGTCACCTCCATCGCGACGACCTTGATGCCGTGCTTGCCCGCGGACTCGAACACCCACGGCAGACACGCCGCGCCCAGGCCCTGGAACTCGTACGGGTTGGTGCGGGGCTTGTAGGCCCCCATGCGCGTGGTGCGGATGCCGACGCGGGCGAGCGCCGCCATCATCGTGTCCACGTTCTCCGGGTTGTCCACGGCGCACAGGCCGGCGAACACGTTGACGGTGCGCTCGTCGAAGTGGATGCCGTTGTACTCGAAGCCGGCGGACGTCCGCTGGCCCTTGTGCCGGCCGATGACGCGGTACTTCTGCGACACGCGCACCACCTGCCGCACGCCCGGAATCTGCTCGAACGGCTCCACGGGCACCTGCGCCGTCGAACCCAGCAGGTAGACTTCCGTAATCGTGTACTCGGAGCCCCCGATGACGTGCGTCCGAGGCGTCACTCCCTTGTACTGAGAGGCGACCTGGAGGACGGCGGACACCACGGACTCAGGCGAGTCCGGCTCGAGCATGACGATCATCTGGTTCTCCCGGGCGGCGTTGTCAGACTTTACGCGAATTACGTGAAGTGTAGCGGAAAAAGGCCGCGTCAGGTGTAACATTCCGACCCGCCTCGCCGCGTCCGGACTTGAAACCGGGAGCGAAATCCAGTCCGTGCAGTCCCGCCAGGGATGCGCCTGCTAGGCCGGTACGGGACGGAGCCGGGTGGCGAGCTGGGCGTAGTGGTCTCTCTGCGCGGTGTCGCCCAGGTGCTCCCAGACGTCGGACAGGGCGCGGGCGCATTCGGCGTACGCCGGGGACAACTCCAGCGCGAGCTCGAAGACGTGCCGCGCCTGCCGGTAGCGGGCCTTGTCCGGACGGCGCGAGCCCCGGGTCAGCAGCGCGTTGCCCAGGTTGTAGATTTGAACGGCGGTGGATTCGCGGTAGCCCGGCGTGGGGTTGAGCTGCGTGGCGCGCTGGAGCAACTGCGCGGCGGCCTCGGGCTCTCCCAGCTCCAACTGGCACAGCGCGGCCTCGCGGTGGGCCTCGGCCTCGTTGGGGTCCACTTCGATGGCGCGCTCGAAGCAGCGCAGCGCTTCATCGAAGCGCCCGAGCGTGGCGAGCGACGCGCCCTTCCCCGTGAGCGCCGGGACGTGCTTGGCGTCCACGGCCAGCACCTTGTCGAAGGCGGCGATGGCGGCTTCGTGGTTGCCGGCCATGGACAGGCTCACGCCGTCGTTGAAGGCCGCGAACAGCAACTTGGACATCTCTCCCCCAGTGGAAGGGTTGCACCGGCCACGCTCCATGGCCGGAGGGTCAGCCTCTCACCGGGGAAGTCCGCATGGAAAGGCGCCATTCCGCAGCGCCCTTTCGTCCCGCTGATGGGAGCCATTGGCCCCGAATCAGATGCGCATTCCCAGTTGCACACCAGGCCACAGGAGGATGCCCCCAGCGTCCAACCGCGACAGACGGCTCAGGTTGCGAACGCTCTCCCCGCCCACGTCATGCAACACGTTGAACGTAGGGCCGCCGATGAGCGTGAAGCCCCGCGCCACCTGAAAGCCCGCCACCACGCGGAGCTGATGCAGAAGCCGGTTTCCCGAGAAAGATGCATCCCAGTCGTAGAGCGAGTGAGACACCACGTCCACGTCCAGGAAGAAACGTTCGGTGAGCGGCAGATGCCCGCCCAACCCCAGGCCCGTGGACCAGTGGCTGGGGCCTCGCGCGCCCTCCACGTTGCCCATGCCCACCACCAGCGTCGTGTAGAGGTGCCGGCTGCCCACCTTGATGGCGGCGTTGGCGTAGTTGAAGTCGTTGCCGAAGACCTCGACGTGGAACTGCCCGTTGCGCGCGATGCTCACCAGCCCCACCGGCACGCCCGACTCCAGTTCATTCGACACGTTGACGAGCCCGAGCTGGAGCCCGTTCATCCGGCCCGCCACGTTGACGAGCCCCACCTGCGCGCCCTTCACGTCGCCGCCCACGTTGACGATGGCCACCTGCGCGCCCCGGGCCTGCGCCGCCCAGTTCATGCCCGCCGCCACCTGAGCGCCCGCCACCCGCTCCCCCGCGTAGTTGAAGCCCGCCGCGCCCTGTACGCCGTCAACGTTGCCAGCCGTCCAGTTGCCGCCGGCCGCGAGCTGCGCGCCCGCCAGCGAGCTCCCCGACACGTTGGCCCCCACCGCGAGTTGCCCCACCGTGCCGCTGCGCCGCGCCATGTTGAACCCGACCGCGGCCTGCAGGCCCTCCGCCGTCCCGTGCACCCAGTTGCTCCCCACGGCCAACTGCGTGCCGGACATGTCGCCGCGCACCACGTTGGCGCCCACGGCCAACTGCAGGCCATCCACCTTGTCGGTGGCCACGTTCGACCCGAGCGCCACGGCCACGCCATCCAGGCGCGCCATGCGGGCCACGCCCATGGAGAACGACACGTTGTTGTCCACGGGCGCGCCGCCCGTCATCAGGTCATTCGTCTGGAGGCCGGGGAACAGGCCCACGTTGAAGAAGCGGGAGCGGCTGCCCGTGCGCTCCGCCGCGACTTCGGCCCCCGCCGTGCTCGAGGACGCCTCCACCGTCGGCATCGGGCCCCCGCCGCGCATGGCCGTCAGCTCCCCCTGCACCGCGCGGAACGCGGAGGCCGCGAGCACCGTCCGGCCGCCGTCGCCCAGCTCGAACTCCGCCTGTGACGTCTGGTCGAGCAGCTTGCGCATCACCGTGTAGCGGCCCTTCTGGAGGCCCAGCTCGGTGGTGCGGCCCGCGTACTTCTTCAGCTCCACCACCAGCCGCCCTTCGGCGTCGCGGACGTAGAGGCGACCATCCACCAGGTCCCCCAGCACCAGCACCGCCGAGGTGGAGCGCAGGTCCGTCATCACCAGGTCCCCCGTACCCGCCAGCTCGATGTCATAGGCGGGGTGCTGGGCCCCCGCGCGCGTCTCCTCGGTGCGCGCGAGCGTCTCGTGGAAGGCGAACTGGTACGCCTCGTGGAGCGTCACCCGGCCGTCCCCGGACATGTCCGCCGCGCCGCGAAGGCCCGACACCAGGTTGTGCGTGAAGAACGAACCGCCAATGCGGTCGGACTCCTGGGACACCTCGTCCTCGGAGGACGACGTGAGGATGGCGTGGCCCCGCACCGCGGAGGACGCATCCACCACGAACGCCGGGCGGCGCACCCCGCCCTTGCGCCGAGCCAGCGTGCCGGAGGCGCACGAATCCAGGATGGCGATGCGCACGTCGGCGGGGAGCGACTCCAGCGCCTTGCGCAGCTCGCGGTAGCCGAAGCGGTCCTTCTGCAGGAGCAACCCCTGCTCGTCGGAGTGGCCGGAGTAGTAGATGAGCGCCTCGATGCGCGTGCCCGGCGTGGCCGCCGCGGACAACATCGACTTGAAGCGCACCAGCGCGTCTTCCAGCGCCGCGCGGTTGCCCTCCATCATCATCAGCTTGTCCTGGGGCTGCACGCCGCCGAGTTCCTCCAGCACGTTGCCGAAGGAGCGCGCATCCGTGACGGCGTAGCGAAGCCGGGCCCGTCCCTCACCGCCGTCGTTCACGCCCACCAGCAGCGCGAAGCGGCGCACCGCGGCCTGGGGCGCGGAGGGCTGGGGAGCCGCCGCGGCCAGCACGGGCACGAGCAGCAGCAGACTGAGGAAGGACCGCGTCATCACCGCACCTTTTCCAACGTGAAGGACGTCTGGCCCAGGGTACCCGGAAGTGGCAGTGGCAGGGTGCGCGCCTCAGAGGGCTGGCGGGCAAGCGCGCGCGCCGCCTCCAGCACCTTCGCCACTTCCACGGGCCCGTCGGACGTGACGAAGAGGAAACGCTCGAAGTCCGGCGCGTCGTCGAGCTCGTAGGCGTGCGCCAGGGACACCGCCTCTCCCGTGCCCAGCGCCGTGCTGCCCGTCGACGTCGCGGGGTGGTGCAGCGTCACCGCGCCGCGCCCATCCACCGACACCACGACGCCGTGCCGGCTCCCCGCGGAGACGTAGCTGAGCTGCAGGACATCCCCGGGACGGACCTCCGCGTGGTCGGAGAGCAGCTCTGGCACCTGTGCCCCCTGCCGGTGCACGCGCAGGCGCGGATGTCCCTTGATGCGCTCGGTGGCCACCTCCACCCGGGGCGGCGACATCCCGGCGGGCTCCGGAAGCTCCTTCGGGGCCGACATGAAGAGCAGCACCAGCGAGGCGGCCACCGGCACGCTGAGCGACAACCCATGCCATCCCTGGGACTCGCCGCGCCGCGCCACCTCGTCCCGGACCTGGGCCAGCCGCTCACGCCGGGCCACCTCCGCCGCCACGGTGGCGGGCGGGTGACGCTCCAACGTCCGGCGAGAGTCCGCGTCGAGCCGGGCCAGCCGCACGGCGCCGCCGGGCTCACGCTCGAGTCGGGCGCGAGCGTCGTCCAGCGTCTCCGGCGGCAGCTCGCCCAGCGCGATTCGCTCCAGAAGCCAGTCAGGGATGCCAAGGGCCATGCGCAGCAGGTCTCCAGCGCGGCGAAAAGCCCTCGGTTCCTGGGTACTGCCGCCTCCGGCCTCGCGCGTCTCCTGGAACACCGCCCCCTCAAGAATCTGTCACCCGCCGCACGACAGCGCCGTGGCTGTCACGGGGGACGACGTGGGACAGCCTCCGGCGGGCACCCCACTCACAGGGTGAGAATCATCAGCTCCCCGTCGACGAAGGTGTCCCCCACCTTCAGCGCGTGAGGCTCCACGCCGTAGGTCCGGAACCCCACCGAGCGGTACAGCGCGTGGGCCGCGGCGTTCCCCACGGAGACGACGAGCAGCACGCACTCGAGCCCCTCCATCTTCCGCCCCTCCTCGACGAGCGCGGAGAGCAGGCGCCGGCCCACCCCCCGCGAGCGGAACTCCTGCGGCACGAACATGCCCCACACCACCGCCTTGTGGGCCAGCTTGGCCCGGACCTCCCGCTTCAGCCCCAGCGTGCCCACCAACTGGGGCCCCTCGAAGGCGCCCAGGACGACCTGGGAGGGACCGGCCTCCAGCCAGCCGCGCATGGCGTCCAGCGGCAGCGCCGCATCCTCGGCGTGCGAGGCGCCGAAGGCCTCCGGACTGTCCAGGAGCCCGCGCAGCCGCAGCGCCCGGAACGCGTCCACGTCCTCCGGCTGAAGCCGGCGCACGGAGAGGGCCGAGGGCACCGAGGGGCGGCCCTCGGCCTCCAGCAGCGCCGTGTAGCCCGCGATGAAGTCCGGGTAGCGCGGTGCCCACCCCAGCGAGCGCAGCCGGGCATTGGAGATGGCGCGGTCGCCGCGCACCGTCTCGTTGAGGCTGTCCAAGGGCACGCGGGGAGGCATCGGGACGCCCAGCCGCGCACTGAGCCAGGCCACGGGCTCCTCCGTGGGCGCGGGCCGGTCATCCGCGACGCAGAAGACGGCGCCCGCTTCTCCCCGCGCCAGCACCACGCGGATGGCGTCCACCAGGTCATCCACGTGGATGCGGGAGATGCGGCCACCGCCGCCCTCGGGAATCCGAAGCGCGCCCGACAACAGTCGCGTGTGCATGCTGCGCCCCGGCCCGTAGATGCCGGCGATGCGCATCACCCGAGCGCCCAGTTGCAGATAGCGCGACTCCGCCTCGACGCGTTCGCGCGATGACGGGGTGGACAGCTCCACCGGCGTGTCCTCGTCCACGTGGCCCCGCGCGCGGCCATACACGCCCGTGGACGAGAGGTAGATGAGCCGCTCCGGCATGCGCTCGGCCAACGCCGCGGCGATGCGGGCGTCCAGGCCGGCGTCGGGTGGCACGGAGATGACGACGTGCGCACCGGCCGTTTGCAGCAGCGCGTCTTCCACGGAGGTGACGCGGGCCCCCGCGTGTTCCAGCTCGGCGCGGCGGGCGGCGTCTCGGGTGGCCGCCAGCACGTCACGGCCCGCGCGGGCCTCGGCCACCGCGAACCGCGTGAGCGTGTATCCGGACCCCAGAAGGACGAGAGGAGGCGTCATGTCCCCGCGATAGCGAGACCGCGGGGACTGTGCAAGCAGAGGCTTGTGGCCGCTCTACAACTCCGCGCTCGCGCGCGGGTCGATGATGCCGCACTCCTTGATTTTGTAGAGCAGCGCCTTGTAGCTGATGCGCAGCTTGGTGGCCGCGCGCCGCTTGTTCCACGCGGTGCGCTGGAGCATGGCCAGTATCGCCTCGCGCTCGGCCAGCATCGCCGCCCGCTTCCCGATGTCCTTCAGGGACAGCTCCCCCGTCGGCGCGGGAGGCGGCGGCGGCTGCGGCACGTCGAACGGGTTGACGTAGCGCGGCGCGGCCACCACCGCGTTGGCGGACTCCATCACCATGGGCCCGTGCACGGGCGGCGCCAGCGGCGCGACGGAGGCCAGACCGAAGGCGGCGCCTCGCGACGGCATCTCCAGCACCTGCACGGAGGGCGGCGGCGTGCGGAAGCCCTCGTCGTGCGCGCGGCCGAACGGGCCACCGTCATCCCCCGCGTAGGACGTGGGCAGGGACGGCGCGCTCGCCGGCGCACGGACCGCCGCGCGAAGCTCGTCGAGCACCAGCGTGGGGTCCTTCAGCACGCACAGGCGGCGGACCATGTTCTCCAGCTCGCGCACGTTGCCGGGCCAGTCGTAGTCCGCGAAGGCGTGCAGCACTTCCGTGGGGAGCTCCGACACGCCGTTCACGTAGCCGCGGCCGTACTTCTTGAGGAAGTGGTCCGTCAGCGGCACCACGTCCTCCCGGCGCTCGCGCAGCGGCGGCAGGCGGATGGCCACGACGTTGAGGCGGTAGAAGAGGTCCTCGCGGAAGTTGCCCAGCGCGATTTCCTTCTCCAGGTCGCGGTTGGTGGCCACGACGACGCGGCTGTCCACGCGCACGCTCTTCTTGCCACCGACGCGGAAGAACTCCTCGTCCTGGAGCACCTGGAGCAGCTTGGCCTGGAGCCGGATGGCCATCTCGCCAATCTCGTCCAGGAAGATGGTGCCCTGGTCGGCCAGCTCGAACTTGCCCGGCTTCTCCGCCGTGGCGCCGGTGAAGGCGCCGCGCTCGTGGCCGAACAGCTCGCTCTCCAGCAGCTCGCCCGGCAGCGCCGCGCAGTTCACCTTGATGAACGGGCGGTTGCGCCGCTGGCTGCGCGCGTGGATTTCCCGGGCGATGACCTCCTTGCCCGTACCGGACTCACCCAGCAGGAGCACCGGCACGTCGGTGTCGGCGATCCGCTCCACCAGCGCCCGCGCGCGGCGCATGGACGGCGAGGTGGAGATGAGCACGCGCTGCTCCTGCGTCGTGTCCACCACCGGCGCCACGCTGCGAGGAGGCGGCAACACGGGCGCCACGGCCTGACGCTCCGGGGCACGCGTCCCCAGGGCGCGAGCGAGCGCGTCCTGGAGTTCGTCATTGCCGAACGGCTTCGACAGGTAGTCGCTGGCCCCCATCTTCATGGCCCGGACGGCATCGTCCGCGCCGGACAGCGCGCTCAGCACGATGACCGGCGCGCCACCGCCCATGGATTGATAGCGGCGCAGGACCTCCAGGCCGCTCATCTCGGGCATCACCACGTCGAGCAGCACCGCGTCGAAGGAGCCACCTGACAGCATCTCCAGCGCCTGGTTGCCATTGGCCGCACAGCGCACCTGGTACCCCGCACTGCCGAGCAGCTCGGACAGAAACGTGCGCACCGACTCTTCGTCATCCACCACCAGCACCGCGATCCGGTCCATCCCCTCGCCTCCACTCGCCCGCTGCATCGAAGTCCCAACCACCCTCACACCGACAGCCGGGCCGTGTTCCCGACCATTCGGCGAAACTCTCGTGCGCGTCGCATGTCCTGCTGCGCCGCGCGCAACAACTGCATGGGCGTCCCCACGGAGTCAGGGAAGCTCACCGTCCCCAGCTCCAAGGATGTCCGCACCACCTTGCCCTCGACCTGGAAGCGCGCCGTTTCGAAGCGCGTCGCCACGCGGGATACCACCTCCTGCACCGACTCCGCGGGCGTTCCCGGCAGCATCAGCGCGAATTG
The DNA here is from genome assembly GCF_000280925.3 of Myxococcus hansupus. NCBI lineage: Bacteria > Pseudomonadati > Myxococcota > Myxococcia > Myxococcales > Myxococcaceae > Pseudomyxococcus > Pseudomyxococcus hansupus. The sequence continues at coordinate 4,745,055 of NZ_CP012109.1, forward strand.
ACAGTCGCCCACGCGAGCGACCGCATCCGCCTCCCGCACCGTCTGCCCCAACACCACCGCGCTGTACACCAGCAGACGCTCCGCCATGCCGCGCCCGAACTCCTTCCGGAACGCCGCCCAACCGCCCACCTCCGCCGCCATCACGGAGAAGCCGCCGCCGTAGCGCTCGGCCCGCCGGGCCTCCAGGCTGATGAGCTCCAGCAAGAAGGGCCGGTTGTAGAGTCCCGTCACCGGGTCATGAAGCGCCTGCGCCGTCCCCGCCTCTTCTCCCGCCGCCGCGCGCAGCACCGCGTCCTTCAACTGCAACTGCGCATGGAGCTTCGTCGCCAGCTCCGAACCGCTCCCCGAGCGAGGCACCAGGTCCACGCACTGCCCACGCTCCAGGCAGTAGCGCCGGGCCTCCGCGTCCTGGTCGTCCACCAGGTAGAGCAAGGGCACCGCGCCATGGCTGAGCTGCCGCAACCGACGCGCCACCTGCACGGCCGCGAAGTCCGGCGCCTGGGCGGCCAGCAACACCGCCGACGGACGGATGACCTCGAAGAGTGGCACCGCCGCGTCGAAACGCGTCACCGGCACCACCCGGAAGCCCGCCTCCGACAGGAGCAGCCGGGTCCGCTCCAGGTCCATTGCTCGTGGCTCGACGACGAGCACGGTGGGCGGCTGTCCTGCCTTACCCACTCGCTTCCTTCTCACACCCACCGTTCCACCTTCCCGCGTGTAGTTTTCTCCGCCGCTTTTGGAGGCCCGACCCCGGAATTACAGCCTCACACCCCATCCTGACTGCTTCATCCCCTCGGATTTACTAGAGAAGGGAACGTTGCTACCCATCTTGGGCAGGTGTTTTAGCAATGGTTGTGCCACCTTTGACCTCATGCAGACGCGCTTCGAACTCCGCGGGGTCGACGCGGTGCATGAAGGCCGGCACGCCCTCGATGACGACCACGGGGATGTCGTAACGCCAGCGGGTGAAGGCCTCCGCGTCCTCGAGGATGGAGATGATCCTCAGGTCGAAGGGGATGCGGGCACGGACGGACTCCACGACGGCGGCTGCCTTGTCGCAGAGAGAGCAGTTGGGTTTCGAGTAGATATCGACGCGCATGCGGGGCAGGATGGGCGGTTGATGCGTGGCTTGTCTGGCGACTTTTCGACGATGCCTCTCAAGGACCTCGTCGTCTATCTGGGGAACCGGCGAGCGACGGGGTCGCTGAAGGTGGAGCGTGGCGACGTCCGTAAGCAACTCGAACTGCGCGAGGGCCATGTGGTCAGCGCCAGTTCCAATCAGCCGCGAGAGTTCTTCGGTCAGTTCCTCATCAATATGGGGCACCTGACGGAGGACCAACTCGAGAAGGCGTTCTCCACCCAGGCGGCGACGCGCATCTTCCTGGGGAAGATTCTGGTGATGACGGGCCTGGTGCCCGAGGCCACCGTCCGGGGCACGCTCAGCCACAAGTTCCGGGAGATGATTCTGGACGCCTTCCACTGGGAGGAGGGCCAGTTCGTCTTCGAGGCCGCGGACACGGCGCCGGAGGTCGCGGGGCTGGAGGTCAGCGTGGACCTGCTGGACATCCACCGCGAGGGCGAGTTCCGCGAGACGGCCTGGCAGGCCATCCGCGCCGTCTTCCCGTCCGGCGCGGTCCGGCTAGCGGTGGACGAGCGCAAGCTGCCCGAGCGGAAGCCCGGGAGCATGGACGAGCGCATCGTCTCGCTCATCAAGGAAGGCCTCACCATCGACGGCATCGCGCTGGCGCTGCACGCGACGGACTTCTTCCTCTATCAGCGCCTGTACGCGCTCTACCGCCTGGACGCGGTGAAGATTTCGGACGAGCCGACGGTCGACGAGACCTCCATCGTCGTGGAGGACGAGGAGGACACCGGCGTCATCGGCTCCGAGACGTCATCCGACGAGGTGCTCCAGGCCGCGCAGTTGTTCCTCGACGCGGGGAACATCCGGGACGGCGAGGCGCTGGCCCGGCGCGCGCACGAGATGGCGCCCTCCCCGCGCACCGTGGAGTTCGTCAAGGCGGCTCAGGAGAAGCTGCTGGTGTTCTTGCGCAAGGAGCTGGCGGAGCCGGCGAAGGTCCCCACGCTCCAGGTGGCGCCGGCGCATCTGAAGACGCTGCAGCTCTCCGCCCCGGAGCGCTACCTGCTGTCGCGCATCGACGGGCGGCGCGACGTGGCCGCCATCGTCCACGTGTCCCCGCTCCAGGAGTTGGACGCGCTGAAGTACTTCGCCGGCTTCGTCGACGCGGGGCTGGTGACGCTGACGCCGCGCTGAGCCGGGCGGGCGCTGGCGACGCCCCGCCCCTGGAGGCTCGCGTCAGTGCTTGCCCGCGGCGGACGCGGGCGCCGTCGCCTCGACGGGCACGCGCTGGAGCCCCAGCCGGATGGCCTCGCGGCCCAGCCAGGGCGCGCGGATGCGCCACTTCGGATCATTGACGATGAGCGCGGCCACCGCGACGCGCGGGTTGTCCTTGGGCGCGAAGCCCACGAACCACGAGTAGTCCCGGAACGGCTCCCGGTCCGCCAGCGAGCCCGTCTTCCCCACCGCGCTGTCCACGCGGAAGTTCCGCTCCCGGAACACGCTGCGCGCGGTGCCCTGCGTGACGGTCGCCTCCAGGAGCGTGGTGAGGTCCTTCGCCACCTCGGGCGAGAGGACGACGTCCCCTTCGGGCGGCAGTACCGGCACGGGCCCGTCCTGCTCGAAGAGCACGGGGTCCACCCAGCGGCCCTCGTTGGCGGCGACCGCGGCCATCAACGCGCCGTGCAGCGGGGACAGGTACACGTCCCCGAAGCCCGCGCCGGTGTTGGCGAACCCGAACGGCTCCTCCGGGATGGCCGCCAGCGAGATGTCCGTCGGCACGGGGAAGTCGATCTCACGGTTGAAACGGAACCGGGCCGCCATGCGGCGCAGCCCGTCCACGGAGAGGTGCTTGCCGGTCAGCTTCGCGAAGATGACGTTGGCGCTCTTGCCCATGGCGAGCGCCAGCGAATAGCAGGAGCCGTCCCGCTCGCTGTCCTGCAGGAGCTTCTCGGACAGACGCCGCTTGCCCCCATGGAAGCACTCCTCCGAGTCCGGCGTGACGCCCGCCTCCAGCAGCGCGCTCCCGGTGACGACCTTGAAGACGCTGGCCGCGGGGAACACCGCGCGTACGGGCAGCCCCCGCAGCTCTGGCTGCGCCGCGGAGTGCTCCGCCAGCGCGAGCACGCGCCCGGTGGACGGCTCCAGCACCACGGCCGCGCCGTACGGGGTTTCATAGTTGCGGAGAATCTGCGTCAGCGACGCCTGCAGCACCGGATCAATGGTGAGGCGCGTCTTCTTGCCGCCCTTCTCCTTCACCACCAGCTTCTCGCCCTCCAGCGTGGCGCGGGCCATCAGGTCCGCCGTCTTGGACAGCGGCTTCACCTTCGCGATGGGGGGCGCCTTCTCGCGGGAAGGCACCGGCAGGGGCGGCACCATCCCAGGCTCCGCGGCCAGCGCCGCGAGGCCCCCATCCGGGGACACACCGCCGAGCACCGCCGCTGCGGAGACGGCGTCCGACGTCCCCGAGTCCGCCCCCTGCGCCTGCGCTTCCGCCTCATTTGCAACGGGCGCGGGCTCCGGCGTCAACGCCTGGGCTGCCGCCTCTTGGGCGACGGGCGCGGGCTCCGGCGTCAACGCCTGGGCTGCCGCCGCTTGGGCGACGGGCGCGGGCTCCGGCGTCAGCGCCTGAACGCCGGCGTCCGTCGCCTCGGCCAGAACCCGCGCCCCGGCGCCTCCATCCTCGGACGGGGTGGCGGAAGCGGCGGGGTTCGGCTCGGACGACCCCAGGAGGACGACGAGCGGGCACAACACGGCTGCGGACAGGAGACGGCGGTGGATGCGCATTGCAGCGAGCGGGCTCCGGGGGGTGAGCGAGCCCGAATCCTACCGGCTGAGGGCGGGCTGTCCACGGACGCTTCCCTGACTGCTTCCGCGTCCAACGAAATTCAGAAACTTGGCGTCCGGGTGTGCATCTCCGCTAGGTTCCCCCACACTTTGGACGGATTGAAAGAGACGATGGTGATCTGGAGCGCTGAGCTCCGCCGCGCGGTGCGCAGTGGCCGCGCGGTGGTGTTGCTCGGGCTCTACAGCATGTTCTCCGCCTTGGTCCTGCTGGTGGTGGGCTGGCTCACAGCCCAGGTCCGCAACGTCGTCCTCCAGCAACTGGCCAACGCGGACGCGGATACGACGGCAAACGCCACCGCGCGCATCAACGAGGAGATGCGCAAGGGCGTGCTGGGCATCTTCACCAGCAACGACTCCGCGCTGGTCGAAGCCCTGGCCCAGGTGCCGCTCGAGGTGTTGATCGTCTTCAAGATCACCCTCTTCTTCCTGCCCGCCTACATCGCGCTGATGGGCTTCGATCAGATCAGTGGCGAAGTGGGGCCGCGCTCCATCCGCTACCTCACGGTGCGCGCGCGGCGCTCGTCGGTGCTGCTGGGCAAGTTCCTGACGCAGGCCTCGCTGCTGCTCGGGCTCGTGCTCATCATCGACCTGGCCATCTTCGTCTACGCCCGCATCGCCAACCCGGACTTCGGCTTCGCCGCCATGGGCCTCAACCTGCTGAAGTTCTGGCTGGCCGCCATCGTCTACTCGCTGGCCTACGTGGCGCTCACCACCCTGTGCTCGTGCCTCTTCCGCGTCCCCGCGGTGAGCCTGGTGTTCAACTTCATCTTGATGTTCGTCTTCTGGCTGCTGTCGACCATTGGCCAGGCCCCCGGGAACACGGACAGCAGTCTGCGCTTCCTGCGCTACGTGTCGCCGTCGCACTACGCGGGCGACCTGCTGCATCCTGGCCTGGCCCAGTTTGGCACGAGCGGAGCCGCGTACGCGGGCTTCGCCTTCGTCTTCCTGATGGCGGCCTACGGCATCCTGCGCGCGAGGGACCTGTGAGCGACCTGGCCATTGAACTGTTCGGTGTCTCCAAGCGATTCGGTCCCAAGGTGGCCGTCAGCGGAGTGAGCTTCAGCGTGCCCAGAGGCTCCGTGTACGGCCTCATCGGGCCCAACGGCGCGGGCAAGACGACCACCTTCTCCATGATGTGCGGCTACCTCTATCCCTCCGAGGGCACGCTCAAGGTCATGGACGTGGACCCCACCACGCCGGGCGCCCTCAAGGGCCGGCTGGGCGCGCTCCCCCAGGACGCGGTGCTGCCGCCGGGCTGGGAGGTGGGCGCGCTGCTGACGTACTGGGCCCGGCTGTCCGCCCTCGCCAACCCCGAGCGCGAGGCCCGCGAAGCCCTGGACAAGGTGGGGCTCATGGAGGCCTGGAAGGTCCAGACACAGGCGCTCAGCCACGGCATGGCCAAGCGCGCCGCCATGGCCCAGGCGCTCATGGGCAGCCCGCCGCTGGTGCTGCTGGACGAGCCCACCGCCGGCCTGGATCCCCGCATCGCCGCCCAGGTCCGTCAGGTCATCCGCGACATGAAGGGCCGCCAGACGGTGGTGGTCTCCAGCCACAACCTCCAGGAGCTGGAGGAGCTCTGTGACGCGGCCGCCATCCTCGACAAGGGCACGCTCGCCCAGGCGGGGACCATGTCCGAGCTCACCGGCCAGGGCGCCGAGTTCCGCGTGCAGATCGCCAAGGGCCAGGTGATCATCCCCGAGCTCACCGCGATGCCCCACGTCACGGACGCGCGCATGGAGAGCGACACCGTGCTGCGCGTGAGCTTCAGCGGCGGCGTCGCGCCCGAGGAGGTCATCAGTCACGTCGTGCGGCACCTGCTCCAGCACGACGTCCTCATCCTCGGCGTCAGCCGGGGCCAGCGCCTGGAAGACCGCGTCCTCCAGATGCTCTGAGGTCCCCTGGCGGGCTGGGACACTCCAGCGCTCAGCCCGCCTTGCGCACCCAACCCACGTAGCAGTGCTCGCGCCGCTCCATGCGGACCAGTGGATTCCCCGTAGCCTGGCACCACGCCGGAAGGTCCGCCTCCAGGCCGCGGTCCGTGGAGACAAGCTCCACCAAGGTCCCGGGCGCCAATGCACGCATCGCCTTGGCGAGTTCCAGGATGGGCATGGGACACAAGGCTCCTCGAGCGTCGATGTGCACGTCGGCGTTCATGATCGAGACTCTGGCGGAATTTTTACGAGGTCTCCCAAGTTTTGGGCCCCCTGAAGGGGCTCGGCTCCATGGAAGGCCAGACCGGCTTGCTTGCGCGTCTGGAATTCCCTCTGTTAAGACCGCCGCCCTCTGCCCTCGTTGAAAACCGCTCGGGCCCACAAGCCGGCCCCATGGCGAAGGAGCATGACCTACTCATGAAGCCCAATGTCATCGTGGCCCTGTTGGTCGGCCTGGTGCTCGGGTTCGTCGGAGGCCGCGTCACGACCGGCTCTTCCACGAAGTCCGAGGTCGCCAAGGCCGCGCCGAACTCTCCCGCCGCCGCCCCCACCGCGCCGGGAGGTCGGCGTCCGGTGGACCCCACCGTCTTCAAGGTGCCCATCGAGAACTCCCCTGTCCACGGCAGCGCCGACGCGCTCATCACCGTGGTCGAGTTCTCCGACTACGAGTGCCCCTTCTGCAGCCGCGCCAACGCCACCGTCGAGCAGCTCGAGAAGCAGTACGGCAACAAGCTCCGCGTGGTGATGAAGCAGAACCCGCTCTCCTTCCACCCGCGCGCCAAGCCCGCCGCCATTGGCGCGATGGCCGCCGGTGAGCAGGGCAAGTACTGGGAGTTCCACGCCAAGCTCTTCCAGAACCAGAAGAAGCTCGATGACGCCTCGCTGGAGCAGTACGCGAAGGACATCGGCCTGGACGTGGCCAAGTGGAAGGCCGAGCTGGCCAACCCCAAGTTCCAGGACATCATCACCCGCGATCAGGCCCTGGCCAGCCAGTTGGGCGCCAGCGGCACGCCGGCCTTCTTCATCAACGGCCGCTTCCTGTCGGGCGCGCAGCCTCTCGCCAACTTCCAGGCGCTGATCGACGAGGAGCTCCCCAAGGCGGAGGCCCTGGTGAAGAGCGGCACGCCGGCCTCGCAGGTGTACGCGAAGATCATCGAGAAGGGCTCCGAGCGCGCCGCCCCCAAGGCGCAGCAGCAGCAACAGCAGCCCGCCGCCGCGGTCCGCAAGATCGAGATCCCCACCGACTCCCCCTCGTTCGGCCCGGCCACCGCGAAGGTGACCATCGTCGAGTGGTCCGACTTCGAGTGCCCGTTCTGCAGCCGCGTGGGCCCCTCGCTGGCGAAGATCAAGGAGGCCTACCCGAACGACGTGCGCGTGGTGTTCCGTCACCAGCCGCTGCCCTTCCACCCGAACGCGAAGCTGGCCGCCGAGGCCTCGCACGCCGCGCACGAGCAGGGCAAGTTCTGGGAGTACCACGACAAGCTGTTCGCCAATCAGAAGGCCCTGGACCGCGCCTCCCTGGAGAAGTACGCGCAGGAGCTGGGTCTGAACATCTCCAAGTTCAAGGGCGCCCTGGACCAGGGCAAGTTCAAGGCGAAGGTGGAGGCGGACTCGTCCGCGGGCAACGCAGTGGGCGCCAACGGCACCCCGACGTTCTTCATCAACGGCCGTGAGTTCGTGGGCGCGCAGCCCTTCGAGTCCTTCAAGCGCGTCATCGACGAGGAGATTGGCAAGGCGGACAAGCTGCTCGCCGCCGGCACCAAGCCCGCGGACCTCTACGCGAAGATCAACGCGGAGAACGTCGCCAACGCCCCGAAGGCGGCCGAGGGTGCCGCGCCGGGTGCCCCGGCCGAGCCGCCCGTTCAGAAGGTGGACGTGGGCAACGCCCCGGTGAAGGGTGAGAAGAACGCGCCCATCACCATCGTCGCCTTCTCCGACTTCGAGTGCCCGTTCTGCAGCCGCGTGGTGCCCACGCTGAAGCAGCTCGAGGACCAGTACGGCGCGAAGATCAAGGTCGCCTTCAAGAACCAGCCGCTGCCCTTCCACGCCAACGCCAAGCCGGCCGCCGCCGCCGCGCTGGCCGCGCACGAGCAGGGCAAGTTCTGGGAGTACCACGACAAGCTGTTCGCCAATCAGCGCGCGCTGGACCGCGCCTCCCTGGAGAAGTACGCGCAGGAGCTGGGCCTGAACATGGACAAGTTCAAGGCCGCCATGGACCAGGGCAAGTTCAACGCGCAGATCGAGGCGGACATGGCCCAGGCTTCCAGCCTCGGCGCCAACGGCACCCCGACGTTCTTCATCAACGGCCGCACGCTCATCGGCGCGCAGCCGGTGGACGCCTTCAAGCGCGTCATCGACGAAGAGCTGAAGAAGGGCGCGGTGGCGGACTCCAAGTAGTCCCCGCCGAGGCCTCCCAGGCCTGACGCGACAAAGGCCGTCGGACCCATGAGGTCCGGCGGCCTTCGTCTTTTCAGCGACCGCGGAGGACGCGCTCAGGACACGGCGATGGCGTCAATCTCCACCTGGGCGCCCTTGGGCAGCGCGGACACCTGCACGGTGGCCCGGGCCGGCGGCGCGCCGGTGAAGTGACGGCCGTAGACCTCGTTCACCCGGGCGAAGTCCCCCAGGTTGGTGAGGTAGATGGTGCAGCGCACGACGTGGGTGAAGTCCAGCCCGCTCGCGGCGAGCACGGCCTTCAGGTTCTCCATCACCTGCTCGGCCTGCGCGACGACGTCACCCTGCACCATCTCCATGGTGGCGGGGTTGAGGGGAATCTGACCGGAGAGGAAGGTCATCTTCCCCGCGTCCACCTGCACGGCCTGCGAGTACGGGCCAATGGCCTTGGGGGCCTGATCGGAGTGGATTGCCTTGCGAGCCATGCGGCGCACCTCGGGGTGAGGAGCGGCCCGCCACGGGCCGCCCGGGGTTTCCGGGCGCTCTATCACGAAAGGCTGGGGCCGTTAGATGCGCTCGACGGAGTAGACCCCCTGGAGCCGCTCGATGGTTCGCATCAGGTCGGTGAGCTGCTTGAGGTCGGAGATGATGACCTCGAAAGTGTTCACCGCCCGGTCATCCCCCGTGGCCCGGCAGTTGGCCTGGGAGATGTTGACGCTCTTCTTGGAGAAGGTGTTGGTGATGTCCGCGAGCAGACCCGGGCGGTCCGCGGAGAGGATGCGCAGGGTGACGGGGCGCTTGAAGTCGCCCTTCACGTCCCAGTTCACATCCACGCGCCGCTCCGGATCCGTGGCCAGCGCCTTTTCACAGCCGACCGTGTGCACCGTGACGCCCCGTCCCCGGGTGATGAAGCCGGCGATGGGGTCGCCGGGGACGGGGTTGCAACACCGTCCGAAGCGAACGAGCACGTCGTCCACGCCACCAATCTGCACGCCGCTGCGGTTGCTGCGGCCCACCAGGCGCTTGGCCAGGTCGGTGACGCGTGACAGGCCGGGCAGCACGGAGTTGCCCCCGGCCCCTCCCTGCTGCGCGGGGGACGTGGCGGCATCCGCGCGGGCGCCCGCCTCCATCGCGTTGATCTTCTCCGCGGGGACGAGGCGGTGCGACAACTGCTGCGGCGTCACCTTGCCGTAGCCGATGGCCACCAGCATGTCGTCTTCCACTCGGAAGCCGAGGTCCACGGCGACCTTCTTCATCTCGCCGTTCTTGAGCAGCTTGTTGAAGTTGAGCTGGAAGCGCTTGAGCTCGCGGTCCGCCAGCTCGCGCCCCAACTGCAGGCTCTTCTCACGCTGCTGCTGCTTGATGAAGCCGCGGATGCGCTGCTGCGCGCGGCTCGTCTTGACGAAGGTGAGCCAGTCCTTGGACGGGTGCTGCTGGGGGCTGGTGAGCACCTCCACCGTGTCCCCGTTCTTCATCTTGTAGCGGAGCGGGACGATCTTCCCGTTCACCTTTGCGCCCACGCACCGGTTGCCCACGTCCGAGTGGATGGCGTAGGCGAAGTCCACCGGCGTCGCGCCGCGCGGCAGCGAGCGCACGTCGCCCTTGGGCGTGAAGACGAAGACCTCGTCGGTGAAGAGGTCCACCTTCACCGTCTCCAGGAACTCCTTCGGGTCCTTGAGGTCCTGCTGCCACTCCATCAGTTGCCGCAGCCAGGCGAACTTCTCGTCATCCTTGGAGATGACGGCCTTGCCCTCCTTGTACTTCCAGTGGGCGGCGATGCCTTCCTCGGCGATCTTGTGCATCTCCTCGGTGCGGATCTGCACCTCGACGCGCTCGCTGAGCGGGCCGATGATCGTCGTGTGCAGCGACTGGTACATGTTGGGCTTGGGGATCGCGATGAAGTCCTTGAAGCGCCCCGGCACCGGCTTCCACATCTCGTGCACCAGACCGAGCGCCTCGTAACAAGAGGGCGCGGTGGGCGCGATGATGCGGAACGCGATGATGTCGTGAATCTGATCGAAGTCGATGCCCTGTGACTTGATCTTCTTGTAGATGCTGTAGACGTGCTTGAAGCGGCCGCTCACCTCGCCCTTCAGCCCACGCTCCGCGAGCTTCGAACGGATGACGTCGCACGTCTCCTCGATGTACTTCTCCCGCTCCTTCTTGCGCTTGTTCAGCTTCTCCGACAGCGCGAAGAACTCCTGCGGCTTCACGTAGCGGAAGCTGAGGTCCTCCAGCTCCGTCTTGATCCACGAGATGCCCAGTCGGTTGGCCAGCGGCGCGTAGATGTCCAGCGTCTCTTGCGCGATGCGGGCCTGCTTCTCTTCCGACATGTGGTCCAGCGTCCGCATGTTGTGCGTGCGGTCCGCCAGCTTCACCAGGATGACGCGGATGTCCTGCGCCATCGCGATGATCATCTTCCGGAAGTTCTCCGCCTGCTTCTCCTCTTGCGAGAGGCTGGCGGACGCGGAGAACTTGGAGAGCTTGGTGACACCATCCACCAGGTGCGCCACCTCGGAGCCGAAGAGCTCGGTCAGCTCCTCCGCCGTGGCCAGCGTGTCCTCGATGGTGTCGTGAAGGAGCCCGGTGACGATGGACGCCTCGTCCAGCTTGAGCTCGCCCAGGATGCCGGCGACCTCGAGCGGGTGGACGAGGTAGGGCTCGCCTGACTTCCGGAGCTGACCCTGATGGACCTTGGCCGAATAGACGTAGGCCTTCTTGATGATGTCCAGGTCGGGGTCGGGGTGGTACTGGGAAACCCGTTGGAGGATGTCGTTCAGGCGAATCATCGAATGAGGAGCAATCGTAACTTTGCACCAACGGAGGGGCAACGTCGCCCCACACCTGGACGTCACCTGCCTCTCGGACGCCCCCATTGGTGCGTTCGCTTTCGTTGACCCGGTGTTTTACGGCCCCGTAGATTCGGCCCGCTCATGTCACAGCTCCTGCTGTCCTCCCTCGCCGTGGTCTGCCCGAACTGTGACGGGTACAACGCCCCTCGCTCGGCCGCATGCACGCTTTGCGGGCAGGCCCTGAGCGAACAGTCCCCCGCCCCCCGGCCTGCCGCCACCCGGGCGCCCGCCGCGGTGGCCCGTCCTGGGACGCCTCCGGGCAACAAGCCTGTAGCAGTCTCCAGCTTCCCGGGAGGAAAGGTGGCGGAGCCGGTGGTTCCGCCCGCCCCCAGCGCGGTGCCCCCGGGGCTGAGACCGTCGGCGCGCACCCCGCCGCCCACCGCCGCGGGGTTGATGGTGGAGCGTCCCCCGGTCGCCCGGGCTCCCGCGGCGCCTCCGGGCATCGTGTCCCGCACGGGGGGCGCCTCCGGCCCCGCCACGACGCGGCCGCCGCCCCCAGTTCCGGACAGCGCCATGCCCGGGAGGACCGGAGCGACCACGCTGCCGCCCCGTCCCGCGCCCCCGGCGGCGTCCCGCTTCGGGCTCGCCGTCATCGCGGGCTCCGCGCGCGGCCAGCGCTACAAGCTGCCCGTCACGGGCTGTGTCGTGGGCCGACAGCGCGGCGCCATCCTGTTCTCGGATGACGTCTTCGTGTCGCCCCTGCACGCCACCTTCCTGGTGAAGGACGGCGCCCTGTACGTGCGCGACGAGTCGAGCGCGTCGGGCGTGTTCGTCACGGTGGGTGGTACGGAGGCGCTGACGCCTCGGACCCTCTTCAGCGCGGGCCAGCGGTTGTTCCGGTACACGGGCCGCATCGAGCCCCAGCCGCCCGTGTCTGGCCGCCCCGCCATCTACGGCGCGCCGATGCCCTCGGGTCAGGCGGTATACGGCGTGGAGGAGGTCCTCGTGGGCGGCCGCGCGGGCCGCGCGGTGATGACCGCGGCGCCGCTGCTCACCATCGGGCTGGCCCACTGTGACTTGAGCTTCCCGGGTGAAGAGGGCCTCGCCGGCCGGCACTGCGAGCTGTCCCCGACGCCCACGGGCGCGCTGCTGCGCGACTTGTCCGGTGGACTTGGGACGTACGTGCGCCTCGCCAGCGGCGTGGAGCGCCCGCTCCGCCCCGGCGACCGGGTGCGGCTGGGCCAGCATGTGCTCCAGGTGGAAGCGCTGGGCTGAAGCGGCCCGGCGGTGCGCCACGGTCCGCCTCACGGCGGCGTGGCCATGGCGGCAAGGTCCCGACCAGCGCGGCGGGCCATGACGGCAAGTTCCCGACCCAGGCACCGGGCGGCGCGGCCATGACGGCAGGCTCCCGAACGGCACGTCTGGAGGCGGGGCCACGACGCCAAGCTCCCGACCCGCGTGCCGGGCGGCGTGGCCATGACGGCAGGCTCCCGAACGGCACGCCGGGAGGCGCGGCCATGACGCCAAGCTCCCTACCCGCGCGCCGTGCAGCGTTGCCCTGACGCCAAGGTCCCGACCCGCGCGCCGCCCCCATGCCCTCATCGAGAGGACACGGTGCGCCGCGCTACGGCGACGACGGCTGCGCCACCGTACCGCCCAGCCGCTGCTCGATGAGCGCGCGCGCCTTGGACGAGGGCTGCTCACGCAGGTGGCGGTTCCACCAGCCGCGGGCCTCTTCCTTGTCCGGATTCGGCCGATGCCAGTACATCTCGCCCAGCTTCAGGGCCAGCTCGGGGTCTCCGCTGCGGCCAAAAGCCTCGCGATACTTGGACGCCGCCATCCCGACGTCCGCACGCTGCAGCGCCTTGTCCCCTTCCCGCGTCAGCTCCAGCGCGCGCTCCACGTTGCGCGCCCCCGACACGATGGCCCTGTCGTAAAGCGGCACATCCGGGCTCGCGCCCACGGCGGTGTGGTTCGAACCCGCGGGCACCGGAGCGTTGTTGGGCAGGGCGTACGGCAGGTCCTTGTTCCCGCCGCCCCCACCCATGAAGAAGTAGTAGGCGAAGAAGCCGGCCGCCGCGAGAACCAGCAGGATGGTCAGCGACTTGAAGAAGAACGCGACGCCCCCGTTGCCCCCCGCCCCCGGCTGCGTGTGGACCAGCGAGTCCGTCTGCTCGCGCGTGGCGTCCATCGCATCGGCGTTCGCCGGCAGCGGCTCGAGCACGCCCGGCAGGGCGCGCACGGTGGCCTCCATCGTCACTTCATTGCCCCAGCCCGGCACCGTGGCGTCGCGGACATCGCCCTGCTGCGGCCCCGCGGCGGACTTGCGCGGCAGCGGCGCCAGCACGGCGGACGAGTTCGCCGCGGCACGGCGCGGCGCGGCCTCATTGCGGCGGCGCTCCTTGTCCACCGCCTGGAGCTCGGCCTTGAAGGCCTCGGCGCTGGCGGGGCGGTCCGCTGGATTCTTCGACAGCGCCCGGAGGATGAGCCGCTCCATGGCCGGAGAGATGCGCGCGTCCGGACGGCGGCGCGTGGGCGGCGGCGGCTCCTCGGTGAGGTGCTTGGTGGCGAAGCCCACCGCCGAGTCCGACTCGAAGGGCAGCAGCCCCGTCATCAACTGGTAGAGGATGACGCCCACCGCGTACAGGTCCGAGCGATGGTCCAACTGCGAGCCGCGCGCCTGCTCCGGCGACATGTACTCGGGGGTGCCGCACACGAAGCCCGCGCGGGTGAGCGCCGGGCCGTCATCCGTGGAGTCGGTGATCTTCGCGATGCCGAAGTCGAGCACCTTGACGAAGTCCGGCTCGTTGCGCCGGGGCTCCACCATGATGTTTTCGGGCTTGAGGTCACGGTGGATGACGCCCGCACCGTGCGCGTCCGAGAGCGCGCTCAGCACCTGGCTGACGATGCGCACCACGCGCCCCTCGTTGAGGGGCCACTCGCGGCTGAGAATCTGGTGCAGGTCCTGCCCCGCCACGTACTCCATGGCGATGTAGAGGGCGCCGTCCTCGGCCTGGCCGAAGTCGAGCACGCTGATGGAGTTGGGGTGGTTGAGGCGGCTGGCGGCCTTGGCCTCGCGCTGGAAGCGCGCCACGGTGCGCTCGTCCGACAGGAGCGTGTGCCGCAGGACCTTCAGCACCACCACCTTGTCCAGGGAGAGCTGGCGGGCACGGAACACCTTGCCCATGCCGCCCTCGCCAATGAGGGCCTCGACCCGGTACTTGTAGGCAATCGTCTTGCCGACGTACTCGTCCGTATCGGGCGTGCGCACGAGGGTCGCGCCGCAGGCGGGACAGAAACGGGAGGATTCTTGGGCGTCGGCGCCGCAGGAGGGGCAGTGCAAGGAAGCGTTCCCCAAGGGGGGTGGGCCTGGGACTTCATCATGCCGCTCGGGTAGGGAGCAAGCCGCGAGCAACGCAAGGCAAGCAACCAGGCCCCAGCCCTGGTACAACCCCTAGCCCTCCATGGACGCGATGGAATACTGCCCCCGCTGTGACACCGAGAATCCCCGGGACGCCTCCGTCTGCCGTGCCTGCGGCTCGCCGCTGCGCTCCGGAACGATGGTGATGGCCGTCGCGAGTATCGCCGCGCGCCCGCAGGTTTCCATCCGCGTGGTCCGGGCGGACGGCGGCCCGGAATCCATCGTCCGAATGCAGCGAGACACCCTCACCTGCGGCCAGCAGGGGGACATCTCGCTGTCGGACGACCCCTTCATCATGCCCCTCCAGGTGCGCTTCTTCTTCTCCGGCATCCGGCTGGCGGTGGAGGACGTGGGCGGCGCCAACGGCGTCTTCGTCCGGCTGCGCCAGGAGCGCGAGGTGCCCCCTGGCGGCGAGCTGCGCCTGGGACGGCAGCGGCTCGTCCTGGAGCCGATTCCCGCCGCGGCCACCGGCCCGGGGGGGACGCAGGTCTGGGGCTCACCGGATCCCGGCTACCGGTTGCGGCTGGTGCAGTTGCTGGAAGGCGGCCTGCGCGGCGGCGCCTACCCCCTGCGCGAGGGCGACAACCTCCTCGGCCGTGAGCAGGGCGACCTCACCTTCCCCACGGACGGCTTCGTCTCCGGGCGTCACGCCGTGCTGCAGGTGAAGCAGGACCGGCTCCAGGTCCGCGACGTGGGCTCGTCCAACGGCACCTTCATCCGGCTGTCGGGCCCCACCTTCGTGGACAACGGGGACCACTTCCTCATTGGCCGGCAGTTGCTCCGCGTGGAAATCCAGGCGCCGGCGGCCTGAAAACGCGAAGGGCCGCACGGGGGCAATCCCCCGCGCGGCCCCGAAGCCCTCGGCCATCAGCCGTAGGACTTCTCCTTCTTCTCCTGCTCTTCCTTGCAGCGGATGCAGAGCGTCGTCACCGGGCGCGCCTCCAGGCGCTTGGGCGAGATGTCCTCTTCGCACCGCTCGCAGATACCGAACGTGCCGTCCTCGATGCGGACCAGCGCCTTTTCGATTTTCTGCAGCAGGAACTTCTCACGGTCCCGCAGGCGGAAGACCATCGACTGCGCGTACTCGGAAGACGCCAGGTCGATCTCGTCGGGAAGGTCGTCCGTGTCGAAACTGGACTCCTCCACCAGGGTCTTCTTGGCGCTCTCGAGCAGGCTCGTCTTGCTGTCCTCGAGCATCTTCTTGTAACGCTTGAGATCTTTCTGGTTCACAGCCTTCGCTCCAGTCCAGCGAGGGTTTGGGGCCCTGCACCCCAAAAAAAGGGCCCGAAAGCTTTATTCATGCGGACTTCGGTGTCAAGCTGACCCGGGTCCGTACCGAGGGTGAAGGGAGGGGCGTTTGACCGAGAACACGAAGTTCGACCGAGAATTTCTTCGCTCGGCCCTCTCGTTGGCGGGGAAGAACGAGGTCGACCACTTCCTTTATATCTGCGACACGCCCATTCCCGCCGAGGAGTTTCGCGGGAGGCCCGCGCGCAAGAAGCTCGTCTACGCCGTCACGATGCCCAAGCTGGCGGAGGAGCACCTCGCCAAGAAGGTCCGTGCGCTCGTCATTCCCGCCTACGACTACTCGCGCACCGAGCGGGTCAAGGTGGCGCTCGTGTCCGCGCTGTCCCAGGGCGCGTTCAAGGAAGGCGACCTCGTGCTGTGCATGACGGGCAAGGTGGGCCGCGCGCCGGACACGTTGATGCAGATGCGCATCGGCGGCTCGCTCGATGACCGGCTGGCCATCGAAGGCGTGAAGCTGGGCGACGAGTTCAATTCGCAGGTGGTGGACGCGCTCATCCAGCTCGCGCTGCAGATTGGCCAGGAGGGCTTCGAGGGCCACCCCATCGGCACCATCATCACCATTGGCGCCCACAACACCGTGCTCGAGAAGAGCCGGCAGATGACCATCAATCCGTTCCAGGGCCTCTCCGAGTCGGAACGGAACGTGCTCGACCCGAAGATTCGGGAGGCCATCAAGAACTTCTCCGTGCTGGACGGGGCCTTCGTCATCCGCGAGGACGGCGTCGTCCTGGCCGCGGGCCGCTACCTGTCCGCGGCGGACGAGGCGGTGAAGATTCCGCTCGGCCTGGGCGCGCGCCACGCGGCCGCCGCGGGCATCACCTCCACCACGGGCTGCATCGCCCTGGTGGTGAGCCAGACGTCGGGCGCGGTGCGGCTCTTCAAGGGCGGCAACATCGTCCTGGAGCTGCACCAGACGGCGCGCCGGACCTGAGCCGCGCTCAGTCGCCCTGCTCCTTGCGTTCCTCGCGGTAGATGTCCGCCAGGGCGTGTGCGCGCTCGACCTCGTCCCGCGCCGCGTCCACCACCAGCGCCTGGTCGAAGCGGGCCACGCGCTCGCGCAGGGCCTGGGTGACGATGCCGCCCGCGGTGAGCCGCGCGGAGGCGCTCTCCCGCTCGCGGCGCAGCTCCGCCACCCGGTCTCCCAGCTCACTCGCGGCCTCCAGCAACAACCGGCCGTCGGTCTCCGCGCGCTCCAGGGCCTCACGGGTGGAGGCGAGCAGGTCCTCCGCCTGGGCCTGGTCCTTCTCCAGCACGCGGACGGCGTGCACGTCACCCCGCTCCTTCGCGGTGGCGCGCCGGGAGGTCAGCTCCTCCAACCGCCGGGCATACCGCGACTGGGCGCGAGTCAGGTCCGCCTTGAGGGCCAGCAGCGTGGCCGCGGACTTGCGGACCTCGGCGGCCTGCCGGTCCAGGTTGTCGATGAGCTGGTCGAAAGCGGCCAGCGGGTCCGCTGGACGCGACGGCTCCTTCTTCCGTTTCCCGAACAAGCCGAAGAACATGGCGCGAGCCGCAGCCTACCCGAAGGGCCGGCACAACAACCTCACGCGATTGAGGGCGTCGTGCGTGGCCTGTCCACCGGCGCCCAGGGCCGACAGGTACCGTGCGGGGGTCATCCCGTACACGCCCAGCAGGTGCTGGAGCAGCAGGAGGCTCTCCGCCGCGCGCCGGTCCGCGGGCGCCAGCGAGGCCGCCTCGACCAGGGCCCCCAGGATGTCCGTCACGCGGTTCACGGCGTCGGCGCTCGGGGCCTCGGTTCCGGCCGGGCGCTCGGGCTGCTCGGGGAAGAGCGCGTCGAACGAGGCGTCCACCGCCACGGTCTCCGGAGCGTCCCGGCCCGCCGCCACGGCCTCCAGCGCCTCCAGGTGCGGCGTGAGCAGCTCGAGCGAGTCACCGGACGCGGGCACGTCCCGAGGCAACAACGTGCGCCACGGCGTGTCGAACTCGGTGCGCGCCCAGAGAATCTCCTCGTCGGACAGGTGGTGATAGAAGGCGCGGCCCCCCGCGGCCCGCTGCTCCCGCACGAGGACCCGAAGGTCGGGGTTCTCCTCACCCAGGGAGATGAAGCTCAGGGCGATGTCCAGCGCGTCCATGGGCGCGCGGGTGCGGCGGATGAGGTCCAGGTCCACGCGGTCCTCACCGTCGGTGATGAGCACCACGGTGGCCCGGGCGAGGTATGGATCCCTGCCCTGCGCGGCGCGGATGGAGTCGAAGGCGGACATCAGCGCGAGCGTGATGTCCGTCTGCCCCTCCGCGGGAGAGTCACGGAACAGCTTCTCCAACTGACGCGTGGCCTCCAGCGCCGAGTCCACCCGCGCCAGCTCGGTGGGCACGTCGTTGAAGAAGCTGAAGTACAGCGGGTCGAACGTCTCGCCCCGGCGGGCCTTCACGCGCAGGTTGTTGAGCTCGGCGATGACAATGGCGTCGCGGAAGCGGGCACGCGCGCCGTGCATGGAGCCGGACGCGTCACAGACGTACACGCGCACCGCGGTGCGCTTCACCTTCCGGGGCCGAGGCGGCGGTTCGTCGTCGAGGTAGGCGCGCACCAACTGATGGCTCGCCGCCAGGTCGCGCAGCAGCATGCGCGGGTCTGTCAGGACGAAGTTGTGGACCTCGTGGAGGCTGCCCGTCGTTTCGTAGGACATCGTCTGCGTCGGATACGGCACGCGGCGAGGCACCGCCCGGGCCGTCCGCGTGTCCGCCAGGACGATTTCCTCGGACAGCGAATCCTCCACGTCGAAGTACCGGGCGCAGCCGGCGGCCAGTTCGAAGGTGGAGAGCTGCTCGGGCCGCAGCGAGAAGGCCAGGTCCGTCAGCAACTCGTCGGGACGCAGCTCTGGCGGCGGCGCGTCGAGAGGCGCCGGCGCTTCACCGAACCAATGGGACAACCCGTCAAGCTCCGCCCGCTCCATCAGCGCCGACAGGTGCGTGGGCGCCGGGAGCAAGGGTGTCAGGGCGGCACGGGCCACATCCGCCAGGGCCGCGTCTCCCGCCTCCAACGCCCGCTCATACAAACCCTTCAGCGAGCGGTAGGCCACCTGCGGCTCACGCCGTGCCGCGTGCCGCACGTGCCGGAGCAGCTCATCCATGGAGCGCACCGCGGGGACGGCGCGCACCCGCTCGCGGGCCTCCGCCACCTTGCGCCGCAAGGCCATGCCCCGTTCGCGGTCATGGTCCGCGCCCAGGCGAATCAACAGCTCGTGCGCCAGGTCCAAATCCCTGCGCTTCTGCGTGACGTCGGTGACGTTCGCCCGGGCCCGGCCCGCGAAGAACTCGGCGGCGGCCAGCCGCGCGCTGGCGGGCGACTGACGTGAACGCGGCGCATCCAGGCGCACGTAGATTTCGAGGGTGTCATCCTCCTCGGGCTCCAGCGAAGGACGGGAGAACAGGTCCGCCACCTTCACCACACGCGACAACTGGATGAAGGCCTTCTCCAGCACCGCGTGTGCCCCCGGCAGGGGTTCTCCCGCGCGCCACGCCCGCTCCACGGCCGTCACGCACGTCTCCGCCTCTTCGAGCGCTTGGTGGGCCCTGCCGAGCAGGCCCTGCGCCAGCACGCCAGCCCGCCCCTTGCGGAGCCCCAGGTCCTTGAGCAGCAACGCGTCCGCGGACGTGTGGACGCCCACCCGGTCCAAATCCCTGTCCAACGCGGAGAGCACCGGCAGCGCGAGGTCTTCCGGACCGCGCGCGCGACGCCCCAGCAGCGACCATGACCGCCACCCGCGCCGTGCGGGCGCGGGGTGCTGGAGCGCATCCAGGCGCTTCCGCAGGTCCGAGAGCCGCCGCGCCAGCACGTTCAACGCCTCCGTTCCAGATTACCGAGCGACGTGACGTGCACCCAGGTCATGGCGCGGCCCGCCGATCCAGCACCTGCCTGCTGAAGCGCCCGAAGTCATCATCGATGCCCCGCAGTTGCTGCTCGAGTCGCCGGGCCCCCTCCCCCAGGTCTCCAGGCATGCTCCCCAGCAGCGAGAGAACGCCGCGGAGCCGCACGAGCTCGCCCTCCTTCAACGCGAGCATCGGGAAGCGGCTGCGCACCAGCCGGTCCACGGTGCGCTCGGCGTCGGCCCGCTCCGTCAGGGACTCGGGGGACGGTAGCGACGTGAGCAGTTGGGTCAACCAATTGCGCAGGTACTTCACGCGTGTCTGGACGAAGGCCAGCTCCGCGTGGGCCACCGCCGCGCGCACGGCCTCGGAGAGGAACCCTGGCACGGAGACGCCCTGGTTCGGCGACAGTTGCCCATCCAGCCCCAGGAGCGCGGCCAGCTCGCCATCCGGCGCGTTCGCGCCGAACTCCCCCCGGTAGAACACGTAGGCGTCGCCGTTGAGCACGGAGGTGGTGGCGGGGGGCGGGTTGGCCGCGTCGCGCGAGAGGCGGCGAGCATGCTCGCTCAGCCGGGATTCGATGACGTCACGGCACTCGGTGAACACCGCCTCCACGGTGACGCCTTCGCGACGAAGGTTCTCCGCGACGGACTGCACGGCGCGCCCGTACTGCTCGATGCGCTCGAAAGGCGTGGAGGTCAGCACGTCGCGGGCGTACGCGATGCCCAGGGGCAGCAGCAGCTCCTGCTTGAGCCCCTGCTGCGAGGGGTCCAGGGCGGTCAGCGAGTTCTCCAATTGGGACAGGCGGCGCGAATCCACCGACAGCGCCTCCAGCGGCTCCCTGCGGCTCCGCGCCACGTTCCCCTGGAACGCGAACATCGCGCGGCGGCGCAGCGCCGCCACGACACGGCCCCGCACGCGCACCTCCGCCTCCCGGAGACGCTCCAGCGCCGCGGGCGCCCCTTCCGCGAGCCGGCTCCCCAGTTCCACCGTCTGCGACAGCTCCTCTTCGAGGTTGTCCGCCAGCCCGACCAGGCCCTCCAGCTTGAGCCCATCCTCGAAGTCCACGCTCTCCGCGGAGAGGGCAATCATCTCCTGCGCGCCCACCAGGAAGCGGGCGGTGGCCTCGCACAGGTGCCCGAAGCCGGGCCTCAGCTCGGGAATGCCCTGGCAGAGCGCCAGGACATCGCCGAAGGACGACAGCAGCGCGAGCCCACCCCGCCCCTCTCCATGCCCCGCGATGCCTCGCGCCAACCGCTGTTCCTGCGCGGCCACCAGCGCCCGCGCCGCGGCCACCAACGGCGCGCGGTTCTGGCATGCCGAGGTCCCGGCACCAGCTTGGTCAGCAAGGACTTCGCCGTGGACGAAACGAGCGCGGGCTGCCAGTTCCGGCCCAGGGAGTCCGCCGCGCCCACCTCCTCGGAGGAAACCAGGGCATGGGCCTCACGCTCCACACCGCCGCCGAGCTCCTGCCGCACCTTGGCGAGGGACTCATCGAAGGCGCGCTGCTCCAGCCGCACGATTTCGAGCTGCGCCCGCTCGCGCGGGTCCACGACGGACTTCAGCAGGGCCTCCGTCTCCCCCGCGGACGGGCCGCCGAGCAGGAAGAACCAGCGCAGCGAGTCCAGGTCCTCGACGGTGGCCTCCAGCGTCCGCTCCGGACGGCGGTAGATCTGGTCGCGCACCACGGCGGCCTTCAGGGCCCAGAGCGCCTTCACCACCGAGCGCTGCGAGAAGTACTTCGTCGGGACGTAGTCCGGCAGCTTCGACACCTGGAGCGCCAGGGCACGCTCCAGCGCGTCCGCCAGCAACTCCACGCCTTCCATGACGTGGCTGGGCACCACCACCTTCGTCACCGCGTCCTGGAGCAGGTCCACCTGCTGCAGCGATAGCTGTGCGCGCAAGTCGGGCCGGGCGCCGTGTGAGTAGCGGTGCAGCATGGCCGCCCGGCTTTCCCGCCGGGCGAACGCCTTGGGCACGAAGCAGATGAAGCTCAGCCGGTCCGCGAAGGCCAGCAGCAACTCCGGCGAGCGGGCCAGCACCTCGGAGAGGTAGCGGTTGCTCGTCATCACGACGCACTCGGTGCGCCCGGTCGTCACGCGCCGGCCGTGCTTCAGCTCACGCTCGTACAGCACGTTGAGGATGGAGCGCAGCAGCATGTCCCGGCCGTCGAACACCTCGTCCAGGAAGGCGTGCTCCGACCCCAGCATCCCCTCGTCGGTGAGGTATTCGGTGCGCCCCGTCTCGGTGAGGACCTTGAAGTCCACCGGACCGATGAGGTCCGTCTGCACGGTCGACTCGGCGAGCTGCTTGGAGAACAGCGAGGGCAGCCCGTTGCGCTCGTCGATGATGCGCCCGAGCACCGCGCTGGCGATGGCGCTCTTGGCCGTCCCGGGAGGCCCCACCACCAGCACGTGCTCGCGCCCCAGGAGCGCCAGCTCGAGCTGGGTGAAGAGCGTCTCTCGCTCCAGATAGGCCTCCCGGAGTTCACCAAAGAAGTGACGGAAGGCCCGAGCGGCCTGGACGTAGGTGGACGGTTGAGCTTGCACGAACAGTCCCGGGGTTTGCGGGGAGCGGCCATGCTATCCGCCGCGCTCCTCTTATTTGAAGTGAACCGCGCAAGTGCCGTCCGGGCACTGACGTCCGGCGATGCGGAAGCGATAGCGGGCGACGATGCGATAGCCGGCGTCCAGGAGCTGTCGCAGTCCCGGGAGATAGTACACCCGGAGCAGCCGCCCCAGGGGCCTTTGGCCCAGCGCCAGGACCAGGGCCTCCAGCCCCTCCACCACCCGCCCGTCCGCCAGGACGAGCTGCAGGGCCTGCTCACAGCGGTCCTCCGTGACACCCGGGAAGGCCGCCAGCACGCCGTCCTCGCGAAACGAGAGCAGCCGCGTCCCCGTCTTCCCCAGCCACCGTTGGAGCTGACGCGCCGCCCCGCCGCACAGACGGCAGTGCCCGTCATAGAGAATCACGTCATGCCCCGGGGACGTCGTTCGAAGCGCCGAGCCCATGTCAGCGAGGCCTCAAGACGTCATGCAGATGCGCATGGACGCCGCGCCAGATGTCGTGCTGCCGCTCGATGGGGTCCATCAAGGCCATGCCCACCGTGGTCGCAGGCGAGCTGCCCTGGAAGGCGGAGTACTGACGAACCTGGGTGCCCCCTTCCCTGTCGTCCTCGAAGACGAACCGGTTCGTGCCCCGCAATGGATGCCCATCCAGGGTGGTGATGTGCAGGGTGTTCGCGCCGGGATCCAGGCGCACCGTGATGGGTGCCCACACGGGTGGCAGCCCCTTCTCCTCCAGGAAGAGCCTGGCCCCGTCCACCAGCGCCGTGGCTGCCGGGCGGATGCGGATGCCGGCGGCCTCGAACACCGCCGAGGGGTGGCGGACGAAGTACGCGTACGCCTGCGACGGAGCCACGCCGGGAATGCTGCTGGTGTAGTCCGTCAGTGAGGTGGGCGCCCCCTGGATGGGAGGGCTGGGCTTCAGGTGGTCCAGGTGGACGCGCGCATAGGCATCCACGGCGGTGCGATCCCCCAACAACTGGCTGTACGCGGCGGCCTCGGACTGCGCCGCCGTCAAGGCCCCCTGCCGCACCTGCTCCATCAGATTGCCCGTGGGCTTCGGAGGAAACGCGCCGCCCACGCCGAAGTCGAACCGATTGTCCGCCCCCGTCCGGGGACCCGAGCGAGGCCCCGGCACCGTCAGGCCCGGAGACGGAGGCAGGCGGGGCCCGCGATAGGCCTCCACCGTCGACCCTCCGGTGGCGGAGGCAGGCCGGCATTGCGCCGTGCGGGTCGGCGGCGGAATCGGCGGGGACGAGGATGGCCCTTCAGAGGAAACAACGCCGGGATGAAGCGGCGACGGCGACGAGGGGATTCGGGACACGCAGCGCCCTTTCACGGGTGGAAGGCCGCCCCAGCCCTTGCACCGCCATCGCCACCCCGACGCCCAGTCCCATCAACCGCTTGGAACACCCGAGCGTCCCGCTTCTCGTACGGCCGTCCTCCCTTCCGGAACACGTCCCGCCCCGCAACGCAGAAGGGCCGGCCCCACCGCGTGGGAACCGGCCCTCTGCTCACGTCAGCGACTCACCGCGGCGGGAACTACGACTGCCGGAACTCGGCGTCCACCACGTCGTCCTTCTTCGCGCTGGCCTGCGAGCCCGGCGCCGCGGAAGCATCGGCCCCCGGAGCACCCTCGGCACCCGGCGCGCCGCCCGTGGCGCGGTACATCTCCTCCGCGGCCTTGTAGCTGGCGGCCTGGAGCGCATCGAGCGCCGTCTTGATGGCGTCCTTGTCCTGGCCCTCGCGAACCGCGTTGAGCCCGGCCACCGCCTCCTCGAGCGCCTTCGCCGTGTCCGCGGACAGCTTGTCCTTGTTCTCCTTCAGCAGCTTCTCGGCCGCGTAGGACTGGCTCTCCGCCTGGTTCTTCATCTCCACCAGCTCGCGGCGGCCCTTGTCGGCCGCCTCGTTGGTGCGGGCGTCGGCGACCATCTTCTCGACCTCGTCCTTCGCGAGACCGGACGAGTGGGTGATGGTGACCTTCTGCTCCTTGCCCGTGGCCTTGTCCTTGGCGCTGACGTTGAGGATGCCGTTCGCGTCGATGTCGAACGTCACCTCGATCTGCGGCACGCCACGCGGCGCGGGGGGCATGCCCGACAGGTGGAAGCGACCAAGGCTGCGGTTGTCGCCCGCCATCTCACGCTCGCCCTGGAGGACGTGGATCTCCACCTGCGTCTGGCCGTCCGCGGCCGTGGAGAAGGTCTCCGACTTGCGCGTGGGGATGGTGGTGTTGCGCTCGATGAGCTTCGTCATCACCCCGCCCAACGTCTCCACGCCCAGGCTCAGCGGCGTCACGTCCAGCAGGAGGATGTCCTTCACCTCGCCGGAGAGCACGCCGGCCTGCACCGCGGCGCCCACGGCCACGACCTCGTCCGGGTTCACCGAGCGGTTCGGCTCCTTGCCGAACAGGCGCTTCACGGCCTCCTGCACCTTCGGGATGCGCGTGGTGCCGCCCACGAGGACGATCTCGTTGAGTTCCTTCGGGTCCACGCCGGCGTCCTTCAGACACTTGCGGCAAGGCTCCAAAGAGCGCTCGACGAGGTCGTCGATCATCGCCTCGAACTTGGCGCGCGTCAGCTTGACGTTGAGGTGCTTCGGACCCGACGCGTCCGCCGTGAGGAACGGCAGGTTGACGTCCGTCTCCATCGCGCTGGACAGCTCGATCTTCGCCTTCTCCGCCGCCTCCTTCAGGCGCTGGAGGACCATCTTGTCCTTGCTGACGTCGAGCCCGGTGTCCTTCTTGAACTCGGCGATCAGCCAGTCCATGATCCGCAGGTCGATGTTGTCGCCGCCCAGGTGCGTGTCACCGTTGGTCGCGAGCACGTCGACCACGTTCTCGCCCACTTCCAGGATGGACACGTCGAAGGTGCCGCCGCCGAAGTCATAGACGGCGATCTTCTCGTCCTTCTTCTTGTCCATGCCGTACGCGAGCGCCGCGGCGGTCGGCTCGTTCACGATGCGGCGCACCGTGAGGCCCGCGATTTCACCCGCGTCCTTGGTGGCCTGGCGCTGGGCGTCGTTGAAGTACGCCGGGACGGTGATGACCGCCTCCGTCACCTTCTCACCCAGGTAGTTCTCGGCGGCGCGCTTCAGCTTCAGCAGCACCTGCGCGCTGATCTCCGGCGCGCTGTACTGCTTGCCGTCGATGTCCACGCGCGCGTCGCCGTTGGGCCCCCGAGCCACCTTGTAGGGGACCAGCGTCGCCTCCTCGGCGACCTCGTCGTGCCGGCGGCCCATGAAGCGCTTGGCCGAATAGATGGTGCGTTCCGGGTTGGTGATGGACTGGCGCTTCGCCACCTGGCCGACCAGGCGCTCGCCGTCCTTCGTGAACGCAACCACCGAGGGCGTGATGCGGCTGCCTTCCTCGTTGACGATCACCTTGGGCTCGCGACCCTCCATGATCGCCACCACGCTGTTCGTGGTGCCCAGGTCGATCCCGATAATCTTGCCCACGGTTCGTATCCTCCGGAAAAGACTGCGTTTTTCTTGAAAGCTTCTGATGTACGCCCAACGTAACCACCCACCCCAGGCTGTCAAACAGGGAGGGCCACCGGGCCGCACATCTGAAGTTGGTGCCGCTGGCTGCGTAGCGCAGTGCGCAGGAAAAACGCGCGCTGCGTCACAGCCGTGCCACCTGGCCGCCACGGGTGCGTAACGCGCTCTACACCTCCGTCACCCCGCGGTAGCAACCGGGCGAGCCTCTGGGCAGCAGGGAACGATTCAACCCCTTGAAACTCCACGCTCGCTCGCCTGCTAACGCTTCGCGTCAAGCCTTGGCGAGGATTGTGCACTGTCCCCCGGTGTCGCCGCCCGGTCCCCCACCGGCGCCTACTTCCGGAGCCTCCTCATGCTGGTCCAACCTCTTCGCTCTCCCGATCTCCGACGTGCTCCCACATCGGAAGCGGCCGCCGAGCACAAGGTCGCGGTCCTGCTGAACGCCAACGCCCGGAAGGTGGACGCACGGGTGGTGAAGTCGCTGTCGCACGTGGTGCCGGAGCAGGACCTGTTCCTCTCCCGCTCGCCGCTGGACGCCCGGCGCATCATCCAGACGGTGCTGGAGCGCGGCTACCCCATGGTCTTCACGGGTGGCGGTGACGGCACCTTCATGGGCTTCGTGAACGAGGCCCTCCACCAGATTGGCCCGCGGGGCCGCTTCGCGGGCAAGACGGCGCCCCGCTTCGGCATCCTCAAGCTGGGCACCGGCAACGGCCTGGCCGCCTACGTCAATGCCTCCGGCACCCGGGGCGACGGCATCCTCAATGACGTGCTCCGCGCCCGCACGGGTGAGGTGCCCGGGTACCGCCCCATGGACCTGCTGATGGTGGACGGGCAGCGCGCGCCGTTCGCCGGGCTGGGCGTGGATGGCAAGGTGCTCAACGACTACATCTGGGTGAAGGAGAACCTGGGCAAGGGCCTCTTCAAGAGCGTGCTCAGCGGTGGTGGCGGCTACTTCTCCGCGGTGGCCTGCAAGACGGTGCCGCACTACCTCACCCACTCCACCTGGGTGGAGTGCGAGGTCGTCAACGGCGCCTCCGAGGCCTACCGACTGGGACCGGATGGCAACGCCGTCGGAGAGCCGCTGGCCCCCGGCGCCACGCTGTTCCGCGGCCGGCTGATGATGGCGGCGGCGGGCACCATGCCCTTCTACGGTTACGGCTTCCGGATGTTCCCGTTCGCGGGACAGCGCCGGGGCTTCATGCAGCTCCGCCTGGGCCAGGTGACGCCCACGCAGGTGCTGGCCCACCTGCCGCGCCTGTGGAATGGCCGTTGGTTCCCGGAAGGCCTCATGGACTTCCACGCCCGCGATGTCACCATCCGCTTCGCCAACCCCATGCCCTTCCAGGTGGGCGGCGACGCGGCCGGCTACCGCGAGCAGGTCTCCCTGTCCGTGGCCCCCGAGTCCGTCGAGCTGGTCGACTTCACCGGCGCGATGAACTGAGGACCACCCCGCGGGCCGCGGCTAGCCGCGGTCTCGGGACGCGGGGGGCTTCTCCCCCTGCTCCTTGCGGCGCCCCACGACGAAGGCGTAGCTGACGCTGGCCTTCCCGTTGCTCTCGCGGTGCAGCGCCACCTCTTCGCGCAACGCCGCGGGTTGCGTGCCCGGAATGGCGGCCAGGAACGCCTCGATGTCCCGGTAGTGCGCGTCCAGCTCCGTGTCATGGAGCGACTCCGCGGACTCGGGCTCGTAGCCGGCGCCTTCCACCA
Source organism: Myxococcus hansupus (assembly GCF_000280925.3). NCBI lineage: Bacteria > Pseudomonadati > Myxococcota > Myxococcia > Myxococcales > Myxococcaceae > Pseudomyxococcus > Pseudomyxococcus hansupus. The sequence continues at coordinate 4,772,417 of NZ_CP012109.1, forward strand.
CCTGCAGCAGCTCGCGCGGCAGCAGCATGGGGCCGGACACGCGGCGCTCCCAGAAGTCCAGCGCGGCCTTCGGCGCGAAGCGCCCCACCCTGGCGGGGAACGTGAACCCCAGCCGGCCCCGCCTCGCCAGCAGGCCGCGCATGTTCGCCAGCGTGGCCTTCAGCGGATAGAGCACCCGGCCCTGGATGAGGATGCCGTGGAAGGCGCCCTCCGGGAGGCCCAGCGCGTCGAGCGACACCCGCTGCACCTCGATCTGGTCCGACAGCCCCTTCACCCGCACGCGTTCGCGCACCGGGCCGAGGAGGGACTCGTCCGTATCGGCGGCCACCACAGAACAGCCCAGCTCCTGGGCCAGCAACACAGCGGCGTTTCCGTCGGGGCCACAGCCGAGTACCAACACTCGTGAGCCGGGCTCCAACTGAGCCACCTTGGCGAAGCGACGCGTTGCATCATCCGAGCTGAAGGCGCGCCGGACGTCCGCGGGGTGATACAGCGGGAAGGGCTCGGGCGGGCTCATGGTCCCTCATATACCCGCCCCGTCTGGAGACTTCCAGCCACCGCCGGGCCCGAATGCGACAGGGACCGGCGGAGGGCTGAGCCTTCAGAGGTAGTAGACGACGCGCTCGTCCTTGTGGAGCGCGTCGTAGATGGAGCGGCGGTGCTCCTCGGACAGCAGGTACACCGACACGCTCAAGGACACGTACTTGCCCTTGCTACTGGGTTGCTCGCTGATGGAATCCGGCGAGATGTCCGTGCCCATCAGCCGCTTGAACAGCTCGCGCACGTGCTCCGCGAAGCCGGCGTCCTTCGCGCCCATCACCTTGAAGGTGTAGACGGAGGGGTACTCGATGAGGGGCTTCTTCTCCCCTTCGGCGGCGGGGGGGCTTCCAGCGTCTTCCTTCGTCATGTCACGTACCGGCGCTACAGCAGGTTGGCGGCGAGTTCGGCCAGAGCGCTGCGCTCACCCTTGGACATGGTGATGTGCGCGGCGATCTTCTCGCTCTTGAAGCGGTTGACCACGTGAACCAGGCCGTTGTTGGTCGCGTCCACGTACGGGTTGTCGATCTGGAACGGGTCTCCCGTGAGGATGATCTTCGTGTTGTCGCCCACGCGGGTGATGATGGTCTTCACCTCGTGGGGGGTGAGGTTCTGCGCCTCGTCCACGATGATGAACTGGTTGGGCAGGCTGCGGCCGCGGATGTACGTGAGCGGCTCGATCTCCATCAGCCCCAAATCCAGCAGCTCGTGGTAGCCGCGCCCGGCCTTCTTGTCCGCGCGGCTGAGGTTCATCAGGAACTCCACGTTGTCGAAGATGGGCTGCATCCAGGGATTCAGCTTCTCCTCGACGCTGCCGGGCAGATACCCGATGTCCCGGCCCAGCGGGAAGATGGGGCGGCTGACGAGCAGCTTCTGGTAGAGCCCCTCCTCCGTCACCTTCTGCAGGCCCGCGGCGATGGCGAGCAGCGTCTTGCCCGTGCCCGCCTTGCCGACGATGGTGACCAGCTTGATGTCGTCGTTGAGCAGCAGGTCCAGGCAGAAGGCCTGCTCCATGTTGCGCGGACGCACGCCCCAGGTCCCGTCCTTGATGTGCCGCACCAGCGGCACCAGCCGGCCCTTGGAGCCGTTGAAGCGGCCCATGGCGGTGTGGGACGGGTTCGTCTCGTCCTTGAGCAGGACGACCTGGTTGGCGAACAGGGACTCGGCGTCCGGGAGCTCCACCTCGGCGCCCTGGCGGTACATCTGGTCCACCAGGTCCTTGGAGACGAGCCGCTCGGCGAACCCCGTGTACAGCTCGGTGATTTCGACGCGCTCGGTGTCGTAGTCCTCGGCGATGAGGCCCAGCGCGTCCGCGCGGATGCGGAGGTTCGTGTCCTTGGTGATGAAGACGGCCTGGGTATCAGGCTCCGCCGCCATCAGGTCGAGCGCCACCCCGAGGATGCGGTTGTCCATCAGGTTGCCGTCCGCCATGGACGACGGCAGCGCGCGGTCGGTGAAGCTCACGCGGAGCATGCCCCCGTGCGGCAAGGGGACGCCCTCCTTCAGCGAGCCCTCCGCCCGGAACGAGTCCAGGTAGCGCGCCACCAGGCGTGCGTTGCGCCCCAGCTCGGAGAGGTCGCGCTTGAACTGATCGATCTCCTCGATGACGTAGATGGGGATGATGACGTTGTTGTCTTTGAACCCGTAGATGCTGCGGGGATCGTGAAGCAGGACGTTGGTGTCGAGAATGAAGTTCTTACGCATCGTGCGTTGCGCGACCTGAAGGTTCGGGTGCGACCGCGTGGGACCGTGCGACGGCGCTTCTCCTGACCACTATAGGCACCACCACAGGGGGAAACAGCCTGCTTGTCGCGGGGACAGGCCGCTGTCCGATACCCCACGCGCCAGCCGAGGGAAATGTCAGCGGAGTTCCACGTGACTTTCGCTGGGTCAACGTGGATCAGCCCTGTAGCACGAGCGCGCGTCCGTTCAGTGCGACACGACGGGCGACAGCGGATCATACCCGAGCAGCTCCGCCACCCGCTCGGGAGGCGGCCCCGGGGGCATCCGTTCCCAGGGGAAGCGGCGCTGGAGCGTCTCCTCGTCGAGCGAAATCCGCCGTCGGGCCTCGAGTTGGAGCGCGTCGTCCCATGCGTTCGTGTCGAAGTGCTGGCCCAGCCGCGACGACAGCGGCGACAGCATGGGCGTGGACTGGAAGGCGGCCATCTGGCCAGCGTCATCGCGCATGCACCGCAGCTCCACGGCCCAGGCGTGCAGCCAGCGAGGAAGGTGCTGGCCCGCCTGACGAAGCGCGAGGAAGCGGCCCTGGGCGGCCCCGTCCACGAAGAGGAAGCGCCGATCGTAGACACACGCGGCGGCGAAGGAGGACGGCGTGAGCGCCAGCGCCTCGGTGCCGATGCGCCGGGCCATGAGCAGGAGCACGTCGAGGATGTGCCCCGCGAGCTTGAGTCCCGGGTGGCTCTGCCCGGGGAGCGGCGGCCGGTTCCAGTCGAAGTGGCGGCCCGGGTGCTGGAGCAGCAGCGAGTCCAGGTACAGCAGGGGTGTCGCCGCGAGCGCATCCCCGAGCCCGACTTCGGAGCCCGTGGTGCGGCGCAGCTCCAGGTCCGCCACGGGCGCATAGAAGCGGCGGCTCCAGAGGATGATGCGGGGATGGAACGGGTCCGCGCTGAGGACGCGGAGCTCCAGGGGCCCGACCCGCTCCTCGACGCGCTGGAACAGGCCGTAGGCACGCAGCGCGCGCTCCAGGCCCTCGGGGCTGTAGGTGCCGAAGACCAGGTCACCGCGGGACGCGCCGTTCGTGGCGAGCCCCAGGTCCTCGAGGGTCATGCCCACGTTTTCGGAGACGGCCAGGTCGGGTCCGCGCAACGCCTGATAGATGCGGCGGTAGCGGGGGTTGACGGGCTGTATCCGAGGCATGGCGTTCCTCTACTCGTAGCGGATGTCCACCACCGTGAGTTCAATCTCGCCGCGCGGCCGCCGCACCTCGACCGAGTCCCCCACCGTCTTGCGGAGGAGCGCCCGGCCCATGGGGGATTCCACGCTGATGCGGCCACCGGACGCGTCGATCTCGTCTGAACCGACAATCTGATAGGTGCTCAGGGCGCCGTCCTCGTCCTCCAGGGACACCGTGGCGCCGAAGTAGATGCGAGAGCGGTCGCTCTGCTCGGCGGGGGTGACGATGGTGGCGGTGTCGAGCCGCTTCTGGAGGAACCGGAGGCGCCGGTCGATTTCGCGAAGGCGCTTCTTCCCGTAGATGTACTCGGCGTTTTCGGAGCGGTCGCCCTGGGCGGCGGCGGCGGAGACCTCGGCGGTGACCTTGGGCCGCTCCTCATTGAGGAGGTGGACGAGCTCGCGGTGCATCCGCTCGGCCCCTGTCCGGGTGAGGTACCGGCGGAACGGGGCGCGCTCGGCGTCGTCGTCTGCCTCCGGTTCGTCGGGATGTACTTCCTGGGACATGCCTTCTGTATATCGCCGGGGGGTGACGGGGAGGAAAAGGGGCCGGAAGGGACGTTCACCGGAAGGCGGACGGTCAGACCGAGGGATGTCAGGAACGTTCCCATGCGCTCGCCAGTGGAAAGCGCCGCGAAGTGCTGGTAGGAAGCGCCTGCCCGGGGGGCTCCCGGGTGGTGGTAGAAAATTTAAAAAAGAATAGTGCGAGTCGCTAGCTCAGCTGGTAGAGCACCGGCCTTTTAAGCCGAGGGTCGGGGGTTCGATCCCCCCGCGACTCATGCAGTTGCAGTGAAAGTGTGCCGTCCCCGTCGTCTAGAGGCCCAGGACGCTGGCCTTTCAAGCCGGTAACACGGGTTCGAATCCCGTCGGGGACACTGTAAAAACGCGGGGTTGGACGAGTCAAATCGTCCAACCCCGTTCGTTTTTGGCCGTTCAGTGCTGTTAGCGTGCCCCTCTAACATCGGGCAGCGCGCCCCGCACTTTCAGCCGTCCAGCTCTCCCCTCTTCTCTACAACTTGATCCACCAGACCCATTGGGGTCGCGATACGCGCCGAAACAGTCGCCGCTCAGAGCGTCGTCACGTCATCCCGCTTGCGCTTGCCGCGACCACGAGGCGGAAGGGTCGCCATCGAATCCAGCGCCTCTTCTGCCTGAGCAGCCCGCGCCTTCAACTCGACTGCTGCGTCGGCCTTCGTGAAGGTGCCGCCAAGCCAGGCCGTCAGGTCAGCCGCCACCTCCCCCGCTGACTGGTAGCGCTCGCGGGGGGAGACCCGAAGAAGCCGGTTCAGCGTCACCCGTAGCCCCTGGGGAAGACCCTCGGTCATCGCGTCTACGTCCGCAACCGTCAGCGTCGCCGCGCGCCAGATCGCGTCGGCCACCAACGGCGGCGCCCCTGCGAGCGTGGCCCGCTTGATTGCCCGCGAGACCCGCCGACGCTTCTTTGTGGACAACGAGCCCATGACTTCGGGCGTGGTGTCGTCAGGGCAAAAGAGAAGGTTCTTCCCTGTCGCCAGTTCGAGCAGCACCACGCCCAGCGTAAAGAGGTCGGAGCGCGCGTCGACGCCCCCTCCGAGCAGCATTTCCGGTGACGAGTAGAAGTGGTCTCCCAAAGGGCCCCGCGCGGATGAGGCCACTCGGCCCGGCAAGTCGGACAGCGCGAGGCCGAAGTCGGCGAGCTGAACCGTCCCGTCCCAATTGACGAAGATGTGCTCAACGTCGACGGCTCGATGAACGATGTTGAGTGGCCGTCCCTGCTCGTCCCTCGCGGCGTGTGCGTGCTCAAGAGCCGCTGCGACCTGCGCCCCGACATAGAGCACGAAGAGCGGCGAGAACCATCGCCTACTCTCCCCGACGAGCGTCAGCAGCTCATTCAGGGAGTGGCCGTCCGAGTGCTCCGTACTGACGTACCAGTAGCCCTCCACCTTGTGGAGCCCATGCACCTTGAGGATGGCCGGGTGCTTGAGGAACGTCGCAAGGCGAACCTGCTCGTCGAGCTTCGCGCGCGCACGCATGACCCGGGCGCCTTCCGTTTCGGATGGAGCCGGAACCGCCTTGAGCAACACCTTCCCACGAGGCGCCCCGGACGCAGCTCGCAGCCGCGCCACGAAGAGGGACATCCCGTGGTGAGTCGGCCCCAAGTCCTCTCGAAACTCGTAGCCGACCCCGTCCGCCGAGAAGAGGATTGCCCCCCGCGGAATCTTGAACTCGATGGCCTTCGACATGCCGTTGCCCCTCGTGTGCGAATTCGCAACCAACGCGACGAGGGAAACGCTACCTGCAGCATCTGGTCGAGGGAACGCCCTCACAGGTCATGGGGTCAAAACGGCGCGTTCGGCCCGAAATTGACCTCCTACCTATTACGTCTTTCGCGACGCTCAGGGCCAACGGTCTACAACGTAACCGCCACCCAAGTTGTACGCCTTCACCCTGCCATCTTCGTACCCCTCGGAAGGCGACTCGACGACGAAGCAAACCGGGCGCTCGTCCTGCCCAGGGAGCTTCACTCGATCGTAGCGGATGACCAGTGCAGGCCCCTCAGAGCGGCCCATTCGATCGGAAAGGAAGTATGCCTTGCCGTAGAAGCGCGTTCCGGGGGGGGCGACCGCCCTTTGGTCTGATGGAACGCCCTTTGGAACGACCCCCATCACCTCCGCCCCGGCAGTAAACCAAACGTAGGCTTCCGTCTCATGACGGGCATCCAAGGTGAGCGCGAAACTCTGATTCACCTTCCAGCGAAGGTCCTCCCGCATCACATCCTCCGCACCAGCCGGGCAAGTGAACGCCTCAGGTCGAATCTGGGCACTGGGGCAACCCGCCGCGAGCGCCGCAACGAGCGTCATCGTCGCGCAGTCGGCAGCAACGGCGGCCTTCGTCCTCCCGCGTGACTGGCGTCCTTGGGGCGGGACCTCGGGTGACGGAGTCGTCTTCACGGTTGAACCTTCCTTCGGAGCAGCAGTTACTGGACCCGTCAGCAGTACAGGCGGAGGGCTACGTAGTGACATAGCAGGCGCAGTCGACATGAGCGGCGCGGAATGTGGAGGCCCCGAAGGGCGCGCCACACCAGCAACGGGCGGCTCCAGGAACTGCGTCCGTTCCCCCTGGCTGAGCCAGAAGCCCCCAGCCACGACAAGCGCGATGAGGGCAGAAATGCCTGCCAGGAGTCCCCGCCCTCCCCGACCAACACGCCCAGTCCACGAATCGAGGCCCGGGTTCGCAACCGCAGGCAGTACCTGGTCTGGCGGCGCCAATGGCCGCTGTTCGGACGGAGGATGCACCGGGGATAGGTACTCCGCGCTCGAATCGACCAGAAGTTCGCCCAGTTCACGGCGCAGCGCTTCAGTGTCGACGGGGCGTCTGGATGGCTCACGCGACAGAATGCAATCAACGAGGTCGTTCAGCGCTTCCGGAACACGCACGTTCAACGCACGCGCAGGAGGCGGCTTCATGACAGTGCTATTGAGCGTAACTCGCGCCTGAACCTCCGTCGGTCGGGGGTCCGTCAACAACTCATAGAGCATCGCCCCGACAGCGAAAATCTCGTCCGCAACTTGGAAGGCGTACTTCGCTCGCTGTTCGGCCTTGTGTTCCCGGAGCCATGTGAACTGTTCCGGCGCACGAAAGCGGTCCGTTCCCGGCGGCAAGCCCCAATCAGTCAGCTCTTCGGCCAACGAGTAGCTTGCACAGCTAAAGTCGATAATGACCGGCTCTCCATCGCTCTTCCGAATCAGAACGTTGGACAGCTTCAAATCCCGATGCAGAACGCCACGGCCGTGCATGTACGAAAGCGCGGCGGAAATCTTGTCGAAGACCTGCAAGACCTCCTGAACAGTGGGGTGTTTACGTTCCGCCCATTCAGCAAGGGTCCACCCCTCGACATACTCAAGCGCCAGATAGACGTTCCCCTGCTCGGAGTATCCATACCCACGGTGCTTGACGATGTTCGGATGGTCCAGGAGGAGGAGGGCCGAAAGCTCCCGAAGCGTCCGCGCGTGAGTCTGCTTGTCGTCCCCACTCGAATCCCGGTGGCGCGCCAACTTGAGCGCGCATCTGCAACCGTGCTTCTCGACGAGGTAGACGACTGCAAACCCTCCGTTTCCAAGCTCCCGAACAACACTCCATCCGTCGATGGTCACACCAGGGGATGGAAACAGCGGAATCACGTTCATGGAGTTCCCCCGGAGACAGCCTTTGGCAATCTCACATTGGGAATCATAAGCGTGCGACCATCTCCAACCACTTCCAAAGTATAAACTGGTCCATTGCTCAACTGCGTTGTTTCAGCAACCGCGAGAATGCGTCCGAATCCACCTGGAACGAATGCACCTGCGTCCACTGTCACAATCCGAGCACGCAGCGGCAAGCCGGCTCGCCCCGTCAACATAGCCTCTCGTGGCACCCATGGTGCCCGCCCGGGATGGTTCCGAATAGTGGCATCGACCAATACCCATCCCTGTCCACGATAAGCCATCGCTGAAATCACTGAGAATCCTCGCTCCGAATCAGCGCGGAGTTTGATGGGCGTCGCCGTTACGCCGTCCTTGTCAACGTACCCCAGCAGCACGAAGTCTTCGGGTCGAGGCATTCGCGGCACGTCTATCGGACACGCAATGTCCATCGGATCGGGACGTTGTACGTCGATCCGCGTATCCACTTCGGTCGGGTCCGTGACCAGTGAGAAGGCAGCTCGAGAAGGAGCCCGGCCATCCGCGAAGAAGACCCCGACTTCGTAGCGCTCGCCTTCAGGGAGGTCCGCCACAGGCTGAACAATGACCGACCGCTCACCGGCATCGAGGACGCGAATCCGCGACTCGTCGAAGGTCAGGGTCTTCCGGTTGATGGGCGCCGGAAACAGGAAGAGCGTCGGCGTGTCATGCGCAACGCGGACGACAGGAAGAGCATCCGCGGGGCTGTTTGCAACGAACACCGCTCGGTCCCGCTTTGCGCGTTCCTCTTGTGCTGCCATGGCTGGCGTCGCAGCCTCCCACGCGAGAACGAGCGCAAGGGCCAATCTGACCGGTTGGATCAAAGGCGCATGACCTCCCAGAGCAGGAAGCTACCATCGCAGATACTCGCGCAGTGGGCCTATTTCCTACAGGCCAGCACGCCCCGTGCGATGAGCGGTCCCCCTTGCCCCACTCTTGGCCTGTTGGTCCCGCCTTGGGACTCGGTGCCTCAAAGTAGCGGGTCATCCACTTCTCTCAAGGGATGGGCTTATTCGGCCTTCAACGCGAAGCTGTGGACCCACCCCTTCCGCTTCGGCTTGTTGGCCGTCTCCACCTCATAGCGCACGCCGGCCTTGCCGAAGTCCTCATACCCGACCACGACCACCGAGATGCCAGGCTTCAGCTCCGCCAAGAGGTCCTCAGCGAGCCACCGATCTGCCCTGCGAGACAGACTGATGGTGTTTGAGAACTCGGATGAAAGGACGAGGGTGGCGCGCGTCCCCTTTGCGAAATACGACCTCTGATTGAAATAGGAATCATCCAGGCTGATCTTCGCCTGCCACTCGGAAAGTGGCACGCCCGGATCGGCTGCGCTCCACTGCCCACCAGGGGCAAACTCACCGATTGCGGCGTCGGCCCCATGTTCATTCGCTCCGAGCCATACGCAGCCACGCTGACTGCCCCGAGCCTCACGGGCACGCTGTCGTAGGACTTGAGCAGCGCATGTCGGACGTTTGATTCCAGGTCCTCCCGAGAAAGCCCATGGGGCACGCGCACCCTCACGAGCAGGCGGGGGACCCCCGCTATGTCAAGGCGATCCATGTTGATGATCTCGTAGCGGGGAGTGAAGTCGGGGTTGACGCCCAGCACCTCCGCAGCCGTGGGCTGCTTCGCCAGTTCCTTCCCCGACGGCTCACGGCAGGCCAGAATCAGGACCACACCAGCAACGGGCAGCAGTCGGAGACCTCGCATGCCCGGGAGGCTACTTGCGCCCGGCTTGGCAATTCAACGGCATCAGACTACGAGGAAGCCGCGCGCAGTGGATTCATCTAGCAAAGCCTCTGCCTGCCGCGGGCAGCCATCCTCTGCCAGAGCCCCCTTCAAGAGCAACTCACCCCAGCACCACTCACGGTAGCGCCGAGGCGACATGGGGACTGCGATGGGTGGTTCAGACCTCTTCGAACTTGCCCCCGACGATGCCATTCGCTTCGAGCGCAGCTTTGACCTCTTCGTCGACAATGATGGGGATATGATAGCCCCAGAGCCGGAAGACACGGGCGTCGCGAACCTTCGATTTATCGATCCGCAGCCCCGAAACGGAGCGGTATTCGCCAAGTCGTTCCGGATCTCCGTCCTCTTCCGTGAAGAGTTGAACCTCTTCACATGCCGCGTCGTCGATACAGCGAACGGTGCGCGCTACGTTCAGCAGGTAGTACGGCTCGCGTTGCCCCTCAACTACGACGGGGAATAACTGCACGTCATCGGGCGTCATCTCACGGAACACGTAGGCCACACGCGCGCCAACAATCGGCGTTCCTCCAACGGTCGTCTTGTCGAAGTCGAGCGGCCTCCCCGGTCGGGACAATGGGACTCGCAGCAACTCAGGGGGGGCCACTGGCCTTCCTTCGACGAACGCCCAGATATTTGGAACGGTCTGCCCCGCTGGAGTGGTGGGTTCAGCGAGATACCAACGACCCGGCACATACACATCGAAATCGAGGCCGAAGAATCGTCGTTCCATGAATCATACTCCCGAGTCTTTCAGAATGAGCTTCCGCATATTAGTTCCCGCCGTCGTAAGGTCACGAGCAATTCTGCTCAACTCGTTGACCAACCTACTCCGGCACAGCGCGGTGTCTCTGCATCCCTTCATCGCAATGCTGATTCGGATCAGCACTTCCTAATGGTGCTCGCGCGCCTGAGAGCCATTGTGGTTTCTGATGCGAACCAGGTTTGCGGCGTCATCCAAACTCAATCCTGCCTGCATAAAGCAGTCCCTAAAGACAGGAGTCCACGGACCACCTGTCCTGTCGGACATATCATTCTTGTCAGTGTAAATATGGTGAATTTCGCCATCAGGGTCGCCCTGGATCCGCCCTCCGACGCCCACGGAAGGGGCAGCGCCTTCGCCTGAGCCCGTCGCGACCGCGGCAACCGCTGTCGGTTAGAAGCCCAGCCGTTCCAGTTCGGCCGCGAGCTTCGGGTTTGCTGTACGCCACTTCGGCGACAGGCGCTCGGCATCGCGGCGAGCCCACACGTCGGCGAGGGAACTCTGTTGGACCAGGGTGCGAAGCGGCGTGAGCTGAAGCCCGTTCACGTAGCCCGGCCACTACACATGGGGCGAGTCGCCGAACCTGCCGCCCCATACGAGGCCCGCCTTCGCGGATTCCTCACCCAGCACGCGGTACGCCGGCTCTCGCCAATCAGACTGAGCGCCAGGTCGCGGACTCGCGTCGCAGACGAAGTCGAAGGCGAGCCCGTAGTTTTGCGCGGACAAGCCCGCTGGCGATGCCTTGCCGCACTTCCCGGCCAAGTACAGCCGACGTAGCTCGGCCTGTTCCGTCAGGTCACGGAAGCCGTGCGTCGCGACGTAACGAATGCCTCGGGCTGCACAACGCGCGATGACCTCCAGGGACACCGCGCTGAATGGCAGATAGACGCGGTCAAGGTCGACCCGCTCGAAGTTCGCATGGGCCATCACGAGCCCCGCCCGCCCGACTGGGACATGCGAAGCAGCTCAAGCTTGACGGTCTGTCGGACCTGGGCGGGCAGGCCGACGGCGAACTCGTCGCGCCACCGCCGCAGGGCGCCCAGCTCCACGGCGTTGATGCGCTCGTTCTGCCGCGCGCCCTCTCAACGAGGGCCCGAATCTCCCCGACCAGGGACTTCGCGGCCCATGTGAGGACGCCGACGCCGGCCTTTCCAAGCAGGGAGCCGACTACGCACTGAACTGAATGAGTCTCTTCGGTAGTCACTGCATCACCAGGGTTGGGTTCCCTTGGCAAATGCGCGCGACTCCTGAAAGTGATTCAGGCAGCTATCGAAATCAATCAATAACAACCCAAGGACTGCAACATGCCGCTCTGATAGACCTTGAACGAGGTCCGAACAAAGTCGCCACATGGTCAAAATCCATGATAGAGCCAACACCCCGTTGAGCCACTGTCCACAAGGAGCGTCACGGAGGAAACCATGGCAGAACATGAACTGATCATCCGGCTGGACACGCAGCTAGATGCGAATGAGGCCAGGTTCATCAAAAAACTTACCACCCTGCGAACGCGGCTATCGCCACGCCAGTTCTTCAAAATCACAATCACCCATAACGGCAGCTTGCTGCTTCTTAGACTGGTGGCAAGCATTCAGGCGGTTGATTCGTCACGCATCCTCATCCAGCCCTTTGACCCCACTCTACTGAACGCAATCGATGAGGCAGTTCGAGCTTCTGGGTTGGAACTAGTCTCTTCGAAAAGCGAAGGTTCGCTCCAAGTATCAATCCCTCCTCTGTCCGACGAACGTCGCAAGGAGTTGAGTAATAAGCTCGTCGTTCTCACCGATCAACATCGCACCAAAGTCAGGTTCATCGCAGCAAAGGGCCGCAAAGGGATTGTCGAACTGCTCAATGACGGGAGCATAACCAAGGCTCAGCACGACACCTTGCATGTCAAGGTGGATGTATCGCAGGCAAGGAGCATTGCTGGCATAGACGCCCAAGCGAGGAAGGTGGCTGGGCTTACCTAGACTCACCTGAAGCCTCGCAGCGTACCGGGCCCACTCCAGTCGCGAGACTTGAGATTATGCGCCAGCAGCCCCCTCACAATGTAGGGCATCGCGAAGCGAACGGAAATCTTCATCACGTCGCCGGCCGCCGTAGGGTCGCCCCTCGCCACGCGGCCCGGCGCGAAACCTTCAATCGTCTCGCCTGGGGTCAGTGCATCCGTGCGTGGCCATCCGCGCGCCACGGTGCGCCAGCGATGGTCCGGCGTAGCCACGAGCACGCGACCGTCCTCCATGACCAGCCTGGAGCGCGGCGCCTTGTGTCGGCTGACGTGGGTGACTTTGAACATGCCCCCGTCCTTCTCGTCCTCGTGCATGGTGAGCACCCGCATGCCGGGCCGCAGTATCCCGGCGGGAGCAGTCGTCGCCGAACTGCGCCTTCCGTACCCGCAACTGGCTCTCGAACGGGTCACCCCAACTCGGCATCAAGCGGAATCGCGCCATCCCGACGTCGTGAGGCTGGAACGTGGACGGCATCCGACCACCGGCGCCCTCACTCGCCACGGATGCAACGCGTATCCGGTCATGAGTGAGTATTCGCCCAGCCACTTACGGCTCTACCGCTCACCGCATGGCGGGTTGAATGCGAGGCGGAATCGCTGCTCAAGGTCACGACGCGACTCATCATCGAACGAGGTCCTCGGGGTAGAACGCGAATCCACGACTCGAGCGGAGCGCTCATGCGAAGAACCAGGTTGGCAAGGCTCCGAGCGACGAGGACAGGGGCGACACGGAGCAGCCCCCGTCTTCACACGTCAGATGGACGCCGGCAGGGCTCAGCCCACCTGCGCGCGGTGAGCGACTTCGGCCGACCGGGAAACGGCCGCGTCGGCAGCTCGCCGCGTGTTGGCCTCAATGGCCACCTGGCACAGCGCGGTCTGCGCCTGAAGCTGGAGGACGAGCGCCCGCCCCCGCCCGAGGGTGACGCCAATGAACGCTCCGACAAGCCCGAACATGAGCACCCCCGTCGTGTTGTCCTTCACCGCGGACATGAACAGGGCCCCGAAGCCTCCACTGAGGAGGAAACCGCTGACGCCCGACATGATGACGATGCGGCTCGCTCGACGGTAGAGTGTTTCCGCGTAGCTGCGAATGGTGTTCGGATCGTACTGCACAAACATTGCGTGCCCCCAATACAAGCTGACCTGAAGCTTCAGGTCGATTCTGTCGAGTCGCACGATCGCGTATATCGGGCCAGAAAGGCAACCTGAGCCCGCCCGGGTACGCCGCACCTCTCCCACCGTGATGAGGCTGCGCCCTCAACCTGGTTCCTCCTGCGGATACGAGCGGTGGAGCTTCGCATCATCGCTCGGCTCCACGCGCCGTGCAAAGGTCAGGCGCTCACTTCAGATTGGCCACCCACGCCACAAGGTTGGGGAAGTGGCGCCCATGGCGGTCCATGTATCGCAGGAAGTCCTTCTTCTTCTTGTGGACTTTGATGTCGTCGAAGTCCTTGCCAATCTCTTCGGTGACTTCGCATCCGAAGACGCGGCATTCTTCAATACGCTCCTCAAGCCGCTTGAGCTCAGCCAGGGCCACTCGGAAGGCCGCGATGTTTTGCGGTGGCATTTCGCCGACGACGACATGATGGAACTTGTCGCGACCCAAGGTGTATCGTTCAGGCACTTTCCTCGTCAGCTTGTATATCTCATGATGCAGCCCGAAGACGGACATATACAGACTTTCAAGCGAGCCAAAATGCCGACCCAACGCCACGGCGACGTCTTCCTCCGTGTCGATGAGTCCGTTCAGATACTCCAGTCCTCGCATGTTGAATGTCCCCGGTTGGCGTAGGCACGCCTCCCAACGGCACGCCGTGCGGTGTCGAACCTAACAGGAGAGAACGGTGTCCGTGTAGAAATCCGAGGCGTTCTCCCACCCGGTCCCGCCGCAGTCCATGTGCCATGTCGCCTTGATGCCCGTCATGGTGACATCATAAAGACTCTCATTCAGATCCCATGACTCGTCCAATCGCACCACCCGCCTTCGACCCTCAACTGGCCGCCCTCCTGCCCTCGATGGAGGGGTTCGTCCCTCGGCAGATGACGCTGGACCAGCTCGCTCACTTCCGCGCGTTGAGCCACGTGACCCGCGAAACCCTGCTGGGTGACGCCGACGTCCGCTGCGTCGACCACCGCATCCCCGGATACCAGGGCGCTGAAATCGAGGTGTCGGTCATCACGCGCCGGGACCACGCGGTTCCGGGCCCCGCTGTCTATCACATCCATGGCGGCGGCATGGTGATGGGAACCCGCTTCGCCGGAGCAAAGCCACTCGTGGATTGGGCGCTCCAGCATGATGCCGTCTGCGTCACGGTTGAGTATCGGCTGGCCCCCGAACACCCAGCGCCCATCCCGGTGGAGGACTGCTACGCCGGCCTGACGTGGATGGCGGCGCATGCAGCCGAACTCCAGTTCGATCCCCACCAGCTCGTGATTTTCGGGGGCAGTGGCGGCGGTGGACTCGCCGCGGGCACCACGCTGCTGGCGAGAAACCGGCACGGTCCGCCCCTGCTGGGTCAGCTCCTGCAATGCCCGATGCTTGACGACCGGAACAACACGGAGTCCGCCCACCAGTACGAAGGCGTTGGCGTCTGGGACCGCACCAGCAACATGACCGCCTGGCGGGCCGTGCTCGGGGACCGATGCGGAGGCGAGGACGTGTCACCCTACTCCGCCCCCGCGCGCGCGGTGGACCTCCGGGGCCTGCCACCGACCTTCATCGACGTTGGCGCGGCGGAGACCTTCCGCGATGAAGCCATTGCCTATGCTCGCGGCATTCTGGCCGCTGGTGGGGAATGCGACCTTCACGTCTGGGGCGGGGCCTTCCACGGCTTCTACGCCATTGCCCCTCAGTCCGACGTGGCACGGGCCTGCATCACCACCCGAGACGCCTGGCTCGCACGGGTACTCGCCCGTGGCGCGAGGGGGAAGGCCTCGCCCTGACACGGACCGGCGTCAAGCGACGAGCCTCGCCTCGGGTGAATCACGCACCCTCATCACGAGCCCAGTCCGCCACCTCGCTCGCGGTGGCGCGCGCGAGCTTCGCCGCCGCCGCCGGGTCCAATCGAGCCGTCACGAGCACCCCGATGACAGCCCCCACCAGCAGCTCCACCCTGCGGGTGACGGACTTCCGAGGGATGACTCCTGCTCGTGCCGCCGCCTCCAGGGCTCGCAGCAGGTGCCCCTGCAAGAGGGCCCGATAGTCCTCCACCGCTCGATGGGCCTCCGCATCGTGCGGAGCCAGCTCCGTGGCCGTGTTGACGAGCAGGCACCCTCGCCGCGTCAGGGTCGGGGGCGCGGTGCCCATCGTGTTCGCGAGCGACTCGAAGTACGCCGTCACCTGCGACAGCCCCGCCGGGCTCGCGGCGAACACCGTCAACCGTGGCGTGATGACCTCCTGGAGGTACAGCGCCACGGCCCGCGCGAAGAGCCCCCGCTTGCTCTCGAACGCCTGGTACAGGCTGGAGCGGTTCAGCCCCGTGGCGGACTCCAGGTCCGACAGCGACGTGGCCTCGTAGCCCCGCGACCAGAACACCCCCAGCGCCTTGCGCACCGCCTCCGTTTCGTCGAACGCCCGCGTCCGCGCCACGTCACCCTCCTTGACAATTCTGGACCGATCGTTTCAATTTAATTCCGAACCGACTGGTCCAAAATACCGAATCTCCGGAGGGGAGTCATCATGTCGCCACTCGCACAGCTCTTCGCGGTCGCCGCAGCGCTCATCCACGTCCTGTTCTTCGTCATGGAGAGCATCGTCTTCTCGCAACCCAAGGTCTGGCGGCGCTTCGGGCTGAAGTCCCAGGCGGACGCGGACATCGTGAAGCCCATGGCGCTCAACCAGGGCTTCTACAACCTCTTCCTTGCGCTGGGCGTGCTGGTGGGCATCGCCCTCGTGCACACCGGCGAGGTTGCCTCCGGCGTGACGGCCGTCGTGTTCGGCTGTGCGTGCATGCTGCTGGCCGCCGTGGTGCTCGTGTCCAGCAACCGCCGCTTCTTCAAGGCCAGCCTCATCCAGGGCACCCTGCCCCTTCTGGCCCTCGCGTTCATCACCGCGCACCTGAGGGCGTGAGGGCGAATTCCAGGCGCGAAGGCCTGACGCCTGGCATCCCCACAGCGTTGGACTTTCAGCCAGTCACCCAGGATAAAGCCAAACGCCCCAAATCTCCAAACAGTGCATGTCGGGTGAACTTCTTTCGACGCGATGCAGGGCAGCGCCAGCCCTGTTTGACTTGAGCCCCTAGACTCCTGGATTCCCTCGCGTATGCCAGGAGGCTCAAGCCATGGCCGTCACGACACTGCGCCACCACGCTGTCGTCCTCAGTCTGTCCGGGCTGTTCATCGCCTGCTCAGACACCTCTGAACCGCAGGAACCGCCCCCTCCCGAGGAGCCTGCCCCCTGGGACGGAACGTACACGCCCCTGGTGGACCCGACAGATTGGGTCGACCGGGGAGCGTACGCGTCGTGCGCCTTCACACCGCCGCGTGGCACCGAACTCGACTGCGACGACCCCGGACTCTTCGACCTGTCGCAGTGCGAGCTCGGCTCGCTCTCCACCGTGGACTCGCATGGCATCTACCAGATCGACCTGCGCCACGCCGCGGGCTACGCGGACTTCGCCAGCATCCGAGTTCCTCGGGATGGCGGCACGGGGACGCTCGATGGATTCGCGTTATCGCGGCAACAACTGACTGGCACCTTCCACGTCTCAGCGAGCTACAACCAGCGAGGCGTGAACCGGCAACTGGTCTTCGCGGGCTGCGCCGTTCCCGAGCCTGGATTGGTGACAGGCTGCTTCGTCCGTTGCGCCAATGGCAAGGTCGGCTCCTCGGGCACCTTCGAGGCCGCGCGGATGACCTGGGGGCGGAATGAAGCCGAGTCATCGGGGGGCATCCAGCTCGTCTCGGAGAGCGCGGTCGCCTTGGGCATGCCGGCCGACGTCTACGTCCATCGGCAGCATGCCTACGTCGTGTCCGTCGATCGCCTCGACGGAGAAGTCCCCGGTGGCCTCACGGTCTTCGACGTCAGCGACCCGAGCCGTCCGGTCCTCACGGCGCAAATCACGCTCCCCGGTGACGCGTTCTGGAACGCGGCCTGGACGAAGGATGATGCGCTCTACATCGCCAGTCGAAGTTCCGGCGTGTTCGTCTTCGACATCTCCCAGCCTGGCAATCCCGTCCTGGTGCGCAACGTGCCGGGTGGCGCGCCCATCGACGTGCATACCCTCTTCGTGGACGGCACCCGCCTGTATGCCGTGTCCCCCGGCCCCGCGCCTCGCGGCGAGACGCTCATCTTCGACATCTCCGCACCGCTCAATCCCATCCTGCTCAACCGCTTCGAGGCGTCCGATACGACGTCCCTCATCCCCTCGGCGCACGACTCCTTCGCCTACCAGGACCGGCTCTACGTCAACCACTTCTCCTCGGGCTATGTCATCTTCGACGTGAAGGACCCGATGAACCCGGTCGAGCTGGGGACCTATACCTTCGACACCGAGAACAGCTTCGCGACCAGCCACGCGGGCGCGGTGACGACCGTCGCGGGGAAGACCATCGCCTTCGAGGGGGGCGAGTATCAGGGGGCCCACCTGCGCGTCCTGGACGTGACGGACCCCACGAACATCCCGCTCATCGGCAGGTACAAGCTCCGTCCGCAGACCTCCATCCACAACATGATTCTCAAGGGACAGAGGCTCTACATCGCCTACTACCACGAGGGGCTGCGGGTGCTGGATGTCTCCATCCCACCGCAGCCTCGCGAGCTTGCCTACTTCAACACCTTCCGCGAATCGGACCCCGGACGGACCGACAACCTGCTCGAAGGCGCCATTGGCGTCCGCGTGCCGGGAGATGGCCACGTGTACGTCGTGGACACGGCACGCGGACTCTTGATTTTCAACGAACTCTGACGGGCGTCAGACCAACTCCGCCATGGCCGCTGGGGAGAAGTCCCTCAGCGCGGTGTGGTCGCCCGTGCGAACCTTGGTCACCCACAGCGGGTCACTGAGAATCGCGCGGCCGACCGCAATCAGGTCGAACTCACCGCGCTCCATCCGCCGCACCAGGGCGTCCAGACCGACCACCGACGAACCCTTCCCGCCAAAGGCGCCCAGGAAGTCGCCCGACAAGCCCACCGAGCCCACCGAGATGACCGCCGCGCCCGTCAGCTTCTTGGCCCATCCGGCGAAGTTGAGGCCTTCCTCACCGTCAATCTCCGGGAACTCCGGCACCCAGAAACGGCGCTGCGAGCAGTGCAGCACGTCCACGCCGGCCTCCACGAGCGGAACCAGCCAGTCAGCCATGGCGTCCGGCGTGGTGGCCAGGCGTGCGGGCAGCTCCTGCTGCTTCCACTGGCTGATGCGCAGGATGAGCGGGAAGTCGGGCCCCACCGCCTTCCGCACGGCGGAGACCACCTCGGAGGCGAAGCGAGCACGCTCGCGCAGCGTCGCGCCGCCGTAGCGGTCCTCGCGCAGGTTGGTGCCACTCCAGAAGAACTGGTCGATGAGGTAGCCGTGGGCGCCGTGGAGCTCTGCCACGTCGAAGCCCAGGCGTTGGGCGTCCGCGGCGGCCCGGGCGAAGGCCGCGATGGTGTCCGCGATGTCCTCGTCGCTCATCGCCACGCCGCGCGGCTCACCCGGCGCGTTCAGGCCCGACGGACTCTCGACCGGGGCCCCCGGGCTCCACCCTCGCGGGCTGGCGGTGGCGCCGGTGTGCCAGAGCTGAGGGCCCATCCGGCCACCGGCCGCATGCACCGCCTCAATCACCTCCGCCCACCCGCGCAGCGCCGCTTCCCCGTGAAAGAGCGGGATGCCGCCGTCGTTGCGCGAGGCCGGGCGGTCAATCACCGTGCCCTCGGACAGAATCAACCCGACGCCATCCTCGGCGCGGCGCCGGTAGTAAAGCGCGTTCGCCGCCCCTGGGATGCCCTCCGGCGCGGACATTCGCGTCATCGGCGCCATCACGATGCGGTTGGCGAGTTCGAGCGACTTCAGCCGGAAGGGCTGGAACAGGATGTCAGTGGACGCTGCGGACATGGGGACATGCGCTCCGTGTTGGGTTGCGCAATAGGTATCGGGAAGATACTTAGAATCAAGGAGGCACCTTGAATCGCCCAGGTATCCCCATGGAAACCTTTCCCACCCCGTGCCAACTGAAGGTCTTCTCGGCGGACTGCCCCAGTCGCCTGCTCTTCGACCAGGTCGCCGACAAGTGGTCAATGATGGTGCTGGCGATTCTGGGCGATGGGCCCCATCGATTCAACGCCATCCGCCGCCGCATGGAAGGCGTCACCCAGAAGGCGTTGACGCAGTGCCTGCGGCGCCTCGAGCGCAACGGCCTCATCGACCGCCGCATCATCCCGGTCTCTCCCATTGGCGTGGAGTACACGCTGACGCCGCTGGGCCGTTCGCTGCTGGGCCCCTTCAAGGCGCTGTACGCCTGGATGTACGCGAACATCCCGCAGGTCGAGCAGGCCCGGCGGGCTTACGACCAACGAACCGTGGCCCAAGGCCAGGACGAAGCCGCCTGACCTCGCGCGAGCAAAGTGCGCGGTGTCCGTCACACCCGCATGCGAATCTCCGCGCCGCGCCATCTCCGCCGCCCCTTCAGAGGTCGTCCGTCCATGTCCCCTTCGTACCGCGTCCCGCGCGCGCTGGCTGTTGCCGTCCTCCCGCTCCTTTCCGCCTGCGCCTCTCCCCCCGAATGCACGGAGAACCGCGACTGTGCCTCACGAGGGCCAGACATCGTCTGCGTCGACGAGCTCTGCGTTCAGGCCGCCGCCCCCGACGCGGGAACCAAAGACGCTGGAACGGAGGACGCGGGCACGGAGGACGCGGGGGGCGTTGACCCGGAACCACCGGACGCGGGCACGGACGAGGAGGGTGGCGGAACGGATGCGGGCGCGGGGGATGCCGGTGCGCTGGATTCGGGTACGGATGGCGGCAGCTCCGCTCCGGAGGCCTCGCTGCGCATCACCGAGATCAATCCCGACAGGCAGCAGGACCTCATTGAGCTGGTGGCGGTCACCGGCGGCACGCTGACGGGCATCGTCCTCGAGGAACTCACCAACTCCGGCTTCAGGTTCACCTTCCCGCAGGGTTATTCGGTGGAGACGGGAGACGTCGTGGTGCTCCACCTCGGGGGCGCGTGCACCGATGCGCCCGGGAACCCGGGCTCCTGTGGACAAACCGCGCCCTTCACCGGCCGCGCCTGGGACTTCAGCACGCCCGGCTCGCTGAGCTACTCGGGCAAGGTCTTCGAGCTGTTCGCCTCCAATGGCGCGCCCGTGGATGGCGTTCCCTTCGTCCGAGCCTCGGGAGAGATGCCCACCAACCTCGCCGCCGCCGTGCAGCGCCTGCAGGCGGACCGCGTCTGGGACCCCACGCCCTGCATCCATAACCTCGACTCGCAGTTCGCCCGCGACCGCTACTGCCGGAACATCGCCGTGGACTGGTCCAACCTCGACGCGAACTCCAGCGTCATGCGCATCGCTGGAAGCTCACCGCTGGCAACACCCGGAGCGAAAACGCAGTGGAGCGGCCCACTGCCTTCTCGCTGGGGGACGTACTGAGCTGGAGCGGACCCCCTTCCTTGGAAGCGGGGTCCGCCCGCCACTGCCTCCGCACGTGGGCTCAGGAGGTGGGATGGCCTCCGATGACGAACGACATGTTGTCAACCCAGGCATCCCACTTCATCTCGTAGCCAATCCACCCCATCCCCGTCTGAAACACCTCCGAGGTGTTGTCGCCGTCGCCGTCCCGGCCGCCAACCTTCAGCGAGTTGCCCTTGTTGGTGATGAACTCGAGCTGGCAGACGTACTTGTCGTGCTTGACGATGATCTTCTCGAAGTACTCGTCGATGCCGCACACGAGCTGACCGCCGGTGCCCCCGTTGTCACTCGGGTTCAAGCGGAAGATGCCCAGCTTCTTGGCGTCATCCGTGCCGCTGATCGACTCCCAGTGAAGACGATTGGAGTACTTCACCTGGATGCCGTCGATGAACTTGCACGCGGCGACGCGCACGCCAGAGATGAGCCCATGCCTGGCGTTCCCGGTGCCAGGCTGGAGCATGGAGTGCTGCCACTTTCCCCCCTCGCCACCGAACTTCCGCACGTGGGTGGACAGCGTCTTCTCCGCATCCCACGCCTCGATGGCATCGAGGTACAGCGTCCCCACCGCGGCGTCGGCGCGAATCGTCTCCAGAATCCTCGCGTCCACGGGGGCCAGGTCGGTCACGTCGCGGGCCACACCGTGCTTCACCTCGGCGAAGCCCTCGTGCCGCGCGTCCCAGATGGGCCGGCGAGCCGCCTCCCCCTTCCCTTCGCACAGGTCCGTCCAACGGAAGGAGTACACGCCCAGCTTTTCGCCATCCGCGAGAGTGGTCCGATGGTCGAGCGAGCTCTCGATGTCACAAACGGAGAGGTTGGCCAAGACGCCCGTCCGCTTCATGGCGGATTGATTGCTGATCGCCATGACCGCGGCCCCCGCGGCCGTTCCCGCGGCGGTCGTCATCGCGCCCACGAGGTAGGCCGCGATCGCCGCCTTCGACCCGGGCTCCGGCAAGCAGACCAGGAGGGCAACCGCCATGACTCCGGCAACGAAGCCCACCTGCGAGGCGATGGCCATGCCAGGGTCGGGCTCATCGAAGGAGGCGCCAATCGTGTAATAGACCTGGCCGCACGGCAGGTCACACGACTCGCCGGGACGCAAGAAGACCCAGTTCAACGCCACGGTCTGCTCGGTGTAGAGCCACAGGTCGTGCACCGTCTTGTTTCGCAGACAGAGGCCCGAGCCACTCGAAATCGTGCCCGCGCCCGCCGTCAGCGCGCTCGGGAGCGTGTTGGCCGGAGAGGACGGTACCGGTTGGCTCCTGCGGGTTGGCTTGGCGTGCACCACCTTCGCACCGAAGGGCGCCAGACAGAAGTCGCAGTGCGTCTGGCTCTTGGCATTGTGATTCGAGCACCGTTGGCACGTCCAATCGTCCGCATGCGTCTTCTCGTTACGAATCCATTTCGCCATGGCTATCGCCTCCGATGGGTGGGTGATTGGCGCCGTGGCGAGTGCCCCAGCGCCGCGCCATCACGCTTGAGCACGTGACGTGCCAGACATGTCCGGCCACGACGGCTCGGAGCGGGTTTCCCCTTCGGGATGGCTCGACATGGCGAAGGCCCGCCACGCACGGCGGGCCGCCGACATATCGGCGGGCGCCGCCGGCACATCGGCGTAGACTGGGCCGGACATGGACGGGAAGCATCAGCGCATGAGGCGAGAGCAGGCGCCAGCGGACGCCACCACCGAGGAAAGCCCCCTTCAACGCGAGCCCAAGCCTCACGCAGAGCGCATCCCCGCGTTGACGCTGTTCGCGCACCCCAGGCCCCAGCGCGTGGGCGAGCGATTCTTGATGGAGGCGCTCACCACCGGGCGGGTGGTTGAACTCTCGCGCAACGCCCCTGACTTCACGCAGCCGAGAGCAGGCCTCGGGGGCCCCCTGGCGGACCCCTTCCTGAGCCGCAAGCCGCTGCGGTTCATCCCGGGTCCATCGGGAAGCCTTCACCTGGACCCCGGTGAAGGCAGCCAGGTCATCGTGTCGGGCGTCCCCCTCGTGTCCGCGCGGGAATTCAGCGCCCAGGAGGTCTCCGCGGGCATCGTGCTGGAACTGGGTGGACGGGTGGGACTGGTGCTTCACCAGACGGAACCGGGCGGCGGCGCCGACCGCGATGCGCTCACGATGGTGGGCACGAGCCTGGGTCTCCAACGTGTCCGCCAGCGCATCGCACAGGTAGCGCCCCTCGGCGTCCCGGTGCTCATCCGGGGTGAGACGGGCGCGGGCAAGGAGTTGATCGCGAGGGCCGTCCACGAGCGCAGCGCCCGACGGAACCAGCCCTTCATCAGTGTCAACCTGGCCGCGGTCCCCAAGGAGTTGGCGGCCTCGGAGTTGTTCGGGGCGCGCAAGGGTGCGTTCACGGGCGCGGTACGGGACCAGAAAGGGCTCTTCGTCGCCGCGAACGGAGGAACCCTCTTCCTGGACGAGGTGGGCGAGGCGCCCCCCGAGGTGCAGGTGATGCTCCTGCGCGTCCTGGAGACCGGTGAGTGCTACCCGGTGGGTTCACACAGTCCGGTGAAGGTGGACGTGCGGCTGCTCGCGGCCACGGATGCGCGGTTGGAGGCGCATATCGAAGACGGCCGGTTCAAGGCTCCGCTGCTCCACCGCCTCGCGGGGTATGTGATTCAGGTCCCACCGCTTCGAGAACGCCGGGAAGACATTGGACTGCTCTTCCACCACTTCGCCCATGAAGAGTTGCGCGCCTTGGGCGCGGAGCACCGGTTGACGGTGACAGATGCCCAGGCAGAACCGTGGCTGCCAGTCGGGCTGGCCTCGAGGCTGGTGCGCCATGGGTGGCCTGGCAACATCCGGCAATTGCGCAACGTGACGCGCCGGCTGATGATCGACCATCAGGACAAGCCCTGCCTCCACCTCGACCCCGAGCTCGAACGGGAGCTGGATTCGACTTCGGTGGCGAGCGAGTCCGGCCCTCCTCTCGTCCCCACGACCCTCCAGGTGAAGCGCCGCAAGGCCTCGGGCATTACCGAGGAGGAGTTGACCACCGCGCTCCGGGAATGCGCTTGGGATTTGAACCCCACCGCGGACAAGCTTGGCATCGCCCGGGCGTCGCTCTACGACTTGATTCAACGCTTCCCGAACATCCGCACCGCGGGCCGGTTGAGCGAGGCGGAGATTGCCCGATGTCATCAGGAGTGCCAGGGGGACCTGGAGGAGATGGCGCGGCGACTCGAGGTCTCACGAAAGGCGCTCGCGCGAAGGGTGAAGGAGCTGGGCCTCTAGAGACTGCGCTACCCTGAGCCCATTCACTCAACAGGAGCCCCCATGCGCCCGAACGAAACGTCCGCCCCCGTCCACCACACCATCCTCTGCACGCGGCGCGGGTTCAAGCCCGACGCGCTGCACGTCCAGCGCGGAGATAGCGTGGAGTTCTCGGGACACACCCATCTGGATCAACACGTATGGGTCTTCGAGAAGAAGGTTCGAGACACCTCGCTCTTCGGCTCGGATGACATCCAGGTTCCCAACGAAGGCAGCCTGAAGGCCTGCATCCGGACCATCTCCGAGAGCGCGAAGCACGTGACGTACGACATCCAGCTCTGGAACGAGAAAGACCCCAAGAGCGAGCCCATGAACGGGACCATCACCGTCAACCACGGCCAGGGCGAAGGTTAAGGCCCGGTGCCTCGGAGCGACTCGCGCGCTTCGCGTTCCAGGTGGCGGTTGGCGGACGAGGCCCCCGTGAGTTCCTCCCTCGCATCTCGAAGTGAGGATTCCCGCGCGTCGGAGTGAGGCGCCGCTCCGGCGCGGAGCAGCAGGAGTTGTCCGTGGAGTAGGCGCGCCTCGGGCCACCCGGGTCTTAGCGCCAGCGCGGCCTCAACGTCCGCGAGCCCCTGTGCCAAAGCCGGCCCCGAGTCCTCGCCTCGCGCCATGCGCCAGGTCCCCCACTCCCGATGAAACCGGCCAGAGGCGAGCCGTGCCGCCTCCCGCTCGGGCCCCAGCTCCACGGCTTTCTGAAACGTGCTTGAGGCCGCCGCGAAGTCATCATGCCGCCCCTGCCCCTGCCGGGCCTGCCAACGCGCCCGCAGCGCGCGGACCTCCGCCTCCCATTGCCAGCCTTCCGCGTTGCCACCACTGAGCGCCAACGCCCGGGCAAGCGCCTGAGCGGCACGGGCGAGCTCCGCTCGTGGGTCTCGCTGCCTTTCGAACTGGAACAGGGCCAACGCCGCGTGGGCCCGCGCCAGATTGATGTTCGGCTGGGCGAAAGCAGGAAGACGTTCGATGGCCTGTCGAGCGAAGTCCTTCGCGGACTGAAGGCTCGCCTCCGGAGACTCCGAGAGCACGCGCTGATAATTCGCGCGCAGCAGCAGCACCTCAGCGACATTGTGGTACGCGAAGCCCTGCTGCGGCGCCGCGGCGATGGCCCGCTCCATCGTCGCCCGGGCATCCTCCAGCAACGCGAACGGAGACTCACCTCGGTCCCAGGCCTCCTTCGCCTGTTCAAACCGCACCAGGCCCGCGCCAATCAGGAGTTGTGGCAACTGGGGATTGAGGGCACTGCCCTCCCGGTAATGGTCGAGCGCCCGACCCCAATGGGGCCGGGCATCATCGCCCCGAGCCCGACGCCGCCTTGCCGACGCCTCTTCTGACTGGGCCAGGAAGAAGTAGGTGGCCACGTGCTTGGGATTCAGTGCGCGCGCTTTGTCGAGCGCCATCCGCGCCTGCTCCAGGTCCGCATCCGGCGCCGGGCTCCTGGGAGCCGCGCTCCGCTTGAGGTACGCACCGCCCAGGTTGAGCCACCCGTCGGACAGGTCCGCGCTCAGCCGGGTTGCCGCCGAATACGCGGCCAGGGCCTTGTCGAGATGGGGAAGCGAATCCTCACCGCGTTGCTGCTCGTAAGCCGCCCAGGTTCCGAAAATCAGTCCGAGGTCGATGTAGAATTCGTAGTTCCGCTCCGCATCCGGGATGCGCTCGAACTCCGCGCTGGCTCGCAGCAATGACTCGCGGGGGTCCTGGTTGCGCTGTTGGAGGGACTGCCCCCAGCTCCAAAAACCCCGGCCGAGCTGAAGCCGCGCCTGGCTCCACGCGGGAGCCAGGCTCAACGCTTCACGCGCCGTATCGACAGCCTTGCGCAGCATCGCCTCCGCGTCCTGGCCGTGGTTCATCTGGTGCTCGGCCATGCGGCGGTAGAAGCCCGACTCCAGCCGCCTGGCTTCGGCGGAGTCCGGGAGCGCATGAAGCGCGCGCGAAACCGCCTCCGTGCCACGCGTGAAGGCTGGGAGGATGTCTCCGCGGCCATACAGCTCCATCAGCAGTACGTCGAACTCGAGCTCCGCCTGGGCCAGGTGCAGACCGGGAACGCTCTGGGCCACGTCGATCGCCGCGATGTAGGCCCGGCGGCCCGCCTCGAAGTCCGCGCGGGCGCCCTCCCCGTCCCCCTGGTTCCATCGCCGCGCCGCGCGTGTCCGAAGGATGTCCCCACGGAGCTGACGCGCCTCGTGGAACCAGGCGCGAGGTGACCCCATGGCATCCAAGCGGGCCAGCGCCTCATCGAGGCGGTCCTCGTAGAAGGCGATAAGCGCGGCCATGTAATCAGGTGAGGCGATGTTCGCGCCCTGACTCTGGCGGAGGTAGCCCAGGGCGGGATCCCGGTAACGACGGCGCACATCCGCCAGTCGCGCTTCCCGCTGCTCGGGGCTGCGCAGGCGCTCGGCTTCGTGAAGGCCGTCCTGGTACAGGCGCCCCAACACGAGCGCCAACGCCCACGCGGTGCGCGGCGCATGAAAGCCACTGGCCCAGGCCGCCTCCAGTTGCTTCAAGGCCGCCGCATCGTCTCCCAGCGCGAGGTGGCCGTGCCCCAACGCGTCGTGCCCCGGCCCCACCGCGAGCACCCCCGCGGCGTCGATCTCCGCTTCCAAGCGGGCCATTTCATCGCGAATCTCCTGACGGTCGACGCGCGTGTCGTGGAGCCGGGAGAGCGCGGAGTAACGCGCCAGGGCCTCCAGGTGATTGGCCTTCTCCGTGAAACGGCGGACGAGCTGCTCGCGGCGCGCGGACTGGCGCGAGGTGAAGCCGGCCCAGCCCACCGCGAGCGCGACCGCCACGAGCGCCCCCCCCGCCACCGCCACCGCGCCCCGGTGCTTGCGCGCCTTCTTTCGCAGCCGGTAGCCCAGGCCCGCGGACAGCGCGCGGACCGGCTCGCCTGACAGGAATCGGTCCAGGTCCTCGACGAGGGCACGGGGCGACGCATAACGGGCCGCGCGCTCCTTTTCGAGGCACTTGCGCACGATGGCCTCGAGTTCCGCTGGGATGTCCGGCACCCACGCCCGGAGCGGACGCGGCTCCTCCGTGGCGATGCGGCCAAGCACCTCCAGCGCGTTCTCGCCGGAGACCGGAAACCGGCCTGTCAGCAGGTGGTAGAGCGTGGCGCCGAGGCTGTAGACGTCCGCGCGGCGATCCAACGTGGCCACCTCGCCCCGCGCCTGCTCGGGCGCCATGAAGTACGGAGTGCCCGCCATGGCCCCGGTGGCGCCCGCGTCCCGCGACGTCCAGTCGCGCGCCAGACCAAAGTCCATCACGTACGGCTTGAGCCGTCCGTCCTCCGTGCGTTCAACCAGGATGTTGGACGGCTTGATGTCCCGGTGGATGAGACCTGCCCGATGGGCGGCCTGGACGCCCTCCGCCACGTCCCTGAGCAGCACCACTTTCTGCTCGATGCCCAGCGTCGGGTTGAATTCGTGCAGCGGCTGGCCATCGATGAACTGCATCGCGATGTACGGGCGGCCCTCGACCTCCCCCACCTCATACACCTGACACACACGCTCGTGTTCCACCCGGGCCTGGGCGCGGGCCTCCAGGAGCGAGCGTTGGAACTGTTCGGGGTTGTCGCTGCGAACGAACTTCAGCGCCACGTTGCGGCGCAGCCGCAGGTCCCGGGCGAGGAAGACCTGGCCCATGCCCCCCTGGCCGAGAAAGCGAACCCCTTGGTAGCGCTCCCAGCCTGGCACAGGGAAGACCGGGACCTTCGAAGCGTGAGGCGCTGGTGACGGCGTTCGTTCCAGCGTCGCCGCGCCCTCCTGCTCCTGACGGGTGGGAGCGGCCACCTCCACGGCGATGCGCCTGAGGGAAGCGAGCGTTTCCGGAGAGAGGGCGCGCCTGCCCGCGAGCAGTGACAAAGGGCTCTGCTGTTCACGGTGCGCCTCGTCGCGCAGGGCGGCGACATGCTTCTCGTCAATCAGCCCCTCCACCACCGCGATGTGCAACTCCGCTTCGTACTCTGGGCGCATGCCGCCGGAATTAACGCACCCCTGGGCGAGGCTCCACGACCCAGGCACACGGCACGGCCCTCCTCTGCCATCTACCTGAGAGGTCGTGTGCCGAGCCCGACCGGGCACGTTCCTTCAGCGTGCTCGCGTCATGACGCCGCCGCGTTCGAGCAGCGCGAAGAGGTCCACCAGGGCTTCCACCGGGAAGACATACCCGTACTCGGCATACGCCGCGTCGCGGATGTCCGCCACGGAGCGCTGGCCGTTGGCGTAGCTCGCGACAGCGTCCGCCAGTTGGTAGAAACGCAGCTCGCTCTCGCCGCTTTCACGCAGGGCCGAGGTGGCCGCGTCCAACGCGGACTTCACCGCCGCCACCCGGGGTTGCTCCTCCGGAGACGCCTTGCCCACCACCTCATCGAAGGCCGCGAGTTCCTGGCCCTTCACCCGGCGCGGAACGAAGGCCCGTGCCTGACGCTCGGCGGCGGAGAGCGCGGGCTCCTTGGCCAGGGGGCCGCGAAGCTTCGCGTCCGACTCGATGCGGCCCAGGGCCTGGCGCTCAGCAGGGTCCAACGCCTTGACCATGGCCGTCACCGGTGCGGCGGACGCGCCCAGGGGAAGGCACGAGCGCAGGGCCTCGCGCTCGCGTTGATACCCGGCGCGCACCACCGCGCGCGCCAGCCGGTAGCTGACGGGCAGCTCGGCCCGTCCCGCCGCGGCGAGACCGCCGCGGGCCCGGAACTCGTCCTCCGCCACACGCCGCGCACCGTGCACCGACACCAGGCGCGCCAGCTCCAGCGCGTCAGCCCCCTGGGCCCAGGCCGCGACGGTGACGGTGGCCAGCCCCGCGAAGGCGGCCCGGTGCAACTGCGTGGGGTCCACGTTGCTCGGCCGGTCCTCACTGGTGTGATAGCTGTCGTCGGGCCAGGTGGAGAAGGCCACGCCCGGGATGCCATGGTCGTTGAAGAGTTGGTGGTCCGACCCTCGGCTGTAACGGTCCATGTGGATGTCCAGCGGGTCGCGCGAGCCCGTCACGGAACCGATACGGAAGTCCTTTCGCGGCGGATAGGTCACACCGTTGAAGCGGTTCATGAAGGCGACCGTGGACTCGGACACCGCGTTCACGAAGCTGCCATTCCAGTCCGGCGTGTAGGTGAGGGAGAACCGCGAGTGCGCGCGGGACAGGCTGGCGCCCAGCATGTCGAAGTTGAACTGGGCCACTCGACGAACCGGGTCGTCTCCGTGGTGGGCGAACCACTCACGCGTGCCCTCGAACTCCGGCAGCCAGAGCACCCGGAGCGTGCGCACCGGTGGAGGCAACACGCCGCGCCGGATGAGCGACGTGTAGGTGCGGACCATCTCCAGCAACGTGGCCGCCCCGGAGGCATTGTCGTCCGCCCCGGGCTTGTAGTGGTCCAGGTGCGCGGTGAGGACGACCTCTTCCCCCGCGCGGCTCCCCGGGATGACGCCGCTGATGATGCTGAAATGGCCGGGACTGAACTCGGTGGTGACCTGTACGTCCACCTTCACGGGACCGGCCTGCATCTGCGCACGAAGCTCACGGCCGGTTCGGTCGGACACCATGAACAGGAAGGGCACGCGCGCGCCTGGCGGCACCAGCTTCTTTGGGACCATGGCCCAGCCCACCTGGTCCGGAAAGTCACCGTCCATGCGGTGGGGCAGGTTCCAGGGCGGCGTCGAGTACGAGGAGACCACGCCCACCGCGCCGTGCTTCACCACCGCCTGACGGAGAACGGCGCTGGGGTGCCCCCGCGTGAAGGCCACCTTGCCCTTCAACACCTTGCCCTCGTAGTCCGACTCCTGGGCGCCCAGGCCCACGTCGACGAGCTCCAGGTCCGTGCCCTCGAAGCTGCCGCTGCCCACCGCCAGCGACATGGACAGGTCCGCATGGGACGTCACCCGGTAACGCTGTGGCCCGGACACCCACAGTTCGCCACGCGTGGCGCGCCACTGGGGTTCCGTCTTCATGGGCTCCAGTTGAACGTCCTGGAGGCCCGCGGCCTGCGCGGCGCTTCGGACCCATTCCGCGGCCTCGGAGTACCCAGCGTGTGAGTCCCGGGGCAACAGCGCCAGGCGCTGCACGCCATCATGGATGCGGTCTCCCGAGCTCTCGTGAATGAGCGCGCGGACCACGTCATCGCGCAGGACCAGTCCCGTCGCGGGAGACACGGCCCCCACGGGGGACGGTGGTGGCGGAGCATCCGCGCGGGCCGTCAGGCCCCACAACACGCAAGCGAAGAAGACGGGCAGAAGTCGCATGGAGGCCTCGCGGAGAGCGACGGGTATCGCCCATTCCGGTGGCGCACTCCAGCGCCTCGGCCTCGGCCAGACACGCTGACAGTGAATATACGAAGGCGCTCCGCGTCTCCGGCGGGGTCGCGGCACGAAGCGCTCTTGCCGGGTACGCAGCCTTGTGACGTTGGCCGACCCGGGATTCTCCCTTCGCATCGTTCCGCTAATCGCTTCGAACGATGCCCGAATACGGACGGTAGACGGAAATGCCCGGCAAGGCCTTGAATCAGGACATGGCGCGGAGACTCGGCGAGCGGCTGGTGCTGGACGGAGTGCTGACACCGGAGCTGCTCTCACGTGCGCTCGCCCATCAGCAGGAGTCAGGGCAGAAGCTCGGGGAGTGCCTCGTCCGGCTGGGCGTGGACGAGACACCTGTCCTGCGACTGCTGGCGCAGGAATTCCAGACGCGCTTCGTGTCCACGGAGAAGCTGGCACAGGCCCAGATTTCGCCCGCGCTGCTGGAGAAGGTGCCCGTGCGGCTGGCGGAGGGCTTCGACTTCATGCCGCTGCGGCTGGCGCAGGGCGTGTTGTACGTGGCCATCGCCGAGCCGCAGCGACAGCGCGCGTTGGAGGAGATCGTGCGCACCGTGGGCGTCACGCAGGTGCTGCCCTTCGTCGCGGTGCGCAGGTCCATCCGGGCCGCCATCCGCAAGCACTACTACGCGGACGCGCTCGCGTTCGAGCACCCGCCCCAAGACGAAGCCTGTCCGCACTGTGGAGCGCCCACGCAGCCAGGGGATTTCCAATGCCCGCGGTGCGAGCTGCTGCTGGTGCGAGAGGTCGACGACCTGCCGCCCCGGGACAACGTCTCCCTGGTACGCGCGCTGCTGACGCAGCCCGAGCGCAACGGGACCCGTGGCACACCCCAGCCGGAGACCACGCGGGTCGTCACCTTCCAAGCCCCCACGGGCGGCACCCAGGCCCGGCCCTTCATCGTCGGGGGACTCAACGTGGCGAAGCTCAAGCTCAGCCCGTTCGAGGCATATGTGCTGTCGCTGGTGGACGGCCACACGTCTCTCTCGGACCTGGCACTCATCACCCAGTTGACGGACGTGGAGCTGCGAGCCCTCTTCGCGTCGTTGGAGGAGCGCGGGGTGACCAAGCTCTACGAAGTGCCGCCGCCCACGACTCGGGCCACGCACGCGCGGGCCGCCAGCTCGGGGGCCACGGTGGAGTCGCCTCCCCAGCCCCCGATGAGCGCCCAGGCGCCTCGGGTTGAGACACCGTCCACGCAGAGGCAAGTAGAGTCCGTGCCGCCCGCGCCTCGCACCGAGGATGCCAATGAAGACATCCTCCAGCGCGTCGTGCGGCTCGAACAAGCCGGCCGCCTGGCAGACGCCGTCGAGCTGCTGGAGCGAGGCATCGGACTGCTGCCCTCTCCTGCCCCGCTGTACAACCGGCTGGGGATGATTCTCCTCAACCACCAGCGGGACTACGCGCGCGCCACGGCCCTCTTCCAGAAGGCCGCGGACCTGGAGCCGGAGAACAGCCTGTTCACGATGAATCTGTACTCCGTGATGTGCCTGATGGCGGACGCCACCCACGCGGGACAGAAAGCGCGACGGTGAGGCACTCGCCCATGGGGCGCGGCGCCTACCCGTTCGATGGTGCCGCCGGAGTGGCCCCGGACGAACACTCACGTTGATACGTGGCCAGTGCCTGCTTGAAGCGAGCTCGCTCTTCGTCGGGCCATTCCTTGGGCAGCTTCGCCACTGCTTGCTGTTGATCTTCGATGGCGTCGCGGCAACGGCCTCGGTGGAAGGCCACCCGCGCCGACGTCTCGAGCGCGTAGGGGTTCTCGGGTGCGAAGCGCCGCCCCACCTTCGCCAGGGGCTCTGCTGCCTCGTACTCCCCTTCTTCCGCACGCAGCCACGCCAGTGGGAGTAGCCCGGTTCCGTGGACACCCGAGATGTGATGGAAGGAGCACGGGATGTCCGCGACTGACGAGAAGCAGAGGAAGCCCCGTAGGCCACGCCGGGAGTTCACGGCGGAGTTCAAGGCCGGGGCGGTGAGGCTGGTGCTGGAGGAGGGGAAAACGATTCCCCAGGCCGCCCGAGACTTGGACCTGACGGAGTCAGCGCTGCGGCTGTGGGTCGAGCAGACGAAGACGGACCGGGGCGGGGGCAGGCCTGGAGCGCTGACGACGGTGGAGCGCGAGGAACTCTCTCGGCTGCGCAAGGAGAACCGGGAGCTGCGGATGGAGCGGGAGATACTAAAAAACGCGGCGGCCTTCTTCGCGAAGGAGATGAAGTGAAGTTCTCCTTCATCCACGCGAAGAAGGCCCTCTTTCCCGTCGCTGTCCTCTGTCGTCACCTGGGCGTCTCACGCAGTGGCTACTACGCCTGGGCGGCGCGGCCCGAGTGCGAGCGGAAGCAACGCGACCGGGCGCTTCATCTCGAAGTGGCAGCCGTCCACCAGGAGAGCCGGGGCACGTACGGCGCTCCGCGGGTGCATGCGGAACTCAAAGCGAGAGGCCAGCGGGTGGCGCGGAAGCGAGTGGCTCGCCTGATGCGCCAGGCGGGCCTGCGTGGCCGTGCACGGCGTCGCTTCGTACGGACCACCGACTCGGCCCACCACCACCCCGTGGCGCCGAACACCCTGGAGAGGAACTTCCAACCCGGTCAGCTCCACCGTACGTGGGTGGGTGACATCACCTATGTCTGGACCGACGAGGGCTGGCTGTACCTGGCGGTGCTGCTGGACCTCTTCAGCCGCAAGGTGGTGGGCTGGGCGATGGGCGAGAGAATCGACCGCGGCCTGGTGCTGCGCGCACTCGACATGGCGTTGCTCAGCCGTCCCGCCCCGCAACTTCACCACTCGGATAGGGGCAGCCAATACGCAAGCGAGGACTACCGCCGGCTGCTGGAGGAGCACGGCATCGGATGCAGCATGTCGCGCAAGGGTAACTGCTGGGACAACGCCGTGGCGGAAAGCTTCTTCTCCACCCTGAAGTTGGAGCTCGTCTACGTCACCCGCTTCAAGACGCGTGAGGCGGCGAAGCAGTCGCTGTTCGAGTACATTGAGGTGTTCTACAACCGGAAGCGGCGCCACTCAGCCCTGGGCTACGTCTGCCCTGCGGAGTACGAGCGGATGGCCGAAACCAAGAGGCTGGCAGCATAGTCAACCTGTCCACCGAACCGGAGCAGGCCCACAGCTCTGTCGCGCCCCACCCATTCAAGGCCTGGAGATGGTTCAGGGAGTTCAACGCCTTTTCATACTGCGGGTCCTCGGGGGCATGCTTTGCCAGGAACCGTGCGAGATCCAGCAAGGCGTCCTCACTGGCGGGAAACTGCGTGACGCGGGCACGAAGCCACCGCAGTTCCTCCTCCCGGGGCAAATACGCATTCGGGTGATCGGACCTGAGATTGAACTTGAGCGAGTACTCAACGGGATGCCCCGCCAGCCTCGCGGGCTCATAGACGTAAGCCCCCAGCGTCTTGATGAACGCCTCCGTGATCCCATAGGGCGCGGATTCAATCACGGTGAACCTCCGTATCCGGCCGTTCGTTCCGAGCCGGGCACGAAGCACCACCAAGAAGCTCGTCCTCGCGTTCGTCCCACGATTCGTCAATGAGGGCGGGTCGCCCGACACCCGAATGGGCCGCTGGAATTGCTCCTGGAAGTACGTGCATGCCTCCGCGAGTTCCGCGCTGCACGCGGCGGAGATGTCGAGCCTGGCGGTCTGGACCTGGTCCTTGGAGGGTTTCCCCGCAAGCACCTGAACCGCCTCCTGGAAGACTCGGGGGGCTTCGTCCAGGGACAGCTCCCGCGTGGGAGCGGACTCATAGAAGTCACGGGCCACCACGATGCGCTTGGGCTCGTCGGGCGGGCGTTCAGCGTCCAGATAGAGTTCCATGGCGTGGGAGAGGTGACCATGGCTCGCGGGTAGCGAGGGCACACCGGCATGACGGCAGCCGGTGGCCACGGGCAAGCACACCGCAAGGAAGAGAATCAGTCGTCGCATCGGCGACGAACGCTACCCGCCTCTGCCAAACGCGTGAAAGCGCCCCCCTCTGCCTCGTAGCTCGCCAGCGTCCCAGCCTTCGCGCAGCGTATTAGGCGCCGCCCCCACACCACGGCACGCACATCCCAGGAGGCGCAGCACCATGGGAGTAGCCCGGTTCCGTGGACACCCGAGATGTGATGGAAGGAGCACGGGATGTCCGCGACTGACGAGAAGCAGAGGAAGCCCCGTAGGCCACGCCGGGAGTTCACGGCGGAGTTCAAGGCCGGGGCGGTGAGGCTGGTGCTGGAGGAGGGGAAAACGATTCCCCAGGCCGCCCGAGACTTGGACCTGACGGAGTCAGCGCTGCGGCTGTGGGTCGAGCAGACGAAGACGGACCGGGGCGGGGGCAGGCCTGGAGCGCTGACGACGGTGGAGCGCGAGGAACTCTCTCGGCTGCGCAAGGAGAACCGGGAGCTGCGGATGGAGCGGGAGATACTAAAAAACGCGGCGGCCTTCTTCGCGAAGGAGATGAAGTGAAGTTCTCCTTCATCCACGCGAAGAAGGCCCTCTTTCCCGTCGCTGTCCTCTGTCGTCACCTGGGCGTCTCACGCAGTGGCTACTACGCCTGGGCGGCGCGGCCCGAGTGCGAGCGGAAGCAACGCGACCGGGCGCTTCATCTCGAAGTGGCAGCCGTCCACCAGGAGAGCCGGGGCACGTACGGCGCTCCGCGGGTGCATGCGGAACTCAAAGCGAGAGGCCAGCGGGTGGCGCGGAAGCGAGTGGCTCGCCTGATGCGCCAGGCGGGCCTGCGTGGCCGTGCACGGCGTCGCTTCGTACGGACCACCGACTCGGCCCACCACCACCCCGTGGCGCCGAACACCCTGGAGAGGAACTTCCAACCCGGTCAGCTCCACCGTACGTGGGTGGGTGACATCACCTATGTCTGGACCGACGAGGGCTGGCTGTACCTGGCGGTGCTGCTGGACCTCTTCAGCCGCAAGGTGGTGGGCTGGGCGATGGGCGAGAGAATCGACCGCGGCCTGGTGCTGCGCGCACTCGACATGGCGTTGCTCAGCCGTCCCGCCCCGCAACTTCACCACTCGGATAGGGGCAGCCAATACGCAAGCGAGGACTACCGCCGGCTGCTGGAGGAGCACGGCATCGGATGCAGCATGTCGCGCAAGGGTAACTGCTGGGACAACGCCGTGGCGGAAAGCTTCTTCTCCACCCTGAAGTTGGAGCTCGTCTACGTCACCCGCTTCAAGACGCGTGAGGCGGCGAAGCAGTCGCTGTTCGAGTACATTGAGGTGTTCTACAACCGGAAGCGGCGCCACTCAGCCCTGGGCTACGTCTGCCCTGCGGAGTACGAGCGGATGGCCGAAACCAAGAGGCTGGCAGCATAGTCAACCTGTCCACCGAACCGGAGCAGGCCCACCATGTCCCAGCACGATATCGAGGACCTCGTCGCGCTGGACCCAGATGAGCCGCGGGACTGACAACCCCACACCATCCCAGATAGAGTCCCGCCATGGTTCCGCTGACCGACCATGCCGACCTGAAGGCGGATGCACGGGCCGCGTTGGAGGCAGAGGTGGGCTCGCTCACCCTGCTCCAGGACGTGGTGCGGTGGGGCTTCGCCAGCACGCCGCCGCGTGACGTCACGGAGGTCATCGTCCAGGACGAGTTCACCCATGACGTGGTGATGCCGTGGAAGGACGGGGGATACCTCGTCTTCGACACGACTTGACTGGGCGGCGTCCTCTCGGTCTCCGTGTGGGACCATCGACCCAGCGCAGATGAACTCCTCGACGCCCGGCTCGCCGCGGGCTGGACGCCGACGCCCACGAGCACCGTGGACGGTGACATCATCATGGGCCATGCCGCGTGCAGGGTGCCACCCCCACGTCCCTGAAGGACGTGGGCTCACCGGACGGAAGCGGGGCATCACCGGCCAAGATGCCGCTGACGCCCCGCGTGTCCCCGCTCTACTTCTTCGAGCTGCGCAGGTACCGGTAGAACTCCGAATCACCGCCCAGGAACAGCGACGTGGAGCTGTCCAGGACGTCCGGGTAGGCCTCCAGCGTCCGCATGAACTGGTAGAACTCCGGGTCCTTGCCAAACGCGTCCGCGTAGATCTTCGTCGCCTCGGCGTCCGCGGCGCCGGTGACGTCCTGGGCCTTGCGGTAGGCCTCCGAGCGGATCTCCTTCAGGTCACGCTCGCGCTGACCTCGGACCTCCGCCGCGCGGCCCATGCCTTCCGAACGGGAGCGCTCGGCGATGCGCTTGCGCTCGGAGATCATCCGCTCGAACACCTTCACCTGCACCTCGTCCACGTAGTTGATGCGGCGGATCTGCACGTCCACCAGCTCCACGCCGAACTCCTTGACGATCTCCGCGGCCCGGAGACGAATCTGGCGGGTGAGCTTGTCGCGGCCCTGGGCGACCTTCTCCAGCGACTCGGCCCGCTCCGTCTCGGCGGTGTACTCGTCGTCCTCGAAGGGCCGGTTCGTGGAGCGCACCGCTTCAATCAGCGCGAACGAAGCGATGGTGTTGCGCGTCTCACCGTCGATGATGTCATCGAGCCGGGACTGGGCGTTGCGCTCGTCACGCAGGCGCTGGAAGAAGCGCAGCGGGTCGACGATGCGCCAGCGGCCGAAGGTGTCCACCCAGATGTACTTCTTGTCCTTGGTGGGAATCTGGTTCGGGTCACCCCGCCAATCCAACCACCGCTTGTCGAACCGGTTCACGGTGTCGACAAAGGGCATCTTGAAGTGGAGCCCCGGGTCCACGACGGACGAACCCTTGGGCTCGCCGAACCGGGTGATGACGGCCTGCTCGTGCTCGTCCAGGGTGTAGGTCGCCGATACGCCCACCACGATGACGAGGAAGGCCAGCACTGCCACGGGAATCATCATGCGGTTCATCGGCGGACCTCCGTCTGGCTCGCGCTTCCGGACACCGCGGCGTCCGCCGCCTGCATGTTCAGCAGCGGCGTGAGGCCCTTCACGGATTCGTCGAGAACGACCTTCTGTCCCGCGCGCGGGAGCACCTGGCTCACGGTCTCCAGGTACATGCGGCGCCGCGTGACGTCCGGTGCCTTGCGGTACTCCTCATAGACGCGGGCGAAGCGGTCCGCCTCACCCTTGGCGCGGTTCACGCGCTCGATGGCATAACCCTCGGCGCTGCGCAGGGCCTCCTCGGCCTCGCCCTTCGCGCGGGGGATGACGCGGTTGAGCTCCGCGTAGGCCTCGTTGATGACGCGCTCCTTCTCCTGGATGGCCTGGTTCACCTCGTTGAACGAGGGCTTCACCGGGTCCGGCGGATTCACGTCCTGCAAGACGACCTGCTGGATGTCCACGCCCGTCTCGTAGCGGTCCGCCAGGTCCTGGAGCAGCAGCTTGGCCTGGGTGGCCACCGCCTGACGTCCCGTGGTGAGGACCTCGTTCACCGAGTGGTCCCCCACGACGGCGCGCATCGACGCCTCGGAGATGTCCCGCAGCATGCTCTCCACGTTCTTCACCTTGAAGAGGTACTTGTACGGGTCCTTGATCTTGTACTGGACGATCCACTCCACCACCGCGACGTTGAGGTCGCCGGTGAGCATGAGCGACTCGCGCTTCATGTCGGAGGACTGGGCCGCGTACGAAGATCCCCGCTCGGCGCCGCGCTCGGTGCGGAAGCCGAACTCCGCCTTGAGCTGCCGCTGCACCGGGACCTTCACGATGCGGTCCACCCAGAACGGCAACCGGAAGTGCGGCCCGGGTTCGACGGTGCCGGTGAAGCGACCCAGCCGCAGGATGACGCCCACCTCGTCGGGCTCCACCTGGGCGTAGCTGGTCATCATGCCCACCAGCAGGAACAGGCCCAGGACGCCGAACATGATGCGCCGGCCGAAGCCGGGTCCCAGTTGATTCCGCAGGTCACGCAGGACGTCTTCTGGGTCCTGCCCCCTTGAGTTGTTCTTCATGACTCGTGGATTCCATGCCATCCACCTGTCTTCCCCCGTGAGGGAGGCCTCATGCAAGGGGGGCCGCGCTAAAACACAGCCGTCCGCAGTCCGCGTTGACGCTCCCAGGCACGGTCGTTAGGCAAGGCCGACCTTGCAGGGAGGATTGCATTGAGTGGCCTGACGAACCGACGAATCGTGCTCGCGGCCCGGCCTGAGGGCCGGCCCACTCCGGAGAACTTCCGCGCCGAAGACACCGCCGCGCCGGAGCCAGGTGAAGGCGAGCTCCTGCTGAAGGTCCTGTATCTGTCGCTGGACCCGTACATGCGCGGCCGGATGAGCGCCGCGAAGTCGTATGCGGCGCCGCTGGGACTGGGCGAGGTCATGCTCGGCGGCACGGTCGCTCAGGTCGTTCGCTCCCGTCATCCGGACTACGCCGAAGGGGACCATGTCCTCTCCTTCTCCGGCTGGCAGTCCTATGCGGTGTCCAACGGAGAGGGCCTGCGCAAGCTCGACCCCTCGGCCGCGCCGCTCACCACGGCGTTGGGTGTGCTGGGCATGCCCGGCTTCACGGCCTACTCGGGCCTGTTCACGATTGGCCGTCCCCAGCCAGGGGAGACCGTCGTGGTGGCCGCGGCGAGCGGCCCCGTGGGCGCGACGGTGGGCCAACTGGCGCGCATCAAGGGGGCTCGCGCGGTGGGCATCGCGGGAGGGCCGGACAAGTGCGCGTATGTCCGGGATGAGCTCGGGTTCGACGCGGTCGTGGACCACCGTGCTCCGGACTTCGCCGAGCGCTTGAAGGAGGCCTGCCCCAAGGGCGTCGACGTCTACTTCGAGAACGTTGGGGGCGCGGTCTGGGACGCGGTGTTCCCCCTCTTCAACGATTTCGCCCGCATCCCAGTGTGCGGCCTGATTGCCCAGTACAACAGCACCGGTGAGTTCCCGGGCCCGGACCGCCTGCCCGGCGTCATGCGCGACGTGCTGTCCAAGAGCCTGACGCTGCGAGGCTTCATCCAGCACGAGTTCGTCCGTCAGTTCCCGGACTTCCACCGGGAGATGAGCGCCTGGATTCGCGAGGGACGCGTGCGCTACCGCGAGGACATCGTGGACGGACTCGACCGGGCCCCCGAGGCCCTCATCGGGCTCCTCGACGGCCGCAACTTCGGCAAGCTCATCGTGAAGGTGGGTGAGTCGGCATGACGGACAGCGCGCAGAAGCGCCTGGAGGTCGACGGAAGGACGCTCGCCTACCGCGACGTGGGGAGCGGGACACCCGTCGTCCTGGTCCACAGTGGCGGCTTCTCCGGGCGTCAGTGGCGGCGGTTGGGAGATGCCCTGGCGTCCACGCACCGGAGCATCATCCCGGACCTGCTCGGCTACGGCGCGTCCAGCGAATGGCCCGCCGGGGTCCCCTTCCACTTCCGCGTGGACCTCGCCGCCCTGGAGTCCCTGGTGCTGCACCTGGGGCAGCCCGTCCATCTCGTGGGGCACTCCTATGGGGGCTTCCTGGCGCTCCAGGCCGCGCTGGCACATCCCACCTGCGTGAAGTCACTGGCGGTCTTCGAGCCCGTGGCATTCGGCGTGCTCGAACCGGATGACTGGAAGGACTCACCGTTCCTGCCCTCGGCCTTCGAAGGCACGGGCGAGGCCTGGCTGTCCGCCTTCGTCTCCGGATGGAATGGCCCGGGCGCATGGGACGCGCTCAACGCCGAGACGCAGGACGCGTTCCGGAAGGTCGGCTGGAAGCTCTACCAGGAGGTCGTCACGCTGTCGGACGACCGGACCACCCGGGAGCGCTATGGGACCATCGCCGCGCCCACGCTGCTGCTCGGCGGCGAGCGGACGCCCGCGTTCGAACGGCGCGTCCTGGAGCTGCTCGCACAGGTCCTGCCCCAGGCGAAGCTCCAGGTGTTCCAGGGCATGGGCCACATGGGCCCCATCACCCATGGTCAGGACGTGAACGCGGCCATCCTGCAGCACGTGCGCGCCTGGAGTTGAGGGAGGCGCGCGACCTGCGTGCCCGGAAGCGGCGGGCACGCAGGTCCAGTGACACAGCGGCGCTCAGCCCGCCTTGGGCCGCACCGACTGGACGGCCTTCGTCGCGCCCGTCACCAGCAACACGATGAGGCCACCGGCGATGATGCCGGCCACGGCGTTCAGGAGCGTCGGCAGGAGCGCGGCCAGCAGGCCGCCCACCGCGGGCACCGTCGCCACCGAGGCGCCCGCGTGCTCGATGAAGTGATGCACGGGCGGGATGCCGTGCGTGAGGATGCCGCCGCCCACCATGAACATGGCCGCGGTGCCGACGATGGCCAGCCCCTTCATCAGGTACGGCGCCGCCGTGAGGATGCCCTTGCCCAGCTTGTGCTGGAAGCCACCCGAGACATCCTTCTGCATCAGGTAGAGGCCCGCGTCGTCGAGCTTCACGATGCCCGCGACGAGGCCATAGACGCCCACCGTCATGAGGACGGCGATGCCGGACAGCACGGCCACCTGGAGCCCGAAGCTCGCTTCGGTCATGGTGCCCAGCGAGATGACGACGATTTCGGCGGACAGGATGAAGTCGGTGCGGATGGCGCCGCGAATCTTCTCCTTCTCCATGGCCACCAGGTCGACCGTGGGGTCCGCGACCGCCTTGATGCGCTCCTGCTGCTGAACGGCCTTCTCCTCCGGGTCGTGCAGGAACTTGTGCGCGACCTTCTCGAAGCCCTCGAAGCAGAGGAAGGCGCCACCCAGCATCAACAGCGGCGTGATGAGCCAGGGCACCAGGGCGCTGATGGCCAGGGCCGCCGGAACCAGGATGGCCTTGTTGACCAACGAGCCCTTGGTGACGGCCCAGACGACGGGCAGCTCGCGATCCGCTTTGACGCCGGTGACCTGCTGCGCGTTGAGGGCAAGGTCGTCCCCGAGCACACCGGCGGTCTTCCGGGTCGCGACCTTGGTCATTGCCGCGACGTCATCCAGCAGGCTGGCGATGTCATCAATCAGGGTGAGGAGGCTGCTTCCGGCCACGAGATTCTTCCTGGTGTAGAGGGCGCGAGGGTTTCGCCTGAAACCACCCACGCCCGGGATATAGCCTGGATTAGGAACCGGGACGCGGCTTCGATAGCGCCGCTTATGTGCCTTGTTCCCCACCCCGGGTTGCGCCTAGCGTCTGTCGTTTGACCCCAGGGGGTTCGTACCGTGCGAGTGCTGCGCGCGTGGATGCTGGCGGCCATGGCCTCGTGTGCTCACGCGCCCCCGGAGAGGCCCCCAGGCCCCGTCTCGGCGACAGGCTGCGCCGCGCCAGGGACGCTCTGCTGGGACTTCGAGGAAGGACGCATCCCTGACGGCTGGACGCCCTACCGGGACGAGTTCCACGGCGA
Source organism: Myxococcus hansupus (assembly GCF_000280925.3). Classification (NCBI taxonomy): domain Bacteria; kingdom Pseudomonadati; phylum Myxococcota; class Myxococcia; order Myxococcales; family Myxococcaceae; genus Pseudomyxococcus; species Pseudomyxococcus hansupus. Next base: position 4,813,973 of record NZ_CP012109.1, read on the forward strand.
ACTCCGGGTGGATGACTCGCGGGCGCGCTCGGGCCGGTACGCGTTACATGCCCGTCACCTTTCCGGGGGCACGGAGGGGAATCAAGGCGGCCCCAAGAAGACGATTCGCTTCGACCTCCCCGAGGGCTTTGGCCCCGTGCTGTGGGGCCGTGTGTATGTCTACACGAGCCCGGCCCGCCCCATGTCCCACGCGGGCCTCTTCAATGCGCGGTACCCGAGGCCCGGCCTCACGGGTGGCCCGGTGGAGACGCTCGACTGGTACGAGGTCGCCACGTACCGGCAGCGCTACATGGCCATCTGGCATCCGCCGGAGCCTCCGGGCTTCCCGGAATGGGTCCAACTGTCGGACACGCCGCTCGTGCTCGATGCGTGGGCGTGCCTGGAGTGGCTGTTCGACGGCGCCAATGGCACACAACCGGAGGCCGCGCAGCCGCGAGTCTGGCTCGACGGCGCCGAGCTCTCATGGCCGGAGACCTTCGTCTTCGCGGATCCTCCCACGGCGCAGCCGCTGGTGCGGGAGAAGGCCTCGAACTTCACCCTGCTGGAAGCAGGCGTCTTCCTGTACCAGGGGCTCTCCGTTCCCACGGATTGGTGGTTGGACGACCTGGCCGTGGGCCCTCGGCGCATCGGCTGCGAGCCCCCGCCCGAGCAGGCCCGCCCGTAAGCGCGCTGGACCTGACAGGCTGAATGGGGCATGCGTGGAGCCCCACCCACCCCGAGGCCCGAGGGCCCGGCCAGCCAGCGAGAGGAGTCCATGCGAGCCTGCCCGTGTTGCAGGGAGGTGCTGACCGCCGGAATCCTGGGCCTGGGCGTCCGCCGCCTCGCGGGAGGCTGTGAGGTGTGCGGCGACACGGTCTGCCAGGTGTGCCTTGGCACGCAGGTGCTCGACGCCGAGGCGTTCCGACAGCGCCCCTCCGTGCCAGGCGCCACGGCCGGCCGGAAGGCCCGTGGCCGCGTGTGTCGCGGGTGCTGGTGGGAGTACCTCACCGAGCGAGGCGTCTCGCCGCCCTTCCCGGCACCACCAGGACAACGGGAGCGTGCCACGCGCGCGGCGCGAGAAGCCTGTCAGCATCCCGGCGTCACGCAGGCCATGGGCTTCTGTCCCGACTGCGGAGACGAGGTCACGTGGAAGGCCGAATACGACAACCCGGTCTGCACCGCCTGCGACGCCCCCTCCCATCCGCGCTTCAACGCGTGCTGGGCTTGCGGTGAGTCGTTCGACGAGGCGAATGCGCCCGAGCCCGTGGCCCTGGGCTACCGGCTGGAGTTCGACTGCGATTCGGAAGATTGCCTGGGGAAGCTGGCGTGGCTGATGCCGTTCTGTCCCTGGTGCGGCGAAGCGAAGCACTGGGAACCGGCCAGCGGTGGCGCGCTCGAATGCACGGAGTGTGATCGCCCGCTCGACCGCGCGTGGGCCCACTGCGTCCGGTGCGGTGAAGAAGCGCCGCTGCCGGATGACTGCGGCCGGTGTGGGCAGGACCTGGAGGAGACGCCTTCCGCCGCCCGCTGCGAGGCGTGCCACCACATCGTCTGCGGGGACTGCTTCGACACCCGCGTCGTCCCCGCCGCGCATGGAGTGAGTCACGAACGGCTGTTGTGTTCGAAGTGCGGCGTGGGCTTTGCCCGGCCAGCACCTCCCGAGGCGCCTCCTGTCGAAGACGACGAGGTCGAAGAAGAAGAGGAGGAAGAGGAAGCGCCGGAGCCCGAGCCCGCGGCGCCCGTCGAACCCCCTCGCGAGCCCACCGCGTGGGAGGTGCTGGGCATCACCCCCGCGACGCCGTTCGCGGAAGCACGCCGGGCGTACCTCACGCTGGTCGCGCAATACCATCCGGACAAGGTCGCGCAGCTCGGGCCCAAGCTGCAGGCCCTCGCGCTTGAAGAGACGCGCAAACTCAACGAGGCGTGGGAGCTCGTCCGCAGGAAAACTTCATCCCCAAGCTAATCTCAATTTCCTGGAAACTCCCGTTGCGCTGTCACCGACAACCTCGCGTTGAACGGCCACGACAGGAGCCCTGGAATGACGACGAAGTGGAGGATGTGGAACACCGCGCTGATGTCCGCGGCCATCGTGTTGAGCGCCTGTGGTGGCGTCGTCGAGGAGCCGGAGACGGGCGACACGTCGGAGCTCGTCAGCGAGTCCGCGGAGCTGAACTCCCCCATCTATGACCGGGCGCGCGCGTTCGCCGCCGCCAATCCCAAGCGGGATGGTGGAACCTGGGACCAGTGGTGTGGCTCGCTGATGTGGCGCTTCGGGCAACTGCCCGAGTCCGCGGCGCGGCCCTCCGCCATCGAGGCCTACCGGGCGTCGCGCATCGTCTCGACGGACCCGACACAGGCGCCCACCGGCGCCTTCCACTGGTGGGACATTGGCGCGTACGGCCACGTGGGCGCGGACCTCAATGGCGGTGGCGGCACGGTGTTCATGGCCACGCGAAGGCTGGCGCAGTCGTGGGGTGACGCGATTGGCATCAACAGCGTCCACGGCTATTCGAGCATGACGGGCGCGCGATACCTCGGCTGGTCCATGGACTACGCGGGTGGCCGCATCGCGGGAGGAGGCACGCCGCCCCCCACCGGTGGAGCGCTGCCGCACACGACGACGGAGTACGACGGCGTCCCGGGCCCCATCTATTACAAACGCATCCAGACGGTGGCGCGGCGCGACTTCGGATACACGGGCCCCATCGACGGCGTCACGGGCGCCAACACGGAGAAGGCGCGCGTTCGCATCACCGCGCGCGAGCTGAACCGCCGCGGTGGCCCACGCACGTCCGCGCAGGAGGACGGCATCCCTGGGGCAATCTATTGGACGCGCGTGCAGACGGTGGGCCGCAGCTTCGGCTACACCGGGCCCATCGACGGCATCCCCGGCCCCAACACGTACAAGGCCGAACACAAGATTTGCGGCTACGCGGTGAACCGCGCCTTCTGACGCGGCGCCAGGGGGCCCGGACGCAGGTCACGTCCGGGGCCTCCCGCAGTGGCGGCTCAGGCGTTGGAGGAAGGCTGCACGTCGCCTCCCGCGCGAATCTTGTCGGAGCGCTCCCGCAGCTCGCGCCACGACGCCTCGTAGTCCTTCTTCAGCTTCGCCCAGTTGTCGCCGTGACTGCTCATCAGCCGCCGGAGCGAGGACTCGGTGTCATGCAACGAGCGGCGGAGGAACTGGAGCTCCTGGCGCGTGAGACGTGAATCCTCGGAGCGGGACTGCGCGAGGGAGGCATCCCAGCCATTCATCTGCGCGCCGAGTTCACGAAGCTCGGCCTCGCGCTTGCGTTCATACTCCGCCCGAACGAGCGCCATCCTGGCATCCATTTCGATGACGGACTGGTTGAGGTCGTCATACGACTGGCGGAGCTCGGCCTTGCCCTGGTCGAAGTTCTGCGTCTGCCGCTGATTCAGCAACTCCAGCTTCTGGCGGAACTTCTCGAAGACGCGGCGCACGCCCGACAGGTCCTTGAGCCTGGCGTCTGCTTCGCGGACATCGGACTGCGCCTCGGATTCGGCGATCCGGGCGTCGAGCCTCCGCTTCTCCGCATCCATCTGCTTCACATAGGCCTCTTGCTCCGTCATGGCGGGTGCCTCCTTCCGCGGAACCTTCCGGGCGCGGCGATGTGCTGACGTCATGCATGAGGGCTCACCCCCATGGACGCACACACTGCGGGAGGCGAGGCCCGGGCGTCCGGCTCCCAGGGCCTCTCGAAGACGGAGTGCTCCCCCGGCCGAGTGCTGTTCGAAGCCAGGCGCCCTGCGCATCTGGAAGAAGCCCGCCGTGGCCTCGGCCGCATGTCCGGGCGATCCGGCGGAGACGGTCGCCAGGAACTCCGTCACCCCCGCGGCGTCCAGGCCCCTTTGGCGCATGACGTCGCCCAGCAGTTGTCGAGCGCCGCCTGCCGCGACACAGCGCTGTCAGGCCCGCGTGCCACGCTGCGTCCACGGCGGAAATACAAACCTTCGAAAAACGGAAGTGGCGTCATGCCGAAGCTGAACCAGATCATCGCCGTCGAAAAGGGCGTCAAGAACCGCTCCCAGCAGGAGCTCACCCAGGCCCATCACGACCTGCAGAAGCCGCAGTTGCTCAGCGGCATCTCCCGGACGTATCAACCGCGTGACGAGGAGGGTGAGCGCTTTCCCCCCGAGTCCACGCGCGTGCAGGTGCGCACGCAGGACGTGCTCAAGAAGACGCAGGAAATCCTCACGCGGCTCTTCGACGTCACCGCGACCAAGGACCTCACCAACTGCCACGCCAAGGCGGACGTGCGCGTGGATGGCAGGGTGCTGCTGAAGGGCGTTCCCGCCACCTACCTGCTCTTCCTGGAGAAGCAGCTCGTGGACCTTCACACCTTCGTGAAGAAGCTCCCCACGTTGGACCCGTCGGAGTCGTGGGTTCCCGATCCGGCGCAGGGCCTGTGGGCGACCGAGCCCGTGCAGACGGCGAAGACGAAGAAGGTGCCTCGAAACCACGTGAAGTCCGAGGCCACGGAGAAGCACCCGGCCCAGGTGGAGGTGTATTACGAGGACATCGTCGTCGGTTATTGGAAGACGGTGAAGTTCTCCGGCGCCCTCCCCGCCACGCGCGTGAATGACTTGCTGGAGCGCGTCGAGAAATTGCAGCAGGCCGTCAAGTTCGCCCGCGAAGAGGCGAACGCCGTCGAGGTGGAAGACATGAAGGCCGGAGAGTCCCTCCTCGGCTACCTGTTCGGCTAGACTCACGGCCGCAGACCTTTCGGAGTCCAAACTCAAACTCAGCAGCAGCTTCACGCCAGACGTACGCCGGCCGTCCCCAGTGCAGGTTCGAGCCCTGCCCCCGCCACCACTTCTTCATGCGGCGGGGTAGCCCAATCACGGTAGAGGCAAGCGGCAACACGCGGACGCGAGGCACCCCAGCTTCAGATTCTCACTCCAGACTCAGCATTCGCTGTCGCAGGCCCGATCAACCGTTCCCGCCCCCTCCCTCGTGATGCTGGTGCAATTCCAGCCCGCCGCTCCATTCCACCTTGCGCGGCGGTCGTTCAATCGCAGGACCCGAGGTCTCAGCTCCAGGCAGGAACTTAAACGTGCGGGTCTCATCCATGGCAGCACCCCGGGCCCGGGCAGGAGGACACCCTGCTCGGGCCCACTCTTTTCCAGGGACGCACCGGGACTTGACGTGCCAGGTCCGGGGCGCTCGGATGCGCGGCCATGAACCCGCTGCTGACCCGCGCCGAAGCGTCGAACTACACGCAAACGTCCCTTCACGCCGACGTGCTGGCCTTCGTCGACGCACTCTGCGAGCGCACGAAGCTGGCGCGGCGGGTGGACTTCGGCCGCAGCGGCGAGGGCCAGCCCCTGGTGGCGCTCGTGGTCAGCGACCGGGGCTGCTTCACGCCGGAACAGGCACGCAAGCAGAAGAAGGTCGTGGTGATGGTGGAGGCCAACATCCACGCGGGCGAGGTCGAGGGCAAGGAGGCGCTGCTCGCGCTCGCGCGCGACCTCACGCTCACCAAGCTGGGACAGACGCTGCTCGACAAGCTGTGCCTGGTGCTGGTCCCCAACTTCAACCCGGACGGCAACGACCGCATCAGCCCCCACAACCGGAAGCTCAACCTGAAGGACCTCGAGGGCCAGGTGAACCCCGAGGGCGGCGTGGGCACCCGCTACACGGGCGAGGGCTGGAACCTCAACCGCGACAGCACGAAGCAGGAGGCCCCGGAGACGCGCGCCATGGCCGCGCTTCATCAGACCTGGTGGCCCCACGTCTTCATCGACTGCCACACCACCGACGGCAGCATTCACGCCTTCGACCTCACGTTCGACACGTCCCATTCGAACGAGCCCCTCTTCTCCGAGCTGCGCGCCTACAACCGCGCCCTGCTGGAGCGCGTGGCCAAGGCCGTGCAGACGCGCCACGGCTTCGACAGCTTCTGGTACGGCAACTACAAGGACGAAGGCGACCCCCGCTCGGGCTGGCACACCTACCCCGCGCTGCCGCGCTTCGGCAGCCACTACCGCGGGTTGCTCGGCCGGCTGGACGTGCTGCTGGAGACGTACAGCTACATCGACTTCCCGCGCCGCTGCGCGGTGATGCGCGCGTGGCTGTTGGAGCTCTTCCGCGACGCGGCCCGGCACGCGGGCGCCTACCGGGACATCACCGACGAGACGCAGGACGCCATCATCGAGCGGGGCACGACGCCCGACGTGCAGGCGCTGGTGGGCATCAACTACGGCGTGGCCACGCGGGATGCCCGGGGCGCCCTGGCCTTCGAGTACCCCGCCTACGCCCTGCCGGGAGATACGGCGAACGTCCTCGCCTACGACGAGGCCAGCATCACCGCGCGCCGCTACCCCGGGAAGCGCAAGAAGACCTACAAGATGCCGCACCACCGGACCTTCGTGCCCACGCAGTCCGTGAGCACGCCCGAGGCCTACCTGGCGCCTCCAGCGCTGGCCGAGCGGCTCGCGGGCCACGGCATCCAGTTCGAGCGGTTGACGAAGTCACGAAGCTTCACGGTGGACAGCTACCGCGTGGCCCGGCGCGAAGAGACCTTCAGCCCCGACGTGGCCGCCAACGTGCCGCCGCCCGGGGAGGCCGAGGTGCCCCTCAGCCAGAAGCCGAAGCCCGTCCGCTTCGAGACGGTCCTCACCGTGGCGCCGGAGCGCACCACCCGCGAGTTCCCCGCGGAGACGCTCTACGTGCCCACGGCCCAGCGCGCGGGGACGCTCGCCGTGTACCTGCTGGAGCCCCACTCCGACGATGGCTTCTGCCGTTGGCAGTTCCTCGACGACGCCATCACCGTGGGTGAGTTGTACCCGGTCCACCGGGTCGTGAGTCCCGCCACCGCGCCGAAGAAGGCCGAGTAGCGAGGAGGCACCCCGCACCCGGAGCCCTGAAGACGCCCGATGGTCAGGCGGCCAGGGCTCCAGGGCGGATGGCGCTCATCAGCGGCGCCACCCATCGTGACGGTTGTCCTGGTGGACGTCCCGGCGGCTCTGGTTCAGCTCGCGCTCCGCCAACTGGATGAGGTCCATGATGAGCATGCGCTTGTGGTTGAGCGCGCCGGGCTGCCGCAGTCCCTCGATGTCATCGAGCTCGCGGGCGATGGCCTTCTTGGTGCGCAGCGCCTGCTGCTCGGCGCGCACATCCGCCCGGGCCTGCGCGGCGGAGGCCTGGCCCCACATCGCGGCGCGAGGCCCGCCCCACTGCGCCACGCGCGCGTCACGCCGGCCCCGCCGTGCCTCCTTCCAGTCCTTCGCCAGCTCGCGCTGGCTCTCCTCCATCTCCTTGCGGAGCAGCTTGCGCAGGCTGGTCTCGACGTTGACCATCTGCCGCTCGCTTCGCTGCGCCCACGCGCGGTCGAAGCGGACCAGCAGGTTGCGAAGCTCTTCCAGGTCCCTGCGGTCGTCGCGGAGTTCGCGGCGCTCCACGCGCGTGGAGCGGTTTCCGAAGCCCTGGGCCTGGGCACTTCCGGTGAGGAGGAGGGCTGCGACAAGCGCGGAAGCGATGCGGTTCATGGGGTGCGTCCTCGTGAGCTCTGGGCCCGCCGTTGTGTTCTGCAGAGACTGACGGGGGTGTCGCCGACCTATTCAGAATCCATCAGCCGTTTCGCCGCGGAGCACTGTCCTACACCGCACACATTTCCCGGCCGCTCATCGCACGGAGGGGATTCCGTTCGGATGAATCAAACCCCATCTTCGTGGAATGCTGACCGGCCGCGCACCAGAACGAACGATGGAGGAGGACCGACCGCGCGCCACCATCCTCAACGTCAACGACACCCCGTCCGTCCTCTACCTCACGGGGCGCATCCTCACGAATGCGGGCTACCACGTCGTGGAGGCCTCCAGCGGCAAGGAGGCGCTCCGGCTGGCGACGGGCCGGCCGGACATGGTGCTCCTCGACGTCCACATGCCGGACATCGACGGGTACGAGGTCTGCCGGAGGCTGCGTGACCAGGAGGAAACGCGCGACCTGCTGATTGCCCACCTGTCCGCTGTCTCCGTGCGCAGGGAGGACCGGCTCCGGGGCCTGGCCCAGGGAGCGGACGCCTACTGGACGACTCCCCTGGAGGATGACGAGCTGCTCGCCAACATCGAGGCGCTCCTGCGCCTCCAGGCGCGCACCCAGTCAGCGGTCAGCGCCCGGGACGAGTTCCTCTCCATCGCCGCGCACGAGCTGCGGACGCCGATTACGGCGCTGCGGCTCAACCTGGAGCGGCTGGTCCACCACCTCTCGCGGGCCCCCGGCGACCTGATTGCGCGTGGCACCGTCGAGGCGAGCACCACGCCCGCGCTGCGGCAACTGGTGCGCCTGCAGCAACTGCTGGACACGCTGCTGGACATCTCGCGCGTGGGCAGCCGGAAGCTGCGGCTCCACATCGAGATGTTCGACCTGTCGGAGGCCGCGCGCGACATGGCCCAGCGGTTGGCCATGCCAGCCCGGGCGGCCGGTGTCACCCTGAGCCTGACGCTGCCCGAGCGCCCCACCCTGATCCTGGGTGACAGGCTCCGCCTGGAGCAGGTCATCAGCAACCTGCTCACCAATGCCTTCCGCTACGGCGACGCCAAGCCCGTCCTGCTCGAGGTGGAGGCACAGGCGGAGGTGCTGACGCTGAGCGTGCGGGACCAGGGGGTCGGCATCGCGAAGGAAGACCAGACGCGCATCTTCAATCGCTTCGAGCGCGCGGCGGCGGCCAGCGGCACGGATGGACTGGGCCTGGGCCTCTTCATCGCCCGCGAAATCGTCTCCGCGCACGGAGGCACCCTCACCGTTGAAAGCGAGCCGGGACACGGCTCGAGATTTCTCGTCACGCTGCCCCGTCACCGGACGGAAGCGTACTGACCGAAAGGAAGGCGTGTCGTGTCGTCAGGACAAGAAGGAGACAGCGGGCGAAAAGGGAAGCAGCCACGGCTCGAGACGGGCGTGCCCCGGCTGGACTTCATCACCAAGGGGGGACTCATCCAGGGTGCGTCCTACGCGCTGCTGGGGCCTCCGGGGTCGGGGAAGACCGTGCTGGCGCACCAGATTGCCTTCTGGCACGTCCAACATGGCGGCAAGGCCCTCTACGTGACGCTGCTCACCGAGTCCCATGCGCGCATGCTCGCGAACCTGGAGGTCATGGCGTTCTTCGACGCGAGCGTCATCCCCGACAAGCTCCACTACATCAGCGGCTACCGCCAATTGGAGACGGAGGGGCTCAAGGGCCTGCTGGAGATGATTCGGCGCGCGGCCCGGCAGCATCAGGCCACGCTGCTCGTCATGGATGGCATGGACGCGGCGAAGGAGTTCGCCCGCGGGGACCTGACCTACAAGCGGTTCCTCCAGGAGCTCCAGACCTTCGTCAGCATCATTGGCTGCACGACGCTGCTGCTGTCGCCCCATTACACGGGGGACATGCCGCCCGAGACCACGGCGGTGGATGGCGTCTTCGAGCTCTCTCTCTGGCTTTCGGGCCCGCGGGCCGTCCGGGAGCTGGTCGCGCTCAAATTCCGGGGCAGTGATTCGCTGCTCGGCAAACACGAGCTCGAAATCTCCGACCAGGGCATCATCGTCCACCCGCGCACCGAGGTGCAGTTCTCCGCGCCCCAGGAACGCAGCGAGGGGCCCCGCATCCGGATGGCCTTTGGCGTCCCCCGTCTGGATGAGTCACTCCACGGCGGGTTGCTGTCGGGGTCCACCACCCTGCTCCTGGGAGCGCCCGGCACGGGCAAGACGCTGCTGGGACTGCGGTTCCTCCTCGAGGGCGCCAGGCAAGGGCAGCCGGGTGTCTACTTCGGCTTCTACGAGACGTCCCAACGCCTCATGGAGAAGGCCGAGGGCGTGGGGATGGGCGACTTCAAGAAGTACGTGGACGAGGGGCTCATCGAAATCCAGTGGCAGCCGCCCCTGGAGCACAACCTGGACGCGTTGGCCGAGCGGCTCCTGGAGCGCATTCACGAACGGAACGTGAAGCGGATGCGCCTCTTCGTCGACAGCATCGCGGGGTTCCGCTCGGCGACCGTCTACCCGGAGCGGATGAGCCGCTTCTTCTCCGCCCTGTCCCACCAACTTCGGATGATGGACGTCACCACGCTCTACTCCGAGGAGACCGCGCTGTTCTCTCCGGACGTGGACGCGCCCCAACCGGACGCCACCGCGTACGTGGAGAACGTCATCCTGCTGCGCTACGTGGAGCTGCGCTCACAGCTCTACCGGCTGCTCTCCATCATGAAGATGCGCGAGAGCCAGTACGACAGCGGCATCCGCGAGTTCTCCATCACCAACGAAGGCATCACCGTCGCGGAGACCTTCGAAAGCGCCGAAGCCGTCCTCACGGGCCACGCCATCCTCGCGGGGACGCCGAACAAGTCCCGGCGCAAGCCTCCCATGGGCGCGAAGTCCGCCAAGAAGAAGAAGGCGGCGGCGGCGGCGAAGCGCAAGCCCGTCCAGCGGAGGCGCTCATGAAGACCGTACTGGTCGTCGACGACGAGACGGACATCGCGGAAGCCGTGAAGTCCATCCTCGAGGACGAAGGCTACAAGGTCGTCACGTGCACCAACGGACGTGAAGCCCTGGCCTGTCTGGAAGAGACGCGCCCGGACCTGGCCATCATCGACGTCATGATGCCGGTGATGAATGGCTTCGAGACCATTCAGGCCATCCGCCACACGGAGGCTTTCGCGACGCTGCCGGTGCTCATCATGAGCGCCATCGACCCTTCCGTCCGGCCACACGCCTATGACTGGGCGGGGTTTCTCAAGAAGCCCTTCTCGCTCGACAACCTGCTGACGCAGGTCCACAAGCTGGCGCCGCTGGCGGCGTGAGCCCTTTCGGCGGGACTGGAGCGTTCCCACTCCGGGCGCTACGCTCGGGACTTCCGGCCTTCCCGGCCGGAAGTCCTCGCCAGGAGCGCGCGCCCCGCCATGAACCCGTTCCCCCTCTTGCTGTGCGTGCTGCTCGCCGTACCCGCTGCGCACGCCGCGGACCGGGTCGCGACCGCGCGCAAGGCTCGGGCGAAGCAGGTCGCCGCGCTCTTCCAGGACGCGGGCGTGACCTGGCCGCCAGAGCGGCTCTACCTGCGCGCCTTCAAACACGAGCGGGAGTTGGAGGTCTGGGCAGGCTCACGGACCGGGGCCCTGGTGAAGGTGAAGATGTACCCGTTCTGCGCCGCCTCCGGCGAGCTGGGGCCCAAGCGCCGCCAGGGCGACCTCCAGGTCCCCGAGGGCTTCTACACCATCGACCTCTTCAACCCGGTGAGCAGCTACCACCTGTCCATGCGCGTCAACTATCCGAACGCGGCGGACCGGTTCCATCAGGTGAAGGGCGTGCCGCTTGGTGGCGACATCTACGTGCATGGTGATTGCGTGAGCATCGGCTGCATCGCCATCAAGAACGGCCCCATCGAGGAGCTGTACCTGATGACGCTCGACACCCGCGCGAAGACGAAGCGCGACGTGCCCATCCACATCTTCCCGCGCAGGCTGGATGCCGCGGGGCTCGCGGCGCTGACGAAGTCCCTGCCCAAGACCTCGCCGCTCGTCGACTTCTGGCGGAGCCTTCAGCCGGCCTATACCCAGTTCGAGGAAACACGGCGTGTCCCCGTCACCTCGGTGGACGCGAAGACGGGCCGGTACGCGGTGAAGCCCGTGCCGACCGCGCAACGCTGACCGGGCCTCAGACGACCTTGCCGGGGTTGAGCAGGCCCAACGGGTCGAGCGCCGCCTTGATGGAGCGGTGCAGGTGCATGCCCCCCGCGCCGAGCTGCGCCTCCAGGAAGGGCTGCTTGAGCGCGCCGACGCCGTGCTCACCGGTGATGGTGCCGCCCAACGCCAACGCGGCCTCGACGATTTCGTCGAACGCCGCGCGGGCTCGCACCGAGGCGTGAGCGTCGTCGCGGTCGAACACGATGGTCGGGTGCATGTTGCCGTCGCCCGCGTGGCCAAAGGTGCCAATGAGGACGGCGCGCGTGGTGGCGATGCGCTCGATGGCCGCCAGGAGTTCCGGGATGCGCGACAGCGGGACGCCCACGTCGTCGAGCAGCGTGGCCCCCTGCTTCTCCAGGGCGGGATAGGCCAGCCGACGGGCCTGCATCAGCAGTTCGCCCTCGGCCTCGTCCGTGGACTGTGTCACGAAGGTCGCGCCCGCGGCCTCGCACACAGCGGCCATGGCGGCTGTTTCCTCGGCGCCTTGCTTGCCTCCCGCGTCCGAGCGCGCCAGCAGCAGCGCGGCGGACTCCACATCCAGCCCCATGGCCGCGTGGGCCTCGACGGCACGGACGGTGGCGCGGTCCATGAGCTCCAACAGCGACGGGCGCGTGGTGGCCATGATGTCCGTCACGGCGATGCCCGCCGACACCAACGTCGGGAACGCGGCCAGCAACGTGGTCGCCGGAGGCGGACGGGGCCGCAGCTTGAGCGTGGCCTCGGTGATGATGCCCAGCGTGCCCTCCGAGCCCACGAAGAGCCGCGTCAGCCCATAACCCGCCGAGGTCTTCATCGTGCGGCCGCCGGTGCGGACCACCGAGCCATCCGCGAGCACGGCCTCCAGCCCCAGTACGGCGTCTCCCGTCACACCGTATTTCACACAGCACAGGCCGCCCGCGTTGGTGGCCAGGTTGCCGCCAATGGAGGAGAACTCCCAGCTCGCCGGGTCGGGCGCGTACCAGAGCCCCTGCTCCGCCGCCGCGGACTTCACGGCCGCGTTGAGCACGCCGGGCTGGACCACCGCGAACATGCCACGCCGGTCTACTTCCAGGACGCGGTTCATCCGCATGAGCGACAGGACGATGCCGCCCTCCACCGCGTTCGCGCCACCGGACAGCCCCGAGCCCGCACCGCGTGCGACCACGGGCACCCGGAGGGCCGTGGCGACACGCAGGACCGCCTGGACTTCCGAGGTGGACGCGGGACGCACCAGGACGCCAGGCATGCCGGCCGGCGCCCACTCCGCCTGGTCCCTGCGGTGGGACTCCAGCACATCGGCGTCGGTGACCACCGCCTCCGGAGGCAGCACCGCCTTCAGCTCACGCCACAGCGCCTCCGTGCGCGACGTGCTCACGACTCACCTCGGGTGACGACTACTTCGTGCCCAGCAGCGTGAACTCGACGCGGCGGTTCAGCTCGCGTCCACGGGGCAGCAGGTTCGGTGCCTTGGGCCGGGCGTCCCCCATGCCCACCGTGTCGATGCGGGAGGCGTCCAGGCCCGCGTCGACCAGGGCCTGGGCCACTGCCTGAGCGCGCGCCATGGACAGCGCCTGGAGGGTCGCGGCGGGCCGCTCCTTGTTGTCGGTGTGCCCTTCGATTCGCAGGCGCAGGTTCTCATCGCGCACGAGCATGTCCACCAGCAGGGCGAGCCCCGCCGTCGAGCCCTTGCGGGGCGCGGACTGCTTCTCCGCGAAGCGCGGCGGCCGTGGCAGCACCAGGGCCTCCTTCTTCACCTGCACCTTCTGGGACTTGCTCGCGGGTGCCTTCGCCAGCGTGAAGGCCACTGTCGGCGCCGCCTCGCGCGAGAGCTTCACCTTCCGCGTCTGCGCCAGGTACCCCTGCGAGAGGACATCCACGCGGTACTCGCCGGGCGGCAACATCACCTCCACCGGCTTGCTCGCCTTGCGGTCCACCACCACCCGGTGCGGCGCTCCCGACGCGGACTTCAGGTACACCGTCGCCGCGGCGGGACGCTTCCCCGCGAGCACCTTCAGCAGCAGCTTCGCCGGAGCCACGGGCCCCTGCTCTGGCGCCTCCACGGGCTTCGCGGCCACGGGAGGCGGGGTCACCACCACGGGCGTGGACACCGGAGGCACCGACACCGGAGGCGGCTTCACCGGCGCCTGGGCCACCGGCGCGGGCGTGCCCGCATCCACCTTGTCGGGAATGGCCACGTCCGCGAGCTGCGCGGTCATCTCCGCCTTCACGTCGTGGGACAGCTTCAACTTCAGGCGCGGGTCCGGCGCGGTCGGGTTGATGGCGGGCAGCACCCGCACCCGGGCGCGCAGGCCGCGCTGCACCTGCACCGTCACCGACGCCGTCAGCTTCCACAGGAAGCCGCTCTCCTCGCTGAAGAGGTTCCAGGATTCGTTCGCGTAGGTGACGTGCGAGACGAGCGTGTAGGAGCCCTCCTCCACCGTGAGCACGGCGAGCCGGTGCAGCCCGGGGCCGTTGAGCTTGTCGAGCCCGGGGATGGCCAGCGGCTGGTTGTTCACCAGGAAGTCCGCCTCCACCAGCTTGTAGCCCTTGGACGTGCCCGCGCCCGGGAGTCCCTCGAACGAGATGATGATCTCCGGAGGCGGCGTCTGGACCATCTCCTGGAGTTGCCGGTCCAGGTCCTCGCGCGCCCGTTGCTCCACGGCGGACGGCTCCGCGGCGCGCGCGGTGGCGGCGAGCAAACCCAGGAGGACGAGAACGGGAACTTGAGCGGAGATGGAAGCCACGGGGGCTCACAGCATCGCACAACCCGGGGCCGCCGCGAGTTGTCCGCCACCCAGGCTGACAACCAGACGACCCTCCGTGAACTCCCTTCCCCGCCCCGTGTATCAGGCTGATTCAGGAGTGAATGGACTTGTAGCTCCCATGCGGAGAGGTTTTCCCCTGAAAGCCCCTGCCCGGAGCCTCCGCTGCGTTCCGGCTACCCACGAGGGCCGCATCAGCGCTACGCCTATGGGTATGACCGACTTCCAGTTCCAGGACATGTTGCCGCTGGGCAAGGACGAGACGCCGTACCGGCTGCTCTCGAAGAACCACGTCTCCACCTTCGAAGCCGGCGGGCGCACCTTCCTCCAGGTCGAGCCCGAAGCGCTCACCCTGCTCACCCGCGAGGCCATGCGGGACATCGCGCACCTGCTGCGCCCCGGGCACCTGCGGCAGTTGTCGAACATCCTCGAGGACCCCGAGGCGTCGTCGAACGACCGCTTCGTGGCGCTGGAGCTGCTGAAGAACGCCAACATCGCCGCCGGCGGCGTGCTGCCCTCCTGCCAGGACACGGGCACCGCCATCGTGATGGGCAAGAAGGGCCAGTACGTCATCACCGGCGGCAATGACGAGGAGGCCATCTCGCGCGGCGTGTTCGACACGTACCAGACGTCGAACCTGCGCTACTCGCAGATGGCGCCGCTCGACATGTACAAGGAGGTCAACACCGGCAACAACCTGCCCGCGCAGATCGAGCTCTACGCGACGGACGGTGACGCCTACAAGTTCCTCTTCATGGCGAAGGGTGGCGGCTCCGCGAACAAGAGCTACCTCTTCCAGGAGACGAAGGCGCTGCTCAACCCGCAGAGCCTGTTGAACTTCGTGGACGCGAAGATTCGCGCGCTGGGCACCGCGGCCTGTCCGCCCTACCACCTGGCCATCGTCGTGGGCGGCACCTCCGCCGAGTACGCGCTGAAGACGGCCAAGTACGCCTCCGCGCGCTACCTGGACTCGCTGCCCACCGAGGGCAACAAGCAGGGCCGCGGCTTCCGCGACGTCGCGCTGGAGCAGGAGATTCTCAAGCTCACGCAGCGCACCGGCATTGGCGCGCAGTTCGGCGGCAAGTACTTCTGCCACGACGTGCGCGTCATCCGCCTGCCCCGCCATGGCGCTTCGTGCCCGGTGGCCATCGCGGTGTCGTGCTCGGCGGACCGTCAAATCCTGGGGAAGATCACCAAGGACGGCATCTTCCTGGAGCAGCTCGAGGCCGACCCGGCGAAGTACCTGCCGGAGACGACGGACGGCGAGCTGGGCGGCGAGGTGGTGAAGATCGACCTCAACCGCCCCATGAGCGAGATTCGCGCCGAGCTGTCGCGCTACCCCATCAAGACGCGCCTGTCGCTCAGCGGCCCGCTGGTGGTGGCGCGCGACATCGCCCACGCGAAGATCAAGGAGGTCCTGGACGCCGGCCACGGCATGCCCCAGTACCTCAAGGACTACATGGTCTATTACGCCGGCCCGGCGAAGACGCCGGAAGGCTACGCGTCCGGTTCCTTCGGTCCGACGACGGCCGGCCGCATGGACGCCTACGTGGACCAGTTCCAGGCCGCGGGCGGCAGCTTCGTCATGTTGGCGAAGGGCAACCGCTCGACCGCCGTCACCGAGGCTTGCAAGAAGCACGGCGGCTTCTACCTGGGCTCCATCGGAGGCCCCGCGGCCCGGCTGGCGAAGGACTGCATCACCAAGGTGGAGGTGCTGGAGTACGCCGAGCTGGGCATGGAAGCCGTGTGGAAGATCGAGGTCGTCGACTTCCCGGCCTTCATCGTCGTGGACGACAAGGGCAACGACTTCTTCGCCAACATCAACAAGCCGACGGCGGCGAAGAAGGCCTGAGGCCCGCGGAGCACTCCGCCCGGTGGCTCACACCCCGGGCGGCGTGGTGCCCTTGGGTGCCGAAGCGGAGCGCTTGGGGATGATGGAGCGGCGTGGCCCCTTGAGGGCCACGCCCAGCAGCATGGTGGCGGGCAGCAGCATCCCCAGCCCCTGGCCGAAGTTGTCGGGGGGCTTCACGATGGCCCCCAACACCAGCACGGAGAACAGCAGGCCACAGACGAGCCGGAGGATGAGCGAATTCACACCTCCAGCCTAAACAGTCCGTGGCCGCTGTCCACCGGCCCCCTACCGCGGGACTACCAGATCTTGACGCGCTGCTCGGCCGGCAGCCAGTTGCCGTCACCCTGCTTCACGCCGAACGCCTCGTAGAACTCCGGCATGTTCCGCACCACGCCGTTGACGCGGTACTGCGGCGGCGAGTGGGGGTCCGTCAGCAGCATCTGCCGCATGGCATCGTCCCGGTACAGGCCGCGCCAGATCTGCCCCCAGCCCAGGAAGAAGCGCTGGTCGCCCGTGAAGCCGTCGATGACGGCGGGCGTCTGGCCCTGGGTGGACAGCTTGTAGGCCTGGTAGGCCACGGTGAGGCCGCTCAGGTCGCCAATGTTCTCGCCCAGCGTGAGCTTGCCGTTGACCTTCATGGCCTCCAGCGGGCTGAAGCCGTTGTACTGCTCCACCAGCATGTTGGTGCGCTGCTCGAAGCCCGTCTTGTCGTCGGGCGTCCACCAGTCGCGCAGGTTGCCGTCGCCGTCGGAGCGACTGCCCTGGTCGTCGAAGCCGTGGCTGAACTCGTGGCCGATGACGCCGCCGATGGCGCCGTAGTTCGTCGCGTCGTCCGCCTCCGGGTTGAAGAACGGCGGCTGCAGGATGGCGGCCGGGAAGACAATCTCGTTCATCGTGGAGCTGTAGTAGGCGTTCACCGTCTGCGGCGTCATGCCCCACTCCTCGCGGTCAATGGGCTTGCCCAGCTTGCCCATGGCGCGGCGGTGCTCGAACAGCTCGCCCCGGCGGACGTTGCCCACCAGGTCACCGGCGACGACGTCCAGCGTCGAGTAGTCCCGCCACTTGTCCGGGTAGCCAATCTTCACGCCGAACTTCTCCAGCTTGGCCTGGGCCTGCGCCTTGGTGGCGGGGCTCATCCAGGTCAACCCGTCAATGCCCTTGCGGAAGGCCTCGCGCAGGTTGGACACCAGCTCCTGCATGCGCTTCTTGGAGTCGGGGCTGAAGTGGCGCTCCACGTAGAGCTGGCCCACGGCCTCGCCGACGACTTCGTTCACCTGGGCCACGCCGCGCTTCCAACGCGGACGGTTCTCCTCCATGCCCTGGAGCGTCTTGCCGCGGAACTCGAAGTGCGCCTGCTCGAAGGCGTTGCTGAGCAGCGGCGCGCGGGTGTCCAGCACCTTGAAGGACAGGTACTGCTTGAGCACCGGCAGCGGCGTCGACTTCAGCAGGCCCGCCAGCGCCTCGAAGTAGTCCGGCTGACGGACGATGACCGCGGGCGTGGCCTCGGCGCCCGACGCCTTGAGGAAGCGGGCCCACGAGAAGCCCGGCGTCAGCGCGTCCAGCTCCGCGACGCTCTTGAGGTTGTACGTCTTCTCCCGGTCGCGGTTGCGCGTGCGGTCCCACTGCTTGGCGGCCAGCGCCGTCTCGAACGCCATGATGTCCTGGGCGGCCTTCTTCGCGTTCTTCTCACCGGCCAGCGTCAGCAGCTTCTCGATGTAGGCCACGTAGGCGGCGCGGACCTCGACGAAGCGCGGCTCTTCCTTCGTGTAGTAGTCCCGGTCCGGCAGGCCCAGGCCCAACTGCGTGGCATAGACGATGTACCGCGTGGCCTGCTTCTGGTCCTGCCCCACGAAGATGCCGAAGGGCACCGGCACGCCTTCGTTCAGCAGCGCCGCGAACAGCTCCGGCAGCGCGTCCGCGCGCTTCACGGCACTCACGCGCTGCAGTTCGTCGTTCACCGGCTTCAGGCCCAGCGACTCGATGTGCTGGGTGTCCATGAAGCTGTTGTAGAGGTCGCCCACCTTCTGCGAGGTGGAGCCCGGGTGACGCTCCTTCGCCGAGGCGGACTCCTCGATGATGGTGCGCATCGCCAGCTCGGCCTTGTCCGCCAGCTCGATGAAGGTGCCGTAGCGGGCGCGGTCCGCGGGGATGGGCGTCGTCTTCAGCCAGTTGCCGTTGACGAAGGTGTAGAAGTCGTCCTGCGGGCGGACGGCGCGATCCAGGTTCTTCAGCTCCACGCCCAGCGAGCCCGAGGCCGCCGACGTGGCGGTCGCGGCCGGGACGGCGGGAGGCGGCGCGTCCTCCGAGGGGGCCGGCTGCTGCGTGGTCGCACAGCCAGTGAGAAGCAGGGTGCCAAGGGCGCTGCGGGCCCAGGCGCGAGGAACGAAGATCTTCTTGGGGCTCAATGCGGCTCCGAGAGAATGAGGGGCGGCGGATGCTGCCAGACGCGGAGGGTTGTCGTCCCTCCGGGCAGGCAGGAAAAACACCCGGCCGCTCACCCTATTCCACGGGAAGGCCCCCCGCTCGCACCTTCCGCGCGGAGGGCCCTCTCGGAGCGTGCGCTATGGCGCCGGCTGGCCCAGCACCGGCGCGGGCACCGGCGCTTGAGGCGCGGCCGGCGGGGGCACGGGCGGCGGAGGCGCCACCGTGACGTCCAGTGCCAGCACCTCCAAATCGTGGAAACCCTTGGCGCTCACCTCCCCGCCCCGGAACACCGCCCAGCCCGGCATGCCGCGGTGGAACGTGCGCGTCATGTGCCAGAGCTGGAGTCCGCTGTTGGCCAGGTACAGGTAGAGCGACCGCTTCGGATTCCACGGGTTCGGCAGCGCCACGGCCAGACCGTCATCCGAGCGCCCGTACGTCTTGCCCTGCCAGCGGAAGTAGCGCCGCCCCAGCTCCACGGGCAGCTTCTTCTCCTCCATCAGCCGGGCGATGAGCGCGTGGTCCTCCGCGCCGCCGAAGAGGACGAGGTCCCGGTCCGCCAGCTCCGCGTCCGTCACCTCGGCATCCGGCTTGATGGGCAGCAGGTACTCCACGAACGCGTCCGCCAGCACCTCGCGGTACCCCAGCGCCAGCGTGCGCATGGACTCCGTCTGGCGCGCCGTGCCATGGACGAGCAGCAGGCGCTCCCAGGCGTCGAGCTGGTTCGACAGCGTCTGGAAGCGCTCACGCGGCACCGGGATGTCGTTGGCCGCGTTGAACACCACGCGGACGGGGGCCTCGGCGGTGCGGAAGGTGAACGTCTCGGTGGGGCCCTTCACCTCCACGCGCTCCAAGGTGGCGCCCTTCGCCGTGCGGACCTCCACCAGGGTGACGAAGTGCCAGAGGCGCGCGGGCGGCTGCTCCACCTTCAGCGTCACCTCGTAGCCGTCCTTCACTTGCGCGGCGGTGGCGCGGATGCGCGGCTGCGGCAACCCCGTCTGCTCCACCCACTGCGCGACGAAGGGCCCCACGTCGCGACCGGTGGCCTCCAGCACGGCCCGCTTGAAGTCCGCCGTGGTGACGTCCTTGTTCGCGTAGCGACCGTGCAGGAAGTTCATCGCCTTGGAGAACCCCGCGTTGCCCAGCAGCAGCCGGAGCTGGTGCAACAGGAAGGTGCCCCGGATGCGCGGGAGCTGGTAGGCGCCGTAGCGGCCGAAGTCCGTCTTCGCGGTGGCGGGCACCACCTCCGCCTCGCGCGAGGTGGTGAAGAGATAGCGCGCGTTGAGGTCCGCCAGGGCGTTGCGCTGATACTCGAAGGCCTTCTCCGACGTCCCCCCGCCCGCGGGCAGGTCCTTCAGCAGTTTCCAGTACGCGGCGGTGCCGCTGATGAGCCAGTTGTCCCCGTCCGTCTTGGGGAACAGGGTGTTGGCCCAGAGCAGGCTCCGGTCGAAGACGAAGACGTCCTTCACCTTGGCGGTGTCGCGCGTGAGCGAGACGGGCTCCGTGGGCGGCTTCCACGTCTTGTGCGCCAGCTTGAGCTTGTCCGCCACGACGATGGGGCTGAAGGCCGTGTAGCCCAGGGACAGGTGCGGCGTGGCGCCGGGCAGGTCGGGAATCCACCGGCCGCCCACCATCTTCTCGCGCAGCGTCGTCTTCCCGTAGTGCGCCAGGAACATCAGCTTCTGGGCCATCTCGGACGTGGTCACCTTGCCGTCGCACGCGTGCGGCCGGTTGATGGGGCTGGAGGCCATCATCCGGATGGCGGCGTCCAGGTCGAAGCCCTTCTTGCCGTATTTCGCGTAGTACTCCTGGAAGGCGATGTCGCGGTTCCAGGTGTTGAAGGCCAGGTCCACCGGGGCGTTGTCCGGGTTGGGCACGTACTCCTTGCGCACCTCCAGGTCCCGGTTGTTGTTGTTGGCCCAGATGAAGTCCTTCAGGTTGCCAGGCGTATCGGCCGCCGCGCCCTTCCCGCCGGTGCGCCACAGGCGCGTCTTCTTCGTCCCGAGGAGGAGGCACGCGCCCTCGTCCGTCTTCATGTCCGCGAGCGTCCAGTCGTTCGTGTAGAGGCCGTTGTTGCCGTCCTTCATGATGCGGGCCACGTCGTCGATGGACGACGCGTACTGCGCGGCCTTGCGGATGCGGTTGCTCTGCGGCGTGCCGTTCATGTCGAACGGCGACTGCCCCACCGTCGTCTCACCGATGACGAGCCCGGAGGCGTTGACGTACCAGTCCGAGCCGCTGTGGATGCCACCCGGGAAGGTCTGCATCACGAAGCGGTGCCCCTTGGTGGGCTGCACGTCCAGCATCACGTCCCAGTGCACGCCGGTGTAGCCGCCCCACATGAAGATCTGCCCCATGATGGCGCGGCCGTCCGTCGTGGCGGACTTCGTGGCGACGAAGGAGGAGCAGTGGTCGCCCTTGCCGGCGCGCTCGGCCTCTTCTTCCGCCTTGAGGAAGGTGCGGCCGGTGAGCGGCGTGGCCGTGGCGCGGTTGGCCTCCGCGAGCTGCCCCGCATCCACGGCCGAGTTGAGGGTGACGATGTCGAGCAGGTCCAGGTCGCGGTCCTTGAACTTCGCGCCGGCCTTGTTCGCGCCGTCCGCGATGCCCTTCATCTCCTCCAGGTACTCCGCGTCGTACTTGCGCAGGAACAGCGCGTCCGCCAGCAGCCGCTGGTGGTTCCAGCCCTTGTTCGCGTCCGTCTTGTCCTTCTCGATGCCCAGCTTCTCGATGTAGCGGACGATTTCCTGCGGCGCGAGCTGGCCGAACTGGTGTCCCCGCTCATAGGGCTCGCCCTCGATGTGGACGAAAATCCAGCCGCCCTCGTCGTAGCGGAAGCCCTTGCCCGCCCAGCGCACCGTCTCCATGGGAATGTAGGCGGTGATGTCGTCCACCTTCTCCACGCGCACGTCGTCGAACCACGCGGTGCCCGTGGCCTTGCCGTTGCGGCCCAGGTGGAGCTGCACGCGGTCCGAGGACTGCGTGGCGAAGAACAGCACCGACGCGCGGCCTCCCGCGGCCGTGGCGGGCGCGGGCGAGCAGTTGGTGAAGGGGAAGCTCTTCATCGACAGGCAGGCGCCGTGCGCCGTGGGGTAGCGCGCCTGCGGGTCCGTCTGCACGCCCTGGGTGCGGACCCAGGCACTGAGCCGGTAGAGCTGCCCCACCTGGAGCTTCATCACGTCGGACTCGACGGTCGTCTCGGCGCCACCCACCGGGTTCTCGATGGCGAGGCCGCGCTTCCCTTCGCTCTTCGCCGCCGTGCTGGAGGACACCTTGCCCTGCCCCTGGGCCTTCCAGAACGCGGGGAGCGAGCCCGTGCCGCCCGCCACCTCGAAGGTGCCGTTGGGGACGAGGACCGGTGTGGAAGCCGGCGGGGGCGCGGGCGCGGCGGCCTGGGACGGCGCCGCGGCGAGCGTGCCCACGGACAGCAGCAACGCGCCGAGCAGCTTGGAGGTCATGCGTGAATCGGACATGGGAAGTCCCAACCCGGGGGGACGCCGGGCAACGGGTGGAGGTGGCCGGGGCGCATGACACCGCCCCGCTCCCCGAGCGTCAATCGCGATGCGTTCCGGGACGGCCTTGACGCGCAGCGGCTTCCCGCCAGCGCCGCATGGCCGTCAGCGGAGCACCCGGGCGCTCGCGCGGAGCAGCAGCCGGGCCGCGCGCCGCAGGGAGTCCACGCGCCGCGCCGCCGTCACCGGCGGGTCCACGGGGGCATCCCAGTCGAAGGTCCTCAGCCGCCGGAGAAAGCCCTGACGGACGCAGCCTTCCAGGCTGAAGACGTGCAGGTCGTGCGTCCACCGCACGGCCAGGCGCAGGTCTCGCGAGAACTCGCTCCAGTCCAGGGGCCTGGCGTTGAAGACCCCGGGGAACTCCACGCCACCGCCGGTGACACCCACCGCCACGGACTGGCAGCCCGGCGCATAGCTCCAGAGCACCGCGGGCCCGTAGGGGCGCAGGAAGCTGGTGTACAGCATCAGCACCTCGCGGTCCGCGCGCAGGTCCAGCACGCCCGACAGCCGCTGCACCAGCGACGAGCGGGACTCCCGCTCATCCACGATGACGGGGAACTGGTAGGTGTCCACCCGGTAGCCGTCCGCGCGGATGCGCGTCATCAGCCGCGAATACGCCTCCCGCGCGTCCTGCACGCGCCGCCCCTGGACGAGCCGCGGCAGGATTTCTCCCAACTGCCGCCACCCACCTTCCATCCAGCGGCGCAGCTCGCGGATGTCGGGCTCGATGTCCAGCCCCACGCCTTCCCACGTCAGCCCGTGCTCCCGCGACCAGGCGAGGAACGCCTCGTAGCGGGCGGTGGCCTGCTCCACGTTGCCCGCGTGGAACCAGTACCCCTGCTCCGTGGGCAGCAGCAGCCACGCGGTGACGGGGATGCCCACCCGGTTCAGCCGCTGGACCACCTGGGCGCGCTCCGGGCCCAGGTCGACGAGCCCCAAGCTCACCCCCGCCTCCAGCGCGGCCACGTCCTCCACGACGCCAGGCGTGGCGAACAGCGCTTGGAGCGGGCCCGCCTCCAGCTCGCAAAAGAAGGTCAGCATGTGAGGTTTCATGGTGGAAGCTGCGCCATACCATCCCGGAGCAATGCGATGGAACTGCACGGGGGTCGGCTGTTCGCTCACGCCCATCCGCGCGTCTCGGCGCTTGACGCCAGCGCGCGGCGCCTCACGGGCCGGAGATGTCATCCGGTTCGCAGCCCCCTCCGTGCGGCGTTGGGCGCACGGCGGCCCAGGCGTCAGAACCTGGACGGGACGTACCGTTTGCTGACGCCACCGTGACCTCCGGTGATTACGCACAGGGCATGGCGTCCCGAGATGGCATCGACACCCTGCTCCTCATCGAAAGCGTCAAGCCGCGGCTGCGCGGCATGTCCCATGCCGTGGCCTTCGTGGCGGCGCTCGTGGGGTGCCTCCAACTCGCGCTCCTGCCGACCCCGGGGACGCAGTACGTGGCGAACCTGGTGTTCGGCGGCAGCCTGGTGCTGATGTTCGGCGTGAGCGCCACCTATCACCGCTTCACGTGGGGCATGGATGCGTACCGGCGCATCCAGCGCTGCGACCACGCGGCCATCTACATCCTCATCGCGGGCTCCTTCACGCCCATGGCCACGCTGGACACGACGGGGGACACGAGCCTCTATCTGCTCTGGCTGATGTGGATTGCCGCCCTGACGGGCGCGGGGCTCACCCTCGCGGGCATCCACACTTCGCGAGGGTTGCGCTCGGGGCTCTACGTGGCGCTGGGCGCCTTGGCCACGCCGGTGATGCTGCGGCTGCCGGAGGTGATTGGTTCGGGCCGCGTGGCGTGGCTCGTGCTGGGCGGCGCCCTCTACGCCGTGGGTGCCGTCATCTACGCGCGCCGCTGGCCCGACCCGGTGCCCACCGTGTTCGGCTACCACGAGATCTTCCACCTGCTCGTCGTCGCCGCGGCGGGCGTGCACTACGCCGTCATCCTGGACATCGTGACGCGGCGCTGAAGTCCCTCAGCGCCGGTAGCAGACGTCGGCGGGCCATTCGCGCTCCGCCTTGCACAGGCGAAGGCACGCGTTGCAGTTTCCCTCCCAGCGCTCCATCCCGTCCACGCAGCGGGAGTGGGTGTCGGCGCACGCCTCCTGCCAGTCGCGGGCCGGGTATCCTGGCGCCCCAGCACCGCGCGCCGGCCGGGCCCTGAGGCTGTCCAGGTACAGGGCGGCCTGGGCTTCCGTCAGGCCGCAGTTCCCAGGCACGCGGGGATTTCGCGTGAGACAACACGACAGGGTGTCCTGACAGGTGTCCACGGTCTGCGGCGCACGGCGCTGGACGGGGTGACTCGCGCCGCTGGAGCAGCCCAGGGCCATGACGCTGAGCATGCCCGCGAGGTACATCGAGACGGTCGGCTTTGGCATGCGCATGCCAGAACACGACGCGCTTCTCGCCAGCCATCACACCCGAGGGGTATTCCCCTCGGGCCACCGCCGGTTCTACTGACGCGTTTGCCCGAACGAAAAGCGGGCTCCGCGCGGGCACAGCTCAGTACGACCAGGGGAAGCGCTTGAAGTCGCGCTTGCGCTTCTGGACGAAGGCGTCGCGGCCTTCCTGCGCCTCGTCGGTGCCGTAGGCCAGACGCGTGGCCTCACCCGCGAAGAGCTGCTGGCCCACCAGTCCGTCATCCGGCAGGTTGAAGGCGTACTTGAGCATCTTGATGGCCGTGGGGCTCTTCGTGTTGATCTCCGCCGCCCACTCCAACGCGAACTCCTCCAACTGCGCGTGAGGCACCACGGCGTTGACCATGCCCATCTGGAACGCCTCTTCCGCCGAGTAGTTCGCCCCGACGAAGAAGATCTCCCGCGCCCGCTTCTGGCCAATCTGCCGCGCCAGCAGCGCCGAGCCGTAGCCCGCGTCGAACGACGCCACGTCCGCGTCGGTCTGCTTGAACACCGCGTGCTCCTTGCTGGCGATGGTCATGTCGCAGACGACGTGCAGGCTGTGCCCACCGCCCACCGCCCAGCCCGGCACCACGGCGATGACGGCCTTGGGCAGGAAGCGAATCTGCCGCTGGACCTCCAGGATGTGCAGGCGGCCCAGGCGCGCGGGGTCGGACTCGCCCTCTTCGCCCTCGTACTTGTAGCCGTCCTTGCCGCGGATGCGCTGGTCACCACCGGAGCAGAACGCCCAGCCGCCGTCCTTGGGCGACGGGCCGTTGCCGGTGATGAGCACGCAGCCCACGTCCGTCATGAAGCGCGTGGCCTCCAACGCGCGGGACAGCTCGTCCACGGTGCGCGGCCGGAAGGCGTTGCGGACCTCGGGGCGGTTGAACGCGATACGGACCGTGCCCTGGTCCACCGCGCGGTGGAAGGTGATGTCCTTGAACTTGAAGCCCTCGACGGCCTTCCAGCGCGCCGGGTTGAAGATGTCCGAGACCATGGTGTTCTCACTCGGGGGGTAGAAGTGGCTGCGCGCGGACCCTAGGCGCCACGGCACCGTCCGTCCAGGGATGCGCGAGCACCCCGCACGGGCAGCATCTGTCCGAACCTCGCGAGAGGGCTCCGACTCCAGCGCAGGTCCCCCGTTGGGCGCTCCACACGGCCTTGGAGAAGCCCCCTGCCCTGCCTTGTCCGAAGCGGGAGGACGGGTGTTCCCTGTGCCCGAGGCGAGTCCTGAACGAGGTAGAACCATGGACCTGGACCCGAGGTTCCTGCTGCACCGGCGCGCCGTGCTGACCGCGATGGTCGGCGGCGCGACGGCCTCCCTGCTGGGCTGTCGGCGAAAGCCCGAGCCCTCCCCCATCCCAGAGGGCGTCTACATCCCCGACGTGAAGTCGGGCGAGGACGTCTTCGGCTACGTCCAGCGCCTCCGGGGTGCCTTCGATGACGCGCTCTACAAACAGGTGCTCGGCGCGGCCAATGCGTTCAAGGAAGGTGATGCGCTGGTGGGCGTGGCCGCGGCGGACGCGATGTCGCGAGAGAATGCTCGCACGCTGCTGGCGAACACCCGCGTGTCCGACGTGCGGCACCACCCGCTCCACGAGGACGCGCTCCACGCGTTGAGCCTGGAAGCGGAGGATCCTCGGGCCACGGCCGAGACGGCCCCGTGGACCCTGGGCCGTTTGAAGCAGTTCCTCCTGGAGTCCGACGAGGCCGCGATTCAGGCCATCAGCCCGGGGCTCGGCAGCGACACCATTGGCTGCGTCGTCAAGCTGATGAGCGACGCGGAGCTCATCGCGTTGGGCCGCAAGGTGTTCAACCCGCTGCCGGGCAGCAACGTGGGCGCGCGGGGATACATGGGGGCGCGCATCCAGCCCAACTCGCCCACCGACAACGTGGACGACATCCGGTGGCAGGTGTTCGACGGGTTCTCGTATGCCGTGGGCGACGTGGTGCTGGGGTGCAACCCGGTGTCGTCCACGCCGGAGTCCGTCGCCGCCATCGAGTCCGCGCTGCAGGAGATTCTCGTCACGTTCGGGCTGGTGGACGTGCTGCCGCACTGCGTGCTGTCACACATCGACGTGCAGGCGGAGGTGGAGCGCCGGCAGCCGGGGACCACGGGCGTCTGGTTCCAGAGCATCGCGGGCAGCGACAGCGCCAACGCCACGTTCGACATCTCCGTGGAGAAGATGCTCGCGTACGCGGACGAGCGCACCGGGCCGTATGGGCTCTACTTCGAA
This sequence comes from Myxococcus hansupus, assembly GCF_000280925.3. Classification (NCBI taxonomy): domain Bacteria; kingdom Pseudomonadati; phylum Myxococcota; class Myxococcia; order Myxococcales; family Myxococcaceae; genus Pseudomyxococcus; species Pseudomyxococcus hansupus. The sequence goes on from NZ_CP012109.1 coordinate 4,840,793, forward strand.
ACGGGTCAGGGCGCGGACTTCACCAACGGCCATGGGCATGGCTACGACATGGTGCTCCATGAGTCGCGCAAGTACGGCTTCGCGCGGGCCCTGTCGCAGCGTGTGGCCCGAGCGCGGCGGGAGGCGGGCCACGAGGCGCAGCCGTGGGTCCACCTGAATGACGTGGCGGGCTTCATCGGGCCGGAGGTGTTCCGCACCCGCGAGCAGCTCGTGCGCTGCTGTCTGGAAGACATCGCCATGGGTAAGCTGCATGGGCTGACCATTGGCCTGGACGTCTGCTCCACGCTCCACATGGACGTGTCGTTGGATGATTTGGACTGGTGCATCGAGCGCATCATGCCGGCGAACCCGGCGTACCTGATGGCGCTGCCCACGAAGAACGACCCGATGCTGGGCTACCTCACCACCGGGTTCCAGGACCACGTCCGCGTCCGCGAGCGCTTCGGCTACAAGGTGGATGACCGGATGTGGGCCTTCTTCCAGCGCCTGGGCGTCATCGACGCGGCGGGCAGGCCCACGGCGCACTTCGGGGACCCGGTCTGGGTGTATCTCCGGTACCTGCGCGCCAAGGGAGACGTGCGGCCGGAGGCGACCATCCGCGCGGAGGCCGAGCGCCAGCTCACGGAGATTCGTGCGCGGGGTGTGCCCATGGCGCGAGGGTATGGCGCGAATCCGTGGGATTTGGAGCCCGCGTTGGACGCGGAGATGCGGCGTGTGTACGCGGACTCGAAGAAGAGTCTGTGGACGGAGCTGACGCCCGCGTTCATCTCGGCCGTGCCGGCGGGCGTGCCGCTGGTGTCGAAGTCACAGGACCGCACCGAGTACATCCTGCATCCGGAGACGGGGGAGCAGCTCGACGCCGCGTCGCTGGAGGCGGTGCTCGCGCTGCGGGCTCGCCATGAGGGGCGCTACGACGTGCAGTTGATGGTGTCGGATGGACTCAACGCACTGGCCATCATGGATGAGGGCCAGTTGGCGCCGTACCTGGAGGCGTTGCGCGCGGCACTGAGCGCCGCGGGTTACCAGCCAGCGCCGGAGCACCTGGTGCTCACGGCCGGGCGCGTGCGTGCGGGGTACCGCGTGGGTGAGGCGTTGTACGCGGGGCTGGCGGACGGTGCCCGGCACCGGGCGCTCATCCACGTCATCGGCGAGCGCCCCGGCACCGGCCACCACACCTTCTCCGCGTACATCACCGCGCCGACCGGGGACGTCTGGTCCCAGCCGGGCAAGGTGGACCACAACATCACTCGCGTGGTGTCCGGCGTCGCGACCACGGCCTACGCGCCCACCTTGGCGGCGCCAGAGACGGTGCGGCTGCTCCAACAGTTGGCGCCGCGGGGGGGATGAGTCTGGTGCTCAGTCGAAGCCGCGCGGCCTATCGAGGAAACCGCTCACGGCTCGTCGGCCATGTCATCGAGTTGGCCTTGTGCAAGCTGCCGGTAGTACGGCACGACTTCTTCGGCCAACACGTCACGCATGAGTTTCCGCGCGGTGTCGTAGTCGCCAGCACGCTGGTGTTGCCACATCACATGCAGCGCATCCGTAAGCCTGTTCGAGCCCTCCGAGATGCGGCGCGTCGCCTCTCGCATCAGCGCCAAGGCTCCCTCTTTCGTGCTCAACGCGGCCTCCGCATCGCGGATGGCGACCTCGTGCGCGGTTCGTAGCAACAGCGCTCGGACGTCATCCGAAAGCACCAGCGGCTCGTCATTCGTCAAGACGCGGCGGGACAGCGCGCGGAAGGGATTCCAATCAGGGCGGTCATCCATCAGTCAACGCCCCTTCTTTCGCTTCGGGCCACACATATCCAGGGGCCAATCCTGCTGCCCTTCGCACATGCGAAGGCAATCGTAACAGGGCCCGGCAAACAGCCCTTCTTTGCAGTCACCGTAGTTCCGAATGCACCGGCGTTTCCATTCGGGAAGCTCCGCGTTGTGAGTGTCGTCCCAGACGACAGGGACGTCACCCACTGCCTCCACGGCCATCTTGACGCCTGCCATGTGTGAGGCAGCCTCGCTCGCCGACAGGCCACACGCCTCGGGCATCCCAGGGTTACGCTGGATGCAACACGTCACGGTGTCGGTGCAGGTCGCCAGCGCGTACGTGTCGCGGCGACTGGATGCGACCGTGGTACTGCTGGTGCAGCCCAACAACGCCATGGCCCAAAGGCACGGCACGCCCAAGCGGGTAAGCTGGTTTCGCATGATGCGCAGGCTCCACGTTCCGTCTGCGCGAGGTGCCTACCACCCTGCGTGAGCAGCCGTCAGGGGAGATTTGCTCACAGGCGCTTGTTGGGCGCGTTCGCCATGCGATTCTGCGCCCCCCTGTCGCATAGCGAGTGTCAGACACTCCAGGTAGGGTAGCTCCTGCTCACGCCACCATGAACCCCGCCGAGAAAGCCGCCCTCTTCCTCGAGCGCCTCCGGGATGCGCATCCGGACGCGCGCTACGAACTCAACTGGTCCACCCCTTTCGAGCTGCTCGTGGCCACCATCCTGGCCGCGCAGTGCACGGATGAACGCGTCAACAAGGTGACCGCGACCGTCTTCCCCAAGTACCCGGGTCCCCAGGCCATCGCGGACGCGGACACCGCAGCGCTGGAGGAGGACCTCAAGCCCACCGGCTTCTTCAAGCAGAAGACCAAGTCCGTGCAGGCCATGAGCCGCGCGCTGCTGGAGAAATTCGGCGGGGAGGTGCCTCAGCGCATCGACGAACTGGTCACGCTCCCCGGCGTCGCGAGGAAGACCGCCAACGTCGTTCTCAACACCGCCTTCAACATCCCCTCCGGCATCATCGTCGACACCCACGTCGCGCGCGTCAGTCAGCGCTTGGGCCTGACGAAGAAGGAGAAACCCGAAGCGATTGAGGACGACCTCATGAAGCTCGTCCCCCAGTCCGACTGGACGTTCTTCGGCCCCGCGACCGTCCTTCACGGCCGGTACACCTGCACCGCGAAGAAGCCGAAGTGCAACGCGTGCATCGTGAGCAGCATCTGCCCACGCATTGGCGTCGAGGCCCCAGCGAGCTGACACCCGCCACGTGTGGGGCCCCACCTCGCCGGGCTACGCGTGTGTGTGGCCCCACTCCGGCGTCCCACCACGCGCCGCTCCGCGCGGCGAGCCCTCCACCAGCGACGTGACGCATTCCACGATGTGCTCGGCGTCGATGCCGGCGGCGCTCAGCAACTCCGCGGGCTTTCCAGAGCCGGGCATCTTCGTCACGGCCAGGCGAACTACCGTGGGCAGCCGCTCGCGCTCGCCCATGAAGGCCTCCAGCACCGCATCCGTCAGCCCGCCCTCGGCCCAGTGGTCCTCCACCACCACCAGCCGGCCATGCGTCTCGCGCGCGGCCTTGTGGAGCGTCTTCATGTCCACGGGCTTCACCGAGTAGAGGTCGATGACACGCACCGTGAGCCCCTCCCGCTTCATCTGTTCATACGCCTTCAGTGCCTCGTGCAACGTGATGCCCGCGGCCACCACGGTCGCCACGTCGTCGCCGGAGTGCCGCAACACCTTGCTGCCTCCAATAGGGAACGCCTCCGTGGCGGGGTAAAGCACCGGCGTCTTCTCGCGCGTGGTGCGCAGGTAGGTGATGCCCTGGCACTCCATCACCTGCGCCAACAGCTTCGCCGTCTGGTTCGCGTCGCTCGGATAGAGCACCGTGCTTCCGCTCACCGCGCGCATCATCGACAGGTCCTCCAATCCCATCTGCGAAGGACCGTCCTCGCCAATGGACACACCCGCGTGGCTGCCGCACAGGTGAATCGTCGCGTTGGAGACGGCCGCCATGCGAATCTGGTCATACGCGCGCGACAGGAAGGCCGCGAAGGTGCTGACGAAGGCCTTCTTTCCCAGCACCGCCATGCCCACCGCGGTGGACACCATGTTCTGCTCCGCGATGAACATCTCGAAATAGCGCTTCGGGTGCGCCTTGTGGAACTCGTCCGAATACGTGGAGTTGGACACCTCCGCGTCCAGCGCCACCACGTCCGGACGCGCGTTGCCCAGCGCCAGGAGCGCGTCGCCATACGCCTTGCGCGTCGCCACCTTCTCCCCGGCTTCGTACGTGGGCAGCGTCAGCGCCGCCGCCGCGTCCTGACGCGCCCCCTTCACCGCGTCCGGCTTCGCCACCTGGATGCGGACGTTCCGCTCCCCTCCGAGTTCGCCAATGGCCTCCCGGGCCTTGTCCTCTGGAAGCGGCTTGCCGTGCCAACCATCCTTGTTGGCGATGAGCGAGTAGCCACGCCCCTTCTCCGTCTTGCAGACGAGACAGGTCGGCTGGCCCTTCTTCGCCTGTGCCTCTGCGAAGGCGCGGTCGATGGCGTTCAGGTCATGGCCGTCCAGCGCGATGGCATGCCAACCGAACGCACGGGCTCGGGCCACATAGGCCTCCACGTTCCAGCCCAGCTCCGTCTCCCGGCTCTGCCCCAGTCGATTCACGTCGATGACCGCGCAGAGGTTGTCCAATTGGTAGTGACTGGCCTTGTCGAACGCCTCCCACACGGAGCCCTCGGCGGTCTCGCTGTCGCCCATCAGCACGTAGGTGCGGAAGGGCAGCCCGTCCATGCGCGCGGTGAGCGCCATGCCCACGCCGATGGCCAGGCCCTGCCCCAATGAGCCCGTCGCCACATCCACGAGCGGCAACACGTGCGGATTCGGGTGTCCCTCCAACCGGCTTCCCAACTTGCGGAGGGAGAGCAATTCCCGGTCATCGATGGCGCCAGCCGCCTTGAAGGCGGAGTAGAGGACCGGGCAGGCGTGTCCCTTGGAGAGCACGAAGCGGTCGTTGTTCCGCGCATGCGGCCGTTGGAAGTCGAAGCGCAGGTACTTCTCGAAGAGCACGGCGACGATGTCCGCCGCGGACATGGACGAGCTGGGGTGGCCCGAGCCCGCCGCCGTCGTGCAACGGATGCTGTCGATGCGCAGTTGCGCCGCGAGGTCCGCCAAGGTCGCCGTCATCGTGTCGCTCTCCGAGGTCTCTGGGACAGGAATGCCCTGGGTACGGTGTTGACGGCGCCCGCAGAGGAGAAGCGGTCCAACTCGCTGGCCCTGCGCCCGGGCGGAAACCGCGAGGGCCCGCCCGCTCGGCCGGGCGCGAGCGGCGGAGCGTGGACACTGTTAGGGAACGCCATTCGGGTGCCTCGCGCCCTCGCCGGGAGAATCCATGAATCCGCTGCGAAAGCTCGCTGAGTTCGGCCAATCCATCTGGGTGGACAACCTCCAGCGCAGCTACATCACGAAGGGCACGCTGAAGAAGTTCATCGAAGAGGATGGACTCACGGGCCTGACCTCCAACCCGACCATCTTCCAGAAGGCGGTGTCTGGCAGCGACGACTACCAGGACCTCTTCGACGCGGCGAAGGGTCGGGGCCTCTCCGGCAATGACTTGTACGAGCAACTGGCGGTGCGCGACGTCCAAGGCGCGGCGGACCTCCTTCGCGGGGTGTACGACGCGACGAAGGGACAGGACGGCTATGCATCGCTGGAGGTGTCCCCTCGGCTGGCGCTCGACACGAAGGCCACGCAGGAGGAGGCACGGCGGCTGTGGAAGACGCTCGACAGGCCCAACGTGATGATCAAGGTCCCGGGCACGGAGGCCGGCGTCCCGGCGTTCGAACAGCTCACCGCCGAGGGCATCAACGTCAACGTGACGCTGCTCTTCAGCCAAGCGCGCTACAAGCAGATCGCTGAGGCCTATGTGGCCGGACTGGAGAAGCTGGCCGCGTCCGGAGGAGATGTGAGCCGCGTCGCCAGCGTGGCGTCATTCTTTGTCAGCCGCATCGACGCCTTGGTGGACAAGGAGATTGAGAAGAAGCTGAAGGCAGGCGCCACGCCCGACCAGAAAAAGGCGCTGGAGGACCTGAGCGGCAAAGTCGCCATCGCCAACGCGAAGCTGGCGTACCGAACGTACAAGGAGGTCTTCAGTGGCGCGCGATGGAAGGCGCTCGAGGCGAAGGGCGCGAAGGTGCAGCGCGTCCTCTGGGCGAGCACCAGCACCAAGAGCCCGAAGTTGAGGGATGTGCTCTACGTGGAGGAGCTCATCGGCCGCGACACGGTGAACACCCTGCCCCCCGCGACCATCGATGCCTTCCGAGACCATGGCAAGGTGCGGGCGAGCCTGGAAGAGGACCTCCCCGGCGCGGAGGCGACCATGCGCCAGTTGGAGACGGCCGGCATCTCCATGAAGAGCGTCACCGAAGAGCTGGCGCGGGATGGCGTCCGCCTGTTCGAGGAGTCCTTCGACCAGCTACTCGCCGCGGTGGGTGAGAAGCTGAAGAAGACCTCATAGCGAAGGGCGCCTCGCTCCCCCTTGGGTCAGGGCACCAGCTGTTTCACGAGCGTCGCGAGCGCGGTGTCCGAGTCCTCCAACCACTGGATGCATTCCTCGGGGTCCACGGAAATGCCCCGTCCTACATGCGGGACGAAGACCGCGGGCACATAGGCGAGGAGGTAACTTCGTATCATCGGGCCGGTCGGCGTCTCGTGAAGGTCGTCGAAGTACCCAACCCACGTGTCCCACGGTGGCGTGTTGTGAACGTCGAAGTAACCGCCAGTCTGGGCCTCCGCTCCGCCATCCGCGGCCTCTTCGTCGGGGAAGAAGACGAGGAGGCGGCCCGGCAGAGTCCCCCACTCTATGGCGGGGACCTCAAGCCTTGAGCCCTTCAACGTCTTGTAGCGGACGCCTTGGGTCGCCCACACGAGGTTGGCCGGGCTGAGCCCAAGTCGACCCCATGCCTCGATATCCACTGGGTCAGGAAGCCCGCGCAGGCTCTCGCGAGGGGCTTGGTCGCGGGCCCGTGCCTCACACCAGGCGACCGTCTGCGCGAGTTCCGTGCGCAGTCGTTCGAGTGACGAGGTACAGTCGGGCTTGGACGAGATGAGCCGAGGAGACATGGCGAGAGCATGCCTTCGCGGACGTCCGCATCCAAGCGTTGGCAGGAGACCGAGCCCAAAGCACAGACGCGGCGAAGTCCAATTCGCGCGTGCGAGGTTGGGATTGGCGTGTCCGCTCCCGGGAGAACGGCGCGGACTGTCCGATCCTGGGACGCCAAAACATAATCATTCCCAATATGACGCATGGCAATCGGAACACGGCTGTGGCGTTTTCCCGTCACCATGGTCCCTGCCTCCGATTCCGCGGTTCAAGCGGCGCCCGCCGAAGCCCGTCCGGTGGATGCCAGTGAGCGATTGGAACTCCTCGATGCTTTGCGCGGCTTCGCGCTGCTCGGGGTCTTCGTCTCCAATGTAATGATGTGGTTCAGCGGACGGGTGTTCCGCCCTCCCGAAGTAGCCGAGGCCGCGGACAAAGCGGCCCCGCTGCTGGATTCCATCACCCAGTACGCCTACGAGATTCTCGTCTCCGGGAAATTCATCACCCTGTTCGCCTTCCTCTTCGGCCTGGGCTTCGCGGTGCAGCTCGGCCGCGCGGAGGCGCGGGGCGCGTCCATCGCCCCCCTCTACGCCCGGCGGCTCGTCGTGCTGTTCGGCATCGGGCTGATGCACCTGTTCCTGCTCTGGTATGGCGACATCCTTGCCTCCTATGCCGTCATGGGCTTTGGCCTGTTGCTGCTGAGGCGGCGCTCCGCTCGGACGTTGCTCATTGTCGCGGCGGCGCTTTGCTTCGTCTGGCCCATCATCCAGATCGTCATCATCCGCCTGCCTCGAATCCTGGCGGACACCCCCGAGGCGGGAGCCGCCATCATGAAGGCGGCGCGTGAACGCAGCCTGGCGAATCAGGCGGAGCTCCTGGCGGTCATCACCCAGGGGAGCTGGCTGAACGTGGTGATTCAGAACGCGCGCTACTACATCGCCGACTTCCTGCCGATGATCGCCGTCTCCAGCCTGTCCACCCTGGGCCGGTTCGTGCTCGGGCTCTGGGCCGGTCAGCAACGCATCTTCCACGACGTGTCCCGCCATCTGCGACTCTTCCGCCGCATGCTGGGCTGGGGGCTCGTGGCGGGCGTGGTGGGCAGCAGCGCGGGATTGACGGTCCACCTGCTCATGCGCTTCAAGGTCTACACGCCGGAGACGCTGCCGCTGTGGATTCCCTACGTGTTGGCTCCGCTGCGCAACCTGGCGCAGATAGGGTTCGCCGCCGCCTATGTGGCGTGCATCACCCTGCTCTTCCAGCGCACGGTCTGGCAGCGGGTGCTGAGCGTCCTCGCCCCCGCGGGCCGCATGGCGCTGACGAACTACCTGTCCCAAACGGTCATCAGCCTGCTCGTCTTCTACGGCTTCGGCTTGGGTCAGGTGAGCAAGCACGGCCCCTTCGCGTGCGTGGTCTTCTGCCTGAGCATCTTCTGCGTCCAGGTCCTGTGGAGCCACCTGTGGCTGGCGCGCTTCCGCTTCGGGCCCGTGGAGTGGGTGTGGCGCTCGCTGACGTACGGGAAGGCGCAGCCTATGCGGCGCTCCTCGTCGGACAGTCCCCCCTCGCCCATGGCGGCGTGAGGGCATGGGGAGGCCAGCGCGGCGCCAAGTCCTATGAGAAGCGGTACTTCACGGCCCGATTGTCAGCGACCTTCGTCGCGGTGCACACATCGACCCGGCCCGATGTTCCCCCGATCGCCCCCTGGACTTTCCTCCCGCGCGCGTGGTGAGCATCAAACAGCCCATGTCGAACCTGGACCTGTTTCCGCCGGCCCCACCCTCGTCCGAGCCGGGCCCGCTGGACCGGCTGTTGAAAGTGTCCCGCCTCTACGTGGAGACGGGTGTCGAGGAGCACCTGCGAGGCCGGGAGATTCTCGCGCGCTTCCCGGACGCGGAGCGCATCCCCGTGGCGTCGCACCAGGGCATCCCCGGCCTGTTCGGCAACGAAGGCAACGCGGAGGCGTGGAACCGCATCAAGGGCAGCACGCTGGTGCTGGGCGTGAAGAAGACGATGTCCTTCACGCCCAATGGCCGAAGCTGTGACTTCATCCCGCCGTCCGCCGCCAACGGCTGCGTCATGAGCTGCGCCTACTGCTACGTGCCCCGCCACAAGGGCTTCGCCAACCCCGTCACCGTCTTCGTCAACATCGACCGCATCCTGGCGTCCATCCGCCGCCACGCGCGACGGCTGGGGCCCAAGACGGAGCCCAACAGCGTGGACCCGCGCTACTGGGCCTATGACATCGGCTGCAACAGCGACTGCGCCGCGGACGCCGCGCTCAGCGACAACGTGCGCGACCTGGTGCGCCTGTTCACCACGCTGCCCAACGCCATGGGCACCTTCGCCACCAAGTGGGTGAACCGCGAGCTGCTCACCTACGCCCCCAAGGGCAAGACGCGCATCCGCTTCAGCCTGATGCCCGCCGCCAAGGCGAAGCTGCTCGACGTGCGCACCAGCCCCATCGCCGAGCGCCTTGCCGCCATCGACGACTTCGTGGCCGCCGGATACGAGGTCCACCTCAACTTCTCCCCGGTCGTCGTCTACGAGGGCTGGCAGGAGGAGTACGACGCGCTGTTCCAACAGGTGGACGCGGCCATGGGCCCCGCCGCCAAGGCGCAGCTCGCCGCGGAGGTCATCTTCCTCACCCACCACGCGGGCCTCCACGAGGTGAACCTGCGCTGGCACCCCAAGGCCGAGTCCCTGCTCTGGACGCCGGACACCCAGGAGGCCAAGGTGTCCCAGGGCGGAGGCCACAACGTGCGCTACCGCACCGGCCTCAAGGGCCGGCTGGTGGCCGAATTCCAGGAATTGATGGCCCGCCGCCTGCCCTACTGCCGGGTGCGCTACGCGTTTTGAGCCGTCCCCCGTGTCAGGGGTGTGACGGAGTCGGCCCGGGCTGTGGCAGACTCGACCGGACCATGTGGGATTGGGTCCGCCAACTGGCGGAGTGGTCGCGGGACGATGTTCCGTTCGCCGTGGCGACCGTGACGGTGTGTCAGGGAAGTACCCCCGCCGAGCCCGGCGCGAAGCTGCTCGTGCGCGCGGATGGGACGTTCCACGGCACCGTCGGTGGAGGACACCTGGAGCAGCTCGTCCTGGCGGACGCCCGCGCCTGCCTGGAGAAAGGGGAACCCCGTGCGTACCGGTATCCGCTGGGCTCGAAGCTCGGCCAATGCTGCGGCGGCGTGGTGGATGTCTTCGTGGAGCCCGTGAATCACGGCCCGCGCCTGTACCTCTTCGGTGCCGGCCACGTGGGCCAGGCCCTGTGCCGCACGCTGGACGGCACCCCTTTTCAGGTCCACCTCGTGGACGAGCGCCCGGAGTGGCTCCAGGGCGAGCGCATCCCCGCCTCCGTCATCCGCCATGGAGACGGCTGGGACACCTTCGCCTCCCGCGCCGTCTGGGACGCGCGCCGCACGTACGTCGCGGTGATGACGCACCGGCACGACGTGGACCAGGACATCATCGCCTTCGCCCTGGAGAAGCCCGCGCGCTACGTGGGCCTCATCGGCAGCAACACGAAGTGGGCCCGCTTCCGGCAGCGGCTGGAAGCCCGGGGCGCCACCGCGGCCCAGTTGGCCCGCGTGCGCTGTCCCATGGGCCTGGAGATTGGTGGCAAGTCGCCCCAGGAAGTCGCGGTGAGCATCGCCGCGGGGCTCCTCCAACTCCACCACCAGGGCGCCAACGCCCCGGGTGCGGACACTGACACTTCCGCCGAGGCACCGGCCTCGGAGACGCCCCGCCTGCGCGGGGTCTCCTCAGGAGAATGAGCAACATGTTCGAGTTCCGGCTCAATGGCGCGACGGTCCGCGTCGACGGCGTCTCCCCCAACACCACGCTGCTCGACTTCCTGCGCAACCGAGGCCTCACGGGGACCAAGCAAGGCTGCGCCGAGGGTGACTGCGGCGCGTGCACCGTGGCGCTGGTGGACCGGGATGCCCAGGGCAACCGCTGTCTGCGCGCCTTCAACGCCTGCATCGCCCTGGTGCCCATGGTGGCCGGCCGCGAGCTGGTGACGGTGGAAGGCGTGGGCAGCAGCGAGAAGCCCCACCCCGTGCAGCAGGCCATGGTGAAGCACTACGGTTCGCAGTGCGGCTTCTGCACGCCGGGCTTCATCGTCTCCATGGCGGAGGGGTATTCGCGCAAGGACGTCTGTACCCCGTCGTCGGTGGCGGACCAGTTGTGTGGCAACCTCTGCCGCTGCACCGGCTACCGCCCCATCCGCGACGCGATGATGGAGGCGCTGGCCGAGCGCGACGCGGACGCGTCCCCCGCCACCGCGATTCCCTCCGCGCCGCTCGGAGGTCCGGCCGAGCCCCTGTCCGCGCTGCACTACGAGGCCACCGGACAGACGTTTCTGCGGCCCACCTCGTGGAAAGAGCTGCTCGATTTGCGCGCCCGGCACCCCGAGGCGCACCTGGTCGCGGGCGCCACCGAGCTGGGCGTGGACATCACCAAGAAGGCCCGCCGCTTCCCCTTCCTCATCTCCACCGAGGGCGTGGAGTCCCTGCGCGAGGTGCGCCGCGAGAAGGACTGCTGGTATGTGGGCGGCGCGGCGTCGCTGGTGGCGCTGGAGGAGGCGCTGGGTGACGCGCTGCCCGAGGTGACGAAGATGCTCAACGTCTTCGCCTCGCGGCAGATTCGCCAGCGCGCCACCCTGGCCGGCAACCTGGTGACGGCCTCGCCCATTGGTGACATGGCGCCGGTGCTGCTCGCGCTGGATGCGCGGCTCGTGCTGGGCTCGGTCCGGGGCGAGCGCACGGTGGCGCTGTCGGAGTTCTTCCTCGCCTACCGGAAGACGGCGCTCCAGGCCGACGAGGTCGTCCGCCACATCGTCATTCCCCATCCCGCGGTACCCGAGCGCGGACAGCGGCTGTCCGACTCCTTCAAGGTGTCCAAGCGCCGCGAGCTGGACATCAGCATCGTCGCCGCGGGCTTCCGCGTGGAGCTGGACGCCCATGGCGTGGTGAGTCTGGCGCGGCTGGGCTACGGCGGCGTCGCGGCCACGCCGGTGCGCGCGGTGCGTGCGGAAGCGGCGCTCACGGGCCAGCCCTGGACGCGAGAGACGGTGGACCAGGTGCTGCCGGTGCTCGCGGAGGAAATCACGCCCATCAGCGACCAGCGCGGCAGCGCCGAGTACCGTCGCGGTCTGGTGGCCGGCCTGTTCGAGAAGTTCTTCGCTGGCACCTACAGCCCCGTGCTGGACGCCGCGCCGGGCTTCGAAAAGGGAGACGCGCAGGTCCCCGCCGACGCGGGCCGTGCGCTGCGGCACGAAAGCGCGATGGGCCACGTGACGGGGAGCGCGCGGTACGTGGACGACCTGGCGCAGCGGCAGCCCATGCTGGAGGTCTGGCCGGTGTGCGCGCCCCATGCCCACGCCCGCATCCTCAAGCGGGACCCGACCGCGGCGCGCAAGGTTCCCGGCGTGGTGCGGGTGCTCATGGCCGAGGACATCCCCGGCACGAATGACACCGGCCCCATCCGCCACGACGAGCCGCTGCTGGCCGACCGCGAGGTGCTGTTCCACGGGCAGATTGTCGCGCTGGTGGTGGGCGAGTCCGTGGAGGCCTGCCGCGCGGGCGCTCGCGCCGTGGAGGTGGAGTACGAGCCCCTGCCCGCCATCCTCACCGTCGAGGACGCGATGGCGCAGGGCAGCTACCACACCGAGCCGCACGTCATCCGCCGGGGCGACGTGGACGCGGCGCTGGCCAGCAGCCCCCACCGTCTGTCCGGAACGATGGCCATTGGCGGCCAGGAGCACTTCTACCTGGAGACCCAGGCCGCCTTCGCCGAACGCGGGGATGACGGCGACATCACCGTGGTCTCCTCGACGCAGCACCCGTCCGAGGTGCAGGCCATCATCTCGCACGTGCTGCACCTGCCGCGCAGCCGCGTGGTGGTGAAGTCGCCGCGCATGGGCGGCGGCTTCGGTGGCAAGGAGACGCAGGGCAACTCGCCCGCCGCGCTGGTCGCGCTGGCCTCGTGGCACACCGGGCGCCCGACGCGGTGGATGATGGACCGCGACGTGGACATGGTGGTGACGGGCAAGCGCCACCCGTTCCATGCGGCCTACGAAGTGGGCTTCGATGACGAGGGCAAGCTGCTGGCCCTGCGCGTGCAGTTGGTGTCCAACGGCGGATGGTCCCTGGACCTGTCCGAGTCCATCACCGACCGCGCGCTGTTCCACCTGGACAACGCGTACTACGTGCCGGCGCTGACCTACACCGGCCGGGTGGCGAAGACACACCTGGTCTCCAACACCGCCTTCCGCGGCTTCGGCGGCCCACAGGGGATGCTGGTGACGGAGGAGGTCCTCGCGCACGTGGCCCGGAGCGTGGGCGTTCCCGCGGACGTGGTGCGCGAGCGCAACCTCTACCGGGGCACCGGTGAGACGAACACCACGCACTACGGACAGGAGCTGGAGGACGAGCGCATCCACCGCGTGTGGGAGGAGCTGAAGCGCACGTCGGACTTCGAGCAGCGGCGCGCGGAGGTGGACGCCTTCAACGCCAGGTCGCCGTTCATCAAGCGGGGGCTCGCCATCACCCCCATGAAGTTCGGCATCTCCTTCACCGCCACCTTTCTCAACCAGGCTGGCGCGCTGGTGCACCTGTACCGCGACGGTTCGGTGATGGTGTCGCACGGCGGAACGGAGATGGGCCAGGGCCTGCACACGAAGGTGCAGGGCGTGGCCATGCGTGAGCTGGGCGTCGAGGCCAGCGCGGTGCGCATCGCGAAGACGGCGACGGACAAGGTGCCCAACACCTCCGCCACCGCGGCCTCCAGTGGCTCGGACTTGAACGGCGCCGCGGTGCGACTGGCCTGCATCACCCTGCGCGAGCGGTTGGCGCCGGTGGCGGTGCGACTGCTGGCGGACCGTCACGGGCGCACGGTGGCTCCGGAGGCCTTGCTCTTCAGCGAGGGCAAGGTGGGGCTGCGGGGCGAGCCCGAGGTGTCCCTGCCCTTCGCCAACGTGGTGGAGGCCGCCTACCTGGCGCGCGTGGGCCTCTCCGCGACGGGCTACTACCAGACGCCGGGCATCGGCTACGACAAGGCCAAGGGCCGCGGGCGCCCCTTCCTCTACTTCGCCTACGGCGCGTCCGTGTGCGAGGTGGAGGTGGACGGCCACACGGGCGTCAAGCGCGTGCTGCGCGTGGACCTGTTGGAAGACGTGGGCGACTCGCTCAACCCCGGCGTGGACCGTGGGCAGATTGAAGGTGGCTTCGTCCAGGGTCTGGGCTGGCTCACGGGCGAGGAGCTGCGCTGGGATGCGAATGGCCGGCTGCTGACGCACTCGGCCAGCACCTACGCGGTGCCCGCCTTCAGCGACGCGCCCATCGACTTCCGGGTCCGGCTGCTGGAGCGCGCGCACCAGCACAACACCATTCATGGAAGTAAGGCCGTGGGCGAGCCGCCGCTCATGCTCGCCATGTCCGCGCGCGAGGCGCTGCGCGATGCAGTGGGGGCCTTCGGTCAGGCGGGCGGCGGCGTCGCGCTGGCGTCCCCCGCCACGCACGAGGCACTGTTCCTCGCCATCCAGAAGCGCCTGTCACGCGGCGCCCGCGAGGACGGACGCGAGGCAGCGTGACATATGTATGTCACCAAGCGCCTATCACCCGGCGCCAGGGAGGGCGGCCGCGAGGCGGCGTGACATATGTCGCCAAGCGCCTGTCACCCGGCGCCAGTGAAGGTGGCCTCGAGTCGGCGTGACATACATATGTCACCGCGAGGCCTGGAGGCGCTCCCGCCGGTAGCCCTCTGGGCTGGTGCCCCACCAGCGCTTGAAGGCCCGGTGGAACGCCACCGGGTCCGCGTAGCCGAGGAGGAAGGAGACTTCGGCGATGGACATCCGCCGCTGGAGGTATGACGCGGACAGCTCACGGCGCAGGGCTTCGACGATGGCCGCGTAGCTCTGCCCCTCCGCCGCCAGCCGCCGCTGGAGCGTGCGCGGAGGTTGGCGCAGCGCCCGGGCGACGGCCACGAAGGAGAAGTCGCCTCCCGCCAACGCGCGCCCCACTTGCTCCCGGACGCGTTCGCTGACAGTCATCACACCAGCGGGCAGGCGCTCCAACACCCGCTGCGCCTGACGCTCGAACATGGTGTTGAGCAACGCATCCGCGTGAACGAAGGGCCGCTGGGCGGCCTCGTGGGAGAAGTCGATGGCGCTGAAGGCCGCGCCGAACTCCAGGGGACAGCCGAAGAGGGCTTCGTGCTCGCGGAGGTCCGGGGGTGCTTCATGCCGGAAGCGGACGCACAGCGGCCGCACGTCCACGCCGGTGAAGGCCCGCACGCCGGTGGCGAACTGCACGAGCGCCGCCTCGACGAGGTGCCGGTGCGCGGGACGCGGGGCGCCCACGGGCGTGAAGCGCATCCGGACACCGCCCTCCAGTTCCTCCATCTGGAAGCGCTCCCCGTCTCCCCAGACGCGCTGGTAGCGACAGCCGCGCACCATGGCGTCGTGGAGCGTCGCGCTGGTGAGGACGACAAAGGTGGCCGGGTCATCCAGGTCCACCAGGTCCACGCGGGCAATGTGCAGGCCCAGGTTGGCGTCGCCGGACAAGGCCTCGGCCCGCTCCAGCAGGCCGTCCAGCGCGGCATAGGGAATCCGCAGCTCCGGGTCGTCGAGGTCCTCCTCCCGAAAGCCCGCCTCGCGGCACAGCGCCTCGACGGGAAGCCCCAGCGTCCCCGCGAGCCGGAGCGCCTGACGCGCCAGCCGGGCGGACAACGCGGGTTCATGGAGGGAGGACTCCGTCGGCTTCACCACGTCCCGACGCTAATGGTGGGCTGGCGCGCGCGGCAAGCCGTTCTGTCGCCAGCCGTCAGTGCGCGGACACCGAAGGGCTTGCACGCTCGGTCCATGGACGACACGCCCTCACTGCTTCCCCGACTGCACCTCTTCGAGTTCACCGACCAGGACTGGTTTCCCAACGCGCTGCGGGACTTGGCCACCGACTACCTCCACACCATCAGCACGCGCATGGGCATGTTCGACGCCGCCACGGAAATCCTGGCGCGAGGCCTCCTGAGCGCGCAGGGCCCGGAGCTGGTGGACCTGGGCTCGGGCGGCCGGGGCCCCCTGCCGAGACTGCGCAAGCTGCTCGCGGAGAAGCACGGCATCGACGCGCGCGTGATGCTCACCGACAAGTTCCCCAACACCCAGGCCGCCGAACGGGCGCGGGCGGAGGGCGTCGACTACCAGGAGCGCTCGGTGGACGCGCTCCAGGTGCCCGCGGACCTGCGGGGCATGCGCACGCTCTTCAACGCCCTGCACCACTTCCGGCCCGATGAGGCCCGCGCCGTGCTCGCCGACGCGCAGGCCCGGGGCGTTCCCATCGCCGCGTTCGAGACGGTCCGCCGCACGCCCCCGGCCATCCTGTCCATGCTGCTGGTGCCGCTGCTGGTGCTCATCTTCACGCCGATGGTCAGGCCGCTGACGCCGATGCGCCTGCTGCTGACGTACGTGCTCCCGGTGGCCCCCCTCATCATCTTCTGGGACGGGCTGGTGTCCGCGCTGCGCACCCACCAACCCGACGAGCTGCGGCGGATGACGGACTCGCTCGCGCGCGACGGCTACCGGTGGGAGGTGGGCGAGGCGAAGGCGCCCGGGAAGCCCGCCATCACCTACGTGCTCGGCCGGCCCCAGCGCTGAGGCTCAACGCACGTGCAGCAGGGCCAGGAGCACGAAGATGCCGTTGAGGCCCACGCCCACGGACATGTACCCGCCGCTCGCCTGGGACATGCCCGCGGCGACGTTGACGTGGCCAATGTAGCTCCAGGCCAGCTTGGCGCCCACCTCCGCGCCCACGTTGAAGCCAGGGTCGCGGGAGTAACGGGTCGCCGTGCCCATCATCACGCGGCCGTAGGGCACCAGCCAGGACCTCGCGAAGTGCTGATAGCCCACGAAGCCGTTCCACTCGGAGACGCCCAGGCTCGTATAGGCCAGGTTCGTCCCGATGCTGAGCCGCCGGTCCAGGAAGGCCATGGGCTGGATGTTGAGGGCGAGGTCCGCCGTGGGCCGCCACGCGCCAATGCGGTACTGCATGGCGAAGTCGAAGGGCGGCTTGTCGAGCGCCGGCGCCTCATGGCGCAGCTTCGCCGCGGCCCGCGCGTGGTCGGGACCGCCGCGCGCCTCGTACAACTCCGCGAGCGCCAGGGCGCCCTCCTCGCTGTCGTTCTCATACACGGTGACGAGCGGCGCCTCCGCGCCGGCCAGGTTCCCGTCCGCGATGCGCAACCGCCCCAGCGCCAGGCAGCCTCGCTCCGAGCCCCCGTCACACGCGCGCACGAAGGCATCCTCGGCCTGGCTCCGGTCTCCATCCTGCAGGAGTTGATCGCCCCACTCGTTGCACGCCCAGAGCTGGCCTCGGTCGCAAGCCGTGCCCCGAGGAAGGGCCTGCGAGGTCGCGCAGGCCACGAAGAGAGGGGTCATCAACACCAGGACTGCCAGTCGCCGCATGTCCGGTATTCAACCACAAGCAGGCTCGGATGGCTGCCTGCCCTCCGAACGGACGGGACAGCCCGGCCAGCCCTCTATTCCCAGTGTGCCCCCTGGCCATGGGGAGGGGGAGCACAGACCTTGGGGAAGAAGGAGGATCCGTGGCGCCAGTTGCCTATCAAGAAGACGGGGGGTTTCGATGAAGGTCCCGGAGATGCTGGAGCACCTGCCGGGGGTCGGCCCCCTGCTCGGTCGCATGGCCCACGGACAGGACGAGACGCTGCCGCGGCGAGAAACGACCGTCACCTTGCCGGACTTCGCCGCCGTGAGCCTGCCCCGGACGGAACGGGCGCTCGGCGACGGCCGAACAGTCCTCGTTCGTCACCCGTCGGCGCGCGCACCCCGCGGCCCCGGGCTCTCGGTGATGACCTACAACATCCTGCTCGGCGGACAACGCCGGGAGGCGCTGCTGGCCTACTTCGACGAACTCGAGGCCCAGGGCCGGATGCCGGACGTGATTGGCCTCCAGGAGGCCAACGTCCCCATTTCGGTGCTCCTGGCGGAGCGCTACGGCTTCCACCTGGCCTATCAAGGCCATGACGGTGGCCCCGGCAGCCGGCTGCTGAACGGCAAGGCCTTCCTCACCCGCCACCCGCTCGTGGACGCGGCGCACTTCACGTACGACATCCCCGACGCGGAGCGGGACGCCGCCATCATGCGGCGCGGGGGAGACCCCTGCGAGATTCCCGAGGACCGCGGCGCGCTCTTCGTGCGGCTGGAGGTGGAGGGGCACCCCGTCGTCCTCTACAACGTGCACCACACGTTGGGAGACTCCAGCATCAACGCGCTCAACCTCCGGCAGCTCAACGCGCTGTTGCACCAACGCGAGGTCATCCACGCGGTGGTGCTGGGGGACTTCAACGCCAACACCGCCATCAAGACGGGTGGCTCGTGGTTGATGGCGCACCTGCGGACGTACGACGACACCGACACGGTGGAGGAGTACGAGGTGCGCTACGGAGAACCCCACGCCAGCGTAGGGGACCGGGGCGTGGGCAACATCGCCGACCCCCGGCTGCGCCATGAGTTGCACGTGCTGGAAGAGGGCCTGCCGGAGACCATCGCGCACGCCACCACCGCCCAGGTGCGGCTGCCGGACGGCGTGCTGATGACACCGAAGCAGGCCTGCGCCGAGCTGCGCTCCGGCAAGGTGAAGCGTGGCAGCGAACACTGGCTGCGGCTCCAGGATATCGCCGACAGCGCCACCCTCACGTCGCTGCCTGACGAAAACGGCGTGGTGCCCGCGACGGGCAAGCGCTTCGACAACCTGTACGCCAGCCCGGGACTGGTGCCCCGCCTCTTCGAGGTGGACCGAAGCACCGAGTCCTCGGACCATCAACCCGTGATTGCCCACTACGACGTGCGCAGCCCCGGAGCGAAGGACGGCAAGCCCGCCGCCAACACCCCGCAGCGCCCTTCCTGACGTGAAAGGCCTGGCCCCTCCGCTGGGGCCAGGCCCGTCCGTCTCGGCTCAGGGACCCGCGGGACACGCCGGCATCGACGTAATCCACGCGTCCATGAGCGCCGTGCCCTCCGTGTCCTTGATGGCCGAGGCCAGGGGCGGCATGCGCGTCGTCGACAGCGAGTGCATGCGCCGCGCGAGCACCGACTTCGACGGGTCACCCGGCGCGATGAGCATGGCCCCCTCCACGCCCAGCTCCCCTTGCTGCGGAGCCAGGCCGCAGACCTTCATCCCGGCCACCGGCGTGGAGAAGCGCAGGTCCGACTCGCCGCGCCCCAGGCCGTTGGGCCGGTGGCAGACGGCGCAGTTCGCGTGGAGGTAGGCCTTCGCGCGCGCCTCCACGGGCTCGGGGCCGCCATACGTGGGCATGCGGGGCAACTGCTCCACGGGCCCGGGGAGCGTCAGCACGCCGATGTGCGCCAGCGTCGCGAGCTGCGGCGCCAGCCGCGCGCCCGGGTATTCGAAGTCCCGGTTGAGCTGCGCGACCTCCAGCCCCAGCACGAAGCCCGCGGTGGCGTTGTGGCACTGCATGCACTCGCCCCGGCTGGGGAAGGTCCAGGTCTGCGTCCCCACCAGCTTCGACTTGCCCGCGTCCAGCAGCACCGCGTCCGTGCCCGCGTCGTTCCACTCGTACGAGTAACCCGCCCAGACCCCGTCCGGGTGGCGCATGAAGAGCCGCGTCTCCACCCGGCGCCCGCCCAGGAGGAAGGTCTTCACGGCCACCGTGCCGTTGGGCGCATCCAGCACGCCCTCCGGCCCCACCGTCATCGACGTGCCATCCGGGACGCCCATGAAGCGCTCCTTCTGCGCGCCGTCCGACCACAGCGGGGCATTCACGTCATACGGGATGAGGCCCGCCGCCGGCAGCTTCACGTCCGCCGGGTTCGCGCAGCCGGTGGCGGACAACAGCGTGGGGAAGGCCTCGCTGCCCGGCGCCGCGGGCAAGGTGGGGATGATGCGGTGCAGGCCACCACCCGCGAAGTCCAACACGAAGAGCTCACCGTCGTTCATCTCCGCGAAGGAGGAGATGCTGAGCGCGGTGGTGAAGAGCACCTCCGGCTTCGCGCCGCCGCCCGGCACGGCATCCCCTGGCAGCGACCAGACGCGGCCCGAACCGAAGTCACCGAAGACGTACCGCCCCACGAGCGCTGGCACCGCGGTCCCCCGGTACACGTAGCCGCCCGTGACGGAGACGCCCTCGCCTCGGCCGTAGGTGGCCACGGGAGGCGTCAGCCCCGGGGCGTCACAACCACCGCGCACGCATTCGGTGCCCTCCAGGATGCTCCACCCGTAGTTGCCGCCCAGCTCGACGCGGTTGATCTCCTCCTGGAGCTTCTCGCCCACGTCCCCCAGCCACAGGGCGCCGGTGCTCCGGTCGAAGCTCCAGCGCCACGGGTTGCGGAAGCCAGTGGCGTAGATTTCCTTCCGGCCGCCCGCCGTCGCGTACGGATTGGTGGGCGGGATGGCGTAGGGCCGCACGCCGTTCACATCCAGCCGCAGCATCTTCCCCAAGAGCTCGTTGGGGTTCTGCGACGTCCGGTTCGGGTCGATGCGCCCGCCGCCATCACCGAAGGCGAAGTAGAGAAAGCCGTCCGGACCGAACGCGAGGTGTCCGCCCTTGTGCGTCGAGAAGGACTGGTCCTGTTCGAGCACCACCTCCGCGCTCGCCGGATCCAGCGTGGCGCCACCATCCAGGCTGCGGAAGCGGACGATGGACGAGCGCAGCCCTCCCATCTCGGTGGGCCCCACGTAGGAGAGGAACACCTCGCCATTGGTGGCGAACGCCGGGTGGAAGGCCATGCCCAGCAGACCCGTTTCGTCGTACTCCGCGTTCACCCGGGCAGCGACGTCGATGAACACCGAGTTCACGGGTGGAGCCGCGCTCGGATCGAACCAGCGCACCTGGCCGCCCCGCTCCACCACATAGATGCGGCGGTTGTCGCCCGGCGCCTGGAGCGCGAACACGGGCTGGGAGAAGCTCAGCTCCGGAAAGGCGCGCTCGATGTTCACCCCCGTGGGGTCCGCGGGCCGAGGGGGCGCGACACACGTGGGGTTGGCGGGCCGCGCGTCCATCCCGAAGAGCGCCTGCGCATCCGGGCCGTCCGCGTCTGACGACGGCGGCGTGCCCCCATCGCCCTCCGCGCCCGTCCCCGCGTCGCTCGTGGGGTCGATGATTTCGTTTCCATCCCCGGGCCCAGACCCATCCGAGGCACCCGGACATGCGAGGGAGATGCCGAGCAGGCTTAACGCGAGCACCAGCAGGCTCAGCAGTATCGGCAGTGATGGATGTCGTTGTTTCATGGCGATGCGGTGGTCAGAGGCAGGGCCGGAAGCCAGGGCCCTGTTCTCCCGTCGGAGTCGGGTCTGCCGAATGCCGGACCGCGTACGCGCCTGGCGTCGTGAAGTGGGCGGAGGCTCGTTCCTGGGACGTCGCGGCATGGACACGCCGCGGCAGCGGACACTCACGCGAGTGAACAGGGCGACACGGCGGGGGCTTACTCCCCTGCTCCGTCCCGAGGCGGACCGGCAATCGGGGGCCGGCCTCACCGCGCGCGGGCACCTAGATTGCTCGGAAAGGAGGCTCCATGAAGACAGGCAGAGGGATTCTTCGCCCGTGGGCTCGCGCGGTCCTCACCGTCGCCTTCAGCGCCGCGCCGTTGACTGCGGCGGCGGCCGCCCAGGACACCGCGCCCCAGGTGTCGTGCTACCAGCGCGCCATGGACGGCGGGCTGGACGACTCCATGGCCACGCAGCTCTGCCGGGGCGCCCGCTCCGCGTCACCCGCCGACTGCTTCCTGCGCGTCCAGGATGAGGGCTCGCTGAGTCAGAGCCAATCCGTCCAGCTCTGCCAGTTCACCGCGCCCGACGAGGACCCCGCGGGGTGTTACATCCAGGCCCGGCAGCAAACCTTCTCCGAGCCTTCGCGCGTGATGCAGCTCTGCCAGCCCGCGCAGCTCTACTGTCCGGGCTTCGTGAACTGAGCGCGGTGCGCGGGCAGCGGAAGCTGAAGCAGCTCGCGCAAGCGCGTGAGGTCCACCGGCTTCACCAGGTGCTCGTCGAAGCCGGCGTCCAGGGCCTTGCGCCGGTCCTCTTCCAGGCCGTACCCCGTCACCGCGATGAGCACCAGGCCCCGCCCCTCCTCCGTGCCACGCAGCGCCCGGGCCACCTCGTAGCCGTCCATCCCCGGCAGTCCGATGTCGAGCAGGACGATGTCGGGCCGCAGCGAACGCGCCGTCTGGAGGCCCGAGGGGCCATCCGCGGCCTCGCTGACGGTGTGCCCCTCCAGCTCCAACAACTCCCGGACGAGCAGACGGCTGTCCTCGTGGTCATCCACCAGCAGCACATGGCGCCCGGTGGAGGCTTCCGGCGCGGACACCGCGGGCGCGGGCGTCTGTTCGACGTGCCCCCGAGGCAACCGCACCGTGAAGGTGCTGCCCTTCGACACCCCTTCACTTCGCGCCCGCACCGTTCCGCCGTGCAGCTCCACCAGCCGCTTCACCAACGTCAGGCCAATGCCCAGGCCGCCCTGGGCACGGTCCAGGGTGCGCTCCGCCTGGAAGAAGAGCTCGAACACCCGCTCCTGGAGCTCCAATGACAGCCCGTCACCGGTGTCGGAGACCTCGAGCACCACCTGGCCAGACTCCTCGCGGGTCACCACCCGGACGAGGCCTCCCGGCGGCGTGTACTTGAGCGCGTTGGACACCAGGTTGGAGGCGACCTGCTCCAGGCGGCTCGGGTCGCCCTGGAGCCAGGCCGGCGTGACGTCCAGCTCCACGCGGTGCGCCTGCGTCTTCCCGGAGGACTCCAGCGCCGCGACAGCGCGCCGCACGCACTCCGCCAGGTCCATGGCGCCCTTCTGCAGCAGGATGCGTCCACTGCTCACGCGCTCCACGTCGAGCAGGTCATCCACCAGCCGGGCCAGGTGAAAGGACTGACGCTCCACCAGCGCCCGTGTCCGCTCACGGCTGGCCGCGTCTTCCGTCACCGCCAGCACCTTCACGCCATGGGTGATGGCGGACAGCGGATTTCGAAGCTCGTGGCCCAACATGGCGAGGAACTGGTCCTTCGCGCGGTTGGCCGCCTCCGCCTCGGTCATCTTCGTGCGAAGTGCCTCCTCCCGCTCCGTCACCATGGCCGCCGTGAGCGCGAGCGTCGCCCGCAGGTCTTCCAGCTCGGAGATGCCCGTGGCCCCCACGCTGGTGAAGGCATCCGGTGAGTCCGGCCGCTCGCGGGCCGCGCGGGCCAGGTCTCGGAGCGGATGGGTGATGCGGCGCCCCGCCCAGGTGGCCCAGGCGGCGGCGATGACGCAACACCCGGCCCCTGCGATGAGCAGCGCGACCAGGGATTGATTCACCGACGCCTTGAACACCTCGCGGGGCCCTGAGAACGACACCGTCCACGGCACCAACTGCAAGCGCGCGAAGGCCGCGTAGGACTTCATCCCGTCCACGGTCCGCGACGCGAAGAAACCCTCCCGGCCAGCGCGAATCTTCTCGATGTATTCGGCGCGCGCCTTCGTGCCGACGTAGCGCGCGCGGGCGCGGCTGCGCGAGAGGATGATGCCGTCCTCGTCCACCAGCGTGCCCACCCAGTCCTGCGGGATGCGCTGCTCATCCCAGAGCCGGTCGAAGTGCTGCATGGAGTACGAGGCCACCAGCACCCCGGAGAGCACGCCCTGGCGCCGCACCGGCATCGCCACCACCACGGTGGGCGGGCCATGGAGGCGCTGGTACGGAAAATCGGAGATGGTCGCCTGCCCCGTCGCGACCACCTCGCGCACGTAGGGCCGGTCATCCACCTGCGCGGTCAGGTCGGTGCCGAAGGGCTGGTCCGTGGTGAAGATCGTCCGCCCCTCCACATCCAGCAAGGAGAGCGAACCCCAAGGCTCCTGCGTGCGCACCACCGATTGGCAGGTGGCGTAGAAGGTTTTCAAGTCGCCCTGGGCCAATGGCGCGGAGTGAGACAACACCTCCAGCGCCCGCACGGACTGGCCCAGCTCCCGCTCCACCACGAGCGCCAGCGCGCGGGCCGTCTCACGCATGCCCTGGGCCCGGGCCTCCCGTTGGGAGTCCGCGAAGCGACTCACCACGCCCGCGGCGAAGAGCACCAACGGCACGAGCAGCCCCAGCGCGAGCAACCCCAGGTAGAAGCGAAGTGAACGCGACTTCATCGACCGGGCACCCGAAGGAAATCGTGCAAGGGACGGTCGGCAACCTCCCGATGAAGCATCACCGTCCCATCGTGCCCGGGCGTCAGGACCGGGTGCCCCCCAGTACACTGGATTGACGAACAATGAACAGTGCTCCGCGCACGGCGGCCGACCGTCTGCTGGAGGATGGATGCCCGCCCGCCGTGAGGGCTCCACGGGGAGGTCGCGTTGACTGCGGGAGAAACGGGGGCGCACAGTCGCGAGCGCCATGAGCGAACCAAACACGCCGTATCAGTCGTGGCTGGAGTCCTTCGCCAGCGAGCACGGCGCCACCGCCGGCACCGTGCATCTCCAACAAGGAGACGACCTCTTCCTCGTCGCGGCGCTCAACATCCCGCCGCCCCTGATGTCGGCCGTCCAGCACGTGCCGCACGGCAAGGGAATGGCCGGGCTCGCCCAGGTGCGCAAGGCGCCCGTGCAGACGTGCAACCTCAAGGAGGAGACGTCCCCGGACATCAAGCCGGGCGCGAAGGCCGTGGATGCTCGCGCGGCCGTGGCGCTGCCCGTGCTCGACGCGACGGGCCGGGTCCGCGCGGTGGTGGGCATCGCCTTCACCGAGGAAGGCGCGCTGGCCATCGACCGTGAGAAGTCGCTGATGGCGGCGGCGGCCCGGCTGCCGCTCGCGGATGGCTGAGCCCACGCACGGGCTGTCCGTCACGGCGGCGAGCCGTCCCTCCGGGCGCGCCATCTCTGGATGGACGGCCTTTTGCGGTCTGCTGCTCGCCGGGGTCCTGGTGCCCTTCGCCCTCTTCGGGGCCAGCCTGGAGTCCGCGGCCCAGCACTTCCTCGCCGCGCGTCCCCCCTCCTGGCAGGTGGCGCTGCTGCTGGGCGGCCTGCTCGCGGGGGACGTCGTGCTGCCCGTGCCCTCCAGCCTGGTGGGCACCGCGGCCGGGGCCCTGCTGGGCTTCTGGGGCGGCGCCGCGACGTCATGGCTGGGCATGATGGCCGGCTGCCTGAGCGGCTACCTGCTCGGCGCCAGGGCGGGAACAGCGGCGCTGCGGCGCATGGCAGGCGGCGCGGAGGTCACCCGGCTGGCGCGCGCGGCCGAACGGATGGGGCCCTGGTTCCTGCTCGTGTTCCGCGCCGTGCCGGTGCTGGCGGAGACGTCCGTGCTCTTCGCGGGCACCAGCCGCATGGCCCCACGGGCCTTCTTCATCACCAGCGCCCTGGCGAACCTGGGCGTGTCGGTGACGTACGCGGCGCTGGGTGCCAGCGCCGCGGAGCTGGAGTCGTTCCTGCTGCTCTTCGCGGGCATGGTGCTGCTGCCAGGGCTCGCTCTGGCCTGGGTGCGGCGGCGGACACCGCCGCATCCCGACGCGTGAGAGCGCGCTGGCCTGGGACTCAGCCGCGCGCGGAACGGGCGTCGCGGCCCTTGGCGCGGGCGGCCTTGGCGAGCGCGGTGTTGCCCTGCTCGTCGCCGCGCATCCACTCCTTCATCGCGGGCACCACCGTCTTGCTCCACGTCTTGCCCGCGCGAATCACCAGGTAGGCGTTGACCAGCGCGTCCACCATGGCGGCCATCTGCTCCATCAGGAAGAGGCGCTCGGAGAGCTGGTCATCCTCTTCCTCGCTCATCAGCGCCGGCAGCTTGCCCGCGCGGATGTCGAGGAACTCGGAGTCGACCGTGGCCTCGAACTCCTTCTCGCCGTGCGTGAAGCGCAGCCGCGCCTGAGCCACGAGCAGGCCCCGGTCCAGCGAGTGCTTCACCTGCTGCGAGTACGGCGCCAACGTGCCCTTGGCGCTCATCTCCGTGACGTCACCCGAGATGCCCCGCAGCACCACGCGGCCCATGAAGAGCACGCTGACGCCTTCGCCCTCCACCTCCACGAGCGCGCCACCTTCCTCGGTGCGCCACAGCAGCCACGTGAGGAACTCACGGCCCAGGTAGGCGCGGCCGCGCAGGAGCTGCTCGCGCGCTTTGCCCTTTTCGACCTCGGCCTCGTCCTGCTGCTCCTCGGTGGCGCCGCCGTCCACGCCGACGTCGCCCCGCATGAAGGCCGCTTCGGCCCGCGCCTCTTCACGCCTCGCCATGTGCCACCTCGTCCGAAGCCGTCGCCGGCAGGTCCATGCCAATCAGCTCCGCGGTGGGACCCAGCGCGGACTCGTCGATGCCCGCCGCCTGCGCCATGGCCGCCGGCGTCATGCCGAAGAAGTTCACGTTCAGCCCGCCTTCCAGCGCGACGGTGATTTCGTCCACCACCTTGCGCGACGCGGACCAGATCTGCACCTGCTGCGTCTTCAGGTTCCAGCTCACGTCCACCGTCGTCGTGCGGGGCGTGGCGCGCTTGCGCAGCATCGTGCGGATTTCGCCGCGGCTCTGCGTCTTCTCGCCACGGCTGGGCGGGCGGCCGTTCTCCTTTTCGAAGGCGGAGGCCCACTTGGTCAGCTCGGCCTTGAGCGCCGCCGCCGGCACCTTGATGGTGTCGATGCGGAAGGCGAACAGGGCGTACTCGCCATAGTAGAGACGGCCGGCGGGGAACTCGCTGGACTCCTCGTTCTCGAGCTCCACGAAGCCCACGCCGCGCTCCTCTTCGGAGTTACGGTCGATGGGCTCGAACGCGTGGGCCTTGAGGCCGCGCGTCAGCCAGCGTTTGACATCCGAGGGCGCTTCCTTCGCCGGTTCGACCCGGAAGCGCGACAACGTGACAGCACCACGAAGGACAGGCATGGGGCGCGGCAGGATGGGGGTCGAGCGGCGTGCCGTCAAGGCACTCGGTGTGGCAGACAGGCACCTTCCCTGCATGACACTCCCGCGCCGTGGCGGTAGCGTCCCCTCCGACATGCGCCGCGTCCCGTCCGCTTCGCTGCTGCTCGTGGCCTCCCTGGCGCTCTCCGGCTGCTTCCACGCGAAGAAGCCCGAGGCCAGCGCCACCACCCTCCCCGCCCTGGCCCACGGCCTCATCGAGACGCTGGAGGCCGAGGGCGCCCTGGCGAGCGCCTATGTCGTGGACGCGCGCACCGGCGAGCCGCTCTTCAAGCACCGCGAGCACATGCGGCTGCTGCCCGCCTCCACGATGAAGGTCGTCTCCACCGCGTCGGTGCTCTCCGCCCTGGGGCCGGACTACCGCTTCCAGACACCGGTGGCCCTGGCCGGCACGCTGGACGGCGGCCTGTTCCTGGGGGACGTCCTGGTGGACCCGACGGGAGACCCGTCCCTGGGCTCCTGGCGCTTCGCGGAGACGGCGCTGGCCTGCGAGCAGGTCGCGGACGCCATGCAGGCCCGAGGCATCCGCCAGTGGCGCGGCCACGTGCGTGTGCAAGCCGCCCAGGACGCGGAGTTCCCCTTCGGCCCCGGCTGGGCCTGGGACGACGCCGCCTACGCCTACAGCGCCGCCCCCACCGCCTTCGTCTTCCGGGAGAACGTGGTGGACGTCCTGCTGTCGCGACAGGCCGGCGCGGACTGCGCCCAACCGCCCACGATTCAAGTGACCCCGGCCTTCGCGACCCTGACGGCGGTGGTCCAGGTGGACCTGAGCGCGGAGCGGCCGTCGCTGGCATGCGTGCGCCAGCGCGGCGGCCCGGGCGTGCGCTGCATGTGGCGCTCCCCCGCGGACACGTGCCCCCGCAGCGCCGCCGTCAAGCTGTCGGTGGATGAGCCCGAGCAGCTCTTCTCCGCCTGCGTCGAGACCGCCCTGCTCAAGCGCGGCATCCCCCGGCTGCCGCTGACGCTGGAGGCGCCCTCCGCCCCCGCGCCCCTGGTGCCCTCGCCGCTCGTCACGCTGAGCAGCCCGCCCCTGTCGGAGCTGGTGAAGGTGACGAACAAGGAGTCCCTCAACCTGTACGCGGAGCGGCTGGGGTTGCTCTTCGCGCGCCAGCTCACGGGCTCGGAGAGCTACACCGCCCTGCGCGGCGCGTTGACGGACGAGCTCACGCGCCGGGGCATTCCCGCACGTGACTTGCGCCCGGTCGATGGCAGCGGCCTGTCCCGCTACAACCTGGCCACCGCGCGCGGCCTGGTGGGCGTCATCTTCACCAGCCTCCGCGAGCGTTACGGAGACGCCCTGCTGGACAGCCTGCCCGTGGCCGGCCAGGACGGCACCCTGGCCACCCGGCCCGTCACCGCCGAGACGGCGGGCCGCATCCGCGCGAAGACGGGCACCCTCTCCGGTCAGAAATGCTTCGTGGGCGTGGTGGACCGGCCCGGCGACGACGAGCACCCTCGCGTCGTGTTCGCGTTGATGCTGGGCAACATGGATGACGGCACCGCCCTGCCCGCCAACGTGGCGTTCGACCGGTTCACGGAGGCGCTGGTCACACTGCCGCTGCGCTGATTCCACGCCGCCTGGACGGCGGGTGCGCTGGCGAACACCCGAGCCGCGACGGCATTCCCAAAGCAGCGAGTGCCTTTCCCCACGCAGGGGACGTGGCAGGCTGCGTCCACCTTTCCCAACCCCCGAGGTGAACCATGAAGCTGAAGACCGCATTGACGGCGGCGGTGCTGAGCCTGCCGTTGGTTGCGCCGGCTGCCCCTGCTCCCGTCGCCGCCAAGACGGCCCCTCACAAGGGCGCCGCGAAGGTCCCCGCGACGGCGAAGCAGGAGACGGTGAACACCTATCACGGCACCGAGGTGAAGGACCCGTACCAGTGGCTGGAGGCCTCCTCCGACGCGAACGTGAAGCAGTGGAACGACGCCCAGAACGCGTACACGCGGGCCCTCCTGGACAAGCTCCCCGGGCGCGAGGCCATCCGTCAGCGCGTCTCCGAAATCCTCGGCCACAAGTCCCCGGGCTATGGGGCGCTGCACGAGGCGGGCGGCACCTTGTTCGCCATGAAGTCGCAGCCGCCCAAGCAGCAGTCCTTCCTGGTCGTGCTCGGCTCGGTGAATGACCCGTCGAAGGAGCGCGTGCTGCTGGACCCCATGGTGGTGGACCCGTCGGGACACACCACCATCGACTGGTTCGTGCCCACGCTGGACGGAAAGAAGATCGCCATCTCCCTGTCGAAGAACGGCACGGAGAGCGGTGACGTCACCGTCTACGACGTGGCCACCGGCAAGCCGCTGCCCAACGAGGTGGTGCCCCGGGTGAACGGCGGCACCGCGGGTGGCAGCCTGGCGTGGACCGCGGACGGCAAGGGCTTCTTCTACACGCGCTATCCGCGTGGCACCGAGCGCCCGGAGGCGGACCAGGACTTCTTCCAGCAGGTGTACTTCCACCAGCTCGGCACGCCCACGGAGAAGGACACGTATGTCCTGGGCAAGGACTTCCCGCGCATCGCGATGTCGAACCTGGACACGTCACACGACGGCCAGCACATCTCCGCGGTCGTGGCCAACGGCGACGGCGGCGAGTACATGCTGTACCTGCGCGACCCGGCCGGGAAGTGGACGCAGGTGTCGAAGTTCGAGGACAAGGTCATCCGCGCCCGCTTCGGTCATGACGGCGCGCTGTACCTGCTCAGCCGCAAGGACGCGCCGCGCGGCAAGGTGCTGCGCCTGCCGCTGGCCACGCCCACGCTGGCCAAGGCGACGGTGCTGGTGCCGGAGGGCGAGGCCAGCATCCAGGGCCTCTTCCCCACCAAGTCGCGGCTCTACGTGAACGAGCAGCTCGGGGGACCGTCCCAGCTCCGCATCGTGGACCTGAAGGGTCAGGCGCTGGGCCTGGTGCCCACCCTGCCCGTCTCCTCCGTGGGCGGACTGGTGAGCCAGGGCGATGACGACCTGCTCTTCGTCAACACCAGCTTCACCCAGCCGATGGCCTGGTACCGGTACTCGGCGAAGGACCACTCGGTGGAGAAGACGCCGCTGGCCCGCACGTCGCCGCTGGACTTGAGCGACGTGGAGGTGGTGCGGCAGTTCGCCACGTCCAAGGACGGCACGAAGGTGCCGGTGAGCATCCTCAAGAAGAAGAGCACCAAGCTCAACGGCACCAACCCCGCGCTGCTGACGGGCTACGGCGGCTTCAACATCTCCATCTCCCCGAACTTCAACGCGCTGGCGGGCTTCTGGCTGGAGCAAGGCGGCGTGTTCGCCGTGGCCAACCTGCGCGGCGGCTCGGAGTACGGCGAGCAGTGGCACGCCCAGGGCTCACTCACCCAGAAGCAGAACGTCTTCGACGACTTCTACGCCGTCGCGAAGCTGCTGGTGGACCAGAAGTACACGCAGCCCAAGAAGCTGGCCATCCAGGGTGGCAGCAACGGCGGCCTGCTGATGGGCGCGGCCGTCACCCAGCACCCGGAGATGTATGGCGCCGTCGTGGCCCGCGTGGGCCTCTACGACATGCTCCGAGTGGAGCTCACGCCCAACGGCCAGTTCAACATCACCGAGTACGGCTCGGTGAAGGACCCGGAGCAGTTCAAGGCGCTGCACGCGTACTCTCCGCTCCACAACGTGAAGGACGGCGCGAAGTACCCCTCCGTGCTCTTCACCTCCGGCGCGAATGACCCGCGCGTGGACCCGTTCCACTCGCGGAAGATGGTGGCCCGGATGCAGGAGGCGACGAAGGCTCCGAACCCCATCCTGCTGCGCGCCAACGCGGAGACGGGCCACGGCGCCGGCACGCCGCTGAACGCGCGCATCGAGGAAGAGGTGGACGTGTACTCGTTCGTGTTCAACGCCCTGGGCATGAAGTACCTGCCGCCGGCGAAGAAGGTCGCGGCGCCCAAGCCGCAGTAGCCGCGTGAGGCCCGCATCCACCGCCGACCGAACCCTGGCGCGGCGGTGGATGGGGTGAACTCAAACGTCTCAGCAGGTCCAGGTGCAGGCCGTGCCGCCCCAGACCTGGTTGCAACGCCCTTCCGTCTGCGGAAGCGAATCACAGAAGCTCTGGGCCGTACCGGGCAGCGCCTGGCAGCACGGCGGCGGCGGCGGCGGCGAGCACGTCCAGACACAGGCGGTGCCGCCCCAGACCTGGTTGCAGCGACCTTCCGTCTGCGGGAGTGAGTCACAGAAGGCCTGCGTCGTCCCCGGCAGGGCCTGGCAGCACCCGGAGTCGAGCGCGGCCTCGGCGGCCACACCTTCGGTGGCCATGCCGTCCTCCTCCACAGCGCCACAGCCCATCAGTCCCGCCACCGCCAGCATCACGGCGCCGGGCAACACGAAACGCTTCCATGAATCACGCATGTGAAATCACCTTTCTCGAGCAAGCTGCGCTGTCAGCCTAACTCCAGGAAAGATGGAAAAGCACGACGCATGTTTCAGAGGCCGAGCACCTCGAACGCGCGGGCGTCGGGCTCGACGAAGCGCAGGAGGGCCTCCCCTTCCTTCACCAGGGCATCACGGTCCTTCTTCTTCTTGAGCGGCACGAAGGGCTCGGTGACGAGCGTGGCCACCGCGCGCTTGCGCTCCACGGTCCACGTCCCCGCGACAAAGCCATCCACCAGGAACGTGGCGGGGACTCGCAGGTTCTTCGTGACGAGCTTGGAGCGGTACGCCTCGTCCACCAACCGGGCCCGGTCGTCATGCCCGAGCACCAGGCTGTCGAAGTCCGGCAGGAAGCGCGCGGGCGCGGGCGTGTCCTCATCCGGTCGAGGGGCCGTGGGCACGTCGAAGAGCTCACGGCCGTTCTCGTCGCGGAACGTGCGCAGCGTGGGACGGAGCGCTTCGAAGACGGGCTTCAAGCCCTTGAGTCCGGACCACGTCTGGGCATCACTCACCGACGCCGGGCCGAACGCCGCGAGGTAGCGCTGGACGAGCGTGGGCAGGTCCGCCTCCGCCTTCAACGTGGCCCCCAACCATGACTCCGCGACCGCGAAGTCCGTGGTGCCGGGATAGCCCCATTCCGTGTCCGTGGGGACCTGGATGAGCGGCAGGAACATCCGCACCGCGAAGCCCATCGCGCGCTCGTCCGTCTCGGGGTGTCGGGCCACCAGGTGGTCCCGCAGCGCCTCGAAGGTCCGCGGTGCCTCCTCGAAGAAGGCGCGTCCCTCCCGAACCAGCGGCGGGATGTCCAGGCCCTTCGCCCGCTCGCGCAACACCGAGGCCACCGACGCTTCGAGCATCGGCGCGAAGGTGGACCGCAGGTGCAGATAGTCCTTCGCGCTGGCGAGGTGCAGGGTGCCGCGCATCAACGTGGCCCGCACCACGTCCCGGCGCTGGAGCAAGGCGTGGAGGGCCTCCCGGTCAAAGCCGACGAGCCGTGACCACAGTCCCATGAAGGGCGGCCTGGCCTGCTGGGCTTGAAGCGCCAGGAGCCGCTCCACCGCCGCGAGCACGGGGACCTGCTCACGCGAAAGCAACATCTGCCGGGCCAGCGTCGCGCGGTTGAGGGCTCTGCGGGTCAACGGGGTGTCGGGCATGGGGCCTCTCGTCGCGAGTCGCGACGGTGTACCACCCCACGGAACGAAGGGAAGCCGCCGCCGCGCCCTGGAGGTGGAGACTTCGCGGTGTCAGCATGCGTCCCATGGACGTGAGCTGGCTGGAGATGATCGCGACCCCCGCGGCGCTGGTGGACCTGGACCGCGTGGACGCCAACCTGCAACGCGTGGCCCGCTACACCCAGCAGCACGGGCTGCGGTGGCGCCCTCACACGAAGACCCACAAGACGCCCGAGTTCGCCAGACGCCAGCTCGAAGCGGGGGCCCACGGCGTCACCGTGGCCACGGTCCGCGAAGCCGAGGTCATGGCCGAGGTCTGCGACGACGTGCTGCTGGCCTACCCCGCCGTAGGCGAGGAGCGGCTCGGCCGGCTGATGAACCTGCCTTCGCGGGTGCGGCTCACCGTGGCGTTGGACTCTGTCGAAGCGCTGCACCACCTGGGCCGCCACGCGCGGACCGCGCAGCGCACGGTGGGCGTCCTCGTGGAATTGGAGATGGGCATGCGCCGCGTGGGCGTGGCCACGCCCGAGGACGCCCTCTCGATCGCCCGCGCGGCGGCGTCCACACCCGGCATCGAGTACCGGGGTGTCACCTTCTACGCGGGCCATCTTCGCGCCCCGGGCGGAGCGCTGGGCTCCGAGATGCGCGCCCAGTCCGAGCGCCTGGCCCTGTTCGTGGACACCCTGTCCCGCGAGGGGCTCCGGCCCGACATCGTCAGCGGCGGCTCCACACCCACGCTGTGGCGCTCACACGAGGTCACAGGACTCACGGAGATTCGCCCGGGCATCAACATCTTCAACGACCGCAACTCCGTGTCGGCGGGCGCCTGTGCGTGGGACGCGTGCGCCTACTCCGTGCTGTCCACGGTGGTCAGCACGTCGGTGCCCGGCCAGGCCGTCATCGACGCGGGCTCCAAGGCGCTCGCGAAGGAGGAAGGGTTCGACCCGTCGGGTGGGTACGGTGCCCTGCTCGACAGGCCGGAGGTGCGGGTGCAGGGCCTGTCCGAGGAACACGGGCTGTTGGACCTGTCCCGCACGGACTGGCGCCCGCGCGTGGGCGAACTCGTGCGCGTGGTGCCCAACCACGTCTGTGCCTCCGTGAACCTCCACGAACGTCTGTACCTGGTGCGGCAGGGCCACTACGTCGCCGCCCACGCCATCACCGCTCGCGGCTGGTGAGCCGGTCCACTCATTCCAGCCGCTGAAGCTCCTTCGCGAGCAACGTCTCCAGCTCGCGAATGCTGCGGTAGACGATGCAGCGGTAGGACGCGACGTCGAAGCGGAGCTCGCTCACGTCGCGCACCAGCAACACCGTCGGCCGGTTGCGGCCCCACGCGTAGCCGACCTCCAGGTACACGTTGGGGTTCGCCAGGGAGAGGTCGGCGATCACCACCTTCGCCGTCTCGATGCGCTCACGGATGCGCTGGATGATGGGGCCGTCGAACACCGCCTGGTCCACGCGTTCGCACAGCAGCCCCGCGGCCTTCACCGGCCCCTGGATGCCGTAATGGTAGGTGTCCTCCAACTCCGGAGCGAAAGGCATCGCAACGAAGGCGTGAGGCTTTGCCATGGACACCGTGCCGGCCGACGCCAGCGGCGGCGCCTGGGTCGCCACGGCCATTCGCCTGACACGAAAGATGCCTTCGGGAAGTGCCTCGACGCCCGGGGTGTCGTTCAGGCCGCGGGCAATGGCCTTGGCAAGTCGTTGCGCGCGCCGCGCATCCCGCTCCACCACCGTGAAGCGCGTCAGGGATTGAGGCCCGGTGCCCCGCTGAAAGGCTTCGACGAGCCCGCCCACGAAAGCCAACACGGCCTCGTCCTCGTCCAATCCGTAGTTGGGGCCGTGGACGGTGCTGGCGACATGCGCGAGGCCTGAATGGGATTCCAGCGCATACAGCGCGCGCACCGCGAACTGACGAATCTCGTGGTAGCCGAAATCCCCCAGACGCACCGTGCCCAGGAAGAGCGCCCGTGGCGCCGTCAGGGCACCTCGCGTCTCGACGAGGCGATATGCGCCGGGCAGGAGCTCGAGCTGGGACGTCGGCGCGCCCGCGTGCTCCAGGCGCGTCGCGGCCTGACCCGACGCGCCGTAGAAGCTCTGTGCATATTTGAACAGCACCGCGTCCGCCTGGAACTCGGTGATGTCTCCCACCTTCAACGCCATGTCGATGTACTGGCCCATTGACTCTCACTGTAAAGCCTCGCGCCGGCTGTTCCCAAGCAGACGCCAATCAATGCCCATCAGGGCATGACGCAATGCGCCTCTCTTTTTCTCGGCTATCAAGTACGTCCTGTCTGAAGATCTCCGTTTGTGTTGTGTTATGGATCGAACCCGACCCTTGGGGGGTCCATCCCGACACAGCCATAACGGCGGGGGACACGGAGGAGAGTCATATGGAGCGCATCGCAATCGTTGGCGCTGGCACTGCAGGACTTCACCTGGGCCTGAAACTGCTGTCCCACGGTGTCCCCGTGACGATCTACACGGAGCAGGAGCCGAGCCGGCTCAGGGGTTCCCGTCTGCTCAACACCGTGGCGCACCATGCCCCCACGCGCATGCGTGAGCGCGTGTTGGGCGTGGACCACTGGAGTGGCCCCAACGCGGACATGCACTACATCGGCATCCATGTGAATGGCGGTCCCCACCCGTTCAGCCTCCGGGGACGCGTGGACTCGCCTTCCATCTTCGTGGATTACCGTCAGTACCAGCCGCGCCTCGCGGAGGACTTCGTCGCGCGCGGCGGCAGGCTGGAGGTGCTCCCGGTGGACCTGGACGTGCTGGAGCGCCTGTCGGGGCAACACGCGCTGGTGGTGGTGGCCACCGGCAAGAATGGCCTGACGCGCCTGTTCCCCCGCGTGCCCGAGCTGTCGCCGCACACGCAGCCGCCGCGCATGTTGTTCGCCGCGCTGCTCAAGGGCCTGCGCATGCAGGAGCCCATTGGCATGAACGCGAACCTGATTCCGGGCCAGGGCGAAATCTTCGAGTCGCAGGTCGTCACCGAGGGCGGCCGGGTGCCCAGCGTGCTCATCGAGGCCCTTCCAGGAAGCGAGCTGTCGCGGCTGAGCACGCAGCGCTACGACGAGGACCCGCGCGCCTTCGAGGCGCTGCTGATGGACATGCTGCGGCGCTTCGCGCCCACGACGTACGAGCGCGTGGACCCGGCGAACTTCGGCGTGCGCGGGCCGCTCGACTACCTCCAGGGTTCCTTCACGCCGGTGGTGCGCCGGGGCTGGGCGCAACTCGCGAGCGGCCGCTTCGCCCTGGCGGTGGGCGACACGCACGTGACGAACGACCCCGTCGCGGGCCAGGGCGCCAACGCGGGCTCCGCGTCCGCCTTCGCGCTGGCGGAGAACATCGTCACCGCGCTGGCCGAGCAGCGGCCCTTTGACGAAGCGTTCTGTCGCGAGGCCGAGGCGAGCTCGTGGGCCGCCACCGCGCCGGCGACGCATTGGACCAACGCCCTGCTCCAGCCGCCGCCTCCGCACGTCATCGAGCTGCTGGCCGCCGGCAGCAAGGACGTCCGCGTTGCCGATGCCATCGCCACCGCCTTCGTGACGCCGGAGCTCATCCTCTCCGCATGTGCCTGCCCGGAGAGCACCGCGGCGTTCATCGCGCGCTACCGCCCCGCCGCCCGCGAGGCGGCCCCGCCCGTCAGCCCGCTCGCGTGGCATCCGCCGCCCGAGGAGACCCCGGTCCACGTGTCACTGACGCGCTGAGTGCGTCGGTGAGACACCGCGAGGGCGAGGACACGCGCTCGCCCTCGCCGCAGCGGCGTGCTGGCACGTCATTCCCACCTGCTGGAGCGGTGTGCCGCGGTTATCTTCCGCGCCATGCGATTCGCCATCGTGGGTTCTGGAGGCGTCGGTGGGTTCTTCGGCGCGAGACTGGTCCGGGCCGGTCATGACGTGACGTTCCTCGCTCGCGGCGCGCACCTGCGCGCCATGCGGGAGCGCGGGTTGACGCTCCGCACGCCGGAGGAGGACTTCACCGTGCCCGTCAAGGCGGAGGAGGACGTCCAGCGCTTCGGCCCCGTGGACGTCGTCTTCCTCGCGGTGAAGAACTACGACGTGGCCTCCGTGCTGCCCGTCGT
Source organism: Myxococcus hansupus (assembly GCF_000280925.3). Lineage (NCBI taxonomy): Bacteria > Pseudomonadati > Myxococcota > Myxococcia > Myxococcales > Myxococcaceae > Pseudomyxococcus > Pseudomyxococcus hansupus. The sequence goes on from NZ_CP012109.1 coordinate 4,877,165, forward strand.
GAAGACGTTGCTGGCGCCCCGGGAAGGCTCCGCCCGCGGCGAGGCACCTCCCTGGGTGGTGACCTTGCAGAACGGCGTGGACAGTCCCGCCGAAGTGGCCGCCGTCGTCGGAGAAGCCGCCGTCATGGGCGGCACCACGTACATCTCCGCCGCCATCAGCGAGCCCGGCGTCATCACCCAGACGGGCACGAACCACCGCATGGTGCTGGGCGAGGTCTTTGGCGATTTGTCCCGTGTCTCGGCCCGGGCCCAGGCCCTGCGAGACGTGCTGGACGGCGCGGGCCTCCACGTCGAGGCCGTGGCGGACGCGCGGGGCGCGCTCTGGGACAAGCTGTCATTCCTGGGCTGCATGTCCGGCTTCGCCACCGCGGCCCGGCGCCCCGTGGGTGCCCTTCGGGACAGTCAGGCGTTTCGCGACGCCTTCAAACAGGCCACCCTCGAGGTGCTCCAGGTCGCCGCCGCCGAGGGCGTCACGACGACGCGGACCCCGGACTCCCTGGTGCAGTACATGGACGGCCTGCCAGCCAACATGCGCCCGTCCATGCTCGTCGACCTGGAGAACGGCAAGCCGCTGGAGGTCGAATACCTCCAGGGCGCGGTGGTGCGCCGGGGCCAGGCGCGCGGCGTCCCCACGCCGGTGATGAGCACGCTCTACGCCCTGCTCCTGCCGCACGCCCAGGGCGAACGGAAGGGCTGACGCGCACCGCCGGGTTGGAGGCCAGCCAACAGCCCGCCCTCCAGGCCCAGCGCAATCGCTGGGCCGGATGCGCATATGAAGGGCCTATGACCGAGCCGAAGTCCCGTCCTCCCGAGAAGGAACTGCCCCCGGTCCTGAGCCGCGTGGCATTCCTCGCGGTCGTCTCTGGCCTCACGCCGCTCATCCCCGTCCCCTTCCTGGACGACTATGCCCTCCGGCAGGCCCGCGAGAGCATGGTGCTCACCCTCCTCTCCGAGCACGACCTGCCCAAGAAGCCGGCCCGGGCCGTGGAGATGCTCGCCGGTTCGCACATCGGGCGGACGGCGGGCGGACGGCTGTTGAGCTCCCTCAAGGGCCTGGCGCTGTTCCCCGTGCGCAAGGTGTTCCGGAAGGTCTTCTTCGTCCTGTGGGTGAAGGACTGCGTGGACGTGGCCTCGTCCGCCCTGCACCACGGCTACCTGCTCAACCACGCCCTGGAGCGCGGCGATTTGAAGGCCGACGAACTCGAAGGCGCCCAGCCCGAGAAGATTCACGACGCCATCGTCGCGGCCTGCGCGGAGCTGGACCCGCGCCCCATCAACCAGGCCCTGCGCAGGCTCTTCGCGGGCAGCCGGCTGCTGATGGCCGAGGCCACCCGCGCCTTCTTCAGCGACCAGGCCCCCGGCCCCCGGACGCCGTCACCGGACGAGAGCGCCGAGGTGAAGACGCTGACCGAGCGCCTCATCGCGGCGCTCTGGGAGGAGCGCGGGTACTTCGTCACGCTGCAAGCGCACTACGACACGCACCTGAAGGCGCGCCGGGCCGCGTAGGTTTCACGGCGCGGTGTCCGCGGCGGTGGCGGACAGGGGCTCGCGGATGCGCCGCGAGAAGTCCGGCCGCCCGTCCGCGGCCAGCGCCCGGGCGTTGATGTGGTACCGCTGGCGCACCTGCTCCAGGGGCACGTCCTGGTCGATGAGCTTCAGCTCGTAGGCCAGCGCGTCGGAGAAGGCGGGCAACAGGGTGCGGTGGTCGTACGGCACCCGCGCCTCACTCACCGTCTCCAGGTGCCGCACCAGGTTGGTGGTGCAGTTGTTGGTGAGCGTGTCGTAGAACTCCGGCTTCTCGTGCAGCGCGTTCATCCGCGCCACCATGTCGAGGAAGAAGCGGGCGATGCGCTCCTTCGACGCGTCCACCGGATACATGTAGACGTCGTCCTTGCGGTGGTTGGAGCGCAACTGCACCAGGTCCCGCTCGTCCCCCACCACGTAGACGAGCTCGAACTGGCGGAAGAGGCCCCCAGCGCGGAGAACGTCTCGCCCTTCTCGCGCCGGACCTCGACGGAGAAGACGAGATAGCGGCCGTCGGCGAAGCCGAAGCTCACCATGGTGTGGGCCGCGCCCCAGACGCCGGAGAAGGGCTCCACGACGAACCAGGCGCCGGTGAGCTCCCGCGTATCGTAGGTGGCCGAGTACCAGGCCGCGTCCCAATCCGACGTGTCTCGGTAACGGAAGTCCCGGACGTCGTACAATGTGACACGGGAGCCCACCACCTCCCCGCGAGCGGAGCGGGTCAAGTCGGGCGCCCAATCCCGCTGGGTCGCGGGATGCACCGTCTGGGTCCACCCCCAGACGGCCGCGCACCCCAGCGCCATGGCCCCCACCGCCGCGCGCTTCGAGTGAAAGCGCCACGCCGCCACGGCGGCGCCGGCCAGCAGCAAGGCGGCCAATCCCCGCACGAAGGCAGGACCTTGGGGGCCCGCCCCGTCAAGGCCAGGGCGAGCGAGGCCCAGACGCCCCCCACCGCGAGAAACAGGGCCGTGACGATACGAAAAACCTGAGACATGGCCCGCGAGTATAGGCGGCACCCCGTCTCAGCGCGCCCACGCCTTCCGTGTCTTGACCCCTTTTCCTGGATTGTGCCCAGAATGCGGCCCATTTCAGGAGATCTTCATCATGGCGGATGAGCGCGAGGACACGACTGTCTACAAGGTCGTGCTGAACCACGAGGAGCAGTACTCCATCTGGCCTGCCGACCGCGAGAACGCGCTCGGCTGGAAGGATGCGGGCAAGCAGGGCTCGAAGGCCGAGTGCCTGGAGTACATCAAGGAGGTCTGGACGGACATGCGTCCGCTGAGCCTCCGCAAGAAGATGGAAGAGCTGAAGCAGTAGTTCCGGCCACGGCCGTGCGCACGCCCCCTGCGAACCCGGGCCACCAGGCCTGGGTCCGGGGGGCGTGCTGCATGCGCGGTCCGATGTTTCGCCTAGAGGTCCGGCGGAGGCCGGACGCCCAGGTGGCACGCCCTCAACGCAAGCTGCGTGCGGTTCTCCGCGCCCAGCTTCCGGTAGAGCTGCGTGACGTGAGACTTCACCGTGCGCTCGGCGATCTGCAGGTGCGCGGCGATCTTCAAATTGTCCGCGCCGCCCGCCACGTACGCCAGCACCTCACGCTCGCGCTGCGTGAGCGCCAGCAGCACGCTCGCGGTGGGCGACGTCACCGGCGGATGCTCGAAGTCGTTCCGCAAGAGCTGCACCGGGAACAACCGCTCGCCACGGACCAGGGAGTTGATGGCGGACGCAACCGCCGTCGTTCCCAACCCCGCACGGAACAGGTAGCCCGACGCACCCTCGTCGAAGCACTGCGAGATGATCTCCGGCGTGCTCACCGCGGAGAGCAACAGCATCCGCACCTCGAGCCGCCGCTTGCGGGCTTCCCGCAAGAGGTTGATGCCCTCGGTGACGGAGCAGCCCACGGCCGCTTCGCTGTCGCCTTCCACATCCATCACCGCGACCTGCGGCGGGTCCGTTCCCAGGCTGTCGAGGAACAGGCGCACATCCCTCGTCACCGAGGAGATCTGGACGCCTTCACCTCGGAGCCCGTCAGCGAGGCCCTGCCAGGCCGCCCACGGTCCTTCGAGAATCGATACACGAATCGCTGCTTGATTGGTTGCCATGCGAAGGCCCCCCAGCCGTCATGGCGAAAACTGCATGAACAGACAACTGACCACAGCCGGCTCCGGTACGACTTGGGCCAGTGGGTTGCATGACAGGGATGAACGAGCACGTCCGCTGAGCCACTCCGGAGTCGGCCTACCGATATACGACTCGACTCCTGGCTGTTTTTGACTTTCAGCTACCTCTGACGTCCCTGCGGGCCGCACCTCCTTCAGCCCAGGTTCATGGTCCGACGAAGAAACCCTATCACTGGGAAAGCGCAGACGCGAACCAGCCCCAACGGGAGTGTCCAGTGTGCATGAATTAGAGCCCGTTACAGGGGTTTCATCCGTTGGTTCGTTGTCGCTGTTTCCCGCACGACACGCGGCCGCGTCCACAAGTCGATGAAGCCGCCCTCATTCGACCCCATGACTGTCTTCCCGGCCACACGCGGTTGGGACCTGAAAATCCCGCAACTCGAAGGCGAATCGAGGCGCGACACAACCGCGTAGGTGGAAGGCAGACGTGTATGCTGCGCCCCCAGCATGCGCTCTGCTCCGACACCCCATCTCGACGTCGCCACCCCCGAGCGTGTGGCGCTCACCCTCCCCGTCGCGGGCATTGGCTACCGGTGTCTCGCGTGGCTGGTGGACGCGAGCCTGTTGTTCTTCTTCTGGCTCATCGCGTACTTCGTCTTCACCCTGCTGGTGTCGGACGTGCTCGGCGTCTTCCAGGGGCTGTCGGGCGTGGCGCAGACCTTGATGGTGGTGGGCGTCTTCGCCACGCAGTGGCTGTACTGGACGGTGAGCGAGGTCCTCTTCCACGGACAGACGGTGGGCAAGCGGGCGCTCGGCATCCGCGTGGTGCGGTGGGATGGCTCACCGGTGGGCGTGTACGAGAGCGCGGTCCGCAACCTGTGCCGCGCGGTGGACTTCCTGCCCATGCTGTACGCCGCGGCCTGCGTGAGCATGCTGCTGACCCGCCAGCACCGGCGGCTCGGGGATTTGCTCGCTGGCACGCTGCTGGTGCGCGAGGAGCGCATCGACCTGGACAAGTACACCGCCGCGCCAGAAGCGGCGGCGCCGGTGACGTCGGCCGAGGGCGCGCGGACGCTCACGCCGGAGGACGTGGAGCTGGTGTTGTCCTTCCTGTCGCGGGCGCCCGGGCTGGCGCCGGACGTGCGGCAGCGGCTGGGCGCGCGGCTGGTGGAGCGCGTGGGCCCACCGGACGCGGCGTCGCTCGCCGCGGTGCTGGCCTCGGCGGAGAGCACCGAGGCCTTCCTGCGCGCCCGCGTTCAAGGAGCGCGCTGACATGGCCACGCCCCTTCCCGCCTATGTGGCCCGCCGCCGGCAAGACTGGGACGCGCTCCAGGCCCTGCTGACGCGCCAGCGCGCGGGCACGCTGAAGCTGGACGAGCTGCGCACGCTGGACACGCTGTACCGGCGCGCGTCCGCCGACCTGGCCCATACCCAGACGTTCTATCCCGGCACGGATGCCCACCGCTTCCTCAACCAGCTCTGCGGGCAGGCCTACGCCGCCATCTACCAGCCGCCGCGCGAGCGCTGGCCCGCGGTGCGCGACTTCTTCCGCCGGGAGTTCCCCGCGACGCTGCGACGCGAGCGCGGCTTCGTGGGCGCCAGCGCCGCCTTGTTCATCCTGGGCCTCGTCCTGGGCGCGGTGGTGGTGCTGTGGGAGCCCCAGGGCGCCGAGCTGCTGGTGCCCTCCGGCGTGCGCCACTACGTGGCCCAGGGCCGCATGTGGACGGACGACATCCTGTCGGTGGCGCCGCCCAACTCAGTGGCGTCCGGCATCGCCACCAACAACCTCACCGTCACCATCGTCACCTTCGCCACGGGCCTCACCTTCGGCCTGGGCACGCTGTTCCTGCTGGTGAACAACGGCGTGCACATTGGCGCCATCACCGCGCTGTGCGCGCGCGAGGGCATGGTCGGCGGGCTGCTGGACTTCATCGCCGCGCATGGGCCGGTGGAGCTGTCCATCCTCGTCATCGCCGGTGGGGCGGGACTGATGGTGGGCCAGTCGCTCATCGACCCGGGGGAGCTGCCCCGGGGACAGGCGCTGGCGCTGCGCGGACGGGAGGCGGTGAAGCTGGTGCTGGGGTGCGCGCCGTTCCTGGCCCTCATCGGCGTGGTGGAGGGCTACGTCTCACCGGGCGACCTGTTCCCCACCTGGATGAAGGCGGGGCTCGGGTTCGCCCTGGGCGCGCTCTTCTGGGGCTACCTGCTGCGCGCGGGCAGGACGGACGCGGAGGCCGCGGGCACGCCGGACGACAGCGCCTCCTGACGCTTGCGCTGGCGGTGCCGGAGGATGCGCTCATAGGCCGCGTTCAGCTCGCGCATCTTCTCCGGTGAGCCGCCGCGGTCCGGGTGCGCCTCCATGGCGAGCGCGTGGTAGCGCGCGCGCACCGTGTCCGCCGAGTCCAGCGGCGACACGCCCAGGAGCCGGTACGGGTCCTGCTCCTCCAGCGCGGACAGCCAGCGGTCCAGCCGGTCCTTGACCTCGATGAACTGCTCGTCCTGCGCGCCCGAGTCCTTCACCGGGTGCGTCCGCACCTTCGCGTCCGCCCGGAAGACGTCGGAGTACACGCTGGACACCCAGCGATGACACCCGGAGCACCGGTAGTAGCGAACCCGGGTCCCGGGTTGCAGGGTCATCCGGATGCCGCAATGGGTGCACTCCACATCGACGTTTTCCAGCGTCTGCCAGTTCGCGGCCGCGTTCATCGAACCTTGCTCCTGTTCGCAACACACATGTAGCAGCGGCAAGCTCCCACGATGAGCGATCGCGTCAAGAAAAACTCTTCGCTCCGGGGTAGAAGGGGCTCCATGCCTCCCCTGTTTCTCACTGGCCTGCTGCTCGCCGCCACCGCACCCGCCCAGGCCCCGGCTGCCCCGCCGCCCGCCGCCGTGGCCCCGGCGGCGGCCCCGGCCACGGCAGGTGCGCCTGGCGCCGCAGCGGAGGCCTCGGACGACACCGCCCTGCTGCGGGGGCTGCTGGGGGCGATGAAGCCGGCGCCAGAGGAGGTCCGGGCCCTGGCCATCGAGGACCTGGCGCTGCTGGGTGACGCGCGGGCGTTGGATTCGCTGGCGCTGCTGCTCTGGGACCCCAATCCCCGCATCCAGCAGGCCGCCCTGCGCGCGGTGGCGCTGTTCCAGCACACGCGGGCGGAGGAAATCCTCGCCAACGTGGTGCGCCACCCCCGCCTCCCGGACGCGCTGAAAATCCAGGCGCTCAACGGGCTCATCTTCCAGCGCACCCCCACCGCGCGCCGCGCCGTCCAGGACGCCGCCGTGGATGCCCGGCTCACCTCGGGGGTGCAGAACGCCGCCCGGACCGTGGTGTCCCAATGGGACGCCGCCCGCCGCTGACGCCCGCCCGCCGGGCAGCCAGCCAGGCACCACGCCGTGGGGCTCCACCCCGGCGCCAGGGCCGATTCCTGGAGAAGTGACGCCCCTGCGCTACACTGCGGCGTCATGAAAATCACCCCGCTCGACATCCGGCAGAAGCGGTTCGAAACGGCCCTGCGCGGCTTCTCCCGCCGTGAGGTGGAGGCCTACCTCGAGCTCATCGCTGGCGAATTCGAGGAGGTGGTGAAGGAGAACATCGCGCTCAAGGAGGAAGTGAAGCGCACCCAGTTCAAGGTCGAACAGCACCAGGAACGGGAACGCACCCTCCAGGAGACGATGGTCACCGCCCAGCGCATCAGCGAGGACCTGAAGGACGCCGCGAAGAAGGAAGCGGAAATCATCATCGCGGACGCCGAACATCAGGCGGAGAAGATTGTCCACGGCGCCCACCAGCGGCTGGTGCAGGTGGTGGAGGACATCAACGAGCTGAAGCGCCAGCGCACCCAGTTCGAGTCGCAGGTCCGCTCGGTGCTGGAGGCGCACCAGAAGCTGCTGGAGACCTTCAAGAGCCCCACGTTCGCGGACCGCGACTACGCGCGCGTCGAGGACAACGTGGCGTACCTGTCCCAGAAGAAGGCCAACGCCGACTCCTGACGCACCGCGCTGCGCCCACCACGGGCGCGGAGGTTGCGGCAACCAGGGGCGAGGCTGTTATGTCAGTGGAACGTGAGGCCGTCGCACATGCGCCACCTGCTTGTTCTGCTCCTGCTGCTGGCCGCCCCGCTCGCCCGGGCGCAAGAGCCCGGCGGCGCCCACGGCACCCACGCGCATGACGTGGTGTACGACGCCGCGCTGGTGCCGCTCACGCCCCCGCCCGTCGTCAGCGGCGAACTCACGACGAAGCGCTTCCGCATCCTCCACACGGCCGCCGCCACTGGCGCCGCGCACGAGCTGTCCCGTCACATCGAAGGCGTCCGGGACACCTTTGGCACCATCCTGGGCAAGGACTGGCCGGGGGTGACGGAGATTCGCCTGGGCGTGGGCCGCTCGGAGTTCGAGGCCCTGGCGCTGCCCGGCGGCAAGCCTCCCGGCTGGGCCGTGGCCCTGGCCTACCCCGTCCACCAAATCATCCTCCTGGACGCGCTCAGCCTGAATGCCCCGGACGGACAGCAGACGCTGCGCCATGAGCTGGCCCACGTCGCGCTGGGGCAACTGGCCCCGCAGTGGCCCCGCTGGTTCCAGGAGGGCGTGGCCCAGAACGTCACCGGGGAGCGGTACTCCATCACGCACTACGGCGCCCTCTTCCGCGCCGTGACACAGGAGCGCGTCTTCCACTTCGAGCACCTGGACCGGGCCTGGCCGGATGTCCCCTCCGACGTGGAGATTGCCTACGCGCAGAGCGCCGCCTTCGTGGCGCACCTGTCCGCGAAGTTCGGCCCGCTGGCCATGGCCGCGCTCGTGGAGGGCGTGGCGCGCGGCGAGCCCTTCGAAACCGCCTTCGGCAAGGCCTTCCGCACCTCGCTGCTGGTGGAGGAGACGGATTGGCGGGAAGGCCTGGCCGCGCGCTACGGCTGGCTGCCGCTCACCACCAGCTCCGCGCTGGTGTGGCTGGGCGCCTCCTTCCTCTGCGTGGCCGCCTACGCCCGCCGCCGCCAGCAGCGCGCCGCGAAGCTGGCGGAGATGGCCGCCCAGGACGCCGCCGAGGACGCCACCCTGCGCCTGCTGGCCGCCCAGGCCGCGGCGGCCAACGCCCAGGCCGAGGCGTCGCTGGCCAGCACCACGGACGCGACGTGGCCGGACTGGCCCGCGGGTCCTCCGGGCGCGGAGGGCCACGAGCCCGCGCACGAGTCCGACGCCGCGCTCGCGGAGGGTGCGGCAGCCGACTTCCCAGGGGACCTGGACGACGAGGAAGGCCCCCACGGCCGCCCGCCCAAGCCCACGCTGCACTGAGTCCTCCCGACCCGGTAGGACTGCAATCCCCGCCCTGTAGTTTCTACCGCGCTCCCGCCCCTCTGCCTGCTCGCCACTCCGGGCCAACCCGCTGAATTCATTGGAGTCTGGGACTCCAAAGGCGTTGGCAGCCGGATTGCTATGACCTCCGTACGCGATGCGGAAGGCACTGGACATGAGCGAGCGTGGACGTAAGGCAGCCGTGCTGGCGCGGTTCTTCCGCCAGCAACCGGATCGAATCTCGGCGCTGTGGCGGAGGATGGTGTTGGCGGCGCCCGAAACGGACGTCTCCCAGGGCATGCCCACCCAGTTGGACAACCTGGTGGAGCCCTTCATCCGCGAGCTGGGCAAGACGCTCGCCGGTGAGGAGTCGAGCCCCTGGAGCCGCACGCGCGCGGTGCTGCGCCTGTCGCCGCACCGGGGGGCCCGCGCCCTCTATGACGAATTCGCGGCGCTTCGGCGCTGCCTGGTGGACGCCTCCGAGGTGCTGGGTGGCGGGGATTGGGAACGCGAGCGCATCAACCGCGCGGTCGACGAGGCCGTGGACTCCGCGGTGGCGCTGCTTCAACGGATGAAGGACCCGCGGGCGGATGGGCCGCGAGTTCCCTTCGGTGGGCTGGTCGTCGAGTACTTCGAGCGTCCTTCGCGGACGCGGCGCGTGTCTCCGGACACGGGAGATGGACGTACGGCAATGCACTGAGGGCGTGTAGGGGTTGGCCGGCCCGTTCGACTTGACGCTTCCGGCAACGGGAGCGTCCGAGACCGGCGGGAGGGAGTGCGCCTGGGTGGGGGCCCATGGCGCGCTTGTGGGAAGTCGCGCTCCCGCTGGGGAGTGGTGAGCGCGCACCGCGAGCCGCTGGCAAGACGTGTGGATGGGGGTCCACACGACTCGCCGGTCGGACGGGTCGGCGCATTTGTCGAAGTGTGCAGTGGCGGCCGTGGGGGCCGTGGGGTGCAGCATCCGGGAGGGGCGCCTACGGGGGTGGGCGCTCCTCCCGTCTTTTTTGGAGCGTCAGTGCGCGTCCGCCCAGCTCCGGCCCGCGCCCACGTCCACCTTGAGCGGCACCTTCAGGTCCGCCACCGACGACATCGCCTGCACGGCCAGCGCCTTCACCTGTTCGACCTCCGCGTCGGGGGCCTCGAAGAGGAGTTCGTCGTGCACCTGGAGCAGCATCCGGGTGCGCAGCTTCTGGGCCGTCAGCGCCGCGTCCACCGCGAGCATCGCCTTCTTGATGAGGTCCGCGGCCGTGCCCTGGATGGGCATGTTGATGGCGGCGCGCTCGGCGGCCTGGGCCACGCCGCGGTTCTTCGAGTTCAAGTCCGCCATGTACCGGCGGCGGCCGTAGAGCGTCTCCACGTAGCCCGTCTTGCGCGCCACGGAGACGGTCTCCTCCAGGTAGCGTTTGATGCCCGCGTAGCGGATGAAGTACCGCTCGATGATGTCGCGGGCCACGTCCTGCGCGATGCCCAGCCGCGCTGACAGGCCGTGCGGCGACAGGCCGTACGCGATGCCGAAGTTCACCATCTTCGCGACGCGCCGCTGCTCCCGGTCCACCTTGTCGGTGGGCACGCCGAAGACTTCCGCGGCGGTGCGGGTGTGGATGTCCTCGTCGTGGCGGAAGGCCTCGATGAGCACCGCGTCGTCCGCGATGTGGGCCAGCAGCCGCAGCTCCACCTGGCTGTAGTCGGCGCTCACCAACTGGTGCCCCTCCGCGGCCACGAAGGCCCGGCGGATTTCGCGGCCCAGCTCCGTGCGGACGGGGATGTTCTGGAGGTTCGGGTCGGTGGAGGACAGGCGCCCGGTGGCGGTCGCCGCCTGGTGATACGTCGTGTGGATGCGCCCGTCGGCGGCCACCAGCGTGGGCAACGTGTCCAGGTAGGTGCTCTTCAGCTTGGACAGGCTGCGGTACTCGATGATGGCGCCCGGCAGCGGGTGCTCCTCGGACAGCTTCTCCAGCACCTCCTGGTCCGCCGAGGGGCCCGTCTTCCCCTTCTTGATGATGGGCAGCTTCAGCTCGTTGAAGAGCACGTCGACCAACTGGGGGTTGGAGCCGATGTTGAACTCGCGCCCCGCGTGCCGGTAGACCTCCTTCACCTGCGTCTCGACGGCCGCGTCCACCTTCACGGACGTGCGCGACAGCTCCGCGGTGTCGAGCAACACGCCCCGCTGCTCCATCTGCGCGAGCAGCGGCAAGAGCGGCAGTTCCAAGTCCCGGGCCAGGTCCGCCAGCTTCGCGACCTCCAGCTCCTTCCACAGCTCGGGGGCCAGCCGGCGCGCGGCCTCGGCGCGGATGGCGAAGCCGGTGGCCACCTCCTCCACCGTGTGGTCCGCCAGGGCGCGGTCCTTCTTGCCGCGCTTGCCCTCCGCGGCGGCTGGCAGCGGCGGCAGCTCCGTGAACAGCCGCTCCCGCGACAGGTCCACCAGCGCGTGCTCGCGGCGCGACGGGTTGAGCAGGTAACTCAGCAGCTCCACGTCGTCGTGCGCGCCCCGCAGGGTGATGCCGTCATTGGCCAGCACCAGGGAGAGCGCCTTGAGGTCATGGCCGCCCTTCTTCACCGCCGCGTCCTCCAGCACGGCGCGGAAGGCCGTGGTGAAGGCGTCCGGCTTCACCTGCGTCACGCCCAACTGCGCATGCCGCAGGGGCACGTACGCCGTCTGCCCATCCGGCAGCGCGAGCGCCAGTCCCACCAGCTTCGCGCCGAAGGGCGCGCCCTCGTACGCGGGAATCAGGCTGACGGCGCCCGCCTCGCGCACGGCGTTGGCCAGGGGTGCAAGCTCCTCCTCCGTGCCCACCAGGCGCGGCGTCACCGTCAGCGGCGCGGGCTTCTCCTTCGCCACCTCGGGCGCGCCCGCCGCGGCGCCGTCCTGCGCCGGCAGCTCCTTGAGGAGCGCGAAGAACTCCAGCTCCGTGAAGAGCTCGCGCGAGCGCTGCGCGTCCAGCGGCCTGCGGGCCAGGTCCGCCATGCCCACGTCCAACGGCAGGTCCGTCTTGAAGGTGACGAGCTGCTTGGCGCGAAGGAGGCTCTCGCGGTGGGAGGCGATGTTCTCCCGAATCTTCGGCTTCTTCACTTCCTCCAGGCGCTCCAGCAACGTCTCCACGTTGCCGAACTGCTGGATGAGTTCCGTGGCCGTCTTCGGGCCAATGCCCGGCACCTTGGGGACGTTGTCCACCGCGTCACCGATGAGGGCCAGGTAGTCGCGCATCTGCCCCGGCTCGATGCCCAGCCGCGCCTTCACGTCCGCGGGCAGCGTGTGCACGTCCTTCATCGGGTCGTACAGGCGCACGTCGTCGTCGACAATCTGGACGAAGTCCTTGTCGCCCGTGACGACCTGGACGCAGAAGCCCTCCTGCTTCGCCTTCACGGCCAGCGTGCCAATGACGTCGTCGGCTTCCCAGCCGGCGACCTCCAACACGGGCACGTTGATGGCTTCCACCACGCGGCGGATGAGGGCGAACTGCGGGATGAGGTCCTCGGGAGGACCCTCGCGGTTCGCCTTGTAGGTGGGGTCAATCTTCTGGCGCTCGGTGCGGCTCTCCTTGTCGAAGGCGAGCGCCACATGCGAGGGCTTCAGCTCGCGCAGGGCCTTGAGCACCATGCGCGTGAAGCCCAGCACCGCGTTGGTCTGCACGCCCTTGCTCGTCGTGAGCGGAGGAATGGCGTGGTACGCGCGGAAGATGAAACCCGAAGCGTCGATGAGGACCAGGGTGGGCGCGGAGCGCGAGGGGCTGGTGTCGACCATGCCCCGTGCCTAGCGCGCCCGCCCCGCCCTGTCCATGACGGGCGCTACTTGCAGCCCAGCTCCGCCTTCTTCGCGACGACCATCTCCTCCACGCCGTCACCCTTGACGGCGTAGTCGAGCGGCACCGCCATGTCGTTGCAGGTGCTCGACGCCCGGAACGCCTCCAGGGCCCGCGTGGAGCAGAAGGCCGCCGCCTTGTTGAGGTTCGGATTGCCCGCGTAGAAGCTGAAGCCCAGCTTCCACACGCGGCACGCGCGGCGGCGGTCCTCGCGGTCCGCCCAGTGCTTGCCGCGCTGGTAGGACTTCTCCGCGAAGTCCTGGAGGATGTTGCGCCGGTAGAACGACGGCTTGGCCTCGGCCAGCTCCTGCATGAGCATCTTGTCGGTGGCCAGCGCCTCCCGGAAGGGCTCGGCGGCCTTCTCCGGGTCCTCCGCGGCCAGGTAGCTCTGGCCCGCCTTGAAGAGCTGATCCACCGTGGACATGCTCTTCATCAGCTCGTCCGCCTGGGCGTGGTACTGCGCGGCCTCGTAGTTGGCGCGCAGCTTCTGCATCGTCGCCAGCGCTTCGCTGCCACGGCCGCCCCAGTAATCCAGCAGCGCGGCCTGCATCAGCTTGTTGGGATAACGCTTCTTCGCCGCCTCCGCGATGATGGTGCGCGGATCCACGGCACGCTCGTCACCGGCGAGCACCTCCGCCACCGGGCACACCCACGGCGCCGCGTTGGGGTCCATCTTCTGCCGCGCGATGAGGAACTTCACGAACATCGGTTCCTTGGGCCGCCACTCGTTGCGGCGCAGGCGGCCCTCCAGCTTCAGCGTGAAGCCCAGGGGCGGCTGCAGGTCGTCGCGCGGGACGGACTGGCACCACACCGCCATGTACACCCCGCAGCGAGACACCGCGGCGCTCCACTGCGAGTCGCGCAGGTACAGCTTGCAGTCCTCCTGCGCGCGCTTGGTCACCGCGTCGGCGGCCTCGCGCGCCTTGGCGCGGGCCCGGCGGAAGTACTCGCTCTCCTTCTGGATCTTCCGGAACGACTCCAGGGCCTCTTCCGGCTTGAGGCGCTGCAGCAGCCGCTCACCCTGCGAGTAGTAGTCGAAGGACTCCTTCTCCAGCTTGATGCGCCGGATGAGGGTGTTCGCCTCCGGGTGAATGGGGTCCAGGTCCAACGCCTGGGTGCAGACCTCGTTGGCCTTGTCCCAGTTCGGCGCGCCCAGCTCGCTGGACGCGTAGGAGCGGCACTCGCTCAGCAGCTCCTGGATCTTCTGCGCCTGGTCCGCCTGGCTGACGACACCCGGGGGGGGAGGTCCGCCGGCGGAGGGCTGAAGATGGACGACACCATCCCCACCATCAGCAGCACGCCCACGAGCGCCGCCGCCACCATGATGAGCTTCTTGCGCTTCTCGGCCGGGTCGACCTCCACGTCGCCGCCTCGCGCCGCTCCCGGGCCACGACGCGCCGGCGCCGCGGATGCGTCCTCCTCGAACGACATCTCCACCACGCCGAACTGGAGCAGATCCCCGGGCTCCAGGGGCACTGGCGTCTGGTCCAGGGGCTCGCCGTTGAGCAGCGTCCCGTTGGCGCTGCCCAGGTCCTTCACCATCACGCCATCGCGGGTGACCTCGAGCTCCGCGTGCCGACGGCTGACCGAGTCATCATCCAACTGGATGGACGCGGGCGGCTGACGGCCCACGATGACCTTGCCCTTGAGGGGATACGTCTGCCCCGCCCATGGCCCCACCATGCCGCGCAGCGAAGGCCCGCTGGCGGTCGGCTCCGGACGGGCGCCGCCCGCGGCCGGGGAGCGCGCTGGACGCGGACGCTTCGCGAGCTCCGCCCCGGCGCCGCCTCCCTTCGCCCCGCCCGGCGACTTCTTGATGCTGGGCATGGCCCGGGTAGCGCGAGGGCCCGCGCCCTCGCCGCCCACGGGCATGGCGTCATCGCCCCCCGCCGCGGGCTTCGCCGCGCGCCGCGCCCCCGAGCCCCGGACCGCGGCGGCCTTGAGGGTGAGGGTGTAGTCCCCGAGCAGCACCTCCGACTGAGGCGTCAGCGCGGTGGGCTCCATGATGCGCTTGCCATCCACGAACGTGCCGTTCGCGCTGCCCACGTCATCGATGAAGACGGTACCGCCCTCCTCGAAGACGCGCGCGTGCGTACGCGACACACCGCCTTCGGTGAGGAGGATGTCGCAGCCTTGCTGGCGGCCCAGCTTCAGCTCGCCAGTGATGGCGTATTCGTTCTCAGTACCGTCAGGCAGACGGACGACCAGAGTGGCCATGGGGACGCGTCACTCCTCGCGGAAGATGCTCATGTTGACGGGGATGCCCTTGCGCTGGAGCTCGTCGTAGAACTTCGGCACGAAGCCGGAGGCGACGTAGCGGCCACGGACCTTGTGGTCTTCCGTGAAGCCATCCTGCTTGAAGTAGAAGATGTCCTGGAGGGTCACGATGTCGACCTCCATGCCGGACACCTCCGTGATGTAGCAGATCTTCCGCGTACCGTCGGAGAAGCGCGTCTGCTGCACGATCATGTGCACCGCGCTGGCGATCTGCTCGCGGATGGCCTTCACCGGCAGGTCCATGCCGGACATGAGCACCATCGTCTCCAGGCGGGCGATGGCGTCACGCGGCGTGTTCGCGTGCAGCGTGGTGAGCGAGCCGTCGTGGCCCGTGTTCATGGCCTGGAGCATGTCCAGCGTCTCACCGGAGCGGCACTCACCGACGACGATGCGGTCGGGCCGCATGCGCAGGCAGTTCTTCACCAGCTCACGGATGGTGATGGCGCCCTTGCCTTCCAGGTTGGGAGGCCGGCTCTCCAACTGCACCCAGTGGTCCTGGGGGAGCTGCAGCTCGGCGGCGTCCTCCACGGTGATGATGCGCTCACCCTCCGGGATGAACGAGCTGATGATGTTCAGCGTCGTCGTCTTCCCGGAACCGGTTCCGCCGGAGATGACGATGTTGCGCCGGGCGGTGACGCACATCTCCAGGAACTCGGCCATCTGCGCGGTGACGGTCTTGTACTTGATGAGGTCCGCGATCTTCAGCGAGTCCTTCTTGAACTTGCGGATGGTGATGCAGGGACCCTTCAGCGCCAGCGGCGGGATGATGGCGTTGACGCGGCTGCCGTCCTTGAGGCGCGCGTCCACCAGCGGGCTGGACTCGTCGATGCGGCGACCGATGGGCGCCACGATGCGCTCGATGACGCCGAGCACCGCCTGGTTGGAGGAGAACGTCTTCTCCGACAGGGTCAGCTTGCCCTTGCGCTCGATGTAGATCTGGTTGGCGTGGTTCACCATGATCTCACTGATGTCATCCGACGCGAGGAACGCCTCGAGGGGCCCCAGGCCCAGCGCCTCGTTGATGACGTCGGTGAGCAGCTCCTCGCGGTCCACGTCCTCCGGAAGCTCACCGTCCGCTTCCATCTGGTCGATGATGTCGCGGATGGCCTTTTCCGTGCGCCGCCACAGCTCGTCGTCGCCGAGCCGGTCCATGTCCATCCGGCGCAGGTCGAGGTACTCGATGAGGCGGTCGTGGATCTCCTTCTGCAGGCGCGTGTAGCGCTCCTGCCGGGGGTCCACCTTGCGCTTGTTCTTCGCCAGCGCGGAGGCCAGCGACGCGGGCATGTTGCTCTTGACCGCGGGGGGCGGCGCCGGCTCCGGCTCCTCCTCCTCGTAGGGGCCCTCCTCGTCCTCGTAGGGGCCCTCCTCGTCCTCGTAGGGCCCTTCCTCGCCCTGCTCGTCGTAGTACTCCTCCTCGGGCTGACCCGCGCGGGTCATCACGGGGCCCTCGTCTTCGAGCCCCTCCACGTTGAGGATGTAATCGCCGATGTAGACCTGATCGGTCGGTTTGAGGACCTGAGGCGCGGCAATCTTCTTGCCGTTCACGAACGTGCCGTTCGTGGACTTCATGTCCACGATGATGAACTTCCCGTCCTTGGCGACGATTCGCGAGTGGTACTTGGAGACGTTGCCCTTCGCGAGGATGATGTCATTGCCCGGCAGACGGCCGATGGTGACTTCATTCTTGTGGTACTCGCGCTGCTCGGTCCCGCCGCCCTTTTCCGCGAGGGTGATGAGAAACATGGGGACGGATGCTAGCAAGCCCCCCTTCGTACTCAAAGCGTGAGAACCGGGTTGCTCGCTTGCCCGCAAGGCGACGGGCCGGCAACCACCCCTGAAAGGGTGGCGGCCGGCCCGTGAAGGCAGCGCCAGGAGGCGCCCGCCTCAGTCGAAGATGTTGAAGTTCACCTCGGACCGGGCCTGCTTGTAGCGGCTCTTCACGTCCTCGATGATGGTCCGGACCTTGTCGGAGTCCGGGTTCACGATGCGCGGGGTGACGAAAATCACCAGCTCGCGCTTGGTGGAGTCGAAGCCGCGGCTCTTGAAGAGCTCACCGATGATGGGGATGTGACCCAGGCCCGGCAGCTTGGACACCGACTTCTGCTCGTCGTGGCTGAACACGCCGGAGAGGACGATGGTCTCACCGTGGCGCACGGTGACGTTCGTCTTCACCCGGCGGGTGCGGAAGCCCGGGATGGAGGCCGAGCCACCGAAGGACACCGCCACGGACGTGTCGATTTCGGACGCCTCCGCCTCGATCTCCGTCTGGATGTTGCCGTTGCGGTCCGCGGTGGGGCGCAGGTTCAGGATGACGCCGTACTTTTTGAACTCGACCGTGAACTGGTTGTTGGTGATGAGCGGGATGGGCACCTCGCCGCCGGCGAGGAACTCCGCCTTCTCACCGCTGGCGCACACCAGCTTGGGCTGCGCGAGCAGGCGGCCGTAACCGTCGTTGCCCTGGAAGCCGAAGGAGAAGTCCGCGCTGGCGTTGATGCCGATGTTGGCGATGCCCTGGCCGAACGTCGCGGGGAAGAGCTGCTGGGTGATGGTGGAGACGGCCTGCGCGGTGCCCGTGATGTCCGTGGGGTACCGGATGCCGTAGCGGTCGCGGCTGTTGCGGCGGATCTCCACGAACTGGACCTCGGAGAGAATCATCCGCTTGATGCCGACGACGAGGAGGTTCTCCACCTTCTCACCGATGGCCTTGGTGATGAGCTCGGCCTTCTGGAGGTCCTGCTGGCTCTCCACGGAGCCCTCCAGGAAGATGGTGGCGCCCACCACGTTGGCCTGCACGTTCTTCAGGCCGGCCTTCTGGAAGGCCGCGTTGAGGTTCTGGGCCACCAGCTTCTTGGCGTTGGGGGCGATCTTCACGAACGACTTCACGTTCGGGTAGAGGCCCACGACCTGCTCGATGCGGTCGGCGTCCTGGGTGGTGTAGGCCTGACCGTCCAGGTAGATGCGATCTCCCACCATGCGGACGGACACACCTTCGATTTCACCGAGCAGCCGCTTGATCTCGGTGATGACCTCGTTGGGGTCCTGCTTGCGAACCGCGACCAGATAGCTGACGCGCTGGCCCGAGGACTTCCAGACGAGCAGCGTCGTCTTGCCTTCGGCCTGACCGGTGATGAGAAGCTGACCGGAGCCCAGCGTCTTCACGTCCGCGATGCTCGGGTCACCGAGCGCGACGCGGCTGAGACCCGGAATGGTGATCACCTTCTGGGAGCCCACGCCGAGGCTGACGGTGGTGTTATCCTGCGCCAGGGCATTGCCGCCAGCCACCATTGCGATGAGGGCGCCAAGCGCCGCGGCATGCGTGATGCGTGTGAACATCGTCCGTGTCCCCTCTTCTCTTCCAGAAGTCCGAGCTAACTCAACGTTCCGTGCTGCCACCACAGCGCCCAGAAGGTGCCGAGCGCGATGGCCACTCCATAAGGAATGTGGCGCTGGGGAGCTGGCTGCGCGTCCGCGCTCGCCAACCGGACCCGCACCGCCCACCGGCGGACCACGGCCGCCAGTGTGTCCCAGACGGCGCCCTGCCAGAGCAGCGTCACCACCGCCTGCAGCGCCCCCACCAGTGAAATGAAAGCCGCCGCCCCGAGCACCGCCGGAAATCCCAGCACGGCGCCCACCCCGCCCATCAACTTCACGTCGCCCCACCCCATCCGCCCGCGCAGCGCCGCTGGCAGCAGCAGCAACGCGAGCCCCACCCCCGAAATCAGGCCGCTGATGAGGCCGTTCTCCAGGTCCCCCACCCCCTCGGTGGCGAGACGTACGCCCAGCCCCACCGCCATCAGCGGGTAGGTGACCACGTCGAGGATCTCCCGGCGAAGCACATCCGTCACCACCGAGATCACGAGGGCCACTCCGAGAACCATCCAAAGCGCGATTTGAACAGGCGTCATCAGCGCCTGTCCTCTTCGCGGCAGGCGTCCGGTATCAAACCAGGGACGCCTGGAGCCCGTCAATTGGCGAACAACCAGAAGCCCCGCGGGACGGGGCTCGGGTCACGCAATTATCGGAGCAAGAGACGGATTTTCTCGCTGCAGATGAAATACTCGTCCCCGTCCTCGACCTTGCGGCGCTTGATGCGCTGCTTGTTGAACCAGGTCCCGTTGGACGAGCCGAGGTCCTCGATGGTCCATTCATCCCCCTCGCGGGCGATGACGGCGTGCTCTCGAGAGACCTTGCCGGAGTTGATGACGAAGTCGCAGTGCTTGCCACGGCCGATGACGAAGCGATCCTTGACGATCTGCTCCTGATCACCCGACTCGGTGACGAGGTACAGCGCGGCGCCCCCCTCTTCCTCCTCGGCGAGGTCGTCGGCGGGCTCCTCCTCCAGGTCGTCCGGGGGCGGCTCCTCGTCCATGAGGCCCGGATCCTCGGCGTCGGGCAGCGGCTCCTCGTCCTCGACCATGTCGTCGGCGGGAGGAGGCGGCTCGCTGTTCTTCCCCTTGATGAGGCGCTCGAGCTCCGCGGCCGTCTCCAGCACGCGCTCGGCGACCTCGCGACGCACCGGGTCATTGTCCAGGCCGTTGGCGGAGGCGCGCTCCTCCGGCGTGGAGCGCACGGGCGGACGCGCGGGGGCGGGGGTCGCGTCGGCCTTGGGGGCAGGCGCGAGCACGGGCGGAGAAGCCGGCCGCGAAGGGCTCGGCGCGGCGGCCACGGGCTTCACCGGCGCGGGCGCGGCGGCGGCGGCCACGGGCGCCACGGCGGCGTCGGAGCGGGACCTCACTTCGAGGAAGCCGTTCAGACGCGCGAACATGAAGAGCGCCTGGTTGATCAGCGCATCGCGATCCGAGCCCATCTGCTGGGCCATGTCTTCGAACGTCTCCCACAGGTGGTCGGCGATACCGACCTTGCGGGCGGGACGGGAGTTCTGATCGATCATCGGTCTTGACTCGCGTGAAACTGGAAGCCCCGGACGATAGCAGAGGCCTCCACTCCCGCCCAGTTACTCGAAGGGAACCAGTGCCAGGGACTGCGCCCGGTTGTCGGAGAGGGCTTCCAGGCCGAGTTGGAGGATGCCGTCCGCCGACGGGTAAGCGATGTAGGCGAGGTTCGTGTTCCGCTTCTGGGAAGCCGCCACCGTTGCAGGCAGGGTGTAGAACGACAGGCCCGTGCCCGCCGAGTTGTCCGGCGTGAAGATGTAGTTCCGGATGCCGGAGCTCACCGTCACCGCGTAGCGGTCACCCCGGCGCAGCTCGCGGCCCACCGCCGTCACCCGGATGTGCAGCGGCGGCGGAGGCTGGGGGAAGCGGCTGAGGTTGGGCACCGGAGGCGTCGCCGGGTCGCCGTCGTCGTCGATGTAGAACTCGGCCGGGTGGAAGTAATACTCGGTGGGGATGCTGTAGCTGGACGACCCCGTCACATCCCGCGACAGGAAGGTGCCGCCCTCGTTGAAGAGGACGAAGGGCTGCTCACCACCCGCACGCACGGTGAAGCGCGTCAGGCTGGCGCACTCCGTGGGGATCTGCTGCGCCTCCGGCACGACGAAGCGCGAGCGGGAGGTCCCCGGCACGGGCTCCACGGACGCGATGGGCAGGTCGACGGCGCACAGCGCATCCGAGCTCTCCAGGACGATGATGTCCCCTGCCCTGGCGTTGGCGGCGAGGCTGGCCTCGGCCTCGAAGCGGCGGGGATCCTCCGGATCACGGACCAGGCTGCTCAGCCCCGGAAGGCCGCCCTGGTAGATGATCCGGTAGAAGCCGTTGGTCACGGAGCCCTCGTAGAGCACCGTGGACTGGAGCGACGGATCCTGCGTGACGGTCACCAGGTTGGCGGTCTCGATGGTCAGCGGCACTTCATTGCTGTCGCGAAGCCCGACGATGGACCGCGCCGTCGCGGCCGAAAGGTCGAACTGCCGCAGGTCCGCGGCGGAGAACAGCGTGATGTAGCCATTGGACGACGGCATGACGCCCAGCAGCGGCACCGTGATGGACAGCTCCGAGCCATCGTCCTGGACGACGCGCAGTCTCGCATCCGGAACCAGCGCCAGCCCCGTGGGCAGGCCTCCCGCGGGGAAGATGGGCAGCATCGGGGCGCCGCTGAGGTCCCGGGCCGTCTGCCCTGGCGGAGACGACTCGAGGTCCACCGCGAGCACGCCGGAGCACTCGCGGGCCGCGGCGCAGGCCGCCTCGTCACGGATGCCGAAGATGTAGCGCCCCGCGTTGACGGGGTCTTCATCGGGGATGGCCGCGCGCGGGTGGCTCACCAGGAGCCGCACGGGCACGTTGCCAAAGCCCGCGGACACGTCCAGCGTCGGAACGGAGGGCTGGAGGCAGTCCGCCACGGGGCCAGAGTCGGTAACGACCAGCGTGCGGCCAGACCGGCCCGACGCCTGCCGCGTGGCCACCGCGAACTGCCCCTGCCCCGCGAGCATCGTCATCGAGAGAATCGACTCGCCCGGCTGAAGGCAGAACACCGCCACCGGGGGAGGCACGGCCGCGGGCTCGGACGCCAGGAGCGCGTCGGGGCCGGGGACCTCCTGCCGCATGATCCGGGCGCCGCCGGTGTCGGCGTCGAAGATGCCGTCCGGATCCTGGATGGCGTAGTACAGCGTGCTCGGCGCGCCCGAGTTGGCGGCCGGGGAGCGCGACGCGAACGCGGTGACGATGCTGGCGGCCTGGAGACGGACGACCTGCCGCAGCAGCTCGCGGGCCGACGCCACCACGGAGATCTCCGGCGAGCCCGAGCTGCGCGCGTAGATGTAGGGGCCCGGAACGTCGTTGCCGTCCGCGTCGTAGCCGACGTCCCGCGTGAGCGCGTCCGGCCGGTCCAACACGGGGATGGAGAGCGCCTGGAGCGGGTTGGGCGCGGCCACGTAGGCGCGAGGATTCGCCGCCGTGTCGAGCACGCGCAGCTCGTCCCGGTCCGAGGACGTGACGAAGACGAGATCATTGCTGGTCATCGTCAGGTCGAAGGCGCCCGACAGACCGGCGAAGCCCGTGGTCAGGTTGGTCGCGGAGCAGCTACCGGCCAGGCCAGCAAACGCGAAGAGGGATACGAGGTGACGGCGCTTCACGGGGAGGTCTCCTGGCACAGGCTGGTGCCCTGGCGCGGGTCACGCCCCTGCCGGGCGCCGAGCCTCGCCACCAGCCGCGCGTTCTGCGGCCGGTCGAGGTCGGGGATGTCGATGATGGCCACGCGGCCGTCGCCGAAGGTGCTGGCGAAGATGCGGGCGGAGTTGCCCCGGACATCCGACGCCAGGCCGAAGGGCTGGCTGGGGTTGTTCGGGTCGTTGTCGCCCACCTGCACCTGCGCGATGAGCTGGCCCACCTCCTCGTCGAAGATGGCCACGGCCTCGTCGCCGCTTCCCGTCACCGCCACCAGGTTTCCCCGGCCCGGGCCGCGCGGAATCACTTCCAGCTCGCTGGCGGACGCGGGCACGGGCAGCGCCGACACGATGCGCACGGTGGGGTTCGTCCCCGCATCCGGCGCCGTCCCCGCGGCGTTCAACACGTCCAGGACGAGCAGCGTGTCCGGGCCGCGCGCCAGGAGGTACACGCGCTCGTCCACGATGGTGCTCTCCGGCGCGGCCGGGTCCGGAATGCGAACGGCCGACGGCACCACCGCGACGCCCCGGGCCTCACGCACCGAGTACGTCAGCTCCAGGTCGGTCTCCAGCACCCGGCCCGGCGTGGCGCGGTCCACCAGGCGCAGGATGAAGCGCGCGGGCAGCGCGCCCAACTGCGGCGACGAGGAGTTGCGCCCGGACGCGTACACGTACCGGCTGCCCACGGCGGTGGCGTGCGCGACGCCCGAGAGCCGATCGTTGGTGCCCAGCACCACGAACTCATCGGTGTTCAGCGCGTCGCGCGTGGGGTTCGCGGCCGGCAGGTGGAGCAGGTAGCCCCGCAGGTCCGCCTCCGCGATGGTCGTCCGGGGACCGGCCAGCTCGGTGTGCGTCACCCAGACGCGGGCGTCGTCGCCCGTCCCCGCCACGCTCACCCCCAGGGGGCCCGGCGCCGAAGGCAGGTTGTTCGAAGCACCCGGCACGTCCAGCAGCGACAGCGCGTTGGCGCGGCAATCGCGGTCGCCACCCTGCACGCAGCTCAGCGTGAGGCCATCCGCCCCCACGTCGACGGCGTGCAGCACGCTGCCCTCGTCTCGCGACGGAACGAACAGCCGGGGTGGACGCCCCGGCGGGCTCCACATCGCCATCTCACCGGCGAAGCTCTGGATCTGCACGTAGGACTGGGAACCAATCCCCAGCGACGTGACGTCGTTGGGCAGACTCTCCGACGGGTCGAAGGGCGCTCCGAACGGCCGCACCCCCACCGCGTCGAGGTCCAGTGCGATGACCGAGCCTGAGTCGTAGCACTTGTCGAAGTTGGCGCTCGCGACGTAGAGGAATCCGTTGGTGGACGGACCCGCTTCGGGGCGCCAGAAGGCAAGTCCACTGGGGTAGACGAGCCGGGTAGACGGCGGGGGCTTGCTCTCGACGCCGATGTCACACGACACGAGAAGCAACGCGGAGGAAAGAAGGTAGGCGCGCATCAGAGGGGGGCGGAGTGTAGGAAGGGGCCTCCCCCCGGGCAACCGGAAACGCGGTGCGCCATTCCCGTGCGCCTTGCGTACGACGTCGGCGTGCCCCCCGGGGTGCTTCTCCCCCCGGAGGGCAGCCAGGCCCGACGTCAGGCCGAGGCCGTCTCGGCCTGGATCTTCGAGAAGTCGGCCACCTGATTGAACAGGGCACCAATCTCCACCAGCAGGCGGATGCGGTTTTCCCTCAGGGCCTTGTCCTCGGCCATCACCATCACCTTGTCGAAGAAGGTGTCCACGGCGGGCTTGAGACTGGTGATTTCCCGGAGAGCCCCGGCGTAGTCGTCCGAGCGCACCAAACCCGACACGGCGCCGCGGGCCTGGGTGAAGGCCGCGTGGAGGTTCCGCTCGGGCTCGTCCACCAGCTTCTGGGGATTGGTCTCCCCGCCCTGCACGTCGCGGCCCTGCTTCTCCACGATGTTGACCACGCGCTTGAAGGCCGCGGCCAGCGGCTGGAAGTCCGCGTGCCCGACGATGAGGCTGAGCGCCTCCATCCGCTTCTGCGCGGCCACCAGGTCGTCGAAGCCGGCGGCGAGCACCGCCTCCACGACGTCCGTGCGGTGCTGCTCGCCCCACAGCGCCTTGAGGCGACCGCGGAAGAACTCCAGTACCTGCTCACGCGGCGCGGGCTCGCCGGCCTTGCGCTTGGCGTTGGCGATCTTCGGCGCCAGCAGCCGCAGCGACTCGTCCACCGCGGCCGACAGGCTGAAGCGGTAGCCCCGGCCCAGCACCAGCCGGATGATGGCGATGCACGCGCGACGCAGCGCGAACGGGTCCGCAGCGCCGGAGGGCGCCTTGCCGATGGCGAAGATGCCGCACAGCGAGTCCAGCCGGTCCGCGATGCCAATGAACGCGCCCGGGTCCTGCGTGGGCAGCGCGTCCTCGGCGCCGCGCGGCAGGTAGTGCTCCGCGATGGCCAGGGCCACCGCGTCCGGCTCACCGCCGGCGCGGGCATACTCACGGCCCATGACGCCCTGGAGTTCGGGGAACTCGCCCACCATGCCGGTGACGAGGTCCGCCTTCGCCAGGGTGGCGGCGCGCTCGATGGTGGCCGCGTCCCCTGCCCGCCCGGACTGCTCCGCCAGCCACAGCGCCAGCGTGCGGAAGCGCTCCACCTTCTCCAGGTAGCTGCCGAGCTGCCCCTGCCACACCACGCGGCCCAGCTTCTCCACGCGGTCGATGAGCGGCGTCTTCCGGTCCTCGTCGAAGAAGAAGCGGCCGTCCGCGAGCCGCGCGCGCAGCACGCGCTGATAGCCGCGCAGGCTGAGCTGCTCGTCGCGCACCGGCGTGTTGGACACGGCGATGAACTTCGGCTGCAGCTTGCCCGCGCCGTCCACCAGCGAGAAGTAGCGCTGGTGGCTCTTCATCTCCTGCACCAGCACCTCGGGGGGCAGGTCCAGATGGCGCTCCTCGAAGGTGCCCACCACCGGGCTCGGCAGCTCGACCAGGTTGGTCACCTGGTCCACCAGGGACTCATCCTCCAGCACCTGGACGCCCGCCTTGGCCGCGGCCGCCTTCACCTTCTCCACCAACTGCGCGCGGCGCTTGGCGATGTCCGCAACCACGTGCGCCTTCTCCAGCGTCGCCTCGTAGTCCGCCGGCGCCTTCAGCTCGATGGCGTCCGGAGCCAGGAAGCGGTGGCCCCGCGTGGACCGGCCGCTCGTCACGTCGCCGAACACCACCGGCAGCACGTCCCCGCCGAGCAGCGCCACCAGCCACTGCACCGGCCGGGCGAAGGACATGTCCACGTCACCCCACCGCATGGACTTGCGGAAGTTGATGCCATGCACCGCGGCGTGCAGCGCGTCCTTCAGGATGTCCGCCGCAACGCGGCCCTTCTCCTCCACGCGCGCGGACACGTACTCGCCCTTGGGCGTGGTGGCGCGGCCAAGCTGGTCGACCGTGAGCTTGAGCCCCTCGGCGAACTTCTCCGCCGCCTTGGTGGGCTTGCCCTGCGCGTCGAAGGCGGCCTTGGCGCTGGGCCCCAGCACCTCCTTCACGATGTCCTCGCCCGCGTCGGCGATGTCCTTCACCCACACCGCCAACCTGCGCGGCGTGCCGAAGGTGCGCACCTCACCGTGCTTGAGGCGGGCCTCCGCCATGCGCTCGGTGATGACGCGCTTGAGGTCGTCCAGCGCCGGCCCGATGAACGACGCCGGAATCTCCTCGGCGCCCACTTCCAGGAGCAGATCACGCGCCATGGCCCACCTCCGCCTTCTGCTTCTTCTCCACGGGCTTGTTGAGGACCACCGTCTTCCAGTAGTCGCTGGCCGGCTTGCCCTCCAACACCGGGGGCTGCTCCCCCACCGTCCACGGCGTCTTGAGCAGCGGGTAGCCCAGCCGCTCACGCATCTGGAGATAGCCCTCCGCGCACAGCCTGGCGTTGTCGCGCACGCGCTTGATGAAGTTGGCGCGCTCCGTGACGGAGATGGCGCCGCGCGCGTCCAGCAGGTTGAAGGCGTGCGAGCACTTCAACGCGAAGTCATACGCGGGCAGCGGCAACTGCCGCTCGATGAGCCGCTTGCACTCCTTCTCGTACGCATCGAAGAGCGCGAAGAGCATCTGCGCGTCCGACTCCTGGAGCGCGTACTTGCTCATCTCCACCTCGTTCGGGTGGAACACCTCGCGGTACTTCACGCCCTTGACCCACTCGATGTCGAAGACGTTCTCCACGTTCTGCAGGTACATGCAGATGCGCTCGAGCCCGTAGGTGAGCTCCGCGGCGACGGGCTTGCAGTCGAAGCCGCCGCACTGCTGGAAGTAGGTGAACTGCGTCACCTCCATTCCGTCGCACCAGACCTCCCAGCCCAGGCCCCAGGCGCCGAGCGTGGGCGACTCCCAGTCGTCCTCGACGAACCGGATGTCGTGCTCCAACGGGTCGATGCCAATCTTGCGCAGCGACGCCAGGTACAGCTCCTGGACGTTCTTCGGCGCCGGCTTGAGGATGACCTGGAACTGGTGGTGCTGGAACAGGCGGTTGGGGTTCTCGCCAAACCGGCCGTCCGCGGGGCGCCGCGAGGGCTGCACGTACGCCACGTTCCAGGGCTCCGGGCCCAGGGCACGCAGGAAGGTATACGGGGCCATCGTGCCCGCGCCGACCTCGACATCGTAAGGCTGCGTGTTGATGCAGCCCTGGTCGGCCCAGTGCTTCTGGAGCGTGAAGATAAGGTCCTGAAAATACATAGCGCGCGGACCCTAGTGACGGGGGTCCGGAGCGTCAAGGACGGCGCTTAGTCCTTGTACAGTGGGAGATCCGCCAGCCGGATCTGAAGCTTCGTCTCCTCGCCCGGCTTGATGGGCACGGACAGCAGCCGGCTCTCCGACGCGACGTCCGTCGGGTCCACCACACGGAGCCGGTAGACCCCGATGGGCAGGGGAAACTTCTTCAGCGGCGAAGTACCGAGCTGCGTGGCCCCGTCGAACACGGCCGCGCGAGGCACCGTGTAGAGGGTAATCCACCCGAGCCCGGCCTTGGCCGCGCCCTTCGCCGTGCTGGTATCCAGGACCTCCGCCATGCCCTCCGGCTCCTGCGTCACCGTGGTCACCGGCTCCGCCACCGGACGGGCGGCGGCCGGGGCCGGGGGCTCACGGTTGAGGGGCCGCGCCGGCTCGGCCACCGCAGCCGCGGCGGCGGGGACGACGGCCGCCTTGGGCTCGGGCTTGGGTGCGGCGGCCACCTTGGCCGGAGAGCTGGCCTCCTTGGGCTTCCGCGCGGGCTTCGGGGCCTCCGGGGCCTTGTCGCCCCCCTCGGGGGCGTCCTCCTCCGCGGAGTTGGCGCCCACCGTTGGGGCGTCATCGGAGGGCGCCGCGGCGTCCGCCACCGGTTCGGAAGGCGCTCCTTGGGCCGGGCGCGGGAAGCCCGGCGGCGGGCCGGCCTGCTGCGGCGGCCACGGCGAGTTCGCGGGATCCGATTCAGGGGGCGGATCCAACTCCGCCTTCACCCAGGCCTTGGCGGAATCGAAGGCCGGCTGGAGCTGCGCGCGCACGGCGGGCAGCGTCGCCGCCCAACCCAGGCCGGCCAGCACCACCAGCGTGACCAACCGCCCGGCCCACCGCGACGGCGGACGAGCCACGGGGGTCTCCACCGGCGTATCCGTGGGCGGGGGCGCATTGGCGCGAGCCGGCCGAGAGGTCCGCGCGGCTTCCGCGCCAGGACGCGGCGGCCGCGAACGGAACCGCTGGGTCTGCGTATCGCTCGGCTCGTCGAACGACTCGGCCTCTTCTTGAGGCTCTTGCCGGGCTGCCGCGCGGGGGCGCGGCGTGCGAGACGCGGCGGCTGCCTCCTGTGCGCCACGCGGGGTGCGCGACGAGGCCGCCTCGGCCACGCGGCGTTGGGGCGTCGGCTTGGGCGCGCTGCCCTGCCCCACGCCGCCTTGACCACGCGGCGTGACACCCTCGCCCGTGCGGCGCTGCGGCGCGGCCTTGGGAGCACTGCCAGCGCCAGACCGGGCCCCAGCCTGCGGCACAGCGCGGCCCCGGGGCGCGGGCATCTGGGACGTCGGCGCGCCCTCCGCGCCCTCGTCCTGTTGCAGCGCGCCGGCGACCTCGCTGATCCGTGCGTCTTCCGCGCGGCTCGCCAGGTCCAGCAAGGTGCGCGTCTTCTGGCGCTTGTCGGCGAACAGGTCGCCCATGACGGCGGAGACGCCGTCCTCGTCGAAGAGCTCCGAGCCCAGCGCGGCCTCGATGGCGCGCGCCATTTCCCGGCAGTTGGTGAAGCGCTGGGACACGTTCCGGGACAGGGCCCGCAGCACGACGGCCTCGAGCGCCTCCGACACGTCCGGGTTGATGCTGCGCGGCGGCGGAATGTCCGCCTCCACGATTTGCAGCATCACCGCCGCTTCGTGCGGGCCGCTGAACAGGCGCTGGCCGCACAACATCTCGTGCATCATGACGCCCACGGAGAACAGGTCACTGCGACCATCCAGGGTGGCCGCGCCCCGGACCTGCTCCGGGGACATGTAGCCGCTGGTCCCCTTCACCGTTCCCACCTGCGTGCGCCCCAGGCTCCCGCGCGCCTTGGCGATGCCGAAGTCGATCACCTTCACGACGCCGTCGTAGGTGAGCATCACGTTCTTCGGCGACACGTCGCGGTGCACCACCACCGCCGGACGGCCCGAGGGGTCCGTGAAATGGTGCGCGTAGTGCAGGCCCAGGCAGGTATCGCGAATCACCCGCCCGACGAAGCCCAGCGGCAGCGGGTACCCCTGGCGGCTGGAGGCCTTGGCCACCTGCTCCAGGTTCTGCCCCGGCAGGAACTCCATGGCGAGGTACAGCTCGCCGTCCTCCTCGCCCAGGTCGAACACCTGCCCGATGTTCGCGTGCGAGAAGGCCGCGGTGATGCGCGCCTCGTCCAGGAACATCTGGACGAACTGCTCGTCCTTCTTGATGTCCGGGAGGATCTGCTTCACCGCGACGAACTTGCGAAACCCTCCGGGACCCGAGGTGTACGCGAGGAAAAGCTCCGCCATGCCTCCAATGGAGAGGCGCGTGAGGATTTCGTACTTTCCGATCCGCCGCCCCCGGTCGGGATCATCGACGGCGCCACCCTGCATGGACATTCGCGAGGCATGTTAGCCCCCGCCTGGGTCCCCGTCGACCTTCAATGATGTCACAGCGCGCCTGGGTGTCCCACGCGCGCGGTCCGCCAGCCTGCCCGTGTCCCGGCCAGAGTGTCCGCTGGCTGAAGGGTGCCCAGGACGCTTCCCCGTGGCATCGAAGCCCGTGTTCTCATATCGAGCAGGCTGACGCAGGAGTCCCATGGAAGACATCAAGGGTTGCCCAGGAAATGCAGAGAGCCACGCATTGACCGGGCCGAGCGATTCCAAGCAGGACGCCGCGGACCAACTTCGGCTGTTGATTGAGTGCGTGACGGACCACGCCATCCTGACGCTCGACCTCCATGGCCACGTGGCGAGCTGGAACCCCGGCGCCGAACGCATCAAGGGCTACCGCTCGGAGGAAATCGTCGGACAGCACTTCAGCCGATTCTATCCACCCGAGGCCGTGGCGGCGAACAAGCCCCAGCGAGGACTCGACGTCGCGACGCGCGAGGGCCGCTTCGAGGAGGACGGCTGGCGGGTGCGCAAGGACGGCAGCCGCTTCTGGGCCAACGTCGTCATCACCGCCCTCCTCGACGAGACGGGCCAACTGCGCGGCTTCGGAAAGGTGACCCGGGACTTCACGGCCCGCTATCAAGCCCAGGAGCGCCGGGAGATGGAGCGGCTGCGCGAAGCCCTGCGCATCCGGGACGACTTCCTGTCCGTGGCCTCGCACGAGCTGCGAACGCCGCTCACGCCGCTTCACTTGAAGCTGACGGCCATGCGCCGCGCCATCGACCAGGCGCCCAATGGCGCCGTGTCGAGTGAGCGCGTAAGCCGGGACCTCGATGTCGCCGTGCGACAGGTGCGCAAGCTGGCGGAGCTCGTCGACGACCTGCTCGACGTGTCGCGCATCACCGTGGGCCAGATGAAGCTGGAGCGTGCGCCCACCGACCTCACCCCGCTGCTGCGGGAGGTCGTCGCCCGTTATCTGCCCCAGGCGACCCAGGTCGGTTGCAGCGTGAGGCTGGATGCGCCCGCTCCGGTGCGAGGTGATTGGGACGCGCGCCGCGTCGAACAGGTGATGACCAACCTGCTCTCCAACGCGCTCAAATACGGCGCTGGCAAGCCGGTGGACGTCAGCCTTCACGCCGAGGCGGGCATGGCGCGGCTGACCGTCCGCGACGAGGGCATCGGCATCGCACAGGACGCCCTGCCGCATGTCTTCGACCGCTTCATGCGCGCCGTGTCGGGCCGCAACTACGGCGGGCTGGGCCTGGGGCTCTACATCGCGCACCAGGTCGTCACCGCCCACGGCGGCGACATCCAGGTGCGCAGCGAGCTGGACCACGGGAGCACGTTCAGCGTCCGGCTACCGCTTGCCCCCATCTAGCCCGGGGGCCTTTCACGTGCTCAGCGCGCGGACGCGGCCCGCCAGGTTCTGGGTGAAGAGGCGGTAGATGCGCAGCGCCGCCGCCTCGTGCGTGTCCACGTAGCGTTCGAAGTCCGCGCGGCTGATGCGCAGCGCGCGCACGGACGTCCGCGCGCGGACGTGGGCGGAGACGGGACCGTCCTGCACCAGGGAGATCTCCCCCAGGTAGGCGCCGGGCCCCAGCGTGTTGAGGTGACGGGCGTCGTCCTCCGGGCCACTGAAGACCTCCACGGAGCCGTCCATCAGCACGAAGAGCCCCACGCCTGGCGCCCCCTTCTCCAGCAGCACCGTGCCGGGCGCGATGATGACCTGCCGCGCCAACCGGTAGAGGTCCTTCATGTCCTCCAGCGAGAGCTCCCCGAAAATCGGAATGGCCTTCAGGAAACGATAGCCATTCGCCGCGGGCGCCGTCGCACCCGCCGCGCGACGGGTGAGCATCGCGTCCGCCTCGGCCTCCATGCCCATGCGCCGAAGCAGCCGCGCCTTCTCCGTCACCAGGTCCGGGTGTCCACGCGCCACGTCGGAGCTGCTCACCGCGTCCGCGAGCACCGCGAGCGCCCGGTGGGTGAACCCCTCGGCATCCAGCAACTGGCAGATGCGCAGCACGGCCTCCACGAAGCGGTCGTCATCCGGACGCACGCCCCCGAGCGCCTCCACCTCCGCGTGGGCCTGCCCCAGCTCCTGGTAGAGCACCGCGGCGTCAAAGGACCGGTCCAGCCGGACCAGGCACTGCGCCATGGCCTCGCGCGCGCCCAGCTCGCGATAAATCGTCAGGGCCCGCTCCAACGCCCCACCCCGCTCGAAGGCGGCGGCGGCGCGCTCGGGCTCACCGGCGCGAAGGTAGCTCTCCGCGGCGGCCATGTATTTGCCACTCTGGAAGTAGAGGTCGCCCGCGGTGGCGTCCTCGCCCTGCCCGTCCATCAGCTTCGCGGCGCCCAGGAAGTCGCGCGCGCGCCGCAACACCTCGACGAAGCCCCGGCGTTCCTTCGCCGGCCCCTGCTCGGCTTCGCGGCGGATGCGTTCGCGCTGCGCATCGCCCATCTCTTCATAAATCTGCGCCGCCCGGTCCGCGTCCTCCAACTCCACCAGCGACCTGACCGCGCGCAGGGCCCCCTCGCCAGGCGTGCGAATCCGTCCGCCCTGTTCGCCCTGGCCTCCTGCCGACTCTGACATTGTTGGGTCTCCCGTTCGGGTGAGACCGGCCAGCATAGATGCGGTGCCTTCAAACCGCTCGTTCCCGGCCTGCCCCCCTCGCCCCCAGAGACTCGCATTGAAATTGTGGCCTGCCAACGGCAGCCACCGCGAAAGTCACTCGGCGTTCCGCGCCCGCTCCGCCAGTTGGCGCTGGGACGCACCGCGGCGCCACGCATCCTCCAGCAGCTTCCGGACCAGCGCCGGGCGCGCCTGTGCGACGCGCACCAGCATGTATTCCGGATAGCCCGCGTAGTGGTCGGTGATGAAACAGCTTTCGGGCTCGGCTTGCATGAGGACCTCTCGCACGCCGGGCTCCACCTTCACGACGAGCGACGCGCCATCTTCATGGAACCGCGCGACGAGCTTCTTTCGCACCCGGAACGCGGGCGTTCCGTAGGACGTGCCCTCCTCCATCCCCGGCAGCGACATCGCCAGCGCACGCACCGCGTCGAATGTCAGTCCCTTGCCTCGTGCGGCCATGTGCCTCCCTCGCGCGGACTTCAGACAACCACGTCCAGGGGACGCGGCGTGATAACAAACGCAAGGCCCCGCGCCTGAAAGCCTTGCATGGCGCGCATCACGTCTGTGATTTCATCCGCGCGCCTCCCAACCCGGCCCTGGGTCCACGGCGCTCCGAGTCCCCGCCGACACGGCACCACCCCGTCGCCATGCGTCGGGAACGAGGGAGATTCCGACTTGTCACGACTAGCGGAAAACCCTCAGTCCCTGTGACGCCACACCGGAGGTGACTTGCTCCCACAGCGTGCGGCCGTGACGCCCGGGGACTTCGTGCAACGTCGATGGAGAGAAGCGTTGGGATGTCGGGCCCCGTGATATCTTGACTTCCATGTCTGCACTGGACCGGGGCCGGGCTGCACCTTCCTCGCCGGACGCGAAGGGCGAGTCGCAATGGAGGACGGATGTCGCAGGTGACGGGGATGCGCCACTGCACGTCACGCTGCCCTACGAGCACGCCCGTCGGGCCTATGACGCCTCCACGGTGCGCCGGTTCCGGCTCACGGTGGCGGAAGGTCCCGGCACGGGCGCGACGTGGGAGTCCACGGGAGACACGTGCTCGGTGGGCTCGCACCCGCTGAACGACTTCACCGTGGAGGACTCCACGGTGTCCCGGTTCCACTGCGAGGTTCGCGTGGGCCCACGAGGTCCCCAGGTGAAGGACCTGGACAGCCTCAACGGCGTCATCCTGGACGGGGTTCAGGTGGTGGAGGGCGTGCTGCGCAGCGGCAGCCTGCTGCGGCTGGGCCGCGTGGTGCTGCGCTTCGACTTCAGCGCGGAGAACAACCGCCTTCCGCTGTCGGAGAGCACGCGCTTCGGCACGTTGGTGGGCGCTTCGGTGGCCATGCGCGGCTGCTTCGCGATGATGGAGCGCGCGGCCGGACGCGACGTGACGGTGTTGCTCGAAGGCGAGACAGGCACGGGAAAGAGTCAGGCCGCGATGGCCATCCACCAGGCGAGCGCCCGGCGTGACGCGCCCTTCCTCATCGTGGACTGCGGCGCCATCCCCGCGCACCTGCTGGAAAGCGAGCTGTTCGGCCACGAGAAGGGCTCCTTCACCGGCGCGGTGCAGCGGCGCGCGGGCGTCTTCGAGGAGGCCGACGGAGGCACCGTCTTCCTCGACGAGATTGGCGAGCTGCCCGCGGAGCTCCAACCCAAGCTGCTGCGCGTGCTGGAGAACCGCGAGATTCGCAGGGTGGGCAGCAACAACTACCAGCCCGTGGACGTGCGCCTCATGGCGGCCACGCACCGCGACCTCCGCGCGGAGGTCAACGCGGGCCGCTTCCGCTCCGACCTCTTCTTCCGGCTCGCGGTGCTGCGCCTGCTGCTGCCACCGCTGCGCCAGCGTCCGGAGGATTTGCCCATGCTGGTGGAGGGCATCCTCGAATCCCTGCGCGCGGACCCGGAGCGGACGGGCGCGCTGCGCACGTCGGACTTCCTCGCGCGGCTGCGCCATGCCGCGTGGCCCGGCAACGTGCGCGAGCTGCGCAACTACCTGGAGCGCTGCCTCGTCTTCGAGGAAGCGGTGGAGCTCTCCGAGGAAGAGGCGCGCCGCGTGGGTCCGCCGGAAGTGGACCCGACGCAGCCGTACGCGGACCAACGGCGGCACGTCGTGGATGACTTCGAGCGCCGTTACCTGCGCGCGCTGCTGGAGAAGCACCAGGGCAAGGTGGCCCAGGCCGCCGTCACCGCCGGCATGGACCGCGTCCACCTGTACCGCTTGCTGCGTCGTCACGGCATCAAGCCGTGAGCGTCACCGCGCGCTGCTGACCCGCCAGCAGCCCAGCCGCGCACCGGACACGGGCGTCGCCACCAGGCCCGCCTCCAGTCCTTCGAGCGCGGCCTCGGTCGCCACCAGCCCCGTTCCCGGTGGCTCCGCGACCCATCCGGGCAGGTGGAGCAGCCCGTCCACATCGCGCCCTGCTTCGTTCGGAAGCGGCGCGACGTGCACGGTGATGGCCAGGTCCACGGGCCGCGGCGCGGCGCCCGTCTCAACGTGCTCCACCAGGCCGAGCGCCGCGTGCAGCACCCGAGCGCGGGCGGCTTGCCGTGCGCCCGCCTCCGCGGGCAGTGGCGCGAGGGCCAGCAGACACCCGCTGCCTTCGACGCGCACATCCAATCCCGCGGCACGCGCCGTGCCCCCCACTTGCTCCAACAGCGCGTCGAGCCGCTCCAGCGAGGACGTCTCCGGCGTGCCCCGGAGCCGGGCCTCGGCGTAGAGCGCCACCGCGAGCACGGGCCCCTCCAACGCGACGCCGCCGCGCACCGCGCGCCGCAGCTCCTCCAGCAACGCGTCCACGTCCGGGTAGCGGTCCTCTCGCCGCTTTCCCATGCTGCGCAGCACCACCGCGTCCAACGCCGTGGGAACGGGCGCGCGCTCACTGGGACGGGGCGGCGGCGCGTTCAGGTGCAGGTCCTCCACGTCATGCCGCGTGGCGCCCTGGAATGGAGGCTGCCCGGTGACGAGCTGGAACAGCAACACGCCCATCGCATACAGGTCGGTGCGCGCGTCGGGCGGCTCACCGCGAATCTGCTCGGGCGCCATGGACAGCGGCGTGCCCAACGACACCCCCGTGAGGGTGAGCGTGGAGGCGCCGGGCGCATCCGGCGTCAGGCCCTTGGCCACGCCGAAATCCACCAGCTTCACCCGCGGCGCCTCGCCCTCGCGAGAGAGGCACACCACGTTCTGCGCCTTCAAATCGCGGTGCACCACGCCCGCCTGATGCGCGGTCCGGAGCGCGTGCCCCACCTGCTCCAGCACGTCCAGGGCTTCAGAGGGAGACATGGGCCCCCGCGACTCCAACTCCGCCGCGAGGTCCCGCCCGTCCAGCCACTCCATGGCGATGTACGGCCGCCCATCCGCCAACGTGCCGTAGCCGAGCACCGCGACGATGTGCGGATGGCTCAGCCGCCGGAGCGTCTCCGCCTCACGCCGGAAACGGCGAAGCGCCACGTCCGACGGCTGCGGCAACAGCACCTTCAGCGCCGCGGCGGCCCCCGTGCGCACATGCCGGGCGCGGTAGAGCGTGGAGACGGGCCCCCGGTAGTGGACGTGCTCCACGAGCCAGTCCGCCACCAGGGCCCCGATGCCCAGCTCCTCGCCGTAGAGGGCTTCTTCGTCGCGGGGAGCCATGCGCGCTACGGCAGCAAGTCCTTCTTCCGGGGCGGCCACGGCAGGGGCTGCGTCGGCACCGGATTGCCCGACACGGCCCGACCGCAAATCTTCGAACGTTCAGCCCGGGTCACCGTGTCACACGGAGTATGGAGGAAGGTGGTGACCGTCTGCGTCCACAGCTTCTCCGCCGTGTCGGTGCACAGCTCGTAGTCACCGTCACCTGGCGTGAGGGGCCCGTCCTGGATGGCGCACTTGCCCGCCAGCGCGGGCGTCGGGAAACAGGGCCCCGTCACCGTCGAGGCGCAGTTGGCGATCATCGAAGGGAGCGCGCAGACGCGGCCCGCCGAGTAGGCCGCCCCTTCCGACCAACCTGGGTCGTAGCAGGAGAACATCTGCTTGTAGATGGAGCCATCGACGATGACGTCGGCGCCGACCACCTCGTACACCTTGCGGTCGTTCACGACGCGCTCCTCGACATCCACTTCCGCGGCCAGTTCATCCGGCAAGAAGATGTTGCCGTAGAACGCGCCTTCCCGGACGCCGTACACCTGCTGCTCCGACAGGCCATAGGCCGTCGGATACTCCGCGAACGTTCCCACGGTCGCGACCAGGCCCGTCGACGTGCTCGAGACCGGCGCCGTCATCACACTGAAGTAGCCACCCACCGGACAGGTGAACGTCGCCACCGGCGTGCCAAACGAGCCCAGGCAGACGCCCGCGGCCTCGCTCAGATTGCGCGCATCGAAGTGGTCACATCCCGCGACGCCCTCACACACGCGAAGGGCCGCGGGGCCATTCACGCTGGAGCCCAGCGTCGACGACGGCGATCCACAAGACATCGGTCCGCCCGCGCCCACCCACACCGGTGTCGACGGCGTGCAAGTGCCGATGCCATCCGCGGTCCATCCACAGTTGCGCTGCGCACCCGACTCGCCCATGCCACAGGGTCCGAAGCTGGCCACCGGAACCCCCGTCACGGGCACATGGTCGGCGGGACGCGTCTTCGCCTCCAGCGTGTAGATGTTGGGACCGGACGCCGTGAAGCGGTGCTCGCCGCGGATGGACAGCTCCACGCGCCGGCCCTCTTTGTTGTTTCGGGCCAGGAGGCACGCGGACACGCGCTCCAGGCAGCTCTCCGACGGAATGGACCAGGCCCAGGAGGGACACAGTCCTGCCTGTCCCCACCACTTCCGCACCCCCGGGTTGGGCATCCGTGGATTGAAGTACTCCACGCTCTGGGAAGGCGTCAGCGCGCAGCCCACCAGGTACTCCATGAACTTCTGCGCGTTCTCGTCATGCAGGCGCATGCGCGTTCGTTCGTCACCGAAGACCGGATCGAACAGTTGCAGGAGGGCGCTCGTCCCCAGCAGCTCGTTCGATTCCCGGTTCGTGGCGATGGCGTTGAGCACCAACGCCTTCGTGGTGAGCGCATTGGCGATGCGGATCTCCGACGACTGCGTCCCCAGCTCGGGAACGTCCTCGTCGTGCGGCGCCGTTCCACATCCCACGACGGCGAACAGCAGAAGCGTGGGGACCGCCACCAGGCAAGGCAAGCGAAGGGCCATGAGTCTTCCTCCAACGACACCAGACGTAAGGAGAGCGTACTCCCAGCAAGCATGTGCCGAGCCAACCTGGGAGAATGGAGTCCGCAGTATCACAGCAAATCCCCCAAGGACGTTCGTGTAGCGATTCGCGTCACACCTCCATGGGGGCGTGACATTTCACGCTACTCCCCTGGGACCGAGGCCCGCAGGCTCTCCAGCCGGGCGCGCCAGAGCGGAGCCCCCTCCTCCACCGCGCCCTCCGCCCGCGCCAACCAGACGCGGGCCTCGACGACACGGTCCGCTTGAAGCGCGACCCGGGCGGCCTGGAGCAGAATCTCCGCCTTCTCGTCCGCCGAGGCCAGGGCGTCCGCATCCTCCGCCAGGGCGAGCCACGCCGACTGGGACGAGCGTCCCGCCTCCGCGTCCTGGACCTGGAGCTCCACCAGCCGGCGCATGACCGCCGTGGGAGGGAGTGAGTCGGGGGGACAGTGCGCATCAATCCATCGGAGCTGCCCCGTGGCCTCGCCCAGATCACCCATGGCCGCGCCAATGCGCGCCAGCAGCAACGCATCCACTGGAACGGGGTGCTCACGGAAGAAGCGCACGCCCAGCGCGTGGACGCGGCGGGCCAGCGGCAAGGCCTCCTCCAAGCGGCCTTGCATGTAGAGCACCTCGGCGAGGTTGAACGTGGACCACCGCTCCACCTGGGCATGCCCCAGCTCGCGGCCCAGTGACATGGCCCGCCGCAGGTCCTCTTCCATCCGCGACACGTCCCCCAGTCGCAGCCACAGCAGCACACGGTTGATGAGCGTGGCGGCCTGATGCAGGGCATCTCCGGCCCGCTCGCAGTGCAGCAACGCTTCGTCGAACCGGCTCGCCGCCGACTCCGTCCGGTCGAGGAACGTGAGCGAGGAGCCGAGCAACGCCAGGGCCACCACGAGCGACTCGTGGTCATGCGCCCGCTCCGCGCCCTCGACGACACTGGAGAGGATGCGTGCCGCGGCGCCCCACTCGCCCAGGCGCACGTGCAGCCGGCCACGGGCCAGTGAGCAGCGCAGCGACAACCGTGGGTCGTCCAGCCGTTCGATGCGCTCCAGCGCCTCGCGCGCGCACGAGGAGGAGCCCTCCACGTCCTCCATCCAATCGCGCGCGGTGGCCTCCTCCAGGAGGAGCTCCACCTGCTGTGCCTCGTCCCCCCGTGCTTCGGCCAAGGCGCGCGCCGCACCCAGGTCCGCCAGTCCTTCCCGGAAGCGCTGGAGCCGGTGCCGGACCCGCCCGCGCCCCGACAGCGCCAGGGCACGTCGCTCCACGTCGCCTTCTGGCAACAGTGCGAGCACCCGCGTGTAGTGCTGCTCGGCTTCGACGGAGAGGTGCGCGCGCCGGGCCGCCTCCGCGAGCGCGAGGAACGCCGTGGTGGCCTCCGCGTGAGCGCCACAGGCCGCGGCGTGGTGGGCCCAGCGGCGACGGTCAGCCATGCCATCCCGAGGCGTGGCGCGAAGCGCGGCGGCGTGAAGCGCGCGGCGCTCGGCCGGCGGCAACAGCGCCTCCAAGGCCTCGCGCAGCAAGGGATGACGGAAGGCGAAATGACCGGGGGCGGTGGGCCGCAACAGACCGGAGCGCGCCAGCCGCTGAAGCCCCGCCCCCGCGTCGAGCGACGCCACCCGCGCCGTGTCCTCACGGGGCTCCAGGTGGTGCAACGCGGCGTCCACGCGGGACACTTCCACCTCCGTGCCCAACACCGCGCACAGCCGCGCCAGCACCCGGTGCGCCGCGGGAAGCCCCGCCAGCGCCCGCGCGGCGAGACGTTCGAAGAGGGGCGTCACCGACACGTCCAGCAGCGCGTCGGGGGCGATGTACCAACCGCCGCCTGGAGACGCTCGCAGCGCACCCGCGGCACGCAGGGCTCCGGCAAGCTCCACCAGCGACAACGGGACACCTTGCGCGAGCTGCTCCAGCCGCGCCAGCACGGGCTCCGGCACGTGTTCCGCCGGGCGCAACAGGTGCATCAGCAGCGAGCGGCTCGCCTCCGGCGACAGCGGCGGCAACGTGAGCCTCGTGACGCGGGCGCTTCGCTCGCCCAGGTGCGGACGCAGGCCCAGGAGCGCGGGCCTCGCGGCGACACAGACCCAGAGCGGGGCGAGGGCACCCGCCAGGGTGGCCACCTCCAACGCATCCAGGCTGGTGGGGTCCGCCAGATGGCCGTCATCCACCAGCAGCACACGGGGCGCTTCGCGAGCGCTCCGCCAGAGGCCCTCGGCGAGTGAGCGCGCCCCGGCGTGGCGCGCGTCCGCGAGCGGCAACGTCGCGGTGTGCACGACGCGAGGCAATTCAGCCACCGAACGCAGCGCCTCCACCAGCGGCACCGCGGACGGCGTATCCGGAGACGGTGCGCGCAACCGCACCACGATGCACCGGCCCGCCGCTTCCAGACGCGTGGCGAGTGCCTCCAGGACGCGGGACGTTCCGTGCCCCACCTCCCCCGTGAGGACGCACAGCCCCGGGACGCCGTCCGCGATGCAACGGGAGGCCTCCGCCTCCAGCGAAGCCAACAGCGACTCTCGTCCCGACAGGGGCGGCGCCTCCGCGGATGACGTGGACGCGCCGCCATCATGCAGCCGCAGGCGGGCACCGTCCGTCGTGGACTCCGTGGCACCGGGGCCCAACCGCGCCGCCGCGCCAGCCGTGACGCGGACCTCGCCCACGCCCAGGTCCTCCGGCCACCAGTCCCCGAGCGCCTCCAACGCGAGCCCCGCGACCCGCGTGGTGGTGGCGCCGGGCAGGACGTGCAACCGCGCCAGGTGCAGCACCGTGGCGGCGGTCCCCTCCTCCATCAGCTTGCGCGCGACCACCGCGCCCGCGCGCAGGTTGGCCTCGGCGGAGAGCGATTCGGAGAACGCGACCACGTAGCCCCGAGCCCTCACACGCGCGAGCGTGCCGCCCTGCGGCTCGATGGCCGCGCGCAGCGCCTCCACGGAGAGGTCCGCGCGAACACCCAGCAGCGCCACCCAGCGCGCTCCCGCGCCCGGCGTGGAGGCCGCGGGCACGACGGCCGCTTCGCCTTCGACCGGCACGGAAGGCACCGGCAGGGACTGGCTGCACGCGGCATCGAACGCGGCCAGCACATCGGACGCGCGTGCGAAGCGCTCGGTGGGCGACTTGGCCAGACACCGCCGCAACACGTCGTCGAGCGCGGCGGGCACGGGCGCGCGACTCGACACGCGCGGCGCGCGGAGGCTCACGTGGCCATGACGAATCTCCTCGGCGCCACCGGTGAACGGCGGTGCGCCGGTGAGCAGTTCGAACAGCAGGATGCCCAGCGCGTAGACGTCCGCGGGCGCTCCCGCTTCGCGCGCATCCAGGCACTGCTCGGGCGCCATGTAATAAGGCGTCCCCAGCCGCTGCCCCACCAGCGTCAGCGCGTCGGCGCCAGCCCCGTCACCGGCGCCCTCCTCGGGGACCTCGATGAAGCGCGCGAGCCCCAGGTCCAGCACGCTGAGCGCGCCACCTTCGCGCAGGAAGATGTTCTCCGGTTTGAGGTCCCGGTGGGCCACGCCCACGGCATGGACGCGCTCCAGGGCGGCACAGAGGCCTCCCAGCAACTCCCGCACGCGCGGCACCGACGCGGCCCCCGAGCCCGGCAACGCGGCCATCCACGCAGCGAGCGTCTGACCATGCAGCCGCTCCATGACGATGTAGGGGCGCCCCCGGATGACGTCCGCGTGGAACACCTCGGGTGCCGTTGGCGCACCGATGCGGCGCAGCGCCATGGCCTCGCGCACGAATCGGTCCTGGTGAACGGGCCGCCCGAGCTTGAGCGCGACCTCCCGGCCGTCCTCCTCGCGATACGCGCTGAAGACGTGGGAGAAGCCACCCGTGCCCAGCAGGGCTCCGGGATTCAGACCTGGCACATCCGGTAGCGGCAGGGGCTCGGCATCAGGGCCAGGCGACGCCGCGCGCTGGCCATGCACGGGACACACCGCGCCGGTGGCGAGACGGCGGTGGCAGACCAGACAGCGCATGGGGTGGAGCGCAGATTACCAGAGCGCGTGTCCCAGGACGATGACAACCCCCATCACCCCTTCGCCCGCGATGAGGCCCGCGGCCAACGTGAGGACGCCGCCACCCTCCTCACGGAAATGCCACTTGCGCGCCGCCGCCGCCGCAAGTCCCCCCAGGAAGAACCCCAGCGCGGTCGACGCGGGCAGCAGGCACGCCAGCCCCATTCCCAGCGGCGACGGCACCCAGTGTCGTACACGCGTGGGCAGCAGCCGCTCGGCCAGTGTGAGTAACGCGGCCGCGAGCGCGGCCCAACCAAACGCCGCGCGGGTGCCAGGCGCCAAGGCCCCGAGTCCCGACGCGAGCACCTGCGCGATGCTGGCCGTGACGGTGGCCGCCGGTGCGGGGAAGCGCTCCCCTCCAAGCGCGGCGCGGTCCGGCACCAGCAGGAAGAACAAGGGCACCACCGCGGCGGCCCCCACGACACACCCCAGCAACTGCGCCAGGAAGACGCGGCGGGGATGGGCACCCAGCAGGTGGCCCGTCTTCGCGTCGCTGAGGAGGTCCGCCGCGGAGGACGCCGCGTTGACGGTGATGCCCGCGGTGGCGAGGTTCGCCTCCACGTTGCGCGGCAACAGCACGCCGTAGGTCATCTGCGTCAACTGCTGCAACGGCCCCGCCGGCGTCACGTCCGTCTCCCCCGTGACGCGACAGGCGATGATGCACAACACGAACGACAACGCCACGGCGAGCGCGGCGTGCGGCAAGGGCACGCCGAAGCCCACTTTCGCCACCGCGAGCGTGGCGGGCGTCAGGACGATGAGCCCCGCGAGCAGCCAACGCCCTGGCACCTGCAACGCCTCCACCGGATGCGCGGACGCGGCGCGGCGCTGAAACAAGCCCTTGAGCGCCCGGCCCAACACGCGCCCCTCCAGGGCGAAGTGCAGCAGCGACGCGGTGGTCAACGCCGCGGTCCCCGGCCAGAGGCTCCACTCGAGGAAGTCCCCATCCGGCGGAACCAGGCCAGCGCCGAAGACGCGCGGCGCCACGACGCCGTGAATGAGCAACGCGCCCAGGAAGCAGGACGCCGTGAGGCGCAGCCCCAGCAGAGCGCCCGCGCCCAGGGGAAGCATGCTCGTCTCGACGCCGAAGCCCAGACGCTCCAGCGACAGGCCTCCCAATGTCCCCGGAAACGGAAACACGTAGGCCAAGCGGCCCAACCCATCCCGTGCCAGCGTGAGGAGCGCGGCGATACCGCCGCCCACGCCCAACATCGACAACCGGGGACGGGCAGCGTCACCCGCGGTGTGCAAGGCGCGAATGGTCGCCGCGGAGGCAGTGCCCGTGGCGAACGGGAGCTGCTCGTGGTCCACGAACTTGCGCTTGAGGGGCACCGCGAAGAACACGCCCAACGCGGACAGAAGAAAGGTCCACGCCAGCAGCGCCCACCCCGGAGGATGACTCCCCGTCGTCAGCAGCCACGCCCCTTGCACGGACACCAGGGCGCCGCCCGTCGCATACCCCGCGG
Organism: Myxococcus hansupus; assembly: GCF_000280925.3. Taxonomy (NCBI): domain Bacteria; kingdom Pseudomonadati; phylum Myxococcota; class Myxococcia; order Myxococcales; family Myxococcaceae; genus Pseudomyxococcus; species Pseudomyxococcus hansupus. The sequence continues at coordinate 4,919,572 of NZ_CP012109.1, forward strand.
ATGACGCCACGGCCTGCGCGGAGCACGTCTCCAGCGGCGACAGCGGCGTGCCCGCCACACCCGGCGCCATGCGCCGGAACGCGCCATGCGTGGCGTGCGCGAGCAGCGCGGCGGTGATGGCCACCGGGAACACCACGGTCATCTTCAGGCCCGCGTAGAGGTTGGTCGCACAGGTGACGATGCCAATGACACTGCCCAGCAACACGGCACGCAGCGTGAGCTGGGGCATCCGATCGCCCTGGAAGACCTCGCGCAGCCAGTAGGTGTCCAGGGCCTCGGGAGATTCACCCGGAATCCGCAGCAGCGTCAGCGGAGCCTGCGGCGGCGCCACTTCCTGGGAGTCAGTGTGGGGAACGGGCTGGGACATGGGGCGCCCATCCTTTCACCCCCCGGCCCCGTGGGACGAGCCCCCTCCTCCACTCGCCGTCGCGTCGCTGCCCAGGCGTTGAACGCCGAGGAGGAGCAGATACCGGTCCGAGACACCGGGCAGGTAGCGCTCCAGGTGCAACCCATCCGGACGGAAGCCCAGCTCCGCCAGGAAGCGGAACACGCGGTGGGCGGCGGGCTCATCACGCACGGCGCATTCCAGTGTGGCGAAGAGTGAAGGTGGAACCTCCTGCCCACGGCACCCCGGAGGCAAACGTCGGCGAGGCTTGATGCGGAATCCGACCTCCCCCAGAAGCCGCCCCGCCTCGATGTCGAGCGTGCGGACATACCCACTGGTGAGGACGGGGATGCCCCGCCGCTCCAACGCCTTCTTCCCGGCGGGAACGGCCGCGCGAAACGCCAGGGGCCCTGGCGGCGCCGAGGCGGGGAACCATACGAGCAAGGAGGGCTCACTCCAGTGCTCCAAGTGGACCCGAGGTCCCGAAGTCGTTCCAAGTCCACGCAGGTACTGGTCCGCGAGCTGGAGCGAGAGCAGACGCGCCGAGAGGTCCTGCCGCCAGGCCGTGAGCATCGACTCACGTGTCCGCGCGTCACGGCGGAGGAACTCTCGAATGGCGGAGAGGGAGATGCCCGCCGCGCGCAGGCTGCTGATGAAGCGGGCCTCCGCGACCTGTTCCGGCGCATAGGCGCGGTAGCCATTCTCCCTCCGGGCAGCGGGGAGCAGGAGCCCTCGTCGCTCGTAGAAACGCAGGGCGCTCGCGGGCAAACCACAACGGTCCGCGAACTGCGAAATCGTCAGCATGCGGAGACTTTCGCCTTGAGGTTGAACCTGCTTCAAGGTGCAGGGTGCGAGGACCATGAACGTTTCCGTCGTCGCCCCAGGCGCAATCCAGTTGGTGGGCATCAAGGTGGTGGGCCGGCGCAGCGAGCTGAGCCACCGCGTTCCCCTGGCCTGGCTCGAGCTGCTCTCTCGGCTGGACAGCATCCCCGGCGTCGTCGACCGCGACGTGTTCCATGGCTGCGTGCCCGGGAGCGACCACGCCCAGGAGGACACCGACCCCGTCTACCAGTACTGGGTCACCACCGCAGTGCGCGCCGTGGCGGCACTTCCCGACGGACTGAAAGCGCTGGCGGTACCCGCGCGCACCTATGCCCTGACACCCGTGCAAGGCGGCGCGGAGGCCATCGACGCCGCGTATGTCCAGGTGGCGCAGTGGCTCGACGCCCAGGGTCGCCGCTCGGATGCGGAGTCGTTCGTCCTGGAGCGGTACGACCAGCGCCGGCAGCGGGTGACGCCGCCCTATGAGCGCTTCGACTACGACCTGCTCACGCCCCTGTGCCCCTGAGCGCGGCAGGCGGCACGCGTCACGCCGGGCGAACGGGCAGCACGTGGGCGAGCGTCTCCACCCGGGGCAACCCTTCCACCGCGCCGAGCTTCTCCACGACCCGCGCCCCCACCTCGCACGCGAAACGCGCCAACGCCGTCAGCTCGTCGGCCGAGGCGCCCCGCAGCGCCTCCGTGTTGCCGTACCAATGAACCAGCCCGTGCAGGAATCCGGCGACGAAGCCGTCGCCCGCGCCCGTGGTGTCCATCACCGGAACCTGGGGCGCGGGAACGTGGTGCCGCTCCCCCTTCCACAGCAGCACCGCGCCGCGCGCGCCCAGGGTCACCACGGGCAGCAGCACCCCCATCTCCGCCAGCCGCGCCAGCGCCTCTTCGGGAACCTCGGTGCCGGTGACGAAGCCAATCTCCTCCTCGGAGAGCTTCACCACCGTGCACAGCGGCAGCATCCGCGCCAGCAGCCCCTTCAGCTCGGACGTGTCCTCCCAGGCGTGGAGGCGCAGGTTGGGGTCGCAGCTCACGATGCGGCCCGCGTCGCGAGCCAGGCCCAGAATCCGCACCGCCGCCTCGCGCGCCTCCTGCCACTGCAGCGAGTTGGAGCCACAGTGGACCGCCTTCGCGCCCTGGACGAACGCCGCGTCCACGTCCGCCTGCCCCAGCAGGAACTCCGCCGAGCGCGTCCGGAAGAAGGTGAAGGAGCGCTCGCCCTTCGCGTCGAGCGAGATGAACACCAGCCCCGTGCGCGCCTCGGCCGTCTGGCGCAGGTGACTGACATCCACGCCCTCGGCAGCCAGCCGCTCGCGCAGGAAGTGCCCGAACTCGTCGGCGCCCACCACGCCCAACATCGCGGGACGCAGCCCCAGCCGCGCCAGGCCCACGGCGACATTCGCCGGAGAGCCGCCCGAGCACGGGTGCCACGCGGACACGTCACGCACCCGCTGCCCTGGGGCCGCCGGAAGGAAATCCACCAACGTCTCGCCAAAGCACACGACGTCCAGCGGCGGCATGAGCCCCTCGCTCTCGACCTGCGTCAATCCGTCAGTCCAGGCCCACCTGGGCCATGAAGTCCACGCTCTTGAGCCGGCGGCCCAGATGGTGCGAGATGAAGACGTTGAGCAGTCCTCGCGCCCGAGCCCGCAGCTCCGGGGACAGCGGCGTCCGCGCCCCCTCCTGCAACGCGCGCAGGCCCGCGAGCAGGTTCGCCGGCACCGCCACGGACTCCCGCGCGCGGGCACCACACGGCTCGCACACCGCGCCGCCGTGCGCCTGGTCGAAGCGCGGTCGCTCTCCGGGCATGCCTCCGCACAACGAGCACGAATCGAAGCGCGGCATCAAACCCGCGTGCGCCAGCGCGGACAGCTCGAAGGCCAGCAGCGACGTGGGCCCGGCCTCCTTCGCATCCAGCCGCGTCAGGTAGGACTCGAGCAGGAAGAACAGCTCCGGCTGCGGCTCGTGGTCCCGCGTCAGCTCGCGGCACAGCTCCACCGCGTACAGCGCCCGGGCGATGAGGGACAGGTCCTCGCGCGCGGCGTAGTAGCCCGCGACGATGTCCGTGCCGTCCAGCCGCACGGTGCTGCCCCGCGTCTCCACGATGTGCACGCGCAGCCGCATGAACGGCTCCAGCGCCCCGGCGAAGCGCCGCTTGCTCTTGCGGGCCCCCGCGGCGAAGGCCGTCAGCTTGCCGTGCTCACGCGTCAGCAGCGTGACGAGCCGGTCGGACTCGCCGTAGTCCACCGAGGACAGCACGAGGGCTTCGTCGTCGTAGCGCTCCATGGAGGTATTTCAACGCGCGAGCGGACTGGGAAGCTTTCCGCTCAGCACGAGGAACAGGTACACGCCCAGGAGGAGCGCCGCCAGCAGCACGGACAGCCCCACGTAGGCCCGCTTGCGCCGCTCCTGTTCGAGCTGCACGGGCGACGGCGCCGGGACGGACTTGTCCACCTCCTCGTAGCGCAGCACCGCCTCCTCGGGAGACATGCCGATGACCTGCGCGTACGCGCGGATGTAGTTCACCACGAAGATGCGCGAGGGCAGTCGTTCCACCTGACCGGCCTCGAGCGCGGTGATGAGCGTGGGAGGAATCTTCGTCTCCCGCGCGACGTCGTCACGCGACAGTCCCCGCAGCTCGCGTTGCTGGCTCAAGTATTTGCCGAAGTCGACGTGGTCCACGGGTCCCCAGATACCCAACGCGCTAGAGCTTTTCCAGCAGCCTCCTGCAGTCGTCCTTCAACACCTGTTCACCAGCTTTCGCCTTGCTCTCGCAAGAGGCGAACGCGGCCCTCGCCGCATCGACCTGCCCCTGCTTGGCCTGGCAGACGCCCTCACGCAGGTACGCGTCGGCCACGTCCGGGCAGTTCTCCCGGTACAGCGTGTACTGGCGGCAGGCGTCGGCGGTGCGGCCCGTCTCGTCGTAGATGAGCCCCAGGTTCTTGTAACCCAAACAGAAATTGGGGTTCGTCGTCACCGCCGCCTTGATGCTCTCCACGCCGCGGTCCGTCTCGCCCTTCTTGTAGAGCGCCCAGCCCAGGTTGCCCTGCGCGATGAAGGGCGTCGGGTAGAGCATGTCGTTGAGGACGGTTTCGTAGAGTTTGATGGCCTCGTCGTAACGCCCCTGGTCCAGGTGGACGTTGGCCAGGTTGGTGCGCGCCTCGGAGAAGTCCGGGCGCACCTTCAGGGCCCGCTCGTAGTGCGTCACGGCCTCGTCCGGGCGGCGGAAGGCCAGGTGCAGCAGGACGCCCATGGCGTTGTTCGAGTCCGGGTAGTCCGGGTCGTTCTTCAGCGACTTCTGCAGCTCGCGCAACGCGTCCTGGAGCTCCCCGGCCTGCTGCGCCTGGAGGGCCAGGTCATAGTGAATCTCCGCGCTCCGCCGCTCCTTCTCCGTGGGGGTGTGGGAGCAACCGGCGGACACCAGCAGCAGCGCGAGCGAACAGGACGCGGTGGAAAGGCGGAACATGGGGGGCGGCTCTTGGGCGGGGGTGAGGGGGGCGGAACTCAGAAGGCGGCCAGGAAGCGGCCCAGGGTGGTGGTGACGTTCTTCTTCTCCTCGGCGCGGGCCACCACGGCGGGCACGAGCTTCGGGTCCTTGAAGAACACCGGCAGCGTCTTGAGCATCTCGTCCTGCTGGCCCGCGTCCAGCGCGCGCCAGTTGGCATCATCCATCATGAAGCCGAGCGACTCCACGAAGGCCAGCGCGTCCCCTTCATCGTCCCGGTACTCGTCCCCGGACATATTGCGCCGGCCGGACAGGTACACCGCGCAGTCCGCGGCCTCCGCCAGGTACAGGTAGACGAAGACGGCCGCGGCCCCCTGCCCTCCCCGGATGCCCACGACGAAGGCCTGCGCCGGTCCGGCCTGCTTGCCCGGAATGGCCACGTGCGGCGTGTTGAGGGAGGTGTGCAGCGCCAGGACCTGCTCCCGCGTGGCGGGCAGCCCCCGGTAGCGCTCGTCGAGGTTGAACACGGTCGTCTCCGTTACCCGAAAACCCGCACCCGTCAGCGCGTGGTGAGGGTGAACTCCTGCGTGGCGTCCTGCGTGTCCGCCGCCGTCTTCTGGAAGCGGATGAGGGGGTTGTCGATCATCACGTTGCCGCCGCCCTCATTTCCCTCGCCAATGATGACCCGAAACACGTGTCCAGGCGAACTGCTGCGCGCATCCGCCGCCAGGCCCTTCCGGGCGATGAACGTCACCGTGTTCGCCCCGGGCTGGAGACTCCGGGTGATCTCCGTCACCACCTGGTCCTCGTTGCCGCGCAGCTTCCGCAGCCACTTGGAGTTGATGAACACGTCGATGTCGTACCCCGTCATCCCCGGTACCGGCTGCTCCGTCACCAGCCAGTACCGCTGGGTGAGGCGCCCGGGCGCGGCGGCCTGCGGGGGCGCCGACGGGGGCTTGGCCGCAGGCGCCGCGGGGGCCGCCCCTGGCGCAGGGGTGCCGGGCGCCGTCGGCGTCTGGGCCGTGGGCGCGCTCGGAGCCGGCGCTGACGGGGGCGTCACCGTGGTCACCCGCGCCGCGTAGCCCGGGGCGTCGATGTGCACGTTGCCCGACTCGTCGATGCGGACGGTGGCCTTCTCGAACCGCTGGTTGGTGACGCCGTCAATCTTGACGCCGTTGAGGAAGACGGAACCAGCGTGCGCCCCGAAGGGGGCCAGCGCCAGCGCGGCCGCGGCCAGGGCGGAGGTGAACAGGGGCTTCTTCATGGCGGGTCACTCCTGGGAATCTTCAACAGTCCCGGGCACTTGGAACGCTTAGCGCACCCGGCGGGACGGAACAAGGTGCGCGTGCACCCCGCTTGGAGCGGCCCAGCCGCCTGGAGATTCACCTGCCCGCTCAGGGCATGGGTTCGGGGGGCACTTCGCGCTGGGCCAGCGCCCAATCGCCGCCCAGGCCGTGGCCCTCGCGGAAGCGCTTGAAGTCCCTGCGCACCGCGCGCGGATAGCGGCGGAAACGGTCCAGCTCGCCCTGCTTGATGGCGTTGCGGATGCGGGTGGGGCCGGCGTTGTAGGCCATCAAGGCCAGGTCCAGGTCCCCACCGAAGCGCTCCTGCAGCGAGCGCAGATACCGGATGCCCAACCGCACGCAGAGCGCGGGGTCGGCCGTCACTTCCTCGCGGGACAGGCGCAGGCCTTCCTTCTCCGCCAGGAAGTGGAGCGTGCTGGGCTTGATTTGCATCAGCCCCCGCGCGCCCTTCACGGACACGGCCTCCTCCGTGAAGTCGGACTCCACGTCGATGATGGCCAGGATCAGCAGCGGATCATACGCGAGCCGCCCGGCCTCCTCCGCGATGGCCTGGATGAGCTGCCGGCGCAGCGTGAGCCCCAGGTCCGGGGCACGCCGCGCCAGCACCGCGTCGATGAGGGACGCCTCGGGCGAAATGACTTCCGCGGCCACCACGCCGGGCACGACGGGCTGCACCGGACGCTCCTCCAGCAGCGGCACCAGCCGTGCGGACACGACGAGCGCCGCCCCCGCGAGGAGCGGAAGCCGGGAACAACCCGAACTGAAGGCGTGGAGACGTTCGAAGAGCCGCGAACCGAAGGACCTCCCGCCCGTGGGGGCGGGAGACTTCACTTGGGCTGCTCCAGGTTCTGGATGCGCTCGGCCAGCTTGGAGAGCCGGGCGTCGAAAGCCGACAGCTCCTCGCGGCGGGGCAGCTTCATCCGAGACAGCGTCTGGCGCACACGCTCTTCCACGTTGTGCTCCAGGTCCTTGCGGTGCCCGGCCAGCCGTTCGGTGAACTCGCGGGCCTGGCGCCGGACCTCGTCCTGGCTCCAACCGGCCACGGTGGCCACCTTCTGCACCGCGCGGGAGGCCTCTTCTTCAGCCGTGTTCACCGCCAGCAGGGCCTGGCTCCAGAGACGCTCGAACGTCTCCGCGACGGGATGCTTCTCTCGGGGGGCCTCGGGATTGTTGTCCATGGGGTCTCTCCGGGAGGTGTACGGACCGGACGTTGGTGCCCGAACCGGTCGGGGGGAACGGCCGAAATAAGCACACCCCCGCTGTGAAGGAAACGACGGTGATGTACCTCTCCCTTCCCTTTTTCACTCCAGGAAAGAGAGAGGCACGACGCTCCGTCGAAGTCCCGCGGGAATTCAGGCGCGGGGCGAGGATGCGGGGCTGCTGGCCGCGGACTTGGCGCCGTTGACGCGACGGACCGGCTTGAGCAGCGAGTCCACCTTGCGGGACAGCTTCGCCAGCTCCTTGTTCAGGTCCTTGAGCTGCGCCTGGCTGGCCACACCCACCGCCTCGACGACGCGGGTCTGGATGCCGTCAAAGCGCTTGCGGATCTCCGTGCCCGCCGCGTCCACGCGCTGGGTCAGCTCGGTGCTGGCCGCGTTGGCGCGCGCGCGCAGCTCCTGCACGCGAGGGTCCGTCAGCAGCTCACCGGCCTGCAGCTTCGTCCAAAGGGCCTGAGCCTCCTTGGCGGCCTCCTGGCCACGCGACTCGAGCGTCTTCACCACCTTGCCCGCTTCGCCTTCCAGCTCCTCGATGCGCTTCTGCGCCTGAGCAAGCTGCGTCTTCAGGAAGCTCTCCACGTTCTGCGCCAACCCGCTTTTCGCGGCGGCCTCGGAGCTCTGAACTTCGTTCTGCGTCGCCTCAGTCTCGGTCTTCATCGTGGCCATACCGTCCTCCCCTATCCCGGCTTTCACCGGGCGGCATCCAGGTGCGTCAATGCAGCGTCCAACAGTTAACGCAGCGCGCCATGAGCGTCAAGGCAAGGACAGACTCATAACGCGACTGGCCATGAACAAAGAAAAACCGCCGCCCCGGGGAAAGCTCCGGGAGCGGCGGTTGTCTTCAAGCGGACGTTTGAGAGGCTTCCGGACCGCGGACTAGGCCGCGCCGGTCGTCTGGTTGCCGACCGGGCGCTCGCCCAGCGGGCCGGTGTCGCCGTGAGTGGCGGCCAGGGCGGCCTCCATCTCATTGACCTCGTCGGTGGGGCTCTCCACCGCGATGTCCAGGTGCTTGTAGTTCGGCAGACCCGTACCGGCGGGGATGAGCCGGCCCATGATGACGTTCTCCTTGAGGCCGCGCAGGTAGTCCACCTTGCCGTTGATGGCGGCCTCGGTGAGCACCTTGGTGGTCTCCTGGAAGGACGACGCGGAGATGAAGGACTCGGTGGAGAGCGAGGCCTTGGTGATGCCGAGCAGCAGCGGCTCGCCCACGGCGGGACGCTTGCCTTCCGACATGACCTTCTCGTTCTCCTCCTCGAACACCCACTTCTCGACCTGCTCGTCGACCAGGAAGTTGGTGTCGCCCACATCGGTGACGCGCACGCGGCGGAGCATCTGCCGCACGATGGTCTCGATGTGCTTGTCGTTAATCTTCACGCCCTGGAGCCGGTAGACCTCCTGCACTTCGTCCACCAGGTAGCGCGCGAGTTCCTTCTCGCCCAGCACCTTGAGGATGTCGTGCGGGTTGGCCGAGCCGTCCATCATCGCCTCGCCGGCCTTCACGCGGTCGCCGGAGTGGACGCTGATGTTCTTGCCCTTGGAGATCAGATACTCCTTGGCCAGGTCCGTGCGCTGCTCGCCATTCACCTCGGGGGTGATGATGAGCTTGCGCTTGCCCTTGGTGTCCTTGCCGAACGACACCACGCCGTCGATCTCCGCGATGGCCGCCGCGTCCTTCGGCTTGCGCGCCTCGAAGAGCTCGGCCACGCGGGGCAGACCGCCCGTGATGTCCTTGGTCTTCGTCGTCTCGCGCGGCACCTTGGCGATGACTTCGCCCGGGTGGATCTCATCGCCGTCGTTGACGGTGATGATGGAGCCCTGGGGCAGGAAGTAGCTCGCCGGGTTGCGGGAGCTCGGCAGGTCCTTCACGTTGCCATTGGCATCGCGGATGGTGACGCGCGGACGCGCCTCCGGGTCCTTGGACTCGATGATGGTCTTGCGCGACAGACCGGTCACCTCGTCCAGCGTCTCGGACATCGTCACGCCTTCGATGATGTCCTCGTAGCGCACGACACCGCCGACCTCGGTCAGCAGCGGGATGGCGAACGGGTCCCACTCCGCCATGAGGACGCCCGGCTCGATGCGCTGGCCCTCCTTCACGAGGATGCGGGCGCCGTAGATGACCTGGTAGCGCTCGCGCTCGCGGCCCGAGTCGTCCACGACGACGATTTCGCCGTTGCGGTTCATGGCCACCAGGGTGCCGTCCATCTTCTGCACCGTGGTGAGGCCCGCGAACTTCACGCTACCCGCGTAGCGGTTCTCCAGGCTGGACTGCTCCGCGCGCCGCGTCGCCGCACCACCGATGTGGAAGGTGCGCATCGTGAGCTGCGTACCCGGCTCACCGATGGACTGCGCCGCGATGACGCCGACCGCCTCACCCACGGACACCTTGCGGCCGCGGGCCAGGTCACGGCCGTAGCACTCCACGCAGATGCCGCGCTTGGCCTGGCAGGTGAGCACCGAGCGGATCTTCACCTTGTCCATGCCGCTGTTCTCGATGCGGCGGACGCGCTCCTCGTCGATCTCCTCGTTGGCGCGCACCAGCACCTCGCCCGTGACGGGGTCGAGGATGTCGTCCAGGGCCACGCGGCCCAGGATGCGCTCGCCGAGCGGCTCGATGATCTCGCCGCCCTCCACCAGGGCGCCGATGAACAGGCCGTCCATGGTGCCGCAGTCGTACTCGTTGATGATGGCGTCCTGCGCCACGTCCACGAGACGGCGGGTGAGGTAACCGGAGTTGGCCGTCTTGAGCGCCGTGTCCGCCAGACCCTTACGAGCGCCGTGCGTGGAGATGAAGTACTGCAGCACGGAGAGGCCTTCACGGAAGTTGGCCGTGATGGGCGTCTCGATGATTTCGCCGGAGGGCTTCGCCATCAGACCACGCATACCCGCGAGCTGACGGATCTGCTGGGCGCTACCACGCGCGCCCGAGTCGGCCATGATGTAGATGGGGTTGAAGGACGGCTGCTTGCGCGTCTCGCGCTTGCCGTCGCGGTCCCCGGACGTCTCCTCCTGGGAGATCTGCTGCATCATCTCCTGGGCGACCTTCTCGGTGATCTCCGCCCAGATATCGATGACCTTGTTGTAGCGCTCGCCGTCGGTGATGAGACCCTCGAGGTACTGGTTCTCGATCTCCGACACCACCTCGCGCGCCTCGTCCAGGAACACCTGCTTCTTCGCAGGGATGATCATGTCCTTGAGCGCGATGGAGATACCGGCGCGGGTCGCGTTGTAGTAGCCGAGGCTGCGCACGCGGTCCGCGAGCAGCACCGTCTCCTTCTCACCCGTGAGGCGGTAGCAGAGGTCGATGAGGCCGCCGAGCGACTTCTTGTCGAGCACCTTGTTGATGGCGTCGAAGCCCACCGCGCGCGGGACGACCTCCCACAGCAGCACGCGGCCGACGGTGGTCTCCTTGCGATTGCCGTCGATGCGGCAGACGACCTTCGCCTGGAGGTGCACTTCACCGTGGTCGTACGCGGCGCGCACCTCGTCGGGCGAGGCGAACACGCGGCCCTCGCCGTTGGCGAACTCGCGGGCGCGGGTCATGTAGTAGATGCCGAGCACCATGTCCTGCGTCGGGACGATGATGGGCTTGCCGTTCGCGGGGCTGAGGATGTTGTTCGTCGACATCATCAGCACGCGGGCCTCCATCTGAGCCTCGATGGAGAGCGGCACGTGGACGGCCATCTGGTCGCCGTCGAAGTCGGCGTTGAAGGCGGCGCACACCAGCGGGTGGAGCTGGATGGCCTTGCCTTCAATCAGCACGGGCTCGAAGGCCTGCATGCCCAGACGGTGCAGCGTGGGCGCGCGGTTGAGGAGCACCGGGTGCTCGCGGATGACGTCCTCGAGGATGTCCCAGACCTCGGGACGCTCCTTCTCCACCATCTTCTTCGCCGACTTGATGGTGGTGACGTAACCCTTCTCTTCGAGCTTGTTGTAGATGAACGGCTTGAACAGCTCGAGCGCCATGATCTTGGGCAGGCCGCACTGGTGCAGGCGCAGCTCGGGACCCACGACGATGACGGAGCGGCCCGAGTAGTCCACGCGCTTGCCGAGCAGGTTCTGGCGGAACCGGCCCTGCTTGCCCTTGAGCATGTCGGACAGCGACTTCAGCGGGCGCTTGTTGGGGCCCGTGATGGTCTTCCCGCGGCGGCCGTTGTCGAACAGCGCGTCCACGGCCTCCTGCAGCATCCGCTTCTCGTTGCGGATGATGATGTCCGGAGCGTTGAGCTCCTGGAGGCGCTTCAGACGGTTGTTGCGGTTGATGACGCGGCGGTACAGGTCGTTCAGGTCGGAGGTCGCGAAGCGGCCACCGTCCAGGGGAACGAGCGGGCGCAGGTCCGGCGGAATCACCGGAATCACGTCCAGCATCATCCACTCCGGCTTGTTGCCGGAGACGCGGAACGCCTCGGCCACCTTCAGGCGCTTGGCGTACTTCTTCCGCTTCGCCTCGCTAGTGGTCTCGCGCATGTCCTTGCGCAGCTCTTCGGACAGCTTCTCGACGTCCAGCGCCTTGAGCATCTCGCGGACGGCCTCGCCGCCCATGCCCGTGGTGAAGGAGTCCTCACCGTGCTCCTGGTAGAGCCGGTGCATCTTGTCCTCGCTGATGAGCTCGCCCTTCTGCAGCGGCGTCGCCTTCGGATCGAGGACGATGTAGCTCTCGCAGTAGAGGACCTTCTCCAGCTCCTTCAGCGTGATGTCGAGCAGGTTGCCGATGCGGCTCGGCAGCGACTTGAGGAACCAGATGTGCGCCACGGGCGTGGCCAGGGTGATGTGGCCCAGGCGCTCACGGCGAACCTTCGACTGGATGACCTCGACGCCGCACTTCTCGCACACCACGCCGCGGTGCTTCATGCGCTTGTACTTGCCGCAGTTGCACTCGTAGTCCTTCACCGGTCCGAAGATGCGGGCGCAGAAGAGCCCGTCCCGCTCCGGCTTGAACGTGCGGTAGTTGATCGTCTCCGGCTTCTTCACCTCGCCATGGGACCACTGGCGGATCTTGTCGGGCGACGCCAGGGCAATGCGGATGGCGTTGAACGACAGCGGGTCCTTCGGCTTCTCGAAGAAGTTGAAAATGTCCTTCACGTTGCCTCCGAAATCTCGTTGGGCGCCCCCCTCTCACGAGAGGGGCCGCCAGCTGATTCGGGCCCCCGCCCCGACCCGGCCGCGCCCGCCCCTCTCAAGGGACGGCGGGCGGCCGGTCAGGCGGGCGCTCCGTGCAATCAGGCCTCGGTTCCCGTCTTGCGCTCCTCGCCGTCACCGCCGCCGAGGAAGTCACCACCGAAGCTGCGCTGCCGCTCCGGCGGAGCGCTCTCCAGCAGCTCGACATCGAGCGCGAGCGACTGGAGTTCCTTGAGGAGCACGTTGAACGACTCGGGCAAGCCGCTCTCGAGGACGTTGTCGCCCTTGACGATGGCCTCGTACATGCGCGTGCGGCCCACCACGTCGTCCGACTTGACGGTGAGGAACTCCTGCAGCGTGTACGCCGCGCCGTAGGCCTCCATCGCCCAGACTTCCATCTCGCCCAGACGCTGACCGCCGAACTGGGCCTTGCCGCCCAGGGGCTGCTGCGTGACGAGCGAGTAGGGCCCGATGGAGCGGGCGTGGATCTTCTCGTCCACCAGGTGGTGCAGCTTCAGCATGTACATGACGCCCACGGTGACGTTCTGGTCGAACGGCTCACCGGTGCGCCCGTCGAAGAGCACCATCTGGCCCGTGCGAGGCAGGTGGCCCTCGTCCAGGAGGGAGTGGATCTCCGTCTCGTGCGCGCCGTCGAAGACGGGCGTCGCGACGTGGATGCCCTTCTTGGAGCGGCGGCAGAGCTGCTTGATCTCCTCGTCGCTGAGCTTGTCGAGGAACTCACCGAACGCCGGGTCGCTGTAGATGACCTTGAGGCGCTCCTTGATGGCGTCCGAGCTCCAGTTGGACTCGACGTAGCGCTGCAGCGCTTCGCCGGTGCCCTTGGCGGCCCAGCCCAGGTGCGTCTCGAGGATCTGCCCGATGTTCATGCGCGAGGGCACGCCCAGCGGGTTGAGGACGATGTCCACCGGACGCCCGTCCTCCAGGTACGGCATGTCCTCCTCGGGGAGGATGCGGGACACGACGCCCTTGTTACCGTGGCGGCCGGCCATCTTGTCGCCCACGGCCAGCTTGCGCTTGATGGCGACGTACACCTTCACCATCTTGATGACGCCCGGCGGCAGCTCGTCGCCCTTCTTGATGCGGGCGATCTTCTCGCCGAAGGCCAGCTTCACGGCCTCCTTGGTCTCCTCCAGGTTGCGGAGGATGTCGCGCAGACGGGAGTCCAGCGGGTCGCCGACGGAGATCTCGCCCCAGTACTTGTAGGGCACCGTGGACAGCAGCTCGTCGTCGAGGATGTCCCCCTTCTTCAGGAGGATCTTCCCCTTGTCGTCCACGAGCTTGCCCTGGACCTCCTTGGTGCGCACCAGGCCGCGGATGCGGCCGAAGGCGCTGTCCTGGAGGACCTTGATCTCGTCGTTCTGGTCCTTGAGGAGCTTCGCCTCCTCCATGGACTCGATCTGCTTGGCGCGCTCGTCCTTCTCCACGCCCTTGCGGCTGAACACCTTGGCGTTGATGACGGTGCCCACCACGCCCGGAGGAACGCGCAGCGAGCTGTCACGCACGTCGCCGGCCTTCTCACCGAAGATGGCGCGCAGCAGCTTCTCTTCGGGAGAGAGCTGCGTCTCGCCCTTCGGCGTGATCTTGCCCACCAGCACGTCGCCGGGCTTCACCTCGGCGCCGATGCGGATGATGCCGCTCTCGTCGAGGTCCTTGAGGGCCTCCTCACCCACGTTCGGGATGTCGCGGGTGATCTCCTCCTTGCCCAGCTTGGTGTCGCGCGCGATGCACTCGAACTCCTCGATGTGGATCGACGTGTAGACGTCGTCCTTGAGGATGCGCTCGCTGATGAGGATGGAGTCCTCGAAGTTGTAGCCCTGCCACGGCATGAACGCGACGACCACGTTCTGCCCCAGCGCCAGCTCGCCCGTCTCCGTCGCCGGACCGTCGGCGATGACGTCACCCTTCCGCACCCGGTCGCCCTTGCTGATGATGGGCTTCTGGTTGAGGCAGGTGTTCTGGTTGGAGCGCTGGTACTTGAGCAGGTTGTAGATGTCGACTTCGCTCGTGACGTCGCTGAGCGACTCCGGCACGTCCGCCTTCACCACGATGCGGCCGGCGTCCACGCTCTCCACGATGCCGTCACGCCGGGCCACGCAGGTGACGCCGGAGTCGCGGGCGACAATCGCCTCGATACCGGTGCCCACCAGCGGCGCCGCGGTACGCAGCAGCGGAACAGCCTGGCGCTGCATGTTGGAGCCCATGAGCGCGCGGTTGGCGTCGTCGTTCTCCAGGAACGGGATGAGCGACGCGGCCACCGACACGAGCTGGTTCGGAGACACGTCCATCAGGTCCACGTCCTCGGCGCGAGCCTGGACGAACTCACCGCCGCGGCGGCTGGACACCAGGGCGTTGGCGAACTTGCCCTTCTTGTCCGTCTCCGCGTTGGCCTGGGCGATGGTGTGCTTCTCCTCCTCGAGCGCGGAGTAGAAGGCCACGTCCGCCGTCACCACGCCCGCCTCGACCTTGCGGTACGGCGTCTCGACGAAGCCGAACTCGTTGACGCGCGCGTAGGTGGACAGCGACGCGATGAGGCCGATGTTCGGACCTTCCGGCGTCTCGATGGGGCAGATGCGGCCGTAGTGCGTCGGGTGCACGTCGCGCACCTCGAAGCCCGCGCGCTCGCGGGTGAGGCCGCCGGGCCCGAGCGCCGACAGGCGGCGCTTGTGCGTGACTTCCGACAGGGGGTTCGTCTGGTCCATGAACTGCGAAAGCTGGCTGGACCCGAAGAACTCCTTGATGACCGCCGTGACGGGCTTGGCGTTGATGAGATCGTGCGGCATGAGCGTCTCGATCTCCTGGAGGCTCATGCGCTCCTTGATCGCCCGCTCCATGCGAACCAGACCGATGCGGTACTGGTTCTCCAGCAGCTCGCCCACCGCGCGGACGCGGCGGTTGCCCAGGTGGTCGATGTCGTCGATGGTCCCCTTGCCGTTCTTCAGATCGATCAGGTAGCGGATCACCTCGAGGATGTCCCGCTTGGTCAGGATCTGCCCGTCGAGCGGCTCCTCGAGGCCGAACTTGAAGTTCAGCTTGAGGCGGCCGACCTTGGAGAGGTCGTAGCGCTCCGGGTTGAAGAACAGGTTGGTGAACAGGTTGATGGCCGTCTCCGGCGTCGGCGGATCGCCAGGGCGCAGGCGGCGGTAGATCTCCATGATGGACTGCTCGGGGGTCTCGAGCTTGTCCAGCATCATCGTCTCACGCAGGTACGGACCCACGTTGAGGTTGTCGATGAAGAGAACCTTGAACTCCTTGATGCCGTGCTTCAGGAGCTCGTCGACCTTCTCCTGGGTGACCTCCTCGTTGCACTCGAGGAGCACCACGCCGTTCGTCTCTTCGACGACGTCGTAGGCGGACACCTTGGTGAAGAGCTCATCCGCATCGATGGGGAGCGTCTTCATCTTCGCCGCTTCGAGCTTCTTGATGGCGGCGCGGGTGAACTTGCGGTTCTTCTTGACGATCAGCTCGCCCGTCTTGGTCTTGATGTCGCGCGTGGCGCGCTGACCGGGCAGCAGCTCGAGCTCGACGCTCTTCTCGAACTCCTCGGCGCTCTGGAGGTAGATGGTCTCCGTCGCGTAGTAGTAGTTGAGGATCTCCTCGGGCGAGCCCTTGAACTCCAGCGGGTTCTTCTTCGCGGTGTCCGGGACGGCGCCGAGCGCGCGGATGAGCACCGTGGCCGGCAGCTTGCGGCGGCGGTCGATGCGCACGTACAGCAGGTCCTTGTGGTCGAACTCGAAGTCGATCCACGAACCGCGGTAGGGAATGATGCGGGCGTTGTAGAGCAGCTTGCCAGACGAGTGGCTCTTGCCCTTGTCGTGGTCGAAGAAGGCACCCGGGCTGCGGTGGAGCTGGCTGACGACGACGCGCTCGGTACCGTTGATGATGAAGGTGCCGTTCTGGGTCATCAACGGGATTTCCCCGAAGTAGACCTCCTGCTCCTTCACGTCACGAATGGACTGGGCACCCGTCTCCTCGTCCTTGTCCCACACGACCAGGCGGACGACGACCTTGATGGGGGCCGAATAGGTCATGCCACGCTGGTGGCACTCATCGACGTCGTACTTCGGACGCTCCAGGTGATAGCTGACGAACTCCAGCGAAGACGTCTCGTTGAAGTCGCGGATGGGGAAGACCGACTTGAAGACGCCCTGAAGTCCCAGGTCCTCTCGCTTGTCGGGAGCGATGTCAGCCTGAAGGAACTTCTCGTAGGACTGCTTCTGGATGTTGATAAGGTTGGGAATGTCGATGATCTTCGCGATCTTCGCGAAGGTCTTCCGCACGCGGAAATTGTTCTGGATCTGCGTCGGCATTCTGGCTCCGGGGACGACTGCTCGGGCGGGCAAACTTCAGTAACGCGCGGCGGCGCCGGGAAATTTGCAACGGACAAATGGGCAAAGCCGACGCCCCCACTCAGGGAGCGCCGGCCTGCACATCCGGTCAGGGTACTGCCCGAAATTTCCCGGAAACCGGGCAGCCCCTGTAGGAACTACTTGACCTCGACGGTCGCACCAGCCGCGGTGAGCTGGTCCTTGATCTTCTTGGCGTCGTCCTTGTTGACGCCTTCCTTGACGTTCTTCGGAGCGCCCTCGACCAGGTCCTTGGCCTCCTTCAGGCCCAGGCCGGTGATCGCGCGGATCTCCTTGATGACGTTGATCTTGTTGGCGCCGGCGTTGGCCAGCACCACCGTGAACTCCGTCTTCTCCTCGACAGGAGCGGCGGCGGTCGTCGGGCCCGCGGCAACGGCCACGGCGGCGGCGGAGACGCCCCACTTGGTCTCGAGCTGCTTCACGAGCTCGGCCGCCTCGAGGACGGTCAGGGTGGAGAGCTGGTCAACAATCGCGTTCAGGTCAGCCATTGAAATGTGTCCTTCTGGTTTCGACTAACGGCCCACTCCCCTTTGGAGAGTTCCGGCCGGAGAGGTTGCGGTAGAAAAACTTCTCGAACAGATGAGGGAAAACTAACCCTGCGCCTTGTCCGCGTTGGCCTGGATGACCCGGGCGAGCTGCGAACCCGGAGCCGCGATGGTCCGAACCAGCTTGCTCGCGGGCTGGCTGATGACGCCCAGCAACTGCGCGCGAAGCTCGGGCAGACCCGGCAGCTTCGCCAGGGCCTTCACGCCGGCGACGTCGACCTTGCGGCCTTCGACGACGGCAGTGCGGATCTTGATCTTGTCCTCGATGTCCTTCGTGAACTCGACCAGGATCTTCGCGGGAGCCACGACATCGCCGTAGCTGATGCACAGGGCCACGGGACCCGTGAAGTCATCAGCGATGACCGACACGGACGTGCCCTGCGCGGCACGGCGCGCCAGCGTGTTCTTGATGACCTTGTACTCGACGTTGCCCTCGCGGAACTTCTTGCGGAGCTTGGTCACCGTCTCCACGTCCACCTTGGTGAACTCGGCCACGACGGCGGAGGTCGTCCTCGAGAACTTCTCGTGGAGCTCCTTGATCATCTCTTCCTTCTCGCTCTTCAGCACTTTGACTCACCTCCTTACTGGGCCCGCCTTTTCAGGACGGGCGTGATGCCTGGGCCAAAGTGGCAGAGCGAGAGGAGCCTCGAGAGGCACCACACCGCACCTCCAGTCTCGGCAGGGCTGACCTTGCGGCCGTTTGAACCAGGGGTTGAAGGTGCCGTCCTCCCGGTTGCCCGGTTGCCAACGGAACGTGCGCCCTCTTCACCCCAGGTCCCTGCTGTCATGAACCAGGTGTCGGGACGACACGCCTCACGACGTGGCGCCCCAATTGCAAAAGCCGGGGGCCTATACCCCCGGCTTCAGCAAAGATCCAGAACTTTCGAACCTAAGACGTCAGACAGGTGACAGCCCTGACCTCAATGCCAGGGCCGGCCTCCCCGTCCGCACGGCGGGTGATTAGCCGTGACGCGCCTTGATCTCCGTGGTGTCGATCTTGATGCCAGGACCCATGGAGGAGGAGATGGCGATGCCCTGGAGGTAGACGCCCTTCGCCGCGGACGGCTTGAGCTTCATCACCAGGTCGACCAGCGCGTTGAAGTTCGCCTCGAGCTTCTCGACCTCGAAGGAGGACTTGCCCAGCTTCGCGTGGACGATACCGGCCTTCTCGGCGCGGAAGTCGACCTTACCGCCCTTGGCGTCGCGGATGGCCTTCGCGACGTCCATGGTCACCGTGCCGACCTTCGGGTTCGGCATCAGGCCGCGGGGACCGAGCACCTTACCGAGGCGACCGACGACACCCATCATGTCCGGGGTCGCGATGACGGTGTCGAAGTCGAGGAAGCCTTCCTCGATGCGCTTCTGCAGGTCCTCGGCGCCAACCACGTCCGCGCCGGCGTTGGTCGCGTCGGTGGCCTTCTCACCCTTGGCGAACACGGCCACGCGCACGGTGGCACCCGTGCCGTGCGGGAGCACCACGGCGCCACGGACCATCTGGTCCGCGTGCTTCGGGTCCACGCCCAGGTTGATGGAGACGTCGACCGTCTGGTCGTACTTGGTGGCGCGAGCCTCCACCGTCTTCTTCAGGAGCTGAAAGCCCTCGCCGATCGTGTAGCGCTTGTCGCGGTCCACCAGAGCAACGGCCGCACGAAACTTCTTCCCAGTCTTAGCCATGACAGAAATCCTTGTCGTGAGTGGGTGCGCGGCGGCTTAGCCGACGACGTCGATGCCCATGGAGCGCGCGGTGCCGGCAATGGTGTTCATGCAGGCTTCGATCGACGCAGCGGTGGTGTCCTGGATCTTCTTCTTCGCGATTTCCTCGAGCTGAGCGCGGGTGATCTGCCCGACCTTCTCCTTGCCCGGCTTCTTCGCGCCAGAACCCTTCTTCTTCTCGGTGTGCAG
Source organism: Myxococcus hansupus (assembly GCF_000280925.3). Lineage (NCBI taxonomy): Bacteria > Pseudomonadati > Myxococcota > Myxococcia > Myxococcales > Myxococcaceae > Pseudomyxococcus > Pseudomyxococcus hansupus. The sequence continues at coordinate 4,938,704 of NZ_CP012109.1, forward strand.
ACCGGCGGCCTTCTTGATGAGGACGGCGGCGGGCGGGGTCTTCAGGATGAAGGTGAAGGAGCGGTCCGCATACACGGTGATGACCACCGGGATGATGAGCGCTTCCTTGGCTTCAGCCTGCGTCTTCGCGTTGAACTGCTTGCAGAACTCCATGATGTTCACGCCCTGCTGACCGAGCGCGGGGCCGATCGGCGGAGCGGGGTTCGCCTTGCCGGCGGGAATCTGCAGCTTGACCTGACCTGTGATCTTCTTCATCGAACGACAACTGCCTTTCGAGTGGGTGGTGCGAGCGGGCTACCAGACGGGGAAGCCCTCCCACCCATGAGTCCGGCCCCCACAAGGAGGCCGGAAATGCGAACGCCGCGCACCCCCATACAGGGGTGCACGGCGTGGCATCAACTGCTAGCCGGTGGTCTTCTCCACCTGCATGAAGTCCAGCTCCACGGGGGTGGCACGGCCAAAGATGCTCACGAGCACCTTCACCCTGCCCTTCTCCGCGTTCACCTCTTCCACGGTGCCGTTGAAGTTCGCGAACGGACCGTCGATGACACGCACGGTGTCGCCGTCGTCGAACTGCACCTTGGGCTTCGGCTTGAGCGTGCCTTCGGAAATCTGTGAGGTCAGCCGGGCCACCTCCTGGTCGGAGATGGGGAGCGGATTCTGGTTCTGCGCCGTCCCCGGGAAACCGGTGATCTTCGGCGTGTTCTTCACCAGGTGAAGCGTCCGGTCGTTCAGCTCCATCTGCACGAAGATGTAGCCGGGGAAGAACTTCCGGCGAGACGTCTTCTTCTCGCCCTTCACCATTTCGACGACCTGCTCCATGGGGATCAGGATCTCACCGAATTGGTCCTGAAGGCCCTCGAGACGGACCTTCTCTTCCAGGCTCTTCTTCGCCTGGTTCTCGAAGTTCGAGTAGGTGTGGACCACGTACCATTTCATCGCCATTACAGCTTCCCCCACACGGCCGGCAGCCACTCCACCATCAGGTTGTAGGCGGCGGTGTCGATGCAGAAGAGGATGACGGCGGCGACCAGCGAGGCCACGACGACGGCCATGGTCGACGCCTTGGTCTCCGACCAGGTCGGCCAGGTGACCTTCATCAACTCCGAAGCCACATCGATGGACAGCGCGTGGGTGCGCGGGTGGAAGTACGCGCCCACCGCCAGCCCCACGGCCAGTGCGTAGCTCACCAGCGTGGACACCTTCCAGTCCAGGCCCTCAAGAAGGACCGGGTCGCTCCAACCGAAACGGCCCCACAGCAGCCCGAGCAGACGCTCCAGGAAGAGGGCCAGGACGATGCCGGCGAGAAGGTAGAAGATGACCACGAGCCGCTTCGGATCCATCGCCGAGCGGTTAGCCTGCTGGCTGGCCTCTGATGCCGTCGCCATGGTGCCTCACGAGGTACTGCGGATGCGAATTCGCGGGACTGCGGAAACACAGGAACCCCCGGCACCTCCTGGTACCGGGGGCCCCGCGACTACTGAGAGTTGGCAGGCCAGGAGGGATTCGAACCCCCAACACGCGGATTTGGAGACCGCTGCTCTACCGTTGGAGCTACTGGCCTAAAACCTTCTCTGAACTACCGACCTAGACCTTGCCTTCTTTGTGGTCCTGGTGCTTGCGGCAACGAGGGCAGAACTTGCTCAGCTCGAGCTTGTCCTGGCTCTTCCGCTTGTTCTTCGTGGTCGTGTAGTTCCGCTCTTTGCAAATAGTGCACTCGAGCGAAATGATGGAACGATTGCCCTTCGGCATGACCTACCTCACCAGATACGAGAAGGGAAGGCTACTACAACGCAGCCCTCCCCTCGAAGAAATCGGGACAGTGTGCCCGGCGGCCTTGCGGCCAGCCCGACACTACTCGACGACTTCCGCCACGACGCCGGCGCCCACCGTGCGGCCACCCTCGCGAACCGCGAAGCGCAGCTCCTTCTCCATCGCCACCGGGGTGATGAGCTCCACCTCGATCGCGATGTTGTCGCCCGGCATCACCATCTCGACGTTGTCCGGCAGCTTCACCGAGCCCGTCACGTCCGTGGTGCGGAAGTAGAACTGCGGACGGTAACCCTTGAAGAACGGGGTGTGGCGGCCGCCCTCTTCCTTCGACAGCACGTAGATCTGCGCCTTGAACTTGGTGTGCGGGGTGATGCTGCCCGGCTTCGCCAGCACCTGGCCGCGCTCCATGTCCTCACGCTTCAGACCACGCACCAGCGCGCCGATGTTGTCGCCCGCCATGCCCTGGTCCAGCAGCTTGCGGAACATCTCCACGCCCGTGACGACCGTCTTCTGCGTCGGACGCAGACCGACGACTTCCACTTCCTCGCCGACCTTGATGATTCCGCGCTCCACGCGGCCCGTGGCCACCGTGCCGCGGCCGGAGATGGAGAACACGTCTTCCACCGGCATCAGGAAGGGCTTGTCCGTGGCGCGCGCGGGCGTCGGGATGTAGCTGTCCACCGCCTCCATCAGCTTCAGGATGGCCGGCTCGCCGATGTCGCTGGTGTCACCCTCGAGCGCCTTGAGCGCCGAGCCGGGGACGATGGGGATGTCGTCGCCAGGGAACTCGTACTTCTTCAGCAGGTCCCGGACTTCCATCTCCACGAGCTCGCGCAGCTCGGGGTCGTCCAGCATGTCCACCTTGTTCAGGAAGACCACGATGTACGGAACGCCGACCTGGCGCGCCAGCAGGATGTGCTCGCGCGTCTGCGGCATCGGGCCGTCCGCCGCCGAGACCACCAGGATGGCGCCGTCCATCTGCGCCGCGCCCGTGATCATGTTCTTCACGTAGTCGGCGTGACCCGGGCAGTCGACGTGGGCGTAGTGCCGGTTCGACGTCTGGTACTCCACGTGCGCGGTGGAGATGGTGATACCGCGCTCACGCTCCTCCGGCGCCTTGTCGATCTGATCGTACGCCAGGAAGGTGGCGCCGCCCGTCTTCGCCAGCACCTTGGTGATGGCGGCCGTCAGCGACGTCTTGCCGTGGTCCACGTGTCCGATCGTGCCGATGTTCACGTGGGGCTTGTTACGCTCGAACTTCTCCTTGGCCATGACACTCCTCAAAAAATAAATGGAGCCCTGAACCAGGATTGAACTGGTGACCTCATCCTTACCAAGGATGCGCTCTGCCAACTGAGCTATCAGGGCTTGGCGATGCTGTGACTACAACATTTGGAGCGGGAAATGGGATTCGAACCCACGACATTCAGCTTGGAAGGCTGACGCTCTACCAACTGAGCTATTCCCGCAATTGCCGAGTGGAGGGAGATGGATTCGAACCATCGAAGGCGTAGAGCCGGCAGATTTACAGTCTGCTCCCTTTGGCCGCTTGGGTATCCCTCCGGATATTCACTTGTCCTACTACATCCCGGGCCCTCATCCGCGGCCCCGTCCTACCTGGCCGGCGGCGGGATTTGAACCCGCGACCTACTGATTACAAATCAGTTGCTCTACCAGCTGAGCTACACCGGCACTCATCCGGTACTGCGACTGCCGCCCTACCCCACGACCTCGGCTCCGTCAACCACCCGTCACCGCCCTGAGAGGGGCGCCCTTCTAAGATTCCCATCCGCCCAAGTCAAGGAGATTGATCCTGAACTTCAACTACCGGCGGCTGGGAGCCGTGCCCCGCTGACGGGCGACCTCGTATAACAGAATACCGGCGGAAACGGATGCATTCAGTGAACCCACCTGACCCGTCATGGGAATCCGGAGCCGGAAGTCGCAGTGCTTGAGCACGCCCTCCCGGACACCGGCCCCTTCCGCGCCCACCACGAGCGCCAGGGGCCCGTCCAGCCGGGCGCTCCACATGGGCTCCGTGGCGTCGACATCCGCCGCGGCGACCCAGAGGCCCGCCTCCTTCAGCTCCTCGAGCGAGCGGGAGACGTTCACCACGCGCGCGATGCGGCTGTGCTCCACCGCTCCGGCCGAGGCCTTGGCCACCGTTCCCGTGACCTGCACCGCCCGGTCCTTGGCAATCACCACCCCGTGAGCGCCCAGGGCGTCCGCGGACCGGATGATGGCCCCCAGGTTGTGCGGGTCCTGGATTCCGTCCAGCACCACCACCAGCGGGGGCTCCCCGCGGGCCTTCGCCGCGTCGAGGATGTCCTCCACCTCGCAGTACTTGAAGCCGCGCAGCTCCACCACGACGCCCTGGTGCACGCCGCCATCCGCCAGGGAGGCCAGCCGCTCGCGGGTGACCTTCTCCACGCGAATGCCCGACTCACGGGCCCGACTGAGCAGCTCCCCCGCCGCGCGGGCGCCGAGCTGCCCTTCCACCAGGAACAGGCGCTCGACCTCGTCCGGCCGGGCGCGCAGCGCCTCCAGGACGGGGTTCACCCCGTAGACGAAGCGGGAGGCCTCTCCTCCACCCCGCTCCGCCCTGCTGGCACGGGGGGACGCCACATCATTCCCGCGCTCGCCGCGGCCACCCTTGGAAGAACGCTCAGACATGGGGACTCAGAGAACCTCGACAGGAAGAGAGAAGGTCTTCTGCTGACGGGCGCAGATCTTCTCCGTGCAGATGAAGAAAACGAGCTTGGCGTCCAAGGAGCCCTTCCCCGCCGACGCGGTCGTGAAGGGGACCACGAAGCGGGGATCCGCGAAGGCCTGACCTTCCGCCTTCTTGGCCACCGAGTCGGACAGCACCAGCTTCTCCTTCGCCGGCGTCAGCAGGGTGCCCTTCACCTCGAGCCGCAGCGGCGCCTCGTCGGAGACATGCGCGCCCTCCTTCGACTTGATGGTCAGGACGAAGGACCCCGTCTCTCCTGCCTTGACCTGGGCCGAGGTGCCCTCGGTGGAGACCTCATACAGCGAGGCGGGATCCACATCCGCGGCCAGTACGGGCGCGGCGTAGGTCACGACCGCCATCAGGGCAGCCAGGGGCGAAAGGCGTCGACGGTGAAGCATGGGCATCTCCAGGAAACGAGGGCTGCGTATCACGCTTGAGACGGGGGCTGCCGTCTTTCTCTTCACGTGCTGCCTTCACCCGTCCGGCTCCGGCGCCCTGGGCCCTTCCGCTCCACGGGTGCTGGGGCCACCGCGGCGGGCAGCGGCAGGCCCGTCGGAGGAGACAGGTCCGGAACCGACACGGGCGGAGCGCCAGCCACGAGCGCTTCCGCGCGAGCGATGATGAGCGACGCCAGGTCCACGCCCGTCGCCGCCTCCATCTCAGGAAGCGCGGGCGAGCTGTTCACCTCGAAGACCTTGGGCTGCCCCTGCACGTCCAACAGGTCCACCGCGGCCACTTCGAGCCCGATGAGCCGAGTGGCCTTCTCGGCGGTTGCCCGCTGAGCGGCGGACAGCTCGTGGACCTCCAAGCGGGCGCCCTTGATGAGGGTGTGCGCCAGTCGCCCCGGGCGTGGCCGCCGGCGAACCGCGGCCACGGCCTGGCCGCCGACGACGAGCACTCGGACGTCGAGCCCCGAGCTCTTCACATACTCCTGCATGACGAGGTTGTGCCCCAGCCCCAATACGGCTTCGAGGGCCGCCTCCAGGGACTGGAGGCTCTCGCAGACCATGACGCCGTGCTTCTCCTGTCCCTGCAGCAGCTTGACCAGGACCGGCACCCCACCGAGCAAGCCCACCATCTCCTTCAGGTGCGCCGCATCCCGGGCCATGACCGTCCCCGGAATGTCGATGCCGTGCGCGGAGAGCAACTGCAGCGAACGCATCTTGTTACGCGACTGGGCGATGGACTGCGCGTTGTTGACGAGCGGTATCCGCGCGAGCCCGAACTGGTTCACCACGGCCAGGCCGTAGGTGTTGATGGACTGGGCGATGCGAGGGAGCACGACGTCCGTGGGGGCCAGCTTCTTGCGCCCGTAGTAGAGCGTGGCGCTGCGCCCATCCAGGTGCATCTGCACGCGGAGTGGGTTGAGGACCCGCACCCGGTGCCCTCTGGCGCGCGCCACCTCGACAAGTCGTCGGGTCGACGGAATGGAAGCGGAGCGCGAGAGGATGGTGGCTTTCATGAGCGGGGCGGCCGTTCCGGGGAGCGAGGGACCTATAATCCTCGCCCCGCGCCGGGTAAAGCCGCCCCGCGTACCGCAGGGCTACCGCTGACGGATGGCCCGCACTTCAATCTTCACCGGCGACTCCGGCGTGGAGTTGAGGATGCGCTGGCACGTCTCCCCCGTGAAGAGCACGCCCGCCTCCTCAAACGACCAGGTGCTGTCGCTGGACGTGGTGCGCACACCGTCGACATAGACCACGAGCAGCTTGGGGTCGGACGGGCGCTGGGGCCCTTCCAGCGGGATCAGGCAAGGCTCCGGGTTGACGACCGCCTTGCTGATGTCCTCGAGCGCCTGGGCCAGCTCGGCCTGGTTGGCGGCCTGGAAGAAGGCGCGGTTGCACAAGCCCGTGGTCGGATTGCACGTATCGTCCGCGCCGCAGGAGTTCTGCGCGTCACACTGCCGCGCGAACCCACCCGCGCGGGCCATGGCGTTCAGCACCGCCGGACCATCCCCCGTCGCCGTCTCCGAGCCGAACCCAATCACGATGGTCTTGACGCCCCGGTCCGCCAGCGCCCGGACTTCCGCCACGGAGGCGTCCTCGTCCAGGCAGCCATTCTGGAGGTAGCCACCCCGGCAACCGTTGCCCGCGATGGTGCACTTGCACCGCTCGATGTCCGTCCCTTGGTTGGCGTTATTGGCGTTGCAGTTCGGAAGGCCGTCCGTCAGCAGAATGACGAAGTTCGCCCGGTCGGGATCCACGAGGCCCGCCTGCTCACGCACGAACCGCAGGCTTCCACTCGTCGGAGTGCCACCCACGGGCTGGCCAGGACCGCCATTGGGGATCTGCTGCAACAGGGTGTTGATCTCGTTGGCGTGAGCCAGCAGCGAATCATCGTCCTCTTGCGCAGGCAGCGTCTTGAGGAGCGCGCTGGGCGTCGACTCGCGGCACAAATCCGCGACCCCGGATCCTCCACGGGTCTCAGGATAGGTCGTCAGCGCGAAGCGCACGAACGGACCACTGTTCCTGAGGAAGTCAGGCACCACGGCCTGCAACGCGGTCCAACGCGTGGGGCAGATGTCGACGTTGCAGACAGCGTCGTAGCCACAGGGAACCATGGAGCCTTCGAACTCCACGTCGCACGACGGCCCCGGATTCACGGGGAGCGTCATCGACCCCGAGGTATCCACCAACATCATGATGTTGGGCTTGCTCCGGCGGGCGTTGATGACCTCCTCGACCGTCGTCTGCGCGATGGCCAGCGGCTCCACTGGCTCGAAGTCATAGGTCTGACAGGCCAGGACCACGGCGCCGACAGAGAGCGCACTCAGGAGGGGCAGCTTGGAGCGCATAGGCAGTGAATTCCTTCTGCTACTGGGGGACGCGGGGCTTCCCGCGTGGCCGGGGTTCTCCAATGGGGGGTACGGCGTGACGACAGGTTACCGCGTCATTCCGGCCGGGCGCTACAGCATCCACTGAGTGATTCCGCGCCGTTTGGATGCCACTGCGACGTTACAGCCAGGGCTGACGCCATGAGCGGAGCAGGAGGCAGTCAGGCACGGAGAACGTGGGACCGGCGCCCACCCCCTACAGGGTGAGGATGCGTGCCCCATCGGTCAGTCGCCACAGCGAGGCCATGCCCATGACCTCGTCCAAGGTGCCCGACAGGGCCTCGGGTTCGAAGCCGCAGATGCGCACCGTGGTGTCACAGGCGATCAGCCTCGCGCCCAGCGAGCGCGCTTCCTCCAACATCCTCGCCGGTGCCAACACCCCGAGTGACTCGGCGCGCGTGGACTCCTCCTGCTCGCGCTCGGTCGCAGGCTCGCCGTAGGCGCCCCGCACGAGCAGCCGCAACGCATCGAAGGCGAAGACGAAGTACACCTCGTCTCCCATCGCCGCGGCGGTGATGCCCATGGTGGCGGCTTGGAATGCTGGCTCGTACGTCGCGTGCTGTAGGAAGAAGAAGACCCGACCTGACATGACGCGGCGACCATAACGGGGTTCCCGTCCAGCCGCGGCACCGATGACGTATAAACCGTGTCGTCCCCTCCCTTTCCGGGAAGCCCCCCATGACGACCTCCCCTCCCCCACGTCCTGGCTCCGTTCCCTCGCGCTTTCGCCGTCGCCCCCATTGCCGGCCCGCGATGCTCTGCGCGGTGCTGCTCGCGAGCTCCGGAGGACTGGCGCGGATGCACACGACTCCCACGTCGGAGCCCCCCATCACGACCGGGGCGCCCTCTCCGGGCAGCGACGTTCAGGCCCAGGTGCTGGCGCTCCTGGAGGATCCGAGAAACGCCGCGTCGCCCGAGGCCGAGTGGAAACGCTTGGGCCCCGCGGCGGTCCCTGTCCTGTCCGAGCTCGTCATGAACCCGTCCGCGCCCCCCTACCGCCGGACGCGGGCCGTGTCCTCCCTGGCCCTGGTGGATCCCACCGGCGCGGCGATGCCACTTCAAAAGGTGCTCGAGGACGCGAAGGCCCCCGCCGAGGTGCGCGCGAGCGCGGCTGGCGCACTGGGCCTCTGCCTGGGGCTGGATGCCATCCCCACGCTCATCTCCCGGTTGGAGGATCGGGAATCGGAAGTCCGAGAAGCCGTCGCCGTCGCCCTGGGCCGGCTGGGCGGCAAGGAGGCTCGGCAGGCATTGGAGGACCGGCTGCCCTTGGAGGAACGCGCCCTGGTCCGGGAGGCCCTCCAACGAGGACTCACACTCGTCGAGCCCTGAGGCACGAGGGGCCCGCTGACTCCGGGCTCGCGTCGGCCCGGGGCTTCCATTAGATGGAGGCCATGCGTCCCACTGTCCTCCTCTTCGACATCGATGGAACCCTCGTGACCACTGGCGGCGCGGGGCGCCGCTCCATGGAAGCCGCCTTCGAGAAGCTGCACGGCCGCCGGGATGCGTGCGACTCGTTCGCCATGTCGGGAATGACCGACCGGGCCATCGTCCGCAAGGCCATGCAGATCATCGGCGTGGAGGACTCCACCGAGGCCATCGACGCGGTCATCCATGCGTATGTCACCCACCTCGCCGAAGAGGTGCACAAGGTCGATGATCAGCGCTACCGCGTCTTCCCGGGCATGCGTGAGGCCGTGCTGGAAGCCCGCTCCCGACAGGGGTTCGCGGTGGGCCTCGGGACGGGCAACGTCCGGACAGGCGCCCGCGTGAAGCTGGAGCGCGTGAGCATCTACGACCAGTTCGGCTTCGGCGGCTTCGGCTGCGACAACGAGGACCGCACCGAGCTGATTCGCTGCGGCGCCAAGGCGGGCGCCGCCCAACTGGGCGTTCCCATGGAGGAGTGCCGGGTCGTCATCATCGGGGATACGCCCAAGGACGTGCATGCGGCCCTGGGCATCGGCGCCGAATGCATCGGCGTGGGCACCGGCACCTTCAAAATCGAGGCGCTCATCGAAGCAGGCGCCACGGCCGCCTTCCCCGATTTCTCGCACCCCGACGCGATGGCGACGCTGCTCGGCGGGCGCTGAGGCCCCTGCCCGGCCGCTCGGTGTCTTCCGCCGGGTGTGCTATCTCCCGCCGCCCTTCCGAGGAGCCGCCGCATGTCGTCGACGCTCGAATCGTACGAGCTCATCCGCTTCGCCGAAGCCTTCGAGGCTCGCCTCGCCACCGCGGGGGAGATGCTCACCAGCCGCCCCGGGCTCGACCCCGAAAAGGGGTGGCTCACCACCGCGCTGGAACTGGTGCGCACCGCGCGGGCCCCGACCGAGGGCGTGCTCGACCGCGTGAAGGACCTGCCCGAACTGGAGGAGGCCCGTGAGGAATACGCGTTCCACCAGCAAGGGCTCTGGGTCGATGCCCTCGAGAAGCTGCACGCTGGCATCACCTTCACCGCCAGCAGCCGCGCGCCCGTCATCGAGGCGCTCTTCCCTCACCTGAAGTTCCCACAACTGCGCCGCGCGCCCCGTGAGGCCGTGCTCGAGTACGCGACGTCCTACGAGCGGCGAACGAAGAGCGCGTATGTGACGCGCATCGTCGCCCGGGACGACTTCGCGCTCGTGCGGCCCGTCATGGAACAGGTGCTGGTGGCCCATAACGCGTGGCGGACGAGCCATGAACCCGGACCGCTGACGCTGGAGCAGGAGGGCCTGCTTCGCGAGGAGTTGGTGAGCCTGGGCCGGAAGCTCGAACAGTCGCTACGGCAGGCGCGGCTTCTGGCGGAGGCCGCGCTCGTGCCCGTGCCCACCGTCTACGAGGCCGCGGGCCTGCACCTCAAGCCCAAGCGTCGCGCGGGACGGGGGCTGTCGCTCGCCGATGACGCGCTGGCTGGCTTCGATGACGCCGGGGACTCCATGGAGCCCACCGAGGCGGAGCTGGCTGAGGTCGCGGCGCTGGATGCGGGAGGTGACGTCGCGCCCCCGGCGGGCACCGCGTTGGGAGAAACGACCACGGCCGCCACGGCGTCCGGTGACGGACGCAGTCCCGAAAGTGCGCAGCAGGAGGCCGCTGGGACAGCCAGCCCGGCTCCAGCCGAGGCCTCATCCGAGAAGGGCGACGGCGCCGCCACCGCGACGGAAGGCGTCACCGGGGCGGAAGCCTCCGCGACCACCAGTCCCGAGGCGGCTGCGCCCACCACGGAGGGCGGAGCACCGAGCCCTCAGACCGAGACTTCTGCTTCGCCCCGGGACAGCGCCGTGGAGGCGCATGACGGCGCGGAGGCAGCCCCCAAGGCGCCTGCGTCGCGCGCCGGGCGCCGGGGACGCAAGAAGGCGGAAGCGCCCGAGCCCGTTGCTCCCGAGGCCGCGCCCTCCCCAGGAGAGGACGGCGCGCCTCGCGCCAGCACGAAGGGCGATGCCGGGGCGGACGACAGCTCTGGAACGCATGCAGGTACTGCGCAGGCGTCCCACGCCAGCCCTCAGGGCGATGCCGGGGCGGACGACCGCACGGGAACGCGTGCTGGTACGGCACAGTCGTCCCGCGCCAGCCTCCAGGGCGATGCCGGGGCGGACGACCGCGCGCGAACGCGTGCTGGTACGGCACAGGCGTCCCGCGCCAGCCCCCAGGGCGATGCCGAGGCGGACGGCAGCACAGGAACGCGTGCTGGTACGGCGCAGTCGTCCCACGCCAGCCCCCAGGGCGATGCCGGGGCGGACGACCGCACGGGAACGCGTGCTGGTGAGGCGCAGGCGCCCCGCGTTCGAAAGAAGAAGGGCGCCTCGCCGTCCTCATCCACGACCGAGTCAACGTAGAGGACACCTGGCCATGGCGGACGTCGCGCTTCCCATCGATCCCCTGCTGCCGGACATCGTCTCTACCCTGCGTGGCGCGCGTTCGCTCGTGCTGGAAGCGCCCCCTGGCGCGGGGAAGACGACGCGTGTGCCTCGCGCGCTCGTCGAGGCGGGGCTCGGAAACGGGAAGGAGATCATCGTCCTCCAGCCCCGCCGGCTCCCCACCCGGCTCGCCGCCCAGCGCGTGTCCGAGGAACTCGGCGAACGCGTGGGCGAATCCGTCGGCTACCAGGTCCGTTTCGAGGATGTCCGCAGCGCGAAGACACGCCTCTCCTTCGTCACCGAAGGCGTGCTCGGCCGCCGCCTGCTCACCGACCCGAAGCTCCGGGACGTGGGCATCGTCGTCCTCGACGAGTTCCACGAACGACACCTCTCCGCTGACATCTCCCTGGCCCTCCTGCGCCGACTCCAGGAGACGGCCCGGCCCGACCTCAAGGTCGTCGTCATGTCCGCGACGCTGGAGGCCGAGCCCATCCGGGCCTACCTCGGCGGGTGCCCTTCCCTTCGTTCGGAGGGCCGCCGCTTCGACGTCAGCGTGGAGTACCTGCCCGCGCCCGATGACCGGTACCTGGACCAACAGGTGCTCTCCGGCCTCAAGCGCGTCTTCACCCAGGGCGTGGACGGCGACGTGCTCGTCTTCCTCCCCGGCGCCGGAGAAATCCGCCGCACCCGCGACGCCTGCGCCGAGTTCGCCGAGCGCCACGGCGCCGACGTGCTCCCGCTGCACGGCGACCTGTCTCCCGCCGAGCAGGATCGCGCCGTCCGCCGCAGCACAAGGCGGAAGATCATCCTCTCCACCAACGTCGCGGAGACCTCCGTCACCATCGACGGCGTGGCCGTGGTCATCGACGCGGGTCTCGCTCGCGTGGCGTCGCACTCGCCCTGGTCCGGCCTGCCCACCCTCAAGCTGTCCAAGGTGAGCCGCGCCTCCGCCATCCAGCGCGCGGGCCGCGCCGGCCGTACGCGCGCCGGCCACTGCCTGCGCCTGTACACCCAGCACGACTTCGACGGACGACCCGAACAGGACGCTCCGGAGATTCGCCGCATGGACCTGGCGGAGACCGTGCTCTCCCTGCGCGCCTCCGGCATCACCGACCTGGGCGCCTTCCCCTTCTTCGAACCCCCACCGCCCGCGTCTCTCGATGCCGCGGAGACCCTGCTGCGACGGCTGGGCGCCGTGGACGCCAAGGGGCGCGTCACCGACGTCGGGGAGCGGCTCCTGCGCTTCCCAGTCCACCCCCGCCAGGCGCGAATCATCGTCGAGGGTGAGCGCCGGGGCGTGGGCGCGGAATCCGCCGTGCTCGCCGCGCTCATGGGCGAGCGCGACATCCGCCGCGAGGCCCGCGCCAACCTGGGCCAGGGAGGCCGCCCGGCAGCGGTCGTCAGTGGCCCCTCCGACCTGCTGGAGCTGTTCGAACGCTTTCGCGAAGCCGAGCGCACCGGGTTCGCCTCGGGCCGCATGCACTCGCTCTCGCTGGAAGCCGGGGCTGTGCAGTCCGTGGACCGGGTCCAGAAGCAACTGCGGCGCGCCGTGCGCTCCCAGGGTGAACGCCCCCGCCGCCCCGAGGACGTGGAACAAGCGCTGATGCTCAGCGTGCTCGCGGGCTACCCGGACCGCGTCGCCCGCCGGCGTCGCCCGCGCGCCCCCGAGCTGCTGATGTTCGGCGGCGGCACCGCCACCCTCTCCGAGGTCAGCGTCGTCCAGGACGCCGACCTCATGATTGCCGCGGACGCGGAGGAACGGCCCGGCAAAGGGGCCGTGGTGCGGCTCGCCAGCGCGGTGGAGCCGGAGTGGCTGCTCGACCTCTACCCGGAGACGCTCGAGGAGGTGGACACCCTCCAATGGAACGCCGAGGCCCGGCGCGTGGAGCGACTCACCCGCTTGTCCTACGGCAACCTGGTCCTGGAAGAGACGCGCGCCCCCGCCCCCGCCTCCGAGGCCGCCGCGCGGGTCCTCGTGGAAGCAGCGCTGGCCGCGGGACCTGGGAAGTTCGCGGATCCCGAAGCGCTGGAGCAGTGGCGCACGCGCGTGGCCCTGCTGGCGGAGGCCTTCCCCGAGGCGAAGTTCCCCGCCGTCGATGACACCTTCCTGCGCGACGCCTTGGCCTCGCTGTGCTCGGACGCGCGCAGCTTCAAGGACCTGGAAGGCGTGTCGCTGCTGGACGCGCTCTACGCGCGGCTCACCTCCGAGCAGCAACGCCTGCTGGCCTCGCATGCGCCGGAGCGCGTGACGCTGCCGGGAGGCCGGGGCGTCAAGGTCCACTACGAGCCGGGCAAGCCGCCCTGGGTGGAGTCACGCCTGCAGGACTTCTTCGGAATGGCGCAGGGGCCCAACGTGTGCGCGGGCCGCGTCCCGCTGGTGCTGCACCTGCTGGCGCCGAACATGCGGGCCGTGCAGGTGACGACCGACCTCGCGGGCTTCTGGGAGCGGCACTACCCCGCCATCCGCAAGGAGCTGTGCCGCAAGTACCCTCGCCATTCGTGGCCGGAGGATCCGCGGCATGCCCAGCCGCCCGCCCCCCGGCCTCCACGGCGGTGACGCCCGTCAGAAGCGCTTGTGCATCTCCAGGTGCTCCATGCCGGCTTCCTCGAAGACGCCGCCGACCGCCTGGTAGCCGTGCTTCTTGTAGAACTCGAGCGCGTAGAGCTGCGCGTGCAGCATGATGCCGTTGACACCGCGCCGCTTCGCCTCTTCCTCCAGCGTCGTCAGCAGCATGGAGCCCACGCGCGCCTTGCGGTGTGACTGGAGCACCGCCATGCGACCAATCTGGCCCCACGTGCCTTCCTGATTCGCCGGAGCCTGCGGCAGCATCACCAGCCGCCCGGTGCCAATGGCGTGACCGCCCTGGTTGGCGATGACGTGGTAGGCGTGCGCGTCCTCGGCGTCGCGCTCGATGCCCTCGGGAACCGCCTGTTCCTCGATGAACACCACCTCGCGGATGGCGAGCGCCTGCATGAGCTCCGCCTCGTTCTGGATCGGAGTGATGGAGACGGGCGCGGATGTGTCCGTGGGAGAAGCCATGTCGCGGGCAAGGTACACAAAAGCCCGCGAGGTCAACAGGCGGAAAAAGCACCGTGGCGGGCCGGGATTCCGCTCTCAGGCCCCACCTGCCCGCCGAGGGTGGCTGGCTGCCCGGCAGGCGCCAGGCCCGTGCTAGGCTGGCGCCCGCCATGCGCTTCAATCGACTGCTCGCACTCGTCCTGACCTTGTCGGCCCTGCCTGCTTTCGCCCAGCCGGAGGTCTTCTTCGGCAACGGCCAGGCTCCCGTCTTCCGTGAGGAGGACCTGGACAAGCGTTTCAGCCGGTCGAAGTTGAACCAGGGGCTGAAGCTGGGCACCCAGGACGCCGGGTGCGCCCAGGTGCTGGGGGCCATGCTCACCCTGCTCGGGGAGACCGGCGTGTTCCTCCACAAGCGGGATGAGAACTTCATGCTGGACCCCGTGCTGGTGAACGCCCTCAACACCCAACTCGTCAATCAGCGCTTTCCCGGCAACGCCTTCCTGGTCGCCATGGTCCGGCGCGTGCTCATCGACCGGAAGCTGCCCCAGGACTGGCTCATCACGGCGCAGGCCCTGGCCCCGTACTACCCCGCCATCGACATGGGCCGGCTGCGCTTCCTGGCCAATGGCGTGCAGCCCCTGGACAGCTTCCTGCTCACCCTGCCCGCCCTGCGTGAGCGCTACGACCAGGAAGTGAAGCGCGCCACCTCCGTGGGTGCCTCCACCGCCGAGGCCCTGTTCCGCGAGAACTACCTGGACCACGAAGTCGCCTTCAGCACGCTGGAGCTGGTGGACGTGAAGCTCGAGAAGCCGAAGAAGAAGCGCCTCAAGAAGGGCGAGGAGCCCGAGGAGCCCTACACGTTGGCTCGCCTCGTCTGGGTGGAGCCCGAGGAGCCGAAGACGGAGCGCTTCGAGTTCGCCTTCGGCAAGCCCAGCAAGCGCGCGCGCGTGGAGATCTCCGCGAAGCTCCAGGAGACGCAGTTCACCGACCTCAACAAGCTGCTCAAGGGCTCGCGCGTCATCGTTCGGGGCCGCTTCTGGGAGTACAAGAAGGAACTGGCGACCATCGAGCTCCGCGACGCGCTGCTCTTCCCCGAGCGGGACTGGACGAAGACACCCGCCCTGGTGGACCCGTCCGCCGTGGTTTCGTGCCCCATGGCGGTCAACGACCTGACGGGTCTGGCCCCCATCCAGCCCGGCGCCTTCGGCAAGCAGCGCTGACCCCATCCCACGGCTGGACGCCCATCCATCCGTGGATACCGCGCCGGCGGTGCTCCCCTGGCGCGGAGGGCGCGCACCACCGCCTCCGCCCCTGGCATGCCCCCTGCTTTGCGCCCCGTGCCCAACGCACGAGGGATGCCATGAAGGTCGACGCTCAGGAGCCCGCCACCGGGGCCAGACAGGCGAAGCCGTCACCCGACGGAGAACGGTTCAAGAAGACACTGGAAGAGACGCAGCCCCGCGATGCCCCCAAGGCACCGCGCCGCGTGCCCGTGGGCTTGCCAGGAGCCGCGCGCCTCCGGCCCACCCCGGCCGCGACCGGCGTGGCCCGCGCGGCCGGGCCTGTCATGGCGCCCCAACGCGGCGCCATCTCCAGCCCCGAGAGCCTGGGGCGCCAGCGACACGCGATGCATGTGGAGGTTCAACGGCTGGGGGCCGTCCGGAGCGAGGCGCAGACGCAGGGACAGGAGCGCACCGAGCACCGCCTCCATGACCTCATCGCCCGCGAGCTGGCGAAGGACTCCCGCGCCACGGCGGCCCCCACCCCGCCGGAACCCCGCGCGACACATGGACCGCCGCAGCCCGAGCCGCAACGTCCCGCGAATGAGGCGCCCCACCGCGAGGGGGGCCTCTCCGGCGTGGGTGCCATGGCGGGAAGCGGCGCCTCCAGCGAGCACGTCCACGCCCCCACGCGCGCCGAGGCGGCGCTGGCGCTCATCGAGCGCATCGACGTCTTCGTGAAGTCCCAACGCCCCGCGCTCAGCATGAGCCTGCGCGGCCACCTGGACGCCACCGTGGAAGTCGAACGAACGGGTCCACGCGAAGTCGCCCTGCGCATCCAGGGCCGGCGGGGGCCCGTGGCCGCCGAGGAGCTCGGCAGGCTGCGCGATGCCCTGGAAGCCCGGGGCCTGAAGCTCAGCGCGCTGCGCACGGACTAGCGCCCCCGCAACGGCGAAGGCCCTCCCGCCACGTGGGCGAAAGGGCCTTCGGGGACACGCGCGCCGCGAGCGGTCTACTTGCCCGGCGCCACATCCAGGAGGGAGCGCTTGCCCTCCTTCTCCTTGAAGTCCTCGGCCTCGGGCAGCGCGGCCTTCTTCTCCGCGATGTTGGGCCACTTCGTGGAGAAGTCGGCGTTCAGCGCCTTGTACTCCTGCCACTGCGCCGGGAGTTCCGTCTCGGGGAAGATGGCCTTGGTGGGACACACGGGCTCGCAAGCGCCGCAGTCGATGCACTCATCCGGGTGGATGACCAGGAAGTTGGCACCTTCGTAGAAGCAGTTGACCGGGCACACCTCGACACAGTCGGTGTACTTGCACTTGATGCAAGGGTCGGCGACGACGTAGGCCATTGAAAAGTCTCCTCTCGGTAGAAACCAGGCGCGTCCGTGGGCGCGCAGAGTAGTGGTTCGAGCTGGCGATGGCACCCTGAATCTGTGCCCGGCCATCGCCGGCGGCGGGGGTCAGCCCAACAAGCCCTGGGCCCGCAGCAACTCGGCCACGAGGATGGCGCCTCGCGCGGCCCCCATCTTGGTGTTGTGGGACACCAGGACGTACTTGAAGCCGTTCTCCAGGACGCCGTCCTCGCGGATGCGGCCCACGGTGGTGGCCATACCGCCATGCGTGTCCCGGTCCAAACGGGGCTGGGGTCGGAAGGGATCGTCCAGCACCTCAATCCACCGCGGTGCGGCGGATGGCAGCTTCCGGGCCAGCTCGGCGCCCTGCCACTCACGCAGGGCCTGGGTCACCTCGGCCACGGTGGCCTTCTTCTCCAGCGAGACGAAGACGGACTCGGTGTGGCCCTCCATCACCGCCACGCGGGTGCAGGTGCAGGACACCCGGATATCGTGCGGCGTGAGACCTTCTCCACCCGGGCGGAGCGCACCCAGAATCTTCTTCGTCTCCACCTCGACCTTGTGCTCCTCCTTGGGAATGTAGGGGATGACGTTGTCGAGGATGTCCATGCCGATGACGCCCGGCGAGCGCCCCGCGCCGGACATGGCCTGCAGGCTGGTCATCAGCACCGCCTTGACGCCGAAGCGCTCCACCAGCGGCGCCAGGGTCACCGCCAGGCCCGTGGTGGTGCAGTTGGGGATGGGCACGACGTAGCCCTTCCACCCGCGGCGGCGCTGCTGCTCCCGGATGAGCGGGGCGTGCGCGGCGTTGACGGGGGGAATCAGCAGCGGAACGTCGTCCTCGTAGCGGAACGCGCTGGCGGCGGAGAAGACGGGGATGTCCTTGGCCAGCTTCGGCTCCAGCTCCCGCGCCACGTCCGCCTCCACGGCGGAGAACACCAGGTCGTAGTCCTTGGCCTCGAGCGCGTCCCCGGCCACCACCTTCATGCCGGCGATTCCAGCGGGCAGCGGCTCCGGAACGAACCACGCCGTCATGCCACTCGCCGTTTTCAAGGCCTCCGCGTACGTCTTGCCCGCCGAGCGAGGCGAGGCCGCGAGGCCCGTCAGCTCGATGAAGGGATGGTCCTTGAGGGCCGCGATGAATTGCTGTCCGGCGAGTCCAGTGGCACCGATGAGTGCCGCGCGAAGCCTGGCCATGGGGGCGTTTCTCCAGTCTCCAGAGGAGGAGGTAGTCGCCCGCTCCCATACACCCTTTCACGACGCACCGCATCCGCCCGGAAGTCAGCGGGGCATCGCGGCGACGGGTGCCCGGTGATGGCGCTCCGTGGGAAAGCCGCCCGTCACCCACGCCAGCAGTCCGCCTTCGAGGCAGACGGCCTCGCGCCCTTTCATCCGGAGCAACCGGCAGACGCGGCGGGTGTCCCTGCTGTCCGGCGAACAGCCACACAGGACGATGAGTTCATCGTCCGGAAGCATGTGGTGATCACGGGCAATCTCCGAGGCCGTCATCCGCAAGGCTCCAGGGATGTGCAGGTCATAACGCTCCCAATCGGCAGCGTCCCGACAGTCGAGGACGAGCACTTCGTCGTCCCCCAGACGCATGTACAGCTCGGCACAGACGATGATGGGCTCCACGGCGACCTCCGCGGGGTCTTCTCGGGTAACCCGGAGCCCCAACGGCCTCTTCCGTGGCGCCTCCCCGCCTGCCCCCCGCGTGAAGGACAAGGCGGCGTGCCGCACCGCGCCTTCGCGCTCAGAGTCCGAGCTGCTTGGCGATGATTTCGTTCATCACCTCACTGGTGCCCCCGCCGATGGGCCCCAGCCGCGCGTCGCGCCAGTGGCGCTGGATGTCGTACTCCATCATGTAGCCCGCACCGCCGTGGAGCTGGAGGCACTCGTCCGCCACGTGGCAGCACGTCTCGGTAGCCACCTTCTTCGCCATGGACGTCTGGGCCACGGCCCACTCCCCCGCCACGTGCAGCCGCAGCGCGTGGTACGTGAGCTGACGCGCGGACTCGCGCGCGGTGAAGAGGTCCGCCAGCTTGTGGCGCACCACCTGGAACTGGTGGAGCGACTGGCCGAACGCGCGCCGCGACTTCACGTGCGCCAGCACCGTCTCCAGCATGTCCTCCATGGCGCCCACCGCCCCCAGGGCGAGAGACAGGCGCTCCCACTGGAAGTTGCCCATGATTTGAGCGAAGCCCTGCCCCTCCACGCCGAGCAGGTTCTCCACGGGCACGCGGCAGTCCTCGAAGAACAGCTCCGCCGTGTCCGACGCGCGCCAGCCCAGCTTGTCCAGCTTGCGCCCCACGGAGAAGCCCGGCGTGCCCTTCTCCACCACCAGCATGGACAGGCCCTTGTGGCCGGCGGACGGGTCCGTCTTCACCGCCACCACCACGAAGTCCGCGCGCACGCCGTTGGTGATGTACGTCTTGGAGCCATTCACGACGAAGTGGTCCCCGTCGCGCCGCGCGGTGGTGCGAAGACCCGCCACGTCCGAGCCAGCGTCGGGCTCGGTGATGCCCAGCGCGCCAATCTTCTCGCCGGCAATCGCGGGGGCCAGCCAGCGGCGCTTCTGCGCGTCCGTGCCGAACAGGTGGATGGGGCCGGTGGAGATGGTGAACTGCGCGCCCAGTCCCGCGGACACACCGCCCGAGCCGCAGCGGCCCAGCTCCTCCAGGAGCACCGCCTCATAGAGCTCGCCCGCGGCCGAGCCCCCGTACTCCACCGGGTACTTCAGGCCGAGGAAGCCCAGCTCACCAAACCGGGTGAAGAGCTCCCGGGGGAACGCCTCCTGGGCCTCCCAGTCCCTCACGTGGGGGAGAATTTCCTTCTCCACCACCGCACGCACCGTGCGGCGAAACGCGTCATGCTCTTCCAGGTACAGCCCGTGGCCGTGAAGCATCGTTCGAGCACCTCGTCTGCCCGGCGGCCGGAAGGCACACCCGGGGTGGAACCTTTTCGTGCCGCCATGGTAACGGGACGCTCGCAGCCCAGACAGCCGTTGCATCCTTGACCGCGCGGGGGCGGGCTGCGTATAAGCCGACCCCATCCTCTCGGCGCCATAGCCAAGTGGTAAGGCAAAGGTCTGCAAAACCTTCATTCCCCGGTTCGAATCCGGGTGGCGCCTCAAAGAACCAAGGCCCGGTGCGGAGCTGATTCCGCATCGGGCCTTGTGCTTTTCAGGGGTTCGCGGGGCCGGTCAGCAGCCCAGTTGCACCGCGCCGATGTCGGGCGCGGCGCCGCAGAAGGGCATGCCGATGTCCACGCCCGCCCCCTGCGCCATGGGCCCCGGCGAGAAGGCCGCGCCCAGGTCCGCGGGGCCGGTGCGGGAGGTGGTGTCCCCCGTGGCGGCCTGGTACGCCGCCAGGTCCATGGCGACGCCGGCCTGCTTGAACTGGGCACCGGCCGGGAAGAGGTTGTTGCCCATGTTCATGCCCGGGGCCATGGGGCCCATGTTCACCGCGACGGGCGCCTCCGCGAAGATGTTGTTCTTCACCACCGGGGACTCGGTGGGCCCGCCGGTGCCGTGGCCGATGATGAGCGCCGTGGCCGCGCGTGACACCGTGTTGTTGACCACCGTGGTGCCCTTCGAATTCTCCAGGCGGATGGCCGTGCCCTCTCCCCCGCCCGCCTCGGTGATGTCGTGCACGCGGTTGCGGCGGATGACGACGCCGTTGGGCATGGCACCGTCGTGGTTGCCACCCACCGCGATGCCCTTGGCACCGTCGTAGATTTCGTTGTCCTCCACCAGGATGTTGCTCGCCGAGTAGTGGATGACGACGACGTCGCCCCGGGCCGTGGAGCTCGGGAGGAACTGGTGCATCCGGTTGTTGCGGAGGGTCACCCCGTAGCACGTCTTGATGTCCACGGCGTTCTCACGGTTGGCGTAGAAGTGGTTGTTCTCGATGAGCAGGTCCTCGGCGGGAGGCAGGCCGCTGAAGCCCTCGGGACCGAGGCACTGCACGGAGTCCCCCGAGACGTCGTGGATGTCGTTGTTGCGCACGGTGACGTTCCGCGACGTGGGCTGCACGACGACGCCGTGGGAGTCCTCGTTGCCCGTCGTCTTCACGAAGTCGTGGATGTGGTTGTTCTCGATGGTGGGACCGGTGGCGTTGTTGAACGTCGTCACCGCGCCGCCGCCCGTGCCGCCGTGCAGGTCCGAGTTGACGAGCATCGAGCCCGTGACGTCGCCCTCGAACGTGACGGCGAAGGGCGTCTGGCCCTCCATGTCGATTTCGAAGCCGTCGATGATCCAATGAGGCTGGCGCACCTGCACCAGGCCGTGCTCGCCCGGGCCCAGGACGATGCGCGGGCTGCCTTCTCCCTGGAGCGTGATCTTCGCGTCGGCGGTGCCG
This sequence comes from Myxococcus hansupus, assembly GCF_000280925.3. Lineage (NCBI taxonomy): Bacteria > Pseudomonadati > Myxococcota > Myxococcia > Myxococcales > Myxococcaceae > Pseudomyxococcus > Pseudomyxococcus hansupus. The sequence continues at coordinate 4,959,816 of NZ_CP012109.1, forward strand.
GGCTTCGCGGCGTCACCGATGATGATGCGCTCCGCATACGTGCCGGCGAGCACCCGGATGAGCTCCCCAGGGCTGGCCAGGCCGACGGCCTTGTTGATGGTGCGCAGCGGCTGCGCGGCGCTGCCGTCGCCGTCGTCATTGCCAGCCGTGCTCACGACCCACTCGCGCGTATAGATGGGCGGCGCCTCGGGCACGGACATCGCCGTGGCGGTGACGGCCGGCTGCGGAGACGGGTCCTCGATGTTCGCGTGGTCCGAATGGTCCGGCAGCGCGGCCACGGGCGTGCCCGCCACCGCCTGCACGCCCACGGGGGGGCGCGTGGAGAGGGCACGCACGGGCGTGGGAGATTCCGCGGAGCCAGGCGCCGCGGGCCGAGGTGCCGGGGACTGGCTGGACGGGGGCACGGTCGCTCCGCCACTGTCGGAGCCAGAGCAGGCCGTCCCGCCCAGAAGGAGCAGACACGCGGCCAGGTACGACAGCTTCAGGCAGTTGCCAGGTCGAATTTTCATGAGCAGGACCAACGCCGGAAGCGGGGTCCTGTATTCATCCCTGTGCGTCACGACACGTACCGGCCGGACGGCCCGGCGAGCGTACGGTGAACGGCTCGTGACAGCTCGGAGGTGCGACAGTACGGTGTCGCCCCCCGTGCTCCACGCCGTCCGATTCGTCATCGCCGCTGTCCTGATTTCCGCCTGCGCGGCCCCGCAGCCCGCGACGGACGTCCCTCGTGCATCCGCGGTGGGACAGCCCAGCGTGCAAGTCACCGAGGCCTCGCGTCGCGCGGCCGGCGAGGGCGTAGGTGACACGGCCACGGAGGAAGATGACGCAGCGGAGCGCCCCGCCCGAACCGGCGCATCTAGCTCCACCACGACGGAGGGCGGCGACGCCGCGGAGCGCCCCACCCGATCCGGCACATCGGGTTTGGACTCGGTGGACGACGCCGCTGCCCGCTCGCGGCCAGCCGAGAACACCGTGGGAGCCGTCAGCGCCAGCACGGGTTCGGGCACGTCCGCTCCAGGGCGGAATGCCACGTCCTCCGCGGACACCACCCCTTCGGTGGAGGATCCGCTCGCGCAGGGCATCCCCACCCCGGGCGACCTCAAGCGCCTGGACTTCCGTGGCGGCGAGCCCCGCGTCCCCGTCCGGCTGATGGAAGGCCGCCGCGAAGTCATCTTCTCCCCGCGCGGTCGGATGCGGCTGCGCTTCGGCGGCCCCGGGGACAAGGTGCTCGACGCCGCGGCGGGTACGCGCTGGATGGTGCGCGTCACGCAAGGCGCCCCCGCCGTGTTGTCCGCCCGGGTGCAGCTTGCCGAGTTCCGCATCGCGGACCGCGCGGGCATGCAGGCGGCGCTGGAGTCCTGGCGCGCGAAGGGGCTCGCGGTGCGCCCCCAGGTGCTGGGCACCGTCTACGGAATCGCGGGCAAGGTCATCGACAACCGGCGCACCCTTCTGCTCCTCGACGAGGTCTTCACGCCCGAGGCGGCGGGCCGCAAGCAGACGGAGCTGCTGCGGAGCCACGGCGCCCAGACGATGCTCTTCGAGGAGGTCCGAACCCCGGCCAGCGCCATCCTGGAGGTCCGCGACGAATCAGGCGGCGTGGTGGGCATGGCCCAGGACCGGCTGGACGCGGAGACCCCCGACGGCGCGGGCTTCGACGTGCGTCAGGTGGAGTTCGGCGTCGGCTACGACTTCCATGGCTTCGAGGACCGCACCTTCCGAGGCGCACTCCAGCTCGTCGTGGACCGCGCCGGCCTGCTCGCCGTGGTCAACGTGGTGCCACTGGAAGACCTGCTGAAAGGGCTCGTGCCCGCGGAAATCTTCGCCCGCGCGCACACGGAGGCCCTCAAGGCCCAGGCCGTCACCGCGCGCGGCGAGGTGCTGGCCAAGGTGGGCATCAAGCACCTGGCGGACCCCTACCTCCTGTGCTCCGAGCAGCACTGCGCCGTCTACCGGGGCCGCACCGGCGAGGCGGCCAGCACCACGGCCGCGGTGCTGGCCACGCGCGGCGAGGGGCTCTTCAACGACGAGGGCCGCCTGGTGGACTCCGTCTACAGCGCCGTCTGCGGTGGGCACACCGAGGACAATGATGTCGTGTGGGGTGGGCCCCCGGACCCCAGCCTCCGCGGCCGGCCGGACGTCATCGGCCCCGTGGGCAACCCTCCCCTCCCCGCCAACCTGGAGCGCTGGCTGACAACGAGCAACCTGCCTGCCGCCTGCCGCCTGTCCAGCTTCGCGCAGCCCAGCAAGTTCCGCTGGGAGAAGCGCTTCACCGCCGAACAGGTGGACGCGCGACTGAAGAAGCTGGGCGTGGGGCGTGTCCAGGCGCTCGCGTTGACGGACCGGGGCGTCTCCGGCCGGGCGAGCGTTTTGTCGGTTTCTGGCGACAAAGGGGCCACCCAGGTCCGGGGCGAGCTCAACATCCGCCGCCTCTTCGGCATGCTCAACAGCAGCATGGCCGTGGTGGAGGCCGAGCGGGACGCCGAGGGGCGGCTCACCGGCTGGCTTTTCCGTGGCGGTGGGTGGGGCCACGGCGTAGGAATGTGCCAGACAGGCGCCATCGGCCGGGCGGAGGCCGGGCAGCGCTACCAGGACATCCTCCGTCACTACTTCAACGGTGCAGAGGTCGCCCCCATCTACTGAAGGCGGAAGAGGGGTTATCCTTCAAACCGGTGCACGGCTCGCGAATCGACGACCCACTTCACCTGTTCAGTCGCGAACGCGACGGGACTAGTCAGCCCGTCCGGAGGTTTATCATCCCGCCGTGAGCACGGGTTCACCTAACAACTGGCGTCGCCGGAGGCGGCAAGGGTCATCGGCGGGGCGCTTCGCCGCGGCGGTGGCGGTTGCCCTCCTGCTCCATGCCGTCTACGTGGGCACCCTGCTCCTGACGAGCTCGCTCCAGGGCGAGCCGGTGGCGCGCAAGGCCGCGACGCGGCCCACGTCGGTCGCCGTGCGTCCGCTCACCGCCGACCAGTGGGCGCAGAACCGCGGCAAGGCGTCCCCCCAGACGAAGCCGCAGACGACCGACCGGCCTCGCGCGCAGGAGAAGAAGCCCGAGGAGAAGAAGCCGGACGAGACGCCCAAGGGCCAGGTCGTGGACGTGGCGCCGGGCAACAACGAGGTGGACCCGAACGCCAAGTACCTCGCGGAGAGCAACAACCGCGTGAAGAAGGAGACGCGCTCGCGCGAGCAGACGCCCTTCTACCGGAACGCCATGCCCCAGCGGACGGCGCCGCAGAACCAGGAGGGGCAGAACACGGACGCGCAGGCGCCCCGCCTGTCCGGCAACAACGGCATGGGCAACGATGACCGCCCCCTGGCCCAGGGTGGCCAGAAGCCCGCGTTCGAGATTCCCGACGCCCGCCGGAAGAACGAAGTGGCCATGCGGACGGACCCGACGTCGCCGGGGCCGGGCGTGGAAGTGAACAATCAGAACGAGAGCGACGAGGTGGTGGGCAACTCGAAGCGCCTCAACATCCAGCCGGGTTCGGGCGGAGAAGAGGCCGGCTCGGCGGGCCGCGCGGGTTCGCCGGGGCTGGCATCCCTGATGCCGTCGCGCGCCGTCATGGACAAGGTCCTGGGCGCCGCGCCCAACGACCACCTGCAGGACGCCGCCGAGGGCGACCAGACGCTCCTCAACACGCGCGAGTGGAAGTACGCCAGCTTCTTCAACCGCGTGAAGCAGAGCGTGGGCATGCACTGGAACCCCAACGAGCAGCTTCGCCGCAGGGACCCCACCGGCGGCATCTACACGGGGCGGGACCGGTACACGCTGCTGGAAATCACGCTGGACGAGCGCGGCCAGGTGACGGACATCCAGGTGGAGAAGAGCAGCGGGCTCGACTTCCTGGACCTGGAGGCGGTGTCATCCTTCAAGCGCGCGCAGCCCTTCCCCAACCCACCGGCGGGCCTGCTGTCGAACGACTCCAAGGTGAAGTTCCAGTTCGGCTTCTTCATGGAGATGGGGGGCGGCCCCCGGATGCGGCTGTTCCGCCAACCCAACTGAGCGCTCCGCGCGCTTCTCCACGCCCCACCCCACAGCCTCTCGCGGCCGGGCGCGCTTCCCACTACGGTGCCACGCCGTGGAAGCGACGCTCACCGACAGAAACCTCGCGCAGCAGGAGCGGAGCCGGAAGGTCCGCAACGTGCTGCTTGGCATCCTCGTGGCCAACTGGGTGGTGGCCAGCGCCAAGCTGGTTTTCGGCATGCTCAGCCAGTCCGCGGCGGTGACGGCGGACGGGCTGCACTCGTTCATCGACGGCGGCTCCAACGTCCTGGGCCTGGTGGCCATGGGCGTCGCCTCGCGGCCCGCGGACGAGGACCACCCCTATGGCCACGGCAAGTTCGAGGCGCTGGCCTCGCTGGGCATTGGCGCGATGATTGGCGTGGGCATGTTGGAGCTGGGGCGCATGGCGCTCGACTCGGTGCTCAACGACAAGCACCCGCAGGTGACGGGCACCATGGCGGCGGTGATGGCCTGCACCCTGGTGGTGAACATGGTGGTGACGCGGGTGGAGCGCCACTACGGGCGCAAGTACAAGAGCGCCCTGCTGCTGGCGGACGCGAGCCACACGATGTCCGACGTCTACGTCACCCTGGCCGTGCTGGGCTCCCTGGCGCTGGTGTGGCTGGGCTACCCGCGCGCGGACGGACTCATCGCGCTGGCCGTCATGGTGTTCGTGGCCTGGGTGGCCTACGGCATCGTCAAGCAGGCGGTGGGCATCCTCTCCGACACCGCCCGGTTGGACCCGGAGGCGGTGAAGCAGCACACGCTGGGCGTCCCGGGCGTGCGCTCCTGCCGCGACGTGCGCAGCCGCGGCATGGAGGAGAGCGTCTACGTGGACCTCAAAATCGAGGTGGACCCGCAGCTCACCACCGCGCAGGCCCACGAGCTGGCGGACCTCGTGGAACGAACGCTCCAGGCCGCCTATCCGCAGGTGGTGGACGTGGTGGTCCACGTCGAGCCCGACCGCGCCGCGGTGGCCACGACGGCGTGACGACAAAGGCCGCCTCCCCTCACAGGGAGACGGCCTTCGTCACCTCCGAAGCGAAGCGCCGCTTCAGGCCGTGGCGGCCGTGGGCTCCGGCGTCATGTAGTCCTCGGTCGGCGGGCACGAGCAGACCAGCTTGCGGTCGCCGAGCACGCTGTTGAGGCGGCCCACGGAGGGCCAGAACTTGTTCTCACGCACCCACGGCGTGGGGAACACAGCCTGCTCCCGCGAGTACGGGTGGTTCCACTCCGGCGCGGTGACGACGCGCGAGGTGTGCGGCGCGTGCTTCAGGACGTTGTTGTCCTTGGGCATGCGGCCCTCCTCGATGTCGCGAATCTCCTGGCGGATGGCGATCATCGCGTCGCAGAAACGGTCCAGCTCCGCCTTGGACTCGCTCTCCGTGGGCTCGATCATCAGCGTGCCCGCCACCGGGAAGGACACCGTGGGCGCGTGGAAGCCGTAGTCCATGAGGCGCTTGGCGACGTCCTCCACTTCGACGCCCGCCGTCTTCTTCAGCGGCCGCAGGTCGACGATGCACTCGTGCGCCACCTTGCCGCGCTTGCCCCGATACAGCACCGGGTAGTGCGGCTGCAGGCGCTCGGCGATGTAGTTGGCGCTGAGGATGGCCACCTTGGTGGCGTGCGTGAGGCCCTCACCGCCCATCATCGCGATGTACATCCACGAGATGAGCAGGATGCTGGCGCTGCCCCACGGCGCGGCGGAGATGGCGCCAATGGCCTCCGAGCCGCCCGTGTTGATGACCGGGTGTCCCGGCAGGAACTTCACCAGGTGGCTGGCCACGCAGATGGGGCCCATGCCCGGGCCGCCACCGCCGTGCGGGATGCAGAACGTCTTGTGCAGGTTGATGTGGCACACGTCCGCGCCAATGAGGCCCGGCGCCGTGAGGCCCACCTGCGCGTTGAGGTTCGCGCCGTCCATGTACACCTGGCCGCCGCGCTCGTGGACGATGGAGCAGATTTCGCGAATCTCCTCCTCGAACACGCCGTGCGTGGACGGGTACGTCACCATCAGCGCGGCGAGCGCGTCCTTGTGCGTCTCCGCCTTGGCGCGCAAATCCTCCAGGTCGATGTTGCCGTTCTCATCGCACCTGGTGACGACCACCTTGTAGCCCGCCATCACCGCCGAGGCCGGGTTGGTGCCGTGCGCGGAGGACGGAATCAGGCACACGTCCCGGTGCCCCTGCCCGCGGTTCTGGTGGTACGCGCGGATGACGAGCAGGCCGGCGTACTCGCCCTGGCTGCCCGCGTTGGGCTGGAGCGAGCAACCCGCGAAGCCCGTCACCTGCGTCAGCATCTGCTCCAGCTGCTCGAAGATGACCTTGTAGCCGGCCGCCTGCGAGGTGGGCGCGAACGGGTGCAACCGGCCGAACTGCGGCCACGTCACCGGAATCATCTCCGCGGTGGCGTTGAGCTTCATGGTGCAGCTGCCCAGCGGAATCATCGAGTGCGTGAGGGACAGGTCCTTCGCCTCGAGCCGCCGGATGTAGCGCAGCATCTCCGTCTCGGAGTGGTAGCTGTTGAAGACGGCGTGCGAGAGGAACTCACTGGTGCGGCGCAGCTCCGGCGCCACCGAGCTCTCCACGCCCTCCCCCGCCAGGTCCGCCAGCGACGGCGGCGCACAGGACTTGCCGGTGCCCAGGATGAAGGCGCCCAGGATGTCTTCCACGTCGGAGGCCTTGGTCGTCTCGTCCAGCGCCACGCCCAGCGTCTTCTCGTCGATGCGGCGGAAGTTCATCCGCGCCGCCTCGGCCGCGCCCAGCACCGCGCGCACGTGCGGGGCCGTCAGCTCCACGCGCAGCGTGTCGAAGTACTGCTCGTGCTTCACCTTGAGGCCCAGCTTCGTCAGGCCCCGGGCCAGCAGCACCGTGAGGCCGTGCACGCGCTCGGCGATGGACTTCAGGCCCTTGGGCCCGTGGTAGACGGCGTACATGCTGGCGATGACGGCCAGCAGCACCTGCGCGGTGCAGATGTTGCTCGTCGCCTTCTCGCGGCGGATGTGCTGCTCGCGCGTCTGCAGCGCCATGCGCAGCGCGCGGCGGCCCTGCGCGTCCTCGGACACGCCGATGATGCGGCCCGGCATGACGCGCGTGTAGGCGCTCTTGGTGGCGAAGTAGCCGGCGTGCGGGCCGCCGTAGCCCATGGGCACGCCGAAGCGCTGGGCGCTGCCCACCGCCACGTCCGCGCCGAACTCGCCCGGCGGCGTCAGCAGCGTGAGGCTCAGCAGGTCCGCGGCCACCACGAGCAGGCCGCCCGCGGCGTGCACCTGCTCCGCGAAGGCGCGGTAGTCATGCACCGCGCCGTCGGTGGCCGGGTACTGCACCAGCGCGCCCACGAACTTCTTCGAGCCCAGGTCCACGGTGCGGTGGTCGCCCACCACCACTTCCACGCCCAGCGGCTGGGCGCGCGTGCGCACCACGTCCACCGTCTGCGGATGGCAGGCCTCGGAGACGAAGAAGGCGGCGGCGCCGTCATCACCCTTGACGTGCAGCGCCAGCGCCATCGCCTCGGCGGCGGCGGTGCCTTCGTCGAGCAGGGAGGCGTTGGCCACCTCCAGGCCCGTCAGGTCCATGACCACCGTCTGGAAGTTGAGCAGGGCTTCCAGCCGGCCCTGCGCAATCTCCGCCTGGTAGGGCGTGTACTGGGTGTACCAGCCCGGGTTCTGGAAGATGTTGCGGAGGATGACGTTCGGCGTGTGCGTGTCGTGGTAGCCCATGCCGATGTAGGACCGGAACACCTGGTTCTTCGCGGCGATGGACTCCAGGGCCGACAACAGCTCGTGCTCGCCCCGCGCCGAAAGGAGCTTCAAGGGCTCCTTGGCGCGGATGGCGGGCGGGACGGCCTGGTCGATGAAGGCATCGAGCGAGTCCACGCCCAGCGCGGACAGCAACTGCTTCAGCTCGGTGTCATCCGGACCGATGTGACGGCCGGCAAACGGCTCCTGATACTTCCAGTTCAAGGACATGGCGTTGTGGCTCGCGGGCGAGTCGTGAGTCGTGAAGTCGAGGACCGTCCCTAACAGCCGGTCCCCGCCGCTTCACTCTCAGGCGTTCTTGAGCAGCTCGGTGTAGGCGGCGGCATCCAGGAGGCCGTCCACCTGCTTGGGGTCCGACAGCTCGATCTCCAGCAGCCAGCCATCCCCGTACGGCTCCATGTTGATGTCCTCCGGCGATTCCGACAGCTCGTCGTTCACCTTCACCACCGTGCCCGACACGGGGGAGAACAGCTCGGACACCGCCTTCACGGATTCAATGGTGCCCACCGCGTCGCCCTTGGACACCTTGGCGCCCACCTTGGGCAGCTCCACATAGACGACGTCGCCCAGGGACGTCTGGGCGTGGTCGGTGACACCCACCACCACCACCTTGCCCTGAACGCGGGCCCACTCGTGATCTTCGGTGTACTTCAGGTCGCCAGGAACGTTGGCCATGTCGGTGCTCCAGTCTGTGGAACGAGGATGCTTCAGGGCTTCTTGTAGAAAGGCGTCTTGACCACCACCGCGGGCACGGCGCGTCCGCGGATGTCCACGTCGAACGTCGAACCCTCCGCGGCCAGCTCGGCGGGCACGTAGCCGATGCCGATGGCCTTGTTCACGGAAGGCCCCTTGGTGCCGCTGGTGACCTCGCCCACCCGCGCGCCGTCCTTGAGGATGGCGTAGCCATGGCGGGGGATGCCGTTGCCGGTGAGCTCGAAGCCCACCAGCTTGCGCTTCAGGCCCGCGGCCTTCTGGGCCACCAGCGCTTCCTTGCCAATGAAGGCGGCCTTGTCGAGCTTGACGATCCACCCCAGGCCCGCCTCGAGCGCGGTGTGCTGGTCGTCGATGTCGTTGCCGTACAGCGCGTACTTCATCTCCGTGCGGAGGCTGTCGCGCGCGCCCAGGCCGCAGGGCTTCACGCCATCCTGCTGGCCTTCGGTGAGCAGCGCGTCCCACAGCGCCACCGCGTCCTTCGCGGGGCAGTACAGCTCGAAGCCGTCCTCGCCGGTGTAGCCGGTGCGGGAGATGATGCTGGGGATGCCGGCGACCTCGCCCTCCGCGAAGCGGTAGGTGCCAATCTTCGACACGTCCGTCTTCGTCAGGCGCTGCACCAGGCTGGCGGCCTTGGGGCCCTGCACGGCGATCTGCGCGAAGTCGTCGCTCCGGTCCACGGGCGTCACGCCCTGGGCGTGCGCCTTCATCCACGCGAAGTCCTTCTCGCGGTTGCTGGAGTTGACGCAGATGAGGATGCGCTCGGGGCTGAAGCGGTAGGCGACCACGTCGTCAACGAAGGTGCCCCGCTCGTCGAGCAGGCCCGCGTAGACGGCCTGCCCGTCCGCGATGCGAGCGAGGTCATTGGAGATGAGTCCGTTGACCGTCTCCAGGGCGCCCGGGCCGGTGAACTCCACCTCGCCCATGTGCGAGACGTCGAACAAGCCCACAGCGGTGCGCACGGTCTCATGCTCGTCGATGATGCCGCTGTACTGGACGGGCATGTCCCAGCCAGCGAAGTCGACCATCCTGGCCCCCAGCTTGCGGTGAGCCTCGTTGAGGGGCGTTTGCCGGGCCATCTTCTTCTCCTGGAGGGGTGTGGAAAACGGCGCGGACTATAGCCGCGAGACTTGCCCGATCAAGGACGACGCAGAGCGTCTACACTGGGGGCGACATGAAGATTCGTAATCGGTTGAATCCCTCGGACCCGTGCTTCTCCTTCGAGTTCTTTCCGCCCCGAACGGAGGAAGGTGAGGCCAACCTGCTCAAGGCCCTGGAGGACCTGGCGGCCCTGCAGCCCGGGTTCGTCTCGGTGACCGAGGGCGCGGGAGGGAGCACGCGCTCCAAGACGGTGGAGCTGGTGCTGCGCATCAAGCAGGAGACGGGCATCGAGGCCATGGCGCACCTCACCTGCGGGGGGCACCGCCCGGACGAGCTGCGCGCCGTGCTGGAGAAGCTGAAGGACGCCAAGGTCGACAACATCCTGGTGCTGCGCGGCGACCCGCCGAAGGGCCAGACGCACTTCGAGCCCCAGCCCGGCGGGTTCCGCTACGCGTCGGAGATGACGCGATTCATCCGAGAAGAGGATTTCAACTTCTGCCTGGGGGGAGCGTGTTATCCGGAGGGCCACGTGGAGACGCCCTCGCGTGACGACGACCTGCGTCATCTCAAGGCCAAGGTGGATGCGGGCCTGGACTTCGTGGTGACGCAGCTCTTCTTCGACAACGCGTTCTACTTCGACTTCGTGGAGCGGGCGCGCCGCGCGGGCATCAACGTCCCCATCGTCCCCGGCATCATGCCCATCACCAACTATGAGCAGATCCAACGATTCACGCGCCTGTGCGGAGCCACCGTGCCCATGCGCCTGGCGTTGCAGCTCGAGCGGGTGAAGGACCAACCCGAAGCCATGGCCCAGCTCGGCGTGGCCCATGCGACGGTGCAGTGCATGGAGCTGCTGTCCCGGGGCGTGCCCGGCATCCATTTCTATACGCTCAACAAGTCCCCGGCGACGCGGATGATTGTGAGCGCACTGCGAGCCCGCTCATGAGTGGTCCTGGACTGCACCTCCCCAAAGACGATCCCCGCAACAAGGTCCTCAACCTCATCCGGCCGCCCGCCTTCTTCCTGCTGTGCACGGGTGTGCTCAACGTCATCTACAACATCGCGGGTTTCGTACTCGCGGCGCTGAAGGTGACGTCGCCCTTCGTCCCCGCGGGCGCGGAGGCCTCCACGCTGGAGCTGTCGCCCACGCTGGCGCTGATGCTGCTGGTGGGCATCCTCTGCGGCGTGTTGTCCGCGTGGGGCGCCATCAGCGCGCTCAACCTGCGGGGCTACGGCCTGGCCACGGTGGGCGGCATCACCGCGCTCTACATCCTGTCCCCCGGCTGCGTGATTGGCGTGCCGGTGGCCGTGTGGATGCTGTTCACGCTGCGCCGCGATGGCGTGCGTGAAGCCTTCTCCATGGGCTGAGCGTTCAAAACGCAGCGGTTGGTCTGCGTACCAGCCGCGAGCAATTGATGTTCAGGCCACACCGCCCGCGGGTACGTGTTCACGCATCCGCGGCGTGTTTTCCCCTCTGGCGAAGCACCCGCTCTGTTCACCAATGGGGCCCGTCCTGCCCCGGGGTTGCAGCCGTGCGGGCTTTCACCCTTTCTTGCTTTCCCTCACTTTCGTAGCCATACGAGGGGCGCCAGGACCGGGCGCCTCCTCCCAGCATGGGAGTGGCCATGATTGCGCTTGAGGTCGAGCGGGGAACGCCTGAACCTTTGACGGAGCTGGCTCGGCGTCTGGGCCGCGCGGAGGAGAAGGACCGTGCCCGGGGGATGTTCTTCCTGGGGGCGCTCGACGTGGTTCGCAAGGAGGCGGGTGAAGCCGCCGCGGCACGCTGTCTGGCGGCCTCACGTGAGCGCGCCTTCGTGCCCTTCTTCCTGTACCCCATCACCAGCTTCCTGCGGCTGTCGTACAGCGCCGCGGGGCTGCTGGCGCCCCGGCTGGGTGGCTTCGAGGCCGCCATGCGGACCATGGGGACGCGCTCCGCCCAGGACTTCCTGAGCACCGTCGTGGGCCGCAGCTTCCTGGCGCTCGCCGGGGGGTGCCCCAAGCGGCTGGTCAGCAACCTGCCCTCCGGCTACAGCACCGCCGTCAACTACGGCGAGCGCGACGTGGCGTGGCTGGGCGAACGGCAGGGTCGCCTCAGCATGTTCCGGGACTTCATGCCGCACAGCTACCACGAGGGCGTGGTGCGGGCCGCGCTGGACGCAATTGGCGCCCGCGACCCGCACGTCCACGGACGCGCCACCAGCCTGCTGGACAGCGAGTACGTGGTGTCCTGGGGCTAGACGGCCACCTCGGCGCCGGGGCTGTTCGAGGGAAGGCAGAGGGTGAAGCTGCTGCCCTCCCCTTCCCGGCTCTCCACGCGCAACGTGCCGCCGTGCTGGCGCACCGTGCTGGCCACCACCGACAGGCCCAGCCCCGTGCCCGCCGGCTTCGTGGAGAAGAGCGGCTCGAAGATGCGCTCCTGCATGGACTCGGGAATGCCCATGCCGTTGTCGGAGACGCGCAGGATGAAGGCACCACCTCCGCCATCCTCCGCGCTCACCTCCACGCGGCCCACGCGGCCCTGCGGCATCGCCTCCACCGCGTTCTGCACCAGGTTGATGAGCACCTTGCGCAACAGCTCCCGGTCCACCCAGGGCGGGTCCATGCCGGGCGGCACGTTGTTGTGGATGTGCACGCCCTCGCGGCGAGGCACCACGTCCAGCACCTCCTCCATCAACGCATGGAGGGAGCAGGGCCGCAGCTCCAGGGGGCGCTCACGCGCGAAGTCCAACAGCTCCGAGGAGATGCGCGAGCACACCGCCAGCTCGCGCTCGATGATTTCCAGGAAGCGTTGCAGCCGCTGGTCCGCCAGCGTCACGTCCAGCTTGCGCAGATGGCGGACCACCACCGCGTTGGCGGTGCGCGCGGCGGCCAGCGGGTTGCGCAGCTCGTGGCCCACCGTCGCCGTCATGCGCCCCACCGCCGCCAGCTTCTCCACGCGGGCCGCCTGCTCCCGGTACGTGCTCATCTCGCGCCGCGCGCGCGCCAGGGCATGCTCATGGTCCACGCGCTCGTTCGCGTACGCGCCCTCCAGCAGCACCTGCTGCACCGCCACGCGCCGCATCTCCCGCAGCGTCTCGCGGCACGCAATCACCAGCACGCCGTTGACGAACACCATCCAGAACGCGTGCTCCAGGAAGCGCCACCAAGCCGGGTTGGCCACGCCGAAAATCGACTCCGGCCACCAGATGCCCCGCAGGACATGCTCCAGCACCGCGGTGACGGTCGCCGTCGCCATCACCGCCGGGTCCCGGTAGAAGGCCAGGAAGGCCAGCGAGCCGAAGACGTAGAAGTGCGTCTCGATGCGCCCGCCCGTCAGGTGGATGAAGAGCGCGGCCCACAGCATCTGCGCCACCGCCACCACGTGACGGGTCGCCAGCTCGCCAGGCCGCACCCGCACCAGCACCAGCGGGAACGCGGACAACAGCCCACCCAACACCACCGCCACCTGCAGGTGCGGATGCACTTCGCGCGAAGCGCCCTGCCAGGCGAAGGGCGACAACACCGCCGCCACCGCGATGGCCACCAACCATTGGCCCACCATCAACACGGCGAAGCGTGCGTCCACCCTCCGGTGCACGGACTCCAGGTGCTCGGCCAACAGCGCCTCCACCCGAGCCTCCAATGCTCCGGTCTCGCCACCGCGCAGCACGCTGTCGGAAGTCTCCGCTGACACGGTACCCTCCGTCCGCACGTCCTCCACGCGTGTATGGCCGAATCGCCCTCGAAACACAGGCGCGCCCACATCCTGCTCAATCATTGCGTGACTCACCCCGGCCATACCGGCCCCCCCCGGATGAGTCGCCATCCTAACCCCTCACATACCCCTGGCAATCCAAACTTGTCGGAATAAGCGGACTGTTCCGACAGAAACATGCAACTTGCCCCTGGGGCCTGTTGATGACGGAGTGAAACACACCGTCACGGTTTCCTTTCCATCAACAGGGATTGAACAAGGTTTGAACACACCGAGCGGATGTCACGGAGCGGGCATCGCGACCATCATCATCTGCTCCGCTGGAGACAGAGACACCCGCACCGGTTGGCAGTTGGGCGGCAGGAGCGTGCCCGAGTCCGACACCGGCGCACCTTGAACAGGCGCCGCACTCACACACACCTGGTAGGCACCGGGTGCGATGTTGGCGAAGCGCGCGGGCTCGGTGAGTGTCAGCGTCTGCACCTGCGTGGGTGCCCCGGCGCCACCTTGCGCCTCCTGTGCGAGAAGGATGGCGCGCGCCGCCGCCGCGCTGGTGCCCGCCTGAGAGGGTTGCGCCTGGACCACCAGCGTCACCTCGCCTCGCGGCAGCTCCAGGTCCACGCGTGCCGTCTCGCCAGGGCGGATGATGGCGCTCGCGCGCTCCACCTGCTGCCCCGCGCCGGAGTCCACCACCGCGAGCACCGTGTACGTGCCCGGCGCGAGGCTGCCGAATTGGAAGCTGCCATCCGTTCCCGTGCTGCCGCTGGTGCCACCCGCCGCCGCGCCGGGGCTGGTGACGAGCACGAGAACGCCGCTGACGGGCACGGCGCCTCGCCGCACCGTGCCCTCGAGCTGGCCCACCGCGGCGAGCGAGAGGTCCTGCGTCCGGTCCTGCACGCCTTCCTCCACGCGCACGGACGCCGAGCGGCCCTCGATGGCGTGCTCCGCGCCCAGTTGCAACGCGGAGATGGACAGCCCCTCCAACACGTAGCGGCCCTCGCCGTCCGTGTTCACGCGTTGCAGGCCGTGCTCCAGCTCCGCCGCCCCGCCCACCACCACGCTGCTGCCGCGCAGTTGCTGTGAGACGGTGACGATGGCGCCGGGGACGGGCGCGCCTCCCGCGCCCAGCACCCGGCCGGTGAGCCTGCGCCCCCTCGACAGCGCGATGGCGCCCATCGGCGTGTCCTGGTCCTCCGCCACCTTCACGCCAGGCAGCGCCTTCGTGAGGAAGCCCGTGCCCGAGACGAACACCGTGTACTCGCCCGCCGGGATGTCCGTGAGCTGGAAGCGGCCATCCCCGCCCCCGAACGACGTGCCGGAGCCGCCGCGCAGCGTGACGGTGAACGCGGCGGGCGTGGCGCCATCCTCCAGGCGAACCTGTCCGGACAGGCTGCCACCCCGGCGCAGCTTGAGGACGACCTCGGGGCCGCCCGTCTCCGCCTGGGTGGCCGTGCCGAGCCATGCCACGCGTTGATGGACGGGAGTGCCGGGCGCCGCCGCGCGCAACTGGTAGGTGCCTTGTACGAGTCCACGCAGCTCGAAGCGTCCGCCGGGGTCCGCCACCGTGACGTGCTTTCCGCGCAGCGTGCCCTCCACGCGGTCCCGAAGCCGGGAGCCGAGCGGCTCCGCCATCACGACGGCCTCCCCCACCGCTTCTCCGCTGGCGAACTCCACGCGGCCCCGCACCACACCCGTCGCGTCCAGCACCAGCTCCACGTCGGCGCCCGCGCCGTCCTGGGCAAGGTCGACATAGCGGGTGGACGAGGAGGCGCCATCATGCACGGCGGCGACGGCGACCCGGCGCCTGGGCAGGTCCTCCAGATGGAAATCACCGCGCACGCCCACCGACGCCTGTCGCGCCACCGTGCGGCCCAGGCCTTCATCCAGGACCACGCGCACCACCGCGCCAGGAACAGGAGCACCATGGCCATCCACCACGGTGCCTGACAGCCGGGCCGCGTCCCCGAGCGTCACCACGACGCCGTCCACAGGCTGGGCGCCCGCCACGCGCACGGAAGCGGATGCTCCCGGGGCGTTGCGAGAACCCGACGCCGAGAAGCGATAGAGCCCCGGCTCCAGGCTGTCGAAGCGCCAGCGGCCTTCCGCGTCCGCCACCACGCCATCCCACCGGGCATCCGTCAGGGGCAACATCGAACCCGCCTGGGGCACCGGGGTGATGCGCGCACCTGGAACAGGCGCTCCCCGCGAGTCCACCACCGTGCCCGAAACCGCCGCGCCCGCCGCCAGCTCCACCGTGAGCGGCTGCGGCACCGCGGACGCGGCCCCCACGCTCACGAAGCGCCACACGGGCGCATACCCCGGCGCAGCCACCCTCAACGTGTGACGTCCGGCGGGCAGCGCCTGCACCAGCGCGCGGCCCGAGCCATCCGTGTCCGCGGTGCGCGGCTGGGGAACTCGCACCTCCACCCGGGCACCCGGGAGCGGCTTGCGCGAGCCCTGCTCCACCACATCCACCTGGAGGGTGGCGGCCGGCAGCAGGTGCAGGACCAGGGGCTCCGTGCCCTCGCGCAGCCAGAAGGAGACGGGGCCCGCCATCGCCGACGCGTGAAAGGCCTCAATCTGGAAGGCCCGGGAGGGCAGCCCCGTGAAGAGGAAGGTTCCATCCTGCCCCGTCTGGACCGGACTCACCGACGCCGAATCCAGACGAACAAGCGCCCCGGCCACGGGCAACTCCTGCGCGTCCAGCACCAGCCCCTGGAGCCGCAACGTCCCCGTGGCATCCGCGTCCGGCACCACCTGCAAGGCCACGGCTTCCGCGGGCCCGCCCCCGCCTCCGCGAGCCCCAGCGGCCGGAGCACGCTCGGTCCGCACCTCCACGCGCGCGGCGGAAGGGGGCCCCGCTGAAGGCGCCTGAGAAGGCGCCGGCGTGGAGAGGCTCCGCCCCACGAGGAAGCATACGACGACGACGACCACACCCAGGGCCCACGGCAGGAATCGCTTCATCACGTCTCTGAGTCGGGAGCGAGGAACATGAAGCGACAGGCGCGCGCCGTGCCGGGGGGCACCGCGCGCGCCTGTCAGCCACAACGACTAGTTGTCGAACGTCGCGTCGGTCAGCGCCTTCGCGGCGGCGACGGTGCCGGTCGCGGCCACGCCACCATCGTCGATGATGTAGAGGTAGACCTCATCCGGGGTGATGATGATGATCACGTCGCGGGCGTCCTGCGTCGCGACGGGGGCCTTGGGCGCGGCGACCGCGGGCATCGAGTAGGACATGCCGGCGAGACCCGCGACCAGACCGAGCAGACCAATACGAGCAAGCATCTTCTTCATGTGACGACTCCGAGTTGTGGGTTGCGTGGGCATGACGGCAGGGCCCGGCCCAAAGCCGGTCCTGACGTCATGAGCCCCGGCTGGCCTCAGGCCAGTGGGGTTTCGGGGGGCTGTTCCTGGAACGCCTGGGCCGCTTCTGGCACCGGAGACTGCTTCCCCGCCGGGAACCAGCGACTCCGCATGCGAAGCAGCCATCTCCCGAAGGCGCGGTACTCGTCATCGTCGACGAGCGCCAGGTCCACGGATGCCATGAAGAGGGAGAAGGTGATGAGGCCCAGGAACAGCGCGATGCCAAGGTGGAAGGTCAATCCCAGCACCACCGCCACCAGACGGGTGTACCGGTTCAAGAAGAGCAGGAAGGGAAACGCGACCTGGAAGGCCACCGTCCCATGCGTCAGGAGCGTCACCACCACGGCGTTCTGATAGAGCAATTCAGAGAAGCCCGGCCAGACGAACTGGCCACTCCGGAAGGCATGATAGATGGCCGTCCCGTCCTGCCAGACTTCACCCTGGACCTTGTAGAGGCCCGCCACGCCATAGACGAGGCTGATTTGCAGGGCGAAGGCCAGGATGGCCGCGTTGTGGCACATCCCGCGCAACCGGCCCCAAGCCGTGTCGGCCGCTGACACCCCACCCGCCGCGCGGCGCCTGGCATCCACCGAGAACCACGCGCCCACGTCCGCGAACATCGCGTAGACGAGCACCAGGTGGATGAGATTGTCACCCCCATCCCAGATGCCCGGGAAGCGCTGGTGCAGGGACCAGAAGAAGACGTACGTCAGCGGCGTGGTGATGCGGGTGCGCCACCCCCAGAGCCACAGCAACGAGACAAGCAATCCCAGGTGGTAGCAGACCTCGAACCACACCAGCGAGCGGTGCCAGCCATACACCGACAACAGCGAGGCGTTCGCCGCGAAGGTGTCCCAAGGCCACATCCCCTCCGGGCCGAACAAGTATCGGCGCTGGGCATGGTTCACCAGATACTGGATGACCATGGCGACGCCCGCGCAAATGCGGAACAAGCTGGCCCCGATGAGGAAACGGGGCCGGCTCACGCGCGCGACAATCCCATCCCAGGCACCCGCGGGCGCCTGGTTTTCATTGGACAGGGGTGGACTCACAGCGTCTCCGTGACCTCGAATGGCTGCCAGGGCAGGTCCGCGTAGGACGTTTCACCCGCTTCCTCGGGCTCCATCCGCCGCGAGAAGGGAGGCGCCTTCCGGGTCGCCACGCGAACACCCACCTCGACGACTTTCTCACCGGGATACAGACGGGTACATGCCGCCGAGGCCACCCGCGCCAACAGCCGAGTGCCATTCTCCCGGCGTTTGTTTCGCTCTCGCTCCACATTCGCGACCGCATCGCGATAGGCAGCCGTGTCGTCGGGTTTGGCCAGCAGGCGGCGCACGGCCTCGTCGTCCGGCGCCTGCAACATGGAAAGGCCAGCCATCTGGGCCCGGTCCAGGCGGTCCGCCGGTGTGAGACGATAACTGCGCTTCAACTCACGAAGCGGCTGGGTGATATCGACATACCCGTGCTCCTGACGCCCTCGCTGCCCATCCTCCGTGCGGCACGACACCAGCAGCCAGCGAGACTGCGCCAACACGGTGGGCGCGAACAGCGTCCAGCGCTGCGTGAAGAAGGGCTCCATGTAGCCCTTCACGGGCTCAATCACGCGCAACTTCAGAGGTGTTATCGGCGTCAGGTACGCCAGGGTGATTCCGAAGTGCACCGCGACGAGCAGTGCCAGTCCAATGGGTGCGGCGCGAATGAACCACGGAGCCAGGAGACGCCTGCGCTTGTCAGCCAATGCCGCACCTCCCGCAAGGGGTTGCACGCGTTGTGACTGCGAAGTGTCACTTGTACAGTTTCCAATAAACCGGAGTCAACCGCACCCCAGAAAAATCTGACTTGGTTGCATTGTGCGTCCACCGGGTCAACCTCAACTCACGGCGCACTTGAGCAGCCTTTGTAACATGGGCTGCAACAACGCCTGCCCGCGCAACGCCTCACGCCACCGCGAGGGGATGCCTTCCACGCCGTGAATCAACCCGGCGATGCCCCCCGCCACCGCCGCCGTGGTGTCCGTGTCCCGGCCGAGCCGTACGGCGGACTTCACCACCTGCTCGTAGGTGGTGCCTCCGGCGACGCATTGCCACGCGGAACGCAAGCAGTCGACGACATAACCCGTGCCTGTTCCCCGGATGCCTTCCCAGCCGGGAGGCAAGACATGTGTCTCCAGCTCACTCCGCGCTTCGGTGCCCTCCGGATACAGCGCACCGAAGGTGGTCAGTGCCTCCGCCCAAGGGTTCGGGGCGTCGTCCAGGATGCGGCGCGCCCAGAGACAATACAGCGCGCAGCAGACCTGCGAGCGCAGGTGCCCATGCGTGACACGCGACTGCGTCATCGCATCCGACGCCAGCTCCGCGTCGCTGCCCGCGTGCCAGAGGGCCAATGGCAACACGCGCATCAATGACCCATTGCCGTTGTCTCGCTCGCCCTTGGGGCCCGCCTGGAGCGCGGGCGTCCCGGCGTGGAGGTCCATGAGCGCCGTGCGCGTCTGGATGCCCACGTCGAACACCTGGCCATCCACCGCGAGGTAACCCCACTCCATCCAGTTCACCAGGCGCCGTCCCAGGTCCTCAGGGTCCAGACGTCCCTGGTAGAGGAGCGAGTCGAGCAGACACAGCGCATGCGCGCCGTCGTCGGACCAGGTGCCCGGCGGCACACCGTCATGCGCGCGCGGAAAGCCCTTGGGGGGTTGGAAGTCGAGCTGCTCGGGCGAGGGAATCCGCTCCGGGGCATGGAACTCATACGGCACCCCCAGCGCGTCTCCCACGAGCAGTCCGTAGATGCCCCCCACAATCCGCTCTTCACGCGTCGGCATGGTGTGCCCTCCCCCAGTGGAAACCGCCACCGTAGGACAGTCTCGCTGAATACGTACAGCCGGCGGACGCCGGGGCGAACACTCGCAGCCGCAACGAAATTGCGCCTGGGAGGCGGCGCATGCAGGCTCACGAGCGCGTCCCTTCGCCCAGGAGTCCCCATGTCGTCCGTGTCGCCCCTCGCCCAGCCCGAGGCCTGGAACCTCGTAGCCCCCGAGTACGTGCGCGAGCTGATGCCCACCTTCGAGACCTTCTCCCGGGACGCGCTCATCCGGGCCGGCGTGGTCCAGGGGATGCGGGTAGTGGACGTGGCCGCGGGGCCCGGGACGCTCGCGCTGCTCGCCGCGCGCAACGGCGCCCAGGTGACGGCCTTGGACTTCGCGCCCGAGATGATCTCCGCCCTGCGCGCCCGCGCCGCCGAGGCCCAGCCGCCCGTGGAGGTCCTGGAGGGCGACGGCATGGCCCTGCCCTTCGAGGAGCACTCGTTCGACGCGGCCTTCTCCATGTTCGGGCTGATGTTCTTCCCGGACCGCGAGCGGGGCTTCCGGGAGCTCCACCGCGTGCTGAAGCCCGGTGGACGCGCGGTCATCTCGAGCTGGACGCCGTTCGACCGTTCACCGGAGCTGCGCGCCGTCTACTCGCCGTTGTGGGAGGCCTTCGGCGTTCCGCCTCCGTCGGTCTCGCCGGCGCCCCTGTCCGACGCGGCCTCCTGTGAAAGCGAGATGACCCAGGGCGGCTTCTGCGACGTCTCCGTCCACGAAGTCCAGGGCCACATCGACTATCCGTCCACCGCGGCCATGGTGGATGCGACGACGCGCTCCAGCGCGCCCGTGGTGCTGGCCAGCAAGGCGATGGGCGAGAAGTGGGAGCCGCTGCTCTGGTCCATGCACGAGCGCGCCCTGTCGGAGCTGGGCGCGGGCCCCAGCGCGTCACCCTCACCGCCTACCTGACGGTCGGCGCGCGCAAGTAGCGCGGCCTCCGTCAGCGAAGGGTGCGCTCGGCCGCCTCGAGCGTGTTGCGCATCAACATCGCGATGGTCATGGGCCCCACCCCGCCGGGCACCGGGGTGATGTACGCGGCGCGCTCGGCGGCCGGGGCGAACTCCACGTCCCCCACCAGCTTGCCGTCCGGCTTGCGATTCATCCCCACGTCGATGACCACGGCGCCGGGTTTGATCCACGCGCCCTTCACCAGCTCGGCCACGCCCACCGCGACCACCAGGATGTCCGCGCCCTCCACCTCGCGGCGCAGGTCGCTCTTGCTGTGGCAGATGGTCACCGTGGCGTTCTTCTGGAGCAGCATCAGCGCCATGGGCTTGCCCACGATGTTGCTGCGGCCCACCACCACGGCCCGCTTGCCCGCGGGCTCACAGCCAATCTCCTCCAAGAGCCGCATCACGCCAAAAGGCGTACACGCGCGGGTGGCGGGCCGCCCCAGCAGCAGGTTTCCCGCGTTGAGCGGGTGGAAGCCGTCCGCGTCCTTCTCCGGCTTCACGGCGGAGATGATGACGTCCGGGTCGATGTGCCGGGGCAGCGGGAGCTGCACCAGGATGCCGTGCACCGCCGGGTCCTCGTTGAGCTGGTGGATGAGCTTCAGCAGCGCGTCCTGGGTGATGTCCTCGGCTGGGTGGAGCTCCCAGGAGTTGAAGCCCACCTCCTCGGCGGCCTTCTTCTTCCCGTTGACGTAGACCTTGGAGGCGGGGTCCTCCCCCACGCGCACCACGGCCAGCCCCGGCGTCAGGCCGTGCTCGCGCTGGAGCCGGTCCACCGCCGCCTTGACCTCCGCACGCACGCGCGCGGCGACTGCCTTGCCATCCATCAACTGGGCCATAAGGCATGGCACTCTATGCGAAACTCCCCCGCCGGAAAGGGAGCGGAACCTCGGTCATGGGTGCAGGAACAGTACTTGGAGGGATGTTGGGGCTGATGGCGGGCCTGCTCGTGGGCAGCCCGTGGGCCATCGTCCTGTTCCTCATCGCGGGCGGCTTCGCGGGGCGCTACTACGACTCCCTGAACGCGATGCCGCCGCAGGACCCGGAGGCCCTGTCCGACTTCACGCCCGCGTACCTGCCCTACGACGACACGGACACGGACATACGCCCGGCACGGCGGGAAGAACCCTACGAACAGCTCGCCAGTGACTTGTGCGCCGTCTTCGTGGAGGTGGCGCATGCCGACGGAGAGGTCCGCCGCGACGAGGTCAAGGTGGTGCGCCGGTACTTCCAGAAGACGCTGGGCTACGGGCCCGAGGCGCTGGAGGTCGTCCGGGGCCACCTGAAGACCTTCCTGGCCCGCCCGCCCGACCTGGACGCCGCGGTCAGCGCCTGTGAAGCGCAACTGCCCGCCTCCGAGCGGCACCGGCTGCTCGACACGCTGTACGAGCTGGCGCTCGCGGACGGCGGCATGCAGCGCTCCGAGCGCGAGGTGCTGCGCCGCGTGGCCGAGGGCCTGGGCATCTCCGAGGCGGACGAGCACGCCATCATCTCCAGCCACCTGGGCGCGAGCGACGAGCACTACGCCGCCCTGGGCCTGACGCCCGACGCGACGGACGTGGAGGTGAAACGCGCCTTCCGACAGCTCGCCGCCGAGTTCCATCCCGACAAAGCCGCCCACCTGGGCCGTCAGGCCGCCGAGCAGGCGGCCCGTCGCTTCCAGGAAGTCCGCGACGCGTACGAAGAGATTCGGCGCCTGCGCGGCCTGTAACACCGGGTTACATCCCCACAGACGCCCACGACGAG
Source organism: Myxococcus hansupus (assembly GCF_000280925.3). Lineage (NCBI taxonomy): Bacteria > Pseudomonadati > Myxococcota > Myxococcia > Myxococcales > Myxococcaceae > Pseudomyxococcus > Pseudomyxococcus hansupus. The sequence goes on from NZ_CP012109.1 coordinate 4,982,001, forward strand.
GACAGACCTCCAGCCATGAGCCAGCAGCGCAACGGCCCCAAGAAGAAGGAACCGGCGTTCGCCAACAACCCCTTCAAGTCCGCCATCCAGACGATGAAGGACGAGGAGAAGAAGGCGGCGCAGGAGAAGGCCGCCACGCAGGCCGCCCAGCGCAAGGCCGCGGCGCCCCCGCCCCGGGCCGCGAAGGCCCCGAAGGTCCGCGAGGAGGACGACGCCTCCCTCTTCTTCTCCGCCATGGACGGCGTGCAACAAATCACCAACCGGGGCGAGGCCCCCGCCCCCAACCCCCGCCTGCCGGAAATCATCGACGAGAACGCGGAGGCGCTGGCGCAGCTCTCCGAGCTGGTCGCCGGCCAGGGGGACTTCGACTTCACCGGCTCGGATGAGTTCCTCGAGGGCGCGGGCCCTGGCGTCGACCGGAACCTGCTGCGCGCGCTGCGCCGCGGAGACTTCGCCATCCAGGGACAGTTGGACCTGCACGGGAAGACGCAGGTGGAGGCCCGCGACGCGCTGGAGCGTTTCCTCGACGACAGCCGCCGCGCGAAGAAGCGCTGCGTGCTGGTGGTTCACGGCCGCGGTTTGAATTCCAAGGACCAGATTCCGGTGCTGAAGGAGCGGCTCAAGGGCTGGCTGTCCGAGAAGCGGATTGGCCGGAGGGTGCTGGCGTTCGCTACCGCACGTCCCCAGGACGGCGGCACCGGCGCGGTGTACGTCCTGCTCCGGCGGTAGCCTTTACGCGCGCCCGGCACTGTGCATACATGCCGCCATGGCACGCGATCTGATCGACCTGCATATCCACGTGGGTGGCGCGGTGGCGCCCCACATCCTCTGGTCCATCGCCCACCAGCAGGGCTTCAAGCTCCCGGTCAAGAACTACTTCGACTTCGTGGAGCTCATCACCTCTCGTCCGGGCAAGGTGGGCAGCCTGGACGACTACCTGAAGATTCTCCACACCTGGACGGAGAAGATTCAGTCCTCGCCCAGCGCGATCGAGCGCTCCGTCTACGAGGTCATCGGCAAGGAGTACCGCGGCAGCCGCGTGACGCAGATGGAGCTGCGCTTCAACCCGATGAAGCGCAACCTCAACTCAGAGCTGGACCTGGACCACATCATCCACGCCGCGCTGCGCGGCATGGACCGCGCGGTGCTGGAGTACGGCGTGAAGATGGGGCTCATCTTCTGCCTGGCGCGTGAGTTCGACCACCGGCTCAACAGCATCATCGTGGACAAGGCCATCAAGTACCGCACGCGCGGCGTGTACGGCATCGACCTGGCCGGCACCGAGACGAACGCCATGGAGCTGCGGCCGGAGGTCGTCTCCCAGTACGAGGAGCTCTTCTCGCGCGCCCGCCGCGCCGGGCTCAAGTGCACGGTGCACACCGGCGAGACGCGCGGCACCGGCGCCGAGGGCGTCATGTCGGTGGTGGAGAAGCTCCAGCCGCACCGCATCGGCCACGGCATCCGCGCCGCCTACGACGAGCACGCGATGAAGGTGCTGCGCGAGCGCGACATCGTCCTGGAGCTGTGCCCCACGTCCAACCTGCACACCAAGGCCGTGGAGGGCGTGGAGGAGCTGCGCCACATCGTCCGCACCTTCTGGGACCGCAAGGTGAAGTTCACCATCAACACGGACGGCCCCTACCTGCTGGAGACGGACATGCGGCGGGAGATCGACATCATCGAGCAGAACGGCATCCTCACGCCCGAGCAGGTGGATCAGACGCTCGCCTGGGCCCGTGAAGCCTCGTTCATCCCGGCCTGAGTCCGCCCATGTACGGACTCACCCGTTCGCTGCTCTTCCAGATGTCCGCCGAGCGCGCGCACCGGCTCGGCATGGCGGGGCTCCATTACCTGGGCCGCTCGCGGGACTTGTGTGAGTCCCTGCGGGAGAAGGCCCTGGAAGGGGCCCCGCCCAACCTGGCCGTGGAGGTGGCGGGCCTGCGCTTCGCCCACCCCGTGGCGCTGGCCGCGGGCCTGGACAAGGACGCCGAGGCCGTGGACGGACTCTTCGCCTGCGGCTTCTCCGCGGTGGAGATTGGCACCCTCACGCCCCGGCCCCAGCCCGGCAACCCCAGCCCCCGCTTGTTCCGCCTGCCGGAGCACCGTGCCGTCATCAACCGCATGGGCTTCAACAACCACGGCGCCGCCCAGGCCGCCACGCGGCTGCGGATGCAGACGTGGCGCCCCGGCCCGCTGGGGGTGAACATCGGCAAGAACAAGGACACGCCGCTGGATCAGGCCGTGGAGGACTACGTGGCCTGCGTGGACGCGCTGGCGGCGCTGGGGGACTACGTGGTGGTCAACGCCTCGTCCCCCAACACGCCGGGCCTGCGCAAGCTGCAGGAGCCCGAGCAGCTCACGCAGTTGCTGGGCGCGGTGCAGGAGCGCCTGGCCTCCGTGGCCCCGGGCAAGCCGCTGTTCCTCAAGATTGCCCCGGACCTCACGCCCGAGGCCGTGGACGAGGTGGTGGACGTCGCGCGGGCCTGCAAGCTCGCGGGGCTCATCGCCACCAACACCACGCTGGCCCGCCCCTTCGAGCACCCCCTGGCGAAGGAGGCCGGGGGCCTGTCCGGCGCGCCGGTGCGGGAGCCCGCCAACGCCGTCATCCGCCGGGCGTACCTCCGCGGCGACGGCGCGCTCCCCATCATCGGCGTGGGCGGCGTCTTCACCGCCCAGGACGTCTACGAGAAGCTGCGCGCGGGCGCGTCCGTGGTGCAGGTGTACACGGGGTTCATCTACGAGGGGCCCGGCATGGTGGGGCACATCCTCCCCGCCCTGGCCACGCTGCTCGCTCGAGACGGGTTCAAACAGGTCCGCGACGCGATTGGCGCCGAACACCGGGGCGCCGCCTGACGCATCGAGTCAAATCGCGGACAAAAAATGAGCGCTCGCCGGCGCCTTGGAGTTTCACCGGCGAGCGCCCCGGGCCCAGTGCTTGACGGGCCTCGAAAGCTATGGCTGCACGGAGAGCGAGCCGCTGACCGTGCTGACTTCGACTGACTGGGTGCCCGCGCCGTAAGTCTTTTCGCGGCGCCCCAGCATCGCGGCGCTGTCGTTGAAACGACCGCTGACCGAACTGAATTCCAATCTCGCGTCCGCCTTGGCCGGCAGCTTCAGCCGGACATCCCCGCCCACCGAGGACACAGAAGTAGTCACGATTTTCCGTGGTGCCAGTGTCACGCTGCCTTCCACCGTGCTGACGTCCAACCGCCCCTCGGAACCGTTGACTTCCACACGGCCACCGACGGTCGCCACCTCCTGCGCCCCCGCCACCCCGTTCACCGTCACCGGGCCTCCCACCGTCGCCACTTCCAGACGCGTCCCCCGGGGCACCTTCACCGTGAACCGGACCGGCTGCATCTTCTGACGGCAGGTCTGCATTCCTTCTTCACACGGACCGCAACAAACCCGCGCTCGGATGTCGTCTCCTGTTTGGACGACCTCCACTTCCACTTCGTTCCGAGATTTCTCCAGGCCTTCCCTAACAACCTCGAAAATCACGTCATTCCCGTCTACCCCATCTACGCGCACCGCGCCATCAACATTGGCGATGTGGACAGCAGGCGTACCATCCGTTCCGAACTTCCACGTCTGGGAGGCGGGCGCGGCGGCGAGGACAAGCAGCAGGGGCAGGACCATGACGGAGCTCCGGGAGAGGTAGGATTCACCCCGCCCTACGCCCTGGCCCCACCCTCATTGCGCCCAGCGAGGACGCAGTATCCACACCGCTCTGACATGACTCAGGCGTCGGTACCCCGCACGATGCGTTGGTACAGCGCGTCATGGCGGCGGACCATCTTCTCCAATGACAGCTCACGCGCGACGAAGTCCCGCGCGGCCTTGCCCATCTCTCTCGCCTTCTCGGGATTCGAGAGCAATTGGCGGAAGGCCTGAGCGAGCTGTGCGGGGCGCTCGGGGTCCACCACCAGGCCCCGCTCGCCGTCGCGGACGAGGTCGGTGTTGCCACCCACCCGTGTCACCACCATGGGGAGCCCCGCGGCCATGCCCTCCATGACGGCGTTGGACATGCCCTCCGCGGTGGAACAGAGGACGCCGAAGTTCGCCCGCGCGTAGATGGCGGGCACGTCCGTGCGGTGTCGCAGGAAGTGAACGATGTCGCGCACCCCCAGCTCCCCCGCGAGCTTCTCCAGGCCGGGGCGGCGCTCGCCGTCGCCCACGAGGAAGGCATGCAGCTTCACGCCCTCGTGGCGCAGCATCGCCAGGGCGAGCAGCAGGTCCTCCTGCCGCTTCACCGGGTGGCTCATGTTGGCCACGTGGACCACCACTGGCGCGCCGCCCGTCTCGGGCAGGGGGCCGCGCAGGCCCTCGCGCCGGCGCGACTCGAAGCGCGGCAAATCCAGGCCGTTGTGGATGACGGAGACGCGCGAGGCGGGCAGACCCTCCTCGGTGATGAGCTGGTTGCGGATGGCCTCCGCGTTGCCAATCACGTGGTCCGCCATGCGCGTCAGCCGCGAGTGCACGGCGCGCCGCGCCCGCCCCTGCCAATGCGACAGGTCCAACCGGCCGACGATGACCTTGGTGCCCGCAAGCTTCGCGGCCGGCACGGCCACCATCGTCGAATAGAAGTCGTGCACATGCACCAGCTCCACCCGGTGCTGCCGGAGCCAGCGCGCCATGCGGTACACCTGATACGCCGTGTTCGCCTGCACCACGGAGCCCTTGAGCGGGAAGGCCGCGGGCGCGTGCCCCAGCTTCCACACCGCGCCAATGAGCGGCCCCGAGTCATCCAGCACGGACACCTGCAACCGGTAGCTGGGGGGCAGCCCCCGCAGCAGCTCCAACACCTGCACCTCGGTCCCTCCAATGTGGAAAGACCGGGTGAACTGAACCAGGCGAAGGGGCTCTTGCCCCATCCGCGCTTCCTCACGCCGCATGTCCGGACCCCTCCCACGTCGCCACCACCGGCTCGCGAGGAGCCGGAACCCGTTGCATGTCCGCCGCGGCTTCCGTCGCCCGCGCGATGCGGTGCGCCGCCGCCGCCAAACCAAAGAGCACGTAGCAGTGCGCGGACAGGATGTAGCCGGAGAACAAGTCACACACGAGATAGCCCGCCACCGACGCGGACAGCGCCCGCGCCAGCCAGCCAATCTCCTTGTCTCGCGACGCCTCGAAGGCCCCGCCCGCCGCGCCGCCCGCGAACACCATGAAGAACGCCAGTCCCACCCAGCCCAGCTCGCCAATCACATCCAGGAAGATGTTGTGCGCCACGTACGCGCGGCGCGCCTCGGGCGGCGCGTACATGGGCCACGCGTAGCGGAAGCTGCCCGCGCCCACGCCCAACAGCGGCTTGTCCAGGCTGATGCGGCTGGCCACCTGCCACGCGTAGACGCGGCCCATGGCGGACGCATCCTCGTGGAACTCGGCCACCGTCTCGTTGCGCTGCCAGAAGCTCTGCGGCGCGAAGACGAGCAGGCCCAGCACGAAGAGCGAGCCCACGACGATGGACTGGATGCGGCGCTTCTCACGGATGGCCCACAAGCCCATGGCCACCGACAAACCAATGAAGCCACCGCGCGAGTGGGAGACGACGATGGCCGCCACCGCGAGGCCCGCCGCCACCAGACACGCCAGCCGCCACACCCAGGCGCTGCCCTTGCGCGCCACGAAGGCCACGGCCAGCGGCACCACCAGGGCCAGATTCATGGCCATGTGGTTGGGGTCCGCGTAGACGCCCACCCAGCGCGCGCGGAAGCCTTCCACCAGGTCCTCGCCCACCAGGTACCAGTTGATGGCGCCAATGGACGTCACCACCGACGCGAGCACCATGGCCCCGCACACCACCGCCAGCCGGCGGCCCGTGGTGATGACGTTGACGAACGTGATGTAGATGGCCGTCAGCTTCAACAGCTCGACGCCCGTGGTCGTCGTGACCTCCGGATTCACGGACCAGCCGACGGAGGCCACCGCCAATGTCGAAAAGGCGATGAGCGACAGGCCGCGCGAGCCGTCCACATACAGCGGCTCCGCCCGGCCCAACCTGCGAATCACCATGAGCCCCGCCGCCACGCCAGACGTCACCAGCGCGAGGCGAAGCGGCGCGAGCGCCGGAATCCACTCACCCGGAACCGCGTACATCACCGCCGCGAAGGCGGTCAGCGCATAGAAGGCCCACACGTCACGGCGCTGCCCCTGCTCTCCCAGCACCATTCACTCCACCTCCCGGCAGTTGCGTCGCGCACCAATACGCGTGCCTGGGCGAAAGCAGAGGACATGCCAGGGGCCCCATCGGGCAAAGCCCTGAATCTTCTAAGACGGGACGGCCTCGCCTGGCTGGCGGGCCGCCCGGGACTGAAATTCCTACGGGATGGGGGCGGACTCCATCGGAAGGATCGCCGAGGCCACCGGCTCCAGCCGGCCGTCCTGGAGCCACGCCGTTCCCAGTTCCTCCAGGAGCCGGGACAGCGTCACCCCCACCAGCCGGTGCAGCTCCGCGTGGGCCTCGGGGGGCACCACGGGCTCCAGCCCCTTCCGGGCGCGCTCGGCCGCGGAGTCACGCACGCGCGGTGCGTCCGGGGTGCCCTCGAAGAGGCGCTGGCCCAGCTCCACCACGCGGCCCAGCGGGACCGGGCGTGGATCAGCGCGCTCCTCCAACACCGCCATGGCCACCACCGCGGCGAAGAGCCGCTCCACGCCCAGCGTCTCCAGGGACACACCGAAGCGCGCCAACGCCTCCCGGGCCGCGTCGTCGTTGCCGCCCAGGGCGCCGCGCAGCAAGGGAATCTGCGCCTCCGCGCGGGCCAGCAGCGCCTCGCTGGCGGCCAGCTCGCGACGGGAGCGGAACGGCACCGGCTCCGCGCCCTCCACGCGCAGCGCCCGCCGGGGCCGCTTCTGCCGCAGCGCCACGATGGCGGCGGCCTCCTCCGGCAGCACCATCAGCACGCCCTCCAGCAGGGCCCCCGGCAGCTTCATCAGCCGGTCCGCGCGGAACTTGAGCTGGAGCGTCAGGGAGAAGCCCGTCTGGAAGATGCGCCGCATGGGCGTGTCCCGCAGGACGTCCGTGGCGCGCTCCGTGTCCGCGCCCGTCAGGTGCTCGAGCCCCAGCGACAGGTAGTCGCGCACCGTCTCGCTGGCGCGGCGGATGGCGTCCAGGTCTCCGGGGTCCGCCAGGTCCGCCACCAGCGCGGCGCTGGCCACCTCGCGCAGCTCGTCCTCCGCGTTCAGGGCCTCCATCAACGTCAGCCCCCGGAAGGCCGCTTCCAGGTAGTCCACGTGGCCTGACTGCGGCACCAGTCCGGGGCGCGCAGCGGCCGTGGGCGAAGGCGCCACGTCCATGCGGCTGAAGAGCGCCACGGCGTCCTCCAGTGACGGGAAGCCCAGGTCCGCGAGCCGGCCGCGGCGGAACTGGTACGCCGTCTCCTCCATCTCACTGGGCAGCTCCCAGCGCACCGCCTCCAGCAGGCGCACCGCCTCGAAGGGGTTCTCCGCCAGGAGGTCGTTGAGGAGCATCCGGACGGCGGACATCTCCACGCCCTCCACCTTGATTTCAATGAGGTAGCGCCCCTCGGGCGTCTCCATCGTCACGCCCGGCGGGTTGACGTCCGGGTTCTCCTCCAGGTCATGCACCTCGACGAACTCGCGCAGGAGGTACTCCACCACCTCCAGGTCCACCGCGTGCAGCTTGCGCAGGAACTCGGCCGTGTCATCCACCCCGCCCCGCGCCGCGCGCAGCCAGGTGAGGACGGCGTGTGAGTCCAGCTTGTCGCGCTGCCAGCCGCCCAGGTCCACGAAGGCGCGGAACTGCCCGGGCGACGCGAGCTGCACCAGCTCCGTCGCGTCCGCCAGCCCCAGCTCCTGGATGGTGACGTAGAGGTCCTCGGCCGGCATCGAGCGGACCAGCGCCCGTGCCTCCGCGACATCCAGGAGGGCGTCCACGCGCTGACGCGGGGACAGCCTCATCAACCGCTGACGCAGCTCCCGTGGGGCGAGCTGCACGTCCTTGCCATTTCCGTTCTCGGACACGGCGCGGTCCCTACCACAGCGACCCCCGGCCCGGGAGGGGAACCCCACCCCAAGCGGCCGTTACCCGATGGAGCCCTGCCCCGTCAGACGCGGGTGGACTTGCCGAAGGTGTCGAGCAGCGCGCCCCAGACCTCGTCCACGCCCAGCTTCTCCGTGGAGGAGAACGGGAGGATGACCTCCAGGGGGACGTCCATGGCCTTGGAGAGCTCAATCATGCGGGGCTTGCGGCGGGCCTTGGTGAGCCGGTCCACCTTGGTGGCCACCACCAGCACGCGGCGCTTGTGGGCATGGAGGTAGTCCAGCGTCGCCAGGTCGTCCGGCGTGGGGCCCACCTCCGAGTCGATGATGCTGACCACGGCCTCCAGGCGGTGCCGCTTCTCCAGGTAGGTGGTGATCATCTTCTCCCACTGGGCCTTGTCCGACTTGCTGGCCTTGGCGAAGCCATAGCCGGGCAGGTCCGCCAGGCGGAGCTGGTGGCGGATGCCGCCGCGCTCCAGCTCCACGTCGAAGAAGTTCAGCGTCCGGGTGCGCCCCGGCGTGTTGGACACACGCACCAGCTTCCTGCGGCCGGTGAGCGCGTTGATCATGGAGGACTTGCCCACGTTGGAGCGGCCGACGAAGGCCACCTCCGCCGTGTGGTCCGTCGGGTAGCCCTTGGGCTCCACGGCGGTGGTGACGAAGCGGGCGTCAATGAGCTTGATCACAACGTCATTTCTTGACCGACGGATCCGTCCCGGCGGCGCGGCGGGCGCGCTCGGCGGACCAGTGGTCGATGGCCTTGAGCGACTCCTTGAAGTCGAACGGCCGTAGGGAGGGCGACGAGGCGTCGTGGCAGGAGCGGCACTGCTTCTCCGACGGGTCCACCAGACCCACCAGGCGCGCCAGCTCCGAGTCCTTCATCACGTACTCGGGTGAGTAGTACTGGCCCCCGCCGTGGCACGTTTCACAGGTGACATTCACGGTCGCCTGGGTGACCTGCTCCGGTGAATGGCAGGACAGACAGCGCCCGTCCTTCTTCTGCTGCTCGGTCAGCGAGCTCTCCGCCCGGGCATGCTTCGACTGCATCCAGGCGTCGTACGCCTCCGGGTGGCAGCCCTTGCAGCTATCCGGGCCTACGAAGTCCGCGCCCCCGGCCGCCCCAGCGGCGGCCAGCACGAGAAGGGAGAGAATCCTGATGCCAGGAACGCGCATGTCCGCCGGAGTAGCAGAGCCCCCCGGACGGGGCAAGGCGTCTCGTGGTTGAATGACCGGCAGAAACTTCCGTCGGGCTAGAGGGGTTGCTAGAGCCATGCCCGCCCGTACCACCAGGGAGGAGCCGTAATGCGCATCCTGACCGTCCTTGCCGTGCTCACACTCGCCGTGCCCGCCGCCGCCAAGCCCTGGCAGGGAATCGAGCCGGGTGTGTCCAAGCGCGACGACATCATCAAGAAGTTCGGCGAGCCGTCGCGCACCGTCCGGCAGGACGGCAAGGAGGTCATCGCCTATCTGGCCAAGGAGGCCATCAAGGGCACCACCCAGGCCCAGTTCAAGGTGGATCCGGAGACGCAGCTCATCGAGCGCATCGACGTGTTCCCCGGCCCCGTCATCGACAAGGAGACGGTGGAGAACAGCTACGGCCCCGCCTGCCCCTCCGGCGCCGCGCCCGCCACGCCCTGCTACCTGAAGAAGCTGACGGACGACTTCCGCACCTACTTCCTCTACCCGCGCCTGGGCCTGGCCATCTTCTTCAACGAGGACGGCAAGACGGTTCAGTCGTTGACGTTCACCACGCAGAAGGCCGCGAAGTAGGCACGCGTCCGTGCACGTCTTTGGCCTGACGGGAGGCATCGCCTCCGGGAAGAGCACCGTCACCCGCGTCCTCCGGGAGCTGGGCGCGGTGGTGCTGGACGCGGACGTGATTGCCCGCGAGGTGGTGGAGCCCGGCACGCCGGGCCTCGCCGCGGTGGCCGCGCGCTTTCCGGGCGTCGTGGGCGCGGACGGCCGGTTGGACCGGGCGAAGCTGGGCGCGCGCGTCTTCGCCGACCCCGCCGAGCGCGCCGCGCTCAACGACATCACCCACCCGCTGGTGCGCCAGGCCTTCATGGACAAGCTCCAGGCGCTGGAGGCCCAGGGCGTGGCGCACGTCGTCTACGACGTCCCGCTCCTCATCGAGAGCGGCATGCACGCCTGGATGGAGGGCGTGGCGGTGGTGTGGGTCCCCCGGGAGGTCCAGAAGGCCCGGCTGATGTCGCGGGATGGCCTGGATGACGCCGCCGCCGAGAGCCGGCTGGCCGCCCAGCTTCCCCTGGATGACAAGCGCGCGCACGCCACCTGGGTCATCGACAACAGCGGTGGACAGGACGCCACCCGGGCCCAGGTGGAAACGATGTGGCGCGCCATGCTCGCGCGCGGCTGAGCGCCGGGTATGCTGCGCGCCGCATGAGCGAGACGCGCAAGAAGTCCACGGCCGGGACGTACTTCCTCACCGGCTACCCCGGGTTCATCGGCAAGCGGCTGGTGGAACACATCGCCCGCGAGGACCCCAAGGGGCACATCTACGCGCTGGTACAGCCCAAGTCCTTCAAGGAGGCGCAGCAGCACGCGGCCCGCGTGAAGGGCGCCAAGGTGGAGCTGCTCACCGGCGACGTGGTGGACATGCACCTGGGCCTGTCCGGCGAGGAGTATCAGCGCCTCTGCGAGCGGGTGACGGACATCTTCCACCTGGCGGCGGTGGCCCAGTTGGGCGTGGCCAAGGAGACCGCGTGGCGGGTGAACGTGGACGGCACCCGCAACATGCTGGAGCTGGCCCGGGACTGCGGGAAGCTGTCGCGCTTCAGCTACTTCTCCACCTGCTACGTGTCCGGCGACCGCGTGGGCGTCATCGCCGAGGACGAGCTGGACCGGGGCCAGGCCTTCCGCAACGCCTACGAGGAGACGAAGTTCCAGGCGGAGCGGCTGGTGCAGCGCGCGGGCGCCACCCTGCCCATCACCGTCTTCCGTCCGTCCAGCGTGGTGGGTGATTCGCGCACGGGCGAAATCGACCGCTTCGAGGGGCCCTACTACCTGGGCATCCTGCTGGTGACGTCCCCGCTGGTGGTCCCCCTCCCCCTGCCGGGCAACGGCGTGGCGCCGCTGAACGTGGTGCCGGTGGACTTCGTGGTGGAGGCCGTGTGGCGCCTGTCCAAGGACGCGCGCGCCCAGGGCAGCACCTTCCACCTGGTGGACCCCAACCCGATGAGCGCGCGGCGCGTGTACGAGCTCATCGCGGAGAAGTCGAACAAGAAGCTGCCGCGCTTCAACCTCTCCGCCCGGGCCGCGGACGTCATGCTGCGGCTGCCATTGCTGGAGAAGCTGGCCCGCCCGCAGCGCGCCGCCATCAGCTACGTCAACCACCTGGCCATCTACAACTGCCACAACACGCTGGAGCTGCTGGACGGCACCGGGGTGCGCTGCCCTCCCCTGGCGTCCTATCTGGACCAGCTCGTGGCCTACGTGCGGGAGCAGTACCGCAAGCGCCGCGAGGGTTCGGAAGAGGACGACCCGTTGGATCAGGGAATCGCGAGGGACGCGGAGGGTCACTGAGTCCGCGCGGCGCAGCCGTGGTAAATCCAGGGCTCCATGCCACGCACCTACCAGCCAGGCGACACGTTCACGCACGTCCGCGAGTGCGACCGGTACCGGCCGATTTATTACGCGGGCGCATCCGGGGACTACAACCCCATCCACATCGACCCGGAGGCGGGCGCCGCCGCCGGGCTCAACGGCAACATCCTCCAGGGGCTGTGCACCCTGGGCTGGGTGGTGGAGGCCATTGCCGGCTTCGTCGAGGATCCGGGGCGGGTGCGCCGGGTCAAGGCGCGCTTCTCGCGCCCCGTGCGGCCCGAGGACACCATCACGTTCCAGGGCCGCGTCACCCGTGTGCAGGACGGCCGTCTCACCGCGGACATCTCCGCCACCAACCAGCGCGGCGAGGACGTCCTGAAGGGCGCCATCGTCGAAGCCTCCATCGAGTAACGCCCATGGCCCTCGACAAGCGCTTCATCGGCCGCGAATACGGCCCCTACCGCTACACCCTTGGCGAAGAGAAGATGCGCGAGTTCACCCTCGCGCTCGGCGGCGCGAAGCCCGGCGCCGGCACGCCGGGAGAGCCGCCCGCCCACGTCAGCCCGCTGCTCCACGACGCGCAGGCCGCGAAGGCGGGGCCGCATGGGGGCCTCATCGCCTTCCCCAGCTTCGCCGTCGTCTTCGCCATCCGCCCCTTCAGCGCCGCTATCGCCGACCCGGAGCTGAACATCAACATGCAGATGGTGGTGCACGGCGAGCAGGATTTGGAGTTCCTGGACGTGATGCGCCCCGGTGACGTGATGACGACCACGGGCCGCATCGCGGACCTCTACGAGCGGGCCCGCATGGGCTTCGTCATCGTCACCAGCGAGTCGCGCAACCAGCACGGCACCCTCGTGGTGAAGGGGACGTGGACGGCCATCGTCCGCGGCTAGCCGTCACTTCGGGGCGATGACGCCTTCGTCGAGCAACTGAGCGAGGATGCGCGCGGTATCCAGCCGCGTCATCCCCGACAGCGAGAAGAGGTCCTCGTAGCTCACCGTGCCGTCAATCTGGGCCAGCACGAAGCCAGCGCGGTGGTCCAGGTTGAGCCAGATGATGTCGTCCGGCTGGAGCCGCACGGCGGGCACCCGTCCCAGGTCGCCCAGCTTGTTCTCCAGCCGCGACATCAACATCTGCTCGCTGCGCACCCGCAGCGCCTCCACCCGCGAGTCCGTGGGCGCCAGCTCCTTGGCCTTGAAGAGCAGGTCCACCGCGCCGGAGTGGTCGTCCAGCTCCAGCAGGTCCGCCGCTCCACGCAAGAGCAGGTCCAGCTCGCTCTCCACCGCGGGGAGACCGAACTCCTGCGTGTTCCCCTCCGGGACGCCGTACTCGTCGGTGTCGCCTGACGGGGTGACGACGGGCTCCTCGAAGTCGAGGTCCACGTCGCGCGCCAGCAACTCCATCACATCCGCGGGCGCGCCATCGGATGCGACGGGCAGCACCACCGGCGAGGCCTTGTTGTCACCGTCCTGCGGCCCCCCCTGCCCGTCCGCCCAGGCGCCCCAGTCCCCCTCCAGCACCGGCGCCACGGGCAGGTCCGCGGCCGTGGGCATCAGGCGTCCGGGCAGCGGCTCGGACTCGGGCGGCCGTTGGAAGGGCGAGGTCGTTCCCCGCGAAGCGGCACCCGAGGCCGCGGCCAGGTATTCACGCGCGCGAGCGTTGGCGGGGTCCAGCTCCAGCGCGCGCTCGAAGAGGCGCTGAGCGCCTTGCGAGTCGCCGCTGAGACGCAACCACAACCCGGCCTCGATGAGCTGGTTCGCGCGCTGGGTGCTCATCTACCGCCCCGTGCCACTGACCGCGGGCCCCTTGAGCTGCGTCAGGCACCCGGTGAGCAACTCACACGCCCGAGCCAGCGCCGCCACGTCCTCGCCGGCGCGGACCGCGCGCGCGTGCTCCAGCACCTGCTCCGCGCGAGGCATGACATCCGGCGCCAACCCACCCCCGCCCGGGAGCAGCCGCGCCCGCGTCAGCGCATCCACCACGTCGCGCGCCAGCGAATCCAGCTCCACCCGCCGCGTCTTCAGTTCGTCCGACGCGCGGGCCGCGAGCAGGTACTCGCGCTGCTCGTCCATGATGCGCTGGAGTTCCTCTTCCGTGAGGCCGCTGGACGCGGTGACGGTGATGGACTGGCGCAGCCCCGTCTCGCGGTCCTTCGCGTGGACGGAGACGATGCCCTCCGCGTTGATGTCGAACGTGACGTCAATCTCCACCTGGCCCCGAGGCGCCTCGCGCAGGCCGGTGAGGACGAACTCGCCCAGCAGCTCGTTCTGGTGCGCCAGGTCGTGCTCGCCCTGGAGCACCATGATCTTCACCACGCGCTGGAAGTCCTTCGACGTGGCGAAGACCTCCGTGGCGGAGGTGGGCACCGTGGTGTTCTTGGGGATGAGCCGGCGCACCGACCCACCGGCAATGGCCACGCCCAGGCTCTGCGGCGTCACGTCCAGGAGCAGCAGCTCGTGCTCCGGCTGCACCAGCGCGTACGCCTGAATCGCGGCGCCCAGGGCGACGACTTCATCCGGGTGCACGCCCTTGCAGGGCTCGCGGCGGAAGTAGCCGCGCACGGCCTCGACGATTTTGGGCATGCGCGACATGCCACCGACGAGGATGACCTCCTTGAGCTCGGAGGCGCGCACACCCGCCTCGCCCAGCACCTCGGTGGTGATGCCCACCACCCGCTCGGCCAAATCGGACGTCAGGTCGTCCAGCTTCTCGCGGCTCAGCGTGGACTGAAGATGGAGCGCGGCGCCGCCACCGGGCGGCGTGCAGATGAAGGGCAGGTTGAGCGCCGCCTCCTTCACGCTGGACAGCTCCACCTTGGCCTTCTCCGCCGCGTCCTTGAGCCGCTGCAACGCCATGCGGTCCTTGCGCAGGTCGATGCCGTGCTCCTTCGCGAAGCCGAAGACGAGCCACTCGATGATGCGGTTGTCCCAGTCCTCGCCGCCCAGGTACGTGTCGCCGCCGGTGCCCACCACGTCGAAGACGCCCTGGGAAATCTCCAGCACGGACACGTCGAAGGTGCCGCCGCCCAGGTCCAGCACCGCCACGCGTCCGTTCACCGTGCGGCCGAAGCCGTAGGCCAGCGCCGCCGCCGTGGGCTCGTTGATGATGCGCAGCACGTCCAGCCCGGCGATGCGGCCCGCGTCCTTGGTCGCCTGTCGCTGGGCGTCGTTGAAGTAGGCCGGCACGGTGATGACGGCCTTGCTGACGGGCCGGCCGAAGTGCGCCTCCGCGTCTGACTTCAGCTCCTGGAGGATCATGGCGCTGATCTCCGGAACCGACAGGTCCTTGCCCCCCATGCGGATGCGCAAGTCGTCGTGCTGCCCCGCGACGACCTCGTAGGGCAGCGAGCGCAGCGCGTCCTGCACCTCGTGCGAGGAGAACTTCCGGCCGATGAGCCGCTTGGCGGCGTACACCGTCTCCTGGGGATTGGTGATGGCCTGACGCTTGGCGATGCCGCCCACCAGGCGCTTGCCATTCTTCGCCATGGCGAGGACGGAGGGCGTGAGGCCCTGCCCCGTGCGGTTCTTGATGACCACGGGTTGGCCGTCCTGGACGGTGGCGACGATGCTGTTCGTCGTTCCCAGGTCGATGCCAATGAGAGGTTCGGGCTCAGCCATGGGGCAGCGTACTCACTCCTAGAACGTCCAGCGCAGCTTCTTCAGCGCGGCCTTCGCATCGGCGTTGTCCGGGGCCAGCTTCGCCGCGTCCTCGAAGGCTCGCTTGGCGAGTTTCTTCGATCCCGCGTCCAACAGCACCTTTCCCAACGTCAGATGGTGCTCCACCCGGGTGTCGTCCAGCTCCACGGCACGTTGCGCCAACCCGCGGATCTCCGCGGCATCCTGCCCCAGCAACTGACCCAGGCGGGCGGCCCGCCAGGCGGCCTCGGCGTTCTGGTCGTCCAGCGAGCAGGCGAGCCGGTAGGCGGCCATCGCCCCCAGGCTGTCGCCGTGCTGCTCCAGGCCGAGCCCTCGCATCACCTCGGCGCCCGAACGTTGCGCGTCGTGGGCCCGCCGCGCCTTTACCAGGAGGGTGGCGACTTCCCGGTTCTTCGGGTCAAGGCTCTGGAGCTGGTGGAAGTCGTGGTAGGCGCGTTCCCAATCTCCGCTCGCGATGGCGGCCTTGCCCCGCGCCAGCAGCTCCGCCAGCCGCCCCGTGCGGGCCAGGTAGGGATGACGTGCCAGCCGGGCCTGCCGCTCCGCGCGGCGAGCCTCGGACTCCACCGGATCGGCGGACGGCAAGGCCGGCGCTGGGACGCTGGCGGCGGGCGCGGGACGCGACACGGGCGATGACGACGGGCGCGACACGGGCGCCGGCGCGGCCACGTGATGGACGGGCGGCGGCTCCGGCGTCAGCAGGTGCTGCGTGGGCGCTGACGCGGCGGGAGGCGGCGCGGCGGGAGGCGGCGGCGCGGCGGCCTTCTCCGCCTGGGCCAGCGCGGGATGTCCCCGCAGGTAGGCTTCACGCTTGTCCGGCTGGAGGAGCACGTTGTGCGCGTCCGTGAGGCGCCGGAAGATGCGCTCCATGCGGGCGCGGAAGCTGCCCAGGTTCTTCCCGAAGTAGCGGTCCGGATGGAAGCGGCGCGAGGCGTTGTAATACGCCTGCTTCACCTCCGCCGCCGGAGCCCCCGGCTTCAGCCCCAGCACGGCGAAGTGGTCCATGCTGTCCAGCGAGCGCTCCAGCTCGATGATTTCCTTCTTCCGCTCCGGCTCGAGATCCACGTCCTCGGCCATCGCCGCGTCCAACGTGGGCGCGGGCGCGCCCCGGGGCACCACCCGAGCGGGGACGATGGCGCCCTTGGCGCGCAAGGACAGCAGCACGGCGATGGTGCGAGGCTCGCCCAGCCTGGAGCGCGCCAGGACCTGGTCGATGCGCTCCACGCGCCCGACGAGTTGCAACACCGCGCCCTCCTCCGCCGAAAGCTGGAGGCGCGCCGTGTCCAGTTGGGGAACCGTGGCGATGTGATCCGTCAGGGCCCCCAGCCCGACGATCGTGTTTGGCGCACTCACAGTGACGGTCCGAGGAAAGACTTCCGGAGTTTCCAGCGTAGGGGTTCCGGACGCAGGGCGTCAAACGTCCGTGAACCCATCGTGCGAGCAGAGATGGACGGCCAGGCCGTCAGTTGGCGGCGAGCACGCGCTCGAGGATGGACAGGCCCTCATCCAGCTCGCGCACCGTGACGATGAAGGGCGGCGCGAAGCGGAGGGTCCGATCGCCCGCGGCGTTCACGAGCAGGCCCTCCCCACGCAGTTGGGCGATGACGGGCGCGACGTCGCGGTCCAGCTCCACGCCCAGCAGCAGACCCTGGCCCCGTACGGCATGGATGCGGCCCGCGGGCAGGCGCGCCTGGAGCTCCCTCGCCCGGGCCTGGAAGTGCGCGCCCTTCTCCTGGACCTCGTCCAGGAGGCCGGGACGCCGGAGGATGCGCACCACCGCGTTGGCGGCGGCGGCGGCCACGGGGTTGCCTCCGAAGGTGGACCCGTGGGTGCCCGGCGTGAGACTCGCGCCCAGTGCCTCCTTGCAGAGCATGGCGCCAATGGGCAGGCCGTTGCCCAGCGCCTTGGCCACGCTGATGCCGTCCGGAACGAAGCCGTCGTGCATGAAGCCAAACGGCTTGCCGGTGCGGCCCATGCCCGTCTGAACCTCGTCCACGAGGAGCAGCAGGCCCAGCTCGTCACACAGCGCGCGCAGGGCCTTGAGGAAGCCCGGAGGCGCCAGGCGCACCCCGCCCTCGCCCTGGATGGGCTCCACGAGGATGGCCGCGGTCGCCGGGCCCACCGCCTTGCGCACGGCCTCCACGTCCCCGTAGGGCACGTGGGTGAAGCCGGCGGGCAGCGGCTCGAAGCCCTTGTGGTACTTCGCCTGCCCGGTGGCGGTGACGGTGGCCAGGGTGCGGCCGTGGAAGCTGCTGTCGAAGGTGATGACCTCGAAGCGCTCCGGCGTGCCGCGGTCCTTCATCACCTTGCGCGTCAGCTTGAGCAGCGCCTCGTTCGCCTCCGCACCCGAGTTGCAGAAGAACACGCGCTCCAGGCCCGACCACTCGGTGAGCTGCGCGGCCAGGTCGATCTGCGGCTGCGAATAGAACGCGTTGGAGACGTGCCACAGCGAGTCGAGCTGCGCCTTCGCGGCGGCCACCACGTCCGGGTGACAGTGCCCCAGCGCGCACGTGGCGATGCCCCCAATCAAATCCAGGTACTCGCGGCCTTCCGTATCCCAGACACGAGTGCCCTGCCCCCGCGCCAGCACGAACGGCGGCTGCTTGTAGTTCTGCAGCAGGTGGCGCTTCGCCTTCTGGATGAGGGCGTCGGTGGCGGAATCGGACGATGCGGAGGGGGACAACTCGGATTGCGACAAGGCAGTCATCCTTCGTGCGGTGCTGTGCCCCTCCGCATATAGCGCGCTACAGGATGTAGCGCGACAGGTCCTCGTCCTGGACGATGGCGGCCAGGCGCTCACGCACGTAAGCGGCGTCCACCTGGAAATCCCGGGGTCCCATCTCACTGGCCGAGAAGGACACCTCGTCCAGCAGTCGCTCCAGGATGGTGTGCAGCCGCCGGGCGCCAATGTTCGCCGTGCGCTCGTTGGCCTGCTGGGCGATGCGCGCCAGCTCCGTCACCGCATCGTCCGTGAAGGACAGACGCACACCTTCGGTGCCAAGCAGCGCCGTGTACTGTCGCAGGAGTGAATTCTTCGGCTCCCGGAGGATTCGCACCAGATCCTCACCGGTGAGGGGCTCCAGCTCCACGCGGATGGGGAAGCGGCCCTGGAGTTCGGGAATCAGGTCGCTGGGCTTGGAGACGTGGAAGGCGCCCGCGGCGATGAAGAGCATGTGGTCCGTCTTCACCACGCCGTACTTGGTGTTGACAGACGAGCCTTCCACGATGGGCAGGATGTCCCGCTGGACGCCCTCTCGGGACACGTCCGGGCCGCCGCCGCCCTTCCCGCCGCCATCGCGGCTGGCGATCTTGTCGATTTCGTCGATGAAGATGATGCCGTTCATCTCCGCGCGGATGACGGCCTCTCGCTGGACGCGGTCGGGGTCCACCAGCTTGGCGGCCTCTTCCTTGCGCAGAAGCTGGAGCGCCTCGGGCACGCGCACGCGGCGGCGGCGCGTCTTGTTCATGCCCGGCATGTTCTTGAAGAGGTCCTGGAGGTTGACGCCAATCTCCTCCATGCCCTGGCCGGAGAAGTTGCGCATGAACGTGGGCGAGGACTCCGCGGTCTCCACCTCGACCTCGACGTCATCCAGCGTGCCGGCGCGGAGCTGAGCGCGGAACTTCTCGCGGGCGCTGTCGCTGGCGCGCTGGGCCGGCGGAGGCGGCGGCGGAGCGAAGCCAAACGGCGGCGTCGCGGTGGACGTCTTCCCGCCGCCCTGCATCAGCTCCATGAGGCGGTCCTCGGCCTGCTCCTCGGCGCGAGGGCCGACCTTCTCGGTCTCCTCCTCGCGAACCAGCGCGATGGCGGCCTCGACGAGGTCGCGAATCATGGATTCGACATCGCGGCCGACGTAGCCGACCTCGGTGAACTTGGAGGCCTCCACCTTGACGAAGGGGGCCTGGGCCAGCTTCGCCAGCCGGCGGGCGATCTCCGTCTTCCCCACGCCGGTGGGCCCAATCATGATGATGTTCTTGGGGTGGATTTCGTCGCGCAGGTCATCGGTCACCTGCTGGCGGCGCCACCGGTTGCGCAGGGCGATGGCGACGGCGCGCTTGGCGGCGTTCTGCCCGACGATGTAACGGTCCAGCTCGCTGACGACCTCGCGAGGCGTGAAAGCGGACAACTTGCGCGATTCGGCCACGGGGTGTGTCTCCTAGAGCTCTTCGATGGAGATGTTGGCGTTGGTGTAGATGTCGATTTCACCCGCGATGGTGAGCGCCTGGTGGACCACGTCGCGAGCGGAGAGCTGGGTGTGCGCCATGAGGGCGCGCGCGGCGGCGAAGGCGTAGGGGCCACCGCTGCCCACGGCGGCGATGCCGTAGTCGGGCTCGATGACGTCGCCGGCGCCGGAGAGGATGAAGGTCTTCTCCTTGTCCGCGACGATGAGGAGCGCCTCCAGCCTGCGGAGGAAGCGGTCGGTGCGCCAGTCCTTGCCCAGCTCCACGCAGGCGCGGGCCATGTTCTTCTGGTGCTCCTTGAGCTTGGCCTCGAAGCGCTCGAAGAGGGTGAAGGCGTCCGCGGTGCTGCCCGCGAACCCCGCGAGCACCTGGCCCTCACCCAACCGGCGAACCTTCTTCGCCGTGTTCTTCATCACGGTCTTTTCGAGGGAGACCTGGCCGTCGCTGGCGATGGCGACCTTGCCGTCGCGCCGCACACAGAGAATGGTGGTGCCGTGGAACATAGGACCCCGGGTTTAACAAGCCGGGGTCCTCGTTTCCAAGGAACAGTGACTGCTTGTCTGCTCCCGTACCGTTTCGTGCACGACGGGGTGCAGCACGACGTCATCCGTCATGCCCCTGGCGCGGCTCCCGGCGCCTCAGCAGTGCCGGCAGCGACCACTGCACGACGCCGTGCACGATGACCAGTCCCGCGAGAAGCGGGAGGAAGCGGTCCAGGGATAGCGCCGTTCGAATCGCGCAGAACAGGAGGTAGCCAATCAGGGCGACCACCGGCACGCCCGAGGCCATCCGTGGCTGATGTCTCGTGCGCCAGAACAGGACGACGGTGGACACGTCACAGAGAAGGCCCAGTCCCAGAAAGCCCCAGGCCAGCACGTTGGCGATGAAGGTGAACCAAGCGGCCACGCCCCCTCCGTCTCCCAAGATTACTGACGAAGAATCGGCTCTTCGTAGTCGATGTTATCGCGTCCCTTCTCGGCCTGGAGGTAAGCCTGGACATCGCTGAGGCTGACTGACGCGGGAATACTCACCGCAAGCAGTCGATATCGGGGGGCGGACTCCGTAGAGCATCCCAATCCCACGAGGAATTCTCGGACTCTTTGCATACAATCAAGCTCGAAGAAGTAGACCCTGACGAGGGAGTACTCCGAGCGTTGCAACACTGACTCAAACCAATGACACCCGTCTTCCAATCGCGTCGAGACGACATCACCCAGCGTCGCCTCACGTGCAAAGAACGGCGTGTTATCAATGGTCACGCCGGGACTCGCAGGATCCACAATCGCCCATACTGACTCGACAGATGCAGGAGGATAGTCGTCCTCATCTGGGTACAACTGAAAGAACACTTTCAGCAAAGAGTCGTCGTCTATCATCAGCCAACCCATCCCATCACGCCCGCGGATGCGCGGAGTCGTAGACCTGCTGGAGCTGTTCCCACGTCACCTGCGTATACCGCTGCGTGGTGGACAGGCTCGAGTGGCCCAGCAGCTCCTGGATGCTGCGGATGTCCGCGCCGCCGCCCAGCAGGTGCGTGGCGAAGGAGTGACGCATGGCGTGCGGGCTCACCTTCCGCGTCAGCGCGCACTTGAGCACGTACGTGTCCAGGTGCCGCGCGATGCTTCGCGGCGTCAGGCGCCCACCCCGGAAGTTGAGGAACATCGCCTCGGGCGCTTGGTCCTTGCGAATCACAGCCAGCAGCTCCCCGCGCCGCGCCAGATATGCCTCCAGCGCGCGGATGGACTGCGCATTCACCGGCACGAGCCGCTCCTTGCTGCCCTTGCCCATCACCCGGACGATGCGCCCGCTCCGGTCGATGTCCAACGTGTCCAACCCGCACAGCTCGCTGATACGCAGACCGCCGCCGTAGAGCAGCTCCAGGATCGCCCTGTCCCGCAGCCCGAGCACCGTCTTCAGGTCGGGCATGTCCAGGATGGCGAAGACCTCCTCCACCGGCAGCACCTTGGGCAGCGCCTTGGGCAACTTCGGGCTCTTCACCAGCTTCGCCGGGCTCGCGGGCAGCAGCTTCTGCCGCACGAGGTACTTGTAGAAGGACTTGATGCTGGCCAGCCGCCGCGCCCTGCTCGCGGGCTCGTGGTCCGTGCTCAACGTGCCCAGGTAGCCGCGAATCGCCGCGTGCGTCCCGGCCAGGAGCGACAGCTTCATTCGCTCCACCAGGTACCGCTCGAAGTCGACGAGGTCGATGAGGTAGTTGCGCACCGTGTGCGGGGACGAGCCCTTCTCGTCCTCCAGGTGGGAGCGGAACTTCTCCAGCAGCGGCGACAGGCTCGTCATGGAGACGAGCCTACGGGCCGGAGATTTCCTGGCAAGATTCGCGGTGGCCCTACGGCGCCTTGGCGGGCACCGCGGCGGGTACGATGACCGCCGGAACCTGCTCGGCCTTCGACGGGAGCACCGCCAGGCAAGTGTCCTGAGACAGCCAGCCCGCGTGGCAGAACCACGTCAGGAGCGGAATCCGGACCTGCCAGAGCAGTACGAAAATCACCGCCAGCGTGACGGCGAGCTTCGTCCAGCCCGACGCTTCTTCCGACTCGTCGTCGTCCTGCTGGCGGGCCAGCGCCGAGCGCACCATGTCCAGCCGGTCCACGCGCGCGTGCGACGGCAGCTTCGGGCGCCGCGTCACCAGCGAGGACAGCTCCTTCGTCAGCATCAGCCGGTCGTTCAACGCCCAGCCAGAGCCCTCCAGCAGCAACGCCAGGTTGCGCCGGCGCAGCTTCAACCAACCCAGCAGACCCGCGGGCGCCATCACCACGATGGCGATCAACGTCGCCGCGGAGATGAGGTCCACCAGCGTCAGCGACTTCACCTGCGACATGATGAACGCGAAGGACGAACCCAGGGCCGCCGCGGCGACACCACCGGCCGCCACGATTCCCGCGAGCCCCGCCCCGCCGCCACCTGACGCCGCCGGAGCAGCAGCAGCGGGCGGCGGCGCCACCTGGGGCGCATTCGCGGCGTTCGTGTAGCCCGTCTCCAGCGTCGTATCGAAGGTCTTCTCCCCCGCCGACGCCAACCCCTCCACCTTCTTGGTGATGAAGTCGCCAATGCGCGCGAAGGGCATGGTCATCGCCTCCCACAGCGACACGGGCTGGCGGACCACGTGCGTCACCGTGGCATCACTTTCGACACCATCCACGTCGTAGAACACGCCCCGCTTGCCCACCGTGAGGTCCGTGCTCCGCCCGCTCGTCACCGGCACCGCCACTTCGTAGCCCGGCGTCCCGTCCTTCGGCGCCACCTGGACGTAGAGGATGCACGTCGTCCCGGTCGCCGTCAGCGTGGAGTGCGCGGCCCGGTTCGTCACCAGCACCGACAGCGTGTACTTGCGCCCGCCCAGGATGAGCGTGCCCTTCTCCACCAGCGCCAGGCGCTTGGGCATGTAGAGGCTGGGCATGCTGATGAAGTTGTTGGCGAACAGCAGCAACCAGCGCTGGTAGAGCACCAGTCGCTCCAGTTCAACAATGGCATCCAGCGTGGGCTTGAGCGCGAGGTCCGCCGCGCTCGCCGCGTCGATGGCGTCCAGGTCCGCGTCAGACACGTTGGGGAACGTGTCCATCAGCTTGCGCACCGGGTTCGCGTCATGCTGCGTCTGCCACGCCAGCACGCCATCCGCCTTCGCGAGCAGCTCACGCCACGCCGAGTCCGTCAGCCGCTGCGTATCCCCCGTCATCGGCGTGGCGACGTCCTTCCGGAACGCCTCCAGCCGCTCGTACGCGGGGCCCCGCAGCAGGCGGGACCACTCCAACGCACCCGAGGCCTCCGGCGGCGCGATGGGCAAATCCCCCGCCGCCTTCCCCAGCGCCGCCACGTCTCCCAGCGCGCCTTCCACCCGCTCCGCGCGCAGGCGCAGGCTGGCCGCCGCCTCGGGCTGCGCGGCCACCAGCCGGCACTGCACGAAGTACGCGTCCAGCAGCGGCGCCACCTCGCGCACGCGCTTCGCCGTCTCCAGGCTGACGTCGCCCCAGACGAAGGCCGCGCCCTGCTTCTCCCGGTGCGCCAGCAGCGCCGCGCGCTCCTCGCGGAAGCGCTTCACCAGCGTCGAATCCACGCCCGCCTTGCCCGCCCGGTTCGTCAGCGCGGGGAAGGCGGCCATCAGCTCCTTCGCCAGGGGCCGCAACGGCTCCGGGAGGTGCTCGGGCGCGACGATACCATCGCCGTTCTGCCCGGACTCCCGCAGGGCCTTCTCACTGTCGCGGACCTGCTTCAGCGAAATCCGCCCCGCGTCGTCGGCCTTCAGCGTCCGGAGAATCCGGTCCGCCGCGTCGCGCAGGGGCTTCGCCTCGTCGCTGAGCGCGCCCAGCTCCAACACGTCGCTGGAGGCATCCGCGCCGCTGCGGTCCTTGAGCTGACGTGCGGCCCAGTCCACCGCGCCGCGGACCTCGGCCACGCGGATGCGGCCGTTGCGGTCCGCGTCCATCAGCGTCAGCAGCCGAGGGTCACAACTGAGGCCCTCGAGCGGACACGCCGTGGCAATCCACTGCGTTTCGGGAATGCGGACCGCCTCCACGAGCACGTCGAAGGAGGGAATGTCCACCTGGAGCGAGCCGCCGTAGCGGCGATAGATGAGCGAAGCCATACGGGCGGCGGAAGTAAGCACACCGCCCAGCGAATCGCACGATCCCCAACAATCTAAAAACTAAGGCGTTGCGGGGATGCTGTAGACGCCCGCCTTGGGGCCCTGGGTGATGGCGTAGACGGCCAGTGAGTCATTCTCACCACCGAAGGACACCGGCACCTGGACGCCCTGGTCCAGCGTCTTCTTCGCCTGCGTCTTCACGTCGTACACGGCCACGTCATAGGTGTCCGAGTCCATGCGGGCATACGTCACCAGCAGCCGCTGCCCGTCCGTGGAGACCTTGTAGCTGAAGATGCCCTGCAGCCACGTCTTGGGGGCCTCGGCCTGCTTGGGCAGGTCCAACGCCATGAAGTCACAGGAGCGCCCGTTCCGGATGCAGTTGGAGCGGAACACCACCTGGCTGTTCCCCGGCGTGAAGCCATACCCGAAGACACCCTGTTGCACCTTCGAGGCCTTCTCCTCTCCCAAGGCGTAGAGCATCAGGTCCACGGAGTACGCGGGCTTGAGGATGCGTGACAGGAACGCGACGTGGCGCCCATCCGCCCCCCAGACGAAGTTGGGCACGCGGCCGCCCACCTGCTTCGTCGCCCCGTCCGGCAACGCGGCCACCGACATCAACCCCGCGTTGGCCGTCGAGTCGTACTTCTCCAGGAAGCCCACCGCCTGCGAGTCCGGCGAGAAGGCCAGCTTCTCCACCTGCACGCCCAGCTTGCGCCCCGCGCCGCCCGACGCCGGGCCCAGGTGCAGGTCCCCCGGCACGTTGGGCTTGCCGTTCTCCGTGCGCGCCAGCCACTTGCTGTCCGGCGAGAAACCAAACACCCCCGACGCCACCGCCAGCCGCTTCGCCTTCAGCTCCGGCAGCTCGGCCAGGTGCAAGTCATACAGCCCCGGCACCGACTCGCTGCGCACCTGGAACGCCACGCGCTGGCCGTCCGGCGAGACTTCGTAGTCCCCCACCTGGTCGGAGATCTTGAGGGGCGCGGCGTCGGGCTTCTCCACCGACACCGCCGCCAGCCCGCCCGCCGCGGACAGCCGGCGCTTGAAGAGCAGCGTCTTCCCATCCGGGGTGAACTGGGCCGTGCTGACCTCCGCCGCCACGTCCGTGAAGGGCCCCGACGGCAGCGCGCCCAGCTTCAGCTTGCCCCCATCCACGTACGCCAGCTTCGTCCCGTCCGGGCTGGGCAGCATGTAGCTGACCGCCGTGCCCAGCACCGTGGGCGCCGCCTTCGCGTCGCCCAGGGCCACCACGTTCAACACGCCCGACTGCGTCGCCGGGCTGTAATCCGCCAGGAAGAGCACGTGTTTGGAGCCCGGCGCCGTGAGCTGCCCGCCGGGGACGTTCGTCACGCCCTCCCCCAGCTTGCGCGGCTCGCCGCCCGCCACCGGCACGGCGTACAGCTCGCCCAGCACCATCTGCGGCGGGATGCCGTCCATGCGGGGCTTCTGCCCGTTGGCGATGTACGTGGCGAAGTGGCCATCCGGCGTCACCCGCAGGTCCGTCACTCGGCCCGAGGCGAGCAGCGTCCCCTGCCCCGCTCCGGGCGCTCCCGGCGGGGGCGGCTTCTCCGCTGTCGCGGCGGCCTTGGTGCGGCGCACTCCCGGCGCCTCCGAGCCCCCGTTCTCGCCCTGCTTGCAGCCCGTGCCGGCCATCACCAGCGAGGCCAGCAGGCCCACGGTCCAAAGACGCCCCTGCCGCATCATGCGCTCCTCTGCTCCCGGTGCTCGGGGCTGCCCGCTGCCGGGACGCCCGCGTGTGGCAGCCATGCCGCCAGGTCCTGCTTCGCCCGCGCCGAATACGCCGCGCGCTTCTCCGCCTTCTTCATGCGGCCGGTGATGGGCGGGAAGATGCCGAAGATGATGTTGGAGGGCTGGTGCGGGTAGTCCGGTGGATGCGCCTCCCCCGTCACGTGCCGCAAGAGCGCGCCCATGGCCGTGGTGGCCGGCGGCGGAACCCACTCCGTCCCCGTCAGCTTCGCATGCAGCGCCAACGCCACCAGGTATCCACATGCCGCGCTCTCCACGTAACCCTCCACGCCGGAGACCTGGCCCGCGAAGTAGAGCCGGGGCTCCGTCTTCAGCGACAAGTCCTTCGACAACAGCCGGGGCGAGTCGATGAAGGTGTTTCGGTGGATCTGCCCCATCCGGAGGAATTCCGCCTGCTGAAGTCCGGGGATGAAGTTCGCGAAGATGCGCTTTTGTTCACCCCAGGTCAGCCGCGTCTGGAAGCCCACCATGTTCCATGACGTGCCGCCCACGTCCTCCATGCGGAGCTGCACCACCGCGTAGGGGTCCTGCCCCGTGCGCGGGTCTCTCAGCCCCACCGGCTTCATGGGCCCGTAGGCCAGGGTGTCGTCGCCGCGCTCGGCCATCACTTCGATGGGCAGACACCCTTCGAAGTACTTGGGTTCCTCGAAAGCGTGCGGCACCACCTTCTGGCCCGCCTTCAGCTCGGCGATGAAGCGGTGGTACTCGTCCTTCGTCATCGGCAGGTTGAGGTAGTCGTCCCCGCCGCCCTTGCCGTAGCGGCTCTGGCGGAACGCCACGTTCATGTCGATGGAGTCCGCGGACAGGATGGGCGCGATGGCGTCGTAGAAGTAGAGCTTGGTGCCCACGTGGCGCTCCAGCTCCCGCGTCAGCGCGTCCGACGTGAGCGGCCCCGACGCAATCACCACCGGGCCTTCGTCGGGCAGGCGCTCCACTTCACCGGCGACCAGCTCCACGCCCGGATGGCTCAGCAGCGACTGCGTGATGGCCCCCGAGAAGCCATCGCGCTCCACCGCCAGCGCGTCACCGGCGGGCACCCGGTTCGCGTCCGCGGCGCTCAGCACCACCGAGCCCAGGGCGCGCAGCTCCGCGTGCAGCAGGCCAATGGCGCTCTCCGGGTTGTCCGAGCGCAGCGAGTTGCTGCACACCAGCTCCGCCAGCGCGTCCGACTTATGCGCCGGCGAACGCTTGTGGGGCTTCATCTCGCGCAGCACCACCGGCACCCCGCGGCGGGCGAGCTGGTAGGCGCACTCGGTTCCCGCCAGACCTCCGCCAATCACCGTCACCCGCTGCTTTTGATCCGACATCCGCATCCTCCCGGCCCGCGCGCGCGGGGCCGTCCCACCTCTGTTAGCAGGACTGACACGCCCTGTCCCAGCGTCGATTCAGCCGTGCACCAGGCCACGCCTCCGCTCGGGGCCCGCGCCTGCCCGGCCGCTCAGCAGGCCGCCGCCATCCCCGTCTGGAAGGCGCGGTTTCCCTACCTGGGTTGAACCCCTACGTTTCTCGCGTTCGCCGCTCGGGGGCGGCCTGCATCCGGGCGAGCGCCAAATGAACTCGAAGACTGGGAGTACCGAAGCCATGGCCACCCGACGAATCCAGGACCTGAACCGGATCCGCGAACTCCTGCAGCGCCGGCGCCGGGAAATCCTCAGCGCCAACGAGGGTGCGCACCGCGAGCTCACCGCCCTGAAGAACCAGGAGCGCGACCCCGAGTACGAGGAGAACGCCCAGTCCGAGCTCGCTGACTACACCCTGTCCAGCCTGATGGAGGCGCAGCGGCGGGAGATCATGCTCATCGACGCCGCGCTGCGCCGCATGGAGATGAACGTCTTCGGCGAGTGCGTGGACTGCGGCTTCGAGATTCCCATTGAACGCCTGGAGGCCCTGCCCTTCGCCATCCGCTGCGAAGAGGACGCCAGCATCCACGAGCTGGAGACGCGCGGCGGCCCCATGGCCAGCCCGTCCCTCTGAGGGACCACCGGGTACGCGCTCCCGGTGCCGCCCCGGGAGCGTGCTACTCGCCGTCCTTCTGCAGCACCACGAACCGGTAGTTCTCCAGCTCGTTCTGCCCGGCCGTGTAGAGCACCGTGAGCAGCATGTCGTAGGGAATCTTCTTGTCCGCGATGACGGAGAGTTCCCCGCTGAAGGGCGCCGACGGGTTGCGCGCGGCGATGTACTTCAGCTTCTCCACTTCCTTCTTCAACTGCGCGTCCAGCGGCAGCACCAGCCGGCCCTGAAGCAGGTCCGCGGGGAACTGGCCGTTCTGCAGCCGCAGGACTTCCCGCTCGCCCACCAGGACGTTCTTGGGGGTGATCGTGACGGCCACCGTGTCGCGGGGCGTCGCGCGCGTGGAGGACACCGGCGGACGCACGTCCTCGGACGCCGTCACCGCCGCGGACGACGACGCGAAGGACTTGAGCAGGAACACCAGGAGGATGGTCATCATGTCCATCATCGCGGTGATGTTCAGCTCCTTGATCTCCCCCGCCGCCTCACGCTCCTTGCGCTTCTTGCGCGCCAGCGCCCGGCGGAAGCTCAGCCGCGCCACCGTCTCCGCGTCGGGCGTGTCCAGCGCGGGTGTCGTCGGCTCGGCCATGGCTAGATGGCTCCCAGCGTGACGTCCGGGAACAGCAGCCGGCGCTCGCGGCCCTGCGTCTCGCGGATGGCGTCCAGCGTCTGCGTCAGCGTCTCGTAGGGGACGTCCGGGTCCGCGCCCACGATGACCTTCGTCTCCTGCGGGAAGGCGGATTTGATCTCCACCATCTTCGCGTTGAGCGCGCCGAAGTCGTGCGCCCCATCCGCCTTCACCGGGATGGTGGGCGCGCCGGCCTCCCCGAGGATGGCGTTCTCACTGCTGACGAAGTGCCCCTTCTTCGAGATGAGCACCGACAGCGTCAGCTTGGGCCCGTCGTCCGGGTTCTCCTGCGCCATGCCCGTCGTCGGTCCGCCGTAGGCGGGGGCGTTGACGTTGATGATGCCGAACGTCGCCAGCCCGGTGATGGACAGCAGCATGAAGATGATGAGGTTCATGAGGATGTCGAGGTACGGGACGATGTTCAGCTCGCCCGTCTCTTCTTCCTCGCGGACCTTCAGCTTGCGCCGGGAGTAGTGGAACGCCATGGCCGCGTGCCCTCGCGCCTTACGACGCGCGCGCTTCGAGCTCCGTGGTGCCCGGATCCACCGAGCCGCGGCGCGACAGCAGGTTCTCCAGCTTGAGCGCGTTCAGCTCCAGGCCCTCCACCATGCTCTTCGCGTACGACGTGAGGAACAGGTGGAACACGATGCAGATGACCGCGATGGAGAGCGCGAAGGCGGTGTTGTTCATCGCCTTGGAGATACCGTCCGACAGCAGCACCTGCTTCTGCTCCGCCGGCACGTTGCCCAGCGCCTGGAAGGTGCCGATGAGACCGAAGATGGTGCCCACCAGCCCCACCAGCGTGGCGATGTTCGCCAGGGACCACAGCCAGGGGATGCGCTTGGACACGTGGGGGCTGTACTCGACGATGGCCTCTTCCACCGCCTTGGAGACCTCAACCTCGCCGCGGTTGGCGTTCACCAGGCCCGCGCGGACCACCTTGGCCAGCGGCGCGTTGGGCGCCATGCCGCACACCTTCACGGCGCGGTCCAGGTTGCCGCTGCGCACCAGCTTGGCGATCTGCTCCATGAAGGGCGGCGCGTTGAGGTTGTAGCGGAACACGAGCGTGACGACCCGCTCCAGCGCCACCGCCAGCGAGCACGCCAGCCAGAACAGGTTCACGAACATGAACGGTCCGCCATCCTTGAAGAACTTGATGACGGAGTCCGTGACGCCCATCTTGCCGCCTTCCGTGGCCGCGAAGGTCACGTTCAGCAGCAGCTCGCTCACCGAGGGAATCATTGCGCCCAGAGTCCTTTCGACGCCCGCCCCCCGGGGGGCGCCCGTCCGGAAGCGGGCACCCGCTCGACGTTCCCCGGGGAGGGAGCAGCCTGGACTTGTAGGGCGGGCCCGCCAAGGCTGTCAAGCCGAGGACGGGCCATGCCCATGTAACTACTGGGCTTTCAAGCAGCCGAGGAGGCCTCGGGCGACCCACCCGGGCCGCCTGGCTGCTCGGTGATTTCGCGCCGGTAGTCGCACTCCTTGTTGGGGCACGCCACGTACGGGCCGTCCCGCTTGGAGAACTTCTGCAGCAGGTAGGGCGAGGCGCAGGTGGGGCACGGCTCGGCCAGCGGCCGGTCCCACGCGGCGAACTTGCAGTCCGGGTAGCGGTTGCAGCCGAAGAAGATCTTCCCTCGTCCGCTGCGGCGCTCCGTCAGGTAGCCCTCCTTGCACTCCGGGCACGACACGCCAATGGAGATGGGCTTGGACGTCTTGCAGTCCGGGTAGCCCGAGCAGGCGAGGAAGCGACCGAAGCGGCCCCGCTTGATGACCATGGGCTTGGTGCACTTCTCGCAAACCTCGTCGGTGGTCTCCTCCTCCACCATGACGATCTTGCCTTCGGCGTCGCGCTTGAAGTCCTTCGTGTTCTTGCAGTCCGGGTAGTTCGAGCACGCGAGGAAGTGCCCCATCTTCCCGAACTTGATGACGAAGAGGTTGCCGCACTTCTCGCAGGGGATGTCCGTCTTGATCTCCTCCCGCTTGACGTCGCGCATCTCCGCTTCGGCCTTCTCGAGCGTCTCCTTGAAGGGCCCGTAGAAGTCGTGCAGCACCGACTTCCAGTTGGCGCCGCCCTCGGAGATCTGGTCGAGCTTCTCCTCCATCGTCGCCGTGAAGGTGACGTCCAGTTCGTGGGGAAGTGCTTGACCAGCATCTCGTTGGTCATGTTCCCCAGGTCCGTGGGACGGAAGCGGCCCTCCAGCTTCTCCACGTACTTCTTGTCCTGGATGGTGGAGAGAATGGCGGCGTAGGTGGACGGACGGCCAATGCCCCGCTCTTCCAGCTCCTTCACCAGCGTGGCCTCGCTGAAGCGCGGGGGCGGCTGGGTGAAGTGCTGCTCGTGGAGCAGCTTCTGGAGGTTCAGCGCGTCGCCATCGTTGAGCACCGGCAGCTCGCCCACGGCGTCAGCCGCCTCGGCGTTCTCGTCACCGGCGGCCTTGGCCTTCTCCTTCTCCGCCTCTTCCTCCGGCGTCAGGCCGGCGCCGTACACCGCCAGGTAGCCGGCGAACTTCAGCGTGCTGCCGGAGGCGCGGAAGGTGGCCCGGCCCGCGGCGATGTCCGCGCTCGTCTGATCGTAGACGGCGGGCTTCATCTGACACGCGACGAAGCGGTTATAGATGAGCTCGTAGAGGCGATACATGTCCTCCTCGCCCATCGCCTCGAAGAAGGGCTTCACCCGCTCCGGCGGATACTCCAAGGACGTGGGCCGGATGGCCTCGTGCGCGTCCTGGGCGCTCTTCTTGCTGCGGTACACCACGG
This sequence comes from Myxococcus hansupus, assembly GCF_000280925.3. Taxonomy (NCBI): domain Bacteria; kingdom Pseudomonadati; phylum Myxococcota; class Myxococcia; order Myxococcales; family Myxococcaceae; genus Pseudomyxococcus; species Pseudomyxococcus hansupus. The sequence goes on from NZ_CP012109.1 coordinate 5,013,154, forward strand.
GCTCGTCGGGCAGGAACTCCTTGCCGTACTTGCCGTCGATGAACTCGCGCACCTGCTTCACCGCATCGTCGGACAGACGCGTGGAGTCCGTACGCATGTACGTGATGAGCGCCGTCTGGCCCTCGTCCCCCAGCGGCACGCCTTCGTAGAGGCGCTGCGCCAGCGTCATCGTCTTCTTCGCGGTGAAGGACAGCCGGTTGGCCGCCTCCTGCTGCAGCTTGGAGGTGATGAACGGCGCGGGCGCGTTGCGGCGGCGCTCGCGGCGGTCCACCTTGGCCACCACGAAGTTGGCCGTCTGCAGCTCGGCGACCAGGTTCTCCGTGAAGACGCGCTCCTTCAGCTCCACCTTCTTGCCGTCCAGCTTGGACAGCTTGGCCTTGAACGGCGGCGGACCGGAGGGGCCCTCCAGCAGCGCGTCCAGCGTCCAGTACTCCACGGGGACGAAGGCCTTGATTTCGTCCTCGCGCTCCACGATGAGCCGCACCGCCACGGACTGGACGCGGCCGGCGGACAGGCCCCGGCGCACCTTCTTCCAGAGCAGCGGGGAGATTTGATACCCCACCAGCCGGTCGAGGATGCGGCGCGTCTGCTGCGAGTCGTAGTTGTCCTGGTTGAGCTGGCGCGGCTGCGCGATGGCTTCCTGGATGGCCTTCTTGGTGATTTCGTTGAAGGTCACCCGGAGCGCGTCGGGGTGCGCGAGCTCCTCCTTGATGTGCCACGCAATGGCCTCGCCCTCGCGGTCGGGGTCCGTGGCCAGGAAGACGCGGTCGGCCGACTTCGCCATCTTCTTGAGCTCGTTGAGCACCTTCTCCTTGCCCTTGATGACCGTGTACTCGGGCTGGAAGTCGTGCTCCACGTCGACGCCCATCTTGCTCTTGGGCAAGTCCTTCACGTGGCCCACGGACGCCTTCACCGTGTAGCCGGAGCCCAGGTACTTCTTGATGGTCTTCGCCTTGGCGGGAGACTCCACGACGACCAGGTAGTGCGGGCCCTTGCCGCGCGGCGTGGCCTCCTCCTCCGCGTCGGCCTCGACGGTGGGGAGCTCGTCGTCATCGCCCTTCTTGGCGCGGCCGCGGGCCGCCGTCTTCTTCTTCGCGGCGGTCTTCTTCTTGGCCGCAGGCTTCTTCTTTGCGGCGGCCTTCTTGGCGGCGGCCTTCTTGACGGGCGCCTTCTCCTCGGCCGCCTCAGTCTCTTCCACCTTCTTCTTCGTCCGCGTGGCCATGACTCTCCTACCTAGATTCTTTCGTACAGCCTGCCCGGGTGCTGGATGACCAGCCCCGTCAACTCCAACTCCACCAGCGCGCCAACGAGCGCGGCCGGTGAAAGGGTGCTGCCGATCAGCACCTCATCGAAACTCCGGGGAACCCGGTCCAACATCGCGAAGGTCCCCTTCGCTTCCGCCGAGAGCGCCTCCCACGAGCCCAGTGCCCCTGGGAGTGGAACCGCCGCGAGCGGATCCACTTTCAGCACCCTCCACACATCTTCCGGCGCCAGGCACGCTGTCGCATGCCCGTCCCGCAGCAGCGTGTTGCAGCCGAACGCCGCCTCCTGCCGCACGTCGCCCGGCATCGCGAGCACCGGCCGCCCCTGCGCCCGCCCCGCCTCCGCCGTGTAGAGACTCCCCGACTTCTTCCCCGCCCGCATCACCAGGACCGCGTCCGATGCCCCGGAGATGAGCCGGTTGCGGCGCGGGAAAGTCGTGGTGCTTGCCCGCACGCCGGGAGGCAGCTCGCTGAAGAACATGCCCCCTCTGTCCAGGAAGTGAGGGAGCAGGCGGGCTTGCGCCGTGTCGAACGCATCCAGGGCGGAACCCAGGAAGGCCCACGTCTCTCCCCGCGCGTCCAGGGCGCCCCAATGGCAGGCCTGGTCCACCCCCGCCGCCGCCCCCGACACCACGCCCACCCCGGCCTCCGCCACCCGCCGGGCGAAGCGCCTCGCCAGGGGCAGGAAGCCCTGATCCGGGTGCCGGCTGCCCACCATGGCCAGCCGCCGCCGAGGCATCCCCGGCGAGCCCCGGTAGAAGAGCAGCGGGGGCGCGTCCAGCACCTCGACCAGCCGCTCCGGATAGGCCCGCTGGCCCGCGAAGGCCACGCCCATGCCCGAGGCCCGGCACGCAGACAGGACCCGGTCCGCCAGCGGCGCGAGGCGCTCCACGGTGGCCAGCCGGCGGCGCACCTGTGGTGAAACCGGCGCTTGGGACACCCAGTCTCGTACAGGAGTCGCGACCAAGGGGGAGAGGCTTCCGTCAGCGAACGCGCGCAGGGCGGCCAGCGTCCTCGGCCCCAGGCCGGGAACGGCCCAGAGCGCGAGGCATGCCTGCTGCTCCGCCGTGAGGCTGTCCGTCTCAGCGTCCGCCATACCCGTCCCCCGCTCGATACCCACCTATATAGAAGGTGGGGCCGCTGGGAGGGGCGCGACACATAAACACCGGACCGCCACCGGTCAAGCACTCAGCCCCTCCGTATGAGGGGCCGGATGCACTTTTCCTGCCGCCGCTCAGCGGCTGGCGGAGGTCGACGAGCCCGGCGACATGTGGGCGCGGTCGCCCGGAACGAGCTCTTCCAGCGAGCGGGTCATGAGGCAATTGGACGTGCGCTCCTTCACCTCGGTCACCATGCACGCGCCGATGTTCCGCCACGGATAGGCCTGCTCCTGCTTGGACGGCTTGCGCACGTCGTGGCCCAGCACGTGGCGCGAGGGGTCGCCCTTGCGGAGGATGTTGAAGGTGTTGCCCAGCTCCACGCCGTCCGCGCTGCCCTTGTCCACGACGATGCTGTGGTTCTCGCCCAGGATGGTGAGGTACGGCACCAGCGCGGTGATGACGGTGCCATCCACCTGCTTGGAGTTCGGCTTCGCCGTCACCTGCTCGGTGAGGCGCTCGCCCATGGGGCCCACCAGGTCACCGCGCTCGATGCCGTCCCAGGTGTCCATGATCTGCGCGGTGACGATGCCGTCGCCCACGCGCTGCACGCGCAGGGTGCCCACGAAGTCGGTGAGGTAGCCCAACTGACGCCCCGTCGCCGGGTGCTTCACCGCCTGGGTGGTGTGGAAGACGACGTAGCGGTCCCCCACCTTCACGTCACCCTTCCGCTTGAAGCGCACGTAGACGCTGTCCGGGAAGGACAGCATCACCGCGTTGGAGGGCGAGCCGTCGATGCGGCCAGCCTCGTCCAGCTCGCGCTGGGTGACGAAGCCCTGCGTCGTCACGGGGACGGACTTGGCCACGTCGAAGCCAATCTTGCCCGTCACGGTGACCTGGTTGTTGTTGGAGGCGAACTCCGTGGGCGCCGTCACGTCGCCCTCGTCCACCACCATCTCCGTCACCCGCGCGGGGACCTCTTCCCCACCGGAGAAGAAGCGGACCTGGTTGCCGGGGTAGATCCAGTGCGGGTTGGCGATCTCCGGGTTGTAGGACCAGACCTTGGGCCAGTACCAGGGGCTGCCCAGGTAGCGCTGGGACAGGTCCCAGAGCGTGTCACCCGACTCGACGGAGTGGACCGTGCCCGGGGAGCTCTCGCGGCCCTGCGGCGCGCCCGGAGGAAGGGCGACGGAGGTGGGCCGAGAGGACTCGGGGACCTCATCCATCACCTCGGCGCCGTCCATCTCTCCGCCAAGGTCCTGCTCCTCCTCGTTCTCCTGCTGGGCGTGCGCGGCCGGCGCGACGGCGAGGCTCAACATCAGCGAGGTGAGGATCCGGGAGCGCATCGCGAGACGTCCTTTCAAAAGAAGCTTCACTGGGGGAGCGCGGCGAGCCGCTGTTCCGCCTGGGTAGCAGCCGCCGTCCCCGGGAACTGGGTGACGACGCGGGTATAGAGCACCTTGGCATCCGCGGCCTGGTTGAGCCGCATCCGGCACTCGGCGAGCCGGAGCATGCCGTCCAGCATGGCGTCCCCGGCGGGATAGCTGTCGATGAGCCGCTGGAACGTCTTGGCGGCCTGCTTGAAGTCGTTGAGGCCGATCTGCCCGAGCCCGCTGAAGTACAGCGCGTTGTCGGCCCGGGGGTGGCGCGGGTTCGCCTGGGCGAAGCGCGCCAGCCGCTCCACCCCGCCCTCCACGTTGCCGGTGCGGAGCATCGACACGCCCTGGTCGAACTCCAGCTCCAGCAGGTCGGGGTCCTTCTCCTCCCCCGCGGAGTCGTCGCTCGACGCCACCATGGTGGCGGCCCCGCTCGCGCTCCCCGAAGAAGCGTCGTCGGCGACGGGGCTGATGAACATCTCCATCTGCTCGTCGTCCGGCTCCGTCACCGCGACGGCGGTGGGCAGCCGCGGCGCGGGATCATGCCGCGGCTTGAGCTTCACCACCGCCAGTTCGGGCGTGGCGTCCAGCGCCACCGCGGGCGCGGCCTCCACCTTCACCGGGATGGGCCGGGCGGCGCCGCTGTCGCTCGCGCTCCCCGCGCGGGCCACGGTGTCATGGGCCTCCAGGCGCTCCACCCGCTCCTTGAGCCGCTCCTGCGAAGCGCGCAACGTGCGCAGCTCGGCCCTCAGCGCGCCCAGCTCCGCTTCAGCGGGGGCGGTGGTGGCACAAGCGCACAGCGCGCAGAGGGGCGCGGCGGCGAGCAGACGGAAGATGACGGAGCGCGCGGGCACGGGCCTTTTTCAGCAGAGGGGTCCCCCCGAGGATAGGAAGGCCCGTCGGAGAGCGTCAAGAAATCGGCCCCCCACACCGGGTGGCTAGAAGCGGTGTACCACGTAATTGAGGTGGCGCCCCGTGCGCCCCGCGTCCCGCCGGTGGGAGAAGAACCGCGTCGCGTCACACGCGGTACACGCCTGTAGCACGTCCACGTGCGCGGCCTTCAGCCCCGCCCGCTCCAGGGACAGCCGCACCGCCCGCGTCAAATCCAGGTGCGCCCGGGCCCCCTTCGTCACCACCACCTCCGGCCCGAAACGCGCGCGGAAGCGCTGTCCCAGCTCATCCGACACCTCGTAGCAACAGGCCTGTATCGCCGGCCCCACCGCCGCCAGCAGCCGCTCCGGCCGGCCCCCCCGCGCCACCAGCAGCTCCACGGCGCGCGCGCTGATGTCCGCGTCCGTGCCCCGCCACCCGGAGTGCACCGCGGCCACGCGCCGCCCGTCCGGGTCCACCAACAGCACCGGCACGCAATCCGCCGTGCCCACCGCCACCCAGTGCTCGGGCGTCTGCGTCCACAGCCCGTCCGCCTCGCCCTCCGTGGGCCGCAGCCCCGCGTCCCCTTCCCCGCCCCGGGCCTCCTGCACGCGGTCCCCATGCACCTGGGACACCCGGCTCAACGCCCCGAGCGCCGCGCCCGCGGCCTCCGCCAGACGCCGGTGGTTCTCTTCCACGCGCGCCCGTTCATCCCCCACGGAGAAGCCCAGGTTGAGCGACGCAAAGGGGCCCTCGGACACGCCGCCCGCGCGGGTGGTGAAGCCGTGTGGCACGGGCAACAACGAGGACGTGAGGAACTCGGTCGACATGGAATCTCCAGGAATCCACCTCGCTGACGCATCAGGAGGTGATCCAGCGTCAGCGCAATCGTAGGATGTTTCACCGCTTCGTTTGACAGGTCGTGTCAGCCAACTGACAATTCGTGGCCTCCCGCTGCGCTCGAGAGCCGCGAGCATCCACATGCCCCTGGGTCCCGACACCATTGGTCGCAAGTTGCTGTGGAGCATCGCCCTGCCGGGCCTGCTCGTGGCACTGCTGGGTGTTGGCCACTTCTGGCGTGAGGCGCGGGTCTCCGTGCAGGACGCGACGCAGGTGGAGTCCCTGGCGCTCGCGGAGTTCGTCGCCTCCACCTTCACGCTTCCGCAGGCGCGAGGCACCCCGGCCCACAGCGCCGTCACGGAGGTGATGCGCTCCGACACGCGGCTGTTCCGCTCCGTGGAGGACGTGCGGGTGCTGACGCCCGACGGGCGCATCCTCTGGTCTCGCCGCGCGGGGGAAGAGGGCTCGGTGCATCCGGAGGCCGCGCGCCTCACCGCCCCTGGCCCCGAGCGCGCGCGCTCCGTGGCGCAGATGACCGAGGTGATTCGCCCCCTGGGCGGTCCCGAGTGCGCGGGCTGTCACACGGGCAGCGAGGTCCCCGGCGCGAGCATCCTCCAGCTCCGCATGACGGAGCCCGAGCTGCACCAGCAGCTCTCCACGGTGTTCGGCGCGGCGCTTGGCTCCATGGGGCTGTTCGTGGTGATGCTCGCGGCCCTCACCGGGCTGGGGCTGCACTTCGTGCTCACCCGGCCCTTGCGCAAGCTGAGCGCGGCCATGCGGCGCGCGGAGGCCGGCGACTTGCTGGTGCGCGCGGAGGCGCGGGGCTCGGACGAGCTGGCGCAGCTTGGCGCGGCCTTCAACCAGATGCTGGCGCGGCTCACGTCGATGAAGGCGGAGGAGATCGACACCCACCGCGACCTGGAGCTGGTGAAGGAGAAGCTGGCGCTCAAGGACGAGCTGGAGGACCGCCTCAAGGAGCTGTCGCTGCTGTTCGACGTGGCGCGCTCGCTCAACGCCACGCTGGAGCTGGACGAGTTGCTGGACGCCGTCACCCGGCAAGTGACGGAGCGGCTGCACATCCCCGAGTTCTCCATCATGTTGATGAACCCGGACGGCGTGCTCGAAATCAAGCACGCGTGGCCGGAGGGCCGGGGCGCCGAGGGGCTCACCTTCGCCCTGGGCGAAGGCGCCTGTGGCCGCGCCGCGGAGACGCGCAAGGCGGTGTACCTGCCGGACACGTCGGACCGCTCCAGCGTGTTCGCCAAGCCGGACCTGGTGAAGGGTGGGCTGAACACCGGCGCGCTGCTGGCCGCGCCCATGGTGCACATGGAGACGCTGCTGGGCGTGATGAACTTCCAGCGCCCCGAGGTGGCCAGCTTCTCCGCGGAGGAAATCGAGCTGCTCACCGCGGTGGCGGACGTGGTGGCCACGGCGGTGAAGAACGCCCGGCTCCACGCGGAGACGGTGAAGCTCACCATGACGGACCCGCTCACCGGCGTGCCCAACCGGCGGCACCTGTTCCAGCGCATGGAGCTGGAGCTGGCGCGCGCCAACCGCTTCGGGACGCCGCTGGCGCTGCTCATGGTGGACGTGGACCACTTCAAGCGCATCAACGACCTGGCCGGACACCGCGTGGGTGACGAGTCCCTGCGCCGCGTGTGCGACGTGCTGCGGCTGCGCGTGCGCAAGGTGGACACCCTGGCCCGCTACGGCGGCGAGGAGTTCGTGCTGCTGCTGCCGCAGACCACCAAGGCGGAGGCCATGGAGGTCGCCGAGAAGCTGCGCCGCGCGGTGGCGGAGTCGGTGGCGCTGGCCCAGCCAGGGCTGCCCGGCAACCACATCACCGTGTCCGTCGGTGTGTCGCACTACCCCTCGGACGCCAACGCCCAGGAAGAGCTGGTGGACTGCGCGGACGCGGCGCTCTACTTCAGCAAGCGCACGGGCCGCAACCGCAGCACGCTGTATGAAGCCGGCATGGAGCTGCACCCGGGCCGCGAGCGCGGTCCCCACTCCCCCGCCAGCGCCACCGAGCCCCCCACCGTCTCCGCGCCCAAGCCGCCGAGCGGTCTCGCCAAGGCGTAGTCTCCGACGCCGCTTCAGCGGCTCACCAGCGACTGCACCAGGGGCAGCATCAGCTCCGCCCACTCCGAGTAGCCCTCGTCCGAGGGATGGAACCCGTCGCTGGAGAAGAAGTGCGGGCTGTGCGGAATCATCGCCTTGCTGGCGGTGAAGAGGTCCACCAGGTGCAACCCGTGCGCGTGGGCCACCTCGGCGATGGCGGCGTTGAAGGGCTCGATGCGGCCTTCGTACAGGGCCGCGGGCACCATCTTCGCCACCGGCGCGAGCGCCAGGTCCACGAGGTTCACCACCACCAGCGGCGCCCCGGTCTGCTTCAGGCGCCGGGCGATGCGGTCCAGGTCGTCCTGGAAGTCCTCCAGCGGCGTGCCGCGCCAGACGTCGTTGGTGCCAATGCCCAACGTCACCAGCGTGGGCTGCGAGGCCACGGCGCGCTTCACCTGTCCGGTGAAGACGTCTCGGATGCGCGCCCCGCTCTGCCCCAAGTTGGTGAGGCCCACGGCCAGGCCCGCCGCGCGCAGCCGGGACGCCAGGCGGTCGGGATAGCCGCCTCGCGAGGCGCCCACGCCCACCGCCGTGCTGTCACCCAGCGCCACGTAGTTGACGCTCATCCGCCGCGCTCCAGTCGCGGGCTCACGGCACCCGCAGGGCCCTCAGATTGCGCGCGCCACCGGGCGCTGTCACGCGCAACAGCAAGGTGCTCCCAGACGCGGCGCCCTTGATGATGCGGGCCAGGGCATCCGCGTTCTCCACCTTCTTGCGGTTGGCCTCGATGACCACCATGCCGGGCTCCAGTTGCGCGCGGTCCGCCGGCGAGCCGGGCACCACGTCGGTGATGAGCGCCCCGCTGCTGTCCGTGAAGCCGGCCTGCTGGGCCGTGCGCGCATCCAGGTTCTGGAGGCTGACGCCCACGCGCCGCGAGCTCTCCTGCTGGTCGTCCGGCTTCTGCTTCGCGGAGGCCACGCCCTCCAGGTCCGGCCGCGTGCCCAACGCCACCTTCACGTCCTGCTTCTTGCCGTCGCGAAAGAGCGTCAGCGTGGAGGTGCTGCCGGGCCGCTTGAGCGCCACGGTGCGCGTCAGCTCGCCGCTGGACGTCACGGTCCTCCCGTCGATGGCGATGACGACGTCATCCTGCTTGAGCCCCGCCTTCGAGGCCGGCGAGGACGGCATGATTTGCGTGAGGATGGCGCCCTCGTTCACGGGAAGCTTGAGCGCGCTCGCCAGGTCCCGCGTCAGGTCCTGGATGCCCACGCCGAGCCACGCGCGCGTGACGGAGCCTTCCTTCTGCAACTGCGGCAGCAGCGAGCTGATGAGGTTGCTGGGCACCGCGAAGCCGATGCCCGAGCCCCCGCCCACGATGGCGGTGTTGATGCCCACCACCTGGCCCCGCATGTCGAAGAGCGGGCCGCCGGAGTTGCCGGGGTTGATGGCCGCGTCCGTCTGAAGGAACTCGTCGTACTGGCTGGCGCCAATCTCGCGCGCCCGCGCGGAGACGATGCCCAGGCTGACGCTGGAGGCGAGCCCGAACGGGTTGCCAATGGCCACCACCCAGTCGCCCACGCGCAGCGCATCCGAGTTGCCCAGCTTCACCGTGGGCAGCCCTTCCACCTTCTCCTTCAACCGCACCAGCGCCACGTCGGTGAGCGGGTCGCGCCCCACGACTTCGCCGCTGAAGCTGCGCCCGTCATTTAGACGGATGGTGATGGTGACCGCGTCCTCCACCACGTGGTTGTTGGTGAGAATCAGGCCCTTGGGGTCGATGATGAAACCGGACCCCGCGCCTTGCCGGAGCGGCTCACGGCGCTGGCTGCCGCCCTCCCGTCCGCCGCCGAAGAAGCGGTCAAAGAGCGGGTTGTCCTCCATCCCCCGAGGCATGCCGCTGCCCCGGGCCTGCACGTCCACGTTGACGACGGCGGACTTCACCGACTCCACCAGCGGGGCCAGGGACGGGAGTGTCTGGGCCTCTCGCGTCGCGGGCTGGAGCACGTTGTCCGGCCCCTGCTGCGGCGTGGCCGCCGGGGCCGGCCTCGACGCGGGCGCCTGGGCAACGGCGGCGGAGGGCAACGCGACCAGGAGCGCGGCGACGAGCGCCTTCCGGAACGACACGGTCGAACGGTTCATATGCACTCCAAGCTAGATCCGAAGTGCCGCCCCGCAAGCCCAACTGCCTGTCGTGGCGGGAAGAAGACACACCCACCCCTCCCCTCCTCCCTGGGTCCTCAGGCAGGCTGATAGAGGCGGTAGTCCAGCTCTGGATAGAGGTTGTCGCGGCTCTCGACGTGGGTGAGCCAGCCCTCGTCCACGCTGCCACCGCGAAGCTGCTCGTGCAGGCGCTGGAACCGCAGGAGGTGCTCGCGCGTGCGGCGCTGCGCGTACTCCACCATGGTGCCCGTCTTCATGATGAAGGCCCAATCCGAGGACTGCGCGAGCAGCAGCTCCCGCGCGGCCTGGTTGAGCGCGCGGCGTTGCAGCTCGCCCGCATCCGGGAAGTCCCGCGCGAGCGCCACCATCTGCTTCGCGCTGTGCGTGAGGTGGCGGTAGATCCAATCGTTGCTGCCGTCCAGCCACATGCCCGCGTACCCCCCCGCGCCCCACGAGGACAGCGGCGGCGTCGCCACCTGATTCTCCGGGTGCTCCCGCAGGTCATCCGACGGCGTCACCAGCTTGAAGGTCTTCTGGTCGTACGCGGCCTTGCGGATGAAGAAGTCGAGGAACTGCGGCCCCTCGAACCACCAGTGACCGAAGAGTTCGGCGTCGTAGGGCGCGACCACGACAGGCGCTCGGCCCCCAAGGCGTGCGGCGAGGTCTTCAATCTGCCGTTCGCGGTTGAACAGGAAGTTGCCCGCGTGGACGGCGGCGCGCTCACGCGCGGCCCGAGGGTCATACGGGCGCTTGTCGTCCGTCTTGCCGGTGATGCGGAAGTACTTGAAGCCCGTGTTCTTGCGTTCACCGGTGGGCTGGATGAACGGGCGGATGTAGTCCAGGTCCAGGTCCCAGCCGATGTCCCGGTAGAACTCGCGGTAGTCCGGGTCGCCCGGGTAGCCGTGCTCGGTGCTCCACACCTGCTGGCTGCTCTCTGGATCCCTCGCGTACGCGGCCACGCCGGCCTCGGTGAAGACCGGGGCGTAGGGCCCGTGCAGCGGCCGGGGCACCGCGTCCGTCAGGCCGTGCGTGTCCACGAAGAAGTACCGGATGCGCTCGTTGGCGAGCAGGCGCTCCAGGCCCGGGTAGTAACCGCACTCGGCCAGCCAGATGCCCGCGGGGTCCTTGCCGAAGTGCTGGCGGTAGTGATTCGCCGCCACCGTCACCTGGGCCCGGACGGCCTCCGGCACCTGATGCATCAACGGCAGGAAGCCGTGGGTGGCGTTGCACGTGAGGATGTCCAGATGGCCCGCGTCCTGGAGACGGCGGAACGCGCTGACCAGGTCGCGCCGGTAGCGGTCGTGGAACATGCCTCGCAGGGACTCGAAGTGGTCCCGATAGAAGTGGGCAATGGGCCCGAACGTGGCGTCATGGCGCGTGCGGTGGACTTCCCGCGCGCCCAGCTCGCAGAGCAGGTCCAGCCGCCGTGCGTAACGCTCCATCAGGAGCTCGTCTCGAAGCATGGAGACGAGCGTCGGAGACAGCGTCATCGCCAGCCGGAACGGGACGCCGTCCTCCGCCAGCTTGTCGAAGACCTGGAGCAGCGGGAGGTACGTCTCGGAGATGGCTTCGTAGAGCCAGTCCTCCTCGAGGAAGTCCTCGTGCTCGGGGTGCCGGACGAAGGGGAGGTGCGCATGGAGAACCAACGCGAGGGAGCCCTGGCTCATGGTCGTTCGAAGTCTCCGTGCAGGTTCATGAACGGCGGCCGCCCGTTGGCGGCTTGCCAGGAAGTGGCTCCGACACCTCGGTCGACGACCCTGCCTCCGTGTGTTGCGGACGTGAGACTCGGGCCGAAGACGCTGGCACCTCGAAGTAGCGGTGGTTCTCGCTGTCGTCCGAGGCACCTGACCGTGTGTCTTCAGGCCGTGAAGTCACGCGCTTCCGCGACGGTGGAGGCACCTCGAAGTAACGGTGGTTCTCCTCCTCGGAAGGAGCAGGTGCATCGTGGGCAGGCGACGGTGCTTCGGAGCGCCGCGGGTGTGTCTCCGCGAATCTCGGTTCGGTGGCATCCCGCTCCCGGTCCCCTGCCGCGTCATCGACCGGCTGGCTGCCAACGGCGCCTGCTGCGCGAGGCGTCGACTGAGATGACCACGTCGCGGCCTCGGGAGTGCGTCCGGGGGCCTCTTGATAGTGCTGCTCGGATGCACCTGACGCACGCTCGGGCGTCTCGAGATAACGGAGGTCCGAAGCGCCTGGAGACGTGGCCAGATAACCCTGGTCCGAAGCGCCCGAGGCACGTGGGACATGGCCCAAGTAAGGATGGTCCTCGTACCGCTGGTCCGAAGCCCCCGATGCGCGTGGGACATGGCCCAGGTATGGCGAGCCCGCCACGCTGGAGGGATGGTCCAGGTACCGCTGGTCCGAAGCGCCCGAGGCGCCCGGACCGTGTCCCAGTTGGGGCTGAGCCGCGCTGGCCTGGTAGCGCAAGTCGGACGCGCCCGGCATGCCTCTGACGTCCAGGTACCGGTGCGGCGCGCCCGTGCTCACGGCTTGCCCCGAGACGCTCCCCTGCGCCTGATGACGCAAGTCGGACGCGCCCGGCATGCCACGAACATCCAGGTATCCCTGCGGCGAGCGCTCGGCCGCGAATTGTCCCGTCGCGCCGTCCTGGTACCGAAGGTCCGAGGCGCCAGGAATGCCTCTCACGTCCAGATAGCGATGCGGCAACCGCACAGGGGCCCCTTCATGAGCACGAGGCACCACCGCGCCCGCCCCAGGACGCGGAGCCCCTTCCGCGTAACGCAGGTCCGAAGCCCCCGGCACGCCCCGCACGTCCAGGTAGGCGCGCGAAGCGGACGGAGGGACACCCGCCGCCGAGCGCTCAGTGCTCTCGACATAGCGTTGGTCCGAGGCTCCCGGCGCTCGGCTCAGCGTCTCCAGGTAACGAGGAACCGGCGACGTCACGGCCCCCTGCGCCACACGCTCCGTTCGAGGCGCCGCATCCGCGAGATACCGCATGTCCGAAGCCCCGAGCGCACGCGCTTCCGCCGCCGCATAGCGCTGGTCAGAAGCCCCGTGCGCGCGTTCAGACGCGCCCACGTAGCGCTGGTCCGATGCGCCCGGTGCTCGCTCGACGCCTTCCAGATGCGCGTCGTCCCGCGCGCCACCGCTGCGTTCGCGATGGACCTCGGGCACGTCGAACGCACCTCCGCTTCCAGGCAGATTCACCCGCCTCCAGGAGATGTATTCGCGCTCCTCGTCCGGCAACGCCCGCGCGGCGGGCACTGACGGGGGAGCCTCCACCACGGGCGGCACGCGAAGAAACCGCACCGTCAGGTCCGTGGACACGCCCATGGGGGGCAGCGTCACGCGGTTGCTCGATGCGCCGATGCGCCGGCTCCGCCCGTCCCTCCCAATGAAATGGGCCTCCACGCGGTACGTCCCACCCGGTGCCAGCCCCTGGACGTAGAAGCCCGGCGCCTCCAACACGAAGGCCTCTTCCCGGATGACGTGTTCACCATCGAACACACGCAGCACGGGCCGAGGAGCATCCAGGCCGTCTTCCGCCCGGAGCCGGGCGCCCAGGCTGAAGTCCCAGGACACGAAGAGCGTGTGGGGATCCCGTGGCAACAGCAACACCGTGTCGTCTTGGTAGCCCGCGGGCAGCGCCCCCAGCCCCTCGGATTCCTCTTCCACGGGGGCCTGCGCCGTCGCGGGCGCGGGCTCCACCAGGTGGTGATGACGCGCCTCGTCCTCACCGGCCACGCGCGCGACGAAGAACCCCTCCACCACGGGCTCGGCGGCGTGCTGAACCGGCTTGGGACTCGCAACCGGGGCCGCCTCTTCCTTCGGCTTCGGCTCGACCGGTCGCGTATAGGACGAGACCACGGGCGTGACGGGCTCACGCGGGCGCTCCACACGGGGCTTCGGAGGGAAGTTCACCACCGTCGCGGGTCTGGCGGGCGGCTTGCTCCCCGGTTTCTCGGAGGCCCGCTTGGCGGCCACCCGCTTGGGCGCGGACACCCGCCCCTGCCCCGGAGCCGGCGCCTCTTTCGCCTCCACGCCAGACGCGGCCTTGGACGACCTGGCCGTCTGGGTGGCGGGGGCGGCATGAGGCGCCTTGGAATCAGGGGCCTTGGAGGCGGCCTTCGGAGCCGCGAGCTTTCCCGGCACCCGGATGCCCGCGAGCCTGGCGAGCTTCGCCAGCGCGGGGACGTAGGCCGCCAGGGCGGCGAGCAACTCCTCCTTCCGCATCCGGCTGTAACCGGTCCCCAGGTGCTTCCGGGCCAACTCCCTGAGGTAGCCGACCGTTACGCTCTTGAGGTCTTCCATGGGCAAGCAGGCCTTTAGGTCGCGGGTCGTAGAGGGTCAACGTGCCAGCATTTCATGTGTTCTTCGCCCGACCCCCCTTCTTCGACCAACACCCGATGACACTCCGGGGGCGGCTAGGTATCCTGCCCACGCTTGAGCGACCTGCCCAGACTGCTCCTGTGCAGTTTCGACGTCATCCCCGGTCCGTCGGGTTCGTCCCGACGTGTGACCGAATACTTGAAGGCGTTGCCGGATCGCTTCTCCGTGGTGGTGCTGTCGGCGAAGACGCCGGACCACTCCCACATCGAGAAGTACCAGGGCGCTCGACTGCTGCGCGTCCCGGTAGGCTCGGGGGACCTGGCATCCCGCATCCAGGCCTTCGAACGGGCCGTGCGCCGGCAACTCGAGAGCGAGGACTACGCGCTCGCCCACTTCACGGACCCCTTCGGCGGATACGCCTTGTGCGAGCTGAAGGGGGACTACGGGTATCGCCTCATCTATGAGGCGCAGACATTCCCTTCGCAGGAGCTGCGCTACACCCACCCCCAGACGGAGGGGGACCGGCGCTTCCTGTCCAAGGTCCGCCGGCAGGAGCTGTTCTGCCTGATGAACGCGGACCTCGTCGTCACCGGCTCGGAGACGACGCGTGGGTACATCCAGTCGCTCGGCGCCAGCGAGGACCAGGTCCGGGTGCTCCCCGCACCGGTGGACCTCGGCCCGTATACGCCCGACGTGCTGGGCGTGCCCGACGGCAAGCCCCTGCGGATGATGTACCTGGGCAGCCAGGTGGGATGGCAGGGCCTGTCCACGCTGCTGCGCGCGGTGGCGCTGGCGGCTCGGCAGGAAGAGGTGCGCCTCACCGTGGTGGGCGCGAAGCACCCGGACTGGCAGCCGCATCTGGATGACCTGGTGAAGGAGCTGGGCCTGGGAGACCGGGTGGAGTTCCAGCCGCCCGTGCACCATGACGACCTGGCCAAGGTGCTCGCGCTCGCGGACGTGGGCGTGCTCCCCATGGATGATGTGGAGCGCAATCGCGTGCAGGGTGGCCCGCTGGCGAAGGTGTCGGAGTACCTGGCCGCTGGCCGGCCCGTCATCGCCGCGGACCTGCCGGTGACGCGCGAGCTGGTCCCCGAAAGCGCCGCGCTGTTCTTCCCACCCGGCAACAGCCAGGCGCTGGCCGACCGCATCGTCGAGCTGGCACGCAATGTTCCACGAAGGCTGTCCCTGGGCCGCGCGGGACGGGCGCACGCGGAGGAGGCGCTCGACGCGGGACTCATCCGCGGGAAGCTGCTGGACCTGTACGACTCGCTGCTGGAGAAGCGGTCGGAGCCGGTCTCCACCACGAGCGAGGACGACCTCCCCGCGCCGACCACGGTCACGGGGACGCCCACGAACCGGCTGGCGGCGTTGCTGCCTCCCGAGCCCGCCCCCACCGTGTCCCCTGTCGCGAAGGCGAAGGGACCGGACGCGAAGAAGGACGTGGCTCCGGCGAAGCCCTCGGTGAAGGAGGACCTGCCGCTCGTCAGGGGCGAGGTGCTCGATGAGGGGCTCGACACCCGGCTCATCAAGACGGAGTTGGAGACGAATCCCATCGAGCCTCCCGTGGTGATGGGCGCGCCCCTGCGGGAGGCGCCGGCCGCGAGCGGCTCAGGTCGGGAGAGCGAAGCGGCGGAACGGAAGGACGCTGCGGCGGAGACCGCGCAGGCGCATGAGCAGGACGCGGCCGACGACGAGGACTCCGAAGAGTCGCTTCCCATCGTCCATGCGACGGAGATCGAGCCCGACGAGGAGCCGCCGCCACCGACGCCCGTGGTGAAGGTCCCGCCCCCGCCGGGGCGAAGCGCGTCGGCGTCGAGCTCCGACACGGATGAAGTGTCATCGACGATGCCCAACAGCCGGGTGCCGCCGCTCTCGGAACGAGGCATATCGGCGACGAGTCTCGACACGGACGAAGTGTCGGCGACGACGCCCAGCAACAGGTTCCCGCCGCTTCTGGGACGCGGCCCCTCGGCGTCGGGCGCGGATGAGGGTGGAGCATCGGCGTCGACACCTGTCGTCAAGGTGCCTCCGCCTCCGGGACGGAGCCCCTCTGCGTCCACCCCGGATGGGAATGACGCGTCTTCCGCGACGCCTGTCGTCAAGGCGCCCGCGCCGTTGGGCCGGAGTACATCGGACGCCAGCGACATGTCCTCGGCGACGCCCGTCGTCAAAGCCCCCGCGTCCCTGAATCGGAGCGCGGAGGACTCCAGTGACACGTCCTCGGCGACGCCTGTCGTCAAAGCACCTGCGTCCCTGGGTCGCGGCGCATCGGACTCCCATGACACGTCGTCCGCGACGCCTGTCGTCAAGGCGCCTGCGTCCCTGAATCGGAGCGCATCGGACGCCAACGACACGTCGTCTGCGACGCCTGTCGTCAAAGCCCCCGCATCTCTGAATCGGAGCGCGGACGACTCAAGCGACGCGTCCTCGGCGACGCCCGTCGTCAAGGCGCCTGCATCATTGGCGTCGGAGACGACTGACGCCGCGGCGGCCACGCCGGTCGTCAAGGCCCCTTCCCCGCTCGGCCGCAGCACGTCATCGCCTGGCGACGACGACGCCCACTCTCCGTACACGCCCATCGTCAAGGCGCGCGCGGTGGACGACGAATCGCCCGAGGCGCCCACGCCGACGCCCGTCGTCCGGAATCCCGTGCACGGCGACCGCTACGAACCGCCCACGCACACGCCCGTGGCGCGGACTCCGTTCGAAACTGAACGGGACGAGCCCCCGGCCCCGACCCCCATCATCCGCGTGCCCACGGAGCTGCTGCGTGAGCTCCTCCCCACGCGCTCCTCCCACAGCCGCGGCGCCACCAGCCGCCCCGAGGAGTTCCCCACCCCCACGCCCATCGTCCCCGCCCCATCGCCGCTCGCCAGCCGGAGCATCACCTCCCGGATGGAGACGCCCGTGGGCCGCATCGCGTCGCTGCCTCACCAGCCGCGGACCACGACGGGCTCCGACCTCGAACGGCCTCCGCCCGTGCTAAAGCCCAGCCCGGGAGCCTCGGAGGCGGACCGCCTGCCGCCCATCCGGGGAGGTACGCCCACCGCGTCACCGGAGCGCCCGCCCCCGACACTCCGTCCGGGCGCCGCATCCTCCGAAGCGGACCGGCCGCCAGCGCTTCCGCCTCGCGCGGCCACTCCGCCTCCGGTCCCCCGGCAGCGTCCGCCCAGGCTCCAGTCCGTGGACGGACCGCCCCGTCTCGCGCCGGTGGAGTCTCCGTCGCTGAAGATGTCCGCGCCGATCGCCGGCGGCCACCACGACGAGCCCGAGGAAATCTCCGAGGACGAAGCCGAGGCCATCGACGACGCGGACACCGACAACCCATCCCGCGCGCGGCCCCAGCCCGACGAGCCCGACGAAATCAGCAGCGACGAGGTGGAGGAAGCGGAGATTTCCGCCACCAATGCAGCGCAGCTCATCGACGCGGACGACGCCATCGAGGAAGCCGAGGCCGAAGCGGCCCCGGACCCCGATGAGGGCCCCGCACCGGAGCCCGTGCCCTCGGCGCTGAACCCGTGGTTCGCCCAGCTCGCGCACGGGTACTGTCCCCCCGACGGAATCCGCTTCGACCGGCATACTCCGCCCACGACGTTCCCCGGCCGGGACGACACCACGAACCCCGCGCACCCGGCGCCCTCGGGCCGTCCGGAAGGTA
The DNA here is from genome assembly GCF_000280925.3 of Myxococcus hansupus. Taxonomy (NCBI): domain Bacteria; kingdom Pseudomonadati; phylum Myxococcota; class Myxococcia; order Myxococcales; family Myxococcaceae; genus Pseudomyxococcus; species Pseudomyxococcus hansupus. The sequence goes on from NZ_CP012109.1 coordinate 5,030,765, forward strand.
TCTCCCGCGACAAAAGCTCGTGAGGCAGCCAACCGAGCTGATCCTGGAAACTTTCCAAGGGTCGCGCCCGCCCGATAGGATGTTCCGGTTTTCACAGCACTTTTTCCGGGACAAAGGGCTTCATGGAGCGTCGGGTCCTCATCGTTGAGAGCGAGCATGATTTGGCGCTCAGCATGGCCTCCGTGCTCAAGGGCGCGGGTTACCAGACCACCCTGGCGGAGACGTCGGCTGACGCGCAGCGTGAGCTGGAGAAGCGGCGGCCAGATCTGGTCGTCCTCCGCGCGGAATTGAGTGATCAGTCCGGCTTCGTCCTCTGCGGCAACATCAAGAAGGGCAAGTGGGGTCAGAACCTCAAGGTGCTGCTCATTTCCTCCACCAGCGGCGTGGATGGACTGGCACAGCATCGTCAGACGCCGCAGGCGGCGGACGGCTATCTCGCCTTCCCGTTCGGCCCGGACGACCTCGCCACCTTGAGCCGCGGCATCGTTCCTCCTGGAATGGAGGACGCCGCCGGATTGGAGGATTCGACGCCGCGTGAAGCGCCGCCGCCCATGCCCTCCTCGGCCAAGGGCCCCGCGGGTGGCCCGCCGAAGCTGCCCAAGCGCGAGCGCCGCAGCGCCATGACGGAAGAGGACCGCGCGTTCCTCGACCGCGCCTTCCAGTCCATCGCGGACCGCAAGGCGGAGCTGCTCGCCGACTCCCGCCAGCTCAAGCGCCCGCCGCCGCGGCGCGAGCTGATGGGCACGCCCGAAGGCAAGATTCAAATCCTCCGCGACGAGCTGAAGACGCGCGAGGCCCAGCTCGCCCGCCTCTCCGAAATCTGGAGCGTGCGCGAGCGCGAGCTGCTCTCCGGCGAGGACCGGCTCCACGAGAAGGACGTGGAGCTCCAGGGCCTGAAGATGCAGGTGGACGACCTGCTCCGCCGCTTCAACGAGGCCCAGCAGGCCACCATCCAGAAGGAGCGCGAGCACGGCGCCACCGTCGATGACCTGCTCCTCCAGAAGTTCTCCGCGGAGAAGGACCTCATCGAGGTCGTCGCCTCCAAGGAGAAGGACATCAACCTCCTGCGCCGCGAAGTCTCTCGCGCCGAGGAGGAGCTGTCCCGCCGCGCCGGTGAGCTGGAGCACGGCCGCAACGAGTACGACAAGCTGGAGAAGCACCTCGGCGTCGTCACGCTCGAGTTCGAGGTCAAGGAGCAGAAGCTCCAGGACACCCTCCTCGCGAACGAAGGCGAAATCGCCCGGCTGACGAAGCGCGGCGATGACTTCGAAGCCGAGCTCAGCCGCACCGTCAGCGAGCGCGACCAGCGCTTCGCCGAGCTGGACGGTGAAATCCAGGCGCTGCAGGAGCGCCTGCAGCAGACGGAGCAGGAGCGCGACAGCACCGTGCGCGGCCTGGAGGCCCGTGCCACCCGCGCCGAGCAGCATGGCGCCCAGGCCGACGCGGAAATCCACCGGCTGAACGCCGAGCGCGACGCGCTGGACGCGAAGCTCAGCCAGCAGATCTCCGACCTGGAGACCGACCTCGCGCGGACCACGAGCGAGCGCGACCAGCTCCGCCTGGACAAGGATGCCCAGGAGGCCGAGCTCACCCAGCGCATCGAGGACCGCGACGCGAAGCTCGCGACGCTGGACCGCGAGCTGGCGGAGACCATCGCCCGGAACGAGCACACCGAGGCGGAGCTCAACGCCAACATCCAGCAGCAACTGGAGCGCATCGGTGAACTCGAGGGCGAGGTCGAGGCCGTCAAGACGCACCTGGAGGACCGCGAGAACGAACTGACCGCGGAGCTCCAGGCGCTGGGCCAGGCCAAGGACGAGCTGGAGACGGACCTCAACGACCGGCTCCACTCCCTCAACCAGGCGAAGGACGCGCTGGAAGCGGACCTCTCCCGCCAGTTGGAGGAGCTGCGCTCCGCCAAGGCCGAGATGGAGGCGGACCTCACCGGTCAGATTCAGGCGCTCACCTCCCAGTTGGAGGAGACGCAGCGGCAGCTCGACGATTCGCAGCGGACCGGCGAGCAGCTCTCCGCGCGCGTCGCGATGCTGGAGGACACCATCTCCCAGCGCGATGCCACCATCGAATCCCTCCAGGGGGATGTGGCCGCGCGCGACCAGCGCATCTCCGAGCTGAGCGGTGACCTGGAGGCCACCAGCCAGACGCTCGCGCAGACGCAGCAGACGCTGGGCCAGACGGAGCAGCAGCTCGCCGACACGCAGAACACCCTCGCCAGCACCGAAGGCACACTGGCGGAGACACGCGGCGAGCTGGAGGCCACCAGCCAGACGCTCGCGCAGACGCAGCAGACCCTGGCCCAGACCGAGGGCACGCTGGCGGAGACGCGCGGCGAACTCGACGCCACCAGCCAGACGCTCGCGCAGACGCAGCAGACCCTGGCCCAGACCGAGGACACGCTGGCGCAGACGCGCGGCGAACTGGACGCCACCAGCCAGACGCTGACGCAGACGCAGCAGACCCTGGCCCAGACCGAGGACGCGCTCGCGCAGACGCGCGGCGAGCTGGACGCCACCAGCCAGACGCTCGCGCAGACCGAGCAGCAGCTCGCCGACACGCAGAACACGCTCGCCAGCACCGAAGGCACGCTGGCGGAGACGCGCGGCGAGCTCGACGCCACCAGCCAGACGCTGGCCCAGACGCAGCAGACGCTGGCGCAGACCGAGGACACGCTCGCGCAGACGCGCGGCGAACTCGACGCCACCAGCCAGACGCTGGCGCAGACCCAGCAGACCCTGGCCCAGACCGAGGACGCGCTCGCGCAGACGCGCGGCGAACTGGACGCCACCAGCCAGACGCTCGCGCAGACCGAGCAGCAGCTCGCCGACACGCAAAACACCCTCGCCAGCACCGAGGGCACCCTGGCGGAGACGCGCGGCGAGCTGGAGGCCACCAGCCAGACGCTGGCGGACACGCAGGCCCGCCTCGCGGACACCGAGGGCGCGCTGGCGCAGACGACCCACGAGCGCGACCAGCGCATCGTGGAGCTGGCGGACCTGGGCGCGGCCAAGGACGCGCTGGAGCAGGACCTCACCGGCCAGATTGGCCAGCTCCGCAGCGAGCTGTCCGAGACGCAGGGGAACTACGAGGCCGAGCGGGCCGCCCACGAGAAGCTTGCGGCCGAGACGAGCGCGCACATCGGCGACCTCACCAGCGAGCGCGACGGTCTGCGCTCCGAGCTGGAGGCCACCAGCGCGACGTTGGACCAGACGCAGGGCCAGCTCACCGCCACCCGTGACGCCCTGGCGCGTGAACAGCACGCGCATCAGGAGAGCCAGCGGGCCGCCGCCAGCGCCCAGGCCGCGCTGGAAGGTCAGCTCGCCGAGGCGTACGCCCACGAAGAGGACCTGGGCGAGCACCTCACCGTCACCAAGCACGAGCTGGGGACGCGCGTCGCCGAGGTGACGCAGCTCACCGCCACGCTGGCCCAGACGGAGAATGCCCGGGCGAGCCTGGAGGAGCGGCTGCACACGCTCACCGTGGAGTCGCAGCGCCGCGAGGAGCTGCTCCAGAACGACCTGACGCAGAAGGGCACCGAGCTGTCGGACACGCTCCGCAAGCTCACCCACGTGACGCAGGAGAAGATGCGTCAGGCCGAGGTGCTCAACCGCGAGGTGGCCACCCGCACCGAGCAGCTCAAGGCGATGGACGCCAAGCTCCAGGCGCAGGCCAACGAGGCCCAGAAGCAGGCCGAGGGACTGGGCCAGCAGATCGCCGGGCTCAACGAGCAGTTGGACCAGGGCCGCAAGGCGCTGGCCGGACGCGAGGAACAGCTCCGCGCCGCGGGCACCGCGCAGCAGAAGCTCACCACCGAGCGGGACGGGCTCGCCGGGCAGCTCCAGCAGGCGGAGGCCAAGGCCCAGCAGCAGGCGCAGCAGACGGCCCAGGAGCGCGCCGACGCCAAGAAGGCGACGGACGAACTGGCCGCGAAGCTGGCCAAGGCCGAGCAGCGCATCGCGCAGCTCATGCAGGACACCCAGAACCTCGCGGCCGACGCCGACGCCAAGGCGAAGGACCTGCAGGGCCAGCTCACCACGCGGGCGAAGAAGATTCAGGACCTGGAGCTGGCGCTGGAGAACGCGCAGGGCGCCAAGGGCCGCGCGGAGAAGGAGCTCAACGCCAAGGTGACCGCCGCCGAGGGCAAGGCCCACGAAGCCGTCACCCGGCTGGCCACCGCGCAGAAGGAGCGCAAGGACCTGGAGGCGCGGCACCTGCGGGAGCAGGAGGAGCTCACCGCCAAGCAGAAGGCGGAGCTGGAGCGCCGCGACGCCATCAAGGCCCAGGAGGTCGCCCGCCTGCAGCAGTCCGTGCAGGAGAAGAGCAAGGCCCTCAAGGTCGCCGAGCTGGAGCTGGCCCGCTACAAGAGCAAGTCCGCCACCGCGCCCGCCGCGAAGGCCGCGGCGGCCAAGCCCGCCCCCTCCGAGGAGGACGAGCTGGCCACGAAGCCGCAGCTCAACCAGGTCATCCCGCCCGCGGCCCAGGCTCCGGCGAAGAAGCCCGCTGCCAAGGCCGCCGCCCCCGCCGCGAAGAAGGCCGCGGCCCCTGCGCCCGCGCAGCCCTCGCCCCCGCTGGGCGAGGACTCCGAGGCGACGGACCGGACACTGCTCATCCAGTTGCCCACCGTGAAGGAAGACGACGACTGGACGGCCCTGGTCGACGAGCTGGACAAGTAGCCCACGCTGTCTTCTGGGATTCCGGCACCCCGCCGGAATCCCGGCGGGCACCCGCCTCAAAAAGCACGCGACCCGCTCGAGGGCCCCTGACATCCGTGCCCTAGCAGGGCATGCGGTTCAGGCCTTCGGCGGGTCGTTGCGCATCCAACATCCGGCGGTGTTCGCCGGGCTCACAGGGCGGCGCGGGCCTCGCGGACCAGCTCCTTGAAATGGAGCGTGGAGACGACGTCGCGGAAGGAGACCCCACGGCCTCCACTCTCGGCCTCCGCCTGGGCCCTGCGCCAACTGCTTCGGAACGTCCGAAAAGAGACATAGGCCAGGAGCAGCGGGAACCCGCCGGGGAGCAGGATGACCGCCACCATCATCACCATCCGCAACCACGCCCACACCATGACCGCTGACCTCACTGAGTCTTGAGTTACGGCGAAGAGATGCACGGCGTGTGCCCACGGTGCGCAGAAAATTTCCCACTGCATTTCCGCAGGGTTGGCGGGCAACGAGGCGGACGGGCCGCGGTGCTGGTGCCGGAACCCTGGCATTTTTGCCGCAGTGGCTTGGAGGCCCTCGGTTAAGTTCACCGCGTGAGCACCCCTTCGACGGTTGAGAGCCACGCCTTCACCAGCGTGGAGGACGCGGAGCAGCGCCTGGAACAGGTGGGCTACCTGTCCTCGCCGGAAATCGCCACGGCGGCCTTCCTGGCGGACCGGATGAACAAACCCATCCTGGTGGAAGGCCCCGCCGGCGTCGGCAAGACGGAGCTGGCCAAGGCGCTGGCCCAGGCGCTGGGCCGCGAGTTCATCCGGCTCCAGTGTTACGAGGGGCTCGACGAGGCGAAGGCCCTCTATGAGTGGGAGTACGCCAAGCAGTTGCTCTACACCCAGCTCCTCAAGGACAAGATTGGGGACATGGTGCAGGGCACCACCACGTTGGCGGAGGCGGCGGACCGGCTGGCCTCCAGCGACGCGGTGTTCTTCTCCGAGCGCTTCCTCCTGCCCCGCCCCGTGCTGCGCGCCCAGCTTTCGGAGCGCCCCGCCCTGCTGCTGGTGGACGAAATCGACAAGGCGGACCCGGAGTTCGAGGCCTTCCTGCTGGAGGTGCTGTCCGACAACGCCGTCACCATCCCCGAGCTGGGCACCTTCCGCGCGAAGCACATCCCCCGCGTGCTGCTCACCTCCAACGCCGCGCGCGAGCTGTCCGACGCGCTCAAGCGCCGCTGCCTGCACCTGCACATCGACTTCCCGGACCGCGAGCGCGAGCTGCGCATCGTCCGCTCGCGGCTCCCCCAAGTCCCCCAGGTCCTGGCCGAGCAGGTGGTGGAGGCCGTCGCCGCCATCCGCACCTTGGACTTGAAGAAGGCACCTTCCATCAGCGAGACGCTGGACTGGGCCCAGAGCCTGGCCCTGCTGAACGCCGACCAGCTCACCGCGGACGTGGTGGCCTCCACGCTCAACCTCGTCCTCAAATACGAAGGCGATATCGAGAAGGCGAAGTCCAACCTCTCGCAAATCGCCCAGGCCTGACGGGCCCCATAACCGCGTGCTGCTGAAGGAACGCTTCCAAATCACCCGCCCGCTCGAGGAGATGGAGCTCGTCCTCGTGCGCGCGGCCATGGCCCGCACCGCGCTGCTCGACCCGCGGGAGGAAGCCATCCTGCGCACCGCGCTGTCCCTGGCGCGGCTCTACAAGGTGCGGCACGGCGCGCTGGACGTGGGCGTGGGCGCGCTGCTCACGCCTTTCCGCGAAGAAGTGGAGCGCCGTTTGCGCCCCGTTCTCCTGGGGCCGTACCCGCCCACGCGCGACCGGCTGATGCCGCACGTGAAGGATCTGCGCCAACACGCGGCGAAGGCGCGCGACGCGGTGGCGCAGCGCCTGCGCGGGCGCGTTCCGGTGGAAGCGCTGGACCGGGAAATCCGTCAGAAGGAATTGGTGCTCGTCACCGGCGGCGGCGGCGGGACGGCCTACGTGTACCTGGGTGTGATGAGCCTGCTCGACGAGCACGGGCTGGAGCCGCGCCTGCTGGCCGGCACGTCCATGGGCGCCATCCTCGCCATCATGCGCTCGCGGCTGCCGCGCTTCGACCCCACGGACATGATCAACATCGTCCGGGGCCTCTCCTTCCGGAAGCTCTTCCGCTTCATCTCCACGGAGAGCCGCTACGGCCTGCCCGCGGCGCTGCGGCTCTTCCTCCGCGCGGGGCTGGGCCGGTTCTTCGGCGCGGGGCCGGAGAGCAGCGGCATGCGGTTGAAGGATTTGCCGGTGCCCACGCTCATCGCGGTGGGCGGCATCCGCCGCGGCATGCTGCCCAGGCCGCTGGAGTATTACGAGCGCCTGTTGGGAACCAGCCCACTGGGTCTGCTCAACCCCGCCGGTGTCGCCCTGCGCATCCAGGCCGCCATGGGCGCCATGGCGGAGCTCTTCACCCGTCCCGAAATCACCGCCCGCCTCTACCTGGGCGCCGACGAGACCACCGGCGACTTCGACGCGCTCGACGCCGCGGGCTTCTCCTCCGCGCTCCCCGGCGTCATCCACTACGACGTGCTGCGCGAGGACCCGGCGATGCACACGTTGGTGGAAGGATTGATGGGCCAACACGGCGTGGCCCGCTTCATCGACGGAGGCCTGGTGGACAACCTGCCCGCGAAGGCGGCCTGGAAGGCAGTGGCCCGGGGACGCATCGGCACGCGCAACGCCTTCATCCTCGCGCTGGACGGCTTCGCGCCCCGCTTTACAACGCCCTTCTGGCTGCCCCTCCAGCGGTTGGCCGCGATGACGGTGGCGCCCAATCTGCCCTATACGCACCACGTCAAACGCTTCCCCCGAACACTGTCGCCCATCGAGGTCGTCCCCTCAGTGGAATTGGCCTCGAAGGCGCTACACTTCGGGCGAAAGGCACTGGCGGAGGACATCCCGTTCCTCCGCCGGATGCTCGCCCCCCTGCCACCGGTCCTGTAACCCGGTGGCCGGAACGACAAACTCGCTTTGACCTCATAGCGGTGGCTGGCTAGAAGGCCCGGGCGGTCCCACACCTCAAACATCCAGGCGAAGGAACATCGAATGAGCTCGACCTCGAGTAGTGGAGTGCGCGCCGAGCAAATCTGGCTCGACGGCCGACTGATGAAGTGGGACGAGGGCCACGTGCATCTGATGACGCACGCCTTGCACTACGGCCTGGGCGTCTTCGAGGGCATCCGCGCGTACAAGACGCATGATGGACGGCTCGCCGTCTTCCGGCTGCGTGAGCACATCCGCCGGCTGCTCGACTCGGCGCACATCATCATGCTGAAGATTCCGTACACCGAGGACGAGCTCTTCGACGCGTGCGTGAATCTGCTGCGCGCCCAGAAGGACCTGTTCGCCAACGGCGCCTACCTGCGGCCCGTGGCCTTCATGGGCGATGGCGCCATGGGCCTGGGCGCGGTGAACCCCACCCGCACGGCCGTGACGGCCTGGGATTGGGGCGCGTACCTGGGTGACAAGGGCATGAAGGAGGGCATCCGCGCCAAGGTGAGCTCGTACACGCGCATGCACGTGAACGTGAACATGGTGCGCGGCAAGATCACCGGCCAGTACGTCAACTCCATCCTCGCCAAGCGCGAGGCGGTGATGGCGGGCTACGACGAGGCCATCCTCCTGGACATCAGCGGCTTCGTGGCCGAGGCGTCCGGCGAGAACATCTTCCAGGTGAACAAGAAGGGCATCATCAAGACGCCCCCGCTGTCCTGCCCCATCCTGGATGGCATCACCCGCGACACGGTGCTGCACATCCTCCGCGACAGCGGCCGCACGGTGGAGGAGGTCACCTTCACCCGCGACGCGCTCTACATCACCAACGAGATCTTCTTCTGCGGCACGGCGGCGGAAATCACGCCCGTGCGCGAGGTGGACAACCGTCAGGTGGCGGACGGCAAGCCCGGCCCCGTCACCCGGTACGTGCAGGACATGTACTTCCGCATCGTGCGCGGCGAAGAGCCGAAGTACGCGCACTGGCTCACGTACGTCTGAGCCACCCCCGCCCCCTCTTTCGCGTCGAAGGAGGGGGCGCCGGGCGCCGGCGGTCTCCCGCCCGCCCCTCGGGCCGCCCCTGGAATGACGCCACGTCTCGTGAACGGGCCCGCGCTGAATGGGCTAGAACGGGGCTCGATGGCTCCTCCCGCTGGCTACGCCTACGACGACAATCCGTTCAAGCTCGAGAACCCATCCATCCTCGACATCGCTCCGTCGGAGCCGAAGTCCGTGGAGGACACGGGGCTCAAGATGGGCATGCTGTCCGACATCGCCCTGAAGTACCTCTATTACACGGGCACGGGCACGGGCATGGGCATCGCGGACGAGATGCGCCTGCCCTGGCCGGGCGTCATCGAGCACGTGGTGGACTTCGTCGCCACCGAGAAGCTGGTGGACCTGCGCGGCGGCAAGGGCTTTGGCCGCGCGTCGGTGGAGTTCATCCTGTCGGAGAAGGGCCGCGAGTACGCGCGCGACGCGCTCACGCGCAACACGTACGTGGGCCCCGCGCCGGTGCCCATCGAGCAGTACAACGCCATCATCAGCAGCCAGACGGAGGAGACGCCCGTCGTCAGCCAGGACGAGCTGGTGATGGCGCTCAGCCACCTCACCGTCCCCGCGGAGCTGATGGACAAGCTGGGCCCCGCGGTGAACTCCGGGCGCTCGCTGTTCCTCTACGGCTCGCCGGGCAACGGCAAGACGAGCCTCGCCGAGGCCGTGTCGAACATGTTCGGCGGCGAGGTGTACGTCCCCCACTGCCTGGAGATTGGCAATCAGATCATCCAGGTCTACGACCGGCTCATCCACACGCAGGTGTCGCTGGAGGTCGGCCGGGACTCCTCGGGCCGCCGGCAGACCTTCGAGATGGACAACCGGTGGATGCTCTGCCGCCGGCCCTCCGTCGTCGTGGGCGGCGAGCTGACGCTGGCCATGCTGGACCTCATCTATTCGGAGAGCACCCGCTTCTACGAAGCGCCGTTCCAGGTGAAGGCCAACGGCGGCATGCTCCTCATCGACGACTTCGGCCGCCAGAAGGTCCACCCCACCGACCTGCTCAACCGCTGGATTGTCCCCCTGGAGAAGCGGGTGGACTTCCTCACCCTCCACACGGGCAAGAAGTTCGAAATCCCCTTCGACCAGCTCCTCGTCTTCTCCACCAACCTGGACCCCAAGGAGCTGGTGGACGAGGCCTTCCTGCGCCGCATCAAGTACAAAATCGAGGTCGGAAATCCCGATGAAGAGGCTTACCGGGAAATCTTCAGTCGCGTCTGCGAGGCAGCGGGAATCCCGTATGTTGACCAGGCCGTGACGTACCTCATCGAGCACTACTACAAACCCCGGAGCATGGAGCTCCGCTCGTGCCATCCTCGGGACCTGGTGAGCCTCATCCGGGACGCGGCACGCTACCGGCAGATACCGCCGGCACTCTCAAAAGACCTCCTCGACCAGGCGTGCGAGGTGTTCCTTGTCAATCTGTGATGATTTCGTTGTTACAACCGCGCGGAATTTCTAGAATCCACGCGCCGTTGTACCGCTCGGCCGCATGCTTCGAGTACCGCCCGCGGCGGACCCGTAGCGAGAAGGAGCCGTAGTCCGTGAAGGAACGCTACCAGGACATCGACGAGAAGAACGAGGCGCTGCGCGGGTACCTCGACATCTACAAGGACAAGCCGGACGCGCGCGAGTTTGTCGACAAGCTCGAGATGTCGTGGATCTACCACGACGCCGCGCTGGAAGGAGTCGTCTACACCCATCAGGAGCTGATGGCGGCGCTCTTCCCGCATCGCACCAGCGCGGAAGCCTCGATGATTCCGGTCGTGCTCGAGATCCGGAACCACAAGGCCGTCTGCGACTTCATCCGCGAGGAGGCGGCGGGCGCCAGGAAGCAGGCGCAAATCACGCTGACCACCATCAAGCGGATGCACGACCTGTTCCTGGGCAACACGCCCGAGGCCCAGACGGAGCGCGCGCGCATGGAGCGGCGAGAGCGCACCGAGAAGGAGCTGGCCAAGGAGCGCGACAGGTCCGGGCTGCGCAAGGACATGCCGCTGCACCGCACGTACTTCCACGACATCGCCCAGCCCGCGAAGATCCAGGGCGAGCTGGAGAAGCTCGTGGACTACACGGGCAGCGCCGAGTTCCGCGAGTTCCACCCCATCAAGCAGGCGGCCACGGTCCAGCACAAGTTCGTGCAGGTCTTCCCCTTCACCGAGCACAGCGGGAAGGTGGGGCGCATGTGCAGCAACCTCATCCTGCTGCGCAACGGCTACATGCCCGCCGTCATCCACTCCATCGACCGGCAGCGCTACTACGAGTCCTTCCGGGCTCCGTCGTCCGCGTTCCGCTCGGTGCTGATGGACGCGATGGAGAACTCGCTCGACAACGGCGTGAAGTACTTCCGTGACCTGAGCCGCAAGTACAAGGCGCTGAACGGCTGACCCGCGCGCGGGCCCGCGCACGGCCCCCATCCGGGGTCGTGCGGAGGCCCCATCCGGGGGATGCCCCGCCCATCCAGGTGAGCCCGCGCTGGCCCGACGAGGGAGCGCGCAGGCTCACGGTCCTCCCGTCCCTCGTGAAGGATTCGGGGTCCGTCGACACCATTGGTGTGTTGGCAACAGACCCCGGATTCTCGAATCCCAGGACGGGAGGAAGTAAGAAGAATACCCATGCCCGTGACACAGTCCTTCAACAGCCGCCGCGGAACCGGAAACTCGGGAGGCGAGCTGACGGAGCCTCCGCCAGAGCGACTGGCCCACCTTCCGGCGCGTGACAAGCTGGAGCGGCTGCTGCAGGTGGCGCGCGGCCACGAGAAGGCCCTCATCCTCACGCACGACAACCCGGACCCGGACTCGTTGGCGGCGGCGGTGGCGCTTGCCCACCTGCTGGAGCGCAAGGCGGGCCTGAAGGCGCGGGTGGGCTACGGCGGCATCATCGGGCGCGCGGAGAACATCGCCTTCGTGCGCGTGCTGCGCCTGCCCATCTCCCACGTGTCGGAGATCGACTTCGACGAGTACGACCTCTTCGGTCTCGTGGACACGCAGCCGAAGGTGGGCAACCACTCGCTGCCCGCGAAGCTGGAAGCGCACCTGGTGGTGGACCACCACCCCCTGCGCCAGGAGAGCCTGGAGGCCCCCTTCGCGGACGTGGGCGGAGACTTTGGCGCCACGTCCACCATGCTGGTGGAGTACCTGCGCGCCGCGCGGATGGAACCGTCCGTGGAGGTGGCCACCGCGCTCTTCTACGGCATCAAGGCGGACACGCGGGACTTGGGCCGGGAGACGACGCCCGTCGACGTGGACAGCTACCTGTGGCTGTTCCCACGGATGGACAAGACGCTGCTGGCGCAGATTGAGCACCCCGAGCTGCCCGCGCGGTACTTCCAGCTCTACCACACGGCCTATGAGCGGGCGAAGGTGTACGGGACGGCCATCGTCACCGACCTGGAGGAGGTCTACTCCCCGGACATGGTGGCGGAGGTGGCCGAGCGGTTGATGTTCCTCGAAGGCATGAAGTGGTCGCTGGCCTTCGGCACCTACCGCAACCAGTTGTTCCTCAGCTTGCGCGTGAAGGACCGGCGGATGAACGCGGGGCGCCTCATCCGCGAAATCTGCGAGGACTACGGGGGCTCGTCCGGTGGCCACGGCAGCATGGCCGGCGCGCGGCTGCCGCTGTCGGGCAAGCTGGCGCAGCGCAAGGCCCTGAAGCGCGAGCTGGTGTCCAAGTTCCTCGAGGCCTTCGGCGTCGCGGACGAGCGGCCCGTGTCGCTGCTGTACGCGCAGGACTCGTGACGTACTGGGACTACAACGCGACGGCGCCGGTGCGTCCGGAGGTGGCCTCGCTGTTGGCGCGGGCCTTCTCCCAGGGCGGCTTCGGCAACGCCTCCAGCGTGCACCAGGAGGGCCGCGCGGCCCGGGCGCGGCTGGACGCGGCGCGGGCGAAGGTGGCCCGCGTGCTCGGCTGCGAGCCCAAGGAGGTCAGCTTCACGGGCTCGGGGAGCGAGGCGAACGCGCTCGCGCTCGTGGGGGCGTGGCAGGAGCGGCCCCATCCGGAGCGGCGGCGCATCGTCACGTCCGCCATCGAGCACCCCGCCCTGATGGCCACGGTGGCGCAGTTGGAACACGCGGGCGCGCACGTCGTCCGACTCACACCGGGCGCGGACGGCCGCGTGCGCGAGTCGGACGTCCTGGCGGCGCTGACGCCGGACACCGCGCTGTGCTCCCTGCAGTGGGCCAACAACGAGACGGGCGTCCTGCAGCCCGCGCGGGAGGTCGCGCGCGCGTGCCGGGAGCGCGGCATCTTGTTCCACACGGACGCGGTGCAGGCGGCGGGCAAGGTGCCCATGACGTCGCGCGAGGTGGACGCCGATTTGCTGTCCCTGTCCGCGCACAAGTTCGGCGGGCCCCCGGGCGTGGGCGTGCTGATGGTGCGCAAGGGCGTGGACGTGCGCGCACTGACGCCGGGACACCAGGAAGGTGGGCGCCGGGGCGGCACGCAGAACGTGCCCTACGCGGAGGCGCTGGCCCTGGCCCTGGAGCTGGCGGTGGCGGAGTTGCCGGAGACGTCCGCGCGCGTGGGCGCGCTGCGGGACGCCTTCGAGCGCGAGGTCTTGGGCGCCCTTCCCGGCGTGCACGTGAATGGCGGCGACGCGCCGCGCGTGCCCAACACGAGCAACCTGCGCTTCGACGACGTCGAGGGCGAGGCCCTGCTCATCGCGTTGGATTTGGACGGCATCTGCGTGTCTTCCGGCGCCGCGTGTGCGTCCGGAACCCTGACGCCGTCGCACGTGCTCCGCGCCATGGGCCTGTCGCCCGCGCAGGCCCGTGGCAGCCTTCGCTTCAGCCTGGGCCCGGCCACGACGGAAGCGGACGTGGCGCGCGTGGTGAGCGCGCTTCGCCAGCACGTGCCCGGGGTCCGCGCGCTGGCGGGCTAGAACACCGAGCGATGGCCCAGGGGCAGGCGGAAGTGGAAGGTCGAGCCCTGCCCCATCACCGACTTCGCCGACAACGAGCCCCCGTGCAGCTTCGCCAGTGACGAGGCGATGTAGAGCCCCAGGCCGTGGCCTTGCGCCGGGTCGTCGTCCGCCCTGCGGAAGCGGTCGAAGACGGTGGGCAGCACGCCGGCGGGAATGCCGGCGCCCCAATCCCGGACGTGGATGTCGGCCAGCCCTGGGTGCAGGGAGAGCCCTATCTCCACCCGCCGCCCCGCGGCGCCATACTTCACCGCGTTGGACAGCAGGTTGTTGAGCACCTGCCGCACCCGCTCCGAATCGAAGGGCAGCAGCACGGGCTCCGCCGCGCCCACCAGCAGGAACTCCATCCCCGGCTCCAGCTCGCGCCACTCCTGGATGAGGTCCTGGAGGAAGTGGGCGAGGTCTTCCCGGATGGGCCGCAGCTCCACCTTGCCTTCCGACAGGCGTGAGGCGTCCAGGATGGACGTGATGAGGTGGTTCATCCGGTCCAACTGACGCAGGACAGCCTCGGACGAACGGACTTCGTCGTCCGCGCCCCGCTTCTCCACCTTGCGCAGCAGCATCTGGGCATTGAGCCGCGCCGAGGCGAGCGGCGTCTTCAGCTCATGGGCCACCCAGGTGAGCACCTCTTCTCGGGCCAGGGCGGGCGTCTTCGGCGCGGTGCCCGCGGGCTTCATTTCGACGACGACGGGCGCCGCCATGGGGGGGCGCGCGCGCAGGGTGCTGATGATGGCTTCCTCGAAGGCGGCCAGGTCCACCGGCTTGGCCAGGAACAGGTCCGCCTCTTCCCGGCCCGTCGGCCGCGCCGCGCTCAGCAACAAAAAGGGAACCGCGAGCAGGGCGGGGTCGGCCCGCATGGCGCGCAGCAACTCCATGCCCGTCCTGCGCGGCATCATGTGGTCACTGACCACCAGGTCGGGCGTCTCCGCCCGCGCCAGCATCAAGGCCTGGTCCCCATTGTGGGCACGGATGGCGCGGTAGCCGAGCGACTCCACCACCTCGGCGAAGACCTCGAGCAGCGCCTCTTCGTCCTCCGCGATGAGGATGCGGGTCATTCCGAAGCCCCGATGCTCGTCCCGAGCGGCCGCGCCTGCCCTGTCAGCAGCCCCTCCGCGGAGCGCAGCGTCGCCAAGACCTTCACACCCGCATCCGCGATCTGGAACTCACGCAGGTCATTGTCGTACGCGCTGTCACGCATCTTGAGCACGGACAGGATGCGGTGGATGCGCCCACGCAACTCCACGTAGCGGAGCAGGAGCAGGTTCTCTCCCAGGGTGGCCACCGGCGCGTCACTGAAGTCGAGCTCCGTGCCAGCAATCTTGGAGACCTCCCGCGTGTAGAGCGTCGTCACCCCCAACCGGCGCAGTCTTTCCGCGAGCGCGGCCAGGAAGAGCGGCCTGCGCTCCGGCTCAACGATGGACTGTTCAAGCATCGTGAGCCCATCGAGCACCAGCCGCTTCACCCCCCGGCGAAGGACCTCCTGAAGGACGCGGTCCATCACCAGGTCTGCCTCCTGCTCCACGGGCGGGATGTAGAGGTAGGTGACGGTGCCCTCCTCCACGAAGCGCTCCACGTCCAGTTGGATTCGCCGCGCCCGGGCCGCGAGCGACGCGACGGAGTCATGGAAGGAGACGAAGAGGGCGGGCTCCCCACGCCGCGCGCCATCCACCGCGAAGTGCGCGGCCAGCAGCGTCTTCCCAATGCCCATGCTGCCCGCGAGCAGCGTGGCGCTGGTACGCGGCAGGCCACCGGACATCAGCGAGTCCAGCTCTGGCAGGCCGAAGCTCGCGCGGTCCGAGGGTGGCTGGGAATCCACACCGGGGGGCTCCAGCGCCTCCAGCCGCGGGATGAACGACACCCCCTCCCCATTGATGCGCATCAGGTGCGCTCCCGGGATGTGCGGCCGCCCGCGCAGCTTGACGACCTCCACGCGGCGCATGCGGCGGGCGCCCTGCTTCGACGCGGACAGCGAGACGATGCCATCCACCGTGGTGGCTTCGGGGAGCGTCAGCAGCTTCTCCAGGGGATACTCGGTGGTGAAGAGGCCGATGCAGTCCGCCGCGGCCAGGCCAATGCCCAGCTCATAGAGGAACTCCCGCAGGCGCGCCTCGTCCTGCCACAGGTCCCGGATGGCGCGCAGCCCGTCGATGAAGAGCAGCTTCGCGCCCCGCCTGCGCACCGTCTGGACGATGAGGTCCCGCGTCTCCCGGGCGCCTTGCTTGAGCGAGGAGTAGACGCTCATCACGAAGAGCTTCTCGCCCAGCAGCTCTTCCTTGAAGAAGTCGAAGTTCGCCAGCTCGCCCACGAGCTTGTCGTGGGGCTCGGACGTGACGGTGGCCAGCACCACGGGCAGGCCCCGCGCCGCGGCGAGGAAGGCCAACTGGCTGCACAGCACCGTCTTTCCGCTGCCAGGGTCGCCGGCGACGATGAGGGACTGCCGCCGGGGGATGCCGCCTCCCAGCAAGGTGTCAAAGCTCGGGATGCCCGTTTCGAAGAGCGACCACGCCCTGGGAGTCATGCAGGATTCATCTTCTGGCGGAAGGAACGGATGGACCCGCGCCACTCGACCGCCGGAAGGAGCGTGCGTAGGAACACTTCGAGCGCGCTCCTCCTCTTTGACCTAACAATCCAAGTGTCGAAGGCCAAGCGTTGGCACCGGACATCCGAGCCACCCCCTGGGGCAAATGCTCGCTGGCCGACAGGCGTGGCGTCCCGTTCACGGACTACCAGGATTGCTCCGGGAGCGACTGCTCGCGGACGTCTTCGTCGGGCTGGCCGTAACCGGGCATCCCGTCCTCCCGGGCTTCATCCGCGTGGGAGGTGCGTCTGCGCTCCGGCGCCCCGCCCTTTGGCTCGGGTGCCTCCTGCGCTGGCTGCTTCTGCTCGGGTTTCTGCGCCATCTTCCTGCCTCCTTCCGCGCGGACACACCGCGGCAACGGAGGAGAAGTTCGTCATCGTCCTGGAAGGTGGGCAGGGCCTGGCGGACCTGGCGACAGCGTGCCCGCTCCCCTACCCCGTGCGCGAGCCAGGTGTCGGCGGCGCGCCGTTGGGCGTGGAGCCCGTGGGCGTGGAAACGGCGGGCACTTCGTCACTCGCGCCGAAGAGGCCGCGCACCACCGCGGCGATGGCCAGCGGCGTCCCCACGCGCTCGTCGTAGTGCGGGGTCAGCGCCAGGGCGAAGTCCTCGGCCGTCAAGAACCGGTCCTCGGGCCGCTCCGCGAACGCGCGGGCCACCACGGCTTCCAGCGCCTCGGGGACGTCGGGACGCAGCTCACGCAGCGGCCGGTACTGCCGCGAACGGATGGCGCTGAAGACGGCATCCGGCGTGGCCCCGGTGAAGGGCCGCTCCAACGTCAACAGCTCGTAGAGCACCACCGTGGCCGCCCACAGGTCGGCCTCCGGACTCACCTCACCGAGCAATGACTCCGGGGACAGGTAGTACGGCTTGCCCAGCACGTCGCCGCCCTGGAGCTTGCCGTCCACCAGCACGCGCGACACGCCGAAGTCGCCCAGCTTGATTTCCCCCACGCGGGAGATGAACAGGTTCGACGGCGACACGTCACAGTGGACGATGCCCAGCCGCTCGCCCTGGGGCCCCGTGGCCGAGTGCGCGTACGCCAGCGCCTCCAACAGCACCTTGCCCAGGTACACCGCGAAGTCGAGCGGCAGCGGAATGCCCCGCACCTTGCAGCGACGGAGGATCTGCCCCAGGTCGCGGCCGTCCACCAACTCCATCACGATGAAGTAGATGCCCTCCAACTCGCCGGCATCCAGCACCGTGACGATGTTGGGGTGGTGCAACTGCTTGGACAGTTGCGCCTCGCGCGCGAACAGGGACACCGATTCAGGATCCCGCGTCAGCGCGGGCAGCAGCCGCTTCAGGGCCACCGTCCAGCCTTCACGCGCGCCCGCGAGCACCCGGGCGCGGTACACCTCCGCCATGCCGCCCTTTCCCAGGACGGAGAGGACCTCGTAGTTGCCGAAGACCCGCATGGGCTTCTGCGGCGGAGGCGACTGGCTCACGGCGTCGAGTTTCCGGCCCCCGCCGGAGCGCGAACCGGACCCCGCTTCCGGGCCCGCTGTTGCTGCATGAGTGAGTCGAGGTCCTTGATGTCCTCCCGCAGCGCCTGCTCCGGAGCGGCCTCGGAGGTCCGGCCCGCCGGCGTCCAGCCCATCTCGAACGCCTTGCGCAGCGCCTCGCGGGCACGCACGCGGTTGCCCTCGCGGTGGTACGCGTAGGCCAGCCAGAACTGGACGTCCGCGCGCGCCAGGCCGCGGCCCGCCTCCAGCGTCCGCACCGCGCGGCCCACGTCGTTGAGCGCGAGCTGACTGGCGCCCAGCCCCACCACGGCGGACGCGTTGCGAGGATCCCGCTCCAGCGCCAGCTCGAAGTGCCGCTGCGCCACCGCCGCGTTCCCCGACGCCAACTGCCGCTGCCCCTCCTCCAAGGGAGGAACCTCGCCCTGCCGGCCCAGCCCCGCGGCCACCTGCGCCGCCGAGGACCCCGCCCCGTCGGACAGCGCCACCGCCGACGCCGGACGCACGGGCGGCTCGGTCGCATCCGCCTCATGGGACAGGGGGCGCAAGAGCAGGAACGCGTCGTTCTTCAGCGAGGGCGAGCGGCACCCGTCCTTGAGCCGGAAGAGCGCCGTCATGGCCCCGTCTTCCGGGTTGAACACGACCAACGCCGACTGATGGACGCGCGGCTCGCACTGCGGCCCGACCTGGCAGAGCAACAACTGGCCCACCAGGACGTTGTCCTGGAACTCGCCAGAGAGCACCTCCGTGTCGGGTTCGAAGCCGCAGGGGCCGCCCGTCGCGGTGCCGGTCAGCCGGTCTCCCTGCACGCGCATGGACACGGCGCCATAGCCGTCCCCTTGATAGGAACTGGACACCGTGGGCGGTCCCGCCCACGCGAGGCCGGAGGCAACGGAAAGAACCGTCGCAAGACCCTTGTTCAATAGCGAGGGCGGCATATGTGGGTGGATTCGGGCTCTTTCCATCATAGAGGTCCCGTGCCTGCCTTGTAAACGCGCGAGGATGCCTTGACCCCGCCGCCCCCCATCCTTATCATTTCCAAAGACTCTGGCGGGTTTTCCCAATAGATTCGAGGACTTGGGGAGTTTTGTAGATTTATTCAAGGGCTGTCCCCTGCGGGGCGCGTGATGCTCGGCAGAAATTCGAACCGATACGTCCATTCCGGGGTCCGTTTCGGTCTCCATGTGCAAGCCCTCCCCTCTCACGGGGGATGAGGGAAGCCTGCGGAGACATGATTTCGGTCCCCACCTGGCTTTCAGAGGGTTCAATGGACGCCGGGCACACGGCCATGCTGCGGGGGACTTTTTCTGTGGAGCGGCGTCGGTGAGCGAGACGGTGGTGGAAGAGGCGGCGGCGAGGAAGCAGACCCTACGCGAAGAGCTCACGGCTCGCCGGAAGGCGATGACGCCGGACCTCATCGATACGCGGGGTCTCAAGGTTCAGTCTCGGTTCCTGGCAGCGCCGTATTATCAGAAGGCGCGGACGGTGGCGTTGTATGCCCCCATTCGGGGAGAAGTGCCTACCCGGGATATCCTGATCGCGGCGTTGCAAGACGGAAAGATCGTCTGCTACCCGCTCTCACATGTTCACGGGCGGATTCTTTCCTTCCGTGCCATCAAGTCGGAAAGCGAGCTGGAACCGGGGCGGCTGGGGGTGCGAGAGCCCACCAACTCCGCGGACCTCATCGCGGTGGACCAGATTGACCTCTTCGTGGTGCCGGGCCTGGGGTTCACCCGGGAAGGCAAGCGGCTGGGGCGCGGGGGCGGTTACTACGACGCCACCCTTCGCGCGGCCAGTCAGCGCAGTCGGCGGGTGGGCCTGGCCTTCAATGACCAGGTCGTCCCGGTGCTGCCCACGACGGGGGATGACGTCGACATGGACCTGGTCGTAACGGAGTCTGAGTCCCTGCGCGGCCTGTACCGCGACTGGGACTTCCTCGATACGTGAAAGTCCTCTTCATGGGGGACGTGGTGGGCCGCCCGGGTCTCCAGGCGGTCCGCACGCTCCTTCCGAGGGTCCGCGCGCAACATGGCGTGGACGTGGTGGTCGCCAACGCGGAGAACAGCGACCAGGGCTCGGGAATCACTTCAGAGACGGCCCACTACCTGCTCGACAGCGGCGTCCAGTTGCTGACGAGCGGTAACCATTTCTACTCCAAGAAGGCCATCCTCCCCTGGGTGAAGGAGCATCCGGACCTGTTGCTGCGTCCGGCCAACTACCCCAAGGGAACACCGGGCAAGGGCCACACCGTGGTGAAGCTCCCGGATGGCCGCGCCCTGGGTGTCATCAACCTGGAAGGGCGCGTCTACATGCGCACCGAGGCCAGTCCCTTCGAAGTGGTGGAGGGGTTGGTGGAGGAGCTGCGTCAGCAGACGCCCTGCATCCTGGTGGACATGCACTGCGAGGCCTCCAGCGAGAAGAACGCCATGGGCTTCCACCTGGACGGCCGCGTCTCGGTGGTGGTGGGCACGCACACGCACGTGCAGACCGCGGACGAGCGCGTCCTGCCGGGCGGGACGGCGTTCATCACCGACGTGGGCATGTGCGGGCCGTTGGACTCCGTCATCGGCATGAAGAAGGAGTCGTCGCTGGCGCGCTTCCTGGGCAAGACGGCGCCCTACGAGGTGGCCGAGCGGCTGGTGTACCTCCAGGGCATCGTGGCGGACATCGACGACGCCACGGGCCGGGCGCGGAGCATCCACCGCGTGCGGGAGCACCTGCCGGGCACCTGAAACAGCCTCGCGGAAGTGCGTCCACGGCCGACGCACTTCGGGTAGCTTGCGGCGCCATGAATCCGGACGCGCTGCGCAAGGCGACCCCCGAGGAGCAGTTCGAAGAAGTGACCCGTGGCACGGTGGACCTCCACTCGGCCGAAGACCTGAAGAAGAAGCTTCGGTATTCGTATGACACGGGCAAGCCGCTCATCATCAAGGCGGGCTTCGACCCGAGCCGGCCGGACCTGCACCTGGGCCACTCGCTGCTCCTGACGCGCATGCGGCGCTTCCAGGAGTTCGGCCACACGGTGGTGTTCCTCATCGGCGACTTCACCGGGTTGATTGGCGACCCCACGGGCCGCAACGCCACGCGCCCGGCGCTGACGCGCGACGAGGTGAAGGCCAACGCGGAGACCTACAAGAAGCAGGTCTTCAAGGTGTTGGACGAGGCGAAGACGCAGGTGCGCTTCAACTCCTCCTGGCTGGACACGCTGGGGACGGAGGGGATGATTCGCCTGGCCTCGCGCTACTCGGTGCAGCGCATGCTGGAGCGCGACGACTTCAAGAAGCGCTTCCGCGGCGAGGTCTCCATCTCCATCCACGAGTTCCTCTACCCGCTCCTGCAGGGCTACGACTCCGTGGTGCTGAAGGCGGACGTGGAGCTGGGCGCCACGGATCAGCTCTTCAACCTGCTGGTGGGCCGTCAGTTGATGAAGGAGGACGGCATCGCGCCCCAGGTCATCATGACGGGGCCCATCCTCGAAGGGCTCGACGCGAAGCTGGTGGAGGGGAAGATCGCCGGCGCGAAGATGTCCAAGAGCCTGGACAACTACGTGGGCATCGACGAGCCGGCGAACATCATCTTCGGCAAGCTGATGAGCATCACCGATGACTTGATGTGGCGCTACTACGAGCTGCTCTCCTCGAAGACCGTCGGGGAGCTGGCGGAGATGCGCGCCCAGGTGGAGTCCGGCGCGCTGCACCCGAAGACGGCGAAGGTCGCCTTCGCGCAGGAGATGACGGCGCGCTTCCACGGCGCGGAGGCCGGGACGAAGGCCGCCGAGGACTTCGAGAAGCGCTTCGCGAAGAAGGAGCTGTCCACGGACGAGCTCCCCCTGGTGGAGCTGTCCCTGGGCGGCGCGGAGAAGATGCCGGTGACGAAGCTCCTGCCGGAGACGAAGCTGGTGGCCTCCGCCACCGAGGCGCGCAAGCTGATGGCGCAGGGCGGCGTGCGCATCAACGGAGAGAAGGTGCAGGACGCCAAGGCGGAGCTGGGCGCCGGCGAGTACACGGTGCAGGTGGGCAAGCTGAAGGCGGCCCGCGTGAAGCTGGGTTGAATGCCCGGCCGCTGACGGCCGTCGCAGGCGCAGGACGTGCCCCCGTGCCCCTCGCTCCGAGGGGCACCGCGGGGACTGCTGTACACTCCCGTGCGCCATGCGTCTTTCCCTCCCCTGCCTCGCATTGTTGTTGGGTGCCTCGCTGCCGGCCCTCGCGGCCCGGGGCGTCTTCGTGTCCGACGTCGCGGTGGACGCCGTCGAGCAGCCCGAGTCCCCCAAGGTCGTCTTCACAGTGGAGGCCGGGAAGCCCTACCCGCTGCTGAAGAAGGGCGGGCCCCAGCGTGCCTGGTGCAAGCTGCAAGGCGGGTCGGCCGAGGGATGGGTGGTGTGTGATGGCGCGCCGGAGTCCACCGCGCCCGCCAGGCCCAGCGCCGCGGCGCTGGTGGCGGCGGACCGAGCGCAGCGGGAACGGGGCCTCGCGGGCGGTGGCGGCGCGCGGACGGAAGGGGCCGGTGGTGGGAATCAGGTGGTGCTGCGGGGGCCCGCGGGCAGCGCCGCCGCGCGGGCCTCGGTGACGGGGCGAAACGATGGCGCGCATGACGAGGAGCAGGCCGGCTCCGTGAGCGCCGTCGGCTGGAAGCCGGCCACGGGCTGCGCCACGACGTGTGACAGCGCGCCTCTCTTCGCGAAGGCCCCGGCGCTGTCGGCCATGGACCGCGAGGTGCTGGACCTGTGCCCTGCGCGCCCGGACGCCAGCGTGAGCGAGGGCGACGTGCGGCGCTTCGTCACCCGTTACTACGACGACGCGCGCGTCCAGCGGGCGCTGTCGGTGGCGGGACGTCCCGGCGCGAAGCAGGCCAACATCGACTGGCTCACGAGCCTGTGGGTGAGCACCGGGCCGCGCAACGCCTTCACGCACGTCTTCTGCGGGGATGACTGGCAGCGAGGCCCCATTGGCGGGCTGCACTTCCTGCCGCGTTATGCGCAGCTCGAGGCGGAAGGACGCCTCTGCTACCAAGGCCCGGCGCGCGGTAACGCGGCCTTGAAGGGCGACGCGTATCTCATCCGCTTCAAGGGCGTGGCGCCCTGGTCCTGTGGGGAGAAGCGCATCGGCAGCTTCTCCCGCTCACCTGACGCGGTGGAACTGATGGCCATTGGCACGCGTGCCTTCGCCCGGTGCTGCGCGCGCGGCGGGGCCAAGAAGGAAGGCGGCGTGTACTCCGCGGCCGACCTGGGTGGGACGAACTGGCGCGTGTGGTGCAGCACGCGCAACGGCACCTACGGCATCGCCACGCTCCACCCCACGGACGACAAAGCCACCTGCGGCGAGTGAGCATAGGCCTCCTGAGCGCCCCTACGGTTCGAGGTACTTCTTCTCCCGGTACTTCAACCGGACAGCCTCGGTCTGCCCATTTCGCAAGGGGTCCTGGAAAACGCAGATTGAGCTGGGGCGGTCCGGGCACAGTCGCGGCACCATCCTCCGCCAGACAAGGTCAATCAGGGAGTTGCTCATACTCGATGACGCGAAACTTCCGTCGCGAATGTTAATGAATCGCGACAACGCCAACGTGGTTATCCACGACGTGGTCGTCTGGGAGATAGGAAATATATCCACCCCATAGCCGTTCACTTGCAGCAGCGGCGTTTCGCCGTAGGCAAATGGACGGACCGGCTGCACACCACTGTTGAGATAGATGTCGACGTTCCGTAACTCCGGCCATCCGGAAAGACCTGAGGCCCCCCCCGCCCCGATTCATCGAGGCCGGAGTCCAGGACCGTGAAGTACCCCACCAGCATCCGATTCGGGAAAGCCGGTGACGGGAAATCGAAGGGAAAGTCCTGAGGGTTAGAGGCGTTGATGGCTGCCTGGGCGGCAAAGACACCGGGCGTATTGAAGAGCGCATCGGCAACCGGCGTATAGGCATTCAGCTTGGCGCGAAGGATGTCATCATGGGGAACGTGCCCGCCGCAAGAAGATGCCCACTGCTGCCGCAACGTCAGCAGGGTTTCTCCCGCGCTCAGGTTCACGAACCGAACGTTGTGCAGGGCCATAACGCGACGGAGTTCGTCCGCGACTTGATGCGACTTCGACGACAGGCGCGCCAGCGACTCTGGCGAACCAGACGCATCACACAAGTCTTCCAGCGCGTACCCATGCATACGAATCAGGTCCATCAACACGATGGGCTGATGCGGATTGGTCTCGATCAGTAAAGACAATACGAAACTTCCGTGCCCGATGTTCCCTACGTCGTAGAAGCCGAAGAGATCGCGAAGGGGCTGAGAGAGCGGGCGCAGAGATTCGGCCGGAACGAAATCTGGTAGAGCGAACGCATCCAACGCGTGGAAGAGCGTCGTGGGCGCGCGCCAGGAAAAAGGGACGGCAGCAACCGTCCCATTTTGGCCGACACGGTAATAGCCCTTGATGCGGTTGTGATAGCGCATCACTCGAGGAGGCAGCGAAGGAAAGTCATCCACGATAAGGATGGCCTCCCCAGTGCTCCGAGCCATTGAGAATCGACCAGGGTTGAACCCGAATTCGCCCCAACTGCAGTGGGAAACATCCTGCTGAAGAAAGCAGGTATCCGCCAGAATGTCCGCCTTGACCGAATCAATTAGGTTGGCGACCACCGGATCCAATTGGTAGCCCGGCAGCGTCGCTGGCGGTATGGACACGTCGTCTCCATCCGGCCCACAGCCTGATACCGGCAGCAGAAGCAGGACGGACACCACAGGCAGGACGAACCGAAGCAGCATGAGGCCTCACCCTTCCAATAGCGCGGCCGTCATTGAAGCGGCTTGCTCACGCCCATGCAGGGCTTTTAGTCGAAGAAAGAGGACATCGTCGTAGATGCGCTTCACCGGCGCGGGCATGCCGGGTGAGTACCCCAATGACCGAAGCAAGGCGGACTCTCCATTGGCGAGCGACTGGACGCCCTTCACGTCAATGTAGGCATGCATGAGGTCACGCAAGTCCGTGCTGCGGCCCTCATCCAACGCCGCGCCACCTCCTCCCGTGAGAGTCAGCTCTCGAGCGAGCGCGTCCGCAGACCGAAGCAACCACCGTTCATCCCCCTTCTTCGCGGCCGTCCGCAACACGTCGATAGAGTAGAAGCGGGATTCCGCCTGAAAATCGCCGAACGCCTCTTTCGCGAAGGCCGTGTCCGAAATGGCTCTCGAAGCAATCTCGGCACCGTGTCGAGATTCCAGGATTCGAGCGACCTGCCGCTGACGCACGGCGTTTTGATTGTAGAGCCCTTGGACGGACAACATCTCCCGGTAGCTCTCCGTCAGCAACGCCACCGCCTCTCGAGGGAACCCGCCCACGAACTCTGGGACGGCCACGGGAGGAGGAAGCTCGACCAGCCGCTGCTTGGCAATCTCAGCCGCCCGCGCCTCCAGGCGTGCCGCCACCGGAGCAGGCAGGCCTCGCGTCGGGATGGAGTGTGCCTTCGGAGTTTGCTCCGGCGGGACTGCAGCGTCCCATGCCACGACAAGGCTCAATCCCAAGACGCTTGCGGCCACCGAGACCATGGCCATGCGCCACCGCACCGTTTTCGACATGGTCTGTGCCTCCTGAGGCTAACACTGACTGGCGAGACGAACGGCTCGTGTCCATCCCGCCAGTCCAAAGGACCGATTCCTGACTAACGTCGGACGGCGATGGCGCCCAGTTCGCGAGAAAGCTGGTTCTGCCAGGCCAGGTCGCCAACGAGAACGCCTTCAGCAGCCAGGAAATGGCCCGCCTTGTCCTCCGCGTTGACCTCGAAGTTGTACACGTCGAAGGCAGTGTGTTCGAAGGTAAGGTTCCGCACGGTGACAATTTCACCCTCCAGCCCGACAAACTCGTCGCCAACACGTACGGTCTTCGCTTCCACCACCCGACCGTTGCTCAAGAGCATGCCGTGGTTTTGTGTCACTTTGAGCTGACGACCGTTGTCCAGGGTGAAGACGAAGAGCGAAGGGGATTCCTTCCCCTGCGACATCGCGACGATATTGCGCGTGAGGAACCCGGGCGTCGTCAGATTCGTTGTCTCATCGAGTGAGATAAGCTCGGTGGTCGAACGAACGGACTTCGCGGACAGCCACACTCGGAACCCATCCGCATCCTGCGTCAAAATCTGAGTATCCGCCTCGAAGCAGCCGCATTTACACACAGCGCCGATTTGATTGTGCCGGTCGACAACCGGGTAGAATCCGGTGGACATGCCCCAACTGTAGGCCGCCTGCGTAATCAGTTGCTGGGAGTAGGCATACGCCAACTCCGATTGGCACTCCGTCATGGTGATGCCACCCACGCAGCGGGTCGTATTCTGGCCCGCGAGGCTCTGGAAGGTGGCCAGCCGCATTCCCGGCCCAGTCTCGCTTCCCCCACCGCCTCCTCCGCCTCCTCCGCCTCCTCCGCCTCCTCCCCCACCCCCGCAGAGGCCTTGGTCCGTGAGTTCCATGCAGGGCTGCTCCTCGATGACGATGATGTCGCGGACCCCCTGCGCCGAGCTGTCGAGCCGCGCATCCTCGGGATTCGTGACCTCCTGACCACACGCGGCGACAAAGACGCTCATCCCCAAGCAGACCGTTAGCCAGATGCTCTTGCGTTCCATGATTGGACTCCACGCACAGCGGATTATTGGGAATACGAGTGGGACGGTCCTCGACCCCGCCGCGCACAATCCCTCCGAGCGCGAGCCACATCACTGGAACACAATCATCTGGCGACCGGATTTGTCCGTTCCGGAAGCGCTGCGCATGGGATGACGCCGGACGCCCTCACTAGAGAGATTTGACCTCTCGGGAAAGACTATCAATCCGGAAACAATGGCAAAGCAACCCCGACTCGAATGCTAAGGGATATCCACATCCAACCCGCGCATGAGCCAAGCAAGCCCGCACTGGGCCTCCCCGCTCATTGTGACGCCGCGCCCACCGCAATCCCAGCGCCACTAGAGTACGCGGTGAACTCCGGAGCGAACATGGCCTGGAGGGTCGCCAGCCCCAGATTGAACGCGCCGGCCGTATTGGCGAGCAGGCAGTAGTTTAAGGTGTCGTGAGCCCTGCGAAGGGCCACGCCCCCACCCGCGACAAGGCCACCCGAGGGAAATGAGCCCGGCGAAGGGCTCCGCTCCCACCAGCGAGCGCGGACCTACTTCGCCGCGCCCACCGTAATCACGGCGCCGCTGGAGTACGCGGTGAACTCCGGCGCGTACATGGACTGGAGCGTAGCGGGCCCCACCTTGAACGAGCCCCCCATGTTGGCGCGCAGCCGATACTTGAAGGTGTACTCACCGGCGGGCAGGCGCTCGAAGAAGAAGTTGGTGCCGGAGTCGCGCGTCTCCTCGTACCAGGCGATGCCCAAATCCCACCGGTGGCGGGACTGCACGCTCTCCGGCTCCAGGCCCGCGGCGCGCGGGTCCCTCAGGTGGACGTACTCCGCGGCGTGCTTCGTGCGCAGGGACAACTGCACCTCCACTTCGTCGCCAGGCAGCACGACGGAGCCCTCGGCCAGCGGGACGAGCACGGCTTCACGGCCCTGGCGCTCGCGCAGGAAGTAGCGCCGCGACACCTGGAAGAAGTCGCCCCGCTCGCTGTCCGGCAGCTTCTCCGTGGAGAAGTGCCACGTCGCGGACGCGAAGGCGAAACCCGGCGTCGTCTTCTCCACCTTCACCGCGCTCATCGTCGCCGGGTTCAACTCCGGGCCGGGCACGACGACCTGGTTCTTCTTCCCCGTGTACTCATCCGGCGAGAAGTTCATCCGCACCACGCGCGGGCCCACCGTCACCAGGGCATCCTCACGCACGCCGAGCGCGCCCTCCGCCTGGAGGTACTTCACCAGCGCGTACAGCGCCTCCGCCGTGGCCCGCGTGGACTTCCAGTGGTTGAGCTTCTTGTTCAGCAGCAGCCACTGGACCAGTCCCTCGCGGCGCGGGTCCTTCGGGTTCAGCTCCGTCAACGTGCGCAGCGCGAAGGCGTGCGTCTCCGTGGTGTCGTTGTACCAGAGCCAGCTCCGGTCCTCCTGAGCCCAGTAGGTGCCCAGCTCGTCGCTTGTCTTCGCCGAGTCCATGACGCTCTCCCACACGCGCTCCGCATCCGCCTTGCGGCCCGCGCGCTTGAGCGTCAGCGCCAGGTACCCCTTGAGGTACGGCGAGTGCTGCTTCCAGTGCTTGTAGCTGAACGCGAGGATCTGCTGCCGCTCCGCGGCGGTCAGCGCGTCACCGGTGTAGCGCTCGTTCGGGTACGCCGAGGCCGTGTAGTTGAGGAAGGTGAGGAACTCCCAACCGGTCCCCTTCGCCATCAGCTTCTTCGCGTACTCCTCGCGGAAGTGCCCCGCCAGATAACCCCAGGCAGCGCGCGTCATCTCCGGAGGAACCTCCACGCCGAACTCCATCGCGCGGGACAGGCCGTGCACGATGTAGAGCGTCATGTACGGCGACGGCGGGCCACCCGGCCACCACGGGAACCCACCGCTGGCCGTCTGGGCCTTGCGGAGCTTCGCCATCGCGGACGTGCGCTCGGCGGCGGCGACGCGCGGGTCCAGCACGTTCGCCAGGCCTGCGTCCACCTCCGGGCCGCCCTTGGCCATCTCCAGCCAGGGCGTCTCCTCCAGCGCCAGCTTGCGGTTCGGGTCCACCGAGTCCCACGTCTCCAACTGCGTGGGGCGCTCGCTCAGCTTCTTCGCCATGCGCGCCACTGACGGGTACTGCCCATACAGGCTGGACAGGATGCCCGCGGAGACGAAGCGGTTGAGCGTCTGCTCCGTGCACTCGTAAGGGTAGTTCACCAGGTACGGCAGCGCCTGGAGCGCCGAATAGAACAACTGCGTGTCCACCGTGACGACGAGCTGCTCGTTCACCCGCGTCGGGTCTCCCCCCGCGCGCAAGTCATCGAACCGCATCGTCTTCCCGTCGTTGCCCTTCAGCGTCACGAAGCGCGACTGCGACAGGTGCATCCGGCCCGGCAGCACCGGCACGGGGCGAAGCTCGCCGTCGCTCCAATCCCCCGCGCGCGCCTCCACGCGGAACGCCACCATCCCCACCCGGGCCGGCGTGGTGAGCGGGAAGCGCAGCCGCGTCCCCTTCCCCGCCGCCACGGAGAAGCGCTGCGAGGCGCTCTGAACACCGAAGTCCGCGAGCACGCTCTTCTGCGTCTCCGGATCGACGATGTCCAACACGAGCGAGCCATTCATCGGCGCGGTCCCCGCGTTGTTCACCATCACCTCCAGCACGGCGCGGTCCCCTTCACGCAGGAAGCGCGGCACGTAGGGCCGCACCATGAGCTCCTTCACGCTGCGGGACGTGCGCTGCAACGAGCCGCCCTTCAAGTCCCGGGTCAGCGCATGGACCCACACGCTCCACGCCGTCACGGAATCCGGCACGGTGAACTCCAACGTCGCGGAGCCGTCCGCCCCGTTGAGCACCCGGGGCACCCAGAACGCCGTCTCCGCGAAGTTCGAGCGCAATCCCTCCGACGGCGCCTCCGCCCCACCCTCAGCGAACTGGGCCGCGGCATCCACGGACGTCACGCTCTTGCGCTTCTCCTCCCGCGCCGGCGCGGGAGCCGGCGGTGGCGGCGGCGGGGCACCTTCCCTCAACATTTCGGGAGCCGCCGCGGCGCGGGGAGCCCCCGGAGCGTTCCGCATGCCACCCACGCTTCCACCGCGGTTGTAGGCCCCGAAGCGCCGCCGACCGGGTCCGCCCAGTCCGTAGCCGTCCTCGAAGCGCAGCACGTCGGGGTCGGGGCGCGGCCAGCTCGTCACCTCGGCATAGCGGTCGTTCACCAGCCAGCGGGAGTACCCCAGGCCCAGGGATGAATGCAGGGACGCGTGGGTGCTCCAACGCGGATACAAGT
The DNA here is from genome assembly GCF_000280925.3 of Myxococcus hansupus. Classification (NCBI taxonomy): domain Bacteria; kingdom Pseudomonadati; phylum Myxococcota; class Myxococcia; order Myxococcales; family Myxococcaceae; genus Pseudomyxococcus; species Pseudomyxococcus hansupus. The sequence continues at coordinate 5,060,295 of NZ_CP012109.1, forward strand.
CCGCCACGCGGGGCGGAGACTGCTTCGCGAACAAGTCCAACGACTGGTCATACATGTACGCGAGCAGCTCGGCGGTGCCGGCCTCGACCTTCGCGCCGTTCTGCCCCCGGACCGTCACCCGCCACGTCTCCTTGGCACCGGGCCGCAACGTGTCGCGGAACGTCGCGAACTCCAGCTTCAGCTCCTTGTCGTCCCAAGGCACGAAGAGGGTCTTCGAGAACTGCAGGAACTGGTAGTCGCGCACCATCGACAGGACCACGGTGAAGCCGCCGCGCATCTCCGCCGTCACGGGGACCTCCAGCACGCCGGAGGACGTCCCCGCGACGAGGGTGCGCCGCGAGAGGCGCTGCTCTCCCCGGTAGACGTCGAGCAGCATGGGCTGCCCCTCGAAGCCGGAGAGGGCCAGCAGCCGCGCCACTTCGCCCACCTGCGCCGTGTCACGTTCGGCTTCCAGCAGCCCGGGCAACTCGAGACCGCCCTTGGCCCCCGCCACCAGCAGGTCGCTCGCCACGGTGTACTTCTGTCCGAACGCGTCCGTCGTCTCGTAATGCAACCGGTAGGCACCGGCCTTGAGCGAAGGCAGCTTCACCTGGGCCAGCCCCTCCGCGTCGTGCTGCACCGTGCCCTTCGCCTGCTCCGCGCCGTCTGCCCACCCGCGCAACGTGGAGTCCGGCGAATAGGAGGAGAGCCAACGCGCGTGCTGCGCGTCTCCCGGCGTCGGCGTGTACACGACTTCGGGGTCCACGAACTTCTCGAGCGCGTTGGCCTCGTCCGCGGGCATCACCGGCCGGGAGGGCTGCGCCAGGGCCACCAGCCGCCACCGGCCCTCGCCCTTCTGGGGCACGCCATCCAACGTCGCGCGCGTCAGCCGAAGCGTCGCGGGCGCGCCTTCACGGAAGAACCCCGTGTCCGCGTCCACGCGCGTCTCCACCGAGACGAAGCCCAGTCGGAAGGCGCGGTGGGCCGAGCGCGTCTCGCCGCCTTCGTCCGTGGCGTCCGCCTCGATGCGGTAGCTCCACGTCATGCCCGGCGTGCCCGCCATCCGCTCGTCCGCTTCGGGCGTGAAGCCAATGGTGAAGCCGCCGTCCTCGCGCAGCGACGCCATGCCCGTGCCCACCACCTGCCGCTCCGCGGAGGTCGAACGGACGCCCCACCACCACCAGGGCATCACCGGCTCCCGGTAGGCGCGCCACCGCACCGAGCCGGACGTCACCGGCATGCCGAAGTAGTAGCGGGCCTCGCCCTGAATCGTCGCGGGGCGGTTGATGCGCAGCGGCGCCTGCGCATCCTTCAGCGTCACCTCGAAGGTGGGCCGCTTGTACTCCTCCACGCGGATGACGGCCTGGCCCCCATTGCTCACCGTCACGGACCACGCGCCCAGCACCCGGCCCGTGGGGATGGTGAACTCCCCCGCGGCCGAGCCGAAGTCATTGGTGTGGACCTCCCGGGTCTCCACCACCTGGCGGTTCGGGTCCATCAGCGACACATGGAGCCCCTCGCCCGCCTTCACCGCGAAGCGCGCCTGGTCGTAACGGCCGCTGTAGGACACCACCTTCCACTGCACCTTCTGCAGGGGCCGGTACACCGCGCGGTCCGTGAAGACGAGGGCGCTGCTGCGCTCCCCGGGGGGCTCCCGGTGGTAGAGGCCCACGTGGTGGGTGTGCCGGAGCAGCTCCCGCCCACGCCCGGCGAGCAACATGTGGTTCTGGTAGCCTCGGCCCGGCGCCGCCTTGAAGGTGGCCATGCCCGCCGCGTCCGTGGTGGTGCGCGCCGCTTCGGTGAACCCCTTCTGGTAATCCAGATGGATGAGCCGCAAGGGGACCTTCGCGACGGGGGCGCCCGTCTCCCCGTTCACCACCCGCACCTCCACCACGTCCGTCCCCTGCATCCGGGAGACAATCACCCAGGGCGTCACCGTGAGGTACACCGCCATGATGCGGTTGTTCTTCTCCCGGAAGTCCTCCTGGGCGGACACCGCGATGACGTAGGTCCCCGTCTCCTGGAGCGGCGGCGTGACGAAGGTGCGGTGGTCCCGGAAGTCCTCCGTCTTCGGCAGCGCGACGCTCCAGGTGGCCACCGCGCGCTGGCCCTTCATGAAGGACTTCAGCTTGTCCCCGTCCGGCATGAAGTCGAAGTCGTCCCTCTTCGCGAGCTGCGCCTCCAGGTCCATGCGGTACGCGCGGAAGTGCAGCGTGGGCACGTTGCGGTGGGTGACCTCGATGGAGCGGCGCCGCGGCCCGTCCGACGACATGATCCCCAACTGGAACTCCGGGGCCTCGAGCTGGGACACGATGGACTGGCAGCGCCGGGCCCCCAGCGAGCCGGGATGCGTCGCCGCGCACGCCTTCGCCAGCGTGTGGGCACGCACCGCGTGGTCCGCGGTCCGCTCCATCTCCGCGAGCTGGGCCTGCCCCACGGCCGACCAGGGAACGTTCTTGAACGTGGGCAGGTGCGCCGCCAGGTGCTGACGGATGCGCGTCCGGTCCTCCTTGTCGGTGAAGTGCTGGTGCAGCACCTCGTAGCGATTGAGGCGCGCCTCCAGCTCCGCCTCACGCCGGCCCGCGGCGCGGTGCCAGACCTCCAAATCCCCGAGCACCGCGGCCACCTTCTCCAAGGGGTGCACCGCCGGGTCCGTCAACGCCACCGTCCGCGTGCCGCTCAGGAGCGCGCCGAGGTCCAGGCGGTACACCTCGTTGGCCTGCTCGGGCCGCCAGTGCGAGCTGTCCGACAGCAGGGACACGCGCAGATACGTCACCGCGTCGCGCAGCGTGGAGCGCACGCCGTCCGGGTAGGTGTTGGGCTGGAGGTACTCCGTCAGCACCTTCACCGGCTCCGCGCCGAGCTGCTGCCGCTGCGTCCAGACCTCCTCATAGGCCCGCTGGGCCTCGGTGAGAATCTGCTCGTACGTCCACGCCTTGAGGTCCACCGGACCGGAGGACGCCACCGTCTCGCGCTGGCGCACCTCCCAGCCATACTCCCGCGCGTAGGTGACCAGCGCGTTGGCGTAGTAGAGGTTCAGCGTCGCGCGGTGCAGCGCGCCCTTGGGCCAGGGCTGATCGCGCAGGAACCGGACCGACGTTTCATACCCATGCAGCGCGGTGCGAAGCTGCACCGTGCGAATCAGGGCCCGCGCCCAATCGGCCTCGTCGGCCGCCTTCTTCGCCTGCTCCAGGCGGGCCTCGGCGGCCTGCGCGGCGGCCTCCAGCTTCTGCTCGGAGACCATCGTGTCGATGGCCTTCCACGACGGCGGCGCCTTGCCCTGCCCCAACGCGGGCGAGGCCAGCAGGAGGGACATCAAGCACAGCGAAACGAAGGGTGCGCGGGTCCAGGGGGTCCGGTGCATGTCGGCACTCTAGACACAGCCGCCCCCTGGAACGTTCCACAATGAACGTCAGATTTCCCCGGAGGGCTCTGGCGCGCGACGGCGCAGACCCACCAGGTAGACCTCCATGCTGGCGCCGCGCGTCGCCTCGGGGCGGACCACCTTCACCTCCTCGAAGAGGGCGCGCACCTGGTTGCGGAAGTCCTCGAAGTCGCCCCCCATGAAGACCTTGGCCACGAAGGAGGAACCGGGGAGCCCCCGCGCCGCGGCGATCTCCAGGGCCTTGCCCGCGAGCCGCAGGCTGCGCGCCTCGTCGGTGGCCTTGATGCCGCTCGTCTTGGGCGCCATGTCGGAGATGACCGCGTCGAAGGGACCGTCATAGATGGCGGCCAGCTTCGCGTCGAAGTCGTCCGCGAGCACGTCCATCACCTCCGTGCGCACGAAGGGCTGGCTGAAGGGCCGGATGGGGACGATGTCCACGCCGATGACGCGGCCCTTGGGGCCCACGGCATCCGCGAGGATCTGCAAGAAGCCTCCCGGCGCGGCCCCAAGGTCGAGCACCACGTGCCCCTTCTTCACCATGGGGAAACGCTTGATGAGCTCATCGACCTTGAAGGCCGAACGGGCTCGAAGGCCCTCTTGCTTGGCCTTCTGGAAATAGTGGTCTTTAGGACGGTAGGGCTTGCCCATGTCAGGGGGGCTCCCTAGCATCCGCTACTGTCTTCGGGAAGCCGGAGCAGTCGCGGGTGTGACTGCCCGTGCAACGGCCAGTCCGGAGGATGTTGCATGGGCACCACCCGGAGCGTGATGACGGCGCTTTGCATCTCCCTGCTCGCGGCGGGCGGCGCCTCGTACTGCTACATCCGCGCGGATGCCCTCCAGGTCCAGGGCCAGTGGCTGATGGAGCGCGGCACCGCCCAGGCAGAGGATTACGCGGCACGGCTGGATGGCGGCGCGGCGGATGCCCAGTTGAAGACGTTCGCGGAGCGCCGCGGGGTCCTCGAGGCGGCGCACGTGTGGCAGCGCGGCATGATGCTCGGCGTGCTGGCGGCCTCGCTGGCGGCGGTGTGCGCGTACCTGCTGTTCCTCCTCAAGCGGCTGAACGACCAGCTCATCGACGTCACGGGTGGCGACAGCCACGCCAGCCACACCCGGGAGCATGCCTCCTCGGAGCACGTCCAGGCGTTGACGCCCAGCCCCCAGCGCTGAGCGCTCGCCGCGCCCGGTGGCGCGCTGGCACAATGGAGGCCCCCGTCTCATTGGAGGAGGCCCATGCCCGGCTGCGCGCACTGTGGACACCGGCTCGACATCATCGCGAACCAGGTGGGACGGCGTGACGACTGCCCTCACTGCGGCGAGGACATCCGTTCGTGCCGCAACTGCCGTCACTTCGATTTGAGCGTGGCGAAGGAGTGCAAGGAACCCTTCGCCGAGGTGCCCAAGGACAAGGACGGCGCCAACTTCTGCGAGCTGTTCCAGATTGGCGAGGGCGGCCTCCACGTGAAGGAGGGCCGCGACGCCCTGCTGAACGCCGCGGAGGCGCTGTTCCGCAAGAAGTGACGCGGCCCGGCATGCCCCCGGCCGCCCGCTGCCCCCCCACCCACCCACCCAGCGAGTCCCAGGATGCGGCGCGCTATAGTCCGCGGCCTTCCACAGTGGGGTGCGGATGCGGTGGTTGAAGAATCTCTACGTCCAGGTGCTGCTGGCCATCGCGGTGGGTGTGCTCCTGGGCTGGCTGCGGCCGGACCTGGGCACGTCGATGAAGCCGCTGGGCGACGGCTTCATCAAGCTGGTGAAGATGATCATCGCCCCGGTCATCTTCCTCACCATCGTCGCGGGCATCGCGAAGATGGGGGACCTGAAGCACGTGGGCCGCATCGGCCTCAAGGCGCTCATCTACTTCGAGGTGCTCACCACGCTGGCGCTCGTCGTGGGGCTGGTGGTGGTGAACACGCTGAAGCCCGGCGCGGGGATGAACATCGACCCGGCGCAGATCGACACCTCCGGCATCACCCAGTACCGCGCCTCCGCGAGTCAGCAGGGCACCATCCCCTTCCTGATGGACATCATCCCCCACGACTTCCTGTCGGCCTTCACGGAGGGGAAGCTGCTCCAGGTGCTGCTCGTCGCGGTGCTGACGGGCGTGGCGCTCACGCGCCTGGGGCCCATGGGGCAGCGCGTGTTGGACCTGTCGGATGACCTGGCGCAGGTCTTCTTCGGCATCGTCGGGATGATCATGAAGCTGGCGCCGGTGGGCGCCTTCGGGGCCATGGCCTTCACCGTGGGCAAGTTCGGCGTGGAGTCCCTCAGCTCGCTGGGCCGGCTGCTCATCGCCGTCTACGTCACCTGCGCCCTCTTCGTGTTCCTGGTGCTGGGGATGGTGGCGCGCCTGTCCGGCTTCTCCCTGTGGAAGCTGCTGCGGTACATGCGCAGCGAGCTGCTGCTGGTGCTGGGAACGTCCTCGTCGGAGTCCGCGCTGCCGCGCCTGCTCAAGCGCCTGGAGACGCTGGGCTGCGACCGGGGCGCGGTGGGGCTGGTGCTGCCCACCGGCTACTCGTTCAACCTGGATGGGACGTGCATCTACCTGACGATGGCGGCCATCTTCATCGCCCAGGCCGTCAACGTGGACCTGACGCTGGGCGAGGAGCTCACCCTGCTGGGCGTGCTGCTGCTCACGTCGAAGGGCGCGGCGGGCGTCACGGGCTCGGGCTTCATCACCCTGATGGCCACGCTGGCGGCGCTCAACGGCAAGGTGCCCGTGGAGGGCGTGGCCCTGCTGCTGGGCGTGGACCGCTTCATGTCGGAGGCGCGCGCCATCACCAACGTGATTGGCAACGCCGTGGCGACGCTGGTGGTGTCCAAGTGGGAGGGCGTGCGTGACGACGCCGTCATGCACGCCGAACTGGACAGCGGGCCCAAGCCGCTGGAAGGGCTGCACCTGGGCCACGGCGCCTGAGCGGACGGCTCAGAAGCCGTAGATCTTCGAGATGATCTCCTTCATCACCTCGGAGGTGCCGCCGCCGATGGTGATGAGGCGCACGTCGCGCCACATGCGCGCGATGGACGTCTCCTCCACGTAGCCCATGCCGCCGTAGAACTGCTGGCAGTCGTAGGCCACGCGCTGGGCCAGGTCACCGGCGAACAGCTTCGCCATGGAGACCTCCTTCACCGGGTTCTCCTTCCGGTCGAAGAGGTCCACCGCGTGGTACGTCAGCCGCTTGGCCGCCTCGATGGCCGTCAGGTGCTCCACGAACTTGTGGCGCCACACCTGGAACTTCATCAGCGGCCGGCCAAAGGCCTCGCGCTCGTTGCCGTACTGGATGGAGTCCTCCACCATCCGCTCCATGCCCGCCACCGTGGTGATGGCGCCCACCAGCCGCTCACCCTGGAAGTTGGTCATGATGTGGTAGAAGCCCTGGTTCTCCTCGCCCAGCACGTAGCGGGCGGGGATGCGGCAGTCCTCGAAGTAGAGGACGGCGGTGTCCGAGGACAGGTTGCCCACCTTGTCCAGCTTCTTGGAGACGCCAAAGCCCTTCACGTCCGTGGGGAACGTCACCAGGGAGATGCCGCCGTAGCCGGCCTCGCCCGTGCGCACCGCCAGCGTGATGAAGTCCGCGCGCGTGCCGTTGGTGATCCACATCTTCGAGCCGTTGATGACGTAGTCATCCCCGTCCCGGCGCGCCGTCGTCTTGATGCTGGCCACGTCCGAGCCGCAGCCCGGCTCGCTCACGCCCAGCGCGGCGATCTTCTCGCCCTTGAGCGCCGGCTCCAGGAACTCGCGCTTCTGCTCGTCGGTTCCAATCTCGTTGATGATGGGCGTGGCCATCTGGCTCTGCACCAGCAGCGCCATGTTCACACCCGCGTTGAGGCTGCGGCTCAACTCCTCCGCGAACACCGTCACGTACCAGTAGTCCAGCCCGCTGCCGCCGTACTTCGGGTCATGGCTGATGCCCAGGAAGCCCAGGTCTCCCGCCTTGCGGAACAACTCCTTGGGGAAGATGCCGGCCCTGTCCCACTCCAGGCCGTGGGGCGTCATCTCCTTCTCGACGAAGCTGCGCACCGTGTTGCGGAAGGCCTCGTGTTCCTCGGTGAACGGGTGGGGCATGGGGGGTGTGTCCTCGCGAAAGGATTGATTCTGGAATCAATAACAGGGGCCTCTAGGTGCCACAAGCGGCGCCTCCGTGACACACATCCCCCGCCTCCAGGCCAAGGGACGCTCCCAATGCGGCATGTCATTTTTCCTGCCCGCCCAGCGGCCGGGCGTTAAACGCCCCCGATGGGAGATAGTCCGCAATGCGGAGTATCCCCTTGACAGACAGTTCAGAGACTGTAGTTTCTGGAGCGCAGACTTTCCATGTAGAAGCCGGTTCGGAAATGTCTCCCAGGGGACAGGTGCCCCATGACCGGCAGGAGCAGGACGACCGTGATTCGACGCATGTGGATGGCCGCGGCAATGGCAGCGGTGGTGACGACGGGCTGTGGCAAGGCCAGCAACAAGCCGGCCCTTCCCGAGCAGACGGGGGCCACGGCGATGGGCGTGCGTGCGATCACTCCGGCCACGGAGCTGAGCGCCGACGTCACCCGCGTGACGGGGCAGATCCGCTCCAAGCACGAGGCGGTCCTCGGGCCCCTGACCACCGGCACCCTGGCCAAGATGAACGTCCGGGTGGGCGACAAGGTGAAGAAGGGCCAGGTCCTGGCGGCGCTGGACGCCTCCAACGTGGTCATCAGCGTGGAGCAGGCGCGCGCGGTGAAGCAGGCGGCGGACGCGGCCCTGGAGCTGGCCACGTCCTCCCTGGAGCGCACCCGCAAGGTGGCGGAGTCCGGTGGCGTGGCCGCCGCGGGCCTGGATCAGGCCGTGATTGGCCAGAAGCAGGCCGCCGCGCAGGCCGCGCAGGCCGCCGCCGGGCTGCGGCTGGCGGAGGAGATGCTGCGCGACCACTCCATCATCGCCCCCTTCGACGGCGTCATCACGTCCCGCACGAAGAACATCGGTGACTCGGTGGCGATGACGCCCTCCACGCCCATCTTCACCCTGGTGGACACCACGGGGCTGGAGGTCCGCGCCCAGGTCCCCGAGTCCGTGGTGGACAAGATCCGCGTGGGCGGCAAGACGCACGGCACCGTGAGCCCCAGCGGCGCTCGCTTCGACGTGCAGGTGGCGGTGGTGGGCGCGGTGGTGGACACCACCAACCGCACCGTGGAGGTGCTGGCGGACGTGGTGGGTGAGCCTTCCTCCGCGCTGCGGCCCGGCGCGCTGGTGGAGCTGGACTTCTCCAACCTGAGCGACGCCGACGACAAGGGCCTCTTCCTCCCCACCCAGGCCGTCAGCGCCCGGGGTCAGGAGGGTTTCGTGTGGGTGGTGCAGGACGGCACGGTGCGCAAGCGGGATGTGCGCGTCGAGCGAGTGCTGCCGGGTTACGTCCGCATCCTCCAGGGACTGGCCGCCGACGAGCGCGTGCTCGCCGATTCCTCCCTGGACGTGAAGGAGGGCACGGCCGTCCGCGTAGTGCAGTGACGCCTGCCCTCCCCTTTCAAGCTTTGGAGTCCTGAATGCTCAAGACATTCATTTCGCGCCCCGTCTTCACCGCGATGTTGATGCTGGCGCTGGTCGTTTTCGGCGTGAACGCCTACCCACGCATCGGCGTGGATCAGTTCCCCGACGTCGAGTTCCCCGTCGTCACCGTCACCACGGTGCTGCCCGGCGCGGACCCGGAGTCGATGGAGAAGAACGTCAGTGATCCGTTGGAGGAGGCGCTCAACACCCTCAACGGCGTGGAGCAGCTTCGCTCCATCAACCTGGAGAGCGTGTCGCAGATCGTCGTGCGCTTCACCCTGGACACCAAGGTGGACGTGGCGTCCCAGGACGTGCGTGACCGTGTCCAGGCCACGCTGAGCAAGCTGCCGACGGAAATCGAGACGCCGGTGGTGGAGAAGTTCGACATCGGCGCGGCGCCCATCATGACGCTGTCGCTGTCCGGCGCGCTCCCCATCGAGGAGATGACGCGCGTCGCCGAGGACGTGGTGAAGCCGGCGCTGCAGCGCAACCCGGGCGTGGGCAGCATCGACGTGGTCGGTGGCCGCGAGCGTGAAATCCAGATCATCGTGGACCCGGAGCGGCTGCGCGGCTTCGGACTGGCCGTCAGCGACGTGAGCCAGTCGGTGCGGGCGCAGAACCTGGACGTCCCGGGTGGCCGCACCATGGACAGCGGCCGTGAGCGCGTGGTGCGCCTCACCTCCGAGGTCAAGAGCGTGGACGAGCTGCGCAACATCATCATCGCCAGCCCCAACGGCGCGCCGGTGCGCGTGCGCGACGTGGCGGACGTGGTGGACGGCCCGGAGGAGGCGCGCTCCAGCGCCAAGAGCGGTGACCGCAGCGCCGTGGCGCTGGTGGTGCGCAAGCAGTCCGGCTCCAACACGGTGCAGGTGGCCGAGGCCATCAAGGAGTCCCTGGGCGAGGTGAACAGCCTGCTGCCCGAGGGCGTGCGCACGGAGATGGTGACGGACAACTCGCGGTTCATCCGCTCGTCCATCGCCGCGGTGCAGTTCGACCTGGTGCTCGGTGGCTTCCTCGCCGTGCTCATCGTGCTGGTGTTCCTGCGCAACCTGAACTCCACGCTGGTGGCGGCCATCGCGCTGCCGGTGTCCGTCGTCGGCACCTTCGCCGTCATGGCGGCCCTGAACTTCACGTTCAACGTCGTGACGATGCTGGCGCTGACGCTGTCCATCGGTCTGCTCATCGACGACGCCATCGTGGTCATCGAGAACATCGTCCGGCACCTGGAAGAGGGAAAGACGCCCATGGAGGCGGCGCTCGTCGGCACCGGGCAGATTGCCCTCGCCGTGTTCGCCGTGACGCTCGCCATCGTCGCCGTGTTCATCCCCGTGGCCTTCATGGACGGCACGATGGGCATGTTCTTCTACCAATTCGGCGTCACAGTGGCCGTGGCGGTGCTCATCTCCTACGCGGTCTCCATGACGCTCACGCCCATGCTGTCGTCGCGCATGCTGAGCCACCACGGATCTCCCACGGGCGTGTCCGCCATGGTGGAGAAGGTCCTGGTCGCCACGGAGACGGGCTACCGCAACATCCTGGCCAGCATCCTGCGGCACCGGGCCATCACCCTGGTCGTCGCCGTGGCGGTGCTCTTCCTCACCTTCTTCATGGCCGGGTTCCTGAAGTTCACGTTCATCCCCGAGCAGGACAACAGCAACATCAAGCTGGCGGTGGAGCTGCCCATCGGCTCGACGCTGCAGGAGACCCAGGCGGAGCTGGACGCGCTGGACGCGCAGGTCCGCGCCCTGCCCGGCATCGACTCCACCTTCGCCACCGCCGGTGGCGGCGTGCAGGAGGAGGTCCACAAGGGTGAGCTGCTCATCAACCTGATTCCGCTGAAGGACCGTGGCTTCAACCAGGGCGAGCTGAAGACGTACCTGCGTGGCGCCATCACGCCCCGCAGCGGCGTCACCGTCACGGTGCAGGACGTCGCGGCCATTGGCGGCGGCGGCGCCCGCACGCAGCAGATCCAGTTCAACCTGCGCGGCGACAACTGGGACGAGGTGGTCAAGGCCGCCGACAAGGTCCAGGCCGAGATGCGAAAGAATCCGGGCCTGGTGGACGTGGACATGACGTTCCGCTCGGGCAAGCCGCAGTACGACGTCAAGGTGGACCGCGAGCGCGCGGCCGCCCTGGGCGTGCCGGCGGCCTCGCTGGGCTCCACGCTGCGTGCCTTCCTGGGCAAGGACAAGTTCGGCGACTACCGCGAGGGTGGCGAGACGTACGAAATCAAGGTGGCGCTGCCGCCGCAGACGCTGGCCTCCGCCGACGCGCTGGGCAAGCTGACGGTGCGCAGCACGACGGGCCAACTGGTGGAGCTGCGCAACATCGCGACGATTACGCCGGCCGACGGCCCGGTGCAGATCGACCGCGAGTCCCAGAAGCGGCAGATCACCCTGCTGGCGAACCTGGCGTCCGGCTACGCGCTGAGCGACGGCATGAACTTCCTCAACGCGTACGCGGAGAAGGAGCTGCCCAAGACGATCATCTACGACTTCGAGGGTAACGCGAAGGAGATGGGCAAGTCGGTCGCGGCGTTCGGCTCCGCCCTGCTGCTGGGCATCATCCTCATCTACATGATTCTGGCGGCGCAGTTCGAAAGCCTCATCCACCCCTTCACCATCATGATGTCGCTGCCCTTCGCCCTCATCGGCGCGATTGGCGGTCTGCTCATCACCGGTCAGGCCATGTCGATGTTCGCCCTCATCGGCATCATCATGCTCATGGGTCTGGTGGTGAAGAACGGCATCCTCCTGGTGGACTTCACGCTGCAGCTTCGTGAAGAAGGCAAGACGGCCACCGAGGCGCTGCTCCACGCGGCTCCTGTCCGTCTGCGCCCCATCCTCATGACGACCATCGCGATGATCGCCGGCATGATTCCGGTGGCGGTCGCCAAGGGTGACGGCGCGGAGACGCGCGCGCCCATGGCCATCACCATCATCGGCGGTCTGGTGACGTCCACGTTCCTCACGCTGGGCGTGGTGCCTGTGGTGTACTCGCTGATGGATCAGCTCATCGAGAAGATGAAGCGCCGCAAGGGCCCGGGCGCGTCCCATGGCACGCCGCACTCCGTGGGTCCGAAGCACGGCGAGGACTCGCCTTCCGTGGCCGCCGCGGCCCGGGTGGAGACGGCTTGATGCGCAGGCCGGATGACAAACCGGCCGTCCTCGCGAACCGGCGAGGCGACCCGGGCGAGGAGGGACAGGACCTCCACGAGGACGGTGGCTCCGAGGAGAGTCACGGTCCGGTGGTCGAGGTCGGCGCCTCCACGCCCGAGTCGCGGCGCCTCCACGAATTGATGATTGAGTTCAGCCGCTACCGCTCGCTGAAGAACCCGCTGGCGGGCATCTGCGAGGACCTCCAGCTCACGCCCACGCAGATGCATGCGTTGTCGTGGCTGGGCAACGACGGTCCGGTGCAGGTGGGGGTGCTGGCGCTGCGCGTCGGCATCACCCGGAAGACCATCACCGGGGTCGTCGACCGGCTGGAGAGCATGGGGCTGGTGGAGCGGACCCGTGACGTGGAGGACCGACGCGCCGTCGTCGTGCGCCTCACCGAGCAGGGCGACAGCGTCTTCGCCCGCATCGACCGGGGGCTCGACGAGAGCCTCCGCCGGGTGCTGGATTTGATGACGCCCGAGGACCGGGACGCCGTGTTCGGCATCCTGGAGCGGATGCTGGCGAAGCTCACGGCCGAGGCACAGTCGGACGAGGGCAACTCGCAGGCGAGCTGACGTTGGGCTGATGTTTTCACGCACGCGCGCGGGTCCGGATTCGGGCCCGCGCGCGTTGTCGTTTGGGGGGCACGGGATTGAGCTCGCGGCAGGTGCAGGAACCGCCTGGGGCTGCGACGCTCGCGTCCGCCACGCATGCCGATGACGCCCCTGCTCCCAATTGGACTCGCCCTGAGCCTGGGCGCCCCCGCGTTGCCCGCCACGACGCAGGCGGAGTGCGTGGCCCCCGTGATGGTGCAGGCCGTGCGTCCCGGTGACATGCAAAGCGACAGTCGGGCGCGGAGGGGCGACGTCTCGTTGCCCGCCACGGCGCAGGCAGAGCGCGCCGCCCCAGTAACGGAGCAGACCGAGCGCGTCGCCCCCGCAGCGGCGCAGGCCGAGCGCGCCGCCCCCGCAACGGCGCAGGCCGAGCGTGCCGTCGACGTGCAAGGTGACAGTCAGGCGCGGCGGGGCGACGTCTTGGCACTGCTGTCCCTGCGATGTCGACAGTGGGCAGCCGCGCCCGAGAACCCCTGGGCCCTGGCGCATGGCATGGTGCTCGACGGGCGCGCCTTCCGAACGCGGGATGGCCAACCCGCCGCGGACACGGTCATCGCGGGATTCCTACGCCGGACGCCCGAGCGGCTCTTCTTCGAGCCGAGAACCGCCGATGGCACACCGGTGGAGCCCCATCCCGCCTTGCAGGTGAAGACGCTGCTGCGCTCGGGCTACCGCCTGTCGCACCAGTTCAAGGCGTCCTGGGGACCGGTCACGGTGCGGGACCTCGTCGCGCAGGTGCAACGTGACCACCGCCCTGCCCTCGCGGCCAGCCCAGAAGGCGCGTGGGCCTTGGATGCCCTGTCCCTGGCGCACAAGCCCGGCGATACCTTCCTCGATGGCACCGGCACTCGGGTCCACGTTGACGCGGTGATGCGGGAGGCACTCGCCACGCTCGAAGCGGCGCAGGCGGAACTCGCGGAAGGGATGCGCGCGGGGCGGCCCGAGGTCCCCAAGCGCAAGCAAGGCATCTACGCCCACCCCTGCGGCGGCCTTCACTACTTCCAGGCCGTGGCCGGCTGGGCCCGGCACGCCCGTGTCCGAAAGGCGTGGCGCGAACGGCTCGACACGCAGGTGGACGTGCTCCTGTACCGGCTGGACTCGGAGGGGCGTCAGTACGAGGCGGCGCTCGCCTCCATGCCCGCGGCGTACCGTCTCCCTCTGCTGGTGCAGATGCTGAAGTTCCAGGGCCACCTGCTGGAGACGCTCGGCCGCTACCGCGACGACACGGGTTGGCGGCCCACCCCGGCACAGCAGCGGACCGTGGAGCGCGCGCGCACAGCACTGGAGACCACCGTGCGCAGGCTGAACGCGGCGGGCGCCTTCGACGGCCTGCCGGCCATCGCGGCCCAGCAGCCCCAGCTCGCGCTGGACCTCGTGGGCGACACCTGCCACGCGGCGCACGGCGAGGCCCTGTGGCGCGCGCCGCCGCTCAGTGCCCCAAGCGCGCCCGCTCCTCGGCGGTGAAGCCCGCCTCCTCCAGAATCTCCCGCGAGTGCTGTCCCAACGCGGGCGGAGCACGCAGCGGCGTCTCCCCCATGCGCAGCGGCGTGAGCAGGTGCGTCACCTTGCGACCCAGCGTCGCGTCCTCCGCCTCGACGAACAGGCCCCGGGACTTGAGCTGCGCGTCCTGGAGCACGTCGTCCCCCTCCGCCACCGCCTCGATGCACAAATCCGAGCCCGCGAAGCGCTCCTGCCAGTACGCCAGCGGGTGCTCGGCGAACAGGCGCGTCAGCTCCGCCTTCACGCGCGCTCCCGCCTCGCCCGGGGCATAGGCGTCCTCCATCAACCCCGGGCGCCCCAGCCGCTCGCACACGCCCGAGAAGAACTTCGGCTCCAGCGCGCCCACCGCGAGCCACCGGTCATCCGCTGTGCGGTACAGGCCGTAACACGCGTAGCCCCCGTTGAGCGCCTCCGTCCCGCGCTGCAACGGCGTCCCCTCCGCGCCCATGTAGAGCCGCGACGCCAGGTGCATGTGCAGGAAGGCCAGCGCGCCGTCCGTCATCGACACGTCCACGAAGCGCCCCTGCCCCGTGCGCTCACGTTCGTGCAGCGCCGCGAGGATGCCCACCAGCGCGAAGAGACTTCCGCCGCCAATGTCCCCCATCTGCACGCCGGGGAAACCGGGCGCCCCGCCGGGCTCGCCGCCGTAGCCCAGCAGCCCCGCGCGGGCCACGTAGTTCAAGTCGTGCCCCGCCTTCAGCCGGTCCGGGCCCGTCTGCCCATAACCGGAGATGGCGCACACGATGAGCCGGGGGTTCTCCGCGCGCAGCACGGCATCCCCCACGCCCAGCTTGTCCAACACGCCGGGCCGGAAGCTCTCCACCACCACGTCGTAGTGGCGCACCAGCCGCTTCAGCGCCTCGCGGCCCTCGGGCTGCTTCAGGTTCAGCGTCAGCGAGCGCTTGTTCCGGTTGAGGCCGTAGAACAGGCCGCTGACGTCGTCCCGCAGCGGGGGCATCTGCCGGACGTAGTCGCCGCCCTCCGGCTCCTCCAACTTGTCCACGGTGGCGCCCAGGTCGGCCAGCACCAGCGTGGCGTAGGGACCGGGCAACAGGCGCGACAAATCCAACACACGCAGGCCAGCGAGCGGAAGCGACGACATGGGCACTCCTCGAGGAAGAGACTCCGGGGTGTGGAAACGACAGCGGCGCGGCCCCTGGAAGGAGACGCGCCGCGGACGACTCAGGCCTCGGGAGCGCTGCCGCTCACCAGGGCCAGGTCGGAATCAAAGCAGCTTCGCGAGCTTCATCGCGAGGCCCATGTCCATGGGCTTGAACTTCAGCTTGCCCTGCATGGCCGCCATCTGCGCGTTGAGCTTCTTCTCGCGGATCTTCACGAAGTCGTCGTTGCTCACGCTGATGGTCATCTTGGCACCGTCGGTGGCGCCCTCGGTCACCCAGCCCTCCGTCTTGGTGGTGTCCAGCGTCCACTTCCCGCCGCCCTCACCGGAGACGTCAAACACGATGACCGCGTTGATCTCCTTCGCCAGCTCCGGCTTCGCCTTGAGGGACTCCGGAATCTGGTTCTCGATGATGTCCTTCGCGTTCATGCCCCACTCCTTGTCGCCTGATCGTTGATTTGAAAATCAAAGACGGGGGGACCGTAATGGCGCCCCCTTGGCAGGTCAAGCCACGGATGCGGCATCTGTCAGGCGCTGGTGGACGCGGCCGCGGGATTCAGCGCCCGGCGCACCATGTCCAACAAGTCATTCAGTTCGAAGGGCTTCGCCAGGTGGCCCACCGCGCCGATGTCCGCGGCCTTGCTGCCCACGTTGCGGTCGGCGCTGAGGACGATGAGCGGGACGCGCGCCACCTCGGGCGGCTTCTGCCGCATCCGCTGCGCGAACTCCCAGCCGTCCATGACGGGCATCATCAGGTCGAGCAGGATGAGGTTGGGTGGTTCAGGCTCGAGCCGGTCCAACGCCTCCTTCCCGTTCCGCGCGCGGCGGATTTCGAAGCCTTCGGCTTCCAGAATCTCTGAAAGGGCCTCCAGGATGTCCGGGTCGTCATCGACGACGAGGACAACGGGGGCACCCGCATGCTGTGCATTGTGCAAGGTCAGAGCAGTCTCCCGAGGGTGCGACGCGGAGATTCTTCAACCATCCTCCCACACGGCCGCGCAAGAAAATGCGCCCACGCCGCCAGACATGGGCCCACGTTGCAAAACCGACAGTCACTGCCCACCCTTTCCGTGACCTGATGGACTGGAGGCGAGGAACGTGGCGAGCCCGGGGGAGCTGACGACAGGGGATATGGCGGCACCAGGGCTGCTGCTGCTCCCGCGACAGGGCCCTCCGCGCCTGCTCGGACGCTCCCTGTTGGAGCAGTTGGGCCTGGAAGAAGTACCTGCCCGCGTGGCCTCGGTGACGGAGCTGCTCGAGTCCGCGGGCTTCCAGCGGCGCCCGGGCAGCGGCAGCCTCTGGAGCCGGGACGGCCAGGTGCTGATGGCCGGCGAGGAGCGCCTGGAGGACGGCGGCCGGCTGCTGTGGACCGCGCCCCTGAGCTGGGACGAGGCCGGAGTCCGCCGCCGTGTGAAGTACCTGTCCATGGCCTCGCATGACCTGCGCGGCTCGCTGGCGAACGTGCGCTCCTACGCGGCCCTGCTGCTCAACGGCCGGGTGCCCCTGGAGCCGAAGGTCCAACGTGGCCTGGAGACCATCCTCCGCAACGCGGACCGCTCGCTCTCCTTCTCCCAGGACTTCTTCGACGCCAGCCGGGCGGACCTGGGCGCCCTGCCCTGCGAGCTGGAGCGCCAGTCCCTGCTCCCCATCCTGGACGCGGCGGTGGAGAAGCAGAGCGCCGCGGCGAAGGCCGCCCAGGTGACGCTCGTCCTGGACCTGGGGCCCGGGGACGCGACGCCCGACATCGTCGTGGACGGGGCCCGCATCCAGCACGCGGTGGAGTCCTTCATCCAGTACCAGCTCGCGCGTGCCCAGCCGGGCGAGGTCATCCGCCTGCGCATCCGCGCGTACCCGCCCCGGGTCCGCGTGGAAGTCCGCCGGGACGGAGCGCCGCTGACGGACGAGGACGCCTCGGCCGTGTTCCAGCGCGAGGAGCGCGCCTTCCGGGAGAAGAAGCTGGAGGACCCCCTGCGCGTCTACCTGGCACGCCAGGAGGTGGAGGCCCACGCTGGCAGCGTGGGTGTGGAGACGGACCGGGAGGGCAGCACCCTGTACCTGACGCTCCCGGAGGCCCCCGCGGCGGAGCTCGGTTCCCCAGCGAGCATGCAGGCTTGAGTCGTCCGCCGGTCTTGCTGGCGGTCGGCGGCGCCCATCGGTATGCTCCTCGCGTCTTCACGAAGGAGCCGGGTAATGGGTTTGAAGGGAATGGAAATCCTGCTGATCATGGGCGTGCTGCTGCTCCTGTTCGGAGCGTCGCGCCTGCCGCAGCTCGGCTCTTCGCTGGGAAGCGCGATCCGCAACTTCAAGCGTGGCTTCGGCGGCGAGGGTGAAGATGCGGCCGCCCCCGGGGACAAGAAGTCCTCGGGCTCGCTGTCCAGCGCCACGGGCGTGGACAACAACGTGTCGAAGAGCCAGACGCCCAGCAGCCACGTCTGAAGCACCCGGGGCACCCCGCCCCTGACCTGAAGTGCGAGACGCCCGTGCCGCCCCGTTCATCCGGGGAGGCCGGGCGTTCGCATTTGCCCGTCAGTCGACGACGGTGGTGCCTTCGTACATCCGGTCGAGCTGCGCCTTGTACTTCTGGCTGCAGACCTTCCGCTTCACGCTGAGCTTGGGCGTCAGCTCCTCCGTCTCCTGGCTGAAGTCGGCCTCCAGCACCGCGAAGCGCTTGAGCGTGGAGTACGGCGGCTGCTGCGTGTTGACCTGATCCACCGCCGCCTTCACGGCCGCGTGGACCTCCGGACGCCGGGAGTTCTCCGCGTAGGTGCCCACGGGCGCGCCCTTCTCCTGGAGGAGCTTGCGCGCGGCCTCGTCCGACACGGTGATGAGCACCACCAGGTACGGCCGCTTGTCCCCTGTCACCACCGCCTGGCTGATGATGGGGTGCGTCTTGAGCGAGTTCTCCAGGTTCTGCGGCGCCACGTTCTTCCCGCCCGCGGTGACGATGATGTCCTTCTTGCGGTCGGTGATGCGCAGGTAGTTGTCCGAGTCCAACTCACCGATGTCGCCCGTGTGGAACCAGCCGTCCGCGTCGATGGCCTCCGCCGTGGCCTCGGGGTTCTTGTAGTACCCCTTCATCACGGAGGGCCCGCGGATGAGGATTTCGCCGTCGGAGGCAATCTGGACGTCCAGGCCGGGCATGGGCGCGCCCACGGTGCCGATCTTGATCTTGTGCTCGCGGTTGACGGTGGAGCCGGCGGACGTCTCCGTCAGGCCGTACCCCTCCAGCACCTTGAGGCCCAGCAGGTCGAAGAAGTAGCCAATCTTCGGCGACAGCGGCGCGCCGCCGGAGATGAACAGGCGCATGTTGCCGCCCAGCTTCTCGCTGATGGCCGCGCGCACCTTGGCGAACACCAGCTTCTTGGCCAGCGCGAAGCCCAGCGAGCTGTACTCGCGGCCCTGGCTGCGGGCCTCCACGTACTCGTCGAAGAGCTTGAAGGCCCAGCGGAAGAGCCGGCCCTTGAGGCCCGGCGCCGAGGAGCCGTTGGCCACCACGTTGTTGTAGACCTTCTCGAAGACGCGCGGCACGGACGGCAGGACCGTGGGCCGCGTCTCCACCAGGTTGGCCAGCAGCTTCTCCACCGACTCGGCGATGATGAGCCGGTAGCCCATGCTCAGCCAGGACGCCTTCACCACCTGGGCGAAGACGTGCGCCAGCGGCAGGAAGAGCATCACCGAGTCACCCGGCGCCATCATCCCCACGGACTGGGCGGCCTTGGCCTCGAAGGCCCAGTTGCGGTGGGTGAGGATGACGCCCTTGGGGTCGCCCGTGGTGCCGGACGTGTAGATGAGCGCGGCGGTGTCATCCATGGACACGGCGTTCACGCGCGCATCGAAGTCGTCCGGGCGCGCGGCGTGCTCGGTGCGGCCCTGGGCCACGAAGTCCGACAGCGCCAGCTCGTTGCCACCCGCCGCCGGGCCCTCGAAGAGGACCAGCTTCGCGACGGAGGGACACTCGGCCAGCTTCTGCCGGATGCGCGTGAGGCGGCCGGGCTGGCGGACGTCCTTCTCGTCGTTGTCGATGAAGACGAGCGACGTCTCGGAGTGGTTGAGGATGTACCGGCATTCATCCGGCGTGTTGGACGCGTAGATGGGGACGGTGATGGCCTGCGCCGCGCCAATGGCGAGGTCACAGATGAGCCACTGGAGGCTGGTGTTGGCGAAGATGGCCACCCGGTCTCCGGGCTTCACCCCTTGCGCCACCAGCGCCGCGGACATCGCCTTCACGTCTTCCAGGAACTGGGCGAAGGTGACGTCCTGCCAGCGGCCGTCCTTCTTGTGTGACGCCCCCACCGTTGACGCGTTCTTCGCGCGCTGGATGAGCAGTTGTACGAGCGTCCCGTCCTGAAGTCCCCCCGGGGTAGCGGGAGCCGCTACCTGATTCTCTGCCCTCATCTGAGCTCCTTCTCGATGTCGGCTTCGACCTTCTTGGACCACTCCTGTACGCGCCGCCCCTCCGCGGGGTCATACGCGACGCTGCCTTGCTTCACCTTCTGAAGGGTGTCCCGCGCCTTGGCGGCCTTGCCGTCCCGAAGCTGCGTCTCCGCGAGGAAGTAGTAGGCGCGCAGCATCTCCGGGTGCTTCGCGATGGCCTTCTCGTAGAGGCTGGCGGACTTGGCCAGATCCCGCTTGGGCCACGGCAGCTCGTAGTAGTAGCGGCCCTTGGCCAGCAGCGGCGCGCCCCGGTCGTAGTTCGCGTCAATCTGGAGGGCCTTGTCGAGCCGCTCGTTGAACTTGCCCTCGAGCCCCTCGCCCAGCGCCTTCATGATGCCCACGGCCTGGGAGTACGCACCGATGCCGGTGGCCGCGTAGTAGTGGCCCTCCACCCGGGCGGGCGCGAGCTTCACGGCCTTCTCGCCCCAGTCCCACGTCTGGCGGCCCAGCACCTTCTTGAGCTTGTCGCTGGCCGCGCCGTCCGCCTGCCACTGGAGGATGCGCGCCTTGCGCCACACCAGCTCGTAGTCCTCGGGGGCGGCGTCCAGCGCCGTCTTCAGCGCGCCCTCGTAGGCCTTCTCCCCACCCGCGTCGCCCCGCTTCGCGTACAGCGCGTCAAGCTCGGACAGCAGGGAGGCTTCAGCCCCCCAGGCAGGCAGGCTCAGGAGCAGGCACAAAGCAAATGAAATCAGGCGCATAAGCGCGGGGCTTAGCACGCGCAATTGCCCGCTAGCAAACCAACGGACCTCAAACATCCACCAAACGACACGAGGCGGGAGCAGTGCGGGTTAACCCGTACCGTCCCGCCTCGACAAGGCGCCCTCCCAGGTGGGGAGGCTGTTGGGGGCCCTCACGCGGCGTCGGCCGCGTGCTCGCCCAGGTCCACGAACTCCTCGTTCTCGTTGAACGCGGAGAGGTAGCGCTCCAGGAAGTTCTTCGTCTTCAGCTCCACCTGACGCACGCGCTCGCGCGACACGCCCCAGCGCTGGCCCAGCTCTTCCAGCGTTAGCGGCTTGTCCTGGGTCAACCGCTCCGTGAGGATGTCCCAGCCCAGGTCACCAATGCGCTTGCGCACCTTGGCGAGCGCCTCCTGAATCTCGGTGTCCTGTTCGTGCGACAGGAACACCTGCTGAGGCGAAGGGCCGTTGTCCTCCAGCCTGTCGAGGAAGGTCGTCTCGCCGTCCTCGTCGATGCTGGCGTCCAACGAGAAGTCCACCATGCTGCCGCGCTCCGCCTCGCCGCCGCGCACCTGGCTGCGGTTGTCCTTCAGATACCGGGTGATGTAGGCGCGAATCCACCACACCGCGTAGGTGGCGAAGCGCACGTTCTTCTTGGGGTCGAAGTGCTCGATCGCCTTCATGAGACCGACGTTGCCTTCCTGGATGAGGTCATCCAGACGCGAACCGCGATTGGCGAACTTCTTCGCCACGGCGACAACGAAGGCCAGATTGGAGCTGGCAAGCGTCTGCCGCGCGGACTCGTCACCCTTGCGGGCGCGGCGTGCGAGCTCGTACTCCTGCTCACGCGTCAACTGCTGGTGCCCGCCCAGGTTCCGAAGGTAGTGCGACAGGCCTTCCGCTGCGTACCTCGTCGAATTGGCCATGATTTCCCGTCCTCCGTTCGATGCCGGACGCGCTCCCCTGCCGCCTCGCGTCCACCTGGAACTAAGACGCGCAACGAGCGAAAGGGTTTCTCATTCCAGCCCCGAATGATCATTTCGCGCGGCATTCCCAGTCCGTCTCAAGACTTGGACGGTAAGCCGCTCGACGCCGGGACGAAAAAAGAGCCGCGTCGGCCACGCATCAAGAACGCTTGGGAGCCGGGAACATTTTCGCGGGATTGAGCAGCCCTGATGGGTCGAAGAAGGCCTTGAGCCGACGCTGCAAGTCGATGAGCGCGGGCGCCTGCTCCAACGGCAGATATTCCCGCTTCGCGTGGCCCACACCGTGCTCGCCTGTGATCGTTCCGCCCAGCTCCACGGTCAGCACCAACATGCGTCGCAGGGCTTCGTCCACGAGCGGCCGTTGATGGGGACCGTCGTACAGGATGTTCGCGTGCAGGTTGCCGTCACCCGCATGGCCATATGTGGCCACCGTGAGGCCCAGCTCACTCCCCATGGCCTTCAGTCGCTCGATGACCTCGGGGATGCGCGAGCGCGGGACGACAATGTCCTCGGAAATCTTGCGAGGCTTGAGGGCCCGGAGGGCTGGGGAAATCACCCGGCGCGCGGCCCACAGCTTCTCGCGCTGGGAGGCATCCTGGGCCACCAGCGTCTCGGTGGCGCCCTGGCGGGTGCAGATGTCACTGAGCTGAGACATCTCCGATAACAGGCCGTCACGTCCGTTGCCGTCGACCTCCACGATGACGGCCGAGCCCGCGCCTGGGGGGAACTGAAAGCCGCGGCCATCCACGGCGCGAAGGGCCACATCGTCGATGAGCTCCAGGCACCGGGGCAGGATGCCCGCGGCCAGCACGGCGGACACACCTCGCGCGGCGTCCATGACGGACGGGAACACCACCAGGGCCGTGAGCACCTCGCGGGGCAGCGGGATGAGCTGCACCGTGATTTCGGTGGCGACCCCCAGCGTGCCCTCCGAACCGACGAAGAGGCCCACCAGGTCGTAACCCGCCACGCCCTTGATGGTGCGCCGACCCACCCGGAGGACCTCGCCGTCCGGCAGCACCCACTCCAACCCGATGACGTAGTCCCGGGTGACGCCGTACTTGAGCGCGCGAGGACCGCCGGCGTTCTCCGCCACGTTGCCGCCCAGCGTGCAGACCTCCCAGGAGTTCGGATCCGGTGGATAGAAGAGCCCCACCGCCTCCACCGCCTTCATCAAATCGCCAGTGATGACACCGGGCTGCACCACGGCCGTGAGGTCCTCGGGGGAGATGGAGAGGATGCGGTTCATCCGCTCCAGGCTCACCGCCACGCCGCCCTGCAAGGTCAGCGAGCCGCCGCTCTTCCCGCTCCGCGCGCCACAAGGGGTGAAGGGCACGCCGTGCGCGGCGCACGCCTTGAAGACCTCGGACACCTGCCGGGTGTCCTCCGGGAAGACGACGACATCCGGCGGGTACACCCCGCTGTCGGACTCATCCTTCGAATAGGCGGCGAGCGTGGACTCGTCGCGGCGCACCTGACCCGGTGACAACACGGTGGCCAGCGCCTCGCACACCCGCGCCACCTGCTCGGGCGCCACCCGGGGAAACTCCGCGGGCGTGCCGCTGCTCATCGGCGTGCCCCCAACCGGGCCCACAATTCACGACGCAGCGGCCCGTCGCGCCGCAAGGTGCCTTCATAGGCCTCCGCATGGGTGACGGCGTCACGCTGCTTGTCCCCGCGCAGGCGCAGACACGCCTGCTCCGCTTCGATGATGCACGCCGTGGCGGGGCTGCCCAGCACCTGGGCCAGGGAGCGAGCCACCTCCCGCGCCAGGTCCTCCTGGAGGATGAGCCGGTGCGCGAAGCAGTCCACCAGCGCCGACAGCCGGCCGAAGCCCACCACGCGCTTGCCCGGTACGTAGGCCACGTGGGCGCGGCCCGTGAGCGGCAGCAGGTGGTGTGGACACATGGAGTGGAAGCGCAGGTCCGTCACCACCACCAGCTCACCAGAGGAGCCCGGCGGCACGGGGAACGTCTCGCCCAGCGCCGCTTCCGGGGTGCGACCGTAACCGTCGAGGAACTCGGAGGTCCAGGCCTCGGCGACGCGCGAGGGGGTGTCCGCCAGGTGGACGTCCTGGAGGGACAGGCCGGCGGCGCGCAGGAAGTCCGCGACCGCGCGCGCCATGGCCGCGGTGTCAGGGGCGCTGGCGGGAGCCGGAACGGCGGTGGCTTTGCGGCGGGCTCGGGACGAGGTCACAGCGGCATCTCTCCTGGAAGGGGCCGGCATTCAGGGGGCCGGGACGCTACCCGATGCGGCCACGAGGATGTGCTGTCCCTGCACGCGCACCTCGAAGGTGGGGACCCGCACGCCGGGGTGTCGGGAACACAGCCCCGTCCGGATGTCGAACGGCCAGGTGTGCAACGGGCAGTGCACCACGTATCCCACCAGGTCGCCCTCGGACAGGGGCCCCGCCCGGTGAGGGCAGGCGTCCGCCACCGCGTGGAGTTCCCCGTTCACCCGGAAGAGGGCCACCGCGACCCCGTCCACCTGGACCACCGCGCGGCCCCGTGCGTCGAGTGCGTCCAGCGTCGCCACAGGAATGAATCCGCCGTCCGAGTGTCCGTTCATCTTCGAGAAACCCCAACGCGCCGGCGGGAGCGACACATCCCCACCCGGACGAAACAGAGCGTGATACCGTCCCTTGACACTGGCCGGGCCGCGTCATTAGAGCACCCGGCCGACGCCCTCTTCCGATGAATCAGCGAGCCCACACCTTCGCCCGCTGCACCGCGACGCTGCTCGCCGTGCTGTGGCTGTGTCAGCCGTTGAGCGCGCTGATGCACGCGAGGGACGAGCACGCGCATCGCTTCTGTCCGCAGCACCAGACGTTCGAAGAGACAGCGCTCGGCACCGGGGCCCGCCTGGCGCGCATCGCCATCGAGCAGGGCCCGCAGGTGTCCGCCCTGCCGGAGGCGGTGGCGGACTCCGCGGCCCTCACGCACGAAGAGTGCCCGCTGGTAACGACCAGCTCCCGCCCGGAGCTGCTCACGCCCTACCGCCCGTCGCTGGTGTTGACGCTGCTGGCCGTGAGCCGTCCGGCCACCGCCCCGCCCCGGGTCCACCCGCCGCTCTCCATCCTCGACACCGCTCCCAAGGCCTCGCCCCCAGCCCGCGCGTGAAGCGCGTCGTCTGAGGTCTGGCAGGTCATGGTGGGCGTGGCCGCATCGCGGGCGCCCTGTTCGAGGAGCATTCCAGGTGGACACCCGTTCGCGCGCCGTCCGCGGCGCCGTCATCGCCGTATCACTCACGCCTTGGCTGCTGAGCAGCAGCGCCCTGGCCCAGGAGCCCGCCGCGCCCCCCGCGGACGCGCCGGTTCAACCGCAAGAGGCGCCGCCTCCGTCGCTCACGCCCGCCGAGCTGAAGGAAATCGAGGACGCGCTCGGCAGCGACGCCGCGGCGGCTCAGCAGGGTGCGCCCACCGGCACCGCCACGGCGCCCTCCGGTATGCCCGGAGCGACCAGCGCGCTGTCCATCCCCGGGGTGAACAACGGCGCCGGCGCCAACTTCCTCGACCTGAGCTTCATCCTGGACGTGGCGGCGGCGGCCTTCACCGACAAGGAGCCGATGCAGTCCGGCGCGCACGACCCGACGCGCAACGGCTTCAACCTCCAGCAGTTGGAGCTGTCCATCGGCTCGGTGGTGGACCCCTACTTCCGCTTCGACGGCAACATCGTCTTCAGCCAGTTCGGCGTGGAGATTGAGGAGGCGTACGGCACCACGCTGGCGCTGCCCTACAACCTCCAGGTGCGCGCCGGTCAGTTCCTCACGCGCTTCGGCCGCATCAACCCCACCCACCCGCATTCGTGGGACTTCGTGGACCAGCCCTTCGCCGTGGGCCGCATCTTCGGCGCCGAGGGCAACCGCGGCCTGGGCACGGAGGTGTCCTGGCTGGCGCCCCTGCCCTGGTACGTGGAGGTGCTGGGCAGCATCACGGATGCCACCGGCGAGGCCACCGCGCGCAGCTTCCTGGGCGCCACCAGCGAACGGGTGCAGTCGCCGCTGGACCTGCAGGCCACCGGCGCGGTGAAGCAGTTCTTCCCGCTGTCGGACGACCTGTCGCTGATGTGGGGCCTGTCCACCGCCACCGGCCCCAACCCCACCGGCCACCGCAACCGCACGGACGTGTTCGGCACGGACATCTACCTGCGCTACCGGCCCGTGACGCAGGCGTACAACACCACGCTCATCACGTTCCAGACGGAGGCCTACTACCGCCGCCGTCAGGTGCCGGGAGACGTGCTCACCGACTTCAACCTCTACGCCCAGACGGCGTGGCGGTTCTCGCCGCGCTGGGCCACCGCGCTGCGCTACGAGCTGGGAACGGCGGCGCGAGGTGAAGGCGGCGAGCGCATCGCCGACCCGTTGGATCCGGAGTGGACGGAGAGTCGCAACCGCGTCTCCGTCAACGCCACCTTCTGGCCCACCGAGTTCTCCCGGCTGCGCCTCCAGGCCGCCAGGGACCGGGCCGGATGGCGGGACGAAGCCGGTTATTCGCTCATGCTCGCGCTCGAGCTGGTCACGGGTGCCCACGGCGCCCACGCGTTCTGAACCCTTTCATAGGAGCCATGCCCATGCGTCCTACCCGACTGTTCGCGGCCGTGTGCGCCGCCCTCACCCTCTTCGTCGCCGCCCCCGCGCGCGCCGACCTCAACGTCGTCACCACGCTGCCGGACCTGGCCGCGCTCACCAAGGCGGTTGGCGGCAAACATGTCCAGGTGCAGGCCCTGGCCCTGTCCAGCCAGGACCCGCACTTCGTGGACGCCAAGCCCAACCTGGCCCTGGCGCTCAACCGCGCCGACCTGCTCATCGCCGTGGGCCTGGACCTGGAGATTGGCTGGCTGCCCACGCTCCAGGTGGGCGCGCGCAACTCGAAGATTCTCGTGGGCGCGCCGGGGTACCTGGTGGCCTCGCAGTTCGCCCGGCTGCTGGAGGTCCCCACCGTGCAGGTGGACCGGGGCCAGGGCGACGTCCACCCGGGCGGCAACCCGCACTTCCTCTATGACCCGCGGCAGGCGCTGGCCGTCGCGAAGGGCATCACCGAACGGCTGGCGCAGTTGGACCCGACGAACGCCGAGGCGTACCGCGCCAACCTCGCCACCTTCACCACCGACTTGGAGAAGGCGCGCGCGGACTGGGAGAAGCGGCTGACGGCCCTGCGCGGCCAGCCCGTCATCGCCTACCACCGGACCACCGCGTACCTGTCCGACTGGCTCGGCTTCGAGACCATCGCGTACTTGGAGCCCAAGCCCGGCATCCCGCCCAACCCGTCGCACGTGGCGGGCGTGCTGGCGCAGGGCCGTCAGCGCAAGGCGCGCATGCTGTTGATGGAGAGCTACTACCCGGACACCACCGCGCGGCTGGTGGCCTCGAAGATTCCCGCCCCGCTCGTCACCCTGCACGGCGGCACCGACTTCAAGGCCGGCGAGACGTACATCCAGCACATCAACGAAATGGTCGAGCGCCTGGAGAAGGGCCTCGCCGGCAAGGGGACCTGAGCCATGCGGACCCGACTCCTCCTGCCGCTGCTCCTGCTGTCCGGCTGCGCGCTGGAGCCTGGCGAGAGCTTCGCGGTGCTGGAGCCCACCGTGCGCGCGGACTACACCCCCGTGGCCTCGCGCGACGCGGGCAACGGCTTCCAGCGGCTGGCCTCCGACTTCCAGGTGCGCCTGGACGGCGCCGCGCTGGGCGTGACGCACATCGACCTGGTGGGCGGCGCCACTGGCGGCGGCCCCACCACGTTCGACCCGGCCAACCCGCCGCCCCGCTACAGCAACTGCCACAACGGCCACTGCCACCGCGATGACGGCGCGCTGGTGGACTACGAGGACATCCAGGCGGAGCTGGATGGCGGTGGCGGCGCTTCGGAGTCCACGGTGGCCAGCCTGCACGTGGACGCGGACCTGGACCTGCTCGTGGAGCAGACGCTGACGCCGGAGTGCGAGCCGTCGTGTGAGCTGCCGCGGACGAACGTCAGCCGCTATCAGTGGGACGTGTCATCGGTCCGGCTGGAGGGCGCCGTGCGCGACGGCCGCGCCACGCCGCGCTTCACCGGTGAGCGCCCCTTCCGACTCACGCTGACGACGGAGGGCACCGGGGAGGCGGGCCGCCCGGTGCTCGAGCTGCGCGGCACCGTGGCCATCCCCGCGGACCGGGAGCACAAGCCGCGCGTGAAGCTGGCGCTGAGCCTCGCGCTTTCCCCCACGCTGTTCGACGCGCTGGACTGGGCCGCGACGACGCCGGGGCCGGATGGCGTCGTGGACCTGGACGCGCCGGAGCACGCGACGTTCCGGACGGCGCTCCTGGAGTCCCTGTCCGAACTGGAACCCCAAGCGGAGGTCCGGCGTGAAAACCGCTGAGCCCACGACGCACGCGGTGCCCGCCTCGTTCAGCCCGGGCGACGCGCTGCTCACGTGCGAGAAGCTGGTCATCGGCTACGACGGCACCGCCATCCTGCCGCCCATCGACCTGACCATCCGCCGCGGGCAGTTCGTGGCGGTGGTGGGCCGCAACGGCTCGGGCAAGAGCACGTGGTTCCGGACGCTGCTGGGCATGCTGCCGCCGGTGTCCGGCACCATCTCCCGCGCGTCCGCCCAGGTGCGCAGCGCCTATGTGCCGCAGACGTCCGCCATCGACGGGCTGTTGCCCCTGCGCGCGGATGAGCTGACGGCCTGGGGCCGGCTGCGCGGCTGGAGCTTCCTGTGGCCCTTCGCCCGGAAGACGGACCGGGACGCGGTGCAGACCGCGCTGGAGACGGCGGGCGCGAAGCCCTTCGCGTCCAGGCCGTACCGCGAGCTGTCGGAGGGCCAGAAGCAACGCACGCTGCTGGCCCGGCTGGTGGCCACCGAGGCGGACCTGGTGCTGCTGGACGAGCCCACCGCCGCCATGGACGCGGTGGCCGAGCGCGAGACGATGCAGCGCTTGTGCACCCTGTCCCGCGAGCGGGGCCTGGGCGTGGTGGTGGTGAGCCACGACCTGGAGGTCGCCGCCGAGCACGCCGACGTGCTCGTCTTCGTGGACCGCGAGACGTCCGCCTTCGTCGTGGGCGATGCCCGCACCGTCTTCTGTCACCCCGCCTTCCGCCGCCAGTACGGCGACGAGTACTGCCAACGCGCGCCCCTGGGACCTCATCGTGGAAACGACGCTCGCTGAACCGTCCAAGTGGGAGCAGTTCCACCTGGCGTTCGACCTGTTCAGGGACCCGCTGCTGTGCGCGCTCATCGCGGGCGGCGTGCTGGGCTTCCTGAGCGTCTACGTGGTGCTGCGGCGCATGGTGTTCGTCAGCGCCGCGGTGGCCCAATCCGCCGGCCTGGGCGTGGCGCTGGCCTTCTACGCGGCCATCCACCTGGGCACCCACGTGGAGCCGGTGATTGGCGCCACCGCGCTGGCGCTGCTGGCCACGCTGCTCCTGATGACGGAGCCCGCGAAGCTGCGCCTCACGAAGGAGAGCCTGCTCGGCCTGGCGTACGCGCTGGCGGGCGGCGCGGCGGTGCTCGTGGGAGACCGCATCGCCCAGGAGGCCCACGACATCCAGGGCATCCTCTTCGGCACCGCGGTACTGGTGACGCCGGAGCAGCTCTACACGGTGGCCATCGCCGGCGGGGCCGTCATGTTCATCCAGCTCTGGTGGTACCGGGGCATCACCTTCGCCAGCTTCGACCGGACGGGCGCGCTGGTGCAGGGGCTGCCGGTGCGGCTGCTGGACGGCGTGCTGATGGTGAGCATCGGCGTCATGGTGGGCGTGTGCGCCCGCGCGCTGGGCGCGCTGCCGGTGTTCGCGTTCTCCACCCTGTCCGCCATCGCCGCGCTGATGCTGGAGCTGCGGCTGCCGTGGACCTTCTTCGTCGCCACGGTGATGGGCGCGATTGCCGGCGTGGGCGGCTACCTCTTCGCCTTCTTCTACGACTTCCCGGTGGGCGGCTCGCAGACGGTGTTCGCCGCGGCCATGGTGGCCGTGGCGACCGTCGTCCGGATGCTCGTGCACGCCGTGCAGAAGGCGCGCTGAGCGGCGTCAGCGCACCGCGGCGGAGACCTGCTTGAACTCGGGCGTGCCCGCGCGCCCGAGCACGTCGAACAGCGCGGCCTCCACCGTGGCGACGTGCGCCCCCGCGTCGCGACAGAGCTGGAGGCCCACCTGCCGGTCCTCCGAATTGCGCGACAGGACAGCGTCCGCCAGGAGGAAGGGCGACAAGCCCCGCTCGGCCAGGTCGCGCACCGTCTGGAAGACGCAGATGTGCGTCTCCATGCCCGCCACCAGCACCTGCGTGCGTCCGCCCAGCGCGGCCAGCACGTCCGGCACCGCCGCGCTGAACTCCAGCTTCTCCACCGGCTTGACGTCCTTGAGCGCGCGCATGCGGAGGAGCGAGTGCGTGGGGCCCAGGCCCTGGGGGTACTGCTCGGTGAGGAGGATGGGCAGCCCCAGCGCCCGCGCGCCCTCGATGGCGGCGCCGGTGCGGCTGAGCATGCGGTCCAGCGCGTCCCGGTCCATGGCGGCGCACAGGCGCTCCTGGATGTCCACGATGAGCAACGCGGCCTGGTCCTGCTTGAGGCGGAAGGTCGGCATGCCCCCTCCTCGCGCGAACAGCGCGGGCACGTCAAGCGGCGGGCGGCCCCGGTGCGCGGGAGCGTCCGCCGGAGACCCGCGCGGCGCGGGGACTCAACAGGACATCGTCCCCTGGGCGGAGACAGGCGCCACGTCCGGCTCGCGCAGGGCGAGGATTTCCGGGGGCCGCACCAGGCGCAGCAGACGGCCCCGTCCGGCGATGAACGCCCGGGCGCGGCGAAGCTCCGGCAGGTGTGCATCCGCGCAGCACCAGCGCTCGAGGAACGCGGAGAAGTCCTCCACCGCGCCGCTCCACGCGCCCAGCGCCACCTGCGACTCCGCCGCCAGCAGCCGGAAGTGTCCGCTGGCCGGCCGCTCCGCCACCAGGGCCCGCGCCAGCTCCAGGGCCTTGTCCTCGCGGCCGGTGCGCAGCCGCAACCGGACCAGGGCCTCGCGCGCGGGCCGTGAGAAGGACGGGGGCCCCGCGGTGCGCAGCCTCCGCTCCAGGCGGAGCGCCCGCGTCAGCGTCGCTTCGGCGCGGCCCACTTCACCCCGGCGCGCCTCCAACGCGCCCCGCAGCTCCTGCGAGGCCACTTCCACCACGCGCGCCACGTCCCTGGGGCACAGGGCCCCATCCTCCGAGCGGCGCGTCTCCACCAGCGGCGCATGCAGCGCGTCCAGCGCGTTGCAGGTGCGCTCCACTTCGCCCAACCGCCCCGCCTCCAGCAGACACAGGCCCCGCGTGTAGAGGCGCAGGCCGTCCCGATACGCCAGCTCGGCAGACGACGCGGTGGTGGACAGCTCCAAGGGCACGTCCGCCGCCGCGCGCCAGAAGCCGAAGCGCAGGTGCGCGGCCACCAGCGTGGAGGCGGCGAAGAGGAGGCCCTGGTTGTCCCCGCTCGCGCCCTCCATCCGTTGCCGCAAGCGCCGGGCCCAGGCCTGCGCCTCGCCGTACTGCCCCGCTTCCGCGCAGCCCTGGCTGAGCAGCCGCATGGCGGCCTCCGCGCCAGGTGCATCGGTGACGGTCAGCCCTTCCTCGGCCAGGTAGGCGTCGTCCGCGGCCACGGCGGATTCGAGCGCGTGCTGCGCCTCGTGCACCCGCCCCACCCTCTGAAGCAGGCGGCCCGCGGCGAGCAGCGCGGGACTGGCCCGCGGCGCCAGGGACAGCAGCCGCTGCGCGCTCTCCAGCGCGGCCTCCGGCCGGCCACTGGTCAGCATCGCCTGCACCCACGCGTGGTGGACGCCCGCGTGGTCTGGGTGCGAGCGCAGCAGCTCGCGCAACAGCGCCTGCGCGTACGGCTGGCCCTGACCGGGACGCCCGTCCGGTTCGTACCCGTCCACCAGGAAGCCCGCCAGCAACAGCCTGGCGTCGCCGTCCTCGGGATAGCGGTCGATGAGGCACTCCATGTCCCGCACGAAGGCGTGGCGCCCGTTCGCGGGCCCCTTCTCCGCGAGCAGGCTGGCCGCGACGATGTAGCGCTGCTCCCGGTCCGAGGTGCCCTCGCTCAGCGCCAACGCGTGGCCCATGGCCTCCGCTCGGGCGGCGGCGAAGCGCGCGCCGGGGCCCCGCGACAGGGCCAGTCCCCACCACGCCATGGCCAGCGCCGGGTCCTCGCGCGTGGCCGCGGCGAAGGCGCGGCGGGCTTCCGAACCCCACCCCAGGTGCAGACACCGCAGCCCCTGGTCGAACCAGGCCTGGGCTTGCGGCCGGGACGTGCTGACCTCCAGGTGCGCGGCCCCCAGGCCGTCGCGGACGCGCGGCGGCGGCAAGGCCTCGTCGGCGACGTCCTCCCACGGTGCGCGGGCATGGACGGAAGGTTCATCGGCTCGGAGCAGTCGCGCCAACATGAGGTCCTCTCCTCAGGCCCCGGAGACCGGGGCGGTGCAGACAGTGAATCCAGCATCCAGGGAACGCAGGCGGGAGGCGAAGCGCCGCCACGAGACGGCCAGCGCATCCGCGGCGACAGGCGGCGCCTTGCGCCGGGCCGCGAAGCAGGTGCGCCGCCAGGACGCGCCCATCTCCTGGGACACCCACTCCTCATGCGAGGCCAACCACCCCGCCAGGGAGACGAGCCCCGCGCGAAGGGCCCGCCGCTCGCGCCCCGTGGTGGGGATGCGCGGCGGACTCAGGTCCTCCGCGCGGAACGGGAGCGCACCCGGCGCGGTGTCCAGCAGGACGGGCATGAAGCCCGACCTCGGGACGAAGACGGCCTCGCCGCACTCACACAGCGCGCCAAAACCCCACAGCGACAACCGCCTCCCCTCCGGCAAATCCACCGTATAGGGGCTCTGCCCTTCCACCCCTTCCGGTCGCGCGTGGCGGACAAGCCCCCTGCGCACGAGGAGGTTCCCCTCGGGACAGAGCACGTCCCTTCCGAGGCACCACATGGAGAGGTCGAACAGGCGGTCCCCCTCGCGTTGAAGCTCGCAGGGAATCACGGTGGACAGGGCGTGGCCGGACATGGGCGGAGTTCCTCTCGGGGCTAGGACTTCTTCGCGCTGGCGCCGCGGCGCACGGGGCTGCTGCCAAAGAGCGCGGGGGCCTCGACGGGGCTTCCGCCCTGCTTCCCCAGCACGGCATTCACCGCGCGCACCAACTTGCCGCGCACGCGGGCCGGCAACGGCCGGTCGCCCAGCGCGGCCTGGAGCTGCTGCGCGCTGATGCCCCGGCCGCTCTTCGGCTTGGCGATGTTCAGCGACGCGTAGCTCTTGCCCTGCGCGTCCTTGTCACGGCGGCGGGCGACGCGCTTGCGAGACAGGACACGGCCCTCGGAGCCACGGGACTCGAGCTGGCGCGACAGGCGGAGGAGCGTCTGGGAGGTGATGTTCTTGTCGGTCAGGAACTGCTGGAAGGAACCCATGGTCTTCTCTCTGGGGAAACGAGGGGCCGGCACCTGGGCGCCGGCCCCGGGTGAACGGGCCGTGAAGGCCCGAAGCGGCGTCAGTGCTCGTGGCCGTGGTCGTGCGCCGCCTCTTCGATGAGGACGGAGACGGTGGCGGCCGACGTGGGGCCGAAGGTCAGGATGTGCGTGCCCACCGTGAGCGGCACCACGTGGCGGCCCTTGATGTCGGTGCAACCCTCGGAGCTGCTGGCGCTCTCCTCGATCTCCACCGGCTCACCGCTCGCGGTGGTGACGGACAGGGCCACGGCCGCGTTCGTGTAGATGACGTAGTCGGTGGCCTCCGTCGCGGCGAAGGACACGGCGCCCTGCTTGCCGTCAGGGCCATCCGCCAGCGTGATGTCGTAGCGGCGGTGGTCGGCGCGAATGGCGGGGGGCTCACCCGCACCCAGCGCGGCGATGACGGAGGTTGCGGGCCCATTCTGGAGGTGCTCACACGCCTCGGCGTCAACGCCGTGGTCATCGTCGGAATGGTCATCGCCGCAACCAGCGGACACGAGCGCGGTGGACAGCAGGAATGCGGCCAGGAGCTTCTTCTTCATGGTGTTACTCCACGGGACGAACTGCGGGTGTGCCACGCCCGCGCGACCGCAACGGACGCCCTCGGAACAGAGGGGTGCCGCCACGGACACGTGGGAATGGAAGGGGCCGTGCGATGGGCACGAAGAACGGGCGCGGTGAGACAGCTCAGCCACGGCAACGGACACAAAGCCGCAATGACTCACGGCCCACGCGAGGTGGACGGAGTGTGTCTGGCTTTAGCCGATGACAGGGCTCACACGGCGCGCAAGGCCGCGTGAAGGAGCAGACTCCCGGACCTCACGCGCGAGGCGGAGACGCCTTGGGAGCCAGGTGCAGCCGGGCGACGGGCTCCGAGTGGAACCGGAACACCGCCAGCGCGGGCTGGGACAACACGGGTGCGACGCGGAGCGACGGCGCCGCCTGTTGCGGAGGCGGTGCCTCCCGCCGGAAGAAGGCGTGGACACAGTGCGCGTCGGTCCCGTGGGAATCCGCCTCCGCGCCTCGGGAGGCCAGACGCACGTCGTCGAAGGACGCCTCGACGTGCCCCGCGCCGTGGTCATCCCCCGCCTCCACGTGAATCACCTCGCCATGCTCCAGGCACGTGGCGTGCTGGACCAGGGCGAAGTGCATGACGCTGCCCACGTAGGCCAGCGCGCACAGGAGCGCGAGCGGCAACGCCATGCGGCGCGACCGGACGGGACTCACGGGCTGGCGGTGGGTGGAGCGGCTCACGTCAGGGCATTCCTGGTTGAACGGCGTCTGACGTTGTAAGCCAGACAGGCCGTTCGCGCAAGTCAGACTGTATCACGCGGCCTCCGCCAGGCGACATCTCCGCGAACCCCTGCAATAGCAACTTGGAAACAAAGGCAACCAAGGAGCACGTTTCCAGCGACAGCGTGCGCGCCGGTCGCCCGCCAGCCAGGAGGGCCTCATGACGCGGTCCAGGGCCCCCTGGAGGGGGAAAAGGCATGCGCCCGGTGTAGGTGGAGCGCACCGCCGTCATGGACCGACGGACCGTTCCAGGCGTAGGGTGCCGCCGCCCGGCAGAAGCCGGGGCGTACCCTCCCGAGGTCACGACTTCGTGCAAGAGTTCATCGACGTGCTGCGGAGCCAGGCGCGCCACATCGCGCCCGACCTGGCGCGGCTCGCCTACCAGCGCGGCCTGGCCGTCACGCGGCCGGACGGCAGCACCCGCCCCATTCCCATCACCGCCACGCCCGTGGTGCTGGACGCCTCGGAGATTCGCCGCCGCGCGGAGCTGTCCGCTCGCCTGTCCTCCGCCACCGCGAAGATGGCGCGCGCCCTGCTCGAAGGCGACGAGGCCGAGCTCCTCCTGGGCTCGCTGTCCCCCCTCGAGCGCACGCTCGCCGAGCGCACCTGGAGCCAGTCCACCCGGCTGGTCACCACCCGCGTGGACTACTTCGTCGCCGGTGGGAAGCCCTGGGCCCTGGAGGTCAACGCCACCATCCCGGCCATGCAGGGGTACTCCGACATCGCCGCCCGCACCTTCATCGAGGTGGTGGGCCGCTACTTCCGCTATCCGGAGAAGTCGCTGCACGCGCTCCTGTCGCTCAACGGGAGCAACGCGCTGGCGTTGTACCGGGCGCTGCTGGATGGCTACGCCGCCGAGCGCGACGGGCGGATGCCGGACACGGTGGCGCTCCTGTGCCGCCGCAACGACGCACAAATCACGGAGCTGCGCTGGCTGTGCGAGCGCTTCCGCGAGTTCGGCGCGGACGCCGACCTGGTCCACCCGGACGAGGTGTCCGGTGACAGCGCCTTCGTGGCGAACGGGAAGAAGTACGACTTGGTGTACCGACACCTCTTCGTGCGGCGCCTGGAGGAGTCGCCCTCCCCGTGGGTGGAGGACTTCCTGAGCACGGTGCCCGGCAAGAAGGCGGTGTTCCTCAACCCGCCCGCCTCGCAGGTGGAGGTGAAGCTGACCTTCGCGCGCCTGTCCCAGGCCCTGGCCGAGCCCGCCCTGGCCGAAGCCGCCCGCCTCACGGGCGAGGAGCTGGAAGCCGTGCGCGCCTCGGTGCCGTGGACGCGGCTGTTCCGCCCGGGCCCCGCAGTGGGACCCGACGGCGCGCGGGTGGACGACCTCGTCGCCCTGGTCGCCTCGGCCCCTCAGCGCTTCGTCCTCAAGCGGGCGTGGGACTACGGCGGCCGAGCAGTCTTCCTGGGCCGCTCGGCGGGCACAGTGCCCTACACGGAGCGCGTGACGAGCGCCTACGGAACACCGCTGACGTGGGCGGAGTTGTGTGCCCGGACGGCGGCGGACACCGCGGGCGGAGGCTTCGTGGTGCAGGAGGTGGTGGACTCTCCTCCGGAGGATCACCTGCTCTGCGAACCCAACGGCACGGTGCTGCCCGCGTCCTTCTTCGTGGACTACTCCGCGTACGCCTCCGTGGGGCTGGCGCGGCAGCCGGCGTGGGGCGGCGTGTGTCGGGGCTCCATGTCGGAGATCGTCAACATCGTCGGCGGCGGCGGCGTGCTGCCGCTCATCACCTCGGAAGTCGCCTCCAAGCTTTTGATGGCGTGGAAGGCCTTTTAAGGGGTTTCACGTGGGCCAGGGCCGCGCGCACGCCTGGGCCGGACGCGTTATAAGCAGTGCGCTGCCGGGAAGGCTCCTGGCTCGAAAGGAAGCAGATTCATGGCCTGGGAAACCTCGGGGTGGCAGGCGAGCAGCAGCGACGCCGCTGACTCCATCCTCGTTCAAGAGTCACAGCGCGCGTTCATGTCGCGCGTGCATGGCTGGATGTTCATCGGCCTGCTCGTCACGGGCTTCACCGCGGCGCTGACGTTCAGCAACCCGGCGGTGTTCGAGACGGTGATTCAGTGGCGCCTGGGGTTCATCGTGGCGCAGCTCGGCGCCGTGTTCGCCCTCTCCTTCCTGGCGCCCCGGCTGTCCGGTCCGGTCGCCGGCGTGCTGTTCCTGGGCTACTCCGCGCTCACCGGCATGACGCTGTCCGTGCTGATGGCCATCTACACGATGGGCAGCCTGGCCCAGGCGTTCTTCCTCACCGCGGCCGTCTACGGCGCCATGGCCATCTACGGCACCGTCACCAAGAAGAACCTGAGCGCCTGGGGCACCTTCCTCTTCATGGGTCTGGTGGGCGTGGTGCTGGCCAGCATCATGAACCTGTTCCTGCGCAGTGACGCCATGGGCTTCGTCGTCGCCTGCGCGTCCGTGGTCGTCTTCGCCGGCCTGACGGCGTACGACACCCAGAAGCTGCGCGCGATGCACGCGGGTGCGGGCTACAACAGCATCGCCGCGCTGAGCATCGTCGGCGCGCTCCGGCTCTACCTGGATTTCATCAACCTCTTCATCGCCCTGCTGCGGCTGACCGGCTCGCGCCGGTAGTCGAGCGCCCCACCTCGGTTCAGCGGTCCAGAAGCGGCGGCGTGTCCCCTCCCCGGGCACGACCGCCGCTTCGCCGTTTCAGACGCCGTTGACCCGATTTCCAGGTGCGCGCCCTCCCTCCTCCCATCACAGGAGGAAGGGATGACCTCAGCAGTGCAACGGTGTCTGGGCGTTTCGCTCGCCGTCGTGTCCATGTTGTCCGCGGGCGTCGCCCTGGCGCACGGCTCCATGGAAGTACCTCTCAGTCGCGTCTATGGCTGCTTCAAGGAAGGGCCCGAGACGCCGAAGTCCGATGCTTGCAAGGCGCTCATCCAGGCCGGCGGAACCCAGGCGCTCTACGACTGGAACGGCGTGCGCCAGGGCAACGCCAATGACCGGCACCGCGAAATCATCCCGGACGGGAAGCTGTGCAGCGGGGCGAACGAGAGCCACCGCGGCCTGGACCTGGCGCGCACGGACTGGCCGTCCACGCTCATCGCTCCGGACGCGCAGGGGCGCTTCGAGTTCGTCTTCCACGCGACGGCGGTGCACGCCACCGGCTACTTCCGCCTCTACGTCACGCGCGAGGGCTACAACCCCGCGCTGCCGCTGAAGTGGTCGGACCTGGAGGCCAACCCCTTCTGCTCCATCACCAACGTCTCCGCGCAGAACAACCGCTACCGCCTCAACTGCCCCTTCCCGCAGGGCAAGACGGGCTCGCACGTCCTCTATGCCATCTGGCAGCGCTCGGACAGCCCGGAGGCCTTCTATGCCTGCACCGACGTGAAGTTCAGCAACACGCCGCCTCCGCCCTCTTCCTGGCGGGAGCTGGGCCAGGTGCAGGCCCGCGAGGACCTGCCCGCGGGGAGCTCGGTGACGTTGCGCGTGTTCGACGCGCAGGGAGGTGACGCCGAATCGCATGTCCACCCGCTGCCCGCCGCCACGCCCGCGGCGCAGTGGATTCATGGCCTCGCGCAGCGTGTGAACGCCGCCTCCAACCGCGTGCAGGTGGGCGTGCTCGACACCGCCGGACGCGTCAACCCGGTGCAGAACGCCACGGCCAACCGCGTCTACGCGCGCGACACGGGCTACACCTTCCAACTCGACATCACCAAGCCGCCGCCCGGAGGCAATGGCGACCCCATCTACCCGGCGGGCCTTGAAAGCTATACGGCGGGCTCCGTGGTGCGGGGAACCGATGGCCTGCGCTACCGCTGCAAGCCTTTCCCCTACTCGGGTTGGTGCAAGGGCTCCGCGCTCCACTACGCACCGAGTACGGGGATGAATTGGCAGGACGCCTGGGAGCGCATTCCCTGAGCGCAGACATATGACACGACGCGCCATCTCCGAATGACAGACACGGGTTTGTCACGGCCCGGGCCGCAACATCCGCGCGGCCCGGGCCGACAATCCTGAAGGCTTTGACCTTCATGTCGTTCCCGAGAAAGGCGTAAGCATGTCTCCCCGAATCGACCGGCGCACCCCGACCGCCGTCGCCCCCACGAGCAGGCAGGGCACCGAGCAGCCGTTGGCGCGTCAGGGCGCCGATGCGGCGACCTCCGGTCAGGTCCGAACCCAGCGCAACGCCGATGGCTTCCAGCCCAACGTGGCTCGTGACCGGGCAACGACCAACCTCAACGGTCGTCAACCCATCACGCCGCAGGCCCCCGTCACGGCACGGCCGTTGACGCCGTCCGAAGTCGCGTCGGTGAACCAGGTCCTCCAGGAGGCCACCAACAGCCGGGACCCGTCGGTCCTCGTGAACTTCCTGAGGGACAACCCAGACCCCGCGATGCAAGCGGCGCTCATGGACAACCTCTTCGCCTTCGGCCCCGTGGCCGGTCAGATCCTCGACAAGGCGGGGCGGCTGAGCGCGGCGGACCAGCAGGTGCTGTCCAGCGCGCTGGACACGGCCTTCCGTTCGGGCGCCGTCACCGTTGAAGAGCTGACGGCGGGCGTGGGTTCCCATGGACGTGGCTCGTGGGGTGGCGAAACGCACGAAGGGCTGGCGAAGATTGTCGCCGGGACAGGCAACCCGGAGCTCATCACGGCCTACGCGCAGCGTGAGATGCAGATCATGTCGGACGGCAACACGCCGGACCCGGCGCGCTCCGTGGCCGTCGCCACCGCCCTGGCGGGTCTGCCGCCCGAGCAGCTCCAGGACTTCCTGAAGAACAACCCGGACGGCATCGGCAAGGTGCTGGGGAACCTCAACAACCCCATCATCTCCGGTGGCACGGGCGCGCTCGGGGGATTGCTGGACGCGGCCAGCGCCATCAAGCCTCCGACACAAGAGTCGCTCAAGCTGTTCCTGGACAGCATCCAGCAGGTGGGGACCAACCCCGAGTCTCGCGCGGCGGCGGCTCGCTTCTTCATGGAGCACTCGGACGCGATTCTCTCCGGGGCCAGCGACCTCTCCGGCTCCGTCGGCAGCGCCAGCGCGGGCAGGCTGTCCGAGTTCTTCACCCGCACGCTCTTCACGGAGCCCCCCTTCGAGGGCCAGGACGCCCTCCGCTCGTTCGTGAACACGAAGCTGGGCGACATGCGCGCCGCACTGGAGACCCAGGCGAACGCCAACCCGCCCTCGCAGGAGACGCAGCGCCTGGCCCGCTCCATGGGCAGCCTCCTGGGCGCCATCGAAGGCGGCTTCCTGCTTTCCGTCGAGGAGCTGAAGAAAAACAACGAGGCCGCCGCCGGGCTCGCGGGGCTCATCTTCAAGCTCAAGGACGTGATTCCCACCTCGAGCATTCCGGGCCTGGGACAACTTCAGAACCTCACGCTGGGGCAAATCGAGAAGTGGGTCACCGACGCGGTCCAGCGGGATCCGGACAAGGCGCGTGACGCCATCCCGTTCCACAGGCTCTTCGGCGAGCAAATCACCAACCCGACGCTTCGGAGCATCTACGACGCCGCGCGCCTGACGTCGCTGGAGGACCGTCGGCTGGGCCTGAGCAACTGAAGACTCACACCGGAGACCTGACGGTTCCGTCCGGACCGTCAGTCCTCCGAGCACGCGGCGCCGGCATCCCGGATGTCGGCGTCGTAGTGCAGACGGAGCGGTCCGGACGCCTCGACGTGGCGCACGAACACGGAGCCGAAGACCTCCGCTCCGCCGCTCAAGCTGAGCGTCGCGTGCGGGGCGTAGAGGTTCCCCGCGAGCGTGCTGCCCGCTGACAGCGCCAGCACGCTGGCCCCAGCGACGTAGACTCGGACACGTGACGGCGTGGCCGTGGAGCCCAGCGAGAGCGGCCCCGCCACCGCGACCGAGCCCCCGAGGAACAGGTCCAGCTCTCCTGGCGCCTGGACGTCCACGGTGAGCCCCTCGGCCAGGTCGACGATGTCCTCGATGAAGAGTGCCGTCCTCGCGCGGACCGTGAGCGTCGCGCGGCCCGTTCCCGTGATGCGTGTCAGGTGGAAGCGGCCACAGGGCAGCGCGAGGGACCGCTCGCCTTCGATGTCCTCCATCGCCGCGGCGTCGAGCCCGATGGCCGCGTTGTCGTTGTCATGCGCATGCCGCGCGATGAGGCCCGTGACATCCACCTGCGCGGTTTCATCACATGCACAAGGCGTGACGGGGTCCACGGGTTCGCGACGGACCGCCGACGCCTCGACAGGGCCCAGCGTCGCGCCCTCCGGCACCGTGAGCACGCCACCGACGTGAAACGCGGGCAACGACACGTCACCGCGCACGCGCGCATCTCCAACCACGGAGGCCGAGACAGGGCTTCCCGACAGTGGACCACTGCTGTGCAGCGTCTCGCCCACGTAGAAGGCGCGGCCGAGCTGGAGTCCTCCCGCGCCGCCTACGCGCAGTGAGCCACCCACATTCACCGTGTCGTTGGCGGACAAGGCACCGTTGACGCCGACATCGCCCCCAGCGCCACCAGGCTGGTACGTCCCCGCCGAACCCCGGAAGGCATCCGCGTCGAGGGAGGCGCCCAGCGTCAGTCCCTCGCAGGTGCAGAGCGCCTGTCGAAAGGTCTGCTCGGCCAGGCGCCCACTGCACACGTGCGCGTCGGTCTCCGCCTCGCCCACGAAGATGGGAGGTCCGCGTCCCGCGCAGTACGCCTCCCAATCGTCGGGGGGCCCTCCCCCATCCTGCGTTCCCGCATCCGCCGAGGCACCCGTCCCACCGCCATCCGGCGTGGTCACGATGGCCACGAGGTCACCTCGGGTACAGCCGCCCATCGCCAGGGCGAGCGCCGCCGTCAGGTGCCATCGACCGCTCATCGCGCGGACAGCTCCTGGACGCGCGCCCGCGCGGACGGTCCCAGCGGTGAATCGGGGTGCGTGGCCAGGAAGGACTCCAGCGCCCTCCGCTCGGCGTCACGGTCTCCCAACACGCGGTGAGCTTCCGCGAGGCCGTGCTGTGCCTCCTGGTCGAGCACCCCTCGCGGCTGGAGCCGGAGCGCCGCCTTGAACTGCAGCAAGGCGCCTCGCGCGTCGCCCAGGTGCTCCAGGCGGAGCGACCCCGACGCGACTCGCGCGACATACGCCGCGAGCGAGGATGGCTGGGCGCGGATGACGCGCAGGTAGAGGGACTCGGCTTCCTTCCATTGGCCCTTGGAGCGAAGGCCGTTGGCCTTGAGCAGCAGGTCCTCCGCGGCGCGAGCGGCGGCGGGAGGTGCCACCCCGGACGCTGGTTGACGAGGTCGCGCCGTGCCCACCTCGGGGGCCCCGCTCGATGAATCCACTCCCTGCGCCGGCGCTCGAAAAGCGACCGTCCCGGAGTCCTTCGACTGCGCGCGGACCTCGCGCGTTACTTCGGATGACGCGGGGACGTCGCTGACGGACTCGGGCTGCGCGAGGACCTCGCGGGCAGGCTCCGTCACACCGGGTGCATCCACGGCTCGCGGAGCCTCCGCGTGCGCAGCCTTCACTTCCACGGCCGTCTTCGCCTGGACCTCCGGCGTGCGTGCGGAGCGCGTGAAGCTCCAGATTGCGGCGGCGGCCCCCGCCACCAGGATGGCTCCCGTCATGAGACAGACGGGAGGCCGCTTTCCGAAAGGCCTTCGCGGCGCCCGAACCGTCAGCGTGCTCGCTTCCAGCGCGGCCAGCACCATCGCCGCCGACTTCTCCCGGGAGATGCGCCGGGCGGGCCCCGCGGCCTCGTCGAGCGGCGGGAGCAGCGCGGTCAGGGCGTCATCCCCCTCTTCCCTGATGTCACTCATCCCTGTGCCTCCCCTCCGCCATCCTCCGCCGTGGCCAGGGCGCGCAGGTTCGTGCGCCCCAAGCGGAGCCGGCTGCGCACCGTCTCGAAGGGGATGCCCAACTCCGACGAAATCTCCGGCACGCTCAACTCCAACACGTGATGCAACACCAGCGCATGCCGCTGCTCGTTCGAAAGCCGGTCCAGAAGCGTCATCATGCGCCGGCGATGAACATACTCGTCCGGTAGCGCGTCCTCGGAGGGAACCGCCACCAATTCCACCGGCGCGTCCGCGTGCTGGGCCTCGCGCCCCCGGGAACGCTTCATCCAGGCGAATGTGGTCCGCGCCACCACCCGGTCCGCCCAGGATTGGAAGCGGCCTTCGGCGCGATAGGACGGGAGCCCACGCACCAGGGCGATGAGCGCCTCCTGCGCGATGTCCTCCACGTCCGAGTCACCTCGCACCAGATAACGCACGAGGTTTCGCACCCGGGGGAGCAGCTCCGACAACAATGCGCCCGTCGCCTCGCGCTCGCCCTGGATGGCCGCCAGGATGCGCGGGTCCTCCGCCGCCCGAGACCTGCCCGCTGGCTGTGAGCCCAAGCTCCTCATTGCGGAGATGGAGGACGACCCCGGCCCATTCGGGTCATCCGCGCTCACGGAAAAACCACCAACGCCACGTGCAGGCGTGGACGGAGGGCCCAACCGTCACCGCGCGAGACGAAGTTTCCATCGATGACGTAGCGAAGCTCGGGCCGCCCCAGGAGGACCTCGGCGGACAGCCCCGCCTCCACGCCCAGGCGAGCAGCCCATCGCCACCGCGCGCGGAGCTCCGGCCCCGTGAGCAGGGCCCACGTCATCGCTGGCGGCGCGGCCTCCACGTCGGGGGCCAGTACCGACGTTCGGCGGCGAAACACCACGGCGCCCGCCCCCACACCCACCTCGACATCGAGCCGCTGCGTGACGGCCCACGGCCAGCCCGCCCACGCGGACGCCGCGTGCTGGCCCAGGGACACCTCGGTGCGTGCGTCGCGAAGCCGCGCGGGAAGCCCCGCCAGCAGTTGCAGGCGCAGCCGCCACCGGCCCGGCTGCCACCCCGCCCCCAGGGACACCCCTTGATGTCCCGCGCGTGCGTAGCCATCCAACGCGGCGTGCCCGCCCACGGAGAGCCACCACGTCCCCACCGCGCCCTCACGCTGCGATGCGAGTGAAGTCGCCGCGGCATCTCGAGGCACGGCGTCCACCGCGCGCGCCGTCGACGCCGGCGGTGTCACCATCGGGGCATCGTCCACTCGGGGAGGCACCACCACCCCGAGCGGCGCGCCCGCATCCACCGCGCGCAACGCGGAGCGCGCGGCGAGCGCCAGAGCCTCCGCGCCCGCGGACCACTCCAACGTCCCGGGCACCTCGCCCAGCCGCGCCTCGCGCGTGAACAAGTGACGTCCGTCCAGCTCCGCCACCAGGACGCGCACGTCCTGTCCCTCCCGCACGAACCAGAGCACGGCGCGCGCGTCATGCCGCGCGGCCAGTTGCTCCGCCGCGCGCCATTGCTCCACCGGCGTTCCCGTCAACGACCCACCGGGGGACGGCTCGAGCGTCACGGACAGGTCGCTGCTCTGTCCTTTCACCCGCTCCAGGAGCGCGGCCTCCTCCTCGGAGGCGACGCGCGCCACGGCGGTCCAGGGCTCGGCGGCCATGGATGCGCTGGAGAGCGCCACCAACACGACAGCAGCCGCGAGGGACATGCGGCAAACCCTATCGCCATGACGCCGGGGAACAGAAGTCCCTCGGCGTATGGCTTCACGACACGCTGGCAATGGCTGTCAGCCCATTCGCCAGCGCTTCACGTCACGGCGCTCAGCGCAGCTTCTGGGCCAACGTATCCAGCA
Organism: Myxococcus hansupus; assembly: GCF_000280925.3. NCBI lineage: Bacteria > Pseudomonadati > Myxococcota > Myxococcia > Myxococcales > Myxococcaceae > Pseudomyxococcus > Pseudomyxococcus hansupus. The sequence goes on from NZ_CP012109.1 coordinate 5,104,005, forward strand.
GCGAGCCGTCATCCCCGCTCAGCTCCCAGAACATCGCGCCGCCCAGGTTCTTGCTCAGGATGTAGTCCGCCTTGGCGCTCATGCTCTGCGCGTCGTCGTAACCAATCCAGATGCCCGTGGCCGGGCTGTACACGAAGGCCTGCTTCGCCTCCGGGTGGAAGAACTTGGTGTAACCGGAACCGGCGCGCTCGAAGCGGTTCTTGATGTCCTTGAAGTCGAACACGCCCGTGGGTCCGGACGAGCCGTCATCCCAGGTGCCATTGATGGGGACACCGGACTGGAACAGGCCGTTGTTCGCGTTGGGCACGCGGCCCCAGCCCCGGCCGTAGAAGGGCACGCCGACGACAATCTTCGCGGGCGGCACGCCCAATTGGAGCATCTTCGCCACCGAGCCATCCGTGTAGAAGCCCACGGCGGCGCCCGGGTCTCCCGTGACGCGGTTGAGCGCCGAATGGAAGTTCGTCGTGGGCTCGAAAGCACCGTGGTAGTCGTAGGACATCACGTTGATCCAATCGAGCACGTCGGCCAGGTTCTTCGTCTCCTGCTTGTTCTCCAGCAGGTCGGGCGACGCCCCCGTGGCGATGGTGAGCAGGTACGGCCGGCCCGTCTGCGCGGTGACGGCGTTGAGCTGGCTGCGGAACTCCTGCATCAGCAGCGTGTAGTTCCGCTTGTCCGCGGGGCTGTTGCTGTTGCCCGGCAGGCCGCCCCCCACGGGGTACTCCCAGTCGATGTCGATGCCGTCGAAGACGCCCTCGCCATTGGCGGGCGTCACGCCCGGGTACTGCCCCCGGATGTAGAGGTCCACGCAGGACTTCACGAACGCCGCGCGCGAGGCGGCGCTGGAAGCCACGGTGGAGAAGTGCGTGGACCAGGACCAGCCGCCCACGGAGATGAGCAGCTTCAGGTGCGGGTTCGTCCGCTTCAGTTCCTTGAACGCGCGGAAGTTGCCGCGCAGCGCGCCGGGGTCCCACTCACCCGGCCAGCCGGCCCCCTTGTCGATGTCCGCGTACGGGTCCCCCAGGACGCAGCGCCCATCCGGCGTGATGTTGGAGAAGGCGTAGTTGATGTGCGTGAGCTTCGACGGCGGCACGTTGGACACGTGGTAGTTGCGCGCGTAGATGCCCCACGCGGTGAAGTAGCCGACGATCTTCTTGCCACCCGGCGGCGGCCCACCCTGAATCTCGACGACCACGGTGACCGACGTGGTCCCCATGTTGCCCGCGGCGTCATAGGCGCGCACCGAGTAGACGTACGTCCCGTTCTGCTCCCATCCCGTGAAGGCCCGGCTGAACGACGTCCCGGAGGCGACGACGGAGCCGTTCTCCAGAATCTCCACCCGCGTCACGCCCACGTTGTCCGTCGCCGTGGCGGTGAGTGACAGCGGCCCGGCCACGGTGATGCGCGAGGTGCTCGCGGTCATCCCCACGGTGGGCGCGGTGACATCCCCGCCCGTGCCCGCGTCGTTGCCACCCGTGCCGGCGTCGACGTCACTGCCCGCGGGGCCCAGGTCCAACCACAGCGCCGCCACCGCCAGCGGCGTCCAGTCCGCCTGGGACGTGTGCGGCTGACGGCACTCGTAGAGCCGGCCCTGATACGTGACACGAGCCCCCACGTTGTACGAGACGCCCGCGGCCCACTCCGCGGCCAGCGCGGACGCGTGGGCCGACAGCCGGTCCATCTCGTGGAACGTCGTGACTTCGGAATCACAGCCAGCCACGCTCAAGGCGGTGGCGATCAGGCCAGAGGCCCACCAACTGCGACGCATGCGTGCACTCCTCGCGGCGACGGGCGCACGAACGCAATGGCCTTGGAGCTGACGAGCCCCACGCCTCTGCTGACGCCGCCCGCGCTGCTGCTCGACGGGTTCGCGCAGAGAGAGCGCAGGGTCTATTTTTTCGGGTTAATCCCGGGTGTCGAGTCTTAGCCCGGCTGCTGCGCCTTGCGCGAGAAGGGCATCAGCAGCCGCTCCACGGGGCGCCCTTCGATGAGGTGCTGCTCGACGATTTCCTTCACGTCCTCCACCTTCACGCCGCCGTACCAGGTGCCCTCGGGATAGACGACGACGGCGACGCCGAAGGAGCAGGTGTCCAGGCAGCCCGCCGCGTTGGCGCGCATCCGCCCCTTCATGCCGCGCTTGTCGAGCTCCTCGCGGAAGGCGGTGCGCACCTCCTCCGCGCCCTTGCTGGCGCAGCACCCCTTGGGGTTCCCATCCGGGCGGCGGTTGGTGCAGACGAAGACGTGGCGTTGAAAGGGAGGTGCCATGTCCGCCTCCTAACGCGGGCCCCGGCTGAAATCGACGGCCTCGTTCACCAGAGGACCGCTCCAGGCGCTGATCCGCTGCCCGCTCCAGATTGGATCACTTGTTTCGACCCGTGCCGTGCACAGACTCACAGCAAACGTCTTCCAATGATCACGCTCGCTTGCCTTGAAGTGACGATACATGGCTCGCCATCTGTACGCAGGCACTGCAAAGCATGTGTTGCCAAGGCCTCGCGAGGGCTCTAGATCCGGCGTCCCTGATACACGCTGTAGCGGCTGGGCAGGCAGGCAAGTCCCAGGTCTTCACCCCGCCCCTATACACAATTCGTTGTGGGTATGATTTTGACCGGTACCATTTGTTGTACCGACAGATTCTTTGACGGCGGTGCTACAGGGGTCTATCCATGGCCTCGTCCGGCAGTCTGGCGGGCATCTCCTGCAGATCGAACGAGGGGCCGGACGCGCCCCTGCTCCCCCGTCGCGAATCCCCATCCGAGATCACCGCATCGCATCGCGGATGCGTCATCGGATCTGTTGGGATCTCGCGACGTTAGCGTTTTGCAAATTTTGCATCCGAACTCACAGTGAATTCGCGGAGGGTGGCGACATGGATAAAGAGCTGAGCTCGAAGTCCACGGTGAATGGGAAGGCGCGGCGGACGCCGGCGCGCAAGGCGCGTGCTGCGACGACGGCGGGCCTGACGGTGGAGCGCTTCTTCACGACGCCGGGCGTGGACCCCGCGGACGAGCTGGCGTGGGAGTACCGCAGCGCCAGCATCACTGGCGAGGACGGCAAGGCCGTCTTCGAGCAGAAGAACATCGAGGTGCCGAAGTCCTGGTCGATGCTGGCGACCAACGTCGTCGCGTCGAAGTACTTCCGCGGCACGCCCGGCACCCCGGAGCGTGAGTCGAGCGTGCGTCAGCTCGTCGCCCGCGTGGTGGACACCCTCACCCGCTGGGGTGTGGAAGGCGGCTACTTCACCCGCGACACCGACCGCGAGGCGTTCCACGCGGAGCTGACGCACCTGCTGCTCCGGCAGAAGGCGTCCTTCAACTCGCCCGTGTGGTTCAACGTCGGCGTCGAGGCGCAGCCGCAGTGCTCCGCGTGTTTCATCAACAGCGTGGAGGACAACATGGAGTCCATCCTCACGCTGGCGCGCACGGAGGGCATGCTCTTCAAGTACGGCAGTGGCACGGGCAGCAACCTGTCCACCATCCGCGGCAGCAAGGAGCTGCTGGCGGGCGGCGGCACCGCGTCCGGCCCGGTGTCGTTCATGCGCGGCTTCGACGCCTTCGCCGGCGTTATCAAGAGCGGCGGCAAGACGCGCCGCGCGGCGAAGATGGTCATCCTCAACGCCGACCATCCGGACATCCTCGAGTTCATCCGCTGCAAGTCGAGCGAGGAGAAGAAGGCCTGGGCGCTCATCGAGGCCGGGTATGACCCGTCCTTCAACGGCGAGGCGTACTCGTCGGTGTTCTTCCAGAACTCGAACAACTCGGTGCGCGTCACCGACGACTTCATGAAGGCCGTGGTCAACGACGGCCCGTGGACCACGCGCACGGTGCGCGAGGGCCTGCCCCTGGACACGCACCAGGCGAAGGACCTGTTCCGGGAGCTCGCCGAGGCCGCGCACCTGTGCGGCGACCCGGGCATGCAGTTCGACACCACGGTGAACAGTTGGCACACGTGCTCGGGCACGGCGCGCATCAACGCGTCCAACCCCTGCTCGGAGTACATGTTCCTGGACGACTCGGCCTGCAACCTGGCGTCCCTGAACCTGATGCACTTCCGCACCATCGACGGCGACTTCGACGTGACGGCGTTCCGCCACGCGGTCGACATCCTACTGATGGCGCAGGAAATCATCGTGGGCAACTCGCGCTACCCCACTGAGCGCATCGAGAAGAACAGCCACGACTACCGCCCGCTGGGCCTGGGTTACGCCAACCTGGGCGCGCTGCTGATGGCCACGGGCCTGCCCTACGACTCGGCCGAGGGCCGCAACTACGCGGCGGCCATCACCTCGCTGATGTGCGGTGAGGCGTACGCGATGAGCGCGCGGCTGGCGGAGAAGCAGGGCCCCTTCGCGGGCTACGCGAAGAACGCCGAGCCGATGCTGAGCGTCATGCGCAAGCACCGCAAGGCGGCGTACCACGTCGCCCCGGAAGGCGTGAGCACCGCGCTGTACGAAGCGCAGAAGGACGCCTGGGACCGCGCGCTCGCGCTCGGTGAGACACACGGCTACCGGAACAGCCAGGTGACGGTGCTGGCGCCCACGGGGACCATCGGCTTCATGATGGACTGCGACACCACCGGCATCGAGCCGGACATCGCGCTCATCAAGTACAAGAAGCTGGTGGGCGGCGGGATGCTGAAGATCGTCAACCAGACGGTGCCGCTCGCGCTGGAGAAGCTCGGGTACCGGCAGACGCAGGCCCAGGACATCATCAGCCACCTGGACAAGCAGGACACCATCGAGGGCGCGCCGCACCTCAAGGCCGAGCACCTGCCGGTGTTCGACTGCGCCTTCAAGCCGGCCCAGGGTGAGCGCAGCATCCACTGGATGGGCCACATCCAGATGATGGAGGCCTGCCAGCCGTTCCTCTCCGGCGCCATCTCCAAGACGGTGAACATGCCGTCCGACGCGACGGTGGAGGACATCGAGAAGGCGTACCTGGAGGCGTGGAAGCGCGGCCTCAAGGCGATTGCCGTCTACCGCGATGGCTGCAAGCGCACCCAGCCGCTCAACACGGCCAAGGACTCGGCGAAGGACACCCGCGCGGCCAAGGCCACCGTGGCCCCCGAGCCCGCCCCCGCCGTCCAGCCGGAGCCCCGCGCGGTCCGCCGGCGCCTGCCGGACGAGCGCCGCTCCATCACGCACAAGTTCTCCATCGGCGGCCACGAGGGCTACCTGACGGTGGGCATGTACGAGGACGGCCTGCCGGGTGAGCTCTTCATCGTCATGGCGAAGGAAGGCTCGGTGGTCAGCGGGTTGATGGACAGCTTCGCCACCAGCGTGTCCATGGCGCTCCAGTACGGCGTGCCGCTCAAGGTGCTGGTCGACAAGCTCAGCCACACGCGCTTCGAGCCCAGTGGCTTCACCGGCAACCCGGACATCCCCATCGCCAAGTCCATCACCGACTACATCTTCCGGTGGCTGGAGTTGAAGTTCCTGCCGAGCGGGGAAGAGGACGCCGTGCTGGACCGCGTGGACGTCCGTGCCTCACGAGAGGCCCTGCCCGCTCAGACGGCGCCGGTGCAGCAGCTTCCGGCGGCTTCTTCGTCGAAGCGCTCCACCTGGCTCAATCAGGCGGACGCGCCGCCGTGCCACACCTGCGGCGCCATCATGGTGCGCAGTGGTGCCTGCTACAAATGCAGCAACTGCGGCGCGACCAGCGGTTGCAGCTAAGACCGGTGCGAGGCGCTTGAAGTGACAAGGGCTCCGGGGCGATGTGCTCCGGAGCCCTTCTGCGTTTCCCCTCCCCCGCGTCAGCCGCGGCGGGCCGTTGGGAGCCGGGCGAAGGCATCGGAGGCCTTCTCCGCGACGCGGGTGAGCTCGTCGAGGGCCGGCGTGGACACCGGTTCCGGGCCGTGGTCCGCGACGATGAACGCCACCGCGTGCCCCTGGTTCCGGATGGCGATGACCGCCAGATGCGAGGCGTTGGTGCCGCCCAGCGCGGCGAAGATGGCCTCGTCCTGGGCGCATGCCGGCGCGGTGAAGACGCTGGGGCCCGTGGAGGACATCGCCGCCAGGAGCAGCGACGGCGCCTCAAGGTCGACCTTCAGGCCGGCGACCGCCTCGCTCTCACTGCCGGGTCCCCAGGCGTGCCCCACGCGCGCGAGTCCCAGGCTTTCGCCGAGGAGGAAGGCGCGCTGGAAGCGGCCCGCGCAGTACGCCAGGACCACCTTGCCGAGCGTGCCCTGCGTATTCACCGCGTCGAGCGCCGTGAGGACCTGCTCGGCCGTCACGGCCGGCGCGCCTGGAGGCACCTCCGTGGAAGCGCTGGCCGCGGTCGCGAGGAGCGCGGTGATGACCTCCGCGGGCTCCTGCGCCTGGGGCTGCCACGGCTGCTGAATGAAGTCCCAGGCGGAGGCCAGGGGCATCTCCGTGGCCGCTGGCGCGACCGCGGGCCCCTCGAGGTCCACCACCCGGTCCGCCCACGTCGTCTCCGGCGTGTGACCAATGGAGCCCGTGTCGTCCCCGCCCTGCCAACCGACGAACTCCCACGTCGACGCGAGCTGCATCGGTTCGTCGGAGGTTCCGGACAGGTCGTCCAGTTCGATGGGCGCGCGTGGCGTGGATGGCACCTCTCCCGTGATGGAGGCGCCAGCGCCGGCCTGGAGGTCGTGCTCGATGACAGGCGCAACAGGCGTGGTGAGCAAAGCGCCGTGCTCCGCGACGACGAAGCCGCGTGGCTTGAGCGGCGTTGTCGGTGCGTCGGCCGGGCCCTGCGCGTCGTCGGGCGCCTCCGTGGAGGACTCCGCGTCTTCGACGTCCGTGCTCTCCAAGCGCACGCCGAAGGGCTGCGTGACTTCGACGTCCAGATGGAGGTCGCTGTACGCGGGTCTCGGCGCTGTGGATTCGGTGCTGTCCACGCTCGATACGGCGATGACCGACCAGGATTCTCCGGGCCGCGTCGCTCCGTCGGGCGTCGAGGCAGAAGCGTCCGAGACGGCGGCGGCTGCGAGTTCGGGAGGGGCTTCGAGAACGGCCGGCGTGTTGTCGTCAGGCGACGGGGCGAGCGAGGAAGACGCCGTGTCGGTGGACAGCGTCGCCGTTGCTTCGTCCTGAGGCGGTGGTGCGTCTTCGGTGACGGAGGCGTCGCTCCGAGGCTCCGAGACTGGCGAGTGCTGAGCCGCCTCGTACGCGCTTTCAGCAAGGACCTTGGCGGCTTCGGAATCGCTGACCGGGTGAGCGACTTCCCCCTGCACGGCGGCCGGTACGCTCTGGATGGGTGCCCCCTCGGCCACGTCGCTCGCGGCGGTGGGCACGACCTTCTCGGCGGCTTCCGTAGCGCTCAGTTCAACAGCCGCGTTGGAGGCAGGCGTTTGCGCGCCCCCCGCTTCGTCGACCGGAGTCATGGCGTCCGCGACGGCAGGGACTGCGGGAGCCCCAGTCGATCCCGTGACGGTCGCGGTGTCGTCGATGCTCGAGGACACTCCGGACTCAGGACCCGCGATGACAGCAGAGCCACCCGTGCTCTCCGAGGATGCCAACGTCGTGCCCACAACCAGGGCGCTGGTCTCGACGGCCTCACCATCGCCATTCGCAGACGGCGCGTTCGTGACAACGGAGGTGCCCACTGAAACCGCACCCTCGTTGCTCGCGGGCGGTACGAGCGAATCGCTCGGAACAACACCGATGCCCTCAGCCGACGCATCGTCGCCACTCGCGAGTGGCGGCATCGAAGCAGCGAGGGTGCCCACAACGGCTTCGCCATCCGTGCTCTTGAGCGACTCGACCGTGGCGCTTGCGACAGCAGCGGCGTCCAGAGAGGCGCCGTTCGGCCGCTCTGGCGACTCAGACAGAGGCACCGCGACTGAAGAGGTATCCGAGGAGACGGCGGCAGCAACGCTCGCTGGCAGCTCAGGCGCGGCGATTGCGGCTGCGTCCACAGAGGAGGAGGTCTCGCCACTCGCAACCGGCGCAGACTCCGTTGCCACGAAGGACGCGGCATCCGTGATTGCCACGGTCTCAATGCGCGCACTTGCAGCGGCATCCGCGAGAATGACCGCATCAATGCTCGCCGCAACCGGCACAGAGTCGAACGCCGCGAGTGCAATGGCATCAGCAGAGACTGACGTCCCCATGCCCGCGGGCGACTCAGGCATGGGAGCCGCGATAGATGCATGCTCTTGCGAGTTAGCTTCCGCCCCGGAGAGCGGCTCAGCCACAGGCGCCGCATCCCTCCCTGCGAACGACTCAGTCACAGACGCTGCGACAGAGACGTTCTCCTGCGGGATGGCCACAATCTCGACGGGCGACGCATCTGCAGGCACCGGAACGAAAGCGCATTCCGGCGAGATAGCCGCAATCGCTGCGGGCGCATCAGACGCAGTCTCCGCAACAGAAGCACGCTCTTGCGAAATAGCTTCCGCATCTGCGACCCGCTCAGTCGCAGGCGCCGCAACGGAAGCATTTTCCTGCGTGATAGCTGCAGCCTCGGAGGCAACCACTGCAACAGAAGCACTCTCCTGCGCGCTATCCGCAGCCTCTGCGAGCGACTCGGAGACAGTCTCTGCAACAGAAGCACTCTCCTGAGCGCTATCCGCAGCCTCTGCGAGCGACTCGGAGACAGTCTCTGCAAGTGAAGCGCTATCCGCAGCCTCTGCGAGCGACTCGGAGACAGTCTCTACAACTGAAGCACTCTCCTGCGCGATAGCCGCAGCTTCAGCGGGCGGCTCGGAAGCAGTCCCTGCAGATGAAGCACTCTCCTGCGCGATAGCTGTCGCTTCGGCGTTCGCATCAGACGCAGGCACAGCGAATGAAGGGGCCGCCGTCGCGACGGCGGCATCGACGCCCGTAACCGAGGCAGCCGCAGTCACCGCGACTTCAGCGGCAGCGGTGACAACTGCGGCATCATCAATGTTCGCTGCCGGTTCAGAGGCAGTCGCCTCGAACACGACAGTATCCCTAGGCGCTGCGGTGCCATCGCTCGCGTCCGAGGCAGGCGCAACCGCCTCATCTTCGACGACGTTTGTGGAGACTGCGGCACCAATGCTCGCGGCAGGCGCAGTCGCATCACTAGCGATGACATCCGTAGCGACTGTGGCGCCATTGCTCGCGTCCAGCGCAGACGCAGTCGCATCGCCTGAATCAGCATTTGTAGCGACTGCGGCACCAATGCTTGCGTCCAATGCAGACGCAGTCGCATCGCCTGAATCAGCATTTGTAGCGACTGCGGCGCCATTGCTCGCGTCCAACGCAGGCGCAGTCGCATCGCCTGAATCAGCATCTGTAGCGACTACGACGCCATTGCTCGCGTCCAACGCAGTCGCATCGCCTGAATCAGCATTTGTAGCGACTGCGGCACCAATGCTTGCGTCCAATGCAGACGCAGTCGCATCGCCTGCGACAGCAGCCGGAGCGACTACGGCATCACTGCTCGCAGCAGGCGCAGTCACGTCACCTGCGACAGCACCCGGAGCGGCTGCGGCACCGATGCCCGCGTCCGACTCAGCGGCAGTCGTCTGGCCTACGAGGGCCTCCGAGGAGGCCTCGGAATCAACGCTCGCGGCTGACTCAAGAGCAGTCTCCCCGAAGGCAGGGGCCTCAGCGAAAACTGCGGCATCAACGCGCGCAGACAGCCCAGCCGCCGGCCCCTCGTTGGTGGTAGCAGGCACAGAGGCCGTGGCCTCAGCACTCGCAGGCGACCCGGCGGCGGCTTCCAACTCCACAGCAGAACTCGACGGAGCTGAAACCTCCGAACGCTCATGCACCGCCGAGGCAGCCTCCGCGCTCTCGTCGGAGTCCTCGGACGCCACGGTATCCGAAGCAAACAGCAGCAACGCGGGCGGCTCAGCAGCAGCTTCGTTCTCAGGCCGCAACAGCGTTGCCGACACATCGCCAATTTCGTGAGGAACGGCGGCGCCAACGACTTCGGAGGCCTCCCCCATCACGCTCGAGGTGCCCACCGAGGACACCGGAGCCGCACTCGCGACCTCCTGCGACTGGGGCTCCGCACTCACCGCAGACGGAATCAGCGCATCGAGCTGCACAACGGGAACATCGCCAAGAGGCGCAGGTGCGACAGTCTCCGGAACCGTCGACAGCGGCTGCGCATCGAGAGGAACCGGACCATCTCCGGTAGCAGACACACCTTCCGCAGCCTGAGCATCCGAAGCCACGAACGATAGCGGCGAATCCGCGACCTGCGGATCGTTGGGTGGCACCAACACGTTCGCGAGTACGTGGCCAACACCAACATCCTCATGCACTGCCTCAAGCGGTGCATCCGAGGCATGCTCCGACGGCACCGGCAACTCGACCGAGTGCGGACCTGAAGGCGGCATTGCGTGTTCGACGAGTGCGCTCTCCGCCAGCGAGCGTTGCTCCCATGCGGGAGGTGCAGCGCCCTGTGCGGGCGTCGGGAACCCAGAAACCGGCGCGGGAGGAGGCATGCCCCCAGGTGCCGCGTGCGGATGAGTCACCAGCTCGGACGGAGGGCGCGCACCCAACATCCCAGGGGGAACATGCGAGGCCGCCCCACCTGCCACAGATGGCGGCCGAGCCCCCATCATCCCTGGAGGCACAGGTCCGAGAGGCCCCGACACCGCAGGCAACCCCGTCGCCGAAGGGGGCCGAGCCCCCATCATCCCCGGTGGAACAGGCCCTTGTGCCCCGGTCATCGGGGGCATGCCCGCCGGAGGAAAAGGCTGTCCGCCCATCATCCCTGGAGGGACTGCTCCCGGGACTCCAGGCATCGAAGGCACGCCTGCCGCTGGCGGATGCCGCCCGCCCATCATCCCTGGGGGGACCGGACCGTGGGCGCCTGGAACCGATGGCGAGCGACCGGCCATCATCCCTGGAGGTATCGGGCCGTGAGGGCCGGCAGGCACAGCGGGAAGCCCTGTCGCCGATGGCGGCCGAGCCCCCATCATCCCGGGCGGAACCGGCCCGTGAGCACCCGGTACCGCAGGCAGGCCACCGGGCGGAGGGGGCCGTCCCGCCATCATCCCCGGCGGCACGGGGCCCTGAGGCCCGGGCACCGCAGGCAACCCTGTCGCCGACGGAGGCCGATGTCCCATCATTCCCGGAGGCACCGGGCCGTGGGCACCGGCCAACGCAGGCATCCCGGGCGACGACGGATTCCGCGCACCCATCATCCCAGGAGGCACTGGGCCATGAGGCATCTGTACCGAGGGCAGACCCGTCGTCGGCGGAGGCCGCTGCCCCATGCCTCCGGGCCCCACCGGCCCATGCGAACCAGGAGCCGAAGGCGGTCGCGCGCCGACCATGCCCGGAGGCACCACGCCGTGATGCGAGGACCCCGCCGCAAAGCCCGGCGACGCACCCAAGCCATGAGGCCCCGGCACTGCAGGCATCCCTGGTGACGAAGGCGACCGAGCCCCAGGAGGCACTGCACCATGCAGCCCTGGCACTGCCGGCATCCCCGGCGATGAAGGCGAACGGGCTCCGGAAGGCACTGCACCATGAAGCCCTGGCACTGTCGGCATCCCCGGTGACGAAGGCGAGTGGGCACCGGGAGGCACTGCACCATGAGGCCCCGGCACTGCCGACATCCCTGGCGGCAAAGGCGAGTGGGCACCGGAAGGCACTGCACCATGAGGCCCCGGCACTGCCGACATCCCTGGCGACAAAGGCGAGTGGGCACCGGGAGGCACTGCACCGTGAGGCCCCGGCACTGCCGCCATCCCTGACGACAAAGGCGAGTGGGCACCGGGAGGCATCGCACCATGAAGCCCAGACCCCACCGGCATCCCCGGTGACGAAGGCGAATGGGCACCGGGAGGCACCGCACCATGAGGCCCAGGCACCGCGGGCATCCCTGGTGACGAAGGTGGCCGAGCCCCGGGAGGCACCGCCCCATGAGGACCAGGAACGAAAGCGCCCGCCGGCCCAGAAGGCCGCGCGCTCACCATCCCAGGCGGCACGCCATGAGCTCCAGGCCCACCCACGCCAGGCGGAGGCCGCGCTCCCATCATCCCCGGCGGCACAGGCCCCTGCGCGCCCAGTCCAGCTCCGGGAACAGGCCGTGCGCCCATCCCGCCCGGAGCCCCCACCGGCATCGGAGGCCGCGCCCCCATCATCCCAGGAGGCACCGCGTCCGGAGCCCCCGCCACCGAGGGCAAGCCAGGCGACGACGGAGGACGCGCCCCCATCATCCCGGGAGGCACGGGCGCTCCCAACGGAGGAACGGGCTTCGCGACCATCCCCGGCGGCACCCCCTGCCCCTCGGCACCAGCAGCTCGGGCCGCGCCCAACTGCTCGGCCGCCTCTGCCGGTACCCGAGCGCCCCCCGCCTGGAGCGACATCAACCCCGGCGGCTGCGGCACCTCCGAGTCGACTTCCTCCACCGCGATCGCGTCCTCGATGACATCGCCCTCCTCGAGAACCTCCTCCTCCTCGATGAGGTCAATCTCCTCGGTGACGTCAGCCATGTGCGGCGGCGGCGGAGGCGGCGCGAAAGCACGAGGCGGTTCGGGAGGCGGCGGAGGCGGCGGCGCGAAGGCATGTGGCGGTTCAGGAGGCGGCGACGCGGGCCGAGCCCCCACCGGCGCCAGCGTCGGAGGCCCCGCGACTTCCGGAGTCACCACCCGCATCTCCCCATCCTCGGCGAAGTCGATCATCGCCACGGGAGGCGCGGGCGGCGGCAGATGGTCCAGCGGATGCGCGCTCCCCGAAACCGCCGGGGCCCAGCGCACCGAACCGGAATCCTCGGTCTCGGTGTCCGGGTCATCGCCGCTGAGGTACTGCCCCGGCGCCAACCCACCGAACATGCCTTCCGCTTCCGCCCGCACGGGCGCGGGAGGCGGTGGCGTCATGCTCGAAAACACCGGCACGGGAGCCACCTCCACGGGCGCCGCCACGGCCTCCGTGCGCTTCGGCCGCTTCGTGGACGCCATCTGGATGAACCGCGTCTCGCGCTTGATGCCGTAACGCTGCGCCTGGAAGTGGAACAGGCGCAGCTCCGGCGTGACGTACGGAACGATGCGCAGCCCCGTGATGAACCCGAGCGCATCCGCGTGCTCGATTTCCAGCGGGCTGGCCATGGCCACCTTGAGCCGCCGCCCTTCCTGCGCCAGCGGGAAGGCTTGATGCTTCTCCGCCTTGTCCGCGGGCAAGAGCTGCAGCACCGAGCTCGGCGCCGCCTCGAAGTCAGCGTCCTGCGCCACCGGATACCGGCACATCTCCCGAGCACCGTGGCCAGGGTGTCGATGTCGAGGAGGTCCAGCTCGACAAGGTTGGAGCCCAACCGACCGCCGTAGATGAGCTGTGCCCGGAGGGCCTCGTCGAGCTGCGGCTGCGTGATGAGGCCCTTGCGGACCAGGATCGCTCCAAGCTTTTCGGCCATGTCCCGCGGATTCTAGACGCCTTCTCACCGGCTGAGACGCCCCACCCCACCCTGAATCTCCGAGCGCGCTCGGCAGGACGCCTGGCCGCACGAGCAGCGCCGCGGGCCCCTGCTCCCCGTGAACCCGAGGCCTCGCGGGCCCGCGGACAGCGCACGGCCTGTCCGACATCCACGGCCAACACGCACGGTGAACACGGAATCCTTCAACCCCGCCACCCTCTCCGCGAAGCCCCGGCAATCACAAGGGATTGTCGGAATTGCCAGCTATAACCGGGAGTGCAGTTCATGGCTGTTGAGCCTCACGCCCAGGAGCGACGATGAAACGATTCCCACTCGCATGTCTCGTCACAGCATTGGTCGGCAGTGCCCCCACGGCCCTGGCCTCGGAAACGGTGTGCCAGCAGGCCGCGCCGTCCTCCGAATCCCAGCGGGCCACCAAGGTGGGCGAGGACGTCTTCCGCCGCTTCGAATCGGCGCACCCCTACGCCACCACGCAGATTCGCGCCTCGGACGGCCCGGTCCACACGGACGTCATCACCCATCCCGGAGCGGCGTACATCGCGCCGCACTTCGAGCGCCTCGACCTGGAGGCCGGTGACTTCGTGGTGGTGCGCTCGCCGGATGGCACGCGCGCCTGGAAGTACGACAACTCGCACCCCGGCGCCCGGAGCGGCTTCTGGGCCATCCACATCCCCGGCGACACGGCCATCATCGAGCTGCACAGCCAGGACAGCGTCAACCGCCGCGGCATCCTCAACAAGCACGGCTACTCCATTGACCGCTTCGCCCGCGGCTACTCCAACGAGGAGATGGGCCTGTCCGACGACAAGGCGCTGTGCGGCCCGGACGACACCCAGTGGGCGCCCTGCTACGCCTCCAGCGAGCCCACCATCTACGGACGCTCCCGCCCCGTGGCGCGCCTGCTCATCAACGGCTCCGGCGCCTGCACCGGCTGGCTCGTGGGCAGCGAAGGCCACCTGATGACCAACCAGCACTGCGTTGGCTCGGCCAGCGAGGCGCTGAACACCAGCTATGAGTTCATGGCGGAAGGCGCGAGCTGTGCCACGAGCTGCGCGAGCTGGTTCGGCTGCCCGGGCAACGTCATCGCGGGCGGCACCCTGGTGAAGGTGGACACGCCCCGCGACTACGCGCTCATCCGGCTGTCCCAGAACCCCGTCAACACCTACGGCTATCTGCAGTTGCGCGCCTCCGGCGCCGTGGTGAACGAGCGCATCTTCCTGCCGCAGCACCCGGCGGGCCACGGCAAGAAGATCGCCGTGCGCTCCTCGCATGCGCAGGACCAGTCCGGCTTCGCGGAGATCTTCAACCTCAACGCGCCGGCCTGCCAGTCCGGTGGCCCCAACGACGTGGGCTACTACGCGGACACGCAGGGCGGCTCGTCGGGCTCGCCCGTCATCGGCCACGCGGACAACCTGGTGGTGGCCCTGCACCACTGCGCCAACTGCCCCAACCGCGGCGTCCCCATCCAGTCCGTCATCAGCCACCTGGGCACCGACCTGCCCCAGTGCGCGCTGCCCGCCGCCGGCTGCCCGGACACGAACGGCAACGGTGAGCCGCCGCCGCCCCCGCCGCCGCCTCCTCCGCCCCCGCCGCCGCCGCCCAGCAACCCGTTCCCCTACGACGCCACCAACACCAACAGCGCCCAGCAGAACACCACCAGCTACACCCTCGCGCTGACGGCGGGCCAGGAGCTCACCATCGCCACCTGCGGGCTCACGGGAGCGTCCTTCACGGGGGACACGTACCTGCGCCTGCGTGACGTCCAAGGCACCCAGGTCGCCTTCAACGATGACGCCTGCAACGGCCGCGGCTCCAGCATCAGCTACACCGTGGCGACCAGCGGCGACTATGTGATTCACGCGGGCTGCTTCTCCAGCGGCGCCTGCTCCGGCCGGGTCGCCTGGACGACCTCTGGCGGCGGCTCCGAGCCCGACCCCACCAGCGGCAGCTTCACCTTCCAGGCCAGCAGCACCAACAGCGCCCAGCAAGGCACCACCACCCGCGACGTGAACATCGCCGCGGGACGGCGCATCACCGTGGCCACCTGCGGTGTGACGGGGGCCAGCTACACGGGTGACACCTACCTCCGGCTCTTCAACGGCGCCACGCAGGCGGCCTTCAACGATGACGCGTGCGGCAGCGACAATCGGGGCTCCAGCCTGACGTACACCGCGCCCACGGCCACCACCCTGCAGATTCGCGCCGGCTGCTACAGCAACACCTCGTGCTCCGGCACGGTGGTGTGGAACATCCAGTAGCGCTTCGACGCTGACGTGAACACCCGGGCCCGGGCCGTGGCGGAATCCACGGTCCGGGCTCGCGGCGTCAGTAGGCGTTCTTCGACAGGAAGCCGCCCAGGGCCGTGCGGACGAGAATCTTCAGGTCCATCAGCAGCGACCAGTTCTCGATGTAGTACAGGTCGTACTCGATGCGCTTCTCGATGCACGTCTGCCCGCGCAGGCCGTTGATTTGAGCCCAGCCGGTGATGCCCGCCTTCACCTTGTGCCGCAGGTGGTAGCGCGGAATCTGCCGCTTGAACTCCTCGATGAAGACCGGGCGCTCGGGCGAGGCCCCACCAGGCTCATGTCGCCCCGGAGCACATTGAAAAACTGAGGGAGCTCGTCCAGCGAGTACTTGCGCAGGAAGGTGCCAATCACCGTGCGGCGCGGGTCGTCCTTCCGGGCCATCATCGCCCCGCTGTGCTCGGCGTCGATGCGCATGGTGCGGAACTTGAGGATGGGGAAGGTGCGCCCGTCCATGCCCATCCGCTCCTGGCGGTACAGCATGGGCCCGCGGCTGGTGATGCGGACCGCCAGTGCCGTGGCCAGCATGAGCGGCGAGGTGACGAGGATGGCCAGCAACGAAAAACTGATATCGAAGGCCCGCTTCGCCACCCGGCTCCAGCCCTCCATCGGGTCGCCCTGGAGGCGGATGATGGGCAGCCCGCCGAACTCCTCCAGGCCGCCGTAGAGGGTGATGTACTGGTACAGGTCCGGCACCACGCGGACGTCCACGGTGCGCAGGGCCAGCTTGTCCATCAGCCCCTTCACGCGCGCGTGACCTTCCAGCGGCAGGGCGAGGATGACCTGGTCCACGGGCTCGGCGTCGAGCACCTCGTTCACCTGGTCCACGTGCCCGATGACGCGCACGCCGCCCACGTACTGGCCCACCTTCTCGTGGCGCAGCGTGAGCACGCCCGTCACCCGGAAGCCCAGCTCCCGGTGGTGCTCCACCGTCTCGATGACCCGCTGCCCCAGGTCCCCCGCGCCAATGACGAGGATGGACTTGAGGTTGTGGCCCCGGCGGCGGATCTCACTCAGGACGTAGCGGAACACCAGCCGGCTGCACGTCACCAGCGCGAAGGCGTAGACGATGAAGATGACCAGCGTGAGGCGCGAGTACCGCTCCCTCACGAAGTACGTCACCGCCACCAGGATGAGCGCCGCGGTGATGGTCGACTTGAAGACCTCGAAGACCTCACCCGTGTTCGTCCGCGACCGGTTGGTGCCGTACAGGCGCGACTGGTGGAAGGTCACCGGGAAGATGACCAGCACCATCAGCAGCGAGAAGAACGAGTCACTCCACGGAGGAATCCCCTCCGTGACGGGGACGATGCCGGAGAACCGCGTGGCGTACGCGAGCACGAAGGCCAGCGCGAGCATCCCCATGTCCGCGGCGACCTTGATCGATGTGTAGAAGCGCTGGAGACGACTGAACACCGCGGTACTCCTGTAGCGTGATCAACGGGTGGCCACCCCGGTGCAAGACTCGCGCCCTCAGCCCGCGGACACGTGACTTGCCCAACACCGTTTGATGGGCGCGGTTGCTATCACGAAAACTTTTGTGAAAACAATGGGTTGGAACCGCCCCTCCCTCCCAGGCAGGGACCCTGTCCACGAACCGCCCACAAAAGACAGAGACGGGAGTGACAGCGAAGTCACAGTCCCGAAGGAGACTCCGGGGATTCTGGCAACACCCCTCGGACGAGCTGCTCCATCTCTCGAAGCATCGCACTTTGAAACGCCGCGCGACTGAAGCGCTCCGCCTGGGCCCGCGCGGCGTCAGGACGGAAGCTTGCTTCCCAAACATCGAAGCGGCGCACGGCGGCGGCGAGCGCGGCGGGCGTCTGTTCGGAGAAGAAAACTCCGGTGTGCTCAGTCACCGTCTCGAGCGCGCCGCCCTTCCCGTACGCGATGACGGGACGCCCCGTCGCCTGTGACTCCAGCGGGGTGATGCCGAAGTCCTCTTCGGGCGTGAAGATGAGCGCGCGCGCGTCCCGGTACAGCGCGGGCAGCGCCTCGTCCGACACGTTGCCGAGGAACCGGATGTTGTCAGGCAGCCGCCGGGCACCCAGCCGGGAAGCCTCCTGCCCCGTCCCCACGACCCAGAGGGGTGCATCGAGCTCCCGGAAAGCTTCCAGCGCGATGTCCAATCGCTTGTAGGGCGCGAAGGCGCCCAGCCAGAGGAAGTAGCCCCCCTGCCCGCCGCCCTCCAACGGCACCTGGGCGAAGCGCTCCAGCGCCACCGGCGGGTGGATGACGGCGGCCTCGCGGCCCCAGAAGCGCTGCACCTTCGAGGCGATGTGCCGGCTGTTGGCGATGAACCGCGTCACGCCCGCGGCCGTCTGGCGGTCCCACCGCCGCAGCCAGGGCCGCACCGCGTGCGCCGCGGCGCGCACCGGGAGGCGCGCGCGACCCGGTCCGAAGTAGTCGTCGAACAGGTCCCACATGTAACGCATGGGCGCGTGCACGTAGCTCAGGTGCGGCGTGCCCGGCGGGGTGCGCAGGCCCTTGGCCACGCAGTGACTGGACGACAGGACCAGGTCATAGCGGCCCTGGAGGCGGAGCGCCTCGATGGCGCTCGGCATCAGCGGCAGGAAGTGCCGGTAGCGCGCGTGGATGCCGGGGATGTGCTGGAGGAAGGACGTGTAGATGCGGCGCGACTCGATGGCCGGCGACTGGGAGCCGGGCTTGTGGACGAGCGTGTAGATGTCCGCATCCGGAAGCACCTCGCAGAGCGCATCGAGGACGCGCTCGCCTCCGCGGTGGGTGACGAGCCAATCGTGGACCAGGGCGACCTTCACGGCGGCGCTTCTAGCACCCACCCCACGCGGCGCGGCAACCGTCGTCGCGGCGAAGCGCGCCCGCCCGGTCCCCATGGAGGCCACGCGTGTGGTACGCGGTGGCCGTGGCTCACGTCCTCCTCGACCTGCGCATGGTGCGCGGCCGGCTGCATGGGATTGCCCGGTACGCCCTGGAGCTGGCGCGGCGGATGCCGGCGCTCGCTCCCGATTTGCGCTTCTCCGCCCTGGTGCCCCCCGAAGGGCTCACGCCGGGGCTGGGCGCGCTCACGCCGCGCATGCCGCTGCACCGCTCCCTGGCGCGGTTTCTGTCCCCCCTTGAACAGCCGGCGCTCACCGCGGACCTCGTCCGGCTGGCCCCGGACGCGTTCCACGCCACGTCGTTCTCCCTGCCCCTGTTCTGGAGCGGGCGCCTGGTCGCCACGCTCCATGACGCCAACCACCTGGCCCTCGCGGACCAGTACTCCCCCGCGCAGGCGCTCTACTACCGCGCGGTGGTGGGGCCCCGGGCGCGGCGGGCCACGGCGCTCATCACCGTGTCCGAGTTCTCGCGCGATGAAATCGCCCGGTACCTGGACCTGTCGCCCTACCGGCTCCAGGTGATTCACAACGGCGTGGAGGCCCGCTTCCAGCCGCCCACGCAGGCGGAAGCCTCCGAGTTCCGGGCCCGCCACGAGCTGCCGGCGCGCTACGTGGCCGCGGTGGGCAACGCGAAGCGGTTCAAGAACCTGGGTCTGCTCAAGGACTTCGCCGCGGAGCTCCCGGTGCCCGTGGTGCTGCTGGCGGGCAAGGGCGCGGTGGCGCACGAGCTGGGGCTGCACGAGAACGTGCTCGATTTGGAGGAGCTGTCCGAGGACGAGATGCCGGTGTTCTACGGCGCGGCGTCCGCGCTGCTGCTGCCGTCCCGATACGAAGGCTTCGGCCTTCCCGCGCTGGAGGCCATGGCCACGGGTTGCCCGGTGCTGGCGTCGGACACCACCGCCCTGCCCGAGGTGGTGGGCAACGCGGCGCTGAAGCTGTCCCCCGATGACGCGCCAGCCTGGCGGGACGCGACGCTGCGCGTGCTGCGGGACGACGTGCTCCGCCGCGAGCTGGTGGAGCTGGGCCGGGAGCGCGTGGCGCACTTCAACTGGGACGACTGTGCCCGCCGCACGCTCGCCGTGTACCGGCGGGCCTTGGAAGCACCGTCGCCCGGGGGCGCGCGCGGCCGGTAGCCGCCCCGCTCAAGACGTGGCGCCGGGCGACCCCTTCGCAAGCGCCACGAAGGACTCGCGCACCGCCCGGCCCCGGAGGACATCGCTGCCCTCGCACAGGCCCAGTCCCCAGACGAACGAGAAGGACAGGTACACGCTGGAGTGGAAGGGCAGGTAGTGCACCATGGCCAGGACGTGGAAGCCCACCCACGACAACAGCGCGCCGGTGGCCGCGAGCGAGCCCTGGCGGTAGCGGCGGATGAGCGCCTTGGCGAGCAGCACGTGAACCACCACCGTCAGCAGCAGGCCCACCAGCCCCGTCTCCGCCCAGACGGTCAGCCAGAGGTTGTGGGAGTCGGTGGCGAGCAGGTCGGTGATGCCCGTCTCGTCCTGCGTCGCCAGCGCCGCGGGCTTGTGGTTGCCGAACCCCACGCCCGTCAGCGGGTAGTCGCGCACCAGGCTCCAGCCCACGGACATGGCGTGCTCGCGCTCGCCGCCGTAGATGTTGCCCAGGGCCTTCTCCATGCGCGCGCGCCAGGCCGGCGTCAGCGACACCACCGCCACCAGCGCGATGACGAGCCCCAGTCCCACCCGCCTCGCGGCCCCCTGCACCAGCAGCAGCAACGCCAGCACGCTGACCATCAGCGCCGCGCCCAGCGCCGCGCGCGCGAAGGCGTTGTAGATGGAGACGAGCATCCCCATCACCACCACGCCCGCGAGCACACGCCGCCGCGCCTGCTCCACGCCGCCCAGCACCGCCAGCGTGGGCCCCAGCGCGGCGATGGCGCCATGCGCGAAGCGCAGCCGGTGCGAGAAGAAGCCGCCCGCCGCATAGCGCGGTGACTCCTCCGTGCCGAAGTTCTCGTGTAGCCGGCCCAGGTTGAGCTTGAGGAAGGCCGGCAGCTCCACCGACCAGCGCACGCGGTTCTGGAACACGCCCAGCAGCGCGGCCAGCAGCCAGCCTCCCGCGAGGACCCCCGCCAGGAGGAGCCACGGCACCCCCGCCGCGCCCAGCGTGGCCGCCGCGGGCCCCGCCAGTGCGTCCAGCACCTGGCCGTAGCGCGCACCTCTCGGCCACGCGTCGGAGGCGCCCGTCAACAGGGCCACCGCGGGCGACGCCACCTGCCATACGCACAAGGCCGCGCTGGTCACCACATACGCGCGCACGTCGCGCGCCAGGGAGAGCTTGCCGAGCGCCAGCAACACCACCGACAGCACCACCGCCGCGCCCGTCGCGACCTGAAGGACGACCTCCGCCAGCACCAGCCCCACGGTCCACAGCACCAGCACGCCCGAGACAGCGCGGCGCCAGCGCAGGTCCAGCGAAAGCTCGGACGCGGTTTCCATGAACGCGGACACGCTATCTCACCAGCAGCCCGCGCCGAGGCAGCGGCAGGCGTCCCTCCCGGTGCAGCCACACCGCGCCGGCGATGAGGGATAGCAGCACCGTGGGGGTCCAAGCCGCCACCATCGGGGACAGCCGTTCCGTGAGCACCATGGTGCGGCACACCATCATCAGGCCCCACATCGCCACGGCGGTCAGCAGCCCTTCCATGATGGCCGCGGTGAGGTGCCCCCGCCGGTTGGAGCGCAGGGCGAGCCCCACCCCCAGCAGCGCCGCGGGGAAGGCCGCCATCGGATAGGCGAAGCGGTTGTGCAGCGCCAGTTCGAACTGCTTCGTCGCCAGGCCCACGTCCCGGCGCGCGGCAATCTGCTCCCGCAGCTCGGAGGCGCGCATCTGCTCCGGCCGTCCCGGGCGGATGCGGAAGGCGGTGACGGCCACGCCCAGGTCGTACTCGGCCTCGGGGAGCTGCCGCAGCGTCGTCTTCCCTTCCCCGTCGAAGGTCCGCTCCACCACGTCCGTCAGACGCCAGCGCATGCCCTCCACCGGGAACATGCCGGACGCGTCCAGGCGCCGCCGCAGGTCGAACGACTCCGTCACGGTGAAGACGGACACGTCCTGGAAGCCCTCCTGAGCGCCGCCCCCCCGAAGGAAGAAGATGTTGTCCCCGCGCCGGAACCACTGCTTGGGCGTGTAGTAGAAGCGCCAGTCGCCCCACTTGTTGAAGCGCTGGGTGGTGATTTCATCCACGCGTCGGCCCGAGTACGTGGCCACGCGTTCGTCGAAGACGACCAGCCCCACGCACGCGGCGAAGGACGCCAGCAGGATGGGCAGGTACAGCGCGGACGGGCCGAAGGTGAGGGCCCGGATGGCCGTCACCTCACCCTGCTTGCGCAGCGCCGACACGGTGGTGCCCGCCGCCAGCAGCAGCGCCGCCGGGCCCAACTGCTGCACCGACATCATCGCCTTGTAGAAGTAGAGCTCCGCCGCGGCCAGCACCCAGCCGGGCCCCGAATACAGCTTGGCGCGGTCCACGAAGTCCACCACCACGAAGACGAGCACCAGTCCCGTGAGGATGCCCAGCGCGTAGCGCACGTACGTGCCCAGCACGTAGCTGAAGAGCGTGGCCCTCACTTGAGGGTCCCCGAACGGCTCACCCGGTACATCGCCACCAGCCCCACCGTGATGAACACCAGGTTCGCCATCTGTCCCGCCAGGGCCACCGGCAGTTGGCCCTTCTGCCCCATCTGCTCGAAGACACGGCTGAGCAGGTAGTAGAGGACGTAGCCGCCGAGCGTCAGCAGATAGCCCCACGCCTTGCCCGACTGGCGCCGGCCCATGGCCAGCGGCGTCCCCAGGAGCGCGAAGGCGATGGGCGCCAGCGCGCTGCCCATCCGGCTGTGCAACGCCATCCGGTATGTGCGTGAGTCCTCGCCCCGCGCATCCGCCTCGCGGGCCGCCTCCAGCAACTCCCCCGGCGTCAGCTCCTCGCGCGAGAAGGAGAAGCGGCTGCGCTTGCCCATGGACGCGCCCATGCCCACGCTGATCTCCGCCCGGTCGAAGCGGATGACGCTGTAGGTCTCCTCTTCACGGCCGGAGGAGCGATGCGCCTCGCCCGCCTCCAGGTTGAAGCGGAGCACCTCGCCGCTGGTGGACGTGCCCACCTGGCCCCGCTGCGCGAGGACCAGCAGCGGCGAGTTCGGCTCCCGGTCATCGTGCAACAGCACGTTGGTCCACTTCCCGTCGGCGGACACCTGCTCCGCGTAGAGCGTCAGGTTGCTGAGGTCCTCGTAGAAGACGCCGGACTTCACGTCGCCCACCGCGTTCTTCCGGATGACCTCGCTCACCAGCACCTTCAGGCCCGCCAGGCCCCAGGGCTGCGCCGTGGAGGTAATCACCAGCATCAGCGCGCTGAGCGCCACCGCGATGATGAGCGGCGCGGCCACCAGCCGCGCCGGGCCAACGCCCAGCGCCTGGAGCGCGGTCAGCTCCCGGTCCTCGCCCAGCCGTCCCAGCCCCAGGAGGATGGCCAGGAGGAAGGCGATGGGCAGCGCCATCATCAGGAAGTGCGGCGCCAGGTACGCGAGCAGCCGCGCCAGGTCCACCAGCGTCACCGACGAGCCCAGCAACACGTCCGTGCCCCGCAGGAACTGCATGACGAAGAGGAGCAGGAACATGAACGCCACCCACACGCCGAGCGGTACCAGCAGCTCCTTGAGCAGGTAGCGGGACAGGCGGGTCACGGGGCGGCCTTCATCCCTCGCGCGCCAATGTCCCGGCGGAAGTGCATGCCGTCGAACCGCACGGCGGCCACCGCCGCGTAGGCGCGCTCCCGGGCGCGCGCCAGGTCCTCGCCCCGCGCGCACACCGTCAGCACGCGGCCACCCGCCGTCACCAGCGCGCCGTCACGCGCCTCCACTCCGGCCAAGAACACCGTGGCGTCCTCGGGGACGGCGTCCAGCCCGTCGATGCGCTGGCCCTTCTCCGGTGCATCCGGGTAGCCCCGCGCCGCCAGCACCACGCCCACCGAGGCGCCGGGCGCGGACACCAACGTGCGCGGCGCCAACGCGCCCCGCGCGCACGCGTCCAGCAGCGGCAGCAGGTCCTCGCCCAACTGCATCATCAACACCTGCGTCTCCGGGTCGCCGAAGCGGGCATTGAACTCCAGCACCTTCGGCCCGCTCCGCGTGAGCATCAGCCCCGCATACAGCACGCCCCGGAAGGGAATTCCGCGCCGCCGCAGCACGGCCAGCGTCGGAGCGACCACGCGCTCCCCCACCTCCGCGAGCTGCTCGGCGGACAGGAAGGGGGCCGGGCTGTACGCGCCCATGCCGCCCGTGTTGGGCCCGCTGTCTCCCTCGCCCACCCGCTTGTGGTCCTGTGACAGCGGCAACATGGCGTAGCGCTCGCCGTCGCACAGCGCCATGGCGGACACCTCTTCGCCCTCCAGCAGCTCCTCCAGGACCATCGTCTGGCCCGCAACGCCCATGGCCCCCACGGCGCGCACCGCCGCGCGCGCGGCCTCCACGTCGTGCGCCACGATGACGCCCTTGCCCGCGGCCAGCCCGTCCGCCTTGACGACGATGCGGCCCTGCTCCACCGCGTAGGCCTCCGCCGCAGCCACGTCCGTGAAGGTGCGGAAGGCCGCGGTGGGGACGCCCGCCTCGGCCATGATTTCCTTCGCGAAGGCCTTGGAGCCCTCGATGCGCGCGCCCGCCGCCACCGGCCCGAAGCAGGGGATGCCCGCGGCGGCCAGCGCGTCCGCGACGCCCGCGACCAGCGGCGCCTCCGGGCCCACCACCACCAGGTCCACCGCCTCCTGCTTCGCGAACGCCGCCACCGCCTCCGGCGAATCGGCGCGAAGCGGCACGTTGGTGCCCAGCTTCGCCGTCCCCGGGTTGCCCGGACCGCAGAGCAACTGAGTCAACCGGGGACTCTGAGACAGCTTCCACGCGAGCGCGTGCTCACGGCCACCGGAACCGAGCAGCAGGACCTTCACATCCACCTCACCGTTCCAACAGGTAGAGCATCCGCTTCGCGGGGAGGTACGACGGGTCCAACCCCACCACCTTCACCAGCGTGTCCCGCGCCGCGTCCTTGCCCTGCGGGGACTCCAACTGCGCCAGCCGCGCCTGCGCGGACAGCAGCGTCGGCGCCAGCGAGAACGCGTCCCGGAGCGCGCGCTTCGCGGGCTCCACCTGCCGGGACTCCGCCAACGCCATCCCGAGCGCCAGGTGCGCCACCGGGTGCTGACGTCCGGCCGCCGCGGCCCGCTCTCCCAACCGCCGGGCCTCCGCCGTGGCACCGCGCTCCAACGCGATGAGCGAGCGATAGGCCAGGGCGCCCGCGTTGTTCGCGTCCACCTCCAGCACGCTGCGCAGGTGACGGTCGGCGGCGTCGAACTGGTGCTGGTGGTAGCGCAGCAGCCCCTCGTACAGCAGCGGCGAGGGGTCCTCGGCGCCTTCGGACAGCGCCAGGATGGCGCCTTCCACGCCCTCCACCGTCTCGCGCGGGCGCAGCCAGTAGGCGGACATGGCGGTCCGCGGCTCCAGCCGGAGCGGGTCCGACTGCAGCGCCTGGTGCAACACGCGGAAGGCGTCGTCCCGGCGCTTCGCGCTCGCCGCGGCGACCCCCGCCAGCAACTGCGCGTCCAGGCGCCGCGCGTCCAGGCTCACCGCCGACTGGAACGCCTCCAGCGCCTCCAGGGGCTTCTTCTCCAAGAGCAGGAGCCGGCCCTCGAGCACCTTCTCCAGCGCGCTGTTCTCCAACTGGCCCCGGAAGCCGGGCCACTGGGCCCGTGCCTTCTCGGCGTCCCGGCGCCCCAGGGCCACCAGGAAGAGCTGGAGGTGGGCCTCGGGCAGCGCCTTCTCCAACTGCAACGCCTCTTCCGCGGCCTTCACCGCGGCGTCCGTGGCGCCCGCGGTGCGCTCCGCGCCCGCCAGGTGGACGAGCACCTCCGCCACCTCGGGCCCGGCATAACGGGAGCGGTTCTTCAGCAGGGCGCGCAGCTCGCGCACCGCGCCCGCCGCGTTGCCCTCCGCCTGGTAGCGCAACATCGCCAGGGGCAACAGCGCGCGCAGCTCACCCGGCTCCGCCTTCACGCGGGCCTCGTACAGCTTGCGCACCTCCGAGGGCTCGCCGACCTCCTGATAGATGCGGGCCGTGAGCGCCAGGCTGTCCCAGTCCTTCGGGTGCGTCTCCAGGCGCTTGCGCAAGGTGTCCAGCGCGGCGGAGTACTCGCCGCCCGAGACGTGCGCGAGCGCGCGGTAGTAGTGCAGGCGCTTGGTCTCCGGCGACAGCTTCTGCGCGGAGTCGAAGTGGCTGCGCGCCAGCTCTCGCGAGGACGACAGCCACGTGCGGCCCAGGACGAGGTGCGCCTCGGCCTTCTGCGTGTCCGGAAGCTCCGCGCGGGAGAGCAGCTCCTCTGCCAGCGGCCGCGCCTGCTCCGGCTGACCGGACCGCGCGAGCAGGAGGTTCGCATGCGCCAGCAGCAACGGCGCCGTGCGTCCCGACCGCGACTCCGCCGCCGTCAGCAGCCCACGCGCTTCCTGGAACGTCGCCTCGTCCATGCGCGCGCCACGGCCCAACGCCAGCGCCTGAACATAGCCCGCGATGGCCGCGTCACTGCGAGGGTCCAACAGCAGCGCCTGCTGGAAGGACTCCTCCGCCTCCGCGTACGCGAAGCGCTCGTCGCGGGCGAGCTGCTGCTGCCCCTCCGTGAGCCGCTCCGCGCTGGTGCCGGTGATCTCCAGGAACTTCAGCTTCCAGCGCGGCAGCACCGCCTGCACCGCGTCCGGAATGGCGGCCTCCGCCGGGGGCGTGGCGGCGCGGCGCGTGCCCTGCTGCTCCTGGTAGAGCATGTAGCCACCCACGCCTCCACCGATGACGACCAGCCCCACGAGGCCGGCCACGAGCACACCCTTCCCGCCGCGCGAGCGACCCGCCGCGGGAATCTGCGCGGAGACCGTCCTGGCCGGAGACGGTCGAACGCCACTGCGCGGCTCGGCCCCCAACGACGGCGCGGAGGCACGGATGCCACTGCGCGGCTCCGGGCCCATGTCCGGGATGATGTCGGTGCTGATGGGGATGCGCGCGCCGCTCCGCGACTCGGAGCCCGAGCCAGGCTCCGCTCGCGAATCCGAGGTCTCGGCCGCGGCCCCACCGAAGTCCGACATGGGCGGCAGGAAGTCGGAGCTGCCCGCCGCGGCGGCCGGACGTTCCCCCGTGGCCGGGGGCGCATCCGCGGCGCCGGACTGACGGCAGTCGTCGCAGACGCCCAGCGCCTGGTCGAAGGAATCCGTCAGCGCCTTCTGGCAGACGCGGCACGCCGAGCTCGCGGGCTGGGGCGCGGCGGCCGCCTTCGGCGCGCGGGCCGGCGACGTGTCCGTCCCCGAAGGCGCGGACGGCGGAGGTCCGAGGAAGTCGAGCAGCGGGTCTTCCGCCTCGGGCCGTCCGCCTCCCGAGGCCGGCGCGCCCAGGTCGGCGAAGGGGTCCACCGGAGGCGCGGACGACGGCGTTGGCGACTGCAACGCGCCGAGGTCGCCGAACAGGTCGGAGCCCGGAGCCTCCTTCCCGCCGCGCGAGGCACCCGCGGGCGCGCCGCCCGGCGAAGGCGGAGGCGCGCCGAAGTCACCAAAGAGGTCGTCCGCCGGATTCGACGCGGGCGCGGCTCCGGTGACGGGCGTCAGGGTGACGGGGGCCGGCGGCTGCGGCGCCTGGGCGGGCGCGGCCGAAGGATCTCGCCGGACCAATTGAAGGTTCCGGCAGCGGGGACACTGCGCGCGGACACCCTTGGCGGTGATGAGCTTGTCATCGATCGCGTAGGCGGCCGCGCATTTCTGACAGACGATGCGCATGGCTCAGTGCCGGAAGTGTCGCACTCCCGTCAGCACCATGGCCATCCCATGTTCATCCGCGGCGGCAATCAACTCCGCGTCACGAACCGAACCGCCGGGTTGTACGACACAGGTCGCCCCGGCCCGGGCGGCCTCGTCCAGCCCGTCACGGAATGGAAAAAACGCGTCCGAGGCCACCGCGCTGCCCTGGAGGGCCGCTCCGCCGCGCTGCATCGCGATTCGGACCGAGTCCACCCGGTTCGTCTGCCCCCCGCCCTGCGCCAGCAGCCGGTCGTCGGAGGCGAAGACAATCGCGTTGCTCTTGACGTGCTTGCACACCTTCCAGGCGAAGCGCATGGCGCGCTCCTCCTCGGGGGTGGGGGACCGTTTTGACACCACCTTCCAGGACAGCGGCGGCTCCACGGCGTCCCGGTCCATCAGCACCAGCCCGCCGGACACGCTTCGGGCGTCCAACTGTGCCCGGGGCCGCGCCTGGGGACTGGCCAGCGCCGGTCCCGCCTCCAGGAGGCGCAGGTTCTTCTTCCCCGAAAGCACCTGGAGCGCCTCGGGCGAATACGACGGCGCGATGACCGCCTCCAGGAACGTCTCCGCCATGGCCTGGGCCGTGGCCGCGTCCACTTCGCGGTTCAGCGCCACGATGCCGCCGAAGGCGGAGACCTCGTCCACCGCGCGGGCCGTCCGGTACGCCTTCTCCAGCGCGCCATCCACCGCCACGCCGCACGGCGTGTTGTGCTTGATGATGACCGCGGCGGGCGACTCGGGGAACTCGAGCAGCAGCCCCAGCGCCGCGTCCAGGTCCAGGATGTTGTTGTACGAGAGTTCCTTGCCCTGCAGCACCTTGGCGAAGGCGACCGTCGGCTCCTGGGGGGAGGAGTGCTCCCGGTAGAAGGCGCCGCGCTGGTGGGGGTTCTCTCCGTAGCGCAGGTCCTGCACCTTCTGGAACGCCAACGACAGCTCGCCGGGGAAGGGCTCACCCGACTGCGCGGACAGCCACGCGGAGATGGAGGCGTCGTAGGCCGCCGTGTGCGCGAAGGCCTTGCGCATCAGCCGGCGCCGCGTGTCCTCGCCCACCGACTTCTGCTGCTCCAGCTCCGCCAGCACCGCCGGATAGTCGTCCGGGTCCACCACCACCGAGACGTGCCGGAAGTTCTTCGCGGACGCGCGCACCATCGCGGGGCCGCCAATGTCGATTTGCTCGATGACGTCCGGCTCCGAGGCGCCCGAGGCCACCGTCTGCCGGAAGGGATACAGGTTCACCGCGACCAGGGAGATGGGCTCGATGCCGTGCGCCTTCATCTCCTCCCGGTCCGCGTCCAGCTCCAACCGCCCCAGGATTCCGCCGTGGATGCGAGGGTGGAGCGTCTTCACGCGGCCACCCAGAATCTCGGGGCTCTGCGTGTGCTCGGAGACCTTCGTGACAGGCACGCCCGCGCCCTTGAGCGCCTCCAACGTGCCCCCGGTGGACAGCAACCGGAAGCCCAGGCGGACGAGCCCCTGGGCAAAGGGAACCAGACCACGCTTATCGGAAACGCTCAGGAGAGCCAGCACGTGTGGGCCTCGGTGTGCGGGAAGCGGCGGTAGTAGCAACCACCCCCAGGGGTGTCAACGCAACACGTCGGCCCTCCGTTCGCGGGTGGAAACCACCCGATGCATCAGGGCTTGCGCGCCGAAACCGGCGGCTCGGCCTCGGTGGCCTCACGCAGCTTCATCAGCCCGCGCGTCTCCACCTGGCGGATGCGCTCGCGGGTGAGGTTCATGATTTCCCCCACCTCCTCGAGCGTGATGCCGCCCTTCTCCGCCACGTCCAGGGCGCAGGTGTGCTCCAGCTCCCAGATCTCCTTGTCCGGGAAGTTGAGCTTGATGGACCCCGTCTCCGGATTCACGTCCAGATAGAGGTTGTGCTTGCAGGAGACGAAGTTGCACGGCCGGGGACCGTTGATGCAGTCCGCGCGGGTCCGGGGGCGCGTGTCGTCCATCTGCTTCAGCAGGTCGGCTTCTTCGGGGTCCACCTGACCCGTGAGGCGCCGCCTCCGCAGGTCTCGCGCCATCTCCTTGCGCGACATCGTCTTGGAACGGCGGCGCTCCTGCGCCTGGTCCGATTCCTGGTCTCCCCCCTCCTCCTGTAGCTGCTTCACTTCCGACATGTCCCCTCCACGTGAGGCCAGCCTACCCGGTTCCCGGGTAATTTATTGCGAACGGATCGTTTCGTCTGCGCGTGCGGTCACGGCACTACCCAACCGGGCGACATCCCGGACCAGATCCTGCGCTCTTTGCCGCAAGGTTGCCAACTGTGCCTCAAGCGTTCGCCGATGCTCCCCCCCAAAGGCGCGGTCCCCCAGCTCCTCCTGGAACCCGTCCAGGACTCCCTCGAGGTCCCGTTCCAACTGGTCGATGTTGTTGCTGTGGAAGACATAGGACCGCTTGATGTCCTCCAGGGTGTGCCCCTCCGCCATCATCTTCTTGATGACATTGATGCGGCGCACCGCTTCCACCGGGTAGAGCCCATGGCTCCCCTGGTGCTTCCCCTTCCGGCCCACCCGGCGACTCCTGGGTAGCAGGCCTGCCTGCACGTACTTCCGGAACGTCGCTTCCGACAGCCGCACGCCCCGAGGCCGGAAGATTTCCAGGATGGCGCTCGCGGGCAGGCCGCCCGCGTTCTCGCGCTCAATCCGAGCAATCTCCTCTGGAGCCAGCAGGTCCATGGATTCCATTGAATATAATCCACTGAATGGGGGCCACTGAGTGCCAGAATCGACCGTTCGGTGTCAAGGCAGACCACCAGGCAAGCAGCCGTCGGCGGCCGAATCGCGCGTCCGGAGAACAGTTGGCGAACGGGGTGGGCGGAGGTGGTTTGAGGGCCTGACGGCCGGGGGTTCGAGGGGCCGGACGGGCGCGTTCAGGACCGGACGTTTGGCGTGCGCATGGCGGCCCGGCGGGTGGCCGGGGACCTGGGTCCGCGCGCGGGTTTAGCGGGAGTGATCAGCGCCAGAAGCAGCGCGCGACGATGCGCGAGGCGGAGGTGCCCTCCCCGGGCCCGGGGAGGCGCGACTGGACCTTGGGAGATGGGGTCTAGCGGGAGTGGCGTGATGGCTGAGCACCGACGGCCCCATCCGCGCAGGTAACGAGGCTCCCAGGCCCCGGAGCGTCATGGACTTCCGCCGGCACGCGGCCGACGGGATTCAGCGTGCCTTGGGAGCGCGGAACTCTCGGCTCACGGTGCCGCCCGCCGTGACAGTGACGTCGTAGCGCCGCTCGCCCGTGGGGTGCTCGAACACGAGTTTG
This sequence comes from Myxococcus hansupus, assembly GCF_000280925.3. Lineage (NCBI taxonomy): Bacteria > Pseudomonadati > Myxococcota > Myxococcia > Myxococcales > Myxococcaceae > Pseudomyxococcus > Pseudomyxococcus hansupus. The sequence continues at coordinate 5,134,574 of NZ_CP012109.1, forward strand.
TGGACGCCAGCCGGCAGCCGGTATGAAGCGCGCCCAGCCACTTCGCCCATGCGCTTGCCGTTGATGAACACGGTGGCATACGGCGCGGCCTGAATCTGGAGCGTGCCACCAGCGGGCGCCGCGCGAGCCGTCGGCTGCGCCTCGGCGTCGGTCGGAGCCACTTCCGCCGATGGCGCCGCGGCGGCGAGCACCTCTTCACGCATCAGCCCGTCCACCTCGGATTCGGCGTCCGCGCCACTCGGGCTCGCGGACTCCCCTTCCTGGGTGTCCTCTGGCGGAGTCGCCACGCCCACGGCGGGCGCGGCCACATCCGGAGCAGCCGCCTGCATGTTCGAAGCGGACTCCGGCACGGGCGGCTCGGCCCGCAGCACCTGCTGCTCGGACAACTCCGGCACGATGGAGGGATGCGAAGAGAGGCGCGAGTGCGCCCACACACCGCCGCCACCGATGACGGCGAGCCCCAGCGCCACCGACAGCCCCAGCGCCCACGGACGGCGGGCGCTCGCGCCGGAAGGCACACCCGCGTCGGGCGTCACGCTCGAAGCCGCCGGCCGCGCCTCGACCTTCGCCGCGGAGGGCTGCGCATCGGGCGCTGAGTTCGACGCGGCAGCAAGCTCGTCGTCGTCCTCTTCGTCATCCCACGCACTGGCCAACCCCAGGCTCGAAGGCTCCGGCACGGACGAAAGGCCCTCGGGGCGACTGGGCGTCCTCGCTCCCATCGCAGGGAGCCCCGAGCCCTGGCTCGGCGTCCGCGCCCCCTCCACCAAGGACACACCCTCCCCCTGGCTGGGAGCCTTCACCGCGCCAGCCTCCGAACCCGCGGCGCCCCCGGCCGGAACGTCGTCACGCGACGCCGACCCGGCGCTCGGCTCCGAAGCATCCCCGGACCGCGCCCCATCCACCGCCAACGGCCGCTCCGCCGCAGCGAAGCGAGGCACCGGCGACGAGGGCACGGCCGGCAGCGGCATCATCGGCGTGGCCATGGGCGGCAGCGGCGCCGAAACCAGCGCGGCCTCCTCGCCACGTCGAGGCAGCACGAAGGTGGGCGCATTGACGTCCTCATCCGGCGACGTCGCCAGCGCCATGCCGTTGCGGCCGGACGGCACCATCACCGCGGTGGGCTCACGCGGCACCCGCGCCGCCTCCCGCACCTGACCTCCCGCGACGACGTCCGTGCGCTCCTGCACCGCGGGAATCGCCTGGGTGAGGCTGGTGGGAAACAGCCGCCGCATGAAGGCGCTCAAGTCCGTGTCGTCCACGGACGTCGCATGCGTCAGCACGCACTGGGCCAGGGCGCGCTCGAACTCGGCCGCCGTCTGGAAGCGCAGCGCGGGGTCCCGGTCCAAGGCCCGGACCACGGCGGCGTCCAGGTCCGCGGGCACATCGGGATTCAGACGGGCCGGAGGCGGAATGGCGCTCTGCTGTACCGCGCGCAGCACCGCCACCTCGGAGTCACCGTCGAACAGGCGGCCTCCCGTGAGCATCTCCCACAACACCACGCCCAGCGCGAAGATGTCGGTGCGCGCGTCCACGGCCTCGCCCCGGGCCTGCTCGGGCGACATGTACGCGAACTTCCCCTTCAGCACGCCGGGCTGCGTGAGTTTGTTGCCCGCTTTGGCGATGCCGAAGTCGGTCAGCTTCACCGCGCCGTCGAACGACAGGAGCACGTTGTGCGGCGTGACGTCGCGGTGCACCAGGTCCAACGGCTGGCCGTTCACGCGGACCCGGTGGGCGTAGTGCAGGCCCCGCGCGATCTCCGCGCCCATGTGCGCCACCAGCATCGGCGGCACCGGCTCCATCAGCTCCTTGCCCCGCTTGCGCAGCTCCCAGAGCGAGCAGCCGCGCACGTACTCCATGGCCAGGTAGTACGTGTCCTGGTGCTTGTCGAAGTCGAAAATCTGCACGACGTTCGCGTGGTTCAGCCGCGAGGCCAGCCGGGCCTCCGCGATGAACATCCCCACGAACTCCGGGTCGCTCGCGAGGAACGCGCGCACGCGTTTGATGACGACTTCCTTCTCGAAGCCCTCCGCGCCGCGCGCCGTGCACAAGTAGATTTCCGCCATGCCGCCCTCGGCGAGCTTGCGGCGGACGACGTACTTGCCGATGTGAGTGCCGGCTTCGAGCGTCACGGGAGCATCCCAGACATGCCTATTCGAACTTCACGCTCACGACGTTGAGGTCGATGGGCTTCACCTCGATACGTCGACTGAGCGTCTTCTTGAGGTCGGAGTTGGCGAACCGGCAGTCGTAGCTGCCCACGCGGAGCTCCACGGCCTCGAAGGGCGTCTCGCCCAGCCGCTTGCCTCCACACGTCACCTCCGCCCACGGCGTCACCACGAAGCGGACCCGGGCCGTGCGCGGCTCCTGACGCGGCTCCTGCCGGACCACCCGCGGCTCTCTCACCACCGCCGACGCGGGCGCCGCCGGTCGGGGCTCGGGCTCCAGGACGAAGCGCGCCACCTGCTCGGCGTCTTCCCCCAGCGTCACCGTGCGTGCCTGCGCCTGGTGCCGTTCGGCCTCCACGCGGACGGCGACCTGCTTGCCCACCGTCGTCTCGAGCACCACGGGACTTCCCGACTGACGCTGGCCATCCACGAGCACCACCGCGTCCGCCGGCTGCGTCTCGATGCGCAGCCGCACCGGCGCGGGGGCGGCCTCCACTGGAACCGGGGGCGACACGGGCGGCGGCGGCAACTCCGTGGGCGGCGCCACCGGCTCGACGACCGGCACTGGCACCGGGGGCGGCATCGCCACCTCGGGCTCCACCGGCACCACCACCGCGCGATCCAACCACGACCAGAGCACCACGCCCGCCACCAACATCAACAGCAGGCCAATGCTCACGTAGAGCCACGACTTGCTGGCCGCCTCCGGGGCGCGCTTCCCGCGCCGCGACATGCCCAGCGACAGCGTGGGCGCGTCCTCCTCGAGCGACTCGCCCTCCGCGAGCGGAATCACCACCCGCGACGGGCGCCCCGCGTCCGGGAGCATCGCGATGGTGGGGGCGTCCTCCTCCACGACGTGTCCGCCCCGGACCTGCGACCGCGCACCCGCGCGGGCATCCAGCGTGGGCGCGTCCTCGTCATCCACCGGCCCGGCCGCGTCGAAGCGCCCCAGCCCCGGCCGAGGCGCACCCCGGGGGTCCGTCGGCGCCGCGGCCGCCCCACCCAGCTTCACATCCGTTCGCGTCCACCGCGCGGCCGCGCGCGCATCCACCGTGGGCGCGTCCTCCTCCACCGCGGGCAAGGGAGGCAGTGACGGCAACGCCCCCATGCCGGAACGCGAGGGGCGATCGGGCTCCAATGCGCGCCGCTGCCCCGTGACACGCGGCGCGGGCTTCTCGGGCTCCACCTCGAAGCGGCCCGTCCGGGAGGCGGGGCGCGGGCGAAGGGCCGCCGTCGCGTCGTCCTCTGGAGACAAGGGCGGCGGACGGGGCGGCAGCGCGGGCCGGAGCCCCGTCGTCCTGCGCGGCAGATCCGAGCGCCCGATGCTCGAATCCAGGTCCTCGCCCTCCACGTCGCCCACCCGGGCCTCCTCGGCCAGCCGCTCCGCGAAGGTCGCCTTCATGAAGGCGGACAGGTCCTGGGTCGACGCGGGCAACGGGCGCGCGCTCAGCCAGTCCTCCAACGCGTGCTGGAGCTGCGCCGCCTCCTGGTAGCGCTCCGACACGTCCTTCGCGAGCGCCTTGAGGACGATGGCGTCCAGGTCCGCCGGGACACGCGTCGTCACCTGCGAGGGCGGGATGACGCGGCACTCGGACACGGCCGTCAGCGTCTGGATGTCGTTGGGGCGCTTGAACAGGCGCGTGCCGGTGAGCAGCTCGTACAGCACGATGCCCAGCGCGAAGATGTCCGACCGGCAGTCCACGCGCATGCCCGCGGCCTGCTCCGGCGACATGTACGAGTACTTGCCCTTCAGCACGCCCGAGCGCGTCACCGTGGCCTGATCCGCCGCCTTGGCGATGCCGAAGTCCACCACCTTCACCCCACCCTCGAAGTTCACGAGGATGTTCTGGGGGAGATGTCACGGTGAACGATGCCCAGCGGCCGGCCCGTGGACGGGTCCGTGCGCTTGTGCGCGTAGTCCAGGCCGGCGCACGCCTCGATGAGGATGCGGCAGACCAGGGCGACGGGGAGCGGTTGCCCCGGAGCTCCGAGTGCTTCCACAACTGCCGGAGGTCGTCGCCGTGGATGTACTCCATGGCGATGAAGAAGGAATCGTCCTGGGCGCCCAGGTCGAAAATCTGCACGACGTTGGGGTGGTTGAGCCGGGCGGCGATGCGCGCTTCGTCCAGGAACATCTTGACGAAGTCGTCGTTCTCCGCGAGGTGCGGGAGGATCCGCTTGACCACCACCCGCTTGTCCAGCTCGGCCCCTTGGGGCCGCGCAAGATAGATCTGCGCCATCCCGCCCGTGGCGAGACGTTTCAGGAGCTGGTACCTGCCATAGGTTTCGATGGACACGGCGACCTGACCGGCCCCCGGACAACCACACTCAAAGTGGCCCCGAGTTCCGGGCGCGGGAAGGACCCGAGCGTAAGCGCACCGGGAAGGAGGGTCAAACCCCCAAGCGACCCGGAAACCGCCTTTGTGGCTATCTCCGGGCGGCCCGCACCTCGCGGGTCTCCCGCATCAGCACTTCCAGCTCGTCCAGATGCCGCTTCAGCACCGGCATCAGGACTGGGGCCACATCCACCCGGTCGAACAGGTCCAGGACGCGGTCCACCTTCCGCTCGATCTCCCCCGCCCGCGCCGGGCTGATCCGCCGCAGCAGCAGGTCCGCCCCCGCCTCCATCAGCACCCGGGCCACGGCGTCCCGGGAAGCGAGCGGCTCCTCCTTCCGCCGCTGCCCCTCCCCCGGATGACGCGCAGTCCCGGTGCCTTGGGAGCGGGCCGGGCGGTGCGCGTCGTCGGAGCATCGAAGTCTTGGGAGTTCACCGGGTGCCTCCTCGGCATCTGCAGGTACGACCTCAGGGTACACACCGCGAGGTGACCTCCAATTTTCTGGTCATCCGCACAGGCGGAAGCAGACCTGTAGCACCGGGGACTGACACCGCCGTCGAGGGCCGGATGAACGGCCCTTCGACGGCGTTACAACGGGGCGCTACATCGCGTCACAGGAGCGCCGGTAGTTGATGGAGATGCGCGTGCCCGCCGGAGGCACCACGTCGAACACCACGCTGTTGGTGGCGTCGTCGTAGGTCCAGCCGGAGGTGGACGGCGTGCCATTCACCGTCACCGTCACCGAGCCCGGCTCCGGCATGTCGCTCAGCGGGAAGCGCTCCTGAGCGGAGAAGGCCTTGTCCCCCACCGCCTGCAGCAGGGGCCGGTAGTCCTCCGCGCAGACGTTCAGCACCTCGCCGCCCGTCCGCGCGGTGGCCTGGGCGTACCGAGGCCCGGCGCCACCCGCCGTGGCGCAGCCCTCCGGGGGCGGAGCGATGGCGTAGAAGGTCGCGCGCTGGGGCTGGTTCTGCCCCTTGAGCTGCTGGGCCCAGTCCACGTAGGTGTCCACCGCGTCGGGTGAATGGTCGTCCTCGTCGCTGACGAAGAGCACCACCAGCGCGGCCTCCTCGCGGAGGAAGCCCGCGTTGCCGTCGTTCGGCAGCGGCGTGCGCGGGTCATCCGCGCTGTTCACCAGCGGCCGGGACAGCGCGCGGCGCATCGCCTCGAAGCCCTGCTCCACCTCCGCGCACCGGCCCACCTGCACGTTCTGCTGGAGCTGCTGCGCCAGGTTCGGCGTCGCGTTCGTGAGGATGCGCGGCAGCGAATTGTCCACCGGGAAGAACCGGCCCGCCTCGCCGCCCTCCGCGCCGCCCGGGCACGCGTTCATCGGGTCCGGCTGCGACACCGGCTGGATGCCCGTCGTCGTGACGGCCACGTTCAGACTCACGCCCCGGTCCAACGCCGTCTGCACGAAGGTGGGAATCGCGTCCACCAGCCGCGGGTGCTCCACCGCCATGGACGCCGTGTTGTCCACCACCAGCAACACGTCCACCTTGCTGACGTCCTGCTGCACGAAGGTGTCCGTGCGCTCCACGCGCATCGACGACTCACCCACGAGCGGCACCATCAGCGGCGCCGGCAAATCACTGGAGCCCACGTACAGCGGCGACAGGTTCATGCCCGACACCAGCCCGAGGTACTCCACGCCCACGGTGAATGCCTCGTTGGGTGGCAGCACGAAGGGAATGGGGTCCGGCAGCTCCGTCAGGCCGAACTCCGAATCCGTGGTGCCGGGGCCAATCCACACGTCGCTCACCGTCACCGGCGCGGCGCAGGCGTTGAGGAAGTTCACCTCCATGGGCTCGGCGGGGCAGTCCGGCCGGGCCACGCCCCAGTCCATGTAGCGGCGCGACGCCACCAGGCACACCGCCTGGGTGTTGGCCACCAGCGGAACCAGCAGCACCGGGTTGGCCGGCTGCATCTGCTCGATTTGAACGGTGCCCGTGAAGGTGCCACCCGCCACCGGCGCCATGAAGGCCACCTGGAAGCTGAACCAGTCGCCCGGGTACATGATGCCGCCGTAGAGGTCCCCGCCCGGCAGGGTGAACACGCCGCCGGCGTCATCCCGCAGGCGGATGTTCTTCACCGGGCACAGGTCCGCGCCGCGGTTCTCCAGCTTGAGGCCCAGCACCGCGCCCTGCCCGGGCGGAATGGTGCCGAAGTCCAGCGCCTCGGGCGTCAGCGTGAGCTCGCAGGGCGCGTGCGCCTCCGTGTTGCCACGGAAGTCCATCTGCACCGTGGCGGCGGAGAAGGCGTTGGTGGTCATCACCAGCGAGCCCTCGGCCGCGCGCAGCTCGGTGGGCTCGTAGAACACCTCCAGGTTGACCTCACCGCCCGGCGGCAGCGTCACCGGCAGCGCCAGTGGCGTGTGGTTGAACTGGGCCGCCCCACCCTGCGGCGGCAGCCACTCCAACGTGTTGATGGTGAGCCCGCCCTCATTGGACGCGCCGCAGTTCTTCACGTTGATGATGACGCGAACCTTCGCGCCCAGGGGCTGCGTGCCAAAGTCGTAGAACGACGGGGACACGCACAGCTCCGGCGCGCCGCCGTAACCACGCAGCTCCACGGGCGTCGTCGGGTGACGGCGGCTCTCCACGTGGTACAGCGCGGTGTCCTGCGCCGCGCCCTGATGGTCCGGGCTGTAGCGGATGGTGAAGGTGCGGACCTCGCCCGGCTGAAGCACCAGGGGGAAGCCCACGTTGTGCTGCGTGAAGGACGCGTTGCGGCCCTCCAACGTCAACTGCGTCACCGTCACCGGCTCGGTGCTGATGTTGCGGATGCTCGACTCGAGCACCGCGTTGCGGTCCACCGGCACCGCGCCGAAGTCCAGCACGGGGGGCTCGGCCACCACCGCGCGCTCCAGCGCCTCGGCGGCCACCTGCACCGTCACGTCCGCGCAGCCGCGGCACGGCGACACCGCCAGCGCCACCTGCTTGCGGCCCACGCGCACGGGGCTGAACGTCACCGGCAGCTCGCGGCTCTCACCGGGCGCCAGCGTCACCGCCTCCACGCTGAACTCGTCGCGGTCCGCGCCCACCAGCCGCGGGGACACCTCCACGGGCAGCTCCGTGGGGTTCTCCAGCCGCAGGGGCAGCGTCTTCGTGGCGTCCGCCTCGATGCGGCCGAAGTCCAGCCGCCGCGGCGACACGCGCGCCCAAGCGTCCACGCCATGCCCCGTCAGGGGAATGCGCAGCAAGGGCTCGATGCGTGTATCCGAGCGCACCACCAACATCGCCGGCTGCGCGCCCTCCGCGGGCGGCGCGAAGCGAACGCGGAGCGAGCACGCGCTCCCCGGCTGGAGGCTGTGAGGCCCCTCATGGGTGAACTCGGCGCGGTAGGAGCCCTCCGGCCCCTCCACCCAGACCTCGTTCACGTCGACCGGTGCCCGTCCCACGTTGCGCAGCGAAATCTCCGCCTCGCGCGCATCGAAGATGGCCACCTTCTGGAAGTCGACGCCACCGGGCGTCGCCGTCAGCCGTCCGTCCGCGAGCGTCGAACGTTCGCGATCCGCACACCCCGCGAGCAGCCCCACCACCGCGAGGGCCAACCAGCCCCAGCGCCCCGTCATGGCCCACCCCTTCCCCGTCACCATCGGCCTTGGCCGCCAAATGCCTCACGTGAGGCAGGGCGGAAGCAACGGTGGCGAAGCTAGGCACCCACTCCAGGGTGGGCAACCAGCCACACGTGGGAAAGCCCGTGCCCAGGGGTCAGCGACTGTCCGGTATCAAATCTTCGGGATTCGCAGTGTCTTGCTGATCATCGCGCTGCCGCTGGCCACGTACATCAGGGCCAGGGGGTGCAGCGTCAACGGCCCCAGCCGCCACACCCCACCCCACAGGTCCGGACCGATGCGGCCCGCCCACGTCACCGCCGCCAGCACCATCACCAGCGCCAGGCTGGTGGGGATGGGCGTGCCCTCGAAGTACTTCACCTTGCCCGTCCCGTCGGACAGGTCCGCGGAGGTGACATTGAAGCGCGCCAGCCGGCTGATGCCACACGCCACGAAGTAGAGCAGCGCCGCGACGTCCAACGAGCCGCGCATCCCCACCGCGAAGGCCAGCGCCGCCGGGGCCATGCCGAAGGAGATGACGTCCGCCAGGGAGTCCAGGTCCGCCCCCAGAGGGGACTTCTTGAAGCGCCAGCGGGCGATGCGGCCGTCCATGACGTCCATCACCAACGCCACCGGCATCAGGCCAAAGGCCACCCACAGCCAGTCCACGTCCCCCGAGGCCAGGTACTGCATGGCCGCCAGGATGGCGCCCGCCCCCGCGAAGCCGTTGCCCAGCGTCACGAAGTCAGCGAGCACGAACGTGCGAATCATCGAGAAGTGGCGGCGCGGGCGACGGGCACGGGGCTGCTCTGTCGACATATGCGCATTGTCCTACCACACCCCTCATGCGTCACTGGAAGCTCGTTCTTGCCACAGTGCGTTGTGTCCGCGGGTGCGAGTCACACTCGCGTTTCAGAAAGCTTTTGACGGTGTGATCGACCGCTCCCTACGCTCCGCGCTGTCATGCACTCGAAAATCTCCTCGCCCCTTCGGCGCGGTGTGTTCCAAAAAACTCGGAACAACCGCTGGCAGCTCACCCTCGCCGCAAGCCTGAGCCTGGTGCTCACCACTGCGTGCGGCGACGACGACGATTCCGGCGTCGTGCCCGAACCCACCACCCCCGCGTACGAAGTCACCATCCGCCGCACCGCCCACGGCGTGCCGCACATCACCGGCAAGGACATGGGCAGCGTGGCCTACGGCAACGGCTACGCCTTCGCCCAGGACCACGTCTGCATCCTGTCGGATCAGATCCTGAAGGTGCGCGGTGAGCGCGCGCGCTTCATGGGCATGGGCCCCGGCAGCACCTATGCGGGCAGCGACTACGCGTACCGCGCGCTGGGACTCCACGAGCGCGCCACGACGCAGCTCTCCCGGCAGTCCGCGAACCTCCAGGCCATGCTCAAGGGCTACGCCGCGGGCTTCAACCGCTATATCGAGGAGACGCCGAAGGCGCAGCTCCCCGCGCCCTGCACCAACGCCGCGTGGGTACGCCCCATCACCGACGTGGACCTGCTCGCCTACGCATACAGCGTGGCGCTCACGGGCAGCAGCTACCAGCTCGTCCTCGCCATCGCCGCGGCGACGCCGCCCAACGTGACGGCCTCCGGCGTGCCGGACCGGGACTACGTCAAGGTCCAGCGGCCCGACCTCAGCCAGGTGGGCAGCAACGGCTGGGCCATTGGCCGCGAGCGCTCCGCCACCGGCCACGGCATGGTGGTGGCCAACCCGCACTTCCCCTGGGAGGGCGAGCTCAAGCTGTGGGAGAGCCACCTCACCGTCCCCGGCCAGCTCGACGTGTACGGCGTGGGCCTGCTGGGCGTGCCCGCGGTGCTCATCGGCTTCAACAAGGACATCGCCTGGACGCACACCTTCTCGTCCGGCCAGCGCATGACGCTGTACGGACTCCAACTGGTGCCGGGCAAGCCGACCTCATACATGTATGACGGCGAAGAGCGGGAGATGACCTGGAAGGACATCACCATCCTGGTGCGCCTGGACAACGGCACGCTCGTCAACGTCCCCCGCCGCATCTACTTCAGCCACTACGGCCCCATCATCTCCATCCCCGGCATGGCCGAGTGGACCCAGCAGACGGTGCTCACCTACCGCGACGCCAACCTGGAGAACAACTCACTGCTGGCGCAGTTCCTGGGCATGAACCAGGCGACCAGCATGGCGGACTTCAAGAGCGTCTACGAGCGCGAGCAGGGCATCCCCTGGGTCAACACCATGGCGGCGGACCGCGAGGGCAACACCTGGTACACGGACGCCACGCCCACGGCCAACCTGTCGCCGGTGGCGCTGGCGACGTGGAACGCGGCCCGTCAGGGGCTCGACCCGGCCACCACCCTCATCTGGCAGCAGATGGGCCTGGTGCTGCTCGACGGCAGCAACTCGCAGAACGAGTGGCAGGACGAAGCGGGCGCGCGCAGCCCGGGCCTGGTGCCCTTCAGCAAGGTGCCCAAGCTGGACCGCACCGACTTCGTGTTCAACGCCAATGACAGCTACTGGCTGGCCAACCCCGCCGCGCCGCTCACGGGCTTCTCGCCCCTGCACGGCCTGGAGGGCGTGCCCCAGTCGCCGCGCACGCGCCTCAACGCGGTGATGCTCACCGAGGTCCGCGAGGGCGGCGCGTCCGGCGCGGACGGCCTGTTCACCCGGCAGGAGCTGGAGACGGCCATCCTCAACAACCGGGGCATGATGGCGGAGCTGCTCCTCGACGGCGTCATCGAGCGCTGCACGGGCCAGACGACGGTGCCCTACCAGAACGGCACCGTGGACATCAGCCAGGCCTGCGCGCTGCTCGCCGAGTGGGACCGCCGCTTCGACGTGGACAGCGTGGGCGCCATCGTCTGGCGCGAGTTCACCGGCGCGTACACCATGCCGCAGTTGTCGGGCGGCCCGACGCTGTACGCCACGGACTTCGACGTGACCCACCCCATCACCACGCCGCACACGCTGGCCCCCGCGCCGGCCGAGGGCGCCGACCCGGTCCTCACCAACCTGGCCCGCGCCGTGAGCACGCTGACGGCGGCCGGCCTGGCGCTGGACCTGCCCCTGGGCGAGGCGCAGTACACCACCCGCGTGCGCGGCGAGCGCATCCCCATCCACGGCGGCGGCAACTATGACGGCGCGGCGAACATCGTGAACTTCGGCAACCTGAAGTCCACCACGCCGAACGCGGACTACAACAGCCTCACGCGCGGCGCCGTCATCAACTCGCGCACCGCGCTGAGCCAGGGCGGCTACGTCATCAACAGCGGCAGCAGCTTCATCATGGCCATGGAGTTCACGCCGAGCGGCGTGCAGGCCAGCGCCCTGCTGACGTACAGCGAGTCCAGCAACCCGGCGTCGCCGTACTACGCGGACCAGACGCGGCTGTTCTCCCAGAAGCAGTGGCGGCCCATCCTCTTCACCCCCGAAGAGATTGCCGCCGCGCCGGCCGAGCAGATTTCGCTCACCGGCAACTGATGTCCCGTCCGGCCCCCGATGCGTCGGGGGCCGGACACCCCATGGCCCGGCGGGGCAGTGTTCCGCCGGAGATGTCCGCCCCGCAGTCCGATTCCTTCCGCCGCCAGCTCGCGCGCCAATGGGCGTGCAGACCGCCAGGCACCGTCGTTCGTTCCTGGCGAAGGGGGCACCGGGATTTCCCGGTGGAATCACCGCAGGCGCAGGGGGACATCATGGCTACACCCGTCTACAAGACCGCCGTCATCGGCAGAGTGTTCTTCCTTCGTTGGGAATCGCCGCCCAACCAGGAGGACATCCATGCCGTGTTTCATCAAATGAAGGGCACGTACGAGCAGCTCCAGCATCCGCTCGTCCTCGTCGCCAGCCTTTCGCCGAAGTCGGCCGTGCCCAACTCCGAGCAGCGGCGCAACCTGTCCACCTTCCATTCGGACGCGCGCCCGCTCTTCACGGAGATTCACGCCATCGTCGAAGGCAATGAACTGCAATACAACCTTCAGCGCGTCATCATCTCCGGCATCAACCTGGTGACTCGGACCTTCGACGAGGCCTTCCACCGCGTCCACAAACACGCGGACCTGGTCGCGCCCTACATCGGCAAGAGCCTGAGCGTGGACGGCGTGAAGGTCATCGAAGAAGCCCGCGCGCGCGGCGTCGTCTGAGCCCGGGCCTGGGGGGCCGCCCTCAACGCGGAGGCGGTCCTCCGGCCACCTGCGGCGCGGCCGGCTGGGACGCCGGCGCGGCGCGGCCCCGGACGAGGCAGTGGTCGAAGAAGTCCACGTAGAGGTACTCCGGCCACGACACCATCGCCCGGGGCCCGTGCATCACCGCGCGCACCAGCTCCGTCACCATCATCCCCGCGGCGCTGGTGGCGCCCACGACGCAGGTGGGCGCGTGGCCCCGGCCCTGGTAGCACGCGTCCATGTACTCGCGGAGCATGTAGCTGCCCAGGTGCGGGATGATGGCCGGCAAGTCAATGCGGCCGTCCGGCAGCATGTAGAGCGTTTCATACAGCGGCGCGTCCGGCTGGAAGACGTGCAACGCCGCGCCGAAGCCCAGCATCAGCCCCGTCATCACCGGGACGCCGCGCTGGCGGCACGCGCGGTGGAGCACCTCCTTCTCCCGCGCCCCCGCGATGTCGATGACCTCCACCACGTAGTCCACCGGTGGCAATCCGCGCCCACCGTCGAGCACCGCTTCGACATTCTCCGCGGTGATGCCCTCGGACACCTGACGCAGCCGCAGCGACGGGTGGATGTCCAGACACATGCGCCCCACCACCTCCACCTTGGCGCGGCCCAACGTGCTTTCGAAACAGCCCACCTGACGGTTCATGTTGTGGCGCTCATAGACGTCGAAATCCGCCAACGTCACGCCGCCAAAACCCAGCCGCGCCAGGTCCACCGCGCACTGGCCTCCCGCGCCGCCCACGCCCGCGACCAACACATGCGTCTGTGCGAGCTTGTCCAGCGTCACCTCATCCACCACGCCCAGATTGCGCTGGAATCGCTGCTCGACCATGGGCCCTCCCGCGTTGGCGCCAGCCTTCCATCTGCGCCCCACCCCGGAGGGTGGCGAGAGCCCCATGGGGCGTGTGTTCAACAACCCTCCCACGTCACCTGGTGCCGTCTGGACCCGGGCAATCCGCCCCCACTGAAGTACTAATCCACTCTTGCTCGTTCTACGTGGCTGTGGTCATTTGCCTGCGTTCGTCGCCATTTCCTCTCAGCCCCTGCCGGTTTTCCTTGGAGTCGCAAGGTGACCGCACCGGTGACGCGCGGGCTTCAGCAGTGAAGCAGTCGCGGAAGTGAGCCACCGACCAGGGGATGTCAGAGGTTCGATCCAGAGTGGCCTTCACTCATGAAGTCCCTACCTGGAGAACACTCCAGGAGTTACAGGGGTTTAGGGATTGGCGTGGAATCTGCTCAGAGGGCGACACGCCAGGGGAGTCATGGGCCGGCGGTAACTCGACTCCCCCGTACCCCTTCAGTCGATCCGAGGTCCGTATGCGTTCCGTGTTCTTCCTTTGTGTTTCGTTGGCATGTCTGTCGTTGGCAGCACCGGTGGAAGCGGCCCCTTCCGATGACATGCGACGTGCTGTCTCACGCGCCGCGGCCCAGCAGGGAGCGGTGCTCCTGGAAACGGATGGAGCGGCCCACGCGGCCTTCCTGGGTTCCAGCAATCCGGGAGCGCGTGAGCGAGAAATCCTCTTCGGCAACGTGGCCCACTACCGCTACCGCCTGCAGGTGGGGCCCGGCGTGAATGACGTCATCACGGTGCACCGCGTGGTGAAGGAGACCGGTCCGTGGTGGCCGGCGCGCGCGTCGCGGGCGGTGTTCATGGTGCATGGCGACGGGTGGGGCTTCGAGGCCGCGTTCCTCTCCAGCATCGGCTCGGCGTTCGTCCCGCCGCAGCAGTCGCTCGCCGCGTACCTGGCCCAGGAGGGCGTGGACGTGTGGGGCATTGACTTGCGCTGGGCGGGGGTCCCCGCGGACACGCAGGACTTCCGCTTCATGAAGTCCTGGACGCTGGACACGCACGCGTCGGACGTGGGCGTGGGCCTGGGCCTCGCGAAGCTGATGCGGCTGTCGGGCGGCAACCTGTTTGGCTCCATGCACCTGCTGGGCTGGAGCCGGGGCGCGGTGGTGAGCTACGCCTACCTCAACCGCGAGGCACGGCTGCCGCGCGCGCTGCGCCAGGTGGATGGCTTCATCCCCATGGACATGGCGGTGCGCTTCGCTCCGCAGGACTCGCAGCAGCGGCAGTGGGCCTGTGAGCGTTACGCGGCGCTGAGCGCGGCGCGCAAGGCGGGCCAGTTGGAAGGCGGCCTGCTGGGCCCGGCCCCCGGCATCATGCTGCAGGCCATTGGCATGTTCGCCGCCCAGGCGCCCGCCGCCCCGTCGCCGCTGGTGCAGGACGACATCTTCGGGCCGGGCACGGGCCGCCCCTCCAACCGGAAGCTCGCCATCGTCGCCGCGGGCGCGACGTCCGTGCTCTTCGCGCCGCTGCAGCCCATCGTCCCGGCCTATCACCTGCTGGGCAGCACCCCGGACGCGTTCGGCCTGCCCGAGCAGCTCACCTTCACGCAGGAGGGCTACCTCTTCGAGTTCGGCCAGCGGGCCGCGCCGTACCAGAGCATCAACGAAGTGGTGGAGACGGAGGCGTGGGCCTGCGGCAACAACAACGTGTCCTTCGACGACCGCCTGCACGACGTGAAGGTGCCCGTGCTCTACGTGGGCGCCGCGGGCGGCGTGGGCCGCTACGGTGAGCACAGCGTGTCGCTGCTGGGCAGCCGCGACGTCACCATCCAGATCGCCAGCGCGCTGCCGGGGCCGGCGCGCGCCCTGGACTATGGCCACGCGGACCTCTTCCTCGCGGAGGATGCCCGCGTGCGCGTCTGGAAGCCCATGCTCCAGTGGATTCGCACCCACTGAGGCCCTCAAGCCTAGTCGTCCGCCTTCCACAACCCGTGGCGCCGCGCCCTCCGGCCCAGCGTCACGGGGTCCATGCCCAGCGCCACGGCCGCGCGACGCAGCACGCCTCCGTGGCGCTCCAGCGCCTCGCGGATGAACTCCCGCTCCACCCGCTCCAGCCGCGCGCGCAGCGAGCCATCACCGTTGGGCTCGTTGCGCAGGGCCAGGGTGGCGCCCACGGACGGTGGCAGCAGCCGCCGTGACACCACCTCGCCGGGGCGGGAGAGCAGCACCGAGCGCTCCATCACGTTGCGCAGCTCCCGCACGTTGCCCGGCCAGGCGTAGGCCCGCAGCGCGTCCTCGGTGTCCGGCGAGATGCCACTGGCGGAGCGGCGGAGCGTGCGGTTGAACAGCTCCAGGAAGTAGAGCGCCAGCTCCGGCACGTCCTCGGGCCTGTCCCGCAGCGGGGGGATGTCCACGGTGAAGCTGTTGAGCCGGTAGAACAGGTCCGCGCGGAACCGGCCGGCGCGCACCTCCTCCCCCAGGTCCTTGTTGCTGGCGGCCACCACGCGCACGTCCACGTGGCGCACCTGCGTGCCACCCACGGGCCGCACGTCGCCCGTCTCCAGCACGCGCAGCAGCTTCGCCTGGAGGTTGGGGGTGGTGTTCTCGATTTCGTCCAGGAAGATGGTGCCGCCATTGGCGAGCACGAAGAGGCCCGGGTGGTCCGCCACCGCGCCGGTGAACGCGCCCTTCACGTGGCCGAACAGCTCGCTCTCCAGCAGCGTCTCCGACAAGGCGCCGCAGTCCTGCACCACGAGCGGCACGTCCCCCCGGCCACTGAGCCGGTGGAGGATGCGCGCCAGCACTTCCTTACCCGTGCCCGTCTCGCCCTGGAGCAGCACGGCCACGCGGTGAGGCGCCACCAGGCGCACCAGCTCCATCACCCGGTGCATGGCGGCGCTGCGGAACCCCACTTCCTCACTGCCACGGCCGCCCGGGGCCGCGGGCAAGGCCTGGGACAGCGCCCGCTCCCGCAGCAGGCTGCGCTCCAGCTCCAGCGCCAGGCGCCACTGCTCGGTGCGCACGCCATGCTCGCGCCCCGCTTGCAGCACGGCCTGGTGCAGGGCCTCACGCGTGGGCGCGGGCCCCAGCGCGCGGAAGATGCGGCCGGCGTTGAAGAGCGCCACCACCCGGTCCGGCGCGGCCGGCGCGCAGTAGACGATTCGCGACGCCAGGTCGCTGGGCGGGCCCGCGCCCGAAGGGTCCGCGTCCGCGCGCCGGGCGGCCAGCGACTCCACCAGCGCGAGCGCCTGCTCCTCGTCCTGTCCACACACCACCAGGCAGGCCGCGTCGCCCCGGGTCACCAGCGCGTGGGCCTCCGCCGGAATGGCGGCGAAGTGGAGCTTGGCCACGCCCTCCAGCGCGGCGCTCACCAGGCGCTGCTCCTGCTCCGTCGCGAAGGCCACCACCACCTGGAGGTGGGACGAGGCCAGGTAGCGCGCCAGCTTCACGCCATCCGAATCCTCGAAGGCACGGAAGCTCACGCCCAGCGCCGCCACCGCCCCGGCCGCGTCATGCCGCCAGCGCACCAGCCCGCGCACGCGGATGTGCTCACCCGAATCCGGCAGCGAGAACGACAGCTCCACGTCCTCGCCCTCGTGGGGGCCTTCGGAGGCGGTGTGCGGCGTGGCGATGAGCCCGATGCCCGTCTCGCTGATGTTGACGGCCCAGCACCCATGAAGGGCGGGCTGCATCGCCACCTTCACGTACAACGGCTTGCGTTCGCTTCGAGGGGCGTAGGCGGACACAGGCCGCGTCATGAGCACCACAGTCTACTTGAGGGATGAAGCGACGCTGACAATTTGCGGCGCGAGAAGATTCGCCAGCCATCACTCGCCCGGCATGTAGGTGCAAGTCATGAACGACGCCGGGGGACGCTATCAACAAGCCAGGGCGGCCGTCTTGGGTCCGGTGACGCGCTTCGCCCCGGGGGGCCCTTGGCGCGTGGAGCCGCCGGATTCCGGGGCAAGCCCGGGAGCGAGCCCGCCCCCCGCCGGCCACGAGACTCCGTGCTCCCCGTGGCACGTGGCTCCTGGCATGCTGGACGGGCTTCATGACTACCGCAGACGGCATGTCCTCCAGCTCCGGCCCGACGCTCCGGATTGCCCAGCGAGTCCCCCGCACGGAGGCGGAGGGCCCCGGTGTGCGCTTCGCGCTGTGGGTCCAGGGCTGTCCCCTGCGCTGTCCGGGGTGCTGCAACCCGGAGATGTTCGCGGCCGAGCGCGGCACGGAGGAGCGCGTGGCGTCGCTCGCCGAGCAGGTGCTGGCGACGCCCGGCATCGAGGGCCTCAGCCTGCTGGGGGGCGAACCCTTCTCCCAGCCCGGCCCCGCCGCGGCGCTGTGCGAGCACCTCCGCGCCGCCGGGCTGAGCATCATGGTCTACACCGGCTTCACGCTCGCGGAGCTCCGGGCCCAGGGACGTCCCGACGTGGACCGGCTGCT
Source organism: Myxococcus hansupus (assembly GCF_000280925.3). Classification (NCBI taxonomy): domain Bacteria; kingdom Pseudomonadati; phylum Myxococcota; class Myxococcia; order Myxococcales; family Myxococcaceae; genus Pseudomyxococcus; species Pseudomyxococcus hansupus. The sequence continues at coordinate 5,152,014 of NZ_CP012109.1, forward strand.
GGCGGCGGTGGACCTGTTGGTGGACGGCCGCTTCGAACAAGACGCGCCCGAGACGACGCGCCGGTGGATTGGCTCACGCAACCAGGTCATGCACTTCCTCACCAACCGCTATGCCCCGGACGACCCGTGCTTCACCGCCGCCAACACGGCGGAGGTGCACTTCGTGAACGGGCGGCTCGTCATCAACGGCTGGCCCGCGCTCGCCAACGCCTTCCGGCCATGATTCGCGTCTCCCCGACCGAGCACGCGCTGCTCACGCTCGCCCGCGCCATCGTCGGCATGGGGCAGTACGCCTCCGTGGAGGACCTGCTGCGCGCCATCCACACCGTGCCGCGCCGCTTCAGTCCCCCCGCGCTTCAGGTGCTGCGGGACACGCTCGCCAAGGGCAGCGTGCTCGCGCTGGCCCGCGCTGGCGGCTGGCGGTGGGAGCACTCCCTGCGCGACGGACAGACGCGGTCCGGCCGCTTGTGGGAGCGTCACGCCCCGCCCGCGCTGCACTTCTCGCCCATCACGCTCCACGTCCTGCGCTGGATGCTCGAACAGCCCATGACGAAGCTCGCGGTCACGTCGCTCCAGGTGGACGGGACGCCCACGCCCGCCGACGAGCTGTTCCTCTACCTCTGCTGCCGGCTCGTCGCGGGGACCCACTGCGCGCGGGCCCTGGGGGTCCAGCAAGTCTTCCGCCGCTCCGCCCTCTGCTGGCTGGGCTTCCCCGAGCAGTTCGGGACGAAGCCGCCGGAGCTCGACGCCGCCGCCTTCGCCCCGCTGCTGGCCGACGGCGCGTGGCTGTTGGAAGCGCTGAGGCAGGAGCTCGCGCAGCGGTGGCGGGCCCTGGAGGAGTCGAAGCGCGGCATCTCCTCCCCCGCGGAGGCCCTGGCCCTGGGCACCGCGCAAGAGGCCGTGCTGTCCGCGTTCCTCGACGCGGTGGACGCCGCGGGCCGGAGGGACCTCGCGGGCTTCCTGCTCGACGCGGCGCGCCCGCTGATGGAACAGCCCGCCTCCCGCTGGGTGGAGGGCCTGTCTTCCTCCGCGACCTTGTCCTCCCGGGCCGAGGCCGCCCGCGCCGCCGCGGCGTTTCTTCGCACCCTGAGCCGGCTGTCACGCTGGGACGCGGAGCACCGCGCGGTGCGCTTCTTCGACGACGACTACGACACCGCGCAGCGCTTGCTGTCCGAGTGGGGCACCTTCGGCGAGGCGGGTTTCCGCCGCGCGGAAGACCATGCCCGGGAGCTGGCCTCGTCCCTCCTCAGTGCCGCCGCCACGGTTCCACCTTCATCCCCCGGGAGCGCTCCATGAGCCGCGCCTACCGAGTCTCCGTCTCCGAGTCCCTCAACCGCGTGGTCCAGGCCGAGGACGGCCTGTGCACGAAGCTGGAGCTGCTCCCGCTGTTGTCGCGGGAGGAGCTGGCCGGGCTGCTGTCGGCGGAGCTGGCGAGCCGAGGCTTCACCCAGGACGGTGACGTGGCCCTGAGAACGGAGGCGGATGGCGTCCGCATCGCGGTGAACGTGACGACGGGCGACGTCAGCGTCACGCTCAGCGGCGAGAAAGAGGTGGAGCTGAAGGCGCGCGGCGAGCTGGCCGTCGAGAGTCCTCACGAAGTGAAGAAAGCGAAGCTGCGGGCCCAGGACCTGGCGCGCGCGCGGCTGGAGGACGCCGCCGACGTCGCCACGGACACGCTGCGGCAGGACGTAACGCGCAAGTTGGAAGCGCGGCTGCGGGACCTCAAGTCGGAGCTGGATGCCATCTCCAACAAGGTGACGGCGGAGGCGCTCAAGGTGCGCGCCGGGCAGCTCGGCACCATCGAGGAGGTTCATGAAGACGCGGCGACGGGCTCGCTGACCATCAAGGTGCGCGTATGAGTCAGCGCATCCCCGAGGAGTCGCTGCCCACCGAGCTGTCGCCCTTCGCCGCCGTCGAAGCCGCGTATCCCGCCGAGCTGAACCGCGTCTGCGAGGCCCTGCTGCGCGGCCTTCCCGTCATGGTGGAGGCGGACAAGGAGCTGACGCCCTACTTCTACAAGTGCCTGCGGGACCGGCTGAAGAAGGACGGCAAGCAGTTCCTCTACCTGGACGGACGCACCGCCCACGAGCCACCGCCCGGCATGCCCGCGCCGAGCATGATGGCCACGCTCATCGCGCAGCTCCGGGACGCGGTGCGCGGCGCCGTGCGAGAGCGCATCGTCGTGCTGCCCCACCTGGATTTGCTCACCACCAGCAGCGGAGGGCTCACCAGCGAGGCGCGTGAGGTCATCCCGCTGCTCTATGAAAACCCGGAGATGGTCTGGGTCGGATTCAAGGACCCATCCTTCGCCGTGCCGCGCGTCATCGAGAACCTGTTCCCCCACAAGGAGAGCATCCTCGGCGTGGGCCGGGACCGGCTGCGCTACCTCATCACCCAGCGCGAGTGCCGCAAGTTCGGCAAGGGGCTCCAGCCGTACGCGCTCTACAAGCACGTCTCCGGCGTCAACGCCGTGCGGCTGCGGCGGCTGCTGGGTGCCATCACCGGCGAGGACTACCCTTCCAATCCGAAGCACGCCTATGCGCAGCTCCGCTCGGCCACGCTGTCGGGCTCGCTCAGTGTTCCGGAGCTGGAGCTGCACGGCGACATTGGCGGCTACGCGAAGGTGAAGCAACGGCTCCAGCAGGAGATTCTCGACGTCCTCGCGCACAAGGACACGCTGAGCGACCCGGAGGCCGTGAAGCGCGTGGAGTCCCTGCTGCCACGCGGGATGATTTTCTGGGGCCCGCCCGGCACGGGGAAGACGCTCTTCGCCAAGGCCATGGCCTCCGCGCTCGGAGCCGCCGTGCAGGTGGTGAGCGGCCCCGAGCTGAAGAGCCGCTGGGTGGGCGAGAGCGAGGAGAACCTCCGCCAGATTTTCGTCCGCGCCCGGCAGGCGGCCCCCAGCATCATCGTGTTCGACGAGCTGGACTCCTTCGCCTCGGCGCGTGGCACGTACACCGGTTCGGGCGTGGAGCACTCGATGGTGAACCAGCTCCTCACGGAGATGGACGGCTTCCGCAAGGAAGAGCTCGTCTTCGTCGTGGGCACCACCAACTTCGTGGAGTCCCTGGACCCCGCGCTGCTGCGCCCCGGGCGCTTCGAGTTCCAGCTCTGCATCCCCTACCCCAACAGCGCGGACCGGCGCGCCATCCTGGGCATCTACGACCAGAAGCTGGCGCTGGAGATGACCGAGCGCGCCATGGACTACGCGGTGAAGCGCACGGGCGACCGGGTGGAGGGCACCGGGACGCGCTTCTCCGGCGACCACATCCAGGCCCTGTGCCGGGCGCTCGCGCGGCGGCGGTTGCGTGAGGGGGCCCAGGGTCCCACCGAGGCCGTGGACGTGGAGCGCGCGCTGACGGAGTTCCTGGACCGGCCCGAGCTAACGCCCACCGAGGAGCGCGTCGTCGCCACCCACGAGGCCGGACACGCGGTCTGCGCGCTCTTCTGCGAGCACGCGCCCGCCATCGACCGCATCAGCATCCGGGGCGACCTCGCGGGCTCGCTGGGCCATGTGCAGTACGCGGACCCCGCGCACCGATACGTCGTCACGCGGGGCCAACTGCTGGACAGCATCTGCATGCTGTTCGGTGGACGCGAAGCCGAGGCCCTGCTGCTGGACGACCTCTCCCTGGGCAGCGCGCACGACCTGGAGCGCGCCACGGAAATCGCGCGCGAGCTGGTAGAAGACCTGGGCATGGGCGGCGATGGTGTGCCCGTGCGCCGCTACGACACGCCAGGACGGCAGGCGGACCGGCACGCCCTGTCCGATGCGACGCGCGCCACGCTGGAGGCGGCCATCCAGGAAGTCTTGTCCGTCCAGCGCGCCCGTGCGCGCGATATCCTCCTCCGCGAGAAGGAGCGGCTCGTGGCCCTGAGGGATTTGCTCATCGAACGCAAGGTGCTGGACCGGGAAGCCTTCACGCACCTGGCCCCCGCGCCCACCCTGCCCCGGAAGGAGTCCGCCCTTGGCTAGCCTCATCCTCCGACTCCAGGTGGACCCGGCGACGGGCCGCAAGGACGTCATCATCCAGTACGAAAGCGACGCGGACGCGCTGCCCATGGAGCACGAGGACGAGCACCGTCGGCTCGTGGACTCGCTCATCCAGGGCGGCACGCTGAAGGCCTCGGAGCTGGGACGGGTCATCGTCCAGCGAGAGACGCCCTCGGGCCAGACGGCCGAGCCCGACGCCATCGCCGAGGAAGCCTCCGGAAAGGTCGGCCAGAAGGCCTGATGTCCATGCTCGTCTTCACCAGTGAGGAAGCGCTCCAACTGGCGCTGACCTCCGGACTCGTCCCCGCCGAAGTCCAGGCCGCCCCCGCCCGCTACCAGCGGACGCCCGATGGCGCGCTCCACGTCCAACCGGAGGTGATGCCGGAGAAGGACGTGCTCGCGCGCCTCGCGTCCCTGGGTGTCCAGGTGACTCGGGCCCGCGCGAAGGACGCCACACCGGTCCTCTGCTGGGCGGAGATGGTGACGGCGCGCCCCGTCCCCTTGGAGAGCGCGCCCTCGGGCCCGGTCCTGTTCCTGCCCCCGAGCGCGGAGACGCTCCTGCCCCTCGCGGGCGAGATGCTGCGCCTGGGTTGCGACCGGCAAGAGGTCTGCTTCGCGCGGTCCAAGGAGCAACGCGCCCTGCTTCGCGCCGTGGCGCCGCCCTACTTCACCCTCACCAGCGCGCTGGACGCCACGGGGCCGCTGCGCGCCTTTCTCCCCGCCGTGCCCGGGCAACACACCGTCTGGGTGGAGGTGGGCTACTCGCATCCGCTCGCGCGCACGCTGCAAGCGCCCACGGGGACGCTCCTGCTCATCCACGGCAAGGGCCCTTGGCTGACCGCGCCGGATGGCCCGTGGACGGACCTGTATCAACACACCGACCTGCGGCTCCCCGCCCCAGGTGAGGACTGGACGTCCGTGCCCGCGCCGGGCCGGCTGACGGTGCCGCTGCGCCTCACGCGAGCCGCGCGCACGGAGCCCGCGAGCCTCTGGGTGCTGCGTGAGAATGCGCTCGCCCAGGTGGAGTCCCTGGTCCACACGCTGCCGGAGCCGCTGCTCGCGCAGCTTCGCTTCGCCGTCTCGGGGACACCGGACGCGCCGTGCATCGTGCTGCGTGCCCGCTCGGGCCGGGAGCGGCCCCCGGAGTTGGGGCTCTCCGGCATGGCGTACGCGCCGCTGCCGCAACTCACGGACCTCTTCCTTCCCTGTGACGGATTGCTGGAGCCGCCCGTGCGCCGCGACCGCTTGCGCGCGCTGCTCGTCCCGCAGGCGGACACGGTGACGTGGCTGCACCCCACCGGAGGGGGTGCGTTCCGCGCGGAGCGACTGCCGGAATCCGCGTTCCAGCCGCTCGACACCTGGGTGGACTACATCGTGGACACCAGCGCCGACGCGCTCATGCCCTGGGTCCGCAGCGCCACGTTCGACTTCGCCGCCTTCGAGGCCGCGGAAGGCGAGTGGCAGTCGGCGGCCCGCGCGGCGCAATCCGACGAGCCATCGACCAAGAGTCCGAAGGGCACCCGACGTGCCCGCCGTGAAGAGCCGACACCGGAAGAAGCGCCCACGCCCCCACCGCCCATCGTCGCGGTGCGCGTCGCGCAGCCCGCGGCCCCCGGGGCCCGGATGGCGCCGCTCACCGCCGCCCAGATGAGCGACGTGGAGAAGGAGCTGGGGGCGCTGGAGAAAGCCTTCCTCGCCCTGGAGGTTCCCGCCGATTCGCCCCAGCGGCAGGCGCTCTGGATTCACATGGCGGAGCTGAACGGCCGGCTGGGCCGCAAGCGCGACGCGAGCCTCTGCTGGACGCGGGCGCTGTGGTCCGCGTCCGACACCGACGCCGCCGAGCTCGCCCGGCGATGGGCCGACTCAGAAGCCGAGGGAGCCGCATCCCCCACCGAACGACTGTCCGCCGCCGCCCCCACGGGTGATGACGTGCGCGGCATCGCCAGTGGTCTGGTCCGTGCGGCGCGGGCCCCGGATGAAGCTGCGCCCGGTGATGTCGCGACGCTCCAGCGCTGGTTGGACAGGCATGACGCGGACCTCGATGTCCGGTCCGTCTGGCTCACGCGCACGGCGCTCGACACGCTGGCGGGTGGGGATGCGCTCGGCCTCGCGCGAGCAGGCGACCGGCTGATGGAGATGCTCCAGCGAGGGCTCTCACCGGCCCGGGATGTGCCGCGCTTCCTGCGCGGTGGCGCGGACGTGGCCCATGCTCCCCGGGTGGTGGCGCAGCTCGAGGCCTTGTTGGACCGCTTCGAACACACGCCCCGCCGTCGCTCGTCCATCGAAGCGGAGCCCGCGCTCACGCTGGCCTACGTTCGCTACGTCTTCGCCGTGGGACTCGCGCGGCTTGGGCAAACGGACCGCCCCCGGGCCCTCGCGTCCGAGGCGGCGAAGGCGGTCGACGCGAAGGAGGCCATTCACGGTTTCCTCTCCCGTGCGTATGGCGCGCGGGTGGCCCAGGCGCTGGAAGGCCAGCCACCCGAGACACCGCTGCCGCCCGACATCGCCGCCGAGCTGAACGCCCTGGGCACCTTCCAGCGGTACAAGGTGGACCGGCTGCGACAGGCCTCGGCGCTGCTGGAGCCCAGCGAGCGGCTCGACCCGGCGAGGGCCTTCGGGCGCGGCGCGAAGGACCTGCGCGGCGAGGAGTTCGCCACCCTTCGCGACTTGAAGGACCCGGCGCAAGTGGCGGCGCAAATCGAGAGCCTGACGGGCCGAGCCACCGATGCGAAACAGCCGCTCGAGGAGCGGCAGCGGCTCATCGGAGGACTGCTGGACACCCTGCCCCGCGTCGCGCCGGCGTGTGCGCTGCCGCTGCTCAACCGGCTCGTCGCGTCGCTGGACCCGCTGCCCCGGGAATCCCAGGCCGTGATGCTGGGTGACGCCCTCACGCTGGCGGCCCTCTTCGGACGTGCGGACCACGCCAGGACGCTGGCGGGGCGGCTGCGCGAGGTGCTCACGGCGCTGCCGCCCGCATCGCCCGCCTGGAGCCAGGGCATCCTCGGCGTGAGCCTGCGCAGCCTGCGCCGGGTGGGCCTTTCCGGCGAAGCCGCCACCCTGGTGGACGCGGCGCGGGAACGTCTGGCGGGGCCCAAGACGCCACTCACGGCGCGGCTCGGCGTGGCGGCGGGCCTGTCCATGCAGGGGCGCACGGCCGATGCCGTCGACGTGTTCGATGCCGCCTTCGAGTCCCTGCGCGCGATGAAGGGCGCGCTTCCGGACCGGTTGGCGTTGATGCGCAGCCTCGCGAGCGCGTTGGCCCATGCTCCCGTGGAGCTGGCGCTACCGGGCCTCGCGCGCATTTCGGAAGGGCTGCCCAGCGTCACAGACAGCTACAACACCAACAGCCACTTCTGTCTCTCCGTCGTGGAGCTGGCGGACTCGCTGGTGCAGGGCCACGTGGAGGTGGCACAGGGCACCGGCGAACGCGCGCGAAGCTGGCTGGATGAAGATGAGTTCCTGGTGCGAAGGCGCATCCACCAGGAGTTGGAGCAACGCACATGAGCAGTCTTCCCGCCATCTCCGAGCTGACCTTCGACGCGCTCTCCAGCGAGGCCCACGGCCTGCGCGAGCGCCTCAACCGCTTCCGCATGGCGCTGGGCCGCCACTTCGTGGGCAAGCAGACGCTGGTGGACCTGATGACGGTGGCCGCGGTGGCGCAAGAGCCGCTGCTGCTGGTGGGCCCTCCGGGCACGGCCAAATCAGACCTCGTCCTCAAGTTCCGGGACGCGCTGCGCATCCCCAACGAGGACTACTTCGAGTACCTCCTGACGCGCTTCACCGAACCGTCGGAGGTGCTGGGCCCCATCGACATCAACCTGCTGCGCCAGGGCCGCTACATCCGGCGCGAGGGAGGCAAGCTGCCCACCGCGCGGCTCGTGTTCCTCGATGAGGTCTTCAAGGCCAGCTCCGCCATCCTCAACGCGCTGCTCACCGTCATCAACGAGCGCAAGTTCTACCAGGACGGAGCGCCGCAGCCGGTGAAGCTGAAGGTGCTCTTCGCCGCCACCAACGAGCTGCCGGAACACGCCGAGCTGGGTGCGTTGAAGGACCGCTTCTGCCTCAAGGCCGCGTGCCGCCCGGTGCAGGACCGCTACTTCCTGGAGCTGCTGGACTCCGGCCTGGAGTCGCAGACGCACCGGGAGATGAACCAGAAGCCCTGGGCGGAAGGTCACGCCACGCTCGACGACATCCTCAAAGCCCACCGGTACCTGACGCTGATGATGGGCAAGCGTGAGACGGGTCCGGACGGCCGTGAGCTGCGCGACCGCGACCTCTTCTTCCGCGACGATTTGCTGCGCGAGTTCCGCCGCGTGGTGCAGACGCTGACGCGCGAGGACGGCGTGTTCATCAGCGACCGCAAGCTGGTGAAGCTCTACCGGCTGCTGCGCACGCGTGCGTGGATCTTCCACGGTGGCGCGGTGGAGCGGCAGGACCTCCAGCTCCTCTCCTACCTGGGCGAGACGCGGGAGGAGATTGACCTGCTGGAGGAGAAGGTGCCTCGGCTGCTGGGCCTCTCGTGAGCCACGGATGAACACGGAGCTGACAAGCCCCCAGGACACGGAGCGCTGGCTGTGCGCGGGCCTGTGCCTGCCGCGACAGGAGCACGTCACGCCCGAAGCCGTGACGGCGGCGGTGCCGTGGCTCCTCGCCCTGCTCGCGGAGTCACCCGCCCTGCCCCCCTTGGCCTTCGTGATGGACCTGGGCCGGCTCGTCGCAGGGGTTCCGCTCGCGCCGTCCGCGCCGGTCCCCGACACCCTGCCCCGCCTGCGCGCCGCGGTGCGCGCGTATGACGACCACGTGCTGGGACGGCTGGCCGCGGAGTCGCACCTGGAAGCCGTCTCCGCCGCCCTCGCGAGACTGCCCGCGGCACTCCGTCCGCGAGGCATCGCCTTCCTCGTGGCACGCGTGCTGACGCGCATGGGCTTCACCGCGGGCAGCCCCGTGAGCCCCGCCCTGGCCCGGCGCGTCCTGGAGCGTCCGCCCGCGGAGCTGCTCCAAGCGGGCTACACGGCCCTGCGGGACTCCGGCGCCAGCGCCGCGCTGGAACGGCTCACCGAGGGCTATGAAGCCCTGGCCAGTGCCGCACGTCGCGCACAGGCACTGCTCGGCGACGCGGAGTCCTTCACGCTGGAGAACCTGGAACACCTCCAGGGCAAGGCGCAGCGAATGGCCCTGGAGCAAGCGGTGGAGGCCGCGGAGGCCCTGTCGCGGACCCTGCCGCCGAAGCTGCGCGCCCGCCCGGTGAGCCTCGCGCCGCTGCCCACGGCCCTGGAGGACGACGCCGCGTTTCCACAGGGCGGCTTCTCGTCCGTGTCCAACGTCGGCAGCCTGGAGAACCTCGTCACCTCCGAGCTCGTCTACATGGAGGACGAGCCCAACCTCGACCTCTTCGACGTGCGCTACGTGGAGGGCGAGCTGCTCTATTACACGCGCGACGAGAGCATCACCGTCCGCCGCCGCCGCGTCATCACCTTCGTCCTCCCGCCCGGACTGGTGGACGCACGCGTGAAGGACGCGGGGGTGCGCTGGCAGCGCGTCGTGGTGGCGCTGGGCCTGCTGCTCTGCCTGGTGCGGCGGCTCTCGCTCTGGCTGGGCAGCGAGGAGCTCCACTTCCGCGCCGTGTTCCTCCACGCCGATGACGGCACGTCGCCCCTGGAGGCGGAACGCGGCCTGTGCGAGCTGTTGCTGCGCGAGTGGCGAGCGCGCGGCACGGCGGAGGTCGTCACCGCCGCCACGCTGGAAGACGTCCTCGCTGACGCCGAGGCACGGACGAAGCGCGCCCGGGTGGACGTGGTGCTCCTCGACGCGAGCCGTCAAGTCGAGAAGATGTTTCATTCCACGGGCCCCCGCGTCGGGCTGCACGTGCTCGACCTCGGCGCTCCGTCGCCCTGCGTGCGAGCACTCCGCGACAGGCGCGAAGTCCTGGATTCTCGAAAGCCGGAGCCCTCCGACGGTGCCCCCAGGGCCGGCGAGCATTGGGAGGCATGGATGGGCGTAACGCTTGAGCTTGCGCAGGGCCTTCTCTAGCGTCGGGCTTCCCAACGCGCCCACCCGGCGCAACCGACGAAGGACGGGCCATGCCGCGGTACGAGTTCAAGGAAGGCAGCTCCAGCAAGTTCTGGGAAATCACCCTCTCCGACAACACCTTCACCACGCGTTGGGGCCGCATCGGGACCGACGGCCAGGAGAAGACGCAGACCTTCGGCTCCGCCGCCGAGGCCCAGAAGGAGCACGACAAGCTCGTCCGCGAGAAGGAGAAGAAGGGCTACGTCATCGAAGGCAAGGGTGACGACGACGAGGGTGGCGAGGATGACGGCGCCGAGGCCGCCTCCAACCCGGAGCTCGAGGCCGCCATCCTCAAGGACCCGGACAACGTCGACGCGTACCTCGTCTACGCCGACTGGCTCCAGAGCCAGGGCGACCCGCGCGGCGAGCTCATCGCCATCCAGCACGCGGCCTCGCAGGCCAGCGGCGCCGAGGCCACCACCCTCAAGAAGAAGGCCACCGCCCTCATCAAGAAGCACCAGTCGCTGCTGTTTGGCGAGCTGGCGGACGCGGTGAAGGAGGGTGAACTCACGGCGGAGTGGCACCTGGGCTTCATCCGCTCCGTGCGCATGGGCCAGAAGGACTACGACTCCGAGCGGGACCTCGGTGAGCTCACCCAGGAGCTGCTCGCCCTCCCCTCCGCTCGTTTCATCCGTGGCATCACCGTTGGCATGGCGAGCTTCGATGGCGAGAACGAGTACGGCGACGTCATCAGCGCCATCGCGAAGGCCGGTGGTTCCAAGACGCTCCAGGACCTGTTCATCGGCGACTTCGAGTACCCGGACGACACGGAGATTTCGTGGACGCACCTGACGGACATCTCGTCGGCGCTGAAGGTGCTGCCCAACCTGCGCACGCTGCGGCTGCGCGGCGGTGAGCTGGCGCTGGGCGACGTCGACCTGCCCGAGCTGCGCGAGTTCACGGTGGAGACCGGCGGCCTGCCCCTGAACGCCGTCAAGTCCATTGCCAGCGCGAAGTGGCCGAAGCTGGAGAAGCTGGAGATCTGGTTCGGCAGCGACAACTACGGCGCGGAGGGCGGCGTGGAGGACATCCAGCCCATCCTCGACGGCCAGGGTCTTCCGAACCTCAAGCACCTGGGCCTGCGCAACTCCGAGTTCACGGACGCGCTCGCGCAGGCGCTGCCCTCCGCGGTGGTGCTCCCGCGCCTGGAGAAGCTGGACATCTCCATGGGCACGCTGACCAACGAGGGTGCCAAGGCGCTGGCGGACCACGCGGCGGCTTTCGCCCACCTCAAGCAGCTCGACGTCAGCGAGAACATCCTGGAGGACGAGGGCCAGTCGCTCATCTCCAAGGCGATTCCGCACGCGAACGTGGGCAACCAGCGCGAGTACGAGGAGGACTACCGCTACGCCGCGGTGGGCGAGTAGAACCCAGGCTTCGCAACGCCGCTCCTGGGGGAAACACCATGCCGCGCTTCGAGTTCAAGGAAGGCAGTTCGAGCAAGTTCTGGGAAGTCGACCTGAAGGACGCCGTCCTCACCACCCGGTGGGGGCGCATCGGCACCGACGGGCAGGAGAAGACCCAGAAGTTCAAGCAGCCCTACGAAGCGCGGCAGGCCTACCAGAAGCAGGTCCTGGAGAAGACGAAGAAGGGCTACAAGCGCGTGAAGCCGAAGGACACGGCTCCCGCGCCCAAGTCGAACCCGGAGCTGGAGGACGCCATCCTTCGGGCTCCGGACGACGCGGACGGATACCTCGTCTACGCCGACTGGCTCCAGGGCCAGGGCGACCCGCGCGGCGAGCTCATCGCCTTGCAACACGCGATGAGCCGGGCCCGGGGCGCGGAGGTCACCAAGCTCAAGCGGAAGGTGGCCGCCCTGCAGAAGGAGCACGAGGGGACCCTCCTCGGCGTCGGGCTCTCGGCCATGGTGGGCGAGAAGGCCCTGCAGGCGGGCTGGCGCTGGGGGTTCATCTACTCCGCGCGCGTCACGTCGCCGGACTACGACGCGGACGCCGATTTCGACATCGTCGACACCCTGAGCATGCTGCTCCAGCACCCGTCCGGGAGGCTCCTCCGGGATTTGACGCTCGGCATCCCAGACCGCGATGGAGACGCGGACTACACCCGCCTGACGAAGGTCCTCACCAAGTGGCCCCCGAAGGCGCTGTCGCGGCTGTTCATGGGCGACTTCCTCTTCCCGGACGAGTCGGAGCTGTCCTGGGTCCGCCTGGGGAACCTCGCGCCCGTAATCCAGGCGCTGCCCCACCTCACTGAATTGCGGCTGCGCGGTGGAGACGTGCGCCTGGGCGCCCTGGAGCTACCCGAACTCCAGCGCTTCACGCTGGAATCCGCGGGCCTCCCCAAGGCCGCGTGGCAGTCCATCACCAGCGCGCAGTGGCCCAAGCTGGAGCACCTGGAGGTCTGGTTCGGCAGCGAGAATCACGGCGGCCGCTTCCGCGGGAAAGACGTGCAACCCATCCTGGATGCCACGGGCCTGCCGAAACTGAAGCACCTGGGCCTGTGCAACGTGGCCTTCTCCGATTCCCTCGCCCCCCTGCTGGCGAAGTCGAAGGTGTTGAAGCAGCTCGAAACGCTCGACCTGTCGAAGGGCACGTTGATGGACGCCGACGCGGAAGTGCTGGCCGCGAACGCAGCGGCGTTCAAGCACCTCAAGAAGCTGGACGTGTCGCGGAACCAGCTCACGTCCACGGGCATCAAGCTGATTGCCAAACTGTGCCGCGAGGTCGTCACGGCGCGCCAGCGCGAGGTCTACGACGACGGCGAAGGCGGCCGTTACGTGGCGATCGGAGAATAGACATCCATGAGGGGCGCGCCGCCGTTCATCCTCATTGGCAACGCGGAGAACCGGCGCGTCACGCTGTTTCAGGAGGCCCTCGCCCGGCAGGGACTCCCCCCTGCCCACGTCGTGCCGTGGCGCGAGCTGCTGGAGTCGCCGGGACTCCTGGCGGACCTGCCGGACACGGAGGCGCTGGTCCGCATCGATGCCACCGGTGAGAACTGGGACGTCGAGAAGGCGCTGCTGAGGCGAGGCTTCGTGGATGCGCTGGAGCACGGGTGCTCGGTGCTGACACCGGAGCAGGTGGACGCGCTGCCCCAGGACCACGGCCGCATCCTGAGCCCCCGGCAGCACCACCTGGGCTTCCTGCGCGTCCTGTCGGAGCTGGAGGCCCTCTTCGCGGCGCATCCCCGCTGGCGCGTCCTGCAGCAGCCCTCCGCCATCGCGGACCTCTTCGACAAGCGCATCACCTCCCGGCGTTACGCGGCGCTGGGAGTCCCCGTCCCCGAGCCCCTGGACGGCGTCACGGACGTGGCGTCGCTCCGGCAGCGGATGCACGAGGAGGACTGGGACGAGGTCTTCGTGAAGGTGTCGTGTGGCTCCTCGGCGTCGTGCCTTGGCATCTTCCGTCGAGGCCGCAGCCGGGACACGCTCACCACCACCATCGAGGTCGCTGAGACGGGCTGGTACAACTCGCTCAAGGTGCGCCGGATCGAGGAGCCCGAGCGGGTGGACGAAGTCCTCACGTTCCTCCTGAACGAAGGCGCCCAGGTGGAGCGTTCCATTCCCAAGGCCCGGCTGGGCGGCGACTACTTCGACTGCCGCGTGTTGATGGTTCGGGGCGAGCCCGCCTTCACGGTGATTCGGCAGAGCCTGCGGCCCATCACCAATCTGCACCTGGGCGGCAAACGCGGGGACCTGGACGCCTTCCACGAAGTGGTGCCTCGGAACGAGCTCGAGGCCGCCCTGGAGAGTTGTCGCACGGTGGCCCGCGCTCACGACTGTCTGCACGTGGGCATCGACCTCATGTACGAGGAGCACTTCACCGGGCACCGCGTGCTGGAGGCCAACGCCTTCGGGGACCTGCTCCCCAACCTGCGCCGCGACGGCCTGACTGTGTACGAGTGGGAGATTCGCGAAGCCCTTCGGGACCTCGCGTAGGCGGCTGACGCTCGCCCTCCCTGCCAAGAGCCACGCTGGTTTCTTGGAAAGAAGTATTGAGACACACGCAATCATTCACAAGTGACCCACTGCATCAGACATGACCCCAGCACTCGGGGACATGTCAAATTTTCGCGGCAATCAATCACAATACACGTCGCGAAAGAAATTTGGACGAGCGGCGGGAAGCAGATAGGGAGGGCGCCAAACAGGTTTCCCTGGCTTGCGCTTCAAGCCAGGTGAACCCGTCTACAAATGTTGCTCGGCCCGGCCTCGACACACCGAGGTGACGGCGCCGCCGCGGCATTGGGAGTCATCCAAAATGAAAGACGTATCTCCTGTGGCCCAGGCTCCATCCGCCTGGCGCACGCTGCTGTTCATTCCTCAGTTCGCATTCGCTCGCGCGGCGGAGCTGTCAGCGGATTGTTTCATCATTGATCTCCAGGACGCCGTCCCCTTGGCGGCCAAGGCATCCGCGCGTGACGGATTGGTCAAGGCATTACAGGGCCAGGTCTTCTCGGGCCGACCCGTGGTCGTGCGTATCAACGAACCCATGTCTCCCGAGCTGCATCAGGCCGACCTGGAGGCATGTATCGGCCTGCCAGGATTGACGGCGTTGATGCCCACGCTGACCACGGGCCCCGAGGACCTGGACACGCTACACGCACGGGTGTCCGCGCTGGAGGCGGCGCGGGGCCTTCCGCTGGGAAGCACCCGCTTTCTGCCGCTCATGGAAACACCGGCGGCGGTGCTGGACGCGCAGCGCATCGCCCAGGCGGGCGGAGGACGGAATCTGGGGCTCATGCTGGGCCACGGAGATTTGTTCCGTTTCACGGGAGCCCTCCCGCACGCGGAGCTCACCCTCAGCCACCCACGAAGCGCCCTGGTCATGGCGGCCCGGGCCGCGGGCATCGAGCCGTTCGACACGCCGTATACGAAAATCGGGGACCGTATCGGCCTGGAGAAACACGCTCACGAAGGCCGCATCCATGGCTTCACGGGACAATGCTGCCTCCATCCGTCCCAGCTCGACGTCGTGAACCGGCTGATGACACCCACGGCCTCTGAGCTGGCTTGGGCACGCAGGGTGACCGAGGCGCAGGCGCACGGCGCGCTCGCGACGCTGACCCGCAAGGTCCCCGGAATCGCCACGACCGAGGACTCCGAACGCGGGCCCGCCTCCGCGGCGACAGAGGGCATGGCCATCGTGGACGGACAGCTCATCGGGCCACCGCACTTGAAGGCGGCGCACCGGTTGCTTGGGCTCGCGCCATTGCGTGCGACCGCTGGCTCGGGCGACGTCGTGGTGGGGCGACACGTCTCACATGCGCTCGACCGCCCCACCCGCGCGGACGACCGGCTCCCCAATCCCTACGAAATGACAGCAACCGCGGGGATGCGGGACCTCTGGGTCCAGAGCTTCTACTCACATGACCGCATCGTGACGAGCGCGCCCTTCGCGGCCCGGCTCGGCCTCACCACGCCCGAGACGATGCCCCTGCCCTTCATGATGGGCCTCTACCTCGCCGTGTGCATGTCGGCCACACACGGCGCCATCTACCACCTGGGCTTCCGCAACGCGCGACAGCTCGCGCCGCTGCGCGTGGGTGACACGTACCGGCAGGACATCCAGGTCCGCGCGGTCCGTAACACGGGAGATGGGAAACGCGCGGTGGTGACGACCCATCGGCAGCTCGTGCGCGTGAGCGATGGCGTCCCTGTCTTCACCGTCGACAAGCGGGAGCTCTACCACCGCCAACCGGAGTCCTTTCCCGTCTCGTCCGCAGCGCGGCAGCAAGAGCAGGCGGAGCACGAGAAGGCGCAGATCTTCCGGGCGGAACTCCTCCGCCGGGCGAGCGACCTGCCGCCATCAGCGGACAAATCAGGAGCGGGGCAGTCCTTCACCGAAGGCGAGCTCCTGCTCCACAGCTTCGCACGCCCCATGGGCATCACCGCCAACCTCGCGCTGTCGACCCAGTTCATGGTGACGCACCCCATCCACCTGGACCATCACCGATACGACCTGGGCCACGCTCACGGCATCGTGGTGAGTGGAGGGCTCGTGGTGGCGATGACGCTGGCCGCCGCAGCGCGCGACCTGCACGAAGTCGTCTGGCAGGAATTGCTCGCAGCGGACAACCTCCGCCCCGTGGCGCCGACACAAACGGTGGGCGCGCTCTCGTACGTCCTCTCACGTGCGCCCGTGGAAGGGATGGACCGGCTCGAGGAGCTCGTCGTGAGGACGCTCGGCGTACTGGACCTGACGCCCTCAGCGGAACTGGCCGACGTGCCGCTGCCGCGAGCCCTGTTCACGCTCGAAAGCGAACGCCCCTCCGCGTACGACGAGCGCTGCCGTGAACACGGTCTGCAGGCGCTCGAAGGCCGAATCGTCTGCGTGGCCACGCGGCGAATCTTGCGACTCCGAGCGTAATGCAGGCCCGAGGCGAGCCATTCGCTGGCTCGCCTCTCGCCTGGGATTCAATTGGCCGGGTAAAGCTCCAGATACATCTGGACCCAGAACATGCCGCGCTCGCCAATCCCCAGCGCAACCACCTGCTCGACAATCGCATGCAGCCGAGCCGCATCAACACCTTCAACTCGCTCGATGGGATGAAGATTGACGCTGCGAGCCCACCTCACGAGCAGGCGCAAAGCCTCGGTGCGTAACTCGATATCATCGTGGGCGCACAAGACGGGCAAGAGTGTCAGGAACCGTGCCCTCCCCCAATCGCGCATCTGGACCGCGACCAGCATGGCATTCTGGATCTGACGCGGACTTCCATCCCTTCGCTCCATCACGTCGAGCAGAAAATCGAACCCCTCCTGTCCCAGCGCCAGGAACAAACCCCTATCAAGCGCATTGAAGTCCTTTCGGTTCAGTTCATTCCTGAGCCGTCGCCGCTGCTTTGGGAAAATCACCGAGCCCCCTCACCCCCGGCCTTCCATCGAGGCATGGCCGGGACTCGCTCCAAGATGCCAGAGCCGAACACGCGGTCCAACTCCAGCGTCCCAGACATGCTCGGACGTCGGCTGGGGCGTGGCAGTAACAGCGCGGTGGGGCGCCGCTCGCCGCACACCGGCTCGCTACTCGCCCCGTTCCGCGGCGGCGCGTAGGGCCCGGCGGACGGCATCGGACTCATTGCACTGCCAGCGCTTCGCCAGCGCTTCCAGGTCCGTCGCTGACTGCAGGGTGTGGCGGACGAGCTGTTTCAAGACCACGCTGCCCTTTTCGGCGCGGCGCTTTTCGGGCGGGGTCTTTTCGGGGTCGTAACGGGGCAATGCGTGTTCTCCTGTCGGTGCGCGGCACGGTACCTCACCCGACTTGGCTTGCCACGGGACAACGCCAGGCCGGGTGGGTGACTGCTCGCGCGGGGGCGCCGTCATCTCGTCCAGGGTATTGAGCCGCGCGCAGCACGGCTCGCAGGGCACGCTCGCGTCTCACGGGCAGGCATCAAGCGCCGCGCGCACATCGATGACGGGCTGGGGGCAACTATCGCAGGGCGCTATGTCGCCGTCGCTCGGGCCTTCCACAGAGGCATGGCCGGGACACGCTCCAGGATGCCAGAGCCAAATACACGGTCCAACTCCAGGTACTCCAAATGGACGTACCCGATATGGCAGCCACAGGTCTGCTTGGCACACGGCCGGGGCTTCAGCGCGGCGTCGAAGTCTGGCGTGTAGATGTTCCCAATGGGCTCATCGATAAAATGACACCGCCGCGCCGTCCCCTCCCCATCCACGGAAATGACAGACTCGCCGCCCCGGCACGCACGGCCCAGGCTGGGGTGACGTGTGTTGTTCACCGGGAAGAGCGGGTCCAACCGCGAGAAGCGCGCGATGTCCTCCGCCGTGTACGGCTCTTCCTGCCCGTCCTTCACCGCGTTGATCCACAGGTACGTGTCCGCCGGCAGGTCCGCGCGCAGGGACTCGGCCTCCTCCGCGAAGCGCAGGAAGCCCACCACGCCCACGCTGTGCCGAACACCCAGCTCCGTCAGCTTCGTGCACTGCGCCAGGAAGCGGTGCCGCTTCGTCCACTCCGGGTGGTACGTGGCCCAGATCCCCAGCTTCTCCGCACGCGCCCGAGGCACCCAGTCCAGCTTGCACGACAGGTTCGTCTGGACAGCCAGGCGCTCGACGTGCGGCAAGTGGGACAGGCGGACGAGCGCCTCCTGGTACCACGGCCAGATGAGCGCCTCGCCCCACGGCGTGAAGAACACCGACACCGTGTCCTGCGTGCGCGCCTCCACCCACGCGACGAAGCGCTCCAGGTCCGCGCGGTCCTTGGCCAGCTCCTCGTCCGTGTGCTTCCACTTGCCGAACGGGCAGTACTCGCAACCGTAGTTGCAGCTCGACAGCGGGCCTCGGTAGAGCACGGTGAGCTTCATCGCCAGGCGTACTCCTTCATCATCCCCTGCACCTGCTCCGAGTGCAGCCACGGGCCAATCAAGTCAGAGCGCTCCACACCGGCCGGCGTGAGCTTCACCCAGCCGCCCTCCCGCCGCGCCAGTCCGTGCGTCTCCAACTCGGTGAGCTCGGGGAAGTCCTCCAGCACGTCCGTGCAGAAGCGCTGCCGGTACTCCGCCAGGTCCACACCGTCCGCCAGCAGCGACAGCAGCATGTAGCGGCGCCGGCGCTCCTCGGAGTCCAGCCGGAAGCCGTAGCCCACCTCACCGAACGACGCCTCCGTCCGCTCGCTGTACGACGAGATGATGCCGCGCACCTCGCGCGAGCCCACCGCGTACTCGGACGAATAGTGCACGCCCCCCGTGTACGAGCGCGCCCCGCACCCCAGCCCCACCATGCCGTCCTCCTGGCACCGGTACACCGGACCGCCCGCGTCCGGCGCGTGGCTCGCGCGGAACATGCGCATGGAGACCTGCGTGTATCCCTGGGACAGCAGGAAGTCGCGCCCCACGCGGTACAGCGACAGGCGCATGTCATCCCACGCGCGCGCCTTCTTCCCCAGGAAGGTCAGCGGCCGGACGTAGAGCGGGTAGAGGTAGATCTCCTCGGGCGTGAAGCGCAGGGCCTCGCGCAGCGAGAAGAGGAAGCTCTCCTCCGTCTGCCCCTCCATCCCGTAGATGAGGTCCAGGTTCAGCGTGGGGAAGCCCGTGGAGCGGATGAGGTCCAGCGCCGCCTCTGCCTCGGCGGTCTTCTGCGGGCGCTTCACCGCGGCCACCTCCGCCTCGATGAAGCTCTGAATCCCGATGCTCACCCGGTCCGTCCCGCGCGAGCGCAGCACCCGGAGCTTCTCCGCGTCCACCGTCTCCGGCGACACCTCCACGGACACGGGGATGTTCTTCATGTCCGCGCCCATGACGCCTTCGGTCAGGTCGAACACGGTGTTCAGCCCCGCCACGTCCAGCAGCGTCGGCGTGCCGCCACCAATCGCGGCGCGGGCGAAGGTCGCCGTCCCCAGCGCCTCCTTCACCCGCTTCGTCTCACGCTTCAACGCGCCCAGGTACCCGTCCACCACGTCTTGCTTCGGCCCGGCGGCGGTGAACAGGTTGCAGAAGCCGCAACGCATCTCGCAGAAAGGCACGTGGACGTAGAGGAACAGCGCGTCTCGGCGCTCCTCCGCCCAGACGGACTCCAGCGGGAGCGCGGGCGTGAAGGGCCGGTAGGCCGTCTTGTGCGGGTAGCCGTAGAGGTACGACACATAAGGCGACCCATCGAGCAACTGCTGTAGACGCGTCATGGTGCGGGGTCTCGATCCAACGTGAACTCAGCGTAGGGCACCGTCCACACGACAGGGTGGCCCAGGCGGTGTCCGGTATAACCGTCATCCCCGTACGCCGTCCCGTGGTCCGAACAGACGATGCAGCAGGCGGGCCCCCGACGCCGCAGCGCCGCGAAGAGCGGAGGGAGGCACCCATCCACGTACTCCAGCGCGGCGGCGTGGGTGTCGAGCGAATCCTCCGGAGCCCCCGGCAGGTACTGCCGGTTGGGCTGGTGCAACGCCGACACGTTGATGAACAGGAACACGCGCTGCGAGCGCGGCACGGCCTCCAGGCGGCTGACGGCCAACGCCACCTGATGCTCGGTGGAGCGCGCGTCCCTCACGCCCATCTCGGGGCTCCAGTGACTCTCCGCGAAGAGCCCCGGCAACACGTTGCCCAACGGGTTGCGCTTGTTGAAGAAGCCCACGCCCCCAATGCACACGGTGTGGTAGCCGCGGCCCGAAAGCCCGGTGACGAGGTCCGGCGCGTCCAGCACGCAGGTGCCGGGCGCCGTCGTCTCGCTGCCCTCGAAGCGCATGGCGAACAACCGCGGATGCAGCCCGGGCGTGGCCGGCGTGGGCAGGAAGCCCGCGAAGAAGGCGTGGTGCGCCGCGTACGTGAAGCTCGCGGGCGAGTGCCGCTTCTCCCACCGCCCCCCGGGCAGCAGCGCCGCCAGGTTCGGCGTGCGCCCCTGCGCGCAGAGCGCCTCCGCCACGTCGTAGCGCAGCGTATCCAGCGTGATGAAGAGCAGGTCGTGTGTGCCGACCACCGCGTTCATGTCCATTGCGACAGCACCTTGGCGAAGTCCCGCGCGCGCCCCACGATGCGCTCCACGGTGTACGTGGGCGGGGGCAAGCCCGCGGGCCACGCGCGGCCATGAGACACCCAGCAGGTGGACAGGCCCAGCCGCCCCGCGCCCTGGATGTCCCGCTCCGGGTCGTCACCCACGTGGAGCACCTCGTGCGGAGCCCGGCCCACGCACGCCAACGCCGCCTGGAAGATGCGCGGGTCCGGCTTCGACGCCCCCACCTCCCCCGACAGGAACACGTCTGGAAGCTGCGTCGTGAGGTCCGCGTGCGCGAGCTTCGCGCGCTGCACCCGGCCCGAACCATTGGACACCACCGCCACCGGCGCGCGCAGCCGCAGCGCGGTCACCAGTTCGCGCGTGTCTTCGTCGGACCGAGCGAAGGCAGGCAGCCGTGAGGACATGTCCGCCCACAGCGCCTCCGCGCTCAGCGGCAAGGCCGGAAAGGCCGCCACGGCGTCGCGGCAGAACACGTCACGGTCGATGCCGCCTCGGCCGTCCAGGCCCCGCAGCACCTCCAGGGCTCGCGCCCGGCCGGGCTCGGGAAACGCCCGCGGGTGACGCAGGAAGAGGTCTTCCACGTACCGGTCGAAGGCGCCCGCGCGGTCAATCAACGTGTCGTCCAGGTCGAAGAAGACGGCCCGGGGCCGCATCCCAGTACTCCTCCCGAGCGGGCAGGATACGCCGCCCTGCCCACCCGGACCAGGGCGGGCCCGGCGCACGTCGAGTCGTGGCCGCCGCTCGTCCCCCTCCATATCGTGAAAAGGGTAAGGCATCCGCTGGCATCGACACCCGACCGCATCGCCCATCCCTGAATTGCCGGACATGGCGTGGAGGCAAGGCAGCAGCGCATGCCGAGCAAAGTGCCAAGGGAGCGCAACGCGCGTCTCCCGGACTGAAAGGGTCCAGGTCCATCGCGTGCTGGAAGGACACATCGAAGGCGTCGAGCCCCTGGACGACGCGCGCGTCTCGCTCGACACCCTGCAGGCCTTCGTCGCGCTGCTGGACGCGGAGGGGCGGCTGCTCGACCTGAACCAGACGGCGATGGCGTGGCTGCGCGCCACCTCGGCTCGGGAGCTGCGAGGCCACCCCTTCTGGCTCCTGCCCGTGTGGCGGCGAACGACCGGGGAACAGGAGCGTCTGCGCCAGGCCGCCGTGCTCGCCGCCAGGGGCGTGCGCTTCCGCGAGGACGTGGAGCTCCGGCACGTCATGTCGGACAGCGAGGCGCGCGTTCTCGACCTCTCGCTCGCCCCGGTGCGCTCCAGCCGGGGCGTCGTGACGTACGTGTTGGTGGAGGGACACGACGTCACCGAGCGAAAGCAAGCCGAGGCCGCGCTCACGCGCAGGAACGCGGAGCTGGAAGCAGCGCTCGCGCGGACG
This sequence comes from Myxococcus hansupus, assembly GCF_000280925.3. NCBI lineage: Bacteria > Pseudomonadati > Myxococcota > Myxococcia > Myxococcales > Myxococcaceae > Pseudomyxococcus > Pseudomyxococcus hansupus. The sequence goes on from NZ_CP012109.1 coordinate 5,173,880, forward strand.
CGGAGACCCGCGGCGGCATGGCATCCCCCGTTCGAGCATCCCACGTCCCTGGAGACCGTGCAGCGCAGCGAGGAGCGATACCGCTGCCTTGTCGACGCCATGGCCCAGGTGGTGTGGACCGCGAACACGTCCGGCGATTGCAGCGGACACAACCAGGCCTGGTCCGACTTCACGGGGCAGACGGAGCAAGCAGCGCTGGCGCAGGGGTGGCTCCACATGGTGCACGCCGAGGACCGCGAGCGGGTCTGCGAGGACTGGCGCAGGGCATTGGAGTCACATTCCGTCTTCGATTCGGAGTACCGCGTGAGGCGCCCGGATGGACGCTACACGCCGGTCCACTCCCGGGCCGTGGCGGTCCGCGAGGCGGACGGAACACCGCGCGAATGGGTGGGCACCCTCTCCGACATCACCGAGCGGACCGCGGTGGAGGCCGAGCTGCGGGAGAGCCAGGCGCGGTTCCAGGCCATCATCGACGCGGCGCCAGCGGCCATCTACGTGAAGTCCCCTGACGGCCGGCTCCTGATGGTCAACCGCTTCTTCACGCAGCAACTGGGCCGCAGCCGGGAGCAACTGCTGGGCCGCACGGACCTGGACCTCTTTCCTCCCGAGCAGGCCGCCATCATCCGTGGCCACGACGTCCAGGTGCTGACGACGAACCAGCCTCTCGAGGTGGAAGAGCCCGTGTCGAACCACCGCGGCGCACGCGTCTTCCGGTCCCTCAAGTTCCCGCTCCGGAGCGCGGAGGGCGTGCCCACCGCGCTGGGCGGCATCTCCACCGACGTCACGGAGAAGCGGCGAATCGACGACGTCGCCAAGCGGCTCTTGGACATCGTCGGACATGACCTCCGCAGCCCCACCGCCGCCATCCTCACCACCACCGGCATGCTGAGACGCCGCCCGCTGGATGAAGCCATGCGCCGGCCCTTCGAGCGCATCCACCGGAGCGCCCGCAGGGTGGAGCACCTGCTCCAGGTGCTGATGGACTTCACCCAGGCACAGCTCGGAGGTGGCATCCAGCTCGAGCCCATCCGAGGCGACCTGCGGGCCCTCGTCGCGGCCATCGTGGAGGACGCACGCACAGCCCACCCCGAGCGCGAGGTGCGGTTCATCCAACGTGGCGAGGCCCTGGGAGATTGGGACCCGGAGCGGCTGGAGCGCCTGCTCGGCCATCTGCTGGACAACGCCTTCATTCACGGCGCGCCCGACACCCCCATCGACGTGCTCTGCCTTACGGGACGCAAGGCGGTGCTGTTGGGGGTGCGCAACCAGGGCGTGCCCATTCCCCCGGAGGTCCGCGCGACCCTCTTCGAACCCATCCGGCGCGCCTCTCACCAGGCGGAGACGGTGCGGCATTCGCTGGGGCTGAGCCTGTATCTGGTCCGGGAGCTGACCCGCGCGCACCAGGGGCGCATCCGCGTCGCGTCGACCGCCCTGCACGGCACCACCTTCTACATCTCCCTGCCCCGCCCGCCCACGTGAGGCCCCCGCGACTCGAGGGGCCTCCAGTGTCTCCGTCAGGAACCCGCGGACGCCGCGGCGGACTGCTCCAGCGCGAAGGCTTCCAACGCCTGCACGACGGCGTCCTGCGAGTCCGTGATCATCAGGTAGCGCGCGTAGTCATAGCCCTGCGCGAGCTGGTGCAGCAGCGGATACACGGGCCGGGTGCGCGTCCAGAACTCGGTGCCCAGGAAAATCATGGGGCTGATGACGCCCACCGAGTTGTAGTGGTTCTGGCACGCGTCCTGGAACACCTCCTGGATGGTGCCCGCGCTGCCCGGCGAATAGACGATGCCGCCCTTCGCGATGGTGAGCAGACCGTCCTCGCGCACGCTGTTGGCGAAGTACTTCGCGATGTGCGTGGCGAAGGGGTTGGGCGGCTCGTGCCCGTAGTGCCACGTGGGGATGCCCAGGCTGGCGCAGAACGGCAGGTCGTCCTTGGACAGCGGGAAGGCGCGGCGCACGTCGAAGGCGCGCGACAGCCACTCACGGTCCGTATAGCTCGGGGCCTTCGCGAGGATGGCCAGCCCCTCGTCCAGCTCCGCCTCCGTGCGACGCGCGAACCACGCGCCCACGTGCGTGGCCTCCATGGCGCCGGGGCCGCCGCCGCTGACCATGAAGAAGCCCCGCTTCGCCAGCTCGCGCGCCAGGGAAGCCACCGCGCGGTAGTCCGGCTGGCCGCGCTTCATGGAGTGTCCCCCCATGATGGCCACCACCTTGCGCACGACGCCGGAGCGGTAGAGCAGCCCCTCCATCGCGTCCGTCACGGAGTGGTCGTGGAGCCGCTGGGCCAGCGTCTCCAGCAGCGTGGGCGGGCTGCCCCGGCCGTTCGCGGCCCAGTGCGCGTAGATGCGCTCGTCCGGCGTGCCCTGGTACGTCTCCGGCCGCGCCGGATCGAAGCCCGCGTACAGCTCCTCGGGCGTGTACAACCCGCTGCGGTAGGGCAGATACGGCAGCCCGGAGATGGGCGGGAACACCATGGCCCCATGCTCCACGGTGGCTTTCAGCGCGTCCTTCTCCAGCTCACAGCCCAGGAAGACGGCGCCCGCGAGCTCCACGGACACCAGGTCCTTCGTGAAGGGCCGCAGGTCCAGCCCCTGGATGATGACGTTGGCGAAACCCACGCCCGCGGCGAGGTGCCGTTCGAATGCCTCGATGGTTTCGATTTCAATCACCCATGAACGATTTCATGCCTCGTCGCCCTGGGGTAGTGAGATCAGCGCCGCGCCTCCAACACGCGCAGGCACGCCTCCGCTTGGAGCAGCTCCACGCGGGCCCCCGCGGCCGTGGCGTCCCGCGCCGCGAGCTGGAGCTGGCGCCCCGCTTCCTCCAGCTCGCCCAATTGCAGTTGGGCCCGGCCCAGCACGCACCGCAGCAATGACTGGAGCCTCCGGTCCTCCAGCATCGACGCGAGCTGGAGCCCGCGCAGCGCGTCCTCCTTCGCCAGCTCGGGTGCCCCCGCTCGCGTGTGCAACAGCGCCAGGCCATGGTGCGTGTAGGCCATGCCCCGGCGGTCCCCCGTCCGCGAGTCCAGCTCCAACGCGAGCTGGAAGAAGTGCGCCGCGCGCTCCCGGTCTCCCGCGCGCGAGTACGCATCCCCCAGACTGAGCAGCGCCGTGGAGTGCTCCCACGTATCCCCCGCGCGCTCGCTCCAGCGCAGCACCTGGGCGTACTCCGCCGCGGCGGCCTCCGGGAACCCCAGGCCCAACTGCACACCGCCCATGGCCCTGTGGAGCAGCGCCTCCACCCCCGCCCGCGCCAGCGCGTCGTCCGCGCCGGACGCGAAGTGGAACTGCTCCCGGGCCAACAGGATGCGCGCCCGCGCCTCCTGGAAACGCCCCAGCGCGGCGAGCGCCAGCGCGCAGAGCGCGTCCATCGACACCGACATCAACGGCGCCGCCGACAGACAGTCTCGCCGCCCCTCCCGGTCCAATCCCAACACCTCCTCGTGCTTGCCCTGCGCGAGCACCACGGACGTGAGCTTGAACAACCGCCGCGCCCGCTCGCCGAGCGCCGACGCCAATCCCTCACCATCCAGCTTCCGCGCCGTGTGCCACGCGGACTCCGCCTCCAGGTCCTCTCCCGCCAGCCGGTGTGCGTCGCCCATGTGCTCCCACAACCGGCGCTGCCATTCCCGCGAGACATCGGGAGCCAGGGTCTCCGCCAGCCCCAGGGCAAAGCGATACACCGCCAGCGCCGGGCCGGGCTCCAGCGCGGACAGATGCCAGCCCGCCAGCGCCACCAAGTAGGGCAAGGCCCGCGCCGAGTCCTCCGCGGACAGCCATTGCCGCGTCAATTCCATGCAAGCCCGGTGGCGCAGCGGGTCCGCCAGGGCCTCATAGGCCTCCGCCGCGCGGCGGTGTGCCTGGGGAAGCGCCGCCTCGGGCACCTCGTCCAGCCCCGAGGCGGGCTCCACGGCCCAGGTGTAACGCCCGCCCGAAACCGAACGCAGCCAGCCCCCCGCCTCCAGGAGCGCCAGCGGCGCATGGCCTCCCGCCAGCGTCGCCAGCACCGCGCGGGGAAACGAGGGCCCCAACACGGTGGCCGCCTTGAGCACCTCACGCTGCGCGTCGGGCAACAACATCTGCCGCGCCGCGACGGCCGCCTCCCCTGTCAGCGGCACCGCCAGCCCCGCCTGCTCCTCGAGGAGCGTCACCGCGTGGAGCAGGTGCAGCGGGTGCCCCGCGCTGCCACGCAGCAGCGCCTCCCGGACGCTGGGCGGCGGCATCCCACGGCCGCGCAGCCGGCCCTCCAGCAGTTCGGCGGCCTCGGAGGGCCCGAGCCGCCCCACCGTCAGCACCTCCGCCGTCACGGGCGCCGGCGCCGTCCCACCGGGACGCTGGAGCGCGAGCAGGAAGAGCGGCGTGTGCGACAAGCGCGACACCAGCTCCTCCACCAACGCATGGCTGAGCGGGTCTCCGTGCTGCCAGTCCTCCAACACCAACAGGCGCGGCCTGCGGTGAGGCATCAGGGCATGGCAGAGCGAATCGAACAGCGCCGTGCGCTCGGAGACGAGGCTCGCGGGAACCCCTTGCCTCTCACGGCCTTCCAGAAAGCGCGTGATTCGCTCCGCGTCCGCGCTGGACACACGGCCCGTCCCCGCCGGAGGGCTCAGCGCGCGCGTGGCCTCCAGCAGCTCGCGGAAGATGCCCGCTGGCGCGCCCGGCAGGGCCAGCCCGCTGCCCTCCCACACCTCGAAGCCTTCCGCCGCCAGGATTTCGACCAGCGCGTCCTTGAGGCGTGTCTTGCCCAGGCCCGCCTCACCCGTCAGCCAGACGGCGCGCCCCAACCCCCGGCGCACGTCCTCCGCCAGCGACACCAGCCGCCCCAGGAGCGCGGCCCGTCCCACGAGTGCGGGTTGGCACAGCCCCGGCGACCACCGGCGCACGGGCGCGTCCCGAGGCACCGCCGAGGCGCTTCGCGGACATGCGAGCACGCCGCCCAGGAAACGGGCCCCACACGCAACGCATGAGCCCGAGGACGGAGTCATGAGCACCTCCCTGAAGGGTGACGCGATGTGGGTCGAGCGCCGTTCCCTCACCCCGCCGGTGCGACCCGCGGTGTTGTAGCGCCCGGGCACACCCCGCGCCTCCGGCCTCCGGGGGTGTGGGACTGTTCGCTCTCCACCGCACACACCACACCAGCGGCCCAGGCCCGCAGTGCAGGGAAAGCCTCACACAGCGCGCGGCTTTCCTCGCCACGTCTGGCAATGAAAGACAATTCCAATCACGCCAGATGAAACAGCGACAAGGTACTCCCGGCGCTGTTCCCTGGAGAGCAAGCAGGCACGATTCCTGATGTTGAATACGAAATACTTTTGGCGGATGCTCGTTCTGCGCTGAACACGGCAACCCCCGCCGTGACCTTGGAGAAACCCGACTCGCAAAAGCAAACACCCCCTCCGCCCGTCCCCCACGGCGCGGACTCACCCCCGTCTGTCTTTAGTTCTCAGAGAGTCCCCATGAAGAAGACCCTCCTGCTGGTTGGAACGCTGCTCGGGATGAGCGGCACTGGCTGTGGCGCCGTTGACGACACCTCGTCGGGAGAAGGCACCTCTCCCATCGAAATCGACGGCCTCGAAAGCCACACCGTCAGCGCCCAGGCGTTGACCACCACCGGCTGCACCGCACTGACGGCCACCTCGGTGATTTCCAATGGCCATGACGGAAACGTCCCGGCCAACACCATGGACTCCAACCTGGGCACCCGCTGGAGCCGCTCCGGCCGCGGCTCCTGGATTGATTACGACCTGGGCGCCATCAAGCAGGTCAGCGGCGTCTCCGTCGCGTGGCATCAGGGAAACACCCGGGCCAATACCTTCACCGTCTCTGTTTCACCCGATGGCTATACCTATACACAGGTCTTTTCGGGCAAGAGCAGTGGCACCACCGCCGCGGCGGAAACGTACAGCTTTCCCACCATCAACACCCGCCGCGTCCGCGTCACCTTCCAGAGCAACACGGTGAATGATTGGGCCAGCATCGCCGAGGCGCGTGCCTGCGCGTCCACGACGACGACTCCGCCCCCGAACCCCACCCCGGAGCCGAACCCCAACCCCAGCCCCAACCCGGAGACGCCGCCCCCGGGCAATGGCTCCAGCGTGGTGTGGGTGGGTGACTTCGAGACCAACAGCCGCTCCCAGTGGAGCCACACGCAGATGGTGAACGCGGACCGGCTGGCGGTGGTGTCCTCGCCCTCGCGGCAGGGCCGCTACGCCCTCAAGGCCACCGTGCGCAAGGGCGACGACCCCATCAACGCCAGCGGCAACCGCAACGAGCTGGTGCGGATGACCCGCGAGCCCGAGAACTCCGAGTACTACTACCGCTTCAGCACCATGTTCGACTCGAGCTTCCCGAGCGCGAAGACGTGGCAGCTCTTCACCCAGTGGCACCATGAGGGCAACTCCGGCTCGCCCCCGGTGGAGTTCTACGTCTACGGCGAGGAGATTCGCCTCAACATCGGCGGCAACCCGGGCACCATCGTCTGGCGCACGCCGCTGGTCCGCAACCGGTGGCTGGACTTCATCTTCCACGTGAAGTGGTCGCCGGACTCCAAGGTGGGCTTCGTGGAGCTGTACCTGGACGGCAAGCTGGTGATGCCCAAGCGCTTCATCGCCACGCAGTACCGGGGCCAGCTCAACTACCTGAAGGTCGGCCTGTACCGGAACGACACCGTCAGCCCCGTGGGCATCGTCTACCACGACGGGTGGACCATGGCCCGGAAGCTGGAGGACGTCATCAACCCGACGACCATCCTCAAGGCCCCCTAGCCACTGGCGGGCAGCCGACAGCCCTGCCCCTCATGGGCCGGAGGCCGCGTCCCCACGCGGCCCCGGCCCGGAGTAGCTTCCGGGCATGTCCCACAGCCTCCTCGTCGTCCATGTCCAGATCCACGTGAAGCCCGAGCACGTGGACGCCTTCCACCAGGCCACGCTCGCCAACGCGCGTGAGAGCGTGAAGGAGCCGGGCATCGCCCGCTTCGACGTCATGCAGGACGCCGAGGACCCGACGCGCTTCGTGCTGGTGGAGGCGTACCGCACGCCCCAGGCTCCGGCCGCGCACAAGGAGACGGCGCACTACCTCACCTGGCGCGACACCGTGGCGCCGATGATGGCGGAGCCCCGCACCAGCCGGAAGTTCGTCAACCGCTTCCCCGACGACGCCGGGTGGTGACGAACGTGAGCCCCCACGCCTCGTTCGAATTCGCCACCGCCACGCGCGTGCTCTTCGGCCCCGGCCGCCTCGCCGAGGCCCCGGACGCCGTGCGCGCGCTGGGGGCCACCCGCGTCCTGCTCGTCACCGGCAAGGACGCCTCGCGCGCCCAACCCCTGCGCGAAGCCCTGGAGCGTCAGGGCCTGGGCGTCCACGTCTTCTCCGTGGACGGAGAGCCCACGGTGGAGCTGGCCCGGGAAGGCACCGCGAGGGCGTCGGAGGCCGGCTGCGACGCGGTGGTCGCCTTCGGAGGAGGCAGCGCCCTGGACGCGGGCAAGGCCCTGGCCGCGCTCGCCGCCAACGGGGGCGACCCGCTGGACTATCTGGAAGTCATTGGCCGGGGACAGCCGCTCACCCGGCCTTCCCTGCCCTTCGTGGCCATTCCCACCACGGCGGGCACCGGCTCCGAGGTGACGCGCAACGCGGTGCTCGGCTCGAAGGACGCGAAGGTGAAGGCCAGCCTGCGCAGTCCGCACATGCTGCCGCGCGTGGCGCTGGTGGACCCGGACCTGCTGTCCGGCGCGCCCGCCGCGGTGCTCGCCTCCAGTGGCATGGACGCGCTGTCACAGCTCATCGAGCCCTTCCTCTCCGGACGGGCCAATCCGCTGACGGACGCGCTGGCGCGTGAGGGCATGAGGCGGTCGGCCCGCTCCCTGCGGCGCGCGGTGCTGGACGGCCCGGATGCGTCCGCGCGCGAGGACCTGGCCCTGGCCAGCCTCTTCGGCGGCCTGTGTCTGGCCAACTCTGGCCTGGGCGCGGTGCACGGCTTCGCCGCGCCCGTGGGCGGCATGTTCGACGCGCCCCATGGCGCGGTGTGCGCGGCGCTGCTGCCCGCGGTGCTGGACGTCAACCTGCGGGCGCTGCGGGCCCGGGCGCCCGGACATGCCTCCACCTCGCGCTTCCAGGAGCTCGCCGCGCTGCTGACGGGCACGGCGGACGCGCGGCCCGAGGACGCCGTCACGTGGGTGGACGCCCTGCGCACCGCGCTCGAAGTCCCGGGCCTGGGCCGCTACGGGCTGACGGCGGCCCAGGTGCCCGCGCTGGTGGAGAAGGCGAAGGGGGCCAGCAGCATGAAGGCCAACCCCCTGGTGCTGACGGACGCGGAGCTGACCGAAATCGCGCTCCGCTCGCTGTAGAAGTCAGACCTTGTAGAGCAGGTCCATGTACTTCTTGAGCAAGTCACTCACCATGCCGCGGAAGGGCACGCTGGCCGCCATGCCGTAGACGGGCGCCATCGTCCCCTTCTCGCCCGGGTGGGCCTTCACGTGCTCCACCGCGTCGCGCAGGTCCACCAGGAACTGCTCGGCGACGCCCGGCTGCGTGTGGCGCAGCGTCACGCACAGGTGGACGGCGGACGGCTTGTGCAAGCCATTGAGATTCCACCCGTGCTCGCTCATCCGCTCCATGACCTTGAAGATGTCCAGGGACTCGGAGCCGAAGGCGATGACGAACAGCGGGTCCCCCAGCACGTGCAGCTCGGGGATGGCGCGGATGCCCTGCTTGATGGCGTCCGCCGTCTCCAGGATGCTCCGGGTGGCGTCCAGGTAGCCCTGCTCGCCCATGCTCACCAGCGCCGCCCAGGCGGACGCGATGAGCGCGCCGGGCCGGCTGCCGGAGAAGGTGGGCGAGAAGTAGATGCCGCCCGGCCAGTCCGTCGCCGTGAAGTACTGGAAGGAACGCAGCTCCGTGCCCCGGTACAACACCACCGACGAGCCCTTGGCCGCGTAACCGAACTTGTGCGTGTCCACGGACATGGACGTCACGCCGGGCAGACGGAAGTCGAAGGCCGGCACGTCGTAGTCCAGCTTCCGTGCGAAGGGCAGCACGAAGCCGCCCAGACACGCGTCGGTGTGGAAGCCGATGCGCTTCTTGCGGGCCAGGTCGGACAGCGCCTCGATGGGGTCGATGACGCCGTGGGGAAAGCCCGGCGCGGAGCCGATGAGCACGATGGTGTTGCGGTTGATGGCCTTGCGCATGGCGGCCACGTCCGCCCGGTAGTCCGGCCCCACGGGCACCCGCACCATCTTGATGCCGAAGTAGTGCGCCGCCTTGTCGAAGGCGGGGTGCGCGCTGGCGGGCGCCACCATCTCCGGCCGGGTGATGCCCTTCGTCTCACGGGCCCAGTCCCGGTACGTCTTCATCGCGAGCATGATGCTCTCGGTGCCGCCGGACGACATGGCGCCGCAGATGTGATTCTCCTCCGGCTCGCCCGCGTTGGCGGCGTCCGCGCCGAGCATGCTCGCCGTCATCGCCACCACTTCCGCCTCGAACTTCGTGGCGCTGGGCCACAGGTCCGCGTGCAACGGATTGCTCTGCGAATGGAGCGCATACACGCGGTTGAGGAACGCGATGTGCTCCGAGTCGCCGTTGTACACGCCGCCCGACACGCGGCCTTCGCGCCAGCGGTACTCCTCCTGGGACTCCAGCGCTTGCAGCTCGCGCAGCACGTCCTCGCGTGAGCGGCCCGACGCCGGCAGCCTGTCATAGGACTGCATCTTCCCCCGGTAGGGCTTGAGGCCCCCCTCCAGCTCCGACAGGAGCGAGCCCGTCTCCTTGGAGAGCAGGTCCTTCACACCGGGAACGGCCTTGAGGTAGCGCTCGGCCGCGGAGAGCAGGCGCGGAGGAACGTGGTTCAGCAGGCGCAGCGACTTCAGGTCGGGAAGTGCCATGGCGGGGGCCTCGGGGTTCAGGCGCTTCGCGCGCGGTTGAGCCGCGCGAAGATGGCCTTGTTGTGTTTGTAGAGATTGACGAATTCGCGAAACAGCTCGTCGTAGAGCGCCGCGTTGCGGGCATCCGGCTGGAACGTGCGGGCAACGGGGACCAGCGAGGGAATCTCCTCCACCGTCAACCGCCCCAGCGCCACCGCGGCCTGGAAGGCGGCGCCACGCGCGTTGGCCAGCACCGGCTCGTCCACCTGCTGCACCGCGCGGCCCAGCACGTCCGCGTGAATCTGACACCACAGCGCGGAGCGCGCGCCCCCGCCAATGATGCGCAGCGACGGCAGCTTCCGGCCCACGAACTGCTCCACGTAGGTGAAGAGCCAGCGCGAGTTGTAGGCCACGCCCTCCATCACCGCCCGGACCATGTGCGCCCGCGTCGTCTTCAGGGACTGGTTGAAGAAGCCCCCCCGCAGGAACTTGTCGTCCACCGGGCTGCGCTCGCCGTTGAGCCACGGCATGAAGATGAGCTGGTCGCTGCCCGCCGGAACGCTCCCGGCCTGCTGCTCCATCACCTGGTACAGGTCCGGCGAGTCACCGTCCGAGCTGGCCTGGGCGTCCCGGCCATAGAGGATGTTGTCCTTGAGGAACGTCAGGCAGATGCCCGCGGACTCCTGCTCGTTCGCCAGCAGGTAGCGCCCCGGCAGCGCGGACGGCAGGGACGCCATCTGGTGGAACAGGTCCGTCTTCTTGTAGGGCACGTGACAGCACAGCCAGGACGACGTGCCGACGCAGAGGTGGGGCTCGAAGTCCCCCACCGCGCCCGAACCCACGGCCGCGGCGAGGATGTCCGGCGCCCCCGTCACCACCTGCACGTCCTCACGCAGGCCCAGCTCACGCGCGGCCTCGGCGTGGAGCGGCCCCAGCACCGAGGAGGCCGGCACCAGGTCCGGGAGCTTCTCGCGCTCCAGGCCCGCCAGCTTCAACAGGCGGTCGTCGTAGACGATGCGGCCCAGCGTCCGGTTGTCCGTCACCCAGTGCAGGGTGATGGAGTCATACGACGCGGCGAAGCGCCCGCTCAGCTTCAGGTTGAGCCAATCCTTCGGCTCCAGGAACTTGTACGTCCGGCGGTACACGTCCGGCCGCTCGCGCCGGAGGTACAGGATGTGGCCCACCGGGTCCTTGCCCGACAGGCTGGGAATCCCGCCCGACAGGCGAATCCACGTCAGCAGTTGGCGGGCCCCGTAACCTTCGATGGAGGGAAAGCCATTCACCGCGCGCTTCACGTCCTGCGCGCCGCGCGAATCCATCCAGATGAGCGCCGGACAGACGGGCGTGCCCGAGGCGTCCACCGCGACGGTGCCAGACCACTGGGAGCTGCAGTTGATGCCAATGACGTCCTCGGCGCGCACGGCGCCCGAGGCCAGCAGACGCCGCGTCGCCAGGACGATGGCGCGCCACCACGCCTCGGGTTGCTGTTCGGCGCCGCCGTCGGGGAGCAGGGACAGCTCCAGGGGCTCCACGTCACCGCCCAGAATCCGTCCTCTCAGCGTGACCGCCGCCACCTTGACGGCCGACGTGCCAAGGTCGATGGCCAGGATGGACTGCGCACCTGCTTGGGACACTCTTCCCTCCGTGTCAGGCATGGATTGGCCAGGCGAGCGGCCGAATCTAGGAAACGAACCCGCGCAGCCTGCCACCCTCAAGTCGAAGTTCGTCGTTTTTCTGAAAGCCCGGGGGCCGTGAAGCCTCGTCCGCCCCCTGGGCATGGCGGCGAACCGTTCCTCCCGCGAGTACCTCCCGCGTGTCACGCACTTCTTACTTTTGCGCGAGGCCCCTCCCGCGCTCGCGCGGGCAGCCGACTGGAACCACGGGGCCCAGGGGACACACCATGGCCGAAGTACAGCAGCCCTTCCTCACGGACATCACGGAGATTCGCCGCCGGGCCCGGGAGCACCTCGAAGAGGGCGCCATCACCGAGGACTACGAGGGTGACGTCAACGCCACCGTCAAGCTGCTCAACGACGCGCTCGCCACGGAAATCGTCTGCGTGCTGCGCTACACCTACCACTACGTCGCCGCGGTCGGCCTCCAGAGCGAGGCCGTGAAGGAGGAGTTCGGGGCGCATGCCCGCGAGGAGCAGGAGCACGCGCTTCGAATCGCCGAGCGCATCAACCAGCTCGGCGGCAAACCGGACTTCAACCCCGAGGGCCTCCTGTCCCGCAGCGCCAGCCAGTACGCCGAAGGGGTGAATCTGGTGGACATGATCAAGGAGAACCTCATCGCCGAGCGCATCGCCATCCAGACGTACCAGGAGATGGTGCGCTACTTCGCCAACCACGACCCGACGACGCGCCGGATGATGGAAGACATCCTCGCCAAGGAGGAGGAGCACGCCAACGACATGCATGACCTGCTCGTCGCGCACCAGGGCAAGCCGCCCCTGAGAAGCTGAGCCGCGCCGCGTCCTGGCCGCCCCGCGCACGCCCGGTGTATGGTGATGCGCGACGCGACCGGGGGGTGGCATGCGAAGGCTCTTCACCAGCGCGAGCGGACTGTACGCGAAGCACCCGGTGGCCCTGGGCGTCACCGCGGTGTTTGGCTTGAGCCTGCTCCTCCGGTGGCTCTACCTTCAGGCCGCCCCCGACAGGACCTGGCCCTTCTCCATCTTCTTCTACGGAGACGCGCGCTTCTTCCACGCCTACGCGGCCGACCTCGCGCGAGGCCATGAGGGCCCCGCCGCCCTCCCATACCACCCGCCCCTCTTCCCCTGGCTGCTCGGGATGCTCTACCGCGTGCTCGGCACGCCGCAGGGCAGCGCCTATCCCTACAAGCTCGCGCTCGCGGGCCTCAACGCGGCCACGGTGGCCTTCACCTGGTGGTGGTGGCGCAAGGTGCTGGGCACCGGCTGGAGCCTCCTGGGCGCGGCCCTCTTCGCGGGCAGCTTCGGCTGGCTGGTGCTGTCCACCACGTACAGCAACGAGGTCCTCTACGCGCTCTTCCTGTCGGCCACCTGCGCGCTGATGCTCCATCACCGCGCCAGGCCCTCGTGGCCGGGCGCGGTGCTCCTGGGCGCCGTCATGGGACTGGGCGCGCTCACCCGCGCCGAGCACCTCTACCTCTGGCCCTTCCTCCTCGCCTGGGCGTGGCTCCAACGCGGCGGAGCACCGGTGCGGACGCTGGCCCCACGCTGGGCCTTGGCGATGCTGGTGACCGCCCTGGTGCTGGCCCCCTGGGCGGTGCACAACGCGCGCGTGCTGCGCGAGCTCAACGCCCGGACGCCGCACCTGGAGCCCCTCCCCGTGCTGGCCCCCATCACCGTCTATGGGCCCATCAACTTCGCCATGGCCAACCACGCCAAGGCCACGGGCGGCTTCACCCCCGACAGCGTCAATCAGGCGGGACAAGAGGGCTTCCTCGACGTGGCCAACCCCGCCCAGCGGCACCTCCTGCTGCATGGGTACGCGGAGGGACTCGCCTGGATGGGAGCCCACCCGCTGGACGCGGCGCGGCTGTGGTGGGCCAAGCTGGACCGCTGGCTGGACGGCTTCCAGTTGGGTTGGGGCACCACCAACCGGCCCTCGGGCCTGAGCGGCGCGCGCGCCCCCGTGGATGTCTTCGTCCCGGAAGGCGCCTGGCTGAAGTGGCCGCTCACGCTGCTGCTGCTCGCGGGCGCGGCGCTCTCCCTGCGCTCCGCGTGGCGGGACTGCGCCCTCTTCACCGCCGTGCTGCTGCACCGCGCGCTCATCACCGTCGCCTTCTTCGGCTACACCCGCGGACTGCTCGCCATCTTCCCGGTGCTCATTCCCCTGCTGCTGCTCCCCTTCGTCGCGCTCACCGCCCGGGCCCCCCAACGCGCCTGGACCCGGCGGCTGCCCGCGGTCGCCACGGCCTTGCTCCTGCTGCTGTGGGTGGAGGCCGGCGTGCTCGCGCTCTCCGCGCCCCGCCGCTTCATGGCCAGCGGGAGCACCGACCGCGCCAGCGGCAAACTCATCCAAGACGATTGGGTGCGCATCTGGCCTCACTGAGACCGGCGACTCCCAATGGAAAACTTCATCCCGGCAACATGACGCAAGGCCCCGCGGACGATTGGCATTCCAACTTCACCTTCAGTGAACACTGCGAGTGCTTGTTATTCTTGGGCTTCGTTCTCCAGGAGTAAGTTAAGGAATGCCGCGTATTCAGGTTTGTTGTGGCACCCGGTATTTGCGTTTCCGAGCTCCGAACAGGAGCCACCGTGGAGGCACGTCCTCCGCGGGTCCGCAGAGGAGAAACGCATGCGCCACACACGGGTGTCAGCAGCATGTCTCGTCCTGCTCCTAGCCACGACCACCTGGGCATTCCAGCCGCCTGACAAGGGACAGAGCGCCGTCGCAGACAAGGCCTTCTTCAAACCCGAGCTGTACCTCCCCATCCAGAACATGCCGTTGCAGCAAGCCCGCAAGAGCATGCCCTCGCTGGGTGCCGACGCTTGGGATGACTTCTTCAAGCGCAACGGGCGTGAGTTCAATGTCTATCTGGACCCGCGCACCGGCACGCCCACCGCCGTGCAGGGCACCATCCCCCTCATTCCGGGCAAGGGCTTCAACAACAAAGTCTCGATGGACGAAGTCCGTGAGTCCATTGGCCGCTCCATCGCGGCCGTGGACGAGGCCGCCATCGGGGACATCATCTTCAAGTTCATCGCGGACAATCAGGCCGCCTTCAACATCGACCTGATGCAGATGGGCAGCCCCCGGGTGACGTTCATCCACGACAACCTCGTCCAGGTCCACATCCCCCAGCAGGTGAACGGCGTCCCCGTGCGCCACGCGCGCATCGCGGCCACCATCAGCCACGGCAACCTCATCCTCATCGGCACCGAGGCCTGGTCCAACGTCCGGCTGGAGACCAAGGCCCGGCTGTCCGCCCAGGACGCGCTCGTGTCCGGCAATGGCTTCGTCGGTCTGAACGCCAGCCCGCAGACGGTGTGGAAGGAGCCCACGCTGGAGGTGGCCCCCGTGGCGCTCCAGGGCGAGTCCTTCAATGGCGCGGTGGGCACCGGCTATGAGCACCGGCTCGTCTACACGTATGGCTTCTCCGAGGCGGAGGGTCACCAGCGCTGGAAGACGACGGTGGACGCCCACACCGGCGAGGTGCTCGCCGTGGAGGACGACAACCACTACTTCGACGCGCAGTTCAAGGGTGGCATCTACCCGTCCACCAACATTGGCACCTGCGCCTCCAACGAGTTGTGCGGCACGATGCAGCCCAACACGCCCATGCCGTGGGCCAACACGGGGATGGCGGCGCCCAACAACTTCACGGACGGCGCGGGCGTGGTGAACTACACCTCCGGCACCGTCAACACCACGCTGGCCGGCCGGTACGTGCGCGTCAGCGACAACTGCGGCGCCATCAACGTCAGCTCCCCCTCGGGCAACCTCAACCTGGGCGGCGTGAACAACGACCACGACTGCACCGTGCCCGCGGGCACCTCCGCCGGCAACACCGCCGCGTCCCGCTCCAGCTTCTACGAGCTGAACAAGCTGGCCGAGCAGGCCCGCGGGTGGCTGCCCACCAACACCTGGCTGCAGGGCCAGCTCGTCTCCAACGTCAACATCAACAGCACCTGCAACGCCTTCTGGAACGGCGTCTCCGTGAACTTCTACCGGAGCGGCGGCGGCTGCCGGAACACCGGTGAGATTGGGGCCGTGTTCGACCACGAGTGGGGCCACGGCATCGACGACTTCGACGCCAACGGCTCGCTCAGCAACTCGTCGGAAGGCTACGCGGACATCGCGGCCATCTACCGCCTGCAGACCTCCTGCGTGGGCTACGGCTTCTTCCAGACGGTCAACACCGGCTGCGGCCTCACGCCCGACGGCACCGGCTACAACCAGCAGGAGGCAATGGTCAACGGAACGTCGTGGTGCAACACCAAGTGCTCCGGCGTGCGTGACGCGGACTGGGCCGCCAGCGTGCCCAACATGCCCGCCACCCCGCAGAACTTCGTGTGCCCCATGTGCAGCTCCGGCTCCGGCCCCTGCAGCCGCCAGGTCCACTGCGCCGCGTCCCCCGTGCGTCAGGCGGCCTGGGACTTCGTCACGCGTGACTTGACGGCGGCGCCGTTCAACTACGACTCCAACACCGCCTTCATCGTGGGCAACAAGATTTTCTACCAGGGCAGCGGCAACGTGGGCACGTGGCACGCCTGTAACTGCTCGCAGGGCACGTCCGACGGCTGTGGCGCCACCAACGGCTACATGCAGTGGCTGGCCGCGGACGACGACGACGGCAACCTGGCCAACGGCACGCCGCACATGTCGGCCATCTACGCGGCCTACAACCGGCACCGCATCGCCTGCGCGACGCCCACCGTCACCAACGGCGGCTGCGCGAACGGCCCCACCGCGGCCCCCGCCACCCTCACCGCCACCGCGGGTGACGGCGAGGTGAGCCTGAACTGGGACACGTCCAGCGGCGCCACCCAGTACTGGGTGATGAAGACGGAGGGCTTCGCGGGCTGTGACTTCGGCAAGGCGAAGGTCGCCACCGTCACCGGCACCACCTACACGGACACCGAGGTCGCCAACAGCCGTCAGTATTGCTACTCCATCGTCCCGGCCTCCTCCAACGCGTGCTACGGCGAAGCCAGCCCCTGCACCTGCGCCACCCCCGTCTGCTCCCCGCCGGGCCTGCCCGTGCTCGCCACGCCGTCCAACGGCGCCACGGCCGTGGACCTGACCGCGGTGCTGGACTGGAATGACGTGGCGGGAGGCGCCGGGTACGACGTGCAGGTCGCCACCGACGCGGCCTTCGCCAACATCGTGGCCAGCGCCAGCGGGCTGACGGCCAGCACCTGGACGGTGACGCCGCCCCTGGCCACCAGCACCCGGTTCTACTGGCGCGTGCGCGCGAGCAACTCGTGCGGCGGCGTGAGCGACTGGACTGCCCCGTCCAGCTTCACCACGCGCGGCTGCGTCACGCTCGCCGCGCCCACCCTGGTCAGCCCGGCCAACGGCGCCACCGGCGTCGCCGCCTCCGCCGCGCTCGACTGGAGCGACGTGCCGAGCGCCGCCACCTACCAGGTCGACGTCGCCACGGACGCCGCCTTCACCAACATCGTCCGCTCGGCCACCGCGCTGGCGACGAGCGACTGGACGGTGACGCCCGCGCTGAGCAACGTCACCACCTACTACTGGCGCGCCCGCGCGGCGGACTCCTGCGGCACGAGCGCCGACAGCGCCGTGCGCAACTTCACCACCACCAACGTCTGCACCCCGGTGGCCGCCACCTTCAACACCACGCTGAGGGCCCCGTCCTGCGGCACCGTGTGTGGGTGTGACACCGGCCCGACGCTCGTCGCCGGCCGAGGCGCCATGACCGGTGGCGCGGAGCTCAACCAGCCCAACACCATCAACAACTCCTGCGCGGACGGCAACGCCGGCACCTACCGCAGCGATGAGAGCGTGGAACGCGTCGCCATCCGCACCACCGACCACAGCGCGTTCGGCGTGGGCAAGCAGGTGACGGCCGAAATCACCGTGTGGTGCTGGGGCACCTCCGACCGGCTCGACCTCTACTACACGACCAACGCCTCGGCTCCGAGCTGGACGCCCCTGACGACCAACGTGGCCTGCACGGGCAGCGGCTCGCGGACCTTCACACACACCTTCAACCTGGGCGCCACCGCGGGCAACCACGCCATCCGCGCGCAGTTCCGCTTCAGTGGCTCGCCGGGCATCTGCACGGCGGGGACGTTCAACGACCGCGACGACCTCGTGTTCGGCGTGGCCTCTTCCGTGGCCTCCACCACGCCAACGAAGTCGCGCAGCGCGCAGGGCCGCTCCACGCAAGCGGCGCGCTGAGGCCGTGACGAAGGCTTGATTCACCCAGGGCTCCCGGGAAGTGTACCGGGAGCCCTTCGTTTTTCCCGGCGGCCCCTGGCCTCAGTGCGACTCGGGTGGCTCCTCTCGGGTCGGCTCGGAATGCCGCCGGGCCGCCATGGGGCCGGCGAAGAGCAGCCCCTCCTCCACCGCGCCGCGGCCCGGCTCGCGCCGCTGGGCCTCCTGCCGGTGAGACCGCGCCCAGGCCTCCCGGCGCAGCGCGAGCACCTCCTGCACCAGCACCTGCGCCGCCGCCGCCAGGGGCACCGCCAGCACCACGCCCCGCAGGCCCGCCAGCGCGCCGCCGCAGAGCACCACGATGGAGATGAGCAGCGGGTTCATCCGGATGGCCCGGCGCTGAATCATGGGGCCCAGCACATTGGATTCAAGCTGCTGGTAGACGATGAACACCGCCACCGCGATGAGCGCGTCCTTGAGGCCCACCGCCGCCAGTGTGACGACGCCCACCAACACGGCGCTGACGATGCTGCCCAGGAAGGGAATGACGCCCAACATCATCACCACCAGGCCCAGCGGCAGGAAGTACGGCACCCCCTGGATGAGCGCCATGGTGGCCGCCACCGTTCCGCCAATGGTCATCACCAGCAACGTCCCCGCCAGGTAGTTGGCCACCGCCTTGCGCATCCGCGACACCAGCAGCCGGACGCGCGGCTGACGGCGCGGCGACACCCACTGGAGGATGCTCTCGTAGAGGTCCTCTCCGAAGAGCAGGCTGAACACCGTGAGCACCACCACGGTGATGCCGCCCGCCACCAGCCCCAGCGTGGAGGACAGGACGTTGATGAGGCGCCCCGCCAGGTCCGAGGGCTCGAAGCGGATGAGGTCCTCCGTGTGGACCTGCATGCCGTAGCGCGCGCTCAGCTCCTGCACCCGAGGGGACTCCGCGAGCCGTTCGAGCGTGGCCGGCATCGTCTGGACCAGCACCTGGAGCTGCTTGACGAGCATGGGCACCAACGTGCCCACCAGGACGCCCATCGTGCCCAGCAGCAAGAGCGCCACCACCGCCACGCCCAGACCGCGCGGCAATCCCCACCGCGTCAACCGGCGCACCAGGGGGCTCAAGGCGATGGAGAGCAGCAGCACCACCGCCAGCAACGTGAGCACCGGATACAGCGCCCGGAGCACGGTCCAGCACAACACCAGGAGCAGGACCTGGAGCCCGACGACCCAAACTGTGCGCGGCGGCACATAGACGGGAAGCTGCCGACGAGGTGCCTTCATGCCTCACAAGGTAGGCGGAGGTTGCACGGGCGCCAGGCAGCCCATGTCGCACACCGGTGCCACCTGACAACAGGCGGCTTGAAGTTCAAGGGGTTGGCGGCCCCGAGGAGAGCAGGCGAGCGACCGAGCGTCTGCCATTGCGCCTGGACCCGGAGCAGCCCGCACGGCGCCCGAAGACAACTCATGCCATGGGGGCGAGCGTGCCCCACCCTTGAGTGCGAGGCGATGCGCGCGCAACCTGCGCGCGCCCTGTCCGATAATCTTCAGACCCACGCCAGGACTCGGAGTGTGGAGGGTGACGCGATGTGGATTGAAGCCATCGTCATGCCCCGGCAGAGCGCTGAGGAGCCTCAGCCCCTGCCTCGCCGCAAGCGCGGCGCCGCCGCGGTCCGGCTGACACCGCCGGACCGGCGGTCCGCGTACGAACGCGCCCTGGAAGAAGGACGCCGGTTCCGTGACGCGGTGCTGGCCTTCTTGAAGGCCCACCACCTCATGGACGCCGTGCGGTGGATCAGCGATCCGGGGACGATTCCCCTCGTCACGCTCCAGTGCACCCGCCTTGTCCTGGAGCGGCTTCGGCAGGCCCCCGAGTTCGAGGCCGGCCTGTCCATGAGCTTCGAAGTGCCCGCCACTTGAAAGTCGGGGCGCCTTCACGCCCCGCCGTTCAAGGCACGGGGACGAAGCGGTAGAGCGCGCTCTCGATGTCGGACGTCATGTAGACGGTCCCCGAGGCGCCCACGGCGACGCCCGTGGGCAGGTAACCGGGTGGGAACCCCGCGCTCTCGGGGACACCGATGCGCAGTCCCTTGGCAATCACCGACAGCCGCCCCGTGTCCGGCTCGATGCGCACCAGCCGCTTGCGGCCCACCTCCGCGACCACCAGTCCGCCATCCGGGTGACGCGCGATGCCCTCGGGCGCCTTGAGGCCCGAAGCCACCGTGCGCCGGGCACCATCCGACAGGCGCACCCGCGTTACCTTCCCCGAACGGACCTCCGTGACGAAGACGGCCGGCTCGGCCGCGCCCGTGTCGGCCGCGAGGCCCACGGGACCGCCCAGCCCCTCCACGAGCACCGTGCTCACCGCGGGCTCGGAAGCGCTGATTCGGACCAGCTTGCCCGTGCCGGACTCCGCCACGAGCAGCGTGCCGTCATCCAGTTCGAGCGCGGCCTGCGCGCCATTCGTCTGGGGGACCGTCCGCACCAGCGCCCCGGTGGCCCGGTCCAGCACCTGGATGCTGCTCATGCCGCCCAGGTAGGCCGTGCTCGCCACCACGTGCTTCGCGTTCACACTGACGTTCATCGGGAAGTTGGTCGGCGTCGACAGGACACGCGCCGTCTGCTTCACCTTGCCGTCGCGCCCGCCCACCTGACGCAGGGCATACACGTCCGCGAGGTACACCTGCTCATCGGGGTCATCCGGCGCGACGGCGATGCCGGAGGGCACGGCCAGGCGCGATTCGACGAGGAGCCGGACCGAGCCGTCCGCGGGGTTGACCACGCGGATGTCGTTGTCGACCATGTTGGACACGTACACCTGGTCATCCGGGCCCACCGCCAGGTTGTCGATGCCAGTGGGCAGCTTCGCGACGAGTTCCTTCGTCCCGGAGGGGAGCCGGACGCGAACCAGCTCACCGCGCGCCGAGTCGACGACGTAGAGGTGCTCCCGGCGCGCATCGAAGTTGACCGCGACCGGAATCACGAAGCCATCCGCCACGGGCTCGATGACGCCCGTGGCCACGTCCACGCGCGCGACCTGTCCCTTGAGCAGGAGTGGCCCGTAGAGCCGGTCATCCGGACCGAACTCGAAGCCATTGAGGAAGCCAGGATCGGCGAGGACCTTCCGGGGCGGCTTCTTCCCGTCCGGGTCGACCTCCCACAGCGCGTCATCACCGCGCCCGAGCTGCGTCACGTAGAACCGGCCGTCGCCGCGAAACGCCAGCGAGTTGAGGCCCGGCAGGTTCTTGGCGATGACGCGCGTCTTGCCGTCTGGCGTGCGCCGCATCAACTGGCCGGTGAAGAAGCCCGTCCAGTAGATGGAGCCGTCAGGCCCCAGCGCCACGTCATCCGCGCCGCCCAGGGGTGGCCCCACCAGGGTGCTCACCGCGCCCGTGCTCAGATTGACGGAGTGGACCGACTGCCCCAGCAGGTTGCTGGCCAGCAGGTTCCCCTTGCCGTCGACAGCGAGCCCGTGAACGCCCTGGAAGTGCGAACCCGCCACCACCACCTCCTGGCGATAGGCCCTGGGCGGTGCGGCCAGGGCGTGGCATCCCACCAACGCCAGACAGACGGCCAGGGACCTCGACAGGAATCGAACGTGCGTGGCGGTCATGTGAGTTCCAGTCCAGCCAGGTCATCCGCCTGGCGCCAGGTCCGCAGGACGTCGATGAACCCCAGCGTGTCACCGCCGAAGGTCGCGTAGCGCATCGCGCTGGGCCCAGGGTTGATGCCTTCGTTGTTGTAGTAGCCCGGCGTGCACTCCGCCCCGCCGAAGGCAATCCCCTGCTGGAGGCGGCCGAGAATCACCTGCCACCATTGCTGCTGCGCCTGCCCCGAAGCCTCGCAGACCTCCACGCCGGACTTGAGGCACCGCGAGATGATGTAGGCCGCGTGCTGGGACTGCTCGTCGAGGATGTGCACGAAGTTGATGGCCCAGCCGCTCTGGGTCGTCGTGAACATCATCAGATTGGGAAAGCCACGGCTGTGCATGCCGTGCAGCGTCGCCGGACCGTCCGCCCAACTGTCCCGCAGGGACGTCCCACCGCGCCCCCGGATGTCGAAGCCCAGCATGCGCGTGTAGTCTCCGGAGACCTCGAAGCCCGAGGCGTAGACGAGACAGTCCACGGGATACTCCTGGCCCTTCACCACCACGCCCGTGGGGGTGATGCGCTCCACGCCCTTGCCATCCGTGTCCACGAGCTGGACGTTGGGCCGGTTGAACGTGACCAGGTATTCGTCGTGGAAGCAGGGCCGCTTGCACAACGGGTTGTAATAGGGCTTGAGCGCCTCGGCCGTCGCCGGGTCGGAGACGATGCCCTCCACCCTGGCGCGAATCTCTTCCATCTTGCGGAAGTCGGCCAATTGGCGAAGCCGGGCCGTCTCCTCGGGCGTCTGGGCCTGCTGGGTGGCGACGTCGTCGAAGATGTACGTCCAGCCGTCCCGGACCCGGTCGATGTCCATGGGCCGACCGGAGACAATCGCGGAGAAGTTGCGAATGCGCTCCTGCTGCCAACCCGGCTGGAGCGACTTCACCCAGGCCTCATCCGTCGGCTGGTTGGCGCGCACCCCGACGCTCGAAGGCGTGCGTTGAAAGACATACAGATGCTGGGCCGAGGCGCCCAGGCCCGGAATCGCCTGCACCGCCGTCGCGCCCGTGCCGATGATGCCCACGCGCTTGTCGGCCAGCCGGGTCATCGGGCTCGTGGGGCTGCCGCCGGTGTAGCCATAGTCCCAGCGGCTCGTGTGGAAGC
The DNA here is from genome assembly GCF_000280925.3 of Myxococcus hansupus. Taxonomy (NCBI): domain Bacteria; kingdom Pseudomonadati; phylum Myxococcota; class Myxococcia; order Myxococcales; family Myxococcaceae; genus Pseudomyxococcus; species Pseudomyxococcus hansupus. The sequence continues at coordinate 5,196,322 of NZ_CP012109.1, forward strand.
AATGTCCCTGGAAGGACTCGATGCCGGGGATGCCGGGCAGCTTCGCCTTGTGCAGGATGCCACCCGCGATGACCACGAACCGCGCCGCCAGCCGGTCACCCCGGTCCGTCGTGACGTTCCACCGCCGTGCGGCCTCGTCCCAATCCATGGACTGGACCAACGTCTGGAACAGCGCGGCCTTGTAGAGGTCGAAGTGCCGTCCCAGGCGCTGACAGTGGGCGAAGATCTCCGGCGCCTTGGCGTACTTCTCCGTGGGCATGTAGCCCGTCTCTTCGAGCAGCGGCAGGTAGATGTAGGACTCCACATCACAGGCCGCGCCCGGATAGCGGTTCCAATACCAGGTGCCGCCGAAGTCGCCGCCCTTCTCCACGATGCGGAAGGACTCCACGCCCGCCTGGCGCAACCGCGCGGCCGACAGCATCCCGCCAAAGCCACCACCGACTATCAGGACGTCCAGCGTCTCGACCACCGCCGGACGCGTGAAGCCAGGCTCGACATACGGGTCCTTGTCGAAGTCCGCGAAGACGCCCTTCAACGGGAGGTACTGCTTGTTTCCGTCGGGACGCAGCCGCTTCTCACGCTCGAGGCGGTACTTCTCCTTCAGCGCTTCCGGAGAAAAGGAGCGCTCACCCTGCTTCGTCGCGGTCATTCGCACACATCCTTTCGAGATGAAGCCACGCAAGATGTACACAGCCGTTTACTTCTATAGACATAGCTCAACCAGAAATGTAAGTAAACCCTGTGACCTCCTCGCGACCGTCCTCTTCAAAGCCAGTCGTGCGCCAGCGGGACGCCGAGCGCACCCGGGCGGCGCTCATGAGCGCCGCCCGCACCCTCTTCTCCACGCAGGGCTTCTCCGGCACGGGCGTGCGGGAGATCGCGACGCTCGCGGGGGTGAACTCCTCGCTCGTCACCCGCTACTTCGGCTCGAAGCACGGGCTCTATCGGGAGACGCTGGCACAGGTGCTCGACATCACGCCGCTGCTCCAGATTGACAGGCGGCACTTCGGGAAGACGGTGGTGTCCCTCTTCCTGGGGGCGCACGACGCGCCGGGGCCGCTGGCGATGCTCATTCTTTCCGCCGCCGACCCGGAGGCCTACGCGACCAGCGTCGAGATGCTCCAGACGAAGGTCATCGTGCCGCTGGCCCGCTGGCTGGGACCTCCCGACGGCGCGGCGCGCGCGGCGCGGCTCAACATCCTCTGGAGTGGCCTGCTCGTGAGCTGGAGGCTGCTGCCGCTTCAACAGCTCGCGGAGGTCCGGGACACGTCCACCCATCGCTGGCTGGAGGCGGAAATCCAGGCCATCGTCGATGAAGGCGAGGGCTGAATCCCAGGCCGATGTTCGTCACCAGCGGGGCGCAAGAGAGTCGCTGACATGGAGCGGTGGGTCGGACCCATCTGTTCGCCAGTTCAAATCCTTCGCCCAGGCACGGTGCCCCGAGCGGCGGCGCTCAGTCCATTCACAGTAGGATGGCAGCGCTGTTGCCTTGGACCCTGCTTGCGGAGGCGGACTCATGGCAAACACGGTGGGAGTCAACTCCCTCTCTATCGTCACGAAAGAGAGCGGCGGCGTCACGGTGGCGTTTCCCGACATCTGTAAAACACCCAGCCCCGCAGGGCCGCTTCCAATTCCATATCCCAACATTGCCAGGTCATCCGACACCGCCAAGGGAAGCAAGAAGGTGACGGTCGAAGGCAATCCTGTCTGCCTGAAGGATTCGAACTTCAGCACGAGCACAGGAGACGAGGCGGGGACCGCGGGCGGCGGACTGGTCTCGGGCAAGACGAAAGGCCGGGCCGAGTTCATCAACTACTCCTTCGACGTACAGATCGAGGGAAAGAACGTGGCCAGAGCCTTGGACCTCATGCTCCACAACGACAAGAACACGCCTCCAGCGCCACTGATGCAACCTCCTGTCCTGGGCTTCGGGAAGGGACCGAAGAACATCAAGTGCCGCTACTGCGAGAAGGACCTCGAGTAGCCGAGGGAAATGACATGAAGCGTCCGGAAACGGTGGGAGTCCCGGTCCCAGGAGCGTCCGAAACGGAGGCCCCCCTCTGGGGTACTTACGTCGGTTGGGTCACAGGCATTGATGCCGAAGGCCACCTGTTGGTGGACTTCACGGAAAACCCTCTTGGCCCCCTCCGTGCGAGCAGAACCGTGGAACTTGATAGCACCATGATTCGTGAGGCCGCCTCCTCGCGGCAGGCCGTGGTGCTGAGTTTTGACCGGGGACGTCGCTCGCATCCCATTGTGCTGGGTCTCGTCCAAGCGCCCAGCCTTTCGCCGCTCGTCGATGCGGTCCTGACACAGTCCCTCGCGAGTGTCCCGGCAAAGGCCCGTGTCGACGGCAGAGAAGTCGTCATTGAGGCCCGCGAGGAAATGGTTCTTCGTTGTGGCAAGGCAAGCATCACGCTTCGACGAAATGGCGAAGTTCTACTGCGTGGCGTGAACATCCGAACCGAAGCGGACGAGTTGCACCGCATCAAAGGGGGCAAAGTCCAGATCAACTGAGTTCCCGGCACGTGTCACGGAGGACCGCCATGGGGAAGACCACAGCAGCGGAATGGCATGGCTGGGATTCGGAGAACCTGGCCGACCTGCATCTCACAGAGGGGAAGAAGGCGAAGGACAAGGGTTGCCTGACGTCACATCAGGGTAAAAAGAAGGATCACCACTGCAGCTACCACTGGCAGGCGTTCGAGAAGGCCAGGGCAGAAAACGCACGCTACGCATGGCCCCCCAAGAGCGAAGTTCCCACACCTCGCCCCAAGCAGGAAGGCGATTGGGATCCGGCCAACTGGGTCTTCTCCGCGTCCACCGGCCACCGGACCTATTATCCTCGCGAGGCTCACCACATCGTCCCCTTCGAGAGCCTGACCTGCGCCACCTGCACCGCCACCTGCGGAGACAGAAAAACGAAGGATGTCAGGAAGTTGAGCGCCCTTCGCGCGGGACTCCTCCAGAACGGCTACAACCTCAACGACAGGTCCAACATGGCCTATCTGCCAGCGAGTCCCGCTCACGCCCGGGCGCTACAACTCCCGTACCACAATGGGAGACACGGCTCGTACAGCACCTATGTCGAAAAGGAACTGAAAAAGATATTCGCAGGCGCTCAAGAAGCCATTCAAAAGCATCTAGATGGGCAAGGCACGGAGCCCGATTACGACAAATACGTCAAGAAAATCAAAACACTCTCCAAGACCCTCTACCTCGCCATCACGCAGGCTCGCCTTCCCGAAAACCGAGTGAAGGGAGATCATGACTCACTCAAAGCACTGGCGCGGAGAATGGTGACGTCGTTTTGACACGCACGCCCTGTCACCACAGCGCACTGCACCATGCATTTCCGAGGTGAACCATGAAATTCTATGCCGTAAATACCCTGGGGGACTTCGGCAATGAAGACCTCTGCCTCCTTCGGGAGTTCGTTGATGGCATCGGAATGCACGCATGGAAGGTGAGCAAAGGGGAGTCCCTGCGCTCCGTCTACCCTGCGGATGCCAAGATCTTCATGACCCCAGACAGTCCAGGCATCAAGCTCTGCTCTCTCATTGGAAACACGGACAGCATGCTCGTTGCAGCCCCCGAACTCAGGGCCACTATCGAAAAACACCGTCAAAGTGACGTCGAGTACCTGCCCTTCACACTTTATGACCACAGGAAACGAGTGCACAGCAGGGACTACGTCATCATCAACCCACTTGGGACATTCGACTGTCTCGACTTCAAGGCGAGTCAGATCATCTGGGATGACGAGGATCCAGATGAAATCATTCGCATCAACAAGCGAGTCTTGTCACGCGAGAAAGTGGAGCAAGCGCCCGCACTCTTTCGCATCGACAGGGACTCCAGCAACTATGTCGTGAACGAAGCCCTGGCCGCCGAACTGCACGAACGCAAGTTCAGCAATGTCACGCTGGTGGAACTGCCCGTCCGCTAGCAGCATGGAGGTGCGTGTGTCCTTGAGTTTCAACGCATCCTCGGGGGGCACTTCCGTCCGGCGGCCCCGGCTACCACCCATCTTGTGGGATGTCGTGGAGGAGCACCTCCAGGAGGCATCCTTCTTCTGGCGCCAGTGGGAGCGTGCCCTCTTCTCGTCCGAGGAGTCGCTGGACGACGTGGCCGGAGGAGATGAACATCGACTGAAAATGCACCTCGACGCACTGCTCGTCGCGGGAGGGGCCATCAGCCAGCGCGTGCTACGGCCAGCCCTGGAGGCAACAGACGACTTCATCGCGGGTCCCGCAGCATACGCGCTGCTGGAATCCATGGGGCAGCAGGCACTTCCGCCGGTCCTCGACGCGCTCGTCAACGCGGAGGACGAAAAGCGGCGAGAGTTATGCCGAGCCGTGGCACTGAGCTCCAGGCCGGACCTGGATGCAGCCCTGATCCAGGCATTGCCAAGGTATGAGGCGCCGCTCCAGGCATTGCTCGTGAAATGCCTCGCATCCCGTCACGCGGATGCAGGCTCGGTGCTGGAGTCGCTGTACCCAAACGAAAATACGTCACTTCGAGCCGCCGTCATCCAGGCCTCACGGCATACGGAGCACGGCCGCGCCCATCGCTTGGTGCAACGAGGACTGGAAGAGTCCCATCCCCAGGTGCGTGACGCCGCCCTGCTGACCGGACTCATCTTGGGCTCGCGCGCGGCATGGTGGCAGTGCCGGAGCGCGGTGAGAACACAGAGCCCCCAGCTTCGGGGGCTGCTCCTGGCATTGGGGATGTCGGGAGATCCGGCGGAAGTCGAGGTGCTCCTTTCCGCGATGGAACAGCCATCCCTTCGGACGTCTGCGATCCAAGCATTGGGCCTCAGCGGGCAACGGGCCGCAGCCGACGCATTGCTGGGCGTGCTGACGACCCAGGAAGCGGTGCTCGCGGCCGAGTCCTTCTCCGCCATCACCGGCCTCGTCATGTCCTCGGACCTCATCGAGGAAGCCACCTCCTCGGATGACGACGAACCCGCGGGGCAATGGGAGTCCTCCCCCTGGGGCCCAAGGGCCCCCGCGATACGGGGCCGCGTGAGAGCCGACCGTGTTGACGCGTGGTGGAAGAATGCGCGCTCCCGCTTCGAGCCAGGCAGAAGGTACCTCCAAGGACACTTGTGGACACCTGAGCTGCTCATTCAAGCGTTGGAGGTCCTCCCGACGCGCCGTAGGCCCCCGCTCGCCCTGGAGCTCGCCATCCGGACCCAGGGAGCCGTCAACGTGGAGACGACCGCATGGACCTCGCGACAGCGAGGACAGCTCCTCCTCGCGCGTCAGCTCCGTCCTGGAATCCCCGTGGGCTCGTTCGACAGCTTCATGAGACTTTGAGCAGCCGCTTCACACCAGAGGAGCTGCGTATGCATGACGCGCGCATTGTCATCACCGGCAGCGGGGCCATCACCTCCGTGGGCAGAAACGCGCCAGACGCGTGTGCCGCCATCCACGCAGGAATCTCGCGCCCACGGCGCGTCGCGCATTATCAGGTTCTGGATGAAGAAACGCAGGACCTCGTTGCGCTGACGGGGCACCCCATCCAGGGCTACACGGAAGGGTTCACGCATCAGGGACGCTGGCTGCGGTTGGCCCGCGGATGCCTGGACGACATGCGCGCTCGCGGGCAGCTTCAAGGAACGCAAGAGACCACCTACTGGCGCGAAACGGGGTTGATATCCGTTACCAATTATCCGGACACGGGCTGGCTTGAGCCAGGCATGGAGGAAAGCGCGGGAAGCATGGCCGCCAAGCTGAGAGACGCCCTGCGGCTGCCCATTGACGACGAAAAGCTACAAACGCTGAGCATGGGGCATGCTGGGGTAGCAAACGCGTTCGAGCGAGGTGCGCAAGAATTGCGTCACGGCAGGCTGCAACGCGTGCTCATCGTCGCCGCGGACTCGCTGCTCGCGCCGGGTGTCCTGGAACAACTGGGCGCCCAGCGCCGCCTCAAATTTGAAGGTCAGCCCGTGGGCCTCACGCCCGGTGAGGCAGGCGTCTGCCTCCTCCTGGAATTGGAATCCAGCGCGCGCAAACGCAATGCCCCACCGCAGGCGCGGCTCGCGGGCGTCGCCACCGCGCAAGAGGAGAATCACCGCGAATCCGGAAGCACGACCACGGGCACGGGACTGGCGAAGTGCATTCACCAGGTGCTCGACCTCCTGCCGGAGCCCGCTTCATTCGGTGGAGACATCTACGCCGATCTCAACGGGGAGGAGTGGAGAGCGCGGGAGTGGGGCTACGCAAGTGTGCGCATCGAACAGCGAATGAAGGCCCCGGAAGTCCATGTTCCCTGTGCCCATGTTGGCGACACAGGCGCCGCCAGTGGAGCACTGGGGATCTGCATGGCGCTGCACGCCTTGGCGCGAGGCCATGCGCGCGCGGGCCATGCCTTGGTCCTGTCGAGTTCCGAGCGTGGGCAGGTTGGGAGCGTCTGTCTCGGGGCTCCGTGAGCTGGATACGACGACCACCACACGCGCCAAGGAGCATCAAAAGATGACCTCGGATAGACTTCCGCTCTTCGTCGAAGTCGCGTTGCAAGAAAATCAGCGCCTGATTTCAAGAGGCCTTGGCAATGATCTCCCGCTCAAGGAAGTGCTGACCCTCTGCCAGAACTTCAGGCTTGCAGGCATCGGGGCGCTATTCCTCAGCGCCACCTCTGACGCCTTTCTCTGGCGCCTTCACCAGAGCGGCCGGTGCTTCTTCCATTTCTTGTCGAGGGCTGACGACGGCGAGAAGCTGACGAGCAAGTGCCTCCCCTTCTTCGACGCCATTGCCGCGGGAGACCTTGATACCGCCCGCGAGATTGCCCTTCACGCCAAGAGGTTCCGGGAGCCCGACATGGAGTACCCGGAGGACTTCCTCTTCGTCGAGTTCCTCATGCAGCGCTACTTCCTGGGCGCCACCGATGACACCTGCAACGAACTCCTGACGCATTACGAAGCGGCGCTCCAGGGCGCCGAGGACTTCCGGCTGGGAATATGCCGAGCACTCTTGATAGGCGACGAGGCCGCTTTCGGAAGCGAATTGTCCGGGTTTCTGTCGGCGCGAAACGACTCCATTCAAGACCTCTCAGCGAATGGCTCCATTGAACAGGAGACACTCGCAACCGAGGGGCAGCTTTCCGTTGAGGGACTGGCGCTGATCCGTCTTGCCGAACTCCAGGGGTTCTCGACCGAGGAGGATTATCTCAACATCCCCAGCATCGCGCGGGAGCCCTCTGCGCGGCCCTTTCAACGCGACTCCTGGAGGTCCACTCCCCTGTAGCACCTCCAACAGGACGGCAGCGACAGCGGCCGGACCCACTGCGCCGGCCGACGCGTACACGCGCCTTGAGCAAGGACTTTCATGTCAGGCCCTTGGCCGTGTCGCGGCGGCGCGGGGCCGTGGTAGACGGCGCATGTCCTGCTCATCGGCTACCGTCGCCGTTCCTCGTGACTCGTCCACTGCCTTTGGAGTCGTTCATGGTGTCCCCCCGCCTGCTCGCGCCCCTTCTCGTCCTGCTCCTGTTGACCGCCTGCCCCGGGGACGACTCCACGCCGACGCCCGTGGACAGCGGCGTCATCACCGACGCCGGGAGCGACCCGGATTCAGGGACGGATTCAGACGCGGGCACGGAACCGGACGCAGGCACGGAACCGGATGCGGGCGCGGACGCCGGGCAGGAGACCACCCCGCCCAGCATCACCACCGAGGCGCTGACCGGAGGCACCGTCGGCCAGTGGTACTCCGTCACGCTGAGCGCCGCCGGCGGCCGTGCCCCGCTGAGCTGGCGCCTCGCGGAGGACTTCGTCGCCACGGGCCTTTCCCTGTCGTCCACGGGCACCCTGTCGGGCACTCCCGCGCAGGCGGCGGAAAGCACTCTGTCCGTCACGGTGGAGGACGCGGATGGACAGACGGCCTCGCGGGAGCTGACGCTCTCCGTCGCGGCGGCCGGCGCCCCCGTGTTCACGGTGGGCCAGTGGAACCTCACCTACTTCGGCTCCGACTCGCGCGGTCCGGTGAACTCCTCGTCGGATGGTGGCACGTCGGATGACCTCCAGATTGCCGGCGCGCGCGACATCATGCGCGAGCTGGGCGCCAACCTCTGGGCCGTGGTGGAGATGGTGGACACCTCCGACTTCGACCTGCTCAAGGCCCAGCTTCCGGGCTTCGACGGCTTCCTCGCCAACAACGCCGCCTTCGTCTCCGGCGGCACCTCTCCTTATGGCACCAGCAGCCAGAAGGTGGGCGTGCTCTATGACAGCTCCCTCACCTTCCAGAGCGCGAGCCTGGTCCGGGTGGGCAACAGCAGCGACTTCTCGGACCGCCCGCCCCTGCGCGTGGACTTCACCACGGAGATCGCCGGTGAGGAGACGCAGCTCACCGTCATCGTCGTCCACATGCGCGCCAACAGCTCCGACCCCACGGGCCCCCGTGAGGCCCGGGAGCGCGCCGCCGCGGCGCTGAAGACGTACCTGGACGACACGCTGCCCACGCAGCACGTGTTCGTCATCGGGGATTGGAATGACGACGTGGACGAGTCCATCTCGCTCGACCCCACCACCCAGGCGCCGCTGGCCACGCCCTACCAGCACTTCGTCTCCGACAGCGCGCGCTACACCTTCATCACCCGCGAGCTGTCCCTGGCGGGCGGCGCCACCACCATCGGCTTCGAGAACATCGTCGACCACACGCTGGCCAGCAACGAGGCCGCGGACCGGTACATCCCCGACTCCGCGAGCATCCTCTACGCGGACGAGTGGTTCCCCGACTTCCTCAACGTCGTGAGCGACCACCGCCCCGTCATCAGCCGCTACACCTTCAGCGCCCAGACGGGCCCCTTCGTGCGCCTGAAGGCGCCCCACGGCGGCACGTACCAGGGCGGCAGCACGCTGCCCATCACCTGGACCTCCTGGGGCGTGGGCCAGGTGCGCGTCGAGGTCTCCACCAACGGGGGCACCGACTGGAGCACGGTGGCCAGCGCGGTCCCCGCGGCGCAAGGCCGCTTCGCCTGGAACGTCCCGGACGAGAACGCCGCGCAGGTCCTCGTGCGCGTGGTGGATGCCTTCAACCCCGCGAACGTGGACACGAGCCGCGAGGCGCTGAGCATCGTCGGTGGGCCCGCGCGCGTGTTCATCAACGAGGTGCTCGCCCACGAGGGAACCCAGACGGCGGCCCACGAGTTCGTCGAGCTGGTCAACGCGAGCCCCTTCCCCGTGGACCTCTCCGGCTGGACGCTGTGGGACGCCACCAACGGCGCCGCGCGCCACGTCTTCGCGGCGGGCACGCAGTTGGGCGGCGGGCAGGCCGTGGTCGTGTTCGGCGGCGCCGCCGCGGTGCCCTCGGGACAGGCGAACGCGCTGGCCGCGTCGGGCGGGCTGCTGGGCCTGGGCAACAGCAGCGACTCCGTGCGGCTGCGACGCCAGGACAGCACGCTGGTGGACCAGTTCGACTACACGTCCGCCGTGCCGGGCGTCTCCGCGAACCGCTCGCCCGATGCGACGCCGGACGCCAGCTTCGTGCCGCACGACGCGCTACCGGCGGGCCTGGCGAGCTCCCCGGGCCTGCGCGCGGACGGCACCGCCTTCTGAGCGGCCCCCGGGCGCGCCGCGTGACCGCGAAGGTCCGTGGCGCACCCGGCTCACGGCACGAAGAGGAGCCGTGAGGACTGCTGGACCCAGGCACGCCGCGTGTCGAGCGTGCCGAAGTCCAGCAGGATGAACTGGTCGAACAGCCGGGGCATCATCGACAGCAGGCTGAGCGAGGACCACACCTGGGTCAGCGCCATCCGCAGCCGGTTCTCCGGCAGGTGCGGCACGGCCGGGGCCAAGCGTCCCGCGAACTCCGCGAGGAAGCCGTTGAGCCGCTGGATGGCCGTGCCGTCGTAGCGCTGATGGGCCAACGCATCGTGGAAGTGCGCGTGGGCGATGTACGGGTAGCGCAGGCTGTTGCTCAGGAGGTCCTCGAGCAGCGCCTCGAAGGCCTCCCGGATGCCGAGCCCCTCCAGCCGGAGCCGGTCGAAGTCCTCGAGGACGTTCCCGAAGGCCTGGTCCAGCGTCTGCTCCAACGCCAGCGACACCAGCTTCTCCTTGCTCCGGAAGTAGTAGCTGATGGCCGCGCTGTTCACCTGCGCCTCGCGGGCAATCTCCCGGATGCCCGTCGCATCCAGTCCATCCCGGCCAATGCACACGATGGTCGCCCGGAGGATGCGCTCCCGGGCCTCCTGCTCCTTGGTACTCATCCCTGCAAACCCCTGAAACGGCGTGAGTCCTCGCACGCGCTTGACAGTCGTGCGGAATTCAATCTATCGATTCAATCATCCGATTAACCCTGGAGATTGAATCCTATGGTCAAGCCCGGAGGCGAAACTACCGCAGGACGGCCGTCCCGACGAAGCGTGCTGATGGGCGCCGGGCTCTTTGCCGGAGGCGCGGCGGCGGCCATGGGCCTGCGTCACGCGTTGGCGCCGGTGTCCCAGGATGTGCAGGGCCTCAACCCGCGCGGCGGCGCCTGGTACGACCTGCGGCTGACGGGCGACGGCCTCATGGACAACCAGGTCCTGTGGTTCCTGGGGCATGCCACCCATGGGCAGAGCGACGTGGGCGACGTGCTGGAGACGGCCAGCCGCATCCAACCCGGTGACGAGACGAGCTGGTTCGAGGCCTGGACGAAGACGGCGCAGCGGGTCCAGGAGCAGGCCCAGGCCGCGGAGGCCAAGGGCCACCTGCTAAGCGCCGGTCAGGCCTATGCGCGCGCGGCCAACTACTACCGCGCCGCGACGATGCACTACACCGACCTGGAGGACCCGCGGACGCTCGAGGTGACCCGCCGCGCGGCCACCACCTTCGAGAAGTCCCATGGGCTGCTCGGCTACGACGTGCAGCCGCTCGCCATCCCCTACGAGGGCGTGACGCTGGCCGCGTACTTCGTGCGCTCCCCTCATGCGAAGCCGAGCGCGCCCGTCATCCTCCTCCACCAGGGGCTGCACGCCTGGCCGGAGGAGACGAAGTGGGTCTGGGACGGAGCGGTCCGGCGCGGCTACCACGTGCTCATGTTCCACGGGCCCGGCCAGGGGCGCTCGCTGCGGGAACACCGACTGAGCTTCCGTCCGGACTGGGAGAAGGCCGTCTCGCCCGTGGTGGACGCGGCGGAGCGCATCCACGGCGTGGACCCTCGCCGCATCCTGCTCATGGGCCTGTCGTTCGGCGGCGCCCTGGCACCCCGCGCGGCGGCCTTCGAGCCTCGCATCGCCCTGGTCATCGCGAATCCAGGAGTGCTCAGTTGGTGGGAGTCCATCAGCTCGCACTTCCATCGCTTCCTCCCGGGCTCACTCGCGCTGCTCAAGTCGCATCCGGAGAAGTTCGACCAGGCCATCACCGCGCTCGCGGACCGTTGGCCCACGGCCCGGTACTGGTTGCGTGACGTGTATTGGAAACACGGAGCCAAGAGCCCCTCCGAGCTCTTTCGCAAGCTGGAGGAATTCACCAACGAGGCCATCGTCGACCGCATCCGCTGCCCGGTGCTCATCATGGAGGGTGAGGCCGAGGACGCCTCCCCCGGCCAATCCCAGAAGCTCTACGACGCGCTTCGCGGACCCAAACATCTGATGATGTTCACGCACGGAGAGGCCGCGCCGCTGCATTGTCAGGCGGCGTCCACGGCGCTCGCCGAGGCGCGGCTGTTCGACTGGCTGGACGAGAACGTCTGAGGCCCCGCCATGACACCGCTGCTCACGGCGATTCTCGGAGCCCTCCTCGCCACCGCGCCCGAGGAGGCGCCGGAGGGGCGGTTCAGCGTCGTCCCCTTCCTCCTGCCCGCGTACCAACCCGAGACGAGCTTCCTGCTGGGCGGCGCGGCATCCCTCGTCTACCAGCCACCCGCGTCGCGAGGCGGCCGGGAGTCGCAGGTGATGCTGGCCGCCGCCGCGAGCACGCGCGGCCAGTTCACCCTCCTCCTCCAGCCGGATGTGAATCTGCTGGAGGACCGCCTCAACCTGACGGCCACCGCCAGCGCGGCGCGCTTCCCGGACCGCTTCTTCGGCCTGGGCGCGAACACCCGAGCAGAAGACGAGGAGGACTACACCCCCATCTATGTTGAGTTGGAGTTGAGCCCGAAGTGGCGCATCGCGCCCCGGCTCTACGTGGGCCCCACCGTGCGGTATCAGCACGCGCGCTTCACCCAGGTCGCCCAGGACGGGGCCGTCCAGCGGACCCGGGGGGCCGCGGGCGGCACGACGCTCCAGTTCGGATTCGCGGCGCTCTATGACTCGCGCGACAACACGCTCAATCCGGTGACGGGCGTGCTGGCGCGGCTCAACCTGCGCAGCGCCCAGGGCGCCTGGGGCTCGGACTACGTGTTCGGGGTGCTCCGGCTGGATGTCCGGCGCTACGTCTCGCTCCCCTGGGGACAGCGGCACGTGCTCGCGATGCAGGGGCTCGTCGAGCTGCGCGACGGAGAGCCACCCTTCTATGACATGGGCCGCCTGGGCGGCATGGAGCTGAGCCGGGGCTACCTGGAGGGCCGCTACCGCGAGCGCCAGCACCTGGGCGCCCAGGTGGAGTACCGCGCGCCCCTCTTCTGGCGCCTGGGAGGTGTGGCCTTCGTCTCCGCCGCCACGGTCGCCCATGACCCACGAGACCTGCATATCAATGACGTCAAACCCGCGGCCGGCGTGGGTTTGCGCTTCGCGCCAATGTCAGACGTGCCTGTAAATATCCGCCTAGATGTGGCCTACGGCAACGAGCCGAGCTTCTACCTGAACGTAGGCGAAGCCTTCTAAGCGGGAGCGCTCGACGCGCTCGTCGTCCCAGCCATGTCTCGTCGTTCATCAATACACCCCATCTGGGAGTGACACCACATGCATTGGCTGCGTACGGATACGCGCGCCCGCTTCGTCGGCGCGCTGATGGGAAGTCTTGTCCTCACGACGGGCTGCGGCCCCGAGGAGTCCTACCTCGACGGCGAAGAGGAGGTCCTGATGTCCACGGACAAGGACAAGGATGGCTCGCGTGGCAGGCGCCAGGACGCGCTCATCTATGGCCATGACTCACGCGAAGACGTGTATCGCCATCCGGACGCGCACCTCCGGGCGCGCGCGCATCAGTCCACGGTGGCCATCATGCGGCCCGGGGACATCAACGCGTCGGATCCCAACAACGTCTCGTTCAACGGCGGAACGTTGAAGAACGAAGCCAACCTCTGCGACACCGAGCGTTTCCTCAATGACCCGGCGGCCTCGGACTGCACGGGCACGCTCATCGACGATGACCTCGTGCTCACGTCGGGGACGTGCGTCGTGCTCGGCGGCGACTGCGAGAACCTGCGCTTCGTCTTCAACTACTACCGCGACTCCCCCATCTCGTATCAGCGGGTGACGGCCCAGGACGTCTTCCAGTGCGCCAAGGTCGAGGTGGCGAAGTACGGCTATTGGAACGGCCTCGCCTACAACTACGCCATCATCCGGCTGGACCGCTCCGCCACGCCCCGCTTCACGCCCGCGCCCGTGCTCCCGGCGAGCGCCGCGTTGGACAGCAACGCGCCCATCTCCATCGTGGGCACCAGTGAAGGGACGCCCTTCAAGCTCGACACGAACGGGACCATCCGGAACGGCAACCCGCTCACGCTGGACTCCTTCATGGCCCACACGAACACCTTCTGGGGCCAGATTGGCTCCGCCGCCTACGAGCCCGATACGAATACGGTCGTCGGCATGTTCACTGATGGCCTCGCGGACTACACCACCAACGGCGCATGCAACGTCGTCAACCTCTGCCCCAACACGGGCTGCCCCAACGTGCCAGTCGCCGAGCAGTACAGCTATGCCCGGCCCGCCATCGACGAGTTCTGCGGCGTGTCCACCTCCCGCCGGCTGTGCGGTGAAACGACGCTGGCCAACGCGCTGACCTACAGCCGCGCCAACACCCAGAGCGCCCTGACGAATACGGCCCAGGCGACGCTGTCCCTCGTGGCGGGACAGACGGCGCTCATCGGCACGTGCGGGACGCCCGGCAGCTTCGCCAGCGGCGACACCGTGCTGCGGCTCTACAATGCAGCCAACACCCAGGTGGCCGTGAACGACGACACGCTCGGCCTCGGCAACCGCTGCTCCTTCATCCGCTATCAGGTGCCGACCGGTGCCTCGGGTGACTACACGCTGCGCGCGGGCTGCTACGACGACAAGGCCTGCCGCGCCACCGTCACCTGGAGCGTGGGGGCGGCCAGCTTCAGCGTCGCGAACACGCAATCCGCGACGGTGAACACCTCCAACCACCGCGTCACCCTGACGGAGGGACAGCGCCTGCACGTGGGCACCTGCGGCCAGCCCGGGGCCACCAAGGTGGGCGATACCTTCATCCGGCTGTTCGACCCCCAGGGCCAGGAGATGGCGTTCAACGACGACGCCTGCGGTGGCACCGGGTCGCAAATCCAGTACACCGTGCCCGCCGGCAAGGGCGGCGTCTGGGAGGTTCGCGCCGGCTGCTACTCCACCGGTTCGTGCAGCGGAAACCTCGCCTGGAGCACCCATGGCGGCACGAACACCTTCGTGTACGAGACGGAGCGCACCGCGGGCGCGACCGTGAACACCGTCAACCAGGACCTCGCGCTGGCCGCGGGACAGACGCTGACGGTGGGCACCTGCGGCATGGCCAACGCCTACACACCCGACGACAGCCTCCTGCGTCTGATGAACGCGGCGGGCACCCAGGTGACCTTCAACGACGACGCGTGCGGCGTGGCGTCGCGCATCACCTACGTCGTGCCCGCCGACGGCGTCTACCAGCTCCGCGCGGGCTGCTACGGCGCCGACGCGTGCAGTGGCTCGGTGGCGTACACCACGCACTGACACGGATGCCTTGAAGCACGGCCGCCCCTTCCGCGCACACGGAGGGGGCGGCTGCGGCGTTTCGCGGGCCATGCTAGAAGCCGCCGCATGCGCCAATTCCTGCTCCCCCTGGTCGCCCTGCTCACGCTCGTGGGCTGCTCCGATTCTCCCTCTGACGGCCCCGGTACGGAGCCCCCCAGCGTGGACCGTGGCCCCAGGGCCATCCCGCTGGATGGCGACCCGAACGGCATGTTCTGGGACGCGGAGAATGAAACGCTCTACATCGGCGACGACCAGAACCACCGCATCCTCAAGTACCGGGACGGCGAAGGTGTGTCGCTGGCCGTGGAGATGCCGGACGCGCCGCCCAACAGCACCAACCTGGGCGAGGTGGTGCGCATGCCCGACGGCACGCTGGTGACGGTGCGCTTCGGCTTCGGCACCGCGGGCGCGGTGCTCTACGCGCGCCCGGACGGCACCACCGGCACGGTGCCCGGGCTGCCCACCAACCGCCGCCGCATCGGTCTGACGGTGACGGAGGACGGGCGCCTCTACAACTCGTACTTCGTGCGCAACAGCAACGTGAACGTGGGCTCCGTCGCCCTGCTCAGCCTGGACGGCACGGAGCAGGAGGTGGTGGGCGCGCTGCAGAAGCCCGTGGGCGTGCTGGCCGTGGGTGACTCGCTCTTCATCGCGGACCAGATTGCCGGAAAGGTGTACCGCTCGCCGCTGGCCCGTCCGGCGGAGCTGACCACCATCGCCACCATCACCGAGCCGGACCTGCTGTCGCTGGGGCCCAACGGCCTGCTGCTCACGGGCACGCGCCAGGGCACGGTGGTGGGCATCAACCCCGTCTCGGGCGCCCAGAGCGTGCTCGCCAGCGGCTTCCAGCACGTGCGTGGCATCGCGTACGACGCGGCCAACCGCCGCCTCTTCATCGCCGACCACGACGGGGACGAGTCCAACGGCACGACGCACTTCCTTCAAATCGTCCCGGTCAACTGAATGCGCCCGTTCCTCCTCGCGGTGGCCACGCTGGCGAGCGCGCCCGCGCTGGCGGCACCGGACTGGCTCCAGCCCGTCCTGGTGGGTGAAATCGACTGGCGGCAACACGTCTCCGAGGTGGAAGGCTTCGACGGTGTCACCCTGGGCCGGCTCCGCGTGGGCGCGCGGGCCTACCCCGCCCCGTGGCTGATGGCGTCCGGCGTGGCGGAGTGGGCCCAGGAGAAGCCGGCCCTCATCGACGCCTTCGTGGCCGCCACCCTGGGCGAGTCGTTGCGCCTGTCCATGGGCATGTCCAAGACGCCGCTGTTCATCAGCGCGCGGGATGAGAACCTGGAAGCCCGCACCATCCCCGAACTGTCCCTGCTCGCGGCGACGTTCTGGCCGCGCCGGGACCTGGGGCTCGAGGCGTGGTGGGCGCCCAAGACGCTGCCCGTGGAGGCCTGGGTGCGCGTGGGCAACGGCTCCCGCAGCCCGCTGGGCAACGACAACAGCCTGCCCGCGCTGGACGCCCGGGTGGACGGCCGGTGGGGCCGGGCCCGGGGCAACGTGGACGCGTTCTGGGGCTTCCGCGCGGGCGCGGGCGTCCACGTGGAGAACGCGTATGACCGGGCCGGCATTGGCGGCATCGGTCCCCAGAACTTCGTCTTCTACCGGCCGCCGCCCGTGTCGGGCCCCCGCTCCGTGGTGGAGGCCCACGCGCGGCTCGACGTGGGCCCGGTGCGCGTGCTCGCGGAGGGCGCCGCGGCCTGGGAGCGCCGCTCGCGGGACACCGACGGCAATCCCAACACCCCGCGCGAAGGTCTGCCGCAGATGGAGAGCCAGGGCGCCTCGCTGGAGGTGACCTGGGTGGTGACGGGGCGTCCGCGCGGCGACGGCGCGCGCTGGCCCATCGCGCCGAATGACCCCAACGGAATGGAGGCCTTCAACGCGGGCAAGGTGCCCCTGGGCGCCATCGAGGTCGCCGCGCGCGTGGAGCGGCTGTGGCTGGGCCGAGGCGCCCCCGACGTCCAGCCAGGCGGAACGACGGGCGGCGCCGTCGCGGTCCGCTGGTGGATGACGTCCTTCTTCGGCCTCGGGGCCGCGGGGTACGTCCAACGCTACGACACCGCGCCCCTGGAGGACCCGGGCCGCCGCAACTCCTGGCTCGCGCTGGCGCGTGCCACCGTGAGCGTCCCATGAGCCTTTGACTCCGCCCGGGGCCCCGAGGGGGCGTGGCCCCGTGCGGAGTGCCACACCTGCGCTCGCCCCCGGGACACTCCATGACTCGTCTTTCCCGTCTCACCCGTCGTGTCGTCTCGAGGATGAACCTGGCCCTGCTGGTTGGAGGGGCCGTCGTGGGCTGCGGTGGCGCCCCGGAACCGGATGCGCTGGAAGCCCAGGCCCAATCCCTGGCCTGGCCCAGTGGCAGCAGCCGGACGGTGGTGTCCCGCCGTGTCGTCTCCCTGAATGGCGTGACGTTTCAGGCCGCCCCGGGCTTCGAGCACTTCCGCGCGGCGGGAGCGCCGGACCTCGCGCTCCACAACGTGCGCATCGCGGAGGTGGATGCCCCCGCCGTGCGCGAGGCCCTGGTCGTCATGGCCGCCGGCCAGAAGATTTCGAGCAGCGGGCACTCCAGCGGCGTCACGGGGCAGGCCTCCAACTGGGATGCCTCGTGTAACAGCGTCTCCTGTCCCAACGTCACCCTGGATGGCCGCTCCCTGGCGATGAAGCTGAGCGCCCTGGGCCTGTTCCCCAGCGGCAGGACGTACCTGTCCGTCATCAACGACGCCAACTTCGACCACCTGTTCGACAGCGATACGAAGCAGCGGCTCGTCAACGGGTTCGCCGGCTGGCTCCAGGCCCAGGTGCGTCCGGAGACGCGCGCCATCTACCTGGCGGGAAGCTCGCGAGGCGGCTGCTTGATGATGCGGGTGGCACAGGCGCTGCGCGCGAACACGGCGCTCGACGGTATCAACGTCTACGTGTCGTCGTTCGACGGCGTGTGCCGCAACAGCCAGGGCGAGCTGGGCACCTTCGACAGCAAGGTCAACAACCCGGTGCGGCCGTGGGGCACCTTCTATGGCGGATGGGCCACGAACATGACGGCGCAGTTCCCCCGCCGCCACCGGCTCCACATCTTCCACGTGGTGGGCGGACAGGAAGTCGCCCCGGCCACCGGCATCCGCGCGTTCACCGCGTACAACGGCACGACGCCGCCCTCCACGGGCACGAACCTCGACTGGGGTTGGTACAAGCAGACGTGGGTGAAGTGGCAGCACAAGGAGATTGGCAATCCGTACACCGACCCCAGCGCGTCCGAGCAGGCGCAGGCGGTGGCGGACACCGTCGACGCGCACCTGACGTGGCTCGGCGGCTTGCTGTAGCCACGCGCCCTCTTCCCTAGGGAAATCCGGGCGGCCGTCCTTCCTCGGCCGCCCGGAGCCGCGCGCCTGGGTTGAGCTCGAAGGCCAGCCCGAACTGCCACAGCGCCACGCGCTCCAGGAACAGGATGTTGTAGTAGTCCTGCCCCCGCACATAGCGGGCGAAGACGCCAAAGCCCGCGCCCCAACGAGGGTACGCGCCCAGCTCCGCCATCAACGTGGCCCGCTGCGTGGGCGTCTCGCCAAAGGGGCGCGATACGGACAGCTCCAGCGGGAAGCGGTGGTTGCTCCAGGTCCGCTGTCCCATGACGCCCGCCCCCCAATGGCCGTCGCCGTAGACGACCCGCTGCGCGCGGGTAATCCGTCCCGGGCCAATGGAGGTGTTCAGCTCGAAGGCCGCGAACCCACCCACGAGCCAGGCATTGCGCAAGTCCGCCTCCACGTCGAAGGCCAGCCGCGCGTGCAGCTCCATGCGGAAGAGATTCGTCGTGAAGCTGCCCGACACTTCATTCAACGGCAGCGTCCCCTCCTTCGGCATACAGCCCGACTCGCCGCGAGTCTGGTTGCCGTAAAAGCACCCGGACTCCCCATTCGAGTAGTGCGCGGCGATGACATTGAGGCCCAACGCCAACCCACGCGCGGCGGCGCCCTCCGCGCGCGGCTTCGACAGGGGCCGCAGGTGCGCCACCTGAAAGGTCACCTTCGCCATGAAGGACGGCGGGATGACCGGCTCGCTGGGCGTGTCCATGATTCGGAGCTGCACCGCCGGAGTGATGATGAGCGACAGGAAGTACTCACCGCCGGGCTCGGTGAAGTCGCCCACGTGGAGCTGGGGCAGGAAGAGGTTGGGCGCCACCTGCGCCTCGAAGATGAGCTTCTCGGGTGAGTTGGGCGAGCCCTCGCGCCGGATGCGATTGGGCGAGTCGAGGATGTAGCTGCGGGACAGGAAGAGCGGGACGGGCGCGTCGTACTCCACGCGCCAGCCGTCCGCGCGGGCCCCCTGCGCCAGCAACACCCACGCCCCACACAGCAGCGCGCGGTACCCTCGTCCCCCTGCCCTCCACGCCATGGACGCCCCCATGAGTCACGGGGAGGACGTCAGACATGGCACCCGCGGGTTGTCACGTGGCCTGGTGGCCCGACAGCCCACCGTGAGACGTCCGCGCCCCCAGAAGCGGCCCCGGACACATTTCCCGGCCCGGCGGTCCCACGGACACCGTCCCGCCGGGGACCGCCAGCCTCGCGGGGCTCAGGGCGCCGCGGGCACGCGCCAGCCGTTCGCGCGCAGCGCGGCGCGCGCCTGGGGAGCGTCCTTCACGGGGTCCCAGGCCCCACAAGCCCAGGGAAGCACCTCGTCCACGA
Source organism: Myxococcus hansupus (assembly GCF_000280925.3). Taxonomy (NCBI): domain Bacteria; kingdom Pseudomonadati; phylum Myxococcota; class Myxococcia; order Myxococcales; family Myxococcaceae; genus Pseudomyxococcus; species Pseudomyxococcus hansupus. The sequence continues at coordinate 5,215,836 of NZ_CP012109.1, forward strand.
TGGCGCGGTGGACCTCCCGCGCCGAAGCCTCCGGCGAGAGCGGCTCCGACGCCACGATGCTGGCCCCGAGCGCCCAGGTGATGACAGACCGGCGGCTCATCGCCCTGCACGCGGCGCGGACGCACGCCCACAGGGGGTCCGCATCGTCGTCCGGGGTCATCACCTTGGCATCAGGCGGCAGGGGGACGCACTGGCCGCCGTAGTTCACCGACCAGGCGGCGGAGAACGCATCCGCCGCGCAGAACTGACTGGGGATGAAGTTCGCCGTGCTCGCCACCTCCGCCGCGTGCGCCTCCGTCGGCTCGCAGAGCCAACGCTCCATGGAGATGACGGTGCTGCGAGAGTAGGTGTTGTCCGGGTGCTGGGTCTCCCACAGCCACAGCACGTGTCGCGCGGCGGCGAGCGCCACGCGCACCTTCACCTCCGTGCCGAAGGTGGCCAATGACTCGAGCCACGGGCGCAGCGACAGCGTCGGGTCCTCGGTGCGTTCGGCGGGCCACGCCACGTCGGTCAGGAGCGCGGCGCACAGCGGCTCCTGGAAGCGGTCGGTCTTCAAGGGCGGAGCGCGCTGGCGCAACAGCGCGCGGAAGATGTCGTCGATGACGAGGTCCGCGTAGGGCGCCAGGAGCTCGACCTCCCGGAGCGCGCCGAGCGAGGGCAACGCCTCCTCGCCCTGAACGCCCAACCGGGCGATGAGTAACAGGGCTCGCTTCCCGTCCTCGCTCCGCTTCGCCTCACCGGAAGGCCCCCGCCAGGACTCCGGAGTCGAACCCTCCTGCTTTCGCTTCCTCGCGTTGCTCGCCAGCTCGATCAATCTGGGAATCGCTCGGGACGGCGCCACCTCCGACAACATGCGCAGGGCCTCGAGCCGATTCTCATCATCGAGGATGGCCTGTTCCTCCAGCGCGGTGAGGACCTCTTCATCGCGAGGGAAGCGCGCGAGGATGTCGAGCCCCGCATGGCGAAAAGCCCGGTGGGCATGCCCCAGGAGCGACAACCCCACGGCACGGACCTCCTCCGGCAGCGGGTCCTGCATCGCCGACAGCACCTTCGCCGCCGACAGCCGGATGGTCAGGTCCGACTTGTCCCGGAGGCACGGCATGATGGCGCGCAGGGCCGCGGGGCCGCACGCGGACGCATCCGAGCCAACACCGCGAGCGCCATCCGCCGCACGTTCGCCCCTGGCAGCCGAAGGGCCTCGAGGAGCGCGGGAATCGCGCAGGTGGGGAGCGGCTCGATGGTGCCCAGCGCGGCGACACATTGCCCGCGCATGTTGAGTGAGGCCTGCCAGGAGGACTCGTGGTCCGCGCGGCCCAGGGTCTCCACCAGCGCGGGAACCGCCGCGAGCCCCGCCGCGCACACGCGTTCGTTGGCCTCGCTCCCATCGAACCAACGGATGCGGTTCGCCGAGAACGCGGCGATCCATTCACGGACCGTCTTTCCCTCGACCTGGTAGCCCGAACGGACCAGCGCGGCATCCAACCGCCGCAACGAGGCGAGGTCATCCGGCCGGGCCTTGCGCCACAGCGCATCGAGGTCTTCGTGTTCAGCCATGTCCAGCGCGATACTCGCAGGGAGACAACGGACCTGGCCAGACAGGACCTTCGGTTGGGGACGTGACGCGGCCGCGATATGACGCCGTGCCATGAACCCGTTTCGTCGCGCCTTGCTCCTGGGGCTCATGTCCTGTCTGTCGCTGGGGTCCTCTTCAGCGGATGCGCAGTCCGCCCAGGCGAGGCCCCGCGCCCGAGATTTGGGCATCACGTTCGGGGGCGCCACGGGCCCGAACAACGCCATCACCGACGTGTCCGGCGTGGAGGTGGGCCACTCGACGCTGATTTCCGGCGACCCCCGGGGTCCGCGAGGCAAGGGAGCGGCGCGCACCGGCGTCACCGCCGTATTGCCCCGAGGCAAGGACGGTGTGTCCGAGGACGTCTTCGCCGCCATCTATTCCTTCAACGGCAATGGCGAGATGACGGGTTCCCACTGGCTCACCGAATCCGGCCAGCTCGCCGGGCCCGTCATGCTCACCAACACCAATGACGTGGGCACCGTCCGCGACTCCGTCATCTCGTGGGCGATGAAGCGTGGACTGGAGTGGGAGCTGGGGCTGCCCGTCGTCGCGGAGACGTGGGATGGCCTGCTGAATGACACCTACGGCTTCCACGTGAAGGCCCCGCACGCCCACCGCGCGCTCGACACCGCCAAGAGCGGTCCCGTCGCGGAGGGCTCGGTGGGCGGCGGCACGGGGATGGTGTGCCACAGCTTCAAGGCCGGCATTGGCACGGCGTCGCGCAAGCTGCCCGCGTCGGAGGGCGGCTACACCGTGGGCGTGCTGTTGCAGTGCAACTACGGCGCGCGCCACCTCTTCACCGTGGAGGGCGTGCCCGTGGGTGAGGAGATTGGTGACTTGCGCCCCTGCTACACCGGGCCCAAGAAGCCGAGCCACAGCATGTTCGAGAAGATGCCGGCCTGCTCGACGTCACGCGGTGACACCCAGCCCCGCACGCCCGAGGGCGCCGGCTCCATCATCGTGGTGGTGGCGACGGACGCGCCGCTGCTGCCGCACCAACTGGAGCGGCTGGCGAAGCGGGTGCCCCTGGGCATTGGAAAGATGGGAGGCCTGGGGGCGAACTCGTCGGGCGACATCTTCCTGGCCTTCTCCACGCAGCGGCTGAAGCCTCCCGCGGGCGCGGACGTGGCCAGCGTCTCGACGCTCGACAACGAGCGGATGACGCCGCTCTTCGAAGCCACCATCCAGGCCACGCAGGAGGCCATCCTCAACTCGATGCTGGCCTCCGACACGATGAACGGCGCGGAGGGCAGCCGCGTCTATGGCCTGCCCCAGGACCGGCTCATTCAGGCGATGAAGAAGTACGGCCGCCTGACGGCCCCCGCGCCCACGCCGTGAGCCTCAGGGCTGGCGCGCGCCGCGCTTGCGCGCCGCCACCCAGGACTGAACGCGCCCTTCCAGGATGTCCAAGGGGAGGGAGCCGTCGAGCAGCACGACGTCGTGGAACTCACGCACGTCGAAGCGCTCTCCCAGCGCCTGCTCAGCGCGCGTGCGCAGCTCCAGAATCTTGAGCTGCCCCACCTTGTACGCCAGCGCCTGCCCCGGCCACGCGATGTAGCGGTCCACCTCGTTGGTGGTGTCCAGCTCCTGGCGCGGCGAGTTCTCCATGAAGAAGTCGAGCGCCTGCTGCCGCGTCCACCGCTTCACGTGCAGGCCGGTGTCCACGACCAGCCGCACCGCGCGCCACATGTCATAGGCCAGGTGGCCGAACTTGTCGTAGGGGTCGGTGTACAGCCCCAGCTCGTCGCCCAGCGTCTCGCAGTAGAGCGCCCAGCCCTCGCCGTAGGCCACGTGGTAGCCGTAGCGGCGGAAGTCGGGCAGGCCCGTCTGTTCGGTGGCCAGGGCCGTCTGGAGGTGGTGACCGGGCACGGCCTCGTGCAGCGTGAGCGGGACCATCTCCCACAGGGGCCGCGTCTCCGGACGGTACAGGTTCACCAGGTACGTGCCGGGCCGGGAGCCATCCGAGGCGCCGGCGTAATAGAAGCCCGTCGTCGCGTCCGGGGCCATGGCCTCCGGCGTCGGCTCCACGCCGTACGGCTGCCGGGGCAACGTCTTGAACAGGCGCACCAGCAGCGGGTCGATGCGCTTGGACAGCGCCCGGTAGCGCATCAGCAGCTCGTCGCCGCTGCGCGCGTAGAAGCGCGCGTCCGTGCGCAGGAAGCGGAAGAACTCCGAAAGCGTGCCCTCGAAGCCGGTGCGCGTCTTCACCGCCTCCATCTCCGCGCGGATGCGCTTCACCTCGGCCATGCCGAGCGCGTGAATCTCCTCCGCGCTCAGCCCCGTGGTGGTGTACTTGCGCGCGAGGAACGCATACGTCTCCGCGCCGTCGGGGAGCTGCCAGATGCCCACCTTGTCCGTCCCCTTGGGGACGTACTCCTCGGTGAGGTACTGGTGGAAGCGCTTCAGCGCGGGCAGCACGACCTTCGCCACCGCGGCGCGGCCGGACGCGGAGAGGCGCTGCTGCTCGGCGGCGGGGATGCTGGCCGGGAAGCGGCGGAACGGGGAGAAGAAGCCACTGTCCGCGGGGTCCTCCACGAGCTGCTTCGCCACCTGCGGCGGGATGCGCTGGAGGATGATTCGCGGATGGATGCGCTGCTGGCGCACGCCCTCGCGCAGCAGCGCCAGCACCTGGTCCACGTAGGTGCCGAAGCCCTCCAGACGCGCAATCCAGTCCTCGTAGTCCTTCACCGTCTGGAAGCGCAGCGTGTCCGCGAGCTGATAGGCCGTCTGCACACCCGGCGGCTGCTTGATGCCCTCCGGGATGCCGCCCATGTGATTCACCGGCATCAGGTACGTCTTGAAGCCGTGCTCCTCGACCCACAGCTCGTATTCGCGGCGGAACAGGTCGAGGTTGAGCTGGTCCGCGGCGGTGAGTGACTTGCGGTCCAGCGTCTTCAGCTTCGCGAGCACCTGGAGGTTGTGCTGGTGGTCCGCCTCGATGGAGGGGAGGCTCAGGTCATCCCACCGGCCGTTCCAACGCCGGTCGCCCTGCACCGACGCGTACGTCGGGCTGCGCTCCAGTTGGTACTGCCACTCCTGCTGGATGAGCGCGTGGAGCGCCGCGGCGCCTCGCTTCTGGGCATCGGCGGTATCGGGAAGCATGGTGAGGAACCCCACTGCGAGAAGGACAAGGGTGCGCATCAAGAGAAGAGTTCGAGCAGGTCTTCGCGGGTGATGGCCGTCGCGGCGGCGGCCTCGCTCAGGGCGGCCTCGAACAGGGCCCGCTTCTTTTCCTGGAGGCCGAGGATGCGCTCCTCCACCGTGCCCTGGGACACCAGCCGGTACACCATCACCGTGCGCTCCTGGCCAATGCGGTGGGCGCGGTCGGCGGCCTGGGCCTCCGCCGCCGGGTTCCACCACGGGTCGAGCAGGAACACATGGTCGGCCGCGGTGAGGTTGAGGCCCGTGCCGCCGGCCTTGAGGGACATGAGCAGCACCGGCTCGCCCTCCTCGGACTGGAAGCGCTGCGTGACTTCGCCACGGTTGGCCGTGGAGCCGTCCAGGCGGCTGAAGCCGATGCCCGCCGCCTTGAGGCGTGGCTCGATGAGGTCCAACAGCGACGTCCACTGCGAGAAGACGAGCGCCTTGTGGCCTTCGGACACGGCCGTCTCCAGCGCGTCCACCAGCGTCTCCACCTTCGACGACGTGTTGGCCCGCTGGCCCGGCACGAGCGCCGTGTGGCAGGCCGCCTGACGCAGCCGGAGCAGCGCCTCCAGGGCCTTGAGCACGCTGCCGCCCTCGTTCAGCAGGGCGACCACTTCCTTCCGCGTCGCCGCCATCACCGCGTCGTAGACGGAGCGCTCGCGCTCATCCAACTGCACGTGCATGACGGAGTCGATGCGCGGCGGCAGCTCGGGCGCGACGTCCCGCTTCAGGCGCCGGAGCACGAAGGGCCGGATGCGGCGGCGCAGCCCCTCGGCCGCGTCCTGACGGCCGTCCGAGATGGGCCGCGCCACCTTGTCCTCGAAGTGCCGCCGCCCCCCGAGCAGGCCCGGGTTGGTGAAATGCATCAGGCTCCACAGCTCCTCCAGCCGGTTCTCCAGCGGCGTGCCGCTGAGCGCCAGCCGGAAGCCGGACTTGAGGCCGAAGGCCGCGCGGGCCACCTGGCTGTCGGGATTCTTGATGGCCTGCGCCTCGTCCAGCACCAGCGCGTCCCACGTCTTCGCCCCGAGCACCGCCGCGTCCAGGCGCATGATGGCGTACGTCGTCAGCGTCACGTCGGCGGACGGGTCCAGCGCGCGGCCGGGGCCGTGGTACACGCAGACCTTGAGCGACGGCCGGAAGCGCTTCAGCTCCGCCGCCCAGTTGGGCAGCACGCTGGTGGGGCACACGACGAGCGAGCCCGGCTCCAGCGCGCAAATCGTCTGGAGCGTCTTACCCAGACCCATGTCGTCCGCGAGGATGCCGCCCAGTCCGGCGCCGCGCAGGAAGCGCAGCCAGCTCACGCCCTGGAGCTGATACGGACGCAGCGTCGCGTTGAGCTCGGCGGGCAGCTCGGGCGCCGGCAGCTTCTCGAAGCCGGCGATGAGCGGCGCCAACCGGTCCAGCCCCGGCGGAGGCGGCTGCTCCAGCGTCTCGCACAGCGCGGACAGCTCCGGCAGCGCGTGGTTGGAGACCTTGCCGTCCGCCTGCCGCGCGTTGAGCAGGTCCGCGACGCGCTGGCCGTGTTTGTCCAGCCACGCCCGGGGCAGCGGCGCCCAGCCGCCACCGTCCAGCGGCACCAGGCCCAGCCCCTCCGTCCAGGCGCGGATGACGGCCGCGGCGTCCACCGCCTTGACCTCGCCCTTCGCCCCCTCCACCTGGAACTCCAGTTGGAAGCGCACGTCGGGGACACCCTGCCCGTTGAGCGCGGACTCCACGAGGAGCGACGGCCGCAGCTTGACGTCGGGGCTCACCAGCCCCGCCGCGTCACCCGCGAGGTCACCGCGCCAGCGCCGCAGCTTGTCCGCCCAGCGCACCATCTCCGAACCCGCCACCGTCAGCCGGCGCCCGGGCACGAGGTTCAGCTCGTCGCGGAGCTGGTGGATGAGGCGCTGCTCGGCGGCCTCGTCGCGCAGGGGCACCGCGCCGCGCAGGTACACCATGCGCCCGCTGTCGATGCGCACCACCGGCGGCGCGCCGTAGACGAGCGTGGGCAACACGGACAGGCCCGCGTCGAGCTGGTTCAGCTCCAGCAGGATGCGCGGCTTCAGCTCGCGGTCCAGGCGCGGCAGCCGCTTGCTGCGGACCTCGACCGGCAGGCGGCGGCCCAGCTCGGGCATGATCTTCGTCGTCAGGTCGCCCATGTGCTCGGCCGAGTACGTGCGGACGATGGGCAGGCTCTGCAGCCACGGGCCCGACATGGCTGTCTCGCCCAGGCGGACCAGCGCGTCCCCCGCCAGCGCGACGCCGGGACTCACGACCTCCTGGATGCGAGGGTCCCTCGTCACCGTCACGACAATCTGCCCGCTGCGGTCCTCCACCACCGCGCGAGGCAGCACTTGCTCGTCGGACACCGCCACGGGCCGCCCGTCGAGCAGCACGTTGCGCGCCGACTCCAGCACCTTGAGCACCGCCTCCAGCGTCTCCGGGGACAGGGTGCCCCGCGTGCGGCGCTGCTCCAGGATGCGGTCCGCCAGCAGGTCGGAGTTCTCCACCTGGAGCTTCGCGGCCTCCGCGGGCTTCGCCATCAGCGACGCCAGGCTGCCTTCCAGCGGCGTCTCCGTGCCATCCACCTGCGCGATGGAGCGGCGCAGCTCCAGCCCGCCATCCACGCGGGTGAAGTGGTACACGACCCGAGCCCAGCGGGTGGCCGCCGTCTCCATGGGCGCGTCCTGCTTCTCCGCCTGCTGGATGGAGATGGCCGCGGCGACCACATGCTCGCAGGGGTCCACGAGGCTGGGGCAATCACACTCCCAGGCGTCGTCGTTCGGATACAGGACGACCGTGAGAGCGACCGGGCGGCCCTTGGCGCGCACCCTCAGCTCCAGCTCGCCCCCCTTCTGGGCCTGGAGCACCACGGCTCCGGAGCGGGCGAGATTCACGCCGTTGGACCAGATTCCGGGTTTCGCTTCCTTCCGGACGGCTTCGAGCAATTGAGCAGTGGCGGACATGGGGCGCTGCTTCCCTACGCCCCAGGGAAGCGACGCGCAACGACCATCCGCGCGCACCGTCGCGCGGCAGGCGGCCAGCGAGCCCACGGCGACACTCCGAGTGTGCCTGGGAAAACTTCAATGACAACGGCCCTCCCCCGCGCCCGGGAAATCCCTCCCACCTTCGCGCCTGCATTGCCTCTCAATCGAAACACGGCGCACGCATTTGACATGCAAACATGAATTGACTTACCTGTGTCACAGTCGTCTCCCGGATACTCCAACGAAGCCAGCTCACCGGGCATTGCCCAGGAAACGAGAGGACGTGTGGACATCACGCCGAGGCAGGACCCGAAGGGACTCTCGGGAGCGGGCGCACCGTCGCGCCTCCCACGCTGGGCACGGGCCGCGACACTCTCCGAACGAGCAGGGTTCGCTGACGCGGATGACGCGGCAAAGCAAAACATCTCCGCCGCGGCGCGCAAGCGATTGGATGCGTGGCGTCAGCAGGTCCCGTTTGGCCAGTCGGATTGGTGGCTTCGCCGTCTGCGCACCGCGGGGCTGACGGAAGCGGCGCTGCTCTCGCAACTGGAGCCCTCCCTCGAAGCGCCCTGGACGACGGCGGAGGCCATTCCGGAGTGGGTCCGCGAGCTGGAGCAGGCCTACGAGGCCCCCCACCCCGTGCCGGTTGTCTGGCCGGAGCGCACGGAGGGCCCGGACCGCTCGGCCTTCCTTCCCCTGGTGGAGCCCCTGGTGTCGCGCGCGGTGGGTCAGCTCACCGCCGCGCTGACGGCCCTGCGGCACGCGGCGCCCGGGCTCGACTTCGAGCCGCGCACCGTCGTCTCCTCGATGATGGGCCACCTGCCCCAGCTCCTGTCCCCCGTGCTGAGCCGCGCGCTGGTGGTGGAGCTGCACGCCACCCAGTGGGAAGCGCACCTGGCGGGAGAGACGCCCGAGGCGCGCTTCCAGGACTTCACGCGGCGCCTGCACCAGCCCCGCTTCGCCCTGGACATCCTGGAGCGTTACCCGGTGATGGCCCGCTGCGCGGTGCGGTGCATCGCCCAGTGGCGTCACGCGTGCCTGGAGCTGATGCAGCGGCTGACACGGGACGCCCCCCAGCTCTGGCCACGGTTCAACGCGGGACGCGAGCCCGGCGCGCTGGTGGAGGCCCGCGGCGGCCTCTCCGACCCGCACCGGGGTGGCAGGGGCGTCTTCATCCTGCGCTTCGAATCCGGATTCCAGTTGGTCTACAAGCCCCGCTCGCTGGGCGCCGAGGCGGGGCTCCAGCAGCTCCTGTCCTGGCTCAACGAACGTGGCGCCACGCCCACGATGAAGGGCGCCGAGGCCTGGGACCGGGGTGACCACGGCTGGATGGAGTACGTGGCCCCCGCGCCGTGCGAGTCGCGGGACGGCATCCGCCGCTTCTACGAGCGCCAGGGGGCCTACGTCGCGGTGATGCACGTGCTGGATGGCACGGACCTGCACTTCGAAAACGTCATCGCCGCGGGCGAGCACCCCGTGTTGGTGGACGTGGAGACGCTCTTCCATCCCGTCTCGGGCACGCGCTCGCTCCGTGACGCGGAACATGCCCCGGAGGCGCCGCCCGTGTCGGTGATGCGCAGCGGCCTGCTCCCGCAGCAGTTCTGGGGCACGAAGACGAAGGGCGGCATCGACCTCAGTGGACTGGGTGCGCGCGCCGGGCAGCTCACGCCGCAGCCCGTCCTCGTGTCCGCGGAGCGCGGCACGGACCGCATGCGCTTCGAACGGCGCCCCGTGGCCATGCCCGCCTCCCACAACGTGCCGCGGCTGGAGGGCGAGCAAGCCCCGGCGCTGGCCTACCGCGACGCGCTTTCGGACGGCTTCGCGCGGATGTACGGCCTGCTGCTGGCGCACCGCGAGGCCCTGCTCGCGGACGACGGGCCGCTGGCGGCCTTCGCCGGCGTGCCCATGCGCGTCCTCTTCCGCAACACGGCCGTGTACGGCGCGCTCCTCTACGAGAGCTACCATCCGCACACGCTGTCGGATGGCCTGGAGCGACAGCGCTTCTTCGACCATCTGTGGCGCGGCGTGCTGGCGACGCCCGACCTGGAAGCGCTCATCCCGCTCGAGTTGGAGGAGCTGGAGCGAGGTGACCTGCCCTACTTCACGGCGAACACGGACTCGACGGACCTGGAGTCGGGCACGGGGCAGCGGCTGCGGGGGTTCTTCGCGGAGACGGGAATGGCGCGGGTGCGGCGCCGGCTGACGGGCCTGTCCGCGGAGGATGGACTGCGGCAACGCTGGGTGCTGGAGCGCTCGCTCGACGTGCTGCTGCTGAGCTCGCGCATCGTGGAGCGGCCGTCCTACGACTTCCAGGAGCGCGCCACACCGGGCCTCCGCGAGGCGCTGCTCTCCGAGGCGCACCGCGCGGGCGAGCGGCTGATGACGCTGGCCTTCGAGCGCGGCGGCGAGGCGCATTGGCTGAGCCTCGACGCCGGCGAGGGCGGCTGGCGCCTGACGTCTCCGGGCGCGGACGTGTTCAAGGGACGGGCGGGCATCGCGCTCGCCCTGGGCTATCTGGGCGAGGCCACGGGCGATGCGCGCTTCACGGCGCTGGCGCGCTCGACGCTGCGCACCCAGACGCGCATCCTGGCCGAAGAGCCACAGAGCGTGGTGGGCCTGGGGCTCATCAATGGCTGGGGCGGCATCCTCTACGCGCTGACGCACCTGGGTGTGTTGTGGGGCGACGACGCCCTGCTGGACGAGGCCGCCTCCCACGTGCGTCGCCTGCGTCCGCTGATTGAAGCGGACCGGGTGCTGGACGTGGGCGCGGGCGCGGCGGGCTGTCTGCTGACGCTGCTGGTGCTCGGAGAACACCGGCCTTCAGGGGAGCTGTGGGCGGCGGCGGCCGCGTGTGGCCAACGGCTGATGGAGACGGCCACGCCCCAAGCCCGTGGCAAGGCGTGGATCTGCGAGGCCGCCGGGAATCGCTACCTCGCGGGCATGGCACACGGCGCCGCGGGCATCTGCCTGGCGTTGCTGCGGCTGTACGCGCGCACGGGAGACACCCGCCTGCGCGACGCGGCGCGGGAGGGCATGGAGTTCGAGCGCGGGCTCTACGACGCGCGGGAGCGCAACTGGCCGGACCTTCGCGCGGGCGCGAAGGAGCTGTCGGTGGACGGGGATGGGGCGGAGCACTTCATGTGGGCATGGTGCACCGGAGCACCGGGCATCGGGCTCGCGCGCCTGCTCGGACTGCCCTGGTTGGACGATGTCGCCGTGCGCGAGGAGCTCGCCATCGCGCTGGACGGCACCCTGGCGCGGGGCTTTGGCCGCAACCACGGCCTGTGCCACGGCGATTTGGGGAACGTGGACTTCCTGTTGGAGGCGGCGGACCGGCTTGGGGACGCGTCGCTGCGCGAGCGCACGGACCGCGTCGCGGGCGGCATCCTCCAGGGCCTCCGGGAGCACGGCCACCTCTTCGGGTTGCAGGGCAATACGGAGACACCAGGCCTGCTGGTCGGCCTGGCGGGTATCGCCTACGGGCTGGCGCGGCTGGCCGTTCCCGAGCGGCTCCCTTCGCTGCTCGCGGTCGCGGCGCCACGAATCTTCCACGGTGAACGGCTGGGCACCGCGGAAGGCGGTACCTCCACCAGCCTCGTCCAGGAGAAGTCATGAGCCAGAAGGAACACATCCTCCGTGCGTGGCGTGACCCCGAGTACTTCAACAGCTTGACGGCCGAGGAGCGCGCCGCGCTCCCCGCCAACCCCGCCGCCGAGCTGGAGCTGGGCGACGACCTGCTGGAGAGCATCTCTGGTGGCCGGAGCGCGCCCGAGCAGTGCAGCGCCCTGTGCACGCCCTGCCCGCCGTACCACTGCGTCTGACGCACAGCCCCCACAAGGAGAAGCCATGAGCCAGAACGAACACATCCTCCGTGCGTGGCGTGACCCGCAGTACTTCAACAACCTCACCGCCGAGGAGCGCGCCGCGCTCCCCGCCAACCCCGCCGCCGAATTGGAACTCAGCGACGACCTCCTGGAGAGCGTCTCCGGCGCGGACTCCTGCGAGACCATCGGCAGCCCGTACTGCACGCCCTGCCCGCCCATCGAGTGCTACTGACACCCCAGGTCCGACACCCCTCCCCCTGACTGTTCCAGGTGAAGTCATGAGCCAGAACGAACACATCCTCCGTGCTTGGCGTGACCCCGAGTACTTCAACAGCCTCTCCGCCGAGGAGCGAGCGTCCCTGCCCGCCAACCCCGCCGCGGCGTTGGAGTTGAGTGACGACGTCCTGGAGAGCATCTCCGGCGCGGATAGCTGTGAGCAGTTCGGCAGCTATTACTGCACGCCCTGTCCCCCGTTCGTCTGCATGTGATGACGTGACGGCAGGCCCGTCTCCGAACGGGCACCGGGGGACTGGTCCACCGTGGCCAGTCCCCGCCTTCCCGCCGATGCCTCCGCCCGCCACCATGCCGCCACGCACGCGCACGCCGTCAGGAGAGCCCCGCGCATGAGCGCCGCTCCAGGCCCCGACGAGCGCCGCCCGTCCGTCTTCCGCAAGGAGGCCCTGGCGCACTCCCAGCGCGTCGTGCAGGAGCAAGGCGACCTGCTGCGCATCTCCCACCGCTGGTCGCGCTGGACCTTCGCGCTCTTGTTCGCGTTCGCGCTGACGCTCGCGCTCTGCGCGCTGGACTGGCCCACCCTCGTGCCTCCGGAAGGAAGCGTCCGCCCATGACGGTCGATGCCCCGCGCCCCGCGCCCAAGCGGTGGCGCTTCGGCTTCCGCAGGCGCGTGCCCGAAGTGCGGCAGATGACGATGACGGACTGTGGCGCGGCCTGCCTCGCCATGGTGCTGGCCTACCACGGCCGGGAGCTGCGCCTGGAGGAGGTGCGCGAGCTGACGGGTCCTGGACGCGACGGCACCACCGCGAAGGCCTTGAAGAACGCCGCCCAGAAGCTGGGGCTGCGCGCACGCGCCATCTCCGTGGACCTGGACCGGCTGCCCTTCCTGCCCCCCGCCACCATCCTGCACTGGCGCTTCACCCACTACGTCGTCTTCGAACGGCTGGGCCGCGGCTGGGTGGAGGTGGTGGACCCGGACCAGGGCCGGCGCCGCGTCTCCCTGGAGCAGTTCAGCCAGTGCTTCACCGGCGTGGCGCTGCTGCTGGAGCCGTCCGAGGACTTCCAGCCAGGGCGCTCGCGGCGCGGGGCCTACCGCTACCTGGTGCCGCTGATGAAGCAGCAGGCCGGGACGCTGGCCAAGGTGCTCGCGCTGTCCGGCGTGCTCCAGGTGCTCACGCTGGCGGTGCCCCTGCTCACGGGCATGGTGGTGGACCGCGTGGTGCCACGGCAGGACTACTCGTTCATGGGCGTGTTGTCGGTGGCGCTGGCCGGCGTGGTGCTCTTCGAGCTGCTCACCTCGGGGGTGCGCGGCCAGCTCCTGGCGGAGCTGCGCACGCGCCTGGACGCGCGGATGACGCAGGGACTGCTGGACCACCTGGTGAGCCTGGCCTACCCCTTCTTCCAGCTCCGGCCCGCGGGCGACCTGGTGACGCGGCTGGGCTCGCAGCAGACCATCCGCGACCTGCTGTCCACGGGCCTCTTGTCCAGCGCGCTCGACGGGGTGTTGGTGCTCGTCTACCTCGGCTTGCTCCTGGTGGCGGACGCGTCGCTGGGGCTCCTGGTGCTGGGCCTGGGCCTGTTGCAGGTGCTGGTGTTCGCGGTGCCCCGGGCCCGGCAGCGCAGCCAACTGTCGCGCAGCCTGGACATGGCGGTGCGCAGCCAGAGCTACCTGATGGCCATGCTGTCCGGCATGCAGACGCTGAAGGCGTTCGGCGTGGAGTCCCGCATGGTGGGCAGCTACTCCAACCTCTATGTGGACCTGCTCAACGTCGAGCTGGAGCGAGGCCGGCTCACCGCATGGGTGGACGCGCTGACCGGCACGCTGCGCCGCGTGTCCCCGTTGGTGCTGCTGTGCGTGGGCGCGTGGCGCGTGCTGGACGGCGCGATGACGCTGGGACAGATGCTGAGCATCAACGCCCTGGCCATCGCGCTGCTCGTCCCCCTGTCCAACCTGCTGGGCACCGGCGGGCAGCTCCCGTTCCTGAGCACCTACCTGGAGCGCATCAACGACGTCCTGGACACGCCGCCCGAGCGCGACCCCACCCACCAGGGCCACGCCCCCACGCTGCGCGGCGCCGTCACGTTGGAGGACGTCCACTTCCGCTACAACCCGAACTCCGCCTGGGTGGTGCAAGGCGTGTCGGTGAGCGTGGAGCCCGGGCAGATGGTGGCGCTCGTGGGCCGCTCCGGCGCGGGCAAGAGCACCCTGGCCCACCTGCTCCTGGGCCTCTACCTGCCCACCGCCGGGCGCGTCCGCTACGACGGCGCGGAGCTGGGGGCGCTGGACTTGCGCGCGGTGCGCGGCCAACTGGGCGTGGTGTTGCAGGACGCCTCGTTCTTCAACGCGTCGCTGCGGGAGAACATCACGCTGAGCGACCCGGACCTGGACATGGCACGCGTGGTGGAAGCCGCGAGGTTGGCGAACATCCACGACGACATCATGGCCATGCCCATGCAGTACGACACGCCGCTGACGGACCGGGGCCTGTCGCTCTCCGGCGGCCAGCGGCAGCGGTTGGCCCTGGCGCGCGCCCTGGTGCGAAGGCCCGCCATCCTCCTGCTGGACGAAGCCACCAGCGCGCTGGACGCCACCACGGAGGAGCGCGTGCAGCAGGCGCTGGCCTCGCTGAAGTGCACGCGGGTCGTCATCGCCCACCGGCTGAGCACCGTGCGCAACGCGGACACCATCCTCGTCATGGACGCGGGCCGCGTGGTGGAGGTGGGCCGGCACCAGGAGCTGCTGGAGCGACAAGGCACCTACGCGTCCCTGGTGAACGCGCAGCGCGAGGAACGCACCAAGGCCACCGGCTGAGCCTCGGGCAACACGTCCACCGAATCCTGGATATCCTGTTTCCCGCGCCCGGACCGCCGTAACCCCTCCGGCGCCCATGAGGCCTGCATGAACCTGGATGACTACAGCCGCTTTGACGCAGTGGGATTGGCGGAGCTGGTACGGCGCAAGGAAGTCTCTCCCGAGGAGCTGCTCCGGGTGGCGGTGGACGCCATCCAGCGCGTCAACCCGGCGCTCAACGCCGTCATCGACACGCGCGACGCGCAGGCACGCGAAGCCCTGAAGCAGGGCATCCCGGACGGCCCCTTTCGGGGCGTGCCGTTCCTCATCAAGGACATCGGCGTGCATGCCGAAGGCGTCCCCACGGACTTCGGGAGCCGGCTGGCGCAAGGGACGGTGTTCCCCTACGACAGCGCGTTGATGGCGCGCTACCGGCGCGCGGGCCTCGTCTTGCTGGGCCGGACGAACGCGCCCGAGTTCGGCAACAACGCCTCCACGGAGCCGCTCCTCCATGGCCCCACGCGCAACCCCTGGAACGTGGAGCGCAGCCCGGGAGGCTCCAGCGGAGGCTCGGCGGCGGCGGTGGCGGCGGGCATCGTCCCGATGGCCCACGGCAACGACGGCGGCGGTTCTCTGCGCATCCCCGCGTCCCTCTGCGGCGTCTTCGCGCTGAAGCCCACGCGGGGCCGCAACTCCCTGGGACCGAACGCGGGCGAATTCATCTTCGGCATGGGCGCCGAGCACGTGCTGTCGCGCACCGTCCGCGACAGCGCGGCGGCCCTGGACGCCACCCAGGGGCCCGAGGCGGGGGACCCCTACTACGCGCCGCCCCCGCTGCGCCCGTACCTGGAAGAAGTGAGCCACGCTCCACGTCGGCTGCGCATCGCGCTGGTGACCGCGTCGCCCATGGGCGGGCCCGTCAGCCCGGAGTGTACCGAGGCCGCACGGCAGGCGGCGCGCCTGTCCGAGGAGCTGGGCCACGACATCACCGAGGCCACGCTTCCCCATGACGGACACCTGCTGCACGAGGCCGTCACCACCGTCTGGTCAGCGACCATGGCGTCGCTCGTGGCGACGATTACGCACCACTCCGGGAAGGAGGCGGGGCCAGCGTCGCTCGAAGCCAGCACGTGGGCAGCGCTGCACCACGGACAGACGCTGTCGGCCACGGAGCTGCAACGGGCGCTGGGCATCTTCAACTTCGTGTCGAGGCAGGTGGGGCGTTTCTTCGAGCAGTATGACGTGGTGCTGTCACCCACGGTGGCCGCGCCGCCCTTCCCGCTGGGACTGCTGGACGCCAACGCGCCCCGGTCCGCCCGCGAGT
Source organism: Myxococcus hansupus (assembly GCF_000280925.3). Taxonomy (NCBI): domain Bacteria; kingdom Pseudomonadati; phylum Myxococcota; class Myxococcia; order Myxococcales; family Myxococcaceae; genus Pseudomyxococcus; species Pseudomyxococcus hansupus. The sequence continues at coordinate 5,231,695 of NZ_CP012109.1, forward strand.
GGTATGACCACGTCTTCGGTCACTGCCCCTTCACCGCGTTGTTCAACGTCACCGGGCAACCCGCCATGTCGGTGCCGCTGCACTGGAGCGCGGAGGGACTGCCCATCGGCGTCCAGTTCGCCGGCCGCTATGCCGACGAGGCCACCTTGTTCCAGCTCGCGGGGCAGCTCGAGAAGGCGCGGCCCTGGGCCCAGCGGCGGCCACCGGTGCACGTCACCCGGCCCGTGTAGCCGCCTTGAAACGAACGGTGGGCCTTCGACGCGCGAAGGCCCACCGTGAAGACACCCGCTCAGTCGTAGCGGCTGTTGAGCTTCACCTTCCAGGAGCGGAGCGTGCCGCTGCCCTGGCCCGTGGGGTTGGCGATGTGCAGCTTCCACAGGCCGTTGATGACGCCGTCACGCGGGATGCCCCGGTTCACGACGATGCGCGAGGGCGGCGTGCCCTCGTTCGGGCCGTCCCACAGCAGCGCCGTCTCACCACCCGGGTCCTCCAGCGTCAGCACCAGCCGGTGCGGCAGGGTGTGGACGATGTCCAGCTCCACGTTGATGTCCATGGGCACCGTGGCCAGGCCCACCACCGCGGTGGTGGACGTCCGCAGCGGCGTGTTGGCCTGGAGGCGCAGGTCGGCGTACTCGGTGAACGTCGCACCCTTCCACGCGGGCGAGCAGAAGCCCTCCACCCAGCCCGAATCCAGGCCAATGCAGATGAGCTTCGAGGACGGGCACGCGACGAAGCGAGAGCACACGTTGCCGTCGCCCGGGATGAACGCGGTGTCGATGCAGCGGCCATAGGGGCTGGAGCCGTCGCTCGGCCGGCCTTCGCAGTGGAGCCCCGTCTGACACGTGCCCGGGCCCGTGCACGGGTCACCTTCGGCCGCGAGCTGCGTGTAGGCCTTGAGCGCGCCGAGCGCGGCCGCGTTCATGTTCGCCAGCCGGGCAAGCTGCACGATGTGGAGGATGGGGCGCGCCGCGACGATGCTCGCCACCGAGGCCGCGGGAACACCCGCGACCGTCTCCAGCGTCGCCGCGCTCTGCGTGTTCGCCGCCTGGATGGCGCGGCGGGCCTCGGCGAAGTTGAACGACACGCCGTGGAAGGTCCCCACGTGGCCGTCCACCGGCATCTCCACGCGGCCCGTGCCCTTCGCGTACAGCTCCAGGGCGGACAGCGCCGCGGGACCCACGTGCGTCACCGCGGCCACCTGCTCGATGCTGTAGAAGCGCCGGTCGTCCCACGTGCGGAGGACGCCGTCCGGACCCGCGCGGTAGTTGATCAGCGCCTGCGCCGCCTGGGCGTTCAGCGGCACTTCGTCGTCCAGCAATTGGAGGGAGATGTAGTAGTCGTTGAGGACCGCCAGCACGCCCTCCGCGGCGGGCGTGCCCGTGGCCAGTGCCTGGGCCTGCGTCCCGAGCACGACGGCCTCGGACGGGGTGTCCGTGGGCGGCGGCGAACCGCAGCCCATCAAAGCCGGGAGTACCGAGGATAGCGTCACAGCCAAGGGAAGTTTGAAGTTCATGCGCCCCCTGTAGCGCAAGACTTGTCCGTCGCCCAGGGTGTCACTTCGAAGTGACGCGGTGTGATGGAACCCGTGGGGAATACGCCCACCTCCGTGGCAGTCTTGCGCGCCATGCGAATCCCCCACGCGCTGTCCCTGGGCGCCGCCGCGCTGCTCGCGCTGTCGGCCCAGGCCGCGGCCCCCAGCCGCCCCGCCCCCTCCTTGCCCACGGGCTACTGGCCCGAGGAGAAGGTGGCGGAGATTCTCGCCAAGACGCAGGAGGTGCGCCTGGCGCCCGACCTGTCGCGGCTCACGCCCGACGAGCAGGCGGCGGTGAAGGACCTGCTGGAGGCCGGCGCCCTCTTCCAGGGACTCTATGAGTCGTCACGCCACCATCAGGCGCTCCCCGCCCACGCGAAGCTGGTGGCGTTGGACAAGAAGCTGGGAGGCCCGAAGCGCACGCAGGACCTGCTCGCGCTGTACAAGCTCTACCAGGGTCCCATCGCCAGCACGCTGACGAACGCGCGCGAGCCCTTCCTGCCGGTGGACGCCCAGGTGGCGGCGCGCAACGTCTACCCGGTGGATGTCACGCGGGCGGAAGTCGACGCCTTCCTCGCGGCCCACCCCGACGCGCGCGAGAAGCTGCTGAGCGAGAAGACGGTGGTCCGCCGCGCCACGGCGGCGAACCTGCGCCAGGACGTGAAGGTCCTCCAGGCGCACCCGGTGCTGGACACGCTGCACCCCGGCCTGCGGCAGTCGCTCCAGGCCCAGGCGAAGAAGCCGGACGCCAAGGTCCTCTACGCGGTGCCGTACGCGGTGGCCTACGGCCCGGAGCTGGTGAAGGCCTATGGGCACATCATGCGCGCGGCGGACCGGCTGGCCCCCAGCGACGCGGAGCTGGCGCGCTACCTGCGCAACCGCGCGCGCGACTTGCTCAGCAACGACTACGAGAGCGGTGACGCGGCCTGGGTGACGGGGCGCTTCCAGAAGCTCAACGTGCAGCTCGGCGCCTATGAGACGTACGACGACGCGCTCTATGGCGTGAAGGCCTTCCACAGCCTGTCGGTGCTGCTGAGCAACGAGCCGGCCACGCAGGAGCTGCGCAAGCGCCTGGGCGGGCTCCAGGCGGTGGAGGACGCGCTGCCCTACGCCGCGAAGAAGCGCGTGCGCGAGGACATCCCGGTGGGCGTGTACGACGTCATCGCGGACTTCGGCCAGTCCCGGGGCACCAACACCGCGAGCATCCTCCCCAACGACCCGCTCGCCGCGCGCCGGTATGGCCGCACCATCCTGCTGCGCGAGAACATCATGCGGAACCCGGAGCTGTTCGCATCCGATGAACGCATCTGGCGCGCCGCGGTGGCGGATGCCCACGCCCAGGAGCTGGTCCCCGAAGGCAACTTCCAGCGGACGCTCTGGCACGAAGTGGGCCACTACCTGGGGCCGGACCGCGACCAGAAGGGCCGCTCGTTGGACGTGGCGCTCGAGGACTACGCGGGCGCCATGGAGGAGATGAAGGCGGACCTGGTGAGCCTCTTCTCGCTCCACGACTTCCACAAGAAGGGCACGCTGGACGCCGCTGGCCTGCGCGCGGTGCAGGCCTCTGGCATCCGCCGCACGCTCCAGAATGTGCGCCCGCGGGAGGACCAGCCCTACCAGCGCATGCAGTTGGTGCAGTTCAACTGGTTCCTGGAGCACGGCCTCATTCAGGCCGACCCGCAGACGGCGCGGCTGAGCATCCACTACGACAAGTACCCGGCAGTGGTGACGAAGCTGCTGGAGCAGGTCCTCGCGCTCCAGCACGGGGGCGACAAGGCCGCCACCGCCGCCTTCTTCCAGCGGTGGAGCGCCTGGAAGCCCGAGCTGCACGACAAGCTCGCCGCCCGCATCCGCGAGGCCCAGGGCGCCCGCTACCGCCTGGTCCGCTACGGCGCGCTGGGCGACTGAGCCGCGACAGGTCGGCTCCGGTGTAGCAGACGCGGGAGCCGGACCGAAGCCTTTCGGGACGAAGTGCCCCTGGGGACCCTGCGTGTCAGGCCCCGAAAAAGCCCGCGTCGGAGGTGCCCCCCATCACCTCCACCCTTGCAGCGAGGCTTCTGGATGCCAGGCTCCCGACGTCCGTCTCTTGCGCGCGCCATCCTCTTCGGCCGGAACCCGTCCCAGGACGACCCCTTCGACGTGGAGGCCGACGCGGCCGACGCGTTGGGTGTCGACTCCTACCAGGTGGACCTCCAGGCCCTGCTCTCCGGCAACCCCGAGCAGGCCGTCTCCACCCTCCCCCAACGCGGCCGGATTCCGCTCCTCTATCGCGGCTGGATGCTGACGGAGGAGGAGTACGCCGCGCTGGACGAAGCGGTGTCCGCCCTGGGGCACCGTCTCACCACGACGCCCGAGCAGTACGCCGCGGCGCTCTACCTGCCCAACTGGTACCCGCGCGTGTCCCGCTTCACCGCCCGCAGCGTGTGGACGGAGGGCACCGACGCAGCGGAGGCGTGGCACGCCGCCCAGGCGCTCGGCCCCCAGCCCTGGCTGGTGAAGGACCACGTGAAGTCCGCCAAGGAGCGCTGGGACGAAGCCTGCTTCATCCCCGCGGGCACGACGCAGGCCCGCTTCGAGCAGATCTGCGCCAACCTCATGGATGAACGCGGAGAGCGCTTCGAGCGCGGCCTCGTCGTCCGCAAGTTCCTCCCCTTCAAGGAGTACGGCCGCACGCCCGCAGGCCCCGCCCACCTCGAGTTCCGCCTCTTCTTCGCGAACGGGCGGCTGTTGGCCGCCGAGCCGTACCACGAGTTCGACGTCGACGTGCCGGACTTCACCGGCTTCGAGCCGCTCGCCCGTCGCATCGACTCGCCCTTCCTCACCCTGGACGTGGCCATGCTCCAGGCAGGCGGCTGGGCCGTGGTCGAGGTGAACGACGGCGGCGTCTCCGGCCTGCCACCGGGCCTGGACCCACGCACGCTCTTCGAAGGGCTGATGGACCTTCGCTAGCGGCCCGGCGTCCGCCACCTCCGTGGACGGCCCCTCCCACCGCGCGGGGGCCAGTCGCGCGGCGAGCGGTGCGCCGCTGCTTTCACCCTCCCCTGGGTGCGCACACTTTCGGACAAGACCCTTTGACCGGGAGGAAGCCATGGCGCAGCCAGGCGGGCGACACATGTACCTCGGGGTGGCCGGCACGGCCCTGTTGCTGCTGGGAGGCTGTGCCTCGCAGCAACGCTCCAGCGCGAAGGTGGACAAGGAATGGGTGGCCAGAGTCCCCTCCGAACAATTGGGCGACGTGAGACAAGCCCAACTCGCCGAGGACCAGGCCCGCGAGCAAATCCCCCGCGCACGCGTGGCGGCGCAGGACGCCGAGCAGGCGCTGGAGGTCGCCCGCCGCAACGAAGCCGCCGCGAAGTCCCGGCACGAAGCGGACGAGCTGGCGAAGAAGTCGGCGCAGGAGAAGGGAGACCTCGCCGCCATCGAGCAGGCGCGAGGCGCGGCCTGCGAGTCGCAGCATGCGCTCACCCTCGCCCAGGCGGAGACAGCCTGGAGGCGCGACGCGGTCGACACGTTGAAGTCCCTGGAGGTCGTGCGTGAACGCGAGCTGGACGTCGCGAGCGCGCAGCTTCGACAAACGCAATACGAAGCGGTGAACGCCAACGAAGACGTCCGGGCACAAGACTTGTCCGCCGGTGACTTCTCCAGCGCGGTCGCGGACGCCCGGCGCAAGGCGGCGGACCAGCAGCGTCAGGCGGATGCCCGCCTCCAGCGCGAGGAGCAGGCGAAAGCCCACTGGGAGCAACTGCGCGACCAGGGCTATGGCGGCAGCGGCTCCCAGCAGGACAAATGAACGACCGGGCGGCGCGGGCCGGAGCACCCTCCTCCAGTCCGCGCCCGTCACCCGAGGCTCACTGCAACGTCTGCTCGCCGGGCGCCTTCCAGGGCGGCAGGTTCTGCGGACACGTGGGCGTCATGTCCAGGCGGCCATAGAGCCCCTGGCTCTCATCCGCGGGTCCGGCCGTGAAGAACAAGGTCTCCAGGGGCTGGTCCTGCACGCCGTTGCCGAAGCTCAGGCCCCAGAGCCCCTCAATCACGAGTGGCTGCCCATCCGGCCGCGACAGCGCCCCCGCCCAGGCGCCGGTGTCGGGCGCATAGGCATGGATGGTGCCGTCTCCGAAGTTGCCCACGAGCAGGTGGTTGCTGAACGCGCCGAAGTCCGCCGGGGCCATCGCGAGCCCCCAGGGCGCATTGAGCGCGCCCTGCGACGCGACCCGCCGGAGGAGCTGTCCGTTCATGTCGAAGGCGTTGATGTAGCCCGCCCCGGCGCCCGGCACGTCATCCATGCGCTCCGGGTCCTGCATCGCGTACGTCACATACAGTTCGCCGTGGAGATACTGGATGTTGAAGGGCGCGTACCCCGGAGGCAGCGAGGGGTCCATGAAAGCCCCCGGCATCTGCTGCATGCGCGTGAAGTGGGAATCAAAGACGTCGATGCGCGCGTTGTGGAAGTCCGCCGCGTACAACATGGCCTGTGTGCCATTGTCCGCCAGCGCGAGCCCCTTGTACACGGCCCCCATCGGCGAGCTGTCCACGGCGAGCAACGCCCGCGCCTCGTCCACCACGGGCGACCAGGCCGCCAGGACACCCTGCTCCGTGACGAAGATGAACCGCGCCGGTCCGGACGTGCCCGCCACCGCGGAGATGACGAAACCCTCCGTGCCGTTGAAGACGAGGCCCGTGGGCTTCCCCGGCTCCGCCACCCCCGGAGGCGTGGCGATGGCGACGATGAGCGGCTGCTGGACGCCGTTGCCATCATAAAGCGTCGACGTGCCCGTGCCGTTGTTCGACACCCACGAGACGCCCGTCGGGTTGAAGGCGAGCCCCCACGCGTTGACGAGGTGCGGGTCGACATGCTCCGCGCCCAGCCCTGGCATGTTGGCCACGAGGTTGCGCTGCGTGTAGCCACCCGCGACCGAGCAGTCGGCCGGTGGCGCGGGTGGCATCGCCGCGCGAGCGGCCGGCGCCGCGAGGGCCGCGACCGCCGCGGACAGCACACCTTGTTTCAACGTGAGCCTGCGTGTGTTCATCATGAGTCCCCCCTCTGAGTCCGCGAACCGCCGCGTGCTCAGTGAGTAACAAGCTGGGAGGGCGTCTTCGGATGAACAACCCACACTTCTGCCCGGGCGCATTGCGCACCACACGGCAGAACCCGGCCCGGAGGGGCAACGCGCGCTACTCGCCCCGGGACGCCTTGTCCTCGCGCCACCAGTGGCTCATGCGCTCGTGAATCTCCGCTTCGTAGCCTTCCTTGCTCGGGCGGTAGAACACGGAGCGCTCCAGGGGAGCAGGCAGGTACGTCTGCCCGGGCACGTAGTGGTCCTTGAAGTTCCACGGCGGCTGGTAGCCCTTGCCGTGCCCCAGCTCCTTCATCAAATCGGTGGGCGCGTTGCGCAGGTGCAGCGGGGGCTCCGCGTTGGGGTGTTCCTGCAACGCCGCCAGCGCCGCGTCCAACGCCGCGTACGCGCGGTTGGTCTTCTTCGCCGTGGCCAGCAGGACGACGGCATGCGCCACGCAGATGCGGCCCTCCGGCATGCCCATGGCGTGGAAGGCCTCTTCGCAGTCGCGCACGATGCTGATGGCCTCCGGCATCGCCATGCCCACGTCCTCCACGGCAATCACCTTGAGCCGGCGCCACAGTGACGCCACATCCCCCGTCTGCAGCAGCTTCGCCGCCCAGAAGACGGCGCCCTGGACGTTGGAGCCGCGGCAGGACTTCTGGAGCGCGCTCAGCAAGTCGTAGTGCTGGTCCCCATCCTTGTCGTGGCGGGACAGGCTGGTGCCCACCGCCTCGCGCGCCGTCTCGGGCGAAATCTCCGCGCCATCCGCCGTCAGGCTGGCGGCCAGCTCCAGCGCCCCCAACGCCTTGCGCACGTCCCCCACGCCGCCCTTCGCGAGCAGCGTCAGCGCCTCCTCGCCCACCGTGAGGTTGCGGCCGCCCAACCCCTTCTTCGTATCCGCGAGCGCCCGCGTCAGCGCCGTCTGGATGTCCGCGACGGTGAGTTCCTGGAGCTGGAACACGCGGCACCGGCTGACGAGCGCCGGGCGGACCTCGAAGCTGACGTTCTCCGTGGTGGCGCCCAGGAGGACGAAGAGGCCGCTCTCCACGTGGGGCAGCGCCTGCTCCTGCACGTTCTTCGCCCAGCGGTGGATTTCGTCGACGAAGAGGACGGTGCGACGGCTGTACTGGTTGCGCAGGCGTTCGGCCTCGGCCACCACCTCGCGGATGCGGGGGATGCCGTCCGACACGGCGGAGAGGATGACGAACTCCGCGTCCACGCTGGACGCCATCATCCGCGCCAGCGTCGTCTTCCCCACGCCCGGGGGCCCCCAGAAGAGGGAGGACACAATGGCCTTGCGCTCGATGAGCTGGCGCAGCGGCCGGCCCGGGCCCAGCAGGTGGGCCTGGCCAATGAACTCCTCGGGCGCGCGGGGCCGCATCCGCTCCGCCAGGGGCGCGAAGCGATTCACGTCGACGGAGGCGGAGAAGAGGTCGGGTCCAGCGCTCATCGGGCCGAAGGCTCTCCCCTCCGAGGCCCAGGGTCAATCACCGGAATCGAGCGGCTCGACGAGCACCTGCCCCAAGGTCAGGTCATTCAAGGCGGTCCGCAGCCCCTCCACCTGGGTGACGGGCAGCTCCAACTGGTACCCCACCGTGGCCGAGTACTCCTCCGCCAGCACCTGCACCTCGTAGCTCGGCAGCAGGCGGCGCAGCCCATCCACGTGGGTGTACTCCACCTCGACGGCCAGTCGCGTCTTGCGCACACGCTCGGTGGTGGGGAGGCTTTCGAGCGCCTGCTGGACACCGGCCGTGTAGGCGCGCACCAGCCCGCCCTTCCCGAGCAGCGTCCCACCGAAGTAGCGCGTGACGACCATGGCCACGTCGCCCACGCCGCCGTGGAGCAGCGCGGTGAGCATGGGTCTGCCGGCCGTCCCGTGGGGCTCGCCGTCGTCGCTCATGCCCACCTGGGCGGTGGAGCCCGGCGGCCCGACGACGAAGGCCCAGCAGTTGTGGGTGGCGTCCGCGAACTCTTCACGGACACGGGCGATGAAGGCCTTCGCCTCCTCCACGGTGGGCGCGTGGGCGGCCGTGGTGATGAAGCGGCTCTTTTGGATGTCCTGCTCCACCCGGTGGAGCCCGGCCGGGATGGGGTAGCGCTTCTCGTCCATGGGTGCGGTGGCGGGGGGCAGTGTCTCATATCCCGCCCCCCGTCCGCCTCATGCCTGACGCAGCACGAGCAGCCGGAGCTCCGTCATGTCCTCGATGGCGTACTTCACGCCCTCGCGGCCGATGCCCGACCCCTTCACGCCACCATAGGGCATGGTGTCGACGCGGAAGCTCGGCACGTCGCCCACGACGACTCCGCCCACCTCCAGCTCGTCCCAGGCCCGCATCGCGCGCGACAGGTCCTGCGTGAAGATGCCCGCCTGGAGTCCGAAGCGTCCGCTGTTCACCTGGCGCAGCGCCTCGTCGAAGTCGGTGAAGGGCTGGAGCAGGACGACCGGGCCAAACGCCTCTTCGTCACTCAGCGCGGCGTCACCGGGCACCGCCTCCAGCACCGTCGCGTCGAGCACCGGCCCGTGGCGTCCCCCCCCGGTGAGCACGCGGGCCCCGCGCTTCACCGCCTCCTGAATCCACCCTTCCAGTCTTCGCGCCGCGGGCTCGTCAATCATGGGCCCCAGCGTCGTGGCGTCATCGGACGGGTTGCCCGGCCGCAGGGCCTTCGCCCGCTCGACGAGCTTCTCGCGGAGCGCGTCGTACAGCGACGCATGCACCAGCACGCGCTGCACCGAGATGCAGCTCTGCCCGGCCTGGAAGAAGGCCCCATGCGCCACCCGGTCCGCGATGAAGTCCAGCGGCGCGCCGGGCGCCGCGTCCACCACGCAGGCCGCGTTGCCGCCCAGCTCCAGCACCACCTTCTTGCGCCCGGCCCGGGCCTTCAACTCCCACCCCACCTTCTCCGAGCCCGTGAAAGAGAGCAGCTTCAGCCGGTCATCCTCGATGAGCGGCGCGATGTCCTCCAGCCGGACGGGCAGCACCGAGAACGCGCCCTCGGGCAGGTCCGTCTCCGCGAGCACCTCCGCCATGATGAGCGCGCTCACCGGGGTGCGGTCCGAAGGCTTGAGGATGAACGGGCACCCCGCGGCGATGGCCGGCGCCACCTTGTGCGCCACCAGGTTGAGCGGGAAGTTGAAGGGGGTGATGAACGAGCACGGCCCCACCGGGACGCGCTGCGTGAAGCCCCGGTAGCCGGCGGCGCGCTTCGACACCTCCAGGTTCAGCACCTCTCCGCCGCCGCGCACGGCCTCCTCGGCGGCGGCCTTGAAGGTGTCGATGAGCCGGTCCACCTCCCCCCGGGCGTCGCGCAGCGGCTTGCCCGCTTCGATGCAGAGCGCCAGCGCCAACTCCTCGGCGCGCTCGCGGAAGCGCCGCACGCAGTGCTCCAGCACGGCCTGCCGCGCGTACGGCGCCAGCTTGCGCATGGGCCCGGCCGCACGCACGGCCGCGACGATGGCCACCTCCACGGCGGCGGCGTCCGCGACCGCCACGTGCGTGACGACCTCGCCGGAGTATTTGTGCGTCACGGCCAGCGCCGCGTTCGGCTGGTGGGGTCGGTTGGCCAGGTAGTACGGGTAACGTTCAGCCAGCATGGTGTTCCTCCTGTGTTCGCGAACCGCCGTGTCGCCTCAGAGCGCGGCCAGCTCCTCCGCGCCCGCGCCGAGCGCCCGTGCGTTGTCCGAGTAGTCGATGGGCACGTCGATGACGTGGACACCGCTCGACGCCAGGCACCGCGAGAGCGTGGCGCCGAACTCCGTCGCGCTCGTCGGCCGGTGGCCGTGGGCCCCGTACGCCTCCGCGTAGCGGACGAAGTCCGGGTTCCCCAGCGCCATGCCGAAGTCCGGCAGGCCCATCTCCCCCTGCTTCCAGCGAATCATCCCGTAGCCGTCGTCGCGCACGACGACCACCGTCAAGTCGAGCCCCAGCCGCACGGCCGTCTCCAGCTCCTGCGAGTTCATCATGAAGCCGCCGTCGCCGCAGACCGCCACCACCTTGCGGCGGGGGTGCACCAGCTTCGCCGCGATGGCCGACGGCAGCCCCGCGCCCATCGTCGCCAGCGCGTTGTCGAGCAGCAGCGTGTTGGGCCGGCGCGTGCGGTAGTAGCGGGCGAACCACAGCTTGTACATGCCGTTGTCCAGGCACACGATGCCGTCGTCCGGAACCGCGCGCCGCATCTCCGCGACGAGCCGCGCGGGGTAGATGGGGAAGCGGTCGTCATCGCCCCCATGCGCGAGCTGCGCCTCCAACCCCGCGCGCAGCTTCTCGAAGGGCGCGAAGTCCCAGTGCGCGCGAGGCCCCACGCCCTCACCGATGCGCCACACCGCGTTCGCGATGTCGCCCGTCACCTCCAACTGCGGGAAGTACACGGGGTCCACCGCCGCCGTGGAGAAGTTGAGGTGCACCACCGTGCGGCGGCTGTCGCGCATGAAGAACGGCGGCTTCTCGATGACGTCGTGCCCCACGTTGATGATGCAGTCCGAGGCCTCGATGGCGCGGTGGACGAAGTCCCCCTCCGACAGCGCCGCGGTCCCCATCCACAGGGGGTGGGACTCATCGACGACGCCCTTCCCCATCTGCGTGCTGAAGAAGGGAATGCCCGTCTTGTCCACGAAGACGCGAAGCATCTCCGACGTGAGCTTGCGGTTGGCACCAGCGCCAATCATCAACAAGGGCCTGCGCGCCGACGCAATCGCCTCGACGGCCAGCGCGATGGACGCCTCGTCCGCCACGGGCCTTCGCTGCGCGCTGGGCGCCAGGAGCACGGCGTCGCTCGACTCGCGGGCGATGTCTTCCGGCAGCTCCAGGTGCGTCGCGCCGGGGCGCTCCTCCTCGGCCCGGCGGAAGGCCTCGCGCACCGCCGACGGGACGTGCTCCGCCGACACGAGCGTCCGCGTCAGCTTGGTCAGCGGGCGCATCATCCCCACCACGTCGACAATCTGGAAGTGCCCCTGCTTGCCCGCCTTGATGGGCTTCTGGCCGGTCACCATCACCATGGGCATGGCCCCGAGCTGCGCGTACGCGGCGGCGGTGACCAGGTTCGTCGCCCCGGGCCCCAGCGTCGCCAGGCACACGCCCGCGCGGCCCGTGAGCCGGCCATACGTCGCCGCCATGAAGCCCGCCGCCTGCTCGTGCCGGGTCAGCACCAGCCGCATGCCCGCGGCCCGCATGGCCTCGACGACATCCAGGTTCTCTTCTCCCGGAAGCCCGAAGACGCTGCGCACGCCCTCGGCTTCCAACGCTTTGACGAACAGGTCCGCCGCTTTCATCGGTGTCTCCTCCGCGATGGGTGAACACTTACGCGCCGGCCTCGATTGGTACATTCGTTTGTTCCCATGAACCCGATAGGCACGGCCTATGATGGCTTCATGGAACTGCGCCACCTCCGCTACTTCTCCGCGGTCGCGGACACCCTGCACTTCGGGCGGGCCGCGAAGCGCGTCCACGTCTCCCAGCCCACGCTGTCGCAGCAGATTCGACAGCTCGAGGAGGAGCTCGGCGCGCCACTCTTCGAACGCGCCCGGAGCGGCGTGCGCCTCACGCAGGCAGGCGAGCTGTTCCGGACCTACGCCTCTCGGGCCCTGGAGGACGTGGACGCCGGGAAGGTGGCGGTGGGCGCGCTGCGCGGCCTCACGACGGGGGCGCTGCGCGTGGGGTATCCGCCCAGCATGCGAGGCGTGGTGCTCCCGGCCCTGGCCACGGTGCTGAGCAAACACCCCGGGCTGGTGCTGAGCGCGGAGGAGGCCGTGGTGCGGCGCGTGGAGCGGCGGCTGGCGGACGGACGGCTCGACGTGGGCCTCGGCTATGCCCCCGCGCGCTCACCCGACCTGGAGGCCGAGCCCGTCTTCGACAGCAAGCTGGCGCTCGTGGTGTCCCGGAATCACCCGCTGGCGAAGCAGGACAGCGTGGGGGCGAAGCTCCTGGCCCAGGAGCCCGTCGCCCTGCTCTCGCGAGGGCTGCGCGCACGGGCGCGCGTGGATGCCTACTTCGCGGCCATCCGCGTCGCGCCGCATGTGGCGCTCGAATCGAACGCGGTGGCCACGGTGCTCGCCATCGTCCGCGCGGGGTTGGCGGTGACGGTGCTCCCCGAACCCCAACTGGCGGACACCGCGGGGCTGGTGGTGAAGCGGCTTTCGCCCACGCCTCGGGCGGAGCTGGCCGCGCTGTTGTGGCGCAAAGGCGCACCGCGCACGCCCGCCGCGGAGCTGTTCGCGGCGGAGGTGCGCGGCGCCAGACGCACGAAGAAGCGGTGAATCGCTTCAGCGCGTGTCGGGGAGCTGCGTGTACTCGTGGAAGTTGCCGAAGAGCCGCTCGCCGGGCTCGCCCTCGGTGACGGCCTGGACCAGGTACCTGCCGCCCACGAAGCAGCCCTTCCACGAGCCACCGATACCGCCGAAGACCTCTTCGCGGTCTCCGCGCGAGCGCGGCCCGTTGTGGCCCACCTTGAAGGCCCTCAGCTCGTTGGAGACGCGCCGGCACGTGTCGGGCTCGTCGCAGGCGATGGAGGCGACCAGGGAGCCGTTGGACACGTTCATCTCCGCGATGAGCTCCTCCTCGCTGTCGACGACGACCAGCGTGTCCACCGGCCCAAAGGGCTCACCGTGGTAGAGCTTGCAGTTGCGCGGCACGTGGAGCAGCGCGTGCGGCGCGAGATAGGCGGAGACGTCCTGGTCCGGCAGGAAGCGGTCCGAATCCAATCGCCCGGCGAAGAGGGGCACGGCGCCCCGCCCTTCCGCCTCGCTCATCAGGCCGTGCAGCTCCTCGACCTTCTGGCTGTTGATGAGCGGCCCGAAATCGAGCGCAGGGGGCTCGGCGTCCGGCGACTCCGCCAGGAGGGGATGCCCCACCTTGAGGGCGGAGACGACGGGCAGGTACGTCTCCAGGAAGCGCGGCATCAGGCTGCGCTCCACCACGAAGCGCGGGTACGCGGTGCAGCGCTGCTTGCCGTACTCGAAGCCCTTCTTGAGCTGCTTCGCCAGGCCGTCCCAGTCGCTGAAGTGCCAGATGCCGTAGGCATTCACGCCTTCCATCTCCAGCATGTAGCGCTTGTTGCGGTCATAGAGGGCCGCGGCGATGTCGCGCCCGTTCGCCTTGCCGCCCACGAAGGACAGACAGGCAATCTCCGGGTTGCGCACCAGCGCGTCGCTGAGCTGCCCACCCGAGCCGCTGATGAGCGACACAGGCAGACCGCAGCGCCGCGCGAGCGCCATGCAGAGCGTCAGCGAATAGAGGCCGCCATCCGTGGGTGTCTTCGCGATGGCGCTGTTGCCCGCGAGCACCTGCACGAGCACGGCGTGCACCAGCACGGACAGCGGGTAGTTCCACGAGGCGATGTTGGAGATGAGGCCCAGCGGCTTGCGGCCGTCGACCATGGACTCGATGTGGGAGACGTACCACTCCACGCCGGTGATGCAGCGGTCCACGCTGACGCGGGACTGCGGCACGGGCTTGCCAATCTCCCAGGCCAGGATGAGGGCCAACAGCTCGCGTTGTTCGCGGAGCATGGCCAGACATTGGGTGACGCGCTCCTTGCGCGCATCCAGGTCCTGTCCCGCCCAGGACCGCGCCTCCGCGGCCGCGAAGCTCGCCGCCGTGCGCGCGGTGTTTCCATCAATCATGGGCAGACGGCCCAGCACCGTGCCATCCACGGGAGACAGATAGGGCTTTCCCTTTCCGGGATGGCCCCACTCACCGCCCATCAGGTTCAAGACTCGACCCGCCGAGTCGAAAGCTTCGGGAACGAGCGCACGCATGCGGCGCTCCAGGTTCGACCACTCCGCGTAAGCAGGCACCACACTTGCCATGGGACGCCCTCCCGGAAGGAGACCAAGCCGACACTCCACTCGGCCCTGGCTCGTTGCGTCAACTTGGGCGCCGGGGAGACGCGCGGCAACTGATGCTCCCAGGTCACGGGTTGCGTCGCCTTTCCCGCGATGCCCCAGCGGCGCTCCGATGTGCTTGACCTGACGGATTCCGGTGCAAACCGACTACTCAGGAAGTAGCCTTCCCGCGCATGGGGCTCTCTTTCCTGAATCCGGCCCGTCTGCCACCCGGCACCCGGGTAGGCCCATGGCGGCTCATGGAGCTGCGCGGCAAAGGCGCATACGGCGCCGTCTACCGAGCGCGCGACGCCACGGGCACGAACACCGTGGCGCTCAAGCTGGCGCTGCATGCCAGGGACGAGCGCTTCGCGCGCGAGGCGGAGTTGCTGTCCCGAATCCACCACCCCGCCGTCCCCCGGTTGCGAGCCAGCGGCCTCTGGCAGCCCGGCAACGGGCCACCCCATCCGTATCTCGCCATGGATTGGGTGGAAGGCGCCCCGCTCTATGAATGGGCAAGCGAGCACCGCCCCTCGTCGCGGCAGGTGATGAGCCTGCTCGCAAGGCTGGCGAGGGCGCTGGAAGCCACCCACGCGGCCGGTGGGCTCCATCGGGACGTGAAGGGGCACAACGTGCTCGTGCGCGAGTCCGACGGGCTCACGTTCCTCATGGACTTCGGGTCGAGCCACTACGTGGGCGCCGCGACGCAGACGAGCTCACCGTTCCCACCCGGGACGCCCGCGTACCGCTCACCGGAAGCCTGGCGCTTCGTCGCCGCCGCGGATGGCGGCTCGCCACCGCCGTATGCCCCTGGGCCCGCGGATGACCTCTTCGCGCTGGGCGTCACCGCCTACCGGTTGATCACAGGGCGATACCCGCCGGCCACGCATCCGGAGGTGGCGGAGTCCCGGTACTGGCACACCGAGGGCGCTCGCGCCCCGGCCGCGAGTGACGACAACGTCCGCTGCGTCCCGGAGCTGAGTCAGTGGGTCTCACGGATGCTCGCGCCGGATGCGCGGAGGCGAGGCACCGCGCGCGAGCTGGCGGAGGCGCTGGAGCACCTCGCGGCTCGGTCGGGGAAGGAGGCGGACCTGCCACTGAGCCCCGAAGGCGCCTCGCGGGCCGACGAAGCGCCACCGTGGAATGGACGTTCCATTCCGTACCGCGCCCGGAGGACCCGCTGGCCGTGGGTCGCCATCATTGGGCTCGGAGGCCCGCTGGTCGTGAGCCTCGGATGGAGGCCCCGGGCCGGGGCTGCCGTGGAGTTCGCACGTGGCCCCCCGCTCGTCTCGGCGGAGGCCACCGATGGCGGCACCATCGCCGTGGGGGACAGCGTGTTCGCGGCGCCTGTCGCGACGACGCAAACACCCTCCGCGTGGTCCGCAATCTCGCTGGACCTGCCACCCCGCCCTTTTCCTGGACAGACGCGCCCAGACTCATCCGGCCGCTGCCCAAGAAAGGTCCACGTGCCCATTCAAGGTGGATGCTGGGTGAAACTCGCGGTGGACCCCAAGGACTGCGCTGAGGACGGCTACGTCTACAAAGGCGACTGCTACCTCCCTGCCTACCCCTCAACGCGGCCCGCCACATCGAGCCCCGCCCACTGCCCTGTGTCGCATTGAAATGCGCGGCAGCCCTCGACGGCGCCTTCAACCCAAGGGCACAGTGGCGACAGTGGCGACAGTGGCGACAGCGGCGACAGCGGCGACAGCGGCGACAGCGGCGCGGCAGTCGCGGAGGACCTGAGCAGGCCCCCCCGAAACATCTTGGCCCTTGAGGGCAACCTCCCACGCACACCGTGGGTCCGAGGACCACCACCAGGTCGACGCCCGGTGCGCCAGCGGTATGCCGAAGCGGCAGCCCGGCAGCCCGCCCGCACCGCGCGTCGCTTCGGCAAGGTGCGCGGTCGCGGCATATCCTCGCGCCCATGGAGCCCACCTACACAGTCACGACCGTGCGGCACCGGGCCGAGCTGGAACAGATCCTCGCGCTGCAACAGAAGAACCTGAAGCCGGCGCTGGACGCGGACGAGATGCGCTCCCAGGGGTTCGTCACGGTCCAGCACGACCTGACGGCGCTGGAGCGGATGCACGCCATGGCGCCCAGCATCGTCGCCAATCACGGAGAGGCCCTGGTGGCCTACGCCCTGACGATGCCCCGGGAAGCCCGGGCGCTGGCGCCAGTCCTGGAGCCCATGTTCGCGCTCTTCGACACGCTCCAGTTCCGGGGCACGCCCCTGAACCGGTTCCGCTTCTATGTGATGGGGCAGATCTGCATCGACAAGGCGCACCGGGGACAGGGCCTGTTCGAGCGCCTCTATCACCAGCACCGGGAGCAGTTCCGGAACCAGTTCGACCTCATCGTCACCGAGGTCTCCGCGAGCAACCCCCGTTCCCTGCGCGCGCACGAGCGGGTCGGCTTCGAGACCCTCCACACCTACCGCGACGCCACTGACGAATGGGCCGTGGTCGCGTGGAACTGGGCCGCGCGGTCCCGTTGAGCGATTAACGAACGCTCCCTCAGCGTGAGACTCGGCCAGGCCACCGCGCAACTCCCGGGCGCCTGGACCGATAATCCCCATGCCATGGAAGACCCTACCGGGATTCCAAACTAAGCCGTTTTCCCGCCTCATCGCCCGGCCTGTGACGCCGCGTCCTTGAGACGTATCACGTCCAAAACAGACATCCTCCAGGGACAATCCCTCACCACCTGTCCATGTCCTGACAGTTGATTCAGGCGCGCTCGCCGGACAAGGACCCTTGGGGTTGTCTCAGAGGAGAAATGCACCCTATCGCGACGCGAAGAGGGCCTTGGACACACGCGGAGTGCACGGCACCTGAAACAAAGTTGTGACATGACAACAATTCATTTCAGGATTGCCAGAAACAATCGGCTTTGATGTATTAAGCCGTCTCACTTTGTTGTCCCCCTAGCAGGAGTTCCCTCGATGCGTCGTTTTATTGGATCTGCCGTCCTCGCCACCGGTCTGCTCACGGGCTGTGGCCCCAGCGAAACCGAAACGTCCACGCAGCAGCCGCTGGAGCAGCAGCAGGCGCCGCTGACAGAGACGGACGTGGACCTCGCCCCCGAGTGCCAGGGCGTCCTCGACTACCTCAACGAGTCGGATTTCGACCGGCTGGACGCCGCGCTGCCCAGCAACGTCGCGCACAACCTGATTGCCGCACGGCCGTTCTCGACCGTGGCGCAGGTCGCCGCCGTCAAGCTGGTCGGTGATGCGCGCCTGCAGCAGATCGTGAGCGCGGCCCGGGGCTTGGATTACATCGAAGCGGAGTGCTACGGCATCCTGGACAGCCTCGCGCTCTCGCAGGATGACGCGACCGCCATCGTCTCGCTGGTGAACAGCATCAGCGCCACCGGCCTGCACGACATCCTCCCGGACGCCCGGACGGGCGCGACGAACCTGCGCAACCTGCGCCCCTTCGCCACCGTGGACGCCATCGCGAACACGTCGGGCATCGGCGCGGTGAGCCTCCGCAACCTGCGCAATGCCGCCACGCTGAGCCGTCCTTTCGAGGCGCTCATCGAGGCGGTGCACGCCCTGCCGCGGCCCAACCACGGCACGAACATGGCGCGCCACTTCGACTGGCTGTCGAAGGTGAATTCTCAGTACTTCAACTTCCAGATCCAGGAGTGCTTCGGCATCAGGCCGCAGCTCCTGCCGGACAACGGGAGAGGAATCTCCATGCGTCCGAATCTGGCCGACGGCGCCGAGGTCTATGCGGCGGTCGAGGCCGGCATTGCCTACGCCGAGAACCACACCAACGTGGTGGACCCGCAGGTGAAGACCGCCGGCCTGGAGAACCTGGCCGCGCTGACGTCGGGCCGCTCGTTCTTCGGCTGCCAGTACGGCTTCTCGAACGACCCGTGGAGCAACCACGGCGTGAGCTTCTACGTCGACACCCAGACGGGCTTCAGCGTCTACGTGGACACCTTCTGGGTGGAGTGATTCACCCACGCTCCGGACGGGAATGAAGACTCCGTCCGGAGCGCGGTGCAGTCAGGTGGCGTTGCCCCGGAGCCAAGGGGCAACGTCACCACGGAGGCCGCGACAGGGAGGACATGCCTGTCAGGCGCCGGTGCCCGCGAGCCGGGACGCGCAGCTCCATGCTGGGGGCTGACGCAAGAACGGCAGCGACAGTTCGCCCCATCAGGTGAGCCGGCCATCGCGCCCGAACGTCCTGCGCAGCGACATCGCGCGGCCACTCGCGCGCGTCACAGGTCGACCGTGAGCAGCGTTCCGTCACCGCCCAGGACATCCACCTCTCGCCGCGTCAAAGGGATGTCCGCCCGCTGGAACTCCAGCGTGTAGGCGCCCGGAAACAGGGCGAAGAAGGCGAATGGCCCCAGTCAACGCCTGCCCGCTCACGCTTCCGACTTCGGGTCTGAAGTGTTCGGGTCGCAAGCGGAGCGCACCAGGAGTGGCTGGATGCGATTTGCGTCCAATGGGTCGCTCCAGACCTGGCTCGGCCCCAAATCATTGCAATTTACCTCAACTGTCAACGGCACGACACGCCAGGCCCCATCGTTGTCCGCACCATCCAATTGCAGACGACAGACGACGAGCTGCGTCTTGCCACCCTCTCGCACTTGTCTACGATTGACGTTCCCAAAGCCCAACGTCTGCCCCCCCTGCCCCGCGCATCAGGAGGAAGTGCATTCATGCCTTCCCGCAACCGTCCACTCCCGGCGACCCTCGTGCTGCTATGCATTGCAGCCTTTTTCGGGGGCTGTCCTGACTCGGGTGGGGACGGGGAAATCCTGTTTGGCTGTGATTCATATGGGCGGTGCAGTCAGCACGGGTATACCTGCGACCTGGACAGGCTCTGTCGGCCCAGGTCGAAGCAGCGCCTCGCGGCCCAGGTCGAGTTTGGCCATCTCAAACCGCCTGTCGCGTCCTCTTCGCCCGTGAACAGCGACAGCGACCCGAACCAGGAAGGCCAAGGCATGTCCCCGGAGAAGCGCGCGGACCAGGACTGCCCCAAGCGCTGCGCCAAAAGACAGGCGGAATGTACCGCGCTCTGCGAGGAGCGCGCACAGTGCCGCCTCCACTGCGGCCGTGCCTCGGACCGTTGCTATGCGCGGTGCCATCGCGTCAATGACCGGCGCGCGGCAGTCAAACAGCGCCGCGACGAAAAGAACTGCATGAGTGGCAATGGCCAGATGCGCCAGTGCACCGAGGAGGAGAAGCTGGAGATGCGGACGGCCATGGTGCAGGCATCCAAGATGTTCTGCCGAGACCGCAACGGTGAACACGTCCTGTGCCCCGAGCAGGTCGAACAACTCAAGAAGTCCAGTCGCTTCATTCCAGAAGACTGTCAGGGGGCGGGTTGCGACGGCACCGGACCATAGACATGCGGCGCGAATCCGGACAGGCCGCGGTGGAAACCGCATTGACGATGCCCCTCGTCCTGTTCGTGATTCTGGGCTGTCTTCAGCTCTTCCTCCTCTCCCAGGCCCGCCTCTTCGCGCAGTACGGGGTGTTCCAGGCGACGCGGGTCGGCTCGCTCAATCACGGGGCCTGCACGCCCATGACTCACGCCGCCATCCTCTCGGTGCTTCCCGCCGTGCACTCGTTCCTGGGTGACCGGAGGGTCCCGGGTGCCACGCCCGGGGAGCAACTGGGACAAGCCTTTGGCCGGTTCCGGGACAACCACTATCAGGGATACATGGGCGCGGGCTGGAACAGCGCCGGTGGTGACACCGAGGCCCTCGTCTGGCTCGTGCGAGAGCAGCCGACGCCCACCCTCGCGGATGTCATCGCCTTCGACCAACCCCTGCCCCGCGCGGGCCGGACCGAGCCCTTGCGGCTCGAGGTCCGAATGGTCTTCTGGGCGCCGCTGCGCATCCCCTTCGCCGACTGGGTGTTCTCCCGCATCGCCGCGGCGCGGCTGGGGCTCTCCAGCTACACGGAGCAAAACCCGCTCATGATGACCCGAGCGGCGGACTGGGAAGTCAGCCCCCGGCCCACCATCAACGCCCGAATGGCCGACGAGCTCCGGCTCCGGCTCGCGCGCGGGCACTACATGTTCCCCATCGAGGTCTCCTCCACCATGCGAATGATGACGCCCCCTCGCCTGTCCGAATTCGCCGCGGCCGAGTGCGCGGCGCCGGGGTTCGAACCATGACGACCCGACTCCCGCCCGCGATGCGAGGACAGACGCTGGTGCTGTTCGCGCTGACCATGCTGCTCCTGGTGGTGATGGTGAGCATGACGCTGTCCATGGGCGCCAAGGTGAAGGAGCGCATGGAGTTGCAGACGCTCGCGGACGCGACCGCCTACAGCTCGGCGGTGACCACCGCGCGCGCGTTCAACGCGGTGGCGGTGATGAACCGGATCCAGGTGGCGCACGCCGTCTCGACGCTCGGCACCCTGAGCCTCATCTCGTGGTCCACGTTGTACTGGAAGCACGCGGACAACGCGGCGGAGCTGTTTCGCCTGATGACCGCGCCCTACGCCCTCAACACCGTGGTCCAATGCTTTCCACCGCCCAAGCCCCTGTGCCGATTGTGCTCGCGCGCGCTCGCCCAGACGCTCGCGCTCGCCACCGCGTCGACGTTGCATGCCCGCAGCGTTCGCGATGACTTGCGGCGCGACACCGAGCTCTTCGCCGCGGAGACCCTGCCGCGCTGGAACGCGGCGCAGCGCATCCACGCCGCGCAGGTGGAGGTGCTGGCCCGGGCCCGAGCACGAATAGGCGACGGCCCCGAGGGGCTCGCGCACCAGTCGCTCGCCCAGGCGAACCTCGTCGCGCCCGACGAGCTCAGCGTCCAGCCCGCGGGGACGCGCGTCACGCAGCAGGAGCTGAGCGACGCGGTGCTCGACCACGCGACGGCCCGCCAAGGCAGCGAACCGCACGAGGTCGGTCACATCGTGATGGGCAGCCGGGGGCACCCGTTCCTGCGCAACCGGAGCGAAGGGAGCGACTGGGACCGGCTGTTCTCATCGAACAGCGTCGGCCGCCGCTCCCTGGTGCTGCTGGGCGCCGGCCACATCTTCTACAGCGGCTCCCGGAACGGAAAGGGCTACTACGACAACGACTACGCCACGAATCCGTCGGGACGGCCGTATGAGCCTCGCGCGCATGATGGGCAGAGCGCACGAACCCGCGTCGCCTTCCTTCCCGCCGCCGACCTCGCCCGAGTGCCGGGCGCCGCGCAGCGGTTCCGCAACTGGACGATGTGTGCGTCCCCGCTCCCCGCCTTCCCCATCGCGGCGGCCATCGGCGTGGCGGGGCGAGGGATTGGGGACGGCTCCGTGAGCGTCTCCGCGCTCGGGCACGCGGGCGTGGGCCACTCGGTCCGGCACGCGTTCGAGACGTTCCCGCCCTTCGTCGACTTCAATGGCAGCCAGGTCCTGGATGCGGACAACCTCCAGGGGCAGCCCAAGCTGGTGACGGCGCTGGCACGTGAGCCGGTGCCCCAACGTGATGTCTGGGACCTCTCGTTCAACCTCAGCGGCGGACTCGGGGCGGGAAGAAGGCTCGACCTGGGAGGCGGCCCCATCTTCGAAGGGGCGCCGCGCCAGGTGGCCGTGGGTTCTGGCGTCGTCTACTACCACCGGTTCCAGCATTCGACGGAGCCTCCCAACATGTTCGCGCCGTACTGGCGGGCAGGGCTGACGCGGTTCTCCGTCGACCGCCCCAGCGTCGAGTCATCCGAGCGCACCGCGTTCGACGCACGCGCGCGGGAGTTCCTGGGAGGTACCGGCGCCACCGATGCACAAGGCGCGTTCGAAAGCCTGCTCTTCAACGGGTACACCGGATGGTGAAGCGCAAAGGCATTGCGAGGACCGTTGGGGGCCCGCGCGGACAGGCCCTGGTGGAGACCGTGCTCGGGCTGATGTTGATGGTCACCGTCCTGATGTTCGGCCTGCACTTCGCGGAGCTCACGCATCTGTCGTTGAAGGCGCACGAGGCGGTGGCGGCGGCGGCGTGGGATGCCACCGCGTACCGCGTCGAGCGCCCGGGCGTGGAGGGCGTCGACGACTGGGCCTGGTACGACTCGGGCAGGATTGCCGCGCCGCAAGCCACGGACACCACCAACGCGCGGTATGTGGATTGGGATGGCCGCCAGAGCGTGCAGCGCGCCATGGGGCCCACCCAGCTCTATACCCGGGCGGGCGAGCTCACCACGGCGTGCATCCGCACCCTGGACCCGCGCGGAGGGTTCAGCGTGTCCGCGACGGCCAATACCCCCGCCTACGGAGAGCCCGGCGCGGTTTCGTGCATCACCCAGGGGCCCGTGGACACCATCAACCTGCCAGCGCGCTTCCTCGATGATGCGGACAATGGAATCTTCACCGCCGAGCATGTGACGCGGACGGCCTTCCGGCTGTGCGGCCTGGGCCGGCCCGCGTCGGGCACCACCTGCCGCGGCTCGCTGAACATCCTCCTCGGAGACCATGGGCTCACCCAGGGGTCGGGCGAGGACCTCGAGTGCCACCTCCTCCAGGACGACGTCCCCGGGCAGCGCTGTCAGAACCGGGCCTTCTACAGCCTCGCCCACGAAGGATGGGACCGGTCCATGGGATGGACAGGCGTGCCCGAGCGATGGACAGACAACGTCGTCGGCAGCTCTCCGCCGGGACGGGTAACCGGTTTCTACCTGAGCTTCCGGGGCGAGGAGTCCGGCACCTTCGGAGAGTTCCACGAGCGCGTCTGGCAGACGCAGCCCATGGACCACAACTCCATTCACACCCCGTCACAAGGCCGACGACGCGGTACGTATCGCGAGGCCTTCGACGCCGCGAACCTGCTCCGTGCGGGAACGGCGACGCAGTTCGTCTACCTCGGGAGATACACATGCGACTGAGCCGCCCCCTCCTCCTCGCGACCCTCATCCTTACGACGCTCACGGTGGGGCCCACCGCCGAGGCGAATGCCTTCGTGAAGGACGTCCCAGGGGCGGTTTCGAAGCCGACCATCGCGGAGAAGATGGTCGTCGATGGCGTCGTCATCGAGAGTTCAACGCTCGTTTCGAGCAAGGACGTCGCGACGCTGAAGGCCCACTTCCGCGCCCTCTTCCTCCGAAGGGGGCTGTATCTGGCGGAGGAGATGGAGGCCGTGAAACTGCAGCTCGGAGAGCAGGTGACGGGGCTGGATACGGAGAACCTCATCTCGTACACCGTCATCCTGCAACCGTCAGGCAAGGGCGCGACGACGCTCATCTTCAGCTCGGCGGAGCTGAGCAAGCGGAGGCAGAAGGAGGTGCCCGCGTTCGCGCCCGTCTACCCAGGCAGTGGCCCCGTCACCAGCACCCAGCTCGAGTGGATGAAGTCGATGACCTACGCGACGACGGCGACTCCGGCGGAGATTCGCGCGTTCTATCGCGAGAAGCTCGCCGCGCAGGGATACGAGCAGGGGCCAGACGACGGGTTCACGAAGGGCCCGGAGCGCATCGCGCTCACCGTGGCGCCGGGCGTCAGGGAGCGCACCGTGCTCCTCATCCTGGAGATGGGCATCGCGGAGACGATGCGCGGCGCGCAGTAGGCATTGGAGGTGAACCCGAGGCCGGGCGCGCGGACGGCGCCACGGCCCGGGTCAGCACCGCCGCTCCGTGCGTTAGGGACAGAGCCGCGCGACTGACTTGATCCGCACCACCCCGTCGACGTTCGGATCGTTGGTCTGGTCCCCGATGGCGATGGTACCGGTCGCCGTGAAGTTGTTCCGCGTCAGCATCGCGACGCCGTCAACGCTGACCGTCGCCACCTTCGCGGCATCCACCGCGAGTTCGTAGACATGGTAAGCGCCGTCCGTCACGGCGAACGCCGCGGACTGTCTGTCATCCGCCCAGCCGATGGCCGCGCTGTCCAGGTAGATCATCTGCGCACGGTCCGTGGAGTTGCCAGCCGGAGGCGTGAAGCTCCCCAGGATGGCCGCGCCACTGTCGAGCGAGTTGTGGCGGTTCACCGACTCGACCAGCATCGTCACCTGGAGCTTGAACGGATTCGTCGGGTCAACCGCGTCCGCCTTCGCGATGAGCAACTGCCCGCTCGTTCGACCGCCGCTGTTCGTCGAGGTCTCGAGGCGGACGTAGTCCTCGCCGTAGGAGAGCGTACTCGGCGTCTGCGAAACCACGTTCCAGCCTTGCGCCGCGATGTCTTCGCCGCCCACCAACAACGGAACGCTCGCGCGGGCGGACCACGTCGTCGTCGACGTCGAGGGCGCGCAGACCTCACAGGGGTTCGCCGGATTCACAGCATCCTCGGCGTGGAGCTCGCCATCGATGAAGCACTTCGGGCTGCACTCACCCACGGAGCAAACCTCGCCGGAACCGCACGACGTCCCGTCCGTGAGCTGCGTCCACGTGGTCGCGGACACCTCTGGCGTACATTGCTCGCACGCGTTCGCCGTGTTCAGCGCCCCAGCAGTGACCCGGTTGCCGTCAATCTGGCAGACCCCGATGCATGCGCCAGCCTCACAGGCCTCGATCAATGAGCAGGCATTGCCACATCCACCACAATGAGCCGGGTCACTCAGGGTGTTCACACAAACATCGCCACACAATGCGGCGCCAGCGCCGCTGCACTCCGGCACGGATGCGTCGGGTGGCTCGGTAGGAGGCGGCCGGGGAGGATCGTCGCCACAAGCCGCGATGAAGCCGAGAACAACGACACAAGAGACAGCGATGAGACGAATGGGGGCCATGGTCCTCACCACCTTACGCGGAAACACGAGGGCTCTCGCTCGAAACGAAAAAGCACCCGAGTCTCCGACTCGGAGGCCTGAATTGGAGTGCCCAAGGAGGGATGCGCCTCTTCAGGTGCCGCCTCGAATCACGCTGGATGCACCTTATTTGACGAGCCACTTCGCGCCGACCGTGGGTGACGGAGGCAACACGGACAATACCCTCAGCAGACACGCCTCTATCTCAGCAATCGATGAGCCCATCGACTCCGGAGCCAGCTCGGAAAGGTCCTCAAGCTCTGTAGCCAAGTGAATGGCACGGACAAGCTCGGGATGCGCGTTCAGCACATCAAGACGCGAGAGCAATGCCGGACCGAACAGTCGCCCACACGCATATCCTGGCGTCACTGCGCCCGCCGCCAGCGCCCGGCACATCCCCAATGCGGCAATGGCCACCATCTGTTGGACCTCGACCTCGCCAGCAGCGAGAAACGACAACTCCACTCGCGAGCCCCCACTTCCGGGCTGAGACACACTCATTGGTTGCTCCACCCTGGCTTCACCTTGAAGTTGAACACCTTCCCTGATGCGCTTTCGAAGTAATGCAGAGAAACCTTGTCACTTCCAACCCAGCCATCTTTGTAGACTTTGTTCCAGACTCCAGGCTCGGCCTCTCGTAGCTTCTCAAGCAGTGCCTTGTTGCTCACGCGCACCCGCGCGGTTCCATTCTGGGCCGCCTTGAAGTTGGGCGGATAGCCGGGAACGCTTCGCAGCCCGCTGAAGAGCTGCCGAAGTTCTGTGCCTGGCTTCTCCGGTGACGACCCCGGAGCCGTCGAACCCGGTGCCCCATCCCAGGCGACCGTTGCGACCGCGGTCGGCGCGACCGCGACCATAAGCCCGCTCTCGGAGAAGGAGAGAGAGCGTACGCCCCCTGTCATCACCGCCGTCAGCCTCAAGCCCGCGTTCGTCTCCGCGGCCAGCGCCGCACGAGCGAAACCAGGGAGTGTGGGCCCTTTCGACGCCAGATTCGCGGCCCCGCCCCCCAGCACCGCGGTCAGTGCCAGGATGAGTACACGCGCACCATTGGCGCCCATCACCTTCCCAAACCTGTGCCCCGCGGCTTCGAGCTGCTCGAAGGAAACCGCTCGCTCGGCCTCCAATGAAAGGGCCTGCCACCCCCTCACGAGCTCGGTGAATGCATCGAGCCCGATATACGCCACCACGTACACCGTGAGAGCAATCGCCACGAGCTTGGTCACAGGCTCAGGTGCGACGACTAACAGCATGTATGCGGCCAGTGCCGACGTCACCATCGCCTTGAGCGCCAGCGGGTGCGTGATTTCTCGAACGGCATCGTCCACCCCATCCCAGACTCCATCCCAGGCGAACGACAACGCAAGCTGCCTCCGCCCCGAGGGCTCAAGCAGCGAGTCACCATCCCTCAGCAGGAACAGGCACTCCTCGGGATCCGCCCACCGTGAGCATCCCGCCTGGCCATCCAGCGAGGACGCCCCCGGTGATCCAGTCATCGACGCCAAGCGGATGCGCGAGCGCGGAGCCCCCTCTGTCCGCAACGTGAATCGCGCATCCAGCACCAATCGGACCAGTGACTGCCGAAAGGCGTCCTCCCGGACTTCGACCGCGTCCGGACGACCAGGCGCTTTGTAGACAAGGGCCGCCCCGTCCTCAGTCTCCAGGCGCACCACCCGCACCGTCGCGCAGCCCAGCACAAGCTGGCTCAGGACAAGAGCCGCTCCCCAGCGCAGCGCCATCGTGACCTCCACCTGTTGCCCTCTCCCACGAGAGTTCACGACGGCAGAGCTAGCACCGTGTCCGACAGGCCAGGAGAAGCAAGCCGCACTCCGGAAACGAAAAAGGCCCCCGAGTCTTTCGACTCGGAGGCCTTTATCGGAGTGCCCAGGGCGGGATTCGAACCCGCACACCTTTCGGCGCCACCCCCTCAAGATGGTGTGTCTACCAGTTCCACCACCTGGGCGTTTGCTGCGGCGTCCATCTACCGGAGCTTTCTGATTCACGCAACGACTATCTCAACCGCTGCGTGAATCAGTTACTTCCCACTTCGAACCGCGTACCGCGAACGACTACTGCGCCGGAGCCGGCTCCTGCGTCGCCGGGCTTTCACCACCCTCGGCGGGCGGCGTGGACTGCTCGCCGCGCGGCTGCTCCATGCTACCCGGAGCGGCCGGCGCCGCCGGAGCCGTCTGCGCGGGAGGCGTGGCCACCGAACCCGAGGCCACCGAGGAGCGAAGCCCCACGAAGGACAGGCCCAGCGAGCTGAAGAAGAAGAGCGCGGCGAACACGCCCGTCAGCTTGCTGAGGAACGTCACCGCACCCCGGCCGCCGAAGGCGCTCGTGGCGGCACCGCCGCCCAGCGCGGAGCCCATGCCGGCGTCCTTACCCGGCTGGAGCAGAATGACGAAGATCATGAACACGCACACCAGGACGTGCACGATCGTGACGAAGGTCAGCATGTGGACTCTTTCAGACGTTCCGTGAAAAGGAGGCGCACCCTACACCAAAGTGGTGATCGGGTGACAACATCTTCCGCCCGCCCCCTGGATCAACCCTATGTGGCGGCCTTGACGATGGCCGCGAAGTCGCCCGCCTTCAGGCTCGCGCCCCCGACAAGCGCCCCGTCGACATCCGGCTGGCTCAGCAATTCCGCGGCGTTGTCCGCCTTCACGCTGCCGCCGTACTGGATCCGCACCTGCCCGGCCGTCTCACCGTTGTACAGCCGCTCGAGCAGGCCCCGGATCGCCGCGTGGACCTCCTGCGCCTGCGCCGCCGTGGCGTTGCGTCCGGTGCCAATGGCCCACACCGGCTCGTAGGCCAGCACGAAGCTGGCCACATCCTTGGCCTCGAAGCCCGCCAGCGCTCCACGCACCTGGCGCTCCACCACGGCCAGCGTCTGGTCCGCCTCGCGCTCGGTCAGCGTCTCGCCCACGCAGATGATGGGCGTCATGCCGGCCGCGCGGACCGCCTTCGCCCGCTTGTTCACCTGCTCGTCGGTGTCCCCGAAGAGCTGCCTGCGCTCGGAGTGGCCCACGATGACGTAGGCGCACCCCAGCTCGGCCAGCATCGGCGCGGAGATTTCTCCGGTGAAGGCGCCCGAGGACTCCCAGTGGCAGTTCTGCCCCGCCAGCGCCAGCGGCGCGCCTTCCAGCGCGACGTGCAGCGGCTGCAGCGCCACGAATGGCGGCGCCACCACCACCTCCACGGTGTCCCCCAGGGAGGCCACCAGGCCGCGCAGGTCGCGCACCAGCGCCAGCGCCTCCGGTACCGTCTTGTTCATCTTCCAGTTGCCAGCAACGATCTTCCGGCGACGCGCGGTGGCCATGGGGTCCCCCAGGGGTGTGTGGTGTGTCCGACGTGAAGACTACCGCGTCTCCAGCGCCTTGATGCCCGGCAAGTCACGCCCTTCCAGGAATTCCAGGGACGCGCCTCCACCAGTGGACACATGGCTCATCTTGGACGCGAAGCCCATCTGCTCCACGGCCGCGGCGCTGTCACCGCCGCCGATGACGGTGGTGGCCTGCGAGTTGATGGACATGGCGGCGGCGACGGAGCGGGTGCCCTCGGCGAACTTGGGCACCTCGAACAGGCCCATGGGCCCGTTCCACACCACCGTCTTCGCGTCGCGGATGTGCTGCGCGTAGATGGCGCGTGTCTTGGGACCGATGTCCAGGCCCATCATGTCCGCGGGAATCACGTTGTCCGGCGTCTCCTTCGCGACGCTGTTTTCCGTGGGCTCGGTGCCCACGATGTGATCCACCGGCAGGACGATGGGCGTCTTGAACCGGGCGGCGGCCTCCAGCAGGCGCGTGGCCAGCGACAGCTTGTCGCCTTCGACGCGGGACTTGCCCACCTCCACGCCCTGCGCCTTCAGGAAGGTGTACGCCATGGCGCCACCGATGAGCAGCGCGTCCACCTTGGGCAGCAGGCTCTCGATGACCTTGATCTTGTCGCTCACCTTCGAGCCACCCAGGATGGCCACGAAGGGCTTGTCCGGGTTCTTGAGCACCTTGCCCAGGTACTCAATCTCCTTGCGCATCAGGAAGCCGGCCGCCTTCTCCTTCACGAAGGGCACCATGCCCGCGGTGGACGCGTGGGCGCGGTGGGCGGTGCCGAAGGCGTCGTTGACGTAGACATCCGCCAGCGAGGCCAGCTCGCGGGCGAACGTCTCGTCGTTGGCCTCCTCTTCCTTGTGGAAGCGGAGGTTCTCCAGGACGACCACCTGGCCTTCCTTGAGCTCCTTCACCTGCTTCTTCACGCCGTCACCGACGCAGTCGTCGGTGAGGATGACTTCGTGCTTGCCGCCGAGCAGCTCGGCCAGCCGCGCGGCGACAGGCTCCAGCGACAGCTTCGGATCCGGCCCCTTGGGGCGACCGAGGTGGGAAGCCAGGATGACCTTCCCGCCCATGTCGAGCGCGCGCCGGATGGTGGGCATCGCCTCGCGGATGCGGGTGTCGTCGGACACGCGCCGCCCTTCCATGGGGACGTTGAAGTCCACCCGGATGAAGACGCGTTTTCCGGTCAACTGCAGGTCGTCGATGTAGCGGATCATCTTGGTCATTCCCTCTCGGTGCCCTGAACGCCCTTGGGACTAGACGCCCTTGGAGACGAGGAACTTCGCCGTGTCGACCATGCGGTTGGAGAAGCCCCACTCGTTGTCGTACCAGGCCATGACCTTGAGGAGGTTGTCGCCCACCACGAAGCAGTTGGTGGAGTCGAAGATGGCCGAGTGCGGGTTGCCGTTGTAGTCCACCGACACCGTCTGAGCGTCGCTGAACTCCAGCACGCCCTTGAGCGGGCCGGCGGCGGCCTTGCGGAACGCCTCGATGACGGCCTCGGCGGTGACCTTCTTCTCGGTGTTCACCGTCAGGTCCACCAGGGACACGTTCGGCGTGGGCACGCGGACGGCCAGGCCGTGCATCTTGCCCTTGAGCTGCGGAATCACCTCACCGATGGCCTTCGCGGCGCCGGTGCTGGTGGGGATCATGGAGAGCGCGGCGGCGCGGGCGCGGCGCATGTCCTCGTGGGTGAGGTCCAGGATGCGCTGGTCGTTGGTGTAGCTGTGGACCGTGGTCATCAGGCCCTTCTCGATGCCGAAGTTGTCCACCAGGACCTTGGCGATGGGCGCCAGGCAGTTGGTGGTGCACGAGGCGTTCGAGATGACGTGGTGCTTGGCCGGGTCGTACTCGTTGTGGTTGATGCCGTAGGCGATGGTGATGTCCGGGCCCTTGGCCGGGGCGGAGATGATGACCTTCTTCGCGCCCGCCTTCAGGTGCTTCTCCGCCGCGTCGCGCGCGGTGAAGCGGCCGGTGCACTCCAGCACCACGTCCACGTTGAGGCTCTTCCAGGGCAGCGCCGTGGGGTCCTTCTCCGCGGTGACGGTGATCTCCTTGCCGTCCACCACGATGCCCTTCTCCGTGGCCTTCACCTCGCCCGGCCAGGTGCGGTGCACGGAGTCGTACTTGAACAGGTGCGCCAGCGCCGCCGGCTTGTCGAGGTCGTTGATGGCGACGATCTCGAGGTCTTCCTTGCGGCTGAGCACCGCGCGGAGGATGCAGCGACCGATGCGGCCAAAGCCATTGATGGCAATCCGGGTAGCCATGTTCGTCGTCTCCTTGAGCTGTGGGCGCCAGGCGCCCACGGGTCTTCACGTCAAAATCGAGGGCGGCCGACCGTAGGCATCGCGACCGGCCGAGTCAACGCCCGGCAACATCCCCGCGACGGCGCGCACGCCGAAGCTGAACAATCACCCCGAGCAACAGCCAGACGGCCGTGCCCGTTCCCCCACCCGCCCCGCAGCCACAGCCGGAATCACCCAGCGGATAGAACTGGGGCAGCACCCCCAAGACGCGCGGCTCGGGCTCGGGTTCCGGCTCCGGTTCGGGCTCCGGTGGCGGGTGCGGGTCCACGCCGCGCGCCGCCACGCAGGAGGTGAGCAGGCCCGGCGCCGCGGATTCCTCGGCCGGAGCAGCGGGCGGCTCGGTGAGCAGGCCCGCCTGCACCAGGAACGAGGACATGAGCCCGGCGCGCTGCGCGGAGCTGACGATGCCCTCGAAGGGCACCCCCAGCAGCAACACCCGGCCGTTGGGCGCGGAGGCCACCCCCGCCGCCCACTCCGTTCCCGGGTAGCGGAGCACCGGCGTCCCACCCGAGGCGGGCGTCAGCACGTCCGTGGCGCCCACCGCGTAGGCCCCGCGCGTGCCGTCATCCAGCCCCACCCCCGTCAGTTGCGCCAGCCAGCCGTCCGGCACCCCTTCCACCGACAACGCGGGCGTGCCACTGCCCGGCGAGGCCCGGAGGATGTCGGAGAGGAACGTCTGGTCCTCGGCCGAGCCCACCGCGAGCGCGGACGCCACATGGCTGCCCGACAGCAGCAGGTGTCCGCCCTGCATCACGAAGCCGCTCAGCGCGTCCTGCTCCTCGCGCGAGGGCCGGGCGCCCGCCACGCCGCCCCGTCCAGTGAACCAGTCCACCAGCGGATACGGCGCGCCCACCGTCACCAGCCGCGCCGCCACCGCCGCGCGCGTCGCGCTGTCGAAGGCATGACCCGCGTGCGCCAGCGCCGCGCCGTGACGGCGCACGTAGGTGCCGTCGTTCATCGTCTCCACCAGCAGGCGCACCGGCGCCTCCAAATCATAGGCGTCCAGGGGTTCGGCGCAGGCCTGGGACGCGTCGAGGCGCTCGAAGCCATTGACGACCAGCACCGGCGCTTCGGCGCCACCCGGCGTGCGCACGCCCACGGTGGCGGAGGGGAAGCCCTCGCCGCCCGCGTTGAGCGCGGCCACCCGGAAGTAGCGCGCCGTTCCCGGCGCCAGCGTGAGGGTGAAGGCCGTGCCCGCCTCGTCCGTGCCGTCGTCCCAGCCCAGGCCATCCGCGCTCTGATAGACGCGGTACCCCGTCGGCGCGTCACGGCCCTCCTCGTCCGGGTTCGCCGGCGGCGCCGCCCAGCGGACCTCCACCGTGCCGCCGGTGCCGTTGAGCGCGGCGACCGCGTCGGGCGCGTCGGGCGGCAGGACGACGGGCACGCCGTCCCGGGCGGCGTAGTACTTGATGAGGCCCTGGAGGATGGCGCGCGCGGCCACCCGGCGGAACGCGGGCTCCTTCAGCCGGTTCGAATCGGTGACGTTGTCGTGGTAGGCGATCTCCAGCAGCACGGACGGCATCTCGTTGTTGTGCGTGGGGTTCACCTCGCCCAGGTTGGCCGAGCGCAGGTTGCGCGTCCGCCAGTTCGGGTCCACCTCGCGGCGCAGGTCCGTGCCCAGCTCGGCCAGCAGCGCCCGCGCCAGCACGTCACTGCCCGGGAAGCCCGTGAAGTTGAGCGTGCCGTCCACCGGGTTGGGCCCGTACACGTAGGCCTCCGTCCCCGACACGTTGCCCGTGGTGGACGCGTTGGTGTGCCACGCCACGTACACCGCGTCCTCGCCCTCCTCGTGCAGCCACGCGGCGAAGCGCGGGCGCGCGGTGACGTCCGCGTTGCGCTCGTTGGACAGCGCGTTGGCGCCCGTGGGCGCGTAGACGGTGGCCGGAGCGCCGCTGAACTGCACGTGGTAGCGCGCCGACTCCTCGTAGCGAGGCCGCGCCAGCGGCGCCATGGCGGCGTCGCCGATGACGCCACTGCCACCACCGAAGCGCACCGCGTCCAGCGACAGCGTGCCGCCCTCGGCGGTGTCGTTCAGCGCCACCACCGCGCCGGAATCCAGGTGCTGCCCCGCCTTGAAATAGAAGCGGCCCAGCAGCACCCACGTCCCGCCGTGGCGGCGCTGGTTGACGCGGAAGTGGCTCTCACCGCCCGCGTGCTTCACCACGTAGTGCGCGTCCGGGGCGCGCGCCGGGTCCGCCACGTAGGAGACGTAGACGTTGTAGCTGCCGTCCGCGGGAATCTCCGGGGCCCAGGTCGCGCTCGCGGTGGCGGCGCGCGCGGAGGCCATCACCCGCGTCGTGCCCAGCGAGAAGGGCTCCACCGCGTTGCCCATGGGCGTGGCCGGCGTGGCCCAGCCGGACTGCGAAGACACCTCGAAGCCCTCGCCCTCCTCCGAATATCCCGGCTGCCCGTCGTCGACGATGACCATGCGCGGGTTGAGGTCCGGCTCGCGCACCGGCACCACGGTGGCACCGGCGCCCGTCAGCATGGGCAGCAGGTACTGGTTGAGCACCTCGGCGGAGATGAGGTCCTCCACCACGGCCCAGGTGTTCGGCCGCTGCGTGGCCCAGCGATTCAGCGGCGCGCTGCGCGTGAAGCCGTGGCCCGGGCTCAGGTACACCACCTTGCCGGACAGCGAACCGGTGCGCTGACGCGTCTGCGGAACGCCCGACTTCGTCCCGGCGCGTGACGGCTGCTCACGGCGGACGACAGGCGGCTCCTGGGCGGACAAGCGCCGCGACTCGTGGGGACGCGGCCCGGGCATGGGCACGTACTCCACGCCCGGCGGCTCCAGACCACACGCGCCTTCATCCAGCGCGTGGTCATGCGCGACGGAATCCGCGCGGGCCAGGGAGGAAGTCAACACCAGCGCGAGAAGTGCGCCACCCAGACGGACACGTTGGAGGTAGGAAGGGGCATTCACAGGGTCGGACCATACCCCTTCACACCGGCGGGGCAATCGCTCCCGCGGGTGCTAGCCTGCTCCGCGCTTCCGTCATCGATGAACGCACCTCCCCGGCCACCCGCCTCGTTCCCTCCCCGCAACGGCTCGGGGCTCCTCGCCTCCTTCGGTCATGCGTGGGCGGGGCTCATCCACACCGTCATCTACCAGCGCAACATGCGCGTGCACCTCATCGCCGCCGTGCTGGTGGGACTGGTGGGCAGCGGCATCGCGCTGGGTCTGGCGGAGAAGGTGACGCTCATCTTCTGCGTCCTGCTCATCTTCTTCGCGGAAATCCTCAACAGCGCGCTGGAGCACCTGGTGGACCTGGCCGTCCAGCAGTTCGACGAGAAGGCCCGGCTCGCCAAGGACGCGGCGGCCGCGGGCGTGCTGGTGCTCGCGCTGGGCACGGTGGTCATCTTCGCCGCCATCCTGGTGCACAACTGGGACACGGTGCGCGAGAGCACCGATGCCATCGTCCGGCAGGTCGCGCTGGGCATCCCGCTGACGGCCTGTGTCCTGGTGCTGGTGCATCCCCGGCCGCGCCCCCTCTGGGTGGACGTGGCCGCCTTCGCCGCCGGAAGCGGGCTGATGGCGTTCCAGGCCCTGGAGACGGCCAGCAGCGTCTTCAGCGCCCTCACCGCGGGTCTGCTCTTTGTCGCCGGCGCGGCTGCGTACCAAAGGAGGCGGGAGCAGGCAGCGCCCCGGGCCTGATTCCTCAGTCAGCCGAAATGAAAAGACCGGCCAGCGCCGGTCCCTTGAAGCCCTCGTGCTGCCTCCACACGCGGGGCGGGAGCCCCGAAAACCCGTCCGGAGCCCGCGCGCCCGCGCAGGAGAACCTCCAAGGACCTCAAGCCTGCGGCCGAAGCTCCGGCGCCTGCTCCTGGGCGGCCTGGACGGCGGCGGCCTTGTCACCTTCCTTGAGGTCCACGGTCACCAGCTCGAGCAGCTCCGTGGCGATGCCAATCACCTGGTGCGGGGTATAGCCGCTCGCGCGAAGCTGGTTGAAGAAGGTGCGCGCCAGGATCCGGGTGCCCTTTTGATCGGTGCTCAAGGTCAATGCCTCCAAAGCGGCCGGGAAGAAGCGGCGCCGCCTAATCACGCCACGGCCCTACTTCAACCCCCGTGCCACCCATTCTCTTCCAAACGGATTCCTCAACATTTCCCAAGGGTTGAAGTACACCAGGGCCCCGAACGGCCCTGAAGGGCAGTGCGAACGCGGTTGCGCAGTCGTCGGCGGTACGGGGGATTGGCGCGGGGGGGTGCATCAGCGGGTTCGCACCCGGATTTCAAGGGCTTGCAATCTTTCAACGGGGCGGCGACATACGCGCCCCACCAGGAGTGGACGGCAATGGCGTATCGGGTGAACAACATCGGGCTGTGGCTGGACGAGCCGGAGGAGCTGCTCGGTCAGCGGGCCGCGGAGAAGCTGGGCGTCACCCGCTCCGACCTCGCGTCCGTGCGCGTGGTGCGCTCCGTGCTGGACGCGCGCAAGAAGGGCAGCCCGCGCTACATCTACACGCTGGAGGTGGAGCTGGCCCGGGGCAAGCAGCCGGCGAAGCTGCCGCCAGACGTGGGCGAGACGCCCCCCGCCCCCGAACCCCTGTCGCAGGTGAAGGCGCCGGAGCAGTGGCCCATCATCGTGGGCACGGGCCCCGCGGGGCTCTTCGCGGCGCTGGGGCTGCTGGAGCGCGGCGTGCGCAGCATCCTGCTGGAGCGCGGCCGTGAGGTGGTGGCGCGCCGCAAGGACGTGGCGAAGCTCATGCGCGACGGCACGCTCGACCCCGAAAGCAACATGAACTTCGGCGAGGGCGGCGCGGGCGCGTACACGGACGGCAAGCTGTCCACGCGCATCAACCACCCCATGGTGCGCAAGGTCATCGAGGCCTTCGCCCGCTACGGCGCGCCGGACCAGATTCTCATCGACGGCAAGCCGCACATCGGCTCGGACCTGCTGCCCGGCGCGGTGGCCAAGCTGCGCGAGGAGCTCATCGCCGGCGGCTGCGAGGTCCACTTCAGCACGCGCGTGGACGACCTGCTCTACAAGGACGGCCGCGTCGCCGGCGTGAAGCTGTCCGACGGCCGCACGCTGGAGAGCAACCGCGTCATCCTGGCCCCCGGCAACTCCGCGCGGGAGTTGTATGAGCGCTTCGCCGCCGACGGCCAGGTGCTCGTGGAGGCCAAGCCCTTCGCCCTGGGCTTCCGCGCCGAGCACCCGCAGGCGCTCATCAACGGCATCCAGTACGGCAGCGCCGCGAAGAACCCGCGCCTGCCGCCGGCGGACTACAAGCTGGCGGAGAACCTGGAAGTGGATGGCGAGGTGCGCGGCGTCTACTCGTTCTGCATGTGCCCCGGCGGCATCGTGGTGCCCACGCCCACCCAGGACGGGCTCCAGTGCACCAACGGAATGAGCAACTCGCGGCGCAACGCGCGCTACGCCAACGCGGGCATCGTCGTGTCCGTGTCGGTGGCGGACTTCGAGCGCGAGGGCTTCCGCGGGCCGCTGGCGGGCCTGGAGTTCCAACGCCACTGGGAGAGCAAGGCGTACGAGCTGGGCGGCGGGAAGTTCTACGCCCCCGCGCAGACGATTCCGGACTACCTGGCCGGGCGCGTGAAGAAGGACCCGGGCGGCACCAGCTACCGCCCCGGGCTGGCGCACGTGGACCTCAACCGGCTCTTCCCGGAGCGGCTCACCGAGTCGCTGAAGCAGGCCCTGCGCACCTTCGAGCGGAAGATGCGCGGCTTCAACAGCGAGGAGGGCAAGCTCATTGGCATCGAGAGCCGCACCTCCTCGCCGGTGCGCATCACCCGCGGCGAGGACATGCAGTCGGTGTCCATGAAGGGCCTCTACCCGGCGGGCGAGGGCTGCGGCTACGCGGGCGGCATCGTGTCGTCCGCCATTGATGGACTGCGCGTCGCTGAGCAGATTGCCACCGAACTGTCCTGACGGACGGCCGGGAGGAGGGCTCATGGGATACGTCGTGCGAACGCCGGAGGGCGAACTGGTCTACCCCAGCCTGCTCGATGTGGAGCGGGCCTACGTCCAGGGGCTGGTGGACCCGGATGACGAGGTCCGGGAGGAGACGGGCACTGCCTGGCGCAAGGCGGCGAGCCTCCCGGCCCTGGCGGCGGCACGGCCCCCACGCTCGGGGGTGATGCAGCGCGGGCAGATATTCAAGGTGGCGGCCGTGGTGCTGCTGAGTGTCGTGGCCCTGTCATTGGTGTTCCGCGACAACCTCCAGATGCGCGGCCTGGGCATCGTCCTGGCGCTGGCGGCCAGCACCCTGCTCTTCCAAATCACCACCAAGGCCTTCAAGCGCGCGCCCTCGGGCGGTTGACCGCCCGCCTGCCCCTCGACGTGGCGCTCCGGGACGGGCAGCCATCCCCGAGCAAGCGCCTCATGTTCTCCCCTGGCAGCACGCCGTGGGCGCCAATGCCCACGGCCCGCCGCGAGAGGAGCGACCCACCGTGCTGAGCACCTATCTGTCCCGCGACGCCGCTCGCCGTTTGCGCCATGGAGCGCCGTGGCTTCGCCGAGAGGACATCGTCTCCATGGAGGGGACGCCGCAGCCAGGAGAGCCCGTGCAGTTGCGGGACGAGGATGGCTCGGTACTGGGCCTGGGCGACGTGGACCTGGAAGCCTCGTATGCGGTGCGGCGGCTCGGCCAGCCAGACGAGGTGGTGGAAGGACTCATCCCCCGCCACCTCCGCCACGCTTTCGAGCGCCGCGGGCGGCTGGTGGATGATCCGCGCTTCTGCCGCGTCGTCAACGACGACGGAGACGGCCTGCCCGGCCTCATCGTCGACCGCTACGACACCCACTTCGTGGTGCAGACGCTCACGCGGGCCATGGACGCGCGCCAGGCGGAGCTGACCCGCGCGCTGACGGAAGTGGCCGGCGCCGGCTCGGTGCTGCTGCGCAACGACACCACGCGGCGCAAGGCGCTGGGCCTGCCCACGCAGCGCCCCCATGTCCTCTACGGCACCCCGCCCCGCTGGTGCCGGCTGCTGGAGCTGGGCGCGCGCTTCACCGTGGACCTCACGTATGGCCAGGGCACGGGCTACGCGTATGACCAGCGCGAGGTGCGCCGCTTCGTGGCGCGCATGGCCCAGGGCTCGCGCGTGCTCGACGTGAGCTGCGACGTGGGCGGGCTCTTCGTGCACGCGGGCCTCCATGGCGCGCGGCACATCCTCGCCTTCGACGCCAACCCGGACGCCGCGGACCTGGCCCGGGAGAACGCGGAGGCCAACGGCCTGCTGGGCCGGGTGACGGTGGAGACGGGCAAGCCGCTCCAGGTGCTTCGCGCCGTCCGGGACACCTTCGATCTGGTGTTGCTGGACACCCTCAGCGCTCAGACGGATGAGGAATTCGTGGAACTGCTGCGTCATGCCTTGCGCAGGACGCGCCACGGAGGCTGGCTGATGGTGACCGGGTACCATCCGCCCCTCCCCCAGGGCAGCTTCGATGACCTGGTGGCCACCGCCTGCGAGGGCGAGGCGCGCATCGCCACCCGGCTGGCCCGCCCGGGGCTGCCGCCGGACCATCCGACGCTCGCCGGCTCCCCTGGAGCCGAATACCTCGACGCGGTGGCGCTGGAAGTGAGTTGAAGCGGCCCCCCGCGCGGCTTCTGGAGTGGTAGTGTCCGCCGCCGCAATGACCAACGAAAACGTGCCCGAGTCCGCGCCGCCCACCCAGGAAGGTTCCGTGGAGACCGTCCGCAAGGTGTATGCGGCCGACCTGCGGGAGAAGGACCGCGTCAATACCGTCTTCCGCGTCACCAAGAAGGAGAAGGTGACGGCCCGCAGTGGCAAGGTGTTCGTCGCCGCCACGCTCGTCGACAAGAGCGGCGAGGTGGACGCGCGAATCTTCGACCAGGTCGACGCGCTCGAGCCCGTCTTCCAGGTGGGCGACTACGTGCTCATCCAGGGCAACGTCATCTCGTTCCACGGCCGCACGCAGGTGGTGGTGGAGGCCCTGGAGCGGCTGGACCCGGAGCCGCTCGACGCCAAGGAGTTCGAGCCGCCCCCGGCCCCGCCCGCCGAGGCGAAGCCCGAGGCCAAGGCCGCCGCCGAGCCCAAGCCCGCCCCGAGCCCAAGGCCGAGAAGGCGGAGAAGGCCGACAAGGGCGAGGCCCGGGGCAATGAGGGTCCGGGTGGCGCGCGCGCCGCCGGCCTCATCCGGGAGATGGTCACCGAGCGCATCGGCGACACGTACGTGAAGCAGCTCGTGCTCGCCTTCCTGGACGACCCGAAGGTGGCCGCGGGCCTGCCGGTGGCCCAGGGCGCCCGGGGCACGCACCACACGTGGCGCGGCGGCGTGGCCGAGCACATCCTGTCCGTGATGCGGCTGACGCTCCGCGTGTCGGACCAGTACCCCATGGCGGACCGCGACCTGCTCCTGGCCGGCGCGCTGCTGCAGCAGGTGATGAAGACGGTGGACGCCTCCGAGTCCTCGGACGAGAGCCGGCTGGTGGGCCACATCGTCCTCACCGCCCAGAAGCTGCGTGAGAAGGTCCTGGCCATCCCGGGCTTCCCGCCGCTGCTGGAGCAGCACCTCACGCACCTGATTGTCTCCCAGCACGGGGACGCGCCGCACAGCCCCAAGTCGCCGGTGACGCTGGAGGCGCAAATCCTCCACTCGCTGGAGTCGCTGGACGCGCGCATCGCCTCGTGGCTGGAGGCCATGCAGCGCGACTCGCACGACCGGTGGACGGACTCCGTGCGCCCCTACGAGCGTCAGCTCTGGAAGGGCCCGTCGCCCACCTCGCGGGGCCGCGCCCCGGTGGAGGGCGGAGGCCGCCGCAAGGCCCGCGAGGAGAAGCGCAAGGCCCGGCCGGAGAAGCCCCAGCAGCAGGGCACCCCGGCGGAGGGCGCGCCCCAGGAGCAGCAGGCGCAGCAGCAGCGTCCGCCGCGCAAGGAGCGTCCGCCCCGTGAGGACCGGCCGCCCCGCGAGGAGCGCCCGCCGCGTGAAGAGCGCGCGCCCCGTCCGCCCCGTGAGGAGCGCCCGCCGCGTGACGCGAGCTCGCTGCCCAAGGAGCTGACCTTCAAGCCGTTCAGCGCGCTGACGTCGTTACCGTCCGACTCTGGCAAGGGCGGCGAGGGTTCCTCGGAGAGCTGAGGCAGGCCACATGGCGAAGAGGTTGGGAGAGCGCCTCATCGAGGCGGGACTCGTCAACGCCGGGGCCGTGGAGCAGGCCCTGGAGCACCAGAAAATCACCGGCCACAAGGTCGGTGATTGCCTGGTGGAGCTGGGCCTGCTCCAGGAAACGGCGCTGCTGCGATTCCTCGCGGCGGAGTTCCAGACGCGCTTCGTCAGCGCCGACAAGCTGGCGAAGGCGCGCATCGCCACCGAAGTGCTGGACCGGCTTCCGGTGCGACTGGCCGAAGCCCAGAACGTGCTGCCGCTGGCGGTGGATCCGGAGCGCAAGCTGCTCTCCGTGGTCGCCGCCGAGCCGCAGAACAAGTCGCTGATGGACGAGATTGCCCTCGTCACCGGCATGTCGGAGGTCTACGCGTACGTGGGCCTGCGGAGCGCCATCTCCGCCGCGATTCGAAAGCACTACTACGGCGACCCCACGGCGTTCACCGCGCTGCTGGAAGGCGCCAGCACGCAGGGCCAGGTGCCCCCCTCGCCGTCCCGCGCGGGCGCACCCGAGCACGGACGCACGTCCGCGGGCACCGGCACGGGCAACCGGGGTGGGCTCAGCCTCAACTTCCGCGTGGAGACGGACGCGCGGATGCGGTTGCAGCGGGGCAGCAGCACCGGCACGCCGGCGGTGCGCCCCTCCACGCAGCGCAGGGAGCCCGGCGGCCCGCGCGGCCTGGTGAGTGACAGCGACTACGTGGAGACGCTGGGCATCATGGTGGGGCTGCTGGAGCAGGACCGGCAGCGTCACCGGGGCCACTCCGCGCAGCTCGCGCGGCAGGCCGGCATCGTGGGCCAGCGCATGGGCATGCCCCACAAGGAGCTGGCCGCGCTGTCCATCGCCGCGTACCTGCACGACCTGGGCAAGCCGGCGGAGCGGCACTTCTCGCTGGCCAGCAACGCCGTGAATCCGGAGTGGAAGGCCCAGGCGAAGCAGGCCTGCCGCATCCCCACCCGCATGTTCGAGACGGTGCACCTGCCCGCTCAGACGAACACCATCCTCGCGCAGATGTACGAGGCCTGGGACGGCTCCGGCACGCCCCAGGGCGCCAAGGGCGAGGACATCACCCTGGGCGCGCGCATCCTCGCCGCGGTG
This sequence comes from Myxococcus hansupus, assembly GCF_000280925.3. Lineage (NCBI taxonomy): Bacteria > Pseudomonadati > Myxococcota > Myxococcia > Myxococcales > Myxococcaceae > Pseudomyxococcus > Pseudomyxococcus hansupus. Next base: position 5,272,600 of record NZ_CP012109.1, read on the forward strand.
GACAGCTTCCTGGAGCTGACGAAGAACCCGGGCAACGCCCTGGGCCGCGTGCTGCCCAAGGAGCAGGCCCTGGAGCACCTGCGCAAGCACGCGGGCGTGCTCTACGACCCGGTGGTGGCGGACATCGTCATCCAGCTCCAGAGCGGCGAGCTGCTGCGCCACCGCCTGGAGAGCGAAGGCCGCCAGGTGCTGGTGGTGGAGCCGGACGAGACGGCGCGCGGCGAGCTGCTGGAGGCGGTGCTCAAGCAGGGCCTGGTGGCGCACGCGCTCTCCACGGTGGAGGGCGCGCATGACGGCCTGGCCCGGCAGGACTGCGACGTCCTGGTGGTGAGCCTGCGGCTGGGCGTGCAGGACGTGCTCAACCTGCTGGAGCAGGCGCGCTCGGCGCCGGAGACGGCGGGGCTCCCCATCGCCGTGGTGGGCGAGCCCGACACCGGCACCCGCGAGCGGCTGCTCATGGGCGGCGCCACCGAGGTGCTGTCCCCCGCGGACAAGACGGTCATCGCCCGCACGGTGCAGGCCCTCCTGGACGACCGCGTGCAGCACAACGGCCCGGGCCGGGTGGTGCGCGGCAGCTTCGACGAGCTTCCGCCGCGTGACTTGCTGCACACGCTGGGCGGTGGCCAGAAGAGCGGCCGGCTCAACCTGCGCCAGCACACGCTGGAGGGCTACCTGCACCTGGAGCGGGGCCGCGTCGTCTTCGCGTCCTTCGGTGGCCACTCGGGAGAGCCCGCGCTGCAAGCCCTGCTGAAACTGAAGCAGGCGGACTTCCAGTACGACCCGGACGCGCTGCTGCTCGACGTGCCGCAGATGGACCAGGACCTCGCGGCCCTGGCCGGCGGCGTCACCGGAGCGTGAGGCTGAAGAGGGCGGCGGCGTTGGCGGTGGTGACGGAAGCCACCTCCTCCAGCGTCACGCCCTTGAGCTCCGCGATTTTCTTCGCCGTCTCCACCACGTGTGACGGCTGGTTCTTCCGGCCCCGGTGCGGCACCGGCGACAGGTAGGGGCTGTCCGTCTCCACCATCAGCCGCTCCAGGGGCGCGAAGCGCACCGCGTCCTGTAGCGCCTCCGTCTTCTTGTAGGTGACGACGCCGGACAGCGACAGGAAGAAGCCCCGGTCCAGGTAGCGCCGCGCCGCGTCCGTGTCCCCGGTGAAGCAGTGGATGACGCCCTTGGCCACGCCCGTCTCACCCAGGATGGCGTCGCAGTCGTCATGCGCGTCACGCACGTGCACCACCAGCGGCTTGTCCAGGCGGCGCGCCAGCGCGCACTGCCGCCGGAACACCTCCGCCTGCGCCTCGCGCGGCGAGTGGTCGTAGTAGTAGTCCAGGCCCGCCTCCCCCACCGCCCGCACTTCCGGACGCGCGCAGGTGCGCTCCAGCGTGGCCAGGTCGTCCTCGGTGGCGCGCGCGGCCTCGTGGGGGTGGATGCCCAGCGTGGGCGACAGGAACTCCGGGTGCGCCGCGGCCAGCTCCAGCGCGTTGCCCCAGTTGCCCGGCCCATGGAACTGCCCCACCACGACGGCGTGGACCAGCCCCGCGGCGCGGGCCGCGTCCAGCACGGCCATGACGTCCGGGTAGTCCTTCACCTCGAGGTGGCAGTGGGCATCGACGAATTTCATGGTTCCTCCTGCAACAGCTCTTCCAGCTCCGCGCGGGCTTCGGGTGTTGGAAAAGTACTCACCGCGTTGCGAACGGCCTGACGCGCCTCCGGGCTCCCGAGGCGCCACAGCCCGTCGGCGGCGTCCAGGCGGCAGTCCTCGGAGGCCTGCGTGTCCTGGAGCAACCCGACCAGCCAGGGCACCGCCCGCACATCCCCCAGCCGTCCCAGCCCCCGCGCGGCGGCGCCCCGGCAAGGGTCCTTCACGTCGTCCAGGAGCGACTTCAAGTGCTCCAGCGCGCCCGGGGCCTTCACCTCGCCGCAGAGCTCCACGGCCAGGGCCCGGTCCGGGCTCCAACGCTTCTTCATGGACCGCTGGAGCAGGTACGTCGCGCCGTCCGCGTCACCCAGCTTCGCCAACACGCCGGCGGCCTGGGTCCGGTCGAAGGCGGGCAGCAGCCAGCGGCCGAAGAGCTTCTTCACCGGCGGCAGCGCGCGGGGGTCGCCCAGCTCCGCCAGCGCGCCCAGCGCCCGGAAGCGGAGCAGGTCCGCGTCCAGCGCCTCCAGCAGCACGTCCATCCCCGCCGCGTGTTGCAGTGACGCGATGCCGCGCGCCGCCTCGAAGCGGACCTCGAACGTGCCGTCCTCCAACATGCTGGCCAACGCGCCGCGCAGCTCCGGCCGCGCCAGGTCCGCCAGGCGGCCGGTGGCCTCCAGGCGAATCTGCCACTCCTCGTCGCGCAACTTGGAGATGAGCAGCTCCGGCAACGCGTCCGGCGGAACCACCACGGACGCCAGACTCACGCCGGCGCGGCGCACCTCCGTCTGCGTATCCGACAGCAGACGGGGGAGCACCTCGAGGAACTCGGCGGCGTGCTCGGGGACATCCGACGCGAGATGGTAGAGCTGAAGCGCGGCTTCCGTCCGGAACGCCGGGCGCTTCTCGCGCTCCAGCGTCAGGAGCGCCTGGTCCCGCTCGGCACGCCAGTCCGTCACCTCACTTCACCTCGCTGCCAGGGGCCACGTCGCCCGGATCCAACAGCGACAGCTCCTTGCCACCCGGCCCCGCCGTCAGGACCATGCCGCGCGACTCGATGCCCTTGAGCTTGCGCGGCTTGAGGTTGGCCACCACCACCACGTTGCGTCCCGTGAGCGACTCGGGGGCGAAGGCCTCCGCGATGCCGGAGACGATGGTGCGCGGGCTCCCCTCGCCCAGGTCGATGGTGAGCTTGATGAGCTTGTCCGCCTTCGGGACCTTCTCCGCGGCCAGCACCTTGCCCGCCTTGAGCTCCACCTTGGCGAAGTCGTCGTATTCGATTTCACCCGGGGCCGCGTCCGCGGGCGCCGCGGCGGGAGCGGGGGCCGCCTCGGCGGGCTTCTTCTCCGCCTTCGTGGCCTTGGCCGGCTTGACCTCCACGGACTGAGCCTGAGGCGCGGCGCCCTCCGGCAGCTTGATGATGGCGTTGACGCGCTCCTCCTCCAACCGAGGCAGCAGCGGCTCCGGCGTGCCGATGGGACGGCTCCGGTCCAGCAGCGGGTACTTCGCGCCCTCCAGGGCCTGGAACGTCAGCGGCTCGGCGCCGAGCTGAGCGAAGAGCTTCTCCGACAGGCGCGGCGTCACCGGGGCGAGCAGCGCGCCCAGGAGGTAGGCCACGTCCGCGGCGTCCGACAGGTCCGCGCGAGCGACCTCGGCGTCCTTCTTCACCTGGGCCCACGGCGCGGCCGTCTGGAGGAAGCCGTTGGCGGCCGAGGCAATCTCCGTGATGACGCGGATGGCGGACCGATACTCCAGCTTCTCGAACGCGTCGCGGACTTCCGGCACGCGGGCGAGCGCGGCTTCCACCAGCTCGCGGCCCGGACCGTCGGCGCGCCCCGGCGCGAGCCGCTTCTCCAGCGGCCCGGCCAGCAGCGACAGCGCGCGGTTGGCCAGGTTGCCCACGTTGTTCACCAGCTCGCCATTCACGCGCTGGCGGAAGTCCTTGAGGTTGAGGTCGAGGTCCTCCACGCCCGGGCCCAGGTTGGCCGCGTAGAAGTAGCGCAAGTAGCTGGGGTCCAGTTGGTCCAGGTAGTCGCGCACCGGCACCATGGTGCCGCGGCTCTTCGACATCTTCTCGCCGTTCACCGTCAGGTGGCCGTGGACCTTGATTTCGCTGGGGATGTGGAACCCCGCGACGTTGAGCACGGCCGGCCAGAACAGGGCGTGGAAGTAGACGATGTCCTTGCCGATGAAGTGGATGATGCGGGTGTCGGCGTCCGCGGCCCAGTAGTCCAGCGCGCTCTTCGCCTTGCCCGACGCCTTCGCCCACTTCTCCGTGGTGGCGATGTACCCGATGGGCGCATCCAGCCAGACGTAGAAGTACTTGTCCGTCTCACCCGGGATGGCGAAGCCGAAGTACGGCCCGTCGCGGCTGATGTCCCAGTCCGCCAGGCCCTTCTCGAAGAAGCCCTGGAGCTGGGTGGCCAGGCCCGGGTGGAGGAAGCCCGGCTTGCGCAGGACGTCCTGGAGGAAGTCCGCGTGCCGCGACAGCTTGAAGAACAGGTGTTCGGAGTGCTTCCGGACCGGGGGCGTGCCACACAGGGCACAGCGCGCGTCGACGAGGTCCGTGGGAGCGTAGGCCTTGCCGCACTTCTCGCAGGCGTCGCCGTACTGGTCGGCGGCCTTGCAGTTGGGGCAGGTGCCCTTGATGAAGCGGTCCGGCAGGAAGCGGCGGTCCTTCTCGCAGTAGGTCTGCTCGATGTTCCGGCGCTCGATGTCGCCCTTCTCCTTCAGCCGCCCGTAGATGAGCTCCGCGTACTGGCGGTTCTCCGGCGAGTTGGTGGAGTGGAAGTAGTCGAACCGGATGTCGAGGTCGCGGAAGTCCCGCTGATGCTCGTCATGGAAGCGGGCGATGAACTCCTCGGGCTTGAGGCCCTGCTTCGCCGCGTTCAGTTCGATGGGGGTGCCGTGGGTGTCATCGGCACAGAAGTAGACGACGTCCCTGCCGCACGAGCGGAGGAAACGAACGTAGATGTCGGTCTGCACGTACTCGACGGCGTGGCCGATGTGGACCGGGCCGTTCGCGTAGGGCAGCGCGCTGGTGACGAGAATTCGCTCAGCCATGGACTCTCCTGAGGGCGGCGGACCTTAGCCGCTCGGATGGCCGAGGTCATCGACGGCGTGAGGGCCGCGGGCACGAATGCGCCGCGGAGCCGGAGATGTTATCGACCGGATACGCATGTGCACCATCATCATCCTGCGCCACGTCCACCCGAATGGCCGCTGGTGCTCGCAGCCAATCGGGACGAGTTCTACGGCCGCCCCGCGACCGGCCCCCAGGTCCTGCTGCGGTCCCCGCTTACGGTGGGCGGCAGGGACGAGGAGCGCGGAGGGACGTGGATGGGTGTAACCCACGAGGGCCTCTTCGTCGGCCTGACGAACCAGCGGGGCGAGCGAGGCCAGGGGCCGGCCCCCCGCTCGCGGGGCGAGGTGGTGATGAAGGCCCTCCAGGCCGGCAGCGTGGACGCCGTGGACCGGTACCTGGACACCCTGCCGGGCGACGAGTTCATGCCCTTCAACCTCCTGTATGGAGACGCCCAGCGGCTGCGCGTGGCCTACGCCCGGAGGACGGACCGTCAGCTCCGGCGAGAGGACGTCCCCGAGGGCGTCCACGTCCTGCCCAATGACGTGCTGAACGCCCCGGAGTTGCCCAAGGTGGAACACGCCCGGCTGCTCGCCACGAAGGTGGCGAAGAAGCCCTGGCCGGAGCTGGAGGCGGGATTGAAGGCCGTGCTGGCCGACCCCACCCTGCCCGCCGAGGAGCTGGTGCCGCCCCCCGGAGCCGGCGAGGACCTCCCTCGAGACTTCCTGCGGCAGCTCCAGGCGCTGTGCATCCACACGCCCATCTACGGGACGCGCTCCTCCGCCGTGGTGGCGCTCGCGCCGGGGCGCGTCGGGCACTACCTCGCCTCGGACACGCCGCCCTGTCAGGGGCCGTGGAAGGACGTCACGGGCCTGTTGTCGCGGCCCGGAGCAGCGGACCGCTAGGACGCCGCGGGGCCGTGCTCGCCCACGATGACGCGGGCCCGTCCGTCCATGGTGAGTTTCACCTCCTCCACGGTGGTGAAGCCGGACTCACGGGCCAGCTCGGCCAGGTGCCGCATCCACGGGTTGTAGGGCATCCCGTTGTCCGAGCAGCACGGCACCACCGCGAAGGGCAGCCGGTGCGCCGCCGCGTACTGGATGATGATGCGGGTGGCGCCGTCCGGGTGCATGCCCACCACCAGCTCCGCCTCGCACGGCTCCTCCAGCGTGAAGATGCGCTGGGCGTACGTGACGGGCAGGTGCTTGTGCCGCAAGTCGAAGGTGGTGACGGCGCGGCCCCGCTTCGTCAGGGCCTCGTTGAGCTTCCCCTGTCCACCGGCCACGTCGAAGACGCGCGGGGCGTTGAAGCGCTCCACCAGGAAGTCCGCGAAGAGGTCGAAACGACGCTTGTCCGCCATGAGCGCTTCCTCTAACCCGCGCCGTGCTGGCGCACACACACCGTGGCCAGCAGCCGCTCGATGACCAGTCGGCCGTTCGCCGACGACTTCAGCGACAGGTCCGCTTCGGCACACGCCACCAGCGCGCCGAGCAACTCCCGCCGCTCATACCCCGCCGCCGCCTTCATGCTGAAGGTGAGCGCCCACGCGTTGGGCATCTTCCGCTTGCTGCCCTTCAGCTCCGCCTCCAGCCGGGGGAAGATGCGCGCCTCCACGTCCTTCGCGGTGCGAGGCGGCGTGCCTCCCGCGTAGCGCCACATCCACTCATGGCTCTCCAGCAGGCCCCGGACGATGGAGGCCACCGCGCCCAGGAGCTGCAGCGCGTGCGTCCCCTGCCCCATGGCGTCGTCCGCGTAGGCGAGCGCCCCGCCGAAGTCCCGCTTCTGGAGCGCCTCGGACAGCTCGAAGAACTCTTCCTCGCGCGCGTGGTGGACCAGCGCGGCCACGTCCGCCCGCTCAATCGCCGGCCCTTCCGAGTACGTGGCCAGCTTCTCCAGCTCCGACTGAAGCAACCGGATGTTCCCGCCGATGCGCTCCTTCAACTCCTCCAGCGCGCCGGGCCCCAGCTTCTTCTTGAAGGGCGCCAGGAACTCCTTGGCGATGTCCGTCAGGTCCAGGTCCTTGTGGCGCGCCGCGACCTTCCGCTCGACGACGTAGCCCTTGTCGTGGGCCAGCTTCACCAGCGGATTCTTGGCGTCCATGTCGGACGCGGCCAGCACCAGCGCATGCCCCGTGGGCACACCCTTCTGGATGAGGTCCAGCAGCGCGGTGGTGTCCCCCTCCGGCGCCGAGATGCGCTCCTCGCGGCAGAACGCGGCGGCCTCCTTGAGGAAGGCCACGTCCGCGTCGGCCAGCTCCACGTTGAGCTCGTCCTTCCACTTCTCCACGGACGGCGCCCCGGAGCTGCTCGGGTCCAATTGCTCCACGCCCCAGCCCGCGCGCGCCGCCAGCGCCAGCAGCCGCCGCGCGCCTTCCTTGCGCTTGCCCGCCTTCCACGCCTCGCGCGCCTTGCCCAGCGCGTCCCCGCGCCCCTTCTTGGGCGCCAGGAACTCCGGGTCGCGGACCAGCACCACCTTGCGGCCGGGGAACAGCGGCAGCGTGGCCAGCTCCTGCGCCACCTCGCGAGGGCTGCCGGCGTCCAGCACCGCCAGGTTGAGCCCCATGGCCGCGTCCGGGACGAGCAGCTTCACCAGCTCGTCGGCGCCCTTGCGAATCAGGAACTCCTCACCCGCCAGCAGGTACACGGGGGCGACCTTCCCCGCCTTCACGCTGGCCAGCACGTCATCCAAGTCACTGGCGCTCATCGCGGCGTCTCCGTGAACAGGTCGATGAGCATCCGCTCCAGTTGCAGCCGGGGCGCCCCGTTGCGCGCGATGGCGGCGCGAGCGCCCTCCATCAGGGAATGCCGCCGGTGCAGCAGGACGTCCGACGTCCGGGCCGCGACCTGCCGGCCCAGCTCCACCAAATCACGGTTCGCCAGCCCCGCCTCCTGCCCCGCCTTCACCAGCGCCACGTCCCGCGTCCAGAGCACCAGCAACTCCAGCGTGCCTTCCGCCTCGTCGCGCGAGCCCCCATGGGCCTCCGCGAAGCGCAGCAGCCCGACGGCGTCCTCGCCGCGCAGGGCCTCGAAGGCCGTGACGATGTCCTTGCGCTTCGACAGCGCGTCCACGTCCAGCGCCATGGCCCGGCCCAGGCTGCCGCCCGCCATGACGGCCGCCAGCTTGGCCGTCTCCGCGTCCAGCTTCCGGGACTCGGCGACACGCTGGGCGACCAGCTCCACCGGCAGCGGCCCGAAGTGGACCTTTCCGCACCGGCTGCGGATGGTGGGCAGCAGGCGGTCGATGGCGCTGGCCACCAGGATGAGGGTGGTGTCCGAGGGTGGCTCCTCCAGCGTCTTGAGGAACGCGTTCTGCGCCTGCACGTTCATCGTCTGGGCTGAAACGATGAGCGCCACCTTCCGGCGGGACTCGAGGCCGCGCAGGGCGATGCGCTCCTGGAGCTGGCGGACCTGCTCCACGCGCAGCTCCCGGCTGGGCGTCCCGGTGAAGTCGGACCGGCCCGCGAGTCCCCGGGAGACGCGCTCGTCGTCTGGCATCACCCACGTCACGTCCGGGTGAAGGCCCTTCTCCACGCGCCTGCAGCTCTCACAGGCGCCGCAGCCCACGTCGGGTTGCTCGGGGCACGTGAGGGCCTGGGCCAGCCCCACCGCGGCCAGCTCCTTGCCCACCCCTTCCGGCCCGGCGAAGAGGTACGCGTGGTGGACCGCGCCGCTGCGCAAGGCCGCCTGGAGGGCGTCCACCGCGCGGGGTTGTCCCAGTACCGATGCGAGCGTCATGGGGCGTGTATCCCCGCTCGCGCGGCACGCGTCAACGGCCGCCTTGACCCTCACTCAGATGGCGGGAGACATTCCACCCGTCTTGCTGCCCTTCCTTCAGAGCAATCTGTCCCTGGCCGTGGGTGCGCTGCTCATCGTCGTGCTGATGGGGGTGCGCACATCCTCCCTCGACACCGACCTGCGGCAGGATTTGAAGAGCGCCATCCGGCTGCTCATCGCGTTCGTCGTGCTCCGGCTGGCCTCGTGGGCGCTGCCCGAGTCAGCGCCCGAGGGTGTCCAGAAGGCGCTCCGCGTGGCGTGGATGTTGATGTTCACCTTCGGTGGCATCCGCGCCAGCGTGGCCCTGGGACTGAAGCTGGTGCGGATGCGCGCCCCGGCGGTGGGCACGCCGAAGATCCTTCGCAACGTCATCGACTTCACGCTGTACCCGCTGGCGGTGCTGCCGCTGCTGCGCACCCAGTTCGACGTGGACCTGGCGGGCCTGGTGGCCACGTCCGCGGTGCTGTCGGTGGTCATCGGTCTGGCGCTCCAGGAGACGCTGGGCAACCTCTTCGCCGGCCTGTCCCTCCAGTTGGACCGCCCCTTCGAGGTGGGCCACTTCATCCGCATCGGGACGCACGCGGGCCGCGTCGTCTTCATCGGCTGGCGCTCCATCCGCCTGTCCAACTTCCGCCGCGAGGTCATCACGCTGCCCAACAGCATGGTGGCCAAGGAGCTGGTGCAGAACTTCACGCAGGACCTGAACCCGGTGGGCATCGACGTGGAGTTCCGCCTGGCGCGCGACACGCCGCCCAACCAGGTGAAGAGCGCGCTGCTGGAGACGCTGCGGGAGACGCCGCTCGTCCTGCCGGACCCCAGCCCCATCGCGCGCACGCTCAGCTACGAGGACAACTCCATCCGCTACATGGTGCGCTTCTTCGTCGCCGAGTACGGCCAGTCCGACGGCGTGAAGGAGGACCTCCACACCCGCCTCTGGTACCGCCTGCGCCGGGAGAACATCGAGATTCCCTACGCGCAGCGCACGGTGCACGTGCGGCAGGAGACGGCGCGCACCGAGCTCTCCGAGGACACCATCCGGCAGATCCTGGGCGCCGTGGACCTCTTCCAGGCGCTGAAGCCCGAGGACCTGGACCGGCTCCGGCAGGAGTCCCTGGTGCGCCGCTTCGGCGCGGGCGAGCGCATCATCCAGGAAGGCGATGAGGGACGGACCTTCTACGTCCTCGCCTCGGGTGAGGTCAGCGTCCGCACCGGGAAGAGCCAGTCCGAGGTCACGCGCCTGGGCCGGGGCAGCTATTTCGGCGAGATGTGCCTGCTGACCGGGGAGCGCCGGTTCGCCACGGTGGTGGCGGTGCAGGACTCGTTGCTTCTCGAGGTCGATCGGCCGACTTTCGCCCGCCTCTTCTCCGAATACCCGGGGCTGGCACGACAGCTTTCTTCCATGCTTGCCCAGCGGCGGACCCAGCTTCGGGCGGTGGCCGAAGCCAGCGGAGCAAGCACTGACGCCATTCCGGGTGAGGTCGGCCGTATACTCGGGCGGCTTCGCCAGATATTCGGGCTCAACGCCACACACGAGTAGGCTCGTCGCAGCGGGGGGATGTCGTGACAGACCTCAGTACTCCGGTTTGGAAGCTGGGGCAGATTCGACCCGCCTCGCACTGTGCTGAATTGAACTGCTGGAAGCGGTACTTTGCAGGATCACTGTCATGACGGAAGACGTTGAGGGGCTTTCGGAGTCACCAGACATCGCGGTGGTGGGCATGGCCGCGCGCCTGCCTGGAGCGCGGGACGTGGACACGTTCTGGCGCCGCGTGCGCGACGGCGTGGAATCCGTCACGCCATTCACCGACGCCCAGCTCCTGAGCGCGGGCGTGGACCCCGCGCTGCTCCAGGACCCGAACTACGTGAAGTCGGGCATGGTGTACGAGGGCCTCGAGGATTTCGACGCGGGCTTCTTCGGCTTCAGCGCGCGCGAGGCGTCCCTCATGGATCCGCAGCACCGGCACTTCCTGGAGGTGTGCTGGGAAGCGCTGGAGCACAGCGGCCATCCGCCGGAGCGCTTCAAGGGCCCCGTTGGCGTGTTCGGCGGCTCGGGCATGAACGCGTACATGCCCTACAACCTCTTCACCAATCCGCAGCTCATGGAACAGGTGGGCCTGTTCCTGGTGCGGCACACGGGCAACGACAAGGACTTCCTCACCACGCGCGTCTCGTATTGCCTGGACCTGCGCGGCCCCAGCCTCAATGTGCAGACGGCGTGCTCCACGTCGCTCGTCGCCATCCACTCCGCCTGCCAGAGCTTGCTCGCGCGCGAGTGTGACCTGGCGTTGGCGGGCGGCGTCACGCTGGAGCTGCCGCACTACCGGGGCTACCTGTATCAGGAGGGGGAGATCCTCTCGCCGGATGGGCACTGCCGCGCTTTCGACCACCGCTCCCAGGGCACGCTCTTCGGCAGCGGCGCGGGTGTCATCGTCCTGCGCCGGCTGGAGGACGCGCTGGCGGATGGGGACACCATCTACGCGGTGGTGAAGGGCAGCGCGGTCAACAACGACGGCGCGCGCAAGGTGGGCTACCTGGCGCCGTCCGTCGACGGGCAGGCGGACGCGGTGGTGGAGGCGCTCAACGTCTCCGGCGTGAGCGCCGACACCATCGACTACATCGAGTGCCACGGCACCGGCACGCCCGTGGGCGACCCGATTGAAATCACCGCGCTCACCCAGGCCTTCCGCACGCAGACGCAGAAGAGCGGGTTCTGCCGCATCGGCTCGGTGAAGACGAACATCGGCCACCTGGACACGGCCGCGGGCGTGGCGAGCTTCATCAAGGTCGTCCAGATGCTGCGGCACAAGCAGATGGCGCCCACGCTGCACTTCGAGAAGCCCAACCCGCAGATCGACTTCGCGCGCTCGCCTTTCAACGTGAACGCGACGCTGCGCGACTGGGTCGCGACCAAGGGCCGGCCGCGCCGGGCCGCGGTGAACTCGCTGGGCGTGGGCGGTACCAACGCGCACGTCATCCTGGAAGAGGCGCCCGCGCAGGCGCAGACGTCCGCCGCGCGCCCCTTCGAGACGCTGTGGCTCTCCGCGCGCACCCCCGCCGCCCTGGAGCGCGCCGCGCAGCGGCTGGCGCAGCGGCTGGGTGAGCCGGACGCCCCCAACCTGGGCGATGCCTCGTACACGCTGCTGGACGGCCGCCGCCGCTTCGGGCACCGCCGCGCGGTGGTCGCGGCTTCGCGTGAAGAGGCCGTGCGCCTGCTGTCGCAGCCCGAGGCCGCGCGGACGGCCCAGGCCCACACGGAGGCCGAGGGCCGCTCGGTGGTCTTCCTCTTCCCCGGTGGTGGCGCGCAGTACCCGGGCATGGCGAAGGGCCTCTACGAGCAGGAGCCGGTGTTCCGCCGCGCCCTGGATGAGTGCCTGTCGCTGCTGGAACAGCACCAGTCGCTGAAGCTGCGCCCCCTGCTCTTCCCGGAGGCCGGCGCCGAGAAGGACGCCCGCGCGCAGTTGGAGCAGGCCACGTACGCGCTGCCGGCGCTCCTGTCCGTGGAGCTGTCGCTCGCCGCGCTGTGGAAGGCGCGCGGCCTGACGCCGCAGGCGTGCATGGGGCACAGCATGGGCGAGTACGCCTGTGCGCAGCTCAACGGCGTCTTCTCCTTGAAGGACGCGCTGGGCATCGTCGCGTGCCGTGGACGCCTCTTCGACCAGCTCCCCGCGGGCGCCATGCTGAGCGTGGAGCTGCCAGAGGCGGAGCTCAAGCCGCTGCTGGGCGAGGGCCTGGACCTGGGCGCGCACAACGCGCCGGGCCTGTGCCTGGTATCCGGCGAAGTGGCGGCCATCGAGGCGCTGGAGGCCCAGCTCAAGGCGCGCGAGGTGGAGGCGCGGCGGCTGCACATCAAGGTGGCCGCGCACTCGCGCATGTTGGAGCCCATCCTCGCGCCCTTCCGCGAGTTCCTGGGCACGGTGCGCTTCGCCAAGCCCACGGGGCCATGGATCTCCAACGTCACCGGCGCGTGGGTGACGCCCGAGGAGGCCACCTCGCCCGACTACTGGGTGCGGCACCTGCGCCAGCCGGTGCGCTTCGCCGAGGGCGCGGGCGTCCTCCTGGCGGACAAGTCTCGCGTCTACCTGGAGGTCGGCCCCGGCCAGACGCTCACGCAGCTCCTGCGGGCCCAGGTCGAGAAGCCCCAGGCCGAGCAGCTCGTGCCGTCGCTGCGGCATCCGAACGACACCGTCGCGGACCTCGCGTTCTTCCAGCTCGCGCTCGGGCGCCTCTGGGCCGCGGGCGTGGACCTGGACGTGGCCGCCCTCTTCGACGGCCAGAAGCGGCGGCGCGTGGCGCTGCCCACGTACGCCTTCGAGCGCGAGCGCCACTGGGTGGAGCCGGGCAGCGGCACCTTCATGGCGCGGCGCGAGGGTGAGCGCCCGCTGGTGCGCGAAGAGAACGTGTCGCGCTGGGGCTACGTGCCCCGCTTCCGTGAGCAGGCCGGCGCGGCGCCGGAGACGCCCGCGGAGAACGAGCGTTGGCTCATCGTGGGCGAGCAACACATGCTCTCCAGCGAGCTGACGCGTGAGCTGTCGGCGCGAGGCGCGCAGGTGACGCGCGTGCTGCCGGGCGAGTCCTTCAGCCGCGGGGCCGAGCGGAACTTCACGCTGCGGCTCGATGCCCGCGAGGACTGGGAAGCGCTGTGGGACGCGCTGGGCGCCGAGGGGCGCGTGCCGCCCCGCATCGTGGACGTCACGCCCCGGGACGTGGCCACGCTGGGATGGGAGCGCGCGGTGGCGCGGTACTTCCTCACGCCGCTGGCCCTGATGCAGTCCCTGACGGCCGAGTCGCTGCCGCCGGGGCTGCGCTACATGCGGGTGACGCAGGAGGCCCTGCCCGCCGAAGGGCACGCGATGAGCCCGGAGCAGGCGTTGAGCTTCGGTCCGCTGCTCGTGGGGCCCAAGGAGCTTCCCGAGCTCAAGGCCCGCGTGGTGGACCTGCAGATGGTGGTCAACGTGATGGGTCAGGCGCGGGAGCTCGCGGAGGAGCTGCTGCGTCCGGACGTCGAGGCGCCGGTGGCGCTGCGAGGCGGCCGTCGTCTGGTGCAGGTGGTGGAGCGGACGGCGCTGGACGAGGCCCCGACGCCGCTGCGCGACCAGGGCGTCTACCTCATCACGGGCGGCCTGGGTGGCATCGGCCGCACGCTCGCCGAAATGTTCGCGCGCAAGGTCAAGGCGCGGCTCGCGCTGGTGTCGCGGTCGGCGGCCAGTGCGTCTCACGCGGAGCTTCAACGCACGCTCGAAGGGATTGGCGCCCAGGTGCTGCTGCTGAAGGCGGACACCACGGACGCCGGTCAGTTGCGCGCGGCCATTGACCAGGTGCGGGAGCGCTTCGGCGCCTTGCACGGCGTGGTGCACGCGGCGGGCACGCTCGAGGACGGACCGCTGGAGTCCAAGACGCGGGACTCGGCGCTGAGGGTGCTCGCGCCCAAGGCGTTGGGCGCGCTCGCGCTGGAAGAAGCGCTGCGCGACGCGGACCTCGACTTCTTCGTCACCTTCGCGTCGACGAGCGCCTGGCTGGGGCCGCCGGGGCAGGTGGACTACGTCGCCGCCAACGCGTTCCTGCTGGCCCAGGCCACCCGGCTGGAGGCCACGCGCGTCGCCAAACGGGCGCTCGCGCTCGGCTGGGGCGTCTGGCAGGAGGTCGGCATGGCCGCGGCGCAGCTCGCGCCGCAGTTGCCCCCGGGCGAGAGCGTCGGCCACCCGCTGCTCCAGCGGCGCGTGGAGGCGCCGGAGGGACACGCCGTCTTCCGCGCCATCTACGACGCCAAGGCGCACTGGGTGCTGGACGAGCACCGCATGCGCGGCGGCGGTCCGGTGCTGCCGGGGACGGGGTACGTGGAGCTGGCCCGCGCCGCATGGGCGCTGGTGCGTCCTGGTGAACCCCTGGAGCTGTCCCAGCTCTCGCTCGTGTCGCCGCTGGAAGTCCCGGACGGCGAGGTCCGCGAGGTGGAGATCACGCTGTCGCCGGAGGAGGAAGGGTTCGCCTTCCGGGTGAGCAGCCGCGCTTCCGGCAACGCCTGGACGGAGCACGCCACCGCGCGGCTCCATGCGGCCCAGGGCCAGCGCCCCGCCGCGATGAACCTGTCCCCGGTCCGCGCCCGCTGCACGGCACGGCCGTTGACCTTCGGCGAGGGTGAGCAGGCCCTGCCACAGGACGCGCTCATCGCGTTCGGCCCCCGCTGGAAGGTGCTGCGCTCCGCGGGCTTCGGCGTGTCCGAGGCCCTGGGTACGCTGGAGCTGCCGCGCGCCTTCCGCGAGGACCTGTCCACGTACGGGATTCCGCCGGGCCTGCTCGACATCGCCTCCGGCTTCGCCTTCTCGCTGCTCCCCGACGCGGGACAGCCCGGGAAGCTGCACGTGCCCGTCTCCTACCGGCAGCTCCAGGTGTGGGGCCCGTGGCCCGAGGTGGCGATGAGCCACGTGCGGGTGCGGCAGGAGGAAGGCCGCGGCGCGCTGCTCGACGTGACGCTCACCGACGCGGACGGCAACGTCTTCTGCGCCATCGAGGGCTACCTCGTCGCCTCCGTCGAGGCGCGGCGGTTTGGCCGTGCGCCGCAGAAGAAGGGCTCGATGCTCGAAGGGTGGCTGCCGCTGGGCATCAAGCCCGCGGAAGGCCAGGACGCCTTCCTGCGCGCGCTGGCGCTCAAGGACACGAACGCGCTCTTCGTCAGCTCCATGGACCTGCATGTCCTGGCGGCCCGCATGCGTCCGAAGCAGGAGGCGGCGAAGCCGGCGGCCTCGGCCACGGTGGCACAGGAAGGGCAGCCCTCCGGCCCCGCCGCCGCGGACGCGCCGCGCGACGACGTGGAGCGCAAGCTCGCGGAGCTTTGGCAGCAGTTGCTCGGCGCGCCGAAGGTCGGCTTGAAGGACAACTTCTTCGACCTCGGTGGGCACTCGCTCATCGCGGTGCGCCTGTTCGCGCGCATCAAGAAGACGCTGGGCGCGGACCTGACGCTGGCCACCCTGTTCGAAGCACCCACGCTGGAGCAGTGCGCCGCCCTGGTGCGCGAGGCCGCGGGGATTCCCTTCACCCCGGACGCGGTGGTGGGTGACACCGCGCCCACCGCGCAGGCGCCCGCCGCCAAGGCCGCGCCCAAGAGCTGGTCTCCGCTGGTCACCATCCAGAAGGGCGGCAACGCGACACCTTTCTTCTGCGTGCACGGCGCGGGTGGCAACGTCCTCAACTTCCGCGAGCTGGCGCAGTCGCTCGGCAAGGAGCAGCCCTTCTACGGCCTCCAGGCGCGCGGCGTGGACGGCAAGCTGCCTCCCGCCGACAGCATCGAGGAGATGGCGGCCATCTACCTGGAAGCCGTGCGTCAGGTGCAGCCTCACGGCCCCTACCTGATTGGCGGCTACTCCGGCGGCGGCGTGGTCGCGTACGAGATGGCGCAGCGGCTGGTCGCGCTGGGCGAGCCGGTCGCGCTGGTCGCGTTCCTCGACACCTTCCACCCCGCCACCCAGGAGCGGCGCCAGTCGCTGCCCGAGCGGCTGCGGGAGCTTCGCCGGGAAGGGGCGGCGAGCTACGTGTCGCGCAAGCTGCGCACCAAGGTGGAGCGCGACGGCACGCGGCTGTGGAGCCAGGTCAAGCTGCGCTGGTACGAGCAGCGGGGCGAGGCGCTCCCCATCGAGCTGCGCAACCTCCAGCTCACCGAGCGCTTCCAGGCGCTGGCGAGCCGCTACGTCCCCCACCCCTACGCGGGCCCCGTGACGCTGTTCCGCGCGCAGGAGATTCACGCCATCTACGCGCACATGGGGACCAGCCTCGGCTGGGAGCCGCTGGTGCCCGGGTTGAACATCCGCGAGGTGCCGGGTGACCACGACAGCCTGGTGCGCGAGCCCAACGTCCACGTCCTGGGGCGGCTGCTCCGAGAGGCCTTGGCCGAGGCCCAGCACGGCGCGCGAGGAGAGGCTCGATGGACTGGTTCCAGGTGACCGCGTCCCGATACGAGCTGCACAAGCAGCGGGCGATTTCGTCCGCCAAGCCGGTCACCGCCATCCTGCTCGCGGTGGGGATCCTCATGGTGGCATGGCCTCGACACGACTCCGAGAACCCGGGCCCGTTCCCGTACACCGGCGCCCCGCTGACCGCGGAGGCGCGCACCGAACTGGCGACGGGAGGCTGGACGCTCGCCGGTCCAGATGCGCCTCCGTGGCAGGTCGCGGTGACGCGCCCGCCAGCGGCCGGTGAGACGCGGTGGCTGGTGTACTTCGGCGGCAACACGCCGGGATACCTCGCCGAAGGCAAGGACATCCTCCTCTCGCTCGACGAAGGGCGCGGGCTGGGGCTGGCGGCCTTCGCGCCGCCGGGCTTCGACGGCTCCCCTGGTGAGCCCTCGCCCGAGGCCCTCCGCGAAAGCGCCACGAATGCCATGCGCTGGTTGGTGTCCGCACACCCCACCGCGGCCCAGAACATCCACCTGGTGGGGTTCTCCATGGGCAGCATGTCGGCGCTCGCGGCGGCCCAGACGCTGAATGACCTGAAGGCCCCCGCCCGGCACCTGGTGCTGTTCGCGCCCTTTCACCAGATGAAGGTGAGGCCGTCGGGGCTGCTGGGCTACGTCTTCAGGCTGCACCGCTATGACAACCGGCCGCTGCTGCGAAACAAGGAGCAGCCTCCCGCGCTCGTGTTGCATGGCGCCGCCGACAGCGCGCTGCCCCCTCTCCAGGGCAACCTCGTCAGCCGCGCGCTGTCCGCCCCCATCAAGGTGTACCCGGACATCGGGCACGCCGACTTGCTGAAGCATCCCGCCGCGCTCGCCGACGCCCGACAGGGCATGGGCTTGTGAGCGGTGGGACACCCGATTTCCTGAACCCCAGGAGGCACTGAATGAGCGCGGCCCCGGAGTCGCCCAGTTGTTTCATCATTGGCGAGGGCACCCTCGTCGTTCCCTGCGCGCAGGCGCTCACCGAGCGCGGCGTCCGGATTCTCGGGCTCGTCACGCGCGAGCCCGCGCTCCAGCGCTGGGCCGAGGAGCAGTCCATTCCGCACGTGCCCCCCGGCGAGCAGGTGCTGCCCTTCCTGTCCCAGGCGCCGTTCGACTGGCTGTTCAGCATCGTCAACCTGAGCCTGGTGAAGGACGAAATCCTCCGCCTGCCCCGGCGCATGGCCATCAACTTCCATGACGGCCCCCTGCCCCGCTACGCCGGCCTCAACGTCACCTCGTGGGCGCTGCTCCACCGCGAGCCCCAGCACGGCGTCACCTGGCATGAGATGACGCAGGGCGCGGACAAGGGCCGCATCCTCAAGCAGCGCCTCTTCGACATCGCCCCCGTCGAGACGGCCTTCAGCCTCAATGCCCGCTGCTACACGCTGGGCATGGAGACCTTCGCGGAGCTCGCGGAGGAGCTGGTCGCGGGCACCGCCCAGCCCCAGGAGCAGGACTTCTCCCAGCGCAGCTACTTCGGCCTCGCGTCCCGGCCGGAGTCCGCGGCCGTGCTCGACCTCCACGGGGACGTGGACGTGGCGCACGCGCTGGTGTCCGCGCTCGACTATGGCGGCTACCCCAACCCGCTCGCCTTCGCGAAGGTGTGGCTGGGCAACGCGCCTGTCGCCATCTCCGAGGCCCGCCGCGCCGAGCCCGCGTCCGAGGCGGCGCCCGGCACGGTGCTCGACATCGAGGGTGACGCGCTGACGGTGGCGGTCCAAGGCGGAGACCTCACGCTCAAGGGCCCCAAGGGCCTGTGCGGAGCGCCCCTGACCTGGCCGGACCTGCTCGGCGCGCGCATGCTCGCCAAGGGCGACACGCTGCCCGCGGCCTCCGCGGAGCTGCGCGCCCGGCTGACCGAGGTGGGCACGCAGGCGGGCAAGGCGGAGGCCTTCTTCCTCCACCGGCTGGAGGCGCTGGCGCCGCCGGACCTGTCCTTCCTGGGGGGAAGCTCCAAGGACACGGGCATCCACACGCTGAAGTTCGACGCGAGCGAGCTTGCCCCGGGCTGGGTCACCGACCTGCCGCCCGAGGAGCGGCTGCTCTTCACCGCCATCGCCTTCCTCGCGCGACTGTCGCCCGAGCCTCGCTTCGACGTCGGCTACGCGGATGCCTCCACACGCGCGCGCATCGAGGGCGTGGAGGGGTTCTTCGCCTCGCAGCTCCCGCTCCGCATCGAGCTGCCGATGAAGGACGCGCCGGAGCAGGCCGCGGGTGCCTTCCGCAAGGCGCTGACGCAGCTTCGCGACAAGGGCGTCCTCGCGCGCGACGTGCTGGGCCGCTCCGCGCAGCTCTCCAATCTCCAACGCCACGGCGGCGAGGTGGCCTATCCCGTCGCGGTGCGCATCGGCGCGGCGGGCCCGGCCGTGGGGGGCGCGGCGCTCGTCATCGACGTGGACGCCCAGGGCCAGCACGCCCACCTGCATTTCGACGCCACGCGCGTGGATAAAACCCGCGCGGACGACGTGGCGCGCCAGCTCTCCGCGTTCCTGGCCTCGCTCCGGAGTGCGCCGGGCAAGGCGGTGGGTGAGCATGACCTGCTGGGCGCCGAGGAGCGTCAGCTCCTGAACCGCTGGAACGACACGCGGCGCGAGTTCCCCCACGACGCCACCCTGGCCTCGCTGTTCCAGGCCCAGGCCCAGCGCACGCCGGATGCCACGGCGCTCATCTGCAAGGGTGCCTCGCTGACCTACCGCGAGCTGGACGCTCGCGCGGAGACGCTGGCGCGGCACCTGCGCGGCGAGGGCGTGGGCCGCGACGTCCGCGTGGGCATCTTCATGGAGCGCTCCCTGGAGATGATGGTGGGCGTGCTGGCGACGCACAAGGCGGGGGGCTGCTACGTGCCGCTCGACCCGGCCTACCCCGCCGAGCGCATCGCCTTCATGGTGGAAGACGCCGGCTGCCACCTGGTGCTCACCCAGGAGCGTCTGTTGTCACACGTGCCCGCCGCGGCGAAGCGCGCGCTCGCGGTGGACCAGGCCTGGGAGCGCATCGCCGCCGCGCCGGAGGCCCAGACGCCGCCGGCCACGCCGGACAGCCTGGCCTACGTCATCTACACCTCGGGCAGCACGGGCAAGCCCAAGGGCGTGATGATTGAGCACCGCAACGTCGTGAACTTCGGCATCGGCATGGATGAACGGCTGGGCACGGAGCGCGGGACGTGGCTCGCGGTGACGAGCCTCAACTTCGACATCTCCGTGCTGGAGCTGCTCTGGACGCTCACCCGCGGCTTCACGGTGGTCCTCCACGCGGAGCGGCACGGCGCGGCGAACGAGGGCAAGCACGCCTCCCGCGCGATGGACTTCAGCCTCTTCTACTTCTCCAGCGACGAAGGCGAGCGCCCCGAGGGCCGCTACGACTTGCTGATGGAGAGCGCGCGCTTCGCGGACACGAACGGCTTCTGCGCCGTGTGGACGCCGGAGCGGCACTTCCACGCCTTCGGCGGGCTGTTCCCCAACCCGGCCGTCACGTCCGCCGCGCTGGCGGCGGTGACGCGCAACGTGCAGCTCCGAGCGGGCAGCCTCGTGTCGCCCCTGCACCCCACGCTGCGCATCGCCGAGGACTGGTCCGTGGTGGACAACATCTCCCACGGCCGCGTGGGGATTTCGTTCGCCGCGGGCTGGCAGCCCAACGACTTCGCGCTGCGCCCGGAGAGCTTCCCGGACCGCAAGCGCATCATGTTCCAGCAGATTGAAGACGTGCGCCGGCTGTGGCGCGGCGAGACGCTGGAGACGAAGAGCGGCACCGGCAACACCGTGAAGCTGCGCACCCTGCCCCGCCCCGTGCAGAAGGAGCTGCCCATCTGGGTGACCACCGCCGGCAACCCGGAGACCTTCGAGGAGGCCGCGCGCGTGGGCTGCCACGTCCTCACGCACCTGCTCGGACAAACGGTGGACGAGGTGGCGCAGAAGATTGCCTTGTACCGGGAGACCTGGGCCAAGGCGGGCCACCCCGGCAAGGGCACCGTGTCGCTGATGCTGCACACGTTCGTCGGCGACTCCGAGGCGTCGGTGAAGGAGGTCGTCCGCGGCCCGATGAAGGCCTACCTCAAGTCGTCGGTGGGGCTCATCAAGGAGGCGGCCTGGAGCTTCCCGGCGTTCAAGGAACAGACGACGCTGGCCAACGGCAACTTCGGCACCGACCACCTCTCCGCCGAGGAGATGGACGCGCTGCTCGACTTCTCCTTCGAGCGTTACTTCCAGACCTCCGGCCTCTTCGGCAGCGTGGACGCGTGCGTCGCCACCGCGGACCGGCTCAAGGGCCTGGACGTGGATGAGATTGCCTGCCTCGTGGACTTCGGCGTCCCCTCCGAGCTGGTGATGAAGCACCTGCCGCTCCTGGCCGAGGTGCGCAAGCGCTCCAACGCGGCCGTGGGACAGGCCCCCGCCGAGCCCGAGCTCGACGGCTCCATCCCCGCGCTGATGGAGCGCCACGCCGTGACGCACCTCCAGTGCACGCCGTCGCAGGCGAGCATGCTGCTGGCCGAGGAGCGCTCCCGCGAAGGCCTCAAGCGCCTGCGGAAGATGATGGTGGGCGGCGAGGCCTTCCCCGTCCCGCTGGCACGCCAGCTCTCCGAGACGGTCTCCGGCGACGTCGTCAACATGTACGGCCCCACGGAGACCACCATCTGGTCCTCCACGCAGCCGGTGAAGAACGTGGGCGAAGGCGTCCCCATTGGCACGCCCATCGCGAACACGCAGCTCTACATCCTGGACGCGCAGCAGCGTCCGCTGCCCATTGGCGCGGCGGGCGAGCTGTACATCGGCGGCGCGGGCGTGGTGCGGGGCTACCACAACCGTCCGGAGCTGGACCGCGAGCGCTTCGTTCCGGACCCGTTCTCCGCGCAGCCGGGCGCGCGCATGTACCGCACCGGTGACGCCGCGCGGTGGCGGCAGGACGGCGTGGTGGAGTTCATTGGCCGCCTGGACCACCAGGTGAAGGTGCGCGGCTTCCGCATCGAGCTGGGTGAAATCGAGGCCCGGCTGGGCGAGCACCCCGCGGTGCGCGAGACGGTGGTCATCGTTCGCGAGGACATCCCGGGCGACAAGCGGCTGGTGGCCTACCTCATCGCGAAGCCGGGTGAGCCGCCCGCGACGGAGGCGCTGCGCGAGTTCCTCCGCACGCGCCTGCCCGAGTACATGGTGCCGCAAGCCTTCGTCACGCTGAGCACCTTCCCCCAGACGCCGAACAAGAAGGTGGACCGCAAGGCGCTGCCGCCTCCAGAGCAGGCCCAGGCGCGCGGCGAGCTCGTCCGGCCCGAGGGTGAGACGGAGGCCTTGATTGCCACCATCTGGCAGGACGTGCTCAAGCTCGACAAGGTCGGCGTGGAAGACAAGTTCGTCGACCTGGGCGGGCACTCGCTGCTGATGGTGCAGGTGCTGGAGAAGCTGAAGGCCCAGGTGGAGAAGCCGCTCACGCTGGTGGACCTCTTCCGCTACCCCACCATCCGCACCCTCTCCGGCTTCCTGTCGGGAGACAGCGGCGAGGAAGAAGCGCTGAAGGAAGTCGCGGCGCGCGGTGAGGCCCGAGCCGCGGCACGTCGCGCCATGCAGCAGCGCCGCCGCCGATAGGTGAACCTGGATGTTCCCGGGTGCGCGCTCCGCACCCGGGCCCATCCATCCCGAGGCGGAAGCACTTGCATTCCAGGAATAGTCCGTAAATCTAGCGGGCCTTTCTCATTCCTGGAGTGCCCCATGCGATTCGAAGTCCTGCTGTGCACCGCGCTCTGTTCCGCGCCGGCCCTGGCCGCCAATGAGTCCGTCCAGGTCTGGCTGACGACGACCTCCGGGAGCGCGTTGGTGAAGCGGCTCAACCCCGAGCCGAGCCCCACCTTCGGCCCGGACAGCGGCAACGCCACCGCCATCGACGTCAATCCCTCGCAGACCTACCAGACGCTCGACGGCTTTGGCGGGGCGCTCACGGATGCGTCGGCGTGGCTCATCTTCAACTCCCCTCACCGCAACGCCATCATGAACGACCTGTTCAGCGTGAGCGGGGGCTCGGGCCACAGCATGCTGCGGCTGCCGATGGGCTCGTCGGACTTCGCGCGCAATCACTACACCTACGACGACACGTGCTGCGACTTGAATGACTTCTCCGTCGCGCATGACATGCCGTACATCATCCCCCTGCTCCAGCAGGCGCGGCAGCTCAACCCCGAGCTGAAAATCATGGCGGTGCCGTGGAGCGCCCCAGCCTGGATGAAGTTCAACAACTCGCTCCTGGGGGGCGGGTATCTCCGCAATGACCACTACGGCGTCTACGCCAACTACTTCGTGCGCTTCCTCCAGGCGTACCGCACGGCGGGCGTGCCCATTCACGCGGTGAGCCTCCAGAACGAGCCGCACAACGCGAACCCCAGCTACGCGACGATGCAGATGGAGTCGAACGACCAGTCGAACTTCGCCGCCCACCACCTGCGCCCGGCGATGAACACGGCGGGCTTCGGCGGGGTGAAGATTCTCGCCTGGGACCACAACTGGTACGACCACGGCGGCCCCGCCGAGTATCCGCTCGAGGTGATGCGCTTCAACAACGGTCAGGCCCAGTCCGCCGTCGCGGGCGTCGCCTACCACTGCTACGAGAGCCCCGAAGGCAGCTACAGCGTCCAGAGCACCTTCCAGAACGCCTTCCCCGGCAAGGAGGTCCACTTCACCGAGTGCACCGGCGGCGCCTGGGCGACGAACGCCGCGGCGAACCTGGAGTGGGCGCTCCAGAACAACCTCTTCGGGCCCCTGCGTCACCACGCGCGCAGCTCGCTGTACTGGAACCTCGCGTTGGACCCGAGCCACGGCCCCCGCGTGGGCGGCTGCCCGGACTGCCGGGGCATGGTGACGGTGAACAACGGCGCGGGCACGTACACGCGGAACGAGGAGTTCTACGCCTGGGCCCACCTGTCCAAGGTGGTGCGCTCGGGCGCGGTGCGCATTGGCGCCACCACACTGGGCAACAACGAAATCGAGACGGTCGCCTTCCGCAACCCGGATGGCTCGCTGGCACTGATTGCGCTCAACTCCAATGACGGGGCATCGCGGACCTTCAAGGTCCGATGGGGTGGACAGTCCTTCACATACACCCTGCCCGCGCGCTCGGTGGCTTCGTTCAAGTGGGGCGGCGCCCCCACGTACCGGTTGGTGAACCGGCACACGGGGAAGTGCGTGGACATCGCCGGGCCCGCCATGGCGGACGGCACCGCCATCCACCAGTGGGCCTGTCACTCTGGCGCAAGTCAGCAGTGGACGATGGAGCCCACGGACGGTGGCTACTTCCGCTTCGTGTCGCGCTACAGCGGCAAGGTGCTCGATGTGACGGGCGCGAGCACGGCGGACGGCGCCTTGGCGCAGCAGTGGTCGTGGGCGGGTGGCGCCAACCAGCAGTTCCGGCCTGTCTCGACGGGCAGCGGGTGGCAGCGGTTGGAAGCCCGGCACAGCGGCAAGGTGCTCGACGTGGCGGACTGCTGGACCTCCAGTGACGGCGCTCGGCTCCAGCAGTGGACCTGGGCGAACAACGACTGCCAGCAGTTCCGGCTGGAGCCGATGTAATTCTTAGACACCCGCCCGGCTCAGGGTTGGCTCAGGGCCTCCAGCAGGCAGCGTTTGAACGCCTGGACGCGCGGAGGCACGAGCCGCCCTGGCCGGGAGACGAGGAACAGTGGCGCATCTCGAAACGCCACCGAGGGCAACACCCGCACGAGTTCGCCCAGCGCCACGTCCTGAGCCACCAGGAAGACGGGCAGCAGCGCGACACCTCCGCCCGTCCGCGCCACCTCCGCGAGGAAGGCGAAGTCCGCGCACTCCACCGAGGCGGGCCGTGGCGCCGCCCCCTGTGCGTGGGCCCTGAACGGCCCTTTCCCTCGGGGTGGCGCCGGCCACAGGCACTCATGATGCGCCAGGTCCGTGAGCGCGGAAGGAGTGCCTCGCCGCTCCAGATAGCGCGGCGCCGCGAAGAAGCCGGCCTCCAGGTCCATCAGCTTGCGCGCGACGAACGTGCTCGCGCCTGGGCGGCCCACTCGCAGCGCGAGGTCCACGCCGTCGCCCAACAGGTCCACCACGTCATACGTCAGCACCACCCGCACGCGCACGCCGGGGAAGCTCGCCCTGAACCGCGCGAGCACCGGGGCCAGCAACGCACGGCCCACATCCGGAGGCGCCGTCAGCGATACCTCCCCTGACGGCATGCCGGACGCGGCCGGTGTCACCACCGCACGGAGGCCCGCGAGCAGCGGCGCCACCTGTCCGAGGAGCGCCTGTCCTTCAGGCGTGAGCCTCACCATACGCGTGGTCCGGACGAGCAACGGGGTCCCCAACTGCTCCTCCAAGGAACGCAGCGCCCGGCTCACCTTGGACTTGTCGAACCCCAGCCGCGCGGCGGCCTTCGTGAAGCTCTGCGTCTCCGCGACGGCCTGGAACAGCGCGAGGTGGTTCAGGTCCATTGTTGCGAATCTACAACAGTGATTTGGAGTCGGGCCTGATTGTTGTCACGCGGGTTCACGGGCACCGTGCAGGGGTAGGCCTTTCCCACGAGACGACCATGAACACTTCGACACCCATGTGGTTGCTGATGCTGTGCGCGCTGACTGGCTGTGGTGCCTCACGCGGAGGCGTCTTCCCGCTCGAAGCAGGCCCGGGTCCGGAGCCCGTGCTCACGCTGGTCTGGTCGGGCCGAGGCGAGGCGGAGCGCCTGGAGCATGGCGAGTGGAAGCGCATTCCGGAGTTCGACTACGACTTCACGGTGGAGCAGCGCCGCTTCGCCCGGCACTGGGAATCCGTGAAGAGCCTCCGCCGCCGGCACCCTGGCTACGACGGCAGCGCGGGGCCTCGCGAGCAGACGATGTACTTCCGCGTGGACTACGGCGCACCCGGCGAAGGCGGACAGGTGCTCAGCACCCTCCGCTCGACCCTGGGCGACGGCGGAGGACACACCGACCCGGAGTTCCGGCAGGCCGTCCTGGAGATGCGGCCCGACGTCAGCCGCTTCGCGCCCTTCGACCGCTACCGCATCTCCCAGTCCTACCATTACGAGCAGGGCGTCCTGGAGGAGCAAGTGGAGTTGCTGAATGGCGAGACACCGTGGGTGCGCAACACGGAGAAGGCCACGCTCTTCGCGCCTCGCACCTTCGACCGCGCGCCCACCACCGCCGAGGGCCTCACGGACGCGCGCTGAACCTGAATGCTCAGACGCGCGAGCCTCCGGTGTTTCGCATCGGCGTCCACACAACGGTCCCGAAGCGAACGCCCCTCCGCAGGGAGGGACCCGCGTCCCTCCGCCGCTATGCCTTCTGACGGCGAGCCATGTGCTCCCCGGTCAGCGAGCCTTTGTGAGCACCCAGCTTTCCGGGGGCGCCCTCGAAGACAACCCGGCCACCCTCGTGGCCAGCACCGGGCCCCAGGTCGATGACCCAGTCCGCGCGGGACACCACGTCCAGGTTGTGCTCGATGACGATGACCGTCGACCCGCCATCCACGAGCCTGTCGAACAAACCAATCAGCGTGTCCACGTCGTTCATGTGCAGACCCGTGGTCGGCTCATCGAGCACGTAGATGTTCCCGGACTGCCCCAGCTCCGCGGCCAGCTTCAACCGCTGACGCTCTCCGCCCGACAGCGTCGACAGCGGCTGCCCCAGCGTGAGGTAGCCGAGCCCGACGTCATCCAGGCTCTGGAGAATCTTGGCGATGGCCGGCTCGGTGAAGAAGGCTACGGCGTCGCTGATGGACATCTCGTAGACGTCGCTGATGGACTTGCCGCGCAGGCGGTGGGCCAGCACCTCCTCGGTGAAGCGCTTGCCGTCGCACGTCTCGCAGAGCGTCACCATGGGGTCCAGGTGCGCCAGGTCCGTGTAGATGACACCCAGGCCACTGCAGTCCGGGCAGGCGCCCTTGGAGTTCGCGGAGAACAGCGCCGCGTCCACCTTGTTCGCCTTCGCGAAGGCCTTGCGCACATTGTCCAGAATGCCGGTGTAAGTGGCCGTATTGGAGCGCCGCGAGCCACGCGCCAGGTTCTGGTCGATGATGATGGTCTCCGGGTACGCCTTGGGCAGGCAGCCCTGAATCAGCGACGACTTGCCGGAACCCGCCACGCCCGTCACCACGGTCAGCACGCCCTGGGGAATCGAAACCGAGACGTCCTGCAGGTTGTTGAGCTTCGCGCCCTTGATGTGAAGCTGCCCCTTGGGCTTGCGCGGCGTGGTCTTCAGGGGCTGGTGCTTCTTCATGTGGTTGCCCGTGAGCGTCCCCGAGGTCAGCAGTCCCTCGTAGCCGCCCTCGTAGACCACCTTCCCACCGTGCGAGCCCGCCTTGGGGCCCATGTCGACCACGTGGTCCGCCAGGGCAATCATGTCCGGCTTGTGCTCGACGATGAGCACCGTGTTGCCCTTGTCGCGAAGCTGCTTCATCAGCCCCGCGAGCCGGCCGACATCGTGCGGGTGCAGCCCCACGCTGGGCTCGTCGAAGATGTACGTCACGTCGGTGAGGCTGGAGCCCAGGTGGCGCACCATCTTCACCCGCTGACTCTCACCGCCCGACAACGTGGAGCTCTCCCGGTCGAGGCTGAGGTAGCCCAGGCCAATGGTCACCAGGTTCTCCAACCGGTGCACCAAGGCGTCCAACATGGGGCCCACGGACGGAGCCGAAATCTTCCGGACGAACGCGGCGAGGTCGGAGACCTGCATCGCCGAGCACTCCGCGATGTTCTTTCCCTGGATGCGGCTGCCCAGCGCGGCCTGATTGAGCCGGCCGCCCTGGCAGGCGGGACAGGTGGCGCGGGTGAAGATGCGCTCGTACTCCGCCCGGACATGGGGTTGAACGGTCTCCGGGTCCTTGGAACCCAACGTGCGCCGGAGCTTGGGGACGAGGCCCTCATAGGTGAGGTTGATCTTGTCGATCTTGATCTTCCGGCCGTCGTCCAGGTGGAGCAGCTTCTCCATCTCCTCCTTCGTGTACTTGGACAGCTTCTTGTCGAGGTCGAAGTACCCGGAGCGCGCGAAGATGGCCCAGTACCAACTGTCGACCGCGTAGTCCTTCGGAAGGATGGCGCCTTCGTTCAGGGACTTGGACTTGTCGATGACCGCATCCATGTCCATGGACGCGACCTGCCCAATGCCCTCGCAGTCGGGACAGAGGCCGCGCGGGTCGTTGTAGGAATAGAGGCCCGGGCTGCCCAGGTGCGGCTCGGCGAGGCGGGAGAACAGCACGCGCAGCATCTGCGCCGCGTCCGTGACGGTGGCCACCGTCGAACGCGAGTTCCCGCCCAGCCGCTGCTGGTCCACGATGATGGCCGCCGAGATGTTCTCCAGGCTCTCCGCGTCCGGCTGGCCATAGTGCGGCATGAACTGCTGCACGAAGGCGGGGTAGGTCTCGTTGATGAGGCGCTGGCTCTCGGCGGCGATGGTGCCAAAGACGAGGGACGACTTGCCCGAACCCGAGACGCCGGTGAAGACGGTGATCTTCCGCTTGGGGATGTCGAGCGAGACGTTCTTCAGGTTGTTCTCGCGCGCACCGCGAATCTTGATGGAACCGTACATGGACCGCTTCTCCTCCAGACTGATGCACGTTTGTAGGTCGAAGCATCGACCGACAGGCCCACCATTTCGCCCGCGAACCGGGCAGGCGTGCGGCAAATGGCTCGACAACTCTCCGGCGGGCTCCTAACTTCGTACGGCGCACGAGGTTTAGCACAAGAACCTCGTACGCCGTAAATAGTTATTGCGAGGGACGGATGAGCGGCGAGATTTCGGGCAAGGGCGACCCGCTGAAGTTGTTGCGGTTGCTGTGGGACCGGGCAGAGGCCCCCAAGCGAGGGCCGAAGGCCAAGGTCAGCGTCGCGGACCTGGTGAACGCCGCCGTGGCCATCGCGGACGGCGAGGGGCTCGAAGCGGTCACCACCCGCCGGGTCGCGGAGGCCGTGGGCATCTCCGCCATGTCGTTCTACACGCACATCCCCAGCAAGGCGGAGCTGTTGGACCTGATGATGGATGCCGTGTCCGGCGAGGTCCTCCAGGACAAGCCCGTCTTCAAGCCCTCCGCGTGGCGCGCCAACCTCACCCGCGTGGCGACCGACTACCGGAAGTTCTATCTGGCCCATCCCTGGGTGATTCAGCTCTCGACGCACCGGAGCGTGCTCGGACCGAACACGTTCCGCTCAGCGGACAGCGCGTTGAGTGCGATTGAGGGACTCGGGCTCACGGACCTGGAGATGGACCGCATCATCACCATGGTCGGCGACTACGTCCACGGCGCGGTCCGCAACGCGGCCCGTGAGAAGATGGTGAAGGCCGAAACGGGAATGACAGACGAGCAGTGGTGGTACCGCGTCGCGCCGTTCCTCGAAACGCTCGACTACACGCCCTACCCCGTCCTGGCCCGCGTCGGGAAGACCGCCGGTGAGACCTATGGGGCGCATGATCCCGAAGGGGCGTTTGCCTTTGGGTTGGAACGAATGCTGGACGGATTGGCGACGTTCATCGGCGGCAAGAAGCGTCGTTGACCTGCATCCGTGCGACCACGGGAGCAAGTCGCGATACTCGAAAAGTCTGTCATGAGACTTTCGCCTCGACGAGGACGGCGCCATCCCAGACGTCCTTATGCCTCGCATTGACAACACAGACTCCATTTTCATGAGGCCCCGGGGGCCATGGGCTCGCCGTTCAGCATCGCCCGAACGCAGCCATTGCGTCCGTCGGTGATGAGGACGAGGTACACCGGGCGCCCCGACTCGACATGCTCGCGGATTCCTCCCGCCATGCCGATGGCCTCGGCTGTGCGTGCCTCCGCAGCGAGTGTTCGAACAAAAGTGCCATCCACGAATTTTACAGTGAAGCCCTGACGCGCCGAGCCGGACGCAGCGGACAGTCCGCGCCAGACCCGGCTCGCGGCGAAACATAGAAACACGTACGCCCGCGTCAAAAGACATATCAAGACATAGCAAGCCATCACACCAGGAGCTTGGCAATTAATTGCAAGTTTCCTTGACCGTCCCGGACGATGGGGGTACCCAGACAATCACTGATTCATCGCGCCTCGAGCGAGCCGCCCACGTCCCACGGGTGGTGCCGTCACAGGTGCGCCCAGTGCAGGCCCTTCCCCCGGAGGCGACGATGAAATTCACCCGGTACTGCCGCTCCATCCTCTTCACGCCAGCGCTCGCCGTGGACCGTTTCGCACGGGGCCAGCAGTCCGGCGCGGACATCAGTCTGGTGGACCTCGAGGACTCCGTGGCCGCCAGTCACAAGGACGCGGCGCGGCAGCACGCGGAGGCATTCTTCACCGCCCCCAGGGGCCCGAGCCGCCGGGCCGTCCGCATCAACACCGTCACCCGCCCCGAGGGCCTTCGCGACGTGCTCGCCCTGCGCGGCTACGCCGTCAAACCCGACGCCGTCCTGGTGCCCAAGGTCGAATCCCCCAGGGACCTCGAAATCGTCGAACAGGTGCTCGGTGCGAGCTGCTCACAGGTGGACCTGCTCGCCCTCGTGGAGACGCCTCGCGGCGTGGAGAATGTCCACGCCATCGCCCGCGCGACGCCACGGCTCAAGGCGCTCGTGTTCGGCTCCGCGGACTTCTCCTTCAGCATCGGCGCGTCCCTCTCCTGGGACCCGCTGCACTACGCCCGCTCGCGGCTCGTCACCGCCGCGCGGGCCGCCAACGTGCAGGTCGTCGACTCCCCGCTGTTCGACATGGCGGACGAGGAGGGCCTGCGCCGCGAGTGCCAGCTCGCCCGGAGCATGGGCTTCAGCGGCAAGGCCGCCGTGCACCCGCGCCAGGTGGCCATCATCAACCAGGCCTTCTCCCCGGACGAGAACACGCTGCGCAAGGCGCGGAAGATCGTCACCGAGAGCCAGGCCCGCGACTTCAACATCTGCGTGGTGGAGGGGACCATGGTCGGTGCCCCGTTCGTCGAGGCGGCGAAGCGCACGCTCGAGGAGTTCGGCCCCCAGGAGGGCTGAAGCCTCGCGTCGTCCCCCTGCATTCCCAACCCAGTGCCCCCAGGAGGAGTCCACATGGAAACGAGCAGCGAGCAGAGCGTCTTGGGTCCCCGGCGCTACCGCAACAACGAGAAGCTCATCGCCGTGGGCGACCGTGGCTGGCAGCACGCCAAGGACAACGGCCTCATCGGCATCAAGGTGGACTTCGAGTCGAACAACCGGCTCGTCGACACCCGCACGAACCACGCGTTCATGACGCTCTGCTCGTGCTCCTACCTGGGCCTCAACCACCACCCGAAAATCATCCAGGGCTCCATCGACGCGCTCCGGGAGGCCGGTACCAACAGCCTGGCCATGTCCACCTTGCGCATCCGCCTCAACCTGATGGCGCGCATGGAGGAGGGACTCCGGGAGCTGTACGGCTGCCCCACCCTGCCCGGCGCCACCTGCAGCGCGCTGACCGCGGGCATCCTCCCCCTGCTGGCCTCCGGCCACGTCACCGAGGACGGCCAGCCGCGCGTCATGGTGTTCGACCGCTTCTGTCACTTCTCCATGGCCTACATCAAACCCATCTGCGGCGATGAGAGCCTGGTCCTGACGAGCCCGCACAACGACCTCAACTACCTGGAGGACGTCTGCAAGAAGTACCCGCGCGTGGCCTACGTCGCGGACGGCGCCTACTCCATGGGCGGCCTCGCCGCGCTGGAGGGCCTGCTGCAGCTCCAGGAGCGCTACGGCCTGTTCCTCTACATCGATGACTCCCACTCGCTCTCCATCACCGGCGAGCGCGGCGAGGGCTACATCCGCTCGCGGCTGAAGATGAACCCGCTGACCATGATTGTCGCCTCGCTGGCCAAGGCGTTCGGCAGCGCGGGTGGCATCGCCATGCTGGGCAGCGAGAAGATCTTCGACTTCCTCTACCGGAACGCGGGGCCGCTGGCGTGGTCGCAGAACATCCAGACGCCGTCGGTGGGCGCGTCGCTCGCCAGCATCGAGCTGCACCGCTCGCCGGAGCTGCGCCAGCTCCAGGACCAGTTGCAGCGCAACATCAACCTCTTCGACAGCCAGTTCCCCTCTCCGAACGCGGGCAACGGCATGCCCATCCGCCTCATCCAGGTGGGTGAGGAAGACCGGGCCATCCGGCTGTCCTCGGAGCTGTACCAGCGGGGCTACTACTGCTCCGCCGTGTTCTTCCCCGTCGTCGCCCGGGGTGAAGCCGGCGTGCGCGTGATGATGCGCGCGGACATGACGGAGCAGCAGGTCCAGACCTTCTGCGACGACGTCAAAGACATCCTCTCCCACTTCTGACCGGCGTCCGCCTTCGCGCCACGAGGAGACACACCATGGAGGGCACCGGAATCACCGGCTACAAGCAGCTCGGACCCCAGCGGTACCGGGAGGTCCTCGGCTTCCACTACGAGGACTTCACCGTGGGGGACGTCTTCGAACACCGCCCCGGCAGGACGGTGACGGAGGCCGACAACGTCCTGATGAACACGCTGTGCATGAACCCGTCACCGCTGCACCTGGATGCCGCGTACTGCGAACAGACGGTGTGGGGCAAGCCGCTCATCTCCAGCCTGGTGACGTTCAGCATCGTCTGCGGGATGAGCGTGCGCAGCACCAGCGGCCGGGCCACCGCCAACCTGGGCTGGGACAAGATTCGCCTCACCCACCCCGTCTTCGCTGGAGACACGCTCTACGCGGAGAGTCGCATCCTCGCCAAGCGGCTGTCCTCCGGACGCGCGGGGGAAGGAATCATCACCTGCGAGACGGTGGGCCTCACGTCGAAGGGCGAGGTCTTCCTCTCCTTCGAACGCAGCTTCCTCGTGCCCACCCGCGAGCGGGCCGTCGAGGAAAGGGCGAGGTACTGACGCCATGCGCGCCGTCGTCTTCGAAGGCTCCGGGGGACCGGAGGTGGTGAAGCTGCGCGAAGTTCCCAGGCCCGTGCCCACACGGGAGGCGCTCCTGGTGAAAGTCCAGGCCACCGCGCTCAACCGCGCGGACCTGCTCCAGCGCCAGGGCGAGTACCACGTGCCCGAAGGCCAGTCCGCCATCCCCGGCGTGGAGGTGGCGGGCACCGTCGAGGCCTGGGGCGAAGACGTGAAGGGCTTCACCCACGGGCAGCCCGTGTTCGGCGTGGTGGAGGGCGGCGGGCTCGCCGAGTACTGCCTGCTGGACCAGGGCATGGCCATCCCCATCCCCTCCTGCTTCGACTTCGCGGAGGCAGCGGCCACCGCCGAATCGTGTCTCACCGCGAACGAGACGCTCTTCACCCTCGGCGACTTGAAGCCGGGGCAGGCGGTCCTCATCCACGCGGCGGCCAGCAGCATCGGGACCACCATGGTGCAGATGGCCCGTCACGTGGGCGCCACCACCTACTGCACGGTGGGCTCTCACAGGAAAGCGGAGGCCCTCCGCGCGTTGGGGGCCGACGCGGTCTTCAACTACCGCGAGCAGGACTTCGTCCACGAGGTGCTCCAGCGGACGCGCGGAGAAGGCGTCCCGCTGGTGATGGACTTCATCGGCGGGGCCTATCTGGAGCGCAACCTGGCGGTGATGGGACATGAGGGGTGTCTCGTGCTGGTCGGGCTGCTCGACGGCATGTCCGCGCAGGTGGACCTGCTGCGCATCGTCCAGCGCCGACTCCAGCTCAAGGGTTCATCCCTCCGGCTGCGGCCCATGCAGGAGAAGCGCGAGGTGAACGCGCGCTTCCGCGAGCGATGGACGGAGGTGCTCACTCAGGGCGGGCTGCGGCCCGTCATCCACGCCCGCTACCCGCTGGAGGACGTGGGCGCGGCGCTCGCGGAGATGGAAGCCAACCGCAACATCGGAAAGCTCGTGCTCACTTTGGAAAGGAATGTCAGCCATGCATGAAGAGCTCACGCAGAGCATCAAGAAGATCCTCGTCACCAACCTGTTCGTCGAGCTCCCCCCGGAGCAGATTGGCGTGGACGACGGGCTCCAGTCCGTCATCGGCCTGGACTCCGTGGGATTCCTCGAGCTGCGCGTCATCTGCGAGGACGAGTTCAACGTCCGCATCTCCGACGAGGACTTCAACTCGGACAACTTCCGCACGGTGAATCAGATTGCCTCGCTCATCGTGGGCCTGAAGACCTCGGCCCAGGGAGGCGCGTGGTGAAGGTCCCCGCGCCCGGAGGACGGCTGGAGCCCGCGGACCTGGAACGGCTGCGTGCCGGACAGGCCCTGCAGATGGACCACTACGGCGGAGGGCGCCTGCCCTTCACCTGCGTGCAGGCGCGCGGGCTCGTCCAGCAGATGGTTCCGCTGGAAGGCGAGGACGCGGGCCGGGTGCTGGAGGTGCTGGACGCGAGCGGCGGCTACGCCAGCGCCTGTCTGGGCGCGGGCCACGCCTGCCTCCAGCCCGCCTTCCGGGAGGGCCTGGAGCGCGGCTACGTCACCGATGAGCTGGGCTCCCTGGAGCGGACGCTGCTGCTGGAGGAGCTGTTCGGCCCCGGGGGCCGCTGGGCGGACCGCTTTCCGGGCAGCGCGTACCACGCGAGCGGCCGCAACTCCGGCTCCGAGGGCCTGGAGCTGGCGCTGCGCCTGGTCCTGGAGTCTGGCTTCGACCGGCGGCGGCTGACGGCCAAGGCGGGCCGCGAGGCACGGCGCACCGTGCTCGCCTTCGAAGGCGCGTGGCACGGTTGGACAGGAGGCCTGGTGCCCCTGCTCAACCGCCGGCACTACCGCCTGGGCCTGCCCGCGCCCGTCTCCGAAGCCCCCTTCGGACTGGACGTCGCGTTCCTCCCCTTCGGCGAGCAGGAGCCCTTGGAGCGCTACTTCGCCCTGGAGGGCTCCAAGCTGTCCGCGGTCATCGTCGAGCCCATCCAGGGCGACGCCGGCATCCTCGTCCCGCCACCGGGCTACTTGCGGCGGCTGGCGGGCCTGTGCCGTGAGCACGGCGTGCTCCTGGTCGCGGACGAGGTGCTCACCTTCGCGAAGACAGGTCAGTTCTTCGCCATGACGGACGAGGAGGGGCCCATCCCCACCGACATCACCGTCATTGGCAAGAGCCTGGGCATGGGCGCGGTCTCCACGTCCATGGTCATCGCGCGGCGCGAACTGTCCGTACGCTCCAGCGGCGCGGTGTCCACGTCGGACCTGCGGCCCCTCACCTGCGCGCTGATGCGCTCCGGGCTCCGCTACCTCGCGGAGGAGCGCCTCATCGAGCGCGCTGGACCCCTGGGCGTGGAGCTGCGTGAGCGCCTGCACCGCGACGTGGTGGAGGCCTTCCCGGAGCTGTTCCTCGAAGTCCGTGGCCTGGGCTACATGAACGGCATCGAGCTGACCGAGCGGGCCGCCGGTGGCCTGTCCCGGCTGCGTCACCAACTGCTCGAGTCCGGCGTCTTCGTGGAGTTCATGGCCGGCGCGGGCCGGCGCTCCCACGGGCTTCGCTACATGTTCCCGGCCATGCGCATCGCCCCGCCGCTCATCGCGGGCGAGGAGGACCTGCGGCGCATCGTCGAGCGCATCCGTGAGGGCACCCGGAGGTTCGTGGAGGCAGGACGATGATGGACGCCCTCCCCATCCCCGCCTCGCGTCACCGGGTGGAGCACGTCGACACCGATGCCTCCGGGGTCGTCCACTTCTCACGTTACGCGTCGCTGCTGGAGACCGCGGCGCTGGAGACCCTGGAGCGCCGCGGCACGGGGCTCGAGGTGCTCGAAGGACAGGGGCTCGACCTGCGCGTGCGTGAGCTGCGCATCCAATACCGCGCCGCCGCGCGCTTCCAGGACTGGCTGCGATTGGAAGCCCGCCTGGAACACGTCGGCCCCGCGAGCCTCAAGCTGGGTGTGAGTGTTTACCGCGAGGGCACGGCGTCCGAGCCGCTGCTGCTCGCCGCTGGAAGTCTGGACATGGCTGTCGTCAACCGAGAGAGCGGAGAACCCACATGCATTCCACCGACACTCAGCGCCGCGCTCAAGCGGTCCCCCTCCCCCTGAATCCGCCGGAGCGACAGCCCAAGCCCCTGGGCTTCACCGCGCTTCGCCAGTGGCTCCGTCACCGGCACCCGATGATCCTCCTGGACCGCATCGTCGACCACGAGCCCGGGAAGTTCCTCGACGCCCTCATCTCCATCTCCGGGAACCTGGACTGCATCGCGGGGCACTTCCCCGAACGCGCCATCTACCCCGGCAGCAATCTCATCCAGGCCTTCGCCCAGGCGGGCATCATCCTCTACCAGATGAGCACCTCGCTCCTGGCCGAGGACGAGCTGACGCTCATCGGCTCGGTGGAGAGCCGGTTCCTGCAAGTCGTCGTGCCGGGGGACCAGGTGCTGCTGCGCGTCCAGGTGAACCGGCTGGCCGGTGGCCTCTTCGTCTACTCAGGCAAGGCGATGGTGGGCAACCGCCGCGTGGCGGCGTTCCGCGCGAGCCTCGTCCGCTCCAAGGTCTCGGAGATGGGCACGCCGCTATGGTGACACCCGTCGCGGTGACCGGGGCCGCGTGGAGCACGGCCCTGGGCCACGGGCTCGACGACGTGTGGCGGCGGCTGCTCGCCGGCGAACACGGCTTCGTCCCCGTGGACTCTCCCCACCGGCTGCGCAACACGCTGGCCGCGGTCATCCCTTCGCACGGGGAAGCCCCCGCGTCCCGGCTGCGTCGCCTGGCGGTGGAGACGCTGGGCCGGGCCCTGGCGGAGGCGAAGCTGGAGGCGGGCGGCGCCCGCACGCGGCTGGTGCTGGGCACGAGCCTGGGTGCCTGGCTCGATGACGCGCATGAGCAGGAGGCACCGCTCCACACCTGGGCTGACGACGTGGCTCGCGCGGTGGGCGCGCGCGCGGCGCCCGTCGCCCTCTCCACGGCGTGCTCCTCGGGCGCGGACGCCATCATGGTGGGCGCGGAGCTCATCCGCGCTGGCGCCGCCGACGTATGCCTCTGCGGCGGCGTGGATGTGCTCACCCCGAGCAAGCGGCTGGCGCACTCCGCGCTGTCCACCATGTCCCCCACCCGGTCGCGTGCCTTCGATGTCCGGCATGACGGCATGCTGCTGGGTGAGGGCGCGGGCTTCCTGGTGCTGGAGTCCATGGCCCATGCGCGAGAGCGCTCGGCGCCAGTGTTCGCCCTCTTCCGGGGGGCGGGCTCGGCCAACGACGCGGCGAGCATGACCTCTCCGGACCCGGCCGCCACGGGGGCACGGCTGGCGATGGAACGCTCCCTTCAGGATGCGGGAGTGGCGCCGGGAGACATCGGGCTCGTCAACGCGCACGGCTCGGCCACGCCCGCGAATGACCGCGCGGAGGCGGAGTCCTTCAGGGCCGTGTTCAAGACGGGGCCGCTCCCGTGCGTCTTCGCGACGAAGGGCGCGTTCGGCCACACGCTCGGCGCCACCGGCGCGATGGAGGCCATTGCCCTCATCCTCGCGCTGCGCGAGGGCGTGGTGCCCCCCATCGCCGGGCTGGAGCAACCCGACGAGGACTTTCCCTGCCCGCTCCCCGTGGGATGTCCTGTGCGTCATGACGAGCGGCTCGGCCTGAGCCTCACGCTCGGCTTTGGAGGCTTCGACACCTCGCTCGTCTTCGAGGTCCCGCGATGAACCCGACGCCCCTGGCCAACACCTCCCCCGTGCTCCGTGCGAGCGCGTCGACGCGAGGGGACGCGACGAACCCCTACCCCGCGCGCGTGAAGCACGCGGTGCGCTATGCGGACCCGCTGGCCTGGGCCTGGGTGCTCGCGATTGGCGAGGCCACCGAGCCGCTGGGTGAGTCGTTCCGGTCCACGGTGGAGCGCTGCGCGCTCATCCAGGTCGGCCCCGAGGCGCCACCGGACGCCATGACGCAGACCGCGCGCGACGCCCTGCGCGGATTCGCCTCCCCGCTCCGCTTTCCCGCCGCCACGCCGAGCGCCCCCACGGGTCTCGCCTGCATCGTGCACGGCATCCGTGGACCCACGCTCACGTTGACGATGCCCGTGGCAGACGGTGCCGGAATCGCCCTGGCGCTCTCCGCCGCCTGGCTCAGCCGAGGCGTCTCTGATTACGCGCTCATCGGGACGGCGGTCACGCGTCACGGCGCGCCGTACGCCGCCTGCGTGGTGCTCACGCGGGGAGAAGGTCCCGCGGTGGACCCGGCGCTCCTGGTGAAGACCCTCCTCCCCGAGCCGTGCGCCCATGACTGAAACCACGCCGGACCTCGCGGGCGTCTCCCTGCCAGTCATCCAAAGGTTCCTGGACCGTGTCCGGGACCTCACCACCGCCGCCTCCGCGCCGCCCCTGGAGCAGCTCGCCGCCTCGTGGCGCGCGCGTGGGCTAAGGCCGGGTGACGTCGTCCTGCTGGCCCTGCCCAACGGCGCGGAGCTGCTGGCCCAGGTCTTCGCCATCCTCGCCGCGCGTGGGGTGCCTGCGCTGGTGTCGCCCTCCTCGCCCACGTCTCGCCAGCAAGCGCTCGTGGAGGCACTCCCGGCGCGGGCGCTGGTCGCCATGCGCCGCCCCGCCCCTCATGCCCCGGACGCGGAGCGCTTCACGCTGGGCGGCGCAGAGGTGGCCCTGTTCCCCGACGCAGCACCACCCGCCGCGAACCCCGGGGAGATGGTGCTGCTGACGTCGGGCACGTCGGGCTTCGCCAGCGGCTGCGTGTTCGACCTCGAGGCGCTCTTCCGAAACGCGCGCCGTCACGCGGACGCGGTGGGCCTGCGCCCGGGCGACACCGTGCTGGTGAACCTGCCGCTTTATTACTCGTACGCCATGGTGGCCCAAGCCTTCGCGTCGCTGCTTCGAGGCGCGGACCTGGTCATCAGCGGACCGCCCTTCCAACCCGCCGCGTACTCGCGACTGCTGGCCGAGCAGGGCATCACCGTGTCCGCGTTGACGCCGCTCCTGGTCCGCTCGCTCCTCCAGCAGGGCGCCGCCTTTCCAACGCACCTGCGCTCCCTGGGCATCGGAGGTGACGTTCTCTCCCCCGAGCACGTGGAGCACTTGCTGCGCCAGCGCCCCAGCGGCGAGCTGTACCTCACCTATGGCCTGTCGGAGGCCGGCCCCCGCGTCGCGACGCTCGCGGCCCATGCCGAGCCCGCGCACCGCTTCGCCTCCGTGGGCCTCCCGCTCCCGGGGACCCAGGTGTCACTCGTCCCCCGAGGCCCCAGTGGACAGAAGGAGCTGCTGGTCTCCTCGGACACGCTGATGAAGCGGCGCATCGGGTTGGTGGAGGGCGAGAAGCTGCACGCGTGGCGCGGCCACCGGCTGCTGGCCACCGGAGACATCTTCGACATCGACGCGGACGGCTACCTGTACTTCCAGGGACGCCTCTCCGACTTCCTCGTCCGGGGCAGCGAGAAGATTTGCATGGCCTCCGTGCGACGGCTGGCCACCACGCTCCCCGGTGTGCTCACGGCCCGGACGCAGGTCGTCCCCGGCGCCGAGGGTGACGACTACGAGATGATCCTCACGGTGGCCGACGCAGGCCGCCCCATGGAGCACGTGTCCGAGGCGCTCTCCCGCCTCCTGCGACTCGCGGAGCGACCGAGGCGCATCCAGGTCGTCCCCGCCGACGGCGCCACCGCCGCGCTGCACAAGTGAGCCCGTAGGGCCCCCCTCTCCACCTCGAAGGACCTGCTCATGACGCTCGCCATCCCGAATGCCAGTTACCAGCCCCCGCGCAACCCGACGGAGGAGGTCCTCTGCGAGCTCTGGAGCGCGCTGCTGGAAGTCGATCGCGTGGGCATCCACGACGACTTCTTCGAGCTCGGCGGCCACTCCCTCATCGCCACCCAGCTCGTCTCGCGGCTCAACGAGCTCTTCCATCTCCGCTTCCCCCTGCCCAGCATCTTCGATGCGCCCACCATCGCGGAGCTGTCGAAAGCCATCGAGTCGGCGCGGGGTGCCTCGGCACCGGAGCAGGACGTGGCCCTCCGCCCTGGCACTTCCGGAGACGCGCTGCCGCTCTCGTTCGCGCAGGAGCGGCTCTGGTTCATGGAGCAGCTCCACCCAGGGACCGCCACCTACAACATCCCCGTCTTCTACCGCATCACCTCACCGCTCGATGTCGGCGTGCTCCAGCGCGCCCTCGATGAGCTGCTCCGCCGCCACGAGTCGCTCCGCGCCACCTTCGCCGCCAGCGGTGCGACGCCGGTCTCGCGCATCACGCCGCCGCGCGCCTTCCCCTTGCCGGTCATCAACCTGAGCCACCTCTCCGAGGACGCGCGCGTGGTGGAGCTGTCGCGCATCACCGAGGCGCAAGCACAAGCCCCCATCAACATCCACACAGGTCCCCTCCTCCGAGGCACCCTGCTCCGGCTCCAGGAACGCGACCACCGGCTCCTCCTCACGGTCCATCACATCGTCTCCGACGGCTGGACGGTGGGCGTGCTCATGCGTGAACTCCGGACGCTGTATTCGGACTTCACGGCGGGACGGCCTTCATCCCTCCCCTCGCTCGACCTCCGGTATGCCGACTTCGCCGACTGGCAACGGAAGTGGATGCCAGGACAAACCCAGGAGCGGCTCCTTCCCTACTGGCGCAAGCGTCTCGCGGGAGCTCCCACCCTCCTCGCGCTCCCCACCGACCGCCCCAGGCCCGCCGTCCAACGGTTCAAAGGCACCCGGCGGACCTTCCACCTCCACGAGGAATCCGCACGGGCCATCGACGCGCTCTGCCGCAAGGAGCGCACGACGCTGTTCATGACGCTCCTCGCGGGCTTCAGCGTCCTCCTCCAGCGATACTCGGGACAGGAGGACCTCGTCCTCGGCTCGCCCATCTCCGGGCGCATCCGGCCGGAGGTGGAGGGACTCGTCGGCTTCTTCGTCAACACGCTCGTCCTGCGCAATGACCTGTCGGGCAACCCGCGCTTCGTCGACCTCCTGGCCCGCGTGCGCGAGGTCACCCTGGGTGCGTTCGCCCACCAGGAGCTGCCGTTCGAAAAGCTGGTCGAAGCCCTCCAGCCGGAGCGCACCCTCCGCCACGCGCAGCTCTTCCAGGTGATGTTCGTCCTCCAGAACGCGCCCACGCTGGCGGCGGACCCGTCCGCGGCGCTCCAGCTCAGCGCCACGGCGGAGTCCTGGGAGGTGAACACCGGGACGGCGAAGTGCGACCTCATCCTCTACATGGCGAGGACCGCCGAAGGACTTCGCGCCACCTTCGAGTACGACACGGACCTCTTCGATGACGCGCGCATCGAACGCATGGCGGAGCACCTCCAGGTCTTGCTGGAGGCCGCGGCCAACGACCCGCACCAGCGCATCTCCGAGCTGCCCCTGCTCATGCCCGCCGAGCGCCACCGGGTGCTGAGCGAGTGGAACGCCGCTTCCGCCGACTTCCCTCGCGACCGCTGCATCCCTGCGCTCTTCTCCGAGCAGGCCGCGAGGACGCCGGACGCCACCGCCGTCTCCTACGGCGCCCAGCGGCTCACATACCGGGAGCTCGACGCCCGGTCCAACCAGCTCGCCCGACATCTGCGTTCGCTCGGCGTGGGTCCCGAGGTCCTCGTCGGCTTGTGTGTCGAGCGCTCCGTGGACCTCGTCGTCAGCATGCTCGGCATCCTCAAGGCCGGAGGTGCCTACCTGCCGCTGGAGGCGTCCTATCCGGCAGAACGCCTGGCCTTCATGCTCGAGGACTCCCGCGTCGGACTCCTGCTCGTCCACGAAGCCCGGCTGCGACACCTGCCGCCCTTCCAGGGCCCCATCGTCCGCATCGACGAGGCAGGAGACGCTGTCTCGCGGCAGTCCGACCTTCCGCTCCCACTGACCTCGGGACCCGACCACGTCGCCTACGTCATCTACACCTCGGGCTCCACGGGCAGGCCCAAGGGCAGCGCCATCCTTCATCGCGGCGTCGCGGCCCTGCTCCTGAACTCCGACTTCGTCGGCTTCGCGCCGGAGGACCGCGTCGCGCAAGCCTCCAACGCCTCCTTCGACCCGAGCACTTTCGAAATCTGGGGCGCGCTGCTCCACGGAGCCCATCTCGTCGGCATCACCGCCGACCCGGCGCGCGAGCCGTACGAACTCGCCGCCCAGGTCCAGGCCGAAGCCATCACCATCATGTTCGTCACCACCGCGGTGCTCCATCTCATGGCGCGCCAGGTGCCGGACGCCTTCCGCGATGTCCACACGCTGGTCTTCGGAGGCGAAGCCGCGGACCCGCTGGCCCTGCGCGAAGTGCTCCGGCACGGGCCACCCCGGAGGCTGCTCAACGGCTACGGGCCCACCGAATGCACGGTCTTCTCCACCTTCGACCCCATTGATTCGCCCCCACCGTTGGGACGCCCCGTGCCCATTGGCCGCGCCATCACGAACGGTCCCGTCTACCTGTTGGACGCACACCTGCGGCCGGTGCCCATCGGCGTCCCCGGAGAGCTCTACGTCGCGGGCGAGCGCCTGGGCCGTGGGTACTTCAACCGCCCGGAGCTCACCGCGCGGACCTTCGTGCCAGACCCCTTCAGCACGCGGCCCGGTGCGCGCCTCTACAAGACGGGAGACCTGGGCCGGCACCTGCCCGACGGCCGCATCGAGTACCTGGGGCGCGTCGACCTGCAGGTGAAGATTCGCGGCTTCCGGGTGGAGCTGGGTGAGATTGAGGAACAGTTGCGCCAGCACCCGGCCGTGAAGGACTGCACGGTGGTGGCGCTCCAGGCAGGCGGAGACCGCAAGCTCGCCGCGTATGTCGTCGCGCGTGATGAGCCGCCCGCTCAGGCCTCGCTGCGCACCTGGCTGCGGGACCGGCTGCCAGAGCACATGGTGCCCGCGTCATTCACCCTGCTGCCCACGCTGCCGCTGACTCACAACGGCAAGGTGGACCGCCGCGCCCTGCCCTCGCCCGAGCCCGCGCAGGGAGATGCCTCCAGCTATCAGGCGCCTCGCAACTTCACGGAGGAGGTGCTTTGCCGGCTGTGGGCCTCGCTCCTGGAGATGGAGCGCGTGGGCATCCACGACAACTTCTTCCACCTCGGCGGCCATTCGCTCCTCGCCACGCAAGTCGTGTCGCGGGTCCGCGCCGAGCTTGGCGTCGAGCTGTCACTGCGCACGCTGTTCGCGGGCCCCACGGTGGCCCAGTTGGCGCAACAGCTCTCCAGTCCAGAGACCTCGGTCGCGCTCGCGCGTCCCGTGCCGCCCCTGCGCCGGGTGCCTCGCGAGGGCGCGCTGCCCGTGTCCTTCGCCCAGGAGCGGCTCTGGCGATTCTTCCAGCGGGCCCCCGAGTCCAGCGCCTACAACATCCCCCGCGCGTTCCGGCTGACGGGCCCGCTGGAGCCTCGCCACCTCGAAGCCGCGTTCCAAGGGCTCATCGCCCGGCACGAAGCGCTGCGCCTCACCTATGCCGAAGAGGCGGGCGTGCCCGTGCAACGGATTCAGCCACCGCCCTCCTTCCAGCTTCGGCAGGTGGACCTCCGAGGCAGGGAGGACCGGGAAGAGGAGGCCCTGCGCGACATGCTGTCGTCCGCGCTGCGCCCGTTCGACCTGACGCGAGGCCCCCTCATGCACGCGTCGCTGCTGCGCCTGGGGGACGAGGAACACATCGTCTTCTTCTGCATGCACCACATCGCATCGGATGGCTGGTCCCTGGGCATCCTCGCGCGCGAGCTGGGCCGGCTCTACACGGCCAGCGTCACGGGTGAAGACGCGGGGCTGCCGCCGCTGACCATTCAGTACCCGGACTATGGGACGTGGCAGCGCGACTGGCTGTCGGGTGACGAGCTGAAGGAACGGATTGGCTTCTGGCAGAAGGCGCTCGAGGGGGCGCCGACGCTGTTGAACCTGCCCACGGACCGGCCTCGACCGCCGACGCGGACGTTCACCGGGCTTCGACTGCCCGTGGACTTCGGCGCCGAGCGCAGCCGGGCATTGCACGGCCTCTGTCGCCGCGAACAGGTGACGCCCTTCATGGCGCTACTGGCGGCCTTTGGCGCCGTGCTGGCCCGATACGCGGGACAGGAGGAGGTCATCATCGGCTCGCCCATCGCCAACCGGCTCCAGCCGGAGCTGGAGCCGCTCATCGGGATGTTCGTCAACGGGCTGTGCCTGCGCGTCAACCTGCGTGGACGGCCACCCTTCCGCGAGCTGCTCCAGCGGGTGCGCGAGGAAACCCTGGCGGGTTATGCCCACCAGGAGGTGCCCATCGACCAGGTCATCGCGTCGCTCGGAGTGGAGCTGCCAGCCAA
Organism: Myxococcus hansupus; assembly: GCF_000280925.3. Taxonomy (NCBI): domain Bacteria; kingdom Pseudomonadati; phylum Myxococcota; class Myxococcia; order Myxococcales; family Myxococcaceae; genus Pseudomyxococcus; species Pseudomyxococcus hansupus. The sequence goes on from NZ_CP012109.1 coordinate 5,316,036, forward strand.
CCGGCCACCCGTATTCCAGACGATGTTCGTCCTGCAGAACACGCCCACCGCGCCGCTGGAGTTCCCAGGCCTCACCGTGACGCCCGTCCCCGTCAACCGCGGCTCCGTGACCTACGAGCTCACCCTGGCGCTCTCGGAGACCTCCGAGGGATTCACCGGCACGCTGGAGTTCAACACCGATTTGTTTGAAACCCACACCGCTGAACGGCTGCACGCGAACCTTGTAAAACTATTGGACGACGTGTTGATAAATCCACACATGCCAATGACAGTCACCCCTGAATGATAGCGTCTCCTCCCAGAAGTACATCCACTCAACGTCCACCCCAGGAGATGGCGATGCACAAGCACGTGAAGACCCTGTCGTTGGCCCTTGTCACGATGGTTCTGGGAGCAACGCCGGTCGTCGCTCAGACAAGCAGCGAGCCCATGTATTGGACGACCCTGTACAGCGATGCCACGTATTCGACGGAGGTCGGATACATCTATCCCAGTTGCACCGGGCGTGGCGTGCAGTACACCCTGGTCGGCACCTATACCTATTTCCAGGTCGATAACTTCGTCGGCACTTGCGGCCCGGGCGGAGTGGAGCCGCTGTAAGCCACGACGGAGCACCGCGGTGCGTCCGCCGGCCTGTGCGCATCAGGCCGGCGGAGCGGCGTTCACTCCATCGTGGAGTTCGTCACGGTGATGGGCGTGTCATCGTGGTTCGAAATCTGCGGGTGCGTCGGGTACCACGAGCCGCCCGTGTTGTTGCGAATCACGGACCGGTCGATGCGGATGTTCCCCGAGTGGTCATTGCTCACGAAGAAGATGGCGCTGCCGTGCGCGTTGACCTCGTTGTGCTCGATGCGCGTGCCACACAGCGACAGCGTCATCGTGTTGCCATCGTTGTAGATGGCGCCGCCGCTCCCGCCCCCCGGGGTGCCCGGCCGCGCGGGGTTCGCGCCGTTGCCAATGGCCCGGTTGTGGGAGAACAAGCTGTTGAGCACGGTCCACGACACGCCGATGCTGCTGATGCCGCCGCCGTTGGAGCAGACACCGCCGTACCCGGGCTGGCCGCCGAAGGTCGTGTTCACCACGTAGACAGGCTGGTTCCGGTGCTGGCTGAACACGCGAAGGGCCCCGCCGCCCACGTCGGGTCCCGTGTCCGCGCAGACGTTGTTGAAGAACCGGGAGTTGATGACCTTCACGCGCCCGCCGCGCACCCAGACCGCGCCGCCGCCGTCGAACTCGGTCTCCGCCTTGGCGTTGGCGTCCACGAAGGTCAGGTTCTGAAGCGTCAGCCGCGGGTGGTCCTGGTCCTGGCAGTGCGAGGTCGTCCACACCTGGTTCCGGTCACAGGTGTTCATGTAGAGGATGCGGTGGCGCCCCGCCCCGCTGAGCGTCACCAGCCCCTTGCCGTCGATGACGATCTCCGGCCCCGTGTCGTTGAAGACCTTCGCGGTCCGCTCCAACGTGATGACCACCGGCTCGGGCCCGCAGTCGAAGGTAATCACCCCGCCCTTCGCCACGGCCTGGATGAAGGCCTCGCTGGTGCAGCTCGCTGGACTCCCCGTGCCGACGACGCTGGTGGGACGCGAGACGTCCGCGAGGCCCGCCTCGGCTGGAATGGCGCAGGTGGCCTCCGGATTCTGGTTCCCGGCGGGAGGCCCGTCCTTGGGGTTCGTCAGGGGATTCGGCGTGTCGACGCCAGCCCCGTCATCCGAGCACCCCAAGCCGCCGACGAAGGACAGGCCAAGAAGCGCGAGCGCGGGCAGCCGACGAAATCTCTCGAGATGCATGAAGCCTCCGGTCCGGAGGCAGTGTAGCCCGCCGGGCCTGCGGAGGCCGCGCACCGCACGTCGAGCAGCGCCCCACCCGCCCCGAGGGATACCGGGTGAGGCGCATGCTTCAAGACGAACGGCCCCGCGCTACTGCACGCCGAGCCACGGCCCCCAGTTCACCATGCGCGTCTCGCCCACGGACTCGCGCTTGCCGCCCGCGCCCGTGCGCTCGGTGCCGCTGGCGAGCGGCTGGAAGCGAGCTTCATACGGCATGCCCGCGAGCTCCGACGCCCAGGGGTCCGCCGCGTAGGTCTCCGAGAAGACGTGCTGTGTGCCGTCGACGTCCTCGGGACGCTGCTCCGTGACCGCGGGCACGGAGCGACTTCCCGCGGTGAAGGTGACCCGCGCGCTGGAAGCACCCACGGGAGGCCAGTCCCCGGAGGACAGCACTTCCCAGGGCAGGCTCATCAGCAGGTCCTCCAGGGGCTCCGGCTCCGCCTGGGAGAAGTCGGAGCACGGGGCCCCGCCCGCGCCCACCGGCCCCTCCGTGCGCAGGACATAGCCGCGCTCGGCGGTGATACAGACACGCGCCACCTCATGCGTGGGCGCGATGTCCACCTTCCTGTCGTAGTACGCGCCAGGCCCCAGCGGCCGCTCCAGCGCGGGGACGGGCGTGCGGGTGGCGGGCGAGCCCTCGTTCAGCTCCTGCAATGACAGTTGAATGCGGCCCGGCGTGCGGAACCCGGCCGTCTCGACCGTGGCCTCGAGCAGGCCCCGGGTGAGGTAGAGCGGCCCCGAGTCATTCGCATACACGCGCGAGCGCAGCGGCCCGTCCACGGGGCGCTGGTCACTGACATAACGGAGGGCCTCCCAGGTGCGCCCCGCGAGGGAGGGACTCTCCGCGCTGGCCGTGCCCGAGTGAGGAACGTCGAGCGGGCGCGTTTCGTCCGAGCGCACGGGCACCACCAGGTCCTTGGCCAGCCGCGTCGAGGGCAGCGCGCCTCCCGCGGCATCCGTGTACGCCACGCGGACCCAGACCCACGGCGCCTGGACGGACACCACATCCAGCGTCAAACGGCCCTCCACCGTCCTCGCGGTGTCACCACCTTCGGGTGATGGGCCCTGCGACGCGGAGAAGGCGTAGCTGACGCGGTCCCCCACGCGAGCGCGGCTCCAGGCTTCAGCCGCCTGGCGGGTCGAAAAGGACTGATCCTGGGCATCCATCGGCGAGGGGCTGTTTGACTTCGTGCCCCCACAGCCAGGGAGGACTGACAGAGCCGCGCCCAGCAGCGCGGCGGCAGAATAGGTGACGTGGCGCATTGGCATGGGCGACTGGATACACCGAGCGCGTGGGCATCCACTCGACTTTCCCGAATAACGCGTTCAGCCGTGCGTCAGTGCACTTTTCACCGATTGCGTTATTTCAAAGGTGGAGTTTGTTTTCACCTATGGCATACACCGCCTGGGGTGTCTTTGCCCCACAGGGCAGGTGCCCGATAACCAGACATCACTGTGTGGTTTCGCAACGCCCCCCGTTTCCAGCAAAATCCCTCGTACTATCGCGGACTTGGAGACTCGGGCGTCAACGCCATTTACGAGTCCGTCACTGAGCCTTGGTGCGCGGACACTCCAGACTAAGCAACACTTTCGGCTTTCTCAGTCTATACGATACGTTGGCCCCTCAATTGCTCAGAGGCTGGGACGCGTCTCACCGCGGCTGGTGGACACCAGGCGGACGACGCGTCCCCCCGTAGTCAACAATCCGGAGCCTTCGATGCCCATGTTCCAGAAGATGTTCAAGGGAGCTGCAGTCCTCGTGGTGAGCGGTAGCGCGCTGCTGACCGGCTGCGGTGCCGACATGCAGGGCGGAGAGCTGGGCGAGCAGGAGGAGATCATCGCCAACGTCACCGAGGCCGGCTTCCCCGCGGACGACGTCATGGTCCACGAAGGCAAGGTCTATGTCGGCCGCGATGCGCACGTGACGCTCGAGGCGTCGCGCGAGATGGCCGAGCTGGCCAAGCAGGGCCCCGAGCACTATCGGACCACCAACCGCGTCACCGTCACCACCATCTGCGTCAACCCGACGTCCGCGTTCACGTCCTACAGCCGCCTGAACACGGGCCTCACGCAGGCCATCAACAACTACAACGCCCTGGGCCTCACCATCCGGCTGCAGCGCGGTGGCTCGGGCTGCCAGGCGAGCATCACCGCCCAGACGACGTCCGGCGCGGGTGGCTCGGCGGGCTTCCCCTCCGGTGGCCGTCCCTACGGCGTCATCAACATCGGCACGGGCCTGCAGAGCTACAACCAGGGCGTGAGCACGCACGTCATCGCGCACGAGATTGGCCACGCGCTCGGCCTGCGTCACACGGACTACTTCAACCGCAGCATCAGCTGCGGTGGCGCGGCCCAGAACGAGGGCACCGCGGGCGTGGGCGCCGTCCACATCCCGGGCACGCCGACGACCAACGTCACGTCGACCACGTCCATCATGAACTCCTGCTTCAGCGCCTCCTCGACGGGCGTCTTCACGTCGTCCGATCGCACGGCCCTCAACTGGCTGTTCTAAGACATGGCGCATCCCCCTAGGGATTCCTTCCTGATGCAGTGGGGGATGCTCCTCGCTGGCACGGTCGCCGTGGGCCTCAGCGCCTGCGGTGGCCGTGCCGAGCGAACCGAGCCTTCGGTTTGTGAGACGCCTTCCAATCCGGAGGTTCGTGCTTTCACGCAGTGCGGTCCGACGCTCGACTTCACCCCCATCAACCGCTACGAGGGGGAGTTCTCGGACGTCATCCAGGACCGTGAAGACGCCGTCGTCTTCATTGACGGGCGCTGCACCGGAACGTTGATTGAAGCCAGCGCGGGCCCCGTGGTGCTCACCGCGGGCCATTGTGTCCGGCTCGGCGACGTGTCGCTGTTGGTCTTCAACTTCGAGGACGACGCGGACGGTGACCCGCTGATCACGGAAGGCACCGTCATCGAGCAATCGCTGGCGCCCGACTACGCGCTCATCCGGCTCGACGTCCTCCCCGACATCACCCCCACGCTGTTGTCGACGGTGCCGACCGAGCGGCTGGCCATCGTCCAACATCCCCGCGGCTACCCGAAGGCCATCGCCGAGGGCGACTACCTGGACGCGTGCAACGGGGTCATCTTCTACAAGGACCTGGACACCCTGGTCGCCAGCTCCGGCGCGGGCGTCCTCAACCGCCAGGGCCACCTGGTGGGCGTCCACACCGACGGCAACTGTGAAGTCAGTGGCCGGGGCTCCAACCGGGGCTGGACGGTGGAGGCCATTGTCGAGGCCTCCGAGTATCTGCAGGACAGCGACATCCTCGAGCGGTGAGCCCAGACAGACGCTGTGCCCCTTGGTCCTCCAACCAGGCGCGGGCACAGAGCTGTCACGCAGGCCCCGTTGACGCGAAAAGCCACGCCGATTATCCGCAGCGCTCACCGCGTGGAAGGCGGCGAGTGGCGGCGTGAGCACCTGGCGCGCGTTGTTTGACCCCCAATCAAGCAGCGGCGCTCGCACCTGACGTCACTCGACGTGCTTCTCGCGACATGCGAGACGCTGGCGCGAGCCGAGGCGTTGTCGCCCCGCCTCACGGAGTCGCCGCCCCCATGGAAGTCGCAGCCTCGCCGAACGCCGGACCGCAAGGCGCCTCCCATCTGGGGTTGTTCCGGCTCACCTGGCCCATCTTCCTGGAGTTGCTGCTGTTCATGATGATGGGCACGGCGGACACGCTGATGCTCAGCGGCGTGTCGGATGACGCCGTCGCCTCGGTGGGCGTCGTCAACCAGTACGTCTTCATCTGCATCCTCATCATGGAGGTGGTGGGGCACGGCGCGGCCATCGTGGTGGCCCAGTACCTGGGCGCGCGCAGGCAGGTGGAGGCCGCGCGCATCTCCGCCATCGCCGTCACGCTGAACCTCGCGCTGGGCGTCACCGTCAGCGCGGGCCTGCTGCTCACCGGCGACGCCATCCTGGGCGGCATGAATCTGCAGGGCCACATGCTGGCCTACGCCAAGACGTACCTGCACATCGTCGGCGGCTTCCTCTTCCTCCAGGCCCTCATCAACGTCTTCGCCGGCCTCCTGCGCACCTACGGCTTCACCCGCGCGTCCATGTTCGTCTCGCTGGGGATGAACGTGCTGCACATTGGCGGCAACTACGTGCTCATCGCGGGGCACTTCGGCTTCCCCGCGCTGGGCGTGGCGGGCGCGGCCATCTCCACGGTGGTGAGCCGGGCCCTCGCGCTGGGCGTCTTCGTCTATGTGCTCTACCGGGTGATGCCGGTGAAGATGCGGGCGCGCGACTACGTGACGTTCTCCAAGGACCACGTCCGCAAGATTCTCAAGGTCGGCCTGCCCTCCGCCTTCGAGCAGGCCACGTACCAGGGCTGCCAGACGGTGTTCCTGTACTACGTGACGTTCCTGGGCCCGGTGGCCATGGCCTCGCGGCAGTACGCGCACGCCATCTCCCAGTACGTCTTCCTGTGCAGCCTGGCCATTGGCATGGGGACCTCCATCATCGTGGGCCGGCTGGTGGGCGCCCGCCGCGCCGATGACGCCTTCACACAGGCCCTGCGCAGCCTGAAGTGGGGCCTGGGCATCACGGTGGTGGTGGACGCGGCCGTCATCCTCTTCCGCGTGCCGCTGGTGTCCCAGTTCACGGCGAATGCCGACATCATCCAACTGACGGCGCAGGTCATCGTCATCGGGCTCGTGTTGGAGACGGGGCGCTGCTTCAACCTGGTACTCATCAACGCCCTGCGCGCCGCCGGTGACGCGACGTTCACCGTCTACATGGGCATCGCGTCCATGGTCTGCATGAGCCTGCCGCTGGGCTACTACCTCGTCTTCCACCTGGGCCTGGGCCTGGCCGGCGTATGGATGGCGGTGGCGGCGGATGAGTGGGTGCGCGGCATCACCATGTGGCTGCGCTGGAAGAGCCGCGCCTGGGAGCAGAAGGCCCTCGTCTCCCCCGCCGCGGAGCCCGAAGTCCCCCAGGTCGCCGCGGCGGCCGCCTGAGCGACGGGCTCAGGTGGTGACGACCAGGCCGTCCCGCACCGTCACCGGCCACGGCGTCAGCTTGCCGCCCGAGCACGGGCCGCCCACGCACAGGCCGTCCTCCACCTGGAACAGCGCGCCGTGCCACCCGCAGACGATGAGCCCCTTGTCGGGCGTCAGGTAGCGGTCCAGCTCGCGCGCCAGGGGCAGGCCCGCATGGGGACACCGGTCCACGTACCCGTGGACCGCGTCCCCCTTGCGCACCAGGAAGCCGTGGAAGAACGCGTCGCCAATCTTCAGCACGAGGTTGCGCGAGCCCGGGTCCTCCAGCGCGCTCACCGGCAGCAGCTTCACGTTGGCCGGCGTCGTCCAGACGCGCTTGCGCGCCGGTGTTCCGCCCTCCGCGCTCACGAGGCCCTCAAGGCAGCTTCGCCTTCTGGAAGCCCGACCAGCACGCGTCGTAGTCCGGCTGGAGCGCCGGGGACTCCATCGCGAGGCGCGTCGGGCGGATGACCCAGCGCGACTCGAACATGAAGGCCAGCGTGTCCTTGATTTTGTGCGGCTTCAGGTCCGCCTGCACGGCCTGCTCGTAGCTCGCCTTGTCCGGGCCGTGGCCGCTCATGCAGTTGTGCAGCGACGCGCCTCCGGGCGCGAAGCCACCGGCCTTGGCGTCGTAGACCCCGTGCACCAGGCCCATGAACTCGCTCATCACGTTGCGATGGAACCAGGGCGGCCGGAAGGTGTGCTCGGCCACCATCCACCGCGGCGGGAAGATGACGAAGTCGCAGTTGGCCGTGCCCGGCACCTCACTGGGCGACGTGAGGACCGTGAAGATGGACGGGTCCGGGTGGTCGAAGCTCACCGTGTTGACGGTGTTGAACCGGGACAGCTCGTACTTGTACGGCGCCAGGTTCCCGTGCCACGCGACCACGTCCAGCGGCGAGTGCGCATACCGCGCCGCCCACAGGCGGCCCTGGAACTTCTGCACCACCTCCGTGGGGCGGTCCACGTCCTCGAAGGCCGCCACGGGCGTCAGGAAGTCGCGCGGGTTCGCCAGGCCGTTGGCGCCAATGGGCCCCAAATCCGGCAGGCGGAAATGCGCGCCGTGGTTCTCACAGACGTAGCCGGCGGCCTGCCCTTCGGGCAGCTCCACCCGGAAGCGCACGCCCCGGGGCACCACGCCAATCTCCCCCGGCGCCAGCTCCAGCAGCCCCAGCTCGGTGACGAGCCGCAGCCGCCCCGCCTGCGGTACGAGAAGCAGCTCACCATCCGCGTCGAAGAACACGCGGTCCACCATGGAGCGGTTGGCACCATACAGGTGGATGCTGATGCCCGCGCCCGTCCCCGCGTCTCCGTTGCCCGCGTAGGTGACGAGCCCGTCCACGAAGTCGGTGGGCGTGGACGGCGCCGGCCGCGGATCCCACCGCAGCCGGTTGGGAGACACCGGCACCTCGTCGAAGGGGCCGCTGCGCAGCGGGCCCTGCGGCAGGGGCTGGAACGCCGAGTGCGCGGCGCTGGGCCGCAGGCGGTACAGCCACGAGCGCAGGTTCTCCCGGCGCGGCGCGGTGAAGGCCGAGCCCGAGAGCTGCTCGGCATAGAGGCCGTACGGCGTCCGCTGGGGCGAGTTCTGCCCCTGAGGCAGTGCGCCAGGCACCGCCTCGGTGGCGAACTCATTGCCGAAGCCGGACAGATAGGCGCCGGGAGCCGTCTTGAGGGCGCTCTCCGGCGACACCTCGGAGTGAGACTGAGTGGTCACCGGAATCTCCTGGGAAGCGCGACGCGCGGACTAGCTGGCCGGGTCGACCTGGATGACGCCGCGGCGAATCTGGTCCAGCTCGATGGACTCGAAGAGCGCCTGGAAGTTGCCGTTGCCGAAGCCCTCGTTGCCCTTGCGCTGGATGATTTCGAAGAAGATGGGCCCGAAGAGGTTCTCGGTGAAGATCTGGAGCAGCAGCCCTTCGTCCTCGCTGCCGTCGATGAGGATGCGATTCTTCCGCATCCGCGTCAGGTCCTCGCCGTGGTTGGGCACGCGCTTGTCCACCAGGTCGTAATAGGTGTCGAGCGTGTCCTGCAGGGCCACGCCGCGCGCGCGCAGCTTCTCCACGGTGCCGTAGATGTCCGGCGTGGTGAGCGCCAGGTGCTGGATGCCCTCGCCCTTGTACTGGCGGATGAACTCTTCAATCTGCGACTTGTCGTCCTGGCTCTCGTTGAGCGGGATCCGGATGGCCTGGTCCGGGGCGATCATCGCCTGGCTGAACAGGCCCGTGGCCTGGCCCTTGATGTCGAAGTACTTCTGCTCGGAGAAGCCGAAGATGCGGCTGTAGAAGGACGACCAGGTGCGCATCTGGCCGCGGCGCACGTTGTGCGTCAGGTGGTCCAGCGTCTCCAGGCCCACGCTGTTCTTCGCCTCGGCCTCCTCGGCGCCCGGCAGCTCCTGCCAGGTGTCATAGAGCGAGCCCTTCGCGCCGTGCCGGTCCACGAGATACAGCAGGCTGCCGCCGATGCCCTCCAGGACATAGGAGCCTTCGCCCAGCGAGCCGCGCTCCGGGTCAGCGGCCTTCGCGCCGCGCTCCAGCGCCATCTCGTACGCCGCGCGCGCGTTGGCCACGCGGAAGGCCATTCCGCTGGCGGACGCGCCGTGCGCCGCGCGGAACTCGGCGGCCTGCCCCTCCGTCTCGCGGTTGATGAGCAGGTTGATGCCGCCCTGCTTGTAGCGAATCAGCTCCTTGGTCGGGTGCTTGGAGTACGCGGTGAACCCCAGCCGCTCGAAGAGGCGCACCATCACCTCGGGCTCGGGGCTCGTGAACTCCACGAACTCGAAACCGTTCAGCCCCAGCGGGTTCTCTGCCGTATCCACCATGACGCCACCTCCAAGTACGCTGAGCACGGGAAACCGCTCCCCGCGCGGTGCACGAGACGCCCCTAACGAGGAGCCCCTTCCACCGCCCAAAGTAGGAATGGTCTCCTTGCGGAAAAAGTACAAAGACCTGCCAGAGACTGTCAGATGGATGCACAGCGCCTCGCGTCGTGAATCACGCTTCAAGTCTCCCTCCGCGCCCCGCTGTCCCAGGCGGCGCGTGGGTGTTCAGGAGCGGACGCTGGCGCCGGTGCGAGCGCCCGGTCCCCTGCCTGGCTTCGACTCAGCCGTTCTCGTGCGCCCGGAAGGAGGCAGGCTCTATCGTGCATAGGTAGAAAGCGCTGCCTGCCTTCGAACCCGACCATCCGCGTGAAACATCTCACTTCCCAGACTGAACCCTCCGCTCCCGGTGGCGAACTCGGCGCGCTCCTGCGAACGCATGACTGGAGCCAGACGAGACTCGGCCCCTATGCGTCATGGTCTCGGCCGCTGAAGTCCTTCGTCACCATGATTCTGGAGATGCCGGCCCCGGCCATCATCTTCTGGGGTCACGAGCTCATCCAGCTCTACAACGATGGCTACGCCGTCATCATGGGCCCCCGGCATCCCCGCTACCTGGGCGCCACCTACCGGGAATGCTGGCCCGACACCTATCCGGTCATCCACCCGTGGATGCGCAAGGTGCTGGAGACGGGTGAAATCAAGCAGGTGGAGAAGACCTTCTTCCTGCTCACCCGCTACGGGTTCAACGAGGAGGCCTACTTCACCTTCGACTTCAGCCCGCTGCGAGATGACGAAGGCAACATCGCGGGCATCCTCCAGGTGGTCTTCGAGGTCACCGACGTGGTGCTCGGCGAGCGCCGTCTGGCGACGCTCCGCGCGCTGGCCCCGCGCGTGGACGCCGTCGAAAGCCCCACCACGGACGCCATCCGCGCGCTGGCCGACAACGTGAAGGACATCCCCTTTTCCCTCATCTACCACTGCGACCGGACCACGCAGCGACTGGAGCTCACGGGCACCTCGGGGCTCGACGGGATGTCTCGGGAGGGCGCCCCGTTGGACCTGGAGCGCATCACCGAGGCCGCCCGGCAGGCCATGGACTCCGACGCCCCGGTGATGCTCGAGCCGGTGCAGACGCTGCTCGGCACCCGCCACTTCGGCTTCTGGCCGGAGCCCACGGAGACCGCGCTGGCCCTGCCCTTGCGGCGCTCCAGCACGGACACGCTGCGCGGCGTGGTCGTCCTGGGCATCAGCCCGCGCCTGCGCTTCGACGCCACCTACCGCCAGTTCTTCGAGGACCTGGCGCGCGAGCTGGCCACCCATTTGACCGTGGAGCAGGAGAAGCGCGCGGAGCGAGAGGCCTTCCGTGGCGCGCAGGAGGCCCGGAGCCAGGCCGAGGCGGAGGTCGCGCGCCGCGCCCAGGCGGAGGCCGCGCTCCGGAGCAGCGAGGAGCGGCTCCGCATGGCGCTGGCCGCCGGGCAGTTGGGCGTCGTGGAGCTCCAATACGCCAGCGGCGTGTTGACGTGGGATGAGCGCGCGCTCCAGCACGTCGGCCTGCCCGCCGGGCAGGCGCCCACGCTTCAGGAAGCCACGGCCCGCATCCACCGCGACGATGTGGAGCGCGCGCGCCGCATCATCGAACGGGCGCTGCATCCGGGCGCGGGCGCGACGCGGCTGGAGTGCCGCGTCCAGGGCTGGGATGGCGTGGAGCGGTCGCTGCTCGCCATGGTGAAGACGCACTTCGACGCGCAGGGGCAGCCCGACCGCGTCGTGGGCGCGCTTCAGGATGTCACGGAGCAACGCAGCGCGGAGCTGGAGCGAGAGCGGCTGGCCACCATCGTCGAGCAGTCCACGGACTTCATCGGCGTGGGCAACGAACAGGGCCAGGCCTTGTGGGTGAACGAAGCGGGCCGGCGGCTGCTGGGCATGGGGCGCAACGAGGACGCCACCCAGTACATGCTGGCCGACTTCTTCCTGCCCGAGGACCGCGCGTACGTCGCCGAGCACATCGCGCCGCAGCTCCTCAATGGCGGCCGGTGGGAGGGCGAGTTCCGCTTCCGTCACTTCCCGACGGGCGCGCCCATTCCGGCGCACTACAACACCTTCGCCCTCACCGACCCCACCACGCGGCGCCAGATTGGCATCGCCACCGTGAGCCGCGACATCCGCGAACAGAAGCGGCTGGAGGCGGAGCGCGAGGCGCTGCTCACCCGGGAGCGCGCGGCCCGTGAGGAGGCGGAGGAGGCCAACCGGCTCAAGGACGAGTTCCTGGCCACCGTCTCACACGAGCTGCGCACCCCGCTCACGGCGGTGCTCGGCTGGGTGCAGATGCTGCGCACGGGGACGCTGCCCCAGGAGAAGCGGGAGCGCGCGCTCGCCACCGTGGAGCGCAACGCCCGCGCCCAGGGTCAGCTCATCGAGGACCTGCTCGACGTCAGCCGCATCATGACGGGCAAGCTGAAGCTGGAGGTGACGTCCGTCGACGTCAGCCAGGTCGTCGAGGCGGCGCTCGAGTCGATGAAGCCCGCCGCCGAGGCGAAGGGCATCCGCATCCAGGCCGCGCTCGACTCGGGCGGCAGCATCATGGGCGACACGAGCCGGCTCCAGCAGGTGGTGTGGAACCTGCTGTCCAACGCCGTGAAGTTCACCCCCAAGGGGGGCCGGGTGCAGGTGCTGGTGGAGCGGCGCAACTCGTCGGTGGAAATCACCGTCGCGGACACCGGCCAGGGCATCTCCGCGCACTTCCTGCCCCACGTCTTCGAGCGCTTTCGTCAGGCCGACGGCAGCACCACGCGCAAGACGGGCGGATTGGGGCTGGGCCTGTCCATCGTCCGGCACCTGGTGGAGCTGCACGGCGGCACCGTGTCCGTCGCCAGCGAGGGCGAGGGCCATGGCGCCACCTTCGTGGTCAGCCTGCCCCAGGCCGTGGCCCTGCGAAGAGAGCTCCTGGTGCCGCCCACCCTGCGCGCGCCGTTGATGGAGCAGGACATCCCCTGTCCGCCGCAGCTCGTGGGGCTCCGGCTGCTGGTGGTGGACGACGAGGAGGACACGCGCGAGCTGCTGCGCAGCATCATCGAGACCTGCGGCGGCCTGGTCACCACGGCCGGCTCCGCGGAGGAGGCGCTGGCCGTGATGCAGCGCCTGTCCTTCGACGTGCTCGTCTCCGACGTCGGCATGCCCCTGGAGGATGGGTACCGCTTCATCGCTCGCGTGCGGGCCCTGCCCGCGGAGCAAGGTGGAAGCCTGCCCGCCGTGGCCCTCACCGCGTACACGCGCATGGAGGACCGGACCCGGGCCTTGCTCGCGGGGTTCACCACCCACGTGCCCAAGCCCATTGAACCCGTGGAGCTGATGGCCGTCATCGCGTCCATGGCCAACCGGAGGCCTCCTCCCAAGCCCTGAGATGCCCTACCCTCCAGGGTGGATTCCAGCAGGGGGCGGCGGTGTCCCGCGCCGCCCCGGAAATGTCAGACCCTTCCGGTAGTCTTCCTTCATTCCCGAAGCCGCAAAGGAAGGCTGGAACATGACCGTCACCCGTGAGAGTCCGCGCGTTTCCGTCAACAAGCTGGGCCAGTACCTCACCGCGACGCCGTCCCTGCGCAAGCGCATCATCCAGGGCCAGAAGCACCCGGTGGACCCGCAGTACCTGCGCTACCCCGCCGCCGCGCAGGCCATCGTCGAGTTCCTGTGCGAGGGCCGGGACGAGGTCATCCTCCGCTACCACCAGCGGCGGCTGCTCAACGCCCGCCCCGAATCCGACTACGACGCGCACCGACTGGCCCTGTGCGCCGAGGCGCTCCAGCGCTGCCTGGCGGCCTCGGAGGGGTTGATCGCGCGCGCCGTGGCCAGCCCGGTGGAGGCGGACCTGCCGCCCCTGGCACTGGGGGGCGTGGACGTCAGCGTGCGTCCCGAGGTGCTCCTGCGCAGCGTGGATGCCCAGGGGATGATGCGCTCGGGCCTGCTCAAGCTGTACTTCTCCAAGCACACGCCGCTGGATGAACGCTCCGGGCAGTACATCGCCACGGTGCTCCAGCGGTACGCGGAGGAGCGGCTGGAGCAGCGCGGCCCCGTGGACCCGCGGCTGGTGGGCGTGTTCGACGTCTTCGCCGGCCGGCTCTTCCAGGCCCCCCGTGCCCAGCAGCGCCGGATGAACGACGTGGTGCTGGCGTGCGAGGAAATCGCCGCCCGTTGGGCCGTCCACTGACGGGCCGCCGGGCGGGCGCGCTGTCCGTTTCCGGGACGCGGCTTCCCGCATCCGAGCAGTCCTCCGGGCGCTCCAGGCGAGACAGGTCGCCCTTCCCCTGGGGTTGCGCCGGCGTGGCGGGTTGGCATGTCCTTCGCTGAAGGCCACCGCCATGGATTCCCTTCGCCAGGACCTCCGGTACGCGATTCGCACCCTGTCACGAACCCCCGGCTTCACCTTGGCCGCGGGGCTCACGCTGGCGCTCGTCATCGGGGCGAACACGGTCCTCTTCAGCGCCATCCACGCCATGGTGCTGCGGCCCCTGCCCTTCCCGGCCGCGGAGACGCTGGTGCGCATCTGGTGTGAGCAGGAGTCGGTGAGCCACGCGTCGGTGGCGCCGCCGGAGCTGCTCGGGTGGCGGGAGCACGCGCAGGGATTCAGCCAGCTCGCGGGTTTCGGGCGCACCAACCTCAACCGCACGGGCACGGAGGCGCCCGAGCGGGTGCGGGCCAACCGGGTGACGACGAACTTCTTCTCCGTGCTGGGCGTCCGCCCCGCGCAGGGCCGCGACTTCCGCGAGGAGGACGCGCCCTCGGGCGGCGACGTCTCCGTGGTGCTGGTGGGCCACGGCTACTGGCAGCGGGCGCTCGGGGGCGCGCCGGACGTGGTGGGGCGGACGCTGGTGCTGAATGACCGCAGCCACACGGTGGTGGGCGTGCTGCCCGAGGACTTCTCCTTCCCGGAGACGGCCGAGGACACGGACGTATGGATTCCCGAGTGGCTGGACCCGCAGCGCCACGGCAACCACTACCTGTCCGTGCTGGGCCGGGTGGCGCCGGGCACCACGGTGGAGGCCGCCCAGGCGGACCTGAAGCGGGTGGCGGAGATTGTCGGGACGCCCGAGGCCGGGCAGAAGCGTCACGGCATCCGACTGACGGCCTGGCAGGACCACCTGACGTCCAACACGCGCGACGTGCTGTGGATGTTGTGGGCGGCGGTGGGCTTCGTGTTGCTCATCGCGTGCGCGAACGTGGCCAACCTCATGTTGGTGCGCACGCTGTCGCGGCAACGGGATGGCGCCATCCGCGCGGCGCTGGGCGCCAGCCGCCGCCGCCGGCTCCAGCAGTCCCTGGTGGAGAGCGTGCTCCTGTCCCTGCTCGGCGGGGTCATGGGTCTGGTGTTGGGGCTGTGGGGCATGGAGCTGGTGCGCACGCTGCTGCCGCACGCGCTGCTGCGCGTGGCACCCCTGGAAATCAACTTCACCGTCCTGGGCTTCAGCGCGCTGCTGTCGGTGGGCACGGGCCTGCTGTTCGGGCTCGCGCCCGCGCTGCACGCGACGGGCATGGACGTGCTGCCCATGCTGCGGCAGTCCGGAAGCGCGGTGGGCGCCCGCACCGGGCATCCCCTGCGCAGCGGGCTCGTCATGGTGCAGTTGGCGCTGGCGCTGGTGCTGACGGTGGGCACGGGGCTCATCGTGCGCTCGCTCTACAACGTCATGGCGGTGGACCCAGGCTTCGACGCGTCGGGCGCCGTCAGCGCGCAGTTGACCCTCTCCCCCGACAGCTACCGCGACGACGCGCGCAAGCGCGCCTTCGTGCAGGACGTCGCGGAGCGGATGAAGGCCCGGCCCGGCGTGGAGGCGGTGGGCTTCGTCAACGATGCCCCGCTGGGCGGCTCGGGCACGGACGGAGACTTCCAGTTGGAGGGCGACACGAACCCCTCCGGCGAACGGCGGCACACGGCGTTCCGCGTGGCCACGCCCGATTACTTCGCGGCGCTGCGCATCCAGGTGCGACAGGGCCGCGATTTCGGTCCCCAGGACAGTGAGAAGGGCGCCCCCGTCATCATCGTCAACGAGGCGTTCGTCCGGAAATACCTCGGGGGCGGAGAGGCCCTGGGCCGGCGGGTGCGCCTGGACTGGGATGACCACCAGCCGTTCCGGGACATCGTCGGCGTGGTGGAGGACGTCCGCCACGAAAGCCTCACCCGGCCCGCCGCACCGGAGGCCTACCTGCCCTATGCACAGTATCCCCTGCACGGCCTGACGCTGGTGATGCGCGGCGAGGACAGCGCGTCCTCGGCCCTGGCCGCGCTGCGTGAAGCGGTGAAGGCGGTGGACGCCGAGCAGCCCCTCTATGCCTTGCAGCCCTTCTCCGAGCGGGTGGAGCGCGTCCTGCTCCGGCCCACGGGCACGGCGCGGCTGTTGGGGGCGTTCGCCGCGCTCGCCGTCCTGTTGGCCGGTGTCGGCGTCTACGGCGTGCTGGCCTACTCCGTGGGACAGAGGACGCGCGAGCTGGGCATCCGGTTGGCGCTGGGCGCCCATCCCCTCCAGGTGCTGCGGCTGGTGCTGGGCCAGGGGCTGCGGCTCACCGCGCTGGGCGTGGGCGCGGGACTGCTGGCGGCCCTGGGCTGCACGCGGCTCATGGCGGCGACGCTGTACGGCGTGGAGCCATTCGCCCCGGACATCTTCCTGGGCGTGGCCGTGGCGCTGGGAGGACTCTCGTTGCTCGCGTGCCTCGTGCCCGCGCTGCGCGCCAGCCGCGTCTCGCCGTCAGTGTCCCTGCGCGCGGAGTAGCCCCGAACGCGCGTTGGCCGCGCACGTCAGGAACCGTGCGCGGCCGGAAGGTCATCGCGGAAGGGACTGGGGCCTACGGCGCCTCGGCGTCCTCACCGGAGCCGCCGATGCCCTGCCCGCCCGGTGCGGAGAACGCCTTGCGAAGCGCCACACCCGCGTCCGCCTGGGCCCGCTTCGCCTTGTCCACCACCGGGGCCATGCCGAAGAACTCGTGCGTGACGCCGTCGTAGCGCTTCACGTCCACCGCCACGCCCGCGGCCTTCAACTTGTCGGCATAGGCGATGCCTTCATCCAGCAGCGGGTCCAGGGAGGCGACCATCACGAGCGCCGGCGGCAGGCCCCGGAGCTGCTTCGGGGAGGCCTGGAGGGGCAGCGCCTCGGCGTTGCGCGTCTTCTTCCAGTTGCTCCCCAGCGTGTTCTGCCAGAACCAGCCCAGGGCCTCGTTGCTCACGAGATACTCCCCGTTGCCGTTGCGCTGGTGTGAAGGCGTGGACAGGTCATTGCTGACGAACGGGTAGATGAGCAGTTGGAAGACGGGCACCGCCCCCTTCTCCTTCACCTGCCGCATGGCCACCGCCGTGGCCAGGTTGCCACCCGCGCTCTCGCCCGCGACGGCCACGCGCTTCGCGTCGATGTTGAAGTCCTTCGGGTGGGACTGCACGTACTTGAAGGCCGCCTGGGCATCATCGAGCGGCGCCGGGAAGGGATTCTCCGGGGCCTGGTGGTAGTGGACGCTCACCACCACGGCCTTCGCCTGGTTCGCGAGCGCCCGCGCGCTGGCGTCATAGGTGTCCAGGTCCGCGATGACGAAACCGCCACCGTGGTAGTAGACGACGGCCGGGAACGGGCCCTTGCCCTCGGGCGTGTAGACGAGGAGGTCCAGTTCGCCCGTGGGGCCCGGAATCTTCCGCTCCTCCACCTGGGCCACCTTCTCCGGCGTGCCGGCCTTGCCCTCCTGCTTCAGCGCCGCCTCGACGGCGTCCTTCGCGGAGGGGCCCTCGCGCGCCTCTTCGGGCTTCAGCGTCTCCAGCGGCTTCGGGTCCAACGCCTGGTAGGCGTCCAGCACCTTCTGCATCTGGGGGTCCGCCTGCGGAGCGGAGGGCGCTGCCGCCACCGCCGAGAAGCCGGAGACCGCCGTGAGGAGGAGCAGTGCCCGCGGAAGGACCTGGGGGCGTGAGCGGGAAGCCATGTTTCGTTCCTTTCGTCGGAGAGACACCTCGCGTGAGCGACCATGCTGAGCATCCCGAGGGGCCAGTGCCCATGCCGTCCCCAGGGCGGCCGGGGGGCGAGCGGCCGGGCGGCACCCCCTCTGCCGAAAGGGGGCTTCCCTTTGGACAGGGAGGCGGACAGGGCTCGACGCCACCTGATATGGAATAAGACGTTCCAGCTTCCGTCGGAGAAGACGTGAACAAGCTCGCCAGCATCGCCGCCCTCGTCCTCGCCGCCACGGCGCTCGTGGTGACCCTGTGGAGTCCCCGGGAGACGGTGCAGGCCCCGCCTCCCGCCCCACAGGCCGAGCAGCCCGTCAGCGTCGCCGCGGACGTCATCAACCTGGAGCGGCGCGTGAAGGCCCTGGAGGACACCGCCGTCGGCCTGTCCCGCCGGCTGATGGAGGTGGAGAAGCGCCCCATGATGACGGCGGACGGCAAGGTCGTCCCCGGAGCGTCACCCGCGCTCGCCGCGGAGGTGGAGAAGCTCCGGGCGGAGGTGCGGGGCATGGTCGCCGGGGAGGCGCTGAACTCCGAGGGTGGCCGCGACTACCTCAAGGACGTGGTGCGCAACGTCCAGGACGAGATGCGCACGGAGCAGCGCGCGGAGCGCCAGGAGCAGTGGCACCAGGTCCAGGCCCAGCAGAGCGAGCAGCAGAAGGAGCGCGTGCGCCAGTTCATCACCGAAGCGCGGCTCGACTACAACCAGGAGCAGACGCTGAACCGCCGCATGGAGGCGGAGGCCACCAAGCGGCAGGCGCTCATCGAGGAGGTCCGCGCCGGCACGAAGTCGGCCCGCGACATGCGGCAGGCCGTGCGTGCCGAGACGCAACTGACTGACAAGGAGATGAACGCCATCCTCTCCGAGGACCAGCTCAAGCAGTATGAGACGATGCGCCGGTCGGAGCGGGGCTTCGGCGGCGGGCCTCCGGGCGGCCGGGCCGGTGGGCGCGGCCGCTGAGTCCCCGCGGGACGCCGGCCCCTACCCGTCGAAAGGGGGCCGCGCGTTGTGGGAGATGACGAGCACCTCCTCGGGCCGCCGCTCCGAGCGAGCCCAGGAGAGCAGCGCGGCCAGGGCATCCGCCGCCTTCACCTCCGCCGTCTCCAGCGGCACCTCTTCCCGGTACGGATAGAAGAGGTCCTTGGAGCCCAGGCTCTGCTCGGCCCAGCGGCGCCAGCCGGGCATCGTTCTTCCGGGCGCGGGTTGCAGGCCCACCACCTCATAGCCCGCGGCGGCGAAGGGCCGGTGCAACCCCACCACGGTGGCGCCGGTGCCAAAGCCACACACCACGCACCGCACGGCGGGATACACGTCGCGCACCACCTCGAGCAAGCGCGTGGTCCAGGACTCCACGCTCTCCACCAGCGCGCCGTTGGCGAGCTGCCGGGGCCAGAACCAGCCCTGGCGCTCGTAGTCCAGCGCCAGCTCCCAGGCCTGGGTGAAGCCGTGCACGGTGCGCACCTCCCCGCCAAAGCCATTCGCCCGCAGGTACGCCGTGCCCGTGGAGTCCGTCAGGGCCACCACCGGGAGCCCCCGCTCGCGGCCCAGCGCGTCCAGCGCCAGCGCCGACGACGCGCCAGACAGCTCCACCAGGCCCTTGGTCTCCGCGGGCGCGGATTGGAGGTGATGGGAGAAGGTCAGGTACTTCAGACTGCCGGCCGGAAGCGCTCCACCCCAGAGCACCACCGGTCCCCCTGGCCAGGGCCGTGACAAGGGAAACACGACACGCATGCGTGAACCTCCGGCCCCACCCTCTCTGGTGGGGGCCGCTCGCGCCAGCCGCGTGGCGCCGGCGCTGTCCGGACGTGGACCTGGCATCCGCTCCCTCACCGACCCAGGACATTCGCCCCGACAGGAGACCGAAGCGAAAAGCCTCGGGGGCATGGCGGCTGTGCGATAGTCGGCGGCGGCTCCACATGCTGCGCCGGCTCCTTCCTACGCTCGTCGCCCTGGGTTGTGGCCTCCTGGCCCTTGGCTGGGGGCTGGTCAGCCTCCAGCGCATCTTCAGCCGTGAGCGGGATGAAGCCCACGCGCAGTTGCGCTCGCGGCGAGACGCCCTGGCCCACGCGGGCGCCGAGGCCCTGCGGCAGGAGCTGGCGCGCAAGCTCGACGCGGACATCCCCGCCATCCACGCCGCCATGGGGGACCCGCTCGAGCCTGGCGAAGGCTTCTATTTCAACTTCCGCGGCGCCCAGTTCCTCCCCCGCCTCACCATCCCCAGGCCCGGCGGCGCGACGTCCGCGCGTGACACGCACGCGCGGCTCGGCGCCCGGCTGAAGGACGGAGCGGCCGCGGGGGACTGGGAGCCGCGTCTCTCACGGCTGCGCGCCGTGGAAGCCGCGCTCGCCGCGGGGGACGCGGCGGGTGTCGCCCCCGGGGTGGAGGAGCTGCTGCGCTACCACGCCGCCCACGCGCTTCCCCCCGAGGAGGAGCTGCCCTTCCTGCTGCTGGTGGTGGAGCGGCTCCAGCGCGGAGACGGCACTCCGCCGCTGGTGCGCGCCCTGCTGCGCGAAGGCCTGCCGGAAGACTTCGGCGGCTTCGCCCGCGCGTCGGGGCTCCAGCGTGACTTGCTGCGGGAGCGCTCGCGCTTCACCCAGGCGGACTTCCACTTCCTCCACGCGCGCGTCGTCCAGGTGAGCGCCGCGCTGGGCGAGCCCACGGCCGACCTCCTCGCCCGCGCGAGCGAGGCGGGCGCGGGCATGCTGGTGATTCCCGAGGACCTGGTGGAGCCCACCCTCCTGGGACAGTTCTGGTACGTGGCGCCCCGAGGCGAGGCCGTCTACGGCATCGCCGTGGACCTGGAGGCGATGCTCCAACCCATCACCCGCGACATGCAGGCCCGCGGACTCTTCGACGCCACGGGCCGGCTGCGGTTGAACGCGGCCGGCGCCTTCCAGCCGTTGCGAACGCTGACGCTGGCGGTGGACATGCCCGCATGGGCCCGGCAGGAGGCGGACATCGACGCGCGCCACGGGCTCAAGACGCTGCTGGTGGCCGTGTGCGGCGCGCTCGCGGTGGCCATCGTCGCGTTGGCGGTGGTGTCGCAGCAGCGCAAGTACCGCTTCCTGGAGCTCAAGAGCGACTTCGTGGCCACCGTCTCCCATGAGCTGCGCACGCCCCTGGCCTCCATCCGGCTGCTGGGCGAGACGCTGGAGCGCAAGCTCGCGCAGGCCCCGGAGGTGAGGGACTACCCGGCCCGCATCGTCCAGGCCGCGGATGGGCTGCACTTCCTGGTGGAGAACATCCTGTCCTTCAACCGCATCGACAAAGGCCGCTGGACGCTGCGGACCTCGCGCGTGCGCCTGGAGGAGCTGGTGCCCCTGCTGCGCGACGAGCTGGAGACGGCCACCTCCGTCCCCGTCCACCTCACGGCAGACCTGGAAGGCGCGGAGCTGGAGGCGGACCCGGGCCTGTTGCGGCTGCTCTTCTCCAACCTGGGCCGCAACGCCTGCGCCTACAACCGGAGCAACCCCGTCGAAATCGACATCAGCGCCCAGGTGATACCGGGTTACGGCTGCACGGTGCTCTTCCGGGACAACGGCATTGGCATCCCGGAGTCCGAATGGGAGCACGCCTTCCAGGACTTCTACCGGGTGACGTCGGCCGGACCGGAGGTCCATGGCAGCGGGCTGGGCCTGGCGCTGTGCCGGAGAATCATGAAGCTGCACCGGGGCGACATCCAGGTCGCCGCCTCGGGACCGGACGGCACCACGTTCGCGCTGATATTCAACGAGCCGCCTCGATGACCACCGCCACGCCCTCCGCCACCGCCCGTCCTTCCATCCTCATCGTCGAGGACGACGCCCACCTGCGCGTCGGCCTCCGGGACAACCTGATGGACGAGGGCTACCTCGTCTCCGAGGCGCCCAACACCCGCGACGCGGAGACGCTGCTGAAGGAGCGCGACTTCGACCTGCTCATCCTGGACGTCATGCTGCCCGGCGAGGACGGCTACAGCTTCTGCCGCCGGCTGCGGACGCAGGGCAACAAGAGCATGGTGTTGATGCTCACCGCGCGCTCGCTGGAGGACGACATCCTCAAGGGCTTCGAGGTGGGCGCGCAGGACTACCTCACCAAGCCCTACCGGCTGCGGGAGCTGCTGGCCCGGGTGCGAGCCCTGGTGCGGCGCTCCGGCTCCGCGCCTCCGGACCAGCTTGCCTTCAGCGGCTTCACGTTGGATTTGGGCAAGCGTCAGGTGTTCCGTCCGGACGCCACCGCCGTGGAGCTGACGCGCACGGAGTTCGACCTGCTGGCCTTCCTGCTGCGCCACAAGGACCGGGCGCTGCCGCGAGGCGAAATCCTGGACGCCGTGTGGGGCCGTGACGTGGTGGTGGACCCGCGCACGGTGGACAACTTCGTCTCCAGCCTGAAGAAGAAGCTGGGATGGACGAACGCCTCCGGCTTCTCCATCCACACCATCCGGGGCGTTGGCTATCGCATGGAGGTCTCATCGTCATGACACAACCATGACGAAGGGATGGCCGACCCACCGCCATTCGAAGACGCCGACTCCGTAGGTTGACCCTTGCGTGGACAGGGCGCTCCGAAGCCAACCCGTCCCGCCGGTGAGGTCCGCCCGCGCGGCCCTCCACCGGGAGCGCCTGACGCCGAGGGAGGGCAACCGGTATGTTCAAGTCGGTCATCGAGAAGCAGCGGGCTGGACGTCTTGGCACGGGTGTGTGGGTGTCCGCCGCCCTGCATGCGGCGCTCTTCGGCGCCGTGCTCTTCATCTCCGCGAGGGCGCCGGGCCCCGTCGAGCCGAAGGAGCCGCCGGAGCTGGTCCTCCGGGTGCAGCAGGCGCCGCGGGTGGCGAAGGGCTCTCCGGCCCCCGCGCAGCCGAGGCAGGCCAACGCGCCGCGCCCCCGTCCTCGCAACCGGGACCGCGTGCCCTCGCGCGTGCCGCCGCCGGTCGTGGACGCGCCGCCGCCGCCGGTCGAGCCGGTGACCAGCCCCGACAACACCAGCGACACGGATGAGCTGGCGACCCCGGGGACGGGGACTCCGGGCGGACACCCGGATGGCTACGCGGACAGCAACGTGATTGGCGTGCCGTTCGTGCCCGGCCTCCTCCCGGGAGATGGCGACGGCGGAGGCACGGGAACCGACATCCTCCCCTTCGGCTCCGGCATGACGCCGCCCCGGCTGCTCGGGAGCCCGGGCATCGAATACACGCACCAGGCGCTCGCCGCCCGCGTGGAGGGCACGATGATCGCCAAGTGCGTCATCACGGTGCGCGGCGACGTGACGGACTGCCGCGTCATCAAGGGCCTGGCGCACATGAACGAGTCCGTGCTCGAGGCGCTGCACAACCGCCGGTACAGCCCCGTGGAGTTCCAGGGCCGTCCGGTGAGCGTGTCCTACACCTTCACGCTGAAACTCAAGCTGCCCCGCTAGGGCAGCTCAGCCCTCGCGACGACCCGCCGGCACCAGGACGTGCGTGAGCACGTAACGCTTGAGCCGCTGGCGGAGCTCGTCGTCCAGGGTGAGGACGACCTGGGGGTGGACGCGCGCGCCCACCTCGAACAGCACCGCCTCCAGCAGCAGCCCTTCCTGGGTGATGTCGAGCAGGCGCTCCAACGTGGGGTCCAGGGCGTCCAGCTTGCCTTCCGCTTTCTGGGTTTCGTGGACGGCGAGCGCCGAGGCCAGACACTCCATCTCCTCCACGGAGGTGAACTGCTCCTCGGTGGAGCCCGTCATCTTCTCGCGGTGCGACGGCTCGCCCAGCCACAGCGCCTTGCAGTTGGCGAAGGCGAACCAACCCGGGTCGTGGTTGGGGTCGAACTGGATGGAGACGCCCTCGCCCTCTCGCACGGCGAAACCGCGCGGCACGATGACGTCCCCACGGACGACGAGCCCCAGGTGCGCGTTGGTCCGGAAGAACTGGCGGATGACGGGGTAGCGCGGGTTGAGCACCAGGCACCACGCCCACGCATCCAGCGCCTCCTGGTATTGCTCCAGCTTCGCCAGGGCGTTGCCCTGGAAGAACCAGGCGCGGTGGTCATTCGGGTTGAGCGTGGTGGCCCGGCGGTAGTGCTCCAGCGCCGTGGCCGCGTCGTCCGAAAAGTACGCCGCGTCACCCCGGAAGACCCAGGCCACGTAGCAGTCCGGGCACGCGTCGGTGGCGCGGGCATACAGCTTCGCCGCCTCGTCGTAACGCCGGGCCTGGAAGTGGGGCTCGGCCTCGTCGAGCAGGGCCTTCACCGACGCATCGACGGGCCACTCCCGGATGACGCGCTGGCCCGACTCCTCCACCACCCAGGGGGCCTCCACCGCGCTCACGCGCTGCGGCCACAACTGGTCCCCCCACCCACCGGGCGGCGAGTCCTTCCCGTCGACCTTGTAGAGCACCTGGGACGCTTCCAGTTGCGCGACGACTTCGGAGGGCGAGAGGTACTGAGGCGTGTCGCGCTCCTTCACGGTCGCGGAGGCGGACCGGTCGGCCTCGGGGGCCGGCTTGGGCGTGGACGCGCAGCCGAGGATGAAGGCACAACCGAACAAGAGGAGGGATTGGCGCACGCGCAGGAGCCCTTTCCGTGGAGGAGGTCCCTCAGTCTATGCCCGCGAAGCCCCCGGGTCGGAGCATCGAAACACGCAGGCAGGCCCCGGCACCCGTTTCGCGGGAGATGTCCGCCGCCAGGCAAGCGTCTGAGCGGCGCGGAAGAATGGCTCGCGAGCGGCCCGGGTCTCCGTTAGGACGCGAGCGCCGGGCCCCAGAGGGCCGGGCCTTCCCGGCCGCTGCCCCGGCGGACTCGGGCTCCGGGCGGGATGATGGCAAGCACCTGGTACGACGCGGTGGTGGTGGGCGCGGGGTTTGGCGGACTGGCCACCGCGTTGGAATTGTCACGCCAGGGCGCGCGCGTGGCGCTGTGCGAGTCCCTGAACTACCCCGGCGGCTGCGCCAGCACCTTCCAGCGAGGCGGCTACGCGTTCGAGGCGGGCGCCACCCTGTTCTCCGGCTTCGAGCCCCACCAGCTCTTCGGCCGGTGGATTCGCGAACTCTCCCTGCCGGTGACGGTGGACTGGTTGGACCCCGTGGTGGAGCTGCGCACGCCCACGTCACGGCTCGCGGTGCATCGCGACCGCGCGCGCTTCATCGACTCGCTGTGCGCGCTTCCCGGAGCCCCCGCTCCCGCGGTGCGACGGCTCTTCGCGCTCCAGTCCCAGGTGGCGGGAGCCTTGTGGCCCCTCTTCGATGACCCAACGCTCCTGCCGCCGTTGAACGTGAAGGCCCTGCTGCGCCACGCGGGACGCGCGCTCCATTATCCCCCGCTGCTGCGGTGGCTGGGACGGCCCTTGGGCGCGGTGCTGGAGCACCTGGGGCTCACCGGCTTCGCGCCCCTGCGCACGTACCTGGACGCGCTCTGCCAGATCACCGTTCAGTGCAGCGCCGCCGAGGCGGAAGCCCCGTTCGCGCTGGCCGCCATGGACTACTACTGGCGAGGCACCGGGCACGTCCGAGGTGGCATCGGGCAACTCGCCAAGGCCCTCACGGGCGCCGTGGAAGCACACGGAGGCACGGTGCTGCTGGCCAACCGGGTCAAGGCGGTGACGGCGATTCCGGGCGGCTGGCGGGTGGAGGCGCGGCGCGGCGAGCTGCAGGCGCGCCATGTCGTCACGAACGTGCTGCCCCGCGGATTGAGCCGGCTCCTGGGGGCTTCGCTGGAGTCGATGCCTCGGATGGACACGCTGTCCCGAAGCGTCGAGTCGGGATGGGGCGCGGCGATGCGCTACCTGGTGGTGCGCACGCCCGGCGACGCGGATGGCAGCGCGCATCACCTGGAGCTGGTGGATGACGTCAGCGCGCCCTTCATCGAAGGCAACCACCTGTTCATGTCCATCAGCGGCGAGGCCGACGCCGGACGCGCGCCGCCCGGGCACCGCACGGTGACGGTGTCCACGCACGTGCCACTCACGACCCTGGCCTCGCTGCCGGAGGCCGAGCAACGCGCCTACGTGGAGCGCGTCCAGGCTCGGATGGACCAGGGGCTGCGGAAGCTCGCGCCCGAGTGGCTCGAGGGGCTCGTGCAGGCGCTGCCGGCCTCTCCGCGCACCTATCAACGCTTCACGCAGCGAGACGGAGGCGCGGTGGGCGGTGTCCCCCGCCGCGCGGGCCTGGCGAACTACCGGCACCTGGGCCCCCTGCAGGTCCGCGAAGGACTGTGGCTGGTGGGCGACTCGGTGTTTCCCGGGCAGAGCACCCTGGCCACGGCCGTGGGCGGCGTGCGCACGGCCGCGAGCATCTCCGCACGGCGCTGAGTCCGCGCGCCGTCAGGCGTCGAGCAGCTCCGCCCAGAAACGCACGAGCCGCCACACATCCCGCCACGCCTGCGGCCCGTCCATCTCCGCGTGGGTGATGAGTGGCGTGGCCAGCGCGTGGACCTGGGTGTGGGGCCGCAGCACCTCCGCCAGCCGCTGGGACTCCATGGCGGGAATCACCGTGTCGCCCTCGCCGTGCAGCAGGAAGACGGGAGCGGAGGGAGGCGGCGAGCGCTCGGGCGACAACGCCGGGTCCGCGGCGAACGTCTTCACGAAGGGCAGCAGACGCGGCCCGAGCTCCGCCACGTCGCGCGCATTCACGTACCCCAGCAACGTGGCCGCGGGCTCCGGAAGCGTGGCTTGCAGCTCGCGCGCCTTGGCGAAGGTCTGCTCCGCCAGACGCCTGTCGACCATCGCCTGGTGGGACGCACGCAGGAAGGTCCGGATGCCCGCGCGCAGGGGCTCCACCTGCTCGGGAGGCACCAGCTTCTCCGCCACGTTGAGCAGGATGATGACCACGCCGTAGTCATGGGGCGCCAGGTGGCTCCCATCCGGCAGCTCGCCCGAGCACAGGAACGTCAGCACGCGGGGAAGGTCCCCATGCCCGCCGAAGGAGAGCGTGGCCGCCACGCGGTCCTTCAAGGCGGGCCGTCCGGCGGCCACCACCGACAGGCCTCCTGAGAAGCTGATGCCATACAGCGCCACCTTGCCCTCCGGCGCTAGCTCTGGCTGCGCGGCGGTCCACGCGGCGGCGTCCTCGATGATGTCCGGCAAGCGCGGGGTGATTTCGTAGCGCAACAGGTCCGCGGGCTCCGGCGTGAGCACCACCTGTCCGCCTTGCGCGAGGTCCTCGGCCAGCTTCACCAGCCGGGGCTCGTCGATGCCATCCGCATGGACCCCCGAGGTGAGCACCACGGGGTGCCCCCTTGGGCTCAGCGGCCGGTACAACCGCGCGCGCACCGGCCCGTGCCGCGTGGGCACGCGCAAGTCGCTCACGTCGTAGACGCCGACGCGCCAGTTCGCGAGCGCCGTCTCCATCGTGCCCTGCATGCCCGCGGCGCGGACCACCAGCGAGAGCCCTCGCAGGTAGCCCGGCAGCACCACCAGGGCCGCCACCAGGAGCGCGACACCGACGGCGGCCAGCGTCCGCCGGACCGCACGGCTCATTGGAACAGGTGCTCCACGAAGGTGCAGAGGCGCTCGCGCTCGAAGGGCTTCTCCAGCAGCCCGCGCGTGCGGCGACCCACGAACTCACGGGCCTGCGCGGTGAAGGCGCCGCCGGTCATCAACCCGGTGCGCAGCGCCAGCTCGGGCGCCAGGCGCTCCAGCTCCACCACGAAGTCCAGCCCGCTCATGCCCGGCATCATCACGTCGCACAGGATGGCGTCGAAGCGCTCGCCCATGGACAAGAGCCGGAGGGCCTCGCGCGCATCCTGGACGACGTGAATCTCGTAGACGTCGCGCACCAGGCGGCTGACGGAGTTGCCCACGGAGGGCTCATCGTCGATGAGCAGCAGCCGGCGGCGCATCATGGGCGACACGGGCTCTGGAACCACGGGAACGAGGGGGGCCTCCGTCCAGCCCGCGGTCTGCGCGGGCAGCACGATGCGGAAGGTGCTGCCCCACCCTGGCGCGCTGGAGACCTCGATGCGTCCGCCCATGGCCTGCACCAGCGTGAGGCAGATGGACAACCCCAGCCCCGTGCCCTCGCCCACGGGGCGCGTGGAGAAGAACGGATCGAAGATGCGGCGCTGCACGTCTGGCGCCATGCCGTGCCCGTTGTCCGAAACCTCCAGCTCCACGTGACGGGAGCTGCTGGCGCGCAGCGACACGCGCACCCGGTTCTCCTCCGGCGTCCGGTCCGGCAACGCCTGCAGCGCGTTCAGGAGCAGGTTCACGACAATCTGGCTCAGGCGCGACTCGTTGCCATGAACGGGCAGCACCGGCTCCAGCGTGCACGTCAGCCGCGCGCGCAGCGCAATCTGGTTGCGAAGCAGCCGCAGCGCGCCATCCACCACGTGCGCCATGTCCACCGGGCCATGCAGCTCCTCGTCCGCACGGGAGAAGGTGCGCAGGTCGCGGACAATCCCGCTGATGCGGCCGGCGCCTTCCTGGGCCTCGGCCACCACCTCGCGCAGCTCCATCAACTGCTCGGAGGGCAGCTCCTGCTGCGAGAGCAGCTCGCGCATGTACGAGAGATTGGAGCTGACGTACGACAGCGGGTTGTTGATTTCGTGCGCCACGCCCGCGGCGAGCGTGCCAATGGACGCCATCCGATCCGCCAGCACCCACTGCGACTCCAGCCGCTCGCGGTCCGTCAGCTCCGGGACGGCGGGCGCGGAGGCTTCATCCCCCGCGGACTTGGGCACCAGGCGCCTGCGGAGCGCCACCAGTCGGGCGCCCCAGTGCGTCCCCGGCGCGGGCAAGCACTCGTCCGCGCCCGCGTCCGCGAGCACTTCCGTCTGCTCCGGTGCGCGGCCCGTGAGCAGCACCAGGTGCGTGCGCGCCACCACCCGGCAGGCGTGGACGCGCTGACACCGGGCGAGCACGTCCGACAAGGCACCGCCATCATCCCAGAGGACGATGAGTCCTTCCGCGATGGCTTCGGGCAAGGAGCCCGCCAGGGACACATGCAGAATCTGGCAGTTCCGCCCCACGTCGGATTCGAGAATCCCCTGCTCGACCTCCTCCGACACCTCGGGAGGCAATGCCACCAGCGTTGCAAACACGGCGTCAATCCTCCGGCCCCATGAGCCTTGGGTTCCGCGCGCATGAGCCGGAGCCACCCGCCCATTGCAGCGCCCAGTCGCTCCCCGGTCAACGGCGTCGCGCCACGGACAGTCCATTGCCCTTTCGAGCGGTGGTTTTGCCGACCCGGCGGGTCGCCACCGCCACCACCTCTGGCCCCACCGCGCACACCTGCAGCAACGGGCAGCGCCCACAGTTTTCTGACACGGGTTGGGCGGGACACGCCCCACTCATGCCGTAGTGACACAATGCGAAGTCGAAGCGAACGGGGTCGGCCGCATCCAGCGCGCGCAGGGCGGCCGTCACCTCTTCCGCCGTCCGCCACGTCAGGTCACTGCGGTGTGTCAATCCCAGGTGCCGCGAGATGCGGCCAATGTGTGTATCCAGCGGAATCAGGAGCGAGGAAGGCGGAATGCGCTTCCAGATGCCGAAATCCACGGCGTCCGGACCTCGCACCATCCAACGAAGGAAGAGGTTGAGGCGCTTGGCGGCCCCTGCCCCCAAGGGCGATGGCAGCAGGTGGTGCAAGCCCCGTTCGGGTCCCAGGGCCGCGCGCAGAGGCTCCATGGGCACGGCGCGCAGGCCCGTGGTGAAGTGGTCCAGCGCACCGTGAAGCGTCCCGCGCGTCTGGAGCCCCTCCAGGAACAAGGCCTCCAGGCTGCCGTGCTCGCGCAGCACGCGGCCCATGCCCAGCAGGAGCACCGCCACGTCCGTGCCCACGTTGAAGCGGTACACGAACCCGGTGAGCAGCTTCCGAGCCCCTGGCACGTCGAGCGCGCGAACGAAGGCCGCGGGCGACGTCCCCATGCGCTGGAGCAAGGCGTCCACCTTCGGCCGGAACAGGTCCGCGCGGCCGTACGCCAGCCCAGCGGCCAGCAGGGCGCTGACCTCGATGTCGCGCGGGTCGGTGTAGCGGTGCGGGAACTCCACCGGGTCAGCGGCGATACGGGCGCGGGCGTCCGTCGACGACAGGACGGCCTCCAGCCGCGGGCGCAGGTGCTCGACCGCTTGGGGTGAGAGCCCCGTGACAGCGGGCCCGCGCGGCTTGGACTTCAGTGGCACGTCGGGGACTCCCAAATGGTCCTAGAACGGCGGGCTGCCCCCCAGTCTTCCCCACTCTCGCGGCTGCCTCCACGGCGCGCAACGGTTCGTCACGACGACGTCTCAAGCCAGCGCCATGCGTCAAACACAGTCATGGGCTGTAAAACCAACCGGCCCTGCGCCCGGTGCGTGAGACATCCACATTCCGCTTTACTCATAACCTCTTTAAGTCGTAATTCGAGAATGTCGCGACCACCGGTCGGACCGCGCGCCCGGAAGCCGCGGGCGTGACGCAATCCCAGAGGGGGAAGTCCACATGCAAGAGCAACCGTCGACGCAGGGCGTCTGGGGCGCCGTGCGAGCCGTCATCTCTCACCCGGGGCTCCAGACCCTGGCGCTGGCCGTGGCCATCACCGTGCCCTGGAGCGCCTCCGCGCAGCCCATGTCCCTGCCAGGGATGGATTTGAATCAGCACTGCCGAAGCGTCTACGACAACACCGCGTTCGCGTATCTCGCGACGTCCAACGCCTTCGGATGGAAGTGCTACCACCAGGGACAGGACAAGCCCATGGACCTGGACCGGGCGTGCCGGGACCAGTACGCGTACAACAGCGAGGGCTTCCAGGCGGACTACCTGAACTTCAGCGATCCGTATTCCTGGTACTGCGTGCTCAAGGCCAACTACACGCCCGCGAGCTACCCC
Organism: Myxococcus hansupus; assembly: GCF_000280925.3. Classification (NCBI taxonomy): domain Bacteria; kingdom Pseudomonadati; phylum Myxococcota; class Myxococcia; order Myxococcales; family Myxococcaceae; genus Pseudomyxococcus; species Pseudomyxococcus hansupus. Next base: position 5,346,384 of record NZ_CP012109.1, read on the forward strand.
TCCACCACGCTGTCGATGTTCCTGTGGAAGGGACGGAAGATCGCGCTGCGGACGCCGGACCGGACGACCTGCACGACGCAGCAAATCCAACACATCGTCACGGGACTCGATAAGGGCGCCGACTTCTACGAGCTGGCCACGGGACGGACGCCCACCCCGTATCTCAGCTACGGCGGACTCAACAGCTTCGTCGTGCTGCCCAACGGCTACGTCTCGCCGTGCGGCGGCCTCGCCTGCGGCTACGTGGGCTACACGGGCGTGGAGTTCAAGTTCGAGGTGTTCCGGGACCAGATGTGCCCCGATGCCGCGGCCGGCGTTCACGACAGCACGCCCTACTACGAGCTGGGCCGCAACTACTGGTTCTACAGCGCCCAGCTCGCCTCGACCGAGTCCGCCTACGGCAGCAGCATCGTCACGGGTTATGCGGTGGCGATGCGGTTCCTGGCCATGAACCACGAGGGCCTGTCGGGCAACAGCACCCACAACGCCCTCCACAGCCAGGTCGTGGGGCTCGTGGACACGTACCGGACGGCGACGGTGGCCTGCGGAACGGCGGGAGCCACGACGACGCCCACCACACCCGGCGGCTCGACGTGCTACCGCCATGACTGGGAGAACACGCTGCGGGCCGGGACCGGGCTTTCGGGCCTCAATTCGACGGACCTGTTCGCGTCCTTCGTCCTCCGGCTGCGCCGGCAGCACGGCTGGAGCTTCGTCTACAACGTCTGGCAGGAGGCCGCGGCGCTCAGCAGCGTGAGCAGCGCGTACCATGCGGCGGACAACTTCGTCATCGCCGCCAGCCGGGCCGCGGGCGCCAACCTGTCGGACGTCTTCCAGCAGTCCTGGCGGTGGCCGGTGAGCAGCAGCGTCCGGACCCAACTGCAGAGCGAGCTGGGCACGCCGGTCGGCGTCACCGCGTACCACTGAACCCAGGCCGCGTGACGAGGCCCCCACCCCGCTTCGTGGGCGGGGGCCTCCTCCGCGTCACCTCAGTACAGGCTGGGGTCGCGCCCCACGGCGAAGACGAGGTCGTCGTGGTCGTTGTAGCTCCCCGGGTTGCAGGGATACGCGCTGCCGCGCACCCGGAAGATGGCGCGCACCACCTGGGTGGTGCCCGTCGGCAACAGATACGGGGTGGACAGCACCTGGAGTCCCTTGTCCGGCGGAGACAGCGTCGCGACGAACTGCCAGACCGGCGCGTTCGCGTCAGCGGCGACGTACAGGTCCAGCTTCTCGCTGCGCGGCGTCTGAGACCAGACCGTCGCGCTGATGTTCACGAGCGCTCCGCCCGTCAGGTGCGCCCCATCGATGGAGGACACCACGATGCGCTCGTTGGACGACTCCCGCAGGTATGTGCCCGACAGGCCGTCCGCGCAGCTATTCTGGACGGTGTTGGGGGCATTCAGCTCCGGGCCCATGAAGCCGCCGCGCCCGTTGAGCAGCGTTCCGGAATCACACTCGTTGGAGACAGACGCGCACCGCGGCGCCCTCAGTCCGGAATCGAAGCCCGCCGCGCTGGTGGCGTTGCTCACCGTCACGAGAACCCCAGCGCTGGTGGCGGACTGATTCACACCGTCCACGGCCCGCGCCGTCAGCGTGTGGCTGCCATTGGTCTCCACGGCCGTGTCCCAGGCGAACGTATAGGGGGACGTGGTCGCCGTCGCCCTCACCACGCCATCCACCAGCAGCTCCACCCGGCTCACGCCCGAAGCATCCGTGGCGTTGACCGTCACCGTCGTCACGCCGGACACCGCGCTGCCCTGGGCCGGAGAGGTGATGGCCACCTCCGGCGGCGTCACGTCATCCGGCTGCAAGCTGCCCTTGGCGAGCTCCGCCAGGTACGCCGTGGCGAGCTTCGCGAACTTGAGCGACTGGTTCGCGTTGCCACCGCTGTTGGCGAGCGTGTCCCGGGGCGTGTGGATGTGCGGATTGGACACGCTCAGCGGCGCCTCGAAGGGCATCGAGGCCGGGAAACCCGCGGTCGTCCACGACGCATGGTCCGAGCAGGCATAGCCGCACGACGTGGTCGTCCAACTGATTTCGCTGCTGAAGTAGGTGCCGATGAGGCTGGTGAGGAACGTGTTCTGCGCCGCGTTGGTGCGGTCCGTCACCAGCGCCACGTCATGGGTCGGCGAGCCCTTGTAGTTCGTCATGTCGAGCTGCAGGACGCCCACCACGTCGATGTTCCGGTTGCGGTGGTCGGTGGCGATGGCCGCGGAGCCACGCAGGCCCACTTCCTCGGCCGCGTACGCCATGAACTTCACGGTGCGCTCCGGACGGTACCCCTGGAGCAGGGCCACCCGAATCACCTCGGTGAGCGTGGCGATGCCCGACGCATCGTCGTCCGCCCCCGGCGCGGCGCTGCCCGAGCTCGTGGAGTCCAGGTGACCGCCGAGCACGATGACCTCATCCGACAGCGTCGTGCCGTTGATGGTCATGATGACGGAGGGCTGCGCCGACGACGGCGTCGGGAATTGCGCGACAGAGACCCCCGTGCGTCCCGCGGGAATCAGCGACTCCCAGCGGTCCTTCAGCGCGTTGGAGGCATCCAAGCCAGACTGCGACGAGTGGAAGCGCGTCTGGAAGGCGGACAGCGTGTTGATGGTCTGCCGGATGGCGGTCTCCTGGAGGCCCGCGACCAGGCTGTTGACCGTCTGTGCATTGTCAATGCTGTACGTGACAGCCGTGGCCTTGGCGGCCTCCTCCGCAACCGTCAAATCCAGCGCGGCCAGCGCCGCCGATTCCGTCTCGTGATAGATGAACCCGCCGCAGCGCTTCAGCGTCTCATGCATCGTCCGCGAGATGAGGTTGAGCTGGGACTCCCGCACCCGCAGGACGGTGATGCCGTCTTTCTCCCCACCCGACGCGGCGGCCTCGTGACCGGCGTTCTTCAAGGCCTTGTGGACGTGGTCGAGGGCGTCCGAACCGATGGTGATCCACACCTCACGGTCCGGCGGCTGCGCGGGCTTCGCCTTCGCGAATGCCGAGACACTCCAGAGCACCAACAAGACTGAAGCCAGGCGCTTCATGTTCATGCGTTTCTCCACTGCCATGTGGGGGGACCTTGCGGCGGAACCGGCAGGGACAGGATTCCCTGCGTCCACCGGCAATTTACACTCCCGGAAAAAACAGGGAATACTGCTCAATCCAAAACACAGGCCCTGTCAGCCATTCTCACGGCGTGAGACAAACGCGGCGCGGCGGACGTTAGCGAGACAGCTCGCGCACGGCGTGGCCCAGCTCGGGAAGGATGAGTGCCTCCAAGGCGAGCCGCACGGCCTTGGGTGAGCCCGGCAAGGCGAAGAGGATCATCCCCTGGTACGTGCCGGCCGTCGCGCGGGACATCATCGCCGCGCTCCCCACCTGTCGGTAGGACAGCATCCGGAAGAGCTCACCGAAGCCCGGGAGTTCCTTCTCGAACAGGGGACGCAGCGCCTCCACCGTGCAATCGCGCCGGCCAATGCCCGTGCCGCCGGTGAACAGCACCGCCCGGGCGCCCGACTCCCGCGCGGTCTCCAACGCGGCGCGAATCGCCTCCGGGTCATCCTTCACCACCACGGAGCCCGCGAGGGTGTGCCCGGCGGCCTCCAAGCCGTCACGCAGCACCCGGCCACTCTCATCGCGCGCCGCGTCGCGGCTGTCCGAACACGTCACGACGAAGGCGCTGACATGCACCGGCGCATGCGCCTTGTGCTCCGCCACCGGCCCCGCGTCGTGCGCGTGCGGGGCGTGGTGGTGGTGGTGGTGCTCATGCGTGTGGCCGTGGTGCTCGTGGGCGTGGTCGTGGTGCCCAGGACCGTGCTCATGCTCATGCCGGTGCGAGTGTGCGTGCTCGTGGGTATGGCTGTGCTCGCCGTGGCGGTGCTCGTGGGTGTGGCCATGGCTGTGCTCATGCGAGTGCCCGGAGTCCGCAGGACCGTGGTCGTGGCCATGGGGGTCATGCCGATGCGCGTGGCCGTGGCCGTGCGCGCCGTCGTGCTCGGAATCGTGTCCGTCGTGTGCCATGGCGGGTGCTCCAGCCTGCGAGAAGTATGTCAGGGGTTTTCGGGCAGCTCGACGACGAGCGCGCCGTCTTCCACGGCCACGTTCACTGTCGGCTGGTCGTCACAGACCCCCGGCGAAGTCTCATTGCGCCCGGTGTCCATGTCGAAACCGACCTCATGGCACGGGCAGACGACCATGTTGTCCTCGATGCGTCCGCCCGACAGCAGGCACCCGGCGTGGTTGCACCAATCGTCCAGGCCCTTGTAGCGCCCGTGGATCTTCGCGATACACACGTTGCGCTTGCCGACCTCGTAGCCCCGCATTTCCCTCTCGGCGAAGTCCGCCGGTCCCAGCTTGATCTTCGTCATCGCGGCCCCTTTTCCCACAATGGAGGACGGGCTGCACTCCCGATACCCGGGCATTACCTTCAGCCAGTGACTCCCGACGTGACCCAACCTACCGCCGTCGACAAGGCCACCGTCGCCCAGGTCCTCCGTGACATCTCCCTCTTGCTCCAACTCCAGGGCGAGAGCGGGTTCCGCGTCCGCGCCTACGACATGGCCGCCGACCGCATCGCCGGCCTGCCGCAGGACCTGGGCACCGTGGTCGCGGAAGGCCGCCTGGAGAGCCTGCCGGGCATCGGGCCCGCGCTCGCGGAGAAGATTTCCGAGCTGGTGACCACCGGACGCCTTGGCTACCTGGAGGAGCTGCGGGCTCAATTCCCCCGGGCCTGCTGGAGCTGACGCAGCTCCCCGACGTCGGGCCGAAGAAGGTCGCCAAGCTCTGGAAGGAGCTTCAGGTCAGCGGCATCGAGGAGCTGGAGCGCGCCTGCCGCGAGGGCCGCGTGCGCCAGCTCAGCGGCTTCGGCGCGAAGAGCGAGGCGAAGATGCTGGAGGGCATCGCCCTGTACCGGCGCGCCCGCGGCGAACGCAAGCTGCTGGGTGACGTCATGCCCGTGGCCGCGGCGCTGCTGGAGCGCGTCAAGGCCGCGCCCGGCGTCGTGCGCGCCAGCCTGGGCGGCAGTGTCCGCCGGCAAGCGGAGACGGTGGCGGACGTGGACATCATCGCCTCCGCGCCCCAGGCGGGCCCGGTGCTGGATGCGCTGGCGAACGCCCCCGGCGTGGCGACGGTGCTCGGCAAGGGCGACAGCAAGTGCTCCGTGCGGCTGGAGGCCGGCGACCTCCAGGTGGACCTGCGCGTGCTGCCCGACGAGGACTTCGCCACCGCGCTGCACCACTTCACGGGCTCCAAGGCGCACCACATCCGGCTGCGCAACCTGGGCCATGAGCGCGGCCTCAAGATTTCCGAGTGGGGCATCCACCGCGATGACGGCACCAAGGTGCCGGTGAAGGACGAGTCCGACCTCTACGCGCTGCTCGACATGCAGTACGTGCCGCCCGAGCTGCGGGAGGACACCGGAGAGTTCGAGGCCGCGCGCGCTGGCACGCTCCCCAAGGACCTGGTCACCCTGGAGGACATCCAAGGCGCGGTCCATGCTCACAGCACCTGGTCCGACGGACGCAACAGCCTGGAGGAGATGGCGCTCGCGGCCCAGGCCCTGGGCCTCAAGTACCTCACCGTCACCGAGCACAGCGAGGCGGCCATCTACGCGGGCGGCTTGAAGGAGGACGACCTCAAGCGCCAGTGGGAGGAGATCGACCGCATCAACGCGGCCATCCCCGGCGTGCGCCTGCTCAAGGGCATCGAGGTCGACATCCTGGAGTCCGGGGCGCTCGACTACGCGGACTCCCTCCTGGAGCAGTTGGAGGTCGTCATCGGCTCCATCCACGTCCGGCATGGCATGGACGAGGACCAGATGACGCGCCGCCTGCTGGCCGCGCTGGACAACCCCTGCCTCCAGATTCTGGGACACCCCACCGGCCGGCTCATCAACAGCCGGGAGCCCTACCCCGTCCGCATGGAGGAAATCCTGGAGCGGGCGGCCGAGCGCGGCGTGGCGGTGGAGGTGAACGGCAAACCCGCGCGGCTGGACATCAAGGCCGAATACGTCCGGCTGGCGGTGAAGCTCGGCGTCCGGCTGGTGGTGAGCTGCGACGCCCACCAGAAAGAGGACCTGCGCAACCTGGCCTTCGCGGTGGCGACCGCGCGCCGGGGCTGGGCGCCCAAGGGGAGCGTGCTGAACACGCTCCCGGCCAGCCGCTTCATCTCCGCGCTGCGCGACCGCCGGTGATAGGCTGCGGCCCTCGCCGATGGCCCGCCTGTTGCCGCTCGTCCTCTGTCTCACGTCCCTCGCCTCCGCCGCCGCGGACCGGGAGCGCCCGTCCCGCGCCGCCCTCCAGCGCGCGCTGGAGCGGCACGAGCGCTCGGTCGTGCACGTCCAGGGGCCTCGCCGCGCGGGCCCCGGCGTCTTCATTGGCGCCGCCGGCCAGGTGCTCACCTCCGTGGCACCGGTGGGCCTGGGCTTCACGGGGTTGAACGCCACCACGGTGGAGCACGAGGGGAAGTCGCTGCCCGCCCGGGTGGTGATGGCCAGCGAAGAGCTCCAGGTGGCCGTGCTCGCCGCGCCAGAAGGCACCTACCCCGCCGCGCCCGTGAAGCTGCTGAAGGACGGCGCCAGCCTGGAGGGCCAATGGCTGGTGGGCGTCATCCCCGCCACGCGAGGCAAACCCGCGCGCCCCATGCCCGCGCAGGCGCGCGCGGCCCCGCAGCCCTTCTATGACGTCGCCCTGGCCCTCCCCGCGGGCAGCCCCGTCTTCGACGCGGAGGGTCGGCTGGTCGCGGTGGTCGTCAAACAGCACCGCCGAGGCTGCCGGGTGTTGCCCCTGGGTGCGGTGAAGGTGGAGCTCGCCGCCATGGACACGCCATGACCCAGGCCATGACGACGCCGTGGCGTCCGAGCGCCGTTCAGGAAGCCGTGGGCCTGTGGGCCGTGGGCTTCCTGACCATCGTCGCCGCGTTCCTGCTCCTGGCCGGCACCGACTACCCCAAGCTCATCGCCACGGTGGGCTTCCTCTACCTGCCCCTCATCCCCATGCGCTGGCGGAACGAGGACTACCCGGACTACGGACTGTCGCTCCGCGCCTGGCGCGAGGACCTGCGCCTGTTCCTGGTGATGTCCGCCGTGGTGGGCCCCGTGTTCTTCCTGGGCTTCGCCGGCTTCGTGGAGGTGCTGCCCCATCTGCCGGCGGAGCTCTCCAGGCACCTCACGCCGCTGGTGGGCGAAGCCCGCTTCCAGCCCCGGCTGCCGCCGCGCTTCGGCGAGTGGGTCGTCGACCAGCTCCTCGTCGTCGCCCTCCCCGAGGAGTTCTTCTACCGGGGCTACCTCCAGACGCGCCTGCGCGACGCCTGGCCCCAGGGGCGCAAGTTCCTGGGCGGCCGGCTGGGGCCCGCGTTCTGGCTCACCGCCCTGCTCTTCGCCCTGGGCCACCTGGCCATCTTCCAGGCCTGGCGGCTGTCCGTGTTCTTCCCGGCGCTGATTTTCGGCTGGATGCGCGAGCGCACCGGAACCGTCATCGGCGCCGCCCTGTTTCACGCGGCCTGTAACCTCTTCGTGCGATTTCTCGAGGTTTCGTTTTTCGGCTGAGGCACTCCGCGGCACAGCCCGGAGCCACCCGCCGTGAAACATGGCGTGTTTCACCTGCCCGTAACCTGAATTCTACGGAAGCTGACGCACGTTTTACTTGCTTTCCGTTCGCACGGTTTTGCATCGAAAATGTCACAGGAAACTTCGTGGCACACCGCGGCGATAACTCTTCAACCCCCTTGCACTGAGTTCGAGACCCCCATGACGATCCGCCGCACCGAAGGTCCGAAGCCCACGATTCGCACCAACGCCGCTTCCGAGACGCAGGCGAAGACGGCGGCCAAGCCCGCGACCATCGCGCCGAACGTCATCAAGGATGGGTTCGGTCCCGCGGCGAAGACGACCGAGCTGGCTCGCGCCGAGAAGACGCTGAAGCCGCTGCCGCCGGCGGTGGGCCGCCTCTCCCTGGACAGCCGCGAGGCGCAGTCGGCCATCCAGACGTCGCTGGCGCACCTGACGCCCAACACGAAGACGTCCATCCGCAACCCGGGCATCGTGGGCGGCTTCCAGTTCCCCTCGTACACCCCGAAGAGCGTGGACCGTGACGAGCTGGGCATGACGCACGTGCGCCTGGACCGCCAGCACGAGGGCGTGAAGGTCTTCGGCGAGCAGGTCGTCACGCACCTGGACCAGCAGGGGCAGTTGAAGTCCGTTACGGGTGACCAGAACGACATCCCCGCGGGCCTCGGCACCCAGAAGCCGGCCCTGTCCCACACGCAGGTGCTGGACATCGCGCTGAAGGAGTTCAACGGCAAGCCGGACCGCCAGCCCCACTCCGAGCGGGTCATCTACAAGGACCCCACCGGCGAGTACCGCAACGCCTACCGCGTCGAGGTCTCCAACACGGACGGCACCGATGAGCCCCGCCGGATGAACTACCTGGTGGATGCGAACTCCGGGAAGATCTACGAGCAGTTCAACACCATCGACGGTTTCGCCCGTCAGCACGGCGCGGTGAACGGCCACGGTCACAGCCACGCGCACGGCGCGGATGGCCACGACCACGCCCACGGCGCGGATGAGGCGCACGCGGCGGCTCCGGGCACGTCCGCCGCCGACTCGGACATCAAGGCCTCCGCCACGCCGAAGGCCCCCATCAACGACCTGGCGACCGTCACGTCCAAGATCAACATCGACCAGGACGTCACGGTGGACCAGCTCAAGCTGGACCTGGACATCGACCACACCTTCAAGGGCGACCTGACGGTGGCGCTGACCAGCCCCTCCGGCAAGACGGAGACCATCCACAACCGCACCGGCGGCAGCGCGGACCACATCAAGGGCAACTTCGACCTGAGCGCCTTCAAGGGCGAGTCCGCGAAGGGCGAGTGGACGCTGACCGTGAAGGACAACGCGCGTCGCGACACGGGCACGCTGAATAGCTGGAGCCTGAACATCACCCCGAAGGCCACCCAGAAGCCCGAGGAGCCGGGCAGCCAGGCCAAGGCCGACGACACGTCCATGTACAGCGGCAAGGTCGCGCTGGAGACGACGAAGAACGCGGACGGCACCTACCAGCTCGAGGACAAGACGCGCGGCAAGGGCATTGGGACCTACGACGCGCTGAACCGTGAGCGCGCCAGCGGCCAGACGCAGGTCAAGGACGACAACGACGTCTGGGGCGAGGCCACGGACCCGGAGCGCAACCGCGCCGCGGTCGACGCCCACTTCGGCGCCCAGGCGACGTACGACTTCCTCAAGAACGTCCTCGGCCGTGACTCGATCGACGGCTCGGGCGAGAAGCTGGTCTCCTACGTCCACGTGAGCAACAACTACGTGAACGCGTACTGGGACGGCGAGAAGATGAGCTACGGCGACGGCGACGGCAAGACGGCCGGCCCGCTCACCGCGCTGGACATCGCCGGCCATGAAATCGCGCACGGCCTCACCGAGCGCACCGCCGGCCTCATCTACCGCGGCGAGTCCGGTGGCCTGAACGAGGCCATGAGCGACATCATCGGCGCGGGCGTGGAGTGGTACGCGGCCAAGTCGAACCCCGGCGTGAGCTTCAACTGGACGGTGGGCGAGCGCGCCTGGACGCCGACCAACGGCGATGACACGGACGGCCTGCGCTACATGGACGACCCGACGAAGGACGGGTACTCCATCGACCACTACAGCAACTACCCGAAGCAGACCGCCGTGCACGGCTCCAGCGGCATCGCGAACAACGCCTTCAAGCTGATGGTCGAAGGCGGCACCAACCGCACGTCCGGCATCGAAGTGAAGGACGGCATCGGCATGGAGGCGGGCCAGAAGATCTTCTACCGCGCCCTGGCCCACTACATGACGCCGAGCACCACGTTCGCCCAGGCCCGCGTCGCGACCATCAACGCGGCCACGGACCTCTACGGCGCGGACTCGGCCGAGGTGGCGAAGGTCAAGGAAGGCTGGAGCGCCGTCGGCGTGAACTAGTCGCCTGACGTCCTGAAGATTCCAGAGCCCGGTCCGGCCCGCGATACACCGCGGGCTGGCGCCGGGCTCCGGCTTTTGGAGGGCCCCGTTCGTGGCGAGGAAGGACCCGCGTCAGGAGGCGGAAGCCGTCACGGGTGCCTCCGTCACGGGCGTCGTCGCGGGCACGCCTTCCACCAGGAGCATGATGGAGTGCGCGCTCTCATGACGGAGCGCCTTGGCGGCGGCGTACTCCGGGGAGGACCACCAGGCCTGGGCCTGCTCCACGGAGGGGAACTCCAGCAGGACGAAGCGCGGGGGCTGCCACGTGCCCTCCAGCGCCTGCGTGGGCCCGCCGCGAACGAGGTAGCGGCCACCGTAGGGTTCGAGCGACGGAGGAGCGAGCTGCTTGTACCGCTCGTAGGTCTGCGCATCGTGCACCGAGACCTCGACCACGACATAGGCAGGCATGGACGCTCCTTGCGGCTGTCTCAGAACTCGTATCGGAAGACGACAGGTGCTCCCTGGGTCCGGTGCCGAGGGAACGTCCAAGCCCCAATCTTCTGCTGCATGCAACGCACGAGCGAAGTGCCGCGCAGCCACGGCGTCTCCGTGGTGATGGACTCCACCTTGCCACTGGGGAGAACGCTCAAGCGCAGCACTGCCCGGTCGCCCTCCCCCGGCGGCGCGGACTGCTCCCGGCCACAGGCCGCGAGCTCCGAACGGCGGGCGTGAACCACCGCGAAGACGGTGGCCAAGTCCAACGTCTCGCGCGGCGCGGTGGGATCCGGCGGCACCCACACGGTCCGCTTCTCCCGCTTGGTGGCGTTGGGGCCAGGCCCCGACAGCATGCGGTCGAAGTCCTCGTCCGGGCCCAGGTCATCCTCCGACCGGGGCGCCACCGCGGCCTCCGCCACCGTCGTGGCGGGCCGAGCCGAGGATGCCGGCTCCGGCGCGGGCGCCACCGAGTTCTTCCCAATCACGAACGCCACGGCGACATCCCGCGACGAAAGGCTGCCCGTGGGCCGCTCGAAGACGCGCTCCTCGGGCGAGGTGCGCGTGCCCCCCGTCGCGGCGCGCGTCGTGCGCTCTGTTCCCGTGAGCTCCGGTACGCGGTCTCCACGGTCGACGGAGACCGCGGACAGGCCCGGAGCGCTCGAGCCAGCACCCACGGGCGCCTCCGGAGGAGCACGCCGCGCGGTCTCCGCCACGGACGGGGCGAGCGAACCCGTGCTCGCGACCGGGCCATCGGACTCCATCCGGGTGCCACCGCCCGCGCCCCCGGCAGAGGGCGTGGGCGCCGCGACGTCGGGGCTCGCCTGCGCGACGGCCTCCGCCTCGGCCGATGCGGGCTCGGCGACGGCGGGCGTGGCCGACGCGCGAGGCGTGGCATCCACGGCGTCCGCGCCCTGCCCCTCGCGCTTGCCACCGTCGAACACGCCCAGCGCCAGGGCCACGGACATGCCACCCACCGCGCCCACCGCCAGGACGACGCCCAGCCGGCGCTTGCGGCGCGCCCGTGCGTCACGCGAGGCCGAGGCGTCGGTCAGCACCGCGTGCGTGCCCACCGGCTGCGGCGCGACCTCCATGGGAGGCGCCCCTCTGGCCGCGAGCGCGACGGCGCCATCGAGCGGTTCCGCATGCGGCGCCGCCGTGACAGGTCCAGGCGTCCGTGGTGCCGCGAATCCAGGGCTGTCGCTCCGGGCGGCCTCACCGCCGCTGAAGCCCGCGACGGGCTGTCCCGCGCCCTGCGGGGCACCGCCCCCGGGCACCGTCACGGGCTCCGGCGCGTCCATCCGCGGTGCCAGCGTCGCGGGCGGCACGGCCGCGGGCGTCGTCGACACCGGCGCGTGTGGCTCCAGGATCACCCGCTCCGTGGTGGCCTCGGCGAGGTCCACGGTCCGCGCGACCTGGGGCAAGCCAGACCCCATCGCGGCGGCGGGGACGGGCGGCGCCCCCGCGGGCACCGAGGAAGGCAGCAATGCCGAGGCCAGCTCCGGGATGTGCCCCAGGGGCAACCACTCCCCGAACCCCTCGCGCCAGCAGAGTGAATCCGGCCCCACCGCGCCGCGGTCCAGGTGGCCTTTCAACTCCGTGAGGTCGTGCGGGCCATAGGCCGCGCCTCCGATGACGATGTACCAGGCCTGCTTCGCGGGGGGCGGCGCCGCCTCGCGAGGAGGCTCCTCTCCCAAGGTGGAGGCACGGGTGCGGCCCGCGCCCCGGTGCAGGCGCTCCGACTGCGGGGCCTCACGGTAGCGCGGTTGGGCGGAGGCGCGGACGCGGAGGTTCTTGTCCGTCCGGAGCTGGCCCACGATGGCATCCAGCTCCGCGTCCGACACGCCGTCCAGCACGGGCGAGCTGCCCGCGTCAGGGGGCTCGGGGGCAGCCTCCCGGCGGTGGTCCGGGTTGGCGTTGTCTTCCCCTGAGTTGCCGGCCATCGACCCGCTCCTTCATTCCATCCGGTCCCGGATAAGCCGCACCATCAGACCTCACCCAATGGAATGCCACCACGGCGATTCGTCAACGGCGAGCGTCTGCGCGGAGGTGGACATGGCCCCCACGTAGGACGGGTCCCTAGCGTAGTTCCCCGGACCCACCTTCGTACAATCGAGCGCCTGTGCGCCGCGAACGTACAGCAGCAGACGCCGCCTCCCTGGTCGGCCACCAGGCACGAAACGTAAGCCCACTGACGGGCTCAGCGCACCTTGACGGCGAAGGCGCGTGGCCACACCACATGTCAGGGATTCACCTACGCGATGCCCGTGCTAACGCCCCGGCCCCGCGGGAGGCTTCGCCAGGGGGACCTCCTCGAAGCCCAGCATCGCGTCGGCCAGGCGCTGCGCCGATTCACGCTCCGCCTCGGCCGTGAGCGCCCCCATCACCTGGATGCCGAGCAACGACAGGCCTTCCTCCAGCCCCAGCGCGGTCTCCACCCCATCGAGTTCGATGCCCATGCTCTGGAGCGTGAGGGCCACGTCCGCGCCCATGCCGCAGAGCACGGTCCGCGTGCCCATCAATCGCGCGGAGGCCGCCAGCCGGGCCAGCACCGCGCACAGGTGGCTGTCCACCATCCAGAGTCCGGAGATGTCCACCACCATGCCGCGCGCGCGGGTGCGCTGGATGTCGCGCAGCACGTCCGAGCACAACTGCGCGGCCTGCGCGTCGGTGATGTCGCCCTGCAACGGAACGATGAGATTGCCCCAGAGCGGAATGATGGGGATGCGCGCGGTGTCGCGCTCGGGCCGGGCGAGTGCAGCGGAAGCGGCGAAGCTCATGGTGTCTCCACGTCCACCACCAACACGGTGGCGTCGTCGGTGTTGCGGCCGTAGCGCTCCATCAGCAGGTCGCAGGCCGCGTCAGGAGAGAGGTTCCGGGTGTCATCGAGCTCCAACCGCGAACTCAAGCCATCGCTGAAGACGGCCATCCGGTCCCCCGGCAGCAAGGCCGCGGACGTCACCCGCAGCGCGCGGTGGGACTGGCCGAGAATGCCCGGCGTGGGAATCACGGGCACCCGCGTGCCGCGCGTGCGCAGCTCCACGTTGCCCACGCCGCCGCAGTGCACCCGCTGGCCGTCGAAGAGCGCGACCATCACCGCCGCGCCCCGCCCACTCCGCAGCGCCAGGTGCATCGCGGCGACGATGGACTCCACGTCCTGGTTCAAGTCGACCTGCGCCAGACACCGCAGGGCCTCCGAGGTGACCCGGGCCGCCACAGGGCCGTGGCCCAGCGCATCCACCACCGCGCACAACGTCCGCGAGCGCTCCTGGCGGACCATCACCCCGTCCCCGTTCTCCAATTCGCCCACCTTGGGCCGGGAGCGATGGGCGATGGCGAGTCTCACAGCCACACCTCGAACTCCACCTGCGTGCCGTCGGGCCCGGTGCGCACATCGAAGCGGTCCGCCAGACGCTTCACGCCCAGCAGCCCCAGCCCCATGCCCGTCTTGCTCTTGTAGGTGCCCGACAGCACGCGCGTCAGGTCCGAGATGCCCTGACCGGAGTCCTCGGCGCTGACGCGCAACACCCGCTTGGGGTCAAGCTGCGGCGCGAGGTGGATGGTGCCGCCCCCCGCGTAGGAGATCTGGTTGCGCGCCAGCTCACTCACGGCCGTGGCCACCTTCTGGCACTCGTAGCCGCGGCCTCCCATGGACTCGCACATGACCTTCGCCGCGAGCCGCGCATGGCTGGCGTCCGCCTCCGTGCGCACCAGATAGGTCGTCGCACGGACGTCCGATGGCGCGGCCGTGGCCCCCACCCCGTTCGAGGCGGGCGACGTCGACAACAACAGCTTGAGCTGCGTCATCAACTGCGGCTTGCGCACGGGGTCCACGAAGTGACGCGTCGCCGGCTCCAGCGCTTCGATGATGCGAGGCAGCTCCGCACGCGTCGCCGATTCCAGGGACAGCCGCAGGGGCTCCAGCGTGCCGCGCAGCACCAACCGCGCCGCCGTCTCCGACATGAATTGCTGAAGGACGCGCAGAATCCCCGCGCACACAGGACCGCCGCTCACGCCTGCCTCCGCTTCTCGTGAACCACCCGCTTGCGCGCCACGACTTCCAGGCCGCCGCCGTCGCGGTTCGCCACGTGGACCGAATCGCTGAGGCGCCGCACCGCCGCGCCGCCCTCGCCCAGGCTCTCCCCGGGCAGCGGCCCCGGACGCCCTTCCTCCCGGCCCGAGAAGAGTCGTGAGGGGTCCGCCATGCCGGGGCCTCGGTCCGTCGAGCGGATGCAGAGCCACTCCGGCTCGCGCCACAGCTCGACCCAGCCGCGGCCCCCCGCGTGGCGCACCAGGTTGGTGGCCAGCTCGCTGACCACCACGGCCACCTCGGCGCTGGCGCGGGCCGGAAGGCCGTGCTCCCGGGCGTAGCGGCGACTCAGCGCGGCGGCGACCGCGGCATCCGACCTCGAGGAAACCTCGATGCTGAACATCGGCTCAACTTCTGAGAGCATGGGAGTTCGGGAGAGCAATCGTCCAACCAAGCTGCAATATTGCAATGCAGCTCCCTCAATCGAACCACCACCGCGCCGGTGATGTAAAGCAACGCCCAGTCATCCCCGACCCTCGGCTTCCATCCCTGGAAAGGCCGGACTTGAATGAAGGGTTTTCCCGAAGTCGAAACGGGAGTTCAGCGCTTCCCGCCGACGCGGCCCCGAGTTCCCGGAACCGGCGTCAGCGCCCGCCTGCCGCGCCCGAGCCCCCGAAGGCGGCTCGGGCAGTCCTCCCGTTCAGACGCCGGTCAGCTCGTGCAGTTGGAGGTCCGGCCCCACGGCCAACGTGTGGCCCTGGGCCAGCTCCACCCAACCCGCGGAGCGCTTGAGATGACTGGCCACCACGACGGTATGACGGCGGCGGTGCGCGCTCACCGCCGGCTGGGTGTCGGGTGTGGACGGCGTCACCTCGCACAGCTCGCATTCCGCCGCCCCCTCCAGCCGCGTGCAGAACAGGGGCGGTTCGCCGAAGCGGGTCGCCGCCAGGAGGGTGCCGTTGGTGGCCACGAGGTTCAGCGAGGGCGTGCGCGCCACGCCAGCCTGGGCCGCGGCGCGCGCCACTTCACGCGCGGTGTCCGCCAACACGCGACCCGCCAGCTCCGCCTCGAGCCGAGGATCCTCCGTGCGGCCGAGGTCGCGCAGATTCTTGAGGAAGGTGGCGAACAGGAGCTCCCCCGGTGTGCCGCCACGCACCTGCCGGCGCAGGTGATCCGGGAGCGCGTCCATCAACGCCGCGCGAAGTGGCTCGAGCCCCTGTCCGTCGCCCTGGTGGGCGAAGAGCCAGCGGCGGGACCGGAAGGGCTGGGTGTTCTCCTCCAGCGACAGGCCCACCGGGAGCTGGCCCGCGTGGAAGAGCAGCGCGTCGGACTCATGCGGAGGCGCGAGCGAGTCCAGCGTCAGCGCCTCGCTGCTCGCATAGCGCCGCAGGAGGACTTCATCCTGGGCGTAGGAGCCCACCCCCACGGCGTTGGCCCTCGAATCACCATGGAGCAGGACCTGGCCCTGGAGGCGGTGCAGCTCGCATCGGAGCAGGTTCGGGTCGGACGTCAGGGCAGCGAGGATGACGGACATGGATGAGTAAACCCCCTTCCCATCGAGAGATAATGGCCTCGGTGCGCCCCCTCAAGCCAGCGGGCATGCTCCCTTGCACCCTCCCTAAGCCCTTGAAATGGCTGGGCTTTATTGACACGGGAACGTTGACACCCGCTTCTGGGGGTGCCTAACCTCCGTGCCCTTCACCGACGGACCTCTGCTGAAGGTCTTCACCGGAGACGGAATGGCGGACGACATCGCAATTGGCATCGACCTGGGCACTTCGTACTCGTGCGTGTCGGTGGTCCAGGACGGCCAGCCCATTGTCATCCCCAACGAATGGGGTGAGACGACCCATGCCTCCTGCGTCTCGTTCCTCGAGGACGGCTCGGTGCTGGTGGGCAACGCGGCCAAGAAGAACATCATCACCAGCCCGGAGCAGACCGTCTATTCCGCCAAGCGGCTCATCGGGCGCTACTACTTCTCCGACGAGGTGAAGAAGGCGCAGGCGGTGATGCCGTACCGCATCGTCGAGGGCGAGAACAACTCGGTGCGCATCGCGGTGAACGACCACAGCTATTCGCTCCCGGAGATCAGCGCGCTGGTCCTCAAGGAGATGAAGGCGGTGGCGGAGACGTACCTGGGCCAGGAGGTGACCAAGGCCGTGGTCACCGTGCCCGCGTACTTCAACGACAACCAGCGGCAGGCCACCAAGGACGCGGGTCGCATCGCGGGCATGGAGGTGCTGCGCATCCTCAATGAGCCCACCTCCGCGGCGCTCGCGTACGGCTTCGGCCGCGACGTGAACCAGCGCGTGGTGGTCTACGACCTGGGCGGCGGCACCTTCGACGTGTCGATTCTGGAGATCGGCAAGGACGTGTTCGAGGTGCTGGCCACCGCGGGCGACACGTACCTGGGCGGCGACGACTTCGACGACCGCATCATGACGTGGCTGGCGGATGACTTCCTGGCCCGCACGCGCCTGGACGTGCGCCAGAACAAGTTCTGCCTGCAGATGCTCAAGGAGGCCGCGGAGAAGGCGAAGATCGACGTGGGCCAGACGGGCTCGGCCGACATCCTGTGCCAGGGCATCTGCCAGGACGCGGACGGCAACATCATGGACCTGAAGGGGCAGCTCAATCAGGACCAGTTCAACCGCATGGTGATGGACCTGGTGCAGCGCACCTTCAAGGTGTGCGACGAGGCCCTCCAGAGCGCGCGCCTGACGGCGGCGGACATCGACGCGGTCATCCTCGTGGGCGGCCCCACGCGACTGCCCATCATCCGCAACTCGGTGAAGCACTACTTCCAGAAGGATCCGCTGGAAGGCATCAACCCGGACCAGGTCGTGGCCATGGGCGCGGCGCTCCAGTCGCACGCGCTGCTCGACAGCAAGACGGAGACGTTCCTGGTGGACGTCACGCCGCTGTCGCTGCGGATTGGCACGGTGGGCGGGTACACCGAGAAGATCATCGACAAGAACACGCCGGTGCCCATCGACCGCTCGAAGACGTTCACCACCAGCCGGGATGGCCAGGAGAAGGTGAAGATTCGCGTGTACCAGGGCGAGTCCAACCGCGCCGACGAGTGCGAGATGCTCGGTGAGTTCGAGTTCGCGGGCTTCCGCATCGGCTACCGCGGCGAGGTGAAGATCGAGGTCACCTTCGAAATCAACACGGATGGCCTGGTGCATGTCTCCGCCTGCGACACGGAGACGGGTCAGAAGACGTCGACCTCCATCACCTTGTCGTCCGGCATGAGCGAAGCCGACATCCAGCAGTCCATCCAGGCCAACCGGAACACCCGGCTCGCCGGCCACAACAGCAACGACCTGCCCGCCGTGGCGCAGTAAGGCCGCGACCCGACCACGCCGATGTCCCAGCCCTCAGACCCCAGCGACGGGAAACCGACGGGAGCGCCGCCCGGGACGCCGGCCACGCCCGCTCGGCCCGCCGTCCCGCGAGTGACGGCCGCCGTGCCTGGGCCCGTGACGGTTCCGACGGCCCCCGCCAGCGCGGCGACGCCAGCGCCTCGGCCGCCACCGGCCGCGAAGTCACCCGCGATGGCGCCCACGCCGCCGCCCCGGGCCACCCTGACGGGGATTCCCGCCGTGCGCCCGGCCACGGGGGCTGGCGCGGGGACACCGGCGGGTGGACGTCCCGCCGTGCCAGGGGCCACGGGCGCGGGTGGCGTGAATCCGCAACGCCCCGTGCCACCCGGAGCGGGTGTTGGGGCCGCGCAGAAGTCGCCAGCCTCGGTGCCTGGGGTTCCGCCTGTCAGCGCCAGTGCGGCGCCACCGGTGTCGCCCATCACGCTCCCGAACATCCCCGCTGTGGAGTCTGGTCCCACGCCTCGCGGGACGCCCACCACCCTCCCTGGCATTCCTTCCGTGTCACCTGGAGCGACGCCCCGAGTGGGCGCTGACACGAGTCCGCCACTCCCCCGCGCGGCGGGGACGGCCAGCCCCGATGGCACGCCAGCCACCGGCCGCGTCGCCGCGGCGAGAACCACTCCCGCTGGAGCCGCCACACCCCCGCCACGCCCGGGCATGGTCCCCGGTGCCGCAGGGGCACCCACGCCCGCACCTCGCACAGCGGCAGGCGGAACCACTCCAGTTCCTCGCCCCGTGGGCGCGGCTGGCGGCGCGACTCCCGTTCCTCGCCCTGTGGGTGCGGCAGGCGGAACCACGCCAGTTCCCCGCACGGCAGGCGCAGCAGGCGGAACCACGCCAGTTCCTCGCCCCGCCGGCGCGGCAGGCGGCGCGACTCCCGTTCCTCGCCCTGTGGGCGCGGCAGGTGGAACCACGCCAGTTCCTCGCACCGCAGGCGCAGCAGGCGGCGCGACTCCCGTTCCTCACATCGGCCCTGACGCTGCTCCGGCCAGTGCGCCGCTGAACCCCGGTGTCGCCGGAGGCTCGGCATCGGAAGCAGTGCCATCCGTCGCGCCGCTCGGTCCCAATGCGACAGGTGAGACGTCCGCCACGGGGGCCGTTCCCTCCGTACTGAGCGCGGGCACGGCGTCGGGCACGGTCCCTTCTGTCGCGCCGTTGAGCGCCAAGGCTCCGTCTGGCCCCTTGCCTTCAGTGGCACCGACGAGGCCCACCGTACAGTCAGGCGCCGTGCCCTCTGTCGCGCCACTGAGCTCCAAAGCCCCTTCAGGGGCGGTGCCTTCTGTCGCGCCCCTGAGCCCCAAAGCCCTTTCGGGAGCGGTGCCCGCAGTCCCCTCTGTCGCGCCACTGAGCCCCAACGCCCCTTCGGGAGCAGTGCCCTCTGTCGCGCCACCGAGCCCCCAAGCCCCTTCGGGAGCGGTACCTTCCGTCGCGGCACTGAGCCCCACTGCTACGTCTGGAGCGGTGCCCTCCGTCGCGCCGCTGGACGCCAACAAGACATCAGGGGCAGTGCCCACGGTCGCTCCGCTGGGCGCCAACAAGACATCAGGGGCAGTGCCCACCGTAGCTCCGCTGGGCGCCAACAAGACATCAGGGACAGTCCCCACTGTCGCGCCGCTGGGCGCGAACAAGACGTCAGGGGCCGTCCCCACTGTCGCTCCGCTGGGCGCGAACAAGACATCAGGGGCAGTCCCCACCGTCGCGCCGCTGAGCACTGGCGCCGTGCCCTCCGTGGCCCCAGCGCGGCCGACCGCACCTTCTGGCGCCGTGCCCTCCGTGGCCCCAGCGCGGCCGACCGCACCTTCTGGCGCCGTGCCCTCCGTCGCGCCAGCGCGGCCGACCGCACCTTCTGGCGCCGTGCCCTCCGTGGCGCCAGCGCGGCCGACCGCGCCCTCTGGCGCGGTGCCCTCCGTCGCGCCGCTGAGCCCCAGTGCCCCGCCGGGAGCAACTCCCGCCATCCCCCCCGTGGCCGGTGCTCCCGGAGCCCGCCCGCGCCCGCCGCCCGTGCTCGCGCTGGGCCAGGTGGCCCCGCCCGTGGCGCCATCCGCGTCGCCTCCGCAGCGGCCCGGCGCACGGCCCACCATGTCCCTGCCCGCGCTGGTGCCCGCGGGCGCCACGCCACCGCGCCCTCCGGCCGCCCCGCGCCCGCCCGCCGTGCCTGGAGTCCCGTCCGTCGCGCCGCTCGCGGCCACGCCTGGAATCCCCTCCGTCGCGCCGCTCGGCGCCGGGCCGAAGGCACCGACCCTCAGCGTGCCCGCGATTCCCTCCGTGGCCCCGGCCGTGCCGCCAGCGGCCGCCGTCCCCCCTCCCCCGCCGACGTCTGCGGACAAGGGCCCGGGGCTCGACCTCCAGCAGCTCGCGGACCTGGAAGCCCGCTGCGCGAAGCTCGACCAGCTCGACTACTTCGAGCTGCTCGCCCTGGAGCGCACGGCCACGCCCGCGGACATCAAGCGCGCCTTCTACCGGGAGAGCCGCACCTACCATCCCGACCGCTTCTTCCAGATGGATTCGAAGGAGCTGAAGGAGCGCGTCAACGAACTCTACAAGCGCGTCACCGAGGCCTACTACGTCCTGCGCGACGACACGAAGCGCAAGAAGTACGTCGCCGACGTGACGGGCCCCGAGCGCGCCCAGAAGCTGCGCTTCACCGAAGCCTCCGAGGCCGAAACCAAGGCCGCCGCCAAGAAGGAGCAGGAGGAGCAGATCGGCACCCACCCCAAGGGCCGCCAGTTCTTCCAACAGGCGCAGAAGGACGCGGACGCCGGCAACTGGTCCGCCGCCGAGCGCAACCTCAAGATGGCGCTCACCTATGAGCCGGCCAACGCCCGCTACAAGGAGCGCCTGGCGGAAATCCAGAAGCAGTCCCAGGACGAGTCCCGCGACAAGGGCGGCTCGTTCAAGATTCGCTGACGGCGGCGCCTGGGGAGAGCATGGTCATCGACCTCATCATCCTCGGACTGGTGCTCTTCTTCGCCCTCATCGGGGCGGCGACGGGCGTGTCCCGGCAGGTCGCCAACTGGGCGGGGCTCGCGGTGGGCTACTTCGCCTCGCGACGGCTGGGCCCGGTGGCGGGGCCGCACCTGGCGGAGGCCCTGGGCAGCCCGCTCTTCCTGGGCTTCATCGTGGGCACGGTGCTCGTCTTCATCTGCACCTGGCTCGCGGTCCGCTACGCCCTGGGCGCGCTGCTCCTGCGCATCCTCTCCACCGGCCAGCACAACGAGAACCGCGGGCTGGACCGCTTCCTCGGCTTCGTGCTCGGCGGCGCGAAGATGGGCCTCATCGCCTGGGTCATCCTCAGCGGCATCGCCTTCTTCGAACAGCACGTCGTCATCGCCGGGCGCCGCGTGGGCTTCTCCCCGAAGGAGTCGCTCTCCATCGAGGTGGCCCGCCGCTACAACCTCTTCGAGATGACGCAGTTCGCCCCCGTGGGGAACCTCGTGGAGGTCTCGAAGGCGGCGGGCGACCCGAAGCGCGCCGGCAAGCTCCAGGACGACCCCGCATACAAGGCTTTGCGCAAGGACCCGCGCTTCCAGCGCCTGCTCCAGGACCCGAAGCTGAAGCAGGCCCTGGCGCGAGGAGACACCGCCGCGCTGCTGCGCAACGACGGTGTCCTCCAGCTCATCCAGGACCCGGACGTGGTGGCCCGGCTGGGCGCCGCGGCGCGCGCGTCCGAGCGCGCGCCCTGACTCACACGTCCAACTGCGTCGAATCCAACCCGCGCAGCCGCTCGCGCACGAAGCCCGCGTCCACCGTCACCTGGTGCCGCCGCCGCTCGGGCGCCTCGAACATGACGTCCGACATGACGTGCTCCAGGATGGACCGCAGCCCGCGCGCGCCCAGGCCCCGCTCCACGGAGTAGCGCACCACCTCGCGCAGCCCGGGCGCGGCGAAGTCCACCTCCAGCTCGTCCATGGCCAGCAGCTCGCGGAACTCGCGGACGATGGCATCCGGCGGCTCGGTGAGGACGCGGAGCAGGTCGTCCTCCCCCAGCCGGTCCAACTGCACCACCACCGGCAGGCGCCCGAGGAACTCCGCCAACATGCCGAACTCCGTGAGCTGGCGGGTGCTGATGCGCCGCTGTCGCTGCTTCGCCGCGTCGTCCGCGCCAAAGCCCATGGAGCGCCCGCCCTCGTCACCGTAGTCGTGCAGGTCGCTGAACGTCCCCGCGCAGATGAAGAGGATGTCGCGCGTATCCACCTGCACGAAGTCACTTTTGTTCCACGCCTGGGTGACATTGAGGGGCACGTACACCTCGCGGCCCTCCAGCAGCTTCAGCAGCGACTGCTGCACGCCCTCGCCGCCGATGTCGCGGCTCCCCGCACCGTTGCGGGCGCTCTGGGAGCGCCGGGCAATCTTGTCCACCTCGTCGATGAAGATGATGCCCCGCTGGGTGTCCTCCACGGAGTGGTTCGCCTTGAAGAGGAGGTCGGAGATCATCACCTCCACGTCCTTCCCGTAGTAGCCGGCCTCCGTGTACTCGGTGGCGTCCACGGTGGTGAACGGGACATTGAGGATGTCCGCCAGGTTGCGGGCGATGTGTGTCTTGCCGCTCCCGGTGGGGCCTATGAGCAAGATGTTGGATTTCTTGATGAGCGAGGTCCGGCGCAGCCTTCGCGCCAGGAGGCGCTTGAGGTGATTGTGGGCAGCAATGGCCACGGCGCGCTTGGCGCCGGACTGGCCGATGACGAAGCGGTCCAGCCGCTCGTAGATTTCCCGCGGGGTCAGCACCGCTTCTTCCCTGCGTGCGGACGACTCCATGTACCCTCCCCTTGTGTCCACGCGTCCCTCGGACGCACCGGGAAAAGGTAGGAATTGAATGGAGAGTCGGCCCGAGGGAGGAGAAGCACCGGGCGGCCGCCCCGCCAGCCTGCCTGCCCTCCGCGCAAGCGGCTGTTGAATACGGAGGGGGTTTCCGATAGTTCCCGCGCGATTTCCCGTGCCCGGCTTCATAGTGCATGGGGAGTTACCCCCTTCAACCCAGGGAGCCTCGAGAAGCCGATGCCCGCAAACGCCCCTCCCCACCGCTGGACCCTTGCCGACGCGCACGAGCTGTACGGAATCCGCAACTGGGGCAAGCCCTACTTCGGCATCAACGAGAAGGGCCATGTGATCGTCCACCCGGACGGTCCCCAGGCCCCGAACATGGACCTGAAGGAGTTGGTGGACGAAGTGCGCCGCCGGGGCATTGGCCTGCCGCTGCTGATCCGGTTCACGGACGTGCTCCGCCACCGCGTCGTCCACCTGAACGAGGCCTTCCGCAAGGCCATGGTCGACCAGGGCTTCAAGGGCGACTACCGCGGCGTCTACCCCATCAAGGTGAACCAGCACCGCTACGTGGTGGAGACGCTCATCGAGGCGGGCAAGGGCTACAACTACGGCCTGGAGGCCGGCAGCAAGCCCGAGCTGCTCGCGGTGATGGCGCTGCTGGAGAACGAGAACGCCCTCGTCATCTGCAACGGCTACAAGGACGAGGAGTACATCGAGACGGCGCTCTTCTACTCGCGCCTGGGCCGCAACGTCATCCTGGTGGTGGAGAAGCCCAGCGAGCTGCCGCTCATCGCGGAGGTCGCGCGCCGCACGGGCATCGTCCCCCGGCTGGGCATGCGCGTGAAGCTGTCCACGCGCGGCGCCGGCAAGTGGGAGGCCAGCGGCGGAGACCGCTCCAAGTTCGGCCTGTCCTCCTCCGAGCTGATGAACTGCATCAGCTTCATGAAGGACACGGGCCTGCTCAACTCCTTCGAGCTGCTGCACTTCCACCTGGGCAGCCAGATCTCCAACATCCGCAACGTGAAGAACGCGCTGCGCGAGGTGGGCTGCTTCTACGTGGAAGTGGCCCGTCAGGGCGCGCCGCTGAAGTACCTGGACGTGGGCGGCGGCCTGGGCGTGGACTACGACGGCTCCCAGACGAACTTCGCCTCCTCCATGAACTACACCACGGAGGAGTACGCCAACGACGTGGTGTTCGGCGTGATGGAGGCGTGCGACCGCGCCGGCGTGCCGCACCCCACGCTCGTGTCCGAGTCCGGCCGCGCCGTGGTGGCGCACCACGCGGTGCTGGTGGTGGACGTGCTGGGCACCAGCGAGTTCGACCCCGCCCAGGTTCCGGAGAAGGTGGACGACAAGGCGCCCTCCGTGGTGCGCAACCTCTGGTCCACCTACCGCGAGGTCACCAACAAGAACCTGCTGGAGGCGTGGCACGACGCGCAGGACGCCAAGGAGGAGAGCCTCACCCTCTTCTCGCTGGGCCACCTGTCGCTGGAGCAGCGCGTGGCGGCCGAGAACATCTACTGGGCCACCTGCCACAAGATCATGCGCATCGCCAAGGAGCAGGGCGAGATTCCCGAGGAGCTCGACTCCCTGGAGAAGGCGCTGAGCGACACGTACTTCTGCAACTTCTCCGTGTTCCAGTCGCTGCCGGACTCGTGGGCCATCGACCAGCTCTTCCCGATGATGCCCATCCACCGCCTGGCGGAGAAGCCGACGCGCCGCGCGACGCTGGCGGACATCACCTGCGACTCGGACGGGAAGATCGAGCACTTCATCGACAAGCGCGAGGTGAAGGACGCCCTCGAACTGCACGCGCTGAACGATGACGACTACTACCTGGGCATCTTCATGGTGGGCGCCTACCAGGAGATTCTGGGCGACCTCCACAACCTCTTCGGTGACACGCACGCGGTGCAGGTGTCCCTGGGGCCCAACGGCGGCTACCTCATCGACAACGTGGTGGCCGGCGACACGGTGACCGAGGTGCTCAACTACGTCAGCTACACCAAGGACGACCTGGTGGCGAAGCTGCGCAAGTTCACCGAGGCCGCGCTGCGCCAGGGCCGCATCACCCTGGACGAGTCGCGCAACCTGCTGCGCATGTACGAGGACGGCCTCTCCGGCTACACGTACCTGGAGCGCGAAGTCGACGCGAGCTTCGGTGGCAGCGCCAGCCAGCTCCGCCTGGTGCCCACGCCGGACGCCACGGCCCGGCCCGCTTCGTCTCCGCCCGGCGCCTCCGGGACGTCGGGGAGCTGAGCCCCCGAGCCTGAACAGAAATGAAGTTCCGGCCCCCTGTCGCCATGCCGCGGCAGGGGGCTTCTTCATGCCGCCCCGTCCCGCGCAGTGCCCCGCGACCAGCGGCTCGCCTGAGCCGAACGGGGCTGGGGCGCCCCGTCCCGCTCAGTGCCCCGCGATGAGCGGCTCCCCCGAACCGAACGGCAGGGGCTCCTCCGAGAAGGCCACGTCCGCGGCCTGGGCCCGCAGGCGCTGGAGCACCGAGCGCTGCGCCTCACCGCGCTGCACGAGCGACTCGAAGGGGAAGCGCGCCAGCCGAGGGTCCTTCACCGACACGCGGGCCAGGGTGCGCCACAAGGACAGCCGGCCCTCCGTCGCCGCGCACAGCCCCTCCAACTCCAGCAGCCGGCTCAGCGGGGAGTAGCGCACCAGCGTGCCATTGAGCTTCAACCGCGACACCTTCTCCACGGCCCAGGCGGCGCGCGTCTTCAGCCCGTCGCGCTTCAGCTCCAGGGCCTCCATCACCGACACCAGCGTGGCCTGGTCCTCCTTCAACTCGGGGATGAGCGTCGCCAGGTAGCGGCCCAGCAGGTTGCCGTGGTTCTCCGCCTCGGTGCGGACCGCCAGCTCCACACCGCCCACCGAGCCAGCCAGATGGTCATTGAGGTAGATGCCCAGCCGCTTCGCATGCATGCCCAGTCCTCCGATGGGGAACCCCGCAGCCGGGGAACCTGGACACGGCGATGCCTGCCCGCAACAACGGCGGGCAAGCTCGTTCGGAGGGCGGGCGAGCCTGCGTCCTCAGTCCGGATAGCTGAACGCGATGGGCAGCTTCACGTCGGGATGGAGGCTGCGAGCCACCGGGCACTCCCGGCCCGCCGTCTCCAGCTTCGCGCGCTGCTCAGCGGACAGGCCCGCCGGCATCTGGATGTCCAGCACCAGCTCGCCAATGCGGCGAGGCGGCGGCGTCATGCGCTTCTCCACGCGGGCGCGCACCTCGCCCAGCGAGATGCCCTCACGCGAGGCGAACAGGTGCATCGTCGTCACCGCGCACGACATCAGCGCCGCGCCCACCATGTCCGTGGGCGAGAAGCTGCCGCCGGTGCCTCCGTTGTCGCGCGGCGCCTCCGTGTGGCTCACCGTGCTGGACGGGCCGTGGGTGAGCTGCGTCTTGAACTGGGGCTGGCTGACCAAGGTCATCACCACGCCCGTGGCGGGAGTCTGCGTCTGGCTCATAGGAGAAGGCTCCACGGCCTTCACGCTCCAGTCCAGCGTCTTCACTTGTTCCGCTTCCGCGCCCCACCCGACACCTTCGTGGGCGACTCCGGGACGCGCTCGGGCGCGCCGAGCACCTGTGCCCGAACCTGCTCGGCCGGGAGGTGGGAAGTGTCCGCCAGGACACAGGAGACGAAGGCCAGCTCCGCCAGGGCACGCCGCGCGCGCTGACGCACCGCGGGGTCCTCCGAGGACAGGACGTCCGTGGCGGAGGCGACATAGCTGCTCGCCAACGACTCGAAGAGGTACACCCGGTTCTCGATGGTCGTATCGGTCTTCTTGCCCATAGGGCGCTGAGAGTAGGCCTCCCGGGTGGCGGCGGCACCCCGGATGGCGCAAGTTGGTGTGAAACCCGGCACAGGTCGCGTAAGGGACCTGACGCACCTCTCACCTCGGAGCCCGCCGTGATTGACCTGCACTCGCACACCACCGCCAGCGACGGTCAATATGCGCCCACGGAGCTGCTGACGCGGGCGGCCGCCGCGGGTGTCACGGTGTTGGCGGTGACGGACCACGACACCGTCGCGGGACTGGCGGAGGCCGCGGAGGCCGCGCGCGCCCATGGCGTGGAGCTGGTGCCGGGCATCGAAATCTCCGCGTTCATCCACGGCCGCGAGTGCCACATCCTGGGCCACTTCCTGCGCCCCGATGACGAGGACATCGCCCGCTTCGCGGACCGGCTGCGGCTGGAGCGCGAGCAGCGCATGGAAGCCTTGCTCGAACGGATGCGGCAGCTCGGCTACCCGGTGCGGATGGAGCACGTGCTCGCGGTGGCCGGTGACGCGCAGTTGGGCCGCCCGCACCTGGCCCGCGTGCTGGTGGACCGCGGCTGGGTCGTGGACGTGAAGGAGGCCTTCGAC
Organism: Myxococcus hansupus; assembly: GCF_000280925.3. Taxonomy (NCBI): domain Bacteria; kingdom Pseudomonadati; phylum Myxococcota; class Myxococcia; order Myxococcales; family Myxococcaceae; genus Pseudomyxococcus; species Pseudomyxococcus hansupus. The sequence continues at coordinate 5,373,351 of NZ_CP012109.1, forward strand.
CGCTTCCTGGGCGCGCGCGGCGCCGCCTGGGTGGAGCGCTTCAAGCTCGCGGGCGAGGACGCCATCCGGCTCATCCGCAACGCGGGCGGCACCGCCACCCTCGCCCACCCCGGCTCGTCGCGCATGGAGCGGCTCGAAATCCGCGCGCTCGCCCAGGCCGGACTCGCCGGGTTGGAGGTCCTGCACGAGGACCACAACCCCAGCGTGCGTCAGAAGTACCTCGCCCTCGCGAAGGACCTGGACCTGGTCCCCACCGCGGGCAGCGACTTCCACGGCGAGGCCATCTCCGCCGACCACCGCCTGGGCACCGCCTCCATGCCGCCCGAGCTGTTCGCGAAGCTCAAATCACGCGCGCAGGCATGAACTGCTACAGGCATGTAAAAATGAGATTTCGAGAAATTTGATAGGCTCCGGCCTGCATGGAGTGCCCCAGCGAGACGACACTGAGCGACTTCCTCGAGGGAGCGCTCCCGGACGCGCACCGCACGCGCGTGCTGGTTCACGTCGAAGGCTGTGAGCGTTGCCAGGAGCACCTGGCCCTGGGCGCCAGCGCGTCGGAAGCCACGCCCGAACCCACGGGCGGGCCACTCGTCTCGGCGGGCACGCGGCTGTCGCGTTACGTGGTGCAGGAGCGAATCGGCCAGGGCGCCATGGGCGAGGTGTACGCGGCCCATGACCCTGAGCTGGACCGCCGGGTGGCGCTCAAGCTGCTGCGCCCCGAAGGCCGTCACCTGGAAGAGCTCCGCCTGCGGCTCCTGCGCGAGGCCCAGGCCCTGGCCCGGCTGGCCCACCCGCATGTCGTCACGGTGCACGATGTGGGAGTGTGCGACGGCTGCGTCTTCCTGGCCCTGGAGCTGGTGGAGGGCATGTCCCTGGCGGAGTGGCTGGAGACGCCGCGCCCCTGGCAGGACATCCTCCGCGTGTTCATCGATGCGGGACAGGGCCTGGCGGCCGCGCACGCCGCGGGACTGGTGCACCGCGACTTCAAGCCCAGCAACGTCCTCGTCGGGCGTGACGGCCGGGTGCGGGTGACGGACTTCGGGCTCGCGCGGCCCTCGAACCACCTGCAACGGCTTCGGAGCGCGCCACCGCCTTCCACCGCGGAGCCCTCGCTCGACACGCCACTGACGCGCTCGGGCGCGCTGCTGGGCACGCCCGCGTACATGGCGCCCGAGCAGCTCCAGGGCCACGGGGTGGACGCGCGCTCGGACCAGTTCAGCTTCTGTGTCGCGTTGTACGAAGCGCTGCACGGCGTGCGCCCCTTCGAGGGCAAGAGCCTGGAGGACCTGGGCCGCGCCGCGCGCGAGGGCCGCATCCGTCCACCGGAGCGCGAATCGAAGGTGCCCGCGCGAATCCGCAACGCGGTGCTGCGGGGACTGCGCGCCCGGCCGGAGGAGCGCTTCGCATCGGTGGAGGCCCTGCTGACCGAGCTGTCCCCTCGCACCCGGCGCGTCCGAGCCTGGGTCGGCGCCCTGGTGGCCTCGGCGTGTCTGCTGGGGCTCACCGTGGGCTACGTGGGGGCGCAGCAGCGACAGTCGAGCTGTGAGCAGGAAGCCCAGAAGCTCGCCACCCTCTGGGGCTCGGAGCGCCGGGAACGGATTCGCTCGGCCTTCCTCGCCACCGGCAAGCCCTTCGCCGCGGACGCCTGGGAGAGCGTGGCCACCACGATGGACAGCCACGCCACCACCTGGCGCGAGCTGCGCACCGAGGTCTGCCGCGCGTCGCGCGCCGATGCCAGCGCCGCGTGGCAGACGGCCACGTGCCTGGACACCCGGCTGTGGCACCTCTCCGCGGTCATCGACGTGTTGGAGAAGGCCGATGCCCGGACGGTGCAGAACGCACCGCAGATGGTGGCCGCGCTCGAGGGGCTCACCGGCTGCAGGGACGCGCCCGAGCTGGCGACGCGGCCCCAGCCTCCGGAGGTGCTGCGCGCTCGGGTGGACGCCGCGCGCCGCAAGCTGGCGGAGGCCCGGGCCCACATGGACGCGGGCAATCACCCGCAGGCCCTGGAGGTCTCCACGGCCCTGCTGAAGGACATCGAGGGCCTCGACTACCGCCCCCTGGAGGCGGAGGTCCGCACCCTGCACGGCTATGCCCACGGGCTCGCGGGCAAGCTGCCGGAAGCCGAGGAGCACCTCTACCAGGCGCTCTTCGCGGCCGAGGCGGGACGCGACGACGAGACGGTCGCCCGCGTGTGGAACCTCCTGCTGTGGGTGGTGGGCGACCAGATGGCGCGCGTGGACGAAGCCAACCGGCTGGTGCGGCACGCCCGCGCGGCGGTGGAGCGCCTGGGACGTGAGCGGTTCCCCAACGTCGCCACCGACCTGCACCTGCGCATGGGGGGCTTGCTGCTGATGCAAGGCAAGCTGGAGGAAGCGGACGCCGAGTACACCCAGGGCCTGGAGCTGGCACGCCGGACGACGGGCCCCTCGCGCCCGCGCGTCACGTACTTCCTCACCGGGCTGGGCCGCGTGCGCTCACGGCAGCTCCGCGCGGAGGAGGCCCTGGCGCTCTACCGCGAGGCCCAGGCCCATGCCTTCCAGGAGCGGCAATGGAGCCCCGAGCATCCCGTGCTCGCGCTCAACCTCAACAACATCGCCACCGAGCTGCTGGCCCTGGGCCGCACGCAGGAAGCGCTCGACACCTTCCAACGCTCGCTGTCGCTGCTGGAGGCCGCGCGCTCCAAGGACCACGCGAGCCTGGCCGCGCCGCTCAACAACCTGGCGGGCCTGCTGCGCAGAGAAGGCCGGCTGGAGGAAGCCCGCGACCACTACGCGCGGGCGCTGGCCATCTTCGAGCGCGTGAAGGGGCCGGACCACCCCAACACCGTCACCGCGCTCGGCGGCCTGGGCATGGTGGCCTATGACTCGGACCGGCTCGACGAGGCGCTCGCCCACAACCAGCAGGCCCTGGAGCGCATCCAGCGCAGCGTGGGTGAGCATTCGCCCAGGCTGGAGATGTCCCTGCGCAACCTGGGCCTCATCCACCTGCGCGCGGGCAACCCCGCGCTGGCGCGGAGGCAACTCACGCAGGCGCTGAGCCTGCTCCAGAAGGAGAACGGCGCCGACAGCGTGGTGACCTGCGGCGTGGTGCGGGACCTCGCCCGGGTGGACCTGGAGACGCGGGCCTACAAGGCCGCCCTCACCCGCTGCGAGCAGTCCCTGGCGCTGGACGAAGCCGCCCAGGGAAAGGACAGCCCGGACGTCGCCCTGGACCTCGCGTGCCTGGGCGAGGCGCACCTGGGCCTGGGCACCCCAGCGCGAGCGGTGCCGCTGCTCGAACGCGCGCGGCGCATCCATGCCCGCGTGTGGTTGGACCGCAAGGAGGCGGCGCGGGTGTCCTTCCTCCTCGCCAAGTCGTTGTGGGAGCGGCCGGGCCAGGAAGCACGCGAGCAGGTGACGTCCCTCCTCCATGAAGCCGAGACGTGGCTGGAGGCCCAGGGGCTGCGCGCACGGCGTGACTGTGACGAACTCCAGACCTGGCGGGCGCGGAACCTTCCCAGCGTGAGCGAGGTCCGGCGATGACAGCCTCGTCCGGCACGCTGACGGCGCTGCTGCTGGCGGCCGCCCCGGCGGCGTTGCATGACGCGCTCCTGTCGTCACCGGAGCTGGAGTCCCTGCTGGCGACGCTGCTCGAACAGGGACGAGAAGCCTGGCCCACCGTCACGCTGGAGCCAGGACACGTCTTGCATCACGTGGGCCGCCACCTGCGCGAGGAAGGCACGCCGATGGACGCGCTCCGCCAGCTCAACGCCGCGGACGTGTACCTCGCGTGTGCTTGCGCACAGGGCGTCCCGCACGCGTTGCAGCTCTTCGAGAAACACGTCGTTCAGAAGACGGCCGCGCGGCTGTCCCGGTACCCGGCGGCGCTCGTGGACGAGGTGCTCCAGGTGACGCGCCAGCGGCTGCTGCTGGGCATGGAGGGCCGGGCTCCAAAAATCGCGGAGTACTCGGGCCGGGGCTCCCTGGGCGGCTGGGTGCGCATCGTCGCCTCGCGCATCGGCGGCGAGCTGCAGGAGCACGCGGGCCGGCATGCCCCCCTGGTCGCGGCGCCCGAGGCCCTGGAGCAGTTGCTGTCGCGCGCCGACCCGGAGCGCGACGTGCTCCAGGCCCACTCCAAGCAGGCCTTGTCCGAATCGCTCCAGGCGGCGCTCGCGGCCCTCACTGAGCGAGAGCGCGCCCTGCTGCGCCTGCACCACCTCCACGGCCTCACCATGGACCGCATCGCGACGCTGTACGCGGAGCCCCGCTCCAGCGTGGCGCGCCACGTGGCGCAAGCCCGCGAGCGGCTGCTGAAGCAGACGCACCGGGAGCTGGCCACGCGGCTGAAGCTGAACGGGCGCGAGGTGGAGAGCCTCCTGGGCCTGGTGCAGAGCCGCCTGGACCTCAGCCTCCACCGGCTGATGGGATGAAGCACGGCACGCCTGCATCTCCCATGAACAGCGCATACGCTTCGCCCACGAGGTGGAGCGGCGCATCGACGGGGTCCAGCAATCCCACGCCTGAGCGCCGCACCCGCTTGAGCTCCAACGTCGCGCGCTTCTAGATTCGCGGCCACGGCCCGTCCGTGGCCGCGCATCACCCCACCGCACCTGGACGAGAGAGCTCACGACGATGGCGCAGAAGAAGGCGAAGCGAGCCGACAGGGATTTGGAGAAGACGTATCCCCGCAAGGACTTCGTCGCGAAGCTGCGGCGGCTGGCGGACGCCATCGAGGCAGGCAAGGCCTTCAACATCCAGGTCGCCGGCGAGCGCCTGCGCATCCCCGCCGACGCGCTCTTCAACATCGAGCACGAGCGCGAGGACGGCGTGGACGAGGTCGAGTTCCAGCTCCGCTGGCAGCGCGAATGAGGCTCAGTTCCGCGTCGTCTTGAAGCGGCTGGTGACGGCGGTGAGCCCCTCGGCCACCGCCTGCAGGTCCTGCGCGATGCGCGTCGTGCGGCCCGTCGCGTCCACGCCCTGCTTCACCAGCTCCGCGACGTTGCGAGCGCCCTGCACGGCCTGCTCGCTGGACTGACGCTGCTGCCGGGTGGCGATGGTGATTTGCCGCGCCGCCTCGCTGGTGCCTCGCGCCAGTTCGACGATGCGCTGGAACACGGAGGAGGCCTGCTCGGCCACCTCCACGCCCCGGTCGCTGGTGGCCATGCCCACGCGCGCCTTGGCCGCCGCCTCCTCGCCGGAGTCCTGCACCTTCTCCACGATTCGGGCGATGTCGCGCGCGGAGGCGGACACGTTCTCCGCCAGCTTGCGCATCTCCGCGGCCACGAGCGAGAAGCCCCGGCCCACCTCGCCCGCCTTGGTGCCCTCCAGCGCCGCGTTCAGCGCCAGCAGGTCGGAGCGCTCCGCCACCTGGTTGATGACCTGGGCGATCTTCGACACCTGCTGGAGGTCCTGGTTGAGACCGACAATCGCGTCCGCCACGCCCTTGGACTCGGTGCGGATGTCGTTGATGCCGGCGACCACCTGGGCCACCACCGCCATGGCCTCGGCCACCGCTTCGTGCGTGCGGCGCGCGCTCGACTCCACCACCTCGGTGGAGCTGGAAATCTGCTCGGCGGTGCGGCTCAGCTCCTCGAACGTGGCGGCGATCTGCTGCGCGTACGCCGCCTGCTGACTGATGACGTGCTCCTGGTCCGCGGACGCGCCCAGCAGGCCGCGCGAGGCCCCGGACAACTGCTCCGTCCGAGACACCATCTCCATCACCGAGCCGCGCAGGGTGCCCAGCATCTTGTTGAAGGACTGCGCCATGAGCCGCACTTCACCGGTGGCCGGCACATCCAACTCGCCGCGGGACATGTCGCCCCGGGCCACGTCCCGCACCACCTCCGTCACCCGGGCCACGGGCTCGGCGATGGCGCGGCTGATGAAGAGCGACAGCGCCAGACCCAACATCAGCGCGCCCGCGAGCCCCGCCACCACGGCGCCCCGCATGTCGTCCACCGACGTCAGCGCCTCTTGCACGCTGAAGCCCGCCACGTAGACGCGCTCCGCGCTGGCACAGCGCACTGACACCTCGTCGCGCTGGCTGGCCGTCACGCAGCCCTCCATCCCCACCCCGCCCAGCGAACGGGCCGACGCGGGGATGAGGCCGCGCGCGTGCAGCACCGTGCCATCCGCCCCCAGCAGCCCCTGGTAGCGCAGCGTGAAGCCGCCGCGCTCACTCACCGACTCGGGGGCCTCCAGCAGCGACAGCACGTCCTTCACCCGGGACATGGACTCCGGCGAGCCGTCCGCCGTCAGCAGCGCGGGGTGCTGGGACATGAGCCGCCCCACCACCCGCACCCGCTTCTGGAGCAGCTCCATGGTGACTTCCCGCTGGTGCATGGGGAAGTACGCGATGCAGAAGCCCACCACCGCCAGGCAGGGCACGACCACCGCGATGGCCACCTGCGTCCGCAAGCCGAGCCGGCCCCACATGCGTAGTCGTCTCCCCGGTGAGAAAGTTTCACGCCGGTTGGATGACCGGCGTACTCGGACGGTAGGCGTCCCTTCGCGGAGCGTCAAACCGGCCGGCCGGCGCCAGGGCGGGCGGGCCGCTGATCCACGCCAGGGCGGCTTCAAGCCAGCATGAACACCGCTTTTCGCCGTTATTCTAAGGGGTTGGCGCGACGCCCCCTGGACTTTCCCTTTGACATGGTGAGCGCGGTGAAATTAGGTTCCGCGCGCGATGACTCCGACTCCCCTCACGCCCTACCTGCCGCTGGCCGTGGTCCTGCTGCTGGCGGGTGGCATGGCGATGCTGATTCCCCAGATCACCACGCGGCTGGGTCCCCGCCGTCCGAGCGCCATCAAGGCCACCGCCTTCGAGGCCGGCTCCGAGTCGAGCGGCCCGGCGCGGCAGCGCTTCGCGGTGAAGTTCTACGTCGTGGCGCTGCTGTTCATCGTGTTCGACGTGGAAGCGGTGTTCCTGTACCCCTGGGCGGTGAACTTCCAGGCGCTCGGCTGGTTCGGGTACGTGGAGATGCTCGTTTTCGCTGTGACGCTGGTGGTCGGCCTTATCTATATCTGGAAGAAGGGCGCCCTGGACTGGGAGAGCTGAGACATCATGGCTGACGCTGACCTCGGAAACATCGTTACGACGCGCCGCGAAGAGTCCATGGGCTGGCTCCAGTCCATCGTCTCCAAGGGCCTCGGTTGGGCGCGCAAGTACTCGCTCTTCACCTACCCGTACGCCACGGCCTGCTGCGGCATGGAGTACATGTCCGTGGCCGCCAGCCGGCACGACATCTCCCGCTTCGGCGCCGAGTTCCCCCGGTTCTCGCCCCGTCAGGCGGATCTGCTGATGGTGGTGGGCACCATCAACCTGAAGCAGGCCCCCATCCTCAAGCGCGTCTACGAGCAGATGGCCGAGCCCAAGTGGGTCGTGTCCTTCGGCGTGTGCGCGTCCTCGGGCGGCTTCTACGACAACTACGCGGTGCTCCAGGGCATCGACCGCATCATCCCGGTGGACGTGTACATCCCCGGCTGCCCGCCGCGCCCGGAGCAGGTGCTCGACGGCCTGATGCTGCTGCAGGACAAGATTGGCAACCAGGTCCACCGCATCGCGGACCGCGAGCAGCCGAACCCCACGGCCGCGCGGCATGACCTGCTGCTGTCCATGAACAAGTAACGCGCCCCACGCGCGGTACCACTCGGGCCCCGCCCGCTCCCGCTCACCCGAGCGGAAGCGCCGGGGCCCCGGTGTTTCTGGCGGCTACCAGCGGTGATACGCGGGGTGGCCCGGCTTCACGGCGACGAAGGTGCCCCGGCAGATGGCCGTCACCTTCCCGCCCGCGGTGAGCGTGCCTTCGATGACGGCGCGGTCCCCCTGAATCTCCACCGGCTTCGCGGAGAGCTGCAGCGGCCCGGCCATGGGCGTGGGGCGCTTCAGCGTAATCGCGTACTCGGCGGTGACGGTGCAGGGCGGCGCGTCCGCGCCTTGCGCGCGCATCAGGTGGTACGCCGCCGTCCAGTTGCAGTGACAGTCCAGCAGCGTGCCCACGATTCCGCCGCTGAGGACCCCGTCGAACGCGTGGTGGTGCGCCTGCGGCGTCCAGTCCGCGACGACGGCGTCACCCTCCACGCGGCTGCGGATGCGCAGGCCCTGTGCGTTGGCCGGGCCGCAGCCGAAGCAACTGTTCTGGGGAGCGTAGCGTTCCTGAAGGCTGGGGGTTTCCGGAGTCATGGCCGGCCACCTTACGCCAGCGTCCCGGGGCCGTGCGGCCCTGCACGCCGTCGAACCACGCCTCCAGCGCGATGGCGTCCGGCCCTTCACAGTCGCCCGAGCAGGCGCGCAGCACGCGCCCGTCCGCCTGTGGCCGGTCCACCCACCACCGCGCGCCATCGAAGGCGCCCACGTCCTTCTCCTGGAGGATGCCCGCGTGCGCCGCGGGACCCATCTCCACCACGCCATCCGGGCGGATGCGGTACGCGTCGAAGGCGCGCGGCGCGCCCGGCCAATGCCCCGGGTCGAACACCTCCGGCAACACGTGCGTGAAGCCCGTCTCCGCGTACAGCGACAGCGGGGCCCAGGCCTCGCCGCGCAGCAGCGGCGCCAGTGACACGCCATCCACATCCGTCAGGCCCGGCAGTCCGGACAGCTCCAGCAACGTGGGCCCCACATCCACCAGTCGCACCAGCGCGTCCACGGACGCGGGCCCCGTCCCCCGCCCGCGCGGTGGCTTCACCGCCAACAGGATGCGGTTCTCCTCTTCCGACAGCCGAGCGCCATGAACGGGCGTGGCGCCGGCCAGGTCCTCGCGGTCCGCGTGGAAGCTCTCGCCGTGGTCCGACATCAAGAGGATGAGCGCGTCGTCATAGCGCCCCGAGCGGCGCAGCGCGTCCAGCAACATCCCCACCTGCGCGTCCGCCTGCGCGATGAGTTCGTCATAGAGCGCCTCCGCGCCCGGGCGATTCCAGCCCCCCTTCGCCCCCGGAGACACGGGCGCGAAGTGCATGCGCAACCGCCGCTCCAGCGGCTCCGAGGCGGAGACGAAGCGCCGGTAGAACGGGTGGACCGGGTCCCCGGGGAAGTGCGCCGCCGTCGCGTGGAAGGCGAACAACGTGGGGCCCTGGCTCGCCTCGTCCACGAGCCGTGACGCCAGCCGCTCCGAATACCCCATGGCGTCGTGGATGCCCGCCAGCGCGCGGTTGTCGATGAACTCGGGCAGCCAGGCCGCGCCCAGGGCGTTGTCCGCGAAGACGCCCACCGCGCGGTAGCGGAGCTTCTCCAGCAGGAAGTTCACCGCGCCGCGCGGCGGCTGAAGGCGCGTCTCGAAGCCGGACGCCGGCCCCTCCGCGTGGAAGCGCGAGCAGTCGGTGGCGAACACCGTGCGCCACCCGGCCTGGGCGAACGACTCGGCGAACGTGCGCTGGAGCTGCATCCGCGAGTCCGACGTCAGGGAGTAGCGAACCCCCGTCTCGTGCGGCCAGCGCGCCGTGAGCAGCGAACGCCACGCGGGCTCCGTCTGGGCAATGGGCGTGTACGCGCGGGTGAAGAGCGTCCCCTCCTCCAGCAGGCGCTCCACGTTCGGCGCCACCGCGCCCGTGCCTCCCTGGGACTTCAGCCGGTCCGGGCGGAAGGCGTCGATGCCAATCACGACGACCAGCGGATGCGCCGCCTGGCCCTGGCCCCACGTCCCCTGGCCCACCAGCAGCACCACCGCCGTGCCGGCCGCCGCCGCGCCCAGCCACAACGCGCGCCGTCCGCGCCCCGCGCCCGAGCGCAGCACCCACGCCGCCGCATGCACCGCCAGCCACCCCACCGCGAAGGCGCGCGGGTGCCAGGGCTCCCCATGGTCCACCAGCCAGGCCAGTAGCGAACGGAGCGCGGGCAAATCATCGAAGAGCGCGGGCCGCGCGATGGCCCGGTCCCACGCCAAGAGCGAGAACAGCAGCAGCCCCTGCCCCAGCGTCGCCAGCGCGCCACCCTTGCCCCAGGCGCGGGCCAGCAACGTCGCCGCCGCCGCGAGCAGTGCGCCCGCCGCCGCGTACACGGCCGCCACGCGCAAAAGCAGTCCTGGGATGACGGGCTGCACGGCCGCCATCAGCGCCGCGTAGGGGCCCTCCACGGGGATGTCCATGCCCACCACGCCTGAACGCAGGAGCAGCCACGACTCGCCCGCGAACAACAACAACCCCAGCGCGGCGCCAGCAAGCAGACGAACGAACCAGGAGCGAAGGATGCCGGACGGGGGGAGCTCGGGCATGACCTGGACTTCTATACCCGATTGCAACAGCCGCGTGCCTGCGCGGGCCCCCCGCATTTGGGGGATGCGCCCGAACCCGGATATGAACAATTTGCGTGCGATTGAACCCCACCAGCGCGACCGGCCCCGCCGGCCCTGAAATGCCAGACGCCCCGCTCCCCGAGGGCAGCCAGGATTTGGTGAGCCAGGCGCTGGACGTCGAGCGCTATCACCACGCCCGGCAGATGGCCCGGCTGCGGCTGGTGGCCGTCACCCTGCTGCTGGGCGTGGCCCTCCACCAATCCACGCTGAGCGCCAAGGCGGACTGGGCCGTGTATCTGGTCCCGCTGGGCGGCTACTGGCTCTGCACCGTCCTGGGCATGGTGGCGGTGGCCCGCTGGCGCCACGGCGTCTGGTGGGCGGGCCTCACGCTGGCCTTCGTGGACGCGCCCGCCATCTATTGGATGCAGCACCTGGCCATTCCGGTGTCGCCCTCTCCCGGAGGCGTGGCCGGCTTCTCGCTGGGCATCTACACCGTGCTGGTGCTGCTGGCGGCCTTGTCCCTGCGCCGCTCCGTGACGGCCATCGTCATGACGGTGGCCGCCATCGCCGAGGTCCGGCTCCAGTACGAAGCGGGCATCGGCGCCGGCGCGCAGATCGCCGCGGTGGTGCTGCTGGGAATCACGGCCGCGGGCGCCCATTACCTGCTGGGCCGCATCCGCACCCTGTCCGCCGCCGTGTCCCGCGAGGAGCTCAAGCGCGCCCGCCTGGGGCGTTACTTCTCGCCCTCAGTAGCAGACCGACTGCAACGCCAGGCCTCCCTGCCCCCGGAGCTGCGCGAGGTCACCGTGCTCTTCGCGGACCTGCGGGACTTCACCGCGCTGAGCGAGCGGATGCCGCCCGAGCAGGTGGTCGAGGTCCTCAACGAGTACTACGGCCGCATGGTGGAGGTCGTGTTCCGCCATGGCGGAACGTTGGACAAGTTCATCGGGGACGCGCTCATGGTGTACTTCGGCGCCCCGCTGGATGACGCCCACCACCCCCTCAGCGCGGTGCGCTGCGCCCTGGACATGGTGGCGGAGCTGGAGGCGGTCAACGCCGAGCGGGCCGCCCGGGGCGTCCCCGGCCTCCGCATGGGGGTGGGCATCCACACCGGGCCCGTCGTCCTGGGGAACATCGGCTCCACCACCCGCCGCCTGGAGTACACCGCCATTGGCGACACGGTGAACGTGGCCTCCCGCATCGAGCAGCTCACGAAGGGAGCCGGCGTCCCGGTCCTCGCCTCCCAGGCCACCCGGGAGCGCTGCGCGGAGACCTTCGACTGGGTATCGGTGGCCCCGGCCTCGGTTCCTGGAAAGCGCCTGCCCGTGGCCACCTTTTCCCCGAGTGTGGGACAAGTCGGGGCCATTCGGGCGGCCGGCTGATCCACCCCCTGTCCGGGTCGCCAGCATCCCTCCCACCGCGTCATGCGCAACGCCCGCTTCTGGGCCTCCTAAGTGGGCTACATGGTTGAGGGTTTACGTTGACGCACCCCGCGAGGGCTCCTTATAAAGCCGCGGATTCTTCTCCCTTAGTCATTGGGGCCCCCTTGAGCACTTTCGCGTTGGACAGGGTCTCCGCCCAGCTCCCAGAGGCGGTGGCGGATCGCTACGTGGACCGGACCGGAGGCGCCTGGGCCGTCATCCATGCTGACTCGCTCCCGAAGGTCGCCGCGTTCCTGAAGAACGACCCGGAGTTGGAGTTCAAGCTGTTCGGCTCCATCGACGCCGTGGATCGGCTGCACCTGGCGGAGAGCGACCCTCGCTTCGAGGTCGTCTACTTCCTCTACTCGCTCAAGCGGCACGAGCACGTGCGGCTGAAGGTGCGCGTGAGCGAAGCCAACCCGGTGGTGCCCACGCTGGTGCCGCTGTTCCGGGGCGCCAACTGGTGGGAGCGGTTGACCTTCGACTTCTACGGCATCCAGTTCGCCGGGCACCCCGACCTGCGCCGCATCCTCCTGTACGACGAGTTCAAGGGGCACCCGCTGCGCAAGGACTACGCGCTGCGCGACCGGCAGCCGCTCATCCCCGAGCGCCCCATCAAGGACATCTTCCGCGGCCCCGGCACCAGCGGGCTCTCCTGAGCGAGGACATCCATGGCTGACACCCATAAGCCCGACGAAGCGCCGAACCCCGATACCGACTCGTACGCCCACGAGTCGGAGCTGGAGGCCCACCTCCAGACCAAGCGGATGGTCATCAACATGGGCCCCTCCCACCCGGCCACGCACGGCACCGTGCGGCTGAAGGTGGAGCTCGAGGGTGAGACGATCGTCAAGATCGACCCTGAGATTGGCTTCCTGCACCGCGGCTTCCAGAAGAGCTGCGAGAACGTCACGTGGACGCAGTGCCTGCCCTACACGGACCGGCTCAACTACCTGTCCGCGATGATGAACAACTTCGGGTTCCTCAACGCCGTGGAGAAGCTCATCGGCCTGGAGATTCCCGAGCGCGCCCAGTACATCCGCGTCATCGGCTCCGAGCTGCACCGGCTGACGGACCACCTGACGTGCGTGGGCGCCACCGGCCTGGAGATGGGCGGCTTCGCGCCGTTCCTCCTCGCCATGGAGTTCCGCGAGCTGCTGCATGACCGCACCGCCGAGCTGACCGGCGCGCGCCTCACCACCAGCTTCGGCCGCGTGGGTGGCAGCAACCGCGACCTGCCCGAGGGCTGGATTCCGCTCGTCCGCAAGACGCTGGACCAGGGCGTCGCGCTGCTCGACGAGATGGAAGGCCTGCTGACGAACAACCGCATCTTCGTGGACCGCACGAAGGGCACGGGTGTCATCAGCGCCGAGGACGCCATCGAGTTCGGCTACACCGGCCCCGCCCTGCGCGCGTGCGGCGTGGACTACGACATCCGCAAGACGAAGCCGTACTGGGTCTACGACCGGTTCGACTTCGACGTCCCGCTGGGCGAGCACGGCGACAACTACGACCGCTACCTCGTCCGGCTCGAGGAGATGCGTCAGTCCATCCGCATCCTGCGCCAGGCGATGGACACCATCCCCGCCGGCCCCATCATCGTGGATGACTGGCGCATCGCGCTGCCGCCCAAGCCCGAGGTCTACGGGACCATCGAAGGCGTGATGTCGCACTTCAAGCTGGTGATGGAGGGCATCCAGGTGCCCCCCGGTGAGGTGTACGACGCCACCGAGGCCTCCAACGGCGAGCTGGGCTGGTACCTGGTGAGCGACGGCCGCGGCCGGCCGTACAAGGTCCACGTGCGCGCGCCGGGCTTCCCCGTGCTCGCGGCGGTTCCGCACATCATCGAAGGCAAGATGCTCGCGGACCTCATCCCCACGTTTGACACCATCAACATGATCGGCGGCGAGGTCGAGCAGTGAGCGACAACGACACGAAGAAGCCCACCGGTGATGCGCAGCCGCCTCCGAAGGGGGCGCCCACGGACTCGCCCGCGGCCAAGACGGGCCCGGAGCCGTCCAACCCGCCCGCCGGCGCGAAGCTGGACAACCCGCCCGCCGCCGCCAGCGGCCCCACGGGGACGCCTCCGCCCAAGCCGCCCTCCGGTCCGCCGCCCAAGCCGGCGCCGAAGAACCCGGGGTTCATCACCGCCACCATCGACGGCAAGGAAGTCGTGGTGAAGCCGGGGACGAACATGATCGAGGCGGCCAAGGCGGTCGGCTCGGACATCCCCTACTACTGCTACCACCCGCGCCTCTCCATCGCGGCCAACTGCCGCATCTGCCTCATCGAGGCGTCCAACGCGCCCAAGATGGTGCCCGCGTGCCAGACGCCCATGGCCGAAGGCCAGGTCGTCAAGACGACCACGCCCAAGGTGAAGGAGCAGCAGCGCGCGGTGATGGAGTTCCTGCTGCTGAACCACCCGGTCGACTGCTCCATCTGCGACCAGGCCGGTGAGTGCAAGCTGCAGGACTACTACATGAAGTACGACTACCGGCCCTCGCGCCTGGAGGGCACCAAGGCCCTCAAGAACAAGCGCAAGGTGCTGGGGCCCCGCGTCGTCATCGACCAGGAGCGCTGCATCATGTGCACGCGCTGCGTGCGCGTGATGAACGAAGTGGCCAAGGAGCCGCAGCTCGGCGTGTTCGGCCGCGGCAGCCACGAGCGCATCGACGTGTTCCCGGGCAGCGAGCTGAGCAGCAACTACTCGCTCAACACCGTGGACGTGTGCCCGGTGGGCGCGCTGCTCAGCCGCGACTTCCGCTTCAAGGCGCGCGCGTGGTTCCTGTCCGCCACCCCGTCGGTGTGCACCGGCTGCTCGCGCGGCTGCACCACCTACGTGGACTGGATGTCGCAGGACTCGTACCGCTACCGCCCGCGTGAGAACGAGGCCGTCAACAAGAGCTGGATGTGCGACGAGGGCCGCCTCACCTACAAGTACCTGAACGTGGGCCGCGTGCTGCAGGCCCAGGTGGGCCGCCGCGCCAGCCGCTCCGGTGAGGCCGAGCCCGTCACCAGCCGCAAGGAGGCCGTGCAGGCCGCCGCCAAGGCGCTGCGCCCGCTCACGGGTGGCAAGCAGTTGGCGGTGCTGGCCTCGCCCCTGGCCTCCAACGAGGACCTGCTGGCGGGCCTGAGCTTCGCCAAGGTCACGCTGGGCGTGTCCACCGTCTACGTGGGAGGCCGTCCGTCGGGCGCCGCCGACCACTTCCTGATGACGGCGGACAAGAACCCCAACCGCAAGGGCCTGGAGCTCATCGCCAAGGGCCTGGGCCTCAAGCTGGAGACCTTCGACGCGCTGAGCACCGCGCTGAAGGCGGGCACCGTGAAGGGGCTCTACGCCATTGGCACCGAGGTGCCGGGCAACGTGGAGTCCTTCGCGCAGGCCACAGGTCAGCTCGACGTGTTCGTCGCGCAGGCCTTCAGCGAGTCCCCCATCACCGCGCAGGCCACGGTGCTGCTGCCGGCCGCCGTCCCCGTCGAGGACGAGGGCTCCTTCGTGCAGCAGGACGGCATCATCCAGCGCTTCCGCAAGGCGTACCCGCCCAAGGGCGACGTGCTCCCCGGCTGGAAGTGGGTGGCGGAGCTGACGCGCGAGCTGGGCGGTGAGTCCCCCGCTTGGAGCCACGCGCGCGACGTGTGGCGCGAGCTGGCGGGCAAGGTCGCCGAGTTCGCCGAGTTCAATTGGGAAAAGGCGTCTCCGGCGGACCGGGAGAAGCCGGGCATCAATCCGCTGCCGGCAGGTGCCGACGGTCGCCCCGCCGGGTACCGTGAGTTCGGCACGCCTCGGGTGAGGGGTATCTAGTCATGAGCCGCGTACTGACGATTCTCGTCGCCATGTTCACCATCGTCTTCCTGATGGCGGGTGGCATGGCGTCGGCCTACCTCGTGGGTGGGCTGGTGGAGGAACACTGGTTCACGGGCGCGAGCCGGTTGACCAACGTGCTGTTCCTCGTGCTCGTCTTCGTGATGGTCATCGCGACGCTGCTGACCATGGCGGAGCGCAAGTGGAGCGCGTTCATCCAGGACCGCATGGGTCCCAACCGCGCGCGCATCGCCCTGCCCGGCCTGAAGAACCGTTCCCTGGGCGGCCTCCCGCACATCCTCACGGACGTGCTGAAGATGCTGACCAAGGAGGACCTGATTCCGGCGACGGCCAACCGGTTCATGTTCAACCTGGGCCCCATCCTCGCCTTCGCGCCGACCTTCGCGCTGTTCGCCGTGGTGCCCGCGGGCCCGTCGGTGACGGTGTTCGGTCACCGGGTGGACATGGTGGTGGCCACGCCGGACTTCGGCATCCTCTACGTGCTCGCCATCGCCTCGCTGGCCGTCTACGGCACCGCGCTGGCCGGCTGGGCGTCCAACAACAAGTTCGCGCTGCTGGGCGGCGTGCGCGCCACCTCGCAGATGATCTCCTACGAGGTCGCGCTCGGCCTGTCGCTGGTCGGCCTGTTCCTGATTTTCTCGTCGGTGCAGTTCCCGGCCATCATCGGTGACATCGGCCACGCGATGGGCGGCGGCACCGGACAGGCGCAGTACCTGTGGCGCACCGACGGCGCGTTCGACCTGGGCCTGCCGGCCTGGGGCATCATCATCCAGCCGCTGGGCTTCCTGCTCTTCTTCGCCGCGTCCTTCGCGGAGACCAAGCGCGCCCCGTTCGACCTGCCCGAAGGCGAGTCCGAAATCATCGGCTACTTCGTCGAGTACTCCGGCATGAAGTTCGGCCTCTTCATGATCTCCGAGTTCGTGGAGGTCGTGGTGCTCGCCGGCGTGACGACGGCGCTCTTCTTCGGCGGCTACCACCTGCCCTTCGGCAACGAGTGGCTGGCCAACCTGCCCGTCATGCAGGAGCACGGCTGGCTGCTGGGCACCATCCTGGGCACGGTGTTCTGGCTGAAGGTGCTGTTCCTCATCTGGGTGCAGTTGCTCATCCGCTGGACGTTCCCCCGCTTCCGCTACGACCAGATTCAGTCCCTGGGCTGGAAGATTCTCCTGCCCATCGGCCTGGTGAACGTGTTCGCGACCGGCGCGCTGGTCCTCTGGGATCCGTCCCTGCGGGCGCTGGCGGTGCTGGGCATGGTGGAGATTGGGTTGCTCGTGGTGTTGACCACGACAACGAAGGTCCCAGAAGGCGGCGATGCCCATGGCGGTGCGCACGGCGCGCACGGTCATGGCCACGACCATGGACACGGTGGGCACGGCGCCCATGACCTCCCGGCGCACGCCCACGGCGCGGCCCCGGCCTCCACCCACTAGGCCGCAGCTTTCGGCCCCTGCATCCGGGAATCGAGAACCCACATGGCCTACAAGGTTAGCAAGGACCCTCGCACCGACATCCGCGAGCGCGCCTATGTGCCCAACCTCCTCCGCGGGTTGGGCATCACCGCGAAGCACTTCTTCCGCAATCTCTTCGGCACGCGTGACACCAACACGCAGGTGGTGGACCGCACCGGCACCAGCCTGATGACGACGGTGGCGTACCCCGACGAGAAGCCCATCTACCCCGAGGGCTACCGCGGCCTGCACCGGCTGGTTCCGCGCGAGGATGGCAAGCCGCGCTGCGTGGCTTGCTACATGTGCGCCACCATCTGCCCGGCGCAGTGCATCTACATCGAGGCGGGCGAGTACGGCGAAGAGGGCGGCGACGCGGAGGACCGCGTCATCGAGAAGTACCCCACCCAGTTCGTCATCGACGAGCTGCGCTGCATCGTGTGCGGCCTCTGCGTGGATGCGTGCCCCAAGGACGCCATCCGCATGGACACGTACACGCACACCCCGCCCGAGTACACGCGGCAGAACTTCGTCTACGACATCCCGAAGCTGCTCAAGGGCGCGCCGGTGTCGCACCCGTCGGACCCGTGGAACAAGCGCGAGGGCTCCGAGCAGCCGCACCACGTCCACAAGGAAGCGCACACGCGCATCGGCGAGGGCCTGGTGGAGCTGAAGCTGCCCCACGGCGACCACGGGCACGGGGACCACGGCCACGGCAAGGCGCTCCCCGCGGGCGCCCACGGCCACCAGACGGTGGTGACGCAGCAGGGCCCCATCCAGGTGACCAAGTTCATCAAGTGAATCCAGATTCCCTGCGAGGCCCGTAAGCGCCTCGCCAGGATTCCCGGCCCGCCCTCCCGCGTTGAAGCGGAAGGCGGGCCGGCGCTTTTTCAGGGGGCTGGTGGTGAGGATGAAGCTCTTCAATACGCTTGGTGGCGGAGCATGCGCGGCGCGCGCTGCAAGGCACGGTGAGCGCTCCCTCCGGGAGTCGCCGCCGTGAAGCGCTACCGGCTGTCGGTGTGCAAGGGCTCCAGTTGCAAGGCGGGCGGCGCGGATGCCGTCTACGCCGAGGCCCGGGACTCGCTGTCAGGCCAGGGCCTGGTGCCCCGCTGCGAGCTGTACCGCGGCGGCTGCTACGGCTTCTGCCACATGGGTCCCAACGTCGTCGTGCGCGAGGACACCGGCCGCAAGCGCGACCCGCTGTCCCCGGAGGACTACCAACTCATGGGGTGGGACGGTGAGGTGTACTACTCCGAGATGACGCCGGAGAAGATGCGCCGCGTGGTGTCGGAGCACATCGCGAAGGACGCCCCGGTGAAGGAGCTCTTCGGCCAGCCGGACTCGGACTGCGGCGAGGACTGAGTCACGCCGCGGCGGCGGAGGGTCCGGACGCGTCCACGCCGTGCACGCCGTCCCAGTCCGCGGGCGGCGGCGTGACGAGGAAGCGGGCGCAGCGCTCGGCGTAGAGCACCGCCACGGTGTCCAGGAACTCGTGGGCGGCCCGCTCGAAGAGCGCATGCGCCTCCGCGAAGCGCCGCTGGTGGTAGGCGGTGAGCGCCTGCTCGTGAAGCGCGAGCTGCTCCTGCATGCGAGGGGTGAGCTCTCCCCGCCGCGCCACCAGCTCATGCACCCGCACCGGCTGCGCGCGGCCCGGGAAGCGCACGTGGTCCACCATGCGGAAGACGTAGCTGCTGCTGGCGAGCTGCGCCGTCGTCTCGCCGGCCAGCACATGGGTGCCGTACACCTTGTTGATGGCCTCCAGGCGCGACGCGAGCCCCACCGCGTCTCCGAGCACGGTGTAGTTGGACTTCATCTCGCTGCCCAGGTCGCCCACCACCAGCTCCCCGGTGTCCACCGCGGCGCGGAACGTCAGGCGGTGGCCGTACTTCTTCTCCCAGGCGTCCTGACACTCGGCCAGCACCTCGTGCATCTTCAGCGCGGCCTCGCAGGCCAGATGCGCGTGGCGGTCCGTGCGCACCGGCGCGCCCCAGAAGGCCATCACCGAGTCGCCGATGTACTTGTCCACCTGCCCCGCCGTGGCCCGCACCACCGCGGCGATTTCCGTGAGGTACGCGTTGAAGAGGCCCACGAGCTGCTCGGGCGGCAGGCCCTCCGAGATGCGCGTGAAGCCCTCGATGTCGCAGACGTACACGGACATCTGCCGGCGCTCGGGACGCATCAGGCTCAAGTCCCGCGCCACCAGCCGCGCCACGTCCGGACTCACGTACCGGCCGAGCGCGTTGTGCACGAAGTCGCGAATCTGCCGCTCGGTGCCGTAGGCATAGCGGATGGTGACGACGAAGGCGCCCACCATGGCCAACAGCGGCCCGGCCATGGCCACCCAGAGGCGCTGTTCGACGAAGACGTACGCGGCGCCGAAGGCGTAGCCCGCGCCCGCCGCGACGAGGAAGCCCACGTAGAGCACGGCGCCGCGCACCGAGCGCAGCAGGAAGCTGAGCGACAGCGCGAGGAAGGCGCCGAGGAAGGCCAGCCCCACGGTGAGCAGCAGGTCCAAATCCGGCGAGGCGCGGGTGATGCCGTCCGAGCGCAGGAGGTTGGCCAGGGCCTGCCCCAGAATCGCGCCGCTGGGTGTCTCCGCGCCCATGGGCGTGGCCCGCACGTGCCCGGGCTCGCCCGCCGTCTTCGTGAGGATGACGGTGCGGCCCTCCAAGTCGTTCTCGAAGCGCGCGGGGCGCTCGTCCGCCACGTCGAAGACGTTGAGCAGCACGTTCCACGCGCGGATGGAGCGCGCCAGCGAGCCGCGGGAGCCCCGGCCCACGTTGGGCGCGTCCCAGCGCAGCAGGCTGAGGCCCGAGGGGCTCATGGGGATGGCGTAGGCGTCCCCCACGTGCAGCTTGCCGTCCTCGTAGCGGAGCGTGCGCGTCTCGGCCAGGCGCATGGCCGCGGCCAGCGGCAGCGACGGCAGGATGTACCGTCTGCCTCGGAGGGTATGGCTCACCAGGTGGGGAATGGCGCGCACCTGCCCATCCGGGTCGGCCAGGAGCGTGGTGGCCCCGAAACCCGCGCCGGCGCCCAAGAGCGGCACCACGGGGTGCTGGAGGTGGCGCAGCTCGACGAGCTCCGCCGCGTCCAGGCCCACCACCTCCACGGCCGACATCGCGACGAAGAGCTCCGTGGGCCCCACGCGGTAGGCGTCGTCCGCGGCCCGGCGCTCCTCGAGGATGGGCGTCGTGGCGCCCAGCCGCGCGCCCAGGGCCTTGCCGTCCGCCTCGTCCGTGACACCGGCCCACACCTCAATCTGACTTCCCGCGGGCAGGATGAACGCGGGGCGCTGCGCGGCGAGCACGGCCTGGGCGCGGGCATGCGCCTGCGCGGGCGCGTCGTAGAGGCCCAGCTTCACGCGGTAGGGCCAGAGCCGGTTGGCCGGGGGCAACACGCGCGGGCCCTGGGACTCCCAGGTGAACCCGAGCAGCGCGCGGCCGGGGTCCTTCTCCAACAAGGCCGCGAAGGCCGCGTCGTCGCAGGACATCGCGTGCGGTGGCGCGGCGCCGGTGCAGGCGTTGGGGCTGAGGTCCGTGAAGGGCAGGTCCACGAGGACGAACAACGCGCCCTCCTGCACCAGCCGGTGCACCATCCGCCCCACAAGCTGCCGGGGCCAGGGTTGGGCCGCCACGCCGGGGCGCACGTCCTGCCGGGCCTCGGCCAGCGTCTCGTCGTCGATGGCGATGACCACGGCCTCGTCCGGGCGCTCGGAGCGCTCACCGAGAACCCGCACGCGCCAGTCGTAGGTGACGCGCTCCCAGCCGTCCAGCCACCCCTGCGCGGTGTCGAACACGGCCGTGGGAACCCAGGCCCTCGACGACTCCCGCGCCGGCACGACGCCGGCCGGGCGCAGGTACACGAGCAGCCCCAGCACTCCGCCGAAGAAGAGTGCCATCAACAGGGAGACGCCAAGCCGCTTCAGGAAGCGCCGGCCTGCGAAGTGAACGCGGTGACCTTGCACGGGTGGGCCGCAGGATACCCCGAGTCGCCTCCGCGCGACGCGGTCCTTCGACGCGTGGCTGCTATGCTCGCGCGCTTATGAAACGCCTCCTGGTGTCCGCAGCGTTCGCCGCTTCCTCCCTCGCCCTCCTGGCCTGCGACCTGGACCAGCTCACCGCCGACCACCTCATGGTGGGGACGCTGCTCTCCACGCCGGAGGTGGAGGTGTCCGCCGCCGCGCTCGCGGGCGTCGACGCGGGCACCTACGCCCCCGACGGAGGCGATGTCCTGGCCCTGCCCGCCCAGACGGCCGCCGTCGTGTTCTTCGGAAGCAGGACGGGGGAGAACTCCCAGCCGTCGGGGCTCGCGGGCGCCACCGTCTCCGTGCAGCCCGTGGGCGGTGAGGCCACGGCGCTCTCCGACGAGGGCTCCGGCAACTACCGCCGCTCCAGCGTGGGCGCGTCCAACTTCGAGTACCAGTCCGGGGCCACGTACCAGTTCATCGCGACCCGAGGCGGCACGCGCTACGTGGGCCAGGTGGACAACGCGCCGATGAAGGAGACCATTGAGGCGCTCCACCCGCCCGAGGGCTTCCTGCGGGTCGACGCGAACACGCCCCTGTCCTTCGACCGGCCGGCGCCTCCGGCGAACACGGACCGCACGCTGGGCTTCGTCACCGTGGTGCCCCTGAGCGCCGAGGGCGCGCAGGGTGAGCCGACGTACACCAACCTCCCGTCGAGCCCGGTCCAGTTCCTCCAACTGGTGGGGTTGCCGGGCCCGTACCGGGAGGCGCGGGTCACGATTCCCGCGACGGCGTTCCCCCAGCGCGAGCAGACGTATCTCGTCATCTTCCACGCGGTGCGCATGGGCGGCGCGGAGTCCGGCAACCTGTTCCTCGGCAGCGCGCTGCTCGCGGGCACCGCCGAAGTGGGCGTGGTGCGCACGCGCTAGGCATGTGAGGTGCGCTGGCGCGGTCCGGCGCACCTCCCGCGTCGCTTCAATCCGCGTGGGAAATGTCTCGCGGAGGCTCGGCACGCGGTAGCGCTGTTGCGATTGTGCAGGGCCCAGGTGGATGCCCCGCGAATCGCGTGAACTCCGTCGCGACACCGGACGGCAAGGTGGGCACCACCACAACCCACCTCAGTACCGAGGCGAAGCAGGTGCCCCGCGAAACACCTCTCCTGCGCGGCAACACCCGGTGGGACAGGCCTCCTCCGGCTCAGCCCACTTCGATATCGAGCCCGATGCGGCCTTCCAACTTGAGGCGCAGCAGGTGCCCCGCGAAGCGCTCGGACTCCTCGCGGGTGAGGACGTTGCGGAAGGCCGTGCCGTCCGCGACCTCCACCTCCAGCACCGCGCCACGTTGAAGCAGGCGGAAGAAGTCATCGCCCCCACCCGGCTTCGGCACGAACACGGGCAGGAAGCCCTTCAACGGCAGCACCTCTCCTGCCCCGCGCATCCGCGCCTCCAGCGCCGCCGCGTCCGGACGCACCTCTTCCGGCGTCACGCCCTCGTCGGCATAGAGCGGCGCGGGCGCCAGCGACACGTCCTCCGTGGAGTCATCCAACAGGAAGCCATGCCGTGACGGAATCCGCCCGCTGAACAGGAAGCACAGCAGCGCGGGCGTGTCCCCCGTCACACGAGACAGGTGCAGAATCGACCGCTCCGTGCCCAACCGGCGCAGCATCAGCGTCAACGCCGGACGGCTCGCGCTCAGGTAGCGCTGGATGCGGTCCTTCAGCGTGGCGCGAATCTCCGCGAAGGCGTCGGCATGCCGCGCCTCGCTCTCCGCCTCTCGCTGGGCCACCGCCTCGCGGGCCTGCGTGAGCTTCTCCTCCGCGTCCCGAAGGAAATCCCCCGCGGGCGCGACCCCACTCACGAGCCCAGGCTCCGCGCTGGCCGGCGGCGTCAGCCCCGCCGCGCGCACCGCGCCCAGCAGAAACGACCCCTGCTGCTCCAGCCGCTCGCGCTCCTCGCGAAACCGAAGCCTCGCCGCGGCCTGCTCCAGCTTCAGCTCCAGCCACGCCTCGTAACCCGACTCCAGCGTCTCCAGCGCGCGCAGCCGCGCCAGCGCCGCGTCCGGGCCCTCGGCGTCTTGCGCGCGCTTCACCACCCCGTCACCCCGCGTCGTGTCGCTCACGAGCGCGGAGTCTACCCGCCCGGAAACAAGAAGGCCCCCACCCGCGACCGTCACCGGCGCGAATGGAGGCCTCCTGACCTGCGTGGCAGGCGAAACGAATCAGGCGGTGCGGGAAACGGTGCCCTGCGGGCCCGTCGTCGCCTGGGAGCCCTCGCCACGGCCCACGGCGTTGTTCAAGTAGTCCTGGCCGCTCTGCAGGCGCTGACGGAGGTCATCACGGAGCTGGTCGCCCGTCTTCGGCGCCAACAGCAGGCCCAGGCCCGCGCCCACGAGGATGCCCGCGGCGAAGGCGCCCACGACGGGCAGGAGCGTGTCGACCGTGTCCCGGCGCGTCTCCAGACCCACCAGGTGCAGCAGGTCGTCCTTGTCCAGCTTCTTGAGATTGTTGAAGTTCATGATTGCGACTCCAGAGGTTGGGGGGTGGGAGAAAGCCCGGCCTAGTACGCGGGCGGGCGGGGAGTTCCTGCGGAGGCGGCGTTCGCCGAGGCCACACCTTCGGACCTCGCACCACCCATACCACGACCTGTCTGATATCCCTGGAAGGCGGCTTCCGCCATGCCCAGCAGCTCATCCTTCACCAGGGGCAGCGCGGCCAGACGCACGCCGAGCCGGAGGACGCGCGCCGTCAGCGGCGTGAAGAGTCCGCCGCCCAACAGGTAGCCGACGCCAATCGCCGCCGCCATCATCCCGTACGGGTTGCGCTGCACGCGGCCGCGCAGGTCCAGGGTCTGCCCCAGGTCCTCCACCGCGCCGCGCGCGTCGGACCAGAGCTGCTGTGCGTCGCTGCCAATGTGGTCCACGCGCTGCCCGAAGCCGCCGCCCTGCGGGTCCTGCGGCGAGCCATTGCCCGATGCACCTGGAAACGTCGTCATACGTTCATCCTCTCGTGTGGTTCCAGCGCGTCCGCTCAGCGGCGCGAGGCAATGCGTCCGACGAGGAAGCCCACGGCCACCGCGCCCAACAGGCACGTCCCCGGGTTGGCGCGGATGAAGCTCACCACGCGGTCGTTCATGTCCACGAGGTTCTGGCGAGCCTCGTCGATCTGCGGCACCACGCGGTCCTGGAACTGACGGGCCTTGTCGGCCATCTGCTGCGGATTCATCTCCATCGAAGCGCTCTCCTCAATAATCGGGGGTACTGCGGAAGTCGTCAGTCGCGCGAGCCCAGCCACAACCCCACGGCGAACGCCGCGCCCAGGCTCGCGTAGGGATGGCGGTGCACCCACTGGCGCCAGTCGGTGGCCACGGACACCTCTTCGCGCAAGGCGCTCACGGACGTGGCCAGCTCGGCGCGCGTCCGCTCGATTTCGGCGCGCAGCTCCGCGCTGCTGCGAGGGCTGTGGGCCTTGGGCAGTCCATTGCTACCGGCCATGCTGCGGCTCCTTGAAGATTTCACGGTTCGCCCCCTGGAGCGCGTTCACCGGCGCACTGGGAGCGGTGTTGGTCAGCGCGGCCACGCTGAGAGAAAGCTCCTGGGACGTATCGTCCATCATCCGGCGCGCCTTGAGGCGGTTCACCGCCCACTTCGCGCCCACCGCCCCGCCCACGAGGTTCGCCAGGCCGATGCTGCCCAGCGCCCCGGACCAGCCCAGCCACGTGGACAGCCAGGCCGCCAACGCCGCGCACACGAAGCCGTAGCCCACGAGGATGAAGGGCACGAAGGCGGCGATCATCGCCACGTCCAGGCCCGTCGCCTTGACGTCCTCGGTCAACTCCATGCGCGCCAGTTGCAGGTGCTGGGTCACCAGCCGGCTGAAGCCGTCGGCCATGCGCCCAACGAGCGCGGTGATACCGCGCTCGGTCTGTTCACTCCCCACGTGCATGCGCTCTCCGGCCGACGCGTACGGCCCCACAGGTGCCGGCCAACCTAGGCATGCACCTGTTCCGCGACAACCACGTCACGGTGTTTTTGTCCGGCGCGCGCAAGCGTCGGCCAGTGAACGCGCGCCAGCCCATCCGCCCAGTCTACCCGATGAGCTGCACGGGGGGAGAGCGCGAAGGCTCCTCGAAAATGGGGGCCTCGAAGCGCAGCACGAGGGGCAGGTGGTCAGACGCCACGCGGCTCAGCGCCGTGCGATGGGGATGGATGGCGAGCGGCCGCACGCCCGCATCCACGAAGATGCGGTCCAAGCGCAGCAGGGGCAGGCGCGTGGGGTACGTCCGCGCGGGCGCGCGCAGCTCCAGCGCCGCGTCGTGGATGGCCTCCCGCACGAGCGAAGGCACCGGTCCGTTCCCCCAGTAGTTGAAATCTCCACACACGACCAGCGGGTCCTTCCGCACGGCGTCCCGGAGGATGTCCGACGACAGGAGCATGGCCTCCTGCTTTCGCCGCTCGCCCAGGCGCAGGCCCAGGTGAAGCGAGAAGACATGAAGCTGCGTGCCGCCGCCCAGGTCCAGGTCGCAGCGCAGCGCGCCCCGCGG
This sequence comes from Myxococcus hansupus, assembly GCF_000280925.3. Taxonomy (NCBI): domain Bacteria; kingdom Pseudomonadati; phylum Myxococcota; class Myxococcia; order Myxococcales; family Myxococcaceae; genus Pseudomyxococcus; species Pseudomyxococcus hansupus. Next base: position 5,398,749 of record NZ_CP012109.1, read on the forward strand.
CTCGCGGCCTCCCACGCTCAGGTCGTAGTTCTTCGATTTGAGGATGGGCAGCCGCGACAGGATGGCGTTGCCGTAGCGCCGGCCGTTGCGAACCACGTTGGGCCCGAAGGCCATGTGCAGCCCGAGCAGGTCGGCCAGGTGCTCGGGCTGGTCCTCCCGGGGCGTCACGGCGCGAAAGTCTCCGACCTCCTGGAGGGCGATGATGTCCGCGTCCACTTCGCGGAGCACCTCGCCCACCCTCACCAGGTCGAAGCGGCCATCCGTCCCGATGCCGCTATGGATGTTGTACGAAACGAGCCTCAGCTCCACGCGCGTCGCTCGCCCGGTCAGGACAGCGGCAGGATGCGGCCCGCGGCCATGCGCACGACGGTGACGGGCAGCCGGATGAGCCGGGACACGGCCTTGACGGCATCCCCCAGGCCACCGCGCAGGGCCTGCACCTGGTGCTCGGCCTCGTCGCGAATCTCCGTCATCCGCGCGCGGGGCGGCTGCTCGCGCGTGGGCGGCAGCGCGCCAATCGGCGACGTCGCGCCCACCGCGGGCGCCTCGGCCTTCTTCGCGCCGCGCTTCGTGCGCTTGGGGCCGGTGAAGCTGGGGCCGTGAGAGAACTTGGCGTCGGGCTCGGGCCGCGCCAGCTCCTCGAGCTGCGCCTCCATCTGGTGCGCGATGTAGAGCTCTTCCGTCTCTGCGAAGCGCTTGCCGTAGTGCACGCCCTCGTGGCTGTCCATGGCTTCCGGATGGGCCTTGGAGTGAGCCAGCCGCGCCTTGTCCTGCCGACGCAGGCTTCGCTTCGGCGCCGGCAGCGTCTTCGGAACCTGGTAGTGGTCAAAGCTATAGGGACGAGGCATCCGCGAATCTCCCATTCATCGAGTCCGTTCAGAAGCTAGGAAGCCCCCAGTCCCTCGGGTACGCCTTGACGCAATTCGCCCTGCCGGGCCGCTTGCTCCTCGAACAGGCAGGCTCCGAGGCGCGAGCGTTTCCCTTCCAAGTGCCGGCAACTCCTTGCATCGGAGCCACCGTTGGAAAGCGTGCAGCCATCATCCCACCCAGGCGACAAGACGAGCGCTTCCGAGGGCGGGAGCAGGCGTGCGGCAAATCTCCACCACACCCCGGGAAGAGTTGCGCGCGACGTGGTGTAAAAACGGCCCATGCCTTCGCACGCACCCGGCCGGAAGAATTCCAACTCCCCTTACCTGCTCCTCGCCCTGCTCGCGTTCGGGACGAAGGCAGGGGCGGCCGAAACCGCCTCCGTCCCCGTACGCGCGGAGTCAGGGCAGGCGGAGGAAGCGCACGCGCCCCACCTGACGCTCCAGCCGGACACGGCCAAGCCGGGAGACCCGGTGCTGGTGACGGTGAGTGGCGTGACGGCGCCGCCCACCGGGACGCTCGCGGGCCGCGCGCTGCGCTTCTTCCCCTGGGGAGACGGCTACCTGGCGGTATCGGGCCTGCCGGTGGAGGCGACGCCCGGCACCGCGCGGGTGACGGCCATGGGCCCCGTCAAGAAGGGCGCGCCGCAGGTGGAGCTGACGGGCACGTTGAACGTCGTGGCGCCGGGCTACCCGTCGCGCGAGCTGCGCGTGGCGGGCAAGTACGTGAAGCCTCCGGCCGCGGTGCGCAAGCGCATGGCGGCGGACCGCCAGGCCTTCGCCGAGGCCTTCGCGCAGCCCTTCGCCTCGCCCCACTTCACCCAGAACTTCGCGTGGCCCCGTGAGGACCGCATCACCGCGCCCTTCGGAGACCGCCGCACCTTCAACGGTAAGCTGTCCAGCCAGCACTTCGGCGTGGACATCGACGGAGACCCGGGCACGCAGGTGGTGTCCGCCAACGACGGCACGGTGGTGATGGCGCGCGACAACTACGCGGCGGGCAACACGGTGCTCGTGCACCACGGCGCCGGCCTGTACACGGCGTACTTCCACCTGTCGCGCATCAACGTGAAGGCTGGCGACACGGTGAAGCAGGGCCAGGACCTGGGCCAGGTGGGCAGCACGGGCCGCGTCACCGGGCCGCACCTGCACTGGGGCGTGAAGGTGGACGGGCTGTGGGTGGACGGCCAGAGCCTGCTGAAGATGGACTTCTTCCCGCACCTGCCGCCCAGCGTGGCCCGGAATGAAACCACCGGGCTCACCACGCCGTAGCCGAGTTCAGCGGTCGTGCCACTTGGGCGGGCGCTTCTCCAGGAAGGCGGAGATGCCCTCCCCCGCGTCGTCCGCCAACACGTTGAGCGACAACTGGGAGGACAGGTACTCCAGCGCGGCGGGCAGCGGCAGGTCCTCCGCGGTGAAGAAGGCCCGGCGGCCCAGCGCGAGGACGGCCTGGCTCTTCCCCGCCAGCTTCCCCGCGAGCGTGGACACCGCGCCGTCCAGCTCCGCCGCAGGCACCACGCGGTTGAGCAGGCCCAGCGTCAGCGCCTCGCGCGCGGGCAGCCGGTCGCCGGTGAGCACCAGCTCCAGCGCCCGCTTGCGGCCCAGGTGCCGCTGGAGCAGCGCCATCATCATCATGGGGAACAGGCCCACGTCGATTTCGGGCGTGCCCAGGTCCGCGGTGTCCACGGCGACAGCCAAATCACACGCGAGCACCAGCCCCAGCCCTCCCGCCAGCGCATGGCCGTTGACCCGCGCCACGGTGGGCTTGCGCAGCTCCTGGAAGCGGACCAGCAGCCGCCCGTAGGCCCGCCGGCCTTCGTGCGTGGCCAGGAAGCCCTCGTCGCCCGCCATCGTCCCCAGGTCACCGCCCGCGCAGAAGACCTTCTCGCCCGCGCCGGTGAGCACCACCACGCGCACGGCCGCGTCGGACTCCGCCCGCTCCAACGCCGCCATCAACTCGCGCACCACGCCGGGTGACAGCGCGTTGCGGGCCTTGGGCCGGTCGATGGTCAGGAGCGCTTGGGGGCCTTGGACTTCGTAGCGGACTTCTCCGGCTTCCATTCGGACACCTCCGCTGCCTGAGCGCCGGTGAGGACGCCGTAAAGGAAGGAGTTGGCGATCTGCGCCTTGGCCTGCTCCAGCGCCGCGGGGTCTCTCGCGTCGGCCAGGCCCACGACGAAGGCCGTGAGCCCCATCTCGATGTTGCCGAAGAGCAGCGCGGAGGCCAGGTGCGCGTCCAGCTCCGGCCGCAGCTCGCCGCGCTCACGCGCGACGCTGAACAGCTCCGAGCTGAGCCGGATGGCGTCCACGAAGGCCGTCTGCCGGTTGATGCGCGAGCCTGCCGGGCTGCGGGCAATCTCCAGGATGAGGACCTTCACCGCGCGCGGGTCCACCCGGTACGCCTCGAAGGCCACGTCGACGATGCCGCGCACCTTCTCCGCGAGCGTGCCTTCGCCCTCCACCACCGCGCGCACACGCGTGACGAAGCCGCTCCAGCCCGTGTCGAACACGGTCTCCAGCAGCTCATCCTTGTTCTTGAAGTAGTGGTAGACGAGGCCGTACGCGACGCCGGCCTCCTTGGCCACGTCCGCGATACGGCAGCCGTGGTAGCCCTTCCGGGCGAACACGTCGATGGCCGCGCGGAGGATGGTACGGCGCCGCTCGCTCTCACGGGAGCCGCTGTCCGCCGCCGGCTTGTTCTGCTGACCCACGAGGTCCTCCACCGGCGGGTGATTCGCCAGTCAACCAGCGGAGAACCTACGGAGGGCGGGCCCTGGGGTCAATGCCTTCGTGGGCCCGCCCAATCAAACGGTGCTGACTACTCCACGGTGCCCGAGATGGTGGGCCCAATCACGTAGACCTGGTGCCCCTCCTCCTGCGCCGCGGTGTACTTGCACAGCGGGTTCACCGACCAAGGGACGGGCGGGTTGGAGGGCGCCGGCGCGGGCCCTTCGGAGGGCTGCTCGTGCACGTCGCTGATGAGGTACGTCTCGAAGTTGAAGGACGGGTACGTCAGCGCGATGCCCGCGTTGGCCTGGGTCACCTTGACGGGCCCGGAGGCCCCACCGGCGCAGCCGTCATCCTCGCCATTCTGAGCGATGCGGTTGAACCAGGGGTCGGAGACGATGAACGAAACCGGGATGCCACCAAAGTGGCTGATGAACGGAGGCGGCGTGGTGGGCGGGGAGATCTGGAGCCGCGTGTCGCGATAGTCCAGCCCGTGGGGCATGCCCGTCCACAGGATGCGCTCCTGCACCCAGATGAGCGTGCTGGCGTCGTACTGGCCATTCTTGCCCGTCCAGCGGCCATCGCCGTTGGTGTCGACGTAGCGCTCACCCGGGTCCCACGTCCCGTTGTCGTTGTTGTCGACGAAGGGCTCGGTGGTGTCCTCGAAGGGCTCGCCCGAGTCCCACACGCCGTTGTTGTTCAGGTCGTCGAAGGCCTCCTCACCGCTGGTGATGGCGATGAGGGAGACCAGGTTGTCACGCGGGTTGTTGACGATGCCCGGGCGGATGGGGTCCGGACGGCGCGGCTCCGGGCGGTCCTGCTGCGGCTGCGCGGTGTTGCCGTAGCTGGCAATCGGGTTCTCGTCCCAGAGGAAGGGGTGCATCCAGAGCGGCGCCAGGTACTCGCCGGTGTGCGTCGCGTCCTTCACCGGGTTCCAGGTGAACACGCCCGGCTCCACGTCCTGGGGCAGCGGCAGCGACGTCTTGTAGAGGACCTCCGCGTTGCCCACCACGTCCGTGACGGACACCGCGCTGGGGCCAATGGTGCCGGCCTCGGTGAGGAAGGAGACCTGGGCGCCCACCACGCCGTCGCCGTTGCGGTCACCCACGTGCGCGATGCACTTGAGCTTCACGCCGGCGATCAGGCTGCGCGTGTCGTCCCAGGCGCCAATGGCGTGGTGCAGACCGGAGGCGTTGCCGGAGAACGAGCCGCACTGGAAGGTGAACTGACGGGAGCTCGAGTTGGTCCCCGCGAAGCTGACCACGGGGCTGACGGCCCGCTTCATCTCGGCGCCCGTGCCGGCCGTGGCGATGACGACGGCGGAGGCCACCCGGCCACCACGCGCCACCACCTGCACCGTCACGAGACCGTCGTTGGGATTGGTGACACCCTCGGTGGGCGACAGCTCGACGCCCGGGACCGGGGACTCCAGCGTGAAGGACACCTGCGTACCGGCTTGCGGCTGGCCTCGGGTATCCACCGCGCGGAAACGCAGCGTGGTGATTTCACCCAGTCGCGGCTGAGCCGGTGACTGGTCCACGAATTCAAGTGTGGCGGGAGCCGACGGCGAGCATGCGATGAACAGCAGGCTCGCGACGGCCACCCACGGGGCCAGACCCGGACGCATCAGTGGAAACTCCTTGAAGGCGATGAAGGAAGCGGGCTGTACGCGAGCAGCGCACAGCGCATCTTCCGCATCTTCCCGGGCCACCTACCGTCCAGTCAAGGACAGGACAGGCGGACCGGAGCCCTCTTGCGTCCAGGGCCTGGAATCCCTGGGGGATGTCTCAGGCGGCGGTGCCGCTGAACATCACCCGCGCGACGCCGAGGAGGCGGTCCACGTCCCGGGCGGTGAGGCCGCGGGCGCGCGCGAAGTCAGACAGGGGCCGCAGGAGGTCCTCCGTCTGAGCAAGGGTCTGCTCCGTTCCCGTGAAGAGCTCGCCCAGGCTCACGCCCAGGGCGTTGGCCAGTGCGGCCAGCGTCTCCACATGTGGGACGCGCTCGCCACGCTCAATCATCGAGAGGAACGACACGCTGATCTGCGCTCGCTCGGCGAGCTCTTCCTGCGTCCAGCGCTCCGGCCGCTGTGTCCGAAGCTCGCGGATGCGCTGCCCAATTCGTTTTCCGAGGTCCGACACGAAGTACTTCTCCTGGCTGTTTCGGGGTTGGAGGAACCACCACCCACGGCTGGTGATTCCTAGCCTCCGGAACCAAAGGATCCGAAATTCGCCACGATGAGGTTGATGCCGGAGAATTCCAGCCCCAACTCCCGCCGCAGCGTCATCACTCCCTCGACCCGCCAGCAGTCGCATGCAGGCCCATACGAGAGGCCGAACGTCTGCTGCTGGGCAACGAAGCGAGTTTCTTGAGTTTTAGGATCCCGGTAAAGCGGTTGCACAATTGCTTCGTACCGCACTCCCAGCCCAAATCCGAGCTTCAAACGCGTACCCGCGATGAGGGCCTGAGCACGTTCGGCCGGAGAGAAGCCGGGTTCTACTCGGGATAGTCCGCCTACCAAGGTATCCAGCGAGCGGCGAACGACGTCAGGGCCCACCCAACGGGGATCGGCGCCCAGCGCGCGGTCCTGCTCACTGATGGACAACAAGTCGTCGAAGCGCGCGTAGACGGCGTGCCCTTTGCCGTCATCGACGTTGATCTCCGCGGCCAGCCCGGAGATGCGGCCCGCTGTCGGATCGTACCTGACGGTCCCCGCGGCGGTCAGGATGCCCGCGTTGGCGCTGAGGCGCGCGAAGGTGTCGCGGAGCACGGGCCCTGAATCATCGAGCTTCCCCGCCGCCGGCACATGCCGGGTGAGGTCGAAGCCCTGACCGATGCGCAGGCGCAGCGGCTCGCGGATGGTGTTGCCCCGCTTGAAGCGCAGCGTCTGGTCCACGGCGAGCACCGCGTGCAGGAACCCGCGTGTGCGCCCGTCGGGTTGATACGGCACGGCCGCGTCCACTTCATCGTAGGGCCGCGCGGAGCCGTCCTCGGACGCGCCCGCCGTGGGCAGGCTGCCCCACCCTCCTGGCACGTAGCGCACCTCCAGCGACGGCGTGATGGCGTGGCGGAAGCTCGTCTCCTCCCCCTTGAAGACGCGCGTGAGCTGGCTCTCCAGCAGCACCCCCGCGATGGGATAGCCCCGCTGCCACGTCCTGCCGGAGACCTCACCCAGCCACACGTCCTGGCGCAGGCCCAGCGAAGGTGACACCCGCATCAGGTCGCCCACCCCGAAGGACGTCGACAGGCGCGGGTTGAAGTCCACGCGGTCGCGGGCCTCGCGGTCGTTCGAGTTGAAGATGCCGTCGGACTGGGGGGTGTCCGGACTCAGGCTCCGAGTGAGCGTCTCTGCGTTGAACACGGAGTAGTCACCGGCGCGACGGAAGATGCCGTCGATACCCTCATCGCCGTGCCCACCCCGAAGCGGTGCCAACCGGGAGTACTGCACGGTCAGCCCGCCCATGAGCCCGGCCAACACGGGGCGATCTGGCAACGCCAACGTGATGGCCGGCAGTCGCTGGAAGGTGGTGGGCGCCTTCAGGTCGGGACGCGACGGGTCCGCCGCAGCGGGCACGCGGTTGTCCTGAAAGAAGCGATACCCCCACCGGATGTCCTGACGCAGCGACACGTCGAGCCCTGCGTACAGGTCATCCTGACGCTGGTACACCGTGGCCGTGCTCCGGAGATATTGGAACTCACGGGCGACGATGTCCGCCGTAAGGTCGCGGGTGTAGAAGCCGTCGGAGACGAACGCGGCGTCCACGCGGTCGTGCCACCCGTTGCCCAAGTCCTGCGTGTGCTGCCAGGACGCCTCGCCCCGAAGTCCGCGACGTTCGTCCACGAGCTCAGACGTCCTCACACCGTCCACGGTCCGCCGGTAGAAATCGTCTCGGCTCGGGTCCCGGATGGGGCGGAAGTCATAGAGGAAACCCAGCGTGGCGCGGCCCCGGGTCCGCTCGCTGGGTGCGTAGCGGAACTCGGTGAGCAGGCGTGGCCCTTTCACGCCCGTGATGCCTGGCTCGCGCAGAGCCGAGTCAGCAGGATTCGGAACGGAGGCGCCGCCGCTGAAGTACCCCGGCGTGAAGGTCAGGTCGTAGCTCTGCCCCAACGTGATGAAGAGCGGCTGCTCCAACGCGAAGCCGTTGAGTGCGTTGAACGTGGGCTTGGGAATCAGCAAGCCCGTGCGCCGCTGGGACAGGGGCATGTAGAGCCACGGCAGCGCCATCACGGGCACGGACTTCACGTACACGACGGGCAAGGTCATCGTGGCGCGCTCGCCCAGGACGACCGTGGCGGAGCTTGCCTCCATGCGCCAGCCCGGCTCATTCGGGCTGCAGTTGCAGGGCGTGAAGGCCAGGTCCTCCACCACGAAGGTGTTCTCTCCCGTGCGCCGGATGCGCGTGCCGCTGAGCAGCACGGGCGTCTCGCCGATGGCGCGCAGCTCCTGGGGCGTCTTCGCGGCGAACAAGGCGTCCTGGGTGACGCCCTGCTTCTGCATGAAGAGTCCGCCCTCGAGGTTCGCCTCGTAGGTGCGCACGTCCATCGTCACGCGGTCGGCGACGGCGGCCATGCCACCCGGCCCCACGTACACGACGTTGCCGGTGGCGGTGACGAACGGATTCGCCGCGTCGTACTTCACTTCGTCGGCGCGCAGTTGCTGGGTGTCCGTGCGAAGCACGGCGTTACCGCGCGCGGTGACGACCTTGGTGTCCGCCTCGTAGACGACCAGGTCTGCCGTGAGCTGCGCCTTCTCGCCGTTGGGCAGGGCCAACGGCGTGGCGAGCGGCACCTGCGACGTGGTGACCAGCAGCGCGGCGGCGAGCGGGACGAAGAGGCTCATTCAGGGGGTGCAGGGTATGCCGCGCCCGGGCCGAGCGGCCCGCCCTTTTCACCGCCCTGTGCGCTGGAAGTCCAATGAAATGACGTTCCCGTCCTGCCGGGTCTGGAACGGCGCGCCCTGCCGGAGCTGGATGGTGATGCGCACATCCCGCCCGGAGGCGCTCGGGTCCACGCGGAGCACCGGGGACGCGAAGAAGGAGGTGTCCAGCGGCAGCGTGTTGTTGTTGGAATCCACGCGGGTGTTCTCCAACTCCAGCACGACCGTGCGGCCCCGCTCGCCCACCGAGTAGCTGACGGGTTCGTTGGTCCGGATGAAGACCCGGGACGAGTCCGCCTGCTGCTGGAAGCCCACCAGCGTCAGCGTCTTGCGACGGGACGACACCTCGCCGCCGCTCGAGCGCGACGGCTCCGAGGCGGGCTGCGGGCGGCGCTCCCGAGCGGCGCGGGCATCGGCCTGACGCTGGCGACGCTCATCGGCGGCGGCCTGTGCTTGCGCGCGGCGCTCTTCGTCGGCGGCCTGCTTGGCCGCGCGACGCTCATCGGCGGCGGACTGCTTGGCGGCGCGGCGCTCATCGGCGGCGGACTGCTTGGCGGCGCGGCGCTCATCCTCGGCGGCCTGTGCGGCGGCGCGACGCTCCTCCTCCGCGGCCTGCTGGGCGGCCCGCTTCTTCTCGGCCTCGGTCCGCGCAAGCTCCTTCTTGCGCTGGGCCTCCTCAGCGGAGGCCTGCGCCTGCGCGCGGCGCTCATCCTCCGCGGCCTGCTTGGAGGCACGCGCGGCCTCTTCCTGGCGGCGCTTGTCCTCGGCCGCCTGTGCGGAGGCGCGAGCCTCGGCCTCCTGCTGACGCTTGCGCTCCGCCTCAGCGGTGGCCCGGGCCTGCTCCTCCTGCTGACGCTGGGCGGCGGCACGGGCCTCGGCCTGCCGCTTCGCCTCGGCATCCTGGTCCCGCTTCGCGGCAGCGGCGGCCTCCGCGGTGGCCTTCTCCTGGGCCTCGCGGTCAGCCCGCGCTGCGGCGGCGGCATCCGCGGCGGCCTTCTCCTGCGCCTCACGCTCAGCCCGCGCGGCGGCGGCGGCATCCGCGGCCGAGTTCCCCGCGGGGGCCTGCTCCGGCGTCGGCGCCTGCGCCACGGCCTGCTCTCCACCGCCCGCGACGCGGACGATGAGGCTGTTGCCCTGGGCCTGGATGTCCGTCTCGACTTCGCGGTCGTACCCGATGAGCACGCGCGCGATGGAGGACGACTCGGAGCCGTAGGCCGCGGTGCGGATGCCCGTCACCGTGGTGCTCGACACCGAGATTTCCTCGGGCACACCGGAGAAGGTGGCCTCGGAGATGTCGATGACGAGCCGCGGCGGGTCCGTCATGGTGAAGGTGGTGAAGTTGGCCTTCTGCGTGCCGGTGATGGTCACCGTCCCACCGTTCACCTGCACCGCGGTGATGGTGTTCAGGCTCCCAGCCGGCGCCTGCGCGAGCGCCACGAAGGGCACGAGCACCACACCGAGCAGCCACGCGACAAACGGCTTCATCGACCACACCCCTTCACATTGACAGAAGAGCGGGGAGGCTATCACGCACCAATGAGCCTCCAACTTTCCGTCCACACGCGTCTAGCGAAGCCGCGGCAGGCTCGGTGAGCGGTAGCGGTGGGTCCGCGCGTACTCGATGAGGTTCTTGATGTCGTAGCAAATCTGCCGGATGTCGTGCCCCATCGTCAGCTCGATGTGGCTGTTACCCTTCACCGGCCGCCAGAGCAGGTACTCGCTCTTCGCGGCGCGATACACGCTGCGCGTGGACTCCAACGAGGCCAGGGGATCCAAGTCCCCGAAGATGATGGCCATGGGAATCTCGATGCGACCGAAGCCCCGCTTGAAGTCGAAGCCGGTGCGGTAGCAGACCATCTCACCCCGGCGAATCCAGCGCGCGAACTGCTCCAGCACGCGACGCGGCTCTCGCTCACCGCCTTCGCGCAGGAGCCAGCGGATGTCATCCGCGCTCACGCGCTCCGGGTTGATGAGCCGGTTCAGTCGTGTGGTGAGCTGTTGATACAGCGGCGAGTCCTCCGCCTTCGCGAGCTGCCGCTCCAGCGTCTTGAGGATGATGTCCACCGGCACCGCGTCGAAGCGCAGCGTCCGCCGCGCCCGAGGGGTCAGCTTGCGCCCCATGCCCTTGTTCACCAGCCCCACGCCCCGCGCGAGCAGCTTGCGCCCGACGCCTTCCATCTTCCCACTCACGTTGAGGCTGGCGAGTGTCAGGTCGATCATCCCGGCCAGCATGGGCGCGCCGTGCGCGAGCAACCGCAGCAGCATGAAGCCGCGCCCCAGGTCCGCCGGGGAGCCGATGGTGATGAGGCCCTCGAAGTCGTTGTGGATGCCGGCGTAGCCGTAGCCCAGCATCCCGCCCATCGAGTGGCCGCAATAGAAGATGCGCTCACGCCGCGTGATGCGCTTCACGCCGGAGACGGCCGCGGGCAAGTCGTAGAGGAAGTAGCTGTCGATGTCCCAGCCGTAGTCGAGGTCGGGAGGCAGGGGGCGCTTGAAGCGCTCGGCCCGCTCCTTCTGGAACGCGATGGAGCTCTTGCCGTGCCCGCGCAGCTCCAGGATGTGGATGTCCACTCCGAAGAAGAGCAGGTTCTTGACGAACTGCCCGCTCGTCCACGTGTGCCGGTTCTGTGAGAAACCGTGCACCAGGAGCAGGGGCTCGCCAAACAACGGTTGCGGAAAAGGCTGCTTCACTGGACGGTAGCGGGTGATGACCAGCGACCAGCCGTCCGCCGTCTCCACGACGTACTTCGTCTTCGAGTAAAGCGCCCTGAAGTCGACTTCGTCGATGGAGGGGATGGGCGGCCCCGGTGTCGCGGCGGCTCTCCAGTCCGGCAGGCGCATGTCTTGAATCTACGGCGGCTGCTGCATCGCGCCAAGGTTTCGATACAAGCGAGCCTTCAACATCCCGACCAGGAACAGTGAGCCTGTACCCAGGATCAGGTCGTCCGAGGTTGCCCGCTCACGCGCGGCGGCCAGGGCGGCGTCCACATCCGGCCAGGCCGTCACGTCCTGACACAGCGCGCGCGCCTCGGCCAGATAGGCCTCGGGCGCGAGCGAGCGCGGTGTCTCCAGGGGTGTGAGCTGCACGGAGGCACACTCGGGGAAGAGCGCTCGCATCATCGGTCCCCGGTCCTTGTCCCCCACCACGCCGAAGACGAGGTGGAGGCGACGTCCCGGGTAGAGGTCCTTCAGCGACGCGAGGAGCACCTCCACGCCCGCCGGGTTGTGGGCACCGTCGAGCAACACGACAGGGCCCTGCCCCACCTCTTCCAGGCGTCCCGGCCAACACGCGGACGCCAGCCCCGCCCGCGCGGCCTCCGGCGGCACGGTGATGCGGCGCTCCTGCAAAGCCTCCAGGCAAGCGAGCGCCACCGCCGCGTTCTGCCGCTGGTGCGAGCCCCGCAGCGCCAGGGACAGCCCCTCCAGGCGCCACGACGTCCCTTGGTACGACAGGCCGCCGTCCGCTTGACGTTCGGCGAAGAAGTCACGGCCTTCGAGCCGCACGGGCGCGCCCACCGCCTCCGCCTTGCGGAGGATGGCCTCCAGGGCCTCCGGGGCCTGCTGCCGCGCCACGACACAGGGCACGCCGGGCTTGAGGATGCCCGCCTTCTCCCCGGCGATGGCCGTCAGCGTGTCGCCCAGGTAGTCCATGTGGTCGAAGGACACGGGCGTGATCGCCGTCACCACCGGGCTCGCGGCGGTAGTGGCATCCAGCCGGCCCCCCAAGCCCGTCTCCAGCACGGCGACATCCACGCGGACCTGGGCGAAGTGCCACAGGGCCACCACGGTGCCGAACTCGAAGTACGTCATGGGCTCGGACACCGCGCTGGGGTAGCGCTCCAGCACCTCCAGGATGCGCAGCCCGAAGTCCGCGTCGGAGATGTCCTCGCTGTCCACGCGGATGCGCTCGTTGACGCGCACCAGGTGCGGGGACGTGTAGAGGCCCACGCGGTGCCCGGCGGCGTGCAGCGCGGCCGCCGTCATGGCACAGGTGCTGCCCTTCCCGTTCGTCCCCGCGACGTGGAGCGCCGGGTACTGGCGCTCCGGGTGGCCCAGGGCGGCCAAGGCCTCCTGGACGCGCTCCAACCCCAGCTTGATGCCCGAGGGGTTGAGCTTCGAGAAGAAGGCCAGCGCCTCTTCCGGTGTCCGGGGCGCGCTCAGCCGAGCAGCCCCAGAATCTGCCCCAGCTTCGTCCGCAGGTCCTTGCGGTGGACGATGCTGTCGATCATCCCGTGGTCCAGCAGGAACTCCGAGCGCTGGAAGCCCTCCGGCAGCTTCTGGCGGATGGTCTGCTCGATGACGCGCGGACCGGCGAAGCCGATGAGCGCCTTGGGCTCGGCGAGGATGATGTCGCCCAGCCACGAGAAGGACGCGGCGACGCCGCCCGTCGTCGGGTTGAGCAGCACGGAGATGTACGGCCGCGTGCCGGTGCGGAAGCGGGCGATGGCCGCGGACGTCTTGGCCATCTGCATGAGGGAGAAGATGCCCTCCTGCATGCGCGCGCCACCCGACGCGGAGAAGACGATGGCGGAGCACTTCAGCTCGTGCGCGCGCTCGAAGACGCGGGCCACCTTCTCGCCCACCACCGAGCCCATGGAGCCACCCATGAACTCGAAGACGAAGCAGCCCACCGACACCTGGTGGCCCTGGATGCGGCCCACGCCGGAGATGAACGCGTCCGGCTCGCCCAGGTTCTTCCGCGTGGACTTGAGGCGGTCCTTGTACTTCTTGGAGTCACTGAACCCGAGCGGGTCTTGCGGCTCCAGCTCCTTGTCGAACTCCTCGAAGCTGTCGGGGTCCAGCATCGCGACCAGCCGCGCGCGCGCCGCCCAGTAGTGGTGGTGCTCGCAGTGCGGACACACCATCCAGTTCTTCTCCAGCTCCTGGCGGTAGATGATCTCGTCGCAGGACTCGCACTTCGCCCACAGGCCCTCCATGCGGGACGGGCGGGGCTCGGCTTGCGGTTCGGTGTCGACGGCGATGCGCGGCTTCTTCGAGAACCAGGCCATGAGGTGCGCGGGGTTAATCCGACGGCAGAAAGTCGTCAACCCCTCCGTGTGGCGCGCCGCGTCTAGAACTCGAAGGCGTCGTTCAGCTCCAGGACCTCCACCGGCAGCTCGGCCAGCTCCTTCTTGAGCTGCGTCACGAACGCCGGCTTGAGGTGGTACAGCAGCACCGACGCGCCGTTGCGCTCGAACTTCTGGAGTTCCAAGCCCAGCGTGTGAGGCGTGAGGTGGCCCGAGATGTCGGCCAGGGACTGCAGCTTGTTGGGGAAGGACGTCTCCAGCAGCAGCGCCTTGAGGTTCTTCGTCTCGTTGAGCGCCTTCCACAGCTTGTCGGTGGGCCCGGTGTCGCCGCTCATCGCCAGAGCGCTCTTGCCGTTGGAGATGATGAAGCCGCACGACTCCACGGGGTGGCTCACCGGCACGCTGCGCACGGTGTAGGGCCCCACCTGGAAGGTGCTCCCGGCGCGGAACGTCTTGATCTGCAGCACGGGCTGGCGCTTGGTCGGGATGCGGGTGAAGTCCGGCCACAGCGCGTTGTTGAACATGTTCTCGCGCAGGGCCTTGGCGCACTCGCGCGAGGCGTGGATGGTGACCGGGGTCTCCCGCCGGCCAATGACCAGGTCCGCCATCAGCGGCAGGTCCTTCACGTGGTCGAAGTGGCTGTGCCCCACGAGGACATGGTCCACGCGACACAGCTCCTCCAGCGACAACGTCCCCGTGAGCGCCCCCGCATCGAGCGCCAGCACGTCATCGACGAGGAAGCAGGTGCTCTTGCAATGGGGCAGCTCGCCGCCGTGGCAGCCGAGGACTCGCAGCTTCACGCTAGAGGTCTCCGAACTTCCACTTCATCTCCAGGTATTGGAGGAAGTCGTGCAGCTTGCCCGTGTCCGGCACGGTCATCCGGTCGCCATCCCGCTCGACCAGGCCCGTGCGCTCCAACCGGTCCAACATGGCGCGGACAGCGGGCTCGCCCACGCCAATCTGGCGCGGCAGCTCCCGCACCGGGAAATCAATCTCCACGCCGTCTTCCACCGGGCGGCCCCGGCCCTGGCAGGCCTGGAGGATCTGATGCACCACCCGGCTGGCCGGATCATTGTGCAGCAGGTTTTCGATCTGGGCGTCCGCCTCGGAGAGGCGCTCGGCCAGCTTCTTGATCATCCGGACCGCGATTTCGGCGTTGCCGCGGATCATCCCCTCGAACGTCTTGGGGTCGATGACCAGCAGCCGCGCATCCTCGTTGACAGTGGCGGAAGCATTGCGGGGCTTGTTGGAGATGATGGCCATCTCCCCGAAGAATTCTCCGGGGCCCAGCACGGCAAGGACCTTTTCCACATCCCGGACTCGCTTGGAGATGGCCACCCGTCCTGCCTGGATGACGAACATCTCCTTGCCGGCCTCTCCCTCGCGGAAGAGCTCGGTGCCCTGGGGGAACTCCTTGCCGAAACGTTGAAAGAGGGTTTCCTCGGCGCCCATCCTGCAAAGGAGTCAATCAGCCCACACTCGCCCGGTCAAATTCCCTTTTCTGTGCGCGACGGTGGGACAGGCGCCACGCCACGCGAGACACCGGCGCGGTGGCCGGGTAGAAGGCCGCCCGTGGGAACGACCTACAAGCAGTCCGGAGTGGATATCGAGGCCGGCGACGCGTTCGTCGAGCGCATCAAGCCCCATGCCGCACGCACCCTGCGCCCCGAGGTCATTGGCGGCGTCGGCGGGTTCGGCGGTCTGTTCGCCTTGCCACCTGGCAAGTACAAGGAGCCGGTGCTGGTGGCCGGCACGGACGGCGTGGGCACCAAGCTGAAGGTGGCCTTCGCCGCCGGACGCCATGGCACGGTGGGCATCGACCTGGTGGCCATGTCGGTGAACGACATCCTCACCTGTGGCGCCGAGCCGCTCTTCTTCCTCGACTACTTCGCCACGGGCCGGCTGGAAGTCGACGATGCCGCCGAGGTGGTGAAGGGCATCGCACAGGGCTGCGAGCAGGCAGGCTGCGCGCTGCTGGGCGGCGAGACGGCGGAGATGCCGGGCTTCTACGCGCGAGGCGAGTACGACCTGGCGGGCTTCTGCGTCGGCGTGGTGGAGCGGTCGGCCATCATCGACGGCAAGAGCGCGCAGCCGGGTGACGCGCTCATCGGGCTCCCCTCCTCTGGCCTGCACAGCAACGGCTATTCGCTGGCGCGCAAGGTGCTGCTGGACGACGGCAAGCTGGCCCTGGACTCGACGCCCGAGGGCCTGGACCGGCCGCTCGCGGACGCGCTGCTGGAGCCCACGCGCATCTATGTGAAGGACGTGCTGGCGCTGCTCCAGGCGGTGAAGGTGAAGGGCCTGGCGCACATCACCGGCAGCGGCATCCCGGGCAACCTGCCCCGCTGCCTGCCGGACGGCACGCGCGCGGTGCTGAGCGAGAAGACGTGGCCCAAGCCGCCCATCTTCGACCTCATCGCGAAGCTCGGTGGCGTGGACCGGGACGAGATGTTCAGCACGTTCAACATGGGCCTGGGGCTCATCCTGGTCGTGGCGAAGGACGACGTCGCCCAGGCACTGGGTGTCCTGAGTGGCCGGGGCGTGCAGGCGTTCGAGGTGGGCCGGGTGGAGGCGGGACAGGGCGAGGCCACGGCGGTCGTCGAGCCATGAGCAGCGCGCGGGTCCGCCTGGGCGTGTTGGTGTCGGGCAGCGGGAGCAATCTGCAAGCGCTGCTGGATGCCTGCGCGCGGGAGGACTTCCCCGCGGAGGTCGCCTGCGTGGTGTCCAACGTGCCCACCGCCTTCGCGCTGGAGCGGGCGCGCAAGGCGGGCGTGCCGGCCGTGGTGGTGGACCACAAGGCGCATGCGACGAAGGCGGACTTCGAGCAGGCCCTGCGCGAGGCGCTGCGCGCGGCGAACGTGGAATGGGTGTGCCTTGCGGGGTTCATGCGCCTGTTGAGCGCGGATTTCCTGGGCCACTACGCGGGACGGGTGCTGAACATCCACCCGTCCCTGCTCCCCGCGTTCCCCGGGCTGAATGCCCAGAGGCAGGCGCTGGAGCGCGGGGTGAAGGTCGCGGGCTGCACCGTGCACTTCGTCGATGCGGGCACGGACACCGGGCCCATCATCGCGCAGGCGGCCGTGCCGGTGCTCCCGGATGATGACGAGAAGGCGCTGGGCTCGCGGATCCTCGCGGAGGAGCACCGGCTCTATCCGCTGGCCGTGCGGCTCGCGGTGACGGGCAAGGTGACGCTGGATGGGGTGCGTACCCGCGTGGAGGCACCCGCCACCGTGGGCGAGCTGGCGCTGCGCAGCCCCGGCGCCACGGTCGAGCCCCGGTGAGCGAGAAGGAGCAAGGCCCGGGAGCGTTGCACGCGACGTCCCATGAAGGCGAAACCGCCCCGTCCTCGCGGGAGCAGCGCACCGCCGCGCTTCAAGGCGCGCCGGTGGTCCTGGTCAGCGCGTGCCTGCTGGGCGAAGCCTGCCGCTACGACGGCCGCTCACAGCGCTCCGAGCGCGTCCTCGCGGCGCTCGCGGACAAGGACATCGTGCCCATCTGCCCCGAAGTGGCTTCGGGCCTACCAGTCCCACGGCCTCCCGTGGACCTGTGCGGCGGCACCGGCGTGGACGTCTGGGCCGGGCGGGCCACCGCCGTGGAGCGGGCCGAGGGCGTTGACCGGACCGAGGCGTTCCAGCGTGGCGCCTGCCTCGCGTTCGACGCGGCCCGCAGGTTCGGGGCGACGGTAGCGCTGCTGAAGGAAAAGAGCCCTTCGTGCGGCAGCCAGCGCGTCTACGAGTCCGGCCAGCTCCGCGCGGGCGAAGGCATCACCACCGCGCTCCTTCGCGAGCACGGCGTCACCGTCCTCAGCGACGAAGATTTGTAACCACGCCCCTACCCGCGCGCGGGCAACGTCCACCCGTCCCCGGGCAGCGGCGCGAAGAGCGTCTCCACCACCTCGTCGGTGACCTCCGCCAACGTGGTCGGCTTCCAGTGCGGCTTGTTGTCCTTGTCCACGAGCACCGAACGGATGCCCTCGCGGAAGTCCGGCCGCGCCGTCATCGTCTGGCTGAGCCGGTACTCCACGTTGGCCATCTCATCGTAATCCCGCGTGCGCCCCATCCGGAGCTGGCGCAGCGTCACCTTGAGGCTCGTCGGGCACATGCGCAGCAGCGTGCCCCACGTCTCCTGGGCCCAGGGCGTGCCCTCCACCTCCAGGGCCTGCTGGATGTCGTCCACGCGCTCCGCGGCGAAGCACCGGTCGATGGCGGCGTGCTGCACGCTCAGCGGGGACGTCCCGGCGTCCGCGTGGAAGCCCGCGAGCACCGCGTCCACCACCGAGCTCGCCGCGCCGCTGCCCCAGGGCGCGGACACCAGCGCCTCCAACACGGAATCCAGCCGCGCGGACTCCACGTTGTGCGTGCCGTAGCCCAACCACATCGCGTCCGCCGCGTTGCACCGGGCCCCCGTGAGGCCCAGGTACGTCCCCGACTCACCCGGGAAGCGCGGCAGGAACCAGCCACCGCCCACATCCGGGAACAGCCCCAGCGCCGTCTCCGGCATGGCCAGGATCAGCTTCTCCGTGACGACCCGGTGCGTCCCATGCATCGACAGCCCGAGCCCACCGCCCATGCAGACACCGTCCACCAGGGAGACGTACGGCTTGCCGAAGTGGTGGATGCGGTGGTTCAGCGCGTACTCCGCGCGGAAGAACTCACGCGACACCCGCCCTTTTTCGTCGGCGGAGGCGTCTCCCACCGACAGCGCCACCGCGCGCACATCCCCACCCGCGCAGAAGGCCCGTCCGCCAGCGCCCCGGATGACGACCGCCTGGATGGCCGGATCCGCCGCCCAGGCGTCGAGCGCCGGGTGCAGCGTGCGACACATGCCCAGGTTCAGCGCGTTCAGCGCCTTGGGCCGGTTCAAGGTCACCACGCCTACCGCGCCACGCGTCTCGAGCAGGAGGTCGTCACTCATGCCGTGGGGGATATCAGGCGACCAGCCCCTTGGGTGGATTCATTGGCCCACGGTGTCGCCAGACGCGCTATGGCTCGGGCCATGACCTCCGCACTGTCTCCCCTGCGAGCCGTCGTCTTCGACATGGACGGCACCCTCGTCGACAACATGCGCTTCCACAACGAAGCGTGGGTCTCGTTCGCCCGGAAGCTCGGCCTGCCACTGACCGCCGAGGACTTCCAGAGCCGTTACGCCGGCAAGAAGAACGAGGAGATCATCCCGGAGCTGCTCGGCCGCCCGGTCGCCCCGGACGAGGTGGAGCGCATCGCCGAGGAGAAGGAGAGCCACTACCGCACCCTCTACCGGCCCCACCTCCAGCTCCACCGGGGCGCGGAGGCGTTCATCCAGCGCCTGCGTGACGCCCGCTGCCCCGCGGCCATCGCCACCGCGGCGCCCCAGGGCAACCGCGAGCTGGTGCTGGATGGGCTCGGCATCCGGTCGCTGTTCGCCAGCATCGTCGGCGCCGAACAGGTGGCGCGGGGCAAGCCCGCCCCCGACATCTTCCTGGCCGCCGCGAAGGCGCTGGGCGTGGAGCCCACCGCGTGCCTCGCCTTCGAGGACGCGGTGCTGGGTGTCATGTCCGCGCGCGAGGCCGGCATGACGGTGGTGGGTTTGACCACCGGCGCCCCCGAGGCCGACCTCCGTCAGGCCGGCGCGCACTGGGTTCTCCAGGACTTCACCACGCTGCCTCCAGAGCTGGAGCAGCGGCTCTTCGGCGCCGCCGCGCGCTGAAGCCGCCCCGGGCGCGCACGGCCCGTGGTGAAAAGGGCGCCAGCGGCGGGCACGTTGTGTAGTGTTGCCCGCCTCATGGCGACGTCCTCTGCCAAGCTCAAGCTTCCCGCCGGGCCGTCCCGGCATGTCTACGACGTCATCGTGCTCGGCAGTCAGTTGGGCGGTGCGCTCGCGGCGGCCCTCCTGGCGAAGCGCAACCACCGCGTGCTGCTGGTGGAGCACGACGGCATGGGGCCCGGTTACGAGCACGGTGGCTACGTGCTCCCCTACGCCCCCTTCGTCTCCCCGCCCCTCAAGGCCATGCCCGCCGTCGAGGAGGCCCTCACCGAGCTGGGCATCACCGGCCTGGTGCAACGCGCGCTGCGGCCCCATGCGCCAGAGCTCCAGCTCCTCATGCCCCGCGGCCGCCTGGACCTCCACGGCGACGCGACCCGCCGCAAGGCGGAGGTGGCGCGAGAGCTGGGCGACGAGGGCCCGTCCCTGCTGGGCGCCCTGAGCGGCGCCGCCGCGCAGCACGAATCCAGCGATGCCTTCTTCAAGGCGGGCCCCGCCCTGCCCCCGGACGGGTTCTTCGAGGGCTGGGGCCTGAAGAAGCTCATCCGGGCCCACCCGGGCCTGGACACGCCGCCCCAGCTCACCGGCGACGCCCCGGCCGTGTCATTGGTTCGCGGCCTGCTGCCCTTCGTCAGCCACCTGGAGCGCCCCGAGTCCGCGCTCGCGCAGTCGCGCGCCATGTCCCAGGTCCTCGCGGCCCCGTCCTTCTTCACGGGCGGGCATGAAGGGCTGCGAGAGATGCTCGCCCGCCGGGTGGCGGAGCTGGGAGGCGACGTGCTCGGCCGCGACAACCCCGCGGGGTTCATCGTGGAGGAGCTGGCCTTCGACGGCAGCAAGTTCGCGGGCATGAAGCTGATGCGCTCGGACACCGTGTACCGCGCGGCCTGCCTGGTGGCGGCGACGGACGCGGGCGCGCTGCGGCGGCTGGTGAACGACAAGAAGCACCACCGCGGCCTGCTGGAGCACCTGGATCAGTCGAACACCAAGTCCCTCCTCTTCAGCGTCAACTGGGTGGTTCCGGAGTCCGCGTTGCCACGGGGCCTGGGCGAGCTGGCGCTGCTGGACACGGGCGACGCGGAGCTGGGGCCGCTGCTGATCCAGGTCCACCCCGCGCGCGCGGCGCAGACCCAGGGCGGCAAGGAGGCCAAGGCCACGGAGGGCATGCGCGTGGTGTGCGCGGGCGCCTTCGTGCCGGCCTCCGCGAGGGATTTGGGCGAAGAGCACCTCCAGGGGCTGGCCACGCGCATCGACGAGCACCTGGACGCGCTGATGCCCTTCACCGCGCAGCACCGCCTGCTGCGCTCCGCGCCCTACCTGGACGCGGGCGGCGTGCGGGGCAGCCGGCTGATGCCACATCCCCTGTTCAGCTTCGAGTCGGAAGCCTTCCTCGGCGTCACGGGTTTGACCCAGCGCACGCCGGCGAAGAACATCCTGCTCGCCAGCAGGGAAGTCCTTCCCGGTCTCGGGCTGGAAGGCGAGCTGCTCGCGGGCATCCGGGCCGCACGGCTGGTGCAAGACATGTTGAAGAAGAAGGATCCGCTCAAGGGCTGATCCTGGATCTAAGGCTGGATTTCCGGGCCGTTCTCTGGCAGGTTCCGCCGCTCTTTTAATCGGCAGGCGTCCAACGCCCCAGTTTTCAAGGAGTTAGAGGTCATGGCGTGGAAGTGTGACATCTGTGGCAAGCGTCCGCTGGTCGGCAACAACGTCAGCCACGCGAACAACAAGACGAAGAAGCGGACCCTGCCGAATCTCCAGAAGGTTCGGGCCAGTGTGCAGGGCAGCACCCAGCGCGTTCTCGCGTGCACCCGCTGCATCAAGGCGGGCAAGGTGACGAAGGCCGCTTGAGGTCCTCACGCTCGAGGGTGGGTCCGTAGCGCGTCTCAACCCCCGCCACGGCCCCCCCTACCGAGCGGCTTTATCCCGTGCATCCGCCGCATCGCTGCTTTCGGGCAGCGCGGTGCTTTGCCGGTCGCATGACATGCAGGCCGCCATCCGTGCGGTTCGTGCCGTCATTCCCTTTATGGGAAACGGTATGTTCCGTGGCGGATGCCTTGCGGGCACGCATCCTGGCGAGCCCTTCGCGAGCATCGGGCCATACCTTCCGTGCCTCGGGTCCTGGACTCGTGGTGAATGTCGCGTCGTCAACTGGCGCGAGGTGTCAAGTCGGTCTAGGTAAGATGGCACCGTGAGCAGCGTCAATCTGATGGCCCGCGAAGTGGCCGCGAAAATCGTTTTCTATGGACCGGGCCTGTCCGGGAAGACGACCTCTCTCAGGAAGATCTACGAGACGGTCCGCCCCGCGCACCGCGGCGAGATGATGTCCATCGCCACGGAGGGGGACCGGACGCTCTTCTTCGACTTCTTGCCGGTGAAGGTGGAGCGCGTGGGCGACTGCTCCGTGCGGCTCGCGCTCTACACCGTGCCGGGCCAGGTCTTCTACAACGCCACCCGCAAGCTGGTGCTCCAGGGCGCGGAC
Source organism: Myxococcus hansupus (assembly GCF_000280925.3). Lineage (NCBI taxonomy): Bacteria > Pseudomonadati > Myxococcota > Myxococcia > Myxococcales > Myxococcaceae > Pseudomyxococcus > Pseudomyxococcus hansupus. The sequence continues at coordinate 5,420,457 of NZ_CP012109.1, forward strand.
GGCGTGGTGTTCGTCGCGGACTCTCAGCCGGAGGCCATGGACGCCAACCGCGAGTCCCTGGCGAACCTGGAGGAGAACCTCTTCGAACACGGCATCCGGTTGGATCGCTTCCCGCTGGTGATGCAGTGGAACAAGCGGGACCTGGACGGCGTGCTGCCCGTGGAGGTGCTCCGCCAGGAGCTCAACCCGCGCGGCGTCCCGGAGCTGGAGACCTCCGCCGCCAACGGCCGCGGGGTGCTCGACACGCTCAAGGCCATCACCCGGCTGGTCATCAAGGACCTGCGCGCCAAGCGCATCGTCCCGCCGCCCCGCCCCGCCGCGGGCGCGCAGCCCGCGGGTCTGGAAGCGCAGCTCACCCAGCACCTCCAGCACCGGCAGCAGCCCGGCACCCCGCCCCAGGCCGCGGCCCAGGCGGCAGGCCCGGTGCCTCGCGTGGCCCCGGTGGTGGCCGTGGTGCCCCCGCCCCGCGTGGAGCCGGCGCCCATCCCCACGCCCCAGCCCGGTCCCAAGCTGCTGGGCGCCGCGAGCGCGCTCGCGCCCGGCGACATGTTCGACCACGCCCGCGCCGCGGAGGCCGCGTTCATGACGGGGGACTACTCCACCTGCGTCACCGCGTGCTCGGACGCCATCCGCCGGGCCCTGGCCTTCGCGGGCGAGGGATCCCTGGGACAACAGGCCTTCCTGCTCCGCGTGGACGGGGCGGACCTGCTCCGGCTCCAGGGCCTGTCCACCCAGCAGCACCTGCGCGTGGATGACGCCGCCTTCTCCCTCTACGTGATGATGCAGGTGTTCGTGCGGCTCAACGCGGTGGGCCTGCCCAGCGCGGAGTAGCCCCCGGGCTCCCGCACCGGCGCGGGAGCCCTGCCCCACTCAGCGCGGGTAGCCGAGCTGCAACAGCCCCATCCGCTGGAGCTTCGCCAGCGTCTTCAGCGTCTCCAGCTCCCGCGCCGGACTGGCGAGCACCAGCGTGGACACGTCCCAGGTGCCATTCACCAGCCCGGCGATCTGCCGCTCCTCCGGCTTGAGCAGCGCCTGGCCCTGGGGGTCATGAATCATGTGCGGCACGGACAGCGGCGGCAGGTCCGCGTAGAGCGCGGCCACGTGCTCGCGCTGCACCAGCCGCGCGAACTCGCGCACGCGCCGGTCCGCCGGGTCGCTGGCCAGCAGGGACGTGCAGACGATGCCCGCGGCGTCGAACTGGCCCTCGCGCATCAGCACCGCGCCCTTCTCCAGCATCTCCGCCACGGGGTCCGCCTCCACCTGCGGCGCCCCGTCCACCTCCACCAGCTTCGCGCGCAGCAGCTCATGCACCCGGCGCGTCACCGACGAACGGGACACCCCCATGGACAGGCGCAGGCGCCCCAGGTTCTGCGGCGTCGCGCACAGCCCCAGGATGATCCGGTGCATCAGCGGCTGGCTCGGGCTGGGCGGTGACAGCGCGCGGACGCTGAGCGCGTCGATGGGCAGCGCCTTGTCCACGTCGGACTGCTCGTCCACCCAACGCAGGGACTCGAAGAGCAGCTCCCGGATGCTCATGTCGGACGGAACCCAGTCCTCCCCCGAGCGGTCCGCGTCCTCCGTCCAGTGGAAGGTGCCTCGGCCGGCGATGGTCAGGTCCATCATCGCGGCGAACAGCTCCTCCCGGCCCAGGTCGCGAATCCACCGCGCCTGGATGCCGTGGATGTCGAACGCGGCGTCCACGTCCGGCGTGCGCGCCAGCTCGTCGAAGGCCGCGAGCACCTTCGTGCCCGACGCCAGCTTGGACAGGGTGAGGAGCCGGGCCACGCGCCCGCGAAGCCCTTCGGCCGCGGTGGCCCCCACCTGGCCAGACAGCAGGAAGAGCTTGCGCTCACCGGCCTCCCAGGAAAGCTGGAGCGTTCCCGTCTTGCGGGAGCTGTCCAACCATTGAAGGAACTCAGGAAGCGGATAGCTGAAGAGGTCGCCGTGGAGGGCCATGCGTGTCGGACTCTTCGATCAGGGATGGGGCTTCACTCTCGTCGTCGCCGGATGCAAGGCGCGGCTCGAACACGGCTTCTCGTTGCGCCGGGCAGAAGACGCGCAGCCCTGAGCGCCACCCGCGACCGGCGGCATTGGCACTTTGCGGACGTTCCAAAACGTCTCGAAGGTACCGGGATTTTCGCGAGTGCCTAGAATGAGTTCGATCCCACGCGATGATGTGCCGACTCTAGCCGATTACTCAATCTTCGTTGGCCGACCCAATGGAAATGGATATTCGGCAAGCCGGAACGAACCTCTCGACACCCCTCGGAATCCGCAGCGGGACACAGCCATGACGAAGATCGCTGATCACGACGCCTACATCGCCGCGGCGCCCGAGCCCTTCCAGCCCGCGCTGAAGCAGTTGCGCGCCCTCCTGGCCCGCGTCCTGCCGGAAGCGGAGGAGGTCGTGGCCTACAACATGCCGGGCTTCAAGCTCGGTGGCTCGGTTGTCGCGGGCTATGCGGCGTTCAGCAAGCAGTGCGGGCTGTATCTCCATCCCAGCGCCATTTCCGAACATGCCGAGGAGATCGCGGCCGCCGGCCTGAAGGCGACCAAGACCGGCATCACCTTTTCGCCGCGCAAACCCATCCCGGACGACCTCGTCGAACGACTGGCGCGGGCGTCACGGAAGGGTGCCGGAGCCTGACCGCTCATCCATGGCAGCTCCGTCCGCATCGAGGATAGAGTCCCCCGCCGCGCGCGTCGCGCTCCTGTTCATCGATGGTGTGGGCATTGGCCGAAAGGACCCGGCCATCAATCCGCTCGCCCACCGGGAGCACCTGCTCTCCCACTTCGAGGACGCCCCGAGCCCGCCCCTGCCCCATTCGGGCCGCTGCATCCCCGTGGACACCACCTTCGGCGTCCCCGGGCGGCCCCAGTCCGCGTCCAACCAGACGGCCATCCTCACGGGGGACCCGGCCCCCGTGCTGCTGGGCCGCCACGTGCTCGGGTACCCCAATGCGCCGCTGCGGGGGTTGATGGCGGACCGCTCCATCGTCCGGAGGCTGGGCGCCGCGGGCCGCACCGCCACCTTCGCCAACGCCTACCCCGCGCCCTACCTGGACGCGCTGGGCGTCCCCCGCCGGCCCAGCCATTCGCCGCCGGAGTTCGTCCTCGCGCCCGAGGCCCGCCGCAAGGTGAGGCCCTCCGCCTCCAAGCTGGCCTTCGCCGCGGGCGGCGTCCCCCTGCGGACGCTCGATGACGCCCGCGCCGGGGACGGCCTCACCCACGACATCACCGGCGCCAGCGCCCGGGCCTACGGACTGCCCGCGCCGGAGCGCTCGCCCGAGGAAGCCGCCGCCATTTTCTGGAAGGTGGCCTCGGGCGCGGACTTCACCTTCTTCGAACACTACCTGGCGGACGAGGCCGGCCACGCCCAGGACTGGACGGCGGCCCTGGCCGCGCTCGACGCCTTCGACGCCTTCACCCGCGCGGTGGCGGCCTCCCGGCCCGCCGGCGCCCGCGTGCTGGTGTGCAGCGACCACGGCAACGTGGAGGACCTGTCCACGCGAGGCCACACGCTTCACCCCGTCCCCGTGCTCTACTTCGGCCCACCCGCGCCCGAGGTGGAGTCCTTCTCCACCGTGGCCGACGTCGGACGCGCGGTGCTGAGCTGGTTGGGTGCGGAGTGAATGGAGTCGTGACTTCACGAGCCGACATTCTCGGGCGCCCCGGCTGGGTGGCGGCGCTGCTCGTCCTCGGGCTGCTCAGCGGGTGCGCCAGCGTGCGCAGCACCCGGGTGCAGTTGGAGCCGGGCCAGGGCGCCGCCGCGCGCATGCCCGCGGGCACGAGCATCGACATCGAGTTCCAGCCGCGGGACGCCGACGCCGCGGCGCAGGTCCGGCTGGCCGTGGAGCGCGCCATTCCCCGGCTCATGCGCTGGGGGAACTTCGACGACCGCGTCACCATCGTCGTCCACCCGAACCATGCCGCGCTGGAGCGCGCCGCCAACCGCCGCGGCCATGACTTCCTCCGCGCGTGGGCGCGGTACGAGCAGATTGAAGTCCAGAGCCCTCGCACGTGGACGTCCCGGGGTGCCAGCCAGGCCCAGGTGGACGAGCTGCTGCTGCACGAGCTCACCCACAGCCTGATGTACCAGATCGCCTCGGACCGGCTCGGCTGGACACGCAAGCGCATTCCCCTCTGGTTCCGCGAAGGCATGGCCTCGTACACCGCCGAGCAGGGCTACCGGCTCTCCAGCCTCGAGGACCTGGAACACTTCTGGCGCACCCACCCCAATGCGGACCCGCTGTCCCAAGCGGACGCGCTGTACCAGGCGGAGAGCGGCATCGTGTACGGCGCCGCCCACCACGCCTTCACCTTCCTGGTGCGCCGCTACGGCGAGGAGGCCGTGAAGTCGGTGCTCCAGGGCATGGACCGAGGCCCCGACTTCGACCAGGCCTTCCGTCAGGCCGTGGGCCTCCCGCCGGAGAACTTCCTTCAAGACTTCCGGCGGTATGTCCAGTTGCGCGGCTTCAAGGGCGCCAGGCCACTCCGGCCTCCCCAGCCACGTCCCGCCCGGCTCGTACCTCTGCCTACTCCGCAGTGAGGCGGCGCGAGCACGTCCGCGGTTTCAGAAATTGAACACATGAGGCATCGTAGGGCCCACGAACCATTCTCATGAATTGGGAATTTGGGAATCGCTGGATTTGACGGGTCCGGCGTCGAGGGACATGCACCATGGAGCAGGAACGCCCCCTGCAGCATCCGCCAGGCTCGGTGTCGGATTCGCGGTCCCTGCGTGAACGGCTGAGCTCCTCCCTGGCGAAGCTGGAGCGCCTGAGCGCCGGTGAAGACGTGCCCGAGGCGGTCCGCGCGGAGCTGGCTTCGCTCCAGGGCCTGCGCGGTGAGCTGGAGACGTTGCTCAAGCACCGGACGCTGTCGCTCAGCCACCTCGCCGCGGGCCTCGCGCACGAAATCAACAACCCGCTCGCCTACACGACGGGGAATCTCGAATACCTCCAGCAGCGGCTGAACAGCCACCCATTGCCGGCGTCCCTCGCCGACGAGTGCCAGCAGGTGCTGGACGAGGCCTTGGAGGGTGCGCAGCACATCCACCGCGTCGTCGCGGACCTGCGGGCCCTGTCCATGGGCGACACCGGCGTCGAGCGCCCCGTGGATCTCCAGTCGGTCCTGGAACGCACGCTCCGAATGGCCGCCAGCCAGCTCCGCCACCGTGCGCGCGTGGTGCGGGCCTACGCGCCGGACGTGCCGCGCGTGCTGGGCACGGAGACGAAGCTGGGCCAGGTGGCGCTCAACCTCGTGCTCAACGCGGTGCAGGCCCTTCCGGAGGGCCGCACCTCCGAGCATCAACTGACGCTCGGCCTCCGGGAGGAGGAGCGCGGCGTGGTGCTGTCCATCACCGACACCGGCCCGGGCATCCCCACCGAGGTGCTCCCCCACATCTTCGACCCGTTCTTCACCACGCGGAACGAAGGCATGGGCATGGGGCTGGCCATCTGCCGCGACATCGTCACCGCGATGGGCGGCGCCATCCGCGTGCTCAGCACGCCGGGCCACGGCACGACGGTGGAAATCACGCTGCGGCGCGCGCAGCCCGCCCGGCCCCCGGAGGCCCCACAGCCGGAGAGGCCTTCACCGCGCCGCCGCATCGAGCACGCGGCTACGGCTTGCGCGCCGGAGCCTCCAGCGCCGCGGGGCTGGTGAGGATGGGCGGCCGGTCCTTGCCCTCCATGGTGCGCTGGAGCTCCAGCTCCTGGAGCAGCATGGCGGGCGCCACGGTGGACACCGGCACGTTGCCGCTCTCCGCGCCGCAGAAGCCGTTGAAGACGCCCTGCTTCTGGCCCGAGGCCAGGATGCGGTTCACCGCCGACAGCGGCGTGCCCACGATTTCCACGCCGCGCACCAGCGTCTCCTTCCCCGTCTTCACGTCCACCCGGTACACCATGCGCGGCACGCCCTTGAACGCCTGATAGCCGTAGCTGGACGTGTTGGTGTTGCCGCCGGTGATGTCGCGGATGATGAGGCCGTACGGCTTGCCCTGACGCTTCGCCTCGGCGATCAGCCGCTTCTTCAGCTCCGCGTCGCTCACGCCATTCGTGCTCTCCACCAGCAGGTTCGCCATGCGCGCCACGGGCTTGAGGTTGCCCTGGCTGCGGCCATGGCCGTTCGACTGGAGGAAGCCCTCCACGGGACGGCGGCCCTGGAGGTAGTTGCGCAGCACGCCCTTCTCCACCAGCGTCACCCGCTGGCCGCGCACGCCCTCCTCGTCGAAGAGGTAGTAGCCATTGAGCGGCTCACCGTGGAGCACGCGGCGCGTGGGGTCGTCGTGGATGGAGATGAACGACGGCAGCACCTGCTTGCCCACCTGCCCCTTGAACGTCTTGCCCTCGCTTTCGCCGCCCTGCCGGTCGCCTTCGAGCCGGTGGCCCACGGCCTCATGGAAAAGCACCCCCGCGGCCTCCGGCGCGAGGATGGCGGGGCCCGTGTACGGGTCGATGGCGGGCGCTGCGCGCAGGGCCAGCAGCTCCTCGACGATGGTGTCCGCGGCCTTCACCAGGCGCGCCTCGTCCGGGAGCCCCGCCTCCGTGGGCGAATAGAAGTTGCGTGAGTTGTCCAGGAGCTGCCCGTCCGGCGCGCGCGTGACGGCGGAGACGTGCAGGCCGTACAGCGTCTCCTCGGTGATGATGCGGCTGCCTTCCGACGACACGAACAGCCGCGTCACCTTGTCCTGGGTGATGCGCACCTCCGAGTCGAACAGCTCCGGGTGCGCGTTGAAGCGCGCGGACACGTCACGCGACACCTTCACCCACCGCTCGCGGTCGAACGGCGCGCTCACCGGAGGTTCGGTGTGCTGCACGGGCTTCTCGCGCGAGAAGGACGGTGGACGCTTCGGGTCCTCCACCGCGTAGACGTCCTCGCCCTTCTTCTTCAGGTATTGGAAGAGCGCGGACTTGAACTTCTCGTCGGTGATGAGCCACAGCGAGGTGCGAAGGGCCAGCGGGGAATCATCCAGCGGGCCTTCCTTGCGCGACACATAGCTGGTGCCCTTGCTGGAGAAGCTGAACTCGAGCCCCTCCTCCACCGAGCTGTCGAAGTCATAGTCACCGACGCGCACGTCGACGTACAGCTTCCGCTCGCGGTAGCCGTCGTCCATGAACAGCGCCCCGTAGCGCGCGGCGACCGCGTACGACACGTAGTCCTTGAGCTGGTAGCTCATGAAGTACGGGGGCTCGTGGTTCTGCATCTTCAACTGCTGGTGGTTGCGCGACAGCTCGGCGGACATCGCGTCGAGCAGCGTCACGCGTGCGTCCGGCACGGGCGCCGCCGCCGTCAGCAGCGCCGAGACCGCCAGCAGGGGAAACACGGGTCGAAGGAGGGCTTGCACGTCCCCGACACTAGCCCATCCACTCCACGTTACGAGCAGCTCCGCGCTCACGGATGCCGCCAGGCGGAATCCGTGAACGAGAGGCCCCCCGCCCGGAGGGTCGGTTTCCGGGCGGGCGGCGTGTACTGTCAGGCCTTGGTCACTTTTTCGCGGCCCTTGCTCACGCCCTTGGTGGCGTTGCGCGTATCGATGACGACCTTGGAGCGGTCCACCACCATGGCGTAGTCGATGTCCGAGTGGTCCGTGAGGATGAGGACCGCGTCGTACTGACCCAGCGTCTCCGGCTTCAGCGGCACGGACTTCATCTCCATGTTGAAGCCGTGGCCCTTGTGCAGCTCGGGGACGTACGGGTCGTGGTACGACAGCTCCGCGCCCTTCTCCGCCAGCAGCGTCATGATGCGCAGCGACGGACTCTCACGCATGTCGTCGATGTCCTTCTTGTACGCCGCACCCAGGCAGAGGACCTTCGCGCCGTTGAGCGTCTGCTTGTTCTGGTTCAGCGCCTCCATCGTGCGCTGCACCACGTAGTACGGCATCTGCCAGTTCACCTCGCCGGCCAGCTCGATGAACTTGGTGTGGAACTCGTACTCGCGCGCCTTCCACGTCAGGTAGAACGGGTCAATGGGGATGCAGTGCCCACCGAGGCCCGGGCCCGGGAAGAAGGGCATGAAGCCGAACGGCTTGGTGCTCGCCGCCTGGATGGCCTCCCACACGTCCACGCCCATGCGGTCGCAGAGCATCTTCATCTCGTTGACCATGGCGATGTTGACGCAGCGGAAGATGTTCTCCAGCAGCTTGGTCAACTCCGCTACGCGCGTGGAGGACACCGGCACCACTTCCTTCAGCGCGCTGCCGTAGAGGGCCGCGGCCACCTCGGAGCACTCGGGCGAGTAGCCACCGACGATCTTGGGAATCGTCTTGGTGTTGAAGCTCTTGTTGCCCGGGTCCTCGCGCTCGGGGCTGAAGGCCAGGTAGAAGTCCTTGCCCGCCTTGAGCCCATTCTTCTCCAGCAGCGGCTTGAGCACTTCCTCCGTCGTCCCCGGATACGTGGTGGACTCCAGGATGAAGAGCTGTCCAGGACGCACGTGCGGCGCGAGCGCCTCACCCGTCTGGATGATGTAGCTCATGTCCGGCTCACGCGACGCCGTGAGCGGCGTGGGCACGCAGATGATGACGCAGTCCATGTCCTTCGCCTTGGCGAAGTCCGAGGTGGCCTTCAGCTTGCCCGACTTGCTCAGCTCCGACAGCGGCGCGCTGGGGATGTGCTTGATGTAGCTCTCCCCCTTCTCAATCTTTTCGATTTTCCGCTTGTCGACATCGAGCCCCATGACAGGGAAGCCCGCCTCCGCGAACGCCATGCCCAGCGGAAGACCGACGTAGCCAAGCCCGACCACACCCACCCTCGCGTCCCGCTTCTTGATGCGATCCAGCAGCGGGCTGCTCACCATCACCCTCATCGTGCTCACCTCTCCTGATGCGACGTGCCGTCCATGACGGTCACGTCCCGACCCGACAATCAGCGGAAAACGACGACCCACCTCAGCCATGCCGGGGGCGTCACCTGCCCCCGGAACTCCACCGCCAGCGACGGCACCACCCGCCCGTACCCTGGCGAATACCGCGACGGCACCAACCGCGCCGTCAATCCCTGCTCCAGCACCACCCAGGCGAGCGGAGCCCCTTCGGGGCCCAGCTCCACCACGAGCGGCTCGAACGACACCGGCTCTTCCATCACACGACCCGCGCGTGACAGGACCTGCACCTGCGGCGCCACCACACGCGCCTGTTCGTCTGGCAGATGGAATCTGCCCACCACGTCATGCCGGCCCGTGCCCACGAAGCGGTCACGTCCGGCCAGAGCGCGCTCGCCCCGGTCCAGCCGGAACGTGCGCTCGATTCCCACCGGCGCGGCCAGCCGGCGATAGCCGTCATGCCGCACCAACAGCCTGTCCACACTCTTCCCTGGCAGGAAGGCCACCACCCGCGCCCGGGCTTCCTCGGGCAGCGCGAACAAGCGCGCCGTATCCAGGGGCGCCTGCTCCTCGCCGTCCACCTGCACCGTGTTGTGCGCCGCCGTGGAGCGAAACCAGTTCCGCGTCGCGGGCTCACGCGTATAGGTGCCCGTGCCCGGATCCACGATGACGGGGCGCCCGTCGAGGTGGAGTTCAAAAGAAAGTTTGTCGTTGTGGCTGTGTCCCCCGACTCCGCCCTGCCCCTGCTTGCCGGCGCTGACAGTGATAACGACTCCGTCGCCGCGCAAGATGTGAAAACCACCTTCCGGAAAGCTCACCGACACGGGCGCCGGCGCGGACGCGAGCGCGGCGAAGCGCGACTGGCCAGCACGGCCCAGCAGCCACGCGGCCTCGTCCACGAGCTCGCCACCGCCCAGGCCCGCATCGCCGAAGAGCGCCGCGCCCAGCCCCACCAGATAGCCGTGCGCGTTGTCCTCGCGCTCTCTCAGCGGGAAGACCCGGCCGGAATCATTGTCGCCAATCTGCGGCGCCAGTCCCTGCTCCGAGCACCACGCGCGCACGGCGTGGAACATGCGACGCAGCCGGGATTCATACCGGGGTCCCATGGGCACGCCCGCGCCGCGTGCAACGACATACGCCAGCGTGAACAGCTCCACCGATAAGCGGTGATAGGGAATGGAGCCCTCGAAGGACGTGCCCTCGAGGTGGACCTGCGTCTCCATCTGCTCGCGCAGGCCGCCCACCGACAGGGACAACTGCTGCGCCGCGCCCGGCAGCTCCGGGAAGAGCAGCCCTGTCACCAGCAGGCCCACGTAATTGGAGACCAGGTGGTTGTTGGGCACCGCGCCCCGGTCCTCGAGATGCGCCTCCACCCAGGCCGTGTGGTCCGCCAGCGCGCTCAGCACCGGCACCACGAACTCCGGCCGCGCCACCTCGGGCGCGTCGGAGAACATCACCAGCGCCTGTGCCAGGTTCGCGGCGCGCAGCGCCACCTCCATGGCACACGTCCAGTGCACGCCGTGGCCCAGGGGATTCGCCTGGAGGAAGTCCAGCACCTGCGACACGAAGCCCCGCGCCAGGCGCGAGCGCGTGTCCGCCTCCGTCTCCACCCAGTAGCCCTGGCCCAGCGCCACCACGCTGTCCAGGCGGCCCATCACCCACGGATACTTGGGGTCACGCCCCGTCGCGGCGAGCGACATGCGCTCCACCGGCTCCACCGGGTAGCGGTGGCCGCTCCCCGGGTCGAGCGACCAGTCCACGGGACGGCCTTCACCGAAGGCGACCACCGTTCCAAAGATGTCCCACTCCTGCCGGAGCGCCGCCCTCGCGCGAGCCCGTGCGCGCTCGACACCGCCCGGCACCGCGCCGAGCGCCGCCAGCACCGACGGACGCTGCGAGGCTTCACACCAGATGCGCGAGGTCCGCTGGCCCAGGGCCAGCTCCACCAGCTCGGCGCCATCCGCGGCCCCGTAGGACTGGAGGAGCTGCACCTCGTCCGCGCGCTCGCGCCGACGATAGAGCGCCTGTCGCGCCACACCCTGGACACGTCGTACCGCGCTCCGCGCCAGTCCTGCTGGTGCGAGTCGAGCGATCGCCGCGTAGTAATCGAGAGTCCCCATTCGCCCCTTCCGCCACCCGTGCCGGATGCCGTTAGCAAGTGCCCGGCCAGAGCCCCCTTCTCAGGAATTGAGCGGGGTTGCGCGGAGCCGTCTTTCCCCCTGACGGTAAAAAGTGGGGGGATCACACGCCCTGAAGGGAAAAGGATTTCCGATTCACGGGCCTCTCAATCCCACCCAGGGCAGTGTTGCGGCGCGCGCGAGGCGTGCTCATACCTTCGGGTGTGCTGGCGGGTGCTTGGACGGGGTGGCGCATCGAGCCCGAGCTCGATGCAGGGGTGGAGCAGGCGCTCGCGCGTATCGCTGAGCGCGCTTTTCGGTGCGGGGCACGTGCGGGGATGGAAGCGCTGGTCAGGGAGACACAACGGATGACCGGCGCCGCTTCGGTGGCGTTCTATGACGGCAGCGTCTGCGTGGCGGAGACAGGGCGAGGCGCCGGTGCGCGCGCTCCATCCCGCTCGCGGCGCCAACCCGCATTGGTGGTGTGGCCCGAGCGCTCGGCGACGCGGGACACGCGGGTGATGGAGCGGATGTCGGCGTTCGGCGCCGTCCTGCTGGCGGCACACGCGCGCGAGCAGGACGCGGCGGCGCGGCAAGTGCAGCTCCTGAAGACGCAGCGGCAATTGGAGCGGCGGGTGGCGAACCAGGAGCAGCGACGCTCCCGGGCGTCTCACGACCTCAGGACACCATTGATGGTCATCAAGGGATACGTGGACATGATGCTGAAGGGAACGGCGGGCGGGCTGACGGCACCCATCCAGCGGTATCTGGAGCGGCTGAAGCGGTCGGCGGAGGACCAGAGCGCCATCATCGACCGCAGGCTCGCGAAGGTGACCGAGGTGGGCGTGAGCGACCTGCGCCCGCTGCTGCGCACGGCCTTCATTCCCGCCGCGCGGGGCGGCAGGCCGGTGGACACGACGCTGACGCTGCCCGACAGGCCCGTGGCCGTACCCGGGTCCAGCGATGACGTGGAGCTGCTGGTGCGCACCCTGTCGCGCGCCGTCGCGGCTTCGGGCGCCCCCGCGGCCGTGCGCGTGGAGGCGGTGGGCGACGCGGGCGTGTGGCAACTGCGCGTGAGCCTGCGCGGTGGCAAGGCGCTGCCGGAGAAGACGGTCACCACGCTGCGGTACCTGACGCAGCGACTGCGCGGCGGACTGTCGCTGCCAGAGGAGACGGGCAACGGGCTGGTGGTGCACCTGCCCGTGGATGACACCGTGCCCGTGGCGCATCGCGACGCCTGAGTCCACGTGGGCGCGAGCCACGGGCGGGTGATGCACCTACCGGCGGGCACCAGGCGTCTGGCGACGCCTGACCCCAGGCCTAAGTGAGCGCGAGCCACGGGCGGGGGGAATGAACCTGCCAGTGGATGACACCGTGCCCGTTGCGCATCGCGACGCCTGAGTCCGGGCCGGCTGGGCGCGAGCCACGGGCGAGTGGTGCACCTGCCCGTGGATGACACCGTGCCCGTGGCGCATCGCGACGCCTGAGCCCACGTGGGCGCGAGCCACGGGCGGGTGATGCACCTACCGGCGGGCACCAGGCGTCTGGCGACGCCTGAGCCCTCGCCTCAGGACGCGGGCAGAAGCTGGCGCACCATCTCCAGCAACCGGCCCCGCTCCACCTCGCGTTTGACGAGGTAGCCGTCCGCACCTGCCTCCAAACCGGCGGCGCGGTCCTCGGGGCTGTCCAGTGACGTCACCAGGATGATGGGCGTGCGGTGAAGCTGCGGATGCGACTTGATGCGCCGCGCGAGCCCCACGCCATCCAACCGAGGCATCTGCCAATCGCTCACCACGAGCTGACAGGCCGTGCGCTCCAGGATGCCCCACGCCTCCTCGCCGTCCGCCGCCGTCACCACCGGGTAGCCGGCGATCTCCAGCAGCGACTTCATGGCGAAGCGCGTGGTGAGCGCGTCGTCGCAGACGAGAATGCGAGGCCGCGCCGTCTCCGTGGCCGCCGAGCGCGTCTCCGGCCGGGCCGCGCGCACCAACTCCGGCGCGTTGAGCACCGGCACCACGCGGCCATCATCCAGCACCGCCGCGCCCGCCAGATGGCGCACGGCACGCAGGTGACGCCCTAGCGAGCGGACGACAATCTCCTGCTGCCCCACCACCTCGTCGATGGCGAACAGCACCTTGTCCTCGCCCACCGTGAGCAGCGCGGCCGCCTGCACCTTCCCTGAATCCAACGCCAGCGGGAGCCGAGGCAACCCGATGGCCTCCGCCAGAGACAGGAAGGTGAGCTGCTCGCCATCCAGCCGCGCCACCACGCGTCCCGCCACCGTGCCCACGTCCCCGGGCTCCAGCCGCAGGATGCGATTGACGCTGTCGGAAGGAATCGCGGACACCGCCGTGCCGGTGCGCACCAGCAGGCCCAGCGCCGCGGCCAGCGTCAGCGGCAGGTCCACGGTGAAGCGCGTCCCCCGCCCCGCCGTGAAGGCCACGTCCACCGAGCCCTGGAGACGCTGCGCCGTCGCCTGCACCACGTCCAGGCCCACGCCCCGGCCCGACGTCGCCGTCACCTGATCTCGAGTGGAGAACCCCGGCTGGAACACCAGCCGCGCCGCCTGGCTGTCCGACAGCTTCTCCGCCGCTTCGGACGTCAGCAGGCCCCGCTTCACCGCCGTGGCCCGCACCCTCTCCGGAGACAAGCCCGAGCCGTCATCCTCCACCACCACCGCGATGCGCGAGCCACGCGGCTCCACGCGCACCGACAGCCGGCCCGCCTCGGGCTTGCCCAGCGCGCGCCGCTCCTCGGTGGACTCCAGCCCATGGTCGATGGCGTTGCGCACCAGGTGCAGCAGCGGGTCCTTCAGCGCGTCGAGGATGCGCCGGTCGAGCCGCACGTCCCCGCCACTCAAATCCAGGGTGACTTCCTTGTTGAGGCGCGCGGACGTCTCGCGAACGGTGCGCCGCAGCGGCTCCAGGACCTGCGAGGACGGCACCATGCGCAAATCGCGCAGGTCGTCTCGAGCCACCTGCGCCACCAGCGCGAGCTGCTCGCCGTCGCGGTGCGACTCCTTGGTCAGCTCCAGCAACTGCTTCTGGAGGCCACGCATCTGCGTCACACCCGCGCGCAGCGGCTCCAGCGCGGGTCCGCCCCCGGCCATGGCGAGCTGCGACGACGCGCGCTCAAGGTGCATGAGCACCTCACGCATGCCGTCCATCAACTGCCGGTGGGCCGCGCCCCGCCGCGTCTGCTGCGCCCGGCCCGCCAGGAGCAGCTCGACCTGGAGCGCGATGGACTCCAGCGTCTTCAGCGACACCCGGACCACCTGGTCCGAAGCGCCACGCGCCTCCTGAGGCGCCGCAGCGCCCGACGCCGCCTGCTGCGCGGCCGGGCTCTCCGTCTGCGTGGGTGACGGCGCGGCCCTGAGCGCATGTACGGCGCGCGCCACGGCGCCCGCACCTCCCGCCGCCTCCAGCGCGGTGCGCAGCGCCACCAACGTGCCGGCGACATCCGACGCCGCCAACCCCGCCGAATCGCCCCCCGGCTCCATCCGCGTGAAGCCCAGCGCCGCGGCCTCCGCCAACGTGGCCACCTTCTGCGCCCCAGCGGCCTCCGCGGAGGCCTTGAGCGTCCGGGAGCGCTCCACCGCCGTGCGCACCACCGCGGCCCGGTCCGGAACGTCTGGAGAGCACAGCGCGCTCAGCGTCGCCTCCAGGAGGTCCAGCACCTCCATCCCCTGCGCCGCGGCACCGGACGAGGCGCCCTCGGGCGTGGCGTCAGGCACGGAGTGGCCCAACGCCGCCAGCAGCGAGGCCAGCCCGTCCACCGCGGGCGACTGTCCCGCGTCGCCCCGCGCCATGGCGGTCTCGATGGCGGAGAGGCCGCGCAGCATGGCCTCCACGGTGTCGCGAGGCAGCCGCTCCTCGTGGTTGAAGGCGGCGAGCCCGTCCTCGATGGCGTGCACCACCTGCTCGATGTCGTCGAGCCCCAGGCTGGCCGCGGAGCCTTTCAGGCTGTGGACCAGCCGCTTGAGCGACGGGAGCAGGTCGGGCTCACGCCCCTGCACCGGCCCCTCCAGGCCCAACACCTTCGACCCGATGGCCTGGATCTGCTCTCGCGTCTCCGCGGAGAACACCGGCCAGATGCTGCGCAAGAGCTGAGGATCCATGGTGCGTGCCTACTCCCCATCGGGCCGCGTGGCGGACGGGCCCCCGAGCTGCTCCAGGTCCAACACCGTCAGCCGGTCCGGCGTGAGGAACAAGAAGGGCCCGGGTGGAGGCTGTGACAGCTCCACCTTCGGCAACTCCTTGCGCCCCTCCACGGACTCCGCCGCCAGGCCGAACCCCTCTTCATTGTCGCCCGCCTCGACCACCACCACCTTGCTGAGGTCGGACATGCCGCCGCCCTCCAGCCCCAACAACTGGCGCAGGTCCAACACCGGGACCACGCGCGAGCGGCTCACCAGCGCGCCCAGCACGTGCCGGGGCGCGCCGGGCAACGAGGCGATGCCCCGCGCCTCCAGCACATGGTCCACGTGCTCGATGCGCACCGCGTAGCGCTCCCCGCCCACCGTGAAGGCGAGCACGGAGAGCACCTCCTGGCGCTCCTCGTGGCGAGACTCGGCCAGGGCCCGGGCGCGCGCGCTCAGCACCTCGCGCCGCTTCTCCGGGCTCACCGCCTGCCGGCCATCCAACTGCGAATGGGCCTCGGTGAGCTGCCGCTTCAGCCCCGCGTAATCCGTCTTGGCGTCGTCCTTCGACATGCGCTCAGTACCGGGTCGCAGGCAGTTTCAGGATGTCGCGCACCTTCGAGCGAAGGTCGTCGACGGACACGGGCTTGTTGAGGAACGCGCTGGCACCCACCAGCTTGCCCTTCTGACGGCTCGCATCGTCCTTGAGCGAGGTGAGCATCATGAACGGCGTGTCGTGCAGGTGCGGGTCGGCCCGCACCGCCGCGCAGAGCGCGAAGCCGTCCATCTCCGGCATCTGCACGTCGGAGATGATGAGGTCCGGCTTGAGCTCCCGCGCCTTCGTCAAACCCTGTGCGCCGTTCGGCGCGTCGAAGAACTCCAACCCCCACCCCATCAGGTAAACCTGCAGGAGGTTGGTGATGGTCTTCGTGTCTTCGACGATCAGCACCCTTGCGTTCATAACTGGTACCTACCCACCAGGTCCGAGAACCGTTTCGAAAGATTGGTCAGATTGCCCGCCACCTGCTCGATGCGCCGCGTGCTCTCCACGGCGTCGCTCATGGCGGAGGTCAGCTCGCCCATGGCGGTGGAGATCTGCTCCACGCCAATCGTCTGCTGCCGCGTGTTGCCAGCGATTTGCCGGGCCGCGCCCGACGACTCCCGGATGACGTCCGACAGCCCCAGGATGGTGGTGCCCGCCTCGCGCGCCAGCTCCATGGCGGCCTGGGCCCGGCGGCTGCCCTCCTCCGTCGTGCTGACCGCCTGCCGGGTGCCCTTCTGCACTTCGTTGAGCAGCCCGCGCACCTGCTCCGCGGCGATGCGGGACTGCTCCGCCAGCGTGCGCATCTCCGTGGCCACCACCGCGAAGCCGCGCCCGTGCTCGCCGGCCTTCGCCGCCTCGATGGAGGCGTTGAGCGCCAGCAGGTTGGACTGCTCGGCCACGTCCTTCACCGTGTTGATGATGTCGCCAATCTGCAGCGTGCGCTCACTCAGGTCGGTGATGGACAAGGCAATGGCCTTCACCTGCTCGCCCAGCTTCTCCATGCCGGCGACGCTCTCACCGACGACCTTCTGGCCCTCCGCGCTGAGGGTCTCCGACTTCTGCGTCTGGGAGATGACCGAGTCCGCGTAGGACGTGGCCTGCTTGGACGTCTGCGCAATCTCCGCCACGGTGGTGCTGGTCTCGTTGATGGCGGAGGCCTGCTGGTGGGCCATGGCCGACTGCGCCGTGGACGTGGACAGCACCCCCGCCGCCTCGCGCTCCATCTCCGACGCCGCGCCGCGCAGGTCCTGCAGCAGGTGGGACAGCGCGTCCGTCATGACGGCGAAGCTGCGCGCCACGTCACCAATCTCATCCGAGCCGTTGACGTCGATCTGCTGGCGGAGGTCTCCCGAGGCGATGCCCGCCGCCGCGCGGGCCAGCCGCTCCAGGGGAACGACGAGCACGCCCGACACCAGCCACGCGGCCACCAGGCAGACCACCAGGACGAGCACGCTGATGATGGCGGTGAAGCGCGTCGCCTCGCGAAGCGTCGTGCTCAAGCCCTCCTCGTGCAGCGCCACCTGGAGGGTGCCCAGGTGCGTCGTGGTGCCCGGCGACAGCACCGGCGCGGTGCTCTCCATCAAGCCAATGCCCTTCGCCGTGCGCTGGCGGAGCACCGCGGCGTCGCCCTCGACGGCGGCGGGAGCCTGGGCCTCACCCTCGAAGCGCTCCGCGGAGGCCTCGCTCACGAGCGCGCCCTCCGCGTTGTGCACGCGGACATAGGCGACCTCGGGCCCCATGCTCAGCGCGCCGCGAACCACCTCCTGGAGCCGCTCCAGGTCCCCCTTCGCCATCAGGGGCGTCACCGCCTTCACCAGCTCGGAGCTCACCGAGCCGGTCCGGCGGGACAAGTCATTGCGAAGCGCGCCGCCCATCTGCATCCAGGTCGTCACGATGAGGATGATGGCAACCAGCCCTCCCGTCGCGCCGGTGAGCGCGAGGATTTTCATCCGCAGGCTGAGCCGGCCCAGATGCGCGCGGCCCGGCGGTGCCTGGTGCGTCTCTTTGACGTCCACGTTACCTCCCACCTCGTGTGGAGCGCGCACGACTCAGCGCCCTCCGTGCCAGCCAGCCTGCTCGACTGGCGCCAGCGCCTGCCTGAGGCCTCCGGCCGTCATCGTCTCCACCCCACGCAGCGGGTGTTCATCATCCAATCCGTCCAGCGCGCGCAGGGCGTTCTGCCGCGCGCGCTCCGCGTCCTCGCGGCGCTCCATCCGACGGTACAGCGCCACCAGCGTGGCGTGCCCCAGCGCGAGCCGAGGCTCCAGGTACAGCGCCTTGCGGATCGCCTCCACCGCCCCATTCAGGTCCCCTCGGACCTCGGCCACCATGGACAGCAGCAGGTACGCCTCGGGAATCAGCGCCTTCGCGGCCTCGCGGGCCAGCACGTCCGCCTCCTCGAAACGCCCCGCCCGGGCCGCGTCGATGGCGCGCTCCAACGGCGGGGTCTGCACGGACGCGGCCGCCGCCGCGGGGACGAAAGCAGGAGGCTGCGCGAACGACGGAGCCTCCACGGGCGCGGCTGGAAGCGAAGCGATGTGGGCCTCGCGGGCGGACGCCATGTCGCGAGCGTGCTCGGACGAAGCAGCCGCGGCGGTGAGTGGCGACGGCACGCGGCTCGCCTCCGCGAGCCCCTGCACCACGTTCCCAGTCCCTTGCGCGCTCCGCGAAAGGCCCGCCTCCGCTGGCGTGGGCCAGACGAACGGAGGCGCCGCGGCGACCACCGTGTTCCGGCCCCGCGCGGCCCTGCCCGCGCGAGGCAGGCCGGTGTCTGTCGTTGCGGCGCGTGCCTCACCCGGCATGGGCAGACGCAGCGCCACGCTGCCCTCGGCGTCCACCATCTCCAGCCCCAGGCCGTTGGTGAGGGGCACCTCGGCCGGCGAGACGAAGAGGAGGCCGCCGGGCGCGAGCGCGTCGACGAAGCGGCGCAGGACCTCGCGCGCCAGCTCGGTCGGGAAGTAGATGAGCACGTTCCGGCAGAAGATGGCGCCCAGGCCCAGGAAGGGCGGCGGATCCACGGCCAGGTTGTGGCGGCGGAACTCCACGGCGCGCCGCACCTGGGGGATGACGGAGAACGACTCGCCCTCCGCCACCAGGAAGCGCTTCTCCTGCTCCGGTTCGATGCGGCGCAGGGACCACGGCCCGTAGAGCCCTTCCTTCGCGCGCTGGAGCGCCCGGCCGGACACGTCCGTCGCGAGCACGCGGAAGCGGCCTTCGGGCATGCCCTCGGCCAGGAGCGCCATCGCGATGCTGTAGGGCTCCTCGCCGCTCGCGCAGCCCGCGCTCCACACCTGGAAGCACGACGCCGCATGGGACTGGGCCAGCCGCGCCACCGAGCGCAGGTGCTCGGGGTGGCGGAAGAAGTACGTCTCCCCGATGACGGCGTGCTCGATGAAGCACTCCACCGCCGCGGACTCACGGACCAGCAGCCTTCGCAGGAAGGCGTCGGGCGCAAGCCCTCGCGAGCGCGCGGCGCGCTCCAACGCCGTCTCCAGCGAGCGGCGCAGGCTGCGCGCCAACGTCACGCCGCAGGCCGTCTGGAGGACCTCCTCGACCCGGCCCAGCGTCGCGTCGTCGAGCACACCCTCGCTCACGGCGCCTCCGGACTCACCAGCACCGCGGACGTCCGCAGCAACGGGCGCACGCCTTCGGGCGTCCGGCACAGGCCCGCCATCAGCCCGCTCGCGTCCCACGGCAGCGGCGCCGTGCCCTCTGGGGTCCCGTCCACCAGCACGGGCGCCTCCACCAGATCGCGCACGCGGTCCACCAGCACCGCCACCGTGCGGGCACCACCGCCACAGACGACCAGGTGCGCGTCCAACGACGCCTCCCGCTTCACCCCCAGCAGCGCCGACAGGTCCACCACCACCGCCGGACTGCCCCGGTAGACGAAGGTCCCCGCGATGTGCGCCGGCGCCCCGGGCAGCGGCTCCAGCTCCACCAGCCGCACCACTTCCTGAACCGACTCCGTATCCATGAGGGCGCTGGTGCCCGCCGCGTCCACCGTCAGGTACATGCCCGGCAGTCGCAGCTCACCCGCCAGCGACGTCAGCTCCTGGCGCAGTTGGGCCTTCTCCGTCTCGAGCTCGCGCAGCCGCTCCTCGACGGAAAGACGGCGCGACTGCGCGACCGTGGAATTGTCTGGTGTGTCTGCCATCAGGGGAACTCCCGCCGCTCAATGAAGCGCGGGATTTGAGCACGCTAATCTGTCAGACAAAGAAGCGTCAATGCGGGCTAACCGGCATGGAGTTTCGCATTTTCTGACGGAGGATGGTCGCAACGGAAGGCATCAGACGTGCTGGATCGGACAGCCCCCTGGTGCGTAGCCGAGGGCAGGTATGGTTTGATGAAGTGCGGCGACACTTCAGGAGAACCGATGTTGCTTGCAGTCTGGGGCTACCAATGATCAAGGGCGACTCGCCGAATCCCGAGGCACCCGCAGGCGCGGGCTCGGATCCTCTCATCGGCCGCACCCTGAACGGCCGCTTCAGCATCCTGGAACCGTTGGGCATCGGCGGCATGGGGCGGGTCTATCGCGCCCTCCAGGCCCCCCTCGAGCGCGTGGTCGCGCTCAAGGTCCTCAACCCCAACTTCCCCAGCAGCCGGGATCCGGGATTCCAGAAGCGCTTCCTGCGTGAGGCGTCGCTGACCTCGAAGCTGCGCCATCCCAACACCGTCACCGTCATCGACTATGGACAGACGGACGACGGCATCTTCTATATCGCCATGGAGTACCTGGACGGCCGCACGCTCGCCCAGGTGCTGGGTCAGGTGGGACCGCTGGCGTGGTCCCGCGCCATCTCCATCACCCAGCAGATCTGCCGCTCGCTGCGCGAGGCGCACAGCCAGGGCATCATCCACCGCGACCTGAAGCCCGCCAACATCATGCTCCTCAACGAGCATGATCAGGACCTGGTGAAGGTCCTGGACTTCGGCCTGGTGAAGTCCGTGGCGGCGCCGCAAGAGGGGCAGATCTCCCCCGAAATCACCCAGAACGGCACGTTCCTGGGCTCGCCGCAGTACATGGCGCCGGAGCAGGCGCGCAACGCCACCGACGCGCGCAGCGACGTGTACTCGCTGGGCATCGTGCTCTTCCAGATGCTGATGGGGCGGCCGCCGTTCATCGCGCGCGACCACATCGAGCTCATCTTCGCCCATTACAAGGAAGCCCCGCCCACCTTCCAGCAGGTGCGACCGGACCTCCACATCCCGCCGGAAATCGAGGCGGTGGTGCGCCGCTGCCTGGAGAAGGACCCGGCGCGCCGCTACCAGACGATGGACGAGCTGCTGGAGGGCCTGCGCGAGGCGAGCATGTCCGCCGGCGGCAACAGCGGCATCTTCAAGCGTCCCGGTGGGGCGACGACGACGGGCCCCTACCCGTCCCCCGCGCTCTTCTCCAACGTGGGCAACAGCACCGAGTCCGGTGACACGCTCGCGGTGGACATCAGCGTGGAGGTGCCCCAGGAGGTCAAACGCGCCCGGCAGCGCACGCTGCTGACGGGTGGCCTGGGCGGCCTCGTCGTGGCGGGCCTCATCGCGGGCGGCGCGGTGGTCTTCCTGTCGAACAAGGCGGAGCAGCCCGTCACGCCTCCGCCCGAGGTGGCGGCGGCCCCCGTCGCCGCCGCGCCCGTCGCGGAGCCCGCCGCCGAGGCCGCGCCCGCCAACACCGGCAAGGTGCGCTTCAAGCTGATGAGCCAGCCCACCGGCGCCCGGGTCTTCTACCGGGGCAAGGAGCGCGGCGTCACGCCCTTCACCCTGGAGATTCCCTCGGGCCAGGATGGCTCCGTCACCGTGGAGCTGACCTTCGCGATGGAGGGCTACCAGATGGAGACCGTCGTGACGGGCGGCACCGGCGAGGTGGTGCTCTCCCAGAAGCTGCAGAAGCGCCGGGGGGGTGGCGGTGGCCGCAACATCGAGGTCGCCGCGGCGGCGCCGGAGGAGAGCTTCGAGGAAGCCGAGCCCGTCGCCACGCCGGGCGGCATGTCCGCGCCGGTGCTGCTGGCCCCCACGGCCTCCCCCGCCGCCGAGCTGCCCATCGCCGCGGCGGTGGGTGGCGCCACGGCCACCGCGGCGGACCCGTCTCCGGCCAAGGGCTCCACGACGGGACTGGCGCTGCCCGTCCTGCCGACCGCGGCGGTGGCCTCCGCCCGAGGCGACGTGCTCCCCTATAACGAGGACATGCCGCGCCCAGAGATGCTCGAGCAGGGCAAGGACATCGTCTACACGCGTGAGGCGATGGCCGCGAAGTCCAGCGGCGTGATGATTGTCCGCTGCACCATCACCCAGCAGGGCCGCGTGGAGAAGTGCCGCACCATCAAGTCCGTGGCCCACATGGAGCGGGCGGTGCTCGACGCGCTCGCATCCCGCACCTACAAGCCCATCATCTACAAGGGCTATCCGGTGAACGTGGACTACACCTTCAGCATGCGGCTCGTGGCCCCGCGCCGCTGAGCCACTGAAGGCCCGCCGGACCGGGCGCGCTGACGGCGCGTCAAGGTCCGGTGGACGGCACCACGGGCGGCGCGGGCGGAATGGCCGGCACGCCGCCCCCCGGGGGCACGCCCCAGTCCACCACGGGCCAGCCCCGCTTCCGGGCGTGACTGCGCAGCCGGTGGTCCGGGTGGACCGCCACCGGCCGCCCCACCACCTCCATCACCGGCAGGTCCGAATACGAGTCGGTGTAGAAGGCGCACGCCGAGAGCGCCACGCCCGCCTCGCGGACATAGGCCTCGGCGCAGACGCGCTTGCCCTCCCCGAAGCAGATGGTGCCCAGCGCGCGCCCCGTGTGCAGGCCGTTGCCGTCGACCTCGAAGCGGTTGCACAGCACCGCGTCCAGCCGCAGCTCGCGCGCCACCAGCTCCGACAAGTACCCGGTGGACGCCGTCAGGAGGACGAGCCGGTCTCCCGCGCGCCGGTGCTCCTCCAACACGGCCCACGCACCGGGCCGGTAGAGGGGCCGCACCCGCTCCTCGTAGAAGACGGCGGTGCGCGCCTGGAGCGGCTGCGCGGGCGTGCCCGCCAGTTGGGAGATGGCGCGGGCCACCGCGTCCTGCATGGACACGAAGCCCAGGTGGTAGCGCGCAATCCAGAGGCTCGCGCGCAGCGCCTGCATGCGGGTCATGTGCCCCAGCTCCAGCTCCCTGCGAATCCACAGCGAGCCCGAGTTGGCGGCGATGAGCGTCTTGTCCAGGTCGAAGAAGGCGACGGCCACGTGTGAACCTCTAATCCCGTGAGCCCGGCGCCGCCGCACGGACCGGCTGGCCGCCTGCCCGCCGTCGGCCTCGCACCAGGGCCAGCGCGGCCCAGGCCAGCCCCAGCCCCAGCACGCCCTGCCCCGGCGCCGCCGCGCAGCCACTGCCACGCCCCTCCGCCTTCAAGGCCATGCCCGCGCCCTCACGCACGAAGCACTGCGTGGGAGGCAGGTGCCTGGGGTAGATGGAGCAGAAGCCCTCCGCCGAGCCCGGGTCGATGATGCGCTTCTGGATTTCACCAGGCGGCGCCGTGGCCTCCATCGTGGCCCCGGGGACGAAGACGTGGTCCAGCCCCACCACGTGGCCAATCTCGTGCGTCATCGTGTTCTGCAGGTCCGTGGACACGCAGTCCACCGCCGCCCCGCGCTCACAGACGGGCGAGTCCACGGTGGTGAAGAGGAACCCGTAGCCCCCCTGCGGCTGGGACGCGTTCATCTCGATGTCCGAGTCCAGCACCCGGCCATCCCGGTACGAGAACGTGGACGTGGTGAGACCGATGGTGCCCATCCCGTGTTCCCAGCACTGGTACACGTTGCCGCACGTCTCCTCGTCCCAGCACGGGTCCTCCGCGGGGGCGACCTCCCGGCACGACGTCTCGCGGAACGTGATGATGTTGTAGTTCTCGCGCGGGCGCGTCTGGTCGTAGCCCACGACGACCGGCCCCTGTTTGTCTTCTCGCCGGATGAACTGGAAGTCGCTGCACTCCCCGGAGAGCCGCCGCCACGAATCGAAGGACGCCTCGATGGCCGTCACCTCGGTGTTCCCTGGCGTGCGCGCGCTGCCCGCCGCGTCCAGGTGATAGACGTACTCCCGCACCGGCCACAGCAGACACAGCGGGTGGCCGGGCACCACCGTGCGCCGGTAGACGGGCTCCTCGGACATCTGCGCCTGGGCGCCCAGGGCCAGCAGCCCGGCAACGACTCCCAGTCCCGTTCTCACCGCGCCGCCTCCTCGCGACGCGAGCGGCGCAGCCACCACAGCGCCCAGACGCCCACGAGCGACAGCGCCCCGCCCGGCCCCGCTGCGGAACAGCCTCCCGCCTTGGGCCCCAGCTCGACGCCCGTCACCGGATGCAGACACGCCTGGCTCGCCTGCCCCTTCGGATAGGCGTCACAGACGAAGTCCCGTGAGCCCGAGTCCACGATGCGCTTGGACACCTCGCCCGGCGGGGCGCTCGGGTTCATGGTGGAGCCCGGCGCGCGGGTGTGGTCCAGGCCAATGAGGTGGCCCACCTCGTGCGTGGCCGTGTTCTGCACGTCCGTCGCCACGCAGTTCGTCGTCACCGGCGGAAAGCAGGTCTGCCCGTTCGCGGTGGTGAACGAGAAGCGCGCCGCGTTGAAGGAGATGTCGGAGTCATAGATGATGCCCGACCGCTCGTCGTACGTGGTGAGCGTGATGGCGATGGTGTTGTCGTCATCGTCCCAGCAGTCGAACTCGTTGGCGCACGTGTCCTCCGCCCAGCACGCCTCCGAGGCGGGCACCACCTCGTTGCAGTCGCGCGTGCGGAAGAGCACCAGGTTGGTGTTGGTCCCCTGGCGCCGGTAGCCCACCTGGCGCTCGTTGACGCGCGGACCTTCCTCCAACGTGAGGTTGCCACACCGGGCGAAGATGTCCTGCCAGCTCTGGAACGAGGCGCGAATCGCGTCGAACTCCGTCTCGCCCTGCGTGTCCGGATTGCCGAAGGTGCTCTGGTTCCAGACCACGCGCGGGGTCGTCCAGAAGAGGCACTGCGTGCGGGTGTCGCCCGCGTCGACCCGGCTGCGGACGTACGGGTCCGTCTGCCCCAGCGCCATCGCGATGAGAAAGGGAGCCAGAGGCGTCACGGTGCCTGCTCCCCAATCGCCTCGCGGACGGCGGCCTTCAGCGCGTCCAGTGACAGCGACTGGAGCGCGGACGCGGTCGGCTTGCGGGTGACGGGGTCCAGCAACCGCGAATCGGTGGGCTCCGGCACCGCGAGCACCGACTTGCCCTCACGCTTCACCTGGAACTTGCCCTGCGCCATGTCGGACACCCGGAAGGCGCGAGGCCCGCGCTTCTGGAGGAACACCACCACCTCTTCTCCGGGCGCGAAGGACGCCAGGCCATGCACCACCTGGCCAATGTCCCCCATGCGGCCCCCGGGCTGGGTGACGAGCACCGTGCTCCCCGGCTGGCCCTTGAGCGACTCCGTCACCTGGATTTCGACGTCGGTGAGGATGCGCATCCCGTCACCGCTCCAGCGGCTCTCCACCCGGCGGACGACCCCGTGGACGACGGTGTCCGCGCCCACGGCGAGCCCGGACAGGTCCACGCGAAGCTGGGTGGTGGCGCCCGCGGGCACGCCCCCCAGGAAGACAGCCAGGAGCAACGTGCGAACTACCTGACGAATCGACATACGAGTTCTCCCTGGGCATCCAACTTACTCCAGGAACGCCCCTCCGCGTTGACCCTCCATCTTGGCCCTGCTAATCCGCGCGCCCGTATGCCTCCTGCCCTTCGCGTCCGCTTCGCCCCTTCGCCTACTGGCTACCTTCACATTGGCGGTGCCCGTACCGCGCTGATGAACTTCCTCCAGGCGAGGCGCCAGGGAGGCACCTTCGTGCTGCGCATGGAGGATACGGACCAGGGCCGCTCCACGCCCGAGTCGGTCCAGGCCATCCTGGACGGCCTGACGTGGCTGGGCATCGACTGGGACGAGGGCCCCGGCAAGGAGGGCCCCTACGCCCCCTACTTCCAGATGCAGCGGCTGGACACCTACCGCCAGCACGCCGACCAGCTCATCTCCGAGGGCAAGGCCTACCGGTGCTACTGCACGAAGGAAGAGCTCGACGTGCAGCGGCAGCTCGCGGAGAAGGCGGGCGGCGCCTTCAAGTACCCCGGGACCTGCCGCGAGCGGACCGAGCCTCCCGCGGGTCGCAACGTGGATGAGGCCGTCATCCGCTTCAAGATGCCCTCGGGCGAGGGCTCCGTGTCGTTCACGGACAAGGCGCTGAGCACCATCACCAAGGCGTACAGCGACCTGGACGACTGGGTCATGATGCGCGCCGACGGCATCCCCGTTTACAACTTCGGGTGTGTCATCGATGACCACCTGATGGACATCACCCTGGTCGCGCGCGGCCAGGAGCACGTCAACTCCACCTTCCCGCAGCTCATGCTGTACCAGGCGCTGGGATGGACGCCGCCGGAGTTCGCCCACCTGCCGCTCATCCTCGGGCCGGACCGCGAGAAGCTGTCCAAGCGCAAGCACCCGGAAGCGGACGTGATGGTGCACAAGCGCAACGGCATCATGCCGGAGGCCCTCCTCAACTTCGTCATCCGCCTGGGCTGGAGCCACGGCAACGACGAGGTCATCAGCCGCGAGCAGATGCGGGAGTGGTTCGACTTCAGCGACGTGGGCACCACCTCCGGCGTGTGGAACCCGGAGAAGCTCCTGTGGCTCAACCAGCAGTGGATGAAGCAGCTCCCGGTGGAGACCGTGGTCGAGCGGCTGCTCCCCTTCATGGAGGCCAAGGGCATCCAGGCGAAGGGCGACCCGCGGCTGGAGACGCTGGTGCGCACGCTGCGCGAGCGCTCCAACACGCTGGAGGAGATCGCCACCATCGCGGCCAACGTCTACTTCCGCTCGGGCATCACCCTGGACGAGAAGGCCGCCACCAAGCACCTCTCCGGTGAGTCCCTCAACCTGCTGCGCAAGGTGCGCGAGACGCTCACCGCCCTGCCGGAGTGGTCCGTGGAGGCGCTGGACGGCGTGGTCAAGCAGGTGAGCGAGGCGTCCAGTGTCGGCATGGGCAAGGTGGCGCAGCCCATCCGCGTGGCGCTCACGGGCAACACCACCAGCCCGGGCATCGGCGAGACGCTCGTCCTGGTGGGCCGCGACGAATCCCTGCGGCGCATCGACGCGGCCTTGACGCGCGCCTGAGCCGTCAGGCGCAGGTTGCGGTGGACGTCAGCGCCCTGGACTCCTATCTTTCGACCTCATGATGCGTGCCCTTGACACCCTGAAACGCGGTTTCTATAAGGCGCGCCCGCTCGGAGCGGCGCTGGTGGCGCTCTGGACGGTTTCAGCGGGCGCCGAAGTCATCAATGGCGCGCAGTTGCCGGATGGGTCCAGGCGCGTCGGTGAGAATCGCTACCGGTCGCCCAGGGATTTCGATGGCACGCTGGAGTATTACCGCGCGGTCTACTCAACGAGCGGTTACCCCCGCCGGCAGATCGTGAACCAGCCGGGCGTGAAGGCGGTTCACATCACCAACCCCTCGGGGAAGAACTTCGCGGGGTTGAACATTTACGAGGCGAACGACGAGGTTCGCATCTACATCGTCCCCCTGCAGCAGGCTGCCAAGCCCGCGAAGAAGCCGGAGACGACGAAGAGCAGGAAGAAGTAAACGCCGCACCGAAGTTGTTGCAGTCCCGAAGTGGTGTTGGTAGAGAAGCGCCGCGGTCGAGCAGGTCCTTGGGGAATCGTCTAACGGCAGGACAGCAGACTCTGACTCTGCTTATCTAGGTTCGAATCCTAGTTCCCCAGCTCGTTGTACCGGTTGCACCGCAGTACTCGTTGGTCTGAGTCAACCCGGCAGTCGAAATAAAGGGGTTGACGAGGTCGGACGAAAAAAGGTAGAAATCGCGGGCAGTTAGCAGCGGTTGAAACAAGTATCGGCCCTGTCGTCTAGCGGTTAGGACGGAGCCCTCTCACGGCTCAAACTCGGGTTCGAATCCCGGCAGGGTCACACTGAGACGCCCACCTTCTGAAAAGAAGGTGGGCGTTTCGCTTTGCGGGCTTGTTTCCCAAGGAGTGTCCGCGCGACAGGCAGCGCCCCACTTCAGGGCGCGCCGTGTGCGGTGCCGCGCCGACTTCAGGCTGACGGCGCGGAGATGCTCCGACGAAAGCTGGCGAGCGCCGCGGCGAGCCGGTCCTGCGCACGCTGCACGCCCCGCCGCAACAGCAGCATCCGCACCTTCTCTGGCAGGGCGTTGGCTCCCTGGCTGGTGCCGAAGCCCACCAGGTCCATGCGGAGCGTAATCGCCTCCAGCAGGTCGCCCAGGTCCGCCTGGGGACTGGCGAGCAGGAGCACATCCGGGGGCTTGCGTTGCAGGCGCTCGGCCAGGGTGCGCCACTGCGGGTCGCCCGTCTCGACGATGACGACGTCCGCGTCCTCCAGCTCGGTCGCGTAGGGCGGCAGCTCCAGGGCGTCGAAGCCCGCGTCCTTCAGGACGGTGACGGTGTCCGAGCCGCCCACCACCGCCACCCGGCCATTGAGGCCCAGGCGAACGGACTCCTCGTAGGCGCGGAGCTCGGACTCCAGTGCCTCGTGGGCGAGCTCGGGGGCATCCCGGCCCGAGGCCAGGAGGGCGGCGGCTTCGCGTGCCACCTCCCGAGCCTGCTCTCTCACGAGGATGCCGGCGGAACGCCGCTCCAACGCGGCGCGCACCTTGGCGCGGAGCACGCGCAAGTCGTCGAAGGGCTTGAGGATGTAGTCGCTGGCGCCGGCGGCGAAGGCGGCGACGACGGACTCCGAGCTGGCGTAGCCGGTAATCATCACCGCCTCGAGGGACGGTTGGAGCCGCCGCGCCTCGGCGATGAGCTCCACGCCCCCCATGCCGGGCAGGTTCTTGTCCGTCACCAGGACGTCGAAACGCTGTTCGGTCAGCAGCGGCAGCGCCTCCTCGGCGCTCGCGGCCAGCGTCACCATCAGGTCGGCATCGCGCTCCAGGAGGCGGGCGCAGATGTCCAGCACGACGGGCTCGTCATCCACCACCAGCACCGTCGAGGCGAGCGTCCTCTCCCCCCCACCCTCACCTTCACCGGCCTCGAACGGGAGATCCATGATGACGCAGATTCGCACAGCTCACTTCCAGTTACGAAGCGCGCATTTGAGGCCCGCTATGCTGGGGGGCGTGGCGAGCTTCGAAGACGCGTTGCAGGACAACCGGGTGCCCGGGCGATTGGGCGACGTGCGCCTGCGCTATGACGGCGGCCGGCTGGTGGGGGAGTCCGTGCCCCCCGCGTGGGACCGGCGCGCCCTCCCCGGCCTGTGCGTCGGGGTGGGGCTGGGGTGTGCGGCGGCCGCGGCCGTGCTCGCGGGCCAGCGGGACGGCGCGGGCGCCGCGGCCCTGCTGGGGTTGCTGGCGGCGGCCCTGGTGGGACTGGCGCTCAAGCTGGAAGCCGGCCTGGGACGGCGGCGCTTCGTCCTCCATTTCCGGACCGAATCCCTCCGGGTGGAGCGGCTGACGTGGGCGCCCCGGGCCACGCGCGCGGAGCTGATTCCCTTCGACGCGGTGCGGGCCGTGCACATGCTGGAGCGCCCGGGCCCGCGTTACGCGCTGGTGGTGGAGTACGCCCTGGAGCCGGACGGCCCCCTGCACCGGGTGGAGCTGGTGGAGCACATCCGCCCCACCGAAACCGCGACGCTGCACCGCGTGTGGCGCCTCTTGAGCAACGCCTTCGGACTCAGGGGTGCAGGGCTCGCCGGAGGGTGATTTCGATTTCGGTGCCGTCGCCCGGCGTGGAGGACAACCGGAGGCTGCCGCCGAACTGCGTCACGAGCTCGCGGCAGATGGACAGGCCCAGTCCGGTGCCTACACCCACGGGCTTGGTGGTGAACATGGGCTGGAAGACGCGCTCCTGGAGTTCCAGCGGAATGCCGCAGCCGTTGTCCGCCACGGTGAGCACCACGTCTTCGGAGCGCGTCGTCCACCGCACCTCGATGCGCCCGGCGCGGCCCGTGCTGCCCATGGCCTGCGCCGCGTTGACGATGAGGTTGAGCAGCACCTGGCACAGCTTCACCGGGCCAAAAGTGACGCGCACGGGCTCGCCGTTGCTCGTCAGCCGCGCCCGCTCACGCACCTCGGCGCGGGCCAGCTTCACCGCGAAGGACACCACTTCGGCCACGTCCGCGGTGGCCTCCAGGTCCTCGCCCCGGGCCTGGGCGCGCAGCCCCAACGCCACCTGCCGCAGGTGCTCGGCGCCGTCCGCCAGGTCCTTGATGAGCGCGGGCAGGTCCTCCACCGTCTCCGCCACGCCGGCGTCCGGATCCTCCTGGAGGTGCCGCGACACGTACTGGATGACGCTGCCCAAATCCCGCTGCAGCGACACCACGTTCTGCGTCAGGTAGCCCACCGGCCCCATCAGCTCGTGCGCGATGCCCGCGGTCACCTGGCCCAGGGTGGCCAGACGCTCGGACTTCATCATGCGGCCTTCGACCTCCCGGATGCGCAGCTCCAGGCGGGCAATCTTCAGCGCGTCGTCGAGCGCGGCCTGCAGCTCCGCGCGGTCCCACGGCTTGACGAAGTAGCGCGTCACCTGGCCGCGGTTGA
Organism: Myxococcus hansupus; assembly: GCF_000280925.3. Lineage (NCBI taxonomy): Bacteria > Pseudomonadati > Myxococcota > Myxococcia > Myxococcales > Myxococcaceae > Pseudomyxococcus > Pseudomyxococcus hansupus. Next base: position 5,450,622 of record NZ_CP012109.1, read on the forward strand.
CGGCGTCGATGACGGCCTGCATGTCCGCGTAGGCCTTGACGAGCATGCGCTTGGCGTCGGGCGCGATGGTGCGGGCCCGCTCCAGCAGCTCCACGCCCGTCATGCCCGGCATGCGCTGGTCGGAGAGGATGACGCCAATCTCGCCCTTGCGCTGCTCCAGCAGCGCCAACGCCTCGCTGGGCGACGAGCTGCGGAAGATGCGGAAGCGCTGCCCGAAGTTCGCGTCGAAGACCCGGAGGTTCAGCGCGTCATCGTCGACGTAGAGGACCGCGGGCAGTTCAGACGGGTTCATGACGCTCCTCCTGGCCAGCGTCCCATGAAGGGGGCCAGGCTGGTAGGGCCCTAGGATAGCGCCTCAGCCCCTTCGCGATCTGCTGGGTACACCGCGCACCACCAGCGGGCGGGCGCCCGACGTCAGGCGCCCGGCCCCGTCAGCGCGAAGAAACGGAATGCGGCGAATCCACCGTCTCCCGGTCACTCTCGAGCGCGCGGGCCACGGCATCCACGGAATCGAAGCGAATCCGAGGGAGCGAACCCAACAGCGAGAGCACCAGGGACGGCGCCTCGTTTTCACGGGCCACCCAGGTCAACTGCCGCGCGGACAGCGGGTACACCGCGCCTTCCAGTGCCTTCTGCAGCGACTCCGCGAGAGGCAGCGGCGGACCTACGCGCGACTCCAACTCCGACACACCCTGGGCAAGCCGTTCGCGTGTCATGTCGTCGTTCATTGAGGACAAGTTAAGCAGCGAACCCGACCGGTTGCTGTCATTTTTTTCGTGCTTGTGGGGCAGCCAGGGGCACGAGCCATGCGGGCTGCCCGTGGGTGGTCAGCCCGCGGCGCACGTCCCACCGTTACCGCCACGAAGCGTGCCAGACGGCACCCGCACGGGAGACGCGACATGGCGAAGGACAAGGATAAATCCGAGGAGACGAAGCGCGAAGCGGCCGGGGATAACGGCTACGCGGAGCACATCGAGCACCTGGAAGGCACCCGGCCGGAGCCGTGGCCCGGAATCCGAGGCCGCTCCGACGACGAGGAGAACGAGCTGCCGACCGGAACGCCGCGCGAGCGGCAGGCGAGCGTCACGGACACCCAGCGCCGGCTGGAGCAGGAAGCCCACGGCCGCAAGGAGCCGACGCGGAAGTAACGGCCGCGCCCGGTCCCTGCCCCACCGCCGCGCGGCCCAGGACCTGGGCGCGCGGCGTGGGGTACTTGCCTAGAAGAGCAGCCGCGTGGGGTGCTCGAGCAGCCCGCGCAGCTCGCGCAGGAACTCGGCGCCAATGGCTCCGTCGATGACGCGGTGGTCGCACGAGAGCGTCGCCGTCATCATCTTCCGGACCGCCAACTGCCCATCCCGCACCACGGCCTTCTCCGCCACGGCACCCACCGCGAGGATGGAGGCCTGCGGGGGGTTGATGACGGCGACGAACTGGTCGATGCCGTACATGCCCAGGTTGCTCACGGTGATAGAGCCGCCGGTGTACTCGTCCGGCTTGAGGGCGCGCTTGCGGGCGCGCTCCGCCAGCTCACGCACGCCCGTGGCGATGGCCTGCAGGCCCTTCTGGTCCGCGTCCTTGAGGATGGGCGTGATGAGCCCTTCCTCCAGCGCCACCGCGATGCCCACGTCCACGCTGTGGAACTGGACGACCTTGTCGCCCTGCAGCGAGACGTTGATCTTCGGGTAGCGGCGCACCGCCATGGCCACGGCCTTCACGATGAGGTCGTTGACGGAGACCTTGAGGTCCATCGCCTTCGCCTCTTCGCGCACCTTGACCGCCGCCTCCATGTCCACCTCGATGGTGAGGTAGAAGTGAGGCACGCCGGGCTTCACCTCCGTCATCCGCTGCGCGATGACCTTGCGCATGGACGTCAGGGGCACGACGGTGGGCTCCGGACGCACGCCCGTCGTGGGCTGCGCCGCGGGCGCCTTCTTGGCGGCGGGCGCGGCAACCGGGCCCCGCGACAACGCCTCCTCGATGTCGCGCTTCACCACGCGACCCGAGGGACCGGAGCCGCTGACCTGCGTCAGGTCCAGGCCCTTCTCCTTCGCGATCTTCTTCGCCACGGGGCTGGCGCGCAGCCGCCGTCCACCGGACGGGGCCGGCTTCGAGGCGGGAGCAGGCTGAGGCGCGGCGGCGGCCTTCGGAGCCGACGGCGCGGGCGCGGCGGGCTTCGGTGCCGCGGGCGCCTGGGCGGGCGCGGACGGCGCCGCCTTGGCCCCCTTGCCGGTGAGGTACGCGATGGGCGCCCCCACCTTGGCCATCTCGTTCTCCCCGACGACGATCTCCGCCAGGGTGCCGTCGTCGTAGGCTTCAATCTCCAGGTTGGACTTGTCCGTCTCCACTTCGGCGACGGCCTCGCCCGAGGACACCTTGTCCCCCTGCTTCTTGAGCCACTTGACGATCTTCCCCTCCGTCATCGTCGGGGACAGGTTCGGCATCTGGATGGCGATGCGGCTGTCCCCGCCCGACGGCTGCGGTGACGACGCGGGCTTCGCGGCGGCCTGCGGCGCGGGCGCCGGCTCCGGCTTCTGCTCCGGGGGCGTCTGCTTCTGCTCCGGCGCCTTCGCGGCGGCGGGCGCGGCGGACGCGCTGGCGTCCACCTTCTCACCCTTGGCGCCGAGATAGGCGATGGGCGCGCCCACCTTGGCCATCTCGCCCTCGCCGACGAGCACCTGCAGCAGGTATCCGTCGTCGTAGGCTTCGATTTCCAGGTTGGACTTGTCCGTCTCCACTTCGGCGACGGCCTCGCCCGAGGACACCTTGTCCCCCTGCTTCTTGAGCCACTTGACGATCTTCCCCTCCGTCATCGTCGGGGACAGGCTCGGCATCTGGATGGGAATGGCCATACGCGTTCAGGCTCCCTCGCGGTACAGCACCTTCTTCACCGCGGCGATGATCTTCGGTGCATCCGGCTGCGTCGCGTTCTCCAGGTTCGCCGCATAGGACATGTTCACGTCGAGCCCCGTGACGCGCTCCACCGGCGCGTCCAGGTCGTCGAACGCCTTCGACTGGATGATGTCCACCACGGAGGCGCCCACGCCGGCGAGCACCCAGCCCTCCTCCACGATGACGGCGCGGTTCGTCTTGCGCACGCTCGCCAGGATGGCCTCTTCGTCCAGGGGCCGCAGGGTGCGCAAATCCAGCACCTCCGCGTTGATGCCCTCCTTCGCCAACTCCTCGGCCGCCTGCATGCAGAAGTAATACATGCGGCTCCAGGTGATGATGGTGACGTCGGTGCCCTCGCGCTTCACGTCCGCCTTGCCCAGCGGCACGACGTGCTCGCCTTCCGGCACCTCACCCTTGATGGCGTAGAGCCGCTCGCCCTCGAACATCACCACCGGGTTCTCGTCCCGGATGGCCGCCTTGAGCATGCCCTTGGCGTCCGCGGGCGTGGCCGGCGCAATCACCTTCAGGCCCGGGAAGTGCGCGTAGTTGGCCTCCAGCGCCTGGCTGTGCTGGCTGGACAGCCGGCCACCGGCGCCGCCCGGACCGCGAAACACGATGGGGCAGCGAAGCTGGCCACCGGACATGTGCCGCAGCTTCGCGGCGTTGTTGACGATCTGGTCCATCGCGAGAATCGCGAAGTTCCAGGTCATCATCTCCACCACGGGGCGCAAGCCCACCATGGCCGCGCCCACGCTCAGGCCGGTGAAGCCCAGCTCGGCGATGGGTGCGTCGATGATGCGCGCGCTCCCGAACTTGTCCAGCAGTCCCTGCGACACCTTGAAGGCGCCGTTGTAGCGGCCCACCTCTTCACCAATGAGGAAGACGTTGGCGTCGCGCTCCATTTCCTCGGCGAGCGCCTGGTTCAGCGCCTCGCGGTACATCAACTCGGGCATCGTCGGCTCCGACTCGAAATCAAAAAGGGTTGGTCAACAGGGCAGCGAGGGCGCCTAGCGGATGAGGCCCGCCTTCTTGTCGGCCGCCTCGGCCTGCTCGCGCGGCTCCAGGTCCCACGTCACCTTCAGCTCCTGGCCGCTGGGGTACGAGGGCCACTTCACCTTCTGACCCAGCACGCGCTCGCGGGGGTGGACGTCCTGCTCACCCTCCTCGACGATGGTGTCGCGCCACAGCTCGTCCAGGCTGGGCTCGGGCGACTCGTCGGCGAACTTCACCGCCTGGTCCACCAGCGCCTTGACCTCTTCCTCGATGGACTCGAACACCGAATCGTCGCCCATGCCGTGCTTCTGCATGTAGGCGCGCAGCTTCGGAATCGGGTCGTTCTTGCGCTCCTCCTCCACCTCCTGCTTGGTGCGGTAGGTGGCGGGGTCGGCCATGGAGTGACCGCGGAAGCGGTACGTGTTGGCCTCCAGCAGCACGGGGCCCTTGCCGGCGCGGCAGTACTCCGCGGCGTCCTTGACGGCCTCGTACATGGTCAGCACGTCCATGCCGTCCACGGGCTCGCCGCGCATGGCGTAGGCGCTGGCGCGCTTGTAGATCTCCGGCACCGCCGCCGTGCGGGCAATGGCCGTGCCCATGCCGTAGCGGTTGTTCTCGCAGATGTAGATGACCGGGAGCTTCCACTTGGACGCCATGTTGAACGTCTCATGGAGCGAGCCCTGGTTGGCCGCGGCGTCGCCGAAGTAGCAGACGGTGACGCGGTCCTCGTTGCGATAGCGGCTGGCGAAGGCCATGCCCGCCGCCAGGGGAATCTGGCCGCCGACGATGCCGTAGCCGCCGTAGAAGTGGTGCTCGATGTCGAAGATGTGCATCGAGCCGCCCTTGCCCTTGCTGTAGCCGGAGTCCCGGCCCATCAGCTCGGCCATGACCATGCCCGCGTCGCTGCCACGGGCCAACGGCTGGCCATGGTCGCGGTACGCACTGAGCATGTAGTCATCCGGACGCAGGGCCTCCGCCGGCCCCACCGCCACGGCCTCCTGGCCGATGTAGAGGTGGCAGAAGCCGGCGATCTTCCCCAGCGTGTACTGCTGACCCGCGCGCTCCTCGAAGCGACGGATGAGGTACATCTTCCGGTACATCTCCAACAGCAGTTCTTTTTTGTACGGGCTGGCCACCGCGGGATGCCTCCATGCAGGCCGCCCACGGGACTTCCGGGGCGGCGAACGCCGAGCGACTCAATAGCGCGCGGCAATGGGACTTCAAAGCCTTTCAACCCCCAGCGCGGCCGCGCCCGTTTCAGGCGCGGTGCGTCAGGAATCCAGGGCGAAGTGCGGGACGGAGATGACCCCGTCGAGCAGCTCCACCGGCCGGCCCGAATGGTCCGTGGCCAGATGGATGACGGTGGCCTCTGGAAACTTCCGCCGGTAGTCGTTCGCGTGCGTGGGCTCGTTGTCGAAGGCAGCCACCACGCTCCCCAACCGGCCCAGCTTCGCGTGCGCCTCGCGCTTGAAGGCGTCGTCGTCCTCGGCCAGCGTCGGCTTCATCAGCAGGAGCACCCGGTCCTCATCCGGCAGCACCAGGCCGTGGCGGCGCATGCAGGACACGGAGCCCTCGCGCATGCCCTCATGGCGGCCCGTCACGTAGACGAGCCGCGCGCCGGTGGCCACCACGTCATGGGTGAAGCGGGCCGCGCCGTCGATGGCGATGTCGTCCACGCAGTAGTCGCTGGTGAAGAAGCGCTCGGCCCAGAAGCGGCGAGCCTCCGGGAAGTGGGACTCCACCAGGGAATCCTCCAAGCCACACGCCCGCATGGCCTCCTTCATGTCCCAGCCCGTCACCCAGTGGCGGGGCTCGCAGGCGGACAGCACGTCCAGCGAATTGGCGGCGCCGTACTCCCGCAGGATGCGCGCCTGACGGGGCCGGTTGTCGAACAGGGTCGAGTCCAGGTCGAACGCCAGGATGGCGCCGGGGCCCACCGACCGGGCGCGCTCCAGGATGGAACGCAGGGTGTCTCGCCAGTCGTCGCGGATGCGCTTCTTGAAGTCGTCGTAAGCCATGTGCGCGGGGAGATTACCCGCGCGCGCGGGCCGGTGCTTCCGAAACCGCAGCGCCCAGGCCGTCACGCTTCCATCACGCTCCACGCGCTACCTGCCCTGGCAACGCCCTGGGAGAGGCCTGAGTGCTCGGTTCGGTGACGAGCAGCGAAGGGGGCCGCCCCTCCCTTTCGGCGCACACCGGTTTTTTCCAGGAGTTCATTGCCATGAAGAGATGTCACGGGGCGCCCTTGCGCCCCTGGGGCTTGCTCGCAGCCCTGTTCCTCCTCGCATGCGGTACCGAACCCGACCCCGAAACGGGGCCCGAGTCCGTGGAGCAGCGGGCCGCGCCGTTGGGGCTCGCCACGGTGAGCACCTGTGACGCGGCCCAGGTCGCGTGGGACCACGACACGACGCGGCCCGACGAACAGAAGGCCTGCGCGGGCCCCTGGGAGTACCAGGCCTACGTGCGGCCCTGCTACGCGGAGGCGACCTCCAGCGCGTGCCCCCGCATCGGGTGGGTGCAGAAGGAGTGCATCTACTACCAGTCCTGCCGGCATCCCTCGTTCGGGCAGGAGCGCACCGCCACGGTGACGCACACGGTGACGGTGACGGGGTGGAAGCATGAGGGCATCGAGTGCATGCCCGGCTGGGGGTGCAACCGCGTCATCGAATACGAATATGACAGCCAGTACGACTGCCACTCGGCGGTGCAGACCGTGCGGGACCAGGAGCCCGGGGGCTGGGGCCAGAACGTCTATCCCACGGTGAACGAAGGGCCTCTCGTCTCCCAGCCGGGCGTTTCCAGTCCCTTCACCCAGGCCTGCACCATCACGCTCTACGACGTGCCCATCTTCTTTCAACGGGCCGAAGCCCCCTGCCCGGAGTCCCACCGCGCCCAATGTGACAGCGACATCCCCATCCACGGCGCGTGTCGGGACAACACGCATGGAAACGCGCCCACGGAGAGCGAGTGCGGGCTCGCGAATGGTGGCGCGACCCAGCTTTCCGCCCAGGGCCTGTCCCTGAGCAGCTTGAAGGGCACGTTCAATCCCGCGGCGGCCATCGACCTGACGCCCACGTGCACCACGTGCGACGACCTGCCGATGCAGACGCCCACCGACGTGAACACGAAGTTCCAGTGTCTCCAGGCGCGGGTGAACCAGCTCCAGAGCGCGGGGCCCTCCGTGGAGCTCCAGACGGCCGCCACGCAGCTCCGCCGGCTCATCGAGGTGAAGGGCCACCTGCTGCCTCCCGCCCGCTGGGTCACCGCCCGGAACTTCTACCGAAACCCGAGCTACCAGTCGGCGTGTGGGAACACCCTGCAGCTCCCCGCCATCAGCCCCACGTGTGACGCGAGCATCGTCCATGACCGCGCGGCCCTCGTGGGCGTGTGCCATCCGCTGACGCTCGACCACGTGGATCCAGCCGTCGCCCGGCTGCACCTCGGGAACTGCCTGGGGTTCATCGACACCGTGACGGTGGACCCGCTCTGCGGTCTGCAGCCGTACGCCGAGCCCTACCGGGACGTCTCGCTCACCTTGCTGAAGAAGGTGCTGGCGGCCCCCACGGGCCCCAGTGGCACGGAGCGGCAGCAGAAGCTGGCGGCCAACCTGGAGGCCATCGAACAGTGGCGGCAGCGCGCGCTCGACCGGCTCTACATCGCGGATGACTACCGGGACGTGGACCCGCGCTTCTGGGAGGAGCTGAGCGGCCTGATGGGCGCGTTCTGGAAGGGCGCCTATGACAGCGAGCAGCAGATGGGCTCGACGCTGACCCCCGCGGCACTGGATGACCTGTCCGCGGCCTACATGAAGGTGGACCGGGACGTGTTGCTGGCCGCGTTCGAAGCGCAGGGCACCGTCGACTCCGCCCTCTTGCTGCCCGTCATCAGCGATGCGTTCCGCGGCATGGTGGACCGGCTGCGCGTCGCCAGCGCCTCGCATGACCTGGGCTGCCGCTACCTGACCTGCGCCGGGGGCGCGCTGAACACGGAGGTCAGCGAGCTGTGGAAGCTGCTCGGCCTGCTGGGTGACGCGGACGAACTCCAGGCCGCGCTCAACGGCGCCACGAAGGTGCGCAGCGAGTGGAGGACGGTGTTCCAGCGCATCGTGGACCAGCACTCGCGCCTGGATGGCGCCGCCAGCGACGTGCTCGCCGACTACCGGCCCACCACCCTGGCGTTCATGCTGACGCGCGCTCCCGAGCAGATGCCGCAGATCGCGGTGAGCTTCACCCAACTGGTGCGCGAGGCCCGCATCCGCTCGGCCAGCTACGAGGAGCACGGCCTGTTCGACTCCGTGGCGCGCAACGTCCTGCACCGGGGCATGAACACCAGCCCCGACGAGCAGCAGCTCCTCGACGGCGAGCTGGACCGCGTCCGCAACCAGCTCGGTCAGCGCGTCGCGGAGTACCAGTCGACCCGCGCGGCCCTCGTCCAGGGGCTGGTGCAGGACCTCCAGAACCAGCAGGCCCAGTCCGCCGGAATCGCCCGCATCATCTCCCAGGTGGAGCGGCTGCGGCTCTTGTCGGAGGACCTGGCCGGACTGCGCAACAACGTGGAGGTCGCCAACGCCCGGCAAGGCGACTTCATGAAGGCGTTCGATGACCTGGTCGCCACCACGGACCTGAATCAGCAGGTCCAGCAGAGCACGGTGCCCCCCATCAGCGTCCACGCCAGCAACGCCGTGTTCCCCGGCGGCAAGGCCTATCCAGGCGACCTGCTCACCCAGATGGCCGCTCGGGTGAGCGGCACGGCGCCCTGGGTGTATCCGGTGCAGGCGGGCGACTTCGTCACGCTCGAGGTCACCGGCAAGTGGTCCCCCACGTGCGCCATGAGCCAGGGCACCTACCACCTGCCCAGCACGGGCGGCGCGATGGCCCCCATCCAGGTCACCCGGACCGAGCAGGGCCCCAGCGGACCGCAGACGGTCCCCGTCCTCACCGGACCGGAGGGCTTCATGCTCGACTACCAGAACAGCGCGTTCCACGCGAAGTCGAAGCAGTCCGTCAAGGAGAACGGCACCTACCGGAACTACTCCAGCGCCCAGTCCCTCTGCGCGGGTGTGTCGGCGTCGGCGGGAACGCCCGGCCTGCTCGAGTCCGTCTACGGCGCGTCCGTGAAGGTCTACGCGAACGCCGAGACGTGCGCCCGGTGGGACAAGGGCGAGCGCAGCTCGGATTCAGACATCGATGCCGACACCGACGGCCAGGAAAGCCGGAGCGTCGCGGCCTTCACGACGGGCCTGCGCGTCCCCAACACGCCCTTCCCGCAGCTCCCCGCGGGCAGCCTCCTGCTCCTGGAAGTCGCCCGCCCCGCTCCGCCGGCACAGGCCATGCGGCTCCACGTCCGCAACGTCCACGTGCTCCAGTCGCCCTACACCGCCATCGCGGTGGACCGCGACGCGGACCTGCACCTCGTCGTCAATGACCGCACGGGCTGCGGCCCCATGCCCGCGGGCAACCTGACGGTGAACGTCAAGCACTCCCGGCCGCTCGCGCCGAGCCTCCAGCAGCTCGGACGGGCCATGGCCACGGTCCGGGCCCAGCTCCGCGCCGCCTTCCCGGACTATCTGCGACAGGGACGGTTGCTGCCCCAGGACCTCTCCTCCCTGCGCAGCCAGGCCTTCGCGCAGCTCGCCACCGAGTGCGCGTGCAACGTCAACGACCCCTCCAGAATCCCCACGACGTTCAACGGCCTGTTCTCCGCGTGGCTCGAGCACGACCTGGCCACCCTGCAGCGGCAGGTGGAGATTCGCGCGGTGATGCGGGAGCAGTCCCTGATGCTCCTGGACCTCAAGGCCCTCAAGGACGACCTGGCCATGGCACAGGCCGAGGCGCGCTGGGTGCGGATGCTTCCGCTGTGGAACCTCCGCCACCTGGATGGCTCGCGGCTCGACGCGCAGACACGCACGGTCGTCACCACGCTGAATCAGTACCTCTACCCCATCATCCATCTGCGCTACCCGAGCGTCATCACCGCGCTGGCGAATGACGCGGCGTCGCGCGCCGACCTGCTGGAGCTGGTCAACATGGACTGGATGGGTCCCGCCATGGCGCGAGCCGAGCGCGTGCTCGACGTGGAGGCCGACATCCGCGACAAGCTCGCCGCGGCACGGCTCCCCACGAACCCGCTGACGCCGAAGTACGTGGCGCTGACCTTCCCCCGTCCGGGCTTCTCCGCGCGGACGCCGTACCGGCAGGTCAGTGACTCCCGCGCCTCGCAGGTATGGAACCACCTGCTCACCACGAACATCGCCTCGTTCACCGTCCTCCCCGAGGACTTCTACGCGGCCACGGGTGGCAACGCGCAACTGCTCTGCCAGGAGGGCAGTCCCGTCATCCGCGCCATGGGCCTGTTCGTGCTGGTGAATGGCGTGGACGGTGGCGCGCTCAGTGGCGCGCTCGCCACGCGGCCGTACACCCGGATGGACTCGCAGCTCTCCTTCCCCACGCTGTCGGGACTGGAGAGCTACCGGCAGCTCAACGAGGAATGGCTGAGCGGAGGCATCCCCGTCACCTACGGCGGGCCGCTCGACGCCCTCAGCCATTTCAATCAGTACGCCCTGCCCCACCGCGCCGGCAACGGGCTGTCGCCGTTCACCCGGTTCGACATCAATGGGACGGTGCTGATGGAGCCCATCATCCCCGGTGAGTCTCCCATCATCGATGTGGCCACCGAGCTCGTCCTCGTCTTCCAGGTCGAGCCCCGGCAGCTCGTCTCGCCCATGACGTGGATTCGCACCTGCCGCACCGCCACGTCACTCACCGCCCAGGCGGAGCCCACCGCCGAGCTGAACCTCCACTGACGTAGCGGTCCTGAGTGCGCCTCACGGGGCGAGGGCCGGACACCCGTCCGTCTCTCGCCCCGCTTTTTCTTCGCAGTCCCTTCGAGTCCTTCCGTGAAACTTCCGCGGCTTCTCACCGCTTCGCTGCTCTACGCCCTGTTGCAGGCGTCGCCGTCGCAGGCACAGACCTCCACGTCCTTGGATGCCAAAGTTCAAGCCCCCGAGCTCAGCGCGCCTCAACGGGGCTCGCTCGCCGGACAGCTCGCCAGCGTCACTTTCGGCCCGGCGGATGTCAGCCGCGGCGCCTTCAGCCTCCCCTCTCCCTTCTCTTTTCCCACCGAGCGTGGCGCCGCGCTGGGGCGCTTCTTCCCGGTGTACTCGCCGGACAGCGGGCTCTCCGAATGGGGCACCGGCTGGCAGAACGCGCTGGCCTTCACGCGGTGGCGCGCCAAGGGCAGCCACGACTATGTCACCGACGGACTCACCGGACCCTGGGGCCAGTTCGTCCCCGGTGATGACGGCTACTGGTATCCCAACGGCCTGTCCTCGCCCATCCGGCTCGAGCAATTGACGGACACGCTCATCGCCTACCACGCGGATGGAAGCCGCTGGACGTTCGGTGGACCGGGCCGCCGCGTCGTCACCTCGCGTGGAACGTGGTCCTGGCTGCTGGCCGAGGTCGTCACGGCGCACGGGCGCAAGACGCGCTTCGACTACGAGGCGAACGCCTCGGGCCGACTCTTCCTCAAGACGGTGTCCTATGGCGGCGTTGGCGACGACTTCCAGCACCGCGTGGTGCTGGACTACGAGCCGCTGGCCCAGCCCTTCCGCGACTTCCGCTCCGGGCAGGAGCTGACGTTGGACCGGCGCGTGACGACGGTGGCCGCCCAGAGCCGGCACGCGGTGACGGGCGTGTTCACGGAGCGCTGGCGCCACGAGTTGACGTGGCAGGCCGAGGGCCTGGGGCCCGCGTTCCATCTCCAATCCGTGCTCCAGCGCTTCGCCTCGGGACAGACGGCGCCGCCCACCGTCTACACGTACAACCTGGCCGCGGAGCACCTGGCGACGACGCAGCTCGAGCACGTCCCGAAGCTGGACGCGCTCTTCCCGGCGTTCACCTCGGATGTGCTCCAGCCCAACCGGGGCACGTTCGTCGACATCGACGAGGACGGCCGGCTCGACCTCGAGCACCACGCGGCCAACACGCTGCTGGTGCAAGGCGACGACGGCTTCACCCTCGAGCCCCTCCCGCCCAGGCCGCCCGACGCCGTCCTCGCGTGCCGCAATCCCCAGTCCTCCTTCAACCAGCCACGCGGCCTCGCGCAGTTGCGCGGTGACAGTGACGTCCAGGTCGTCAGCCTCCGTGCCTCCAGCTTGAGGACCCAGACAACGCTCACCGTCTGCAACCGGCCCGGGCAGGCCCTGGGCACGCAGACGCTCACGGGAGACTGGGAGCTGGGGGCCAACGTCAAGCTGGTGGACCTGGACCGGGACCACCAGCCCGACCTGGTGCGCGTGGACAGCGGGAGCTACCGCATCCTCCCCAACACGAGCACTGCCTCCACGTTCTCCTTCGGCGCGCTGGTGCAGGGCACGCTGCAGCCCACCATCTCCCCGAACAGCTCGTGGCTGCACGACTTCAACGGAGATGGCGTGCCCGACATCGTGTCCCGCTACAGCGGAGGCCTCATGGTGTGGTTCGGCCTGGGCAACTTCGCCTTCAAGCCGCAAGGCCAGTCCTTCGAGGTCCGGACGCTGCTGGGCCAGACGCTCACGAACCTCTCGGACTTCCAGCTCAACTTCGTGGACACCAACCGGGATGGACTGACGGACCTCCTCCTCACCCGCGTCTCCAGCCCCGCCGCGCACCTGGTGGTCAACACCGGAAGCCGCTTCCAGGAAGTCGCCGTCCCGGGGCTCGCCGCCTTGGGCACGGCCATCAGCCGCCCCGTGGTCGCCGACCTGTCGGGCAGCGGCGACGTCGAGGTGTCCTATACGCGCGTGGAGCAACTGGTGACCCGCGCGTACCGACTGGCCATGGACACCCCGGGCACCGCGCTGCTGCGCACGGCGGACGACGGCAAGGGCACGGTGCTGCGCTTCGACTACGCGCGAAGCCCCGCCTTGCCCGGGGTGCGCCAGCGCCAATCCGTGTTGGCCGCACTGGAGGTGGCGTCGTCGGGCCACGACGTCACGCGCTACACGTATGACTATCAGCAGCCCACGTTTCACGCCGTGGGCCGCTTCCTCGTTGGCTTCGATGCCGTGACGCGGACCGCGCCCACGAACGTCCACGACGTCACGTTCCTCAATGCGGATGCCTATGCGGGCGTGAAGCTGTCGGAGACCCGCAGGGACGTCCACGAGACCGCCGTCCACGCGCTCGAGACCTGGCAGTACGAGGATTCACTCTTTCATGGCGTGGCGCACAAACGACTGAAGGAGTGGCTCCGGGGCTGGGCCTCGGACACGCCCGGCGTGCTCCCGCTCCAGGAACGGACGGAGTACCTCGACTACGAAGCCGGACTCTGCCCCTCACGCGTCCGGCAGACGGGGGCACACGGCACGCTCGTCACGGAGACGACGCGCGCCACCGTGCCCGGGTTGGGGCCCGCGCTGCACTGCATGGAGTCGACGACGCGGCTGACCGGCACCCACGCGAATGCCACGTGGGACTTCGTCCACGAGTCTCACGTGGTCCGCAACAGCGTGGGTCTGACGACGGAGGTCCTCAGCGTCGTGCCGGGCCACACGCAGACCGTTCAGCACACCGTGTATGACGCGGACTTCTATGTTCAGGAAATCTCGGCGCCCGGGCGGGGCGGAACACGCTTCCGCTACCACCCTGGCACCCGGCTGCTGGACGAGGTCATTGCCCCGGATGGCGTGGTCACCCGCGTGGGCCAACGCAATCCCCTCACCGACGCGGTGCTGACGCTGGAGGTGGACCGGGGCGCCCAGACGTACTCCCGCTTCTATCGCTACGACGCGTTGGAGCGGTTGGACAAGGAATGGGATGACCTCGCGGGCTCGGAGACCCAGCCCAAGCAGACGTACGCCTACCGGTTCGCCACGGGCGTTGCCCCCTCGTCCCTCTTCATGTCCACCCTGGTGGATGCCCAGGCGGGCGCCGCGCGCGACAGCGTCGTTTACGCCACGGCCGCTGGCGAGAGCGTGACGACGGCGCGGCGCATTCCACAAGGCTGGGTGTTCGACGGCGTGGTGGAGCGCAAGCCCTCCTTGGGCGAGACGCGCACCTCCATGCGGCCGACCCTGGCGGAGACCGTGGACGTGCTCGCGCTGAACTACACCGGCCTGCTGGACAACGCCCAGTCCGTGCACTTCACGCGCACCTCATCATGGGGCCATGACGTGACGTCGGCCCAGGCGTTTCACTCGGGCGTGGAGAAGCAACTGGCCGCCTCGCTGGAGTTGGAGGCCGGGCAGCTCCAGCAGACCACCTGGGAGAACGGCACGTGGCGCACGCGCATTTGGAGAGACGCCGCGAACCGCATGGTGGCGCGCGAGGACGAGGCGAACACGCGCTTCGACTACCACCGCGACGCCCTGGGACGGCTGCGCCGGGTCGACCTGCCCGACGGCACCGCGCACCATGCCCATTACGACGGCCACGGGCGCGTGTCGCTGCTCGTGCGCGAGGGGGTGGCCAGCATCGAGTACGCCTACAGCCCGGTCACCGGCCTGCCCACGCTCAAGCGCATGGGCTCTCCCGCGGGCGCCGTCCACCGGCAGACGACCTTCGTCCATGACGCCGTTGGACGGCTGGCCCGCGAGACGCACGAGGACTTCCTGGGCAGCGCGCCCCAGGTGTACCGCTACTACTGGGACGGCACCTCGCCCGACTTCCCCAACCTGCCAGCCACGCTCGGCCTCGTGTCGGCCATCGAGGGCGACGGCTACACGAAGCTGATGACCTACCACCCGGACGGCAAGCTGTCCCAACGCACGCTCCGGCTCCATGGCTGGTACACGCTCGAGTGGCTGTACACCTACGCCGACAACGGGGAGGTCCGCAGCGAGACCTCGAAAATCTGGTCGCCCCATGGCGGGCCGCTCGTCTCCAGCAAGACCAAGCTCTGGCACTGGAACACGCAGGGGCAGCTCTCCGAACTCTGGATGGAGGGCCAACCCATGGCGCTCTTCGACTACGACGCGAACGGCCTCCCGCTCTCCGTGGCCTTCGCCGTGGGCGGCACCGCCACGCTGGGCCATGACCCGCTGACCCGGGAACGGGTGTCACTGACGCAGGCAGGCCCCGGTTGGAGCGCCTCCACCTCCCTGCGGCTGAACGCGCGCGGGCTCATGGGCGAGGAGTCCTACTCACTCGGAGGTCCCCCGCTTCAGCGCCAGTACGTTCATTCGGCCCAGGGGTTCCTGACGCAAGCCACGGATGCCCAACACGCCTATGCATATGGCTTCGACAGCTTCGGGTTCCCCACCTTCATCGATGAAGCGGGCACGCGAAGGGACTTCTCACGCCAGGGCAACGCCCTCTCCGTCGGAGGAACGAACCACGTCTTCGATGCGATGGGGCGGACCGTCTCGAAGGGGGATGTGACGCTCGTCTACGGCCCCCATGGACAGGTGGCCCTGGCGACGCGAGGGCAGGAGCAGTGGAGCTTCATCTATGACGAATCCGGCCACCGGCTGCTCAAGCGCAGCCATGGCGTGCCGGTCGCGGCCTACGCCGAAGGTGGCGTGTACCTGGACGACACCGGCCTCACGGAGCCGTTCCGTTTCGGCGGGCAGCTCGTCGGACTGGTCAAGAACGGGGCTTTCCAGATGGTGGCCACGGACCTGAGGGGCACGCTCCTGGCCGACACGGATGGGACGCACCGGTGGGTCTCTCCCTTCGGCAACCGGACCCACCATCCCGACGTGGCCGCGGCGCTGGACTACGCGCAGAGCGGCTATGACGCGGACCTTGGCGTCATCCGCATGGGCGTGAGGGATTACGACCCGGCCATCAACCGATTCCTCACCCCGGACCCGCTCTACCTGGAGGACATGGAGAAGTGCGGCGAGAAGCCCATCGAGTGCAACCTGTATGGGTATGCCCGCAACGCGCCACTGAACCTCGTGGACCCGTCGGGGCTCGACACCATCGTGCTCCATGGCGGCGGCCCTGGGAATGCCGGCGGCGTGGCGTTGTTGGAAACCACCGCGCGAAACCTCATGCCGGACGTACGGACCGTTGTCCCCAACAAGGTCCATGGCGCTGGCTTGTTGAAGAAGGATCCAGCGCCCGCCCAGGCCTTCGCCAGCAACCACGTCCATGTGGATTCAACCCAGAAAAACCTCGTGGGCTTCAGTCTGGGAGGAGACGCGGCCATCCTCGCGGCGGCGGCGTCGGGGCCTCAAGGCGCGACGGACGCCAAATGGAACAACGTCATCGTGTTCGGTGCACGCGTCGACCGGATCATGGCCAACATCGAGGCCGCCGCGAAGAACTCGGACCAACTCATCATCGTCAACCTCATCGGAGACCAGTACACGATTGGAGGCGGACCCAACTTCTTCGGAGACCGGAAGGCAGAGTCGCTCTCCGACCAGATCATCCGGACGTACGGCTCACTGGAGGACTTCTCCAAGAAGTTCCCCAACGTCACGCTGGGCACCGTGGCGGGTGACCATGGCGGCGCGGCCAACCGGGAGGCCTCGATGACGGCGATTCGTGCCGCGTTCGAAGCCTCTCGCGAACGGGCCAGCAACAACACGATGCAACGGCCCACGGAGTCCACACCGTGACGCAGGCCCCGCGGGCCACCGTGGCCCCGGGGCGCATCGATGACCTGCGGCCGCGCGCCGCGGGGGGAGTCACCCTCAAATAGAGGCTCCCGGCGACAGGGCCGGGAGCTTCACGCCGCCGTCTTCCACCCCGGACGGCTGGGCGTCGAGCCCGGCCCCGGCTCCGGGAAGCGCTGCATGCGCTGGATGCCGTTGCGGTCCAGCACCAGGCGCACGAACTGGACGGAGTCCTGGCGGCGCTCCGTCTCCTCCTCCACCACGGTGAAGCGGAACACCATGTCCACCGGGTAGCGCTTGGTGCCGCGGATGTGGCCCACGGACAGGTCCGCCAGGTCCACGTACTCCAGCGCCAGCTCCGGCTCGTCCATGTCGCGCAGGAAGCGCTCCACGTTGAGGCGGAGGATGTCCGTCACGCCCGTCAGTCCCCGCTGTGTGCGGGGCAGGTGCCGCGCATCCAGGACAATCTGCTTCTGGTAGCGGATGACCGTCTCTGACAGCTCGCCCTGCGTGGCGGTGAGGAAGTCGTCGCGCTGGCGGAGCGCCGCCACCTCGTCCGGCACCTTCAGCGCGGGCCCGTAGTCCACGCGCTCCTCGCACGCGCCAATGACGCGTCCGGTGACGGGGTCCACCAGGTTGGTGGTCCGGTCCGCCAGGTAGATGGCCGCCGCCCGGCTGAGCATGCGGCGCAGGCCTTCCTTGATGCGGTCCTTCACCATGTACCCCACCACGAGGATGAGGAAGAAGTTGAGGCTCGCCTGCGCGTAACGCTCCTGCGCCCAGAAGGCCACCGCGGTGGCGACCGTCATCGCCACGCCCGCGGCCAGCGCGAAGAGCATCTCCTCCCAGCCCTGCCGCTTCTGCCGCCGCTTCGACGACAGGAAGAGCACGTTCATGCAGAACTTCTTCAGGAAGCCCAGCCGGAGGATGTACTCCTCATTGTCCCCCGTGGGGCTGAGCACGCTGCGCAGCCGGTGCTCCTTGCGGTACGCCTCCTCGCGCAGCACCGCCTCCATCAGGCCCTTGCGCAGGCCATGCCACGGCTCCCCACGCGGCAGCGCCTTCATGTCCGCCACCGCGCGCCGGAAGCCGCCCTCCACCAGCAAGCTGACGTATTCGTCCACCAGCCGCAGCGAGGCCCGCGAGCGCTCCTGGAGCCGCAGCTCCCCCACCGAACGCAGCCACACGCGAAAGCGCTCCAGCACCTGGGCCACGCCCGCCTGCATCGCGATGACCTCGGACTCCAGCATCGCGCACGCGTCCGAGGGCAGCACCCCGGGGACTTCGCAGCGCGACTCCACCGTGGTCGCGAAGCGGCGCAGCGCCCCGCGCAACATGCAGGACAGGAGCTTGGCCTGGTAGACGACGTCCTTCTCCTCGCCCATCCCCGTGCGCAGCCACGCCTCCAGACGCACCAGCGGTGAGGCGTCCGCGCTGAGCAGCTCGTTCACCGCCATCACCGGCGTCTTGAAGCGCACGTAGTTGTGGATGTCCGCGTAGAAGTCCGCGCGCGGGTACGTCTCCGCGTCCACGTTCAGGCTCCCGGGCAGGAAGAGGTACGCCTCCACGAGGTAGCGCGTCTCTTCCACCCCAGAGGGCTGGTACTCGAGCTTGATCTCGAACTGCTTCCGGTCGTGAACCTCGAAGCGGCTTTGCAGGGGTGCGGGTAACTGGGACACGGGCAGAGTCTACGTTACATCCCTGTCACGTGGGAGTGACCCCAACGCCACACATCGTTGGGGCCACAGGGACATCACCCTCCGGTGCCGGTCCGGTTCGCGGGCGCCGCGGGGGGAACCGGGAGCGTCGCGGGGATGGGCGTGGACTTCGCCTGCGGACGGGCGTTCCACACGCGCGTGGCGAGCAGCAGGCCCAGGAAGGACAGCGGCAGCATCGCGTAGGGCCAGTTGCTCCAGTTGGCGGCGAGCTTGCCCTCTTCCCCCGTCGGCAGGATGGAACCCAGCAGGACGGACTGCAGCGCGGTGCCGGCGTACACGGCGCCGTCGATGATGCCCACCGCGAGGCCCGCGTTCTTCTTGCCGCCGAAGTCCATGCTCGCGGTGCCGGACAGCATGCCGTGCACGCCGATGACGCACAGGGACATGAAGATGACCGTCCAGCCCAGGAAGGCGTTCTCCAGCACGAAGACGGAGACCACGGCGCCCAGCGACATGCCCGCATAGAGCACGGCGGACACGGGGCCGCGGCGCGAGTCGAAGACGCGGTCGCTGATGACGCCCGCGAACATGCCGCCGGTGATGCCCGCGACACACAGCAGCATGCCCCAGTTGGCCGCGACGAAGGACTCGCCAATGCCCGTCGCCTTCGCGAACTTGGGGTACCACTGCATGATGGCGTTGCGCATGAAGCCGCTGCAGAACTCGATGCAGAGGATGATGATGATGGCGCGGTTGCTCAGCATCTTCTTGAGCACCGCCAGCACGCCGAGCTGAGGCCCCGTGTCCCCGGAGGACGCGTCCGCGGTGTCGAAGTCCTGGTGGCCCGCGTGGCTGGGCGTGTCGCGGATGACGAAGAAGTCGACGATGAGGAACACGGCGAGGATGGCCGCCGGCACGAAGAACACCCAGTACGTGGGCGCCGCCTTCACGATGAGCCGGCTCCAGTCGTAGGCGAAGTAGATGCCCAGCGAGATGAGGATGCCGAACACGCCGCCCAAGAGGCCGCGCTCGCGCACGTGGAACCACGCCGCGTTCACCTTGACGATGGAGACCGCGCCGAAGCTCTGGAAGTACATGTTCACGGCGTAGAGGAAGGACAGCGTCGACACCAGGCCGCCCGGGGGCGTCCAGTTCTGCGTCAGCACCGCGTACACCACCGCGCCCATGGCGACGTTCGCCAGCGACGAGCCCGCGGCCGACATCAGGATGGTCTTCCGGCCACCGAGCCTGTCCGTCAGCGGGCCATTGAGGAGGAACGCCGCGCCGTAGACGGCGGTGCCCCACGCGAAGATGGTGCCGAAGTCCGCGTTGGAGGTGCGGTCCCCCATGGCGCTGGTGGCCACGTTGAGGTTGTAGCGCCCCATGTAGAGGAACGCGTACGTCATGCCCAGCGGGAACCAGTTGAAGAGCCGGCGGCGCTTGAAGGCCTCCGAGTGTCCCAGTTCCACCTTGGGCAGGCGCGCGAGGACGAGGCCAATGGCCCCCAGGAGGATGAGAATGGGCAGGAACTGGGCCAGCCAGGGGGGCAGCGACGACATGCAGCGACCTCTGCGGTGGATTTCGGAACGCCGCGCACCCTACCCCGGCACGCGGCTCCCGTGAAACCCAAGCGAGGTCAGGGCTGCAGGGCGAGCAGCCGCGTCAGGGCCACTTCCGTCTTCGCATCCGGGATGTCACCGCGACGGCACGCCTCCAACACCTCGTGGATGGAACGCCAGTGCAACTGCGTGCCTTCCTCCAACGGAGAGCCATCCCCTTCGGGCTCCTCGGGTGACATGCCGGTGACGTCCACCGCCGCAGGGAACACCTTCTCCGAAAGGATGCCGGGCGCCAGGAAGAACGAACCGCCCAACAACCGGATGTCCTCCGGATTCACCTTGTAGCCGGCCTCCTCGTGCACCTCTTCCGCCGCGCGCCGGCGCAGTCCCTCCTCCCCCTTGTCCTCCGGCTCCAGCAGCCCCGCGACGATTTCTTCCACGCGCAAGTAGCCAGACGCGGGGTCGGGAACGGTCATCGCCCCACGGTTGTCCTTCCGGAAAAACGCCGCGGGCCGGAGGTTCATCCGCGTCAACACCTCCAGACCTGACGCGCCGCGGCGGTAGACGAGCACCGCCACGGCGTCCAACCGGGGCCGGTCCACCACATCCACCCTGTAGACGGGAGAGGAGGAACCGTCCTCGCGCCGGTTGCGGCACCGCAGCCGCCGCACCCTGAGAAATCCCTCGTCGCATCTCGCGGTAGACGAGAAATCCTCGATGATCTCGATGTCAGTCACACTGGAATGCCGCTGCCGCATGTCCGCCTGCTCTCCTGGGGAGTAGGAACGCCGATGGCCGGAACCCGGCCCGCCATGGTGGCGTTGCTTGCCCGACAACTGCTGATCCCGTACCTTGCGCCCGCTTTACCGCTGTCTCCCCCCCGAAACACGGAATTCTCTTGATGCGTCGCCTCCTGCTCGGCCTCAGCTGCGCCCTGGCCTCTGCTTCGTGCATGCCGGTGCTGGAAGGCCAGGATTACAACCTCGAGGGGCAGGAGGTGCGTCTGACGCTCCTTCATACCTCGGACATCCACTCACGCCTCATCCCCTACGATTTCTCTCCGTTGAAGACGGACATCGATCTGGGGACCGTTCCTGAAGCCGGCCCGTTCGGTGGCGCCACGCGCATGGGCGCGCTGCTCAAGCGCGAGCGCGCCCAGGGCGAGCGGGTGCTGCACGTGGACTCGGGCGACTGCTTCCAGGGCGCGCCCATCTTCAACCTCAACATGGGCGAGGTGGAGTTCAAGTTCCTCTCGCAGGCGCGGCTGGACGCGGCGGTCGTGGGCAACCACGAGTTCGACGCGGGCCTGCGCAACTTCACGCTCATGGCCCAGCAGCACGCGACGTTCCCGCTGCTGGCGGCCAACTACTTCTGGGACGACTGGCGCACCAACGGCAACCACCAGACGGCCCTCGAAGTGGAGCCCTACACCATCCGCAACGTGAAGGGCCTGCGGGTCGCCATCATCGGCATGGCGAACATCTCCTCGCTCAACTCCATCGTCGAAGGCGGCAACAGCCTCCAGGTGACGCCGCTGGAGCAGAACGAGGTGGCGCGCGCCTACGTGGACCTGCTGCGCCCCGTCACGGACCTCATCGTGCTGGTGAGCCACCTGGGCCTCCATGAGGACCAGGACGTCATCCAGGGCTACGAGGCCTATTACGAGTACGCCCGCGTCAAGGCGTACGTGCAGCGCCAGAAGGAGCCCTGGCAGGTGCTGGAGTGGTTCGGCCCCGAAGGCAACGACAAGTCCGTGGTGCGCGTGCGCATCCCCGGCGTGGTGGGCGTGGACGCCATCATGGGTGGCCACCTCCACGTCGTGCTCAACCCGCCGCAGCTCCTCACCGACCCCTCGGGCCGCAAGGTGGTGCTCGCGCACTCCGGCGCCTTCGCCAAGTACGTGGGCCGGCTGGAGCTGGTCGTGAAGATGCCGGAGGTGCTCGGCACCGGCGAGGGCGGCGAAATCGTCAGCCAGGACTTCCGCGTGTTCCCGCTGGACGCGCTGTGGTGCGACGACGCCATGCGCCGCTTCCGCCACGACTCCAGCGTGTTCTGGGCGGAGGGTGACTTCCTCCGGGACGACCGGGTCCGCCAGGCCATCCAGGCGTGCAAGAACCAGGAGGACCGGATGACCACCCATCTGCTCCAGCCGTACATCCTGGGCATGGACTTCAACCTGCAGTTGACGTCCATCTTCTCCTACGCGCCGCGCGACGTGCAGCGCCGCAACAACTCCACGGGCGGTGACTCGCCGCTGGGCAACATCGCCGCGGACTCCATGCGCAAGCGCCGCCGCGTCGAGGCGGAGATGTCCCTCACCAACTCGCTGGGCATCCGCGACAACCTGTACGCCGGCGTGGTGACGCAGGAGTCGATGTTCAACGTGTTCCCGTTCGAGAACACCATCAACATCATGTACCTCTCCGGCAAGGAGATGCAGGAGCTCTTCGACTTCGTCACCGAGCGCTCCGCCGAGCGTGGCTGCGTGAGCCAGGCGCAGATCTCCGGCGCCCGCTTCACCATGGACTGCGCCCAGGTGCAGGTGAACGACCTGCAGATCTCCTGTAACCCGTCGCTCAACGGCACGGACTGCCCCAACCAGGAGCGTCAGGGCCACGCGCCGTGGCAGTGCCTGGTGGACCAGAGCAGCTCCTCCACCTCGGGCCGCTGCTACGCGCACCCCGGCACCGACATCCAGATCAACGGCAAGCCGCTGGACACCACCGGCACGTACAAGATCGCCGTCAACGACTACATCGCCAAGGGCGGCTCGGGCTTCAACGTCCTGAAGCGCAACACCACCCGCATCGAGACGGGCATCTCGCTGCGTGACTCGCTCATCGGCTACATGCAGGGCTTCTGCACCTGCGACGACATCCTCGCGGGCCGGGAGACGTCGAAGGCGGGCCTCTACTGCGGCAACCTCATCAACGGCCGCTGGACGGTGAACGAGCAGGTGGTGGGCGCCTGCCGCGCCGCCGCCAACTTCAAGGAATCGCTGAACACGCAGGTCGGAAGCTGCACCTGCAAGGACCTGCTGGCGTTCCCCGCGGATGCGGCCGAGCGCTGCGGCGTGCCGGGCCTGACGAATGAAGACATCCAGAACCAGTGCAATGTCCCGGACGGCCCGTACACCGGCCGCTGTAGCTGCCGCGACGTGCTGGCGGGCAACAACCCCATTTGCGGCTCGGTGACGAACCAGCTGCGGAACTTCTGTGAGAACCCCACCTCCGTGTCCATCGCGGACGCGGTGGAGGATTCCCGCATCGGCCGGAGGGTGAAGTAAATGAAGCGCCTGCTCTTCCTGTCGGCCCTCGCGGCGGCCGGCTGTTACACCCAGGAAACGCCCCAGCCCGACGGTGTCGCCTCCTTCCAGGTGACGCTCGCGGGCATCTACACCGGCGGCACGCGCACGCCGCTGCCGGTGGTGAACGAATGCGCCACCGCCCACGGCGGCCAGGCCCTGGTCCCCTTGGAGGTGCGCGGCACGGCGGACTGCCGTCTGGCGCTCCCCCGCACGCCGGTGGACTTCGACGTGGAGATCCTCGCCCTGGACGCGAAGGGTCAGCCCATGGAGTCGTTCAACGGGCCGGTGTCCTTCCGCACGGTGCCCGGCAACCTCATGGGTGAGTACCGCTACCGCTGGACGCAGCTCACCAACGGCCGCGGTACGGGCACGGTGCGCTCCGGCCAGCTCTACGGCGACACGCACGTGTGGGTGCAGGACGAGGCGCCGCAGGTCGACTACGCCAACGGCCAGGTCGTCCCCGGCGAGCTGCCCGTGGAGCCTGCGACGCGCACCAACTCCACCGGCCTGTCCCGGCTCATGAAGTTCGAGGAGCCGACCATCGCCACGGTGCAGGTCCCGCAGAACAGCGACCAGCTCACCGCCTACGCCGGGACGTACATGCGCATCGGGCGCAACCCGGAGGCCGGGCCGCCGCTGCTGCAGAACTGCCCGGAGGGTGACCCCAACGACAAGCAGCCGGTGACACTGCTGGTGACGGGCACCGACCCCGGCGGTTTCTTCGTGACGGACCTGACGGCCTGCCGCGTGCGCGAGGACAGCGTCCCGGGCGCCAACATCCAGACGGGTGAGCCGGACGGCTACTACCCCGGCCGCTTCAACTCCATCTACATCTACAACTACTCCTTCCCGGAGGGCCTGGACCCGGGCGACCTGCTGTGGTCCGTGTCCGGCTCGGTGCAGGAGTTCACCGCCACCACGCAGCTCACCTTCCCCGCGTGGTCGGTGCGCGAGCGCGTCCGGCTGCTGCCGCAGACGGAGTGGACCAAGTACCTGGACATGGCGCCGCCCGTGGAGATCAACGGCCGCCTGTGCGGTTACAGCAACTCGCTCTACATGACCGACCCGCTGTGTGGTTACAGCTACGGCAACTACAAGATGGAGAGCCTGGAGTCGTCGCTGGTGAAGCTCACGCGGGTGAAGTTCCCGACCGTGTTCCACAACTGCGACACCAACGGCAACGGCTCGGTTCCCTTCTTCTGCCCCAACACCCGCGCGGGCACCTGGGGAAGCTGCGGCACGGACAACCCGAACGACCCGGACATCCAGGAGCGGCAGTGCAACATCGACTGCACCCTGGGCATTGGCCAGTTCGCCGGCGTCCACTGCTCGGAGCGCAACACGTACAATGGCTTCGGCCAGTTCACGGTGGAGATGAACCCCTCCGGTCCCGCCTCGGCCGGCCTGGATGAGTCCGTCCCCAACCGCATCCAGACCTTCACGGTCAACGTGAACGCGGACCCGACGGTCGTGAACTGGGCCCAGTCGGACGCCTTCAGCCGCGACCAGCGCGTCAACGTCGCCTGCGACAAGCCGGCCAACGTGCGCTTCGGCGCCACGGGCACGCCGGTGGCACTGGCCGCCAACACCCCGCTGCAGCACACCATGGGCGCGGGCCAGGGCATCGTCTACGCTTCCGTCCAGAACCGCGAGGACGGCACCCTCACCTGCAAGGTGGCGGCGGACGCTCGCACGCGCGTCAACCTGGTGACCAAGGACGCCATCCCGGACCTCGTGCCGGACTGCCGCGAGGACGACCCGAACGCCCAGGCGGCGCAGCAATGCCGCTACCTCCACGCCGCCAGCTTCGACGTGGTGGGGCACCTGCGGCAGGTGAGCGCCGCCCGTCCCCGCTGGAACTTGCTGCCTCGCGACCTCGACGACATTTGCTGCTACCCCGGGCCGGGAATGGAGTGCCCCCAGCCCATCCGGAATTGCGTCAATCCGTAGTCTTTTGAAGATTCTCGCGACCCGGTGACGGGAAGCAGGGAGGAGCGGTCCCCCCAGACCGCTCCGTGGAGAGGGACATTGAAAACGTTGCAGAAGCTGGCCCTGACCGGCCTGATCTCCCTGAGTGCGCCCGCCTGGGCCAGTGACTTCGTGGATACCCGTCTGTCGTTCGTCTTCGCGGACGACAACGTGCTGGCGGGTTCCGGTGAAACGACGCCGAACAGTCCCAATGCCCGGTTCGGCGCCGGTAACCAGAACACGCAGTTCTACGACAACTTCAACACCCGGTTCTCCGGCTTCGAGTCCCTGTCGAACGTGGTGCTCTACAAGCGGGCACCGGCATTCTTCGAGGGCCTGACGACCGAGGCGGCCCTGACGCTGGTGGTGCTCGAGCGGCCCTCGGGCGGCGTCGATATCCGCGACAACTCCAGCTACATCCGGCTCAACTACCAGCCCCCGGGCTGGGGTGAGAAGGAAGGCATCTCGCTGGTCGGCTTCCCGGTGTCCGCGGACCGTTTCCGTCTGGGCTATGCGTTCCGCATCTCCTGGGGCGGCAGCGGCGTGTTCACCACCCGCTCGGCCGCCAACGGCGTGCCCGGCGGCAAGATTCAGATCACCCGCGACAACTGGTACGCGTACGTCGGCGGCAAGACGGCGCTCATCCAGAACGAGCTCATCCTCGAGGAGGAGACGAAGTACGGCCTGATGGCCGGCGCGGGCTGGGACATCCTGGAGACGCTGCGCGTCGAGGCGGGCGGCGGTTACTTCCAGAAGGGCCTGGTTCCGGGCCTCGCGACGCTCGGCGTGGAAGCGCCGGTGAACGCGGCCGGCCTCTCCGGTCAAATCGTCTACCACGTGGGCGTGCCCGTCGGCACCTCCGTGGACTTCCGGCTCTACAAGAACGACCCGGACATCTATCAGCGCTTCTTCGCGCCGGAGAAGTACCCGGGCGGCCTCTCGTACACCGTGTCGCTCGAGGGCAGCTACCTGTCCCAGACGCTGGAGAAGCCGAACGAGTTCGGCGCCACCAAGCCGCAGGGCTCCACGGCCCTGGCCCTTCAGGCCCGCGCGAAGTACGACCTGTGGCGCTTCAGCCTGCTGGGCCTGTACCGCAGCCTCTCCTTCATCCAGTTCGAAGTGCCGGGCTTCCCCCCGTTCCAGGACTTCCCGGACGGCACGGAACTGCGGCCGGAGATGTTCCTCGCGGTGGGCGCGGACTACCACCTGCCGAAGCTGCACCTCACGCCGGGCTTCATCATCGGTGTGCAGCAGCCGGCCTCGTTCCGCAGCCCCACGCCGGTGCTCGGCGGCAACAACCCGCCGGAGAACCTGATTGGCACGCGCACCGTCGTGGTGCGTGACGTGAACCAGCTCAGCATCCTCCCGGAGACGTGCGGTGGCGGCGTGTGCCGCGCCGAGCCCATCTACTCCGCGAAGGCCACGTTCCGCTGGGACCTGTCGGAGTCCGTCGCCGCCGTCGGCGAGGTCTACTACACGTACGACACCAACCGGACCACGTTCCGGGACGACGTGACGGGCGTGGCGCAGCCGAGCTTCGAGCGTCCGCACGCGCTGGGCTTCAACACCCTGCTGCAGGCGCGCTTCTAGGCGCCCCTCCCCTGCCCCCGCATCGGGGCCGGGGAAGACACCGCGGCCCGGTCTCTCCGCATGGGAGGCCGGGCCGTCGTGCGTCAGAGGGTCGTCATCCGCACCACCTCGTCGAAGGCGGTGAGCCCCTGCGCGAGCTTGCGCACCGCCGCCTCGCGCAGCGTGCGCATGCCGGAGCGGCGGGCCGCGTCCACCATGTCCGAGTACGGCGCCTCGCGGGCGATGAGGTCCCTCAGCTCGCCCGCGGCGCTGACGATTTCGAAGACGCCCGTGCGGCCCACGAAGCCGGTGCCCCGGCAACGCACGCAGCCGGAGCCCTTGAGCAGGCGCACGCCCCCGGGCAGCAGCGGCAGGGGCGCGTTGAGGGCCAGGAGTTCGTCGGGCGTCAGCGACGTCTCCTGCGCGCAGTGACTGCACACGCGGCGCAGCAGGCGCTGGGCCATGACGCCCAGCAGGCTCTGCGCGAGGAGGAAGGACGGCACGCCCAAGTCCCGCATGCGCGCCACCGCGCCCAGCGCGTCGTTGGTGTGCAGCGTGGACAGGACGAGGTGGCCGGTGAGCGCGGACTGAATCGCGTTCTCCGCCGTCTCCGGGTCGCGAATCTCGCCCACCATGATGACGTCCGGGTCCTGGCGCAGGATGTGGCGCAGCGCCCCGGCGAAGTCGAGCCCCACCTTGGGCTGCACCTGCACCTGGTTGAAGGCGTCCCACACCATTTCGATGGGGTCTTCGATGGTGGTGACGTTGACGTCGGGCCCCGCGAGCGCCTTGAGCGCCGAGTACAACGTCGTCGTCTTGCCGCTGCCCGTGGGGCCGGTGACGAGGATGAGGCCGTGGGGCTGGTCAATCCACGACTCGAAGGCGCTCTTCTCGTCCTCATCGAAGCCCAACTGGGCGATGTCCTGCACCAGCGTCTCCGGGTCGAAGATACGGATGACGACCTTCTCTCCGAACGCGGTGGGCAGCGTGGACACGCGGAGCTCGACTTCGCGGCCCTCGCGCTCCGTCTTGATGCGGCCGTCCTGCGGCTTGCGGCGCTCGGAGATGTCGATGCGCGCCAGCATCTTCACGCGCGAGACGATGGGCGCATGCACCGGTGCCGGCAGCGTGTGCACCGGGTGCAGGACGCCGTCGATGCGCAGGCGCACCACGCTGGTGGCGCGCTTGGGTTCGATGTGGATATCGGACGCGCGGTTGTCGAACGCGTAGCGCAGCAGGTAGTCCACGGCCTGCACCACCGGCCGGTCCGACGCCTCCAGCTCCTGGGTGCCGCTGAGCGAGACGAGCTGCTCGAAGTTGGCGACCTGGGTGCCGCCCGCCGCGGTGAAGTCGTCCGCGGCGCGCGCCAGCGTCGTCTTGAAGCCGTAGATGTCGCTGATGGACTTGAGGATGTCCGCCTTGGCGCTGAGGACGGGCTCCACGGGCAGGCCCGTGAGGCGGTGGAAGCTCTCGAAGAGCTCCCGGTCGAAGGGATTGGCCACCGCCACCAGGAGCCGCCCCTGCGGGGTCCGCTCCAAGGGGAGCAGCACGTGCTTCTGCGCGTAGGGCCGGGAGACGGTCCGCGTGGCCAACGCCATGTCGAGCTTCAGCGGGTCGATCTTCCGGTAGGCCATGCCCGCGGCGCGCGCGGCGGCCTCGGTGACGCGGTCCTCGTCCAGCAAGCCCCGCCCGTTGGCCAGTGGCACCTGGAAGGCGGCCACGACCTCCACCGGAGACACGTCGTAGCGCGCGGCCTCCTTGCCGCCGGAGGCCCCTCGCGCCTTGAGGACGCGGGCGCGCGCGGCGGACTCCCGGGAGAGCACCTCCTGGGCTTGCTGGGGCTGTAGCAGCCCCTGGGCGACGAGCGCCTCCAGGACGAACAACGTCGTGAAGTCGCCTCGGCTCTTCGGAGAAGTGCCACCCGCGCCGTTCGCTGGCTGTACCAAGCCGTCTCCTTTCGCCCCAGCCACCCGCCGGAGCGCAGCCTCACAGCGTACCAGACGCACTCCGGCGCTCGGCGCGCCCCGAATGGGAAACACCTCCGGACGCCTCGCCCGCATCCGACCCTGGCAGGCAGGGCGCCGCCTCGCGGCTCAGCGCGTCCTGGACGAATCCGCGGCTCGCTGGAGCGCCCTTGCCCGCACGCGACGCGCGCCCCGGGAATCCATCACCAGCATGGGCGGAGGCGCGGCGCGCTGCCGCCCCGAAGC
Source organism: Myxococcus hansupus (assembly GCF_000280925.3). Lineage (NCBI taxonomy): Bacteria > Pseudomonadati > Myxococcota > Myxococcia > Myxococcales > Myxococcaceae > Pseudomyxococcus > Pseudomyxococcus hansupus. The sequence goes on from NZ_CP012109.1 coordinate 5,479,322, forward strand.
CCGCATGCGGCGCGCCCACGGGGAATCCATCACCGAGGAGACATCGCCAACGCGGCTTCAGTCCACGGGGCACAACACGCAGGCCGTGGCGGCGCCCCTAGTGCACGGTGCTCGTCACCGCGAGCACGGTGGCATCTACCAGGGCCTCGGGCGTTGGCCGCTCTGCGACCGCCGCGGCGGGGACACCGAGCCGCTCCAGCGTGGACGCCGTCGTCGGGCCAATGGCCACCACCCGCGCGGTGGCCAGCCGCTCACGCCCCGCCTCCTCCAGGAAGGCCTCGGCCGTGCGCGGCGACGCAAAGAGCACCACGTCCGGAGGCGACGCATCCAACATCGCCAGCGCCTCCTGCGTCAGCGACGCGGCCGTGGACCGGTACGCCGTCACGCGGGATACGAACACGCCGTACTCCCGCAAGCCGTCCTCCAACTCGCGCCGGCCTTCCTCGGCGGCGGGGAGCAGGACTTCGTCTCCCGGTTGCAGGGCATCCTTGATGAGGTTGAACAGGGCCTCGCCCGTGCCCTCGGAAGGCTCGGCCACCACCTCCAGGCCGTAGCCCTCGGCGGCGCGCGTCGTGCGCGGCCCCACCGTGGCCACCTTCACCCGCTTCATCCGTTCCTGGGTGCCCGCCTCGCGAAGAGCCTCCATCAGCGCCTCCACGCCCGACGGGCTCGCGAAGACCACCCAGGCATAGCGATGGATGTGCTCCGCCGCGGACGCCAGCGGACGCGGGTCCTCTGGGGGATGAAGCTCCAGCAGGGGAACGCTGAGCACTTCCGCGCCCTCGTCCTCCAGCAGGAAGCACAGCTCCTCGGCCCGCTCACGCGGGCGCGTCACCAAGACTCTCTTGCCTTCCAGTCGCCGTTCCACGCGCGCGGCAGTCTAGGACTCCCGCGCGCCCGTGCGGCGTGCGAAATCACGCAAGATGTCCGCCGCCCCACGCGACAGCAGCTCGTCCGCCAGGGCCTCGCCCAGCGCATGGGCCTGCGACACCGGGCCGCGGACCTCGCCCCGCACCACCCGTGTGCCATCCGGACGGCCCACGAGTCCGCGCACGAACACCGCGTCCCCGGACACCGTCGCATGCCCCGCCAGCGGCACCGTGCAGCCACCCTCCAGCTTCGCGAGCAACGCGCGCTCGGCGGTGACGGCGATGCGCGTCGTCGGGTGCTCCAGCGGCGCCAGCAGCTCGCGCACGCGGGCATCCTCCGTCCGGCACTGGATGGCCAGCACGCCCTGCCCCACCGCGGGCAGGCTCACCTCGGGCGGCAACACCTGCGTGATGACGTCCTCGAGCCCCAGCCGCTTCAGCCCCGCGTACGCCAGCAACGCGCCCGCCAGGCCCTGCTCCCGCGTCCTCGCGAGCCGCGTCTGCACGTTGCCGCGAATGCTGACAATCTCCACGTCGGGCCGGCGCTCCCGCAGGATGCAGCTTCGGCGCAGCGACGACGTGCCCACGCGCGCGCCCTGGGGGAGCGCGTCCAGCGTCACCCCGTTCAGACCGCAGAAAGCATCGCGCGGGTCCTCGCGCTCCGGCACCGCCGCCAGCATCAACCCTTCCGGGAACACCGACGTCATGTCCTTGAGGCTGTGCACCGCGATGTCGGCGCGGCCGTCGAGCAGCGCCTGCTCGATTTCCTTCACGAACAGGCCCTTGCCGCCCACCGCGGACAGCGGCGCGGACAGGAAGCGGTCCCCCTCGGTGGTCATCTCCACCAGGGACACGTCGAGCCCGGGATGATGCGAAGCCAGCAGCGCGCCCACGTGGCGCGCCTGCCACAGGGCCAGGGGACTCTGCCGGGTGGCGATGCGCACGCGCGACATCACTTGCCTCCCGTGGCGACCTGAATCTGCGGGGCCATGACGGAGGGCGCGGCGGCGGCGGCGCCCACCTCGTCCTCCAGGAGACCGAACAGCTCGGCAGCGGCACCGGCGAGCCGGTTGCCCTCCCCCTCGGGTCCCACGGCGCGCAGCCGCGCGGTGGGCTCATGCAGCAGCTTGTTGACGATGGCTCGGCCCATGGCCTCGATGCTCTTGCGTTGCTTGTCGTTGAGTCCGTCGCCCAGCGCGCCCAGCGTGCGCTCGACCTCGGTGCGGGCGATGGCCTCCGCGCGCTGACGCAGCCGCGCCAGCACCGGCGTCCCCTCGCGCAAGGCGCGCTCCTTGACGAAGCGCGCCACTTCCTGCGCCACCAGCACGCCCGCCTTCTGCGCCTCCTCGGCGCGCGCCGCGGCGTTGTCCGCGACGAACTTCTGGATGTCATCCACGTCGTACGCGTGCACCCAGTCCAGCGTGCCCACCGCCGGGTCGATGTCCCGAGGCACCGCCAGGTCCACCATGAACAGCGGCCGGCCCCGGCGCCCGCGCCCCAGCGCGCCCACGTTGTCCCGCGTGAAGAGCGGCACCGGCGACGCCGTGCTGCACACCACCACGTCCGCCGCCGCCACCAACGAGAACAGCTCCTCGAACGGCTTCGCCTGCCCGCCCACGTCCGCCGCCAGGGCCTCCGCGCGCGACAGGGTGCGGTTGGTGATGAACAGCTTCGAGGCGCCCGCATGCTTCAGGTGCCGCGCCGCCAATTCGCCCATCTCCCCCGCGCCCACCACCAGCACCGTCTTGCCCGCGAGCCCGTCGAACACCTTGCTGGCGAGCTGCACCGCCGCCGCCGCCATGGACGTGGCCGCGCGGCCAATGGCCGTCTCCGTGCGCACGCGCTTGGCGCAACTGAACGCGGCCGAGCAGGCGCGCATCAGCTCACCGCGCACCGCGCCCGCGCCCTGCCCGCGCTCGAAGGCGTCCTTCACCTGTCCCAGAATCTGCGCCTCGCCCAGCACCATGGAGTCCAGGCTGCACGCCACGCGGAACAGGTGCACCAGCGCCGCCTCGCCTTGGTGCTCATAGAGGTGCTCCAGCGCCTCCACCCCGCCCAGCGACTCCAGCTCCGTCAACACGCGTTGCCGCGCCAGGTCCACGCTAGGCGCGCTCAGGTACACCTCCACGCGGTTGCACGTGGACACCCACAGCGCTTCCATGGGGGCCTGCGCCAGCCGCTGGAGCACGTCCATCTGCCGCGGCTCCGGCAGGGCCAGCCGCTCGCGGACGTTGAGGGGCGCCGTCCGATGGGACAGGCCAATACAGATGAGCTCCATACTCACGGCATCCTCAGGGCCGCCGCCGCGGGCGAAGGCACGTCATACGAGGACAAGAAGGACACCATCACCAGGCAGAAGCCCGCCATGGTGAGGAAGGCCACGCGGCGCCCGCGCCACCCGGCGAAGGTGCGCGCCATCAGCAGCGCGGCGAAGACGGCCCAGGCCACCAGCGTGGCCAGCGTCTTGCCATCCACCGTCCACGGGCCCGGCGCGGAGCCCACGAAGAAGGCCCCGGTGGCCAGGGTGATGGACAGCGCCAGGAAGCCCCACACCACCAACCGGCGGTTCAGCGTGTCCAGGAACTCCAGGGACGGCAGCCGGGAGAAGAGCAGTCCGAAGCGCTTGGCCCGCACCTGCCGCTCCATGAGCACGTACATGACGCCCACACCGGCGGCCACGGCGAACGCGGCCAGCCCCATCAGCGCCAGCGTGATGTGCAACGGCAGGAGCGGCTGACGCACGCCCGGGGGCAGCGGCGCCTGCCCGCCCTGCAACAACAGCCCGGGCAGCAGCGCCGCCAGGGCCAGGGGCGTGAGGAACGCGCCAATGACGGGGCGGCGGTAGCGCACGTCCAGGAAGAGGAAGATGGCCAGCAGCAGGAAGGCGAGCGCGGAGAAACCCTGGGCCAGGCCCACCGGCCGGCCGCTCTGGACGCCGAGCAGTTCGAAGAGGGCCACGCCGTGCAGCGCCAACCCTCCGCCCACCAGCACGCGCCCGGCCGTGGCCAGCGCCTCGGATTGGCGGACCAGGTAGGCGAGATACACCACGGCGGCGATGCCGTAAGCGTGGCAGGCGAGCGAAACGAGCGTGTGGCTCATAAGGGCAGGCTCATAACCACGGGAGACGGGCGAATCAGCCCATCTTGTTGAGGATGAAGGCGGCCAGAAGGTCCGCTTCGGAGTCCGGCTTCTTCTCCGCGCCCTCTGGCCGGGGCGCGCTCGCCGCGACCTCCGCTACATACCCCGGAACGACCTCGTAGGCGTTGTCCCCCACCAGCACCGAGTCAGCCATCTGCTCGGCACCCAGTCGGGCAAGCTGCTCCTCGGTCTTCACCCGGGCCACCAGCCCCTGGGTGTCCTCACCCGACACGAGCTGGACGAAGTGCACCGCGGGCGAGAGAGGGAAGGCCACGCCGCCTTCCGCCATCACCACCAGGCGGCCGTCCCGCAGGTCCGCTTTGTCCGCCAGTGCCCACTCCTCGAGCTGGGCCTGGGGCAGGAAGAGCTTCGTCACGCCCGGCAGCTTACACCACCCATCCGCCCGGGGGTGGATGCCGTGGGGGAAATGGTTGAAACAGGGGCCGTTCATCCGCATCTGAGCCGCCAGATTGGCTGATGCCCGGCCGATCCTTGCAGGGCCACCGGTCGCGTACTACAGGACGCGCCGAAGCTGCCCGGAGCGGGCACGAGGGAGACACCATGGCAAGCGCTGACGTGACGAACATCGGAGATGGCGACTTCAAGCAGCAGGTCCTGGACTCCCAGGAGCCCGTGCTGGTGGACTTCTGGGCGACGTGGTGCGCGCCGTGCCGCGCCATCGCGCCCTCCATCGAGGCGCTGGCCTCGCAGTACAAGGGCCAGATGAAGTTCGCCAAGCTCAACATCGACGAGAACCAGGACACGCCGCAGGAGTACGGCATCCGCTCCATCCCCACCCTGCTCGTCTTCAAGGGCGGCAAGGTCGTGGAGCAGATTGTCGGCGCGGTCCCCAAGACCCGCATCGAGGACGCCGTCAAGAAGGCGCTGACCTAGTCCCGACGCCGCGGGGCCGAGCGCGCGGGTGAGCCCTGGCTCCCCGCGCCCCCTCGCGGCGCCACCTTCTCACCCCAGCAGGTCCACGCAGCGGCGCAGCACCTCCAGCCGCGAGTACCGCTTGTCATTGCCCGGCACCACGTGCCACGGCGCGTCGGGCCGGTGCGTGCGGTCCAGCATCTCCTGGATGGCCGCCTCGTACTGCTTCCACTTCGACCGGTTGCGCCAATCCTCGGGCCCCAGCTTGTAGCGCTTGGCCGGGTCCTTCTCGCGCTCGCGAAACCGCTTGAGCTGCGTTTTTTTGTCGATGTGGATGAAGAACTTCACCATCCGCACACCGTCCGCGGTGAGCATGTGTTCAAAAGCGTTGATTTCATCGTACGCGCGCCGCCACTCCGCCGGCTTCGCCAGCTTCTCCACCCGCTCCACGAGCACCCGCCCGTACCAGCTCCGGTCGAACATGCAGACCTCGCCGGCTCCCGGAATCTTGCGCCAGAAGCGCCACAGGTAGTGGTGCCGGCGCTCCTCCTCCGACGGCGCGGAGATGGGCCACACTTTGTAACCACGTGGGTCCATCAACGTCGTGAGCCTTCGAATGGCGCCACCCTTCCCGGAGGCATCCCAGCCCTCGAAGACAACGACGGCCTTCCGCCCTGCCAGGTAGTTGCGCGTCTGCAGCTCGAAGACACGCTCCTGCAGTGATTTGAGCGTCTTCTCATATTCCGCGTGTTCACCCACCGAGACGCCCGGGTCGACCGCCGCGAGTGTCACAGCCCCGTGAGGACATACGGGAAACACGTATCCATTTGCAGTCTTGTCATCAATTTTCTGAGATCGTTTACGAGTCAAGACAGACCCTCCAAGGTTGTATTGACAGCGATGACTTCAACCGCCAAATAGGCACATAGCAGTGTCTGTGTTGGTTGACTGTTTTCACTTGGAGTATTCATGGCACGTCCTCGAAAAGAATTGTCCACCGTCCCGCTGACGCCGGCCATGGTGAACTGGGCCGAGGCCCTGGGTGACGCCATTGGCCGCGGCATGCTGCGCGCGCTCAACGACGGCATGCCCCGGCTGGGCAGCCCTTCGCCGAGTCCCAACGCCCTCACCGCGGGTCGCCGCAGGGGCCGTCCGCCGAAGGTCATGGCGGGAGCCAGCCTGGTGTCGTTGGACCGTCGCTGTACCGTGGATGGCTGCACCCGTGAGCAACGCTCGAAGGGGTTGTGCTCCGCGCATTACCAGGCCGAGCGCCGCCGGCAGATTTCGGGCGGCAAGTCGGCCTGATTGACTGGCTTCTGGCCAATCGCCCACGGCCCTGGGCGAAGGCCGGTGAGCAGCGTCAGCCCTGCCAGGGGTCGGAAACGGAAGACGTCGCCTTGAGCAGCTCCCAGGCCGCCAGCACGTCCACCACGCGCTCCACCTCGTTGGGCAGGGAGCGAGCCCGCTGAGACTTGAGATAGTCCTCCGCGAAGGCCCTCAACCGCATCCCCACGAAGAGTCGCGCCAGCGCAACCTCCGTCTGTCCGCTGAAGTCGAGGAAGCGCACGCCGAAGCCGCTGCGGCCCTCGGGGCCATCCCCCCGCTCCTCCCGGACGATTTCCGCGCGCGCCAGCACCGGCGCGGCCCCCGGCTCCAATGAGAAGCGGACGCCCAGCACCGTGCCCAGTGGCAGGTAGAAGGTGCTCTCCAGGAACGCGCCGCTGACGCTCACGTTGATGGAGAGCAGGCTCGCCTCGAAGCGGCGCTCCCCCGCCTCGTCATCCACCCAGACCTCGAACCGCGTGCCGAGCTGGGCCCGGGGAAAGTGACGGTGCTCCGCCTCCCCCTGATTCATCTCAATCAAGGGTGAGAACGTGGGCCGAGGCTCGGCGCTCACCGCCGCGGGCGCGGCCACCGGCGCTCGCGCGGGCGCCGCCGCCACGGGGCGCGCCTCCTTCGCCAGCACCGGCGCCTGCTGCACGGGCGCTCGCACCGGCGCCTCCACGCGGGTTGTCCCCACTGCCTTCTGGCCACCCTTCCTCTGCATGACGCGCCCTCACCTGCCCGGGAGGGACTCGCCCTCCAGTTGCGTTGGTGGGGTGATTCATACACCACCCCATGCCGCGCGCCGAGAAACGCTTGCGCCCGTCTTCGGAAGATAGATTCCAGGAATTCTCAGAACATGTGACGTCGCATGCTGATGTTCACCAGCAAGCCGATGCAGAGCATCACCGACAACAGGGATGAGCCGCCGTAACTCATCAGCGGCAGGGTGATACCCGTCACCGGCAGCAAGCCAATCACCATGCCGATGTTCTCGAACACCTGCCAGAAGAGCATCGCCACCACGCCCACGGCGACGAAGGCTCCGAATCTGTCTCGCGCGTTGAACCCCACGCCCAGGCCGAAGATGAAGATGGCGCCGTAGAGCACCAGCAGGACGAGGCACATCACGAAGCCGTGCTCCTCCGCCCACACCGAGAAGATGAAGTCGGTGTGCTGCTCGGGCAGGAAGCGCAGGCCCGTCTGGGTTCCCTCGCGCCAGCCCTTCCCGGAGACGCCTCCGCTGCCCACGGCGATTTTCGACTGGGCCGCGTGGTACCCACTGCCGCGCAGGTCCGCCTCGGGGTCCAACCAGCCGGAGATGCGCTGGCTCTGGTGCTTCTTCAGGTAGTGCCGGACGATGGTGGGCCGCGGCTCTGGCACGTCGCGGATGTAGTCGTTCCAGATGACGATGCCCGCCGCGAGCACGCCCGCCACCAGCGTGGCCACCAGGTACCAGCGCACCTTGCCGAACAGGATGACGGTGAGCGAGGACAGGCCAATCATCAGCGCCGTGCCCAGGTCCGGCTGCACCAGCACCAGGGTGAAGGGCACCAGGACGACGAGCACCGGCTTCCACAGCCGCGTCAGGCTGTAGGACGGCTCATTGGGCTGGAAGTCGTCGTGGTAGACCTTGGCCAGCATCAACACGACGCCAATCTTCACGAACTCCGCGGGCTGCATGCGGAACGGGCCAATGACGAACCAGCTCTCCGCGCCCTTCGCCGTGTGGCCGAAGAAGCGCAGCGCGATGAGCAGCACGATGTTGCCCACGTAGATGGGCACCGCCATGCGCTGAATCCAGCGGTAGTCCACCAGGCACACCACCAGCACCGCGAGCATGCTGACGCCCAGGTAGAGCGTCTGCGAGCCCCACACCGGCGAGTGGGGCGGGCGTGACGCCGAGGCCAGGTTCCAGATGCCCAGGCCGCACACCGCCAGCACGGAGATGATGAGGCCCCAGGGGATGTGGGGCACCATCCGGCGCTCAATCCGCAGTTGCACGCGCGCGTTCCTCGTCATCGCCCGGAAGCCGGGCCGGTGGCCGCACACCCCGCGTCAGCGCCGCCTCTTCAGGGCCAGGCGCGCGCTTCACGGAGGACGGCGTGTAGGGCTGATTGGGACGCGGCGGCGGCGCCGTGGCGTCCAGCTTCTTCAGGTCGAAGTACTTCTGGAACACCGCCATCGCCGTGGGCGCCGCGTCCGAGCCGCCGTGTCCGCCGTGCTCGTTGAGCACCACGATGGCGAGCTCCGGCTTGTCCGCGGGCGCGAAGCCGGCGTACCAGGCGTGGTCGCGCTCGAAGAAGCTCATCTGGTGCGTCTTCAGGCGGATGGCGCCCAGGCGGGCCACCTGCGCGGTGCCCGTCTTCGACGCCACCAGGATGTCCTTGTCCCGCATGTGGTTCGTCCGCGCGCGGTAGGCCGTGCCGCCCGGCTCGTGCGCCACCTTCACCAGGCCGTCGATGACCGCCTTGAGGTGCGGGGCCGGCAGCTCCACCTTGCGCACCACCTCCGGCATGAAGGACTCGATGGTCTGCCCATCCAGGTCCTCCAGGCGGTTCACCATCTGCGGCTTGTAGAGCGTGCCGCCGTTGGCGATGGCCGCGTACACCAGCGCAAGCTGGAGCGGCGTGACGTTGTTGTCGCCCTGGCCAATGGAGCTGTTGAGCGCCATGCCCTTGGTGTAGCCGCCGGGGGAGGCCTTGTCGTGGTACGCGCTGGTCGGCATGATGCCCGGCACCTCGGCCACCACGTTGACGCCGGTGGGGCTGCCCAGGCCCAGCGACTTGCCCATCTCACCAATGGGGTCCAGGCCGATGGTGTCCGCCACCTTGTAGAACCAGGTGTCGCAGGACGACTTCATCGCGGTGAACCCGTCCACGTGGCCATGGCCCGCGTCCTTGTGGCAGCGCCACGTGCGCGCGCCCAGCCGGTAGCCACCCGGGCAGTTCACCACCGTCTCCGGACGGAAGGCGCCGGACTTGAACGCGGCCAGCGCGGTGACGACCTTGAAGGTGGACCCCGGGCTGTAGTGCTCGGCGGCCACGCGGTTGATCATCGGGTCCAACGGGTCGCGCGACAGCAGCGCCATCTGCGCGGGCGTCACGCGGCCGGTGAGCAGGTTGGGGTCGAAGCCGGGCCGCGACACCAGCGCGCGGATGAACCCCGTGTTCACGTCGATGGCGACCACCGCGCCCGTCACGCCCGGGAAGGCCCGCTCCGCCTCCTCCTGCAGCCGCATGTCGATGGACAGCACCAGGTTGCTGCCCGGACGCGGCGGCACCACGGCGTTGTCCCCCAGCTTGTCGTTCAGCTCTTCAATCGTCTGTCCGCGCGCGTTCACCACTTCCTTGCGCACGCCATCCGTGCCGCGCAGCCGCTGCTCGAAGTAGCGCTCCAGGCCGCGCCGGCCAATGTAGTCCCCCAGCGCGTAGCGGGCGCCGTCGCCGTTGAGGCGCTCCAGTTCCTCCTGGGTGATTTCATTCATGTAGCCCAGCACGTGCGACAGCACGTTGTTGGTGCGGTAGTGGCGGTGCGGCACGGGCGCCACCTCCACGCCGTCCAGGATGTCGCGCCGCGCGGCGATGCGGTCGTACTCGTCGCGGGACAGGTCCACCCGCACCGGCACCGGCTGGAAGGGCGCGTTGCGGCGCCCCGTGCGCACCATGTCCTCCACCTTCTTGCGCTGGTCCGGGTCCCACTGGAGCAGCTCCGCCAGCCGCGGAATCACCTGCTCGAAGCAGTCCGTGCAGAAGGCGGGGGTGACGAAGGCGTCGAAGGACGGACGGCTGTCCACCAGGATGGTGCCGCGCGCGTCCTTGATGACGCCGCGGTCGGCGCGCAGCCGCACCTCCTTGACGAAGTTGGCCACGCTCTTGGCGGCGTACTCCTCGCCCCGGGTGATTTGCAGCCGGTAGAGCTGGATGGAAATCAGCCCCAGGCCCAGCACCATGGCCAGGCCCAGCCACACGAAGCGCCGCTTGAGCTCGCGCCCGGGCGTCGTATTTCCCAGCGTGGGAGGCGTCACCGCAGCAACCCCGCGGGCCGCTCCTGGGACGCCTCGAAGCGCCGCAGGAGTGGGAAGAGCGCCAGCGCCGCCAGCCCCGTGAGCGCCACCTGCAGCGGCATCTCCGCCAACTGCGAGCCGGGGCCGTCCTCCTTCACCGTCAGCCAGGTGAAGAAGGTGACGAGCAGCGAATGCCCCACGTCCGCCGCCATGGAGAACAGGGCGAAGGCCAGGGCGCCGCGGACCTCCACGAAGGTGGGCACCAGCCGCCCCACCAGGAAGATGAACACGGCCAGGAACGTGTAGAGCCACGTGGGCTGCCCGCTCATCAGGTCGAGCAGGTACCCCACGCTGAAGGCGGAGATGGAACCTTCCACCAAGGTCGCCCGCAGGGCCAGGAACGCCACCAGCACCACGGTCACGTCAATGCGGCCGAGCTCCAGGCCCGCCTGCTTCACCAGGACCGACTCCAGCGTGAGCAACGCCAGGGCCAATGCGACCGTCACCAGGAACTTCATTTCGACGCGCCCTCCGCGGTGCCGCCCGGCGCCATGGCGCTGTACGGACTGCCCACCACCAACACCTCTTCCAGCTTGCTCGTATCCACCGCCGGGACGATGTCCGCGCCCTGGAACATGCCGTGCTCCTTCTTCTCCAGGCCGGTGACGCGGCCCACCACCACGCCGGGCGGATAGATGCCATCCGTGCCCGCGGTGATGATGAGGTCTCCGTCCTCCACGTCCTCGGTGCGCAGCATGTTCTCCAGCTTCAGGGGACCGCCTCCCGTACCCGCCGCCGTGCCCCGGGCCCGCGAGCGCTGCACGCGCACCGCCACCCGGCTCTGGGGGTCCGTCACCAGCGCCACGTCCGCGTACCCGCCGGTGGCCCGGATGACCTGTCCCACGATTCCGTCCGGCGTCACCACGGACATGCCGCGAAAGACGCCTTGCTGCTCGCCACTGCTGATGCGGACCGACAGGAGCTTCGCCACCGGATTGACGCCCACCACCCGCGCCGGGATTTCAGGCCCCGGCTCCGCCTGCGCGTAGTTGAGCAGCTTGCGCAGCCGCTCGTTCTCCATGCGCGACTCGCCCAGGGCCTGCACGGCCGCCCGCAACTGGAGGTTCTCCAAACGCAGCGCGTCATTCTCCCGGCGCACGCCCCGCAGGTCCAGGTAGTTCTGACCCGCGGCCACCGCGCCCTCGATGGCGGAGGTCAGCCCCTGTTGGACCGGGGATGTCACCGCGATGATGGCCCGGTCGACGAAATTGGGTCCCCTGCCCTTGCTGCCGCCGAGCAGGAAGGCCACGAGCGGGGCGAGGAGCAGAAAGCCCACGAAAAGGGGGCGGTAATACCGCTTGAGGAGCGACCACACTGGCTGGAGTTTCCGGGGGTGTTAGAGGAGCAGGGGCGGGCTAAGGGCTCTAAATCGCTTGCATTTTCCGGTGCGATATCCTAGGCAGTCAAGGCCTGCATGGGGGGCGGTTCCTGGTCCACCACCCACCGGCCGGGCTACCAACAACACCGCGTCGCGAGTCCTTCCGCACGGCTTTTCTCGGCGCGTTTGCCCCAGAAGTGACGACAATGGACGGTCTGAATCCCCGGAAGGTTGCCTCGCTCCTGTTCATCATCGGCATCGCGGTGGTGTTCACGCTCCAGTTCGGCCCGGGCAGTACCGGCTTCGGAGCCTCGGGCGGCGCGGTGGCGCCTGGCGCGGTGGCGACGGTGAACGGCAAGGAAATCCCGCTGCGCGACTTCGCCGCGGCGTGGGCCCAGCAGATGAACTTCCTGCGCTCGCAGGGCAGCCCGGTGCCGGAGTCGCTCGCCCGCCAGTTCGGCATGCACACCCAGGTGCTCGACCGGCTGGTGAGCACGGAGCTGCTGGCCCAGGCGGCCGAGCGCCACGGCATCACCCCGTCCGACGACGAGCTGCGCAAGCTGCTCTTCCAGAACACGGACTTCCAGAAGGACGGCCAGTTCAACTTCGAGCGCTACCAGCAGGTGCTGCGCGACTTCTACCGGAAGACGCCGCAGGACTTCGAGACGGAGCTGCGCCGCCAGTTGGCCGCCCAGAAGATGGTGGACGTGGTGCGCGCCAACGCCGTCGTCTCCGACGACGAGGTCCGCGCCCGCTTCGAGAAGGAAGGCAACCAGGCCAAGCTCGTCTTCGCGCGCTTCCTGCCGGCCATGTACGCCGACAAGATTCCCGCCCCCACCGCCGCCCAACTGGCCGAGTGGACGAAGACGCACGAGAAGGAGATCAAGGAGTACTTCGAGGCCAACCGCTTCGTGTACCAGCAGCCGGAGCGCATCCGCGCGCGCCAGGTGCTGGTGAAGCTGCCCCCGGAGGCCACCGCCGAGCAGAAGAAGGCGGCCCTGGAGAAGGCGCAGGCGCTGCGCAAGGAGATCGAAGGCGGCAAGGACTTCGCCCAGGTGGCGCGTGACAGCAGCGAGGACCCGGGCAGCAAGTCGCGCGGTGGCGACCTGGGCTGGGTGGAGCGCGGGAGCTGGGAGCCGGCGCTGGCGGACGCGGCCTTCGCGCTGCAGGCCGGCCAGGTGACGCAGCCGGTGGAGACCAAGTTCGGCGTGCACCTGGTGAAGGTGGAGGAGAAGCAGGCCGCCCAGGACCAGAAGCTGGAGGACGTGCAGAAGGAGATCGCCACCACGCTCTACAAGCAGGAGCGCGCCAAGCAGCAGGCCCGCGCCGAGGCAGACAAGGCGCTGGCCGCCATCAAGGGTGGCCAGTCGCTGAAGACGCTGTTCCCGCCGGAGAAGGAGCAGCCCGCGCTGCTGCGCTTCGAGACGGAGTCGCGCCCGGAGGCCGTGGAGACGGACAGCTTCACCGCCGAGGGTGAGGCGGTGCCGCACCTGGGCCCCGCGCCCGAGCTGGTGAAGGCGACCTTCGCCGTCAGCAACCCGCAGCCGGTGGACGGGGTGTTCCCCGCCGGTGAGGGCTTCGTGGTGGCGCAGGTGGTGGAGCGCCAGAAGCCGGACGCGGAGGGCTTCGACAAGCGCAAGGACGAGCTGCGCAACCAGGCCCGTCAGGCCAAGCAGATCGAGCTGACGGAGTCCTTCCTCAAGGCGCTGCGCGAGCAGGGCGCGGTGGATACGAACACCGCCGCCATCGACTCGGTGGTGGGCACCGGGTGATTCCGGGCGTCACACCGTGACGCCTCCGAGAGGGCCGGGCCGAGGGAACTCCCCTCCCCGGCCCTTTCTCTTTGCGGGCTTGGGGCTACCGCTCGGGGAACTGGGGTGAGCCGTTGCCCTGGGGTGGCACGGGTTCGGCGATGCAGAGCGCGTCCCGGCCCCGCGCCTTGGCGCCGTACATGGCGAAGTCCGCGGCGCGGATGAGGTCCAGCGCGGACGTGGCGTGGTCCGGATAGGTGGCCACCCCCACGCTGGCGGTGAGGCGCACGTCCAGGCCCTGCTCCACCAGGAAGCTCCGGCCCCGGAAGGCCTCGCACACGCGCTGACCGATGATGGCCGCGCCGTCCTGGTCCGTCTCCACCAGGAGCATGGCGAACTCGTCTCCCCCGTAGCGGAAGACGGCGTCCAGGTTCTGCCGGCCCAGGGTGATGAGCAGGTCCCCCACCTCCTTCAAGGTCGCGCTGCCCACCAGGTGCCCGTGGGTGTCGTTGACGCTCTTGAAGTGGTCCAGGTCCAGGAAGACGAGCGACAGCGGGTGCCGGAAGCGCTCCGAGCGCTTCACTTCCTGATCCAACAGGGCGCGCAGGTGCCGGGCGTTGTAGCAGCCGGTGTGCTCGTCCGTAATCGTGAGCTCCTGCACCCGCCGGAAGTTGCGCGCGTTTTCAATGGCGATGGCCGCGTAGTCCGCGATGGCGGTGAGGATGGTGAGGTCCTCGTTGGTGAAGGGCGGATCCATGGGCCCGTTCACCAGCTCGATGATGCCCAGCACCCTGCCCCGGGCCAGCAGCGGCACGGCGAGGATGGAGCGGGTGTGGAAGGCGGAGGCCTTGTCGAAGCGTGGGGAGAAGCTGGGGTCCCCGCCCACGTCATGGACGAGCCGGGCCACGCCGGACGTGAAGACGGCCCCGGCAATGCCCTCGCCGGGGTTGAGCTGGAGGCCCTTGAGCACGTCCGCGCCGTCCCCCACCGCGATTTCGAAGTAGAGCTTCCCGGTGCGCTCGTCCTGGAGGATGAGCGACCAGTTGCGGGGCAGCAGCAGGCTGCTGACCTTCTGCATCACGAGCGCCAGCACCTCGCGCAGCTCGAGCGTCGAGGTCAGGGCCTTGGCCATCTCATTGAAGGCGGCAAGCTGCTCGACTGTCCGCTTCATGGCCGACAGGAGGTCCGCGGGATTCATCCGTAGAGTCCACTCCGGGGCACAAGTCTGGTAAGGCCGGACCGAGCCGTAACATGCACATGAACGCAGATCAAACGTTGCTCATCCTGGCTTCCGCGTCGCCGCGACGGCGTGAACTTCTGTCACAGTTGGACATCCGCTTCACCGTCTCCGCGGCGGACATCGACGAAACGCCCCACCCGGGGGAGGCCGCGCCGGCCTACGTCGAGCGGCTCGCCCGGGAGAAGGCCCGCGTGGTGGCCGCCCGCCACCCCGGCGCCTGGGTGCTGGCCGCCGACACCACCGTGGCCCTGGGGACCGAGCTGATGGGCAAGCCCCGGGACCCGGAGGAGGCCCAGGCCATGCTCACGCGCCTGTCCGGCCGCACCCACGACGTCTACACCGGCGTGGCCCTGGCGGGCCGGCACGAGGAGGCGCTGGTCGTTCACACGCGCGTCACCTTCCGAGCCCTGCGTGAATCGGAGATGGCCTGGTACGCCCACTCCGGCGAGCCCCTGGACAAGGCGGGCGCCTACGCCATCCAGGGCAAGGGCGGCTTCCTCGTCGCCGGCGTGGAGGGCAGCACCTCCAATGTCGTGGGCCTGCCCCTGGGTGAGACGGTGGCGCTGCTGGAGCGGGCCGGCGTGCCCGTGCCCTGGAGGACGGAATGAGCGACGGGAGCGTGGCGGAGCGGCTGGCGGCGGTGCGCGAACGGCTCGCCGCGGCCTGCGCCCGGGCGGGGCGGCCCGTGGAGTCGGTGACGCTGGTGGCCGTCTCCAAGCTGAAGCCCGCGGCCCTCATCCGCGAGGCCTACGCCGCCGGCCAGCGGGACTTCGGGGAGAACTACGCCCAGGAGCTGCGGGACAAGGCCGTGGAGCTGGCGGACCTGGACGGCCTGCGGTGGCACGCCATTGGCGCGCTCCAGACGAACAAGGTGAAGTACGTGGCGCGGGTGGCCGGGGCCTTCCATGCCCTGGACCGGCTCGAGGTGGCCCGGGAGCTGTCGAAGCGCCGCGAGGGCGCCCCTCCCCTGCCCGTCTACGTCGAGGTCAACGTGGGCGCGGAGGCCACCAAGAGCGGGCTGGCGCCCACCGCGCTCGGCGCGTTCCTGGACGAACTCCGTGCGCTGCCGGGCCTCCAACCCGTGGGCTTGATGGCCCTGCCGCCGCCCACCGACGACGAGGCCCGCGCCCGGGGTGACTTCCGGACGCTGCGCGAGCTGGCCCGGACGCACGGACTGCAGGGCCTGTCCATGGGCACCACCCATGACTTCGAGTGGGCCATCGAGGAAGGCGCCACCGTGGTCCGCGTAGGCACCGCCATTTTCGGCGAGCGCGAGCTCAAATCTCCCTGAACTTCACCCGGCCCTCCGAGTTCACGGACACCTTGAACTCGGCGCCGCAGTAGTTGCAGCGCACCTCGTCGCCCTGGCTCAGCGCATCGTCGACGGGGTTGTTGGCGTGACAGGAGGGACAGTCGAAGTCCTTGCGCGGCTTTCCGCTGGCCTTGGCCGCGTCCTTCTCGTCGTCGTCGAAATCGTAGGTACCGCCACCACCAGACATGGGCGCCTCCCTCGGCATGGCACCCGACATCCCCGGGGGCCTCGCCAGCGAGGCTACCAGCGGTGTCAGCGGGTGGACATGCCACCGTGCGGCAATCCTGGCCGTGCAGTGGGCGGGAAGCGGCGCGCGTCGTCCTCGCGTGAAAGAGTGTGTCTCCCCGTGGAGCAAGCGGCCGTTGATTGAATGGCTGGCCAACAGCCGCGTCAGGGGAAATGGGCGGCGGCGGGAATGGTTCGGAACCGGGTCTGGCGAATCGCGGCCAGGCTACCTAACTTCCAAGCGAGGGAGCTCACCCGATGCAAACGCAGTCCAAGTGGGGGGTCGCGGCGCTGTTCGCGGGCCTGGTGTGGTCGGTCACGGCCACGGCCCAGGAGTCCGTGAACCCGGCGTTTGGCCCCGGTGAGCAGAGCTCGTACCGCGTCCGGTATCTGGGAATCACGGCGGGCACCGCGCAGGTGACGGTGGGCGCCACCATGAAGCAGTGGGGCGAGGAGGTCTGGCCCATCGTCGCGGTGGCGCGCTCCAACGACATGCTGGGCGTGTGGCCCATCAAGGACAAGTTCGTGTCCTACTGGCAGCCCGAAAGCCAGCGCGTGGTGGGCAGTGACTTGCATGCGGATGAGAACGGCTCGCGCCGGCGTCAGCGCATCAAGATGTTGCCGGATGGAAAGTCCGCCTTCGTCGTGAAGCAGAAGGAGGGCGAGCCGGCGCGCGAGTCCACGCGCGAGGTGCCCGAGGGCACGCTGGACATGACGGGCGCGACGTTCGCATTGCGCAATCAGGAGCTGGCCGTGGGCGCGGAGTATGCCTATCCCGTGTTCACGGGCAGCAAGGCGTTCACCCTCCGCGCGAAGGTGGAAGGGCGCGAGGTGCTGGGCACGGAGCTGGGCAAGAAGGAAGTGTTCAAGCTGCGTGTGAAGACGGAGTTCGACGGCAACCTCGCGTCGAAGCGCGACATGTTCGTCTACCTCACCACGGACCCGAGCCACGTGCCGGTGCGGGTGGAGGCGGACCTGGCGCTGGGCACCATCGTCGCGGAGATAACCGACTACAAGCCGGGCCGCAGCATGGCGGTGGCCCGAGCCGAGAATGGCGGGTAACCCCCGCCGGAGAGTGAAGGCGGCGGATGGCGGCAGGATGGGCGTGGGCGGTGGTGGCGGCGGCGATGTCCGCGACGCAGCAGGAACCTCAGGTGTTGTCGCCCCTGGTGAAGGTCCGGCCGGGCGACGCCGTGAAGGGACGCAAGGACGCCCGGCTGAGTCTGGCCCGGGGTGAGTGCGAGGCCGTGCAGGTGGCGCTGCCCGGCAAGGTGGAGCACCCCAGCGTGGAGCCGTTGACGCTGAAGGGGCCCGGCGCCGCGATGAAGGCCTCCGTGTGGCGCGAGGCCTTCATCGACGTGAAGACGCCGTCCAACGGACAGGGGCACAAGGGCCCGTGGCCAGACGCGCTGGTCCCCGTGAATGCGCCGGGGCACGACCCGAAGCTGCCCACCGTCTTCTACGTGGAGGTCTGCGCGCCGGAGAAGCAGGAGCCGGGCACGTACCGCGGCCAGTTGCGGGTGAAGGCGGGGAGCGGCAAGCCCGTGCCGGTGGCCTTCACCGCGGAGGTGCAGCCCTTCGCGCTGCCCGCGACGTCCTCGCTGCCCAACAGCTTCGGCATCTCCATGTACAGCATCGCCCGGGGCCACGGATTGGACCCGGAGTCCGCCCAGGCCCGCGAGCTGCTGCGCGACTACGGGCGCGCGCTGCTGGAGCACCGGGTGAGCGCCCACGGCATGAGCATGAACCCGCCCCCGGTGCGCTTCGAGAAGGGCCGCGCGGTGGTGGACTGGAGCGCCTACGACGCGGAGATGGCGCCCTTCCTGGACGGCACCCTGCTGTCCTCCGGCGCGCGCTTCACCAGCTCCGACGTGCGCGACAACAAGCAGGCGAAGACGGACGCGGAGAAGACGGCGTACTACCGCGCCTTCGCCGAGCACTACCGGCAGAAGGGCTGGCCCGCGCAGCTCTTCTTCTACGCCAAGGACGAGCCCAAGCCGGAGGACGTGCCGCTGGTGAAGGCCCAGTCCACGCGGGTGCGCGCGGCGGGCGGGATTCCGGTGCTCGTCACCAGTCCGCTGGATGACGCGCTGAACAGCTCGGCGGACATCCTCACGCCCACCCTCAACTGCTTCTATCCCCGGCCGGGGCCGCAGACGTGCCCCACCGTGCTGGAGGCCACCGCGCTGCGCAAGCGGCTGTCGGGGAACACCCGGGTGTGGTGGTACCAGAGCTGCAATTCGCACGGCTGCACGGGCGGGCCGCCGGACGACAAGAAGGTGGACGCGGCGTACAGCGGCTGGGCCTCGTACATGGTGGACCACTCCGGGCCGCTCAACCGCGCCATGGGCGTGCTGGCGTTCTCCTCCGGCGTGGACGGCGAGCTCTATTTCGACACCGTGTTCGCCTACAACACGAAGAAGGACCCCTGGAAGGACGTCTTCGAGTTCGGCGGCAACGGCGACGGCACCCTCTTCTATCCGGGCACGCCGAACCGGGTGGGTCCATCCGGCCACCAGCCCGTGCTCACGTTGCGGCTGAAGCACATCCGGGACGGACTGGAGGACTACGAGTACCTCCGGCTGCTCTCCGAGCTGGGTGACGCCGCGTTCGCCCGTTCGGCCGCGCGTCGGCTGGCACGCACCGGTTGGGACATCACCTCGGATGCGGGAGAATGGGAGGCGGTCCGACAGGAAGTCACCGCCCGGCTCCGCAAGCGTTGGGCGGAATCCGAATATGCGAAGGGCCCGGGCCGTCAGACGCCACAGAGCACCCCGTAGTCCACCCGGAAGGAAAAGGATGAGCTCCATGCGCACCCTCCTCGCGGCCGTGTTGTCTCTGTCCACCGCCAGCGCCTGGGCCCAGATTCCAGACACGGATGCGGACACGCAGGAGTCCACGAAGGCGGAGGCGGAGACGGCCGAGGCGCCCCTCACCGTCGAGGCTTGCGCCTCCGCCCTGCCCTCGCTGCGCACGCCCCTGGCGTTCATGCCCGGCGAGGTCCTGGAGTTCGACCTCGACGCCATGGGCGCGCAGGCCGGCACCATGACGATGCGCGTCCACAAGCAGAAGGACGGGCACCTGCCCATCCAGGTGGAGGCGCAGACGAACTCCTTCTTCTCCAAGGTGCGGCGGGTGCGCGGCAGCGCCACCGCGTACCTCCACCCGCGCACGCTGCGCCCCAAGCGCTACATCGAAGACACGATGGAGAACGAACAGCGCCGCAAGGTGGAGGTCGCGTTCGGCCAGAAGGAGCGCACCGTCAAGGTGGACTACCAGTTCGGCCAGCGGCCCAAGGGCCAGTTCAACTACACCTTCGACAAGGACGGCCTCGACGTGGCCGGCGCCATCTACCTGCTGCGCCAGCTCCCGCTCAAGGAGGACCTCCAGGTCTGCTTCGACGTGTACGGCGTGCGCCGCATGTGGCGCATGCAGGGCACCGTGGTGAAGAAGGAAACGGTGACGACGCCGCTGGGCCAGTTCAACGCCTGGCACATGCAAGGCGTCGCCGTGCGCCTGGACCGGCCCAAGCAACGGCGCGAGGTGCACGTCTGGATTTCCGACGACGCGCGCCGCCTGCCCCTGGCCGCCGTGGGCACCATCGACCTGGGCGCCGTGCGCGCCACCCTCACCTCCGTCTCGCGCCCCGGCGAGAAGCCGCAGAAGAGCGAAGGCCAGGAATCGATGAAGTGGTGAAACACTGAATCCGGATTGATTGCTGTTCAAAGGGCCCGCGGCGCTGATGCCGCGGGCCTTCTCATTTGCCCTGAAATTGAAATTGGTTTGCAGAATCAAAATCAAGAGCGTACGGTGCGCGCCGCTCCGATGACCTTTCTCGCGTCCCGTTCGCTCTTGATGTCGCTGGGTGCTGTCTCGCTGCTCACCGCGGTCTCCGCCGAGGCACAAAGCGCGCCACCCCCGCCCTCCCGTCCCCCGCTGACGTTGGATATCGGCGGCTACGCGGACCTGCAGTTCGCCTACTTCAACCACGGGGAGAACCAGAACCGCGCGGGCGGCTCGCAGCGCGACTCGCGCATGGCGTTCGACACCACACGACTGGTGCTGGAGTTGGAGGCGGGCCTCCCTGAGTACGGGTTGAAGGCGGAGATGGAGGTGGAGTTCGAGCACGGAGGCACCGGCGCCTCGCTGGAGCTCGAGTACGAGGAGTTTGGCGAATACGAGATGGAGGTGGACCGGGGCGGCGAGGTGCTCGTCGAGGAGCTCTACCTGGCAAAGACGTTGGGGCCTGAAGTCACCCTCTCCGTGGGCCGCTTCTACGTGGCGGTGGGGACGCTGAGTGAGTTCTACCGCCCCACCGACTACCTGGGGACCATCCGGGACGAGGCGGAGACGCTCGTCATCCCCAACACCTGGGATGAGATGGGACTCCAGCTCCGCTGGCGCGCGCCCTGGGGGCTGCGCCTCACGGGGCAGCTCATCAACGGCCTGGACTCCACGGGCTTCAGCTCCCAGCTCTGGGTGAGCGCGGGCCATCAGCGCCGCTTCGAGCTGACGCGCGCCACCGACCTGGCCGTCGTCGCGCGCGCCGACGTCACCCGCTTCGACGGCATCATCTTCGGCGCCTCCGCCTACTACGGCGACACCACGCGCAACCGGCCCAAGCCGGACCTGGTGCGGCAGTGCGAGAACGCGAATCCCAACGTGGTGGCGCCCTGCGGCTACGTGTCCGCGCCGCTGCTCATCCTGGACGCGCACCTCTCCGTGCAGCGAGGCCCGTGGCGCGCGAAGGCGCTGGTGCTGTGGGGCCACCTGGAGAACGCGGAGCTGGTGTCCCAGCGCAACGCGCGCCTCTCCAACCTGCTCGACGTGCTGCGCACGCCCGTGTCCGACAACGCGCTGGCCCTGTGGGGCGAGCTGGGCTTCGACGTCGCGCCATCCGTGGGCCTGGGCGAGGCGCACCAGCTCTTCCCCTACGTGCGGCTGGACTACGCGGACACGCAATTCAAGCCGCGCGAGTCGCTCTTCAACAACCCCCGCTTCCGCCGCACCGTCTACACGGTCGGCGCCGCCTACACGCTGCGAGGCGTGGCGGTCGCCAAGCTCGACTTCAGCCACCGCCGCCTCGGCTCCGACGCGTTCCGTCCCGAGAACACGGTCCGGCTCTCCACTGGCTTCTCCTACTGACGTCCCCCACGAAAGGCACACCATGCCCCGCTTCACGATCCCCTTGCGCCGTCTGCTGCTTCCCGCCCTGATGTCCGGAGCCCTGCTGGCCAACGCCTGCGGCAGCACGGACGACTGCTGTGACGTGGGCCCGAACACGGCGCTCGAGCAGTCGCTCATCATCAACTTCACGGACACCGTGGTGCTGCCCACGTACCAGCGGCTGGCCACGCGGCTGACGGAGTTGGACGCGTCGGTCCAGGCGCTGCGCAACGCCCCCACCCAGGCGAACCTGGATGCGGCGCGTGCCGCGTGGTTCGCCGCGCGCATCCCGTGGGAGCAGAGCGAGGGCTTCCTCTTCGGCCCCGTGGACAGCTTCGGGTATGACCCGGCGCTGGATAGCTGGCCGGTGAACCGCACGGACCTGGACGCCGTGCTGGCCAGCGGCGACGCGCTGACGTCCACCTACGTGCGCAACCTCCAGGAGACGCAGAAGGGCTTCCACACGGCGGAGTACCTCCTCTTCGGAGACGGCGGCACGAAGCGGCCCGCGGACTTCAACGCGCGGCAGTTCGAGTACCTCACCGCCATCACCGCCGAGCTGAAGTCGGTGGGTGATTCGCTCGCTGGCGCGTGGACGCAGACGACGGACGGCCGTCCGCCGTACCGCGACACGCTGACCACCGCGGGTCAGGTGGGCAACGCGGCCTACCCCTCGCTCCAGTCCGCGGCGCAGGAGATGGTGGGCGGCATCATCAACATCCTCGACGAGGTGGCCAACGGGAAGATCGCCGACCCGTACGACGCGAAGGACCCGGACCTGGTGGAGAGCCAGTTCGCGTACAACTCGCTGAGCGACTTCACCAACAACCTGCGCAGCGTGGAGAACGTGTACCTGGGCCGCCTGGACGGCACGCAGGCCCAGGGACAGACGCTGCGGGACGTGGTGGGCGTGGACTCGGAGCTGGACGTCAGGATTCGCGCGGAGATTGCCCAGTCCATCAGCGCACTCGCGGCGATTCCCGAGCCGTTCCGTGAGTCCATCCGCGACCCGGCCTCCGCGCGGAACATCGAAGCCGCCCAGGCGGCCATCAACGCGCTCAAGAACACGTTCGAGTCGCAGGTGATGCCGCGGGTCAACCGCTGACGCGTCCCCACCCGGGAACGAGGGAGGCGAAGCGCGATGCGACGAACGTGGTGGATGGCCATCCTGGCCTTGGGCACCGTGGGCTGCGGTGAAACGGCTCCCGGACTGCCGTCTGCTCCGCCCAGGGCGGGCGGCGATACGACCATCGACAACCGCACGTCGCTCGCCTTCGCCCAACCCGCGCCGAACCTGTCCGCGGAGCACGATGCGCTGCACCGCGCGGGCGACGCGGCCTTCGCCGCCGTGTTCGTCCCCGCGCCCTCGCGCGTCAATCCGGGCCTGGGGCCCGTCTTCAACAACACGTCCTGCAACGGCTGCCACCTGCGCAACGGACGCGGCATGCCCGTCATGGGGCCAGGGCCGCAGCGCACGCAACTGCTGGTGCGGGTGAGCCTGCCCCAGGGCGTGCCCGAGCACCCGCTCGGCGCCGTCCCCGTGCCAGGCCTGGGGCTCCAGGTGCAGGACCAGTCGAACTACGGCGTCCTCCCGGAGGCGTCCGTCACGCTGGAGTGGGTGGAGTCGCCGGGGCGGTACGTGGATGGGACGGCGTACTCGCTGCGCTCGCCGCGGGTGCACATCCATCCCTCGGATGGTTCGACCCCGCCGCCGGACATGTTGGTGTCACTGCGGCTGCCGCCGCCGGTGTTCGGCCTGGGCCTGTTGGAGGCCGTGCCGCTGTCCACGTTGCAAGCGCTGGCGGACCCCGACGACCGGGATGGCGACGGCATCTCCGGGCGGATGAACGACGTCTGGGACGTGGCGCTGCGCGCTCCGGCACCGGGACGCTTTGGCTGGAAGGCGAACAGCCCGGATCTGTTCCAGCAGTCCGCCGAGGCGTACGTCAACGACATGGGGATTACGAATCCCCTCTTCCTGGAACCGGACGGCACGCACGAGCTGTCACGGGAGTTGTTGGACGCGGCCGTCTTCTATTCGCAGTCGCTGGGAGTGCCAGCACGGGCCTCGCTGGAGGACGCGGAGGTGCTTCGCGGCGAGGCGCGGTTCCGGTCGCTCGGGTGTGGGCAGTGCCACCGCGAGACGCTGGAGACGGGCGCGCATCCGGTGGCGGAGGTCTCGCATCAGCGCATTCATCCGTACTCGGACCTGTTGCTGCATGACATGGGCGAGGGCCTGGCGGATGGACGTCCGGATGGCGCGGCCACGGGCACGGAGTGGCGCACGCCGCCCCTCTGGGGGCTGGGTTTGACGCAGACCGTGCTGCCCTACGCGAGCTACCTGCATGACGGCCGGGCTCGCACGCTGGAGGAGGCCATCCTCTGGCATGGCGGAGAGGCCGAGCTCGCGCGCGAGGGCTTCCGCGGACTGGGGGCGTCGGAGCGCGCGGAGCTGGTGAAGTTCCTGGGCTCACTCTGAGCGGATGCGGGTGATTCGGCCCGGACTGGAAAATTGACGGAGTGCTACCTGCCTGTAGCGTCGGGCCATGGCCCCTCCGGCACTCGCTCTCGCCGCCTCTACGCCGCTGCGCCGTGCCGACCCGGTCCGGGTGGCCGTGGAGCGTCTGGCCCGTTCGCTGCCCGCGCGCACCGACGCCGCGGTGCTCGTGGACCTCCTGGAGGACGACCTCCGCGAGGGACTGGACGCGCTGGGCGATGTCGAGGCCCACTTCACGGACCTGCTCGACACGCTCCGGACGGAAGCGCTGACGCCGGCCACGCTCGTGGACTCAGGGGATGACTTGCGCGTCCTGCAGCAGCTCGACTCGCTGCATGACTCGGTTGTACGGCTGCGCAAGCGCCTGTCCCAGGCGGCGATGCTGAGCCGGTTGGCCCAGCCGCCGCCTCGCAGCCGCTGAGGGGCGGAGCCCCACGAACTCGGCCAGAGATGGGCGCTCTGTCAGGGCCCCGTCGCGGGTGCCGGAGTCGCCGCGGGCGCGGCTGGCCCCACCGCAGGCCCCGTCACGGGCGAAGGCGTCGCGGGGAGCGCGATCGCCGGACCCGCGTTGAGCGGCGCGGGCGTCCCCAACAGCGGCGTTGGCAGCGCGCCATTGAGCGGCGCGGGCGTGCTCAGCAACGCGGGCGGAGACAAAGCCGGGCTCGAGTTGAGCGGCGCCTCGGTGGCGATGATGCCCGCGCTCGACTGCCCCGTTCCCACGAAGGCATCGAACGAGCCCGGCGCCAGGGGCTGCACCCCGAACGAACCGAACGTCGACACCGTGGGCGGCGTCGCGAACGTCTGCGTCGGCGCCGTGCCACTTCCCGCCGTGAAGCCCAGCGGTGCGCCCGTCCCAGCCTGCGCAGTACCACTTCCCGCCGTGAAGCCCAGCGGTGCGCCCGTCCCATCCAGCGTCGGTGCGGGAAGCTGCCCGGAGAAATTCGCGGGCCCCGTCGACGTCGAAGGCGCGGCCAGGCCCCCGCTGATGACATCCGGCGTCACCGGCAGCACGGGAGCCCCCGGCACCACCGCGGGCGTCGTCGCGTCGCTCCCCGTCGCCGTGCCCGGCACCGTCACCGTGGTGACCGTCCCGGTGTCCTGAACCTGCGCCGAGGTGCCCTCCACCCCGGCCGTCCCACCGCCCCCGGTGGCCGACGGCGCGGGCGGCGGCGACGCCGTCACGGGCGCCCCCACCACCCGGGCCCCCGGAGGCACCGGCGTCAGCGAATGCCAGCTCAGCGGCGGATTGCCCGTGTTCTCCACGAAGGGCCGCGAGCGCACCGCCACGCCCCCCACGTCGATGGCCACGTCCTCGAACACGAACTGGATGAAGCCGCGCGGCTCGAGTTGCTGCGGCAGGTTCCACACCAGCACCACCAACTCCGTGTCGTCGTAGCGGGCCTGCCGCAAGAGCCGGTGCGTGTCGTCATCCGCGTACGCGCCCGCGGCCAGCGCCGCCGCGTGCACGAAGGCCCTGTCCGTCAGCAACTGCCCGTTGCGCCAGACGCTGCCCACGCCCCACACCGCCACCGCGGCATGCGTGCGCGTCATCGCCGTCCAGCCCAGGCCACTGTCGCCGTAGAGCGGAACGTCCAGCAGCACGCCGCCGCCAATCGCGTGCGGCGGAGGCCGGGGCATCGGGCCTGACGAATCGCCCTGCCCTTGCTCCTGTTCCGGCGGGAAGCCCGGCTGCGTCAACTCGACGCGATACTCCGTGGCCCCCAAACGAAACGAGGCCTCCAACTGGCCCTTGTCACCGAACGTGGCGCCCGGCAGGGACACGCGGTCCTCCACCGTCAGGGACGCGCTTCCCGTGCCGCTCTCGGCCAGGTCGGTGAAAGGCAGTGAGCCTTGGATGAAGAAGCCGTCTGGCTGCCCGGTTCTCGCGCTGGCCTCCAGGCCCTCGAACGTGAACCCGCCTGGCGCTGCGGCCAGCAAACCTGACAGTAAAACCGTGGAGATGGGTCCCGCCATCGACGCTGCCTCCTTGGTTCACAAGGTAGGCAGCGGAGCGGGGAACGGCATGCCCCACCCCTCAGAACTAGATGAGGCCGCGCGCCCGACGAATCTGCTCGACCGTCTTGTTGTACTCGATGTCGAAGGCGCTGGTGCCCTCCTGCAGGTGCTTCAGGCGGGAGCGGGCCTCCTTGTCGATCTCGTCGTCCACGTCGAGGTGACGCTTCATGACGGCGAAGATCTTCTGACGCAGGCCGTTATCCGCCGAGTACACCTCTTCGACGTTCCGGCTGATGAGCAGGAATTCAATCATCTGGTTGATGACGTATTCGATGCCCTCGTCGCCCATCTTGAAGCCGCGGACGTCCGCCATCTCGCGCTTCACCTGGTTGAACTTGGAATAGTCGTAACCGCGACGCTCCAGCGCCTCACGCGTCGCCTGGTTCACACGCTCCTCGTTCGCGAGGTACTCACGCATGATGGCCGACAGGTCCATCTCGGCGTCGGCCACGCGCATCGGCTCCACCTCGATGTCCCCGTCCTGCATGAGCTGCTGAATGGCCTCGCGCGAGATGATCGGGATCACCTTCGGATACAGCCTCATGTCGGTCCCTCGCCCTCTGTGAAACGTGCTCGGAATCGTCAACCGCTATAGTTCAGCGCCGAGCCCAGTCGCAATGAAAAACCCCAGGAACGTCGCGCTTCCAGCGCACTTCCCAGCAGGTCTGCAGCGGAAATTAATCACGCCGCCCCGGGTGGCAGCCCTCCCCGCGTTTTTTCGTTCACAGGTTCGTGCGCATCGTCCAGGGACGCCTCGCGTACGGGGTCCTCCGCATCCTCATCCGGGTGGCCATGAAGCCCCGCATGGACGCGCTCCGCCATGGCGGGACCAACGACCTCCGCGAGTTCTTCGATGGACGCCTCCCCCACCCGCTTGAGCGAACCGAAGTGCCGCAACAGTTGCTTGCGCCGCGTCTCACCCACCCCCGGAATGTCTTCCAGCGCGGACCGGACCCGGCTCTTTCGCAGCACCTGCTTCTGGTAGGTGATGGCGAAGCGGTGGGCCTCGTCCCGCATTCGCGTGAGCATGAACATCTCCGCTGAATTCTGGGACAGGACAATGGGGTCCTTGCGCCCCACCACGAAGATGCGCTCGGGGCTCCGGGCGCTTTCGGCATCGCGGTCGAACACTTCCAGGTCGCGGCTCTTGGCCAGACCCACCACGTCCACCGTCTCCACGCCCACGTCCTTCATCGCGGCGTGCGCGCTGGCCAACTGGCCCTTGCCACCGTCGATGACGAGCAGGTCCGGCAGGTCGTTGTCCTCCAGGCCCCGCTTGAGCCTGCGCGAGATGACCTCGTACATGCTGGCGAAGTCGTCCTGCTTCTCCAGGGTCTTGATTTTGTACTTCCGGTAACGCGACTTGTCCGCGTCCCCGTCCGTCACCGCCACCTGCGAGGCGACGATGGCCGAGCCCTGGAAGTGCGAGATGTCGAAGCACTCCATGCGGCGCGGGAAGTTGCGCAGGCTCAGCCGCTGCTGGAGCCGTGACAGCACGGTGTCCGTCTCGTCCTTCGTGCGACGGCGCTCCACGAAGGCCTGTTCCGCGTTCTTCGCGGACATCTTCACCAGGTCCAGCTTCTCGCCGCGCTTGGGCACCAGCACGCGAACGCGCTCCCCCTTGCGCTCGGAGAGCAGCGCATCCAGGCCCTCCGTGCCGTCTTCCAGGTCCAGCGGCAGCAGCACCTCTTCGGGCACGAAGCTGCCCTGGTCGTAGTAGAGGTTCACGAACGAGGCGAGCAGCTCCTCGTCGGGGAACTCCTGACTGCCGAAGGGGAAGGCCTGGCCGCCATTGAGGCGGCCCTGCCGGACCCAGAGGACGTAGAACAGGATGCGGTCGCCCTCGCGGTGGAAGGCGAAGACGTCCTGGTCCTTGAAGTCCGTGGTGGCGACCTTCTGGCGCTCCAGGCTGCGCTCGATGGCGCTGAGCTGATCCCTCACCCGCGCGGCCTCTTCGAACTTCAGCTCCTGGGCGGCGCGCTTCATGCGCAGGCGCAGGCCCTCCACCAGCTCGCCGCCCTTGCCCTCCAGGAACATCACCACTTCGTTGACGCTGCGGTGGTACTCGTCCTGCGGCACCGGGTACACGCACGGCGCCGGGCAGCGTCCAATCTGGTGCAACAGACAGGGCCGCTTGCGGTTGGCCAGCACGTGGTCGGTGCAGGTCCGCAGGTGGAAGAAGCGGTTGATGACCCGCAGCGTCTCGCGGATGGCGCCCGCGCTGGAGTACGGCCCGAAGTAGCGCGCGCCGTCGCGCTCGTACTTGCGCACCACTTCCAGGCGCGGATACGGCTGGCTCTTGTCCAGCCGCAACGAGATGAACTGCTTGTCGTCCTTGAGCAGGACGTTGAAGCGCGGCCGGTGCTTCTTGATGAGCTCGTTTTCGAGGAGCAGCGCCTCCTTCTCGTTGCTGACGAGCACCGTCTCCAAGTCACCGAGAAGCTGATCCAACAGCGACACGAAGACGCGTGTGTCGCCGGTGCGGTTGAAGTACGAGCGCACGCGGCTGCGCAGGTTGATGGCCTTGCCCACGTAGATGATCTGCCCGCGGCGGTCCTTCATCAGGTACACGCCGGGCTCGGTGGGCAGTGCGTCCAGCTTCTCCAGAAGCTTCGCGTCCATGACGGCCCCCTCCTCCCCTGCTACCGGCGGGCCCGGGTGGAGCGGCCTCCTCCGCCGCTCCCGCCCCGTCCACGGCCCTTCTTCTTCGCGGGCTCCGCGTCCGCCGCCTTCGCGGGCGCCCTCAGCAGCGAGCGCGACGCGGGCTTGAGCCCCATGTCCATGTCCTTCAGGAGCTGCACGCGGTCGCGGTACTCGGCGGCCTTCTCGAACTGCATCTCGTCTGCGGCGGCGAGCATCTCCTTGGTGAACTCCTCAATGAGCCGCTTGATCTCCTTGGGCTGGAGGACGTCGTCCTCGCCTTCGGCGGCCATGGGCAGGGCGCCCGCGTCACCCGCGTCGTAGGCGATGTGCTCGGACAGGTCGGTGATGTTGCTCTTCACCGAACGCGGGGTGATGCCGTGCTCCAGGTTGTACTGGCGCTGGATGTCGCGGCGGCGCGTCGTCTCCTCCAAGGCCTTCTTCATCGAGTCGGTGACGTTGTCGGCGTACATGATGACGCGGCCGTGGACGTTGCGGGCCGCACGGCCAATCGTCTGGATGAGGGAGACGTGGCTGCGCAGGAAGCCTTCCTTGTCCGCGTCGAGGATGGCCACCAGCGACACCTCGGGGATGTCCAGGCCCTCGCGCAGCAGGTTGATGCCCACCAGCACGTCGAACTCGCCCTTGCGCAAGTCCCGGATGATGGCGGTGCGCTCAATCGCGTCGATGTCCGAGTGCAGGTAACGCACGCGCACGCCCACGTCGGCGAAGTACTCCGTGAGGTCCTCCGCCATGCGCTTGGTGAGCGTCGTCACCAGGACGCGCTCCTGGCGCGTGACGCGCTGGCGCACCTCCTCCAGCAGGTCGTCCACCTGATTGCCCACGGGGCGAATCTCCACCTCCGGGTCCGTCAGGCCCGTGGGCCGGATGATCTGCTCCACCACCACGCCCTGCGACTTCTGCAGCTCGTACTCCGCGGGCGTCGCGGAGACAAAGATGGCCTGGGGCACCAGCTCCTCGAACTCCCCGAACTTGAGCGGGCGGTTGTCCAGCGCGCTGGGAAGGCGGAAGCCAAAGCCCACCAGCGTCTCCTTGCGCGCGCGGTCGCCCCGGTACATGGCGCCAATCTGCGGCACTGTCTGGTGGCTCTCGTCGAGCATCACCAGCAGGTTGCGCGGGAAGTAGTCGATGAGACACGGCGGCGGCTCGCCCGCGGAGCGCCCGGAGAAGTGCCGGGAGTAGTTCTCGATGCCGCTGCAGTAGCCGACCTGCTCAATCATCTCCAGGTCGAACATGGCGCGCTGCTCCAGCCGCTGCGCCTCCAGCAGCTTGCCCTCGCGCTTGAACGTCTGAAGCTGCTCGGTGAGTTCGTCGCGGATGGTCTGGATGGCGCGGCGGCGCACGTCCTCTTCCGCCACGTAGTGGCTGGCGGGGAAGATGACGATTTTCTCCAGCGCGCCCAGCGTCACGCCACGCAGCGGGTCGAACTCGGTGACACGCTCCACCTCGTCGCCGAAGAAGCTGACGCGCACGGCGCGCTCCTCTTCGTACGCGGGGAACACCTCCACGGTGTCACCGCGGGCGCGGAAGGTGCCGCGGTGGAAGTCCAAATCGTTGCGCTTGTACTGGGCCTCCACCAGCTTGCGCATGAACGTGTCGCGGCCCATCTCCTCGCCCACCGCTGCGCGCACCGCCAGGTCCACGTAGCTGCGGGCCGCGCCGAGGCCGTAGATGCACGACACGCTGGCCACGATGATGACGTCGTCCCGCGTGCGCAGCGAGTGGGTGGCCGAGTGGCGCATCCGCTCGATGTTGTCGTTGATGGACGAGTCCTTCTCGATGAAGGTGTCCGTCGACGGGACGTAGGCCTCGGGCTGGTAGTAGTCGTAGTACGAAACGAAGTACTCGACGGCGTTGTGCGGGAAGAGCGACTTGAACTCGCCGTAGAGCTGCGCGGCCAGCGTCTTGTTGTGCGCCATCACCAACGTGGGCCGCTGCACGTTGGCGATGATGTTCGCCATCGTGAAGGTCTTGCCCGAACCGGTGACCCCCAGGAGGGTTTGATAGCGGTCGCCCCGCTGGACGCCCTGCGTGAGTTCGCCAATGGCCCGCGGCTGGTCGCCTTCAGGATTGTGTTCGCTGACGAGTTGGAAGTCCGGCATACCCGCGAGATCTAACACCGCGCGGGTGGGAAGGCCGGATGTTCGTGCCGGTGCTACTTCGAAGTGTCCTGTCCCTTCAGCGCCTCCAGGGACTGCAGCCGGGCGGCCTCGAACTCGTCGCCCTTGTTCCAACGCGGCAGGTCGGAGCTGCGGGCCACGTGGGCGCCCAGCAGGAAGAACAGGCGCACGTCCTCCACCGCGCCGGAGAAGTCCCATTCCGGGCGCAGCTCGTCCGACGGCTGGTGGTAGTGCTTCGACTCCCAGAGCTCCCGCTGCTGCTTGCCCCAGCCCTCCGGCTTGCCAATGAAGTCCATCCCGCTGCCGAAGTAGGCGGCGGGAATCCCCCGCTTGGCGAAGCTGAACTGGTCCGAACGGTAGAAGAAGCCCCGGTCGGAAAGCTGGTCCGCCTTCACCACCCGGCCCTGCGTCTTCGCCAGCGCGGTGAGCGTGGCGTCCAGGTTGGATTTGCCCAGGCCAATGACGGTGATGTCGCGCGTGCGGCCGTGGATGTTGGCGCCGTCGATGTTGAGGTTCGCGGCGACGCGGCCGTGGGGCACGGGCGGGTGTTCCGCCAGGTATTGCGAGCCCAGCAGGCCCTGCTCCTCCGCGGCGACGGCGGCGAAGAGGATGGAGCGGCGCGGCGCCTTGGGCAGGGCCGCGAACGCCTTGGCGACGTTGAGCATGGCCGCCACGCCAGAAGCGTTGTCGAGCGCGCCGTTGTAGATGGTGTCCTCGCCCGGCTTGCCACCTTCCTTCTTGCCCAGGTGGTCATGGTGCGCGGTGTACAGCACCACTTCCTGGGACAGCTTCGGGTCGCTGCCGGGCAGCAGCGCCAGCACGTTGGCGGTGGGGCTGCGGCGCACCGTGTTCGTCAGGCGCGTCGTCAACGTCGTCCCGAGCGGCACGGGCTGGAAGTCCCGCTTCTGCGCGGCGGCCTGCAACGCGGTCAGGTCCTTGCCCGCGAGCTGCAACACCCGGCGCGTGGCCGCCTCGGTCGTCCAGGCCTTCACCTGGAGACGGGGGCCCTCCGCGGCGGGCAGCTCGAACTGCTCGCCCGTCCACGACGTCTGCACCACCTGCCACGGGTAGCCCGCGCTGGGCGTGGTGTGGATGATGATGGCGCCCGCCGCGCCCATCTTCGCGGCCTGCTCGTACTTGTAATCCCAACGGCCGTACCAGAGCCGCGTCTTTCCCGCGAAGAGCTGCGGGTCATCTTCCGGGTCGCTGTTGAGGATGAGCAGCGTCTTGCCGCGCAGGTCCATCCCCTTGAAGTCGTCCCATTGATACTCGGGCGCCTGGATTCCGTAGCCCACGAAGACAAGCTCGGACGCGTCCAACTTCGACTCGGGCGCCTGCACGCCGGACACGGCGATGAAGTCCTGGTGGAACTTCAGGCGCACCTCGTCCTTGGCCGACTTGAACGACAAGTCCTGGGCGCTGCTGGTGACACCCACCAGATCGAAAGGCTGGAAGTAGGTGCCGTCCGTGCCCAGGGGCTTGAGCCCGAGCGCCTCGAACTGCGCGGCGATGTATGCCTGCCCCAGCGCGTCACCGCGTGTCCCCGGTCCACGCCCTTCCAGCAAGTCATGAGCGAGGAAGCGCACGTGCGCGCGCAGCACCTCCGGAGCAATGACGCTGGAGGCGGTCTTCTCCGCGGGCGTCGTCAGCGGCACGCGCTGCGCGAACGCGGGAGCGGAGCAGAGGGCGAGGAGCAGGGGCAGCGAGCGCATCATGGTGTCCCGAGCCCTAACATGAAGCCCGGGACACCCGAAGCACTGCCTCAACCCTGGACCGGCGCCACCTTCCACGTCGTGCCGGCGGGCGTGTCCATGATTTCCACGCCCTTCTGCTTCAACTCGCTTCGCACCCGGTCCGCGGCGGCGAAGTCCTTGGCGGCGCGAGCCGCGGTGCGCTCGCCCAGCAGGCGCTCCACGTCCGCCACGTCGATGCCGCGCTCACGCACGGCGCGCTCCCGGCGGCGCAGCAGCCACGCGTCCGGCGCGTCCTCGAAGAGGCCCAGCACGCCGGACACCCGGCGCACGTCCTCCCGCAACGCCTGGAGCGTCCGGCCCATCAGCGCCTTGTCCTTCACCGGCGGCTTGTCCGCGAGCTCGTTCATCATCCCGAAGAGCCCCGACAGCGAACCCAGGCCGCCCGCGGAGTTGAAGTCGTCGTCCATGGCGGACTCGAACTCGCCAAAGAAGCGATGGGGCTCGCCGTGCAGCGGGCCCTTGCCGAAGTCCTTGCCCGCCACGCGCTCGTCGACCTTGCGGAGCGTCTCGTAGAAGTACTCCATGCGCGCTTCCGCGTCCGCCAACGCCTTGTCGGAGAAGGCCAGCGGGTGGCGGTAGTGCGTGGAGAGGAAGAAGAAGCGCAGCGCCTCCGGGTCCACCTTGGTCAGCGCGTCGCGCAGGCGCACCACGTTGCCCAGCGACTTGGACATCTTCGCGCCTTCCAGGTCCAGGAAGCCGCAGTGCATCCAGTACCGGGCGAAGGTCACGCCGTTGGCGGACTCGCTCTGCGCGATTTCGTTTTCGTGGTGGGGGAAGATGAGGTCCAGCGCGCCGCCGTGGATGTCGAACGTCTCACCCAGGTACTTGGCGCTCATGGCGGAGCACTCGATGTGCCAGCCGGGCCGCCCCGGGCCCCAGGGGCTGTCCCACGCGGGCTCGCCGGGCTTGGCGGCCTTCCACAGCGCGAAGTCGAGCGGCTCGCGCTTCTGCTCTCCCGGCTGCACGCGGTCACCCACGCACAAGTCGTCCAGGTTGCGCTTGGACAGCTTCGCGTAGTCCGCATCACTGCTCACCGAGAAGTACACGTCTCCCTGCGACGCGTAGGCGTGGCCCTTGTCCACGAGCTTCTGGATGATGGCGATGATTTCCGGCAGGTGGTCGCTCACGCGCGGCGCCACGTCCGGCTCCAACAGGTGCAGCGCCTTGGCGTCCTCGCGGAAGAGCTCCACGAAGCGCGCGGCCAGCGCCACGGGCGCCTCGCCCGTCTCCGCCGCGGCCTTGATGATTTTGTCGTCCACGTCCGTGAAGTTGCGGACGTAGCGGACCTTCAGGCCCCGGTGACGGAGGTAGCGGACCACCACGTCGAAGGAGGTGAAGGTGCGCGCATTCCCGATATGGATATAGCTGTAGACGGTAGGACCACAGACGTAGACCCCCACTTCGCCCGGGACAGCGGGCTGCAGCAGCTCCTTCTGCATGGTCATCGTGTTGAAGAGCCGGATGGCGGGCGGGGTCACGTGCGGCAATCCTCTTGGGTCCATAGGCGTGGGTGTGCCCCTCACTCTAGAGTCTCGGGTCCCGGACAGGCCAGTATTCGAGAGGGGTTCGTCACCGCCTCCAATCTGGGAGAATGGCCACCATGGCTCCACCGAACCCCAAGCGGCCGCCTCGGCCGCCCCGCCCGCCCGGTACGCAGGCGTCCCAGGATTCCGACGTGGAGCTGCCGTTCGACGACGACGAGGTCGACCCACTCCAAGCGGACGACCCTCGGCCCCAGCGCGTCCCTCAGTACCCCGCGGGCTCACGCAAGAGCCGGCGGCACGGGCCGGGCGCACGGGGCAACCACGACCGGGAGCTCGCTTCCGGCTTTGACACGTCTCACGAGTATTCGGACCCGGGCTATGCGCCCGCCTTCCTGTACGTCGAACGAGGTCCGGGCGCCGGGCAGCTCGTCCCCGTGAAACAGGGCTCGCTGGTGATGGGGCGCTCGTCCTCGTCGGACCTCCGGTTGCAGCATCCGTCCATCAGCCGGCGCCATGCGCACCTGACGCGGCGGGGGGACCGGTTCTTCCTGAAGGACCTCAGCAGTCAGAACGGCACCTTCCTCAACCGGCACCGCATCGCCTCGGAGGTCGAGCTGATGCCGGGGGATGAGATTTCCCTCGGCAATGCGCTGCTGCGCCTGCGGGGACATGGCGGTACGCCCGCGCTGGGCGTGCCCGTGGCCAGCGCCGCCGAGGCGCCGAGACCTCGCAGGGGATTGAGCTCCCTGGGCGTGGCCTTGGCGGCGGCGGCCGTCGGCTCGGGCGTGGCCGCGCTCATCGCCCTGTTCTCCCTGCGCGCGGCGGGTGACGCGGAGGCGCCGCCGTCCCCGAATGAAGGGGCGGCCCCGCTGGCGGCACATGGCACGCCGACCTCGAATCCGGGTGGAGCGGGAACAGCGGGCACGGCGGCCCCGGATGCGCGAGCGGGCGTCGGCGCGACGGGTGTGGCTGCGCCCCAAGGAGCCCATGGGACTGGCTCACGTGGGGCCGGCGCCGGTACAGCGCCAAGCGCCGCTGGGGTGAACTCCGAGGCAAAGCCGGGCACCAACGCCGTGCACTCCGGTGCGGCGCCCGAGTCGTCCAACACCAGGTCTGACCGCGAGCCCTCGACGTCCCGCGACGGCAGCGGGACGACGCCCCGAACCTCCCAGGAGCCGGTGACGCCCACGGCGACGGGCATCAGCGCGCTGAACGTCGCGAGGGGGACCACGAAACAGGTGCGTCCCGTCTCCGTCACCACGAGCGAACGCGCCACGACGGGCCGCGACGCTTCGGCGGACATCGAGCGACAGGCACCATCACGGACCGCCGACCCTGGCAGTTCTCCCCGGAGCCGTGCGCCCGACGCACGGCCACGCACGCAAGCCCCATCCTCGGGAGATGCGTCCGCCACGGCGCCGACCGGGACCGGAAAGGAAACCGAGGTCCTGCGCTTCTACGAAGCAGGAAACGTCACGGCCGCGAAGGAGTTGGCGCAGACGGAGAACCTGACCGGCCTGCATGAGCAGCTCGTCCGGTTCGAGACCGCCGCGGCCACGGCACGCAAGGCCCAGGCGAAGGGAGACCTCCCCGAGGCCATCGCCCAACTGTCGATCGCGCTCTCCGTGGACGACGCCCTTGCTCACGGCTGGAGCAAACACGGTCCGCCGCTGCGCAAGCAGTTGTCACGGCTGCACCTCCAAGTCGGCGTCGACCATGTCGCCGCGGGCCGGTCCACCGAGGCGCGCACCGCCTTCGAACAGGCCCTGAAGCACGACACGGGCAACCGCGAAGCGCGGGAGCACCTCGCCCGGCTCAGCGGCGCTTCAGCCCCCTGACGAGCAACATGGCGTTGAGCACCACGAAGCTGACCAACGCCAGGGCGACCAGCATCAAGCCGCGGTCCGCGCCGGGCCGCTCGCCCTCGACGAGGAGCCACAGGCGTCCCTCGTGCGGCTGCACCTCGCCCATCTGCTGCATCAGCGCGAGCGCGTCGCGGTAGCGGGGCGCATCGTCCTGAGCCAACAGCCGCCCCCGGACAGCGAAGGGCCGCTGGTCGGGCTGCGGCGGTGGACGACCCTCCGTCCACTGCTCTCCCGGAAGCGCCTCGCGCCGCACCACGAAGGGGGAATCGCGCAGCCCCACCAGCACGAACAGCCCACCCTCCACCCGCTCATAGGCGCCTCGGACCGTGGGCACGCCGTGCACCTGCGCGTAGCGGTTGGAGCCGAGCGCCTCGAAGCGGTACGCCCCTTCCGCCCCCAACGTCAGCGGCACGCTGGGCGACAGGAAGTACGACAAGTCTCTCCACTGCATCGTAAACAGGGCCACGCCCACGGCGATGGCCATGACCGCCGCCACCGGGCGCACCCCCACGCGGCGGCGCGACATCCGGGCCTCGAGCTCGGCGATGCGCCGGTCCCGCTCCTCCTCCGAGGCTGACTTCGTCTGTGGCTCAGTCATGGAAAGACAAAGCCCCGAGCCCCCTGAACGGGAACCCGGGGCGACGAGTCTTGGACGGCAGCCCAGCCCGCTCAGGCCAGGTTGAAGATCTTCTTCAGGTCCGACTCGATCTCTTCCTCGGTGCAGTCCTTGGCCAGCGACAGCTCCTTGATGAGCAGCGAGCGAGCCGTGTCCAGCATCTTGCGCTCACCGAAGGACAGGTCCTTGTCGCCCTTCAGGAGGTACAGGTCGCGGAGCACCTCGGCGATTTCGAACACCGAGCCCGTCTTGATCTTCTCCATGTACTCCCGGTAACGACGGTTCCACGTCGTGGAGTCAACGGAGATGTCCTTCTCCCTCAGGATGGAGTAGACCTGCTTGACGTCCTCCTCGCTGATGATCTCCCGGAGACCGACCGACCCGACCTTGTTGATCGGGATCATGATCCGCATTCCGTTCTCCAGGATGCGCAGCACGTAGAAGGACTGGCGCTGCCCGGCCACCTCGGTGTGTTCGATACCCATCACCTCACCGACGCCCTGGCCCGGGTAGACCGCCTTGTCACCAGTCTTGAAGCTGGTCTGCACTCACTGCCTCCTTGAAAGACTCGATCCCGGCCTTTCAGC
This sequence comes from Myxococcus hansupus, assembly GCF_000280925.3. Lineage (NCBI taxonomy): Bacteria > Pseudomonadati > Myxococcota > Myxococcia > Myxococcales > Myxococcaceae > Pseudomyxococcus > Pseudomyxococcus hansupus. The sequence continues at coordinate 5,516,203 of NZ_CP012109.1, forward strand.
CGGGCACTACTACCACAAACCACATCCACGGGCAACGATATCGCCTTGACCACCCAGGACGCGCCCGACTACGTTGTCGGTTTCTGCACGCGGTGTCGGCAGATGTGTGCACCAGTGTGACGGGCGGCGGGTGGGGGTGGGAAGGTGGAACGTCATGCTTGGCGCGACCTCGGCGCGCGTCCCCTCTTCTTTCCCGCCCTGAGCCTGTCACTCGGAGCCCTCTGCGCCCCGGTAACAAGCGCGCCGGGTGGTCCATTTCTCGTTTGCGGGCTTTTCCTGGGAGCACTCGGACTGGCGCTCGGCAGGCTGCCTGGTGCCCATCTGGCCGTGCTGGCGTCGCTCTGGGCGGCGGGCGCGGGGCTGGGCCGTTGGGAGTCCCGCGTCGAGGTCCCCGAGGCGCTCACGCAGGGACGGCCTGTCATCGTCGAAGGTGAAACGGAGCGCGTGGAGCGCTTCGACGGGACGACACGCGTCCGGTTGGCGGTCGCCCGTGCGGGGCTGCCTTCAGGGCCGTTGGAGGCCGTGCGGTTCCGGATGAACCTGTCGCTGCGGGGCGAGCCGCCGTCCCTGCTCCCCGGTCAGCGCGTCCGGGCGGAGACGAAGCTGATGCCGGACGCCCCGCCGTCCAATCCTGGCGAGAAGGACTTCGGGGTGACGCGGCGGCGGCAAGGCGTGGCCTTCACGGGTGGATTGGATGCGAAGCGGCTGTTGGTGCTCTCCCCTGCCCCGGCGTGGCGCGTGGTGTTGGAGGACACGCGCACGCGGCTGGCGGTGGCGGTCCGCGAGGTGGCGCCTTCGGAGGACGCGGCCGCGCTCTTCCTCACGCTCGCCGCGGGGCAGCGCGCGGCGTTGGATGACACGTGGGAGGACGCGTTTTCCCGCGCGGGGCTGGCCCATGTACTGAGCGTGAGCGGGCTCCATGTCGCGGCGCTGGCGTTGATGACGCTCGCGGTGCTGCGGCGGTTGGTGGTCCGCACGGGCGAACGCTGGCGGACGCTCGACGCAAGGCAGGTGGCGGCGCCTTTGTCGGTGCCGTTTGTCTGGGCCTACGTCGTCTTCACCGACAACCAACCGCCCGCGGTTCGCTCCGCGGTGATGGCTACGGTGGTGCTCCTCGGGCTGGCCTTGTGGAAGCGCGCGGATGGACTCAACGGGCTCGCGGCGGCCGCCGTGGTGCTCGTGGCCTGGGCGCCCTCCAGCGTGGTCGACCTGTCGCTGCGGCTCTCGTTCCTCGCCGTCTTCGGGCTGGTGCTGCTGTCACCGCCGCTGAGAGAAGCGTTGCCCCTCGAGGAGCCGGACCCCGCCGAGCCTCGCCGCATGCTGCGCTGGTGGGGACAGGCGAAGGAGACGGTGGCCCAGACGTTCTGCGCGAGCGCCGCCGCGACGCTGTCGGGACTGCCCATTGTCGCCGCGGCCTTCGGGCGGGTGAGCCTGGCGGGGCTCGTCTCGAACGTCATCGCCCTGCCCCTCTGCGGGCTGCTCACGGGGCTGGCCGCCGGAGGCGCCGCGCTCTTCGTCGTCGCGCCCGGGCTGGCCACGCCGGTGCTGTGGGCGGGCGCCTGGGCCTCCGAGCTGCTGCTGGTGCTGACGCGCCTCTTCGCCGCGGCGCCGCTGGCCTCGGTGGAAGTCCCGTCCCTGGGCTTCCTGTCGGCGCTCTACGCGGTGGGCCTGCTCACCTGGGCACTGGGGACGGGGCGCTGGCGGCTGGGTGGCCTGCTGGCGCCCGCGGCCGTCGTCCTCGCGATGCTGAGCCCCGTGCTCGCGCCGCGCCCCGGGATGCGCGTCACCTTCCTCGCCGTGGGCCAGGGGGACTCGGTGGTGCTCAGCTCCGGCGGCGAACACATGCTCGTGGATGGCGGCGGTGTCCCCGGCGGCATGGACACCGCGGAGCGCTTCATCCTCCCGTTCCTGAAACAGGAAGGCATCTCCCGGCTGGCGCTGGCCGTGCTGTCCCATCCGCACCCGGACCATGCGCTCGGGCTCGCGTCCGCGTTGCAGCACGTGCCCACGGAGCGGCTCTGGCTGCCCGCGGGAGAAGAGGAAGGCCCCCTCATCCGGCAGGTGGTGTCCGCCGCGAAAGACGCCCTCGTGGAAGAAGTCGAGGTGGGGCACCCGCCCCTGCGCCTGGGCGAGGCCACGCTCGAGGTGCTCGGGCCTCCCGGTCCGGATGCACGCGAGCTGCTGGAAGGCGCCAATGACCGGAGCGTGGTGCTGCTCGTGCGCCACGGCGACGTCACCGTGCTCCTCACGGGGGACGTGGAGGCGGATGGCGAGGAAGCCCTGGCCGAGCGGTTGGGCCCCGTGACGGTGATGAAGGCGCCGCACCACGGCTCGCGCACGTCCTCCACGGAAGCCCTGCTGGCACGGACGCGGCCCCGGCACGTCGTCTTCTGCGTGGGCCGGCGCAACCGCTACGGCTTCCCCCACCCCGAGGTGGAGGCCCGCTACCGCGCGGTGGGAAGTGAGTGCTGGCGAACGGACCACCACGGCGCCGTCACGGTGGAGAGCGATGGCCGCGACGTCCGCCTGCTCCCCTTCCTGCCAACCGAGCCCGCTGAAACGGCGACGCCAGTTGCCCGAGTCGCCCACCCATCCCCACCTTGAGGCCGATGATTTCAGAGGACATCGACCTCCAGCAGCTCACCGCCGATTTGAAGCACGCGCTCGGCCCGGGAGAACCCGTGGGTTACCTGCGCGGCAAGTCCGTCATGCGAAACCTGCTCGTGGACATGCGCGGCTTTTCGGAGCTGGAGGCCGAGGAGCTCATCGACACGATGGAGCTGCGCGGCTTCCTCCGCTTCCTGGGCGACCCCACCGAGCGCTCGGTGGCGGACGCGCACTGGGACATCAGCCCCCACGCGTGAGCGCGGGCACCCTCATTCGAACACGAGCCAGCCGAAGCGCGGCAACGCGTGGAAGTCACCGACGAAGAGGGGCGAGAAGGACTGCCCCTCCACGGTGCGCCGGTCATGGTGCTCCAACCGGTAGAGGTTGAAGCGCCAGCGGTCGCCCGGCCGGGGCGGGATGTGCGGCACCTCGGCCAGCCGGTCGAAGGGAATCTGCATCTCCACCGTCCAGCCCTCGTCACGGTCCGACGGGTCATCCAGCGTGCCGCGCACCTTCACGGCGGACTTCATCCCTGAATCCCACGAGCGGTCCATGCCCTGCCGGCGCGCGGGGAAGTACGCGTCGAAGATGACGTTGTGCGGGGACACCTGCAGTTCGTTGTACGTGCGCCCATCCGCGTTCGCGTCGAGGAAGACTTCCACCACCTCCTCCTCGTAGATGGGGTCATCCCGCTTGCGCAACGTGCCCCACACGTCCGGGTCCTCGACGTCGAAGGCCACGTACAGCGACGTGCCGTCATGGACCAGCCGCGCCTCGGTGCGAAGGCGCGCGGCGCTCCCGTCAAAGCTGCGGCGCAGCACCACCGGCTTCGCCAGCTTCCACGCGGCGTCGTCCAACACGCCGTCAATGGTGGGCGGCTGGCTCACGCGTGGCACGGAGTACTCGGGAAGCGACGGGGCTTCGCCGCCCAGTTCGGGCCCCAGCATCCGCTGCGTGCCGTCGTGGGCTTTCGCGTCATCCACCGTCAACCGCGAGTCGCCCCTCCAGAAGCCCATCACCACGCGTCCGGGCACGTTGGGCATCGCCACCGTGTGGACGTCCTCGATGACCTTGCCCACCGGCCAGGACTCGAGCGGCGCGGCGCCGCCCTGGACCTCATGGTCCGCGTTGGTCAACATCCCACCACTGGTGGGGTCCACCACGTGGACGAAGAAGCTGAACCCCCGAGGCGGCGGACGCACCGCCTGGAAGTAGTGGGACAGCCGCACCTGCGTGCCCGGCGCGGCGCGCTCCGGCGACACCTTCGAGCCCAGGTACACCACCGCCCCGCCGCCAAACGTCGCGCCGCTGCGGTACGTGAGGTCCGCGGGCGCGGCATCCAGGGAGCGCAACTGCGTGGGCGCGGGGATGCGCGGTTCGCGCGCGCGGGGCCCGGCCTGCTCATCACGACAGGCGGAGGCAAGACAGGTGATGGCCAGAAGCGGAGCGAGGACAGAGGACGGAAGACGCATCGGGGCCGCGCATCCTAGCGGGGTTCACACCGGATGGGGCCACCGCGCGCTGAGCGGGCAGGCAACCAGGATGACCTCCGCGGGTTGCGGCCTCGGCAATTGTCATGCCGAGCGGCTGCTCCCATGTTCTCGCCTCAAACAGTGATTCAGCCCCAAGGGGAGGCGCGGATGAAGACTCTACTCAAGGTGGGAGCGGTGGTGGGCGTGCTGGGAGCAGGGAGCGCCATGGCACAGGAGCGGCTGGAGTCCTCCGCGGACATGCGGGGCCTGACGTTCCTCATCGGTGGCGGTATCGAGGGCTACACGAACTCACTGGGCTCCGACATCAACCCGGGCCTTGGCTACGGCGTGACGGTGGCCATCAAGCCCACGAAGGTGCTGGGTATCGAACTGGGTTACTCGGGCGCCATCAACAACTTCGACCGGCGCGTCCTGACAGGGTCCACCAGCGGCCCGGACCTGGTGCGAAACGGCGCGCACGCGCTGGCCACGCTGGGCCTGGGCGCCGCGCCCCTCCAGCCCTACGTCCTGGGCGGTCTGGGCCTGAGCCGGTACAACGTGCGGGCGCCCACGCTCGCCTTCGCGGATGACACGGTGGCCAACATCCCCGTGGGCGGCGGCCTGCGCCTCCACATGGGCAGCTTCACCGCTGACGCGCGCGTCCACTACAACTTCCTCCTCGACCAGGAGTTCGCGGCGAACGCCCCGCCCGGCGACGTCACGATTGGCGACCGCAACTTCAGCAGCGGCGGCAGCTACGCCGGCACGCTGAACATCGGCGCGACCTGGTAGCGACAGCACTCCAACTTCTGCGACGGGTGAGCGCGTGACACGTGCGTCACCCGTCGCGGTTGGACTTCGAGACACCCCGCGCATTAGGCCCAGGGCATGCGTCCCTTCCTCACGGCCTCGTGGCGGTATCTCCTGATGCTCAACTACGAGGTGGCGCCAGAGGTCCTCCGGCCGCTCGTTCCACGAGGGACGGAGCTCGACACCTGGCAAGGCCGGACGTACGCGAGCATGGTGGGCTTCCGCTTCCTGGAAACGCGCGTGCGCGGCCTGCCCGTGCCCTTCCACCAGAACTTCGACGAGGTGAACCTGCGCTTCTACGTGCGGCACCTCGCGTCCGACGGCTGGCGGCGGGGCGTCGTGTTCGTGAAGGAAATCGTCCCGCGACAGGCCATCGCCACCGTGGCGCGCGTGCTCTACAACGAGCCCTACGTCGCGCTGCCCATGCGACATGTCGTGGAGATGGACGGTGCGGAGTCGGGCGCCGCCGGCCGGGTCGAATACGCCTGGAAGGCCGGTGGGCGGTGGCAGCACCTGTCCGCGACGACGCGGGGGGCCCCTGTCGCCAGTGAGCCCGGCTCGGAGGCGGAGTTCATCACCGAGCACTACTGGGGCTACACCGCGCAGCGGGACGGCGGCTGCGCGGAGTACCGCGTGGAACATCCCCGCTGGTCCGTGTGGTCGGTGGACGCCTCCCAGCTCGAAGTCGACGTGGAGGGCATGTACGGGAAGCAGTTCGTCCCCTTCCTGCATGGCAAGCCCAGCTCCGCCTTCGTCGCGGATGGCTCCGCCGTGGCCGTCTATCCTGGCGCGCGCCTGAGCCCGGAGACCCACGTGCCCCCCGCCCCGGACGCGCCTCGCGCGGCCTGAGCCGGAGCGTCCCGGGCCCCGGACGGCGCGGGCCGTCACCGGGACGCGCCTGGGAGACAAGCCCGCGAAACACCGGGCTTCGGCGTCGGCCAGCGATTTGCTCGCGCCAGTGCCCATGCGCTTCGAATTCGAGCACCTGGGCACCACCACCCCTTTCGAACTCGCCGAGGGCCTCCACCTGCTGGGCGGCGGTCCGGACGACGACATCCATCTGGCTGGCCTCCCGCCCAAGCTGCTCCGCCTCCGCATCGAGGCGCAGCGGCTCATGGTCGAAGCCGCGCACACCTTCACCATCAATGGCGTCCTCGTTCCTCCTGGCGTGCCCCGGCTGGTGATGCCCGGCGAGGCGCTCGGCCTGCCCGACGACATGGGGCTGCGCGTCCTTCAAGCGTCCGTGGCCGAACGGAGCGTGGGAACGGTGGCGCTCCTGAAGGGACTGCTCACCGGAGCGCCTGAGCTGGGGACGTCCCGCGCGGCCACCCTCACCTGTCTCACCGGACTGGACGTGGGACGGGTCCACGCGCTCGCGGAGTCCCAGACGGAGATTGGCCGAGGCAGTGACGTGGGGCTTCGCCTGCGGGACAGGGCCGTGTCCCGGACTCATGCCCGCGTCATTCACGAAGAGGGGGGCTTCTCACTGGAAGACCTGGGCAGCCCCAACGGCGTCTTCCTCAACGGCCAGCGAGTCGAGACGCGCGCGCCCCTGGCGGATGGAGACGTCATCGAGATGGGACGCTCCTTGCTCCGCTTCCAGGGCGCGGTGGAGGAACCGGCGCCACCCGCTCTAGCACCTCGGGAGGAACCACCGCCCGCTCCCGCCGAGCCATCCGTCCCCACTCCCAGCGAGCCCACCGGGGCCCTGTCACCGGAAGCCACGCCCCCAGCGCCCAAATCCCGAGGCGAATGGTGGCTGATTGGCCTGGGCGCGGTGGCCGCGTCCGCGGGTGTCGCCGTCACCTGGCTGCTCGCGACCGGGGCATCGTGAAGAAGCCCGTGACGGCTAACCCGGCGTGGGCCCCAGCCCGGCGCGCTCCACGAGGAGCCGGGCCAGTTGCTGGTGGTGCCGGAAGAAGCTGGTGAAGTGGACCAGCCCCGCCTTGCCCCGGACGGCGTAGACCGTCACGGGCCCGGGCAGCACATCCAGCTTGCGGATGTCCGCGAAGGTGAAGCGCCGGGTCCGCACCATGCCGCGGTAGGTGATTCCGCGGGCGTCCACCACGATGAGCGTGCGCCCGTAGTACGTGAGCGACACGGCGAAGAAGAGGACGAAGAAGCCCGCCGACAGGAACGTCTGGAGCGGGACCTGATCAAAGAAGCGCAGCAGGTACACCAGCACGGCCACCCAGAGGAGACCCGCGGCGGCCATGGCCGCTGCGAGGACCCTGCGGGGCCTGAAGACCTGCCGTCCGTTGGATGCCGCGTCGTGCCCGGTCATTCATGGAAGCTAATGCTTGGGGCTGACACGGTCCACCTGCCCCCAGGCTTCCTGCCTGCCCGTCAACGCAGGCGCGCGGACTTCTGTCGGGATTCCTCCTGGAGCTGCGGCCGGACATCCGCGGCGGAGGAAGCGGCATAGCGCTCGTAGAGGTCGCGTGCCTCCAGCGTCCGGCCCATCGCGCGGAAAGATTCGGCCAGCCCGTAAAGCGGCGAGGCCGTCGCCGGCTCCAGCTCCAGCGCGTACTGGTAGTCCGAGGCGGCCTCCGCGTAGCGACGCAGGCCGATGTTCGCGCTGCCTCGCGCGACATAGGCCACCGCCAACATGGGCTCTTGCTGAATGGCCTGGGAGAGGCTCGCCAAAGCGCCGCTGAAGTCCTGCGCGGCGATGCGCTGCACGCCCTGCTCATACGCGCGGCGGGCCTGGGCGCGCGTCGTGTCCGCCACGGGGCCCGAGCCCGGCGCCAATCCCGCCGCCTGCGGCGACGCGCCCAACTGCGCCTGCTTCGCCCGGGCGCGGTCGATGTTCTCCTTCGCGCTCTGGCGGATGGCGGCGTCCTGCGTCAGTTCGGTGGCGCGCTCCCACTGCGCCACCGCCTGCCCGTAGTAGCCCAGCACCGCCAGCGCATTGCCCAGCTTGAACAGGGCCTCCACGTGGCCCACGTCCGCGTGCGACGCGTCCAGGAACGCGAAGGCCGCCTCACGGTAGCGGCGCTCCTTCATCAGCGCGTCGCCATCCCGGATGCGCGCGGCCGCCAGCGCGGGGTTGGACGTCCGGGGCGCCTCGGAATCCGCGGGCGCGGCGGCCACGGCGAGTGTCGCGGCCTCGACAACGACCGGCGTCGGAAGCGGCTCGGCCCCCAGGGCCTTCAGGTGCTCGGTCGCCTTGCGGACCCAGACCTGCTCCCCCTTGCGATGCTCCCGGGTGATGTACGCCTGATACGCGGCGACCGCCTCTGGCTTCCGGCCGAGTTGCCGGTAGCTCTCCCCCAACCCGTAGTAGCCGTCAGCATCCCCAGGCTCGAGCTGCGTGTAGCGCTCATAGGCCTGCGCCGCGGTGGCCATGTCTCCGGACTTGCGCGCCGCGTAGCCCAGGTTGAACCAGGCCATCTTGTAGTCCGGGTCGGCCTGGGTGGCTTCGCGGAAGGACGTGAGCGCCTCCTTCACCTGCCCCTTTCGGAAGAGCACGCTGCCCAGGCCGTTGAGGGCGGAGGCGTAGCCGGGCGTCGCGGAGAGGGCCTCTCGATAGGCCGCCGCAGCCTCGTCCCACCGGCCCCGCGTCAGCGCGGCTTCACCGCGAAGGAAGGCCGCCCGGGCCGCGGCAGAAGGCTCGGCGGCGCCCAACAGCGTTGCCGTGGACAGCGCGATGACGAGTCTGCGCAAGACGACCATGACGGCTCCCGGGGTATCCCACCGAGAGCCGTAGCAGAAAAACCAGGGCGCCGTCAGCGCCCATCCACGAGCCAGGGGCCACCAGGACGTGGCCCCCGGGCCCGATCAGCTCCGGAACGGGTTCTGGAGCAGCACCGTCTCGCCGCGGTCGGCGCCCACGGACACGCACACCACGGGGACGCCGCTGACCTCTTCCACCCGGCGCACGTAGCGCTTGGCGTTCTCCGGCAGCTCGTCGAAGGTCCGCACGCCGGCGATCTTCTCGTCCCAGCCCTGGAGCGTCTCGTAGATGGGCTTGACGCGCGCCAGGTCCTCGTAGTCGCCGGGCAGCTCCGTCACCTTCTGGCCGTCCAGCTCGTACGCGGTGCAAATCTGCAGCGTCTTCAGCCCGCTGAGCACGTCCAGCTTGGTGAGCGCCATGCCCCACAGGCCGTTGACGCGCGACGCGTAGCGCAGCACCACGCCATCCAGCCAGCCGCAGCGGCGCGGACGACCGGTGGTGGCGCCGAACTCGTCACCCACCTTGCGGAGCTGGTCGCCCGTGGCGTCGTTCAGCTCGGTGGGGAACGGACCGCCACCCACGCGCGTGGTGTAGGCCTTGCTGATGCCCATCACCTTGTCGATGGCCGTGGGCCCCAGGCCCGAGCCCACCGCCGCGTTGCCCGCGACGCAGTTGGACGACGTCACGAAGGGATAGGTGCCGTGGTCCACGTCCAGCAGCGTGCCCTGCGCGCCCTCGAAGAGGATGCGAGCGCCGCGGCGCACCTGGCCGGAGAGGTAGAGCGAAGCGTCGTGGACGAAGGGCTTGAGGCGCTCGCCCAGGGCGGTGAACTCGGCCAGGATCTGCGGCACCTCCAACTGCGGCACCGGGTCACCCGCCTGCGCGCACAAGTCCTTGAGCTCATCCAGCGCCTGCGGCAGCCGCGCTTCGATGCGCGTGCGCAGCCGATCCGGGTTGAGCAGGTCGCGGACGCGGATGCCACGCCGGGCCACCTTGTCCTCGTACGCGGGGCCAATGCCCCGGCCCGTGGTGCCAATGGCGCTGCCACCGCGGGCCTTCTCGCGGAAGCTGTCCAACAGCTTGTGCCACGGGAAGATGACGTGGGCATTGTCGGAGATGAGGAGCTGCGCGTCGTCCTTGAGGAAGCCGCGCACCTTCAGCGCGTCAATCTCCCCAACGAGGACGGCGGGATCCACCACCACTCCGTTGCCAATGACACACGTCTTCCCCGGGTGGAGGATGCCCGAGGGAATCAGGTGCAGGACGGTCTTCTGCCCCCCCACCACGAGCGTGTGCCCCGCGTTGTTGCCGCCCTGGAAGCGGACGACCACCTGGGCATGCTCGGTGAGCAGGTCAACGACCTTGCCCTTCCCCTCATCTCCCCACTGCGCTCCGATGACGACGACGTTCGGCATGGTGCCCGCCGCTTAGCACGCGCGGGGGGCCGGGTGACAGTGTTCCGAGAAGCCGCAATGCAGGGCCTGGCAGGCTGCCTTCTCCCTCCCATCCCATTCACCCTGGGCCTCACCTCGTGCCACGGCCCGTGCCGCCCCCGCCAGCCGGCCCGCGGCCTCCTCCAACCCCCGGCTCCCCGAGAGCCACTCGGGCTCCGGCTGGGGCTCGCGCAGGAAGACGACTCCCACCCGCACCGGCACCCCTTCTCGCACCATGTGCCGAGCCACCATCCCCAGCGCCGCCAGTTCATACGTGTAGGCAGCCGCACCCAACGGATGCCGACCACCGTGTTTGAACGTCACCAGCACGGCCTCCCCCTGGGGTGACTCCCACAAGAGGTCCACGGCGCCTTCGACGCTGACGCCACCCTCCAGGGCCAGCACGAAGGGCAAATCCCGATGAATCGACTGTGAAGGCGCCTGCGCGAGTTGACGAGCGAACGCCGAGCCCAGGAAGCGCTCCACGCTCCGCAGCACCGCGTCCATGCCCTCGTCCTCCGGGAGCGCCCCCGCGTCGCGCAGCAAACCCACCAAGTGGGCCCGCCGCTCCGAGCCATCCACGCCGGGCGCCGCCAGCCGCAGGTCCACGCCGCGAAGCAGTCGGTGCGTGAGGTCCTCGGGGCGCTCCGGGAGCAGCCAGCCATCGGGCTCCACCAGCGGCGGCGCGCCCCGAGGCGGCACCTCCCACGGCCACGGCGCCCCGCGAAGCCCCAGCCGGTGCACGTAATGGAAGCGGCGCGGACACGCGATGAAGTCCTGCAAGGCCTCCGCGGTGGCCACGGCCGCGCCGGGTGATTCGGCCTGCGCCACGCGCCCGCCACGGACTCGCAACAGCGCGGACTCGACGCGCGCCTCGGCCTGCGCCAAGGCCTCCGGACCTGGCGGCTCAGGATCCGCGGGCGGCGGCAAGGAGTCCACGTCCAGGTCCTCCACCAACGCGCGCAGCTCCACGTCCGCGTCCAGGCGGTCGTCGATGAGGTGCCACCAGGAGTCCTTGCCACCGCGAGACTCCGGGCCGCCCCCCAGCACCAGCATGTCCTTGGCGCGGGTGAGCGCGACGTAGAGCAGGCGGCGGTACTCGGCGTCCTCTCGGGCCTTCAGCTCCGCGCGCACCGCGGCGAAGCGCAGGGAGGAATACTCATCCAGTGAATCCGGCACCCACGGGCGCAGGGAGATGCCATGCGTGCGCTCGAAGTGGGCCCGGCCCGAGGTTCCGCGCCGCCGGCCTGACATGGAGGGCACCACCACCACGGGCCACTCCAGGCCCTTGGCGCTGTGGATGGTGAGCAGTTGCACCGCGCGCGGGTCGCCCGCGTCCAGCAGGTCCGCCTGGGCCTCCGTGGGGTTGCTCTCCGCCAGCATCCGCAGCTCGCGCGCGAAGGCCACGCAGCCGCCCGTGCCACGCTCGTCGCGGCGCGCGGCCAGGGCCAGCAGCTTCTCCACGTTGGCGCTGGCCTGCTCCGCGTAAGGCGAGCCCGCCAGCGTCTCGCGGTAGCCCGTCACATCCAGCGCGGACACCAGCAGCTCCCGCACGCCCATCCGGTCGCGCTCGCGCCGCAAGCCCGGAAGCGCGGCGAGGAAGAGCGACAGACGCTGGCGCTCGCGCTCGTCCAATGAGGACAGGACCTGCGGATCCGTCAGCCGGGGCGACGCCAACGACAAGGGCGCATCCCCCGCGAGGCTGAACAGCGACGCGTCACGCAGCCCCACCAAGGGCGAGCGCAACACCGCCGCGAAGGCCAGCGCGTCCTCCGCGTCCGCCAACAGCGCGAGCAGCGAGGACAGGTCCAGCACCTCCTGCGCGCCGTAGAAGCCTCGCCCGCGCAGCACGCGGTGCGGCACGTTGTGGCGAATGAGGGCCTGCCGGTAGACCTCCAGATGCGTGAAGGTCCGGAAGAGCATGGCCACATCGCCGCCCCGCGCCGGGCGAAGTCCCTCGCCATCCTCGCGGGCCACCGACGGAGCCGCCCCTGGCGCCAGCAAACACCGCAGCCGCCAGGCAATCGTGTCCGCGTCCGCCCATCGCAATTCCGACGCCGTGTCCGCTTCTTCCAGTTGCAGCCGCTCCACCACCGGCGCATCCGCCAGCGACGGTCTCGCCGCGGCGAGGTCGTCCTCTTGCGGGACGTAGATGACCTCGAAGGGCCGGGGGTTCCGGGAGTCAGCGGCGACGAGCACACCCGCGAAGGCGCGGTTGAAGAACGACAGGAGGCCCGGCACGGAGCGGTAGTTGCGCTGGAGGAAGCCGCGCGTGCCCCCTTCGTCCTCCAGCTTCTTCGCCAGCACGGAGAAGACGGAGACGTCCGCGCCACGGAACTCGTAGATGGACTGCTTGCGGTCACCCACCGCGCACAGGAAGGCGGGCTCCAGCGGCAACGCCGTTACCAGGTCCACGTCGGGCGCCAGCTCGCGCGGGCCGTCCTCGCGCCGCTCCGCCAGCAGCAACACCAGCTCCAATTGGAGGCGGTTGGTGTCCTGGAACTCATCCACCAGCAGCGCGCCGATGCGCTCCTGCGCCTGACGGCGGAACTCCGGATGCGCACGGAGCAGGTCGCGCGACTTCACCAGCAACGACGTGAAGTCGAGCACGTTGCGGCGCGACAGCTCTGTGTCGTGACGAACCTCCACGCGCGACAGGAGCTCACGGAACGTCACCTCGAAGGGCGCGGAGCGCCAGGCGGCCCAGGCATCATCCAGCCGGGGAACGGAGCCATCGCTCTTGCCGAAGACGCGCCAGTAGACGTCCCTCACCGGGCCCGCGGCGCCCTTGCTGAGCCTCCCGAAGTTGCGTCCGTCCGTCTTGAAGCAGGCGCGCAGCCAGGGGAAGCGCTCCCCCTGGCCGAAGTTCTCCGCCGTCATGCCGTTGAGCGCGCGCTCCAGTCCGCCCAGCAGCCGGCTCCATTCGCCCTTCGCGTCCAGGCCTCGCGCTTCCGCGCACAGCTCCAGGCACTGCGTCATCGAAGCGTCCAGCTCCGCGCGCGCCTCCGCGGCATCACTCACGGCGGCCTTCTCCGCGCGCAGTCCTTCCTCGCGCAGCTTGCCGTAGACGGACACCAGCGCGGCCACCAGGCCGTCCGAGAACCCCGAGCCGGAGAAGCCCAGCTCCTGACACAGCTCCCGCACCTGCGCGTCGCCCGCTTCCAGCGCGTCCAACACCACGCGCTCGCAGACGTCCTGCACCAATGCCGTCGCCTCGAGTGAATCCAGCACCTCGAAGTTCGGGTCGATGCCCACCGCGGGCGGCGCGCGGCGCAACAACTGGCCACACAGCGAATGGAAGGTCCCCACCGTGGCCGCGCCCAGCTCCTCGCGAAGCTGTCGCCACGCATCCGGCAGCGGGAAGGGCTTGTCCAGCCGCGCCAGCGAGGCTCGCAGCTCCACTTCCTGGTCCATCCGCGTTTCGCCCTGCGCCAGCCCGTCCAACCGCAGCCGGACACGCGAGCGCATCTCCGCGGCGGCCTTGTCCGTGAACGTGAGCATGCACAACCGCGCCGGGCGCACCGGGCCGCCTGCCTCACGCGCGCCGGCCAGCAGGTGCAGCACCATGGTGATCAGGCTGTACGTCTTGCCCGCGCCGGCGCCCGCCATCAGGGCGAGGTTGCGCTCCAGCGCGAGGAGGGACGGCTCGGTGCTCATCCGCCCTCCTCCGTCATGCGTCGCTCCGTGATTCGGCACACGGCGCGGTAGCCACACGTCCCGCAGTCCTGCGGGCGCGCGGCGAACTTGCCCTCGCGCAGCGTGCCCACCAGCGCCTCCACGGCGTTGGGCAGGTTGAGACCTTCCTTCTCCGCCACCTTCGCGCGCACCTCGGGGTCCTTGGACAGCAGCTCGTCCAGCTCCGCATCGGAGATGACCTCGGACAGACGGATGGCCCTGCCCGTGCGGAGGGAGAACCACGCCGCCTGCCGCGCGTCCTTGTGACCGCTCTCCCGCGCCGCGTAGAGGTACAGCGGAAGCTGGAAGTCCGACGTCAGCAACCGCGCCCTCAACGAGCGCGTCTCCAATTTGCCCGACTTGTAGTCGATGACGCCCACCTCACCGCCCGACGTGTCCAACCGGTCGATGGTGCCCTCGAAGTACACGGGCTCCTCGCCCGCGTGCAGCACGACGTTGCTCCACTTGTCGTCGCGGGCCGCGGGACCGAAGCGGAACTCGAAGTTCTCCGGCGTCATCGCGTCGAAGGGCAGGCCCCGCCGCTCGTCCACCAGGATGCGCCGGGCCATGGCGCGGGCCCGCTCGTGCGCCAGCTTCCACAGCTCCGGATGCCCCACGTGGTGCACGCGCTCGAAGTCCTTGATGGCTGTCTTGAGCGCGGCGTCCAACACCTCGTCCGGGACCTCTTCCGGCGCCTTGCCCAGGAGCTGCTTCTCCTTCAGCGCCGCGAAGACCTCCTCCACCACCTTGTGCCAGAACGTGCCTCGGCCCCGGGCGTCGAACTCCTCGCCCGGCACGTCCGGCTCGGCCACCTTCAATCCGTACGACAAGAAGCCCTGGAAGCCGCAGTTGCCGAAGCGCGCCAGCGCCGACGCCGAGAGCGGCCGGGTGATGTCGAAGCGGAAGGTCTCCCGCAGGGACTCGCGCTGGGTGTCGACGTCCACCGAGCCCGAGTAGGGACCGGGCTGCGCGTGCTTGTCTCCAAAGAAGAAGAGGCGCTCCACCTCCACCTCGGACAGCTCGCGCGCGCCCGCGTACCAGGCCTCGGGCTCGAAGCGGCGCCGGAGAATCCTGGCCGCCACGTCCGGCTCGGTGACGCGCAGCTTCGGCTGGGACAAGGCCTCCAGCGCGACGCAGCGGCGCAGCTCGGCTTCGGTGAGCACCTCGTCCAGCGGTGGAATGGGCGACAGGGAGCGAGGTTCCCACTTCAGCGCGGTGAGGCGCCGCACCTCTTCCAGGAACGCGGATGGCACCTGCTCCTGCCCCCCCGCGGACTCCATCGCGAAGGACAGGCTGGCGGTGGACTCGGCGGCGGCCAGCGCGCTGGCGAACAGCAGGCGGTCCTCGGTGAGGCGCCACGCCGCGCGGTCGTCGAATTCGCCACCCGTGAGGCGGAAGACGTCGCGCCCCAGGTGCTTGTTGAGGGCGGAGCGCTCCGCGTCGGGCAGCAGCGGCGACGGCGCATCGCGCCCCGGGAAGCGGCCCTCCGTCAGCCCCGCGAGGAACAAGTGCTGGAACGAGCGGCCCGGCAGCTCGGCCACGTCCAGTACCTCGATGGCGGCGCCGCGAGGACCTCGGGGCGGCAGGTGCGCATCCGCCATGGCGTCGCGCAGCCAGCGTCCGAACGTGCGGCGGCGCATCTTCGGTCCGCCGCCCACCGACTTCATCATCCGCAGCAGGCCCTGGACTCGCAGACGCAAGGCCTCACGCGCGGCGTCATCCCGAGCCCGCGCATCCACCGCGCGCGCACCAAGCCCACCCTCTTCGCGGGACTCCAAGGCGCCTTCCGAGGCCACCATGCCCAGGTGCTCCACCACCTGCCACCAGGCGGTGAGCAGTTCGGCGGCGGTGCCCTCCTCCGGGATGCGCTTGCAGGCCTCCACCAGTTGCATGCACCGCTCTCGGAGCACCTTCACGGCCTGGACGCGGGTGGTGTCCTGGGACTTGCGCGCGGTGCTGAGCGCGAGCAGCCGCCGGGCCAAGCCATCCAGGCGCACGTCGTAGGCGCCGCGTCCTCGCACCGCGCCCAGCCGGTCATCGCGCACGGCGGCCTGGGCGAAGAGGCTGGCGGGCGCATCGGGCGCGCCCCGGGACAGCTTGGGCACGTAGCGACTGCCCAGCAGGTCCGCGACGCGCTCGGCAGGGAAGCCATCCTCCACGAGCAGCGGAAGGTCCAACGCCAACCGGACCGGCCCCGCGAGTTTCAGGGGCTCGCCCCAGGGCAGGCGCACCGGACCCCCAAGCTCTCCCAGTGACTCCGCGAGCCACCCCGCCTCCGGCCCCAGCTCGCGATACACCACGGCGATGTCTCCCGGCGCGACGCCTTCGGAGAGCAACCGCCGCACGTCACGCGCCACCAGGCGGGCCTCATCCCGGGCCGTGGCGGTGCTCCACACGCGAAGCGCCGGCATGGCGTCCTTCAACATGTCGCGCGGCGCCCGGGACGAGAAGAGGTGGCGCCCCAGGTCGATGAAGGGCCGGCCCTCGAAGGTGACGTCCGCCTTGAACAGGTCCACGTGCGTCATCGCGTCGCCGCGGTTCTCGAAGGCGCGGAAGAGTGCGGTCAGCGCCGCGTCGGCCACCGGCGAGCCGCCCACCGGCGTCTCCACGCGCAACGACACCCGGCGCGACTCACAGGCCGCCGCCAGCGCCAGCAACAACTCCAACCCGGACGGGCGCACGTCATAGACACCGTGCAGCACCAGCGTGCTCAGCTCCTCCCACCCCACCGGCCACGCGCCCCGGCCCAACGCCTCCCGAGCCCCGCGCATCACGTCCTCGCGGTCCGCCAGTCCAAGCTCCGCCATCCGCTGCTCGTACAGATGGAACAGGCGCGCAATCGCCCGGCCACGGGTCCGACGCTCCGGCGGGAGGACCTCCACCGCGTCTTGAAGCTCACGGGCCGACAAGCGCCCGGCCTTCAGGTCGAGCACCACCTCCAGCGCGGCCCGGGCGAACGCGGGCTCCCGCACGTAGTCGCCGAACGGCGTCGAGCCCAGCTCCAACCCCACCGAGGCCACCACCGCGCGCGCCGCCACCGCCGGGCACGGGCGCCGGTTCAGCTCCCGGGCACCGCCCAGACTCTGAAGCAGCTCGTCCCAGGTCAGCAGGTGGGCGCCCACGCTCAGCCCGCTGGCGTCGCCCATCGCACGCAGCGCCGCCTGACGCCGGCCAGCGTCGGGGAACACGTGAAGGGTGCGGCCAGGGCGAAGGGACATTGCGGGGTGGATTCTAGAACGACCGGGAGGGTGACTTTCATGCTCGATTCCGAGCCCGCCGCCCAGGTCATTTCTGTGCCCGGCCGTCTGCCCTCCTCGCATTCCCCGCCAGCCCGCCGAGAATGGGGCCCTCCCCGCCCGCTACGGCGCGAAGGAAAGGGCGAGTTCGAGCTGCGTCAGCGCCGTCTGGGTGAAGCCCGCCTTCTCGAAGAACCGCGCGGAACGGTCCTCGGGAACCACGGCGCTCACCGTGAACGGCTTCCCGGGCCACCTCGCGGCCAGGGCGTGCAGCAACCGGCGTCCGGCGCCTTGGCCTCGCGCCTCCGCGGCCACGCCCAGGGCCCGCAGCCCGAGCGAGGGGGCCGCGATGTCCGCCAGCACCGCCACCGCGGGTCCCAGCCGGAACGCTCGCGCCGGGAGGGACAGACCCGCCACCGTCGCGGGGGCGAGCTGCCAGGGAAGTCCTTCCGGCAACAGCCGCGCGCACTCGCCCGGGTCGACTTCTTCCAGCTCGGACGTGGGCAGTCCCTCTGGCAACGGCCTGGCGAAATCGCCCTTGCCCACTGCCACCAACGCCGGTGTGGATTCAGCGCTTTCGGGCCCGAGCGCGCCCGAGAAGCCCACCAACCGGCGCACGCGCTGGAACCCCAACCGCGTGTAGAGCGCCACCGCGGGGGCATTCTGCTCGATGACCTCCAGCACCATCCGGGCGTCTCCACGCGCCCGCGCTTCGTCCATCAAGGGACGCAACATCGCGCCGCCCAGTCTGCGATTGCGCCACACGGGGAGCACGCCCATGCCCGCCACGCGGCTCACCCGTCCCCTTCGGGCCATCAACACGAGGCCCACGGGTTCGCCCTCCACCCGTGCCACCCGGCTGTCCTCCAGTGAAATGTGCTCGGTGCGCACGCGGGCGTCGAACAACACGGGGGCGTCTGGAACGGTGACGAAGTAACCCTCGAAGGCACGCGCGAACAAGGTGGAGAGGGCGCGGAGCGGCAACTCCGACGCGGCGGTCAGGTGCATGGGCGTGAGCCTTCCTTCCGGAGGCCAGGGGGGCACCTGCATTCTACGCACCGCTTCAGCAAACACCCCCTGGAACACGATGGGACGGGCCCCCTATGCTGCCGCCCGTGCGCCTACCCATCCAAGCGGTTGCCATTGCCTTCTTGCTGGCTGTCGTTCCCGCCTTCCCCGCCGCCGCCCAGAGTGGTGGCGACGAGCCGAAGCTCCACGAGCTCCGCTTCAATGCCACACGGGATGGCATCATCACCGGCGCGGCGGGGGTGCTGTGGATTTCCAGCGAAGCCATCTTCAAAGACAGCCTGGCCCCGGCGGAGTGCCGCTGGTGTGACCGGGCCCCCGACGGAACCGACCGCCTCAACCGCCTGGACCGGTGGGGCCGGGGCCTCGTCGGGACGACCGAAGCGTCGCGGACGCGGGCGCACCAATGGAGCAACGTCATCGGGTTCGCCGCGCTGCCCGTGGGCCTCCTCGGCTTTCAATACGCCATTGGCCGCGACTCGGGCGCGCCCACCCGGTTCTTCGCCGAGGACGCCACCATCATCGTCCAGAGCACCGCCATCGCCGCGCTGGCCAACCAGACGGTGAAGTTCATCGCCGGTCGCGAGCGCCCCTTCGTCCACGTGCTCCCGGAGGACCAGAAGGCCCTCACCGCGCACCCCAGCGACAACAACCTGTCCTTCTACAGTGGCCACGCCAGCCTCGCCTTCTCGCTGGTGGTGTCCACGGGCACGGTCGCCTCGCTGCGGGGCTACAAGCATCAGGCGTGGATCTGGGGCGTGGGCTTGCCCCTGGCCACCTCGGTGGGCCTGCTGCGGATGCGCGCGGACAAGCATTACCTCTCGGACGTGGCCACGGGCGCGCTGCTCGGCTCCGCGATTGGCTTCGCGGTGCCCATGCTGCTCCACGGCCGAAAGGGTGACGCTTCCCCGAGCGCCCAGGCCAGCGCGGTCCAGGTGACGCCCGTGGCAGGTGCCCGGATGGCGGGCCTCTCCGGCACGTTCTAGGGCGGTCGCCGCGCCGGGCCTCAGAGCCCGGCTTCGGCGGACGTGCCCTCCCCTTCGGAGAGAAGCGCGGGCAACGAGGCCATGTCCCACCGCTGACCGGCGGTCCACGCCACGGCGCCCGACACGCCCCAGCCCGCGCGCAGGGCCTGCCGCCCCTCGTACTCCAACCAGAAGATGGACTCCTGGGGCCTGGCCGCCTGGTCCAGACAGGCAATGCGCGTGGGGGCCGGTCGAGCCCCTCCAGCGTGACGGCGAAGCCCTTGTGCGAGTGGCCACACAACATCCACTTGGGCATCATCGCGTCCACCAACCGCCGCGTCACGGGGTTGCCAATCCAATACGAGGGCAAGGGCCTGGGCGGCGAGGGATTCTCGTCCCGCGCTCGCTGGACGATGCCTCGCGGCCACTCATGCACCAGCAGCAGGTCCACGTCCCGCAACGTGGCCAGTTGATCCACCTCGGGCGTGCGGAAATAACCGGCCTGCTTCACCATGTCCGGGGTGCTGGGAGGCTTCAGCGGCTGGTCGACGAAGCGCGGGGCGTGGATGCCGGACAGATAGGCCACGCGCAGCCCCCCCAGCTCACGCAGGCCCGCACGCCCCAGGTACATCACGTTCGGCGCCAACGCGCCTCCCTGCTGGAGGTCGTGCAGCGCTTCGAAGTCCTCGTTGTTGCCACCGATGAAGTACAGCGGACGCTTCACCTTCCGGAGCCCGTCCGCGTACTCCGCGAACTCCGCGGGCATGGCGCGCTTGGCGGCCTTGCGACGGTGGTCATCCGCGCGGCGGAAGGCCTCCACGTCGCCCACGGCCAGCACCAGGTCCACCTGGCGACCTCGCGCCTGCTCCAGTGCGTCCAGCCATGTCTCCACGCGGTGGAAGCGGCCGTGGATGTCGCCCACGGCCGCGACAAGTAGGGGTTCCGGCATCTTGCTTAAAAGGCTGCACGCGCCCCTCCCCCCTGTCGAGTCGACTTCATCCCATCTCCCCAGTGGTAGACAGAACGCTTCCTCTCCTGGCAGCCGATGACGCAGCCCGTCCAACCCGTGGCGCCCACGAGGGCCCGTCCATTCACGTCCGAAAGCGGCCAGACATGGGCCGCCGTATATGGGAGTCAGAGCCCCATGACCGCCCTGGAACCCTCCGCGTGCTACCGCGCCGTGCAGACCCGGGATGCCCGCTTCGACGGCAGGTTCTTCACCGCCGTCCGGACCACGCGCATCTACTGCCGGCCCATCTGCCCCGCCCGGACGCCCCGGTTCGAGAACTGCACCTTCTTCCCGAGCGCCGCTGGCGCCCAGGAGGCCGGCTACCGGCCCTGCCTGCGCTGCCGCCCGGAGACCTCCCCGGACCTCGCCTTCTGGCGCGGCACGTCGAACACCGTCGCCCGCGCCCTCGCGCTCATCGCGGAAGGCGGAATGGATGACGAAGGCGCGGGCGTGACGGAGCTCGCGGACCGGTTGGGCGTGGGGGACCGGCAGCTCCGGCGCTTATTCCAGCAACACCTGGGCGCGTCGCCCGTCGCGGTGGCCCAGACGCGGCGCGTGCTGTTCGCCCGGCAGCTCCTCCACGAGACGTCGCTGCCCATGGCCGAGGTGGCGCTCGCCGCGGGGTTCCGCAGCGTCCGCCGCTTCAACGCCGTCTTCCGCTCGCTCCATGGCCGGCCCCCCCGGGAGCTTCGGAGGAGCAAGGCCCCTGAAACCCATACGTCCACGGGCGTCACGCTCTTCATCCCCTACCGCCCGCCGTACGACTGGGAGTCGATGCTGGCCCACCTGGAGGCGCGAGCGCTGCCGGGGCTCGAATACATCGAAGCCGGGCGCTACCGGCGAACGGTGGCGCATGCGCGGGGCGCGGGCTCCATCGAGGTCTCCCCGGCTCCGCGACGCGCGGGCTTCCTGGTGACGCTCCGGCTTCCGGAGGTCCAAGCCCTGCCCGGAGTCGTGGCCCAGGTCCGCCGCGTCTTCGACGTGGGCGCGGATGTGGATGTCATTGGCGCGCACCTGTCTCGCGACCCACGGCTGGCGCCCCTCGTCGCGCGGCGCCCCGGGCTGCGGGCTCCGGGCGGCTGGGACGGCTTCGAGCTCGCGGTCCGGGCCGTGCTGGGGCAGCAGGTGACGGTGGTCGCCGCGCGCGGCCTGGGCGCCCGGCTGGTCGCCGAGTACGGAGAGCCCGCCCTCACCGAGGCCACCGGACACCCTCGGCTCCTGCGAACCTTCCCGCGTCCCGAAAGGCTGGTGGGTGAGGACCTGCGCCGGCTCGGCATGCCCGCGGCTCGCGCGAAGACGTTGTCGAGTCTCGCCGCCGCGGCCGTCGCGGACCCACGGCTGTTCCAGCCCGGCGCCTCGCTGGAGGAAGCCATCACCCGCTTCAAGCGCATCCCTGGCATCGGCGACTGGACGGCGCAGTACATCGCCCTGCGCGCCGTGCGCGAGACGGATGCCTTTCCCTCCGCGGACGTCGCGCTGCTTCGGGCCCTCGAGGATGACGCGGGCGTCCGGCCCACGCCCGACGCGGTGCTTCGCCGCTCGGAGGCCTGGAGCCCCTGGCGCGCCTACGCGGCACAACACCTGTGGGCCGCTGACGCGGAGCGTTCCCGAGCCCCCTCGCCCACGAAAGACAACCATGCCTCCGCCGCTGCGACTGCTCATTGACCGCGCATCAACCCCCATTGGACAGATATGGGTCGTCTGCGACGAGGCCGGAGCGCTCCGCGCGGTCGACTGGGACGAGTACGAAGCGCGGATGATGCGCCTGCTGCGCCTGCATTACGGAGAGCACGGCTACGCGCTGGCCCCCGCGAGCGACCCCTTCGGGCGGACCACGGCGTTGCAGGCGTACCTGCGCGGAGACATCCGCGCCATCGACGACCTCCCCGTGGCCACCGCGGGCACGGACTTCCAACGCGAGGTCTGGCGCGCGCTTCGAGACATCCCCGCTGGAGCCACCACCAGCTACAGCAAGCTGGCCGAGCGCATCGGCCGCCCCAAGGCGGTGCGCGCGGTGGGCATGGCCAATGGCGCCAACCCGATTGGCGTCGTGGTGCCCTGCCACCGGGTGGTGGGCGCGAACGCGTCCCTCACCGGCTACGGCGGCGGACTCGAACGTAAACAATGGCTGCTCGACCACGAGCGCCGCCATGCACCGCCTTCCCTTTCCCAACCCCAGCCTGACTGAAAGGGACCCACCCCATGCCTCCTGACACCACCGCCCACGCAGAGAGCTTCCACGCGCTTCATCAGGGCCCCGCGCCCCTCATCCTGCCCAACGCCTGGGACGCCGCCAGCGCGCGGCTCTTCGAGAGCCTGGGCGCGAAGGCCATCGCCACCACGAGCGCGGGCGTCGCGTGGGCCCATGGATATCCAGACGGTGACAGCCTCCCGTTCGAGCACCTGCTCGCGACCGTCAACACCATCACCCGCATCGTCCGGGTGCCGCTGACCTTCGACCTCGAAGGGGGCTACTCCAACGACCCGGGCCAGGTCGCTGTCAACGCCGCCCGCCTCATCGAAGCGGGCGTGGTGGGCATCAACCTCGAGGACGGCGCGGGCTCGCCCACCGCCCTGTGCGAGAAGATTGCCCACGTGAGACAGGCCAGCGCGCGGCTCGGCGTCCGCCTCTTCATCAACGCGCGCACCGACGTCTACCTCCGAGGGCTCGTGCCCGAGGCGCTGCGGCAGGACGAGACGCTCGCCCGCGCGGAGCAATACCGCGCGGCGGGGGCGGATGGCTTCTTCGTCCCCGGACTGGTGGATGCGGCGGGAATCCAGGCTATCACCCGAGGCACGCCCCTGCCCGTCAATGTCCTGGTCCGCCCTGGACTCCCCAACGCCTTCGAACTGCAACGGCTGGGTATTCGCAGGCTCTCCAGTGGATCGACCATTCCGCTGGCGCTGTGGGGGCAAGCCACCGCGCTGGTCTCCGCGTTCCTCGCCGATGGACGCTCCGAGCCGCTGGGCCAAGGCGCGGCCACCTACGACACCCTCAACGCCCTGATGAAACCCGCCGCGGCGCCCTGAGCCCGCCGCGCTCAGCCGCAGCCCAGCGCGTACGTCACCTCCACCAGCGAGCCCACGGACGGCGCGGACTCCCGGTTGAAGAGGACCGCGTTCTCGCCGGCGTCGTACTCCCAGCCCGACGTCACCGGGACACCGTCCACATGGACCACGATGCTGGACGGGTCCGCCGGGGTCTCCGAGAGCGGGAACTTGCGGTTGGTGCCGAAGGTACTGTCGGAGAGCTTCTCCAGCGAGCTGGCCCAGTTCGGCGTGCAGATGCTGTCCACAACGCCCCCCGTGGCCAGCGCCAACTGGCTGTAACGGCTGCCCGAGCTGCTCGACGTCGGGCACTTGGACAGATCCGCGGGGCCGACGATGGCGTTGATGCTCAACTTCGAGCGGTCATTGCCCTTCAGCGCCATCAGGTACGTCTCATAGAAGGACACCGGCTGCGCGCTGAAGTCCTCCTCGTCCGAGACGAAGATGATGGCCAGACGCGCGTCCTCACGCAGGAAGCCACCGTTGCCGTCGTTCGGCTGCGGCGTGCGCGGGTCGTCCTCGCTGTAGAGCAGCGGATCCGACAGGGCGCGGTAGGCGGCCTCCAGGCCCTGCTCGTTCCAATGACACACACCCACGCGCGTGTTGTTGGCGAACACGGTGGCCGCGTCCGGTGTCCCCGGCGTGATGATGCGGGGCCGCGAGCCGTCCACCGGGAACAGGCGCCCATTCTCCCCACCCTGCGCACCGCCCGGGCACTCGGACCAGCCGCCCGGCGACGGGTCCAGGCCGGTGGTGGTGACGCCGATGCGGTAGTCCACCGACGCGCCGTCCGCCGCGCTCAGGAAGGAGGCGAAGTTCTGTCCCAGGCTCTGCTGCTCCTCCATCATCGAGCCCGAGTTATCCACCACGAAGAGCACGTCCACCTTCGCCTGGGACTCCTGGAAGAAGCGGTCCGTCTGCTCCGCCTTCGTCACCCCCAGGCCCACCATGCCCACCGTGTAGACGGCGCCGTCCGCGAGCGTGAAGCGCAGCGCCGCCGTGTCCGCGCCCTCGTCCACCGGGGCGTACGTCGCCGTCAGGGGCCGCGTGCTCGCGGGCCCCAGCGTCCACGGGGCATTGCCGCCGCCGTCCACGGTGAACTCCCCCGCGTCCGCGTCGAACGCCACCTGATTCACCTGCACGGGCCCCACACACGAATTCACCGCCACCAGCTCACGCGTCCGAGGACCGCACGACAGCTTGGTGACGCCGAAGTCCAACGTCGTGGGCTGCAACGCGAAGCACCCCACCACGCCCTCGCCCTGGAGCTGCACCAGGGGATGCCCCAGCGTGGGATGGTTCACCCACGCCTCGGCCAGGCCCGTGAAGCGGCCTTCTTCCGGCGGCTTGAAGCGGATGACGAGCGACGCCTTCTTGCCGGGCTCGAGCACGCCATTCTCCACCGGCGTCGCCGTGAAGGCGCCATCCGAGCCCTGCGCGAGCTGCATCGAGGCCAGGTAGCAGGCCTCCGACCCCGTATTCCGCAGCGTCGCCCCGAGCGCCACCTCCGCGCCCACCGGCACCTTGCCGAAGTCGAGCGTCTGGGACAGCGCGTACTGGCACGGCGGGAAGACGCCCCCCTGCCCTTCGAGCGCCACCGCCTCCGTGGCCAGGGAGCCTCCGTCGCGCACCGTGACGGCGAGCTTGCCGGTGCTCACCACCGTGTTCCCCGCCTTGGGACTGAAGGTGACGCCCACCCGGACACTCTGCCCGGCGGGCACCGACACGCTGGCCGGCGCCTGCGCCAGGGTGAAGTAGCCGCCCTGGTGCGTGTCGAGCTCGAGGTCGCTCACGCTCACGCTGTCGCGGCAGCGGTTGTAGACGGTGACCTGCCGCGTCGCCGTCATGCCTTCCGCCACCGTGCCGAAAGCCAACCGCCGGGGAAGCACGGTGACGCAAGAGCCGCCGCCCTCACCCGCCAGGGCCACCTTGGGGCCCGGCGCGGTGGAGCCCTGCTCGCGCACGCCAATCTCCACCCGCCCGTCACGCACCTTGCCCACCGCCGAGGGCGTGAAGGCCACGCGCAGCTCCACCACCGCGCCCGGCGCCAGCAGGTTGTTGGCCACCACCGGCTCGTTCGAAACGCGGAAGACGCCCTCGGAGCTCTCCACCAACTGCGAACCGCTGAAGCTCAGCGGCTCCGTGCCCAGGTTGCGCACGGTGATGACCTGCTCCGCCGTGGCGCCCAGGGCCACGCGGCCGAAGTCCACGCGCAGCGGCGTCACCTCCAACTTGGACGCCACGCCGGTGCCCGTCAGCGGCACCACGGCGGGCTCGCATCCGTCACACACCACCACGTGCAGCGCCGCCTCGGCCGTGCCCAACCGGCGCGGGGCGTAGGCCACCGGAATCACCCGCGCCTCGCCCGGCGCCAGCGAAGAGGGCAATCCCTGGCCCGCGGTGAACTGGTCGGCGTCCGCGCCCTGCAGCGATAGCGACAGCGGGCTGTCCACGTCGGACGGGTTGCGCACCGTCACCTCGCGCATCTCCACGAAGCCCATGGGCACGTTGCCGAAGTCGAGCGCCTCCGGGGACACCTCGATGAAAGCCTTCACGCCACGGCCCTTCACCGGCACCCGCCCGCCGGCCTCCGCGTCCGTGAGGATCTCCACCTGCCCCTGAATCTCGCCCTCCACCCGCGGCAGGAAGTGGACTTCAATCTCCTGCTCGCCACCGGCGGGCAGGACGAAAGGCTCGAAGGGCGGGATGTCCACGTTGGGCACGCTGGAGATGGCGCCCTCCACGCGGTACGAGGCGCGGCCGGCGTTGGCGATTCGCACCTTCAGCGTCTTGGTGTGACCAAGCGCCGCCGGGCCGAAATCGATGGTCTCTGGACGGACGACGAAGGCGCTCTTCGCCTTCTGGGAGGCGGGCCGCTCACACGCCACCGCCACCACCATCGCCGCCACCAACCCCACCACCCCAAACGCCCTGCGCATGACAACCTCCCGACCCCACCGAGAGACGCCAGGAACCCACCCTGGCTCGCCTCACGGCTCCAGCGGGGGGCCCTCTGCAACCTCGGTGCCCGGTCCGCCCACAGAGGCGCGGCCCACGCATCCCCACGGCAACCGTCTGGCCTCCCAGGGAAACAACCTCCCCAGCGCGCGGAAGCTGACTCCCCAATCAAGGGCCCTTTCGGAAGTTTTTTCAGGAACTCCCGGTGCCACACAGACGAATCCTCCGCCCGGGAGGAGCAGGCAAGCGTCCGTACCGACTCCAGGGCTGCCCTGTGTCAGGACACCGCCATCCAGGCCCTGAATCCGCCCGCCTGCAGGGTCGGCAGATGTGGGATGGGCGGCGCAACCCAGGACGTTCTCCCGCATCCACCGGTGTTCCGACGTGTTTCCCCCTACCGGAACGCATATTCAGTGGTAGATCGCCCGCCCATGTCCGAGCCCGACGTCATTTCCCTCAGAGGCGCCAAGGAGCACAACCTCAAGAACGTCTCCCTGGACATCCCCAAGAAAAAGCTCGTCGTCTTCACCGGCGTGTCTGGCTCGGGCAAGAGCTCGCTCGCCTTCGACACCCTCTACGCGGAAGGCCAGCGCCGCTACGTGGAGAGTCTCTCCGCCTATGCCCGCCAGTTCCTGGGGCAGATGGAGAAGCCTAAGTACGACACCATCCGCGGCCTGTCGCCCACCATCTCCATCGAGCAGAAGGCGGCCAGCAACAACCCCCGCTCGACGGTGGGCACCGTCACGGAGGTGCACGACTACCTGCGCGTGCTCTACGCCTCCATCGGCATGCAGCACTGCCCCAACTGCGGCGTGAAGGTGGGCAAGCAGAGCGCGCAGCAGATTGTCGATGAAATCCTCAAGGCCCCCACGGGCACGAAGCTCCAGGTGCTGGCGCCGCTCGTCACGAACCGCAAGGGTGAGCACAAGGACCTGCTCGCCGAGGCGCAGAAGCGCGGCTTCTCCCGCGCGCGCATCGACGGCGTGCTCAAGAGCCTGGAGGAGCGCATCGAGCTGGACAAGAAGTCCAAGCACGACATCGCGCTCGTCATCGACCGCGTCGTGCTGAAGGCCGACGTGAAGACGCGCCTCACCGACTCCGTGGAGACGGCGCTGCGCGAGGGCAAGGGCACGCTCATCATCACCGACGAGAAGGGCACGCTCGCCTCCGACCGCGTGATGAGCGAGCTGAACGCCTGCTCGAAGTGCGGTCTGTCTTTCGGTGATTTGACGCCCGCGTCCTTCTCCTTCAACAACCCGCTGGGCATGTGCACGGACTGCAACGGCCTGGGCACGAAGCCGGAGATGGACCCGGACCTCATCGTCCCGGACACGTCACGCAGCATCCGCGACGGCGCCATTGAGCCGTGGGCCGGCAGCATGAACCGCGGCGAGGGCTGGACGGCCGACTTCGTGGAGAGCCTGGCCAAGGCCTTCAAGATTGATCTGGACGTGCCCTACGCGAAGCTGACCAAGCGCGAGAAGGACACGGTGATGTACGGCGCCAGCGGCAAGTCCTTCACCGTCGCGTGGGGCGAGGGCGGCAAGTACAAGATGGAGTGGGAGGGGCTCGTCGAGCGCATGATGCGCAACTTCAAGACGACCACCTCGGAGGCGCGCCGCACGGAGCTGCAGAAGTACTTCAGCGACAAGCCCTGCCCCTCCTGCAAGGGGGAGCGCCTGAAGCCGGAGAGCCGCGCCGTCAAGGTCCACGGGCGCTCCATCGTCGAGCTGAGCCGGCTGACCATCTCCGACTCGCTGGGCTTTTTGGGCGAGATGTCCCTGTCCGCGCACGAGCGGAAGATCGCCACCGAGCTCTTGAAGGAGATTCGCAGCCGCCTGTCCTTCCTGGTGGACGTGGGTCTGGGCTACCTGATGCTGGACCGCACCGCGTCCACGCTGTCCGGTGGCGAGAGCCAGCGCATCCGGCTGGCGTCGCAGATGGGCAGCGAGCTGACGGGCGTCATCTACATCCTGGACGAGCCCTCCATCGGACTGCACCAGCGCGACAACGGCAAGCTGCTGACGACGCTCAAGCGCCTGCGGGACTTGGGCAACTCCGTCATCGTCGTGGAGCACGACGAGGAGACGATGGAGGAGGCGGACTGGCTGGTGGACTTCGGACCCGGCGCGGGCGAGCTGGGCGGCCAGGTGGTGGCGCAGGGCACGCCGGCGGAGGTCATGGCCAACGAGGCCAGCTCCACCGGCGCCTACCTGTCCGGCCGTCAGGAAATCGAGATTCCGTCGGAGCGCCGCAAGCCGGACCCGAAGCGGAAGATCGTCATCCAGGGGGCGCAGGAGAACAACCTGAAGAACGTGGACGCGGACATCCCGCTGGGCGTCTTCACCGCCGTCACCGGCGTGTCCGGCGCGGGCAAGTCCACGCTCATCAACGAAATCCTCTTCCCCGCCCTGGCGCGGCACCTCTACGAGAGCCGCGAGACGCCGGGCAAGCACAAGGCCGTGCACGGCCTGGAGCACCTGGACAAGGTCATCGACATCGACCAGCGCCCCATTGGACGGACGCCTCGCAGCAACCCGGCCACGTACACCAAGCTGTTCGACAACATCCGCGACGTGTTCGCCATGACGCCCGAGGCGCGCGCGTTCGGCTACGGGCCGGGCCGCTTCAGCTTCAACATCAAGGGCGGCCGCTGCGAGGCGTGCGAGGGCGACGGCGTGAAGCTGGTGGAGATGCACTTCCTGGCGGACGTCTACGTCCCCTGCGAGGTGTGCGCCGGCAAGCGCTTCAACGAGGCCACCCTGCGCGTGCGCTACAAGGGCAAGAATGTCGCCGAGGTGCTCGACATGAGCGTGCGCGAGGCGATGGAGCACTTCGGCGCGCACCGCGACATCATGCGCGTGCTCCAGACGCTGCATGACGTTGGCCTGGGCTACATCCGCCTGGGACAGCCCTCCCCCACCCTGTCTGGCGGCGAGGCCCAGCGCATCAAGCTGGCGCGCGAGCTGGCGCGCGTGGCCACCGGCCGCACGCTCTACATCCTCGACGAGCCCACCACCGGCCTGCACTTCGAGGACATCCGCAAGCTGCTGGCCGTGCTCAACCGGCTGGTGGAGGCGGGCAACAGCGTGCTCGTCATCGAGCACAACCTGGACGTCATCAAGAGCGCGGACTGGCTCATCGACATGGGCCCCGAGGGCGGCGCCGGCGGCGGGCGGGTGCTCGCGGCGGGCACGCCCGAGCAGGTCGCCCAGGTCGAGGGCAGCCACACCGGCCGCTACCTGGGCCACGTGCTGACCAAGGCCCGCAAGGCCCGCGTGGGTGTGCGCGTGGACGGCCCGGCGCCCGTGATTCAGGGCGCGCGCGGCTGACGGTCCGCCGGACTGTCATTCTCCGAGAAAATGGAGCGGGGGGACGGGGGTGCCTTCATTCACCCCCATCCCCTCGCACCACCTTGGAGGAATTGACATCAAGGCAAATGATAGGGATTTTCCAATGCCTGTCAAACCCAGCCAGGCGACTTGAGTTGTATCAATAAATACACACGCCCACCGGAATGACGCAGGCAGTCTTGCGGGAGATTTCCGGCGCGGGTGCGGGCAGGGAGGCATCGCCCGGCAGGGCGGGCAGGCGACGCGCGGTGGAGTCCCGGCGTTCCGTTGGGTAGGGTGCGGCTTCTCGGAATCTAGGAGCCCCCACCTTTCGTCACGAGGGAGCACCCCGTCGTATGGCCCAGGCAACCGCCGCGCAGAGCAACAAGTTCCCGCCGCAAATCCCCTTCATCATCGGCAACGAGGCGTGTGAGCGCTTCAGCTTCTACGGGATGCGGAACATCCTCACGGTGTTCCTCATCGACTACCTCCTGCGCACCCAGTTGCCGGATGACGCACTGCGCGAGGCCGAAGCGAAGAGCCTGATGCACACGTTCATGGCGGGCGTGTACTTCTTCCCGCTCATCGGCGGCTACCTGGCGGACCGCTTCTTCGGGAAGTACCGCATCATCCTGGGACTGAGCCTCGTGTACTGCGTGGGCCACGCGTGCCTGGCCGTCTTCGAGCACAACGTCACGGGGTTCTTCACCGGCCTGGCGCTCATCGCCATTGGCAGCGGCGGCATCAAGCCGTGCGTGGCGGCCATGGTGGGGGACCAGTTCAACGAGTCCAACAGCCACCTGGTGAAGAAGGTCTTCGCCATCTTCTATTGGACCATCAACTTCGGCTCGTTCTTCGCCTCGCTGTTCATCCCGCTGCTGCTCAAGCACTTCGGGCCGTCGGTGGCCTTCGGCATCCCCGGCGTGCTGATGTTCATCGCGACGTTCATCTTCTGGCTGGGCCGGCACAAGTACGTCCGGGTGCCCGCGACGGGCGCCAACCCGCACGGCTTCTTCAAGGTGGTGGCCAGCGCGCTGCGCAACCGGGGCCCGGGCCAGCAGAGCTGGCTGGACGGCGCGCGGAAGGAGCACCCCGAGGAGTCCGTGGACGGCGTGAAGGCGGTGTTCAAGGTGAGCGCGTTGCTGCTCCCCTTCGTGCCCTTCTTCTGGATGCTCTTCGACCAGAAGGCGTCCACGTGGGTGGTGCAGGCCCGGTCCATGGACCCGCAGGTGGGGCCGTTCACCTTCCAGGCCAGCCAGATGCAGTTCGTCAACCCGCTGCTGGTGATGCTGCTCATCCCCTTCCTGACGGCCGTCGTCTACCCGGCCTTCCAGCGCTTCGGGTGGGAGCTGACGCCGCTGCGCCGCATGCCGCTGGGCCTGGTGATTGGCGCGCTGTCGTTCATCATCGCCGGCGTCTTCCAGGTGACGATGGAAGGCGGCACGACGCTGAACATCGCGTGGCAGATTCTCCCGTACATCGTGCTGACGCTGGGCGAAATCCTGATGTCCACCACGGGCCTGGAGTTCGCGTACACGCAGGCCCCGCGTGAGATGAAGGGCACCATCCAGAGCGTGTGGCTGGTGACGAACACGCTGGCCAACGTGGCGGTGGCCATCTCCTCGAAGCTGAACGTCTTCACCGGCTCCGGGCAGTTCTTCTTCTACGCCGGCTTCGCGCTGCTGGCCGCCGTGGGCATGGCGCTGGTGGCCCGCCGCTACGTGGTCCGCGACTACTACCAGACGTCCCCGCCCATCCCCACCGAGGAGCGCACCGCCGCGGGCGTGACGCCCGGCTCGGCGAAGTCCGCGTAAGGGCCGCGCGGCCCACGCCGTGGGAAGTCAGACGCCGGTGCGCCTGGACAGGGTGCACCGGCGTTCTTGTTTCCAGGCGTCCGTGCCGGGCGCATCCCCCTGAAACACAAACGCCGGCGTCCCCAGGAGGGACACCGGCGTCTGTTCATCCCTCAGGGATGCTTCGGAGCGGCGAGGCTCAGGCCGCGGCCACCGAGCCGCCCTGCTGCTCGGAGGGAGGCGCGGAGGGCTTCACCTCGTCCGTGCCGTGCATCATCCGCTTGAGCACGGGCGAGACGAGCAGCAGCACCACGCCGGCGATGCCCGTGCCGATGGTGATGTAGAGGAACACGTTGAACTCGCCCAGCTTCTCCGAGGCGCCGCCGAAGACGCCGGCGAGCTTGTTGGCCGCCGCGTTCGCCAGGAACCACACGCCCATCATCGCGGAGACGATGCGCGCCGGCGCCACCTTCGTCACCATGGAGAGACCCACCGGAGACAGGCACAGCTCGCCCATGGTGTGGAGCAGGTAGGCCATCACCACCCACCACGCGGCCGCCTTGCCCGTCGCGGCGCTCTGGCTGGAGGCGCCCAGCATGAAGAGGAAGCCGGCGGAGAGGAACAGCAGGCCCATGCTCATCTTCACCGGGATGCTCGGGTCCTTGCCCCGCGCGGCCAGCCAGCTCCACAGGCCCGCGAAGACGGGCGCCAGCGTGACGATGAAGACGGAGTTGAAGTTCTGGAACCAGGTGGTGGGGACCTCCCAGCCCAGGATGCTGCGGTCCACCTTGGCGTCCGTGTAGAGGTTCATCAGGCCGCCGGCCTGCTCGAAGCCCGTCCAGAAGGCGACGACGAAGATGGCCATGATGAAGATGACGACGATGCGGTCGATCTCGTCGCGGCTGAAGCCCTTCTTCTCCACGGCGCCCTTCGCCGCCTCGGCGGCGGCGACCATGCGCTCCGGCACCAGACCCACCTGGCCCAGCAGCTTGTTCTGCAGCGACAGGAAGGCGACCAGGCCCAGGAACATGCCCACGCCGGCGGCGCCGAAGCCCCAGTGCCAGCCCACGCGCTCACCCAGCGTGCCGCAGATGAAGTTGCCGAGCACCGCGCCCAGGTTGATGCCCATGTAGAAGATGGTGAAGGCGCTGTCGCGGCGGCCGTCACCCGGGGCGTAGAGCCCGCCCACCATGGTGGAGATGTTCGGCTTGAAGAAGCCGTTGCCGATGATGAGGAACGCCAGGCCCGTGTAGAACATCGACACGCTGGGAAGGGCCAGGACGAGGTGGCCTATCATCATCAACACGCCGCCGAGCACCACCGCCCGCCGCTGACCCATGTACCGGTCCGCGATGAAGCCACCCACGATGGGCGTCAGGTACACGAGGCCCGTATAGGTGCCGTAGAGGCTGAGCGCGTCCGCGGTGGTCCAGCCAAAGCCCCCGTTCACCTTGCTCGTGAGGAAGAGCACCAGCAGGCCGCGCATGCCGTAATACGACATGCGCTCCCACATCTCGGTGAAGAACAGGAGGTAGAGCCCTCGCGGGTGCCCTTTGCGGGCATCGCCCGCGGCTACGGAGCCTTGCATGCCGTGGTTTCCTTGAAAGGAGAGGTGCTACGAAAAAGTCGCGCGACTGTAGCAGACACGCGGGCCGTTCCCAGGAGGACACCTGAGCGCCTGGGGAATTCCCCTACCCCACGGGCCGGACGCCACCCGTCCAGTCGGGGCCTTCGCGCCCTGCGTCAACCCAGCCGGCCAATGCGCGGCTCGGACGCGCGCTCGGACGCGGTCCCCGACGACAGCGGGACGGCCGAGCGCAGCGGCAGGCGGACCTCCACCTGCGTCCCCTGCCCCAGCGTGCTCGTCAGGGAGATGTGCCCGCCGTGCTGGATGACGATGCGCCGGCTGAGCGCCAGCCCCAGGCCGGTGCCCTCGCCCGCCGCGCGGGTGGAGAAGAAGGGCTGGAAGAGCCGGTCCATGTCCTCGGGACGGATGCCCTCGCCGTCGTCACTGATGGTGACGATGGCCTCCTCCGCCGTGTTCGACGTGGCGATGCGGACCCGCCCCTGGGGCCCCACCGCACGCAGCGCGTTGTCCAACAGGTTGAGCCACACCTGATTCAGCGCGCCGGGATTTCCCCGCACCGGCTCCACGCAGTGGTAGGCCCGCTCCACCTTCACGTCCGGAGGGACCTTCCAGGTCAGCACGCTCAGCGTGGAGTCCAGCGAGGAGTCCAGCGACAGCATCACCGGGGCCTCGCTCGTCCGGGTGAAGGAGAGCAGGGACTCGGCGAGGTGGCGGATGCGCTGGCCACACTCCTCCACCACCTCCAACATGGCCTTGCTCAGGTCCACGTCCGTGGCGCCGCCGCCCGTCAGCATGTCCTTGAGCGGGAGCAGCGCGTTCATCAACCCGTTGAGCGGGTTGCGGACCTCGTGCGCGAAGCCGGAGGTCAGCAAGCCAATGGCGGCCAGCCGCTCGTTCTCCGCGGCGCGCACCGCCGCCTCGCGCAGGCGAAGCTGCGTCTCGATGCGGGCCAGCAGCTCGCGCGGGCTGAAGGGCTTGCTCAGGTAGTCGTTGGCGCCCGTGCCCAGGCCCTCCACCTTGGCGGACACCTCCTGGCGGGCGGTGAGGAGGATGACGGGGATGTCCACCGTCTGCGGGTCGCTCCGCAGCGCGGTCAGCATCTGCAGGCCGGACATCACCGGCATCATCACGTCCGACACGATGAGGTCCGGACGATCTCTCAGCGCGCGGTTGCGCCCGTCCTCGCCGTTGACGGCCTCGAGCACCTGGTAGTGCTGCGTCAACAGGCGGGCGATGAAGCCGCGAATCTCCGCGTCGTCCTCCACCACCATGATGCGCGCCGCCTCGGGCCCCGCCCCCACGTGGTCCCGGGCTGGCGCGTTCGCCGCGCCCGTCAGCTCCATGGAGCCGCGCTCCACCGAGGGGTAGCCCCCGGAGATGCGCCGCTCGCGCCGCACCGGCATGGCCGTCTGGCGGCGCTCGCGCAAATCCTCCCGGATGTGCGCGGTGCCCTTGGGCAGGCGGACACGGAAGGTGGAGCCCTGGCCCAGCACGCTCGTCACGGAGATGCCGCCCGCGTGCAGCTCCAGCGTCTCCTTCACCAGCGCCAGGCCAATGCCCGTTCCGCCAAAGCGGCGGGTGCCGCTGGTGTCCGCCTGGGAGAAGCGGTCGAAGATGACGGCGATGTCCTGCGCCGCGATGCCCATGCCGGTGTCGATGACCTCGACGTGGACGTCCGAGTCGTCTTCACGCACCCGCACCGTCACCCCACCCGCCTGGGTGAACTTCAGCGCGTTGGACAGCAGGTTGGTGAAGACGACGTCCATGCGGTCGAGGTCCACGTGGACCGGCGTCACCTCAGCGCCCTCCAGCGCGAGCAACACGCCCTGCCGCTCCGCCATGGAGTTGAAGGGCGGCACCACGGTGCTGAGGAAGCTGTGCAGCTCCAGGGGCTGGTAGCGCAGGCGGGCCTTGCCCGACTCCAGTTGCGCCAGGTCCAACAGGTTGTTGATGAGCCGCAACAGGCGCTGCGCGTTGCGCTCCATGGTGACGACGTGCTGGGCCACCACGGGAGGCAGCCCCTCCGCGCGCTTCTCCAGCGACTCCAGCGTCAGCAGGATGAGCGTGAGCGGCGTGCGCAGCTCGTGGCTCACGTTGTCGAAGAACTCGCTCTTGAGCCGGTCCAGCTCCTGCTGGCGGACCAGCGCGGTCTCCAGCTTGGAGTTGGCCTCGGACAGCTCCTGCGTGCGCTCGGCCACCCGGTCCTCGAGGGCCTTGTTGGCGCGGAAGATCTCCTCGTTGCGGCGCTGCAGGTCCTCCAGCGACGTCTGCAGCCCCTGGTGCTGCTCGGACAACTGCGCGTCCTTGCGCAGCAGCGCCGCGCGCGTGTCCAGCCACGCCCCCGCCGCGATGCCCACCATGCCCAGCGAGCTGACGGCGAACATGGGCGGCGCCAGGTTCAACGTGCCCGACAGCAGGCCCGCCACCATGCCCGCCATGCCACCGACGATGTAGCGCCACGCCAGGGGCGGCAGGTTCTGCCAGCGGATGTCGTACTCGCAGCAGTCCGCCCCATCCACCTGGCAGCGCAGCTCCTTCACCTCCGCCAGGGGCAGGTTCCAGATGGCCGGGAACGCGGACAGGTTGCCCTGCCGCGCGCGGCAGAATTTGCGATCCCGCTCGCGGATGCGGCTGACGTAGCGCACCTGCACCCGCGAGTCCGTGAGCGCGTCGATGTGGAAGCCGCCCACGCGGTTGTACGTGTGGTCCAGCTCCAGCGCGCGCTCATAGACGCTGCGCGGCGTCGCCAGCGCCTTCATCATGTAATACAGGAAGCCCACGGCGTCCGGACTGGCGATGCTGCGCCCCGCCTTGGTCATGAAGTCCGGATCACCCGAGTCCTTGTCGAGCACGTCGAAGAGGCGCTCGGTGAACCCCACGGAGACGAAGTTGGTGAGCGTCTCCACGTAGCTCAGCGACAGCGGCAGCGCCTCGCGTTGCCACAAGCGCACCAGCCGGTCCCGGCCATACGTCCGCTCGAAATAGAGCATCACGCTGCGCAGCATCCGGACGCTCAGCTCGGGAGTATCAGGGGCTGAGGATGCGGATACCGGTTCAGCGGGGACGGTCAACGCTTCACTCCTTCGGTCGTCAACACCATCGCATACTTGAGGGTGTCGGCGTCATCCAGGAGCGCCATGAAGCGCTGGCAGAAGGCATCGTAGGGCGCGGGGCCCCCAAAATAGGGCTCCGCAAGTGGACGCAAGGTCCGGAAGCGAATGACCCAGTCGTCATGCAGGCGGGCGTCCACCGCGCCGGCCGCCACGTAGAACGGGGAGATGTGCACACGCACGTCTTCCAGCCCGGCCTTGCGGAAGAGGTGGAAGAGCTTGCGGCCCGCGTGCAGGTCGAAGCGCGCCGCGCGCAGGGCGGACAGCAGCTTCTGGCTCTCCTGCTGGAGGTCCTCCGGGAAGGGCCAGTTCCACAGCCCCACCCCGTCGATGTCCGCCACCACCACGCGCCCGCCCGGCTTCACCACGCGCACCAGCTCCGCCAGGGCGGAGTCCTGCTCACCCAGGTACTCGAAGACGTACTGACACCAGACGTAGTCGAAATGGTTGGAGGGCTGGCGCGTCTCCGGAAGCGCGCCCTGGAGCAGCGTCACGTTCGGATGGCCGGAGAGCAACGCCTGGGCCGCCGACAGGTGCTCGGCCTGGGGTTCGATGCCCACCACGTGTCCCGTGGGCCCCACGATGTCCAGAATCTCCGAGGTGATGACGCCCGGCCCACAGCCCACGTCGAGCGCGGTGTCACCCGGCCGCAACCCGGTGAGCCGCAGCCGGTCCGCATAGGAAGTGGCGCTCGCCTGGGCTTGCAGGCGCTCCACCTCCTGGGCCGACTCCATCAGGTAGGTCATGCCGCGATGTCCTTGTCATCCGCCCGGCCGCCACCCCGGCCATGCGCGGCCAGCCGCTCGAAGACGGCGAGCAGGTAGGCATTCCAGTCCCGGACGAGCCGGCGGTGGGCGGTGAACTCCATGACCTTGCCCAGGTTGTGGAATCCCAGGGACTCCAAGGCCGGCAGGTCCGCGTCGGAGGCCAGACACTCCGCGGTGGAGCGGCCGCGCCGCGCCGAGTCCGCCACCGCGTGCGTCACCAGGGCCTGGCGCACGGCGTCCGCTTCCCGCGCGTCCGGCTCCACCATGACGAGGGAGAAGGAGTTGTACCACTCCGCCCAGAACAGGCCCGGCGTGGAGTCCTCCATGAGGACGAAGCCCTGGGGACCTTCGCGCCCCTCCACCAGGGCGATGCGGCGGGAGCGGCGCAGGCCCGCGTCCGAATAGCGCCCGCCCAGCGTGCCCATCAGCATCTCGCCCTCCACGAGGTCCGAGCTGCGCAGACGCACCACGTCCTGCGTCTCCCGCAGGTGCTGCTCCAGCCAGCGCAAATCGGACACCTCGGCGGGGCGTACGCGCAGGTCCGCGCGCGGCGCCGGCAGCGCGGCGTCCACGGGCAGCCGGCAGGGCGAGAAGGCGTGCAGACAGCTCAACCCCGGCCGCTCCAACCGGCTGGCGATGGCGCCGTAGATGCGCGACGTCCACCGGTTGCGGCAGCGCCACAGGGCGCGCAGGTACTCCACGTCCTCCAGGCTCTCCGCGTAGTCGGCCGCGAGCGCCACCAGCTCCTGGGAGATGGACTCATGGCGGTGGTAGCCCGGCCGCACCACCAGGTGCTGCGACAGCCAGGTCTTCGAATAGATGCGCAGACCGGAGATGTGGCCGTAGAGCCGGTCGTCGCGCTGGTAGACAATGGCCTTGGACAGCCCATGGATGCCATTGCCCAGCCGCTGGTGCGCGTCCGTCAACACCTCGGGCGTGGTGGCGGGCTCGTGGAAGGGGTAGTCCGGGAAGCGCACGTCGGCGGCGCGGAACAAATCCCAGACGTCGGAGAAGGGCAGCTCGGACGCGTCGCGCGCATCCGGACACCGCGCCTGGATGAACGCGTCCAGGATGGCCGTGCGCGCCTCGGGCTCCAGCTCCAGGATGCGCAGGCCACAGCGGCGCGGGCGGCTCATGCTGGCGCCCTCTTCCGTCATCGTGAGCTGACCGGTGTCCTGCACCTGCGCGCGGCACCGCGAGCGCCGGCCGTCCGGCAACTGGAGCGTCACCGCGTCCAGCACCAGCCCTGGCGGGAAGGCCTCGCGGCCCGCGTCGAACGGGAAGGCAAAGCCGCCGGTGTGCAGGTCCAGCAGCGGCCGGACGACGGACTCACCCGTCAGCGGTGAATTGAAGGACACCGCGAAGGGCCGCTCCGCGGTGGAGCGGAAGCGCAGGCTGTTGCGGCGGTGGTGCAGGCTCAGCGCGCGAGGCAGCGCCACCTCCACCTGGTGCCCCTCCGCGGCCAGCACCGCCGTGGTGCCCACGTGGCACACGCCGCCGAAGTCGAGACACAGCCGCACCACGTCGCCGGGATGGAAGAGCTCGCCCGGCTGTGACTGGTCGCGCAGCAGCAGCCGCGACTCCTCCGGCAACACCTCCGCGCGGGTGAAGTCCACCAGGCGGTTGCCTTCGTGCGTGCGCAGCCCGAAGCCCACGCCCGCGCGCACCGCGCGGCGAAGCAGGCCGCGGATGCGCACCGCGTCGTTCAGCAGCGGCGCGGCGGAGGAGCGCGAGTGTTCCATGGGGCGCTCCAGCGACACCCCCAGGTGGAAGCCGTGGCCCTCGTTCGCGCGCAGCGGTCGCACCATCCGGACGGTGGCATGTCCGGCGCGCAGCACCAGCGCCTCGTCGCGCAGCACCTGGAGCCCTTCCAGCGCCGTGCCGGGCGTGAGCCGCTCGATGCGCACGCTGGAATCCAGCCGCAGGCCCAGGCCGCCGGTGGCCACGTCGAGCACACGCGCGCGAAAGGTCGTCCCATCCGCGGTGAAGCAGGCCTCGAGCACACCCTGGGGCTCGCGGCGCTCGGACTCACGCAGCTCCAGCAGCTCCTGCACGGCGCGCCGCAGCGCGGGCGTGGGGTCGTCCTCCAGGGTGAAGAACATGTGCCCCGCCGCGGCGACGTCCACCAGGCTGTGGTGCGCCTGCGCGTTGTCCCGGGGGCACAACACCGCGCGGATGGAACGTGGGGTGTAGCGTTCCAGGTCCTTCAACAACCGGGGAAAGATGTCCGGATGCGTCAACACCAACGCGGGAGCGGACTTCGTGAGGAATTCGACCGCCTCCTGCCGGTTGGAGGCCTCGAGCACGTCGTAGCCGTCCAGCAAGGCGCGAAGCCGTCCCCGACGCTCCGCCTCCGGATGCACGACCAGCACTGCGCGCGTCGTCACGGTCATATGTCCTCCTCCACCGGGCACAATCCCCTGCTCCCCGTGGTCCGAAGTCCCTGGATGCAATGGCCGAACCGCATGCGCGAGGTCCGGGCCGGGGAGCCATCTTACCGGACCTCATGGGGAAGGGAGTGCCCCAGCATGAGGACAGGGCGGATGTTGGAAAAGGGCCGCCCGCCTGATTCGCGGCCACCCGGGCATGAGCAAAGTGGGGCAAACCGCACCCTGGCCGGCACTTCCAGTCCCGGTTAAATGTGGGACTCCAGGAGGTGCCATGGGCGCCGAAGTCGATTACGCGAAGGAAATCCAGGAGCTCAAGCGTTCCATGAACGCAGTCATCCTGGCGCACTATTACCAGGAGAGCGAAGTTCAGGACCTCGCGGACTTTGTCGGAGACAGCCTGGCCCTGGCCCAGGCCGCGGCGCGGACCGAGGCGGACGTCATCGTCTTCTGCGGCGTCCACTTCATGGCCGAGACGGCGAAGATCCTCAACCCGTCCCGCCTGGTGCTGCTGCCGGACCTGAAGGCGGGATGCTCGCTGTCGGACCGGTGCCCGCCGGGCGCCTTCAAGGCGTTCAAGGACAAACACCCGGACGCGTTCGTCGTGAGCTACGTCAACAGCTCCGCCGCGGTGAAGGCCATGAGCGACGTCATCTGCACGTCGTCCAATGCGGTGAAAATCGTGAACCAGGTGCCGAAGGACCGGCAGATTCTCTTCGCGCCGGACCAGCACCTGGGCCGCTACGTGATGAAGCAGACGGGCCGCGACATGGTGCTGTGGCCGGGGAGCTGCATCGTTCACGAAATCTTCAGCGAGAAGAAGCTGGTGCAGTTGAAGGTGGAGTACCCGGAGGCTGAAGTGGTGGCCCACCCGGAATGCGAACAGGCCGTGCTGCGCCACGCGGACTTCATTGGCTCCACCAAGGCGATTCTGGATTACGCGGTGCGTAGTCCGAAGCAGCAGTTCATCGTGGTGACGGAGGCGGGCATCATCCACCAGATGAAGCGCGCCGCGCCGGGCAAGACGTTCATCCCCGCGCCGCCCGACAATGGCTGCGCGTGCAACGAGTGCCCATACATGCGCCTCAACACGTTGGAGAAGCTGTGGCGCTGCATGAAGGACCGCACGCCGGAGCTCACCATGCCGGAGGACCTGCGCGAGGGCGCTCGCGCGCCGCTGCAACGCATGCTGGAGTGGTCTCAATAATCGTCGCTGGACAGGCAGCAGCGGACATTTGCCAACTCACGTCTTGCACCCCGCGAAGCACAATGCGATGGAGCCACCGTGGCCTTCCGATTCCTCGCAGTCCCCGGACACCGACTGGTGAACTTCCCCCAGGCGTTGCCGGACGATGAGCGCCTTGAGCCGGAGCTGCCTCCGGTGCATGAGGCCGTGGAGCGCGCCCTCACTGGCGCTGAGTTCCGTGACATGCGCGCCCGCGACCGGCTGCGCACCCTGCTGCAGGGGGACCGTCCGCCCGTGCTGGGCGCCCCCGAAACGGGCTTTGGTCCCTCCGCCGTCTTCGCGCAGCCGCCCCAGGACCTGCCCGCGCTGCTGCGGCTGGCGGACGAGCTGGAGAACCTGGCCCGCCGCGAGGCCGGTGAGCGGGCCCTGGTGTGGAAGTGTGGCGACTGCGGCGCCCGCTACGCGGTGCCGGTGGCGCTGGTGCGTCAGGTGTCCATCCGCTGCGAGCGGTGTGGCACGCCGGTGGAGCTGGCGGCCACGCGCAGCCTGGGCGAGGAGTCCCTCATCGACCCCTTCCTGGGCGCGGTGAATCACAGCCGCCGGGAGCTGGCCGCCTTCTTCCGCGAGGCCATGGCCCGCGGCTGGCCGGTGTTGGTGGCCGAAGACCGGCGCGTGCCACGCACGCAGCCCTCGGCCTGACGGCGCCCGGCCGAAAACGGGTTCTCGCGCCGCGTGGGGGACGGTAGCCTTGCCGTCCCCATGCGGCGCGCGCTCGTTCCCCTCCTGAGATGTCCCCGGTGCCGTCGTGGCGTCCTCCACCCCGAGGTGGATGCCCCGGTCCACTTCTTCGGTCCGCTGCGCTGCCTGGAGTGTGGCGCCAGCCACCCGGTGGCCGAAGGCGTCGCCGACCTCGTGGTGGACCCCGCCGCGTCCGGTCCACTCCAGCGCGGCATGGAGCAGCGCTGGGTGGCGCGTTCGTATGAGCGCTACATGCGGCCGGTGCTCCAGCGCGCGCTCACCCGCCAGCCGCTGGATGGCGACAGCGAGTTCCTCCTCTACCGCAGCCTCCTGGGCACTCCGGCGGCCCCCGTGCTCGACGTGGGCTGTGGCACGGGCCTGCTGGCGCGGCGGCTGGCGCGCGAGCCCGACATGGCGCCCGTGGCCGCGATGGATTTGTCCCGCGCCATGCTGGAGGAAGGCGTGGCCCAGGCGCGCGAGGCCGGCGTGGGCGTGGACTTCCTGCGCGCCGAGGCGCCGTACCTGCCCTTCCAGGATGGCACCCTGGGCGCGGTGTTGATGAGCGACGCCCTGCCCTTCGTGGCGGACCTGTCGCGGATGTTGCTGGAGGTCCACCGCGTGCTGCGGCCGGGCGGACGGTGGGTGGCCAGCACGTATGCGCCGCCCAAGGCGCCTCGCGCGCTGCTCCACCGGGGCGTGGGCCTGCATCCAAGAGGCGAGGCCGAGCTGCGCCGGGAAGCGGCGGCGGCGGGCTTCGTGCGCTTCGAGCGCGTGTCCCTGCCGCCCCTGCTGGTGGTGAAGGCGGAGAAGGGCTCCGCCGAGACGCCTAGATGAAGATGCCCGCGGACGCGTCGTAGCGCGCCTCGTTGAGCTTCAGCTCCGCGGGCTGGCCGCGCAGCGCGTCCATCACCTGCCGCTTCGGCTTCTTGCACTTGCTGCACTCGCAAGAGCCCTTCTTGCACGTGCAGTCCGCCTTGCTGTCGCACTGACACTTGGCGGCCATGAGCGAGTCGAGCACGTCCAGCGGCCGCTCCACGTCGCCGGTGGAAGGCGCGGGCTCCGCCTGCTTCGCCTTCGCCGGCTTGGCCGCCGCGGCGCGCTGGTGGGCCTCACAGGCCTCCGCCGCGCCCGGTGCCAGCAGCAGGCCGCTCATCATCAGCCCCCCGGCCATCCACATCCCGAAGCGCGTCGTCATGTCACTCTCCTCGGGGAAGGCACCCGCGCCCTCCCGCTCAGTCGGCGCCTATACCGCAGCCCTCCCCGACTGCCAAGGCCGCTGGCCATACCTTTGTCTACCTGGGAAACAAGGGCTGGCCGGGATGCACGCCTGGCTCGCCGGGCCGGGTGCCGCCGCGTACAGTCCGCGGCCTCCGTGACACCCCGACACTCCCGCCTCGTCCATGCCGCCGCGCTCGTCCTGGGGACGCTCCCCCTGTGGGTGTCGCGCCACCTCCCCATGGTGGACCTGCCGCAGCACTTGTACCTCATCTCCGTGCTGCACCGGCTGGACGACCCCACCACGCTGTACCCGCAACTGTTCGCCGCCCGGCACGCGCTGACGCCCTACCTGGGCTACTACTATCTGGTCAGCGGGCTCAACTGGCTGCTCCCCCTGGAGATGGCCAACCGCGTGTTCCTCTCCGCCTATGTGGTGGGGCTGCCGCTGAGCCTGGGCTTCCTGCTGCGAAGCCTGGGCCGCCCCACCTGGCCCGCGCTGCTGGCCCTGCCCTTCGCATATGGCGACAGCTTCAACTGGGGCTTCATCAACTACTGCGCCGCGCTGCCGCTGACGCTGCTGTGCTGCGGCCTCTTCGTGCGCACGCTGGAGGACGTCCCCCGTCGCCGCCGCTGGGCGCTGGGGCTGGCCGCGTGTCTGGTGGCGGTGCTGCTCTTCCACGTGCAGGCCTTTGGCTTCCTCGCCTTCGGGCTGCCCTGGCTGCTGCTCACCACGCGCGTGCCCGAGGACGCCTCCGCGCGAGGCCTCATGGCGCGGCTGCGGCCTCGCATGCCGGCGCTGCTGGGCGTCGTCCCCGGCGTGGCGTTGTTCCTGGGCTGGGTGGTGCTGCGCTTCGGCGAGCCCGCGGACATCCAGCCCGGCGTGCCGTGGAAGGCGTGGGGCCCCACCTTCTCGCCGCAGAACCTGGCCTGGAAGGGCTTCGAGCAGAACCGCGCCGAGCTCTTCCAGGTGCTCGCCAACACCTTCTGGGATGGCTCGGACCGCTGGGCGCTGTACGCCGTGGGCGCGGTGGCGGCGGCGGGCTGGGCCGCGGGCCTGCTGCGTCCCGAGCGCGCCCCTG
Source organism: Myxococcus hansupus (assembly GCF_000280925.3). NCBI lineage: Bacteria > Pseudomonadati > Myxococcota > Myxococcia > Myxococcales > Myxococcaceae > Pseudomyxococcus > Pseudomyxococcus hansupus. Next base: position 5,559,316 of record NZ_CP012109.1, read on the forward strand.
GACAGGGCGTGGTGATGCGCTCGCGGTTGATGGGGCTGGGGCTGCTGGCGCTCGGCCTCTACTTCCTGCTGCCCTTCGACATCCGCGGCTACGTCTACTACCTCAACACCCGCTACGCGCACCTGGCCGCCGCGCTGCTGGTGGCCACCGTCCCCGCGACGCTTCCCGCGTGGCGCCAGCCCCTGCGACTGGCCGCCCTGGCCTGCGCCATGGTGCTGGCCGTCGCGATGGGCCGCGGCTACCGCGACTTCTCACGCGAGGCCCAGGCCGAGTGGGGCCCCCTGGTGGCCGCCACCGCCTCACGGCCGCGTGTCATGGGGTTGATGTTCGACCCCGGCTCGAAGGTGGTGCGACAGCCCGTCTTCATCCACAGCGCGGCGGTGCTGGCGCGGGCGCGCGGCGGCGTGCCCAACTTCACCTTCGCCTCCACGCCGCATTCGCCGCTGCGCTACACCGGCGAGGAGCCACCCACCTTCCCCTCCGAGTGGCGGCCGCAGCAGATGGACTATGCACGGCAGGGCGTCTGGTACGACCACTTCATCGTGCGGGGGGCGCCCCCCTCGCGCGTGTTCGGCGCGCGGCTCCAGTCAGAGCTGGCCGTGGTGGCGACGCCCGGAAAGAGTTCGCTCGTGCGGAGGCGCTGAGCGCCGACTGTGCCCTGGTGGGCGCACGGCCCTTCGCGGACATGCCCGGTGACGCGCGGAGTGAAGTAGAAATCCCCGCATGAGTTCTCCCTCTTCGGACCCTCGCTCCCTGCTGGACGCGCTGCGCGCCGGCACCCCGCTGCCCGCCTTTCCCTCCGAGGCGGTGGCGTCCGCCCGCGCGCTCGTGGGCGACCTCCCCCAGGCGGCGCTCGCCAGCGTGGAGGTCCTGCCGGAGCCCCTGGCGCAGGCGGTGCTCGAGGCCGCGGTGGTGGAGGGCCACGCCCCCCTGGCGGAGGCGCTGTCGGCCTCCTCGGTGAAGCCCCTGGCCAAGGCCGCGAAGAAGGCCCTGTACCGGCTGCGCTCGCGCGGCATCACCGTGGCCGAGGCCCCCCGCCCCGCGCCCACCGAGCCAGCACGCGCCACCAGCGCCGCCCCTGAGCCCCTCAACGCGCTCGCCAGCGCCATCACCCACGAGGGTGAGCGGGCGCTCGTCATGGCCCGCCTGCTGCGCGGCGCCGGCGTGGAGGTGGTGCAGATGCAGTTGTCGGATGCGCGTGGCGTGGTCGCGCTCCAACTGGGGGACCGCAACCGCGCCACCTGGCGGAAGCTGGTGAAGGACGGGCTGGCCCATGGCGGCATCGTGGAGCTGCCCCAGGACGAGGCCGCCGCCCTGCTGGCCGAGGCCGCCGGCACCAACCTGCGCACCCACACGCCCTTCCCCGAGGGCCTGGACGTGGTGCTGCGCCACTTCGGCGTGCAGCCCCAGTTGGAGCCCACCGCCCTGCCAGCCCCCTCGCCCGAGCATGTCCGCCGTGCCCGGGAGGCGGACGTGCTTCATGACACGGTGGAGCTGGCGTCGTGGCTGCCGCCCGAGATGGACATGCGGCTGCTGGTGCAGAAGGTGGACGAGGTGGTGCACAGCCCCCTGTCGCTGAGCGACGTGCAACGGCAGGAGCAACTGCAAGCGGCGGTGCTGAGCGTGGCCCGAGCGTTCTTCACCCCCGAGGTGAGCCAGCGCTACGCGTTGCGGCTGTGGCGGATGGCGGACTACTTCGAGCGCAGCGCCCGGCGTCGCGAGGCCAGCATCGCCCGGGCGGAAGCCCGCCTGCTATTCCACGGTCAGCAGGAGCCCTTCTCCCGCTTCGCCGAGCGGCTCTTCGAGAAGGTCCTGGCCCTGGTGGCCGCCGCCGGAGCCCGCGCGGGAGCGGCGCGGACTGGAGAGGGCACCGGCCCCGCGGAGGCCGCGCCCGCTCCCGTGGAGGAGCGGCGCAGCCCCGGCGGCCTCATCATCCCCTGAACCCTGGGGAAGCACGACGCACGGCCCCTCAGGCCGGCGTCACGCGGGCGCGGAGGAGCAGGTCCAGGTTCTCCCGCTCCCAGGCCAGCGCCCGAGCGTAGTCGTGGAACTGCTTCTCGTGCTCCATGAGCTCGGGCGGGTGGATGCAGCGCCGCCCGTCCTCGCCCTTCCGCGTCCGGTACACGTCGTGGAGCATCTCGTGGAAGACAATCCACTCCACGAAGTAGCGGGGCACCACCGGCTGGTCCAACGCCGGGTGGATGCGGATGACCTTCGAGTCCGCCGAGTAGGAGCCCATCTTGATGCTCTTGCGAGGCCCCTTCACCCGCGGCGCCGGGCCGTAGGTGATGGCCGCTTCGATGCGGCCGTCGAAGTAGCGCTCGTTCAACCGCTGGAAGATGCGCTCCAGGTCGTGATGCTTGCCTTCCGGCGCCAGGCGGATGCGCTTGCGCATCTGCGCCGGCGACAGGCGCCGGATGTAGATGCGGTTGCGCTCGATGAACTTGTCCAGGAGGACACTGGCGTCCGGGTCGCCCTTGCGCACGAAGCTGGCGAGCGCCTGGACCACGTCATCCGGAGCGACCAGGAACATGTGGTGCAGCCGCAGCCGCCACATGGCCCGCTGGCGTTGGAACGTCAGCATGGTGTGCGTGTTGTCGTGAATCTCCAACGCCACCTTCGCGCGCAGGCGCGTGCGCAGCCGGCGCTCGAGCACACGGCGCCAGACCTTCAGGAGCCTGTTGGGCTCGGGGACGATGGGAACCTGCCGGGCCACCCGGCCGGCCGTGTAACTCCGCTTCCTGATTACGTTTTTCTGACTCTTCGGGCGCGCCATAAGGGGTCCGGATTCTACGGACCCGTCTGACATGTGTAAACGCGCTCGGGATGACGAAAACCCAGGAATTCCAACGACTTAAGGCCACTCAAGCCCACCAGGGCCCACTTGTCCGCCCCTGGGGGTGGATGCCGCATACCCGGCAACTACCCGATGTCACTGGCGTCGCTTCTTGCACGGAATCTGCAAGACGAGCGGCCCCTCGGCCGCCGGCTCTATGAGGTAGGGCTTTGTACCCTTCGGCTTCCGACGTCCCGGGCACTGGTAGCTCACCCGGATGGGGCCCACCGGCAGCGACACCAGGGTGTTGATGGGCAGGCGCGCGCCTCCCTCGCGGCGCAGCACCGTGCGCGCGGGAGCGTCGAACCGGACGTCCACCGACGAGGGCGCTGCCTCCGGCGCGGTGCCCAGGGCCGGCGGTGCTTCGTCGGTTTCCGGGCCCGTCTCGGTGGGCTCCGTGTCAGCGGACGTCGGCTCCACGACGGGCGCCGTCGTGGCCACGGGCTGCACCGTCGGAGGCTTGGGCGCCGGGTCCTGCGGCTTGGGCCTTGGCCCCGTCACGGGCGCGGCCGGCGCGTCCAAGGCGCCCATCGACAAGTCCCGAGCCTGCACCGGAGACGCCACCTGCCCACCGTGCAGGAACCACCACAGCCCCGCGCCGAGCGCCAGCAGGCCCACGAACACCGCCAGCAGCAGCACCACCGGACGCTTGCGCCGAGACACCGTGGCCCGGGTGTCGGCGCCGTCCTCGGTGTCGTGCCCGGGGTAGCCCATGGTGGACTCGTCGTCGTCCGGATCCTCCCGAAGCGTGGGCCGCGGGTCCGTGTACTCCAGGGAGGACAGGCTCAGGTCGGTGTGCTGCGACGCCTCGTCATCGTCCCGCTGCCCGCCACGGACCGGCGCCGCGTGCCGGGGCGGAGGCCGTTGATTCACCGTCGCTGGCGTGAGCGAGACGGACTGGGAGACCTCCAGGTCCAACGACGAGGCCCTGCGCTGCGCCGCGAGCGGTGCAGACGGAGCAGCGTGCTCCGCGGTGGCCGGACGACGGGACACGGGCGCGGGCACCGCGGGGGCCGTGGGCTGACGCCGTGAGCGCATCGCCTCTGGCGGGGGCCGCAAACGCGACGGGGGCGGCTCCGCCTGGGGACCCGAGCGGCGCACCGGCACCGGCGGCGTCGCGGGCGGGCGGACCGGCACGTCCTTCACACGGCCCCGCTGGGGCACGGTGGATTCGCCGTCGCCGACGTCGAGCTCCTCGACCACCAGGGCCGCCATCTTGTAGCCCATCGGCGTGGTGCCGACGGCGGTGGACATCTCACCGTCCTCGTCGTCCTCGTCCTTGCGGCGCGCGGACAGCTCGCGCGGCCGGGCCATCAACGTCGCGGGTTCGGGCTCGTCGTTGGAGAACGGCGCCGGCATGGCGTCGCGGGACGCGCGGCGCGGCGCGGGCCGGGCCGTGAGGGCGGGCGTGAGCTGCGCGCTCGGGACTGGCGCCAGGTCGGACTCCGGCGAGGTGGAGGACAACGTGGGCGCGGTGGACTCCAGCACGGAGGGCCGCTTCGGCGGCTCCGCGTCCTGGGAGAGCCGGGCCCCCGGCAGGGGCACGGTGGCCTCGCGCCGCCCGGGCCCCTTCGCCTCGGGGATGTGGAGGATGGTGCGCTCCTCCTCGGCGCCGAGCAGCCGGCAGATGTAATCCGACACGTCCAGGCTCTGACGGATGACGCCGGAGCCGAGGAAGCCGTTGAGCGCGTCACTCACCTCGGACGCGCGCTGGTAGCGCTGGGAGCGGTCCTTGGTGAGGCAGCGCATGACGATGCGCGAGAGCGCCTGCGGGTAGTCGTCCCGCATCAGGTGCGGAGGCGCCGGGTCCTCGTAGCGGATGGCGTAGAGGATGCCCTCCGTCGTCGGCTTGGCGAAGGGCTGCCGGCCGGTGGTGATTTCGTAGAGCATGGTGCCCAGCGCGAAGATGTCCGCGCGGTGGTCCAACCGCTCTTGCGACACCTGCTCCGGCGCCAGGTAGAGGAACTTGCCCTTGATGACGCCCGGCTTGCTGCGCTCCATGAACGCGCCGGCCTTGGCGATGCCGAAGTCGACGAGCTTGACGCGCCCGTCGTAGCCAATCATCACGTTCTGCGGGCTGACGTCGCGGTGGATCAACTCCAGCGGACGTCCATCCACACCACGGCTGTGGTGCGCGTAGTCCAGGCCCGCCGCCACCTGCGCGCAGATGCGAGCGGCGACGCCATAGGGCACCGTGGCACCGAACTTGGACTCCTCGGCCATGACGCGCCGCAGGTCCACGCCCTCCACGTACTCCATGGCGATGAAGATGTTGTCGCCCTCCTTCCCCAGCTCGTGCACCTGCACGATGTTGGGGTGGTGGAGCTGCGCGGCGATGCGCGCCTCGTCCAGGAACATCTGGACGAACTCAGGCTCCTCCGACAGGTACGGGAGGATCCGCTTGAGGACGACCAGTTCAGGGTCCGGCGGTCGCTGGGACAGGAACAGCTCGGCCATGCCTCCCACGGCGAGCCGCTTGATCAGCAGGTATTTTCCGAACGGGGTGGCCGTCTGGGGCGAGCTCACGAAAGAAAGGCCGTCTGTCTGAAGGTGAATAGGCTGGACTTTTCCGGAGCTTACTCACAATCACCAGCTCAGGGGAGCCAGGGACCCGCTTCGGTGGGTTCCGGACACCCACCCCACCTCCCGGGCCCAAAAAGAAGCCGCCCCTCCCCGGGTGGGCGAGGGGCGGCTGAAGCCTGCACCGAGGGCGAATGCCCCCGGGTCAATCGTTACTCAACGACGGGCGGCTCCGGAACCGTGACCTCGGCGGGGAGGTCGTTGCAGCCCTCGGGGAAGAGCGCCGTGGTCCAGGTGTTGTTCGCCTCGGGGATCACACCCGCGTCGTTGAAGCAGCTAAAGGTGCTGGTGCCGCCGTCCACGCAGGGCGCGTGCGTATAGGTGTCCCACACGCCGCGGATACCATCCGGGAAGGTGACGGAGCCGCCATCGTTCACGATGACGCGGTAGTCGCAACGCGGCGTCCCGCCGTCCTGCGTCGTGCCGAAGGTGGTGTTGTTGTTCACCAGCACGCCACCGGAGACCTCGAAGCCGTAGTGAATGTCGTCCCCCTCGATGGCGGACAGGCGCTTCAGCGCGGTGGGGTTGGCGTCGGTCAGCGTCAGCGGGCCCTGGATGTGGACGCGCGCGCCCAGGTACTCCTGGTTGGGCCGGCCGGAGCCGCCATCCGAGTTGCCGAAGCCGTTGGTGATGCTGACCTCGACGTCGTTCGGCGCCGTCATCGTGTTCGTCTTCGTGATGGTCATCGGCGTGGCTTCGCCGGTGCCGCGGAAGTCGAAGTTGTTCTTCAGGACCTTGCGGTAGCCCTCGCGGTCCGTGAAGCGGCTGTTGTTCTGCACGTAGCCCTGGATGGTGAGGACGTCACCACGCACCGGGACGTACGTGTTGGGCGGATCCGTCCGGAACTTCTGGACGAAGATGCCGTCCTGCGGGTTGTTCGGATCCGCGACCCAGAAGTCGGCGGACACGCCCTGGGCGTTCGTGGAGACGCGCGCCACGGTGGTGACGACCACGCCCTCCAGGATGATCTGCGGACGGTCCTCCAGGAGGCGCGCCTCGCGGATGGTCACCGTCTGGACACCACCGTCACCCGGATTGGTGCCCGCGTCGCCCGTGCCCGCATCGCCCGTGCCCGCGTCACCCGTGCCGGAGTCCGGGGTGCAGGTTCCAACACAGCCAGCGTCCGGAACAGGATCCGGACCGTCATCGCGGCCAGAACAGCCCGCCATGGAAGCCATCGTCGCCGCGGTGACCAGCGCCGCCGCGCCCAGCGTCTTGCGCAGTTGCATTTTCGAGATTCTCCATTCGATCCGGCGCCGCGGTTGCTGAGAACCGCCGCCTGTCGGCCAGGGGTTGGGGCCTTATACCGGTGCCTCGCGGGGGGCGGCAAGGAAGCCACCTTGTCCAAGGTGTCAGACAGGTGAAATCGAAACCGCGGGCATTGCACAGATGAACGTTCCCACGCCTGTGAAGGTCCCCTCGAAATCCATTTAGCCGAGGTATCCAGGACAGTGCGTCATGCACGGAGTGCGACTGTTCAGCGGCGACGACAAACACGCTCGGTGTGACAGTTGGACGAACCACGCACGCGCGCTCCGCGCGAATCCATGTCGACCGCGCACCTTCCCCATACCGCCAGTCGCTACACTGGGGGCATGGCTTCCCCGACCCTTCCCTTTCTCCAGGGCCTGCGGCCCACGTTGCACATCGCCCATCGCGGGGGCGCGGCGCTGGCGCCGGAGAACACGTTGCCCGCGTTCCGTCAGGCGGTGGCGCGGTACCGCACGGACATGCTGGAGCTCGACCTCCACCTCACGCGGGATGGAGAGCTCGTCGTCGCGCACGACGCCACGCTGGAGCGCTGCACGGACGGCACCGGCGCGCTCGCGGACCTCACCCTGGCCGAACTCCAGCGCCTGGACGCGGGCTTCCAGTTCACGCCGGATGAAGGCCGCACCTTCCCGTTCCGGGGCCAGGACGTGCGCATCCCCACCTTCCGCGAGCTGCTGCGCGCGTTCCCCGAGCTGCGGCTCAACGTGGAGATCAAGCCGGACGTGCCGGGCATCGAGGACGTCTTCGCCCAACTCCTTCAAGAGGAAGGCGCGTTGGAGCGCATCTGCATGGGCAGCGAACAAGACGCCATCGCGGAGCGGCTGGTCGCGCGGCTTCCGTCCGCCTGCCACTTCTATCCTCGCGACGCGCTGGCGGCCTTCGTCATTGGCCTGCGCAGCGGAAACCCGCCGCCGGAGGACGCGCGCTACACCGTGCTCGACATGCCGCTGTACTTCGGAGACATCCGGCTGGTGGACGCGGAGTTCCTGCGGGCGTGCGCGGCCCGAGGCAAGTGGGTCAACGTCTGGACCGTGGATGACCCCGGGGAGATGCGGCAGCTTCTGGCGGAGGGGGTCGGCGGCATCATGACCGACCGGCCGGACGTCCTGAGGCAGATCATGGACGCCCCCCCGAAGCCGGGATAAGCCCCGGATTCATGCCTCGCACCCCCGCTCGCACGCGCTCGAAGCCCGCCCCGGCCGCTCCCGCTCCGGAAGCGGCTCCCAAGGCCCCTTCGCGTCCCCGCAACACGCTGCGCGTCAAGGTGCCCAAGGCGCGCCGCTTCGTGGCGCTGGCGGGCAACATCGGGGCGGGCAAGACGACGGCGGCGAAGATGATCAGCCAGGCCTTCGGGTACGAGCTGTTCGACGAGCCCGTCATCGACAACCGCTTCCTGCGTGACTACTACGCGGACATGTCGCGCTGGTCCTTCACGCTCCAGCTCGAGTTCCTCATCCGGCGCGTCGAGCACCACGAGCTCATCCACACGTACCGCCGAAGCTGCGTGCAGGACCGCACGCTGTACGAGGACCCGGAAATCTTCGCCAAGTACCTCCACGGCCTGGGGCACCTGACGAACGCGGAGCTGGACCTGTACTACGAATACTTCCAGCGCCTGTCGCGCCACATCATCCGGCCCGACAAGGTCATCTGCTTCGAGGTGGGCAGCGTGGACGTGCTGCTCCAGCGCATCCGCACCCGGGGCCGCGAGGAGGAGAAGGGCATCCGCCACCAGTTCCTCCGGGGCCTCAATGGCTACTACGCCAGCTTCCCCCTGGTGCTTCAGGAGAAGTACGGCGTGGACTGCCTCGTCATGGACGTGTCCAAGCAGGACATCCGGCGGGGCCGGGGGCGCGAGGAGTTCCTCGACAGCGTCTCCACCTTCCTGGCCTGAGCACCCGGCGGGCCGAGTGCCAGCGCGCCCTTTCCTTGCGGTACGACGGGACACGGGCCGGTGCGCCGCGTTAGAGCATGACGCATCGAACGGATGACTCGGCGCGGCGACACCCCGCGCCCTGTCCGACAACCCGAGGTGCGCGATGAACGACCTGGCCCCGAAGAGCCCCAAGGACACGGAGGTGGTGATGACCCAGCTCATCCTCCCTCCGGACGCCAACAACCTGAACGCCGCGTTCGGTGGCAAGGTGATGCAGTGGATCGACATCTGCGGGGCCGTGGCCGCGCAGCGCCACTGCCGTCAGGTGGTCGTCACCGCCTCCATGGACGACCTGCACTTCCACGCCCCCATCAAGGTGGGCTGGGTGGCGCTGCTGCACAGCCGCGTCCTGGCCGCCTTCCGCACCTCCATGGAGGTGGGCGTCACGGTGCACGCGGAGAACCCGCTCACCGGTGAGCGGCACCTCACCACCAGCGCGCTGCTGACCTTCGTGGCCATCGACAAGGAGGGCCAGCGCGTGCAGGTGCCGCCGCTCATCCTGGAGACGGACGCGGACCGCGCCGCGCTGAAGGAGGCCGAGGCACGCAGGGCCCAGCGGCTCGCGCGCCAGAAGCAGAACCAGAGCTGGCTGCAGGTGATGACGCCCATCGCGGGCGCCTGAAGTCCGCGCGCCGGCGCCACGAACGCACGAAGGCCGGGCGAGGCAGATGCCCCGTCCCGGCCTCGGCGCCCGAAACATCCGGGCGTGAACTCACGCCGTGCGGCTCAGGTCGTGAACGACGTGCCGCAGCCGCAGGAGGACTTCGCGTTCGGGTTGTTGAACTTGAAGCCCGAGCCGGTGATGGCGGAGACGTAGTCAATCTCCGTGCCGCCCAGGTACTGGCTGCTCATCGGGTCGGAGGCGATCTTCACGCCGTCCTGCTCCCACGTGAGGTCACCGGCCTTGGACTCCTTGACCAGGTTCAAGTCGTAGCCCAGGCCGCTGCAGCCGGCGGGCACGACGCGGATGGAGAAGAAGTAGTCCTCGAAGCCCTGGGCCTTGATGACGCTCTTCACCTGCGCGATGGCGGCGTCCGTCAGGCGCACGGCCACCGGAGTGGCCTGGGGAGCCGGCGAGGCGGCGGGGGCGGCGGAAGTCGTGGGGGTGCTGTCCATGTCCATGTCTCCTCTGAGGGACTTATAACGCCCGGGCCCGGAAAATCCATCGGCCCAGCCCCTGGGTTATATGCACCGGACATGGCTCGGACCTTCCAGACACTGCTGGCCGGAGTGAAACAGGAGATTCGCGAGGTCTCCGTGGAGGACGTGAAGCGGCTGCTGGAGGCCCGAGCCCCCGTGAAGCTGCTCGATGTCCGGGAATCGGACGAGTACGCCGGGGGCCGGCTGCCCGGGGCCCTCCATATTCCAAGGGGTTATCTGGAGCTGCGCGTGGAAGGCCAGGTCCAGCGGGACGAAGAGGTCGTCGTCTACTGCGCGGGCGGAACCCGCTCCGCCCTGGCCGCCAAGACGCTGAAGGAGCTGGGGTACGAGCGGGTGGCTTCCCTGGCGGGGGGCTACAACCGCTGGAGCGACGCCGCCCTCCCCGTGGAGAAGCCCTTCGTCCTCTCCGCCGAGCAGAAGGAGCGCTACCGCCGCCACCTGAGCCTCCCCGAGGTCGGCGAGGCGGGCCAGGCGAAGCTGCTCCAGGCCCGCGTGCTGCTGCTCGGGGCCGGCGGGCTGGGCTCACCCGCGGCGCTGTACCTCGCCGCCGCGGGCGTGGGAACGCTGGGCATCGTCGACTCGGACGTGGTGGACCTGAGCAACCTCCAGCGGCAGGTCATCCACACCCGCGAGCGGCAGGGCCAGCCCAAGGTGGCCAGCGCCCGGGCCGCCATCGAAGCGCTCAACCCGGACGTGAAGGTGGTGGGCTTCGAGGAGCGCCTGGACTCGCGCAACGTCCTGCGCATCCTGGAGGGCTTCGACCTCGTCCTGGACGGCGGCGACAACTTCCCCACGCGCTACCTGCTCAACGACGCGTGCGTGATGCTGGGCAAGCCCAACGTCCACGGCTCCATCTTCCGCTTCGAGGGCCAGGTGACGACGTTCCACCCCGGCCAGGGCCCCTGCTACCGCTGCCTGTACCCCGCGCCGCCGCCGCCCGAGCTGGCGCCCTCCTGCGCCGAAGCCGGCGTCCTGGGGGTGCTGCCCGGCGTCATGGGCCTGCTCCAGGCCACCGAGGCCCTCAAGCTCATCCTCGGCCAGGGGGCGCCGCTCGTGGGGCGGCTGCTCACCTTCGACGCGCTGGGCTCCCGCTTCCAGGAGCTCAAGCTGCGCCGGGACGCCCAGTGCCCGGTGTGCGCGCCGGGCACGAAGGTGGAGCTCATCGACTACGAACGTTTCTGCGCCGCGCCCACCTCCGCCTGAAGGCCCACGCTCACCATGCCCATCCCCGAGATTGCCCCCGCCCGACTCGCCGAGCTGCTCGCCGGCCCCGCGGACGCCCGCCCCGCCCTGCTCGACGTGCGCTTCTCCCACGAGCACGAATGGGTGGCGCTGCCAGACTCGCTGCTGATTCCGCTGCCGGAGTTGGAGGAGCGCGCCGCCGAACTGGAGCCGCTGCGCGGCCGGCCTGTCGTCGTCTACTGCCACCATGGGGTGCGCAGCCTGGATGGCGCGGCCTACCTCATGTCGCTGGGCATCGACGCGGTGTCGCTGCGAGGCGGCATCGACCTGTACTCACGGCAGGTGGACCCCACCCTGCCCCGCTACTGACGGGGCGCAGCGGGCGTCCTAACCGGTGAAGGCGGACAGGTCCTCGGTCTGCTTGTTGATGATGCCGGGCTTGATGTCGACCTCGAACATGAAGGGCTCCGTCAGCGGCCCGCCATGGAGCTCCAGCTTGTGGAGGCCCTCCATGAGCTCAATCTTCATGCCCTTGTTGCCCAGGTAGGTGCCCATGTCCTGGCCACCGCGCCGCACCGAGATGCCGCGCAGGCCGTCCGGCTTCAGCGTGAGCTGGAGCTGACCCCGGCGGAACTCGTAGGTGAAGGACTTGGCCTGCCCGGGCTCGCCGAAAGCGAGCGTGTCGCTCTCTTCCTTGTAGATGCCCTGCTGCTCGTTCACGAGGATGAGCGTGTCCTGCAGGTGCGCGCCCGCCGCGTTGACGATGGGCGTCTCCCCCAGCTCCGTCACCGGCTGCGGGCTGCCACACCGGGCGTTGTGCCGCACCGACACCCGAACCTTCTCGTTGGTGTTGACGGACAGCGTCACCGCCTGGCCATCCGTGGCGCGGCTGTTGAGCACCGCGAGGATGGGCTTGTGGAACACGAAGCCCACCGCCAGCAACCCGACGATGAACCCGATGGTGGCCACGTTGCGCTTGGACACCCCGGCGCGAGCGCTGCGCGCGGACTTCTCCAGCGCGCGGTCGACCTCCGCGGCATCTTCCCGGGAGCGCGCGACGGAGATGCTCGAGGTGCGCGAGCGCGGCGGCGCGGACGGCATCTCCGCGCGGCTCGACGTACGGCGGCGCGCGGGGGCCTCGGCGGCGTGGACACCGGTCTGCATGCCCGTGCGGCGGCGGGGCGGCGGCGCGGGCTCCGGCGGCGGCAGCATCGTCCGCTCGTCGTCGTCGTCCTCATCCTCCATCCGCGTGCGCTCATCGACCGCGGCCATGCTCGCGCGCGAGCGCGACGGAGGCGGCGGACCGGGGTCGTCCACGATGGGCGAGGCGCGCGTGGCGGAGCGGCGAGGCGGCGGCGGATCCCCCGCCCGGCTCAAATCCGACCGGGAGCTGGTCCGGGCAATCTGCGTGGAGTTGGGGTTGGAGGGACGGCGCAGCTCCGCCGAGGTCCTGCTCCGGCGCGGCGGCGCGTCATCGACGCTCGACGGCGCTTCCCACTCCGGGTCGTCCGACTCCACCGCGGGCACGGCTGCGGAGGTCCGCCGGGGCGGCGGCAGGGACGCGCGGGAGGAAGAACCCCGCGCGCGCTCGCGCACCGAGGCCTCGCCCGGGGGCGCCTCCCAGTTCATGTCCGCGGCCGAGCTGCGGCTCCGGCCCCGCTCCTGCGGCGGCGGCGTGGGCGGCATCGGCGTACCGGAGTTGGCGGAGTCCTCGCCCACGGGAACGACCTGCCCCTGAGCCTTCTCCTCCGACAGCCGATCGGCGAAGAGCGTCTCCATCAGCTCGGAAATCTGGACCGAGCCGGCCACCCAGCGCTGCCCGACGAGGATCTCCTCGAGCGCCACCTGGAACTGGCGCGCATCGCGGTACCGGTCGTCCGAGTTCTTCGCGATGGCCCGCATCACCACCGGGTCCATCTCCTCCGGCACGTCCGCCACCTGCGAGGGCGCGGCGATGGCGCACTCCATGGCGGCCTGCAGCGTGGCCAGCTCCGAGTCACGCTTCAGCGGGCGCACGCCCGTGAGCAGCTCGTAGAGCACCAGGCCGATGGCGAAGATGTCCGCGCGTCCGTCCAGCGGCTTGCCGGCGGCCTGCTCCGGCGCCATGTACGCGAACTTGCCCTTGATGGCGCCGGACTTGGTCAGCGACGCCTGGTCCGCCGCCTTGGCGATACCGAAGTCCACCAGCTTCACCGAGCCGTCGAAGCTGATCAGGATGTTCTGCGGCGAGATGTCGCGGTGCACCACGCGCAGCGGGCGCCCGGCGTCATCCATGCGGCTGTGGGCGTAGTGCAGGCCCTCGCACGCGGCGGCGACGATGCGGATGGCCAGCGGCCGGGCCACCCACTGGCCCGTGCTCGCGGCCTTGCGCATCACCCGGCCGAGGTCCTCGCCGTGGATGAACTCCATGGCGATGTAGTAGGTGCCGTTGGCCTCGCCGAACTCGTAGACCTGGGCGATGTTCGGGTGGTTGAAGCGCGCCGCGATCAGCGCCTCGTTCCGGAACATCTCCACGAACTCACGGTCCTCCGCGAGGTGCGGGAGGATGCGCTTCACCACGAGGTTCTTGTGGAACCCCTCGATGCCCGTCTGGCGCGCCAGCCAGACCTCGGCCATGCCGCCCGTGGCGAGCTTCTTAAGAAGCTGATATTTCCCGAATGATTGTGGGTTCATCCCGGGACATTGCCGGCGGGGAGCAGGCTCAGGTGGAATGCAGCAGGGCAGCGCATCTTAGAGGACAGCCGCTTCAGAGGCAAAGGCGGGCCGTTTCGACAACCGGGTGGGGACTGCTTGCCTGCCTCTTGATTGCCAGTACCACGGTTGCAGCCCCCGCCAACGATCAGATTCGCGTCGAACGCCGGGGAAATGTCCTGGAGCTCCGCTGGTCGGACGCCGAGGAACGCCTGCAGGGTACGCTTCACCCCGCCATGCCGCGTGAGGGAGAGCCCATCTCCGTGTCGCTGCATGTAGGTAACTTCGAGGGTCCCGAGTTCGACGGCCCCCTCACCCTCACCTTCCATCCCGTCGGCTCTCCGACGCAGCAGACGAAGACGCTGAAGCGGGATGGGGTCAACTGGCACACCGAGCTGACGCCGGACGAGCCCGGCCCCTGGGATTTGGAGGTGCGGTACCAGGGCACCCGGCTCAAGGTGCTGACGGCGCGCTTCTCGGTGGCGAGCACCCCCATTCCCCAAGGCCTGGGCTGGGGACTGGTCCTGGTGGGCGCGGGCGCGGCGTTGGCGTTCGGCGTGCGCAACGTGCTGCGGCGCATGCAGGCGTCGCGTACCAGCCCGGAGGCTCCGGCCGCCGTCCCCTCCCCTCCGGCCGAGGCCCCGCCAGCGAAACCCGACGAGGCCCCCGCCCCACCGGCCGATCCTCCGTCCGGGCAGTAACTCCTTCCAAGCGACGGACATTCGTACAGGGTCGCCTGCCGGGGACGTGGGAACTTTGGTTCCCTGTCACGGCAGCGTGACGCCCTGGTCACGGTTTTTCTACGCCGTCCGGCCCGGATTGCGTTCGAAACCGGACCGCGCATGACCCTCCGCGTCCGCTCTCCGATCGGGCACCCGTGTTGCAGTGGACGCGCTCCGGTGGCGGTCGGGGAGGCGTGGACATGGGCGGGTGGCGGGTGGAAGAGCGGGCGAAGCGGGGCCTTCTCGTCGCGATACTGATGGGGGTGCCGGCGGTGGCCACCGCTGCATCCCCCGACCCTCGGACGGAGTCGGTTGTCGCGGAGGCGGAAGAGGAGCCCTCCTCAGCCGACGTGGTCGACGAAGTGGCGCCCGCCAAGATGATGTCCTTGGACGGCGCGGAGACGTACCTCACCTCCCCGGACGACGTCGTGGATGCACGGCTCGAGGGGGCGGTGGCGCAGGCGATGCCGCCGTCGGAGCAGACGCCCACGGGCGCGCAGCCTCCGGTGGTGAATCCGCTGCCCGGGAGCGGCGACGCCGCCCAGACGCAGCAGGACGCGAAGCAGCGCAAGGCGAAGCGGCGGCCGGGACAGCCCCAGGAAGACTCGCTGGGTGAGAATCCGGACGCGCTCGACGACAAGCCCGCGGATGAGGTGCAGCCCATCCGTGTCATCGGCCGCGTGTCGGCGCGGGCGCGCGCGGACGAGCGCAACCAGTTCCAGCGCCGGATGTCCGTGGCGGACGCGCGCGTGGGCGTGAGCACGTCGCTGTCCAACCTCGAGGCGGAGGTGACGGCGGACCTGGCGGACTCGAACATGCTCAAGGACGCCTTCGTGCGTCTGGCGGATGACCAGAAGCGCTTCCGCCTCTATGGCGGCCAGTTCAAGACGCCCTTCCTGCAGCGCTCGCTGGAGTCGTCGTGGGATTTGCCCCTCCAGACGCGCGGCCTGGTGGAGGACTACATCACCGACGCGCACCAGATGGGTGGCCGCCGCATGGGGCTCATGGGCGAGGTCCGGCTCAAG
Organism: Myxococcus hansupus; assembly: GCF_000280925.3. Lineage (NCBI taxonomy): Bacteria > Pseudomonadati > Myxococcota > Myxococcia > Myxococcales > Myxococcaceae > Pseudomyxococcus > Pseudomyxococcus hansupus. The sequence continues at coordinate 5,574,721 of NZ_CP012109.1, forward strand.
GACGTCTGGGGCCTCAAGGTCTCCGCGGGCTTCTTCCAGGGCGGCATCGACGAGGCGGGCGTGCGGATGAAGGAGGACGCGTCGGCGCGCGTGAGCCTGCGTCCCTTCAACTTCAAGCCGCTCACCGTGGGCGTCAGCACCTACGTGTCCGAGGCCATGGGGCTGGCGCGCAAGCACGCGGTGGCGGCCGACGCGGAGCTGAAGGTCGCCGGCTTCGTCTTCACGGGTGAGGCCATCTCCGGGCGGCTGCCCATGGGGCCCTTCACCGCGCAGATGCTGCTGGCCCAGTACCTCATCCACATCGGGGAAGAGTGGGCCATCCAGCCCGTCGCGGGTGTCGAGTCGCTCCAGCTTCGCGGCGACGTGGTGCGCGGTGACGGACACGCGTTGGTGGGCGGCTTCAACGTGCTGCTCGGCTCCCGCTTCCGGGCCCAGTTCCAGACGGAACGCGCGCTGCGCCCCGGCGACGAATTTCCTGGTCTGCAGCACTCCATCGAACTCGGCGCACGCTTCTGAGCACGGAGAGCCAAACGATGCTGTCGTTCGCGGAAGGTGAAGTCACCAAGCTCCGTCGGGAGTTCAAGCTGGTGCTGGAGGCGCAGACGGCCGCCGTGCTGAGCACGCGCCTGTCGTTGGAGCTGGAAGGGCACCTGCCGCCCCCCACGCGCATCGTCTCCGTCTACTTCGACCGGCCCGGCGGTCCCCTGGCGGCGCGGGCGATGCTCACGCCGGACGACTGTCTCAAGGTGCGGACCAAGGAGTACTCACCGGACCTGGGCGCCAGCGGCGCGGCGCGCGTGGTGTTGGAGGTGAAGCGGGAGCGGCGCGGCCTGACGCAGAAGCGCCGCGTCTGGGTTCCGCGCACGGACCTGGGCCGGGTGCTGCGCGGCGGCGCCAGCCTGTTGCCGCTCATCGCGGGAGGCAGCCTGAGTCCGGTGCTCGCGGTGACGTACACGCGGCACGTGTACCAGTCGTCACGTGCGTGGCGGGTGACGGTGGATCGCGACATTCGCTACCACCGGATTGCTCCGGAGCTGGCCATGTCCCAGCTTCCGCTGACGGTGGAGCGGCTGGAGCCCGCGCAGTGGCTGGAGCCGCGGGTGGTGGTGGAAGTGAAGCACCTCGGGCACGAGCTGCCCGACTGGCTGGCGTCGCTCAATCCGGGTGGAGCGCCGGCCTACAGCAAGTTCTCAGAGGGCATGACGAAGGTCCACACCTTCGCCACGGACGGCGTCGCAGGGGGATAGGGCACAGTGTTCATCGACTTCGAAGGAATTGATGGCAGCGGCAAGACGACGCTCTCCAACCTGCTGTCCGCGAAGCTCAAGCGGCTGGGGTACCGGGTGGCGCACGCGCGGGAGGGCGGCGAGCTGCAAGCCCCCACGGCGCGGCGCGTGCGGGAGCTGACGCGCGACTCGCGGCTGCTGGAGATGTCGCCGCGCGCGGAGTTCTTCCTCAACCTGGCGCGGGACGCACAGCAACTGGACGAAGTGATTGCCCCCGCGCTGTCTCGCGGCGAGGTGTGCATCAGCGACCGCTACCTGTACTCGCAGCTCGCGTTGAGCGGCGGGGGCCGGGGACTTCCCATGGACGAACTGCGGCCGGCGTGCGAGCTGGCCTCGCAGGGGCTGTGGCCCGACCTGGTCATCCTGGTGGATGTGGACCCGGACCTCGCGCGGCTGCGCAAGCGCCTGGGCAAGCTTCAGAGCAAGCGCGCCAGTGACGGTGACAGCCGCAAGGGCCTGGCCGGCGCGGGGCTGGCGGTCCGGGTGCGTGAGTCCTTCCTGGAGATGGCGCGCAAGGACCCGCAGCGCTGGCTCATCCTGGAGAACAACGACGTGCCCTTGCGCGTGCTGGAGCAGCGCCTGGTGGATGCCGTGGTGGCCCGGCTGGAGGGACGCGAGATGCAGGTGCAGCGCATCGTCCCCGCGTCCAACCACCGCGCTTCCGAGGGCGCCATCACCGTCCAGAACGTGGAGGAGCGCTTCTTCCAGACGTTGGACGCGGTGGAGCAACGCGAGCCAGCGCTCGCGGCGTGGATGCTGAGCGGCATCCCGGGGCTGCCCGCGCACCAGCGGCGGCTGGCCTTCGCGGAGCGCTTCCCCGCCCTCATCGCGCGCGGCATGAACGGCCTGGAGGACGCGCCCGCCATGGACCTGCGCGAGGTGCTCGCCGACGTCGCGCCCGCGGACGTGGCCTTCAGTCTCACGGGCCGGACGGGCACGCGCGCGGCCATGCTGCGCCAGCGGCTGTACGCGCAGGCCCCCGCCGAGGTGCTGGCGAGCCTCAAGCATGACGACTCACCGCAGGCCTGGGCCCTGCGCGAGCGGGCCATGCGGGACGGCCGGCTGACCGAGGTGCTCGGCAGTCTGGCCGGACAGGACTGCGAGGAGGCCTGGGTGGTGCGCGAGGCCGGCATGCAGCGCAAGCTGTACGCGGACGTGGCGCGCAGCCTCACCGGACTGGCGGGGAGCCGCGCGGACGCGCTTCGGGAGGTGCTGCTGCCCCATGACCGGCTCGCCGTGCTGCGCAGCACCCAGGGCCTGGACACGCCGGTGGCGCGCGGCCTGCGCGAGGCGCTCGCGGGCAAGGCCCTGAAGCTGGTGCTCCGCTCGGTGACGGGCCTGGACACGGAGGAAGCCTGGGCCCTGCGCGAGCGCGGCGCCCCGCTGACGAAGGAGGCGCTGGACTCCCTCGATGGAATGGATGACCCGCGCGCCTGGAAGCTGCGTGTGGAGCACCTGGAGCGTTGGCCCACCACGGCGGTGTCGTCGCTGGAAGGGTTGCCCCTGGGGCCGCACGCCCAGGCGCTCATCGACCGCGTGTTGGCCGCGAACCCCGGCAAGCTGCCGCTGCTGCGCAACGCCTACGCCGTGGTCGCCACCGCCAGAACGCTCGCCGCGCCCGCGTCGGCCCCGCGCCGGGCGGAAGTCGACGCGCCCACCCGGATGGAGGCCTAGCCCCACACCATGGATGCTCCATTCTCAGCCCTCTTCGAGGGCGCGAAGGCGGAATTCAGCTCGCTGTCCGTCGCCGCGATTCTCCCGCGGATGCTGGCGGCGGCCCTCATCGGAACGCTCCTGTCGCTGCGGCCCTGGCGTCTGCTCATGAAGCGGGCGCTGCCCAAGGCGGACATGATTCAGGCCCAGGTGCTGCTCTGCGCGGCGGCGGCGGTCATCACCGCCGTCATCGGGGACAGCCTGGCGAAGGCCTTCGGCCTGGTGGGCCTGGGCGGATTCGTGCGCTTCCGTTCCGGACTCAAGGACCCGCGCGACGCGGCCATCCTGTTCCTGATGATTGGCCTGGGCATGGCGTGTGGACACGGCAGCCTGGGGCTGGCCTCCGTCGGCATGTTGTTCGTCATGGCCCTGCTCTTCGTCCTGGACCTGTTCAACCGGGACGAGGCGCAGCCGGGCGCGGTGAAGCAGCGGCTGCTCCTGTCCGCGCAGTCGGACGACCTGGTGGGCGCGGAGGCCACGCTGCGCCGCGCGCTGGGTGAGCGCAACGTGATGGTGAAGAGCTGCGCGCTCGACTTCGACGGGCGGCGGCTGGAGTTGGAAGTGGAGGAGCCAGAGCCGGGCTCCCTCGCGGCGGCGCTGGGCCGCACCGAGGGCACATCCCTGCGCGGCTTGCGGTGGACGGCGGTGAATCCAAGGAGCACAGGCGGCACACGGGAGGAGCGGGTATGAGGCACGGATGGGTGGCCGCGTTCGCGGCGGGGTGGTTGGTGGCGTGCGGTGGGAACAGTCTGCCCGTGGGGGATGGACAGGGAGGACCTCCGGGTGGCGGCTCACTCCCGGGAGATCCGGTGGTGCCAGGAGGACCGGGTGGCCAGGGCGAGGACCCGGCTCCGTCCGAGCTGACGACCTTGTGGCCGCTGACGCAGGGCTCCACGTGGACCTATGACATCCAGGACCCCGTCCATGGCAACTTCAAGAAGGTGGTGACCGTCAAGGGCGCGGGCGAGGTCCCCGGACAGCCCGGCGTCAACGCCGTCGAGGTGCACAGCCGGCAGGACCGCGTCCTCAATGGCTTCGTGTACGAGGAGGTCTCCTGGCAGGTGGAGCTCACCAACGGGCTCGTCGTGCGCCTGCGCGAAGACGACTTCCGGGACGGCCAGCAACTGCGCTCCACCACCTGGAACCCCGCCACCGTGAAGTCCGTGGCGGGCGTCCCGGACGCCCTGCCCTGGACGTACAAGAGCGACGTGCTCGAGTACATCACCCTGGGCGACGGCACCCGGGAGCAGAAGGACCCCACGTACATCTGGAAGGTGCTGGAGACGGGCGTGACGGTGCAGACGCGCGCCGGCACCTTCACCAACGCGGTCAAGATTCAGCGCGACAAGGTCAACAACAGCGGCGAGGTGAAGCAGGACAAGACGCGCTTCTACTGGCTCGTTCCCGGTATCGGGAAGGTGCGTGAGGAAGGCGAGCGCACCGAGGACCTGAGCGCGTACGACATCAAGAAGTAGCCGCCCCTTGTCTGGGGAGGCGGCGGTGGCGCGGGGGCTTGCTCCTCCGCCTCCTCCTCCAAGCAGGGGCAGGATGAAGGTCAGCGGTTGAACGGTTGGGCCTCCGTCCCGAGCTTGTTCGGGAGGAGGCCGCATGCACCGGAAGATCCCCTTTCACCTCGCTCCCTTCGCGGCCGCGCTGGCGCTGCTGGCGGCGAGTGCGAGCGCAGGCACCCTGTACCGGGACCCCTTCCTGCAGAAGGTGGGACCGGACACGGCGACGGTGGCCTTTCGGCTCGCGGCCGACTGTACGCCCGAGGTCCGCTACGGCGTGGGAGCGGCCGACCAGGCCGCTGTCTCCCAGGACCGTGGGAAGATTCACGCGGTGGTGCTCACGGGCCTGAAGCCCGGCACCGAGTACACCTACGAGGTGTCGGCCTGTGGCCTGCGCACGCCGGCCAAGCGCTTCCGCACCGCGCCCGTGCCCGGCACGCGCAACGTGCACTTCATCACCGTGGGCGACTTCGGAACGGGCGGCTCGAACCAGCGCAAGGTCGTCGCGGCCATGGTGAAGCAGCGGGCGGAGCTGTTCGTCGCGCTGGGCGACAACGCCTACGCCGACGGCACCGAGGCCGAAATCCAGAACAACCTCTTCGTGCCCATGGAGGCGCTGCTCGCCGAGGTGCCCTTCTACGCGTCGCTGGGCAACCACGAGTACGTGACGAACCAGGGGCAGCCCTACCTGGACAACCTCTACCTGCCCTCCAACAACCCCGATGGCACCGAGCGCTACTACTCGTTCGACTGGGGCCATGTGCACTTCGTGGCGCTCGACTCCAACTGCGCCGTGGGGCTGGCGTCGGCGGACCGTTGCACGCGCGACGCGCAGAAGGCGTGGCTGGAGCGCGACCTCGCGGGCTCGACGCAGCCGTGGAAGATTGTCTTCTTCCACCACCCGCCCTGGTCCAGCGGCGAGCACGGCTCGCAGCTCTCCATGCGCCGCCACTTCGGGCCCATCATGGAGAAGTACGGCGTGGACCTGGTGCTCACCGGGCACGACCACAACTACGAGCGCAGCAAGCCCATGAAGGGTGACGGCGTCGCCGCGCCGGGTGAGAAGGGCATCCCCTACCTCGTCGTGGGCGGCGGCGGCGCGACGCTGCGGCAGCTTCCCGGCACCAAGCCGGACTGGAGCGTCATCCGCGACAACCAGGCCTATGGCTTCCTGGACGTGAAGGTCGTCGACGGCACGCTCACCGCCCAACTGCTGGGCGCGGATGGCAGCACCGTGGACCGCTTCACGCTGGAGAAGAACCTGCCGCCCCTGGAGCCGCTCCCCGAAGGTGAGCTGGCGCTGATTGTCGAGGGCGAACGCGGCGTGGCCCCCCACCAGGCCCTGTTCCGCGCCACGCCGTCGCTCCAGGGCGCGACCGTGACGTGGGACTTTGGCGACGGTGGCGCGGCGGAAGGCGAGGCGGTGGACTACGTCTTCGCCCTGCCAGGGCAGTACACGGTGACGGCCACCGCCAGCCAGGGCGCGGTGAAGCAGACGGCCACCGCCCTGGTCCAGGTGACGCGGGCGGAGTCGCCGGGCGAAAACCCCGGGGCGCCGGATTCGGGCACCCCAGGAGACGAGACGCCGGACTCGGGCACCCCGGACGGGGGCTCGCCCTCGGGCCGGGCGATGGGGAGGACAACACCGCCAGCAGCGGCTGCGCCGCGGGCCCCACGGCCCCCCTCCTCCCCGCGGCCCTGGCCCTGCTGGCCGCCCGGCGCCTGTACCGGCGCCGTCCGTAAGCGCGCCCGCCGGCCCCTCCCGAGGGCATGACGCCCCGTGACGCGGGCTGGCGGGAGCCCGCGCCGCGCCCGCCCCTGGGAGACACCGGCCCGCCCGCCCGCCGGTCGGATTTGCTTTCCGCGCTTGTCAACGCGGCCCAGGGAATGCAAAGCCGCATACCGTCATGGCCACCCATCGCAAGTCCCGCCCGCCCTCGCGGTCGGCCCCGAAGAAGTCCAGTGCCCCGTCCGGGAAGAAACCCGCCCCCTCCGAGCGCGGCGAACGTCCGCTGCGTGAGGACCTGGTCCTCCAGGCCTGCCTGGAGGCCTACGGCTCGGTCCGGCACGAGGGCCGCATGGCGGACCGGGCGCTGGACTTCACCCTGCGCCGCAAGGCCAACCTCTACTCCAACGAGCGCCGCGCGGTGGCCGAGCGCGTCTACGGCCTGCTGCGCCGTCAGCGCACCGTGGACTTCCTGCTGTCGCGCGCGCACCCGCGCTTCGACGCGCTGGACACCTCGCGCCAGGACGTCCTCCGCATCGCCGCCTCGCGCGTCCTCTATGGCGAGCCCCACGGCCTGGTCGCCCGGCAGTTCGCCCTCGCGCCCCCGGATGCCGCGGCCCTGGGCACCCTGCCGGAAGCCGCCGCCCTGCTGGAGACGCTGCCGCCCCGGGAGCACTTCCCCATCGCCGCGTCGCTGCCGGACTTCCTCGCCGACCGCTTCCTGGCGACCTTCGGCCGGGACGCCGCGCGCGCCGCGGAGGCGATGAACGAACGCGCCCCCCTGGTCGCCCGCACCAACCTGCTCAAGGGTGACCGCGAAACGCTGATGCAGCGGCTGCGCGCCGAATCGGTGGACGTGAAGCCCACGCCCCTGTCCCCCATGGGCCTGGTGCTGGAGACGCGCATCAACGCCTTCTCGCTGGCGAGCTTCCGCGAAGGGCTGATGGAGCTCCAGGACGAGGGCAGCCAGTTGCTCGGCATGCTGGTGGATGCGCCGCCCACGCGCGTGGTGGACGCGTGCGCGGGCGCGGGCGGCAAGACGTTGCAGTTGGCCGCGCAGATGAAGAACCGGGGCGACCTGCACGCCCTGGACGTGGATGAGCGGCGCATGGAGGATTTGAAGAAGCGCGCGCGCCGCGCGGGCGTCCACAACACGCGCGCCCAGCTCATCCCGCTCGAGGGCCCGGAGGCCGAGGACGCGCTGGCGCCCCTCAAGGACAAGGCGGACCGCGTGCTGGTGGACGCACCGTGCAGCGGCACCGGCACCTTCCGCCGCAAGCCCGACGCGCGCTACCGCCTCACGCCCGCGGACCTGGAGATGCATGTCAGCCGGCAGAAGGCCCTGCTGGCGCGCTTCGCCACCATGGTGAAGCCCGGTGGCCGGCTCATCTACGGCACCTGCAGCGTGCTCCGGGAGGAGAACGAGAACGTGGTGGAGGACTTCCTCGCCAAGCACCCGGATTTCTCGGTGAAGCCCGTGGTCGAGCTGCTGGGCCCCGAGCTGGGCGAGAAGGTGGGCCCCGGTCCCTTCCTGCGCCTGGCGCCGCATACGCACGGAACGGACGGCTTCTTCGGCGCGGTCCTCGTCCGGGCGAAGTAGCCTGGGCCTGGGGGGGAGAGAGACATCGCTCATGCACCCTGCCGTCCGCTACCGCGTCTCCATGCCCCGTCCGCACTCGCACCTCCTGGAGGTGGAGGCCTCTTTTCCCGGAGGCCCCGAGACGGTCGATGCCGTGCTGCCGGTGTGGACGCCGGGCAGCTACATGGTGCGCGAGTTCGCCCGGCAGGTGCAGGACGTCACGGCGCACGCACCGGACGGCTCGCCGCTGCCGGTGCGGCGCACGGACAAGCGGACCTGGCGGGTGGAGGCGCAGGGGCTCGCCGTCACGCTGCGCTACCGCGTCTACGCCAACGAGCTGACGGTGCGCACCAACCACCTGGACGGCTCCCACGCGTACTTCAACGGCGCCGCCACGTTCCTCTACACGGAGGCCACGCGAACGCTGGAGCACCACGTCGCTGTGGACGCGCCGAAGGGCTGGAGGGCGTTCTGCGCGCTGGGCCAGCGAGAAGACGCCTTCATCGCGCGGGACTACGACGAGCTGGTGGACAGCCCCTTCGAGGTGGGGCCCCACACGCCGCTCACCTTCAGCGTGGAGGGCGTGCCCCACGAGGTCGTCGTCTGGGGCGACACCGTGCAGGAACCGGAGCGGCTGTGCGCGGAGCTCCAGCGCATCTGTGAGTGCCAGGCCCGCGTGTTCGGCGGGCTGCCGATGCCGCGCTACCTCATCCTGCTGTACCTGACGGACCGGGGCCGCGGCGGCCTGGAGCACAAGGCAAGCACCGCCCTGCTCTTTCCACGGGCCGGGCTCTCCACGGGCCGCGGCTGGGAGGACCTGCTCACCCTGGTGGCGCACGAGTACTTCCACCTGTGGTTCATCAAGCGGGTGAAGCCGCGCGCGCTGGTGCCCTTCGACTACGCCCAGGAGAACTACACCACGCTCTTGTGGGCCTTCGAGGGTGCCACCGCGTACTACGACAACCTCTTCGTGCGCCGCGCGGGGTTGATGTCCGCGCAGCGCTACCTCACGCGCCTGGGCGAGACGCTCACCCTGCTGCGCGCCACGCCGGGGCGCCGGGTGCAGACGTTGTCAGAGGCCTCGCTCGTGAGCTGGGTGAAGCACTACCGCCCGGACGAGAACTCTCCCAACAGCGCCATCTCCTACTACCTCAAGGGCGAAATCGTCTCCGCGCTGCTGGACCTGGAGATTCGCCGCGCCACCCGCGACGCCCGAAGCCTGGACGACGTCGTGCGCGTGTTGTGGGAACGCCACGGCGACGGCTCCGGCGTCCCCGAGGAAGGGGTGGAGGCCGCGGCGAGCGAGGTGGCGGGCGTGGACCTCACGCCCTTCTTCGACCGGGCCCTGCGCACCACGGAGGACCTGGACTACTCCGTCTTCGCGCACGTGGGTCTGGAGGTGGGCTCACGCATGCGAGAGTCCATCAGCGACAAGGGGGGCACACCGCCACGAGGCCGAACGGGCGAAGGCCGGCCCAAGGGATGGCTGGGCGTCACCACCCGGGCGAACGGCACCATCTCCGTGGTGCAGGAAGGTTCACCCGCCCAGGACGCGGGCCTCTACGTGGAGGACGAGCTCGTCGCCCTGGAAGGCTGGCGGGTGGACGGCAACGGCCTGCTCGGGCGGTGCGAGGACCGCAGGCCCGGGGAGACGGTGCGGCTGACGGTGTTCCGCAGGGACCGGCTGCTGGACATCCCCGTGGTGCTGGGAACGAAGCCGGCCGAGGCGGCCTGGCTGGCGCGCGTGGAGAACCCCACCGACGCCCAGAAGGCGGCATACCAGGCGTGGCTCGGGGCCCCCTGGGAGGACGCCCCCGGACAGGCGTAGGCTTCCAGGAGCATGCACCCCACGCCGAGCAACGTCGTCCCACTGGAGTCGACGCTGCCCTCCTGCCAGCACCACCGCTCCGCACACGCGGGATGGCGCTGCACGGCCTGCGAGGCGACGCTCTGCCCCCGCTGCGTCGTGGGACGCCGGGCCCAGACGGTCCTGCTGGTGGCGTGCGCCCACTGTGGCGACGCCGCCGAGCCCCTCCTCACCCACCGCGCCCGGGTGCCGCTGACACAGCGGCTGAGGCCCGCGTGGCGCTACGTCTTCTCCGCGTCGGGCCTGCAGGTGCTGGCCGGCGTCAGCCTCACCCTGACGGTGCTGGGGTGGCTGACGGACATGACCATCCTCTTCCTCAAGCCCGTCTCCCTGGTCATCTACGGGAGCGTCTTCTGGGCCACCTTCTACAAGCTGGCGCGGGAGTCCGCCCGCGGTGAGCGCGAGCTGAGCCCGCCGGACTTCCACCACTTCATCGAAGACGGCGTCGTCCCCGGCCTCCGGGGCGTCGCGACCTTCGCCCTCCCGTGGATCCCCGCGTTCATCTACGCCACGCTGCGCTATCCCCTCCTCCTGGAAGTCTTCGAAGGCACGACGATTCACGCGGCGCGGCTGGCCCGCTTCGCGAGCATGGCGCTGCTGGACCCACTGATGTGGGGACTCATCCTGCTCGCGCTCGTGTGGCTCCCCGCGGTGCTCCTGCTCACCGCGGCGGGGCACTCCATCGACTCCCTGCTCAACCTTCCCGGCACGGTGCGGCGCATGCGGAGGCTGGGGCGCGACTACGTGCTGTTCGGCGCGGTGTTGGGCGCCCTGGGCGGGGCGCACCTGCTGGCCCTGGGGCTCGCCACCGGGCTGCGCTGGATGGACGTCTTCCTCGTGTCGCGCCTGCTGTCGGAGGGCCTCACGCTCATCGTCCCCTTCACGGCCGCCCACGTCCTGGGCCTGGTGCTCCACACCCGCGGAGACGCGCTGGGCCACGGCCTGGACCACGAGTACCTGGAGCCGGTGCTCGGCGACACGCCACCGGAGCAGCAAGCGGCGCCGCTGCACGAGGACGCGCCGTTTTCCTCCGCGAGCGAAGGTGTGTCCTTCGTGGAGGTCCAAACTCCCATGCAGCGCGCCGCGAGCGACGCACTCGCGGCGTTGGGGGCGGCCGTCGAGGCACGCGACCTTCCGCTCGCGATGTCGCTGTATGCCGCCTTGCGGCAGCAGCCGCAGGTGCGTGTGCCTCCAGCGCACCACCTGTTCATCGGTCAGGCCGCGGCAGTGGAAGGAAATTTCCCACTGGCGGTACACGCGTTGGAATCCGCGGCGGATGTGGCACCGGAAGACCCCACCGCGCCCCGCGCATTGGTCATCCTGGCGCGTGTGTTGGGCGAACGGATGCAGGACGCCCCACGCGCGGAAGAAGTCTACCGCTATGTGCTCCACCGCTACCCAGACACGGCAGCGGCGCGCTACGCACGCGAGCGCGTAACAACGTCTTCCGACTGATACAGACGTTGCCGTGCTCGAACGCCAGCATCACCCTTTCCGACATGGTTCGCGCTCGCTGGGTTTCGTGGCTCCTGGGTATCAGTCTCCTCGCGGCATGTGATCAGGCGCCGCGGGTTCAACGCGCGGTCGATGACTGCGAAGCCGAATTGGTATCGCTCAAGGTGGAGGTGCTGTCCGCGGACGGCGCGCGCATCCGCGGAGCGACCGTCACCGGCACCAACGTGACGTCCAACATCAGCATCACCGGCGTCACGGATGGACAGGGCGTCAGCACCGCCATCAACGAATCGCTCGCGCCCAGCCCGGTGCGTGTCGTGGCCACGGCGGGCTCCAAGGTGTCCCCGGCCCACCAGGTGGAATGGCAGTGTGACGGTTGCAACTGTCAGCCCGAGCCCTCGACGCTGGAGCTGCGGCTCAATCCGTAACACCCGCCAAAGCGGCCGCAGCCACGGCTTCCTGGATTCCGCAGGACGAACGCCGGGGAGGTTGTGCTGCACCCGCCCCATGGAGTACGGCTGGTGTCATGCGTGACGCTCGTCAGCCTGCCCCGCGTTGGGTCCACCCTGCTTCCAGGGAGGCCTCCCTGTCGGCTTCCTCCATGCACGGGACTCCGGGGACGTGTTGCCGCTGTTCGCGCGTTCCCTCCCCAGGGAGTCCTATCGGCGCACGTTCCAGGTAGGCCCGGGCCCCGTCATGTCCGCCGAATCCGTGGAACAGTTGCTCCAGCGCCCGTTGTCCGAGCTGACCGCGCGCTTCGTCACCCAGGCGAACCCCGTCCCCGCTGGCCTCTTGGAAGCGCTGGACGCAGACAGCCGGAGTGGAGCCCAGGCGCTGGCCCGGCGCATCCGCTCCCGGCAGGAGAAGAACCGCGCGGAGGGACAGCGCCTGCGCCGCCTGCTCCGCTACGAGACGGAGCTGTGGGAGCAAGGCGCCACGCACATCGCCGGCGTGGACGAGGCCGGCATGGCCCCGCTCGCGGGCCCGGTGGTCGCCGCCGCGGCCGTGCTGCCCCGAGGCTTCCGCCTCAAGGGGCTCGACGACTCGAAGAAGATTCTCGACGCCGACAAGCGCGAGGCCCTGGCCGTCGTCATCAAGCAGGAAGCGGTGGCGTGGGCCGTGGGCCGCGCGGAGGTCGAGGAGATCGACCGCATCAACATCTACCACGCGGGGCTGCTGGCCATGCGCCGCGCCGTGGAAGGGCTCTCGGTGAAGCCCGACCACCTGCTGGTGGACGCGCGGACGGTGCCCGAGTGCTCGATACCGCAGCAGGGCATCATCAAGGGTGACGCGCTGTCGCTGAGCATCGCCGCGGCCTCCATCCTGGCGAAGACGACGCGCGACCGCTGGATGGCGGAGCTGGACGCGCAGTACCCGGGCTACGGGCTCGCCGCGCACAAGGGCTACCCGACGCCGCTTCATCTCCAGACGCTGCGAGAGAAGGGGGTGCTCCCCATCCACCGCCGCAGCTTCGCGCCCGTGCGCGAGGCCCTGGGGCGGCCCACGGGCGCGGCCCCTTCCGCCGCGCAAGCCGAGCTGTTCCCCCTGGCCGCGTCCCGGACGGCGGTGAAGTCATGAGCGCGGACCGGGACATCGACGAGTGGATGGCCACGCGCGGCATCACCCTGCCCGAGGTCCGCGTGCGCGCCCGCGCGGTGCTGGAAGCGGCCGGCCTCACCCGCGCGGGCAAGCAGCGGATGAGCGAGCCGAAGCTGCTCAAGGCGGCCGACCTCCTGACGGAGCGCTTCTTCCCGGTGTGCGCGGAGGCCGCGTGCCTCAAGGTGGCGCAGGCCAGCGGCCGCGAGCCCTTGCGCGTGGAGCCCCGGCTGCACTGCGAGCGCTGCGGAGGCTCGGCCAATCGCCGCGCCGAGACGGCCTTCGTGGAGTCCTGCCAGCGCTACGGCGTGCGCCGCGTGGTGGTGGTGGGCGGCTCCCCCGCGGTGCGCGAGGAGTTGGAGGCGAAGCTCGGCCACCAGATTGACCTGCGCATGGTGGACGGCACGGAGCGCCGCACGGCGGACCGCGCGCGCAGTGACCTGGACTGGGCGGACCTGGTGCTGGTGTGGGGCGCCACGGAGCTGCACCACAAGGTCAGCGGCCACTACACGCACGGCGGACCGGCCTACAGCCGCAAGGTGGTGCACGTGGTGAAGCGGGGCGTGGCCGCCCTGCTGGAAGAAGGCATCACCCACCTGGAACGGACGCGCTGAGTGCTGGACTCGGGCGCCGCCCCGGGGCGACGCTCGAGTCCATGACAACCCAGTTCATCCTGCTCCGCCACGGAGAGACGGAGTGGAACTCCCTGGGGCGGCTCCAGGGCCATCAGGACAGCGACCTCAGCGGCGTGGGGCTCAAGCAGGCGGATGCCCTGGCCGCGCGACTGGCGCCGGAGTCCTTCTCCGCGCTGTACAGCAGTGATTTGGGCCGGGCGCGGGAGACGGCGCGGCGCATCGCCGTGCGCACCGGCCACGCCGTGCTGCCCGACAGCCGCCTGCGTGAACGGGGCCTGGGCATCCTCGAGGGCCTCACCCGGGAAGAGGCGAGGCAGCGGCACCCGGACGTCTTCGCCGCGTACTCCGGGGGCGCGCCCGACTACGTGGTTCCCGGCGGCGAGAGCACCGCCCAGCGGCTGCGCCACGCGGTGGAGTGCCTGGAGGAGCTGGGCGCGCGCCACCGGGGCGAGCGGTTGGTGGTGGTGACCCATGGAGGCGTGCTCAGCCTCCTGTTCCGCCACAGCCTGGGGATTCCCCCCTCGGCGCCGCGCACCTTCTCCGTGCTCAACGCCGGGTGGAACCAGTTCGACTACCACGAGGGCACCTGGCGGCTCGTCACGTGGGGAGACGTCACCCACCTGCGCGCCACCAGCCTCGATGACACCTGAGCGGGGCTAGAGCTCCGCCTGCGCGCGGCCGTCATGGCGGGCCGCGCGGGTCGCCGAGGGCCGGACCTCCACCTCCGCCCGGGCCTCGTCCATGGCATCACAGACGCCGGCCGCGGCCCGCTGCACCTGCTCCAGCGTGTGCGCGGACATCACCTGCATGCGGAAGCGCGACTCGCGCAGACGGACGGCCGGGTACTCCACCAGGTTGGCGAAGATGTCGCGCTCGAACAGCTTCTTCGCGGCCAGCCGCGCCACCTTCGCGTCGCCCACCTGCACGGGCACGACGTTGGACGGCTCGCCCAGGCACTTCACGCCCCGGGCCTGGAACGCGGCGCGCAGCGCCAGGCTGTTCTCCTGGGCCTTCGCGCGCAGCGCCGCGCCCTCTTCCGAGCGGACGATGCGCAGCGACTCCAGCACCACCGCGGCCTGCATGGGCAGCAGCGCGTTGGAGAAGATGTGCGGCCCGCCCATGATGCGGATGAACTGCCGCACGGACGGCGAGCGCGTGGCCACGAAGCCGCCATTGGTCGCGAACGTCTTCGAGAAGGCGCCCATCACCAGGTCCACCTTCCCCAGCATCTCCTGCAGGCCCAGGCTCCCCGTGCCCTGCGGCCCCAGCGCGCCCAGGTCGTGGGCCACGTCCACCAGCAGCGTCGCGCCGAACTCGTGACAGATGGCCTGGAGCTCCTCCAGCCGAGGCACGTCCGAGTCCATGGAGAACAGGCCCTCGGTGACGACGAGCACCCCGTTGCGCGTATCCCGGGCGCGAATCTCCTGGAGCTTGCGCTTCATCGCGCGGTTGTTGAGGTGCGGCACGCGGCTCACGTTCGGCGTCGCCGCGGCGGCGCCCTGCTGGAGGCACGCGTGCGACAGCGCGTCGAGCACCACGTGGTCATCCGGACGCACCAGCCCGACAATGACACCAAAGCCCGCGCCCCACCCCGTGGAGAACAGCGCGACGTGCGGCATCTGCAGATGCTCCGCGAGTGCCTTCTCCAACATCAGCGCCGGCGTCGTGTTGCCCCCCAGCATCGCCGAGCCCGCGCTGTGCAAACCGTAGTCTTGGATGGCCCGCTGGGCCGCCTCCATCACCGCGGGATGCGTGGACAACGAGAGGTAGTCTTGAGAGCCGAAGTTCAGCCCCTGGCGCGCCGTCCCCGTCTCACTGCGAACACCACACTCCGGCGTCGGTGCCGACTCCAGGCTGCGCGAATACGGCCACAACCCCGCCTGGCGCCGAGACTCCTGCCACTCGAAAAACGGCTCCGTCCGACCCAACAGGTCCGGCCCCGTGGGGTGGGAATAGTGGGAGATGAAATGGGTGAAGAGCGGTGAATCGAGTTCAGCTCGGAAATCCATGAAGCACGTCCAGGGGGGAAGGTCGCGCTGCCACTGAGAGGCGCGGCACTCGGGAGGGGGAGTGCCACATTTAATGCCTCTGCATCTTTTCAGTGTCAACCCGCCTACCTTGACGTTCCCGCTGTATTCGTTTGTTGCGATTCAACCGGATGCACTGCGTAGGATGAAACAGGCGCGAAACACCCAGGTAAACAAGCTTTACCCGGGTCAATTGCGACAAATCCGGGTCTTTCACACCAGGGCAGAGGTTGTTTCACCCAACGACTGCCCTGGAGTGCGAAAGACTGTCCATCACTCGTCGTTCTGCCGCAGCGCCGCGAGGACGTTGAGGTCTTCCAGGGTGGTGGTGTCCCCGGAGGCTTGCTTGCCTGCCGCCACGTCGCGCAGCAGCCGCCGCATGATCTTCCCCGAGCGCGTCTTGGGCAGCGCCTCCGCGAAGCGGATTTCGTCCGGGCGGGCGATGGCGCCAATCTCCTTGCCCACGTGGACAGCCAGCGTCTTCTTCAACGCATCGGACGGCGGGTTGCCCTGCTTGAGGGTGACGAAGGCCACCAGCGCGGTGCCCTTCAAGTCATCCGGGCGGCCCACGACGGCGGCCTCGGCGACGGAGGCATGCGCCACCAACGCGCTCTCCACCTCCGCGGTGCCCAGCCGGTGGCCAGCGACGTTGACCACGTCATCCACGCGGCCCATCAGCCAGATGTAGCCCTCCGCGTCCGTACGCGCGCCATCGCCGGTGAAGTACATGCCGGGAAGCTCGTTGAAGTACGTGCGCACGTAACGGTCCGGGTCGCCGTACACGGTGCGGAGCATGGACGGCCAGGGGCGCGTGATGAAGAGCAGCCCGCCCTGCCCTCGCGGCACCTTGTTGCCTTCGCGGTCCAGAATCTCCGCGTGGATGCCCGGCAGCGGCAGCGTGGCCGAGCCCGGCTTGGTCGGCGTGGCCCCGGGCAGCGGTGACACCATGATGCCGCCCGTCTCCGTCTGCCACCACGTGTCCACCACGGGGCAACGCCCGCCACCGATGACGTCGCGGTACCACATCCACGCCTCGGGGTTGATGGGCTCGCCCACGCTGCCCAGCAGGCGCAGCGAGGACAGGTCATGCTTGCGCACGGGCTCCTCCCCCAGGCGCATGAAGGCGCGAATGGCGGTGGGCGCGGTGTAGAGGATGGTGGCCTTGTACCGCTCGATGATGTCCCAGAAGCGGTCCGGCCCCGGCTGCGTGGGCGCGCCCTCGTAGATGACGGTGGTGACGCCGTTCATCAGCGGGCCGTAGACGACGTACGTGTGTCCCGTCACCCAACCCACGTCGGCGGTGCACCAGTAGACGTCATCGTCGCGCAGGTCGAACACCCAGCGCGTGGTGAGCGATGCGCCCACGGCGTAGCCACCCGTGGTGTGCAGCACGCCCTTGGGCTTTCCGGTGGAGCCCGACGTGTAGAGGATGAACAGCGGGTGCTCGCTCTCCACCCACTCCGGTTCACACTCCGCGGACTGCGCGCCCACCAGCGTGTCCCACGCGACGAGCTTGGGGCCGGACAGCTCCAACGTGCTGCCCGTGCGGCGGAGCACCACCACCTTCTCCATGCTGGGGATGTTGGCGAGCGCGGCCTCCACGTTCTTCAGCAGCGGCACCACCGCGCCCTTGCGCCAGCCGCCGTCCGCGGTGAGCAGCACCTTCGCGCCCGCGTCCTTCATGCGCTCCTGGAGCGCCTCGGTGGAGAAGCCTCCGAACACCACCGAGTGCACCGCGCCAATGCGCGCGCACGCCAGCATCGCCACCGCGGCCTCGGGAACCATGGGCAGGTAGATGCCCACGCGGTCCCCCTTCCGGACGCCCAGCGACTTGAGCGCGTTGGCCAGCTTGTTCACCTCGGTGGACAGCTCGCCGTACGTGAGGACGCGGCGGTCGCCCGGCTCGCCCTCGAAGAGGATGGCGGGCTTGTCGCGGCGGGTGGCCAGGTGCCGGTCCAGGCAGTTGTAGGCCAGGTTCGTCTTGCCCTCGACGAACCACTTCGCGTGCGGCGGCTTCCAGTCGAGGACCGTCTGGAACGGCTCCTTCCAGTACAGCTCCTCACGGGCGCGGTCGCCCCAGTACGTGTCGGGGTCCTTCGCGGCCTCGTCCCAGAGCTTCTGGTACTGCGCCATGCTCCGGATGTGCGCGCGCTGGGCGAACGCCTCTGGGGGCGGAAAAACCCGTGCTTCCGTCAGGACCGAGTGAATCTCTTGCCGCGAATCCGCCATGCGCTCCTCCAGCGTGGACAATGCCCACCCTGTTCTAGGAACGCGGCGCGCGCGGCTCAACCCTCACTGTCGCAGCGCTTCGACTCCTTGACGGCCTCGTAGCGCATCCACAGCTCGCAGACGCATTCGTCGGGGCGGCGCGTGTCGTAGCGGACCCGCAGCACCCCGTTGAACTGCGTTTCGCACTGCGTCGTACCACTCACGTGGATGTTGACCTGGTCGAGCAGGCACTCCTGGCCATTCACCTCGGCGGAGGCCTTGACCACGCTGCCGTCGAGCGAGAAGTGGTCGCCATCCTCCAGGAAGTAGCCCACGAGGTGGCTGTCCAGGAAGCCGAAGTCCAGGCGCACGACGCGGCCGCTGATTTGAAGCGTGCCGTAGAACTTGTCGCGGTTGGGTTCGAGCAGGCCGCAGTCGTCGCGGAGCACCTCGACGGGCTCGAAGACGTAGTCCCCGGGCTCCTGCTCACGGGGCAGGCAGCCCGCCATGCTCGCCACGAGCAGGACAGCGAGGACACGGAGATGGCGTCTCGGAGTGGACACGGGGCGCACCATACCCCACGGCACGCTTCTATGAAGTGCGAGCATGCGGCAGCGGTTAGACTGGGGGTCATGCCCGAATACCGCAACCCCAAGCCCACCGTGGACTGCATCATCGAGCTTCCCGGTGAACGCATCGTCCTCATCCGGAGGGCGAACCCGCCTGTCGGCTGGGCCCTGCCCGGCGGCTTCGTGGACGAGGGCGAACCGCTGGACACCGCGGCCGTGCGCGAGGTCCTGGAGGAGACGGGGCTGCACGTGAAGCTGTCCGAGCAGTTCTTCACGTATTCGGACCCCAAGCGGGACCCGCGTCAGCACAACATCTCCACCGTCTACATCGGCTCCGCCGAGGGCGAGCCACAGGGCGCCGACGACGCCGCCGAGGCCCGCGCCTTCCGGGTGGACGCGCTGCCCAAGGACCTCTGCTTCGACCACGACACCATCCTGTCCGACTATGTGACGTACAAGCGGACCGGTCAGCGGCGGAAGCTGTAGGAGCGGCGCGGAAGGATGCATTACGCGCTCGTCCTGCTCGCCCTGGGCGGCCTGTTGACCCTCCACGAGCTGGGGCACCTCGTCGCCGCGCGGATGCTCGGTGTGCGGGTGCCTCGCTTCGTGTTCGGCTTCGGCCCGCCGCTGGTGTCGTTCCGCCTGTGGGGGACGCAGTACGTGGTGGCGGCGGTGCCGCTGGGCGCCACGGCGCACCTGCAGGGAATGAATCCGCACCGCGCGGACGCCGAGGAGGCCGCGGGCTACACGTCGCGGGGCCCCCTGCTGCGCATCCTCATCATCCTCGCGGGGCCACTGGCCAACTACGCGGTCGCCCTGGGGGTGCTGTTCGCGCTGTACACGTCGGGCACGCACGTGGTGGTGCCGCTGACGGTGGGCACGGTGCAGCCGGGCTCGGAGGCCGCGCGGGCGCAGTTGCTGCCGGGGGACCGCATCGTGAAGGTCGCGGGCCAGCCGCTGCGGACCTGGTCGGAGTTCGTGGAGAAGGTCGGCGCAGCGCCGGGCGTCCCGCTGGAGCTGTCCGTGGAGCGCGGGGATGCGCCGCGCACGGTGGTGGTGCGGCCCCGGCCGGATGAGCGGGGCACGGGGCGCATCGGCGTGAGCCAGCAGTACGTCTACAAGGCGCACGGCGCGGCGGAGGCGCTGAGCCACTCCTTCACACACACCGTCAACGTGGCGGCCGAGGGCGTGGTGCTGTTGAAGCGGATGATGCGGGGGCTGGTGGAGGACCCGGAGGCGACGAACGCGGGCGCGCTCGTGCGGCAGGAGTCCGCGGATGCGATGGCCTCCGGAACGGATGCGCTCCTGCGCACCCTGGTCGCGGCGTCGGTGGTGCTGGCGCTCCTGACGCTGCTGCCCGTTCCCGGATTGGATGGCGGGCGGATTCTGCTCCTGTTGGTCGAGGCGGCGAGTGGGCGCAGGATTCCTCCGCGCATCGAGACGATGGCGCAGACGGTGGGGTTCCTGGGCATCGCGGTCGCCGTGGTCGTGATGGCCACGGCGGAGATTCGACGCGCGGTGCCCGTGCGGCTGGGGATGGAGGCTTCGCCCGCTCTGGATGCGGGGACACAGGTCGCGATGCCGCCATCATCGGCGGTGCTGGACGCGGGCCCCGCTGCGACACCGGCTCCTGCACCAGCGGCACCGGGCAAAGCAGCGGGCGCGGCGGTCCCTGGCTCGGCGGCGACGCCGCCTGGGCCGAGTGACGCAGGGGCGACGACGACGCCCGGAACGAATGCCGCGGGGACCGCACCCGTCGCGCCCAAGGAGCCGGCCCCTGCCAATGGGGCGCCCGCTCAGGCCACGGACGCCGGCGCTGCGGCGGGTGAATCCGCGCCAGCAGACGCAGGGGCGATAACGCCTCCAGGCGTAGTGCCGACCAGGGGACCGCCAAACGCGACGCAGCTCGGGGCCACAGCGAGCGCTGAATCACCTCCTGACACTGCTGCGGGAACGCATCCAGGCATCTCTGGCGCAACGCCGCTGGACAGTGATGCCGGTACGCCTCCAGGCGCCTCTGGCGCAACGCCTCCGGGCCCAGAAGGCGGAGCGCCTTCGAGTGCCTCTTCTGAAACGCTTCCAGTCACTGCTCGCGAAGCACCTCCAAGCCCTTCCTCCGAGACGCTTCCAGTCACTGCTCGCAAAGCACCTCCGAGCCCTTCTTCCGAAACGCGCCCGGGCCCAGCAGACGGAGCGCCTTCGAGTGCCTCTTCCGACACGCCTCCGGGGACTTCGGCTGGAACACCTTCGGGCACATCCTCCGATACGGCTCGGGGCGCTGCGGCCCCTTGAGCCGTCGGCCCCAGGGACGCCCGCCATCCCCTGACGCACGAACGTTGTCATGGCAGGCGAGGCGCATCCGTCACGCCCCCTGCGCCTTCAGGCCATTTGTCGAAGGCTGTCACGGTTGTTAGAGCGGTGCCTGGCCTGACCAGGCCGTTCTCCACCCCGAGGGAACACGCGAGATGGGCGATACCGCATCCGCAGATGAGTGAGCCGCGGCGACACGACCTCGTTGCCGCGGCCATCTGCCCCAGACCATCCCGGTACCCCGTGGAGAGGCAGAGCGCCGCCAGATGTGCCTCATTTGTGCGGACTCAATCGTGCCTGACTCGAAATCCCTGTCGTGGAATCACGCCCTGCCAGCAGCGCTGTTGCTGATGGCGCCGTTCGACCTCCTGGCCTCACTGGCCATGGACATCTACCTCCCTGTCGTCCCCGCGATGCCCGGCATCCTCGACACCTCGCCGGCCATCATCCAACTCACACTCAGCCTGTACATGGTCGTGCTCGGTCTCGGGCAGATGGTGTTCGGGCCCATCTCGGACCGCATCGGGCGGCGCCGCGTCTTGCTGAGCGGCGCGCTGCTGTTCACCACCGCGTCGTTCCTGCTCGCGAACGCCTCGGGCGCCACGCTGTTCGTTGGGCTGCGGCTCCTGCAAGCCGTGGGCGCCTCCGCGGCCCTCGTCGCCACCTTCGCGACGGTCCGTGACGTCTACGCGGAGCGTCCTGAAAGCGCCGTCATCTACAGCCTCTTCAGCTCGATGCTGGCCTTCGTGCCCGCACTGGGCCCCATCGCGGGAGCGCTGCTCGCGAAGCACTTCGGCTGGCGCGCCATCTTCCTCACGCTCGGCATCCTGGGGCTCCTGGCCCTGCTGCAAGCGCTCCCGAAATGGACCGAGACGCGCCCTGCCCTCGCGACCGCGCCACCAGCGGCGTTCCGGCCCATGCTGCGCAGCACCGCGTTCTGGACGTACACGCTGGGCTTCAGCGCGGCCATGGGTGCCTTCTTCGTGTTCTTCTCGACAGCCCCTCGGGTCCTCATGGGCCAGGCGGGACTCTCGGAGGTTCACTTCAGCCTGGCCTTCGCCACCGCCGCGCTCGTGATGATGGTGACGACGCGCTTCGCGAAGCGTTTCGTGGCCGCCTGGGGATGGGAGGGCAGCCTCGCCCGAGGCATGGCCCTGCTGCTGCTCGGCGCGGTGCTGCTCGTCATCGGGCAAGCCCTCGCGCCCCCATCCATCCTGACGTTCGTCATGCCGATGTGGGTCATCGCGGCGGGAATCGTGTTCACGGTGTCCGTCACCGCGAACGGCGCGCTCCAGGCCTTCGGTGACAGGGCGGGCACCGCGGTCGCGCTCTACTTCTGCATCCAGAGCCTCATCGTCGGCCTCCTCGGGACGCTGGCCATCGTGCTGCTCGATGGGGACACCGCCTGGCCCCTGGCGGGTTACGCGACCTTCATGGCGCTGGTGACGTTGACCTCGCTGAAGGCCCTGCGAAGCGAGCAGCGCCGACCCACGGCGGCCATGCCCGCGGACGGGCCACACACCCCGTAACGGAACGTCCCACATCCACGGCAATCCCGTGGATTCCGGCCGCGCCGAGAGGGAATCCTCCTTCCGGCGCGGCCTCGGGAACCCGAGGAGCCCCCTGGCTGTCCAGAGGGCAACCGGGCGTGCCGAGTCTTTCGGGCAACGTCTCCCGGTCGATGAAGGAGCCGTGAGCCATGCAAGGCCCTATGCTTCCCGCCGCGATGAACACCAAGGCGGGCGGCGGACTCTTCTGTGAGCTGTACTGGGGCGACAACCTGTCCGAGGCGTGGAGCTATGGACCCGAGCAGTCGAGTGTCCACGCCGCGCCGGATGAGACAGCCCTCCTGCCGCTCTACGGCTTCACCCTGCCGGAGGAACCGTTCCTCATCGCGGAACGCACCCCGCAGGGCTGGCGCATCCACCTGCCCCCCGCGGCCCGCGCGGAACGCGCCGTCAAAGGCGACGGCTACGCCGCGCTCCCCGCCGCAGACCTGCGCCAGGACGCGGGGCGCACCTCCGTGGACCTCGCGGAGGGGATGACGCTCCGCCTCTCCGAAGGTCAGCTCTCGCTGCGCATCCAGGCCTCCGTCGTGAAGGACCAGGTCAACCGGCTCCAATGGAAGGACTTCGGCTGGCTGGCCATCGTCAGCATGCTGTTCCTCAGCCTGCCGGTGGGCTTCCTCGTCGCGGGCCCCACGCCGCAGCGCATGGAGGAGTCGAAGGCGCGCGCCATGAAGATGGCGGCCGACAAGGAAGCCGAGCGCCGCAAGTCCATGGGCTTGAACACGCCGCTGCGTCCCCTCACCGAGGAGGAGCTCGGCGCGCAGCAGGACGCGGGCACCGACCTCACCGTCCCCGCGTACCTCCGCGTGCGTTGATTCTCGCCGTCAGGGCCCCAGTCCGACCCAGACCTCGCCATCCTCGAAGAACTCCTTCTTCCAGATGGGCACATCCTGCTTGAGCCGTTCGATGGCGTGCTCGCACCCACGGAACGCTTCCTTCCGGTGCGGAGCCGCCGCGGCGATGACAACCGCCAGCTCGCCGGGGTGCAGCGTGCCCACGCGGTGGATGATGGACAGGCGAACCCCGGGCCACTGCGCCGCGGCCTCCGCGCCAATCTCCGCCAGCTTCTTTTCCGCCATGGGCGCGTAGGCCTCGTACTCCAGCCGCAACACCCGCCGGCCCTTCGTCTGGTTGCGCACGGAGCCGCTGAACGTCACCAGCCCACCGTAGGCCTCGCCGCTGACGGCCTCCACCACCTCATCGAGCCGCAACGGACGGTCCACCACCAGGAACCGCCCTGGCGAGCCGCCCGCCACCGGAGGAATCAGCGCCACCTCCGCGCCCTCGCGCACGGGTGAATCCGGCCCGACGAACTCCTGGTCCACCGCGACGCGAAGATGCGGCAGCAACGGGGCCAGCGCCGGGTGCTTCTCGGTCAGCAGCCGCAGCACGTCCCGCACGTGCGCGCCTTCGGGAACGTCCAAGGCCTCCCGCGCCTGCCCGGTGCGCTCGCGCGCGGCGGCGAAGTAGAGCACGGTGACCCGCGGACTCAACGCGAGGCCTCCTGCGCCGCGCGCAAGGTGACCCGCCCCTTGAGACGGCCGCCGCCCTCCACGGGCGAGAAGTCGAGGAAGCCCGAATCCAGCGGGGTGATCTGGTCGAGCAGCGCGCCGGAGAGCGCCTTCGTCGCGCCGAGCAAGGGGCTCGGCACACCGGGAATGCGCTCCGCCGACCGCAGGTCCGCGCGCAAGCGGCCCAGGTCCACCATGGCCGACACGTGGCCCGAGCTGAACGCCTCGCCGCCGAAACGCTCACGCAGCTCGGTGCTCACGTCACCTTGGGGCCGGCCCTCCAGCGACTCTCCCGCCAGCAGCGTGGCTCGCTGCCCGTGAGCCGCAGCTCCACGGCGTGCTCGCGGAAGCGCGTCCGGTAGATCGTGCCTCCCGCCTCTTGCTGCACGGTGTAGCGGAGCGGCGACGCCTCCAGGTGCTTCTGCACCAGCGCCCGCACGGGCTCCATGGCCGTCAGGCCGGCTTCGACCACGATGGCGCCCTTGAGGTCCGGCCGCTTGTTCCGGATGAAGTTCCGGAAGAACGCCGGGATGTCGAAGTACACGCGCACCACGACGTCGCCACGCAGGGCCTTGAGCAGCGACTCCACGTCCAGCCCCTCCTGCCGCCACGAGGACACCACGCGCTCGCGGCGCGACGAGCCGGGCGCGCCAAAGGCCAGCCGCGCCAACTCCTCGGGAGGAATGGAGAGCTGCGCCGCGGCGACGGGCCCCAGCGTCACGTTCTTGAGCAGCTCGGACGCGGGGGCGCGCGCGCCCTGGAACAGGGGCGTCGACGAGGACAAGAAGCCATCCAACTCCAACCGCTCCGGCATCACCGCCATCGATGCGGCGAACCCGCGCAGCGGGCCGAAGTCCTCACCCTCCGCCTCGCCTCCCTGCGCCCGGGCCGAGAACAGGTACGCGCTGCCGTCCGCCACCTTCGCGCGCAGTTCCCCAAGCAGCGGGTCCGCGGAGATGCCCGCGCCCGTCAGGCCCCGAACCGCTTGGCGGACCACTTCCGCGTCTGGAATGGCGAAGGCCGCCGCCTGGATGGGCTCACCCTCGTCGGGCTCATCGGCCCCACTGTCCGGCACCGCGAGATAGAGATAGCCGCGGTCCTCGAAGAGCAGCATCGGAGGACCGCCGCTCCCGGGCTCCACGACGACGGAGCCGTCGTCCCGTGGCATCACGCCATGCCCGGCGCGCTCCAGCTCGCTGGACACGGCGCTCACGGCCGCGTCGGGCTCGGTGATGCCGAGCAGCGTCACGACGCCCTCGAACTCGGGCAGCAGGAAGAAGCCGAAGCCTTCGTCCGGGTCCACCACGGCGCCAGGCCCGCCCTCCAGGTCCTTGAGCAGCAGCGGAAGCAGCGGCGAGGAAGCCACCATCTCCCGCGCACGCTCCGGCCCCGCGAGCCGCGTGTAGAAGGCCAGCAGGCGGTCCACATGGCCGCGAAGCTGCGGCAGCCACATCACCGTGCGAGCGCTGGCGGGCACGGCGCGAAGCAGCGGCCGAGGCACCACCGTCAACTGAACGCTGCCGACCGCTTCACCGTCATGCAGCGCCCGCACCGTGTAGGTGCCTGGGCGGGCGAAGGCATGCGACACCCAGGGGGCTGTCTGGGCGGCGCTACCGTCGCCCAGCTCCCACGTGACGGAGGAGGCATCCTCCCGCTGCGAGCCGAAGTCCACCGGCACGCCCGCCTCCACCGTCCGGTCCTGCCCCAGGTCCGGCCGCACCACCCGGCGGCAGCCGGAGGCCCAGGGGCCCACGGCGGCCGTCATCAGGAGGAGCGCGAGAAACGGACTCGGGCGGCGCGGAATGAGCGGCATGAGCCGCTTAGTAGTCCAGCGCCAGTCCGAACATCCAGCGCCGGTTGGACAGGTTCAGTCCGGGACCGCCGAAGTTGTCCACATCCGCATAGGTGTACTCAGCGAAGATGTAGCTGTGGTTCACCCCGAGGTCGGAGTCGAAGTCGCGAGCGAAACGCGGCTCCAACACGTCCAGGAGGAAGGCCACGCCGCCCGTGGCGCCCCAGCCCCACCGGCCACCCGCGGCGCGGTTGCCATTGGCGACCTCGGTGCCAGCGCCCTTCGTCACCCACCAGGGCGTGTAGATGAGGCCCAGCTTGCCGTACGGCACCAGCGGGATGCCCCATTTGAACGCGGCGTAGTCGAACTTGTAGAAGGCGTTGAAGGACAGCGGCACCAGGCGCAGCGACGTCCGCTCCGCCGCGGGCTGCCCCGAAGCAAGCCGCGCGGTGCCGTACTTCTCGCCGTAGCCCGCGGAGAAGCCCACGCCCGCCGTGCCCACGCCCTGATAGAGGAACCGTTGGAGTTCCACCTCGAACGTCAGCAGGGACTCATCGCCGAAGTAGTCCTTGTAAGGCGTCCCGGTGAGTCCCGGCTCCTCGTCGATGAGGGGCTTGTAGCCACCCATGCGGAACTGGATGGCGCCCGTGCGAGGCGACTTCAGCGAGACTTCGTCATCCATTACGACAGTGTCCTGCCCCCACGCGGGCAGCGCGGCGAGCAACGCCACGACTCCCAGGGCTGATGCCCGACTCATGAACGCTTCCTCCTCGAGGACAACCAGATTCCGAGGGACGCGAGCACCGCGCATCCCGTGATGCCGCCACCTGCCGCCGTGCACCCGCCCGTCTCCGCGCCGCCAGCCCCGACGTAGCCGCCGTAGAAGCCTTCGCTCGCGATCGGCGTCCCCCGCGTCACTTCGGAAGGTTGGCTCCGGTTGCCGGCCGCGTCGATGGCAATCGCCCGCACGGCATACTCGACACCGTTCTCGAGCCCATCCAGACGGAAGGTGGTGTTGGCCGCGGTCTGCTCCTTCGAGACAAGCGGCTCGCCCGTTCCCGTTCCACCGTCTTCGCCCGCGACGAGCGAGAGCACCTCGACCGCCATGAGCGTCGCGCCCGTCGGCACCGTCACGGTGGCGCTCAGCGCGGAGTCCAGGCCCGTCACCGCGGGAGCCGGCGGAACCGGGGGCGGCTCGGGGTCATAGACCAGGTCGATGGTGGGCGTGCCAATGGAGCTGACGGAGTCCTGGCACGTGGTGCCGATGATGTCGCCGACGAAGCGATTGGTGGAGGCACACAGCCGGAACGACTTCTCCGTCGTCTGCGACTCACACGTCTGTCCCGTCGCGGCCAACGCCTCGCTCGCACGCAGCGACAGCGTTCCAGACATCGTGGTGGTGTCGCCGCTGGCGATCTGCAGGAGGGTCCTGTCCGTCGCAGCCGGTGCACGGTTGCACGTGCCGTCGCTGGAGAGCCACAGGTACAGGGGCTCGCAGAGATTCCCCGTCCGGGTCCAGGTCACGTTGCGTTCAGCCGTACAGTTCGCCTGGGAGACGACGATCCTGTTGTTCTGCAAGATGGTCGCTGGGGCCGAGAACGTCACCGTCTGCTGCCCGAGAGCAGTCGACGCGAAGAGCAAGAGGCCAACGAGTGTGAGGCGCATGGGTACGCCCAGGCTAGCAAGCGGGAGGCCACATGAAACGCCTTCTCGTCCGCTGGAAGCCATTCCGTCCGAGCCGTCCCGCCGCGCCAAACAGGCAGGACGGCTCCAGGCGCTTTGCCAAATTGTCAGGCGGAGCGCTCGGCCAGGCGGAGTCCGGCCTCCACCAGGTTGAGGGCGGCCCCCCGGCTGGCGTTGTCCACCGAGGCGAAGAGCGTCACCCACTCCGGGGCCTGGGGGAAGGAGCGCACCCGGCCCACGTGCACGGCCGGGTCCGACGTGACGAGCATGGGCATGGGGTACACCCGCTCCCCGGGCACATCCAGGACCTTCAGGACGGAGGACGTCTTGAGGGCCGCGCGCACCTGCTCCACCGGGCCCGGCTTCTTGAGCTGCACGTTCAGCGTGAGGCCGTGCCCGTAGAAGGAGGGCACCAGCACCGCCGTCCCGGCGATGACGGGCACGTCGCCCTTGGACGAGAAGAGCCGGGCCGCCTCCAGGGTCCAGCCACCCTCCTCCTCCGTCCAGGGCGAGTTCACCATGAAGCCCCCCACCTGGGGCACCAGGTTGAAGCCCACGCGGTGCGGGAAGACATGCGGGTCGGGCTCCCGGCCGGACATCAGGTCCGCGGTCTGCTTCTCCAGCTCCGCCACCCCGCGCACGCCCGCGCTGGACGCGGACATCAGCGCCGTCACCTGCGCGCGCACCACCCCGAAGGCCTTCCGCAGCGGCTCCACCGCATGAACCGCGGCGGTGGTGACGGCGCCCGGCAGGCACACGATGCGGCCCTTGAACGTGAACCCCGCGCCCAGGATGTCGCTGTTGAAGCCCGGCAGCACCATGGGGACGTTGCCGTCACCCCGGAAGGCGTTGCTGATGTCCACCACCCACGCGCCCGCGGCCTGCGCGGCCGGGGCCAGCTTGCGCGACGCCTCGGCGGGCGTGGCCAGGAGCACCAGCTTCAGACCGCGGAAGGCGTCCGGCGTCGCCTGCTCGACCTCGAGCGAGTCTTCGCCGTACTCCACCTCCACGCCCTTGGAGCGCTCGGAGCCGAAGGCGCGCACGCGCTCGGCGGGCACGTCCTGCGCGTACAACGCGGCGAGCACCTCGCGGCCCACCACGCCCGTCGCGCCCACCACGCCAATCGTCAAGTCGTCTCTCATGGCGCGTCCTTTACGCCACCGGGGCCCGGGAGCGCGAGCGCCACGCGACGTCTCAGTCTTCCTTCAACCGTGCGGTGGGCGCCGGCCCGGGCAGCGGCGGGAACTTCGGGTTGCGCTCCGGCTCGGAGGCCCGCACGTAGTGCGGTTCCATGGCGAACATCGCCTCCAGCGACTGCTGCTCCGGGAAACGCGCGAGCTGGGCCAGCGCCACCGCGGACGGAAAGGCGGGTGCTGGCAGCAGCCGCTCCGGCGCCACCCCGTGCGACACCAGGGCGGTGCGGTAGTTCTCCAGCGCGGGTCCCAGGGCCAGCGCCCGGGGCTCGGCGGCCATGCGCGCGGCCACCTCGGCGGGAGACATCGCCGTCTCCGGATCCAACGCCTCCACCGTCCCGCCCCGTCGCACGTACGCGCCCAGGTACAGGTCGTCCTTGCGCGCCACCGCGAGGCAGTACAGCGGCACGTCCTCGGGGCCCTCCAGCGCGATGGCCGCCAACGACGACGCCCCCGCCACCTTCAACCCCGTGGCGTAGGCCAGCGACTTCATCGTCGCCAGGCCGATGCGCAGCCCCGTGAAGGAGCCCGGCCCCAGGCCCACCACCAGCCCCTCCAGGGCGGGCAGCGTGGCGCCGTGCCGCTCCAGCAGCTCCCCGACGATGCCGGGAAGCGCCTCGCTCTGCTTTCGCGGCGGCCCCACCACCACGTGCTCCAGGGTGCGCAGCCCGCCATCGGGCGCACGCTCCACCAGGGCCATCGAGAGGGTCAACGTCGAGGTGTCCAGCGCGAGAAACATGGGACGGCTCACTACACCGGCGCGGCCCACATTGCCTGCGGAATCTCCGACAAGCGGTCGTCGCAGCGGTACAGCCGCACGCGCACCACGCCCTTGTCCAGCATGTCCAGCTTCCGCGCGGCGCCCTTGGACAGGTCGACGACGCGGCCGTCGACGAAGGGCCCCCGGTCATTCACCCGGACCTTCACCGCGCGGCCGTTCTCCATGTTCACCACGCGCAGGCAGGAGCCGAAGCGCAGCTTGCGGTGCGCGGCCGTCATCGCCTCCTGGTTGAAGCGCTCACCGCTGGCGGTGGGGCGCCCGTGCAGGCCGGGGCCGTAGAAAGAAGCCAGCCCTTCTCCCAGGTAGGAGCGGGGCAGTTGCTCGCGCTTCGTCACGCCCGGCGTGCCACTTCGGGAACGGGGCGGGCGGGTGGCGGTGCCTTCCTCCGCGTCGGGCTTCGCCGCCCGCGAGGCGCAGGCGGAGGAGATGAAGGCCACGGAGAGCAGTCCGGCAACGGCGGTTCCTCGCATGCGTCCTCTAGCGGGTGATGTCGTTGGTCACGGCCAACAG
Organism: Myxococcus hansupus; assembly: GCF_000280925.3. NCBI lineage: Bacteria > Pseudomonadati > Myxococcota > Myxococcia > Myxococcales > Myxococcaceae > Pseudomyxococcus > Pseudomyxococcus hansupus. The sequence goes on from NZ_CP012109.1 coordinate 5,604,238, forward strand.
CATCAGCAGGACGAGCAGCGCCAGTCCCACCATGTTGGCCACTTCGCGGACGCGAACAGGGATGGGGCGGCGGCGAATTCCCTCCCAGGCGGCGGAAAGCAGGTGGAAGCCGTCCAGCACGGGGATGGGCAGCAGGTTCATCACGCCCAGGTTGATGGAGATGAGCGCCATCAGGTGGAGGAAGCTGTCCAGGCCCTGCTCGGCGCTCTTGGACGCCAACTGGTACATCATGATGGGGCCGCCCACGGTGCTCATCGGCACCGAGCCCGTCACCAGCTTGCCGAGCACGAGCACCATCTGCTTGACGATCTTCGGGACGATGAGCGCGGCCTCCTTCAGCGCGGCGCCCGGCCCCATGTACACCGTCACCTCGTCGACGACCGGCATGTCCGCGGCGGACAGCCCCCAGTTGCGCACCCCCAGGACAATGGGCGACGTCGCCGTGCCCATCTCGTCCTCCATCTTCAGCGGCGCCTGCGCCAGGGTCGCCGTGCGCTCACCGTCGGCGCCCCGCCACGTCAGCTCGAAGGGGCGCTCCTTCAACCCGTTCAACGTCAGGGACAGCGCGTAGAACGACTCCAGCGGCTTGCCATCCAGCGCGAGGACGCGGTCTCCAGGACGCAGGCCGCCCTTCTCCGCCGCGCTCCCAGGCGCCACGGTGGCCATGTACAGGTCCGGCGTCTCCGCGCCCAACGTCGCCGGCCCCACGCCCTCCTGCTTCGGCATGGTGACCTTCAGCACCGTGGCCGCCCGCCCGGTCACCGCCCCCGCCGCCACCGGATCCATGCGGCGCACGGTCAGCTCCAGCGGCGTGCCCACCGCATGCTTGTCCATCTCCGTCTGGAAACGGCCCTCCGTGTCCACGCTCACGCCGTTGATGGCCAGGATGCGGTCGAAGGTGCGCAGGCCCGCCTGCTCTGCCGCCGAGCCCGGAGGCACGCCGAGGATGGCCGGCTTCGCCGTGGCCTCCACGCCAATGGAGCCCCGCTCCACCGTCTCGACGGGGTTCGAGTCCACCTGCTTCTTGGGCGTCAACTCCACTGTCAGCTTCTCGCCATTGCGATCCAGGACAATGGGGAGGGGCTGATCGAAACGGCCCACGAGCGCTTCCCGCATCTCGTTGAACGTGCGGACGGGCGTCCCATCCACGGAGAGCACCCGGTCCCCCGGGAGAATGCCCACGGCCTGCGCGGCCGAGCCCGGGCTCACGGCGCCCACGTAGGTGGAGGTCGCCTGGTGCGGCCCGAGGAAGACGAAGAAATAGACGAGGACGGGGAAGATGAGGTTGAAGGCCGGCCCCGCCAGGACGATGAGGCCCCGCTTCCACGGCGGCTGCGCCAGGAAGCCCCGGCTGGCCTCCTCCGGGCTGAGCTCCTCGTGGGGCATGTCCCCCGCCATCTTCACGTAGCCGCCCAGGGGGAGCAGGGCAATCTGGTACTCGGTCTCGCCCTTCGTGAAGCCGATCAGCTTCGGCCCGAAGCCGATGGAGAACTTCAGGACCTTCACGCCACAGGCCTTCGCCACCAGGAAGTGGCCAAGCTCGTGCACCGTCACGAGCACGCCGAGCAACAGGACGAAGAACCCGATGTTTTGGAGCATGGGCGCAACACTAATCGTGGGCGCCTGAGCGGACAACGCGCAACCGGGCCTGTCCAGCAGACAGGCAACCGGAGAACGCGCCGCCTAGGGCAACAGGCCCCGGACGAACTGCACGTAGACGAACACCAGCGGGGCATTGAACAGGAGCGCGTCGATGCGATCCAACACGCCGCCGTGGCCCGGGATGAGGAACCCCGAGTCCTTCACGCCATAGGCGCGCTTGAGCATGGACTCACACAGGTCGCCCACCGGCCCCAGGATGCCACCCGCGATGCCGAGCAGCACGCAGTCCCACACCGTGAACACCGGGAAGAAGAACTGACGGGCAATGAACATGCCGCCCACCGAGCCGAGCATGCCGCCGAAGAACCCTTCCCACGTCTTGTTGGGGCTCACCTCGGGGTACAGCTTGTGCTTCCCCATGAAGCGCCCGAAGAAGTAGGCGGCGGTGTCGTTGGCCCAGGTGATGACCAGCGCACAGATGACCCACGCCATGCCGTCATCGGGCAGCAGGCGCAGCGCGGACATGGCCGTGAGGCCCACCGCGCCGTACAGGAAGCCGTTGACCAGGTGCGCCGTCCGCGTCGGCGCCTCCGCGAGCGGCCCCTTGAACAGGTGGTAGATCCACGCGAAGAACGCGAAGACGATGGTCAGCCAGAAGGCCGTCTCGCCCGTGCGCGCCGCGTCCCGCAGCGGCAGGAAGGGCAGCACCGCGGCGAAGGCCATGCCCACCCAGGAGGCCACCGTCAGGCGCTTCTGGACAATGAGGTAGTACTCCCCCACGCAAGCGGCGGAGGCGAGCCCCAGCAGGGCCGCGCTCCAGAACCCGCCGAGGAAGAGCATCAGAATGACCAGCGGCAGCAGCGTCACCGCGGAGACGACGCGGATGACGAGGTTTCGGTTCTTGTCGTTCACGCCTTGGCCTGCTGAGGAGCGTCCTCCCGCTGCACCTGAGCCGACGTGAGCCCGAACCGGCGCTCACGCTGCTGGTACTGCGATACGCAACGGAGGAACTCGTCAGTACGGAAGTCCGGCCACAAGGCGTCGGTGAAGCACATCTCCGCGTACGCCATCTGCCAGAGCAGGAAGTTGGACACGCGCAGCTCGCCGCTGGTCCGGACCATCAGGTCCAGCGGAGGCAGTCCCTGCGTCCACAGGAACTGCTCGAAGTCGCTCTCCTCCACCCTTCCCGCCGCCAGCTCGCCCCGCCCCACCGCCTCCGCCAACCGCCGCGCCGCGTGCAGGATCTCCTCCCGCCCGCCATAGGACAACGCCAGCGACAGCACCATGCCGGTGTTGTGCGCCGAATCGGCCCGCAGCCGGTCCAGCGGCTCGCGCACGTAGCGCGGCAACCGGTCCACGTCGCCAATGGCGTTGAGCCGGATGCCGTTGTCCAGAATCTCGGAGCGCTCGCGCTCCAGGTAGTCCCGCAGCAGGTCCATCAGCCCGGCGACCTCTTCCGCCGGACGGGCCCAGTTCTGCGACGAGAACGCGTACAACGTCAGCGCCTGGATGCCCAGGCGGCGCGCGGTGCGCGTCACTTCACGCACGCTCGACGTCGCCTCCCGGTGCCCTTCCAACCGGGGCAGCCCCCGGGACTCCGCCCACCGCCCGTTGCCATCCATGATGATGCCCACGTGGCGCGGCATGGGCCGGGCCTTCACGGCTTGTTCGAGGGCGGAGATCACTGAAGGGCGTTCCATGAAGCCGCGCACCCTAGCGATGCCGCCGCGCGCCGTCCACGGGCGCGTGCCCCAACCGTCACGGTTGGGCCCTGGCCGGTCGCCCGCTGGCGGTGGGCCGCTCCTTCCCCGGAATGGCCCATCGTGTAGGCCAAGGTAGGCCAGCACAAGCTCGCAGGCCCGTCATTCGAGCGGCCAGTCGGGACACGCACGCTCCATGGGGCCGTCGCGCCAGGACGCGTATGCCGCCGCGTCGGCGACCTGATACGGCTGGCCGAAGGCCCGCGCGAAGTGCTCGCCCCAATGCGGCTGAGAACCGTCCGCGTCGGTGAAGCCGTACTCGCGCGCCAGGCCCCACGAGCTGAACACCCTGCCCGCCTTCGCGGCCACGTGCGGATCCGCCGCGAGCGCCGCCACCGCCCGGCCCACATAGCAGGGGCTCTCCGAGGCGATGAAGTTCGGATCCTTCTTCGCCCCCTCGCGCCAGTTCGCCTCCGTCACGCCGAAGTTCTCCAGCATCTCTTCCGACCGGAGGAAGCCCGGTGTCACGGCCAACGCGGTGACCTTCGTGCGGCGCAGCTCCCGCGACATGCCGAAGGCCAGCCGGATGACGGACATCTTCACCAGGTCGTACCAGAGGTTGCCGCGGTAGCCGAACGAGTCCCCGTCCGTGATTTCGACGAGGAGTCCCCGCTCGGCCGCGAGCATCAGGGGCACGGCGTGGCGGCTGGTGAGCAGGTGCGTGAAGACGGCGCGCTCGAACATCTGCTGCCCCTTCGCCGCGGACTGTTTCCAGAACGCCGGGCCGAAGTCCGTGAGCGCGTCGCCGCCCCAGATGTCGTTCACCAGGATGTCGAGCCGCCCCTGCTCCTGCTGGATGCGCGCGCACAGGGACTCGACCTCGGCCTCGACGGAGTGGTCCACGCGGACGGCGATGCCTCGCCCGCCCTTCGCGTCGACAAGCTCGGCGGTCTCCTCGATGGTCTCCGGGCGCGAGCCCGTGGCGGGGCGGCCTCTCACGCTGCGGCCGGTGCAGTACACGGTGGCGCCAGCCTCTCCGAGCATGGTGGCGATGCCGCGCCCCGCGCCTCGGGTGGCGCCAGCGACCAGGGCGATGCGTCCTTCGAGTGGCTTCATGGCTGACACTCCTCCAGGCCCGCTGGCGCTTCTCGCGCGGGGGCACGACGGGTTCGTGTGCACACCCTACGAAGGGAATCCTGACATCCCCTGTCATGATTCCCCATCTAGACTCCGCGCTGGGAACCCACGATGCGTGCCGACCGACTCGTCCAACTGACCTTGCTGCTCCAGACGCGCCCGAAGATGACGGCGGGCGAGCTGGCCCGCGAACTCCAGGTCTCCGAGCGCACCATCCACCGAGACCTCGACTCGCTGTCTGGCGCGGGCGTGCCGGTGTACGCGACGCGTGGCGCGGCGGGCGGCGTGGCCCTCTTGGAGGGTTGGCGCACGCAGCTCACGGGCTTCACGCGGGCGGAGCTCCACGCCCTGGCGGCCGTGGCGGCCCCCGGAGCCCTGGAGGACCTGGGGCTGACGTCGGCGATGCGCTCGGGGTTGATGAAGCTGGCGGCGGCGCTGCCCGCGCTCCAGAAGCCCGCGCTGGAATACGCCCGGCAGCGACTCCACGTGGATGCGTCGTCATGGTTCCCCGAACGCGAGCCCGTGCCGCACCTGGCGACGCTGCGAGACGCCGTCTGGCAGGACCGGCGCGTGTCCCTGACGTATCGGGACTTCGAGGGCACGCCGAGCCGTAAAGTGGTGGACCCCTACGCGCTCGTCATCAAGGCGGACCGTTGGTACCTCGTCGCGAGCACGGGCGAAGCCGAGCCCCGCGTGTACCGAGGCTCGCGCGTGGACGGAGCCCGGCTGCGGCCAGAGACGTTCACCCGGCCCGAGCGCTTCGACCTGCCGTCGTTCTGGAAGCGCTGGTGCGCGCGGTTCGCGGAGAAGCGCGCGCAATTCGAGGTCACGCTGCGACTGACGCCGGAAGGACGGGAAGCGATCCGCAAGGTCCGTCCTCCCGCCGAGGGTGCTCGGCTCGATGCCGCGCCACGCGCGCCGGATGGCAGCACGACGGTGGTCGTGGACTTCGAACGCGAGTCGATTGCGTTCGCACAGCTCTGCGATGTGGCGACGGGCTTCGAGGTCCTCGCGCCAGCGCCGCTGCGCGCGAAGCTGCTGCGATTGGCGACAGGAATCCTCGATGCGCACGAAACGCCCGCTTCGATGCGTATCCCTGAACCCAAGCAGTGAGCCTGCGCGGCACACGGTGCGCGAGCGTGCGCACGGCGTCTCAGATTCCTGATGCCGCGGCAGCGATTCGGCGACTTCGCTGTCTCGAATTCAAATGCGCGCGCCTCAAGCCTTCGACATTGCAACGGGCGTTTGGAGGTCCATCGATTGCAGCCGTGTGCAGCCCCTATGCACACACCCCTGCACGACACCTGGACACGTCGCATCGCAACATTCCTCGTCGTAGGACTCGTCTTCACCGCTTGTGGTGATGACACGCCCGCGCCCACCCCGGATGCAGGCACCGGACTCGATGCCGGCACGGATGACGCGGGCGTTCCCGATGCGGGCCTCGACGATGGCGGCACACCGGACGCGGGTGAGCCCGAGCCCGACGCGGGAGCATCCTGTCAGCCCACCTCCGTCACGGAGGTTCTCGAAAACGGCGAGTGGGACCCGCGCTTCTCCATCGCGGGCGTCTCCGGCATGGATGGCCACTCGCCGCATGTGTATGACGTGACGAAGCTGCCCTCGGGCGACCTCGTCGCCACCGGTTACTTCCGCTGGCTCGGCACGCAGGCCTCCACGCCCATCATCCGCCGCCATCAAGGGCAGTGGGAGTCCGTCCCCGGAACCTGGACGCAAGAGATTCCCGGAGGGTCGGGCTTCTCCGCCGTCGCGGCGAAGGACGACGCCACGCTGGCCCTGGCCACCAACGACACGTTCGGAGAACGCAGCGGCGAGGTCTGGCTGATGACGCCCGAAGGCGTTCAAGTCCTCGGGCACTTCACGGGCCTCGTTCGCACGATGGCGTACGTCCGAGACGAACTCTGGGTCGCGGGCCAGTTCGAGCTCGCGGAGATTGGCGCTGTCGGTCTCGCCATCTGGGATGGAACCGCGTGGAAGCTTCCGCCTGGAGGACCGGCCAACGGCTCCGTCTACGAGCTGCTCGTGAGCGGTGAAGACGTCTGGGTGGGCGGCGCGTTCTCGCAGGTGGGCGGAATCGCCAGCAACAAGGTCGCCCGGTGGGATGGCACCACGTGGCATCCGTACGACTTCCCCATTCCTGGCAACGGCGTCTTCGCGCTCACGCTGGGCGACGACGGTACCCCCTACGCTGGCGGCACCTTCGCCTACGACTTCAACCAGGATGGCGTGGGCTCCATCGCGCGTTGGAATGGGACGCAGTGGGAGATGCTCGACGAAGGTGTCAGCACGGGCTTCTACCCGGGCGTGGTGACGGACCTCGTCTTCCACGAGGGCAAGCTCCACGTCGGCGGCTGCTTCAACTTCGTCAATGGCCAGGGCTATGGGAATCCATTGGCCATCGAGGCGAACGCCCTCGCGGTGTGGTCCCCTGACTCGGGTTGGGCGCAGTGGCCTCAAGCCACGAGCCTCAATCGGACTGTCTGGCACTCGCGACTCTTCTGTGGCGATGAGCCCCCCGAAGTGTTCCCGCTGTGGGATGTCCCCATCCAGCGCTTCCTGCTCGATGGCAACCGCATCTACGTCACGGGCAGTCTCCCCAGCATCGACGGCGCCGCGTCCCAGAGCATCGTCTCCTACGCGGATGGACACTGGCGGGCGGAAGGCGCGGAGCCCGGCTACGGCTTGAGCGGGGGCTCGCGCGTGCTGGCCGTGGGCGGAGAACAGTGCACGCTGCATGCGATGGGGAACACCACCCATGCCGGAGGCGCCCGCGTGCCGAGCACGGTGCTGCGCTTCACGGACTCGGGCTGGCAGGCGCTGGGCGCGTTTCCCGCGATGGAGTGCCGGGACCTGGCCGTGAATGCGCAAGGCGACATCTATGTCATGTGCCTCGACTGGGACGCCCTCCAGTCGCACGTGCTCACGTGGAACGGTGAGGATTGGGAGTCGCTCGGAGACCTGAGTGCACACGGGTTCGCATCCACCCTGACGCTGGATGCGCTCGGCCGGCCCTGGCTGGCCACGCAGGTGGAGACGGCTTCGCGAGTCCTCCGTTGGACGGGCGAGCAGTTCGAGGTGGTCGCGGACGGCATCGACGGCCCTGTGTATGAGCTGGCCCTTCGCCCCGAGAACGACGACCCCGACCGCCCAGCCTTCGTCGTCACCGGTGAATTCATGCACGTGGGCGAACTCCCGGCACGGCGCATCGCCCACTGGACCGGAAGCGCCTTCGAGGCGTTGGGAGAAGGACTGAGCACCTCGCCCATCACCGTCGCCTATGGGGCGGGTGGCATCTACGCGAGCACCAACGAAGAGACGACGCTTGAGGGCAACCCCGTTCCAGGTCGGCTCGCGCTCGGACACTGGGATGGAAGCACCTGGCGTGAGCTGGCGACGCCTGACAACGGGATGCCGCCTCCCATGCACGAGGGCGGCGTTCACAGCTTCCGGAAGCTGCTGCCCGTCGGCAACGACCTGGTTGTCGTGGGGACCCTCATCCCCGACGGTGGAGCACCCACCCACGCGTATGTCTTCAACGGCGAGCGGTTCGTTCCCATTGGCGGCGGCATCAATGCCCTCAGCGCGGAAGCCATTGCCGTGACACCGGAAGGCATCTGGTTGGGCGGTGACATCGCCGAAGCGGGACGTGGGGAGAGCATGATTCCCAGCGTGGGCGTGGCGCACTTCCGCAAACGCATCCAAGCACCCTGATGAACTGACGGGCGCGGTTTGTCCTGCTGCGGCAAACCGCGCCCCTATCACCCACGGGAGCCGTGCGATTCCTGCCGAAACCTGGACAGGCGAGCAGAGCTGGTAAGCTCACCTGTCATGGCAAGCCACTCTCTCAAGAAATTCACCATTCAAGGGTGGTTCCTGAGCTACGCCGTCCTGATGCCAGGATTGGCGCTCGGGCAGCAACCGGCGGGCTGGGTCGCACAAGCCAACAAGAGCGATTCTCCGTTCCGTTCGCGACTTGAAGCCGCAGCTCGCCTTTATGAAGAGCTTGAGTATGAACAGGCGCTGAAAGAGTTCGACAAGGCCAGGCGACTGGCCAGCAACGACGACGAACTCGTAGAGGTGCGAGTCTATGAAGGGATTGTCCTCGCGGACCTGGGGCAACGCCCCAAAGCCCTCAAGGCCTTTCGCGAAGCCTTGTCCCTGCGCCCCGACGCCGACCTCCCTATCAAGGTGTCTCCAAAGGTGGCGCGGGATTTCGAGGACCTGCGCGCCAAGGCGCGAAGCAATGCCGCGCCCCTCCACACGCAAGAGCCATCACCGGCTCGCGCGGAAGCCGAAGACCGTCCGATTCTTGCTCCCCAGGATGCGAGCGAAGCGGCGTCGAGCCCTCCCCAGCCTGTTGAACCCGCTCCCCTCACAGAAATGCGAGGCACGGTAGGGCCCCCGAAGTCCGCGGGGCTCCGCGTCCAGCCGCTCCCGTTGGCCCTGCTTGGCGCGGGTGTCGTCGCCGGAGGCGTAGGGAGCTACTTCGGGCTGCGCTCGCGGAGCAATATCCAGAGCGCCCGTGAAGCCCTCTTCGTCGACGAGCAAGCCCGCTATCTGGATTCGGCACGAGGCCAAGCGCTCGGAGCCAACGTTCTGTTTGGCATCGCGGTGACGGCAGCGGTGGGCGCGGTCACCACCTATCTCCTCACCGATGAAAATTCGAGTTCGCGAGGCACACCATGAGCCGCCTTCTTTCATTGTGCCTGGCGTGGGTCCTTACCGCATGCACGGTGCCCAGTATCGAGGAACTGCATCCGTGCGACATTGCGAGCATCACGGGCGCACAGGTCGACGCGGTGTTGGGTGACAAGGCGACCTGCCGAGCAATTCGGGTGACCATCCGTTCCGCGGGCTTCGTTCCAGGCTGTGTCTCAGTGAAGGTTCGGGATGAGCGAAGACCCGTAGAACTCTCCACGTTCGTGACTCGCACGAGAGACGTACTCGTCATCGGGGTGTTGCCCCCGAAGGACTGGAGCCCTGACCTCCAAGTCGAAGCAATTGCTTACGAACAGTCCTGCGAGTCCGGATTGTCCGTGGTGAGCGCCACTTCGCGGGCACCACTGAAGTCAAACGAGCCCGTGGACGTAACGCTGTCGCTTCAAGCAACGGACGCGGACGGGGATGGATATGTCAGCGTATTCACCGGCGGCACGGACTGCAATGACAACAACGCCGCCATTCATCCCGGCGCGGCTGAACTCTGCAACGACGTGGACGACAACTGCAATGGCATCTCGGACCAAGTGGAACTCTCCCTTGGACAGAGTTGCACGATGGGAGTGGACTGCCCCGGCATCCGCGCGTGCGGCCAGGACGGCGGCGTCATCTGCAACGCACCAGATGCCGTCTACGCCTATCCCGACAGGGACCAGGACGGCCGGGGTGACATGCACGCGGAGCCGCTCGCGTTCTGCGCGGGCATCGGCGCCGGCTACGTCCTGGGGCCCGCGGATGACTGTGACGACACCAATCCCAGCATCCGGCCCGGTGCCCCCGAGCTCTGCAACGGCGTGGATGACAACTGCGATGGGGCCATTGATGAGACGTTCCCGCAACTTGGCGCCGCCTGCGAGGTGGCCGGTCAATGCCCCGGCACGCAGGTTTGCGACACCTCGCAGACGGGCACTACCTGCCAGGCCACGGTGCCCGTCAGCACCTGGTCTTTGGACGAAGACGGAGACGGCTTTGGCGGTGGCTTGGCGGTTCAGGCCTGCACCTCTCCGGGGCCGGGGTTCGTTGATCGGGACGGAGACTGCAACGACGGCAACCCGTTCACCTATCCCGGTGCCCCCGAAATCTGCGACGGCCTGGACAACAACTGCGACGGTAGTCCCGACGGCCCCGGCGTGTGCCCGGAGGCTGGCGCCAGCTTCGTGCCCCGGCTCGTGGGTGCGCCGGAGCGGCAGTGGCGATCCATCTTCACCGAGACGCCGGGAGATGTGACGGTCGTGGGCAACATGGGCGGCGTCGCCGTCCTCACGCCTGGCTCGACGACATTCCAGCTCAGCCCCGCGGGTTCGGGATGCGGCAACGACAACCCTGGCTACAACGCCGTCTGGGTCGACATGGCCGACCTGGGCCGCGGCTACATGGGCTCGTCGGCCTCGGGCCTGCTCAGGTTCTTCGTCCGAAGCGAAGATACCTGCACGCAAGCCCACCAACTGAACAACGTCGTGCAAGGGCTCGTCGGATTCCGACACAACGGCGCACTGGAAATTCACGGCGTCACGTCGACATTCTCAGGCAACCAAGGGCTGACCTTCCTCTGGAACGGCGGGAACGGCGCGGGGTCACTGACAACATGGTTCTCAACGGTTGCGCCCCTGTACGACGTACACGGACGCTCACGAACAGCGCTGTTCGCGGTCGGCGGCTATGACACAGGCAACAACAGGGCCCGCATCTATCGATACACCAGCGACAGCAGCCCGTGGCAAACCGAGGATGTCCAAAACTCCATTCCCACCCTGGGAAGACTCCAGGGCGTCTGGGTGGTGAACGACAAGCTCGCATTTGCCGTTGGAGACTTCTACAGCGGAACAAACTCGGTGGTTCGCTGGGATGGCAACACCTGGAGCCGGATGCCCTTCCCCGACACGCACAATGAGAGCCTGACGTCCGTCATCGCGTTCGGTGCCAACTCCGTCTACATCACCGCGCAGAGCGGCCGCGTCTACCGGTACAACGGCACGCAGTGGCAAATCATCCACGAGGACACGAGCGCCCGCTTCAGGGACATCGCCGGAACCAGCCCCGCGGACCTTTGGATCGCTGGCGATAATGGCCAGATCTTCCACTGGCCACAGTAGGCCCAAGCCTCCTCAGTCCCGTGTGCCCGGGACTGAGGCGCTCGGCTCATTCCAGCTCGAGGTTCAACTTGAACACGTTGGACTGGCCCGCCTTCACGTCGATGGTCTGGGTCACGTCCTTGCCCAGGACCTTGTTGACGATCCGCACGGTGTGGCGGCCTTCCGGCACCTCCACTGCGGCGAAAGGCGTCTGGCCTAGGACCTTCCCGTCGAGCGACACCACGGCATAGGGACGGATGCGGAACTCCAGCCGTCCTTTCGCGACCACTGCGGCCTTGTGCACCGGCGCACTCTCACGAACGCGCGGCGGACTGGCAGGTGGCGTCGACCGTGGCTCGGGAGATTCAGCTTTCGCGACCGCGGGGACCACCACCGCGCTTTCCGGAGGATGGCTCGCGCCCGCTGGCTGAACGTCCCGTGGGGGACTCGTGGGTACAGGCGCTTTCGCCTCCGGGGTTTCTTCAGCGGGGACAGGCACCCGCGCACGGTCAGCCCGCTGGACGCCCTGCGAATCAGCCACCGACTCCGCGACAATCACGGGCTGGGCCTTGCGCTGACGCGCTGGCTCGGAGGGACGCTCCACCACCGGCAAGGGCGGCGGCGTGACGCGAACCGGCGCGTCCTCACGCGCACCACCGCCCATCAACGCAATGCCCCCGCCCACCGCCAGAACCACCAATCCGCCCACCACCGCGACATTCAACCCGGAGCGCTTCGCCTTCAGCGGCGCGAGATACTCCGTGCTCCGGGTATGCACGGCATCGTCCGAATCCGCCGCGGGTGTGCGCGTGGGAGCGGTGGACACATCAGGAACCGCCGAGGCGACCGCCGCCATCGCCACGGCATCCTCGTTACGCTCCAGCTCGGAGGCCCGCCTCGACGCGGCCGGGCGCACGGTTTCGCGGGGCTCATTCGCTTGCGGCGCCAGCCGCTCCCGCGCCCCACTTCGAGTGCCGCGAGTGGAGGCACCGGACCGAAGCTGGGGACTCTTCACGACCACCGGATAGGACGGGAGCGTGTCACGCACTCCAGGCGACTGCGCCTCCATCTCTCGCACGGTGTTGGCCACGGCCATCGGCATGGGCGTCGTCGGTGACGTCGACGCCAGCGGTGCTGGCGCGGCGGGGACCTCCAACGACTGGGGCATCGGCGGCGTCGATGACGGAGAGTCCACGGGCATCTCCATGGACGAAGCCCGGGCCACCGGCTTCGGCTCCTGGGGCACGGCCCCCTGACTCCCACCGTAGGACGGCGCCGAACCCGATATCGGGCCCTCCGACACGAACTGCGCGATGCGCTGGGAAATCTGATACGCGCCCACCGGCTCGCCCGTGGACAGAACGAAGCGCTCCAAATCGTCCTGAAGCGCGCGGCAGTCCGGGTAGCGCCGCTCGCGGTCCTTCGCCAGCGCCTTGTCGAGCACCTGCTGCAACGCCACGGGCACGTCGGGCCGACGCTGCGCCACCGGGATGAACGACTCGAACAGAATCGCCTGCATCACGCTCACGTCCGTCGTCGCGTCGAACGGCCGCTTGCCCGTGAGCAACTCGTACAGCACCACACCGAGCGCGTAGACATCCACCCGCCGGTCCATGCCCTTGGCCTGGAGCTGCTCGGGCGGCATGTACGCCACCTTCCCCTTCACCACACCCGTCAACGTCCGGTGCCCCTGCCCCGCCACCTTGGCGATGCCGAAGTCCACCACCTTCACCGCGCCCTGCCGCGACACCAGGATGTTGTCCGGACTCACGTCGCGGTGAATCAGGCCCAGCGGCTCGCCCGTCTCCACGTCGCGAAACTCGTGCGCGTACGCCAGCCCCTCCGCCGCGAAGGCAATCACCTTCGCGCAGAACGCGGGCGGCAACGCCTCCTCCGCCGCCCGCTTCACCAGCTTGCGCAGGTTCGGCCCGTCGATGAGCTCCATCGCCAGGAAGAAGCTGCCCTCGGCCTCGCCGAAGTCGAAAATCTGCACGATGTTCGGGTGCTCGAGCTGCGCCGCCAGCCGAGCCTCCCCCAGGAACATCTCCACGAACGCCGGGTCCTCCGCGAGATGCGGGAGGATTCGCTTGAGCACAAGCGTCTTCTCGAAGCCGCGTGGACCCGCGGCCTTCGCCAGGAAGACCTCGGCCATGCCGCCAGACGCAAGCTTTCGCACGAGCTGGTACTTCCCGATTCGCATTTATTCGGGTTCTCCCAGGTTTGTCGGAAAAGTAAAACCGCCCGCCGCCGGTTCTGCCGGACTCCGAGCAATCAGGCGTTCCTATCGTTGACCGTGACACGACGTGGTCCGTAGGATTTCGCCACCCCATGCCCCCGAAGGTCATCGGTCCCTACCGCGTTCTGGAGACGCTTGGCAGTGGCGGGGCAGGAACCGTTTATCGGGCCCTGGACCGCCGAACCACCGACGAGGTCGCGCTGAAGCTGCTTTCGGCCGGCCCCGCACGGGACGCCCGAGCCGCGCGCAGGCTCGCCCGCGAATTCGACACGCTGGTCGACCTGTCTCACCCCAACGTCGTGAAGGTGTTCGAGTCCGGCGTCCACCAGGGCGTGCCGTACCTGGCCATGGAGCTCATCGAGGGCCTCACGCTGCGTCATTACCTCGACCTGGGCAGCGACGACCGCATCTCCCCGCCAGGTGGCCACACCCCTCGCAGCCCCTTGTCCGTGCTGCGCACCGCCGACGACGACTTCGGTCCCTCCAGCCACCGCATCTCCGACGACTCGATGGATGAATCGGAGGACTCGGACGACAGTCCGCACGACGGCACCTTCGGCCTGGAGGCCTTCGCGGAAGAGGCGCCCAGCGAAGACCTCGAGAGCTTCGCCGGAGGCGCGGACCTCGGCTCGGATGACTCGTTGGAAGGCTTCGCCCTGCCGCCGCCCACGCCGAGAGCGCCCCCGCCCGAAGGCGCCCCCCGTGACGAAGACCTCAACCGGCCCGAGCGCCTGGGGCGGCTCAAGGACGCCATGCTCCAGATTTGCGAGGCGCTGGCCTACATCCACGGGCACGGGCTGGTGCACCGCGACCTCAAGCCGTCCAACATCATGGTGGACGATGACCGCCAGGTGCGGCTGATGGACTTCGGGCTCGCCAAGTTCCTCGCGGACGACGCGGCCATCACCGAGGCGGGCAAGCTGGTGGGCACCTACCGGTACATGGCGCCCGAGCAGATTCTGGGCGAGCCCCTGGATGGACGTTCCGACCTGTACAGCCTGGGGGTCATCCTCTATGAGCTGCTCAGCGGGCGGCCCCCCTTCGACGCGAACACGCCGCACGAGCTCTGGCGGCAGGTGCTGGAGACGGAACCGCCCCCCGTGCTGGCGCTGAACCTTCATGGGGACCCGCAGCTCGCGCGCGTCGCCCATCGCCTCATCCGCAAGGAACCGGACGACCGGTTCCAGACGGCCGAGGAAGTCTACGAGGCCCTGTCCGAGTGAATCCCTCCAAGCTGCACACCCTCACCGTGGACGCCGACAAGGCGGGCCAGCGGGTGGACCTGTTCATCGGTGACGCGCTGGGCCTGTCGCGCGCGCGCCTCAAGCGCCTCTTCGAGGCCGGCGCCGTGAAGGTGAATGGCCGCCCGGCGAAGAAGGGCCTGACGCTCACCGCCGGCCAGCGCATCGACGTCGAAGTCGAGGAAGAGTCGCGCGAGGCCGTGCCCGACACGGAGTTCCCGCTCACCGTGCTGAACGAGGACGACGCGCTCGTGTTCGTGGACAAGCCCGCTGGCCGGCCCTCCCATCCGCTTCAGTCCGGCGAGACGGGCACGGTGGCGAATGCGCTCGTCGCCCGCTATCCCGAATGCGCCCAGGCCTCCGTGGACGCTCGCGAGGGCGGCCTGTGCCACCGGCTGGACGTGGAGACCTCGGGCGTCGTCGTGGCCGCGCGGACGCGGGATGCGTGGAACGCGGTGCGCGAGGCCTTTGGCACCCGCGCCGTGGACAAGCGCTACCTCGCCCTGGTGACGGGCCCGCTGACGGACGAGGGGGACATCGAAATCCCGTTGCGGCACCACCCCCGGCATCCAGACCGCGTGGAGCCCGCGCCCCACGGCGCCGAGGATGCCCGGGAAGCGGTGTCCAAGTTCACGGTGCTGTCGCGCTCGGGGGACTTCAGCGTGGTGGAGGTGCGCATCCTCACCGGCGTCCTGCATCAGGTGCGCGCGCATCTGGCGGGCATCGGCGCGCCCATCGTCGGAGACAGCCTCTACGGTGGCCGAGAGGCCCCCGGGCTGGGGCGATTCTTCCTGCACGCCCGCTCGCTCGGGCTGACGCACCCGGTGACGCGCCAGCAGATGACGGTGAGCAGCCCCCTGCCCCCGGAGCTGCGCGCGGAGTTGGAGCGGCACGGACTCCCCCTGCCGCGAGGCGAGCAGCGGGATTGAGCGCCGTTGTCACTCCCCCATCACCTTCACGATGACGCGCTTGCGCCGCTGGCCGTCGAACTCCGCGTAGAACACCTGCTGCCAGGGCCCCAGGTCCAGCTTCCCGTTGGTGACGGGGATGATGACCTGGTGGTGGACGAGCATCGACTTCAGGTGCGCATCGCCGTTGTCCTCGCCCGTGCGGTGGTGCCGGTAGTCCGGGCCCGCGGGCGCCAGGTGCTGAAGCCACTCCCAGATGTCTTCGTGGAGGCCGGGCTCGTCGTCGTTGACGAAGACGCCCGCGGTGATGTGCATGGCGGAGACGAGGACCATTCCGTCCTGGATGCCACACTTGCGGACCAGTGAGGCCACCGTGTCGGTCAGGCGGACCAGCTCGCGCCGCTCCCGCGTCTCGAACCACAGGTATTCCGTCAGGCTCTTCATGTCGGTCTCCGCCAGGCGTCAGAGGGCCCCATTACAATGACTCACATCATGCGAGCCATCATCCACGTCGACATGGATGCCTTCTATGCGTCCGTGGAACAGCGGGACAACCCAGCCCTGCGGGGCAAGCCGGTCATCGTGGGCGGTCACGCCCAACGCGGCGTGGTGGTCGCCGCATCCTACGAGGTCCGCCCCTTCGGCGTGCGCAGCGCCATGCCCATGGCCCGGGCCACGAAGGCCGCGCCCCACGCCATTGTCGTGAAGCCTCGCTTCTCCGCGTACGCCGAGGCCAGTGAGCAGGTGTTCGCCATCTTCGAACGCTATACACCGCTCATCGAACCGCTCTCGTTGGATGAAGCCTTCCTCGACGTGACGGCGTCCGTGGGCCTCTTCGGCACGCCCGCGGACATCGCCCGGCGCATCCGCAAGGAGATTGCCGACGAGCTGAACCTGCCCTCCTCCGCGGGCGTGGCCACGGTGAAGTTCGTGGCGAAGATTGCCTCGGACCTCGCCAAGCCCAACGGGCAGCGGGAGGTGCGCGCGGAGGAGACGGTGGCGTTCCTCGCGGGCCTGCCGGTGTCACGCCTGTGGGGCGTGGGGCCGAAGACGGAGGAGGCGCTCAAGCTGGCCGGGCTGAAGACGATTGGGGATGTGGCGGGCAGGGACTTGGAGTGGCTGGAGGACCGGCTGGGCTCCAGCGGGCGGCACCTGTGGGAGCTGTCCCAGGGCATCGACACGCGCGAGGTGGTGCCGGACCGCGCGGCCAAGAGCGTGGGCGCCGAGGACACCTTCGACGAGGACCTCGCGGGGACGGAGGCGCTCAAGCCGCACGTGCATGCCCAGGCCCTGCGCGTGGCCCGGCGGCTGCGGCGCGCGGCGCTGAAGGGGCGCATCGTGCAGCTCAAGTTGAAGTTCTCGGACTTCACGCTCATCACCCGGCGCACCACGCTGCGCGAGGCCACGGATGATGGGCAGACGCTCTACCGCGCCGCGCTGGAGCTGCTGGAGAAATCACACCAGGGCAAGCCGCTGCGGCTCACTGGCGTCAGCGTGCAGTTGGACGAGGAGCCGCCCCAGCTTGGCTTGTTTCCCGCCGCCGCGCCGCGCACGGCGAAGCTGAACGCGACGTTGGACAAAATCGCGGAGCGATTCGGCAGCAAGGCCATCACCACCGCGGACATCGCGGGCAGCGAAGCCACCGACAATCCAGACCACCGCTCCGAGCGGCCCGTGGACAAGAGCGGGCCGAAGCCCTGAGCCGCGAAGGCGCCTCATCCTTGCGAGGCGTGCGTTGCCCCTTCGCAGGGCTACCGACAGCGCCAAACGGGCCGAAGTCCTGAGCCGCGAAGGCGCCTCATGCCATCAAGGCGTGCGTTGCCCCAGCACGGAGGCTCAACGCTCGCGCGTTGGCGGGCCCGCGCCCAACAGACTCGGCCCGGAGTCGTGCCCCGAGCCGAGAGACGTCACCCTCAGGCGTCGCCCGCGTCCGAGCTCGACTCGGAACCACCGGCGCTGTCGCCAGAAGAGCCATTCGAGGAGGGACGGCGACGACGGCGGCGGCGCTTGCGCTTGCGCTGCCCACCAGAATCCCCATCACTCTCACCGGCGGCAGAGCGCGGCTGCGGCACCTCGCCGGCCTTCCATGCCTCCAACTGCTCGCGGTTCTCACCCGTGGCCTCCACCGTCATCTCGAAGACGGTGAGGGCCTCGTTGAAGAGCGGGTGGCGCTTGAACGCGGCGCTGCGGCGGCGGCGCTCGCCCGACAGCGTGCGCTGGGCCAACAGCAGCATGCGGCAGCGCTCGGCGATGCGGCGCGGCAGGCGCGCGGACTGGACGAACCCGGCCAGCAGGTCCTCCACCACCTGGGACACAGAGGCGCGGCCACCCTCCTGCGTCTCCTCGGGCCCCGTCGTGCGGCTGATGGGAATCAGCAACATCGCCAGCAGGATGGCGTCGTCCAGCGCCTCGCCGGAGGACACGCGCCGGTCCAGTGACTCGGCGAAGGCATAGAAGGTCTTCTCCCCTTCCTTGCCGTGCTGCTTGAGGTAGGCGTTGACGGGCGGCAGCAGGATTTTCAGCGCGTCCAGCGCGTCCAACAGCTTGAGCGCCGGAGCGGACACGCCGCCGCGGATGAGCCGGAAGGTCTCCTCCAGCAGGCGCGCGGGAGCGCAGCGCGGCAGGTCCTCCACCGCGCCTTCCATGGCCGCGTACGTGCGCGACTCGATGTCCAGCTCCAGCTTCGCCGCGAAGCGCACGGCGCGCAGGATGCGCACCGGGTCCTCACGCATGCGCACTTCCGGGTCGCCGATGGTGCGGATGAAGCGCTCGTCCAGGTCGCGGCGACCCCGGACGTAGTCAATGACGCGCCCTTCGGCAACGTCATAGAACAGGCCGTTGATGGTGAAGTCGCGGCGGCGCGCGTCTTCCTGGGCCGTGCCGAAGACGTTGTCGTGGGTGATGAGCAGGTCCTCACCGTCCCCGTCCTCCTCGCCGCTGTTGGCGTTCGCGGCGGCCTCCAGCTCCGTCGGATTCGCGCGGAAGGTGGAGACCTCGATGATCTTCCCGCCCTTGAAGTAGACGTGCGCCAGCCGGAAACGGCGGCCAATGAGCCGGCAGTTCCGGAAGATGCCGCGCACCTCGTTGGGCGTCGCGCTGGTCGCGATGTCGAAGTCCTTCGGCTTGCGCCCCAGCAGCAGGTCGCGCACGCAGCCGCCGACCATGTACGCCTGATGGCCGTGCTGGTGCAGACGCAGCACCACCTTCAGCGCGTCCGGGTCCAGCTCGTCCGGGTCGATTTCCGCCGGCTCACCGGTGGGCCGCACGTGCGGCGCATGCAGCGCGCGCTCCGCGGGCGTGGGCTCCGGCTCGGGCTCGAGGACGGTGGGCACCTCCTCCAGGTCCTCGTCACGGGCCTCGGCGGCGTCCTCCGCCTCGGCGGCGGCGAGCACCGCCTCGGCGGCCTCCGCGCCCAGGACGGTTTCATCCAGGCCGTTGTCGGAGGCGTCCGCCTCGTCGTCTTCCTCTTCTTCGTCGTCCGACTCAGCGTCGGCGTGAGCGGGGGGCGGGAACGCCGGCTCGGCAGGGGTGGCGGCCTGGGCTTCGAGGGTCTCTTCGGGGGCCTGCGCGTTGGCGGCCTGGGGCTCGGAGGCGCTGTCCTCTTCGGGGGGCGCCGACAGCTCCGGATTGGAGTTCATGGGGACCTCTTGTGCGCCGCGCTCGGAAGTCCCTGCCGCCTCGGGAGAGGCAACCTCGCGCGCGTCGTTCTCGGGCGCAGGTGGCAGCAGACCGCCGGCAGGCGGCGTTTCAGTCAAATCTCGCGTCATCAGCCAGTGGCGCCCCACACGGAGCGCTTGATGGCCAGCCGTCTATACCGCATCCTCCGGGTAGGGAGTAGCGAGTGACGACATTGTTGTCGGATGTCGTCGGCTGGCGGGGCGTATCGCCTGCCCTCCTGTTCCGGGCCTCGGGACGGGGAACGCGTTTTCACTGTCCTGTATCAACACCCCAGCGCCGGAAAACGTTCTGGGGCCGGGCCACGCGGGGAACGCAGGTCCGCCACCAGGGCAGCCAGGCAGGCCGCGCCCTACCCGGGCTTGGACCGGCCCTTGTGGTTTCTCGGCAGCGCGTGGTGGATGAGGGACACGTAGTCCACCGCCTGGACCGGCGGCGGCGGCGGGGGCGTGCCCAGCGCGGCCAGGCGCTTGCTGAACGCGGCCAGGATGTCCGGCATGGGCCGCATCGCCGCGAGCAGCTTGTTGGGCCCCTCCAGCGCCTGGGACAGCGCCACCGCGGCCTGCTGGAGCGGCAATCCGCGCCGCAGCAGGTCCTGGAAGGAGTTGGACAGGGTGATGATGTTGTGCCCCGCCGTCTGCACCATCTCCACCGCGATTTTCAGCACCTGCGGCGCCGTCAGGTGGCCATCCGCCAGCAGCACCAGCGCGGCCTGGAAGTAGTTGAAGATGGGCACCACGCGGGGGCCATACGCCGTGAAGTGCGCGGGCGGCGTGAGCCGGTCCAGGTGGATGAAGATGCGGCGCACCGGGTCGCCCACCGGAATCTTCTTCCATGCCTCGCGCACGCGAATCGCGTCGTCCGGGTAGACGCCGCCGGCCTCCAGCACCTGCGACAGCACGCGTTCATCCACGCGGCCGGCAATCAGGTCCGCGAAGAGCGAATAGATGAACGCGTCCGCCTCCGCGTCGTCACCGAAGAGGACTTCCTCCGCCTCCACGGGCGCGTGCACGCGGCTCTCCAGGATGGCGGGCAGCTTGTAGCCCACCTGCCCGCGCAGGGCCCGGAAGCGGCCGCGCAGCAGGTTGCCCACGTTGTCCTTGAGGACGAACTCGTCCCACCGCACGCCGTCCAGCTTGAGCTTCTCCTCCAGCACGGCCCGCATTTGCTTCGGGCTGCCGGAGACGATGCACAGCCGCGAGTCGCCGTTCTCCGACAGCTCGCGGATGAGCGCGCTGGCGCCGGGCACGGCCACCTTCTGGTGGGCCTTCTGGAACGCCGTCCGCACCAGGTCGCGGAGCGAGTCGAACTCCGTCTGGAGGTACGTCTTGTCCAGGTCCCACCGGTAGATGCGCCGCGGCGGTCGCGGATCGATGCGGTCCGGCAGGCTCACTTCGTCAGGCCTTCCCGGATGGCGGCGCCCAGGTTGTTCGACACCACCTTCGCCGCGACCTTGCCCGCGTTGGCGATGGCCCGCGACTTCGAACGCCCGTGCGCCTTGATGAAGATTTTATCGAACCCGAGGATGGGCGCCCCGCCGTACTGGTTCCAGTCCGTGATGTCCTTGATGCGCTGGATGCCGCTGGACAGCATGGCCAGGCCCGCGCGCCACCGGAGGCTCTCCTTGTAGGCGTACTGGGCCAGCTCCACCACGGTGTCGTGGACGCCTTCCAGCATCTTCAAGCACACGTTGCCCACGAAGCCGTCGGTGACGATGACGTCCGCGGTGCCCTTCGGGATGTCGATGCCCTCCACGTTCCCGATGAAGTGGATGTCCTTCATCTCCGACAGGCGCGCGTGCGCCTCCACCACGCGGGGCGGGCCCTTCTGCGGCTCGATGCCGTTGGACAGCAGCGCGACCTTGGGCCGGTCGTTCTGCGAAATGATGCGCGCGTAGGCGGAGCCCATCACCGCGAACGTCACCAGGTCGTCCGCGGTGGCCTCCACCGTGGCGCCCACGTCGAGGATGAGGGAGAACGGGTCGCCCTTCGCGCCGCGCACCGAGCGCGTCGGGTACACCGTGGCCAGCGCCGCACGCCGCACCCCGGGGATGAGCTGGAAGTGCCGGGCACACGCCAGCACGCCCGCGCCCGTGTTGCCCGCGGACACCAGCGCCTGGGCCTCGCCCTCCGCCACCAGCCGCGCGGCCACCGCCACGGATGCGTTCGGCTTGCGCGCCAGCGCCTCACCGGGCTTCTCGTCCATGCCGATGAAGTCCGCCGCGTGCTGCACGGAGATGCGCTCGCCGTTGTGCTTCGTCTCCGCCAGCGCCTCGTCGATGAGCGAGCGGTCCCCCACCAGAAGCGTATGGATGTGGGGAGACTCGAGCGACAGCATCGCCGCTCCCCGGACCACCTCGGCCGGGCCGTGGTCCGTTCCCATGACATCGAAGGCAATCGTCACCGGTTGCGGCTGCGTCCCCACCATGTCCTCCATCTTAGGACCTTTGTTCGGCCCCCGCGCCTGCCATTCTCGCCTGCGTCACCAGGGACAAGCCCAAAAGTCCCGACAACGCCACCATTGCCGCCGCCGTCCCATACGGCGCCCCCGGCCCCAGTCGGGTGAAGAGCCACCCGCCCAACGCCGGCCCCAGAATCCGCCCCAGTGAGCCAAAGGCCTGGTAGGCCCCCAGCACCGCCCCCAGCCGCTCCGGCGGAGCATGCAGGGATACCAGGGCGGACAGACACGGCGTCACCAACGCCGAGCCCACCGCCAACAGCCCCATCACCGGGAAGAGCCACGCATAGTCCGGCGCCACCGGCAACAGGGCCAGTCCGGCCGCCGTCAGGCCGAAGCCCACCGTGGCCAGCAGCGCCTCGCGCCCGGGCTTGCTGCCCGGCCCCCCCGTCAGCCGGCGCACCAGGCCGCCCTGCACGAGCACCGAAATCACGCCAATGGCCGCGAAGAGCCAGCCCGAGCGCAGGCTGGCCTCGCGCAGCACGTCCAGGTCCGTCACCGCCGCGCGGAGGAACAACCCACCCTCCTGGAGCGGCACCGGGCCGGACGACAGGAAGCGCGTCAGCAGGTAGACGGAGAAGGTGCCCTCCATCTGCGCGAAGGCGGTGGTGAACACCAGCATCAGCACCAGGCACCGCCCCACCACCGGCAGGTTCATGGCCAGCGTGGCGCCCTTGAGCGTCCGCGCGTGGCCCTCGCCGGGACGGCCCGCCACGCGGGTCTCCGGCAGGTAGAAGTACGTGCCCGTCAGGTTGATGGCCACCAATCCCGCCGCGAACAGACCGATGGCGAGGTTGCCGCCCCAGGCGCCCAGGAAGCCGCCCAGCGCCGGTCCCAGCACGAAGCCCAGCCCGAAGGCCGCGCCAATCACGCCCATTCCCCGCGCCCTGTCCCGCGCAGGGGTGATGTCCGCCACCACCGCCTGCGCGGTGGAGATGTTGCCACCGGAGATGCCGTCGATGACACGCGCCAGGAACAGCAGCGGCAGCGACTGCGCGAAGGCGAACAGTAGGTACGCCAGCAGCGAGCCCACCTGACTCATCAGCAGCACGGGCCGGCGGCCGTACCTGTCACTGAGCCGGCC
This sequence comes from Myxococcus hansupus, assembly GCF_000280925.3. NCBI lineage: Bacteria > Pseudomonadati > Myxococcota > Myxococcia > Myxococcales > Myxococcaceae > Pseudomyxococcus > Pseudomyxococcus hansupus. Next base: position 5,627,090 of record NZ_CP012109.1, read on the forward strand.
CAGCACCGGGGCCGACACCAACTGCATCAACGAGTAGATGGAGATGAGGAGCCCCACCGTGAAGGGCGAGGCGCCGAACCGCACGCCGTACACGCCCAACTGGGGAATCAGGATGCCGAACCCGATGAGGTCCAGCGCCACGATTCCGAAGACGACACGGAGTGACGCCGCCCGCCGCACCACCGGATGCCCCTTTGCGCAAAAGAAAACCGCCAGGGCGCGAAGATAGCGCCCCGGCGGCTGGAATGGGGAGAAGTCCTGGGCCGAAGCGCGTTACATCGCCTCGGCGGACTGGACGCCACGGTTCGCGGTGTCGCGCTCGATGCAGCCCTTCGTCATCGTGTACTGGTAGGTGCCCAGCTCGTCACGCCAGTACTCGCCCTCGTACGGCCAGTAGAGCTGGTCGTCCTGCACGGCGACGGAGTACTTGTACTTCTTGACGATGGCCGTGCGGCCGCCCGCCTTGAGCTGCTCCTCCAGGAACTCCTTCTCCTTGGTGGTCGTCTCGAACTTGATGCGCAGGCCGTTTGCGAGGAGCTGCTTGAGCGCCACGAGCTCCGTCTCCAGCTTGCCCTTGGCCATGATGCCGGCCTTCGGAGATGAGCGCCGTGCGCTGCACCTTGAGCCCGTCCAGCAGGGACTTGCTCAGCTCGGAGTACTTGAAGGTGTCCGGCCGGTTCGCGAAGGCGTCCATCTCCCCCTCGAGCTCGAGGATGGAGTCGTTCGTCTTGCGCAGGTCCTGGTCCGTGAGGGCCAGCCGGAGGATGCGCTCCAGGATGACGTCCGTCTCGTTCTTCTCCAGGCCTTCCTTGTTCTTCTTCTGAACCTCGGCCAGCACCGAGTAGTACTCGCTGGCGTCCATGTTCTTCTTCACATGCGCCTCGAGCTGGTCGTGGACCGGCAGGTAGGTGCGCTCGAAGTCCTGGAGGATGATGTTGGACTCCCGGTAGCGGCAGTTCTCGTAATAGATGACCGCCTTCAGGATGAGGGCCTCCGGGAAGTACTCCTCGCGGAAGAAGGGCGACGACAGGGTGATGAGGTTGCCCAGCGCCTGCTCGTACTGGCCCACGCGGTAGTTGGCCCAGCTCGACTCGAAGAGCGACTCCAGCCACTGGGTGTTACCGCGCTCCACCTTGCCCAGGTAGAAGAGCGCGAAGCGGTTCTGCTGCATGCCGTAGTGCGTCCGGGCAAGCTGCATGAAGGCCAGCTCGCGCAGCGACTTGTCCAGCTTCGCCTGCTCGGCGCTCTTGCCCGCCACCGGACGGGTGAGGCGCACCACTTCCTTCATCGCCTCGATGGCCGCCAGCATCTCGCCGTTGGCCCGCTTGGACGCCGCGTCCTTCTGACGGCTGCCGTTGCGGAAGGAGGACAGACCCTCCAGGTACTTGGCGCGGGGGAAGAACGTGTCCGTCTGCGGGATGGTGAGCGCCAGGCGCTTCACTTCCGCGAAGCTCTTGTCCGCCTCCTCCGGCTGCCCCACCTGGTCCAACGCGCGGCCACGCACGAAGTGGTAGCGCGCCAGCAGGTAGCGGAACTCGTTGCGGTACTTCTCCGGGAACTCCTGGTTCGCGTGCCGGGCAATCTCGTCGAGGATGACCGTCTCGTTCTTCGTCTTGCGGCTGATGAAGAACAGCCACTCCAGGCTCGTCTTGAAGAACTTGGTGGACGGCCCCAGGGAGAGGATCTTGGAGAACTCACCCAGGGACGAGTGGTACATGCCCATGCGGTAGAGCGACTTGGCCAGCACGTAGCGCGCCTCGGTGTGCAGGCCCGCCAGCTTCGGGTCTCCCAGCAGCTCGTGCGCCGCCATGGAGGCCTTCTCGTACTCGTCGTTCTTGAAGAGACTGACGGCCACTTCCAGGCGCTGGCGGTCGGCCGTCTTGCCGGAGACGTCCACCGCGTCGAAGGACATGGTGGGCGCGGCCGGCTTGGGCGACTCCTGCGTCAGGTCCAGCCCCATGCCCGTGTTCGCCGGCGGCGCGGCGGGGGTGGGCGAAGGCGCGCGCGCGGGCGTCGTCGACTCCGAGGCGGGCGCCACGGAAGAAGACGTGTCGTCGGCGGAGGTGTCGTCGTCGTCCCCGTCATCCTCTTGAACGGGCGCGGCCTTCGACTTGTCGGTGCGGGCCTTGCCGCGGGCGGGCTTCTTCTTCTTGCCCGTGGGACGCTTCTTCTTCTTGGACTGACCGGACAGGTCCAGCCCCTCGAAGCTCTGCGCGAACGTGGGGGCCGTCCATGCGAGCGACAGCCCGATGACGGCGACGCGGATGAGCCGAATGGAGCGCATCATGACTCGGACCCGAAGAAGAAGGAGACGCCCAGCTCGAACAGGAGCTGGTTGCGCAGGTAGTTGCCGGAGACCTCGGTGCCCTTCTCCACGTAGATGAGGTCACGCAGCTCGGTGCGCAGCGTGATCCACCGGTTGAGGAAGAAACGCGCGCCCACGCCCAGGTTGGCGCCGGGGGTCAGGTAGTTCTGCGCCAGGCTGCCCGGGGTCTCGCCGGGACCGCGGTACTGCACCACGGAGGCACCCGCGATGCCGTACAGGTCGAAGTGGACGAACGTCTCGGCCAGCAGCGACACCTTGCCGTAGATGGGCGCCCACTGGACGTCCGCGCCGCCCAGCAGCCGGATCTGCCCGGGGGCGTTGCCGTCGAGCTCGTCCATCGTGGGAGGCACGCAGCCGCGCGTGGAGCCTTCACCACCGTCGCCGAAGGTGCACTTCTGCGCCGCGCCCGCCACCGTGTTCACGGAGTAGCCCACGCGCAGGCTGATGCCCAGCGTCTCCATGGGGTGGTAGGTCAGCGTGCCGCCGAAGATGTACTTGCTGTAGAACGCGTCACGCAGCGACAGCGTCGCGGACGGGCTGAACTCGAAGCGGCCCTTCTTGAGGAACACGTGGCCGGAGACCGGCCGGACGCGCTCACGCAGGGGCCCGAGCCGGTCCTTGTCCACCTCGGACACGTCGCCGGCCTCCGTCTCCTCGGCCGTCTGGGCGAACCCCAGCGCGGGCGCGGTGAGACACAGGGCGAGAAGCACACGAAGAAGGCGCTTCATTCGGAGTCCCTCCCCGTCGACTTGAAGGGCAGGAACAGCGAGATGCCTGCGTTGAGCGTCATGACGTTCTGGATGGCGCCCTTGCTGCTGCCCAGGGGCTGATCCACATAGGAGGTGTTGATGAGGGCCACGTTCACGGCGATGTAGTCCTGGGCCACGAAGCGCATGCCCAGGCCCAGGTCCGCGGCCGGATTGAGCCCCCGCCCTGGAAGCGCCGAGGTCTCCGTCCTCACCACGCCCGCGCCCGCCAGCAGGTAGCCGTCGAAGTGGAGGATGGAGTTGAGGAAGGCCACCTTGCCGTAGATGGGGCTCCACTCCACGTCGCCCATCGCGGACCACTGGGGCACGGAGTAGAAGATCTTGCTGTTGAAGGTCCGCTTGGCGGTGCGCACGTCATCCGACGGCACCACCTGCATCGCCGTCGCGCGGGCCGAGATGGCCAGCGTGTCGGCCAGGTAGTAGGCGCCCCGGACCGCCAGCCCCACCTTCGAATAGAAGGGGTCGTTGACCGAGAGGCTCAGGAGCGGCGTCAGCTCGAAGCGGCCCTTCTTGAGGTAGACCTTCCGCTGGACGCTCTTCACCCGGTCTTCCTGGGTGATGTCCACCAACGGCAACTGCGGATCCGCTTCCAATGGCTCGTCCGCGGGGCGGGACGCCGCGGCCGGAGTGGCCTCCTCGACGGGAGGAGGCACGGGTGATTCTGCGTCCTGCGATGACTCGGCCTGCGACTCGTCGGTGAGGTCGAGTCCCATGCCTTCCTGGCTCTGAGCGGATGCCAGCGCGGGCACCAGACACAGGGCGAGCAGCAACTTGGGGCGGTTCAAATCCGGAGGCTCCGTGAGGGAGGGGGGCGTAACTGCCACCGGGGGTTCAGCGCGACTCTCGGCTTGCACATCCTATCGGTCGTATTCCCAACCATCAACCGCTCCGAGCACGCCTGCTCTCGACCTATCCCTCCGGTATTCCTTCATAATTCCACCCGTCGCACCGTCGTACGGGGACGTTGGTGTTCCAGGGGGCTGTGCTACCCTTCCCGGGCTCGCGGGCCCGAGGTCCCGTGCCCCATCCCCCCTTTGTAGAGGTCCGAGGTCCCATGAAGATGTTCGTGCGAACCGCCCTCATGATGTCCACCGCGCTGCTGCTGGGTGGCTGTGAGGTGGCCAGCGAGATTGGCAAGCCCTGCACGCTGGTGCGCAAGGCGACCCCCGAAGAGGAGGCGGCCAACAACTCCCGCACCATGCCCATCCTGGAGCGTGAGATCGCCCCGCGGCAGGACTTCATCTCCTTCGGCTCCGTCGAATGCGAGGACCTGATCTGCGTGCGGGATCAGGACTACCCCCGCGCCCTCAACGAGGACGGCTCGCTGAACGAAAACGCGCCGGCGCGCGGCTACTGCACCAAGCCCTGCGTCGAGGGCGGCTCGTCCTGTGACGTGACGGACACCAACGACGTGAACCCGGATCTGCCCGGCCGCATGTCGTGCCGCTCGCTGCTGTTGGATCAGGACACGCTGGAGGCGCTGCGCTCCGCGGATGAAGCCTTCTACCGGCGCACGTTCGGCGAGAACAACTCGCCCTTCTTCTGCGCCGGCGCGCTCATCCCGCGTTAGGCCACCCGACACTTTTCGCGCGGAGGGGTAGACCTTTCCGCGCGGCTGGTTCGTAAAGACAGGGCCCGCGCCGTCTTCCGCAAGGAGCCCTGTCGCATGAACCGAACGGTCCTCTTCCTCAGTCTGGCTGGTGGCCTCGCGCTCACCGCCCTCGTGCTCGGCCTTCCGCAAATGGGGGCCGGCACCCCGAAAGAGCCCCACACCGTCTCGGTCCTGACGCCGCCTCCCCCGCCGCAGCCGCCGCCTCCTCCCGTCGCCCCGTCCACCACGGGCGGCTCGCTCACGCTGACGAGCCGGCTGTCGCATCCGTACATCCCCGCGGGCGCCTCCGAGCTCTTCGCCACCTTCGACGTGACGGGCGCCCAGGTCCCCGGCGCGAAGCGGAGCCCGGTGAACCTGGCGCTCGTCATCGACCGCTCGGGCTCCATGAGCGGTTACAAGCTGGCGCAGGCGAAGCAGGCGGCGCGGCACCTCATCGGCTTGTTGAACGACGAGGACCGGCTGGCCATCGTCCACTACGGCTCGGACGTGAAGAGCCTGCCGGCCATGCAGGCCACGGCGGGCAACCGCGAGCGGATGTTCCAGTACGTGGACGGCATCTGGGACGAGGGCGGCACCAACATTGGCGCGGGCCTGTCCACGGGCCGCTACCAGTTGTCCACCGCGCAGCAGTCCTTCGGCGTCAACCGCCTCATCCTCATGAGCGACGGCCAGCCCACCGAGGGCCTCACCGCGGACGCGGACCTGACCGGCCTGGCGCGCGAGATGCGCGCCTCCGGCATCACCCTGAGCGCCATTGGCGTGGGCACCGACTTCAACGAGGACCTGATGCAGGGCTTCGCCGAGTACGGCGCAGGCGCCTACGGCTTCCTCGAGGACGCCGCCCAGCTCTCCACCCTCTTCCAGAAGGACCTGCAGCAGGCCGGCACGACGGTGGCGCGCGCCGTGACGATGACCTTCACCCTGCCCGCGGGAACGTCGCTGGGTGAGGTGCTCGGCTACCGCGCCAGCCAGACGGGCAATGAAGTGCAGGTGGCGTTGCCGGACTTCTCCGCGGGCCAGTTGGAGCGCGTGGTGGTGCGGCTCAACGTCAGCGGCGACGCGGTGGGCAGGACGGTCCCCGTGGTGGACCTGAAGCTGGCGTACTCCGACCTCATCCGCGACGCCGCCGCGCTGAACACCGCCTCGCTGTCCGCGGTGGTGACGGACCGGCGCGAGGAAGTGGCGGCCCGTCAAGACCGCGACGCCACCGTCTATGCCGCCCGGGCGCGCAGCGCGGTCAACATGCAGAAGGCCGCCGAGGCGCTCAGCGAGGGCCGCAAGGACGAGGCGAAGCTCTACCTGCAACAGAACCAGGCCCTCTTCCGCGAGACGAGCGCCGTCGCCGGTGCCGCCGCGGTCGCCACCGACCAGGCAGAGCAGCAGGCCGCGCTCGACGAGTACGACAGCGCGGAGGGCGAGGACGCGCGGCGCTCGCTCGTGAAGAAGAGCAAGGTGAAGGCGCTCAAGAGCTTCGGGAAACTGGGATCCACCTACTGATGTAACGGACTACGGGTTATCCGGGAGACCCGCCGCACTGCGTCGTGTTCACGATCGTGTGCAGGCGGGTCGTGAAGTTTCACGAAGGGGCCCACAGAGGATGCATTCAGCTCTAAGCTATGGCACCTCAAATCAACCTGTTTCCCAAACCAGTGGAGCCCCCCTCATGCAGCTCCCGCAGTTCCAGACGCTGATCGACATCTTCAAGCGCAGCACCTCCACCTTCGGCAGCCGCGAACTCTTCGGAGAGAAGAAGAACGGGCAGTGGGTCTGGACGACCTACTCTCGCTTCGGGGAGATGGTCGACGACCTGAGAGGGGGGCTCGCGCAGTTGGGCGTGGGCGCGGGCGACCGCGTGGCCGTCATCTCCAACAACCGCCTGGAGTGGGCCGTGGGCGCGTACGCCACGTACACGCTCGGCGGCGCGTACGTCCCGATGTACGAATCGCAGCAGGTGAAGGAGCTGCAGTTCATCATCAACGACAGCGGCGCCAAGGTCGTCTTCTGTGCCACGGATGAAATCGCGCAGCGCCTGCAGGCCGTGCGCGCGGAGCTCCCGAACGTGGAGCACCTCATCCGCTTCAGCGGCACCACCAGCGACGCGGACAGCTTCGCGACGCTGCTGCGCCGGGGCGCGGAGACGCCCACGCCGCTGGTGAGCCCCAAGCCCACGGACCTGGCCGGCCTCATCTACACCTCCGGCACCACGGGACAGCCGAAGGGCGTGATGCTCAGCCACCAGAACATCGCCCGCAACGTGTCGGCGATGCACGAGGTGTTCCCCATGACGCCGGAGGACCGCTCCCTGGCCTTCCTGCCCTGGGCGCACGTCTTCGGGCAGACGGTGGAGCTGCACGCGCTCCTGTCCATGGGCGCGTCGATGGCCGTCGCGGAGGCGGTCGAGAAGATCATCGACAACCTCTCCGAGGTGAAGCCCACGCTGCTCTTCAGCGTGCCGCGCATCTTCAACCGCATCTACGACGGCCTGCAGAAGCGCATGGCCGGCGAGAAGGCGGTGACGCGGTTCATGTTCCACCGCGGCCTCGCGGTGGCGGCCCAGCGCCGCGCGCTCGCGGAGCAGGGCAAGTCGAGCGGCTTGCTGGACCTCCAGCACGCCTTCTTCGACAAGGTGGTCTTCTCCAAGGTCCGCGCGCGCTTCGGCGGGCGGTTGAAGTACGCCTTCTCCGGTGGGTCGGCCATCTCCAAGGAGGTGGCGGAGTTCATCGACAACCTCGGCATCACCGTCTACGAGGGCTACGGCCTCACGGAGACGTCGCCCATCGCCACGGCCAACTTCCCGGAGAACCGGAAGATTGGCTCGGTGGGCAAGGCGCTGCCCGGCGTTCGCATCGAGATCGACACGGCGGCCACCGGCGAGGCGACCCAGGGCGAAATCGTCGTCCACGGTCACAACGTGATGATGGGCTACTACAACAAGCCCGAGGAGAACGAGAAGGTGTTCACCGGGAACGGCGGCTTCCGCACCGGTGACATGGGCCTCCTGGACAAGGACGGCTACCTCTACATCACCGGCCGCATCAAGGAGCAGTACAAGCTGGAGAACGGCAAGTACGTCGTGCCCAGCCCCATCGAGCAGTCGCTGACGCTCTCCACGTTCATCGCCAACGCGTTGGTCCACGGCATGAACAAGCCGTACAACGTGGTCGTCATCGTCGTGGACGTGGACACGCTGAAGAAGTGGGCCACGGAGAAGGGCCTGGACACGTCGTCCCTGCCCGAGCTGCTCAAGCGTCCCGAGGTGCAGCAGCTCTACCGCGAGCAGGTGAACGAGTTCACCCGTGACGTGAAGGGCTACGAGCGCCCGCAGCGCTTCCTGCTCACCAGCGAGGACTTCACCGTCGCCAACGACATGCTCACGCCGAAGATGAGCGTGAAGCGCCGCAACGTCGTGGCCCGCTACAACGACGCCATCGAAGCCCTCTACCGTGAGGGCAGCGACCGGTCCGTCTCCGCGGCCTAGCCGCCCAGGGTGCCGGGCAGGGGCTCTGTCCCCTGCCCCACCCCGTGTCCGGGTCCGCTCCGGGAATACAGGTAGGACGAGGTGCCATCCGCGTCACCCGTGCCTTTCCGTGTTGACCCGTGGAATCCCCCCGCCCTATCTCCGCGTTCCTCCTGGTTTCGGCTGCACAGCGCATGGAGGTGCGCACACCAATGGCGAGCACGGTCACCCCGTGGGTCGGGGTCATCATGGGCGGTAAGAGCGACCTGGAGCACCTGCAGCCCGCGATCGACATCCTCAAGGAGCTGGGCATCCCGCACGAGGTGCGCGTGGTGTCCGCCCACCGGACCCCGGACTGGATGATGGAGTACGCGTCCACCGCGGAGTCGCGGGGGCTGTCCGTCATCATCGCCGCCGCGGGCGGCGCGGCGCACCTGCCGGGCATGGTGTCGAGCAAGACGCTGCTGCCTGTCATCGGCGTGCCCATGCCCACGACGCTGCTCAGCGGGTTGGACGCGCTGCTGTCCATCGTCCAGATGCCCAAGGGCGTCCCGGTGGGAACGCAGGCCATTGGCAAGCCGGGCGCCGCCAACGCCGCGCTGCATGCCGCGGCCATCCTCTGTCTCAAGTACCCGGAGCTGCGGGAGCGGCTCGCGGCCTGGCGCAAGGCGCGCACCGACGAGGTGCTCGCGCACCGGGAGCTGTCATGAGCCCCCGCGTGGTGCTGCCCGGCGGCACGATTGGCATGCTGGGCGGCGGCCAGCTCGGGCGGATGATGGCCCTGGCCGCGCGCACGCTCGGCTTCCAGGTGCAGGCGCTGGACCCCGACGCGGACTGCCCCGCCCACTCCGTGGTGGACCGGTGCATCACCGCGTCCTTCGGTGACACGGCCGCGGCGGAGACACTGGCGCGCGCCAGTGACGCGGTGACGCTCGAAATCGAGAAGATTCCCCTCACCACGCTGGAGGCGGTGGCGCGGCATGCCCCCATGCGCCCGGGCGCCGAGGTGCTCCGCGTGATTCAGCACCGCGGCCGGCAGAAGGGCTGGCTCGCGAAGGGCGGCTTCCCGCTGGGCCCGTGGCGCGAAGCGCACTCCGCCGCCGAGCTGGCCGAGGCCATCCAGGCCCTGGGCGGACGCTGCTTCGTGAAGTCCAGCGAGGGAGGCTACGACGGCCGCGGCCAGGTGGAGGTGACGTCCGCCGACGAGGCCGCCACCGCGTGGCGCGAGCTGGGCGAGAAGTCCGTGGTCGTCGAGGCCGCGCTGGCGCTCCAGTCCGAGCTGTCCGTGCTGGTGGCGCGCAACCCCAACGGCGAGGTGGCGGTGTATCCGCCCGCCTTCAACCACCACGAGGAGCGCATCCTCGCGTGGTCGCTGCTGCCCGGGCCGCTGCCGCCCGAGGTGCTGTCCCGGGCCACGGAGGTGGCGCGTGGCATCACCGAGTCCCTCCAGGTGGAGGGCCTGCTGGTCATCGAGTTGTTCCTGCTGAAGGACGGCAGCCTGCTCGTCAACGAGCTCGCGCCGCGTCCGCACAACAGCTTCCACTCCACCGAGGTGGCGTGCCTCACCTCGCAGTTCGAGCAGGCGGTGCGCGCGGTGTGCAACCTGCCGCTCGGCTCGGTGGAAATCGTGCGTCCGGCGGCCATCGTCAACCTGCTGGGTGACTTGTGGCTGAAGGAGGGAGGCCCGCGCTTCCAGCCCGTGCTGGCCATGCCCGGCGTCCGCCTGCATCTCTACGGCAAGCGCGAGGCGCGCAAGGGACGGAAGATGGGCCACCTGTCCGCGGTGGGGACCTCACCCGAGGATGCCCTGGCGCGCGTGCAGGCCGCCGCCACCGCCTTGGGGATGTGAGGCCGTGAAGACGAACGCCGCCCGGCTCCTGGACTCGCTCGGTGTGCCGTACACCCTGCGCGACTACGACGTCGACCCGGACGATTTGTCCGCGGAGACCGTGGCCGCGAAGGTGGGCATGCCCGCCGAGCAGGTCTTCAAGACGCTGGTGGCGCGCGGGGACCGCACGGGCGTGTTGATGGCGGTGGTCCCCGGCAACGCGGAGCTGGACCTGAAGGCCCTGGCCCGGCTCAGCGGGGACCGCAAGGTGGACACGGTGCCGCTCAAGGAGCTCCAGCCGCTGACGGGCTACGTCCGCGGCGGCTGCACGGCCCTGGGCGGCAAGAAGGACTACCCCGTCTTCGTCGACGAGACGCTGGAGCTGTTCGACGTCATCGCCGTCTCCGCGGGGGTGCGTGGCACGCAGTTGCTGCTCGCGCCCGCGGACTACCTGCGACTGACGAAGGCGAAGACGGGCCCCATCTCCCGCGACAAGAGCTGAGCGGCCTTCACGCGTCCGCTGGCGCGGGCACGAAAAGCACCTTGCCGGCGGTCATGTCCGCCGACGCGATGCGCACCGCCTCCCCCGCGGACTCCAAGGGGAGCCGGGCCCGCACGGGCGTCTCCAGCGTCTGCCCCACCAGCGAGGGCACGCCCATCAGCGCCTTGATTTGCGCGGGGCCAAAGCCCTGCCGGTGCCACTCCGACAGCCAGAACCCCTCCACGCGCTTGCGACCGAAGATGAGGTCACCGGGGGCAATCCGGCACTCCTGTTCGGAGAGCGAGCCGTACACCGTGACGCTGCCGCCTTCGGGCAGCGCGTGCAGGAGCTGCCCGGTGAGGCGTCCCCCCACCGGGTCGAACGCGAGCGTCACCTTGAGCTCATGACAGACGCGGTGGAGGCGTTCCTCGAACTCGGGCTCGTGGGTGCTCAGCACGTACTCCGCGCCCAGGTCGTGCAGCAACTCCACCTGCTCCGGGCGCCGCACCACGTTCACCATGGGCACGCTCCGGCGCTTCGCGAGCGCCAGCAGCATCCGCCCCATGGTGCCCGCCGCGGCCGTCTGCGCCAGCGCCGCGTGGTGCCCCTCCTTCGCGCGCTCCATCAACACCCACGCGGTGAAGGGGTTGATGAAGAGGCTGGCCCCTTGCTCATCGGACACGTGCGAGCGCAGCGGCAGGCACTGGCCCAGCGGCACGGCGGCGTACTCCGCCCACAGCCCGTCACCCTCCCCCGGCGCGACGCAGGCCACGCGGCGGCCCACGAGCAGCTTCCCAGCGACGCCCCCCGACGCCACCACGGTGCCGCTGGCTTCCAGGCCGGGCACCACGGGCAGCGGCTTGCGGATGCCGTACTGCCCACGAACGAACATCAGGTCCGCCGGGTTGATGGGCGCCGCCGCCACGCGCACCAGCACCTGGCCCGCGGAGGGCCTGGGCACCGGGAGGGATTCGACGCGCAGGGACTCGGGCCGGCCGTCATAGGCGGTGAGGACCAGCGCGCGCATCGTCTCGGGAACGGCGGAGCTCTTCATCGGCAGACCTTTTTCGGCACCCATGCGTGAAAGGGAGAGTTTCTGCCCGGCCTACATTCGTGGGGAGTCGATGAACGCCACTCTATTGCAACTCCATCATCGAGAGGCCTTTGAGCAGACCGTCACGCGCGCGCTCATGGCCGGCGCGGGGGCGGGTGTGCTGCACCTGGCGATGACGCGCCTCGGCGTGCCCCTGCCCCTGGTGTGGCTGGTGCCCGCGGCCGTCGTGCTCGGATGTGCACGAGGCGACAAGTGGGACCGCGGGCTGCTCGGGGGACTGGGCGTGCTGCTCACCGCGCTGCCGTATGCCCTGGGCATGGCGCCGGGCTGGACCATCGCCTTCAGCGCAGCGGCGGCGGGAGCGTTGCTGGTGCGTTCGCGACTGAGCGACCGGGGTGAGGATGGACAGGTGGCGGACGCGCGCCCCACCCTCTTCCACTTCGGGCTCGGCGCGACGCTGTGCGCGGGACTGACGCTGGGGGGACTCGAGGTGGCTCGCGTCTTCGCCGCGCGGCTGACGGACCTGGCGACTCCCGCGCTCCTCGGGGCGGGCGCGGCGGGCGGCATCCTGGGCCTCTTCGTGGGACTCAGTTCGGTGGCCGCGCACCTCGCCCTCTCCGCGGACCCGGTGGAGGCGCGCGTGGAGGCCTTGCTGCCGCAGCTCTCCGGAGACTTCCATGCGCTGACGGAGCGGGCGCTGCGGCTCTACCGGCAATGCGGCCAATCGCTGGCGCTGCTGCCGCGAGAGCCCGCGCGCGAGGAGCTGGCGCGCACGCTGGGCCGGATGACTCGGGACGCGGCGGAGCTGGCATCGGAGTGGGCGGGCGTGGAAGCGCAGCTTGAGGAGCGCGCGCAGGCGGAGCTGCAAGCCGAGCGCGAGGACCTGGAACGCAGCGCCCGCGCCTGCACGGACGCCGTCGCGCGGCGGCAGTTGGAGGTGGCCGCGGCGTCGTTGGGTGAGGAGGTGGAGCGGCTGGGGACGCTGAAACAGCGCCGCGAGCGCATCCTCGCCCGCCTGCGCGCGGAGGTCGCCCAGTTGGAACGGGCCCGGGTCGCCCTCCTTTCGCTGCGCAGTGGACAGGCCCAGCTCAAGGCCGCCGAGCTGTCCTCGCTCGCCCGCCGCTTCCGCGCCCTGTCCTCGGTTCCCTGGGAGGAAGGGCAGGCGATGGACGCCATGGCCTCACAAGCCAGTCTGGGCATATCCACAGTGATTCAGGGCACTTCCATGCACTCATCGGCATCGGAGCCCCACGCGCCGGAGGCGGATGGAAGCGCCGTCGCCAGCCCGGCCGCCGAGGTGCCGAGGGTCCGCGAAGGATGACCGGTGCTTCACAAGCGTGGCGCTTTGCCACGCCGTGACACAGGCGCTCGGCAGCTTCTTTGGGGGAGGGCATGGAGCCTGGGAAGCATTGGGCTACAATTTCCACACATGAGCCTGCCCCTCTCGTCTGCTCCAGCTCCCGCATGGCTGTGGAACGGTGACGAGCCAAGCGTCACCTCGGTCTTCCAGCCCATCGTGGACCTGCTGCGTGGCGAGGTCATCGGGCATGAAGTGCTGTCGCGTGGACCGGGCGAGTTCCGCGAGCCACACGTGCTCTTCACGCAAGCTCGCCTGGAAGGCTACACGTGGGAACTGGAGCGCGCGTGCTGGACCTCCGCGCTGCGCTGCATCTCCACGCTGCCCGAGTCGCAGCGCCGTGCGCCCTTCTTCTTCAACGTCAGCCCCGACGTGCTGAGCGACCCGCGCTTCGGTGATGGCTCCACCGAGGAGCTGCTGGCTCGCTATGGGCTGAACCCGAAGAACCTGGTGCTCGAAATCACGGAGAAGGCGGCGTTCGAGGACAACGCCCTGCTCCAGCGGCTGACGAAGCAGTGCTCGGCGTTGGGCTTCGGCATCGCGCTGGACGACTTCGGCGCGGGGCACTCCGGGTTGGTGACGCTGGTCCACAGCGCGCCGCAGTTCATCAAGCTGGACCAGGCGCTGGTGCGGGACATCCACCGGCACAGCTACCAGCAGCACCTGGTGAAGTCGCTGGTGGCCTTCGCCGCCAGCGTGAATGCCACGCTCATCGCCGAGGGCGTGGAGACCTGGGACGAGCTGGCCGTGCTGCTCCGACTGGGCATCCGCCATGTGCAGGGCTACCTCGTGGCCCGGCCCGCGCCCGCCCCGGTGCTCCCCAGCGTCGAGTTCGAGGCGCGGCGCCATGAAGCCATGCGCGCGCTCGACTTCCGCGAGGACGAGGACGACGAGACGGTGGGCAGCATGGTCATCCGCCGCGTCTGCGTGGAGCGACAGGTGGCGGCCGAGGAGCTGGAGCGGTTCTTCCAGCAGAAGGCCGACGTGGACCACGTCGCCGTGATTCAGGGAGAGCGGCTGGAGGCGCTGGTATTGCGGCGGTACTCCGCTGCCAAGGGCGCCACGCATGCGGCTCCGCTGGTCGTCGAGGACCGGATGGCCATCACCACGCTGGCGCGGCTCGCCATGGAGCGCACGCCAGAGGCCCTCTATGACCCCGTGGCGGTAACCGATGCCCAGAAGCGCTTCCTGGGCACCGTCACGATGCAACAGCTCATCCGCCGCGTCGCGGAGCTGCTGGAGCGCCGGCCGCCGGCGTAATCAAGGACAGGGCCGCGGCGCGATGCTCACGACCTGGTAGTCCGACTTGTTGCCCCACTGCACCCGGCCACCGCTACAGGTGCAGCCCGACTGCCCGACGAGCTGGGTGTGGCCGCTGTCCCGGTAGAACTCGTACCAGAACTCAATCCTGCACGAGGCCAGCGCCTCCTCCTGCGTGTCGAGCGGCAACTCCGCATCCGCCTGCTCCACGCCGCCGCAGCCCGCGAGCAGCCCCGCCAGCAGCACCGCACGTCCCATGACTCGCCGCACCTGCATGTCCGCCTCCTGGGTTGAACTACACGTTGTTTCAGCTTTGACAGAGATTGCGGGGTTGCACCCCAGCCGTAAAGGACTTGCGCGGTGAGACGTCGTGTCTTCATCACTGGAGACGTGGTGGGTTCGCGCCGCTCCACGCGGGTCAAACACAACACTGTCTGTTTCACCCCGGCAGAGACAGACATCCGCTTGCGCTCTCCGTGAAACCCCTCATTGCGTTTCGTCTTGTTTTATAAGAAGAAGCCACCAGCCACTCGCGCCATCCAGTTGCACTGGCGAAGAGGGCGGGCGCCTCCATCCCATCTCAGTCAGTCACGCTCAATCCACGCCCTGGAGCCAGGAGGAAGGCCGGGGTGTATCAGGAGTGGTTCGCTTGAATCGCCAGACAGCGCCGCTGCGCGCGGCCGCACTTCGTCGAAGTTGGTGGATGTTGGCGTGTCTCGCCGTGGGCTGTGGAGAGGTTCAGCCCGACGGTGACACGCCCCCGAATACACAGGTTCGTCAATCACGGCTTGCCGGCCCACTCGAGGTGACGCGGGTCGCCGCGGGCGCGTATCACTCCGTTGCCCTGCGCAGTGATGGCGAGGTCTGGGCATGGGGCCGGAACTCGGATGGACAGCTTGGACGCGGAGCCGTCAGCGCCACGCCCGAGGCCTCACCCCACCCCGTTGCCCTTCCGGGCCCCATGACCGCGGTCGCAGCGGGTGCTGGGCACTCGCTGGCAATCGACGCGCTGGGCCATGTCTGGGCCTGGGGGCGAAACAACCGGGGACAGGCTGGCAGTGCGCTCACGGGTGGGCCGGTCCTGACGCCGGTCCAGGTGACGCTACCGGCGCCCGCTGTCTCCATCGCGGCCCGCGCGGACTACTCGCTGGCTGTTGATGCGAACGGTGACGTCTGGGCCTGGGGACAGAATATTGATGGAGAGTTGGGGCAGCACGCGGCGGACACGCTGGCGCATCACACGCCGGTCAAGGTGCAACTCCCACAGGCAACTGCACAGGGCAACTGCACGCCTGTGGACCCCTTGGACCTCTACCGCATCGCGGATATCGCGGCGGGTGGCCATCACGTCCTGGCGCTAACGCGCACGGGCTGCGTCTGGGCTTGGGGACGCAATGACGCCGCGCAGATCGGAACCGGCACGGAGAGTTCGACGCCCGTCCTGGTGCCAACGCTGGTGCGCAACATCCCGCGTGCGAAGGCCGTTGCAGCGGGCGAGTCGCACTCGCTTCTCTACGACGATGAAATGAACAGAATCGTGTGGACGTGGGGCCTGAACACGTCGGGACAGGTGGGCCGCGACTACATCGCAACAACACCGCCACTCCCCAGGCAAGTGGTCCGGACGCCCTTTCTCGTCAATGGCAGTGAGGCCGCGGGTGGAGGACTCGCCGCGGGCGATGACTTCTCCCTGTTCATCATGGGATATCCCACAGGCAACGTGCGTAGCTGGGGCGCCAATGCATTCGGCCAGCTCGGCAACGGCACGCAGGCGCTTCGGCAAACGCCGGAGTATGCCCTGCGCACACTCACGGGGCCCCCGTACACAATGGCCGTTGACGCAACAAGGCAGGTCGCTGGCGGCGCGCGGCATGGTCTGGCCGTCCGTCACGAGCAGTACGAATATGCCAACTGTCCGGTCGTGTGGTCGTGGGGCGATAACAGCCAAGGCCAGCTTGGCACGGGCAGCCTGACGCCCGCCTCCAGCGTTCATGCGCAGCCCGGCCTCCCACTCCGGCGCTACTTCCCGGACGCGGATGACGACGGCTTCGGCGACTCCAGCCAGCCCATGTACTCGTGTCTCACGGAGGTCCCAGCGGGCTACTCGGAAATTGAGGGCGACTGCGACGACACCCAAGGTGACGTTCATCCCGACGCCGAGGAGGTCTGCGACGGCATCGACAACAACTGCAATGGGGACGTCGACGAGAACGGCTGCGGTAGCTTCTGGTATCGCGACGCGGACGGCGACGGCTACGGCGACCCGAGCAACGCCATCCGCTCCCCGACGCAGCCGACCGGCTACGTCGCCGACGCGACGGACTGCAATGACCAGAGCCCGAATGTCCACCCCGGCCACGCCGAACTCTGCGACAACGTCGACAACAACTGCGACGGGCAGATCGACGAAGGCGCCGGCACCCGCTGGTATCGCGACGCGGATGGCGACGGCTTCGGGAACCCCGGTGTCTCCGTCATCGCGTGTGCTCGTCCCACGGGATACGTGTCCAACGCGAACGACTGCAACGACAGCAACGCGCAGATTCACCCCAATCGCGCCGAGGTCTGCGACAACATCGACAACAACTGCAACGGACAGGTCGACGAGGGCGTCGGCTCACGTTGGTACCGCGACGCGGACGGCGACGGCTACGGGAACGCCAGCGTCTCCGTCATCGCCTGTGCTCGTCCCACGGGATACGTGTCCAACGCGAACGACTGCAACGACAACAACGCGCAGGTCTACCCCGGCCGCGCCGAGGTCTGCGACAACATCGACAACAACTGCAATGGCCAGGTGGATGAGGGCGTCGGCACCTACTGGTACCGCGACGCGGACAGCGACGGTCTCGGAAACGGCAATGTCTATGTGCTCGCCTGTGGCCAACCTGCCGGCTACGTGGCCAACGCGGACGACTGCAACGACAACAACGCCGGTGTCGGCGGGGTCCAGCAGTACTTCCGGGACGCGGATGGAGATGGCTTCGGCAACCCGTCGAACTCCATGTGGGCGTGCTCGCGCCCCGCGGGCTACGTCCAGGACTTCGGTGACTGCAACGACAACAACGCCCAGGTCCATCCCTACCGGACCGAGGTCTGCGATGGCCTCGACAACAACTGCAACGGAATGGTGGACGAGTACATCGGCTCCACCTTCTACCGGGACGCGGATGGCGACGGTTGGGGCAACGGTCAGGCCCCCATCCAGTCCTGCTTTCAGCCCGCTGGCTACGTGACGAATGCCAGCGACTGCAACGACTCCAACCCCAGCATCGGCCAGCCCACCGTCTGGTACCTCGACCAGGACGGCGACGGCTATGGCCACGGTGGCCACTGGCAATATGCGTGCAATCAACCCGCCGGTTACGTCGCCAATGGCAGCGACTGCCACGACTCCAACGCCAGCATCAATCCTGGGATGCCCGAGTCCTGCCTGGATCACATCGACAACAACTGCGACGGGTACATCGCGCCCTACTGCGGCTGGACTCCCGACCCCAACCCCAATCCGTGGCCGTGTCCTCCGGGCCAGAGCTGCCAGGAACCGTGATGGCTTGACGCCACCACGTCCTTGCACGTCCCGTGGGCGGATACCCCAGCCCACGAAGCACACCTGACGCGCGGCCCCGGTCGTCTCCGGGGCCGCGTGCTGTTTCACGCGGGTGAGTCAAAGCGAAACACCGCATCCCCGAACTCCGGATATTTTTCGGAGAGCGCCACCAACTGGTCTCGAAAGTGTTGAGTCCGGTCGGTGGACTCCAGCATGAGCACCGGAAGGTATTCAGCCACGTCCAGGACCCAGGCGATGTCCGAGTGAGCTCGGCCCTGGTAGGCCATGTATCTCGCCCCCACGAGCACGGCGTTGATGGCGGAGAGCGCGCTCCGCATCTTCGATGCGTCGATCAAAGGTCCCTCCCACGCAAGGTGGAGTCGGCAACCTCGCTCAGCCTTGCAAGAGAACGGCCCGGAACGCATTCCAGTGAGCGTCGATGCGTGACGCCATGGCATCGAGCACACCCGGTACGGCCGTCAGGGCCGCCTCGTCCACGGCATCGAGGTTGACCCACCCGACTGGGGTCAGACTCCTCGCATGTGAGAACGCGCGACACGCGCCACACCACACCCACGAGCCTCCCGCACGCCATCCCTCGCGGGCATGGATATAGGCGTGGAGTGACAAGCTGTCACAGAGGGGGCAAACCGCGGGCAAGCACTCTGGCGCGCCGGACATGGCCCGCCGCATCACCGCGTCCAGTACGTCGCCGTCATCGTCGTGCCATTCACGAGGGGCGTCGGGTGGCATTCCGGCCCTCAAGGCTCGATGGCGAGGCCCGACACACCGTCGAAGCGGACCGCGCTGCCCTTGCGGATGCCCACCTTCTCCGTCCAGCCACCGGGCACCTCCAGCACGTACTGACTGGGGACGCCCACGGAGCGAGATTCGAACGTCCGGGGCACCGCGCGCGACACGATGCCCGCGACGCGCAGGTCCGCCGTGATGAAGATCATGTCCAGCGAGATGAGCGTGTTGCGCATCCAGAAGCCCTGGACCTCTTCATGCGGGAAGAGGAAGAGCATGCCCTTGCCCGCGTCCAGCGACGTGCGCCACATCATGCCCCGGGCGCGAGAGGCCGCCGTCGCGGCGATCTCCACCTCCACGCGATGGACACCGCCAAAGGCGTCCTCCAGCCGCACGTGGCCCTTGGGAAGCGGCGGCATGACGTAGCCCTCGGCGGTGACATCCGTGACCGGCGGACGGGCTGGCGCGGGCGCGGCCTTCGGCGGAGCACGCGGCGCGCTGCCCTGCGCCTCCTGCTGGCAGGCCGACACCCACAACGGCAGGGCCATCACCATCCACCGGACGCCGCGTGTCATGAGTGCGAGTGCAGCGGCTTGTTGAGCAGCTTCTCCGTCAGCTCGCCGCCGAGGCTGTCGGACATCAGCCCCTCCACGACGGTCTCGAACTCCACCCGCTGCGCCTCGCTGCTGTAGATGAAGCGAATGCCCATGCCGGGCTCGTCCGCGTCCGCCTTGGACCAGACGACCTCGCCCAGCAGCTCGAAGGGGGCCTCCCGGTGCGGCACGGTCAGCTTGAACAGGAAGCGCGTGCCGATGGGCAGCGGCTTCTTGGTCTTGATGAACGTGCCACCCTTGCTGATGTTCTTCGTGTAGTCCGCGAAGAACGAGTTGAGCTTCTTGTAGTCGACCTTCAGCTCGATGGGCGCTCGCCCGTTCTGGCGGTGCTCTGGACCTGTCTTCTGTTCGGACATGCTGGCCGGGAGTATAGGAGAGGCCATGCGGCAAGTCCTCACCCGCGCCTCCTCCCTGTTGCGCCGCCCCGCCGTCCTGGCCACCGTGCTCCTGCTCGCGGGCGGGGGCTCGGCGCTCGTCCTGCTCCCCCTCTTCGGGGTGCCCGGCTTCGAGCTGAGCCTGGCCCTGTCCATCGCCGTGGGCCTGCTCGGGGGGGGCATTGGCATCGCCGCCGCCGCCCAGGAGCGGCGCATCCTGCTGGGTTCCGCCCCCACACCCGCCCAGGCGGTCCGCCCGTCGACGCCCGGCAACGCGGTGGGCCATGCCCTGGGCGCCGCCCTGCTGCTCAACGTGGCCGTGCCGGCGCCGCCCTTCCTGGTGGCCACCCTGTTCGCCTGGCTGCGCACCGCGTGCGACCCGTTCGCACTGGTGGGCTTCTATCCCATGCTCACCCTGCCCTCGGCCGCGATGGCCGCCTCGGCGGGTGTGCTGTGCGGCTTCTCCGCCGAGCGCCCGCGCCGCGCCGTGGGGCACTACGCACTCCTCGTCCTCCTCTCCGCCGTCCCCACCGTCTGGCCCATCGTCGCCGGACCCCAGGTGTTCGCCTTCAACCACTTCCTGGGCCACCTGCCGGGTCCCCTGTACGACGAGGCCCTGAAAATCTCCCCCGCGCTCGGGTGGTTCCGTCTGGAGACGCTGCTGTGGACCACCGTGCTGGCCGGGCTCGCCGTCGCCCTGCTCGACGTGGGCACCGGCCGCCTGCGCCGCGCCCACCCGCGCCGGGGGGTCCTGGCCGCCCTGGTGCTCCCCCTGGTGGCCATCGGGTTCATGGAGGTGCGCGGCCCCGCGCTGGGCCTGCGGATGACGGAGGCGTGGCTCACGCAGGAGCTCGGGGGCCTCCGGGAGACGGAGCACTTCGTCTTCCACTACTGGCGGGGCAAGCCACGCGAGGAGGTGGACCGCTTCGCTCGGGACTTGGAGTTCCGGTGGGCCCAGACGCAGCAGTTCCTGGGCGTGGCCCCCACCGAGCGCATCCACGTGTGGCTGTACCGTGACGAACACGAGAAGCAGCGGCTCGTGGGCGCCGGACGCACGCAGTTCGCCAAGCCCTGGCGCCTCGAGTTCCACATCCAGGACCGGCCCTTCCCCCACTCCGTGCTCCACCATGAGCTGGCGCACGTCATGGCGGCGCCCGCGGGCAGCGGTCCCTTCCGCGTCACCACGCGACTGGGACTCTGGCCGTTGATGGGCGTCATCGAGGGCTTCGCCGTCGCCGCGGATGGCCCCGTGCAAGGCGACCTCACCCTCCACCAGTGGGCGGCGGGCATGCGCCGGCAGAAGCTGGCCCCCGACATGCGCAAGCTGATGGGCCCGGAGGGCTTCTACCAGTCCGCGCCAGCGCGCGCGTACACGGTGGCGGGCTCGTTCCTGCTCTACCTCGCGGACACCTACGGCGCCGCCCGGCTCCGAGCGCTGTACGCCCACGCGGACTTCGAGGCCGCCTATGAGCGGCCCTTGGGAGAGCTCGTCACGGAGTGGGAGAACCACGTGGACGCGCTGCCCCTGGACGACGCCGCCGTCGCGCGCGCCTTCGCCCGCTTCCGCACCGGCAGCCTCTTCACCCGCGCTTGTGCTCGCGAGGTCGCGCGGCTGTCCGAATCCGCGCGGCAGGCCCTGGCGAGCGACCCCGAGGACGCGCTGGAGCGCTACCGCCGCGCCGCCGAGCTTCAGCCCGACGAGTACGGCTTCCGCCTGGGCGAAGCCGCCGCCCTGTCCCAGTTGGAGCGCTACGCGGACGCGGACGCGGTGCTCGCCGCCGTGACGGAGCGCGTGAAGGGCCAGGCCGTCCTGGAAGCCGAGGTCGCCATGGCGCGCGCGGACGTCGCGCTGCGCCGCGAGCAGCCCGGCGAGGCGCGGGGCTTCCTCGACACCGTGCTGGCGAAGGACGCGGGCCCGGAGCTGACGCGCACCGCGCAGGTGAAGCTCGCGGCCATGGAGTCCAACGCGCGACAGGCGCCCATCGACGCGTACTTCCGAGCCTCCCAGGACGAGGTGCGGCTGTTGCTGCTCGCCCGGGCGCTGACAGCGGTCCCTTCCGACCCGTATCTCAACTACCTCTTGGGTCGGCGGTTGCAGCAGGTCGGCTCCCCCACCCTGGCCACCGGCTATCTGCAACAGGCCCTGGCCGCGGAGGGCTTGCCCGACGCGCTCCGGCGCGAGGCCCTGCGCCTGCGCGTGGAGTCCGCCTACCTTTCGGGTGACTGCGGGGCGGTGCGCCATGAGGTCGGTGCACTCCCGGACTTTGGCGCCGCCTTCCGCGCCGCCACCGACGAGTGGCGGGCGCGCTGTGATTTCGAGGAGAAGACCTTCCGGGGACTCCTGGTGCCACGACAGGCTTTCCGCTAGCCACGCTTTCCGCTAGGCAGGCAACCAGACAGCGGTGACGTGCCAGCCTGGCAAGGAGGACGAGGATGCGATTCGAGTCGCGGCATCGGATTCAGGGGACGGTGGACGAGGTGGAGCGCGCGCTCCTCGATGCGCGGTATTTCGAGTTCCTGCTCAAGCACCACGGCGTGCTCCTGGAGCTGCAGCCCCAGGAGGTGAAGCCGGAGGGTGACGTCGTGCGGCGCAAGGTGCGCTACCGCCCCAAGCCCGTCATCGAGAAGATTGGCCCCAAGACGGTGCCGCCCGAGTGGTTCGCGTTCATCGAGACGTCCACCTATGACAAGCGCAGCAAGGAGCTGAAGTTCGAGAACGTCCCCACCTCGAACAAGATCTCCAAGATGCTGGTGAACACCGGCACCATGCGCTTCCGCGACGTGGGCGGCGGCCAGACGGAGCGGGTGATGGAGGGCGAGATTGCCCTCAAGCTCCCCTTCCTGCTCAAGCCGCTGGGCCTCATCGCCGAGAAGATCATCCAGGCCGAGGGCCTGAAGATTCTCGACAACGAAGTCCCGGTGCTCAACCGGTTCATCGCCGAGGTCATCCGGCCGGGTTAGCCGTTCGCCCGCCCTGGGCGGGGCCTGGGAATGGGTTGACTTCCGCTCGGTTGTCCCAATAAGGCCCCGCCATGCTCAAACGCTTCCTCGCCTTCAGCGTCCTGTCCCTGCTGGCCGCGTGCGCCCCGAAGCGCATCCCCGGCACGGACATCGTCGACAACTCCGACACGCGCGCCATTCTTGGCGTCATGGAGCAGTACCGCGCAGCGCTGGAGGCCCGGGACGCCCAGGGCATCCAGGCGCTCATCTCCCCCTCGTTTCAGGACGACGGTGGAACGCCGAGCGACCCCAGCGACGACCTGGATGCGAAGAACCTGGGCGCCTATCTGGAGCGCGTCCTCCCCCGCATCCAGGGTCCCCGCATCGAGCTGAGCGTCCGCCGCATCCAGGTGGGCGACAACGTCGCCGCCGCCATCTACTACTGGAACGCCTCCTGGCGGATGCCCTCGCTCCACTCGCGCGCCATGAAGGAGTCCGAGCTGGAGCAGATGGTCCTCCGCAAGGAAGACGGGACCTGGAAGATCGTCAGCGGCATCTGAGGGCCTTCACAGCCCCAGCAACGCGGCGAACCCAGCGGGCCCCATGGCGTTCAGCGCCCGGGCCCGGTTGAGGTAGGTGCGGTAATCCTTCCGCACCAGCTTGTCCGCCGGCAGCGGCGACAGGTGGTAGTCCCGGATGCGGCTCGCCGTGAAGCGCACTGCACCGTAGAGCGCGTGGCCGAAGAGGTTCGCGCGCTCCACGTCCGACAGCGGGCGCACGTCCAGGTAGCCGCGAATGAACGCCCCGCACAGCTCCGGCAGGTAGCGCCCGCCGTCGAAGCACCAGGCATTCAGGGTGATGGCCACGTCCAGGCCGTAGTCCTCCCGGCACGCCATCTCGAAGTCGAAGAAGGCGCCCACGCGGTCGCCCAGCCACTTCACGTTGTCCATGAAGAGGTCGGCGTGGATGACGCCGCGTGGCTCCAGCCCCTGCCGCCCTGACAGCGCCCGGTCCAAGTCCCCTTCCAGCTCGCGCGCCACCGCCGCCAGCTCCGCGTCCAGGTGCTTCACCAATTCTTCCAACCAGCCGCGCACCGTCTCCGGGCCGTAGGGGTTGGCTCGCGAGCCGTCGAAGGACTGGGTGTCACGGTGCAGCTTGGCCAGCTCGGCCCCCAGCCGCTCCAGGTGCTCCGAGGTCAGCGCCGGGTGACGCAGCTCCTCGCCCGGCAGCCAGCGGAAGACGCTGACGCGGCCCCCTCCAGCTCCAGGAAGGGCGCGCCGTCCCGCGTGGTGAGCTGCACGGGCCCGGGGAAGTGGTAGGCGGCCAGGTGCGCGAGCAGCGCGGACTCGAAGCGCAGATCCTCCGCGGAGCGCACGGTGGTGTGCCGCACGAAGTAGCGACCGGACTGCGTCTCCACGCGGTGGTTGGTGTTGATGGAGCCCTGGGGGATGGGCGTCACCTCGTGAACAGCCCCCAACCCGAATGCGTCCGCGACCCGCTCGAATGCCTTGGGGGGTAGCACCGTGTGTACCGCCATACGCCTGACCTCCGTCGTCCGTGTTCACCGCGCCGCCCGCCGTTGACAGCTCCGGGGAGCGTACCTATCTGAGCCCGGCTTCTCTACCCGGCGCAGAGGCCGGCGCACATCGAACTCCAGCGCGGGGGACAGGTCCATGGGCACCGAAGGGCGCAAGGACTGGCAGCGGCGCGAAAGCCTCTCCAGCGCGTTGGTCCAGGTGGGTGTCGTCGCCGTGCTGCTCGCGGGCGCGGTGGCCTTCTTCGTTCACCGCGGCACGGTCCGGAAGCAGTCCGAACAACACCTGCACGCGGCGCGCAACGCGGCCCTGCGTGGCAATCCCGCCGACCTCGCGCGGGCCATGACGGAGCTGGAGGCCTTGTTCCAGCTCGACGCCAATGCCCGCGACGCGCAGGCCCTGGCCGCCGACATCCAGACGGTGTTGTGGCTGGAGCACCGCCAGCCCGGCGCGGACGCGAAGGCCCGCGAACACCTCTCCCGCGCCGAACAACTGGAGTCCCAATCCGGCGAGCGCTACGGCGCGCACGCCCTGCACCTGCTGGCCGCGGGCAAGGCCGCCGAGGTGGAGACCTATCTGGCCGGGCTCGAAGCGCGCGGCGCCAACAACGCCCGCCTGACGCTGGCCCGGGCCCTGGCGCTTCAAGCCCGAGGCGACTTGCCCGGTGCCCGGCAGGCCTTCGCCCGCGCCGCGGAGACGTCTTGGAGGGACCCTCGCTTCACCACCGCGTATGGGGAAGCGCTGCTCGATGAAGGACAGTACCCGCAGGCCGTGGAGGCATTCAGCAAGGCCTTGAGCGTCAACCCGGACCACCTGCTGGCGCGCGTGTCCGCGGCGCTGGCGCACACGTACCAGGGACGCAAGGTGGAGGAGGCGCGGCAGGTGCTCGCCAACGTGGAGTCGCGTGGCGCGGAGCTGACGCCGGTGCTCCGGGCTCGCGCGGGTGCGCTGAAGGCGGAGCTGGCCCTGGCGCGCAACGCCCCGGACGAAGCGCTCCGGGCCGCGGATGAGGCCCTGAAGGCCTCCGCCGACGAGCACTATGCCCTCTTCGCCCGCGCGCGGGCCCTGGCGGTGAAACATGACGCGCAGACGCGCGCCGCCTTCGAGGCCGCGGTGGCCCGGCGCCGCAACGCGCCCCTGCTCTATCTGGATGGAGCGCGGGCGCTTCAAGCTTCCGGGGACACCGAAGGCGCGCTGGCCCTGCTCGACGCCTATGAAAAAACCTTCGGTCCGGTGCAGGTGACGTCCGCCGACGGCACGAAGAGCCGCCTGTTGGACAAGGACAGCCGCTACTGGCTGGCGCGCGGCGGCGTGCTGGAGGTCGCGAGCCGCCAGGAGGACGCGCTGGCCGCCTACGACAAGGCCGTGGCCGCGAAGGGCGTGGACCTGGCCCGCGCGCAGTACGCGAAGGGCGCGCTGCTGCTGGCGCGCAAGGACTACGCAGGGGCCCGGCCGCTGCTGGCCGCCGTGGCGCCGGACACGGGCGAGGGAGCGATGGCGGAGGCATACACCGCCATGGGGGACCTGCTCTTCGCCCAGGGCGAGCACGCCGCGGGGTGCCAGCACTACTTCTTCGGCCTCGTGCGCGCCCGTGCGCAGGGCACCCCGCGCGAGGCGCTGGCCGCGCGCGTGGACGACATCCGCAAGCGCCTCGAGTCCGCCGGGCAGGCCAGCATGGCCAAGGCCTGGAAGGCGGAGTCGGCCTCGCTCCTAGAGTAGGTCCGCCGGGCTGATGGAGTACGGCCGGGCGCGAACCACGCGCCACTCGCCGTCCTCTTCCTTCTCGAAGGCGCCTTCGATGCGGTACGCGCTCAGGACGCTGTCCGCGGACAGGTCCTCCAGCTTCTCCGCCTGCGAGCGACCGAAGATGAAGCGCGCCTGGAACTCACCCTCGGTGGGCGACACCTCGCGCACCTCCAGGTTCGTCATGAAGATGCGCACCCACTGGCCGCGCAGCACCTGCCCGGTGAGGATGCCGCGCACCTCCCGCTTCGTCATGCCGCCCGTGCCGTTGGAGCGAAAGCGTTCGGAGACGTGCTCCATCACCCCGCCCACGTTCTTCTCCTCCGCCTCGCGCGTCATCACCACCACCTGGCGGCGGATGGCCTCCTCCACGGTGAGTTCCTGCTGAGGCCAGAAGTACAGCACCGCGCCGGCGGCCAGGAGCGCCAGGCCCCCGCCCACCACTTGCGAGCGCGTCACGGTCGCCATGCGCGCCTCAGGCCGCCTCGGGCTCGAGCACCAGCTCGTCCGCGTCGATGATTTCCAAGGGCCGCAGCGCCTCGCCAATCTGCTTCAGCCGCCGGTCCGACAACTGCTCCAGGTACGTCCGGATGTCCGGGAAGGCCGTCACCAGCTCCTGGAACGCGGCGCGCTCCAGGAAGGCGGCCGCTGTCTTGCGCGCCGCCAGCACCGTGGCCGTGGCCCGCAGGCCCGTCAGCAGCGAGATTTCACCCGCCACCTCGCCCTCGCGCAGCATGCCCAGCGTCACCACACCGCCCGCCGGGTCCTCCTTCTGCACCACCAGCTCACCGGCCAGCACCAGGAACAGCCCCGGCGAGTGCTCGCCCTCCACCAGCACCTTCTCGCGCGCCTGGAGCGCCCGGAACGCGAAGCGCCGCAAAAGCGCGCCCCGCTCCGACTCCGGCATCGTCTGGAACATGGGCGAGGTGGCCATCAGGTTGCGCGCCATGCGCGTCTGCGCGAAGTCCGCGAGCACCTGCGGCACCGCGGGGTGCGCCTTCGCCACCACGTTGAGGTGCTCGCGGCGAATCTCGAAGACCTCCGTGTCCGACACCGCGGACACCGTCGCCGTGGGCGGCGCGCCCGTCAGCAGCGCGATTTCTCCGAAGATGGACCCGCCGCCCAGGAAGCCCAGCGTGCGCGCCTCGCCGTCCTGCTGCCGCGTCACCTCCGCCTTGCCCGCCACCACCACGTAGAGCGACTCCGCCGTCTCTCCCTCGCGGCTCACCACCTCGTCCGGCAGCACGCGGCGCCACACCATCCGCCGCACCAGGTCCACGAAGGCATCCCGGTCCAGCTCCGCGAACAGGGGCAGCGGAGGACGGCTGTTGGGGTCCGCCGAGCCGCCCGGATCCGGCGCGGCCAGGACCTCGATGGCGCGGTTGGACAGCTCCTCGCCCTGCAGCCCCATCAGGTCCGTCTCCACCTTGCCGTCGTAGAGCGTCTCGGGCGGCAGCGGAGGAGGCACCACGGCGCGGCCCGGCGCGTTGCGCACCGCGCGCGAGTGGATGCGAATCAGCGTGTCATTCACGCGCCGCTCGTTGGGGGCCACGTCCAATGCCAGCTTGCAGGCGGCCATGGCGGACAGCAGGTAGTCGCGGCGCAAGAGGCCCTCCGCGCACGCGTGGTAGGCGGTGACGGCGCGCTCGCGCTCACCCAGCTCCGCCAGGCAGCGCGCGGCCAGCATCCGCGAACGGTGGTCCGCGGGGACGCGGCGAACCGCCTCGGCGAACACGGCGAGGGCCCGCTCGAACTGGCGCTCCTCGATGAGGTCCATCCCGAGCTCACGCAGTGACGACTCGTTCATCCCATCTCTCCCCGGCAAATCGTTGTCGGCCCGCCGCCACTCACGGCTGAAGCTCGCTCAGATACATCTCCGCCTTGCGCTTCACGTCGGAGCCTTCCGAGGCCGTCTCGATGACGACCTTGAACATCTCCGCCGCGGCCTGCGGATCCCTGTCCCGCTGGATATACGCCCGCAGGAAGAGTTCCTCGGCCTTCTTCTGCAGGGTCTCCAGGCCCTCGCGCGCCCGCCCGTCACCGGGGTTGAGCCGCAGCGCTTCGCGGAAGTGCGAACCGGCCGCGCCGAGGTCGCCCTTCTTCAGCGCGCTCTGCCCCGCCGCCAGCGACGACGACGCGAGCTGTTCATCGATGGTGTTCCCCAGCGAGCCGCGGAAGCCAATCTGGCGGTACAGCTCCGCCGCGCGGCGCAGCGGCTTGGCCGCGGCCTCCAGCGAGTTGGCGTCCAGCTTCTTCTGGCCGTCCTCCATCACCTTGCGGAACTGCGGGATGAGGCGCTTGAGGGCCAGGGCCCTGTCCCGCACGTCCTTGTCGGACTTGTACTTGTCCACCACCCGGTCGCACTCGAGCACCGCGCGCTGGTAGTCACCGCCGTTGAAGCGCCGCTCCACGTCGTTGAAGGCCTCGGCGATGAACTCCTTGCGCTTCTCCTTGGCCACCTCGTTCGCGCGCGCCCTCGCGTTGTTGTCGCGGCGCGTCGCGTCCTGGGCCTCCTTCGCCAGCTCCGCCTCCAGGTCCGTGAGCCGCACCTCATAGGCGGGACGGTTCACCTGCGGCAGCAAGGCAATCAACGGCCGGATGGTCTCCGGGTCGCGCGTGGCGAACGACTCCTCCGCCTGCTGGATGCGCCAGGCGACGTCCTTCTCCTCCAGCTCCGCCTCCAGCTTGCGGCGGATGTCATCCGTCTTCGCCGTTCCCTGAGGCGTTCCCGTCAACTGGGTGCGCGCCGCGTCGAACTGCTTCTCGTCGATGAGCGCCCGCGCCGCGTCGAGCGAGGCGAGGACTTCCTGCTGCTTGCGCGCGCCCCGGGCCAGGTTGTCCACGTCGATGCCCGGCAGCAGCTTCTCCGCCTCCTCGACGAGCCGGACCGCGTTGGCGTAGTCATCCGCGCGCACGGATTCGCGGGCCTGCTGCATCAGCACCTTGGCCCGCTCGATTTTCGGGTCGGGCGGCGGGGGCGGCGGCGGCCCCTTGGGCATCAGGATGAGGCCCAACACCAACACCACCACCATGGCGCCACCGCCACCAATCAGCGCCTTCTGCTTCCCCGTCAGCCCGCCTCCGGCCGACCGGGTGGGCGTGCTGCGGATGGGCGGGGGGCGCCGGGGCACGGCCACCGCGCCCTTGGACCCGGAGCCCTCCTTGAGGCTGTCGGGCAGCTTGTAGTTGGCGTTGGTGGCCTCGTTGAAGCGGGGATCATTCGGATCCACCTCGCTGCCACGCGCCGCGGCCTGGTTCTTCTTCTTCTCCTCCGCCTCGCGAGCGGCCTCTTCCTTCGCCCGCTTCTCCTCGACGTCACGGGCTTCGGCCTGGGCGCGCAGCTCCTTGATCTGCTCCGCTTCATCCACGAAGCGCAGGCGCGTCTTGCCCATGGAGATTTCGTCTCCATGCTTCAGCAGGCACTCGTCCACGCGCTGGTCGTTGACCTGGGTGCCGCTGACGCTGCCCAAATCGCGCATCACCACGCCGGACGGGCCGTACACGAGCTCCAGGTGCCGGCGGGACACGGACTGGTCCTCCAGCACGAAGTCGCAGTCCTTGTTGCGGCCCACCACCATCCGCACGCTCTGGAAGCGCTTCTTGCGGCCCTTGTCCGGACCGTCCAGGACCACCATCTGCACCGGCGGGCCGGCGCGGGTGGCCTCGGAGTTCTCCTCCTCGTCCTCGTCGGCCCGGGCGTTCCGCTCCGCCTCCACGGCATCGATGGAGGCCACGCGCGTCTCCCCCGTGAGGGAGCGGCCCGGCTCCTCCTCGCCGTAGAGCTCCGGGTTGGGAGGCCCGTCCTCGGGATAGGCCTCCTCGGCGGACGGCGCGGCGAAGTCCTCGTCCTCGGAGGCGGGACGCCGCCGGGCGGGGGACTTCATGGAGTCTGGGTCCTCGCCCGCACGGCCACCGGAACGGCCAGCACCAGCACGGGGAGAGGAAGGAGGACGAGGCGGCATGGGGTGGGTTCCAGTCTCGAAGCGCCGCGCATCTTAGAGCGCCATCTCCACGGTGGGAATGCGGACAGGCCGCCGATCAGGGAAAGAACGGGGGCCCTTGAGCGTTGCTCCCGGCGGCGCCCCCTCCTATGTAGGCTGCCACATACCCCAACGTCTTCACCGCGGGAGTTCCGAAATATGCCCCGAGCGTCTGCGCCCTCGAAGCGCGCCCCCTCCTTGAAGCTCGCCCCACCGGTGGCCCGGCGGCCCTCGTCCGCCGCCCTGCTGCCCCAGCCGCTGGTCGAGCGCCTGCTCGCCGTGGCCATGGAACGGGGCGGCGACTTCGCCGAGGTGTACGTCGAGCGCACGCTCACCACGGCCGTGCGGCTGGAAGAGTCCCGCATCAAGAGCGCCCAGACGGGCCTGGTCCAGGGCGTGGGCGTCCGCGTCATCTCGGGCGGAAAAGTCGGCTACGCCTACTCCGACGACTGGGATGAGCCCGCACTGCTGCGCGCGGCCTCCACCGCGGCCATGATTGCCCAGGGCGGCGGCGCCGAGCGCAGCTTCCCGGTGCGTCGCGCCGCGGTCCCCAGCCATTACCACGTCAGCACGCCGCTGATGGACGTGGAGGTGTCGCTGAAGACGGGCCTGCTGATGCGCGCCGACAAGGCCGCCCGCGCCTTCGACGCGCGGGTGAAGCAGGTCAACGGCGGCTACGTCGACCAGACCCGGCGCATCGCGGTGGCCAACACCCACGGCCGCTACACCGAGGACACCCAAGACCTGTGCCGCATCTCCGTGTCGGTGGTGGCCCAGGGCAAGGGCGGCGTGCAGCGCACCGGCATGTACGGCGGCGGCGGACGCGTGCCCTTCACCCACTGGGACACCTTCTCTCCCGAGGACGTGGCCCGTGAGGCGGCGCGTCAGGCGGTGGCCACGCTGGGCGCGGTGGACTGCGTGGCCGGTCCGCAGACGGTGGTGCTGGCGCCGGGCTGGAGCGGCATCCTCCTGCACGAGGCGGTGGGCCACGGCCTGGAGGCGGACTTCATCCGCAAGGGCACCTCGCTGTTCGCCGGGAAACTGGGGCAGCAGGTGGCGTCCGACCTGGTCACCGTCATTGACGACGGCACGGTGTCCAGCGGGCGCGGCTCCATCAACATCGACGACGAGGGCAACCCCGGCGAGCGCAAGGTCCTCATCGAGAACGGCGTGCTGAAGGGCTACCTCTACGACAGCCTCAACGCGCAGCTCATGGGCCAGCGCAGCACCGGCAGCGGACGGCGCGAGTCCTTCAAGCACCTGCCCATGCCGCGCATGACGAACACCTTCCTGGCGCCGGGCGACCACGCCCCCGAGGACATCCTCAAGGAGGTGAAGCGCGGCCTGTACTGCGCCACCTTCGGCGGCGGACAGGTGGACATCACCAACGGCAACTTCGTCTTCGAGGTCAGCGAGGCGTACCAAATCGAGGACGGCAAGCTGGGCCGCCCGGTGAAGAACGCGACGCTCATCGGCGTGGGGCCGGAGGCGCTGAAGAACGTGTCGCGCGTGGGCTGCGACCCCATGCCCGACCCGGGCATGGGCCTGTGCGGCAAGAATGGCCAGTCCATGCCCGTGGGCGTGGGCCTGCCCACCGTGCGAATCGACAACATCACCGTCGGCGGAACCAAGGTCGCCTGAGAGGGAGCGCCAACCATGGACTACCAACAGCTCGCGAAGAGAATCGTCCAGCGCGCCAAGCGCAAGGGTGCCCGGCAGGCGGAGGCCTTCCTGGAGGTGGGCCGCCAGAGCAGCGTGCGCGTGCACGAGGGCCAGATTGAAGACCTCACCCAGTCCACCAGCAAGGGCGTGGGCGTGCGCGTGGTGCTCAAGGACCGGCTGGGCTTCGCCTACACGTCCGACTTCGAGCCCTCCGCGGTGGACCACATCGTGGACCAGGCGCTGAAGCTGGCCGAGTTCTCCGCGCCCAGCAAGCTCAACGGCCTGCCCTCCGGCAAGGACCTGGGCCGCTTCGGGGACACGGGCCTGCTCTTCGACACGAAGGTCGCGGAGCTCCCCGGGGACTGGAAGATCAAGACGGCGCTGGAGGTGGAGAAGGCCGCCCGCGCGGAGGACTCGCGCATCATCGCCTTCAACGGCGTGGGCGCCGGGGACTACGTGTCGGAGGTCTACATGGCCTCCTCCGAGGGCGTGACGGGCGCGTACTCGGGAACCTACGTGTACCTGTATGCGGCGCCCGTGGCGTCGGACGGCAAGGGACTCCAGACAGGCCACTGGATGGACTACCGGCGCTTCCTCGACGACCTGGACGGGCCGGAGACCATTGGCCGTGAGGCCACGCGCCGCGCGGTGCGGATGCTGGGCGCCCGGCGCGTGAAGACGCAGCAGGTGCCGGTGCTCTTCGACCCGCAGGTGGCCGCGTCCTTCGTGTCGGACGTGGCGGGCGCGGCGGACGGCAACGCCGTGTACCAGAAGGCCAGCCTCCTGGCGCCGCTGCTGGGCAAGCGGCTGGCGGGCGCGCACGTCACGCTGGTGGACGACGGCCTGATGCCCCGCGGCGTGGCCACCGCGCCCTTCGACGGCGAGGGCGTGCCCACGCGGCGCACGCCCATCATCGAACAGGGCGTGCTCAAGTCCTTCCTCTATGACGCCTTCACCGCGCGCAAGGCGAAGGCGCGCACCACGGGCAACGCGGCGCGCGGCTACAACGGCCTGCCCGCCATTGGCACCAGCAACCTGTACCTGGAGCCGGGCACGCAGACGCCGGAAGCGCTGCTGCGAGACGTGGACAGCGGCTTCTACGTCACCGCGCTGCTCGGCCATGGGACGGACCCGGTGACGGGCGAGCTGTCCGCGGGCGCCAACGGCCTGTGGATCGACAAGGGCGAGCTGACCCACGCGGTCCAGGAGGTGACGGTGGCGGGCAACCTGCTGCAGATGCTCAAGGACCTGGACGGCATTGGCAGCGACCTCCAGTTCCGCAGTGGCGCGGTGGGCGCGCCCACTGTCCGCTTCCGGCAGCTCACCGTCTCAGGCGAGTAGCCCACCCTTCCACGTCCCCCTACCGTGCGCCGGCGGGGGGACGTGTCAGGGCCTCCTCGTAGAACGCCGAAGCAGCACGAGGAGGGTGCAGCCCATGGCAGCGAAGTCCGCACGCAAGTCCCCCGCCGCGAAGAAGACGGCCACGCCCCGCAAGCCCCGCCGCAAGAAGGCGGAACCGAAGTCCCGGGGCCTGTCCCCCGCGGAGGTGGCCAGCGATTCGGTGGAGTACCCCACCGAGCTGCTGGAGGCGGTGCGCGAGGACGGCGGCGAGGTGCTCGGCGTGTACCGCGACCCCTTGGGCGGCCACCCCGTGGTGTTCTCCGTGCTGCCCATCGACAAGGTGGAGCCCACGCCCTACCAGCGAGACCTCTCCGAGCCCCACGTGAAGCGGCTGGCCAACGCCATGGAGCGGTTGGACCGCTTCCTGGACCCCGTCATCGCCGTGCGCAAGGACGGCCGGTACTGGACGCCCAACGGCAACCACCGCCTCAACGCCAGCCGGATGCTGGGCGCCAGGAGCATCGTCGCCCTGGTGCTGCCCGACGAGGACGTGGCCTATCAAATCCTCGCCCTCAACACGGAGAAGGCCCACAACCTCAAGGAGCGCTCACTGGAGGTCGTCCGCATGTACCGCGGTCTGGTGGGCGCCGGGCGACAGGGCAAGGAGTCCGCCTTCGCGCACCTCTTCGAGGAGCCCTCCTTCATCACCCTGGGCGCCGCCTACGAGCTGCGCCCCCGCTTCTCCGCGGGCGCCTACCACCCCTTCGTGAAGGTGGTGGAGGACTTCCTCGACACGCCGCTGGAGGACGCCCTGCCCCTGCGCGAGGCCCGGGCCCAGCGGCTGTTGGAACTGGACGACGCCGTGGTGGCCGTGGTGGATGCCCTCAAGGAGCGCGGCCTCCAGAGCCCGTACCTCAAGAACTTCGTCGTCGCGCGCATCAACTTCCTGCGCTTCCGCAAGGACGGCGGAAAGCCGGACTTCGACGGCACCGTGGACCGGATGCTGGCCAGCGCTCGCAAGTTCAACGTCGACAAGGTGCGTCGCGAGGACATTGGCCGCATGGGCGGCGGCCCGCTGGAGTCGGACGAGGAATCAGCTTAGGGAACACGGATTGCAGGCGAATGTGTCCAACATGACATCCCCCACGGTCCTGGTCGTCGACGACGACCGCGCGAACCTCGACTCGGTCATCCGCATCTTCCAGCGGGAGGGCATGGCCACGCTCGCCGCCGCCAACGGCACGGAGGCGCTGGAGCTGCTGCGCCGGCCGGAGGTCGCCGCCATGGTGACCGACCTGATGATGCCCAACATGGACGGCCAGGAGCTGCTGCGCGCCGCGCGCGCCATCCGGCCGGACGTGGAAGTGGTGTTGATGACGGCCTACGGCACGGTGGAGACGGCCGTCGCGGCGATGAAGGATGGCGCCTACGACTTCATCACCAAGCCGCTCAAGCGCCACGCGTTGGTGAAGGCCATCCAGAAGGCGCTGGAGAAGCGGGCGCTGGTGGCGGAGAACCAGTCGCTCAAGGCGAAGCTGGCGGAGATGAGCGCGGCGGGCGGGCGCTCCATGGTGGGCCAGTCCCCCGCCTTCCGCGCCATGCTGGACACCATCCGTCAGGCGGCGCCCTCCACCGCCACGGTGCTGCTGCTGGGTGAGTCCGGCACGGGCAAGGAGCTGGCCGCCCGCTCCGTGCATGAGTTCTCCCAGCGCGTCCGGGGCCCCTTCGTCGCCGTCAACTGCGGCGCGCTGCCAGAGAACATCCTGGAGGCGGAGCTGTTCGGCGTGGAGCGCGGCGCCTTCACCGGCGCGGTGGCCCGCCGCGAGGGCCGCTTCGAGCGCGCCCATGGCGGCACGCTCTTCCTCGACGAAGTCGGTGAGATGCCGCTGCCCGCGCAGGTGAAGCTGCTCCGCGCGCTGGCAGAGGGCGAAATCGAGCGGCTGGGTGGCACGCAGACGGTGAAGGTGGACGTGCGCCTGGTGGCGGCCACCAACAAGGATTTGCAGAAGGAGGTCGCCGAGGGCCGCTTCCGCGAGGACCTCTACTACCGCCTCAACGTGGTGGAGATTCGCGTGCCCGCGCTCGCCTCGCGCCGCGAGGACATCCCGCTGCTGGCGGACGCCTTCCTGCGCCGCTTCGCCGCCAAGAACGGCAAGGTGCTGCGCGGCTTCTCACAGGAGGCGCTCGGCACCTTGGAGAACTACGCGTGGCCGGGCAACGTGCGCGAGCTGGAGCACGCGGTGGAGCGCGCGGTGGTGCTGGCGCGCGGCGAGGTGCTGGAGGCCAGTGACCTGCCCGAGTCCGTGCGCAAGGGCCCGCTGGGTTCCGCCGGACAGCTCGTCATCCCCATCGGGACGCCCATGGAGGAGATCGAGCGCCGGGTGATCCACGAGACGCTCCGTCACACCCGCGGCGACAAGACGCTGGCCGCCCGGCTGCTGGGCATCGCCGCGCGGACCATCTACCGCAAGCTGGAGCGCGAGCAGTCCACCGGGGACGCCACCCTCACCACGCCCCCCAGCCCGGACGACGACTGACAGGGCGTCACACCGGCCCCCGCCCGCGTTTGACAATTTGTCTGGCGGGGTTTCGGGGGCGCCAGCACGCGTCAGGGGCGCCTGGTATTCCGGAATAATTCCAAGTGGTTGGCCGTAGGTCCTGTCTTGCCCGCCTGGCCCGCGATGGCACCTGGCTTGCTCAACGTAGGCCCGGCTTTCACCCGGAAGCGTGATGGAACTCTTCTTTCGAAAGTACTTCTGGACAGTGAACCTACTGTTCATCCTGCTCGTCGGCCTGCTCGCCGCGAGCACGGTGAATCTGTTCGTCGAGTCCGCCATTTCTCCCGTGCCCAACGGGGGCTCGTCCACCCGTGCACCCACACAGCCGCGGCGCAACGACTCCGCGTTGGCGATGCTGGATATGGAGCGCCTGTCGCGGCTGACGGGCATCAAGCTTCCCGAGCCCGAGCCCGACGTGCTGGAGCCCAACGGCGGCGGCGCGACGGCGGAGGTGGACCCCAACGCCGCGCCGGTGAAGAGCGGCCTGCGCGTGAAGCTGCTCGGCACGCTGGTGGCGAGCAACCCCGACTGGTCCTTCGCCTCCATCCAGGACATGGTGACGCAGCGTTCGCAGACCTTCATGGTGGGCAACACCCTGCAGGGCGCCACCGTGGAGAACATCGAGCGCGAGCGCGTCATCATCATCAACGGCGGCCGCCGCGAGTTCATCGACGGCAACCCGGGTGACGGCGCCTTCGTGCCGCCCTCGCCGCCGGTGGCCCAGGCCAACACCGCGCCGCCCAGCGATGGCAGCGGCATCCGCGCCACCAGCGAGAACGAGTACGAAGTCCCTCGCGCCGAAATCGACAAGACGCTCAACAACCTCAATCAGGTCGCCATGCAGGCGCGCATCGTGCCCGCGTTCAAGGACGGTCAGGCGGTGGGCTTCAAGCTCTTCTCCATCCGTCCGGACTCCATCTATTCCAAGATTGGCGTCCAGAATGGCGATGTCATCCGTCGCATCAACGGATTTGACCTCAACAGCCCGGAGAAGGCGCTGGAGGTCTATTCGAAGATGAAGGACGCAGCCCGCATCGAGATCGAGATCGAGCGCAACGGTGCGCCGATCCGCAAGTCGTACAACGTTCGTTAATCATCTCCGTAGCGCCCGCTCCTCCATGAAGACGCTCCCGTCCTGGATGCTCTGCCTGTGCCTCGCGTTCGCCATTCCCGCGCAGGCGCAGCGTCGCTCACCGCCCACCGGTAACCCCGGCGAGCGGACGATCACCCCTCAGGCCTCTGGCGCCACTGGCGACAACGGGGCCAACGCGGGTTCCCGCCGCACGACGCCCACGTGCGAAGAGGCCCGGCGCAATGCCCGCTACGGCATCTACTTCGACAAGGTGGAGATCGAAAAGCTGGTCCAGACGGTGGCGGACGCCACCTGCCGCACCTTCATCCTTCCGGAGAACGTGCGCGGGAAGATCTCCATCATCGGCCCCGAGAATGGCCGGGTGGAGGTCAACGCGGACGCCTTCTACTCCGCCTTCCTCGCCTCGCTCGACGCCAACGGGCTCGCCGTCTACCAGTACGGCCGGTTCATGAAGATCGTCGACAAGCGCTCGGCGAAGCAGAACCCCATTCCGACCATCGTCGAGGACGGCGAGCCGTACACGACGAACGAGCAGATGGTGACGAAGCTGTTCCGCGTGCAGAACGTGGAAGTGGAGCCGCTGCGCGGCGTGCTCCAGCAGTTGGTGTCCAAGGACGGCGACACCATCCCGTATCCGCCGGACACCATCATCGTCAACGACGTGGGCTCCAACATCCACCGCCTGGAGCGCATCATCCACCAGTTGGATACGCGCGCGGCCAGCGACGAGATGCGCATCATCCAGGTGCAGTACGCCTCCGCGCAGGACGTGGCCAACACGGTGCAGCGCCTCTTCGAGGCGAAGGGTGGCGCGCGTCCCGGCCAGCCCGCGGGCCGCAACGTGAACCCCGCCGGCACGCCGCAGCCGCCGGCCCAGGCGGGCCCGGGCCAGGAAGGCTCCTCGGGCGGTCCGGTGACGCTGTCGCAGATCATCCCGGACGAGCGCACCAACAAGCTCATCATTGTCGCCAGCCCCGCGGCCTTCGGCCGCATCCAGGACATCGTCGGGCAGATTGACATCCCCACCAGCGGTGGCGGGCGCATCAACGTCTACTACCTGGAGAACGCGAACTCGGAGGAGCTGGCCAGCACGCTCCAGTCGCTGGCCCAGGGCACCGGCAGCGGCGCCCCCCGTGGCCGCACGCCCACGCCGCAGCGTCCTCCGGGCGCGCCGGGCGGCGTCGCCACCACGCAGGCCGCCGAGCTGTTCAGCGGCGAGGTGAAGATTTCGGCCGACAAGGGCAGCAACTCGCTGGTCATCGTCGCCAGCGCGGCGGACTACAAGAACATCGTCCAGGTCATCCAGCAGCTCGACAAGCCGCGCCGCCAGGTGTTCGTGGAGGCCGTCATCATGGAGGTCAACCTGGACCGCAACGCGCGGCTCGGCATGAACCTCCACAGCGGCTTCAGCCTGAGCACGGAGAACGGCCCGGTGCCCGGCCTCATCGGCACCAACACCTCCGGCAACGGTCTGCCGCCCTCGCTGTCGCTCACCAGCCTGGCCTCGTACGGCGGCTTCCTCGCCGGTATCCAGGGCCCCGCCATCCCCGCGCTGGAGCGGCTGGGCATCCCGGCCTTCGGCGTGGTGCTGCACGCCATGCAGCAGAGCTCCGACGTGAACGTGCTCTCCACGCCGCACATCCTCACCAGCGACAACGAGGAAGCGGAAATCACGGTGGGCCAGAACGTGCCCTTCCAGTCCGGCTTCGCCCCGTCCGCGCTGGGCGGCCTGGCCGGCGGCCTGGGTGGCGGTGCGGGCGGCGGCGCGGGTGGCCTGCTGGGCGGCCTGGGCGGTCTGGGCGGCGGTCTGGGACTCGGCTCGTTCTTCGCGCCCATCACCCGTCAGAACGTGGAGTTGAAGCTGACGGTGAAGCCGCAGATCAACGAGAGCGACTACATCCGCCTGGTCATCAATCAGCAGACGGAGGAAATCGCGTCCAGCGACCCGGTGCTCGGCCCGACGACGTCCCGCCGCAGCGCGAAGACGACGGTCATCGCCCGGGACCAGGAGACGCTGGTGATTGGCGGCATCATGCAGGACCGCACGCTGGAGAGCGTCTCCAAGGTGCCCCTGCTGGGTGACATCCCCCTGCTCGGCCACTTCTTCCGCGACACCACGCGCCGCAAGACGAAGACGAACCTGCTGCTCTTCCTGACGCCCTACATCATCCGTGGGCCGGAGGACTTCCGCGTCATCTTCGAGCGCAAGATGAAGGAGCGTCAGCAGTTCGTGGAGCAGTTCTACGGCCAGGTTCCCGGGTACGACGTGGCGGTGGACTTCACCCGCAAGCCCGGCCCGCTGTCGCGCATGGGCCAGAAGGTGACGCAGGAGGAGAACCGCGCGGAGAACGGCGGCCCGGGGACCGCGGGCGAGCGCGTCATCACGCCCACGTCTCCCTCGTCGAGCAGCCCGGGGGCCGTGCCCTCGAACCAGCGGCAGGCGCCCGCGACCGACGTGTATCAGGGTGGACCCGCGGTGCGGGAAGGCATGCCGCCTCCGGATGGTTCGGAAGAACCAGTGCCCGCCGCGCCCGCACCGCAGAACTTCGAGCAGCCCCCTCCCGAGGCCATCCAGGTCCCGCAGGAGGGTGATGTCGAGCGCCTGCGCATCCAGCCGGACGTTGGGGACCAGACGCCATGAACCTTACCGCCGACCCCACCCTCTCGAGCGCCGCGCCCGGCGCGGCCTCCCCGCGCAACGACGCCACGCAGCTCATCTCCCATGGCCAGGCCTACCTGTGTGGCCGGCTGCTGGGTGAAATCCTGCGCGCCATCGTCCCCTCGCTCACCGAGGAGAAGCTCCAGGAGGCGCTCGCCGTCCAGGAGGAGAAGGGGCAGCGCATCGGAGAGGCGCTGGTGGGGCTGAAGGCGGTCTCCGAAGAGGACGTGGCCAAGGCCCTGGGCCACCAGTTGGACCTGCCCTACCTGGCGCGCATCTTCACCGAAGAGGTGGACGCGGAGCTGGTCAAGCGCATCCCCATCAACTTCGCCCGCCAGTCCCACATCCTCCCGCTGTTCATGGAGGGGGATTCGGTGGCGGTGGCCGTGGCGGATCCGCTGGACACCGGCGCGCTGGACCACGTGCGCGTGCTCCTGGGCACCAGCGTCAGCCAGCGCATCGCCCTGGCCTCCACCATCACCGACGCCATCAACAGCGTCTACGACCGCTCCGTCAATGAGACGGAGCAGCTCGTGGACGAGATGGAAACGCAGGACCTGGACGCCATCGCCCACGAGCTGGACGAGCCCAAGGACCTGCTCGACGAGGACGACGAGGCCCCCGTCATCCGGCTGGTGAACTCCGTGTTGTTCCGCGCCGCCAAGGAGCGCGCGAGCGATATCCACATCGAGCCGATGGAGCGCGAGCTGATGGTGCGCTTCCGCGTGGACGGTGTGCTGCAGGAGGTCATCAAGCCGCCCAAGCGGTACCAGAACGCCATCGTCAGCCGCGTGAAGGTGATGGGGCAGTTGAACATCGCCGAGAAGCGCCTGCCGCAGGACGGCCGCATCCGCATCAAGCTGGCCGGCCGCGACATCGACATCCGTCTGTCCACCATCCCCACGTCGCACGGCGAGCGCATCGTCATGCGTCTGTTGGACAAGACGGCGACGCTGCTGGACCTGGCCGAAATCGGCATGGGCCAGAAGACGCTCGAGTCGATGGAAGCCGTCATCAAGCGCTCGCACGGCATCGTGCTGGTGACGGGCCCCACCGGCTCCGGCAAGACGACGACGCTCTACGGCGCCCTGTCGAAAATCAATACGCCGGACCTCAACATCCTCACCGTCGAGGACCCGGTCGAGTACCAGCTCAAGGGCATTGGCCAGATGGCCATCAACCCGAAGATTGGACTCTCCTTCGCCCAGGGCCTGCGCTCCTTCCTCCGCCAGGACCCGGACGTCATCATGGTCGGCGAGATTCGCGACAAGGAGACGGCCGAAATCGCCATCCAGGCGTCGCTCACGGGTCACCTCGTGCTGTCCACGGTGCACACCAACGACGCCGCCGGCGCCGTGACGCGTCTGGTGGACATGGGCGTGGAGCCCTTCCTCGTGGCGTCCTCGCTCACCGGCATCCTGGCCCAGCGCCTGGTGCGCCGCGTGTGCCCGGACTGCCGCGTGCTCTTCGACCCCACCGACGCGGAGCTCAAGGAATTGGGCCACAACCGGGCCTCGTTCAAGCAACGCTACGGTGTGGACCGCATCTACAAGGCCACCGGTTGCCCCTCCTGCAACCGCAATGGCTACCGCGGCCGTACCGGCATCTACGAGTTCCTGCCCGTGGATGACGACGTGCGCCAGTTGGTGCTGAAGAACGTGGACGCCTCGACCATCAAGCGGTCGGCCACGTCCAAGGGCATGACGACGCTGCTGGATGACGGCGCGCGCAAGATTGCCCTGGGCGAGACCACCATCGCCGAGGTGCTCAGCATCACTCAGGAGGACATGTAGCCGACAGCTCCTCCCTGCGAGGAGCCGGGGTTCCTGAACCATGCCGGTCTTCGAGTACAGAGGTCTCAATTCCGCGGGCAAGCAGATCAAGGGCTTGCTCGAGGCGGACTCGCCCAAGACGCTGCGGTCCAAGCTGCGCGCCGACGGCATCTTCCTCACCGACGTGCTCGCCCAGGCCGAGGGCAGCCGCTCCGCCGTGTCCAAGGGCGCCAACGCCGCGCTGGCGGCGCGCGACATCGACCTGCGCAAGCTGGGCCGCGGCCGCGTCAACACGGACGACGTGGCCATCTTCACCCGGCAGCTCTCCACGCTGCTGGGCGCGGGCGTCACGCTGGTGGAGTCGCTCAGCGCGCTGGTGGACCAGGTGGAGAAGGAGCGCTTCAAGCGCGCCCTCTCCGACATCAAGCAGCGCGTGAATGAAGGCTCGTCCCTGGCGGACGCCCTGGGCCAGCACCCCAAAATCTTCCCCAGCATCTACGTGAACATGGTGCGCGCGGGCGAGGCCTCGGGCGCGCTGGACGCGGTGCTCACGCGCCTGGCGGACTTCACGGAGAACCAGGCCCGGCTGCAGCAGAAGATTCTCAGCACCATGCTCTACCCCGCCATCATGATGCTGGTGGGCGGCGGCATCCTCGTGGCCCTCATGGTCTTCGTGGTGCCGAAGGTGACGAAGATTTTCGAGACGATGAAGGCCACGCTGCCGCTCAGCACGCGCATCCTCATCGCCTCCAGCAACTTCTTCCAGGCCTGGTGGTTCCTGCTGATGCCGGCGATGGTCGTCGCCGTCATGCTCTTCATCCGCTGGACGAAGAGCGCCTCCGGCAAGCCGAAGTGGGACCGCTTCACGCTCAAGGCCCCCGTGGTGGGCAACCTGGTGCGCCTGCTGTCCATCTCCCGCTTCGCCCGGACGCTGTCCACGCTGCTCAAGAGCGGCGTCCCGCTGCTGGCCGCCATGGACATCGTCAAGGCCATCATGACGAACACCGTGCTGGCCGAAGTGGTGGAGAAGGCCCGCGACTCCATCCGCGAGGGCGAAAGCATCGCCAACCCGCTGAAGCGCTCCGGGGAGTTCCCGCCGCTGGTGTACCACATGGTCGCCATTGGCGAGCGCTCCGGCCAGTTGGAGGAGATGCTCACCAGCGTGGCGGACAACTACGAGACGCAGGTGAACGTGCGCATCAGCGCCCTCACCTCGCTGCTCGAGCCCCTCCTCATCGTGGTGATGGGCGCGGTGATTGCATTCGTCGCGCTCTCCATCCTGATGCCGATTCTGCAGGTGAACTCGGCCATCCGGTGAGGTGCGGTGGAATGATGAACGACATGGCGGACCGTTGGATTCAGCGCGTCACCCTGGCGGCCATGGTCGCCATGGCGGCGGCGCTGCTCACCGTGGGAGCCCGTCTGTACGGTCCCCAGCAGCCGCGCCCGCCCACCGGGGCGTCGGACAGCG
The DNA here is from genome assembly GCF_000280925.3 of Myxococcus hansupus. Classification (NCBI taxonomy): domain Bacteria; kingdom Pseudomonadati; phylum Myxococcota; class Myxococcia; order Myxococcales; family Myxococcaceae; genus Pseudomyxococcus; species Pseudomyxococcus hansupus. Next base: position 5,669,274 of record NZ_CP012109.1, read on the forward strand.
TCCGGACGCCCTGACAAGAAGACATGAGAACCCGAGGGTGGCCTGCCAGAAAGTCACCCAGGATGGAGAGGACACACATGCGCCAGAGCCAGAAGCAGCAGAGGAAGCAGCGCCGCAACCGCGGCATGACGCTCATCGAAATCATGGTGGTCATCACCATCCTCGGCCTCATCGCCGCCGCGGTGGGTGTGGCCGTCATCCCGCAGCTCGAGGCCGCGCGCAGGGACCGCGCCGCGCTGGACATCAAGAACATCCAGGGCGCGATGAAGCTCTACTACACGAAGAAGGGGAAGTACCCGGACACGGCCTCGGGCCTGCAGGCGCTGGTGGAGGCGCAGGCGCTCGAGCAGATGCCCAAGGACCCCTGGAACAACGACTACGTGTACATCAACGAGGGCGGCAAGCCCGTCATCATCTCCTACGGCGCGGACGGCGCGTCCGGTGGCGAGGGCAACGACGCGGACATTTCGTCCGCGGACACGGCGGGCTCCGCCAGGAAGTAGCGAAGAAGTCGCGCGCGCCACGCGTTGACAGGGCTTGGGCATGAACGAGCACGACGCCAATGCATCCCCGACGCCCTCGACGACCGAGGGGACGAACCGCCGCCAGCGCCTGGGGCGGTTCCTCCTGGTCTCCGTCTTCCTGGCCGCCACGGGGCTCGCCTTCACTCTCGTCTACGTGACGGAGGACCGGACGCTGGAAACCTCCCAGCGCCGGGCCCGCACGGACATCCGCAAGCTGGAGGGCATGTTCAAGTCCCACCACCGGCTGATGGGCCGCTTCCCCTCGAAGGAAGAGGGCTTCACCCCGCTCATCCAGGCCCGCATCCTGGACCGCGTGCCGGAGGACCCCTGGGGCCACCCGTACGTGTACTGGATGAACGGCGAGGCGGGCGCGGTCGTCTCCTACGGCGCGGATGGCAAGCCGGGCGGCAGCGGGCTCGACGCGGACCTGAGCAGCGGCGGCGTGCTGGCCGCGGGGTGGGACCAGCCATGAGCCGCCTTCCCCGCTCGCGGCGCGCGCAGCGCGGCCTGACGCTCATCGAAATCTCCATCGCCATCATCATCGTCGCCATCCTGTTCTCCGCGGCGGTGATGGGCATTGGCTCCATCACCGGCGCGAAGGCCAAGGGCAGCGCGGGTGAACTGGCGGGCCTCATCCGCTCGCTCTACGACTCGGCGGCGCTGCGCGGCCAGACGTGCCGCCTGGTGTTCGAGATTCCCGACCCCAAGAGCGAGGAGCCCACGCGCTACCACGCCGAATGCGCCGAGGGCGGCATCACCACCTCGCGCGACCGCGACGAGATGCTCCGCGCGGACAACACCGAGCGCGAGCGCGCGGCGCGCAACAAGGGCAGCGGGCGCGACGAGCGGCGCAACTACCTGTCGTCGGGCGGCATTGGCACCAACGCGCCCAGCGCCCAGGAGCTGCTGGAGGGCGAAAAGCTGCGCGTGGAGAACGCGTCCCGATACTCCGCGTACACGTCCGAGGAGGTCCCCTCGCGCCAGTTGCCCCCGGACGTGAAGGTGTCCGTGTGGACGCGCAACCAGCGTGAGCCGGTGGAGAGCGGCGTGGCGTACCTCTACTTCTTCCCGCAGGGCTACACGGAGAAGGCCTACGTGTACGTGCAGCAGGGAGACAACGTCTGGACGCTGGACGTGTCACCCCTCACCGGCAAGGTGAACATCGTCGCCGAGGCGCTGGAGGTGCCGCGATGAAGCGCAACCGCGGGTTCACGCTGTTGGAGGTGGTGGTGGCGCTCGCCATCCTCGGGCTGGCGCTGATGGCCATCTTCGACCTCAACGCCGGCGCGGTGTCCAACCACGTCTACACCAAGCGCCTCACCGTGGCGTCGCTGCTGGCCCGCTCGAAGATGACGGACCTGGAGCAGGACCTCTACGACGACGGCTTCAGCCTGGATGACAAGGAGGAGTCCGGGGACTTCTCCGACGAGGGCTGGACGCAGTTCAAGTGGCGCGCGCGCATCATCGCCCCCAAGGCGGAGGGCGTGACGCCCGAGCAGCTCATCGGCGCCATCTTCAACCTGCCCATTGGCGACAACTCCGGGGGAGATCCGCTGGCTGGCATCGCGGGGCTCTTCGGCGGCGGCGCGGGTGGTAAGGACGGCGCGGCTGCCGGTGGGCCCCAGGCCGCGGGGCTGGGCGGCATGGGCGGCGCGGCCATGGGCATGGCGCAGCCCATGTTCACGCAGATGATCGAGCAGATCACCCAGACGGTCCGCGAGGTGCACCTCACCGTCTACTGGCAGGAAGGCACCCAGGTGGAGAGCATCGACCTGGTGACACACGTGGTGTCGCTCGGCCCGGGCTCGGACCGCAACGGCGGCGCCGCCGCGGCGCAGGGTGGCGGCTCCGACAACGTGTGGGTGACGCAGGACGGACGGCCCGTGCCCAACCCCCGGCCCGGCCCCAACGGCATCATGCTGGACCCCGCGACGGGGCAGCCTTTGCGCCGCATGGGTGACGCGCAGCAGGACATCAACAGCCGCCGGGGCGGCGGCAACATCGGCATGAACCCGCTGGGCGGACAGAGGAACCAATGATGCGCCGCCACACGCGAGGCTTCACGTTGATGGAGGTCATGGTCGCCGTGGCCATCACCGCGCTCATGGGCACGGTGGTCGCCATGGCCTTCCAGACGGGCCTGACGGCGAAGGAGACGGTGGAGGTGGACGCGGACCGCTACCGCCAGGTGCGGGTGGCCATGAACCGCATGGGCCGCGAGATTGGCTCCGCCTTCGTCAGCGACCGGTACGACACCACGCGCTTCCGGGACCAGAACGACCGGCCCACCAACTTCGTGGGCAAGCGCGACCGGCTGCTGTTCACCACGTTCGCGCACCAGCGCCTGTACACGGACGTGAAGGAGTCCGACCAGGCCATCGTCGAGTACTTCGTGGAGGCGGCGGCGGACCGGCAGGCCAACGGCCGACTGGACCTCAAGCGGCGCGTCAACGCGAACATCGACGAGCGCATGGAAGAGGGCGGCCATGTGGACGTGCTCTTCGAAGGCGTGAAGGAGCTGGAGTTCGCCTACTGGGATTCGGACAAGAAGGAATGGGATGACGAGTGGGACACCCGGCGCTCGGAGCGGAAGACGATTCTGCCCACCCGGGTGCGCGTGACGGTGGTGGCCGTGGACGAAACCGGCAAGGAGGCCCGTTACGTCACCCAGGCCCGAATCATGCTCAACACCGAGCTGCCGAGGTACTGAGCCATGCCCCTCCCCTTCTTCCGACAGACGCCCCGGCGGCGCGGCCCCCTCTCCCCCGCGGCGCGGCGGACACGGGGCTCGCGCGGCGTGGCGCTCATCATCGCGGTGGTGTCCATCGCCATCCTGACGGTGATTGCCACCGACTTCGCGTACAACAGCCGCGTGGACCTGCAGCTCGCGGCGAACCAGCGGGACGAGGTCCGCGCCTATTACATGGCGCGCTCGGGCATCGCCCTGTCCCGGCTGCTGCTGCGCTTCCAGAAGCAGGTGGACCAGACGCCCATCCCCAACCCGGCGAGCCTCCTGGCGGGGCTGGGCATTGGCGGCACGCCGCAGGCCGGCCAGGTGCAGCCCTCCTCGCTCAACATCCAGCTCTTCAAGATGGCGCGCGTGGACTGCCACATGCTCCGGGGGCTGGTGAAGAACGACGGCGGCGGCGAGATGTCCGCGCTGGCGCCCTCACAGGACGACAACTTCAAGCTGGACGAAGAACAGGACCCGGCAGCGCGCGAGGTGGCCTCGCAGATGACCATGCGCTCCTTCGGTGGCTTCGAGGGCTGCTTCCTGGCGACCATCACCGACGAGGAGGAGAAGCTCAACGTCCACCGCCTCATCGCCGGCGCGGGAGACGCGCGCCCCACCGCCCTGCGGCTCATGGACATGATGTCCGACCCGCGCTTCGAGTTCCTCTGGGAGCGGGACGACGCCAACAAGGTGCGCAGCACGCCCCAGGACGTCCTCCTGGCGCTCAAGGACTGGGCGGACGACGACCGGACGGGCTCGGCCTTCAACCCGGTGGACCCGGTGAATCCGCTGCCGGGTGGTTTCTCGGATGAAGGGTCGTCCTACAGCCGTTATGACCCCAGCTATCAGCCGAAGAACGCGCGCTTCGACAGCGTGGACGAGCTGTACCGGGTCCACGGCATCAACGACCAGTTCATGTCGGCGTTCCGCGACCGCCTCACCGTCTACCCGGACATCAACCGCCGGCCCAACATCAACACCGACGACCCGGTGATGATGGGGCTGGCCATCATGTCGGTGGCGGACCAGACGCGGCCGGACCCGCGGCTGAGGGACCCGGTGTTCCTCAACGAGCTCATCGAGCGCGTCCGCGCCGCGCGCATGTTCAGCTTCTTCGGCATGTCCGTGCAGGACTTCGTCGCGGTGGTGGAAGCGGCGGGCATCCTCGTGGACCCGGCCGTGAAGTCCAACGTGGCGGGCAACCGGCTCGTCGGCGACAAGAGTCAGACGTTCACCATCAAATCTGTGGGAGAAGCGGGCAGCGTGCAGAAGACGCTCACCGCCGTCATCCGGCTCGACGACACCCTGGGCCGGCTCCTGTACTGGAGAGAGGAATAGCATGGCCCGTATCCTTGGCCTGGACCTCGGCAGTCACGCCGTGAAGGGCGTGGTGCTGGAGGCGAAGACGAAGACGCACACCACCCACGGGTTCGCGGAAGTCCGGCGCGCCCAGGAGGGCGAGCGCGCCGACACGCTGCGAAGCGCGGTGCAGGAGCTGCTCGGCCAGCTCCCGCAGGGCAACGTGGACCAGATTGTCGTGGCCCTCCCCGGCCCCGCCCTCACCACGCACTCGCTGAGCCTGCCGTTCTCCGACGCCAAGCGCATCGAGGCGACGCTGCCCTTCGAGATTGGCAGCCAGCTCCCCTTCGACATCTCCGACGTCGTCTACGACTACCAGGTCGTCGGCCAGAAGGACCTGGAGGGCAGCAAGGACAAGGCCGGCGAGCTGCTGGTGGGCGTGGTCCGCAAGGAGGAGCTGGCGGAGCTGCTCGCGCTGCTCTCCGAGCTCAAGGTGGACCCGCGCATCGTCACGCACCCGGGCGTCGCCTACCAGAACCTGTTCCAGCAGCAGCCGGGCCTCTTCCAGGGGCAGGGCGAGGGCGGCGCGGTGGCGGTGGTGGACATTGGCCACGAGCGCACCACCGTGGCCGTGGGCACGCCCGGCACCGGCATCCAGTTCGCGCGCACCTTCTCCGGTGGCGGACGGGACTTGAGCAAGGCGCTGGCCGCCGAGTTCCAGACGTCGCTGGCGGAGGCGCACCACTGGAAGGAGCAGCACGGCGCGGTGGCCAGCGCGGCGCAGGGTCCGGACGCGGAGCGCGCGGCGTCCGCCTTCGTGCGCGGGCTGCAGCCGCTGCTGCGCGAGCTGCGCCCGTCCCTCAAGGCGTTCACCGCCCGCACCCGCCAGCAGGTGGGCGCGGTGGTGCTGTGCGGCGGCACGGCGAAGCTGCCGGGCATCGCCGAGCAGCTCTCCAAGGATTTGAACCTGCCGGTGCGCGTGCTGGCCCTGCCGGCGGACGCGTCACCGAACGTCCCCGCGGCGGAGCAGCCCGTGGCGGCCCAGGCCTACGCGCTGGCCCTGCGCGGCAACGCGACGGGCGCGCGCGCCCCGCGCTTCAACTACCGCCGGGGTGAGTTCGGCTTCAAGGGCGAGCTCGACTACGTGAAGGACAAGCTGGGCCTGCTGGCGTCGTTCGCGGCCACGCTCATCCTGCTGCTCATCGCGTTCGGCGTGGTGCGCAACTCGGTGCTGGCGCGGCGCGAGGCGCAGGTGGACGCGGTGCTCTGCGACACCACCCAGCGCATCCTCGGCCGCTGCGAGAAGGACTACAACCGCGCGCTCAACATGCTCGCGGGCGTGGAGAGCCCGGCGGCGGCGCTGCCCAAGATGACCGCCGTCAACCTGCTGGCGGAGGTGACGGGGCGCGTGCCCAACGAGGTGCCGGTGAAGTTCACGCGCATCCAGATTGATTTGAGCCGCGTCATCCTCGAGGGCGAGACGGATTCGTCGAAGCAGGTCGACACGCTGTCCAACGCCATCAAGAACCACGCCTGCTTCAAGGACGTCCGGCAGGGCAAGGTGGAGAAGACGCGGGACGGCAGCAAGATGTCCTTCCGCCTGGACGTCCAGGTGCAATGCCCTGGTGAGCAGGGTGGGGAGAGCTGACCATGGCCAAGCTTCAGGAAGTCTTCGCCCCCATCCAGACGTGGTTCGACCGGCTCAGCGACCGCGAGAAGCGCATGGTGTCCATCGCCGGCGCGGCGGCGCTGGTGTTCATCCTCTTCGCGGTGGTGATGACGTTCAGCAACAGCGCGGCGGGCTACCGCAAGCGCACCGAGGACAAGCTGGCCAAGCTGCAGGAAGTGAACGCGCTGGCCACCAGCTTCCGCGAGGCGCAGGCCAACCGGCAGTCGGTGGAGCAGCAGCTCACGTCCAGCAACGTGCAGCTCATCACGTACATCGAGGACAAGGCCACGCTGGCGGGCCTCCAGGTGCCCAACATGACGCCCAAGGGCGAGGTGGGCCTGGGCGATGGCAAAATCGTGGAGAGCGCCGTGGAGCTGACCTTCACGGACGTGGACCTGCGCAAGCTGACGGACTTCCTCCAGACGGTGGAGAGCGGTCCGGGCGTGGTGAAGGTGAAGCTGCTTCGCATCGAGCCGAGACCCGCGACGGACACGCTGACGGCGTGGACCACGGTCGCCACCTACCGGATGAAGCCCTGACCCATGGCCTCTGATTCCAAAGCCGCCCGCTGGAAGGTCCTCCTTGGCTACGCCGTCTTCGCGGTGGTGGCCTTCGTGCTGGGCCTGCTCATCACCTTCCCATACGACGCGGTCCGCAAGCGGCTGGTGACCGAGGCCGCGCAGGCGGGCCTCGCCGTGCGCATCGGCTCGCTGCGTCCCGGCCTGGCCGGCGTCACCGCCACCCATGTGCAGGTGAGCAAGCCGCCGCAGCCGCTGAGCGCGGACGCGCTGGCGTCGCTCATCAGCGGCGGGAGCATGCTCGGCGCCGCGGAGCTGGGCGAGGCGCTGGTCCTGGACAGCGTGGCCCTGCGCCCCGCCCTCTTCCCGCCCGGCGTCGCGATGCGCGCCAGCCTCATGGGTGGCACGCTGAGCGCCTCCGTGGGCCTGCTGGGCGACACGCGCGTCAAGGTGACGGCGAGCGGGCTCCAGGCGTCCGGTGGCAACCTGCCGAAGTTCACCGGCATGGAGATGGATGGCGAGCTGAACGGCGCCATGGCGCTGACGCTGCCCAAGAGCGGCGCGCAGGCGGACCTGTCCCAGGCGAACGGCGAGCTGACGCTGGACACCAAGGGCCTGGCCATCAAGGGCGGCACGGTGGCCATCCCCATGGGCGGCGGTTCGGCGGTGCCCATGGACCTGCCGCCCATCGACCTGGGGGCGCTCACCGGGCGCATCCAGTTCGTGAAGGGCCTGGGCACGGTGGAGTCGCTGCGCTTGAAGAGCAATGACCTGGAGGCGCTGGCCACCGGCACGCTGAAGCTGGGCAAGCGGTTGGAGTACAGCGAGCCCGGCATGGACGTGAACATCAAGCTGGACCCGGAGTTCCAGAAGCGGCTCGGCATGCTGGGCGCGGGGGTCACCATCCTCCCGCCCGACAAGAAGGACCCGAGCTTCCGAGCCGCCCGGCTCGCCGGCTTCCTCAACCGGCCGACGTTCCTCCCTCGCCGCTGACGGCCCGCGCGCCCTCCCCGCGCCGCGTCCCGGCGCGGGGTTGAAAGCCGAACACCAGGGCGTGTAAAGCGCTGACGGGTCGGACTGCGCAAGAGGGTTGGGATGCCGGAGCTGGTGTTCTTTCGTCGTGGCGAGGAGGTGTTGCGGGTGGCGGTGGACCGGGCCCGGCTGGTGCTCGGTCGCGGCGAGCAGAGCGACGTCGCCATCCCCGACCCCGAGGTGAGCCGCCTGCAGGCGGCGCTGCTGTGGGACGGTGAGCGCTGCCGCGTGGAGGACCTGTCCGGCAAGGGCACCACGGTGGGCGGCCAGTCCATCACCCAGGGCGAGCTGGCGGACGGCGCGGACCTGGCGCTGGGCCAGTGGCGCGCGGTGTTCCGCCTCCGCGGCGGCGGCGACGGCGCGGACGTCACCACGGAGGTCGGCCACACCACCTCCGTCCAGGCCCGCGACACGCAGGCCCCGCGCTGGCAGCCAGCGCAGGTTCGCGTGAAGCAGGGCGCTCAAGAGTCCGTGCACCGCTTCACCGGCGAAGGCTTCACCGCGGGCAAGGACCCGGGCAACGATTTGGTGCTCCAGGACCGCTTCGCCTCCAGCCGGCACCTCAAGGTGAGCCGGCGCGACGGCGTCTTCCACGTGGTGGACCTGCGCTCCACGAATGGCACATGGCTGGGCCCGGTGCGCGTCTTCGAGGCCGAGGTGCCGCTGCCCACCGTGCTGCGCGTGGGCGAGACGGAGCTGGTGCTGGAGCCCGCCACGTCGGCGGCGCGCAAGGAGCCCACGTCCTTCCACGGCATCATCGGCGGAGACCCGTCGGTGCGGCAGTTGGCGGAGCTCATCGAGCGCGTGGCGCCCTCCTCCGCCGCGGTGACGATTCTGGGCGAGTCCGGCACCGGCAAGGAGCTGGTGGCCCGCGCCATCCACGCGTGCTCGCAGCGCGCGAACCGGCCGCTCGTCCCCGTCAACTGCGCGGCCATCTCCAAGGAGCTCATCGAGAGCGAGCTGTTCGGCCACGAGAAGGGCTCGTTCACCGGCGCCATGGGCGCGCGCAAGGGCGCCTTCGAGGAAGCCGACGGCGGCACGTTGTTCCTCGACGAGATTGGCGAGCTGCCGCTCGACTTGCAGGCGAAGCTGCTGCGCGCGCTGGAGGGTGGCGAAATCAAGCGCGTGGGCGCCAGCCGTCCCATGACGGTGGACGTGCGCCTGGTGGCGGCCACCAACCGGGACTTGCTGGCGGCGGCGCGCGAGGGCCGCTTCCGCGAGGACCTGTACTACCGGCTCTGCGTCATTCCCCTGCACCTGCCCCCGCTGCGCAGCCGCAAGGCGGACCTGGGCTCGCTGGCCGAGCACTTCGTGCGCACCTACGCCCCGCGGGGACAGACGGTGCGCTTCACGCCCGCCGCCTTGGAGCGGCTGCAGCACCACGCGTGGCCGGGCAACATCCGCGAGCTGCGCAACGTGGTGCACCGCGCGCTCCTGCTGCGCAAGGGGCCGCTCATCGACGCGGGCGACATCAGCTTCGACCAGGAGCTGAACCGCGAGACGGGCATCTCCGTGCCGGAGCTGCCGCCGGGCATGACGCTGGAGCAGATGCTGGAGAAGCTGGAGCGGCAAATCGTCGAGGCCGCGCTGCGCCGGTACAACAACAACCGCGAGCGGGTGGCCCGCGAGCTGGGCGTGGCACGCTCCACCCTCTTCAAGCGTCTGAAGGATTGGGGCCTCACGAAGCAGGACGAGCAGGAGTAGAGGCTGCCTTCCAGGGAGGTGGGGGTGTCATCCGAACGACGCCCCCCGCACCGGAAGTGCTCGCGCGCCAAAGCTCGGCCCCGAAGGGCGATAGACCCTTCTGCCAGCTCGTTCGTTCCTTGCCCTGTACGCCCACTCCCGGCGTGTCAGGAGGGAACCCGCCATGCAGGCATGCGCGCTTCCGCCACTGTCCGAGTTGTATTCCGAGCACCGTCCTCGCGCCTTGGCCATTGCCCGGCGCATCGTCGGTGACACCGCCGACGCCGAGGACGTGGTGCAGGACGTCTTCGCCCGGCTCGCCCGGCGCTCACCCGGCTACGGGGGCCGCGCGGCCTGGAGCACCTGGCTGCACCGGGTGATGGTGAACAGCAGCATCAACTGGCTGCGCGCGAGAAAGCGCCGGGACAGGTTGAGCCACGAGGCCCAGGAGCCGCTGTCTCCCGAGGCGCTCGCCGTGGGCGCGGAGATGGAGCGCCACTTCGGAGAGGCCCTGGAGGACATCAACGAGCAGCAGCGGCAGGTGCTCTACCTGCGCGAGGTGCGCGGCCTGAGCTACCCGGAAATCGCCCGGCTGCTGCGCATCCCCGAAGGCACGGTGAAGAGCACCCTTCACCGTGCCCGCCAGCGCACGCTGTCCCTCATGGAGGAGCGTGGCCAGCAGCCCTGACGGAGGCGGGCGTCAGTCCTCGCTCTTCGAGCCGACGAACTGGTCCGCCTTCTCCTTGAAGAGGACATTGAAGCTGGTGAGCGAGCCATACACGCGGGTGATGTAGCTCTGCATCTCCACCTTCTCCGCGTCCGACAGCTTCGGGTGCGCGTTGAGCTTCTGCTCCAGCACCCGGAGCCTGTCGCGCACCATGACGACTTTGTGGAACAGGTTGTCGATGGGCAGGTCCTTCGGCTGGAGCTCGGTGTTGGCCGGCACCAGCCGCATCGTGCCGCCTTCCCATTTGTTGGCCAGGGGCGGCGCGTCCACCAGGCCGGACGCCTCCCGGAAGATGTCCATCAGCTCTTCACGCGTCATGCTCAGCCCTTCCAGGTCCACCACGTCGTTGGGGTCCGCGCGGCGCCGCACCACCACCGGCGCCACGCTGCGCGCCGTCCGCGTCCGCGCGGGTTCCGGCGCCAGGGGGGCCGCGCTCCCCCGAGGCGAAAACTTGTCACAGATGGGCGCGGACGGCGGGAACAGTCCGCGCCACGAGTGCAGCCGGCAGGCGCCCACCCAGCCCCGGCGCTCGTCCACCGACTGAGGGCTGTACAGCTTGCAGTTGCCGCACACGCGCTCCTCCGGCTTGAAGACCGGGAACGGAGGCGAGCCGCCCGCCGCGTCCGACATCAGCGCGTCTCCCCCGCCACCGGCGCGCCCTTGCGCACGCCCAGCTCACGCAGCAGCGCGTCCGCGTTCTCCACCTGGTCCAGCATCCAGAGGATGTAACGCACGTCCACGTTGACGTTGCGCGCCACCTCCGGGTTGTAGCCGAAGTCGTTGGCCACGTTCTCCCAGACGCGGTCGAAGTTGACGCCGACGAGCTGGCCCTTGCCGTTGACGGTGGGGCTGCCGGAGTTGCCGCCGGTGGTGTCCGCGTCCGACAGGAAGTTCACCGGGATGTCCTTCAGCTTCGTGTCCTGCCACGCGCCGAAGCGCTTCGCCTCCGCCACCTTGGACACCTTCTCCGGGACGTCGAAGGGCTCCTTGCCCGTGTTCTTGGCCAGCAGGCCCGACAGCGTCGTCTGCGGCGTGTAGATGGCGCCGTCGCGAGGCGCGTAGCCCTGCACCTTGGCGAAGCTGACGCGCAGCGTGCCGTTGGCGTCCGGGGCCACCGGCTTGCCCGCGTGCGCGAGCACCGCCTTGCGCCACTCCGGCCGCAGGCGCATCGAGGCGCCCTGGCGGCGGTCCTTCACCTCGTCGAGCTCGGCCTGCTCGCGGGCCAGGTCCAGGCCGAACGCGAGCAGCGGATCCTTTCGCGCCTCGAGCTGCCCCACCGACTCGCCCGCCATCTTCATGCGCTCATCCTGCGTGAGCAGCTTCGTGCCGGCGTACAGGGCGTCGATCTTCGCAGCGACGTCCTTCTCCGAGAACGTCTTGCCGAAGTGCTTGTCCACCGCGGCGATGCGGGCGTCCGCGGGCAGGGACTGCGCGCGCCGCACGAAGGCGAGCAGGAGCTGCTTCTCCGCGGGGAGGAAGATGTTCTTCTGCTCGCGCTCCAGCCGCTCCTTGATGCGGACGTGCTCGCGCTCCATGTACTCCGGGCGGCGCTCCATGTCCGGCTTCGCGCGCTCCGCGGCCATGCGGGACACCGTGGTCGCCACCGCGGGGCCTCGCGCCAGACGCGGCGCCACGGCCAGGAGGAACTCGCGGTCGAAGGACTTCGCCGTGGCGGACTGCTCCACGAGCAGCGCCGCGCGGGCCTCCAGGGCGGGCTGCCACTTCGCGCCGCCCTTCTGCGCCCAGACGGCGACGGCGGCCTCGGCCTCACGCTGCTTCTCCACGATGTTGCCACGCTTCAGGCCCGCGAGCTGACCGCCCGCGTTCTTGTGGACGTTGTGCAGGCTCTTGAGCTGCGAGGCGACGGCGATCTTCCCCGCGGCGTCCTTCTCCCCGACCGCCTCCAGGGTGCGGATGGCCTCGCCCAGCACGTCGCGGATGGCCGGGTAGTAACGCGACTGGCGCTCCGCCATCTCCTCGGCCAGCAGCGCGCGGAACGTCACGCCCGGGTAGCCCAGCACCATGACGAAGTCGTTGGGCTTCACGCCCTGGGTGGCGAGGGGGAAGAAGAACTCCGCCTTGTAGGGGATGTTCTTCTCGCTGAAGGGCGCGGAGGTGCCGTCCGGCGCGGTGTACGCGCGGAGGATGGCGAAGTCGCCGGTGTGGCGCGGCCACATCCAGTTGTCCTCGTCGCCGCCGTACTCGCCCACGCCGCGCGGCGGCGCGTAGACGAGCCGCACGTCCATGAGCTCCACAGCGTCCACCAGCGTGTAGTTCACGCCGCCGTCGAAGCTGACGACCTTGCAGCGGGTGGCCGGGCGCTTCTCGCACTCGGCAACCAGCTCCTTCTCCTTGCGGTCGATGGCCTTGTAGCGCGCGACGTCGTCAGCGCCCTCGGGGACCGAGGCGAGCACGTCCTTCGTCACGTCCGTGAAGCTGCGCGGCACCTGGACGCGTGAGCCCTTGCCGGGCAGTTCGTCCTCGCGCTTGGAGGCCAGGAAGCCCTGGGTGATGAGGTCGCGCTGCGGCGTGCTGTGCTCCTGGATGACGCCGAAGGCACAGTGGTGGTTGGTGATGACCAGACCGGACTCGGCGATGAAGGAACCCGAGCACCCGCCCACGTTCACCGTGCCCGCGAGCAGGCCGGTGCCCCGCTTCGGGTCCCAGAGCTTCTTGGGGGGCAGTTGGAGGCCCTGGGCGCGAAGCCACGCCGGGCTCAACTCCAGGACCTGCTGGGGGGTCCACTTGCCTTCCCCGGCCAGAGCGGGGGCAGCCACGAGCGACAGGAGGAGGAGCGTCTTCTTCATGGTGCCCTCTCCCTACTCCGTCCGGCGCCCGCAAGCGAATCCCCTTTCCATGGACGCCCCAGGGCCAGGAGGCCGTGCTTTTTCGTGGAAGACGAACCCGGATTAAGTGTTGGGGTGTCCCAGGAGGGGAGCGACCGATGCGGACCGCCAGCGGTGCACAGCTTGATTTCGGCCGGTTGGCCCTGCTTGCCCTCATGTTGGGGGTGGGCTGGTATTTCTGGGATTCGCCCGCCCTGTGGCCCATGAAGGTCCTGGTCGTGATGATGCACGAGAGCGGGCATGCCCTGGCGGCGCTGCTCGTCGGGGGCTCGGTGGAGCGCATCCACCTGGCGGCCGACGAGTCGGGCTCGTGCTTGTCGCGCCTGCCTCCGGGCACGCTGGGGCAGATCGCCGTGTACTCCGGTGGGTACCTGGGCAGCGCGGTGGCCGGGGCCGGGTTGTTGCTGGCGACCTTCCGCTTCCGGCTGCGCCGCTGGGTGCTGGGCACCGCGAGCGTCTGGCTGACGGTCATGGGCGTGCTGTACGCGGGGGACAGCTTCACGCTGTTCTTCTGCGTGGGGACGGCGGTGGTGCTCGGGCTGGGGGCGAAGTTCCTGCCCGACGGCGTGGTGGACGCGCTGAACCTGTTCATCGCGGCCTTCACGGCGCTGTATGCGCTGTTCGATTTGCGCTCGGACTTGTGGGACAGCACGGTGCGCGCGCGCAGTGACGCGGCGCTCCTGGCCGACCTCACCTATGTGCCCGCCGTCGTCTGGGCCGGGCTGTGGTCGCTGCTCGCCATCGGACTCCTGGCGGTGGCCGCGTACATGTCCATGCATGCGAAGCCTCGCGGGATGCAGATGCCGTCCGTCACGGCGCGGACGCGGCGGGTTTAAGTCCAGCCGCGTCGGGCACGGGGCGAAGGCGTCGTGATAGCCTTCACCCACCTTGAAAACTCGTCTGCGCGTGGCACTGTCGCTGTTCGTGCTGTGTTGGATGGGTGCGCCACTGTCGCGACGGCACCTGTGGATCCGCCAGAGGTTGGCGCAGCCCTGGAGTGCACGACTCCGCATGACGACCAATGCGTATCGCTCCTGTGCCAGGGGGATGCCTGCGGCTTCTACCGCTGCGACGAGACGCCCGGAGAGGTGGAGCTCGCGCGATTCCCTCCCGCACGTCCACCCGCTGCGGCTGCGGCGCCAGGGAGGGGGCCGCGAAGAAACTGGGGAGGAACCCTAGGGCTGCCTCGGGGCGCCGTCATGGTCTTCCCCAACTGGAACGGTGCTCCAGCGCGAGCCGTTCCTCCTTCACACTGGCTCACCTCTGGGCGTTGGGAGAAACATCACATCTTTCCCCAAGCCAGGGACCTGGCGGAGTGGTTCCGGGACAGAGGCGTCAAGATCCACGACTACACGCTCCCGATTCCGCGCGACCTGCATCAACGCATTCACCAAGGAGGCGACCGAGGAGGCGCCTGGAATCAGGCTTGGCGCGAGTTCAGACTCCGCAACGAGACCGCCAGTGCCGAGGAGATCTTCAAGCATGCGGGCGAACTCATTTATCGCTTCCAGCTCATGGGTGGCCCCGTTCGCGCCTACCATGCCAAGCCAGGGACGTGAGGCCTTGAGCGCATGATGCGGTACTTCTGGATACGAGAGGAGCGCACGCCCCTCTTCAACGGCAGCTTCGATGCCACCCACCAGTGGCGGCTACCTGGAGTGAAGTGCCATGTCTGTGGCGTGACGTGGGGCGGCGCAGGGCACCAATACCCGGAGGTGGACCTGTCCCGCCTGCCTGAGCGCGCACGCTTTGTCCGCCCCTGGCCTGTTTCGGTCGAAGAGTTCACACAACTGAGGGAGCTGGTGCGGCCACTCTTGCCCACCGGTGCGCCCATGCCGCCCGGGACTCACCTGGGGCCGCTCGAAGGCACGGCGTCTGGCAGGTTCGGCCCGCTGACGTCACAAGGTGATCTCTTGTGGGTGGTGCGCCGGGACGCGCTTGAGCAACTCCAATCCGCGGGCCTCAGAGGGTTGCTCGGCAGCAAGACTGAGTTGAGGTTCCGTCAGAAAGAACCGCCGGAGCTGCTGGAGCTTCAAATCGAGCCACGCGGCTGCCTCCACCCAGCCTGCCTCCCCTCGGACCTACAGCCTCCGTGCGACGCCTGCGGCCGGGTCGCGCTGCGATTGCCGGAGGACCTCCTGCTCGACGCAGCGTCGCTCCCCGAGGACAGGGATGTGTTCCGCGTGGGCGATGCCGCGACGGTGATCATTGGCACGGAGCGACTCGTGGAGGCCGTGAAGCGTCTGGGCCTGGCGGGCATGGTGTTTCGCGAGGTGCCCACGCGTTAGGTGAGCCTCCCGCAACGGATGAGTGCGGCGCGACGGCGCACCACGTCCCGGGGTGCCAAGCCTCGCGGGATGCAGATGCCTTCCGTCACGGCGCGGACGCGGCGGGTCGAGTCGTAGCGCGCGGAGGCAGGTCGGCGTCACGCGGGCCACAGGAGGCCATCCTGAAGTCGCACCGGCGCGGTGCGTGACTTGTCGCGCGGGCGGAGGCTCCCCATATCGGGTCTCCCGGCAGGTGCAGTCTCGTCCATCTCCAAGCCCGCCGGCCACCCAGCCCGCGAGCGCCTCTGGACGCGGCACGAGGAGCGACGATGAACCGTCCCAGCAAGTTGCCCGCCTGGCTTCCCAAAGGATTGATGCTGGCGGGACTGTGCTCGGTGGGAGGCGCAGTCGCCACGGTGTCCGGCTGTGCCTCGACGCCCGAAGGCGCGGCGCAGGCCGGCATCCCCCTGTCGCCCGTGCCGCTCTACGGGAAGTTCGTCTGGCACGACCTCGTCACCGACAACCCGGCCGCGGCCAAGCGCTTCTACGGCCAACTGTTCGGCTGGGAGTTCACCGACATGCGTGGCGGCCGACGGCCCTACTCGCTCATCCGCTCCCAGGGCCGTTGGATTGGCGGGCTCGTCCATCCCGCGAACGCCGCCGAGAAACGTGAAGGCGCGCTGTGGCTCGGCTACGTCTCCGTGCCGGACGTGGACCGCGCTGTCACGGAGGTGAGCGCGCGTGGAGGCAAGACGCTCGATGGCCCCGTGGATGTCCGCAGCATTGGCCGCGCCGCCGTCGTCGCCGACCCGCAGGGCGCGGCGGTGGGCTTCGTCCGCTCACAACCTGGAGACCCTGCCGACAACGGCATCCCCGGGGAGAATGACTTCCTGTGGATGGAGTACCTGGCGCAGGACCCTGTCGCCGCCGCCGACTTCTACAAGGAACTGCTGGGCTACGCGGTCCGCGAGCGCCCCCTCGGCGGTGGGCCGCACTATGTGCTCGCCCAAGGCAACCACCCTCGAGGTGGCGTGCTGGCCAATCCCGTGAAGGGCGCCAGGCCCAACTGGCTCACGTACATCCGCGTGAAGGACCCCGCGGCGCTGGCCTCGCGAGTCCAGGCACTCGGGGGACGTGTGTTGATGGCCCCTCGGCCGGACGCGCGCGGCGGCTCGCTCGCGCTCATCGCCGACCCGAGCGGCGCCGTGCTCGCGATCCAGCGCTACCCGTTCCAGACGTCCAACTCCGCGGAGGCGCCTCGATGAAGCGCTCGAGAGGAGAAGTCCCCATGCGTCCATTCCGTGCGGTTCGCTCGCTTTCATTGGCCGTGTTGCTGGCCGGCGCGTTGATGACGTCCAGTTGCACCCAGCAGCCCGCGGGCGTGGGCCTTGGGTTCACCACGCCCTCCCCTTGGAACGCCACGCCGCAGATGGAGATCACCACCACGTGGGACGGCGGCCCCATGTACTGGGCACCGTGACGGCTCCAGGGTCGGCCAGCCCGCGGGCAGACTAGGGGCTGTCCCTGATCACGTGTTCGAGAGTCGACCCCGGCGTGCCAGCTATCTGGCACGTTGGGGCAGGTCTTCAATCTGCGTTGCTGTCTGGCGCCAGGCATGAGCAACGCGGGCTGTGCGCCGACATGAACTGAGCGATGCCGAGTGGAACCGCATCGGGCCCCTGTTGGGCTCCAGAAGCGGCCCTCGCTCGAAGCGAGGGACCGTAACTGCATCAACGCCGTGGTGTGGCGCGTAAAGACTGGGGTGCAGTGGCGGGACTTGCCCGAGCGGTTCGGTCACTGGAAGACGGTCTACAATCGGTTCCATCGCTGGGCGAAGACAGGGCGCTGGGAAGCCATCTTCAAGGCGCTGCGGCTCGATGTGGATGAACTTGGCTCCCTTGCTGACGCATCGGTCGTCCGGGTGCATCAAGACGCCGCGGGCGGAAAAGGGGGCTCCGAAGCAATGCTTTGGGGCGTTCTTCCAGGAGCTCGCACGGGCGCGTCCTCCTGGAGCGGAGCGAGCCTCTCGCACGGGGGGCCCTGGCGGGCCTTCCTTCGGGCCCCATCACCGCGCCGACGTCCTCGTTTGCGGCGCGCTTCGGCGTTCCGTCATACTCCCCACCCACGCACCTGGCCGCGTCCGCCAGGCGCGCGTGGCATTGTGCCCACGATGGGGGGAATGAACGATGGACTCCGGTGGGAAGATCCAGGCGGCCCTGACGCGGCTGAAGTCGGTGTTCGAGCCAAAGGATTACGGCTGCGACATCGGTGAGAGGTGGAGCGAAACCGACCGCGACCAGCTCTCTGAGGCGTTCGGCCATCCCCTTCCGCCCAATCTCCACGCGTTCCTATCGGGGGAAACCCCCGAGGGGCGGTTCTCCCCTAAACGAGACCATCAGGCACTGAGGGCGGTAGAGCTTCTCACCCGCCTGGAGCTTGAGGACTGGAAGCAGGTCCAGTGCGTGCCCCTCATCGAGATCGAGCCGGATGAAGACGGCCTGTCTCAGTTTCTGGCCATCTCTCTCGAGGAGCCGGAGGGCCCCTTGCGCCAGTTCCGCTACGGCCCCGAGTTCGTCGGGCTCTCTCCGCTGACTCTGCTCGGATGGGTCGAACTCGTATGCGACGACCTGGAGACGCACGAGTACCCGCCGCGCTCACTCATGCCTACCAGCCTCTGGGAGCCGGTGAGTTACGCCCTCTCCGAGCAGGACCTCATGGAGTTCCCCCCGGGCGTGGCCTTCCTCGTCAAGGAGCCGCGCAAGAGCCAGTACGCCCTCTGGGCGCTCTACGCCAAGGTGGCGCCCGAAGCCTGGGCCCTGCGCAAGGTGCATCCGCTGGTGGTGAAGCGGGCTGTCCCCCCGGAGTTCCGTGACGGAGGGGAGAACATCCACCACATGTTCGGGGCCATCAACATCGCGACCAAGAAGCTCCATTTCGCGATTCGTCGGGCCCCCGAGCTATGGAAGAAGGACGCTGCGAGTGTCGCGGACTCGCTCGCCCGTCCTCGCGACTTCATGTGGAGGGGGAAGTGATGATAGCGCTGGAGTGACTGACAGGCATCTCCCCGACATCCTCGCGCGAGTCCACCCGCCCGACGCGTCAGCGCGCGACGTCGATGGAGAACCCGCCCGGCCTGAAGGTGCGGAGCGTGCCCAGGAGAAGCCGCCCGAAGTTGCGCGCTCCGGGTAGGCACAGCACATCGGACTTCACGCTTGCCTGCCTGGCCCCAGTGACCTCAGAGCGGGACGACCGCGAAGAGAGAGCCGCTCAAGCTCCGCGCGGCGGGCCTCGGAGGCATCGGCTTCTTCGAACGCGTTGAGCTGCCAAGCAGTCTTGGTGGGTGCCGTGCGGCTGATAGCACCGTCCTTGTTCACCGACTTCACGATGAAGCGCTTGGTGGCGATGGCTTGGTTCGTGCGTATGGTTGCGTACGAGCCTGCGAGAGTTGACGAACGACGAAAAACTCATCGGGGAGTGCCTCCGCGCGGCCGTCGGAGGTGGCGGTCAACGGCACGCTGAACAACCTCCTAGGCTATCCGATCAAGAAGCGGGTGCTCTGGCCTCAGTACATCTCGGTGTCGCCCGAGGAGATTCAGGCTGTCCATGCCCGGTGGAGAAAGGCCGATCCCCAGAGCAAATGGGCCACGCCCCCCTGAGCCCACGTCCTCCCAACGCAGAGGTGATGCCCCATCACCGGGCGCATTGAAGCACATCCGGGAGTTGCCACACCTGTCGACCGAAGCTTCGCGTGAGGCCTCGATGCGCTCATCGGCGCCCCGAATGCGACGCCGATGAACCACCCGGCAGCCGAGTCCTCCCGTGCCGCCGGGCTTTCAAGGAGGCTGGAATCACCTCCCCGGCGGCCGGAGCGAACCGGCCCCGGGGAGACTTCGCCTTACGCCTGCGGCGCGTGGACGCCGTTGGACATCTCGTTGCGAATGATCTCGGAGACGCGCTCGCGGACCATCTCGCCCACGCGCTCGCGGACCTCGGAGCTCACGCTCTCGCGCACCGCGCTCGCGATGCGCTCGGGGTCGACCGAACCGCCAGGCTGCTGGTGCCCCGGCATCATGGGCGAACCAGCACGCATCGCCTCGCCAAGAGCGGAGCGGACCGCCTCGGGCAACTGGGACCGGAGCGCCGAATCCAGCTCCGAGCGCATGTTGCTCATGAGGCGCTCACGCAGGGCGTCCGACAGACGCATGCGAATGGCATCCGCCAGACGCTCCACGTCGGGCATCCCCATCATCATACCGCCCTGCCCCATCGGCATGCCGTGGCCCATCATGCCGCCGTGGCCCATCATGCCGCCGTGGCCCATCATGCCCCGGTGACGGGCGATGGCGCCGCGCAGCACCTCGCCCATGCGCTCACGCAGGACCTCGCGGACGCGCTCACGAATGACCGGGGAGAGCCGCTCCCGGACCCCATCGGCCAGCCGCTCATGGAGGGACGTCGCGATGCGCTCGGGGTCGAACGAGCCCGCCGCCATGCCGCCCCACTGCCGCGCCATGACGCCGCGCAGGCCCTCGCTCAGCCGCTCACGGAGCGCATCACGGACGCGCTCACGCAGGCTGTACACCAGTCCCTCGTGAAGGGCCTCCGCCAGGCGCCCGCGGATGGCGTCCGCCAGCCGCTCCACGTCATGCGAGCCCATGCCGGGCATGCGCTCCGACATCACCGAGCGCAGCGTGTCCGTCAGCCGCTCACGCAGAGCCTCGCGCACGCCGTCATGCGCAGCGGAGCTGATGCGCTCGCGCAGCGATTCCATCAGCCGGCTGCGCACCGCCTCCGCCAGCCGCTCGGGGTCCGGCGCACCGAACTGCCACTGCTCGACCATCGCCATGCGCAGCGACTCGGCCAGCCGCTCGCGGATGCCGTCACGGACGCGCTCATGCACGACGGCGCAGATGCGCTCGCGCAGCGTCTCCGCCAGACGGGAACACAGCGCGTCGGAGATGCGCTCGGGGTCCATCATCATGCCGCCCTGCTGCGGCATCATCCCGAAACCCTGCGGCATCGCCCCGCCGCGCTCGGGCATCGCCTGACGAATGGCCTCGGCCACGCGCTCACGCACCTCCCGGCCGAGCCGGTCCTCAATCGCAGAGACGACCTGCTCGCGGACCGCTTCGGTGAGGCGCTCCTTGATGGACTCACCGAACATCTGCTGCATCTGGGGCGAAACCTGATCCTGAAACATGAGAACGCTCCTGACTCGGCGCCTGGACTGCGTGGAACAACGGCAGGCGAAGCCTTCACCTGCCGGGCGCGATTCAATAGACAGGCACGCACTCAGCGTAAACGTGACCTCGGTGTGAGAGCCCGTTGGGCGCCCGACACCGGTCATCCCGGCGTGACACACGACGCGCGGTTACTTCCTCGGCCGCATCCGGAACGCGACGAAGGCGTCCACGTTGTCGAAGGCGAAGTACGGGTTCTTCTGCCGCACCGTCTCCATGGAGGCCACCGGTACGTCCGCGTAGTCATGCCCCGGATAGAGCTTCGCCGTGTCGGGCACCTTCGCCAGCACCTGGGACAGCGAGCGGTACATCTCCTCCGGACTGCCCCCGTTGAAGTCACACCGGCCGCACCCGTTGATGAACACCGTGTCACCCGACACCAGCGCGTCCCCCGCGAGCAGGCAGTGCGAACCCGGCGTGTGCCCCGGCGTATGCAGCGCCTGGAACGCCTGCGCGCCGACGCGGATCTCCTCTCCCGGGCCCACGGGCCGCAGGGCGCCGCTCAGCTCCCGCAACTCGGGAGAGAACTGCACCTCCTCGCGCTGCGCGTACACCGGCACGTCCCACTTCGCCAGCAGGTCGGGCAGCCCGTTGATGTGGTCGAAATGGCAGTGCGAGACGAACGCCCCCACCACGCGCTTTCCGTCCTGCGCCACCGCCTGCGCGATGGCCTCCACGTCCCAGGCGGGGTCCACCACCACGACTTCATCCGAAGCCTGCGGGCCCACCAGGTAGACGAAGTTGTCCATGGGACCGAGCTTGAGCTGCCGCACGTAAGGTTCACGCATCGCGAAATCCTCCTCCTCGTCAGGCACCAGTGTAACGCCCGGGGCTTGAAGGAGCGGGCCCCTTCCTTCTTGAATAGGCCCTTTGCCCCCGGGGAGGTCTCACACGTGAAGCGCCCATTGCTCCTCTGCACCCTGATCGCCAGCACCGCACTCGCCGCCAAGGAGCGCTCTACCTTCCGCTACACCGCGCCTTCGGAAGGCGAGCGCCCCGTCATCGTCGACGCCACCGTCGGCCCCCAGGGCAGTGACTTCGCGATGCGCCTGCGCTTCGACAAGGCCCCCTGGGGCGAGGAGTGCAAGAACCGCTGCGCCAACGCCACGCTGCTGCTCGACACCGACAACAGCAAGCAGACGGGCCTGCGCCTGTCGCAGAACTCCCCCGTCAACGGCGCCGACGTCGCCATCGTCATCCAGGGCGTGCGCGACTACGCGAAGCAGGAGGGCGGCGCGCCGCAGAGCTGGCTGCGCGTGAAGGTCCGCGCGCTCAGCAACGGCGCGTCCTCCGTGGACGACGGCGAGCTGCTCGCCGAGTTCAACCACCGCCAGGACCCCGAGCGCCTCCAGGTGGATGGGGAGACCATCTACCTCCTGATGGACGCCACCAACGCCACCCTGCCCTCCGCCCGCAAGGCGCGCGTCGTCTACCAGCCCCCCGGCGGCAAGCCGATCCAAGCCGTCATCGCCGGCATGCTGGGAGGTGGCGGCGGCAAGGGCGTGCGCATCTTCAAGGATGGCTCCTGGGGGAAGGCCCGCGACGCCCGCTAGGTCGTCCGGAGCCCCTGGCGCCCGGGGAGGCCCATCCTACCTGGTCCTACCCCCACCCAGTCCCTCCGAGAGCCTCCAAGCTCGGAATTCCGAGGGGTTGGAGCGGGGTTCTGCTGGCGAATAGGACTGGACAGGCGTATAGGTGGGCACTGTTGGAGAGTGCGCAACCCCCCGAATTCGTTCCCAATGTCAGGGTGGCATGGTAGTCCCGGCGCCCTGTTACATACCTCTGCCCCCCTCGTGAGGAGTGCGCGACTCGCGCGCCGCGCTCGGGGTGCGGGGCGTTCTCACCTGTGGATTGACGACCATGCTCGCAGATGCCGAATCGAAATCGCGGAAGAAGCAGGGAGCCGGGGGAGGCGGTGGTGGAGGTGGGGGCGCCGCGGGCGGCAATGGTGACGGGTCGGTGCCGGCCTCGCTCGCGGACGAGGCGCGCCGGCGGTACATCAACTACGCCCTGTCGGTCATCACCTCGCGCGCCCTGCCGGACGTGCGGGACGGGCTCAAGCCGGTGCAGCGCCGCATCCTGTTCGGCATGTACCACGACCACCGGCTGACGCATGAGGCCAAGTACCAGAAGTCCGC
The DNA here is from genome assembly GCF_000280925.3 of Myxococcus hansupus. Taxonomy (NCBI): domain Bacteria; kingdom Pseudomonadati; phylum Myxococcota; class Myxococcia; order Myxococcales; family Myxococcaceae; genus Pseudomyxococcus; species Pseudomyxococcus hansupus. The sequence continues at coordinate 5,691,951 of NZ_CP012109.1, forward strand.
CAAGGTGGTGGGCAGCGTGATGGGTCAGTACCACCCGCACGGTGACTCCTCCATCTACGAGGCGCTGGTGCGCATGGCGCAGGACTTCTCGCTGCGCTACCCGCTGGTGGACGGCCACGGCAACTTCGGCTCGCTCGACGGCGACGGCGCGGCGGCCATGCGTTACACCGAGTGCCGTCTGGCCATGCTGTCCAGCGAGCTGCTCACGGAGCTGGGCAAGAAGACGGTGGCGTTCCGGCCCACCTACGACGGCACGCTCCAGGAGCCCGTGGTCATCCCCGCGCGGGTGCCGCAGCTCTTGATGAACGGCACCACGGGCATCGCCGTGGGCATGGCCACCAACATCCCGCCCCACCACCTGGGCGAGCTGGTGGACGCGCTGGTGGCGCTCATCGAGAACCCGCAGCTCGTCACCAAGGACCTGCTCAAGTGGATCAAGGGCCCGGACTTCCCCACGGGCGGGCAGATCCTCAACGACAAGAAGGAGCTGCGCGACATCTACGAGACGGGTCAGGGGAGCATCCGGATCCGCGGTGAGTACAAGCTGGAGGACCTCAAGCGGGGCGGCCAGCAGATCATCATCACCTCCATCCCGTACACGGTGAACAAGTCCACCCTGGTGGCCAAGTTCGGCGACCTGGTGCGCGAGCGGAAGCTGCCGCTCATCACCGACGTGCGCGACGAGTCCACGAAGGACGTGCGCATCGTCCTGGAGCTGAAGAAGGACGCCAACCCCGAGCTGGTGATGGCGTACCTGTACAAGCAGACGCCGCTGCAGACGAACTTCGGCGTCAACCTCACCTGCCTGGTCCCCATCAAGGACAAGCCCGAGCTGAGCACGCCCGAGCGGCTCAACCTCAAGGACATCCTCCAGTACTTCCTCGACTTCCGCTTCGACGTGGTGACGAAGCGCTTCGAGCACGAGCTGGGCGAGCTGCTGCGGCGCGTCCACATCCTCGAGGGCTTCGAGAAGGTCTACGACGCGCTCGACGAGATGATCAAAATCATCCGCGCGTCGGAAGGAAAGCAGGACGCGGCCAAGAAGCTCATCGCGCGCTTCAAGCTGGATGAGGTCCAGGTGGACGCCATCCTGGAGATGAAGCTCTACAAGCTGGCCCGCTTGGAGATTCTGGTCGTGGAGAAGGAGCTCAAGGAGAAGCGCGCCGAAATCAAGCGCATCCAGGGCATCCTCAAGGACAAGAAGCGGGTGTGGGGCACCGTCCGGGACGAGCTGGGCGAGCTGAAGACGCGCTACAACGACAAGCGCCGCACGCGCATTGGCGGCGCGGGCTCCGAGGAGATGGAGTTCAGCGCCGAGGCGTTCATCGCGGACGAGGACGCGCACGTGGTCATCACCCGCGACGGCTGGGTCAAGCGCGTGCGCGAGGTGAAGGACCCGTCCACCACCCGCCTGCGAGAAGGCGACGCGGTGATGGCGGTGCTGGCCGGCAGCCTGAAGGCGAACCTGGTGCTGTTCAGCAACTTCGGCACCGCGTACGTCACCCGCTTCAACGACGTGCCCGCGTCCACGGGCTACGGCGAGCCGGTGCAGAAGTTCTTCAAGTTCGACGACGGCGAGCGCGTGGTGTCCGCTCTGTCGCTGGACGCGCGGCTGGCGCGCCCGCAGAAGCTGATGGGCGTGACGAAGCAGGGCCTGGGCATGCGCTTCCCGCTGGAGCCGCACCTGGAGGTCTCCACCCGCGCCGGCCGCCGCTACGCGAAGACGGCGGAAGGCGACGAAATCATCGGCGTGCAGCCCGTGGGAGACCGCGACCTGCTGGCGCTGCTGACGGAGAAGACCAGCGCGCTGGTGTGCAAGGTGGCGGAGGTCAACGAGCTGGCCGGCCCGGGCAAGGGCGTCACCGTCATCAAGGTGGACAGCAGCGACCGGGTGGTGGACTTCCTCGTCGTGTCCCCCTCGCAGAAGGACGCGAAGCTGGAGTTCGAGACGCAGAAGGGCCGCAAGCTGCACCTGACACCCGCGAAGTACGAGGTGACGGGCCGCGGCGGCAAGGGCCACGAGATGTCGAAGCGCGACGCCGTGAAGGAGGTGGCGCGAGCCGTCACCTTCATCCCGTTGCCCGAGAAGAAGGACTAGGCAGAGGACGCCATGGCGACGAAGAAGGATACCTACACAGGCGCGGACATCCAGGTCCTCGAGGGCCTGGAGCCGGTGCGCAAGCGCCCGGCCATGTACATCGGCGGCACCGACAGCACGGGGTATCACCACCTGCTGTGGGAGATCCTCGACAACTCCGTGGACGAGGTCATCAACGGCTTCGCCACCACGGTCGAGGTGACGCTCCACAAGGACTGCCGCAGCGTCACGGTGGTGGACAACGGGCGTGGCATCCCCGTGGACATCATGCCCAAGCACAAGAAGCCGGCCGTGGAGGTCATCCTCACGACGCTTCACGCGGGCGGCAAGTTCGAGCAGGGCAACTACATCCACTCGGGCGGTCTGCACGGCGTGGGCAGCTCGGTGGTGAACGCGCTGGCGCGCAAGCTCGTCGTGGAGATCAAGCGCGACGGCAAGAAGCACGTCCAGACGTACGCGCGAGGCCGCGCCACCAGCGCGCTGAAGGCGGAAGGCGCCGCGCGCGGCACGGGCACTTCCGTCACCTTCGAGCCGGATCCGGAGATCTTCGGCGAGAAGCTGAAGTTCGACGCGGAGACGGTGCGCGAGCGGCTGGAGGCCAAGAGCTACCTGCACAAGGGCATGACGGTCGTCTGGAAGGACGAGACGGCCAGCCCGGCCACGTCGGTGACGTACAAGCACGACGGCGGCATCGCGGAGTACCTCACCAAGGTGGTGTCGGAGCGGAACAAGCCGCTGGTGCCCGCCGGCAGCACGGCCTTCTACCACTCGCGTGACAACGGCGTGCGGCTGGAGGCGGCGCTGGCGTGGACGGAGGCCACGGACGAGCACATCCGCTCGTACGTCAACGGCATCCCCACCCCGCTGGGCGGCACGCACGAGGCGGGCCTGCGCGGCGCGGTGGTCAAGGCGGTGCGCAACTACATCGAGACGCACGGCATCGCGCCCAAGGGCGTGACGCTCACCGCCGAGGACATCCGCGAGGGCATCACCGCCATCCTGTCCACGTACGTGGTGGAGCCGCAGTTCCAGGGCCAGACGAAGGGGCGGCTCAACAACCCCGAGGTGTCCGGCCAGGTGGACGGCGTGCTGCGTCCGGCGCTGGAGAAGTGGCTCAACGACAACAAGTCCATCGCCGAGTCGGTGGTGGCGCGCATCGTCCTGGCCGCCCGCGCGCGCGAGGCCAGCCGGGCCGCGTCGCAGGCGGTGAGCCGCAAGACGGCGGTCAGCCACCGGCTCAATCTGCCGGGCAAGCTGGCGGACTGCTCGTCCACGGATCCGGGCCTGAGCGAGCTGTTCATCGTGGAAGGTGACTCCGCAGGTGGCTCCGCCAAGCAGGGCCGCGACCGGCGCACCCAGGCCATCCTCCCGCTGCGCGGCAAGGTGCTCAACGCGGAGCAGGCGTCCACCGACAAGGTGACGACGAACAAGGAGCTCCAGGACATCGTGTCCGCGCTGGGCTGCGGCATCGGCTCGGACTTCGACATCAGCAAGCTGCGCTACGGCCGCGTCTTCCTGCTGATGGACGCCGACAGCGACGGGCACCACATCGCCACGCTGCTGCTGACCTTCTTCTACCGGCACCTGCGCCCGCTCATCGAAAGCGGCGCCATCCACATCGCCCAGCCGCCGCTGTACCGCGTGGACATTGGCAAGGAGACGTACTGGGCGCTGGACGAGCCGGACCGCGACCGCATCATCAAGGAGAAGGCGAAGGGCAACGCCAAGCCCAACATCATGCGCTTCAAGGGTCTGGGCGAGATGACGCCCGACGAGCTGAAGGAGACGACGCTCGACCCCAAGCACCGCATGAGCCTGCGGGTCACCATCGACAAGCCCCTGGAGACGGACCGGCTCATCAATGACCTGATGGGCAAGGACGTCAGCGCCCGCTTCCGCTTCATCATGGAGCGCGCGGGCGAGGTCCAGGACCTGGACGTCTAGCCAGAGCGGAATCACCACGGCGCGGGTCCCCCGGTACACCCCGGAGGGGCTCGCGCCGAGCAGCAGGGCTTTGGTGCCAGGGCCCAGGCTCGGCTAGCATCCGCGCCGTGACTACGTTCCGCCGAAGCTCCCTGCTCCTCGCGTTTGTGCTGGCCACCTCTCCCGCCTACGGCCAGTCCTCGCGGAAGCGGCCCAGCAAGAAGAAGCCCGCCGCCACCCAGCCGGTGAAGACGACCAAGGCCCCGCCCGCCGACGACTCGGATGATGATGATTCCGTCGAGCCCCGGGCCTTCGGGACTCCCGAGGAGGAAGCGAACACGCAGGTCCCGCCGCTGGTGACCTCCGACGCCCCCACCAAGGCCGCGCCGACGCAGACCTCCAAGGTCTCCGCCACGGCCTCCGCCACGGCGGTGACGGCCGGCGGCCCGCTGGCCCTCTTCACCGTCGCGCGGATGCCCGCGTTCGAGGACGCCGCGCGGAAGCTGGAGGACGACCTGATCCGCCAGTTGAAGGCGGGGGGCGGCGTGGAGCTGGTGGACCTGAGCGTGGTGTTCCCGCCCGCGCCCCCGGCGTCGCTGGCGCGCGCGGACACGCTCTTCGAGCAGGGCCGCTCGGACTACGACAACCTGGACCCCGAGTCGGCCGAGGCGAAGTTCCTCGCCGCGGCGGAGGCCTACACCCAGCACCCGGCGGAGCTGGACACGGAGCGGCTGGGCAAGGCGTACCTGTTCCTGGGCGCGTCGCGGATGCTCAACGGAGACTCCGCGGGCGCCATGGACGCGTTCCGGCGCGCGGTGGTGGCCGAGCCCACCACGACTCCGGACGCCGCGCTCTTCGGCCAGGACGTGATGAAGTCCTTCGACCAGGCGCGCGCCGAGGTGAAGGCGCGGCCGGCCGGAACCCTGGTGGTGGAGTCCAAGCCCGCCGGCGCCAACGTGACGCTGCGCGGCCGTGAGCTGGGCGTCACACCGCTCAAGGGCGTGGAGGTCCCCGCGGGGCAGCACCCCGTGGTGGTGACGCTGCCCGGTCACTCGTCCTTCGCGCAGTACACGGACGTGGCGTCCTCGAAGAGCACCGAGGTGAAGGCGACGCTGGAGCCCACCCCGGGGCTCGCCGCCGTGCGTGACGCGGCGTCCCATGCCGCCACCGAGCAGGCCTTCGAGCGGAACACGCCCCCGCCCGAGACGCTGGCCATCGCGGAGCGGCTCGACGCGCGCTACGTGGTGCTCGCCGCGGTGTCGCGCGGTGAGAAGGGCCGGATGCAGGCGGAGCTGCAGGCCTGGGACGTGCGCACCCAGGCGCGGCTGCGCGGGGTGGAGATTTCGCTGGCGCCCGGCGAGAAGAAGCTCACCCCGGCCGCGGCGGCGGACCAGGTGCGCGCCTTCGTCAACGGCGTCACCGCGCCTCGGAGCACGGAGAGCAACACTTTCAGTACCATCATCAAGCGCCCGTGGTTCTGGGCGGTGGTGGGCGGCGCGGCGGCGGTGACGGCCGGCGCCGTCTTCATGGCGACGTCCCAGGACAAGGGCCGCCCCTTCAACCCCGTCTCTGGTGGTATTGGCTTCTGAGGCCCTGCGCGCCGCCCTGCTTCCGAGGTCACCCCATGAAAGCCCTCGCACTCCTCCTCCTTCCCGCACTGGCGTTCGCGGCCCCGCCCCCGGCGGCGCGCCGCGTGTCCACCCTCCTGGTGCCCATGGATCCAGGCGCCGAGGCGGCCAGCGTGCAGATGGAGGGCTACATGAACGCGGCCCTCGGCCAGTTCGCCGGCATGTCGGTCCGCAAGTCCGAGGAGCTCTTCGGCATGCCCGAGGACCCGGAGGCCAAGGCGTCACTGGACCGCGGGCGCAAGGGCTACTCGGAGAGCGTCGCCGCCTTCGACAAGAAGGAGTACGAGGACGCCGAGCGCAAGGTGCGCGCCACCTTGAAGGAGCTCCAGGGCGCGGCGGCCGCCATGCGGGGGTGCTCGCCGCTGTGTGACGCGCTGGCCCTCTACGCGGCGCTGCTGCACCTGCGCGGGGACACGGAGGAGGCGAAGCTGGCGCTCATCGACCTGATGGCGCTGTCGCCCACCCACGAGCTGTCTCCCAAGCGCTTCTCCCGCGAGTTCATCTCCCTGCGCGTGCAGGTGGCCACCAGCCGCACGTCGCAGTTGCGCGGCTCGGCCACCGTGAAGTCGCGTCCTGCCGGCGCGCGCGTCTTCGTGGACGGCGAGGCCGTGGGCTTCACGCCGGTGACGCTGCCCACGCTCCCCATTGGCAAGCACATGCTGCGCGTGGAGCGCCCTGGCTTCCGTCAGTACGGCCAGCTCATGGAGGTGGCCACGGACGACGTCGAGGTGACGGCGAACCTGGTGCCCACCTCCGCCTACAAGGCCTACGACGCCAAGCTGGACCGAGTCGCTGGCGAGGTGAGCCGGGCGGGCCCGAAGGCCTCCGGTGTGGCGGCCCTCATCCAGTCGCTGGGGTTGGACCGCCTGCTCATCGGAACCCTGCGCAGCCAGGGGGAGGGCTCCGAGCTCACCCTGGGCTACTACGACGGGCGCACCGGTGAGCGAATGGCGGGGCGGCGCATGGCCCTGCAAGGCGATGAATACGGCCAGCTCAAGAACGAGATGGAGCGCGTCGTGAACCAGCTCGTGAACAGCATTGGCGAGAAGGTGTCCAAGAGCCGGGATCCGCTGGACAACCGCGGCGGCATGGAAGACTGGTCCGGGGAGGACCGGGGCGGCCGCACCAAGGCGCAGGACAAGCAGCGCAAGCCGGGGGACGATCCCCTCGACGGTGTGTCCGGAACCGAGGACTGGTGACGCACGGCGCTTGTCCCGGGACGGCTGATGCCTAGAGTCCCGGGGCGTATGCGCCTGCTCGCCCTCCTGCTCCTCCCCAGCCTCGCGCTCGCCCAGACGAGCGTCATCCGCCAGCCCGCCCTGCCCTCCCGGGGCGTGACGCTGCCGCCCACGGGCGCCGCGCTGGTGGACGAGGCCACGTCCCTGGCCCTCAACCCCGCGGGTCTGGGCTTCATCAACGGCAGCCAGCTCTTCTACCTGCACGAGCGAAACCTCGTGCACGACGGCCTGGCGGACGGCGTCTTCCTGGGCACGCGATTCCTGGGCATGGGCCTGGGCGGCTCCATGGAGTGGATTCGCGGCCGGGCCACGCCGGACTACCGCCGCACGTCGCTGGGCCTCGCCCTGGGCACGCGCACGCTGCAGTTGGGCGGCTCCTGGCACTCGTACGGTTCGTCGAACCGGGACATCGACGCCCTGGACACCTTCGACATCGGCCTGACGGCGCGGCCCCTGCGGGCGCTGTCGCTGGGCGCGGTGGTGCGGGACGTCAACGCGCCCACCGAGGGCACGGTGGCGCTGAAGCGGCAATACAACCTGGGCCTGGGGGTGCGCCCGCTGGACGAGCGCTACACGCTGGGCGTGGACTGGCTCTTCTCCGAGGGCGGCTTCCGCCAGGGCCAGGCGACGTACACCCTCAACGCGGAGGTGATTCCGGGCCTCCGGCTGGGCGCGGGCGTGTCCCACGGCTTCACGGCGGGGGTGCCCATCGCGCTCCAGGTGGCGGCCACGGTGGACACCTCGCACCTGGGCCTCACGTACGCGGCGGGTGGGACGAACGCCGGGCTCAATCACGTGGTGGGGGTGCGGCTGTCGTCGGAGACGTACCGCTCCATCGCGCCGCGCGGCGGCGTGGTGACGATGCTGGACCTGAATGACGCGCTGAGCGGTGGCACCAGCCCCGTGTTGTCCTGGCTGGGCGTGAGCGAGGCGGACCCGTACCTGCGCCTGACGCGGTGGCTGGAGCTGGCCACCCAGGACGCGCGGCTGGCCGGCGTGGTGGTGAAGATGGAGAGCCTGCCCGGGGTGAACTGGGGCAAGGCCGAGGAGCTGCGCCAGGCCCTGCTGCGGCTGCGCGCGTCGGGCAAGCGGGTGATGGCCGTGGTGCTGTCCACCGACGACCTGGGCTACTTCATCGCGTCGGCGGCGGACCGCATCTACGCGGTCCAGGACTCGCTGCTCTACATCAATGGCCTGAGCTCGCGCATCACCTCCTACGGTGGGACCATGGAGAAGCTGGGCGTGCACTGGGACGTGGCCCGCGTGGGCCGCTTCAAGACGGCGCCCGAGCAGCTCACCCGCGACACGCCCAGCGACGCGGCGCTCGAGTCCATCAACGCGTACCTGGATACGGAGGTGGCCATCTACGAGAAGGCCGTGCAGGAGGGCCGCAAGGTGCCGGTGGAGCGCCTGCACGCGCTGTGGGCCAAGGGCATCCCCCACGCGAAGGACGCCGTGGAGTTGGGGCTGATGGACGGCGTCATCTCCACCCCGGACCTCGACAAGAAGGTGGCCGAGCTGATTCCCGGTGGGCGCTTCAGCACCACGTACGCGCCGCGCGACGAGCGGGACGGACGCTGGGGACGCCGGCGCCGCATCGCCGTGGTGCCCGTGATTGGTGACATCACCGGGGGCCGCAGCCGTGAGGACCCGCTGGGCTTCAGCCGCATCGCCGGCGCGGAGACGGTGATTCGCGGGCTGCAAGAGGCCCAGTCGGACCCGAGCGTGGTGGGCATCGTCGTGCGCGTGGACTCCGGCGGCGGCGAGGTGCTGGCGTCCCGCCTGATGTACGAGGCGGTGGTCGAGGCCACCCAGCACAAGCCCGTCATCGCCTCCATGGGCGACTACGCGGCCTCCGGCGGCTACTACGCGGCGGTCGGCGCGCACGAGGTGCTGGCGCTGCCCACCACGCTGACGGGGAGCATCGGCGTCTTCTACATCAAGCCCGCCCTCGAAGGTCTGCTCAGCGGGTACCTGGGCGTCCAGCAGCAGAACCTCAGCCGCGCGCCGCTGGCGGACATCCTCGACGTGTGGCGCCCCTGGACGCCGGAGGAGCAGGAGGCCGCGCAAGTCTGGGCGGACACCGCCTACGACAACTTCATCACCGAGGTGGCGCTGCGCCGGAAGATGGACAAGGCCAAGGTGGACGAGGTCGCGCGCGGCCGCGTGTGGACCGGTCAGGACGCGCTCGCCCGGGGGCTGGTGGACCGGATGGGCGGCCTGCTGGAGGCGGTGGACGCCGCGCGGATGCGGGCGGGCATCTCCCCCAGCGAGGAGTTGGACATGGTGGTGATGGGCGAGGCGCGCGGCTTCCTGTCCGGGCTGGGCGGCGAGCCCGGCGTGCGGGCGGCCCTGTCCCTGCTCCCTCCCCAGGAGCCCGCCCTGCCGGAGTCCCTCCAGGCGCTGGCCCGCTCCGCCGGGCTGAGCACCACGCTGCTCCAGCCCGGCCTGAAGGCCATGCTGCCCTTCCAAATCACCGTCCGATGAGGCCCCCGGCGTACGGGGGGAGGTCCGGCGGACGACACCGCGCGAAAAAAGCGGCGGCGCCGTCCCCGGCCTCTGTTACTGTTACCCCTGCACCTCGGACGGCTTTCGGGCCGCCAGGGTGCTCCAGGAACCGGCGGTTCGGCCTGCTCGTCACCAGGGCCCCGCGTCCGCTTCCTGTCCCACGGCCTGAGTCACCTTGCGTCCCCGCCCTCCTCCTGGAGCGGCCGCCCGGGGCGCACACAGTCTGGAACTCCGATGAGCGAAAACCCCGATAACCGCGACCCTCGTGATGTGCCCCCTGTTCCCGCTGCCCGCGCCGTGGCCCCGCCCGAGCCGGACGACGACGGGGGCGACGAGGGCGATGACGAGGGTCCCGATGATGATTCCGGCGCGGGTGGCCCCCAGGGTGGCCCCGGACAGCCCGGCCAGGGAACGGGCCGCCGCCGCCGCCGCCGCCGCCGCCGCCGCCGCCGCCGCCGCCGTCGTGGCGCGCAGGTCCTCTTCACGCCGGACGGTCAGGCCTACCGGATGCAGCCGGGGCCGGATGGCCAGCAGGTGCAGGTCTTCCTGACGCCGCAGGAGCTGGAGCAGTACCGGCAGCGCCAGGCGCAGCAGCAGCAACAACAGCAGCAGGCGCCGCAGCAGCAGCCGGGCCATGGCGGGGGCCAGCCGCAGCAGCAACAGCAGCACGGGCGCCACGGCGGCGGGCAGCAGGCCTCGCAGCAGGCGAACCTGACGCCGGTGGAAGGCGTGCTGGACACGGAGGCGAAGGGCCCCAACGCGTTCCTGCGTCAGCTCAAGCGCAACCTGCTGGCGGCGCCGGACGACCCGGAGCTGCCCAAGAACCTGGTCCAGAAGCTGCGGCTGCGGCAGGGTCAGTACATCCACGCCTTCGCGCAGATGCGGGGCCACAAGGGTGTCATCCAGAAGGTGGACTCGGTGGACGGGCGCCCGCTGGAAGGCGCGCCGCGGCTGCCGCACTTCGCCGACCTGACGTCGGTGGACCCCACCGAGCGGCTCAAGCTGGAGAGCGGGCACAAGGAGATGGTGACCCGGGTGCTGGACCTCATCTCGCCCATTGGCAAGGGCCAGCGCGCGCTCATCGTCGCCCCTCCGAAGACGGGCAAGACGATCATGCTCCAGCGCATCGCCCAGGCCGTCATCTCCAACCACCCGGAGTGCCACGTCATGGTGGTGCTCATCGACGAGCGGCCCGAGGAAGTCACCGACATGCGGCGGGGCATCAAGGCGGAGGTGCTGGCCTCCAGCTCCGACCGCCCCACCGCCGACCACCTCAAGGTCGCGGAGCTCGCCCTGGAGCGCGCGCGCCGGCTGGTGGAGTCGGGCAAAGACGTGGTCATCCTCCTGGACTCGATTACCCGTCTGGCCCGCGCCTTCAACAAGGAGGTCGACAACTCCGGCCGCACCATGTCCGGCGGCGTGGACAGCCGCGCCCTGGAGCGCCCCAAGCGCATCTTCGGCGCCGCCCGCGCGACGGAGGAGGCGGGCTCGCTGACCATCATCGGCACGGCGCTCATCGACACCGGCAGCCGCATGGACGAGGTCATCTTCGAGGAGTTCAAGGGGACCGGTAACTCCGAGGTCACCCTGGACCGCCTGCTGGCGGAGAAGCGCGTCTTCCCCGCCGTCAACATCGCCCAGTCCGGCACCCGCAAGGAGGAGAAGCTCTTCACCCTGCGCGAGTACGAGAAGGTGAAGAAGCTGCGGCAGATGCTCTTCTCCGTGAAGCCGGTGGAGGCCATGGAGGCGCTCGTGAAGCGGCTGTCGCGCTACACGTACAACGACGAATTCCTCGACGAGTTGTAGGCGCTCGCTTCGGGAGTGGTACGGCGGGCCCGGGTGTGCGTTAAGGTGGCGGCATGATTCAGGGCTCGGGCCGCTGCCACTACCACCCGGAGCGCGCCGGTCTCGGCGTCTGCGTGGAGTGCCGGCGGGTCATCTGCCGGGAATGCACCACGCAGTTCGAGGGCATCAACCGCTGCGCGAGCTGCCTGGCCCAGCGCCTCAAGGCGCTGGAAGGTCCGGGTGAGCGCCGCGAGTGGAGCGCGGCCAACGTGGTGCTGGCCCTCGTGGGAATGGGGCTCGTCTGGGGGGGCATCCTCCTGGTGGCCCAGGTGATGGCGAACTGACCCATGGCCGTCTCCGCGCTCGAGCTTCGCCCCCGAGGCGCCGTGGTCCTGATGGACGCCGCGCTGCGCTTCTGCACACGGGACACGGGCGTCTGGGCCCTCACGCTGCCCAGCGGCGCCGCCGTGGTGGCCGCCGTGTTGTACCTGGCGGAGTCGGTGCGCATGGGCTGGCCGCTCGCCCTGCCCTCGCTGCTGCTGACGCTGGCGTGGTTCTTCCGGGGCCTGAGCCAGGGCGCCGCCTGCCACCACGTGCAGGAGGTGCTGCTGGGCACCCAGGGCGAGCCCTCCGCGTGGGCGTCGATGAAGGCCGCGCTCGGGAAGATGCCCGCGCTCTTCATCGCCGTGGCGTACCTGTTGACGCTCAACACCCTGGTGGTGACGCTGACGCTCGGGCTGGCGTTCATCGCGGTGTCGGCCCAGGGCGTGGGCTACGCGGCGGTGATGCAGGGACGCGGCAGCCCGCTGCGGCTCTACGGGGTGTGTTCGCGGCTCCTGGGCCCGGCGCGTGGCACCGCGGCGTGGGTCCGCATCCTGATGGCGGCGCAGGTGCTGGCCTTCTTCAACCTGCACATCGCGCTCAACGCCCTGTTGTATCTGGGCCGCAAGCTGCTGGGCATGGACCTGACGTTCGCGGAGCGCTTCGCCTCGCTGGACAACCTGTCCTGGCTGCTCTTCCTGGCGGCCACCACCTTCGCCCTCTTCGAGCCGGTGCGCGCCGCGACGGCCTCGCTGCTGCTGGTGGACGGGCGCGTGCGGCAGGAGGGGCTCGACCTGCTCGCCGCGGTGCAGCAGCTTCCCGCGCGCGATGTGGGGCGCCCCCTGTCGCCACCGGGCGCGTCTCGCGGCGCGGCGGTGCTGGTGGCCCTCCTGGGCCTGGGCCTGCTGGCACCGGCCGCGGCCCACGCCCAGGACGCGGACGCCACCGCGAAGCCCCTCTCCCGCGCGGAGGCCCGCAAGCGGCTGACGGCCGTCGCGGAGGCGTGTGAGGCCGCGACGCCCGAGGACGCGCCGGAGACGTACGCGTCCGTGGACGCCCTGGGCCCCGCGGAGGGTGTGAAGCTGGACCGCTTCGTGCGCCGCCTGGAGTCGCTGGCCTTCGACGAGGAGAACTGTGACGGCGCCCGCGCCCAGTTGGCGCAGGGGCTCGTGACGCTGGGGGCCACCGTGGACGCACAGGCCCGGGCGGACGCGCGCGCCGCCTCCGCGCGGGCGAAGGACATCCTGTCCCGGCCCGAGTTCGCGGAGGCCGCGCCCAAGGTGGAGAAGGAGGCCGCCGAGCCCGCCACGTCCCGCGAGCCTCCGGGCTGGATTCGCCGGTTCCTCGACTGGCTGGGCACGTGGCTCAAGGCGCTCTTCGAGAACGAACGCCAGCAACCCGTGGCCCCCAGCGAGCCGCGCATGTCGGGCCTCAGCGTGGCCAACGTGCTGGTGGTGGTGCTGGTGGCGCTCACCGTGGGCGTGCTGGGCCTGGTGCTGCTGCGGGCGCTGGGCAAGACCCAGAAGAGCGCGGACGGCGAGGACGTGCAGGTCTCCACCGTGGACGCGCAATCCCTCGCGGGCGCCGCGAACCACGCGCTGTCCCGGGCGCCGGAGGGTTGGGCGCACCTGGCGGACGAGCTGGCGGCGAAGGGCGAGTACCGCGAGGCGGTGCGCAGCCTCTACCTGGCGCTGCTGTCGCGCCTCCACCGCGACGGCGCCATCCTCTACGACGAGACGCTGAGCAACTGGGACTACCTGCGCCAGTTCCGGGGCCGCGCCGAATGGAAGGCCCCCTTCCGCGAGCTGACGCTCCGCTTCGACTTCGCGTGGTACGGCAACCTGCCGGTGAGCCAGGACGGCTACCGCGAGTTCCGCGCCCTCACCTCGCCGCTGCTGTCCGCGCCGTCCCGCCCGGAGGTGGCCGGTGCGTGACCGCTTCCCATTGCTGGTGGTGGGTGGCCTGCTGCTCACCGTGGCGCTGGCCACCTTCCTCGTCCGGGGCGCCCGGCGCAACGAGTTCGCGGACACGCTGTCCACCTTCCGGGCGCAGGAGGACGGCGCGAGGGCCCTGCTCCTGCTGGCGCAGGAGAGCGGCCTGCCGGCGACGCGCCACCTGTCGGACCTGCGCGTCACGTCGGGCATCGGCACGCCCGTGCTGCTGGCGGTGGAGGTCGACGGCGACTACGAATCCGACCCGGACCAGACGGCCCTGGCCGCCGAGCCCGACGCGGGCCTGGGCGATGAGCATGTGCCGCGCACCGGCTTCAATGCCTTCCGCGCCGCCGCGCTGAATTCGGACGAGACGGAGAAGCTGCTGGAGCACGTGCGCGGAGGCGGCAGCCTCGTCTACGTCCCCTGGGGCTCGCGGGAGAACCCGCTGCTGGACGCCTTGAACGTGAAGCTCTTCAAGGCGGACACCACCCTGCCCATGCGCACGCTGGTGCCGCCGCAGCCCACGCCGTACACGCTGGGCGTGGAGCGCGTGGAGGCGCGGGTGCAGGCCTACCTGGCGCTGCCCGAGAACGCCCTTCCCGTCCTGGAGGACGAGCGGCTGGGCATGTTCGCGGCGGCGGTGGTACCGCATGGCCAGGGCCGCGTGCTGGTGGTGGGCGCGCCGGAGCTGGCCATGAACCAGGCGCTGGCGCGCGCTGACAACGCGCAGTTCTGGCTGAGCGCGCTGGCCGCCATGGGCCCCGGCCCCTACGCGTTCGACGAGTTCCACCACGGCTTCACCAACGAGCGCTCGGTGGTGGACTTCGCGCGCCGCTACGGCCTGCACTTCGCCGTGCTGCAGCTCCTGCTCGGCGTGGCGCTGTGGTCGGTGTCGCTGAAGCGCTTCGGCCGCCCGCGCCCGCCTCCCGACACCGTGCGCGTGGGCGCCACGGACGCGCTCTTCGCCATGGGCCGGCTGTACCGCGAGGGCCGGCACCACGGCTTCGCCGCCAACCTGCTGCTGCGCGGCCTCACCCAGGAGCTGGCCCTGCATGCGGGCCTGCCCGCGCACGCCCCCGCCGCCTCCGTGACGCAGGGGCTGCGCGAGCGGGGCCGCGCGGACCTGGCCCAGGGACTCGAGGCCCTCACCACCGAGGCCGCCTCGGTGGGCCGCGACACGGACCTCCAGCAGCTCGCCGCGCACGCGGCGCGGCTGCGCCAACGCCTTCATTCCGCCGGCGCCGCCCGGCCCAGCCCTTCCGGTACGACATGAACGACACCCTGTCCGCCCCCTCCCCCACCCCGTCTGGCACCGCCGTTCGGGCCGCCCACGCCATCCGCGAGGCCGTGCTGAACGAGGTCCGCAAGGCCGTGGTGGGCCAGGACGAAGCCCTGGAGCTGATGCTCTGCGGCCTCATCGCCGGGGGCCACATCCTGCTGGAGGGCGTGCCCGGTGTGGCCAAGACGCTGATGGCCAAGGCCCTGTCGCGCAGCATCGGCGCGGAGTTCAAGCGCATCCAGTTCACCCCGGACCTGATGCCCGCGGACATCCTGGGCACCAGCGTGTTCGACCTGAAGACGCAGGGCTTCACGCTGGTGCGTGGCCCCATCTTCACGGACCTGCTGCTCACGGACGAAATCAACCGCGCGCCCGCCAAGACGCAGTCCGCGCTGCTGGAGGCCATGCAGGAGCGCTCCGTCTCCATGGAGGGCCGCGTGCTGCCGCTGTCGCCGCTCTTCACGGTGTTCGCCACGCAGAACCCCGTGGAGTCGGAGGGCACCTACCCGCTGCCCGAGGCGCAATTGGACCGCTTCCTCCTCAAAATCGAGGTGGGCTACCCGGCGCCGGAGGAGGAGGACGCGATTCTGGCCTCGGTGCACCGCGGCTTCGACGCGGGCGACCTGCAGCGCGCGGGCGTCAACGCCGCGGTGGCCAAGGAGGGCCTGCTGGCCGCGCGCGGCGCGCTCAACGAAGTCACGGTGGAGCCGCCGGTGCTCGCCTATGTCCGCAAGCTGGTGTCGGCCACGCGTTCGTCCAGCCGCATCCGCCTGGGCGCCGGCCCTCGCGCGGGCGTGCACCTGCTGCTGGCGGCCAAGGCCCTGGCGGCGCTGCGCGGGCGCGGCTTCGTCACGCCGGATGACGTGCGCTTCCTGGCCGCGCCGGTGTTGAAGCACCGCCTGCTGCTGTCGCCGGACGCGGAGCTGGACGGGGCCACGCCGTCGGACGTGCTGCGCGAGGTGGTGCACGGCGTCGAGGTCCCCCGGTGATTCCCACCCCGCGCCTGTGGGTGCTGCTGGCGCTGCTCGCGCTGCCCATGATGCTGGCGGGCTTCAGCCCCGGCCTGGGCGGCGCCGTGCTCGCGTTGGACGCCCTGGTGCTGGCGCTGGCGGGAATGGACTTCCTCTCCGCGCGGCGCGCCCGGCTGGAGGTCCACCGGGTGCTGCCCGCGCGACTCAACGTGGGCGTGGCCAACAAGGTGGTGGTGCGGCTGATTCACCGGGGAGGCGGCGCCGTCCAGGTGCGCGTGCGCGACGACGTGCCGGACGGCTTCGACGCCGTCCCGGACGAGGCGCCGCTGCACCTGCCCGCCCAGAGTGAGTCGCGCTGGGTGTACCGCGTGACGCCCGGCAAGCGCGGGCGCTTCCAGTTCGGCGACGTCCACCTCCGGGTGCGTGGACCGCTGGGGCTCGTGTCCCACGAACGGGTGTTCCCCGCCGTGCAGAGCATCGCGGTGTACCCGGACCTGCGCGGCGCCAACCGCCTGCTGCTGTCGGGCGCGGCGCTGGACCTCGTCAACCTGGGCCTGCGGCAACTGCGGCGCGATGGACGCGGCAGTGAGTTCGCGCGCCTGCGGGACTACGCCCAGGGCGACAGCGTGCGCGAGGTCGACTGGAAGGCCACCGCGCGCCGGGGCCGGCCGGTGACGCGCGTGCTGGAGTCGGAGCGCTCGCAGTCCATCCTCATCTGCGTGGACGCCGGCCGCTCCATGGCCGCGCAGGTGGATGGCCTCACCAAGCTGGACCACGCGGTGAACGCGGCCCTCTTCCTGGCCTTCGTGGCCGTGCGCAACGGGGACCGCGTGGGGCTGGCCGTCTTCGCCGACGGCGTGAAGGCCTACCTGCCGCCCGCGGCCGGGCGCACGCAGTACCGGAAGATGGTGGACATGCTCTACGCCACCACGCCCAGCCTGACGTACGTGGACTACCTGGCCCTCTTCAAGGAGCTGAACCTCCGCCTCACGCGCCGCAGCCTGCTGTGCGTCTTCACCGACTTCCTGGACGAGGAGCAGGCCTCCACCATGGTGGCGCCGCTGCACCGGCTGGCGCGGCGGCACGTGCCCTTGTGCCTGTCCGTGAAGGACACCGCGCTCCAGAAGCTGCTGCGCACGCCGCCCCCCGGCCCCGAAGAGGCCTTCCAGCACGCGGTGGCGTCCGAGCTGCTCTCGGACCGCGAGGTGCTCAAGGCCCGCGTGAGTCAGGGCGGCGTGCAGATGCTCGACGTGCAGCCGGATGAACTGAGCCTCGCGGCCGTCAACCGCTACCTGGACATCAAGGCGCGCGGAGTCCTGTAGCGCCCGCGCCCGCGTCCTCGCCGAGCGTCACCGCCACCGTCGCGGGGCGCGGCAGCCACCCCGCGAAGCGCGTGTCCGGCACGTTGCCTCGCACACGGTGCAGGACCTGCTTGAAGAGGGCGTAGACGCGGAAGAAGCGCTCCAACCCGGCGCGCTCGGCGTCCGTCAGCGGCGCGGCGGAGCACACCACCTTCGGGTCCCCGCGCCCGGCGTCGACGAAGCCGATGACGCCCACCACCGGCACCTTCAAGCGCTGCCCCAACGCGAGCCGGGGCCCCAGCACCACGGCGTCCAGCGGGTCCCCTTCATCCGACGTGAGGCCCGGGATGCTGCCGTAGTTGTACGGGCACGGCAGCGGGGAGATGAAGTCCACGGCGCCGTCCGCGCGGCGCTTCACGAAGGAGAAGCGCGGACACTCGATGAGGACCTCCGGCGCGTCCGGCAGTGGAGGCAGCCAGAGCCGCTCATCCATGGGCCGCCCCGGCGGTGTCGCTCCGGGCCGCGCCGCCACCGCGCAGCCAGTCCGACAACAGGTACGCGTAGACGCCCGCGCCCACCACCAGGGCGAAGGTCACCTTGAACGCCACCGACAGCTTGGGCGGATGCACCTGGGACACCGTGCCTTCGATGAAGCCCGCGAGCACGAACAGCGTGAGCGTGCCGAAGAGCAGCTTCACCGCCGTCACCGCCTCCCGCCGCACCGCCATGCCCCGAGGCAACCCGCGCGGCGCCACCATGCCGCGCGCAATCACCAACCCCGCGGCGCCCGCGATGCAGATGGCAGTGATTTCCGGAATGCCGTGCGGGAGAATCCACGCCCAGAACCAACCCGCCATGCCCTTGGCCGCGTACACCTGCGCGAGCGCGCCCAGGAACAGGCCGTTGACGAAGAGCATCAGCGCCGTGCCCACGCCCAGGGTGATGCCCAGCGCGAAGGCCAGGAAGGCCACCTGGATGTTGTGGGTGAAGAGGAAGGTGGTGAACTGGGCCTGGTCCTGCACCGTCATCCCCGTCCCCGCCGCTTCGTCCGCCGCGCGTTTGATGGGGTCCAGGTTCAGGTGCTCGGCCGGCACGAGGTAGAGCGCCGCGTCCGGGTCCACCATCATCCCCACGTAGCCGAAGCCCGCGCCGGCCAGCAGCATCAGCAGCGACGCCACGTACATGCGCCACTCGCTGCGCATCAGCGCGGGGAAGCCGCGCGCCACGAAACCCCACACGTCCGAGAAGCGCGGGCGGCGGCCCGGGTACGTCAGCGCGTAGGCCCGCCCCACCAAATCGTTGAGATAGGCGTTCACGTCCGCGGAGCCACTGCGCGCGCGCACCCACAGCAAATCACTGGAGACGGCGCGGTACAGCCGCCCCAGCGTCCGGGCGTCCTCCAGGCTCAACGCGCGAAGGCCGTGCACCTCGGAGCGGTCCAGCAGTGACTCCAACTGCTCCCAGCGCGGCCTGCGTGACTCGATGAACTCCGCCATCTCCATGGCGGACACTCTAGCCCAGTGACGCGGCGGGCCACCCTGCCCTCCGCGAGGGCTTTGTGGGAAAACCCAGCCCATGACGTGTCGGATG
Source organism: Myxococcus hansupus (assembly GCF_000280925.3). Classification (NCBI taxonomy): domain Bacteria; kingdom Pseudomonadati; phylum Myxococcota; class Myxococcia; order Myxococcales; family Myxococcaceae; genus Pseudomyxococcus; species Pseudomyxococcus hansupus. The sequence goes on from NZ_CP012109.1 coordinate 5,710,527, forward strand.
GCGTTGCTGGGATGGCTGCTCGCCCTGCTGTCGGGATGCACAAGCACGCGCGCCCTGTGCCCCCTGGAGGGCGGCCGCCCCTGGGTCGAGGTCCGCAGCCCGCACTTCAGCGTCCGCACCAACCTGGACACGCCCACGGCCGAGGCCGCGGCGCAGGAGCTGGAGATGCTCCGGCAGGGACTGCTCCAGGCCTGGGGCGGCAACTTCGACCCGCCGGGCACGGTGGACATCATCCTGCTGCACAACCGCAGCGCCCTGGAGGAGTTCACCAACATCCGCATCGAGGGCTTCTCCACGCGCACCGAGGACGGCCCCCTGCTCGTGCTGGCCGGTCACGCCTACGCGCTCACCGAGGCGACGGCGGACGTCACCACCCAGGCCCATGAGCTGACGCACTACCTGTCCGAGCTCGCGCTCGTCCGTCAGCCCCGGTGGTTGTCGGAGGGACTCGCGGGCTACCTGGAGACCATCGCCCTGCGGCCCGAGCGGCGCGAAGTCATCCTCGGGCGGCTGCACGACGCCTTCTATACACAGGTGTCGCGCCACGGCTGGCGCACGCTCGACGAGCTCTGGGAGTGGGAGCGCAAGGGGATGCTCAGCACCGCCGAGTCTCGGCAGTACTACGCGTCCTCGTGGCTGTGGGTGCACTTCTTCATCACCCGCCACAGCACGCGCTTCGAGGCCTTCCAGAAGCGGCTCATGCGCGGCGAACACCCCCGGCAAGCCTTCGACGCGGCCTTTCAAGGCGCCAAGGACCTGAGCGGCGAGCTGAACGGCTATGTCCGCCACCATGGCCATGTGAACTACCGCACCACCACCGCGCCACTGTCCCCCGTGAAGTGCCTGCTGACCACGCGCCCCCTGCGCGCGGCGGAGGTCCATGCCCTGCGCGCGCAGTTGTTCCTGATGACGCCGGGCGCGGCCCCCATGGAGGCGCGGCTGCCCCACATGGAGCGCGAGATGGCGGAGGCCACGCGCGAGGAGCCCGGCAACGTCGACGTCATGCTGCTGCGCCTGCGCTCTACCGAGGACCCCTTCCGCCGGCTCGCGCTGGCCCGGGAGCTGCTGGCCATGCACCCCGTCAGCGGGCACGCGTGGATGGCGCTGGCCCAGGCGCTGGACGCCGCGGGCTACACGTCCGAGGAACAGGAGGCCGCGCGGCGGCGCGCGGTGGAGCTGCTCCCCGACAGCGTCAGCGCGCAGAACGGACTTGCGGGCTACTACGCGCGCACGGCCCAGCCGGAGAAGGGCCTGGCCGCGGCGCAGCGGGCCCTCACGCTTGCGCCGGGAAACGCCTCCGTGCTGGACACCTGGTCCACCATCCTCTTCCAGCTCGGCCGCTGCCCGGAGGCGCTGGAGGCCCAGCACCTGGCCGTGGACATGCTGCACGAGGGCACACCGCAGCGGCTGCGGCGGACGGTGAATGACACGCTGGCCCGCTACCAGGCCGTGTGCGGCGAGACGTCCCCCGCGGGCGGCGAGCACCTCCCCATGGCCGCCCCCGCGTCACAGGCGCCCTGACGAAAACGACGAAGCGCCGGAAGGGCCCTGGATGGGGCTCCTCCGGCGCCTCGGGCGCGGCGTGCTGCGGGTGCCGCGGGGACTACTTCAGCAGCTTCTCGATCGGCTTCTTCTCGCTGCTCTCCTTCAGCTTCGTCCACTCCACCACCGGCGTCTGCCACGCCATGCCCGTCTCGGTGGGCTCGGGGGCCAGCTTCTCGAACTCGAAGCCGTCACCGCCGAAGTAGAGGTACTCCACCGTGGCGACCGTGTACTCCTTGTTCGGGTCCAGGGCCTTGCCCTTGGCGTCCTTGAACTTGTCCTTCCCGGAGGGCGTGAAGCCCGCGATGAGGGCGTTGGGGTTGGCGAGCTGCTTGGCCAGGTCGGAGCCCTTCAGCTTCACCACCAGGAGCGTGTTCTCGAACGGCATCACCGAGTAGATGCTGCCGCGCGTGACCGCGCCCGCCGGCAGGTCGCCCCGGATGCCGCCGCTGTTGAGGACCGCCGCGTCGGTGCCGAGCGTCTCGCGCACCGCGCCCGCGACCCACTTCGCCATCTGCGGCGAGGACTGCGGGATGCCGGCCTTGGAGAAGCCAATCTGCTGGCCGAGCACCTCGTCGAGCTGCGACTTCCACTTGCCCACGAGCTGGGCCGTCTCCGCGTCCGGCGAGCCGCCCGCGACGTCGACGACCTTGGTGTCCAGGGCCGTCACCTTCTCTCCCGCGGGCTTCGCCGCGTCGAAGGTGACGTGCGCGCGCAGGTACTTGCCGAAGCCGCGGTCCAGCGACACGAAGCTCGTCGCGCCGTCCTTCAGCTCGACGGGCTGCGCGCAGCGGCCACCGGCCACCAGCGCCAGCTTCCACTCGGGGTGCTTCGCCACCGCGGGCTGCAGGTCGGTGACGCACTCGTCGGCGAGCACCACCACCACGTCCGCGCCGGCCTTGCGGGCCTCGGGCACGGCGGTGTTGAGCGCCTCTTCATAACCGGTGACCTCGAGCCCTTCCGCGCGGCCGGGCATCGCGGTGCGGACCGTCTTCTCGGAGGCCAGGCCCACGACGCCAATCTTCAGGCCGCGGCGCTCGAAAATCTGGAACGCGGGCATGGACAGGTCGCCCGCCAGCGACGGGTCCTTCACCTTGAGGTTGGCGGCGAGGAACGGGAAGCCGCCCGCGCCACGGTTCTTGAGGAAGGCGTCCTTGCCGAAGGCCAGCTCGTGGTTGCCCAGGGCGGAGGCGGCGTAGCCCATGCGGCCCATGACCTCGGCCGTGGACGTGCCCAGGAAGAAGGAGGAGATGGCCGGGCCGTTCCAGTGGTCACCCGTGGCGAGCGCCAGCGTGCTGGAGTCAGCGCAGGTGGCCTGGCCTTCGCGGATGGGACCGGGACAGTGCTTCTCGTCGGCCACCCATCGGCCGAGCATCTCCGCCGCGCCGCCCTTGCCCTCCACGGGCTGGAGCTGGCCGAACGCGCCACCCGTCACGAGCAGGGTGACCTCACTGGGCGGAGGAGGCGCCTTCGCCTCGGGCGCGGCGGGAGGAGGAGTGGGATTGCTCTTCTCGCATCCGGTAACGACACCGAGGGCGAGAACCAGCACGCCGGACAGCGGCTGAAGGAAGGGACGAGGACGGAGAGGGTTCGTGCTCACACGAGCGCCTTTAGCACAACTCGGCTCGTGCTACGCTGAGACACGTGGCAGACAGCGACACGCGGCACGGCGGCGCCTCACCCGAAGGCACGGTTCACAAGCACACAGAGCAGGGGTTCCCCGGCCAGGATGAGGTCCGGGCACGCGAGCGCGCCGGTGAGGTGCGTACGGGTGTGCGGGCCCCCTCGCTCCGGGTGCGAAAGCCGCCCAAGGGACGGCTGGGCCAGTTCATCTATGGGGCCAGCCTGCCTTTTCACATCGGCGGGGCCCTGCTCGGGGACCCGGCCGCCCGGAAGCAATACATCCGTGTTGGATTCCTGCAATCCATTGCAGCTCTGGCTTTGGCCTTGAGTTGCATGACTTCCGGAACTGAGGCGGCGGAGAGCGCGAGCAAGCGGAAGTCCCGCGATAGGGCCCAGGCGGCCCAGGTGGAGAAGTTCGCCACGGCCTTCGCGGAGCGGCAGGTGAAGAAGGCGGAGGCCAAGAGCACCCGGCGCCTGATTGATTTGGAGGCGAAGACCCAGGAGCGCCTGAAGGCCCTCGACGCTCGGATCGCGCGCCGCCAGCAGGCCGCGGCCGGCGTTGCCGGTGGCGAGGCAGCGGCGCTCGGGGCCAGCGAGGCGGCCCAGGACGCGGCGGAATCCGACACCGCGCCAGTGCCTGGCGAGCCAGCGGCGCGGACGGGCACGGCGGCGAATGCACCTGAGCCCGGCGCCACGAAGAGGAGCGCGGACGGGACTGACACCGCGCCAGCGCCTGGCGCCCCGGAAGCGCTCGCGGACGGGACTGGCACGGCCCCGGCGCCGGGCGCCCCCGAGGCGCTTGAGGACGGGACGGACGCGGCGTCGAAGCCATCGGCCGAGGAATCGACCGCGGACGCGCGCATCGAAAAGCACATCCGGGACATTGAGGCGGCCGCTCAGGGCACGGACGCGGGCGTATCGCTCCCAGAGGCCATCGCCGCGCTGGTGCTGGAGACCACGCGGGGGCTGGACCTGGATGAAGGCGACACGTCGACATCCTCCGAATCCTCCGCTGAGGAGCAGGAGGCCCCCGCCTCCGCGCCCCCCCGCAAGGCCGACGCCCCCAAACGGTCGCTGTGGACGGTGAACGGGTTCTCCGTGTGGAGCATCGCCTTCTGGGCGGCCCTGTTCGCCGCGCTGCAACTGGCGCAGTGGGTGATCATCGCCCTGTCGCGGGACTACCACGACGCCATCTCCCGCAAGGCCAGCCTGCTCACGGGCCTGGAGCCCGAGGAGGACGATTTCCCGCCGCGCGTGCGGCTCAACTTCCTGTGGCTGCGCAAGAAGCTGAAGCGGCGCTGGCGGGCGTTCCTGCTCCTCATGGTGGGCGTGCCGGCACTGGTCGTGCTCGCCGTGCCCTTCATGTGCGCCTCGCGCTACGCGTTCTACGTCCTCTTCACCGCCTGGAGCACGTGGTGGTGGGTGGTCTTCACCGCCGCCAAGAGCTCACGAGCGTGGGAGCCCGCCGCGGGAGCCGCGCGGCCGCCCTGGTTCCTCCGGGTCTGGACGTTCCTCACCACGCGCATGCCGGGTCTGCGCTGGGGCGCGCTCCAGCGGTATGGCGCATCCTGGGGACAGCGCACGCAGGAGGTCTTCGCGCCCATCTCCAGCACGGAGCGCCACCCCTGGATGTTCGCCGGGCTCGCGACGGTCCGCTTCCTGGGCTCGTTCCCTCCGATGAAGTTCTTCGTCCGTCCCCTCATCCCGGTCGCCTCCGCGCACCTGCTCGTCGCCGACGTGGAAGCGGCGAAGGCGGCGCTCCCGCCCCAAGGCCAGGCCGAGCCGCCCGCCGGTGAGGTCCCCAAGCCCGCCGACGTGTGGTGAAGCCGTCGGGGGCTCAGGAGTCGTCGCGAGAGCGGTCGTCGTTCGAATCCGGCGCGGGCCCATCTGGCAGCGGAGGCGCCAGCGGGCCCAGTGGGGCGGCCAGCTCCAGCCGCTCGCCCGTCTCGCGTGAGTCGGGCAGCGCGATGAGCGCCTGGAGCTGCAGGCTCACCGCGCGGAAGAAGCCCGTGAGCAGCTCCGGCCGGTCCGCGAGCAGGTCGAGGAAGTCGCGCCGGTCGATGATGAGCACGCGCGTATCCACCGCGGCCACCATGTCCGTGGGACGCGGGGCACCGTCGAGCAGGCTCACCTCACCGAAGGCCTGCTTGCCCTGGAAGCGCAGCACGTGCTCGCCGTCGTGGAAGGCATCCACCGCGCCGTCGACGATGACGTAGAGCGCGTCACCCGGGTCGCCCTGCGCGTAGATGCGCTCGCCCGCGCGGAACGACGCCTCACGCGCCACCGCGGCGATGGCGGCGATGTCGTCCACGTCACACTGGGAGAAGACGCTCACGCCTTCCAGCGCGAACATTCGCTGGACCGTCCTGTCGCTCATGTCACCTTCCTGCGGGAGCACGTGCAGCCCGTTCACCCACGCCACGTGGCGGGCGCACGCGCGCAGCACGCCGTCCTCGCTCTGCACCAGCGCGGCCAGGCGGCGCCACAGCCGGCCCGGCGCACCCGGCGGGAGCTCGCGGTGGTGGGCCTCCACCTGCTCCATCACCAGCTCCCGGTCCTCTTCGTCGACCAGGTTCTCCAACAACTCCAGCGCCAGCGCCCGGCGCCGGGGGTCCGGCCCCACCAGGTTGTAGTGGATGCCGCGCATCACGTGCGACGGGTGCAGCAGGCCCAGGAGGAAGAAGCACAGCTCCAGCGCCTGGTCCATCCGGTCACCCACCGCGCGGGTGAGCAGCGAGCCATCCCCCAGCGCCGCGCGCAGGTCGCGGAAGGCGCCCACCAGGTTCCGGTACACGTCGCGCCGCCGGCCCAGCGCCTCGCGGACGCGCTCGACGTCCACGGGGTGCTCGGGGTGCTCGTCCCGCAGGCGCGACATCTGCGCGCCAATGCGGAAGTGCAGGGACGCGTCATCACGCACGTTGGAGAACAGCAGCGCGTCCAGCGCCGCCGGGGTGCCGATGCCGCGCAGCACGCGAGGCAGTTGCAGCCGCATCGCCAGCGGCGCCACCAGGTTGTTGAGCTGCTCCTCCACCAGCGGCGTCACTTCATCCCCCAGCGCCACGAGCGCCTCGCGCGCCGCCTTGCGCTCCTCGCGCCAGGTGAGGAACGGCAGCAGCCGGGGCGCCAGCTCCGCGTAGCGGCCCTTGCCCACGGCGACGAGCGCCACGTGTCGCACGGAGCCGTCCGCGTCTTCCAGGTAACGCGCCAGCGCCTCCGCGAAGCGAGCGTCCTGGAGCCGGCCCAGGAGCCGCGCCACCTCGCGGCGCTCCGACACCGGCGCGCCCTCGCCCCGGGACAACATCCACTGCAAGGCCTCCAGCGCCGCGCCGCTGCCGGTCGATTTCACCAGCGCGCCAATGGCCGCGCAGCGCAGGCCCACGTCCGGGTGGTTCAACAGCGCCGGGAGCAGGCGTTCGGCCCGCTCCGGGGACAGCCGCGCCAGGGCCCACACGGCCTGGTCCCGAGGCCGACGCGGCCCTTCCTCCACCAGCCGCTCCAGCACCGGCGCCAGCTCGTGGGCCTCCAGCTCCAACGCCAGGGACACGCCCCGCTCCAAGACACGCTCGTGCGGGTGGCGCAGCAGCGCGGGCAGGTACGGCCGCAGCGGCACCTCCGCCTGCTCCATCATGGCCACCGCGCGCAACACGCGGTCGGGGGTGGGCGCCGCCAGCGCCTCGGCGAGCAGCCGCTGCTCCTCCTCGCCCTCCAGCGCCACGTCCTCTTCCTCGGGCGCGCCCACCTGCTCACCCAGCGCGGCCACGTACGCGGGCTTCAGCCGCACCAGCAGCAGCCCCAGCGCGGCGCACATGCCCACCACCGCCACCGCCATGGTGACGCCGTTGGCCGCGCGGCCCGCGCCGATGAGGAGCAGACCGGCCAGCACCACGCCGCCCTTGCGCAACAGGCCTTCCACCGTCGCGCGCAGGCCCTCGCGCTGCTCATCCGGCACGGCGGCGTAGAGCAACTGGATGCCCACCGGAAGGATGGAGTAGCTCACCGCCGTCTCCACCAGCCGCAGCAGGTGCACCGGCCACAGGCTGGGCGTCACCAACGCCCCGCCGGCGAGCGGGGCCAGCACCAGCGGCACCAGCGCGACGTAGCGCAGCAGGCCCAGCCGCTTCAGCAGCCGCTGCGCCACCAGCAACTGGAACCCGACGCAGAACAGGCCAATCCACAACTGGAGCGAACCGAAGAGCGCCGTGAGCGCGTCCTCGCTCAGCGTGCCTTCCAGGCGCAGGCGGAACAGGTAGTCCACGAACGAGGACAGCACCGCGAACGCGATGCCCAGCGCCGCCAGCACCTGCGCGTAGGGGCTCTCCGCCAGGTAGTGCAGGCCCAGGAAGGACGGAGGCCGTCCGCGCGCGGGCGTGGGCGGCAGGCCCTTGTACAGGTGGTGGAAGATGGCGCCCGCGACGAGCAGCCCCAGCGCGCCGCTCACCACGATGGCCGGCGTGCCCAGCTTCTCCGCCAGCCCCTGGATGAGCAGACCGCCCGCGATGCCGCCGCCCATCGCGAAGCCGTTGAGCGCGGTGAAGGCCCGCCGCGCTTCTCGCGCATCGAACGCCGCCGCCATGCGGCCCCAGAAACGGAAGGACACGAACGTGGAGAAGGTGTCCGCGAACAGGTACAGCGCCAGCGCGGGCAGCCGCTGCCCCGCGGACAGGGCCGCCGCGAGCCCCAGCGCCACCACGCCGCCCATGCCCGTCAGCAGGCCCGGTGACTCGAAGGGCGAGCCCGGCTTGGAGCGCGGCAGCAGCGTCATGGCCGCCGTCATCAACGCGCCCAGCAGGTACAGGTACGGCAGCGCCTGCGACTCGAAGCGCGACAGCACCAGGGCGTTGGAGGCCGTCTTCAGTTGCGTCACCCCTGCGATGAGCGCGAACTGAAAGGCTGCCGCCGGCAGGAGACGGCGGTTCCACGATGAAGAGTCGGAGGGGGGCACGGTGCGAGTGCGCGGCAGACTACTCCACGCGCTCGGGCCTCAAGAATAGCGCTGTCGTGCGATGTCCCGCCCGCTTGCCCCCCGGCCGGTGAACATGTCACTTCGGACACCGGTGCGTGACTTCCGCCGCCCCACTGAAATCGTTGGAGCCGCGAGCAATTGCCCTCAAGGGTGCCCGCGCGCACTCCACGCGGCTACACTGTGTCGGTGACGACCGCCACCGACACCCTGCTGGACGGCACCCACACGGTGCTCACACCCGAGTACGTGGAGTTCCGCTTCACGCTCGCGGGGTTGTATTCGCGCTTCCTCGCGTGGCTGGTGGACGCGGTCATCGTCCTGGCCATCTCCACCGGCATCCTCATGGCCATCAACGTGGTGATGATGGCCGCCCCGGGCTTCGCCAGCGCGCTGGGCATCGTCATCTACTTCCTGGTGGACTGGGGCTACGCCATCACGCTGGAGACGGTGTGGAGCGGACGCACCGTGGGCAAACGGGTGATGTCCCTGCGGGTCATCCAGGAGAGCGGCGTGCGCATCGGCTTCTACCACGCGGCGCTGCGCAACCTGGCGCGTCCGGTGGACCGGCTTCCGGTGTTCTACCTGGTGGGTGGGATTTCCGCGCTGGCGTCACGGTCTCAGCAGCGGCTGGGGGACATGTTGGCGGGGACGCTCGTGGTGCGCGAGCGCCGCCTCCGGGTGCCCTCCGCGCTGGGCGCCACGGGAGACGAAGGGCTTCTGGCGGATCCGCTCTTCGTGGCACGGGTGAAGCGGCTGTCCTCGGAGGAGCGGGAGGTGGTGCTGACGGCGGCCCTGCGGCGCGAGGAGCTGCGGATGGAGGCGCGGCTCCGCTTGTTCGCGGCGCTCGGCGCGCGGCTGCAGGACGCGCTGGCCATGGAGAAGCCGGCCCACCTCTCCGACGAGAAGTGGGCGCTGCTGGTGGCCGCGGCCCTGCTGCCGCCGAAGCAGAAGGCTAGAAGTACGCCGCCGCGCCGAGCGACAGCGTGAGCGAGCGCTGCGTCTTCTCGTTGAGCGCGATGTAGAAGTTGTACTGCGCCCGCGCGCCCACGCTCACCGAGTCCGACACGAAGAAGTCCACGCCGACGTTGGGGCCAATGCCCACGAAGTTGCTGACGTTGTTCTTGAAGACGATGAGGTAGCTCAGGTCCGACCCGACGTAGGGACGGATGGACTCCTCCAGCAGCAGGTAGCGGATGCCCACCGACGGCGCCAGGCCCACCACGCGGCGCTCGTTCCGGTCCGTGGTGTCGCGGGGGAACGTGATCTTCGACAGGGAGACCACCTCGAAGCCGTTCTCGATGTAGAGGCTGGCGTCGATCCCCACGAAGAACGAGGAGTCCAGGCCGTTGGTCCGGTTGAAGTCCATGTAGCCCAGCGACACGCCCAGACTGCGATTGGCGAACTGGGCATGCGCCGGAGCGGCGCTGAGAAGCGCCAGGGTGAAGCCAAGGGTGCAGAGCAGGGTACGCATGGGCCGCCACTCTACCGGCGTAACCCCCGGAAAACAGCCTGGATTCAAGCCACGCGGGGCGTTGCCTGGGCGCGGGCCGTCTCCTACACTCGCCCCCGCCATGCGTCTCCGCCGACTTGCCGCCGCGTTGTCCCTGGTCTCCACCCTTCCGCTCGCCGCCTGCGTCCGGACGCCGCCGCCGCATGAGCGGGCGCTCATCAACAATGAGCTGTGCTCCCAGGAGATGGCCAAGGGCGACCTGACGCGCGCGGATACGTTCTGCGACCTGGGCCTGGAGTTCTCCCCCCAGTACGCCGACCTCTGGTCCAACAAGGGCCTCATCGCCATGTACTCGGGCCGCAACGAGGACGCGAAGAAGCACTTCATCAAGGCCCTGCGCTACAACCAGGAACACCTGCAGGCGTACCAGAACCTGGGCGCCATCTACATGCAGGAAGCCGCCTACGGAAAGGCGCACGACAACTTCCGCCGCGCCCTGAAGGTCAATCCGGACAACCTGGAGTCGCGCTACAACCTGGCCCTCTCCCTCATGAAGATGGGGAAGATGGACGAGTCCAAGCGGGAGCTGCGCACCCTCCTGGCCGTCAACCCCGGCATCGCCGACGCGCACCACACCCTGGGCGTCATCGCCTACTCGGAGGGGGAGTACGACGCGGCCGGTGAGCACCTCTCCCGCGCCACCCAGTTGGTCCAGGACTCGCCCCTGCTGTGGCACGACCTGGGCACCGCGCTCATGGAGCTGGGCCGCTTCCCGGAGGCCCGCGAGGCCTTTGGCAACTGCGCCCAGTTGGATTCGAGCAACAGCAGCTGCATCAACAACCTGGCCCTGGCCCAGCGCAAGTCGGCCCTCACCGACGCGGCCTTCAAGGAGATCAAGGACACGCAGCAGGCGGAGAACTCCGCGCCCGCGCTCTTCATGCTCGCCCGTCAGTACCGGGAGAAGGGCCTGGTGGCCGAGGAGGAGTCCACCTATCGCAAGTGCGTGAAGCTGGACGCCAAATACGCGGCCTGCCACTACGGGTTGTACGAACTCTTCTTCGAGGCGCATAAGCGCGAGCACGCGCAGATCGCCTGCAAGAACTTCCTGAAATACGGGACGTCAGAGGAATTCCCCACGGAGTATCAGACGTGTGAGAGATTCCTGAGCGACGCGACGTTCTGACGTTCTGCTGTCCCGCCTTCCCAGCACCCTTCCTTTTCGATGAGCGTTCGTCTCACCGTTACGCAGCGCAGCGAGGCCGGCGCTGCCCAGAGCACCGAGTTCGTCCTCGACGACGCGGTCATCACCCTGGGCCGCGACAAGGCCTGTCAGGTCGTGCTCGCCCAACAGGCGGTGTCGCGCAACCACGCGCGCATCATCCAGGAGGGCACGCTCTTCTTCCTGGAGGACTTGGGCAGCGCCTACGGTACGCAGATCAACGGCAAGCCGGTGCCCAAGGGCGAGAAGCGGCTGCTGCGCAACGGCGACGTCATCGCCATTGCGACCTACGACGTGCGTTTCGACCGGGTGTTGGAGCACCTGAACAGCGAGGCCAGCGCCGAGAAGACGGCCTTCATCGCCCGCGGCATGGTGAAGGACGCCATGCGCGGCCTGGCCGGCGGCGGCGGCGAGGAGCGCTACCTGCGCTTCATGAACGGCCCCCGCGAGGGCGAGCGCATCGAGCTGGGGGACGCGAAGGAGGTCGTGCTCGGCCGCGAACAGAAGGACGCGGACATCGTCCTCAAGGACGACCTCGTCTCCCGGAAGCACGCCAAGGTGCGCCGCGACTGGTCCGGCACGCACGTGGAGGACCTGGGCAGCCGCAACGGCATCAAGGTGAACAAGAAGCGGGTCAACCGCCGGCAGCTCAAGGATGGGGACGAGCTGGAGGTGGGCGCCACCCGCTTCGTGTACGTGGACCCCACCGAGCCCGCCGAGGAGCCGGTCCAGTTGGCGGCCGAGGTGAAGGCCCCGCCGCCGCCCTCCCCTCGCCGGCAGCGCCCGGAGCCCAAGCCGGTGGAGCCGCCCGTCGAGGAGCCCGCTCCGCCTGTCGAAGAGCCTGCCCCGCCCGTCGAGGAGCCCGTCGCCGACGAGCCCGCTCCGCCGCCGGACGAGCCCGTCGCCGAGGAGCCGCCCCCGCCGGTGTCGGCCGAGTACCCCGTGCCGGACGAGCCCGCACAGGGGGGCGCCATGTCCGCGTTCAAGGACAAGGAGAAGCTCGTCCCGCTCGTGGTGATGGGGCTCGTGGGCCTGCTGTTCCTGGTGTTGATGATCGCCGTGCTCGTGGGGGCGTAGGCACGGCCTCCGGGCGCCAGGCTTCGGCACCGGAACGCGAACAGGCACGGCGACTGACGAGGCGGCATCGCGGGGAAGAGCCCGGATGCCGTCCGCGCCCCACGGGCACCAGCGCCAACGCGCCGCCACGCCCGGCCCGCATCACGCCCCATGGGTAACGGCGCCGCGCCCGGCGGTGCGCGGCCCGCATCACGCCCCACGGGCAACAGCGCCAACGCGCCACGCGCGAAGCCGCGTGAACCGACGGGGAGAAACACACAGCCCCTCGGGCCCAAGCGCGCCGGTGCGACGCGCGGGCCCGAGGCGGGCACAACAGCTACCGCGTGGAGATGCGCGCCACCGGCTGGATGTTCAGCTCGGGGGACAGCTCCTGGTAGCTGAGCACGGAGAACGACGGGTTGAACTCGTACTCCAGCAGCTTGCGGACGTAGCGCCGGATGTCCATCGCCGTGAGGATGACGGGCCGCTGCGCACTGGGCGGCAGGTGTCCGCACTCCGAGCGCACGGCCTGGACGATTTCCTGCGCCAGCTCCGGCTCCAGCGCCAGGTGCGCGCCTGCCGAGGTCCGCTTCACCGAGCCGCGGATGGCGTCCTCGATGTTCGGGTCCAGCAGGTACACCACCAGGGTGCCGGTGCCGCGCGCATACTTGTGCGAGATGTAGCGCCGCTGGGACGCACGCACATGCTCGGTGAGCATCACGTTGTCCGCCTCCACCTGCCCGTACTCGGCCAGGGCCTGGAGGATGCCGCGCAAGTCACGGATGGAGATCTCCTCCTCCACCAGACGCTGGAGGATGTCCGTGAGCTTCAGCACGTTGACGACCTTGGGGACGACCTCCTTCACGATGGCGGGGAAGGCCTTCTCCAACTGCTCCAGCATCGTCTGCGTCTCCTGCACGCCCACGAACTCGCGGGCGTTGCGCCGCAGCACGGCGGCGGTGTGCAGGATGATGTAGCCAGGCACGTCCCACGTCGTGAGGCCGGCGGCCTCCAGCGTGTCGCGGTGATGCTCGGGGACCCAGGCGGCGGGCTGCCGGGTGGCGGGGTTCACCGCCTCGAAGCCCTGGATGTTCATCAACCGCAGCCGGTCCACCGTGTCGTTCACCAGGATGTGGCCCAACGTGGCCTGCCCGGTGACGACGGGAACCTCGTTGATTTGAACCTGGTACGCCCCTGGCGGCAGCGAGCCGTTGCCACGCGCGCGAACGCCCGGGAAGCGGACACCCAGCTCCACGAAGAGGCCGTCGCGCATGAACGGGATGAGCTCGAAGAGGAACCGCCCGTTGTCCTGGCGCGAGTCCACATAGGGCACCAGCGCGTCGGACACCTCCAGGACGATGGGCGTGACGACGGGGATGAAGAGCTCGGAGTCCGGGTTGAGCGCCTCCTTGGGCGCGGGCTCGGAGGCCATGGGCGTGCCCAGGTCCGTCTCCATCGCGGGGCCCATGTCCTCCGCCTCCACCGCCTGCTTCTGCTTCTTCAGCATCGTCCAGGCGCCCGCGCCCGCGCCGATGCCCAGCAGGAAGAAGGGAATCTTGGGCAGACCCGGCACCAGGCCGAGCACGATGAGCATGCCCGAGGCGATGGCGATGGCCTTGGGATAGGCCGTCAACTGCGTGCCCATGTCCATGCCGAGGTGATTGCCCTCTTCCTCGCCACCGACGCGCGTCACGATGATACCGGCGCACGTGGAGATGAGGATGGCGGGAATCATGCCGACCAGACCGTCACCGATGGTGAGCAGCGTGTACTTCTGCGCCGCGTCGCCGGCCGACATGCCCTTCTGCGTCACGCCGATGATGAGGCCACCGACGATGTTGACGACGGTGATGATGATGCTCGCGATGGCGTCGCCCTTCACGAACTTCATGGCGCCGTCCATGGCGCCGAAGAGCTGGCTTTCACGCTCCAGGTCGCGGCGCTTCTTCTTGCCCTGGTCCTGGTCGATGGAGCCGGCCCGAAGGTCGGCGTCGATGGACATCTGCTTTCCGGGCATCGCGTCCAGGGTGAAGCGGGCGGCCACTTCAGCGACGCGCTCCGAGCCCTTGGAAATCACGATGAAGTTCACGATGACCAGGATGATGAAGAGGATGGCGCCGACGACGAAGTTGCCCTGCACCACGAAGTTACCGAACGCCACGACCACCTCTCCCGGGTCACCGGTGAGGAGGATGAGACGCGTGGTGGAGATGGTCAGCGACAGCCGGAACATCGTCGTGATGAGCAACAGCGTCGGGAACACCGACAACTGGAGCGCGCCCGGCACGTAGAGGGAGACGAGGAGCAGAACCACCGAGATGCTGATGTTCAGCGTCAGCAGCACGTCCAGCAGCAGCGTGGGCAGCGGGACGATCATCATCCCGACGATGGCCACGACCACCACGGCAAGGACGATGTCGGAGTACTTGTTGAGGAAGCTGTTCGGATTGGTGGCGGCCATCAGCGGTCAGGCATCCTAGGCCAACCTGCCCCCCTTCTGTCAGGGGGGGCATCACGAAGTCCCCTTCCCCCGCCTGGGCCCGTGGCCCTAGCAGCCGGGCAGTCAACCGAAGTGGACATTCGTTCTTGCGCCGCGCCCCGTCACGCGGGTTCATCCCCGGTCGTGCCCTGCCGTCATGAGAGGGCCGGGGCAGGCCACGCGAAACCTGGGGAGAACACGATGCGACTGAAGAGTGCCGTGGGCAGGGGGCTTCCGTTGATGCTGTTGGGCGCGGCCCTGGCCTGTTCCGCCTGTTCGGACAATGGCTCCAACCCGCCGGGGCCCTCCGGGAACGGTGAGAAGAACGTCGTCAAGGGCAAGGCCGTGGACGCCGCGGGACGGCCCCTGGCCGGGGTGGAAGTCGTGGCGGACAACCAGGTCCTCTACAACTCCGACGTGGTGGGCGTGACCGGCGCGGACGGCACCTACCGGCTGGAGCTGGGCCAGGCGGCGGCGACCTGGAACGCCAGCGCGCGGCTCAAGCGCGACATCAATGGCCGCAGCTTCACCTTTGAACTGCACCCCTTCAACGCCAGCCCCTTCGCGGGGAACGAGGGCGCCGTTCGGGACTTCACCTGGCGGCTCACGGGCGCCAGGCCCGAAGGCGGCGTCTACGGGAGCGGCGTCTTCTTCCGGCTCGCGGACTACGTGGACCCGGCGGACCCGGACCAGGCGCTTCAGGACGAGCACGTCGAGCTGACGCTCACCCCGGTGGGGCCGCTGGCGGACGGCAGCACGGGGAGCCCCACGACGGGACGCGGTGCCTCAACGGGGGACGGCTTCGGCATGCCGGACGTGGCGATTGCGCGCTACACGGTGACGGGCCGCTACGCCCCGCCGGGACAGGCGGTCCGCCCCCTGCTCGTACGCGTCCAGGGGGGTGACACCTATACCGAATCCGTCACGGCGGACTTCAGGCCCGTCATTGAAGGCGGAGACGGCCCGTACCGCATGGACGTGGAGCTGAAGTTCCCCTGAGCGGAGCCCAGGGTTTCGGGCCCGGGCCTCGACAGGCCCGGCCCGCCTCGGCGGTTACGCCGCGCCGTCGCTTCCGGACTCGGAGGCCGGGGACTCCTCGGCGCTCTCCAGCGCGGCGGCGGCCAGCATCCGGGCACGGGCGCTGAGCGGGTCCTGCCCTTCCGGGTCCAGGCCCACCGCGTGATTGAAGTCCCGGGCCGCCTCGTGGACCTTGCCCAGGCGCAGGTGGACTTCCCCGCGGTTGACGAAGGGCGTGAGGTCGCTGGGGTCCAGTTCAATGGCGCGGTTGAAATAGGACTCGGCCAGATCCAGGTCCTCCAGCGCCAGATGGCAGGCGCCGAGCGCCGTCTGGAAGTAGGCCTCGGTGGGGTCCATGGCCGCCAGGGACTGGAACAAGGTCAGCGACTCACGGAAGCGGCCGTCCTGGAAGAGGTTGAAGCCTTCGGTGGCCCGTTCGAGCATCTCGGGGCCGGACAGAGGCTTCACGTCGTCGTTGGTCACCGATGCCTTGGATTCAGTCGTCATCTGCACACATCCCTCACGAGGGCGGGAGGACGGCCCCGGAGCCGGTAGGGCAAGCGGCTCCGGGCGCCGGGAGCTTAGACTGTTATCGGCTTTTCCACCAAAACGGTGCGCGCCTTTGGCGGTGATCTTGGGGCTTCCGGCGGGAAAAAATGGATCAGAAAATGGGCAGGAAACTTTCGCCCCCCATTCCCCCATAATCCTTTTGTAAGCAGCGCCGCCGCAAACCACCCGCTTCCCAAACTTCTGGAGAACGCCATGACCACCGCCACCACCGCCGCCGCCGCCGCCACGAAGGCCCTCGGAGCCAGCCAGGGTCTCTCCGCCCTCGAGCAGAAGTCCCTCTCCGGCCTGACCGGTCCGGACCGTGAGCGCGCCGAGGCGCAGCTCATGCTCCAGAAGCAGCAGGAGGCCACCGCCTTCGTTGCCAACCTGATGAAGAAGCTCAACGAGATCGCGATGTCCGTCATCGGCAAGATCTAATCCTTGCCGTAGCACCGCGGTTCTCGGAGCCGGCCTCCCTCTTGGGATGCCGGCTCCTTGCTTTTTGCGGGCTCGAGGATGCCTCGACGGGGCCATCGGCCCCCGGCGTCCCCTGCCCCGCCCCGGAATCGCCCAGGCCCCCTTTCGTGCCGGGTTTCCGGCCACCCCGGATGCGACCTTCGGAAACGACTCGGCCCGAGCCGCGCGTGGTGTCGCGATGCCCGGGCCGGTTGTGTGCGGAGGACCTGACTGGAACAGCGGCCGGAAACTACCGGCCCTTCTTCACCTGATCCGCCTGCTGCTTCAGGGTGCGCAGCGTCGCGTGGGCCCGCTGGGTGGCGCGGCGCTGGAGACCCGGGTCGCGCTGGATGGCCTTGCTCAGGTCCGCGAGCGCTTCGGGGACATTGCCCCGGCGCAGGTGGACTTCCCCTCGCCCCACCAGCGCATCCACGTGGCCGTCATTGAACTGGAGCGCGAGCTGGAACGACTCGAACGCCTCGTCGAAACGCTCCAGGGTCATGTACGCGGCACCGAGCTGCGCATGGAACACGGCATCCGTGGGCGACGCCGCCACCAGGCCCTGGAAGATTTGAAGGGCCTGCTGGGAGCTGCCGGCCTGGAGGAGCTGGTACCCCTTGTCCGCCCAGGCATAGAGCTGCTCTTGGGAGAGCTTGAGGAACTGCCCCAGGAAGATTTCGCCGCGAATCACCGCCTCGGCGAGTTGTTCGGGGACGACGACCTTCTCAGCCTGACCCTTGTTGGGGACGGAGTCGCTCACGGCAACCTCGAGTGGGGCCAGGCGGTGAACCCCCTGGCCCGGTGGGGTGCGTCCCGCGCTCAGAACGACTGGGGGCCGCGGAAGCGGACCATATCATTCAGCTTGGACAGCTTCTCCAGGGTCCCGAACATGTCACCCAGGGCCTTGAAGGACTGGGTCAGCGCCGAGCGGTGCTGGTTCTTGTCGTACGCGCCGAACAGGTCGTCCTTCTTGCTGAAGGGGTTGAAGCCGTTGGCGTTGGTGTTCTTGAGCTGGTCGAACACCTTGCTGATGGAGTCGAACGTCTCGTTCAGCTTGTTCAGCTCGGGCTTGCCACTGCTCATGTCCCAGGGCAGCGGCTTCACCTGGGGCAGGCTGGTGTTCATGTCCCAGTTCTGGGCCGCCTCGCCCGCCACCGGGTTGTCCGCCGCCGCCGTGTAGTTGAACGCCATGGCGTGTCCCTCGGTGATGACGGCCTCACCGACCTTGTGGATTTCGCCGCCGTTCTCGTGGCCGACAATCTCCTTGCCGTTGAACGTCCAGTCAGCGGCGTTCTTCCCCATGTTGAAGACGTCCACGTTCTGCTTCGAGTGGAACCGGACCACCTCGTCCATGCCCTTGTCGTGGGAGACCTGGCCGACCTTGCCCTTGCCCTTGTCGATGTCCGTCACGCGCACGTGGCTGTCGCCGTAGACGATGTCCAACTGCGCCGACACCGTCATGCCGTTGCCCCAGGGCGCGCAGGTGCAGTTGATCCGGGTGCCGTCGCCCAGCACGAACGAGGTGTCGCGCTTGAAGTCCCACTTGCCGCCGTCGCTCTCATCGACGTGCGGATCACCCCAGACGCGGGTGTTCTTGCCGTCCGGGCCCGTCACGCGCCACTCGAACTGGCCCAACTGCTCAATGGTGTAGCCGCCCGGGGTGGTGATCTTCCCGCCGTCGTCCACCTTCAGGGAGTGGGCGTCGCGCACGGAGTCCAGGGGGTTGGGGCGCTCGGACGGGAAGGCCGGGCTGGTGCCGGACGTCCCCGCCTGCTTCGTGGGGGCCGCCTGGGACATCTGATCCAGCGCCTTGCCCGCGACGTTGACCGCCTTCCCCGCGAGATCCACCGCCTTTTCGACCAGATTCAGCGTCGACTCGATCAACTGCGCGTTGCGAGCGATGGTCGAGGTGTTGACGTTGCCCGCGCTCTGCGCCGTGGTGAGCTGCCGATTGCCGCCAACTCCGCCGATTCCGTTCGACATATGGGGGTGCTCCCTAGGGAGGGGGAAATGTTCGATGCTGCTTCACCTTGATTTTCGGAGGGGCCCGCCTGGGAGTTTCGCCCTCCCGTGTCACATTTCCCCAGAGGGGAGGCAGGGAGGCGGATCACCTGGGCGGCCCGCGGGGGCCCCCCTCTTGCCAGGGCGGGAAAAAGAATCGGAAAATCCCGAGGAAACTTTCACCCCCCGTTCCCCCATAATCCTTTTGTAAGCAGCGCCGCCGCAAACCACCCGCTTCCCAAAACTTCTGGAGAACGCCATGACCACCGCCACCACCGCCGCCGCCGCCGCCACGAAGGCCCTCGGAGCCAGCCAGGGTCTCTCCGCCCTCGAGCAGAAGTCCCTCTCCGGCCTGACCGGTCCGGACCGTGAGCGCGCCGAGGCGCAGCTCATGCTCCAGAAGCAGCAGGAGGCCACCGCCTTCGTTGCCAACCTGATGAAGAAGCTCAACGAGATCGCGATGTCCGTCATCGGCAAGATCTAATCCTTGCCGTAGCACCGCGGTTCTCGGAGCCGGCCTCCCTCTTGGGATGCCGGCTCCTTGCTTTTTGCGGGCTCGAGGATGCCTCCGCGGGGCCATGGGTCCCCGGCGTCCCCTGCCCCTCTTGCGGCTCACTTCGGACCTTCCGCCAATGTCGCCCGGAAGCACCGCCAGGCGCCGCCCTCGCTCGAGCCCCCGCAAAGCAAAACCGCCGCCCCGGTCCAAGACCCGGGCGGCGGTTGCGTGAACACGTGAGCGGGAGTGCCGCTCCGTCAGGCGCGAACTACTCGCCCCACATGTCCTTGAGGAGCTCCTTGCGGCGGCTCATCAACTTCCCGAAGAAGTTGTCGTCCCGCATCTTCTGGAACATGGCGTTCGTCTCGTGCTTCTTCGTCGCGGACTCGGCCTGGGTCTTCACCTCGTCGGCGGTGGCGTTCGGGTTGGACTGGATGAACGCCTCCATGTCCCCCTGGACCTTCTGCTTCACCGTGTTGATCCGGCCCTCGCCAAGGTACTTGGTGCTGCCCTTGATCTCCGGGTCGTTCATCTGGTTCACGGCGGAGTCCAGCACACCCTGCCAGGCCTGCGTCTGCTGCTGGGGGGTCGTCGCCGACTTGCGCGCGGAACCGTTCGCGGGTGCGTTGTTCGCAATCTTGGTGGTCATGGGGACTGCTCCTCGGAAGAAAAGTACGTCTCGAAGGAGTTATCTGCCGTCCCGGGCCTGGAGTTGCGTCATTCCAGGCCCAGGATGACTGCCGCGAACTAGCCCTTGAGCTTGCCCAGGCTGGGGTTCTTCATCCAAGCCTTGAAGGACTCCAGGTCCTTCTGCTCGGCCTTCACGTCCGGCGGGGACGCCGGCGGCGGCGGCACGTCACCGGTCAGCGACGCGTGCTTCTTGCTGGACGTCTCGAAGGCGTCCTTGCCACCGCCCGGACCGGCGGGGGCCTTGGCCGCGGGGGCCGGAGCCGCCGTGGCGGCGGGCGCGGGGGCGGCGGCCTCGTCCGCGGCGAAGCCACGGGCGTTCAGGTACGCCTGCATCCACTCCACGGACTCCACGAGGACGGGCGGCATGTTGGCCAGCGCCGGCGTCTTCGTCGCCTCGTTCAGGTGACGGGAAAAGGCGTCCTTCACGTCCTGGTACAACTGGAAGTTGAGGGACGCGCCCGGCTTGGTGTTGGAGAGCAGCGAGGACATCTTCCGCATCACCTGCTGCAGCGTGCCCTGGGCGGACTTCGCCTGGTTCTCGAGCTCGGTGATGAGCCGCTCGCGCTTGCCGGTCAGCTCGGCGGGAGCTTCCGGGGGCATCTGGGCGGGCACGCGCGGATCAGGATTCGGGTTCGACATGTCAACGACCTCCCTGACGACGAAGAATTGAGCGGCGGCAGCCTACCAGACTCCCTGGAAGATCAGTCCATTCCGGAAGTGAAATCAGGGCTCACCGGCGGCTCAGGGCGGAAATCATGGCCGCCGCCTTGCGCACCACGGGGTCGTCCACCGGCTGCATGGCCGCCGCCCGTCGCAAATCCTCCACGGCCTGGGGCTTCTGGCCCAGGGCGAGCTTCACCTCGGCGCGACCCACGTACACGGAGGGGTCGTGCGGGGCCAGCTTGGCGGCCACGTCGAAGGCGGCCAGCGCCCCCTGCCCGTTTCCGGCGGCCATCTCCACCACGCCCAGCGCCTTGGCGAAGTAGGCGTCCGTCGGGTTGACGGCATACAGGCCCTGGAAGAGCGTGCGCGCCTCGTTCACCCGGCCCTGGTAGAAGAAGAAATAGGCCGTCTTGGCGATGGCGTAGAGCTCGTCGTCCGAATAGCCACGCACTTCCCGCAGCGTGGCCTTGCCGTCCGCCCAACGCTGGAGCAGCGCATCCAGCTTCGCCTCGTCCTTCGGATCCTCGGGGTCCAGCACGGGCATGACGCTAGTAACCCTCGTCCTTCTGCGCGTCCCACATGCGCCGGATGATCTCCTTCGTCTCCTCGTTCACCTGATCCACCAGCGACAGCATGGCGGACTCGCGGTGCAGCAGCGCCTTGAGCCGCTCGAGCCGGTCCGGGGCCGCCTTCACCTTGCCCAGGCCCCGCTCCATCATCCGACGCTGGTCCTCGTCACCACGGCCGGCCACGCTGGACAGGTGGGGCCGGTCGCTGAAGCCCTCCAGGTCCGACTCGTGCCCGCCGGGGTGCGGGGGCAGCGGCAGGCGGAGTTCCTCCGAGGAGTGCGCCGGCCCGATGAAGTCCAGCAGCGCCGCGGACGCGAGCGCCGGGTTCTTCGGGTTGCCCGTCTTGCGGAGCTTCTTCCGGTCGATTTGCGCCGGGTCGACGAGCCGCTCACGGACGCTGCGGGGACCGCCCCAGGGCCACAGGGACGTATTCGGAGGCGGATTGTTGATTCTGGCCATGGTGATACCGAACCTCACTCCAGATGGGTGGGGGACGTCCAGCCCCCCTAGCGCCGGTTGGCGGCGGCCGCCTGCTCGCGCTGCAGCTCGTAGACGAAGTTGAGGACCTCGGCGACGGCGTCGTACAGCTCCTCGGGAACCTCATGGCCCACCTCCACCCGGTAGAGGGCGTTGGCCAGGTTCACGTTCCGCATCAGCGGGATGTTGTGCTCGCGGGCAATCTCGCGAATCTTCTCCGCCTTGAGCCGCATGCCCTTGGCCACCACGCGCGGGGCACCGTCCTTCTCCTTGTCGTACTTCAACGCGATGGCGATTTCGGCGTCGTCACTCATGAGCAGCCCCGCTGTCCCTGCATGATAGCCGCACCCGGCCCCGTCACGCGCGGCCCTCCGGGGCCGGCTGGCCGCTCTTCAAGCCGTAGACGAAGTTGAGGACCTCGGCGACCGCGTCGTACAGCTCCTCCGGCACCTCGTGCCCCACCTCCACCCGAAGCAGGGCGTGGGCCAGGGGCACGTTGCGCAGCGTGGGCACGTCCTGCTCGCGGGCAATGGCCTTGATGCGCTCGGCCTTGAAGTCGATGCCCCGGGCGAGCACGCGCGGCGCGCCGTCCTTCTCCCGGTCGTACTTGAGGGCCACCGCCACGTGGTCCGGGTTGGTGACGATGACGTCCGCCTCGCGCACGGCCTCCATCTGCGCACCCTCCATGATTTCCTGGTGGAGTTCCTTGCGCTTGGCCTTGTGGTGCGGATCGCCCTCGCTCTGCTTGTACTCCTTCTTGACCTCCTCCTTGGTCATCATCATGTCCTTCATGAAGGACTTGCGCTGCCACCAGACGTCGAAGACGCCGAAGAGGACGAACAGCAGCGCCACGCGCGTGGCCACGCGCGTCACCAGCTCCCCCATGATGGTCATGATGGAGCGCGTGTCCTGCCGGACCGTCTCCACCACCAGGGGCATGGCGTCCCGCACCACGCCGTAGACGACGTAGGCGGTGACGGAGATTTTGATGAGGTTCTTCAGCAGTTCAACAATGGCCTTCTTGTTGAACAGGTTCTTCATGCCCTGGATGGGGTTGAGCTTCTCCATCTTCGGCATCAGCGGATCCATGGTGAAGAGCGTCCCCACCTGGAGGTACTCCATCAATCCGCCCACGATGGCGCAGCCCGCAAGGACCGGCAGCGACACCAGCAGCACCGCGCGCAGGCCCAGGTAGAGCAACTGCCCGGTGGCCACCGCCAGGCTCTCCGGGTGCGCCAACTGGTCGAAGGAGAACATGAAGAGCGAGGTCAGCTCCGTCTCCAGCATGTCCCAACTGAACTTGACCGCGGCCAGGCCCACCAGCAGCACGCCCACGCCGCTCAGGTCCTTGCTCTTCCAGACCTGCCCCTTCTTGCGTGAGTCATCCAGCTTCTTCTGGGATGGCTCCTCTGTTTTTTCTCCGCTCTCGTCCGACATGGCGTGTCCGGGATGAAGCGGCTCAGGAGAGCAGCCGAATGGTCACGTTGAGCGTCCGCAGCATCTGGACCATCTCCCCCTGCAAGCGATCCATCAGAGAGCCCAGCACCAGGAAGATGAGGAGCACGCTCACCAGGGGTTTGACGGACATCGAAATGAAGAACACCTGGATTTGCGGTGCCACGCGGTTGATGGCGCCCAGCGCCACGTCGGTGAGGAAGGTGGCCAGCATGCCCGGTGCCGCCAGCGCCAGGCTCACCTTGAGCAGGTTCGCGAACACGCGGATCATCAGGTCGAAGAAGGGCCACGGGCCGCTGTTGAAGTTGGGGAAGCCGTCCAGCGGGATCGCCACCAGGCTGTCCGCCAGCGCCTGGATGATGACGTGGTGCCCATCCAGCGTGAGGAACAGCACCACCGTGAGCTGGACCTTGAAGCTGGAGAAGAGCGTCACCTGCTGTCCGAGCTGCGGCACGTACAACTGCGCGTTGTTGCTGCCGGCCATGGTGTCCACCAGGTTGCCGGCCACACGCGCCGCCTCGAAGAGCGTGTTGACCACGAAGGCCATGGTGAAGCCGATGAATATCTCCTTCGCCATCAGCGCGATGTACGGCATCGCGCTCAGGGGAATGGCCGTCACCGAGCCCGCGATGATGGGATAGAGCACGATGGAGAGCGTCAGCCCGATACCCATCTTCAGCTCGGTGGGGACCACCTCACCGCCCAGGAAGGGGCTGAAGATGAGCAGGGGCATCACCCGGCACATCACCAGCGCCACCGTGAAGATGACGGCCGAGACGTTGGCCCGGGTGCCCAGCTCTGCCACGAGGTCCGCGACGTTCATTTGATGAGCGCGGGGAACCTGTCGAACACGTGGAACGTGAAGCGCACCAACTGGCTGCCAATCCACGGGCCCGCCAGCGCCAGCACGCCGAAGACGGCGACGACCTTCGGCGCGAAGGTGAGCGTCTGCTCCTGAATCTGCGTGGTGGCCTGGAACAGCGAGATGATGAATCCCACCAGCAGGCTCATCAGCACCGGCGGCGCCGACGCGACGAGCACCAGGAACAGGGCCTCCTGGGTGATGAACGTAAGCTGATTCATGGAGCCCTCTTTACAGGTAGCCGACGACCAGGCCCTTGGCGATGAGATACCAACCGTCCACGAGCACGAACAGGAGCAGCTTGAACGGCATGGAGATGGTGGTGGGCGACAGCATGTGCATGCCCAGCGCCAACAGGATGTTGGCCACCACCATGTCGATGACGATGAACGGGACGAAGAGCAGGAAGCCTATCTGGAAGGCCTCCTTCAGCTCCGACACCACGAAGGCCGGGATGATGACCATGAAGTCATTGTTCTCCACGGCGTCGCGGTCCTCGCCCTTGCGCAGCTTCTTGGCGAGGTTGAAGAAGAGCGCCCGGTCCTTGGTGGTCACCTTCTTGATGAGCCACTCGCGCAGCGGCTCCTTGGACTTGCTGGCCGCGCCGAGCATGGACCCCACCGTCTCCGAGGAGAAGACGCCGGGCCCCTTCGACCAGATGTCCACGCCGGCCGCGCGGTACATCTGCTGGCCCACGGGGGCCATGATGTAGACGGTGAGGATGACCGCCAGGCCGGTGATGACCTGGGTGGGCGGAATCTGCTGCGTGCCCAGCGCCGAGCGGACGATGGAGAGCACCACCGAAATCTTCACGAAGCTGGTCGCCATCATCAGCGCGAAGGGCACCAGGCCCATGGCCGCCAGCGCCAGGATGAGGATGAGCGGGCGCGAGGCGAACGAGTCGCTGTTGACGGCCTCGTTGACCACCGAGTCCGGGATGGCCGCGCCCCCGCGCTTCTGCGCGAGCGCCGTGAAGGGATGCGCGGCGACCGCGGCCGCGAACAGCCAGGGCGCGACGCGCGGGAGACGGGAACGGTCTGGGGACAAGATGTTCTCGGGCACGGTCGTCAGGAGCCGGGCGGCTGGGAAGGCGAGCCACCGCTGCGGCGAGAGAGGAGCTTCTGGAGGAATGGGCTCAGTGGAACTGCGTTCGTCTGCGGGCGCTGCGCGCGAATGCGCTCCACCGCCTCCACATCCAGCTTCGACAACAGTTGCAAACCGCCCTCGCCGCCGCCCACCAGCAGGTATTCGTCCGCGGCCTTCACCACGAAGAGGCTGCGGCGTTGGTCCAGGGGGAGCCGCTCCACCACGGACACCAGCGGCTGTCGGCCCATGGCCGAGCCCTGGAGCCCCATCAGCTTGCGCAGGCCCACGTTCAACGTGAGGTAGATGGAGGCCACCACCACGCCCAGCACCAGCAGCGTGCGGGCCAGCAGCCAGCCCAGGTTCTCGGGCTCCTCGGCTTCCGCCAGCGCATCCGCCGCGCCATCCCCCCAGGCCTGCGCCTGGCGCTTCGCCGCCGTGGCCGACAGCTCCGCGTCCAGCGCGCGGTCCGCCTCCAGCAGCGCCGCGTCCGAAGGGGCCGGCTTCATCGGTGCGGGCTCCGACGCGGCGGATGGCGCAGCGACAGACGGCACCTCCCCCGTCGTCGAAGGCATAGTGGCCGGCTGGGCCTCCTGAGCCACGGGAGCGGAACTCCCCGAGGCGGCAGCGGCCGGTGCGGCCTTCTGCTGAGCCGTGACAGGGGGGGCGCTCCCCGAAGAAGCAGCAGCCGGTGCGGCCGTCCGCGGAACCGTGACAGCGGGGGCGCTCCCCGAGGCGGCAGCGGCCGGTACGGCCTTCTGCGGAGCCGTGACAGCAGTGGCACTCCCCGCAGAGGCAGCGGCCGGTGCGGCCTTCTGCTGAGCCGTAGCGGCGGGCGCCGACGGCGCGACCGCGGAGGGCGCCTCGACCTTCACCGAGGGTGCGACCGGCGCGGGCACGGCCTGAGCCTGGGCGGCAACGGGCGTGGACGGAGCCTGGGCCTTGGCGGCGGCCGGCGCGAACACCAGCGCGGCGCCCAGCAACAAACGCATGAGGGGGGGACGGAGGACTGCCATGACTGGGCGCGAGGCTAGTTCATCGGCCGGAGGACCGCCACGGCCCCCCGCCTGGCCGGCCACTCCTGCCTGCTTGCTTCACCTCGCCTGGGGCTCACCCCGCCAGGGTGATGATGCGCACGCCGAGCTGGCCTTCCACCTCCACCAGCTCCCCGCGGGCCACCACCTTGCCATTGACGGACAGCTCCACTGGCTCCCCAGGACCGCGGTTGAGCTCGAGGACCTGCCCCGCGCGCAGCCCCACCACCTGCTGCGCGGTAACGGGCACCCGCGCCAGTTCCACGGCGATCTGCAGGGGCACGTCTCCGAGCAGGTCGCTTCCGTCCGGCTTGCTCACATCGTCCAAGGCCGCCCCTTCCAGTTCCGGAGGAACATCCAGCTCCGGGTTCGTGAAGTCCTCTTCTTCATCCGCGGGCTCCGAGCCGCCCTCGGCCACCGACCCGGGATGGCCCGGCTCGCCGGGGATGATGTCCGTGATGCGGGCCCGGTAGCGCCCGTCCGCACCCACGAACACCTCCGCCTCCGCGCGCCCCGCCGTCCCCTTCCCCATCCGCAACTGCGCCGTGCCCGTCTCGCCCTTGTCCGGCCGCGCCGTGAGCGCGTCCACCAGGAGCACGTCCTTCACCCGCAGGCTCGCCAGGTCCTGGCCGGAAATCTCCGCGGAGCCAATCTCCGCGCGCAGGAAACCGCGCACCGCCGACAGACGGCTCGCGAAGGCCTCCAGGTCCGCCTTCCCCCGGGCCCGCCGCTGCGCGCTCTCCACCGCCGGCTCCGCCGCGTCCAGCACCGCCGCGGGCACCACCAGCCGCACCATGCCGCTGTGCGAGCCCAGCGTCGCGTGGAGGTGGACCGCCAGCATGGGGCCGTCATCGCCCAGCCGCGCGGAGACCTCGTCCACGCCGCGCGCCACGCCGTCCAGCCGGGGACGCGGCACCGCCGGTTGCAGCCCCGGCACGAGCAGCTTGAGTCCCTCGAGGACGACGTACGCCATCACGCCCTCCTCGATGTCCGTCAGCGGGCGCAGGCCCACCGTCTCACCCGCGCCGCCCAGCAGCAGGTCCACCGCCACGTGCGCCAGCGACAGCTCCACCTCGAGCACCGCCCGGCCCTGGAGCGCCCCCGGCGCCAGCACCGCCAGGAAGGTCGGGTCGCCCAGGAAGCGCCGCAGCTCCGCCATGGGCCGCACCTGCACGGACTCCAGCGTCAGGCTCACGTCGGCGTCGAACAGCTCCTTGAGCCGCGCCGCCACCGCGGTCGCCGTGCCCTGGGCGGGCGTCAGCCAGCGCAGCCGCTCCGCGAGCAGGCCCTGCGCCCGAGACACCTTCTCCAGGTTCTGGAAGACGAAGGGCCGCCAGGTCCGCTCCTGCGGAGCCGAAGGCGCCTGCTCCTCTGGGGGCTCCTGAGACTCCGGACGCGAGGGCCGAAGCTGGCGCAGGTCCACCAGCATCGTGCGCTCATGGACGCCCGGTCCATCATCCTCGGACTCCAGACTCATGTCTTCGCCTCGAAGCGTACGTCTTCAAGCCGGAGCCCCCGGCCGCTGAGCGCCGAGCGCAGGCCCTCGCTGGCTTCTTCGAGCTGCTTGAGCACCTCGCGGTCGCTGCCGCTGAAGGTGGCGGAAATCTTCCCGTTGCGCGCGCTGACCTTGATGGACAGGCCCTTGAGCACGTCGCCGCGCAAATCAATCTGGAACTCCGCGTTGCCGGAGGCATTGGTGCCCACCCGGACGCGCTCCACGATTTTCTGCGCGATTTCACTGGCCATCGCCCGCAGGCGCTCCGAGCCCGCGGTGTCCTTGGGCTTGGCCACGGGCACCGGCGCCATCAGCGCGGGGTTGAACCGGAAGCCGGGAGCGATGGACTCCGAGCCGCCCTCCTTCTTGTCCTTGCCCCCACCGCTGCCCTTGCCCCCGCCCGCGTCGGCGTCCGCGCGGATGGCGGCGCCCCGCTCGGAGTTGACCTGACCCAGCGAGGACTCCGCCTTGCCCAGGTCCTTGTCGCGGCTGTCGGACGTCTTGCGCTCCTCGGTCCGCCGCGTATCCCGGGCGTCGGACGCGCGGGTGCCGCCCCGAGCCTCCGAGGCCTGCGCCTGCGCCATGCCCTGGGTCTGCGGCTGCGCCAGCGACTTCAGGCCGGGCTGCTGCTCTTGCTGCACCCGCTCACCGAACGTCTTGCCCTGCTGGGTGGCCCGGGCGAGCACCGCCCGCGCCAGGCCGCCCTGCTGCTGCTGGGGCGTCGTGGGCGGCGCCCCTGGCGACGGAGGAGGCTGCTGGGACTGCTGCATCAGCCGCTGGAAGGCGGAAGCCCCCTCCTGGCGCTTCTTGGCCTGGCCCTCGGCGAGCTTCTTCTCCTGGAGGAGGCGCTCGGCCATGCGCGCTGCATCGCGATCGTCGTCAACTCGGCTCATGACGTCATTCCAGGGGGATGAGGAGGCGGCAGGTTACTTGCGCTGGCGCGCCAGGAACAAGGCGTTGCCAATCTCCTCCTGGTTCAACTCCTCGCGCTGTTGGCGCTCGTACTTCACCTGCTTCTGCCAGTTCTCTCGGTGCTTCTCGATGGCCTTCAGCTCCTTGGCGGCATCGGCCATCTCCCGCCGGCGCTGCTCCACCAGGCGTTCGGCCACCTTGACGGCCTCCCGCTGGCGCTCCACCTCCAGCGCCACCTGCGCCTCCTCGTCCTTCAGGCGCTCCTCGAAGCGGTTCATCATGTTCATGCCGTTGATGCCGGCGCCCTTGAACATGACCTCCTTCAGGTAGGCGGCGACCTTCGCCTTGCGCTCGCGCTTGCGCTGCTCCAGGTCGTCGATGAGACGCTGGAGCTCCACCTTCTCCTTCTCCAACGCCTTGATGGCGGAGGAAAAGGCTTGCTCCGCCTCTTCCTTGGCCCGAGCGCGCATGTCCTGCAGGGCCTGCAACCGGTACGGGGGCATGGTGGCCCCATCCTACCCCGGAATCCCCGCCGCGCACCCCTGGCCCGCGCCTTACTCGTCGAACAGGGCGATGAGCTGCTCCACCGTCTCCTCGAACTCGGAGTTGGAGTGGGTGTCCTGCTTGAGGAAGTCGATGATGGCGTCGTACTTGTCGATGGCCTGATCCGTTCGGGGGTCCGTCCCGTACTGGTAGGCCCCCAGGAGGATGAGGTCGCGCTGCTTCTCGTACGTGGAGAGCAGCTCGCGCAGCCGTCCCGCCGCCTTCTTGTGGTCCTTGGAGACGATGCCGCTCATCACACGGCTGAGGCTGGCGAGCACGTCCATGGCCGGCCACTGGTTGCGCTCGCCCAGGGCACGGTTGAGGATGAAGTGGCCGTCGAGAATACCGCGGACCTCGTCGGCGATGGGCTCTTCCATGTCACCGCCAGCCACGAGGCAGGTGTAGATGGCGGTGCACTTGCCCTTCTCCGAGTTGCCCGTGCGCTCCAGGATGCGCGGCAGCATGGAGAACACGCTCGGCGGGTAACCCTGACGGGCCGGGGGCTCACCCACGGCGAGACCGATTTCACGCTGGGCACGCGCCAGACGCGTCACCGTGTCGAGCATGAAGAGCACGTTGCCACCGCGCTCGCGGAAGTACTCGGCGATGGCGGTGGCGACGTAGGCGGCGCGCAGACGCACGAGGCTGGGCTGGTCGGAGGTGGCGCACACCAGCACGGAGCGCTTCATGCCCTCCTCGCCCATGGCGTCCTCGATGAACTCGCGCACTTCGCGGCCACGTTCGCCGATGAGCGCCACCACGCAGAGGTCCGCTTTGGTGTTCCGGGCGATCTGCCCCATCAGCGTGGACTTGCCGACGCCGGAGCCGGCGAAGAGGCCCACGCGCTGGCCTTCGCCCACCGTGAGCAATCCGTCGATGCAGCGCACGCCCAGGGGCAGCGGCCGCTCGATGCGCTGACGGGTGAAGGGGTCCGGGCAGTCGCGGTCCACGGACCAGTCGATGAGCCCCTCGTCCGGCAAGGGGTGGCCGTCCATGGGCTCGCCGATGCCGTTGAGCACGCGCCCCAGGAGCGCCTCTCCGCACTTGATGCTCAGCGGCCTTCCGGTGGGGATGACCTCGCTGTCCGGACCGATGCCCTGCAGTTCGCCCAGGGGCATGAGCATCACCTCATCGCCCTGGAAGCCCACCACCTCCGCCCGCACCGCGCCGCGGGCGCGGCTCTTGATGAGCACCAGCTCGCCCACGCGGACGTTGGGCACGCTGGCCTTGATGATGAGGCCCGTCAGCTCCGTGACGCGGCCGCGCACGCGCACGACCTGGGCTTCCTTGATGAGGTCGAAGTACCGCGAGAGGTCAATGGCCATGGACGAGTCCCTCGAGGTTCCGGCCTAGGCCGGCCCTTCCTTGCGGGCGGTGTCCGGCAGCAGGATGTTCTGGAGCATCTCCAACTGCGTGGGGAGCTGGGCGTCCACCGTGCCGAACTCCGTCTGGACGACGCAGCCCACGGGGGCCACCTCGGGGTCTTCCTTGATGGCCACATCCACCGCGCGGCCGATGAGCTCCATCAACAGCGGCTTCTTCGCGCGGAGCACCGCGGCCGTCTTCGGATGCACCCGCAGAATCATGGAGCGGGCGCTGCGCAGGTTCTCGATGGCCGCCGCGCACAGCTCCACCATTAGCTCCGGGTCCTTCTCCAGGCTCCGGCCGATGATCTTCTCCGCCATCTTCAGCGACAGCGCGATGACGTCCTGCTCGTGGCCCGCGAGCACCTCGCCGGCCTGCATCTTCGCGCGGAGGATGATTTCCGTGGCCTGCGCCAGGCCTTCCTGCCGGCCCTGCTCACGCGTCTTGGCGAGCAGCTCCTCGCGCTCGCGCTGGGCCTCCGCCAGGATGCGCTCCTTCTCGCGCTGGGCTTCCTCCAGGATGGCCGAAGCGCCCTGCCGGGCCTCGAAGACCTCGGCGTTCATCACTCCCGCGCGAGGAGGCCGCAGGACGGGACGCTCGGGCGCATGCGCCACGGGCTCCGCCGCCGTCCCGTCACCTCTGATCACCTTGCCGATCGCCATGGGCCGCTCCTTGCGGTCCCGATGCTAGCGCGTTCCGCCCCGGGGTCCACGTCCCCCTTCGCCGGGAACCGCAGGACGGTCGGCCTCCGACGGAGAACGGGGCCGACGCTGCACGGCGGTGCCCTCGCCCCGGGGCTTGGGCATGGGCGCCAGGGAGGGCGAGGTGATGGCCCGGCCCGCGAGGACGCGGGGAGGACGCTCCGGCTCGACCGGCTCCGGGGCCCGGGTCCGCCCGCTCCCCTGGGTGCCAGACGAGCGCGAGCGGAACACGCGAGAGACTTCCGAATCCTCCCGGTCCGAGGCAGGCGCCTCCGCCTTGGGGCGGACGCGGGACTGCTCCTCGACGGGGCGCTGCTGCACGCGCGAGCCTTGCGCGACGCGGGACCGCTCGTCCGGGGAGGGCCGCTGCTGCACACGCGAGCCCTGAGCGACGCGAGAGCGCTCGTCCTGCGCCCCCGGCGTCACCCTCGAGCGCTCCTCCGGTGTCGACGAATGGACACGCGAGCCCTCCGCCACCCGGGAGCGCTCATCCTGCCCCTCGGCCACGCGGGACCGTTCGGCCACGCGCGACCGCTCATGCACCCGAGAGCCCTCGGCCACGCGGGAACGCTCGTCCTGCGCGCCCGGCGTCACCCGGGAGCGCTCTTCCGGAGCCCGCGCATGCACGCGAGAGCCCTCAGCGACCCGGGCGCGCTCCCGCTCAGACAGCGTGTCGGGGTCCTGCGGCCGGGGACGGGCACCGCGCTGGCCCAGCCGTGAGGGAGGCGGACCGATGCGCGCGCCCTCTGGATCCGCGCGCGGCGGCCGGGTCGTGGGTCCATCCGCGTCACGCCGGGCCACCGCGCCGCCGGGCGTCGCGGGCTCGCGGCGGGGCGGAACCCGGTGCACGGCCGAGCCCTCCTGCCGCTTCGCCGGAGTGGCCACGCGGGACGGCTCGCGCGAGGACACCACCCCCGCGCTGCGCGCCGCGCGCTCCGCCATGAAGTCGCGCCGGGCGGGCGCCGCTCCACCCGCACGGGCCGCGCCGGGCGCCTGCCCCCGGACGGGTGGCCGCGTGGGAACGTCGCGGGAAGCGTCGGGCTCGGGCGCGCCAGCCTTCGCGGGGACTCCCGCCGCGGCCTTTCCAGGCGCGCCCGCCACGGCCTTCGCGGGCGCCCCCGCGGCGGCGGCCGCCTTGCGCGCCCCGGGCGGAGGCGGCAACACCACGGACTGCCGGGGAGGCGGCGGCGTCGCCAGCCGCACCGGGCGCTCGATGAGCCCCCGCGTGGCCAGCCGCTCCAGGTCCATGACGATGTCCGTCCGGCCGCCGTCACCGCGCGCCGTGGGCCGCACGCGCTCCTCGCGCACCCACTTCGCCAGGAGGCTGCCGAACTCACCGCGGTACTTCTCCAGCATGCGCGCGGCGAACTCCGGAGACTGCGCCACGCACGCGCGCGCCAGTCGCTGCGCGCCCGCGCTGCGCATGGCGCCCGTGGGCCGGGTGAGCCCGTCGTGCAGCTCCAACTGCGCGCGGGCGTCGTCCTCGGACAGCTTGCGCGGGGCGTTGGCCGCCACGGCCTTGGTGGCCAGCAGCTTCAAGTCCGGCGGCAGCGGCTCCAGCATCGCCTCCCGGTCCGCGTCGGAGAGACCCGCCATGGCGGGGCCCAGCACGCGCGCGCCCAGCCGGTCACACATGGTCAGCAGCTCGCGCTGCTGCAACTGGAGCACGTCCGCGAACTTGAAGCCCGCGGCCTGCTGCCCGGCGACCTCGCGCGCGAGCAGCTCCTCCAGCTTCCACCGGACGATGTCCAGGACCTGCGGCCGCACCTCGCGGGTCAGCTTCACGCGGGGCGGCGGCAGGTGGGCCCGCACCGCCTCCGCCAGCGTGCCCGGCAACGCGCGCAGCACCACTTCCACCAGCGCGCCCCGCTCGCGTTGCAGCAGCGCGGCCAGCCGCTCCGGCTCCGCGCTCCAGAGCTGTCCGCGGCGGTCCTTCACCAGCCGCTTGATTTCCTGCACCAGCGCCGGGATGCGCTTCTCGCGCGGAATCTGCAGCAGCTCCTGCGCGCGATGACGCAGGAGCGCCCCCTCCTCTTCCGGGAGGTGCTCCAACGCACCGAGGCTCTCCTGGCCGCAGAACGTCACGGCCGTCAGGAGCAGCATGCTCTGGCGCTTGTTGAGCGAGGTGAAGAACGAGTCCAAACGTCACCTCGCGGGCCCCACGGACGCCCGCTGGGAGAAAGAAAGAAGGCCCCACCGTGAGGGGCCTGGGACGTCAGGCCTCCGGACGGCCGCGCGCGCGGCCTCCACCGCGGGCGGCTGGCGCGCTGGACGAGCCACCGCGCATGAAGGTCCACAGCGTCAGGCCCATCATCGCGAGGACGAGCACGAACGCGCCCGCGAACATGACCTTGAACTGGCTGGCGCTGGACGCCGTCATCCGCAGACCCAGCACGTCCTGGAGGCGGCTCTCCGAGTCCGTCTCCGCCGACGGCGGCAGCGCCTGCGTCATCAGCACCGTCACCGCGCTGGCCTTCAGCTCCGGCACCGCGGTGGCCGCGAACTGCTGCACCACGGCCGTGTCGATGGGCGGCTTGCCGCCCTCTCCCGGGCGGTACTTGATGAACACCGACGCGGACGGCATCGGCTTGTTCTCCGGCTGCGTCAGGTCGTTGTTCTCCGGAATCATCACGATGGCGCGCGCTTCCAGCACGCCGTCGATCTGATTGAGCGCGTTGGACACCTCGCCGCCCATCGCCTTGAGCAACATGGCGCGCTCTTCCGTCGCGGTGGGCACCATGCTGCCCTTGGCGAAGTGGGCCAGGCCCTTCTCCACCGGGCGCGGCAGCGAGTTGAGCTTGAGCAGCTCCGCCGCCTGCGCGGCATCCGCCTTGGGCACGGTGATCATGAACCGCACCTCGTTGCCGCCCTCCTCCTTCTCCTTCTTGGCGTTGATGCCGTTCTTGCTGAGCAGAACGTAGATTTCGTTGGCATCCGCCTCGCTCAGCGCGTGCTGGAGCTCGATGTGACAGCCCGTCAGGAAGAGGAGGGCAAGAAGCGGGGCGGCAAGCGCGTGCGGTCGGCGAATCATGGGCGGGTCGGAGCTTACTAGGCCCCCGAAAAACGCGGAAGGGCGCCCCCTCCCGCTTGCTCAGGGAGGGACCGCCCTTCGTCAGGACGCGCCGCCGGGGGCCCGGGTGGGAACGGCTACACCTGGGTCTTGACGACGTCCTTCAGGCCCGTGGTCGCCTTCTCCACGACCTTGCTCGTGAGGTCGAGCTGCTGCGTGTACTGGTACATGGAGGCCTGGAGCGACAGCAGCTCCGCGTTGGAGAACGCCTTGCCGCTGGAGGCCTGCTTGATGATGTGCTCCAGGTTGACCTGGCCCTTCTCCAGGTCGCCGACAATCTGCTGCATCATGTCGCCGGCCTTGGAGGACTTGGACGCCTCGGCCTTGGCCGTCACCGGCTCGGCCGCCTTGGTCGTCACCGACTCCTGGGCGCCGTTCACCTTGTTGAGGGCGGCCTTCTCCGTCTTGTTGACGGTCTCCACCTGACGCACGGAGTCCACGCGCTGCGCGGACTGGACCTGCTGCGTCTTGTTGACCTGCTGGGCCGCGTCCACCTGGCCCGCGCCCTGCGCCTTGTCAGCGAGAACTCCGTCGAACTTCGACGCGCCCTGCTTGTTCGTCTGCTGGGCGCCCTGATCCTGCAGCTTCTGCTGAGCGACCTGCGCCGCGGAGACTCCGGCCATCGGACCCGCCATGTGAGACCCTCCCTGTATCCATCGGAGAAGGAGGCAGCTCCTCCTCCTCGTTCAAGAGTTCCTTGAGCCGGTCGATTGCTCGCGCGTGCAGCCGCGACGCCCAGCTCTTCGACTGACCAATCTCCGCTCCCGCCTCTTCCAGCGTCCGTCCCTGGAAGTAGTACCCCAGCAGGAGCTTCCGCTCCTTCTCCGGGAGCTTCTCAATCGCCGCCCGCACCCGCGTCTTCAACTGCTCCTGCTCCATCCGGACGTCGACGGGGAGCGACTCGTCGGTGTAACCGGCGGAGTCCGCGCCTTCCATGCTGGTGGCGAAAACCATCGCCAGCCCCGTCACCGCGTCCGAGATGTCATTCACATCATCGGCAAATGAGCTCCCGCGGTTGCCTGCTCCGGACTCACGATCTGAAAGATTTCCCAGATACGCGGCCGCGCGCTCGCCCACATAGGCGTTGCGAGCATCGGAACCCCGCAGCACGCCCATCTTCCGCAAGCCGTCGAAGATGGCGCCCTTGATGCGGTAGTGCGCGAACGTGAGGAAGTTGGCCCCCACCTTCGGATCGAATCGCTCGGCGGCCTCGAGGAGCCCTATCTGGCCGTAGGCCAGCAGTTCGTCCAGCTCGAGCTGGGCGTTGAACTGCTTGCGCACGGTCGCCGCGAGCGACCGGACGTAGGGGCCGTACTTCTCGAGGATGACCTTCCTGTCGTCGCCCAGAGCCAAGCGCCGCTCACTCGGCCTTCGACCACAGCCGTTCGAGGACCTGATTCAGGCGCGGATCATCCTGGAGCGCGTCTGCAATCTTGTTGGTGAGGGCGGGAGACTTCATGCGGAGCTTCTCCTTCAGGACTTCGGCGACCAGGGCCTGCGTCGCCTCTTCCTTGCTCTTGAAGCCCCCGTTCTTCAGCTTGCGGGCAATGGCCACCGCCTGGGAGGCCACTGGATCCGCGGCCTGGGGGCCCTGGACGTTGCTGGAGCCTACCAGACCCGAGGGCCCGACAAGAGACTCCGCCCGGTCCACCTTGCCACCAAAGCTGGCGCCACCCGCCGGAGCCGCGCCGGCAGGGCCCTTGGCGCCACCCGCGCGGCCCTTCCCTCCGCCTCGTCCCACACCTCCGACAGCCATCGCCGTGACCTCCGTCCTACGACTTCGCTGGAGGCAGGACTCCCGCCTCCTTCGCCTGGATGAGCGACTGCGCCAGTCGGGCACCGTCCCCGTCCGGCTCCAGGTCCATGGCGGCCTTCAGCTCCTTGAGCGCCTCCGGAACCTTGCCCATGAACAACAGCGCCTCACCCGCGTGCGCCCGCGGAAGCGAGGACTGCGGGGCCAGGCGCTGCGCGACGCGGTAGGCCTGAAGGGCCTTGTCATGCCGGCCCTGCGAGAACTCCACCGCGCCCAGCGCCAACTGCGGCACTTCGCTGCGGGGCATCAGCGCGGCGGCCCCGGAGAAAATCTCCTTCGCCTTGTCGAAGTGGCCCATGTCGAGCCACAGGTAACCGGCCTCCAGCAGGACACGCGCCTGCTGCTTGCCGAGTGGAACGAGGCTGTTCGAAATCTCCGAGGTCTCCGCCATTCGCTTTCCCTGGGGCGACGCCCGCGGTTAGCGAACGTTGCCGATGGAGTTCTTGATCGTATCGTTGCGCGACTTCATCACGTTCGAGATCGCGGTGAAAGTCTGCGATTCCTGCTGGATGGCGGCCTGCAGGTTGAGGAGCTTGGAGTTCTCCTCGGCCATCTTGTTCAGCGAGAAATTGCCGTTGACCGTGTCCGTGGTGCTGCCGTTGCCCTGCGCACCCAGGCCCAGCGGCGAGCCGGAGCCGGCGACCGCGCCGCCACCCAGGCCACCACCGATACCGCCGCCAGCGGGCGCCACCGCGCCGCCCAGGGTGCCACCCACCGCGGTGTTCATCACGCCCGCGTACGGCGCGCCCATGCCCGAGCCACCCGTCGAGGAGAACGTGTGCATCGAGGAGACGGCGGCCGAGACGATCTGCCCACCCGGAACCATGCCGGCCATCGCGCCCACACCCGTGCCCACGGCGCTGGCAGCGCTGTTGAGGCCGTTGTGAAGCCGCGCGCCGAAACCGGTGTCCGGCGTCTGCCGCGCCGTCGTGACGTTGGTCGAGAGACGAACGTTCGGGCCCATCATGTTGTCGATCTTCGCCATTGCTTCCTCCAGGCGCTGCTTCCAGCGGAAAAGTCAGAGATCTTCGATGCTCAGGATGCTCTCACTTGCATTATCGACCGAGGGCGCCGCCGGTTGCCTATCCCCGGAAAAAAAGGACGCCTGGCCGCAAAACCACCGTCATTTCCGACCCTTGCCGCCCTTCGACTCCGCGATCAGCCGCTCGCGGGTCTCCACCAGCAGGCCCAGGAGCTCCTCGGCGCGGCCAATGGCGGCCTGGGCCTTCTTGCCCTGCTCCACCTTGGGGCCCTTGAGGTCGGTGAGGCCCGTCTTCACCGAGTCGAAGAAGCCGCGGACCTCTTCCACGGAGGCCGCCTCGAGCAGCGACTCGATGGCGGGAAACGAGGGCGCGGGGAGGTCCTGCGCGGTCGGGGACGGCTTGGCGGTGGGAGGCATTTCGGAGACGGTCTCCTGTCGGGCCCCCCGCCGGGCTGGCAGGTGGGCACTGGGGCCCTGAAGGTACGGGAAATGGCCAGCCACCTTCAAGGCGCTCCCCTCCCCGCTCGACGTGTGCAGGCCACGAACCACCGGCCGGAGAGCGAACGGGCATTCCAGCAGGGGGGGCAGCAAGCCCTGTCCGCTTCCACGACCGCACCTAGGTTTTCTCCAACGGAGGCCGTCGCCGCCTCCGCCCACTCACAACACGTCACAGGAGAAACCCCATGAAGAAGCTCGTCGGAGTCTTCGCGACCATCGCCATGCTCGGATCCGGTGCCGCACTGGCCAACAACGATGAGAACAAGCCGAATGACACCGCGGCCCAGGGCGGCTCGGGCCAGGTGGGTGACACCCAAATCCAGAGGGACACCACCACCATCCAGCGCGAAACGACCGTGCCCAGCGAGCCTGGACTGGGCGGCTCCGGCACCATGGGCCACCAGGCCGCCATGGGCCAGAAGGAGCTCAACGGCCGCGTCGTGAAGGCGGAGAGCGACAAGATCTTCGTCGACATGCAAGGCGCGGTGGTCCCGCTCGAAATCGACCGCGGCACCACGTTCAGCGACCCGACGCTGAAGAAGGCCAAGGACCTGCGCCCCGGCCAGGAGATTCGCGCCAGCTACGAGGTGAAGGACACCAAGAACGTCGCCAAGAGCATCTCGCTCTCCGGCACGGGCGGCGCGGGTGACGAGGCGCTGACGCCGGACTCGTCCATCAACCAGGACAACAACATGGGCGGCTCGGGGCTCGACACCAAGCACGATGACGGCACCGGCGGCGCGGGCCACAACGACGGCGCCAAGAATCCGGACACGGGCTCCAGCACCTCGCCCGACACCTTCTAGGTGAAGCGCCACATCGCATGACAGACCCGCACCCCATGATGGGGAATCCAGGGCCCGCAGCCGCACCCGGCTGTGGGCCCTGCGCCTTGCCACGCGCGCCTTGAAAAGGGTCCGTGGCCCTGGCCCGGCGTACAGTCCATTCAGTATTGACTGAACGATGTCCGCCACTTAAAAGCCTGCCCGCCCACCTGGCTGCCAGTGGCCCCGAGACGGGGCGCCCGGCCGGTGCGGCTTGGGGACAGGCATGGTGGAGTTGGAGACCGCCGAGCGCCGCTTCATCGAATCGATGGGGCAGTACTTCGAGCGGCGAGGGGGAACGCGAATCAGCGGGCGCATCTACGCGCTGCTGATGATTGCGGGCAAACCCCTGTCGAACAAGCGCATCGCCACGCTGCTCAACGTGAGTGCGGCGTCGGTGTCCACCAACCTCCGGGAATGCGCCGACATGGGCCTCGTGGAACCCACCAGCGTTCCCGGGGACCGCCAGCACTACTACGTCATTCACTCCGAAGGGTGGGAAGGCAGTCTTCGGGCCGCGGAGGACGGGTTGAAGTCCTTTGCCCGCATCCTGGGCGCGGCCCTCGAGGTGCCCCACCTCTCTGGAAATCAAAATTTACGCGACGCGTCTGACTTCTGTGCTTTCTACCTGACAGAGCTCGCCGGCATCGCCCAGCGGTGGCGCACGGCCCAGGCCCCGCGTGCCCCTCGCCCCGCCAAGACCTCCAAGACTCCGAAAGGACGCACCGCATGAATCCCACCACCCCGCAGTCTCCCATCGTCTCCATCGCGAACGTGACCAAGGACTACACCCTGGGCAAGGTGGTCGTCCCGGCGCTGCGCGGGGTGGACCTGGAAGTCCACGCCGGTGAGTTCATCTCCATCGCGGGTCCTTCGGGCAGTGGCAAGACGACGCTGCTCAACCTCATCGGCTGCGTGGACACCGCCACCGGCGGCGTGGTCCGCGTGGCCGGCCAGGACACCAAGCAGCTCACGGAGCGGCAGCTCACCAACCTGCGCCTGCACACCATTGGCTTCATCTTCCAGAGCTTCAACCTGGTGCAGGTGCTGAGCGTCTTCCAGAACGTGGAGTTTCCCCTGCTGCTCCAGCGCAAGCTGGACAAGGCCCAGCGCCGCGAGCGGGTGATGCAGCTCCTGGAGCAGGTGGGCCTGGCCAGCCACGCCAAGCACCGCCCCAACGAGCTGTCCGGTGGCCAGCGCCAGCGCGTGGCCGTGGCGCGCGCGCTGGTCACGCGGCCGCAGTTGGTGCTGGCGGACGAGCCCACCGCCAACCTCGACTCGGTGACGGGCCAGAACATCATCGACCTGATGAAGGAGCTCAACCAGAAGGAGGGCACCACCTTCATCTTCTCCACCCACGACGCGAAGGTGATGAGCCACGCCAACGCGGTGGTGCGGCTGGCGGACGGCAAGTTCCTGGACCGCATCAGCGCCGCCGAGGCCAGCCGCGCCATGGCCTCCGGGAGCCACTGACATGGGACACTTCCGGTTGTTGCTACAGGTGGCCTTCCGCAACCTGTTCACCAGCAAGATCAACCTGCTCATCGGCGGCATCATCTTCTTCGGCACCCTGCTCGTCGTGGTGGGTGGCGCGCTGATGGACAGCATGGACAGCGCGATGAGCCGCAGCATCATCGGCAGCATCGCCGGGCACATCCAGGTCTACTCGGATGACTCGAAGGACCCGCTGGCGCTCTACGGCAGCATGAGCGGCGAGCCGGACCTGACGGCGCTGGACGACTTCAGCCAGCTCAAGCCCTTCCTGGAGAAGCACCCCAATGTCCAGACGGTGGTGCCCCTGGGCACCAGCAGCGCCATCATCACCTCTGGCAACACGGTGGACCTGACGCTGTCGCGTCTGCGCGAGCTGTACAAGACGCGCGACGACGCCGGCGAGACGCCCGCGCTGCGCGAGAACATCGACAGCGTGAAGGGCCACGTGCGGCAGATGGTGGAGCTGATGGCCGAGCAGACGGCCAAGAGCGAGCAGGAGCTGGGCGGCGGCAACAAGGACCCCGCCGAGCAGGAGTCACTCGCCCGCGCGCGCACGGACGCGTTCTGGGACGCCTTCGAGCAGGACCCGTACGGCGCGCTGGAGCTGCTGGAGAACCGCATCGCGCCGCAGATTCCGGACGGCGACATGCTGGAGCTGCGCTACGCCGGCACGGACCTGGACGCCTTCCAGCGCACCTTCGACCGGATGGAGATCGTGGACGGCCAGGCGGTGCCCACCGGGCAGCGCGGCATGCTGCTGTCCAAGCTCTTCTACGAGGAGTTCCTCAAGATGAAGTCCGCGCTGCGCCTGGACCACATCAAGCAGCAGCGGGAGCTCAACCAGAAGACCATCGCCACGGACCCGGAGCTGCAGCGCTGGGTGAAGGAGAACCAGACGCAGACGCGCGAAATCATCTTCCAGTTGGACCCCTTGAAGACGCGGGAGATGGTGTCGCGACTGCAGAAGCTGATGGGCTCGCAGGAAGCCGCGCTGGAGAAGCTGCTCACCCAGTTCTTCACCCTGGACGACGCCAACTTCGACACCCGCTACACGCAGTTCTACGCGGAGCTGGCCCCCCTGCTGGAGCTGTACCGCCTGCGGATGGGTGACACCCTCACCATCACCGCCTTCACCCGCACCGGCTACATGCAGAGCGCCAACGTGAAGGTCTACGGCACCTACCAGTTTAAGGGCCTGGAGAAGTCCGCCATGGCCGGCGCGCTGAGCCTGATGGACCTCATGTCCTTCCGGGATTTGTACGGCTACCTCACCGCGGACAAGAAGGCGGAGCTGGCGGAAATCCAGAAGCAGAGCGGCCTGGAGGCCCTGAACCGGGAGCAGGCCGAGGAGGCCCTCTTCGGCGAGGACAGCGGCAACGTCCTGGTGGCGGAGTCCGCGTCGACGGACATCGACGACCGGGCCGCCTTCCTGGGCGCCGAGGAGACCCTCAAGCGCGACGACCTGCTCCAGCGCGTCTACAGCCAGCAGGAGATTGAACAGGGCGTGGCCCTGAGCGCGGCGGTGATGCTCAAGAACCCGGAGCTGCTGGAGCAGACCATGGCGGAGCTGCGGCAGTCCGGGAAGGACGCGGGCCTGAAGCTGCGCGTGGTGTCCTGGCAGGAGGCGGCGGGCATCATCGGCCAGTTCGTGTTGCTCGGGAAGCTGGTGCTCTACTTCGCCGTCTTCATCATCTTCGTGGTGGCGCTGGTCATCATCAACAACGCCATGATGATGGCCACCCTGCAGCGCGTGCGCGAGGTGGGCACCATGCGCGCCATTGGCGCCCAGCGCTCGTTCGTGCTGGGCATGGTGCTGGTGGAGACGCTGGTGCTGGGGCTCGTGTTCGGCGCCGCCGGCTCGCTGGTGGGCAGCGGCTTCATGGCCTGGCTCAACAGCACCGGCATCCCCGCGGGCAACGAGGCCCTCTACTTCTTCTTCTCCGGCCCCCGGCTGTTCCCCACGCTGAGCGCCAGCAACCTGGTGGCGGCGTTCGTCATCGTCCTGGTCGTTTCGGCCGTATCCACCCTCTATCCCGCGTTCCTCGCGACTCGGGTCTCGCCGCTCCAGGCGATGCAGACGGACGAGTGAGAACATGCTCCAGCTCTTCCTCATCGCATTCCGAAACCTCGGCACCCACCGCCGGCGCACCCTGCTGCTGGGTGGTGCCATCGCGGGCGTCACCACGCTGCTCGTCGTCCTCATGGGCCTGTCCACGGGGATGAAGGAGACGATGCTGCGCTCCGCCACCACGCTGTCCACCGGGCACGTCAACGTGGCCGGCTTCTACAAGGTGACGGCGGGCCAGGCGGCGCCCGTGGTCACCGCCTACCCGGCCGTCCTGGAGCAGATTCGCAAGGACGTGCCGGAGCTGGACTACGCCGTCCAGCGCGGCCGGGGCTGGCTCAAGGTGGTGAGCGAGACGGCCTCCATCCAGGTGGGCGTGGGCGGCATCGACATCCAGTCCGAGCCGGGCCTGCGCAAGGTGCTGCAGGTGCGCGCGGGCACGCTGGACGGCCTGGCCGAGCCCGACACGGTGCTGCTCTTCGAGAAGCAGGCCAAGCGGCTCAACGTGCAGGTGGGCGAGGCCGTGACGCTGGCCGCGCAGACGATGCGCGGCACCAGCAACACCGTGGACGTGCGGGTGGTGGCCATCGCCGCGGACATGGGCATGCTGAGCGACTTCGGCATCTTCGTGCCGTCGGACACGCTGCGCGCGCTCTACCAGTTCAAGAGCGACACCGCGGGCGCCCTGATGCTCTACCTGAAGGACATCCAGCAGGTCCCCGTGGTGCAGGCGCGCCTGCGTCAGACGCTGACGGACGCGGGCCACACCGTGATGGACCATGACCCTCGCGCGTTCTTCATGAAGTTCGAGACGGTCAACCGCGAGGCGTGGACGGGCCAGCGGCTGGACATCACCAACTGGGAGGACGAAATCTCCTTCATCACCTGGACGCTCACCGCCCTCAACAGCCTCACGGGCGTGCTCATCTTCGTGCTGATGGTCATCATCGGCGTGGGCATCATGAACACGCTGTGGATCGCCATCCGGGAGCGCACCCGGGAGATTGGCACCCTGCGGGCCATTGGCATGCAGCGCACCCGCGTGCTGCTGATGTTCGTCTTCGAGGCCATGCTGCTCGGCGTGCTGGGCACGCTGGCGGGCGCGGCCATCGGGCTCACGCTGTGCATGGCCATCAACTCGATGGCGGTGAACGTCCCGGAGGCCGTGGCGGTCTTCATCATGTCGGACACGTTGAATCTGGCCGTCCATCCCGCGTCCATCCTGGGAGCCATGGCCTTCATCACGGCGTGCACCACCGCGGTCTCCCTCATCCCCTCCTTCCTCGCCGCGCGGCTCAAGCCGGTGACGGCGATGCACCACATCGGGTGAACACATGCGCCTCATGAACATGCTGTCCGCCGCGGCCCTGGCCGTGGCGCTGCTGTCCGCGCCGGCCGCCCTGGCCATGGAGCAGGCCGAGCAGGTGAAGCTCCTGGCCACCATCGACGACCGCCAGCGCAACGGCGGCGACTACAAGGCGATGGTCTACCTGGAGCAGAAGGAGAAGGGGAAGGCGGACCTCGTCTACGAGCTGGTCGTCTACCGCCGCGACGCGGACGACAAGCTGATGATGCTCTTCACCAAGCCCAAGGCGGAGGCGGGCAAGGGCTACCTGCGCCTGGACAAGAACCTCTGGAACTACGACCCCAACGTGGGCCGCTGGGAGCGACGCACCGAACGCGAGCGCATCGCCGGCACGGACAGCCGCCGCGCGGACTTCGACGAGTCGCGGCTGGCCGAGGAGTTCGACCCCTCCTATGAGGGCGAGGCGAAGCTGGGCAAGTACACCGCCCACGTGCTGAACCTGAAGGTCAAGCCGAACGTGGACGTGGCCTACCCCGTCCTCAAGCTCTGGGTGGACAAGGAGTCCGGCAACATCCTCAAGCAGGAGGAGTACGCCCTCTCCGGCCGGAAGATGCGCACGGCGCTCTACCCCCGCTGGAAGAAGATGTTCAGCGAGTCCAAGAAGGACAACGTCTGGGTGCCCGAGGAGATGCGCATCTACGACGAGGTCGAGAAGGGCAACTCCACCACCATCCTCATCAAGACGGTGGACCTGCGCCCGCTGGAGGCCAACCTCTTCACCAAGGCGTGGCTCGAGAGCAAGAGCCGATGAGCTCCCGCACGTTGACGCTGGCCGCGGCGTTGTCCGCGGCCCTTGCCGGCGTGCCCGCGCTGGCCCAATCCGACGACCGGCCGGACGAAGACGCCCTCTTCGGCGGCCAGGAGGAGACGCCCCCCGAAGCGCCGGCATCGTCCACCGAGGATTCCGTCCCGCGCGACGATGACGCCCTCTTCGGCGGGGACGGCGCGGAGGCACGCCCGGCCTCCACCGACCCCACGGAGCGGCAGCCGACGCTGTCCGACTCCAACACCGGTGATGACCGGGACGCGGACGTGCTGAACGGTCCGGCGTCGCGCAGCGCGTTCGACACCGAGGAGGTGCTGGATGATCCGCTGAAGATTGGCGGTCAGTTCTACGTGCGCGGCTTCATGGCGGGGAGCGAGAACACCTCCTTGCGCAACAGCGCGTTCTCCGCGCCCACGCTGGTGGATGGCTTCTTCGACGCGCGTCCGTCGGACCGGCTGCGCGGCTACATCGTCGGCCGCTTGAGCTACGACCC
This sequence comes from Myxococcus hansupus, assembly GCF_000280925.3. NCBI lineage: Bacteria > Pseudomonadati > Myxococcota > Myxococcia > Myxococcales > Myxococcaceae > Pseudomyxococcus > Pseudomyxococcus hansupus. The sequence continues at coordinate 5,754,598 of NZ_CP012109.1, forward strand.
GGCCCAGCCGCCAGGCACGGCGCCCAACGCCCTGTCGAATCCCCGCGTGCTGCTGGACCAGGCGTGGCTGCGTTTCGACATCGAGCGCACGCTGTTCTTCACCGTGGGCAAGCAGCACGTGAAGTGGGGCACCGGGCAGATCTGGAACCCGACGGACTTCCTGTCGCCGCAGCGACGGGATCCGCTGGCCTTCGTGGACCTGCGCACCGGTGTGTCGATGGTGAAGATGCACCTGCCGTGGGAGTCCAAGGGCTGGAACCTCTACGGCATCGTGGTGATGGATGACCTGGGCACCGACGTGGGCGCCGTCACCGACCCGAGCGGCAGCCCCACCTCCCAGGCCGGCGGAAACAACCCGGTCAACCGGCTGGGCCGCCTGGGCGGCGCCCTGCGCGCGGAAGTCCTGCTGGGGCCCGCGGAGTTCGGCGCCAGCGCGGTGGCGCAGAATGGCCGCCGGCCTCGCTTCGGGCTCGACGTGTCCTCACCGCTGGGGCCGCTGGACATCTACAGCGAGGTGGCGCTGAAGAAGCGCACGGACCGGCCGCTGTACCGCATCCCGGCGGGGACGACGCTCGAGGACATCGCGCAGGGCGGCGTGCAGGTCGAGTCGTACGTGCCCGAGGGCCTCACGCCGCAAGTGACGGCCGGCGCGACGTACAGCTTCTCCTACGGCGACAATGACCTGGCGGTGCTGGGCGTGGAGTACTTCTACAACTCGACGGGCTATACGAGCTCGTTCGGGTACCCGTACCTCATCCTGAAAGACGCCTTCAATCCGCTCTACCTGGGGCGGCATTACGGCGCCGCCTACGTGTTCCTGGACCGGCCCGGTCCCCTGGAGCGGACGTCCTTCAACCTGTTCACGCTGGGGAACCTGTCGGACCGCTCCTTCACCTCGCGGCTCAACGTGACGCACCGGGCGCTGACGTACCTCACGGTGGAGGCGTACGGATCCATGAGCTACGGTCGGCGCGGCGGTGAGTTCCGGCTCGCCATCGACGTTCCGGAGGGGCTCGTGGTGGATGGGCAGGAGATTCCGGCCTTCAACGTCCCCGCTCCGACGTTCCAGTTGGGCGCGGGCCTCCGGCTCAATCTCTGATTCACGCGGGATGTCGTGCGGTTTGGAGGGCCGTGCTCCCGGGTTTCGTGGGGCGCGGCCCTTTGTCTTGGGGCAGGCGGGCAGGCGGCCTTGGGATGCCCGGTCTGCGAGCAGCCCTTCGGGCGCCGTCGCGGCCGTTGGGGTGTGCACGTCCGGGCGAGTGGGCAGATTTTTCCCATGCCCCTCTGGATTGCCATCGCCGCTGGGTTGAGCCTCGGCCAGACGCCGAGCGCTCCAGTGCTCATTCCGCCCGAGGATCCGTCCATCCGGGACCCCGCCGCCGCGGCGCTCCAGGATGCGAACCAACAGGCCGCTGAGGAGATTGACGGCCTGCGGCCGCCGCAGGGGTACGTGTATGAATCCACGGAGGAATCGTCGCCGGCCAGCTTCGTGCTGACGCCTGTGCTACCGGATGGTTCGACGCCTCCGACGACGGGCGAAGTGGCCCTCGACGAAGCGGCGCAGCAATACCAGCCGGTGCCCTCCCCTCTGGAGGACCTGCAACAACAGCAGGCCGCCACCGGTGGCAGTGGCGCGGCTTCCGGTGAGGGTACCGAGGCCGGCGGACTGAATGGTGCGACGGGCCAGCAGGACTTGAGCGGTACCGGGACGGATGCATCGGGCAGCTTCGGGCAGCAGGACCAGAGTGGCTCGGGCACCGGGTACACGGGCACGGTGCAGCAACAGGACCTCAGTGGCGCGGGCACCGGTTACATCGGCACGGTGGAGCAGCAGAACCTGAGCGGAACGAGCACCGGCGACATGGGCACGGTGCAGCAGCAGGACCTCAGTGGCTCGGGCACCGGCAACATGGGCGCGATGCAGCAGCAGAACCTGAGCGGCTCGGGCACTGGTGGCTCGGGCAGCATCGGCCAGCAGGACCTCAGCGGAACCGGCGCCGGCAACATGGGCGCAGTGCAGCAGCAGGACCTCAGTGGCTCGGGCACTGGTGGCTCGGGAAGCATCGGCCAGCAGGACCTCAGCGGCACGGGGACCGGCACTGGCACCGTCGGTCAGCAAGACATGAGCGGCACCGGCAGTTTCGGAACCACCGGCCAACAGGACCTCAGCGGCATGGGGACCGGCACTCCCAGTCAGCAGGCCCCCAGTGGAGCCGGTGGCTCCAGCAACCTCGGGCAGCAAGACCTCAGCGGCACGGGTGGCGCTGGCTCCACCGGGCAACAGGACCTCAGCGGAACAGAGACCGGAACCACCGGCCAGCAGGACCTCAGCGGCACGGGGACCGGAACCACCGGTCAGCAGGACCTCAGCGGCCCGGGCACGCTGGGCGCGCAGCAGGGCAGCGGCGGCACGGGCACGCTGGGCGCGCAGCAGGGCACCGGCGGCGCGGGGACGACGGGCACCACACCGCCCACCGTGACGCCGGGCTCCACCAGCGCCGCCCCCACGCCCGCCTTCATCGGGCGTTCGGACCCCATCGGCCGCTCCGAGCCCATTGGCCGTTCGGACCCCATCGGCCGCTCCGAGCCCATCGGCTATCCCTCCACCGTGGCGCCCGCGAACAACACCGCCACGGGCGGCTCGGGTAACGCCGGCCAGCCCGCGAAGGCGCCCACGCCCGAGCAGCAGCAACTCCAGCAGATGCGCCAGCGCATGAACCAACTCGAAACGCAGCTCAACGAGCGCGACGCCGACCTCACCGTGCGCAACCAGGCCGTGCAACTCCAGGTGGACACCCTCGGTGACCGCGCCGTCGACGCGGAGTCCGCCCGCCAGCAACGGCTGTCCCAGATTCAGGCCGCCGGCCAGTGGATGCTCGCGGCCGATACGGCGCTCGAACAGGGCGAAACGAACGTCGACAACGCGCTCGACATCGCCGACAGCGCCTTCGTCGACGTGCGTGACAGCGCCACCCAGGACGGTCAGGGCGCCGTCGTCGTCCACGCGGAGCGCCTGCGCGCGCTCCTCAACCTCGCCCGGAACGCCGCGTACAACCAGGACATCTACGGCGCACGGCTCGCGCTGCAGGACGCGGGCGTCGAGCTCAGCCTCGCTCGGGCCGCCAACCTGGAACGCTCTGGAACGGGGAACGTCCTGCTCAATCCGTGAAGGACGGCGTCGACGCCACGGGGGGACTCTGCGGGCGGGAGATGAGGTAGCCCTGCACGAAGTCCACCCCGTGCGCGCGCACCCAGCGCAGCTCCTCGTGCGTCTCGATGCCCTCCGCCACCGTGCGAATCCCCAGCGTCCGAGCAATCTCCAGGAGCTTCTCCACGATGGACCCCTTGTACGGGTCCAGATGGACGTCGCGCACCAGCTCCATGTCCAGCTTGATGATGTCCGGACGCAGCCGGTGGATGAGGTTCAGCGACGAGAAGCCCGCGCCCAAATCGTCCAACGCCACCTGGAAACCCGACCGGCGATAGAAGTCGACGATGCCGCGCAGGTGCTCGGCGTCCGCCGTCTGGTCCGTCTCGATGATTTCGAACACCACCCGCTCGGGTGGAATCCGCGCCGCCTGAATGGCCTCCACCGTGGAGCGCAGGCAGAAGTTCGCGTCGTAGATGGCCGTGGGCGTGAAGTTGATGAAGAGGTGCGTGTCCAGCCCGTGCGTCACCGCTTCGCGGATGGCCGTGGTGCGCGCGGCCAGGTCCAACTGGAAGAGCAGGTCCGCATCGCGCGCGGTCTGCATCATCCGCCCGGGCGGCACCAGCGCGCCGTCCGGCTCCCGGCCCCGCATCAACGCCTCGTACGCGAAGATGCGGCCGGTGTCCTGCGCATGGACAATGGGCTGGAAGTGCGTGGTGAGCCGCTGTTCGGCCAGCAGGTCCACCAACCACCCGGCGCGCGTGCGCGTGACGAACCGCTGGAGCGCCCCCACGCGGGGGTAGTCCGCGAGGCCGGGCTCCGCCTCGCCCACCATGAACAGCGCCCGGGTGGCCCGCGCCTCTTCCTGAGACAGCGCGGCCACCAGGTTCGACACCAGGGCCGACAGCGCCCCCTCGGGGACCCACACCACGACGCACCGGGCCTCGGCACGCACCTGAACCTCGTGCCGAGCCTCTCGGAGACAGGACACCAACCGGCCCTGGCTGTGCCCCACCGGGCTCCACAAGAACAGGCGCCCGGCCCCCTCCAGGGAGGACGGAAGCGCCTGACACCTGTCACAGCCCCGCGCGGGGGAGTCGCTCATCACGCCCCCTACTCTACCGTGTCGCGGAAGATGAGCAGCCCCCGTGAGGAGTCCGTCGCATAGATGTAGCCATCACCCGGCACGGAGACCTTGTTCAGGCCCTCGAGGAACACGACGCCGTGGCCAGCGTCCGTTTCGCGCCAGGTGTTGTAGTAGCCCACCTGCCGCGGCTCGCCCGGCACGCTCACATCGACGACCCGCAGGCCGTCCTGGCCGTAGGCCAGATAGACCCTGTTGCCGGAGAGCGCCACGTCGCGGACGGAGACATCCGGCCGCATCCGGAACTCGCCCACCCGGGACACCGTCGCCGGCGCGCCCACGTCGAGCAGGCTCAGGTGCGCGCCCCAGTCCTCGCCCACGTCGAACGCCAGCGTCCGGCCCGCCACCTGCCCCACCGCCGTGGCGCGCGAGGCGGAGCTGGCGAAGCGGCCCAGCAGCTTCGGGCGCGCCGGCGTGGTGACGTCCGACACCGACATGCCGAAGGACCAGTTGCTCACGTAGAGCCGGCCACCTTGCGCCGTCACGCTCAGCGGGACTTCACCGGCCAGCGGTTCGGTGCCTTCCACGAAGTACCGCGTGAGCTGCTTCGGATCCGCGGGCGTGGCGATGTCGTAGACGTACACCTCCGAGTTGGGCGCCGGAGACGCCGCGTACAGGACGTTGCCGTCCATCGAGAGGGAGGTCACCTCCACCACGGACTCGGGCACCGAACGCAGTTGCATCGGCTTGGTGGGGTTGGAGAGGTCGAACACGACCGTGCCGTTGCGCCGGCTGCCCACGTAGAGCGTCTGCCCGTTCAGGAGCGAGGTCGAGTAGTAGTCCGAGGAGGGCTGATGCTGCGCCACCTTGCGCGGCTGCGAGGGGTCGCTCACGTCGTAGATTTCGAAGCCCTTGGCGCCCAGCGTCACGATGGCCAGTCCATTGGACACCGAGACGTTCGTGGCCATGACGCCGGGCATGGCCACCTCGCTGATGAGCTCCACGCCCGTGGCATCGGCCTCCCCCGCCCGGCGCACCGTCCGGACGGCCTCGAAGGTGCCTCGCATGTCCAGGTTCCCGTTGGCGCAGCGACGGAAGATGCCCGTCATCTGCCCGGGCCCGGTCGAACCACACCCGGCGACGGCGAAGCGAACCGTGATGCCGCTGGTGTTCTGGAACTCGCTGGCCATGAAGAACGACTCGGGCGTGCTCTGGCGCTCCGTGGCGTTGAAGCCCATCAGCATCGGGGTGGTGCTGCCGCCTCCCGACAACCTCATGGCAGCCGCGGCACCGCCGCCGTCGTTCAGGTTGATGTTGAGATTCCAGATGCCCTCGGGTTGTACGCCCGCGAGGCTTGAAAGCTGGCAGGCCGACAAATCGATGGCCTCGAGCTGACATTCCGCTTTGGGTTCGGACGAATTGCCGTTGCCGCAAGCGGTGGCGAGCGCCAGGGTGCTGGTGACTGCGAGGAGGCGTTTCATGCCCCCATGCATATCATCCGGCGCCAGCACCCGACGAACCGCTACGCTCCTCCGTGCCCCAAGGAAGCGAAGCCCACCGCCCGTCAAGTAAACGGAAAGAAATACTCGGGCAGCTTGTATACCCGGGTCCCTGGGAGGCAGCCTCCCAGGCAGGTGTAGTCTCGCCGGTACCCCACCCACAGAGGTGCCTTCAGTGAACCCCCGTCCCCTCGCCGCAGCCCTGGTCGTCCTGTTTCTCCCGGGGCTCGCGCTTGCCCAGTTCTACGTCGTGCCCCGGAGGCCCGGGAAAACGCCGGTGAACAGCTACGAGTTCGAGTGGCGACACGCGGACATCCTCGTCGGTCCCGGCGCCACGGGTCTGGCCGAGCCCCCGGACCGGACGGCCCATGAGAATCCGCCGGAGACGCCCGGGGGCGCCAACCCTGGGGCGCCCACGACCTCACCGGAGGAGGGCAACCCGGTGGGACTGCCGCCCGGCCCTGCGCCGGAGACGACGCAGATCACCCCCCGGCCCGAGTCACGAACGGACCTGCCCGGCAGCCCGCCGGTGGCGGACGCCCAGGACACCGACGGCGGCGTCCCCGTGGTGGTGCCGCTCCTGCCGGCCGGTGAAGACGGCGGCACGGAGGATGCGGGCGCCCTGGTGATGATGGTGGACGGGGGCACGGACGGCGGCTCGGTCGCGGCGGCGGGCACGGACGGCGGGACGCCGGATGCCGGCAACTACCTGATGGCCAGCGAGTCCGATGACGGCGGCACGCTCCTGGGCGGCGGCCAGTCGGTGTTCTCCGGCGCCGACGCCGGGTTCAACTACACGTACGCGAAGTCCCTGGGGGACAAGACGGGCGGCGTGCGCTTCTACTTCTATGAGCGGGAGCGCATGGTCGCCGAGCGCGCCGCGCCGCTCATCGAGGAGGCCTACCGCTACCTGGTGGACCAGTTCAAATACGTCCCCACCAAGACGTTCCCGTACATCCTCTACAGCAGCTACCAGGAGTTCCTGCAGACCAACCTCTTCGCCGTGTCCGAGGGCACGCTCGGTCTCACCAGCACCGGCGAGGACTTGAAGCTGACGCTGCCGTACCTGGGTGACCACCGCCTCTTCGAGGAGGTCAGCACCCACGAGCTCGCGCACCAGTTCACCATCCAGAAGGTCCGCACCGTCGCCGAGCAGGCGAAGATGTTCGGCGACCCGCTCCAGGCGATTCCCCTGTGGTTCATCGAAGGTCTCGCTGAGTTCTACGCCAAGCGGGGCATGGACCCGGAAGCGGAGATGCTGGTGCGGGACCTCTTGGTGAACCCGGACCTCTTCAAGGGCTACGCGTTCCTCGACTTCTTCTCCCCCGGGCCCTACGGCTACCTGTGGATCTACAAGGTGGGCCAGGTCCGCGTGTCCTTCCTGGAGGAGGAGTACGGCACCGGCTTCATCCAGCGCGTGTTGGAGGAGTCGCCCCGGCTGACGGGCGGCTCGCGCGACTCACCGGCGCTGAAGTTCGAGGACCTGCTGGAGCGACTCACCGGTGACAACCCGAAGCGCATCTCCGCGCGGTTCGAGAACTGGCTGAAGCGCCGGGCCTTCAAGACGTACCTCGCCTCGGAGCAGTCCTCGCCGGCGTTGGACCTGCTCGACAAGGCGCCGGGCTACACCACCGCCATGACCTCGTCGCCGAACGGCAACGTGCTGGCGCTGCGCACCATCGTCCCGGAGACGGGCGAAAGCCGGCTGTACCTCATGGACCCGCGCATGCCGGACAAGACGGCGAAGGTGACGGGTGACGGCGTGCCGGGCGTGGAGTCGCTGCACCCCATCTCCAACCGCAGCTTCTCGCTGACGAACGACAAGCTGGCCTTCGTCGCCGAAATGACCGGGCGCGACGTCATCTACGTGCAGGACTACACGCACAAGGTGGAGCGGCGTGGCGCGGACGTGCTGGTGCGCCGCAACCCCATTCGCACCGGCATCGACCGGGAAGTGGGGCTGTCGGTGGAGCTGGACGTGGGCGGCCGCACCGCGTACCGCATCGACCGGCACGGCCTCTTGGCGGCGTACTCGCCGGCCTTCTCGCCGGACGGCCGCTGGGTGGCCTTCATCGGCATCAACGACGCGGGTCTTCGGGACATCTACGCCATCGACACGCAGGCGGGCGCGGACGCCAAGCCCCTGCAGCTCACCGACGACGTGTTCTCCGAGCGCGAGGTGACGTGGGGTCCCTCCGGCATCATCTTCACGTCGGACGCGACGTCCCACCGGCAGTTCAACCTCTTCCGCGTGCGCCCGGACGCGCCCCGGCAGGTGGAGCGCCTCACCAGCGAGGAGCGGGACCACACGGCCCCGCTGGCCCTGGCGGACGGGCGCATCTTCTTCACCGCGTTCCACAACAGCAGCTCCGACCTGCACGAGCTGACGAAGGACGGCCGCATCGTGCGGCGCACGGACCTGACGACGGGCCTGTTCGAGCCCGGCCCCGGTCCGGACGGGAGCCTGTGGGTGCTGTTCCACGTCTCCGGTGAGCGGCGCCCCGCGGTGATTCGGCCGCCGAAGATGCTGGCGCTGGACGTGCCCGTGGAGCCGCCGCCGGAGCCGCCCAGTCCCCTGGCGGTGCGCCCGCTCACGGACGCCACGGCCTACGAGCCCTTCACGCGGCAGAACCTGGAGTTCGGTCCCTTCTTCGGCTTCGCGGGCGCGGGCGGCGGCGGCTTCGTGGGCCAGCTCTTCGCGGCGGCCAGTGACCGCATGAAGGACCACCAGTTCCTGCTCACCCTGGCGGTGTACGGCAGCTTCGATTTGACGGACGGCTTCCTGCTCTACATCAACGACAAGGGCCGGTCGACGTGGGGCGGCGGCCTCTTCCAGTCGCTGCGCTTCCGCGTGGACCGCACTTTCGAGAACGAGGGGCAAGCCAGCCAGGCCTTCTTCACGTCCGGCGAGCGGTTCTTCGGCGTGCTCGGCAGCCTGCGCTACCCGCTGAGCACCTTCTTCTTCGTGCAGGGCGACTTGTCCGTGGGTGGCACCAAGTACTTCCTGGATGACTTCACTGAGTTCGAGCTCTTCTTCCCGGAGCGCAACGCCGCCAACATGGAGCTGCTGACCCCGTGGAACGCGCGCAACCGCGCCATCCGCTTCCAGACGGAGGTGAGCGGGACGATTGGCTACGACACCCTGAAGTACCACTACGCCACCGGCCCGCTGTCGGGCAGCGCGGCCATGCTGGAGACCACGGTGGGCGTGCAGCCCTTCAACAACGAGGCCTACGGCAACGTCCGCGTCGACGCGGAGCGCTACTTCCCCATCTACGGCCGCGCCAACGTCTTCATCCGTGGCGGTCTGGGCACCACGCTGGGCGGCCGGTATGCGCGGTCCTACTTCCTGTCCTCGTTCGACACGCTGCGCGGCGTGAACTTCGGTGACATCAACTGGCTGCTCGGCCGGCACTACGTCTACTCCACGCTGGAGGTGCAGTTGCCGCTCAACGACATCATCCGGGTGGCCTTCCTCAGCGACATGGAGGCGATTGCCGGCATCGACGCGGGCGGCGTGGGCGAGGGCCGCGATGACCTGTGGAACCACCGCGTGGTCAACGCCGTGGCGGGCGTCAACCTGGCGCTGGGGCCCCTGCTGTTGCGGCTGCACTTCGCGCGGCCGCTCGACGTCGGCGCCGCGGCCGGGAGGCCGGACCCGGGCTGGGTGACGAACTTCTCGCTGGGCATCGCGGGCCTCAACGGCTTCTTCGACCAGGCGAACACCGGCAAGAGCAATGGCGTGGCGCCCACGCCCATGTCCCCCGCCCTGATGCCGGCGGTGGGCGGCGGCTACACGGCGCCCCGCCACTGAGGCGGGACGTCACGACTGCGCGGCGACGAGGGCGGCGTTGGCCCGGGCCATGGGCCCCCCTTCATTGGGGATGCGCTCGAAGTCGCCGCGCAGCGCCTTGATGGCGAACTTCTCCAGGTCGATTTCCCGGCGCGTCCGCACGCCGAGCGCGCGGAACAGTTCGGACAGCGGGCTGAAGCCGGACAGGCCGTGCTGGAGCATCAGCGCGCCCGCCGCCGTGCTCAGTCCGCGCCAGCGCCCGCCGTCCCGCCGACCGAGCAACAGGCCCAGCAGGCCCAGGGCCGAGGTCGTCACGGCCACGGCGCGGTGGACGTCCCACTCCCGCTCCAACCGCTCGAGGTAGCGCGACATCTCCGCGCGGTCCCCCTTCTCCGCCATGTACCGGACGCAGCGCTCCACGTGCTCGTCGATGCGCCGGTTGACGACCAGCGGCGCATGGGCGCGGACGGTGTCGGACGACGTCTGGTTCCACGATTCCATTTGGGGCCCTCTCTCCCTGACGCGGCGCGTGCGGTTCTCTTGAAGCTAGGACCGCCGCCGCGCCCCGTGCACAGGCCACGCGGGGAAAGAGGGCCCGCTCCGCCCGGCCGCCTGCCCCGCCAGGGGCCCCTTCACGTCCCATTCCCTCCAGGGATGGGCGAGCAGCCAGGTTGGGCAATCCGTTTCCCTTGCACGCGACCGCGGCGCCCTTCCAGCCGCCGGGAGCGTCCGGTCCCCACCATTCCGCGGCCCCCGAAGCAGGCACAGGCGTTGCTCTGGGCCTGGGTCGATGACTCCTTCCCGACTGCTGCTGTGTCTACCGCTGCTGAGCCTGTGGGCATGTGATGGAACCCAGGTGGATCGGCCTCCTTCAATCCAGGACCCGCCTGGCGTGGAGGAGCCGCAGGTGCCTCCCGGCAACGGGCAGCAGCCTCCCGAGGAGCCTCCTCCCGTCGAGCCGCCACCGGTCGACCCGCCGCCGGTCGACCCGCCTCCCGAGCCTCCACCGCCCGTGCCCGAGGCGGAGCGGCCCTTCCAGATGCCCGCCGTGGCGACCTCGGTGCCGCAGTACGAGCTCCTCATCCCCGAAGAGGCGATGCGCCTGTTCGAGGCGGACGTATGGACGCCCGAGCAGGACGGCCTCTTCAAGGCGAATGGGACGACGTACCGCGTGCAGGTCCGCCTGCGGGGAGCCTCCGCGCGCACCTTCCCGAAGAAGAGCTGGAACGTGAAGTTCGAGGACGGCGTGCGCTTCGAGGGCCGCACCTCCCTCAACCTCGTGGCCGAGTACGCGGACGCGACGCTGCTGGCGGAGAAGATTGCCTTCGACCTGCTGGAGGCGATGCGAGTGCCCGCGTCGAAGGGCACGCTGGTGCGGCTGAACGTCAACGGCCACTACCAGGGCGTGTTCCTGGAAATCGAGCAGGTGAACAAGGCCTTCCTGCGGGCGCACAACTTCCCGGACACCGACGGAACCATCTATCGCTGCGGCTGGAAGGACTGCGAATTCAAGATGGTGAAGGTGCCCTACCAGGGGGACTGGGCCAAGAAGACCAACGAGTCCCAGCCGGACGACAAGCTCTGGGAGATGGTGGGCGCCATCAACCACACGCCCGAGCCCCAGTTCGTCAGTGAGATGGAGAAGCGCTTCCACCTGGAGCACTACCTGCGCGCCATGGTGATGGACGCGCTGATGTCCAACAACTACGTGGAGGATTCAGAGAGCTACTTCATCTACGACCGCGCGGTGGCCAAGTGGTCCTACGTCCCGTGGGACCTCAACAACGTGGACTCGCGCTGGTGGTACCCCATCAGCGTGGAGGACATGAGCCAGAGCACCAGCAACATGCGCCACCCGCTGTTCTCCTTCACCCTCCAGGATGCCTGGGTGGAGAAGATGTACGAGCAGCGCAAGCTGGAGACGGCGTCGTACCCGGGCTACCTGCCGGTGTTCTCCAACCTGGCCACGCGCGTGGTGATGAACCCGGTGCTGCGTGAGCGACTGGGCGCCCGGCTGGACAAGGCGATGGAGGAGCTCTTCGTGAGCGAGGTCATGGACGCGCACATCGACAAGCTGCACGCGCTCATCGACCCGCACATGAAGGACGACCCCTTCATGGACTACGGCCGCTTCACCGCGGGCCGCGCCTACCTGAAGCGGTACGTGCGCGAGCGCCGCGCCTTCATCCTCCGGGAGCTGGAGCGCCACGCGCAGCAGCGGCCCACGCTGGTGTTCGAGGCCGTCCACCCGCGCGAGGGCTGGGTGGAGGTGGGCAACCGCACCGCCGCGCCCGTGTCCCTGGCGGGCATGGTGCTGACCACGCAACTGCGCATCAGCCTGGCGCCGTCGCCCAGCCACCCACCCACGGAGGTCCGCTCGCCCATTGGCGCCGTGCTGCCAGCGCTGACGGTGGCCCCGGGCCAGCGCGTGCGCATCCACACCGCGCCGCTCGGCATCCTGATGCCCGCCAACGGCGAGATTGGCCTGTTCGACGGGCGCTCCGTGGTGGGCGTGAAGGACCTGCTCTTCTACGGCGACCTGGGCGCGGGCAAGCGCTACGAGCGCGGCGCGGAAGGCTGGGAGGTGCGCTGAGCGAGGCACGTCGCGAACAGTGAGGGGGCCGTGCGGCCCCTTCGTCCGGAACCCACGGGCGGGCTCCGCACGGGACGCAGCGCCCTGTCACGGTGAACCGAAGCGCGACGAAACGGGACGCGGCGCTCCTGGAAACGGGGCGCCGCGTTTCACGTTACTGCCGCAAGCGCACCACCAGCGTCCGCTTCGCCGTCAGGCCCCGGTCGTCCGTCACGAGAATCTCGTGCGAGCCCACCGACGGCGTCCACCACAGGCGCTCATCCGCGCGCGCCGTCCCCAGCAGCGCGCCGTTCACGAACCACGTCAGCTCCCGCTCGTGCGAGGCCTCCGCCTCCAGCGGCACCTCCTGCTGTGAAGCGGGCACGCCGGGAATCAGGATGGCCACCTGCCCCGGCGCCGGGGACACGATGGCGGGCGCGGACCGGGCGCCTCCAGGCTCGCAGCCGGGCGCCGCTGGCGGGGGTTCGGGCAGGCGCCGGTGCTGGTCCTCCAACCAGCGGCGGATGGTCGCGGGCCAGGACACGTACACCCGCGTCTCCGTCTTCCGCCCTTCCCTGCACATGGGTCCCACCGACAGCCCCGTGACCACGTCCACCTCCACGTGCTGGTGGTAGGGGCAACGCGCCGTGGGCACCGCCGAGCGCCGCGCGTACACGTGCTTGCGCTGGACGCACGCATCCGTCGGCAGGTGCCCTGAATAGGCGCACACCTCCACGTACGCGAGGTCCTCCGGCGGATGCAGGGTCTCGTCCTCCTGCTGGGCCAGGCCCCGCGGACCCACGCCCTCCAGGATGTCGAACAGCACGGGCCCCGCGGCGTCCGCGCCCACCAGGTGCACGCTGGGCGTGTGGTCGAAGTTCCCCAGCCAGACGACCGCCGTGTGACGGGGACCGGAGCCCGCGGCCCACGCATCCCGGTGGCCAAAGCTCGTCCCCGTCTTCCAGTGCACGCGCGCCGGCATGCCCGTCAGCCGCCGCCGCTCCGGGAAGTCCGGGCGGTCGCGCAGGGCCAGGGCCCGGCGCGTCAGCCACGCGGCGCCCGGGGACAGCACCTGGGCGGGTTGCCCCGGAGGAGGCTCGCCCATGAGGAGGCGCAGCGCGGGCGCATGCCCGTCCCCCGCCAGCGCCACGTACACACCGGCCAGCTCCAGCGGCGTCATCTCGATGCCGCCCACCGCCGCGGAGAGACCGTAGAAGCCCGGGTCCTGCACCAGACTGGTGACGCCCGACGCGCGCAGGGTGCCCAGGAAGCGCTCCACGCCCACGCGCTCCAACAGCCGCACGAAGGGCATGTTGAGGGATTGCGACAGCGCGTACTCCAGCCGCACCAGGCCCTGGAAGCGGCCGTCGAAGTTGCGCGGCGCGTAGCCGCCATAGGCCGTGGGCACGTCCGCCACCAACTGCTCCGGCACCACCATCCCCAGGTCGATGCCCATCGCGTACAGCAACGGCTTGAGCGCCGAACCCGGCGAGCGCGGCGTGGCGAAGCCGGCAATCTGTCCGCCGTGCTTCGCGTCGAAGAAGTCGAAGTTGCCCACCAGCGCGAGCACCTCCGCCTGCTGACGGTCCACCACCACCGCCGTGCCGTTGTGGATGCCCCGCTGCGCCAGCCCCACGGCCGCGTCGCGCATCAACCGCTCCACCATCCGCTGGGTGCCCACGTCCAGCGTGGTGTGCAGCCGGGCCTGCTTCGGATGCTGGGCGCGCAGCCACACCGCCACGTGCGGCGCCTCGCGGGGAAACGGCGTCAGCTCCAGGGGCACGGGCGTCGCGTGGACCTCGCTGAGCACCGTTTCAGGGGACACGCGGGCCTCGCCCTGCCCCCGGGGAAGCGCCTCGGCGTCCAGCAGCCGGCGCGCCACGCCGTCCCGCGCCGACCTCAGCCGCGCCGTGTTCTGTTCCGACGGGAAGCGCCGGTTCGGATTCTGCGGCACCGCCAGCAACGTGGAAATCTCCGCCGGGCTCAGGTGCGCCGCGGTGTGGCCGAAGTACGCCAGCGAGGCCGCCTCCACGCCTTCCACGTTGCGCCCGTAGGGGACGAACTGGAGGTACGCCGCCAGCACCTCGCGCTTGGTCAGCCGCACCTCGAGCTGCACCGCCCGGAAGGACTCGATGACCTTCGACGTGAAGGTGCGGGGCCGGGGCTCCAGCACCCGCACCAACTGCATCGTCAGGGTGGAGGCACCCGACACGCGCCGCCCCGTCACCCCGTTGCGCACCGCGGCCCGCAGCACCGCCAGCGGATCCACGCCGGGGTGGTGGAAGAAGCGCTTGTCCTCCAGCGCCAGCAGGGCCTGGATGTAGTCCGGGTCCACGCGCTCCAAGCGCGTGGGGATGCGCCAGCGCTCGTCCGGGGCGAGGAAGACGTGCGCGGGCGTGCCGTCCCGGTACTCCATCACCACCGAGGCGGGCGCGGACAGGCGCGTGGGCAACGGCACGCGCCAGGCGGCCACCCACACCACGGCCAGGAGAACGACTCCCGCGAGGATGACGCGCGACAGCGTCCGTTTGAATCGACGGGCACGGCTCATGAGACGGTGAATCCCTGGCGTATGTTACGCGTGATGAATGCGATTGAAATCGACGCCATCCTGACGGCCATCCTCGACGACCGGCGGCTCACACCCACCGAGCGGCAGGCCTTGCAGGCCGTGCTGGCGGAGCGGCGGGCGGGCGAAGCGCTGCTCACCCTCTTCCGCTCCCGCGCCTTCGCCCTGGCGCGCGCGTCGATGAAGGACGCCCGCTCCCGGGAGGTCATCTCCTGGCTGGAGGAGACGGTGCAGGCGCTGCACGCCCCCGAGCCCGTGGAGACCTCGCGGATGGAGGCGCACTTCTCTCCGGGCGATGGCCCGCTCAACGCCATCGTCCACCAAATCCAGACGGCGCGCGGCGCCATCGACGTCTGCGTCTTCACGGTGACGGACGACCGCATCACCCGCGCGCTGCTGGACGCGCACCGGCGCGGCGTGCGGATGCGAATCGTGAGTGACGATGGAAAGGCCATGGACCCGGGCTCCGACGTGGAGCGGCTGAGCGACGCGGGAATCCCCGTCCGGCTGGACAGGACGTCCGCCCACATGCACCACAAGTTCGCCGTGTTCGACCGGCTGCGGCTGGTGACGGGCAGCTACAACTGGACGCGCTCGGCCGCCACGCACAACCACGAGAACATCCTGGTGTCCGACGACGCGCGGCTGGTGCAGCCCTTCAGCCGCGCGTTCGACGCGCTGTGGGAGACGCTCGCTTAAGGAGCGTCTCCCCTCAGCCCGCGCTACAGCAGGTTGTCCTTCCACGGCCCGGACACTTGGACCGACTGGCCTGCCTCCCGCGCCCACAGCCGCGGGTCATACATGGCCTCCGCCTCCGCCGACGGCAGGGTGAAGGCACCCGCCGTCACCGCGCGCACCGCGTAGATGACCTTCTTCGTCTCGCGAGGCCCCAGGCTGCCGAAGACCTCCATGCGGTCATCCCGGATGTTCACGTAGTCGGCGGACCACAGCGACTCCGGCGCCGCCCAGTCCACCGAGCCGCCCCGGCCCAGCCGCGCGTTCTCGATTTCCCAGCCCGCCGGCAGCCGGTCCACCAGCGCGATGTTCTGCACGCGTTCGGCCGTGGTGTTCTGAATCGCCAGCTCCACGTAGACCAGGTCCGCCAGCGCCACCGGGGCCGGGCCCACGGCCAGCGCCGTGCCGTCCGCCTTGCGCCAGGTGCGCGAGAGCGCCAGGCCCTCGCCGCCCACGCGCGGCTTGCCGTCCGAGCGCACGCCCTCGCTGCTGAGGATGAGGTACAGCTTCCCTTCGTCCTTGGACTTCACCTCCAACTGGAGCCCCTGCCGCTCGCTGGCCCGGGCCAGGGCCCAGGTCCGGTCGGAGGTCCGCGTCCCCTTGTCCTGCACCGGCGTCACCGCCTTGCCGTCCGCCATCAGCACCGGCGCGGCGAAGGTGGTGGCCGCGCCCTGGATGCGCTTGCCCAGGCCGGTGATGCCCCACACCAGCTCCTGCGTGGTGTACCAGTCGCTGCGGTGCGCCTGGAGCGACTCGGCCACCATGCGCGCCAGCGGCTCGCCCGCGGCGTCCTTGCCGAACAGGTCCTCGAAGGTGCTCAGCATGAAGCCCCGGCGGCGGCGGTCCGAATAGAAGGACCAGTCATTGCGCCGCACGTCGGTGACGGGGGACAGGTCCGGGTTGCGCAGCTCCTTCTCGTAGCGGCGGTCACCCGACAGCCACAGCGCGGCCTTGAGCATGTAGTCCTGCTCCAGCTTCTCGCCGGACAGCGGCGCCTTCTTCGCGGACTCCGCCAACGCGTCCACCATCTTCTGGATGCGCGCCTTGCGGCCCTTGCCCGCCACCGACAGGACGTAGTGCATGTAGGCCTCGGCGTTCTCCGTCTGGCTGTCGCGCTTCTCCATCCGGTTCACCTCGTTGGACATCCACGTCAGCGCGTCGTTCAGCCGGTCCTGCGGCACGGGGTACTTCAGCTTCTGCGCGTCCAGCAGCATGTGCGTGGCGTAGGCCGAGCCCCAGTCCACCGGCTCGGTGGCGCCGGGCCAGTAGCCGAAGCCGCCGGACGACGTCTGCATGGACAACACGCGGTTGATGCCCGCCAGCACCATGTCGCTGACGGAGGCGCCCTTCGTCAGCGTGGGGTCCACGTCATTCACCAGCTCGGACACGTACAGCAGCGGCCGGGTGGAGGACGTGGTCTGCTCCACGCAGCCGTAGGGGTAGCGCACCAGGTACGAGAGGTGCTGGAGCGAGCGCGCGTACGGGTTGGCCGTCACCCACAGCGTGGAGCGCTCCGTTGTCGGCACCCAGCCCTTGAGGTACTGCGACACGTCCGTCGTCCCCTCCGCGAGCTCGATTTGCTGCACCCGCCGCTCCCGCGGGCCCGCGGGTGACAGCGGCACGTCCAGCGACTCGTGCGAGGTGTAGCCGCCGCCCTCCACCGTCACCTTCAACCGCGCCGCGCCCACCGCCTGCACCGCGCGGGCCTGGAAGACGAAGGTGTGGGACTTCGTGTCCTCCACCCGCGCCTGGCCCTCGCTCTTGCCCAGGAGTTGGAGCGGCGAGGTGGCCACCGCGGGCATCACCAGCCCCGGCACCGGCAGGGACTCGGCGGTGAGCGTCACCTTCACGTCCTGCGCCTTGCCGGACAGGTTGGTGACGAAGACGGGCACCTGGATTTCGTCGTTCTGCGTGAGGAAGCGCGGCAGCGTCGTCTGGAGGACCAGCGGGTCTCTCACCACCACCTGCGCGCTGGCGCGGCCAATGCGCTGCGGGCCGGCCGTCACCGCCATCACCCGCACCGCGCCGCGGTACTGCGGCAGCTTGAAGGGCACGCGCAGCTTGCCGTTCGCGGGCACCGGCAGCAGGCCGCTCCACAGCGCCACCGGCTTGACGGGCTGCACCCGCCCGGCGGCGCTGCCCTCGCCGTCACCACCCGTGGAGCGTGACGCGCCACCCGGGGGCACCAGCAGCGTCCAGCCCAGCGTCTCGTAGGTCTCCACGCCCAGCTCCCGCTTGACGAAGAGCTGCTTCTGCGGGTCGGGGCTCTGGAAGCGCGTGAGGGAGAGGATGCCCTCGTCCACCACCGCCACCGTGGCGAAGGTGGGGCCCTCCTGAGCGCCCAGCTCCAGCTCCACCGTGAGGGTGTCGTTGGAGCGCACCTCCTTGGGGACGTTCATCGTCACCGACTGCGTGTACTCCACCGGCTCCAGCGTCACGCTGCCCACGCCGAAGGCGCGGTCCGGCATGAAGGCCTCGGCGGACTCCAGGTGCGGGTCCTTCACCAGGAACGTGCTGATGTAGACGTTGGGCGCGAAGGCGGACGGCGTGAAGGTCCACGTCGCCTCGCCGGGCTCCACCGCCACCCAGTGGGACGCGAGCACGCGGTCCGTCTCCGCCGTGAAGAGCATGCGGCCCTTGTAGGGCGCCTTCACCTTCACGGTGATGGCCTGCCCCACGCGGCCCTTCGCCGGCAGCAGCAGGTTCAGCGCCGTGGGCTTGAGCGGGCGCGGCGTCTGGTCCACGCGCGAGCCCTCGCCCCACCAGTAGTAGCGGCCCTCCCCCTCCAGCTCCAGGTCCGTCTGCGCGCCGCCGGAGCGCACGCGCACGATGTAGCCCGCGGCGTCCGCGCCCGGCGTCACGTCCAGCGAGAAGCGGCCGTCCTTCACCGCCACCGAGGAGCGGCCCTCCCGCAGCGGACGCAGGTGGCGCTGGTAGCGCTCGTAGCCCTCGTTCTCGTCATAGAAGTAGCCGTACTCCTCCTCCAGGCGCAGGTACTCCACGTCCACGGACGCGGGCGCCTTGCCGGACGCCGTCACCAGCTTGCCGTCCCAGTCCACCACCACGCCCTTCACCGTGAAGGGCTTGCCGGCCTTCACCTTGCCCGTGCTGGCCTGGAGGCCCACGTAATAGGTCTCCGGGTGCACCGGCACCTGCACGCTGTTCACGGTGGAGCGGCCGCTGCCGGACTCGAAGACGCTGGCCAGCGCGCTCAGCTCGGCGGCCCCCTTCAGGGCGCCCATGGCCCCCTGGGCCGGGCAGCGCAGCAGCGCCTGGCCCTTGGCGTCCAGCGTGCCCTTCACCTGCCCCAGCGTCACGCCGCGCGGCTCGCTGCCATCCGGGCGCCAGAGGCCATAGGTGTACTGCGCGTTGTCCTTGGGCTTGAACGAGGACGGCACCAGCCGGCACGACACCTCCACCGGGCTGCCCTCCGCCGAGCCACCGAAGAGGTACGCCGCCTCCACGCCCACCGGAATCTCCTCGCCCTGCAGGTAGCCGCGCTTCTCCGTGCGCGCCTCCACCTTCATGCGCTCGGGGACGAACTCCTCCACGCTGAGGTGGTACGAGGCCACGTCGCGGTCGGCGACCTTCAGCGTCACGCCGTAGCGGCCCGTGTCCTGGAAGGAGTCGAAGGGCAGGTCCAGCGACACCAGGCCCGCGGCGTTCGTCTTCAGCGACACCTTCTTCAGCTCGCGCTCGCGCGGGTCCACCACGCGCAGCTCCACCGGCATCCCCGCGGCAGGCGCCTTGTCGTCCTGGCCGCGCAGCACCGCGGCGATGTGCGCGGTGTCACCAGGCCGGTACACGCCCCGGTCGGACCAGAGGGAGGCGCGGTAGGCCTTCTCGGAGCGGTACGGCTCGCCCTGCACGTCCGAGTTGGCGATCTCCGTCTTCAGCTCGCTGTACTTGAGATACGTCAGCTCCTCGCCATCCCGGGCGATGAGCGCGAAGGGCTCGCTGGCATCGACGCCCGGCGCGGGCACCTTGAGCACGCAGCCATCCGCCGCCACCGTGGTGCAGCGGGCCACCGCCTCACCGCTCTTCTTCACCAGGGTGACTTCGACACCGGACAGCGGCTCGGTGTTCTCGATGCCCAGCGCCCACACCCAGACCTCTCCCACGCCACTGGAGCCGGGGGCCGGTCCGCCGCGCTTGGCCACGAGGCTCAGGTTGGTGAGCAGGATGCGGCTGGCCGCCTCATAGCGGCCCTGCTTGGCCGTGATTTCCACCAGGCCCCGGATGTTGCCGGGCACCAGGTTGGCCACGTCCACGTAGGTGGTGGAGAGCGTGTCCGCCGGCGCCTTGAGGGCCAGCGTCCGCTTGGCGACGACGTTGGAGGTGCGCTCATCCGCGCGCTCCCGGTAGTCGTCGCTCATCCAGAAGACGAGGTTCTCCGGCGGCACGTTGCGGACGGTGAGCTCCGCCGAGTCCAGGTTGAGGTGCTGCAGCGGCAGGTTGCGCCACGCGCTGCGCGGCAAGTAGCGGCCCGTCGTCGCGAAGGAGAGCTGGGGCGAGCGCGCGGGGACGGCGACCGCCTCCTCGAAGGTGGCCAGCAGCATGCCGCCGCCCACCGAGGCCGTGCCGGCGTCGATGCGCAGCGTGTACGAGCCGCGCTTGAAGTCACCGAAGATGCGGAAGCCGCGGCGGCTCGGCGCCACGGAGACCTTGACCGCGGGCGACAGGTGGATGGCGTCGGCGGCCACGCCCTCGTCCAACGAGCAGCCGCGGTTGCGGCTGTCCCAGTAGTACTCGTCATATCCGTCCGTCTCGCGAGGCGAGGGCGGCGCGGCGCCGTCCACGTCGCGGCAGCTCACCTCGAGGTAGTAGCCGTTGCTGCCCTGTTCCACCGAGACGCGGGTGATGTCGATGCGCTTGCCGGGGCGAACCTCGAACGCGCTCCGTGCCGCGGGGGCCACCACCTTCGCCTGCGACGCGGCGGGCAGGCCCGCCTGGAGGCTGAAGTCCACGGTGCGGCCCTGCTTGAGCAGGCCGCTGGTCAACTGCGCGGCCACGACGTTCCGCGACGGGACGACGGTGCGCCACTTCACGTCCCCCACGGCCTGGTTGCCCACCCGGAACGCGCCTCGCGAGCGCACGGCGGCGATGTCCACCGGGCCGGAGAAGAGGGCCTCCACCTCCACGCGACCCTTCACGATGTCGAGCTGGCGCGGCACCAGGCGGACGAACTGGAACGGCGGCGTGCTGAAGGCGTGGGACCACGCCCCCTCCACGGGGGGCTTCACCACGCCCGAGTTCAGCCCCACCGCCGCCGCCGTGACGGTGTACTTCGTGTCGAACGCGAAGCCGCTGTCCGCCGGCGTGAAGGTGAGCGTGGACTCGGAGGTCCACGTCAAGGTGCCCTGCACGCTCGGAGCGAAGGTGACGGACGTGTCCTGCGTCACCACATGGTCCGCGGGCCGCACGTTCCGGGGGAACTCGATGACGACCCGGTCCGGCAGCGTGTCACCGGTGGACACGGCGCGGATGACGGGCGTCAGCGTCTCCGGCGGAACGGGCTTGGGCGCCTGCGCGGCGGCGGTGGTGCCCGAATCCGGCGCCGCGGCGGGCGTCTGGGTGACGGGCGGTGGCGGCTGCGTTGCGGGCGTCTCCGAGGACGCCTCTTCCTTCTTGCAGCCTGCGAGCGTGGTGCCCACCAACAAGGCCGCGAGGAGCCACCCGGAGCGTTTCGCCCAGGGAGGCCGCTGCGTGACGACGGACTGCGAACCCATGATTCCTCCAGAAGATGTCGCGTGTTCTTCACACGGCGTGCCGGGCGAAGGCACCCCGTGGAAGAGAGGGCTGTGGTCAGGCGCCCACGGCCGAGACGCGTCCCCCGCGCGTCAGCGGACCCGCAGGGTGTCCGCGAGGCCACACCCGGCGTGGCTTCCCGGCGCCTGCGAAGGCTTCGAGGCCTCCAGGCTAGCGGACTCCGCGCCGCCAAGGGACATCCATTCCGATAAGGTGCGCTCCGCATGGTGCTGCCCGTCCGATTCGTCCTCATGCGCCCGCGCAACGCGGAAAACCTCGGTGCCGCGGCCCGGGCCCTGAAGAACTGCGGCCTGTCCGATTGGGTCTGGGTCCGCCCGGAGGTCGAGGACCTGGAGCCGGCGCGCAGGCTCGCCGTCCACGCCCAAGACGTGCTGGAGGCGGCGCGGCGCGCGGATTCCCTGGAAGAGGCGGTGTCCGACTGCGTCTGGGTGGTGGGGACCAGCTCCCGCAAGGTCGACGGCAAGCGCCGGCTCCCCCCGCGCGCGGTGGGCGAGGAGCTGGTGGCCCGGGCGCCCCAGGGGCCGGTGGCGCTCGTCTTCGGCGACGAGCGCAGCGGCCTGACCAACGCGGAGGTGGAGCGCGTCCATGACTTGTCGGCCGTGCCGACCGCGCCCGAGCAGCCCTCCATCAATCTGGCACAGGCCGTCTTGCTGTATGCCTACGAGGTCCGCGTGGCGATGCTCGAGGCCGCCGCCACGCCCGCGGGGCCCCTGCCCGCCGCGGCCACGGACGCGGAGCTGGCGCAGGTGGAAGCCACGCTGGAGAACGTCCTCACCGCCGGCGGCTTCCTGGTGGATGCCCAGCCGGGCCGCACGGCGGTGAGGGACTTGTTCGCGCCGCTGCGCCGCTCACGGCTGACACGGAAGGAAGCGCGGCTGTGGCTGGCCGCGCTGCACAGCGTGCGCAAGCGGTGGCCCGCCGGTTAGACGGTGCGCGGCTTGCGCGGCACGTTCGTGCTCGAACCCGTCCCGATTCCGCCCGGCCCCGAAGGCGGCGGCCCCTTGTGACGCCGCGCCAGGCGCGTGGCGCTCCAGGCGAAGGCGGCGGCGGCCACCACGAGTAGCAGCACCCAGACCCAGGTCGAGGGCGCGGCCATGGGCTCACGGCCGATGGGCGCGGTGACGGGTGAATCGCCTCGGGTCTGTGCGAGCACGAGCGCGGGGACCAGCAGCGACAGATAGGGAATCCGGGTGAGCATGAGCGGCCTCCTTGCAGGGTGTGATTCCTGGAAGGGTGGCCACCCGCCCCCGCCGGTGCTCGCCCTCCTGGAGGGCCGCGCGGCGAGGGCGGACAGAGAGCGGGCGTCCAGCCAGGCCCTCCCCCATGGGCCTGCCCGCGCACACTTCCCCTGCCGTCCCCGGGCGGGCCGGGTACAGTGCCGCGCCCATGTCCCGCAAGCCCGACAAGTCGAAGCCGCAGCAGCACAAACGCTGGGAGGGCAAGGAGAAGCCGGACTGGCTGGCCCGCGCGCTGGCCCGCGCCGGCATCTTCCCGCAGGACGAGGCCGACGACGCCATCCGCGCCGGCCGCGTCAGCATCAATGGCCGCGTGGCGAAGATGGCGCTCGCCCCCGTGCCCCCGGGCGCCACCGTGAAGGTGGACGGCCTCGTCGTCTCGCTGGACGCGCCGGCCACGCGCGTGCTGGCCTTCCACAAGCCCGCGGGCCTCTTGTCCTCCACGGAGCGGCAGCACCGCACCGGCACCGTGTTCGAGGCCCTGCTGCCGCAGTTGCCCCCGGAGCTGGCGCGCTACACGTGGCACGCCGTGGGGCGCCTGGACGTGGACTCCACCGGCCTGCTCCTCTTCACCAACGACGACAAGCTGGTGGCGCACGCGACGTCCCCGGACACGCGGCTGCCCAAGCGCTACGTGGCCACCGTCTTCAGCATCGCGGACGACGAGAAGGTGGAGCCCCTGCGCCGGGGCATGACGCTGGATGACGGCCCCGCCCGCCCCGCCAAGGTCCAGGTCCGCGACGAGCACACCGTGGAGGTGACGCTCACCGAGGGCCGGCACCACCAGGTCAAGCGGATGCTCGGCGCGGTGGGGCTGCCCGTGCGCGCGCTGCACCGCGAGGCCGTGGGCGGCGTGTCGCTGGACGGCATCCCCGAGGGCACCTACCGGCTGCTCACGGACGACGAGGTCCACGAAGGGCTGCGCTACGAAGGGCGCGCGCCCTCGGCCCCTTAACTGGTTGCATTGACTTCAAAGCACCGGCGGGGTCGCGTACCTTCGCCCCCATGGCGGACTTCGACCTGGTGGTGATTGGCTCCGGCCCGGCCGGTGAATGGGGCGCGGTGCAGGCGGCCCTGGCGGGCAAACGCGTGGCGGTGGTGGAGCGGGAGCCGGTGCTGGGAGGCACCGCGGCGAACACGGGCACCCTGCCCTCCAAGACGCTCCGGGAGACGGCGCTGCACCTGTCCGGCTTCCGGGCCCGGGGCCTCTACAGCGTGGAGACGACGCTGCGTCACGAGGCCACCGTGTCCGACTTCCTCTTCCGCGAGCGGCGGGTGAAGGACATCGAGCGCGAGCGCATCGCCCGCAACCTCCAGCGCCACAAGGTGGAAATCCTCCAGGGCACCGGGGCGCTGGCGGACGCGAACACCGTCGTCGTGCGCCGCCAGGACGCGCCGGAGCGGCGATTCACCGGCGACACCCTGCTGGTGGCCACGGGCTCGTCTCCGTACCGGCCCCCGCTCTACCCCTTCGAGGACCCGCGCATCCACGACTCGGACGAGGTGCTGGAGCTGGAGCGGCTGCCGCGCTCGCTGGTGGTGGTGGGCGCGGGCGTCATCGGCTGTGAGTACGCGTGCATGTTCGCCGCCATGGGCATCCCCGTGACGCTGGTGGAGGCGCGCGCGGAGCTGCTGTCCTTCCTCGACGACGAGTTCTCCGCGCTGCTGGGCCAGCGCATGGAGGCGCTCGGCATCCAGCTCCGCTTCGGCCAGGTGGTGGAGAAGGTGGACGTGCCCCAGGACGCGGACACCCCCATCCGGATGGTGCTGTCCTCGGGGACGCTGCTGGAGACGGACCAGGTGCTGGTGGCCTCCGGCCGCACGGCCAACACGGCCGGCCTGGGGCTGGAGGCCCTGGGCGTGAAGGTGGGCCCGCGCGGCCAGGTGGAGGTGGGCCCCACGTTCCAGACGGCCGTGCCCCACATCTACGCGGTGGGGGACGTCATCGGCTTCCCCGCGCTGGCCTCCACCTCCATGGACCAGGCGCGCATCGCGGTGGAGCACGCCTTCAGCCTGGGCGGCGGACGCACCATGGCCCCGGTGCTGCCCTACGGCATCTACACCATCCCCGAGGTGTCCATGGCGGGTGAGACGGAGGAGGCCCTGCGCAAGCTGAACGTGCCCTACGTGGCCGGCCGCGCGCCCTTCGCCACCAACCCGCGGGGGCAGATTCTGGGTGACACGCACGGCCTGCTGAAGCTGCTCTTCCACCGGGAGAGCCTCAAGCTCCTGGGCGTGCACGTCATGGGCCCCCAGGCCTCCGAGCTGGTCCACGTGGGCCTGATGGCGCTGATGACCGGGGCCACCGCGCGGCTCTTCGTGGAGACGTGCTTCAACTACCCCACGCTGTCGGAGGCCTACAAGGCGGCGACCTTCGACGCCCTGGACCAGCTCAGCGGCTGCCTTTGAGGCTGCCCACCGTGAGGCCGGTGGCGAAGGGCGCCTCCTGATGCAGGTCATCCGCCGAGGCCCGCGCCAGCCGCGGCGCCTCGGGGGTGGACTCCGGCGCGGCCGCGGGGATGGCCGCGCCCCGGCCGCCGGCCCCGCCGAGCAGCTCCTGGATGCGCTGCCAGCGCGCCTTCTCCTCCACCATCAGCCGGGAGAGCTCGGCGCGGGCGGACGCGTCCGCCAACTGGGAGGCGGCCTCCGTCACCCGGTCCAGGAACGGCATCAGGTAACCGAAGTCCCTGTCGAAGGCGCTGGTGTTGGTGTTCTTCGCCACGTCCGTCCTCCTCGCTGTCCTGGCGCGGGCACGCTAGCCCAACTCCCGCGCCCTGGGGGCATCCTCAGCCGTGGTACACGCGCGAGGCGACAATCCGCCCGTCGCGCACCTCGAAGACCTCCGCCACCGGCATGGGGGCCTCCCCCGGCGCATGGCGCAGGTACTCCATGAAGACCCGGGCGTCATCCGCCGTGAGCGCCACCAGCTCATATCGCAGCCCCGGCAGCCGGGCGTTGGCCGCCTTCCACCACGCGGACAGGGCCTGCCGGCCCACCAAACGTCCGCCTGTCTCCGGATGCAGCACCCGGATTTTAGGTGACGTATGCGTGGCGTCTTCGGCATAGAGCGCCACCAGCGCGTCCACGTCGTAGGCGTTGAAGGCGTCCAACCAGGCCTGGGCCAAGGAGAAGTTTTCGCTCGCGCTCATCGTTAATACCCCCAACTGAAACGGCATAGAGTAGGTGGAAGTGGGCTCAGGTGAGTCTCACTCCATGCGGATTTGGCTGGAAACTACGTCCTGTGGGAAGTAGAGGCCCCGCCTGCTCTGTTCCGTCAGGCACTTTCAAGAAAAGAAGGACCGGATCGTGGCCGCCAACGCACCCATCGAGAAGATTCGAAACATCGGTATCTCCGCCCACATCGACTCGGGCAAGACGACGCTCTCTGAGCGCATCCTGTTCTACACGGGTCGTATTCACGAGATCCACGAGGTCCGCGGCAAGGACGGCGTGGGCGCGATCATGGACTCGATGGACCTGGAGCGTGAGAAGGGCATCACCATCCAGTCCGCCGCCACGTTCGCGATGTGGGGCGACTACAACATCAACCTCATCGACACGCCGGGACACGTGGACTTCACCATCGAGGTGGAGCGCTCGCTCCGCGTGCTCGACGGCGCCATCCTGGTCCTCTGCTCGGTGTCTGGCGTGCAGTCGCAGTCCATCACGGTGGACCGCCAGATGAAGCGCTACCGCGTTCCGCGCATCGCGTTCGTCAACAAGATGGACCGCGCTGGCGCGAACTATGACCGCGTGGCCGCTCAGCTGAAGGAGAAGCTGAACCACCACCCCGTCAAGCTCCAGATGCCCATTGGCGCGGAGGACCGCTTCAAGGGCCTGATCGACCTCATCCAGATGAAGGCGTTCTACTTCGATGGTGAGAACGGCGAGACCATCCGCGAAGAGGAGATTCCCGCGGAGATGCTCGAGGAGGCCAAGGAGCGCCGCCAGCAGATGATTGAGGGCGTGGCCGAGGTCGACGACCAGCTCGGCGAGCTGTTCCTGTCCGACGTGGCCATCCCGAACGACGCGCTCGTCGCCGCCATCCGCCGGGCCACCATCGGCCTGAAGATGACGCCGGTCATGTGCGGCTCCGCCTACAAGAACAAGGGCGTGCAGCTGGCCCTGAACGCCGTGTGTTCGTACCTCCCGAACCCCAAGGAGGCGCAGAACGAGGCGCTGGACCAGAAGAACAACGAGGCGAAGGTCATCCTCGAGTCCGACCCGGAGAAGCCCTTCGTCGGTCTGGCGTTCAAGCTGGAAGACGGCCGCTACGGGCAGCTCACGTACATGCGCATCTACCAGGGCCGGGTTTCGAAGGGTGACTTCATCGTCAACCAGTCGAACCAGAAGAAGGTCAAGGTTCCGCGCATCGTCCGCATGCACTCCAGCCAGATGAACGACATCAACGACGCCACCGCCGGTGACATCGTTGCGCTGTTCGGCATCGAGTGCGCGTCCGGTGACACGTTCACCGACGGCGCCGTCAGCTACACGATGACGTCCATGCACGTGCCGGACGCCGTGATTTCGCTCGCCGTGGCCCCCAAGGACCGCTCCGCGCTGGCCAACTTCTCCAAGGCGCTCAACCGGTTCACCAAGGAAGACCCCACCTTCCGCGTGCACCGCGATGAGGAGTCCGGGCAGACCATCATCCGCGGCATGGGTGAGCTCCACCTGGAGATCTACATCGAGCGCATGAAGCGCGAGTACAACTGCGAGGTCCAGGCCGGTAAGCCGCAGGTGGCGTACCGCGAGACCATCAGCCAGAAGGGCGAGTTCGCGTACACGCACAAGAAGCAGACGGGTGGCTCCGGCCAGTTCGCCCGCGTGTGCGGCTACCTCGAGCCGCTGCCCTCGGACGCCGTGCAGCAGTACGAGTTCGTGGACGACATCGTGGGCGGTTCCATCCCCCGCGAGTTCATCCCGGCCTGCGACAAGGGCTTCACCGAGGCCGTGAAGAAGGGCAGCCTCATCGGCTTCCCCGTCGTGGGCGTGCGCGTGGTCATCAACGACGGCGCCTTCCACGCGGTCGACTCGTCCGAAATGGCGTTCAAGACGGCCGCCATCATGGGCTTCCGTGAGGGCTACGCCGCCGCCAAGCCCATCATCCTCGAGCCGATGATGAAGGTGGAGGTCCAGGCGCCCGAGGACTTCCAGGGCTCCGTCGTCGGTCAGTTGAACCAGCGCCGTGGCACCATCCTCTCCACCGAGACGGCCGAGGGTTACGTCACGGCGGTGGCCGAGGTGCCGCTGAACACGATGTTCGGCTACTCCACGGACCTGCGCTCCGCCACCCAGGGCAAGGGCGAGTACACGATGGAGTTCGCTCGCTACACGCCGGTGCCCCGGAACGAGTCCGAGGCCCTGATGGCGGCGTACAAGGAGAAGCAGGCCGCTGAGCAGGCCGCGCGCAAGTAGTCCGCGCATCCGCCACTCACTGGCGGTAAGGAAGGCGTCCCTCTTCATTGAGGGGCGCCTTTCGCCTTTTCAGGAGTCCGATACCGTGACGCTGCTCCGCGCCGCCAACGTCCAGCTCAGCTTCGGAAGCCGCACCGTCTTCCAGGGCCTCACCTTCACCATCGCGGAAGGCGAGCGCGTGGGCCTGGTGGGTGTCAACGGCTCCGGCAAGTCATCGCTGATGAAGATCCTGGCCGGCGCCGCCCGCGCGGACGTCGGAGAGCTGCAACTGCGCCGCGGCGCCCGCGTCACCTACCTGCCCCAGGAGCCGGAGTTCCCCGAGGGCGCCACGGTGGCCTCCGAGCTGTCCGTGTCCCAGGGGCCGCTGAAGGAGACGCTGGCCGCGCACGCGGAGCTGGCGAAGCGGATGGAGTCCGCCCCGGCCGAGGAGCAGGAGAAGCTGATGGCGCAGTTCTCCGCCCTCAGCGACCGCATCGAGCAGATGGGCGGCTGGGACACCGAGCACCACGCGAAGACGCTGCTGGACCGGCTGGGCGTGAAGGACTGGGACCGGCCCGTGGCGCAGCTCTCCGGCGGCCTGCGCAAGCGCGTGGCCATTGCCCGCGCGCTGCTGACGCGGCCCGACCTGCTGCTGCTGGACGAGCCCACCAACCACCTGGACGCGGACACGGTGGACTGGCTGGAGGAGGAGCTGGACAAGCTGCCTGGGGCGCTGCTGCTCGTCACGCACGACCGGTACTTCCTGGACGGGCTGGTGGACCGCATCGTCGAAATCCAGCCGGGCGAAGGCGTGACGTCGTACCCCGGAAACTACCAGGCCTACGTGGAGCAGAAGCTGGTGGCGCAGGAGAACGCCGCGCTGGCCCAGCACAAGCGCGAGCGCTGGATTGCCCAGGAAGTGGCGTGGCTGCGCAAGGGCCCGGAGGCCCGGCGCACCAAGAGCAAGTCCCGCATCGAACGCGCGCAGAAGCTGATGGCGGAGAAGGGCTTCGAGCGCCCCAAGGTGGCCGACCTGCGCGTGGCGGCGGCGCCCCGGCTGGGTCACACCGTCATCGAGGCCGAGGGCGTGAAGAAGTCCTTCGGCGACCGCAAGGTGCTGGACGGCGTGGACTTCCGGCTCCAGCGCGGCGAGCGCGTGGGCCTGGTGGGGCCCAACGGCGTGGGCAAGACGACCTTCCTGCGCGTGCTGTTGGGCGAGGTGGCGCCCGACGGCGGCAAGCTCGTCATCGGGAAGAACACCAAGGTGGCGTACTACGACCAGAGCCGGGCGCAGCTCGACGTGGAGGCCACCGTGTACGAGTCGGCCTCGCAGGGCGAGGACTGGGTGGAGCTGGGGGATCAGAAGATCGCCCTGCGCGACTACCTGGACGACCTGCTCTTCCCCGTGCCCATGCAGCGCATGAAGGTGAAGGCGCTGTCGGGCGGCGAGCGCAACCGGCTGCTCTTGGCGCGCCTGTTCCTGGAAGGCGCCAACGTGCTGGTGCTGGACGAGCCCACCAACGATTTGGACATCGTCACCCTCAACATCCTGGAGCGGCTGCTCCTGGACTTCGGGGGCAGCACGCTGCTCGTCACGCACGACCGGTACTTCCTGGACAAGGTGGCCACCAGCATCCTCACCTTCGAGGGCGAAGGCCGCGTCACCCGGTACGAAGGCAACTACGCCATGTACCGGCGGTTGAAGGAGCAGTCGGACGAGAAGGCCGCCAGCGCCGCCGCGCCGAAGCCCGCACCCAAGCCGGAGGAAGCCCCCGCGGCGGCCCCCGCCAAGGCCGCGCGCAAGCCCGGGAAGCTCTCCTACAAGGACCAGCGCGAGCTGGACGGCATGGAGGCCACCATCGAGGTGGCCGAGTCCCGCAAGGCGGGCCTGGAGGCGCAGCTCGCGGACCCCGCTGTGTACAGCAACGGCCCCAAGGTGGCGGAGGTGCAGAAGGAGTTGGACGCCACCGCCGCCGAGGTGGACCGGCTGTACGCGCGGTGGCAAGAGTTGCAGGACCTGTCCTCCGGGGCATGACGGCTGTCACCTGAAGACAGGAATTGCCCATTCACAGCCATGTCTGTGAATGGGACTTCACCGCAAGCCAGGGAGAATCCGGACACGAACTCCGTCAAGACGGGGCGATGTTTGGAACCGCAATACTTGCGGAACGATGGGGAAATGGTGGCGCCCTTGCGCGGCGCGGCACGGCGTGAGACTCGTTCGATGCTTCGGGACTGTCGCACTCACGCCATGTCTCGTTTGGAGGCGTCGCCTTGCTGTTCCGGCCTGCGCTCGCGCTTGTCTCTGTGTTGTCTTCCCTGGTCCTGCTGAGCCCCGCGGAATCGCGAGCCCAGGGCCGAACGCTCCCCACCTTCAATCTGCAACGGCTGGAGTTCGACTCGGCCGCCCTGGGTTCGCTCGTCGTGGGAACGGGGCGCACGATGCCCCAGGGCGAGCTGCGCGTGGCGATGCAGGGCCACTACGAGCAGCTCCCCTTCCACTTCCAGCAGCGCTGGGAGCCGGGCAGCGGCATGGGCCTGGTGGAGAACCGCTTCACCATGGACATGACGCTCGCCTACGGCGTGCTGCCGTGGCTCCAGGTGGCGGCGGAGCTGCCCTTCATCGTCGGACAGGGCGGCAAGCAGCACCGCGAGTACCTCGCGCCGCAAGGCTCGGGCCTGGGCTCGCCGTGGGTGGGCATGCGGGCCGCGCTGCTGCGCCAGGACTTCGGCTTCCAGTTGGCGGCGGACGTCTCCGCGGCGCTCCCCATTGGCAGCGCGGCGTTGCTGGCCCGTGACGACTACGCCGTGCACCCCCGCATGCAGGTCGGCTTCATGGCGGAGACGTGGCAGGTGGGCGGCGAGGCCGGCGTGCTGCTGCGCAAGAAGCAGGAGCTGCACAGCGTGTCGGGCTACACCCAGGACCTCATCGGCAACGAGCTGCGCCTGGGCGCCACGGTGACGTCGCGGGCCGGCGAGAGCACGCGCGGCGAGGTCAGCGTGGTGGCGGGGATTCCTCTCCAGGGCGGGCGCGCGGCCGGCGAGCTGCTCATCGCCATCCGCAAGCACGCCCTGTCCTGGCTGGACCTCTACGTGCTGGGCGGGCCCGGCCTGGGCGCGGGGATGGACACGCCCACCTTCCGCTTCATCGCGGGCGCGTCGTTCTCCACGTTCAAGGTGGACTGAGACTACTTGGGCATCACGCCGAAGGCCTTCGCCATGGCGATGCCGATGCCCAGCAGGCTCTCTCCCGCGATGAAACCGGAGGAGATGGGCAGCACCGTCTCCTCCGCCAGCTTGGGCTTCGCGCGGCGCAGCAGCGCGGCGATGGCCGAGCCGAAGAAGAAGGCGATGGAGCTGGAGCCCGGAATCACGATGGCCAGCCCGAAGCCCGCGGGCGACGGCACGTAGGCCTTCGCCTTCGCGGGCGCCCAGCGCTCCAGCAGCACCAGGAAGATGCCCAGCATGGCGCCGCACAGCGCGCCCACGCGGGCCGAGTCCGGCAGCGCGGCCACGCCCGTGGCGAGCAGCTTCGACACGCCGGCCCACACCATGGACGCGGGCGCGGGGAACTCCTCGGAGCCCAGCATGCTGGCGTCCGGCACCAGGATGTTGAACACGGGCACCACCACCACCGCGCCGGCCACCACGCCGAAGAGCTGCGCGATGAACTGCTGGCGCGGGTTGGCGCCCAGCAGCCACCCCGACTTCAGGTCCGTGAGCAGGTCCGCGGAGTGGAGCCCCACGCCGCCCGTGGCGTTGGCGCTCATGACGTTGGCGGGGATGTTGCCCGGCGCCAGGCCGCCGAAGATGAGCTGCGTGACGGGGCCCAGCGCCTTGGTGGGCGTGGTGTCCGTCTCGCCCGTCACCCGGCTGGCGATGACGCCCATGACGACGGCCAGCGGCAAGGCCATGACGCCGGCCCACCACGGAATCTGGAAGAGGTAGGCCATCAGGAAGACGGCGATGGGGCCCAGAATCGCGAAGCCCAGCGGGAACCACGCGGGCGGACACTCGATGCCGGCCAGCGGATCCACCTCCTCATCCTTCGCGTTCTTCCCCCGGAAGAGTCCGGCCAGGGACTTGAACGAGCGCGCCACGCTCCGCCACTGGAAGGCGAAGGACAACAGGCCGGAGGACACCAGCACCGCCGAGCCCGTCCACACCATCCAGCTATTGATGGAGCGGTACGTCACCTCCGCGATGGCGCCCTGGGTCACCATGGCCGGCGCGAGGAAGCCGTAGGTGAGCACCGCGCCCAGCAGCATGGACCAGCCGGTGCGGAAGCTCACCAGCGCGCCCGCGCCCACCAGCAGCAGGCTGAAGTCGAAGGACAGCGACCACGCCGACGCCTTCTTCCCCAGCAGGGTGAACGGGAGGCTCACCTTCTCCGGGATGTTGGCCAGCCACGTGAAGCGCGCGTCGCGCAGCGTCACCAGCAGCGCGCCAATGCCCCCCGCGATGGCCAGCAGGCGCGACTTGCGGCGGGCCGTCTCGCCATGGCCGTGGAGCGCGCGGATGGTCTCCGCGGTGGCCGTGCCCGTGGGGAACGGCAGCGCCTCCACGTTGATGAGCTGGCGCTTGATGGGGATGGCGGCGAAAACGCCCATCGCGGAGATGACGGCGAACCAGACCATCAGCCAGCCCGCGGACGGCAGCGCGCCCGTCAGCATCAGCAGCGCGGGCACCGCGGCCATGTTGCCGCCGCCCGTCATGTAGCCGGCGGCGGAGGCCACCGAGCCCATGGCGTTGTTCTCCAGGTCGGTGAACTCCGCCTTCAGCACGCGCAGCGAGCGCAGCGTGCCGAACACCGCGAAGGCCAGGATGCAGGCGGTGATGGTGACGCCCAGGCTCCAGCCCGTCTTGAGGATGACGTAGAGGTTGGAGAGGCACATCACCGCGCCAATGAGCATGCCGGCGATGACGGCGCGGACGGTGAGCTGACGCACCCCGCCCTGGTAGACATGCTCCAGCCAGTAACGCTCCGGGTCCATCGCCGCGGAGGCACCCGCGTCACCGGGTGAGTCGGTCGGCTGGATGCGGAGGTTGCTGGGGCTGGGCGTCTGTGAGGGGGACTGGCTCATGGGGGGCGCGACGATAGTGCACACCCCTTCCCCTCGCGAGCACCGCGTGTGACGGGCGGGCCAACCTCCCAGGCTGGCCGCGCCGCGTCAGGGCAGCACGTCAGCCGTGCTCATGCCCGCCTGGCCCGTGGACATGGCCGTGCGTCAACTCTTCCTGCGTGGCCGCCCGGACGTCCTTCACCGTGACGTCGAAGTGCAGCGTCTTGCCAGCCAGCGGGTGGTTGAGGTCCACCACGATGCCGTCGTCACGCACCTCCTGGATGCGCAGGGGGATGTCACCCTGGTCGGTCTGGGCCATCAGCGTCTGGCCCGCCTGAGGGTTCATCCCCGGCGGCAGCATGTTCCGAGGCACCGTCCGGACGCCCGCCGGGTCGTGCTCGCCATAGCCCTGCCCCGGCGCCACCACCACCTGCTTGCTGTCCCCCTGCCCCATGCCCTCCAGGGCTCCCTCGAGCCCCGGAACAATCTGCCGGTGCCCATGCAGGTACGAGAGCGACTGCTCGGGAGCGCTCTGGTCGATGACCTGACCGTCTCCCAGGTGCAGCTTGTATTCGAGCGAGACGACGGAATCCTTGGCGACCCTCATGCGGGCTCCTTGGTTCGGACTGCGAGGAAACTGCGATTGCGGGGAAGGTGCGGCGGCGGAGGCCTGGCGTCATGAAGCGGGCGCATCCACGGCCCCTTCCTCGACCGGGCTGTCTGCCGGTTCGCCGCGCGCCACGTACACGGCGGCGGCCAGGTCGCCGGTGACGTTGAGCGTGGTGCGGCACATGTCCAGGAAGCGGTCCACGCCCAGGATGAGGCCCAGGCCCTCCACCGGAATCTTGAACATGCCCAGAATCATCGCGATGACGGGGATGGAGCCCGCGGGCACGCCGGCGGTGCCAATGCCCGCCAGGATGCAGATGAACATGATGAGCGCCTGGTCGGACAGGCTCAGCTCCACGCCGTAGACCTGGGCCAGGAAGAGCACCGTGACCCCTTCGAAAAGCGCGGTGCCGTTCTGGTTCATGGCCGAGCCCGCGGTCAGCACGAAGCGCGACACGTTGCGGGGCAGCTTCAGGTTCTCCTCGGCCACCTTGAGCGCGGTGGGCAGCGTGGCGCTGGAGGAGGACGTGGAGAACGCGGTGACGATGGCCAGCCGGCTGCTGCGGAAGAACTCGATGGGGCTGCGCCCGCCCAAAAAGCGCACCGACAGCGAGTAGACGATGAACATGTGGATGCCCAGCGCCAGCAGCACCGTGCCCATGTAGGCGGCGAGCTGTCCGAAGATGCCGAAGCCCAGCCGCGCCGTCATGGAGAACAGCAGCGCGGCCACGCCGATGGGCGCCAGCTTCAGCACGCCGTCGATGAGCTTCATCATCACGTCGTAGAGGCCCTGGATGGACTGCTGCAGGCGCTGCACGGGCTCGCCCTGCGTCAACGCCACGCCCATGCCGAAGATGAGCGAGAAGACGATGAGGCCGATGAAGTCTCCGTCCCCCGCCGCCTTGATGGGGTTGGTGGGCACCATGGACACGATGACCGCGCCAAACGACGACGCCCCCGGCGCCGCGGCGGCCTGGATGGTCATCCCGCCCTGGGCCAGCGCGCGGGCCTCGTCACTCAGCCCAGCGCCGGGCTCCAACGTGTTGACGAGCACCAGGCCGATGAGCACGGAGATGGAGGACAGGACGACGGTGTAGCCCAGCGTGCGGACGCCCAGCCGGCCCACCTGCCGGAGGTCCAGCTCCGACACGGCGACGACGATGGCGGAGAACAGCAGTGGCACCACGAGCATCAGCAGCAGGCGGATGAAAATCTGCCCCAGGGGCGAGGCCACGTTGTCCACGAGGAACGCCAGCCAGGCCGCATCACCCGCGACGGCGTTGGCGACGAGCCCCGCCACCGCGCCGGCGGCAATGCCAACGAGCATCTTCTGGTGCGCCTTCATCGTTCCTCCGAGCCCTCCTCGCCGGAGGAGAATGGTCCGCGCCACCGGGCGGTAGGCGAAGATGGCATGCTGTCCTCCTCGTGGAAACCCTCGTTCGACTCACGGAAAACGCCGTGCCCCCCCTGCTCTTCCGCCGGTTGCTGCGGCGCGTGGGCGCCGTGGGCACGGAGCGCTTGCGACAGACCTACCAGACGACCTTCTGGTTCGACTTCGGCCCGGCGGGCAACGTGGTGGAGGACATCATCCTCGCGCTGCGTCCCCATATCGCCGGCAAGCGCCGCGTGGCGGGCGTCGAGTGGTGGCTGTCACGCATGTCCCCCACGGACGTGCGCGTGGACTTCCACCAGGACCGCGACGAGAAGCTGGCGCAAAGCACCGGCGAGTTGGTGCACCCGCGCATCTCCTCGGTGCTCTTCCTCAACCGCGTGCGCGGCGGCGCGCTGGTGGTGACGCGCGAGAAGCCCGACCCGGCCAACCCGTCCCTGGCGCCGTCGCGGCTCGACACCGCCGACCTGGTGACGCCCCGGCCCAACCGGCTGGTGGTGTTCGACGGCACGCTGACGCACGGCGTGCTGGACGCGGAGAACCAGATTCCGGACGGCAAGCTGCCCGGCCCATCGCGGCAGCGACGCACGCTGGTGATGAACTGGTGGGCGCACCGCCCCACGGACATCCCCGCGTGGGCGGACACGCGGCTCTACCGAGCGCTGGCGCGCTGAGCTTCCTCACGGGCCGTGTCGCGCAGGCGGTTCGTCACGCGCTCGGCCCACTCGGGCTCGACCTCCAGACACGCGGGCGTGCGGCCCAGCCGCAAGGCCGCCGAGGGCATGGAGCCGCTGCCCGCGAACGGATCCAACACCGTGTCCCCGGGCCGGCTGTACGTGCGCACCAGCGGCTCCAGCACGGAGAAGGGCTTGTGGTGGGGGTGGCCGCCCCAGCGCTTCGCCTCGCCTTCGTCGTCATAGCCGCCGACCACGGCCCAGACGGTGGGCAGGCCGCCGGGTTCGAGCGGCGGCTCGGGCGTGCGCGCGATGACGAGCGCGACCTCGTACACGCGCAGCGTCTGCTCGTTGGCGTTCTTGTCGGTGGTGCGCTTGCCCCAGACGTACTCGCCGCGCAGGTGCGGATAACCGAGCCCACGCGCGGCGGTGAGGATGGGCTCCTTGCCCAACAGGTTCGTCCAGATGACCAGGACGGCGTCCGGCGTGAGGTGGGCGGTGGCGCGCGACAGCCAGGCCTCGGAGAAGGCGCGGTAGTCGCGCACCGTCTCGAAGCGGACGATGGGGTTCTGGTCGATTTTCTTGTGCGCGCGCGTGTCGCGGAGGTCCCCGCCCTTGCGCCGCCGGGTGAGCAGGCAATACGGAGGGTCCGTGTGGAGCAACGCGGCGCGGGTGTCGCCCAACGCCGCGCGGTAGCCCTGGGGCTCGCGGGCGTCGGCGTTGATGCAGCGGAGGGAC
Source organism: Myxococcus hansupus (assembly GCF_000280925.3). Lineage (NCBI taxonomy): Bacteria > Pseudomonadati > Myxococcota > Myxococcia > Myxococcales > Myxococcaceae > Pseudomyxococcus > Pseudomyxococcus hansupus. The sequence continues at coordinate 5,790,876 of NZ_CP012109.1, forward strand.
TCGGGCGGGGGAAGTGAGGTCATCGGCCGGAGCGCCACCCTACACGGCGGGGCGCGGGGCTCAAGTCGCGGCTCACCGCGGCTGGAGCCCTTCCAACTTCAAGGTCTGCTTCCGGCCCTCGTTCCACATCTCCAGGGTGTACCTGCCCGGCCCCTCGCCCGGGAACACCGGCTCGTCCAGCAGGATGACGATGGGATTCTTCCCGTCGTCCACGGGCCCGGCCTGCCAGGGAGGCAGCGACTTCAACCGCCGGCCCCGGGCGTCCGTGAGCTCCGCCCCCGCCGCGGTCCACCCCCTGTTGGCGCCCGTGGCGGCCAGCGACAACCTCAACGCGGCCCAGCGGGTGGTCAGACGGAGGAAGGTCGCCCGCAGGACGACGAAGTCTCCTGACACCTTCCGGGGCAGCCAGGCCCGGAAGGCGATGGAGTCCTCGTCACCGAGGTCCGCCACCAGGGACTCCCGGCTGCACTCGCTCGGGCGGGAACGCTGCTGCTGAAGCTGCTGAACCTGGCGCTCCAGCCGGAGCACCCCTGAACGCAGCTCCTCCACCTCCTGCTGGTAGGACGCGGCGGAACGCGTCTGGCGGTAGAGCTCCACCTGCCGCTCCGCGCGCGCGGAGTCCACCACGAGCACCATGACGGCGCGCTCCGGCACCGCGCCGTCATGGAAGCGAACCTCCAGCCGAAGCCGCTCGCCCTCTCGGAACGTGGACGAGGGCACCAGCACGAGGTGGTCCTCCGTCACGCCGAAGCGCTGAAAGCGCTCGCGGCCCTCGAGCACCAGTTGCTCGGGGCGGATCCTCGCGTCGAAGAACACGGTGGTGGACAACCCGGGACTGATGCGGACTTCCTGCGGCGCCACCGGTGTCCCCGCCTGGACGTCGATTCTCCGCACCGCGCTCCCGCTGCCGGGCGACTCCTGTGCCGCGGCATGCGCCGTCGCGGCCCACAACACTCCCCAAGTGAGCACGATGAATGCGGGCGAACCAGTCAAGTCCGAGCCACCTCTAGCAAGGGCGCACGCCCACCATGACAGGCGGAGGACGGCTAACGCGTCCCGAGTTTTCCGAGCACCTGCGACGCCGCCAGGTTGACGCCCGGAGGCATCATCGGATTACCGGGGGTGCTCGATTCATCGTATGGCGTCCCGAGCTCCTCCCGGCTGGGATTGTTGACGATGTTTCCGCAGACCGCCATCCGGCGGCCATCGGGGAACTCCGCCTCGGTAATCCAGCCGTAGATGGCCGTCCTCCCCCGGAACACCGTGCCATGCAACCGGGTTCCCTCCGGGAAGATTCGCACGTGGGCGCTCGTGACATTGTTGTGGGCGTAGAGGATGAGGGGGCCGCCGTCCGGAGGCACGGGCACCGGCTTCCAGAGGCGCACACTCGGGACCATGGCCACCGTCTCGTCGTTGCCCATCATCTTCGGAGGAAAGAGGCCAATCTCCGCCATGCCCGCGAGCACCTCTGGAGGGCATTTGCGCTGAGGGGGCGCATCCCGCACCTGCGGCCCACCGGCGCAGGCCGCGGTGAGGCACGCCACGGCGGCGGCCTTGCCCAGCGCTGAGGTGGACGACGGGCGCTTCTTCGGCCGTGGCGCGGCCTCGGTCTCGGCCTCGCCCTCGCCTCCCGCTTCGGCGGAGGCCAGCGCCGCGGCTTGCTCCCCCGCGTCCTGGACCTCGGCTCCCGCGTCCGTGAGGGAGGGCACCACCTCGGGGCTGGGCGTCTCGGAGGAATTCGAAGAACGACTCGTCACTGCGGGACTTCCTTTCTCAATGGGAAGAGACGGTGCGGTCGCCGGATCCACCTCGGAGGGGGACACCAGACGACTCAGCCCGAACGCCACGAGGCCCACGGCCAGCACGGCGGCCACGCCTCGGCCCACGACGCCGCGACGGCGCTTGGGAGCCGGGGGCGGTGGGAGGGGATCCGCCGGAGCATCGGCGGAAGACTTCACGAGCACCTCGGGGGCCGCTGGCGCCGGGGGCGTCGCGGCGGCGGACGCCGGCGCCTCCGGAACGGGCACCTCCCGGGGCTCGGGATTGAGTGGCAACACCGGAGCGATGCCCATGAGGCCCTCGCCTCGCGGCCGTTGCTCGGAGGTGGTGACGGGCGCGTCCGGCACCATGCGAACCCGGGGTGCCTCCGCGTCGCCCGCGCCTTCGGGCGGACGGTCCAGCGACACCTTCCAGGCCGGCTGACGCTTCTCCTTGGCCACGTCCCAGAGGGCCTGGAGCAGGGCCTCCGCGCTCGCGTAGCGGTCCTCGGGGCGCTTGGCGAGCAGCCGCAGGGCGATGTCGCCCAGCGCCCGGGGCACCTTCGGATTGACGACGTGGGGCGCGCGCGGCGTCACCGTCTCGATGGCCGGCAGCAACCGGTCATACGGAAGCTTCGGGTCGAACGCGTAGCCATCCGTGAGCGCCTCGTACAGCAGCGCGCCCAACGCATAGAGGTCCCCGGGCACGCCCGCGTCGAAGTTCGCGCCCTGCTGCCAGGAGCCCTCGCGAAGGAAGGCCACGCATTCGGGAGGCAGCAGGTGGGGCGAGGCGGGCGCCACGCCCACCGTCAACGTGGTGGCGCCGGGCAGCCGCACCGTGCCCAGGTCGATGAGGAAGGGCCGCTCGTCCTCGCGGCGGATGAGCAGGTTGTCGCCCTTGATGTCGCGGTGGTGCACGCCCCGGCGGTGCATGTCCGCCACCACGCGCACCACCTCCGTGAAGACGGACAGCAGGTGCGCCGCCGTGGGCTTCACCCGCCAGCGCCACTCGTGGAACGTCTCGCCATCGATGTAGTCGGTGACGAAGTACAGGTAGCCGTCAGGGGGCTCCGGCCACCGGTCCACCGCGTGGAGCGCCGGAAGGTTCGGGTGCGGCGCGCAGGCCAGCAGCGCCGCCACTTCATGCGCCAGGCGGCCGTTGATGTCTTCCTCTTCCGGGGTGTGCTGGCCCGCCGGACGAAGCGCCATCTTCAGCGAGTAGCTGCGGCCCGCTCGCTCCACCTTGAAGACACGGCCAAAGCCTCCCGAGCCCAACGACTCCAGGATGCGCCATGGGCCGACCTCGCTGTCCGGCACCAACTGGTCTGGATGGAAGGGCGGAGACCTCACTGCCACCCACTCCAGGGGCTCGGGCCTCTAGCGCTGCCGCCCTGCCCCACCAGACGCGTGGCACGCCCAGGACGCACGCCTTCCGGCGGTGCGGTCCACGCGAGAGACTGTTGAACCACCCAGTGAGCGGGGCTGAACAAGGGCAACCTCCAGGGTTGACCCTATCCTTTTCATCCGGGATGTCACGTTTTCACTTACCCGCGAGGTCAGTCCGCCGCGCCCCCGGACCCAACGCCCTCCGTTGGGTCCTCGGGCGCCCCGGCGACTTCGCTCGCGGCCTCCGCCCAGCGCCCGGTGAGGCGGGCCTCGGAGGCCAGGGCCTCGTCCCAGGACGGGCCATCCGGCAACAGCCGTGTCGCGTGCTCCAGGACGAGCCGCTCCAGGGCCCGCTCCTCGCACAGGCGGCGCAGGCCCCACGCGTCCAACCCCAGACGGGAGAGGAACGCGGCGCGCCGGGCCACGGGCACGCGCTGCGCCTGCCACCAGCCGGCTTCCACTTCGGCCACCTCGTCGTCGGAGACGCGCAGGCCCTGGGTCCTCGCCCAACCCGCGAGGAGCGCCCTGCGCAGGCCCGCCTCGGCCAGCGCCTCCGCGTCGGGCGCGTCGCGAAGCGCGTCCAGCACGCGGCCCGAGGACACCCCGCCGTCCTTCCCACCCGTGACGTCGTCCACCAGCCGGCGGCGGCGGACCAGGGAGGAGGGAGATTGCACCTCGCCCCGAGGCGCGGCGGCCCCCGAGGCCACCCACGCCGCGGCGGTCTGGAGGCATGCGAGGGCGTCCCGCCGCTTGAGGTCCTCGGCGCCTTTCGGGAACCAGGCGTCCCAGGCCGCGCGGGTGGGCGCGGACCAGTGCGGCGCCACGGTGTCCAGGACGCGGCCCCAGGTGCGCTCCTGGTAGAAGACGGATTGCGCGGCATCGACGAGCGCCTGCGCCGCCGGGCGCTTGAGCACGCCCGCCTCCGTGGCGCACTCCGCGGCGTGCCGGACGTTGACCAGCGGCACGGTGAGCGGCCGGTAGTCGTGCTCCGCGTCCGCGTGGAGCAACGCCACTTCGGAGTCATCCACCACGGTGCCGTCGCGGTACCACTCGAAGATGCGGCCCACGCCCACCACGCCGTGTGGCACGAGCTCCGCGGCGCGCAGGGCGCCCATGCTCCCGCCGCCGAAGACGGCCACGCCGGCCTCCAGCGCGGCCAGCAGCTCGTGGTGCCACACCGAGGGCTGGGCCTCGAAGACACCATCCACCAGCACAAGGGCCTTGGGACGCAGCGCGAGCGCGCGCCACACGTCCCCCTGCCGAGCGGGCGGGAGCACCGTGCACGGCGTCAGGCGTTGCGCCTCCGCCGCGGGCAGCGAGGGCCCCAGGAACACCACCAGATTGTCCGCGCGCCGCTTCATAGGAGCTCCGAAACCTGCATGCCCGGCACGACCCCGCTCGAAACGCGGAGGCACTTCATTCCGCCACAGTGACGATGCTTCGCCACTCGCCGCCGCATGAGCGCTCCGGGGTGTACGTGCCCGAAACGCGGGGGCGCTTCACGCCGCTTCATAGGAGCTCCGAAACCTGCATGCCCGGCACCACCACGCGCCGCACGTGGAGACCTTCCACCGGTGACGGCATCTCCACCGAGGCCACCCGCTTGAACCCCGCGCCCTCCAGCCGCGAGAGCACCTGACGGACGCGCCGTGGCGCGGGCCCTCGTGCCTGCGCGCCCAGGTCAGGCATGGCCTCCACGCTCCGGCGGGGACGGACCTCGGCACACGCCTCCGCGAAGCCTCGCGCCGCCTCCCGGTCCGTGGCGGCCACGTCCTCGCGGGCACCGTGGATGTCCGTCAGTCGCGACTGCGCCGCTTCCAACAACGCCTTCAGCAGCGCGGACTCCGGCGTCATCGCGCACGCGTAACCCGCGGTGAGCGGCACCGGGCCCTCTTCCAAATCCACCAGCACCGCGGCGCCCACGGGAAGCCCCACCGCCCCCGGCGTGCGCGCGGCGGGCGTGGCATCGAACAGGTACACACCGAAGCCCCGCTCCCGCAGCCGCTGGGCCAGCGCATCCACGGCGGGCGCCCGCTCGCGCAAGCCGGAAGCCCGCAGCAGGCGGCGCTGAACACCCTCCTCCGTCCACCCCTCCGGAAGCGCGCGCGCGAGCTGGTCGCGCTCCGTCGCCTCCAACAGCGCATGCAGCAGCGCCTGGCCCGCGTCCGGGTGCGCGCCGGAGCCGTTGCTGGTCCACGCCACCGCCACCGGTCCGAGCGAGGGACTCCCCGACGGAGGCACGTGCAGTCCCTGCGCGGGCACCCACACCGGCTTGCCCGAATTCAGCTCCGTGGCCTCGCGCCACGCGCAGCGGACGTACTCGCTCCACAAGCGTGGCGCCACCAGCGCCCCCGCGGAGCCCAGGTCCTCCGCGCTCCACAGCGTGCCCACGCGGCCGTCGAGCTCCACCATGGAGCCCCAGACACACGCGCCGGGCTCCACCGACTCCGCGGCCCACAGCTCCGCCGTCTCCAGCAGCGCGCCCCAGGCCGCGTCCTCGTACGAGAGGCCCTTGCCGTTGCACACCTGCAGAACATGCCCGCCGGGGCGTACGGCGCACGCCACCTCCACGCCGGTCCGGTCCAGCCCCGTGACACGCGCCACCCGCGTCACGCCCAGGGCCTGGGCCAGTCGTTGTTGAAACCGCTGAGATGACTGCTCGTCCCTGTCCCTGGAAGGCCGCACGGGCGCGGACCTTAGCCTGAACGCTTGTCCAACGGGCCCACCGCAAACGTGGTAGGGACGCAGCGGCATGCCTTCCGTCGGAGACATCGCACCGGACTTCACCGCCACCGACTGCCATGGGGCGCCCGTTCAGCTCTCGTCCCTGCGCGGCCGGCGCGTGGTGCTCTTCTTCTACCCCAAGGCCTTCACGCTGGGCTGCACCATCGAGAACCGCGCGTTCCGGGACAACCACGAGGTGCTCAAGGGCCTGGGCGCGGAGCTCGTGGGCGTCTCCGTGGACACGCAGCGCACCCAGTGCGAGTTCGCGGAGGCGGAGGACATCCACTTCGCGCTGCTCGGCGACGCGGACCGGGCCATCAGCCGCGCCTATGACGTGCTCTGGCCCGTGCTCAACGTCGACCGCCGCGTCACCTTCATCATCGGTCCGGACGGCCGCATCGAGGACATCATCCGGCACGAGGTCCGCGTGTACCGCCACCTGGACGACGTGCTCCGCTACCTGCGCGCGAATCCGCTGCCGGACGTCGCGTCGCCCTGAGCCGCGCCGCGCTCACTCCCACGCGCAGTGGTACTCGCAGTGCGGCGCGCCCCGCGCCCTGCACATGGGGTGGCTGATGCGCACCGACTGGCCCCCGCACAGCTCGATGGCCCGCTCATGCCAGCCGATGATGGTCAGGCAGTCCGGCACCGTGACGTTCTCCGCGCCAAAGGTGCGCAGCACGCCGGAGCGCGGGCCCGTCGGCTCGTAGGTGCGCGAGCCCACCGCGTAATAGAAGCGGTAGATTTGTGGCGCCTGGCTCAGCAGGAAGTGCGGCTCGCCCGCCTTGACGAAGACGTGCTGCGCGCCGTGCAACGCCTCGTCGGCGGAGGCGCGGCCCATTTCGAGGAACGCCCGGTCCTCGTCCTCCGGCGACACCACCCCGGCGATGGCCGCGTCGAGCCGCAAATTCAACTCCAGGGGATACCAGCCGACCGGCAGCAACATCTTGCGCAGCAGCGCCTGGTCCTCCGCGGGCAAGCGCCGGAGCACCTCGTCCACCCGTCCCTGCCCACCGTGGTGGCGCAGCATGTTGAGCCGCGAGATGAGCACGCCGCCCTTGATGCGTGAGCTAGATCCTTGGGTCAACATTCCCCCGTCCCAGGCCATCACTGTCACGCCATTGTCCCAGCGCCGACTGTCCGCCAGCAACCCAGGGAGGCAGGTTTGTCGCCCCTACTCCCAGCAATTCTTGAACAACTGGAAATTATCCGACGAAATCGGGTCGAAATTAACCTTTGTCCCCGACCGGGGTTGGAGCCACGTGAGCATCAGGGAAACAGGCGGCCGGGTGGTGTCCCTGCCCGCGCGCATGGCCCGGGCGGGCCTGGAGCGAGCCTCGGACGAGGCCCTCTGCCGCGCGTTCCTGGAGGGTGAGCCGGCGGCCTTCGAGGTGCTGGTGATGCGGCACCGCTCGCTCGTCTTCTCCCTGGTGCGCCGCTACGTGTCGCGGCCGGAGGACGCCGCCGACCTGGTGCAGAGCGCCTTCCTGCGCGCTCTGGAGGCCTCGCGCCGCGTGTTCGCGCGCTTCACGCCGTCGGGGCCCGCGCCGTTCCGGGCGTGGCTGGTGCGCATCGCGCTCAACCTGGCGAAGAACCACGCGAGGCAGGGGCAGCGCTGGCGCCCGGTGCTGGTGGCCTCCGAGCCGGACGACCTGGCGCAGGACCCGTCCGAGTCCGCGCAGGACCGGCTGGAGCGCGCCGAGCGCGAGCGGCAGGTGCGCGCCGAGGTGCTCACCCTGCCCCGCCGCCAGCGCGAGGTGCTGACGTTGCGGGTGGACGGCGGGCTGGCGTTCAAGGATATCGCCGAGACGCTCGGCATCACGGAGAACAACGCGAAGGTGCAGTTCCACCATGCGATGAAGCGCCTCAAGGCGCGGGTGGGCGCGCCCGAGGAGAAGCACTGATGGCTGCGTGCCCTGACCAGGAGGAGCGGCTGGACCTGCACGCCGCGGGGGCGCTCGAGGACGCCGAGGCGGTGGCGCTCATGGCGCACCTCGAAAGCTGCGAGGGCTGCCGGCGGGCCTTCGACGCGTCCGTGGAGCTGCTCGCGCTGGTGGCGCTGCCTCCCATCACCGCGCAGGAGAAGTCGGAGCTGGAGGAGCTGCCCCGGCGCACGCTGTCCGAGTGGCGGCGGAGCGCCCGGAAGCAGGGCCTGGGGCTGCGGACCCTGGGCGGGCTGGTGGCCGCCGCCGCGGCGGTGACGCTGGTGCTGCTGGTGCCCGGCACGTGGCGGTTCCCGGGCGAGGCCCGCACCGCGCAGCCCACGGCGGGGGCACAGCCCGTCGAGGAGCTGGACGCGGAGACGATGGCGGCCATCGAGGCCTGGGCCGGGCTGGAGCCGTTGGACGCGATGGAGGACTCCGACCGCTGGGACGAGGACTTCGACTTCGAGCTGGGAGAGACGCTGTGACGACGCGGATGGCGGTGATGCTGTTGGCCCTGGTCCCCCTGGTGGCGGCGGCCTCGCCTTCCGGGCGGGAGGCCCGCGCCGAGGAGCGGATGGAGCACGCGGAGAAGCGGCACCGGCTGCGGCAGGTGCTGGAGCTGTCGGACGTGCTCGGCCTGAACAACGCGCAGGCGCTGAAGCTGGAAGAGACGCTGCGCAAGTTCGACGAGCGGCGCCGCCCGCTGCGCAAGCAGGTCCGCGAGTCGGCCCGCATCCTCCACCGGGCCTCGCGCGGTGACAGTGAGGCCCTGTCCCAGGTGGACGCGGCGGCGCTGGGCGCCTTCGAGGCGAGGGAGCGCATCGCGGCGCTCGACAAGGAGCTGTACCAGACGCTGGCGAAGGACCTGCCGCAAGAGAAGCGGGCGACGCTCGCGCTCACGCTGGCGCGCAGCGAGGGCCGGAAGAAGGGCAAGTGGGAGCCCGAGAAGGACTAAGAGTTGCTTTGGGGCTCTTGCTCCGTTGACAGCCAGAACCACTGTTCTTTCGAATCAAGCGCGCCCTGCAAGAAGTCCCGGAAGGATGCGGCGATTTTGGGGCAGTAGTCCGGCTCAGGGAACGCCTCGTTGTAGCCGTCACGCAACGGGTATCGGCCCTCGTGCTGTTCGCTCACGTCAAGCAGGATGAAGTTGCTATCCCGCACACGGCAGAGCGCGTACCAAGCCGCCGGCCCCGCATCGTCGCTGTCGTCGTTGCGCATGACGACTCGGGCGCGCCGAAGTTCCGCCAACGGAACAAAGGCGAATGCAGGGTCAACCCGGTCGAAGAGGCGCGCGCCGTTGCAATACAAGTAGAAGGCGCGCAGGTCCGGGTCCAGTCGCCAACCTTCGCGGTGTTCGAACTCTTCGATTTGCTCGGATGTCGCAGGGGGATTCGGGTGGTGGAGTCGCAACACCTCATCGAGGAGGGCCTTCATGGACCGGTCATTCTCCATAGGGATAGTCCACACCGGTCGAGGTCCACGGTGGGTTGTTCGCGTAGCATTGCTTGTAAGCGCCCGGGAGCTGCTGATGCAGGTCCTGCGGGAACGGAATGATGTTATCCCAGTCGGTGGGGTTCCCACCGTGCCAGAGGTCTCGGACGTGATGCCCTTCATAGGGCGTCCCCGTGGCATCGGTGGGCCATGCGCCAAATCGGTTTGCCCACTGGCTCCGAAATTCGGACCGCATGCTGTTCCATTGTCCTCGCGCGGCGTTGGTCTGCGCGGGGGCAAGCGTCGCGTAGTTGCAGCAACAATGCGTCATGCCGTAGCGGCTACCCGCACGCATGACAGCTCCCTGGAAGTCCATCTTCACGTCCGCCAGCCACATACAACCTTGGAGCGCATGGCCGCTTCCTGAGCACTTCGAGCGACAGTACTCCACGAGTTGGCTGCTGCACTGCCAAGGCCCGTAGAAAATGACTGTTCGGAACTGCCCTCCGCTCGGGAGTGTCACCACCGGGCCAACCCATTTCCGGACGGAAGCGTCAGGTCTTGTCATTGGGCCTTCAGCGCATGCCGTGAGGACAAGCGCAAACAACAGGGGGAAGCCTGGACGCCTAGAAGGAGCTGCATTCACGGCATTCATGCTCCGCAACATAGTGCGTGGTTCCGATAGACCCTCAGGGCAACTGACGTGCGCTGCTGGACGACCTCGTTCACCTAGCACCGTGGCCGGGGAGGACCGGGCGTCCAGCGCCGAGGGGCGCCTCGCGGCGTGAGTACCGTCAGGGAGGCAACGGCGCGCGCCGCGCCGCCACCGAAGGAGGCTCCCTTGCGGCTGCTGACCCGAATCGCCCCACCCTTGCTGGCACTGGCCTTCGCCGCGTGCTCCGGCATCGACGTCAACACCAACTATGACCCTTCCGCCACGCAGAAGCTGGAGGGGTACCGCACCTATGCCTGGCTCCCGCAGCCCACGGGCAAGGATGACCGCGTGTACAACCCCATCGTCGGCGCGCGCGTCGAGCAGACGGTGGACCGCTACCTGCTGGCGCGCGGCTACAAGAAGGTGGAGACCGGCGCCAACCCGGACTTCCTCATCGGGTGGCATGGCGCCATCCACAACGCGCTGAAGGCCGAGACGGTCGACGACTACTACGGCTACCCCTGGGGCGGCCCCTTCACGGACCCCTTCTACGCGGGCGGCGCCGTCACCATGCCGGAGACATACCTGCGCGAGTACGAGGAAGGCTCCCTCATCCTCGACGTCGTCGACCCGGAGTCGAAGCAGCTCGTCTGGCGTGGCACGGCCCAGGCGGAGCTGAGCGAGAACGCCAACGCCCAGAAGCAGCAGAAGAAGCTGGATGAATCCGTGGAGCAATTGCTGAAGCACTTCCCGCCCAAGACCAAGTGAGGCCCTGGGCGAAGGCCCGGCACCGGCCTCGCGGGGGGTACCCGCGGGGCCGGCGGCCGTCAGGGCGCGGGCTGCTCGGCCAAGGTGCCCGCGTCCACCCCGCGGCGTGCGCGCTGGGCTTCGGGGACGATGAGCGGCCGCTCCAAACGGTCCCGCTCCCAGCCGCCCAGGTCCGCGCAGGCCGCGTAGGTGCTCTGGAGGAAATCGAGCAGGACCGCCTTGGGGTCATCCGCCCGCCTCACGTCATCGTAGGACAGCAGGTACTCCTTGATGGCCCCGTCGTACCGGGCCGCGGCCGGACGCACCTTCGCGGTGGCGAAGCCCTCCGGCTCCGGCGCCGCGTAACTGTAGAAGGCCGCGCCACCCGTCGCGAGGAGTCCGGGCCAGAAGCCCGCGCTGCTGACCTCCTCGCAGTACGCCTCCTGGGTGATGGGGTCCGCGCCGGGGCGATCTGGCGCGGGGCGTCCGGAGAAGCGCGTCACCGCCAGGTCGAAGCTCCCCCAGAAGAAGTGCACCGGACTGCACTTGCCGGTGAAGCGCGCGCGGAACTCCTCGAAGACGAGCGTGGCCTGCATCGTGGCCCGCCACCAGCGCTCCACCGCCTCGCCGTCATAGCTGCGGTGTTGCAGGTCCTGGCTGAACGGAATCGCGTCCTCGGGAATCTCGACGGGATGCTCCCAGATGCGCGTTTCGACGCCCATGGAGCGCAGCGTCGCCATGACATCCCGGTAGAACTCCGCCACCGGCCGGGGCTCCAGCGCCATCACCCGCGTGGGCCCGCGACTGGCGCGGAAGAGGAGCTCGTGCGAGCGGAAGTCGAAGTCGACTTCGAACGCGCCCTGCCCATACGGAATGAGGCCCGTCGTCATTCCGCGCGCCGTCACGCGGAACGCCACGTTCCACCAGTGATTCTGGGGTGGCGTCAGCGCGAGCTTCACCTTGCCGATGACCTGCGTGTACCGGTGCAGCGTGGCGTAGGTGTCCTTCCACGCGTCCAGGGGCAGCGGTGGCCACGCCGCGTCCAGCGTCTCCATGGGGTCTCCCTTCGAGCCGTGTCCGGCATTCAGGGTGAGCCCCCACCGCCGCCACGGCCAGGGTGGCGGCCTGGGTTGCCTGCCGCCAGGGCGGGGGCCAGAGGGCCAGCCCCCACGCGCCCCTTCCTGGGACTACGGCTGCGCGAGCGCGCTGTCGATGGCCGCCTTCAGCTCCGCGCTGTCCGGCGTCACCGCGCTGGGGAAGGCGGCCTTCACCTGGCCGTCCTTGCCCACCACGTACTTGTGGAAGTTCCACTTGGGCGCGGGGTGGTCCTTCGACAGGAACGCGTAGACGGGCGACTGGCCGTCTCCCTTCGTCTTCACCTTCTCGAACATGGGGAAGGTGACCTTGAAGCGCAGCTCGCAGAACTTCTTGATCTCCTCCGACGAGCCCGGCTCCTGCCCGCCGAAGTCGTTGGACGGGAAGCCCGCCACGACGAGCCCCTTGTCCTTGTACGCCTGGTGGAGCTTCTCCAGGCCCGCGTACTGCGGCGTGTAGCCACATTCGGAAGCGGTGTTCACCACCAGGACGACCTTGCCCTGGTAGCTGGACAGCTTCTCGGGCTTGCCGTCGAGCCGGTTGGCGGAGAGGTCATGGAAGGACATGGGCTTCTTCTCGCTCGGGGTTTCGGACTTCGCGGTGGGGGGCTTCGGCGCCGCCGGCTTCGCGGCCAGGGCCGGGGAGACGGCGAGCGCCGCGGTCAGGGACAGCAGGGGGAGGGTCTTCATGCCATCCCCACAATGCCCCAGCCGCCCGTGGGTTTCACGCTCGCCGCGCCGCGGCACGGGGACGTGTGTCTTCACCGGAAAAGAGTGATTTGAGCACCCGGCCCGTGGCCGTCTTCAGCTTCGCCACGTCCCGAGGCGTGCCCTCCGCGACGATGGCGCCTCCCGCGTCCCCGCCGTCAGGCCCCAGCTCGACGACGTGGTCCGCGGCGCCAATCACCGACGGGTGATGTTCTATGACCACCAACGTGTCCCCGCGGTCCACCAGCCGGCCCATGAAGGTGATGAGCTTCTCCACGTCTCCCAGGTGGAGACCGGTGGTGGGCTCGTCCAGCACGTACAACGTGGGCTCGTGCCGCGAGGAGGCCGTCAGCTCGGCCGCCAGTTTCAGCCGCTGGGCCTCGCCGCCGGACAAGGTGTTGGAGCCCTGGCCGAGCTGCAGGTAGCCCACGCCCAGGTCCGCCAGGCACTCCAGCGGCGCGGCCACGCGGGGCAAGGCCTTGAAGACGTCCTTGGCCTCGTCCGCGGACAGGCGCAGCACATCGCCGATGCTGAGCCCGTGGTAGCGCACCTCCAGCGTGGCCGCGTCGAAGCGCGCGCCGTTGCACGCCTCACACGGCGTCACCACGTCGGGGAGGAAGGACATCTCATGGGAGATGGAGCCCTGCCCCTCGCACGCGGTGCAGCGGCCGCCGCTGGTGGAGTTGAAGGAGAAGCGCGTGGGCGTGAAGCCCTTGATTTTCGCCTCGGGCGTGGCGGCGAAGACGCGCCGCAGCTCGTCCCAGATGCCCAGGAACGTCGCCGGCACCGACCGGGGCGTGCGGCCAATCGGGGACTGGTCCACCGACAGCACGCGCTTCACCGCCTCCGCGCCGTGCAGCGACGTGAAGGGGCCCGGCTTCGGCGTGACGCGGTCCAGCTTCTCGCGCAGGGCCGGGAACAGCACCTGGCGAATCAACGTGCTCTTGCCCGAGCCCGACACACCCGACACCACGTTGAGCCGGCCCACCGGCAGCCGCAGGTCCACGCGCTTCAGGTTGTTGGCCCGCGCGCCCTTGAGCTCAATCCATTGCTTCGGCTCGCCGCGCGTGGACGGTGGCCGCACCTGCGATTCCTTCAAGGCGCGCGCGGTGGGTGAGTCGCTCTCCAACACCACGTCCGGAGGGCCCTCCGCGAGGATGTGCCCGCCGCCCCGTCCGCCCGTGGGGCCCAGGTCGAGCAGGTGGTCCGCCGCGCGGATGGTGTCCGAGTCGTGCTCCACCACCAGCACCGTGGAACCCGTGGCCACCAGCGCGCGCAGGTTGTCGAGCAGTCGGTGCGTGTCGCGCGGGTGCAGACCGATGGTGGGCTCGTCCAGCACGTACATGGCGCCGGTGAGGCCCGCGCCGAGCTGCGCGGACAGCCGCAGCCGCTGCATCTCTCCGCCCGACAGCGTGGAGGCGTTGCGGTCCAGGGACAGGTAGCCCAGGCCCACGCGCTCCAGGAACTCCATGCGGCGCAGCAGCTCCTGGCGGGACGGCTCGCCCAGGAGCGCCCGGTCGCCCTTGAACTTCCACGCCCGCACGCGCGCCAGCGAGGCGGCGACGGACTGCTGCACCACCTCGTGGTAGCGCGCGCCCTCCAGCCGCACACCCCGGGGAACGGGCGCCAGCCGGCTGCCATCACACGCGCGGCACGGGGCCACCTCGCCCTCCGCCATCGCCTCGGCGCCGCCCTGGATGCCGGTGCCTTCACACGACTCGCAGCGCCCCTGCTTGGTGTTGAAGGAGAACCAGCGCGGGTCCAGCTCCGGCACGGCGGTGCCACACTGGGGGCAGGTGCGCTCGGTGGACAGCAGCGTCTCACCCTTGCCCGCGTCCACCTTCACCGCGCCCTGGCCCCAGCCGAGCGCCTTCTCGAAGACGTCGCGGCTCAGCTTCGCCAGCTTGCCCTGGTACATGACCAGGTCGATGTCGTGCTCGCGCGTCTTCGCCAGGCGCGGCGGGTCGTCCGTGGACGCGAGCTTTCCATCGACGATGGCCTGGGCAATCCCCGCGCGCGCCGCGCCGGCGAAGACGTCCAGGTACGTGCCCTTGCGCGAGCGCACCGCGGGTGCCAGCAGCGTCCCCTCGCCCTTCATCGCCGTGAGCTGCGCGAAGAGCACGTCCGGTGACGCGGCCGCGATGGGCGAGTCGTCCTTCGGGCAATGCGGCTCGCCCAGCTTGGCGTAGAGCAGGCGCAGGTAGTGGGCCACCTCGGTGACGGTGGCCACGGTGCTGGTGGCGCCCGCGCGCGAGGTGCGCTGCTCCAGCGCCACCGACGGCGGCAGGGAGCTGATGCGCTCCACGTCCGGCCGCGGCATCGACGGAAGAAACTGCCGGGCGTACGGGCTCAACGTCTCCAGGAAGCGGCGCTGCCCTTCCGCGAACACGACGTCGAAGACGAGCGAGCTCTTGCCCGAACCGCTCGGCCCGGTGACGACGGTCATCTTCCCCAACGGGATGCGGCAGGACACGTCGTGGAGGTTGTGCTCGCGCGCGTGCTCGACCTCGATGGCGGGCACCTCGCCCTTGGCCAGCTTGCGCGGCTTCACCACGCGGCCCAGCGCCTTGCGCTCGCCCCGCAGTGCCTGGGCGGTGGCGCCCTTGCCACGCGCCACGTCCGCGGGCGTGCCTTCCGCCACCAGCAGGCCACCGTCGCGCCCGCCCACCGGCCCCAGGTCGATGACCCAGTCCGAGGCCTTCATCACCGCCACGTCGTGGTCCACCACGATGACGCTGGCGCCGCGCTCCACCAGCGCATGCAACGCCGCGATGACGTGCCGCACGTCCTCCGCGTGCAGGCCCGCGCTGGGCTCGTCGATGAGGAACAGCGTCTCCTTCGCCTCGCTGGCCAGCGCCCGCGCCAGCTTCAAGCGCTGCGCCTCGCCACCCGACAGCGTGGACAGCGGCTGTCCCAGGGGCAGATAGCCCAGCCCCAGCCGGGCCACCGGGCCCAGCGTGCGTTGCAGGGCCGAATCATCTCCGAAGTGCTGGAGCACCTCGGCCACCGTCATCTCCAGCACCTGGGCCACGCTGAAGCCCTGGTGCCGGACGGCCAGCACCTCTTCCTTGAAGCGCCGGCCCCGGCACACCGGGCACAGCAGCGCCACGTCGGCGAGGAACTGCATCTCCACCGTCTCGTAGCCCTCGCCCGAGCAGGCCTCACACCGGCCCTTGTCGACGTTGAACGAGAAGTGGGCCGGCGTCAGGCCGCGCACCTCCGCGTCCGGCTCGGAGGCGAAGCGCTCGCGCAGCCGGTCCCACGCCTTGGTGTACGTGGCCGCGTTGCCACGCGAGGTCCGTCCCAGCGGGGACTGGTCCACCAGGGTGACGGCCTTCAGCGCCTCCAGGCCCTCCACCGCGTCCACCGCGCCGGGCGCCTCCACGTCCTTCACGCCCAGCCGCCGCGCCAGGTGCCGGTAGAGCACCTCGTCCACCAGCGTGCTCTTGCCCGAGCCGCTGGGCCCCGTCACCGCGCACAGGATGCCTAGGGGCACGCGCACGGACAGGTCCTTCAGGTTGTGCTCGCGGGCGCCCCGAATCACCAGCTCGCCCATGCGCGGGCGCGGCACGCGCGTCACCGCGTCCACGCCCGACAGCAGCCGGCCCGTGGGCAGCTCCTGATGCTTCGCGAGCGCCTCCGGCGTGCCATCGAACACGAGCTGTCCACCCTGCTTGCCCGCGCCGGGCCCCAGCTCCAGCACGCGGTGCGCGGTGCGGATGACCAGCGGGTCGTGCTCGATGACCAGCGCGATGTTGCCCCGCTCCGCCAGCTCCGCGATGGCCTCCGTCAACGGCGGAACGTCGCCCGGGTGCAGGCCCACGGTGGGCTCGTCCAGCACGAAGAGCGCGCCCGTGAGCGACGTCCCCAGCGCGGCCGTTAGTGACACCCGCTGCGCCTCGCCGCCCGACAGCGTGCGCGCGGGCCGGTCCAGCGTGAGGTAGCCCAGGCCCACGCGCTGCAGATAGCGCAGCCGGCCCGCCAGCTCGCGGCGGGCCAGCTCGCCCTGCCCCGTCGTGGTGCGCAGCGCGTCCAGCCGCGCGAGCGCGTCCGTCAGCTCCAGGTGGTGCCACGACGGCAAATCCAGCCCGCCCACCCGGTACGCGCGCGCCTGCGCGTTGAGCCGTCCACCGCCACAGCTTTCGCACAGCGAATAGGCGCGGTAGCGCGCCAGCAGGACGCGCACGTGCATTTTGTACGTGCGGCCCTCCATCCACCGGAACCACGCGCGCACGCCCGGGTAGGCACGGCCCTCGTCGTAGTCACCCTCCCCTTCCAGCACCGACTCGCGCTGCGCGGCCGTGAGCGAACCCCAGGGCTTCTCCCAGGGGATGCCCTTCGCCTTGCACCAGCGCTGGAGCATGCCGCGCTCCCACGTCGTGGACTGGCCGGACCACGGGCGGATGGCCCCCTGTGACAGGCTCAGCTCGGGGTTGGGAATCACCTTGCCCCAGTCGATGCCGATGGTGCGGCCAAAACCCCGGCACGCCGCGCACGCGCCCACGGGGGACTGGTAGCTGAAGAGGCCCGGCGTCGCGGGCTCGAACTCCCGGGCGCACTTGGGGCACACCAGGCCACGCCGCAGCTTCTGGGGCGCGCTCTGTCCGGGGACGAACAGGTGCGCCTCGCCGTCCGCGCGGTTCCACGCGTCCTCCAGCGCCTGCGTCACCCGCGACAACTGCCCGGTGCTCAACTTCACCCGGTCCACCACCACGCGGGCGATGCCGGCCGGGTCGGTGGCCTCGGCGGGACGGAGCGTCTCCAGCTCCTTCACCTCGCCCTGCACCATCAGCCGGTGGTAGCCGTCCTTGAGGAGCCGGGCCCGCGCGTCCAGGAACGCGGCCGTGTCGGGGATGCGCAGCGGGAAGGTGATGATGGCCTGCACGTCCGCGTGCTCACGGATGGCCGCCGCCGCTGCCACGCGCGCATCGGTCCGCACCGCCTCCACGCCGCAGGTGCCACACACCGGCACCGCCTCGCGGGTGAACAGCGCGGACAGGTACGGCTCCACGTCCGCCAGGGTGGCGACCGTCGAGCGCGAGCTCTTCACCGGCGCGCGGCGGTCCACCGCCACGCCCGCGGCCACGGGCTCCAGCGCGTCCATGGGCGGCCGCTCCAGCCGCTCGAGGAACTGGCGGGCATACGGACTGAAGCTCTCCACGAAGCGCCGTTGCCCCTCGGCGTACAGGGTGTCGAGCGCCAGGCTCGACTTGCCGGCGCCGGAGACGCCCGTGACGCAGACGAACTCTCCTTCCGAGAGGTCGACCGACAGTTCCTTCAGGTTGTGCGTGCGAGCACCGACGAGGTGAGTCTTGTGCATACGGGTGGCACGTTTAACGACTCGACACTTCGCCGCCAATCACAACTGAGCAGGCGTCACCGGGGACCCGTCACCCTGGCAGGGCGCGGTCCGGCCAGCCGAGGCATCCCACCCGCTCAGGCGCCCTTCCACCGCACCCGCAGGGCGTAGCCGGTGACCTGCCGCTCCAGCACCTCCACGTGCGGCGTCACCTTGGTGCGCCGGAGGACACCCTCCACCACACCCGCGACGAAGTCCGGCAACGGGTCCGGGTCCACGACGCGGATGCGCCACTCGCGCGCCTGCACCGGCTCCAGCAGCATCTTCATGTCCTCGCGCCCCGCCCGCAGATAGGTGGGCAGCCGCGTCAGGCACCGCTCCGTGCCCAGCAGGGGCGCGGCGGTGGCGAAGATGCGCCCCACCAGCGTCTGCGCGAAGCCCTCCACGTAGTGGTGCCCCAGGGCGCGGTTGGCCGCCTCGGGCGCCTGGCCCGCATAGACATGCCGGCGGGCCACCCCCAGCGCCGCGCGCCACACGGAGAGCGCGTAGTACTCCTGCGCCGCCTCCATGTCGTAGCCGATGTCTCGCAGCGACTGGGCGAAGGCGCCCGTGGGCTTCAGCGCGTGGACGAACAGCCCTTCGAAGTTCCGCCGCGGCACCTGCACCGGCAGCGGCGGCGGCCTCTGCGGCTCGATGGCCGTCTCGTCATCCACGCCCCGCCGGTCCATACGCTCCCCCTATCGCCACCGGTCCACCACGGTCCAGGTATCAGTGTAACAGTCCGGGCGCTTCGTCACCTCCACGGCAAAGCGGCAGGGGCTCCGGCTTTACAACAGCAGACGTCGTGTAACGATGAGCGTCCGTCTTCATGAGGAGTCCCATGCGGGTCCTGATTGTCACCCAGGGGGGAGGGGCGGACCTGGCGCCACTGGAAGGCCGGCTGCGTGAGCAGGGACACTCGGTCGTCACCGTGACGCGTGAGGCCGACGTGCCGGCCGCCTGGCGCAGCGGACCGTGCGCGCTCGTGATGGTGGATGCCCGGGGCGCGACGTCTCGCGTCCCCTTGGTGCGCGCGCTGCGCAGCCTCCCCGGCGCCGAGGCGTCGGTGCTGATGATGCTGGGCCGCGGCGGGGAGCTGGGCGCGCTGCGCCCCACGCTGGATGCCGGCGCGGATGACCTCCTGGCGTGGCCCGTCGAGGAGGAGGAGCTGGCGCTGCGCCTGGAGCTGGCCCACCGCCGCTTCACCCGCCGTGAAGACCGCAGGGACATGTCGTTTGGCAATGACCTCAAGGACACCCTGCTGGCCGTCAGCCCGGTGCCCACGTCCATCACCTCCATCTCCGACGGCCGGGTGGTGGCCGCCAACGACTTCTATTTCCAGCTCCTCGACATCGCGCGCGACGAAGTCATTGGCCGCACCACGGTGGAGCTGGGCCTGTGGCAGACCCACAGCGACCGCGCGCACGTGGTGGAGCGCCTGCGGCACCACGGCACGGTGCGCGGCATGGACATCGAATACCGCACCCGCGGCGGGGAGCTGCGCCACACCCTGCTCTTCATGGGCATGGTGTCCTACGGCGGCGCGCCGCACGTCATCTCGTTCTTCCCGGACATCACCGCGCTCAAGCGCGCCGAGGAAGGGCTGCGCCGCTCCGAGGTGAGCTTCCGCACGCTCATCGGCAGCCTGCCGGACCTGGTGGCCGTCTTCGACACGGGCGCGCGCGTGCGCTACGCCAACCAGAAGGTCGTCTCCGCCCTGGGCTACGAGAGCGTCGACGAGCTGCTGGGCAAGCACATCTCCGACATCATCCCGCCCGAGGACTTCGCCAGCGCCGACGCGCGCATGCACGAGGCCCTGCGCACCGGCCGCGCGGCGCTCCAGGAGCGGCGGATGGTCAAACGCGACGGCAGCGTGCTGCGCGTGGAGTCCACCACCTTCCCCCTGCCCTTCGACGGCAAGGACTCCATCGTCTCCGTCTCGCACGATTTGACGGAGCGCTACCAGATGCAGGGGCGGCTCATGCTCGCGCAGCGCATGGCCTCCGTGGGCACGCTCGCCGCGGGCGTGGCGCATGAAATCAACAACCCGCTGGCGTACCTCACCGCCAACCTGGCCTTCGCGCGCGAGGAGCTGGCGGACGTGTTGCCCGCGAGCAACCGGCCCCTGGAGCCCCGGCTGGCGGAGGCCGTGGGCGGCGCGCTCGCGGCGCTCGCCGAGGCCCAGCAGGGCGCGGACCGGGTGCGCAGCATCGTCCGGGACTTGAAGACGTTCAGCCGGGTGGACTCAGTCGAAAGCGCGGAAGTCGACATCCGGCGGGTCCTCGAGTCCACGCTGAATCTGGCGACAACGGAGATTCGCCACCGCGCCCGGCTGGTGAAGCAGCTCGGCGAGGTTCCCTCCGTGGTCGGCAATGAGTCACGCCTGGGACAGGTGTTCCTCAACCTGCTGGTGAACGCCGCCCAGGCCATTCCCGCGGGGACCCCCGAACGTCACGAAATCCGCATCGTCACGCGCGTGGCGGCCCACGGGCGCGCCTGCGTGGAGGTGTCGGACACGGGCACGGGTATCGCCCAGGAACACCTGCCCCGGCTGTTCGACCCCTTCTTCACCACCAAGGAGCCCGGGGTGGGCACCGGGCTGGGCCTGTCCATCTGCCACAGCATCGTCACGGCCCTGGGTGGGGAAATCCACGTCACCAGCGAGCCCGGCAAGGGCTCCACCTTCCAGGTGCTCCTGCCGCCCGCCCAGCGGACCGAGCCGGTGCGCCCACCGCCCCCACCACCGCCCGCCCCGGCGGAGAAGCGCGGCCGCCTGCTGGTGGTGGACGACGAACCGCTGGTGTGTACGGCCCTGGGGCGAACCCTGCGCCCACACCACGACGTCACCCTCTCCACCCGGGCCCAGGAGGCCCTGGCCCGCATCGAGGCCGGCGAGCGCTTCGACGTCGTCTTCTGCGACCTGATGATGCCGGGCATGAGCGGGATGGACTTCTACTCCGCCCTCCAGGCCCGCCACCCCGAGCAGGCCCAGCGGGTCATCTTCCTCACCGGCGGCGCGGTGACGGCCCAGGCCCGGGCCTTCCTGGAGTCGGTGCCAAGCCCCCATCTGGAAAAGCCGTTCGCTGGCAGGGAACTCCTTTCCCTGATCCAGGAACGGCTCGCGCACGCATAGCGAATTGTCAGCCTGTGGAAGATTTGGACAGGCCCCCCAACCCCCTGTCCCTATCCTCCCCACCGCCCCCGACCGCTGGGCAAGGAACCGTTCACGGCCCACGCTCGTGAGTCGGGTTTTTCTGGAGTCGGCCTGGACCCCAGGACTCCAAACCACCGGAATCAAAGCGTTTTTACGTTGGCGGATTCGAGTTGGCCGCGCTGGTACGCGGGTTGCTGAAGCACTGACGCGCCGCACCGCGAGACCACGCGGAGCGTGCGGTCGGGTCGGCGAACCCACTTACTCGGAGGCACTCGAACGTGACGTCGTTGCGGCAAAAAGCGTTGAGGTTGGGTGCGCCCTGGTTGTGCGCGATGGCGGTCGCGTCCTGCACCACCGCCGTCGCCCGCGAGCCCGCGGCCCCGAAGGCCCGGAGCACCTCCATGAAGGGCACCACGGCCTTCTCCCCGGAGACGGTGGTGGAGCGCGCGCGCGCGCTGGCGGCCCAGCCCTACGTGGCGCCGCCGAAGTCGCTGCCCAAGGCCTACACCCAGCTCAACTACGATCAGTACCGCGACATCCGCTTCCGTCCGGAGCGCGCGCACTGGCGTGACGCGGGCCTCCCCTTCCACGTGCAGTTCTTCCACCCGGGCTTCCTGTTCCAGTCCCCGGTGGTGATGAACGTCGTGGAGGCGGGCCGCGCGCAGCCGCTGCGCTTCTCCCAGGACCTCTTCAGCTACGGCAAGGTCGTCAACAAGGCGTCCCTGCCCCGCAGCGGCGTGGACGGCTTCGCGGGCCTGCGCTTCCACCACCCGCTCAACAGCGCGGACATCTTCGACGAGCTGGCCGTGTTCCAGGGCGCCAGCTACTTCCGCTCGCTGGGCCAGGGCAACCTGTACGGCCTGTCGGCGCGCGGCATCGCCATCGACACCGCGCAGTCGCGTCCCGAAGAGTTCCCGGACTTCCGTGAGTTCTGGCTGGAGCGCCCGGCGGACGGCGCGAACCAGGTGGTGGTGCACGCGCTGATGGACGGCCCGAGCATCACCGGCGCCTACCGCTTCACCATCACCCCGGGCTCGAACACGGTGATGCAGGTGGAGGCCACGCTGTTCTCCCGCCGCAGCATCGAGAACCTGGGCGTGGCGCCGCTCACCAGCATGTACCTGTTCGGTGAGAACGACCGCGCGAAGTTCGACGACTTCCGGCCGGAGGTCCACGACTCGGACGGCCTGCTCGTCTGGAGCAAGGACGGCGAGCAGCTCTGGCGCCCGCTGCAGAACCCGAAGGCGGTGCGCACCTCCAGCTTCCGCGCGGAGAACCCGCGCGCGTTCGGCCTGCTGCAGCGGGACACGGCCTTCCACAACTACGAGGACCTGGAAGCCCGCTACGAGCGCCGTCCCAGCGCGTGGGTGGAGCCCGTGGGCGAGTGGGGCCCCGGCGCGGTGCGCCTGGTGGAGATTCCCACGCCGGACGAGACGCACGACAACATCGTCGCCTTCTGGGTGCCGGACGCGCCGCTCAACCCGGGCACGCCGCTGCGCGTGGCCTACCGTCTGCACTGGGGTTCGAAGTCGCCGTGGGAGACCACGGGCGGCGTCGTCACCTCGACGCGCATCACCTCCGCCATCACCCCGGGCATGCCCGTGGGCGAGGGCGTCACCCCGGCCACGCGCCGGTTCATCCTCGACTTCTCTCGTACCGCCCGCGCCGAGGACGGGCCGGTGGAAGCAGTCATCACCGCGGCCAAGGGCCAGGTGCTGCGCTCCACCATTCAGCGCCATGAACCTTCCGGTGGCTGGCGCACCACCTTCGAGCTGGAGCCCGAGGGCACCAGCGAACCCATCGAGCTGCGCGCCTTCCTGCGACGCGGTTCGGAGACCCTCACCGAGACCTGGAGCTATCTATGGATTCCGTGACGACGCCGAACACCTGCCCCTCCATGACGACCGACTGGGTCCGTCCGGAGACGTGCGTGGCGCTCGACGCCTTCTTCCAGGGCTTCGGCTTCGAAGCCGCCGAGGACCTGGCCTCCCTGGCCGCCTGGGTGCTGGAAGGTGTCACCGCGTCCAACGTGAAGCCGCAGGCCGCCGTGGCCCTGGCCCGGGCCCGCGTGGAGACGTGGCTGACGCGCGAGCTGGACATGGACGTGATGGGTGAAGGCCGCCTGCTGACGCGGGGCCGCGCCGCCTTCGTCCTCTGCGACGGCGCGCGCTTCGGCGCCACCGTCTTCACCCGGGACGCGGTGCCGCACGAGCTGTCCCGCGCCCTGAGCGCGGCGGTGCCCGTGCCGACGCCGGCGCAGGTTGCCATGTCGATGCCGGAGCAGCAGCTTGTGCTCTGGCCGCTGGGAGAGCGCCTGCGCCGTTGGCTGCGCGCCGGCCAGCCGGACATGTCCGTCTCCCGCTGACGCAGTCTCCCGCGCGCCGGGAGACCCTTCGCGAGGTTCCTCCATGCACGCTCACTCGTTCTCACCGGAGAGCGCCGGCATCCGGCGCCTCTTCGTCCTGGGCCTCGCCGCCGTGACCACGGTGGCGGGCACCTGGGAGATGCACCGCCTGCTGAGCGCGCGCGGTACCACCGTCCCCGAAGGCGTGCTGTTGGCGCTCTTCGTGCTGTGCTTCGGGTGGATTGCCCTGTCCTTCTGGACGGCGGTGGCGGGCTTCCTTCAGCTCGCGGTCAGCAAGCGCCTGCCCGGCCTGCGCTGGCCCACGGCGGAGGAGGCGGCCACGCGGCTCACCTCGCGCACCTCGGTGGTGATGCCGGTCCACAACGAGGACCCGGCCTCCGTCTTCGCCAACGTACAGGCCACCTACGAGTCCGTGGCGGCCACGGGCCAGTTGGACGCGTTCGACTTCTACATCCTCAGTGACTCCACGCGGCCCGAGGCGTGGATCGCCGAGGAGCTCGCCTGGGCCGACCTGTGCCGCCGCGTGGGCGGACAGGGCCGCATCTTCTACCGGCGCCGCACGGACAACACCGGCAAGAAGGCCGGCAACCTCCAGGACTTCTGCGAGCGCTGGGGCCGCCACTACGACTTCACCATCGTCCTGGATGCCGACAGCCTCATGGACGGCCGCACGCTGGTGACGATGGCGCGGCTGATGGAGCTCAACCCGCGCGCGGGCATCCTCCAGGCGCCGCCGCTCAACGTGGGCCGCAGCACCCTCTTCGCCCGGCTGCAACAGTTCGCCGGCCGCGTGTACGGCCCAGTGGTGGCCGCGGGCGCTGCCGCGTGGCAGCTCGGTGAGTCCAACTACTGGGGCCACAACGCCATCATCCGCACCGAGGCCTTCATCCAGCACTGCGGCCTGCCGGTGCTCCCCGGGCAGCAGCCCTTCGGTGGCCACATCCTCAGCCACGACTTCGTGGAGGCCGCGCTGATGCGCCGCGCCGGCTACACCGTGTGGCTGGTGACGGAGCTGGGCGGCAGCTTCGAGCAGCCGCCCCCGAGCCTGCTGGACTACGCGCAGCGAGACCGGCGCTGGTGCCAGGGCAACCTGCAGCACCTGAGCCTGGTGGCCGCAGGCGGCCTGCACCCCATCAGCCGGGGCCACTTCCTGATGGGCGTGATGTCCTACGCCGCGTCCCCGCTGTGGCTGCTGTTCCTGACGTCGGGCCTGGTGGCCGGCCTCTGGGACGGGTGGCTGTCGTTCTCCAACCCGCATCTGATGGAGGACCTGCCGCCGGAGGCGATGCACTTCGACGCCAAGGGCTCCATGCGGCTGTTCGCTGTGTCCATGGGCATGCTGTTCGCGCCCAAGATTTTCGGGCTCCTGTTGGGCCTCGCGAGCGCCAGGGACTCCGCACTCATGGGCGGCCGGGGGCGGTTGGTGTTGAGCGTGCTGCTGGAGAGCGTGCTCGCCACGCTGATGGCGCCGGTGATGATGCTGTTCCAGTCGCACTTCGTCTTCGGCACGCTGCTGGGCTACAAGGTGAGCTGGTCCAGCCAGCAGCGCGACGACGCGGACCTGCCCTGGTCCGAGGCGGCCCGCCGCCACGCCGTCCACACCGGCGTGGGCGTGGTGCTGGCCGCGGTGGCCTGGTTCCTGTCGCCGGGACTGCTGCTGTGGCTGTCGCCCGTGGTGGCGGGGCTGCTGCTGTCCATCCCCCTCTCCGTCTTCACCTCCCGCGCGTCGCTGGGGCTGTGGTTGGAGCGGCGCGGGCTGCTCGTCATCCCCGAGGAGTCCGAGCCCCCCAAGGTGCTGGAGCGCGCGCAAGCGGTGGCGGAGGAGTTCGCGCTGGAGCCGGTGGCGGACGCGGTGGACCACGTCATCTCGGATGCCAAGGCGCACGCGCTGCACTTGGCGCTGCTGGAGTCCCAGCCCTCGCCGGCCGCCGTGCCCATGGCGCTGGCCTCCGCGCGGCGCAAGCTGCTGGGTGGCACCGCCGAGCCGCTGTCCCCGCCCGAGAAGACGGCGGTCCTGCTGGACGCCCACACGCTGACCGAGGCCCGCGAGCGCCGGCTGGCGGTCGCGGTGTCCTGAGCGAGGCGTCCGCCTCCGCCGGCCCACGCCGGAGGAGGCGATGACGTGTCGCGGAGCCGCGCGCTAGGCGAACAGGCGGCTCAGCACGGCGACCATCTGCGCCACGTCGGTGGCGCAGGCCATCTCGCGGATGGAGTGCATGGACAGCATGGGGTTGCCCACGTCCACCGTGCGGATGCCGAGCTGCCCCGCGGAGATGGGACCAATGGTGCTGCCGCAGCCCAGGTCCGTGCGAGTGACGAAGTGCTGCGGCGTCACGCCGGCCTCGCGGCACAGCGCCGTGAAGAAGGCCCACGACTCGCCATCCGTGGCGTAGGACTGATTCACGTTCGACTTGATGACCGGGCCCGCGCCCATGTGCGGCTGGTGCTTGGGCTCGTGCATGGACGCGTAGTTGGGATGGATGGCGTGCGCCATGTCCGCGCTCACCAGGAACGAGTGCGCGATGGCACGGTGGAACGCGTCCGGCTTGCCGTCCGAGTGCGCCAGCGTCAGGCGCTCCAGCAGCGTGCGCAGGAAGGGCGACGCGGCCCCCTGCGCGCTGCGGCTGCCCACCTCTTCGTGGTCGAACAGGATGACGCCGCTGGTGGCCTCGCGCGGCGCACTGCTGGAGAGCAACGCGGACAGGCTCGCGTGGCAGCTCGCGAGGTTGTCCAGGCGCGGCGCGTGGAGGAACTCGCCGTGCGCGCCCGAGCGGATGGACGGCTGCAAGTCATAGAGACACAAGTCGTAGCCGAGGATGTCCCCCGCCTGCGCCTTCACTCCACCCTTGGCCAGCTCCTCCAAGAGCAGCCCGTGCAGCTCGGCGGCGCCCGCGCGCTCCAGGCCCAACACCGGCACCATGTGGTCCTGCGCGTTCAGCTTCACGCCGTCCGTGTTCACCCCTCGGTTGAGGTGGATGGCCAGGTTGGGCACGCGCAAGAGCGGCCGGCGGAAGTCCACCAGGTGCCGCTGCGGGCGCCCCTCCACCATCACCATGACGCGGCCCGCGAGCGACAAGTCCCGGTCCGTCCACGTGTGCAGCAGCACCCCGCCGTAAATCTCCACGCCGAGCTGCTGGTAGCCGTTCTTCGTCACCGCCGCGTTCGGCTTCACGCGCAAATTCGGCGAGTCCGTGTGCGAGCCCACCAGCCGGAAGCCCGCCCGGTCCACGGGCTGGGTGCCGAGGTGGAAGGCCGCGATGCTCGTGTCCCCCCGGGTGATGAAGACGCGCGCGCCCGGCTCCAGCGTCCAGGGCTCGCGCTCATCCAACTGGCGGTACCCCGCCTGCGTCAGACGTCGGGCCGACTCGCGCACCGCATGGTACGGCGTGGGCGAGGCGTCGATGTACTCGAGGAGGTCTCCAGCCAGGGCGTCGGTGTCGGTGGGGCTCATAGGGCGCCCCAAGCTAACGCCGTCCGGCCCCGCCGCCACTCCCGAAAGTCACCGGCCTACCGGGCAACCGGGCGTTTCGCCGGAGCCTGCGCCGGGAGGATGGTGGTCGCCGGCCGAGCCCCCGGGGCCGCGTCCAGGAAGGTGCCCAACAGCACCCAGCGGCGGCAGGACGCCTCCCGCCCCTTCCGGGCCAGCAGCGGCGTCGTGTAGTGCCAGAAGGGCAGCCGGTATACGGTGATGCCGCCCACGGTGCTGACGCGGGTCATCTCCGAGAGGTGCCCGTCCTGCGCGTAGACGAGGTACTGGTGGTCCACGCCCGGCAGCGTGAGGCTGATGTGCATGTCCACATAGCCATCGCGGGCCTCCTCTTCCTCGGGGTGGTGGTCGTTGTGGGGGCCGGAGTAGTCCCCCGGGCCGTAGCAGAGCGCCTGGATGCCCCACTTGCGGCGCAGCGCCCGGCCCGTCACGGCGGCGGCGAACCCGGCGAAGGTGTCCGAGCGCAACATGTCCGTGAGCCCCACGGACTCCGCAGCGCGCCAGGAGCGGGAGCGGCGGCTCTCCAGCAGCGCGGTGCTCACGCGCACCGTCTTGGGCAGCAGCTCCATGTAGTTCATCGTCTGCCCGGAGATGGAGTCCGCCGGAATCGGGTCCTCCATGGGCACCATCGTCTCCCGCATGGCGGCGTCCAACGCATCGCGGCATGCGACGGCCCGACGCGGGTCGATGACACCTTGCAGTGACACGAAGGGACGGGTCGGGTCGAGCAGCGCGCCCACGACGTCGCGCTCCTTGCCGTCGAGGATGCGGCGACCCCGGGGGGTCAGCCAGTCAGCGAACTCTTTGGGAAAGGCCTTCATCAATTTGGAACATAGCGTCCCACGCAACCTTTACAGCCAACTTGCGATAATCACCGGCAAGCCGATTTTCCCTGGAGACCCCCTGGCCATGTCCCGCATCGACAGCCGCCCCCGCGTCCTCTCGAATCCTTCTTCCACGCCCGCGCGGGTTCAGCCGGAGGCCCAGGCCCAGCGGCCGGCCAGCGCGGCCCGGGTCGCCGCTGTCGGTCACACCCAGGTGAACTCCTTCGAGGGCGCGTCCCGTGCCCGCCCGGCCGCGGCGGCCCAGCCGATTCCCGGCGCCTGGCGCGGCGGCCCGGAGACCGAGGTGGGCAAGGCGGTCCAGTCCATGGTGTCGCGGCTCCAGTCGAACCCGGACGCGAACAACATCACCATCAAGGGTGACACCGCGGCCAGCCTGTTCGGCCGGGCCATCCTGGACAGCAAGCACGTGACGAACGAGCAGATCATCGCCATGGCGAACGTGCCGCTGGAGTCGCTCGCCAGCAGCGAGAAGGAGAAGGCGAAGACCTACAAGAAGGTCCCGAACGTGCGCGACCTGCCGGTGCACAAGTTCACCGTGGCGATGATGTCCGCCGCGACGGGCATCGACCCGCAGAAGCTGTCCGAGGCCGTGCCGGACCTGGGCCTGACGGGCGCGCCCAGCACCCCGCTGCTCTACGCGGCCAAGGGCGAGGGCATGCAGCGCTCCACCGCGCTGCACGACTTCACGGACTACCTGCGCGGCGCGGGCGTCAAGGGCCTGAACAAGGCCGTGTGGGGCGTGGAAGGCCGCATCCTGTCCGCCATCGTCTCCGCCGTGGGCGGCGGGCGCTACTGAGCGCCATCACTGCTTCGCGGTGAGTGAGTGAGCACCGGGCCGGGTCCTCCTTCATGGGAGGCCCGGCCCTTCGCTTTTGGGCGCGCGCGTGGGCCGACGCCTCAGCCGCCCTGACCTGAGGAGTTCTGGCTGCGCTGCCGGGCCGCATGGGCGGCAGCGTGAGCGTGCGGCCGGCCCTCAGCCGCCCTGTCCTGAGGCATCCTGGATGCGCTGCCGGGCCGCCACCAGCCGCTTCGCGCGCACCTTGCCGGCGACGCCGAGCAGCACGCGGTCCCGAGCCCAACGATCCTGGGTGATCGCATCCGTGGAGGCCCAGAGCGGCTCGCACCGCTCCAACACCGCGCGCTTCGTCAGCGCGAGCCCGCCGCCCAGCACGACGTGCGTGGAGTCCGCCATCGGGTCCGCCTGGGACAAGCCACGCATCATCACCGCCAGGGCGAGCAGTTCCTCGCGCACGTCGTCCGGCCAGCCGCTGCGGCGGCCCACCTGGATCAACCAACCCAGCATCGCGAGCTGCACGTGGCAGTCCTCCACGGTGCGGAAGGGCTTGAGGTAGAGCGCGTAGCCATCCCCGGGGAGGACCTCCTCCGGAGCCACCGCCACGTCCTCCAACGTGAGCTCCGCGTGCGGGACCTCTGGGATGAAGGGCAGCTCGGACAGCGGATTCAAACGGACCCCTGCCCGCTTCGCGTCCACGAGCACCATCCGCAGCCGATTGCGCCCCTGGGCATCCTGGCCTTCCGAGGCCACGACGAGCAGCAGCTCCGCGTGCGTGCCCAGAGTCACAAACGTCTTGGTGCCCGACACGCGAAGGCCCGAGCCCGTGTCCACCAACCGCGTCTCGATGGCGTTCGGATGCGCGCCGCCTGGCTCCGTGGCGCAGAGCGCGGTGGTCCGGTCCGCCGGAAGCGACGGGAACAGGCACCGGTGCGCGGCCTGGTACCCCGACGCGAACGCGAACCCCAGCCGATCCGAAAGAAAACCCCCAGCCAGCGCCAGGTCCGCGGACGCGGTGAAGCGGGAGGCCAGCGACTCGTGCTGTCGCCACCAGGTATCGATGGAGTCGAGGACCCGCGGCTCGGCGGGCTCGGAGAGCAGGAAGTGAAGGACGTCGTTCACGACGAGGAGTCTACGCCGGGACGCACCTGTCCCGGAGGACTGGCATCGCCGAAGCCCTCGCATCGCCCACGGGCCGGCCGGAGCATCAGCCCGAGATGGAAACATTGACGTCTGGAAACCCTGCCGGGCAGAGTCCTCGCCGTGCGCATGGGCCGCACCGCTTCGCACCGGGGGGAAGACAAATGTTGCTCGACGGATTCCCCGCTGTCGGAAGGGCCCCTCGCGGACATCGTCACGGAGCCGTTCGGCGCCCGCTACCTTCCGACGGCGTCGGCCTCCAAGACGAAGGCCAAGACGGGCACCTGCTCCTGCCAGCATCGAGACGTCCACACCTCGGCGGGTCGAACCTGCCAGGAATTGCGAGAGAAGGGTGTCTGCTCGGGGCCGTACACGGGAACGGGCATGAACAAGGCGGAGTGCCAGGCTGACGCACGCGGGAATGCCGCATCGAAGTGCAGGAACTGTCTGGGGCACTGCCACTTCACACCCGCGAAGTAAGCGCGGTGGAACCACATCATGACGACGCTCGCGGAAACCACGTTCCTCAATGTCGACCTGATTCTCAAAAGCCAGACAGGCGTGTCCAAGCTCCTGACCGCGCTCGGAGAGTCCATCCTCGTGCTGAACGACGAGCAGGGCTTCGTGAGCCTGGAGCTCGCCGAACAGCCCGCCTCGCCCGAGGAGGCCGTGAACCAGCTCCTGTCGCTCATCGACGCCCTGCCCACCGAGGCCCGAGACGAGTGGGCACAGTGCAACGAGCGGACGCTCGATGTCGGCATCCAATCCGGAGCCTCGCCACACGAGGCGTCCTTCCGGATGTCCTCAACGGTGCTGGCCCGCGCCGCCAACCTGGGCGCGGACGTGGTCTTCACCGTCTACGCATGCCCCGCTCCGTCTCCGTGAGGTAGCGCGGACGGGCGCGGACACCAGGAAGCGCCGCACGTCCGCGCCTCAGCGCGCGTGCCGGACGCGAACGAAGCGTCACCGCGCCATCACAGAAGGCCCGGCCCTCTTGAGGAGGGCACGGGCCATTCACGAGCCACTCAGCCCGCGCGCTTGCGGCTGGGCGACTTCGCCCGCTTCTGCGCCTTGCCGGCACCGGACGCTGACTTCTTCTTCCCCGCTGCCTTCTTCACGCCCGCGTCCTTCTTGCTCCGCGACTTGGACTTCGACACGGCCTTGGACTGGGTCTTCGACGCGGCCTTGGACTTCGACGCGGCCTTCTTCCGGGCGGGGGCCTTCTTCTCCGGAGCCAGGATGGTGCCCCGGCAGTTGGGCGCGCCGCAGCGGCACACGTAGAGGGCCTCGGCGTCGGGCCCCATGTCCGGGGTGCGCTCGTAGCCGTAGTCGTACACCAGCTCCTCACCGGGCTCGATGCTGGTGAGCGCGTAGATGTAGATGTGGCCCTTGTCGATGAGGGCCTGACAGTTGGGCGCACACGAGTGGTTGATGTAGCGCGCCTCGTTGTGAATCGTCCCCGCGTCCAGCACCGTCCGCTTGTCGAGGTTGAACAGGAACGTGTGGTGCCGGCCCATCCCCTCGTCGTCGTAGCGGACGTCCGCCTCATCCTGCGTGATGCGTTCACCGAGGTACTCGATGATGCGCGTCCCCTTGCGGATGCGGCGGATGGCGAAGGCGCCCGTGCCCTGGATGGAGGACGGGTGCAGCTCGAAAGGAAGCGGCTTCGTGGAAGGAATGAAATTGGCTGAGGTCATGCGTATGTGAGCGGTCCGGGAGTTGACGTCGGCCAGGACGCTCCGGCTGCGGCGGTGTAGCGTGCACCAGTCCGACTTCCGATGAAAGGCGCACGATGATGCGGTGGTGGATCGTCCTGGGGGCTGTGAACGCTTTCCTCTCCGTGTCCGCGGGAGCCTTCGGAGCGCACGCGCTGAAGAGCCGGCTGCCCCAGGACCTTCAGGTCATCTTCGAGACCGGAGCGCGGTACCACATGTACCACGCGCTGGGCCTCATCGCCGTGGGGTTGCTGGGGCACTTCCGCCCCTCGTCCCTGCTCAACGGCGCGGGCTGGGCGATGATGGTGGGCATCATCCTGTTCTCCGGGAGCCTCTACGCACTCGCCCTGTCCGGTGTCCGGGTGCTTGGCGCCATCACGCCGCTGGGCGGCCTCGGGTTCCTCGCCGGATGGGTGCTGCTCGCGGTGGCAGCCTGGCGCACCACGAGCTGAGCCCGCGCTCACTCCCTCCAGGGCGGGGGGAGTGGGTAGTACCGGTCGACGTCGTCATGGAGGAAGAAGCCGCAGGCCTCCCGCTGCACGATGAAGCACCAGCGCTGGTACTCGGCGTCCTTGCGCAGGGACTGGTGGCGGGCAATCTGCGCCGCCCGGTCCTTGTCCCGGCGGGACTTGAGCTGGGCCTCCACCTGGGCCAGCTCCGCCAGCAGCGCCTCCATCTTCAATTCCAGTTTCCGAAGCGACGACGCGCGCTCCGTATGGAACTCGGCTTCTAGTGCTTGAAGTGCGTTCGAGCGGTCTTGGAAAGCCATGGCTCTCGATCTAACACCCACGCTTCCTCGCCGCCCGAGCCTGCCTGCTCCCCTGCCCATGCGTGCTCTTCTCTTCGCCTCGTTGCTCGCCACCGCCGTGGCGACCGCCGCCGAACCGACGCACACCACCCCACCGGCCTCGTACCTGCTGCGCCCCGACCGCGTCTTCGACGGCGTCACGCCCAAGCCCCACGCCGGCTGGGTCGTCCTGGTGACAGGTGACCGCATCGTGGCCGCGGGCCCCGAGTCCCAGGTGAAGGTCCCCGAGGGCACGACGCCCGTGGACCTCGGCGGCACGACGTTGCTTCCCGGCCTCATCGAGGGTCACTCACACCTGCTCCTCCATCCGTACAACGAGGCGTCCTGGAACGACCAGGTGCTGAAGGAGTCGCTGTCCCTCCGAGTGGCACGCGCGACCAACCACGCGCGTGCGACGTTGGAAGCGGGCTTCACCACCGCGAGGGACCTGGGCTCCGAGGGCGCCGCCGACGCGGACGTGGGCCTCAAGCAGGCCATCCAGCAGGGCATCATCCCGGGCCCGCGCCTGTTCGTGGCCACCAGGGCCATCGTCGCCACGGGAAGCTACGCCCCCAAGGGCTTCGCCTCGGAGTGGACCGTCCCACAGGGCGCGGAAGAGGCGGACGGCGTGGAGACGCTGACGCGGGCGGTGCGCGCGCAAATCGGCCGGGGCGCGGACTGGGTGAAGGTGTACGGCGACTACCGATGGGGGCCCAACCACGAGGGCCGCCCCACATTCTCGCTGGAGGAGATGAAGCGCATCGTCGACACCGCGCGTGACAGCGGGCGTCCGGTGTCCGTCCACGCCAGCACGCCGGAGGGCATCCGCCGGGCGGTCCTGGCGGGCGCGGCGAGCGTCGAACACGGCGACGAGGGCACCCCCGAGGTGTTCCGCTTGATGGCCCAGCGCGGCGTCTACTTGTGCCCCACCCTGGCCGCCACCGACGCGATGTTCGAACAGCGCGGCTACCGGCGCGGCGTGGACCCGGAGCCCGCCACCCTCCAGCAGAAGCGCGCCAGCTTCCGCGCCGCGCTGAACGCGGGCGTGCCCATGTGCGCGGGCGGTGACTCCGGCGTCTTTCCGCATGGAGAGAACGCGCGCGAGCTGGAGCTGATGGTGGCCTACGGCATGACGCCCGCCCAGGTGCTCCGGGCAGCGACGTCCGGCAACGCGGCGATGCTCCAGCGCGAGGATCGCATCGGGCAGGTGAAGACGGGGCTCCTCGCGGACCTCGTGGCGGTGGAGGGAGACCCGACAAAGGACATCCGCACGGTGCGCAAGGTGCGGTGGGTGATGAAGGGCGGCGCCATCGCCGTGGAGCGTCGCTAAAGCACGGCCACCACGAAGGTGGCGCCCGGTCAGGCGCGAAGCCACCTCGACCGGGCACGTGCCACGGGCCTCACTCCACCGGAGAAAGGGGAACAGGCCCGGGCACCTGACGACCGCGATGCCACACCGACTCGATGCGGGAGAGGTCCTCGATGTTCGTCGACGGGTCTCCCTGGACGACGAGCAGGTCCGCACGCCGACCCGGCTCGATGACGCCCCGGTCCTGGAGCCCGAGCAACTCCGCCGCGTTCGCCGTGGCCAACCGAAGCGCCTGCAACGGCGTCAGCCCCGCCTCCGTGAGCAGCTTCAGCTCCCGGTGCTCCGCGAAGCCCGGGATGCGCACCGGCGTCGCCCCCGAGTCCGTTCCGAAGCCAATCCGCACGCCCGCGTCGTGGAGCGTCTTCACGTTCTTCAAGTTGATGGCCAGCGCCTGCTTGTTGACCGGTGCCGTCTTCCCGTCATCGAGCACACTGGCGCGCCACGCGGGGTCATCCAACTGCCGGGCCAGGTCGGGCGACAGCGCCGCGCGAAAGAAGGGCTCCGCCATCCACGTGGGCCCCTCCGCGTAGAGGTAGAAGGACTCGTTGAGGCCCAGCGTCGGGATGTACCAGGTGCCACGCGCCTTCATCGCGGCCACCAGCTCCGAGTCCACCTCCTGGTCGCGAACGCCGTGCGCCAGCACGTCCGCGCCTGCGGCCACCAGCCGCTTGGCATCCTCCAGGTCATGGATGTGCGCGGCGACGCGCAGGCCGTTCCGGTGCGCCTCGTCCACCACCGCCGTGTAGACCTCCGGCGTCATCTTGTTCCGCACCGTCCCGCCAAAGTCGTCCACCCACACCTTCACGAACGCCGGGTGACGGGTGGCCGTCTCACGCACGTCCGCGCGGGCCGCCTCGGGTGTCGCGGGCCGGTAGAGCTGGTTCTCGACCACCTTCATCGGCGGCGCCCCCTCCGGCACGCCGATGCCCCGGTCCCCGCTGAAGATGGACGCGCCCGGCAGCGTGCCCGCCTCGACCTCCTTCTGGAGCGCGGAGATGAGCGGCGTGTTGAGTCCGAGCGACGTCACCGTCGTCACCCCGTACGACTCGAACCGCACCAACTGCCGCGCGATGTTGTCGCGGTGGTAGTTCTGGCCACCGGCATCCGTGCCCTGCGTCATCCCCAGGTGGGAGTGGTTGGAGATGAGCCCGGGGACCACGGTGCGTCCCGGCAGCTCGAGGACCGTGGCGGACGCGGGAATCTCCACCGCATCCACGGGGCCCACGCGAAGGAGCGTGTCGCCCTGGATGACGACGGACGCGTTCTCCAGCGGCGGGCCACCTCGGCCATCGATGACCCGCACACCCCGCAGCACGGTCACCTTCCCCGCCGCCGCGTCGCGCGGGCCCTGACGTCCCTGGCAGGCCAGCAGCCCTGTCAGGACGCCTCCCAACATGAGCGGAATCCAAGCGCGGCGGAGTGGCGGCTTCATTCAGGTCACCTCGAATGGGGGGTCCACGCGCAACATGTCCGCGACGCCCCCTTCGCGCACCCCGAATGCACGCGGTCCGCTCCACTCCAGGGAATGGAACGGACAAGCGCTCCTTCCCAGGCGCGGCTACGGACGCGGAACCTTCGTCACCGCCACCTGGGTGTAGAGGTGCTCCACGTCCGCGCGGTGGCACAGGTCCGTCCCCTGCGTCAGCAGCGCGGCCGTGCCCGAGGCGATGCCCCAGCGCAGGGCCTCCTCCGGAGGATTGCCCCGCGCGAGCGCGAGCGTCATCCCCGCGACGAAGCTGTCACCCGCGCCCACCGAGCTGTGCGTCTCCACGGGCGGGGGCGCCGCCCGGAACTGGGCCTCACGCGTCGTCAGCAGGGCGCCGTCCGAGCCCATCGACACCGCCAGCAACTCGGCGCGTCCGCGAGCCACCAGCTCCCGTGCCGCGGCGGCCTGCGTGTCGAGATCCTCGGCCGCGACGCCGCTAAGGTCCCGCAGCTCGCGGCGGTTGGGCTTGGCCAGGAACACGCCCTCTTCCAGCGCGGCGCGCAGCGGAGCACCGCTGGTATCCACCACCACGCGCACGCCCAGGCCTTTGCCCAGCCGGGCCACGCGCGCATAGAAGTCCTCTGGCACGCCCGGCGCCAGACTGCCACTGGCGACGATGAACGCGGCGCCCACGGCCACGTCCTCCAGCGCATCGAGGCACCGCTGCCACTCGCGCTCGGACAGCGTGGGCCCGGGCAGGATGAAGCGGTACTCACGCGCGCCCGCGCCCTCCGCCACGGTGAAGCTCTCCCGGGTGGAGTCCCGCAGGGGGATGGAGCGGCGCAAGAGCCCCTTCTCCTCCAGCAGCTCCTCCAACATGCTGCCGGTGGCGCCGCCGCGCGTGTAGACGGCGATGGACTCGCCGCCCAGCTCGCGCACCACGCGCGCCACGTTGATGCCGCCACCGCCCGGGTCCCTGCGCACGGGGCCACAGCGCAGCTTGTGCTCCGGGGTGACTTCCGGCACGGACGTGGCGACGTCGATGGCCGGGTTGAGCGTCAGCGTGACGATGTGGGGCATCTCGAACAGCCTCCTGGGCGCATGGGGTCCAAAGCGCCGAGCCTGCCCCAGCCCGCGCGCCACCGCCAGCCATCCGAGCCCCCGGAGGCTCCGTCCCACGGGCAACACCCCACCCACCGAATGGGGGCTTAGGGGGTTGCCTTCGCAGGTAGGCTCGCGAAGATGCGCCCCCATGACCCAGCTCCGTCGCCCCTCACGAGATGAGTTGGACGCAGCCACCGGCCGCACCATGCCGGACGTCATCGCGCCCCGGCTGCGCGTGCTCTTCTGCGGCATCAACCCCAGCCTCTACTCGGCGGTGGTGGGCTACCACTTCGCGCGGCCCGGCAACCGCTTCTGGCCCACGCTGCACGCCGCGGGCATCACGCCGCACACCTTCCAGCCCACCGAACAGGACGCCCTGCTCGCGCTGGGCTACGGCATCACCAACGTGGTGGACCGCGCCACCGCCACCGCGGACCTGCTGGCGCCGGGTGAGCTGGAGCGCGGCGCGAAGTCGCTCGAGGACAAGGTGGCGCGCTACCAGCCCCGCTTCCTCGCGGTGCTGGGCGTGAGCGCCTACCGCACCGCCTTCGGCCGTCCCAAGGCGGCGCTGGGCCCGCAGCAGGAGCGGCTGGGGGACTCACGGCTCTGGGTGTTGCCCAATCCCAGCGGGCTCAACGCGCACTATCAACTGGATGCGCTGGGCAAGCTCTTCTCCGAGCTGAGACGCGCCGTGGAGCAGGCCTGAAGACTCCGGGTGTGGCTGTGCGGACGGTCGCGCACCGCGGCTTGACCCCTGGGTGTATCCGCGTGCGACGCTCCCCGCACAGGTTCCCCCCAACCTGTCCCGCAACAGGCGCCCCCACATGGAGCAGACACCATGGCCTCGTCCGCATTCGCAGCCATCATGAACGTCTCGCAGCTTCTCCTGGAGAAAGGCTTCGAGCCCTCGACGGTCGCGGAAGCCCTCGGCAAGGTCGGTGTCGCGCTCGACGTCGACCGCGTCTACATCTTCGAGAACGTCACCAGCCCCACCGGCGAGCGCTTGTGCAGTCAGCGCTACGAGTGGACCGCCGCCGCGGCGTCCGCGCAGCTCGACAACCCCGAGCTGCAGGACGTCTCCTACGCGGAGGTCCTCCCGTCGTGGGTGGCCCCCCTGTCCTCCGGCAAGCCGCTCCAGGGGCCGCCCCGGGACTTCCCGTCACCCGCGCGGGAGCTGCTGGAGAGCCAGGACATCCGCTCGCTGCTGGTCTGCCCCATCACCGTCGGTGGGGAGTGGTGGGGCTTCGTCGGCTTCGACGACTGCCGCACCGAGCGCCAGTGGCCGCCGATGGAGGTCTCCGTGCTCCAGGCGCTGTCCAACGCGCTCGCCGGTTCGCTGCGCCACGCCCGGCTGCGCAACATGCTCTCCGGCGTGCAGTCGCAACTGCGCACCATCATCCAGCGCTGTGAGACGACCACGTCCTGACGCGTCCGGCGTCCACGTGGCTCAGCGGAGGATGCCCGACTCGCGGGCGAACTCCGCCACCACCGGCGCCACCCGGTCGAACGCCGCGGCATTGCAGGCCAGCAGGCCGCGGTGGTTCTGCAGCTCCGCGCCGTCGTAGGAGTACGGCGTGCCGCCCAGGTCCGTCAGGATGCCGCCCGCCGCGCGCAGCACCGCCTCCGGCGCGCAGTTGTCCCAGCGGTAGCTCTTGTCGCTGACGTGCAGGTAGAGGTCGGCGGCGGCCTCGGCCAGCAGCCCGCACTTGAGGCCCACCGAACCACAGGCCTGCGAATGGGTGATGCCCAGGCGCTGAGCCACCGCGTCCGTCAAACGCGAGCGGTGGGAGCGGGACACCACCAGCCGCAGCGAGGAAGGCTCCGTCGTGTCCGACACCCGCAGGGCGCGGCGGCCCGTGGCGTCCTCCACGAAGCCGCCCTGCCCCACCACACCCCAGTACAGCCGGTCCCCCACCGGGCGGTAGACGACCCCCAGCGCGGGCTTTCCGCCCATGGCGAGCCCGATGTGGATGGCGAACTCCCCGTTGCGATGGACGAACTCCTGGGTGCCATCCATGGGGTCCACGAACCAGCAGCGCTCGAAGCGGCTCGCGCCCGCGCTGTTGTCGGACTCCTCGGCCACCACGCCGTCCGACGGGAAGGCGGTGCGCAGCGCCTCCACGATGAAGGCATTGGCGCGCTCGTCGGCCTCGGTGACGGGGCCCATGCCCCCGGCCTTGTCCTGGACGGCGAAGGGCGTGGCGTAGACCTCCAGCAGGATGGCCCCGGCCTGGCGGGCGATGCGGCGAGCGGTGTCGAGTTCGGCGTCGAGCGTGTGCATGGGGAGCCTTCAGTCTGCCCCTCCTGTCGCCTCACGTCACTCGGGACGAGGCTCCGGAGGAAGCTCGACGGTGAAGATGGCGCCGTGGCCCGGCCGGCTCTCCACGCGGATGGTGCCCCCGTGGGCCTCGACGAGCCGCCGGGTGATGAAGAGGCCGAGCCCCAGCCCTCCGTAGTTGCGGGACGCGGCGCGCTCGAAGCGATCGAAGATGCGCGCCTGGGCCGCCAGCGGAATGCCCACGCCCTGGTCCTGCACGCGGATGCGGGCGCCACCGTCCGCGCGCGTCACCTCCATCCGGATGGGCGCGCCCGCGCCGTACTTCATCGCGTTGGTCAGCAGGTTGATCATCACCTGCTCCACGCGGAGTCGGTCCCACCGGCCAGGGACGGGCGTGGGCGCCAGCAGCTCGAACGCGCAGCCCGCCCGGGTCATCTGCCCCCGCAGGTGGCCGGTGACGTCGCGGGCCACCGCCGCCAGGTCCACGTCCTCGCGCCGCAGGTCGACGCGGCTCTCGTTGACGCGGGACACATCCAGCAGATGGTCCACCAGGTGGGAGAGGCGTCGGAGCTGGTCACTGAAGACGTCCAGCATGGCGGCGACCTTCTCCGCCGGCACCTGTCCAGAGTCCTGCTTCGCCAACGTGCGCCCGAGCTGCTGCACGCGCAGCTTCATGGAGGTGACGGGCGTCTTCAACTCATGGGAGGCAATCGACAGGAACTCGTCGCGCGCGCGGATGGACTCCTGGGCCTTGCGGTAGAGCTGGGCGTTCTCGATGGCGAAGGCCGCGCGCTGTCCCAGCTCCTCCGCCAGGGAGATTTCGAGCGGGCCATAGGGCCGCCCCACCTGCGCGGAGACGACGGACAACACGCCCAGGAGCGGGCCGCGAGCGCGCAGCGGCACGTGCAGCGAGGCACGCGCCCCGAACGCTCGCACCGAACGCCACCGCGCGTCCTTCAACCCGTCCGGGTCCAGCAACGCCGACGCTTCGGGCGACGCCGCCGAGCGCAGCGTCGCCAGGACTGAGTAGGGTCCATCACGCGCCCCCGGCAGCGGCGGATGGGCACCGAGGAACTCTCGCACGGCACGCCCCCCATCCGGAGCGATGGAGGCCACCGCGACCGGGCGCAGGCGCGTCTCCTTTTCCAACACCGAGACGACGCACAGCGCGCCCAACGTGGGCACCGACAGCTCGGCGGCGCGCTGGAGGGTGGTCTCTGAATCGAGCGACGTCACCAGGGACTGGCTGGCCTCGGCCAGGAACCGTTGCCCCAGCTCCATCTGCTTGAGTTCCGTGACGTCGGTGGAGATGCCGCACAGCGCGTACATCGTCCCGGACGAGTCGATGAGCGGGAACTTCTGCGTGAGGTGCGTGTAGATGCCGTCCGCCAGGGGGAGCCGTTGCTCCCGATGGATGGCCTCCCCGGTGTCGAAGACGGCCTGACTCGACCGGTGAAACCCCTCCGCCAGCTCCGGGGGGAGGACCTCGGTCGTGGACTTCCCGACGACCTCCTGGAGCGGCTTGTGGAAGAGCCGCTCCCATTCGCGGTTCACGAAGATGTAGCGCTCCTGACGGTCGATGATGAAGAAGACGGAGTTGGCGTTGTCGAGGATGGCGCGCATCCGCTTTTCGCTCTCCACGAGCGCGTCCTCCACGCGCTTGCGCTCCGTCACGTCGGTCAGCACCGCGAGCGAGCGGACCACCTTTCCCGAAACATCCCGTTCGGAGATGGCGGAGAGCAGGATGTCGAGCACCTCTCCGTTCTTCTTCAAGATTTGATACGGCACGTCCTTGCAGACGCCCGTCTTGAAGAACGCGGGCAGGACATGCTCCCGCGCATACCGCCGGGACTCCGGGGTGAAGAAGTCCACGGAGCGCCGGCCCAGGACCTCCTCGCGTGAGTACCCCAAGGTGCGCAGCCAGAACTCGCTGACGCTGATGAGCCGCCCCTCGCTGTCGATGGAGTGCATCATCGCGGGGGTGTTCTTGTAGAGGCTCCGGTACTTCTCCTCCTCCTCGCGGAGGGCGGCCTCTGTCTGCTTGATGGCGGTGATGTCCCGGAACACGGAGACCGCGCCGTACGCATCGCCCGCGGGGTCCGTGAGCCTTCGCGAGCCCACCAGCAGCCAGATGCCTTGCGGATGACGCGCGTTGCGGACGTAGACCTCCGCCTGGTCCACGGCCTCGCCATGCTCGAGCGCGCGGCTGAGGGGCAGTTGCTTGACGGGATACGGCGTGACGGTGTCCGGGAGGTAGAGGCCGAAGAACTCCGACCACTGCTCCACCGGAATGTCCTGCGGCGGCATGGCGCCGAAAATCTGCTGGGCCATGGGATTGAGCAGGATGAAGCGGCCGTGCCGGTCCACCACCGAGACGCCATCCCCCATGTTGAGGAAGACGGCCTCCAGGATGCCGAGCGGACTGCCGCCGTCCTCATCCGCCGCCATGCGCCCCCCCGGCCGTGAGGCGTCATCCCGGGCGGAGGGAGCCGACATCGGACTGCTGTCTTCCAGGTGGTCCATCGGGAGGCCGCGGCGAAACTCGAGGAGGCAGCCAGACGCCGTTCGCGTTGGCGTGCCTCCCCTCCGCCAACAACTGCTGGACGTCCTTCCCACCAACAATGTTGCCTCGTGGCCATGCCGCCAAGCCGCCCATTCCGGCGAGGCCATCGCCCGGTAGAGAAGCCCGGTATAGGAAGGGGCCCGCCAACCGCCCTGGAGCCGCCATGCCCGTCACCCTCCGTCCCGCCCAGCCCTCGGATGAGCCCGCCCTGGGGCGCATGGGCGCGGCGCTCGCCCGGCAGCACCACGCGTTCGACAGCGCACGCTTCATGCTCCCGGAGGACGTGGAGTCGGGCTACCGGTGGTGGCTGGGCCGCGAGTCGAAGAAGGCGGACGCGGTCGTCCTGGTCGCCGAGCTGGACGGCGAGGTCGTGGGCTACGCCTACGGCCGCGTCGAAGCCGTGGACTGGAATGCCCTGTTGGACCGCAGCGGCGCGTTCCACGACCTCTGGGTGGAGGAGAAGGTCCGC
Organism: Myxococcus hansupus; assembly: GCF_000280925.3. Taxonomy (NCBI): domain Bacteria; kingdom Pseudomonadati; phylum Myxococcota; class Myxococcia; order Myxococcales; family Myxococcaceae; genus Pseudomyxococcus; species Pseudomyxococcus hansupus. Next base: position 5,832,136 of record NZ_CP012109.1, read on the forward strand.
GGCCTGGGCGTGGGCGCGCGGCTCGCCGAAGCGCTGATGGAGCGCCTCACGGCCCTGGGTGTGCCGCGTGTCGTGCTGCACACCGCCGCGAAGAACGCCCACGCGCAGAAACTGTTCGCGAGGCTGGGTTGGCGCCCCACCATGGTGGAGATGACGCGCGAGGCTGCGCCGCCCAACGACGACGCGCCCTGATTACTGTCAGGGGCCGTGCAATCCACGGCAACGCCCGGCGTACAGCCCTACACGGGCAGGGAGACGGCGAATGCGTGGATTGAAATCGAGTGTCATGGGCGCGCTGGTGGCGCTCGTCTTGGTGGCGCCGCTGGCGGAGGCCGCGTCCAAGAAGCAGGAGGTGGAGCGGTACGTCAGCAAATTCCACCAGATGGGCCTGTTCAACGGAACGGTGCTGGTGGCCAACGAGGGCGGAATCCTCCTCAAGAAAGGCTACGGCTCCGCGAACTTCGAATGGAAGGTGCCCAACACGCCGGACACGAAGTTCCGCATCGGCTCCATCAGCAAGTCCTTCACGGCGACGGTCATCCTGCAGTTGGCTGCAGAGGGGAAGCTCCAACTGGATGACCCCATCAGCAAGCACCTGCCCGACTACCGGAAGGACACCGGTGAGCGCGTCACCATCACCCACCTGTTGAACCACACCTCCGGCATCCCCAGCTTCACCTCGTCCGCCAGCTACCGGGAGGACCACCGCACGCCCTACAGCGTCGAGGCGTTCGTGAAGAAGTCGTGCAGCGGGGACCTGGAGTTCGAGCCCGGCTCGAAGTTCGCCTACAACAACTCCGGCTACTACCTGCTGGGCGCCATCATCGAGAAGCTCACCGGCCAGACGTATGCGCAGGCCGTGCAGGCGCGCATCCTCGGGCCGCTGGGCATGAAGGACTCCGGCTACGACGTCACCGCCACGGTGCTCCCCAAGCGCGCCAGCGGCTACGAGCCCGCGCCCACCGGGTTCGTCAACGCGTCCTACGTCGACATGGGCCTGCCCTATGCCGCGGGCGCGTTGTACTCCACGGTGGAGGACCTCTACCGCTGGGACCAGGCCTTCTACGGCGACACGCTGATGCCCGCGGAGCTCAAGCAGAAGATGCTCACCCCGGGCCTCGACCACTACGGCTTCGGCTGGGCCATCCTCCCCATGAAGATGCACGACGGCAAGACGCTGATCCCGGGCGTCTTCCACAGCGGCGGCATCAACGGCTTCGCCACCCTGCTGGTGCGCGTGCCCGAGCACAAGGAGACCGTCATCCTGCTCGACAACATGTCCCACGGCGGCCTGCAGGAAATCGCGGGCGGCGTGGTGAGCATCCTCCACGGCATCACGCCCCGTCAGCCCCGGGCGCCCATCAGCAGGGTCATGATGGAGGCGCTCGGCAAGGGCTCCGCCGCCGAGGCCATCGCCACCTACCGCACGCTGAAGAAGACGAAGGAGGCCCAGTACGACTTCGGTGAGTCGCAGCTCAACACGGTGGGCTACCACCTCCTGCGGGGTGGCCGCGCCGCGGATGCCATCGAGGTGTTCAAGCTCAACGTGGAGATGTTCCCCGCCGGAGCCAACTGCTACGACAGCCTCGGTGAGGCGTACGCGGCGACCGGCGACAAGGACCAGGCCATCACGAACTACCGCAAGTCCTTGGAGCTGGACCCCAAGAACGAGAACGCGGTGAAGGTGCTCAAGGAACTGGAAGAGCCTGCCGCGAAGCGCTGAGCCTCGCGCCCCACGAAAAAGGCGGCCCCGGTGAGTCCGCACCGGAGCCGCCGTCGCTCCAGGGCTTCACGCCAAGGAGCCCGTGAAGCGTCTGGGCTCACCTTGGCGAGCCCCACGCCCGTCGAAGCGGCGTCCAGGGACGCGCTCCGAAGGCCCCACGTCAGAGCGGCATCAAGTAGTCGATGACGATCTGCCCGTGGCCAGTGCCAACGTCGAGGTCATCCGAGGGGTTGGCGCCCACGTTGTACGAACCGCCACCGCCGCCACCCCCGCAGTTCGTCGCCGCGCCACCCGCGCCGCCGCCGCTGAAGCCGCCACCGCCGCCGGCCGCGCCACCTGCGCCGCCACCGCCGCCGAAGCCACCGTTGCCGCTGAGCGTGCCCGTGCCACCCGCGCCGCCCGCGCTGATGGCCGTGCCGCCGTTGCCGCCGCCAGAGCCCGGGCCGTTGGCGCCCTTCCCCCCCGAATGCGTCAGGCCCGCGCCGCCGCCACCGCCTCCGTGGAAGCCCTGCGCACCGCCCGCGCCGCCGCCCTGATTGCTGCCACCGGCCGCGCCAGGGCTGCCGTTGCCCCAGGTGCCATCCAGGTTCAGCGCGCCGCCCCAGGCGTTGAAGCCATTGCAGCCCGCACCGCCGCCACCACCCGCCGCCACCAGCAACGACGGCACCGAAACAGCCCCCGTTCCGCGCCACGCGAACGAGCCACCTCCACCGCCACCGTTGGTTCCATTCGCGCCGGCACCGCCCACCAGCAGCGTCAATCGCTCGCCGGCCGTCACGTTGAACGTGCCCTTGATGGACGCGCCCAGCCCCGCACCCGAGTGGTTGAACGCGTTACCGCCTCGCGCCCCCACCGCGCGCACCGTCACCACGTTCACGTTCGCCGGCACCGTGAAGGTCTGCAGCCCGCCCGTGTAGCCGAACGTCTCGGTGACCGTGACGGCCGGAAGCCAGGAGAGCTCAATCTGGCCGTGGCCGGTGCCAACGTCGATGTCATTCGAGGGGTTGGCGCCCACGTTGTACGAACCGCCGCCACCACCACCGCCGCAGTTCGTCGCCGCGCCACCCGCGCCGCCGCCGCTGAAGCCTCCACCGCCGCCGGCCGCGCCACCCGCGCCTCCACCGCCGCCGAAGCCACCGTTGCCGCTGAGCGTGCCCGCGCCGCCCGCGCCACCCGCGCTGATGGCCGTGCCGCCATTGCCGCCGCCAGAGCCCGGACCGCCGATACCCGTCCCACCCGACTGCATCAGGCCCGCGCCGCCGCCACCGCCGCCGTGGAAGCCCTGCACACCGCCCGAGCCTCCGCCCTGGTTGCTGCCGCCGCTCGCGCCGGGACTGCCGTTGCCCCAGGTGCCATCCGAGGTCAGCGCGCCGCCCAAGGCGTTGAAGCCGTTGCAGCCCGCGCCACCGCCGCCACCCGCCGCCACCAGCAGCGACGACAGTGCCGCCAGCCCCGTTCCACGCCACGCGAACGAGCCACCACCGCCGCCACCGTTGGTTCCATTCGCGCCGGCACCGCCCACCAGCAGCGTCAACTGCTCTCCCGCCGTCACGTTGAACGTCCCTCGGATGGACGCGCCCAGCCCCGCACCCGAGTTGTTGAACGCGTTACCGCCTCGCGCGCCCACCGCGCGCACCGTCACCGCGTTCACGTTCGCAGGCACCGTGAAGGTCTGCACCCCGCCTGTGTAGCCAAACGTCTGGCTTTGCGGCGACTGCGCGAAAGCGGTGCTCCCCATGAGCCCGGCGGCGAACACCGCGACAGCGCTCGATACACCCCATGCATCAGGACGCAGCTTCCTCTTCATGTGATTCCTCACTGGAGGTTGTGCGTGGCCAAAAGCGGCCACCGGGGCGCCGCGAGAGCAAACCGCGCGCCACTCAACGTCCGGCAAGCATTCACTGCGAGTCACAGGCCCCGCACGATTGCGGGGGCCGCGTGGTGCGTCTTCGCGAGACACACGCGCGTCCCATCAGGAAGCACTCCAGCACCAGCGAGCGCGGGTGCCACCCAGGCTGGTGGCACCCGTCACGCCCGTCAGGCGGGGACTACTTCCCCTTGCCCTGCTCCTTCGTCCACGAGTCCTTCAACGTCACCGTGCGGTTGAAGACGGGCTTGCCCGGCTTCGAGTCCTTCGGGTCCACGTAGAAGTACCCGGTGCGCTCGAACTGGAAGCGCGACTCCGTGGCGGCGTCCGCCAGCATCGGCTCGACGCGGGCATCCCGCAGCGTCTGCAGGCTGGCCGGGTTGAGGAAGGTGGTGAAGTCCTTCGCGTCGTCCGCGTCCGGCGCCTCCACGGAGAAGAGCCGGTCATAGAGCCGCACCTCGGCGACGGGCGCGTTGCCCGGCACCCAGTGCAGCGTGCCCTTCACCTTGCGGCCGTCCGGCGCGTTGCCGCCGCGCGTGGCCGGGTCATACGAGCAGCGCAGCTCCACCACGTTGCCCGCGTCATCCTTGATGACCCGCTCGCACTTGATGAAGTACGCCGAGCGCAGCCGCACCTCCTTGCCGGGCGACAGCCGGAAGAAGCCCTTGGGCGGCTCCTCCATGAAGTCATCCGCCTCGATGTACAGCTCGCGCGAGAAGGGCACCTGGCGCGTCCCCATCTCCGGCTTCTGCGGATGGTTCTGCACCTCCAGCGTCTCCGTCTGCCCCTCCGGGTAGTTCTCCAGCACGACCTTGAGCGGGCGCAGCACCGCCATGGCGCGCGGAGCCGCCTCGTTGAGGTCGTCGCGGATGCACAGCTCCAGCAGCCCCATGTCGATGAGCTGCTGCGCCTTGCTCACGCCCACGCGCGTGGCGAAGTCGCGGATGGACGCCGGGGTGAAGCCGCGACGGCGAAGACCGCTGAGGGTCATCATCCGCGGGTCATCCCAGCCCGACACGAAGCCCTCCGTCACCAGCTTGAGCAGCTTGCGCTTGCTCATCACCGTGTAGTTGAGGTTCAGCCGGTTGAACTCGTACTGGTAGGGCCGGTCCCCGCTGACGAGGCTGTCGACAATCCAGTCGTACAGCACGCGGCGGTTCTCGAACTCCAGCGTACAGACGGAGTGGGTGATGCCCTCGATGGCGTCCGACAGACAGTGCGCGAAGTCGTAGAGCGGGTAGATGGGCCACGCGTCGCCCGTGCGGTGGTGGTGCACGTGGCGGATGCGGTAGATGGGCGGGTCGCGCAGCACCGGGTTGGGCGACGTCATGTCGATCTTCGCCCGCAGGGTGTGCTGGCCGTCGGAGAACTCGCCCGCGCGCATGCGGTGGAAGAGGTCCAGGTTCTCGTCGACGGAGCGGTCGCGGTACGGGCTGTTGCGGCCCGGCGTGGTGAAGTCGCCGCGGTACGCGCGAATCTCGTCCGGGGACAGGCTGCACACGTAGGCCTTGCCCTGCTTGATGAGCTGCACGGCGAAGTCGTAGAGCTTGGGGAAGTAGTCGGAGGCGAAGAACTTCCGGCCGTCCCACTCGAAGCCCAGCCACTTCACGTCACGCTGGATGGACTCGACGTAGTCGGTGTCCTCGGTGACGGGGTTCGTGTCGTCGAAGCGCAGGTTGCACTTCCCCCCGTACTGCTGCGCCAGCCCGAAGTTCAGGCAGATGGACTTGGCGTGGCCGATGTGGAGGTAACCGTTGGGCTCGGGCGGGAAGCGGGTGTGCACGCGGCCCGCGTGCTTTCCCGTCCGCTGGTCTTCCTCGATGATTTCCTGGAGGAAGTTCAGGCCCTGCGTTTCGTTCGTCGTCGTCATGATGGGGGTGAATCCTCGTGAAGCAGCCGGGGGCCGGCAAGGGATTCCTACCTCATGCGCCCCCGAAGGGGCATGGCTGTCTCGCCCGAAGGCCCCGGACCTCAACCCCCCAGGGGGCCCCCGTTCATTCCCCCGTCAGAAGGCAGGGAGCCGGGCCCCCCGCCCGCTGTCAGAGTGACGAGAGCAGGGTCTCCCAGGCCTTCAAGGCGCGCTCGGCGGACAGCGCCTCGGCGCGCCGCCGGGCCCGGACGGACAGGTCCTCGCGGTGCGCTTCGTCCTGGACCACGCGGCCCAGGGCCTCCGCCAACGCCGCCGGCTGCTCCATGGGCACCAGGACGCCGTGCTGGCCGTGCTCCAGCACCTCCGCGGGCCCCGAGGGGCAGTCGGTGCTGACGACGGGGCAGCCCAGCGCGAGCGCCTCCAGCAGCACCATGGGCAGGCCCTCGAAGCGCGAGGACAGCACGAAGGCGGCGGCCCGGCGCATCAGCGCATGGGGGTTGGGCGTGAAGCCCGGCAGGAAGACGGAGTCCTCCACGCCCAGGGACGCCACCAGCGCCTTCAGCTCCCCTTCCAGCGAACCCTCGCCCAGGATGAGCAGGTGGTGGTCCACCCCCGCCTGCCGCGTCAGCGCGTGGCTGCGGATGAGCACGTCGAAGGCCTTCTGGTGCTCCAACCGGCCCACCGCGATGATGACGGGCTTGCGGAAGATGGGCTCCGCCCACTGGGGCAGCGGCTGCGCTCCGGCCGCGCGAACCTTGTCGCCATCCACGAAGTTGGGGATGACGTGGAGCTGCTCGGGCCGCACGGGCACCAGCTCCTGGAACGCCTTCGCGGAGTCATGGCCGCACGCGACGATGCGGCTCATGCGCGGGTAGAGCCACCGCAGGCCCCAGAGCTGCCGCCGGGGCTGCTCCAGGTGGAAGGCGCCCCAGTCGAAGTGGATCATCCCCACCACGGGCTTGTTGAGCAGCCGCCCCGCCAGGCACGCGAGCAGCGCCGCGCGGCCCTCCTGCCCCGCGACGATGACATCCACGTCACGGGCCTCCTGCACCAGCCGCCAGAAGAAGCGCGGCAGCATGCCCCGCCGGTACTCGAAGGCATCGGTGCCCCACACCACCTGGGTGCGCTGGGGAATCCGGTCGCTCTGGCTCTTCGGATGCGGACGGTGGTGGAAGAACATCTTCGTGTCGAACCGGCCGGGGTCCAGCCCCGTCAGCACGTTGCACACCGACCGTTCGATGCCACCAGAGCCCAGGAACACCAGCGTGAACAACACGCGCTTCCTGGCCGGTGCCGGGGGCGGCTCCCCCTGTGTCGTAACGAGCATCACCCGCACTCTCGAAGGCGCGCCTGGTGGCGCCGTGGTCCAGGACCTCTGGAGCGCCAGGAGTCCCCCCGGCTCCGCCCTGCCTCGGAGTCGGTCTAATCAACTTGTACTCGCTCCGCCACTCCCAGGCTCGGCTAGTGTCCGCTTTATTCCCAGCCATCCAGAAATATCCGTGAAAACACGTACTCAAATCCACCGTCTCATGGTGCTGACGCCGCTGGGTCTGCTGCTCGTGGCGGCGGGTTATCTCGTCGTGAACGGGCACCGCATCGGACAGGGCCTGCTGCATCCGCGGCCCGTCGCCGTGCAACGTCCCACGCCGGAGCTGCCGGGGCTGGAGGACGTGTCCTTCACCACCATGGACGGCGTGACGTTGCGAGGTTGGTACCTGCCGTCACGCAACCGCGCGGCGGTGGTGCTGGTGCATGGCTTCGCGGACAACCGCGCGCAGCTCCTCTTCGAGGCGCGCACCCTCTCGGCCGCAGGCTACGGCGTCCTGCTGTTCGACCTGCGCGCGCACGGCGAGAGCGGCGGCGACACGGTGACGTGGGGCGACCGGGAGCGGCGCGACGTGACGGCGGCGCTCGACTTCGTCTCACGGCGGCCGGACGTGGACCCGGCGCGGCTGGGGCTCTTCGGCTTCTCCATGGGCGGCACCACGTCGCTGCTCGTGGCCAGCGAGGATGCGCGCGTCAAGGCGGTGGCCGCCGCGGGCGCGTACCCCGCCCTCGAGGCGGACATCTACTCGGGTTATGGCAAGTGGGGCGCGCTGAGCGCCCAGCCCGTGCTGTGGACGCTCCAGCGCGCGGGCGTGGCGGTGGACGCGGTGCGGCCCATTGACGGGATGTGCCGGCTGGGTGGCCGGCCGCTGCTGCTCGTCAACGGTGACGTGGACCCGGACGCCCCCTCGAAGTTGCAGGCCAGCCTCTTCCAGGCCGCGTGCGAACCCAAGTCGCTCTGGGTCGTCGAGGGCGCGGGACATGGCCAGTACGCGCGCGTGGCACCGGAGGAGTACGCGCGCCGCCTGCGCCAGCACTTCGACGGAGCGCTCGGCGCGCCGCCTCAGGTGTCCTCGGACGAGGAAGCCGCGGCCCAGTGAGGCGCGGCGTCCAACGCGGGCCGCGTCTCCAGCAGCTCGTGCGGACGGAAGGCGCCCTTGTAGCGCAGGGACGCGCAGGCCTGGACGCGGTAGCCCAGGTAGACGTGCGGGATGCCGCGCGCCTGGGCCAGCTCCACCTGCCGCACCACGTTGGCCGTGCCCAGGGACAGGTGCGCGTAGGCGGGGTCGTAGAAGAAGTACACCGCGCTCCAGGCACGCGGCGTCTCGTCGCTGATGCCCACGCCCACCAGGCGAGGGCCGCCCTCCGCGCCGTCGTCGTACCAGGCCACCTCGCGGGCGGACGGGTGCGGATAGGAGAACTGGAGTGAGTACTCGCGCGCGGTGATGGGCGACGGCGACCACTCCCGCGCCACCTCCCGCTCCGAGTGCCACTGGCGATACAGGGCGAGCCGGGCGTCATCCACCTGGGGCGTCCCCACCTCCACGCGCAGGTGCGCGCACGCCGCGCGGGCCCGCCGCTGACTGCGGTTGGGCCGGAACTCCGCCACCGGGATGCGCAGCGAGACGCAGGCCCTGCAGTCCACACAGGCCGGCCGGAAGTACACCAGCCCGAAGCGGCGCCAGCCCCGGACCAGCAGGTGCTCGTACTCCTCCGGGGTGACGTCCTCCAGCACGAGGTTCTCGAGCGACGCCTGCCGCTCCGGCAGGTAGCTGCAGGGCCGAGACGGCTCGACTTCGTGGGCCAGGAGGAACGCCATGGGATGGCCCTTTCCTGTCGCGAGCCGCGTCCGGCGTCAAGTCTGACCCAGTGGCCCGGAGCCTCCGCGAACAGCCAACCACAGGTCACGCCCGAGTGACACGCGTCGTTTTCTCCACCCGCTCCTGCCCATCCGACAGGCTGGCATGACGTCTGCAAAACCAACGGGCACTTCGCGGACGCGAAGCAGGAGGATGAACATGGCCCGTCATCACAAGAAGCCCTCGCAAAACCGTCTCGCACACTGGGATTTCGGTCGTGCGCAGAGGGTGATTCGCGTGGCGACGGGCAGCCTGAACTGGGCTGGCGGCAGCATAGCAGGAAGCCCCCGAGTCTCGGCAAATCGACTAAACCAGGACATTCCGGTCCTGGTTGCGGCGGCCCATGCACAGGTCGAGAACGACCCCGAGGACCTCTTCGGAGGTGATTTCGACCTCGCCTTCGCCAGCTACTGATGTGACGGGGTTGCGCCGCTTCCCACGGCTTCTCAGCCGTGGCCGCCAACGCGTATAAATCCGCCATGTCCGTCATTGACGTCTCGGTGGTGATGCCCACCCACAAGCGGGAGAAGGAAGTGGTGGAGGCCATCCGTTCGGTCCTCCGCCAGGAAGGGGTGAACGTCGAGGTCCTCGTCCTGGACGACACCCCCGAGGGCACCGCGCGCGAGGCGGTGGAAGGGCTGAAGGACGACCGGGTCCGGTACCTGGTGAACGACCCGCCCTCGAAGGGCCGCCCGGCGGTGGTGCGCAACCACGGCGCCACGCTGGCCCTGGGCCGCTACCTGCACTTCCTGGATGACGACGACATGCTCGCCGAGGGCGCGCTGCACGCCATGGTGAGCGCGTTGGACGCGCGGCCGGACGCGGGCGTGGCGGTGGGCTGGGTGGTGCCCTTCGGCGACGACGCGGACTGGCTCAAGGACAAGAGCGAGTACTTCGAGTGGGCGGCCCAGGTGGGCGCCAGCACCCCCAACAGCGCGTGGACGGTGGCCCACATCCTCTTCCGCGGCACGCTGTACGTGAACTCCGCGTGCATGGTGCGCCGCGAGCACTTCGCGCCGCTGGGCGGCTTCGACGCCAGCATCCCCGTCTACGAGGACGTGGACTTCTACCTGCGCGGCATCCGCGCCTACGGCCACGTCTACGTCAACCGCCCCATCCTCCACTACCGCACCGGCCGCCCGTCGCTGATGCACAACCTGGGCAAGGACGGCACGCTGGTGGTGCAGTCCAACGAGATGATTCACGGCAAGTACCGCAAGACGAACGGCATGCTGGAGTACCGGCTCATGCAGGCCGCCCTGCGGGTGCTGCCCTTCGAGGTCGCCCGCCGCCTGCCGCTGCGCCTGCGCAACCAGGGCCGCGTGTCATGAGCCTCAAGAGCCGGCTTCTCGGAACGGCCAAGCGCCAGGTGAAGCAGACGCTTCGCCCGGTGCTGCAGAAGGCCATGGCGCCCGCGCGCGCGTCCATTCCCGCCTCGCACTGGGGCCTGCAGACGCTGCCCGGCCAGGGCCTGTCCCTGGAGGGCGTGCCGCTCGCGGCGCTGGTGGAGCGCTGGGGTTCGCCACTGCACGTGGTGCACATGGCCGCGCTGCGCCGCAACGCGGAGCGCTTCCTCGCGGTGCCGCCGGGACGCGCGGGCGGCTGCGAGGTCTATTACTCGTACAAGACGAACCCGGTGCCGGGCGTGCTGTCCTTCCTGCACGGCCTGGGCGTGGGCGCGGAGGTCATCTCCGCCTACGAGATGTGGCTGGCGCTGAAGCTGGGCGTCCCGGCCGACCGCATCGTCTACAACGGCCCGGTGAAGTCGGAGGCCTCGGTGCGCGAGGCCATCACCCGCGGCATCCAGCTCCTGGCCGCCAACCACACGGAGGAGATCGCCGTCTTCGCCCGGCTCGCCGCCGAGCTGGACCGCCGGCCTCGCGTCGCGGTGCGGGTGACGACGGCCAGCGGCTGGACGGGGCAGTTCGGCACGCCCATCGCCGGAGGCGCCGCGCTGCGCGCCTACCAGCAGGCGCGCGCCTCGCGGAACCTGGACGTGGTGGGCCTGCACGCGCACCGCGGCGAAACCATCCGCACCGAGGGCGACCTCACGGCCTTCGTGGAGGCGGTGCTCGACTTCACGGACACGCTGCACCAGGAGCTGGGCCTGGACTTGGAGGTGTTGGACCTGGGCGGCAGCCTCAACACGCCCACCGTCGAGCACATCGCCGAGCGCGACTGGCGCCTCAACCTCACCTTCTTCCGCGACGTGCCCGCGCCCGACCCAGCGGCGTCGCTGTCCATCGAGCGTTACGTGGCGCTGGCGGTGGAGATGGTGGAGTCGCACTACGCGCGCCGGGGCCGTCAGCGCCCCCGCATCTTCCTGGAGCCGGGCCGCGCCATGACGGGCGACACGCAGCTTTTGCTGGGCCGCGTCCACGCGCTCAAGGCGGGCGAGGACCGGACGTGGGCGGTGCTGGACGCCGGCATCAACCACGCCGAATGCGTTCGCAACGAGTACCACCAGCTCTTCCACGTGGACCGGCCGGACGCGCCCGCGGAGAAGGTCTACACGGTGGTGGGCCCCATCTGCACGCCGGGCGACACGCTGTACCACGCGAAGCGGCTGCCGGACCTGCGGGTGGGTGACACGCTGGCAATCATGGACGCGGGGGCCTACTTCGTGCCCTTCGCCACGTCCTTCTCCTATCCGCAGCCGGCCATCATCGCGCTGGAGGATGGCCAGGAGCGGCTGCTGCGGCGCGCGGAGACGTTCGACGACCTGGTGACGTTCGACGCCACCGTCCCGCGCGACGCGCTCACCGGTTGAGCACCATCATCCGGATGAAGGCTCGGGGGTGGCGCGCGGAGCCGTAGAGAATCTGCGCCACCTCCACGGCGGTGGGCATCAGGTCATCCGAGTCGATGAGCGGATCCACCGCGGTGTCGCGGTGGGCCCCCAGCCAGCGCCGCCACTGCCGCGCCTCGTCCACGGGGAGCGCGCCGGACAGGCGCTGGAGGTTGAGCAACATCTCCAACGCGATGCGGTTGCAGAACACCTCGCCGTTGCCGCGCCAGTCGCGCGCGGCCTGAAGCTCGCGGCGCAGCGCATCCCGGTCGCCCAGCGCGGCGTGATAGGCCAGCAGCGGCAGCGGCAGGCCCCGGGCGATGTCGAAGCCCATCTGCCCGTAGTAGCGCGGGTTGAAGTCGATGAGGAGGTAGTCGTCCTTCGTCTGGATGAACTCCACCTCGAAGACGCCGTGGTAGCCCAGGTGCTTGCACAGGCGCTGGAGCCCCGCGGCCAGCTCCTGGTGCACGGGCGCGGATTCGAAGCACACGCCCACGCCCAGGCGCCGGGGACGCTGGAGCACCTTCATGGCGCCGCGCACCTCGAACAGCTCACCCGATTCGTCCACGAAGCCGGAGAGGCTGTAGATGCCCTCCGCCGCCTCCGGGTGGAACTCCTGGACCATGGGGCGTGACACCGCAGGGTCGAAGCGTACCAGCATGGACGCGTACCCATCACGCGAGAAGGCGCGGTACTCCTCCGCGAGCTGCCCGGGCGCCTGCACCGGCTGCCCCTTGCGGTGGGTGGAGTAGAGAATCTGCGTGGTGGGCTTGATGAGGACGGGGAAGCCCGCCTCGCGCGACACCGCGTCCAGGTCCGCCTCCGACTCCGGGAACCAGGTGCGCGGCAGCTTCAACCCCACCGCCAGCCCGGCCTCGTGGAGCTTGCGCTTGTTGAGCAGGCTGTAGACGGCGTCGATGCCGGGGTCGTAGAGGTGGAAGTACTGGGACAGCTCCTCGCGGTGCAGCGCCACCAGCCACGCCAGCTCATCGCTCGTCGGGTAGAGCACGTGCTGGAGCGGCTCGCGCCGGCCCAGGTCCATCAGCCACTCGACGAAGGCCTCGGGCTGGGACTCCGGCGGGCATTGGACGCGGCGGCCCACGAAGCGGGACCAGCTCGCGGGCCCCAACTTGCCGGGGTCCGCCACCGTGACGTCGATGCCGTTGCGGCCAAAGCAACGCGCGGCCGCGAGCGTGCCGTAGAAGCCCGCCGAGAAGAGCAGCACGGACGGCCGGCCCTCCACGCGAGTCCGAGGTGCCTGCTCCACCATGGCGGTCTCATTCTCCTGCTGCGGTCCAGGCACGCCCCACACACCCTCGCCACGCGAGCGCGGGGACATCGCAGCGGAGAGGAGGGAAAAGATGTGCCGTTTCATGTCGTAGTCGGGCCGCGCCTCCGCGCCTGCGCGCGGCAATGACGAGGGCCTCTGGATTTCCCGCGCGCAGGATAGCCGCACGCCACCCCACTTGGCTTCTGTCCCCACGCGCTCTTCTTCTTCGAGAGAAAGCTCCAGGGGTGTCGTCAAAAGCAGACACCCTCCTTGGGCCTCCAAACAAGATAGCCGTGGGACGAGAGCCAGGGGTCCACATCCACTCCGCCCACGCGCTCCGCCAACCCCACGGTGGCCTCGCGAAATGCATCGGGTGGGTGTGTATGACCCGCGTCACGCGCCGCTTGCCACGCGGCGGTCCACGCCGAGAAGAAGTCGTGGATGGGCTCACCGGGACGCACTTTTCGGCGCAAGTCTCGCGGCAACCCGTCACGGAACAACACGGGCGCGAAGCCGTGGCTGAAGTCGGTGTGGAACAGGAGGCCCTCTCGGAAGGGCGCGTCGTCCGGCGCATCGGTGCGACGCCGCAGCAGATGTGCGCAGAGCACGGCGCCCGTCGCATCCGCGCTGCCTTCCACCAGCAAGCCGGACGGCATCAGGTAGCGGGCCAGGGTGCGGTGGACCTCGGGGACGCGCTCGGCGGGCCCCTGACGGAGCAGGTTCATGGCCCGCACCAGCCTCGCGGGCTCCTCAGCCCGCAGGGGAAGGTCGAAGCCCCCCTGGCGGAAGTGCGTGCGGGCATCCGCGTCCACCTGGGCCGCCGCGGCGCGGTCCGCGTCCAGCTCCACGCCCACCACGGTCAACGCCGGATTCAGGGCGCGAAAGGCCTGGGCGCTCTCCAGCGTCGTCCACGGGTGCTCGCCGAATCCCACGTCAACGAAGACGGCCTGGGCCCAGGGGCCATCGCGGCGCTCGAGCAACGCCTGCTCGAAACGGCACAGATACACGTCCAGCGCGCGCAAGCGCCCGCGCGACGTCCGCCCACGCGTCTTCGTGTCCAACGACGGCATGGTGCGCTCATGGGCGACCCGCGCGAGGACGTCAAGCCATCCAGGCCCACCGGGCCCCTGATTTTCGCCGGGCGCGGTGGCCTCTTAGAGTGGAAACACCGTGGAAGCCCCCTCCGCCCTGCCCTGTCCCCGCTGCCAGTCGCCTCGCGCCGCCGGACCGGAGTGCCCTCGGTGCGGCATCATCTACGCCAAGGCCGAGGCCCGGGCCGCAAGGCAGCGTGAGCACGAGACGCCCCCGCCGCCCGAGGAGGCGCCGCCGCTCGTCGACCCCGCGTGGCTGACGACGCCGGACCTGCGCTCGGACGTGCTTCCCCCGGAGACGCCCGCATGGGACGTCGACGCCCAGGAGGCCGCGCTCGAACACCGCCTGCGCACCTGGGCCATCCCCGTGGCGCTCCTGGTGGCGTTCTTCGCGGTGAAGGGCAATTTCAGCGGGTCCCTGGTCCGGCTCATCACCATGCCGTTCCATGAGCTGGGCCACGCCATCACGGCCTGGTTGTGCGGCGAGGCCGCGCTGCCCACGCTGTGGAAGACGGTCCACTTCGGACGCGCGCCCCTGCTCTCGCTGCTCCTCGCCGCGGGGTTGGGCCTGCTGGTGTATGTGAACTGGAAGCGCCGCCGGTGGGTGTGGGTGGCGAGCGGCGCGTTCGTGCTGGCCGTTCAAGCCGTGTGCACGCTCTTCCTGTCAGCGCGCACGGTGGACATGCTCATCGTCTTCAACGGCGACGCCGGAATGATGGTGCTGGGCACGGCGCTGATGCTGACCTTCTATTCCCCCGCCGGAAGCTACATCCACCGGCAGGCGCTGCGCTGGGGCTTCCTGCCGCTGGGGGCGCTGTCCCTCATGGATGGATTTGACACCTGGTGGGCCTCGAAGCGGAACTTCAGCGCCATTCCCTTCGGGCGAAGCGAGGGCATTGGCCTGAGCGACGCGAGCCGGCTCTCCGGAACCCATCAGTGGGGCGACGAACAGCTCGTCCGCCGCTTCCTCCTGGTGGGCGTGCTCTGCCTCGTGTGTGTCGCGGTGGTGTACGGGGTGATGTTCTTCAGGGGCCGGGCGCGGCTGGCGGCGCGCTGAGCCCCTCACGCCGCCGAGCCGAATGGCCACGTGAAGCCGGGGTGGCGCAGCACCTCTGGAGCGCGCGCGCCACGCCATCTCAATGACTCGCCCGGACGCAGCACCAGGGGACGCGGCGCGTCCTTCACCGTTCGCCGAACCTCGATGAGCCGCTCCGGATAGGGGTCCGCGTCCGGGTTCTCGTCCAAGTGGCTCGCGCCGCTCACGGGCTCTCCGGGATAGCCGTCGTAGCGGGGCCCCATGCCCTCGCGCCAGTACCAGGGCGCGCCGCCGTCCGCGCACGGCACCACGTACCGCGCGCCGAGCAGCGCGCCGTAACGCAGGGCCTCTTCTGGCCCCGCCATCAGCCGCTGCGGCGCCGTCAGCGCCTCGCGAGGCACGTTGACGAGGAATGCCTCCAGCGTCGTGAAGCCGAAGAAGATGGGCGCCAGCCGGAAGCCCCGCACGCCGCAGAAGAGCACATCCACGGGGGCCTCGCGGCGCACGCGCTGGCACACCGCGGACATGTCCCCGCGCACGTCATGGCCCGCGTCCGCGAAGAAGGCCGCCGAGAACGTGGGCGCGCGCACCAGCCACGTGTTGCCCTCGTTGAAGAGGTCCGGATACGGGCCGTCCCCATCCGTGGGCTGCTCGCCGTGAAAGGGCAAGGCGCTCACCGTGACGTCGCCCACCTGTCGGGACTCGCCCCATCGCAGAGGCTCCACGTGGGTGAAGCCGAGCTGCGTCAGCCGCAGGGCGCAGTCCGTGGAGAAGAGGCTCTCTTTCGCCACCGCGGGCACGAAGATGCGCGTATCGCGCGGCAGTTGCAGCAGCGAGCCCAGGTGGAAGTGGTCTCCATGCGAGTGGGTGATGACCACGGCGTCGACACGGCCCACGTCGCGCGGCTGCATCGGCGAATAGCCCGGCAGGTCCACCGCGCCCGCGGGCCGGAAGTACGGGTCCACCAGCACGCGGCCTTCGCGCCCGGCCACGAGCACCGTGTTGTGGCCCACGAAGAGCGCGCCGGGGCCAGGCACCTCCACGGGGGCTTCGTGCCGCACCAGCCAGCCCGCCTGCCCCAGGTCCGCCATCAACTCCGCCAGCACGGGCAGGGCCGAGAACGCGCGGAGCTCCGCGCGCGTGGCGCCCCGAGCAAGCGCCGCGAAGAAGTCCGCCACGGCCGGCCATTCGGACGAGCGCACCGGAACGTCCAGGCCCAGCGCGTCCTGGCGCAGGTGCAGCACGCGAGGCCGGTGCTTCGTCGCCTCCGGGAACAGCACGTCGGGCCGCAGCACCCGCCGTCCCATCCGGCGTGTCTTGCCCACGCACAGCGCGGCGTAACGCGGGGTGTCCTCCAACCAGCGCACCAGCGCCTGGGCCTCGCGCAGCGAGCCCTCGCGGCCCAGCATGGCGACCTGCCGCTTCAACGGCAGGAAGGCCCGGCGCACGGGACGCGCGGTGGGGCCCTGGATGCTACAGCCCAGGTCCTCGTGGTGGTCGGCCTCCGTCCGGGCCGAGGCGAGCACAGCCAGACTGACGCCCCGGTGCAGGGTGAATCGCATGGCGGCGGATGTTGCCACGCGCCGCGTCGCTCCGGGGCGCCTCCCGCATGCGGGCGGGCGAGCGGACCGGGCGCGGAACCCGACGGCCCAGGTTGTGACACGCGCGCGGAACGCCGGTACCCTTCGGACTCGAATGTCATTGCCTGCCCCCTCGCTCCCCCCCGAGCCCCCGCTGCCGTCTGCCGCGGGCGCTGATTCTAACTCCCTCCAGCCCCGCTTCGGCTGGCTCCCCCCGGTGGGGACGTGGAAGTACCACCTGCTGCTGAGCGCGGTGGCCCTGTTCGTCCTGGGGCCCCTGGGCGGCATCGCCGCCTCGTACATGAACTTCAGCGTGGGCTTCTTCGTCGGCGGACAGGTGCTGGCCGGCATCCTCGGCAGCGCCGTCACCTACGGCTACGGCGCGGAGGGCAAACACGGCGCCAACTACATGCAGACGATGGCCGCGTCGGTGGCCTCGCTGTGCGCCATGTCCGTGCTCATCCAGTCCATGGTGTGGCTGGGCATGGAGATGCCCGCCGCCTGGAAGCTGATGCTCTTCGTCGGCTGCGTGGGCATGTTCGCGGTGGGCGTGGGCATGCTCTACACGCCGCTGCTCGTGGACAAGCTCCAACTGGACTACCCGTCCGGGCTGGCGGTGGCCAACATCCTGCGCGCCCTCACGGACAAGCGCCTGCTCAAGGTGTCCATCTCCAAGCTGGGCGGCGGCACGCTGCTGGGCGCCGTGGCGGCCTGGATGACGGAGAAGGTGGCCTTCGTCGCCTCCATTGGCACCAGCGCGGCGACGCTGGGCGCGGGCATGATTGTCGGCAGCCGCATCACCGTGCCCGCCATCGTGATGGCCGTCATCGGCCTGGTGCTGCTGCCCACCTTCCGGGAAATCGGCTGGCTCGGCCCGAATGACCCGTTCCGCAAGATCGGCTTCGTCATTGGCCTGGGGATGATTTGCGGCGCGGCCGTGGTGGACCTGTCCCTGCTGGCCATCCAAGCGGCGAAGCGCATCCGCGAGCGGGCCGGGGTGAAGGACGAAGCCGCGGAGGAGTCCTGGAAGAAGGTCAACGTCCCCCGGCTGCTGGCCTGGGTGGTCGTCTGGGGCGGCGCGACGCTGCTGGTGGGCACGCAGGTGTTGGATCAGCCCGTGGGCTGGCTCCTCTTCGGCATGTTGCTGTCCCTGCTGTTCGTGCTCATCAACGGCATCTCCTTCGGCATCACCGACCAGAACCCCATCTCCAGCGCCTTCGTCATCTCCGTGCTGCTGATGTCCATGGTGGGCCTGCGCATCCCGCTGGTGGGCATGATGGCCGCCACCATCCTGCTCATCTCCACCTCGGTCGGCTGTGACATGCAGCAGGACCGCTCCACCGGCTGGCGCCTGGGCACCAACCGCGTCACCCAGTTCCGCTACCAGGTGCTGGGCGTCATCATGGGCGCGCTCCTGTGCGTGGGCCTGGCGCGCGTGTTCATGACGGCGTACCCGGCCCTCACCATCAATCAGCTCGACAACCCCAACGCCGAGGTCGGCCAGTGGGGCTCCGCGATGACGTACAAGCTGGTGGGCGCCATCCGGGACCTCGGCTCGCTGTCGCAGGCCGTCGTGAATGCCCTGCTCATCGGCCTGGCCATCGGCTTCGTCTATGAGCTGCTGCGCAAGGTGGTGCGGAACAACGCGCGCTACCAGGCCTACGTGAAGAGCTCCCGCACGGGCTTCGCCGTCGGCTGGACGGTGGATGCGCTCCTGCTGCCCAGCCCCTATGCATCGTCGTTCGGCGGCTTCGTGGCGTTCCCCGTGTCGCTGTGGTTCGGCGCGGGCGGCATCGTGACGTCCGTCTGGAACACCTTCTCCCAGCGCGGACAGCCGGCCGTCAGCGGCAGCCCGGGTGAAGGCGAAGCGCTCCCCGAGGACATGAGCACCATGTCGCTGATGGGCGGTGGCCTCATCGCCGGTGAGTCGCTCTTCTTCCTCATCGCGGGCCTCATCGGACTCGCGGCTCTGTTGGCGTAGCAACACCCGCGAACGGGGCACCGCTCCGGGCGGAGCGAGCGCGGGACTACAGTTCCCGCGCTCAATCGCTGGCCCTGGAGGTGTCCCCGTGAAGCACGCTCTCGCCGCGCTGCTGGCCGCCGTCAGTCTGACCGTCCTCGGATGTGGAGACACGGAGGCCCTCGCACCGGAGGACACGGCCCCGCCCGAAGGACAGGTGTCCCAGCAAGGCACCTGTACGGCGCTTTGTGAATTCGGTGGCACCATCTCGTGTACCGGGACGACGTGTGTGGCCACGGACTACTCCGGGGTGTCGTGCGACGGCGCCTTCACCGCGTGCCCGGACTTCGCCTGCCCCGGCGGGCAGCCCCAGTGCTCCGAATACGAGTACACCGCCTGCTCGACCCGTGGCCGCGAGATTGACTGCTGTGAAGGCAACCGCCCCAATATCTGCCTGTGCGCGGGAGTCATCGGGGGCCGCAATCAGTGGCTGTGCTTCAATTGAGCGCCCAGGGGCTGAGTTGACAATTCCTCGCGCCCCTCGCATCTTGTTCGCGTGAGCTTCGTCACCACCACCACGACCACCGGCACCACGACTCGCTTCGGCGGGTGTGGAGCCGTGCGCGTCACGTGGTGAGCTGACGAACGCACGGTTCCCTGCCCCGCCGACTCCGGCTGGGGCAACCGTGCGCTCGCTCAGCGCCCCGACCGGACGGCTTTTCACCCTTCCGAATCGGAGACGAAGTCATGCTCGACGAACACGACCACCGCGCGCTGGGCCAGCGCCTGGACCTCTTCCACCTGCAGGAAGAGGCCCCTGGCATGGTGTTCTGGCACCCGCGTGGGTTGATGCTGTACCGGCTGCTGGAAGAGCACGTGCGCCAACGCATGCGGCGCGAGGGCTACCAGGAAGTCAGGACCCCTCAAATCTACGCGCAGCCGCTGTGGGAGCGCAGCGGCCACTGGGAGAACTTCCGGGAGAACATGTTCCTGGTGGAGGACGGCGCGCGGCACCTCGGCGTGAAGCCGGTGAGCTGCCCGGGCCACATCGAGTTGGTGCAGCGCATGGCGCCCAGCTACCGCGACCTGCCGCTGCGCCTGGGCGAGTTCGGCCTGGTGCACCGCGCCGAGCCCGGAGGCGCGCTCCACGGCCTGTTCCGCCTGCGCCAGTTCACCCAGGATGACGGGCACATCTTCTGCGCCGGGGAGCAGGTGGTGCCGGAGGTGGTCCGCTTCGCGCGCTCGCTGCGCGCCTTCTACGCGGGCTTCGGCTTCCACGACGTGCAGGTCGCCTTCTCCGGCAGGCCCGCGGTCCGCGCGGGGCGCGACGAGGTCTGGGACCAGGCGGAGTCCTGGCTGCTGCTCGCCGCGAAGGAGGCGGGGCTCGACTGCCACCTGCAACCGGGTGAAGGCGCCTTCTACGGGCCCAAGCTGGAGTTCGTGCTGAAAGACAGGCTGGGACGGGCGTGGCAGTGCGGGACCCTCCAACTGGACCTCGTGCTGCCCGAGCGCTTCGACCTCCATTACGTCGACGCGTCGGGAGCCCGCGTGCGTCCGGTGATGCTTCACCGCGCGCTGCTCGGCAGCCTGGAGCGCTTCATCGGGGTGTTGCTGGAGCACCACGGCGGCGCGCTCCCGCCCTGGCTTGCGCCTGAACAGGTGGTGGTGGCCGCCGTGGGTGACGCCGCCGCGGACTACGCGGAGCGCTTCGCCGCGCAGCTTCGTGAGTCAGGCTGCCGCGCCAGCGTGGACCGCCGGGGCGAGTCCCTGTCGCGCAAGGTCCTGGACGCCCACGCGGCGGGCGTCCCGTGGCTGGTGGTCGCGGGCGCGAAGGAGATGGCCAGCGGCAACGTCCGGCTGCGGCAGCGCGACGGCGCGCAGCGGGACGTGGCTTGGGGCGTGGCCGTGGCGGAGCTCGCCGCCGCGAGCCGCCCTGCTCCGGACGCATAGGCACCCCCGGGGCGCGAGCGAGGGACGCTCGCGCCCCGGCGGCATCAGGCTTGCTGGAGCCGCTCCAGCACCTCTCCGGCGTGCAGGACCTCCTCGGGCACCGTGGCCAGGTCATCCAGACTCAGGAGGCCGATGGGACGCCGGTCACCGTCCACGACGACGAGGCGCCGCACCATCTTCTCTTCCATGGCTTGCTCCGCCGTCTCCAGCGTCGCGTTCGCGTCGCAGGTGATGACGGTGGATGTCATCACCTCGCGCACCGGCGTGGTGTTCGGGTCCTGTCCCAGGGCGGCGGACCGGACCGCGATGTCCCGGTCGGTCAGCATGCCCACGAGCTGCCCTTTTTCGAGCACGGGCAGTGAGCCGATGTTGCAGGTCCGCATCCTCAAGGCCGCGACTCGAACGGACTCACCCGCCTCGATGGTCTCCAGGTTCTTGGTCATCAGCTCGCCAATCCGCATTGCACGTTCCTTCCTCGGCATGACGCCCCACTCCACCACCGTGGAACCGCTGGCGCCCCGCCGCCGCCTCCCGCCCCCCGCACGAACGTGAAGCAGGAGAGCGGGCGGGCCCCCTCACACCTTGTTGTCCACCAGGCGCGACCCTGGGGCAGGATGCGCATCTGACGTGTGCGTGGGCCCCGGTCCGGGCCTGGACAAGGAGCAGGAAGGCATGGTCGACAAGCTCATCCTCAATGACGACGAGTGGCGCAAGCGCCTGAGCCCTCAGGAGTACGACGTTCTCCGCAGGCACGGCACCGAGCGTCCGGGCTCTGGATGTTTCCTGGGCACGAAGACGCCCGGCACCTACGTCTGCGCGGGCTGCGGCAACCCGCTCTTCAAGGCGGGCACGAAGTTCGAATCCGGCACGGGCTGGCCGTCCTTCACGCAGCCGGTGACGGCCGACGCGGTGTCGGAAATCCAGGACGTGTCCCACGGGATGATTCGCACCGAGGTCCGCTGCGCGCGCTGCGACGGGCACCTCGGCCACGTCTTCCCCGACGGTCCGCCGCCCACGGGGCTTCGCTACTGCATGAACTCGGTGTCCATGAAGCACGTACCCGAAGGGCAACCGCTGGAGCTGGTGAAGGCGTAGTGCTGCACGGGTGAGCGGGCCGAATCAGCACACCGGCCCGCTTCCCGCCCGTCTTGTCCGCGCCGCTCAGCCCAGCCAGACGCGGGCGTTGCGGAACATGCGCATCCACGGGCCGTCGTCGCCCCACTCGCGCGGACGCCACGAATGCTGCACGGAGCGGTGGACGCGCTCCGGGTGCGGCATGGTGATGGTGAAGCGACCATCCTGCGTCGTCAGGCCCGCGATGCCGTGCGGAGAGCCATTCGGGTTCGCGGGATACGTCTCCGTCACGCGGCCGAGGTTGTCCACCCAGCGCGTCGTCACCAGGCCCAGCCCGTTGACCTTCGCGGCCTCCTCCGCGCTGGAGTACTCCGCCCGGCCCTCGCCGTGCGAGGTGACGATGAGCAACTGGCTGCCCTCCATGCCCTGGTAGAACAGCGAGGGCGTCTTGGCGACCTCGACCAGGGACAGCCGCGCCTCGAACTGCTCGGAGGCGTTGCGCACGAAGCGGGGGAAGTGCTCCGCGCCCGGGATGATGTCCTTGAGCTGCGCCATCATCTGGCAGCCGTTGCACACGCCCAGGCCGAAGCTGTCCGACCGCGCGAAGAAGGCGGCGAACGTGTCCCGTGCCCGCGGATTGAAGAGGATGGACTTCGCCCACCCGCCTCCCGCGCCCAGGACGTCTCCGTAGGAGAAGCCGCCGCACGCCATCACACCCTTGAAGTCCGCCAGCGACACGCGCCCGCTCAAGATGTCGCTCATGTGGACATCCACCGCCGCGAAGCCCGCGCGCGTGAAGGCCGCGGCCATCTCCTGCTGGCTGTTGACGCCCTGCTCGCGAAGCACGGCCACGCGGGGCCGCGCCCCCTTCGCGATGTACGGCGCCGCCACGTCCTGCGCCGGGTCGAAGGTCAACTTCGGCGACAGGCCCGGGTCCGTCGGGTCGCTCCGCGCGGCGGACTCCTGGTCCGCGCAGGACGGGTTGTCGCGCAGCTTCTGCATCGCGTGGCTGACACGCGACCAGATGCGGCGAAGGGCCAGCGTGTCCTCGGACAGCAGCACGTCGCTCCCGTGCCGCACGCGCACTTCCAGCGCCGGCTGAGGCCGCCCCAGCTCGTGGACCTGAACCCCCAGCGCCTGCTGCGCCAGCACCTCGCGCACGCGCGCCACGTCCGCCGCGCGCACCTGCACCACCGCGCCCAGCTCCTCGTTGAAGAGGGCCGCCGTCACGTCGCCGCCCAGCACCGCCACGTCCACGTCGAAGCCACAGCGTCCGGCGAAGGCCATCTCGCACAACGTGGCCCAGAGGCCGCCGTCGGAGCGGTCATGGTACGCCAGCAGCGCGCCTTCGTCGTTGAGCGCCTGCACCGCCGCGAAGAAGCCGTGCAGCAGCGCCGGGTCCACCACGTCCGGGCTCTCCGGCCCCACCTGCCCGTGGACATGCGCCACCACGGAGCCGCCCAGCCGCTGCTTCCCGCGCGCCAGGTCGATGAACAGCAGGCGCGTGTCCTCCGCCACCTCCACCCACTGCGGCGTGAGCGACTTGCGCACGTCCAGCACCGGCGCGAACGCGGAGATGATGAGCGACACCGGCGCCGTCACGGCCTTGCGCGCGCCCTGGTCCTCCCAGACGGTGCGCATGGACATCGAGTCCTTGCCCACGGGGATGGTGAGCCCCAGCGCCGGGCACAGCTCCATGCCCACGGCATGCACGGCGGCATAGAGGCTCGCGTCCTCGCCCGGGCTGCCCGCCGAGGCCATCCAGTTGGCCGACAGCTTCACATCGGACAGCTTGCCGATGCGCGCCGCCGCGATGTTGGTGACCGCCTCGCCCACCGCCATGCGCGCCGAGGCCGCCGCGTCGATGAGGGCCAGCGGCGTACGCTCGCCCATGGACATGGCCTCACCCGTGGTGCCCGTCACGGTGGACAGCGTCACCGCGCAGTCCGCCACCGGCACCTGCCACGGCCCCACCATCTGGTCGCGGCTGCTGAGGCCGGACACCGTGCGGTCGCCAATCGTGATGAGGAATGACTTGTCCGCCACCGTCGGGTGGCTCAGCACACGCTCGGACAGCTCCTTCAGCGAGCCCTCCAGCTTCAACGGCGCGTAGGTCACCGGGCGCGACGTCACGTCGCGGTGCATGCGAGGCGCCTTGCCGAACAGCACGTCCATGGGCAGGTCGATGGGCGCGTCGCCGAACCGCGAATCCGACAGCTTCAGCGTCTGCTCGGCGGTGGCATCCCCCAGCACCGAGAAGGGGGCGCGCTCGCGCTCGCACAGGGCCGCGAAGCGAGCCAGGTCCTCCGGGGCCACGCCGAGGACGTAGCGCTCCTGCGCCTCGTTGCACCAGATCTCCACCGGGGACATGCCCGGCTCCGCGTTGGGCACCGCGCGCAGCTCCAGGCGTCCGCCCAAATCGTTGTCGTGCGCCAGCTCCGGCACCGCGTTGGACAGGCCGCCCGCGCCCACGTCGTGGATGGAGCGGATGGGGTTCTTCTCCCCCATGGCCCAGCAGCGGTCGATGACCTCCTGGCAGCGCCGCTCCATCTCCGCGTTGTCACGCTGCACGGAGGCGAAGTCGAGGTCCGCGGCGCTCGCGCCCTGCGCCATGGACGACGCCGCGCCACCGCCCAAGCCGATGAGCATCGCGGGGCCGCCCAGGACGATGAGCTTGTCACCGGAGCGCAGCAGCTCCTTCTTCACGTGCGGCGCCCGGATGTTGCCAAGGCCGCCGGCGATCATGATGGGCTTGTGGTAGCCGCGCACCTCCACGCCGCCGGGCGTGGGGACCTGCACCTCATAGCTGCGGAAGTAGCCCGCGAGGTTCGGCCGGCCAAACTCGTTGTTGAACGCGGCGCCGCCCAGGGGCCCATCCACCATGATGTCCAGCGCGGAGACGATGCGGTCCGGCTTGCCGTAGGGCAGCTCCCAGGGCTGCTCGAGGCCGGGGATGCGCAGGTGGCTCACGCTGAAGCCCGTGAGGCCCGCCTTGGGACGCGCACCGCGCCCGGTGGCGCCCTCGTCGCGAATCTCACCGCCCGCGCCCGTGGCGGCGCCCGGGAACGGCGAGATGGCCGTCGGGTGGTTGTGCGTCTCCACCTTGATCATGATGTGGGCCGGCTCGCGCACGGAGCCCCACTCACCGGATTCGGGGGACGGGAAGAAGCGGTCCACCTCGAAGCCTTCGATGACGGCCGCGTTGTCCTTGTAGGCGCCGAGCACGCCTTCCTGGTGCTGGACGTACGTGTTCTTGATGGCCTGGAAGAGCGAGCGCTCCTGCGGCTTGCCGTCGATGGTCCAGCTCGCGTTGAAGATCTTGTGCCGGCAGTGCTCGCTGTTGGCCTGCGCGAACATCATCAGCTCGACGTCGGTGGGGTTGCGCTTCAGCTCGGTGAAGCGCGCCACCAGATAGTCCATCTCGTCATCGGCCAGGGCCAGGCCCAGGTCGCGGTTGGCGGTCACCAGCGCCGCGCGGCCGCCCTCCAGCACATCCACCGTGGTGAAGGGCCGGGGCGTGTGCTCCGCGAACAGGATGGCCGCGTCCTCCAGCCGCCCCGCCACGGCCTGCGTCATCCGGTCGTGCAGCACCGGCTTCAGGCGCTCCAGCTCGGCGTCGGGCAGCGGCTGGCCCCCTTCGCCGGCGATGAAGAAGGCGGTGCCTCGCTCCATCCGCCGCACGCTGTCCGCGAGGCCGCAGTTGCGCGCGATGTCCGTGGCCTTCGAGGACCAGGGAGAGATGGTGCCCGGCCGAGGCATCACCAGCAGCAGGCTGCCCGCTCGGGCACCCGAGGCCACGCGAGGCCCGTAGTCGAGCAGCCGGCTCAGGGCGGTCTGGTCGGACGAGGAGAGCGGCGCCGAAGCGTCGATGAAGTGCACGAACTCCGCGTGCAGGGACGACACGGAGGGCACTCGCTCCTGGCACTGGGCCAGGAGCTTGGCGAGCCTGAATTCAGAAAGGGCCGGGGCCCCACGCAGGATGTGCATGCTGGACATAGGTCGAAGTCGTGGCTCTGGGTAACAGCGGGGGCGTCCTTATCACCGTGCGTCGTCCCGGCGCGTGAAGAGTTCACGCCGCGCCGCCTGCCGGACATGCGGGCAGGAGGCACGGTAGGTGTCCCCCGCACGTCAGAGCCTGCACGGAGCACGTGACATCCCGGGAAGCTCCGCTACCGGTCGCCCAGCGCCATCCCCAGGCCCAGGCTCCACGAGAAGCCATGCGCCCAGGTGACGCCGGGCGGACGCAGCCCTTGGTAGAGCACCTCCGTGCTGGCGACAAAGGGGCCTCCGAGGGTCGCGTGGAATCGCAGTCCCACCGGCACACCCAGCCGCGCGCCTCCTCCTTCCCAGGAGCGCACCCCCAGGCCCGCGGAGGCGCGCACGTCCAGGCCGAACGCGTAGCCCGGCCGCCACGCCACCAGCGGTGGAGACAACACGGAGAAGGCCCACCCGCCCACGGGCCACGGCCGCGTCGGCGAGCCCCCGCCGAGGCCTCGCGTCCAATCCACCGACAACCCCAGGCCATGCGGCAACGGAAGCGAGCCGCGCAGCCCCGCGATGGGCGCCATCCCCCGTGCATCCGACGCAACGCCGCCCAGCACCTCCAACGACACTTCGGGCGAGGGACGAAACACCCGCAGGGCGACGAAGGGCGCATCGGGGAGCGAGGCTTCCTCGAAGCGTTGCGCAGCCCACGTCAGGAACGCGCCCGTGTACGCCACCGCCGCGGCCACCCGCGCATCCATGAAGGCAGCGGGCGCTTCGGGAGGAATCCGCCGCGTCTTCCCGTTCCAACGGACCTCGCGCAGGCCAAAGGCGTTGCCCACCGGCCCATAGACACCAAAGGCGCTGGGGGACGCGGCGTCGGGCTCGGACCAGAAGGCGCTCCACGGCATCGACGTGCCGTCATCGGTGTGCAGGACCTCGGTCCGCACCGCCGCCAACGTCTCCAGCGCCAGCGCGTGCTGCGCATCGGCGCCGGAGAGCGGCGTCACCTCGCGCGGGGGAAGCCGGGTCAACGCGCCGCGAACACCGTAGCCCTCGAAGCGGTCCGTGAGGCCATGGTTCACCGGCACGACGTGCGGCGGAGACGCCATGTCCTCGAGGTGGTGTGCCAGATGGCCAGCCCGGTCCCACGCGCGCGCCAGGTCACCGTTGCGCGCCGCCTCCATCGCGTCGTCCCACAACGCGCCCACCCGTGCATCGGAGCCCCGGCGCAGTGAAGTGCCAAGGCGCCCCTCCGGGCGATAGAAGTGGTGCCAGCCCGTCCACTTCACGTGGAGGTTCAGGTCCTCCGCGGTGGCGCCATGCACCACCGCGCTCCGGTACTCGGCCAACCCGGGCGCCGAGCCCGAAGCGGTGGCCGCGTCGATGGCGGCCTCGGTGAGCGCGCGGTGGTCCTGCACCGAGAAGGCCCAGGCCCTAGGGGCGAAAAACCCACTCAGCAGCACCACGGCGAGGAAGAGTCCCCAGGGCGTCGGACGGCGCATCGCAGGGGCCACCAACCCCGGCCCGTGCGAGCACGTTCCCCGGGAGGACAGTCCCTGCTTCGGAGGCCCGCCCACCAGGCAGCCGCCGCCTACGCGGCCTCGCGTTCCGGCATCGGCTCGGCGGGGGCCTCCAACTTCGCGAGGTGGGCCCGCGCCAGGGCCAGATTGTCGTTGTCCAACGGATGGAAGGACGGGCGCAGGTACTGCGTCAGGCCGCCGCCCAACACGCGAAACAACACCGGGTCCTTCTTGTGCGCCCGCCACAACTCCCGCAGCAGGCCCATCCACCCCAACCCCCGCTCCTGCCGCAGCAACGTCACCGTGGCCGCCAGCCACAGCGCGAAGAGCGACGTCACGCCCAGCACCATGCCGAGCACGCGCAACCCATAGCCCGGCGCCACCTTCTTCAGCACATCGAACGCCACGGCCTTGTGCTCGATCTCCTCCGCGGCATGCCATTCGATGAGGTTGCGCATCGCCGGGTGCCCGTCCGCGAACACGCCCAGCCGCAGCGTGTGCTCACCCATCAACGCCGTGTAGTGCTCCAGCGCGGCGGTGATGGACAGGCGCAGCGCGGGGGACAGCGCCCCGTGGATGAAGGTCCAGAGGAAGGACTCGTAGCGCCGCATGAAGCCCTGAAGCTCGAACCCCTGCGACTCCAGCAGCTCGATGTAGTCCTGGTGCTCGCGCGCGTGTTTGCCCTCCTGCGCGAAGAATGCCTTCACCTGCGAGCGCAGTTCCGGCGCGTCACCCAGTTGCGGCAGGTAGTAGTTGACGCTGCGCACGAAGAAGCGCTCGCCCTGGGGGAAGAGCATGTTGAGCCCGTTCCACAGGTGGGTGGAGCCAGGGCCATTGCGATGCCAGATGCGGGGGAAGCTCGAATCGAAGGGGAACTTCAAATGGAGTCGAGGCTGGATGCGTCCGGCGTCGGGGGATGGGGCCATTGAGGACTTTCGAGACGGAAGACCAGGAAGGTTCAACGACGTGCGGGACGCGCCCGGCTGGCGGCCTCGGGGAGCAGCGCCGCCCGGAAGGCGAGCAGCCGCTCATGCGAGGCGAAGGGGCCGCTGCCCGCGAGCGCGGCGAAGTGGCGCTTGCGCACACCGGACGGGGTCGCGCAAAGGACCTCCGTCACGCAGAGCGCCACGCCCCCGCCAACGGCCGCGAGCGGCCGCATGGTGTTGAAGAAGAGGGAGGGATGCCGAACCAGCGCTTCATCATCGTCGACCTCCAGGGTGATCTTGGACAACAAGCCATTGCCGCCCAGCGCGGCGGGGACCTGCTTCAGCCACGGCGTGCCGGCGAAGGCGCGGGTGGTGAGTGACGGCAACCACCAGGGTAGCGACGGCGCGTACAACGTCGAGAAGATGTCCTCCAGAACGCCGCCGCCCCGCCGGGTCTGCTCCAGCACCTCCGCGACGTCGGCGGGTGTCACCGGCCCCGAGCGCGTCCGCGACGACACCACCGCGACACCGATGCGCCGCCACGGCTTCGCGATGACGCGCGGCGCCGAGGGCAGCACCGGGACGAGCAACGTGGGGTTGTCGACGGGGAACGCGTCCGCGCCCGTCCGCCGCATCGTGGCGAGCATCGCGCAGGCGAGGTTCCGGAAGTCGAGCCGCTCCGGCAGCTCCACGCGAAGCACCGGCGACGGCTCACCCGGCCCGGTGAGCCACGCGTCAGGCGCGGCGCGTCCACCCTGGCTCGGCAGCCCGTTGGCGGCGGCCAGCGACAGCGTTGCCATCGCCGTGCCGTCCATCACCAGGTGGTCGAAGCTCAACTCCAGCGACCCCGTCGCCGCGTCCACGCGCGCGCCCAGCCAGGCGCTCGAGGACAGCAGGTGGGAGGCCCACGCGCTGCCACTCCGCCCTGCCCGGTCCACCACCACCTGCGGATGCAGGCCATCACGGCGAGCCTCCGCCCCGGTGCACGCGGGGGTCCGCGCCAGCAGCGTCGCCACCGCGCCGGCCGTCAGCGCCGCGTCATCCAGCCGCAGCCGGACGACCTGGAACCGGCCGTCGTCGCAGGTGACCGCGGCCGTGAGCACCTCCGGGTCGCTGACACGCTGACGCGCGTCGCGGCCCTCGCGGCCGAAGCGAGCCACCCAGACATCCAGGGGCTGATTGTGCCGGCGCACGGCCTGGAGGTCCCGGTAACAGCGCGCCACGTTCGCCAGCAGCACCGAGGCCCACGCGCCACCGGACGTGTCCACGCCCAGCGGCTGCACCGTCATCATGATGCGACGCGAGCGGGACTCCGTGGACAGGAACTGCTCCCACGTCGTCAGCGCGTTCACCACACCGCTGGGCCGGCGCGAGGGGAACAGCCGCCGCCATGTTTCACACCCCCGCACGAGTCCATCGATGGCGTGACGCGCCACCGGATGGAAGTGCGGGAACTGGTGCGCCATCAACGCGTGCGCGTGTTCGATGACGCCAACGTCCTGGGCTTCAACCAGAGGTGAGGAGGGACTCGAACCGTCCATGTACACATGTCCGCGCGGTCAACGGGGGGATGACCCACGACATCGGATCCGTAGCCTAGCGGACATGACACCTGCACGATCAGCCAATAGTGCGGTTTCACTGAGAGCCACGCTTTTTGACCTGACTGCGCGGGTTCTTGGTGACTCGCCGCACACCACGGCCCCATGGACCACACAGGTAGGGAACGCGCCACGCCGCGCCAATGTCAGACATTGAATCAATGCGACGCTGGCGACGCCCGCGCAACCTTGACGCCTCCTGGTATTCTTTGACAGCCCGACATTCCCGTGCACTGCCGCACGGGCCCGGAGCCAGGAGTCACCATGTCTCTCTCCCGCCGTCCGTTTGCCTGGAGTGCAGCCATCCTGTTGACGTTCGCGACCACCGCGGTCGCCAACCCCATCAGCTCTGCACCGCAGGCCCTCTGCGACAACAGCGCCCGGCCCGCGCCCGGGGACCTGGGCGAAGAGGCCTCCGCCGGCATGTGCTTCGAGACGTTCTGTGACGACGACTTCCACTGCCAGAGCGCGTGCCCCAGCGCGCAGACGGCCGCGTGTGTCAACAACGTCTGCGAGTACACGTACCGCACGGGCGGTGGTCCCGGCGGCGGCGGCCCCGGCCCCCTCTGCCACGCCATGCTGTGTTCGGATGACTACCACTGCCAGTGCAGAGGACATCAGGGCTACTGCGGTTCCGACAACGTCTGTTACTTCTAGGCCGCTCGACGCGTCGTCACGCTCGTCAGGCTCCGGGAAGAAAGCCCGCGCCGGGGAGTCCCGGCGTGTCGCGGGACCTCTTTCCGGAGCCTTCATGCCTCGCCTGCTCGACAGCCTGCCCCTCCTCTACCGAGACCTCCTCCCCCGCTTCTTCCAGGGAGACGTGGTGCCCGAGGAGACCAAAGCCACGTGCTCCCAATGCGCCATGTGCCAGGACACCGCGCAGGGCACCGTCGAGTCCGTGGATGGCGTGAGCCGGATGTTCCGGCCGGACACCAAGTGCTGCACCTATTCGCCGCGCTTGCCCAACTACCTGGTGGGCGCGCTGCTGTCGGATGAGCGGCCGGAGCTGGCGGAGGGACGTCGCCGCATGGAGGAGAAGATCGCCAGCCGTGTCGGCGTCACGCCGCAGTGGGTGAAGCCGCCGGCCAAGTTCCAGTTCCTCTACAAGAACGGCCACCAGTTCTTCGGCCGCGCCGCGTCCCTGCGCTGCGCGTACTTCTCCCTGGACAGCGGCGGCTGCACCATCTGGCCCTACCGCGAGGCCGTCTGCTCCACCTTCTTCTGCAAGTACGTGGCGGGCGCGGACGGCCGCAAGTTCTGGATGTCCGTGAAGACGTACCTCACGCTGGCGGAAATCCAGCTCTCGCGGTGGGCGGCGCTCCAGCTCCTTCCCGACTACGTCCTCTCCGGAAGAGACCGGGCGGAGACGCAGCAGGCGCCGCTCAGCGTGGAGGACCTGGATGACACCGCGCCGCCCGCCAAGGCCTACGCCGCGCTGTGGAAGGAGCACGCGGGCCGCGAGCTCGACTACTACCGGGACTGCTACCAGTTGGTGAAGTCGCTGCCGCCGGACGGGCTGGAGAAGCTGCTCGGCCTGGACGGCACCATCGAGCTGAAGACGCTGGAGACCCTCCACGACACCGCCGTCTCACCGCGGCTGCCGCGCACGCTCAAGCTCAACCCAGATGCCACCGTGCAGTGGCTCCAGGACGGCAGCGTGGCGCTGGGCGCCTACAGCGAGTTCGACGCCGTGGCCCTGCCCGGCGAGGCGTATGGGCTGCTGGTGGACTTCACCGGCCGCGAGCCCGTGACAGCCGTGCGCCAGCACCTGCGCGACAACAAGCAGGCCGACCTCTCCGAGGACGTGCTGCTGGAGCTGTACCGGCACCGCATCCTCGTGGAGGCGTGAGCGTGCCCCGCCCGCGTCACGGCGGGTGGGACAGCGCGCCCAGCTCGCGCAGCAGCCGCACCGAGGACTGCGCGTGGCGCCACGCGAACACCGTCTCCGACAGGTGGTCCGCCATCCAGGAGCAGAAGCCGGGGTCTCCCGCGTCCAGCCACGAGGCGGACTCCGACAGCTCCGCCTCCACCGCCTCCCACGCGCGGCGGTAGGCGCTGGCCGCGGTCATCAGCTCGGAGAGCGAGTGGGTGAAGGCATCCAGCGCGGCGCGCAGCTCCAGCGGCGCGCCCGGCTCCGCGCGGCGCGAGTCCCGCAACCGTCCCAGGTGGACCAGCAGGCCCTGCTCCAACGCGAAGGCGGTGCCCAGCCGCGCCTGGGCACCGTGCAGGAGGACTTGGAGGTCCTCACCCAGTTCGTGCAGCAGCTCCTCGTTGGAGCGCGCCACCGGGCGGCTCAGCCGCGTACACACCGCCTGCCAGAGGCTGCAGTAGCCCAGCAACTCCGCCACGCCGCGACGCACGTGAGGCGGCACGCGGTCCAGGAACTCGAGCGCGCACTGGCGCGCGGACGCGACCCACGGCCCCGCGCCGGGGCCCGCCTTGGCGACCTTCAAGACGCGCCAGGCCCACTGGAGCGTGGTCTCCGTGGAGCGGAACAAGGCATCACAGCCCGCGCTCAACGCGCCGGCGTGGCTGGCATCCATCAGCGATGAGGACGGCGCGGGCGCGGGCCGGGGTTCCTCGCCGGAGTCACTCTCCACGAGGGACTTCCGTTCCGATGAACCGCGGTCCGGCGACATGCTCCGCCTCCCCAAACCCGATGGGCCAACCCCAGGTATCGCATGCCGTGCCAGCAAGCTCCAGCACCCCACGCGGGGAGGGTTCACGGGCATGCGCGAGGCCACGAACAGGCCCCAACTCCAGGGATTCAAGCGCGCGGCGTGTGACTCGAAAGCCACGGCCGGGCGTCCCACACGGAACGCCCGGCCCGCGCGCATGGGCGGGCGCGCGCCCTTAGTGAATCGTGCGCTTGAGGCGACTCAGGCGCTCATGGGTCCGCTTCTGGGCGGGAATCAGCTCCATGCGCACGAAGCGGCGGGCCTCACCGTGGACCTGGTCCGCGTCCCGTTGGTAGTCGGCCAGGCCGTGGTCCTCCCCTTCCTCCAGGGCTTGGATGGCGGCCTTCTCGCCCAGCATGTCCGCGCCGCCCTGGACGAGCTTGGCGAAGGTGCCCCAGATGCCGGAGCCCTCCGCGGGCTCACCGCCCATCCTGAGGATGCGCTCGCGAATCTCCTCCACGCGGTGCTCGTGGTCCTGCTGGCAGTAATCCAGCGCGTCGCGCGCCAGGTCGTCGGTGACGTGCCCGCGCGCCTGGCGATAGGTCTCCACCGCGGAGATTTCACCGCGAAGGAACGAGTTCAGCGTCTCGACGTCCTTGTTCGTGCTCGCCATCGATGGCCTCCATGGGGTGACGAAATGAATCCGGCTTGCCGCAAAAGGTGATGCGCACCGGCAGATGGGCAACGAGGGCCCGCCCGCCCGCCTCCTACCAACGGCGCGCGCCGTGTTCACGCACAGGGGCGCATCACCTTCGCGGACGTCCCCTGCGTCCACCGCTGCACATCCGGACGCGAAACCCCGCGAGCAGGCGAACGTGCGACAGCTCCCGCGCCGGGAATCATGGCCGCGGACTTCCAAGGAGGGCGGGTTGACGCTTCCCCAGCCAGCCGTTAGCGTACGGCCCTCGATGACGCATCTGCCCACCCCGACCGCCGCGCTGTTCAGCCGCCGCTGCTGTCGGACGTGTTCGTGTTGTCGCCTGCCGGACCTGGGTTGTTGACGCGCAATCGGGAAGCGTTTCGTGGCTCCCTCTCGCGCAGTCCTCCCGGCCCGGTCTCCTGTCTCAGGAACCGGGCCTTCTTCGTTTTCCATCCTCTCCGCGCACCGCGACCCCATGTCCTTCGCAGCCGCCAACGCCGCCTCCCAGTCCTCCGCGTCCCGTCTCGGGCGTGACGCCTCCCTCGGCGCGTGTTGCCGCTGCTGTGCGTGTCCGCCCCCCAGCGGGTGCCGAGCATCGAGAAGCGCGTAGTCCCCTTCTCGAACCTTCCTGCTCGCGCGGCCCGCCCTCCCTCGAAGGCGGGCCTTTTATTTTTCCGGAGTCCCCATGTCCTCTCCATTGCCGCATGCCACACCCGCGCAAGCCCTGCTCGCGGAAGCCGAAGCCGCGCACCTGAAGACCGCCTCCGCGGAGCAGGTGCTCGCGTGGACCGAGCAGCGCTTCGGCGCGAACGCGGCCATCGCCTCCAGCTTCGGCGTGGAGGACATGGTCCTCATCGACCTGGCGCGCCAGCACGCGCCCAGCCTGCACATCTTCACGCTCGACACCGGCCGCCTCCCACCGGAGACGTACGAGCTCATCGAGGTGGTCCGGAAGCGCTACGGCGTCACCGTGGAGACGTATTTCCCCGAGCGCGAGCAGGTGGAGACGCTCGAGTCCACGAAGGGCTGCTTCTCCTTCCGTCAGAGCCTGGAGGCGCGGAAGGAATGTTGCGCCATCCGGAAGGTGGCGCCGCTCAAGCGCGCGTTGTCCAGCCGCCAGGCCTGGGTGACGGGGCTGCGCCGCGAGCAGTCCGTCACCCGCACGGCCGTGGAGACACTGGAGCTGGACGGAGCCCACGGGCTGCTCAAGCTCAACCCCCTGGCCGCGTGGTCCACCCGAGACATCTGGACCTACGTGCAGACGCAGGGCGTGCCCTACAACGCGCTCCATGACCGCGGCTACCCGTCCATCGGCTGCGCCCCCTGCACGCGCGCGGTGAAGCCGTACGAGGACGAACGCGCGGGCCGCTGGTGGTGGGAGTCCGCGGACAAGCGCGAGTGCGGCCTGCACCCGGTCCGGTGAAAGACACCATGCGCGCCGCTCACCTGGATTACGCCGTCTGCTTGCGACTGGAGGGCCGTCACGTCCTCCTCGTCGGAGGTGGCGCCATCGCCGAAGGCCGTGCCCTCGCGGTGCTCGACGCGGGCGCGCGCCTGCGCGTCATCGCGCCGGAGACCACGCCCACGCTGCGCCAGTGGGCCGAGGAAGGCCGGCTGGAGTGGCTGCCCCGCCGCTACCAGTCGGGCGACGTCCGTGGGCATCACCTCGTGCTCGCCGCCACGGATGACACCACCGTGGGCCCGCGAGTGGCCGCCGAGGCCCGCGCGCTGGGCGTCTGGGTCAACACCGCGGACGAGCCCGAGCTGTGTGACTTCACCCTGCCCTCCGTGGGACGGCGGGGTCCCATCACCATCGCCGTGTCCACCGCGGGGCAGGCCCCCGCGCTCGCGAGCCATCTGCGCGAAGTGCTCACGGCCCAGGTGGCGCGGCACCACGTCTGGCGCGCGCGGCTCAGCGGTTGGCTGCGCGAGCACCTGCCCCGAGGCCGGGAGCGCCAGCGGCTGTTGAAGGACGTGGCGACAGGCGACATCGGCGCACGGCTGGCACGCGGCGAGCGCAAGGCCGCGGGGGCCCTGCTCCGCGCGGGGCTGAAGCCCTGGAAGACTTCGGGAGAGACACCATGAGAGAGCAGATGAAAGGCCGCGTGTATCTGGTCGGCGCGGGCCCGGGAGACCCGGAGCTGCTGACCTTGCGCGCCGCGCGCGTGCTGCGGGAGGCGGACACCGTCGTCCACGACCGGCTCATCCATCCCGCGGTGCTGGAGCATGCACGGCCCCACGCTCGCATCATCTACGTGGGCAAGGAGGGCGGCGGTGACTCCGTCAGCCAGGAGGAGATTCACGTCATCCTCATCGCGCAGGCCCTGCTGGGCCGCCGCGTCGTCCGACTCAAGGGCGGCGACGCCTTCGTCTTCGGGCGCGGCGGCGAGGAGGCCCTCGCGCTGGAGGAAGCGGGCGTCCCGTATGAAGTGGTGCCCGGCATCACCGCTGGCACCGCTGTTCCCGCCGCGGCGGCCATTCCCGTCACGCACCGGGGCATCTCCGGCGCGGTGACCTTCGCCACCGCCCACCGGGGTGGCACCCCGCCGGATTGGGACTTCCTCGCCAGGGCCCAGACGTTGGTCCTCTACATGGCCGGGCACCGGCTGGAGGAGACGGCCCATGCACTGATGACGTCCGGACGCGCGGCCTCGACGCCCGCGGCGGTGGTGGAGGCGGGCACGTGGGAACATCAACGGGTGGTGGAGGCGCCGCTGGGCCGCATCGCCGAGCAGGTGAAGCAGGAAGCGCTGGGCTCGCCCTCGCTGCTCATCGTGGGCGAGGTCGTCTCGCTGCGCTCACGGCTTCCATCGTTGGTGGCGCGGGGCACGCCACGAGAGGCGCACACGCCCGCGCGCGTGGCGGAGGGTGGTCATGAGTGAAAGTGCATTCGCGCGCATGTCGCACCTGTCGGAGCTGGAAGCGGAGAGCATCCACATCCTCCGCGAGACGGTGGCCGAGTTCGCCAACCCGGTGATGCTCTACAGCATCGGCAAGGACTCGCAGGTGCTGCTGCACCTGGCGCGCAAGGCGTTCCATCCCGCGCCGCTGCCCTTCCCGCTGCTCCACGTGGACACCACCTGGAAGTTCCGGGACATGTACGCGTTCCGGGACGCCTTCGTGGCGCGTCATGGGCTGCGCCTTCTCGTCCACCAGAACCAGCGCGCCCTGACCGACGGCATCAACCCCTTCGACCACGGCAGCCAGAAGTACACGCACGCCATGAAGACGCAGGCCCTGCTGGAGGCGCTGGCCCAGCATGGCTTCGACGCGGCCTTCGGGGGCGCACGCCGCGACGAGGAGAAGTCCCGGGCCAAGGAGCGCGTGTTCTCGTTCCGGGACCGGCATGGCCAATGGGACCCGCGCCGTCAGCGCCCGGAGGTGTGGAACCTCTTCAACGGCCGCGTCGACGCGGGGGAGAGCATGCGCGTCTTCCCGCTGTCCAACTGGACGGAGCTGGACGTGTGGCACTACGTGCTGCGCGAGCGCATCCCCGTGGTGCCGCTGTACTTCGCGGCGGAGCGTCCGGTGATTGACCGGGGCGGCACGCTGCTGATGGTGGACGACGAGCGCATGCGGCTGCGGCCCGGTGAGAAGCCCGAGCTGCGGCGTGTGCGCTTCCGCACGCTGGGCTGCTACCCGCTGAGCGGCGCCATCGAGTCCTCCGCCACCACGGTGGAGAGCGTCATCCACGAGATGGTGAACGCCCGTCAGTCCGAACGGCAGGGGCGGCTCATCGACCACGACGAAGAGGGCTCCATGGAGCTCAAGAAGCGCGAGGGCTACTTCTGATGGACACCGGCCTGCAGCAACTGCTCGAACAGCACTCCGCCCGCGAGCTGCTTCGTCTGGTCGTCGTCGGCTCCGTGGACGACGGGAAGTCCACGCTCATCGGCCGGCTGCTCTACGAATGCGACGGCCTCTTCGAGGACCAGATTTCCGCCGTGCGCAAAGCCAGCGCGAAGCGGGCCGCGGCCCGGCCGGAGGCGGCGTCCACCGTCCCGCCCGAGGTGCTGGCCCAGGGCCTGCGCGCCGCGGCGGGCTCGGAGGAAGAGGAGCTGGACTTCTCCCTCTTCACGGACGGCCTGCGCGCCGAACGTGAGCAGGGCATCACCATCGACGTCGCGTACCGGTACCTGAGCACGGCGCGCCGCAAGGTCATCATCGCGGACACGCCCGGACACATCCAATACACGCGCAACATGGCCACGGGCGCCTCCACCGCCGACGCGGCCGTCATCCTGGTGGACGCGCGGCTGGGCGTGCTGCCGCAGACGCGCCGCCACGCGTACATCGCCTCGCTGCTGGGCATCCCCTACCTGGCCGTGGCGGTGAACAAGATGGACCTCACGGGCTTCGACCCGGCCCTCTTCGAGCGCATCGGCTCCGAGCTGGCGGGCTTCGCCCAGGCGCTCGGCTTCGAGGGCGTACGGCTATTCCCCGTCAGCGCCAGCCGCGGCGACAACATCACCCGGCCCAGCGCCCGCACCCCGTGGCACCAGGGCGGCACCCTGCTCTCGTGGCTGGAGTCCCTCCCCCACCAGCGACGGCAGGAAGACGCGCCCTTCCGCTTCCCGGTGCAGTACGTGCTGCGGCCCCACCAGGACTACCGGGGCCTCGCGGGACAGCTCGCCTCTGGGACTGTCCGCGTGGGTGACGCGGTGCAGGTGCATCCCTCCGGCCGGCGCACCCGCGTGGCGGGAATCGACACCTTCGATGGACCGCTGGAGGAGGCCTCCTTCCCCGCGTCCGTCACGCTGCGGCTGGCGGATGAAGTGGACGCGAGCCGAGGCGACCTGCTGTCCCATGTCGAAGCGCCGCCCCTGGCGCTCCACCGGCTCGACGCGATGCTCGTGTGGTTCGGGGAGCAGCCGCTGGACTGCTCCCGCCGCTACCTGGTGAAGCAGGCCACGCGCACCGCGCCCGCGCACATCGAACGCGTGCTCTGGCGCAAGGAGCTCTCGGACCTGTCCGAACAGCCCGCGGAGTCACTGTCCCTCAACGACATCGGGCGCATCCGGCTGTCCTGCCGGCGTCCGCTGCTGACGGACCCCTACCGGGACAACCGCCGCACGGGCGCCTTCATCGTCATCGACGCGCTCACCCACGACACGGTGGGCGCGGGCATGGTGCTGGGCCCCGCGGAGGACGACGCGAACGGTACCGTGACGGCCTCGCTCGTCACACAGGCCGAGCGGCGTGGCCGGATGGGCCAGCCCGGAACCCTCATCCTGCTGCCCGCCACCCAGGACGCCAGCGACCGCGCCTTCCAGTTGGAGCGGCGCCTGTTCGACTTGGGCTGGCACGTCTCCGCCGTCCCGGGCGATGTGGAGGTCGCGCTCGCGCTCGTGTCCGCCGGGCTGGTGGCGCTGGTGCACACCGACGCCCCCCAGGCGCGTCGGGCCCTGCGCGAGGAAGCCCGGGATGCGGGCGCGGTGGTGTTGGAGCTCGACGCCGGTGAGGACCTGGAGCAACAGCTCGCCCGAATCGCCGCGCTCCGGGAGGCCGCGCGATGAGCACCTCCACCGCGCCCGCCTTCGTCCACGCGCTGCTGGGCGACGCCCGAAGCGCCCACCTGTTCGAGCTGCTCCAGGGGCTCGACGCCCATGCCCTGAACTGGCTGAGCGGCTACACGGCGGGCCTCGCCGCGCGGGCACCGCTGGCCTCCGTAACAACCGTGGCCCCCGAGGCGGCCCCCGCCGTCCCCTTCACCATCATCTACGGGACGCAGACCGGAAACAGCCGGCTGCTCGCCGAGCGCCTCAAGCAGCAGGTGGAGTCCGCCGGGCTCACCGCGCGTCTGTTCCGCGCCAGTGACTATCCCGTGCGCGAGCTGGCCCAGGAGCAGCTCCTCTGCGTCGTCATCAGCACGCAGGGAGATGGCGACCCGCCGGACGACGCGCGTGGCTTCTGCGAGTTCATCCTCGGCAAGCGCGCGCCGCGCGTGGAGGCGTTGCGCTACGCCGTCCTCGGACTCGGTGACTCCAGCTACCCGCGCTTCTGCGAAGTCGGCAAGGCGTTGGACACCCGCCTCGCGGAGCTGGGTGCCACGCGGCTGCTGGAGCGCGCGGACTGCGACGTGGACTTCGAACCCGTCGCAAAGGGCTGGCTCGACCAGACCTTTGCCCGCGCCCGAGAAGCCCTAACGCCACGCGCCCCCGCGACGGCCACCGTCCTGCCCCTGCGCGAACAGCGAACCACGCCCGCCTTCAACAAGGAGTCTCCCTTCTCCGCGGAGGTCCTCCTCAACCAGCGCATCACCGCGCGCGGCGCGCTCAAGGACGTGCGGCACCTGGAGCTTTCGCTCGAAGGCTCGGGGCTGACGTATGCCCCCGGCGACGCGCTGGGCGTGTGGCCCCACAACCCGCCCGAGCTGGTGGAAAGGCTCCTGTCCGAGCTGCGCCTGGATGGCACCTTGGACGTCACGCGAGATGGCCGCACGTTGCCCCTGGCACGGTGGTTGAGCGACGGGCTCGAAATCACCAAACTCAACCGGCCCTTCCTGGAGCGGCACGCCACGTTGTCGGGCAGCACCGCGCTGCGGGACGTGCTCCAGCCCGGCAACCCCGAGGCCTTCCGGACGCTGCTCGCCAGCCATCAGCTCATCGACGTCCTTCGCGCGCACAAGGCGAACTGGGAGGCCACCGAGCTGGTCCAGGCCCTGCGCAAGCTGACGCCGCGCCTGTACTCGATTGCCTCCAGCCCCCTGCGCGTGGGCGAGGAGGCCCATCTGACGGTGTCCGTCGTGGACTACACGGCGTTCGACCTCCGCCACTTCGGCGCGGCGTCGTACCACCTGGCCACGCGCACCGCCGGCACCGACGCGGTCCGCGTCTTCATCGAGCCGAACGAGCGCTTCCGGTTGCCCGAGGACAGCGACAAGGACGTGCTGATGATTGGCCCCGGCACGGGCGTGGCGCCCTTCCGGGCCTTCATCCAGGAGCGGGCGGAGCGCGGCGCGCGCGGCCGGAACTGGCTCTTCTTCGGCGAGCAGCACTTCCGCACCCAGTTCCTCTACCAGACGGAATGGCAGGAGGCGCTGAAGAAGCAGACGCTGCACCGGCTGTCGCTCGCCTTCTCGCGGGACCGCGCCCAGAAGGTCTACGTGCAACACCGGCTGCGCGAGGCGGGCCGCGACGTCTACGCCTGGCTGGAAGGCGGCGCCCACCTCTACGTGTGCGGTGACGCCCAGCGCATGGCGCCGGATGTCCATGAAGCGCTGGTGGACGTCGTCTCCACCCATGGCGGCAAAAGCCGTGAGGACGCGCGCGCCTGGCTCGAAACCCTGCGCGAGCAGCGGCGCTACCTGCGCGACGTCTACTGACCCATTTCCGATTGCGAGCAACGACATGAGCAACGAGCCCAAGCCGCTCTCCGAAGTGGAGCACATCAAGGCGAAGAGCCACCTGCTCCGGGGAACCCTGGCGGAGAGCCTGGAGGACCCGGTGACAGGGGGCCTCGCCACGCCGGACACCAGCCTCATCAAGTTCCACGGCAGCTACCAGCAGGATGACCGCGACCTGCGCGAGGAGCGGCGGCAGCAGAAGTTGGAGCCCGACTACAGCTTCATGCTCCGCACCCGTTTGCCGGGCGGCGTGTGCACGCCGTCGCAATGGCTGGCCATGGATGCCCTGGCGCGCGAGCACGCCAACCACACGCTCCGCATCACCACGCGGCAGGCGTTCCAGCTACACGGCATCATCAAGGACGACCTCCAGGCCACCATCGCCCGCATCAGCGCGGCGATGATGGACACCCTGGCCGCCTGCGGCGACGTCAACCGCAACGTGCTGTGCAACCCCAACCCCGTGGACTCGCGCGTCCACGACACCGTGTACCAGTGGGCGGTGCGCATCTCCGAGCACTTGCTGCCCAAGACGCGCGCCTATTACGAAATCTGGCTGGGCAAGGAGAAGGTGGCCGGCGGCGAGGACGAGCCCATCTACGGCCCCACGTATCTGCCCCGGAAGTTCAAGGC
Source organism: Myxococcus hansupus (assembly GCF_000280925.3). Taxonomy (NCBI): domain Bacteria; kingdom Pseudomonadati; phylum Myxococcota; class Myxococcia; order Myxococcales; family Myxococcaceae; genus Pseudomyxococcus; species Pseudomyxococcus hansupus. The sequence goes on from NZ_CP012109.1 coordinate 5,872,860, forward strand.
CGCCGTCGCGGTGCCGCCGCTCAACGACGTGGACGTGTTCGCGCAGGACCTGGGCTTCATCGCCATCATCGAGGACGGCGCGCTGGCGGGCTTCAACGTCTCGGTGGGCGGCGGCATGGGCGCGACGCACGGCGACGCGGCCACGTACCCACGGCTGGCGGACGTCGTGGGCTTCATCACGCCGGAGCAGACGCTCGCCGTCGCCGAGGAGGTGGTGAAAATCCACCGCGACTTCGGAGACCGGACGAACCGCAAACACGCCCGCTTGAAGTACGTCCTGGAGGAGCGCGGCGTCCCCTGGTTCACGGCGGAGCTGGAGAAGCGGCTCGGCTTCGCGCTCCAGCCCGCGCGCCCCTTCGCCTTCGACCACAACGGCGACCGCTTCGGGTGGACGGAGGGCCATGACGGCCGGTGGCACCTGACGCTGCACCTGGACAGCGGCCGCGTGGCGGACCGTCCTGGCGCCCCGCACCTCACCGGGCTGCGTGAAATCGCCCGCGTCCACACCGGGGACTTCCGCCTCACCGCGAACCAGAACCTCGTCATCGCGGGAGTCCCCTCCGAGTCGCGCGCGGCCATCGACGCGCTGGTGGCCGCCCATGCGCTGGACGGCTTTCGCAGCGCCAGCCCCGTGCGCCGCAACGCGCTGGCGTGCGTCGCGCTGCCCACGTGCGGACTGGCCATGGCCGAAGCCGAGCGTTACCTGCCCACCTTCGTGGGCCGCGTGGAGGAGCGGCTGCGCGCGCATGGGCTTCAGGACGCCAACCTGCTGCTCCGCATCACCGGGTGCCCCAACGGCTGCGCCAGGCCCTACCTGGCCGAGGTGGGACTCGTGGGCAAGGCACCGGGCCGCTACAACCTGCACCTGGGCGGCGACGCCCGTGGACAGCGCCTCAACCGGCTCTACCGGGAGAACATCGACGAGGACACCATCCTCGCCGCGCTGGAGCCCCTGTTCGCGGGCTACGCGCGGGAGCGGCAACCCGGTGAGGGCTTCGGTGACTTCGTGGTGCGCGCGGGGCATGTCCCAGGAACACCGGTCAGCCCCCCGCCTCCCGCACCGCCGTGAGCAGCAGGTCGTACTTGCCGCCCAGGAAGGTGCGGAAGCCGTGCTGGTGCAGATATCGGCGGTAGAAGGACAGGTCCTTCACCAACAGCGACAGGTCGGGCTCGCGCAGGTTCCGCACCCGCGCGCCATAGACGACCTCGCCATCCCGGAAGCGTGAGTTGGGGAAGCCGAGCAGCAGCGCCGAGCTCGGCTCCAGGTGATCCTGCACGAGCTTGCGCAGCAGCGCGTGGTCATCCACACCGGGGCTCTGCAACGTGCCCACCGACACCACGAGGTGGAAGCGGCCCAGCCCCTCTGGCAGCGCGTTCAGGTCAGCGACGTGAAAGCGGTGCCGCGCGTCCGGGAAGCGGGCACGCGCTTCCTCGATGGCGCTCGCGCTGTGGTCCACGCCCACGAAGGACACCTCTGGAGCGCCTTCGAGCCACGCGAAGGCCGCCAGCTCATCACCGCGATTGACGCCCAGGTCGAGCACGCGGGCGGATTCGGGCAACCGGATGCGGCCCAGCGCATCCAGCCAGGGCAACAAGAACCCCGCGTCCTCCAGCTTGCGGACCCGCGCGAACGCGGACGCGGCGCCATAGCGCTCTTGCGGCTGCGTCGCCCCGTCCGACTCGCCCCCCGCGTGCCACGAGGCCTCGGGCCCCAATCGTTCGAAGGTCAACGCGACGTGCGTCGCGTCCACGGAGCGAGGCGTCCTCAGCCGGCACGAAAGCCCCTCCGCCAGGTCGCACCAACCGCGCAGGGGGCGGTGCAGCAACGCACCCGCGGGCCCCACGCGCTCTCCGGGGTAGCAACCCCGGCCCAGGTCCGGGTCGGGGACTTCGATGGTCACCGGGCCCGCCCCCAACCGCTCCGACAGATGCCCATGGATGTCGATGAGCGGTTCGGCATGGAAGCGGCGGGGCGGCGAGGACGGCGCGGCGGGACTCGACATGGCGGTGGCAGCCTATCGCGGCCCCCGTCCTGTATCGTCCGCCCCATGCATCGCTTCCGCCCCACTCCCGCCTTGTTCGCCGCCATGGCGCTCCTGGGCTGCCAGTCCGGTCAGGACAGCAAGACGCCCGCGCCACCGCCAGCGGCCACCGCGCCCACCCCACAGGCCCCCGCGCCAGCGAAGGCCGAGCCCCCCGCGCCTCCACCACCCGCCGCGGAGCTCGGCTACCTCAAGCCCACCGAGGACGCGGAGCACTGTGAATGGATGCGGCAGCCGCTCCCGGGCACCGCCACCCGCGTGTTCCGCTTCGAGGCCGCCTGTGACAGGTCGCAGGTGTCGTGGAGCGCGGATGGAAAGCAGGGGCTCCTCTTCACGTGGCCCTCGGGGGAAGGTGAGGTGCCCCGCGCGTGGCAGGTGGATGCCACCACGAAGTCGGGCCAACCGATCGACTTGAAGACGCTGCCCGGAGGCACCAGCGCGGGCAACGAGAACGAGCCCTACGTGTCCCGCCTCGGCTTCGACGCGGAGGGCCGGCCCGTCGCCCTCGTCTTCGTGGCCTTCCAGCCCAAGGCCGCCCAGAAGAACACCGTGACGTTCGAGGGCGAGTCCTTCCCCGTGCCACCGGGCAAGGGCGTCCCCGGACTCGCCATGGCCTACCGGCGGGAGGATGGCGGCTGGAAGCGCATCGAGGCCAAGGGGAGCCGCGTCCAGGAGAGCACCCCATCCGACCAGGGCTTGCTCGACGTCGAGGCGACGCTCACGCCGGCGTATACCGCCTCGCCGCCCAGTCAGGTGCTCGGGACTCGCGTTCCCGCCGCCACGGCCAAGACGCTGAATGCCCAGGTCCAGGGCGCCTCGGCGGACACGCGGTGGATGGAGCTGCCGGGACCGGGCGGAACGCTGTACTACCCGGCCCGTCAAGCAGGTCCCCTGCTCGCCATGGGGCAACCGTTGATCTGGGCTCGTGGAGACCAGCGCGTGTTCCTGAAGGACCTCGCGGAGCCGGACGCCTACCTGAGCTTCCAGTTCGGCCGGGGGCTGCTGCTGGTGACGTCGTATGGCGGCTACGCGGCGGCCAACGTCTGGAACCCGGAGACCCAGCAGCGCGTGGCGTCCATTCCGGAGGCGTACGCCCCCGCGTTCTGGCCCACGCCGTGACGCGCGCGTGTGGAAGGACCACGGCCCGGACTCCTGGAGGGAGACCGGGCCGCGTGCGTGGCATGACGGACGGCGCTACGCGGGACCGGCGCCGTTGTACCAGCCGGTGATCTTCCGCACGTAGTCCTGCGTCTCCTTGAACGGAGGCACGCCGCCGTACTTGTTCACGTTGCCCGGACCCGCGTTGTAGGCCGCGAGCGCCAGGCGCACGTCGCCGTTGAAGCGCTTGAGCTGCTGCGAGAGGTACTTGGTGCCGCCCTCGATGCTCTGACGCGGGTCCGAGCGGTTGGTGACACCCAGGTCGCGCGCGGTGCCCGGCATGAGCTGCATCAGGCCCACCGCGCCCGCGCCCGACTTCGCGTTCGGGTTGAAGGTGGACTCCTGCTGGATGACCGCCTTGATGAGGCGCGCGGGCACGTTGTACTTCCGCGACATCTCGTTGATGAGGTTGTCGTACTTGTTCGACGAGAAGCCGCTCAGGTCGTTGTTGCCCTTCGCGGGCCCGGCGTTGCCGGTGCCCTGCGTTCCACCCGAGCCCTGCGTCCCGCCCGTGCCGCTGGTGGAGCCGCCGCTGGACACCTTGGCGCCCAGCTTGGAGAACGCCGCGCGCGTCAACGGGCCGTAGTAGCCGGTGTTGTTCACGCCGTTGGCGGCCTGGAAGTCCTTGAGCGCGGACTCGGTGCGGGGACCGAAGACGCCCGGGCCAGTGTTCATCTCGGCCTGCGTCATGTAGCCGCCCTTCACCAGCGCCTTCTGGAGCTGCTCCACCGCCGCGCCCCGGGCGCCCTTCTCCAGGTCGCCACCGGGCAGCGACATGCCCTTCACCGAGCCACCAGCGGCCGGCGCGGGCTTCGTCGGACCACTGGGGCCCTGCGCACCGCCCGTGCCGCCGTTGGTGTTGCCGGGACGCGGATTGCCGCCCGAGAACGTCACCAGCTCACCCGTCGTCTTGTAGCCCTGGGGCCCGCCCGACAGGCGGCTGCCCTGGACGTTGAGGGTGATCTCCTTCCCCGTGGCCGGATCGTTCGCGTAGTAGACGGGCTTGCCGTTCTGCGTGCCCCGGCCGGTGATGGTGATCCAATGGTCCGTGCCGTTCGCGCCACCACCGCTGCCCGGCTTGTAGTCCACGCCCACGACGACCGGCCGGCCCGCGTCGATCTGCTTGTTGATGGTGTTGAGGTTCCAGGCCTGCTTCGCCGCGCCCAGACCACCCATGGCCGCCGCCGAGCCCCACTTGAGCGCGTTGCCCGAGTAGCCGTTGTTGCGGTCCAGGTAGGCGTCCATCTCGCCCGGGTTGATGGTCTTCCCGGTGATCTTGCTCACAGCCATCGCCGTGGCCGTCATGGCGCAGCCCGCGGCGGACAGGCTGGAGCTGGTGCCCAGTCGCCGCGAGCCCCACTGCGGGTCGCCCTGCTTGTAGAGCGGCGTGCCGTCCCGCGACGTGGGGAACTTGCGGCCGTCGTCGTCACGAACCTGACCGTTGGCCGCGCGCGTCGACGCCGCCGGGGCGAAGGAGTCACCACCCGCCGGGCGGTTCGCCGTGCCGGCCCCCGCGCTGCTTCCACCCTTCGACGTCGTTCCATCGAACGTGTCGGGAATGGTCAGCTTCTGACCTGAGCGAATCTTGCTCGGGTCTGCGATGTCATTGGCCTTCGCCAGCGCGGACACCGACGTATTGAACTTCCGAGCCAGCGCGCTCAGCGTGTCGCCACTGCGGACGGAGTAGGTCTTCAAGGCCAATGCTCGCGGCACCCAGACAGACAGGTGCGTGGGGGGGGATGCAACGATTCTCGTTTGCCAGGAAATGAAGTTGCCTGACGTCCCCCGCATTCGCTGGCGCCGGAATTGTCAAACCTGACTGCTCCACATCAGTCGTGACACGCCGCGCAACTCGTCACAACCCTGTCAAAACAATGCAATGACAGCTTGTCACCCAGACATTGCTTTTTCGTGACAGGCGCAACGCCATGCCGCGTTCACGTGCGGGGCGCTTCCGAGTGCGCCAGACGTCACGGAGCCACTGGCCCCGTGCTTGCTCAAGGCCGCGTGTCATCCCCTCCGCACACGGAGACACGCACGCATGGCAACCTTCCTCCGGAAGTCCTTCGCGCTCATCACCACGGGCTTCATCGCGCTCGCCGCGCTGCTCGTCGCGGCCACCGCCAGTCTCTTCTTCGAACTCTCGCTCGCACCGACAGTGGCCTCCGGACACGAGGTCCCGATGACGCGCAAGAGCGCTGACACTTCGTCACGGCCAGACCTGGAGGGCGCGCGGCTCGCGAAGCTCACCGGGCTCTCGTTCGGCCAGCGCGAGGGCTTGGACGCGCCGTCAGCGCCTCGCCCCGCGACGATGAACACGTCCCTGCGCTTGAAGCTGCTGGGCACCTTGGTGGCGCATGACTCGCAGTGGTCGCTCGCCTCGGTCGAGGATCCAGACTCGAAGCGCATCCGAAGCTTGATGACGGGCGATGAGCTGCTGGGCGCCCGCGTCGTCGCCATCGAGCGCGAGCGCATCCTCTTCTCCGTCGACGGACGGGAGGAATACCTTCGGGCCGGGAACGCCAGCGCCGCGCCGCCGATGCCCACCCTGGCGAACACCGCGCCTCACACGTCAGGCATCCGCGCCGTGCGCGAGAACACCTATGAAGTGCCCCGCGGCACCATCGACCATGCGCTCGGCAATCTGGATGGCGTGCTGTCGCAAGCGCGCGTGGTCCCCGCCTTCCGCGACGGCAAGCCCCAGGGGTTCAAGCTCTTCTCCGTCAAGAAGGGCTCTCTCTACGAGCAGCTCGGAATCCAGACGGGCGACGTGCTCCAGCGAATCAACGGCCTCACGCTCGACACGCCGGAGAAGGCGCTCGAGGCCTTCTCCGTGCTGCGAGGGGCGCCCCACATCGAACTCGACATCGAGCGCGGCGGGCAGCCCCTCCGCAAGGTCTACGACGTGAAGTGAGCGGCGCCCCTCAGCCGCGCGCGAGCGCCTCCACGAGCCGGGGGAGCGCATCCCCTGCCCGGGCCTCCAGGTGCACGTCCGCCAGCTCCACGCCGCGGCACTCCCCCATGTTGAGGATGGCGATGGGCATGCGCCGCTCCGACGCCCGCACCAGGAAGCGGTAGCCGGAGAAGATGGCCAACGACGAGCCCACCACCAGCAGCGCGTCCCCTTCCTCCAGCAGCGCGAACGCGGCCTCCACGGTGGGCACGGGCACGTTGTCACCGAAGAAGACGACGTCCGGCTTGAGCGGCCCATCACAGAGCCGGCATGCCGGGACGTGGAACGAGGACAACTGTTCGGACGTCAGGTCCGCGTCGCCATCCGGGCGCAGCTCCAGCACCTCGTGCGAGAAGTCCGGGTTGAGGGCCAGCAGGCGCTCCTGCAAGTCCACGCGGCGCTCCTGGGCGCCACACGTCAGGCAGCGGACCCGGGCCAGCGCGCCGTGCAGCTCAATCACGCGCGAGCTCCCCGCCGCGTGGTGCAACTGGTCCACGTTCTGGGTGATGAGGCCCGGCACATGCCCCGCCTGCTCCAGCGCCGCGAGCGCCGCATGCGCCGCGTTGGGCCGCGCCGAGGAGAAGCGCGGCCACCCCATCAAGCTCCGCGCCCAATACCGCGCCCGCACCTCCGGCCGCGTCATGAACTCACGGTGCTGGATGGGGTTGCGCGCACGGGCTCGCGTCCCCGGCCCCCGGTAGTCCGGAATGCCTGACTCCGTGCTGCAGCCCGCGCCCGTGAGCACCACCGTGCGGCGTCGCCGGAGCAACGCGGCCAGGGCCTCCACGCTCGGACTCACATCAGGGGCAGGCAGCACGTCATGCAGTGAAGTCATCGCGGCCTACATACTAACCGCGCGAGCGCGGCGCCGCCGGGGCTGTGTCCTCGCCTGGGTCCTCCCACGCGCGTGCCAGGTTGTCAGCCCGCCACTCAGGCCTCGCGCGTGGGCGACAACCGGCGCAAGAAGGAAGGAGCGACCAGGAAGATGAGCAGCACCCGCCCCACCTGGACCGCCAGGACGACGGACACCGTGGCCTGCGTCCCCAGGGCGATGGCCAGCACCGAGTCCGCCCCACCCGGCGAGGTGGCGAAGTAGGTGGTGAGCAGGTCCACCCCCGCCGCGGCGGACCATCCCCAGGCGAGCAGCAGGCATCCGGCCACCATCGTCAGGGAAGCGATGAGCGCGATGTGCGCCACCCGCTTCAACTCGGCCACGGCCGCCGCGTCGAACTGGCTGCCCACGCGCACGCCCAGCCCCCACAGCGCCAGCGGGAGCACCCCCGGAGGCCACGCCCCCACGGGGACGCCCAGCGCGGTGAGCGGGATGCCCAGCAGCACGGGCCCCAGGAAGGCGCCGGCTGGCAACTTCCAGCGCACGCCCAGCACACTTCCCACCAAGGACACACCCGCGGTCGTCAGCCAGGCCAGCCACGGCGCTGGCGAACCGGGCAGGTCGGCGGCCCGAGCGACCACCACCTCCGGCGAATCCCCCGCCCAGCGCCCCACCGCCACCGCCACGAGAACCACGACGCACAGGCGCATGTACTGGAAGAGCGTCACCAACCGTGCGTCCGCGCCCAGCTCTTCACTCAGCGCCACCATCGCGGACGCGCCACCGGGCATCAGCCCCAGGGTCGCGGTGCGTGGGTCCAGGTGCCCCAACCGCGCGCACACCAACGCCACGCCCTGCGCCACCGCCACCACGCCCACGACCGCCGCCAGCGCCACGACCCAGTTCTCGGCGAGCGCGCTCCAGGCCTCTGGTGAGAAGGACGAGCACAGCGCGGCGCCGAGCACGGACTGCGACACCATCATCCCGCGCGGTCCCACCGGCGCGTGCGCCGACAGGGTCAGGGAAGCGACAATCGACACCAGCATCGAGCCCAGCAGCGCCCCGGCGGGCAGGTGGGCGAGCTCGGCGAGCCCCGCGGCGAGCAGCGACACCCCGGTGACGGCCACCACGCGGCGCAACCTGCGTCCTGACGCCGGGTCCTTCGTCATCACGGTGCCCAACGTATCAGCGCGCCTCCACGGACGCGTCAGGGCGCCTGCGAGAGAGGCCCCGGACGCTTACCCGTGCTAGACGCCCACCTCATGCGAACCTGGCATTGGAAGTCCTTCCAGACGCTGCTGCTCGACGAGCTGTACGACGTGCTCGCCCTGCGGCAGGAAGTGTTCGTGGTGGAGCAGCGCTCCATCTACCAGGACGTGGACGGGTACGACCGGGGCGCCGAGCACCTGCTCCTCCACGACGAGGTCCAGGGCAAACGCCTGCTCGCCGCCTATCTGCGAATCCTCCCTCCGGGCCTCAAGTACACGGAGGCGAGCAGCCTGGGCCGTGTTGTGACCTCCCCGCGTGCGCGAGGCCTGGGACTCGGGCGCGAGCTGGTGGCGCGTGGCATCGCCCGGCTCGAAAGCCTCTACCCCGAGGCCCCCATCCACATCGGCGCCCAGCACTACCTCCAGCGTTTCTACGAAGGCTTCGGCTTCCAGGCGCGCGGCGACGTGTACGACGAGGACGGCATCCCCCACGTCGACATGGTGCGTCCTGTGAGCAGCCCGCGCTGACGCCCTGCGCCGCGCGTCACCAGCGCTATGCACGTGGAGGCCGGGCGTTACACTGGCCGACCACGGGGGCCCGTGTCCCCGCCGAGGAGAGGAGACGACCCGACTTGCGCCACGGCCTCGCGATGGGAGCACTGCTCGCGCTGCTCTCCACCACCCAGGTTGCTTGCGTCGTGGGCCCGCGCTTCACCACGTGCCCCGGCGAAGGCGGACGCCCTTGGGTGCGGCTGGACAGCGACCACTACACGCTCCACACGGACCTCCCCGCCGAGGAAGCCCGCGAAGCCATGCGGAAGCTGGAGCGGACCCGCGCCGCCATCCTCGTGTCGATGTGGCCCCAGGCGCTGGGCCAGCAGATGACGAAGGTGGACGTCTACGTCCTTCAAAGTTCGTTCGAATTCGAGGGCCTCTACCCGCGCCGCGTGCGAGCGTTCTTCCACCGCTCCGACAACGAGGCCCTCATCGTGCTGTCGGGCCGGCCCGATACCTGGGACGTGCTCTTCTCTGGCACCTCCCCCTCCACCTCCTCGCCCCTGAACCACGAGCTGGCGCACTACTTGAGCGCCTACACATTGTCCCGGCAGCCCCGCTGGCTCTCGGAGGGACTGGCCGAGTACCTGGAGACGCTGCGCCTGTCCGAGGACGGGCAGACCGCCGTCATCGGAGGCCCCCACCACGTGGCCATCGACAACATGCGCTCCTACCTCGACGCCGTCCAGCGGGGCTTCTCGCGGGGCTGGACGATGCAGCGCGTCCTCCATTGGGACCGCACGCTGGAGGCCCGAGAGCAGGACAAGGACGTGGGCGCGAACTACTCGGGGAGCTGGCTGCTGGTGCACTGGCTCGTGAACGAGCGCGCCCAGTCCTTCGCCGAATACCTGGCGCTGCTCAACCAGGGCGTTGCACCCGACGAGGCCCTGACGCGGGCACTGCCCGAGCTGAAGACCTCTCGTCTCGACGCCCTGCTCTACGAATACGTGCGCAACGGCCGCTTCAAGGAGCGCACGGTCTCCGTGCCGCCCGTGGGCACGGGCTTCATCGAGGAGGTCATCGACGACGCGCAGGTCCACGCCGTCCGGTCGAAGCTGGCGGCGCTGGGCGCGGCCCTGGCGCACCGGGAGCCATTCATCTCGAACCGTCACAAGGTGGCGAGAACGGAGCTCGACGAAGCCCTCCGGCTGAACCCCACTGGCTTGCTGGCGCTGTCCGCCAAGCTGAGCGGCGCGCCCGAGGACCAGCGCGTCGCCATTGCTCGGGACGCCGTGAAGGCCCACCCCACGGAAACCGAGGCCTGGCGGATGCTGGGGTCGGCGCTGCGCCATGCCCCCAACGCCGAGGAGGAGCGCGTGGCCGCCTACCGCGAAGCCCTGCGGTTGGATCCGCGCAGCGCCTCCGCGGCCCGCGAGCTGGCCTGGATGTTCGTCACCCAGGACCGCGCCGAGGAAGCCCTGCCCCTGGCGCGCTGGGCCGTGACGCTCGCCCCCTGGAGCCCCAATGCCCTGGACACGCTGGCCCTGGCCCTGGCCGGCACCGGCGCCTGTGAGGAGGCCCTCCAGACCGAGCAGCACGCCCTGGAGCTCATCCAGGAAGAAGGGAGCCCGGAGCTGGAACAGACGATTCAGGAGCGCATCACCGGGCTCGAAAATGGGACGCTCTGCGCCCCCACACCTCCGGGGACATGAGGCCCGGCTGACGGCCACCGGGCGCCGCGGCGGAGGCGATGGCCCGACAACACTTCCCTGGCGCCTTCTGTCGCGTACCACACGCCACGGCCCCACCGCGCCCACCAGGGCCCATGACGCCGTGAGCGTCCATGGCTTTCCTGCGAGGTCATGAACACGCACATCGTCGACAACCCCTTCACCGGCGACGTCGCCGCGTCGGTCGAGCCCACGCCGCCCGCGAAGCTGGACGCCGTGCTGGAGCGCGCCCGTGCCGCGTCGCGCGCCCTGCGCGCCCTCAGCGTGGAGGAGCGCGTGAAGCTGGTGCTGCGCGCCTGCGAGGCGATGGAGAAGAACACCGAAACGATTGCCCGGGACATCACCCGGCAGATGGGCAAGCCGCTGTCCCAGGCTCGGGGTGAGGTGGGCGGCATGGCCGGGCGGCTCCGCCACATGGCCGCCATCGCCGCCGAGTCGCTGGCGGACATCGTCCTTCCACCCAAGGACGGCTTCGAGCGGCGAATCGCCAAGGAGCCGCTGGGCGTGGTGTTGGACCTGCCCGCGTGGAACTACCCGCTGCTCACCGCGGTGAATGCCATCGCCCCCGCGGTGCTCGCGGGCAACGCGGTCATCGTGAAGCACTCACCGCGCACGCCCCTGTGCGGCGCCCACTTCGCGCGTGCCTTCGCCGAAGCGGGCGCGCCGGACGGCACCGTGCAGGCCATCTTCCTGGACTACCCGGGGACGGAGCAGCTCGTCGCGGACACGCGGGTGGACCACGTGCTCTTCACGGGCTCGGTGCTCGGAGGACACAAGATGCAGGCCGCCGCGCGCGAGCGCTTCCTGCACATCGGCCTGGAGCTGGGCGGCAACGACCCGGCCTATGTCGCGGAGGACTGTGACTTCGACAAGGCGGTGGAGAACCTCGTCGACGGCGCCATGTACAACGCGGGGCAGAGCTGCTGCGCGGTGGAGCGCGTGTACGTGCACCGCTCGCTGTATGAGCGCTTCATCGCCGCGGCGGAGCCGCTGGTGCGCGCCTACGTGTTGGGCGACCCGGAGTCCGACCGGACGACGATGGGCCCCATCGCCCAGCCCTGGCACCCCGCCGAGCTGCAGACCTTCGTCCAGGACGCCACGTCCCAGGGCGCCAGGCTCGTCACGGGCGGCCGTCCCACGCAAGTCGAGGGACGGGGCCGCTTCTTCGAGCCCACGCTGCTGTGCGACGTGAGCCCGAAGGCGCGGCTGATGCGCGAGGAGTCCTTCGGGCCGCTGCTGCCCATCGCCCCCGTGGACTCCGACGAGGAGGCCGTGGCGTTGATGAACGCGTCCCGGCTGGGGCTCACCGCGAGCATCTGGACGTCCGACCGCGACCGCGCGGACCGGCTGGCGCGGCGGCTCGAGGCGGGCACCGTGTACATGAACCGCTGCGATGCCCTGGACCCCGCGCTACCCTGGAGCGGCGTGAAGGACTCTGGCCGGGGCGTGACGCTGAGCGCGCTGGGCTTCGACGCGCTGACGCGGCCCAAGGCACTGCACTACCGCCTGCGCTTCTGAGGCGCGGCGCTACATCTTCCGCAGCCGGACCCGCTTCACCTTGTGGTCCGGCCCCTTGAGCAGGATGAGCCGGGCCCGCGAGCGGCTGGGCGCGATGTTGTGGACCAGGTTGGGGCCGTTGATTTCGCCCCACACCGACTCGGCCATGGACACGGCCTGCTCGGTGCTCAGCTCGGAGAAGCGGCGGAAGTAGCTGCGCTCGTCGCGGAACGCCGTCTGCTGGAGCTTGAGGAAGCGGTCCACGTACCACTTCCGGATGTCGGACTCGTGCGCGTCCACGTAGATGGAGAAGTCGAAGAAGTCGGAGAGGAACGTGGTGGGGAGCTGCTTGCCTTCCTGCGCGCCCGTCTGGAGGACGTTGAGCCCTTCCAGGATGAGGATGTCGGGCTGGCGGATGGCCTGCGCCTCGCCGGGGACCACGTCATAGACGAGGTGCGAGTACACCGGCGCCATCACCTCCGCGCGGCCCGCCTTCAGCTCCGCCAGGAAGCGCACCAGCCCGCGCCGGTCGTAGCTCTCCGGGAACCCCTTGCGCTTCATCAGGCCGCGCTCGGTGAGCACGCCGTTGGGGAAGAGGAACCCATCCGTCGTCACCAGCTCCACGCGGGGGTGGTCCGGCCAACGCTTCAACAGGGCCTGGAGGATGCGCGCCGTGGTGCTCTTGCCCACCGCCACGCTCCCCGCGATGGCGATGATGAACGGCACCTTCTGCACCGTGGCGCCCAGGAAGGCCTGCTGGTCCGCCCACAGGCGCTGCGCGGCGGCCACCTGCAGGTTGAGCAGGCGGGACAACGGCAGATAGACGTCCACCACCTCGTCCAGGTCCAGGTGCTCGCCCAGGCCGCGGAGCGCGTCAATCTCCGACGACTCCAACGGCAGGGGCGTGGCGGCACGCAGCGCCCGCCAGGCATCCCGTTCCAGTTCGATGAACATGGAGGCGGAGGGGCTGCTGGTGGCTGAGGCCATGGATTCCACTCCAGGAGATGAACACCCAGGCCGCCGCGTAGCACAGCCGGGGCATTCACGCTCGGACGTTCAGGTGCCGGTCGCCGGATCCCACCCGTAGAAGCGCTTCAGCTCCTCGTAGAGCGCGGGCGTCTTCTCCCGCATTTGCCGGGGTTTCTCGAAAAACGATTCAGTCGCCACGGCGAAGAACTCGGCCTCGTTGAGGCTCCCGTAATCGTCCAGGACCTGCCGCTCCTGGCGTTGTCCCGCTTGCAGCTTGTGAAAGTGCTCCCCCATCACCTCGCTCCAGGCCCGGTAATGGGAGTACGCCCGCAGGTTCGGCGTGCCATCGAAGGCGCCGTCCGCGCGGTCCAGCACATGGGCGAACTCGTGCGTGGCGGTGTCGTGGCCATCGTCCGGGTCGCGCAGCCCCGCGAGGACGGACTCCCACGACAGGATGACGGAGCCCCAGTTCTTGGCCTCGCCCAGCACCGCGCCGGTGCGGTCGGGGATTCGGAAGGCGCCGGGGTAGACGATGATTTCCCGCAGCCGGTCGTAGTACGACAGGCCCAGGTGCACGACGAGTTGCACGGCCGTGGCCGAAATCACCACCCGCATCTCATCGGTGACTTCCAGCCCTCCGGCGCCAATGAACTCCTTCTCCCAGGCGAACACCTTGAGCTTGTCCAGGAAGCGCTGCCGCAGGTCGGGCGACAGCTTGCGGAAGAAGGGAACCCGCGCCTCGAGGTAGCCCAACCAGGCCTCCGGAAAGGGCCGTTGGAGCAGGCGCCGGCGCCGGAACTGGCGGATGAAGGAGAACATGCGCTCAGGCATAGCAGAGGGGCGAGCCGCGAGGAGCCCCTCCCGGAGGCCATCTCAAGGTAAGTTCCGCGTCGCGGGCGCTGGCCGGCGGCCCCTTTCACGGACGTGTAACGAGCGATGAGCAGACGCGTATGGGTTGGATGCGCGGCGCTGGTGATGAGCCTCCTGGCGCCCCGGGCAACTGCGCAAGTCACGGAGCCGGACCCCGTGGTGGACGAGGTCGTGGTGCGTGGGCCGGAGAAGACGCGCCCCGAAACGGTGCGTGCCTACGCCCGGCTGGGCGAGGGAGATCCGCTCACCCAGGAGGACCTCGCGAAAATCGAGCGGCGCCTCGTCGCCACGGGCCTCTTCCAGGAGGTGAAGGTGGGCTTCGAGCCGACCGGACCGGGCCGCGTGCGCCTGATTCTGGAAGTGGAGGACAAGGCGTCCTGGGTGGTGGCGCCCACCTTCGTACTGCAGTCCGACAACGTGGGCGGCGGCGTGCTGTACGCGGAGAACAATCTGTGGGGCCGCAGCAAGAAGTTCGCGACGGCGGCGCAGGTGAGCACGGCGGAGAGCGGCATCTTCGCCGGCTTCCTGGACCCGAACCTCTTCGGCCTGCCGCAGCTCCGCTTCAGCCTGGAAGGCCAGCTTCGCAGCGACCGGGTGGACGAGTACCAGCCCGGCACCGGCCAGAAGCGGCCGGAGGTGGTCCGCCGGACGAGGATGAACTCCGCCTCCATCGCCGGCGAGCTGGGGTTCCTGCTGTTCGAGCGCGTGCGCGCGGCGGCCAAGTACCGGCTGATGTCCATCGACGCGAAGTCCCCTGACGCCCGGGAAGAGGTGACGACGCCCGTCTTCTCCCTGGGGCCGGCGCAGAAGGACGCCTCGCTGCGGCTGATGGTGGGCATCGACACGCGGCAGAACCTGCACGCGGTGATGGAGGGCCTCAACCTGGAAGCCTCCTACGAGCTCTCCAATCCCGGCGTCGGCAGCGACTTCCGCTACGAGCGCTTCGGGCTGCTGTACCGCCACGGCCTGCGGCTGGTGGGCGAACACAACCTGGTGCTGCGCGGCGAGGCCGTCGCCGGCGTGGACCTGCCCTTCCATCAGGAGTTCGTGATGGGCGGCAACTCGCTGCGGGGCTTCGTCTACCGCCAGTTCCGCGGCGACACGCGGCTGAGCTTCACCGCCGAGTACCACTTCCCCCTGTTCACGGTGAGCCCGCTGTCCTTCCGGGGCGTGGCCTTCTCCGACACCGGGGTGATGATGTGGCGCAACCTGCCCGAGGACCGGGAGCTGCGCGACGTGAATGGGCGCGTGGTGCGCAGCTACCTGCCGGACTCCCGCGGCGGGCTCGGCGCCGCCACGGTGGCCCAGGGCGTTGGCGCGGGCCTGCGCCTGTACCTGCGCAACATCGTGCTGCCCCTGGTGGGCGTGGACGCGGCCTATGGCGTCAACTCGGGGGAGTTCCGCTTCTATCTCGTGGCGGGGGTGAACCCCTCCTAGGGACGACACGTCAGGCAGCTCACCGGCCCGGCGTCGGGTGCGTCGCGCCGGGCCTCCTTATCTTGAGAACGGGCGCGGTCCCCTCCCCTTCACCAGCGAGCCCCGCCATGTCCCACGAACGCTTCACGACCAGCCGCGAGGTCTACCACCGCATCCGGTGGGACGAGCGGTTCGACCCCCGCGAGTTCATCATCGGGTACGACACCCATGACGAGGTGATGGCGGAGATGCCCTTCACCGCCTTCGTCCCGGACGGTGAGATTCCCTGGCACCGCGTCTGGTACTTCAAGCGGCGCCAGCAGGTCGTCTGGGACCGGCGGGAGCGACTGGACTTGCTCGCCCCGCCGCAGCACGCGTCCCCGTAGCGCGGCCCGCCGAATCCTCCGCAACCTTCCCAGCGATGGGGTGTTCACGGAAGCGGAGGCACAATCACCAGCATGTTCCGAGCACTGATGGCCGTGGCGGGAGTCGTCCTGTTTGCATGTGGCGGAGCGGAGGCGCCATCGCCTGACGATGGCGCGCCGCCCCCCATCCCGGACGCGGGGAGCGCCGGGTCCGACGCGGGTTCCCAGGAGGATGCCGGGTCCCCCTGGGACGCCGTGACGGCTGAACTGGAGGCCCGCGTCACCCAGGCGGGCGCCTCCGTGCCGGGCGTGGGACTCGCCATCTACGACGCGCAGGACCGCAAGGTGTACGAGCACATGGTGGGCGACTTCGCGCCGGACCGGCGGGTGGCCGTGGCCTCCGCGTCGAAGATGGTCTCCGGCACCCTGCTCTTCGAGCTCATCCGCCAGGGCCACCTCTCGCTCGACTCCACCACGGGCGAGGTCCTCGGGTGGACGGGCGACAAGGCCGGCATCACCCTTCGGCACCTGATCTCCTTCACGTCGGGCCTTCAGCCGTCCCATCTCTGCACGTTCCAACCCGGCATCACCCTGGCGGCGTGTGTCTCCAGCATCGCCAACACCGCGCGGGTCGCTCCGCCCGGCACACGCTTCGACTACGGCAGCACGCACCTGCACGTCGCGGCGCGGATGGCCGAAGTCGTCACGGGCAAGACGTGGAACGCGCTCTTCGCCGAGACGCTGGCGCAGCCCCTGGGGCTTCCCGCGGACGTGACGTACTTCACCGCGCCCAACCGTCCGAACGGCACCACCAATCCGCTGGTCGCCGGCGGCCTGCGCGCCTCCATGAACGAGTACGCGCCACTGCTCGCCATCGTGTTCCACCGGGGCGCCTCCAGTGGACGGAGCTTTGGCACGCCCGAGCTCTTCGACGCCCAGGCCATCGAGCCCTACCCCGGCGTCGTCATCGGAAGCTCCCCCGCCGTGGACATGGGACTGGACTTTCGCTACGGGCTGACGGCGTGGCTGGAGTGCCCGACGCCCGCCCAGGGGTGCGCCGTCATCAGCTCGCCCGGGGCCTTCGGCTGGACGCCGTGGGTGGACCGCGAAGCGGGCTACTACGCCGTGCTCGGCATGCACCTGGAGCGGGATGACCCAGGCGCCGGCGTGGTCAGCTTCGCGATGAACCTCTCCCTGGCACTGAAGCCCCTCATTCGAGAGGCCCTGGCCCCCTGACGGCGGCGGCTATCCGTCGAAGTTGCGCCGCCGCAGGTCGAGCAGCCATGCATCCAACGCGGCCACCGCGTCCGCGGGAGGCGCCTCGGGAAGGATGGAGTCCGCCTTCGCGGATTCCAGCACCTCGAACGAGCGCGCCACCTCGCTCCGCCACCGCTCGCTCAGCGCCTCCGGAAGCTCGCTCTTCTCCCCCCGGACCTTCTCCTCCACCAGGGCGTGCGCGTCCGCGAAGCCATACGGCGCCAGCAGCTCCGTGACGTCGGTCTCCACCGCGCCCGTCCGCAGCGCGTGCGCGCCCGTCAGCGTGGTGCGCAGGACGTACAGCAGCCGCTTCGCGGACCGGAACCCGCTCTTCTCCCATTCACGAAGCTGGCCCTGGCCAAAGCCGTTGTAGTGCCGGTGGATGCGGCGGGACATCGCGGCGCGCGCGAGCGGCCGGAGGGACTCCAGCTCCGGGGAGCCTCGCAGCGGGATGGCGCCCAGCACCCGCTCCAGGTAGTTCCCGTTGCCCTGCAGGAGGCCCTGGAGCACGGGCAGCAGCTCGTTGGACGAGTAGTCCACCTCCACGCCGTCCAGCACCTCCAGTCGCTCGGTGGGGATGTGCGACGGCTGAAGGCCGAGCAGCATGGAGGTGGGCGCGATGTGGATGGACTTCAGGTCCAGGTCGCTGTCCGGCGAGGGGAAGCCATAGGCGTGCGCGCCGGAGAGCGACACGACCAGGTGCGCGCGGCGGCTCGACTCCTCGTCGAGGACCCGGTCCGCCACGGCGCGCTGATGTTCCGTCAAGGTGCCCTTCATTCCAGCTCCTTCCACGTCATGGCCGGGGCGTCCGGGGCATCGCGCCCCAGGGGGCCCGGGGCCTTCAACACCCAACGCCGCGCGACTTCCTCACCCACGCGCCGGAGCAACCGATCCGCGCGCGCATAGTCCGGATGCTCCGGCAACCGGCTGTCCCGGTGCGCGGCTTCCAGGTCCGGCGCCAGGGCCTCCGCGTCCCGCAGCACCTCCTCCAGCGGGACGCGGCCTCCCTTGATGTCCAGCAGCCGCGCCTTCAGCGCCCCCGAGGCCTCGAAGGTGGGCACGCCTTCCCGCAGCCAGCCCGTCGCCGTGGCCACCAGCCGCAGCAGGTTGTAGGCATTCTTCGGCCGCAGCTCGCGCGCGGACGGAGGCCGCTGCCCTCCGCCACGCGCATACGCGGTGAGCGCCTTGAAGTCGTTGGCGGCCAGCAAGCCCTGGTCCCAGAGCGAACGATAGAGCTGCTTCACGTACGTCTTCGCCGCCAGCAGCGCATCCTGAGGCGTCGGGGCCTCGCGCGGCGACACCGCCGACAGCCGGCGCGCCACTTCATCCAGGTCCGGCGCGGGCTCATCGCACAGCCACGCCAGCAGCAAGTCCCGATGCTCCGCCAACCGCTGGCTGCGCGTGAGCTTGTCGAGCTGGCTCATGGCATAGCGCCCGAAGCTGCCGAACAAGGCCTTGGACACGAAGGCGTCGCGCTCCTCCAGCAGCCACTCGCCGATGACATCCACCGCCTTGGCGCCTGGGACGAAGAGCGTCTCCAGCGTGTTCGGGTCCGCGCGCAGCGCCTGCTCCACCAGCTTGTGGACCTCCCAGTACGTGGTGCTGCCATCCGCGCTCACCAAATCCTTGGGGGCCTCCGTCAGGCCGAAGGTCCACGGCAGCGGCAGCGCGAACACGCCGCGCACATCCACGTCCGAGCGCTCGTCGGCCAATCCCCACGCGTGGCTCCCCACGCGCGTCTCCAGCACCACACACGGCGTCAGGGCCGTCCACGCCGCCTCGCGGCGCTGGGCGAACTGCACCTGTCCCGGGCGCCGGGGCACCAACTCATCCCGCGCGAACCAGATTTCGCCCACGCCGACAATCTGCACGTCGAAGCCTCCGTCGTGCGCGCGGACCACCCGGCCCACCACGCCCTGGGGGATGCGCCGGCCCCCCGAGGCCAGGCGCTCCACGCGGGTCGTCACCTCGGTACCGTGAGGGAGCGGCACGGACAGCCGGTCCACCTGCTCCAGCCCCCGGATGCGCACAGCGCCAGGGGCGGATGGGTCCGTTGGGGAATCACTCATGGCGCACCTCGAGGTGGGGTACCGCAAAGCCGCCCAGGGACGCGGGGACGGCCGCGAGACTGACTCGCCGTCCCCGCGTCAGCGCCGGGGCGGCACCGCCGCATCATGGCCCAGCTCGGCGGCCAGACGCTCGTCGGGGTCCGGCCGCTTGTCGCGCAGGGTGACGAACTCCTCGGCCGCCGTGGGGTGGATGCCCACCGTGGCGTCGAGCTGCTTCTTGGTGACGCCGCACTTCACCGCCACCGCCAGCCCCTGAATGATTTCCGGGGCGTCCGCCCCCACCATGTGGCAGCCGACCACCCGGTTGGACTCGCGCTCCACCACCACCTTCATCATGGTGCGCTCGTTGCGGCCGCTCAGCGTGTGCTTCATGGGCCGGAAGCTGGTGACGTAGATGTCCAGCTTGCCCAGCCGCTCCTTCGCCTCCAGCTCCGTCAGGCCCACGGAGGCCACGGGGGGCTGGCTGAAGACGGCGGACGGCACGTTGGTGTGGTCCATCTGCATCGGGTTGTCGTTGAAGAGCGTCTCCGCCAGGGCCCGCCCCTCTGCGATGGCCACCGGCGTGAGGTTGATGCGGTCGGTGACGTCCCCCACCGCGTAGATGCTCTCCACCGAGCTGCGCGACCACTCGTCCACCACCACCGCGCCGCGCGCGTCCAGCACCACGCCCGCCTCCTCCAGTCCCAACTGCGCCGTGTTGGGAATCCGGCCGGTGGCGAAGAGCACCGCGTCCGCCTCCACCGTCTCACCACCGCCCGTCAGCAGGCTCACCCCGCCGTCCTCGCGCTTCTCGATGTCCCGGATGAAGGTGTCCGTCATCAGCTCGATGCCCTTCTTGCGCATCTCCTCCGTGAGGAACGAGCGCACGTCCTCATCGAAGCCGCCCAGCACGCTCGCGCCGCGAATCAACATCGTCACGTGCGAGCCCAGGCCGTGGAAGATGCCCGCGAGCTCCACGCCGATGTACCCCGCCCCGACGATGGCCAGCCGCTTGGGCAGCTCCGCGAAGGACAGCGCGTCGTCCGAGGTGATGGCGTGCTCGATGCCCGTGATGTCCTGCGGCAGGTAGGGCCGGGAGCCCGTGGCAATCAGGATGCGCTCCGCCGTGTACTGCTTCCCCGCCACCTCCACCGTGTGGGCGTCCACGACGCGCCCGCGCCCCTCCACCACCGTCACGCCGGAGTCGCGCAGCAGCCGCGCGTACACCCCGCCCAGCCGGTCCAGCTCCTTGTCCTTCGCGGCCAGCAGCTTGCGCCAGGTGAACACCGGCTCCTGGAGCGTCCAGCCGTAGCCCTCCGCGTCCTGGAACTCCTCGCGGAAGTGCGCGCCGTAGACCAACAGCTTCTTGGGCACACAGCCGCGGTGGACACAGGTGCCCCCCAGGTCGCGGTCTTCACAGAGGGCGACCCGGGCGCCGTGGGCCCCCGCCCTGCGGCTGGCCGCCACGCCGCCAGAACCGCCGCCAAGGGTGAACACGTCGAAGTCGTAACGGGCCATGGTCTCTCCATCTCCTCGGAGGCGTCCGCGAAGGTCCCGCAGAGATAGCCTCCGGACAGGCCTTTCGGCACCCGAGACGTGCGGCCCCCGCGCGCAAATCACGGGCGCCGGCCCGCCACATGTCAGCCCCTCGACAAGGCCTGGACGCTGTCCCTCAGGCGGCCGAGCAACACGCGGGCGGCCTCCAACTCCGTCCGGCAACGCGCCAGCCGCCCCTCCATGTCGCCCAGGTTCCCGGTGTCCGCCTGCTGCTCGACGGCGCGGGCATGGGCCTCCAGCGCGGTGGCGCCAAACCAGGCCGCGTTCGACTTGAGCGTGTGCGCCGCGCGGCCCAGGTCATCCGCGTGCCCCCGGGCGAGGGCGGCGTAGGCGTCCTCGAGCAGGGCCGGCATGCTGTTCAGCGCGGTGTCGATGAGCTCTGGCAGCACCAGCCCGGCCTGCGCCCCCAGCTCCGACCACAGCCGCGCGAGCGCGGTGGGCTCCAGCCCTTCGATGCGGGCCGCCTCGGGAAGCCCGTCCATGAGCGTCGACAGGGGCGTCGCCACGGTGGCGGTGCTGGCACGCCGCTCGGGCGCGGCCTCGGAGCGGCGCCCCTGGCAGCGGAGGAGCGCGGAGGTCAGCGCATCCACGCGGATGGGCTTGCCCAGGAAGTCGTCCATGCCCGCGGAGAAACACTGCTCGCGGTCGGAGTCCATGGCGTTGGCCGTCATCGCGATGACCCAGGGCTGGGCCCGGGGCGGCAGCTCCTGCCGGATGCGGCGCGTGGCCTCCAGGCCGTCCATCTCCGGCATCTGCAGGTCCATGAGCACCACGTCGTAGCGCTTCTGCGAAACGGCATGCAGCGCCTGGCGGCCGTTGAGGGCCACGTCGGCGCGGTAGCCGAGCCGCTCCAACACCAGCAGCGCCAGCTTCTGGTTGGTCGCGTTGTCCTCCACCAGGAGGATGTCGAGCGGCACGGAGTCCCCGGGCCGCACACCCGGAAAGGGCCCCGCGCGGGACGCCTGCAGCTCGCGCGTTCCCGGCACCGGCGGCACGTGCTGCGAGAAGCATGAAATCAACGCGTCGTAGAGCTGCGAGGTCTTCAGCGGACGGGACAACACCCCCGCGAAGAGCCCTTCGGGGGGACTGCCCCGTCGGCCCGGCGTCGACAGCAACAACAGGGGCAGCCCCTGCCCCTCCCGCCGGATGCGCTCGGCCAGGGCGGTGCCATCCATTCCCGGCATGTGGTGGTCGATGAGCACGACGTCATAGCCGGTGCCCGCCTGGAACTGGGACAGCGCCTCCGGTCCCGACGCCGTCTCCACCGGCTCGACACCCCAGGCCCGGAGCTGCCGCCCCAGGAGGCGCCGGAAGAGGGCGTTGTCATCCACGATGAGCACGCGGCGGCCCTGCAGCAGCGGCTGCTCCTGCCGCAGGTGCACCGCGTACGCCTGCGGCGCGGACTGGGCGCGCAAGGTGAAGCTGAAGGTGGTGCCCCGGCCGGCAATGCCCTCGCTCTCCACCCAGAGGGTGCCCCCCATGGCCTCCACCAACCGCTTGGAGATGGCCAACCCCAACCCCGTGCCCCCGAAGCGGCGGGACACCGAGGCATCCAGTTGGTTGAAGGGCTGGAACAGGCCCGCGCGGCGGTCCTCGGGAATCCCGGGCCCGGTGTCCTGGACGCTGAAGGTCAGCGCCCATTCCGCCGCGCCCTCCGCGCCAGACACGGACGCCCCCTCCACGCTCACCACCGCCCCGCCATGCTCGGTGAACTTGAGCGCGTTGCCCACGAGGTTGAGCAACACCTGGCGGATGCGCGACGCATCGCCCACCAACATCTGCGGCACCTGCGGCGCGATGTCACAGCCCAGGTCCAGGCCCTTCTCGCTCGCGCGGACGGCCAGCAGGTCCAGCACGGACTCCACGCACTGGCGCAGGTCGAAGGGGCGCAGCTCCGCCTCGAAGCGGCCCGCTTCGATCTTGGAGAAATCCAGCACGTCGTTGAGCAGCGTCAGCAGCGCCTCGCTGCTCTGCCGGATGGTGGCGACGAAGTCGCGCTGCTCCTCCGTCAACGCGCGGTCCAGGAGCAGGCCCGTCATGCCGATGATGGCATTCATGGGCGTGCGGATTTCGTGGCTCATCGTGGCCAGGAAGAGGCTCTTGGCCTGATTGGCCGCCTCAGCCGCCTTGCGCGCGCGCTCCAGGTCCGTGATGTCGTGGTAGATGGCGATGAAGCCGAGCTGCCGGCCGCCCACGGAGACGGGCAGTGCCCGCAGCTCCACGTCCACCACGCTGCCATCCTTGCGCACCCGCCGCGTGACGGAGTGCAGGCGCCCCCGCAGCACGACCTCCCGCGACGCGAGCTCCGCCTCGGGAGCACCGACGGCTCGGAGGCCACCAGGTCGAAGATGTGCTTTCCGAGCGCCTCCGCCGGCGTGTACCCGAACAGCCGCGTCGCCTCCGGGTTCCACGACAGCACCCGGAACTGACGGGTGATGGTGATGATGGCCACCGGGCTGTTGATGACCACCGCCTCGAAGAACTCCTTCTGCTGACGCAGCGACGCTTCCACCTCCAGGCGCGCCGTCATGTCCTGGAGCTGCAGCACCCAGCCCGTCTCGTGCTCGCCCGAAATCGGCAGGGTCAGCACGCGCAGGTAGACGGCGGGCCCGACGCCTCCAGGACGCTGGCCCGCCAGCTCCGTTTCCCGGAGGGCGGTGTCCGCGGAGGCACGTGATTCGGGAGGACGCCAACCCGGGAGCAGCGCCGCCACCGGCTGCCCCATGTACGCGGAGCGAGGCCCGAAGATTCGCTCCGCGGCGCGGTTGACCTCCACGATTCTCTGCCCAGCATCCAGCACGAGCACCCCGTCACGGGAGTGCTCGAACACCGCTGTATGTGCGCTCGACCCCAGGTCAGCCACCCTTCCCCCTACCGCGAGAATGAAGGTCCGCTCGGACCGCATCATGCCAGAGGGCAGCGCGGTCCTGGTCGGACGTGTCGCGCGCCGTCAGCGGCTGTTCCACCACGCACGGAACTCGTTCCAGGAAATCTTCCCGGTGCGGTCCGTGTCGACGATGTCGATCGCGATTTCCAGCTCTTCATCGGAGATGTTCTGGCCCAGCGCCTCCAGCAGCCGCGCGAACTCCGCCCGGTCAATGGTGCCCGTCCGGTCACGGTCGTAGCGCTGGAAGATGTCGAGCACCTCGTTGCCGGTGCTGGTGAACTCATCCACCGGCGCGTGCACGGGCGCCAGCGGCTGCAAGCCCGCGGACGTCGTCTCCACCTGTTCGACGAACGACGAGCCCGTCGCGGACCGCGTCGACTTCCTCGCCGCGGACGGCTTGCGCGCGGGGGCCTTCTTCGCCGCGGCCTTCTTCGCGGGCGCCTTCCTGGCGCTGACCTTCTTCGCCGCGGCCTTCTTCGCGGGCGCCTTCCTGGTACTGACCTTCTTCGCCGTGGACTTCTTGCGCGCGGGCGCCTTCTTCGCCGCCGACTTCTTGGGCGCGGCCTTCTTCGCCGTGGCCTTCTTGGCGGCCTTCTTCGACGCCGCCTTCTTGGCCGTCGAACCGCGCCGGGATGACTTCTTCGCAACAGCCGTCTTGCGTGACTTCGTCGCCATGATGAACCCCTCCCTGGACGGCGCGCATCGTAGCGCTCCCTCCGGCGGGTCCAAGCATCGAGCGCGGTAAGTGCCGACCCTCCCGCCGCACTTTGCCGCCTTGGGCCCCCCCCGGCCGAAATCACGGGCGCGGGAACGCCCTGCCCCGGGACGGGGTTTTGGTCCAAGATGACCCACCCCATCCCTTCAAAGCCCTGGTACCGCTGGAGCCTCGGGATGCAAACTGCTAGCAGGCCGTCCGCCAGGCTCCCTGGCTGCTTGCCGCGCCGTGTTGGTAGCAAGAAGGGGCCGCGAGATGTTCACATGCCGCCGTGCGCCGCGAACAGGGCCGCCCGCACGCTTACCGTTGCGCCGACAATCCTGCCCGGCCCCCATTGGAATCCCGCGTCGGAATGAATGACTCGCTAGAGACCCTCCTGGCTGACGGCATCATCGAAGCCATCATCGGCCAGTTGAAGACGGGCAAGGAAGCAGAGGTATGGCTGGTTCAGCATGCCGGCCAGGTGGTCGCGGCCAAGCTGTACAAGGAGCGCCACGAGCGGAACTTCCGCAACAACGTGGGCTACCGGGAAGGCCGCGAGGTGCGCAATTCGCGTACGCGTCGCGCCATGGAGAAGGGCAGCCGCTTCGGCCAGAACGCCGCCGAGGACGCCTGGAAGAGCGCCGAGTCGGACTCGCTCTACAAGCTGCACGCCCAGGGCGTGCGCGTGCCCACACCGGTGATGTTCTACGAGGGCATCCTCCTCATGGAGGTGGTGCTGGATCCGGAAGGCCACCCCGCACCGCGCATGGTGGAGGCACCGCCCCGGACGGCCGAGGAAGCCCTGGCCATGTATGTGGACCTGCGCGGTCAGGTCATCAACATGCTGTGCGCGGACCTCATCCACGGCGACCTGTCTCCGTACAACATCCTGATGAGCTATCAGGGGCCCACCATCATCGACTTCCCGCAGACGGTGGCGGCGGCTCGGAACAACCGCGCGGAGTTCTACTTCCGGCGCGACCTGGACAACGTCCGCAACTTCCTCGCGGCCACGGCGCCCTCGCTGTTCAACGCCGCGGGCGACACGGCGGAGATCTGGAATGCCTATGTGCGGCGGGAGCTGACGCCGGACTTCACGCCGTCGGGCAACTTCCGGGAAGGGCCTCGGCGCAACGGCCGTGGCGGCGCGCGTGGGCAGGACTTCCGGGCCCCGCGTGAAGAGGCCTTTGTCGCGGCGCCCGCTCCGGTGGAGCCGGCGGCACCTGCGCGGGGGGACATGACGCCCGAGGAGGCCGCCGAGGCGGAGCTTCGTGAGTTGGAAGCGCTGGTGCTGCGGCAGGGCGGTGGTGAGCGAGGCAAGCCGGCCGTCGCGGCGCCTCCGCCGAGGGGCGGACGGAATCGTGGCGCGGGAGGTGGAAGACCGCCTCCGCGGGGTGGCGGCAGTGGGAACGCCTCGCGCCCTGCCCCGAGTGGACCGCGCACGGGCGGCGGTGCGCGCCCGGGTCCGAACGAACAGCGCGCGGGCAGTGGTGGCGCTGGGCGCGCAGGTCCGAACGAGCAGCGCGCGGGTGGCAACGGGCGCTCGGGTCCGAATGAGCAGCGTGCGGGTGGCAGCGGGCGCTCAGGTCCGAATGAGCAGCGCGCGGGTGGCACCGGGCGCGCAGGTCCGAACGAGCAGCGTGCGGGTGGCAACGGGCGCTCGGGTCCCCACGAACAGCGCACGGGCGGCGACGCTTCTGGCCGCTTCGGCTCGAACGAGCAGCGCGCGGGCGACACCGGCCGCTCAGGTCCCCACGAGCAGCGCACGGGCGGCGACGCTTCTGGCCGCTTCGGCTCAAACGAGCAGCGCGCGGGCGGCACCGGGCGCGCAGGGCCGAATGAGCGGCGCGCGGGTGGCAACGGCCGCTTCGCTCAAAATGAGCAGCGCGCGGATGGCGGCGCCTCTGGTCGCTTCGGCTCGAACGAGCAGCGCGTGGGTGGCACTGACCGCTTCGCTCAAAACGAGCAGCGGGCGGACGGCGACGCGTCCGGCCGCTTCGGCTCGAACGAGCAGCGCGTGGGTGGCATTGGCCGCTTCGCGCAGAACGACCAGCGGGCGGGCCGCAACGCCTCTGGCCGCTTCGGCGCGAACGAGCAAAGTGCTGATGGAATGGGCCGCTCGGGCCCGGACGCGCAGCGCGCGGGTGGCAACGGCCGCTCTGCTCAAGATGAGCAGCGGGCCACCGGCGGCACCGGGCGCTCCCGTCAGAGCGATCAACGTACAGGTGGCCGCGGGCGTTCAGGCCCGAAAGAGCAGCGCATGAGCGGCGATGCATCCGACCGCAACGCCCCCGACGACACGCGCCCGAACGAGCAGCGCATGAGCGGCAATGGCCGTCCTCCTCGCGCTGGCCCCCGCGGAGGCACGTCCGGTGACGCTGCGCCCGCGGGCCCGGGCCCCCGAGGAAACGGTGAGCGGAACGATCGGCGCGGCGGCCCCAACGGCAGGCCGCAGCCCCTGGTCGAAACCCGCCCCGCGATGAGCCCGTCCGCCGCCCCTCCCCAGAACGTGATTCGGGAGCCCCGTCAGGCGAACTCGGGCAACACCGGAAGTGCCCCCAGGCAACAGCGCCCTCAGCAGGGGCGCGGTGGCGCGCGCAATGCCCGCGCGAGCGGGCCGCAGGTCTCCTACGTCGCCCGCCCGGCGTCATCCTCCGAGTCGGGCTCCTGAGCCTGACTCACGGCGAGAACCGCATCACGGGGTCAGGCGCAGCACTCCGCTGCACCTGACCCTTTCGCACTCAGCGCCCGGGCTTCGGACGAGGACCCGCGACAGGTGCCTTCGCCGGTGGCGCCTTCTCGGGAGGCTTGGGCCGCGTGGGCGCGGGCTGGGGCGAAGGACGCTTGTTCGGGTCGTGCCCTTCCCAAGCCTTGTCCACCACCGCCTTGGCCCCCTCCTTGATGACGTCGTACGCGACGCCGCCGCCAATGATCTTGCCGATCTCTACAATGACCTTCCCTGCGCTCATGTGGACTCCCCCTCTGTCGCTGAAGCGACACTGAAACAATACACCTGTATTCACACTTGGTGAACAGGGGGGAAGCACAAACAGATGTGTCGCAATCGGTCACAGGGGGGCTCAAACCACCCGGATGACCACCTTTCCGAAGTGCGCCCCACTCTTCAGGTGTTCGAAGGCGGCACGCGCTTCGTCGAAGGCGAAGACCCGGTCCACGACGGGCCGGACCTGATGTTGGGTGAAGGCCCGGTTGAGCGCCTCGAACCCCTGACGGTGCCCCACGAAGATGCCCTGCACCCGCAGGTTCTGCATCAGGATGGACGTCAATGGCACCGCCCCGGCACCGCCACTGAGCACCCCAATCACAGACACCGTGCCCCCGGGGCGCACCGCGCGCAGTGACTTCTCGAAGGTCCCCGCGCCGCCCACCTCCACCACGTGGTCCACGCCCATGCCGCCGGTCAGCGCACGCGCCGCCTTGTCCCAGTCAGGCGTCGTCACGTAGTTGATGGTCTCATGCGCCCCCAGGCTCCGGGCCCGCGCGAGTTTGTCATCACGGCTGGAGGTGATGATGATGCGCGCCCCCGTCATGCGGGCAATCTGCAGCGCGAAGATGGACACGCCTCCCGTCCCCTGAAGCAGCACGGTATCGCCCGCCTTGAGCGCGCCATGCGTGACGAGCGCGCTCCACGCGGTCACAGCCGCGCACGGGAGCGTCGCCGCCTCTTCGTCGGAGAGATACGCGGGCGTGGGCACCGCGCCGTCCTCGTGCAGCAGCACCGTGTCCGCGAGCGCACCGTCCAGCGGGCCGCCCAGCGTGCTCACCTGCGCGGCGCGATTGGGCTCCCCCGCGCTCCAGGCCTGCGAGAAGAGACCCATCACCCGGTCGCCGGACTTCACGCGCGTCACACCCGGCCCTACCGCGTCCACCACGCCCGCCGCATCCGAGTTGGGGATGAGCGGCAACTTCTGACGCGGGTTGTAACGCCCCTCCACCATCATCAGGTCCCGCGAGTTGAGGCTCGTCGCCTTCACTCGCACCCGCACCTGCATGGGGCCCGGCACCGGGTCCGGCCGTTCGACGCGCACCAGTTTGTCCAACCCGAACCCTGCTTGAATCTCATAGGCATGCATGGCCAGGAGTTGTACCGCGCCCCCTCGAATCACGCCTACAGTGCGGGTTCACCGTGTCCGTGCTCGTCCTCCTCACCTGTTCGCTGCTGGCCACAGCCCCCACGGCGCGCTTCCCCCAGGGCACCGCGCCCATGGAGGCGGGGCCCGCCCCCCATGGCCTGCCAGACTGGAGCGTCCAGCGCTGCACGGAGTGCCATGCCGCCCAGGTGGAGTCCTGGCAACACAGTGGCCACGCCAACGCCCGCGTGGATGACGTCTTCCAGGTGGCGTTGACCGAGGACCGGCCCGGCTGGTGCGTGCAATGTCATGCACCCTTCGCGCGAAACCTGGAGCGAGGTCCGCTCCCCAAGGGCAGTCCTCCGGAGGAGCACGGCGTCACCTGCGCGGGATGCCATGCCCCCCTGGGCGACGACGCGAAGGCCGCGGGCATGCCCTGCGCGGGCTGTCATCAGTTCGGCTTCCCCGTGTTGACGAGCGCCGGCCAACGGGTGCGGCTGTCGTCCACCCAGCTTCAACAAGACACCGTGGGGGAATGGCGCCGCTGGAAGACTCAGCGAGGCGATGCGCGGCATTGCACCGCCTGCCACATGCCCCAGGGAGACCACGGCTTCGGCGGCACGCGGCGCACCGAGTCCCTCAAGGCCGCGCTCCGCGTGGAGCAAGCCGGCGCGTCGCTCCGCGTCTCCACGCGCGAGGTGGGCCATGCCTTCCCCACCGGCGACGTCATGCGCTGGGTGAGCGTGGAGGTCTCCGACGAGCCCCTCTTCGAGGCGCCGCGCACCGTCGCCACGTTTGGCCGCAAGCTGGAGGTCCGCGTGTGGCCCCACGAGCCCCTGCCCCACCTGGGCGCGGTGGAAGACACCCGCCTGCTGCCGGGGGAGGTCCGCAAGGTGCCGCTGCCCACGGCGGCGCGGTACGCGCGCGTCGTCTATCACCTCGTGTCCCATGAGCAGGAGACCTCGGGGCTCTACCCCGCGGGCTTGTCACAACTGGTGCTGTGGGCCTCGCCGCTCCAACCCTTTCCGCCGTTACACACCCCGAAGGAACGCAAGCCATGATTCTCCTGTCGCTCCTCCTCGCCGCGGCGCCCCCCGTCATGCTGGAGCCGGATGCGGGCTCGGCCAACCGGCTGCATCCCCGTCGCGTGACGTCCTCCTCGTTCCTGGAGAATGGCTGGAACAAACACGAGCAGAACTATCTGCCCCTCTACGTCGCGGATGACGACCCGACCACCGCCTGGGTGGAAGGCGCCAAGGGCCGGGGCGAAGGCGAGGCCCTGGAGTGGTGGGGCCCGGAGCTCACCCGCGCCAAGACGTACCGCCTGTTCATCCGCAACGGCTTCCAGAAGTCGGAGAAGCTCTTCCGCGCCAATGCCCGTCCGCGCAAGGTGAAGCTGGAGCCGCTCGTCCAAGGCGAGACGGGGGCCCAGGTCACGGGCACCGCGCTGGAGACGGAGCTGAAGGACGTGCTCGGCTGGCAGGAAGTCCGCCTGCCCGTTCCGAACAAGGTCCACGGCGTGCGGCTCACGCTCGCCTCCACGTATCCGGGCACGACGTACGACGACACCTGCATCAGCGACCTGCGGGTGTACGTGGAGGGCGAAGACCCCTACAAGCCGGAGGCCGAGGCCGCGGCCTTCGAGCAGGTGCGTGCCTTCGCGCTGGAGCGGAAGCAGTCCGCCGCCCGCAGCGGCAATGAATCCAAGATGGAGTGGGCGCCCCGCTACACGGTGGAGACGCTGCTCTCGCGGGACATCTCCGATGACGAGGAGGAACGGGGACTGACCTACGCCGTCCGCCACATCGCCACCGTCCCTGAGATGCCGGGCTACAAGTCGGCGCTCGAGCGCGCGAAGAAGGCGGCCGAGCTGTTCGATCGCGCGAGCCTCGACTACCAGGGACAGGAGTCCGAAGCGCGCGCGAAGTGGACCCGCGTCAAGCCGATGCAGCTCCGGTCCCAGACGGCGTCAGCGAGAACAGCCCTCTCCGCCATGGAGAGCGACGGCATCGTGCGCATCGCCGGCATGCTCCACCAGGGAGACGTGTCCTTCTTCGAGGCGGATGCCAGCCAGGCGAAGATGAAGGCGGCCCTGAAGAAGGCGAGCAAGGCACAAGCCCAGCAGGCCAAGTCCTGCATCAGCACTTGCGAGAAGCGCCGGAAAGCGGAGGGCAAGAACGAGGACGCCTACGACTGTGACTGCGAGGGCGAGTGCCTGGGCTGCGGCGACCCCGCCCTCCCCGTGGACGAGCTCCTCAAACACCAGCTCACCGGGGGTGACTTCCTCCAAGGCTCACTCGCCAAGCCCACCGCGTTCCTGCGTGGCAAGTCCGAGCTCTCCGGGAGCCGGGAGTCCTGGTACGCCTTCCGCCAGACGCTCGTCACCTACGTGGGCGAGAAAGCGGATGTCGTCATCACCAACGACCACCAGGACATCATGATGGAAGGCACCGTCTCCTTGCGCATCCACGTCATCGACTGGGGCGAGAAGAACGGCAAGGCCAGCCCGAGGGCCATCACCAGCTTCCTCGTCTCCGACCAGCGGGTCCTGGTCCTGCGCTACAGCCCCGCGTCCAAGGCCTGACCAACCCCTCGGGGTGGCATGCGCCGCACCGCTTGCCGGGGCGTGAGGATGATGAACGGCAAGCCCGCTCGGTCCGCCATGGAGAGCACCCGCTTGTCCTTGCTCACCAGCCACGCGGCTCCGGCGCGCGCGGCCAGGTGCAGGAACTTCTGGTCATCCCGGTCCTTGCACCGGGGCAGCGCCAGCTCGGGTGCACCGCCTGGCCCGGGCGCCATGCGAACCAGGGCGCGGTAGCGCTCGAAGGCGGCGGTGCGCGCAGGCGCTGCCAGTCCGGGCTGGAAGTTCCGGGAGGCCAGCACGTAGCCCAGCTCGGCCAGCGTCTCCTCGTCCGTCCAGGCGGTGAGCGCGCCGGATTCCAGCGCCGCGCCCAGCGGGCGGGTGTGCGGGTCGTCGAACACGTACAGGTCCAGGACCACGTTGGTGTCGAGCACCACGGGCAGTGACCTATCGGACGGAGGCGTGGCAACAGAGGGCATCGGGCGTTCCAAGCCGGACCATCATGCCCTCGGCGCCCACGGGAAGCACGGCGCCGTGTCGAGGCCCTTTCCCACCAGGCCCGCCAACGTGGTACCCCGGGGCCGTGAGCAACTCCTTCGAACAGCTCGGCCTCTCGCGGGAGACGCTCGGCGCCCTCCGGCGGGCACGTTTCACGCAGCCCACGCCCATCCAGCAGCAAGCCATCCCTCCAGCGCTCGCCGGCAAGGACGTCATTGGCTGCGCGGCCACCGGGACGGGGAAGACGGCCGCGTATGTCGTCCCCCTGGTGGAGCGCCTCGCGGGGAAGAAGGGCACGGTCGCGCTGGTGCTCGCGCCCACGCGGGAGCTGGTGCAGCAGATCGCCGAGCCCGTGCGCTTCTTCGCCGAGCCGCGCCGCCTCACGCACACCGCCGTCATTGGCGGCGAGGACATGGGACGGCAGGTCGAGGAGCTCAAGAAGTACCCCTCCTTCGTCGTCGCCACCCCGGGCCGGCTGGTGGACTTGATGGAGAACGCCTCCGTCACCTTCCCCAAGCTGGAGGCGCTCGTCCTCGACGAGGCGGACCGGATGCTCGACATGGGCTTCCTGCCGCAGTTGGAGCGCATCTTCTCCCTCCTCCCCCGGCGAAAGCAGACGCTGCTGTTCTCCGCGACGCTCGGGCCCGACGTCAGCCGCTTCGCCC
Organism: Myxococcus hansupus; assembly: GCF_000280925.3. Classification (NCBI taxonomy): domain Bacteria; kingdom Pseudomonadati; phylum Myxococcota; class Myxococcia; order Myxococcales; family Myxococcaceae; genus Pseudomyxococcus; species Pseudomyxococcus hansupus. Next base: position 5,904,676 of record NZ_CP012109.1, read on the forward strand.
GGAGCCGGCTGTACAACCCGGTCCGCCTGGAGGTCACCCGCAGCGGCACGCCCGCGGAGCGCGCCGAGCAGCGCCTGTACTTCCTCCGTCCCGAGGAGAAGACGCCGCTGCTGCTCACGCTCCTGGCCCAGGACTCGAAGACGGCGCTGGTGTTCACCCGAGCGAAGGAGCGCGCGGACAAGGTGCAGCGGGCGCTCCAGCGCGCGGGGCACCGGACCGGGGTGCTGCACTCGGACCGCACGCAGAACCAGCGCAAGCAGGCGATGGAGGGCTTTCGCGATGGCACCTATCGCTGCCTCGTCGCCACGGACATCGCGGCGCGCGGGCTCGATGTCGAGGACGTGGGCCACGTCATCAACTACGACCTGCCCCACGCGCCCGAGGACTACGTGCACCGCATCGGCCGCACCGCGCGCGCCGCGGCCAGCGGCATCGCCTCCACCTTCGCCATCACGCGCGAGGGCCAGGTCATCACGCGCATCGAGCACGTGATGCGCGCGGAGATTCCCCGCGTCCCCGTGCCGCGTGAGGACCCCGTCTTCAAGGAGGCGTGGGAGCACTTCCTCGCGGCCCAGAAGGACCCGGGGCCTCCGCAGAAGGACCACGGCCAGTCGAAGCGCGCTCCGGAACAGGCCCCCGGCCGGCATGCCCGTTCGCACGGCAAGCGCCGGCCCGAGTAGCCCTCAGCGAGGTGACCCTCCCCGGACCTCGTCGGGGCGAAGCGCGTCGAGGATGAGCGTCAGGCCAAACTCGAACTCGTCCGCGTAGCGGTAACCCGGCTGGAGCGCGTGCTGCATCATCAGCTCCGTGAGGTGCGGGTAGGCGTCGGTCGGGTTGTCGCGCAGGATTCCCGTCGCGACTTCATCGAGCTCGGCGGAGTCCTCGAACGGCAGGCTCTGCTCCTGGAGCACGAAGCCGTAGAGATAGCTGTCGATGACCGAGAAGGCATGCGCGGCCATCACGACGGAGAATCCACCCGCGCGAAGGACGCCCAGCACCGCGTTGTGGTGCCGCAACGTCGCCGGGCCGGGCTGACTGCGCGAATCCATCAGGCCCAGGGCCCAGGGGTGGCGCCGGAGCACGGCGCGAACGGAGGCGGCGCGGTTGCGCATGGACTCCTTCCAGCCCCCGGTCGACACCGGTAGCTCAATCTCCTCGAACACCACGTCGACCAGCCCGTCGAGGATGGCCTCCCGGTCCGCCACGTGGTTGTAGAGCGACATCGCCTCGACGCCCAACCGCGCGGCGATGGCACGCATGGTGACGCCCGCTTCGCCCTTCTCGTCCGCCAATGCCAGGGCGGCGGCGACCACGCGCTCCTTGCTGAGCGGCGCCCGCTTCGCTCTCGAACTCTTGCCGGTGTTGCGCTCGCGCATGGTGTCACTGCCCGTCGCTGCTTGACGTACTTACGGCGTAAGCATAGCGTCACTTACGGCGTAAGTTCAAACGGATACGCGCGACAGGAGCGGGAACATGAGCACGCAGCCCATGCGGAAGGTCTGCATCGTTGGCGCCTCGGGAAAACTGGGGCTGTACATGGTTCGCCAGGCACTGGACCGCGGCTACGAAGTCGTCGGCGTGTGCCGCGAACGCAGTGTCCCGAAACTCGCGGCGTTCGCGGACCGCATCACCATCATCCCCGGGCCCACCAATGACAGGGAGGTCATCCAGAAAGCGGTCGCCGGATGTGATGGCGTGCTGACGGTGCTGGTTCCCTGGGGCGTGCAGCAGTACTCGTCAGGCACGGCGCAGGCGGTGATGGACTACGCCGCCCCCGACGCGCGCCTCGTGTTCTCGTGCGGCTGGCACATCACCCGGGACGGGAAGGACCAGTACCACTGGCTGTTCACGTCCGTCATCCGGGTCGTCTCCTGGGTGGCCCGCGCCGTCCGCTTCGCGGAGGTCGAGGACCAAATCGAGGCATGCCGGCGCATCTTCGCCAGTGGCCGGCGGTGGACCGTCGTTCGCGGCAGTGACCTCGAAGAAGGCGAAAGCCAGGGCCTGCCCGTGTGGAGGCGCCACGTTGGAGACCCCGCGCTCAAGAGCAACATGACCCGGCGCGTGGACTTCGCGATGTTCATGGTGGAGGCGCTCACCGACGACTCGCTCATCCAGGAGGCGCCGGCGCTCGTCGGGCGTCTCACCCCCAGCGCGCAGGCCCACGTGGGGAATGCGTCCGCGCCCGCGGGCGCATGACGTCCCCCTGAGTTCCGAATGCGCCCGACGTGTCAGCCCGGAGAGACGGTGGGCTCTCGCGCCACGGCATCGCGGAAGAAGGCACTGCCCTTCGCGAGCTGCGCCATGTACGGCCGCACGTCTTCGCGCGCCTCGGGAGACAGCGCGGCGAACGGGATGACGTGCTCGTCCGGCACATAGCGGAACGTGAGGTTGATGCGGCGGGTCCGGAAGTCCGGCAGCTCCGGAGCCAGCGTCTTGCCGGTGCGCGTATCCACCCGCTGCACACGGTGGAACGTCTGTTCCTTCCAGCGCGCGCCGCCGAAGAGCTGGAGCGAGCCATCATCCAGCCACTGCTCCAGCACCACCGCGTCGCGCTCGCCCGGACGTGAGGAGGTGACGAACTGGATGAGCGCGCGCTCGCCAAAGGACAGCGAGGCCACGGGGCCGGGCTCGAAGTCCTTGTGCTCGCCCACGCGCGCGGTGTCCACCCAACGGCCGTCCTCCAGACGGCTGCCGTAGAAGTTCACCAGGCACGTGTTGAGGTGCCAGCGCGCGGGCATGTCCGGCCCCCGGTACATCCGCCGCGCCAGCTCCTCGATTTTCGTCACCTGGCGCTGGAGCACCGCGGGGAACGGCTCGGCCTGCACGCACCGGTTCAGCACGCCCTTGGGCGGGTGGTAGTAGTCGAGACACGCGAACTGCCAGTTCCCGAGCCAGTACACCGGCCGCAACAGCCGCCGCTGGGACTGCCCCGGGGGTGGCGGGAAGTGCTTGGAGTAACGCTCCTCCCAGAGGGGATGGAGCGCCGCGAGCCAGCTCAGGGCCTCCGCCCGGTCGGCGGCGGACATGAAGCTCGCGTTGTAGTGGTGGCCAGGGGAGCGCTGGCGGGCCTTGTGGGCCAGCGAGCGGCCCCGATTCGGGGGGAACGCCATGGGCAGCCCCGTGCCTACCACACTCCGGAACGAACGAGCCCCGTGTCGCCGCGAGGGTAACACGGGGCCCGAGGCCGCACGGTGGGCGGAGGGGTCAGCGTCCGTGGCTGACGCCCGCGGCGCCCTGCTCCGACTCGCGCGCCGGAGCGGCCGTGGGCTTCGCGGCGGGCTCGGAGGCAGCCGACTTCACGTCCTGGGCCTGCGGGGTGGTTGCACCGGAACCCTGCTGCACGTCCGAGGCCCCCTGCGTCGCGGCGGCGGGGACCACCGTCGAAGCCACATTCACGGCGGCGGCGGGCTTCACGGGCGCCGCGACATCTCGCACGGAGCCGGAAGCCGGCGCCACGGAGGCACTTCCCACAGCGGGCACGACCTCCAGCGAGGCGCCGCCCGAAGCCGGCTTCACGCCAGCGACGCCCTTCTCAGCGGACGCCGTGGGGAGAACCGACGCGGCCGCTCCCACGGAGGCGCTGCCCACGGCGGGCACGACGTCCCGCGCGGAACTCGCGGCAGGCACCACCGTGCCAGCCGCCACCTGCGCCGTGCTGGACGCAGGCGTCACCTCGGCTGCCACGTGGCCACCGGAGGCGGGGAGCACGGACGCGGCCGCTCGCACAGAGGCACTGCCCACCATCGGAGCGGCCTGCGGCCCAGCGCCAGAGGCCACGTTGCCAGCAGGCGCCGCGGGCATCCCGGACGCGGCCGCTTCGACGGAAGCCACGCCCACCGACGGCGCGGCGGCCTTCGCGGGCTCCTCGGAAGCCGGCCGGGCGCAATCATTCTCCGGCGCCTTGGATGCGGCGGCCACCAGCGCGGGCGCCACCTCGTTGGGCGGCAGGCGGCGGGTCGGCAACACGAACTGCGGCGGCACCGGGCAGTGCGTGCAGGGCCCCCGCAGCGGCACGGACAACCGGTTCCCCGCGCGGAGGAAGTTGTTCTTCATCCGGTTCGCCTTCTTGATCATCGCGACGGACGACCCGTACCGGAGCGCGATGCCGCCCAGCGTGTCGCCATTCCGGATGCGGTGCGTGGTGACGTTGTGCTCCGGCTGGAGCGCCAGGAACGGCTGCACGCGGCGGCCCAGCTCCTGGGCCCTCGGATTGTGGAAGCGGATGTGGAAGTGGTCGCGGTGCCCACGGGCGTGGCGGACCATGCCCATGGGGCCGTCATTGAAAATCGAATCCAGCCACGCCTTGTCCTCGCCCGCGCGGACCGCGTAGTCGTAGATGACCTTCCGCACGCGGCGGTCGACGAGAATCATCTGCACATCCGTCTTGATGAGCAGCGAGCGGATGAGCGCCCAGTTCAACCCCACGTCGATGACGTGCTCACGCGCGCGGGTCCGGATGGGATCCACCGTCGGGTAGTAGAAGCCCACGTCCACATCGCGGCCGTTCTGGTGGCTCTTGTGAGGGCGCATGTAGCCGCCCTCCTTGTGGCTGATGCCATTGACGCGGAGCGGGGGCGCGCTCGGGAAGCGCGCGCGCACGTCACGGATGGCCTCGGTCAGGTAGTCAATCGTCTCCTCGGTGGCCCAAGCCCCCGCGGGCATGACGACAATCCAGTCATCCCCCTGCGGGAACTGCCGGGCGTTCACCAGCCGGCCGCTGTGCGCGAAGCCCACGGCCATGGACCCCAGGGAGGCAATCTCGTCCTTCCACCGCCGCGCCAGCTCCTCGTCGGAAATCTCCGAGCTGTAGACCGGACCTTGCGGAACAGGGCCCTCGACCACCGCGTCCGGCGTCTCCTTCTCGCCGTCGTCACCCTCGCCCTCGGCCAGCTCCTCTTCGTCGGACTCCAGGTCCTCGGCGCTGACCGCGCAACCCTCGTTGGCGGGCGTGGATGCGGACTCGGCGGCGGCCGTCTCCACCGCCACCGGCGCGGCCTCGGCGGGTGCCGGCGAGGGGGCCGTCACTTCGGGCGACGGCTCGGCGGCGGCCACCGGGACGGAGTCCTGGGCACGCACAGCGGCGGCCGGCGCAGTGCCAGCGTGAGGGGATACGCGCGCGGCACAGCCGGCGCAGACGAGCAGGAGCCAGATTGGGTAACGCACCGGGGCGGAGGATGGCCCGGAATCCTGCTGGGCACAAAGCACCGTCCCGGATTTCTGGCCACCCCCCAAGCCCGGAAGCGCTCCGAGAGCGGCCCTCCCGCACCTTCAGCGCGAACAGGCCTGTACCGCACCTGCTCGCCTGCTTGCTTGAAGGCGGTGAATTACGGCGCGGGCTCGGCGACCGCGACGTCCAGGGCGAGCTCGATCATCTCGTCGAACGTGGTCTGCCGCTCCTGGGGCGAGAGCTTCTCGCCGGTGATGATGTGGTCCGACACGGTGAGCAGGCCCAGGGCCCGGGCGCCGGACTCGGCGGCCACGCCGTAGAGCCCCGCGACCTCCATCTCCACGGCCAGGACGCCCATGCGCGCCAGCGTGGCGTTGAGCTGCTCCTGCGGGTGGTAGAAGAGGTCGGAGGTGAAGACAGGCCCGGCGCGAACGGACTTGTTGCGCCGCTCCGCCGCCTCCATCGCGCGGCGCGCGAGCGTGAAGTCCGCCACCGCGGCGAAGTCATGCCCCATCAGCCGCATCCGGTTCACGTTCGAATCCGTCCCCGCGCCCGTGGCGATGATGACGTCCCGGACCTTCACGTCCGTGCTCAACGCGCCACAGCTCCCCACGCGGATGAGCACGCGGGCGCCGTACGTCCGGACGAGCTCGGTGGCGTAGATGGAGAGGGAGGGAATCCCCATGCCGTGCCCCATCACCGACAGCCGGCGGCCCCGGAACGTCCCGGTGTAGCCGAGCATGTTGCGCACGGAGGTGACCTCACGGACGCCCTCCAGGAAGCGCTCGGAGATGTAACGGGCCCGGAGCGGATCGCCGGGCATGAGAACCACGTCAGCGAAGTCACCAGGGGCTGCGGAGATATGAGGAGTCGCCATGGGCGCACCATATACCGCGTGCTCGCCCGGGAGCGCCCTCCCCATTCGTCACCGCGCTACGGGCTGGCGACCCAGGCCACGTGGAAGTGGGCATCCAGCGTGGCCAGCGGAAAGCTCTCGGGCAGCGGAGGAAAAGGCGCGGCCTTCTTCACCGCCGACAGCGCGGCGGCATCCCAGGCCTTGGAGCCGGACTCGATGGCGATGTCCGTCGAGACGAGCTTGCCGTCTCGGCCAATCACGGCGCGGACCACCGTCTTCTTGCCCACGGCCGGCCGGGCCTTGGCCCCGGGCTGCCGCCACTTCCCCGCGACGCGCGAATAGACCTTCTGTTGATACGCCGCGTCGGTGAGGTCTTGCTGGAAGAAGGCCTGGAGCTGCGGGCTGCCCGCGGCGGCCAGGGCCACGGGCGCCAGCGCCAGAACGAGCACGGCGGCGAGGGCCAGGCGGCCCTTTCGGAACAGGGTTTCCAGAGGCGTCTCCTCGTCAAGAAGCGGCCAATGTTAGTCCGCCACCGTGTTGCCTCCAACGGCTGGGAGCGGGCCCGACTGGCGGTCCCTACCGACACAGGACACCCCGTACAGAGGTTGCGGCCTCCTGCTTCGAAAGGAGCACCCAGCCATGTCCACCCATTCCGCGGGCGAGTCCACCGCCGCCCCCCTGCCCCCCAGTCCCGTCGGGACGCCGCTGCTCGGCCACATGCGCGTGCTGCGGAGCGACCCGCTCACTTTTCTACAAGCCCAGGTGCGCCAGTACGGTGACGTGGTGCGCATCCACGTCGGCCCGGCGTCCCTCGTGGTGGTCGCGCACCCGGATGGCGTGCGCCACGTCCTCCAGGACCAGGCGAAGCGCTACGGCAAGCGGACCCGGGGCCTCGCCGCGCTGCGCGAGCTGCTGGGACACGGCCTGCTCACCAGCGAAGGCAGCTTCTGGCTGCGGCAGCGCAGACTCGCGCAGCCCGCCTTCCACCGGCAGCGGCTGGCCGGCTTCGCGCGGACCATGGTGGACGCGGCGTCGGACCTCGCCAGCGAGCTGGAGGCCCGCGCGGATGCGGGCACCGCCTTCGACGTGGCCGAGGACTGCATGCGGCTGACGCTGCGCATCGCCAGCTCCACGCTCTTCGGAAAGGACGTCAGCGGCGCGTGGCACGACATCGCGGATGCCATGGGCCGGGTGCAGGTCTTCACCTACAAGCGGCTCACCCAGGCCCTGCCCATCCCGAGGCGGCTGCCGCTGCCCACCCACCGCCGGTTCGAGCGCGACACGCATATGCTCGACCGCGTGGTGCGAGGCATCATCGAAACGCGCCGCCGCGACACCGGAGCGCACCACGACCTGCTCCAGATGATGTTGGAGCAGCAGGACGCGGACACGGGCGAGCGGATGAGCGACACCCAACTGCGCGACGAGGTCCTCACCATGCTCCTCGCCGGGCACGAGACGACGGCGAACGCCCTGTCCTGGACCCTCATGCTGCTGTCGCAGCATCCGTCCGTGCGCCGTGATTTGGAGGCCGAGCTCGCCCAGGTGCTGGGCGGACGCAAGCCCACCGACGAGGACCTCCCCCGGCTGGCGCTCACCCGCCGCGTGGTGGACGAAGTGCTGCGCCTCTACCCGCCAGCCTGGAGCCTCTCGCGCGTCGCCATCGAGGACGACGTCATCGGGGGCTTTCGCATTCCCAAGGGGACCTACCTGCTGCTGTCGCCCTGGGTGACGCACCGGCACCCTCGCGTCTGGGACAACCCCGAGGGCTTCGACCCGGACCGCTTCCTGCCCGAACACGAGCAGGAGCGGCCCCGCTTCGCCTGGTTCCCGTTTGGCGGCGGGCCCCGCCAATGCATTGGCAACCAGTTCGCGCTCATGGAGCTGGTGCTGGTGCTGGCCACGTTGCTCCAACGCGTGCGGCTGAACCTGACGCCGGGCCAGATCATCCGCCCCGCGCCCGCCATCACCTTGCGGCCCAGGTCCGGCGTCTGGGTCACCGCGGCACGCGCCCCGTGACTACTGGTTGCAGCACACGCGGACCGAGGCCTGCCACGGCGGCCCGTCCGTGTAGAGGCAGAACCGGTTGATGGACTGCACGCCGCCCAGGCCCGAGCAGAAGTTGGGCGCGAAGTGGCGCGCCATCTCACAGGCCTCCTCCGCGGAGTTGTAGGACTCCGGTCCCGAGACGTACCCGCACGTCGTCAGCTCCGCCTCCTGCGTGGCGGCTTCGGCGCCATCCTCGGGAACGGGACCACCACACGCCACCATCAGCCCCACCGCCATGGACAACAGAGACACGTTGCGCAGCTTCATGTGCCAACCTTCCGGGTTGAACTGCTTGGGGAGCCGCAGAGCATAGGCAGCCACGCCCGCTCGAATGCAAGACGAGCGGGCCTCGGGCATCTCCCACTGTTCGAGTTGCATCACCCTGCCCCGTCCGGGACATTGCGTCACGGAGTAGGGATGATGCTCGGCTACCAGACGAACCCTCAGTGGCGCGACATGTCTGACTTCGTGGTCCACTTCACGAAGCCGGGACCGCCCTATCAAGACTCCTACCAGAACATGATGAGCATCCTGGGCAGCCGGTCGCTCATCCCAGGTGCCGAGGGCTTTGGCATCGCCCGCCGCGAGCGCGCTGTCGCCGAGCGCCACCGGTCGGTGTGCTTCAGCGAGATTCCCATCGACCAGCTCGCCCGGCTGGTCCAGCGCCGCAGCCTGTATGGCATTGGGTTCAGCAAGAGCTACATCCTCTCGCAGGGCGGCGGACCCGTCTGGTACGTCCAATACGCGTCGCCCGCGCATGTCGCGCTCAAGCACCAGGTGGAGCGCGCGCTCGCGTCGCCGTCGCCTCACCAGGAGCCGCTCTGGTCCATGACGCCCTTCGTAGACATCCAGGGTGACCACCACAACGCGCCCTACAGCTACCGCTTCGACTGGGAGCGCGAGTGGCGCGTGCCGGGCATGCTGCGCTTCACCGAGTACGACGTCGCCGCCCTCTTCCTGCCCGAGGAGCTGCACGACACCGCGCGCGGCTTCTTCGAATGGGCCGTGCGCGAGAAGGCGGGCCCCGGCTACTTCTGCCCCTGCCTGGACCCGCTGTGGAAGGCGGAGCAGATCGCCGAGGCGCTCGCGAAGCACGCCGAGGACACCGGGCGCCTCAAGGCCAGCTAGGCGCCAGTCCAAGCGCCTCGACGACGAGGCGCCACGAGGGCCTTGCTACCGAGCAGCACCTTCCAGTGCGTGGGACGCAACTTTGTACACGCCGAGTGACCGAGCGTAGCTGAGGGGGGTCGCGCCACCGGCCAAGTCTACCCGGGCGATCTGTCCACAGTCGGAGGCATCGAACGCGACGGTCCGCCGCCACGACTCCTTCGGCGAGCAGGACCACTCAATAACGGTTTTGTACTGGATCGTGGAGTAGCAACCAGGCGGCGTCTCTTGCTGCGTGGCGGCATTCACCAGCGCACGAAGAATCCTCAGTCCCTCGTCACGGGGCAGCTTTCGAGAACGGACCTTGAGCGCCTTCTCGCCAGCGTCGGAGTGTCCAGAGAGCAGCACGTGGTTCTTCGAAAGGTCCAGTTCCAACTGGCTTTCGGTGCCACCGAAGCAGCCCATGATGTCAAACCGCACCTTCACCGCGGCCTCGGGCGTCGTCAGCAAGCAATGGAGCGGAGACTCCAGTCCCTCTGGCGAAGCGCCGGTAGCCACCGCGAAGTCATAAGCATCCAGCCAGGCAGTGCTCCGCTTCCAGGTGCGGCCTCTGTCCATGGAAACGAACAGCTTCTCCGCCTGCGTCTGGGCAAAGAGCTTGCCGTCCTTCGTGATGGCCAAGGTACGCAGGGGCGCTTCTGGGACGCGGCCGACGACGAACCAGCTCAGGCCCTGGTCATGGGACAGAACGATCTGGCCCTCCTTCCAACCGAACCACGAGTCCCGCTTCCAACCGAACCCCGTGTCCTGACGACGGGGGCCCAGGCCGTCGAGCGGCACGAGCACGCCCGAACCCGCCGTGGTCAGGGGAGACGTTCGCACGAGCCGCTCGGAGACGTACGTGCTCAGGAGGCCGCGGTTGACCCGCACCACGGTGTCATCCCCCATCACCGCGACACGTTCTCTAGAGCGCGGCTTCTCAGGCATTTGCCCGGAAGGCTCCAAACGTCGCCACGTGGTCCCTCCATCCTCCGTCGCCCACAAGAAGCCTTTCACGCCAGCGGCCCACCCGCGCTCCGCGTCCTGGAAGGACATGTCCACGCAGCGGTCATTTGAGCTGAAGGGCGTCTCACGAAGCTCGATCCAGGTCGCCCCGGCGTCATCGCTGCGGAAGATGTTTCTGGACGAACCACAAATCCAAGTACGCCCAGCGGCCCGCTCCAAATCATAGACCCAGAGCGCATCCGCCAGTGGCAACGCCACGTGATTCCAAGTCAGGCCACCGTCGGTCGTCCGCAGCACATTCGCGCCGATGGAGCCCGCCATGAGGCCAATCTCAGGCGTGTACCAAACAAGGAAGTCGATGGTTGCGCTGGACGAAGGCTCCTGCGGCTCGCCTGGCGGCTCGAGCGCGTTTTCAACGGCGGCTGTCGCCTCCACATCCGCGTGCCACGAACGGCCGGCATCCGCGCTCCGAAACACTCGGAGGGGACTGCGCAAGAGCCCCTTCTCGAAGTCCGAGTTCATGCGGGCCAAGGCCCACCAGTCCGCATCCGTGCGTCGGCTGGTCAGCGACACGCTCCATACGTCCAATTCGCGGACCCCCAGGTCCACAGAGGGCAACGGCGAGGCCGCCTCGGCCCTGGACAACGACAGCAACACCCCTGCAAGCAGGGACACCCACACGCCACGCTGCATGATGAACCGCTCCGGCACCGGGCTGGGAATGCCCCGCCTGAATGGGGGGCCCACCAGGAGCAGTGCGATCACGTCACATGGACAGCGTGCACAGCCTCACGGTTTCATCACGGTTCCATCACGTCCGCGAGGGACGCGCCTGCGAGAGCCGCCCCATTGCGCGCCCAAGCGCGCCATTGCCACGTCCGCGATGTGGGGCCCCTGCGGTGCGTGCGCGAACTCAACGGGCACGCCGCACCGGAACCAGCGCCGCCGCGCTTCGGGCACGTGTTCCCACCTCGCCCACCAGCGTCCACGAGCCGACACCCGATGTGCCCCCAGGGGCTCCCCCGCCTGTCACGGGATGGTTACTCCTGTCAGTCCAGGTGGAGCGTTCGAGGGGGAGGGCATCGGTGGGCGGGAATCGCTTTTCGAGGATGTTCCTGGCGGGAGTCGCCGGGCTGGTGGTGGCGTGCGCGGGCGGCTCCAGCGGCCCGTCCGCCCTGGGCCCGGACAACGAGCCTCCCGACACCGGAGGGAGCCCCGACGCGGGCCCACCGCCTGGCGGCGCGGACGACGGCGGCCCCCCCGACGGGGGGCCCGCTCCCGGAACGCCAGACGGCGGACCGCCGCCCGAGCCCAACGCCGTGTGCGCTCCCACCGCGGGCGAGGCGCGCTGGGTGCTCGAAGGTGAGCCTGTCTCCGCCACCGTGACGTGCGGCACCGGCCACACGGCCGCGGGGCTCCGCTTCGTGGTGGACAACCTGCCCCCTGGCGCCCAGTTCGACGCGGCCACCGGCGCCCTGAGCTGGACGCCCGGCAAGGACCAGGCCGCCGTGTGGAACCTCACGCTGCGCGAGGAGACCACCGGCGAGACGGGCACGCTCAAGGTGGGCGTGGCGGACAACGAGTCCGCCCCGGGCAACGTCCCCATCACCGATTCGGCCGCGTACACGGAGGAGTACGGCCTGCCCGTGTTCCACCTCTCCTTCGAGGGCAGCCTCACGGCCGGCGGCTACCGGCCCGTGCAGCTCGTCTACCGGGGCAAGCGCTTCGACCTGGAGGCGAAGTACCGGGGCGCCACGTCCAGCGTGTTCCCCAAGCGCAGCATGACGCTGAAGTTCGCGGACGAGGACCTGTTCTCCGAGCCCGTCTTCGGCAACGGCTTCGAGGACCGCAAGCGCGTGGTGCTCATCACCACGTTCAACGACAACGCGTACCTGCGCTCGCGGCTCGCCTTCGACGTGTGGAGCAAGATGAGCCCAGCTCACTTTCACATCCGCACGTACAGCGCCGTGCTCTACATGAACAACAAGTACGTGGGCCTCTTCACGGTGTCGGACCACGTCAGCAAGCGCACCATGGGCGCCAACGGCATCGACAAGGACAGCGACCTCTTCAAGGCCGATGACAACCGAGCCAACTTCTCCCGACTCCGCAAGGACGGCACGCCCAAGGAGACCCTCCACGAGGGCTTCGAGAAGGCCGAGGGCACTCCCGAGGAGGGCCGGCCCGGCGCGTTCGCGCCCCTCGAGGCGCTCACCGCGTTCGTCGCGGACTCGGACACAGCGGCCTTCCGCGAGGGCTTCCCGCAGCGGATGAACGTCCAGGACTACCAGGACTGGTGGATCTTCAACACGCTCATCCTGGGCGTGGACTCGGCGGCGAAGAACGCCTTCCACGCGTACGACCCGGCCACCGGCGGCCCCTGGCGCTACATCCCCTGGGACATGGACGCGACCTTCGGCCAGTCCTACGACACGACGCGCACCTCGCCCACGGCGCGGCCCACCTTCCGGGAGGACAACCTGCTCTTCGAGAAGATGCTGGCGGACCCCACCCTCGCCGGGCCCATGCGCGAGCGCTACCGGGCGCTGCTGCGTGACACGCTGAAGGTGGAGGAGGTGCTGGCCCTCATCGACGGCTACGTCCAGGAGACGGCGCCCTCCGCGCGACGCGACTGGGCGAAGTGGGGCCAGCGGCACCGCGACTTCGGAAACCCGGACGACCCGTGGGGCGGCCACGGCAACTTCCCCAACTGGCACACGCGCCAGGACTTCAACGCCTACGAGGAGGAAGTCGAATACGTGCGCCAGTGGATTCGCACCCGCTGGGGCGCGCTGGAGACGCAGCTCCCGTGACGGACGCCCGGTGTCTCCTCCACCGCGGAGGAGACACCGGCGTTGCACCCGGAGCGCGAACTAGAACGCCGCCGAGCCCGGGACGCGCGGGTACGGAATCGCGTCACGGATGTTCTGCAGACCGCAGATGTAGACGATGAGCCGCTCGAAGCCGAGCCCGAAGCCGGCGTGCGGCACGGAGCCGTAGCGGCGCAGGTCCCGGTACCACTGGTACGACTCCGGCTTGAGGCCGAACTTCTGGATGCGCTGGTCCAGCACGTCCAGGCGCTCCTCGCGCTGGCTGCCGCCGATGATTTCGCCGATGCCCGGGGCGAGCACGTCCATGGCGGCGACCGTCCTGCCGTCGTCGTTGATGCGCATGTAGAAGGACTTGATGGCCTCCGGGTAGTTCATCACCACCACGGGCCGGCCCACGTGCTCCTCGGTGAGGTAGCGCTCGTGCTCCGTCTGGAGGTCCTTGCCCCACTCCGGCGCGTACTCGAACTTCTTCTTGGCCTTCTTCAGGATTTCAATCGCGTCCGTGTAGTCGATGCGCTCGAAGCTGGAGTTGATGAACTTCTCCATGCGCTCGGTGACGCCCTTCTGCACGCGCTCCTCGAAGAACTTCAGGTCCGGCGCGCAGTCGTCCAGCACCGCCTTGAAGACATACTTGAGGAAGCGCTCGGCCAGGTTCGCGTCCTCGTTGAGGTCCGCGAAGGCAATCTCCGGCTCGATCATCCAGAACTCGGCCAGATGCCGCGTGGTGTTCGAGTTCTCCGCTCGGAAGGTGGGGCCGAACGTGTACACCTTGGACATCGCCAGGGCGTAGGCCTCCACGTTGAGCTGGCCGGAGACCGTCAGGTAGGCCTCCTTGCCGAAGAAGTCCTTGTGCCAGTCAATCTTGCCTTCCGGCGTGCGGGGCGGGTTCACCGCGTCCAGCGTGGAGACGCGGAACATCTGCCCGGCGCCCTCCGCGTCGCTCGCGGTGATGATGGGCGTGTTCACCCAGAAGAAGCCCTCCTCGTCGAAGAAGCGGTGCACCGCCATGGCCGCGCGGTGGCGCACGCGCGTCACCGCGCTGAACGTGTTGGTGCGCACGCGCAGGTGCGCCACGTCGCGGAGGAACTCGAGCGTGTGCTGCTTGGGCTGGATGGGGTACGTGTCCGGGTCGTCCACGAAGCCCAGCACCTGGACCTCGTCCGCCTGGACCTCGAAGGCCTGCCCCTTGCCCTGGGACTTCACCAGCGTGCCCCGGCAGATGACCGAGCAGCCCGCGGTGAGGTGCAGGATTTCCTTCTCGTAGTTGGGCAGCGCGTTGGGGGCCACCACCTGGATGGGGTCGAAGGTCGACCCGTCGCTGACGTTGACGAAGCTGATGCCCGCCTTGGAGTCGCGGCGCGTGCGCACCCAACCGCGGACCTCCACCTTCGTCCCCTCCTCCACCCCTCCCGCGAGGGCCTTCTTCACACTGACGACCTGCATTGACGCTCTCCCTATGAGCCGATTCCGGGACCGCGAGTTAGCCGGGCCCCGGCCCCGAGGACAAGGGCGGTGTGGCCCCCAGCGTTGCCGCTGGGGCTCCAAACATCGTTTTCGGCTGCCTGAAACCCGGCCAACCGTGTCAGACCCCCCAGGTATCTTTTGCTCATGGTCGCCCGGAAAGGGCGCCAGCGATTCCACGAAACCCACACGTCCCTCGCAGGCTTCCGGGCCTGCCCTGGCCGTGCCCTACCTGGAGAGTCACATGGCTACTCGCAAGACGTCCAAGCGCAACGTCGTCGCCCGCAACCGCTCCACCGAGGCCACCAAGGCCGCCTTCGACGAGCTGGCGCGCAAGGCCCGCAACAAGCCCATCGTCTCCACCAAGGAGCAGGACGCCCAGGACGTCCACGCCCGGAACGTCCTCGCGGACGTGGCCTCCCTCACCGCCGAATCCGCGGTGAAGAAGGTCACCGAGGCGGGCCTCACCATCAACAAGACGCTGGCCGGCATCAACGAGCAGGTCATCTCCCTGGTGGAGGAGCTCAAGCAGCTCGACGAGGCCATCCACCTCAAGACGGAGGAGCTCAACGGGCTGCATGGCAAGGACGTGGCCGCCAGCGCCATCGACGTGCTCGTGGCCGAGTACGACAAGCGCAAGGCGGAGCTCGAGGCGGAGATGGAGCGGCTGCGCAAGGACATCGCCGACACCCGCGAGAAGGCGGACGCGGACCAGTCCGCCGAGGAGCAGGCCACCGCGCTGGCCCGCAAGCGCGACGAGGAGGCGTATGCCTATGACACCCAGCAGCAGCGCAAGAAGGAGCAGGACGCCTTCGCCGAAACGCTGCGCGTGCAGGCCGCCGCCGAGCGAGACCGCAAGGAGAAGCTGGAGAAGGAGTGGGCCGCGCGGGACGAGGCCCTCAAGCTGCGAGAGAAGGAGCTGGAGGACCTGCGCAAGCAGGTGGCGGACTTCCCGCTGGTGCTGAAGAAGGAGACGGACACCGCAGCGTCCATCACCGGCAACCGGGTGAAGTCGGAGTGGGAGCTGAAGCTCACCCTGGCCACCAAGGACGCGGAGACGGCGCAGCGCGTCGCCGCCATGGAGATTTCCTCGCTCAAGGAGACGGCCACCAAGCAGGCCCAGTCCCTCCAGACGCTCCAGACGGAGCTGGCCGAGGCCAAGCGCCAGGTCCAGGCCATCGCGGAGAAGGCGCTCGAGTCCGCCTCCGGCGCCCGCGCGCTCGCCGAGGTCCAGGGTGTCATCGCCAGCCGCGACTATTCCAAGGGCAAGTAACCCTGGGGTGGTGCCGCCCCGACCCCTCCGGGGCGGCCCAACGCACCGCTTGCAACGCTTCACGCGCGGTGATGGCAACCATTGAACAGGGATAGACTCCGGGACATGAAAATCATGTCCGAGGAGAATCCCTCTCCCACGCAGCAGCTCTACGAGCGCATCGCTGGCTATTGGACCACGCAAGTCATCGGCACCGTGGCCCGTCTGGGCATCGCGGACCTGCTCGCGGTCGGCGCCCGTGACAGTGATTCGCTGGCGGCCGAACTCGGCGTCCATCCGGACGCCTTGTTCCGCCTGATGCGGGGCGGCATCACCGCCGGCCTCTTCCATTCCATCGCGGACCGGACCTTCGCGCTCACGCCCATGGGGGAAGGGCTGCGCGCGGGCGTCCCGGGCTCGCTGCGGGAGGCGGCCATCATCCAGAGCGACGCGTCCCACTGGCGGCCCTGGGGGTACCTGCCGGAGGCGATTCGCACCGGGAAGTCGACGACGAAGACGGCCCTGGGGGGCGACATCTGGGAGCACTTCGCCCGGCATCCCGAAGAGGCGACGCACTTCGCCCAGGCCATGGGCAACCTGTCCGCGCTGGCCGCCGGGGAGCTGCCGCAGCTCATCGACTTCTCGTCCTTCGCCCGGGTGGCGGACATTGGCGGCAGCCACGGCATGCTGCTCTCGCACGTGCTCCGCGCCCAGCCGTCGTGCCGGGGCATCCTCTTCGACCTGCCGCACGTCGTGGAGGGCGCGAAGGCGCAGTTGGAGGCCCAGGGCCTCTCCGGCCGCGTGGACGTGGTGGCAGGCAGCTTCTTCGAGCCCCAGGTGCCGGCCGCCGAGGCGTACCTGCTCAAGCACATCCTCCACGACTGGGATGACGCGGCCTCCACCACCATCCTGCGCCAGCTCCACGCGGCGGCGCCGGCCGGGGCGCGGCTCTACGTGCTGGAGATGGTGATTCCCGACAACCGGAACCCCGACCCCTCCCACCTGCTGGACCTCAACATGCTGGTGCTCGCGGATGGCCGCGAGCGCACCCGGGACGAGTTCCACGCGCTGCTCGGCGCCACGGGGTGGAAGGTGGAGCGCATCCTCCCGACGCGGAGCGGCTCCAGCATCATCGAAGCGGTGAAGGCCTGAGCTACGGCGCGACCTGCTCCCGGAGGAGGAACAGCTCCGCGAGCAGGTTGTCCACCGGGGCGAAGTCATCCGTCAGCACCAACGCGGGGCCCGCCGACAGGTATGCGTCGATTTCCGCGCGGGGCACCCGGCCCGTGCGGGGCCGTTCGATGCCCATGCCCTTCAACAGCTCCGGCAGGCGCTCCAACTCCATGGGCTGCCGCGAGCCCGCGACGATGTAGACGCCCTGCCCCTTCGAGCCGCCGCGGGCATCGTGGAGCACCTCCACGTGGGGGAAGACCGCCTGCACCGTCCGGATGGCCGCGCGCAGGAAGGCGCCACGGGGAATCTCGTCGATGACGGTCAGCAGGTAGATGCCGTCCGGCTTGAGCAGCGAGCGCACCAGTTCGTCGTACTCGCGCGTCACCAGATGGTAGGGCACCGACAAGTCATTGACGGCGTCCTGGATGATGAGGTCGTAGGCCCCCCGCTCCGCCATCTCCTGGAGGTACTGCCGCCCATCCAGGCTGAACGAAGCGATGCGCGTGTCGGGCTTCACGCCGAAGCGCTCCAACGCGATGCGCGTGACGGCGGGGTCGATCTCCACCACCTCCATCCGCACCTGCGGAACGTAGGTCTCCACCCAGCGCGGCACCACGTAGCCCCCACCGCCAATCATCAACATCCGGGGCTCGGCCGTGCGCGTGGCCACGTGCCGCACCACCTCCGAGTGGATGTAGCAGTACGCGTTGCCCAGGTACGACGGGTCCTTCAAGTCCACCAGGGTGTGCGTCAGTTGGTCCAACTGCATGGCCAGCAACTTGCGGCCCTGGTAGTCCACCGGGTTGACCTTGATGCAGAAGTAGTCCGTCTCCTCCGTGCAGGGTGACGCGAACAGCCCCAGCGAACCGAATACGCCCGCCAGCGCGAGCGTCCCGGCGGTGGCGCCGAAGAGCCGCGGCGTCCGCCACACCTGTCCCACGAAGGCCGCCAGCGCCACCAGGCCCAGGCTGGCCCCCACCACCAACGGATAGACGCCCACTGCGGCGATGAGCCACCAGCCGGTGAGGAACGAACCGAGCAGCGCGCCCGCGGTGCTCCACGCGGACAGCCGGCCCACCGTGCGCCCCGCCTGTCCCAGGTCGGACAACGCCAGCCGGAGCACCTGCGGCGACAAGGTGCCCAGCGCCGTCACCGGCACCAGGAACACCGCGGCCGTGTACGCGACGATGCGCCCCTGGAGCCCCAGCCCTTCGAAGGCCTCCCTCACCACCAGCCACTGGTGGACGGGCGGAATCAGCAGGCAGCTCGCCGCCGCCGCCAGCAACGAGCCCGCGAGCACGCCCTGGCGCGGCCAGCGGTCCGCGAGATGCCCGCCCACGAAGTTGCCCAGCGCCATGCCCATCAGCACCACGCCAATGATGCCCGTCCAGCTCAGCAACGACACACCCACGGTGGGCGCCAGGATGCGGCTGGCCGCCAGCTCGATGGCGAGCGTGCAGAAGCTCGCGCAGGCCACCACGAAACACGCCAGCACGGGGCGCGTGCGCAGGTCCACGCCGGCTCGCGGCGCCTCCAGCGTCACGCCGTCACCTGACGAGGGCGTTGCCGGGACGGGCGGCGCGATGACGGAGGCCTTGGGCAGCGCCATCAGCGCGCACAGCAGCAACGTGCCCGCCACGGTGAGCACGATGGTGGGCACGGGGAACCACGCCACCAACACGAAGCCCGTGAGGAAGTTGCCCGCGAGCCCGCCCAGCGTCCCCAGCGCGTACAGCAGTCCGCCAATGCGTCCGGCGCGCGCCAGGTCCGGCAACAGCAGCCGCAGCGCCAGGGGCGTCACCATGGCCAACACGAAGCTGACGGGGAAGAAGCCCAGGAAGGTGAGCAGGAAGGTGCGTGGCAACACGGGAATGGCGCGCAGCGCGGCGCCGTCGCCCAGCACGGCCACCCACCCCAATGGCAACAGCGCCAGCACCGCGCCCAGGGCGGTGAGGCCCGCGAGCCACCGGAACGACGCTCCGCGCTCCGACAACCGGCCCCCCGCGTAGCTGCCCAGACTGATGCCCGCGAGCACCACGCCGATGATGCTCGTCCACGTGTGGAGCGAGGCGCCAATGAAGGGCGCCAGGAGCCGGGCCGCGGCCAATTCCAGGACCAGGGTGGCGCAGCTCGTCACCAGCACGAGGAGCGCGGCGCGAAACACATCCAGACGAGACGCGGTGAGAGAGGCCATGCGGTGTCGTGGACTCTACCACCCCGGTCCAGAGCCACGAGCCGCATGGGCGTGAAACACGCCATGTGCGGGCCCGCCAGTCCGCCGCATACGATGCCGCCATGACCTCGACACCGCCCGTCCAGCGCATCCCCTACCCTGGCCTCTGGCTCGACGCCTTCACCCTGACGGCCGTGCCCGGCGGCGCGCTCGTGGTGGGCGGACAGGTCTGGAGCGCGCAGGGCGGCGGCACCACGCCCGCGACCGTCGCCAGCGCGATGCGGTGGGACGCGGGGACGAACACCTGGGAGACGCTGGCCCCCATGCCGCTGCCCCGGCAAGGCCACGCCGCGGTGCCCCTGCCCGATGGGCACGTGCTCATCGTGGGCGGGCGGAACAACACCGAACTGGAGATGCCGGGCACACTCTTCTGGGAGCCCGACACCCGGCGCTTCAGGGAAGGCCCCCCGTTGCTCGCGGCGAGGGACCGGCCCGTCGCGGTGGCCCTGCCGGATGGCGCCGTCCTCGTGCTGGGCGCCGACCATGACAACACCGACCTGGAGCGGGGAACCCGGGCGGAGCTGCTCCGGCCGGGCGCCTCGGCCTGGGAGCCCGCGGGGCAGACGGTGCGCCTGTTCCACCCCGGGCCCGTGTGCGTGAGCGGCGAGCACGTCGTCATCGCGGGAGGCCGGGACAACGGCTTCGGCTTCGCCATCATCGAGGGCACCCACTTCGCGCCACCGCTCGACCGGAACACGGAGCTCTGGCAGCCCGGCACGCGCACCTGGCGGACGTCTCAGCCGCTCACGGCGTCTCGCGACGAGCCCCAGGGCGTCACACTCTCCGACGGGCGCATCCTCGTCGTGGGCGGGTGGCACCAAGGGCAACTGCTGGGCACCGCGGAGGTCTGGGACCCGGCCCGTGAACAGTGGACGCCCACCGGAGAACTCACCGACCTGCGCTCCAGCGTCGTGCTGGCCGCGCTTCCGGACGGACGGGCGGGCGCGTTCGGCGGGCTCGGACAGAAGAACTTCGAGGCCTCGTCCACGGTGGAGCTGTGGTCGCCGGACACGGGCGCCTGGACACCCGGACCGCCCATGAGCGCCGCCGTGTCCGACCACCGCGTCACCGTCCTGGACGACGGAACCGTCCTGGTGGTCGGCCTCATCCGCAAGCAGCCCGACGGAATGCTGGAGACCGTATCGCTGAGGTGGAACCCCTGAACGCGCTGTCCCCAAGGAGCTGGAACATGGATTCCGAAGCGCTCGCCCGCATCCCGGGCGTCAATCCGAACATCCCCAACGCCGCCCGCATCTACGACTACACGTTGGGTGGGACGCATCACTTCGAAGCGGACCGGCAAGCGGCGGAGTTCATGTTCTCGCTGCTGCCCGCCACGCCGAAGTGGGTGCGCATGCTGCGCGCCTGCCTGCGCACCGCCGCGCAGCGCCTGTCCGCCGATGGCTTCCATCACTGGGTGGACTTCGCGTCCGGACTGCCCACCGGGGACCATGTCCACGCCGTGCTGCCCGACATGCGCGTGCTCTACAGCGACGTCAATCCCCTCACCATCACCACCGCCCAGCATCTGCTGGGCAACACGCCGAACGCGCGCTACCTGGAATGCGACATCCGGAAGGCCGGAGACTTCCTGCGCCGGACGGATGTGGAGGCCATCCTCCAGGGTGAGCGTCGTGTCGCCTTTGGCGCCAATGGCATCACCGTGTTCCTGACCGCGGAGGAGAACCGCAAGTTCTTCCGTGACCTCTACGACTGGGCGGCGCCGGGCTCGAAGCTCTTCACCACCTTCGAAACGAAGACACCCGGCCTCACCACGCCCCAGTGGGAACAGTTCGAAAACACGTTCCGGCAGATGGGCGAGTCCTTCCAGCTCTACTCCCTGCCCGAATACCTGGACCTGTGTGGCCCCTGGGCACGAGACGCCACGGGGGTGCTGCCCGTCAGTGAATTCCTGGGGCTCCCTCCGGGGCACATCACCGAAGCGGACCGGGAAGGCGTGGGCATCGAGTTCTACGCCGTCGTCCTGGAGAAGCGCTGACCCGCCTCCATGCAGGGCAGGCGGGAGAGCGAGCCCACGTTCCCATCCACGGTGGGGCGTCGTCTCGACACGCCTCCCTGCCGTCTGCCTCCCCAGCAGCGCGTGACTACCGTCTTGGCAGGCAACACGCGCACACGAGAGGAGACGGAGCATGTTTCAGGCGAAGAAGCGTCGGGTTTTCGCGGGTGTGATGATGGGGGCGGCATTGGCGGTCATGAGCACCGGTTGCAGCTCGTCCCGCGCCGCGAAGGTGGACGAGTCCTGGCTGGCTCGCGTGCCCGAGGACCAGTTGGGTGATGTCCGCGAGGCGCAAACGCAGAAGCGCATGGCGCAGGACGCGGTCACCCGGTCCGACGTGGCCCTCAATGACTCGCGCCGCGAGCTGGAGGTGGCCAAGCGCAACTCCGACGCGGCGAAGGCACGCCGGGACGCGCATGACGCCGCGCTGAAGGCCGCCAACGCCACGGGCCAGAGCAACAACATCCGCCAGGCACAGTCCGAGCTCAAGGGCGCGGACTCCGGCCTGGGCGCCGCCCAGGCCCAGGTGAAGTACCGCGAGCAGGCCATCAAGACGATGGAGGCCCAGAAGGAGCTGCGCGAGAACGAGCTGGCGGTGGCCGACGCGAAGCTCAACATGGCCGAATACAACGCCCTGAAGTCCAACCAGGACGTGCGCGCGAAGGACCTGTCCGAGGCCGACTTCGCCTCCGCCACGGCGGACGCCCAGCGCAAGGTGGAAGAGGCCCAGCGCAAGGTGCAGTCGCAGCAGAACCAGGAGCAGCAGGCCCGCGCCAACTGGGAGCGGATGCGCAACCAGGTGCAGGGCTACGGCGGTAGCGGCACCCAGTACGAGCAGCGCATCGACAACCCGTAGCGACGTGTCGCTCGCGGGCTCGGCCGAGGCACCACGCACGGCCGGGCCCGGGCCTCACTTCGGCGGGCGGAACACGTACTGGAAGACGGGCGTGTCGGGCCCGGGCGGGTACTGCGCGTCCATGAAGGCGAAGTGCGCGTGGCCGGTGATGAGCGCCTCGTTGAGGCTGTCGTAGAGCACCGTCACGCCCGTGGCCTTCCCGGAGGCGTCCACCTGGACCTGGACCTTGAGGTTGCCCTTGAGCCCTGGCGCCTCCTTGAGGCGGTTCATGTAGAGCGCGACCAGCCCCATGGACACGCGGTTGTAGATTTGCTCCTGCGTCCCCCGCGCGGGCTGGGACGGCAGGCGGAAGTGCCTCGCCAGTTCGGCGGCCTCGGCTTCGGCCTCGGGCACCCGCCGCTCCGACGCCGCGAGCGCGGCGCGGTAGGCGACCAACGCATCCTGGTGCCGTGACTGCTTCAGCACGAGCCGCGCGCGCAGCACGTGGATGTCCCCGCGAGCCGGCGCGCGCTCGGAGGCCTTCACGAGCTGCGACTCGGCGGCCGCCGCATCCGCGCGGGCCTCGGCCAGCTCGGCCAGCCGCAGCAACGGCTCGGGGTCCGTGGGCGCCGCGGCGGCGAGCCGGACCAGGGCCTTCTCCTCGTCCTCCTTGCGCGCCAGCTCCCGGTACAGCCGCGCGAGCAACGCCAGCGGCTCGGGCTCCACGCCGCCCAGCTCGGCGTAGCGCTCCAGGGACTGCGTGGCCTTCACCTTCTCCGAGGCGGCCAGCCACAAGTCGGCCTGGAGCCGGTGCGCGTCACGGTCCCTCGGCTTGAGGGCCACCAGCTTCTCGCCCGCGGTCGCCGCGGCGCGCACGTCATTGGCGGCCCGGGCGAGCTGCGCCAGCTTCCGCAGCGCCTCCGGCTGCTCCGGCCACGCCTCCACCGTCCGCGTCAGCTCCGCGCGCGCGTCGGCCTCCCGCGAGGGGATGCCCGCCAGGAGCATCGCCAGGGACGTGCGAATCTGCGGCGCGTCCAGTTGGGCCAGCGCCTCCCGCAACCGGACCTCGGCCTCCGCGGGCTTGCCCTCCGCCTGGAGCAACAACCCCTCCGCCCAGAGCGCGGGGCCGAAGCCGGGCTTCAGCTTCAACGCCGCGGCGATGGGGGCCCGCGCCTCCGCCAGCAGCCCCCAGCGGATGTACACCAGCCCCATGCCCACCCGGGGCCATGGGTTGTCCGGGTCCAGGGTGGAGATGGCCTTCAGCTCGTTCCAGCAGCCGTCCGAAGGGAACGTCAGCCAGGCCCGGTACAGCCGGGGCATCAAGTCGGCTCGCCGCGCGCGGGCCTGCTCCTCCAGCTCGCTGTCCAGCGCGTTGGCGCGGCCTTGCGCGCGCGCCGTGTCCACCCGGCGCAGCATCGCCATCACTTCGTCGGGCGGAGGCAAGGCCGGCGCCGCGGCCCCCTGCGCCACCGAAGCGGCGAGCACGAGGGACACGAGGCAGGGCCAGCGCATGAACGGACGGGAAGGCATGGGGCGCGCGGACGATACCAGACGCCCGCCCGGCGGAGGCTGCCTGCTCCCTCATTCGCAGGGAAGCCCCGCTCCGGAAGAGAGCCTCCTCCGGAGCGGCGCCTCACCTGTCACGTCAGGACAACGGGCTCAGCCAATCTCCAGCTTGCAGGTGGAGCTGCAGCCGTCGCGGCTGACGGTGTTGCCGTCGTCGCACTCCTCGCCGTACTCAGTCTGCTCGATGCCGTCGCCGCAGCGCGGGCCCCAGAGGCAGTTGCGGCCGCACTGGCCATACTCGCCCGTGTTCCCCGCGAAGCCATCGTCGCAATCCTCACCCTCGTCCACGACGCCGTTGCCGCAGGTGGCGGAGCACTCGGAGCGGGCCGTGAGGAAGTTGTTGAGCGTGAGGCGGTACGAGGAGCCCTCGGTGTGGCGCTCGGCCTGGAACACCACCACCTCGTAGATGCCACCGATCCGCAGGCCCAGCGCGGTCGCCTGGTTCGCCACGTTGATGGTGCCGTTCTCCGGGCCGTGCACGCCGCCCAGGTCCAGCGCCAGCCGGCCGTTGACGAACACCCACACGTCGTCGTCGCCGCGGAACGTCAGCACCTCGGAGCCCTTGTACTCGAACCAGTAGCGGACCTCGCTGGTGAAGTGGAAGTTGCGCTGCTGACCCAGGAGGTCGCGGCGCGTCCGCTCATGCCCCGCGGCCACCCAGCCCTGGCTGTAGAGGGGCTCCTGGTCGAGCGGGAAGAACGCGTCCTGGTCGAACACGTACGAGCCGTTTTGCTGCCGGCTCAGCACGAAGGTGCTGACGACGGTCTTGTTGACGTTCGGGACCTCCGTGTACCACTGGTTGAAGTTGGCCCGGTTGCTGGTGTTGTTCGACTGCTGACCTTCCTTCGCGTAGACGGGGCGGCCGTTGGCATCGAGCCGATTCTCGACGATGCCGTTCTCCCGGCCCGCGTTCCGGTTCTGGAAGTCCTCGTGGCCCCGGGGCAGGCCGTTGCCCGCCGGCAGGTCCCACCCGCGGAAGTCACGGTAGACGACGGGGATGGTCACCTGCGCCGGCGGCTCCTGCTCGATGAGCACGCACGCGAAGCCCTCCTCCAACTGGCAGGTCGGGCTGCAGCCGTCGTTGGCGCGCGTGTTGCCGTCGTCGCACTGCTCCACGGTGCTGCCGGGGAGGATGAGGCCGTCACCGCACGTCTCCTCGCAGTTGCCGTCGGTGCAGCGCGGCTCCTTGGTGCACAGCGGCGAGCAACCGTCACCCATCACGGTGTTGCCGTCGTCGCACTGCTCGGTGCCCTCGACGATGCCGTCACCGCACGTGGTGCGGCTGCACGGCTCACCCGGCGGGCACTTCCAGCCATCCTCGAGCCGGCAGAACTCGTTGCAGCCGTCGCCGTTCGCCGTGTTGCCGTCCTCGCACTCCTCGTCACCGGCGATGATGCCGTCACCACACGCCGCCGCGCGGCACCGGCCGCCCTGCTCCGGGCACGCCCACCCCGGCTCGGTGCGGCAGCTTCCGTCGCACCCGTCACCGCTGATGACGTTCCGGTCGTCGCACTGTTCGCCGTCCTCGACGACGCCGTTGCCGCAGTTCACCAGGCGCACGCACGGCTGGCCCGGCGTCTCGCAGAGGTAGCCGCCCTCGATCTGACAGCTCGAGTCGCAGCCGTCACCGCTCACCCGGTTGCCGTCGTCGCAGGTCTCGCCTTCCTGGCGCTGGCCATCACCACAGGTCGTGCCGCCATCATCCGGCGTGGACCCGTCGAGCACCGGGTCCGTGCCGGCATCTGGCTTCGCCGACCCTCCCCCGCTGTTACATGCGACCAACGTGAAGAAAAGAGATGCGAGCAACGCGCTCGCCAGCCGTGTTCCGCGAGGGGGGTTCACCATAGAAGCAAATGCTGAAATTGCTTCGCACGGCTGTCAACGCGTCATGTCCATTGGTCGTAGACAAGGTGCAGACGGTGCACAGATGTGCAGGCGGAGCGGACTTTCCAGGCGCTTCCCGCGCGGTGCACACATTTGCATTCATGATAACAGCGGCCGAAACACCACTTTCGCAGAAAGTCCGAAGCGCGCCGCGCCCTCAGTGGGCGACGTTGCGAACGTACTGCGCATAGAAACGCACGGCGTCCGCGTAGCCCTGCACGGAGACGCGCTCGTCCTTGCCATGAAGCCGTGACAGGTCGGCGCTGTCCAGGCGCAGAGGCATGAAGCGGTAGACGTTCTCGCTCAGCCCGGTGAAGTAACGCGAGTCGGACGCGCCCAGCATGAGGTACGGGGCGACGACGACGTCGGGGAACACCTGGCGCACGCTGCGCAGGAGCTGGGTCCACGCCTCGGAGTCCGTGCGCGACACCGGCGAGGGCTCGCTGACGAACCCCAGGGTGCTGACCTTCACCCGAGGGTCGTCCACCGCGTCGCGCACGTGCTCCAGCACGCTTTCGACGGAGTCCCCTGGAAGAATGCGGAAGTTCACCACCGCGCGGGCGCGGGCGGGCAGGACGTTGTCGCGCTCGCTGCCCTCGAACATGGTGGCCGCCGTCGTCGTGCGCACCGCCGCGTTGGTGGTGGCCTTCCCGGTGAGCTGGCGCAGCACCAGCGGCTCGAACAGCCACAGGTTGGCGAAGAGCACCCGCATGCCGAAGCCCATCTCCGGCCCCGCGAACTCGAAGAGCGCCCGGCTGCCACCGCGCAGGTGCGCCGGCATGGGCGAGTCCTCCAGCCGGGAGATGGCGCGGCTCAGCACCCCCACGGCCGTCTGGGGCGGCGGCATGGACGAGTGGCCGCCCTCGCCGTTCACGATGAGCTCGGCGCTGGCGAAGCCCTTCTCCGCCACCCCCACCAGGGCCACGGGAGAGGCCACGCCGGGCACGGTGCCGGACACAATCATCCCGCCCTCATCCAGCACGGACTCCAGCGTCACGCCCTGCTCGCGAAGCTGCCGGGCCAGCGTCTCCGCGCCCTCGTGCCCGCCCACCTCTTCGTCCCCACCGAAGGCGAGCAGCACCGTGCGCCGGGGCTGGAAGCCCGCCGCGAGCAGCGCCTCCACCGACTCCAGGATGCCGAAGACGCTGCCCTTGTCGTCCAGCGCGCCGCGGCCCCAGACGTAGCCCTCCGCCACCAGCCCGCTGTACGGCGGATGCGTCCAGGTCGCCTCCGTGCCGGGCTCCACGGGCACCACGTCCAGGTGCCCCATCAGCATCGCTGGCCGCAGCGACGCGTCCGAGCCCGCCCACGTGTACAGCACCGAGTGCGCTCCCACCGGCTCACGCTTCAGCGTCTGGTGGATGCGGGGGTACTGCTCCTGGATGTACGCATGGAGCGCGGCGAAGGCGGCGTCCTCCGCGGGCTTCCCTTCGGACGCGGCCAGCGTCTTCAAGCGCAGCGCGCCTCCCAGCCTCGCCGCCGCGGCGTCAGCGTCCACGGTGAAGGGCGCGGCCGTCTCCGGCTGCGCCTGCCGCGAAGTGAAGCGGGCCGCCTTCGTGAGAAGGACCCCCGCGAGGACAACGACGACGGCCAGCAGCGACAGGAGGATGCGTTTCATCGTCAAGACTCGAGGAAGGGACACACCACGGTAGCAAATGCCGCCCGGCGCCCCGCGGTTTCTCCCAGGGCGCCCTGGAGGTCAGGCCCGGCTTCTCGGATTCAACGATTTACAGGATTGTGAATATTTTCCAACTTCACCACGAAGCGTAAGTCGTGTACATGACGCGGATCGTCGCAGGGGGTGTGCAGTGGGAAATCCATCCGCGGTGTGGAAGCAGCGCTGGCTCGGCCTGATGGTGGGGTTTCTGGCCGCGTGCATGGGCGGTGGGGCGGAGGGTCCCGGTCTCCCCGAAGCCCCGCATACCGCGACAGCCCAGGCCGCGGACGCCGAGGCCCTGGTGACGTGGCTGCCGCCCTCGCGGGACGGTGGCTTTCCCCTCATGTACTACATCGTGCGGTGTGAGCCCGCGTGCGGCGGCGCCATCGTCACGTCGGAGCAGTTCCAGGCCACCGTGCGAGGCCTCCACAACGGCTTCGCGTACACCTTCAAGGTGTCGGCGGTGAACATCAACGGCGAAGGCCCGGCCTCGGTGCAGACGGAGCTGGTGACGCCGCAGCCCGGGCTGTCCATTCCGAACCCCACCGTGCCCGGCCAGCCCCGCTCCGTGCGCGCCACGCCGGGCAACGGGCACGCCTACGTGAGCTGGCTGGCCCCCGCCAGCTACGGCGGCCGGCCGCTGCACCAGTACCGGCTCACCGCGGCGCCCGGCAATGTGTCGGTGACGGTGGACGCGCCGGCCGCGAGCGCCGTCATCCCCGGGCTGGTCAACGGCGTGCCGTACCGCATCACCGTGGCGGCCATCAACGAGAAGGGCCAGGGCCCCGTCGCCACCGCCAACACGGTGCAGCCCCGCGCCGGCGGCGAGCCCACCGAATGGGTGACGGGCTACTTCGTGGGCTACCAGCTCTGGATGCAGCCGGTGGACGCGGTGGACGTGACGGGCCTCACGCACCTCGTGGTGGGCCGCGTGAAGCCGAACCCCAACGGCACGCTGAACGCGAACTTCGACGCCAACATCGACGAGAGCCACGGGCGCTCCATGGCCAAGGCGCTGGCGGCGCGCGCGCACCAGCAGGGACGCAAGGCCCTGCTCATGCTGGGCGGCTTCGGCGAGCACCAGAACTTCATCCACGCCGCCTCCGAGGCCCAGCGCGCGCACTTCATCCGCAACATCATCCAGCTCATGGACGAGCTGGGCTACGACGGCATCGACGTGGACTGGGAGCCCATCATCCTGGCCGCGGACATCCCGGAGGGCGCGCCCATGCAGCCCGACGACGGCGAGCCGCTGCTGGCGCTGCTGGACGGCCTGCGCGCGGCCCGCCCCGACATCATCCTCACGGTGCCGGTGGACTGGCTGAACTCCAACTTCCCCATGAGCCGGTACCGCGCGGACTTCATGAAGCGGCTGGCCTCGCGCGTCGACCAGCTCAACATCATGTCCTACAAGATGAGCGGGCACTGGGGCGGCTGGGAGAGCTGGCACTCCAGCCCGCTCTACGGCCACTCCCAGTTCCACCCCACCTCCGTCTCGCACTCCGTGGAGGGCTACCTGGAGGCGGGCGTCCCCGCGGGGCGGCTGGGCCTGGGCATCGGTTTCTTCGGGACGTGCTGGGGCGGCGTGACGGAGCCGCACACGCCGCTCGACGGCCGCGAGGGCGTGTTCGAGGGCCAGAGCGACAACTTCATGAGCTACACCAACATCATGACGCACTACTACCGGGCGGAAGCCAGCCGCTGGGACGACGAGGCCCAGGTGCCCTACCTCTCGTTCCCCGACGGCAACGGCCCGGGGCTGTGCAACTACGTCTCCTACGAGGACCCGCGCTCGCTCTCCGTGAAGGGCGCGTACGCGAGGGAGAAGAACCTGGGCGGCGCCATCATCTGGACCATCAGCCAGGGGCACTTCCTCCAGCCGGAGAACGGGCACAGGGACCCGCTGATGGACGCGGTGAAACACGCCTTCCTGGACCCGTGAGCGCTCGAAGCACTGGCGGCGGGGCGCCCGCTCCCGCACCATGGCGGCCATGGAGACTTCGAAGTCCGTGGCCACCGCGCTCACCATCGCCGGCTCCGACAGCGGCGGCGGCGCCGGCATCCAGGCCGACCTGAGCACCTTCGCCTTCCACCGCGTCCATGGCACCAGCGCCCTGACGGCCATCACCGCGCAGAACACGCAGGGCGTCACCCGCGTGGACGTGCTGCCCCCGGAGTCCGTCGCCGCGCAAATCGACGCGGTGGCCTCCGACATCGGCGCGGGCGCCGTGAAGACGGGCATGCTCGTCAACCCGGCCATCATCACCACCGTGGCCCAGCGCCTGCGCGCGCTGGGCCTGGGCCCGCTGGTGGTGGACCCCGTCATGGTGTCCCGCGCCGGCGCGCGCCTCATCGACGACGCGGCCGTGGGCGCCCTCAAGGAGCTGCTGCTGCCCCTGGCCACGGTGGCCACGCCCAACCGTCATGAGGCGGAGCTGCTCGCCGGCATGACGCTGGAGACGCTGGAGGACATGCAGGAGGCCGCGCGCCGCATCCACCGCCTGGGCCCCCAGGCCGTGCTGGTGAAGGGCGGCGGCATGACGGGCGCGCTGCGCGGCACCGACGTCTGGTTCGACGGCGCGCGGATGGAGACGCTGCACCTGCGCGCCGTGGACACCCGCAACACCCACGGCACCGGCTGCACGCTGTCGGCGGCCATCGCCGCGCACCTGGCGCTGGGACAGTCGCCGCTGGAGGCCACGCGGCGCGCGAAGGACTACGTCACCGCCGCGCTGGAACACCCGCTGGCCCTGGGCAAGGGCCCGGGCCCCTTCAGCCACTTCTTCCCGCTGGAGGGGTAGCCCGGGCCCACCGCCGGGCGCTACTTCGCGGCCTTCGCGGCCTTCTTCGCCGCCGCGGGCTGCGCGCCCGGCACGGGGAAGCCGCGCTTGCGCATCAGCGCCTGGATGCCCGCCTCACGGCCCCGGAAGGCGCGGTACGCGTCGGCCGGGTCCAGGGTGTTGCCCACGGAGAAGACGTGCTGGCGCAGGAGCGCGGCCACGTCCTTGTCGTAGGCGCCCTTGCCCTCCGTGAAGCGCTCGAAGGCGTCCGCCGTCAGCGTGTCCGACCACAGGTAGCTGTAGTAGCCCGCCGAGTACCCGTCGCCCGCGAACACGTGGCCGAACTGCGGCGTGCGGTGGCGCATGACGACTTCCTTCGGCATGCCCAGCGCGTTGAGCGTGTCGCGCTCGAAGGCGTCCGCGTCAATGGGCGTGGCGCCCGCCAGGTGCAGCTTCATGTCCACCAGCGCGCTGGACAGGTACTCCACCGTCCCGAAGCCCTGGTTGAACGTCGCGGCCTTCTCGATGCGGTCCACCAGCGCCTGCGGGATGGGCTTGCCCGTCTGGTAGTGCAGCGCGTAGGTGTTGAGCACCTCGGGCGTGGACAGCCAGTGCTCCAGGAGCTGCGAGGGGAACTCCACGTAGTCGCGCGCCACCGCCGTGCCCGCCAGCGACGGGTACGTCACGTTGGAGCTGAGGCCGTGCAGCGCGTGGCCGAACTCGTGGAACAGCGTGGAGGCGTCCTCCCAACTGATGAGCACCGCCTCACCGGGCTGCCCCTTCACGAAGTTGGAGTTGTTGGAGACGATGGTGGTGACCTCGCCCCGGAAGCGCTCCTGGCTGCGGTAGGCGTTCATCCACGCGCCGGAGCGCTTGCCCTTGCGCGCGTACGGGTCGAAGTACCACAGGCCCACGTGCCGCCCACTGGCCTGGTCCTTCACCTCCCAGACGCGCACGTCGGGGTGGAAGACGGGCACGTCGTTCACCTGCGTGAAGGAGAAGCCGAACAGCTCGCCGGCCACCCAGAACATGCCCTCGCGCAGCTTCTCCAACTGGAGGTAGGGCTTCACCTCGTTCTGGTCCAGGTCGTACTTCGCCTTGCGGACCTTCTCCGCGTAGAAGCGGTAGTCCCAGGGCTCGATCTTGATTTTCGCGCCCTCCTTGTCCGCCACGCGCTGCATGTCCTTGACCTCTTCGTGGACACGGGCGACCGCGGGCTTCCAGACGGCCTCCATCAGCTCCATGGCGCGCTCGGGCGTGCGGGCCATGGCGTTCTCCAGCCGCCAGTGCGCGTGCGTCTTGTAGCCCAGCAGCGCGGCGCGCTCGGCGCGCAGCTTGAGGACCTCGCCAATGATGGCGTTGTTGTCGCGCGCGTCGCCGTTGTCACCGCGGTTGACGTAGTGGCGCCACACCTTCTCGCGCAGGTCGCGGCGCGACGAGTACGTCAGGAACGGCTCCATGGAGGAGCGCGTGTTGGTGATGAGCCACTTGCCCTTCTGGCCCCGCGACTCGGCCGCGGCGGCGGCGCCCGCGCGCACGGACTCCGGCAGGCCCGCGAGGTCCGCCTCCGACTCCAGGACGACGGTGTAGCCCTCCTCGTCCGCGAGCACGTTCTGGCTGAAGTTCGTGTAGAGCGAGGCGAGCCGCTGGTTGACGGCCGCCAGCTTCTGCTTCGCCGCGGCGTCCAGCTTCGCGCCGGAGCGCACGAAGCGCGTGTAGTGCAGCCACGCGAGCCGCTGCTGCTCGGGCGTCAGCTTCGCCTTGTCGGGCGACTGGTACACCGCCTCGATGCGGCGGAAGAGCGCCTCGTTCTGGAAGATTTCGTCGTCGAAGGCGGCCATCTTCGGCGCCATCTCCCGCTCCAGCGCCTGGAACTCCGGCCCGCTCATGGACGAGCTCCAGATGCCGTAGAGCGTCTCCACCTCGCCCTGCGTCTTCGCCGTGGCCTCCAGCGCCACCAGCGTGTTCTCGAAGGTGGCCGGGGCCGGGTTGTTGGCGATGGCCGCCAGCTCGGCGCGCGTCTTGTCCATCGCCGCCTCGAGCGCCGGCTTGAACAGCTCCACCTTCACTTGGTCGAACGGCGGCACGCCGCCATGCGGCCCGGCCCACGACGCGAGCAGCGGGTTGGACGGAGCCTGCGCGGCGGGGGCGGTCGTCTGGGGCGCGGTGGCCATGGACTGGGACTCCTGCGAGGTCGTCGCACAGCCGGCGGACGCGAGCACGGCCATGCCCGCACCCGCGAAGAAGAGCTTACGCATGTAGGGAGGTCTCCCAACGAAAAGGGCTAACAGAAGGGGCGGAGACTAACGGCATCCCGCCACGAACCGGGGGACGGAATCGCGGGCGCCCCAACACGCCTGCCCGCCCCCCTGTTCCCGACCCATCCCCGGGCGCCACCGAAAGACGCGGTGTGTTACACCCGGACGCCATGACCGCGACGAGCACGCTGAAGGACCGAATCGAGAACGCCGCGCTGCTGGCGAAGGTTGTCCCCGTCGAAGAAGCGGTGAAGCACGTCGTCCACGGCAACACCGTGGCCATCAGCGGCTTCACCAAGTCGGGTGAGCCCAAGACGTTCTTCCCGGCGCTTGCCTGGCACTTCTCCCAGACGGCGCCGGAGTCTCGCATCACGCTGCTGTCGGGCGCGTCCCTGTCGGAAGACGTGGAGGGCCCCATGGCGCCCTTCATCGCCAAGCGCGGTCCCTACATGTCCTCGCCCGCCTCGCGGCGCCGCATCCACGCCGGCGAGATGGACTTCACGGACGTCCACCTGTCCGCCTTCGCGCGCAACCTGATGTACGGCTTCTACGGCGACATCGACGTGGCCGTGGTCGAGGTGTCGCGCATCCGGAAGAACGGCAGCGTCGTGCTCACCTCGTCGGTGGGCATCAGCACGGAGGCCCTGGCCCGCGCGAAGAAAATCGTGCTCGAGGTCAACACCTCCGGACCGGACTACACGGGCTTCCACGACATCGTCCTGCCCGCCGTCCACCCGCACGTGGGCTGGCCGCTGCCGCTCGTGAATGTGCGGGACCGCATTGGCAACCCGTACGTGGAGTTCGACCTGAGCAAGGTGGTGGCGGTGGTGGAGTCCCGCACGCCCGACCACCCGGTGCCCTTCAAGGCCGCGGACGACACGGCCAAGCGCATCGCCGAGCACGTCATCGACTTCCTGCTGAGCTGCCAGAAGCAGTACGAGTGGGGCAAGCGCCTCCCGCCGATTCAATCCGGCGTGGGCAACGTGGCCAACGCCATCATCGGCCAGCTCTACGACTCGCCCTTCCAGAAAATCCGCTTCTGGACCGAGGTCTTCCAGGACGGAATGCTGCGCTACGTGGAGGACGACGCGAAGTTCGAATACGCGTCCGCCACCGCGGTGTCCTTCTCCTCCGAGGGCCGCCAGCGCTTCCTCGACATGTTCGAGCGCAGCAAGGACCGGCTGGTGCTGCGGCCCATGTGGCTGTCCAACAGCCCCGAAATCATCTCCCGCCTCTTCGTCATCGCGATGAACACGCCCATCGAGGTGGACATCTACGGGCACGTCAACTCCACGCACATCGACGGCTCGCGCATCGTCAATGGCCTGGGCGGTTCGGGTGACTTCTTCCGCAACGCGTACCTGAGCATCGTCCACACGCCGTCCACGCGGCGGCTGCGGGACGGCCGCACGGTGAGCTGTGTCATGCCGTACGTGCGCCACATCGACCACACCGAGCACGACATCAAGTGCGTCGTCACCGAGCAGGGCTACGCGCTCAACATGGACATCCGCTCGCCCAAGCGACGCGCACAGGACATCATCGACCGCTGCGCGCATCCGTACTTCCGGCCCATGCTACACGCCTACCTCGACATGGCGGGCCCCGGCGACGAGCCGCGTGCCACGGACATGAAGGTCCTCCAGTCGTGGTGGAACGACTACGACGCGGCGACGCGCGCCTTCCCGAACACGCCGTGAGGGGCTGAGGGTGGAGCGCAACGGACGAGAAGCCTGTCCTCCGGAGCTGGCCGCCCAGCTCCGCGAGGTGGACCGCCTGCGACGCAGCGGGCGGTACGCGACGGCGCTCGCGCTCGCCCGGACCTTGGCGGAGGCGCATCCCCGGCAGGCCCGCGTGCTGATGGAGCTGGCGCAGACGCTGGCCATCTGGGGCGAAGTCCCGGAAGAAGCACTGGCGTGGTACGAGCGCGTGCTGACGCTGGCGCCCGGTCACCTCACCAGCCGGCTGTACCGCGCCCTCGCGCTGTGCCGTCTGGGCCGCCATGAAGAGGCGGTGGCGGACTTCGACACGCTCGTCGGCTCGGGCTACCGCAAGGCGCTGGTGCTGCACATGAAGCGCGCCGAGGCGTTGGAGGCGCTGGGGCGGGACGAAGCGGCGGAGCGGGATTGGACGCTCGCGCTTGAGGAGTCCCCGGGCAACCCGTGGCTGCTCCAGCAGCGCGCCGCCGCGAGGGCTCGACTGGGCCGGCTGGACGACGCGGCGAAGGACCTCACGGAGGCGCTCGCGTCGCAGTCGGGTGATGACGTCGACCCGGAGCTGCTGCACGCGCGCGGGGTGGTGCGTGAGCGCCAAGGCGACCTGGACGGTGCTCGCGCGGACTTCGAGGCGGGGCTCGCGGCCTTTCGCGAAGGCGACCCGCTGGCGCTGCTGGACGCGCTCCGTGAAGGAACCATGCGCAAACCATGACGGGTGCGCGCGCGCTTTGAATGCGACAACCCTGTCCATGCACGCGGCGGCTTCGGCCGTCCGGGCACGTCCGGGCGTGATGCACCCGGATGACAAGGGGAGCACGGGTGGAGCTTCGCGCTCCGGGGTGCGTCAGGAGTCCGGGTGAGGGCGCCGGCTTGGAGCGGCGTCTGGGGACATCCGGGCACCGAACGCACCCGGGCGCGCGGGCTTCACGGAAGGGCGTGAGCCAGAGGGAATCGCATGCCGGTCCTGGGGAGCTGTTCCCGGCCTGCGGTTCCCTCTGGTGTCAGGTGGCCTGATTCAGGCCGCCACGTCCTCCGGCTCCCGCCGCACCTTCGCGAGCGCCGCCACCACGACATCCGGACCCGCGCCCGGCTTGTGGGCATTCTCACTGAGGTGCCGGCGCCACGCGCGCGCACCGGGCAGGCCCTGGAAGAGCCCCAGCATGTGCCGGGTGATGGCGCCCAGCGGCGCGCCGCGGCCGCGGGCCTTCTCGATGTACGGCAGCATCGCCTCCACGACTTCGTGCCGCTGAGGCACCGGCGTGGTGGCGCCGAAGAAGCGCCGGTCGGCCTCCGCCAGCAGGTAGGGGTTCTCATAGGGCGCGCGCCCCATCATCACCCCGTCCACGTGCTGGAGCTGCTCGGCGGCGGCGTCCAACGTCTTGATGCCGCCGTTGATGCTGATGTCCAGGTGGGGGAACTCCGCCTTGAGGCGGTGGACCAAATCGTAGCGCAGCGGCGGGACGTCGCGGTTCTCCCGGGGACTCAAGCCCTGGAGCCACGCCTTGCGCGCATGCACGATGAAGCGCGTGCAACCCGCGGCCGACACGGTCCGGATGAAGCCCTCCAACGTCGGCCACTCCTCCAGCTCGTCGATGGCGATGCGCGACTTCACCGTCACGGGGATGTTCACCGCGTCCCGCATGGCGCCCACCAGACGGGCGACGAGCTCCGGCTCCGCCATGAGACACGCGCCGAAGCGGCCCGACTGGACGCGGTCGCTCGGGCAGCCGACGTTGAGGTTGATTTCGTCGTAGCCCCACTGCTCACCGATGCGGGCCGACTCGGCGAGCGCCTCGGGCTCGGACCCGCCGAGCTGCAGCGCCACGGGGTGCTCCGCCGCGTCGTAGCCCAGGAGCCGGTCCCGGTCTCCGTGGATGACGGCGCCCGTCGTCACCATCTCCGTGTACAGCAGCGTGTGACGGCTGAGCAGCCGGTGGAAGTACCGGCAGTTCCGGTCCGTCCAGTCCATCATCGGCGCGACAGACAGCGGCGTGGGGCGAATCGGCATCATGCTTGAACCCGGGAAGGCGGCCGGAGCGTCCCAACCCACGGGCCGCTCCCCTGCTGCCGCCTGCATCTACCCGGGTTTGCCACCCCTGCCCACCCCCTTGCCGTCCAGCGCTCGGACGGCGCGAGGGACGAGGGGCCAGAAGATTACACTCCGAGCAAACCCAGCCAGGAAGCGGGCCCCTCCCTCATCAGTTGCCTGGCGGCCTCGCCCGTCCGTGGCTAGTCATGCGCGCATGAGAGCCTATGAGCTGCAGCAGACGGGGAGCGTCGATGCGTGGGTCCAGGTGGAGCGGCCGCAGCCCCAGCCGGGTCCAGGCCAGGCGCTGGTCCGCATCCGCGCGGTGTCCCTGAACTACTGTGACCTCTACATCGCCCTGGGTCGCTACCCGGGCGCACGTCCCCCGTCCCTCATCCCCGTCTCCGACGGCGCGGGCGAGGTGGTCGCCGTGGGCGCAGGCGTGTCGCGCGTGACGCCGGGCGACCGCGTGGCCGCCACCTTCTTCCAGACGTGGACAGACGGCCCGGCCACCCCGGAGAAGACGGGCAACGCGCTAGGCGGCAGCGTGAATGGCGTGCTGACCGAGTACGCTGTCGTGGACGCGGAGGGGCTCATCCTCCTCCCGGAGCACCTGTCCTTCGAGGAAGGCGCCACCCTTCCCTGCGCGGCCGTCACGGCCTGGAACTCGCTGGTGGCCGAGGGCCGGCTCCAGCCGGGCCAGACGGTGCTCGCCCAGGGCACCGGCGGCGTGTCCATCTTCGCGCTCCAGTTCGCCAAGGCGCTGGGGGCGCGCGTCATCATCACCTCCAGCCAGGACGCGAAGCTGGAGCACGCCCGGAAGCTCGGCGCGGACGGCACCATCAACTACCGCAAGCACCCGGACTGGGAGACGGAGGTCCTCGCCCTCACCGGCGGCCAGGGCGTGGACCACGTCCTGGAGGTCGCGGGCGAGGAGACCTTCCCCCGCTCGGTCAAGGCCACCCGGCCCGGCGGCCACATCTCCCTCATCGGCATGCTCAGCGGCGGCTTCGCCAAGCCGGACCCGGCCCTGGTGGAGCCGAAGAAGCTGGACGTCCAGCGGACCTACGTGGGCAGCCGCGCCATGTTCGAGGACATGAACCGGCTCATCACCCAGCACCGGCTCAAGCCCGTCATCGACCGGAGCTTCCCGTTCGAGCAGGCGCGAGAGGCCCTGGCCTACATGGAGTCGGGGGCGCACTTTGGAAAGATTGTCGTCGCCGTTTGAGCGCGCCTAGCGAGGGAGCGAGCCACAGGCAAGCAGAAAGGAAGGCTGGAGATTCTCTCCACTTAGGGTAGTCACGGGCGCGCCAGGGGCCCGTGACTGCCATCTCGACGGCCCTCGTGAACGGCGTCGCCTGCATTCAGGCGACTTGGAGGGCCGGATGCTCGAGAAGCTGATGCCGAAGTCGGACGAGTTCTTCGACGACTTCGATGCGCAATGTGCCGTCACCGTCGAAGGCGCGAAGATGCTCTACGCGCTGCTCAGTGACTACCGCGACGTCCCCGCGCGGGTCCAAGCGCTCAAGGACGTGGAGCACCGTGGGGACGAGGTCACCCACACCGCCTTCAACCGCCTGCACCAGCAGTTCATCACCCCGTTCGACCGGGGGCAGATTCACTCGCTGCTGTCGCGCATCGACGACGTGTTGGACCTG
Organism: Myxococcus hansupus; assembly: GCF_000280925.3. Classification (NCBI taxonomy): domain Bacteria; kingdom Pseudomonadati; phylum Myxococcota; class Myxococcia; order Myxococcales; family Myxococcaceae; genus Pseudomyxococcus; species Pseudomyxococcus hansupus. The sequence goes on from NZ_CP012109.1 coordinate 5,942,206, forward strand.
ACGAACGCCGCCGCCGCACGCCTGCACTACTACGAAATCCCGTCCAGCCTGCCGGACGCCACGGAGCTGGCGCGCCTGCTGGTGCTCTCCACGGAGAAGGTGCAGGAGGTGGTGGCCGCGCTGCGCCTCATCAAGAAGCCGGAGCAGATTCTGGCCGGGTGCAAGGAAATCAAGCGCCTGGAGACGCAGGCGGATGAAGCCCTGCGCGCGGGGGTCGGCCGGCTCTTCAAGAGCGGCGCGGACACGCTGCTCATCATCAAGTGGAAGGAGATTTACGACTTCATCGAGACCGCCACCGACAAGTGCCAGTCGGTGGCGAACGTCATCGAAGGCGTGGTGCTGGAGCACAGCTAAATGCTACTCGCCGCCGTCATCCTCATCGTCGCGGTCGCACTCATCTTCGACTTCATCAACGGCTTCCACGACGCGGCGAACTCCATCGCCACGGTGGTCTCCACCCGAGTGCTCTCCCCCAACCTGGCCGTGGCCTGGGCCGCCTTCTTCAACTTCGTGGCGGCCTTTGGCGGGGGCGTCCATGTGGCCAACACCATGGGCAAGGGCATCATCAACTTCGAGATGCTCCGCGCCGAGGGCCCCAGCGCGGTGCTCTCCGTCATCTTCGCCGCGCTCATGGGCGCCATCGTCTGGAACCTGCTGACGTGGTGGTGGGGCCTGCCCTCCTCGTCGTCGCACGCGCTGGCGGGCGGGATGATTGGCGCCACGCTGCCGGTGCTCGGCTTCGCCGGCCTCGTCGGCTCGGGCATCGCGAAGATTGCCGCCTTCATCGTGCTCTCGCCGCTCATCGGCATGACGCTGGGCATCAGCCTGATGGTGTTGAGCACGTGGGTCGTGCACCGCCAGACGCCGCTGAAGGTGGACTCGTGGTTCCGCAAGCTGCAGCTCGTATCCTCCGCCATCTTCTCCTACAGCCACGGCACCAATGACGCGCAGAAGGTGATGGGCATCATCGCGGTGGTGCTCTTCGGCACCATCTGGAAGGACCGGCCGTTCCACATCGACTGGTGGATGATCATCTCCTGTCACGCGGCCATCGCCCTGGGGACCTTCTTCGGCGGGTGGCGCATCGTGCGCACCATGGGCCACAGCCTCACCAAGCTGGCGCCCATTGGCGGCTTCGCCGCGGAGACGGGCGGCGGCGTCACCATCATCGCGCTCGCGCAGTTGGGCATCCCGGTGTCCACCACGCACACCATCACCGGCGCCATCGTGGGCGTGGGCTCCACCAAGGGCTGGCGCGCCGTGAAGTGGGGCGTCGCGGGCCGCATCATCTGGGCCTGGGTGTTCACCATTCCCGCGGCGGCCATCACCGCGGCGGTCGTCTACGGCCTCACGCAACTGGTCGTGATGCTCGCAAGCTGAACCCCGGGGCGGGCCCGCGTTCACCTCCGTGAACCGGGCCCCGGCACGCGGGGACCTGCCAGGTCCCCTGCTTGACTTGCCGCGGCAAGTTCGGCCAGCCTTCGTTTCATGAGCGGCGTCAACGGCCAGCACGTGCAGCGCGAGGGAACGACGTTCCCCGCCAGCCCGTGCCGTGCGACGACCGCCCAGACCTCCACGACGACGACCACCACGACTACGACTTCCCGCCGGGCGCGGGTGGTCTAGCTCAGGAACCCCCTTCGGTTTCCAGCTCGGCCCCGCGCTCTCCGGCGCGGGGCTTTTTTGTTGTCAAACGCCTCAGGAGTCCCGAATGCAGCCCACCCTCCAGACGACGTCCCGCAGACAGCAGCCCCGGCTTCTCGCTTCCCGCAGCGAGGTGCGGTCATGAGGGTGATGAAATTCGGTGGGACGAGCGTGGGCAATGCCCAGCGCATGCGCGGCGTGGTGGACCTGGCCGAGGCCGCGCGCAAGGAGACGCGGGTGATGGTGGTCGCCTCCGCCGTCTCCGGCATCACCAACCTCCTGGTGGAATCGGCGCGCGCCGCCCAGGAGGGAAACCCCGTGGAGTCGCTCCACGGCCGCTTCGAGGAGGTCCACCGCGGCATCGTCCGCGAGTTGGCGGCGGAGCTGGGTGAGGCGCGGCTGCGCTCGCTGGAGGAAGGGCTGTCCACGCTGTCCTCCGAGCTGCGGGGGCTGCTGCAAGGCGTGGGACTCCTGCGGGAGTGTTCGCCGTCCGTGCTCGCGCACCTGTCCGGGCTGGGCGAGCGCGCCTCGTGCCTCATCCTGGGCGCGCTGATGGCCGCGCGAGGCCTGTCGCCGCACGCGGTGGAGCCGCGCGACGCCATCCTCTGCGCGGGCGACCCGCTCCAGGCCACGCCGCTCCAGGAGGAGAGCCGCGCCCGCTTCGCACCGCTGCGTGACGCAAGCGGCCCCGGGCTGATGCTGATGCCGGGCTTCTTCGGCGGCGACGGCAAGGGCAAGACGATGTGCCTGGGCCGAGGCGGCTCGGACTACTCGGCGGCGCTGGCGGCGGCGGCGCTGGACGCGGCGCTGCTGGAAATCTGGACGGACGTGGACGGCATCTTCAGCGCGGACCCGCGCCTGGTGCCCGAGGCCTTCCCCCTCCCCGAGGTGAGCTTCGAGGAGGCCATGGAGCTGGCCTACTTCGGCGCGAAGGTGCTCCACCCCAAGACGATTGCGCCCGCGCGCGAGCGCGGCATTCCGGTGCGCGTCTGCAACAGCTTCCGCCCCGAGCACCCGGGCACGCGCGTCACCGACGACGCCGCGCCGCCCGAGCACCCGGTGCGCGGCCTGTCCTTCCTCCCCGGCATCGCGCTGCTGAACCTGGCCGGCGCGGGCTTGAAGGGCGTGCCCGGCACCGCCGCCCGCGTCTTCGAGGCCATGGCCCACGCGAGCATCTCCGTGGTGCTCATCACCCAGGGCTCCAGCGAGTGCTCCATCAGCTTCTGCGTCCAGCAGGCCGACGCGGAGCGCGCCGTGAAGGCGCTGGAAGCGGCCTTCGAGATGGAGCGCGCCGCGGGCAAGGTGGACACCATCGAGCAGCAGCGCGGGCTCGCCGTGCTCAGCATCGTCGGTGACGGCATGCGCCACCGCGTGGGCGTGGCCGGCACGTTCTTCAGCGCGCTGGCGGACGTGGGGTGCAGCATCGCCGCCATCGCCCAGGGCTCCAGCGAGCGCAGCATCTCCGCCGTCATCTCGGAGACGGACGGCCCGCGCGCGCTGGCGCACGTGCATGGCCGCTGCTTCGGCACCACGGAGGTGGTGGAGCTGCTGCTGGCCGGCGTGGGCAGCGTGGGCGGCGAGCTGCTCAAGCAGGTGCACCAGCAGGCGCCCAAGCTGCGCGCCCACGGACTCGACTTGCGCGTGTGCGTCATCGCCAACAGCAAGCGCTGCGTGGCCTCCGGCGAGGGCCTGCCCCTGGAGGACTGGAAGGCGCGGCTCGCGGCGGGGAATGACGGCGCGCCGCTGGACACCTTCCGCGAATGGGCCCGCGCCAAGCGTCCGGGCCGGCCCGTCTTCGTGGACTGCACCAGCAGCGAGGACATCGCGCTCGCCTACCCGTCGCTGATGGAGGCCGGGCTCCACGTCGTCACCGCCAACAAGAAGGCCAACGCGGGGCAGTGGAGCCACTGGCGCAAGCTGCGCGAGACGGCCTCGCGTCACCAGCGGCGCTTCTTGTACGAGACGAACGTGGGCGCGGCGCTGCCCGTCATCGACACGTTGAAGAACATGCTGCGCACCGGTGACCGCGTGCTGCGCGTGGAGGGCATCCTCTCCGGCTCGCTGTCGTTCATCCTGGGCCTCACCGAGGAAGGCGTGCCCCTGTCCCGCGCGGTGGGCACCGCCATGGAGAAGCGCTTCACCGAACCGGACCCGCGCGACGACCTGCACGGGACGGACGTGGCGCGCAAGGTGCTCATCCTCGCGCGCGAGCTGGGCCGCACCGTGGAGCTGGAGCAGGTGACGCTGGACTCGCTGCTGCCCTCGGACTTCGACGCGACGGGGCCGCTGGATGACTTCCTCGCCCGCCTGCCGCAGGTGGACGCCGCCTTCCAGCGCCGCGTGGAGGCGCTGCGCAAGGAGGGCAAGGTGCTGCGCTACGTGGGCAGCGTCACCGAGGACGGCTGCTTCGTCGGGCTCGTCCCCGTGTCCCTGGAGCACCCGCTGGCCGCGGTCAAGGGCGGGGAGAACGCGCTTAGCTTCACGTCGGAGCGCTACAGCCCCACACCGCTCGTGATTCGCGGCTACGGCGCGGGCGCCGCGGTGACGGCCGCGGGCGTGCTGGCGGACGTGCTGCGGCTGGTCGACGGCCCCCTGCCCTGAGGCAGGCAGCCAATGTGCGTTTGAAGTTGGCTCCAGAGTTGCCGACAATGTCCCGCCTGCCCTCGAATGCGCGAGGGCAAGGGGGAGAGAATCGAATGGACGTGACGCGCAAATCGACGCGACGCCTCACCCGCAAGGTGCTGGCGCTTGCATTCACCCTGGCGCTGGCACCTGCGTGTAACGGTGACGATGACAACGACGACGACGGCGGTGGCGACGGCCCTCCGGGAGACCCCGTCACCGTCAGCGGACTGGTGACGTACGACTTCGTCCCCGCCGTCTACTCCCCGACCACGCGCCGGGGCACGCTGGAGTTTAATCAAGCGTCCGTGCGGCCCGTGCGCAACGCCGTCATCCAGGTCCGGCAGGGCACGCGGGTGCTCGTCGACGGAACGACGGATGAAGAAGGCCGCTACACCGTCACCTACCAGCCACGAGGCACCGGGGCCCTGACGGTGGTCGCGCTCGCCAAGACGACCACGCCGGAAATCCAGATCGAGGACAACACCGACAACAACGCCATCTGGGCCGTGGGCAACTCGCTCGCCGCGTCGGAGACGACCAAGAACCTGCACGCGACCCACGGCTGGTCGGGGACCCGGTACACCGCGAACCAGCGCGTCGCCGCGCCCTTCGCCATCCTCGACAGCATGTACACCGCGTCGCGGGCCTTCATGGATGCCCGCGAGGTCAACTTCCCCCTGCTCAAGGTGAACTGGAGCCCGAACAACGTCCCGCAGTCGGGCAACAAGGCGCGGGGCCAGATTGGCACGTCGCACTTCTCGTTCTCCGAAAACGAAATCTACGTGCTCGGGCGAGACGGCGTGGACACCGACGAGTTCGACGCCCACGTCATCGTCCATGAGTGGGGGCACTACTTCGAGGCCAACCTGTCTCGCGCGGACAGCCCGGGTGGGCCGCACTCCAGCGGCGAGAGCCTGGACCCGCGCCTGGCCTTCGGCGAGGGCTATGGCAACGCGCTGGCCAGCATCATCCTGCCGGAGCCCATCTACGTCGACACGCTGTGGAGCGGCACGACGCTGGCCGCCTTCGGCTTCGACGCGGAGAGCGAGCCCGTGCCCACCACCGACGACCCCATCTCGTCCCGGGGCTCCTTCTCCGAGATGAGCGTCTTCCGGATGCTCTACGACTTGTACGACTCCGGCAGCAACGAAGCCCATGACCGCGTGTCGTACGACATCGGCATCTTCTACGACGTGCTGGTGGGCCCCCAGAAGTCGACGCCCGCGCTCACCACCATTGGCTCGTTCATCCACAGCATCAAGGCTCAGCCGGGCGTGAACGCCGCGGACGTGGACACGCTGGCGGCCTTCTACAACATCGGGTCCATCACCTCGGACTTCGGTGACGGCGACGCGCCGCTGCGGAGCATCTACACGAACGTGGACCGGATTCCGTACAACACCACCGTCACGCTGCGCGGCGGCGTGGACTACAACAAGCGCCCGCAGAACCAGTACTTCGTGTTCCAGGGCACCGGGCAGTCCATGACGTTCACCGCGACGCACTCGGAGGACGTGGGCATCGAGGTCTACCACCGCGGCGAGGTCGTCGGCAGCGCCGACCGGTACCTCTCCGGCACGGAGACCATCACCATCCCCACGCAGGCCGACGAGCCCTATGTCCTGGTGCTGGTGGGCTTCTCCGAAATCAACGCCAACTACACGCCGACCCTCGCCATCACCTCCCCGTGAGCCCGGAGCGCACATGAACCTCAAGGCAATCGCAGCCCTGTCCAGCCTCCTCGCGCTCGCGGCGCCGGTGGCCTGCACCTCTCAGTCGAAGTCCAACCCCACGCCCGCGGACAGCTCGGACACCACCAAGGCGGGCGCCCCCGTCCGGGTGGACGCGAAGCTGGGTGAAGACCAGGCCCGCATCGCCCTGCGCTTCGAAAAGGCGGCGTCGGACGTCCAGGTCCACCTCTCCGGCGTGGATGGCCTCGACGTGAAGAGCGCCCCCACGCCCGTGAGCGGGAGCTTCGCCCAGGACTCCGTGTCGGAGTTCGACGTGCTCTTCACCCCGGGTGAAGGCCGGTCGCTCCTGGTGGTCACCGTCACCGGGACTTTCGACGGCGCGCACCTGTCGCGCGTCTTCAGCTTCGACGTCGGGACGCCCACCGAAGCGCAGCAGAAGGCCACGGGCACCACGGTGACGGGCGACGACGGGCAGCCCATCAAGGTGCTCCCCTCGTCCAACGCCGAGTAGTCACACGGTGGAATGCCGGCGCCCGGGAGACCGGGCCCGGCGAACCCCAGAAAAACACAGCGGGGAGCGCGCCCCCCGACGCACTCCCCGCCGCGTGAGCCGCTCGAACGAGAGCTCCAGAAAAAACATTGGGAGCACGCCCCCTCGACGTGCTCCCAATGACTGCGCGTCCCATCTCAGGGATGCGCCCTCGCCCTCCGGAAGCAACAGCCCCCCCGGGCTTGCTCCCTCACCATCCCCACTTCGAATTTCAAAACGCACGGCGCCGAAAACCTTGAGGCCGTCGTGGCGTTTTTTTTCGAAGGGCCTGGTGACGCCCTTCGCCCACAACGACACACATTCACGATGCGTGCGGATGAGCTACGCCGTCTTCTCCGCCGCCCGCATGGCCGGAGGCAGCGTCCCGCCCGACTCGGTGATGCGCCGGGCCAGCCTGCGGCGGACCACGTCGACGTGCTCGCGGAAGAAGTAGAGGTTCTCCGCGTAGGCCAGGGGCATGGGGATGCGGTTCACCTCCCGCTCGGCCTCGTCGAGCCGCCGGAGCATGTCGTCCAGCCGCTCCGGGGCCGGGCTCTCCTCGAGCTGCAGCTCGATTTCCTTCAGCCGCGCGTACCAGCGGAAGATGCGCGAGCGCACGCGCCACTGGTACAGCGCCGGCGCCAGGCGCCCCAGCGGCACCAGCACGGCGATGAAGGGCACCAGCATCACCCACAACCGGTCCACCAGGTTGGCCGCCCAGAAGGGCAGATAGCGGTGCAGCAGCGGGACGCCGGACTCGTAGTAGCGGCGCGCCTCGCTGCTGTAGGGGAAGCCCGCCTCCAGCGCCGCGGGGAACTCGCCAGTGCGGTCCAGGATGCCCGCCTTGCCGTGGACCTCGCTGGCCGCGCGCAGCAGGAGGTACGCCAGCGCCGGGTGGAGTGAGTCCGTCGCCAGCAGGTTCGCGGTGGGCGCCAGCAGCACCACGTCGTGGTCCGGGATGTCCGCCCCCAGGTCGAAGACGCCGCGCGGGAGCAGGTGCTTGGACAGGTAGGGGAAACGGCGCGTGTAGGCCTCCGCCCGCGAGAAGCTGAGGACCTGGATGTCCGGCACCGCCGCCAGCCGCTGGATGGGCGGCGACTCCGCGGGGGACACGATGAAGACGGCGTCGACCTTGCCCTGCTTGAGCTGCTCGATGCCCTCGTCACGGCCCAGGTTGAGCAGCTCCGTGGGCGCGGCGCCCACGTGGTTGGCCGCGAGCAGCTTGAGGGACAAGGCCCGCGTCCCACTCGTCTCGGGCCCCACGACGATGCGCTTGCCCTGGAGCTGGTTGAGGTCCTGAAGCGGCGCGCCCCGGTAGAAAATCCACAGCGGGACGTAGGAGAGGCTCCCCAGGGAAACGACGTGGGGGGCCATCGCGGCGTCCGAGGCGCCGCTCTGCACGAAGGCCACGTCCACGCCGGAGCGCTCATCCTCCAGCAGCTTGACGCTGGTGAGAGAGCCATCCGTCGGGAGAATCTCCACGGTGACGCCGTGCTGCGCGAGGTACTCCTGATACTTCCGCGCGAAGTACCGGAAGCCGCCTTCATCCCCGGCCGCGGCGATGACGAGCTTCTTCGGGGGCGCGGGCTTGACGAAGTAGAATGTGACGGCGAACGCGATGCTGACAATCACGGCTGCGGGGCCCAGCGTCAGCCAGAGGTCCCACCGCAACTTGCGGCGCAGGCGTTCCTTGAGCGAGTCCTTCTTCATGATGGGCGCGGAGTATAGACACGCCGCCCCGCCCGAGTTCGCGCCCGGCCGCAAGCCCCGCGGCCGGGGCGTCGAGAGGCGGTCATTCCACCCGCCTCCCGAACCTCGACCGTCTCAGTCGCGCCGGCGCTTGGAGCGCAAGGCATCCCAGGCCATCGTCGTCCGGGCCCGCTCGTGCCGCCGGTTCTCCCGCTCGGGGGTCACGCTCGCCTTCCGGGCTTGGAAGGCCTGCTCACGCCGCAGCCGCTCGTAGCTGGCGAGCCGCGCTTCCGGGAGCGCCCCGGACGCCACCGCAGCGCGCACCGCGCATCCCGGCTCGCCCTGGTGCTGGCAATCCGAGAAGCGGCAGCCCTCCGCGAGTTCGAGGATGTCCGAGAACGTCTGCTCGATGCCCTCGTCCTCGCCGCCCAACAACCCCAGCTCGCGCATCCCCGGCCCGTCGATGAGCAGGCCTCCGCCCGGCAACACGAAGAGCTCGCGGTGCGTGGTGGTGTGGCGGCCCTTGTCGTCCTCCTCGCGCACGGCCTGGGTCACCAGCCGCGAGTCGCCCAGGAGCCGGTTGACCAGCGTGGACTTGCCCACGCCGGAGGAGCCGAGCAGCGCTCCTGTCTTGCCGGCGGGCAGGTGCGCGCTCACGGACTCCACGCCCTCGCCCGTCCGGGCGCTCAGCGCGAGCACCGGGACGCCCGGCGCCAGCGCCTCCACCTCGGCGACGAGCGAGGCCGCGCCGGGCTGGAGGTCCGCCTTGGTGAGCAGCACCACGGGCGAGGCGCCGCTGCTCCATGCCAGGGAGAGCGCGCGTTCGATGCGGCGGGGATTGAAGTTGCCGTCCAACCCGGCGGCGAGGAACACGACGTCCAGGTTGGCGGCGATGAGCTGCCCGTCGCGCTCACTGCCCGCCTCACGCCGCGCGAGCACGCTGGTGCGTGGGAGCACCGCGTGAAGCAGCGCCTCGCCCTCCCCGTCCGGGAGCTGGAGCGCGACCCAGTCTCCAATGGTGGGCAGGGCCTGCGCGCCGGGCGCCTGGTGGAGGAGCCTTCCCGCGGTGCGCGCGAGCACGGCGCGGGAAGCCGTCTGGACCGTGAGCAGACCCCGTTGCTGGCGCACGACGCGGCCGGGAACGAGGGGATGCGGGAACTGCGAAACGAGCGAAGCGAAAGCGTGAGTGAAGGCTGGACCCCAGCCGAGGGATTCAAGCGACATGTGGAAAGGACTCCGGACAGAGCGGTGCCTGCGGCGCACCTGGATTTCAGGGCACCCCGAGGAGAGCAGGACCGCGCTGTGCGGGACCTTCGTGGCCGCTCAGACGGACTGCGCTCCCGAGGCGAACAGGATTTCCACCACCGTCAGGACAAGGGGCGCGTTCACGATGCCTCCAGGGAATCCACGGGCGATGACGCTCACCGCCCGGCACCCCCTGTCTACTCCGGCCGGAGCCGGCGGGGAATGGCCCCGTTTTCCGGAGGGTTCGCGGAGGACCGCGCCAGGGGGGCGCTCGCTCCACGGGTGGGTTCCGGTGGAATCACTCCCGCCCCATTGTTAGGGGCAGATGTTCTCCAAGGAGCAGCCGTGTTCCGATTCGAAAACGACCGGGCGCTCATCGAATCCTTCCGCCCCAGGGACCGCCGCGTCATCGAGATGCCCGTGGGCATCACCTTTCCCCTCTTCGTGCGGGACTACCTCGCCTGGACGGAGACGTCGGGCGCGCGCGTGTACCTCATCTTCTCCGCGCCCGGCAGCCGCAGGCCCATTGGCCTCATCTTCCGCCGCGACTCCCTGGGCGGAGAGCCCGTCACCCGCATGTGCGAGTGGTGCCACAGTTATGGCTCGGCCCATGAGGTGTGTCTGCTCACCACAGCCGTGGACAACAAGCGGCGCGTGGGGGTGAACCTCTGCGCTGACCTCCGCTGCAAGGAGAAGATGGAGGACGCGGCGGACCGCGCCGGCCGGCACCCGCTCGAATTTCTGGGAAAGCTCAATGAGCGAATGTTTCGCTTCGCACATGAGGCCCTGGGCATCGAGGCCCAGCCCGCCGCCTGATATCCGCGGGCAATCAGGCTTGACCGAGGGGGCATCCTTCGCTCTTTAGCGAAGTGATGCCCCTTGCACGCCTCCTCGTTCTCGCCTCGTTGCTGGCCTCGGGGCTCGCCGCCGCCGCGCCCGTCGTGCAAGTGCCGGAAGGTGGCCGCTCCGTCGAAGTGCTGACCCAGGGCGTCATTTGCGGCCCGGTCCGCAATGGATGGAGCCTGGGCCCGGATGGGCGCTCCGTCCATCCCCCCGCGAAGCCGGACGAAAGCGCGCGGACGCAGGACCTCAAGGTGGCGGACACCGCGGCGCAATGCGCCACCACGGAGCGCATCGTCACGGTGATTGCGACGGGCCCTCTGCCGCGCATCGACGCCTCCGGGACGTCGTTCTACCCGGACGAAGGCCGACTGGAGCTGCGCGGCGTGGGGCTGCTGAACGTGGGCATCGCCTGGTCCGGACAGCCGCGCGGCGAGCCGGAGCGGCCTCCCATGGAGGGCCAGGACATCTGCCTGTCTCCCTCCAAGCCGAAGGGCCTGGCCGACTGCGCCGTTCCCGTGCCGCAGGGCCTTCCCACGGACACGTCGCTCTATTGGATTCCGCCCTACGGCCGCATCGGCCCCGAGGTGAGGACGTACGATGCCTACGGCAACCTGGTGGACCCCGAGACGCTCCGCGTCCGCCCCGGTCGCACCATCCTCACCGAGCCCCTGGTGCTGTCCAACGGCATCGACGTGTCCAAGGGCCCGGGCAGCGTCCCCGTCAGCCACTCCGAGGCAATCGCGACCACCGACTGCGGCATCGCCCGGTGCGAGCCCGACGAGGGCTTCATCTCCGTGCGCAACGTGCCGGGCGTGGACGCGAGCATCACGCTGCGCGCGCGCCTGGTGCCCCGCGTCTTCTTCTCTCGCGGCGACGTGTTGGACCAGGTCATCACCACCACGCTGTCGGTGCTGGCGTGCCCGTTGTCCTCCGTGGAGGGCTCGGTGTTGCGCGGGGCGGAGAACTCCGCGTTGGTGGTGCGGTTGGATCCCGTCTGCGCGCACGACCCGCGCACCCTGGTGTGGACCGTCAACGGCATCCGCGTCCGCGTGGAGCGCGTGGTGAAGCTGGCGGAGGGCACCTACGTGATGCTGCGCACCGCGGGGACCTCCGACCAGCAGGTGACCATCACCGCGCTGACCTCGCGGCAGGACGGCACGGTGGTCGCGTCGGAGACGACGAAGACGCTGCCGCTGCCGGTTCCGCGCGCCAGCCTGGACCTCCCCGGCCATGGCGCCATCGACTTCATCCCCACCAACCGGCCGGCGGAAGTGCACATGGCCTCCAACGCGGGCCTGGGGCGCTTCGTGTTGGAGCCGCTGCCGGGCGCGTACAGCGTCACGACGCGGGAGTCCGCCACGCTCATTCAAGGCGAAGCCGCGCCGGGCGCCTTCGTCGCGCTGCGGTTCGGCTACCGGCTTCCCACGCTGCCCGCGGAGCTGGCCACCACGGACCTGGTGTCGGTGGACGAGCGCTTTCAACGGGTGGTGCGCGAGGCCAGCGTGCCCGCTCGTATCGAGAAACTGGTGGAGTTCGTCTGCGCGGACGCGGAGGGCAAGGACCAGCAACTGGAGCCGAGCCGCCCTCACCGGATTCCGTACGCGATGCGCAACACGTGCCGCGTCATCGTGCATCGCGAGCGCCTGAAGCCCGAGGAAGGCAACCAGGAGGTCTTGCTCCGCATCAACGTCACCAAGCCGGACGGTTCGGGACGCGGGGAGAGCAACGTCGAACAGCGCATGTTCCTGCGGCCTCAAGGCGACCAGCGCGACATCCCCGTGCCGGGCAACCTGGGGCAGTACGACCGCATCACCGTGCAGGTGTCGCACGTGGCGGATGAGTCGCGGTATGCGCTGAGCACCACGGACCGCACCGGCCTGCCGTCCGCGCAGTGGACCGCCATCGTCACCGGCGGCCTCTTCCGGCTCTACACGACGGCCGCCATCCCCGCGGGTCTCTACCGCGCCACCGAGCCCACCGGACAGCTCGCCATCAACTTCGGTGTCGTGTCACGCCTGGCCTTGTTGAACAACGAAGGCCAGGAGCGACTGCTGGGAATCGAAGCGGGATTGATGGGATTGGGGCTCGTGCCGCAATCAGGAGACATCCAGTTTCCGCCCACGCTCGCCGTGGTGCTCGGATTGGGTTTGCGTGTTCCGATTGGCCCCGGCGCCGCCGTGGGTGCACAGGCGTGGATGGCCTATGAGTTCCGCGGCGACATCCGCCGCCGCACCGGTGGCGACCCGTCGCTGGACCCTGTCGTTCCGTCGAGCAAGTGGTCCTTCATCTTCGGACCGAGCATTTCTGTCGGTAATGTTGGCTTCAATCTCTGAGCGGCCACGGCCGCTCGGGTGGAGCCCGCCATTCCGGGTGGCTTCGGCACCCGTGCGTTGAAGTGAACCGGTCCTCGCGAATGTGATCCTCCGCTGAGGACCGGCTCCCACTCACCCATCCCACACGCCCGAGCCGTCCGACCTGAAACGGGACCCCCGCCCCGTTGTGCTGCGTCACGCCCTGCATGACCGCTGACCTGCGCTGCCTTGTGCTGCGTGCTGCCTCGTGATGCGTGCTGCCCTGTGGTGCTTGTACCGCCCCGTCCTGCCCGCCGCCCGTGATGCATGCTGCCCCGTTCTGCCCCGTACCGCCCTGTCCTACGTGCTGCCCCGTCCTGCCCGTACCGCCCCGTCCTACGTGCTGCCCCGTCCTACCCGCCGCCCTTGCTGCCCCGTCCTGCCGTACCGCCCTGTCCTACGTGCTGCCCCGTCCTACCCGCCGCCCTTGCTACCCCGTCCTGCCGTGCTGCCCCGTCCTACCCGCCGCCCTTGCTGCCCCGTCCTGCCGTGCTGCCCCGTCCTACCCGCCGCCCTTGCTGCCCCGTCCTGCAGTGCTGCCCCGTCCTACCCGCCGCCCTTGCTACCCCGTCCTGCCGCGCTGCCCCGTCCTACCCGCCGCCCTTGCTGCCCCGTCCTGCCGTGCTGCCCCGTCCTACCCGCCGCCCTTGCTGCCCCGTCCTGCCGTGCTGCCCCGTCCTACCCGCCGCCCTTGCTGCCCCGTCCTGCCCGTACCGCCCCGTCCTACCCGCCGCCCTTGCTGCCCCGTCCTGCCCGCCGCCCTTACCGCCCCGTCCTACCCGCCGCCCGTACCGCCCCGTCCTACCCGCCGCCCGTACCGCCCCGTCCTACCCGCCGCCCTTACCGCCCCGCCCTACCCGCCACCCTTGCTGCCCCGTCCTGCCGTTCCGCCCCGTCCTGCCCGCCGCCCTTGCTGCCCCGTCCTGCCCTTACCGCCCCGTCCTACCCGCCGCCCTTACCGCCCCGTTGCGCTGCTGCCTGACCCCATAGCAGGGCGCGTGCCGCGCGATGTCTGCATCCCAAGCCCAGCATTTCCAAGCACTTGCAGACATCCATCTGGTCCCGCGGGGCCAGCCTGCGATCGGCACCAGTAAGAAATCCGGTCCGCCTACACTGGAATACCCTCCCTGCCATTCAGGGTTGCCTGACGATGCCGATCAAAACCAAACGCTGGTGTGTGCCAATGGAGCAGGATGACGGATATCGCGCCTTGATATGCCGCTATCGGCCCCGGGGGCTGCCCAAGGCCAAGGAGACCTGGGACGCGTGGCAGAGCAACCTGGCGCCGAGCCCGGAGCTCTTCGACGCCTTCTATGGAAAGGGGCGCACGCCCATCACCCTGGACGCCTACCGCGACCGCTACCTCCAGGAGATGGCATCCCAACAGGACGCCATCACCGAGCTCGCCAGCCGCGTGAAGCGCGGTGAAACGGTGACGCTCCTCTGCTCGAAAGACTGCATCCTCGAACAGGTGTGCCACCGCACCCTGCTGGCCGGCCTCATCGAGGCGGAAGTCGCCCGGAGCCGCTAGAGCGCCTCCGTCACCGACTGCCGCTGTCCCGTCGAGGACGCGCGCCCAATGGCATCCAGCAACCGGTGCAGCTTCAACGCCTCATGGAAGTCAGGCGCCAACCGCGTCCCCCCATCCACGTCGCGCGCATACGCCGTATACAGATGCCCCACGTCATGGGCATCCGGGCTCAGCTCTCCCCGAGGCAACCACGAGTACTCAGCGGGCGCAGGCAGCGGCTCGAACGACTGATCCTCGCCCTGCGTCCCGGAGAGCTGAAGATGCTCGGACATGAGCAGGTCTCCTTCGGTCCCCGTGAAGTGGAAGTAGATGCCACCCCCACTGCGCTTGCCCGTTTCGAAGTGCGCGGAGAGCACCGCGCCCCCCTCCAACGTCCCTTGAACGAGGACCTGGTCGGGCGACGTCACCGGAAGGGGCTCCTCCGTCTCGATAATCGTCGCCTCCTCGAACTGGCGAGTGACGACACCCGACACGTCCCGCAGGGGCCCGACCGCCGAGAGCACCGTGTCGAGGAAATGCGCCGCGAAGACGGTGAACATGTCCGCCCCGTTCTTCACGTCCGCGGCATAGGCCTCGCGAGCCTTGTAGCGTGAGCCCAGCATGGGAACCGCCGCATGCAACGTCACGGAGCGCAGCGTCCCCACGCCGCCTTCCGTCAGCAAGTCCCGCAGGTAGCGCACGCCCGGCGACAACCGGCGCTGCAAGCCCACCACGGTCCGGACCTTCGCCGCGTCCGCCAGCTTCGTGAGCGAGGCGGCCTGCGACGTCGACGTCCCCAGCGGCCACTCGCAGAAGACATCCTTGCCGGCGGCAATGGCCGCGCGAACGAGCGCCTCGTGCTGAGGCGCCTTCACGGCGACGACCACCAGGTCCACGTCCGGATGCGACACCAGCGCGTCCGCGCGGTGAAAGACATGTGGCACGCCGTAACGGCGAGCGACCTCTTCCGCGTGCTCCCGCACAGTGGCGCACACGGCCGTCACCTCGAACCGTGGCAAGGCCTTGAGCGCGGGCAGATGCCCATACAGCGCCCAACCGCCCTCCGAGCTGGCGCCGATGATGCCGACCCGAATCTTCCGCATGCCGCTCATCGCGGCAGGATAGACGAAACCCCGGACCCGGCTGCGCGAGAGCCTCCACGAAAAAGCGGCCCGGGCCGCGATGGGCGTGCCCCACCGCGACCCCGACCGCGAACATCCACTTCGCGTGGACTACTTGTTCATCTTCTCGACGGAGGACGCCATGTTCTCGGTCGTCTTCTCCACGTTGAAGCGAGTCCGGACCTGGTCGCCTTCCTTGATTTCACGCCGGAGGTGGCTGTGAATGTCCCGGTGCTTCTCGATGGTCTTCCCATCGATTTGCGTGGAGTGCGTCACTCCCACGGGAACCACCGCGCCGTTCTCGTCCTTGATGTACAGCTTGTCGCGCTTCACGGCCACGATGGAGCCGCTCAGCTCCTGCTGGCCTTGCATCTGGCTGCCGCCCATGCCGCCGGACATCTCGGAGCCGCTCCGTGGCGGCTGCGTGCCCGCCGGGTCCTGCGGCATGGATGGATCCTGCATCGGCGGCTCTTGCGGCATCGTGGAGTCCTGCGTCCCCTGAGCCAGTGCAGCGCCACCCCATGCCAGACCGGCAATCATCCCCATCACCTTGAGCTTCATGACTGACCCCTTTCGTCCAGGAGGGCGCATCACGCCTCCGACACCAACCGTGGCCACGCCTCGCCGCGTTGCCAGCCGGTGCCCAGGTGCGAACCGGGCCATGGAGCGGGAATCACGCTCGTCCCCCCCTCCTCCCGATACGATGACAGCGGCGGCTCGGAGCGGCCCCCGTTATCCCTGTTCCCCATCCGGAAAGAGGAGCCACCCGATGCGCCAGACGTCCTCCAATGAAGCCATCCAGAAGTTGGGCATCCGTCATCCCATCATCCAAGGGCCCTTCGGTGGCGGGCTCTCGACGGAGCGCCTCACAGCCGCGGTGTCGAACCTCGGCGGCCTGGGTTCGTACGGCGCCTATCAGCTTCCTCCGGACGAAATCGGCCGCGTGGCGGACCGGATTCGCGCGCAGACGGACAAACCCTTCGCGCTGAACCTCTGGGTCTCCGACCACGACGCGGGCGGGGACGCACTCAGTCCAGAGGACTTCGAGCGCTTCTACCGCCTCTTCGAACCGTATTACCAAGAGCTCGGCGTCGAGAAGCCCCAGCCGCCCGAGCGCTATCACCACCGCTTCGAGGACCAGGTGGAGGCGCTGCTCGAAGCCCGCCCACCCGTCTTCAGCTTCGTGTTCGGCGTGCCGCCCGCGGCCGTGCTGGCCGAATGCCGGCGCAGGGGCATCCTCACCTCGGGCGCGGCCACCACGCTCGCGGAGGCCGAGGCCCTGGACGCGGCCGGAGTGGACCTCATCGTGGCCACGGGCTTCGAGGCCGGCGGCCACCGCCCCTCGTTCCTCGCGCGCGCCGAGGACTCCCTGATGGGGACGCTCGCGCTCACGCCGCTCGTGGCGGACCGGGTGAAGGCGCCCGTCATCGCGGCGGGAGGACTCGCGGAGGGCCGAGGCATCCGCGCCGTGCTCACCCTGGGAGCCCAGGCAGCGCAGTTGGGAACGGCGTTCCTCGCCTGCGAGGAATCCGGCACGACGGACGCCCACCGCGAGCTGCTCTTCAGCGACCGCGCCCGGAACACCACCTTGACGCGTGCCTTCACGGGTCGGCTCGCACGCGGCATGCGCAACCGGTGGACGGAGGAGATGGCGTCACGGCTTGGAGAGCTTCCGCCCTTCCCCATCCAGAGCTGGTTCCTCGGGAAACTGAAGCCCGCGGCCATCCGCGCTGGCCGCACGGACCTCGTGTCCCTGTGGGCCGGACAGGCCACGCCCAACCTGCGTCACCGGACCGTGCCCGCGCTGATGGCGTCCCTGCTCGAGGAACTGTCGGCCCCCTGAAGGCCCGGCCCCGAGCGGGAAACGGCACGGCATCCGCTCGCTCAGAAATCATTCAATTGCATTTGAATATGGCGTGCATCACCCCGTCTGTCGGGGCTCTCGCGAGGCGCTGGCCGGCAGCCCTCGTACGAGGAAACCGACAAATGCAGCCACACAAGAGACGTGTCCCTTATGCCACGGGAATCGCGACGCTATTGACTGTCGCGGCGTGTAGCGAGCCTCCCACGGCCACCCCACCACCCCCGGAAGCCGCTGCCACGCCCCCCGCGGCGGAACAAACGCAGACGCAATCCTTGCAGCAACCGACGTACCCGCAAGCAGACTTCGCGGTGACGTCCGTGACGGGTCCCGGGAGCATCCGTTTGGGAGATTACTTCCTGGCGGCGGTGACGGTCTGCAACCAAGGCACCGAGACGGACACGACCGTCGTCTCGCTCTACCTGTCAGCGGACATGGTCATCACCCCCGACGTCCCGCTCACGCCCGCTTCCGACCAGCGCCTCAAACAATTCGGAACGCCTTCGCTGGCGCCGGGCCAATGCCATACGGAAACGGCCCACGTCCAGGCCTCCGCCAGCATCCAGGGAACCTACTTCCTGGGCGCCATCGCCAGGCCCAGCAACGCCTTCGAACCGAACCAGGCAGACAACACGCGGGTCAGCGCGCCCATTGGCATCGGGGACCAACCTGATTTCGTGGTGACCTCGGTCACGGGCCCCACCAGCGTCCCGCAGGGACAGCCCTTCCCCGCGAGCGTCACGGTGTGCAATCCCGGCACGGCGCCGGGCACGCCCCACGTCGCGCTCTATCTGTCAGCGGACGCGGTCATCACCCCCGACTTCCCGCTCACGCCCGCCTCCGACCTCCTGCTCGGCTCGCGTTCCATGGGCATGCTGGCGCCCGGCAAGTGCCAGACGGAGACCCTCACCGTCTCCGCCTCGGTCCACCGTGAGGGCGCCTACCACCTGGGCGCCATCGTGGACCCGGCCCAGGCCGTGCCCGAGCTCGTCGAAATCAACAACACCCATGCGGCCACCCGCATCGGCGTGGGCGCTCGGCCCGATTTCGTGGTGACCTCCGTCACCGGCCCGGAGAGCGCCCTTCCCGGACAAGCGCTCAGCAGCAACGTTCAGGTCTGCAACCAGGGCACGACGCCTGGCAGCGCGCCGGTGGAGCTCTATCTGACGGCGGATGACATCGTGACGCCGCAGATGCCCCCCAACCTCTTCCCGGACGTGTGGATGGGAATGCAAACGTCAGGCACGCTCGAACCCGGCGCGTGCAAGACGCTGTCCTTCATGCACACGCCGCCCGGCGTCGCCCCCGGCGCCTTCCGGCTGGGTGCCATCGTGAATCCCATGGGCGATGCCCTCAGCGAACTCCGCTCGGACAACAACATCGGGCTGAGTCCGCGCTTCGGCATCGGCGTGGGCCCGGACCTCATCGCGACGGCCATCAACGGCCCGGTGAGCCACGCGCCGGGGCAGCCGTTCAGCGCGAGCGTGGAGGTGTGCAACCAGGGCACCGCGTCGGCGGGCGCAACGCAGGTGACCCTCTCCCTCGTCGCCAGTTCGGGTGGGCGCGCGCTCGTCGGGACGGCGTCCGTGAATCCGCTGGCGGCCGATGCGTGTGAGACCGTGGTGGTCGCGGGCACCCCGCACCTGTTCGAGCACGGAACCCATACGCTCGACGCCCACGTCGACCCGTCCGGGATGGTGAACGAGCTCGTCGAGGACAACAACGCCCGCGTGGGTCACCGCGTCGGCGTGGGAATGCTCCCGGACCTCGTCATCCGGGCCATCACGGGTCCCGCCAGCATCCAGCCCGGTCAGCCCTTGTCGGCCGACATCGAGGTCTGCAATCAAGGCACCCACCCCATCGATACGTCCGTCGACCTGTATGTGTCCTCGGACGCCGACATCACGCCCGGCGCGGATGTCCACGTGGGCCGCGTCTACTCGAACTTCCTGGCGCCGGGGGACTGCCAGGTGGTGACGGCTTCCGGCGACACGTTTGGCGTCACCCCCGGCGCGAAGTACCTCGGCGCCATCGCGGACGTGATGAACAACGTGCCCGAGCTGTTCGAGGACAACAACGCCCACACCGGTCCTCGACTGGGCGTGGGCAATGGCCCGGACTTCATCGTGAAGACGGTGACGGCTCCCGCCACCCTCTCGCTGGGCACGCCCATCGCCGTCACCCTGGAGGTCTGCAATCAAGGCACCCAGACCGGACAGACGCCCGTGGACCTGTTCCTGTCCCAAGACACCCTCATCACCCCGCCGGGTGGGCCGAACCAGCCCGGGGACTACCCCCTCCGCATGCTCTTCACCGACCCGATTGCGCCCGGCCAATGCCAGACGCTGTCCACCCTGGTTCACAACGGAGGCGGAGGCGGGACGGGCACCTCCTACCTGGGCGCCATCGCGAACCTCACGCGCTTCGTTCCGGAGCTCATCTACGACAACAACACCCAGGTGAGCGCGCCCATCACGTTCACCTATTGAGTCACACCGTGACGGCGTGAATCAGGACCGCCTCGTGCCCCGCGCACGGGGCGGTCTTGTTCATTCATGAGGACGGACTTCACATGCCGCCCCGCGTCAACGCGGCGCACCCGCGACGCCGAGCCTGAACGGCTGGCAGGGGCCCGAGAGGTCCAACGCGGCGACTTCCCTCGACGTGCGGGGATGCTCAACGTCCATGGATGGTCCTTCGGTGACTTCAAGGAGCCTCGCCCATGACCCACCCGGACACCCTGGTCCGCCTCGACGTCTGGAGCGATTACGTCTGCCCCTTCTGCTACCTCGAACTGCCTGTCATCGAGCAACTCCACGCCGCGCTGGGCCCCGACCTGGACATCCACTGGCGGGCGTTCGAGCTGAGCCCCACGCCGGTGCGGACGCGCGCGCTGACGGAGTCCCCTGACCCGGCCGCATGGGCCCGCGCCGCCTCCCCGCTCGCCGGGCAGCGAGGCGTGGCGCTGAAGCCGCCACCTGTCCAGCCGCGCAGCCGGTTGGCCCTCGAGGCGGCGGAGTTCGCGAAGGACGCGCAGGCGTTCGCGCCGTTCCACAGCGCCCTCTTCCGTGCCTTCTTCGAGGATGGCCAGGACATTGGCGACCTGCGCGTGTTGGGAGCGCTGGCGCGGGACGTGGGCCTGGACCCCGAGTCCATGACGCGCGCACTGGAAGCAGGCCGGTACACCGCGCGCGTGCTCGACGACGAGGAGGAGGCCCAGCGCCTGGGTATCCGCGGCGTCCCGGCCATGCGGCTCGCGGGCGAGGGACCCGTGTTGCTGCTCACGGGGGCGCAACCCGAAGAAGCCGTTCGCGCGGCGTTGGCACGCGTCCGCCCTGGCCCCGCGCCGAGCGCGGTGCACTGAGACGGGCCTTCGTGTTCCTGGCGAGAGCCCGCCACGCCGAATAGGGTGCCGGCATGACGCTTCACCCGACCCTCGTCTTCGCGGATGGCGCCTGCTCGGGCAACCCTGGCCCTGGTGGATGGGGGACCCTCATCGTCACGCCGGATGGACTGGTGACGGAGCTCGGAGGCCACGAGCCGGAGACCACCAACAACCGGATGGAATTGACGGCGGTGGGCAAGGCGCTGCGCCACCTGGAGCGCACACCGGGCCCCATCCACATCCATACGGATTCCACCTATGTGATTCAGGGCGCCACGCGCTGGGCCTTCGGCTGGAGCCGGCGCGGATGGAAGACGGCCGAGGGCGGCGAGGTCGCCAACGCCGTGTATTGGAAGCGGCTGATGGCGCTGCTCGCCCAGCGCAAGGAGAACCACGACGCGGCCGCCGCGGCCGTCGCGTGGTTCTACGTGCGCGGACACGTGGGCGTCCCGGGCAACGAGCGCGTGGACGCCATCGCCGTGGCCTACTCCAAGGGCAAGGACGCGCGGCTCTACACCGGGCCGCTGCACGGCTATGGCGTGGCGGTGCACGACCTGCCAGAGGACATGTCCCTGCCGCCGGAGAAGACGCGCGAGCAACGCGAGACGGCGGCCAAGGCGTACTCCTACCTGAGCCAGGTGGGCGGCAGCGTGAAGCGGCACGCCACCTGGGCGGCGTGCGAGCGGCGCGTGAAAGGTGTGTCCGGCGCCCGCTTCAAGAAGACAAAAAGCGCGCAGGATGAAGCCAAAGTGTTGGAGGACTGGGGCTTCAAGGGCCAGGACGTCCCGTCGGAGGACTGAGGCGGCCCCTTGAAGCCCATTGCTCCGACGGGCCATTGCGCCTATGGGACGGTGCCACTCCCATTCCGCGAGGACGCAGCATGGCTCAAGAGCCTCTCCAAATCGCATCGGAGTTCCCGGCCCCATCGGTGGATGACTGGCGCCGGCTGGTGGACAAGGACCTGAAGGGCAAACCCTTCTCGGTTCTACAATCCCAGCTTGAGGGCGGCCTGTCGCTCCAGCCGCTCTACACCCAGCAGGACGCCGCCACCGCGCAGCCCGAGCCACCCGGTGTGGCCCCCTATCTGCGGGGCACCCAGGCGTTGGGGCTCACCGAGGGTGGGTGGATGCCATGCCAGGAGTACAGCGAGCCGGACGTGACGCAGGCGGCCAACGCCATCCGCACGGACCTGGAGCGCGGCACCTGGGGCGTGTGGCTGCACCTGGGTGAGGCACACGGCATCCGCGCGCCGGACGCCGCGGCGATGCAGCGGCTGCTCGCGCACGCACCGCTCGACACGACGCACGTCCACCTGGAGCCCGAGGCGGAGCCGCTCTCCGCCGCGAACCACTTCCTGCGCGCGGCCGAGCAGACTGGCGTGGCGCGCTCCGCGTTGAAGGGCTGCCTGGGTGTCGACCCGCTCGGCATCCTGGCGCGCACGGGAACGCTGCCCCGGGGCCTCGACGCGACGCTGGCCGAGGCCGCGCAGCACGTCACCTCCCTGCGTGAGTCCGCGCCGGGCCTGCGGGTGCTGCTGGTGTCCACGCGCGCCTACGCGGACGCGGGCGCCACGTCCGTGCACGAGCTCGCGTGGGCCATCGCCACCGGCGTGGAGTACCTGCGCGGCCTGGAGCGCGCGGGCGTGTCTCCGGACGTCGCGGCGCGCTCCATCCAGTTCGCGCTGTCCGTTGGCGGACAGTTCTTCCCGGAGATTGCCCGGCTGCGCGCGGCCCGGCTGCTGTGGGCCAAGGCCGTGGCTGCGTGCGGAGGTTCGCCGGAGGCGCAGGCCATGGTGCTGCACGCGCGCACCGCGAGCACCACGAAGACGCAGCGCGACCCGTGGGTGAACATCCTCCGCGCCACCGCGGAGTCCTTCGCGGCCGTCGTGGGCGGCGCGGACAGCATCAGCACCTCGCCCTTCGACGAGCCGCTGGGGACGCCCGACGCCTCCGCCCGCCGGCTGGCGCGCAACACGCAGCTCATCCTGCGTGACGAGTCGAGCCTCAACCGCGTCGCCGACCCCGCGGGTGGCAGCTACTACCTGGAGCAGCTCACGCAGGAGGTTGCCCGCGCGGCCTGGGCGGAGCTGCGGCGCATCGAATCGGTGGGCGGCATGGCCCGCGCGCTCACCGACGGTGACGTCGCCCGGGTGCTCGAGGAGACGAACAAGGCGCGCGACAAGGCCGTGCGCGCCCGCAAGCTGCCCATCGTCGGCGTGAGCGAATTTCCCCACCTGGGCGAAGCGCCCGTGTCGCGGGAGCCCCGCCCCGCGCCGTCCAGCAGCGCGGCGGCCCCCGAACCCAGCCCCACACCGTCCAGCAGCGCGGCGGCCCGCGAGCTCAGCCCCGCGCCGTCCAGCAGCGCGGCGGCCCGCGAGCTCAGCCCCGCGCCGTCCAGCAGCGCGGCGGCCCGCGAGCCCCGCCCCATGCAGTCCAGCAGCTCGGCGCCCCCGGGCGCGGCCCTGCCCCTGCGCCCGATGCGCGTGGCGGAGCCCTTCGAGTCTCTGCGCGACGCCAGCGACCGGCACCTCGCCGCGACAGGCGTGCGTCCGCGCGCCTTCATGGCCAGCCTGGGCACGGTGGCCGAGCACACGGCGCGCTCCACGTGGACCGCCAACGTCCTCGCCGCAGGAGGCATCGCGCCGGAGGACGTGCACGGCTTCAAGGACGTGACGGACGCGGCGGACCGCTTCACCGCGTCTGGCGCGCCCTTGGCCGTCATCTCCGGCCCGGACGCGCTGTACCCCGAATGGATCCCCGCGCTGACCGCGGCGCTCAAGGCGAAGGGCGCGCGCGCGGTGGCCGTGGCGGGCCGTCCCGGTGAACACGAGGCCGCCTTCCGCGCGGCGGGCGTGGACGTCTTCCTCTACGCGGGAGCGGACCTCTTCTCGCTCCTGTCCTCGCTGCACCAACAGCTCGGAGTGGCCTGATGCGCACGCACGTACCGGACTTCTCGGGCATCGACTTCGACGCCCCCGAAACGCTCTCCGCCGCGCCCGCGCGCGAGCAGCAACTGCGTCAGGCTGGTGAGGCCACGCGCGCCGCCGAAGTGTGGGACACGCCCGAGGGCATCCCCGTCAAGCCGGTGTACACGCGCGAGGATTTGGCGGGCGTGGAGCACCTGGGCTCGCTGCCAGGCCTGCCGCCCTTCGTGCGCGGCCCCTACTCCACCATGTACGTGCAGCAGCCGTGGACGGTGCGGCAGTACGCCGGCTTCTCCACGGCCGAGGCCTCCAACGCCTTCTACCGCCGCAACCTCGCGGCCGGACAGAAGGGCCTGTCCATCGCCTTCGACCTCGCGACGCACCGGGGCTACGACAGCGACCATCCCCGCGTGGCGGGCGACGTGGGCATGGCGGGCGTGGCCATCGACTCCATCAAGGACATGCGCATCCTGTTCGACCGGATTCCGCTCGACCAGATGAGCGTGTCCATGACGATGAACGGGGCGGTGCTCCCGGTGCTGGCGCTCTACGTGGTCGCCGCCGAGGAGCAGGGCGTGCGCCCCGAGCAGCTCAGCGGGACCATCCAGAACGACATCCTCAAGGAGTTCATGGTCCGCAACACGTACATCTACCCGCCCGGTCCGTCGATGCGCATCATCGGCGACATCTTCCGCTTCACGGCGGAGAAGATGCCGCGCTTCAACAGCATCAGCATCAGCGGCTACCACATGCAGGAAGCCGGGGCGACGCAGGACCTGGAGCTGGGCTACACGCTGGCGGATGGCGTGGAGTACGTGCGCGCCGGGCTCGCGGCGGGACTGGGTGTGGACGCCTTCGCGCCGCGCCTGTCCTTCTTCTGGGCCATTGGCATGAACTTCTTCATGGAAGTGGCCAAGATGCGCGCGGCCCGGCTGCTCTGGGCGAAGCTCATCAAGGGCTTCTCCCCGAAGACGGACAAGAGCCTCGCGCTGCGCACGCACAGCCAGACGTCTGGCTGGAGCCTCACCGCGCAGGATGTCTTCAACAACGTCGTGCGCACCTGCGTGGAGGCCATGGCCGCCACCCAGGGCCACACGCAGAGCCTGCACACCAACTCGCTGGACGAGGCCATCGCGCTGCCCACCGACTTCAGCGCGCGCATCGCCCGCAACACCCAGCTCTATCTCCAGATGGAGAGCGGCACCACGCGCGTCATCGACCCGTGGGGTGGCAGCTACTACGTGGAGCGCCTCACGCACGAGCTGGCGCGCAAGGCCTGGGCCCACATCCAGGAAGTGGAAGCGCTGGGCGGCATGACGAAGGCCATCGAGGCGGGCCTGCCCAAGCTGCGCATCGAGGAGGCCGCGGCGCGCACCCAGGCGCGCATCGACTCCGGGCGGCAAGCCATCATCGGCGTGAACAAGTACCCGCCCGAGCGCGAGGACTCCATCGAGATTCTCAAGGTGGACAACTCCGCGGTGCGCGAGGCGCAGATTGCGCGCCTGCGCGAGCTGCGCGCCGAGCGCAACGCGGAGGACGTGCGCCGCAAGCTGGACGCGCTCACCGAGGCGGGCCGGCGCAATGAAGGCAACCTGCTGGCCCTGGCCATCGACGCGGCCCGCGCCAAGGCGACGGTGGGCGAAATCAGCGACGCGCTGGAGAAGGTCTATGGGCGCTACGAGGCCACGGTGCGCAGCGTGACAGGTGTGTACTCCAGCGAGGCGGGCAAGGACTCCCAGGGCATCATCGATGCGCGCGCGAAGGCGGACGCGTTCCTCGCGCGCTTCGGCCGCCGGCCGCGCATCCTCATCGCGAAGATGGGCCAGGACGGCCATGACCGCGGGCAGAAGGTCATCGCCACCGCGTTCGCGGACCTGGGCTTCGACGTGGACATCGGGCCGCTGTTCCAGACGCCGGAAGAGTCCGCGCGCCAGGCGGTGGAGAACGACGTGCACGTGGTGGGCGCCAGCTCGCTCGCCGCCGGCCACCTGACGCTGGTGCCGCAGCTCAAGGAGGCGCTCAAGGCGCTGGGCCGCGAGGACATCATGGTTGTCGTGGGCGGCGTCATCCCCGCACAGGATTACGACGCGCTGCGCGCCGCGGGCGCGGCGGCCATCTTCGGCCCGGGCACCGTCATCTCCAAGGCGGCCATCGAGTTGCTCGACAAGCTGGCGGCGGCGCTGGAGGAAGCGTGAAGCTGCTGCCCGCGGACGCCTACGTGGACGGGGTGCGCGCGGGCGACCGGGCCTTGCTCGCGCGCGCCATCACCCTGGTGGAGAGCGAGCTCCCGCGCCACGCGGCGCTGGCCCAGGAGGTCCTCACGCGGCTGCTCCCTCACACGGGTGGCAGCCGGCGCGTGGGCATCAGCGGCGTGCCGGGCGTGGGCAAGAGCACCTTCATCGACGCGCTGGGCATGCACCTGGTGAACGCGGGCAAGCGCGTGGCGGTGCTGGCCATCGACCCGTCCAGCACGGTCTCCGGCGGCAGCATCCTGGGAGACAAGACGCGCATGGCGCGGCTGTCACGCGAGTCCGCGGCATACATCCGCCCCAGCCCCTCCAGCGGCACGTTGGGCGGCGTGGCGCGCAAGACGCGCGAGACGCTGCTGCTCTGCGAGGCGGCGGGCTTCGATGTGGTGCTGGTGGAGACGGTGGGCGTGGGCCAGTCGGAGACGGTGGTGGCCGACCTGGTGGATTTCTACCTGGTGCTCATGCTGGCGGGCGCGGGGGATGAGCTGCAGGGCATCAAGCGCGGCATCCTCGAGGTGGCGGACATGCTCGCCATCAACAAGGCGGACGGGGACAACAAGCCGCGCGCGGAGCGGGCCCGTTCGGAGCTGCGCGCCGCGTTGCACCTGATGCGCCCGGGCGCCGAGCCGGAAATCACCACGTGCAGTGCCCTGGAGGGCAGCGGCATCGAGAAGTTGTGGACCTCCATCGACACGCAGCTCGGGCGCGCACAGGCCTCTGGCGCGGTGCAGCGCCGCCGCACCACGCAGCAGGTGCAGTGGATGTGGACCATGGTGCAGGACGGCCTCCGGGCGGCCTTGCGTGCGCACCCCGAGGTGTCCGCGCTGGTGCCCACGCTGGAGGCGGACGTGCGTGAAGGCCGCGTCACGCCCACCTCGGCCGCACTGAGGGTGCTGGGCGCGTTCCTCCCCGAAACGAGGGCCTGACAGGCCGCGTCGTGGAGCGGTCAGTCACGCTCCAATCCCTTGCCTCGGCATTCACGGCGCTCTTACTGTACGCGCCGTGCGAAACGTCCAGCAGACACCCGTTCCTACGCCTTACAAGCCCCGTTTCCACGTCCGCATCGTGACGGCCGCCTCGTTGTTCGACGGGCATGACGCCGCCATCAATGTGATGCGCCGCCTCATGCAGGCCTCGGGCGCGGAAATCATCCACCTGGGGCACAACCGCTCGGTGTCGGAGATTGTCGACTGCGCCATCCAGGAGGATGTGCAGGGCATCGCCATCACCTCCTACCAGGGCGGTCACGTCGAGTTCTTCAAGTACATGATTGACCTGCTGCGCGAGCGGAAGGCCAACATCAAGGTCTTCGGCGGCGGCGGCGGCACCATCCTCCCTTCGGAGATTGAAGAGCTCCACCGCTACGGCGTCACGCGCATCTACTCGCCGGACGACGGCCGGGCCATGGGCCTGCAGGGGATGATTGACGACCTCATCACCCAGTGTGACTTCGAGAAGCGGCCGGCGGAGTTCGCCCCCCTGCTCGACGGCCCCACGCTGCGCGAGCCCACGCGCATCGCGCCGCTCATCACCATCGCGGAGAACTTCGCCTCCCAGGGCGAGGCCCTGCGCGAGGCGATGACGCACATCCAGGCCAAGGGGCCGCGCGTCCCCGTGCTGGGCATCACCGGCACCGGCGGCGCGGGCAAGTCCAGCCTCGTGGATGAGCTGGTGCGCCGCTTCCTCGCGGACTTCCCGGACAAGACGCTCGCCGTGCTCTCCGTGGACCCGTCCAAGCGCAAGTCCGGCGGCGCGCTGCTCGGCGACCGCATCCGGATGAACGCCATCGACAATCCGCGCGTGTACATGCGCTCGATGGCCACCCGCCAGAGCAACCTCGCCCTGTCCAAGCACGTGGGCGACTCCATCGAAATCTGCAAGGCCGCCGGCTTCGACCTCATCGTGGTGGAGACCTCCGGCATCGGCCAGTCGGACACCGAAATCACCGAGCACTCCGACGTGGCGCTCTACGTGATGACGGCCGAGTACGGCGCGGCGACGCAGCTCGAGAAGATCGACATGCTCGACTTCGCGGACGTCATCGCCATCAACAAGTTCGACAAGCGCGGCTCGCTGGACGCACTGCGTGACGTGCGCAAGCAGTGGAAGCGCAACCACAACGCCTTCACCACCGCGGATGACGCCGTGCCCGTGTACGGCACGATTGCCTCGCAGTTCAACGACCCGGGGATGAACCAGCTCTACCGGGCCCTCATTGAAACGCTGTCCACGAAGACGGGCGCGCCGCTGAAGTCCGGCTTCGAGCTGTCGCCGGGCATGAGCGAGAAGAAGTGGATCATCCCGCCCGAGCGCACGCGCTACCTGGCCGAAATCGTGGAGGCCTGCGAGTCCTACGACGGCTTCGTGAAGGCCCAGGCCGCCATCGCCCGGCGCATGTACCAGCTCCACGGCACCATCGAGGCGCTGCGCACCAACGTGGGCAAGAAGCGCCTGGAAATCGTCGAGCCCAAGGACGCCTCGGACACGGTGCAGGTCACCGAGCGCGTCGAGGGCGAGCCCGCCTACCTGACGGAGCTGGTGGAGCTGTACAAGGATTTGGAGTCGCGGCTCCACGCGGACTGCCGTCGGCTGCTGGCCGAGTGGCCCGCGACCAAGCGCCGCTACGCCGCCTCCAAGTACCAGTTCCAGGTCCGCGACCGCGTCATCGAGCTGGACCTCTACACGGAGACGCTGTCACACCTGCGCATCCCGAAGATCGCCCTCCCCCGCTACGAGGACTGGGGCGACATCCTCATCTGGCTGCTGCGAGAGAACGCCCCCGGCGCCTTCCCCTTCACCTCCGGCGTCTTCCCGCTCAAGCGCGAAGGTGAAGACCCGGCGCGCATGTTCGCCGGCGAAGGCGGCCCGGAGCGCACCAACAAGCGCTTCCACTACGTGTCGCGGGGCCTGCCCGCCAAGCGCCTGTCCACCGCGTTCGACTCGGTGACGCTGTACGGCGAGGACCCGGACCACCGGCCGGACATCTACGGCAAGGTCGGCAACTCGGGCGTGTCCATCGCCAACGTGGACGACGCGAAGAAGCTCTACTCCGGTTTCGACCTGGCGGACCCGTCCACCTCCGTGTCGATGACCATCAACGGCCCCGCGCCGATGCTGCTCGGCTTCTTCCTCAACGCCGCGGTGGACCAGCAGTGCGAGAAGTGGATTCGCGAGAATGGCCAGGTGGAGGCGGTCGAGAAGAAGATCGACGCCCTCTACCGCGAGCGCGGCGTGCCGCGTCCGCGCTACCAGGGCGAGCTGCCGCAGGGCAACGACGGCCTGGGCCTGATGCTGCTCGGCGTCTCCGGTGACGAGGTGCTGCCGCGCGACGTCTACGAGCGCATCCGCGCGAAGACGCTCCAGGCGGTGCGCGGCACCGTGCAGGCGGACATCCTGAAGGAGGACCAGGCGCAGAACACCTGCATCTTCTCCACGGAGTTCGCCCTGCGGGTGATGGGCGACATCCAGCAGCACTTCATCGACCAGAAGGTGCGGAACTTCTACTCGGTGTCGATTTCCGGCTACCACATCGCCGAAGCCGGGGCGAACCCCATCTCCCAGCTCGCCTTCACGCTGGCCAACGGCTTCACCTTCGTCGAGTACTACCTGTCGCGGGGCATGGACATCGACGACTTCGCGCCCAACCTCTCGTTCTTCTTCTCGAACGGAATGGACCCGGAGTACGCCGTGCTGGGCCGCGTGGCGCGCCGCATCTGGGCCAAGGCCATCCGGGACAAGTACGGCGGCAATGACCGCTCGCAGAAGCTGAAGTATCACATCCAGACGTCGGGCCGGAGCCTCCACGCGCAGGAGATTGCCTTCAACGACATCCGGACCACGCTCCAGGCGTTGCTCGCGCTCAACGACAACTGCAACTCGTTGCACACCAACGCCTACGACGAGGCCATCACCACGCCCACCGAGGAGAGCGTGCGCCGCGCGCTCGCCATCCAGTTGGTCATCAACAAGGAGTTCGGCCTCGCGAAGAACGAGAACCCCAACCAGGGCGCGTTCATCATCGAGGAGCTGACCGACCTGGTGGAGGCGGCGGTGCTGGCGGAGTTCCGCGCCATCTCCGAGCGCGGCGGCGTGCTGGGCGCCATGGAGCGCATGTACCAGCGCTCCAAGATTCAGGAGGAGTCGCTCTACTACGAGACGATGAAGCACGACGGGACGCTGCCCATCGTCGGGGTGAACACCTTCCTGGACCCCAAGGGCTCGCCCACGGTGACGCCGCCCGAGGTCATCCGCGCCACGACGGAGGAGAAGAACTACGCCATCGACGCGCGTGACGCCTTCTGGAAGCGCAACGCACAGACGGCGCCCAAGGCCCTGGAGGCCGTGCGCCGCGCGGCGCTCGACAACGGCAACATCTTCGCCGCGCTGATGGACGCCTGTAAGGTCTGCACGCTCGGCCAGCTCTCCCGCGCGCTGTACGAGGTGGGCGGGCAGTACCGGCGCAACATGTAGCGTGGAGTGCTCCGACTCCACCGGGCCCCGCGACGGACGCGGGACACGGTGGAGGCTGGAACGGGCCGAGGCGCTGGGAGCGCCTCGGCCTTTGTCATTTCAGCGGCCCACTTCCAACCGGCAGGTCGCGCTGCATCCGTCGCCGCTGGAGGTGTTGCTGTCGTCGCACTCCTCGCCCTCGGAGTACTGGACCACGCCGTCACCGCAACGAGGCGCCAACATGCATCCTGGCGTGCAGCCGCCGTAAGAGCCGTCATTGTTCATGCCGTTGTCGCACTCCTCATCCTCGTCGATGATGCCGTTTCCGCACAGGGCGACGCACTCCGTCCGGGCCGTGCTGAAGCGGGCCAGCGAGAGGCGATAGGAAGAGCCGCTGGTATGCCGCTCCGCCTGGAAGAGGGCGACCTCGTAGATGCCGCCAATTCGCAGGCCCAGCCGCTCCGCCGTGGGGACCGCGGCGAGCGAGATGCTTCCCGCCTCGGGCGTATGGACGCCGCCCAGGTCCAACGCCAGACGGCCGTTGATGAACACCCACACATCGTCGTCGCCCCGGAACGTCAGGACCTCCGAGCCCTTGAACTCGAACCACGCACGCATCTCGCTGGTGAAGGAGAAGTTGCGGGGCACCGAATCGGCGTCGGGTCGCGCCGGCTCGTGCCCGGCGGCCACCCAGCCCAGGCCATCCAACGGGAAGAAGCGCTGGTCATCGAACAGGTAGGCGCCATTGCCCGTATGTGACAGGTGAAGCGATGAAACGACCGGGATGTTCACGTTCGGGACATCGCGGAACCACTGGTCGAACGCGGCCTGTCCATGCGTGGTCTGGGAGCTCCCCGGGGTGCGCGCGTACACGGGCTTTCCATCCAGGCCGAGCCACTCCTGGACAATGCCCCGCTCCGCGCCATTCTTGTTCTGGAAGTCGATGTGCCCTCGCGGAAGGCTGGAGGTCGCCGGCAGGTCGTACCCTCGGAAGTCCCGATAGACGATCGGGAGGGACACCTGGCTCGGAGGCTGCTCCGTGACGAGCGTGCAAGCGAAGCCGCTCTCGAGCCTGCACTCCGGCGAGCAGCCATCGTTCGCGCGGAGGTTGCCGTCGTCGCACTCCTCCGTGGACCCCGGATGAATCACCCCGTCACCACAAATGCTCTCGCAGTTGCCATCGCGGCAACGCGGCTCGCGGCGGCAGTCGGGTGAACAGCCGTCACCAAAGTCGTGGTTGCCGTCGTCACACTGCTCGGTGCCCTGGACCACGCCGTCACCGCACACCGTGCGGGAGCAGACCGAGCCCACCGTAGGACAGTGCCATCCTTCCTCTACCCGACACGTGTCAGAGCAGCCGTCGCCGCTGACGGAGTTCCCGTCCTCGCACTCCTCGGCGCCCGCGACGATGCCATCTCCGCACAACGCGGCGGAGCAGCGTCCCCCCGCCGCCGGGCAGACCCAACCCACTTCCAGCTCACGACAGGTGGCGGAGCAGCCATCGCCGCCCACGGTGTTGCCGTCGTCACACACCTCCGGCGACTCCACCACGCCGTCGCCACAGACAGCGCCACCCGCGTCGGGCGCGGTGCCCGCGTCGAGGTCCGTCCCAGCATCAGACTCAGTGCCCGCGTCCGGCTCCGTCCCGGCATCAGACTCAGTGCCCGCGTCCGGCTCCGTCCCGGCATCAGACTCAGTGCCCGAGTCCGGCTCCGTCCCGGCATCGGACTCAGTGCCCGCGTCCGGCTCCGTCCCGGCATCCGCGTCCGGCTCCGTCCCGGCATCCGATTCGGTGCCCGCATCATCGTCGGGACGGACGCCGCCATCGTCGCCGCCGTCGCCCGCGTCGACGGGGCCGGATGCATCCGGCGCGTCCCCCGCATCAGGCCGCGGAGAAGGGTCTCCCCCACACGCGGCAAGCACCACGACCAAGACCGCAAGCATCTGCCTTGCGGCCGCAGTTCGACTCACGCTGTTCACCATGAAACGGATGGTGAAAGCAGCTCGCACGGAATGTCAACGACAGCCTGTGAAGCGCCCCCACCATCGCTGAGCCGATGCGGGCAGCGCCCCAGGTCCCCGCGGCTCAGGGCACCACGGCGTCCGCGGGAGCAGGCAGCAGCGGTTGACCCTTCAGCGAGGGCAGCCGCTCCAGCACGTAGTCCACCATGCTCCGCGCCAACGCGTGCTCGCCCATCACCACCCGGTCCACGCCCAGCTTCTCCAGGTAGTCCCGCTCCTCGTCGCCGTGGGTGCGCACCACCGCGGGGAGGGAGGGATTCACTTCCTTCACCTGCTCCACGATGGCGCGCGCCTGCAGCGCGTCCGGCGTGGCGACGATGAGGATGGACGCGGCGTCCAGATGCGCGTGCTCCAGGATGCCAGGCACCGCGGCGTCCCCGTAGATGGCGGGCACGCCCTCCTCGCGAAGGCGCTCCACGTACTCGCGGTTCTGCTCCACGACCACGAAGGGAATCTTCCGCTCCGTCAGGCTCTGGCCAATCACGCCGCCCACGCGCCCATAGCCAATCAACACCGCGTGCCCATGGAGCTGCACGTCCCCCATGCCAATGGGCAGGTCGGCCAGCTCGTCCTCGTCGGGGTCCATGCGGACGGCGAAGCGCGGGTTGCGGCGCAGCCACGCCAGCAGCGGGTCAATGGCCTTGAAGACGAGCGGATTGAGGGTGATGGACAGCAGGGCCCCCGACAACACCAGGCTCTGCCCCTCCTTCGGCAAGAGTCCGAGCGCCACGCCCAGCCCCACCAGGATGAACGAGAACTCCCCAATCTGCGCCAGGCTCGCGGACACCGTGAGGGCGGTGTTCACCGGGTAGCGGAACGCCAGCACGATGAAGAAGGCGGCCAGCGACTTGCCCAGGACGATGATGCCCAGCACGGCGAGCACCTGGAGCGGCTGCTTCACCAGCACCGTCGGGTCGAAGAGCATGCCCACCGACACGAAGAACAGCACCGCGAACGCGTCCTGCAGCGGGAGCGAATCCTCCGCCACCCGGTGGCTGAGGTCCGACTCACTGACGACCACGCCGGCGAAGAAGGCGCCCAGCGCGAAGGACACGCCGAAGAGCGCGGCGGCCCCGAAGGCAATCCCCAGCGCCACCGCCAGCACCGACAGCGTGAACAGTTCGCGCGAGCCCGTCTTGGCCACCTGGGTCAGCAGCCACGGCACCAGCCGCATGCCGGCGACCACCATCAGCGCCACGAAGAGGCAGACCTTCCCCAGCGTGAGGGTCAGGGTCCAGGCCAGGCTGTCCCCCGCGGCCGCCGTCGCGGGCGTCTGCGTGTCGGCGCCACCCAGGACGTTGGCCAACGCCGGGAGGAGGACGAGGGCGAGCACCATCGCCAGGTCCTCTACAATCAGCCAGCCCACCGCGATGCGGCCATTCACCGAATCGAGGACGCCCCGCTCCTCCAGGGCACGCAGCAGCACCACCGTGCTGGCGGTGGACAGCGCGAGGCCAAACACCAGGCCCGCCCCCAGACTCCACCCCCACCAGTGCGCGACCCCGAGCCCCATCACGGTGGCGGCCGCGATTTGCACCACGGCGCCCGGCACCGCGATGTTGCGCACCGCGAGCAGGTCCTTGATGGAGAAGTGAATCCCCACGCCGAACATCAGCAGGATGACGCCAATCTCCGCCAACTGGCCGGCCAGCCCGCCATCCGCGACGAAGCCCGGTGTGAAGGGCCCCACGGCCACGCCCGCCAGCAGATAGCCCACCAAAGGTGGCAGCTTCAGCCATCGGGCAACGAACCCGCCGACGAAGGCCAGTCCGAGTCCAACTGCAATGGTGGCGATGAGCGTGGTGTCGTGAGGCACGGCGTATAGCTCCCTGGGCGCGGCCCGGAAGGAGGTCATGGAAAAGCGGCGCGGCGAGGAATCCAGCCCGTGGGCAGGACCCTCGAACACCTTTCAGTCGTGGGTGGTCTGGAGCTGACGCTCGCGGTTCCGCAGCGAGCCTCAACCGGGCCCCAAACTACTACACCGCGCGTTTGTTCCCAACCTTCATCGGACCCAGGCAAGCGATGTGCTCGCAAAGCGTCACTTCGAGCAGGCAACTCGCCACGGCGGCGCACAACGCAACGGGACACAGCGGGCAACCGTCTCGTGAACCCGTGGGCGGGTCCGCGCCGCGCCCCCAGGTGCGTCTGGGGTGTCGCCCTGGGCCGGGGGCCCAACGACAACACGCCGATGCCAGCGGAACATGCGCCCGCGGCCAGGAAAGGCCTTCCAGCGCGCCCGGCAGCTTGCCCCTCGCGTCGTGCCCGTGGGGCAGCTCCGCATCGCGGCGCTCGGGCAGCGCTCCTCTGGCCCCTGGCCCTGCCGCCCGAAAAGGTGGCGCCCTTCAACGAAGCCCACGCGCGCCATGGCGAACGCGGACGCGCCCTCACGACGAACGCGCGCTGAGTGCAAGGGGCTCGCCCCTTCGGTCACGGCGCTCCAGACGCGAGGCCGTCCCCGGGTTGCGCGTGACGCCGCGTGGGGATAGGGAAGCGGCCTCGTATGTCTGCGACCGCGGAACTGCTCGATGCCGTCCGGGAGGAAGCGCGCCCGGACACCTGGACCGCCGGCAGCGGCCTCGCTCGCGCGGGCGCCGTCTCCGTCCACTCCGTGGATGACGAAGAGGCCGTGCTGCGCGTCCGCGTCGCGGGGCGCCCCACGCCCGTGAAGACGGTGCTCTACCTGGATGAAGCCATCTGGGAGTGCGACTGCCGTGGCCGCGTGGACCCCTGCGAGCACGTGGTGGCGGCGGCGCTGGTCCTCCACCAGCAGTCCACCGCGCGACGTGCCCCCGCGGCGCGCCCGGCCACGCCCGCGTCACGGCCCGGCGCGAGCACTCCGGCCCGGCCCGCGACACACGTCGGAAGCGCGCCCAAGCCGGAGCGCATGGTGTACCGGTTCAAGCGCGTGGACGGCGGGCTCCAGTTGGAGCGGCTCGTGGTGCGGCCAGACAACACCGCGCGACTGCTCGCGCGCAGTCTGGCCTCGCTGGTGGCCAACCCCGTGGAAGCGGCCCGCATCCAGGTGGAGCCCTGCGACGTGGTCGCGGACAAGTTGTTGGCGAAGCCCACCCGCGGCCCGCTCCCTCCTGAACGGCTCACCGCGCTGTTGCGCGCCCTGGAGCCCGCGCGCACCGTGCTCTTCGACGGAGCCCTCGTGTCCGTGACGAGCGAGCCGCTCATGCCCCACGTCACCGTGGAGGACCGCGGTGAGAACACGGTGCTCAAGGTGGCGAAGGACTCGCGCCTCACCGAAGTGGTGAGCGCCGGCATCGCGCTGTGCGGCGGCACCCTGTGTCCCCTGGGCGAGCAGGGCCTCACGGGGGCGTGGATGGAGAAGCTGCCGCAGGAGCGCGCCTTCGCGCCGCACCAGATGGGCGACCTGACGGGCAAGGTGCTCCCGGACATCGCGAAGCGCATGCCCGTGGACGTGCGCAGTCAGCGTCTGCCGCCCATCGACCGAACACTGAAGCCGCGCATCTCGCTGGAGCTGAACCAGCTCGACACCGGCCTCTCCGTGTTGCCGACGCTGGTGTACGGGTCGCCGCCCACCGTGCGCATCGACAGCGGGCGCATGGTGTACCTGAAGGGCGCCGCGCCCGTGCGCGACGAGGCCGCCGAGCAACTGCTCATCCACGAGCTTCGCGACGAACTGAACCTGGCCCCGGGCCGGCGCGTGACGGTGCAGGGCAAGGAGGCCGTGCAGCTCGCCGACAAACTGCGGCGCTGGCGCGGGGGACTCACGGGCGACGGCGCGGCCGTGGTGACGAACCCGAACGTGCAGCTCCGTCCCGTGCTCAAGGTGGACGCGGGCGCCGTGAAGGAGGGCGTGCCCCATGTCGGGTTCGCGTTCGACTTCCAGGTGGAGGGCGAGGACCGGGAGTCCCCCCGCACGGTGGACGCGGCGGCCGTCCTCCGCGCCTGGGAAGAGGGCCTCGGACTGGTGCCCCTGGAAGGCGGCGGCTGGGCGCCGTTGCCCGCCGAGTGGCTGAAGTCCCATGGCCAGCGCGTGGCGGACCTGCTCGCCGCGCGTGGCCGCGATGGCCGGCTCGCCAACCACGCCATTCCGCAGCTCACGGGCCTGTGCGAGGCGCTGGAGCACCCCTCCCCGCCGGGCCTGGAGCGACTGGCGCCCCTGGTGAAGGGGTTCGAAAAGCTACCCGAGCCGCGGCTTCCCCCGGACCTCACGGCGACGCTGCGCGCGTATCAGCTCCAGGGCGTGAGCTGGCTCACGTTCCTGCGGCAGGCGGGC
Organism: Myxococcus hansupus; assembly: GCF_000280925.3. Lineage (NCBI taxonomy): Bacteria > Pseudomonadati > Myxococcota > Myxococcia > Myxococcales > Myxococcaceae > Pseudomyxococcus > Pseudomyxococcus hansupus. Next base: position 5,978,592 of record NZ_CP012109.1, read on the forward strand.
CTGGGCGGCGTGCTCGCGGACGACATGGGCCTGGGCAAGACGCTGCAGACCATCTGCACGCTGGGCCCCGGAACGTTGGTGGTGGCGCCCACCAGCGTGTTGCCCAACTGGGAGGCGGAGGTCCGGCGTTTCCGGCCCTCGCTCAAGGTGTCCGTGTACCACGGCCCTGGCCGCTCGCTGGATGAGACGGCCGACGTGACGCTGACGACGTACGCGCTGATGCGGCTGGACGCGGAGGTGCTGGGCGCGAAGCAGTGGAGCACCGTCGTGCTCGACGAGGCCCAGGCCATCAAGAACCCCGACAGCCAGGTCGCGCGCGCCGCGTATGGCTTGCAGGCGGACTTCAAGCTGGCCCTCAGCGGCACGCCCATCGAGAACCGGCTCGATGAACTCTGGAGCCTGATGCACTTCACCAACCAGGGCTTGCTCGGCGGCCGGAAGGAGTTCGAGGAGCGCTGGTCACGGCCGGTGTCGGACAACCACAAGGGCGCCGCCGAGCGGCTGCGCGCGCGCATCCGCCCCTTCATCCTGCGCCGACTCAAGCGGGACGTGGCGCCCGAGCTGCCCCCTCGCACGGACGCCGTGCGCCACGTCACCCTCACCGAACGGGAACGCGCCGTCTACGACGCCGTCTACTCGGCGACGCGCGAGGAGGTGGTGTCGCAGCTCGAAGCGGGCGGCAGCGTCCTGAAGGCGCTGGAGGCCCTGCTGCGGCTCCGTCAGGCGGCATGTCACCCCGCCCTGGTTCCGGGACAGCAGGCGAAGACGTCCTCCAAGGTCCAGGCCCTGGTGGAGGCGCTGGGGACGGCGGTGGAGGACGGACACAAGGCGCTCGTCTTCTCGCAGTGGACGTCCATGCTGGACCTCATCGAACCCGCGCTTCAGGAGGCGGGCATCGGCTTCATCCGGCTGGACGGCAGCACGGCCAATCGCGGCGGCGTGGCGGCGTCGTTCCAGGACCCGAAGGGGCCTCCGGTGATGCTGATTTCGCTCAAGGCCGGCGCCACCGGACTCAACCTCACGGCGGCGGACCACGTCTTCCTCGTGGACCCGTGGTGGAACCCGTCCGTGGAAGCCCAGGCCGCGGACCGGGCGCACCGCATTGGTCAGCAGCGCCCGGTGATGGTGTACCGGCTGGTGTCCCAGGGAACCGTGGAGGAGAAAATCCTCACGCTGCAGGCCAAGAAGCGCGAGCTCTTCGAAGCCGCGCTCGGCGGCGCCTCGGGGGCCACGGCGATTACCCGCGCGGACCTGATGCAGCTCCTGGAGTAACCGCCACGGCTCGCGCCTCCCTCACCCAGGAGGGAAGGGAGGCGCGGCCCCGGACGTCTCTCAGTGCGCGGCCCCGGTGGCCTTGCCGTTGAGGTACGTCTGAAGCACCTGGATGCGGCTGATCTGCGTCGGGTCGCCGCCCTTCGCCGGGTCGTAGTCGAGCGGGTTGGCGCTCAGCACGACGAAGTCCGCCACCTTGCCCGGCTCGATGCTTCCGAGCAGTCCATCGAGCTCATGGTGCCGGGCGGGCACCGACGTCACCGCGCGCAGGGCCTCCTCCACCGTGGCCGCGTGCTCCTGGCCCAGCACGTAGCTCTTCTGGAAGTCAGGGTAGGCCCAGGTGCGGCGCGTGACAGCCTGCTCCACGAACCAGAGCGGGCGCGGCGGCGACACCATGGAGTCGCTGTGGAGCGAGAACGGGACGCCGTACTTCCTGTCGAACCCAATCGGGTCGATGTTCTTCGCGGCGTCCGCACCCAGCATGGACACGAAGGCATCACCCCAGTACGCGACATGGCCAATGAGGTGCGTCACCTCGATGTCCAGCGCCGGCACTGCCTTGCCCTGGTGGGTGCCCTTGCCCTGACGAAGGTCACCGATGCGCTGGGTGAGCGCTTCCTCGCCCACCGTGTTGTGGATGAGCAGCACGCGGTGCGGCAGCACCTTCTCCTGCTGGAGTTGAGAGAACGCATCCAGCGCCCACTCATTCGCCTCGTTGCCGTTGGCATGCATCTGAACCCGCCAGTCTCCCGTCGACCAGAGCGCGCGCAAATCCTCCTCGATGGCCGCCGCCCCGGAGAAGTCGGCACGCCCCTCACCCGCACCGTCACAGTGGCCGCCGGCGAGGTACTGATAAGGCGCACCGAGCTTCGCGGTGCAGCCCTGCGTCGAGCCATCGACCCAGATCTTGATGCCCCCCGCGCCCAGCCAGTTCGGCAGCCGGCAATCATTCTCCGCGCTCGGCACGCAGGCGGGACCGGTCGGACGAAGCGCCTTGTTGACGGCGACATCCCGGACGACGAGCCCCGTCACCCGCAGGGGAAAACCAGGGAGCGAGGCGAGCGTCTTCACGGCGTCAATCTGCGAGACGCTTTGAAGGCCGCCGTCCGCGACCGTCGTGATGCCCGCCTTCCGCATCCCTTCAATGGCCTGCAGGATGTCCTTCTCATAGCCCTTGAGGAGCTGCGTCGGATTTGACTGCATCAACTCCATGGGCAGCCCCTTCCCGACCGCGGCCATGAACGGCCCGTAGCCAGCCGCCTCCTGAAGCAACCCGGTGTACTTGCCCGTCTTCGGGTCCTTGACCCACGCGCCGCCGCCATCTCCGACCGAGGCCGGGGGCTGGCAGGAATCCATGGGGCCACCACAGACGGCCTGGAAGGCCTTCTCGTTCGCGTACGCCAGATGTCCGGACTGGTCCAGGATGAGGACCGGGCGGTCCTTGGTCACACAGGCATCCAGGTAGAACATCGGATTGTCCATGAAGCTGGCGGGCCCACCCTTGGCACAGGCCTCGGTGGTGATGAACGCCTGCCTCGACGGGTCCAGGTTCATGCCCAGGACGAACGCCTTGTCACTCGCCGCGAACTGAGGGGACAGCTTCATCCCGCCGAGCGCGCTCAGCACGTCCGCGCGGGATGAGCAGTCCACGTTCGGATCCACCCGGTAGGGCGGAGGCAGGCACGGCGCCAGGTCGTGCGTGCCCATGATGCTCTGAATCAGCGTTGGCAGCACATGCAGGTGGGGGTCGATGAACCCCGGCATCAACACCTGCCCAGGGCTCAACTGGACGACCTCCACGGCGGAGCTGAGCCCCTGCCGCACCTGGTCCTCGGTGCCCACCTTCAAGATCCGACCCAGGGGGTCCACCAGGACGGCATCGGCGATGGTGCCCTGGTCATCCAGGGTGAGGACCTTTCCGAGGAAGAGGGTCGTGCCCGGCTCGACAGGGCCAACGCCTCCCGTCGTGGCACACGAAGTCGAGAGGGCCAGCGCGGCGCCGAACGTCAAACAGCGAGAAAGCACGTGCAGGCCGCGCGGCGAACAGCGACGCAGAAGTCGGTTCATGGGTTTCCTTTCAGGGGGGCGGCGCAGCATACACAAACGCCCCTCAAAAGCCACACAAACCAAGACACGCCAAACAGACACGTCAGCCGAACACTGACACGTCAGCAGTCACGAATGACACGTCAACGAACAGCAGCCCCAGGGTAAAGCCCGGCACGGACGGAGCCCTCGCGGGGCGACTGACACGACCGTCATGCGAACTGACGCGTCAGCACCCCGCCTGACGCGTCCGCGCCGAGGCGTTGGCCCTGGATGGCCGCGCTCCGGCGGTCGCGTTCAGTGCCGGCCGCTCCGGGGTCCAGCCCCAGGCCCCGCGCCGCGTCCGCGGATGGAGGTGCGCTCAATGGACGACGCAGCGCCTCCGCATCTCGGAGGACATTCGTGCTCAAACGCGCCCAGAAAAAGAGGCACACGACCAATGGCATCGGAAAAAACAGGCTGGCGCGCGGTCCCATTCGAGCCAAGCCGAAAACGAAAACACCGAGGACTCCTCAGCCACCCAGCACGGCCTGAATCCCAGTGAGCATCCTGACGCGGGTAATGCCCCGGAGCTGTCTCGGTCCTGCGTATTGAATGACAGACTCCACGTCCCGCCAACCCGTCGCCAGCCACTGCCAGAAACCGAGCTTTCAGTAGACGACGTACCCATCCTCCCAACCATTGCAGACGTAGGGTCGGCTGCCCGCCTTGGCGTCGTTCTTCGACGGGTCAGCCCATTCCACCACCTGCGCGACGCGCTCGCCGACATCCACGGGAATGTCGACGAGTTCGTCCTTGCTCGGCAGCCAGTTGCTCAACGCCATCGCGCCCCTCTTCGTTACCGCGCGGTGAGTTCAACAGCGTGGCGTGCCCGAGCCATCACTCATCCGCGGAACGCATCGTGAAGGACACAGCCTCCGTGCCGAGCATGTACTCGTCACCGTCGGAGACCTGCTGCTTCGTGATGCGCTCGTTGTTGAACCAGGTTCCGTTCGAGGAGTTGAGGTCTTCGATGAAGACCTCGTCCCCCACGCGGGTGACGACGGCGTGCTCCCGGGAGACCCGCTCCGAGCGCACGACGAGGCTGCAACGAGGCCCTCGGCCAATCGTGAAGCGCTCGGAGGAGATGGCCACCGGCGTGCCTTGCGCCCAGCGGATGAAGACTTCCAGCGGCGCCGGGGCTCGCACGACGTTGGTGGTCTCCGCCGCGTGGTCCGCGGAGATGGTCACGGCCTCGTCGGCGGGCCGAACCTTCTGCACAGGACGGGGAACGAGCGGACGCGCGGCGACGGGAGTCGCGGCTGGAGCCTCGGCCTGGGCCTGCGCCTGAGCTGCGTCCGTGGGTGGGTCCACGACGCCCAGTGCGGCAAGCTCCGCCTCCAGGTCGACATCGGACACATCCTGCTTCGCGGCGGGTTCATCCGCGTCCGAGTCCTCGTCGTCCGAGTCCTCGCCATCCGAGTCCTCATCGGCGTCCGAGTCCTCGTCGTCGGAGTCCTCATCGGCGTCCGAGTCCTCGTCATCCGAGTCCTCGTCGTCATCCGAGTCCTCGTCGTCATCCGAGTCGTCGTCTGAGTCCTCGTCGTCCGAGTCCTCATCGGCGTCCGAGTCCTCGTCATCCGAGTCCTCGTCATCCGAGTCCTCGTCGTCATCCGAGTCGTCATCCGAGTCGTCGTCCGAGTCCTCGTCGTCCGAGTCATCGTCATCCGAGTCCTCATCGTCGTCCGAGTCCTCCGACGAATCCGCGCCGAGCCCCTCCGAAGGCTCCACGGAGGCCTCGACCTCCGCCAGAATCTCCTGCATTCGGGCGCGCACCTGCTCGGGAGAGATCTCCGGCACCGCCGCGGGCGAAGCCGTGGCGCTCCCAGGGGGCTCCGTCACGGGCTCCTCGACGGCGTCCTCGTCCAAAGCCGTGTCCGCCTCGGCAGCATCCGCCGACGAAGCCAGCGATGCGCCCTCCGCATCACTGTCATCAGCCCCCGACTCCGCCTCAGGCGAAGGCCGAGGAGCGACCTCCACGGGAACCACCTTCGACGCAGGGGCAACGGTCACTGGAGCCGCAACGGGCGCGGGAGCAACGGCCACCGCGGCAGCGACAGGCACGGAAGCAACGGCCGCCGGAGGCGCCGCGGGTTCCGAGCGCTCCACCACGCGCGTGGCCGCGACCTGGAGACTCGCGGCCACGGTGGCCACGGGTGCGCCAGTACCACTGACGGCGCCCGCTTCGGGAAGCGCATCCCCGTGCAACGGAACCACCGTGGGGGCCACATAGCCATTCTGACGCGCGAGCTGGAACAGGGCCTGCGCCACCAGCGCATCCCGGTCCACGCCCATGTCGCGGCTCATCAACTCCAGCGCCCGCCACAGGGGCTCGGAGACCTCGATTGTCTGACGAATCCGCTTCATGACTACCCCCTCAGATTGGCCTGCCACGGCGACACGTGGTCCGCTTCGGTCAGCCAGAAGAACATCGCCTGCATCTCCGCGTACTGCTCCTCGGCGATCCCTGCCAGGTTGGGATGCAACTCCTGGAGGGCGACCCCTTCGAAATCGAACGTTGGCAGATCCGGGTCGAGCCGACCACGGGTCCGCCGGTTGCGGCACTGCCACAGCCGCTGGGTCGCCTGGCCCGCCGCCTGGCCGAAGTCCGCCGGAGGCGACACCGCGTCCGGCATCCGCACCGCCTGCTCCCCGCACGCCCACAGCAGCCAGACCAGCGCGCTCCACTCGCCACGGACCGCGCGGGACAGGGCCGGCAGCCCCATTCCCTTCGTGGACAGCGTCTCGTCGATGGGCACCGCGTCACCATCCGAGTCCTCGGTCTCCGTTTCCTCCAACTCGACGGGCCCGTCGGGCAGCAGGGACGACACGTCGGGCGGCAGCCAGGGCACGTCCGCGCCGGGCTTGAAGCGGGAGAGAATCTCCGCGCGCAGCAACTGGAGCCGCGTGGCGTACTTGCGGACCACGACCTGCACCGCGTCGAGCTCCTTCGAGGGTGCGTCGGGGACCTCGGTGAACGTGCAGCTCGCGGGCTCGCGCCCCGCCCAGAAGTCGAACCGAGGGAACAGCACCCGCGCGTAGGCGGAGAGGAACTTCTCCGAATCCGGCTCGTAAGGCGCGATCGCCTCCGCGTCCTTCCGCATCTGCTCGCCCAGCCCCAGGTTCGCCAGGATGAGGCTCCGGGTGAACAGATACGCGGGCCGCTCCGGCGCCAGCAGCATCGCGGCCAGGATGAAATCCAGACCCGCCCGGGGCCAGTCCGCCTGGTCGTGAAGCACCGCCAGCCCGCGAAGCAGCGTCGCGGGCTCCGCGCCTCGCACCAGCGCGTCCGCCAATGCCGCGCGCTCATCGCTCGCGCCGTTCATCACGCCATCGGCGTGCTCCCGCGCGCTCGACTCCGAACGCGGCAAGGTGAGCGCCTCCAGCCACGCCTTCAACGGCGCCACGTCCAGGGACACCGCGCTGGCGCGTGCCATGGCCAGCAGCGCCTCCCGATAGCGGCGGTCGGCCCGCGCCTGCTCGGCGAACTCGCGCCAGGCCTCCGCGCTCCGCGGCAGGTTGGAGAACACCTCGGAGGCATCGAGCGTCTCGTGGTCCTGGGCCACGCCCAGGTCCCTCGTGGCCACGACCTTCCGGTCCGCATCCAGCAGCTTCCACGTGCCACAGGCGAAGCCATCCGCCATCTCCCCCTCGTCGAACTCCACGCGAGGGTCGGCGTACTCCCCTTCCGCGGACGAGTGATAGCGCCCGTGGCGGCTGCCCTCCTGGAACTCCCCCTCCCAGACGAGGTCCCCATCCCGGTCCCAGAACTGGGCCAGCCCGTGGCGCTCCCCCGCCGCGTTGAGCGACACCAGGGACCACTGGTCCAGGTCCTCGCGGTACTCCGCCTTCTCCGGGAGGCTCGCGGGCCGCGACGGGTACGGCACGCCCGTGGAGGGCACCACGCGCTCGCCTTCGCCGTTGTAGTGCAGCACCTGCGTCACGCGGCCGTGCGAGTAGACCATCACCGTGCGGCGGACCTTCTCGCAGACGCCGTTCTCATGCATCCGCTCGGTGGTGAACTGGTCGGACGCGTACCAGGTGCGAGGGCCGTGCAGGTTGCCCTTCTCGAACGCGCCGTCCTGGGACACCTCGCCGCTCTCATGGAAGCGCTTGAAGGGACCCTGCGGCTTGCCGTGGACGAAGATGCACTCGTTGCAGAGCGTTCCGTCGGCGCGCCAGTACTTCCAGGGGCCGTGCTTCTCGCCGTCCTCGTCCTTGTCGCCGAAGCACCACTCCTGGTCCCCCTCATCCCACTCCGCGTGGGGTGAGACGCCCAACGGCGGCGTCCCCTCCTCCGTCAGCTTGCGGTTCTTCGCCCGCTGCGCCTCGACGGCCAGGTCCACCGTGCCCAGCTTGCTCACCCAGGTCGTGAACGCCGAGGCCGACATCGCGCCCGAGGCACGCCGAACCTCGACGCCGTCCTTGAAGGCCACCAGCGTGGGGATGGAGCGAATCTCCATGCGGCCGGAAATCGCCTCCTGCGCCTCCGTGTCGAGCTTCCCGAAGGTGATGGCCGGGAACTCCTTCGCGGTCGCCTCGAAGGTCGGCGCGAAGTTGCGACAGGGGCCACACCATTCCGCCCAGAAGTCCACCACGCACACCCCAGCCCCCTGGGTGATGCGGTCAAAGTTCTCCTGGGTCAATTCCACCGTCTGGCCAGCCACGACGACTCCCTTGCGAGATGAGGAGGCCATAGAAATGAGCGAACGCTCATGCGTCAACGGTGCAGTGCGAGGCCCGCGCACGTTCCACCCGGGCCCCTTCAAGTCCAGGAAACCTTTCGCGAAACCCGTCTCAGAAAGCGAAAAAGCCCAGGCCTCGAGAAGAACGCGCGCACGCGGCGCGTCAAGCCCTGCGGCCCACCTCCCAGTGGAAGGGTCACCCAGACCCCGGGTGAAACACCCCTGTGAAACTCCTGAAACAATTACAATCCCGGCAGGCCCCTGAGCGAACGGCCTTCCGCGAATTCACCGGTGCGGCATCCTTCACCGGATGGATGCACTCCGGCGTTATTCTTCCAGCTCAGGTATACACATCGCGTCATGAGCCGCTCATCCACCATCGAGACAGTGCTGGGCCAGCGCTACCAACTGCGCCGGCGCATTGGCGTGGGAGGGATGGGCACGGTCTACGAAGCGGAGCAGCTCGACACGGGGCGCACCGTCGCCGTCAAGGTGCTCCAGCAACACCTCGTCGGCGAGCCCGCGGTGCACGCGCGTTTCCGCCGCGAGGCCCAGGCCACCGCGGGGGTGCGGCATCCGAACATCGTCGAGGTGACGGACTTCCAGGATGAGCCGGAGGAGCCTCCCTTCCTGGTGATGGAGTTGCTCCAGGGACAGACGCTGAAGTCGCTGATGAAGAAGGAGGGCCCGCTGCCAGTGGCGCGCGCGGCCCTCATCGCCCACCAGGTGGCGCGCGCGCTGACGGTGGCGCATCAGGCCGGCGTCATCCACCGCGACATCAAGCCCGACAACGTCTTCGTCGTCGACACGGGGACCGAGGCCCTCCAGGTGAAGCTGCTGGACTTCGGCGTCGCCAGGCTCATGCATGAAGACGACGCCAAGGCGCTGGGCACGGAGTCCGGCGCCTGGGTCGGCACGCCGTCGTACATGGCCCCGGAGCAGGTCCGCTGCCGCCCCGTGGACGGACGCGCGGACATCTACTCGTTGGGTGCCTGCCTGTATCACATGGTGACGGGACAGCGGCCCATCGACGTCGCGGACAACGTGGCGCTGCTCTCCGCCGTGCTGCACAACGTGCCCGCCCCGCTCAGCGGCGTGCGCGCGGATGTGCCGGATGGCTTCTCCCAGGTGGTGGAGCGCACGCTGCAGAAGGACCCGGCCGCGCGCTTCCCGGACGCCCAGGAGCTGACCCAGGCGCTCGAGCCGTGGACGACGCCCGCCGCCCCAGCCGAAGCGCCCACGCAGCCCGCCGTCGAGACCTCGCCCGCCGCCCCCGAGGTGGCCACGAACGAAGCCCCCGACGCCACGGCGCACGGCGCCGCCACGCCTCCACGGGCCCGGCTGCAGAGCGTCCTCATGTTGGGCGGCGCGCTGGGCGTGGGACTCGCCGCGACGGGAGGGCTCGTCGTGACGGCGTCCGGAATGGCGCCCGCGGAGGAGCCTTCCATCGTCCGGGTCCTCGAGGCGCCGCGCCAGGACAGTCCAGGTGCCGCCGCGCCCGCGCCGCATGCGTACAGCGACGGCTGGGTCGCGGAGTCCGTCGAGCTGCGCGCGCCCGCGCTCGACACGTGCTACGCGCGCATCGGAGAAGACGCCGCCTGCCGGCAGGACACCTACGCGTTGGACTACTCCCCCGAAGGCGTCGTGCTGCGAGCGCGGCTGAACCCGAACCAGCCTTCAGCGCTCGCGCGGTGCATCGACAGGGCGCTCCGAGGCCTCTCCCTCGGCAAGCCCCGTGAAGCCGTCGCGGGCACCGCCACCTTCCTGCTCCAGCGCGAGTAACCGCCCCCCGGCCCGCTCACCGCGTCAGCTCGACGCGCTCTCCGGGCGAGAAGTCCGGCGCCAGGAAGTACACGCGCCCCTGCGAGTTGAGCGCCCTGTGGAGGAACTCCGCCAACGACTCCGCGACGCGGACCGCGTGCGAGTCCCGAGGCGACTTCACCCAATAGATGGGCAGCGCGTCGCCGCGTTCGCCCTTGAAATGGAAGACCAGGAAGCCGTTCGCGCCCACGTCACAGAAACGCGTCCACCCCCTCGGATGCTCCGGGCCCCCGGGGCCTGGACGTCGGGCATTCCACCAGCGCGTTCCAGCACGGCACTCCAGCTCCTCCGCCGGGCGGATGAGGTACGCCGCTTCCGGGCCCTCGCCGAAGAGTGACGCCCCATCACACGCGGCATAGAGCTGCTGGATGTTCGCGTGCAATCCACACGTCTCGCCCCACGCCCACCGCCAGGCGTCATAGCGGTCCGCGGGCAGCGGCGGCGCCATGGAATGCTCGTCCTGGATGCGCCGGAGCATGGCATCCAGCCCCAGGTCCTCGTGGATGACCCAACCGGGCACCGGCCTCAACGCCAGGGTGTCCGCATTCTGCCCCGTCCCCATGAAGCCCGCCGTCAGCGCCATCCGCGCCTTGACCGGGCCCCTGTCGGTGAGCACCTCCAGGGTGATGGGCACCCGGGACAGGCCCGTGGGAAGACGGTTGCAGGAAAGAGAGACAACGTCATCCGCGGCGTCCCCCTCCTCCGAGTCCTCGGGCTCCAGCATCGGATTGGGCACGTCATACGCCCCCGTCAAATCGTTGCGTATGAAGGGGAACAGCTTTCCAATCCAACCATTGAAAGTCTGTTCACCATACGCGTCGTGCAGCTTGTAGATGGCACGCCAGAACGCCCGGTCCGCGTTTCCCTCGGAGGCCCGGATGAACTGGTCGCACAACGGCAGCAACTGCTTCGCCCAGACCTCCAAGCCGTACCGGGGGAGCTGGCCCACCTTGTCGCGCAGCTTGCGCCAGTCCTCTGGCGTGCCTTCGAGCGTGACGGTGGGAATGCCGCAGATGCACTCCACCACGTAGTCGAAGTACTCGCGCATCGCGTCCATCAGCACGACCTGGCTGACCACCCGCTCCACGGGCCCCGTCGTGGAGAAGTCACACACCATCAAGTCATGCATGGCGGGCGAGTGCCCCTGAATCATGGCGGAGAACTCGTCCACGACGCCGGGCCAGAAGTCGTCCGAGGTGAGGGCCTCCTGGGCCGGGTCACGCACCACCGACAGGCGCATGCGGCCCCCGTGGCTCACCAGGTCGAAGCGCAAGGCCTCCGCGTTGCGGATGACATGCAGGGCGAATCCCTGGGCAATGGTGATCCAGAGAATGTCTGGGGACAGGACGAGCGGTCGATGCCCACTGAAGGCCAGGTGCACCGCGGCGACGAGCGGATGGGTGTCCACCGGCTGGACGAAGCGGGCCGCGACATGGGAAGCCCCCATCACCTTCGCGTCCAGGCGCCCCTTCAGGGCCTCCTCGAGCCCGAACTCCCCCAACGGCAGCACAGCGGGCTTCACGGTATCGACAGCGAAGGTCACGCTCTGGGACATGTACGGCATTACACCGCGTGGGCGCGCACACCGGCAAGGCACTCACGTCCGCCGCCGTCAGACAGCGCCCCGTTGAAAATCTTCAGCCGGATGGGCGCTCTCCGCTTCCGCCACGTGTGTCGGCGCGCCGTGCGTTAATGTCTGCCAGCGTTGGCCTTCGCACGTCCGGAGCCATTTCCAGAGGGGTCCATGTTCCATCCAGGCAGTCCGTCCCGCTCCATGCTCTTCCTTCTCCCGCTGTTGTTGCTGTTGACGCAGACGGCTTGCGGTGACGACACGCCCACGCCCACACCGGACGCGGGGCAGCAGACGCCCGATGGAGGCCAGGACGCGGGCCAGGACGACGCCGGCACGCCGCCGGAAGACGCGGGCGCTGACGACGCGGGCACCCCTCCGGACGACGCGGGCACGGGTGAAGAGGACGGCGGCTCCGGCCCTGTCGACGCGGGTGACCAGGACGCCGGCACGGGCGACGAGGACGGCGGCTCCGGCCCTGTCGACGCGGGCGAAGAGGACGCTGGCGCTGGCCCCATGGACGCGGGCGACGAGGATGGTGGCTCCGCCCCCGTGGACGCGGGTGCCGAGGACGGTGGCTCCGCGCCCGCGGACGCGGGCACCGAGGATGGCGGCACGGCGCCTGGCGACGCGGGGACTGGCGAGGAGGATGGCGGCACGGAGCCTGGGGACGCGGGTGCCGAGGACGGTGGCTCCGCGCCCACGGACGCGGGCAGCGGCGACGGCGGAACGGGTGACGGCGGCACCGAGCCCCCCGAGTGCCCCTTCGGCCCGCCGGATGCGGGCTCCCCGCCTCCGGGGGACCCGACGGTCGTCTCCGACCCGACGCAGGACATCCTGGTCCGGCTGCGCGCCATCCAAGGCCTCACCGTGGCGGAGAACCCCTCCGGCGTCGCCGTGCCCGCCGGCCACCGCTTCTTCGTCATGGAGTATGACCAGCCGGCCGACCACGCTCGCCCGGAGTGCCAGCGCTTCAAGCAGCGGATGGGCCTGCTGCACCGTTCGGACTCGGCGCCCATGGTCCTCCACACCAGTGGCTACTACGTGTCGTTGTCCGCGGGCCGCCGTGAGCTGACGACGCTGGTCGCCGGCAACCAGCTCTCGCTCGAGCACCGCTTCTTCGAGCCGAGCCGCCCGGTGCCCACCGACTGGAGCCAGCTCACCATCAAGCAGTCCGCGGATGACTTCCACCGCATCGTCGAGGCGCTCAAGCCCATCTACACCGCGCGCTGGATTTCCACCGGCGGCAGCAAGGGCGGCGAGACGATGGTCTTCTACCGCCGCTTCTACCCGAACGACGTGTACGCGACCGTGGCCTACGTGGCGCCGCTGGCCCGGGCCGATGACGAGCGCTTCCCGGCCTTCCAGGCCACCGTGGGAGGAGATGAGCTGCAGTGGTGCCGCGAGCGCATCCATGCCTTCCAGCGGGCCGTCCTGGAGCGGCGGGAGGAGATGCTGTCATTGCTGCGCAGCCACGCCACGCAATACGGCCTGACGTACAACCAGTTGGGCTTCGAGCGGGCCCTGGAGCACCTGGCCATCGAGTCGTACTTCGCCTTCTGGCAGTACGACAGCCCCGCGAACTGCCAGTACTTCCCGACGGCCCAGGCCTCGAGCCAGGAGCTGATGGAGATGCTGGACTGGACCGTGGGCCTCGCCACGTTCTCGGACGGGACCGCCAATGGCATCACGCCGTACCACCCGTACTACTTCCAGGCGAGCCTGGAGCTGGGGTGGCCCATGCCCTACGAGGCCCACCTGGGCAGCCTCATCCAGCACCCCAACACGGGCATCGCGCCGGTGTACTCGGTGCCGGGCGTCCCAGTCGTGTTCCGGCCCCAGGCCATGCAGGACATCGCGGACTGGCTCACCACCCAGGGCCAGCGGGTGATGTTCATCTACGGGGATCTGGACCCGTGGACGGCGGCGGCGTTCCCCATTGGAGATGCCCAGGACTCGCCGGTGTTCATCGTCCCGGGCGGCAACCACGGCGCCTCCATCGCCCGGCTGCCCGCCGCCGCGCGCGGCCAGGCCCAGGACACCGTGCGGCGCTGGGCGGAGGTCCCCTCGCTGAAGTACGCCCCCGTGCCGCACCCGGAGGCCGACATCATCGAGTTCGGTCCGCACCTGCCGCCTCGCCTCCAGGCGCGGTAGTCCTCGAGGCGCACCACTCACCGGCCCACCACCGGTGAGTGGTCCATGGCTGACGTGTCACCCCTGGGGCTGACACGTCAGCAACACGTGTCATGGACGCGGACGCCACGCCAAGTCTGGAGAATCACTCACATTAAAACATCCGGCCCGGTGGCACATGTCCTGCTCAACCGGCGCCGCGATGTTGCTCCACAAGCACCTGACACCCGAGCTGAAATCCCGGCTCGAAAGACTCACGACGCGCAACGGCTGGACACTGCGGCGGGCCATTCAAAGCGGCCTCGACCACGAGGACTCCCAGATGGGCGTCTACGCGGGAGACAGTGAGACCTATGCCCTGTTCTCACCGCTGCTCCACCCCATCATCCGGGACCACTCTGGCTACGACCTGGATGGACATCCGAGTGACTTCTCGCTCGAAGGGCTCCCCCAGGAGGCGTTGGACCCGTCGGGCGAGTTCATCCTCTCCACGCGGATTCGGGTCGGCCGGAACCTCGCCCGGTATGCGTTTCCTCCCGCCATTGGTGCCCGCGCCCGCGCCGAGCTGGAGGCCGAGGTCGTCCAGGTCCTCTCGGGCCTGAAGGGAGAACTCGCGGGCGAGTACCACCCCCTGGCCAGCCTCTCTGAAGTCCAGCGACGGGCCTGGGTGGAGCAGCACTTCCTGTTCAAGCCCGGGGACCGCTTCCTGGACAGCGCGGGCGTCAACCGGGACTGGCCCCGGAACCGTGGCATCTTCCACAGCACCGACATGCGGTTCATCGTCTGGGTGGGCGAGGAAGACGCCCTGCGCATCATCAGCATGCAGTCGGGCTCCGGGCTCGCGGAGGCATTCCACCGCCTCAAGTCGGCGCTGGACGTCCTCGGCGAGCAGCTCGACTTCGCGCGGGATTCACGGCTCGGCTACCACACGGCGTGCCCCACGAACCTGGGCACCGCCATGCGCGCCTCGGTGCTCATCCGGCTGCCGCGACTGTCGCGCCGCCCGGACTTCCACGCCCGCTGCGCCCGCCTGGGGCTCGCCGTGCGCGGCCTGCACGGAGAACACTCCGACGCCGAGGATGGAATCCATGACATCTCCAACGCCACCCGGCTCGGCGTGACGGAGCGAGACATCTACCGGCAACTGTGGACAGGGATTCGACAGCTCATTTCGCTGGAGACTCGCAGCGGAATCTTGAACGACACCCGACGCGGCAACTGAAAACAGCCCAAGGCGACAGCCCCGGGCGATGTCGTCTGTGACGGCACGGGCTGGGCCTGCAACGGCGACATCGGGTGATGTCTCGCACGCCCCGGGGCACGAAGCCCCGGGGTGCGCACAGGGGGGCTCAGGCCTTGGGAATCCACCCGTCCACGAGCGCTTGGTTCTGCTTCATCCACTCACGCACGGCCTTCTCCGGCGTGCCGGCGGCGTCCTCGACAGCGCCCATCAAGCTGCCGAGCTGCTGGTCATCCAGCTTGAAGTTGCGCAGCAGCGCCGCGACGTCGGGCAGGTCCTTCTCCAGGCCCACGCGCGACAGCGTGTGGATGGACTCCTTGGCGCCATAGACGCCCTTCGGGTCCTCCAGGAACTTCAGGTCCCAGCGCGCGAACTTCCAGTGCGGCTTCCACCCGGTGACGACCACGGGGCGCTTCTTGGCGACGGCGTCCTTGAGCTCCGCCGTCATCGCCGGCCCGCTGGAGGGAACCAGCTTCAGCTCCAGCCCGTACGCCTCGATGGCCTTCTCCGTCGTGGTCATGATGCCCGCGCCGGAGTCGATGCCCACGATGGACTGGTTGAGCGCCTGCTTCTTGCCGTTGAGCTGCTCGATGCTGTTGATGTCCAGGTCCGCCGGCACCACCAGGCCGATGCGGGCATCGTCATAGCTGACGCCCAGGTCCACCACCTTGCCCTTGAAGCGCTCCATGTAGCTCTGGTGGGTGACGGGCAGCCAGCTATCCAGGAAGAAGTCCGCGTCGCCATTGGCGAGCGAGGCGAACACCGGCGCCACGTCCGCCATGGTCGTCTTGACCTGGTAGCCCATCTTGTCTTCCAGGACGGCCTGCACCAGGTGCGTCATGGCCACGCCTTCGGCCCAGTTCACATAGACGATGCGGACCACGGGCTTCTTCGCGGGCGCGGCCGTCTCGGCGCCTTCCGCCGCGGGCGCCTTGTTCTCCTGCTTGCAACCGGGAGCGACGAGCAGCCCCGCCACGGCACTGAGCACCAGGGGCAGCCGGTGGAGAGAGGACAGGTTCATGGTGCGGGTCTCCTTCATGATGAGCGCGTCCGGGGCTTGCCCAGCGCATGAGTCAAACGGTCCAGCACGATGGCCAGGATGACCACCGCGATGCCGCTCTCGAAGCCCAGCCCGATGCGAAGCTGGGTGATGCCTTTCAGGACCTGCTCGCCCAGGCCACCCGCGCCAATCATCGCGGAGATGACCACCATGGACAGCGACAGCATGATGGTCTGGTTCACCCCGGCCAGCAGCGTGGGGATGGCGATGGGGAGCTGGACGTTGAGCAGCGTCTGTCGGGGCGTCGCGCCAAACGCGATGGCCGCCTCGACGACCTCGGCGGGCACCTGGCGGATGCCCAGGTTGGTGAGGCGCACGGCGGGAGGCATGGCGAAGATGACCGTGGCCACCACGCCCGGCACCTTGCCCAGCCGGAAGAACAGCACCGCGGGGATGAGGTAGACGAAGGCGGGCATCGTCTGCATCAGGTCCAGGGCGGGACGCAGCACCCGCTCCACGGTCCGGCTGTAGGCGGCCCAGATGCCCAGGGGGATTCCCAGCACCAGCGCCACCAACGCCGAGCTGAGCACCAGCGCCAGCGTCTCCATGGTGGCCTGCCAAAGCCCCATGTCCTGGATGAGCAGCATGCCCAGCGCGGTGAACACCGCCGTGCCCAGGCCCGACAAGCGCCAGGCCAGCACCATCAACACCGCGATGATGGCGTAGCTCGGCGGCAGGAGCAGCGCGGACTCCAGTCCCTGGATGCAGGCGGAGAGAACGGAACGGATGGCGTCGAACACGGGCGCGCCGCGCTCCCCCAACCAATCGATGAGCTCCTCGAAGCCTTCTCCAATCTTCAGTGTGCTCATGTCAGCTCTTCTCCCCCGCGATGCTGGCCAGCAAGGTGGCGCGGCTGACGATGCCCAGGAAGGACTGGTCCTCGGCGACGACCGCGATGGGAATCTGGGTGGTGGCCGCCACCGCCACCAGCTTCGACAGCGGCGTGTCCGGTGACGTGGTGGGCAAATCCGTGACGAGGATGCCGTCCAGGCTGTGCTTGTTCTCCGCCATCAGCCGCAGCGCGTCCTCGATGCGCACCACGCCCACCAGCTTTCGCGCCTGGTTGGTGACGAAGAGCGTGGAGGTGCCCGACTCGCGCATGCGCTTGACGGCCAGCGCGGGCCCGTCCTTGGGGTGCACCACGGATTCGGGCCGCCGCATGATGGTCCGCGCGGTGATGACCTTGGTGCGGTCCACGTGCTCCACGAAGGCACGCACGTAGTCGTCCGCCGGGCTCGTGAGAATCTCCTCCGGCGTGCCGAGCTGCGCGATGCGGCCGTCCTTCATGATGACGATGCGCCCGCCCAGCTTGAGCGCCTCGTCCAGGTCGTGGGTGATGAACACGATGGTCTTGTTCATCCGCGACTGGAGCTCCAGCAGCTCGTCCTGCATCTGCCGGCGGATGAGCGGGTCCAACGCGCTGAAGGCCTCGTCCATGAGCAGGATTTCCGCGTCGGTGGCAATGGCCCGGGCCAGCCCCACGCGCTGCTGCATGCCGCCGGAGAGCTCCCGGGGGAGCTTCTCCTCGTAGCCCTTCAAGCCCACCAGCTCGAGCGCGTGCTGCGCCTTGGGCCGGGAGTCACGCCGCTCCAGGCCCTGCATCTCCAGGCCGTACTCCACGTTGCGGATGACGCTGCGGTGCGGGAGCAGGCCGAAGTTCTGGAACACCATGGCCATCTTCCGGCGCCGCACGTCGAGCAGGCCCGCCTTGTCCGCCTTCGTGACGTCCACGCCGTCCACGTGCACGCTCCCGGCGGAGGGCTCGATGAGGCGGTTGAGGCAGCGCAGCACCGTGGACTTGCCGCTGCCGGACAGGCCCATGATGACGAAGATTTCACCGGCCTTCACGTCGAACGAAGCCTCCTGGATGGCCACGGTGCAACCCGTCTCCTCCAGGATTTGCTGCTTGCTCCGCCCCTGCTCCAGCAGGGCGATGGCTCGCTCCGGGTTCCCGCCGTAAATCTTCCGCAGGCCGCGGACTTCTATCTTCTCCATGGGGACCTCAGAAGTAGTAGCCGACGTTGATGTTGAAGCGCGTTTCCCAATCCGCGTTCGGGTCGCCCTCGGCCAGCGCGTGGCCATAGGCGGGCCCCAGCCACGGCTGGTTCTTTCCGCTCGCCATGTCGACGTACGTGTAGACGGGGCCCGCGGTGACGAGCATGCCCAGCACGTTCTGCATCGACGTCTCGAAGGCCGCGTTGGCTTTATCGAAGAGGCTGAAGTTGTCGTAGAAGGTCAGCTTGGAGATGGGCCCCCACGCCACGGGCACGTCGTACGCGAGCCCCGCCGCGTAGACGGTGCCCCGCGTGGCCATCTTGTAGGGCGCGTCATACGCACCCATCGTCACGATGGAGGAGTCGTGCTCTTCCGGGTTCTTCAGGTCATAGCCGTACGACAGGACCTGCAACCGGAGGTTGAACGGACCGTAGTAACCATCCAGGTGCGCCGCGCCGGCCCAGTTCAAGCCGTTGCGCTTGGTGATGCTGTTGTAGATCTGCCCCGTCTGCGCCGAGACGCCCACCTCGGTCCGCCCCAAATCACCATGCTGGAACGTGTAGGCCACGCGAGCGTTGAGCTTGTTGCTCTCATGGTTCGCGCTGTCCACGCCCAGGTACGCCTCGGTCGGGTTGGAGCTGTTCACCTGCACCACGTCGTACGAGTAGCGCGCGCTGTCCGTGCTCCGGCCGGTGAAGTTGCCTTCGTCGCTCTTGTAGAAGGCGAACTGGAGGTCCCAGGGCCCCTGGGTATGGACGAGCTTCAGGCCCATGTCGTAGTCGTCCTCCATGC
This sequence comes from Myxococcus hansupus, assembly GCF_000280925.3. Lineage (NCBI taxonomy): Bacteria > Pseudomonadati > Myxococcota > Myxococcia > Myxococcales > Myxococcaceae > Pseudomyxococcus > Pseudomyxococcus hansupus. Next base: position 5,997,245 of record NZ_CP012109.1, read on the forward strand.
CCATGTAATACGGCAGGGAGAAGAACCAGTTGTGTGAGGCATACGGCAGGATGCCGAATGGCACACGGTGGACGCCCAACTGGAGCTGAGTCGCCTTGGTGAACTCATACCCCACCCAACCGTGGTGAAGCATGGAGTAGCCCGCGTAGAAGCGGTACTCGGTGGACAGCAGAATCTTGGACAGTCTGGCGTCGACGTTGAGACGGAACGTATCGAAAGCCATGTCACCGCCACGGTTTCGATTGTCTTCCTCGCCAAGCCACGTTTTGTAGAAAGCGTTGACACGCAGCGCCCCGCCCACCTTGAGCATGTCCGCGTCTTCCACCGCGGCCTCCTCGGCACGTGCGGAAGGCGCAAGCAGACAAGTCAATCCAGACAACACAACGGCACCGGTGAAACGGGTAAGACGCGTTGACAACCGCAACTCCTGGCAATAGGCAGCGGACACACGCCGGCCTCGAGGGCCACGCGCGTCCAGAGCGCCTGACTTGGCACATGGGGCGGTCCTCTCCCGTTGCACACGCAGCGAGGACGCTGGCGCGCGGGACAGTCCACCCAAGGAACAATGCGGTAGTTCGTTAACAGGTCAGGCGGATCACGTCTAGACCTTTGAGTTCAAACGACCTGCCTCAAGGCGTGAGACTGCCTGCATGCCAGTGCCTGTGAACCCACACACAACGCGTGGGTCATCAGGGCGCCCGCGTCACCGTCACGGGGTAGGTGTGAGACGCCCTGCGGATGAGCAGGGTGGCGGGGCTCCCTGGAGCGCCGAGCTCTCGCTCACGCGCCTGGCCCACATCGAGCACGGGCGTGCCGTCGATGGAGCGCACCACGTCTCCCACTCGCAGTGCGCCCTGATGCAGGTCCTCCATGAGCGCACTGACGGTGACGTCCTTGCCATCCATGCCGAAGTGGATGCCCAGCCGCCCAGACTCCACGCGAGGGCGGCCAAGCTTCCAGTCCCCCACGTCCAGCACCTTTCCCGGCTCCAGGCGCACCTGCCGCTCGGCGCGCGCCGTCGTCCGGCTCCAGGCGGTGAGGCGGCGTGGGCCCGACGCGAGGTCCGTCAGGGAGAAGCGCCCGTCCGGACCTGTCTCGGGCGACATGATGCCGTCCACGTCCACGAACGCCTGCGCCACGGGCGCGCCCGTGGCATCCACCAGGCGGCCCGAGACGCCTCCACCGGCCTCCACCACCACTTCCACCTGGGTGGTGCCGCCCGAGGTGGAGACGGCCTCCACGGCGCCGGCCCGGCCATCCGCCAGCGTCGCGGTGACACCGATGGGGCCCACGGGAACGTCGTCGACGTTGAAGCGCGCGCCCGCGAACTCGGACTCCAGTCGGGTCACGAAGTCTTCGTCACTGCGCGTCCCGGACACCACCAGCCGGAAACCGTCCACCGCCCGTCCCCCCGCCGAGCGGACCGTGCCCACCAGACTCCCCGCGGCGGCGAGTTGGAGCGTCACGGACTCCTGCGACACCGCGACCGAGGGCAGCTCCCCTCTGCGTCCGCCATTCGTGGCCCAGATGCGCAGGGCCCGCCCGCTCACCGAGTCCGCCACGACGGTGACCTGGCCGGCCGCGTCCGTGACGTCCTCGATCAGCACCTCGCTGCTGCCCACGTCGCTCGCCATGACGGTGGCCGCGATGCTGGGTGCGCCATTCGGCTCGAGCACGGTGACGCGGATGGGGTGGCGCGCCTCGCGCACCTGGAGCGCCACCTGCTGCGTCTGGCCGACTTCGACCTCCACGGCCTTCTCCTGATCACCACTCTGGTTGCCTGTTTCGGAGAGCCACGCGATGAGCTTGTAACGGCCCGCGCGGACGCGCATGGACCAGGTGCCATCCCGCGACGCGGGGACCTGAAGCGACTCCGTTCGCGCGACACCTTCCCGCAAGGCATAGACGGTGACGGGCTGCTGCGGCACCTTGCCCGCCTCCGTTCGGACAGTGCCTTCGAGCAGGCCCTCTCCCGAAAGCTGGATGCGGAGCTGCTGCGTCTCCCCCGCCTTCACCGACACCTTCTCCCGGACATGCATCTGGCTGCCGTCACGGCGCGCGGCGACGTACACGTCCGTGGGCGGGACGTCTTCGAGAACGAACCGCCCCGCCTCGTCGCTGACCGCGCTCAGCACCTCTTCGATGGGCCGCCGGCCCCAACGCCATTCCGCCGCGACATGAACGCCCGCCAGGGGCGTGGAGGCCTCGTCCACCACGAGCCCCTCGATGCGCCCGTTCGCCTCCAGCTCCGCGGCGACGTCGAAGCGCTGGCCGTCCAGCAAGCGAATCCCCTCACGGCTCCACTTCCGATGCCCTCGCGCCTGGACATTCACCGTGTACGCCCCCGGCGCGAGCCCCTCCAGCGAGAAGCGCCCGTCCTCGGTGGTGACGGCGCTGGCGACAGGCACGAGCGCCGCGTTGGGGAGGTGCGCGAGCGCCTCCAGCACGACGGCCACGGACGCGCCCTCCACGGGCGCCCCCGTCCCCTTGCCGCGCACCACGCCCGCTATCGACGAGGCCGCGCCCAGCCGGATTCGGACTTCGCGCACCGTCATGCCCGCGCCCACCACGACGCGCCCCGGCGCCGCGCCCGTGTGCGAGCCCATCCGGGCAGACACCTCGTAGACGCCAGGGGCGACTTCCAACGAGAAGCCGCCGCCCTCGCTCGTCTCGGCATGCAGCGGTGCGCCCATGCCCGCGGCCGTGACGTCCGCTCCCGAGGCGGGCGCGCCATCCGCTTGCTCGACGAAGCCCTCGATGAAGGCCGAGCCGTCCAGCTCCACGGTGAGCCCTGACATGGGCACATGAATGCGTTCGACGCGCCGGGGCGCGTGCCCTGGCGCGAGGGCCTCGAGCTGGTACTCCCCTGGCGCCAGTCCCTCGAAGCGGAAGAGGCCCCGCGCATCACTCACTTGCGCGTGCTGTTCTTCTTCCGGCACGTCCTGGATGCGGCTGGACAGGAGCGTGCGCGGCGACAAGGTGAGTCGCGTGAGCGGGACGGGCTCGCGGGAGGCACGCGCCAGCGTCGAGCCCTCCAGCACCGCGCCCGCGCCGAGCGTCAGCCGCACCTGGGTCCGGGCCTCGCCCACGGGTCGGATGACGCCCTCACGCGCCGTGGCGAACCCGTCTGCCTTCGCGGTGACAAGGTAGGCCCCAGGGCGAGCGGCGAGCGTCACCCGTCCTTGCGCGTCCGTGCTGCCGCGTCCCGCGACGAACCAGGCCGCCCGCCCCCGCCTGACGTCACGGGGCGACAGGACATACAACGTGACGCGCGCGCCCTTCACGGGTCCAGCGGCTCCGGAGACCTCGGCCAGGAGCACCCCTTCGTGTTCACGCATCGGCTCCGCCACCTCGGGCGTCCCCGACGGGCGCTCAGCGGACGTCGCGGGCGCGCCGCCCTCACGGGCCACGGCCGGCGAAGGCTCGCGGCCGCCCTGGCGTGACGCGGACACCCGCGCCTCTGGCGTCGCGACGTCTCCCGAGGACGAAAGCCCCCGCCACGCGAGCGCCACGCCCAGGAGCACCACAACGCCTGCCACGATGAACATCCGCTGTCGATTCATGCGGCCTCCGAAGCGATGCATCTTGCCGTCAGACATCAGCGGACATCCAGTACGTGGCGTGAATCCAGACACCGCGCCAGTGCACTCAAACACGCCGACGACGCCGTGCGGCATGCGAAGCACCTCGCCTGGCGCGCGTTAGAATATTCCGGGACTCGAGCCGTCATGGCCTGGAGCGCACACCCCTTGGAGCCAGTCATGTACCGCCGCGTTGCCCGACTCCTCCCCTTCTGCCTCCTGGTCACCGCTTGCGGTTCTTCCTCGCGCCATCAGGAGCTGCTGACGCGCCGGGAGGCCGTCCGAAACGCGAATGAAGCCGCTGCCCAGGAAGCATTCGCGAACGACCGCAGCACCGACGGCTTCCAGGAGACGCGGTGGGGCATGACGCGTGAGGAGGTGGCGGCCCTCTATCCCGAAGCCGCGACGGACCCCGTGCACGGCGACATGACAACCATCCGGAGCGTGGCGGAGCGGCCCGCCAGGCTGGACTTCGTGTTCGTGCATGACAAGCTCGCCGCGGTGACCGTGTTGTTCGACCCGGCCGACTCCATCCGGAAGGATTTCGACGAGGTCGCGGCGGCGCTGCGGATGAAGTACGGGACACCGGGGCACCACCTGGACACCGCTGCCAACGCCGAGCGCCGGCTGCGGGAGCTTGAATCCGGAGACCCGCGGTTCGCGGACGAGGAGACCCTGCGGGAAGCACGGCGGGACACCCTCCGGGCCCAATCCCAGTACACCCTGATGCAGCAATGGAACAGTGGCCAGATGCTGGTCACCCTGTCGGGAAGGCAGACGCCCGCGCGCAGTGAGGTTGCACTGGTCTACCAAAGCGTCGCCCTCAAGCCCTACTTGGACGAAACCCTGTCCGACCATCGCGAACAGAAAGCCTTCCGGCAGGCGCAGGACCTCTAACGCCATCCCAGCCCGGCGCCAGTTCGTCCCTGGCGCCGCGCGCTTCGTCCCCGAAGGCCAGACAGGCAGGCAGACACCCCGTAGTTCTGGGGGCATGACGGAGGCGCCAATGCCTCCCGCCATGAGGAGCCTGTCATGCCATCATCGTTCCGACGTAGCCCTTGGATGTTCGCCGCGCTCGCGCTGTCCGTGGCGGCCCCCGCCGTTGCTTCCGCCCCGAGAACGCCAGAGGTGCTCGCCCCCGGCTTCATCTCCCTTCCGGACCAGGAGGAGTACCGCATCGCCTTCACGCCCGACGGCCGCACCGCCTTCTGGGGCGTGAGCACCGGCTTCTTCCCCATCGACCGACAGGCCACCATCGTCTACTCCGAGTGGCGCCACGGCCGCTGGACGGAGCCCCGCGTGGCCTCCTTCTCGGGCCAGTACGCGGACATCGACCCGTTCGTCTCTCCGGATGGGCGCCGCCTGTTCTTCTCCTCCATCCGCCCCGTCAACGGCGTGCCCCGTGACGACGTGGAAATGTGGGTGGTGGAGCGCAAGCGCGACGGAAGCTGGGGTGAGCCGCGCCACCTGGGCGCCGCCGTCCACAGCACGGCGGACGAGCTGTACCCGAGCGTGGACGCCGAGGGCACGCTGTACTTCGGCTCGGACCGCGAAGGCGGCTACGGGGGCTGGGACATCTGGCGCTCGCGGCTGCGGCGCGACGGCACCTACGGCCCGGCGGAGAACCTGGGCCCCGCCATCAACACCGAGTACTGGGAGTTCAACCCTCACATCACGCCGGATGGACGCACGCTGCTCTTCGCGTCCATCAACCGTCCGGATGGCTACGGCTCCGGAGATTTGTATGCCGCCCGGCGCGGCCGGTGGGGTTGGGAGCCCGCCCGCAACCTGGGGCCCCGGGTGAACACCGAGCTGGACGAGTACCACCCCTCGCTCTCGCCCGACCACGACACGCTCTACTTCGTGCGCCACCAGTACGAGCCCTTCGTCCCGGGCGACCTCTACCACGTCCGCGTCGGCCGACTCCTGTCCGACGTGGGCGTGTGCGACTGAGCGCGCGACGAGCGGGGCCTTCCGCTCCGGGGACAGGGACTCTCAGCGGGGAGCAATGACGTAGCGACCCAGCCGGGACACGGTGGCGCTGACCGTATTCGCCACCGTGTCCACCTCCGCGCCAGGAACGGCCTGCGCGGGAGTGCTCACGGGCAGCCAATAGAGCGTGAGCGTGGACGCATCCGCGCCCTCGGGCATGAGCGACGGCTCGTAGCGCACCGTCAGCCGCACGTCCCGCTGGAACGCGAAGCCACTCGGCAGGAAGGCGTAGTTGTGGGCCCACATGAAGGCATTCCAGGCCTCGGGAACCACCTTGCCGGTGCGCCAGCTCCCCGGCTCGACCTGGAGCGGCGCCGTCACCGCGCCCACGGGCAGCGTCCACTCAACCCGTCCGCCATACAGCGACAGCGTGCCCCCTGACGGCGTGAACCGGCCGGCGTCACCACACTGATTCGGCCGCAGCTCCCCGGCCCCAACGAGCGCCTCGAAGGTATCTGACCCGGCCAGCGAGTCGAGGATGCGTCGGAGCTGATACACGGACGTCGTCTTCGGCACGTTCGCGAAGAGTTCCTCCACGCCCTGCCCCGAGGTCCAGAGCGCATCGATGCGGCGCATGCTCTCCGCGAGCTGCGGGTAGTCCAGGCCGTTCTGCTGACACAGGTTCCAGGCGGTGGGCGCATGCAGCGCGTTCATCGAATCACAGAGGCTCTCCGTCTGGCCGCCGACGCGGTACGAGACGGCACGGACGAACCACTCGTGAGACAGCTCCTGGCGCAGGAAGAACACGACGTGCGCGTACTCATGCGCCAGCAGCACCTGATTCTCCCGGGCCAGGGCGTTGGCCACCGTGAGCGGGCGCGGGACATGCGGCGCCGTGGGCAAGGAGGCCTCCAGGTCCCACAGGCAGACGTTCGCCCCGGGCCCTGGCTCCAGCCCCGTCCAATTCATGAACGAGGCTCCCGCCAGCGGACCGGGGTTCCCACACAGACTGTCCGACGCGAGGTGGATGTCCACCGGTACCATCCGCTCCGGCACGTCCACGCCGGTGAGCGCCACCAGGTCGTCCTTCACCGCCAGGAAGCCCGCGTAGCGCGCGAAGAGGTAGGTCTCCTCGATGGGGCACGGCAGCTCACACACGATGCGGAACGTGTCTCCTGGGCGCTGGTAGGCCACATACGGCCTTCCCCCGAGCGTCACCTCCATGCGAGGCACCGAGGGGACCTCGGGGGGCGGCGTCCCGGCGTCCGTCCCCGCGTCCGTGACGGGTACTCCCGCGTCCGGAGCAGGACCGGGGGGCGGCGCGCTGTCGTCGCCACACGCAACGGCAAACAGAAGAACCGCGACGGTGGGGAGGACGCCGCGCAGCCGACGGAACGGGGGGAATCGAGACATGGGCACCTCACCAGGCTCTCAAAACCTCCCAGGTCACTCTGACGGGAGGATGTTTCAGATGTGACACCGGACCTTCGGCAAGCTCGGCGAAACATGCGGCTGATGCACGGCGTGTGTCCAGACCTGCCATCATGGTAGAGACGGTTTCCGCTGAATCCACCTCCAACCCTGAGTACCCTCCGTGACCTTCTTCTCTAGAAAAGTGCTCTCCCTCCTCGTGTTCCTCATGGCCTCTTCCGCGACCGCCGCGGAGACATGGGTCCAGGGTCGGAAGGTGCTCCACGCCTGTGTCTACGCCCACTCCTACGAGGCGGAGGTGAACCTCTCGTACCGGAACCACGACCTCCCTTGGGGCACCTCCGTGTTCCTCATCTACGGCTGGGGCGGGCAGAACAACTTCGTACCTTACGACTGGGAGAACGAGCAGACCCTCGAGGTCTTCGCCTCGGCACCGTGGACGTGGAGCACCACCGTGCACGGCATCACCTCCACCCGCACCACGCCCAAGTGGGCCGAGCACCTCGACTTCGTCTGGAAGGTCGTGCTGCCCAACGGCCACGTGTTCTACGAGAAGGGCAACCACTCCACGTGGGGCTACTACGCCGCGAACCTGAACACCGTTGGCGAAATCCCCTGCACATCGGACGGCAACTTCGTGGGCCCCACGTATCCGTTGACCGTCACCTCCGTGGAGAAGTGGTAGTCCCCGCGCCTCTTTCGTCCCGGGCGCGCGGCACGTCTCGCGCCCGGGGCCGGACGCAGGAAACGGACAGCGTCGACGCGGCGCTCCTGCCTGAAGCGAATGCGGCGCTGCCCGCCGCGGTAGGCGCATCTTCGTCTCCGCGGCGGACCTGGCGCGCGCCTGGCAACGGGCCACATCGAACACCGCCCCCCTTCGCGGAGAACGCCCGCATCCTCAAGGGCCGCGCGGATGGCGCGTTGAACTCGACGCCCAAGCCCTTCCGGATGACGAACATCTCGGCCATCGCCGACCACGGGTGCTCGGATGCCGGGATGGCATCGACATTTCGCTCGCCGACGTGACGAAGAGGCTCCGCCCAGGAGCGACACCTGGCCGTATGATCTGGCCTATGGCCACTGGCGCGAGGACCGGTTCGCGAACACCGTTCGCGCAGGTGCCCGCAACACCTGCGTCATCCAGAGCATCGGGGAGCCCACGCTGCTGCTCAGCGAGTTGCCGTAGCTCCCAAGCTGGAGCGGGGGCGGGGCCAGGCGTGGTTCTCCTCCCGCGCCAACCACCGGCGAAGGGACACAGGCCACGCCATGGGAGAACATCGATCACACACCTCCTCCGCAACAGCCGTGCGTTGTAGCGCATCGGCGCGCTGGCGCTCCCGTGGCCAGTGGCCCCGCGCCTGAAATGGACGCGGCGTCCGGACTTCCATCGCGTGGGCACCTGCTTCGCGTTCCGCGCCGTGGCCCCCACCACGAACGTGACGCTCCAGCACTTCCGGGCGGAGAACGTCGCCACCTGCGTGGACATCGAGCGCTCAGGCACCAGCACCTCGACCGACGTGTCCGAATACGCCAGCACCGCCGCGCGACGGATCGCCCATGATTGTGATTCAATGTGCGTCTTCAGCGTCCAGGGCCTCCACGGCACGCGATTGGACGCCAGCCGGCTCAATGCGACGAGCAACGGACAATGCCAACTCAATCCCTCCAGCGTCAATGGGACTTCATCTGTTGATTCCTGACGCGCCGATTCCGTCCGGGACGCCATGCCACGCAGGTGTCCCGGCTGGGCTGTCAACCATTGGCCACATCGTCAGACTTTAATTGCCTTTCTCGAATTTCATTTCTAGATAGGAAATGCCGGACGAGGTTCCTCTCATCCGGTGACGCCGCCCCCTGGCGTCCTCTCCAATGGAAGGCACCACCATGAAGAAGCTGCTCTTGGGACTGTTCCTGACGACGATGCCGCTCGTGGGCTGTGGCACCGACGAGGGCTCGACCTTGCCGGATGCGAGCGAATTCGTTGTCACCGCTGACCAGCAGGAGATGAGCATCGAGCAGCGGGACGCCGCACCGGGCGAGCAGGCTCCGGAAGTTGGCGCCGCCAACATCAGCGTGTCCGAGAATGAACTCGCGTGCTGGGTGGTGCTCGAGTACTGCCGCCACCCGAACACGGGGATTCCGCACTGTACGGCCACGGGGTGTACTCGCGCCGAGGCCATCCGGAACTGCGAGGCGCTCATCCGGCGCACCTGCGGTTAGTGATGCCGCACCACGGGCCTTCCTGGCCTTCGCCAGAAGGGCCCGTGGCCTTCAGCGCCTGACAGCGAATCCGCCCAAGAGGAAGCCCAAGGCGGGGGGCGTGGGTGACGGCGGAGTGACTCGCGCCCGACGCCTTCAAAAATGGTAGCGAACACCGAGCCGCACCTGTCGTGGAAATGACGGGCGCAGCGACGACGGGCTCTCCAGCCACGCGGGGCCCCGAGGCTCCCCCCGCGCCCAGGGCTGCGCGTTGAGGAGGTTGAACGCATCCAGGCCGATCGACAGCCCCGCGATGTTCGTCATGCGATGCCCCACGGACAGATGCGCATCCAGCACATGGCTCCAGGCTGGGAAAGCTGTCAGTGCCCGCTCCTGAGGCGTGCCCGACGCCCCTGAATAGGACATCGCCACGCGGACGAAGCGCCGGGCGTCCAACACGAAGATCCGGTAGCTCGTCACTTGGATGGAGTGCGTGCGGTCGTCGTCAAGCAAGTGAGGCCGCGCCCGTGGCAGCCCGGACTCATCGCCCAGCGGGTCCGTCTGCGTGCCATGCAATTTCGAGCGCGTGTAGTGGAACTCAGATAGCCACGACCCCCATTGCGTGTTCATCGATAGCGTCACGGCATCGTGGTTTCGAACAGCCCGGGGAAGAATCGCCAGGCTCCCGGCTCCGGGATTTCCAATCAGAACGCCCTCTCCCCCAAGGGTCGGCATGGACGTCAACGCGGCCCCCGAGCTGCGCCGGGCGTACTGTGCCTTCAACTGGAGGGAGAGTCCGCTCTCTCCAAGATTGAAGAACTCGTGAGTCGCCACGAGGAGAAACTCATGGGACGACGCAGGTGCCAGTCCAGGATCGATGGTGATGAGCCGCCCCTGCGCTGAGTCCAGGAGTCCGAGCGGAACTTGATCATGGTACTTCGCATAGTGCGCGATGAGCGTCGTCCCGTACCTCGGTATTGGATGGACGACCACACCCGCATGTGGAGAGAGTTGATATGAAACGAACGCGGTGCGTCCCTGAGAAGGAGCCCGTAGCGACTGCATGTCATAGCGGACACCGCCATTGATGGTGAGCCACGGACGCACGTCCCACCGGTCCTGCACGAAGCCCCCCAGGACCGTGCTTCCGGCACGGGAACCCGTCGGCAGGAACCTGACATGCGCAATGTGCTCCGTATCGAAGCCTGCCTGGAAGATGTGGGTCCCGATGGCATGCAGCAGATAATGGGCCTGGACCTTCATCTGGACGTTCTGCTGGGCCCGGCCGGACTCGACCGCCAGGGTGCGGTGAGTGGACTGGTGGCGCAGCCACCCAGACTGGAGCGTCAGCAGCAAGGCGTTGTCCAGGAATGCCCCGGAGTACTCGAGCATCGCCATGGCAGTGTCGCTGTCGCTTGAGGTGGAGTCGTCCAGCCCTCGCGTTTCGGACGGCATTCCGATGAGGGACAGCGAGAGACGATGCGGGGGTGAAACTTCGTAGTTGAGACGGACCAGCGCCTGAACGCCGTGCTGATCCACCCAGTGTCCTTGCTCCTCGGTGCGACTGAACACGGGGGTCACACCAGCGAAGAAGGTCAAACGATTCGGGACAACGGGACCGCCCAGCGTCGCGCCGAACTCTCCCATGTGACGAAACCGCTCCGTGCTCGAGAAGTCAGTGCCAGACACGGGAAGGGTACCGGCGGGCCCCGCCAGAACCCCCGGCGCCCAGTAGGCGAAACTGGAGCCGTAGAAGCGAGAGCATCCCGACTTCAAGCGCGATTCGATGACACCACCATTCGAACGAGCATGACTGGGCATGGCCCCTTCCGACCGCACCGTCACCAGGCTGGCGAACTCGATGCTGAGCGGGAGCAGGTTCCCCCCTGAGATGGCATCGCGGGTCGAGAGCCCCTGCAACTGAAAGCCATTCTCGGACGCCGACCCACCGCGAATGGAGAAACCGGAGGGGACCTCCAATGCACCTGGAACGCGCTCCGCCAGTCGCTCCGCGGCGCGAAGGCCGCTGGTCCAGCGCAGGGGCAAACGGCTCGGCAACCGCTCGAACAGGTCTGGAGCGAAATGCCAAGGCGCCGGATGATGCAACGCATCCGAGTCGATGCCACATCGCACGAAAAAATGGGGCTGCTCGTAGTGCAGCAGCACATCGACTCGGAACGGCGACTCCTCCGCGGGCACGACCTGCGCCTGAACGTGAGGCTTGTACACTTCCGCTTCGAACCGGAGCACGTAGGCGCCAGGTGGGACGGGCCCGAGACGGTACTGCCCGACGGCATCCGTGACGGTGGACAACTCCCCTTTCAGCGAGTGAGCACTCGCCGTGACGCGGACACCGGGAACAGGGCTGTTCAACCGTGCCTCACGAACCGTGCCTTCGAGCACGATCGGAGCTGGCGATGATGCGCCCAAAGACACCATCGCGGCGATTACCGCACCCACGAGCCGCGGCAGGTCAATGCAGCATCGACGCCTGGCCATGCAGGGCGAACCCCGCCGTTCCGCTTCCATCCGATGCAGCGAACCACCCAGCCGCCACGGGCAGCTTCATCGTTTCAGCATGAAATCCTCACGGGGCTGGCGAACCAGCCCCGAATCGAAGGGCGCCGTCCAGCAACACCGTGTCGGCTCAGTTTGCCGTCGGACACAACGAGGCACCGCTCGACCGGCGAGATGAGCGCCCCTGTGCATCTCGACCCATGCGCCCCTCGCGCGGGTTCACGCTGGCGGTATGCGTCCCCGAAACCCCAGTGGGCCAGGCGAACAATCAGTCGGCTGAAGGCCACTCCATCGGCCCTGAGCCCGCCACGAACACCTTCACTCGCCTGACACGTTCGTCGCTGCTACCGTCCCCGCCCCCATCATTACCGCGCCCCAACCGAGAGGAGATGCATGGCCACAGGCTTCGAGTCTTACAAGATGGTGGATCCCCTGCTCGTGGCGAGCGTCCGGGAAGCACTGCTCCAGTCCTACTTCTCGGAGTATGACCCCGCCTTCTTGAGGACCCCCGCTGGGCAGGCCGACATCGTGGACCACGTGGACGGGCGCTACAACCGCTGCGTCGACCATGTGCTCCCGTGGTTGGCGCGGTACATCGACCTCCGCGCAGCGAACATCGTCGAGTTGGGTTGTGGCACAGGGTCCAGCACTGCGGCATTTGCCCAGGTGGCCCGTCGCGTCTCAGGCTACGACATCCACGCGGCGTCTGTGACGGCCGCTCGCAGCAGGGTTCAGGCACTTGGTCTGAGCAACGTCGAGCTGAGCGTCGACCAGCCAGAGACGCTGCTCGAGACGCTGAAGAAGAAGCACCCGGATGGGGCCGACGTCTTCATGCTGTATGCGGTACTCGAGCATCAGACCCCAGCGGAACGGCTGGAGACGCTCCGTACGGGGTGGAAGCTCCTCCGGCCCGGGGGCCTCCTCGTCGTCGTGGATACGCCCAATCGGCTGACCTACTTCGACGCGCACACCTCGCTCATGCCCTTCTTCCACTTCCTGCCCCCCGAGCTGGGCTGGCCCTATGCCTCGCGCTCCCCGCGTGAGGATTTCCGCAATGCCATGGGGAAGGTCTCGGCGGAGAAGGCGCCCATGCTCCTGACGCGCTGGGGGATTGGCGCCAGTCACCATGAGCTCGAGCTCGCCCTGGGAGAGCTCGACCCGTTGCTGGTGGGAACCGGCTTCGAGCCGGAAATCCTCGAGATGTTCCCCGTCACGCTCGACGAGGAGCTGCTGCACATCTACGTGGAGCGAAGTGGCGCCCCGGTGCCTCTGGCCTTCACCCGGAACACCCTGAACTTCGTCCTTCGCAAAGGGGACAACACGGACTTCATCGCCCGCCGGACCGCGCCACCGCCCCTGCGGCACATCACCCTCGCGACGGAGGCAGAGGCGCGCATCCAGGCCCTGGAGCAGCAAGCCGCCGCGGACGCGCAGCGGCTCCAGGCGCAGACCGAGCGCATCCAGGCCCTGGAACACCAGGTCGCCACGCCTCCACTGCGACACCAGCTCGTCGACCGACTCAATGGTGCGTTCAAGAAGACCGCGCTTCATGGGAAGGCGCGCAAGCTCGTCGAATGGTCATTGAAGCGCGGCGCTCGCTGAACCCAGCGGTGTCTCTGGCCGCATGCAACATTTGCAGCGGCAAGGGAAATCCAGACCAAGGCGCCGCTGACCTTCACGGCGCCTCGTGAATTTCCCTGAATCCAATGCCAGACTTGGCGCACCTCCCTTGAAAGGTGCGTCATGCGCTGGAACCCCCGAAGCCTCGCGGAAGCGCTGTGCTTCCTCACCCTGCCCCTCGCCCTGCCCGCGCAGGCCCAGGCCACCAATGTCGCGCTGAACAAGCCCGCGACAGCGTCCTCGATTCACTCGGTCGGTTATCCCACGCAGTTCGGACCCGCCAAGGCCTTCAACGGCATCATCAACACGGCAGACCGCTGGTCGTCGGCCGTCTCGCCGCTGCACTCGAATCCGGAATGGCTGGAGGTGGACCTCCAGGCCGCGCATGGCGTGACAGGCATCACCCTGTATGTCAGCCGGGACAACACCTACGGGCGGATGGTCGACTTCGATGTGCTGTACCGGGCCAGCGACACTGGGAGCTACCAGGTCGTCCCGGGCGGCGCCATCACCGGGAACACGGAGAACATCCGGACCCTCACCTTCACGCAGCCCGTGAATGCTCGCTACGTGCGACTCCAGTGCAAACTGGCGACGAATGACAACCTCTGCCGGGTCCGCGAGCTTCAGGTCTTCGGGACCGCGCTCACGAATCAGCCCCCCAGCGTCTTCGCGGGCAACGACACAACCCTCACCCTGCCCGACAACTCCGCGCCCCTCCAAGGCTCCGCCACCGACAGTGATGGCACCATCGCGCACTACCTCTGGGAGCAGGTCTCGGGACCATCGACCGCGACACTACTGAGCGCCACGTCTCCCAGCGCGACCGCCACGGGACTGGTGGCGGGCGTGTACGTCTTCCGGCTCACCGCCACGGACAACCAGGGCGCCACGGGCTCAGACGTCGTGAGCATCACCGTGAACCCAGCGAGCGCGCCAGCGGATCCCCGCGCGGGCAAGCTGCACGTCTGGAACCGGGGCGGGCGGTATGACGCCGCCGTCTTCCTGCCCAAGGCGTACGGGACGCAGCCAGGAAAGAAGTACCCCGCGGTGCTCTCGCTGCACGGCCGCGTCGGCACCACGCTCAGCGATGACCACACGGAGGTGGGGACGAACCCGGAGGGCTTCATCCGGCAGCTCACGCCGGGCAAGCCGCTGGTCGACACCTTTCCCGGCATCGTCATCGCGCCCAACGGGCCTCGCGTGGGAGCGCCGCTGGACACGTGGTGGCAGGTGGACTCCACCCACCTGGTCATCCAGCAGGCGCTGGCGCTCTACGACATCGACCCGGAGCGGGTGACGGTGACGGGCCTGTCCGCGGGCGGCAGCGGTGTCAACGAGCAGATGAAGAAGTACCGCGCGACGTATGCCGGCGGCGTCCCCATCGCGTACTTACCGCCCACGATGGATGAGCCTTGCGACCTGGCGAACTTCCCCATCTGGGCTTCTGGCAACACGGATGACGGCGTCTTCTCCGTCCACCGCTGGACCCATGCCACCACGGGTTTCTACACGGTGGTGCGACAGTGCCCGGGCTACACCGGTGAGTTCCTGCTCACCGTGAATCCCAGCGGTGGTCACAGCGGCTGGGACGCGTTCTGGAGCCGCTCCGACGTGCAGAACTGGCTCGTGAGCCAGCAGCGCAAGGCGCCTTGAGCCCGGCCTCCGGGGACTACAGCCGGACCTGCAGACGCAGGCCCGGCTGGAGCCAGAAGTGAGGTGACTTGGATTCGATGTCCACGGGGACCTCCCAGGGTCCCGCTGTCAACGAGGCGCGGGAGAACTGCCCCGCCGTGGCGGTGAGGAAGGGGCCCACCCAGACATGCGCATGGACCTTGAAGTCCATCCCGAAGTCGACGTGAGCAAACTCCAGCCCCTTGTAGTTGCCGGAGCCCTGGTGGGTCCCCTCCACGGAGGCGTCGAGCCGGGTGAACTCATAGCCAATGCCCGCTCCGAGCCAGGGCCGCACCGATGAATCCGAAAAGAAGTGGTAGCTGACGTCCACGCCGAACCGCAGCACCCGGCCTCCGCAATCCACCCCCGTGGGACAGACGTCTGGTTGGAGCCGCGCGATTCCAAACTGGCCGTAGAGCCCCAGATAGACGTTCGCATTGACGAAGTAGCCCATGTCGACTTGTGGCGCGAAGACGCCGCTGATCCGCTCGTCCATGGAGAAGCCCTCGTAGAAGTCACCGATAGGAACGCCGTAGCTGCCGCGAACCCCCACGGCAATCCCGGAGCCGGTGCCCTTCTTGTCGGACGCAGCCCCCTGGGCTGCGGCAGCGGGAACAATCAGCAAGAGCATGGCGGGAGTCAGGAGCGACGCGACCGAGCTTCGGAGAGTTGAGTTCATGGCGAGGTGGTGGAGGCGTGAGTGGAATCACCGCTGGCGGAGTCGAGCCCGCGCCAGTGCAAGCAGGCGGCCATCCACGCCCCGCTGCGATTCCAAGAGGGTTCGCGAAGCACGGACCACGGCCTGTGCATCCAGGTGCACAGGTGTGCGCCGCCTTACGCCAACGACAGAAGGCGCGGTGGCCACTTCCTTCGCGGCCTCCCTATCGCAACGCAATTTCGCCAGGACAGTGAAACCCGAGCGTCCACCACTCAATGGAACGCAAGCGCACCGCGTACGGCTTTGCCTCCGTGCGCCACCGGCCGTGCCACCATTCCCAGCCCCAAACATGCCCATATTGGGCAGAGGAGACACCCTCATGAACCGGCTCACGCTCCGGCGTTCCACCCTCCTGGCTCTTGGCGCGGCGGCTGCCTTCGGGTGCGCCATGACGGCGCTGCTCACCCCCGTCCCGGCCGCCGCCGAGGACAACCCTCCCTGCCCCTTCAGCGGCGTCCTCTGTCTGTTCGACGGCCCTGACTTCACCGGCGAGATGTGGAACGTGATGGCCTGGCCGCCGGGCGGCGCGGGGACGTGCGTGAACCTCCCCGAGCATGGCTGGGAAGGCAGGGCCGTGTCCGCCATCAACACCGGGCCCTATACCGCGTCGCTGTTCTTCAACGAGGACTGTGTTGGCGGGCCCTACCCTATCGGCCCGGGAGAGTGGGTCAGCCCGCTCGGATTCGCGCCCCAGAGCGTCTGGGTGTACTGAGCAGGCCATGCACAGACACCTCCTCCTGTCCCTCGGGGTCCTTGCCCTCTCCGGCTGCACGGTCGCCCGGCCCGCCACCCTGACTGTTCCCAAGGAGCGCGCCGCGGAATGCCGGAGCATCTGCTCGGACCTGGACATGCGATTGGGCGCGGTCGTGGTCATCATGAACAGCGCGGGCTGTGTCTGCGAGCCTCGCGACGAAGAGACCACCACGCCACCGCCCCACAGCTCCACCGCGGTCATCGGCGGCGCCGCCATCCACACCGTCATCGAGCTCGACCGCAGGGCGCAGGTGGGGCAACAGTCACAGCGCACGCGGTAGCGACCGTCGCACAGGCTCGCGGGAGGCGGCGCACCCGACACCGCCCGCTCAGGAACGCGGTCCCGCCCCGTGTCCAGGCGCGTGCCCATCACCGTCGGGCGCTCCACCCGCTTGGGACGTTGGCGCCCTGCCGCCGCTCCGCTCCGGTGAAGAGGACGGCCCTCTGCGCCGGCGTCTGCGGCGCTTCGCCGGGCTGCCCCCCGCGGGCGCCGGGCCCCCCAACTCACGCAGCACCCGCGCCCGAGCACCGCCCTCCAGACGCAGCTCCTGCATCAAGGCACGCACCTGCCGCTCTCCGTGGGGATGGTGCAACGCCGTACAGAGCCGCTCGACGATGTCGACGCGCAGCGCCACGCTCCCGAGCACCTCATAACCGAAGGCGCGCGCCTCCTGCCCCGGCACGTCCGAAACGTTCAGGACCGGCTCCCGGGGAACGCCCTTGGGCGAAGGCCGCTGCTGAAACAGCGACGTCAGCATGCAGCGCCGCTCCAGGGCTTGCGGGGAGAGTGCGTCAGCGACGAAGAAGAAGCGGTGCCCCTCGCAGAGCCCCTGTGCCGCCAGGCGCGCGCGGGCCTCGGCATCCAACAGCCGCCACTGCTCGCGCGCCTCGCCCTGGGACACAACACCCAGACCTTCGGACAGCCGGTAGGCCAGGCCCCGCGTCGGCGCGGAGCTGCCCGCGCCCGCGAGCGCCTCCGCAGGGAAGCCGCCCATCGCCTCCGTGACGAGGTCGCGGACCAGCGCCAGCAACCGCCGCTCGAGCCGCTGCCGGGCCCCCGCCGTCCAGACCTCCGACTCCGCGAGCGCGAGCAGCGGTGAGCGCCGGTCCTTGCCACGCACCAGCCTGGCCAACGGCTCACCTTCGAACGCGATGTTGCCCAACGCGTCCACTTCGAAGGCGTCATGGGCCGCGTCGACCACGCGCTGGACGAACTGCTCCTCCGTCAACACGGCGCCGCCCGAGCCCGGCACCTCGCTCAACAAAAGCCCCAGCTTGGCGAAGGGGCTGTCCGAACCGGACGCGGGTTGCGGGGTGGCGCGGACGAACCGGCGGGAGGTCCTGCGCGCCGCCCGTTGCACGAAACGCTCGACGAGCCGCTCATGGAGCGCATCGCCCAACGCGTCCTCGATGCTCCGGGTGCGCTCCTGCCAATGTCCGGCGTCCTCCAGCCACCCCGGGCGATGGCTGATGTACGTCCAGATGCGGATGGCCGCCAGCCGGTCCATCAGCGTGTGGATGTCACCGGAGATGTCGTCGAGCGGGGAGACCTGCCGCGACAGCCAGACCGGGTCCAGCCGGCCATCCCCCGCGGTGAGCTGGAGGAACGTCTCGCGCAGCAGGGCCACGTGTTGTCCGAAGAGCCCCTTGCGAAAGTCCGGAACCTGGCAGACCTGCCACAGCAGCTCGACCCGGTCCTGGCCGGTGGCCACGTCCTGGATGGCCGGCACGCGCGACAAATCCTTGAGCGCATCGAAGTCATCCGCGCGCTCCACGCGGGTGAAGGCCTGGTGGCCCGGGGCGCGCGCCAACGAGTCCAGCAGCGCCTCCGCGCTGGAGAAGTCGAGCGCGGAGTTGCGCCAGATGAGGTTGCGCACCGCGGGGAAGCGGTGCGTTTCGATGGCCGAGACGACCCGGGGCGACAGCTCCGGCAGCGTGTTCAACGTGCCAAAGCTCCCGTCGTTCAGGTGGCGCCCGGCGCGGCCGGCGATCTGCGCCAGCTCGTCAGGAAAGAGGTCGCGTTGCTCCGCGCCGTCGTACTTGGACAACCCGGCGAAGGCCACGTGGTTCAGGTCCAGGTTCAGCCCCATGCCAATGGCATCCGTGGCCACCAGGTACTGGACCTCCCCGGATTGATACATGGCCACCTGGGCGTTGCGCGTCCTCGGGGAGAGCGCGCCGAGGACGACGGCGACGCCGCCCCGCAGCCGGCGCAGCGACTCCGCGAGTTCGTACACGCGGTCCGCGGAGAACGCGACCACGGCCGACCGCGGCGGCAGGCTCTTGAGCGAGCGATGCCCCGAATAGCGCAACTGGGACAGGCGCGTGGCGCGCTTCACCGACGCGTGGGGAATCAGCGTCTGGAGCATGGGGCGCATCGTGTCCGCGCCCAGGAACCAGGTCTCCTTGCGTCCGCGCGCGTGGAGCAGCCGGTCCGTGAAGACGTGCCCCCGCTCACGGTGCGCGGCGAGCTGGATTTCATCCACCGCCACGAAGTCCGCGACCCGGTCCGTGGGCATCGCCTCGACGGTGCATATCCAGTAGTCGGGGCGCGGCGGGAGGCGCTTCTCCTCGCCCGTCATCAGCGCGACGCGGCCCTCACCGACCCGGGCGGTCACCCGGTCGTAGACTTCACGGGCAAGCAGGCGCAGCGGGAACCCCATGATGCCCGAGCCGTGTTCGAGCATGCGCTCGATGGCCCGGTAGGTCTTCCCGGTGTTCGTGGGCCCCAGCTCCGCCACGACGATGGGCGGCCGGCTGGATGCGCTGGAGTTCATTCGCGGAGTCTAACCCCGGACGCCGCCCTCCGCCCGGAAGGATGGCCCACCGGGGCCAGCCCTCCGGACGCGCTGTCGCTCAGTGGATGCGCAGCGCCAGCTTCCCGAGGTGATGCTTGCCCACCGCCTCCAGCGCCTTGCCCGCGTCATCCAGGCGGTACACCTTGGACACCTCGACATGGAAGGGCCCGGCCTCGATGAGCTTGTTGAGGCGCGCGAGCACGTCCGCGTTCGACTCACCGTTGTAGGCCGTCAGTTGGACGCCATCCCGCCGCTGCGGCGCCGGCTCGACGCCGTTGGGGAAGGCGATGTGGCCACCCTTCTTCACGGCCTCCAGCGCCTTTTGCGAGCCTTCGCCGCCCGCGAGGACCAGCGCCGCGTCCAGGCCGTCCGGCGCGAACTCCCGGATGGCCTTCACCACGGCATTGGCATCACCCCGGCCATCCACGACCTTCTCGGCGCCCAGCCGCGTCACCAACTCCACGCCATCCGCGCCCGAGGCCACCGCGATGACCTTCGCGCCCAGCCGCCGCGCGAGCTGCACCGCCAGATGCCCCACGCCGCCGCTCGCGCCGTAGACGAGCAACGTCATGCCCTGACGGACCTTGAGCGCGTCCTGGAGCCCTTGAAGCGCCGTGATGCCGTCCGCGGCCAGCACGCCCGCCTGTTCCGCGCTCAGACCCTTGGGGACAGGCGCGGTGTTCACCTCCTTCACCACGGCGTACTCGGCATAGAAGCCGCCCTTGGTGTTGAGGAAGCCTGACGCATAGACCTTGTCACCGGCCTTGCACTTCGTGACGCCTTCTCCCACGGCCACCACGGTGCCCGCGCCGTCCGTTCCCAGCACATAGGGGAAGGACGACTTGCCCGGCTTCATCGCCTCCATCTCGCCTTCGCGCTCGGCGGAGTCCCAACTGCCGACCCCGGCCGTCTCCACCTTGATGAGCACCTCGCCCGCGCCCACCTCCGGCACCGTCACCGTCTTCATGCCGAGGACCTCGGGACCACCGAAGCGGTCCAGCGCGGCCGCCTTCATCTGCGAGGGAATGGACGTCTTCATGGCGTGCTCCTCGGAGGGTGGAGAGCCCCCCGGACAAGGGTTTCACGGAGGCTGGACACGCCCCTTCTCGAATGCAGAGGAGGGCTCGGGTCCCGAGCCAGGGCCCGCTCCCATGCCTGGCCAAACGCGATTCACAGAATTCCCAGCAACCGCGACGCAGTGCATCATTCCGAATTGCGTGCCCGAAAATCGCTCGTTACTGCGAGGTCCCCCTCTTCTTCGACAGTGAGCACGCGATGACGACGCAGCCCCTTCCCCTCGTGGTGGATGGTGATTGGCTCCAGCAGCGCCTGGGCGACCCTCACCTCCGCATCCTCGACGCCACGGTCCACCTGAAGCTCCCCGCGGGAGACGGCCAGTACACACTGGAGTCCGGCAAGGAGAGCTTCGCGCGCGAGCACCTCCCCGGTGCCGTGTTCGCGGACCTGCTCCACACGTTCGCGGACGCGGACGCGAAGTACCCGATGACGGTCCCCAGCTCGCAGCAGTTCGCGGAGCGGATGGGCGCGCTGGGCGTGGGAGACGAGCACCTCGTCGTCGTCTACGATCAGCTCGACGTTTCGCGCGGGCCGGAGTTCTACCAGTTCTGGGCGCCGCGCCTCTGGTGGCACCTGCGGCTCGAAGGGTTCACCCGCGTCGTCGTGCTCGACGGCGGCCTGGGCAAGTGGAAGCGCGAGGGCCGGCCCACGACTTCGGACCTCACCACCCATCCGCCCGCCATCTTCACCGCGCGGCGGCGCCCGGAGCTGCTCGCCTTGGCCGACCAGGTGCAGCAGGCCATCGATGACCCGCGGCAGTTGCTCATCAACGTGCTCGACGACGACACGTTCCATGGCCGCCGGAAGACCTACGCGCGGCCCGGGCGCATCCCCTCCAGCGAGCACGTCTTCTTCGGCTTCCTCATCGACCCGGAGACGGGGGGCTACCGGAGCCCCGAGGACGTGAAGCCGCTCTTCGAGAAGGTCGGCGCGCTCAAGGAGGGGACGAAGCCCATCACCTACTGCGGCGGTGGCATCGCCGCGACGGTGGCGGCGCTCCAGCTCGCACGGCTCGGACGCGACGACGTCGCGGTCTACGACGGCTCCATGACGGAATGGTCGCAGGACCCGAAGCGGCCGCTCGAAGTCACGCCTTGAGCGTCGCGGGCAGGACAGCGCGCCCCTCGAGAGCGGGGCGCCGTCCTGGCATGGCTGACACGTTACGGGGTTCAGCCGGTACACCCCGCCGCGGAAGCTGGTCCGCGGCGGGGCCGGTGGTGCAACGGGTTACTCGACGAACGACTTCGTGCTGTACAGCGAGGCGTTCACCTTGCGGAGGACGGGCAGGCCCGTCTCGGGGTCACGCTCGGTCAAGCGGTCGACGTACGTCTGGAAGACGTCCGCGTCGAGCACGCCAATGTCGGAGCGGCGCTCCGCCGACACGTTGGCCAACGTGTCGTAGCCGTCGCCGCCCGTGGCGTTGAAGCTGAGCACGAACAGGCGGTAGGTGGCCGTGGGGTTGACCTCGCTCCACTCGCCCGTCGCCTGGTCCAGGATCTCCAGATTGCTGGCGCGCTGCCCACGCGCCAGGGTCGCGTTGACATCGAAGCGCAGGCCGCCCGTGTAGGGATACGGGCCCGTGGAGCCCCCCTCGCGGAAGGTCGCGTGCAGGCCGTCCTCGATCATGGACTTCACCTCGGCGCCGGTGATGTCCAGCCGGAAGAGCAGGTTGCCGAAGGGAATCACCTCGATGACGTCGGCCGCGGTCACCGGCCCCTGCAGAGGACGGCGCACACCGCCCGCGCTTTGCAGCGTGATGTCGGCGCCGCCGTAGTCGACGTTCGCCACCTCCAGGTAGGCCTGGGCGACCAACTGCTGGATGTCACCTCCGCGGGCATCGGCCTCCCCCAGTTCGTTGCAGCTCACGCTGGAGCGGCTGCGGTCCCTCGCGCCCGGCACCCGGCGGTTGCAGAGCTCGTCGGCGGCCACGGAGACGACCTGCTGGCTGTACTGCTCGACGCGCTCCTGGAACGGCGCCAGCACCGCGGCGGCGGCGGCGTTGGGCTGCGTCACGCGGAGGAAGCCGCTGGAGGCGGCGCTCGCGAGCATCGCGGCGTTGTCCTCGGCGGAGACCGGCGTGCCGCCGATGGAGAACTGGTCGCCGATGAGCACGTGGGGCGTGCCGTTGCACTCGGTCACCACGCCGTCGGCGTCGAAGCGGATGTTCATCTCGCCGACCACCTGCGAGTACTGCCAGGCCTGTCCGATGCAGACAATCTGGCCGTCACCGTTGCGCAGCGGCTCGGCGTAGGCGCCCGCGGGCGTCCCCACGTTGAAGTCCTCCATGCTGGCGGGCCCCAGCAGCGTGTGCGAATCGCCGCCGATGACCGCGTCCACGCCGCGCAACTGCGGAATGATGGTGCGGTCGAGGTCGTAGCCGATGTGGCTCATCACGATGATTTTGTTCACGCCCTGGGCGTGCAGCGCGTCGATGGCGCGCTGAGCGGCGGGCACCTCACCCTCGAACGTGGTGTCGGCGTCGGGGCTGGAGGACTCCTTCGTCTTGCCGGCGATCGTCAGACCGACGAGACCAATCTTCTGGCCGCTGCGCTCCACCACGGTGAAGGGCTCGACGTACCCCATGGCCCTCGAGGGGTGCAGCGCGGAGCCGGCGCCAAAGGAGACGTTGGCGCTGATGACGGGCGTCTTGCACGTCCCGGCGTGGAGGCGGTCGATGAAGTTCTTCAGCTCGGTGTCGCCCTTGTCGAACTCGTGGTTGCCGAGCGTGAAGGCGTCGAAGCACACGGTGTTCATCATCGCCGCGTCGGCTTCGCCAATCTCGCCCGCGCGGTTGAAGTACAGCGTGCCCGTGAGGGCGTCACCCGCGTGCAGCTTCAGGACGTTCTGCTTGCCGGCGGCGAGCTCCGTCATCGCCGTGGTGACACGCGCGAAGCCCGCGGAGGCGACGTTGGCGGCCACGGTGGCGCCCGCGGCGTTGGCCACGTTCAACGACACGCTGCCGGCCGCCAGGTGCGAGTGGTGGTCATTGATGTGCAGGATGGTCAAATCCAGCGGCGCCCCCTGCTCGGGCGGGGGAGGCGGCGGGGGGGGCGTGTCATCATCGTTGTCGCCACACGCGGACAGCGCGCCAGCCACCAGCCACGCCACGGGGAGCCACCGCCGACGCCGGGACATACGGGCCGCGCGGCGCACTTCATTCTCCGACTTCCACTGCATGCAACCCTCCAAGGTGTGTTTCGGAAGGCGACATGGTGTGGGCCGTGAATGACAACCCGGTTACGCCTCCCTGCGCGGAAGGTAACACTTTCATGACGATTGCCAGACGCCAGATGACTCAACCCGCGAGCAATTCGCGGCCCACCATGTGCGCGCCGAGCAGCACCAGACTGGCCATGAAGCACTTCCGGAACACCGTCGGCGAAAGTTTCTGGCGAAGCCACTGCCCGGCCTGCATCCCGGCCAGCGCGGGCAGCAGCATCACGAAGGACATGCCCAGCGCGGCGCCCGAGTACCGGGCATTGAGATAGAGCCCCGCCGCCAGCGCCACCGTGGACACGGTGAACGAGATGCCCATGGCCTGGAGCAGCTCGTCCCGGTCGAAACCCAGCGCTTGCAGGTAGGGCACCGCGGGGATGACGAAGACGCCCGTGGCCGCGGTGACGACGCCCGTGGCCACGCCGACGCACGGGCCCAAGGACTTCTCGGCGCGGTCCCCGACCTTGAACCGGGCTCCGCTGAGGCCCCAGGCCGCGTAGAGAATCAGCGCCGCCCCCAGCGACACCGTGGCCCAGGCGCCCACCGGCGCGCCCAACACCCACGCTCCCGCCAGCGTGCCCACGCAGGTCCCCGCCTGCATCGGCGCCAGTCGCCGCAGCATGGGCCCCAGCGTGCCCCAGGGCCGGAGCTGCCAGACGTTCGTCACCAACGACGGGACAATCAACAGGGCGGCCGCCTGCGCCGGCGACATCAGCAGCGCCAGGAGCGCCATGGCGATGGTGGGCAGCCCCAGCCCCACCACGCCTTTGACGGTCCCCGCCAAAGCGAAGACGGCGGCGGTCAGGAGCGCGGTCCACCAGGGGGACGCGATGAGGCTGTCGAGAGGAGGCATGCCGCGTGAATCCTGGTGCCCGCCCTGCCGGACGAGAATTCGGAACTGCCGGGCGCCGCCTCAGGCTCCGCCAGAGGCACGGGGCGACGGGGTATCTTCGCCGCAGCACGATGGAGACACGCATGCCGTCCCAGAAGACGCCCGGCCCCAGGACGCCCACGGCGAGCGCCAAGGCACGGGCCCAGGAGGCCCTCGCGGAGCTCGAACGCCTCGCTACTCCCGCCATGAAGGCGAGCCTCTCCCGCTACGGGATTCCAGCGGACTCCGCGCTGGGCGTGGCGATGCGTGACATCCAGGCACTGGGTCGCCAGCTCGGCAGGGACCACGCGCTCACCGCCGCGCTGTGGGAAACCGGTGTTTATGAGGCACGGATGCTGTGCGCCTACGTCGGTGAGCCCGAGAAGGTCACCGTCGCCGAGATGAACCGCTGGTGCCGTGACTTCGACAACTGGGCCCTCTGCGACACGCTGTGCTTTTCGCTCTGGGACAAGAGTCCCCATGCGTGGGAGCGGGTCGGCGCCTGGGCCGGGCATCGCGATGAGTTCGTCAAGCGCGCGGCCTTCGCGCTGCTCGCATCGCTCGCCTCGCATGACAAGGCCGCGAAGGACGAGCAGTTCCTCGAAGGACTCACCCTCATCGAAAGGGAGTCCACCGATTCGCGCAACTTCGTGAAGAAGGCGGCGAACTGGGCCTTGCGCGTCATGGGCCTCAAACGCAGCCCCGGGGTGCGCACCGCCGCGAGGACGCTGGCGGAGAGGCTCAGCGCCAGTGAAGACGCCACCGCCCGGTGGAACGGCAAGGATGCGCTGCGCGCGTTCACCAAGGCGGACGCCAAGTCCGCGGCCAAGAAGGCTCCGCCCGCGGCCAAGGCCGCGCGCACGACGAAGGCCCGGACACCTTCGCGCGCCAAGCCCCAAGCGCGTCGCTGACGGCATCCCCAAGCGGTGCGCCCGGGCACGACAGCCTGGGGACGGCTTGGACGAACCCCCGGAAGCCGGGGGCCACCCCATGGAGGGCCTCGCCCTGTCGGGAATGCCTGGGGCCTTGCCTGGGTTGGAGGCGATATGTACGTTCGTACATATCGACCCCGCGCAGGGGCCCAGGAGACATGCGTGGCTCCCCGCCGTCACGACCCCGACCGCCGCGACCGCATCATCGACGCCACGCTTCAGGTCATCGCCGAGGGCGGCGTCGCGGGCACCTCGCACCGGCGAGTCGCCGAGCGCGCCGAGGTGCCGCTGGGCTCGATGACCTACCACTTCGCCAGCATGGATGAGCTCCTGCGCGAGGCATTCACCCGCTTCGCGCTGCGCATCAGCGAGCGCTTCGCCGCGCGAATCGAGGCTGCGTCCGACATTGAAGGGCTGGTGGAAGCCGTCGTCCACATCGTGCACGACGACCTCGCGGCCGGGCAGGACGAGCTCGTGCTCACCCTGGAGCTCTACACGCTGGCCGCGCGTCAGCCCGTCTTCCGGCAAATCACCCACGACTGGATGCGCCGGAGCCGCGAGGCGCTCGGACGGCTCGTCGACGCGCGCAAGACGCACGAAGTCGACGCGCTGATTGAAGGGCTGTTCATCCACGCCCACCTCGACCCGGTGCCGCGCAGCCGCGCAGCCACTCGCGCCGCCGTACGCCGGCTCCTTTCCCTCTGAAGCCGAAGCCCTCCCCATGACACTCTCGACCCCGCTGCGGGTGATTCCCGAGCCCCGGGCGGCACGTGCCGCCGTCGCGGCGCTGTTCTTCACGAACGGCGCCATCCTGGCCAACCTGCTGCCTCGCTATCCCCAGCTCAAGGCGGACCTGGGCCTGAGCAACGCGGAGTATGGACTCGCCGTCGCGGCGTTCCCGTCCGGGGCGCTCGTCGCGGGGCTCGCCGCGGGTGCGATCATCCGCCGCTTCCGTTCGGCGCGCGTGGCGGTCGCCGGCACGATGCTCACCAGCCTGGGCATCCTGGCCGCGGCGCTCGCGCCGTCGTGGGCCGGGCTCACCGCCGGACTCTTCGTCGCGGGCTGCATGGACGCCATCACCGACGTGGCGCAGAACGCCCACGGGCTGCGCGTCCAGCGCCTCTACGGGCGGTCCATCCTCAACACGCTCCATGCGACGTGGAGCGTCGGAGCAGTGGTGGGTGGACTCATGGGCGGATTCGCCGCGGGAATCGAGCTGCCACGAGGCATCCACCTGAGCCTCTCCGCGCTGCTCTTCACCGCCGTCTCCCTCACCGCGCTGCGCTTCACCCTGCCAGGGCCGGAGCCCGAGGACCTCGCCGAGCCCGCGCCCGGACCCGTCGACGCCCCAGCCCCACGACGCGTGCCGACCCGGCCCATCTGGCTGACCATCACGGCGCTCGTCCTGGTCGCCGGCGGTGGCATCCTCGTCGAGGACTCCGGCATGACGTGGGCCGCCGTCTACCTGAACGGCACGCTGGGCGCCGAGGCCGCTGTCGCCTCCTTCGGCTTCGTCGCGTTGGTGGGTGCGCAGTTCGTCGGGCGGCTGCTCGGCGATGGACTCGTGGACAGGTTCGGCCAGCGCGCGGTCGCCAGGGCCGGAGGCGCCACCACCGCCCTGGGCATGGGCATGGCCCTGCTGTTTCCCTCCATCGCGGGCACCATCGTTGGCTTCGCCTTCGCGGGGTTCGGCGTGGCGACCTTGGTCCCCGCCGCCATGCACGGCGCCGATGAACTGCCCGGCCTTCGCCCGGGAACCGGCCTCACGGTGGTCAGTTGGTTGATGCGGCTCGGGTTCCTCCTGTCGCCACCCATCGTCGGGCATGTCGCCGACGCCTTCGGATTGCGCGTGGGATTGCTCGTGGTGCCCTTCGCGGGAACACTCGTGCTGCTGGCAGCGGGCGTGCTGTCGGCTGTTCGCGCACCTGAACACCGAAAGTAGCGGCTGCCCCGCTCGCGCCCATCACCATGCTGAATGCCCGCCCAGCCCCCGCGAACGGCGGTGTCTTCACCGGTCAAATCGGTGGCCGCCGAAGTCAAGTCGCCGGAAGTCGAAGCCTCTACCTATGACGGCAGGAGGAAGCTCGACATGAAGACACTCAAGTGGATGAGCCGCTTTGCCGTGACGACGTTGTTGACCCTGGGCTGCGACAGCGAGGAGCCGGATGTCGTGGAGGACGACGCGCCCTCGTTGACCCGGTGCCATCCTTTCGCTGCCCGTGACACCTCACCCGCGCGCTCGCAACGCGCGGCGGGCGCCCCCACGGAAGTCAACGCCTGGACGACGCCGGCACCGCCCGCCTACGAAGGGCCGCTCGCGGTGAACAGCGGACTGGAGAACGCGGAGCGCTTCGGGGAGACGCTGCTCCGCGGCGCCGAAGACATCGTGTTCGACGCGCAAGGCACGCTGTACACCGGCACCCAGGATGGAACGGTCTGGCGGGCCCCCATCGACGCGGAGGGCCGCCCCGCGACCTTCACGGCGTTGGCGACCCTGCCCGACGCGCGTCCCCTGGGGCTGGCCTTTGACTCCTGCGGCAACCTGCTGGTCGCCGCGGGACGGCGAGGGCTCATCGGAATCAGCGCCGACGGCGTCGTGCGCACGCTCGCGGACCGCGTCGATGGAACGCTCATCGAGTACGCGGACGAGCTGGCCGTCGCGGCGGATGGAACCGTGTACCTCACGGATGCCAGCACCCGGTACAGCAGTGCCTGGCCGTACGACTTCCTCGAAGGGAAGCCCAACGGCCGCGTCGTCGCGTACGAGCCCACCACGGGCGAAGTCCGTGTCCTCGTGGACGACATCTACTTCGCCAACGGCGTGGCGGTGACGGCGGATGAGAGCGCGGTGCTCATCGCGGAGACCTTCCGCGGGCGGGTGCTCCGGCACTGGCTCTCCGGCGCACGGGCGGGCACGACCGAGCCCTTCGTGGAGAACCTCCCCGTCACCCCGGACAACATCACCCTCGATGCCCAGGGCCACCTCTGGACAACGGGCTACCTGCGCACCGATGAACTGGACGCGCTCTCCGGAAGCGCCGAGCAGCGGCTGGGGCTCCTCCAGAACTTCACCTACGAGCAGCTCGTCGCCGGCTTCCCCATCGCGCCGCATGTGCTGGTGACGGTGCATGATGCGCAAGGCAACCTCGTGCGCAGTTTCCACGACGCCACCGGGGGCTTGTTCCCGCTCAGCACCGCGGTGCCGCAGGGCGCGTGGCTCTACGTGGGCACCCTCTCCGGACAAGGGATTGCACGCGTGCCCGTGCCTTGACGCTCCCAGAGGCGTTTGGGAGTCTTCCTCGCTCACGCGATGGACGACTCCCTTCTGCGCGGCACCTATGGCACGGCGCTGGGCAATCAGATGCTGGGCTACGCGCTCTCCCGCGGATTCCGGGAGAGCGACGTCCTGCGCATCATGCAGACCGACCGCCGCACGCTGACGGACCCGGATGCGCGGCTGTCCTTCGGTCCCGCGTTGCGGTTCTGGGAGCACGTGGTGCGCACGCTCGGGGACCCCGCCGTCCCCATCCAGTTCGCGGAGATGATTTCGCCGGGCGACCTGGGCGTCGTCGGCTTCGCGGCCATCACCTCCACCAGCGTCCGTGAAGGAATCCACCGCGCGGTGCGCTACTACGCGCTGCTGGCGGACACCGCGCGCATCCTCCTGTCGGAGGAGCGCGAGGGTTTGCGGCTCCAATTCGTCCGCGTCAGCGCCCCGGGGTTGGGCATGCGCGTGATGAACGAGAACTCCATCGCGAGCATCCTCCACGTGCTGCGGCTGGCCAGCGGGCTGGACTTCGACCCCGTCGAAGTGGCCTTCCGGCATCCCGCGCCGAATCCCGTGGCCACGCACCGCCGCTTCTTCCGCACGGTCCGCTTCGAGGCGGATTGGGAAGGGCTCATCGTCCCTACGTCGGTGCTGGACCGGCCGCCCGCCGGGACGAAGGAGCCCATGGGCGCCTTCTTCGAGCGATACGCGACGTCCCAGCTCCGAGGCCTGCGCGCGAGCCAGTCGTTCACGGACCGCGTGCGCTCCTCCATCCTGGAGCTGCTGAGCGAAGGCGAACCCCGCATGGCGTCCGTGGCCCAGCGGCTGGGCACCACGGAGCGGACCTTGCGGCGGCGACTCGAGGAGGAGCAGGTGTCCTTCAGCGAGCTCATCGACGAGGTCCGGCGCACCGCCGCGCGGACCCACCTCATGGATCCGCGCGTCAGCGTGTCCGACCTCGCCTTCCTGCTGGGGTTCTCCGAGGTCAGCGCCTTCAGCCGCGCCTTCAAACGTTGGTACGGAACGTCACCTCGGGCGTTTCGCCAACACCCCAGCTAGCGCCCGGAGACTGTCTCAGGTCGGCCGCTCGATGCGCCCATCCGCGTGGCGGGCGAAGCGGCCCTCCTCACGCGCGTGGACCGGGTCGTTGTTGGGCCACGGCCAGCCACCGAAGCCGGTGCGCTGGTAGTCCGCGAAGGCCTGCTGGATTTCCTGGCGCGAGTTCATCACGAACGGTCCGTACTGAACGACGGGCTCCCCAATGGGCCGGCCCTGGAGCATCAGCAACTCCGCGGTGTCCGCGCCGTTCTCCAGCTCCACGGCCACGTCCGAACGCAGGTCGATGCTGTGCCCGGCCGGAATCGTCCGGCCGCCCGCGCGCAGTCCGGAGCCGAGGAAGAAATACAGCATGCGGTTGCTGCCAGGCGCCGCCGCGGGCAGCGTCCACCGCGCGCCCGGGGCCAGCTTCAACGTCCAGATGGCCACGTCCGCCTCCGCCTGCGCCGCCCAGGACTTCGGCGGTGGCGGCGGCGCCTTCAGGTCGCCCAGCGCCCCGGCCACCACCGTGACCTCGGTGGTGCGGCCTTCCGAATCCGTCGCGACCTGCCGGGGGATGACATGACGCCACAGCATGGAGAAGTGAGGCGCCACGAGCTTGTTCGCGCGCGGCAGGTTGAGCCAGATCTGGAACAACTCCACCGGGTTCGGCTGCTCACGCTGGAGCAGCGGGAACATCTCCGAGTGGTTGATGCCCGCGCCCGCCGTCAGCCACTGCACGTCCCCCCCACCGAAGCGCGCCGCCGCGCCCAGCGAGTCCGAGTGGTCGAGCAGGCCACTGCGCACCACCGTGACTGTCTCGAACCCACGGTGCGGGTGCTGGGGAAAGCCGGGCACCACGCTGCCGTGGTACATGTTCCAGCCGTCCCGCCCCTCGAAGTCCTGGCCGATGTTCCGGCCCGCGAGCGAGGCGGACGGCCCCATGCGCTCATTTCCCGTGGGGTACTTGTCGTTGTGATGCACGCAGAAGAGAAACGGGTCGGGCGTGCGCCACGGCATGCCACCGAGCGGCTCCACACGAAGGACGGCTTCAGGCTGCTGACTCATGCCCCCGACACTAACAGCCAGCCTGTCGCGCCGCCCGGCTTGATGGGGCGCATGCCCGGACGCAAGGCCACCGCCAGCGCGAGTGAGCAGCCGGGCAGCCTGACAGTCCCGAGCAGGACGCCGCATCCTCCGACGAAGGCCCCTTCCGCGACTGGAGCGTCAGGCCCACAACTCCCGGGCGAGCGAGTCCACCAACTCCACCGCGACCTCGGGCGCGGGCAGCCCTGCCTCCGATACGAGCACGGGGTGCAGCGGCACGGCGGCCTCGGCGCGCAACGCCTCCGACGCGCGTTGCTTCACCAACCGGAGCACGTCCCGCTCGGCATCGGAGAGCCGGTCCTGCACCCACCGGTCCACCTTCCAGGACAGCTCCGCGCGCCGCGTCTCGTCCTCGGCGATGCGCGCCATGAACGCGCGCACCTCGCCGTCCCGCGCGTGCAAGGCCTGATGCTGCGCCACCAACGCCCCAAACGTCTCGCGCACGCAGCCGTCCGCCGCGTTGTCCAGCGCCACCGCGAACAGCGAGCGCGGGGCCAGCGACTCCACTTGCGGCGCCGAGGGCTCTTCGCCCCCCACCCCGCGAAGCACGTCCTCCAACGCGCTCACGAGCGCCGCGCCTTGGTGGGTGACCTCCGCGCCGTGAAACGTCAGCTCCTCGCGCAGCCGCGACAGGTCGTGCCCCGAAAGCTGACTGGCATTGCGCAAATCCTTCGCGGGCGTCAGCGCCTCGAACGCGGCCCCCCCGAGCACGCACTCCAGCGGCACCGCCTGTAACGAATCCGCAACGGGCAGGGCGCGGAGCGTCCGGGTGAAGAGCAGACGCAAGTGATTCGAATCCATGGTGAAGGGCTCCCTCGGATGACGCCCCGCGCCGAAGCAATGCCGATGCCAGGTCGCGGCTTTCGAGAAACACCGTGGTTGCACCTCGAAAGACCGTCTTTTCCACCCTACCGATTTCAAATTCCTGAGGGGTGCAACAGTTCGCTCACGCGAACCCACGCGCGAGTCAGCGCCGACTCCCTCTCCCGGGTTTTGTTTTCACACAAATGTTTGTGACACACTGGCTGCGCACGCGCGACGCAGCGCGAGCGGCGCGTCACCCGGCCCGGTGACGCTGCTTCGGGGATGAGGTGCGAATGTCGTGGTTCAGCTTGGCGCTCGCGGTGCTGGCCCAGATGCCAGCGGACGGCGCGGCGCAGGTGAAGAAGGTGGACCGGCTGATTCCCGCGCTTCAGCGCATGGCCACGGACCCCGAGGTCATCCAGGCAATCCGGGCCCAGAACGCACGCCGTGAATCCCTGGAGACCATCCGCGAGCAAGACACCGCCTGGATGGCCACCCCGGCGCTGACGCCCTTCAAGGAACAGGTGCTGGCCAGTCACTGCTCACGCATCCTGAACCGGCACCGGGCGAAGCTGGGGCATGTCATCGCCGAGGCCTTCGCCATGGACCGGCTGGGCGCGCTGGTGGGTTCCACGCGGCGCACGTCTGACTACTGGCAGGGCGACGAAGAGAAGTTCCAGGTGCCCTACACGACGGGCAAGGAGCTGCGGGAGAAGCCCTTCTTCGACGAGTCCTCGCAGTCCTTCGTCCTCCAGGTCTCCTTCCCGGTTCGAGACGGCGGCCGGACCATTGGCGCGCTCTCCGTCGGCATCTCGTTGATGGACCTCTGATTCATCTGCTGGCTCGCTCTCCCATGCGCTTCCTTGACGGACTGAAGCTGCGCGCCCGGCTCACGCTGGCCGTGTTCCTGCTGGTCATCGGTGCCATCGCACCTCTCAACCTCTTCGGAAACCACTTCGCCGAAGAGGCCCTGAAGGAACAGATTCACGCCACCCTGCAAGCCGAAGCCGAAGGCCTGCGGGAGCTGGTGGAGGCAGCCGTCACGGAGCGCGAAGGCAACGCGCGAAGCTGGGCCGAGGACTCCATCGTGCGCGGCGCGCTGCTGTTCGACACGTTCGAGAAGAGCGACGCGGTGCTCGCCTCGCTCCAGAAGCGCCATGCGTCCTTCGCGGGGTTGGTGCTCTTCTCAGAGGACGGCCGCGCCCTCTCCGCCAGCGCACCCGGGCTGCTGGAGTCCTTCGCGAACCGCGAGCGCGAGGTGCGGGAGACGACGTGGTTCCGCGGCGCGTTGGAGGACCGGCTGGACGGCCACGCGCTCACCCAGGTGGACCCCTTCTTCCAGAAGCGCGTGCTCCCCTTCGCGGTGCCAGTGCTCAGCCCCATCAGTGGCGCGCGCATCGGCATCCTGCTGGCGGCCTATGACTGGGGCCGCGTCGGCGCGGAGGTCGAGGACGTGCTGGCGCGCGCGCACTCGCGAGGCCAACGGAGCTTCGCGCTGGAGGTCCTCACGGCGGAGGGGACGCCGCTGTTCGACTCCCGCCAGGAAGGCGACGTCCGCGTCGCCGACGCGCTCCGGTTCGAGGCCCTGGATGACCGGACGGTGGTGGACATCGGAGACGGCTGGCGCTTCGTGGCCACCGTGTCGCCCGACGAGGCCTACACCCCGCTCAAGCGCGGCGCCTTCATCGCGCGCATCCTGGCCCTGGTCGCGCTGTTCGCGAGCATGCTGGGCTCCTGGTGGCTGGCGCGAAGCGTGACGAGGCCCATCACCTCGCTCAGCGACGTGGTGGGCCGCATCGTGCGCGAAGGGGACCTCACCCTGCGGGTGGAGCTGTCCCACCGGAAGGACGAGGTCGGTGAGCTCGCCGCGGCCTTCTCCCGGATGATGACCCACCTGCGCGAGTCCACCGCCAGCCTCCAGCAGGCGACGCGCGTGCTGGGCCAGACGGTGGCCGAGCTGACCAGCGCCTCGGCGCAGCAGGAGCGCAACCTGTCCCGCCAGGCCGCCGCGCTCCAGGAAACGCAGGTGACGGCGCAGGAAATCAAGCAGACGTCCCTCATGGCCGCGGACCGCTCACAGGAAGTGCTCGGCGTCACCACCAGGGCCCGCGAGGTCGGCGCCGCGGGCGAGGCCAACGTCAACGCCAGCCTCCAGGGCTTCGAACACCTGCGGGAGCAGGTGGGCCTGGTGGCCAGCAGCATCTCCTCCCTGGAGGAGCGCACGCGCCAGATTGGCGGCATCACCCAGACGGTGAAGGACCTGGCGGACCAGTCCAACATGCTGGCGCTCAACGCCGCCATCGAAGCGGTTCGCTCCGGCGAACACGGCAAGGGCTTTGGCGTGGTGGCGCGGGAAATCCGAAGCCTGGCGGACCAGTCCATCAGCTCCACCGGCCGCGTCCGCGAAATCCTGGAGGACATCCAACGCGCCATCGGCGCCACCGCCGCGTTGTCCGAAGAAGGCCAGCGGCGCGCCGAGTCCGGACTGGCCCAGGTGAGGACCAGCGGAGAAAGCCTCCGCGCGCTGGCCGGCATCATCCAGGACAACGCCAATGCCGCGCAGCAGATCGCCACCGCGGTGAACCAGCAGAACGCGGGCGTCGCGCAAATCTTCACCGCCGTGACGGACCTGTCCCGGATGATGGACGAAACGCTCCAGGGCATGAAGCAGACCCAGCAGACCACACAGACGCTGCGCGACGTGGCGCAGCGCATGGAAGTGGCCGCGGGCACCTACCGCGTCTGACCTTCCGGGGGGCGTCCCTCCGTAGACGCGGCATTTCCTCGCAGGACGCCAGGCAGGCCCAGGAATCTGGCGTCAAACAGGGCCGCTACCACTGGGGGGTGAGGGACAGACTTTCAGCGCGAGCCTATTCATGGGCCTGACAACCAGACGGACCCGAGGGGACGCCTGAGCAGGCAGGAAGGAAGCTCGCGTTGATGAATTTCACCTCGCACGAATTAATCCTTCGAGACAAGGTCATCGAGGCCCTCAACAGCACGCTGTCCCTTCCCAAGGCGCTCGAGGCCGCCCGGGAACATCTGCTGGCGCTCGCGCCCGCGGACTACCTGGGCCTGTGCCTCATCACCACGGCCCCCGTCGTGGACTTCCGCTGGCTGACGCCGGGGCCCCGCCTCCCGCTGCTCGATGAGTATCCCCGGTGGGCGGACTCCGACTTCGTCCGGGCCCCCATCTTCGCGCAGCCCACCGTGGTGCTCCGGGATGAGCAGATGCTCGCCCGGAGGGACCTGGAGAGCAGCGCGCTCTACCAGCGCAGCAAGGAGCTGGACCTGAGCCTGGAGCACGTCATGGCCGTTCTGATTCCGGTGCTGCCGAACCTCCTGGGCGCCTTCACCCTCTACCGGGACCGCCTGCGCTCCTTCTCCGACCAGGAGGCCGCGCTGATGTCCAGCCTCACGCGGCACTTCTTCAATGCCATGCGCAACTCGCAGGAAATGCAGACCGTCGCGACCGGGGCGCGCCTGTTGGAGGAGTTGTACAGCCGGACGGACTCCGCGTACCTCGTCGTCACGCCCGGCGTGCGCGAGGTGGTCCGCACCCCGCGCGCCACCGTGCTGCTGGAGCGGTGGTTCACCGCCGCTGACTTCCATTCCAGTGGCCTCCCGAACGTCCTCAAGGAGCGGCTGGAGGCGCTGGTGGGCATGGACGCGGACGCGCGGCTCGCTAGCAACCCGTGGATTTCCCTCCATGGGGATTCGTACCGGGTGGTGCGGTTCGTCGAATTGCCTGAAGCCGAAGGCCCGCGGCAGTGGGCCCTCACGCTCCATGAGGTCCCCGTGTCCATTCCCCTCCCCGAAACCATGCGGTTGGAGCTCACCCCGCGGCAAATCGAAATCGCCAAGGGCATGCTCCGCAACTGGAGCAACGCGCAGATCGCCGCCGAGTTCAACGTCTCCGAGGACACGGTGAAGACGCACGTGCGTGACATCTTCAAGCGGTTGGGCACGGACAACCGAACCGACTTCCTCTACCAGGCGGCCCACCTCAACAAGCCCCTCTGAAAGACCCGAGCGGGCTCGACCTGTCCCACGCCGTCGAGCCCGCCCACGGTGATGCAGTCCGCCGTGCCGCTCAGAAACGTGGCAGCTCCAGCAGGTTGTCCGTCAGCACGCCGTTCGCCTTCGTCCGGAGGTACGGCGGCCGCGCGTCGATGACCTCGATTCGCACGTCCGTCGGCCGGGTCTCCACCCGGGCATCCCCTCCGCTCTTGACCCAATGGACCAGTTCCTCGCAACTGGCCTCACCCACCACGTTCCCCTCCTTCCAACGAAGGCGGGCGATGTGCTCGTGGAGCGCTCCGCCTTCGAGGTGGATTTGGGTGATGTAACGCATGAAGACGCCTCCCACTTCGCTGACCATGCTGCGAAGGGAGGATCACCCGCGCGCGAGGGAGTGTCTCTACCACCGCCGGGGTATGCGCCCGTTCAGGGCTCGCGGAAGATGCCCGGGTAGATGCAACGCGTGACGCGAGCGGAGAAGATTACCGCCGCCTGGTCCTCCGGGTCCGTCAGCGTCCGCAGCACCGACTCCAACTCCGCCACGTGGTCTCCGTCCAGCGCGCCGTGGCTGCGCAAGAAGGTGACGGACTTGCGAATGTTCGGGATGGTGTCCGCGGCGATGAGCCGCTCCACCACGCCCGTCGCGCACGTCTGGGACAGGTACTCCAGCACATACGCGGTGCCCAGGAAGGCGGTGGGCACGCCGGAGCGGGACGTGAAGAAGTTCCAGCCGGTGTACGCGTCCACCGCCGGCCTGCGCGTCGCGGCCTCGACGTGCGCTTCGGGGCAGCCCAGGTTCTTCAGGTCCGACAGCAACCACCGCTCGTGGCCCCGCTCCTCGCCGGCCTTCTGCACCAGCAGCTTCGCCAGGTGCGGATGCCGGCCCTGACGCTTCAGCCGGTGCCCCGACTGCGCCAGCATCGGCGTGCTCCAGCGCGCGTAGTGGTACGTCTGAATCAGGTAGTGGATGTAGCCTTCCCTGTCGAGGGTGCCCGCGAAGAGGCGCTTCGCGTCGGGCTGCACCTCCAGCGCCGACACCAGCGCCCTGCCCTCCTGCGCCAGCGCCGACACCCAGTCCAGTCCCACCGCCTGCTCGGTTTGCGTGCTCACGTACGTCTCCTGTTCCGGGCCCTGTGGGTTCCCGG
Source organism: Myxococcus hansupus (assembly GCF_000280925.3). Classification (NCBI taxonomy): domain Bacteria; kingdom Pseudomonadati; phylum Myxococcota; class Myxococcia; order Myxococcales; family Myxococcaceae; genus Pseudomyxococcus; species Pseudomyxococcus hansupus. The sequence goes on from NZ_CP012109.1 coordinate 6,033,943, forward strand.
CGTCTGTGAATTGAAATGGAAGGGGATGAAGGGAGCGTCGCGGCCTAGGCGGCGGAGCGCTGGGGCGTGCTCAACGCGCTGAAACGCGCCAGGGTGCCGCGGGGAATCTCACCCAGCGCCGCGACGAGCGGCAGGGTGAAGCGGCGGAAGCTCGCGTCGTAGAGCGGCTCGGCGATGAAGCGCGCGCCCATCTTCCGGGCGAAGAGCGCTGGCGCCCGGGGCACGCGCAGCCCGTCCAGCAGCCCCCGCCGCGCCCGCATGCGCTCCATGGGCGTGTAGTAGGGGTTGGTGGGGATGACGGGCGCCTCCACCGGGTCGGGGACATCCACGCGCCAGCGCGGACTCATCCACCCCCGGTAGGCCGCCAACTGGCATGACAGGAGCGCGTCCTCGCGCGAGTCCGTGTCCAGGTTCGCGGACGCAATCCAGTGCGTCACGCCGCGACGGAGGCTCTCCTCGTAGAGGCCCGCGTGCAGCCGGGTCACCACCTCGGAGCGGCGCCAGCGGTCCAGCACACAGAAGCGCGACGTCTCCGCGAACACCATGCCCGGCCTCACCACGCTCGACAGGTCCAGCTTCTGCTCCAGCTCGAACCCCAGTCGCCCGCCGATGGCGTCCGCCACCTCCGGGTTCGGCAGCAGCAGGCGCAAGGTCGCCACCGGCTCCCGGTCCGCGTAGACGACGAGGTGCACGGTGGTCTCCAGCGTGTCGAAGCAACTCACCTCGCGCCGCGACGGGGGCAGCCATCCCGTTATCAACCCCAGCTCCCCTCCGAAAACGGACCAACGGACACGGACCGCGTCGTCGAGTTCCCGCTGAGTGGTGGCAACACGACACTGGATGGACGTCATGGGTTTCTCCTGGCGGCGAAGCAGGCCCGGCGTCGCGCCGTCCCTTGTCCCTTCTTTCGCCGCCGAAACCCCGAGTGCGCGCACGGGCGTGCCTTTTCGCTCCCGGCGAATCCAGGGCCTCCGGGGTACGACAGGGAGCGTGCGTCCAACCCCCGTCCCGGGTGGGCGCCCTGAAGAAGCGGAGCCCCAACCTGGGAAATCTGGCGTAAGAAGCCGCGCATGACGCGGACCCTCGATGGAACGGAAATCAGCCGGGTGATGCGGGCGGAGATGGCCCAGGAAGTCGCGGCCCTCCAGGCGGCGGGCGTGACACCGGGCCTCTCCGTGGTGCTGGTGGGCAACAACCCCGCGAGCCAGGCCTACGTCGCCAGCAAGACACGCGCGTGCGAGGCGCTGGGGATGCGCGGCCAGACGCTGACACTGCCCGAGGACGTCTCGAAGGACGAGCTGTTCGCCGTCATCGACCGCCTGAACAACGACGCCTCCGTCCACGGCATCCTCGTGCAGCTCCCGCTCCCCGCGCACCTGCCGTACAAGGCCGTGCTGGAGCACATCCATCCCGCCAAGGACGTGGATGGCTTCCATCCGGTGAACGCGGGCCTCGCCTTCGTGGGAGACCCGCGGGCCTTCGTGCCCTGCACCCCCGCGGGCATCATGGAGATGCTCCGCCGGGAGGACATCCCCACCCGTGGCAAGCACGTGGTCATCGTGGGACGCAGCCTCATCGTCAGCAAGCCGCTGGCCTCGCTGCTGATGGCCCCCGGCCCCGATGCCACCGTCACCCTCACCCACCGCCACACGCCGGACCTGGCGTCCTTCACGCGACAGGCGGACATCCTCATCGTCGCGGTGGGGAAGCAGAACCTCATCACCGCGGACATGGTGAAGCCCGGGGTCGTCGTCATCGACGTGGGGCAGAACCGCGTTCCCGACGCGGGCGCTCCGCGCGGCTACCGGATGGTGGGAGACGTCGACTACGACGCGCTCCTGCCCATCGCCAGCGCCATCACCCCCGTCCCGGGAGGCGTGGGCCCGATGACCATCACCATGCTGCTGGCCAACACGATTCAGGCCGCGCGACAGGCTCGGGCCCAGCAGGACTGAGCCCCGCCTCGGGACGGCTCACCGTGAGCCGTCCTGGTGAGTCGTTCGCTCAGATGGGTTCGGGGACCAGGCAGCCACACCGCGTGCGGCACGTGGTTCCACCCGACACGACCATCCCTGTCGAGCTGTCGTAGCAGTAGAGCGTCTCCTCCTCGAAGCCCGACCTGCACGCGCTCGTCGTCCGGCCGGTGCAGACCCAGTGGTAGCCCATGGACGTGGTTCCGGCGGGGCACCCCGTGGGACACAAAGCCTGCTCATCGGTTTCGAAGGAGGCTTCCGCTTCCTCGATGACCGGACCACCACAGGCCGTCACTCCCAGGGCAAGACACATCATCGCAAGCAGCTTCTTCATCTGGAGACACCTCCGCGTGAGCAGTGGAGGCGCAAGCATTACGGAAGACCGCCCCCTGCACGAAATAAGGAGAACCCCTTACTCACGACGCGACAACGCCTGACACCGCGTGGCGACAACCTTCTTTCATTCGAAGAACGCGAGACATGTGTTCCCATCTCGCGAGGATTCCCCTGTCTCCGTATCGGAATTTTCACTTCCACCTGCAACCGCCCTCGCCCGCAATCCCTGCCACACCCTCTTCATTGACACACAGACAGCCAGGTCACGATGGTGCCGCCGCCAAACACTTCTCCTGGAGGCAGCATGACCAAGGCTGTGCGAGCACCCCTGCTCTCGACGTTGGTGACATCCGTGTTGTTGACCGCCTGCGGCGGTGAGCCCCAAGCGCCCATTCCCGCCGAGACAGACGCGTCCCTCACCGGCATCACGGCGCCACGCGGGGCAACGCAGCGCCGGTTCGTCCCGGGCCAGGCCATCGTGAAGCTGAAGCCCACGAACAAGGCGCGGTCGCCCGAGGCCGTGCCCTCCATCCAGGGCTACACGACGGCGCACCTCCAGGCGCTGCCCGGCGGCGCGTCCCTGGTGTCGCTGGCCTGGGAGCCATCGCTCGCGGCGTCCTCCGTGGCCCAGGAAGAGGCGCTCACACTGGCCGCCATCGACGCCCTGCGCCTCGACCCGGACGTGGAATACGCCCACGAGAACCTCTACTTCCAGCTCTTCGCCACGCCGTCCGACCCGCTGTATCCCCAGCAGTGGAACTACCCCGCCATGGGCCTGCCCCAGGCCTGGGACACCGTCACGGGCAATGTCACCATCGCGGTGCTCGACACGGGCCGGCTGGACCACCCGGACCTGATGGGCCGCTGGACGACGGGCTACGACTTCGGGGACGGGGACGCGAATCCCTATGACACGGGGACCTGGCATCACGGCCTGCACGTGGCGGGCATCCTCGCGGCCCGCACGAACAATGGCGTGGGCGGAGCCGGTGTCTGCTGGGGCTGCCAGCTCATGCCGCTCAAGATTTCGACGAGCAGCGGCACCATCGACATGGCCGCCGTGAATGCCGCCATCCGCTACGCGGCGGACAACGGGGCGCGTGTCATCAACATGAGCTTCGGCACGGGCTACAACCCCAATGCGCCCTCGCAGGTCTATCCCTGCTCCAGCTTCCCGGACACGCAGAACGCGGTGAACTACGCCTTGAGCAAGGGCGTGGTGCTCGTCGCGGCGGCGGGCAATGACGGAGCCGTGGGCCACCAGGCCGCGAACGTGACACCCGCTTCGTGCACCGGCGTCATCGCCGTGGGCGCCAGCACCCAGTCCGGCGGCATGGCCGCCTGGAGCACACGCGGCAGCCGCGTGGACGTGATTGCGCCGGGAGGTCTCGCCAGCGCGAGTCTGTATGGCCAGGGCATTGGCTGCCCCGCCGACCCCACCTTGGACCCCTACGTCAGCGGCACCGACCAGATTCTCTCCGCCTGGGCCACTGGCAAGCCCAGCACGGTGCTCGTCCCGGGTGACTACTGTCACCGGTACCTGTCGGGCACCTCGATGTCCTCGCCGCACGTCGCGGGCATCGCCGCGCTGATGCTGTCGCAGAAGCCGTCCATGACGCCGGCCCAGGTCGCGGCACGCATCACGAGCACCGCGACCGCCGTCCCGAGCTGCGCCGGCAACTGCGGTACCGGCCGGGTCAACGCCGCGGCGGCCATCTACACGAACCTGCCGGCGCGCCCCACCCAGGGGCTCTGGTGGAACCCCGCGCGCTCCGGCAACGCCATCGACATCCAGCACGTCGCTTCCGACCAGCTCTACCTCACCTGGTTCACCTATACGTCGGCGGGTGTCCCCATCTGGTACATCAGCTCCCTCCAGGCCCAGCCCGGCGAGTGGCGGGGCGACCTGACGCGGACCACTTGGAGCGGTTCGGGCGCGACGACCTCCGTGGTGGGCACCACGCGAATCGTCCTCAGCGGCGGGCAGTACCGCTACCACTGGACGCTGGGTGGGCTCTCCGGCAATGAGCCCATCCAACCGTTCGTGTTCGGCAGCGGAGCGCCCGCGATGAACCTGACCGGCGCCTGGTACAACCCGCTGGAGTCCGGGTGGGGAGTCACCTTCGCCAGCCAGGGGACGCTGCACGTCGCCAACATCACCGTCTACCAGGGGAGCACGCCGACGTGGCTCCAAGGGGTGGTGAACAGCAGTGGCACGTCACTCTCCTTCCCCGTGAACTACATCACCGGGACCAACCTGTGCCCGGGATGCGCCGGAACGCCGTCGGTCGCCTCCTCGGCCGCGGGCACGTTCACCGTCAGCGGCTCGGGGGGCGCGCCGAGCGTCATGCCGGCCTCCTCGTCCTTGAGCTTCCCTGGAGGGAGCTGGTACCGGCCGTCGCTTTCGCTCCAACGCCTCACCGGCCCTTGAGCCGAGGCCACGCACGGGCGCGGCGTTGACGTGCCCCGTGCGACGCTCCGGAGCCCTGGGGAGCCGCGGCCCGGCCGCTGTTGGCGACGCGACCGGTTCCCCAGGGCAGGAACGTCACTCTTGCGATATCCCTCCGTCATGAGGACACGCCTGCACGCCGCGCGCGGCCCGGCCGCCGTTGTGACCCGGGGAATCATGACCATCACCCTTGGAGTCGGCCTGTCGCTGAGCGCGTGCACGGGAACGCCTCGGCCCCCCGGTGGCCCCTCCGACAGCGGCGTTCCGCCTCCAGGAGGGGAGACGCTGTCGTGGGTGAGCGTCCCCGCCTCCGACGCGAAGGTGCAGTACATCGGGAGGACGTACCGCTCGGACACGGGCGTTGTCTTCTCCCACCCCGGCGTGACGATTCGAGCACGCTTCTGGGGTGACGCCGCGCGGATGCAGCTCCATGACGCGGGCACGGGCGGAGAGACAGGGACCACCTACTTCGACGTCGTCGTGGATGGCGGACCGCCCCGGCAGCTCGCCGTGCAGAACGGCCTGTTCACCTATCCGCTTGCCACGGGGCTGGCGGTGGGACTCCACACGGTGGAGCTGACCAAACGCACCGAGTCCCTGGTGGGCCACAATGAGCTCGTGGCCCTGGAAGTCCATGGCGAGCCGCGCGAGCCGCCCGCGCGTGCGGGGCTTCGACTGGAGTTCGTCGGGGACTCCATCACCTGTGCCTATGGGACGGAGGTCTCTCTCATCCCGGAGTCCCCCTCCTGGGTCGCCCCCACGTTCACCTCGAAGAACCAGAATCCGAAGCGAAGCTATGGCTGGCTCACGGCCGCGCAGTTCGGCGCGGAGCCTCCGGTGCTCATCTGTTACTCGGGCCACGGGGTGTACCGGAACCTGGACATGTCCACGTCGGGGCTGGTGCCTGCGATTTACGAGCGCGCGGTGCCGGACCATTCCATCGGATGGGACTTCTCGCGTGAGTCTCCGGACGTGATTGTCGTCAATGCGGGGACCAACGACACGTTCGCTGGCAGCGGCACCGACGCATACCTGCCCGACGAAGCGGCGTTCAAGTCCGCCTATCGGACGTTCCTCGCGCGGCTTCGGACCCTGCACCCGCAGGCACACATTGTCTGCACGCTGGGCAGCATGACGGATGGATACAAGCAGATTGAACACAACGGCACTGTGACGTCGGTCCATGTCGGCGACTGGCTCACCGAGCTCGTGACGGAGCGACAGCAACAAGGCGATGCCCGCGTCTATCGCCATGTCATGGCCGTGCAGATTCCCGAGACGGACGGCGTCGGTGAGGACTGGCACCCCTCCGCCACCACACACCAGAAGATGGCCACGGCGCTCGGCCAGTTCATCCGGGATGTGGTCCGGCCATGACGCACCTGTCCGCGTGTATGTCCTATAGGGCTGCCATACGCATACACAGAGACCCAAACGCAATACATGGCGTGAATTCGAATGCGAGCACAGCGGTGCTCGCGTATCCTTCGTGGCATGCCCTCGCCCACGTCACCCGCATCCGCTATCAGCGGCACGGAAACGTCCGTTCCCTTGCTGCCGTGTGTCTCAGCCGAGGCCACGCTGGAGTTCTATCAAGCGCTCGGCTTCGTCGTGACGTACCAGATGACCAAGCCGTATCTGTATCTGGCGCTGCGTTGGCGAAACGTGGACTTGCACTTCGGCAAGGCCTCGAAGGGCCTCGACCCCGCAGAGGAGAACTCGGGCGGGTGCCTGGTCATGGTCGACGCCGTGGAGCCCTACCACCGGGTCTTCACCGAGGCGCTGCGAGCGAAGTACGGCAAGGTCCTCGGCACCGGACGCCCGCGCATCACCCGCTTCCGCCCCGGACAGAGCCGTTTCTCGTTGGTTGACCCCAGCGGAAACAACATCCTCTTCATCCAGCGGGATGAACCCGAGGAACTCGAGTACGGCGGTTCGAAGAAGCTCACGGGGCTGGCCAAGGCCATCGACAACGCCCGCATCCTCCGAGAGTTCAAGAACGACGACAAAGCCGCTGCGCGGGCGCTCGACATCGCGCTCGCCAAGTTCGGCGCGGAGGCCCCCGTGGTGGACCGGGCCCGGGCGATTGCCGCGCGTCTGGAGCTGGCCATTGCCATGGACGACGCCGCCTCGGGGAAGTCCCTCCGGCAACAGCTCCAGGCACTGCCGCTGGCCGCCCATGAACGAGACCTCCTCGCCGGTGAACTGGGGGCCGCCGAAGGCCTGGAGAAGTGGCTTGGGGACACAGCCACCACCACCGACAAGAAGAAGTCCCGGCGCGCCTGAGCCAGCGAGGACCGCGTGCTCCATCTCACCTCTGAGCCCACGGCATGCTCTACCCACTCATCGTCGCCAGTTGCGCGCTCCTGAGCGCAGCGCCAGCGACACCCTGCCCCTCCGGGGTCCTGGAGCCCAGACAGGCCCGCGAGGACCTGGAGCTGGCCATCTCCGCTGTGGAAGCCGCCATGCCGGACCTCTACTGGCGGCAGAGCCCCCGCGACTGGGCCCGGCGCAAGGCAGAGGCCCGCGCGCTCGCGGCGAAAGCCACGACGGAAGAACGGCTGTTCCGCGCCTTGCGTCCACTGCTCTCCGGCATTGGCGAGGGCCACTTGTCCGTCTCACGCGGGCCGGGGATGAACTGCCGCTACCGCGAACACGCACGGCTCTTTCCCCTGGACCTCCTCTGGCGAGACGATGGGCTGTTCGTCACCGCGGGGTATGGGACGGCCTCGGACATTCCCCCAGGGACGCGCCTGCTCTCCATCAACGGAGAGAGGCGCGCTTCGCTCCTGGCCGAAATGATGCGGGCCAGTCCACACGACGGCGCCATTCAAACCGGCGTGATGCGGGATCGCGGTGGCGCCGGCTATGCCCGGGTCCGCTGGTGGATGCGCGGTGGAGAAGCCCGCTACGACGTCCTTCTGCGCCTGCCGGATGGAAAAACCATCCGCCGCACTCTCACCCCCGTCACCGTCACGGCACGGCCGTCATCCCCGACGGAAGGCTCTCCGCTCGCGACGCTGAGCTGGGTGGATGACACCACGGCCTATCTCCACGTCCCGACCTTCAGCAACCGGAGATACCGGGAGGCCGGCGCGGCCTTCGAGCCCACGATTCGCGCGCACTTCGAAGCACTCGCGGCACGCGGCGCACGCAACCTGATTCTGGACCTGCGGGACAACGGCGGCGGTTCGGAGCCCAATGAGAGCATCCTCTTCGCCCATCTGGTCGCCGAGCCCCTCCAGAAATACGCGTCGGTCCGCACACGCCCCAATCACCTGCGCGTGAGCAGCACGACGGGCCGGGTGTTCGAGCACACCATCTATGACGACGAGGAGCTGGCCACGGTCCAAGCCCAAGCAGACGGCCACCTGCTGCGCATCAACGCGCCTCCCGAAGGCTTGATGACGCGCTGGACGCGCGCCCAAACCGTCTTCGACGGCAGGCTGGTCGTACTGGCGGGCGGCGCGACGTTTTCGGGCGGCGCGGAGCTGGCCTCGATGCTCCGCGCCACGGAACGCGGCCTCTTCGTGGGCGAGGAGGTGGGTGGCACCCATGGCGGCAATACCAGCGGTTACAAGTGGGACCTTGTCCTGCCCCATTCGGGAATGGAGCTGGGCATTCCCCTGCTCGCCTTCCGCTTCGTCTGGCCCGAACCGCAGCCTCACCGGGGCGCGATGCCCCACTGCACCGTGCAGCCCTCGGTGGGTGAGCAACGCGTGGAGAACGACGCGGCGTACCGCATCGCCGTCCAAGCGCTGCGAACCCCCTGGACCGAGCCCTCGCGCCGCGCGTGCCCGTGACGCGATGCCGGCCCATCACGAAAGCCTCAGCGCTCCTGCGCTACTCTTCGTCGGAATGCACCGGCGCCGCCGGCGGAGGCGGCCCGGCATCAGGACTCCCCGAGCCACCGACGCCTTCCCTGAACCCCTGAGCGGCCTCCCGGGCCGCGCCATGGGCCTCCTTGGCGGCGTCGCGAGCACCTTCCTGGACATCCCGCGCCGCCTCGCCGACCTCTCGGCCGACCTGGCGTGAGTTCTCCCGCGCGGACTGCTGGTCGCAGCCCGTGAATGCCAGAACCGACGTCCCCAACCCCACCAGCGTGAGCCACTTCCAACCCGTGTTTTTCATCGCGCCTCCCCTTCCGCGCTCAAAGGTAGGCACGCATCCTCGTGAAGGCTGCCCAGGGGGCGAGGGCGCGCCAGGTGCCCCCAGGCAATGGCACGCATGCTGACGCGGTGCGCCGCCGTGTGAACGGAAGAACGTTCCCGCCATCTTCTGAGTGGAACCTGACAATCGACGGTGGCTAGGCTTTGCCCATGGACCTCATCGTCGAGAACGGACTCGTATTCGATGGTCTGGGCAACCCACCGCGCAAGCTGAACGTGGGCATCCGTGGCAACACGGTGGCCTCCCTCTCGGAAGGTCCGATTCCCCGTGCGCCCCATACGCGCGTCATCGACGCCGAGGGCCATTGGGTGACACCCGGCTTCATCGACTGCCACACGCACTACGACGCGGAGGTGGAGCTGGCCCCCTCCCTGTCCGAGTCCGTCCGCCACGGCGTCACCACGGTGCTGATGGGGAGCTGCTCACTCAGTCTCGCGCTGGGCACGCCCGAGGACCTGGCGGACATGTTCTGCCGCGTGGAGGCCATCCCGTACGACACCGTCCGCTCGCTCCTGGAGGAGCGCAAGACGTGGAACACCTTGGGCGGCTACCTGGAGCACCTGGAAGGCCTGCCCCTGGGCCCGAACGTCGCCTCCTTCCTGGGCCACTCGGCACTGCGCGCGCACACCATGGGACTGCACCGCAGCCTGGAGCCCGGCGTGCGCCCCCGCGAGGACGAACTGCGCGGCATGGAGTCCCTGGTCCGAGAAGGACTCGACCTGGGCTACCTCGGCCTGTCGGTGATGACGCTCAAGTGGGACAAGATGGGCGGCACGCGCGACATCCGCAGCCGTCCCCTCCCTTCCACGTACGCGAGCTGGAGCGAGTACCGCCGCCTCACGCGGCTCCTGCGGGAGCGGCGCCGCGTCTTCCAGGGCGTGCCCAACATCAGCACCAAGGTGAACGTGGTGCTGTTCTTCCTGGAGAGCATCGGGCTGTTCCGCCCCAGCCTCAAGACGACCGTCATCTCGATGATGGACCCGCGCGCCAGCCGGGGCATCCACCGCCTCATCGGCGCCCTGTCGCAGGTGGCCAACCGGCTGCTGGGCGCGGACTTCCGGTGGCAGGCGCTGCCCGAAATCTTCGACCTCTGGGCGGACGGCATCGACCTGGTCGTCTTCGAGGAGTTCGGCGCGGGCGCCGCGGCGCTCCACCTCCAGGACGCCGCCGCGCGCGCGGGGCTGCTCCGAGAGCCCGCCTACCGCGACCGCTTCCGGCGCGAGTGGACGAACCGCTTCCTCCCCCGCGCCTTCCACCGCGACTTCAACGAGTCCCGCATCCTCGAGTGCCCGGACCCTCGCGTGGTGGGCAAGTCCTTCGCCGAGGTGGCGCGTGAGCAGGGCCGCGACGCGGTGGACGTCTTCCTGGACCTCATCTCCACGCACGGAGACGCCCTGCGCTGGTACACGGTGATGGCCAACGACCGGCGGGAGGAATTGGAGCGCATCTGCCGGCACCCGGACATCCTGATGGGCTTCTCGGATGCCGGAGCGCACCTGCGCAACATGGCGCACTACAACTTCCCGCTGCGGCTGCTGCGGCTGGTCCGCGAGGCGGAGAAGCGCGGCGAGCCCTTCATGAGCGTGGAGCGGGCGGTCCACCGGCTCACCGCGGAGCTCGCCGAATGGTTCGGCCTGGACGCGGGCGTGCTCGCGGAGGGCCGCAGGGCGGACCTGGTGGTCATCCAGCCCGAGGGATTGGACGCGAAGCTCGACGAAGTGGCCGAAGCGCCCATGGAGAACTTCGGAGGCTTCGTCCGGCTGGTGCGCCGCAATGACGCCGCGGTGAAGTCGGTGCTCATCTCCGGACGGGAGGCCGTGACGGAGAGCGGCGTGTCACCCGCCCTGGGGCAGGAGCGAGGCTTCGGGAGCGTGCTCCGCGCCCGGGGATGAGCCCCCGGGCCGGCCGCCCCCGCTTGTTACGTCGCGTTCGTCCACAGCACCTCCGCGAGCAGGTAGGGCCGCTTGGGCTTGTCGTCGTTGTTGCCCGAGGGAACGTGGGTCAGCGTCCCCTCCTGTTCCGGCTTGTAGAAGTACGGGCACATGTAGCCGCGCACCGTGGCGTGCTCATAAGCGGCGGGCGCGATGAACTTGTGGCTCACCGTCGGTTCGAATCGCTGAGCGTGCGGCGCAAGATTTTCCGCGTTCGAATCCGGCTCGACGAAACCCGGAGCTTGCTTGAGCCCGTAAGGCCCGAGCCCGAAGGACGTTTCGTAGAGTCTCCACCCCGTCTCTTCCCGGACGCAGACCATCCAGTGATGCGGTGAGTCGGTGCGCTCCAGCTTGACGTTGCCCTGCGCGGGGGCAGTGGGTGGCACGAGGAACGTCTTGCCCAGCACATACTCCTCGTCGGCATATTCGAAGCGCGTGTTGGTGGAGGTCGCCGTCCCAATCGCGGGTGCGACCTTGACCTCCGCGCACTCGATTCCATGCATGGCGATGCAGTTGATGAAGAGCTGTGCGAAGGCGCTGCAACTCGAGTTGACCTTGAAGTTTCCACTCGGGTCCTGCTTCAGCTTTTCTCGACGCTCCCGCATGCACCGGAAGAAGTCGTCCTCGGGCAAGGGGTTCACGGTGAGCCAGTACCCCATGTTCGAAGGGTGGGGGTCGGGCGTCCCGACGAAGCGACTCCAGATGGCCTTGATGACCTCGGCGGAGCCGGCTTTGCCCTCCGCCCAGGTGCACGCGAAGTACAACGCATCCAGGAGCGCGCCCCCCTTGTAGGCCTTGATGTTGTAACGCCCGGCCGTGGGCTTGGCATCGACGATGAAGAACGTGTGCTTCGACTGCCGCTCCACCGCCGCGTACTCACAGCCGCTCTCCGCCACCTCCCAGGTGAACTCCACGCCGGAAAGCAGGGTCACCGTGCTGGGAATGCCGTCGAGCGGAAACTCCGCCGTGCAGTCTCCGTCGGCGTTGAACTCGACCTCGGTGTCACGCACCCACAGGCAGGTCCCCGGGCCTTGCGCGACCACCGCCCGCACCCAGCGGCGGCTCGAGCTCGGCAACTTGTCCGAGGACTTCTTGGGACGGGCCTTGAGCGTCACGCTCAACATCGGAGGGGCCTGCGGCTCCAGTGCTCCCGACCGCACATACGCCACGGGCCAACTGACCGGAGGCCTGTTGAGGCTCTTGAGATAGGGGTTGATGACCGCGGGCTTCCAATGGGGGTCGTTCCCGTCTGGGAACGCATAGGGCGGAAGGTTCCGGTCAGGTTCCGAGGCGTTGCCGGGCAGGCAGTAGACGGGGTCCCCCTCTGTTGGGAAGAGGAGGTACTCGACGCGGATGTGATTCCGGAAGGTGATGGCCTCGAGAGAGACGACGAACTCCACCACGGGCTCTTCACACGAGCGCACCGGGGGCGAGGCAATGCCAGGCGCCGTACGTGAGTGCTGCTGCTGAATGAACTGCGCATCCTGGACGACCGAGCTGGGATATTCCATGTTGCGCTCCAGGGAGCTGGCGAGGCGTCACTGCGCTTCGTACGCGGTGTCCGCGGGCGGAGGCAGGGCCGCGGCCTCCCGCCAATCCACGTCCGTGGCACCTCGAAACAAGAGAGTCATCTTTCCCCTCGCGGGCACCGCCGGGTCGGCCAGCAGCCGCTGAAACGGAGGATGCGCGTCGAACCGCTCCGAGACGACGACACTGAGCAGTCCAAAGGAGCGCAGGTCCCGGTCATCATGAAGGCCGTAGGCCCGGGCACGCTGAAGCGCCGCCGCGACGCGACGCCGCACCGCGCCCCGTTCCTGCCCCACGACATGGCCTGGATGTTCCACGTAGAGCTGCTCGACGATGGCGACGACGCGCTTGTCGTCGTTCACCGCGTCCAGGGCATGGAGCTGCGCCTCACGAATCCTGAGCATCGGGTCTCCGGGATGACAGGGGGACAGCCAGCCGCTCGAAGAACACGAGGGACGCGTCGAGCGGAAACTTGGGATTGCGGTTCGGGGCGCGAAGGAGCGGCAGGAACCCCAGCTTCTCGAGCACGCGGAGGGACGCGATGTTGCCATCCAGGACGCAGGTCCGCACCCGTTCGAGCTTCAGCGCCTCGAAGGCGAAGCCGAGCACCCACCGGGTGGCGCGTGTCGCCAGGCCCCGTCCCCAATAGGGCCGGCCAATCCAATAGGACACCTGCGCGGACCGCTCGCGCGGAGATACCGCCATCAGCGAACAGCACCCCACGAAACCTTCCTGGGGGAGCATCACCGCGAAGTGGAACGCCTCTCCCTTCGCGCGTGCCTCCGTCGCCGCGTGTATCCAAGCCTCCGCGTGGCCGGGTGGATACGGCGAGGGCAGGTGCGAGGTCGCACTGACCGCCGGGTCCGACGCAAGCGCCTGGAGCGCCGCTGTGTGCAGGCGCGTCACCGGCTCCATCAGGAGCGCGTCGCTCGAGTCCGCGGCGGGCATCCAAACGAATATGGCACAGGAGCCGCCCGCCCCGAGGAGCGCTGATGTGTTTCTTCCAGGAGGCCGTGGGCGCCGCCGTTTCCCGGCCCGAAGCGAGCGCTCGTTCTGTGCGGCGTCGGCCCCCTGCGCTACACTCCCACGCCCCTCGGCGGTGTGCCAAGGGGCGCCGCGGCATCAACGTGTCAGGGCTGGAGCGCTGTGTAGAGCGTGACGACAATGGAAGCCCAGCACCGCGACCACGGCGCCGAAGCGGAGGTTCTCCAGCCCCCATCGACGGCAGCTCTTCGACTTCCATCACCTTGGCGACAACGCCAAACAGGGCGTCGAGCGCCGCCAGGAAGTCGCGCGGGTTCGCCGCGGTCTTGATGGACGGGTGAGGGTCCGCTGCCGACTCCGGCAAGGGATGCCCATCGCGCCGTGCGACCCACTCAGCGTTCAGCGCGTTCGTCTGGAGTTGGATGCTCAGGCGGCGTCCGTCCAGGAGCGCATACGCCAGGCCCTGCTTCATCCTGGCGGTGCCAGCGTCCCGGCGTGTCATCCGCGGCCCACAGGCCCCATTCACCGGTCTGAGCGGCGGCTCACCGCCCGAGGCGACCGCTCGCGGAATATCGACCCGCGCGCACAAGCGAGGGCCCGAGATCCACACCCCACTCTCACGACGGAGCTCCGCCCCATGTCCCCATTCGCCGCCACACTACTCGCCACCTGGCTGACCGCCGCGCCCACGGACGACCTGGAAGCCATCCGCGCGCGGGTGGCGGACTACACCGAGGGCGTGAAGTCCGGCGACGCCGCGAGGCTCCAGCGGGCCTTCCACACCGAAGCGAAGCTCCTGCACGTGGAGCCGGACGGGAGGCTCGACATCAGGCCTTCCTCGGACTTCATCCAGAGCGCTGTGCAGGCCCCTGTCCCGGAGAGCGAAGCGTCGGTGCTCCAGGTGGACCTCCATGGCAGCGCGGCCATCGTCAAGGTGGCGATGCGCACACGACGATGGAGCTTCATTGACTACCTCACCCTGCTCAAGGTGGAGGGCCAGTGGACCATCGTGAACAAGGCGTATCACCGCGCACCTCGGACGAATGAGGACCAGCGCGGCGCCGGTCCATGATGAATCCATGATTTGTGCCAGAGGAGCCCGCGCGACAGACTTCTCCCCCATGAGATGCTTCCGGCACGTTCCAGGGCTCGCCATCATCGCCGTACTGACCGCGTGTGCGCCGCGCGTCGTGCGCCCCACGCCGGAGATGGGGCGGGTGGAGGACGTCCGGACGCAGGACGGCGACTACGACGGGTACTCCGTCGCGAAGCACCTCGCCCGCCAGCAGCCTGACCAGGGGGCCTACGGCCACGTCGTGGTGACAGGGCATGGGCAGCGGCCCATTGTCGTGAGACAGCGCACACGCCGCGTGGATGGAATGCCCTTGTCGGGCTCCGTAGGGCTGCGCATCGACCCCATCGTGATGCGACCGGATGACCCTCGTGGACCCGACTTCCTCGCGGGTCGCATCCTGGGCCTCGACTACGCATTCATGAAACAGCAGGGGTGGCTGTTCCCTTGCGAGCCCTCCGACACCACCTGGCTGTGCTACCGCACGAGCCCGGAGCTCATCACCCCGAGCCTCGCATCCCTGGACCCGCTCATCGCGTACCTTGGCCGCTGGATGAAACACGGCGGCTACGGAGGAACCATCACCATCAGCGTGTGGCGGCCCCAAGGCAGCCCCGAGGAGATTCGCACCCCGTTCGGAAAGCATGACGGCTTCACGCTGTCCTGGGCCCAGGGGCCCGACGTCCGCGAACGGACTGCCGTCGCGCTCACCGGCCACGGCACGCGCCTCTTCGCGCCAAGGGAGGAAGGACAGCCCGAGGCCTACGAGCAACGGGGCAACACCGCCGTGTTGATTGGGGGGCCAGAAGCTCCGGGCACGGCCCTGCTCAGTCGGTCCAAGTCCTATCCTCCCTACGCCGTGTTCGTTCACGTCGTCTCCTATGCGGACGTCGACGCGGCCATCGAGCAGTGGGGCCGGCACCTTCGCGAAGGTGAGCACCAGGGGACCCTCGTGATTGCCGTAAGCGGCCCCTGGTATTTCCAGACGCTCTGATACGCGGCGCCCCTCCCCCAACGGAGCCACGTGCCATGCGCGGGAGGCCCCAGGCTCGCGCGGCGTTGCGCCTCGTGGCGCAAGCGTGTACCCCGTCGACGCGCCGTGACTTCACGGTGCTCGAGTCCGGAGGAGAGCCGTCTGACACCCGTCACCGTTGCCCGCCCCAAGCCCCGCGTGTTGGCAGACGTCGTCTCTCGCACCCCGGGCCACGACGTGGCGCTCATCGTGGGCGGAGCGTTGCTCACCGCCCTGCTCGCGCAGGTCTCCCTTTCGGTGCCGGGCTCTCCAGTCCCCATCACGGGGCAGTCTCTAGGCGTCATCGTCACGGCCGCGGCGCTAGGGCCCCTGCGTGGCGCGGCCGCGATGGGCCTCTATCTTCTGCTGGGGGCGGTGGGCCTGCCCGTCTACGCGGAGGGCTCCAGCGGCCTCTCGCGCCTCATGGGCGCCACCGGCGGCTTCCTGGTGGGCTTCCTCCCGGCGGCCTTCCTGGTGGGTCTCGCCGCACGGCACGGGATGGATCGCCGGCCCTGGAGCGCGCTGGTGGTCTTCATCGGCGGGCAGTTGCTCATCTTCGCCGTCGGCGTGCCATGGCTCGTCGTGGCAGCCCGGCTCGGTCTGGCCAAGGCCATCGACGTGGGCTTCCTCCCCTTCGTGCCCGGGGGACTCATCAAGGCCGCCATCGCCGCGATGCTGGTGCCCCTGGCCTGGCGGTTCGTGGACCGGCGAGACTCCTGAGGCCGTGTCCCCACTTTGGAAACAGTGCCACACGTTCGACGCTCCGGAGCACGCATGAAACGGCTAACGGCCAGTCTGTCCCTCCTCATCGCGTGCGCCACGCCAGCGCCCTCCGTGGCGCCCGAATCAGGCCCGGCCCTCGCCGCCCGCTCGACGCCCGCGCCACCGAGCACCGTTTTCACGCTCCTGAGCGTGGAGGTGTTCGGCTCCCGCAAGGTCCCCAAGGAGCAATTGCTCGAGGCCATCGGGTTGCCCGCCGCAGGCAGCCAACTCGACAAGGCTCGGATGGACTTCGGCGGCGTCCTCCAGGAGAGCAAGAAGCGGGTGACCGAGAGGTGGCCCTTCGCCCTCTGCGCCTATTCAGTCGCCGAGTACCCCGGAAACCTGATGCGGGTGACGGTGAATCTCGTGGACCAGGGCGACGAGTGGCGCATGACGTTCCTGCCCCCTCCACAGGGTTCCCCACCCGATCCCTCGGGGTTGGTCGATGCCTGGGTCAGCTATCTGAAGAAACTCCAGGAGCTGCGACAAGCAGGAGCCTTCCCCACCTTCGGAGTCGGAACGTGCCAGGCAATTGTCTGTCACGGCGGCTTCGAACACCCGGAACTGGCGCACCGGGAGCAGGCCTTCGTCGTTGGCGTGCCCAGTCACTTCGACGCGCTGGTGCGGGTGCTTCGCGAGGACCGTGACGACATCCGCCGCATGAGCGCGGCGATGCTGCTGTCGTACCACGGCGCGCGTGAAGAACTCGCGGAGGCCATCAGCCTGTCCGTGAAGGACTCCTCCGCGGGCGTTCGCAACGAAATCCTGCGCTTGCTGGGCGCCGTCCAGAAGGACCAGAAGCAAGTCATCAGCCCGCTCGAACCCATCCTGGATGCGCTGTGGTTCCCGCTCAGCACCGACCGAAACAAGGCCGGCTGGGCGCTCGTGCAAATCGTTGAATCCGAAGGAACTGTCCGCCGCAAGCAAATCCTCGACACTTCTGGGGAGATGCTCATGCAGATGGCGGGCATGGAACAACCCATCGACCATGAGCCGGCGCGCAAGGTCCTCACGATTCTTGCCGGACGCGACCTGGGCGCGGACGAAGCCGCGTGGCGCCGCTGGATGACGGAGACCTCCGCGCAATGACACAAAGCCCAGCACCCTGTTGAGGCTGCTGGGCTTCCAGACCCGCCCCGGGGAGCACGACGTAACGGGCAGCAGACGTCCCCGTGGCCACCGTGCCCGTCTGCGACGTCCAGGTGTTCGTGGTCTTGACCGTCAACCAAGCCATCCAGAGACCAACGCGTCTCATGGAACACCGCGAGCGTTGATGGACGACGCGTCCACTGTAGCAGGCGGACTGGCTTTACATCGGAGATTCACCTGCAACCAAGAAATACACTCACACGAATTCACACATCCGCGTCCGCGACGGCGAACCCCATTGCCGGAATGAGGCCGACGACTGTCTTTCACTTGTCGTTTCTGATAGGTTCACGGACGTTGCGATTGGCGTCCTGACACAAGGAGAAGTGCAATGTCCCTGCATCTCGCCGTGCGTCGTTCCCTGTCGGTGTTGTGCGCGAGCCTCATGCTTTCCGCCTGCGGCGGCGAGCTCGAAGAGCCCATCGCGGAGACACACGGTGAGCAATCATCACCGGGCGAAGCGGCCATGAAGCCTGGCGCCCCGGGTTCGGATGAATCGCTCGTCGATTGCTTCATCTACACCTGCCCCAGGACTGGCAGGACCTACAGCGGTCCGACCGATTACGCCGCGCGGCACCGCTGTGAGCTGAACTGCGGCAATTTCTGCACCTACACCTCGAACGTTTGCGTGTAAGGCCCCACGCCAGGGGAATGGGTCCGTGCGCGCCTGGACTCGGGCTCGCGCGGCCCTGCCCCAGGTGACAGTGAATTCAAGACAGGAGGAAGCCCGGCGATGGTCAAGAGACGAGCGGTCCTGATGGCGAGCTGTGGCGTGCTGCTGGCAGCGTGCGGCGGTGATTCACCAACCGAGAACGACGAGATTGTCGCCAACCTGCGCGAGGCGGGGTTGCCCGCGGCCGACATCTCCATCGTCGATGGCTCCGTCTATCTGGGCCACGACGCACACGTGTCTCTCGAAGCCTCCCGGGAGATGCTTCAGCCTGGCGACGGAAGTCAGGAGCATTATCGGACGACCAACATCGTCGGGTCTCAAGTGACGCGCATCTGCGTCGTCCCCACCGCCGCCTTCCAGAGCATCAGCCGGCTCAGCCAGGGGCTTGACCATGCGCTCGCCAACTACAATGCCCTGGGCCTCAGGATCACCTTCACGCGAATCTCCTCCGGCAGTTGCCCGGTGACCATCACCGCGACGACCATGGCGGGAGTGGGCCACAGCGCGGGCTTTCCCGCGAACGGCTTGCCCTATCGGCAAATCGCCATCGGGACTGGCCTGGCGACAGCCAGCCTGGATGTGGTGGAGCATGTCATTACCCATGCCCTTGGCCACACGCTCGGCCTCCGTCACACCGACTACTTCAACCCCAGCATCAGTTGCGGCAGCGGAGCCCCTCCGTCCCAGGAGCCCGTGGGCGTGGGTGCCATCCACATCCCCGGAACGCCCAGCGTCCCCTCCCCGGGCGGCTCCATCATGAACACCTGCTATCCGCCGGATACGGATGGGGAGTTCACGCCCTACGACATCATGGCGCTGAACTTCCTCTTTTGAGCAGCGGCCAACACTGACACAGCCCGACGTCGTCTGGAGGCCACGGGCCGTCGGGCCTTGTCCGATTGCTTCAAGACCCGTGGCCGCCGTTCAGCGATGCTCGGCCCATGGCACTCGAAACCACGCACGTCAGCATCTCCATCGCGCGTCCCGCCGCGGACGTGTACGCCTATGCGAGCGACCCGCGAAACCTCCCCCACTGGGCGGCGGGGCTCAGCAGCGACATTCGGGAAGTGGATGGCCGCTGGGTCGCGGCCTCCCCCATGGGGCAGGTCTTCGTCGAGTTCACGCCCACCAACGAGCTGGGCGTACTCGACCACCACGTCACCCTGCCGAATGGGGAGACGGTCTACAACCCGGTCCGCGTCATTCCGGATGGAGCGCACAGCGAGGTCGTGTTCACCCTGCGCCGGCGAGAGGGCATGTTGAAGGAGGAATTCCGAAAGGATGCGGAGAGCGTCGCGGCGGACCTGGCCCAGTTGAAGCAACTGCTGGAAAAGGTGGCACTCACCTGAAGGAAGCGGCGCATGCGAAACGCGATTTCGTCCAGGTGCGTCTCCAGTGCCCAGTGTCCCGCGTCCAGGAAGTGCAGCTCCGCGTCGGGCACGAATCGGAGGACCCGACCTCCGCCAATGCGCGCCGGCACCCACGGTCCCGCCTCATTCCGAAGCGGGCCGAGGTGCCGAACGCGTCCTTCACTGGAAAGCTAGTCACCCACGGCGCGAGGCATGCCCGTCACCCTCTGCCTGACTGCCCCTGGGACACCCAGGCAGGAAGGGGCATCTCCCTGCGTCACTGTATCGACAACGCCCAGGTGTAGTTGCCGTTCGTCCCAATCGACGTCAGCGTCGCCCTGCAGGTCGCGGACGTGCTCCCCCGGGAGGTGGCCGTCCCATTCGGAGTCCAGTAGGCGGAGGTGCCCAGAATCGGGTTGGGTGGCGTGTAGATGCTGCTCAGGCTGAAGCGGCAGGTCTTGCTTCCATTCGTGTAGTCGAAGTGGACAGCGGACGTGGTGCCGCAATCCGTCTGATGGGTGAGCGACGTCGAGTTGGCGGGAATCGAAGCCAGCCCAGGGATGATGGGCGCGCACGCATTCAGATAGGAATTGGTGATCGCGCTGGTGGTAATCCTGTTCTGCACGGTGAAGGTCAGCGTGGCCGCCTGAGCGGCCCCCAGTCCCAGCGTGGCCACCGACAGCGCCGCGCCCCACATGATGCCTTTCATGAACACCCCCGAGAATGGGAAGCCTGTCTTCCCAACCCGACAAACTAGACGTCAGCCATCCGCGTTGTCCAGGGAGCCATTCACAGTCCAAACGAACCTGCCTTCGGCCACGAAGGCGCCCAACCCCGCACCGTGAATCCCCACCCAGGACTACGGCGAGTAGCCCTTGGGCCAGCGCGTCGTCGCGTCGTGCTGGGAGTCCTTCGCGTCGCCAGGCATCCGCGCGCCACGCAGGTCCGCGCCCCGGAAGTCCACGCCATGCATCTGACTGCCCGCAAAGTCCACGTCCCGCAGGTCCGCGCCGTCAAACCGGGTTCCCCCCAACCTCGCCCCAGCGAAGCAGGCGCCACGAAGCTTCGCGCCGGAGAAGACGGTCCGTCCGCAGGAGGCATTGGTGAAGTTCGACGCGTGCAGGTCCGCGCCACGGAAGACGGTGTCGAAGAGGTCCGCCTTCGTGAAGTCCACTCCCGAGAGGCGGGCCTCGGTGAAGTCCAGCACCAGGAGCATGTACGCGCCCAGCCGGAGTCCCGGCAGCGCCCCCCCTGCAAGGGAACAGGGAACCGCTCACCATGGGCATCCATGTACCGCTTGCGCCACGAATTCCAACGCGCCTCGCCGCCCTTCACCTCATTCCGGAGCATCGCCAGGGCTTCAGCCGTGGTCGGAAGGAGCAGCTCCATGAACTGCTGTTCGGAGAGCACCTCGAACGTCGCGCCCTTGTCCTTCAACCCCGAGACGACGCTGGCCGCGGCACCCTCGCCCATCACCAGATGAGTGACTGTCGCGTCGGGCCTGGCGGCGACGGCCCCTCCCAGCTCCTTCAACAAGCCCTCACGAAACGCGGGCTTCGCCTCGCGGAAGCGGCCACCGAACAGGAATCGGGCGCCTTCGAGGCGCTTCTCGAACAAACCGGCGGGAGGGCTGGCCACGGCGCGCTTCGCCCGCGTCTTCTTGCCGCCCGTGGACGCAGGAGCCGCGGCCAGGAGGAAGGGAGTCCCCGCGTCGAGCGGCCCGTCCTTCAATGTCTCCACCACCACGCCACCGTCCGGTCCGACATAGGCCACCGTGTCGCCGCGGCGCGCGATGGGTCGCACGTCCTTCACCAAGGAGCTGGGCTGGGCGTCCTCCGGGTCGGGCTCCAGCCACCGCGCCTTCGCCGGGTCCGTGGCCTCCACCTGGAGCAGCCGCCCCAGTGAATCGGCCACGACGACGTGCGCGTCTCCCGCGTAGAACACCTGCCCGAGGACGGCGTCATGCCGCTCGAGCCGGCGCATCGTCCCACCGCTGCGCGGGTCCACGAGCAACAGCCAGCTTCCGGCATCGTCGCGGTCGCCGTCCGCCACGCTCACCGCGATCCAACCGCGAGGAGAGACGGCCAGTCCCTGCACATACACGTACTCGCCCAACTCGAAGGACCAGACTGCTTCCGGGGACGCGCCCAGCCGCCACAGGTGCAAGGCATTGTCCGCGGTGACGAGCCACGCATCATCAGGGCCGAAGGCACAGGCGCGAACCCGCTCCTTGTGCACCAGCTCGGACTGGAGCCGCGACCGCTTCAATTCCCAGAGTTGGACACGCTCCTGTGCGGGCGCCGCGAGCCGCGTCTCATCCCGGGAGATGGCCAACGGCCCCGACGTGTAGCTGGCCAACTCGAAGGCCTCGCGTGACGTCGCGCTGAGCGACGCTTCGACGAAGATGGAATCATGGTCGAGCCGCACCAGCATTCCCGAAGACAGGCCCTTCACATCCGAGGGGGAGAACCTGCCTTCAAGCTCCGTCCGCGCGCCAGAGTCGCGGTCCCACGAAACATAGGCGGAGTTCGAGGCGGCCACGACGGCGCCCGCCGTGAGCGCCAGCCCCTGGATGGGTGACGGCGCGGCATCACCCGTGCGCGGCGCGCCATCCGCTGTTGACCAGACGCTGAGCGCTCCCGAAGTGGAGCCACTGGCCAGCCAGCGCCCATCTGGGGAGAGGGCCATCACGGCGCCCTGCAGGTGACGAGCAGGCACCTCGATGACCGGTCCCCGGCCTCCGTTCGGAACGCCCCAGGTGCGAACGCGGCCCTCGTTGCCCAGCGAATACGCGCGCGTGCCGTCAGCGGAGAAGCCCACCCATCGGCAGCCCGCGTCGCCGCCCGCGTCGAACGTGTGACGGCCCACGAAGCGCTTCACCGGCTTCAGGGTCGGCACCTCCCACAACTCCACCTTGCCGTTGCCGTGGCCCACGAGGAGGTGCTCACCCGACGGCGAGAAGGCCAGGGCCAGGACCTTCGTGCTCTTGCGCTTCGCCTGCGCTTCTCCCGTCCGAGCGTTGAACAGACGGACCACGCCCTTCGACGACCCGGTCGCCAACAACGCCCCGTCCCCGCTGAAGGCGATGCCATGGAGGTCTCCGTCCGTCTCATCCAGCGTGTAGAGGACGGTGTTGCGCTTCACGCCGCGGACCTGGGCCGTCGTGTCCTCCACCGTGACGAAGAGCGAACGGTCCGCGCTCGCGCCCACCAGGCGGAGGGACTGCTCGCCCTTCAACGTCCAGACCGCCTTGCCCTTCGCGGAGATGCGGCGGACGACGCCCCACCCACCGACCAGGACCTCATCCCCGTCCAGGGCAATCACACACCGAATGCCATCATCGACCGCCCGCTGTTCGACGGCCTTCCCGCTCGCCACGTCGAAGGACACCACGTGGGTCTTAGTCCCCGTGGAGAGCACGGCCCACAGGTGTCGCGAGTCCGGGGAGAAGTCGATGCCGATGAACTCGCCAGGAACGTTGAAGGGGGCGGCGCCAAAAACGCGTTGAGCGGTCATGAAGCAACTGCATACTCAACCCGCGCGCTCCCGCGAAGCTTGGCCCTCCGCGGAGCTCAGGTCGCCCCTGGCTTCAACGCGGGCGTGGTGCGCAGCAGCCCGGAGCCGCTCACGATCAGAATCCCGGTGAGGACCAGCACCGCGCCCAGGGCGAAGGACAGGTCCGCCTCCTCCTTCAGCACGAAGATGCCCGCGCTGACGCCGAACAGGGGCGTCATGAACGAGAAGACCGACAGGTTGGAGGCGAGGTAGCGGCGCAGCAACCAGAACCAGGTGAGGTAGCTCGCGAAGCAGACGATGACGCCTTGAAAGAGCAGGCTCGCCCAGGCCACGGGAGCCATGCTGATGGGGCCGGCCTGCCCCGTGAGCAGCGCCACGGGCAGCAGCAGCGCGACACCTCCCACCAGTTGATACAGCAGGGTCTGCGTGGGCGGCGCGTCGGACAGCGACGACACACGAATCACCACGGTGGTCGCGCCCCAGGCCAGGCCCGCGAGCAGTCCCAGCGCATCCCCCCAGAGCACGCCCGGGCTGATGCCGCCTCGGAGCCAGCCGCCGCCAAACGCCAACGCGATGCCCGAGAAGGCCACGGCGATGCCCAGCCACTGCGTGCGCCGCAGCCGCTCGGAGGGAACGAGCCAGTGCAGGCCCAGCGCCGCGAAGACGGGCGCGGTGTAGAGGAAGACGCCCATGTGCGAGGCGTGCGTGTGGCGCAGCCCTTCTCCGACGAAGAGGAACTCCGAGGCGAAGAGCACCCCCACGAGCAGGCCGGGGCGCCAGGGCCCATGGCGCAGCAACCCTCGCTCGCCACGCGCCCAGCACAGCAAGCCCACGAGCAGTGCGCCCAGGCCCGAACGCACCGCCATCTGCATCATGGTGGGGATGTGGGGAGCGGCCAGTTTGACGGCCACCTGCTGCATGCCCCAGATGGCGCACAACACGACCATGGTCGCGAGCGCGAAGCCGTCCGCGGGTTTCCGGTGAGAACTCATGCCCCCATACTGCGGCTGGCGAGGCTGATTGATATAGCGAGATTCCGACAACCCATCCCGAGAAGGCGCCATGGCGAAGCAGCTCCAGGTTCCTTTCACCACAAAGCTTCCACACCCCGTGTATTTCCGGGCGGCGAGCCTGCCCGCGGCGACGACCTACCCCCAGCATCGTCACCCCTGGGGTGAGTTCGTCTACGCCTTCAGCGGCGTGATGGAGCTCAAGCTGGCGGGCAGCCACTACCTCGCGCCACCGCAGTACGGCATCTGGCTGCCGCCCGACGTCGAGCACCGGGGCATGAACCGCTTCGAGGCGAGCCACTGCTCGCTCTATCTGGCGCCCGAGTGGTGCCGGAGCCTGCCCAAGGCGGCGTGCGCGATGGCGGTGAGCCCCCTGATGAAGTCCCTGCTGGAGCACCTGCGCGGCCATGAGCTGGCGCAGCCACGCACCAGCGCGGAGCGCCGGCTGTTCCGGGTGCTCATCGACCAACTCACGCTGGCGCCCGCCCATGGGAGCTATCTGCCCATGTCCGATGACCCGCTCCTGGAGCCGGTGCTCACGGCGCTCGAACAACACCCGGAGGATGAACGCTCCCTGGCCGAATGGGCCCAGGCGCTGCACACCACCGAGCGCACGCTGGAGCGACGCTGCCAGCAGCACCTGGGGCTGTCGTTCAGCGAGTGGCGACAGCGGCTGCGCGTGGTCAAGGCGCTCGCGATGCTGGAGCAGGGACACGCGGTGGAGGCCATCGCGCTCGACCTGGGCTACAGCAGCGCCTCCGCCTTCATCGCGATGTTCCGGAGAATGACGGGCACCACGCCGGACAAGGTCCGCGGCCATGGCTTCGTGGCGTCATAAAACGAGGGCCGCGCCCCCCTTGGAATGGGCGCGGCCCTCTCGTGCCACATCAACGCGCTTGGAGCACTACTCGCAGTTGCCCTCGCTCAGGTACGCCAGCAGCGACGCCGCCTCCCCCGAGGCAGGCGTCGCGCTGACGAGGCACTGGCCTTGGGAGACCACCACCTGCGTGTCGTTCGCGGCGAGCAGCAGCTCGCCCGTCACCAACTGCAACCCGCCCTTGAAGCCCGTGGAGGCGTTGGCGGGCACCGCGCGCAGGCTCGGAGCCCCGTTGCCACCGCTCAGCCGCAGCCGGTAGGACGCATCCTCATACGCCGAGGGAATCTCCAACGAGGGGTCCGCCTTGAGCGGCGCCAGGTAGAAGCGCGTCACCAGGTCGAACTCCGGCTGCACCTTCAGCAGCGGCGCGCCGTCCGCCCCGCTCGACAGCGTCGCGGAGAAGTGCCGGCCGGACTGCGCATTGAGGTCCAGCGTGAAGAGCGTGTCGTCTCCCAGGCGCAGGTGGCTCTGAGCGTCTCCCAGCCCCACGCGCTCCAGCGCGAAGTCCGTCTGGCCCTCCGTCGCGGTGAACGCGTACGAAAGGCCCGCCAGCGACAGCGTCCAGTCCTTGCCACGCAGCCCGGGCGCGGTGCCCATGTAAGGCAGGCGCAGCTCCGTGGCGTTCAGGTCCAGCGAGATACGCGCGCGGTTCGCGGCGCCGTCCGCTTCGAACTCCACCAGCGGCTCGGCCCGCGCGGACGAGAACGCGAAGGTGCCGTCGGGCAGCGCCATCTCCAGGCGCAGCGCATCGAGGATGGAGGTGCTGAAGACCCAGTGCTGCGCACCCGCCTCCGTCACCTTGAACTCCACCTGCCCCACCATCACCGCCGGAAGGAACGCCTCCATGCCGGAAGCGAGTTGCGCCACCGCGCCCTTCAGTCCGCCCAGGTCCACCACGAACGAGGCGACCTGCGGCAGGAAGCGCAGCGACATCGGCTCGACGCGGTTCGGGCCGATGAGCAGCTCCAGCTCCAGGGAGTCGTTGCCCAGGCTCGTGGCCCGAATGCGCAGCTCGGCCGCGTCAACGGCCTGCACACAGCCCTCGTCCGGGCGAGAGGCGCCATCGGTGCAGACCTCGCTGCCCTTCAAGCGGAAGAGGAGCGTCTTGCCATCCGACGACTCGACGTTGGCCTCGGTGAAGATGCGCTCACGCAGGAACCGCGCCAGTTGATCCGCCTGCGCGTCCGTGGTCTCCGGAGCGAAGAGCGACGTGCCCTCCGCGCCCACGGGAAACTCCGGGACAGGCACGCCTTCGAAACCCGCGCCGAGCGAAGACAGCGCGCCGCCCAGGCCATTGAGCGACGACAGGTTGCTCGTCGTCCGCATGCTGGCGCTGACACCCTTCAACATCTGCGCGGAGCGCGTGGCCGCGACGTCAGCGACCTTCCTCGCGTCGACGGACTCCTCGTTGTCACAGCCGGTGGAGACGAATGCGAAGGCGGCGACGGCGGCAAGCCAGGGCCTTGAGTTCCACATGGTGCTCTGCTCCTTGGACAGCGAGTCGACAGGCGTCCGGGCTTAGCAACGCTCACGCCAACTCAGAGCCCTTGTGATTCCAAGGATTTCGAACACCCCTATGGCCCCGAAGTCGGGCCCACCCTGACATGGATGTCATGAGCAGGCCCGGCCGGGGATTCCACGGCGGAGCGGAGCTACTCGGCGCGGACCCAGTACTGCGTGCGGCCCAGCAGGGACATGCCGACGTAGCCGCGGACCTTCAGCTTCTTGCCCCCGTCCTCGACGGCGAGCTTGCACTTGTAGGTCTTCCCGTTGGCCGGGTCGAGGATGTTGCCGCCGGACCACTCGTCATCATCCTTCTTCAGGTCGCGCAGGATGGTCATCCCGATGATGGGCTGGTCCTTCAACGACCCCTGGCACTTGTCGCAGAGCGGGTTCTGCTCTTCATTGGGCTCGCGGAACAGCTTCTCGATCTTCCCGAACAGCTTCCCGTTCTCCTCGTAGATGGCGATGACGGACTTGGGCTTCTTCGTCTCGTCATCAATCGTCGTCCACCGACCCACGGCGGCATTCGCGGCAGCGGGGGCCTTGTCCTCTGCCAGGGCGCTCGACGCCAACAGCAGGGACAGGGAAGCGAGTCCAAACCAGCGGGATGCATTCATGTTTCGAAGTCCTTCTGCACGGGGCTCACGTTGGATGAAGCCTGGATTCGAGCCGCCTCATCACGTCGTTTCTACTCCAGCCCCTGCCCGGCACACACCCGTTCATGGCGCACTGTGCCGGACATGACCGTGCCGCTTCGCGTCATGGCCAGACAAAGCCAGCTCACGATGTCCAAAGTCAGTCCTCGCGGCAGCCCCTGTTCGAATCAGCGACGGACGCGGAGAACCTGGAATCCCACGCCCGCGCTCCCGAAGCCGTTGGCGTCCTCCACGCGCACCACCAGCTCTCCTGAAGGCAGCGCCCCCCAGACGTCCGCACGTGCCAGGTCAGCCCCCGGCATCCGCTCGTACCGGCGGACCTCCTGCCAGGACACCCCGTCCGCGCTGAGGAAGAGTCGCGCGGACACGTCGCCAGCCGCGTGGACGTCTCCCTCACCGGACCAGGCGGTGCCCATCACCCACCCGCCTCCAGGCACCGGCGCGAGCGAAGACGCGGGGCCCGGCAGTGACATCAACGTGCTCAGCGCTCCCGCCGGAGACAGGGTCTGCAGCTTGGGCTGCTCCGGCATGAACAGCGTCGACTGGCCGAACAGAAACGCTCCGCTCGAATGAACCACGCCTGCGACTGCGTTCGCCCCGTAGCCACGCAGCAGCGACGTCCAGGTCGCACCACCATCCACGGAGCGCAGCACCGCCGCCTGCGCCGCATTGCTCCCCAGGCTCGCCCACAGCGCGCCCGTCCCCGGCTCCACCGCCACTGCGTAGCCCTGACGGTGCTCCGTGAGCGTGGAGCGCACGGACCAGGTCGCCCCACCATCCGTGCTGGCCCAGAGCCGGAGCGGCACGGCGGACGAGGTGGCCGTCTGGGTCTCGAGGAAGAACCACGTGCCTCCCCATCGAGCGAAGCTTCGCGGACCGTGCGCGCGGAAGCTTCCCAGGCGCACCTTGTTTCCCCACGTCATCCCGCCATCCGTGGAGCGCTGGAGGAAGTACACCCCGCTGTCACTGGCCACCGCCAGGAGCACCCCCGGCTCCATCGCCACCAGCGTCCACAGATTGCCGCCCCCCTGCCCTCGCGCGGAGAAGGTGACGCCACCGTCCGTGCTCGCCATCAGCCGCGACCGCGGGCCTCCCGCGAGAAGGGCGTACACAGTCCCTGCGCCATCCACCGCGAGCAGCTCATGCGTGGCATTGGAACGCACGAGGTCCAGCCCCATCGTCCCAGGCTCCGGCTCGGGTTCCGGCTCTGGCTCCGGCCCTGGGGGCGGCTCGTTGGAGAGGACGAGCGACACGCGCGACACGGTGCCTCGTGAATTCGCGTCCACCGCGTCACCGTAGAGACACGGCACCTCACTGCTCCCCGCTGGCAGGACATCCACCGCGTTGAGGTAACCCTTGAACGTCGCGTCACCATCGAGCGTCACGGCGTCCCCCAGGTCGCCATTCTCGCCCACCGTGCGCATGCGCAATTCGTAGTTCGTGTTGAGCGTGCGCACGCGGTTGTAGAAGACATACAGCGTGTCACCCATGCGGGTGATGGCCGGCTGGGTCGCCCAGTCCGAGCTGCTCTCCACCAGCACGCGCGAGCCGAACCCGCTGCCGTCGAACCGCCGGTAGTAGAGCTTCTCCGCCTCGTCCTTGTAGACCAGGTGCATGCCGCCACGCCCGTCCGCCACCGCGCTCAGCGCCGCGCCGTGATAGACGCCGTCGGAGAACGCCTGACGCACGGCGCCCCAGGCGCCCACCGGGTCCGCGTCCGAGCGAATGCGCATGCGCGCCGGTTCCCATCCATCATGCATGCCATACAGGAAGACGAGCTGCGTCCCCACGCTGAGCAGCCGTCCCCCACCCCGCCGACGAACCGTGTCCAGGACCTGCTCCGAACCGAAGCGCAGCCCTCCATCCACGGACACGGACACCACCGCAGTTGACCCGCCGTCGCGCTCCAGCCGGAAGGCCTGCACCCACAACCGCCCATTCGAGTCCCGCGCCAGCAAGGCCCGCGAATAGCCCGTGCTGGCAGCCGCGTCGAACACCCGCACCGCGGGCTCTGGCGCCCAGGTATTCGCTCCGGGCTGATACCGCCACCATTGAAAGTAGACGTCATGCTGGCTCGAAGCCGCCAACTGGGGGCCTTCGTAGGAATAGACAAGCGCCACGTCCTGGCCCACGGCCAAGAGCTCCGCCCGGTCCGCGTGCGCGGCATTCGGCTGGATGTCTCCCACCCGCCGCACCGTGCGCAGCGCGTCCTCGGAGCGATAAAGCACCAACCCCCTTCCCTCCACACCTCCATGCTGAATGGCCACCAGCCACGTCGGAGGTCGATTGTCCCCGGTCTCGATGCGAACGATGTGTCGCTGCGCTGGGAGCGTCAGGGCATTGCCCCCGCTCACCGGTACCAACTCCGAGCCGCTCGCCGCCACGACCACGGCCAACACGAACCCCACCAGCCCCGTCATCAACAACCTCCCTGGACATCCCACGCCGAAGCTGAGCGTGGGAGCGCACGAAGGGAAGAAGGCCCTTGCCCTGCGAACGACTCCACCCACGGAAGTGAACGGGAGACCTGCCCCACCGAGCACGCGTTCTTCGCGATTCTCCGTGCGGGTCGACGACTTGCTCTAATAGCGTGGAAGGTCAACTGCTCGAATCACCGAGGGGGAACATCACGTGACTGAAACAAACCATTCCGCGCAGGCGCAGCTCGCCGCGCTGCAAGCCTCCGCACGCGAGACACGGCTCACGTTCTACCGCACGCTGGGAGAGGTCTCCGAACCCAACGCCTTTCCAGACGACGAGGAGCGATGGTCCGTGGGGGTCCCCTGGCGGACCATCACCCTGGGGGACTTCACCTGGTTCGTCACCGATGGCCTGTCCGATCCACGCGGCGTGGAGCCCCTCCAGCCCTCCGCGTCGCACGCGACGGAGCTCTTCATCGAAATGCCGACCCACCTCACCCTCGCCCCCCTGATGGGCACCCGCTGGGCCGTTGAAGCCCTGATGAAGGCAGCCCGGTTCGTGTCCCTCCGCCCGCTCCCGCGCGGCGCGACCTGCGCCGTCAGCCTGGAGCCCCAACGACTGCCGGACGACTGCACGGATTTCACGGCGGGAGCCATTGCATTGGTAGGACTCACGTTCCACGAAGCCTCCACGGATTTCGAACTCGCCGCGGGTCCTGCGTGCCTCCGCCCCGTCACGCTTCTCTCAGCGGGTGAGACGGTGCTCGTACGAGAAAGTTCGAACCAGGAGGCCTGGGCGCATGACCTCATCCAGCGGTTTCATGCGCAGCTCGACCGCGACGTGAGGGGGACTCCTGCCTGGCGCAAACGGGTGTGGGACCGCACGGGCGGCGACGCGCTGCCCGCACGCGTGCCCTTCACTCCCACGGAAGAATTCGAGGAGCCCCCCTTCGAAAACCAGATCCACGACTGGCTCAACAAGGAGCGTGCCGTTGCGAAGTCGAGGGTCACCGAATCCTTGAAAGGACGTTCGTAGCGCACGATTCCGCCGCGAGTCGCTGTGTTGGCCGCTGCGCTGCGGCACGGGGGGAGCGGCATTGCAAAGGCATACGCCGCATGCTTCGCTGCCAGCGCCTGGGATTGCTCATGGGGAGGGCGCGCAGTCGCGGCTGGCGTTCCCAGGCGGCAACGTCCACCACCTGTCGTCCTTTGAAAGGGAAGTCCCGATGCGGAAGCTATCCATGGCGTTGATCGCCGGTGTCGCCCTCGCGGGCTGCGGTGTCGATCCGGAGGCCGAAAACCAGGAGATTGTCTCCAACCTCATCCAGGCCGGGTTTCCGGCCAACGACATCATGATTGTCGATGGTGCCGTCTATGTGGGCCGTGACGCTCACGTAACGCTCGATGCGTCGCGCGAGATGATCCAAACCCCCGAAGAGAGCACCGAGCAGTACCACACGACGAACCTCGTCGGCACGAGCGTGACGAAGATCTGCGTCAACCCCACCGCCGCGTTCAACGCCTACCCTCGACTGAGCGAAGGGCTCGACCTGGCCATCGCCAATTACAATGAGCAGGGACTGCGGCTCACCTTCTCGCGGGGTCCCTCCACGGACTGCACCGCGAACATCATCGCGCAGACCACGACGGGCACCGGCGGCTCCGCGGGGTTCCCCTCGAACGGGCAGCCCTATGGAATCATCAACATTGGCACGGGCCTGGACAGCTACAGCGCGGACGTGAATGAACACGTCATCACCCACGAGCTGGGCCACGCCATCGGGTTCCGCCACTCCGACTACTACAACCGCAGCATCAGTTGTAACATCGGCGGCGATGAGGGTGAGGCGGGCGTGGGCGCCATCCACATCCCGGGGACGCCGACCACGGCCACCGTTGGCGGTTCCGTCATGAACTCCTGCTTCCGCTCCACGGAGACGGGCGAATGGACGGCCACCGACATCACCGCGCTGAACTTCCTCTACGGCGGTGGCGGCGGAGTCCAGAGCTGTTCGAGCTACAGCTTCACGTCCTACCGGGGGCAGAACGGGAGGCAGATCACGTGCAGTTGCACGACCCTCGGAGGCGGGGCCGTGTGGGGGACTGACCTCTACACGGATGACTCGGCTGTTTGCACCGCGGCGGTGCACGCGGGAGCCATCCCCGCTTCGGGCGGTACGGTGACGGTCACCATCCAGCCGGGACAGAACAGCTACACGGGCTCGACGCGGAACGGCGTCACCACCAGCTCCTACGGCGCCTGGTCGGGCAGCATCTCCTTCGTGGGGCAGACGCCGCCTCCGCCCAGTTGCTCGACCTACAGCTTCACGTCGTACCGCGGGCAGAACGGGACGAAGATTCCATGCACCTGCGGGGCGGTGAGCAGCGGGGCCGTGTGGGGCACGGACATCTACACCGATGACTCCAACGCGTGCGTCGCCGCGGTGCACGCGGGAGTGATTCCCTCCTCGGGAGGCCGGGTGGTCGTCACCATCGCGCCGGGCCAGAGCAGCTACACCGCGTCGACGCGGAACGGCATCACGACGTACAGCTATGGGGCCTGGTCTGGGAGCATCACGCTCGGACTGAGGTAGCCGCGCCGCGAACACGTCCCTCCGGGCTGTCAC
Organism: Myxococcus hansupus; assembly: GCF_000280925.3. Taxonomy (NCBI): domain Bacteria; kingdom Pseudomonadati; phylum Myxococcota; class Myxococcia; order Myxococcales; family Myxococcaceae; genus Pseudomyxococcus; species Pseudomyxococcus hansupus. Next base: position 6,065,939 of record NZ_CP012109.1, read on the forward strand.
GCCCGGAGGGACACGCGACGCGCCGCGGACGCCTACTTACGGACGAGCAGGTAGTTCGCCCCACCCGAGTACCAGATGCCATCGCGACCATTCGAATGGCGAGACTTGTACCGGGCGACGATTCGCCACGTGTACTGATTCACCGGGACCGCGTAGCACTCCATCTTGATGAAGGCATTGTCTCCCTCGGAGCCGTGCTCCTCGAACCCCATGTCGCTGGGCGACACGTGGAGGGCCCAGTCGTTGACGGTGCCGTTGGGGACGGTGACATAAGCATCGTGCCGGACCGCTCCGCCTTGTGCATTCTGCGCGAGGCTTTCCTTCGCATAGAGACAAGACACCAGCGCGAACACAGCCAGGAACGAGAGACGGGACGTGTGGGGCATAGGACCTCCGGGGGCATGGGACGGGAGCGAAACGCGCCCGCCCCACGAAAACCCTCACACACTCCCAATGCCGCCCCAATGACCCGGGAAGCGGAGACAACCTTTCAATCCCTCATCATCAGGATGAAGCCATCCCATCTGCTTAGAACAAGATTCACAGACAGTGAGGCAGCGCGGCCTCCGACACGCCCTGCTGGAATCAAAACCGCGAAGCGTCCCCTCTTCGCTCGAGCCAGCCAACCGCCTCCGTGTAACTCTGGCCCTCGACGACATGGATGGCCTTGACGACGCCGATGAGCCCGAACTTCGAGTCCCGCATCTCGGTCAGCGCCTCATCCAAGGACAATCCGCGAGCCCGCAACTCCCGCAAGACCTCGATGGCCTTCTCTGAAGGTTTCATGCACCTCTCCCGTGAGTCACCCGCGGGCGCCCCAGATGCCCTCCGGCCGATGAGGCGCTCGGCAACGGGGGCGCAGCCACGCCCCGTCCCCCGCACGCAGACGTAGGCAGCGGCCTGACATTGCCCCACCTTCAAGCGGCAGCCAGGCAGGCCCAGGGCGTCCCGCGCTCTTTTTTCGGACCGACCGATGATTTTCGCCGGCCAGGGCGGTCTCACCCTCAAAACCGCTTGAAGGAGCCCCCATGACCGCGACGACCCAGACCGAACTCCAGCAGTCCCTCCCCGCCACCCGCCTCCAGTCCGGCTCGGGGTCCACCTCCAAGAAGGCCCTGTGGACGGGGCGAGTCCTGAGCGGCATCGCCGTCCTCTTCCTGCTGTTCGATGCCACGGGGAAGCTGCTCCAGATTCCGGAGGCACAGCAGGGGACCGTGGAGCTCGGCTACCCGGTCAGCGTGCTCTTTGGCCTGGGCGTTGTTCAGATGGTGTGCCTGGGCCTGTACCTCCTTCCGCGAACCGCCGTGCTGGGGGCCATCCTGTGGACGGGCTATCTCGGCGGTGCTGTCGCCACCCATGTCCGGGTCGACAACCCGCTCTTCACCCACCTGCTCTTCCCCGTCTATGTCGCGACCCTGCTCTGGCTGGGGCTCTGGCTGCGCGATGAGCGGCTCCGCACCCTCCTTCCGCTGCGCAACGCGAAGTAACGCGCGCCAGGCATGAGCCACGCCCCTGGCGCCACACCGACGCGCCCGGGCGTCCCGGTTGGCGCGAAGCGGCGCGGCCTCCAAGCCGGGAACGGACAGCGAAGTCAGCGTGTGGACGACGAGCACGGCGCCTGGCTATCCGCCATTCTGGATTTGAGGCTACGTTCGCGCCCTCATGACAGGGAGTTCCACATGCATCGCTTTGCCGTGGTGGTAGCGCTCCTGGGGCTGTCCGCGTGTGGTGGTACGGATGCCGTGGTGCAACGAGACGCCCCGCTGAACGAGGTGGAGCAGGAGTCGCTCTGTAGCGGGCACGCCTGGGAGTGCTTCTGTGCCAAACAGAAGACCGAGGCCACGTGCAACCAGGCCACCACCGGCAACTGGCACTGCGTCTGGACGACGAACCGCTGCCTGCCCACCTACGAGTAGCGCCGCGCGCCGGAGGGAAGACCCGGGCCCGCGAAGAAAGTGTGTCCGTAGGCCAAGGAACCCCGCGTTGGGCCCGACGCGCACTCGCACTCCGGGTTGAAGCTGGGCCGCCAGGCGAGCAGGCCCATCATTCCGCCCCGTCCCTGCCGTTATCGCCTACGCTGCCCGCCGTTTTCGAAAGGCCGGTGTGCGTCGCATGGGTGGTCGTGTCCTCTCGCCAGTTCTCCTCGTCGGTGCCGGAACGGGGGAGGCCACGTGCGGCATCCTGTACCTGGCGGGCTACCTCCGGCGCGGCGGCATCGAGGCGTTCGTTCGCCTGTACGACGGGGATGAGACCGAAGCGGAGGTGACGCGCACCTTCGAGAGCCTCCTGCGCCGCGTGCGCCCGAAGCTCGTGGGCATCAGCCTCAAGTGGTTCCACCACGTGGACCGCGCGCTGCTCATCGCGCGGACGATTCGGCGGCTGGACCCCACCATCCGCGTCGTCGTGGGAGGCAACTCCGCGTCGTACTGGTGGAAGGAGCTGAGCGGGTACGACAGCATCGACCACGTCGTGCTGGGCGACGGCGAGGTGCCCCTGCTGGCGCTCTGCAATGGCGAGGAGGCGCCGCCCAACGTCGTGACGCGAACTCCCGACGGCCGTCCGCGCCGGCTGCCGCTGGCGTACGTGCAGCGCGCCACCAACTCGGACGACATCTACTACTCGCACTTCAACGACATCTTCCTCAGCCAGATGGACCTGCACTCGTTCTCTGGCTGGGTCGCGCCCGGCAAGGGCTGCGGGGAGAACTGCCTGTATTGCGGTGGGGCACGCGGCAACCAGAAGGCGGACTTCGGGCGCGCGAAGCCCTTCCTGCGGGCCGAAGAGTACGTCCGCCGCGACCACCAGGAGATCGCCAGCAGCACGTGGCAGATGCGCTACGACTTCGCGGGCAGCACCGCCGGATTCCTGAGCGGCACCTGGGCGGGCGTGGACCTCTCCCACCACTGCTGCACGTACTTCCTGTGGGGCGTGCCCAAGGTGGAGCTGGTGGCGGCCCTGGCCGCGACGTTCCAGCGCGTCTACATGGTCATCGACATCGGCTGCTTCTCCGAACAGCAGCGGCTGGAGCAGATGGGCCGGGGCCTGCTCAAGCCCTGCGCGAAGGACCGCGAGCTGCTGGAGGTCATCGACGCGAGCCGCAAGTACCCCAACCTGGACATCGAAATCTCCGGCATTGGAGGTCTGCCCTTCGCGAGCAAGGCCACCCTGGCGGAGGAGCTGCGGCTCGTGGAGCGCATCATCGGACTGGACTGCGTGGTGGGCTACCAGCGGCTGGAGGCACAGCCCGGGGCGCTGGTGACGGAGCACCCCGCGCGCTTCGACATGGAGACCGAGGCGAAGACGTTCGCGGAGTTCCTCGACTACTTCGAGCGCCGCGAGCCCGGTGACGTGTCCGTGCCAATGATTCGCTTCCGCGACGCGGGCCTGGAAGCGGCGGTCCAACAGACCTCCGACCAGGTGGACGCGATGGCCTGGAAGCACCGCGACGAACGAAAGAGCGTCGCCGTCCACGGCAAGACGCGGCTGCGCAACACCGCCCCCTGGACTCAGCGTTTCACCTTGGGCGACTGGCTCGGCAGTCACCGCGCCCCCGCGAAGTTCGCGGGCGAGGCAGTGACGGTCCTGCGCTCGGTGGATGGCATCACCATGAGCTGCGCCCCCTCCGTCAGCCCGAATCGGTTCTCCGACCCCACGCTCATGCAGGGCGAGGACGGCGCCATCCTGCTGGCCGCCCTGGCCGCCTTCGAGCACCCGACGACGGTCTCCAGCGCGGTGTCGAAGCTCGGTGCGAAGGCCCGGCTCGACCCGCATTCGGCGCGGGAGGTCATCGACCATCTGGTGGACGGGCGCTTCCTCCAACCGGCGTAGTCCTCCGCACCGCACCGGGCGGCTTCACGCAACTTCACGAGCCCCCCGCGGAGCGGGCGCTTATGGAAGCCGGAAGGGAGGTGCCCATGGCATCCGCGAAGGCCGTGCTGGGAAGCGTCTTGGGTCGGTTCCTCTTCACCGACAGCCGTGTCACCCAGGTTCACGAACGCTCGCGCGCCTTCCGCCAGCTTGACTGTGCGGGCCCCGCGCTCAAGGGCCAGGCCTGGACCCCGGGCGACAAGGTGCAGGTCTACCTGCCAGGGCTGGGCATGCGCACGTACACCCCTTTGTCCTGGGACGAGGAACGCGGCGCCACCTCCTTCCTCGTGTACCTGCATGGCGACAGCCCGGGCGCGAAGTGGGGCCGCGAGGTGAAGGCGGGCGACGCCGTCTCCTTCTTCGGGCCCCGGCGCTCGCTGGCCCTGGAGACCGGAGACGCGCCGGTGGTGCTGTTCGGTGACGAGACGTCCTTCGCGGTGGCCTACGCCTTCCGGACCGCGGCGCGGCGGGACGTCACCTCCGTCTTCGAGGTGACAGAGCCCGGCGCCTGCGCCCCCGTCCTCCGCGAACTGGGTATCGAAGGTCAGGTCGTGACGCGCGAGCCTGGAGACGCCCACCTGGCCCACCTGTACGACCGTCTTCGGGATGCGCTGCGAGCGAAGCCCGGGGCCGTGCTGGTGATGACGGGCCGGGCCCAATCCATCCAGGCCTTGCGTGCTCGCCTGCGCGGCGATGGCGACCGTGCCACCCCGAAGGTGAAGGCCTACTGGTCGGTGGGCAAGACGGGGCTGGACTGAGTCCTCGCTCGGCGGGCAGCGGCGAAAAAATCGGCCGGAAAAGGCCATGTCACACGCGGCCCGGGCTGCGTCGTCCTGAGATTGAACGCAGGCACTTCCGCCCTGCACGACGCACAGGAGCCGCCCATGAAGCCCCGGATGAACCCGTTCGCTGTCGCCCCCGATGCGATGAAGTTGACCCTCGACTACAGCCAGAAGGTCCTGGAGCTGGGCCTGGAGAAGAGCCTCCAGGAGTTGGTGAAGATCCGCGCCTCCCAGATGAACGGCTGCGCGTTCTGCATCCACATGCACACCCGGGATGCCCGCGCGCATGGAGAGACCGAGGAGCGCATCTACCTGCTGGACGGCTGGCGCGAGTCGCCCCTGTACACCGAGCGCGAACGGGCGGCCCTCGCCTGGACGGAGGCCCTGACGCACGTTTCCCAGACGCATGCGCCCGATGAGGACTACGCTGCCCTGACGCCGCATTTCTCGGAGCAGGAGATTGCGCACCTCACCCTGCTCATCGGCGTGATCAACATCTGGAACCGCATCTCCGTGGGGTACCGCAGCATCCACCCTGTCACGGCTCCCCGCACCGAGGCCGCCTGAGTTGAATCCCGCTGACGCCTTTGACCCGCTGCGCCCCCGGCTGCTCCGCATCGCCTACCGGATGCTGGGCATCGTCGCCGAGGCCGAAGACGTGGTGCAGGAGGCGTATTTGCGCTGGCACCAGACCGACCGCGCCGCCGTGCGCGACGCCGAGGCCGTGCTCGTCCGCACGGTGACGCGGTTGAGCCTGGATGTCCTGAAGTCCGCCCGCGTGCGCCGCGAGGAGTACGTGGGCACGTGGCTTCCGGAGCCCATCGTCGACGCGGTGGAGGGGGATGATTTGACGCTGACCCTGATGATGGCCCTGGAGCGGCTGTCTCCCCTGGAGCGGGCTGCCTTCCTGCTGCACGACGTGTTCGGCATGGACTTCGAGGAGGTGGCCAAGGCCATCGACCGGGACCCCGCCGCGTGTCGCCAGCTCGCCAGCCGCGCCCGGGCCCATGTGCGCGAGGCCCGGCCCCGCTTCCCCGTGTCGGAAGCCCAAGGACGGGAGCTGGCTTCCGCCTTCTACGCGGCGTCCCGAGGCGGAGACCTGCGGGCGCTTCAGGGGCTCCTCGCCCAGGACGTCGTCGTGTATTCGGATGGCGGCGGGAAGACCAAAGCCGCCCTCAATCCCATCTACGGCCGGGAGAAGACGCTGCGCCTGTTCGAGGGCCTGCTGCGCATGCTGGAGGAGAACTACTCGCAGTTGGTACACGAGGGCTTCGTCGACGGTCTGCCCGCGTTCGTCACGCTGGAGAAGGACGGCACGCTGCAGACCACCGCCCTGGGCATCGAGGATGGACAGGTCGTCGCCATCTACGTCACCCGCAACCCCGACAAGCTCCATGCGGTCCGCGGGCTGGTGAAGGACAAGCTGCCAACGTGATTGGCGGCCCGGAGGCCGGCAACGGTCCGCCTCGAAGCGTCAGAACCGGTGAACGGCCGTCAGGCGGACGACGGGATGGAGCGACTCCGACCTCTGAACGGTGCGCTCGGGCTCCGAAAGCAGACACCAGGCGAAGAGCGTACAGGCCGCGGAGCGCGGCATCACCGTCTCCTGCCGGAGGTGGCTGTAACCCGCGCCGCCGGACAGTGCGATGTGCCATTGGCGCCCCACCTGCTGCGAATAGCCAATCAGCCCGCTGACGGAAGCACGGCGCATGGACACATCGTCACCTCCGTCGATGAGCGTGCCATCACCTTGGAGCGCCAGGAACGGTCCCTGGAAGGGCCTCCCCGTCAGATAGAGACGGCCACCCGCTTGAAGCCCCGTCGCTCTCAGGTTCATTCCCACGTGGCCGCCCGCGAACACGGAGAGGAAACGCGACAGCGGTTGCTCGATGTCCACGATGAAGGCCATCGATTCGGATGAGACGGAATCCAGCGAGAGCGAGTGAACGCCCAGCGCCGCGGCACTGCTCAATCGCTGGGTGCTGGCAGGGGCAGCGGGCCGGGACGTCACAGGCCTCTCTTCGTGAGCATGCACGAGCAGCGGCGCGAACAAGAGTCCCGCCAATGCACAGATGCGAAGGTCGCCGTGGTTCATGCGTCATCCCTCAATCAACGGGCATGCCAGGGCGAAGCCCCTGAAAAGACGGCGGCCCGAATCCACGGCTGTGCACCCACCTGCACACCTGCGAACGCCCCTACGCGCATCCCTGCCCCGCCGACAGGCCAACCCGTCGAGGGGAGCCCCACGCTCTCCATGTCTCCAGCCTCGGACGTCAAGCGACACACCCCGTGCTCGGCGACCAGCAACTCCTGCTCCCGGAGCGCCTGGGTCAGCTCCTCGCAGAAGAAGGGATGCCCCTCGGATTTGCGGAGGATGAATGCCGCCAATGCGTCTTGGACACGCTCCACGCCCAGCCGGGCACAGACGAGCTCGCGGACCTCCTCTCCTGACAGCAGCGCAAGAGAGAGCCACTGGGTGGAGGCCATTTCACGGAGGCGTTCGAGCGCGAGCGGAGGCTGCTCCGGAATGGGACGCAGCGTCAGCACCAGTGAGCCCGCCGGAGCGTCACTGACGAGGCGACGCACCAGCTCCCATGACGCGGAGTCCATCCAATGACAGTCCTCCAGGACGATGATGGAAGCCCCCTCCTCGCGCAGCAGCCGCGGCAGCGAACGTGGCCGTGGCGCGGCCACCGCCGTCACCTTCGCCATGCCAGAAGGGCCGACGTGGCCCTGCGCCTCGGAGCCGAGCAACTGCCAGGAAGGTGAAGACACCCACACTTCACCCGGCGCGGCGGCTTTCTCCAGGCCCCCCAACTGCGTGAAGGGCTCGCCGCGAACGAGCACCTGCCCCCGCCCCTGGTGTCCTCCCACCAGCAGCACCTGAACGTCCCCGTGGCCCACCACCACGCGAAGCGACAGCGCTGCCGCCTGGAAGAAGGCCTCCTTCGCCAGTGACTGAAGTGCCAGACCACAGGCCACCGCGCGCTTCACCGAAGCAGCCAGCCCCCCTTCGGCCTCGTCGGCTTCGGGCCAGAGCGCCAGCAGCGCGTCGCCTGGGAAGTGCAAGGTGTCGCCCCCATGCGTGGAGACGAGCTGCACCATGGGAGAAAAGAGCCGTTCGAGCAGGCGGGACAACTCCTCGGCGCCGACCGAACCTTTCTGAGCCAACCGCTCTGTCAGCGCTGTAAACCCAGACACATCCGCGAACAGCACGGCGCCGCGAAAGCATTCGGACGCCTCCGCCGTGAGCGCATGAGCGAAACGCTGTGCTCGGCGCGCCAGGAAGTCCGGCACGCATCGCGGAAACAGGGCAGCGGTTTCTTCCATGCCACCTAGCGTGGAAACCAGGTGCCTCCACTATAGGACGTCCGCCAGGTCGGGCGGTGGAGTGAAAGGAAAAGCCCAATCCCTGGCATGGCCCCAGGCGAATGAGGCCCTCGTGACCCATGCGGCGTTGGAAGCAGATGCGTCCCTCCCGATGCTAGGCTCCCCTGTGAGGGGGCGTCCTTCACATCCATGAACTTGTTACTCGCCGAGCTCGAGGGCCCTCCTTCCACCTTGACGTAGCTCTGAGCGCCATGAACGAACAATTGATGGAGAAGAAGGCAGAGACCGAGCAGCGCATTGACGACGCATTGACGCGACTGGGGGAGGTCGCTGGGAAGGGGCAACCGTTTTCACTGCTGTTGGCACCGAGCGACGAAGAACTCGATGCAGCGGTGACGGCCGAGCATGCGTGGGCACACGGCCAGCTCTATTCGACGGTGATGCAGTACCTCGAGCAGTTGGTCGCGAATCTTTCGAAGATGCCCAAAGCAGTGGGCCGGGCCGTCTCCGAAGCCGCGCCCCAACGCGTGGTGCGGTTCTCCATCGACAGCTTCGATGGTGGCATCTCGACGGGACAGGTCTACTTCAACGGGGGCCGCCTCGACCTCGTGTTCCGCGTCGACGCACTGAAGACGAATCAGGCCGGATGGAGTGACGTCGGTCTCGACGTGCGCGATGCCCTGGCGCGTATCGGCAAGTCTCCATCGGACGACGAGCCCGAGCCGGAGAGCGCGCCCGCTGAGCCGGAGAGCGCGCTCGCTGAGCCGGAGAGCGCGCCCGCTGAGTCGGAGAGCGCGCCCGTTGAGCCGGAAGCCGCGCGGGAGGAGGCCGTCTCAGCCCCCGAAGCCGCGCCCGCGCCGTCGGACGGGCCCACCGAAGCAATCGACAAGCACCTTGCCGCGCTCGGGGAGTTCATTGGCGACGGCGTGAAGTGGCGTTATGCGTGGGCCACCGACGCGGCGACGATGGACGCGGAAGTCACGAGCCACTCGAGCGACCTGAAGGGCACGCTGCTCAATACGCTCGAGGCGTTTCTCGGACACATCGTCGACAACGTGCGGTCGCATTCGACGCCGGAAGACCTCGCGTTCGCGGCGCCCTCTCGCACGCTCGTTTTCGAGTTCGTCGACATTGACGACTGCCCCCGCCAGTACCTCGGTGTGTTCCAGGCCGTCATCAAAGGCGAACAGCTCTATTTCGTGGGCCCGGCGATGGACTTCAACACCTGGGGCTCGCGCGGTCGATTGGGCCGAGACCTCGAGAAGGCCGTCCAGGCGGCACGGGGCGAAAGCGGCCCCACCGAGAGTGAACGCAGGCTCGCGGAATCCCTCGCGGCCATCGCGGGCAGCAGTTCAGGAGGCGGCAGCAACGACGACGGGGCAGCAGCGGCGTCATCACACACCGGCAAGCCGTGCCGCGCATGTGACGGTACGGGCCTTGGCACCTGCAACGGGTGTCACGGCAAGGGCGGTCGCTGCAACTACTGTCAAGGCAGCGGTCGCAGCAAGGCCAAGTGTCCGAGCTGCCGCGGCGCAAGCCCCCGGTAACGCCGGAGTGAAGACGGGCCTCGCGAAGCTCTTGCCCGAGCATGCGGGCCCGCGCTCCGCGAGGCGCCCTCGGCGGTCCCCGAGGCGTGATATGCGGGTGCGTCGCCCGCTCACGCCATGCCCCAGTTTCTCGTCCTCCCCGACGGCCGCCGTATCTCCTTGGACAAGCCCGTCGTCTCCGTGGGCTCCGACGCCACGTGTGACGCCGTGCTCATTGCTCCCGGCGTGAAGCCGAGCCACGCGCTGTTGTTTCGCGACGCGCGTGGCTGGAGCGTGTCCCCCGCGGGCAAGGGCTGTGACATCAAGGTGAGAGGTCGGCGCGTGGACCTGGCGCCGTTGGAATCCGGCGACCGGTTCCGCGTGGGCACGGTGGAGGTGGAGTTCAGCGAGGCGGAATCGCCCGTCTTGGGAGCAGAGGTGGCGGTGCCTCCCAGGAACAGCGACGGCCGGCTGGTGGCGGTGCTGGGGGAGCTCTCCGCGCGGCTGCTGGTGCAGCGGCCCCCGATGGAGCTGCTGGAGGTGGCGATGCGCGGACTCGCCGACGTCGTGGGCGCGGACGTGGGGTTCCTCGTCGCCGCGGACTCCCGGGAGGGAGCTCGGCGCGTCCTGTGCGCCACCGGCGCGAAGCCCGACACGGCGGTGGTGGACAGCCTCGTGGACCGGGTGCTGACGTCGGGGGCTCCGGTGCGCGTGGGGAACGTGGAGGCGGACGCGGCGCTGGCCAGGGCCCCCAGCATGGAAGCCCTGCGGCTGGGCTCCGCGCTGGTGGTGCCATTGCGCGTGGAGCAGGTGCCGCTGTCCGTGGTGTACCTGGGGCGGAGGCTGGGCGCTCCGGCCTTCTCCTCGGTGGCGCTGGAAGAAGCCATGGCGCTCTGCGCGCTGACGACGCTGCTCCTGTCGACCCGGCGCGAATTGACGGAGCTGCGCGCCCAGGTGGAGGGCCTCACCCGCCGCATCGAAGCGGCGACGTTCGAAGGGCTCATCGGCGAGTCCCCTTCCATGAGAGCCCTGTACCGGCAAGTGGAGCGGCTGGGGCCCACGCCGCTCAACGTCCTCATTCAAGGCGAGACGGGGACGGGCAAGGAGCTGGTGGCGAGAGCGCTCCACCGGCGCAGCGGGCGTCGTGGCCGGCTGGTGGCCATCAATTGCGCGGCCCTGCCGGAGAACCTCATCGAGCGCGAGCTGTTTGGCCATGCACGGGGCGCGTTCACCGGCGCGGGCGCGGAGCGGGCGGGCCTGGTGGAAGCCGCCGACGGGGGCACCCTCTTCCTGGATGAGATTGGAGACATGCCCCTGTCGCTCCAGACGCGGCTGCTGCGCGTGGTCCAGGAGCGCGAGGTCACCCGGCTGGGCGAACACCAGCCGCGCAAGGTGGACGTCCGCGTGGTGTCCGCGACCCACGTGGCCCTGGAAGCGGCGGTCGCGCGGGGCACCTTCCGCTCCGACCTGCGCTTCCGACTGGAAGAAGTGCGCGTGGAGGTGCCGCCCCTGCGAGAACGGGATGAGGACGTGCTGCTCATCGCCCACCATGTGCTGACGCAGGAGGCGCGCAAGGCGCGAGGCTTCACGCAGAAGGCGACTGAAGCCCTGCGCGGACACCCCTTCCCCGGCAACGTGCGGGAGCTGGTGTCGCGCGTGCGCCGCGCGGCGGTGCTGGCAACGGATGAGCTGTTGCGCCCCGAGGACCTGGAGCTGGGCGGCGACACCGCCCCCATGATTCCCCTGGAGGAGGCGCGGGAAGCGTTTGTCCAGCGCTACGTGCGGGAGGCGATTGCCCGCTGCGGCGGCAGCAAGAAGGACGCGGCGGCGGCGCTGGGCATCGGTCTCCGCTCCCTGTTTCGATACCTCGGCGAGGGGGACTGACACGCCGCCTCCTCTGGGGCGCCCGTCCGCGTGCCAGTCCTGGCACGTTTCCCCCCGCGGTCCCCGCTCGGAGGGCCCGGGGCGGAATGCAACCCCGTGAAATCGGGGCGATTCGATGTCTCGCGAGGCTTGGGCACGCACGTTGCTCATGTGTCGCCCGTCGCACGCTGGCGGAGAGCCGTCACGGTGCGGATGAACCTCATGGAGACGACAATGAAGCATCTGGTGATGGGTTTGTTCCTGGCGCTCACGGCCATCGGTTGCGGCAGCACGACGGACAACGACGATGAGGGGCCCGACAGGAATCCCAGCGAGCAGGAGGCGGGGCTGTGCAGCACGAGCAAGCCGTGTCCCTCCGGGCAGTTCTGCTTCAACGGCTTGTGTGCCCTCGGCTGTCAGTCGAACGCGAACTGCGCGGAGGACCAGTACTGCGACACCGAGGACACGGCCACGCTCGTCTCCTACTGCAAGAACAAGCAGGTGGCGACCTGCACCTCCAACAGCCAGTGCTTGAGCAACCAGATTTGCATCGAGGGCCTGTGCAGCCTGGCGCCTCCGGCCAACCCGCCCTCCTGCGACCCGAACACCAGCGACTTCAAGGATGGTTGCGACACTTATTCGGTGTGCCTGGACCCGGATGACGACGGCGCGCAGCGGCCGTACTGCGCCAGCTTCGCGCCGTGCCCCGAGGACGGCGTGTGCCCCACGGGCCTGGGCGGCGCGGTGTGCAACAACGGCCTGCTGCCCAACAAGGGCCGCTTCTGCATGCAGGGCCTCTGCACGGAGAACTCGAACTGCCCCTCCTCGTGGAGCTGCGTGAAGCCCTTCACCGGCTCGGTCCTCGGGTTCTGCAGCCCGGGTGCGCTCGGATTCCCGTGCACGGAGAACGCTCACTGCCAGAGCGGCCAGTGCTTCTCCATGCCGGGCACCATGGGCGCCTGCATGTAGCGGCTGAAGGCGGCCCCGTGCGCCCTTTCTGGGGGCACGGGGCCTCCCTCGTTGTTGGGGGGTGCTCTTGAAGCGCCCCTCCGCCTAGAGTCGCCCGGGCCTTGGTGATGCGCCGATTCTTCCTGCTCTCGTTGTTGCCCGCGCTGGTGCTGCTCGTCGCGCCGGGCTGTCCGCTCGACATCCGAGTTCGCTGTGACGAGCCCGGGGACTGCCCCCAGGACTTCGTCTGCGTACGCGGGGACTGCGAGCCCGCGACCCCTGAGCGGATCGGCGCGGCCTGTGACACGGCGGCCCACTGCGGTCCGGGGCTCACGTGCGGCACGGGGTTTCCGGGCGGGTATTGCCTGCTGGCGTGCTCCGAGGCGACGCCCTGCCCCCAGGGAAGCGTGTGCGCGACGGAGCTGGGACAGTGCCTTCGGACGTGTGGCGAGACATGTACCCGGCCGGGGTACGGCTGTGGGCCGGTGCCCAATGCGTCCGGCCCCCTGAGGGCCTGTGTCCCAGTGACAACGCCGCCGGATGGCGGCTGCACGGATGCGGGGTGCGAGATACCGGATGGCGGCTGCACCGGCGCTGGCTGCGAGGGGCCCGATGGCGGCTGCACCGGCGCGGAATGCGAAGGGCCCGATGGCGGCTGCACCGGCGCGGAATGCGAAGGGCCCGATGGCGGCTGCACGGGCCAGGGATGCGAAACGCCGGATGGAGGGTGCTCCGGCGAAGGATGCGAGGCGCCGGACGCTGGCTGCTCGGGGTCCGGCTGCGAAACACCGGACGGAGGATGTTCGGGCCTGGAATGCGAATCGCCGGATGCAGGCTGCTCAGGCCCGAGCTGCGAACCACCGGACGCGGGCTGCTCAGGCCCGGGCTGCGAGTCGCCGGACGCGGGCTGCTCAGGCCCGGGCTGCGAGTCGCCGGACGCGGGATGCACGGGCACGGGTTGTGGGCAGCCGGACGCGGGATGCGCGAGCACGGTGCCGGTGGGAGGCGCGTGCACGCGGCCCTGCGAGTGCGCAGACGCCGCGGCGGCCTGTGTCAGTGGGACCTGCACGCTGACCTGCTCGACGGACTTCACGTGCCGCGACGGGCGGCGGTGCACAGATGGTCAGTGTGTCGTCGGGGCCCGAATCGGAGAGCCGTGTCGAGACACCTTCGATTGCCCCGACTTCGCCTCCTGCCCCAGGGAGCGGATGCGGTGCGAGGAACGGTGCAACCCAGGTTCGGGCCTCTGCGAAGCGGGGTACCAATGCGCTCCAGACTCGGTGTGCGTGCAGGCGTGCTCGGGGTCCCCGGCCTCGGTGGGAGATGACTGCGAGAACTCGCTGGATTGCTCGCCCTGTAGCGTCTGCCTGACGTCAGGGGCGGCACTGCGGTGCCGGCAGCCCTGCCGGCTGGACCGGGACTGCCCTGGAGGGGCGGCAGGCTCCTGCGAACAGGTGGGCAGCACGAGGGCCTGTCGGCTGTAGCTGGAATCTGCCGAGTTGCTCACCGGACCGCGCTCCCGGAGAATGCCCGGGTGATGACGGGTGAAGTGCTTGCGGGCCGCTACCGACTCGAACGGGAGTTGGGGCGTGGGGGAATGGCGACGGTCTTCCTGGCAATGGACCTGCGGCTGTCTCGCCCGGTGGCACTGAAGCGGATGCATCCAGGAGGCGGCTCGGGACGCGCGGAGCGCTTCCGGCGTGAAGCCGAACTGGCCGCCTCGCTCCATCATCCCAATGTCCTGGAGGTCCACGACTACGGCGAGGACGAGGCGCATGGCCCATTCCTCGTCTGCGAGTGGGTGCGCGGCGAGGACCTCCGCGCGCTGGCGGGGAAGCTCTCCCCCGTGCCGCCCGAAGCGGTGCTGGTGCTGGGCTGGGAGCTGGCCCGGGCGCTGTCCGCGGCGCACGCCCGAGGCATCGTCCACCGCGACGTGAAGCCCGACAACGTGTTGGTGGCGGAGGGCGGCCCGCTGAAGCTGGCGGACTTTGGCCTCGCCGCGCTGGAGGACCAGGAGCGACTCACGAGCACCGGCGCGGTAACGGGCTCCCTGGCGTACATGGCGCCCGAGCGCATCGACACGGGCGCGTACTCGCCCGCCTCGGATGTGTACGCGGTGGGAGTCATCCTGTACGAGCTGTGCTCGGGCACCACGCCGCACGCGGGCAAGGGCGCGGCGCACCTGGTCGCGGCGGTGATGACCAAGGACGCGCCGCCGCTGACGGAGGTGGCACCGGGGACGCCCGAGCCGCTGTCGACACTGGTTGCCAGGTGCCTCGCGAGGGATGCGCGGGACAGACCGCGCGACGGGGCCGAGCTGGCAGCGGCGCTGGAGGCGCTGCTTCAGCGGGAGGCCGGCCCACCGGCGGACGTGACACGGGAGTTCCTGAGGGCCCCGGTGGCCCGTGCAGCCCACTGGCGTCGCGCACGCTTCGAGCGGCTGCTGGAGGAAGGACGCGGACTGCTGGCGCGCGGCGAGGGGGCTCGGGCCGCCAAGGTGCTCAACGCCGCGCTGGCACTGGAGCCCACGTCCTCCGAGGTGGTCGCGCTGTTGCGTGAACGGCCGAGGCGTTCTGGCTGGAAGGCTGGCGCTGTGGGTGCGGGGCTCGCGCTCTGCGCGGCGACGGCCTGGGCATGGTGGAGCACAAGCGCCGAAGACGCAGGGACGCCGCGTGGCACGGAGTTCCCGACAGGGATGACGGCCTCCGTTGACGGCGCATCTCCTGGCGAACGGCCGACAACGCCCTCGGCACCGGAGCCATCTGCCCCCGCCACGAGCCCTGGCCTGATGGAGGATGCAGGGGCACCGGCGACTTCCGAGGGAAGTGAGACACCCAAGTCAGCCGCGACGTTGCCGCCGGCAGAACAAACGACAACCCGTGACACGGAGAAGCCAGCCCGGCCATCCGCGTCGAGTGGGCGTTCAGGAGTCCTGGACCCCACGAAGCGGGCAGCAGCCTCCGCCCCACCCCGGCGGTCCGAGGGAAACGAGCCTCCAGGGGCATCGGGGCCTACGGCATCGGCGCCCGGGCCAGACGCGGCGCCTACTGTGGCCGCGCGTCCCGCCCTGATGAAGGTGACAGCGCGTCCGTGGGCGGAGGTGTTCGTGAACGGCACGAGCCACGGCTACACGCCTCGCGTTCGTGAAATCTCGCTGCCAGCGGGGACGCACCGGCTGCGCTTCGTCAATCCCTTGTGTGACGAGGTCGAGCAAGTGGTGACGCTGACCGCAGGAGAGACGGCGACGCGCGACGTGGTGCTGTCGCCACGCAAAGCGGAGGTACTCATCCGCGCGCCCGCGGGTGCACGGCTCTTCGTGGATGGCCGAGAGGTGGGCGTCGCGCCCCTCTCCGGTCCGGTGGTGGTCGAGCATGGGAGACACACGGTGACGGCACGCCGCGCGGGCGCGCCTCCCTTGCAACGAGAGGTGGATGTGGTCGCGGGTCGTCGGCTCGAAGTGGCGCTGGACGTGACGCCATGATGGGCGCTGCGTTGATGATGTGGATGCTCGCGGCGTCCCCGCTCGACGGGGCGCGCAGCGCCTACCAATCCGGCGAGTTGCCCAAGGCTCGCGCCGAATTGGAGTCCCTGCTCTACCCGCTGCGGCTCGACGGCGACGTGTTGGAAGCGGAGGCGCACCTGTTGCTCGCGGCCACCTACCACGCCCAGGAAGAGCTGGCCCGCGCGGAAGATGAGGTGGTGCGAGGACTCGCCGTTCACGGCGGCACAGTGCTGGACCCGCTGCTCTATCCGCCGGACTTCCTCGCGTTCGTCGAGAGAGCGCGCGCCCAGCACCCGGCACGCATCGAGGAACTGCGCGCCGAGCGGCGGCCTCGGCTGTTCCCGCCGCCCACCCCGCTCCGCGCGGAAGCGGCCCCCAACGCCCCGGTAATGACCCGTGCCTGGTACCTGGTGCCTCTGGGTGTGGGGCACTTCAAGCACGGGCGCTCGGGGATGGGCACCGTGATGGCGGTGACGCAGGGGCTGGGCCTCGCGACGGCGGGCATCTCCCTGGGAACGGCTCTTTCGATGCGCGGGCCAGACGGCCGCTATAGCGCGCGCGACGAGGGCAAGGCGCGCACGCTCAACGTGACGTACCTGGTAGGGGCCTATGCCTTCGCGGTGGCCTATGCGTATGGCGTCCTGGATGGCACGGTGTTGACGTCTGCCCAGCCGGTCATCCCGCGAATTGAACAGCGGGGGGCATTTCGTTCGTGCCTTCGGGCAAGCGCGTGACCTCTCCCGGCCCACCCACGGAGCCTGGCCCTATGGAGCAGCCATCCGCTCCAGGACGCGCGCGGCGATGTCGTCCGGTGAGTGCAGCGAAGTGTCCACCACGAGGTCATACCCTCCCGGGTCGAGCAGCGCAGCGGCCGCATCGGGGCCCGCGATTTTCGCCAGGTTGGCCAGGTCGGTCACATCGCGCGCCGCGAGCTGCTCGCGCACTTCGTCCCCTGTTCCCGGTGCGTCGCCCTCGGCGTGCCGTGTAAGTACCCGCCGAGCACGCTCCTCCAATGGGCATTCGAGCAGCACCCGCAGGACGCGGCCACCTCGTCGCTTCAGCTCCGGCTCCCATCGAGACACCACCCAAGGTCCGAAGAAGCTGTGGGTGAGTGCGCCCCCGCGAGAATGCGTTCCGCTTGAAGACCGTCGAGGAATGCATCCAGCTCCCGCGCGGCACTGGCACTGAGTGACGTACCGTAGCGCTGCACGCTGTCGAAGCCCCGGACCGCCGACATCCGTCGCTTGAGGTCCCCAACATTGTACGCGCGCAAACCCACCGCGATGGCCAGCCGCTCCGCCAGCGTGTTCTTCCCCGCGCCGTGCCGCCCTCCAATCACGACAGTCCAAGGGGCCTGCACCACCGCGCCGCCCGCACGCGTCTCCACCTTGCCCGGAAGCCTGCCCTGATAGACGCGAAGCAGCTCCTCCGCCGACTCGCGTGACTGCGCCTCCAAGAAGCGAGCGCTGGCGACCTGGAAGGCCCTGCGCCGGGGTGCGTCGTCCGGTGAGATGCCGTGGCTGGCGAGCACGTTGCCCATCCCCGGCGCCTGCCGCTCCTTCGGCGACTCGAGCACGTCCACCGCCTCCTCCACCGAACGCAGCGGGTCCACCATGTCGAGCACCTCCGCCCCCCTCGACACGTTCGCCCCGGAGATGCGCACCGCCTTGAGCCTCACGAACAGCCCCGGAAGCAGCGCGCCGTTCATCTCCCGCTGCACGTCGTCCAGAAACGCCAGCACCTCCTCGGCGGACGCGGGACAGGCGAGCCACACCTGAACCTTGTCTGGCGGTGCCCTCGCGATGCGCACCCGTTCGCGCCACCCCGGACGCAGGTGGCGGAGCACCGCGGCCGCCACCAGTTGGATGGCCTCCGAGCCCGCGTCGAAGCCATAGAACTCATTCACCGCCATGATGCGCGCGCCCATCCGCACGCCCCGATGCACGGGTCCCCACTTGATGGGACGGTGCTCCTGCTCCTCGAAGCGCTCCGAGGTGTACGCGCTGTCCGTGAGCTGGAGGAACGTGTCCTCCGGTCCCAGCCCCACCCCGAGCAGCTCGCCCTCCAGCGCCTCCTGACACAAGAGCCCCGTCACCGGGTCCCGCAGTTCCCTCGC
The DNA here is from genome assembly GCF_000280925.3 of Myxococcus hansupus. NCBI lineage: Bacteria > Pseudomonadati > Myxococcota > Myxococcia > Myxococcales > Myxococcaceae > Pseudomyxococcus > Pseudomyxococcus hansupus. The sequence continues at coordinate 6,083,873 of NZ_CP012109.1, forward strand.
CACGGCCAGAGCGCCATCCGCGTGGAGCCAGCGCAGCAGGGAGCTCGCCTCGGGCTTCAGGATGGCCGAGTCGGACTCCCCTGCCTTCACGTCCTCCGGTGGATGCTCCACCAGGACGATGCAGTCGCGGCGCATCTTGGCCCGCTTGCACAACGACGTGGCCAGCGCCATGGCCTCGGCGAAACACTCCTGCGCGGGGCCACGTGACTTCGGCACGGGCGTCGCCCCAATGGACAGCGTCGGCGCCCAGAGGGCACCGTCCTGGAACGAATGGACCTGCACGTCCACGCCCTCCCCATGGCGTGCCCGAAGCCGCTGCTCCCAGAGGTGCCGTGTCGCCGCGGCGTCCAACTCCGGGCGCTTCCAGACCAACAGCTTCAGCCCACCCTCCGGCTCGGAGAACCAGGCGGCCACCGAGGCCAGTCCCCCCACGTCCTGCTCCCCCCCATCCACGCCCGTCACGCGCAGGACGGCCAGTTCGTCCGTCAGGTTCCGCGCGGACTCACGCATGGACGCCAGCGTGCGACCAAACTCGGCGGCCGTGGCGCCCGGGCGAGAAATGACGCCGAACTCGTCTCCCGAGAGGTAGCGGAAGAAGCTCGCACCATCACGCTGGGCCACCAGGTCCAGCCGCTCGAAGAGCCGCCGAATCATCCCGTGACTCTCATCGCCCACGAGACGGCGGCCGTAGAGACGGTTGAGGCACTGAAGCTTGTCGATGTCGCCCATGGCCACCCACAGGCCCCCTGCCCCCGCGCGCCCACGCTCGGTGAAGACGCGCTGACCGTCCAGGCGTTGCGCCGTGGCCGCGCCCCGGAGCGCGTGGCGGTAGAGCGGCTCCAAGGCCTCCTCCGACACGCGGGTGTGCACCGCCAGCGCCACACCCGTCTCCTCGTTCCAAGCGAGGAGTTCGTGAGGCACGTTCTCCACCAGCAGGTGCTCGAGGATGTCCCACGCCAGCTCCCCGACTGCGTCCGCCGTGTCACCCTTCACCACCACCGCGCCATGCCGCCAGCCCCGCACCAATCCGGCCGAGGCGTGCCCACGTTGCACCGGCAACGCCAGAGGCGTCCGCGTCGTGCTGACGAAGACGCGCAGCGGCTCCACCCCCTGCCCCAACCGGACTTGAAAGTGAGCGGACTCGCGGCCCTCGGGTGACAGACGTGCCGTCCATGCCGTGCCCTGCCGCGCCTCCACGTAGCCCAGCACCTGGGCGAGCCGGGCCCGCGTGAGGTGGTGTCCCCAGGGGGCCCTCGGAAAGAGGACGTGCTGCGGTCCTCCTCGGTCAGCCCCGTGCGGAACCACCCCGAAGACGTCCGAGCCCAAGCGGACCTCCTCGATGCCCGGGCCCATGGCACACCAGGAACAGCCCTCCACGGGCCCGTGAGGCAGCAGGGCTTCGCCAGGGAGCGGCGCGGGCTCGCGCTCCGGTGTGGCGTGCGGGGTCAGGTGCGGTGGGAGTGAAGGAGGAACGGAGGCGGCGGAGACCGAGGGCTCGCTCATGAGGTGGGGGCTCCGGGTTCAACGTTGACGGCGGGCGGTGCGGGCACGGCAGACGGGCGGTGCAATGCGAGCAGCGCCAGCGGGATGAGGCCCGCCACGACGACGAAGAGGCCCTCCGCGCCAAAAGCCGCTGCCAGGGAGTGGCGATCCGCCAGCACACCGAACAGCGGTGAGAGCGCCATCAGCACCAGACTCTGAAAGAAGCCCGCGAAGGACATCACCGTGGCGCGGTGCGAGGAGGGTGTGTCCCGGTGGATGGCGTCGTTGACCAGCGGCCGAACCAGTCCACTGGTGACCTGACTGATGAGGATGATGGCCACGCCCACGAGGCTCGTCGTCCACGCGAGGAAGAAGTAGTGCGCCGCCAGCAGCACGGGGATGGTCAGCAGGGCCAGCGACTCCCCCAGCCACTTCGCCAACCGGTGCGCGTTGCGCGCCGCCACCGCGCTGGACACCATCCACACGAAGTAGATGGCCCCGAAGAACTTCAGGTCCACCCCCGCGTCGTGCATGTACGGCTGCGAGAACTTGAAGCCCGTCAACATGGCCGCGCCCATGAAGCCGGAGAAGAGGACGAGGTAGCGGATGGAGCCGCTGTTCCACACCACGCCCGCCGCGTGACGCATGTGCGCCACCGAGGGCTTGTCTCGTGTGGAGCGATGGTGCGGTGGCTCGCGGAACGTCAGTGCCACGGCGAGCGCCGCCACGGAGCCCAGCAACGTGAGCAGCACGGGCAGCCGCAGCGACACCTCCGCCGCCGCCCCGCCGATGAGCGAGCCCACGCCCATGCTCCCCAACCGGTAGGACCACGCCTTCCCTTCGTGCTGACGGTACTCGGCCTCGCGCCCCAGCGACTTGAGCGTGTCGTAGAGGAAGGCGGAGTCCGACCCCGACTCGAAGGCCAGGTGGATGCCCAACACGGCCGACGCGAGGATGAAGACGCCCACGCCGTCTCCGAGGAGGAACAGGGCGAGGAAGACCACCTTGCTCACCGCCGCGATGAGCAGCGCGTACTTGCGGCCCCAGCGGTCCGCGACCACGCCGCTGGGCACCTCCAGCGCGAACTGAAAGACGGACTGCACCACCACGAGCAGCATGATCTCGCCGTAGGTCAGCCCGCACGCCTGGTAGTACAGGATGGCGACCGGGAACCAGAAGCTGAGCGTGGACAGCAAGGAGTACGCGTAGAAGCGTGGCACGTTGGGCGCCAGCAGCGGCGCCGGGCTGATTGAGGACACGGAAGCTCCCGGGGGCGGTCGAAGGACGGTTTCAGCCAGCGGCGATGAGGGACTCGGGCGAGGTCGCGGCGAGACGCAGCTCCCACGCCTGGACGACGCAAGCGGCGACCTGCACGGGCGTCAGCCCCGCGGTGTCCACGTGCCGCTCCTGCCATGAACTTCCGGCGGGCCGTGCGGCGCCCTCCGACAACCGGACCACCAGCCCCGCGCCGGGCACCCTTGGCGCGACCGCGGGCCGCGTGTCCGCGAGCACACTGGGACTGGCGCGGAGAACGGCTTGGAGCAGACCGTCCAGTTGCGCCCAGACACCAGGGTCCCTCGCGAGTTGCTCCTCTCGGGCCAGCAGCTCGGGCGAGGCGGACTCCGCCGCGGAGTCGTCGAGCCCGGGCCTCACCGCCCCCCGCTCCACGGCGCGGGAGAGCGCCGCGACCACCGAAGGCAGCAATTGACCGGGCGAAAGGGTTTCGTGGTGAGCCACGCGCCTCAACAATGCCTGGGGCCGCACCAACGCCCAGCCCAGGCGCTGGGCGACCTCCCGGGCGGCCGCTTCGACGAGACCCGGCTCGCGCCCCGTCACGACGCAGGAACGTGCCGGCGTCGCGGGAACGCCCAGCAGCCGGATGGACTCCTCGTTCGTCTCGCGGTGCTCGGAGGGCGGCGCATCCAGCGGCACCCACCGCGTGTTGCGCTCCTCCAAGACGCGGTGCAGCTCCGAGCGCACGAAGTGCCTGCGCACGTGGCCTCCGCCAAAGCCCCAGGTGGCGCCGGGCAGGGGCCCCGACTCCTGGTACACATAGCGGTCCGTCTCCACGAGCTGCTCCGCGGCCGGTCGGGTGCCGAGCCTCGAGATGAAGCCCGTGCGCTCCACGAGGTCGCACGAGATAGGGACCACGTGCGCGTGGGCATGGGTGTCACCCCGGTCCGCGCAGTGGAAGCGGCAGATGGCGGAGCGGCCGTGCTCGTAGACGCCCACCTCGCCGAACACCGCGTGGACACGCGCGGCGGCCTCCTGCTGGGCCAGGCGCAGGCGCAGGTACTCCAGGCCGTCGAGGTCCTCGGCGGAGGGGACATGCGACTCGGACACCACCAGGACGTGGCCGACGAGCGCCGGCCGCGCGTCACACAGCACGCGCGCGCCGGGCAGGGTGAACAGCACCCGCTCATGACCGGCGATGCGACAGAAGGGACACTCACTCACGGCCGGACTCCTTCACGGGCGCGAGTGGGCGCCGCGTTACCTCGTGTGGAAGGCAGGCGGGCCTCCTCGACGGCCCGGACGATGTGCTCAGCGGTGGCGTCCACCTCCTCCTGCGTGGTGAAGCGGCCCAGCCCCAGGCGCAGGCTGGCGTTGGCCAGGTCCTCCGACACGCCCAGCGCGAGCAGCACGTGGCTGGGGCGCAGGCTGGTGGACATGCAGGCCGAGCCCGTGGAGAAGGCCACGTGGTGCTGAAGCCGCTCGATGAGCAACTCCCCGTCCACATCCTCGAAGCTGATGTTGAGATTGCCGGACAGCCGGTGGTCCAGGTCGCCGTTGACGTGGAGCCCCTGGAGCCGCTCACGCAAGGTGTCGAGCAGGCGCGTGCGCAATCGCAGCAGGCGGACGCCCTCCTCTTGCATCTCCGCCATGGCGAACTCGCAGGCGGAGCCGAGCGCGACCAATTGATGCACGGGCAGCGTCCCCGCGCGCATGCCACCCTCCTGCCCGCCTCCGAGCAGCAGCGGGGCCAACCGCCCCCGCGAGGCACGGGGCCCCACGTACAGCGCGCCAATCCCCTTGGGCGCGTAGAGCTTGTGGCCCGACAGCGACAGCAAGTCCACGTGGAGGGCGCGCACGTCCAACGGCATCTTTCCGCACGTCTGGGCCGCGTCCGTATGAAAGAGCGCCCCCTGCTCGCGGCACAGCCGGCCAATGGCCGCCACGTCGTTGAGGACGCCCGTCTCGTTGTTGGCGTGCATCACACTGACCAGGAGCGTGTGGGGCCGCAGCACGGCCCGGACGTGCTCCTCGCGCACGCGCCCATCACGAGGCACGCGCAGCACCGTCACCTCACACCCCTGCCGCTCCAACCAACGTACCGGCTCCAGCACCGACTTGTGCTCGATGGCCGTGGTCACCACGTGACGGCGGGCCTGCCGGCTCGCCTGGAAGACGCCCAGCAACGCCAGGTTGTTGCTCTCCGTGGCGCCGCTGGTGAAGACCACCTCATCGCGCTCCGCGCACAGGAGTTCCGCGACCCGCGCGCGTGCGATGTCCACCGCCCCCTCGGCTTCCCAGCCATAGGCATGCAGCCGGCTGCCGGAGTTGCCGAAACGCTCGACCAGATACGGCAGCATCGCCTCCGCCACGCGTGGATCGCAGGGCGTTGTCGCATGGTGATCCAGATAGATGGGGCCACGGACTCGCGCTGGCGCGCGCGCGTCGGTGGCCGAAAGCTGGGTTGAGGCCCTGCCTGGCTCCATGATGCTCCCCCCCGGGACGCAAATCGCAATGAATGTGTCTGACCCGTGCCTGCCCGCAAAGAGATACAGCAAAGACTTTGAAAACTCCAAATCCCTGACTGACCACCCGCGTCAGTCTTTTGAGACGCAATGCGGTAGTTTGGCAATGCCTCTCGGTGATGCACTGGAATTTTCAAAACCCACTGGGCGGCTCGACGCAGAGGGCCATCCGCCCCACCCTCAAAACATCAGACACGGACAGCCCGTAACGCCGTGCCAGCCCTGCCTGGATGTCGAAACACCGGCTAGGATGTGGCGGCGGTAGAGGCGCCCATGAGGTGAGGAGTCGAACGACGTGAACGGTCCGGACAGTGGAATGGCCCTGGGGGTAGGGCTCGGCATGTTGCTGTTGTTGGTGGTGGGAGGCGCCGTCGGATTCGGCGCCGCCCTGCTCATCAAGAAGCTCTTCAACCTCTCGATGCTCGCGGCGGTCGGCGTCGGCGTCCTGCTGGTGGTGGTGGGCGGAGTCGGACTGTTCGCCGTGGTGTTCGACGACCTGACCTCCACGTGGTGGGCCGCTCGAACCGCGAAGCCGGTGCACTTCACCGTGCCCAAGGGCTTCCACGGCCAGTTCCACCTCGTCTTCGATCCGAACGGACCCGCCGTCAACGAGGTGAAGGGCAAGCTCGAGGTGCCGGTCGGTGAGGCGCGGGTGCAGAAGGTGAAGGCGGGTGTGGGGCTCGACAACGACTACGCCCAGTTCGAAGCCCACGACACCGAGGGTACGCCCGTTGACGTGTTCCTCGACTCGAGCGGCAGCCAGAATGGCCTCGCGTACCGCGGGTTCTGGTTCGGCGACCAGACGGGGCGGACCTACGGCGAGTCGCCCATCCTGCCGCCAGAGTGAAGGGAGCGGATGGGCGGGCGGTGGCCACCACCGCGCAGCGCGCATGATGCCGGTGGGCTTCAGGGCCAGGTCACGACCCTGAAGCGAGCTGCGTGGTGAGCGCCCTGCCCGCTCGGCACGTCAACGCCGCCGTCCGCCGCGCCCTGGCCGTCTTCCATTCCGGGGTGCCTTGCCTTGATGGCCCCGGTTTCCGCCAGGCCTGGGCGCGCCACGCTCCCGGTCCTGCCGAGGGAGCGGACGCTCACGGGTGGCCTCGGCAATCTCGTCCGGCATCCAGGGCCGGTCGAGCAACTCCTGAAGCTCAAGGAGCGAGCGAGCCTCGACCACGCCCCGCCGGCCCCGAGCCACGCTGAAGCGCGGAGGCCGGTCGAACGCCGGCAACTCCTCCTCCACCAAGGTGCGCGCGAGCTTCTCTGGGAGCTGCAGCCGCACCACGCCTCGCGGGGCTCCGTCCTGCAGCACCTCCACGTCGTACTCGAGTGGAACCGCCTGCTCCCGCACCAATACAGCGTCCGGGAGTGCCAGGAGCGCCTGACGTGTCGCGGGCGGCACGAGCGCGTCCAAGTCGAGCCGCAGCGGGCGCGCCTTGAAATCATCGAGCGTGTCCACCCCGTCCAGTTGCGCCTCGTAGAGCGCGGTCAGCTCCGGGAGTCCCAGCGGCGCGGTGGCCCCGCCCGAGCGTCGCCACAACTCGCGCACCTGGGCGATGGCGACGCGGTGACGGTCCACGGCGGGATGGGGTGCCTCGCCCTGCGCCAGCGCCTCGGCGAGCGCATGCCGGACCGCCTGGGCGAGCTCCGGCCCCCAAGCGCGCAGCACCTCGAACTCTCGTTCGAGCTCGAAGCCGAAGAAGTCCACCCGCGTCTCGAGCACGATGGAACGAAAGCGCGCGTCGTAAGCGGGCGCCGCCGAGTGGCGCCCGGCGTAGCGACGCAGCAGGGATTGCGGCAGGTGGGTGCCTTCGATACCCGCTTGCGAGTCACCATTGCGGTCAGCGAAGTAGCGCAGGGTGCCCGCCACCGCGCCCAGGTTGCCGCACACGCTCGTCTTCGACACGCGCGCGACCTCGCCCCAGGCGGTGCGTTCGTCGAGGACCAGGTCGAAGGGCATGTAGCGCGCGAGCAGGTCGCAGAACCGCCGATGGACCCGTGAGTCCGCGTAGGGCATGCGCGCGGGCAGCGCCAGCCCCACGCTCCGGTACACGCTCGCCATCGCGAGCGCCGCGTCCTCCAGGGCCTTCACCAGCACCCCACGGACCTCCGCCCAGGCCACGAGCTTCTCCGCGTCAAAGACGTGGCGCGGCAACCCCTGCACCTCCCCCACCGAGCCCGCTTCACGGAAGGCATCGGCGTAGAGGTTGTACGCGGTCAGGTGGTCGCTGCCCGTGACGAGCAGCCCCTCCAGGTTCCGCTCCTCGCGCGTCATCCGGTGCAGGGAATCCACCGAGCTGCACACCGCGAGCACCGGCAGCAAGGCGTCCTCCCCGTTGACGATGAGCTCCGCCCACGGACGCTCCACGGGCAGGGACTCCACCGCGCGGCCGTAGTCGGACAGCCGCCCTTCCGCGTCCACGATGTTGCGCGCCTGCAGCTTCGCGAGCGCCCGGCGATAGGCATTGCGGTCCAGCGGCACGGGCAGGTCCAGCTCGTCCGCCCGCACGCCCAGGGCCGCGGCGGTGAGCGCCACCCGCTCCGGCTCGCCCGCGAGTTGGAACTCGGGCTCGGTGGGCCGAAGCGAAGCGAAGTGCAGCGGGCGGTCGCTCAGGATGAAGACACGCCCGCCCTCCACCCGCCCGTGCACGCGCCCCGCCATCTGCAAGAGCTCGTTGTTGCCCAGGTGGACGCGGGTGAGGACGTTTCGGCCGCGCTCCACCAGGTTCGTGAAGCGCATGTCATCGATGACGACCGTGTCCAGTCCCGGCACGTTGAGCGCGCTCTGCCCCGCCGCCGTCATCGCGAGCACGAAGGGCCGAGGCGCCGTGCCCTCCAGGAAGGGGCGGATGGCGCGCAGCGGTTCGCCGCCGTGGTAGTGCGCCGCGTGGACCTCCGGCGCGGACGCGCGGACGTGGGCCGCCGCCTCCTCCACACCCGCGCGCGTGGCCAGGAACACGCCCACGCCGCGTCCCTGCTGCTGCACGTCCTCCAGGAAGTCATCGTCGAGGAAGGACAACGGCTGACGGCGCGCCACCTCCACCTGGGCCGCCTTCCTCGGGTCGAAGGAGGTCACCTGGAGCACGTCCGCGCTGTCCAGGTAGCGCGCGTAGAAAGCCGGGTCCACGGTGGCGGACAGCCAGATGAAGCGGCAGCCCACGCGCTTGCCCAGGGCCAGACACAGCTCCAGCTCGGCGGAGGTCTGGTGAATCTCATCGACGATGAGCGTGTCCTCGCGCTGAATGGCGCCCACCTGGAACCAGCGCCGCGCGATCCCCGTGGTGACGATGACGACGTCCGCCAGCGGCGTCTCCGCGGTGGCCTCCCGCTCGCGGTTGACCACCGCCACCCGCAGGGGCCGCCGGCCCACGATTTCCTCCGCGATGGGCCGGATGGCGAGCGTCTTGCCAGTGCCCGTGCCCGCGACGATGCCGAACCCCTGCCCGCTCCGGGCCAGCTCGCGGAGGCGCTCGCCGTGGTGTTCTTCCAGGTAGGTGCGCAGCTCCAGCCCCACCGCCAGCTCGATGGTTTCACACGCGGCGCGCGTGGGCGCGATGACCACCACCCGCCCCCGAGGAGGCGTGACGGAGGAGGAATCGCCGGGGCGCGGCGGCAGGTATCGGTCGGTGGGCGTACGCACGGAGGCCAGTGATACGCACGGACGGTGTCCAGGGGAAGCGATTCGCCCGCGCGAGCCCCGCCGTGGGGAGCCAGGCCTCCGTACGAGGCCTGGCCCGGGAGGTGGCTTCCGGTTGAACCGCTGTCCTGCCCCCTGCGCGCCGTGGCGCACGGTCCATGTCATTCCCGGAGGTTGAGCACCCCCGCGCCCCTGACTTCGCGCAGGTCCACCCGAGCCACCTCGCCGGTGTCGACGTTGTATGCCAGGAACAACTGGCCGGCGCGCACGAGGAGCGTGCCCCCATCCTCGCTGATGTCGAGCACATCGCTGACGGCTTCGATCTCGAGTTCGCGAACCTCGTCGCTGTCGAGTGAGTACTCGTACATGCGAGCGGTGCCGGCGACGGTGTTTCCCTCGATGAAATACAGCGTGCGTCGCTTCGAGTTCAACCCCTCGAACTCGCCCGTGCTGCACCAGGTGTCATGCGTCCGCCAGACGCGCTCCTCACCGGTGCGGAGATTGAGGCGACGATACGTTCCGGGCTTCGACTCATCGCACGCGCGGTTCTCGTCGAAGAAGCCCTCACGGTAGTAGTACACCGTGTCGCCGACCAGGAACGGCACCAGCATGCCCTTGCGCGGCACGTTCTTCAGCGGTGGGCCAATCTTCCAAGGCTTGGTGCCCGTGGGCTCCAGCGTGGCGATGCGCACGCTCCCGTTCTTCTGACGCAGCACCGCGCGTGATTCCCCCTTCACCGGAAAGACGCCCGCGGAGTCCTGGAGGTTGCGGTCGAGCACGCGGATGCCTTGGGACCGCGGGCCGAAGCTCCAGCTCCACCATTCGAGATAGCTGTGGTCACCGGTATGGACGAGCACGCGAGCGCCGTCCTGGGTGAACTGCTGGGGGCTCTGGGTGCGGAAGATGCCGTTGTCGGTCCACGCTTCCGGCCTTCCCGTGGTGACGCCGATGATGCCGTCGAGGTCCCCCATGATGATGAAGTCGCCGCTCTTGTTCACCCCTCCCGGCGTGATTCTGGGTGTGGGAATGTCCCGGCCCGACAACCTCACGTGGGTCATCTTGTTCCCGAACTGACTGCTACTGATGTGAGCCGTCATCGCCCAACGCCCCGTGGAGGGATGAACCACGAGGTTCCACAGCGTACAGGGCTTGGCCTCCCGCTTGAGGACGCCCTTCTCGGGGCCACCGAGCATGCGGAACTCGCGGAACTGCTCGCACTCCACGATGGCGCGAGCACCTTCCGGGTCGACGTACATGAGCTTCCCCTCGGACAGCGCCAAGAGGGGGACAGGGGAAACAACGGGGTCGGTTGACGGAACGGGGTCGGCCCACGCCGTCGCGGACGCGGCCAGCAGCGCGGTCAGCGCCGCGCGCCTCAAGGTGTCGTGCATGCACGTGAAGACGGAGACCTGGTTTTTGTATTCACACTCCGTGCGTCCGGGTGAACTCCATCACCCAATTCGTCTCCCAGGTCTCGCCATCCAGAGAAAAGGCCTGCTCCCACCGTGCGCGGTCCGTCCCTTGCCGCGTCCACCGGAACTGGACCTGAACCGGGCGGCCGTCGTCGGTGTCCTCCCCGTAGAAGACGCCCTGGTCTCCCGTGAAGCCTCCGTGTACGGGAGGCTGCAAGGTGGCCCCGCGACTGTCGACCCAGTAGATGGACCAGCGGCGCTGCTGCAAGTCGAACAGCCGCAGCGCCACGCCGGAGAAGCCGCGCTCGAACTCAGCTTCTTCGACATTGGCCACGCCGCCCAGAAGCCGCCGGCAATTCGCCTTCGAGGAAAAGCGGTCCCACTCGTCACTGCCAGCCAGGCGCTTCTTGAGACGTCGGTTGTGGCAGGTCCATTCGCCCAGGAAGAAGTCGAAGTCGTGCACATCGCCAGTGGGCGCCGGAGGAAGAGGCTTCATGGGGAAGAGTCCTTTCAGGTGATGGCTCAGCGGAGCTGCGAGCGGAGGGTGGGAACCAGCGTCAAATGTTCGAGCGGAGCGCACAACGCGGGGGCGAGCCCGGGCAGCACTTGCTCCGTCCAGGCGGTCGACCGGGCCCGTTGCTCGCGGTGCGACTGGTGGCGTTCCGCGGAGGGGAACACGGTGAGCCACGCCAGGACGTGCTCCCCCGTTCGCACGGGCAGGGCCGGGAAGGTGTTCTCCGCGGGCTCGGTCTGGAACAGACCTTGAGGCGCTGCGCCCAGGTCCCTGAGGACAGGCCGCAGACGCTGTTCAAAGAACCCGTGGAGACGAGCATCGGCGGGGGCCTTCAGGAAAGCGAGCGTCACCTCCACCCGTGAGGTGGGAAGGATGGCCGCGTCTCCATGTGGCCTGGGCGAGCCCGGATGTTCGAGCCCTGTGTCCGCACGCACCGGGCGCAACAGCAGGACATTGTCGGAGTCCTGCATCGTCGCGTTCGCCGCCTCACGGTGCGCCTTCCACACGGGCCCTCCGTAAAAGGCGCCCAGCGCCGCACGCCGGGATGACATGTCCGGGAACCCGCGCAGCCACACGAACCTGTCTGTCCGGTCCTCATCGCGGAACTGCCCGACGATGTGCATCCCCGCCGCTTCCTGAGACTCCACGAAGTGCTGGTCGAAGAGCGCGATGAGGGCGTCTCGCTGGCCAGGCCGCAGGGTGTACTGGCGAAGCTCGAGGACCGAACAACATGGGGTCGGCACGGATGACATGGGGGGCTTCCGGGGTTCGGGGCGGAAGCCATCCTTGCCAGCAAACTGGTAGGGTCATGAAGACCACTTCGGTTCGAATGGGCCCTACCAGTTGAAGACTTCTTCCGGCGTCGTCACCTCGCTGCTGCTCCGGCTGGACCCGCGAATCTCCACGCCGCTCCACGAGCAGATTTTCGAGGGCGTCCGCCTGCGCATCCTCCGCGGAGAGCTGGCGCCCGGATGGCGACTCCCCTCGTCTCGCCAGCTCGCCACGGAGCTGGATGTGGCCCGAAGCACCGTCCTCCAGGCGCTGGATGCGCTCGCCGCCGAGGGCTACATCGTGACCCGAGCCGGCGCCTCGACCCGCGTCGCGCCCGAGCTGCCCATCGCGCCCGAGGACCGGCCTCGGAGTCACGCTGCACACAAGTCCCGAGGCCCCCGGCTTGCCCGTTCGGCTCGGGCCCGGAAGGCCGCGCCAGTGGGTGCGCCCCGGTTGGGCGCGGCGCCCCGTGCCTTTCGCCCGGGCGTCCCCGCGCTCGATTTGTTTCCGGCCGCGTTGTGGGGTCGCACGGTGATGCGCGTCCACACGCGCGCGAGTACCGGGCTGCTGGATGGGGGCGACCCACTGGGACATGCGCCCTTGCGCGAAGCCATCGCCAACCACGTGTCCGCGTCGCGTGGGGTCCGGTGTACCGCCGAGCAGGTCTTCGTGACCTCGGGGACGCAGCAGGCGTTCGACGAAATCCTCGGGCTCTCGCTCGACCCGGGAGACGCGGTCTGGGTGGAAGACCCGGGCTACCCCGGGGTCCGTCGCGCGGTGCTTGCCGCGGGGGGCCTTCCGGTGCCCGTGCCCGTGGATGCGGACGGGCTCGACGTGGGCGCGGGCGTCGCTCGGGCACCCCGTGCACGCGGAGCGGTGGTCGCACCCTCGCATCAGTATCCGCTGGGTGCCACGTTGAGCCTGGCCCGGCGAATGGCGCTGCTGAAGTGGGCGGAGCGCACGCGGTCGGTCATCATTGAAGACGACTACGACAGCGAGTTCCGTCACCGGGGTCGTCCCCTCACCGCGTTGCAGGGGCTGGATGAAACGGGCTGCGTCGTCTACGTCGGCACGTTCAGCAAGTCGATGTTCCCTGGCCTGCGGCTGGGCTTCTTCGTCGCGCCTCCGCCCCTGGTGGATGCCTTCGCCGCGGCCCGAGCGGCCTTTCCCGCACCTGCCTCCGCCCTGGAGCAGGCGGCATTGGCGGTGTTCATCGAGGAGGGCCACTTCGCGCGGCACTTGCGCAGGATGCGGGTGGCCTACAGGGAGCGCGGCGAAGCCTTGCTCGAAGCCCTTCGAGCGGATTGCGCTGGAGCGCTGACGCCCCGCGCCTGTGACACCGGCATGCAGCTCACCGCGTCACTCGCAGCGCCCCTGTCCGACCAGCGGGTCCGCGACGAAGCAGCCCGCCGAGGGGTCGAGGTGGCCGCGCTGTCCGACTACGCCTCCGGCCGACACCGTGAGGGAGGCCTTGTCTTTGGATTCGGGTGCGTGCGGCCAGAGGCGCTCCGTGAAGGGACGCGGACACTGGCCCGCGCGCTGGAGGCGGCACGAGAATTCGGCACGATACGCCCCATGGCAAGACGCCCTTAAGCCTAACGCGGTCCACGCTGTTTTCTGGTGTTCCGTCCCCCAACACGCTTCGGTGCACCTCCCTCCGTGAAACGGCGCCCCAGTGGTCTCGTGCGTCAGAAGACCCGCACGCCATGCACTGGTGGTCGTGCCTGGACGTCGCCCACCTTGCACGCTGCCTGTCTCGCCGCGTTTGCATCCATGCCGCAGCGGCCGGGTTCTGGAGAAGGACCGGAGCGGTCCTTTGCCTCGCACACGCGGCCGACAGTCGCGACGGACACAGAGGGGGACGCCATGAGTCATCATGACGATGGCGAAGGGAGAAGCACCGAAGCGCTCAACCAAGCTTCCCTGGAAGGCGATGAGGAAGATGAGCGCGCCTGGGACGCAATCTGGGCGCTGCGTCGCCGGGGGACTCGCGACGTGCTGAACGCCGCAATCCATCTGCTTGGTAGTTCGTCCGCGAAGGAGCGATGAGTGAATTCTGAGACCGGTGGGCGGCCCAAGCCGATTCACGGAGAAGCTGTCCGTCGCGCACGCGGCGGCGAAATCAGGGCGATAGCAATAACCCCACGAAGGACGCGCTGACACCCGTTGTCACACTGCCCCCACGTTCATTCGTCGTGCCCCTGCGTGCCCCGTTTTCATCTCCCTGCGAGTCGGCCAGGCGCCCGCCGTGGTGTTTCACGGCGAATTCGCAGCCACCGTCTGAATTCATACACGCCGCACGGCCGTGGACTCCCGACGCAACAACAAGTGTGCGATACACTGGAAAGGAGTCCCGATGTCGACGGTCGGAATCTACATGCTGCCCGAATACGGCGGCCTCAACGCGACCTTCTCTCTGGCGGGGGCGATGGTGCGCCGGGGCCATCGTGTCCGCTACTTCGTGCCGGAGTCCTTCGCGGAACATGTGTCGCGGCAGGGCTTCGAGTTCAGCCGATACACGCAATCCCTCCGTGTCACCGCGAGCTGGGCAACTCGCGTGCCGGGTGTTCGTTTCCTGCACCTGCGCGCGCGATACCACGAGCACCTCGCGGCGGCATTCAACGCCTGGGTGGACACGGATGGGATCGATGGCGTCCTCGTCGATCCCGTGGTGTGGGACATCGCCGCGGGAGCGCACGAGCGCGGGCTGCCATACCTCAGCCTCAACCCAACCTACGCGGCCCCATTCTCGCTTGATTATCCCTCCGTCCACTCGTCGGCCATCCCCAGTTCCAGTGGCCCACTCGCCCGCGCACGCAACCTCGTGACGTGGTCGCTCCATGCGAAAATCCCCGTGCGCCGGGGACTGTACGACCACGGAATCCGTTGGGCGGGGCACTCCGCGTTCCGAAGCATGCGGCGCGCAGGACGCCGTGTGCGATGGGGAGACTTCGGTTATCGGCCCGACGTGGAGGAGCTGGTGATTGGCCCCAGCGCGCTGGACTTCGAGCCGCTGCGAGCACTTCCCGGCAGGCACTACCTGGGCACCTGTGTGGAGCCCGCACGCGACGACGGCGCATTCGATTGGACCGGCCATGACGCCTCGAAGCCGCTGGCGTACTGCTCGCTGGGGACGTTCGCTGAGTTCCTGCCGGACTCACACCGCTTCTACACCGCTGTCATCGAGTCCTTCCGACGACGTCAGGGATGGCAGCTCATCGTGAGCTGCGGCCCGTTGGCTCAGCAACTCCGTGGCGAGGCGCTACCCCCGACCATTCGCGTGGAGGCCTCGGTGCCTCAACTGGAGGTCCTCTCCCGGGCGAGCCTGTTCCTGAATCACGCCGGCATCGGCTCTGTCCGGGAGGCGCTGTACTTCGGCGTCCCGCTGCTCCTGTTCCCCGATGAATCAGACCAGCCCGGGCTGACGGCGAGGCTGGTGCACCACAAGCTTGGCCTCCGTGGCGACATCCGCACGAAGGATGCCCGCGTCATCACCGAGCGGGTGGATGCACTGCTGGGACGCGCCGACATCCGCGCCTCCGTGGAGGCGATGAGACACGCATGCCGTGGCTCGAACGAGCTGGAACAGGGCGTGGATGTCATCGAACGGGCTCTTGGGTGAGTAACTCACCGCTCGTGGCGAATGGCGCGGCCTTTGGGGTCCCCACGCTGGAACCCGCCCGCCAAGAAATACCCTGAAATTCACGAACCGAAGACTTTTCTGGGTGACCGTTCAACTGGGCGCGGAATGACCTCGCCTCACGTGCCTCGCATTCCGCGCAGTGTCGCGAGAGCTGGCTCATGGAGAGTCACCTCGATGTGCTTTCAGCAAGGGAATGAGACATGCGGAGCGGAATGAAGTGGCTCGCGATGGGAAGCCTTGGAGTGGCGCTGTTCACGGGGTGCGCTGGAGCAGAGACGGAGTCAGCCGGCCCTGGTGAATCGGAGACGCCCGTCAACACGACGACCGAGGCCAGCGCCCTGCTGCGCATCGAACTCGAGCCGGGACACACCGTCACGTTCTACGAGCCCGCGCCGGGCGCATTGTACCTGGCCGAGCACAAGCGGCCGGACCAGTCGTTCGTGCTCGGCGACAAGGAGGCCTCGGATGCGCTGCTCGCGTTCAACCGGCTGCGCCCCGGCGCCCCGGTCCCCGCGGAGCTCCAGGCCGCGTATGACCGCGCGCTGAGCCTTCCGAACGACGTGAGTGCGCAAGAGTTTCACGTGGGCGGGGGCCAGAGGGAGGACGCGTCCGCGCGGGCGCCGCGCCCTGGCGTCAGCGAGCAGGGACTGACGTCCTCGAGCAACGCGGCCACGTTCGTCAACAACGGCGGCTGCAACTGGGGACCGCGGTGGAGCACCTGCACGGTGAACTGGGCCAACGGCTTCTATGCCTATACGACCTCGACGTCCGGCCTGTGTGGCGTGGACCACTACTCTGGCAACGGCGTGATCATCCAAATCACCGTCGGGAGCACCATCACGTCGGTGTTCCAGGGTGCGGGAACGCACGCCCAGTACAGCCTGGGCTCCGCTGGCGTTTCGACCACGCGCCGGCTCGACATCACGAACGCCTCCGGTGACAGCTTCCACGTGGGCTGCCGCTGGGGCATCTGAGGTCATGAGCAGGTAACCGGGGACGTGCCGGAGGCCCTACTCCATGAGCCCTGCCGGTCGTCCCCACCTCTCGTCACGCGCTCCGTCTCCGCCGTCCATAGGCGGAGTGCGCGACCTGGTCCGTCGTCAAGGACTCCACCCACCTTCGTGGCCAAGCCATCTCCGGCCCCGCTCGCGCTAGACTCCCGCGAATGTCCCTCGCGAGAACCTCCTGGCTCTGGGCCCTCCTGCTGGCCCTTTCCGCCTGCACCTCCGACTCGCCCCCTTCTTCGACGCCCGACTCCGGAACACCGGCACAGCGCGGCCGAGTGACGGGACAGGCCCTCCTCGAAGGGGTCGCCTCCGAAGGCATCCTCCTCACGCTCCAGGGCACCGAGCACCGCGCCCTCACCAACACGGAGGGCCGCTTCACGATGGAAGACGTCCCCGTGGGGACACACACGCTGGTGGCGCAGCAACTGGGCTACCGCGATGCCACGCAGAGCGTGCAGGTCCAGGCCGGCGAGACGGCCACCGTCACGCTCCACCTCACGGCGGAGCTCGGGGCGTTGCAAGGACTCGTCATCCGCGAGGACGAAGCCCCTGTGCCCGATGCCCGCGTGACGCTGGTCGAGACAGGCACCACCCGGACCACCGACGAACTCGGCCACGTCAACCTGGGCTCACTCGTCCCGGGCACCTACACCGTGGTGGCCGAAAAGGCAGGCCACGTCCGCGCCCAGCAGACGGTCCGCGTCACGAACGTCGAATTCTCCCTGGTCACCCTCATCCTCCGGAGAGAGCGAGGCAGCCTGAACGGCACCGCGCTGCTCGAAGGGGCCACCGCGCATGACGGCATCACCCTCACCTTGCTGGAGAGCGGCGCCACCACGACCACGGATGCGCAGGGCCACTTCACCTTCGCCAGCGTCCCCACGGGCACGTACACGGTGCAGGCCCGGAAGGGCCTCTACGCCGACGCCCGTCAGCCCGTGGAGATCCGCGCGAACCTGCCGAGCCAGGTCAGCCTGACGCTGAATCGACTCCAGGCCCCGGAGCTCACGGCGCCCGCGCTGGCCGTCCAACGCGGCCACCTGCGGCTGACAGGCGCCCACTTCGGCGCGGAGCAAGGAAGCCACGGCATCACCCTGGGCGGCGTGGAGGTCGACGAATACCTCGCCTGGTCCGATGCGGAAGTGGTGGTTCGCGTGCCCGAGAGCCTCGCGCCCGGCGTGCACGAGCTGGTCATGACATCCGGCGTGAGCTGGCGGCCCGATGCGACCGCCTCGCTGCGCGTGCTCCGGCAACGGACCCTGTCGTACGCGGCCAACTGGGGCATGGGCGTGCTGCCCGACAACACCGTCACCATCTGGGGCTCGGCCGATGCGTCGACCGGCCTCACGCCGGTTCCCTCCGCGCTCTCCGATGTCGTGAGCGTGGCCTCCGGAATGTCCTTCGCGGTGGCATTGCAGGCCGATGGCAGCGTCATCAAATGGGGAGGGCCCGATCCCCTCCCGGTGCCCGACGGCCTGTCGGACGTGGTGGCCATCAGCGCGAGCGGCGCCCGTGCCCTCGCGCTCAAGCGGGATGGAAGCGTCGTCACCATCGCCACGAGCAACGCCGAGGAGACGCCCGTCCCCGAGGGACTGCGGAACGTGGTCGCGGTCTCCGCGGGGCCGTTCCACGGCATGGCGCTCAAGGCGGACGGCACTCTTTCCGTCTGGGGACAAGATGTCTTCGACCTCCAGGATGTCCCAGCGGACCTGCAGGACGTGGTGGTCATCGCCAGCACGAGCAACAGCGCACTGGCGCTGCGGTCGGATGGAACCGCGGCCGTCTGGGGCTTCGGCGCGGCGTACTACGACCTCGCGAGCACCCCGGACCTCAGCGATGTCGTGGAGGTCGCGGGCGGCGAACACCACTACATGGCGCTCCGCTCCAACGGCAGCCTCCTCGCATGGGGAAACAGCGCCTATGGGCAAACGACGCTCCCTTCGGGATTGACAGACGTCGCCGCCGTCGCGGGGCAGGCCTTCAACAAAAGCCTGGCACTGCGATGGAACGGAACTCTCGCGAATTGGGGGACTCGACGCCTTTGTACCTGCCACCTCCGGGCCTCGTCCTTCGCGTCCCTGCTCGGTAGCACAAGCACACACGAAGAAGGTGATGCACCAGGCGCTGCGGCTCCGGCCAGTGCATTCGTCCGCCTTGGACAGCCAGGATTGACCGTTCGTTGCGTATCTCCCCGGATAGGGCTTGTCGCCTTTTCCATGGGTGGGGGATTGAATGAACTGGCTGAAGTGGTCCGTCCTCGTTGGGTCGACGTGTGCGATGACGCTGGTGGGCTGTGGCTCGCCCGAGCAGGATGCGCAGGAGTTCCCGGAGAACCCCTCTCCGAACGGACCGAGTTCCGAGGCGCCTGGCCATTGCACCTCGATGGGCGAGCCGCTGGCGGAGGGATGCACCGATGCCGGGACACCCGGTGACGCGGGCATCCCGAGCGATGCGGTGCTGGTGACAAACACCACGCGCTTCTACACGTCGGTGGGAATCTCCGAGCGGGCGGAGGACATGGCGGCGCAGCCTCCCGAACTCTATGTGCCGCACGGCTCGACGTTCAGCCTGCTGCTCGGCTCCGCGGTGCCTGGCGGGTGGCAGTTCACGGGCGTCCCCTCGGGGCCGTACTACCTGCGCACGGGGACGAACTTCATCGTCTCGAACGCGCGCCACGTGGACGTGGGCATCAACAAGCTGGGACGTCCGGACACCGTCTACTCGGACTTCTACCTGACGCCGCTCCAATTGAACCTGGTGAACACGGCGCCGTGGACGAACTGGTCGAGTTCGTCCCTTCCTGGCTCCAGCCTCCAGCTCGCGTCCGCACAGGTGGACCTGTTTGGGGCCTTGAGCCTCCACGACCTCATCCCCGACGGTGAGACGCGCATCCTCACCCACAATGCCGAGCTGTGGTCGAGCACGGGCCCCATCCCCGTCTTCGAGGCGAGCAAGGGAGATCGGCTCTACGTCTCACAGCACAGCCAGTACCCCGCGGGGACGGCGCCGGATGGCACGGCGTTGGGGTACTCCGCTGTGGACCGCGCGGTGGAGGTGGGCGCGTTCGACTTCACCCCGGATGGCGCCACGCCCCTGCCGCTGGCGGGCGTGATGCAGTCGCCGCCCCGGACGGAGTTCCCGCTCGAGTGGCGTCTGCCGGCCTATACGGCCTGGACCACGGACGCGCACCCGCTCGCGACGCCGTCCATCCCCACCTTCTCCGCCATCCCCGCCGCGCACGGGACGAACAACGGGTGGATTGGCTACTCCGGGGAGCTGCTCACCCTGCAGATGCCGCGCGCCGCGTCGTTCCATTTCACGCAGCGGCTGCAGTTCGGAAATCCGTTCCCGTCGAACTGGGGCGTGGTGGGAATGGGCAGCTATTCGTTCCGTGTTCTGGAAACGCTTCCGGATGGCTCGGGCCGGCGCGTCAGCCTGACGGGCAGCATCTCGACGTGGGATGAGTTCAACAGCTTCATCGCGAGCCCCGTCCAGCCGAGCGTGTCGCCGCCGCGGGCGCTGGCCATTGACGGCGTGCTCGCCAGCTCGCAGCGCGAGGTGGGCTCGGCCAGCCCGGTCATCTCCTGGCTGCCTCCGACCCAGGGCTCCGTCAACGCCTACCGGCTGGCGCTCCTCCGGTATCTCCCGGAGATGAACTCCTTGGTCCCCGATGGCGCCATCCACCTGTCTGGCTCGGCCACCCAGGTGCGGCTGCCTCCCGGAATGCTCAAGCCGGACAGCATCTACTACCTGCGCCTGTCCGCCTACGACAGCGCCGGCTACGACATCGAGCGCGACCCGTTCCACACCCGCGAGGCGCTGCCCATGGCCCGCGCGGACGCGTTCAGCTCGCTCTTCACCACGCCGTGAGGGTGTCTCCGAGGTCGTGACGCAGCGCCTGTTGATTCGAATGACCGGTTCCAACACCGCGGCGCTGGGAAGCTGTCACCTGAAGTCCGCGCGTCCCCGACCTCGTGCGTTCGCATACGCGGATGCCCTATCAAGCCTCACCCGGCATCCTTCCGCGTCGGGAGGGTCAAGCGCATGAGCCTTGACCCTCTCTGGACATGTCAATCGACTGGTGGAGTGCCTGCGCTCGGCCGCTGTGTCGCACGGATGCCGGCCTGGCTCACGGGTGGTACGGCCGGTTCCTCAGGTGCACGCCGCTTCGGCGGGTGCAACCTTCAAGGAGGTCGGCACAGTCTCCGCGCCAGGACGGAAGACGCTTTCATTCCGTCCTTGCCACATACCCCCCGGGGGTATAAGCCCCACTGCGGCAGGATACCCCCACCCAGTATGACGTCTCCGCCATGCCCCACTCGCCGGAAGAGAAGAAGAAGGCGCTGCTCCGCGTCCGCCGCATCCGCGGACAAACCGAAGCCTTGGAGCGTGCGTTGGAGTCCGGCGCTGAATGCGGCACGGTCCTCCAGCAGCTCGCTGCCATCCGAGGGGCCATCAACGGCCTGATGTCCGAGGTGCTGGAGTCACACATCCGGGAGGAGTTCGGCCCGGCGTCCGACGAGGACCCGCGCCACGCCCAGCGAGTGCGGGACATGACGGCGCTGGTCCGCACGTACCTCAAGTGAGTGGGAGTCCCTGCCTTCATCCCCTAGCCCAGGAGCATCCTCATGAAGTCTCGTGCCGCTGTCGCCTTTGAAGCCGGAAAGCCCTTGAGCATCGTCGAGCTCGACGTCGCGCCTCCGCAGAAGGGCGAGGTCCTGGTTCGCATCACCCACACGGGCGTCTGCCACACCGACGCGTTCACCCTCTCCGGAGATGATCCGGAAGGTCTCTTCCCCGTGGTGCTCGGCCACGAGGGCGCCGGCGTGGTGGAGGCGGTGGGCGAGGGCGTGACGTCCGTCAAGCCCGGCGACCATGTCATCCCGCTCTACACCGCGGAGTGTGGCCAATGTCTGTTCTGTAAGTCTGGCAAGACCAACCTGTGTGTGGCGGTGCGTGCCACCCAGGGCAAGGGCGTGATGCCCGACGGCACCACGCGCTTCTCGTACAACGGCAAGCCCGTCTACCACTACATGGGGTGCTCCACCTTCAGCGAGTACACCGTGGTGGCGGAGGTGTCGCTGGCCCGCATCAACCCGAACGCCAACCCCGAGCAGGTCTGCCTGCTGGGCTGCGGCGTGACGACGGGCCTGGGCGCGGTGAAGAACACGGCCCGCGTGCAGGAAGGGGATTCGGTCGCGGTGTTTGGTCTGGGCGGCATTGGCCTGGCGGTGATTCAGGGCGCCCAGATGGCGAAGGCTGGCCGCATCATCGCCATCGATACGAACCCCGCCAAGTTCGAGCTGGCGAAGACCTTCGGCGCCACTGACTTCGTCAACCCCAAGGACCACGACCGCCCCATCCAGCAGGTCATCGTGGAGATGACGGGCTGGGGCGTGGACCACTCCTTCGAGTGCATCGGCAACGTGGGCGTGATGCGCGCCGCGCTGGAGTGCGCGCACCGTGGCTGGGGTCAGTCCATCATCATCGGCGTGGCCGGCGCGGGACAGGAGATCTCCACCCGTCCGTTCCAGCTCGTCACGGGCCGGACGTGGAAGGGCACCGCTTTTGGTGGCGTGAAGGGCCGCTCGGAGCTCCCCGGCATGGTGGAGGACGCGATGTCCGGCAAGATTCAGCTCGCGCCGTTCGTGACGCACACGCGGCCGCTGACCGACATCAACGAAGCCTTCGACCTGATGCACGAGGGCAAGTCCATCCGCACCGTCGTCCGCTACTAAGTCCACCGCCAACCCCATCTCCGAGGAGCAGGACATGGAACGCATCGAACACCACGCGAGTTTTGGCGGCCGACAGGAGGTGTGGAAGCACACCTCCTCCGCGCTGGGCGGCGAGACGCGATTCGGCGTCTACCTGCCAGAGGCCGCGCTGCGCGGCGAGCGCTGCCCGGTGCTGTACTGGCTCTCCGGCCTGACCTGCACCGAGCAGAACTTCATCACCAAGGCGGGCGCGCAGGAGCACGCGGCGCGCCACGGCCTCATCGTCGTCGCGCCTGACACGAGTCCTCGCGGCGACGCGGTGGCCAACGACGCGGCCTACGACCTGGGCCAGGGGGCGGGCTTCTATCTCGACGCCACGCAGGCCCCCTGGGCGCCGCACTTCCGCATGCAGGACTACGTGGCCCGGGAGCTCCCCTCGCTGGTGGAGCAGCACTTCCCGGCCACGGATGCGCGAGGCATCTTCGGCCACTCCATGGGCGGTCACGGCGCGCTCGTCACCGCCCTGCGCCACCCGGGCCGCTACCGCAGCGTGTCCGCATTCTCTCCCATCGTCGCTCCCTCCCAAGTGCCGTGGGGCCAGAAGGCCTTCACCGCCTACCTGGGCGACAACCGTGAGGCGTGGGCGGCCTGGGACGCCGTCGCGTTGGTGAAGACGGCCCAGGAGCGACTGGCCCTCCTGGTCGACCAGGGCGAGGCCGACGAGTTCCTCGCCACCCAGCTTCGCCCGGAGCTGCTGGCCGCCGCCTGCGAGGCCACGGGCCACCCGCTCACGCTGCGGCGGCACGCGGGGTACGACCACAGCTACTACTTCATCGCCACGTTCCTCGCGGACCACTTCGCGCACCACGCGAAGGCCCTCGGTGGTTCCAAGAACGCGCGTTCGTAGTCGCGACAGTCATTCCTTCCGGCCAGCCCCGACGTGACAAGTGTCGGGGCTGGCCGTGTCTCAGCCGGATGATGCCGCTCTTCACGCAGGAAGTGCTGGCGGGGGTCCGCGGCCCCAACGAAGGAACTCCTTCACGGATTCAGAGGGGAGGCGCTCGAAGTGGAAGGAACGCCGAGTGCTCGTGCGGGGCACCGTGTTCGCCCATCTGAAACGACACTCCGGGTAGTCGTAACTCCCGGCGCCCTGTGCGACCCAAGCCGTCATGTAACGAATGAGCAACACGTCCCGCGAGACGGTGCGCATCGCGGTCCCTGCGGCATGCTCGACGCTGCATGGTTCTACGTCCGTTTCATGGTTCCTGGCTGTTCCTCCTGCTCTTGCTCTCTGGATGCGCCACGCTGAACCCTCGCGCCGAGTGCGCGGCGCATGGCGGCGATACGTGGCATGAAGCGCGGAGCGAGCACTTCCGCGTGTGGACGGACCTGGACGCGGACGAGGCGCGCGGCGCCACCGTGGCCCTGGAGCGGACTCGCGCGATGATGCGGTTGTGGTGGGGCGATGGGACGGACTTCGATCCGCCGGGCACCGTCGATGTCGTCCTCCTCCGTCGGCAGGGCGCGCTCAGCGAGTTCGCCGACAACCGGGTTGGCGGCTACGTGAGCTGGCAAGACACCAACGTGCGCATGTTGGTGGTCATGGCCCATGAGAAACGGCGAGGTATTCCGAAGCTCGTCCGGCACGAACTCGCTCACTACCTGAGCCGATTCGTGCTGCTGCGGCAACCTCGTTGGTTCGCCGAAGGGTTGGCCATGTACCTCGAGGTCGCCGAGGAGCGGCGGGATGGCATGGTGGAGCTGGGGCAGGACAACAAGACGGCGCTCGACACCGTGCTTCGGATGGGCGCGTTGCCGCTGGCATCCCTCTGGGCCTGGGACACGTCGGAGCCGCCCGTACGCGACCGGTTCCACTACTACGCGTCGAGTTGGGCGTGGGTCCACTTCCTCCTCAACTCGCAGGCCGAGCGCTTCGCGGACTACCAGCAACGTCTGGCACGGGCGGAGCCGCCTCGTCTGGCGTGGGATGCCGCCTTCGAGGGAATGTCAGACGAGGCGTTGGAGCAGGAATTCGCGAAGGCGCTGCGGCACGGCACTGAATACACCATCGTCACCCGAAAGCTGCCTCCCGCCTCGACTGACGTCACGCTGGGGGCCATGAGTGCGGCGGATGTGCACGTGACGCGGGCGCGGCTTCACCGCTCCGCTTTTGGCGGGACGTTGACGCCTGCGCAGCGTCAGGTACAGGCGCAGGCTGACGTGGCCGAGGCCTTGAGACTGGAGCCAGGTCACGTTCACGCAGCGGTCCTCGGCGCGGTCATGGAGGAGGACGGTGCGAAACGGCTCGCGCGTGCACGGGCGTTGACGGCTGCGCATCCAGCGAGCGCGGAAGCCTGGGACCTGCTGGGTGATTCACTGGGGGAGGAGACCTCCGCCCGAGTCGAGCGGGAGCAGGCGCGGCGCAACGCACTGCGATTGACGCCCGAAGAGCCAGCGCGCCTGGCGGCGCTCGCTCGCGAGTACACCGCGAACGGGCGGCACGCCAACGCGCTTGCCCATGCGGTGAAGGCAGCGAAGCTGGCGCCCTGGAGCCAGGACGTGCAGGCCACGCTTGCGGTGGCGGCCGCGGCCCAGGGGCGTTGCGCGGAGGCCCAGGTGGCGCAGGCGCGCGCCGTGGACTTGCAGCATGAGTCCGTCTCCTCCGAGCAACGTGCTGCCTTCCACGAGTGGCTCGCTTCGCGCATCAGGGTGCACTGTGCCGCTGCACCAGAGGCGCCTCCCTCCGCGCCGGAAGCCCCCGCGACGCGGTGAGGCCCGCCGTGGTGGTGAGGCGGGCGCAGGCCCCAGCATCAGGCGACCCGTGAGAACCACTCCCCCGTGGAGAACTGGGCCTCCAGCGCCGCTGCCAGGTGCGTGTCCTCCAGCAGCACGCCCACTTCGATGTTCCGTGTCTGTCCTCGGTTCGTGAAGTTCGCGGACGTCACGAAGACCCACCGTGCGTCCACCACGACGCATTTCGCATGCAGGCTGGCGAAGACCCCCTTCCTGGGTGAGAAGCCGTGGCACTCCGGAAAGGGCGGACCGAAGGGCCAGTGCTCCCGCAGGAATGCCGAGGCCACCGGCGCGCTCGCATAGAGCCTGCCACTCACGCCTCGTCGGAGGGCTTCGTGCAGCGGCCCCAACACGTCCGCCGCGTGGTCGAACGTGAACCCGGCCACCAGCACCGTGCTCGTGGCCTTGTGGAACAGGTCCGCCAGCACCACCGCCGTGTCGCGAGCGCCGCTCCAGCGGGTCTCCGGCCCCGTCCAGACCAGCTCTGGCCGCCGGGCCCCCGCGCGCCGCTCCACGAGCACCGCGTCCAGCAACACCAACGTTCCCTCTCGTCCCAGCGCGTTCAACGCCGCGACCTCCCCCGTCAGCCGCTCCAGCCCCTCTCCCTGGAGCGCCAGACGGGACAACGGAAACCCGAGCCGCCGCGTGCCCACCACGGCCTTCAGCCGCTCCAGGTCCAGCGTCGCCACGCCGCTCAGGTCCACGGCGTCTTCAGGAAGGCAACGGCCTCGTGGCCCAGCGTGGGCACGACGAGCGCGCGATCGAGGTACTGGTTGAAGCGCTCGCAGGAGCACTCGGGGAGGAAGAGGCACCCGTGGCACGCGGCGCCCTCCAGGTCGCGGTCGTCACGGCCCGTGGGTTCGTGATGCGCGCAGACGGGGTCGTTGGAGCAGAGGCGCGCGTCCTCCAGCGCCCGGACAAGGTGCTGTCCCAGTCGCCGGCCCTCCTCTACCAGGCCGCCCAGCGTGCCTTCCGCGCCCGTGGTGCCCGTCATCAACAGGATGCCCGCCATGGGGACGGCGTCGCTGTGCGGCGCGCAGTAGAGCCGCTCGCGGATGGAGCTCGCGGGATAGCCACACTCCAGCGCCACCTCCGTCATCAACAGGTGCGCCAGCGAATGGAGCAGGTAGAGCCGCACGCCCGGAAAGGGGAGCTTCGAACCGGAGACCTGCTTCCAGCGCTCATATCCAGCCCGGAGCACCTCCTCGCGCCGCAGCACGGGCTCGGACATCTCCCAGGCATGCACCTGCGCCTCATCGAGCATCAGCAGCATGCCCTCGCCCTGCATCTCCGTGACGGGCACCCAGTCCCGGTGGAGCGACATCGGCGCGAGCGCCACGTCCAGGTCGTAGCGTCCCTGGAGGTCCTTCGACAGGGGCTCCAGCCGCGTGAAGCCCACCTGGGCCTGGACCTCCCGCAACCGTCGCGCCAGCACCACGCGTTCGACCAGTGAGGGCAGTCCCTGGGGCCGAGCGATGCGCCGGGCCCAGAAGACCTCGGAGCGGTCCCGGGGCATCTCGCCAGGCTTCTCCTGTGGCTGCGCGAGGAACTGGAGCCACTCCGCGGTGCGGATCTCCGGGACGGCCTCGGGCAGGTGCTCGCGCTCCGCCGTGATGGCCGCCAGCACCTCCGCGTTGGAGGCGGAGCCGAGCGCCGCCTGCACCTGGGAAATGGTCCGGAAGGCAGGCAGGGTCTCCGCGGTGGCGGACTGGAGGATGCTCCACGCGGACTGCACCTTGCGTCGGAGCGACTCCGGTTCAGGGATGGTGATGGCGCTGGTGGTCTGCGCGAAATAGCCGTTGCTGGCGGTCCGGACCAGCAGCCGCTGCCTCTCGGCGCAGCGCTCCCGCGCCTCCAACCCCAGCCAGGGCCGCTCCCCGGCGCAGGGGTCCTGCTGCTCCTTGTGTGTCATGTCGATGAGGCGCCTGCGTTTGCCGCACGTCGAGCACGCGACCTCGATGTCACTGAAGTCACCGCTCACGCCCTCCTCGAGCTTGAGCTGTGGGGCATCGCATGGCTTGCGCTCGTGCATCCACCAGCTCCAGTCGATGTCCGACAGGTGCCCCCTCGGACAGGCCGCGACGAAGCGCACCGGCACGCAGCGCTCGGGCTTCGCCTCCACGCCCGCGCAGCGGTGGCGGTACTCTTGATTCACACGCTCCAAGCTGTTGGCCCGCACCAGCGTGCGGCAATGGGGGTTCTGGCAGACAAACCAGCGCGGAAACTCATACACCTGGATGCCGCAGGACTCTGTCGGCTCTCGCTCATCCCCAGCGGGAGGCTTGCGGAAGGGGGCCTCCTTGCTGAGCGGCCACTTGTTGCGGTGGTAGAGCGGTTCGACGATCTCCAGCAGCCGTGGCTCGTTGACCACCTCGCCCTGCCCCTTGAGACGCCAGAAGTCCAGGCCGCCCACGAGGACTGCGTCGTTCAGCAAATCCAGCATGCTGCCCGGACCGAAGGTGGAGACCACCTGGCTCTGGCGCACGCGCCCATCCGGCGGCCGCGTCGAGCGGGCCCGGTTCCACTTCCTACGGTTCATCATGCGCTGCCTCCTCCGTCGCGGCCTTCGGGGCGCGGTAGCCGCCCAGGGGTTGACGTGAAATCCACAAGTGCACCGAGGACTCCACGTCACGCATGGACGTGGGCGCCTCGAACTTGAGCTCGTCCTGGGTGAGGTTTTCGGTGGGGTCCAGGAAACCGCGCAGCAGGGGCTTGAGCCCCTTTCCCTCCGGGTCGTAGGGCGAGTACGCGCGCTGGGCGGCGTCCTTCTTCGCCTGCTCGATGATGTTGCGCCACGAGTCGAGCAGGCTTCGTGCGCGCTGCATCACGATGCCGCTGGCCCGCTCCGACTCATCCTTGGGAAGCCCTCGGCCCGCGCGCTTCGCCAGGATTTCGAGCGCCTGCTCCAGCGCATCCCGGTGCGCCTGCAGGGACTTCCAATCCAGGGGCGCGGTCATGGCGGTGTCCAGCAGCCGGCCCAGCGCCACCACCACGCCCGCGAGCCCCCGGTCGAGCGCCGGTGCTGAGAAGGGTGTCACCGAGGTGGCTTCGACGAAGCGATAGAACGACTCGTGGTACGTCCCGAAGCGCTCGTAGTGGCTGCGGTCGCGGGGCTTGGCCGCGTTGAGGCACGTCACCACGAGGCCGGGCTTGTTCAGCTTGCGGCCCACGCGGCTGGACGCCTGGATGTACTCGCTGGTCGTCTTGGGCTGTCCCGCCACGACCATGAGTCCCAACCGGTCGATGTCCACGCCGACGGAGATCATGTTGCTGGCGAGCACGACGTCGATGCTCTGGGGCTGGCCGTGCGTGAGCTCCAGGCGGTTCTTCGATGCCTTGATGTCAGCGGTCTTCTCCCGGCTGGTCAGCTCGATGGGCTCGCCGCGGATGGTCCTGCCCCGGTACCAGGGATGCTCGGCCTCTTTGCCGAAGTCCTCGGGACGACGGCGGACTCGGTCCATCACGAGTCGGCGCACCTCGTCCTCGACCAGCCGGCGCATGCCGCCCAGTTCACGCAGGCTGTTGAAATAGCCGACGAGCGTCAGGTACGGGTCCGCGCTCACGGCGCCGTGAAGTTGTTCGCCGCGCGCGGCGGCGGCGAGCAGGCTGACATAGACGCGCAGCAGGATGGCCTTCATGGGCCGCCCAGGTGCCGCCACGCCCACGTATTGGCGCGCGCCCTTCTTGCCCACTGAGGCGAAGAACGTCTCGGAGGCATCCACGCCTGGCGGAGGGAAGAGTGCGACGTCCCGTCCATAGAGGCGACTCACCTGTTGCCGGGAGCGGCGGACGGTGGCGGTGGAGGCCACCAACTTCGCCCGGGGCGCGAGCGTCAGGACGGCACCTTCGTAGAGGCCCACCATGGAGCCCAGCGGACCGGAGATGAGGTGCAGTTCGTCCTGCACGATGAGTTCCGGGGGAGGCAGCCCCCTCGGGAGCGTCACGAGCGCAGCCTTCACGTCCGCGGCATCGTTGCACGGGCCGACGAAGCGCTTCCCGGTGCGCCCCAGGATGCGACCGAAGAGCAATCCCGTCTCTCCACGCCACGGCAGCATGGCGAACTTGTCCACGGTGGCGACGAGGAAACACGGAAGCTCGCGGTAGATCTGCTCGTCGACGAAGAGGACGGGGAGCCCTTCCGGGTTGCGGCCCAGGTTGAAGGCACACGCGATGTTCGCGCAGCCGACGAGCACTTCCTCGGGTTTGGACTTGGAGGGCCGGAGGATGAAGCACTCCCGTTCGAACGGCGTCGCGCACCAGGGACAGGTGGCCAGCGGGAAGGGAGATTGCGCGCGGGCGCTGTTGTCGTTCTTGTACTCGGTGATCTGCGTGGAGGCCTGCTCCAGCGTGTTGGCGGTCGCGGAGCGGCCGACCCACAGTCCGATGGAGAAGCGCACGGCGCCCAGGCGTTTCGGCTCTTGCTTGCGGAGCATTTCGAGCGCGCAGATGAGTGTCGCGGCGCGACCCAGTTGGTCGAGGGTGAGCAGCCGCAGCGTGTAGCGCAGCAGCACGGCCACGCCCAGGCCACCGTGGAGGTGAGCCTGACCTCGGAGGCGGCGCAGGAGAAGCGTGAAGGCAATGAGTCCCAGGTAGGCCTGCGTCTTTCCGCCACCGGTGGGGAAGAAGATGAGCTCCACGAGTTCGCGGTCCGCGTGGCCTTCGTCCTCGACGGAGGGGAGATTGAGCAAGATGAAGGCGAGCTGGAAGAGACGCCATTGAGGCGCTTCTTCCTGCCGCACCTTGCGTTCCGACTGGGCCATGACGCTGTTCATCCAGCGGAAGGCGTCGAAGGCGAGAGGTTCCCGTGTCAGGAGGTTGATGCCATCTTCGATGCGGTCCGCCGCGCGTCGAGCCCTGCGGATGAGCTCATCCCGTGTCTCCTCGCGGCGTTCGCTGCCCACAGCAATAGTGGCCTGCATGTCCACCCATTCGCGGTAGGCCCGAACCAGGGGGAGCAGAGCCGCGACGGTCTCCGAGGGTGTCGTGAACGCGGCGAGCTGCTCCATGCCCACCGTGACTTCGTCAATCCGTCGCGCTTCGACTGGGAGCACCTCGACGCGTGGCAGCCAGTCCGTTTCCACGCGGGTGACGGGGACGGAGGTGGATGAGACGCGCACGGAGATGCCATGGCCCACAGCCCACCGCTGGCGGTCGCGAAACTGGAGGTCGTTGACACGGTCGTCGTCGTCCTCGCTCCCGGCATCGCTGGAATCCTGTCGGCTGACGAAGCCCTGCTCGCATTCCAGGGCGAGATGGGTCTGGAAGGCATAGGCTTCGTCCCGGTCGACGGCGGTGCTGGTGGGCGGGCGCGCGTTGACGAGGAAGATGGCGACCGCGAGCTCGCCTTCGCGCGTCTTCTCCACGTGGCCTTCCAGGCGCAGGCCCTGGCTGTCCTGGAGGTACAGGCCTTCTCGCAGAGCCGCGTCGTTCAGGGACAGGGTGACAGTGCGTTGGTGGAAGGTGCGGCGCCACGGCTTGCGCCCCTCTGCTTCGAGGCGCTGGTAGTCCGCCCAGCAGACATGGGCGGTGAGCTGGGTCGTGCCAGCGGGGACGAAGACGGACAGGCCCATGGACGCGGGCAGGCGGCGCACCTTCTTGGCGGTTGGGTCGGGTCGAGAGGATTCCTCGTTGTCCTCGTCATTGCCTGCGGCCAGGTCGTCTTCCTCGTCGTCGGGGTCGTCCTCGATGACGCCCTGGTCGAGCGGGACGAGGAAGCCGGTCAGGTACCAGCGGGACGGCGGATTGCGGAGCACTTCCGGGGCATCCGAGACAGGAGCACCTGGAGGCTTGTGGAACGGACCGACGAGGTCCGCTTCGAGCGCATCAATGAGGTGGGAGCGGACCGCGCCCGTGTCAGGGACATTCATGGGAGGACTCAGGCGGTCTGGGTGCGGGACTTCGAGGGACGGCGTACGGTGGGGTGGGCTTCCTCGTGAGCACGCTGCGCGTTCAGGTCGAAGAGGCGGTCGAGAACTTCGTCTTCGAACGCTTCGAGCTGCTTGGCAGTGGCGCCGCAGTACAGAGGGGCGTGGATGTCATTCCAGCCGTAGGCATCCAGGACAGCCTGGTCCACGGCCACGTGCAGGTCCCGCAGGCGCTGGGTCGCAGTGTCGATGACGGACTTGTCCTTAAGCCGATTGTACGTCGTCGTCAGGCCGATGTTGTTGGCTTGCATGTACTGGCTGCGTTCGAAGTGGAATCGCTTACCTAATGCATCGAGCCCTGATGCTTTGCCGAGAACAGGGAAAGGAAAGGTCTCGAAGCAGTCGCTGGGGGTGTAACGAAGTCGGTCTTCGAGTGATGACGACAGCAGTCGCGCCCAGACCTCGTGCACACGTGATTGCAGCAGTGTGAGCCAGCGCTCCTGACTAAGGGCGAAGACGCCAGCTGAATGTGAAAAGACGACGTCCGTTGGCCGCCATTCGAAAGTGAGATGCTTGGAGACAAGGCTGATTGCGAGGCAGCGTTCCGATTTACGAAGTGTTTCCTGGAGTTCACTGCGCTTCTCAGCAAACTGCCACCACCACTTGCGGTAACCTCCCCTATTGTTTTTGTCTCGTTCAGGCTTCACCAATTCCCGTACGATGCGGATGAGGTCGGGCCACCGCTCAGCTTCGGCTAAATCCATTTGCCCAAAGTTGATGACGTGCCTTTCGAGGCTCGACCTAGGGTCAGAGTTGATTTCCTCTCCGCCCACATAGCGAAAGATGCGTTCCGCGTTCCTCGGAGACTTCGCGACGAGCGCTACTCGCTGCTCGGGGCTGAGCACGAACCCCATTCCAAGGACGATGCATCCCTGGAAGCTCTTCCCTGTGTTAGCGGTGAGGACCAAGGGGTCGGCTCGATCGGGCTTCCCTCTCAGTCGAGAGTTGAGGTGCTTTACAGGCAGATGGTCCAGCCGCGGCTCCAACTTCAAGTCTGAGACGTGCCCCTTCGCCAGATGCACCACGGACACTGAGACGTTGGCGCCAGCTAACGGCCACTTCATGGAGCGTACGGCGTCGTAGAGGTGGCCGCCGTGGTCCACCAGGTACTTCAGTCCAGTGACCCTCGTGTCCCCCTGCGCAATGGTGTTGGTGGCGATAAATCCGAAGCTGCCGTGTTCACCCAGTAGATGGAACGCACGGCGGAAGAAGTGCGCGGAGAGATCCGCGTTGCCGTGCGCACCCTCATGAACCGTCTGGAGCCAAGGGAGGTAGTTCTCTCCGCCCGTCTCGATGATGGTGTTCTTTCCCGCAAACGGCGGGTTCCCTACGAACCCATCGATCCAGGCCGTCTTGTTGGGCTGCTCGTTGTCGAGCGGATCTGGCCGGCTCCCGTGGAAAACCTCAGGGAACTCCAGTGGCCAGTGGAACGTCCCTGACGGTGCGGAGAACGCCGCGATGTCCGCCGGCAGGGGAGGCAGAACCCCATTCTTCGCCGTGGACAGCCAGGTTCCAATCAGGTTCGACCGGCGGAAACGCTCCTTCTCCCGCTCCTTGTCCGAGCCACGGGCGAAGAACGCCCCGACGCACGCATTGGCGATCCGTTTGATGTCTTCCAACGCCGCGTCCGCGTCACGGAGAAGCCCCTCCTTTACCCGGCCGGGATCCAGGTCCAGTTGCAGCGGCTTGCGCTCCGGCCCTTCCAGGTCGAGCGCAAGTTGGAGGATTTCCTCACGCTTCTCCAGGGAGCGCGTCAGTGCCTTCTTGATGAACGCCCAGGACAGTTCCGACTGCTTCTTGCTAGTCGGGTCCCAGTGGAACGCTTGAAGCTGATCCAGGTCGAGTCCGACCAACGAATCCCCGCACTTGAGCGCATGGTCCAGGAATGTGAAGGGCTCCGTCTTCGCCAACGTCACGAGCCACAGCGACAGCTTCGCGAGCTTCACGGCCCATGGATTCTTGTCCACGCCGTACAGGCATCGCTGAGCCACCAGCCGGCGTGCCCGCATCACCTCGTCCTCATGCTTGTCACGCTTCAGCACGCCCTCGCGTGTCCAGGCGGCGACAACCTGGTCCGCGAGAAAGCGGCAGGACTCCACCAGGAACGCACCGGACCCCATGGCAGGGTCGCAGATCTTGAGGTTGAGAAGCCTTTCTGAGGACGGCTGCGGCCCCATCGTCTTGAGCAAAGGCTCCAAGGCCCGGCGAACAATGGGCGCGGAGATGCTTCGAGGCGTGTAGTGGCTGCTGGTTTGTCGTCGCTCGGCGCCGGGTTGTAGCACCAACTGGGATGGTCGCCGTGTCTCGGTCCCCTTCACGCGGTACGGCTCAAGCGCGGTCAGGATCATCTGCTGCGTGGACGCCTGCTCCAGCGCCTTCGACAGAGCTTTCACCGCCTTCGCGTCGAGGCCCGCCACCGCTTCCAGCCATGCAGCACGCCGCTTCGCGGGCTGGACCAGCACCTCGTTCACGGAGACCCATACCTTCGAGGGCTTGAGGCAGATTCCAGCACCCGTCAGCCGCTTCACGTGGATGCCCATCAGGCCCTCGTACACGGAGCCGATCTGCTCTACGTCGAGCGACTTGAAGCTCAGTCGCTGCCCCTTGAGGAAAATGAGCCGCTCAAGGACCTGGAGGACCGTCTCGTCATCAACGGGAGGCACCCGCGCATCCGTGCTCGCATCGGTGGAACTCGTGCCTCCCAGAAAGGGGAACGTGTCAGGGTCGAAGAGCTGTCCGCGCCGTGCCGGCATTCGCAGTTTGTCGTGCGAGGCCCCCAGGTAGATGCACCGGAAGAGCGCCAGCAATCGTGGCCACGCACCGAAGCGCCGGTTCATCGAATCGGGGTATTGGCTGGAGTCCTCGACGAGTTGCGCGTGAAGTGCCTTCACCGACAGGTCATCGCGGTAGGGCTCCTGGTCCACGGGGAGCAGGCCCCTGTCTTCCGCGTAGAGGATGAAGACGAGCCGCAAGAGCGTGGAGAGGAGCCCGCCGTAGACGTGGTCCTCATCTCGAGAGAGCGCCTCGTCCAGGGCCCGGGAGCCATCCCGTTCAGCGGCCGTCTCGAAACCCGTGAGAAGGATGCCTAGCGCTTCCAGTACCTGGTCGGACAATTCGTCAGTGACATCCGCCTGCCGGCGGCGTGACTGCTCCAGGAGCGCGGGAAGTTGATGCTCGGGCAGCACGCCGAAGAAGCGGCGCGCGTGCAGGAGCATCACCATCGCGTCAAACAGCGGACGACCGCTGGCGGTGACGATGTCCTTGAACCGGAAAGTGATGTGCCCTGACGTCTCTCCGTGGGGCGCATAGACCAGGCGCACGGAGTCCCCGTTGAACAGCAGCCCGATGGGAACACGGGCCGCGCGCAGCAGGCGGTCAAACTTGGCGGTGGGCTCGTAGAACCACGTGCCCGTGGTGTCTTCCTTCTTGTCCAGGTCCAACCCGGCCGGCAGTTCCCAGGTCAGGAGCGCGAAGCCTTCCGCGGCGCGACTGATGGGCGTGGAGTCATCCGGCAACCCTTCCGGTTTCGCGGGAGGAGGCCCTCGTCGCAACAGCCCCCGCGTGGGCTTGATCGTCTGTTGACCCTCCGCGATGTCGAGTTGGAGGTCCTCCGGAAACACCGAGGTGAAATCATCCTCGGCGTAGCCCAGCACCTCCCGGAGGAAGCGCGGGACATCCGTCACGCGAGATGACTCCCGGCCCGCCAGCAGGACGAACCGCGACTGCGCGGACACCGGCAGGCGCTGCATACACTGCGCGTCCTCGAGGACCGGGATGGAGACCACCAGCCCTTCGAAGGGCTGCGCCATCCCCATCCAGGTCTGGTGATAGCGACGCTCGACGTCCCCGCCAAGATTCTGGCCGCTCATCAACGCGCCCCCGGCCACAGGTAGACCATGCCCACTGGCACCAGGCGGGCGACCCGCACCGCATAGGTGGCCCTCAAGGATTCGGGTTGTTCGACGAGCTCCCTTCCGAGCGCTGCCAATCGCTGCTCAAGATGAACCTTGTCCCTCCTCCACTGGTCCTGCTCCGCCCGGGCGTCGAGCTTGAGTTCGAGCTGCGCGCTCAATGCCTCCTGGATGGCCTCCCGCTGCGTCAGGAGAATCTGTGTCAGCGCCTTGGCTTCGGACGCCCCACGGGCCGCTAACTTCTTGCGAGCCCCCTGCTCTCTCACCGAGGCCTGCTCCTCGATGGCGGGCCAGAGCTTCGAGAAGTCGGACTCGACACTGGCCAGCAGACGTTTCTGGACAGCCTTTGGTATCGAGGAGAGCGCGGGCGCTTCCGCCAGCGTGGTCTCCAGTTGATCGATCGCCTTGCGGTCCGCATCGTCCGCGAAGGGCTTCAGGTGCCCGCGACCGCCACCGTCCAGCCACCTTGCTGAAACAGAGACCACCTCGTCATGGAGCCGCGCGGCGCCCTCGCCAAAGAGCGACAACCGGCCGAAGACGATGACGCGTGCCACTGCGTCGCGCTGGGTCTGAACCACCGAGACACGGCTCAGGTCGTTCGCGGAGAACCCCTGCGCCAGGAACCGCTGAAGCACCCGCTGGACGAGCGGATGGGACAGGTGCAGGTGGACGAGCTTGCTCGAAACGCCCGGAGGTGCCTCGAAGACGACGGGAGACAGAGGGCGCTTACGCCATTCCCATGCTGCCTCGTCGCGCTCCCGGCGCGGACGAATGGCATCCAGGGTCGTGTTCCACGAAGCAGGCAGGGCGGGGACCTTCCAGGCTTCCAGCGTCCGGCCCTGTTCCGTGATGGACTCCCGCTCCAACCGGCCCGCACCGGCCAGCTCGAACCCCACGTCCAGCGCATCGCGCAGCAGGACGGGATTGAAGTCCATCACCTTCCCACTGCGCTCACGGAGTTCTCCAATCGCATCCAGTTCCTTGCGCAGGGATTGGAGCGTCCGTTGGGACTCCAGTTCCCGCTTCGTCACCTCCGTCCGAGTCGAGGTCGCGGCGCGGGAGAGGCGCTCCAGCGTGCCCTTCGTGATGCCCGAGGCGAGGGCATCGTGCATCTGGTCCATCAGCACGCAGCCCAGGCTGCCCAGCTCGCGCGTGATGGTCTCGACCTTGCGCGCGAGGGTGTCGAGCACCGCGTCCTCGGAGCGCTGGCCGTAGACGAAGTAGCCACAGCGCACGGTGGATGCAGGTTGCAAGGCGCGGTCGATGCGACCGTTGCGCTGCTCCATGCGTGAGGGATTCCACGGCACGTCGATGTGGAAGAGGTCCGCGCAGTGGCCTTGTAGATTGATGCCTTCGCGCGCGGCGTCGGTCGCGAGGAGGACCCGCACGGGGAACTCCTCCATCGAACCGTTGAAGGCGGCCTGCACCTCCGCGCGCTTTACGTCATCGATGCCACCCGTCAGCGTGAGGATGCGCTCATCACCCCGTTGGGTCCCCTCGAAGGCGGCGGCGAGCTGCTCCTTGAGGTAGCGGAGCGTGTCGCCATACTCGGTAAAAAGGATGACCCGGCGGGGCTTCCACGCGGCGCCTCGGGTGAGCGGGCATTGGTGCTCTCGAATCCAGTGGAGCAGGGCTCGCAGCTTCGCGTCCCGGGCAGTGCGGTGCCGGGCGCTCAGCTTGAGCATGTCATCCAGGAGCTTGCGCGCCTGGACGCTGGCGGACAGCTCCTGACTGTGCTCGCGGATGGTCTCCGCGAACGACAGCTCGAGTGCATCGTCCGGCTCGCCATGCTCCTCGGACTCAGGAGCCGTATCGCCGGTGAGCGCTCCGCCGTCGGGAGCCAGCGCCCCCGCGCCGAAGGCAGCCGCGTGGACGGAGAGGGTGCGATGGAACGCCTCGATGCTGGAGAGGAGGCGCTTTTGGAGGTTAATGAAGACCAGGCGCCCCTGCTTAGTGCCAGGCGCCATGAGTTCCGTGTAGCGCGCGAGCTTCTGGGACAGTTCCAGTTCCGGGGCGGGGGCTTCGCCCAGGTCGACACGCTGCTCGACGGCCTTTCCGTCCGGGGCGAGCCACTCAGCGTGCCAGCGTCCCGAGTCATGCGTCAGCCGCACACCCACTACGTGCCGCTCGGGGTAGCGCTGTGAACTGCCCAGGGCGCGCAGGTCGCCCTTGAGCCGGCGAACCATGACGGGAGCCAACTGTGATTCGCGGACGCGGGTGCCCCGCGTGAAGCGCTGTGGGTCCAACATCTCCAACAGCGCGGAGAAGCTGTTGGAGTGGCCGTTGTGGGGCGTCGCGGAGAGGAAGAGCCGGTGCTCGAAGCGCTCCGCCAGTGAGCGGATGCTGCGAGTGGTCTCCGTGTCGATGGCGTACCGGCTGGCCGATGCGGGCGCGACGACGTGCGCCTCGTCGAGCACCAACAAGGACTTGTGGTGCCCCTTCTCCTCCAGGAGGGTCTTCAGCGGCTCGAAGTACTCGCTGCGCCGCAGCGTCTGGTACGACACGATGAAGCGTGAGTGCGTGGCCCAGACGGGGACCTGGAAGCCGCGCTCCTGACGGCGGCGGGAGACGAACTCGCTGTTGAAGATTTCGAAGCGCAGGCCGAAGCGCCTCTCCATCTCATCGCGCCACTGGAGCGTCACCGACGCCGGGCAGACGATGAGGACGCGGTCCACGCGCTGGCGGAGGATGAGTTCCTGCAACACCAGCCCGGCCTCGATGGTCTTTCCGAGACCTACGTCATCGGCGATGAAGAGATTCACCCGAGGCAGCTCAAGCGCCTTCTTGAGAGGCGTGAGCTGGTGATTCATCAAGTGGATGCCCGCGCGGAACGGCGCCTGAAAGAGCCGAGCGTCGGTGGCGGTGACGGAGCTCCACTTGAGCGCGTGCAGATACGCGGCGAAGTGACGCGGCTCGTCGAAACGCGCAGGCGTTCCCAAGCCACCCTGTTCGGGTCGGACGACCCGAGCGGCGAGCTCACGCTCCCACAAGACCGACAGGGAGCGTCCCTGTGCGTCATCATCGAGACAAGTAAGACGAACGAGGGTGTGTTGCTCCCGGACATCCGAAGGAGCAATGACTTCATTGACCAGATACTGACGGTGTCGGACCTGCGCGATATCACCCGCGCACGGCATGGGAGCGATGGGCACGGGAGCAAAATCCCGCAGCATAGGCATGTAGGCGCCATACCTCCCGAGTGGTAAACTCCCCGGAGGTAGTACTACCCCAGAGGTATGCAACAGCCGCATCAAGCCAAATAGGCTGAGGGCGCCGATACGTCTATCCGCTCAGCGCATAAGCCTTCGTAGCCACCGGCGAAGGTGGAAGCGAAGAAGTAGCGGTCGCCGCGAGTGGATTGGGCCGGGCCGCGGCAGCATCAAGGCGGACTCAACTCGCCGCCCCCCCCCTCACACAGCTCGTCGCAAAACCAAGCACCACGAACGCGACGCGCTTTCTCACGCGCCCCATCCCCCCTTGCTTGCCCGGGCCGAACTGAGCCGCCACGCGGTCGATGAGGTCGAGTTCGCGCAGGTCCCCAGCGTCAGGAGTGCCTTGATGTCCCCTTCTTTGAGACACCAGGTTCTCAATGTCATCGGCGAGCGCACGGAGAGCTGGGCTCCCAACCGTATCGACATATTCACCTTCCAGCGCGCCGTCCACCAGCCCTTCTCGTCCGCCCTCCAGGTGGGTTCCTGCCGCTTCCCCACCCATCCAGCGCCCGCCTACCCTCCGGGCCGTTTGGGAATCACGCTCCGTCGTTCAGGCTTGCCAGTGTGCGCTCGCGGGGTGTGCCCATTTCAGCTCCCACAGGCGCCCCGTGGGCAGGCGAAACATGCGGAACATCGACGGCACGACGTTCTTTCACTGAGAAGAAAGTCTCAAAGCGAATCTAAACCAACCATCTCAACTCTCGCACGGAGTCAGGAGACGCGATTGAGGTCAGAGCAGAGATGGACAAACAGAGCGCTGTGCATTCCGCAAGTTGCGGGTAGATATGCACCCGCACCATGACCCAGGCCATGGTGCGGGTGCGGTGATTTCGAGTGACGCTGCCTCGAAGGCGCGGGTCGGCCGCTACTGGCTCAAGATGGAGAACGCCATCATGTACGTCCCGGAGCTGCCGTTGGTTCCACGGCTACCGCCCGAATCCACGTCCCACCATCCGACGCAACTGTACCCAGGCAAGCAAGGCGGCGCCGAGGAATTGGACGCAACGAGTTCCGCTCGCACGATGCAGCGATTGTTGCTGACTGCGCCACTCGCCGTGTAGAGCCCCATCATGTAGCTTCCCCACACGCCATTTCCGCCGAGGCCGCCGGCATCGTCGACATCCCAGTAACCCCGCCCTGTGAAGTTGGGAGACATCTCCCACGGCAGCCAGCTATCGTTGGAGGACACCATGGCCACCTTCTCGATACAGGTGGTGACAGTATCGGTACTTTCATACCGTGCATACATGGCCATCATATAGGTCCCCGTACTCCCATTGGTCCCCACACTGCCGGCGTTGTCGACGTCCCAGTAACCCACGAGGGAATAGCCCGCAGGGCCAGGGGGTGCGGTGTTCCCATTGGATGCACGGAGCTGGATGTCCGTTAGCACTGAGATACCGGAGGCCGTCACCATGCCGTCTGACTCGTGAAATCCCTCTGGCGTCTCCGCACTCTCCTCCACAGGCGCTCCGCACGCTGAAGCAAGGAGGGATGCAGTGACCAAAGCAAATGAACGGGCAAAATATGACTTTTTCATACTCATGAATCTCCGAGCTTTGTTGAGATGGCGCATGTCTATCCAGGCGCCATGGAGCGACCCTTCAAATCCCTGAACCTCTCGGGGTAGACGCTCCAAATGACGCAACACGGAGAGTGTAATACACTTGACTCGCTGTCGATATGTCAAATTTGCCCCGGGTCAAAGCAACCGTAGAGCCATACTCCCACGAAAGACATTCAATCTTTATCGCCTCCTTCTCATCGACACAGCTACGCTCGTCCACCGCTCCCTGAATGCCCATGAGTTGCGGCCTACCCATGGGTCCAGCCCATCTTTACCGTCCTGTCGAGGCTTGATTATGCCGAGTTCGCGGGCGGGCGGGCGGCGTCATGCGCGTGACCCATTCGGAGAAACCGCTCACATTCAGGAAAGGTGACTCCTCCCCTCGACCTCCTAAAGCCTAGCCCCTCAGTGATTGCCGGGAGCATCCAGCGACTCAGCGTTTCCCAACTCAAATGCCACAAGCCCGCCCGGCCCCGACCTGCTTATTGAGCAGCCCCTGAATGGTGAACCGCCACTGACGGCAGGCGACATCCCCTTCACCGGCCGCATTGACCTCGTAGACGCTCGGCGGATCTCCTCTGACGGCGTCCTTCGCATCACCGACCACA
This sequence comes from Myxococcus hansupus, assembly GCF_000280925.3. Lineage (NCBI taxonomy): Bacteria > Pseudomonadati > Myxococcota > Myxococcia > Myxococcales > Myxococcaceae > Pseudomyxococcus > Pseudomyxococcus hansupus. The sequence continues at coordinate 6,123,826 of NZ_CP012109.1, forward strand.
AGTTCACCAGCAACGTCGCAGCGAATGCCGCGAGCGCTGAGCAGCTCACCGACACCGAACCCGGCTTGCAGATGGTCGGCGATGGCGAGTGGGCACTCAGCCAGGTTGAGCGTTCCCCGGGGCTGCGCGCACTGGAGCTGCTCCGCCGGCTGGCCAGCCTGATGCCTCCTCCAAGGGAAAACCTGACGAGGTTCCACGGAGTCATTTCCCCAGGCGCGAAAGTGTGGCCATTTCCGCTCCCTCAAGCGGGGGCGGAGCCGGTGTTGGAGGAGGAAGGCCCAGCCTTTGCCGCGACGGTGGAGAAGCCGAGAAAGGAGCGCACACCCCGTTTCGACTGGGCCGGAGTCCTGCGCAGGACGTTCGCTCTGGATGTGTTCGCGTGCTTGAGGTGTGGAGGCGGGCAGCAGGTCTTGGCGTACGTGAAGGGAGCAGAAGGGGTGAGAGTGATTCTGGAGCACCTGGGGTTGCCCGCGGCGAGTGCGCACCTGGCCCCTTCGCGAGGGCCGCCTCAGAGCGCCTGGTGTTGAAGCTCAAGCCGCCACGGCCAGCCAAGAGAGCCAGACCCCAGCCGCGCCCCGCCTGGGAAGGCGGCTAGGCAGGCGTGTGTCTGCTGGAGATGAATGGCTTCTGCGCCGACCCAGAGTGAGGCGCATGGGCAACCCGTTAGCGTCCCTCACCTCCCGCCCGCTACGTGCGATTAGGCTCCTGTCTTTCCTATGCTCAATATCCGTCCCCGCCAGCACAGTGCTACCCTCCCTCGCCGCAAGGTGGCGAATGGGACGGGAGTGACCGGTGACAGTGCTCTGGTACCAGTTGGCGATCGTGGTCACGTTGATCTTGGTTCGCCTCATCTCACCGAGGCACTTGCAAGGGGCCGCGCTGGTCTGGACGGCGTTGACGGTCATCAACCTGTTCTGGCCGCCGCTCATCGCCGTCCAACTGCTTGTCATCTGGGGCACGTACAGCGCTCTTAAGCGCCTCGCCCCTCCGCCAGCGCCGCCCAAACCAGCCGTCAAGCGCGAGCGCCAGATTATCGACCTCGGTGCCTACGCCCCCCGCGTCCCCGGTGAGTCGCCCCAGCGTCACGCCCAAGGACAGCTCGACAAGAGCCTTCGGATGCCAATCCCCACCGCCGCCCCCATACCCGCTCCGGCTCCGCCGCCAGTTACAACAGCAGCGGGGCCTGCGTCCTCATCGGGTAAGCAGCAGCCGCCGCAGGCACCAATCGAGGGAGCGCAGACTGGCACAAGATGGTCGGTTCAGCAGAATGCCATTTTCGATTTCTTTGCCACGGGGAACGGCAACGCGGTCGTTCGCGCGAGGGCGGGTACGGGCAAGACCACCACCATCCTGGAGGGCATCAGCCACGCGCGCGAGAGGGCCATCGTGCTTGCGGCGTTCAATAAGCGCATTGCGGACGAGTTGGTGACGAAGCTGAAGAACCCCGCCGCCACTGCGAAGACCCTGCATGGGCTCGGCTTCGCTGCGGTGAAGACGTACTGGAAGGATACTGCGCTCGATAAGGACCGGGGGCTGGCTCTCGCCCGCCGGGCAGCCGTGGACCAGCGCCCAGACCCGATGATGGTCAAGCTCATCCAAAAGCTCGCTGCGTATGGCAAAAACATCGCACCGTTCGGCTCCGTCGCCGATTTGGTCGAGTTGGCGATTCAGTTCGACGTCGAACCCGATGCGCAATGGAGCAAGCGCGGTTGGGACACCGAAAAGATCGCCCAATGTGCCCATGAGGCCATGCGGCTTGCCACGCAGCGCGATGGAACCGTGGACTTCGACGACATGATTTTCGTCCCCGTGGCGATGAAGATGGTCCACCCGAAGTACGACCTCGTGGTGATCGACGAGGCGCAGGACATGAACTTGACCCAGCTCCTGCTTGCCCAAAAGCTGGTCCGCAAGGGTGGACGCACGGTGGTGGTGGGCGATGACCGCCAGGCCATCTACGGTTTTCGTGGTGCCGACTCGAGGAGCCTTGACCGGCTCAAGAACGAGTTGAACGCGGTCGAGTTTCCCCTAACGACGACCTACCGCTGTCCGAAGAACGTCGTGGCCCTCGCCCAGCAGCTTGTGCCCGATTACAGGGCCGCAGACACCGCCCCCGAGGGCATCGTTCGCGACATGTCGGAATCGAAGCTGGTGGAGGAGGCCACCCCCGGATGCTTCATCCTCAGCCGCAAGAACGCGCCGCTCGTCTCGACGTGCATCAAGCTCCTCAAGCGGGGCAAGCGGGCGAAGGTGGAGGGGAAGGACGTCGGGCGTAGCCTCCTGACCATCGTCAAGAAGCTCGGTGGGACGACCATCGAGACCTTCCTCTCCAAGCTCGCCGCCTGGGAAGACCGTGAGTCGCAACGCGCTCGCTTGACGGCGAAAGAACCAGAGCCGGTCATCGAGCGCATCGCAGACCAGGCCGGAATGCTCGTGGCCCTGTGCGAGGACCTCCTCACGACGAAGGAGCTGGAGGCCCGCATCGAGAACCTGTTCGACGATGCCGCCGAAGGCGCCCAGCCTTTCATTGTTTGCAGTTCCGTTCACAAGGCCAAGGGGTTGGAGCGCGAGAGGGTGTTCCTCCTCAAGGACACGTTCAGCCGGTCCGGAACGGAAGAATGCAACATCGAATATGTTGCGATTACGCGCGCAAAGCAGGAGTTGATCTGGGTGGTCAACGAGGCCGCGAACCGTTCACAGGCGGGGCACCGGAACCGATAGATGCCAGCCTCCACAGAGCGCCTGCCCTGACATGCATCCTGACGGGCGGCTCCAGAGTCCGGCCGCCTTCCCCCTGGACTTCCTCCCGTCGCGTTCTGTCTAGCTTCGCCGACGCCCTTGCGGTGACACACCGAAGGGGCAAATACGGGGCACATGTTCCAAGCGCTTGGGGCCCCTAGAACGGCTCCGGAGCGCCCTGCGCGGAGGCGGAGCAGGGGCTGAAGGAGGAGAGCCCAGTCTTTGAACTCAAGCCTCCACAGCCAGCCAAGAGAGCTAGAGACGCCAAGGGGGCACACCGCGGGCACATGAGGCCACGCGGGCAAACAAAAAGCCCAGCAACCTCGCGGCTGCTGGGCTTCTCACTCAGTGGAGGCGGCGGGAATCGAACCCGCGTCCGAAAGCCGTCCGTCCTTCGACCCTACGTGCGTAGTCCGCGATTTGCTACGTCCCTGAGGCTCCCACGGACGGGATACTCAGAGCCGGTCCTGGAAAGGTCTCGCCACCTCGGGTCCAGGCGCCCTCGGAAGCCAGCCTGCATTATGACGGTCCATCCCAACCCCACAGGCAGAGGGCGAGGGGACCGCGCACTATGGGCTGTTTTTAGGCAGCCAGCGCGAGCTCAACGTTGTCGTTGGCTTTTGTGTCTTTGCCGGGTTGGATTTACGAGCTACCAGACAAGCTCGGCACGCGTCTCGAACTTCATTGCCCCCGTCGAAACCAGGTCGCCCCCGGTGGGTTCACTGTACGTCACACGGCCCCTGACGGCGCCGCGTCTTCCTCACATTAACCGCTGACGGGGGCGCGTCAATCCTCCTGAATGTCTCCGGGCCCACCTGGGCGCAGGAACGTGGACACTCGGCCCACAAGCCCCTCCCCCACCGAGCCAGCCATCGTAGGGTCGCCTCCCCGCCGGGTCCCCTTCCGCCCGGCCACGAGGCACCTGAATGAGACGACTGCTCCCCCTCCTTCTGCTCCTGTGGGGCTCCGCCCTCCCGGCCGCCGCCGCGTCGATTCCGGCGTCGGACGCCTTCCCGTACGCCCTCACCACGGACACCCTGCCCAACGGCCTCACCGTGGTCCGCGTGCCCTACCCGTCCAGCGGCATCATCGCCTACGTCACTGTGGTCCGCGTCGGCTCGCGCAACGAGGTGGAGCCCGGCAAGACGGGCTTCGCCCACTTCTTCGAGCACATGATGTTCAAGGGCACGAAGACGCACCCGGAAGGCGAGCGCGAGCGCATCCTCGGCAGCTTCGGCTTCGACGACAACGCCTTCACCACCGACGACATCACCCTCTACTACTCCTACGGCCCCACCGCCGGCCTGCCCCAGCTCATCGAAATCGAGGCCGACCGGTTCCAGAACCTGGAGTACAGCGAGCCGGCCTTCCAGACGGAGGCGCTCGCCGTGCTCGGCGAGTACCACAAGAACGCCGCCGCCCCCTTCCTCAAGATGGAGGAGGAGCTCAACGCCGCGGCCTTCACCCGCCACACGTACCAACACACCACCATGGGCTTCTACAAGGACATCCAGGCGATGCCCCAGGCCTATGAATACAGCCGCACCTTCTTCGAGCGCTGGTACACGCCCGACAACACCCTGCTCTTCATCATCGGCGACTTCGATGACGCCAAGACGATGGAGCTCGTACGCAAGAACTACGGCCCCTGGAACCGCAAGGCCGCCCAGGTCTCCGTCCCCGCCGAGCCGCCCCAGAAGGGCCCTCGCACCGCGCACATCGACTGGCCCCAGCCCACGCAGCCCCGGCAGGTGATTGCCTGGCGCACGCCCAGCGCCGGCACCAGCCCCGCCGACGCCGCCATCCAGACGCTCCTCGTGGACTACCTCGCCGGCTCCACCAGCCCCGCGTACAAGACGCTGGTCCTGGACAAGCAGCTCGTCGAGTCCATTGGCAGCGACTACTCCGAGCACCGCGACCCGCACCTCTTCTCCCTCACCGCCACCCTCAAGGACGAGCGCCACCGCGACACCGTCCGCAAGACGCTGCTCCAGGAGGTCAGCCGGCTCGCCGCCGGTCGCGTGGACGCCGCGCGCCTCAAGGCCATCCAGGACCACGCCCGCTACGGCGCGCTCATGGCCCTGGAGACGCCGCGCGACGTGGGCATCCAGCTCGGCTGGTACGCCGGCGTCACCGGCTCGCCCGACGGCTTCCAGCGCCACCTGCAGAGCCTGCCCAAGGTGACGCCCGCGCAGCTCTCCGACTTCGCCAAGCGCTACCTCACCGCCAACAAGTTCATCCTGCTCAGCCTCACCCCGAAGACGGCCACTCCCGGAGGGACGAAGTGATGAAGACCCGCGCACTCATGTCTCTCACCGCCCTGCTGGGGCTCGCCGGCTGCGCCACCACGCCCACGGCCCCGCCTCCGGACGAGAACGCTCCGCCCCCCGCGGTGCCCGCCCAGGCCGCGCCGCCGCAAAAGGCCGCGCTTCCCGAGCGCCCCGAGTCCGTGCCCGCCAAGCCCCTGGGCCAGCCCAAACCCCTGCAGACCGTGGTCCTCGCCCGGCCGGACACGCCCATCGTCTCCTTCCGACTCGTCTTCCACACCGGCTCCGTGGATGACCCGAAGGGCAAGGAGGGCCTCACCGCCCTCACCGCGCAGCTCATGGCGGAGGGCGGCACGCAGAAGCTCTCAGCGGCGCAGCTCCTGGAGGCCCTCTACCCCATGGCCGCCGAGCTGGACGTCTTCGTGGACAAGGAGTTCACGACGTTCTCCGGCCGCGTCCACAAGGACTTCCTGTCGCGCTTCCAGGACCTCTTCACCGACGTCCTCCTGGCCCCGCGCCTGGACTCGGCCGAGCTGGAGCGCCTGCGCGCCAACGCCATCAGCGATGTGGAAAACGGCCTGCGCAGCGCCAACGACGAGGCGCTCGGCAAGGCCGCGCTGGAGGCCCTCATCTACGAAGGCCATCCCTACGCGCACTTCACCGGCGGCACCGTGCAGGGCTTGAAGGCCATCACGCTGGACGACGTGAAGGGCCACGCCCAGCGCGTCTTCACCCAGGACCGGCTCGTGGTGGGGCTCGCGGGCGCGGTGGACGACACGCTCACGCAGTCGCTCACCTCGCGACTGACGGCGCTGCCCTCCACGGGCTCGCCCCGGGTGCAACTGCCCGCCGTGCCGACGACGGCCGGCCGCACCGTCATCATCCAGAAGCCCACGCTCTCCACCGCCGTCAGCATGGGCTTCGTCAATCCCATCCGCCGTGGCGACCCGGACTTCTTCCCGGTGGCCCTGGCCATGGCGAACCTGGGCGAGCACCGGCAGTTCATCGGCGTGCTCTTCAACGAGCTGCGCGAGAAGCGCGGCCTCAACTACGGCGACTACGCCTACGCCGAGCACTTCATCGAGTCGCCTGGCTCCACGTACAACCGCACCAACATCGCGCGCACCCAGCAGGATTTGACGCTGTGGCTGCGCCCCGTGGTGCCCGCCAACGGCGTGTTCGCCACGCGCGGCGCCGTGTTCTTCCTGAACCAAATGGTGACGGAGGGCCTCTCCCAGGAGCGGCTCGACCTGATGCGCGGCTACCTGCAGGGCTACACGCGTCTGTGGGAGCAGACCGACCAGCGGCGACTGGGCTACGCCATTGATGGCCTCTTCTACGACACGCCCAACTTCCTGGAGCAGTACCGCGAGGCGATGACGAAGATGACGCCGCAGTCCGTGCAGGACGCGCTGCGCCGCCACGTGCAGCCGGGCGCGCTCAACTACGCCTTCGTCACCGAGGACGCGGAGGGGCTCGCCAACACGCTGCGCTCCGGTGAACCGACGCCCATCACCTACGCGTCCCCCAAGTCGGCGGAGCTTCTGGAACAGGACAAAGCCATCTCCAGCTCCAAGCTCCCGCTGCGTCCGGAGGCCATCCAAATCCTCCCCGCGCAGCAGTTCATGGAGAAATAACACACGGCTGTAATCAGCAGTGCCGGGGGGTGGGTCATTTCCTTCCACCCCTCGGAGCCGGATGGTAAGAGCCTGAAACATGCGAGGCTTCAGCTTGCGCGGCGCTGCCACCCGACTCGCCATACTGGGCCTGCTTCTGGCCTCGGTGGCCGCACACGCCGACCACGACCCGTTCGCCCGCGGATTCGACGCCGTCCCAGTGAAGGCCACCGCCGCGCAGCACAGCGGCATCGCACTGGAAGGCACGAGCAACGCGCTGCCCGTCGGCAGCTTCCGCGCGGCACTCCTCTTCGACTTCAACTGGCGCATCCTCGCCCTCAAACTGGGCGACGAGAAGCTGGGCGACCTCCTGCCCTACCGGCTCGATGCGCACCTGCTGTTCGCGTATCAGCTCCATGAGCGCCTGGAACTGGCGGTGGACATCCCCGTCACGCTGCTCCAGGGCGACAACTTCCAACTGCTGCGCGATGCGCTCAACGCGCCCAACTTCCCGGGTGCCGCGGGCGTGGGCCGCACCACGATGGGCGACATCCGCCTGCTGCCGCGCGTCCACCTGCTGGACCGCGAGAAGTTCCCGGTGGGCGTGTCGCTCGTCGCCGAGGTCCGGCTGCCCACCGGCAGCGCCTCCAGCTTCACCGGCGAGCGCGGCGTGCTGTGGGCGCCTCGCGTCGCGCTGGAGCAGCGCTTCACCTCGCTGCCCGTGCCCATCCGCGTGCTCGGCAACGTGGGCGTGCGGCTGCGGCCGCATGCGCAGTACCTCAACCTGCTCGTGGATGACGAGCTGACGCTGGGCGCCGGCGCCATCGCGGAGCTGCCCAACATGGGCCGCTTCACGGACGTGGAGGCCGTGGCGGAAATGCACCTGGGCACCCCGCTGGTGCGCCCCTTCAACTTCGACCAGGCCGACTCGCTCAAGACGCCGTGGGAGGCCCTGGTGGGCGCCCGCGCGAAGGTCTGGGGCAACTGGGGCATGGAGCTGAATGTCGGCCGAGGCATCAACGTGTCCAGCGGCTATGGCCGCGAGGCGCTGCGGGTCATGTTCGCGGTGCGCTACGACGAGACGTTCATCGACTCGGACGGCGACGGCATCCCCGACGTCCGCGACCGCTGCCCCAACGAGCCCGAGGACATCGACGGCTTCCAGGACAGCGACGGCTGCCCCGACCCGGACAATGACGGCGACGGCATCCCCGACGGCGAGGACGGCTGCCCCAACGAGAAGGGCCCCAAGCACACCAAGGGCTGCCCGGACCCGAACTACGACACGGACGGTGACGGCGTCGTCGACGGCGAGGACGCGTGCGTCGACAAGCCGGGCCCCAAGTCCAACAAGGGCTGCCCGGAGGACGACAACGACACCGACGGCGACGGCATCCCCGACCGGCTCGACAAGTGCCCGGACAAGCCCGGCCCGAAGGATTACGACGGCTGCCCGGACACCGACGGTGACGAGGTGCCCGACAACGAGGACGACTGCCCCGAGCAGTTCGGTCCGCCGGAGAACAACGGCTGCCCGTACGACTCGCCGCCGTACGTCGTCGTCGAGTCCGACCGCATCCGCATCAAGGGCAACGTGCTCTTCGAGACGGGCTCCGCCGTCATCCAGAAGCAGTCGTATCCGCTGCTCGACGAGGTGGCGACGGTGCTGCGGAAGAACCCGACGCTGGGCCCGGTGCTCATCGAAGGCCACACCGACAACCGCGGCTCGCGCCCCCTGAACATGGGCCTGTCCGACCGCCGCGCGAAGTCCGTGCTCGAGTACCTGGTGGGCCGGGGCATCGACCGCAAGCGCCTCAGCTCCAAGGGCTTCGGCTTCGACAACCCCATCGCGACCAACGACACCGCGCTGGGCCGCGCGAAGAACCGGCGCGTCGACTTCCGACTCGTGCGCTCCGAGGTGGAGACGGAGAAGAAGGAGACCGTCGTCCCGGCGGGTCAGCAGCCTCCGTCCTCGGCCTCGCAGCCGGCGAAGAAGCCGTGAGCCTGTGAGCCAATGGGGCGGCGTGCCGTCATGGCGCCGCCCCGGACGACGAATGGCGGCACGGCGTTGCGGCACATACCGCGACGAACCGGCGCCACGTCACCAGAGCGGAGACGCGGGCGTTGTGCCGCCCCGCTCAGCTCACTGCGCCTTCAGTGCCCGGTCGATGCGCCTGCGGATGGCGTCCTCGGACAGCGAGCCCCGCTGCGCATCAATCACCTTGCCGTCCCGGTCCAGGAAGTAGAGCGTCGGCAAGGCGCTGACCTGGAAGGCCCGCGCCACGTTGTCATCCGCGTAGACGACGTACGGCGCCAGGTCCGGCAGGTGGTTGCGCATGAACGCGTCCACCAGCTTGGGCGCGCGGTCGCCGTCATCCCGGCTGGCCGCCACGAAGACGAGCCCCTGGGGCTCGTACTCCTTCGCGAGCTTCACCAACGCCGGCATCTCCTCACGGCACGGCGGGCACCAGGTCGCCCAGAAGTCCAGCATCACCACCTGGCCCTTCAGGTCCTCCAGCTTCAGCGTCCCGCCGCCGTGACGCGCCATCTCCATGGACGGCGCGGACGTCCCATCCGGAACCAGCTTGGCTCGCTGAGCCTCCAGCACGCCCAGATACACCACGCCGCCCAGGCCCAACGCCGCCAGCGCGCCCAGTACCACCTTCATGCCACCGCCGCCCGGCTTCGGGGCCGGAGGCGGAGCCCCGATGCTTTCCGTCACGCGAATCCACTCCTCGTCAGGCGGCCATGCACCCGCCGCAACACCCACCGCACACCCTCGCGAGCCACCGGACGCCTCGACACCCAGGCCGCCACATCCGGTCCCCAACGATAGTAGCCACGGATGAACACGCGACCCGGCGCGCTCTTCCGCAGCACGTCGTCCCGGTACGCACGGAAGGCCACCAGCTCCGGCGCGCCGTCGCCAAAGGCCACCGTCGCCACGAAGCACGAGGACGCCGGGCTCACCCACATGAGCCGCTGGTTGGTGAGGTTCACCACCGCCTTCAGCTCGCGCGCCTCCGTGTACACGAAGGCCAACAGGTCGCGCCGCGCGGAGGGGAACTCCTGACCGCTGGCCTCCTCGAACTCGATGCGGGTGCTCCCCGTCGTGCCGACCTCGTCCACGGTGAAGAAGTACCGCTTGGAGCTGCGGCCCACCTCCACCTCGAGCCCGCGCAGCTCGCCGAAGTACGCCAGGAAGGGCGTGCGGCACGCCGGGCACAGGAAGCGGTTGTAGGCGTGGTTGGTGAGGAACGCGTAATCCCCCACCCGCTTGCAGCCCATGTTCGGGCACACCAGCTTCACGCTCGCCTGGGTCGCCGAGCGCGGGTCATACCGCGAGACGCGCGACTCCTTGTCGAACACCGGTGGCGGCCGCGGCGCCGACGTCACCAGGTGACGCGTCGGGTGCGCGGCGCGCTCCAGCTCCTGCGCGCGGCGCCAGGCCGTCTCGGCGGCCTCCAGCCGGCCATCCGCCGTATGGCAGAGCGCCTCGCCATGGGCCAGCAGCGCGGCCACCAGCTTCTCCAGCGGCGCCACCGCCGAGCCATCCCGCCCCGCGGCCAGCGCCTCCGCCAGCACCCGCTCGACTTCGGGGAGCAGGGCCTTGGCCGCCTTGCGAGAGGGGTCCTCCGCGCGCCGGTACACCGGGGGTTCGGGGATGCGGACGAAGAGCGCCGAGGCCGCCGCGCGCACCCGCTCCACCGCGGCGTCGCCACGCCCCACGTCCAACTGCGCCGCCCGCTCACGGGCCGCCTGAAAGAGTTCTTCGGGTTGCAAGCCCGCGGACATTAAAGGCCCCACCCCGCCCTGTCAGCGCAATGCACACACCTGCGTTCGGAAACTGGCCAAGCCCGCCTCGCCGGTGTACGAACAGGTAGGAGGCTGTGAGCGTGAACGCATTGAAGTTCATCGTCTGGACGTGCTGTGCGGTGGGGCTCGGCGTCTTCCTGGCTTCGGGGAAGGTGGATGGCCGTACGCCCCTGAACCACATGGAGCGGGCGTGGAACCGCTCGGTGAACCCGTCCACGGTTGATCGGCTGAAGGACGGGCTCGAGGACGCGTACGAGGGCGCCAAGGACGCCGTCGCCGGGAACAAGGATTCGTCGCCTCGTGAGCGCATCAGCGCCGAGGACCGTGCTGCGGTGAACCGCATCATCGCGCAGAAGAAGTAACCCGCCCGCGGGCCCGCTTCCCCTCAACACCCCTCCACCTTAGGTTGCCCGAAAGGTGACTGGTGGGTGGAGGCGGGGCCATGGGCTGGGCGCGAGGCACGAGGGTCATCCTGTTCGCCGCGCTGGTGTGCGCGCTGGTCCTGCCAGCGCAAGCCACCGGCCGCGACCAGGGACGGCTGTGGGTGGAGTCGCAGAACCGCTCCCTCCAGAAACAACGCTCCACTTTGAGTGACGTGGCCCGCAAGGCCATGCCCTCCGTGGTCTCCATCACCACGCAGCAGGCCTCCGACCTGCAGGCCGCGGCGGACGGTGAAGAAGCCCAGAAGGGCATCGGCTCCGGCTTCATCATCCACCCCGACGGCTACATCCTCACCAGCGCGCACGTGGTGGAGGGCGCGGTGGAGGTCGTCGTCTCCGTCCTGCACCCGCGGGGCTACGTGGAGGAGTACGAGGCCATCGTCGTTGGCGAGGACGCGCGCACGGACTGTGCGCTGCTGAAAATCGCCGCGCCTCGCAAGCTGCCGGTGCTGAAGCTGGCCTCCGCGTCGCACGTGCGGTCGGCGGATTGGATTGTCGTGATTGGCAACCCGTTCGGCCTGGCCCACTCGGTGACGGTGGGCGTGGTCAGCTACATGGGCCGCACGGACGTGACGCCCAACGGACGGGACGGCGACTTCGACTACATCCAGATGGACGCCTCCATCAACCCGGGCAACTCCGGGGGCCCGGTGCTCGACCTGCACGGCGACGTGGTGGCGGTGGCCAACGCCGTCAACGTCGCGGGCCAGGGCATCGGCTTCGCCATTCCCATCGACATCGCGAAGACGGTGATTCCACACCTCCAGAACCACGGCCGCGTGCGGCGCGGCTGGCTGGGCATGAGCGTGCAGGACTTCTCCCCCGAGGTGGCGGAGGCCTTCAACCTGCGCCGGGGCCGGGGCGTGGTGGTGACGGACATCGTCGTGGGCGGCCCCGCCGAGCGCGCTGGCCTCCAGGTGGGTGACGTCATCGTCGGACTGGACCAGCGCAGCGTCCGGCGCGCCCATGCGCTGCGTTGGCAGGTCGCCGCCCGGGGCGTGGGGCGCAACGTGAAGTTCCAGGTCCACCGGCTCGGTCGTCCCATGAAGATGACGCTGCGGCTGGAGGAGATGCCGTCCGAACAGGCCCCTCCGGCCTCCGTGGCCACCAGCGCCGCCGGACGGCCCGCGGGCGCGCCCCAGTCGGTGCTGGAGGAGCTGCTGTCCCCGGTGCCCCGCTCGAAGGGCCGCCAGGCGGCTCCGCCCGCCCGGGAAGCCGGGCCTGGCACGGGAGGTTCTGGGCAGGACACCCGCGTGCCCTGAAGTCCTGGATGGGCCCCGGTTTTCCGGCCTCCTTGCGTTCGGGTGTCATGGGCGCTAGACAGTGCGCCTTTTTCCATACCCTTGCGGCGGGTCCACCTCGGTGTGGCGCCGCGATTCGCACCGTTTCGCAGGAGAGTTTCGCAATGGCCGAGGCCCAGACGACCCAGAAGCGCACCAGTTGGCCGCGTTTCGCCAAGAGCAATGGCAAGAAGGCGTGCACCGTGGAGGGCTGCAAGCGCCCCTACCGCGCCAAGAACTACTGCTACTTCCACTACAAGCAGTGGCGCCAGGGCGAGCTGCCCCACAGCCGTTACCGCACCTGCTCCAAGCCGGAGTGCCGCGTGAAGACGTTCAAGGCCGGCCTGTGCGAGAAGCACCACGGCGAGGCGTACAAGAAGGACGCGGCGTAGACCGCGGTCCCCGGCGCCGGGGTGCCCTCCCCACTCAGGTGGAGGCGCCCCGCGTCACCGCGCGGTCCAGATGTTTGAAGGCGTTGAGCCAAAGCTCCGCCTCGCGCTGGGTCAACCGCGCTCGCATCAAGGTCTGCTCCAACTCGTTGAGCACGTGCTGCGGTGCCTGCGGGTTGAGGAAGTCCGCACGCAGCATCACCTCGCGCATCCGCTTCGCCAGCGCGCCCAACGTGCCCAGCTTCGCGCCCGGCGCTTCGTCCTCCGCCACCGGCGTGGGCGTGAGCGACTGACGGTGGCAGAGGTACAGCAGCACCGCGGACGACTGCGCCAGGTTCATGGACGGCTGCACCGCCGCCGTGGGAATCGCCAGCACGTCCGTGCAGCGCGCCAAGTCCTCGTCGGACATGCCTCGCTGCTCGCCGCCAAAGACGAGCGCCACGCGGCCGCGCGCGCTCTGCTCCGCGAGCCTGCGGATGGCCTCTTCCGGCATCAACGTCTCGCGCCCCTTGAGCTGGGTACGAGACGTCGTGCCCACGGCATACACGCAGTCCTTCAGCGCTTCGGAGAGGTCAGACGCCACCTCCATGCCCTTCAGGACGAAGTCGCTTTTGACCGCGAGCTTCTCCGCGCCCTCGATGGATTTGAGCACCGGCTCGGACAGAATCAGCCGTGAGAATCCGAAGTTGGCCATGATGCGGGCCACCGCTCCGAGGTTGTCGGTGGAACGCGTCTGATGAAGGACAACGGTGAGCTGCTCGCCGGGCCGCATGCGCCGAGTTTAGCTGGTTGATCTGGAAGCAGATCGGTATATTCCCGCCTGATGCGTCGCTGGCTCCCTGGGTTGCTCCTCTCTCTCGTAACGGTCCTCACCGCGTGTGGCGAGACCGGCACGCCCGCGCGTGCCACGATGAGTGCGCGGCAAGCCCTCACCAACCCGCCCGAGTTCCTCGAGTTCGAGTCTTCCTCGACGCGACTGGAGCTCTTCCGCGAGGTGGCGAAGCAGTCCGTCATCGAGTCCGGGCAGGCGGCCCAGGCCCTGGTGCTCTTCCCCGTCAGCCGGCAGGGCGAGCTGCTCGCCGCGCCGGGCTTCGACGCGAAGATGGACCTGTTCCAGGCCCCCGACGCGGGTGGCAACCTGGCGCTGGTGTTCGAATCCGGCGGCGAGCGTTGGCCGGAGGACCGCCGGGAGGGCCTGCAGGGCCTGTCCGAGCGTGAGGCGGCGGAGCTGGTGGCCCGCACGCTGCTCGCGCACTGGGACATCGAGCCGGACGGCACGGTGCAGGTGGACCGGGCCTCGGGCGCGCCGTACGCGGTCGCTTACGTGGACGGAATCCTGCGCATCAACCCAGCTTTCCTCTACCTGGCAGCGGCGTACGGTCCTTCTTCCCTGCCCGCTTCGCTCCAGTAGAGTCGCGCGCCTCAAGTCAGGCCCCGTTGCCTCTCGCCCTTCCCGCGAGAGAGGGGCCGCGAGGCGACAGTGAACACCTCCGCACTTCACGCGCAGCTTCCCCTCACCCTCCAGCAGACGGACCTTCCCGCGCTCGGCCAGCACTACCGCGGCAAGGTGCGTGAGACGTACCGGCAGGATGACCGGCTCATCCTCGTGACGACGGACCGGTTGTCCGCGTTCGACCACATCCTCACCACCATCCCCTTCAAGGGCGAGGTGCTCAACCGACTCGCGGCCTTCTGGTTCGAGCGCACGAAGCACATCGTCCCCAACCACGTGCTGGACGTGCCCGACGCGAACGTCACCGTGGCCCGCGCCTGCCAGCCCTTCTCCGTGGAGGTCGTCGTGCGCGGCTACCTCACGGGGAGCCTGTGGCGCGACTACCAGAAGGGCACGCACACGGCCTATGGGCTGCCCTTCCCGGATGGGCTGCGCAAGGACGAGGCCTTCCCCGCTCCCATCATCACCCCGTCCACCAAGGCCGAGTACGGCATGCACGACGAGCCCATCTCGGAGGAGGCGCTTCTGGCGCGGGGACTGGCCAGCCCTCGCGACTGGGCGCGCATCACCGAGGCCGCGCTGGGCCTCTTCGCCGAAGGGCAGAAGTGGGCGCGCTCGCGGGGCCTCATCCTGGTGGATACGAAGTACGAGTTCGGCAAGGTGGGCGACACGCTCTACGTCATCGACGAGATGCACACCCCGGACTCCAGCCGCTACTGGGTGGCGGACGAGTACGAGGCGCGCTTCGCGAAGGGCGAGGACCAGCGCATGCTCGACAAGGAGAACATCCGCCAGTGGCTCATCCGCGAGCGGAACTTCTCCGGCCAGGGCACGCCCCCGCCCATCCCCGATGACGTGCGCGTGGACCTGGCCACCAAGTACGTGGCCGCCTACGAGCACATCACCGGCACGACGTTGACGCTCGAAGCGGGCGACGTGAAGGCCCGCATCGAGCGCAACCTGCGAGAGCAGGGCTACCTGAAGTAGCCCCGCCCTGGGCGCCTAAGCGCTCCGGCCGAACACGCGCTGGAAGACGTCGTCCATGTGGCGCGTGTGGTAGCCCGGGGAGAAGCAGTCCGAAATCTCCTCGGGCGTCATCATCTTCCGCAGGTCCTCGTCCGCCAGCAGGGCCTGCTTGAAGTCGAGTCCCTCCTCGTACAGCTTCATCGCGTTGCGCTGGACGATGACGTACGCGGCCTGCCGGTCCATGCCCTTGCGCGCCAGCTCCAGCAGCAGCCGCTGCGAGTTCACCACGCCGCCGAGCAGGTCCAGGTTCTTCTTCATCTGCTCCGGGTAGACGCGCAGGTCCTCCATCAGCCGCGCGAAGCGGATGAGCATGAAGTCCGCGAGGATGGTGGCGTCCGGGCCGATGACGCGCTCCACGGAGGAGTGCGAGATGTCCCGCTCGTGCCACAGCGCCACGTCCTCCATGGCGCTCACCGCGTAGCCGCGCAGCAGGCGGGCCAGGCCGGTGAGGTTCTCCGACAGGATGGGGTTGCGCTTGTGCGGCATGGCGCTGGAACCCTTCTGTCCCGCGGTGAAGGGCTCCTCCGCCTCACGCACCTCGGTGCGCTGGAGGTGGCGAATCTCCACCGCGAACTTCTCGATGCTCGAGCCCAGCAGCGCCAGCGCGGTGAAGAACTCCGCGTGCCGGTCTCGCTGCACCACCTGGCTGGAGGCCGGCGCCGGCTTGAGGCCCAGCTTGCGGCAGACGTGCTCCTCCACCGCGGGAGGCAGGTGCGCGAAGGTGCCCACCGCGCCGGAAATCTTGCCCACGGCGATGACGTCTCGCGCGTGCTCCAGGCGAACACGAGCGCGGCGCAGCTCGTCGTACCAGATGGCCAGCTTGTGCCCGAAGGTGATGGGCTCCGCGTGGATGCCGTGGCTGCGGCCCATCTGCAGCGTGTGCTTGTGCTCGAAGGCGCGCTTCTCCACCGCGGCCATGACGCGGTCCACATCCTTCAGGATGAGGTCCAGCGCGTCGCGCAGGGTGAGCGCCAGCGACGTGTCCAGCACGTCCGACGACGTCATGCCCAGGTGCAACCAGCGCGCGCTGGGACCGACGCGCTCCTCCATGAAGGTGAGGAAGGCGATGACGTCGTGCTTGGTGGTGCGCTCAATCTCCTCGATTTTCGCCGCGTCCTGCGGCGTGAAGTCGCCGGCGCGCGCAAGGCAGTCCGCCAGCGCCTCGCGGGGCGCGAGCCCCGCCTCCACCATGCCCTCCAGGGCGGCGAGCTCCACGTCACGCCAACGGCTGTAACGGGCCTCGTCGGACCAGAGGGACGACATCTCCTGACGGCTGTATCGCGGAATCACTCGTAGACCTTCACGGCAAAGTCCCGCCGCGCCGCGAGCCGGAGCAGTTCCAGCACGGCGCCGGAGGACGGATCCAACTTCCTGGCGGCGGTGAGATTGAGGGACAAGTCCAGCCCCTCTGGCTGAACCACCGCCAGCGCTCCTGGATTCACCTTCTCGTGGATGATGCGGTTGGCCAGCCGCCCGGCTTGCTGGCCAATGGCCGTGGGACTGGGCGAGAGCGCGAGCGTTGCCCCCTCCTTCACCTGGCTGGGCGTCAGCGCGGCCAGCGGCAGCTTGTTCGCCGCCGCGAAGGAGATGAGCGCCTGCACCACCGCGGCGTTGCCCACCGTCTTGTCCGCCACCATCAACAGCGCGTCCACCTTCCCCACCGCCCCGTCGAGCACCTTCTCCGTCCGGCTCCCCGATTCCAGCTCCAGCGGGAGGATGGACATGCCCTTCGAGGACGCCGCGGCCCGCGCCTGCGTCACCGTTCCCGCCGAGAAGCGCGGGTCATGCAGGATGCCCACGCGCTTCACCTTCGGCGACACGGCCTTCAGCGCGTCCAACTCCGGCCCCAAGTCACTGGTGAGGGAGATGCCGGTGACGTTCGCCCCATCCAGGCCGTACTTCTCATAGTACGGCACCATGGCGAAGAGAACCGGCACGTCCTCGCCCAGCGAGCGGCGCGCGGCGTTGGCGGCCAGCGGCCCCAGGGCCAGAATCATCGCGGGCTTCTGCGCCGCCAGCTTCTTGAAGAGCCGCGCGGCGGCGCCCGCGCTTTCGTCCAGCATCACCTCCTGCACCTCGGCGCGCGCCTCCGCCGCGAAGCCGGCGATGACGGACGCATAGGGCGCCAGGTTGGCGGACTTCACCGCGACGACGCGGGGCCGGGCCTGCGTCTGCGCCAGGGCCACCACGGGCAGCACCGCGACGAGCAACGCGGCGATGCGGCCCCTCATTGCCGCACTCCCGCACAGCAGCGGAAGCCCACCGCGTTCGAGCGCTCCGTCGGGGCGCCGTTCGCCCGGGCCGAGCAGCGCGACGCCGCGTCCGGCTGGTCGAATGTGCCGCCCTTCAACGTGTAGCCCTGTCCCCCGAAGCGCGAGGCCGTCCACTCCGCCACGTTGCCCGCCAGGTCCACCACGGCGTAGCCGGACTTGCAGCGCGCGAAGCTTCCAGAGGCAGCCAGTCCGCCCGGCGTCGCCGAGGTGTTGCAGGCGCCCGACTCCTGCTCCGCGCCATACGGGAACCGCAGGTTGCCCGGGCCCTTGCATGCCTTCTCCCACTCCTGCTCGGTGCAGAGCCGCTTCCCTTCGCGCTCACACGTCGCGCGGGCCTCTTCCCAAGGCACCGCCACCGCAGGCCTCGCTCCGGCCCGGTTCGGGTACTCGTATTCATCCACGCAGAAGGAGGGCACCTGCACGTTCGCGACGGGGGGCTCGTCCGCGCCGCCCAACGCGTCGTCGTCCTCGCGCCCCATCTTGAAGGCACCGCCGCTCACCAGCCGCATTCCCGCCGGACAGCCGCCCTCGGTCGCGGCCACCGCGGCGCCCCCTGCCGCGCCGGGGACGGGCGCCGCGCCACGCGGTCCCTGCCCACCAGACTTCTGCAGCGCCTTGATGATGAGGAATCCCCCGCCCCCGCCCACCACCAACCCGCCGACCACGAGCAGCACCAGGCCCAGCATCGAGCGCTTGGGCTTCGCCGCGCGCGTCCCCTGCTTGGTGAGCACCGCGCCACGGGGCGCGGTGCGCGCACTCGACGACTCGGCGGGCTCACTCCGCTTCCCACCCGAGCGCGAGCCCGGGTCGGAGACCTCCGACGCGCGACGGCGGCTGCGAATCCCCGAGTCCTCGGAGGAGCGGCCCTTGCCGCGGCTGCCCGTGTCCTCGGCACCGTCGTCCGCCGCGCCCTCCCTGCCACGCGAACGAGACCGGCCCACCGCGGGCGCCGAATCCAGCGTGGGCGCGGCGGCGCGAACGGGCACCGCGGGCGCCTCATCGAGCGTCATCGCGCTCGAGCGGTTGTCCGTCACCGCGGGCGCGTCCACCTGCGTGGGCGCGGAGGAGCGACTCAGGGCAGCCTCGGACTCCTGCGCGGAGGGAGAAGAACGCTCGGAGGTGTCATCCGCCTCCTTCCGGGCGGGCGCGGAGCGCGCGGCCACGGGAGGCGCGGAGGCGGGCCGGGCGGGCGCGGGCGCCGCTTTCGGTGGAGCGGCCGGCGGCGCGATGAAGGGCAGCGCCTGCTCCGTGAGGTGCTGCTGCGCGGGCTTGCCGCGCCCCATGATGGCGGCCAGTGACGCCGCGTCCAGGGGCTGCGTGGCATCCGCCGGGGGCAGGTCCGGGACCGGCGAGGGAGGCTTCGGCGCCGCGACCCCCGGAGGCGGCGGCAGGTCCGCCTCCTGCACCGCGGGGAGCATGCCCGTGGGGACGGGCGGCGGTGGCCGGGCGGACTGCCTCGCGGCGTTCGCGGCGGAGCTGCCCGGCGCGGCCGGCAGGCTCCGCGTCTTCGTCAGCACGGCGGCCGGCGTGCGCGCCAGGATGCCGGTGAACTCGTTGAGGAACTCGCCCGCCGTCTTGGGCCGGACCAGCGGGTTGAAGTTGAGCGCGCGCCGGTACAGCGCCTCCAGGGAGGTCGGCAGGTCCGGGTGGTGCATCGTCAATCCGGGGATGACGCCCTCTTCGGGCACCAGGCCCGTGAGCATCTCCCCCACGATGACCGCGAGCGAGTACACGTCCATGCGCGTGTCCAGCTCACCCCCACCGAGGTACTCGGGCGCGATGTAAGCGTCCGCGCGCTGGCCCTTCTGCGCCTGGGCGAAGGGAAGGTGCGGCACCGCGAGCCCGAGGCCGTAGTCCGTCACCTTGAGCAGGTCCGGCAGGACGATGACGTTCTCCGGCTTGAAGTCGGAGTGCGGCCCGAAGCGGTGGGCCGCGTCCAGGGCCGCCGCCATCTGCGTCAGCAGCGGCTCCACTTCCTTCAACGAGAAGAGCTGCCCGCGCGCGGCGCGCTGCTCCAACATCCGGCGCAGCGTCATCCCCTCCAGGAGCTGCATGGTGACGAAGGGGCGGTCACCGTCCAGGCCCTCGTCGTACACGCGCAGGAGGTTCGGGTGATTGAGCTTCTTGGCCACCCGCATGGACAGCGAGAACTGCATGCGCTCCTCGGGCTGCTGCACCAGACGCGGGTGCACGGCCTTGAGCGCGACCTCGACGTCAATCTCCTCGTCCTGGGCCCGGAAGACGAAGCCCATGGGCCCGGAGCCCACCACCTCTTGGATGGCGTAGCGGCCGGCGACGACGTCTCCCGGCTTGTAGGGAGCGCCCTCCGCGCCACGGCGGCGGGCAGCGCCAGCGGGCGGACGCGCCGAGGCGTCGTGCTTCAGCCCGCAGGTGGGACAGGTGTCTTGGGAGGCAGGGACGAGGCTGCCGCAGCGGTAGCAGAGCAAAGCGGGCGTACTCCAGGAGGCAGTCGGGGGGCCACCTCGGGGGAAGGCCCAGCCTCATATTCTGCACGCTCCCCTGTCATCAAGGAACGCCAAGCACAGGGGGCCTTGACTAGCGCCCCGTGGAACCGAAGCCACCTTCGCCCCGGGGGGTCTCCTCCAGCACCTCCACCTCCACCAACGCCGCCTGCGGCGCCGCGGCCACCACCAACTGGGCCACCCGGTCTCCCCGCCGCAAGGTGAAGGGCTCGTTGGAGAGGTTGACGAGCACCACCTGCACCTCGCCCCGGTAGTCCGCGTCCACCGTACCTGGTGCGTTGAGCAGCGTGACGCCGTGCCGCAGCGCCAGTCCCGAGCGCGGGCGCACCTGCCCCTCGTAGCCGGGAGGAAGCGCGAGCGCGAGCCCGGTGGGAACCGCCATCCGCTCCAGCGGCCCCAGCACCCGCTCTCCCTCGATGTCCGCGCGCAGGTCCAGGCCCGCGGCCTGCGCCGTTTCGTAGCGGGGAAGTGGCAGGGGCTCCGCATGGGTGCGCACCCGGCGCACCTTCACCGTGAGGGGGGAAGACATGCGCCAGGACGTAGCACAGCCACCCCGACGCTCAACCCACTTCGTGCCACGGCTGCGTCACGGCGCGGCGTCCTTCGCCACCGAGCGCAGCGCGGTGCGGAACTTCAGCGGGTCCATGGGCCGCGCGGCCAGCTCCAACTGGTAGTGCAGATGCGGCCCCGTGGAGCGGCCCGTGTTGCCCGAGAGCGCGACGCGCTGCCCGCGAGACACACGCTCCCCCACCCTCACCAGCAGCTCCGAGTTGTGGCAGTACGCGGTCGTCACGCCGCGCCCGTGGTCCACCACGAGCACACGGCCATTCACCGCGTCCTCGCTGGCCCTGCGCACCACGCCGTCCGCCACGGCCGCGACGGACGTCCCAATGGGCACGCCCAGGTCCACACCGGTGTGCAACTTGCGCCGGCCCAGGACGGGGTGGAAGCGCTCACCGAACGGGCTCGTCACGCGCGCGCTCTCATGAACGGGCCACGCCAGACCGAAGGCGGTGGCCAGGGCCAGGGCCTGGGCGGCGCCCACGGAGGCACCCTCGAAGCCGGGCGGGAGCTGACTGGCGAGCCGCTCCAGCGAGGGTGTGCCCCCCTCCGCCTTCATCCGGTCCAGGGCGTAGCGCGCGGGCACGCGGCCCGCGAACAGCGCCGTCAGCCGGGCCTCTTCTCCTGGGAAGTCCTCCGTCAGGGCCGCATGCAGCCTGCGCGCGGCGGCGGGGCCCTCTTGCGAATCCAGCAGCGCCGCGGTGGAGACGCCCAGCTCCGAGGCCAGCGCCACCACCGGCGCTCGCGCACGGGCGTCCATCGACTTGAGCGCCAGGTGGGTGCCCCACGCCAACGCCTCCGCGTCCGTCAGTGTCCGCATCAGGGGCACATCGGGCGCCACCAGCGGCGCCGTCACCGCGGTGCCACTCACCCCGTCGTAGTACGCGAGCAGGGGCCGCGCGGTGCTCCGCGTCCCCGTGGCCCACGCCGTCGCCTTGCGCAGCAACGCCCCCGCGGGCGTGTGGTGGTACGCCGCCCACACGCACAGCGCGGCCATGCAGAAGTCGAGCAGTCCTTTCGCGCGGCGCGGGAACACGGGCACCTACCGGAAGAAGGACCACAGCGGCGTCGCGTCCACCGCCGCCGCCACGGCCAGCGGGACCACCACCAAACAGCCCAGGAGCCCCCGGCGCCAGGCGCGCCTGCCTCCACCCTCCTCGCAGACCGCGTCCGCGTGTTGCAGGTTGCGCAGCACCGCGCGCCAGCCCAGCGAAGCGAGCACCCCCACCAGCCCCGCCAGCGCCAGCACGCGCGCCGCGATGTCCGCCGCGGCATCTCCGAAGAGCTCACGCCAGGACAGATACACCGAGCCTTGGATGAGCTTCGCCACCGCGCACGCGCCCGCCAGCACCACCGCCGCCGTCGCCAGCGGCCGCAGCCAGCGCAGGGGCGTGGGCTTGCGCCAACACCGCGTCCACAGGGCCCGCCACGTCGGCTGCGCGGGCTGGGGCTCCATCATCGCGCGCCAGGCCTCCACGGGCGCCGGCGCGCTCGACTCGCGATAGCCCAAGGCGGGGAGCGCCAGCACGAGGTCCGCGCACAACTCCCACGCGAGCGCCAGGAAGCGCGCGATGCGCGTGCGCTGCTCCAGCGACACCCACTCCACCATGGGCGCCGTCAGCTCGAAGCGGCCCACGAAGCCGTCAAAGGCCGCGTCCACCCGGTCCACCACCGACAACAGCCGCTCATCCAGCGTGTCCGCCGCCGAGTGCACGCCCACCGCAATCAACGCCACCAGCCCCAGCGGCATGAACGCCCAGCGGAACGCCCCCAGGAACCGGGAGACGTCCGTCAGGAACGGCGTGGACGGCGGCGCGCTGGGTGGGCGAGGCGGCAAGCAGGCTCCAGTCCGGGCGGGACTCGCACCTCAACGCACGGCCCCCTGGGACGGTCTAAGCGAAGGCGGGCCGAAACGAAAACACCCCCTCCCGCGCCGAGGCAGAAGGGGGCGTCAGGCACACCGGGCTCCCGTGAGGGGAGCCCGGGGCTTCGCGAAGGACTAGGCCTTCGCGTCGGGCTGCGTGGGGGCCGGGGCCGCGGGCTGCGCGGCGGCCTCACCGGCGGCGGCACCCTGCTGCGCGGCGCGCTCGGCCATGGCCTCCTTGCGCGACAGACGAATCTTGCCCGTCTTGTCGATGCTGACGACCTTCACCAGCACCTCGTCGCCCTCGTTCAGCACGTCGGAGACGCTCTTGACGCGCTTGTCGGACAGCTCCGAGATGTGGATGAGGCCGTCGGTGCCCGGGAACAGCTCCACGAAGGCGCCGAACTCGGCGATCTTCCGCACCGTGCCCGTGTAGATCTTCCCGATTTCGGCCTCGCGGGTCAGCGCCTGAATCATCGCGATGGCGGCCTTCACGGCCTCGCCGTTCGCGCTGGCGATGTCCACGCGGCCCGAGTCCTCGATGTTAATCGCGGCACCCGTGCGAGCGATGATGTCCTTGATGACCTTGCCGCCCGGCCCGATGACGTTCTTGATGAACTCGGGACGAATCTGGATGGTGGTGATGCGCGGCGCGTACTGGCTGATTTCCTTGCGGGACTCGGCCAGCGTCTTGAGCATCTCGCCCAGGATGTGCAGACGGCCCTGACGCGCCTGCTCCAGCGCGCGGCTCATGATCTCCGTGGTGAGGCCGGTGATCTTGATGTCCATCTGGATGGACGTGATGCCCTTCGAGGTGCCGCACACCTTGAAGTCCATGTCGCCCAGGTGGTCCTCGTCACCGAGGATGTCGGAGAGGATGGCGATCTTGTCGCCTTCCTTCACCAGACCCATGGCGATACCCGCCACCGGAGCCTTGAGCGGAACACCCGCGTCCATCAGCGCCAGCGTGCCGCCGCAGACGGAGGCCATGGAGGAGGAGCCGTTGGACTCCAGGATGTCCGACACCAGGCGCACCGTGTACGGGAAGGACTCGCTCTTGGGCACCATGTTGCGCAGCGCGCGCTCCGCCAGCGCACCGTGACCGACTTCACGGCGGCCCGGGCCACGCAGCGGCTTGGTCTCGTTCACGCTGAACGGCGGGAAGTTGTAGTGCAGCATGAAGCGCTTGAACGCCATGCCGCCCAGCATCTCCAGGCGCTGCTCGTCGTCGCTGGTGCCCAGCGTGGTGACGACGAGCGCCTGCGTCTCGCCGCGCGTGAAGACGGCGCTGCCGTGGGTGCGCGGGAGCACGCCCACTTCGCACGTGATTTGACGGACCACGTCGTGGCCACGGTCACCGATGCGGCCGCCGTTGACCGTCATCTCGCGCATGTGCTCGTACTTCAGGTCCTCGACCACCGACTTGGCGTGCTTCTCCACCAGTGGGGTGTAGCCGTCGCCGAGCTGCTCCTTGAGCTTGGCGAGCGTCTCCTTCTTCGTCTTGCCGAGCGACTCGTAGCGGGGGCCCTTCTCCTTGATGCCGTAGCCCGCCTTGATGCCGTCCATGGCCAGCTCGCGCACCTTGGCGCGCAGGCCCTCGTCCACGGCGGCCGGCTTGTCGAAGGCGCGGACCTGCTTGTTCAGCTCGCGCCGCAGCTCGTCCTGGAGGTCCAGCGCGGGCTGCGCCGTCTTGAAGCCGAAGTCGAGCGCCGCGACCATGTCGGCCTCGGAGACCTCCTCCGCGCCACCTTCCACCATGACGATGGCCTTGCGGCTCACGGCCATGACCAGGTCCAGGTCGCTCTGCTCACGCTGCTTCGCGGTAGGGTTGGCCACCAGCTCGCCGCCGACGCGGCCCACGCGGATGCCGGCGATGGGGCCGTCGAACGGGATGTCCGACACCCACAGCGCCGCGGAGGCGCCGGTGATGCCGTGGATGTCACCCTCGTTCTCCGGGTCCGAGGAGATGACGCTGGCGATGACCTGCGTCTCGTACGCGTAGCCTTCCGGGAACAGCGGGCGGCAGGAGCGGTCCACCAGGCGGCTGGCCAGCGTCTCCTTCTCCGTGAGGCGGCCCTCGCGCTTGAAGTAGCTGCCGGGGATGCGGCCGGCCGAATACAGCTTCTCCTGGTACTCCACCGTCAGGGGGAGGAAGTCGATGTCCTTCTTCTCCCGGGCGCTCACGGCCGTCACCAGCAGCATGGTGTCGCCGTAGCGAACCACCACGGAACCGTCGGCCTGCTTCGCCAGACGGCCCACTTCGATGCTCAGCTCGCTCTCGCCAATCTTGACGCTCTTCTTCAACATGTCCGTGCCTCTGGATTCTTCAGGGCGAAGACCCCACCGCGCGCACCCGGCCTGGGAAATAGGCCCGGCACCCCGGGAGGGCCCTCGGGGTGTTTGAGCGGTCACCCGCGCCTCAAGACAGGCGCCAATTGAGGCAACCGCCAGCATGTACTGCGGAGGGCGCTTGCGGAGCGCCGGAGGGATGTCTCGGAACTTTTGATCCCTGGTCGCACGGGCCGACCGCGGTCAGCCCTTCCGAACGGAAACCAAAACCTCCGCAGCCACCACTCCCTTGCCCGCCACCACCCGCCGCGCTTCCACTTCCGGTACCACTTACGTCTTAAACGCGCGGGGCGCTGGTTTCTGCCAGCGCCCCGGTCCTGCTCAACTGCCTACTTGCGGATGCCGAGGCCGTCGATGAGCTTCTTGTACCGCGCGACGTCCTTGGACTTCAGGTAGTCCAGCAGGCGGCGGCGCTGACCGACCAGCTTCAGCAGACCGCGGCGGGAGTGGTGGTCCTTCTTGTGCGTCTTGAAGTGCTCGGTGAGCATGGTGATGCGCTCGGACAGCAGCGCCACCTGCACCTCGGGCGAACCCGTGTCCGTCTCGTGGGTCTTGAACTTCGACACCAGCTCCGACTTGCGCTCCTGATGCAGCGACATGTGACTCTTCCTTGCCCGCTCCGGTGGAGTTGCTGCTCGCGTCGCCGCGGTCCGCGGAGGGGTACAGACCGGGTTCGTCCTACTAACGAGCGGGGGGGCTTATAAGCTTCACCCCCCGTGGGGTCAACCAAGGACGCCCGCCCGCCAGCCCCGGAAGGTCCGGGAGCGTGCGGAGACTTACAACCGCAACCCCGCGAAAAGTCCCGGATTCAAACGAGCACGCGCAGATAGCGCAGGCGGCCCTCGACGATTTCGGCCACCGCCAGCAGCGCGTCCTCCGGGCCCATGACGCGCACCCGGCCGGACCGCCCCGCGGGGACTTCCACCGGGACGCCGTGGGAGACGCGCTTGGCCTCGGCGGGCCCCACGCGGACCTCCGGCATGTCCACCAACGCAGCGGACATGGACACCAGCCGGCCGGCCAGCGCGCCGTCCTTCACCAGGCCGGGCAGGTCCGCCAGCGGCAGCGCCTGCGCCAGGGAGAACGGCCCGCTGGCGGTGCGCCGCAGCGCCTCCAGGTGGGCGCCGCAGCCCAGCGCGCGGCCCACGTCCTGCGCCAGGGTGCGCACGAAGAAGCCCTTGGAGCAGCGCACCGACACCTGCAGGCGGTCCGCGGAGAAGTCGCGCAGCACGAGCTCGTAGACCGTCACCTGACGGGCGGCCCGCTCCACTTCCTCGCCCGCGCGGGCCAGTTCGTAGAGCCGCTTGCCGCCCACCTTCACCGCCGAATACATGGGCGGAATCTGGTCGTAGGTGCCGCGGTAGCGCGCCAGCGCGGCTTCGATGAGCGCGGGCGTCAGGGCGGGCACCGGCGCATGGGCCGTCACCTGCCCCTCCGCGTCCAGTGTGTCCGTCTCCGAGCCCAGGCGCACCGTGGCGTCGTAGGCCTTGTCACCTTCGGTGATGAAGCCCGCGACCTTGGTGGCCTCGCCCAGGCAGAGCGGCAGCACCCCGGTGGCCAGCGGGTCCAGGGTGCCGGTGTGGCCCACCTTCTTGATGCGAAGCAGCGAACGCACCTGCCGGACCACGTCGAACGACGTGGGGCCAGAGGGCTTGTCAATGACGAGGACGCCGTCCATGTCACGCCAATACTGGAGGCCGGGGGCTGGAACTACCAGCCTTCCTTGTTCCGGACTTCGCGCAGCAACCGGTCAATCTTGTCACCTTCCCCCACGGACTCGTCGAAGGAGAAGAAGATTTCCGGCGACACGCGCAGGTTGACGACCGACGTCACCTCGCGGCGAACGAAGCCCTTGGCGGCCTCCAGGCCCTTCTGCGTGTCCGCGCGCTCCTGCTCGGTGCCCATCATCGAATAGAAGACACGCGCCACGCGCAGGTCCGGGGAGACCTTCACGCCGGTGATGGTGATGTAGCCGATACGCGGGTCCCTCAGCATGCCCCGGGTGAGCAAGTCACCGATGGCCGCCTGGATTTCCTGCCCCACCCGCTCCGGTCGGGAATGCGTCGTCATTTCTTCTCCCAGTCTCGCGGGTTGCGCAGGGAGCGGGCCCGAGCCCGCGCCTCATCAATCGTCATCCGTCCACCGCTCGACGGAGACGGGCGGCCCGTGCCGCCGTCCATGCCGCCCTCGTGGCGGCTGTCCCAATCCCCCAACCCCTCGGCCTCCGCCAGCGACGAGCGCTCGCCCCGCAGGAAGCGGGCGATGGCGGCCTCCGAATGCGCCGCAGCCTGCTCCGCGGAGAGCGGAAGCCCTTCCAAATCCTCATCCACCCCCTCCGCCGAGAAAGCCGCCCGGACAGAGGGCCTGACGGCCGGGCCGCTCGCGAAGAGCTGGTCGCCCATGCCCAGGATTTCCGTCTCCCGCGACAACAGCGGGGCGACGTACATCTCCTCGACGTGGTGGATGATTTTCTCGAGCTGCTCATCCACGTGGCGGCGGTCATTGCCCACCACCGCGAGCGCCAGGGAAGCCTTCTGCCAGAGGTCCTGGTCCTCGACCTCGGCCACCGCCACGTTGAAGCGGGCCTTGAGCCGGTCCGTCACCCGGCGGACCACCTGCCGCTTGGACTTCAGCGAGCCGCTGTCCGGAATCTGCAGGGTGAGGCGTGCGACACCAACGAACATACGAGTCCCCCATGCCACGGGTCACCGCGCCAGAGGCGGCGGCAACCCGGGCTTCAGCACCCTGGGAAGATGGGGTCTTCCCAGGGTTTCAGGGAGGCGCTGACGCTCTCCTTGCGACTAGGTGAGGCTCTGGCGGGTCTCTTCGATTTCGTACGCCTCGATGATGTCGCCCGGCTTGAGGTCGTTGAAGCTCTCGATGCCGATACCGCACTCGAAGCCCTGCGCGACCTCCTTGACGTCATCCTTGAAGCGACGCAGCGACGCCATCTTGCCTGAGAACAACTGCTTGTTCTCGCGCATGAGGCGAACGAAGGCGCCGCGCTTCATGACGCCATCCAGCACCGCCGCACCGGCGATGGTGCCCAGACGCGGCACGTTGAAGGTGTTGCGCACCTCCGCACGGCCCAGCTTGCGCTCGGTGCGGATGGGCTCCAGGAGCTCCTCCATCTCCGTCCGAACCCCGTCGATGAGCTCGTAGATGATGGAGTAGCTCTTGAGCACCACTTCCTGCGCCTTGGCCGCGGCCTCGGCACCGGACTCCGGGTTGACGTTGAAGCCCAGCACGACGCCCTTGGAGGCCGCCGCCCGCATCACGTCGCCCTCGGTGATGGCGCCCACGCCGGAGTGAACGACCTCCACCTTGACCTTGTGCGTGGTCAGCTTCTGGACGGCCTGCTTGACGGCCTCGGACGAGCCCTGCACGTCCGCCTTGATGACGACGCGCAGCTCCTTGGGACCGCCGCCCGCCTTCGTCTTGGCGAAGAGCTGCTCCAGGGACTCGCGGCTGACCTTGGACAGCTCGGTCTGCCGCTCCTTCATGTTGCGGTGCTCGGCGATCTGCTTGGCCGCCTTCTCGTCCGCCACCACGTTGATGGCGTCACCCGCGCTCGGCACGCCGGAGAGACCGACGACCTCGGCGCAGTAGCCCGGCTTCACTTCCTTGACCTGCTCGCCGCGGCTGTTCGTCATCGCGCGGACGCGGCCGTAGTGCGAACCGGTGACGACGGCGTCGCCCAGCTTCAGCGTGCCTTCCTGCACCAGCACCGTGGCGACGGGGCCACGGCCGCGGTCCAGCTTGGCCTCGATGATGGCACCCACCGACGGGCGGTTCGGATTGGCCGACAGCTCGAGCACCTCGGCCTGGAGGGCCAGGTTCTCCAGCAGCAGCTCCAGGTTCTCCTTCGTCTTCGCGGAGACCGGAACCATGATGGTGTCGCCGCCCCACTCTTCCGGGGTGAGCTCGTGGTTGGCCAGGTCCTTCTTCACGCGGTCCGGGTTCGCGCCCGGCACGTCCATCTTGTTGATGGCGACGACGATGGGCACCTCGGCCGCCTTCGCGTGCTTGATGGCCTCCACCGTCTGCGGCATCACGCCGTCGTCGGCGGCGACCACCAGCACCACGATGTCCGTCACGTCGGCGCCGCGGGCGCGCATGGACGTGAAGGCCTCGTGGCCCGGCGTGTCGAGGAACGTCACGTCACCGCGCGCGGTGCTGATGCTGTACGCGCCGATGTGCTGGGTGATGCCACCGGCCTCGCCCTGCGCGACGTTGGCCTTCCGGATGGCGTCCAGGAGGCTCGTCTTGCCGTGGTCGACGTGGCCCATGATGGTGACGACCGGCGGACGGGGACGCTCGTCCTCGGGACGGGCCTCCACCTCGGGCAGGTAGTCCTCCACCTCGAAGCCCACGCGTTCGATCTTCCAGCCGTAGTCGCTGGCGACCGTCTCCGCCGTGTCCGCGTCCACCATCTGGTTCGCGGTGGCCATCTTCCCCATGCCCATCAGCTTCTTGATGAGCTCGTTGCTGCGCACACCCATGCGCTGGCCCAGGTCGGACACCGAGATGCCCTCCTGCAGCTTGATGACCTTCTTCTCCTCGGCCATCTGGGTGATCTGCGTCTTGGCGCCCTTCTTCGTGGGCTTGCGCTTCTTGCCACGGATGGGGATGGTGACGCGGCCCCAGACCATGTCCGTCAGTTCCTGCTTGGACACGCTCTGCGTATCACCGCTGGTGCGCTTGCGCTGACCACGCTCCTTGTTCTTGGAGACGTCCACCAGCTCGCGGCCACGGCCCAGGTGGTCCGGGACCACCTTGTACTCACGCCGCTCGGGATGCCCGTGCGGCCCGGCGCCATGGGGTACTGCTTGGCGGCGCCCGCCGTGGGCGTCACGCGGCGCACCTGGATGAGCGGGCGCGAGATGACGACGGCCTGCGTCGCCGTGGGGCGGGCCTGCGAGCCCGTCGGCGTCACCTGGGCGTGGGGCACGCCGCCCACCATGATGGTGGGACCCTGCGGAACCGGAGAGGCCGAGGCCGAGGCCTGGACACCCGTGCCGGGCGCGGAGGTCGGACGCACCGGCCCCTGACCGGGACGCGAGCCCGGGCCCTGGTACGAGCCCTGACCCTGGTACGAGCTCTGCCCCTGGTACGACGGACGACCGCCCGGACCACCGGGACGACCACCCGGGCCGCCCGGACCACCGGGACGACCACCCGGGCCGCCCGGACCACCGGGACGACCACCCGGGCCGCCCGGACCACCGGGACGACCACCGGGACCACCCGGGCCACCGGGGCGACCACCACCGGGTCCGCGCTGCTGATAGCCAGGCGCGGGGCCCCGGGAGACGACGGTCGCGGACGAAGGAGTGCTCGAAGGCGTCCGGACAGTCGGCGGTACCGGTGAGCGTGGGGGGGGTTGGGGCAAGGTGGTGCTCTCCTGAACAGGGGGACGAGGCTGCGCGACGGCAGGAGCCGGGACGGCAGCCGGAGGAGCCTCCGCAGGGGCCGCAGGGGCCTCGGCGGTGGGCGTGGCGGGAGCCACCTCGACGGCGGCGGGGGCCCGAGGGACCTCGGCCACCGGCGCGGGGGCGTAGAAGTGACGGGAGTCGCGGCGACCGGCTCCGGCGTGGAGACGGGGGCTTCGACCCGCTGGGGTTCCGGCGCGCTCGGCGCCTCGACGGGCGCTCGCGGCGCCTCCGGGGGCTCGGCCTGGACCGGGACCTCGGGAGCCTGGGCGACCGGCTCGGACTGTGCGGAGGACGGCTCGTAGCCCTGAGCGGACTCCGCAGCGTAGGCCGCCTCGGCGCCATCCGCCGTCGCACCGGCGGGCGGGCCCACCTTGCGGCGCACGACGAAGCCCTTCGCCGTCACGGGCGGCGTGGCCTGCTTCGGCTTGCGCTTGTCCAGAATCTTCTGGACGGCAGCGGTCGCCTGGTCGTCATCGAGAGACGACGAGTGGCTCTTGACGTCGTAACCGAGGCTCGACAGCTCGGTGACGACCTCCTTGTTGTCGAGCTCAATCCCGTGGCTCTTGAGTTCCTTGGCGATTTCGTGGACGCGCTTCTTCGACATATTGCCCTTGTTGGCCTTCTGCTCCGCCGACTCCGGGGCGCAGCACCCTAGTCCGAACCCGAAAATGTGTGCGAGTGGTGACTAACACCCACTCCCCCCCGCACCCCTCCGCTCACCGACCCCCGGCTCCCATGCCTGTCCGAGCTGCGACGGGTCAACCTGGCCCGCCTTTCCGCGAAAGGCCCTACCAAACGCCTTCCGCTTCAGCGCCGCCGTCAGACAACCGGCACCGCACAGGTAGGCGCCCCGTCCAGGCAGCCGCCTCTTCCTGTCGACCTCGATGGCACCCTCGGGATTGACCCCGAACCGGGTGAGCTCCCTCTGAGGCCGCCGCGACCCGCATCCGACGCACGTCCGGACCGGACCTGACTCCGTGTTCTGCGCATCCGGCCCAGGCCGGCCTGCGGGGCGCCGCACGTCCCCTCCCTTGCCTAGCTTACGGCGACTTGGTGGCTTCCGCGCCACCCTCAAACGTCGCCGCCGTTGCGCCGCGCTCGGCATTCAGCTCCGCGCGCAGCTTGGCTTCCTCCACCAGGTAGTTTTCCGCCGCGCTCTTGAGCTGGCGGGCCTTCTTGATACCCACGCCCGGAACATCGCCCAGCTTCGCCAGGTCCTTCTCGTTGGCGATGTCCTCCACCGAGCGGTACCCGGCGAGGATGAGCTGCTCGATGGTCTTCTCACCGACGCCCCGGACACGGGCCATGCGCTCGGGCTGGCTGAGCTCGTCCGGATGCCGGCGGGCTTCCGCGATCCGGGCCTGCTCCCTTTCATAATCCATGCGAGAGAGTTCCGCCTGATCCTCGACCATCCGGGTCCGGGCAGCCTCCTGCATGGAGGGGATGCGAGCCGGGTCGATACCCGGCAACTGGGCCAGCATCTCCGCGTTGGCCTCGGCGATGTCCCGGGCCTGGCGGAAGCCGTGAGCGTAGAGCGTCTCCACCAGCATCTCGTTGACGCCAGGGAGCGAGCCCAGCGAGCGGTTGGCGAACTCGCGCAGCTCGCGCACCCGGCTCTCGCTGTTGATGTCCAGCTTCCAGCCCGTGAGCTGGGCGGCCAGGCGGACGTTCTGGCCGCGGCGGCCAATGGCCAGGCTGAGCTGGTCGTCCGGGACGATGAGCTCCATGGCGTGGTTGGCCTCGTCGATGATGACGCGGCTGACCTCCGCCGGTGCCAGGGCCGAGCACACGAACCGGGCCGGGTCCTCGTCGAACGGGACGATGTCGATCTTCTCGCCGCGCAGCTCCTGCACCACCGCCTGCACGCGGCTGCCCTTCATGCCGACGCAGGCGCCGACCGGATCCACGTCGGAGTCCCGGCTGGAGACGGCGATCTTCGCGCGGCCACCCGGCTCACGCGCCGCCGCCTCGATGACGACGATGCCCTCTGCGATTTCGGGCACCTCCATCTCGAACAGCTTGGTGAGCAGGTTGACGGACGCGCGGCTGAGGACGATCTGGGGGCCCTTGGACTCACGGAGCACGTCCAGCACGTAGGCCTGGACGCGGTCACCGGGGCGGTACGTCTCGCGCGGGACCTGCTCGCGCACCGGCAGCACGGCCTCGGCGCGGCCCAGGTCCACGATGATGTTGCCGCGCTCGAACCGGCGGGCGATGCCGGTGACGATTTCATTCTTCCGGTCGCGGTACTCGTTGAAGACGTTCTCGCGCTCGGCGTCGCGCGTGCGCTGCAGGATGACCTGCTTGGCCGTCTGCGCGGCGATGCGGCCAAAGCCGCGGCGGAAGGTCTTCAGGCGGAGGATGTCACCGTACTGGTCGTCCTGCGCCTTGGCCTCGGCGGCGTCCTCGTCCCGGTAGAAGATCTGGAACACGAGCTCGTCGCCCGGCTCCACTTCCATGCCCTTCTTGTGGGCCTCGACCAGGGAGATCTGATTCACGGCCTGGACCGGATCGACAATCTCCTCCACCACGGTGATGGCCTGGAACAGCTCCACAACGCCCTTGTCCGGGTCGTACTTCGCCTCAAGCTCGCGGTCCTGGCCAAAGTGCTTCTTGGCCGCGGTCTTCATCGCGTCCTCGAGGGTGGCAATCAGCACAGCCCGGTCGATGCCCTTGTCCTTGGCGACCTGGTCCAGGACGAGGTTGAGGTTGACGCTCGGGTTGGCTTGCTGCGTGGGCATGGTCTTCTCCTAAAAGGGTCCACGGGCGCCCTCGCGCGGAGGGGCACCCTGTATGTCGGCGTCTAGAACTGAAACTCCAGATTCGCCTTGGCGATGTCCTTGAACAGGATGTGGAAGGTTCCGGCACCTTCCACTTCCACCGCGATCCCGTCGCCCGCCACCTCGGTCAGCGTGCCGGTGAAGTTCTTGCGCGGGGGCTCTCCCACCGGGCCGAACGTCTTCACCTTCACCTTCTGACCCTTCACCCGTTCGAAGTGCACCGGCTTCCTCAACGGCCGGTCCACTCCGGGACTGGAGACCTCCAGGCTGTACTCGTGGGGAATGAAATCCTCCACGTCGAGCGATGGATCCACCGCTCGCGACACCTGGGAGCACTCGTCCAGCCCCACGCGGCCACCCGGCTTGTCGATGAACAAACGGAGAACCCAGCCCTCGCGCTCCCGGAGGAATTCCAGGTCCGCGAGCTCCAGGCCTTCACCCGCGACAATGGGTTCGAGCAGGGCCAAGGCCCTCTCCTCCACCGTCTGCTTGAGGTTCTTCTCCGACATAACCGGGAAACCAGTCTCCAAAAACACGAAAAGCGGGCACGGGGCCCACTTTTCGAAGTGCATCATCGAAAAATGTCGGGGCGTCCGTAGCACACGCCCCGTCGGGGTGTAAAGGAAGGACGCACCCTCCTGCTCCGGGTGAAACCCGCCCGACAGCGCGAGGAATTCCCAGGGGTTCCGCGCTTGTGCGGGAGTTATAACGCGGCCATGCACCTCATCGCCGCCGCGCAGATGGTGTCCACCGCCGACAAGGCGCACAACCTGGAGTCCGCCACCCGGCTCGTCCGGCGGGCCGCAGGATTGGGCGCCAGACTGGTGGGCCTCCCCGAGAACTTCTCCTGGATGGGCCCGGAGCCCGAGCGCCAGGACGCCGCCGAGGGACTCGACGGTCCGACACTGTCCCGGATGGCCAGTCTGGCCCGGGAGCTGAAAGTGACGGTGCTGGCCGGCAGCGTCCTGGAGACGGGCGCCCCGGGGGGCCGCCTCTACAACACCAGCGTCCTCTTCGGTCCCGGGGGCGAGCGGCTCGCCGTCTACCGGAAGATTCACCTGTTCGACGTGAATGTAGGAGATGGTGCCACCTACCACGAGTCCGCGGCGGTGGCGCCGGGCACGGAGGTGGTCTCCGCCGATACGGAGGTGGGACGGCTGGGGCTGTCCGTCTGCTACGACCTGCGCTTCCCCGAGCTGTACCGGCGGCTGGCGAAAGACAACGCCACCCTGCTGGCGGTCCCCGCGGCCTTCACCTTGATGACGGGAAAGGACCACTGGGAGGTGCTCCTGCGGGCGCGCGCCATTGAAAACCAGGCGTACGTGCTGGCGCCCGCCCAGGGAGGACGGCACTCCGCCAACCGGCTCACCTATGGCCATGCCATGGTGGTGGACCCGTGGGGCCTGGTCACCGCCCGCGCCTCCGAAGGCGAGGGCCTGGCATTGGCACCGGTGGACCCGGAGTTGCAAACCCGTATTCGCCGCAACCTGCCCTGCCTGGAGCACCGCCGTTTGGACTAGCGTGCGTGTGCCCGTGCCCGCCCCCTCGGGTCCACCTTCGATAGACTTCGGGTCCCCGGAACTCCACTCGTGAACGGACGACGCTGGTCACCCATGCTGCTTGTGCTCGCGCTTTCGGCCCTTCCCGCCGGCTGCACCGCCGACGAGCGCCCGTCCGCGCCCGACGCGGCGACACCGACGCCCGTGGCCACGCTCCGTGCCCACCTGCGCACCATCAAGGGGGGCGTCCAAATCAAACGCGCGGCGGCGGATGAGTGGAGCCCCGCGCGCGAAGGCCAGCCCCTCTTCGAGAACGACAAGGTCCGCACCGAGGCGGGCGCCGGCACCGACATCGTCTTCTCCGCCAACGGCAGCACGGTGCACCTGGGCGGGGACTCGCTCATCAGCATCGCGGAGACGCGCCCACGCCCCGGACAGCAGCGCACGGACCTCACCGTGCTGCGGGGCCGCATCGACGCGGAGCTGGAGAAGCCCGCGACCCAGTCCCTCTCCGTCACCACGCCGTCCGCCACCATCCAGGCGGGAAGGGAGATTGTCTTCCAATGAAGGCGGCGCTCCTGCTTCTCACATGGCTGGGCGCCGCGCCGCCGGACACCGTGGTGGTTGGCCCGAACGAGTCGCTGCGACAGGTGGCCGAGCGAACCCTGGGCGACCCGAAGGCCGCGGAGGAGCTGCAGTCGCTCAACGGGCTGTCCTCGGAGGTGGTGAGCGCGGGGACCCGGCTGAAGGTGCCCGGCCATGAGCGCGTGCTGGCGCAGAAGGCGATGGAGACCGCGCGCACGCTGCTGGCCAGCGCCAAGGATACGAACGTGCCACCCGAAGCCTCGGCGCACCTCCAGGACGCGGAGACGCACTTCCGCGGCGCCCGGTACGCCCAGGCCTCCGAGGCGGCCAACACGGCGGGGAAGCTGGTGGCGGCGGTCCGCTCGCCGCAGTCCTCCGCGTTCTCCGTGGAGGTCGGCGACAGCGGCGACAGCACCACCGTCACCGTGAAGCAGGGCCCACCGGTCCGCGTGGAAGCGGAGGGTGTCACGCAGCCCGTCGCCAAGGGTGAGGCCGTCCGCGTGGACAAGGGCCGCCCTCCCCCGGTGCCCACGCCGCTGCTGGTGGCCCCTGCGCCGGCGCAGCCGGAGAACGCCGCGAAGCTGAAGCGTCGTCCGGACGGCGACGGGCACCTGGGCCCGGTGAAGCTGACCTGGGCGGCGGTGTCCGGCGCCGAGCGATACGAAGTGGAGGTGTCGCGCGAGCAGGAGCAACGCGCCGTCTTCACGCAGACGGTCACCACCCTGGAGGCGAAGCTGCCCGTCCTCCCCGCGGGGCGCTACCGATGGACGGTGCGCGCCCAGGGGGCCGCGGGCCGGTCCGAGCCCAGCGCGCCGCGCCACTTCGAGTTGGTGCCCGAGCGGCTCAAGCTCGAGGTGAAGAAGGGGCAGTGGCAGTAACCCCCGGAGGAGCCACACCGTGCGCCTGTTCAAAGCCATCCTCCTCTTGATGCTGATCGTGGGCGTCGTCCCCACGCTGATGGTCGGCTGGCTCTCCGTCTCCCACACGCGCGAGCTGCTGGTGCGCGACGCGCAAGAGCTGGCGCAGGAGCGGGTGAAGCAGCTCCGCCTCAAGGCCGAAATCTTCCTGGGCGAGCCCACCGACGCCGTGCTGGGCCTGGCCCGCATCCCCGGCTTCTTCGGCCTGCCGCTGGAGGCGCAGCAGACGCATCTGGCCTCGGTGCTCAACCAGCGGCGTGAAGTGCTGGCGCTCACCGTGTTCGACGCGGAGGGCAAACGACTGCCGGGGCTTCAGGCCTTCTCCAAACACGACGTGCCCCCCACCGCCCTCGCCGGCCATGAGGAACGCGCGCTGGCGCTGCTCCGAGGCATCGAGGGCGTGCGTTACGCGGACGTGGTGAAGGACACCAGCGGCGGAGAGCCCGTGCTGACGCTGGCCTTCCCCGTGGGCGAGCCCGTCCGCGGATACGTCGCGGCGGACCTGTCGCTCGCGGACCTGCGGAACATGCTGGAGCAGGAGCGCGTGGGCAGCACCGGCTTCGCGTACCTGGCGGACCGGCGCGGGCACCTCGTCGCGGGAGGCGGCGGCATCGCGGACCTGGGCGAGGACGTGTCGAAGCGCGGCCCCGTGGCGCACGTGCGCCAGCAGCTCGAGGGCAAACCGGACATGGAGATGTTCCACGTCGGAAACTTCGGCGAGGGACGGGACGCGGTGGTGGCCGCGTACACGGCGCTGCCCGTGCTGGGCTGGGCCATTGTCTCCGAGCAGCCCGTGGAGCACGCCTACCGCCAGGTGGACACCATGGAGCAGCGCATCCTGCTGGGCCTGGGCGCCGCCATCCTGGTCGCCGTGGTCCTGGCCGCGCTGTTCTCCCGGAACCTCACCCGGCCGCTCAAGGGATTCATCAGCGGCGCGCTGGAGCTGGCGCACGGCAAGTTCGGCGTCGAGGTGGACATCCCGCAGAAGAACGAGCTGGGCGAGCTGGCCCAGACGTTCAACTACATGAGCAAGCAGTTGCTCGCGTATGACATGGAGAACCGCGGTCTCTACGAGAGCCTGGAGAAGGGCTACCTGGAGACCATCGTCGCGCTGGCGAACTCCATCGACTCCAAGGACGCGTACACGCGAGGCCACAGCCAGCGCGTGGGCGACGTGTCCGTGCAGATTGGCCGGGAGCTGAAGCTCACCGAGCGCGAGCTGCGGCAGCTTCAATACGGCGGCATCCTCCACGACATCGGGAAGATTGGCATCGTGGAGTCCATCCTCTGCAAGCAGACGAAGCTCACGGACCAGGAGATGGCCATCATGCGCGAGCACCCCGCCATCGGTGACGCCATCATCGGCCCCGTGAGCTTCCTGGGCGCGGTGCGCGCCTGCGTCCGCCACCACCACGAGCGCTGGGACGGCACCGGCTACCCGGACAAGCTCAAGGGCGAGGACATCCCCCTGCTGGCCCGCATCGTCGCGTGCGCGGACACCTTCGACGCCTGCACCTCCACCCGCCCGTACCAGAAGGCCATGCCGCTGGAGAAGGCGATGGAAATCCTCGACAACCTCTGCGGCGCCCAGTTGGACCCCAAGGTCGTCCAGGCCCTGAAGCAGGTGCTCGCGAAGCAGGGCGTCCGGTTGGAAGGGCACCGGTTGCCCGTGAAGCTCGCCTCCTGACGCCGGAAGGATGGTAGGGAGGACGCCGGACTGTTGAGACGCTGGAAGGTGAAACGTTGAGCTTCTGGGACCGCATCAAGCCCGCCCCCCAAGCCGTCACCGCGACGGATGCACGCCTGTCCTCGGACGGTGGCCGCCTGGACCTGACCTGGGATGATGGCGTGAAGTCGGGCGCCACCGCGCAGGTGCTGCGTCAGCAGTGCCCCTGCGCCGCCTGTGTGGACGAGTGGACGAACAAGCGGACGCTGGACCAAACCAAGGTCCCCGCCGACCTTCGCATCCAGCAGGTGCAGCCCGTGGGCAACTACGCGCTGGCCTTCAATTTCAGCGACGGCCACACCACCGGCATCTACCCCTGGAAGCTGCTGCGCGACGTCACCCAACCCGCCACCTGAACGGGTGAGGGCCACCCCGGCCTGGAGGGCCCGTGAACGAACGTTACCGGCTCGTCCGGCCGCTGGCCTCGGGAGGCATGGCGGAGCTGTTTCTCGGCGTGGCGCGCGGCGCGGAGGGCTTTGAACGCCCGGTGGCCATCAAACGCGTGTTGCCACACCTCGCGCGCGACCCCGACATCGCGCGCATGTTCCTGGCCGAGGCGCGGCTGTCCACGCTGCTGCAGCACCAGAACATCGCCACCGTCCACGACGTGGGCCAGGGCCCCGAGGGGCTCTTCCTCGTGATGGAGCTGGTGGACGGCTGGGACCTGGGCGTGTTGCTCGCCTCGGCCGCGCGTCGGGGCATTCGCTTCCCGCCGCAGTTGGCCGCGTTCATCGTCCACCAGTGCCTGGCGGGGCTTGGGCACGCGTACCGGAAGGTGCATGACGGGCGGCCGGTGATGATGGCCCACCGGGACGTCTCCCCTTCCAACATCCTCGTGTCGCGCGAGGGAGAGGTGAAGCTGACGGACTTCGGCATCGCCCGGATGGCCGGCCCCCAGCACACCGCGCCCGGCATCTTTCGCGGGAAGGAGGCCTACAGCGCGCCCGAGGTGCTGCGCGGCGAGCCCGCGACCGCCGCGAGCGACCAGTTCTCCCTGGGCATCGTGTTCCATGAGCTGCTCACCGGACAGCATCCGTTCCATGCCGAGCAGGACCCGGGCGCGGTGGCCTACGCGATTCTGACGCGACCGGTGACGCCGCCTCGGGACGTGCCCGGGCCGCTGGCGGGCGCGGTGACGCGCATGCTGGCGACAGTTCCAGCAGCGCGCTTCCACTCGCCGGAGTCACTGAGCGACGGCTTCGCGCGGTGGCTCGCGCAGTCGGGATTGCCGGCGACGTCGCAGACGCTGGCCGCGTTCATGCGCGAGCTGGGCTTGCCGCCGACACTGCGCGAGCAGGCTGAGGCGTCGGGGCTCCGCGTCGAGACGGCGTCTCCCGCGCACGCGCCCTATCGTGCCGAATTCGAGGAGGAGCCCCTCTCACTGCCGGGTGGCCCGGCCCTCAGCAGCAGTGGGCGCATGGTGCATCGGTGCCTGCGCTGCCAGCACGTCCTCGCCGCGCCGGGCGCCCCGTGCGAGCACTGCCCTCCGTCAGCGCGGAGCATCGGTACGCCAGCGTCCACGCTGCCGCGAGATACCGCTGGGGTCTCCCGCCCGACAGCGCGCGCCGCGCCGGGTCCGCACCTGGAACTCTCGCCGCAGCAGTCGCTCGCGGAGAGCGTGCCCCAGTCGTTCTCCACCGCGGGCGTGCGGAGCGTGCTCCAGACGGATGCGGACGCGCTGGAGCTCGCGGAACGTGACCTGCCTCCCGACAGCGACTGGCCCGACGACGCGGTCCGGCTCAAGCGACAACGGCGCAAGCGAGTGGTGGGCATCCTCGTCGCGCTGGGAGTGCTCGCGGGCGGCGTCTGGCTCTGGCCCCAGCGCTCCACCCTGCTCATCCAGGTGCTTTCCGCGACGGGGCTCCGCCTGACGACGCCGACGCTCACCGTCGAAAGTGAGCCTCCGGGCGCCGCCGTCTGGGTGGATGACGTGCAACTCGGGACGACTCCGCTGCGAATCGACAATCGA
Organism: Myxococcus hansupus; assembly: GCF_000280925.3. Taxonomy (NCBI): domain Bacteria; kingdom Pseudomonadati; phylum Myxococcota; class Myxococcia; order Myxococcales; family Myxococcaceae; genus Pseudomyxococcus; species Pseudomyxococcus hansupus. The sequence continues at coordinate 6,163,293 of NZ_CP012109.1, forward strand.
TTCCCGGCGGGTCGTGTCTCCCTCCAGGTGCGCCTCAAGGGCTACCGCACGTGGAAGGGAACGTTCACGGGCGGAGCGCCCACGAGCCTCGAGGTGAAGCTGAAGCGGTGAGCGCGCTCCGGCACGGATGCGATGGCCCGGCCAAGAGCAGCAGGTCAGCGTGAAGCACGCGCCTCACCTCACCAAACGTCGCTGTCCCCGGCACGGATGCGATGGTCCGGCCGGGAGCAGCACGTCAGCGCGGAGCAAGCGCCTCACTTCACCAGGCGCAGGTGTCCCCGGCGCGGCGGTGATGGCTCGTCCGGTGGCCCGTCCGTGGGCGGTGGAACCTCGGCGGGGGGCTCGTCGCGCCGCTCGCCTTGCACCTCTCGGAGGAAGGTGCGTGGACGCTCCGCGACGGCGGGCGCCGGGGCCATGGGCAGCGGCTGGGCCGGACGCGACGCGGCCGTCTGCTGCAGCAGCTCCGGCGGCATGTCCTCCGGATACATCCAGAACTCCTTCGTCACGTGGCTGGCGATGGCGAACAACGCCGACCACGGCACCGCGATGGTGAATCGCGAGCCCGAGAAGCTCAGCGTGGAGCGCACGCCCCACTCCCCACCGTCAGGTCTGGTGGGTCGAAGCGGTACGAGAGATTGAGGCGCAGGTGGGCCTCCGTCTTGACGGAGGCTGGGACGAGCACGCCCGGACGTCGCGCGTCCAGGTGGATCATCACCATGCCCTGGTCGAGCGCGGCCAGCAGCCGCTCCTTCTTGTCGAGAACCTTCTTTTCGTCCATCGGTGTACGGCGAAAGAACTTCGGGCGCCCCTCTCAACGTCGGCGCATCGCCCGGTCCATCTCCCGCTTCGTCTCCCGCTCCTTGATGTCGTGGCGCCGGTCCTCGTGCGTCTTGCCCCGGCAGAGCCCCAGCTCCACCTTGGCACGCCCTTTCCTGAAGTACAGCACAAGCGGGATGATCGAATAACCCCGCTCACGCACCTTCGCCGCCCAACGGTCGATTTCTCCTCGGTGCAGCAACAACTTGCGGCTCCGGGTGGGAAGGTGGTCGAAGAAGCTCGCCGCCTTGTACGAGCCGATGTTCGCGTTGTGCAGGAACATCTCGTCCCCCTTGGGGAGCGCGTAGGAATCCGACAGATTGGCGATTCCGTCCCGCAGCGACTTCACCTCGCTTCCCGTGAGCGCCAGCCCGGCCTCAAGCTTCTCGTCGACCGTGTAGTCGAAGCGCGCACGACGGTTTTCCGCGATGACCTTCACGCCGGGCTCGCTGCCCACTCCCTTCGCCTTCCCTCCGGATGTCATACGGGTCCCGCGTTCTCCTCACCACCCAATGGCATGTTGTCGATGAGGCGCGTCGTGCCACTGAAGGCCGCGACAAGCAACCGGGCAGGCTGCCCACGCTCCACCGAGGCCAGGGGCGTCAACCGCTCCGCATCCACCAGTTCCACGTAGTCTTCCCGAAGCCCCACCGCTTCCAATTCGCGCCGAACGGCCCCAACCAGGGGGCCCGACTCCCGCGTGCCCTCGCGCACCAGCGCCTGGGCGGCCCGCAGCCCACGCGAGAGCGCCAGCGCCCGCTGCCGCTCCTCGGGGGACAAGTAGGCATTCCGGCTGCTCATCGCCAGACCATCCGCCTCGCGCACGGTGGGCATGCCGACGATGTCCGCGCCCAGGTGCAGGTCGCGGTTGAGCGCCCGGATGACCTGGAGCTGCTGGTAGTCCTTCTCGCCGAAGAGCGCGACGTCCGGACGGAAGAGGCTCAGGAGCTGGGTGACGATGGTGGCCACCCCTCGGAAGTGCCCCGGCCGCCGCGCGCCACACATCCCCTGGCTGACGTCCGTCACCTCGACGTACGTCTGATAGCCCGCCGGGTACATCACCCCCGGGCCCTCCGGCGCGAAGATGACCTGCGCGCCCGCGCTGACACACTTGGCGACGTCGCCCTCGAAGTCGCGGGGGTAGCGGGACAGGTCCTCGCGCGGCCCGAACTGCGTGGGGTTGACGAAGATGGACACGGCCACCGCGTCGGCGCGGCGACGGCCCTCGCGAATCAGCGAGAGGTGACCTTCATGCAGGAAGCCCATGGTGGGCACCAGCGCGAGCCGGTGCCCCTCCCGGCGCAGCCCCGCCGTCCAGTCCTTCACATCCGCGACGGTTTTCAGGACGGCGGGAGCCATGACTAGGCGGGTCTCCCGTAGACGGGGCCCATCTTCTCGCCGCCCTCGGCGGGCGCGGACGGCTCCACCCGGGCCGCCGGAGCCGGAGCCCCCGCCGCCAGCCGGATGTTCTTGTTCGCCTTGAAGGAGTGCTCTTCGTCCGGGAACGCGCCCTTGCGGACCTCCGCGAAGTACGCGCCCGCGGCCTCCGTAATCGAGCCGTGGAGGTTGGCGTAGCGCTTGACGAACTTGGGCTTGAAGTCCGGGTTCATCCCCAGCAGGTCGTAGCAGACGAGCACCTGACCATCACAATCCACGCCGGCGCCAATGCCGATGGTGGGGATGGACAGGCTCTGCGTCACCGTGCGGGCCAGGTCCATGGGCACGCCTTCGAGCACCAGCGCGTAGGCACCGGCCTGCTCCAGCGCCAGCGCATCATCCAGAATCTGGCGCGCCTGGTCCTCACCCCGGCCCTGCACGACATAGCCGCCCATCTTGTGGACGGACTGCGGCGTCAGCCCCAGGTGCCCCATGACGGGGATGCTGGCGCGGACGATGGCGCGCACCGTGTCCGCGAACTCGGCGCCGCCCTCCAGCTTGATGCTGCCCGCGCCGCCTTCCGCCACCAGCCGGCCCGCGTTGCGGACCGCGTCCTGCGTCGACACCTGGTAGCTCATGAAGGGCAGGTCGGCCACGACGTGCGCCCTGCGCGCGCCCCGGGCGACGGCGGCCGTGTGGTAGACCATCTGGTCCATCGTCACCGGCAGCGTGGAGTCGTGCCCCTGGATGACCATGCCCAGCGAGTCGCCCACCAGCAACACGTCCGCGCCCGCTCCTTCGAGGATGTGGGCGAACGTGGCGTCGTAGGCAGTGACCATGCAGATCTTCTGACCGATCTGCTTGAAGCGCTTCAGCGTGTGGATGGTGACCTTGTCCTTCACGGTTCACCTCCTATGGCAACGGGTGGAACGGCCTGACGTGCCCATTCGCACCTCGCCGTCCGCTGGGGATCGCCGGGAGCTCAGGGCACGCCACCGCACTCTAACGCCCCCGGGCCGGCCGTGGGGCATTGAAGGCGGGCGTCCCACCAGGAGCCTGGCTTTCAGCCCCGGCGGGATGCCTTCGGAACGTAATGCTGCGTTCCCGGCTTCGCCTTCCGGATGGTGGCGAGCAGGTCTTCCCTGTCTGCCTCGACATTCACGAAGTCGATGTCTGAGGTATCCACGACCAGGAGCGGGGTGTCCGTGTAGTGGAAGAAGAAGTTGTTGTAGGAGTGGACGAGCCCCTCCAGGTACGTGGAGTCGAACTTGCGCTCGAACTCCCGGCCGCGCTTCTTGATGCGGTGCAGGAGCACGTCCAGCCGGGCCTGCAGGTAGATGACCAGGTCGGGCTTGGCCACGCGGGGCCCGAGCGCCTCGAAGACGCGCTCGTAGAGGGCCAGCTCATGCGCGTCCAGGTTGAGGTGCGCGAAGATGCGGTCCTTGGCGAACAGGTAGTCGCTGACCGTCATCGAGCTGAACAAGTCCTGCTGGAACAGCTCCTGCTGCTGCCGGAAGCGCGAGAGCAGGAAGAAGATCTGCGTCTGGAACCCGAACTTCTGCCGGTCCGTGTAGAAGTTGGAGAGGAAGGGGTTCTCCTCCACCACCTCGAGGACGCGGCGGCCCGACAGACGTTCCGCGAGGATGTTGGAGAGGCTCGTCTTGCCCACGCCAATGGGCCCTTCCACCACGATATACCGGTAGTCCATCCGCCCGAGGCCTCCCGCCCGCGGAATGCGCGTTGAGACCGCGCGCGCGAGACTTCGCGCGAAAGCGCGGCCACGCACGCGGGCGGATAACACAACACGGCCGCTGGAATCCGGCAATTTTCCACGGCGGCGGGCGTCCCTTGACGCTCCGGGACGCATCCCCTACGGTCCGCGCGACTTCATTGGTGTGTGCGCGGGGCGTTCTCCGGACATGAGTGGCAGACAGCGGGCGAAGACAGTGGTGCGGCTGGAAGAGGCTCGCCAGAGCACGCCCACCGCCCAGCGCGCGCCCACACCTCCCGTGGAGCCGGATCCGCTCTACGGCGTGGTGCTCCTGAAGACGGCCATGGAGCTGAAGCGGCGACAGGACGGCAGCGTGGAGGACATCCTCCGCAGCGTGCTCGCCCGCATGCGCATCCCGGAGGCGGAGTTCTTCGCCTACCTGGAGCAGCAAGGCGGCCTGCTCCAGGCGCTGGGAATGCGCGCGCGCTAACGCCTAGGCCGCGGGAGGCGCCGTCACCGGCCCCAGCGCGCGCTCGATGGCCGCGAACTCCTCCACGGACAGGGTCTCCGCGCGTCGCTGCGGATCCACCCCCGCCGCCGCCATGGCCGCGAGGAGCGCCTCCTGCGTGCCCAGCGTCGGGTCCGACTTGATGGAGTTGAGCAGCGTCTTGCGCCGGTGCGAGAAGGACGCCTTCACCACGCGCGTGAAACGGGCCTCGTCGATGATGGGCGCGCGAGGTGCCTTGCGGCGCGTGAGCCGCAGCACCGCGGAGTCCACCTTCGGCGGCGGGTGGAAGCGCCACGCCTCCAGCGTGAGGACGTTCTCCGCGTCGTAGTGCATCCCGAGCAGCACCGTGAGCAGGCCATAGTCACGGTTGCCGGGCTCGGCGGCGAGCCGCTCCACCACTTCCTTCTGCAGCGTGAAGACGGCGCGCGACACGTGGGCGCGCTGCTCCAAGACGCGGAAGAGGATGGGGCTGGTGAGGTGGTACGGGAGGTTGCCCGCCACCGCGACGTCAGGCGCGCCGGCCACCTGGGCGAAGTCCACCGTGGCGGCGTTGCCGGAGACCACGCGCACGCCGGGGATGGCCTCCTTCTCCAGGACCATCACCATGTCGCGGTCCCGCTCCACGGCGGTGACGCGAGCCCCGGTGGCGGCCAGGAAGCGCGTGAGGTGTCCCAGGCCCGGGCCCAGTTCCACCACCGGCTCCTCCGCGCGGAGGGTCAACGCGTCCGCGATGGCCTCCAGGGCGTCCTCGTCTCCGAGGAAGTTCTGTCCCCAGCTGTACTTGGCGCGCAGGCCATGCCGCTTGAGGATTTCTCTTGGCGATTCCACCCGTCTGCTCCCTCTACATGCGCCAGGCCGGGTCTGCGGCGAGGCGGAAATCTCCGCGCAGGCCGCGGCGGTACGCCTCATACCCCGCCACCGCGATCATCGCCCCATTGTCCGTGCACAGTCGCACCGGGGGCAGGAACATGTTCAGCCCGCGCTCCTCGGCCCGCGCCTGACACAGCGCGCGCAACCGCGAGTTCGCCGCCACGCCGCCGCAAATCACGAGCTGCTTGTGGCCCAACCGGCGCGCGGCGGCCACCAGCTTCTTCGACAGCACGTCCGCCACGGCCTCCTGGAAGGACGCGCACAGGTCCGCCAGGGCCTGCCCCTGGGGCACGCCGTGCTTCTGCACGTGGTGCAGCACCGCCGTCTTCAGCCCGGAGAAGGACACGTCGAAGTTGTCGCCGGGCAGCGCGCGCGGGAAACGGATGGCCTCCGGGTTCCCCTGCTGCGCGAGCTGGTCGATGGGCAGACCGCCGGGGTACGGCAGTCCGAGGATGCGCGCCGTCTTGTCGTAGGCCTCGCCGGCCGCGTCGTCACGCGTGCTGCCCACCAGCCGGTACTGGCCGTACGCCTGCACCTCGTAGAGGCTCGTGTGCCCGCCCGAGACGACGAGCCCGAGGAACGGCGGCTCCGGCGCCACCTCCAACAGCCGGATGGCCAGCAGGTGGCCCTCCAGGTGGTTGGCGCCCACGAAGGGCTTGCCCGTCGCCAGGCTCAGGCCCTTGGCCACCTGCACACCCACGAGCAGCGCGCCGATGAGCCCGGGGCCGGAGGTGACGGCGATGAGGTCCACGTCGTCGAGCGTCTTGTTCGCCCGCGTCAGGGCCTCGTGGACGACGGGCAGCACCTGGACGATGTGGTTGCGGCTGGCCAGCTCCGGCACCACCCCACCCCACCGCCGGTGGATGTCCACCTGCGTGGAGACGACATCCGACAACACGCGCCGGCCGTCCTCCACGACGGCGGCGGCGGTCTCATCACACGAGGTTTCCAGTCCAAGGACGAGCAAGGCGGCTCACTTCTCGGGGCCATTGAGGGGAAGTGGGACCGCCACCCGCTCAGTTGCCCAGCCCCCTGAGCAACGTGCGGACCTCTTCGGCGGAGGACCCCGTGGGTTCCAGCAACAAGTACTGCTTGTAGGCCTCGGCTGCCTGGGAATTCTTACCCGTGAACTGCAGCGCCATGCCGAGCGAAATCCAGGCCCGGGCGTTGGTGGCCTCCTCCTTGACGACTTCCTGGAGCAGCTTGGCCGCTTCGCGGTAGGCCGCGTCGGACGTGAAGCCATTGACCAGGGCGATGCCCAGGCCCGCCTTCGCCTCCGTGTCCGACGGCTTGATGGCCAGCGCCTTGCGGAAGCCGCCCGCCGCGGAGCGGAAGCGCTGACCGACGATGGCCGCCCTCGACTGCTTGACCAGCGTGGCGAACTCCACCTCCGGGTCCACCGCGGGCGCGGTGGGCGTCTCCGGCGTCGGCGTGGCCTCGGGGGGCGTGGTCTCCGGAGGCTTGGGCGCCTCCGCGACCGCGACGCCCGAATCCGGCGTGGCGGCGGGAGGAGGCTCCGGGGGCGTCTCGGGAACCTTGGCGTTGGCTTCCGGCGGCGGCGCTTCGAGCGGCGGCGTCCCGGTGTTGGCAGGCGGCTTCGACTCCACCACGGGCGGCGGCTTCGGCGGAGGCGCCTCTGTGGAGGCACCGTTGCCTGTTCCCGCGACGACGGCCGCGACGGCACCGATGAGTACCAACGCGCCACCGATGATGAGTCCCGTGCGCTTCGGACGGGGCGCGTCGTCGCGTGCGGACGAGGACGCGCCGGCCGTGGCTTGCGCGGGCTTCGCGGAAGCAACAGGAGGATTCGAGGATGCCCCCGGCGTGGCGCCAGCAGGATGCGCGGACGCACCCGGTGCGGCGCCGGCGGAACTCGTGGATGCCCCTGGTGCGGTGCCAGCGGGATTCGCGGACGCACCCGACGCAGCGTCAACCGGGTTCGCGGATGCCCCTGGCGTCGTGCCGGCGGGACTCGGAGACGAACCCGCCACAGCGCCCGAGGGATTCGCGGATGCCCCTGGCGTCGTGCCGACGGGATTCGGAGACGAGCCCGGCGCAGCGCCCGAGGGATTCGTGGATGCGCCCGCCGTCGCGCCGACAGCGTTCGTGGATGCACCCGACCCGGTGCCAACGGAATCCGTAGATGCGCCCGACGTGGCGCCGACAGCGTTCGTGGATGCGCCCGGCGTGGCGCCCGCGGAACTCGTAGAAGCCCCCGGCGTGGCGCCAGTCGCGTTCGTCGCCCCACCCGGCGCGCCGTGAGTCGAGGAGGCACCTCCGGTCGACGCGTTCGTGGCAGCGGAGGGCGAAGGCGTAAGGGGCACAGCGGCCGGGTCGACGAGGCTGGACAGCGGCGCGCTCGGTGTGGGCGGCTCGACGGCCAGCTCGGGGACGCCGTGCCCTGGATAGGGCGGCAGCGCGAGCTGGGGCGTGGCGGGCACTTCCTCGGCAAGGGGAATGGGCTCGGCGTCGGCGTACACCGGGGCCATGGGCGGCACGGGCGGCGTCGCGTAACCGATGCCACTCACCAGCGTCACCTCGGACGACGGCGGCGCGGGCGTCGGAGGCGGAACGGGTGGGAACGGATTGGGCGCGATGGCCGCGCCACCAAAGATGGGCGCACGCGGAGATGGCGTGGGGTCGTTGAACGCCGTGCTCGCGAACGCGGACGTCGCCCGGGGCGCGCGCGGCGCATGCGACCAGGAAGAGCCCGGCCCCCACGTCGTCGGCGCGTTGATGCCCTCGGTGTCGACGCGGCTCCAGTCCAGCAGCAGGCTGCGGCGCGCGTGGTCCACGGCACGGTGCGCCGGAGGCGGCTCCACCAGGAAGGACGAGCCCTCCTGCGCGGGAGACAGCGAAGCGGGCGAGGCGTCCGTGTCCTCGCCATCATCCACGGACTCTGGACGCCGGGGCCGAGGATGGAAGACCACCACGTTCGCGGGCTGCGGCGGCGCGGCGGGCGTGGGCTCTGGCGCGGCGGCGGGCTCATCCTCCACCCCCGCGGGCGGTGCCAACACGCTCTGTGGCATCGGGCGCGGCGCGGGCTCGGGCGCGGCGGCGACGGGCTCGGGCGGCGCTTCGGGGACCGCGGCCTCGGGGACAGGCTGCGGCGGGCTCTCCGGCGCGGCGGGCGCGGGCTCCACCGCCGCGCTGGCCGGAGGCGCGGTGTTGAGCCACTGCTCGATGCCGGGCTTGCTGCTCTGCACCGGCTCCATCGGCGCGTGCCCCAGCTCGCGGATGAGGCCTTCGAAGTACAGCTTGCTGATGATGCCCAGCGCGGCCAGGTCCTCGAAGTCCGAATCCTCCACCACGCGGCTCAACGCGCGCTTGCCATCGAAGAGCCGCAGGAGGCCGTTCACCTCGTCCGGAATCTCCGACAGGCGGTCCGCGAGCTGGTGGTAGTCAATCTCGAACACCGTCTCGAGCGGCGGCAACTGCTCGAGCATGCGGCCCCACTCGTCGAGGCGGCGCATGCCCTCCATCAGCAGGCCCTGCGTGGAGATTTCGATGCGCTCGGTCCGGTCGAGCGCGCTGAACTGCACCTCGAACTGACCCTCGAAGGTGTTCAGCATCCGGTAGAAGGCGTTCTCGCCCTTGAGCCTTCCCAGCTCCGCGTCGATGACGCGTCCGTCCTTGAAGTAGACGGTGCCGGTGCGCTCGCCCTGGATGTTGATGAGGCCCGTCTTGCGGCCAATCTCGAACGTCTGCACCAGGTCCACCACGCCCATGTCGGCGAGGCTGCCGGCGAAGCCGCCCTTCGTCGTCTCCCGCTTCTCGATCCTCTCCTTCTCCGCCTTCTGGAGGATCATCTTCACGCGGGTGACGATCTCTTTGATGTAGATCGGCTTGGTCAGGTAGTCGTCACCGCCAAGCTCCAGGCCGCGCACCTTGAACTCGACCGACTTCTGACTCGTCAGGAAGACGAACGGGATGAACTTGAAGCGCTCGTCGGACTTGAGCGTCTTGCACAGCTCGAAGCCGTCCATCTCCGGCATCTTCGTGTCCGCGAGCACGAGGTCCGGTGGACTGATCTGGACCTTCTCGAGCGCATCCTTGCCGTGAATGGCCGTCGTCACGGAGAAGCCAGCCTTCTTCAGGCTGACCTCCATGACCCGGAGGCTCTTCGCGTCACCATCGACCAGGAGCAGGTGCTGCTTGGCCACGTTCCATGCCTTTCGTCACTGCAGACGGCCCAGAGAGCCTGACGCGGGAGCATCCTGCCCGCTTTCGAGGCATGTCAATGGCTTGGGCCTCGGGGGAACCTGGCTGGCCTCCTGCTGGACAGGCGGCGAAAGCCAGGTGCGGGGAGGGTCGAATCGGGCCTGGGCGAACCACCCACACCCAGGGTGAGACCTGACGCGTCAGCGGAAGAAGCCTCCCTTCTTCGGGGGGTTCTTCTTGCGCATGTCGATGAGCCGCAGCTCCTGGTTGGCCTCCAGGTGCTTGGGGTTGGCGCGAACGGCCTCGCGGAAGCAGCGCTCGGCGCGGTCCATGTCGCCCTCGACGCGGGCGATGACGCCAAGCTGGTAGTGCGCGCGATCACAGTTCGGTTCGGTCCGGACCACGTCCATCATCATCTGCTTGGCCTTGGGCATGTCCGCCTTGCGCGCGGGGTCCATGTAGATGGCCCAGGCCCGTGCGGCCATGTACAGCGGCCGAGGGTCCAGCGCATGGGCGCGCTCGTAGTGCTCCGAGGCCGTCGTGAAGTCGCGCTTGCGGAAGAAGACCTCGCCCATCTTGTAGAGGTCGTCGGCGTTGCTGTCTGGCCGGCCCTGGGGACGCAGCACCGGGGCCGTGGTGGCGGGCGCCGAAGCGGGAGGCTTCGGCAAGGACTGCTGGGCCTGGAGGTTCTGCTGGTACGTCTTGCGGCGCGCGTCGTCGTAGAGGACCTCGTAGGCCTCGCGGATGGCCTCGAACACGGCCGTGATCTTCGGCGCCATGTGCGGCAGCGACGGCGGCAGCCGGTCCGGGTGGAAGATCTTCGCCAGGCTGAGGAACGCGGACTTCACCTGGTCGCGCGAGGCGTCCTGCGGAACGCCCAGGACGTAGAAGTGGTCCCGCTTGGCCTGGACATCCGAGTAGCGCTGCTCGAGCTGCTGGGCGAGGCGGGCCTCGTCGGGCTTGGGCGCCTCGGGGATCGCGGGGGCCGTCGCGGCGGCCTGCTCGGGCGTGGCGCCAGCGGCGGGCGCGGGGGGCGTGCGCCCTCCCAGGACACCCATGTTCTCCATCGCGCGGCGCAACAGCCGCTGACGGCGGAGCTTCGCTGCCTCGTCGGGGTTGGAGGGATCTGCCGACACGTCGTCCTCGTCAAAGTCCCAGTCGTCCAAATCTCCGGACGGCTCGTCCCAGTCAGTCTGGCCAGTTGGCCATGAGTTGTCACCGGGGAAGGCCCCCGATGAATCAGGTGCTACCGGTTCAATGGTCGCTTCGACAATGGCCTCGACGGGAGGCTCGTCGAAATCGATGTTCGGCTGATTGACATCCGAGCGGACGAGCGACTCCAGATGGGTGTCCACCTGCAGCAGCGCGGCCTCGAAGGAGGCGGTCAGCGTATCGGCGCCTTCGTCCTTGTCGAAGGAGACGATGCGCCAGAGGTCCTCGTCTCCCGCCTTGGGCGCGGCGGCGCCTGGACGGGCCTGCGACGGCGCGGGCGCCTGCGTGGCCCAATCGCTGTCCTCCTCCTCGTCGGGCGAGGCCTCCAGCAGGATGTCCGCGTCGTCGTCCCCCGTGGGCAAGAGGACCGGCGGACCCGCGTCGTCGGTGCGCGCGGACTGCGGGGCGGGCAGTGGCTCGGAGACGGCCCAGATTTCGGGCTCGGGTTCGACTTCGAGGAGCGGGAGCTCGGCCTCGGCGCCGGACGGGTCGCTGAGGGAGATCTGCGTGGTGCTCCAAGGTTCGTCCTGGACGGGGACGCGGTCCTCCGCGCGCGTGGGCGGAGAGGAGCGCGGCGGCTCGTCGGCGAGCCAGGGCTCCAGCGGCTGCGACTTCGAGCGGCGGAGCGCCTCCTCCATGTCCCGGACGAGCTCGGCCTGGGCCTTCTGCCGCGCGAGGCGCAGGGTATCTGGACTTTCGGCCCCGCCGGACAGGTCGATGGCGGGCGTGCCTGCTTCGGGGGTGGCGTCCGCCTCGGTGGGCGAGGCGGGCACCTCCGTGAGGAGGATGTCGCCCACTTCGAGCGTGAGGGCCTCGATGTCCTCGGCCGCGAGCTCGGGGATGTCGACGGCGGCGGGTGCGGTCGCTTCGGACTGACGGGCATCCTCGGCGAGACGGGCTTCCTCGGCCTGACGGGCCTGCTCGGCGGCGCGCGACTCCTTGCCGCGGCGAACCGCCTCCGCGCGGCGACGCTCGACCTCGAGACGGACTTCTTCGGCCTGGCGGGCCTCCTCGGCGAGACGGGCTTCTTCCTCGGCGCGAGCGACCTCCGCGAGACGGGCTTCCTCCGCGGCCCAGATCTCCTCCGCGCGGCGGGCTTCGGCAGCCAGATGCGCCGCCTCCGCGAGCCGGCGTTCCTCCGCGAGGCGAGCTTCTTCGGCAAGGCGCTCCGATTCGATGCGCGCTTCTTCCGCGAGGCGGGCCTCTTCGGCGAGGCGCTCGGCTTCCGCCGCGAGGCGCTCGGCTTCGACGCGCGCTTCTTCCGCGCGGAGGGCCACGTCGGCAATCCGCGCCTCTTCCATCAAACGGGCTTCGTCGGCGAGCCGTGCTTCGTCGGCGAGCCGTGCCTCTTCCGCGAGCCGCGCTGCTTCGAGACGGGCCTCTTCGGCAACGCGAGCCTCTTCAGCGAGACGCGCCTCCTCGGCCAATCGCTCCGCTTCAAGCCGAGCCTCTTCAGCGAGACGGGCCTCTTCAGCGAGACGGGCCTCTTCAGCGAGACGCGCCTCCTCGGCCAAACGCTCCGCTTCAAGCCGAGCCTCTTCAGCGAGGCGGGCTTCTTCAGCGAGGCGACGTTCTTCTTCGAGCCGGGCCTCCTCTGCTAGCCGGGCCTCTTCGGCGAGTCGCTCCTCTTCAAGGCGGGCCTCCTCTGCGAGTCGAGCCTCTTCCGCAAGCCGCGCTTCCTCAGCAAGCCGACGCTCTTCCTCGATGCGCGCCTCTTCGGCGAGACGTTCCTCTTCGGCGAGACGCTCCTCTTCGGCGAGACGCTCCGCTTCGAGCCGGGCTTCTTCAGCGAGACGCACTTCTTCAGCCACGCGCTCTGCTTCGAGACGCGCTTCTTCCGCGAGACGCGCTTCTTCTACGAGGCGACGTTCCTCTTCGAGGCGAGCTTCTTCCTCTAGCCGCGCAACTTCCGCTAGCCGGAGTTCTTCTTCCGCACGGCGCTCAGCTTCGAGCCGCGCCTCTTCGGCAACCCGGGCCTCTTCGGCCAATCGCTCCGCTTCAAGCCGAGCCTTTTCAGCGAGCCGAGCCTCTTCAGCGAGCCGAGCCTCTTCAGCGAGCCGAGCCTCTTCAGCGAGCCGAGCCTCTTCAGCGAGGCGACGTTCTTCTTCGAGCCGGGCCTCCTCTGCTAGCCGTGCCTCTTCCGCGAGACGAGCCTCTTCCGCAAGCCGCGCTTCCTCAGCAAGCCGACGCTCTTCCTCGATGCGCGCCTCTTCGGCAAGACGTGCCTCTTCGGCGAGGCGCTCCTCCTCAGCGAGACGCTCCGCTTCGAGGCGAGCCTCTTCCGCTCGGCGTGCTTCTTCGGCAAGGCGACGTTCCTCTTCGAGCCGGGCCTCTTCCGCGAGTCGAGCCTCCTCCGCCAAGCGCTCTGCTTCGAGGCGAGCCTCTTCAGCGAGACGAGCCTCCTCTGCGAGACGAGCCTCCTCCGCCAAGCGCTCTGCTTCGAGTCGAGCCTCTTCTGCGAGACGAGCCTCTTCCGCTAGGCGAGCCTCTTCCGCGAGTCGAGCCTCCTCCGCCAAGCGCGCTGCTTCGAGACGAGCCTCCTCTGCGAGCCGAGCCTCCTCTGCGAGCCGAGCCTCTTCAGCGAGCCGAGCCTCTTCAGCGAGACGAGCCTCTTCAGCGAGCCGAGCCTCTTCAGCGAGACGAGCCTCCTCCGCCAAACGCTCTGCTTCGAGTCGAGCCTCTTCTGCGAGTCGAGCCTCCTCCGCCAGACGCTCTGCTTCGAGACGAGCATCTTCTGCGAGACGAGCCTCTTCTTCGAGACGAGCCTCTTCTTCGAGACGAGCCTCTTCTTCGAGACGAGCCTCTTCTTCGAGACGAGCCTCTTCTTCGAGACGAGCCTCTTCAGCGAGACGAGCCTCCTCTGCCAAGCGCTCCGCTTCGAGCCGTGCTTCTTCCGCCAGCCGAGCCTCTTCAGCGAGACGAGCCTCCTCTGCCAAGCGCTCCGCTTCGAGCCGAGCCTCTTCTGCGAGCCGAGCCTCTTCTGCGAGCCGAGCCTCTTCTGCGAGCCGAGCCTCTTCTGCGAGCCGAGCCTCTTCTGCGAGCCGAGCCTCTTCTGCGAGCCGAGCCTCCTCCGCCAAGCGCTCGGCTTCGAGACGAGCCTCTTCCGCCAGCCGAGCCTCCTCCGCCAGCCGAGCTTCTTCGGCCAGGCGCTCCGCTTCGAGACGAGCCTCTTCCGCCAGCCGAGCCTCTTCTGCGAGTCGAGCCTCTTCTGCGAGTCGAGCCTCTTCTGCGAGTCGAGCCTCTTCTGCGAGTCGAGCCTCTTCTGCGAGTCGAGCCTCTTCTGCGAGACGAGCCTCTTCAGCGAGTCGAGCCTCTTCAGCGAGTCGAGCCTCTTCTGCGAGACGAGCCTCCTCTGCCAAGCGCTCCGCTTCGAGCCGTGCTTCTTCCGCCAGCCGAGCTTCTTCGGCCAGGCGCTCCGCTTCGAGTCGAGCCTCTTCTGCGAGACGAGCCTCTTCTGCGAGACGAGCCTCTTCTGCGAGGCGAGCCTCTTCTGCGAGGCGAGCCTCTTCTGCGAGGCGAGCCTCTTCTGCGAGGCGAGCCTCTTCTGCGAGGCGAGCCTCCTCCGCCAAGCGCTCTGCTTCGAGGCGAGCCTCTTCAGCGAGTCGAGCCTCTTCAGCGAGTCGAGCCTCTTCTGCGAACCGAGCCTCCTCCGCCAGCCGAGCGTCTTCAGCCAGGCGCTGCGCTTCGAGACGAGCCTCTTCTGCGAGACGAGCCTCTTCTGCGAGACGAGCCTCTTCTGCGAGACGAGCCTCTTCTGCGAGACGAGCTTCTTCGGCCAGGCGCTCCGCTTCGAGTCGAGCCTCTTCCGCTAGGCGTGCTTCTTCCGCCAGCCGAGCCTCTTCTGCGAGACGAGCCTCTTCTGCGAGACGAGCCTCCTCCGCGAGTCGAGCCTCCTCCGCCAGCCGAGCCTCCTCAGCGAGTCGAGCCTCCTCAGCGAGTCGAGCCTCCTCAGCGAGTCGAGCCTCCTCAGCGAGTCGAGCCTCCTCAGCGAGTCGAGCCTCCTCCGCCAAGCGCTCGGCTTCGAGACGAGCCTCCTCCGCCAGCCGAGCCTCCTCCGCCAGCCGAGCCTCCTCAGCGAGTCGAGCCTCCTCCGCCAGCCGAGCCTCTTCCGCCCGCCGCCGCTCCTCTTCGAGCCGCGCCTCCTCCTCCGCCCGCTGCCGAGCCTCTTCCTCCTCGCGCCGAAGCCGTTCGCGTTCGGACCACTCCTCCACGGAGAGCGCCTGAATAGAGCCCTCGCGCTCCAGCACGAGCAGCAGGGCCTCCTGTGCGGGCGTCAGCGCCTCCGGTTCCCGGAACTCCGCCAGCGTCTCCAGGAACGCCCGCTCCGACGCGTCCGAGATCCACGGGCCGCAGGCCTCGACATCCTCACACCGGAACACCCGCGCGGCCCCGTCGCGAACCGGCACCTCCAGTGCCGCGCGCACCACCCTCGCGCCCGCGATGGGCCGGAACGCCTCCGCCTCCACCACCCCTGGCTCGAACGCGGCGCGCTCCGCCAGCGCGCTCAGCCTCCGCACATGGGCCAGCACCTGCTGCTCCGCCACCACGTCCGGCACCAGGCCGAACTCCTCCAGCGTCTCCTCGTCCGGAACCCCTGCCCCACCGCGCGCCCACAGCGTGTCCAGCGCCTCGGCGCCGAGCAGCCCGGACTGGAGCAACGCCTGCGCGGGGCTCTGGAAACCAAAGCCCAACTGGGTCCCCACCAGGTCGCCTTCACGCAAGAGCAGCCGGGACTCACGCCCTCCCGAGGAAAGCGTGAGCCACCCGGTGGCTCGGGACTTGTGGGCGGAGTAAAGCGCTTCGGCGGCCTGCGACGGGGTCATGCGTCGCCGCAGTGTAGTCCCTCCTCACGGCCCCTCAACTTGCCGAGGTCGCTTGCCTGCCCGGTCAGGTGAAACGGACCTGTCGCAGGGCCTCGTAGGTCCCAATCCCCACCGAAGTGGACAGGTTCAGGCTCCGCCGGTCCTCCAGCATCGGAATCGTCACGGCCGTCCCCGTCCCCCCCTCCATCACCTCGGGGGCCAGCCCGGACACCTCCGAACCGAACACCAGGTGGTCCCCCTCCTCGAAGCGGGCCTCATACAGGGATGTCGCGGCCCGGGCGGAGAACAGCCAGCGGCGGGCCTCCGGGTAGTCCGCCACATAGGCCGCATAGGTTGGATACAGGCGGAGAAATACCTTGTCCCAGTAGTCCAGGCCGGCCCGCTTGAGCTGCCGGTCGTCAATGGAGAAGCCCAGGGGCTCCACCAGGATGAGGCGGCTGCCCGTCACGGCGCACAGGCGGGCGACGTTGCCCGTGTTGGGGGGAATCTGGGGAGAAACGAGGACCAGGTGGAGAGGACGCGCCAGGGGCTCGAGCATGGGGTAGAAGGCGCTACATGCGCTGGAAGGTGAACAACGAGACGCGGCAACGGCTGCTCGCGGACCGGGCAGAACGAGCCAGCTCGTTCGTCCAACGGTTCAAGGGGCTCATGGGGCGGCGCTCGCTGGCCGTGGGCGAGGGGCTGCATATCGCCCCCTGCAACTCCATCCACACTTTCTTCATGCGCATCCCCATTGACGTGCTGTTCCTGGACGCCCAGGGCCGCATCGTCAAGCAGATGCCCGCGCTTCCACCCTGGCGGGCCACATCCGTGTATTTCCAGTCACGCTCCGTCCTGGAGCTCCCCGCGGGCGTGCTGGCGGCCAGCGGAACCCAGGAGGGGGACCAGCTCAGTTTCGAGCCGGTCACCTGAAGCCCGGCCCGGTGGGCCCACGCCTGTCCGGCCGAGATGCACGAGTTTTGACCGATTTCCGAGCGCTTTGTTAACCTCCGGCGCCACGTTTCTCGCCCCTTTAGAAGAGTTCTCGCGCATGCGCATCGAGGTAGCTGGCAGCACCCACGTTGGGATGAAGCGGAATCACAACGAGGACAACTTCCTGATGCTCCCGGAAGAGTTTCTCTTCTGCGTGGCGGACGGCATGGGCGGCCACTCGTCGGGCGAAATCGCCAGCCGCATCGCGGTGGACGAGCTCGGTGAGTTCTACAAGCTCACGGCCAAGGACCAGGACTGCACCTGGCCCTTCAAGATGGACAAGGCGCGCAACTACGACGAGAACCGGTTGGCCACCGGCATCAAGCTCGCCAACGCGCGCATCTTCGAGAAGGCCAGCTCCGAGTCCAAGTACAAGGGCATGGGCACCACCATCGTCTCGGTGCACTTCGGCCAGAATGGCGTCTACGTGGGCCACGTGGGCGACAGCCGTGTGTACTACTTCCGCGGCGGGGCGCTGAAGCAGGTGACGGAGGACCACTCCCTGCTCAACGACTACCTCAAGGCGAAGAAGCTCTCGCCGGAGGAGGTCGAGAACTTCCCCCACAAGAACGTCATCGTCCGGGCGCTCGGCATGAAGGAGAACGTCCAGGTGGACGTGTCGCGCGTGGAGCCCCAGGAGGACGACGTCTTCCTGCTCTGCTCGGACGGCCTGAGCGGCATGGTGACGGACGCGCAGATGCAGGAAATCCTGCAGCGCACGCCGGAGCTGGAGAAGGCCTGCTCGCAGCTCATCGACATGGCCAACGCCGCGGGTGGCAACGACAACGTCACCTGCGTGCTGGCCCGCTACCACGCCGCCTGAGCGGCGCTCAGCGTCCGTTCAGCGGCGCGGCAATCCGGTGCGCGCCCCAGGCGAGCACCTCGGAGAGGGCCTCCTTCGAGGACACCACGGTGTCCTCGAAGACGGTGGCCCGCTCCAGCGTGGCCCCCGCGTCCACCCGGGCCCCCACCTCCAGCGACACACCGGGGCCCACGGCCGAACCCGCGGCCACCGAAGCCCCCTGCCCCAGGTACGCCGGGCCTCGCACCGTCCCGTCCACACGGGCCGAAGGCTGGGCCCACGTCCCCTCCGCGCCGCGGGTGGTGCCCGCCAGCGGTGAGTCCGCGCCCAGCCACTCCAGCCGCACACGCCCCGCGAGCACGTCCTGCACGGTGGCCAGGTAACGCGACGGCGTGCCCAGGTCGGACCAGTACCCGTCCACCCGCGCCCCCCGCACCGTCTGCCCCGCCGCCATGGCGCGCACGTAGACGCCGCGGTTGATGTCCTCCTCGCCCTCCGGCGACATGAAGTCGAAGACGCGCGGCGACATCACGTGCACGCCGGTGAAGTGCCACGGGGACAGACCCTCGCCGCCGGGGCCATGGCCCGCGATGCGCCGCACGTGCCCCGCCGCGTCCAGCTCCACCGCCGCGTAGGTCTCCCCCACCGGCATGGGCTGAAGCACCATGGTGGCCAGCGCCCCGGAGGCCCGGTGCATGGCCACCACCGGCCGCAGGTCCACCGGGTAGAGGATGTCCCCGTTGAACACGAGGAAGTCGTCGCCCGACAGGAAGTCACGCAGGCCGCGGATGCCGCCGCCCGTGCCCTGGATGACGGGCTCGTGCACCACGTGAAGCGGCAGCCCCGCGCGAGCGCACTCGGCGCGGGCCACCGAGGCCATGGTGTCCGGCAGGTGGTGGGTGTTGATGCCCACCGCCGTCACGCCCGCCGCCTTCAGCACCGCCAGGTGGTAGCGAAGCAGCGGCTGCCCCAGGAGCGGCAGCGCCGGCTTGGGCCAGCGCTCGGTGAGCGGACGCAGGCGCGTGCCCAGGCCCGCGCAGAGGACCATGGCCTTCATCTCAGGCCGCCAGTTCCGGCACGTACTTCGCCACCAGGTCCTGCAGCTTGCGCAGCTCCGGCCGCCGCGCGAAGCCTTCGCGCACGTAGCGCAGCGACGCGGGGATGGACACCAGGAAGCCCGGGTTGCCCTTCACGCGGTGGATGAACTCGAAGCGGCCCGCGTCCTTCAGCTTGCGCTGGATGGTGAGCAGGTCGAAGAAGGCCTTGAACGACGCCGCGTCGATGCGCTCGCCGCTCACCTCCTCGAAGGTGGCGATGTAGCGGTCCAACATCGCGTCCACGAAGTCGCGGTCCAGCTCCACGTAGCTGTCGCGCAGCAGCGCCACCAGGTCGTACTGGCGCGGGCCCTGGAGCGCGTCCTGGAAGTCGATGACGACCAGTTCGCCCTCCTTCACCATGATGTTGCGGCTCTGGTAGTCGCGGTGCGTGAAGCCCCGGGGCGCCGCGGCCAACTGCTTCGCGATGTCGCGGAAGGTCGCGTCCAGCTCCGCGCGCTCCTCGGCCGTGGGCTGCTTGCCGCTCCACGCCTCCAGGCCCCACTCGCGGAAGTGGTGCAGCTCCCAGTCGTAGAGGTCCTCGTCGAAGGCGCGGGTGAAGGCCAGGCAGTCCGGGTCCTCCGCCTTCTCCGCCGCGGCGCGCAGCCTCGCGAGCAGGTCCACCGCGCGCGTGTAGAGCGCCTCGTGGTGCTTGCCGCCCTCCAGCGCGGACTCGAAGGTGATGTCACTCAAATCTTCAATCACCATCATCCCCGCCGGCTCGTCGTAGCGGAGGATGCGGGGCACGCGCACGTTCAACTTCTCCAGGTAGCGGTGCACGTTGATGAAGGGCAGCTCCTTGGGCGGCTCCCCCTTGGTGGCCTCGTCGCTCTTCTTCGTCGAGTCAGGCGGCATCACCATCACCACCCAGCTTTCGGGCGGTGCGCCAACGCGGTAGTACGAGCGGCTGCTCGCCTCGCCCTTCAGCTTCGTGATGGCGGCGTGGGCAACGGGACGGCCAATGGCCTGTCCCACCTGGTCGCGCAGGGCGGCCTCGAGTTCCATATCGACGGGGTTCTCCGGAGGGGGTTGTTGCAAGCTCCCCGCGAGTATCGGAGGCGGCCCCGCCCGGGTCAAAGCCCTGTCCGGGTGGATGCCCGCAAGCCCCTCGGGCTGTCGCCCACCCGTCGGGCAACCAACCCTTCCCCACCCACGTCCGGGTGCGTCGGAACACCGTGCCCCCTGGGGCGGGTTCTCCGCAGTCCCAGGGAACAAGAGGCCACACGCTGTCGACCGGGCCCCAGCGGCGGCATATAAGACGCGCCGCGAACCCTCATTTACTTACGGAAACCGCGATGGACATCCACGAGAACATTCTCTCTGCCATTGGCAACACGCCGCTGGTCAAGCTCAACAAGCTCGTCGGACCGAACGACGCCACCGTGCTGGTGAAGTGCGAGTTCATGAACCCGGGCGCGTCCATCAAGGACCGCATGGCGCTCTACATCCTCGAGAAGGCCGCGCGGGAGGGGAAGCTCAAGCCCGGCGGCACCATCGTCGAGAACACGTCCGGCAACACGGGCATGGGCGTGGCGCTGGCCGCCGCGGTGAAGGGCTACAAGTGCATCTTCACCATGCCGGACAAGATGTCCCTGGAGAAGATCAACCGGCTCAAGGCCCTGGGCGCGCAGGTGGTGGTGACGCCGACGAACGTGCCGGCCGAGGACCCGCGCAGCTACTACGAGACGGCCAAGCGCCTGCACCGCGAGACGCCGGGCGCGTTCATGCTGAACCAGTACCACAACCCCGACAACATCGAGGCGCACTACAACACCACCGGTCCTGAGATCTTCGAGCAGACCGAGGGCAAGTTCGACTACTTCGTCGCGGGCCTGGGCACCGGCGGCACGATGAGCGGCGCCGGCAAGTTCCTGAAGGAGAAGATCCCCGGCCTGAAGAACGTGGGCGTGGACCCGGAAGGCTCCGTCTACGAGGGCTACTTCAAGACGGGCAAACTGACCGAGCCGCATGTCTACAAGGTCGAAGGTATCGGCGAGGACATGCTGTGCGGCGCCATGGACTTCACCCACCTGGACGACGTGCGCCAGGTCGATGACCGTCAGTGCTTCGTCGCCGCGCGCCGCCTGGCGCGTGAGGAAGGCATCTTCGCCGGCGGCTCCTCCGGCGCGGCCATCCACGTCGCGGTGCAGTTGGCCAAGGAAGTCGGCAAGGGCAAGACGATTGTCGTCGTGCTGCCGGACTCCGGCAGCAGCTACATCAGCAAGTTCCACTCCGATGAGTGGATGCGCGACAACGGCTTCCTGGAGGACAAGGGCTCCGGCACCATCCGCGACATCCTGGGCGACCACCGCAAGGACGTGAAGACGGCCCGCCGCGGCGACAAGGTGGACCAGGTGGTGGAGACGATGCGGGGCCACGGCATCAGCCAGATGCCGGTGGTGGACGCCGACGGCCGCACCGTGGGCATGGTGCACGAGTACGACCTGCTCAACGCGCTGGTGGCCGGCAAGGTGAAGTTCTCCGACACCATCGACGCCATCATCGCCCCGCTCCAGGGCGCGCTGTCGCTGGACACCAGCATCGCCCGCCTGCGCGAGGTGTTCGCCCAGGACAACGTGGCGGTGGTGAAGGACGGCGAGAAGGTCGTCGGCATCGTCACCAAGATCGACCTCATCGACTACCTGCACCGCACGGCGGCGTAGTCCCCGGCGCCTTCGCGCGCCAGGAAGCACGAAGGGCCTCCCGCTCCCAGCGAAGGGAACGTGGAGGCCCTGGGTGTTTCCGGCCCGGTCCTACCCCTGCGGGCGCCGGCCGAAGAGCACGTTGGCCAGCTCGGTCATCACCACCTCGTCCTGCTGGTTGCGGACCTCCATGCGCAGCTTGACGGCGCCCCGGTCCAGCTTGCTGCGCGACGGGGTGGCCAAGACGACCTCCACGCGCACGCGCAATTCATCCCCGGGCCGTACCGGCTTGAGCCAGCGCAGTTCGTCCAGCCCGGGCGAGCCCATGCTGGAGGTCTGCCCCAGGAAGCTCTGCACCAACATCCGGTGACAGAGGGACGCGGTGTGCCAGCCACTGGCCACCAATCCGCCAAAGAGGCTGCCTTGGGCGCCCTCGTCGCTCAGGTGGAAGGGCTGCGGGTCGAACTGCGTCGCGAAGGCGATGATTTCCTCGCGCGACACGACATGGGGGCCGTGCTCACTGACGTCCCCCGGCTGGAAGTCCTCGAAATAGCGCATGCGCGCTACTTCAACGCGTCGTGTCCTTGGATTCCAGTTCCTCCGGATGGAACACGCGCGATGCCACGCGGTCCAACACCTCGGAGTTCCACTTGATGCTGGCCTTCATCAGCCGGCGCATCTCCTTGGCGAAGGCGCGCTCGGAGGGCATGCGGGTGTAGGTCCGGGCCAGATAGAGCCCCCGGTTCTCCCGCTCGTAGTCCACGAAGCCGCCGCCCGCGTCGGTGCCTTCCCGCTCCTCCGCCTGGAAGGTCTCGATGACACCGGGCTTGGGCGGCTCGCGGAAGCGGTACACCAGGGCGCTGCACTTCAGCGCCTGGGTGTCCTCCAACCACTCGAAGTACAACGACGCGCCCCCCGCGTTGAGCCCACCGAAGCCCTGGGGATTGATGCCCGGGCTGGGCGGTGTGCCCTCCTCGTGGAGAAAACCCTGGACCAGACGCTGCGCCGACTCCCGCGTCATCGGGGTGTCGGCGGGAGCGGCGGGCCCCAGGCCTGCAATCCAGGACCTGAGCAGGCCAGCGAGGCCACTGCGGGGAGCGGTCGCCATGGGCTACTTGTTGAAGTTGCCTTCGCGGGCCTGGTCGAACGGCACGCGGTTCTTGAGGTAGACCTCTTCGAACTTGTGGCCGTCGAACGGGTTCAGGTGGAACTCGTTGAAGTGGTGGACCTTGGAGCCCTTGCCACCGTCCGCGATGGGGTTCCACGCGTCGGGGATGGGGCCCAGGCCGAACATGCTGGGGACCGGGTCGCCACGGTTCACGTAGTGCACGTAGTTGGGGCCGTCCGGGTACGTGGTGGCGGCGGCGCCGAACGTCTCCACGTTGATCTTCCCCATCAGCGCCTGGGCGTCCGTCTTGGACATCCCATCTTCGATGCGCAGCCGGTTGTACACGTCGTTCAGCGCGCGGCTGGAGATGAGGCCACCCTGGCTGTGCGCCATGAGGTGCACGTCACGGCCGGCCTTGATTTCGGTGTAGAGCGTGTCCGCCAGGGTGTCCACGGCGGGGTTGGTGCCCTTGTCCAGCTTGTCCTTGATGCACTGGGCCAAGTCCGCGCCCATGCCCTCGGTCGCGTTGTGGATGCCGATGACGCGCGAGCCCGTCGCGTTCGCGATGGCCTGGAGGCTCTCGGACTGGGCCTCCTTCGTCGTCAGGATGCCGTTGACGTGGATGATCGTCGACTGCGGATTCGGGTTGCCGGCCGGCGTCACGCCCGGGATGTCCGCCAGCGCGGTGCCCGGCGGGAACGTCTGGCCGCCCGCGCCCACCAGCTTGCCGTCGTGCACGCGGTCCGGCTGGTTGCCACCGCCGAAGAACTCCTGCACACCCCGGGCAGCGCCACCGACGACGTTGCCCACGCCCTTGGCGGCGCCCGTGGCGGCGTTCTCGAAGCCGTCCACGAACTGGCCGACCTTGCGACCACCGGCGGCCGCGGCGTCCTTCACGTTGCCGACAGCGTTGCCAACGGCGTCCTGCGTGCGGTCGATGGCCTTCTCTGCACCGGTACGGACCTTGTTGATGAACTTCCCAATGGGGTTCATGGGGGGCTCCAGGGCGATTTGAAAGGAAAGAACGACAGTGAGGGGATTATCGCCCCGCAGTCTCAGAAGTTGCGGTGCCCCTCACTTTGCCGCACCGCGGCACGGGATCAGCGCCCGAAAACGCGGTCCGCCACCCGGTTGAGGACGGTGCTGCTCCACTCGAGGCTGGCCTTCATCAGCCGCTTCATGTCGTCGTTGAAGATGGGGATCTGCGGCGCCGTGGTGTAGGTGCGGCTGAGGAACAGGGACTTGTTCTCCGGCTCGAAGTCCACGGTGCCGCCGCCGGTGTCGGTGCCCTTCTTCTGCTCGTCCTGGAAGCCCTCCAGGATGCCCGGCTTGGGGTTGTCCCGGAACTTGTGGATCAGCGCGCTGCACTCCAGCGCCTGCTCCTTGTCGTGCCACTCGAAGTAGAGCTGGGCATCGCCCAGGGCGACGCCACCGAAACCCTGGGGGTTGATGCCGACGCTGTTGGGGTTGCCGTTGGCGGCGAGGAACGCCTGCGCCAGCATCGTTGCTTCTTCGCGGGTCATGGGGTGTCGGTCTCCAGGGGCACGGACTGCCTGAGCCCTCAGCCTAGCAAATCGGTACGCCGCCTCCAGCCTGGAGCAAACGCCAAGGGCCTCCACACGCCGCGCGAAGGCGAACGTGGGAGGCCCCATGAAAGGCGCGAGGGCGCCTACGGTGTCACTTCGCGGCGTCGAGCGCCTGGGCCAGGTCGTCCACCAAGTCCCGGGCGTCCTCGATACCCACCGACAGGCGGATGAAGCCGTCGGTGATGCCGAGCTTCTCGCGCGACTCCTTGGGGATGGAGGCGTGGGTCATGATGGCTGGGTGCTCGATGAGCGACTCGACGCCGCCCAGCGACTCGGCGCAGGCGAACACCTTCACCGTCTTGAGGAACGTGCGGGCCGCCTCCAGGCCGCCCTGGATGTCGAACGTCACCATGCCGCCGAAGCCGGACATCTGCTGCTTGGCCAGGGCATGCTGAGGGTGCGACTCCAGGCCCGGGTAGGTGACCTTCTTCACCTTCGGGTGGGTTGCCAGGAACTGCGCCACCTTCATCGCGTTGGAGGCGTGGCGGTCCATGCGCACGTGCAGCGTCTTCACGCCGCGCAGCACCATGAAGCTGTCGAAGGCGCCGGACACGCCGCCCACCGCGTTCTGGAGGAAGTACATCCGCTCAGCCACGTCCTCGCGGCTGGTGCAGACGAAGCCGCCGATAACGTCGCTGTGGCCGTTGATGTACTTGGTGGTGGAGTGCGCCACCACGTCGAAGCCGAGGTCCAGCGGGCGCTGGAAGTACGGCGTCATGAACGTGTTGTCCGCGACGGAGAGGATGTTCCGCTTCTTGGCGACCTCGGCGATGCGCGCCAGGTCGATGAGCTTGAGCATCGGGTTGGTGGGGGACTCCACCCACACCATCTTCGTCTTCGGCGTGATTGCCGCCTCGAAGTTCTCCGGCTTGGACAGGTCCACGAAGGAGTAGTGCAGCCCGGCCCGCCGGAACACCTTGTCGAAGATGCGGAAGGTGCCGCCGTACACATCGTCCGAGACGATGACGTGGTCACCCGCGTCCAGCATGTGCATCAGCATGGCCGTGCCCGCCAGGCCGGAGGCGAAGGCCGCGCCGTGCTTGGCGCCCTCGAGCGCGGCCAGACAGTCCTGGAGCGCGTTGCGGGTGGGGTTCTGCGTCCGGCTGTACTCGAAGCCCTTGTGCTCTCCGGGGCCGTCCTGGACGTAGGTGGAGGTCAGGTAGACGGGCGTCATGATGGCGCCCGTGGTGGGGTCCGGCTCCTGACCGGCGTGAATGGCAAGCGTGTCGAAGCGCATGGCCGGGGACGTAACACAGACCCTCGGGGCCGCGCAGCAGGACCTGCCTATTCGAACTTCCCGTGACGCCCCGCCCCCTGGGCAAATCGCGTGGCGCCGGCGAGGGACTCCGACTCCAGCACCTTGACGCCGCGCGAGAATTCCTGACGCAGTGCTTCCTCCAGGCCCAGGCCCCCCTGCTCATAGGCCGAGCGCCGGTCCGCCTTCATGCACGCCTGGGGGAACGCGGCCACCTCCCGCGCCAGTGCCTCGGCCGCCTCGCGCGCCTGTCCCCGGGGCACCACGCGGTTCACCAGCCCCATGGCCAGCGCCTCCTGTGCGGGGACGGGCCTGCCGGTGAGGATGAGGTCCAGCGCCCGCGACAGGCCAATGAGCCGGGGCAGCCGCAGCGTGCCGCCGTCGATGAGGGGCACACCCCAGCGCCGGCAGAAGACGCCCAGCACCGCGTCCTCTTCCGCCACGCGCAGGTCGCACCACAGGGCCAGCTCCAGTCCACCCGCCACCGCATGCCCGCCAATGGACGCGATGACGGGCTTGGACAGCAGCATGCGCGAGGGGCCCATGGGGCCGTCGCCATCCAGCTCCAACCGGGGCAGCCGCCCCTCCGACACGGCCTTCAGGTCCGCGCCCGCGCAGAAGGTGCCGCCGTCCCCGTGGAGCACGCCCACCTTCGCGTCCGGGTCCGCGTCGAAGGCCCGGAAGGCGTCCGCCAGCGCCTGGGCGGTGACGCCGTCCACGGCGTTGCGCACCTCCGGGCGGTGCAGGATGACGGTGGTGACGGGGCCGCTCTTCTCGACGCGCACGCTCATGGCGCCGGAGTCTTCTTCCCTCGGGCGGGGACCGCAATCGTCCAAGCGCCGCGCGGGAGGCCTTTCCGCGCTTGTCGTCCGCCGGAGAGTCGGGGATGAGGGGGCCGCGGTGGTCTGGACGGAAGGACGCTTGGGCATGGTGGATACAGACGGGAATCAGGGCTCTCACGACGCGAACGGCCCATCGGGCATGTTCGCCAACCGCCTGCGCAAGGGCGACAAGCGCTTCCGCAAGTGGGCCCGGACGCAGGGCCTGACGGCCTTCCGCGTCTACGACAGGGACATCCCCGAGTACCCCTTCGCCATCGACATCTACGGCGACTGCGTCCACGTGGTGGAGTACCCCCGCCGGCGCGCGATTGCCTCCGGCGCCGCGGACGCGCAGCGGGAGGAGGTCCTCGCCGCGGTGTCACAGGCGCTGGCCGTCCCGCCCGAGCGCATCTTCGTGAAAACCCACACGCCCCAGCCCTGGGGCCGCTCCCAGTACGGCCGGGTGGGACAGGACAGCGGGCGCCTGGTGGTGGAGGAGCAGGGCCTGAAGTTCTGGGTGAACCTGGGCGACTACCTGGACACCGGCCTGTTCATGGACCACCGCAACACCCGCGCGCGCGTGCGGGAGGAGGCCCGGGGCAAGCGCTTCCTCAACCTCTTCGCGTACACCGGGGCCTTCACCGTCTACGCCGCCGCCGGGGGCGCCGCGAGCACGATGACGGTGGACCTGTCCAACACGTACCTGGACTGGGCTGAGGACAACCTGGAGCTCAACGGGCTGGCCGACGCGCGCCATGTCCTGGTGCGCGCGGACGCCAAGGCCTGGGTGGAAGCGCAGGCCGGCGCGCCGGAGCGGTACGACCTGGTGGTGTGCGACCCGCCGTCCTTCTCCACGTCGAAGAAGATGTCGGGCAGCTTCAACGTGCAGCGCGACCACCCTCGCCTGCTGGCCGCCATCCGGGCGCTGCTGGCGCCCGGCGGCGTCCTCTACTTCTCCAACAACTTCCTGGGGTTCCAACTGGACCCGAAGGCCACGCGGGGGATGGAGGTGGAGGAAATCACCCCGCGCTCCATCCCCGAGGACTTCCAGCGCAAGGAGATCCACCGCTGCTGGCGCATGGTGGCTCCCTGACGCGGGCGTCCGTCCCGGCTACAGCCAGCAGACGTTGTCGAGGCAGCGCTCGCCGGCCGGGCACTCGCAGTTGGCCTGGCAGCTATTGCCGCTGCCCGTGTTGACCGGCTTGCAGGCGCCATCCGTGCAGACCTGACCGGCGGGGCACTCGCAGTTGGCGCGGCACACCGGGGTGGACGTCCCGGCGTCCAGGACCGGCGGAGGCGGCGGCGCCTTGCACTGGCCGTTGGAGCAGACCATCCCCGAGGGGCAGTCGCAGTTGGCCTGGCAGGCCGGGCCCGTGCCCGCATCCGGCGGCGGAGGCGGCGGCGCCGGCGGACGGCAGTAGCCACCCGTGCAGACTTCACCCGAGGGGCAGTCGCAGTTGGCCACGCACGTCTGGCCCGGGTCCGGCTCCGGCGCCTTGCACTGGCCATTGAAGCAGACCTTGCCGGCGGGGCAGTCGCAGTTGGCGCGGCACTCGCCGCCGTCCGGGATGGGCAGGCAGTAGCCAATCTGGCAGGCGTAGTTCTCCGGGCACTGGGTGGTGGATTCGCACGCCGCGCGGCACTGGCCATCCACGCAGTCCTTGCCGCCCGAGCAGTCCGCGGCCGTGGAGCAGTGATTCGGGTCCACCGGGCGGGGGCGGCACAGGCCGCTCACGCACATGTCCGAAGCATCGCACCAGGTGTCGTCATGGCAGCCGCGGATGCACTGGTTGTTGATGCAGTAGTTCCCCGCGCCGCAGTCCAGATTGACCCGGCACGCCTGGGGACCGGAGCCACCGTCCACCGCGCCGCCGTCCGGGCGGGTGCCACCGTCCGAGCCCGCATCCGGGCGCGTCCCGCCGTCCGTGCCGGAATCCGGGCGGGTGCCACCGTCAGAGCCCGCGTCCGGGCGAGTTCCACCGTCCGTGCCGGCGTCCGGGCGCGTCCCGCCGTCCGAGGAGCCCGTGCCCACGCAGAAGCGGTCCTGGCACTTCTGGTCCGCGCCGCACTGGGAATCCCGCGAGCAGGGCTGCACGCAGTAGCTGTTGATGCAGATCTGCGAGCCCGAGCAGTCGATGGACGTCGAACACTGTCCCGTGCCACGCGGAATGTCGCGACACACCCCGCCGCGGCAGCTCTGGCCGCTGTCGCAGTCCCGGTCGGACGCGCAGAGGCAGATGTCGTCGTCGAAGTCGTCGTACCAGTCGTCCTCACCATGGACAATGCAGCTTGGGAGGACGGCGAGTACCGCGAGCAGCGGCAGCCACATCAGGCTACGACTGGGTGTGTTCCGCATGGGTGGGGACTCCAAATGCGTGGGGAACCGGTCCGGCCACCGGAGGGGTTGTCCGGTTTCTGCACCGATGGACTCCGTAGCCCAGACGGATGATCAAAAAATTTATTTGATCGGCATTCGTCTTTCCGGAGACCCATGGCCATGGAGGTATGTAGTGGCCTGGACCTTTCATCTGGTCAGCGGACTTGCCCCGGCCGGGGTCGGGCCGTTGCCCTCGGCCGAGGGAGAACCCCTGGTGTTCCTGCGTGGAGCCCGCTCATTCGCGCACGCCACCAGCCTCCCGGAGGCGCGAACGGGCACCGC
Source organism: Myxococcus hansupus (assembly GCF_000280925.3). Classification (NCBI taxonomy): domain Bacteria; kingdom Pseudomonadati; phylum Myxococcota; class Myxococcia; order Myxococcales; family Myxococcaceae; genus Pseudomyxococcus; species Pseudomyxococcus hansupus. Next base: position 6,191,710 of record NZ_CP012109.1, read on the forward strand.
CACGTCTGGCGCGCCCGCGTTGGATGAATCACGGCTCCAGGGATTGGTCCGCCGCATCCAGGACGGGGACCTGACCGCCTTCGAACAGCTCTACGCCCTCACGCACGCGGACGCGTCCCGGACGCTGTGGCACCTCGTGGGAAACCGCGTGGACGTGGAGGACCTCCTTCAAGAGGCCTACATCCGGCTGCTCACGGCCGTGAAGGGCTACCGGGGCGAGTCCAAGTTCCGGACCTTCTTCTACCGGGTGTGCTCGAACGTGGCCCTGTCCCACCTGCGCTGGAAACGCCGCAGGCCCGAGGACAGCTTCGGGGAGCTGCCGGAGACAGAGGCCCACGGGGAGGACCCGGAACGCGCCGCGGCGAGGCGTCAGGCGGCGCGGCTGGTGGAGCTGGCTCTGGAGAAGTTGAAGCCGAAGAAGCGCATCGTCTTCGTCTACTACGAGCTGTGTGGAATGAGCCCGGACGAGATCGCCGAGGCCGTGGGAAGCTCGCCCAACACCGTCCGCAGCCGGCTGCACCACGCGCGGCTGGAGTTCAACGAAGCCATGCAGCGTCTGCTCGGCGAAAGCCGTTCTGGAGGTTCCCATGGCGCACCCTGAGCACCTCGCGCTGTGGGCCCTGGCCGCGGGTGAGCTGGACGCGGAGGCTCGCGTCCGTGTGGAAGCGCACGTCGCGGACTGTGAGGCGTGCGCCCAGGCCCTGGAACAGGTCCGCCAGTCCCGCGCCGTGCTGCAGGACGCGCGTGATGTGTCACCCGCGATGCGCACGAACGTGATGAGCGAGCGGCTGCGCTCGGAGGCCGCGCGACGGCTGGGGGGCTCCCGCCCGACGGTCCGTTGGCCGTGGGCGGTGGCCCTCGCCGGGACCTGCGCGGTGCTGCTGGTGCTGTGGCTGGTCCGTGCTCCGGCGGGTCTCGGCGGCGCGGATGGGCTCGTGGCGGAGCGCCCTGCGCGCGAGGCTGGCTCCCTGCCAGCGCGAGGAACGACGGGGCGCGCGACGACAGATGTACCGGATGGCACCGCACACGGAGAGGACGTGCTCCCTGGGGGCATCGCCCAGGCGCCTCCGCTGAACGATGAACCGACTGGCGGCGACACCCCACCGGGAGAGCGCGTGGCCATCGTGGAGGCCGAGCGTACCGCCACCTCCGGTGCCGTCATCCGGGAGACCGGAGGACAGGAACGCGCCTTGGCACCGGGCATGCGGCTGCGGTCGGGCACGGCGGTGCGAACCCCCGCCCGGTCCAGCGCGATGCTGCGCCTGCCCGACGAGAGCCGGGTGAGGCTGTCCGCGGGCTCGGAGGTGGAGCTCTCCCGGGCGGAGTCCCGCGACGTCCACCTCACGGTGAAGCAGGGACGCCTCTCCGTGGAAGCGTCACACGCGGAGCGGCACGGCTTCCTCGTCGAGGCCGCGGGCATGCGCGTGTCCGTGGTGGGAACCGTCTTCACGGTGGAACGGACGAAGGATGGCGCGGCGGTGGCCGTGGCCGAGGGCCAGGTCCGTGTCGAGGCGGACGGTCAGCCCGCGCGGCTGGTCAGCGCGGGGGAGCGGCTGGAGCTCCACTCGCAAAAGCACACGCTGAGCCCACGGAAGATGTCGAAGCCGGACCTGCGGGCGTTCGCGGAGCTGCGCGAGCCCGCCGTCACGGAGCCGGTGCGGCCCAGCGCCACGCGCCCCGTGCAGAAGACCGAAGCACCGCGCGCGTCGCCAGACACCACGCAGGGTGGCATCACGGGGGTGCCCCCCGGTCCGCTCGCGCCGGCCGACCCGCCGCCAACCACTCCAGGCGCCATCGCCGCGGCCACGCCAGGGACGCAGCCCCCAACGACGCCGGAAGCCACGTCGGCGGTGACGCCCGGAACGCAGCCTGAAGCCATCTCGGCGGTGACGCCCGGTCCGAGTGCGCCACCTCCCGCCAATGCCCTGGCGCCGGTGGGCGCCGCTGGCAACGCGGCACTGGCGCCTCCAGCCCCCGTGGACCCCGGCCAGGAGTTCGCGCCCTACCCGCTCCCATCGGTGAATCCCCCGCGCCCGCCGCCCCGGAGGCGCAACCCGAGGTGGTGGCCAAGAAGGTTCCGAAGAAGCGCGAGCCGCTGATTCCCATGGCCCTGGTCTCGAAGAACGCGGACGAGCGGTTCCTGGGCTACGCCCGGATTCAAATCAGCTCGCGCAAGTGTGAGAACTTCCTCGTGGGCCTGGAGGAGATTGCCGAGCGCAGCCCGCGCAAGGCCCACCGGGAGCAGGCTCGCTACCTGCGGGCGCGGTGCTTCGAGGAGAAGCTCGAATCCCACCGGGCCCGGGACGAGTACCGCATCTACCTCCAGGAGTTCCCGCGCGGGAAATACATCAAGGAGGCCCGCGCGGCCTTGCTGCCCTGAGACCGGCTGCCCTCAGGGGAGCGCTGGGCGGGAGCCCCCGAGGGCGCAACGCGGACACCGCCGACGTCGCCCTTCGATACTCCGTGCGCGGTCATTGGAGCCTCCGAAGCACGGCAGAGGTCAGCACTGCACGCGCATTCGCGGCCGATCGCCCCGCTCAGCGCGCCAAGCGCCAGCGCTCGGTTCCGCTGGGCGTCCAGCAGCCGACGTCCGGCAGCCCTGGCGTCAGCCCTCGGTGCCCGTGCGCGGCAGCTTCTGCGGTGGCTCGGTGGCGTTGCCTCGCGCCACCAGCTCACGCACCACGGACTCCAGCGCGCGAATGCGACGGCCCGCCCGGCCCGGGGCCCACTGCTCCACGTCCGGCCCTCGGAGCAGCTCCATCGCCTGCTCCACCCCGCCCGCCTTGCCCTTCAACGCGCGCGCCGTGGCCAGCCGCACGCTGCTTGACGGCCGCCGGGAGATGCCACCCGCCCACAACAAATCCAACGCGAAGGTCGTCCACACCGCCAGCTCGTCGTCGGGACGGAGGAAGGCCTCGAAGCGATTCATCGCCTCCAGCCGGGGCTCGCCCGCGCGGAGGACGTCCTCGGACAGCTCCACGTGCAGCGGCGTACTGTAGGCCAGCGGCTGCTCGGGCGCGATGACAGCCTCGAAGCGCTCGCCTGTGGACGGTCGGCACGCCACCGCGTGCACCAGCTCGGTGGGAAACTCGTCGCCGCCCGCCGGGTGCGCGTTGGCCTCGCCGTAGAAGAGGACCAGCTTCTCGAAGCGCTCGGCCAGTGAGCGCAGCTCCAGGGGCGGACGCCACGGCCCGAAGTAGATGCGGCGCCGGTTGGGCGACGTCCGCGTCGACTGCCGCTCCAACTGCGTGTCCACCATGTACTCGAACGCCCGCAGCATGGTGTCGAAGCGCGCCGGGTCACCTTCCAGGATGCCCAGCATCTCCACCACCGCCTCGATGGTGGACACGCAGTGGTCCGCGGGCTCCGCGCGAATGCGGTAGTTGCTCGGTCGGCGCGGCACGAAGCCGATGCGCGGCAGGCCCGCCAGCACCGGGTTGCGCGAGACGACCTTCTTCGCCTGTGGCCAGGTGCCATCCACCACGATGAGCGTCTTGGGCGGATTGAGGCTCGCCTCCTCCACCGTGATGGCGTCCTCGCCCGGGAACAGCACGGCCACCGACTCCGGCTGGGCCGCCAGCGCTTCCAACCGCGCGTGGCCGGTGAAGTCGACGCCCTCGTGCAGCTCCGAGTTGCTCAGCGACAGGTGGGCCATGCGCGCGGTGCCAATGGCGACGCGGCTCTCACGCGGGTGCTGGAGGAACACCACGCGCGTGCGCGTCTCCAGCCGGGGCGGCAACTGCGCGCAATAACACGTGCTCTCGGGACGACGACAACGCAGACAGAGGTTACGCACGGCCACCGCCTTTACGGCACCCCTCGGAACCGGGCAAGTCCCGCCACCCGAGAAGCCGGGGCAGGCGGGGGGCCAGGGGGCTGGCCTCCCCCTGGACGGCAAAGTACAGAGCCCTCCGTGAATCTGCTGCTCCTGCTCGACGACGACTTCCTGCCAGACGGCACCGCGCGGCTCACCGGGCGGAGGGCCCAGCATGCCCGGGAGGTGCTTCGGGCCGAACCCGGCGAATCCCTCCGCGTGGGGCGGCTGGGCGGCCTCACCGGCACCGGCGAGGTCCTGGAGAACAGCGCGGGCGTGCTGCACGTCCGCGTCACCCTCACCGAGCCACCGCCCCCGCGCCCAGGCATCGACCTGCTGCTGGCCATCCCCGCCCCAAGGCCTTGAAGAAGGTGCTGCCCGCGGTGGCCTCGCTGGGCGTGGACCGCATTGTCCTGGTCAACGCGGCGCGCGTGGAGAAGAGCTACTTCGACTCCAAGGTGCTGGACGCCGCCTTCGTCCACGAGCTGCTCATCCAGGGCCTGGAGCAGGCCCGCGACACGCGCCTGCCGGAGGTCCTCGTGCGCGAGCGCTTCCGCCCCTTCGTCGAGGATGAACTCGACGCCGTGTTCGGGAAGGAAACACTGCGCCTGCTCCCCCACCCGCCCGCGAAGCAGCCCCTCCGCGCGCTGGGCGTGGGGACGGCTCAGCGCGTCGTACTCGCCATTGGCCCGGACGGAGGCTGGGTGCCCTTCGAAACGGACCTTCTGGAAGCCCACGGTTTCCACCCTTTTTCGTTGGGGCCCCGCATTCTTCGCGTGGAGACAGCCGTGCCCGTCCTCCTTGGGCAGGTCACACTTCTACGAGAAGACATCACCGCGCCCTCCGAGCCAACTCGGGCTTGAAGTACCGCCGCGCGCGGGTGAAGAGTGGTCCATGGCCACGAACCGCTCTTCCGCCGCCGCTCAGCCCGCCCTGGGCGAGCAACAGCCCCTCGTCACGTCCGAGGAGCAGGCTCCCGCCGCCGCGCCGGCGAAGCCCGCCACGCACGACACGGTGCCGCCTCCGGCCCTGCTCGACTTCATGATGAAGGACTGGAAGCCGCGCTCGAAGAAGCTTCCGCCCAAAATCAAGAACGCGGAGTCCTTCAAGGCCCGCCGCCGCGCGCTCTCCAAGCTGTTCCCTGGCGAGACGCTCGTCATCCCCAGCGGCCACGAGAAGGTGCGCGCCAACGACACCAACTTCCGCTTCCGGCCGGGCAGCGACTTCTACTACCTCACCGGCAACATGGAGCCGGACTGCGTCATCGTGCTCCAGCCCAAGGAGAAGGGCGGCCACACCGACGTCCTCTTCGTGGAGCCCAACCCGGGCCGCACCGACGCCACGTTCTTCACCGACCGCGTGAAGGGTGAGCTGTGGGAAGGCCCGCGGCTGGGCGTGAAGGAGAGCCAGGCCCGCTATGGCGTGGACCAGGCGCGCGGCCTCAACGAGTTGCCGGACTTCCTCGCCAGCCTCGGCGGCGAGTCGAGCCCGTCCACCCGCGTGCTGCGCGGCCTGTCCCCCAAGGTGGACGGCGCCGTGAAGGAGCCCGCGGAGAAGGACAAGGAGAAGCAGTTGGCCCAGGCGCTGTCGGAGATGCGCCTGCTCAAGGACGCGCAGGAGCTGAAGGAGCTGCAGACGTCCATCGACTCCACGCAGCGCGGCTTCGAGGACGTCATCCGCGGCCTGAAGACGGCGAAGACGGAGCGCTACGTGGAGGGCATCTTCAACCTCCGCGCCCGCGTGGAAGGCAACGACGTGGGCTACCGCACCATCGCCGCGGCGGGCTCGCACGCGTGCGTGCTGCACTGGCACCACAACGACGGGCCGCTGGTCCCCGGCGACTTGCTGCTGCTGGACGCGGGCGTGGAGGGCCAGACGCTCTACACCGCGGACATCACCCGCACCCTGCCCATCACCGGCAAGTTCACGTCGGAGCAGCGCGAAATCTACGAGCTGGTGCTGAAGGCGCAGGACGCGGCCTTCGCGCAGGTGAAGCCGGGCAACGACTTCATGGAGCCCAACCGCGCCGCCATGCGCGTGCTCGCCGAGGGCCTGGAGTCCCTGGGCATCCTCGACAGCGCCGAGGAGGCGCTCAAGGACGAGCACCAGTTCTACAAGCGCTACTCGCTCCACAACGTCAGCCACATGCTGGGCCTGGACGTGCATGACTGCGCCCAGGCGCGGCAGGAGGCCTACAAGTACGGGAAGCTCCAGGCCGGCATGGTGCTGACGGTGGAGCCGGGCCTGTACTTCCAGACGGACGACCTCACCGTGCCCAAGCGCTACCGCGGCATCGGCGTGCGCATCGAGGACGACGTCGTCGTCACCGCGCGCGGCTGCAAGGTCCTCTCCGCCGACATCCCCCGCGCCACCAAGGACGTGGAGTCCTGGATGAAGGGCCTGTGGGCGGAGGACAAGGCCGGCAAGAAGAAGAAAAAGAAGAAGTAGGACGGGCCTACTTCGCCTTTGGCGTGGTGGCGGGCTTCACGCTCGCCGCCGCCCGCTCCTGCCACTCCGCCAGCGGCAGGGGCTTCACGTCCTTGAGCGTGGACACGTCGACGTCGAACGTGCGCGGCGTCGAGCTCGGGTCCGACCCGGCGGTGAAGCTCAGCCGGTGGATTTCGTGCCCGTCCTCCGTCTCCAGCACCACGCGCCACTTGCCGGGCTTCAGGTTGGACGTCGTCGCGTAGTAGCGGTAGCCGCCGTCCGTGCCGTTGCTGCTCACGTCGGCCACGAAGCCGTTGCCGTACGTCGTCCAGCCCTTCTGCGGGTCGTCGAAGTACCAGCGCACGCGGACCTTGTAGGCCTGGAAGTGCTTCGGCGCGAAGATGCGGAAGAAGTAGTAGGGCTTGTCCCCCTGCTGCATCAGGAAGTCCGGGTCGCCCCACGTCCACGGCTTGTACCAGGTGCGGGCGTCCACCGAGGACAGGTGGTAGATGCCCGGGCTCACCCGCTCCACCTGGTGGTAGATGCCCGCGAACTGCACCGACACCGGCAGCGGCGGAATCACGCCCACCACGTACAGCCCCAAGAGCGCCGCCTGCACGCCGAAGCCGGGGATGGCCACGTTGCGCAGCACGTAGCGGCGGTCATCCGGGCGCCAGCGGGCAATGAGGCGCATCATCCCGAAGATGCTCGCCGAGCCCAGCGCGACGGCCAGCAGGAAGACCCAGAAGCCCATGCGCCCGAGCGCCACCGGGAGCAGGCAGACGAAGTACATCGTCACGCTCAGGCTGAGCAGCACCATGCGCATGACGGGGCCCAGCTTGCGGAACACCGGCAGCTCGTTGGCCGCCAGCAGGGCGAAGATGCCTCCCACGAAGAGGTACGGCAGCGCGCCGGACGAGCTCTTGAAGAGCAGCAGCATGAACGCGCTGAGCAGGCTTCCGAAGAGGAAGTGGATGGCGTCCTCGCGCCAACGCCACACCTTCACGAGGAACTTCGGAGGCTCCACGCCGTCCGGGTAGCGCTGCTCCATGAGGAGCAGGCCCGTGAGGACCAGCAGGTAGCCGAAGTTCTGCACCAGCGTCAGCGTGTCGTCGATGCGGCTGATGGTGATGACGTCGTAGAGAAAGCCTCCGAAGAAGAAGAGGGCCATCTCCCACTTCTCGTGACGGGCGCGGAACTGCTGCACCTTGTCCAGGAGGGTGGGCGTCTTCGCCGTGTCCACCAGGTCGTCCGGGTCCACCGTCACGCCGGGCGCATGGGCCGGCAGGACGGTGTCCGTCAGGGCGACGGCGGCGTTGGTATCAGCGACGGGGACGTTCGCATCGACAGCCGGGGTTGCGGGCACGTCGGCGGCTTCGTCCGGGTTCTGGGGAGCGTTGTGACGGTTGGCGGTGACCACGGGGGTTCCTCGGGGCAGCGGCCTCCCATCCTAGCCGCAGCGAGGGGAGTCGGTCTCCCCTCGCCCGTCATGCCCGAGGCCCCGTCCGCTAGGCCGGGCTCTTGCCCGCGACCAGGTCGGCCAGCTCCCCGCGCTCATGCAGCTCCATGAGGATGTCGGAGCCGCCGACGAACTGCCCGTTGATGAAAATCTGGGGAATGGTGGGCCAGTTGGTGAAGTCCTTGATGCCCTGGCGAATCTCCGGATCCGACAGCACGTCCACCGTGTGGACCTCCCCCAGGGGCTGCAACAACTGCAGGGCCCGCGCGGAGAAACCACACTGCGGGAACAAGGCATTGCCCTTCATGAAAAGGACAATCTTGTGCGACTGCGTCTCCTGCTCCAACCGGGCCTTGAGTTCAGGCGTCATGGGTACCGCTCCTTCTTAGCGTGTCCCGAGCTTCTTCCACTGCTCGGGAGAATAGGTTTTTAGCGCGAGCGCATGCAGCTCGCCGCTCTTCAGCCACTGCTGCAGGGGCGCGTACACGAGCTGGTGCTGTTGCACCATCGCTTTCCCCGCGAAGTCAGGGCTCACCACCCGGGCCTCGTAGTGGTCTCCCGTCCCGGTGTAGTCCCGCACGTCCACCTCGGAGCCCGGCAGGGCCTCCAGGATGCGGGCCCGGATGAATTCAGCGTCGAGCATCAGTTCATTCCCCTTCCCATCACCAGCATGGCGGGGTCCACCCCCATGCTTCGCAACGTCGTATCCCACAGCTTCGAGGGCTCGAGCCCCAGCACCGACTCCGTCGTGGCCTCGGTGAAGAGCCAGGAGCCGGCGGCGATTTCGCTCTCGATTTGCTTGGGCCCCCACCCCGCATACCCCAGGCAGAAGCGCAGGCGTGGGTTCGGATTCGTCAGCAGGGGGCCCAGCGCGTCCAGCGTCACGCTCAGGAACAGGCCGGGAAGCACCGCGTGCTTCTCGCGCTGCTCCGGGTCATCGTGGAGGACGAAGCCCCGCTGGGGCTCCACCGGGCCGCCCAGGAACACGGGGTGCTCCTTGCGGCCCGCGGCGACGCTCAGGTTCTGCCCGCGCGCCAGCTCACCGAGCGTCAGCGGCGCGCTCCGGTTGATGACGAGCCCCATGGAGCCCGTCTCGCTGTGCTCGAGCATCAGGACGACCGAGCGGTAGAAATTCGGGTCGCCGAGCTGGGGCATGGCGACCAGCAAGCCGGGAGCGAGGTTCTTCACGCAAGGAGCATCAACCGTTCACGCGGATGGCGCAACCGGAACCCGCCCCGGCGGCCCCTGCCGGAGGGGCCGTCAGTGCCAGCTCGTGTGCCTGGACTGGAGCGCCTCGGCCAGCCGCTGGGGGTCCAGGGGCTTGCCGATGAAGAGGTCCGCGCCCAGGCCCTTGCACTTGCGCGCCATGGCCGCGTCGCTCATGGCGCTCACGCCGATGAGCACGGACTGCGGGAAGCGCTCGCGCAGCCGGGACATGAGGGTGGCGCCGCTGCGGCCGGGCAGGAAGACGTCGACGATGGCCGCGTCCATGCGCTTGTTGCGCACGGCGAACTCGGCCTCCTCGGCGCTGCCCACGGGCAAGGGCTCGTAGCCCCAGCCCGCCAGCATCTCGACGAGGATTTCGCGGTGGGAGGGGTCGTCCTCGACAACGAGCACCGCGCCGCGCGCGGGCTCCAACTTGAGCGTGTCCGCGCGCTGCTCCTCGCGCTCGCGGGTGTCGAGTTCGGTGGAGGTGGCAAGCTCTTCGCTGGTCGTGAGGGACATGGCGTCACCGATGTGGGCAAAAGGTTTCCGTGTGAGGAGAACCCCTCCCTCAACGTTGGGAATTCCACTTCGGAGCGGAGCCGACGGTCCGCTCACGCCGTCCGTCAGGCTGCCCTGCGAGGTGCCCCGGAAAGCGCCTGGGAGGCGAGCGAGGCGCCGAGCACCAGCAGCACGAGCAGGGCCCAGGCAGGCAGCACGACGCGGCCTCCGCCTTCGTAGATGAGGGCCGCGTAGCTGGTGCCCAGGTAGCGGCCCAGGGACATGGGCTCCATGCGGGCGATGCCGAAGAAGCTGACGGTGGACTCGGTGAGGATGGCGGCGGGCAGGCGGGAGAGGAACACCGCCAGGGCGAAGGGGCGCAGCGCGGGCCACAGGTGGACGCGCAGCAGGTGCAGTCCTCCGCCGCCGAGCGCCCGCGACGCCGCGACGTATTCCTGCGATTCGAGCGTCGCCAGGCGGTTGCGGAACATGCGCGCGGGACCGGCCCAGCCGACCAGGGCGAGCGAGGCGACCATCAACCCGAACGGGCCCAGGCCCCCACCCTGCCCCGCGTCCGCGAGCGACTGGCCCGCGAGTTGGAGCACCATCACCACGAGCACGTCTGGGAGGGCGAACACGGCGTCCACGGCACGGAGCAGGGTCTGCTCGACGACGCCTCCGGAGAGCCGCGCCACCGCCGCGACGGTGAGGCCGATGAGCGTGGAGAGCGCGCCCGCCGCGAGGCCCACGGCGAGGGAGACCCAGAGGCCGCCGAAGGCCAGCTCGCACACGGTGCGGTCCGGGCGCGTGGGGTCCATGCCCAGGGGGCACGTCTGGGCCAGGGCCTCTGGGAAGAGCCGCCCCGCGAGGAGGCTCAGCAGCCCGAGCCCGACGAGGAGCGCCAGTCCCACGCGAGCGCGCACCGGGACGCGGTTCATGTGGTTGCCTCACGGGAGCGAGGGTCCACGGCGTAGCGCAGCACCTCCACAGCGAGGCTCACGATGACGAGCAGCGTGGCGAAGGTGGTGGTGGCGACGACGACGACGGCCACCTGCTTGTTGAGCACGGCGAGGACGTAGAGCTGCCCGAAGTACGGCAGCCCGAGGACGCGCTCCGCCGCGAACGAGCCCGCGAGCAATGATGTGGCCACGGGCCCCACGGCGTCGAGCATCGCGGGCCACACGTTGGGCAGGACGTGACGGCGCAGCACGGTGGCGCGGGACAGGCCCTTGCCCAGCGCCGTGCGCACGTAGTCGCGAGACAACTCCGCCTCCAAGGAGTCCCCGACCAGCGTGCCCAGGAAGATGCCGGGCCAGATGGACGTCACCAGCGCCGCGCACAGTTCCGGGAGCAGGTTGCCGCGCTCCACCACGGCGGGGGCCAGCAGCAACGCAGGGATGAAGACGGGGGTGCCGAACGCCACGGCGGGGACCACGTCGCCCATGGCGGACCAGCGGCCCTTGCGCCATCGGGTGCGCAGCAGCGCGAAGCCCAAGGCCCACGTCAGCGCGAGCGGCAGCGCCATCAAGCCCACGCCCACGCTGCCGGAGAGCTTCGTCAGCAGCTCATCACCGGTGATGCCCTGGGCGCTCGTGCCCAGGCGCTCGCCACGAAAGAGCTTCTCCCACGGGCGCAGAAAACCCAGGGGCTCGCCGATGCCCAGGTCGCGCCGATACGAGGCGGCGAGTTCACGCGACACCTGCCGTTTGGCATCCGTCTCGGTGGTGAGCGGCAAGGCGGCCATGAGGAAGTACGACGCGATGGCCACCACGGGCACCAGCACCACCTGCCGCACCAGCCGCTGAGCCACGGCCTTCATGGCGCGCCCCAAGCAGGGACAGCGCGGGCACAATCGTGCTCAGTGCCGTTCGCTCGCCCAGTGCCTCCGCTGACGTCGACAGGGGCAGCGGCCGCCATGGAGAAGCCACGCACAGTAGCGCCCCGAAGCGCGGCCCCTCCGCGACTGTCCGCAGGTGCGGCGTACGCAGCGCCTACGACGAAGGGAATGCGCACGATACCGCCGCTACGAGAGGCCCCTCCGCGACTGTCGGCCGGTGCGGCGTACGCAGTGCTTACGACGAGGGGACCACGCGTGGCACTGCCGCTGCGGGAGGCCCCTCCGCGACTGGCGGCAGGTGCGGCGCACGCAGTGCCTACGATGAAGGGAACACGCGTGGCACCGCCGCTGCGGGAGGCCCCTCCGCACATAGCGACAGGTGTCGCGTCTGCCGCGCATGCGATGAACGGAACACGCGTGGCACCGCCGCTGCGAGAGGCCCCTCCGCGACTGTCGGCAGGTGCGGCGCACGCAGTGCCTACGACGAAGGGACCGAGCACCACGCAGCTCCTGCGCGCGCTGCCGCCGCCGAACAGAACGTCAGCACGGAAGCGGCCGCTCACGGCGCCTCCTGTGCGACAGGCGAATCCATCGTCACACGCAGTGCTCGCAACGCGAGGAAGTTGAACGGGTCCACGTCCAACCCACGCAGCCGCTCATGCGCGCGGTAGTAACGGTCCGGGTGGTACAGAGGCGCAATCACCGCCTGTTCTCCCACCAGCACCTCCTGCGCCTCGACGTACCGCGCACGGGCACTCACGTCGTCCGGAGCAGCATCCCCGGCCTCCAGCAGTCGCTCGAAGCGCGCCAGGGGCTCACCACCCGCCTGCGTCTCCCAGCCCGTCTGGTGGTTGCCCTCGCGCTCGAACAGCGTGAAGAACGTATTCGGGTGCGCGTAATCCGCCCCCAGCCGCCGCAGGTACAAGTCATACGTCCGAGGCCCCTGCGCCGAGCGCCGCGAAATCTCCGCCGAGAAATCCGAGCGCGCCTCCAACACCACCTTCACGCCCACCCGCGCGAGCTGCGCCGCCACCCGCTCCGCGATGGCCACCTCGGGCACAAACCCATCTCCCGACCTGTAGACGAGCCGCAACGGACGACCCAACCCCGCCACACCCGCCAGCTCCGCCCGCGCCTGCTCCGGCGCGTAGTGCGGCAATCGCCCCGCCTCCTCCGCGTTCGCGGCCAGAGGAAGCTCCGGAGGCAACAGCACATGCGACGGCCGCGCCGCGGGCAGCAATCCCGCCACCAGCGCTTCACGGTCCAGCGCCCTCGACAGCGCGCGCCGAACCTCGGGCCTGTCCAACGGCGCCTTCTCCGTGTTGAACGCCAGGAAGTACGTGGACAGCAGCGGCTCGCGGCGCAAGTCCGCGGGCCGGTGGATGCGCAGCGCCGCGGCACTGTCCACGAAGACGAACTCCACCCGCCCCCGCTCGTACAGCGCCGGGCCAATCTCCGACTTCATCAGCGTGATGACGGGCGCGGGCACCTCGCCCGGCGCCAGCGGCGGAGGAAACGCCGAGCCCGGGTTGTACACGAGCCGCACCCGCTCCCCCGCCCGGTCCCACTGGTCGACGCGGTAGGGCCCCAGCGCCAACGGCCGCCCCTCGCGAGGACGGTCGAAGTAATCCCGCACCTCCTCGTCGGACTTCCCCTCCAGGTCCGCCGAGGGCGCCGGATAGAACAGGTACACGTTGGCCACACGGGCCAGGAAGTAGCTGCGAGGCCGCGCCAGCATGACGCGCAACGTGTGCGAGTCCACGGCCTCCACGCCCACGCGCTCCATCGCCGCGTGGACCTCCGCCTCGGGCGCGCCGCGCTCCTGGAGCGCCAGCACCTCCGACGCCCCGTCGATGTCCGCCATCTCCCCGCGCTCACGGCCCTGGAGCGCTCGGCGCCACCCCACGACGAAGTCGCGGGCCACGAGCGGCGCGCCGTTGGACCAGCGCACATCCTGACGCAGGTGGAACGTATAGACGTCCCGCCCCCGCGCATCCGTGACGCGCTCCCACCGCTCCGCCAGCCCTGGCCCCACGGTGTGGTCCGGCTGCAACTGCGTGAGTCCGCGCTGGGTGGCCAGCATCACCGGGTAGTTCGCCCAGCTATCCGGATCCGAGTGGCTCCAATCCAGCGTGGCGGGCATGGACGGCACCACGACCTTCACGCCGGGCTCGGGCTGGAAGCCGCACGGCCCGCACGAGGCGGCCACCACCGCCACCAGGTACCACCACCACCGGAGTCGAGCGCGCGGAGCCACCAGGGCCCCTTCTACCCCGAAGCTCCAGGCGCCAGAAAAGGAGAAGCCAGGAACCCGGCGACCTTGGTCGTCCGGCATCCTGGCTTCCCTTCAACGCGGCCCGGCGGGCGCGGAGGCCCACCGGGTGCTGTCTGCCTCCGCTAGGCCGGGGCCACGGCCGGAGACGAGGCCGGCAGCTCCGTGCCCAGCTTGCCGCCGTCCGTCGAGGGCTTGCGGCCGAACTCCTCCGGCTTCTCCAGCACCAGCGCCTCGCGCAGCACGTCGTCCACGAACTCCACCGGGACGATGCGAAGCTGCTTGCGAATCTTCAGCGGGATGTCCTTCAGGTCCTTCTTGTTCGCCTTCGGGATGAGGACCGTCTTGATGCCCGCGCGGTGCGCGGCCAGCGTCTTCTCCTTCAGGCCACCAATGGGGAGCACCCGTCCACGCAGGGTGATTTCACCCGTCATGGCCACATCGCGGCGGATGAGCACGCGCGTGAGCGCGCTCACCAGGGCGGTGCAGATGGTGACGCCGGCGGACGGACCGTCCTTCGGAATCGCGCCTTCCGGCAAGTGGACGTGGATGTCGTAGTTCTCGAACACCTTGCGGTCGATGCCGAAGCGCTCGGCGCGGCTGCGCACGTAGGACATGGCCGCCTGTGCGGACTCCTGCATCACCTCACCCAGCTTGCCGGTGATGATGAGCTTGCCCTTGCCCGGCATCACCGTGGCTTCGGTGGTGAGGATTTCGCCGCCCAGCTCCGTCCAGGCGAGGCCCGTGACGATGCCCACCTGGTCCTCGCGCTCCGCCACGCCGTAACGGTAGCGAGGCGTGCCCAGGAACTTCATGGCCATCTTCCGGTCCACCTCGATGTCCCGCTTGCCGTTCTTCAGCACGTCGCGGGCAATCTTGCGGAACACGCCACCAATCTCACGCTCGAGCGAACGCACGCCCGACTCCCGCGTGTAGCGGTGGATGATGGTGCGCAGCGCCGGGTCGGAGATGTCGACCTTGAGGTCCGCCAGCCCGTTGGCCTCCTGCTCCTTCGGGATGAGGTAACGCCGGGCGATGGAGAGCTTCTCCGGCTCGGTGTACCCCGCGATGCGAATCACCTCCATGCGGTCCTGCAGCGGACCGGGGATGTTGTGCATCGTGTTCGCGGTGCAGATGAACATCACCTTGGACAAGTCGTAATCGAGGTCCAGGTAGTGGTCGTTGAAGTTGTGGTTCTGCTCGGGGTCCAGCACCTCCAGCAGCGCCGCGCTCGGGTCGCCTCGGAAGTCCGTGGACATCTTGTCGATTTCGTCGAGCAGGAAGACGGGGTTGTTGCTGCCCGCCTTCTTCAGCGACTGGATGAGCTTGCCCGGCATCGCGCCGATGTACGTCCGGCGGTGGCCGCGAATCTCCGCCTCGTCACGCACGCCGCCCAGCGACAGGCGCACGAACTTGCGGCCCGTGGCCCGCGCGATGGAGCGCGCCAGCGACGTCTTGCCCACGCCCGGAGGACCGACGAAGCACAGCACGGGGCCCTTGAGCTTCTTCACGAGCTGCTGCACGGCCAGGTACTCGAGGATGCGCTCCTTCGGCTTCTTCAAGCCGTAGTGGTCCTCGTTGAGCACCGTCTCCGCCTCGGTGACGTCCAGACGGTCCTGCGTCTCGTCGTACCAGGGGAGGCTGATGATCCAGTCGATGTAGTTGCGGACGACGGTGGCCTCGGCGCTCATCGGGCTCATCATCCGGAGCTTCTTCAGCTCCTTCTTGACCTTGAGCGTGGCCTCCTTGCTCATCCGCTTGTTCTTCAGCTTCTCTTCAATCTCCTGAATCTCGTTCTTGAACTCGTCGCGCTCACCCAGCTCCTTCTGAATGGCCTGCATCTGCTCATTCAGGTAGTACTCCTTCTGGGTCTTCTCCATCTGCTTCTTGACGCGCGTGCGGATCTTCTTCTCCACCTGGAGAATCTCGATCTCACCCTGCATCAGCTCGTAGAGCTTCTCCAGGCGCTTGGCCGGGGACTCCGTCTCGAGCAGGGCCTGCTTGTCGTTCAGCTTCAGGGAGAGGTGCGCGACGATGGTGTCCGCGAGCCGCGCCGGGTCGTCGATGCTGGCGACCTGCATCAGCATCTCGGGCGGGATGCGCTTGTTGAGCTTGACGAAGGCCTCGAAGACGGAGTGGACGCTGCGAACCAGCGCCTCCAGCTCCACCGTCTTCTCCGTCTGCTCCTCGACCTCTTCCACCTCGACCATGAAGAAGGCGTCGTTGGGGTGGAACTTCTTCACCTTGGCGCGGCGCACGCCTTCGACCAGCACCTTCACCGTGCCGTCGGGCAGCGGGAGGAGCTGGATGACGTGGCCCAGCGTGCCGAAGTGAAAGATGTCGTCCGGGGTGGGGTCGTTCGTCTTGGCCTTCTTCTGCGCCGCCAGCAGGATGACGGCCTTGTCGTCCGGCCCCTTGTGCGCCATCGCGTCCTTCAACGCCGCGATGGACTTCTCCCGGCCGACGAACAACGGCACCACCATGTGCGGGAACACGATGATGTCCCGAAGGGGCAAGAGCGGGACGGTGAGACCCCGCTTCTGGGCTTCCTTCTTGTCGTCACGTCCGAAGAACATGTATCCGCCACCTGCGGGCCGTGGATGAATCAGGCCCCTAGAAGAGTTGCCCGTCTGCTCGCTCGCCGAGCATTCGTACGGGATGAAGCAGTTCTATAACACGGCGATTCGCGGCGCCGTTCCCCGGCTCAAGATTGGGGAACGGCGTCGTGCCATCAAGGGAACACCCGAGGCTCCCTCGGGCGTCCGCTTGGAGTGTCAGCGGCCCTGCGCAGCCACCCCACCCTGTGCCCCCTGGACCTCCAGGGCATGGAACAGGAACGAATACAGGTCCACGCTCGAATCAATGGACTTGGCCACCTGGTCCGCGCCGCCGTGGCCCGCATTGGCCTCGATGCGCAGCAGCGCCGGGGCCTGGTTGCCCGTGGCGTTTTGCACCGCCGCCACGAACTTGCGGGCGTGCATGGGGTCCACCCGGTCGTCGTGGTCCGCCGCCATCATCAGCAGCGCCGGGTAGCGCACGTCCGCCTTCACGTGGTGGTAGGGCGAGTAGGCGTACAGCGTCTTGAAGTCCGCGGCCTTGTCCGCGGTGCCGTACTCCGGAATCCAGGTCCGGCCGCTGCCGAAGAGGTGGTAGCGCACCATGTCCAGCAGGGGCACGCCGCACACCACCGCGCCGTAGAGCTCCGGCCGCTGCGTCATGGCCGCGCCCACCAGCAGGCCGCCGTTGCTGCCGCCGTAGATGGCCAGCTTCTTGGGCTGCGTGTACTTCGCCTGGACCAGGTGCTCGGCCGCGGCGTGGAAGTCGTCGAAGACGTTCTGCTTCTTGTCCAGGCGGCCGGCGTCGTGCCACGCCTTGCCATACTCACCACCACCGCGCAGGTTGGCCACCGCGTACACGCCGCCCGCGTCCAGCCAGGGCAGGATGCTCGCCCGGAAGGTGGGCTCCATGCTCACGTTGAAGCCGCCGTAGCCGTACAGGAGCGTGGGCGCGTTGCCGTCCAGCGCCAGGTCCTTCCGGTGCACCACGAACATGGGCACCTTCGTCCCGTCCTTGGACGTGTAGAAGACCTGGTCGACCTTGTACTGCTCCGGGTTCATGGGCAAGTCCACCTTGGCCCAGAGCTCGGACTTCCCGGTGCTGACGGACGTCTTGTAGATCTGCCGCGGCGTGGTGAAGGACGTGAAGACGAAGTAGGCGTCGTCCAGGTCCTCCAGACCCACCAGGTTGGACGCGGCGCCCACGCCCGGCAACTGCACCGTGCGCACCGGCTTGCCCTTCAGCGTGGCCACGCGCACCTCGGTGGTGGCGTCCTTGAGGTACTCCAGCGCCAGGTGCCCGCCGACGATGTGCGCCGACTGCAGCGCGGCCACGGCGTCCTCCGCGACGATTTCCTTCCACGACGCGCGGGCCGTCTTCGCCGGGTCCACCTCGAAGACGCGCTGGCGCGGGGCACCCTCGTCCGTGAGGACGTAGAAGCGGTCCTTCCAGGCCTGCACCTCGTACTTGGCGCCCACGCCCTTCACCAGCAGGCGGAAGTCCTTCTCGCCCGGGCGCTTCCAGTAGACGTCGTTCTCGCTCCAGCCGCGGAGGATGTAGACGAAGAGGTACTTGCCGTCGCGGCTCAGGTCGCTCTGGAGGAACGTCGTCGGATCCCCCGTGCGCTCGTGCACCACCGCGTCCTTGGCCGGCTCGGTGCCCAGCGTGTGGTAGCGGATGGTGGTGTAGCCGGGGCGCTCGTCCACCTTGATGGACGAATCCGTGGGCAGCCACTCGTAATAGAAGCCCTTGTTGTCGGGCGTCCACTTGGGCGAGGCGTACTTGCCGCCCTCGATGACGTCGACCTTGGACCACTCGCCGGAGTCCACGTCGATGACGTGCAGCACCGCTTCATCCGCGGCGTTGGGCTTCTGGGCGAAGGCCACCTTCTTGCCGTCCCAGGACACCGACCAGGTGCCCAGCGACACGGTGCCGTCCTTGCTCCAGGTGTTCGGGTCGAGCAGCACCTTCTCCGGGCCGCTCTCACCCTGGCGCCAGTAGAGGATGCTCTTCTCCTTGTCCTTGTGCGTGCGCGAGTAGAAGAAGCGCCCGGCGCGGCGGGACGGCGTGGAGATGGAGTCGGTGTAGAACAGCTCGGTGAAGCGCTTGTGCAGCGCCTCACGGCCAGGGAACTTCCCAAGCTGCTCGCGGGCGTGCGCGTCCTGCGTCTTCATCCACGCCTGGACCTCGGGGGCCTTCTCGTCCTCGAGCCAGCGATACGGGTCCGCCACCTGGACGCCGTGCAAGGTGTCGACAATCTGCTCCGCCCGGGTTGCCGGGTGTGACATGCGAGGGGACTCCTCGGGAACGGGGGCCGCGGAGGCTGCCGCGGGAAGCTCTTCGCGCGCCGCCTCCTTCTGGGAGGCACACGCCGCGAGCGACATCAAGGCGGGGACGAGCAGCTTTCTCATGGGCCCAGCACATACAGAAAGGCCCCCGCCCGTCCCACAAAAAGTGTGGAGGGGCGAACGCAGCCTGGCCCCTCCCTGACGAAAGGGGCGCGCCCGGCCCACCTGTCGGTGGTCCGTGACGCGCCCCGTCAACCCGCCAACGCCCGGGCCCTCAGGGGGCCCCTGGCGTCAGGCGGATTCCTTCTTCGGCTCCGCGGCGTCCTTCTCCGCCTGCGCGTGGAGCACCACCGGCTCGCTCTTCCTGAGAATCACTTCCTCGGAGATGAGCACCTCGCGCGCCGTCTTGCGGGACGGGATTTCGTACATCACGTCCAGCATGGCCGACTCCAGGATGGAGCGCAGGCCACGGGCGCCCGCCTTGCGGCGGATGGCCTCGTTGGCGATGGCCTTGAGGGCGCCGTCGGTGAACTTCAGCGTCACCCCGTCCAGTTCGAAGAGCTTGCGGTACTGCTTGGTGAGCGCGTTCTTCGGCTGGTTGAGGATGTTGATGAGGGCGGCCTCATCCAGCTCCTCCAGCGCGGTGATGATGGGCAGGCGGCCGATGAACTCCGGAATCATGCCGAACTTCAGCAGGTCCTCGGGCTCCACGTGCTTGAGCAGCTCCGTGAGGCTGCGTTGCTTCTTGGACTGCACGTCCGCGCCAAAGCCCAGGCTGCGGCCGCCCATGCGCCGCTCAATCACCTGGTCCAGGCCGCCGAAGGCGCCGCCACAGATGAAGAGGATGTTGGTGGTGTCCACCTGCAGGAACTCCTGCTGCGGGTGCTTGCGGCCCCCCTTGGGCGGAACGTTGGCCACCGTGCCTTCGATGAGCTTGAGCAGCGCCTGCTGGACGCCCTCGCCGCTGACGTCGCGGGTGATGGAGGGGTTCTCCGACTTGCGGGCAATCTTGTCGATTTCGTCGATGTAGACGATGCCGCGCTGGGCCCGCTCGATGTCGTGGTCGGCGGCCTGCAGCAGGTTGACGATGATGTTCTCCACGTCCTCGCCCACGTAGCCGGCCTCGGTGAGGCAGGTGGCGTCAGCGATGGTGAAGGGCACGTTGAGGATGCGCGCCAGCGTCTGCGCCAGCAGCGTCTTGCCGCTACCTGTGGGCCCCAGCAGAAGGATGTTGCTCTTCTGCAGCTCCACGTCCTCCATCGCAACCTTGGACTCGATGCGCTTGTAGTGGTTGTGCACGGCGACGGAGAGCGTCTTCTTCGCCCGCTCCTGCCCAATCACGTACTCGTCCAGCACCGCCTTGATTTCGGAGGGCCGGGGGATGCGCAGCTTGGTGTCCTTCGTCTCCTCGCGGTCGATCTCCTCCGCGATGATGTCGTTGCAGAGCCCGATGCACTCGTCGCAGATGTAGACCGTTGGCCCCGCGATAAGCTTCTTGACCTCCTTCTGTGACTTTCCACAGAAGGAGCAGCAGAGGGTCTGGTTGTCTCGCTTCTCCACGTTCTTGCCCGCCATTTCGTCCCTCGCTGCGCCTGAAAGGCCCCAACCCCGAACTCCACCCACCCCGTTCCTGGCTCGGGACCAATCTAGTCAGCCCCCGTCCGGAACGTCCACGCGCCTTCCGGGTACTTAACAGGGGCCGTGCCATGACGCAGAAAGCAGAAAGCCGGAGTCGCGGGGGCGCATTCCCGCGGCTCCGGCTGCCAGCCGAGGCTCCGAAGCCTCGGCAATTCGCCTACTTCTTCTCTTCCTTGCCCAGCCCCACGACCTTCCGGGGATTCTGGATCTCATCGATGATGCCGTAGGCCTTCGCCTCCGAAGCACCCATGAAGTAGTCGCGGTCCGTGTCCTTCTCGACACGTTCAATGGACTGTGCGGTGTGCTTGACGATGAGCTCGTTGAGCTTCGCCTTCATCCGCAGGATTTCCTTGGCCTGGATTTCAATGTCCGTGGCCTGACCGCGCACCCCACCCAGGGGCTGGTGAATCATGATGCGGCTGGAAGGCAGGGCGTAGCGCTTGCCCTTCGCACCGGCGAGCAGCAGGACGGCCCCCATGGAGGCCGCCTGCCCGACGCAGATGGTCGACACCGGACACTTCACGTACTGCATGGTGTCGTAGATGGCGAGGCCCGCCGTGACGGAGCCGCCCGGCGAGTTGATGTAGAGGTTGATGTCCTTGTCCGGGTCTTCCGACTCCAGGAACAGCAACTGGGCGACGATGACGTTGGCGACGTCATCGTCGATCTCCGTCCCCAGCATCACGATGCGGTCCTTCAGGAGCCGGCTGTAGATGTCGTACGAGCGCTCACCCCGGTGGGTCTGCTCGATGACGTAGGGAACGGGCATGAAGGGCATGTCGACCTCGGTGAGAGAACCTTACGAATACTTCGCCCGGCTCCTCAGGAATTCAATCGTCTTTTCCTCTCTCAGTCGGAGAGACAACCCGAGCCGCTCGTCGGCGCCCTTGAAGTACTTCTGCACCACGGCGACCGGCTGGCCCGCCTCGGTGGCGAGCTGCTCGATGCGGGCGTCCACGTCCGCGTCGGAGGCCTGGATGCCCTCCTTCTGAGCGATGGACTCGAAGAGCAGCGTGCCCTTCACTTCCTGGAGGGCCTTCTCGCGCATGTCCTCGCGCAGGCGGTTGAAGTCCAGGTTGAGCTGGCGGGGGTCCACGCCGGAACGCTGGAGCTGCTGCAGCGCGCCGCGGAGCATGGAGTCCATGGCCCGCTCCACCATGGCGCGGGGCACGTCGAAGGTGTTGCGCTCCAGCAGCGCCTTCATCAGCGCCTCGCGCTCCTCACCCTCCACCTGGGACTTGCGCGCCTTCTCCATGTCCTCGCGGACCTTGGTGCGCAGCTCGTCCAGGGACTGGGCGATGCCCGACTCCTTGGCGAAGTCGTCGTTCAGCTCCGGAACGATCTCCTTCTGCACGGCCTTGAGCGTGATGTGGAAGCGCGCCGTCTTCCCGCGCACCTCCTCCACCCGGTAGTCCTGGGGGAAGGCGTAGTCGATGTCCTTGGACTCGCCCACCTTGACGCCCTCCAGGCCGGCGATCTTCGACTCCACGAGCTCACCGGGCTGCACCTGCACGGTGATGCCCTCGGCCTTGCTGCCCGTGAAGGGCTGGCCGTCCACGGTGGCGTCGAAGTCCACGGTGGCGTAGTCGCCGGAGGCGGCGGTGTCGCGGTCGGTGACGGGCTCCAGGCGGGCCAGGGACTGGCGCATGCGCTCGAGCTGCTCGTTCACCTGCTCGTCGGTGACGGCGGTTTCGGACTTGGCCAGGGGCAGCTCGACGTAGTCCTTGGCCTCCACCTTGGGCTTCACCTCGACGCGCGCCTCGAAGGTGAACGGGGTGTTGGCCTTGAGACCGGAGTTGGTCACCTGGGGCGTGGCGACGACCTCCACGTTGTGCTCGCGGATGGCCTCCACGTACGCGCTCTGCACCACGCGCTGGATGACCTCGTCCTCGACCTGGCCGCGGAAGCGCTGCTCGAGGATGCGACGAGGCACCTTGCCCTGACGGAACCCCGGCAGCCGCACCTGGCGGCCCAGGTTGGAGTACGCGCGGGAGAGTTCCTCCGCCACGCGGGCATCGTCGACCTCGATGGAGAGCTTCTTCTCGATGGGAGAAAGCTCTTCGACCTGGACCTTCATGCGGGCCTCGCTCGCCACCGCCATGGACAGAGCGTCGCTTTCGGGCGGTGCCGGAATAGTGGGACGTGCGCCTTTAGGGGATAGGCACGAACGGGTCAACGCGAAATGGGCGAGGAGGGACTCGAACCCTCACACCTTGCGGTACCAGATCCTAAGTCTGGCGCGTCTACCAGTTTCGCCACCCGCCCGGGCCGCGTCGTCGTGCGCTGCACCGTCTTACCGCGAAACGTTCGCGGGACGGCAGAGGCCACAAAAACAAAAGGCCCCTCCATTTCTGGAGGGGCCTCACAGTGAGAGCGGAGGGAATCGAACCCACAACCTATGGATTAAGAGTCCATTGCTCTGCCAATTGAGCTACGCTCCCGTCACTGCCCCGGTGCGCCGCCTGCGCGGCGTCCAGGTGGCGCGGTAACTACAGAACGCCGTCGGCTGTGTCAAAGCGTTTTTTCGCAGCCCCGTTCATTCCCGTCCGTGTCGATCATCGTCGCGCCGTTCTCCCGCCGCGGGATGCCGCTGGTTCGGATGCCCTTCGGCCAGCCCTGACACGCGACGCAGGCATGTGAAGCGAGCGCCCCACCCGGATGTTCAACATCGCCTGTAGCACGCTGTTGCTCCCGCCCAGCGGGACGGCGGGCGTGTGACGGCTCGCGGTCGGTCATCTCGAAAGCACCGAGCACCCCGCGGCCACCATGCGGGCGGACGGAGGTCGTCCGCCCTTTTCGCGCAGGACGTAGCAGGAGAAGACAGTGATGGAAGCCAACCCCCAACAGAAGGCGGATGGAACGGCGGCCAGCCAGGGCGCTCACCAGGCCGGCTGGAGCCGTGAGCGCGTGGAGCTCGTGAAGCGGACCATCTGCCCTCGCGGCATCAGCGAGGATGAGTTCGCCCTCTTCATCGAGCAGTGCAAGCGCAGCGGCCTGGACCCGCTCCTCAAGGAGGCCTTCTGCGTGGCGCGCCGGCAGAACACCGGCAACCGCGAGCGGCCCAACTGGGTGACGAAGTACGAGTTCCAACCCTCCGAGGCCGGGATGCTCGCACGCGCCGAGCGCTTCCCTGACTTCAAGGGCATCCAAGCGAGCGCGGTGTTCGCCGAGGACGACATCGTCGTGGACCAGGGCCGGGGCGAGGTGGTGCACCGGTTCAATCCCGCCAAGCGGAAGGGCGCGCTGGTGGGCGCCTGGGCCCGCGTGGTGCGGGAGGACAAGCTGCCCGTCGTCGTGTGGTTGGACTTCAGCGGCTACGTTCAGCAGACGCCGCTGTGGTCCAAGATTCCCACGACGATGATCGAGAAGTGCGCCCGTGTGGCGGCCCTGCGCAAGGCGTACCCCGAGGCCTTCGGCGGACTCTACGTGCGGGAGGAGATGCCCGCCGAGGACTACGAGTCACACTCCGACGAGCACGGTGGCGGCTCCTACGAGGTGCTGGGCTCCAAGCCCGGCCCCCTCAAGGCGTCCTTCCCTCCGCTGGCGTCCCAGGAGCCCCGTCCGCAGCAGGCGGCGGCGCAACTGGACATCGACGTGCCGCTCCCGCCCAAGCGCCCCCGTGAGTCCCCCCTGGAGGCGGCGCCTACCGCGGCGGATCCCCAGCGGGAGCCGGTGGCACCACCTGTCGCCACGCCGGAGCCCGCGCCGCGCCCCAAGCCGAGCGCGGTGGTGGTGGCGTTCGGCCCCCACAAGGGAAAGACGGCCTCCGAGCTCTCCGACGAGGAGCTGAGCGAGTCCATCGACCTGGCGAACGAGAAGCTGATGGAGCAGCCCCGCGCACGTTGGGCCAAGGCGATGCGGGAGAACCTGCTCGCGCTGGAGGCGGAGACGGAGCTGCGCTGCCGGGTGCCCGCGACGAAGAGCGGCGCCGGAAATGGCGCGGCTCACGACGCTTGAGGTGAGACGGATAACCGGAAGGTCGTGAGGGGGCGCCCCGCTGCGAAAGTGGCGGGGCGTTCCTGCTTCAACCTGCTGGAAGGTGCGCGCTCGGAGGGACTTGAACCCCCAACCCCCGGGTTCGAAGCCCGGTGCTCTATCCAGTTGAGCTACGAACGCAAATTCAAGGGCGGGTAAAGAAGGGCGGCCAACCGGGATCGAACCGGTAACCTCCGGAGTCACAGTCCGGCGCTCTAACCAGTTGAGCTATGGCCGCCGTTACAGCTTTACCGCGAACGGCGTTTGAAGCGGCGGCTTCCCTACCGTGGAAACCAGGACCGTGACAAGGCCCAAATGTTACAACGGCCAACTCATCGGAATCTGACGCCTTTTCGTGAGCGTCTCCGCTACGGGGCCGCGCTCGCGGCGGACGCCGATTCGGGCGGAGGCGTCGGAGGCGGCAGTTCGAACGCATCCAAATCGAGGCCCACCTTGGACGGGTCCTCGCGGTCGACGACGACCATCACCCAGGACGCGGGCTGGACGCGGGAAGTCCATTGGTTGGGGATGTTCACGTCGAGCTTCGTCGTGAAGGCCGCCTGCTGGGGCGGATGAACGCTCAGCGTCAGCTCGAAACAACTGCTGCTCTTGAAGCCAATGATGCACGAGCCGCTTGCCGCCCGCTCGACACGCGCCGGAGCCGGGGTGCCCTCGATGGCGCTCGCCGTGTTTCGAGCGCCCAGGAACTGCCCCAACATGACCAGCAAGAAGATGACGCCGAGGATCAAGCCGACGCCCTTGAGATTCGCGTTCATCTAGAACCACCCATCCCCGCAGCCTACAGCGCCCGCCAAGGTAGGCCACAGCGGGAGTTTCCGCTTTCGACACCGGAAGAGGATGGGAAACGATTGCCGAGTAGGTGCCGCCGCCCTTGCGGGCGACGGCATTTCCTCAAGGCTTTCAGGCGGATAAGTTGGCGCCCCAGGCAGGACTCGAACCTGCGACCCCCGACTTAGAAGGTCGGTGCTCTATCCAGCTGAGCTACTGGAGCTGGCCGGGCCGCCTGCTTCCGATGCTGCACTTCAAGTCGGGGCGAGAGGATTCGAACCTCCGACCCCCTGCGCCCAAGGCAGGTGCGCTACCAGGCTGCGCTACGCCCCGAGAAGTCCGGCATTGTTGAACCATCCCGAACGGACGCGCAAGGCCGACGTGACTGACGGCCTCGCATTCCGAACGGCTACAAGCCCAGCAGGTGAGGCTTCATCTTCTGAAAGGCTTTTCCCCGATGGGAGATGGCCGACTTCTCCTCCGGCGTCAGCTCCGCCAGGGCCCGGTCTCCCCCCGGGAGGATGAAGACGGGGTCATAACCGAAGCCGTGGCTGCCCTTGGGCGCGTGGCCGATGCGGCCGTTGCACTGGCCCACCTCCACCTTCGCCTCCCCTCCCCCGGGCCGAACCAGCGCCAGCGCGCAGCGGAAGGACGCGGTGCGCTTTTCATCGGGCACCCCGGTCAGCTCGGTCAGCAGCTTCTCGTAGCGGGCCCGGTCATCCCCCGGGGCATACCGCGCGGACTGCACGCCGGGCCGTCCGTCCAGCGCGTCCACGCACAGGCCGGAGTCGTCCGCCAGGGTGAGCAGCCCCGTGGCGTCCGCGTAGGCACGGGCCTTCATCACCGCGTTCTCCTCGAACGTGGCGCCGTCCTCTGCGGGCTCGGGCACGGGGGGCAGGTCCGACAGGGACACCACTTCCACGGCGTCTCCGACGAGGCCGCGCAGCTCGCGCAGCTTGCCCTTGTTCGTGGTGGCGAACAGCAGCCGGGGCTTCACCGTCATCCCAGCACCTGCGCCTGCGCGGCGGTCAGCCGCTGGATGGCGGCGAGCCCGCCGTCCACCATGGCGTCCAGCGCCTTGCGGTCGAAGAGCTGGTGCTCGGCGGTGCCCTGCAGCTCCACCATGCGCCCATCCGCGGTGGCCACCAGGTTCAGGTCCACGTCCGCGGTGGAGTCCTCGTCGTAATCCAGGTCCACGCGGACCTCGCCCTTCACGATGCCCACGGACACCGCCGCCAGCGGCGTGAGCTTGGGCATCTTGGACAGCGTGCCGGCCTTCTGCAGCGAGCGCAGCGCCAGCACCAGCGCCACGTAGGCCCCGGTGATGGAGGCCGTGCGCGTACCGCCGTCCGCCTGGAGCACGTCACAGTCCAGCGTGAGGGTGCGCGTGCCCAGGGTGGACAGGTCCACCGCGGCGCGCAGCGAGCGGCCGATGAGCCGCTGGATTTCCATGGTGCGGCCCGTCTGCTTGCCCTTGGCGGACTCGCGCTGGTTCCGCGAGTGCGTGGCGCGCGGCAGCATGCCGTACTCCGCCGTCACCCAGCCGGTGCCCTTCCCCATCAGGTGCGGCGGCACGCGCTCCTCCGTGGAGCAGGTCACCAGGACCTTGGTGTGGCCGAACTCGACCTGGACCGAGCCCTCCGCATAGCGGGAGACACCGGGAGTGAGGATGACAGGGCGAAGGTCCAGCGCACCACGTTGAAAGGAACGCACAGCAGGCTCCTGGGAAATGAGGACGAGCGTCCCCCCTCTCTACCAGAGCCACGCCACGTGGGTGTCGATTGCCGTGGCGCTGGTGCACTCAGGGCGACACGGGGCCCGCCACCTCGGTCCCCCGGACGGCGTCCCTGCGCCGCGTCTCTTTCAGGAAGGCCAGCACGCCCTCCGTAATCGCCGCGGCCAGCTTCTCCTGATACTCCGGCCGGCCCAGCCGAGGGCCCTCCACCGGATGGGAGATGTAGCCCACCTCCAGGAGGACGGCTGGGCACTCCACGCCGGAGAGGACGAAAAAGGGCGCCTGCTGCACCCCCCGGTTCGCCGCGCGGGTGCTCCGGATGAGGCGCGGGTGGATGGCGTAGGCCAGGCGGGAAGAGTCCGCGTGCGCCTCCGTGCGCGCCAGATCCTGGAGGATGAAGGCCAGCGTGGAGTCCGTGCGCGCGGCGCGCGACATCGGCGCCTCCGCGTTCTCCCGGTCCGCCACCGCGAGCGCGGCGTCACCCGACGCGTTCGCGGACAGGAAGTACGTCTCGATGCCCTCGGTGCGCGCGCGCATCTTCTTGGTGGGCATGGAGTTGGCGTGGACGGAGATGAAGAGGTCGGGCTTGTGGTCGTTGGTCCACGCCACGCGCTCCGTCAGCGTCACCAGGGCATCCTGCTCGCGCGTCAGGTACACGTCGCCGCCTGCGGCCTCGAGCTTGTCCCGGAGGCGGAGCGAAATCTGGAGGGCGACGTCCTTCTCGCGCAGCTTGCCGGGGCCCTTGGCACCCTCCTTCGCGCCGCCATGTCCCGGGTCGATGATGATGCGCGCGGGACGCTCCGCCGCCCCGGCGATGACGGGGACCAGCCAGAGCAACGACAGGAGGCCGAGGAGGGGGCGGCGCGGCGACGGCATGCTGGGAGCGCATGCTACTGGAGCCCGGCCCCCGGAGCGAAATCCGGGCCTCAGCCCACCACGTCGATGCCCGGCTTGCCCGCCTGGACTTCGCCAATCAACGCCGCGTCCACCCCGGCGGCTTCAAACGCCTTGAGGGCCTTGAGCGCCTGACGCGCGGGGACGCTGGCCAGCAGTCCGCCGTTGGTCTGCGCGTCCGCGAGCACCCACTGGATGCACTCGGGCAGCCCTTCGGGGAAGCGGACCTTCTTGCGCACGTGGTCGAGGTTCGACTTCGTGCCCCCGGGGACGACGCCCTCCTCCGCCAGTGCGGGGATGTCCGCGATGAGGGGGATGCGCTCCAGGTCCAACGACGCGCGCACCTTCGCCGCGGTCATCATCTCCAACAGGTGGCCCAGCAGACCGTACCCCGTCACGTCCGTGAGGGCGTTCACCTTGAACTTCCCGGAGGCGAACACCTCACCGGCGGCGCGGTTGAGCGTGGTCATCACGCCCAGGGCCCGCTTCGTCAGCTCCTTGGACGCCACGCCGCGCTTGATGGCGGTGGTGGCGATGCCCGAGCCCAGCGGCTTGGTGAGGAAGAGCACGTCGCCCGGCTTCGCGCCCGCGTTGGTGAGCACCTTCTTCGGGTGCACCACGCCGGTCACGGCCATGCCGAACTTCGGCTCGGCGTCGCGGATGCTGTGGCCCCCCAGGATGGGGATGCCCGCCTCGTCCGCCTTGGACTGGCCGCCCGCGAGGATTTTCGACAGCACCTTCAGCGGGAGCTCGTCCGGGAAGCACACCAGGTTGAGCGCGAAGAGCGGACGCGCGCCCATGGCGTAGATGTCCGACAGGGCGTTCGCCGCCGCGATGGCGCCGAACTGGAACGGGTCGTCCACCACGGGCGGGAAGAAGTCGACCGTCTCCACCACCGCCATGCCGGGCGCCAGCTTGTACACGGCGGCGTCGTCATTGGTGGAGAAGCCCACCAGGGCCTGGGAGGCCTTGGCGGACTTCAACCCGCCCAGGACCTGGGCCAGGTCGGAGGCGCGCAGCTTGGCCGCGCACCCCGCGCAGTGACTCATCTCCGTGAGGCGCTTCGACTTCACCGCCTTCGCCTCAGCCATGGTGCTCCCCCCACTCCGCCGTGAAGCCACGTGCCGCCACTCCCCTGCCGCGCGGACTTACGCCGCGCGGATGTAGTCCCGCTTGAGCAACTGCACCACGGCCTCGGCGGTGACGACGTCATCCGCGTCCGCGTGGTCCATCACCGAGTTCAGCGAGCCGTAGTTGTGCACCAGTTGCAGCACGTCCAGCAGCTCCGGCGCCAGCTCCCGCAGCGGCGGGGTCAGCGGCGAGGAGACCACCAGCGAGGCGTCCGCCGTCGGCAGGTTCGGCTGCAGGCGCTTGATTTCGTCCAACTGGCGGAGCGCGTCCATGAGGAGCGCCTCGGTGGACGAGTCCAGCTCCACCATGAACTCCTGGTTCTCCGCCGGGCGCAGCTCGAAGTCGCCCTCTTCCCAGGTGATGATGCGGTTGAAGCTCTTCTGGGGGCCCAGGTTGTGGTTCTCGCCGATGACGGCGTAGTACACGCGGCCCTGGCGCAGGTAGATGCGCCCTTCCTGGTCGCTGCGCTGCACCACCAGCACGCCGTTCTTCTTGGACGTGTGGAACAACTGGAGCAGGTCCGGGAGGGGAATCTCCTCGATCTTCCCCGTCATGGAGCTGGCCTTGTTCGTCGTCCGGGCGGCCTGGGCCGCGGCGGCTTCTTCCAGCTTCAGGCGGGCGGTGCCCTCGTCCACGCTGGCGCCTTCGGCGCCCTGGTGCACGAGCTTGAGGATGGAGGTGCCAATGAGGATGCGGTCCCCCTCCTTCAGGCGCGACTGCTTGACCTTCTCGCCGTTGACGAAGGTGCCGTTGGTGGAGCCCAGGTCCTCGATGGTGATGCTCCCATCGGAGAAGCTGATGCGCGCGTGCTTGCGGGAGACCATGTCCTCCACGAGCACCATGTCCAGCTCACTGGAGCGGCCGATGACGATTTGCTTGTCCGCCTTCAGCGGGAATTCGCCGCCCTGGTACTTCCCAGAGATGAACTTGAGGGCGTAGGTCTTTTGGGTGTCCATGGTCGTCAGCCAGCCTGCTCCGCCTTGCCGGGGTCCTTCACCAGGTTGAGGTACATCTGCGCGCTCTTGTTGTCGGGGCTGCGCGCCAGCACGTCCTCCCAGACCCGCACCGCCTCCGCCCGACGCCCGGCGGAGTACAGCGCGACGCCATACTGGATGTGCCCCGGCAGGAACGCCGGGTTCTGGGTGATGACTTGCTCGTATTCCAGGATGGCGGCCGCGTTGTCCCCCGCGTCACGCAGGGCGTTGCCCAGCTTGAGGCGGATGTCCACGAACTGCGGACACAGCGCGAGCGCTCGCCGGTACTCCTCGATGGCCTTCGCCCACACGCCGCTGGACGCGAAGACGTCGCCAATCTCGCCGTACATGTTGGCGATCTTCTTCTCGACGTAGGGGTCGAGCTCGCCGGGGCCGCCTTTCTGCTGCGACAGGGCGGCCTGGTAGACCTCCTTCGCCTCGGCGTACTTCCCCATGTCGTTGTAGATGACGGCCAGGTTGAGCGCCGCCTCGGTGTAGGCGGGGTTCAGCTTCAGCGCGGATTCGAACGCGCGCTGCGCCCGGGCGAACTGCCCCTGGTCGTGGTAGATGATGCCGAGCATGTTGAATACGTCCGCGAACGTCGGATTCTGCTCGACGATCTTCGCGAGGTATTGCTCGGCCTGCGCGTACTGCTTCTTCTCGAAGTAGCCGCGCCCGAGGGTCAGTAGCTGCTTGAGGGGCTCTTCCATGAATCGGCCCGCCAGGGCCCTGCCTCCGAGACGAACAGCCTACATGAGGCTGGGAGAAAACAAGAATTCATCACCACGCCACGACAACGACAGTTGCCGCTGGCCCCGCGTATCCACCGGCCGCGCCGGCAGCGCCCCTTGGAGGCGCCAATGCTCCGTGACGACCGCGTCGTCCCGCTCCAACCGGACGTACCATGCTTCCGCCCGGTAGCCACGCGCACGGACCTGTTGCAGGTGTTCCCACTCCGGTCCGCCCACGCCCGGGGTGTCCGGGCCCGCCAGCCGCTCCATCGCCGCCGCATCCGCCGCCTGGAGCGCCCTGCGCCGGGACTCCAACGCCGTCACCACCGCCTGGAGCCGGGGCGCCGCCGACGTCTCCGGCACCCAGGAGCCTCCACGCGTGACGAAGGGTA
Organism: Myxococcus hansupus; assembly: GCF_000280925.3. Classification (NCBI taxonomy): domain Bacteria; kingdom Pseudomonadati; phylum Myxococcota; class Myxococcia; order Myxococcales; family Myxococcaceae; genus Pseudomyxococcus; species Pseudomyxococcus hansupus. The sequence continues at coordinate 6,222,326 of NZ_CP012109.1, forward strand.
CCCGCTCCACGCCCGCCGTGCCTACCCGGGTTTCCCCCAGGGTGCCCTCGAAATCGAGCGTGGCGAAGGCTTCCGCCCGCTGGCCTCCGGGCTCCACGTTGACGGTGATGCGCGCGAAGCGGTGCTTGCTGGACTTCAACGGCTGAGGCGCGCCAGGGACACCCAGCGACAGGCCCTCCGTCTCCGTCTCCTTGAGCGCGGTGATGATTTCCAGCTCGGGGCCGGCCGCGGCGCCCAGGATGCGCGGGGCGAAGAGGGCCAGGGTGCCCCCCAACGCCAACAGCACGATGAGACCGCCGCCAAAGCGGCTCCAGTCCTGGGTGGTTCTCACGAGCCCAGCATACGCTGGGCCCGCTCCGCGGCGGGCGTGCCGGGCAGCCGGCGCAGCACCTGGCGCAGCGTGTCCTGCGCCTTCTCCGTCTCGTTGAGCTTCAGGTACGCGGCGTGGAGGTTGAACAGGGCCCGCTCCTCGTACTCCGTGCCCGGGTAGCGGCGCAGCAGGCCTTCCAGGCGCTGGACCACGGCCTTCCAGCGCTCGCGGGACTCGTAGAAGTCCGCCGCGTACATCTCATGCGAGGCGAGCCGGCGCCGGGCGTCCTCCCAGTGCACCTTGGCGTCGTTCGCGTACTGCGAGTTCGGGTACTGGCGGCGGAACTCCTCCATGGCCACCAGCGCGGAGCGGATTTCGCCCTGGTCCTTCTCCTTGGACGGCGGCAGGGCGAAGAACTCGGAGGGGTAGGCCTTCACGTGCGTCATCGCGGACTGGAAGGCCGCGTAGTCCACCTTGGCGTGCGTGGGGTGGAGCTTGATGAAGGCCTGGTACTGCTCCTTGGCCTCGGGGAAGGCCTCGCGCTCGAAGTCCAGGTCCGCCAGGCGCAGCTCGGCTTCGCGGGCGGCCTCCTGGTATGGGAACTTCGTCCGGACGTACTCGAAGTACTTCTGGGCGCGGAAGAAGTCCTTGTTCTCCAGGGCCTCGCCACCGAGCCGGAGGTTCTCATCGGCCAGGGCGGCGTAATCGGGCTCACCGGCCTGTCCCTGCGTGAGGGAGGCACACCCGGAACCGAACATCAGGAAGGCGGACAGAAAGGCGACGGCGGAACGCATCGCCATCACGCTATTCCTCCGGCCCCGAGGGGTCCAGCGAAGCTTCGCCGAGCAACCGGTAGATGACGTCCTCCGCGAAGCCCCGGCTGTCCAGGAGCCGTCCGGCGCGCGCCCGCTCCTTGGCCGTGAGCGGCCGGCCGAGCAGCCCCCGCTTCTCCAGCACCGCCCGCGCCGCGGCCAGCGCGTCGAAGGCCACCGCGTCCCGGGCCTCGGCGATGGCCTGCTGGGCCGTCCCCTCCTCCAAGCCGTGCGCCCGCAGCCGGTGCTCCACGGCGGCGGGCCCCAGGCGGCCACGGCCCAGGAGCAGCGCGGCGCGCTCGCGGGCGAAGCGTTCGTCGTCGAGGTAGCCCCAGCCCTTCACGCGGGTGAGCGCGGCCTCGCGCACCGGCGCCTCGAAGCCCTTTCGGGTCAGGGCCTGGTCCAGCTCGTGGCGGCTGCGTCCGCGCATGGACAGGAGCTTGAGACACGCGTCCGTGGCACGGCGAACAGCGTCGGGCCCTTCGTCCTCCGGATGCATGGCGGGATACCTAGCATGTGGTAACAGGCGCAGCCATGCACCCCGTACTCGCTCGCTTCCTCGCCGCCGACGTCGCTCGGGAAACGCTTCAAAAGCAGCAGTCGGGCGGAGAGCTCTCCGCCGAAGAGAAGGCGTTCACCGACGCCGCCTCCGCGAACCCGAAGCACAAGTCCGTGCTGCTGGGCGTGGGCGGCCGCGTCCTGTCCACCGATGCGCAGGCCTCGCTGGTGCTGCTGGCGGCCCACGCCGCCGTCCGGGCGCTGGCGGAGGACACCACCCTCGCCGAGCCCGCGCAGAAGGCTCGCGAGGCCCTGGCCGAGGAAGGCGCCAGCCCGGAGGAGACGGATGCCTTCCTGGCGTCCATCCTCCTGGAGGAGGCGTTCGGCTACGAGCAGGACGTGGACGCGTTCGACGGCGAGTACGTGAAGGAGGCGCTGGGCGAGGTGCCCGCGCTGGCCGCGCTCACCAAGGAGGCCGTGGACGCGCTCTTCCTCACGTTCGTGAAGGGCGCCGCCAATGACGCCGAGCGGAAGGTTCGCGAGGGCATGGCCCGCGCACTGTTCGACATCGCCTGGTCGGAAGGCCCCGCGCCCATCAACCCCGAGCACATGGAGGCGGTGCTCGACGCGGAGGTGGTGGACCGGCCCGAGGAGGAGCAGGAGGCCAAGGTGCAGGCCACCGCGCAGTTGCTCCAGGCGCTGTCCAAGGAGGGCCTCGTCGGCCCCATCCGCCTGTCCCGGCTGCGCGCGCTGCTGGGTGAAGACGACGCGTAGCGCGTGTGCGTGGACGCCCTGCCCCATTCCTGGGCGGGCGCTCTGAACACGCGGATGCGAGGCGGAGCCGAACAGGCGCCCTGCCCCATTCCCGGGCGGGCGCCTCGACGCGTGGTCAGAAGCGTTCGATCTGGAAGTCGTCGTCCCCACCCGCCGCCGGAGCGGGGGCCGGAGCGGGCGCGGGCGGACGCGCCGCGGGAGGAGGCGCCATGGGACGCCCCACCGGCATGCCGGGCGCGGGCGCTCCCGGGCGCATGGCCTGCGGGGCCGGAGCACCGGGACGCATCGCCTGAGGTGCCGGAGCCGCCGGGCGCATCGGCTGGGCCATGGGCGCCGGAGCTGGCGCGGCCTGCGGCGCCGGAGCCCCCGTGGGCGCCCCCTTCTGCGCGAACGCTGAGGAGCCCGGGATGGGCCGCGAATCGCCAGGCTTCGCGTCGAAGTTGTCCCACTTGGAGTCCGACGTCCCGCTGATGCCGGAGAAGCGCAGCGCGAAGTCGTCCGGGTTGGACGCCTGGCGGTGAGCCTCCTCGTACGTGACGAGCCCCTGCCGGACCAGGCTCATCAGCGACTGGTCGAAGGTCTGCATCCCGTAGGAGTCCGTGCCCTGCGCGATGGCGTCGTGGATCTCCTTCGTGCGGTCCTTGTCCTCGATGAGCTCGCGCACGCGCGCCGTGACGCGCAGCACCTCCACGGCGGCCACACGGCCCTTGCCGTCCGCGCGCGGCACCAGACGCTGGGACACCACGCCCTTGAGCACGCTCGCGAGCTGGAGGCGCACCTGCTTCTGCTGGTGCGGCGGGAAGGCCGAGACGATGCGGTTGATGGTCTCCGTGGCGTCCAGGGTGTGCAGCGTGGACATCACGAGGTGGCCCGTCTCGGCGGCGTGGAGCGCCGTTTCGATGGTCTCATGGTCGCGCATTTCGCCCACGAGGATGACGTCCGGGTCCTGGCGAAGCGCGCTCTTGAGCGCCTGCGAGAAGCTCATCGTGTCCACGCCCACCTCGCGCTGGTTCACGATGGAGCGCTTGTCCCGAATGAGGAACTCGATGGGGTCCTCAATCGTCATGATGTGGCTGGTCTCGTTGGCGTTGATGTGGTCGATCATCGCCGCCAGCGTGGTGGACTTGCCGGAGCCCGTGGTGCCCGTCACCAGCACCAGGCCGCGCTCCTCGCCACAAATCTTGGCCAGAATCTGCGGCAAGAGCAGGTCCTGGATGGTCATCACCTTGAACGGGATGACACGGAGCACGGCGCCCACCGTGCCGCGCTGCTGGAAGACGTTCACGCGGAAGCGCCCGAGGCCCGGCACGCCGTAGGCCAGGTCCACCTCGTTGCTCGACTTGAACTTCTCCTTCTGGAACTCGTTCATGATGCCGAAGGCCATGCGAGCCACCTCCTCGGGAGGGAGGCGGCGGCCGTCCTTCAGCGGAACCAGCGAGCCGTCCACGCGGAACATGGGCGGCAGGCCTGCCTTGAGATGAATGTCGGAGGCACCGCCGCGCAGGGCGATCTGAAGGATCTCGTTGAGTTCCATGAGCGAGCGGAATGCTACCAGACGCTCGCCAGCACATGCGATGGGGCTTCAAGGACCCCGAAAACACAGCGGCGGAGGCCCTCGAAGAGGACCCCCGCCGTGAGAACAGCCCAACCGCTGAGCGAGCTGCTTAGCGCTTGGAGAACTGGAACCGGCGACGCGCGCCCGGCTGGCCGTACTTCTTGCGCTCGACCGCGCGAGCATCGCGGGTGAGGAAGCCGGCCTTCTTCAGCGCCGGACGGAACTCCGGGTTGAAGGAGCACAGCGCCCGGGCGATGCCGTGACGGATGGCGCCGGCCTGGCCGGAGAGACCGCCACCCTTGACGTTGACCGTGACGTCAATCTTGCCCTTCTGCTCGAGAATCTCGAGGGGCTGATTGAGGATCATCTTCGACGTCTCACGGCCGAAGTACGCGTTCAGCTCGCGGCCGTTGACGGTGACCAGGCCAGTGCCGGGACGGATCCAGACGCGGGCGGTGGCTTCCTTGCGGCGGCCGGTGGCGTAGAAACCGAGATCTTGGTTGATGGGCATGGACGTTGTCTCCCTTACGCCTCGACCTCGAACGCGGCCGGCTTCTGGGCCGCGTGCGGGTGCGTGTCACCTGCGTACACCTTCAGCTTCGTCATCATCTGGCGGCCCAGCGCGTTGCGCGGAAGCATGCGCCGCACGGCGTTGATGACGATGTCCTCGGGGTGACGCTGGCGGAGCTTGGCCAGGTTGGTGATCTTCAGGGCGCCCGGGAAACCCGCTCGCGGGTGCCGGTAGTACATCTTGTCCTGCTCCTTCGTACCCGTCACCTTCACCTTGTCGGCGTTGATGACGACCACGTGGTCGCCGGTATCGATGGACGGCGTGTAGATGGCCTTGTGCTTGCCCTTCAGCAGGGTGGCAATCTGGCTCGCCGCGCGGCCCAGCACCTTGTCGGACACGTCAATGACGTGCCACTGGCGCTTGATGTCCCCAGCCTTCGCGCTGTAGGTCTTCTGCGACATTTCGTGCACTCCAGACTTCTCGCGGCCGCCGTGTGCATTCCAGGGGCCGCTGCTCGTGCTTGATTCAACCACGGGTCGACCGTGAAAACTTCACGGAGGCCCGGAAAGGCCGACCGTCCTAGTGGGTGTGGCGGATCAAGTCAAGGTCGCACCGCACCGGACGTCCGGATTCCCGGACCTGCCCCCCGAGGATGCCCCCTCGGGGCACCAAGCTACCGGGCGGCTCCCCCGGAAGGCCCGGCGCCGCCCGGCGGAGTCCCGGGAATCCCGGGTTTCTTGAAGCGCTCCTTCAGGTTGGCGAAGAAGTTCTTCTCCTCCGTGGTGGGAGGTCCTTCGCGCGGCGCGTCCAGGGACACCAACTCCACCACCTCCGGGGGAAGGTCCTCCAGGAAGCGCGAGGGGGTCCGGGGGACCTCCTTGCCGCGCTTCACGCGGGTGGCGGCGCGGGTGAGGTACAGCACCTCCTTGGCGCGGGTGATGCCCACGTAGCAGAGGCGGCGCTCCTCCTCGAGGTTCTGCGCCTCGCCCTGCATGCCCCCGTGGGGCATCAGGTCCTCCTCCATGCCGATGAAGAAGACGAGCCGGTACTCCAGGCCCTTGGAGGCGTGCACCGTCATCAGGGTGACGCGGCGGTTGGCGCCTGGGACTTCCTCTTCCTCCTGCCGGGTGTCCAGGCTCAGGCGGTTGAGGTACGTCAGCAGGCTGGCCTTGGGGCCCTCCCGCTTCTCGAACTTCTCCAGCGAGTTGAGCACGCCGTCCACGCCCTTGAGCTTCTTGTCCGCGGCGGTGGCGCTGGTGGCGTGGGCGCGGGTGGCCTCGCGGAAGCCAATCTCCTCCAGGAGCTTGGTCGTGACGGTGGCGAGCTGGCCGTGCTCGTAGGCGGCCCGGTAGCGCTCCACCAGCTCCACGAACTCCGCCACCCGGCCTCCGGCGCCCGGCGGCAGGTCCTCGTACTCGGTGGCCTTGCGCATCGCCGTCCACAGCGTGACGCCCTCTCCCCGCGCGTGCACCTGGAGCCGCTCCATGGTGACGTCGCCAATGCCCCGCGAGGGCACGTTGACGATGCGCATGAGGGAGATTTCGTCCAGCTTGTTCACGATGACCTTGAAGTACGCGATGACGTCCTTCACCTCGCGCCGGTCGAAGAACTCGCTGCCGCCCACCACCTCGTAGGCGATTTGCTTCTCGCGCAGCGTCTCCTCCACCGGATGGGCCTGGCCGTTGGTCCGGTAGAGCACCGCGATGTCATCCGCGCTGATGCCCAGCGCGATGTGCTTCTGGATTTCATGCGCGACGAAGCGGGCCTCCTCCTCGTCGTTGGGGCAGTTCACCACCTTCACCTTCACGCCCCCCTTGCGGTCGGTCCACATCTGCTTGGCCTTGCGCTCGGGGTTCTTCGCGATGACGGCGTTGGCCGCGTCCAGCACCGTCTGGACGGAGCGGTAGTTCTGCTCCAGCCGCACTTCCTTCCCGCCCGGGAAGAGGCGGTCGAAGTCGAGGATGTTGCGCACCTCCGCGCCGCGCCACGAATAGATGCACTGGTCGTCGTCGCCCACCGCGCACACGTTGCGAGAGCGGCCCGCGAGCAGCTTCAGCAGGTCCAACTGCGCGGTGTTGGTGTCCTGGAACTCGTCCACCAGCAGGAAGCGGAAGCGCTTGGTGTACTTCTCGTAGAGGTCCGGGTGCTCGCGCAGGAGGCGCGCGGGCAGCAGCAGCAAGTCATCGAAGTCCACCGAGCCCTGGGCCTTCAGCCCGAGCTGGTAGTCCGGGTACACCATGTGGGTGATGAGGTCGTAGTCATCCCCCATCCCCTCCGGCTTGGGCTCCGGCGTCTTGCCGGAGTTCTTCGCCTTGGAGATGAGCCCCAGGACCTTGCGCGCGTCGAACGCGCGGTCGTCGATTTTGTGCTCCCGCATGGCGCGCCGGATGTTGGCGAGCTGGTCGCCCATGTCGGCGATGGCGAACTTCTTGGGCCACCCCAGGCGGTGGATGTCCTCGCGGAGCATCTCCGCGCCAAAGGCGTGGAAGGTGCAGACCAGCACGCCCTGCGCACGGGGCCCGGCCATGTGGACCAGGCGCTCCTTCATCTCCGTGGCGGCCTTGTTGGTGAAGGTCACCGCGAGGATGTTGCGGGCCATGATGAGGCCCGGCCGCTCGTTCAGCAGGTGAACGATGCGGTGGGTGATGACGCGAGTCTTGCCGCTGCCAGCGCCTGCTAGCACGAGGAGCGGTCCCTCGAGGGTGACCACGGCCTCGCGCTGCGGAGGATTGAGCTTCGAGAGGTCCATTGCGCGCGGGGCGGGGATACCCTTTGATTCGTTCGTGCGCGACTCTTTTTTCCCCAAGCGCTCTGGCGCTTTTCTCGCACTCGTCCTGGGCACGGGTTGCCTTGGCGAGTCCGGCACGCCCCGGGAGGTGACACCGGTGGTGGCGGCGGAGAGCGCGCCCTGCGTGTACTTCAAGCGGTTGACGCCCTTCCTCCCCGAGAGGCTGGACGGCTTCACGGTGGCGCACACCCAGGGCTCCACCGGCAAGTACGGCGAGGTGTCCGTCTCCGAGGCGGAGCGGCTCTACACCCGAGGTGAGGGCCGCGAGGTGAAGGTGCGCATCGTGGACACCACCATGGGGGAGCGCATCGGCAATGCCATCCGCGAGGCGGCCACCCGGGCCCAGGGGCGGGCTGCCAGCGACCCCGCCGCCCCCATCCTCCTGGACGACGCCGTGGGCTTCGTGCGGTACGACGCCGAGGAGTCCATGGCCGAAGCAAACCTCCTGGTGGGGGGGCGCTACGTGGTTGCCGTCACCAGCCGGGGATTTCCGGGTACGGTGGAGGTGCGCCGCGTGGCGCGCGGCATCGACCTCGCGGGACTGGCTCGCCTGAAGCCCGCCCCGAACTGATGAAGGAGTGGTCCCGGTGGTGAAGGACAAAGGAACGCGGCCGGAGAAGGCGGACCTGGTCGTGCAGGAGAAGGCGGCGCGCGAGGTGGTGTCCACCCTGGGCAAGCGGGAGTTCCTGGAGCAGTTCCAGAAGCTGACCAAGGGCTTCGCGGCCGACCCGGGCAACCCGGGCTCCTACGCGTGCGAGGGCTGTCAGCGCTGCGCCAACTGCATGTTCTGCAAGGACTGCGATAGCTGCTTCACGTGCACGCACTGCACCCGGTGCGAGCTGTGCAACAACTGCTCGCACTGCGTGGACTGCAAGAGCTGCAACGCCTGCGCGTACTGCGTCCAGAGCGAGAACTGCTCCACCAGCGCGTACCTGGTGCTGTGCCGCAACCTCCAGGACTGCAACTACTGCTTCGGGTGCGTGGGCCTGTCGAAGAAGGACTTCCACATCCTCAACGTCCCCTTCCCCCGGACCGAGTACTTCAAGGTCGTGGGCCGGCTGCGCAAGGAGCTGGGGATTCCGTAGGCCCCAGCCCCCTGTCCGCCTCCAAACTAGAGGGCGCGCACGTAGAGGGCCTTCAGGTACTCCGTCTCCGGCAACCCGGCGAGCACCGGGTGGTCGAGCCCCGCGCCCCGCCGCTCCAGAATCTGCACCGGCCGCTTCGCATCCGCGGCGGCCGAAAGCACCATCTCCTCGAAGGCCGCGCGGTCCAGCTTGCCCGAGCAGGAGCAGGTGACGAGCAGCCCGTCCGGCTTGAGGCAGCGGAAGGCCCGCAGGTTCAGCTCGTGGTAGGCGCGCAGCGCGGTGGCCATGCCCTCGCGGCGCTTGGCCAGTCCGGGCGGGTCCAACACCACGGTGTCGAAGCGGCGCCCGCTGGTGTCGAAGCGGCGCAGCACGTCGAACGCGTTGGCGTTCTCCACCGTGACGTTGGCGCGGCCGTTGGCCTCGGCGTTCGCCTTCGCGCGCGCGGCGGCCTTCTCGTCCTGCTCCACCGCGAGCACGGACGTGCAGGTGCGGGCCAGCGAGAGCGCGAAGCCGCCGTGGTAGCTGAAGAGGTCCAGCGCGTCGCCGCGGGCCAGCTCGCCGGCGCGCAGGTGGTTGTCCACCTGGTCCAGGAAGGCGCCCGTCTTCATGTCGCCCTGGAGGTCGACCTCGAAGCGGTTCTCCCCCTCGTGGTAGGTGAAGCGCGCGGCGCCTTCGCCGTGCAGCAGGCGCGCCTCGCGCGGCAGGCCCTCGAAGTCGCGGCCGGAGGCGTCGTCCCGGCACATGACGTGGGTGGCGCCCGTGAGCTCCACCAGCATCTTCGCCAGCGTCTCCTTGCGCGCGTCCATCCCTTCCGAGAGCGTCTGGAGCGTGAGGCCCTTGCCGTAGCGGTCCACGAAGAGGCCGGGGAGCTGGTCCGCCTCGCCGTGCACCAGCCGCAGGCCGTCACGGCCGGACAGGTATGCCCGGCGCGCCAACGCGGCCTCCAGGCGGCGGCGGAAGAAGGCGTCGTCCACCGGCTCGTCGGCGGGCGACTTGCGCGTCAACAGGCGCAGGGCCAGGGGCGAGCGGCGGGCGTAGAGGGCCTGGCCAATGGGGTTGCCCTGGGAGTCCACCACCAGCACCACCGCGCCGGGGCCCTTCACGTCGGGAGGGGCGGCGATTTCGGTGCGGTACAACCAGGGATTGAAGTGCCGCAGCGAGCGGGCACCCTTGGGGGTGACGCGCGCGACGGGCAGGGCTGCAGGGGGGGGCATCAGGCTCACTCCAGGCCGCGCGCGGCCAGCTCTTCATCGTCTTCGCCGCGAAGGTGCCCGATTTCGTGCAGCAACGTCACGCGGATCTGCTCACGAAGTTCCTCGGACGTGCGGACGGCCCGCGCCAGGTTGCGGCGGTAGAGCACCACGGAGCGGCACGGCGTCTCGGAACCGTCGCAGGGCTCGCTCAGCGGCGGCCCTCGGAAAAGGCCCAGGATGGTGGGCGACAGCGGCGGCTGGTTGGCCAGCAGGTCCGCGTCCGCGGGCAGCTCCTCCGCGGTGACGGGCACGCCGTTCAGGTCCCCGCGCATGTCCTTGGGCAGCGCCGCGACGGCCTTGAGGACCTCGGCGCGGAAATCCTCCTCCGAGGGCAGCGGCGGCTCCGGGAAGTCGTCTGGCGCCAGCGCGCGCGCCTTCTCGAAGTGGACCTGCGCCTGCTTCCACTTGCCCTCGCGCTCCAACAGCAGGCCCAGGTGCTGGTGGGCGTGCGCGGCGCGCTCGGGGTCGTCCACGAGGCCGGCGAAGGTGGTGCGCGCGTCGCCGAAGCGGCACAGCTCGAAGAGGGCCAGGGCTCGCTCGTAGAGGGCCTCACGGCTGCCGGGGTTGCGCGCCAGGACGATGGCCGAGTGCGCCAGCGAAGACTCCGCCTGCCCCAAATCGTTGAAGGCCATGGCGGCCACCAGCGCGAGGTGGGGAATCAGCTCCGGGGGCGTGTTGGGCTGGGACAGGCCCCGCTCGGCGTAGAGGGCACCCAGCTCGTCCCGCTCCCGCGTGGACGGAAGCTGCACGGCGTACAGGTGGGCCGAGCCCAACAGCGCGGACGGGTCCCCCGGGTCGATGGCGAGCGCTCGCGCATAGGCGAGCTGCGCTTCCGTCTCGCGGCCCAGGGCGGCCAGCGCCACGCCCCGCTCGGCGTGGGCCGCGGCCAGGTCCGGCTCCAACGCGGCGGCCTGGGCGGCGCAGGACAGCGCCTCCTCGAAGCGGCCGTCCTCGAAGTAGCGACGCGACGCGTCCAGCGGGGCCGCGCCGTCCGACTTGCACACGGCGAGGGGCTGCACGCGGTGGGTGGCGTCCTCGGGAAGTGGCCCGGGGCGCACACTGGAGTGGGACGCCGCACCCGCGGGCGCGCTGGCGGTGGGCTCGGCCGGACATGACGGAGCCTGCGCTTCGGCCGCGGGAGCGCCGCGCTTGCACGCTACGAGGAGGAGACAGAGGGCGAGCAGACCGCGCCGCGACATGGGCCGCCAGGGTACGGCAACACTCCGTGCGCTGGAAGCAGGGACGTGCATGCCCGCCTGCTCACACGACCCACATTCCCCCGCACTGCATTAGGTTGCCCGCCCCATGAGCGAATTGATTCTGGCATCCACGTCGAGCGCCCGGCGTGCCCTGATGGACGGCCTGGGCCTGCCCTACCGCGCGGAGGCCCCCGGCGTGGACGAGGTGGTGTCCCCTCACCTGTCGGCGGAGGACGCCGTGCGGGAGCTGGCCTCGCGCAAGGCCCGCGCGGTGCACCAGCGGCACCCGGAGGCGTGGGTGCTGGGCGCGGACCAGCTCGTCGAGGTGGCGGGGGAGATTCTCTCCAAGCCCCAGGACCGGAACGCTGCGCGCGAGCAGCTCGGCAAGCTGCTGGGACACACGCACGCCATCCACACCGGGGTGTGCCTGGTGGGCCCCGATGGGCAGGTACACGAGGCGGTGGAGACGGCGCGGCTTGGCTTCTACGCACTGAGCGCGGAGGAGCTGGAGCGGTACCTGGACTTGGATGAGTGGGTGGGTTGCTGCGGCAGCTACCGCGTGGAGAGCGCCGGCCAGGCATTGCTGGAGCGGCTCGAGGGCGACCGCTCCAACGTGCAAGGCCTGCCGATGGTGACGGTGGTGCGGCTGCTGCGGAGCGCGGGCTTCCGCTTCTTCGAGCGCCGCTGAGCCCCTGCTCGCACCGGGGCAGGCCGTGCGCCTACGGGCGCCACACCCTCAGGCACTGAGCCCGAGCGCCTGAAAGGTGAGCCCGTGCGCCGACGGGCGCCACGCCATCAGGCCCTGAGCCCGAGTCCCTGAAAGGTGCGCCCGTGCTCTCGATGAGCCGGGCGCGGCCAACGCGTCCCCTCGCAGGCTGCGCGACCCAGGCCCCGCCGGCGTGGCGTCCGCCGTGCACGGCGGGCCACGTCAGCCAGCCACCTCACGCGTCGGAGGACAGCTCCGCGAGAATCTCCGCGTAGGCCGCGCGGGCCTTGTCAGCCTGGTCCGCCTTGAAGCTCACGGCGGCCACCACCGGATGCCCACCGCCGCCGTAGCGCCCGGCGATGGCGGACAGGTCATGCCGCCGCGTCTCCGGCTTCCACGGGTTGGAGCCGATGGAGACCTTCGCGCGCGAGGCGCCCTTCCCCACCCACAGCGTGTAACGCGCGTCCGGATAGAGCGCGTAGGCGATGAACTTGTTGAGGCTGTCCACGCCCTGGTCCACGAGGTCGAAGAACACGACGCCGCGCTCGTAGCGGGCGTGCGTGCGCACCAGTTCGATGTTCGACTGGTGGCGCTCCAGCAGCGGCGCGAGCGGACCGGCGATGAGCGGCGAGGCCGCGATGTCCGCCAGCGACTCGGTCTGCATGCGGCGGATGACCTCGGGGATGAGCGCCGGGTCCTTGTTCGCCTCCAGCACCGTCATGATGCGCAGCGCGGGCTCCTCCAGCGCCACGGCCATCTGCGGCGACGGGAACTGCGCGCCGTCGATGATTTCCGCCCAGTGGATGAGCTCCGCCATGGGCGCGGCATCCCAGCCGAAGCGCTCGCCAGCCACGTCCGCCAGGTACTTCGTGCAGCTCTTGCGGTGCCCGTCGTGGAACTTGCGGCCACTGGTGTCCGCGCGGAAGTGCGCCTCATCCCCCGGCTGCTGGAAGGCGGAGGCGTGGTGGTCGAACCACCACGTGAGCCGCGCGTCCTGGCTGTACCGGAAGTCGACGATGACGTTCTCATCGCCGGTGAACACGGCCGGGTCGATACCCTCCGCGCCCGGCTTGTGGTTCAGGCCGAGGTACCGGAAGGCCACGTCCGGACGGATGCGCTCCCGGTAGAAGCGGGAGAACACGGCCGCGCTGGCGGCGCCGTCGAAGCAGCTATCGTGGAAGAGAACCTGGACGTTCATGGGTCCGAGCCCCTTACTGCAACGCGAGTCCCGCGCCCACCGCCGAGAAGGCCGCTTCGTCCACCACCCCCACCGACGGAGGCGCCACCACCGCCAGCCCCACGAGCCGCCCGTCCGCCAACACCCCGCAGCCCAGCGTGCCCTGCGCGCCTCCCTGCGTCGTCAACATGTTGACGGTGGCCTTGGCCCCCAGGGCCGGAGGCGCCGGCAGGGAGAGGGCCTCACCCAGGGTGCCACGCAGCGCCTGGAGCAGGCCCTTGCACCCCGCCCCCTTGCCCGCGCCACGCTCCACCCACAGCAGGCCATAGCGCCCCTGCGCCGCGTCGCCGAAGCCCACGGCGCCGCCATGCAACGTGGACGCGGGCAGCACCAGGTGCGGCGCGAGCTGCTCACGCGTCATCCGCCCCCAGCCCGCGGGCAGCTCCAGGCGGTAGCCCAGCTCGTTGCCCACCAGCGACTGCCGCGCCCCCGCCCCCGAGCCACCGGCCATGGGCAGCGCCAACAGTCCGGCCGACGCCACCGCCGCGCCCAGCCCCAACCCCAGGCCCAGGTAGCGCCGCGTGGGCCCCGGCTCGCCCACCACCATGGTCAGCGCCAGCACCCCGAGGATGACGTACGCCAGATGAACAGGCGCCAGCGGCGCTTCCCGCGCCAGCCACGCCGTGGCCAGGAGCTGCGCCACCACGCCCACCTGCGCCAGGCCCTTGGCGGGGCCCCGGTTGAGCACCAGCACCAGCGCGAGCACCGCGTCGAGCCCCACCAGGCCGTACGTCCACTGCGGGTCCTCCAGCGTGCCCACCAGGCCCGCCGCGCGGACGAACCACGCCGCCGCGCTGGCCAGGAGCACGCCCGCCGCCGGGCCCGGATGGGCGGACACCGCGCTGGTGACCAGGTCGCCACCGAACACCGTCGCGTCGTCGTCCGCCTCCACCATGGGCCGGTCCAGCCGCATCCGGCCCACCTTCTTGTGGGATTGGAGATGGTCGAACGGCTCACGGCACCGGGGACACGCGGTGGCGCCGCGCGCAATAGGACTGTGGCCGCAGTTCGGGCAAAGAGTCTGGGGCATGACTCCCGGCGTATACCGCACTGCCCGCGCTGCCTACGAGGCCGCGACATTCGTGTCACGACCTACGGGCTTTCCACCTGGAAAGGCGGCTCTGGGCGGGAAGACACGCCTCTGACATCGAGGTCAGATTGGACCTAGGTGCCAAGAATTGTAAGCCACGTGACGAAACGGGGCATTGAACGAAACGTCGAGTTCGCGCTCAGCGTGAGCGAAATCGCTCGATGAAACGATTCATACCCAGGCAGGGCCGTGAACCCAGCGAGCGTCTTGTCCGCTTAACCCCGCTTTCTGCCAGGGAAACAGGTGTCCATGTCCCACCAGGCGGGTAGGCGGACGGCTGGCACCCCAACTGCATGATGTCAGACCCACGGTGTACTCACCCGCGCAGGTCGAAGCGAGGGAGGAACCATGGGCAAGCGGACGACACGAAGCAGAAGTGCGGTTCCCAGGCAGGGCCGGCGGGTGATGCCCGCACTGCGGTGGACGGCGCAGCGGGCCCGCGCGGCGGCGGGCAAGGTCCACCTGACGGTGGGCGAGGTCATCGCGGCGGCCTTCGAGACGTCCGGCGGCGAGCTGTCCGACGTCATGGAGCAGCTCACCTCGCCGCAGATGACCCGGGCGCTGGGGCGGCGCATCGTCGTCGTCGGTTGAGCGCGTCTCCACGCGCTCCCAGCGGGTGACACGCGTGAGGCGTCACGCCCGGCGTGGCCGTCACTCTCCGGCCAGCAGGATTCCCGCCGTGTAGTGCTGCCGCGTGGGTTCTCCCGCGAGCAGCTTCCCGAAGTCTTCCACGTTGTTGGGATGCACCAGGAAGGTGCCGGAGCGCGTCTCCAGGCGCACAGGTGCGGCCAGCTCGCGCGGCTCCCCGGCCACGGTGCGTCCATTCCCCGTCTCGAGCGGGTGAACCGGCGCGGTGGCACAGGCGGCGAAAAGCAGGAAGCCAGGTGACAGGTAGCGCTTCATGCGAATCCTCCGGGAAGGGCCCAGGGGTGGGCCAGGGGCGCCCTGCCTACGTCGCTTCCCGCGGGGAGGCAAGACGGCGTCCTCCCCCGTGGACAAACGAAGGCCCGCGCCTCCCCAGGGAGACGCGGGCCAGGAGCCTCACACCGTCAGCGAACCGCGACTACCGGGGCTGCCAGCGCGGACGGTGGTCGTCGCCGCGAGACGTCTGCAGGGTGTAGTCCCCCACCGGGTGGACAATGGGGTCGCCCACCTTCGTGCCGGCCACCGGATCAATCTGCTGGACGTAGAGCTGGCCACCCTGGACATAGGCCACGTGGTGCCCATCCGGAGAGAACGAGGGCAGCGTGGCGCCCTCCGCGAAGCTGACTTCAGCCTCCATGGGCGCGCCGTCCGCAGGGTTGATGCGGCGCAGGAAGATGATGTTGCCCGGGTCTCCCGCGCAGGGCGACGTGCCGGCACCGCACAGCACCGGCTCGCCCGTCGTGGGGTTGAAGAAGTAGGCGCGGACATACGCCACCCAACTGCCGTCCGGGGCCCAGTTGGGGTTGGCGATGTACGAGTCCACGGACCCCTCCTCGCCGGGCACCGAGGTCGCCTCGGCAATCGTCTGCACGGCGGCGCCGCCCACCGGGACGATGTAGAGCGCGGCGTTCAGCCCCACCGGTCGCGTCTCGTCCGGCCGCAGGAACAGGAGCTGGTCGTTGACGCGGTTGTAGTGCGGCTGCTCCGCCGTGGGGCCGGCGAGGGCCAGCGGCGCGGGCGTGCCACCCACGGTGGTCGTCGACAGGCCCACGGAGGAGGTGCTGAACGCGAAGGTGTTGCCGTTGCGCCAGTCCGGGAACGTGCCCTGCGCGGTGGCCTGCTCCACCGGGCCGCCTTCGGGCAGCACGCGGGAGATGCCCGAGATGCTGTCACCCGCGCGGCGCACATACAGGAGCGAGTCACCCGGCTCCCACTCCAGGTAGAGGAAGCCCTCGGTGCTGCCCGTGGTGCCGTTGGCGAGCACCGTGGGCGCCGCGGCGGCGAGCGGAATGTCGCGCACCACCAGCTCACCGGCGAGGTTGCCCTCCGAGGTGCCCGTCTCGGTGGCACCCTGGACGAACGCGATGCGCGAACCCATCGGGTTCCAGCGGGGGTAGCGGCTGTTCACCGCGGCATCCGACAGGCGCGTGGGCTCTGGCTCGTCGAAGCGCGTCACCACGGCCGCCATCGCGTCGCTGTCGTCCATGGCCGTGAAGGCCACGTGCAGCGATTGACACGTCATCGCCTCGGCCATCATCTCACAGCGCAAGCCCGCGGCGCAGTCCGCCGAGCTGGTGCAGGCATCACCCTTGGCGCCCGTGCCGATGACCACCGTGCCGGCGTCGGAGCCCGCGTCGGGCTCGGTGCCCGCGTCAGGCTCGGTGCCCGCGTCCTCTTCCATACCGGCGTCTTCCTCCGTGCCCGCGTCCTCCTCCATTCCGGCATCCTCCTCGGGCGGCGGCTGGGAGTTGCGCAGCTCGCACTTGCCCAAGCGA
The DNA here is from genome assembly GCF_000280925.3 of Myxococcus hansupus. NCBI lineage: Bacteria > Pseudomonadati > Myxococcota > Myxococcia > Myxococcales > Myxococcaceae > Pseudomyxococcus > Pseudomyxococcus hansupus. The sequence goes on from NZ_CP012109.1 coordinate 6,238,564, forward strand.
CACGTCCACTCCTGACCCGCGGGAGCCTCACCATTCTCGCGGCGGCAGTCGAATTGATCGACACACTCGTCACCGCACCCCGTCGACAGCACCAACAATGCGCCGCACAGCGCGCTGACAACGACACGCATGGTCATAGAGACCCTCCGAAGAACCTCAGAAGGCGCGTATACCGTCAGGCTTTCCAGACGTGCTTACCCTGTGGTCCAGGTCCGCGCTGCGTGTTCCTGATTGAACGCCCCAAGAGAGGAGCCTGCTCAATGATAGACACCCACTGCCACTTGGATGCGACGCGGTTCGACCCCGACCGGAACGAAGTCCTCTCACGCGCGTGGGCCGCGGGACTCCACGGCATCGTGATTCCTGGCGTCGGACCGCATGACTGGGAGCCCTTGTTGGAGATGTCCCGTCAGGAGCCACGCCTCCAGGTGGGCCTGGGCATCCACCCCCAACTGCTGCCCGACATGCCGCCTGAAGAGGACGACGCGGTGATGGAGCACCTGGATGCGTTGCTTTCACGAGGCGGCGCGGCGGCGGTGGGTGAGTGCGGGTTGGATGGCCCCAGCCTCCCGGGGGCCCCGCTGGAGCGGCAGGTGTCGGTGCTGAAGCGGCACCTCGCGCTGGCGCGAAAGCACGGCCTGCCCGTCCTGATGCACTGCCACCGGCTGCACCCGGCGCTCATCGACCTGCTCAAGGAGGAGCCCCTGCCTGAGGCCGGCCTGCTCATGCACAGCTACAGCGGCGGCGTGGAGCTGGCGCGCTTCTATCTCCAGAAGGGCTGCCACTTCTCCTTCGCGGGCCCCGTCACCTGGGCGGAGGCCCGCAAGCCGCTGGACGCGCTGAGGGCCATCCCCCTGGAGCGGCTGATGGCGGAGACGGACGCCCCGGACCAGGCGCCCACCCCCCACCGGGGGACCCGCTCCGAGCCGGGGTACCTTCCCCACATCATTGAAGGCATGGCCCGGGTCCGGGGGGAGCCCGTCGAGGAGGTCGCCCGGCAAACGACCGAGAATGCCCGCCGCTTCTTCCGGGAAGCTTTCCCCGCGCCTTCGCGGTAGGCGAGCGGTCGCGTTATAGAGGACCGCCATGAACCCGCAGCCGCTCCCCGCCCCCGCTTCCCAGAGTGAGACGCCCCCCGTCGCCCCCGACTCGCTCGCCCGTCCCTTCAAGCTTTCCCGCCGCTTCGACCGGACCGGCCGCCTGCTGGGCGACTCCGCGATGGAGCGACTGGCCAACGCGCGCGTGGTGGTGTTCGGCCTGGGTGGCGTGGGCAGCTTCGCGGCCGAGGGCCTGGTGCGCAGCGGCATTGGCCACCTGACGCTGGTGGACCATGACGACGTGTGCGTCACCAACACCAACCGCCAGCTCCACGCGACGGTGAAGGCCGTGGGCAAGCCCAAGGCGGAGCTGATGGGGCAGCGCTGCCAGGAAATCAATCCGGCGGCGAAGGTGGAGGCAGTGCGTGAGTTCTACCGCGCGGACGTGGCCGAGCAGATGCTCCAGGCCGGCCAGTACGACTTCGTGGTGGACGCCATCGACAACGTGAAGGCGAAGCTGCACCTGCTCCACCGCTGCGTGACGCTGGGCATTCCGGTGGTCAGCTCCATGGGCGCCGCGGGCCGGCTGGACCCCACCGCCATCCGCGTGGAGGACCTGTCCGAGACGCACATGGACCCCTTCGCCAAGGACATCCGCAAGCTGCTCAAGCGCAAGTACGCGGTGGAGACGGACAAGCACACGGGCATCACCGCCGTGTACTCCATTGAAGCGCGGCGCCTGCCGGTGACGCTCCAGTACGACGACGCCACCGACGGCTTCCTCTGCGTGTGCCCGAATGACAACGAGTTCCACACCTGCGACCACCGCACGCAGATTGACGGCAGCGTGGCCTTCGTCACGTCCTGCTTCGGGATGAACGCGGCGGGCGTGGTGGTGCGGCGGCTCGCGTCGGCCCGCTAGGCCCCGCGCGTCACGCCACCTGCTGCGGCCGAAGCGCTTCGGCCGCGGCGCCCTCGCGTCCGCAGGGACGGCGGAAGACACACCGCGCGCAGGACGTCAGCGTCTCCGTGGGCGGAAAGGCGGACGCGTCCAGTGGCGTGTTCGTGGCCGGGTCCTTCAGCAGCGAGCGCATCTTCGCCACGCTCTGCTCGAAGTACTGACGGAAGGAGGCCATGGCCTCCGGATTCACGGTGACTTCCTGCTCCTTGCCCTCGTTGAGGTACACGAGCGAGGCGCGCACCTTCTCCACCGGGAAGCGGTAGCGCTGCGCCACGTAGAGCGCGTAGCCGAGCACCTGCTCGTCGTACCCTTCGCGCGACTTGCCCGTCTTCCAGTCCACCACCACCGGCGTGCCGTCCGCGTCCACGAAGGCGAAGTCGGGAATCGCGAAGACCTTGAGGCCGTCCAGGGTGAAGTGGGCGAAGTCGAAGCCCGCGTCGACCTCCAGCCACTGCTCGGGCTTGAGGCTCAGAGCCAGGTCCTTCCAGCGCGAGGAGAAGAACCAGGACAGCGCGGAGCGCACCGTCTCCCAGTTCTGCTTCCACGCCTCGTCCGGCACGGGCTCCGCGTACTCGTGCTCCACCAGGCCGGTGAACTGCTTGCGGTACTTCTGCGACCAGTAGTTCTTCGAGCGCGAGTGCCGGAAGTCGTCCTGCATCAACTTGCGCGTGCGCGCCTCCACCGCCGCCGGGTCCACCTTGCGGCCGGCGCGCCAGTCGAGCAACACGTCCTTGATGCTCTCGTGCACCACGCTGCCGGCCCACGTGTAGCGGTTGCCCAGCTTCTTCAGCACGTACAGTTCGCGCACGTCCTTGGGCGCGTCCACCTCCCAGCCGCCCCAGGAGCGGTAGTAGTAGAGGTAGTACGCACGAAGGCACTCGGAGAACTTCTCGTGGCGGCTCTTGGACCAGGAGAAGTCATTGCTGAGAGGGGGGCGCCGCATGAAGGCGCGCATCCTAGGCGTTCGCCCGCTCCACCAGAAGGGGAACGGGCGAGGAAACAGGCCCCCGCTGGTCGTTGAAAGACAATCCCGTCAAGCAACCGAGAAGGTATGGTGCGCGCCGGCATGAAAACCCAACCCTTCAAGGGCCGGGTGGTCCTCATCACGGGGGCTTCCGGAGGCATTGGCAGGGCGGCGGCGAAGGCCTACGCGGCGGCGGGCGCGGATGTCGTCCTGGCCGCCCGGCGTCAGACGGAGCTCGAGGACGCGGCCCGTGAAGTGTCGTCACTGGGCGTGAGGGCACTGCCCGTGCGGTGCGACGTGACGGTGGGCGACGACGTGGCGCGGCTGGTGGCGGAGGTCGATGCCGCATTCGGTGGGCTGGACGTGCTCGTCAACAACGCGGGCCGGGGAACGTACGGACCGCTGGAGGCCATGAGCGAGGCGCAGCTTCGACAGGTGTTCGAGCTGAACGTCGTCAGCCTGTGGCGGATGACGCAGGCGGCCCTGCCCCTGCTGCGCAAGCGGCGTGGCGCGCAGGTGGTCAATGTCAGCTCGGTGCTGGGCTACCGAGGGCTTCCGTTGCTTGGGGCCTATTGCGCATCCAAGGCCGCGGTGAATGTGATGACGGAGTCGCTTCGCGCGGAGCTCGCCTCGGAGGGCATCCGGGTGCTGCTCGTGTCGCCCGGCTTCACCGAGAGCGACTTCCGTGAGAACCGCCTCAACGCGGAGGGCTGGAAGCAGGACGCCATTCCGTTGAAGGCCATGTCCGCCGAGGAGGTCGCCGACGCCATGGTCCGCGCGAGCCGGCGGGGGCACCGGGATACGGTGCTCACGCTGTCTGGCCGCGCGATGGTGCTCGCGAACCGGTGGGCCCCTGCCCTGTTCGACCGTGTCGCCCGCCGCATGGCGGCTGAAATGAAGAAGAAGCGTTCATGACCTCCCGCAGTCCCCGCGTGAAGACGTCCCCAGATGCTGCTGACGCCGCGCCGATGTCGAAGCGCCGAGGCCGGCCGCCTCGGGAAGCAGCGAACGCGGCGCCGCCATCCGACGACGCCGTGGCAAGGAAGCCCCGCGCGAAGCGTACCGCCGCTGATGACGCGCCAGCGGACATGAGCGGCTCGCCGACCGAAGTCCCTGCACGGAAGCCCCGCGCGAAGCGCACCACCGAGGGTGACGCGCCAGCGGTCATGAGCGGCTCGACGACCGAAGCTCCTGCACGGAAGCTCCGCGCGAAGCACACCACCGAGGGTGCCGCGCCAGCGGACATGAGCGGCTCGACGACCGAAGCTCCTGCACGGAAGCTCCGCGCGAAGCGCACCACCGCTGATGACGCGCCAGCGGACATGAGCGGCTCGCCGACCGAAGCCCCTGCACGGAAGCCTCGCGCGGAGCGCACCCGCATCAATGGCGAGGCAGCGGCCACGAGCGCCGCACCGGCAGAGGTGCCTCCGGCTCGGAAGCCCCGCGCGGGACGGCCACCGGCGCCTCCGTTGGTGGCCACCGTGTCACCCACGCCCGAGCACCTCGCCAGCGTGCGCGCGCCGCTGCTGGGCTGGTACGACCGGAACAAGCGCGACCTGCCGTGGCGCCGCACCAAGGACCCGTACGCCATCTGGCTGAGCGAGGTCATGCTCCAGCAGACCCAGGTGTCGACGGTGATTCCCTACTGGGAGCGCTTCCTCAAGCGATTCCCCACGGCGCGCGCGCTGGCGTCAGCCCCGCTGGACGACGTGCTCTCGGGCTGGAAGGGCCTGGGCTACTACACGCGCGCTCGCAACCTGCACCGCGCCGCGCAGGAAGTCGTCGCGCGCTTCGGCGGCACCCTGCCCTCCACCGCGGAGGAGCTGCTCGGCCTGCCCGGCTTCGGCCGCTACACCGCCGGCGCGGTGGCATCCATCGCCTTCGGAGAGGAAGCGCCCCTGGTGGACGGCAACGTCGCCCGGGTCCTGTCTCGCATCTTCGAGGTCGAAGGCCTCCCCGGAGACCGACAGCGCGAGGCCACGCTGTGGGCGCTCGCCACCGCGCTGGTGAAGGGCGAGCGGCCGGGTGACCTCAATCAGGCCCTCATGGAGCACGGCGCCACCACGTGCCGGCCCGAGAATCCGCTGTGCCTCCTGTGCCCCGTGCGCGGAGCCTGCGTCGCCTTCCGCAAGGGCCGCGTGGACGAGCTCCCACCGGCCAAGGTGCGCGCCACCCCCAAGAAGCTGACGCTGGCCGTCGCCGTGTGGCCTCACGCCGGCACCCTCCTCTTCGCGCGCCGCGCGGACGCGGGTCTCTTCGGCGGCCTGTGGGAACTCCCCGCCGCGGAGGTCTCCGAAGACGCGACGGACGCAGAGGCCCGTGCCCGGCTCGCCGCGGCGCTCGGCGTGGACGTGAAACTGGAAGGCGCACTGGGCACGGTGAAACGACAGCTCACCCACCGCGACCTCACGCTGCGGCTGCTGCGCGTCTCAGGCCCGCACAGGCCCTCCCGCTGCGATGCGTTCCAGGAGCTGCGGTGGTGCAGCGACAAGGACGCCGAAGCGCTGGGCATGAGCACGGCCATGCAGCGAGCGCTCGACGCCGCGCTTGGCGCGGGAGTGCTTGCAGGCGGCTGAGCGCCTCGCGGCAACCCCGCACGTGCCCTGTCCTCCGTCCGACAGGAAGCCAGTCCTCCTGTCGGACTGACAACCCGGGGGGACCCGTGCCGGTTTCATCCGGAGACGAGGCGACTCAATGTCCGCGGACCCCTTCCATGGAGGAATCCGCGCATGGCTCGCCACAACGCCAACAAGCAAACCAGCCCGGCCAAGAAGGCGCCGGCCGCGTCCGCCGACGTCAAGCCTCGGGCCCCGGAGTCCCGCCCGAGTCCGACGAACGAGCAGATCGCCCGCAGGGCCTATGAAATCTTCCTCGCGCGGGGCGGCACGCACGGAAGCTCCGAGCAGGACTGGTTCCAGGCCGAGCGCGAGCTGCGGCTCGGCCGTCAGTAGCGCCCGGTCAGTGGGGGTTCGTGGCGCCGACGGGGGGCCGCTCAGCGGAGAGCGCCCCTCGGAGCCGACGCTGCGCCGCCTTCAACTCCTCCAGGATGCGCTCGGCGTCGCCCACCGAGCGCATCGCGAGACCGCACGCGGGCGTCAGCACCACGGTGGACACCACCTGCGCGAAGGTGAAGCCGCGAGGCAGCGCCGCCTTCAACGTGGCCTCCACCGAATCCACCAGCTCCCCCACTTCGTACGCGGACGCCAGGTCCGTGGGGATGATGCCCAGGCTCAGCGTCGCGCCCGACGCGAGGAAGCGCTCCAGCGCGGCGCTCGACTCCACCATGGCATCCAGCGACAGCCGCACGTCCAACGAGAGCAGGTCCGGCTGGACATCCAGCAACGCCGCCCAGTCCGTGTTGCCGCAGCAGTGCAGCCCCACCAACGCGCCTTCGCGCTGCAGGGCCACCACCAGCAGCTTCAGCTCCTGCATCGCAATCAGGTGGCGCGGATTCGTCCGCTGGAGCGCGTAGAGCCCGGGCTCATCCAGATAGAAGAGCGGCGTGGTGCCCGCGCGGCGCAGCGCCTTCACCATGGCCAATGAGCGCGCCAGCGACAGGCGGAACATCGCCTCGTCCAGGCCCGGCACGTCCAGCGCGGGCTGGCCGTCCGTCGTGCGCGCCACCGAACGCACCGTGAAGGGCCCCGCGAGCTGCGCCTTGGCGAAGGCCAGCTTCCGCGTCTCCACTTCCCACAAGAAGGGGCGCCACGCGCGGCAGGCCTCGGGTGAGGGCTCGAAGGACTCGAACTTCCCCGCCTGGAACGCCGCTTCCAACCGGGCCTCGAAGGCCGGACGCCCCGCCTGCCACGCCGCGAGGTCGACGGTGCACAGGCCTTCATCGTCGAAGGACAGGCCCGGCAGTCCCTCCAGGGCCGCGGGAATCATCAGCTCCGAGGGCTTGCCCACGGGAAGCTGCGGCAGGAACGGGATGTCCAGGGCCAACGCGGCCTGAAGCCCCAGCTCCACTTGCGTGTGCGGCAGGCTCCCGATTCCGGTGGTGGCGCAGGCAGGCAGCAACTGGACGGCTCGACGGATGTTCGGCGCGCTCATGGCGCGGACTCTACCCGCTCCTCGCTGCCGGGGGTGTGCCTGCCCATCCCTGACGCGCCGGGTTCCCGACCTTCCTGTCCGGCAACAACGTTCCACCCAAGAACCGGAGAGCACCCCGGCGGACATGGGAGGGGGCGGTGATGGACAGGCGGATGGGATGGTGGAGAACAGGGACCCTGGCGGCGGCGTTGGTCGCCGGCCCTGCTCTCGCGGCGACACCTCGCGTCAAGGCGCAGCCTGCCCCGGGCTTCGGGGCCGCGGGCCTGACGGTGCGCAGCGGCGTGACGGCCTGGTCCGGCAACGTGGGCGAGGAGACGGGCGTGGGCACGTTCCTGGCCCTCGTGGGTGAAATCCCCGTCATCACCGCCGTGGGCCTGGAAGTCGGCTACGAGGGCTCCGCCAACGGCTACGCGGAGCCCCGGCGCGGCACGCTGTGGCGGCACAACGGCGGCGTGCTGGCGAAGGTGGGTCCGACGCTCTTCTCCCAGTGGAAGCCCTTCGTCGGCGCGGGCGCGGGCGTCAGCTACTTCCACCCCACGCCCATGGACGTGGGCACCGCCTTCGAGAAGGGATGGGGCGCGGAGGTGCCGCTCGCCGCCGGACTCGAGTACCGGTACAGCGGCGTCACCGCCGGCCTGCGCGCCACCTACCGCGTACTGGTGGCCCGGGACTTCGCGCCCACGAGCGCCGACGTGGGCAACCTCTTCAGCGGTGACCTCAGTCTGGGCATGCGCTTCTGAGCCGCGCCCGCCCTCACGTCACGGAGAAGTACGACGCCTGCGGGTGGTGGAAGACGATGGCGGACACCGAGGCCTCCGGCTCCATCATGGAACCGTCGGTGAGCTGCACGCCGATGTCCTCCGGCCGCAGCGCGGTGAACAGCTTCGACTGGTCCTCCAACCGCGGACACGCCGGGTAGCCGAAGGAGTAGCGCTTGCCCGAGTACTCCGCGCGGAAGCGCTCCAGCATCGTCATGTCCGGCCGGTCCGGCGTGCCCCACATGCTGCGCAACTGCGTGTGCAGCATCTCCGCGTAGCCCTCGGCCGTCTCCAGCGCCAGGGCCTGCACCGCGTGCATCTTCAGGAACTCGCCCTTGGCCTTGAGCTCCTCGGCCAGCTCGCGGATGCCGGCGCCCGCGGTGACGACGAACATGGCCACGTTGTCCGTGGGCGCGCCGCCCTCCAGCGGGCGCAGGTAGTCGGAGAGGCACAGCCCTCCTTCCCGGTCCTGGCGCGGGAAATCGAAGGACGCGGCCTCCCTGCCCGAGGCGCCGTCGAACAGCACCACCCGGTTGCCGTCACTGCCCGCCTTGTAGAACTGGAACACCGCGCGCGCCTGCATGACGCCGCCGCGAAGGAAGCCCTTCAGCTCCTCCACCGCCTCCTTCAGCGCCAGCGCCTTGCGGCCCTCCTCCGTCTTCGCCAGCTCCGCCTCGCCCGGCGTGCCCAGCACGCGCGACGAGGAGCGCAGACCCAGGTGGCGGCCGTACAACATCACCGGGTTGATGAAGCGCCAGATGTGGTCCAGCGGCGTGTTGGACAACACGTGGCGCTCCCAGTCCGGGGCGGACGGGACGGTGTCGAGCACCTTCACCTCCGCGCTGCGCCCGCGCGACACCTGCGCCGCCGGAGCCGGCCGCTCCTTCACCTCCCGCGCGAGCTTCTCGCGGCGCACGGCCAGATCGCCCCGGAGCTTCTCGTGCGAGGCCGGGTCGACAATCTGCTTGGCCAGGTCCAGGCCGTTCATCGCGTCCTGCGCGTAGGCCACGGTGCCGCCGCCGTAGGCCGGAGCGATGTTGCGGTCCACGAAGTTGCGGCTGAGCGCCGCGCCGCCCACGAGGATGGGCGTCTCCACGCCCGCGCGCCGCAGGTCCTCCGCGGTGGCCACCATCTGGTGCGCGCTCTTCACCAAGAGGCCCGACAGGCCGAGGATGTCCGGCTGGTGCTCGCGCACGGCCTGCACCAACTGCTCGGGCGGCACCTTGATGCCCAGGTTCACCACCTTGAAGCCGTTGTTGGCCAGGATGATTTCCACCAGGTTCTTGCCGATGTCGTGCACATCGCCCTTCACCGTGGCGAGCACCACCTTGCCGCGCAGGGCCGCCTGGGACTGGCTCATGTGCGGCTCCAGGAAGCCCACCGCCGCCTTCATGGACTCGGCGCTCTGGAGCACCTCGGCGACAATCAGCTCGTTGGCGCCGAAGAGACGGCCCACCTCGTCCATGCCCTTCATCAACGGCCCGTTGATGATTTCCAGCGGCGGGTACTTCTGCATCGCCAGCTCCAGGTCCGCGATGAGGCCGTCGCGCGTCCCCTCGATGATGTAGCGCTGGAGGCGCTCCTCCAGGGGCAGCGTGCTCACCAGGACCCGCGCCGGCTTGCGCTCGCGGAAGTGCGCGGCGAAGGGCGTCACCGGGTCCGCGCCCCGGTTGTAGAGGAGGTCCTCGGACAGCTTGCGCTCCTCCTCCGGCAGGGACGGGTAGCGCTCCAGCTTCTCGGAGTTCACCAGCGCCATGTCCAGGCCCGCCTGGACGTTGTGGTACAGGAAGACGGAGTTGAGCACCTCGCGGCCCGCGGTGGGCAGGCCGAAGGACACGTTGGAGATGCCCAGCACCGTCTTGCAGCGCGGGAAGCGCTGCTTGATGAGCCGCACGCCCTCAATCGTCTCCACGCCGCTGCCGGTGTACTGCGCGTCGCCAGAGGCGCAGGGGAAGACGAGCGGGTCGAAGTACAAGTCCTCCGGCTTCATCCCGTACTTCGTCGTCAGCAGTTCGTACGAGCGCTCCGCCACCTCCAGCTTGCGCTGGCGCGTGACGGCCATGCCCACCTCGTCGATGCAGCCCACCACCAGCGCCGCGCCGAAGCGGCGGGCCAGCGGCACCACCTTCTCGAAGCGCTCCTCGCCGTCCTCCAGGTTGACCGAGTTGATGATGGCCTTGCCCTGGCTGTACGTGAGCGCCATCTCGATGACGCGCTCGTCGGTGGAGTCAATCATCAAGGGCACGCGCACCTTCTTGATGGCCACCTCCAGGAAGCTGCGCATGTCCTCCAGCTCGTCGCGGTCCGGGTTGGCCAGGCAGATGTCGATGACCTGCGCGCCGCGCTTCACCTGCGCGCGCGCAATCTCCGACGCGTCGTCGAACTGGCCCGCGACGATGAGCTCCTTGAACTTCTTGCTGCCAATGACGTTGGTGCGCTCGCCCACGATGAGGGGGCGCAGCTCGTCCGTCACTTCCAGGTAGTCCACACCGGACAGCGAGGCCCGGGGCGTGGGCGCGTTGTCGCGCGGCTTCAGGCCCTCCACGGCCTTGGCCAGCGCCGAGATGTGCCCCGCGTGCGTGCCACAACAACCGCCCACCACGCTGAGCCAGCCCTGCTCACAGAAGCGCCGCACGGAGCGCGCCAGCATCTCCGGCGACTCCAGGTAGAGGCCATTCTCGTCCGGCAGGCCCGCGTTGGGGACGCACGACACGGGGAACGCGCTCATCGCGGCCAGCGAGCGCAGGTGGTCCGTCATGAAGTCCGGACCCGTGGCGCAGTTGAGGCCCAGGTACAGCAGGTCCGCGTGCTCCAGCGACGCGGCCAGGCTCTCCACGCTCTGCCCGGCCAGCATCGTCCCCATGGGCTCGATGGTCCCGGACACCGCCACCGGCAGCGCATACCCCAGCTTCTGGAACGCACGCTCGATGCCCAGTAGCGCCGCCTTCACGTTGCGGGTGTCCTGCGCCGTTTCAATCAGCAGGTAGTCCGAGCCGCCCCGGGCCAGCCCCTCGGCCTGCACGGCGAAGTTGTCCACGAGCTCGTCGAAGGTGACGCCGCCCGTGACGGTGATGGCCTTGGTGGTGGGACCAATGGAGCCCGCCACCCAGCGCATGCGGCCGTCCTTCGCCTCGGCGGCGGCGGCGGCGTTGCGCGCCAGGCGGGCGGAGGCCTCGTTGAGCTCCAGCGCCCTGTCGCCCAGGCCGAACTCCGCCAGCACCAGCGGCGTGCCGCCAAAGCTGTCCGTCTCCGTCACGTCCGCGCCGGCCGCGAAGTAGCGCGCGTGGATGTCCTCCACCAGCTCCGGCCGGGTGATGACGAGGTACTCGTTGCAGCCCTCGTACTCCGGGCCACCGAAGTCCGCCGCCTTGAGGTTCGCGTCCTGGAGCAAGGTGCCCATGGCGCCGTCCAGCACCAGCACGCGCTCGCGCATGGCCGCGCGCAGCGCCTCCACGCGACGGCCATTCTCACCAGGGGGCAGCGGGAGGGTGGTGGGGGCATGGCTCGTCATGACGGTTTGACTCCAGTGAGCAGGAAGACTCGAAAGGGACTGGCCCCGTCCCGCGCGTGTGTCTCGCGGGTGAGGGACGTGAAGCCGGCCTCGCGCAGCGCGGCCTCGATGGATTCAGGCGCGAAGCCCAGGTGCCGGTGGCCCAGCCGCTCCAGCACCCAGCGTTCGTCGTGCGGCATCAACTCCAACACCACCAGCCGGCCGCCCGGCTTGAGCAGACGGGCGGCCTCGGCCAGCACCGCCTGCGGCGCCTCTACGTGGTGGAGGCTCTGGGAAATCACCACCAGGTCCAGGCTGGCGGACGCGAGCGACAGGCGGTGCAGGTCCTCGCCCAGGAAGCGGATGTTCTCCAGCCCCTCGCGGCCCGCGCGCTCCCGCGCCTGGTCCAAGGCCTCGGCGTTCTGGTCAATGGCCCAGACGCGCCGGGCCCAACGGGCGATGGCCACGCTCAGCATGCCGGTGCCGCAGCCGAAGTCCGCGACCTCCAGCGGGGGCAGCAGCGAGGCCAGCGCGCCGGCCCACAGGAACCATGACTGCCCGGGCTCCAACAGCCGCTCATTGAGCGCCTGCCGGTCCTCGCGTGCCCGCAGCAAATCCTTCAGCCGCGCCGAGTCCCCCGCCGCGTCCTCCGCCTCGCGCGCCATCTGGATGAGCGGCCAGCGCCCGTCCGCCTGCCCCAGCGCCAGCGAGTAGTAGCTGTAGCCCGCGTGGCGCTCCTCGCGCAGCAACCCCAGCCCCTTGAGCTTGCCCAGGTGGTGCGACACCGAGGACTGCGCCACGCCCACCAGCGACACCAGCTCCGTCACGTTCAACGGCGCCTCGGCCACCAGGCGGAGGATGCGCAACCGCGTCGGGTCACCCAGGACCCGGAATGACTGGGACAGCTCTTCCATATCGCCGCATCAACATATGTCGATATCAGCGTGGAGACCAGCATTCTCTAGACGCGACGCGTTGCCTGACACCCGACAGTCGCGTACAGGGCGAAGCATGGCGACGCCCTCCCACACCCCGACCCTTCACTCTCTGCTGGACGGCAAGCGGTTTGGACTCGTCCTCTCCGCTGGATATTTCGGCTTCTATGGTCACGCCGGCTTCCTCAAGGGCCTGACGTCCGCGGGCCTGAAGCCCCATGCGTACGCGGGCACCTCCGCGGGCGGCATGGTGGCGGCCTACGCGGCGGCGGGCACGCCGGTGCATGACATCGAGGAGCTGGTGCTGCGGCAGACGCGCGCCAACTTCTGGGACCCCGACCCCATTGGCGCGGTGCTCAACGCGGCCGACGCGGGGCACGGCCTGACGGGCCTGCTCAAGGGCGAGCGGTTCCGCCGGCTGCTGGAGGCCACGTTGCCGGTGCGCACCTTCGAGGAGCTGCCGCACCCGCTGCTGCTGGTGGGCGCCAACCTCACGCTGGGCCGCCACGACGTCTTCAACACGGGAGAGCTGGCGCCGCGCGTCCACGCGACGTGCGCCTACCCCGGACTGTTCCGCGCGGTGCCGCTGGAGGGCAACCTGTACTGGGACGGCGGGCTGGTGGACAAGGCGCCCGCGCTGTCCCTGCACGAGAGCGCCGCTGGCGCGGAGCTGGACGCCATCCTCGTGCACTACCTGCCCAGCAAGACGCGCAAGGTGGTGGGCGGGCCCATGGCGTACGCACAGGGACTGGCGGCGGGCTCGGCGGCGCTGCGCCAGGACCACTTCCGCCTCCAGCTCACCGTGCTGGAGCAGAAGCAGGTGCCCGTCTACGTCGTCGTCTCCAACCTGCCGCCGGTGTCGCCCACCACGATGGAGCGCGGCTTCGACGCGCTGGACCAGGCGAGGCTCGCCGCGGAGCGCGCGTTGGCGCGCCCGCCCCTCCCCTTCAACCAGGCCGCGTGGTGAGCGTCAGCGCGGCCACACCATGAGCACCGCGGGCGCGACGGCCACCAGCGCGCCCGCCCCGAAGGCCAGCACCACCTGGAGGAAGAAGAGGTCCTCCAGCCGCTCCACCAGCGTCATCTCCACGCGCTCGAGGCCCAGCGACTCCAGGTTCCGCACCGCGGAGGCGGAGTCCGGCGCGGAGACGACGGCGCGCAGGGCCAGCACGCCCAACACGCGGCGCGACTGCTCCATGAGGAAGCGCTCCACCTCCGTCCTCCGTGGGGGCGCGACGTCGTCCTGCGCCGCCTCCACCTGACGCAGGTGCTCGCTCACCGAGGCGTCCACGACACGTGACAGCTCCTCGCGAGACAGCGACCCCGTGCCCTGGAGCCGCTTCGCCACCTGCGCCGTGACGGGCTTGAGGACCGCGTACACGCGGCCAACGACGCCCCGCTCCTTCGCCTCGTGCGCCAGCCGGCCCGACACGGCTTGCAACATGAACGCGTAGCCGCCCGACGCGGACAGGGCCAGCGGCGGCAGGACGACGCCCAGCACCACGAGCCACGTGGGCGCGGGCGCCACGCCCAGCCACCCGGGAAGGAACCAGGTCGCCGCGCCCACGGCCAGGCCCACCAGTCCGAAGAGCGCTCCGCCTTTGAACGCGCCCAGCAAGCCCACGCCCATCAACGACAACACCACCCGCAACCCCTGCCCCACCGCACGCAACACGCGCATCGACCGATGCTCCCGGGCGGCGAGCCGCCCACACTGCCCCGCAGCGGCGAGACGCCGATTCCAGGACAAGCCGACGATTCCACGCGGACTGACAACACGCCAGCGGCGCACTTCTGAGCCCGAAGCCCGCGCCTGCTCCCAGAGGGCGGCGTCTTGTTTGATTTCACACGACTGTGAATCGTCTTTCCTCATTTCATGACAGACCAGAAATGCATGATGTTCGCGTGACTCGGGGTCTCAGGTGTTCGCGCTTGGGCTCCGTCACGGCCGTCCCCTTGACCGAAGTGGAGGCTGTCCATGACGACGTCGTTCCTGTCGATGCGTCCCCTGCGATACGCGATGCTGTCCCTCTCGGTGCTGGCGTTCGCGCCCACCGCCGCGGCGGCGCCGCAGCGACTGAAGCCCCGTGAGCTGGTCGCGAAGCCCACGGGCCGCGAGCTCGCTCCGAACACCTACGTGGAGCGCATCGTGGTGAAGTTCCACGAAGGCAGCCACGTGCGCCTGCGTGACAACAAGCTGGTGGCGCTCACGTCCGAGCGCGACGCGGCGGAGCAGTCGCTGCTCGCCGGCCGCAACCTCGACTCGGCCCGCGTCCAGGACAACGCCACCCAGGTGGAGTCCCTGTTGGAGCGCGCGCCGCGCACCGGCGGCGTGGCCCGCCTCTTCGACACGCCCGAGGCGACGCTCACCACGAACAAGGCCTCCGGTGAGAAGCAGAGCGGCCAGCAGTTGGCGGACCTGAACCTCTACTTCGAAGTGCCGCTGATGCCGGGCACCACGGCCGAGCGCGTGGCCGACCTGGTCGGCGCGCTCAACGCGCTGGACGGCGTGGAGCTGGCCTACGCCGAGCCGCCCCCCGAGCCCGCCATGGTGAACTTCGCCATGGAGCCCGCGGTGCGCAGCCTGCTCGCGGCGGCGGACATCCCGCCCGCCACCCCGCTGTATGAAGGCAACCAGGGCTACCTCGACGCGGCGCCCAACGGCGTCGACGCGCGATACGGGTGGACGCTGCGCGGCGGCACGGGGACGGGCGTGAAGGTGGTGGACGTGGAAGGCGGCTGGCGCACCACCCACGAGGACATGCCGAACCTCTTCTTCATGAATGGCACCCAGTACGCGGACATTGGCTGGCGCAACCACGGCACGGCCGTGCTCGGCGAGATTGTCGGCGCGAGCAACGCGTACGGCGTGACGGGCATCGCGCACGGGGCGCAGGCGGGCTACGCGGCCATTGGCTCCCAGAGCTCGGCCAGCGCCATCGCCAACGCGGCCACAGCGGTGGGCCGGGGCGGCATCGTCCTCATCGAGCTGCACGCCCAGGGCCCCTCGGATGGCACCGCGTGCACGTGCAACACCGCCCAGTGCAACTACATCGCGATGGAGTACTGGCAGGCGAACTACGACGCCATCAAGACGGCCACCGCCAACGGCGTCATCGTCGTGGAGGCCGCGGGTAACGGCAGCGCCGACCTGGACGCGGCCGCGTACGGTGGCCGGTTCAACCGCAACACGCGGGACTCGGAGGCCATCATCGTGGGCGGCAGCACCGCCATCACCCGCGCGCCCATGTGCTGGACGAACTTCGGCGGACGCGTGGACGTGCACGGCTGGGGTGAGCGCGTCTACTCCATGGGCTACGGGAACGTCTGGGGCAGCCATGGCGAGGACCAGTTCTACACGTCCAGCTTCAGCGGCACGTCCAGCGCCTCGCCCATCGTGGTGGGCGCCGCCGCCAGCGCGCAGGGCGTGGCCCGGGCCAACGGCCGCCTCCTGACGAGCGCGCAGATGCGCGCGCTGCTTCGTGCGACGGGCACGCCGCAGGAAGCCAACGCGCGCCAGATTGGCCCACGGCCTGACCTGCGCAGGGCCCTGCCCCGCGTCGTCGCGGGCGACTTCTAGGCCCACGGAGCGGAGGTCCCCACCGTCCACGCGGGGACGGTGGGGGCTGTTCCCGTGACTACCGCGCGCCGTAGCGCCGGTGGTCCACCATGAGGCAGCGGTCCTGCACCACCTGGATGCCCGCCTTGGCCAGCTTCTCCGCCGCGGCGTCGTTGCGGATGCCGGACTGGAACCACACCGCCTTCGGCTTCTTGGCGATGAGGTCCTCCACGTGCGCGTCGATGTCCTGCGGCCTGCGGAACACGTCCACCAGGTCCAGCTCGCCGGGCACGTCCTCCAGCCGCCGGAACACCGGCTTGCCCAGGATGTGCGTCACGTCCGGGTAGTAGACGGGCACGGGCACCACCTCCACGCCCTCGCGCGCCAGGTAGTCCGGCACGTAGAAGGCGGGCTGGCCCGACTGCTGCTCCGTCTTGATGCCGAGCACCGCCACCCGCCGCGCGCCCTTCACCACCTGCTCCACCCCTGCTTCGTCCTCGATGAGGTTCTGCTCCCAGGTCATCGCGCCTCCTCCTGGAGCCCCTCTGCCCGGGACTCCGTCGTGACAGTCCAAGCCTCGCCCGCCACCGTCGCCCGCACCGTGAGCTGGCGGCTCACCGGCACGAAGCGTCCCCGCGCCACCACTTGTTCGCCTTCACAGGCCACGCCCGGCGTCAGCTCCGGCCGGCCCGCCATCACCCACACGTCCGTCAACGCGTCCGGCGCGTCCTCCGGCAGCGCGTCCAGGCACCGCAAGCTCAGCACCACCGCGTCGCCCAGCGGCGTGCCCCGCGTGCCTTGCACGGTGCGCTCCAGGACATAGGCCACCTGGCTGTCGCCCATGGGCACCTGGTCCACGGCCCAACTGACGTGGCCCTCGGTGAGGTTGCGCTGAAGCAGGCCAGAGAACTTCACCTCCCACTCGCGGCGCGCGCGCGCCTCCAGCGCCTCGGGCGCGAAGAAGCGCTCCAGCACGCCCGCCTCCGAGCCCCCGGGCACCACCTGGCGCAGCGCCTCCTGCGCGGCCTCGGGCTCCACGAGCTTCACGAAGGTGCCGTCCGCCGCCAGCCAGGCCCGCAGCGTGAAGCGCGCCAGCACGTCCGCCACGCCGGTGGGCACCTCCTGCCCGTTGCGCCACAGCCGCGAGGAAGGCACCGACTGCGCCAGCAGCCAGCCCCCTTCGGAGGGCGTGAAGCGCGTCCGAGTGGAGAGCTCCACTTCCTCGCGAAGGGCCTGGCCGCCGCGCTCCACCGAGCGCACGCTGCGCTGCGTCTCCGTGAGGACGCGGTCCACCGGCGGCTGGAAGTCCAGCCGGACCGTGGCGGGCCGAGCCTCCGCGGGCGCCACCGAGAGCGGCGCCCGGCGGCTGCAAGCGGTGACGGTCAGCGAGAGGATGAGACTGCACGACAAGAACCCGGGACGCATGCGCGTCCGCACGCTGGCAGAAAGCGCCCGCGGCCGCGAGCGCTTCCACCTGTCGGCGTCCATGGCGGACGCCGCCCTGTTCACGGATGACGCGTCTGGCCGTCCGGGGCGTTCTCCACCAGGTCCCTGCCGATGTTGCGGCGGTCCCGGTTCACCCCGTCGTCGTCCTTCAAGCCGCCCAGGGCGGACCTGCGGGAGGCCTCGGAGAGGTCTCGCATCACGGCCTCACGGGTGGCGTACTCCGGACGCGGCAGGCACTTGAAGAGGTTGATGACATCGGGGGGCGCGCCTGCATCCGCGGCGGCCATCACCAGTTGCTCCCGCTCGACGGGGTACTCCACCGCGTCGAGGTGCGGGGTGATGGAGAGCGCCGGATCCTCCGCGAGTCCATAAGCCATCGTGCATCCGCCTTTCTGCCCGGGCGCCCTGGCCCTCGGCCCCGGTGCGTTCGTGGTGTGCCCTGACAATGTGGGGATGACCGAGGCGCGGGACCACCCGGGGCGCCCCCGTCCCCGCCGCTGCCCTTCCAGGGGGCCAGCCGTCCCGCTCCCTTCCCAGGCTAGAGTGCCCGCGACGCCGTCCTCGCAGGAGCCCACACCCCATGTTCGCCGCCTCCCTGCTGCTCGCCGGGCTCACGCTCGCCAGCACGCCCAGCAGCACCCCGGCCGCATCGACAACAGCCCTCGCCGCGCAGGCGCAGGACGTCTTCGACCTGGACGACGAGGCCTTCGTCGCCCAGGCCCAGGCGGACCTGGCCCTGCTGGAGCGAAACACGCGGGGCTTGAGGAGCCTGCAGGACGCCGTGAAGCAGTCGCGCGACGTGTACCTCCAGAAGCAGAGCGTGCCGTACACGCCGGACCAGAAGCAGTTGCTGCTCAGCACCTGGGCCGCCTTCTTCGACTACTTCGTCGCCACCGAGGTCATCCGCCAGCGCTACTGGGACTTCGTCAAGGTGCCCTCCCTCTCACAGCCGAAGAAGCACGCCTGGGGCTTCCTCCTCACCCACGGCGCGCTCACCACGGAGCTGGCCCATGGCCTCACCTACGCGGACCTCACCGTGGGGCGCAAACAGCTCGAGGTGCTGCTGGACGAGCCCGCTCCCGAATACGGCCTCCCGCCGCGCGCCTTCACGCGTTTCAAGGACAAGGCCATCCACGTGTCCACCAGCTCGCAGCTCCTCAGCGGGGACGGCTACAAGGAGCAGCTCCGCCCGCTGCTGGTGAAGGCCGGGGCCCTGGACGCCCCCCGCGTGCCCTGGCTCCTCCAGGAGATGAGGCACAACAGCAAGGTCGCCAAGGGGCTGCTGACACAGCGGGGCGCCAAGCTCTTCGTCAAGGCCGCCGCGGTACGCACCACCGGCACCGCGCAGCGCGCCTTCTTCCCGGTGCAGCGCGCGGTGGCCGAATGGATGGGCGACACCCGCGTGCGCCGCGTGGGCCAGCCGCTCATCTCCCGCGAACAGGCGCTGTCCTTGCTGGAGCGGATGGAGCCCGGCGACATCCTGGTGGCCCGTCAGAACTGGTACCTCTCCAACATCGGCCTGCCCGGCTTCTGGCCCCACGCGGAGCTCTTCCTCGGCACGCCCGCCCAGCTTCGCGCCTACCTGGATGACGACGCGGAGGTGAAGGCCTGGGTGGCCACGCTCCCTGGCGAACAGGGCTCCTTCACCCAGCACCTGGCCCGGACCTTCCCCGCCAAGTGGGCCGAGTACTCCGGCCAGGACGCGCACGGCGAGCCCATCCGCATCCTCGAATCCATCAGCGAGGGCGTGTCCTTCACCGGCCTGGAGCACGGCATGCGGGTGGACTACCTGGGCGTCATGCGCCCGCGCCTGTCACGCCTGGAGAAGGCCCGCGCCATTCTCCGCGCCTTCACCTACCAGGGCCGGCCCTACGACTTCGACTTCGACTTCTTCTCCGACCAGACGCTCGTGTGCACGGAGCTGGTGTGGAAGTCCTATGCGCCCGCCAGCGACATGACGGGGCTGCGCATCCCCCTGGTCAGCGTGGCCGGGCGGCGCACCCTCCCCGCCAACGAGCTGGTCCGCCTCTTCGACGCGGAATATGGCCGGGAGGACCGGCAGCTCGACTTCGTGGCCTTCCTGGACGGCCGGGAGGCGGAAGGCAACGCGAAGGAGGCGGACGCCGACGCATTCCGTTACAGCTACCGCCGTGCCAAATGGGACATCGCCCAGGAGTAGACACACCATGACGGAGCAGATGGCCGAAGAGATGCTGCAGTTGTCCGCCCAGCTCTTCGAGAAGATGATTTCCCAGCAGCAGGCCAAGGTGCTGCGGCTGGCCCGCGAGGCCGTGCCCAACATCTCCCCGGAGGAAGTGCGCAATTCCCACGACTTCCCGGCGCTCAAGGAACATCCTACATTCGAGTTCGAGGATGGAATCCTGTCCGGGCTGATTGCGGCCCAGGTTGCCCTCCGGGCGGAAATCAAGGGACGGCTGCCATTTGAACCTCCTGCATTCTGACGCTCGGCTGCCTGCCTTTGCCGTCCGGGCCATCGTGGGTTACTGGTTCCCGCCGTGAGCATTCCCTCTGGATTCAGCCCTCCGCTGGCTCGGGAGCGTCTGGTGTCGGCGCTGGCGGCGGAGCCCCCTCGGCTGGACCTGGCGGCCCTGGCCATCGCCACCCTGGAGCAACCCCTGCTGGACGCCCCGGGGTGTCTGCACATGCTGGACGTGCTCGCATGCCGTGTGCAGGTGGAGGCGGAGCGGTTGAGTGAGAAGGGTGAGGTCCTCGCCTCCCTGCGGGCCCTGCGCCACGTGCTGGCGGACATCGAGGGCTTCCGCGGCAACGAGGACGACTACCACTCGCCCGAGAACAGCTTCCTGGACCAGGTGCTGGAGCGGAAGATGGGCCTGCCCATCACCCTCTCCGTCGTCTACCTGGAGGTGGCGCGGCGCGCGGGAATCTCCCTGTACGGCGTCCCCTTCCCGGGCCACTTCCTGGTCGCGCACGACGCGGGGGACCACAAGCTGGTCATGGACCCGTTCCACCACGGGGACATCCTCACGGAGCACGGCTGCGCGGAGCTGCTCAAGCGCGTGGCGCCGCAGCTCAAGTTCGACCGCAACATGCTGGCGCCCGCGCCGGTGGAGCTGATTGCGTACCGGATGCTGTCCAACCTGCGGCGCGTGTACCTGGGCCGCGAGGACTGTGAGCGGGGCCTGGCGGTGGTGGACATGCTGCTGCTGCTGGCGCCAGACCATCCGGGCGAGCTGCGCACCCGCGCGGCGCTGCTGAGCAGCCTGGGCGCCTACCGCGCGGCGCTGAAGGACGTGGAGCGCTGCCTGGAGCTGTCGCCGGATGCCCCCGACCGAGACCGGTTGGAGATGACGGCCCGCGAGCTGCGGGAGCGCGCGGCGCTGCTGAACTGATGACCCCGGGCCCAGGCGCTGCCTGGGGAGGACTCTCACATGTCCCATGAGGTGAAGCCCTGGCGCAGGCTGCGCCGCGGGCTGGAGCACGACTTCACCGTCGCTCGCGTGCGCGAGGACTGGTGGGCGGACCCGCGAACGAATCAGGAGCACCCGCGCGTGCGCGTGGACTGCGCGGACTGGGTGACGGTCATCGCGGTGACGCCGGACGAGCAGCTCGTGCTGGTGCGGCAGTTCCGCTTCGGCATCGACCGGAGCACGCTGGAGGTCCCCGGCGGCATCATAGACCCGGGCGAGGCCCCCGAGGCCGCCGCGGCGCGCGAGCTGGAGGAGGAGACGGGCTACGTGGCGGGCCGGCTGGTGTCCCTGGGGCAGGTGCATCCCAACCCCGCGTTCCAGGGCAACGTGAGCCACAGCTTCGTCGCGCTGGACTGCGTGAAGCGGCACGAGGGCCGGCAGGACGAAGGCGAGGACATCGCGGTGGAGCTGCACCCGCGCGCGGACCTGCCCCGGCTCATCCTGGAGGGCCACATCTCGCATTCGGTGGTGCTGACGGCCTTCTTCCTGGAACGGCTGCGCGCGGAGTCCCAGGGGACGCCGTAGCCGCACGCCTCAGTGGCGCGAACAGCCGCAGCCGCAGGTGTCGAAGAAGGGGGATTCCCCCCGGGCGCAGACGAAGAAGACGGCCTGGCACTCCTGCTTGTCCTTCGACACGAACCTGCGGCGTGACGCCTGCGCGTCGCACTTCGCCCGGTCCGCCACCGGCTGCGACACCTCGGCCGCCTCCCCTTCGTCGGAGAGCGAACCGCAGCCCGCGGCCAGCAAGGCCGGGAACAGCGCCAGAACGCCCTTCAGTTGGAACACCTGTCACCTCTCGAACCCGTGCGCGTCCTTCCACGCGCGCACGTGCTGAAATGCAACCTGGGAACCGTCCCGCGAAACCGGGAGCCCCCAGGGCAAGGCGGATGCGCGGCACGTGGACGGCGCCACATTTCGGGCGTGCAGGGACGGACACACGGCGCCGCGACTCACCGCGGCTGTCGGTCAGCACACAGGGGCCTCGGCGCGTGGGGAGGGATGGGCCCTCCCACGGCGCCAGCGTCAGCGGGCCTTCGGCGCGGGGACTTCGCGCTCCCACGTCCCGGAACGTCCGCCCGATTTGTGCTCCAACTGCACGGCGTCCAGCACCATGCCGCGGTCCACGCTCTTGCACATGTCGTAGACCGTCAGCGCCGCGGCGCAGGCGGCGGTGAGCGCCTCCATCTCCACGCCCGTGCGGTCCACCGTCTTCACCTGCACCCGGACGCGCAGCCCCTCCTCCTCCGGCGCCAGCGTCACCTCCACGCCCGCGAGCGCGATGGGGTGACACAGGGGAATGAAGTCCGGCGTGCGCTTGGCGGCCATGATGCCCGCGAGCCGCGCGGCGGCGAGCACGTCCCCCTTCTCCACCTGCCCCGCGAGGATTCGCTCGCGCGTGGCGGGAAGCATCCGCAGCAACGCGGTGGCCACCGCCACGCGGTCCGTCTTCGGCTTCTCGCCCACGTCCACCATCTTCATCGGCGCACCCCTTCAGCCACCGCGGAGAGCAGGTCATCCGCGACGTCGTCCGGGTCCTCCAACCCCACCGAGACGCGGATGAGGTTCTCCTGGATGCCCGCCGCCGCCCGCTCCTCCGGGGTGAATCGGCGCGCGCTGGCGCTGGCCGCGTGCATCACCAGCGTGCACACGTCGCCCAGCGAAGGACCGGGCCGGCCCACCTTCAGCGCCTCCAGGAAGCGCATGCTCTCCGACCGCCCCGCGCCCTTGATTTCGAACGCCACCATGGGACCGCCGCCCAGCAACAGCTCGCCCGCAGTGGCGTGGTCCGGGTGTGAAGGCAGCCCCGGGTAGATGACCCGCTCCAACAGCGGAGACTCCGACAGCCGCCGCGCCACGTGCGCCGCGTGCTCGACATGCGCCTTCATGCGCACCGGCAACGTGCGCAGTCCTCGCAAGGTCAGCCACGCCTCGAAGGGCCCCAGGACATCCCCCGCGAGCACCCGCCCGGCGCGCAGCGGCGCCATGCGCTCCCGCGAGCCGCTCACCGTGCCACCCAGCGCGTCACTGTGCCCGTTGAGCCACTTGCTCGTGGACTGCACCGCGTAGTCCGCGCCCAGCGCCAGGGACTGCTGCCCCACCGGCGACGGGAAGGTGCCGTCCACCACGAACGTCGCGCCCGCGTCGCGGCACGCCTGTGCCAGCACGCGCAGGTCCGGCACGCGCAGCAGCGGGTTGGAGATGCTCTCCGCCAGCACCATGCGCGGCTTCAGCTCGCGGATGCGCCCGGGCACGGCGGGGTCCGTCATCAGGAACGCGTGCAGCTCCACGCCCAGCGTGGCGCACAGGTTCTTGTACAGCGCGCGCGTGACGCCGTAGCCGTCCGCCGGCATCACGAGCGCGTCACCCGCGCGGAACCCCTGGGCCTCGAAGACGGAGCGCAGCGCGGCCATGCCGCTGGCGTACGCGACACAAGCCTCCGCGCCCTCCAGCGCGGCCACCGCCTCCTCCAGCAGCGTCGTGTTGGGCGCGCTGATGCGGGCGTAGGCGTAGTCCTTCCCGTCCAGCGCCGCGTCCAGGTCCTCGCTGCTGTCGAACCAGTTCACCGCCGCCGGGTAGATGGGCGGCGACACCGGCACCGCCTTGCTTCCGGCCAGCCGTGTCCCGGCGTGCACCGCCACCGTCTTCTGCTTCGAGCTCATGGGCCTGAATGGGTCCTTCGCGGGAATGGAAAGGCCGGCCCTCGAAAGAAGGGCCGGCCTGGGATGCTCGTGGACTCTCGCGCGAGCGAAGTGGCTACTCGCCGTGCTCGATGAGCCAGCGCTCCGCATCGATGGCGGCCATGCAGCCCGTGCCCGCCGCGGTGATGGCCTGACGGTAGTAGTGGTCCTGCACGTCACCGCAGGCGAACACGCCCTCGATGTTCGTGCGGGTGGAGCCCGGCACCGTCTTCAGGTAGCCGCCCTGGTGCGTCTCCAGCACGCCCTGGAACAGCTCCGTGTTGGGCGTGTGGCCAATGGCCACGAACAGGCCCGTCGCCTTCACGAGCTGGCTGTCACCCGTCTTCAGGTTGCGCACCACCGCGCCATTCATGCCCTTGCCGTCGCCGACGACCTCCTCCACCGCGGAGTCCCACATGAAGGAGATCTTCGGGTTCTGCTTGGCGCGCTCCTGCATCACCTTGGACGCGCGCAGCGTGTCGCGGCGGTGGACGAGGGTGACGTGGTTGACGATCTTCGCCAGGTACGTCGCCTCCTCCATGGCCGTGTCACCGCCGCCCACCACCAGCACGTCCTGCTTCTTGAAGAAGGCACCGTCGCAGGTGGCACACGCGGAGACGCCGCGGTTCTTGTACGTGTCCTCGCCCTTCACGCCCAGCCACTTGGCCGTCGCGCCGGTGGAGATGATGACCGTCTCCGAACGGTAGCTGACGCTCTCTCCCTGGATGAGGAAGGGGCGCTGGGAGAAGTCCACCTTCACCACGTTCTCCATGTGGAGGGTGGTGCCGAACCGCTCCGCCTGCTTCTGGAAGCGCTCCATCAGCTCCGGGCCGGTGATGGCCTCCGGAAAGCCCGGATAGTTCTCCACGTCGGTCGTCACCATGAGTTGCCCGCCCGGAACGCGCTGCGGGTGCTCCAGCGTGGGACCGCCAGCGAACACCACCGGCTGCAGGTTGGCGCGCGCGGCGTAGATGGCCGCGGTGTAGCCCGCGGGCCCCGAGCCGATAATGGTCACCTTGTTGATCTTCTCCTCCGCCACGACTCCTCCCAAATCTCGTTGATGGCCCCAAGGTACCAGAGCGCCTTGGGCGCGTGATACGAAGCTGGCTCATGGATGCCGCCGTCCTCAAGAAGGTTGCGCTGTTCGAGGGTTTGACCCAGGGACAGCTCGCCAAGGTCGCGCAGATTGGCCACTTTCGGGCCTACCCGGCGGGCGCCTTTCTCTTCCGTGAGGGGGAGACCGGCCAGGAGATGTTCGTAATCGCCGAGGGCAAGGTTCGCATCTCCAAGTCCGTGCCCGGCATTGGCGAGGAGGCGCTCGCCATCCTGGAGCCCGGCCAGTATTTCGGTGAGATGGCGGTTATCGAAGACTCGCCCCGCTCGGCGGATGCCATCGCCCACGTGAGCTGCTCCGTCTGGGTCATCGCGCGTTCCCAGTTGGATTAGCTCATGTTCACCGACAAGGACCTGGCGTACGTGCTGCTCTGGACCTTCGTGCGGACCCTGAGCGAACGGCTCCGCGAGACGAACGAGAAGATCAAGGGCTTCTTCGCCCTCTCCCGCTTCTGACGCCTCTCAGCTCCTGAGAGACGAAGTGGAGCAGGACTGTCCGTCCGCCATCCGAGCCCGATTCTACGTGTCGGGACGGGTAGGCACGTCACTCCCCAGGTAGCACAAGCAGGCACACGAGTTGCTTTGTCCCCGCCTCGTGGAGGGCGGCGGGATGGAGCAGACGGCGGGAGCGGCGTGGGCGGACGGTGGGTCCGCGAGCGATGGGTCGGTGAGGGCGAGGGGTGAGGAAAGCGCGGAGGAGTCGCGAGAGCGCCTCTTTCGGCTGGGGGCGGCGGCACTCACCGACCCGGAGTTGCTGTGCGTGGTGTGGAACCCCGGGCCGCGGGCGCCCGGAGCCAGGGCGCTGGCGCGGACGCTGGTGACGCACGGCGGAGGGCTCAAGGCGCTGGCGCAGGAAGAGCCCCTCGCCTTGAGCCAGCGGCCGGGCGTGGGGCCGGTCCGGGCCGCGCAGGTGTTGGCGGCGCTGGAGCTGGGGCGCCGCTCGCAGCATGCCCGGGAGCGTCGGCCCAAGCTGCGCACGCCCCGGGAGATTGCCGGGTACCTGGCGCCGGTGCTGGGAGCGCTGCGGCGCGAGGTGTTCCACGTCCTGTGCTTCAACGCGCGCAACGTGCTGCTGCACGACGTGCGCGTGGCGGAGGGCACCATGAATGCGTGTCCGGTGGACCCGCGTGAGGTGTTCGCGGCGGCGCTCACGGCGCGCGCCACGGCCATCGTCCTGGCGCACAACCACCCTTCCGGAGACCCGGAGCCCAGCATCCAGGACGTGGCGCTGACGCGGCACCTCGTGGCGGGCGCTCGGCTGCTCAACATCAAGGTGCTGGACCACGTGGTGACGGGGGACGGCGGTTACGTGTCCATGCTGGAGCGGGGACTGCTGCCGGACGAGACACAGGAGACGGGGCGCGCATGGAGCGCGAATGGAGGCGGCGAATGATGGTGAGCATGGTGGGGCTGTGGGGCGCGGTGCAGGTGGAGCTGCTCGAGGACACGCGGGCACAAGTGGTGCGGCTGGAGACCGGACAGGCGTGCACCGTGGAGCGCGCGGTGCTCCCTCCGGAGGCGCGCGAAGGTGACGTGGTGGTGGATGGCCGGTTGGAGCCAGGGCAAACGGAGGCGCGGCGGCGGGACGTGGCGCGGATTCGGACGCGGCTGACTGTTCCGGTTCCACCGAACCTCGAGCTGTGACTGGAGGCCGCGCGGCGGCCTCGTTTCCGTTGACGGCTGGACCAGGATGATGAACATGCGCGCGATGCCGGTGGACCTGCCCTACCTCGAGGAAGCACAGCAGGGGCTGGAGCGCCACTTCGCCCTGACCCGGTTCCGGCCGGGGCAGGACCAGGTCATCTCCTCGGTCCTCAGCGGGCGGAACACGCTGGTGGTGATGCCCACCGGCGCGGGCAAGAGCCTGTGCTACCAGTTGCCCGCCACGCTGCTGCCGGGCCTGACGCTGGTGGTGTCGCCGCTGATTGCACTGATGAAGGACCAGGTGGAGCAGCTCGCCGCGCGAGGCATCCCGGCCACCTTCATCAACTCATCGCTGTCCGACCTGGAGCGCGCGGACCGGATGCGCAGGCTGCGCGCGCGTGAGTACAAGCTGCTCTACGTCGCACCGGAGCGCTTTCGCAGCCTCAGCTTCCTGGAGACGGTGTCCGCCCTGGGCGTGGACCTGCTCGCCGTGGACGAGGCGCACTGCATCTCCCAGTGGGGTCACGACTTCCGGCCGGACTACGCGCTGCTCGGACAGGTGCGCAAGCGGCTGCGGCCACCGCGCACGGTGGCGCTCACCGCCACGGCCACGCCGGAGGTTCGCGCGGACATCGTGCGCGTCCTGTTGATGAAGGACCCGCAGGAGTTCGCCATGGGCTTCGACCGCCCCAACCTCTTCCTGGGCAAGCAGGAGGTGGGCGGAGACGCGGACCGGCACGAGGCCTGCGCGCGGCTCGCGGGCATTGGCGGCAGCGGCATCGTCTACTGCTCCACGCGCCGGGCGGCCGAAGGCGTCTTCTCCGAGCTGCACGGCCGGGGCGTGAAGGCGGTGCTGTACCACGCGGGCATGGACGACGATGCGCGCCGCCGCGCCCAGGACACCTTCATGTCCGCGAAGGAAGCGGTGGCGGTGGCCACCAACGCCTTCGGCATGGGCATCGACAAGCCGGACATCCGCTTCGTCGCCCACGCCAACATCCCCCGGGCCGTGGAGGCGTACTACCAGGAGATTGGCCGCGCGGGCCGTGACGGACAGGCCGCGCGCGCGGTGCTCCTCTTCAACCACTCGGACGTCTTCACGCAGGAGCGGCTCATCCAGGGCAGCCACCCGTCCGAGGCCGTATTCGGTGACGTGTGGAACGTCCTCCAATCGGTAGAGGAGTTCGACCGGGGCGTGCACGTGCTCGCGGGCAGCGTGAACGCGAGCGAGTTCGAGGTCTCCGCCGCGCTCCGCGTGCTGGAGCGCGAGGGCAAGGTGGAGCGCGGGAGCCGCGGCGAGGGCGAGCACGGCATCACGCTGCTGGACAAGGCCACCTCCGCGCAGCCGCACTCGCCCGACGCGCAGCGGCTGCTCAAGTCCCTGCTCGAAACGTTCCCCGTGGGCCGGCAGGTGACGACGGAGCTGACCATCCTCGCGCGCCGCATCGGCCTGTCCGTGGACGAGGTCCGCCACGCGCTCGGGCTCCTGGAGAAGGCCCACGTCGCCAAGGTGCGGCGGCCCTTCGCCGGACGCTCCATCCGCGCGCTGGAGCGGGTGCCCTTCCGCGAGTTGGCGCTCGACCTGAGCCGCTTGCGGGAGCAGGAGCGGCTGAACCTGGCCCTCCTGCGGCGGATGACGGAGTACGCGTACACGGACCGGGACAAGAAGTGCCGGCGCGGCTCGCTGCTTCGCTACTTCGGCCAGCGGGATGTGGACGCGGCCTGTGGCAACTGCGACGTGTGTACGCCGGAGAAGATGCCCACGCTGCTGTCCCACGGGCCGTCCGCCTCACGCTCGCGGGGCGCCTCCTCGGCGGCGGCGCCGGTGGTGACGAACTACAGCGAGCTGGCCTCCACGGAGCTGCGGCGATGGCGCAAGGAGCTGTCGAAGGACCTGGGCGTCGCCCCCTTCATCATCTTCAACGACGCCACGCTGCTGGGCCTGTCCGCCGCGCTGCCCGTGGACCGGGAGGGCTTCCTCGCGGTGAAGGGCACCGGGGAGAGCCGCTGGGAGCGCTTTGGCCCCAAGGTGGTGGAAATCTGCCTCATGGCGCGCGCGGCGGGCCATGAGCCCCAGGCCGTCCCCGAGGCCGCGGCCCGCGCGCGCAAACCCACCGTCCGGCGACGGAGCTGAGCGCGGCCCCCCCGGGTCAGGGCCCGCGTCCACCCTGGCGATAGGCACGCCGCGCCAGCAGGGTCCGCACGCCGCCCATGAGCGTGCCCACCACCATGGCGAGCAGGAAGATGACCACCATGGTGGTGATGCCGAAAACGACGCGCACGCCGGCCTCGGAGATGCGGCCGGAGAAGTAGGCCGCGCGCAGCGGCGCCATGGCGCCCGTCAGCTCCAGCGCCCTCGCGGGGAGCGAGTCCAGCGACAGCGACAGCCGCTGGAGGAAGGGAAAGGGGAAGTAGCGCAGGGCAATCTCCACCCCGAGCCCCAGAAACAGGTAGATGAGCGACAGCAGGAACGCGTTCCCCCACATGATGCGCAGCAGGGGGGAGTCGGTCCGAGAGGAGGAATGCCGCACGCTACCTCGCCGCCTTCTTCTTGAGGCTGGGCAGGGCCTTCTTCACGCGCGCCGCCTCATTCGAGCCACCCGCGAGCTTCAGGAACGCCTCGTACGACGCCACGGCCTGCGGCAGCTCTCCGGGCTCGCGCACCAGCAGGTCCGCAAGCGCCAGCCGCGCCATGCCGTCCGCGGGCTCGAGCTCCACGGCCTTCAACAGCGCGGCCTTGGCCACGGGCTCCTGCTTCTGCTTGAGCGCCACCATGCCCAGGGCGAGCTGCGCCCGCCCGTCGAAGGGCGCCAGGCGCACGGCTTCGTCCGCGGCGGTGCGGGCATCCTTCACGGCCCCCGCCCCCAGCAGCGCCCGCGCCATGGTGGTCCGCGCGAAGGCTTTGTCCCAGACGGAGGGCGCCCGCGCGGCCAGGTCCTCGAGGGTCCTCGCCGCGCCACGGCCGCCACCGGGGAGCTGCGCGTACAGCTCACCCACGCGGCCGCAGGTGGCGTCCGGGCCCTCGCGTCGGGCCGCGGCGAAGGCCGCTTCCGCGTTGTTGCTGTTGCCCTGGCGCATGAAGGCCAGCGCGATTTCACAGAAGGTGTCCGCGTCCTTCGGGTCCAACTTGTTGGCGCGCTCCAGCGCGGAGAAGCCGCCCCGCGCGTCGCCCGCGGCGAACAGGATGGCCGCGCGCAGCTTGTGCGCCTCGGCGTCATCCGTCGTCAGTTTCACCGAGCGGGCCACCGCGGCCTCCGCGTCCTTGCGGCGGCCCGAGTGGTAGAGCGCCAGCGCGAAGCCCTTGTGCGCCGCCGCGCTGCCGGGGTTCTCCAACTGCCACGCCTCGAACTGCTTGAGCGCCTCCGGCGTCTGTCCCAGCGACAGCAGCGTCCGCCCCAGCGCATCCCGGGCCTCGCCGTGCGCGCCGTTGCGCTCCACCGCTTGCGTCAGCGGCTTGAGGGCCATGTCCGGCAGGCCGCGCGCCAGCATCAGGCGCCCCAGCGAACACGCGCCCTCGTAGTCACGCGGGTCCTTCTGGGCCTCCTCGAACTGCTGCTGCGCCTTGTCGTAGGCCCGCTCGCGCCAGTAGAGCTGGCCCAGCGCCAGCCGCATGTCGTTGCGCGGGCGCTTCGCCGCCAGCAGGGCCTTCTCCAGCAGCTCCCGCGCCTGGGTGCCGTTGCCTTCGGCGGCGTCCGCCAGGGCCAGCCAGGAGACGGCCTCGGGGGGATAACGGTCATTCACCCGGGTCCGCGCCAGCTCCGCGCGAGCCCGCTTCCAGTCCCCGAGCCGCGCGTAGGCGGCGCCGCGCACCAGGGCCACCTTGCGCCCCCCGTCCGCGTCCAGCCGGGTGAGCACCTCGCGCTCGCGGTCGCGGTCCAGCAGCGTGCGGCCCAACCCCTCGCGGGCCTCGTCGCTCTTCGGCCGCAGCTTGAGCGCGGCCTCATAGGCGGACTGGGCCGCGTCCAGCGTTCCGGCCGCGCGGCTGGCGGCACCGAGCGCCAGTTGGAACTCGAAAGCCAGCGGCCCCTGCGTGCCCTTCGCGAGCAGCGCCCGGGCCTCGGCATGCTTGCCCTGCGCGGACAGCAACTCGCCGTGCACCAACTGCTGACGCGCCTTGAGCCGAGGCGCCAGCTTCGGGTCCTCGGCGAGCGGCGCCACGTCCGCCAGCGCGGCGTCCAGGTCCTGGTACAGCGCGAGCCGGGCCTCCGCCTGACCGATGCGGGCGAAGGGGTGCTCGGGGGACTTCTTGCGCGCGCGCTCGTACATCTCGATGGCCTGAGGAAAGTCCTCGGAAGCCTTGTAGTAATCCCCCAGGGCCACCAGCGCGCGGACGTTGGAGGAAGACGCCCGCAGCGCGCGGTCGAAACGTTCGAGCGCCTGCTTCTCGTCCTTCGCCTCCAGCAGCAGGCTCCCGGCGAGCGCATGCACCTCCGTGCTGTCCTGCTCCGAGCCCAGCAGCGCGCTGCGCGCCAACGTGCGTCCGCGCTCGTCCGCAACCAACACGTTGGTGACGAGCACCAGCCCCGGCGCACCGTCCTTCACCCCCGGCCGCTCCAAGGCTTCCAGCGCCTGACGCCGGTCCTCCGAGGCCTCGCCATGGTCCGCGAACCGGAGCGCGTGCGCCCACGCCGTCAGCGACCAGACGCGGGGGCTGCTTTCATCCATCTCCTGGGCCTTGAGCAACTGCGCCAGGGCACCGTCCAGCGACGCGCCCGTGTCCTGGAGGATGAGGTCCTCGGCCCGGGCCAGCGTCTCGTTCAGCGTCTGCCCGCCCTGGTTCGCGCGGATGTTGATGAAGCTGACGACGACGATGGCCAGCACCACCACGCCCACGACGGCGCCGACGACCTTCACGCCGTGCCGGGCGATGAACGACGTCTTCGCGGCCTCGCGCGCCAGCTTGGCCCGGAGCTCCTTCTCGTACTCGGCCGTGAGGGTTTCCGTGTCCGGCTTGCGAGCCTTCGACTTCGCATTCGCCGCTCCTGAAGCAGGAGCCGCATCCGGGATGTCCTCGAGCAGGGAGCGCTTGCCGACCGACGAGGTCCGCCCCGCGGGAGTCACGGCCGCGCGGGGCGTCGACGCCATGGGCTCGGGCGGCGGGAGGTCCCCGAGCAGCCCGCCCATGCCACCAGACGCCGCGGCATCAGCGGCGATGGCCTCCGCCACGGAAGCGGGTTCGTCATGTGCCGCGGACCGAGACGCCTCCGCGTCCGACGCCGAGGAGGAATCCCGCGCGGAGAGCGCATCATCCGAACCCGCGGCCTGCGCGGCGTCGGCGTCCTGCCCCGCCTCGCCATCCCGCGCGGCGGGATCCTGCCCGTCGGAGTTCTCGTCCGCGGGCGCACCGTCGGAAGGCGCATCCGGGGCCGCGTGCCGCGCGTCTTGCTGGGGCGCGTCCTCGTCGTCACCCAGGCCGAGGTCGAGGCTCGGAACCTCCGAGCCCAACGCGGTCTGCGACACCGGCACTCGCCGGTCCAGCAGCCCCAGCGCCGCGCCTGCATCACGGGCCGGCACCTCTCCAGAACGGGAGGCACCGTCTGAGGCACCCGCCCCCGCCTGCGCCGACTCGGCGCTCCGCGAGGACGTCTTGCCTGAAGAATCCGTCCCGGCGCCACCCGAGGACGCGTTGCCCGAAGGCTCCGCCCCAGCGCCACGCGAGGACGCGTTGCCCGAAGGCTCCGCCCCGGCGCCACGCGAGGACGCCGTGCCTGAAGGCTCCGCCCCGGCGCGCCCCTCGGAAGCATCCCCCGAGGAAGCATCATCGCCCCCATCGGCGGAACCCGCGCCGTCCGGGCTCTCCTCACCCCGCCCCGCCGACTTCACCTTCGCGGCGTCGCCCAGCGCAGCGGCCCGCCGACGCGCGGCGGCCATGGGCGCCACGGTGGACGCGGGCGCCTCCGGTGGCTCGGCCTTCGGCTCATCGCCAGGCGAGTCCTCTTCGGCCGCGGGCTTCTCCAGCCCCATCAGGTCCGCGAACACGGGGGCGGGCCCACCCGCCAGCGCCTGTTGCGCCTGATCCAACCAGTTCTTCACGCGCCCATCGTTGGGCTGCAGCGCCACCGCCTTGCGGAGGATGGGCAGCGCGGACCGGTACAGGCCGCGCTGGAGCAGCACCTCGCCAATCAGGTTGTAGGCGTAGGGGTTGTCCTTCTCGATGGAGATGGCCTGGTCGAACTGCTCCATCGCCTCGGCGGGACGGCCTTGTTGGATGAGGCCCTTGCCCCACAACACGCGGCCGACGATGGACGCGGGGTGGTGGGAGATGCCTTGTCCGCAGACCTCGATGGCGCGCGCGGCGTCCCCCTTTTCTAGCAGGGCCTTGGCGAGTTCGACGAATACGGAAGAAGTGGGGTCCTGCCGGAGGAGCTGCTCGTAACGCTCCACCATCGACTTGGCCATTGCGCTCGCGACTCCGGTGCTCGGGCGGGGAGCCGGACCATAGCACCCCTCTCTCGTCCAGGGCTGCTGCAGGGTGCTACCCTGAGGGCGTGAATCGCCTGCCTGCCCTGCTCCTCGCGCTCGTCCTCGGAGCGTGCGCAACCACGGTCAAGAAATCCAACCTGGAAGCACTGAAGCCCACCGTCGAGCGCTTCCATCAGGCCGTCCGCTGGAAGGACTTCCAGAGCGCCGCTCGCATCATCGTCCCGGAGCGTCGCAAGGACTTCCAGAAGGCCCGCCTGAAGCTCAACGACGACAAGGACCTGTCCGTCACCGACTACGAAATCGAGGACGTGAAGCTGTCGGACGACGGGCTGCGCGCCACGGTGCAGAGCCGCATCCAGTGGATGCGCCTGCCCTCGGCGTCCGAGCGCACCGCCATCGTCACCTCGGAGTTCATCTACCGGAACGGGACGTGGCTCCTGGAGAGCCAGGATGACGGGCCATTCGAGGGCGAGCTGCCAGCGCCCTGAGGCACACCGTCTTCCCAAAAAGAAACCGCCCACCGTCTCGGGGCCGGCCGAGGCGGTGGGCGTCGAGTGCTCCCCAATGGAGCGCCCTACAAGAATCCGCCCTCCGTCTCGGGGCCGGCCGAGACGGGGGGCGTCGGGAGCTCCCCAATGGAGCGCCCTACAAGAGTCCGCCCTCCGTCTCGGGGCCGGCCGAGACGGGGGGCGTCGGGAGCTCCCCAATGGAGCGCCCTACAGTTTGACGGAGCGACACCGTTTGCCGGGCCCGTGTCGCCGCGCCGTGATGGGCAGCACCTAGAGCAATGGGAGTGCCAAGCTCCCCGCCCCCGCGAAGCACCGGCGAAGCGTTGGAGATTCAAGGACTTGTACGGCGGCGGGCTCGACGCGCCCCTGTCCCAGGGGGCGGAGCCGTGACACCCATGTCAGTGGCCCCCAGGCAGGACGTCGCGCCTGGGGTGACATGGATGTCAGGGGCCTTGGACTTCTGGGGGCGCTAGTCGCCCTGAACGGAACGGATGGTGTCGCGCATGGAGTGGCGCGGCTTCCAGGCGACGTCCTTCACCCAGCGGTTGCCGTCCACCGCACACAGGAACTGGATGTGGTCCAGCTCCGGCGGCGGGAAGTTGGCCAGCCGGTACTTGAAGAGCATGCCCAACAGCGGGCGCGCCACCGGGTGCGGCACGGGGATGGGCGAGTTCCCCAGCTCCCGCATCACCGAGGACAGGGGCACCTCGCCCGGGCCCACGACGTTGTAGACGCCCTTGGGCTCGGGGCGGAGCGCCTCCACCATGGCGCGCGCCACGTCTTCCACGTGGATGAGCTGCACCATCGGGTCGAAGCCCGCCATCATCCAGGGCCGGCGCATGCGCAGGTAGTTGGACGGCGCGTTCTTGATGGTGGGCCCGACGATGTGGACGGGCCGGAGGATGACGGTCTCGATGTGGGGGTGCTTCCAGAAGAAGCTGTGCGCCAGCATGTCCACTTCGATGAGGTCGCGCACGCCCGAGAAGCGGCTGGCGGCCATCAACGGCGCGTCTTCCGTGAGGAAGTTGGAGTTGTCCGGGCTGGGGCCGTAGACGTTGGCCGACGAGAGGACGACGACCTTCTTCACGCCGTACTTCGCGCAGTACTCCAAGAGGCGCGTGGTGCCCACGACGTTGAAGGAGTGGTGCTCCTCCTCGCTCATCCGCGGGTCATGCATGATGCCCATGTGGATGACGGCGCGGATTTCGTTCTTCCGGAACACGTCCTCCGCCTTCTTCTTGCGGAGGTCCAGCTCGTACATCTCGACGTCCTTCGGCTTCCCCATGAAGGGGCGCCGGTCGATGCCGATGATGCGCTCGTGCTTGTGCAGCAGCTTCGCGAGGGTGCGGCCGAGGTTGCCGCTGATGCCCGTGACGACGACGGCCGGTCTCATGGTGCCTCCCCTCTTAGCACCGCCGGACGCGCCGCTCACCAGAACACGCCCCGGCGCTCCTTGAGGCCCTGGTGGAGCATGGACTGGATGGACGCCTTCACCGTGCGGACCTTCTTGTCCAGCTCGCTGTCCTCGTCGTCCGGACGTCCGGAGAAGCGCAGCGGCTCGCCGAAGTAGATGCGGTACTTGGTGGGCAGGGGGATGGGCAGGCCCGTGGGGGTGATGGGGAAGGACGGGAAGCCCAGGAGCTTCGCCACCGGCTTGAGGTCCATCAGCGCGGGCGCCTGCTCCTCGGCGCCCACGACGGCCACGGGGACGATGGGAGTGTTCGTCTCCAGCGCCAGACGCATGAAGCCCAGGCCGAACTCCTGGAGCTGGTAGCGCTGGGGCCACAGCTTGTTGATGCCGCGGGCACCCTCCGGGAAGACGAGGATGGCCTCCTCCGACTCCAGGAGCCGCCGGCAGTTCTCCGGCGTGCCGACAATCTGCCCCACGCGAGCCATGAAGGTGGACACGTACGGGAGCGACGGCACCCACTTCTCCACCATGCTGCGGATGGCGCGGGGCGGGCTGGCCTCCAGCATCATCGACACGCCAATCATGGCGCCGTCCATGGGGAGCTGGCCGGAGTGGTTGGACACCAGCAGCACCCGACCGGCGGGCACGTTCTCGATGCCGTACGCCTCCACGCGGAAGTAGTTCCGGTAGAGCCACAGGAGCGGAGCCACCGCGGACAGGCTGTAGTCCAGGTCGAAGCCGAACGGGTCCACCCCGTACTCGTTCCCCGGGCGCGCCAGGGCCTGGAGCCGCTGCTTCTGCTCGTCATTGGCGAGCCGGTCCGTCCACTCGCGCAGGCCCTTCTTCACTCGGTCGGTGACGTTCTCCAGCATGGGGGCTCTTTACACCACCGGCCCCGTCGCCGGGAGTGGCCCGCCACCCAGGACATCGCGACAGGCCCCCGCGGACACCCCGGCGCCGCGCGGAAGTACGCTGTCGGACAAGAGCCCCGGGTGGGGCGCCCTACACCGTGGCGGACAGGCGCCCGGCGGCGTCGCGGAGCGTGACGACCTCGCGATCCGCCTTCAGCCAGCCGAACACCTCGCGCAGGCGCGCCATCTTCTGGGAGGCGCTGACGCGCAGGTCCCGCTGCTGCCGGACCAGCTCCGGGGGAATCCCATCCGAGGCGTCCAGCACGTCGACGCCGTGGAGTTCGAAGTTGAAGAGGGTGTCCCGGCGGCACGTGCGCCAGAGCTGGCGCAGGGAGGCGCGGGGCAGCGTGGTGGCGAAGGTGCCGATGAGCGGGAAGCGCAGGGCGGGCGTCACCGTCATGGGCAGCTCCAGCACGGTGCCCTCGCCCCGACGGTAGGGCTGCGCCGGGTCCGGCCGGTACGGCGCCCGGGGCGCCAGCAGCACGCGGGGCGTGTCCAGCACGGAGCGGGACGGACGGCCCAGCACCGACAGCGCTCCCATCACCGCCGCCTTGGCCGCGTAGTACGGCGCGGCGGGAAACGCCGACGAGCCGTAGCGGTAGCCCAGCGCCGCCGTGGCCGCGTACAGGTCCGCGTTCAACGTGTAGCCCGGGGCCCGGAACCCCACGGGACGCGCACCGGTGGCGGCGAGGATGGCCGCGTCCGC
This sequence comes from Myxococcus hansupus, assembly GCF_000280925.3. Classification (NCBI taxonomy): domain Bacteria; kingdom Pseudomonadati; phylum Myxococcota; class Myxococcia; order Myxococcales; family Myxococcaceae; genus Pseudomyxococcus; species Pseudomyxococcus hansupus. The sequence goes on from NZ_CP012109.1 coordinate 6,274,608, forward strand.
GCGCGACAGGTCCTGGAGGATGGCCTCCGCCCCCCGCCGCGTCAGGGCGTAGTCGTGGGCATGGCTGTGGCTGGCCACCTCGATGCCCGCTTTGTGGGAGGCGCGCATGCCCACCGCGGCGGCGGGGTCGGATTCCAGGTCCTCGCCAATGACGAAGAAGGTCCCCGGCGCGCCCAGCCCGTCCAGCAGCTCGCGGAAGCGGGGCACCGCCACCGCGTGCACCAGCGAACGGGCGCGGTCGTCGAGCATCGACTCCGGCAGCCCGTGAATCCGGCAGTAGTGAGGCAGCGAGTCGAGGTCGACGGAGATGGACGCCAGCCGCACGGTGCGCCCCTCCCCGCTCAGGTCCCGCGCACGCGGATGACGTAGAACAACTTGCCCACGTTCTTGAGCACGTTGGGCACGCGCTTGAACAGGTGGATGGACGGCTGACGCTTCTCGTGGAGCTGGATGGGAATCTCCATCACGCGGAGCCCCTCGCGCCACGCGCGGATGACGAACTCGCTGGCGAACACGTCCATGTCCACCACGCACTTCTGGATGACGGGCAGCAGCGCCTCGCGGCGGAACGCCTTCAGGCCGTGCGTGTCGGTGCCCTGGAAGCCCAGCGCCACCTTCAGCAGCTTGTTGTGCACCCGCGTAGCGGCCCGGCGAATCAGCGGGCGCTGATCACTGGCGCCCTTGGCCGCCTTGGAGCCCACCACCATGTCCGCCTCGCCCCGCTCCAGCCGCGGCAGCGCCGCGTCGTAGAAGGTCAGGTCGCACAGGTCGATTTCATCGCAGATGACGTAGGTGCCTCGGGCCTTGAGGATGCCGGCCTTGAGCGCCACCCCGTAGTTGGGCGTCTCCGAATGGAACCAGCGCAGGCGCGGATTCTTCGCGCACAGGTCCTCGAGGATGGTGGTCGTCGCGTCGCGCGAGCCGTTCTCCGCGAAGATGATTTCGTAGTCGAGCCCGCGTGCATCCAGCCCCTGGCGCAACTCCTCCGCCGCCGAGGCGATGATGGACTCCTCGTTGTAGACAGGAATGACGACGGTGAGGTGCGGGGCCATGAACTCGAATCGGGATGGCTAACACGCCCCAAGCCACCCGTCGACACATTGCGACGGGTGGGCAGGAGAGATGTCAACCGTTGAGTGTCCTCGCGCACGCACGCCCAGCGAGGATGGCGTCCTCCATGGAGGAGTACTCCCACTGCCCGTAGCGGCCGGCAATCTGGATTCCGGCATGCTCCAGGAAGCGCAGAATCTCCGTCTTCGCCGGACCATAGGCCTCGTCGTAGAGCACGTAGGCGTGGGGAATCTCGCGCGCCTGGGCGAAGAGAACGTCGTCCGCGGAGTGAATCATCTGCGAGCGCACCAGGTCCTCCACGGCGTACTTCTCCGCGGCGGCCGGGGACAGCTCACCGTGGTGGCTGTACTCCACGTAGAACGTGGACGTGTCCGGCGGCGCCAGCGGCGCGTACACGGCGGAGGGCGAGCCGATGCGGTACGTGTGGAACTCCGGCTCCGGCAGGTAGATCCAATGCCAGGGCTGGCGGTTGGCGCCCTTGGCGCCCACGGCCACGTAGGTGACGGTGGTGGCGCGAAGCTGCTTCGCCGCGGCCTGCACCGCGTCGGGCACACCGGACTCGCTCTGGGCCAGCAGCTTCACCAGCCCCGGCAGCGAGATGCTGGACACCAACCCCGCATAGGGCTGCACGGTGCCGTCCGACAGCGTCACCTTCCGGGCCTTCCAATCGACGGAGGTGGGCTCGGTGTGCGTGCTGAGCTGACCGCCCTTCAGGTGGCTGAGCATGGCGCGGGCGAGGCTCTCGATGCCGCCCTCGCGCGGGTACAGGAAGGACGCGTTGTAGCCCACGGCGTCGCTGCCGGCGCCCAGGGCCCCATCCACCACTTCCTTGAGGTTGGGGCGCGGCACGAAGCGGCCCACCCAGGCGGCGGACATCTCGCGCGGGTGCACCGTCCAGAGCTTCTGGTTGTAGGGCACCATGAAGTTCTTCGCGAAGCCCTCCCCCATGTAGCGGAGGATGAACTCCTCGAAGTTGGTCGGCTCGCGCTCGCGCAGCGCACGGCCCTTCTCACCGTAGACGGCCTCGACGTAGCCGGTGAGGTTCTCCGCCACCACCTCCGGTGGCAGGCCGTGCGTGTTCACCTGGTACGGGAAGCGGGTGAAGACGCCGCGCGTGAAGATGCCCGCCTTGCGCTGGATGCGGACCATCTGATCCGGCAGCCACAGCGTGTTCACCAGGGCCTGGATCTCCGGATCCCTCAAGTGGAGCCAGTGACCGGTGGGGTCGAAATAACACCCCTGGATGACCTCGGTCTTGATGAGACCGCCGACCCGGTCGGACTTCTCGATGAGTCGCCAGGGCTTGTTCAGGAAGTGGGCGGTGGACAGGCCCGCGAGGCCCGCGCCCAGAATGACGATGGGTTCCATACGAGGGCGGGTCTACCACCTTCCACTCCGGGAGCGGCGAAACGAACGCGGGGTGCTGACCGGTGGAACGCGGGGGCCCTCGCCCGCTCGCTCGGGAGGGTGCGGTTCAACCTCCTCGTGCGCGTTCTTTCCGGGCTGGAAACGCCTCTGGTAGCCTGCGCGCACCGCGAAGGCGCTCGGTCCCCCTCTCGCGAGCTCGGAACCCCATGAAAGTCTCCTGCCCGTCTTGCCAGACGAACTACAACATCGATGACAAGCGGATCCCCCCGGGCGGCGCGAAGCTCAAGTGTGCCCGGTGCCAGACCACGTTCCCCATCAAGCTTGATGCGGTGAGCGCGCCCCCGGCGACCGAGGCCGCCGTTCCCCTCCCGGGAACGTCCGCGCCCGCCCCGCAGGCCCCCGCGCCCCAGGCCGCCGCCATCCCGCTGCCCGGTGCCGCGTCTCAGGCCGCCGCCATCCCGCTGCCCGGTGCCTCGTCCCAGGCCGCCGCCATCCCGCTGCCGGGGGCGGCCTCGCACGCTGCGGCCATCCCGCTGCCGGGTGCCGCTGCGCCCCAGGCTGCCATCCCCCTGCCGGGAAGCCCCGCATCTCAGGCCGCCGCCATCCCGCTTCCAGGTTCGCCCGCGGCTGCCGGAGCCATTCCGCTGCCGGGTTCGTCCGCCGCCATCCCGCTGCCGGGTGGCCCTGGGGCTGCTGGAGCCATCCCGCTGCCGGGTGCCCCTGCGTCTGCCGGAGCCATCCCGCTTCCGGGTTCGCCCGCGCCTGCCGGAGCCATCCCGCTGCCGGGCACCGCCGCGCCCCAGGCCGCCATCCCACTGCCGGGCGCACCGACGGGCGCTGGCGCCATCCCGCTGCCCGGAGTGCCCGCTGGCGCGCAGGCCATCCCCCTCCCGGGTGCCACGGCCGGAGCCATCCCCCTCCCGGGCGCCACTGCCGGTGCCATCCCCCTGCCGGGTGCCACTGCCGGCGCCATCCCGCTGCCCGGAGCGCCCGCGGCCCAGGCCGCCATTCCGCTTCCTGGAGCCGCTGCCGGCGCCATTCCCCTGCCGGGCGTCTCCGATCCATTCGGAGCCGACCCCGGTGCCGCCATTCCCTTCCCCGGCGGCGACCCTGAGCCCGATCCGTTCGCCTTCGACATGAGCGAGCCCGAGCAGGCCGCCCCGCAGCCGGACGCGTTCGGCTTCGACATGGGCACGCCCGCCGGAGCCGCCCCCGAGGAGGACGCCTTCGCCTTCGACATGAGCTCGCCGGCCGAGGCCGCGGCGGCCATGCCGCAGTCCGGCGGAGATGTCTCGCTCGACGCGTTCGGGGGGTACGACGAGGACCCCGTCCAAGAGACCCGCGACGTGACCCGCGTGGTCGCCATTCCGATGCCGACCGACGCCTTCCGCGAGCCGCCCGCTCCGGACTCCGGTTATGGCGTGAACGAGCCCGCGGGCACGGCGCGCGACTTCGACTTCGACACCACCGAAGCCCCCGCGGAAGACGCCTCGCAGGGCTACGGGGTCGACGCGCCCGCCGGCACGGCGCGCGACTTCGACTTCTCCGACGACGCCCTGCCCGTTCCCGTGGAGGCCGCGCCCCCCGAGGACGCGTTCGCCTTCGACATCGAGTCGCCCACGGGCGACGCGCAGGCCGCGGTTCCCGAAGCGGACCCGTTCGCCCTGCCGCCGCCCGCCGCCAGCGCGCCCATGGACGACCCGTTCGCCCTGCCTCCGCAGGAGGACGCCTTCGCGCTGCCGCCGCATCCCGACGCGTACGCGATGCCCTCGGCGCCCGAGGACTCACCCTACGCGATGCCGCCGCCCGCGGCTGGCGCGCCCTCGTTCGACTTCGACGAGCTGCCTGTGCCCGCGAACGGGGACCCGTTCGCCCTGCCGCCGCCCGCCGCGGACTTCTCCGACCTGCCCGCGCCCGCGGCGCCCCAGGCCTTGGAGTTCGCGGACCTGCCGACCCCGGCCGCGCCCGCTCCGGACCTTTCGTTCGACTTCAACGAGCCCCCGGCGCCCTCGGCGGACCCGTTCGCCGTCGACTTCAGCGCGCCTCCGCCGGCCGCGGATCCGTTCGCCGCGGACTTCGGCTCCGTCCCGTCCGGGGACCCGTTCGCCGTCGACTTCAGCGCCCCGCCTCCGGCCGCGCCCGCTCCCGCGGCGGACCCGTTCGCCATCGACTTCGCAGAGCCCACCGCGCCCCCGGTCTCCGTCAACCCGGCGGTGGACTTCGGCGACGTGGACTTCGGCTCGCCCGCGCCGTCGCCCTCCATTCCGGACTCGCTCGAGTTCGACCCCACCGCCCGGCCGGATGACGACCTGGAGGCGGACCTCTCCGACCCGCTGCCGCCGCCGCCCAACGCCGGCCCCGCGGACGGCCTGGAGATGCTGTCCTTCATCGACGACGCCGCGGGCAAGGAGAGCGGCGCGCAGGCCGGCGCCAAGGTGCGCCGTTTCCACGTCCGCCGCCGCTCCGGCAAGGTGTTCGGCCCGTTCGACGAAGGCGTCATCGTCAAGATGCTCGAGGACGGGCAGCTCCTGGGGAACGAGGACGTCTCGCTCGACTCGGAGGCCTGGTCCGCCATCGGCACGGTGCCCACCTTCGCCGCCGCCATCCAGCGGCTGATGGAAGGGCCCGCCAAGCTGGTGACGCCCACCGCGGCCCCCGCCACCACCGTGGTCGACGCGCCCCATGTGGAAAGCGCCAGCCCGCAGGCCAACATGCGGCGCCTGGAGCAGCTCTACGAGGGCCGCATGGCCGCGGTCTCCGTGGTGGACCGCAGCGGCCACACGGAGAAGTGGAAGAAGCGCATCCCCGCGATGATCGCCGCCGGCGTGGTGGTGGTGGTGGCGGGCATCGGCGCGGCCACGGAGTTCGGAACGCGCTACGGCGCCTTCGGCCGCCGTGCCCTCTTCCCCGCGCGCATCTCCAGCGGCACCGCCGAGGCCAAGCAGGTCGAAGAGGTCCAGAAGGCGCTGCTCCAGGACACCTTCGAGAGCTACAAGCAGGCCCGCGAGCTCAGCGCCCAGGTGCTCCAGAAGAAGGAGTACCCGGAGGTCCGCTCGCTGTGGTGCCAGTCGGTCTATTACCTCCAGCGCCGCTACGCCGCGGGCAACCCCAACGAGATGACCCGCTGCCGGCAGGACCTGGCGGAAATCGGGATGCTGGGTGAGAAGGACGTGGCCGTCATCAAGGCGTCCGCGGCCATCGCCCTCACGGGTCGCCAGGCCGATACCATCATCCCCACCCTCAGCGGCGCCTACAGCCGGGAGGACACCCAGGGCGACCTGGAGCTGGCCTTCCTGCTGGCCGAGGCCTACGGCCAGAAGCGCGACGAGAAGCGCGCCCTGGACACGTTGAGCAAGGTGCTCGCGAAGGACCCCAAGTCCGCCAAGGCCCACCACGCCGTGGGCAACCTGCACCAGGCCGCCGACCGCGCCGACGAGGCCGTCGCCGCGTATGCAGCCGCCCTGGAAGCGGACCCGAAGCACGTGGCGTCCGCCGTGGAGCTGGCCGCCGTGGAGCTGCTGGTCCGCAAGGACGTCGCGAAGGGCACCGAGGCCGTGGAACGGGCGCTCGCCACGGACGTGCAGTCCGCGCTGGGGCCCGCGGAGCTGGCCCGGGCCCGGGGACTCAAGGGCGTGGCGCTGTTCCAGAAGCACCAGCCGAAGGAGGCCGAGGCCGAGCTGAAGGCCGCCCTGGAGATGGACGGCAAGTCGCCCTTCCTTCGCGGCCAGCTCGCGCGCGTGATGCGGGCCCAGCGCAACTTCGACGCGGCGCTCCCCATCTACGAGGCGCTGGCGGCGGAGGAGGCCGGCAACCTCGAGTTCGCGGACGGCCACATCACCGCGCTGGTGATGACCGGCAAGATGCAGGACGCGCTGGAGGCGGTGAAGAAGGCGAACGGCGTGTTCCCCAACGAGGCCCGCATCGCCTACCTCTACGGCCGCATCGAGGACGCGCTGGACAAGCTCGCCGACGCGGAGGGGCACTACAAGCGCGCCATCGCCGCGGACGAGAACCTGGTGGAGGCGCGCCTCTACCTGGGCCGCTTCTACCTGGCCCAGCGGCGCAACGCGGAAGCCCGCGGTCAGCTCGACGAGGCCGTGAAGCGGGCGCCGGAGCATGCCGGCGTGCGCGCGGGCCTGGGCGAACTGGCCCTGGCGGAGAACAACGCGCTGCTGGCCCAGCAGGAGTTCGAGCGGTCCGTGAAGATCGACCCCATCCTCGCCGACGCCCACCTGGGCCTGTCGCGCGTGGCCCTGCTGACGGACGACCTGGAGACGGCGAAGTCCGAGGCCAACCGCGCCCTGGAGCTGGACCCGCACCTGCTCAAGGACGGCCGGCTGCAGCGCGGCCTCGTGCTGTGGCGGCTGGGGCAGCTCGAGGAGGCCGTGGCCGAGCTGGAGAAGGCGAAGACGGAGGACCCCCGCTCCACCACGATTCCCATCACGCTGGGCGCGGTGCTCCTGGAGCGCGGTGACCTGCCGGGCGCGGAGAGCAACCTGGGCCTCGCGCTGAGCAACGAGCCCTCCAACCACGAGGCGCTCTACTACCTGGCGCTCGTCAAGGCGAAGCGGCTGGAGTTCACCCAGGCGATGGACAACATGCGCAAGGCCGTGGAGCGCGCGCCCAACCGCCCGGACTACCACTACGCCTACGGCGTCATCCTGCGGGACGCGAAGAACCTGCCGGACGCCATGGCCGCCTGGCGCAAGGCCGTGGAGCTGGACCGCAACCACGCGGACGGCCACGAGGCGCTGGGCCACGCCCTGCTGGAGAGCAGCCAGTTCGATGAGGCCATCGCCGCGTTCGAATCCAGCCTGAAGGCCGACCCCCGCCGCACCCGGGTGCTGGGCTCCATTGGCGACGCCTACTTCGCCGCCGCCCGCTGGAACGACGCCATCAAGCGTTACCAGTCCGCCCTGAAGGCGGACCCCAAGCTGGCCTACGTCTATTACAAGGTCGCCCGCGCCTTCACCGAGCAGGCCCAGCACGCCAAGGCCATCGACTGGTACCGCAAGGCCACCAATCTGGAGCCGGAAAACCCCATGGCCTACTACTACCTGGGCTTCGCGTATAAGGAGCGGAACAAGAAGCGCGAGGCCGTCCAGGCCTTCAAGGACTACCTGTCGCGCAAGCCGAACGCGACGGACAAGAAGGACATCGAGGACGAAATCTACGACCTGCAGAACTGAGGTCGCGTCCCACCGCCCCCGCTCGCCCGGCACGCCGTGGCGTCAGGGGGCGGGGCCAGGGGGCGTCCGGCCCTGAGCACCCCGGTTGCGAGGAACCTTGCTGGCCTCACCGGGGGTGACTACAAGGCGTCCTCCATGCTGGACCTCCGGAACGTTGCGCAGAACTTCGATGCGGTGGTCGCCCGGCTCAAGACGCGGGGCGGCAACCTGGATTTGGGCCCTTTCCAGCGGCTCTTCGCCGAGCGCCGCGAGCTGTACGTCTCCGTGGAGTCGCTGGCCGCGCGCCGCAACGCCGCCAACGAGGAGATGAAGCGCAAGGCGAAGGAGGACCCCAAGGCGCTGGACGCGCTGCGCGGCGACCTCCGCGCCGTCTCCCAGGAAATCAAGGAGAAGGAGGCGCGCCTCAAGGAAGTGGAGGAGGAGCTCAACCGCATCCTCCTGCTCATCCCCAACGTGCCCCATGAGTCCGTCCCGGTGGGCAGCGACGCCGAGGACAACGTCCAGGTGGCCCTCTGGGGCGAGAAGCCCGACCTGCTCTTCGCGCCCAAGCAGCACTTCGAGCTGGGTGAGAAGCTGGGCATGCTCGACTTCGAGCGCGCCGCCAAGGTGTCCGGCAGCCGGTTCACCTTCTACAAGGGCGCGCTGGCGCGGCTGGAGCGGGCGCTCGTCACCTTCATGATCGACGTGCACTCCCACAAGGGCTACACGGAGCTGCTCCCGCCCTATCTGGTGCTGCGCGAGACGATGATGGGCACCGGCCAACTGCCCAAGTTCGAGGACGACGTCTTCAAGACGGTGGGAGAGCCCGAGCGCTTCCTCATCCCCACCGCCGAAGTCCCCGTCACCAACTACCACTCGGACGAAATCCTGGAGGGCGAGTCCCTCCCCATCCGCTACTGCGCCTTCAGCCCCAGCTTCCGCGCGGAAGCCGGCGCCGCGGGCAAGGACACCCGCGGCCTCATCCGTCAGCACCAGTTCCACAAGGTGGAGCTGGTGAAGTTCGCCCAGCAGGAGAAGAGCCTGGACGAGCTCGAGTCCATGACGGACGACGCCTGCGACATCCTCCGCCGCCTGGGCCTCCACCACCGCGTGATGCTGCTGTGCACCGGGGACATGGGCTTCAGCGCACGGAAGACGTACGACATCGAGGTCTGGATGCCCGGGCAGAACGCCTACCGGGAGATTTCGTCCTGCTCCGACTGCGGCGACTTCCAGGCCCGCCGGGCGAAGATTCGCTACCGGGCCCAGAAGGGGGACAAGCCCCAGCTCGCCCACACGCTCAACGGCAGCGGCCTGGCGGTCGGCCGGACGACCATCGCCATCCTGGAGAACTACCAGCGCGAGGACGGAAGCGTGGCCATTCCGGAGGCGTTGGTGCCGTACATGGGCGGGCTGAAAGAGCTGAAACCGATTTGAGTCTGAATCCGGCTTGCAACGCGCGAAGAATCAGGTAGAAGGGCGGCCCCACGGACGTCGGTCCGGGGGGTGCCAAGTCGGCCCCGGTGGTATGGAGGCGTGGCCGAGCGGTTGAAGGCAGCGGTCTTGAAAACCGCAGAGGGTGAAAGCTCTCCGTAGGTTCGAATCCTACCGCCTCCGAAGTTTTGTTCTTGAATTTGTTGGCTCTTTGACAGAGAAGAGTTGGAGAGATGGCCGAGAGGCTGAAGGCACAGGTTTGCTAAACCTGCATACTCGAAAGGGTATCGAGGGTTCGAATCCCTCTCTCTCCGCCACTTGTTGTTGTAGCAGCGCCGGAAGAAAATGCTCCCTTAGCTCAGCTGGATAGAGCGTCGGACTACGAATCCGAAGGCCGGAGGTTCGAATCCTCCAGGGAGCGCACTTCTTTCGAGCAGTTCTCCATGAGTGACGAAGCTTTCATGCAGCAGGCGCTAACGCTCGCGCGGGAAGCGGCGGAACTCGGAGAGGTCCCCGTTGGTGCAGTTGCGGTATTGGACGGTGCAGTCGTTGGCACTGGCTTCAATCGCCGGGAGGTGGACCGAAACCCACTTGCTCACGCTGAGATGTTGGCAATGGATGCCGCAGCCCGGAAGATCGGTGCTTGGCGGCTCTCGGGTGTCACCCTGTATGTGACGCTTGAGCCTTGTGCCATGTGCGCCGGAGGCTTGGTGCAATCTCGTGTGACACGACTTGTTTTCGGTGCTTCGGATCCGAAAGCAGGTGCCGTGGGTTCGCTCTACAATCTCGTCGAAGAGCCTCGACACAATCACCGGCTCCAAGTCACAAGTGGTATTCTGGCGGACGAGAGTCGCCTGTTGCTGAAGACGTTTTTCGGACGCTTGCGTGCGAAGAAACGTGAAAATTGAATACTGGAGAGCTGGCCGAGTGGTCGAAGGCACCTGACTCGAAATCAGGCATACCGGTAACGGTATCGTAGGTTCGAATCCTACGCTCTCCGCTCCAGCTTTTATGGAGAGGTGGCCGAGCGGTTGAAGGCGCACGCCTGGAACGCGTGTATATCTGAAAGGGTATCGTGGGTTCGAATCCCACCCTCTCCGTTGTTGTTTCTGCAGCACGTCGTTACAATTTTTATGGTCGGGACAACGTGGGGGCGTGAACCCCGCCAGGTCCGGAAGGAAGCAACGGTAGCGTACTTCCGCGTGTGTCCCGGCCGTCCTTTTATGAAGAGCCGGTGTCCTTTTCGGGGCACCGGCTCTTCGCCTTTGCGGGCTTGCCGCGCCCTCCCCTACTCACCTCGGGAGAGCATCGTCTCTCGCCCAATCCGGCCGATGATGCGAAAGCCGCCGGCCTGGAGTTCCTTGAGGGCCCGGTCCTCGAAGGTGACGGCGCGGTTGAACCGCGCATCTCGCAGGGCGTGCTGGAAGGCAGCGTCTCGCGGCCAGTCGCAGGTGAGCCAGGGAATCCGCTTCCCCAGGTAGAAGAAGCCACCCGAGCCCCACAACCCTTCGTTGACGATGAGCAGCCCCCGCGCGTCGCCCCGGGTGGCGGCCACAATCGCGCGAATCTGGTCCGCCCGCAGGTCTCCGGACGGGAAGACGGCGCCCACCGCCAGCGAGCTGACCAGGGCGAGCCCCGTGAGACTCCACCGGGTGCGTGGCCCGAACTCTTGAGCCAGGAAGGTCACCACCGACGGAGCCGCGGCCAGGATGAGCAGCACCAGGGCGGGATAGAGGAAGCGCTCCTCCTTGTGCGCGGTGGCCAGCAGCACCCCGGCGTATGCGGTGGCGCACCAGAGCGGGAGGGAGATGGCGCGCCGCTGACGGAGCGCGGAAAGGGCCGATGGCACGGCGGCCCAGAGCCAGAGCGGGACGGCGGCGAGGAACGGCTTCACGTAGAAGCCAGGCGCGTCCGCGCCGAACTGGGCCGCGGCCCTCCCCGAGAAGACGTTGAAGCGGGCGTACGCGACGAAGGAATGGAAGGGTGTGCCCCAGGTCGCCCAGTCCAGTGTGCCCAGCGCCAGCGCCACCGCCAGGCCACTCGCGCAGGTGAAGGCGAGCAGCCGCCACCGCCTTGATGCCGCCAGCCAGACCAGGGCCGCGAGGACGAAGATGGCGGACGGGTAGCGCGCCACCACCGCCAGCCCCAGCGCCAGTCCGCCCACGAGCCCCGCGCGTGTCTCCCGTTCGCGGCGGTCCAACGCTTCCATGGCCACCACGAGGAGTGAGGCGGAAATCGACTCGGCCATGGTGCGGCCCGCGAAGACGAGCACCGGCCCATAGAGGCCTACGAACAGCGCCGCCCATCCGCCACCGGTGGGGCCGGCGCGGCGCTCGGCGAAGCGGTATGCGGCCCAGAGACTCCAGGCATGAAGCGCGGCCTGGGGAATCGCCAACACGGCGCGGTACGCCCGTGGCTCGGTGATGCCGAGCGCGTCCGCCAGCTTGAGGAAGCCCGCCAGCACGCCGGGCACGGCCCAGTTGCGGAGCCCGTCACGCCACTCCCAGGCCAGCACGCCGTAGCCATGCACCCGCCACCAGGCAGGCTCGAGCGCCTGGAACACCTCGTCCGGGTGGATTCGGCCCAGTTGCGCCACGGCGATGACGCCTGGGAGCAGGGCCACGGCGGACAACACCCAGCGGGTCCAGTTCCTGGCGGGGGCGCCGCGCGGCACGTCCTCCGGGAGTTCGACAGGTGCGAGCAACGGGTCGACAGCGGTGGGTGCGGCGAGGTCTGGCGCGGACACGGGCGCGGTCGACTCTTCCCCTCCGTGAAGCCGGACGCAAGGCTCGCGACGTTCGTCCGCCCGCCCCCCACTCGGCCCGGAGCGAAGGAGGACCACCGTGAGTGGAATCCCACCTCGTGGGAGGGCAACGACATGGATCATTCACGCCGCCGTGTTTAGATGACGCCCCCCATGAGCTACCTCGTTCTCGCCCGCAAATGGCGCCCGCAGAAGTTCGACGACATGACCGGACAGGAGCACGTCGTCCGGACCGTTGCGAACGCCATCAAGATGGACCGGGTCGCACACGCGTACCTGTTCTGCGGACCTCGCGGCGTGGGCAAGACGACGGCCGCCCGCCTTCTCGCCAAGGCCCTCAACTGTGAGAAGGGCCCCACCGCGCAGCCGTGCGGCGAGTGCCGCGCCTGCACGGAGATTGCCGCCGGCACCAGCGTGGACGTGGCGGAAATCGACGGTGCGTCCAACAACGGCGTCGAGAACGTCCGCGAGATTCGAGAGAACGCGAAGTACCTGCCGCAGCGGGACCGGCACAAAATCTACATCATCGACGAGGTCCACATGCTGTCGGGGGCGGCGTTCAACGCGCTGCTCAAGACGCTGGAGGAGCCGCCCGGGCACGTGAAGTTCATCTTCGCGACCACGGAGGCGCACAAGCTCCCGGACACCATCTTGTCGAGGTGCCAACGCCATAACTTCCGGCGGATTCCCGCGGCGCGGATGCTTCAGCGGCTCCAGGAAATCTGCAAGGCGGAGGGCGCTGGCATCTCCGACCGCTCGTTGTCGCTGGTGGTGCGCCAGTCCGAAGGCGGCATGCGCGATGCGCTGAGCCTGTTGGACCAGGTGCTCGCCTCGTGCGGCGCCAACCCCTCCGATGAAGAGGTGGCCGAGGCGCTGGGCGCCATCGACCGCACGCTGGTGCAGGACTTCGCTGACGCGCTGGTCCACAAGGACGCCAAGCGGGTGTTGGAGCGCGTGGAGGAGGTCTTCAACCGCGGGCTCGACTTGAAGCGACTGGCGGAGGAGCTCGCGTTCCAACTGCGGCACCTCTTCGTCACCAAGACGCTGGGCAAGGCCCCCGACGAGCTGGCCGAGTCCGAACAGAAGGCGCTGGTGGCGCTGGCGCAGGACGCGGAGCCCGCGCAGCTCACCCGGCTGTTCGACGTGGTGCACGGCTGCATCTGGGATGTGTCGCGCGCGGCCCAGCCTCGGCTGGCGCTGGAGATGGCGCTGCTCAAGGCCATCCAGTTGTCTCCGGGTGGCTCCATTCCCGAGCTGCTTGCCCGCGTGGACAAGCTCGCGGCGGGGATGGGTGACGGGTCCGCCAAGTCGAACGCTGGAGCGCCAGGAGGTCGCTCCAGTCCCGCCAACTTTCGCGCCTGAGACACGGCACGAAGCACCCGCACACGCCACCGCTCCGGCACCACGTCCGTGGGAGGCCCGAGGTGCGCCCGCAGCGGCGCAGGCTCCGAATCCGGACGCAGGCATGCGAACGGACTTCGGTTCGGGTCAGAGCCCTGTGTCCGCGCAGCCGGGCCACAGCGACATGCCGCGCGCCAGCGGGTTCAGCACTCCGGAGCAAGATGCATCGCCTCGACTGAGTCCTGCGTCCGCGAAGTTCGGCCATGACAGTCCGGCCGTCGCTGGCGGGCACCACGTAGGTGCCATGCGCCACGATGCGCCGCCCCCCGCCGGTGACTTTTCCGCGCCGATGCGTCCCGAGGAGCCGCCGCGCTTCAGCGCCGACGCGGCGGCCATCCGCCACGACGAGCCCCCGCGTGTCGCGACACCACCGGTCCCGCGCATGGACGACCTGTCCCCGTCGGCGGCCAGGCCCTTGTCGTTCCTGCGCAATGGCGGTGGAGCCAACGGTGGCGCGCCCTCCGAGCCCCAGGGCTATCAAGCCACGCAGATGATTCCCTCTGGGCCCGTGATGGAGGGCCTGTCGCCATCGGCGGCGCGTCCGCTCTCCTTCCTCCGAAACGGCGGCTCGGCCCAGCCTCCCGCGGTCTCCACGGAACCACCCGCTGGCGCCACGCCGCTGTCGCGCACCACGGAGCCCGCTCCGACGGTCCGGGTGACCAACATCCGTCGGCCGGAGCCCATCGCCGCCGAGGCAGCGGACTTCGCGGAAGAAGACGCGCGCTACTACCCCGAGGAGAACTCCCCCGAAGGCTGTGCCTCCGGCGAGTGCATCCCCGATGAAGCCGCGCCGGCATCGTCCGTGCCCCCGGTTGCGCAGGCACAGGCCGCCCCCCCACCGGCGCCAATTGAGCCTCCGCGCCCATCCGCTCCGATGGCAGCCACCCGCCCGCCAGCGCCGACCGAGCCCCCTCGCCCATCTTCTCCAATGATGGCCGCGCCTCCTGCGGCAGCGGCATACCGCCCTGCCCCGGCGGCACCCGAGCCCACACTCGCCAGCGAGCCCGAACCGGAGCCGCCCGCCCCCGTCGTCACCCGCTCTCGGGACAACCCGAACCTGCCCCTCATCGAGCGGTGGCGGGCCGCGGTGGAGACCGTGAAGTCCTCCCACCCCCGGCAGGGCGCGGCGCTGGCCAATGGCCGGCTGATGTCCATGCGGGGCGGTGAAATCGTCCTCGGCTTCCTGCCCGTGGCCGGATTCCACCGCATGGCCGTCAACTCCACCGCGGGCAAAGCCGCCGTGGACCGGGCCCTGGCCGAGCACTTCGGCCGCGCGGTGAAACTCACCCTTCAGGACGCGTCCCCGGACGATCCGCGACTGGGCCCCAGCCTGGCGGAGCAAGACGCCCAGAGCCGCGAGGCCCACGAGAAAAACACGGACAGCAAGGTCCGCAACCACCCGGCCGTCCGTGCGGTGCTCAAGTTCCTGGGCGGCGAAATCGAACACATCCAGGTCTACGAGCCCGAGCGCCCTGGGGCCGTGCCGGCGGCCGACACTCCCGACGACAGCGCCTGACAACCGTCGCGCGCAACGGTAGGGTGGCGCCCCATTCCACGCCGGAGCGGTGCCACGCATGGCACGCGCTCCCACGAGCACCGAGGAAGCATATGCCTGGCGTCGACCTGAACTACTTCATCCGGCAGGCGAACAAGCTGACGGAGAAGATTGAAGAGCGGAAGCAGCAGTTGGCCGAGGAGAGCGTCGAGGCCAAGGCCGGTGACGGCCGCGTCACCGTCGTCGCCAATGGCATCCAGGAGATCCGCAGCATCAAGATCGACAAGGAAGCCATCGACCCCACCGACACGTCGATGCTCGAGGACCTCATCACCGCCGCCGTGAATGCCGCCCTGGCGAGCAGCCGCCAGCACATGCAGCGCGAGCTCGCGAAAATCTCCGGCGGCGTCAAGATCCCCGGCATTACCTGATACCGGATGACCCCCGATCCGCTGAATCGACTCGTCGCCCAACTGGCGAAGCTGCCGGGCATTGGCGAGAAGACCGCGCAGCGCCTCGCGTTCTACATCCTGCGAGCGCCGGGTGAGTACGCGGCGGAGCTGTCGCAAGCCGTCCGCGAGGTGAAGGAGAAGGTGCACCTGTGCGTGCGCTGCTTCTCCCTCACCGACGCGGAGACCTGCAACTTCTGCCGGGACTCCCGCCGGGACGAACGCGTCCTCTGCGTGGTGGAGACCTTCGCCGACCTGATGGCGCTGGAGCGCACCCGCGAGTTCAAGGGCCGCTACCACGTCCTGCACGGCGTGCTGTCGCCGCTCGAAGGCGTGGGCCCCGAGCAGCTCCGCATCCGTGAGCTGCTGGAGCGGCTCAACGACGGCCGCGTCGAGGAGCTCATCCTCGCCACCAACCCGGACGTCGAGGGCGAGGCCACCGCGCTGTACCTGACGCGCCTGCTCAAGCCCATGGGCCTGCGCGTCACCCGCATCGCCCAGGGCTTGCCCATGGGCGGCGACCTGGAGTTCGCGGACCAGGCCACGCTCGCCAAGGCACTCTCCGCCCGCCGCGACCTGTAGGCCCCGCACGGGGGCGGCGCGAGGCTGCTCGCGCCGCTACTGCGTCACCCGCCACGTGAAGGGCATCACCACGGTGACTTCCTGGTCCCGATGCGCCGGGAAGCGCAGCCGCTCGGCCTGCGTCTCCAGGCAACGCCCCACGTTCGACGAAGCCAGCGGGCCTCGAGTCCCCGCACGCACCTTGCCCGACCCGACGATGGTGAGCTGCACCTGCACCTCACCCTGGCTCGAAGGCAGGTCCGCCTTGAAGCGCTCGAAGCAAGAGGAGATGCGCGAGCGGCCACGCGACACGACGCGCTGGACGTCCTCGATGCCCAACGTCACCCGCTTCTGCGCCGTCCCCTTCTTCGACGAAGCCACGGGCGCGGACTCCACCTGCTCCTCGTCCGCGTCCTCCTCATGAACCGCCTCGGCCACGGGCGGCTCGGAGTCCGGCGCCGCCACAGCCTGAGCGCTCCCAGCCGCGTCGATGGCCGCCGCACCTGAAGCACCGTCACCCGAAGGCACAAGCCCGGCAGCGGGCGGCGCGGCGACATCGCCCGCGACCGCAGGCGCATCCGCGGTCACCGCCGGAGGCACCGAAGACGGCGTCGTCATCCACTGCCGGTAGCCGACGATTCCCGCCGCCGTCAGCAACATGCCACCCGCGAGCCCCACCGCCAGCGTGCGCCAACGCGGCGCCGCGGCCGCCGTGGCCGGCTCTGGAGCCGAAGCCCCACGCGGCGCCGACGGCACATGCGCGGGCAACCCGCCTGGAGAAGAGGGACGCACGGACATGCCCGGCCGCTGCGCGGACGTGACATCGCCCTCGCGAGCGAGCACGCCGTACAGGTTCGTCCCCTGCGCTTCCGCCCCAGGCGTGGGAGCCAGAGCCCCCTCCCCCGTGGAACCAAAGGCCGCGGTCAGCGTCGCCAGCGTGGGAATGCGGGTGCGCTCGGTGTGGCGCTCCTCGCCGAAGTGCCCCTTCAGGAAGGGCCCGAGCTGCAACGTCCCGGAGCCGCTCAGGTGCTCGCCGAGGAAGGCCTCCAGGGCATTCGCGAACGCCTCCGCCGTGGGGTAGCGGTCCTCCGGCTTGAAGGCCATGGCCTTGAGCAGGATGGCCTCCAGCTCCTCCGGCAGGTCCGGCCGCAGCTCGCGCGGCGGCTTGAGCTCGCCCTGCAACAGGGCGTTGAGCACCGCGAGGTCGTTCTCCCGCGAGAAGGGCCGCACATGGGTGAGCGCCTCGTACAGGCTCACGCCCAGCGCGAAGACGTCCGCGCGGCGGTCCACCTCCTTGCCGCGCGCCTGCTCTGGCGCCATGTACATGTACTTGCCCTTCACCACGCCGGTGCGCGTGTTGACGAGCCGCGACTCGGCCTTGGCGATGCCGAAGTCCAGCACCTTCACCTGTCCCTGGTACGTCAGGTAGAGGTTCGACGGAGAGATGTCGCGGTGGACGACGTTCAGCGGCTGCCCGGCCTCGTTGGTGAACTCGTGCGCGAAGTGCAGGCCGCGCGCGGCGTCGATGAGGACACGCAGCACCACGGGCAGCGGCAGGTAGCTCCGCTTGCGCCCGGCCAGCCGCAGCGTCGTGGAGAAGTCCTCGCCCGCGAGGTACTCCATGCAGATGTAGTAGCAGCCCTCCGCGAAGCCCAGCTCCTGAATCTGGACGATGTTCGGGTGGGCCAGCTTCGCCGCCAGCCGCGCCTCGTCCCGGAACATCTCCACGAAGTCGGGGTTGTTCGTCAGGTGCGGCAACATCCGCTTGATGACGACATTGCGCTCGAAGCCATCCGCGCCGAGCAGCTTGGCGAGGAAGATTTCCGCCATGCCTCCTTCGGCCAGCTTCCGCACGAGCACGTACGGGCCATAGGGCTGCAACAAGGGCACGGGGGCCGCTTCCGGCACGGGCCGGGGGGTCGTCTGGGGGGGTGACATCCTCACGGCCCTCGCTGTTTCAAGGTGCGCACCGTATGGACCGCCGGGGCACCAGGACGCGTCATCTTAAACACCAACACGGGAGGCGAGCCCACCGGCTCCACCCAGGTGTTGAACCGGTGTTTGCCATCCAGCGGCACCGGGCGTCCATTGATGGACAGGCGGGCGTCCACCGGGGCAACCCCCGACGCTCGCACCCTTGCTCCCCCAGCCTGCCCATTGCGCGGTGCGGCCACGACGAGCTCCGGCACGGAGTTGTCGTACACCAGCTCCAGCTTGTTCATCCGCCCTCCCTTGAGCTGTGCACCCGTGGCGGAAAGCGGCGTGACGGACCAGAGGTAGCTGCCCTCGCCCAACGCGCCCGCATCCAGCGCGGCCCGCGTGTCCGTCACGGTGCGCTCCGTCACCGGCGAGTCCAGCGCACCCACGCGGTACACCGCCACGCGGTAGCGCGCGGCATTCTCTTCCGCGCCATAGGTGAACGTCACCGCCGGGGGCTTGTCCTGGTAGTAGATGGTCGTCTTGTCCGGGCCCTCGGGCACCACGTTGCGCACGCGCGCCAGTGAGCGCACCGCGCGCTCCGGCGCGAACGTCGCGTGTCCCGTCACCTGGGTGCCGTCCTTGCGGCGCACACGCCAGTGCAGGCTGCCGCGGGAAGGCGCGGGCACGTTGACGAAGGAGCGGAACACCGTGCCGGACAGCACCCGGCGCGTGAAGGCCGCGTCCTCGGCCACTTCCACCTCGGCCTCGCCCTCCCCCTCCCAGGTGAGCGCCACTTCGTGCAGCCCCGAGTGGAAGACCTCGGCGCCGTCGACGACGCCCAAGGCGAGCGGCGCCTGCGCCAACGGCGCCACCCGCGTCGCCGCGGCCACCGTGGCCCGCTCGCCCGCGCGCAGGGCCTGCCGCGCATCGCCTCGCACCAGCGTCACCTGCCCCGTCAGCGCGTCCACGAGATACCCCGCGGCCGTGCGCCGTACCGCCAGCCGCGCCTCGCCGCCGCCCTCCACCTGCAATCCCGGCAACACCAGGCGGCTGGTACGGCCTCGCGCGAGCTGCAGCCCCAACCAGCCCTTCAACAAATCCAGCCGCGCCTCATCGGTGGTGCCGCCCTGCTCCGCGGACGTCAGCACCACCTCCGCGTCCGACCCCAACGTCAGCACCGAAGCCGAGCCCGCCATCCCCAACACCGCCGTGCCCCCAGGCCGCGTGCGCACACTGTCGCCAGGCGACAGCGCCTCGCCCTGCTTCGCCACCTGACGCCAACGAGCGCTGCCCTTCCCCCGCACCTCCGCGCGCCCCGAGCCCAGGCGCACGGTCACCGCGATGGGCGCCAACTCCATGACGCGCGCGCCCTTCGCCACCAGCTCCGTCCGGCCCGACTTCGCCTCGACCGAGTCACCCTCGGCGGCGCGCACCGACTTGCCATCCCGTCCGATGAACTCGATGGCGCCCAGCCGCACTTCGACGCGGCCCGAGTCCTCCGCCACCTGCACGCGCACCTCACTGGGCTCCTCGGGGCCCACGCGCGTGAGGCCGAACGGCGTGCGGATGGTCAGCGCCACCTTCGAGCGCGGCCCCGTCTGCTTCACCTCGGCTGGCACGCGCGACAACAGGATGCCCCGTTCCACCTGGAGCACGATGCCGCCCGAGTCCTCGCCCAGCGCGAAGCGCGCGTCCGGCCCCACCTCCACCGAGCGGCCATCCGGAAAGCGCACCGTGGCGGCGCCGCCCGCGGACGTCTCCAGCGCGTCACCACCATAGAGCGGGCCCTCCGTGGCGGGCCCCTGCTTGCCCGCCCGCTCCAGGCGCACCTCGCCGCTCAGCCCCTCCAGCCGCCCGAGCGCCTCCCCCAGGCCCGCGTCCACCGACGCGCTGGCGGCGGGACGTGGCGCCTCCTCGTCCTTGTCACAGCCAACGAACACGAGCAGGAGGACCAGGAACCAACGACTCACCGTTTCCCCCTCGGGAAGAGGTCGACATTGAAGATGCTCCGCTCACCATCGCGCAAGGTGACGACCTTCGTCTGGGACTGATGCCCTCGCGCGGAGATGGTGATGCGGTAGGTGCCACCTCGCACCTGGACGTTGAAGGTGCCCTTCGCATCCGTGCGCGCGCGAACCCGGGCCTTCGTGATGAGGAGCGTCGCCACCAGCGGTTGACCGCCGCGCACGCTGCGGACCTGGCCCGACAACGTGGCCCGGACGCCCTTGCGGTCCTCCGCCAGCGGCACCGACAGCGAAGCCGCCTGCCCCGCGACGATGAACGCGGCCTCCTCCACCTTCCGAAAGCCCGCGGCCTTCACGGACACCGACACGGGCCCGGGCGGCAGCGACGCGACCTCCGCCTGCCCTGTCAGGTCCGTGCGCACTTCCACGGCCCCCACCGACACGGGGACACCGGGCAACGGAACGCCCGTGCGCGCGTTCACCACCGTCAGCCGAAGTGAGCCGGTCGGCGGCGGCAACGGGCTGGCCCGCACCTCCAGCTCCGAGCGCGCCCCGGCCTCCACCATGGCCGTCGCCTCCGTGTCGGCGTAGCCCTCCGCTCGGATGCGCGCGGACACCGCGCCGGGCGGCAGGGACTCCACGTCCACCCGCCCCTGCGCATCCGCCACGTGCTCTTCATCCCCCAGCGCCACGCGAGCACCCGGGAGCGGCGCGCCCGTGTTCGCATCCAGCACCCGGAACAGCATCCGCCCAGGCACCACCCGCACCGGCGGCGCCGCGGGCCGCGATGCCCTCGCACCGTCATGCCACGCCAGCTCCAGCGCCGCGCCCAGGCGCCGCAGTCGCTGCCGGGACTCCGTCCCATCCGCCAACGTCACCGCGTCCTGCACGTGCTGGAAGTCCAGCACCAGCGTGCCCGTCCACCAGTCCGCGCGCCGCAGCGGCACCAGCAACGCCCCGCCCGCCGAGAAACCCGTCGCCTCCGCGCGGCCTCCCGAGGCGTCCCGTACCGACAGCGACACCGGCAGCTCGCCACGCGCCTCCAGGCCCAACCCCAGGGGCAGCGGCACCCGCACCCGGCCATTCACCACCGCCGCGTGCCGCACACCTCGGAGCAGCACCGGCTCCGCTGAATCATGGAAGTGCGGAAGCTGCGCGAAGCCGTAGCCGGCGCCCACCTCCGCGCGCACCGGCCCCAGGAAGAAGCGCGCCCGGGGGCCCACCGAGGCCCTCAGCAGGCTGCCGCCCGTGATCCGCAGCGCGCCCTCCCGCAGGTCGAAGCCTTCCCGCTCCACCCCCGCCCAGGCGCCGAACCAGGACGTGCCCAGCCACGCGGTCCCCACCGCCGACAGGTCGTTCGGCGTGAGCCCCTCATAGGTGAGCCCGGGCCCTACATCCGCCTGACGCCCGTCCCGCAGGGCCACGCCATAACGAAGGCGCAACGAGGCGCGCTCGGCCACCTCCTCCGCCAGGACGGAGGGTGCGGCGAGCAGCACGAGGAGCACCAGCACCAGGCGCGCCGGAGGGGTACGCAGGGAAGGCGGGGGCGGCAAAACGCGGCGGAGTATAGAGAAAGCGGGGAAGGCCCCCAACCCCGCGTCCTGGCTGTTTCAGATGGATCCGCCGATCCGTGGCCTTTACCCCCCAAAGCCGCCGGGGGACCGGGGAAGCAGCA
The DNA here is from genome assembly GCF_000280925.3 of Myxococcus hansupus. Taxonomy (NCBI): domain Bacteria; kingdom Pseudomonadati; phylum Myxococcota; class Myxococcia; order Myxococcales; family Myxococcaceae; genus Pseudomyxococcus; species Pseudomyxococcus hansupus. The sequence continues at coordinate 6,295,878 of NZ_CP012109.1, forward strand.
CGGAAGTCCCTCCAGGAAGCGGATGGCTTCTTGCTGGAGTGGAGACGCTTTGCTAAGCATCCTGACGGTCGGTAGCGCCTCGTCTAACCTCGTGGATTCACTCCAGAAACATCGGAGCGTCGACGCGAGGCGGGGTGAGCGAACGCTGAGGAGCGCATACGCCCATGGGCACGCAACTGGTGATGTACGAAGAGGAGTTCACCAAGATCAACGCCGTTTGCGACCGGCTTACCAAGGACGCGAACGCGAAGGTGGTCTTCCTCGTCGACAAGAACGGGCAGCTCATCTCCTCCGCGGGTCAGACGCAGAACATCGACACGACGTCACTGGCCTCGCTGACGGCCGGTAACGTGGCGGCGATGGGTGGCCTGGCCAAGCTGATTGGGGAGAACGAGTTCCCCAACCAGTTCCACGAGGGGGCCAAGGACTCGCTGTACATGACCATCGTCGGCAGCCGGGTCGTGCTGGTCGTCATCTTCGACAACCGCACCAGCCTCGGCCTCGTCCGCCTTCGCATCAAGAAGGCCAGCGACGAGCTCACGAAGATCTTCGAGAGCCTGGTGAAGAAGACGGACAGTCCTGGAGCTGGGTCGCCCTTCGCCGAGATCTCCGACGACGATATCGACAACCTCTTCAGCGAGTAACCCGGGAAGCCATGTCCTTCATCAATTACTCATCCCGCGAAATCAACTGCAAGATTGTCTATTACGGGCCCGGGCTCTGCGGGAAGACGACCAACCTTCAGTACATCTACAACAAGACCGCCGCGGAGACGAAGGGCAAGCTCATCTCCCTCTCCACGGAGACGGACCGCACGCTCTTCTTCGACTTCCTGCCGCTGTCGCTCGGTGAGATTCGCGGCTTCAAGACGCGCTTCCACCTGTACACGGTGCCCGGTCAGGTCTTCTACGACGCCAGCCGCAAGCTCATCCTCAAGGGTGTGGACGGCGTGGTGTTCGTGGCCGACAGCCAGATCGAGCGCATGGAAGCGAACATGGAGTCGCTCGAGAACCTCCGCATCAACCTGGCGGAGCAGGGCTACGACCTGAACAAGATTCCGTACGTCATCCAGTACAACAAGCGCGACCTGCCCAACGCGGTGACGGTGGAGGAGATGCGCAAGGCGCTCAACCCCCGCAACATCCCGGAGTACCAGGCCGTGGCTCCCACCGGCGTGGGCGTGTTCGACACGCTCAAGGCCGTGGCCAAGCTCGTCCTCACGGAGCTCAAGAAGGGCGGTTGAAGCAAGCGCTCAGGCGGGCGACCTCGGTCCCCGCCCATGGCGTGGCAAGACGGCCCACGGGCAAGGGTGCTATGTCCTCCCTTGCCGTCAGGTCGGACCGTCTGCCCACTGAGGTCGTACAGTGCGTGTCGCCGCAACCCTCCCGCTCCTCGCCCTGCTGGGCGCCGCCTTCCATGGGCCGGCGCTCGCGCAGGAGCCCGCCGCACCCGCGGCTTCCTCCGCACAAACGGCCGCGACCGCGGACGAGGCGTTCAACACCCGCGTGAAGACGCTGGAGGAGAACGTCGTGGACCTGAAGGAGAAGGTCTACCGCTCCAAGGCGCGGCTGCTGCTGATGCAGGAGACGGTGCTCGGCGGGGACGTCTCCACCGGCTCGCGCGCCGTCATCGTCCACAAGAACGAGATGGGCGGCTCCTTCGAACTGGAGTCCGTGACGTACGCGCTCGACGGCGCGCCCATCTACACGCAGGTGGATGAAGAGGGCCTCACGGACCTGGGCAAGCGCGAGCGCTTCGAGGTCTTCAACGGCCGAATCGTCCCCGGGCAGCACCAGCTCGCCGTGCGCCTCGTCTACCGAGGCAATGGCTACGGCGTCTTCAGCTACCTGGAGGGCTACAAGTTCAAGGTGCAGTCCAGCTACACGTTCAACGCGGAGCCCGGCAAGACGTCCACCGTGCAGGTGGTGGGCTTCGAGCAAGGCGGCATCACCACCGACCTGAAGGACCGCCCCGCCGTGCGCTACGACGTCTCCACCGCACGCGCGTCGGGCAGCAAGGCTCCGCCCGCCGCGCCGCCTCCGGTCACCCGCACCACGCCTGGGCAGTAGAGGACCGCACGGTGACTGCTTCACTCCGTGCCCTCGCCCTCGCGGCGGCCCTGATGGGGCCCGCGGCCGTCGACGCCGCCGAGCCCGCCCCGGCGCAAGCGCCCGCCCCTCGCCCGACTTCGCGCGACCTCGCGCCGCGGCTCGACGCGGTGGAGAAGGGGCTGCGCGGCGCGGAGGAGACGCTCCACGGCGTGGAGACGCAGTACATCCAGCGCGCCGACCCCAGCGAAGCGGAAGCACACGCGCGGCGCTACTCCGACGGCGAAATCCATTACCAACTGGGTGACTGGCCCGCGGCGTCCATCCTCTTCTACGACCTGGTCAGCGACCCGCGCTTCCGCGCGCACCCGCGCTATCCGGACGCGCTGTTCTACCTGGCGGACTCTCTGCTCGAGCAGCGCAACTACATCGGCTCGCGCATGTACCTGCGCGAGCTGCTCGCCCTCCCCTCCTCCACCCGCCGCTACCGCGAGGCGCTGTCGCGCTACGTGACGGTGGCTGGACGCCTCAACCACTACGAGGGCATCGAGGCCTCCGTGGAGAAGGCCCGGACGCTTCACGGCGGACGGCTGCCTCCGGAGGTCGCGTACGTCCACGCGAAGTGGCTCTTCCGCCGCACGGACCTGTCTCCCTCCGAGCGCATCGCCCAGGCCCGCGCGGCCTTCATGCCGCTGGCGCAGGCCACTCAGGGTTCGTTCCGCTTCCAGGCCGCCTACCACCTGGGCGTCCTCTCCATGCAGGAAGGCGACCTGCCCGCGGCCATCGCGCGCTTCCAGAAGCTCGCCACGCCCCCCGCCGCGCAGGCGACGCAGGCCGCTCCCGGCAAGACAGGGCCCCGCCGCATCGCCCTGACGCCCGAGGAAGAAGCCAGGCACGTGCGCGAGCTGGCGCTCCTGTCGCTGGGGCGGCTGCTCTATGAGACGGGCCGCTTCGACGAAGCGCTGGACCGCTACGGACAGGTGCCCCGCGACAGCGAATCCTTCCCGGATTCACTCTACGAAGCCGCGTGGGTCCACGTGCGGCAGGGCCACTACCAGCAGGCGAAGAACGCGCTCGACATCCTGATGTTGGTGGCGCCCGGCTCGCAGCTCGCCGCCGAGGGCCGGCTCCTCCAGGGCAACCTGCTGCTGAAGCTTCGCCGCTACGACGAGGCGACCGACGCGTACACCCACGTCATCGACACCTTCCGCCCCGCGCGGGACCAGGTGGACACGCTGCTGGGTTCGAACCGCGACCCGGTGGCGTACTTCGACCGGCTGCTGGGGCGCACCGACGGCCCACCGGACCTGAACTCGCTGCTGCCGTCGCTGGTGCTGAAGTACGCCACCACGCAGCGCGAGGTCGCGGACGCGGTGCGGATGGTCGACGACATCGACAGCGGCCGGCGGGGACGGGACGAAGCGGCGGCCATCGCCCGGCGCATCCTGGAGGCCCTGGACACGCGGGCCCTGGAGTCCTTCCCGGAGCTGCAGGAGGCCAACCGGCGCGGGGACGCCGTCGACACCGCCATCACCCACGCGGACGCGGAGCTGGTGCGGGTGGAGACGCTCGCGTTGGACGGCGTGCTCACGCCCAGCGAACGGGCGCGGCTGAAGGCGCTCCGCGACGAGCGTGAGCCGCTGGAGCGGCGCTTCACCGCCCTGCCCACCACGCTGGAGGGGTGGGAAGCCCGGCGCGAGCGCATGCAGCGACGCGTGGACGAAGTGGACCGCGAGGCCCACCGGCTCACCTACGAACTCCAGTCGCTCCAGGCCATCGGCGCGTCCATCCGCCAGTGGGTGGATGACTCGCGACCGCAGCGGCAGACGCCTCCGGACGAGGAGCGCGAGTTCCTCCTGCAATTGCAGGCGGAGATTCAGACGCTCACGGACCTCCAGGCGGAGCTGGCCACCACGCGCGCGAAGCTGGTGGACGAGCGCAACGCCGTGGACACCACGCTGGCCGGAGAGCAGGCCATCCGCGTCAGCTACGCGGACTCCCTGCGGCGCGAACGCGCGGTGCTGCGCGAGGCGGAGTCCCGGGCGGACGCGGACGTCCTCGTCACGCTCCGGCGCGCCCAGGCGATGCGCCAGCGCATGGACGGCATGCACGGGCGCGTGACGAAGGCCCGGGCCGTGGTGCGCGAGCGGCTGGAGACGCAAGGCCGCGTCATCCGAGAGAAGGTCGTCGCCGAACAGAAGCTGCTCGAACGCTATGAAGCGGAGGTCGCCGCGGTGTCCGGTGACGCCCGCTTCCTGGTGGGCCGCATCGCCTACGACAGCATCCGCCGTGTGCGGCAGCAGTTCTACGAGCTGGAACTCAAGGCGGACGTGGGCGTGGTGGACGTGGCCTTCAACGAGAAGCAGGACAAGACGACGGACATCCAGACGCTGTCCACGCAGAAGGACGAAGCCCTGCGCGAGCTGGACGCCGATTTCCAGGACGTCCTGTCCGAGGTGAAGGAGTGATGCGCTCCCGCCTGCTCGCGGCCCTGCTCCTGCTGGGGGCCCCTGCCTCCGCCTCCGCCGAAGAGGCCCCGGCCGCGACGCCGCCCTCCCCCTATCTCCAGGGCATGGGGCGCACGGCCGAAGAGGAAGCGCTGTTCCAGGAGGTGAGCCGCGCGCTCGAGTTGTACGTGTCGGAAGCGCGCGAGTTCGACCGCGAAGTGCAGGAGCTGGTGGAGCGCCGCTACGAGCAGAAGCGCGGCGCGCTGGCGTCCTCGTACGAGAAGCGCATCAAGGATTTGGAGGCCCAGGAGCGCCGCAAACGCCTGGACGCCATCGCCCGGTTCGAGGCGTTCCTCCGCCGGTACCCCACCGAGCCGCGCTACTCGCCAGACGTCATGTTCCGGCTGGCGGAGCTGTATTACGAGCGCTCGTCGGATGACCACCTGCTCGCGATGCGCGACTACGCGGAGCGGCTGGAGGCGCACGACAAGAACCCGGACGCGGAGTTCCCCTCCGAGCCGCGCGTGGACTACGGGCCGTCCATCGCGCTGTACCGCAAGCTGCTGGCGACCTTCCCGGACTTCCGCCTCAACGACGGCGCCTGGTACCTGCTGGCCTACTGCCTGGAGAAGCAGGACCGGTACGAGGACAGCCTCGACGCGTACCAGCAGCTCCTCGCGCGCTACCCCCAGAGCCGCTTCGCCACCGAGTCGTGGGTGCGCATCGGCGAGTACTGGTTCGACAACTACGAGGACCGGCAGGCCCTCCCCAAGGCGGCCCATGCGTATGAATCCGCCACGCGCGACACCTCGCACCCGCTCTACGACAAGGCGCTCTACAAGCTGGGCTGGACGTACTACCGCATGGACCGCTTCGATCCGGCGGTGGCGTCCTTCCTGACGCTGGTGGACTTCTACGACGCCCAGCGCGCCGCGAAGGGTGACGAGACGGCCGGCGGAGACCTGCGCGAGGAGGCCCTCCAGTACGTGGCCATCTCCCTGGCGGACGAGGCCTGGGGCGGCCTGCCCCGGGCGGAGGCGCTCTTCGCCCAGCGCGGCCCCAAGCCCTACGAGGGCGAGGTGTACCAACGCCTGGGCAACGTCTACTTCGACCAGACGAAGCACGCGGCGGCCGTCGAGGCGTACCGGCGCGTGCTGCAGAAGGACCCGGACTCGCGGGACGCACCGCGGATTCAGCAGCGCATCGTCCAGGCCTACGAGCGGGACCGCATGCTGGCCGTGTCCTTCGCGGAGTCGGAGGCCCTGGCCAACCTCTACCGGCCCGGCAGCGACTGGTACGAGAAGAACAAGGGCGACTCGGAAGCCATCAACCGCGCCAACGTGCTGGCCGAGCGCAGCCTGTATGGCAGCGCCACGTACCACCATCAGCAGGCGCTGGTCTTCAAGCAGGAGGGCAAGTTCGAGCAGGCCCGGAGCGCCTTCGAGGTCGCCGCCCGCGCCTACGGCACCTACCTGGAGCGCTTCCCGCGGACGAAGAGCGCGGGCGACCTGCGCTTCTATTACGCGGAGTGCCTCTACAACGCCTTCCAGTTCACCGCCGCCGCGCGCGCCTACGCGCACGTGCGAGACTCCGACCCGTCCAACAAGCACCACGCCGACGCGACGCTCAACGCGGTGCTCGCGTGGCAGAAGCAGCTCGCCCAGGACGTCCAGGCGGGCACGGTGCCGGCGTCCAAGGCCCTGCGATCCACCGAGCGGCCCCAGGGCCAGGCCGTGACACGCCGGCCCTTCGCGCCCACCGAGCAGGAGCTCGTTTCGGCGGCGGACGCGTACCTGGCCCGGCTTCCCACCGGCGAGCGGGCGCCCAGCATCGCCTACCAGGCCGCGGAGCTGTACTACACGCACGATGACTTCCCGGAGGCTCGCAAGCGCTTCGAGGCCATCATCCAGGCCTACCCGAGCCACGAGGTGGCCCGCTACGCCACCAACCTCACCATCGAGACGTACCTCATCGACGAGGACTGGCGCAGCGTGGAGGCGGTCAGCGCGCGGCTGGCCAGCAACGACAAGGTCATCGACCCGAAGAGCGAGCTCCACCAGCAGTTGGTGCAGTTCAAGCTCGCCGGCCGCTTCAAGCTCGCCGACCAGCTCATGGCCCAGTCCCAGTACGAGGAAGCGGCGGCCAAGTACACCCAACTCGTGGACGAGGCCCCCCGCCACGAGTTCGCGGACAAGGCGCTCAACAACGCCGCGGTGGCGCACGAGAACACCCGCCGCTTCGACTCCGCGCTGAAGCTGTACGAGCGCATCTACAGCGAATACCCGGCCTCGCCGCTGGCGGGTGGCGCGCTGTTCCGCGTGGCGGTGAACGCGGAGAACTCCTACGACTTCGACAAGGCCGTCGTCAGCTACCAGAAGCTGGTGAAGGACTACCCCGCGTCCAAGGACCGGGAGGCGGCGCTCTTCAACGCCGCGCGCCTGTTGGAAGGTCAGCAGCGCTACCCCGAGGCCGCCGCGGCCTTCATGCGCTACACGGAGCTGTTCCCCAAGGCGGAGGACGCGCCCAAGAACCAGTACCGCGCCGCCATCATCTACGAGAAGCAGGGCAACCCACGCGGCGAGGTCCGCGCGCTCGAGGAGTTCGTGCGCAAGTTCGCCTCGCGGCCCGCGCAGGTGGAGCTGGTGGTGGACGCGCACCGGCGCATGGGCGACGCCCAGCAGAAGCTGGGCAGCGCGAACGAAGCCCAGCGCGCCTGGGAGCGCTCCGCCGCGGAGTTCGACCGGCGCAAGCTCCAGCCGGACACGCACCCGCTGGCCGCGGACGCCGCCGCGTACAGCCGCTTCCAACTGGCCGAAGCCGAGTTCCAGAAGTTCGACAAGCTGAAGATTGGCGGCCGGGGCAAGGCCCTGGAGAACAGCTTCGCCGCCAAGCGCAACGGCGTGAAGTCCGTCAACGCGGCCTACGCGCGCGTCTTCCCGTACAAGCAGTTGGAGTGGACGCTGGCCGCCCTGTACCGCCGGGGCTACGCGCTGGAGCGCTTCGCCAACACCATCATCGAAACGCCCGTCCCCGCCGAGGTGAAGCGGATGGGTGAGGAGGCGGTGGTCCTCTATCAGGACGCGCTGGTGCAGCAGACCACCTCGCTGGAGGAGGCGGCCGTGGAGAGCTACGCGGCGACGCTGGCCGAGGCGCGGAAGAATCGCCTCACCAACGAGTGGACGCGCCGCACGCTGGAGTCCCTCAATCGCTTCCGGCCCAAGGAGTACCCGGTGCTCAAGGAGCCCAAGCAGGCCTTCGCCTCGGACGCCACCTACCCCGATGGGCTCGTGGGCAGCCTCGCGGGGCCCGCGCGCGTGACGCCGCAAGAAGGCCCGCGCCTCTCCGGGGAGGGCACGAAGTGAGCCCTCGCCTTTCGTGCACCCGCGCGCTGACCACCGCGGTGCTGACCTCCGGCCTCTGGCTGTCCGCGTGTGCCACGACGGCCCCCCGGCCCGACGCCGCGAGCCCCGCCGCCACGGAGCCACCGGCCAGCGCCCCCGCCGCGGCGAAGCCCGACACGGCCGCGCCCGAGCCCGCCACCGCGCCCCCTGTCAATCCTCGGGGCACCGAGCAGGACTTCGCCCACGCGGTGGAGATTGCGCGCCGGGGTGAGCTGACCGCGGCCGAGGCGGCGCTGCGCACGCTCGTCGAACTGGATCCGAAGCTCGACTACGCGTGGACGAACCTGGGCATCGTCCAGGAGCGGCTGGGCAAGCCCGCCGAGGCCGAGCGCTCCTACCGCAAGGCCCTGGAGGCCGCCCCCGAGCAACAGTCCGCCTGGGACTGCCTGACGCGCCTGTATGGCCGCACGGGCCGCGCCGCGAAGCTGGAGGCGGAGCTGCGCGAGCGGCTGACGTCCCAGCCGGACTCGGTGACGCTGCGCACGGCACTGGCCATCACCCTGCTCCAGTCGAAGGACCCCGCCGCCGCCGCGGCAGAGGCCAAGCTGGCGCTCAAGGGCGACGAGCGGCACGTGCGCGCGATGCAGGTGCTGGCACAGGTCTACTACCGCGAGGGCAAACACGAGCTGGCGCGCATGGTGCTGGAGAACGCCCGCGCCATCGACGCGAAGGACGGGGCCACGCACAACGCGCTGGGGCTGGTGTACCTCGCGCTCGACGCGCGCCCCCAGGCGATGGAGGCCTTCAAGGAGGCCTCGCTGCTGCGGCCGGACTTCGCGGAGGCGCGCAACAACTTCGGCGCGCTGCTCAACGAGGCGCAGGACTACGCCGCCGCCGTCACGGAGCTGGAGGCCGCGGTGCGCGCCGCGCCGGACTTCGCCTCCGCCCGCCTCAACCTGGGCAATGCCTACCGGGGCACGGGCGACTTCGCGCGGGCCCGCGCCGAGTACGAGCAGGTCCTCCTGCTGCGGCCCACGGCGGCGGACGCCTACTTCAACCTGGCCATCCTCTACCTCGACGTGGAGCCGCCGGGGATGGAGACGCTGAAGCGGTACAAGACGGCGCTCTCCCACTTCGACAACTACCAGGCGCGTGGGGGCCGCGACGACCGCATCGCCCAGTACGTGAAGGACGCGCGCAAGCTCATCGACCGCGAGGAGCGGCGGCTGGAGCGCGAACAGAAGGACCAGCTCCGCAAGGCCGCGGAGGAGCAGAAAGCCGCCGCGGCGACGCCGCCCGAGGGAACATCGCCCGCCCCCGAGGTGTCCAAGCCTGCGCCGGACACGCGCATCGCGACGCCTGACGCCTCACCTTCCACCACCTCCGCCCCGGCGGCGCCTCCCAGCGACGCGCCGGATGCCCCGGTGCCCGCCGGCTCGGATAGACTCACCACGGACTCACAGTAGACCCGCCATGCGCCCCACCCTCGCCCTCATCGTGCTGCTCACCGCCGCGCCCGTGCTCGCGCAGGACGCCAAGCGTTCCGCCACGGCCAGCAGCAACGCTCCGTCGAAGAAGGCCCCGCGCAAGGTCATCCGCCTGGAGGCCCTCACCGTGGAAGGCCGCATCCAGAAGCCCCAGGCCATGTACATCCTCCAGCGCTCCAACCTGAGCTTCGACGACCTCAACCGCACCGAGAGCTTCCTGCCCAAGGTCGAGAAGAGCGTGGAACAGGAACCCTTCTAGTCCCATGGCCGCCACCTCGCAGAACAAGCTGCTCCGCGTCGGCGTCATCCAGAACGGCCGCATCGTCGAGGAGCACCACGTCCGCCGCGAAGCGGTCACCATCGGTCACGACGCGAAGAACACCATCGTCCTGCCCGTGGCCGAAGGCCGGCCCGCGCGCTTCGCGCTGCTGGAGAACCAGAACCAGCAGTTCCAGCTCGTCATCGCCCCGGACATGCAGGGCCGCGTCAACCTGGGCTCGTCCGACGTGGACTTCGACTCGCTGCGCACGCAGGGCCTGACCACCCGCCGCGGCGACCTGCACGTGCTGCCGCTCCAGGAGACGGCGCGCGGCAAGGTGGAGCTGGGTGACGCCACCCTCTTCTTCCAGTTCGTCACGCCGCCGCCCGAAGAGGCGAAGCCGGTGCTGCCCGCCGACGTCATGGTCAGCCGGTGGAAGACGATGGACCGCGTCTTCTTCGGCATCCTCGCCGCCTCGCTGCTGGTCCACTTCTCCGGTGCCGCGCTCATCATCTCCTCGGAGACGCCGCAGGTGGCCGAGCTGGAGCTGGACGAGTTGGATGACCGCTTCGTGCGCGCCATCATCCCCCAGCGTCCGGTGGAAGCGCCCAAGCCCGTGGAGGCGGGCCCGGCCCCCAAGGCGGACACGCCGGAGGCCGCGCCCAAGGAAGATGCCCCCTCCGAGCCCAAGGCCTCGGGCGACGCCGTGCAGCAGCGCCGCGCGGAGGTGGTGAAGAAGGTCTCCAACACGGGCCTGCTCAAGATTCTCGGCTCCAACCGCGGCGGCGGCCAGGGCGCGTTCGCGGACGTGCTGGGAAGCGCCAGTGGCGCGGGTGACATCGCCGAGGCCCTGGCCGGCGCGGGCGGCGTGGGCGTGGCCCGCGAGGCCTCCGTGGGCACTCCCGGAGGTCCTCGCGGCGGTGGCACCGGCACGGTGACGGACATCGGCGCCATTGGCACCCAGGGCGCCGGCAAGGTGGACCTGGGCGACAAGAAGGAGACGGTGGTGAAGGGCCGCGTCCAGGACGCCTCGCCCGAAATCGAGAGCGCGGACGTGGACCGGGACGCGCTCGCCCGTTACGTGCGCGCGCGCAAGGCCGCCATCCAGAGCTGCTACGAGAAGGAGCTCAAGCGGAACCCCAACCTCAAGGGCAAGGTGGTGGTGCGCTTCACCATCAAGACGTCCGGCCGCGCGGGGGACATCGAAATCGAGGAGAACACCCTGGGCAGCGAGGCGGTGGGAAGCTGCATCCGCACCACCATCCGCAGTTGGGTGTTCCCCTTCAAACCCGACGACGAGACCGCTGTTTCCTACCCCTTCGTCTTCGCGCCGGCAGGCTAGGCTCCCGCCCCGGAGCACCCATCCCGGGCCCCGGGGGGACTATGGAGAAGCTGTCCGTCATCGCCTCGTCGCCGCTCTTCGAGATGCTCTCCACCGCGGAGCTGCACCGCCTCGCGGAGCTCGCGCGGGCGCGGAACTTCGCGGCGGGCGAGGTCATCTTCGAGGAAGGTGATTTGGGCGACAGCCTCTTCGTCGTCGTGCACGGTCAGGTGGAGGTCGCGCGCCGTCAGCCCGGCGGCGGCATGCACTCGCTCGCGGTGTTGTCACCGCCCGAGTTCTTCGGAGAGATGGGCCTCATCGACAAGGACTTCCGCTCCGCCACGGTCCACGCGAAGACGGACGTGGACCTGCTCCAGCTCAGCGCACAGGACCTCCGCGACTTCCGGAGCACGCATGGAGATGGTTTCACCTTCATCGTGGTGAATATCGCCAGGAGCCTGTCTGCCCGGCTGCGCGAAGCCAACGTCCGACTCGCTTCGAAGGCGTGATTAACCAGTCATGACCACTTTCATCGCCCTCGTGTTGGTTTGACACCCCCCACCCCTGCCTCTACGCTCTGCGGCATCGTGAGCCGCATGCGCAACGTCGGAATGCTCGCCATCCTGGCCGCCGGCATGGCGACGGCACAAAGCCCGTCCCCCGCCGCGCCCCCCGCCCGTCCCGCCGCCACCGCGGCGCTGGAGAAGGCCAGCGACGTACCGGACTCGGTGAAGCTCACGCGCAGCACGCAGGCCCTGGGCGGCATGCGTGAGGTGCTCCGCGCCGTCATCGGCAAGGTCGAGGAGGCCCGGCGCACCAAGGACGTGGTGAAGCTCAACTGCGCCAACGAAAAGCTCACGCAAATCAAGGGCCTGCTGCGCATCTCCGAGCAGGCGGACGTGTCTCTTCAAGAGGCCGTCTCTCGCCAGGAGCCCTCGTCCAGCGAGCACGAATTCACCAAGGTGCTGATCGCCCAGCAGAAGGTGTCGCAGTTGCGCTCCGAAGCCGAGGAGTGCATCGGCCAGCTCGCGTTCCGCACCGATGAGAACCTCTTCGTGGAGGTGGAAGAGCCCACCAACCTCCCCGGCGGAGACCCCAGCCGTCCCATTTCTCCCGACATCGTCCTGGTGCGCCCCCCGCCCGCCAGCCCCGTCCGGTAGCACCGTCGCTCCACAACGAAACGTTCGGTCCGGCCCGACTCGCATGTTATGACGCCGCCGGCCGTCAGCACGAAAGGTGGGAGGACCTGCGCCTCACGCCTGGGAAGCCCCACTGAGCCATGAAGCAGCGCGCGACATTCTGGGGTGGACTGGGTGCGCTGGCGCTGCTTGCCCTTGGCGGCACGGCCCAGGCCCAGGGCATCTCCGCGCCGCCGACGGGGGGCAACGGCTTCAAGGTGGGCAGCGGGCGGCTGCACCCCTTCTTCGACCTGGAGACGCGGCTGGACAGTGGCGTGGGCTACTTCACGCCCCCCAACCTGCCCGAGCCCGACATGACGCCCGTCTCCGCCAACCTGGCGAGCGACGTGGCGCTGCGTTTCCGCCCCGGCTTCCGCCTGGAGATTCCGTCCTCCAAGCTGGAGTTCAACCTCGGCGCCAACCTGGACTACGTGATGTACACGGGCCTGGTGACGAAGAGCGCCACCACGGCCTCGCGGATGGAGGGCGCGGCGAACCTCAACGCGCGCTTCAATCCGGACGCGCCGTTGTCGGTGGAGGTGTCGAACCAGTTCGCCCGCTCGGACCGCACGCGCACCGCGGCGGTGGGCGTGGGCGTGCTCAGCCTCTTCAACGAGGCCCGCGTGCGCACGCCGTGGCGGCCCGGTGGCGGCGCCCTGGAGCTGATTCCCAGCGCGGCCTACGCGGTGGAGTTCTTCCAGCCGCTGAGCACCGTGAGCCCCATCGGCTGCAACGAAAGCGTGTGCGCCCCATCCGAGGTCGAGCGCTTCGACTACGGCAACCTGCGCGTGGGCGCCGAGGGCCGCTGGCGCTTCCTGCCGAAGACGGCGTTCGTGCTCGACACGAACCTGGACGTCCGCAGCTACTTCAATGACGTCACGCCCAGCGCCTCGCTGCTGCGCGCCATGGGCGGCGTGGCGGGGCTCGTCTCGCCCAAGGTGGCCGTCGTGGCCAAGGCGGGCTGGGGACAGAATCTCGCCAGCACGGGCGGCGGCACCTTCCTGGGACAGTTGGAGGGCACCTACCTCTATAGCCCCACGCTGACCTTCAAGGCCGGCTACCTGCGGATGATTGAGCCCGTGGCCGCCTACAACCTGTTCGTCGACAACCGGGGCTACGGTGAAGTGCGCGCCCTCTTCGGCGGCAAGCTGACGGTGGCGGCGCTCGTGGCGGTGGACTTCCTGCGCTTCGACGGTGGCCGCAACGACACCCTCTACAGTGTGAATCTGGGCCCGGAGTATCAGTTCTACCCGTGGCTGACGGGCGCGGCCGGCTACATGCTCGGCAGCCGCTCCTCCTCCGTGAGTGGCGGCGGCCTCAACTTCACGCGGCACGAGGGGTTCGCCCGCCTCTCCGTGACGTACTGACGGAGGCCCCCATCCGCGTGGAGCTGAAGCGCTTCCTCACCGTCCTGTCCCTCGCCGCGCTGCCCGCGTGCTTCGGGACGTCGCAGCGTCCGCCGCCGCCCGCGCCCACACCCGCCGCGGAGACCGCCACGCCGGCCCGTCCCGGCGGAACCTTGGGCCCCGGTGACGTGGTGGAGGTGCGCGTCTTCCAGGAGCCCGAGCACTCCGGCACCTGGCGCGTCTCCGGTGAAGGCACCATCGACTATCCGCTGTGCGGCAAGGTGCCGCTGTCGGGGACGACGCCCAGTTCGGCCGCGGACCTGCTGCGCGACTGCCTGGCGCGCTACGTGCGCCGCCCGCAGGTGTCGGTGCTCATCCGCGAGTACAACTCCCAGAAGGTGTTCGTCTTCGGCGAGGTGCAGAAGCCCGGCACCTTCCCCGTGGACAACGAGATGTCCATCGTCCAGGCGATCACCCTCGCGGGCGGCTTCACCAAGCTGGCGGCGAAGAACAACACGCTGGTGACGCGCGTGGTGGACGGGCAGGAGCGCAAGATTCGCGTGCCCGTGGAGGACATCGGCGTGGGGCGGGAGAAGAACTTCATGCTCCAGCCCGGCGACATCGTCTTCGTGCCGGAGAGCTTCTTCTAACCCGCGCCTCAGCCGCGCGGAGGACTCTCGCGCAGGCCGTCCACGAAACGCTTCGCCTCGGCCAGCAGCGACGGGGCCAGCGCGGGGGCGGACGCAATCACGTCACCGCGCCGCACGTCGAACGGCGCGCCGGAGATGTGGCGGATGACGCCGCCCGCCTCCTCCACCAGCAGCGAGCCCGCGGCGATGTCCCAGGGCTTCAGTCCGAACTCGAAGAAGCCGTCGAAGCGGCCCGCGGCCACGTAGGCCAGGTCCATGGCGGCGCTGCCCGTGCGGCGCATGCCCTGCGCGTGGAGGATGAGCCGGCTGAAGAGGCCCACGGGCCCCTCGGGCCGCTCGCGCACGTCGTAGGGGAAGCCCGTGCACAGGAGCGCGCGGTCCAGCGTGGACACGGTGCTGGCGCGCAGCGGACGGCCGTTGAGGGTGGCGCCCTGCCCTCGCGCGGCGGAGAACAGCTCGTCCAGCATCGGGTCGTACACGACGCCGGCCAGCACGCCGCCGGGGCCTTCCACCGCCACGCTGACGCAGAAGTGCGGCACGCGGTGCGAGTAGTTGGTGGTGCCGTCCAAGGGGTCCACCAGCCAGCGCAGGCTGTCCGAGCCCTGCGTGGCGCCGCTCTCCTCCGCGAGGATGGCGTGGTCCGGGTGGCGCTCACGGATGAAGGCCAGCAGGGCCTCCTCAGAGGCCTTGTCCGCGTCCGTCACCAGGTCGATGCCGCCCTTGAACTCGATGGTGCGCTCGCCCAGGAAGCGGTCCGCGAGGATGCGGCCGGCCAGCCGGGCGCCTTCCTCGGCGGTGCGGCGCAGGCTGGCGGGGGACTCCTGGGACATGTCGCGCTCCTCTAGGGGCTGGGCTCGGCGAGCAACGCCTCGAGCTCCGTCTGGTACTTCGCGAGGAACTCCTCCGCGAAGCCCTCGTGGACGTGGCGGACGCGGCCCTTGCGGTCGATGAAATACGTCGTGGGCATGCCCCGCACCTTCAGCGTGCGCTCGGCCACCTGGGCGTTCTGGTCCACCAGGATGGGCAGCGTCACCTTCGTCTCCTCCAGGAAGGTGGGGATGGCGCGCGCGTCTTCATCGATGTTGAGCGCGTACACCTTCAGGCCCTGGGCCGCGTACTCGTTGGCCAGGTCCTGGTAGTAGGGCAGCGCGTCCTTGCAGGGCTCACACCACGTAGCCCACACGTCGAGCACCACCACGCTGCCCCGGTCCGAGGCGATGTCGTAGGACTCACCGCCCGGGTACCGCTTCACCTGGAACTGCAGCGGCTGCCCCGACTTGAGGCCGCTGCGCTGGCTCGCGGCCGCGTCGGGCGGCGGGATGTCCCGACGGGCGCAGCCGGTCAGCGCGAGCACGCCTGCCAGAACGGTGAACGCATGGCGCTGCATCTCAGGCCCCCTTCCCAGCCCGGGCCGTCAGGGCCGCGAGCAGCTTGTCGATGAATCCCCCGAAGGCCCCGTTGCTCATCACCAGCAGCACGTCACCGGGACGGGCCTCCTGGGCGGCCAGGTCCACCAGCGTCTGCACGTCCGTGGCGCCCTCGGCGGGGATGCCCTGGGCCTGGAGGTCCGTGACGAGCTTGCGCACGTCCAGCTCCTCGCCCACGGGCACCTTGTCGTGGCGCTCGGGCACCTTGAGGCTCGCGCGGGCCGCGCCGGTGAAGGCGTGGGCGTAGTCCTCCTGGTGGATGTTGCGGCGGCTGGTGTTGGAGCGCGGCTCGAAGATGGCCCACAGGCGCCGCTGCGGGTAGCGGTGGTGGATGGCCGCGATGGTCTCCCGCACCGCCGTCGGGTGGTGCGCGAAGTCGTCAATCACCATGACGCCGTCGGGCTCTCCGCGAATCTCCTGCCGGCGCTTCACGCCGCTGAAGCTGGCCAGGCCCTGGGCGATTTCGTCGAACGAGAGCCCCAGGCCCCGCGCGGCGGCGATGACGGCCAGCGCGTTCTCCACGTTGTGCGCGCCGCCCATGGGGAGCCGCACCGTGCCCAGCGACTCGCCGTGGGCCACGACGTCGAAGCGCGCGCCCTCGGGGCCGAAGGACAGGTTGCGCGGCGTGTAGTCCGCGTCCGCGCCCTCCTTCGCGATGTACGTCACCACGCGACCCTTGCAGCCCTCGCGGGACAGCTTCACCGCGTTGGGGTAGGCGGCGCAGACGACGAGCTGTCCGTCCTCGGGGATGAGGCGCACGAACTTCTCGAAGGTCGCCTCGTAGTGCGGCAAGTCGCGGAAGATGTCCGCGTGGTCGAACTCCACGCTGGTGAGGATGGCGGTGCGCGGCCGGTAGTGGAGGAACTTGGAGCCCTTGTCCCAGTACGCGGTGTCGTACTCGTCGCCTTCGACGACGAAGTGCGCGCCCTTCCCCACGCGGTAGTTGCCCGCGTAGTTCTGCGTGACGCCGCCCACGAGGAAGGACGGGTCCTTGCCCGCCGCCACCAGCACGTGGGCCATGAGCGAGGACGTCGTGGTCTTCCCGTGCGTGCCGGCCACGACGACGGAGTGCGAGCGGTCCAGGAAGAGCGAGCCCAGTGCCGCGGGGAAGCTCATCTGCTTGAGCCCTCGCTCGCGCACGGCGGTGGCCTCGGGATTCACGCGGCGGATGACGTTGCCGATGATGACGAGGTCCGGCTTCGCCGCGTCCAGGTTCTCCGGGCGGTACGGCGTGGAGGCGGGGATGCCCCACGTCCGGAGCATGTCGCTCATGGGCGGGTAGACATTCTCATCGCTGCCGGTGACGTCGTAGCCGGCGGCCTTGAGCATGCCGGCGAAGGAGCCCATGCCCGTGCCGGCCACGCCCACCAGGTGGATGCGCCGCACGCTGCCGGGTTCGAGGGTGTCGAGGACGTTTCCGTTGTCGTCAGCCATGATGTCCCTGCTTGAGTTCGGTGAGCCCGAGCGCCTCCACGACGAAGTCATGGAAGAGGGGGCGGAAATCCCGGATGCGCGTTTCCTGGCGGCCGTTGGCCACGCGGTTGGTCACCAGCGCCACCACCAGCGAGCGGCGCAGGTCCACCCAGAGGCTGGTGCCGGTGAAGCCCAGGTGCCCCACCGCGCCCGGCGGCGTGTCACCGATGTAATGGCCGGCGCTGGACACGCCCTCGGAGGGTGAGTCGAAGCCCATGGAGCGCGTGCTGCCCTGGAGCAGCGGGTCGGTGGCGAGCGCGCGATGCCACAACGGCCCCGGCGCGAGCACGCCCGACCCCGAGCAGCCGTCCAGCACCGCCTGGCCGAAGCGCGCCACGTCCACGGCGGTGCCGAAGAGGCCCGCGTGCCCCGCGACGCCGTCCATCACCCAGGCGTTGTCGTCATCGACCTCGCCCAGGCGCGTGGGCTGGACGGGCACATCCTTCCACAGGCCCTCCTGCCCCGGAGCCGGCTCGCGCGGACGGGTGGCGCCGGTGGGCGCGGGCGCGGCGTCGGCGGGGAAGTCGGTGAGGCGGTGGAACCGGGCACCGAGGCCCAGGGGCTCGGCGACGTGCTGGGAGAACAGCGTGTCCAGCGGAGCGCCCGCGGCCCGCGAGAGGATTTCGCCCAGGAGGATGAAGCCCACGTCGCTGTAGGCGGCACGCGTCTTGGGCTCGGCGGCGAGCGGCGTGCTGGCGGCGGCCTGGATGACCTCGTCGCGGACGCGGGCGCGCAGGGCGGAGGGACAGTCCGCGTTGAGCAACTCCGGGTGCGCGGTGAGCGCCTTCGCGAAGAAGGGCACGAAGGGGGGCAGACCGGAGCGGTGGTAGAGCAGGTCCGCCACGGTGACGCCGGCGTCGCCCACGGGCGTGCCCGGGAAGTAGCGGGACACCAGCGTCTCGGGGCCCACCTTCCCTTCCGTCCAGAGACGGAGGAAGAGCGAAGTGGTGCTGAGGACCTTGGTGAGCGAGGCGAGGTCGAAGCGCGTGTCGCCGGAGACGTTGCCCGCGACGCCGCCGAACACCTGGACGCCCCGGTGCAGGACGACGGCCTGGGCCGAGGGGAAGACGCCGATGCCACAGGCGTCATCGAGGACCTTCTGCAGAATCGCGATGGGGTGCGTACCGCCACTCATGCGAGCACGGCTCCTTCGAGGAACGTGAGGCGCGCGGCGTCCGCGTCCAGGCGGACCTGCGTGCCGAGCGCCACGGGGTAGTTGATGTCACCGTGGCCAATGGGAAAGCCCGCGGCGCAAGGGAGGCCCGCCTCGCGAGCGAGCTCTCGGAGCACATCGGCGCAGGAGTAGTCAGCGCCCTTCTCCTCGCAGCCGGTGAAGTCGCCCAGGACGATACCGCGCACGCGAGAGAACACGCCCGCCAGGCGCAGGTGGGTCCACATGCGGTCGATGCGGTACGGGCGTTCGGTGACGTCCTCCAGCAGGAGCACGGCGCCGTCGAGCGGCGGCATGTACGAGGTGCCGATGAGGCGGGACAGCACGGACAGGTTGCCGCCGACGAGGTGGCCCTCGGCCATGCCCGGCACATAGGTGGCCGAGCCCGTCAGCGGCGGCGGCGGCTCCGGCGACTCGAGGAGCCGGAACAGGTACTCGCGGACCTCGGAAGGCTGCCGGCCGAGCTGGGTGAGGACGGGCCCGTGAAACGAGACGCGCCCCAGCGCCTGAAGCGCTCCGTGAACGGAGGTGAGGTCGGAGAAGCCGACGAAGGCCGCGTGCGAGGCATCCGCGAAGGGAAGGTCCGGAAGGAGCCGGGCGCTGCCATAGCCTCCGCGAGCACTGAAGATGGCGCGAACATCCCGGTCCAGCAGCGCGCGCGACAGCTCCCCGCCCCGGCGCGCGTCATCCCCCGCGAGGTAGCGGTGCGAGGCGAAGATGTCGGGGGCGTGGATGGGGCGGTAGCGCTCGGCGATGACGGCCAGCCCGACTTCGAAGGTCGGACGGTCGAAGGGCCCTGCGGGAGCGACGACATGCACGGCGTCGCGAGGACGGAGCGGGAGGGGCTTGAGCCAGCGCACGGTGCGCTTCATAGCACCCAGGGCCCGAGGGGCACGGTGATTCGAGACCCGGGCGGGCGAAGCGTTGAGTTCCCCCGTCCGTCGGAACACGAACACTGCGACCGCCCGTCGCCCCCGCCCCTACCCTGCCGAGCGCTCCAGGACGGCCGCGAAGAAGGCGTCCGTGCCATGCCGGTGGGGCGCGACGAAGAGGAACCCGTCTCGGAGACACGCGTCCGGGAGCCACCCCGCCCCGGGCCGCACGAGGCGGAAGTCCGGGTTGGACGCCAGGAACTCCGCGACGACGTCCTCGTTCTCCAAGCGGTTGACGGTGCAGGTGGCGTAGACGAGCCGCCCGCCGGGACGCACCAGCCGGGCCCCGCGCTGGAGAATCTCCTGCTGCAGCGCCGGGAACCGGGTGAGCACCTCAGGCTGGATGCGGAAGCGCTGGTCGGGCCCCCGGCGAAGGGAGCCCAGCTCCGAGCAAGGCGCGTCCACGAGGACCCGGTCCGCGGAGAGCCCCTCGGGAAGGCTCCGGAGCACCTGGACCCGGGTGAGGTGCGCCCGGGCGGAGCGCTGGAGGAGCCGGTCGAGCCGCTCGGCATCCGGGTCATAGGCCAGGAGCCGTCCCGAGTCCTTCATGTCCGCGCCGAGCTGGAGCGTCTTCCCCCCGGCCCCGGCACAGAGGTCCAGCACGGTCTCCCCGGGCTGGGCGCCCACGACGAGCCCCAGGAGCTGGCTGCCCTCGTCCTGGACCTCGAGCAGGCCCTCCTGAAGCGACCGGAGGCCATAGAGGTTGGGCCGAGGCCCCTCGATATGGAGCGCCAGCGGGCTCCAGGGCCCCAGGCGGGTCTCCACGCCCTCGGAGCGAAGCCGCTCGGCCAGCGCCTCCCGGGAGATGCGGAGGACGTTGGTCCGCAGGGTGATGGGGCCCGGGACGTTCAGGTGGGCACAGAAGTCGTCGGCCTCGGGGCCGAACTCCCGGGCGAAGTGGTCGGCGAGCCAGTCCGGCAGGGAGGCCCGGAGCGCGAGCGTGGGGGGCGCTTCCGACACCAGCGAAGGCGGAGTCTCCTCCCCCAGTCCGGCCAGAGCGGCGGCCTCCGGGGCCTGAACGCCCGCTAGGCCATGAAGCAGGGCATGGAGCAGGAAGGGAGGCGCGGCGTCCTCCCGACCGAGGAGGAACCCAAGGCGGCGGCGCCAGAGCCCGACGTTGAAGACGGCCTCCTTGAGGGCCTGGCGCTGCTCGCGAGTCAGGGAGCGATGGTCACGCAGAGTGCGGTCGAGCACGCGCTCAGCGGCGGACCCGGCGAGCACCTGGGCAATGGAATCGGCCGCCACGGGGCCCAGTCCGGAGAGTGCGGACCAGGGCTGGAGGTGGAGCCGGGAGAATGGATCAAAAGGGACTGTTGACAGAGCGGGCACCATTCTCTAGAAAGCGCCTCATCACGGCAACGCGGTTCCGCCGGGACGACATATTCCCCGATAGCTCAGCCGGTAGAGCGGGTGACTGTTAATCACTAGGTCCGTGGTTCGAGTCCACGTCGGGGAGCTACTTGAAGGGCCCTACCAACTGGTAGGGCCCTTTTTGTTTAACAAGGGCCTCGCGATGATATCGCGGGGCCTTCGTGCTAAGCCGCTGAATCCCAAGGGATTCTGGCTCGCGGTGCTGAAGAGGGCGCTCTCGGCTCTCCACCCCGCAGAGCAAGATGACCCCTCTCCTCCGCCGCCAACCGGGCTCTCCGGACCGCTCTTTCACCCGTTTTGGGGAGAGAGAGACCAAGAGCGGTTAACAAGTGCTGTTAACTTTTGGGGAGGCGGTTAACAACATTTCCCTGGATATCCACTCTTTCCTCTTTGAGGTTTCTGAGAGGGCGCCTCTCTCTGGTTTTTGGTTGCGTCTTTCACCTGCTTTGCTGGTCTCTGAGGGGGTGGCACAAAGTCGGCGGGAGCCTTCCCCCCAGTACTCAAAGTGAAGGTACGTTCGGAAGCCTCGGATCAGTCGCCTCCACTGACAATCTCGAACGGGCTCCCCAACCAGCATGGAGGCGAGCAGCCAAGCACTGGCGTGGTCCTCGAAGAGGAAGCCGCCGCCACCCGTGTTCCTCAGCGGAGCGACGCTACTGGCCACGGGCACCTCCCTTGGTCGGACGCGAGGTTCCCCTCTGATCCTCGAGTTCGTGCCACCCCGGTACGTACGCACTCATGAGTGCCTTGAAGAGGCGACCGTGAGTCGGTACGCGCAGGTGTAGCAACTCATGGGCGATGACAAAGTCCTGGAAGCGCGGGTCCTGGTCGACGAGATCGCTCGCCAGCGTGACGGTGCCTGAGGACGAACACGAGCCCCACTTCCGCCGCATGTTCTGCACGCGGATGGTCCTAGGGTTCACGCGCAGCTTCACCGCCCAAGCCAAGGCTCGGCGTCGAAGTTCCTGCGTGGGATAGAGGGAACTCTTCATCATCAGCTACTCAGCAAGAAGCGTCGCGACAACCACATCCACGACGCGAGAGCGCTCGTCCTTCTGGAGCGCCAGCAAGGGGCGGTAGAGGCCGGCGCGCAGTCGGCGCTGCTCGTCAGCGTTCACCACCGCATTGGGGAAGCGAGCGAGGAGAGCCTCGGCCTCCTTGGCGAGGTCCATGGGCGAGACGCTTGACTGCTTCAGCGCTGCGTCATCACGCAGGACCCAAAACACCGAGAAGGCGCGTGTGGAAAGACCGCTCGCCTTAGCGGACTTGATCGCCGCATCCTTCTCGGCGGCAAGGGCCGCGAGAAGGTCCATCGCCGCGAGGCCATCGATCTTCCGGGACTCGAGGTCCTTCAGGATGCGATCCGCGCGTTCCTTCAGCGGGTTCAGTACAGGCGCCGCGCTCGGGTCGTCGTCGATGTCCTTCTGGAGCCCGCGTACCAGGTTAAAGACTTTGCCCTCATCAGGGCCGTCCCCGCCCTTCAGCGACTCAAGTGTCTTCACGTCGAACGTGATGCTCTTCGTGAGTCGCCCAAGTCCAGCTTGCGTCGCGTTCTCTTCAATCAGGCGCCGCGTTTTATATGCGAGGTCAGCGACGAAGCCGACCTTGTCCGAGTAGGCGTTGCGCACTGCCGCGTAGAGCTGCGCGAGCCCCTTGAAGGTCTTGATGTGGTCGCGCAGTTCGGGCGAGGGCGAGAGAATCTCCCAAAGGCTCTCGATCTCCTTGTAGGCTTCGAAGAACACCTTGCGCACGGCTGGGTCGAGGAACTTACCATAGACGATCTTCTCAAGGCGCTCGTCGGCGCTGCCGCCTTCACCAGCCTCGAGATACTCGGTCGTCGCCTTTCCGATCTTCGTCTTGAAGTCGGCCATGAGGACATCGAGGTCCTCAATCACTTCGCTGACGTCGGAGGAGTCGAAGCGCAGGGCCTTCTTCAGCTCGCGCAGCACGCCGACGAAGTCGATGACAAGGCCGATGCGCTTCTGCACGCCCTCGACGTCGACGTAGGGCCGGTTCACCCGGGCGATGGCCTGCAGGAGCACGTGGTCGCGCATCGGCTTGTCCAAGTACATGCAGTACAGCAGCGGCGCGTCGTACCCGGTCAGCAACTTGTCCGTGACGATGAGAATCTTGGGGCCCTTGTCGGCTTTCTTGAAGAGAAGCCGCACGTCTTCCTCGCGCTCCTCGCTGAGCTGAAGCTTGGCGACGAGAGGCCGGTCGATCGCGTCGGCGGCGTTCTCCGTGTAGACGGCCTCGGTCCACTCGGGCGGCAAAATCTTGTCGAAGGCGCGCTTGTACTTCGCGCACGCCTCCCGGCTCACAGCAACGACGAACGCCTTGTAGTGCAGCGGGAGGACGTTCTCTTTGAAGTGCTCTGCGACGAACTTCGCGACGTTCTCGATGCGTTCGTCGGCGGCAAGGAACGTGCGCAATCCGACGGCGCGGTCGAGAACCTTGTTCAGCTCCTCGATATCGGTGATGCCCTCAGCAGCGGCGAGGTCGAAGAACTCCTTGTCGAGGAGGTCTACGGGCGCGGCCATCTCACTCGGAGCCATCACGTGTTTGATGGGCAGAGTCGTCTCGTCTGCGATCGACTCGGCGATGGAGTACTTGTCGAGATAGCCCAGTTCGTCCTGCGTACCGAAGATCTTGAAGGTACCTTCGCCCTGCGAGTTCCGCGCGATGGGCGTTCCCGTGAAGCCGATGATAGTCGCGTTCGGCACGGCGGCCATCAGGTACGTGCCGAGGTCCTTCGCGACTGAGCGATGTGCCTCATCGATGAAGACGTAGACGTTGTCGCGGAGGCAGCTGTCCTTTCGGATCTCCTCGAACTTGTGGATCATCGCGACGATCAGGCCACGAAAGTCGCTGTCGAGGAGGCGCTGCAGCTCGGCCTTGCTGTTGGCCCGCTTGGTTGCGATGTCCTGCTTCTGCATCTCACCGAGCAGACGCTCCACCCATCCTTTGAGCTGGCCCTCGAGTTCGGTGCGGTCGACGACGAGGAGCACCGTCGCGTTTTTGAAGCGATCCTTGTTCTCGAGGATGAGACGAGCCGAGGTGAGCAGGCTGAAGGTCTTGCCCGAACCTTGCGTATGCCAGACCAACGCGCGCGTCTTCTTCGAGTCGGCGCAGCGATCGACGATGGCGTTAATGGCGCGCTGCTGATGCTGCCGCAGCACGGACTTCCGGGTCTCGCTATCCTGAACGTAGAAGAGTATCCAGTGCTGGAGCGTGCGCAGGAAGTCGGTGCGTTCGAAGAATGCCTGCACCGCGAAGCGGTAGCTCTCCTCGCGCGTCTGCTTCCAGCGCGCCATGTCTCGTCGGTTGGCGTTCCAAGTGACGCCGTACCAATAGTCGAGCAGGTGCGTGACGTTGAAGAGTTGGGGCGAGCCGATCAGCTCAGGCGTCTCGAGCTCGTAGCGACGGAGCTGCTTCACCGCGCGCTCGATTGCGTCGCCGTCCTTCGGGTTCTTGTGTTCCACGATGCAGACGGGCACGCCGTTGATGACGAACATCATGTCCGCACGGTTGCCCTTCGGGCGCCCGGTCGGCTTGATCACCCACTCCCACGTCACGTGGAACGAGTTCGCGCTGGTGCTCTCGAAGTCGACGAGCTTCACCGCGCGGTGGCGCTTCTCCTCCTCGTCGTACCACTGCCGCTCGCCGCGCAGCCACGCGAGCATGTCGCGATTGCCCTCGATGGTCGGCGGAATCGCGTCGAGCGTTTCGATGACGGAGCGGATAGCGTCGGGCGACATCCACGGGTTGAATGCCGCGAGCTTCGTGGCCAGCTCATCGCGGAAGAGCATCCCGGCGTCGCCGCCGCGCTTCTCCTTCGCGGACTCAGGGGTGAGCGGTTCCCAGCCGATTTCGACGGCGTGCTTCACCATTGGGAACTGCACGGTGCCCGCCTCGCTGATCTTGAGCGTGCTCATGCTGCGGCCTCCGGCGCGGTCGTAGTGAGCGCAGAGAGAGCCAAGCTGGAAGCACGAATTTCTCCAGTCATCAGCTTGTGCAGAAGTGAGGAAAAAAGCTCCTCAAGCATGGTGGACTTGCGCCGATGGAGATTGATCTTGTCATCGATCGCATTGAGCACGATTGAGATGTCGTGCTGCTCCTGCAAGGACGGAGTCGGCACCAGGAACTCGCGAAGATACCCAAGGTTCAGATGCGACAAGTGCCCCAAGGAGCCCATGCCACGAAGGTCGTCGTACCTGCTCAGCAGGTAGTGCCAGAGGAAGCTCGGCACGATGATGCTTTCCTTCGGTGCGATCGCAGCCGCATTCTGAGTGGTTGCGGCGGCGACTTCGAGCAAGGCAACCTGGCCTCTCGTCTTGCCTTGGCCGTACATGGCCATAAGCACGGTGCCTGCCGGATAGAGCGTCAAGTTGTAGTCCGCGCGTGCCTGCTCGGAGATGTGCGTGCTCGCGACCCGAAGCCTGTTGTTGACGATGTCGGCGGTCTTGATGAACGGAATGGTGCCGCGGTAGTAGTCTTCTCGCTTGGTCGACGGAGTCGTTCCTGTACTGAGGGTGCAGGCATCGCCAAGACGACGAACCGACCAGCTCTCCGGGAGCATGCCGATCTCCGTCTCCCTCTGCGTCTCGCCCCTCAATCCACGCGTGAACAGCTCACGCATCGTTGCGCGTTTGAGCTCGTCAGCCGTCGCCGAGGCCTCGGAATGAAGAGAGAGCGCTCGACGGACCGCGCGAAGAGAATCGGCGACAGCACGTTGCTCACCAAGCGGCGGGAACGGAACTTCGAGCGCGGCGAGCCGGTTCCGGGACAGATTCGGGATCGTGGTTTTGTTGCCCGCGCCCGCGAAGATCCCAAGCTGCGTAAACGCGCTCTGTAGGAAATAGACATAGAACCGCGCATCGGCCTCCTCGTTCAGCGGACGCAGCCGGTGAAGGTGATTCTGGAATGACATCACTGAGACCTGGCCATCCCAAATCGCCGCGCGCCCTATTTCTCCACCTTCACAGACGAGCAAGTCCCCGGGCTTGAGACTCTTTTCCGCCAGTTCTGCAGGGGAAATCGCCATCTCATCAACGTCGGAGAGGTCGATCTGGTCCCAGAACACGTTGGACGTGCGTAGGAACGGAACCTTGTCAGACCCGGTGCGCGCCGCTTCCGACATCGTCTTTCCTGCGCCGATCGCGAACAGCTCGCCGAGAGGTCGCCACTTCCAGTTCGGGTTCGTCATAGCGGAGCCAGCAGCCTTGCTAGGGTTTGGTCGATCGCACGAGCCTGCTCGTCAAGCGCGAGCACATCCGCAACGATGCTCCTGATGGGGCGATGGTCAGCGGCGGCGCCCTGAGCTACCCACCGACTCGGGCTGAGGTTGTAGTCAGCCTCCTCAGCCTGCTCGCGCGTGATGTTCGCGAGTTCACCCTCCACGGGTTCTCCCTTGAGAAACGTCGCTGCAAGGGTGCGAATGTCCTCGTCGGGCAGGTAATTCTTCGGCTTGCCCTTGCGAAAGTGCAGGCTCGCGTTGAGGAGCACGATGCGGCCCTTCCGCGACGCGGGCTTCCGCTTGTTCAACACGACGATCACGCCCGCCGCCGTGGTGTTGTAGAAGAGGTTCTCTGGCAGCAGCACGATGCCGTCGACGAGATCTCGGTCGACGAACCACTTACGGATGTTTCGCTCCTTGTCGTCGTTCTTTGAACCGGAACCGCGCGTCATTGCGCCGGTATCGAGAACCACGGCGGCACGACCTTTGTCGTTCAGGCACGAGAGCGTGTGCTGCAGCCACGCCCAGTCTCCCTTGCCGGTCGTGATCCCACCGGTGGTGCGGAAGCGGTCGAAGGGATCGTTCGCGAAAACGTCGGGCGCGAACGGCTGGTTCCACATTGGGTTCGCAACGACCACGTCGTGCGTCTTGATCTTCCCGTCCGGCGTGCGGAACTTGGGGTTGATCATCGTGTCGCCCCGCGCGAGCTCGATCTGCATGTCGTGGATGATTCCGTTCATCTTCGCGACCGCGTAGCTCTCGGCCTGCAGCTCCTGCCCCGTCAGCTTGAGCGGAACCTTGCTCGTCGGATCCAGCTCGCGCGCGACGAGCTGCAGCTTCACGAGCAAGCCTGCCGACCCGCAGGCGTAGTCGTGGCAGTCCTCGCCGGGCTTCGGCCGCATGATGTAAGCCATGAGGAAGCCCACCTCGGTCGGGGTGAAGAACTCGCCGGCACTCTGTCCCGAACCTTCCGCGAACTTTCTCAGCAGATACTCGTAGGCGCGGCCGAGGAAGTCGGGCTGCACGTCGGCGAGGCCGAGGCGGTAGCGCGGATCCGAGAACGTCTCGACGACGCCGCGCAGCTTCGCGGGGTTGATGTCGCGCTCGCCGTTGCGTTCGGCGGCGAAGTCGACGACGTCGATGACGCCCGAGAGCGAGGGGTTCTGCTTCACGACCGCGCGCACCCCCTTGGTGAGGTGCTCGCCGATGTCGCGCGGCTTGTCCTTGGCGGGCCAGTCGAAGGCCTCGCGCCCGCTGATCACGCCCCAGCGCGCTTCGGCTGGCAGGTAGAAGCGCAGGAGCGAGTGGTCCCCCTCGGCGATCTCGAGCGCGGTCTCGCGGTCGCCGTACTCTTCGGCGAGGCGATCGATCTCGTCGTCGAAGACGTCGGAGAGGCGCTTCAAGAACAGGAGCGGGAGCAGGTAGTCCTTGAACTTCGCCGCGTCCTTCTCGCCACGGATGGAGCAGGCCGCGTCCCACAGCATCTGCTCCATCGGCTTTGTGCTCGGAACGGCGGCAGACGCCTTGCCCCGGCGGCGCCTAGTCACCTCGGCTGCGGCAGCGGGAGATTCGGAAGCCTCCGCCTCGTTTGCCCCATTGAGCCCGGCCTCGTTGGCGAGCGCAGCGATGACCTCGCGGGCAGCCTTCTGCGGCTTGCTCGAACCGCCCTCCCACCGGTTTACGGTGGCGAAGGACACCCCGAGCCGCTCTGCGAGCTGCTCCTGGGTAAGATCCAGCTTGGCGCGGATTGACCTCAGGGTGGCGGTCAAGGCGATCGAGTTCGGCATATTTGCCATAATTGATATATAGCACAACGTGCGTCAAGAAGCACTATGCCTACTCGCCTGTACAGGGATTCACCCTACCTTCGGGCTCGACTTCGCCCACACCATCCGCTGCCCTGCATGTGCGCACATGTAGACAACTCACCCCAGGGTCCGGAGGCTCAGTGCCGTTGACGGCCTCAAGCTCCAAGGACGGCGTCTTGGAGGTCGGGCGCCAGCATGAGCAGTGACCGAGAATCTGGGTCGCCCGAGCCCACATGAGCCCCAGTTTGCGCACCACAGCGGCCCGGTCAGTGATGATATGCCTCGGGTTGACGGCCCCGTGCAGGTAGCGCGCGAAAGTGCGCTTCTGAGTGTCTCTGGCAGGGTGATTCACGGGCCCCGGGCTTCGGTAACATCAGTCTGTCGGCAGGGATGACGCTCGATGACTTGCGATGGAACAGAGATTCAGAGAGGAGCCAGCCGCTAGGCAACGCCGAGCCCATATTCATGGGCCCCGTCGCACTTCGCACTCTCGGCGCCGCTCATGTCGCGTCCCTCGCGCAGGTGGCAGCACCAAGGTTCACAAACTCGACCTCGCAGGCGCCGGAATTCCCGCTGAAGCGCCACCGATGCGCCACATGCGCCAGCTATCACGACTTGCGCGTAGGTTGGCAGTCCCTCCTCTTCAGGCTCGGTACCGCTCCGCCTCATGGAAGAACTGCGTGAGCGAGTAGTCCAGCAGCGACTGACGGGACTGCATGTACCGGCGAGCCCGGAGGAAGGGCAGCCAGACGCGCTTGCCGACACGCACCTGGGACTCTTCCATCTTCTGCCGCAGCACCCACGTCCCTCCCAGTCGCCGCACCAGCACGTCCCCCAGGTAGGCGCCTAACGCCGGTATCGTGTGTCCGTCGAGGACGTCGCGCGTGTAGCGCTCGGGAAAGTGGGTCTTCCAGAAGTGGACGTCGAGGTCCGTCAGAGACTCAGGCGTCTCCTTCATGATGGAGGGTACATCCGTGTGAAGCACAGCCACGAGACCTTCGGACAAGTCTCCGTAGGATTCGAGGACGCGCTCCGGATTCGCCACGTCAGAGGGATGGGCGACAGGGAGCCACTCCTCCGGCACCGGCGGCCGGAAGGCGTTGAGTTCGGCAATCTTCCGTTGCCGCTCGCTGATGGAGAACTCGTCCGGTAGCCGCGAGAGGAACGGCGCCACGTCAGGGTGGAAGCGCGGCTCGACGGGTATCAGCGCAGCGCTGCGCTCCCGCAGCGTGCGGAGCACCGTGTCGAAGTCGAAGTCCGGCCGCAGATGGACATGGGCTTGGGCCTGAGCCACGCGCGCCTCATCGCTGGCGAAGTCGGAGGCAGTGGGCCACAGCACCAGGAGGACGGAGCCATTGGGGAGCTCCTCCACGAGGTGCGCAGGCGTCGCGAGCATCCGCTCTCGGCCAACTGACTCCACCAGTTTGGGACCGAAGATGTTCAACCAGAACAGCTCATAAATCTTATCGAACTCGTCCCGGGTCCATGTCGCATTGTCTCGACCGAACTTGGGGAATTTAGAGAGCTGCATGTCGGCATCGCTGTGCGCCGCAGCATAGTTCGCAGGATATTGGGAGGCCCAGGCCCGAGCCACCGCTACGAATCGGCGACAGCTCTCTAACTCAGAAAAAAAGGAAAGCGGCTGCACCGTGAGATTAGTGCTCCAGAGGGACCGTTCCTGTTCGGGCCCGAGAGTGAGCACCACCGACACAGCAGGATTCTCTGGCCGAACTAGTCCAATGATCGTCCCATATTCCTGGCGCCGCTCCTCCAGCGCAAGCCGCACCCCGTCTCGGGAGTATTTACGCTTCCGGCTGGTCTTGACGAGTGTCGGCATCCAGCCGTCGGCATACTGCTCTAGAGCCTCAAGAAATGGCACCACTCCGCGCACCAGGCCATTGCTCGCGTCATAGACCGCATCGAAAGTGAAGCGCAGAGAGTCCAAGTCGCGCAGCGTCAGCGTCTTCATTGGAAAAGCACCTCGACCCCCACAATCAGCTTCTGCGCGTTTTTCACCGAACTATCCAACCCGCTTCGATTGTCGGGCAGGAGTCCCTTCTCCTGGTAAACGAGGCGCACTCGTTTAACATCCGCCTGCTGCCGCATACCGTCCCGAAGAATCTTCACCTTTCCACCGTAGTACTTCATGGCGTTACTTGCGTCCGTACTCACCTGAACAGGCAGTGCATTGTCGTCCAGGACGGCCAAGTTACGACTCTTGAAGCTGAACGTCTCCACCCGAGGTGACTGCCCCGGAGTGGGCCTCGCTTCGATGACGAGCACGTCCGCATAACGAAGGTCCACCTTCGAGACTCCGACGTGGGTCTCGATACGGGGCTCCTCGAAGGCGCCGAGCCAGCGCCTCTGTGCGCGGGGCAATGCAGCGTCCTCCTTCAGGATGGCGATCATGGTCCGCTCGAAGGCCATGCCCCGAGCATAGTAGGCGCGCATCCCCTCGTAGCCCTCCCACTTCAGGGGGCCCTTGACGGCGTCACCGTCCTGAATCTCCTTCAGCCGCCTCTTGCGGTAGGCGACGTACTCCTGCCAGAGCGGCGCCCCCTTCTCGACTCCCGGCGGCGGCTCCTCCAGCTTCGGGGCCATCTGCTTCAGCAGCTTCGCGTCCTTCGGGAGACGGGGCCCCTGCGACTCCAGTTCCGCCAGGAACAGCTTCGCCTTCGCGGCCTCCGCCGCGCCTACCTTGGCGTCCTGGGCGAAGAGGTCCAGGTTGTCGAACTGCTGCCTTTTCGCCGATGACCGGGCGGGCTCGCGATTCGCCCCTTCCCTCGTCGTTGCAGCTTTGGAGGACTCGCGGCTGGCCGCCTGCGCCTCCGCAGCGGACACCTCGGCGTTCTGCTCGAAGAGGTCCAGGTTGACGGGCTGCTTCCCCGCAGAGCCCCTCGTGGCCACTGCCTGGGCGGCCTCGCGGCTCGCCGTCTCCATCAGCACGGCCTGCGCCTTCGCCGAGTTTCCGCGGGCCTCGTACAGCGCCAGCAGCCCCGCCTCACCCCACTCAGCGGCCAGCAGGGCACCCTCGCGGCTCGCCTGCAGGTAGCGAAGCAAGTCGCGCGCGGCGTTGATGCCGACCTGCTCCTCCAGGCGCGCCAGCAGCGCCTTCATGCCGGCCACGTCGAGCGCCGGCATCCGGAGCCGCCTCAGTCCTCCGCCCGAATCCAACAGAGCCCGGGCGCCCTTGCCCCCGGCGTACACCGCCACCGCCAGCGCGGCTGGCGCCAGCTCGCGCGTGGCCTGCTCGTACTTGCCCTGCGCGAGCGAGTACGCCCCGTGCCCCGTGCCCACCGCCAGGTGGTAGAAGCCCACCGGTACACCGAATGTCAGGGAGTCGAAGGCTCCCGCCGAGACACTTCCCGGCGAGTAGTGCCTCTCCAGCAGGGCCTTCTCCACCTCTTCGATGGCAAATTGGTACGGCGACGGCATGTGCCCACGCCTCGCCATGAGTTCCGTGTACCGGGCCTCGCCACTCACCAGGCTGCTGGAGAGAATGTCCCGGCCCGCTCGCCCCAGCCCGCGCAGCACGTCGCGAGCTCTCTCTCCCCGCTCCGGGAAGCCTTCCAGCTCCAGGCCCCGCCGCTTCAACTCCTCGCGGACAGAGGCCATGGCGCCCAGCGTGTCTTCCAACTGCTTGTCGCGGGCCAGCCGCTGCACCACCTCGCGCAGCTCGTCGTCGAAGGCCGAGTGGAGGACGAAGAGGGTGAACACCTCGGCGTACGGCACGCCGTACCTCTCCACGGACGCGACGATGAAGTCCGCGCGTTTCCGAGTGAGGACTTCCGAGGCGTGCTCGTCCAGAGGCCCCAGGGCGCCCAGGCGGACCGCGTCCCAGGGAGAGAGGGACTGCACCAGCACGGCCATGTCCACCCCGCGCTGCATGGCCACGAATTCCGCGGGCGAGACACACGCCAGGAAGGGCGCCAGCACTTCGCGGCTTTGAGTCAGGCTGGGCCTGCTCCGGTTCGGTGGACAGGTTGACTATGCTGCCAGCCTCTTGGTTTCGGCCATCCGCTCGTACTCCGCAGGGCAGACGTAGCCCAGGGCTGAGTGGCGCCGCTTCCGGTTGTAGAACACCTCAATGTACTCGAACAGCGACTGCTTCGCCGCCTCACGCGTCTTGAAGCGGGTGACGTAGACGAGCTCCAACTTCAGGGTGGAGAAGAAGCTTTCCGCCACGGCGTTGTCCCAGCAGTTACCCTTGCGCGACATGCTGCATCCGATGCCGTGCTCCTCCAGCAGCCGGCGGTAGTCCTCGCTTGCGTATTGGCTGCCCCTATCCGAGTGGTGAAGTTGCGGGGCGGGACGGCTGAGCAACGCCATGTCGAGTGCGCGCAGCACCAGGCCGCGGTCGATTCTCTCGCCCATCGCCCAGCCCACCACCTTGCGGCTGAAGAGGTCCAGCAGCACCGCCAGGTACAGCCAGCCCTCGTCGGTCCAGACATAGGTGATGTCACCCACCCACGTACGGTGGAGCTGACCGGGTTGGAAGTTCCTCTCCAGGGTGTTCGGCGCCACGGGGTGGTGGTGGGCCGAGTCGGTGGTCCGTACGAAGCGACGCCGTGCACGGCCACGCAGGCCCGCCTGGCGCATCAGGCGAGCCACTCGCTTCCGCGCCACCCGCTGGCCTCTCGCTTTGAGTTCCGCATGCACCCGCGGAGCGCCGTACGTGCCCCGGCTCTCCTGGTGGACGGCTGCCACTTCGAGATGAAGCGCCCGGTCGCGTTGCTTCCGCTCGCACTCGGGCCGCGCCGCCCAGGCGTAGTAGCCACTGCGTGAGACGCCCAGGTGACGACAGAGGACAGCGACGGGAAAGAGGGCCTTCTTCGCGTGGATGAAGGAGAACTTCACTTCATCTCCTTCGCGAAGAAGGCCGCCGCGTTTTTTAGTATCTCCCGCTCCATCCGCAGCTCCCGGTTCTCCTTGCGCAGCCGAGAGAGTTCCTCGCGCTCCACCGTCGTCAGCGCTCCAGGCCTGCCCCCGCCCCGGTCCGTCTTCGTCTGCTCGACCCACAGCCGCAGCGCTGACTCCGTCAGGTCCAAGTCTCGGGCGGCCTGGGGAATCGTTTTCCCCTCCTCCAGCACCAGCCTCACCGCCCCGGCCTTGAACTCCGCCGTGAACTCCCGGCGTGGCCTACGGGGCTTCCTCTGCTTCTCGTCAGTCGCGGACATCCCGTGCTCCTTCCATCACATCTCGGGTGTCCACGGAACCGGGCTACTCCCACGGCAGAGCGTCGCGATGCTGTGGACGGCCTGGTTCGCTTTCACGAGTCGGTACGCCGCTTGGGCGTCGCCACGGACTCCTGCGCGAACCAGGCCGCAGCTTTTTTAGGATGTCACGCTCCTCGCGCAGCACCCGCACCTCGCGCCGCAGCCGCTCGAGTTCGGCGCGCTCATCCGAGGCGGTACTGCTCCCCCTCGGCGCTGGTCTGCTCTCGTCCTTGCTGATGGGGGCGCTGCTGCCGCTCCCCTCCAACTGCTTCTTCCAGTTGCGGATGCTCTGCTCCGTGCAGCCGAACTCTCTTGCGAGACTCTTGCCAGACCGGCCGGCCTTCAACAGCTCGACAACACGCTCACGGAACTCCGGCGGGTATGGGGGGCGTGACTTCGGCATCGTGGGGTCCTTTTCGCACAGCGAGTGGGACTCCGCGAAAACGGGGCAACTTCACCCATGACAGGTCGAAGGCGCGGCTGTCTCGGCGGCTGCGTGAAGCCCGAAGCTGTTCGTCCAGGTTGGTCCAAGGCCAGCACACTCCCGCGCTCGGGGTAGTTCCCCTCCGACAAGCGCCCTCCCCCGCCGACCCCGACTGGGAGCGCCCGCCGATAAGTGAACGCGGACACTTTCGCGTTCAGTTTCGCCGTTCACTTTCACGTCGCCAGGCCGCGCCCGTTCACTTTCCCCCGGGGAGCTCCACCTGGCGCGCGGATGCACACACCTGGCGCCACAGCCTTCGTAGTTTCGCGACGTTAGGGCGAACAGCCACCAGGTGCTTGAGCGCCGCGGTACGAGTTCGGGCCAGAACTCCTGCCCAGAAGCACACTCCGTCCAGCGGGCCGGACTCCTGCGGGCCGTTCACGTCCACGGCCCTCCTGCCCGTTCCCCGTCAAAGCCCCGCTGGCCGCCACGTGGCCCACCTGGCGCGCGCCCCCGGCCGGCCCCGCGCGCAAACGGCTCCGCCGCGTGGCGCCCCATTCGTGCGCGCGTGTCCCCCAGCGCTTCGAGCCGCAGGCCTTTGTCCTCCTCGTGAACCCCACGCCTCCCCAAGCTGACCTCGAAGCCCCGGCTCTCCGCCCCGCGCGCACCTGGGCGCGCGTGCCGTTACCAGGGCCGAGCCGAATGGCCGAAAACAGGTAAAGGCGGCCATTCGGCGTCACGGCCCCCATGCTGTTTCGCGCGCTTACGAGCCCTCATGAAGGGCCGAAGCGCCGAGGCCAATGGCCGCTTTCCGCTGGTTGGGGCCGCCTGCCGCCCGCCGCGCGGCGCAGCTCCTCCCCGTCACCTTCACTGCCTGCCCCTGCTGGGCGCAACCATGCCTACCCATGACGCCAGCACGCCTACCCCGCCTACCCCTGACGCCAGGGTGGGGGGGTAGTGCGATTTTTCGTGAAGCGGGTATCGCCGGGGAGTGTACCTAGGGCCCTTTTTGAGGGAGCCACCTCCCAGAAAGTGAACACCCCTCCCCTGTTCATTTGCACTCGGTAAGTGAACGGCGCGGGGTGTTCACTTTCGCCGGCTGCGTCTGGGACAGCCCGCGCGGCTCCCGCGCACGGTCACCCATCACCGCCTCCGCGCGGCACCCCGGCCCAACCAGGGGCTCGTGCGGACTCTCAGCGCGGAGGCGGCGTGCCCCATCAGCAGGGCAACTCTTGCGTCACGCGCACCAGTTCGTCGTCCGAGGGGTGCGTGTAGATGACTGTGGAGTCGATGCTGCGCTGCCGCGCGAAGCGCTGGGTGAGGCGGATGTCCTTCGTCCGCCGGTACACCCCGGTGCACGCGGTGTGGCGCACGGCGTGGAAGTTCAGGTGCCGCTCCAGGCCCGCGCGCTGCTGCCACACCGCGAAGCCGTGGCGCACCTGCCGCGTGGACAGGCGCAGGCCCTTGCGGCTCAGGAAGAGGGGCGCCTGGAGCCCCACCTCGTGCCCCTGCGCGCGCTTGAGGCGCAGTAGCTTCTCCAGCTTCGCGCGCACCGTGTCCGAGAGGACGACTTCCTGGGGGCCAGGGTGCCGACGGCAACCCTTGAAGACGCGCAGCGACACGTGCCGGCGTGCGCGGCTACGCGCGTCGAAGATGTCGCCGATGTTGAGGGCGACCAGTTCGTGCTCACGCAAGCCCGAGGCCAGCGCGAGGCTGTACAGGCAGTGGTCTCGGAATCCATCCCGGTGTTGCCCCGTGACGCGCAGCAGGAGGTTCACCTCCTTCTCGGTGAGGGTACGCGGTGGGCGGGCGACAGCGGCATAGACAGACATGGCGACTCCTTCGCAAAGGGAACGCGGCCATGCACGCTCTATCGCCCTCGCAAGACAAGTCATTAACCGCGCTGCGCATTCTCAGTCAGGTCCCGCGCGGCTTCGGCGTTTCTCCCAAAGAAGTCGCTGTGCAGCAGACCGCAGACTTCAACTTCGAGGCACACCGCAGCCGGGGCAACATGGCCGAGCAGGGTGAGCCGGGGCTCGTCGCCGCCGACGTATGCGCGGCGGCATCACCTTGTCCTCGCAGCTGGCATTGACCGTGCCATTGGTGGTGACACGCGTCAGGGAGGCAGCCTTCGTGGCGGCGCCCAACTCGGCCCGGTGCAGCGGGCTCGCGTCGAACGAAGACGCCCGAGCAAAGCGCCGATGTCACGCGCCAGTTCGGGACGAATGGCGCCGATCCCTCCAGGGACGCCCCCGAAAGGCGCCGATGCCGCGCCAGATAGACCCCGAATCTGTCGCTGCTCGGGGCTCGCGCCGACGGTCAGCCCCTGAAGCCAATCGCCACTCCGGCCTCCGACACCTGACTGGTACGGCGTATCGAGTGGACACCCAGCCCGCGCTGACTCCTGACCATGACCGAGTCGGGAACAGTGGCGCTCGGCCACGCGGGATAGCTGCGTCAGGCAGGCGTCCAGCACTGTGCTCCATTCAGGTGCCCCAACGATCACAACCACTGCAATATTACGTTATGCCCGAATTGACACAATTCTGCTCGTTGAGCACGCTTGCATCGGCGCGAGATTATCTAATTTGTCAGGGGTGAGAGCCCTGTTCTTGCAACCCTCTTGCTCCAACCCTCTCTCTTGTTGGAGGCTCTCATTCCTAACTGGCGATGTCTGGATCGGAGGGTTTCTCCCCGATGTTCGGAATCATCCTGGCACTTCACACCTTGCTCTTGGCGCAGGCGAACGTCGGCTTTGGGCATGAGAAGAGCTTTGTCCGAAGAGAACAGAGACTCAATTGGTCGCTCGTCGGCGAGGCCCTTCTCCCGGCGGCGGGCATCCTGGTCGTGCTAGGCGACAAAGTCCGGCTCAAGCCCATCACCGCCCCCTCCACCTTCCGCGGCCAAGTCATCGCATATTGCTCCAAGCAGGAGCGCTTCGCCTTCGTCTTCAAGCGGAAGGTCACCCGCGACTTCCTCACCGATGTCACGCTGACGAGGCCATTCGACATTGCAGCCGAGCTCGCCTCGGCGAGCATGACCGAGCAGTTGCTCCTGAGTCCTACTGCCGAGCGGTTCCTGGTTGCGCCGTTTGACGGGACATTGCAGGGACGACGATTGGAGATGCCTAGCGCGAACCAGTTCCTCAACGAGAAGGCACGTGAGCGCTGCGCAAGTGAAGGAATGAGGTTTGAACGCGCGGTTCCCCGCCGGAAACCGCTCCCGGCCAGCTTCTCTATCCTGGTCACAGTCTGTAGCCCGGCGCTGAAGACCTCGGCCACGCTTTGCCCCTTCTGATGCCCCCCTCTCCTCGCTCGCCTTTCCACCGCCCGACCACGCCCTGGACCACCCGGCTGGCAGAATTGGTACTGTTGCTCGTCGCGGCGGCCGCGTGGGTCGGGGCTTGCAAGGCCGACCGGAACGCTGTCGTCACCGAACACCGTCGCCGCAATGACGTGCGCTGTTCGACTGGGGCCAGCGGCGTCTGGACTCTTCAAGACGCAGACAAGCTCAGCTGGGATGAATGCGACGCCCTGCTAGAGAAGCCCCCTGCGGAGCCGGAGGCCGCAGAGCAGACCCGGATGCGCGAGTCCTGCAGCCAACTCACATGGATGCAGGCTCGCGTCGACTCCGGCTGTACCTTCGTCAAGCCTGCTGCAATCGATGCATTGCACCTCCCGATGAATGGAGAGGGTGATGCCCGGATGGCGTGGCGATTGCTGACCAACTCCGCAGCCATCCTCGGGGCGATCTGCGTGCTCGCTCTTATGATGCTGTTGGTGCTGTTTTTGACCCGCTTGCGTGGGGCGCTGATGGCGCCACGCCTTCGCACACTCCTCTTCGCTCTCGGGGTCGGGGCAGTCACCATCATGGCCATTGAGGTGGCTCGTGCCGACCGTGTCGTGAAGGAACAGTTGCGCCTGACTGCCCGCTGGACCGAGAGTTGCGCGCCACTACAGGAGCGTATGGCCCACGCGCGTCAAATGGCCAACGACCAGTGCCTCAAGCTGGGGATCCAGGACTGCACTTCCCGGAGCGACTTTCAGAACGCGCAGAAATGGAACCTGTGGTACCTGCTCCAGAAGAGCTTGCAACGCATTGAGACCGGTTATGCGTGCGCGCCCCCCGCGATGGCGTCGGCCGACACTCGCGCGGCGAGCACGGACGGGCGGGCAGCGGGGGAGCCGACTCCGGCCGCGGTGCACAAGACGAGCCCCCCCAATGGCGAGACAGGTCAAGCAGGGCAGGCAAACGGAGATCCCGCCCAGGTCCCACCCATACCCATTCTCTCCATCCCCTTGGCACCTGATCCCGGAGCCACGCCCCCGCTCAATTCGCTGCCTGGCGCCCTGAATGGGCTGGAGCAAAGCGGGAGGGAGGGTGGAATCAACCTATGTCAAAACCGACTCGCCCTCGGGATCATCGCCTCGGCGCAGGCTCCGCTCTTCCTCGCCCTATGCGAGTTGGGGATCGCGTTGCAGTTGGGTTCGACGAAGGAACGTGGGAGCCAAGGTGCTCTCAGCACTGATGAAATTTTGCGCGTCGGAAACAGGGACGGAACCGAGGAGGACCTCAAGAAAGTGGCCGAAGAGCTTGACCAGTCAAAACCCAAAAAGCCCGAGGACAAGGACGCGGCCCTCACCGAGTTAGCGCAAGCGTACCCGAACTCTCCTGAGGTCAAGGAGAGAGTTGCGCGCCGCTGTGCCGAGACACTCACCGCCGCCGACTGCAGGAACCAAGCGCAGGCTTACGCGCGACTTCAGCAGCAACTGCAGGGGTCCAACCTTTGCGAGTCGAGTAACTTCGATCAGCATTTCTTCGGCGTTATCTGGAAGCAGAAATGTAGGGGGGACCAATGAAGCACGCAGCAGCGCAATTTAGCCTCGGAGTGTTGCTCGCCGGCTTCTGGGCTGCGCCGAGCCTCGCTCAGCCAACAGCACAGACAGGCACCAAGAGACAATCTCCAACCCCAACGCAGCAAGAGGCTCTCGGGCAGCTTGAGGACACGTGGCGCCATTACAGCTCCGCCGTCGCCGTTGCCCTCCAGTGCGACAAGGATGGAAAGCACTGCAGGGAGGCGCTCGCGCCGGCGCCAGAGGACTCGATGAAAGCGCTCACGGAAGCGCTCGTCGCTGGACAGGGTGAACATAGTCTGCCGGTCAAGCTCTCAGCGGGGCAAGGCAAGCTCCTAGAAAAGCTAATGGAGCGGGTCGCCCAGCGCCGGGCTCGTCTCTTCAAGACTCGGCAGAAGTTGAAGGTCGAGCTGATGAATGCACGCAAGCACTGCATGCCAGGGCTGGCCTTCAACAAGGTCGAGTGCGACCAAACGCTTGAGAGCGGGGAGAAAATCGGCAGCGAGTTGAAGGCCGCCGTCGCAGAGGTGAACGGGTTCATTCGTGAGGCGATGGAATCGCTGGGGGGCTGATGCCCGCAGCGGCGATGGCAGGCTGCTTGGCCGCCGGTTTCGCAACTCCTGTGTGCATGCTCGTAGTGCAGTTCCTGGGAGAGTTCCTCCCCGCGCTCAACGAGAAGAAGGCGAGCGGCGGCGACGTTGCGATCGCGCAGGTACCTGGCGCCCTGGTACGCTCGGCCGCCACGGGCAAACCCGTCGACTTTCCGAGCAACCCATCGGCGAACGTGCCCCCTGCGAAGCTCAGCGGCGCGCTCGCGCGTGGCTCCCCCGCGGGTAAGAA
This sequence comes from Myxococcus hansupus, assembly GCF_000280925.3. Lineage (NCBI taxonomy): Bacteria > Pseudomonadati > Myxococcota > Myxococcia > Myxococcales > Myxococcaceae > Pseudomyxococcus > Pseudomyxococcus hansupus. Next base: position 6,334,706 of record NZ_CP012109.1, read on the forward strand.
GGCGCTCATCGACTGGTGCCTCATCGAGGGAGGCTCTCCAGTGGCCATTGGCAACGCGTCCTTGCCTCTAGAGTGTCAACAGGCCCTGCGTGACATTGGCTGCGACAACGTGCCAACTCTGGCCAAGACAAGCGAGTGCTACGCGCAGAAGCACCTATCAAGCGGTGGGAAAGAATGAGGCCCCCAGGACAACCATGCCACTGCACGCGCTCTCCCAGGCTGTGAAGGGGTTCTTCGGGTACACGTCCCCTGTCTCTACAGAGCCCGAGGATACCCCGGGCGGCGCCCTATTCGAGAGTGGCGACGTCCTCATCCGACGGATCATTGACGCCATCCGCCTGCGACGCCCAGTGCTCGTGACAGGTCCACGCGGCAGCGGCAAGTCGCACTGTGCTCGAGAGGCCATCGAGCGCTGCGTCGACGAGGGAGTCATCGGCGGGTACCACTTTGTGCAAGGAAACCGCGAGATCGGTCGCGACTATCTCAGCGAGGACAGCCTCACCATCCGGCGTGAGCGGCAGAACGACCCGTCGTCGCGACCGGTCGCGCAGGTGATCGACGCGCTGCTCGTGCGGGGCACCGGCGACAGCGAGCGGATATCAAAGAGGCGGGGCAAGAACGAACACTTCCCTGGCATCCCTGACGGTGGGGCTCTCGAGTGGGAAGCGTCCGACTGGACCGTACTCTTTCTCGATGAGATCAACCGGTTCGGAGACGGCGTCCTTGACAGCCTCCTGAGCCTCACCGAGGAGCGCGTCATCGTACGCGGTGGCGTCAAGCTTCATGTCCCGATCATAGTGGTCGCCACGGCGAACCCCCCCGGATATGACGCCACCGCGAAGAAGCTGTCGCCGCCGCTGCAGGCGCGCATCGCTCGCGCCTACCGGGTCTCGCAGCCAACGCTCGAGACATTGAGCCTGACCATCCTGCCAGCCCAGATACAAAACTACATCGCCCTCAACCGGAGCTCTCGTGAGGGCTCCAACAGCGCCACCGTCTCGCCAGACCTCACAAAGCTGATCGCCGCAGCGTCCCTGTGCCTGTGGGGCGCGCCATCGCTGAGCCGAAAGGGCGTAGGCTTCCTCACCTACGCAACGCGACAGTTGCTGAAGGAAGCCATGAAGGCGGATCCGGTGCTCTCCGGAGCCATGGTGCGGTTGGGCGAGCTGACCAGCTTCGGTCCTGATGCCCGCTCCGTAGGCGACTGGGTCGGGAGTGCGATGGGGCGGGCCTTGGACCGTGAGGAGGACCGCTTGGGGGCAACGGCCCAGGCGGCGGTGGCTGCACCGGGAGTGACTCACACGGACCTCATTGACGCGAGCAATGAGGCTTTGGCGAGCAAGGTCCGGGAGAACTTCAACGAGGGCGCCGAGCCGCTAAAGGCGGCCGAGAAAGAGACGCTAGTCGAGCAGGTCGTCTCGCGCGTCCTGCGGCAACCCGCGGTCCGGGCTGTCTTTCTCTACCCGGTGGAGAGCGCTGCCCTGCGCCTGCTGGCTCTGCCCCCCGTGGTGCTCGACCGCCCTGTCGAGGAGGTCTTCGGAGTGCTCCTCCTGAGGGACGAGCCTACCCCGTTCAACGAGGGACCCGTTGCCCTTGAGTTGCGCAAGCTCGTCCATGGCTACCTCGACAAACTGCCTGCTGAGAAGTCGCCGCAAGAGATTACGCCTGGGCCATGCGAGGTGCTCCGGCGTACAGTCAAGCTCCTTCGGAGCCTCCTGGTGGAGTCCTGCATCGAGCTCGGCCGAATGCGTGACCGGGACCTCATCCAGAGGCTCGCATCGGATGTCGCGCTCGGAGAAGGGCAGCCGGTGATCGGGCAGCTGAGGATCCTTGAAAGGTTGAGCGACGAGCTCAAGACCGCAGCTCGGCGCGAACAGCGGTGGGTGCTCAAGCAGGTCGGCTCCTACGACCAGGAAGAGGCGGTTCTCCAGGCGGCGGCGTTGTTCGACGGGCTCTTCAAAGTGCTCCAGGCTCGCGTTGCGGAGGTACGGGCTCAGTTCGCGAAGCACCAAGTGTCATTGAAAGACCACCTTGAGCGCGCCGGGCACCTGCATCCAGCTCTTGCGCCGTGGGCCTCAGCGCTCTCAAGAGCCTACCGGCAGCAGGAGGTGACGGGTGCGGTCGCCGACGCGCTGACCACAGTGCTGGTCGCCGCTGCAGAGGCCCTGCGAGACTTCGGACAGGCCCCAGTGCCTCCACCGTTGTCCACCCTCTCTCCCCTGGCGTCGGACCTCTTGGACCGGCTCAGTGGCGGCATGGGCCTTCGCAGAGGAGCGACTCAGCCGGGGGCGAACGTGGAGTCAGAGCTGAAGACGCGGCTGGTCGTGGGTGGCCACTCCGCCATGACAGATGAGGACTCCAGCAAGGTCCACGTGCTGGCCGTCCAGGCGCAGGACGTGATGAAAGCAGAGGCTGTCGCCAAGGCGCACTTGGAAATCGACCGCATCTTCGCTGCGCTGACGAAGCAAAAGGCATGAAGAAGAGCGCGCCCCATGGATACCGTTCTCCTCCTGGTGGCTGGCAGCTTGCTTGCGCTCGCCGCGCTATGGACGCTGCGCGCGGTGATCGGGCCCCGCCAGCGTGCGTCCACCTACGTCGAGCTAGCACTTAGTGTGCCGGTGCTGCTGGCGCTTTACGGGCTGCTCTTCCTTTCGAGCGTGGACGCCCAGCAACGCGTGGTCCTCATCCTGCAACCGCCCGTCGAGGAGCGGCTCTCGGGACTGCTGGACCTCGATGCTCCGGGGCTCCTCTGTGCTGCCCTCCGCCTCACCTCCGAGGCCATGGGAGAGAATGCCGTCGAGGAGCCGCAGGAGGACCCTTTCACCGACGGATGCAGTTCGGCGCTTGAGTCTGCGCGACTGGGCGGGCGCATTGATGACGCACTCTCCCACGCGACCCTGCTGCTGGAGCGTCGCCCCTTCTGGCAGAAAGCGCTGGATTACCTGGAGGGGCGGTCGCTCCGTGTGGTCGTGCTCGTCCGCGATCCGGAGAGCTGGCGCCAGTCGCAGCAACGACTCGACTTGAGGGCGCATTCGAAGAGGCTCGAGGCCACCGGTGCGCAGTTGCTGGTGGCGACGAACCGGGCCGACCAAGCTCCCCCTTGGGAAAGTAAGCTCCAGATCGCGCTGTTGTCGCGACGAATCTCTCGCGAGCAGAGACCGGAGCTGCAGTTCCGTCTCCGGCTCGTCGGCCCGCATCCCCAAGGTGCGCTGGCGGTGTCATGCGTCCTGGGCGGGGACTGCCTCGGCGGGGCCTCCTGCCCCGGTGGGAGCGCCTGTATGGCCGGAGCCTGCGTCGTGCCTTGCAACGCTCCGTCCTGCGAGGCGCTAAGACCGCGCTTCCGGTTCCATGCCCTGCCAGCGAACCTGACGCCGGACCCAACGCCCGGCGGGGATTCCTGGCTCCTCTCCCCATCAGGCTTCGGGCCATGGACCATCGATCACTTTGACCCGGGGAAATTGGCTCATGGCCGTGAATGGATCCCGCTGCGGTGTGAGGTCGGCACCATCCAGCCTCACAGGGTGATCGCCACGGCCACCACGGCTGTCTTCGTCGACGCAGCGAAAGTGCCGGTGATCTCTCCGGGGAGGGGGCACTTGGCGCCACAAGCCGGCATTGAGCCAAGCCTCCCCGACGTCAACAAGCGCCACCGGCTCTTCTTCTACGTGACGAAGAGTGCTGAACCCATGGTGGCAGAGGCGGCACGGGCGATGGTCTTCGACGACCTCGCGCCGGAGGACTGGAAGTCGCAGTGTGCCGTGCTGAAGCGCTCTCTGGAGACTGGCGTTCCTACGGTGGTCGCTGGGCTCTCATCCCAGGACATCTGCACAGGCACTGATCTGGGAGTGCGGCATCCGTCCCGGCTGAGGAACGTGTTGTTCGACCGGCGTCCGCAGTTACATGTCGACTTCGACCGGTCGCGGTTGGGGCGTTTCCTCTCGCCTCCCAAAAACCCGGGCACTTCGATCGTCGTCGAGAAGCTCGACGCCTCCCCCAGCCATGACCTCCTCGTCAAACTCCAGATTCGCATCATTCACGAAGCGGTGCGCCTTGCAAGGGATCTCCACGTGCTAGAGACCTGGGCTGAGACCTCCTCTGAGGATGTGCTCGTTCCCCGCAAGCCGAAGCTTTCCACGTATGAGGTGTTCACCCCGGACTCAAGGCTGCGCGAGCAGGAGTTGCTGGCGAATCGTCCCGACGGGGACAAGACGGGCGCGATGCTCGCAACGTCAAGCATCCCCTCGCGATTGGCGGCACTTCCCATGCCGAGCGTGGACACCCATGGACTGCGGCGCGCGGGCATCCAGGACTCTATCGTCCTGTTTGCATACGTCCATGACCAGTGCTTCGCGCCTGCAGACGTGGAGAGGGCGGCCGAGTACCTGTCCTGGGGAGCCAACCTCTCGGTCATCCCGATCCGGCTCGACTTCCAGTTGCGCAAGCCCGAATGCCCACCTGGAATGGGCACACAGGATTCGTTGCTGGGGACGTTGAAGCGAATCGCGGCAGCGGGCGGAACGAAGGCGGGACCGGTAGGAGAGCAGCTTCAGAGGCGGATCATGATCTGGACAGGCGAGCGGTTCCAGCCACTGTCTGCGGGGCTGTCCAATGCCTCCGTCGAAGCCACAGCCGTGACGCTCGACACCACCACGACCATGGCGACAGCACTAGCTCGGCACTGGGAGGAGGTACTCAAGCCGGACCGCTACCGCATGCGCGTCGTCGGGACGGGGCGTTGGATCGACGAACGGGTGCTGGACCCTGGCCAGAGCGAGTCCGAGGCGTCTCCCGCCGTTTCGCGCGGAGGTGCTCCCTTGGTGTTCGAGGCGCTCGAGACAACCTCGGGCTCTGCGCGCCCGCTGCTCCAGATTGCCGAGGGCATGAGCCCTCGGAGCCCGGGCTGGACGGTGGGGCTCAGCACCTTCTCCGTAGCCGCGCCCGTGCTTGTGCTCGGCTACTCTCCATTGGAGGGGCGCAAGGGTGACTTCCCCTATCCGGTTCACTGGCGCGCGGACCCAGGAATGCGCCTCTCCGTCGAGGGGAAGGAGGACCGCTTCGGGCCGAGGCGGCTGGTCGACGCTGTTTCGCTGTGGACCGACGTGCGTCCTACGGTGACGCGCAGCCCGCGGATCGAGGCGGTCTCCTACCGTGACGAGACGATCCGCCTTGAGGTCAGCCAGTATCTCCCCCTCTCGAAGGGAGAGGCCGCGCAGAGCACCGCCCTGGTCGTCGGCCGGACGGGATTGAGCGCGAACGTAAAGGACTGTCAGGGCTCGCCCCAAAGGCTCCGGCTCGCCCAAATCCTCCCAGACCGGAGCGCCTTTGTCTTCGAGCTACCACTCGGATCGCGAGCCGCGCTCTGTGGCGAGGCGAGCTGCCGGCTGACCCTGTGCCGCGCGGAGTGTGCGGGCGCCAACCCGCCCAGCGACTGCGAAGCGGTGGACTCCTTCTATGTCCCGGCAGCGAAGCTCCCAGAGCGAAGGTGGGCAGACGTCGACGTGCTAGAGCAACTGTTGGCGCTAGCGCGCTACTCCGGTGGAGGACTACTCAACCCTGCCGTGCCCGCCAGGTCGGCGCTGCGCTCGCGGTTTCTGATCGCCCTCGCACTCTCGCTCGCAACCCTGTGGACCCTGGTCGTCATTGCTCGCTGGCTTCGCACGAAACGCGTCACGCAGACGGCAACGCAAGCAACGCAGAAGCTGCGGCTGGATGAGGTCGCGACAACAGTGCGGGAGGCGGGGGAGAACCTCGGGCACGCGTCCCCCCGCCCGCCAGCGGGCCCGCTGGCGACAGTGCGCCCCATGGAGGCGGGCGACCCCTTCAGGAATATAGTGCGCAGCGACTTCCTGGCAGCAGTTGGTCTGCTGCCCGACGTTGAGGGTGGGCTATTGCCACGAATCGTGGAGCGCATTCGCGAAGAGCCGCGCCGAATCAAGGTGGTGGTGAACGTGGGCGCGTCGATGCGCGTCCCCACAGCACCGGGGAGCCCCCCTCCGAAGCTCCTGGGGGCCGCACGGGTGGCGGCAGCCGTCTCGCAGATTGCCTGGAGTGGCCACGCCGAGGTGACGCTGGAGGCGGTAGGGATGGGCGCGCCTCGGCTCGAAGGGCCCCACACAGTGTCCCCCGCGGATCAGTTTGTCGAGTCCTTCATCCTCGATGCAGCCCGCCGCACTGGCAGCCCCGTGCTCCGTGCTCCGCTCGCTGCGGACGAGGGCGAGGCAATCGTCTACATCTCGGACCTACTTAACGAGTCACTCCCCGAGCTCAGCGCGCGGATCCAGGCTCTGCAATTCGATGGCTCTCCAGTGTCCGTAGTCCACGTGTACTGGCCAGGCGAGTTCGAGCTCCTCGAGAGCGGCCTCGACATCGGGAACGGGATGCTGGTCGCGAGGGGCGGTCACACGCCAGAGACCTTGAAACGCGAGCATGAGGGATTCGTGCGAGAGCTCAGAGCGGCGTGCGGAGAGGCCCGGGGTGGATTGCTAGTGGTCGCGGCCGACATCGGGGCGGGCCAAATCGTGAATGCGGTGATGGAGAGCGACCTGGGAGCGATCTTGAGATGAACAGCTGGCGATGGCTGGAGGGCGCGACGGACGAGGTGGGGAGAGTGTTGCTGCTCGCCGCGGCAGCGGCGGTCCTTCTCTCGGCCCTGGCCGCCCACATGCCGGCCCGTGTGCCTGGTCCGCTGACGGCGCACGAGCGGGCCGCGGCGCGAGGCGGGCGCTGGGCGCGCTCCCTCGGGCTCATTGGCATCACGCTCTCCGCACTCTCCGCGCTCGCTACGCTCGCTGCCTTGTTCCCTCCTGCCGCGCCCAAAGCGATGGTGCTCATCAGCCGGACGCGGTCGAACCCGCCCTGGACCGAGTTGCCAACCTCGCCCGAATGTGCCGCCGCGCTCGAACAGCCCGCCGTGGATCTCGGAGACGTCGTGGATGGGGCGCTGGAGTCACTAGCGGGTCGGGAGCCCCCCTGGAACGGGGAGTGGTCCGACAACGCCCTCGCCCGGTGGCTCGCCGGCACAATCGATTGGCGCGAGCTCGAGCTTCCCATCGATGCGGCGCAGTTGGCGAACACCTCGGGCGGCGTGGGCAGGCCGGATCTACCGGAGTGGTTCATCCAAAGCGTCGAGCTCACGGCCGTGGCTCGCGCAACGAGGGCAGCCAACGTCCCCATAGTGCTGCTGGCTGCCGGGGAGTCGACAGACGCGGCGAGCCTTGATCTTCTCGCCGACTATCTTACCCAGCGTGGGACTCTGCTCTGCGCGTTCGGCGGTGGAGGCGGAGCTGGCCCCTCTCTCCGGCCGAGCCTCCAGAGGCTAACGCGAGCGCGGTTCTCGACCGAAGGGGTGCCCGCCCTCCGTGTTTATGCGCTGATCACGGGTCAGCTGCTGCAGCCCGCCCGCTTCGAATTCCAGCTTGCGGTGGGGGGCGCGCAACAGCCGAGCGCCTCGGCTGCGCAGGCAACACCTATCGGGATGATCTCGGTCATTGCGCCCGCCGATGGGTACACCAGCCGCATCCTTCCCGTGTGCATCTCCGCGGGAGGCTGTGGCGACTGGACGCAGGCAATAGTGCCACTCGCCACCCTGGAGGAGCTCGCTCGCGCCCTTGAGCGTGGCGACGACGTCGCCCTCGAAGGGAAGGGATTGCTTGCGCCGGGCCACCCGTCCAGCCGGGTCGTCCTCGCGGAGGCGGAGGCGCGGATTGAGGTCCGAGGTCCCACCGGAGGCAGCCCGCCCCCCGAACTCGCGCGGTGGCTGAAGCTCGAGACTGAGCTGCACGGTGCCGCTCTGTCGGCGTACCGGAGGGACCTGGCGGCGGGAGGGATTGCCCGACTGGGGACAAGCACCAGCGCACGCAAGGCGCTCGTGTCTGTTGAAGGCGATGCAGTCCTGGTCGCTGCGACGGGCGAGGGGATCGCGAAGGCGCGGGAACGCCTGATCCAGCTCTCCACAGGGACGGGATTGAGCAACGCTCCCGCTCGGCGCACTCGAATCATCGAGGCCCATGCTGGCGGTGAGACCCTCTTCTCGCTGCTCAATGTCTCGCTGCCCGGGACAACGACAAGTCAGCTCAAATGGCCCCTGAAGCAGGCGCTGGCCGTGGAGGCGAGCGGGTCTTGGCCGGCAGGTGCGAGCAACTCCCGCGTGGCGGTCGGCGGAATCGCTGAGCGCTCGAGGAAGGGGGGAGTGCACTTCGTCATCCTCAAGCTCACGCGTCGTCAGCTGCTCAATGGGCCCGACGCCGAGGTCATCACGCGGTTTGCGATTGCGAGAGCACTCGCCTGGGCGGCGACAGCGGTGACCGACCCAGACGCGATGACGCCCCCCTTGATTATCGCGGATGGGGCGGGCGCGAGCCGTCCAGCGGCACCGCTGCTCAACGATGGCGAGTTGGACGAGTCATTTCACGTCGCTGTACGCTTCTTCGACGTAGCCTGTGCACTGCTCGTCGCCTGTTACTTGCTCTATCGGCGTCAGGTGGGAGCCGCGCCGCCTGGGCGAGGAGATCGATGAATGCGCTGGTATGTCCTGCTCATGCTGGTGGGTGCCTCTAGCGCGGACGCACAGTCAAGTGCGACGGGCGTGAGACGCGAGGTAGCCCGGAAGTATTGCGACGCGCTCTTCAGCGGTGATGTGAGCACCGCCCTGGAGCTCTCGTTCGAGCCTACGGTGGATCAGAGGCGCAGCATCGAACTCCTCGCCGTGCAAGGGCGAAGTAGGCGCCGGGTGGTGGAGGTGCTGAAGCTGCACGATCAGCAACTGAAGGAGTTCTACCCACGCGAGGAATGTGAGCAGTTCTCTCGTTCTCCCGAGACCAGGAAGACCGTGGATCGCTACGTCCTGTCGGCGCCGTTCGAGGTCGAGCTGAGACGCAAGGGAACCCGATGGTTCGTGGTGCAGCCAGCGACCACAGAGACACCACATTGCTGGCATGCCGCGGTCCTCGCGGTGTACGAGAAAGCGGTGACCGCAGCCATCGCGGCTGCACAAGGCGGGGCTGCAGCAGAGAAGGTAATGAACGGCTACGCCTCGGCTGTTGAGAATGCACTCGACCAACCGATGGACTGTGAACGCGGCTCCCCTTGAGGATGCTCCGCCGAAGCATTGCCCTGCGAAATGCGGGTGACCCGAAGGAGAATGGTATGCGATTCATAACTGGCTCATTCCAGCAACTTGTGGTCGTCGCAACAACCATTGCATTTTTTGCGGGTGAAGCGCTCGCTGCCAAGCGGCCTAACCCTGCTGAGTGCCTACTCTTCGAGTCGGAGTTCAAAAAGGTGGAGTTCCGAGTCAAGAAGGGTCTGACCGCGACCGCGCTAAAGAAGGAGCAGCTTCAGGACCTGCGCAAGCTCCGCACCGACCTGCAGAACGACTCCTGGTGGGCGAGCAGCGACTGGGCCGTTGTCGTCGCGGCCGTCGGTGCCTTCGCAGGCAAGACGGTCGACACTTTTTCCCTTGCGGCAGGTCCCTACGGGCCGATGGTGGCGAGCTTGTACAGCGCAGCGGACACGGCGGTACGTAAGGGGTGGAATGAGAACGACCCCAAGGCCGCCGCGCGAGCCATCGTTCAGGACGAGGTCCTGGAGCGAGTTGCGGGAGCTGCGGGCGTCAACGTTAACGCGCTCTGGACGTCGGTGAAGGTGATGCGCAAGGCGTATGAGTTCAAGGATCTCGAGAAAAACGTGCAGCAGCGGGACGAGGTCCGAATGGTCGTGCAGCAGCAACTCCAGAACATCGACGCAGCGTTGAAGCGACTTCAGAAGGACCTTGACGACCACACCAGGGCCGAAAAGCAATTGGAGGCGCTGCACCAACAGATGCAGAGCGACCTCAGTGCGTGTGCGAGCCGATGATGGCACGAAGGGCCGCCGCTGAGTCCGTGTGTTCACGGGCCCGCCCGACGCGGATGGGCCCTGTGTCTTGCTGAAGTCCTCGGCCAGCTTTACCCAGGGTACCTGGCTGCACCTGCGATTGGACGTCAACGCCAACGGAGACGTCGTCCTCAAGGCCCTCCAGAATGACTTGGCAGCGCACCCGCGCGGCACGCCTCCCGACTGGCATCCCGTACCGGGCATGGCCGACCTTATCGACGACGGCCAACGTCTCGAAGCTCTCCGGCGTCCACACGGTGTGGCGTCCGCCTGGAGCTCGTCTCCTCGTGAGGTGTCGCTATGGCCACGGTTGAGCTACCCGCCCTCTGCGTCGCCACCGTCTCCCTCTTCGCCGAGACGCGCCGCCCCCTCCTCCTCAACCGTGCTCCGAGGAGGCGGACGTCCCCATCGACACCACGCTGGGGCTGGAGGTGGTGGACGTCGGCGTGGACGGCATTGCTCGGGCAGCGACGCGCGTCTGGGTGGACGAATTCCTCGCCTTCGAAGGCGGGGCTGACGTCGAGGTGCAACCCGCCTTCGCAGGGCCTCTGGCGGAGGTGACGCAGACGGGGGATACTCTGCGCGTGGTGCTCCACCCGGCCGTGCCGCTGGACAGCCAGGCCACCGTCTCCGTCCGCGTCGTATCGGCCACGGCGGGCGGCGCGCACCTCCTCGACGACACGTACACCTTCACCATGGAGGACAGGACAGCGCCCCGTCTCTTGGGTGCGCAAGCCGTGGGGCCGAAGTCGGTGCGCCTCGCATTTGACGAGGACGTTCGGGCGCCACCCGCAGCGCGCTTCACCTTCACACCTCGCGGCGCACCCGCAGTCCCGGTGGCCGCCACCGAGGCCGCAGCGGAAGGCGCCCTCGTCCACCTCGCCCTCGACACGGAGCTGACGCCGGACGTGGTGTACGAGGTGAGTGTAGAGGGCGTGACGGACACACACGGCAACCTGGTGCTCGCCCCGCACCATCGAGCCACCTTCACGGGCTTCCGGCCGGCCAGGCCGCCCTCCCGGCACTTCCAGCTCTGGGACATGCTGCCCCGCCACAACCGCCGCGCCGACGTGACGGGAGACTTGCACCGCTTCATCTCCTGCCTCCAGGAGGTGACGGACTTGCTCCTCTCTGACTTGGACGCCTTCCCCGACGTCTTCGACTTGGAGCGCGCGCCGGAGGCCTTCCTGGACGCCATCCTCCAGGACTTGGGCAACCCCTTCGCCTTCGAGATGGACGTCCTCGCCCGGCGCCGCCTGGCCGCCATCCTCACGGAGATGTACCAGCAGAAGGGCACGGCCCTGGGCCTGCGCAACGCCATCCGCTTCTTCCTCGGCATCGAGGTGCGGGCCATCTCCCCCTTCGCCTCGGACACCCTCGTGCTGGGCGAGTCCGAGCTGGGCGTCGACTGGGTACTGGGCCCTTCGGAGCGCTTCGCTCGCTACGCCTTCAACATCGAGGTGGAGCGTCTCCTCTCCCAGGCGGAGCGCCAGCGCCTGCGCACCCTCGTCGAGTACCTCAAGCCCGCCCACACCCACTTCGTGGACCTGGTGGAGCCCCTGCCGCCCGTCCTACCGGAGCACTGGGAGCTGGGACTCAGCGAGCTGGGCGAGACGTCACGCCTACATTGAACGACATCTCCAAACAAAGACCGCAAAGGCTGGCGCGATAGCAACTTCAACTGCTTGTCTCAAAAAACGAGCGCTACTTGCGACTGACCTCACTCCGTGCCAGAGTCTAGATCACATAGGCAAAGACGACTTCCTTGCCGTCAGTGGAGTAAACCCAGAAGGGGTGCGAATCCGTCGCAAGACGGTCGCACCCCTTTTGTCGTTTCCAGTACGGAGTTTCCAAATGAAGCGGCGCAAACCACGGCAACAATCCCGAAGGTCCTCCAATCAATCCCCTCTCTCCCTGCATACAGACTCCAATGCAGCTCTCCTCAAGGAGGCTATTTTTTATTCAAGAAGACCCCCTGCAGCCTATCTGGGCAACACTCTAGCCATTCTCATCGCCAATCAGGTCAGTCAAAGAGCAAACAACCCCCAACTCACAATGGCGCTAATTGGACTCGGCACCCTAGCCGCAAGCACCCGAACGCGAGGCCAAACCACTGATTTTCTGTCTAGTTTTGGATTTCGGCTTATCTCCGAATCCTTGACTGCACGCGCGCAAGCACATGTCCCCGATATTGAGTCGTAGGGCTTTGTCCTCTTAGGAGGACAAAACCGTGGCGAACCGGCTGGACTTTTTTCAGGCAGCGCGTGACGGAGGCCGAGCTGGACTTGGCCTTCGCGCAGTTGGAGCAGGCGGACCGAAACCTCGCCGCGGACTTGGGCGTCCACGGCGTCATCTCCGGGGCAGTGCCCGCGCCGCACTCCCCCGTGCCCAACCTCACCGTCGACCTGACGGCCCCGGGCCGCGCCTACGACAACCTCGGCCAGCGCATCTTCTTCGGCACCGGGCAGACGGTGGACTGCGCTGTGGACTTGTCCGGCATCCCCACTGACGTCTCCACCTCCGGCAGCGAGCGGTGGCTAGGCATCTTCCTGCGCTTCACGCGCCTGATGTCCGAGCCGCGCACGGACGGCAACTCCCAGCAGGTGTACTTCCGCCGCGACGAGTCCTTCGAGCTGGTGGTGCGCCAGGCGCCGGAGGGCCTCGTAGGCCAGGCGCCCAAGCCCGCCATCCAGCCGGACGAGTTGCTGCTGTGTGACGTGCGGCGCCGCCCCGGACAGACGCAGATTCTCGCCGCGGACTTGGACACCTCCCGCCGCCAGGCCTTCATCTTCGCGCGCGGCACCTCAGTGGCCGTGGAGAGCGGCACCTGGGACGTCCTCAGCCCCAGCTCCGCGACGGTGCAAGCGACGCTGGGCGAGGTGGACGCCGAGTTGGCCGGGCACTTCTCGGGTGCCGCCCGAAGGCATGACGCCAGCACCGTGGACTGCAAGCCCCGAGGCTTCATCACTGGCACCACCGTGCAGGAGGCCGTGGACGACGTCGCGGACAAGCTCTCCTCAACCGCCGCCGGCACACCGGGCGCATCCCTCGTTGGCGCGGACGCGGTACCGGGCACGCCCAACCCGCTGCCCGCGGGCACCGTGGACGCCCAGCTCTCCTCCCTGCTGGGGTTCCTCAACGCCCACCAGGGCGCCGCCACCGGGGCCCACCACGCCAGCGCCGTTGGCGCCACGCCCCACGGCTACGTCAGCAGCACCAGTGTGCAGGCCCAACTCCAGGAGGTCGTCACCCGCCTCGGTGAGACGACGGCCGGAAGCCCTGGGACGTCTCGCGTCGGAGGAGACGTGCTGGCCGGTACGCCCCATTCCCTTGCCGCCGGCAATCTGCGGCAGCAGGTGGCCGCGCTGCTGGGCTTCCTCAACGGGCACGTCACCCAGGGGGCGGGGGCCCACGCGGCCTCCGCCGTCTCCATCGCGGACACGGGAGAGTTCCTCGGTGCAGGTACCGTCGAGGCAGCCCTCGCTGAAATCCTCGCGGCCTTCAGCAGCGGGCACTACCGGAGCAACGAGACGGCGGCAGGCCAGCACAGGGCCATTCTCCAACCCAGGCTGGGCTCCGGCCGCGTCCTCCTCCTCGACGCCCTGGGCGTTGGAGGAGCAGCCGCGCGCCTTCGCCTCTACGCCGACAACGACTCGGTGTGGTTCACCCTCAACGCCGCCTGGAATGGCAGCGCCTGGGCCCGGGACACCTCCGGAGCGGCTGCAGGCGGCTTCCGCCTCTCGCGCAATGAGGCGGAGTTCCTCCACGACGCCAGCCTCACCGCCACCTTCGCCACCTGGACGCGCACGTTGCGGCTCCCCCTGAGCAGCACCACCAGCAACACCTCCTTCGAGTTGGCGGGCAGCGTGCGCGAGGTGGGCCGGCTCGGCGTCCAGTACAGCAACAGCGACACCGCCGCGCACGACAACCTGTCCGGCGGTGGCTCGGTGACGTTCCGCAGTCGCTTTCCCACCGCGCCCTCCTCCATCACCCTGAGCCCCTACGCCTCCGCGGGAAGCTTCGTCGGCAATCCCATCGTCATGGTGCCGGACAGAGACGGCTTCGCCTTCTATTGCCACCAAACAATCTCCGCGCTGGGAGCCACGTACTGGTTCGGCGCGTACACCGCTGTCGCGTGAGGACTCCGCCCATGGCCATTCATGAAGTCACCACCGAGGACGTCCTTCAGCGCTGCGCCCGGTGCGGTAGCGGCAACCGCCTCTCCATCGACTCCCTGGAGGTGGGCGTCGCGCGCCGGGAGGACGTGGACGACAGTCTCGTCCAACTTCCGCCCTGCCCCACCTGCCGCTCCACCGAGGTCCTCATCCGCGCGGCCGTAGGCGAGCCGGAGCATCCAGCGCCAGGCAGCTTCGGGCACCTGCACCGACTCCTCGTCGGCCATGTCCACGCGGAGCTCGTCCAGCGCGAGCGCCTGCACAGGGGCATCAAGCCCAAGGGGGGCAGTGCCAGCAAGGTGGTGGTGGTGCGGCCCCTGTCCCAAGAGACGCGCGAGCGCTGGTTCCCCCAAGGCCTCCGAATCTTGGTGCCTCCCGACGAGCAGCCCCACGCGCCGGAAGAGTCCAGTCAATAGACATACACTGCCAGCAAAACAGAGCCCCGATGCGCCCGCGAAACCCCGGGCGCTGCGAATCCCTCCCCCCTCGACTTGCTATGCCCCCAAGACAGAGCGTGTATGTCTTCACGCGCTACCCACTGCGCGCCAGGGAGACACGCATGGTTATCGGCATCGACACCACCTACATCGGCAATGAAATCCCCGGACTCAAGGGGAAGAAGGTCCGCATCTTCGCCGTGTTGCACGGCGGCCTCCGCCCTGACGCCGACCCGGACGCGGATAACTACTACGCGGACACCGAGGAGAAGCTGGCGCGCCTCGGGGGCGTCACGGCCGAGGACCGCATCGACGCTGCCTCCATTCGCCCGGGCGGCACCACCTCCTTCGTGCATGTCGACCCGCGCGCCATCGATTTGGAGTGCTTCGCGCACCTGCAAAAGCCTCGCGGAGAATGACTTGCCATACGCGCGAAACAGAGCGCGTATGTCTCACGCGCGCCGCCCACGGCGCACGGAAAGACGAAACAATGACATCCCGCAAGCCACGCCCCGTAAGCCCCCCGAAGCCTGACCCGGCCCTCGAAGAGACTCTTGGGCGCATTGCGCACGAGACGCTGAACATTGAAACCTTGAAGACACGCAACAGCGACAGTCTCGACTTTCACGAAGTGCCGGTGTGGCGGCTGAAGAAGGCCCTCAA
This sequence comes from Myxococcus hansupus, assembly GCF_000280925.3. Taxonomy (NCBI): domain Bacteria; kingdom Pseudomonadati; phylum Myxococcota; class Myxococcia; order Myxococcales; family Myxococcaceae; genus Pseudomyxococcus; species Pseudomyxococcus hansupus. Next base: position 6,349,854 of record NZ_CP012109.1, read on the forward strand.
CGCGGCCTACCAAGCCGGTCTGAGCGCCGCCAGCAGCCCCCGCAGCAAGTAGCGCCTCCCCTCACCACTCACGCCCCGTTCAGCGGGGCAGCCGCGAAGGAGGGCCGCCGGGCCGCCCACCTGAATGGCAGACGTGTACCCACGGCCCGGAAAGGAACAACCACCATGCCTCGCAACGCTGCACCGAAGACGAAGAAGCTGGAGTCCATGAACCTGACGGAGCTGCGCGCCCGCTTCCGCGAAGTGGTGGGCGAGGAGACGCGCAGCCCGAACAAGAAGTTCCTCATCCGCCGCATCGAGGAGTCCCTCGCCGCCAAGAAGCGGCGCAGCCCCTCCCGCCGGGCGACGGCCACCGCCCCCAGCGCCCCTCCTCCGGCCCCTACTGCACCGGCCACCACCTCGGCCGAGGGCACGCAGCCCGCTCGCCAGCGCGGGCGCTTCGCCGGCGTGTCGCTGCAGCAGTTGCAGGAGAAGTACCGCGAAGTCGTCGGGCGTCCGACGGGCAGCAGCAACGTCTCCTACCTCCAGTGGAAGATTCGGGAGGCGGAGGCTGGACGAATCAACGTAGGCCCGCGGCCCGCGCGCGAGGTGAAGGTGCGCGAAGACGGCAAGCGCGTCATCCCCCTCTCCTTCGACGCGGGGGCCCTGGAGGCCCTGGACAAGGCCTGGCGCAACGCGGGCATGCCGAGCCGGACGGAGTTCTTCCGGCGCGCCATCCGCCGCTACCTCGTCGACATGGGGGCCCCGGAGGTCGCTGCCCTCTTCGCCCCGAATGAGGACGAGCAAGGCCCGGCATGACGACAAAGGAACAAGCCACCGACGCCCTTGTGTCGGTGGCACTTCGCAAGGCGCTCTCGGGAGCCCGCGTGGAAGTGAAGCTGGCCCTCCCCGACTCCGGCGCCGAGTTGCAGCCCGAAGTCGAAGTCACCTTTCCGCAGCGCACCTCCTCGCGGCAGCGCAACGCGGCCCTCCTCCTCCTCGCCGCACAGGTGGAGCTGCACACCCCGGCGCAGGAGCACTGGCTCGTCGAATCGGAGGTGCTCGACGACGGGCTCACAGGCCGCGTCCACCTGCTGTTACTCGGGGACGGTGGCCCGCGGCCGACTCGTGACGAGGCAGAGCGAGGGCTACAAATCCTGCACAAGGCCCTCCGCTGACATGGGCATGCGGGGCGGCAGAACAAGCTGCCTCCCCGCCGCCCACTCAATGAAACATACAGCACCACAGGTCCAGAGAAGGACTTGATACACCCGCCAACCAGAGCGTGTATGGCTTTCGCGACGGGCAACGAAGCGCCGCGCAAATCCACAGGAACGCACGTCATGACCACCTCCCCCAAGCCCCTCCACCTTGTCCAGATGACGGTGGTTGACTTTCAGAACACTACCCTGCGCCTGGACCTCGCCACCAGCCGGTACGGCACGCCTCAACCGCAGTTGGACGTCATCCTCCCGCGCGGCTCAACCCACCGGCATCTGAGCGCGACGCTCCACGCCCTGTCAGCCGACCTGGAGCTACGCACGCCCTCTGCGGAGCGGTGGATTGTGCAGAGCGAGCGCCTCCTGGAGCCGAACCACGGCCGCATCTACCTGGAGCTGTCCGAGGGGGACCATGCCGAGGCCATGCGCGGAATGATGCTCCTCGGCACCCTGCTGGGCTAAACGCAAGAGCCAGGGGAATCCGCGCCGCAGCACCGCGCGGGTTCCAGGCCAGACGAAAGCCGCCCAGTCTCGCGGGTGCACCGCACGCCAGCGCCTCCTCTGAAACTCAACTTGAATTGCATCCCCAGAAGAGCGCGTATGTCTTTCGCAACGGGCAACGCCCCGCCCCACAGAACGCGAGGACAACGGTGGCCGCAACGAGCCAGCAGTCAATGATGGTGGGAGAGCGCACCGCGCGCTATGGGATTCCCCAGCCGTACATCGAGGTGCGCTTCCCGAGGGACACGCACCAGCGCACGTTGAGAGCCGCGCTCCATCGCCTCTACGCCGACGTCGAGATGGCAACCCCGGAGGGAGCGCTCTGGAATGTGCACATTGAGTTCCTCCCGGACATCCTCATGTACTCCGGTGGCCGCGCGTACTTGGAGCTTGGCGAGGGCACTCCGGAGGAGAACGAGCGAGCGACGGCAATGCTCAAAAGCCTCGTGGGTTGAGCCCTCCTGAGAGCCCCTCGGCAGGCGCCACGCGGAACGCGCGCCCGCCAGCAGCCCGGCGTAGGCAGGAGGCTCCTCCGGCTGAGCCTGCCGCTGGGGCGGGGGAATCCAGCCTGGAGTGTATCGCCCCCGCATCCCGGCTGCCGAGGCAATCACACACACTGGAATTCCGCCGACCGCCCCAACCCAGGCAGACTTGCCGCACCCGCCCTGCAGACGGCCGCCGCGCAACCTCGCGAATTCTCGCAACTATTTCAAACACACAAATATCACCAACCCAGACATCGAAGACGACTTGCCTCATCCGCGCACCAGAGCGTGTATGCGTTTAGCGACGGGCGCCACAGCCCCGCGCGAACGCGAGAGGCAAACCCCATGAGGACGCTCCGGTTTGGAATTGAGATTGAGACGGTTGGCGCCAGTCGCCAGAAACTGGCCAACGCGATTCAGAGCGCGGTGGGCGGACAGATTTCCGGCGACTACCGGGGCATGCAGGTGACGGACGCCCAGGGCCGCGCCTGGAAGGTGGTGCCGGACGGCTCGCTGAGCGGGGGCGATTACAGCGGCGAAATCGTTTCCCCCATCCTCACCTACCAGGACCTGGAAGCCTTACAGCAGGTGGTGCGCGCCGCCCGCGAGGCCGGCGCCCGCGCCGACGCCTCCACCGGAATCCACATCCACGTCGACGGCAGCCGCTTCGACGCCAAGAGTGTCACCAACCTCGTCAAGATGGTGCACAAGCAGGAGCGCCTCCTGGAGACGGCCCTCGAGGTGAGCGCGGCGCGGTTGAGCCGCTTCTGCAAGCCCATCGACGGGGCCTTCCTCCAGCGGCTGGAGGCCCGGCGTCCGCGCACCCTGCAGGAGGTGAATGAGGCTTGGTACGGGCGCCGCAACAGCATGCCCAGCCGCTACGACTCCAGCCGCTACCACGGCCTCAACTTAAACAGCCTCTTCTTCCGGGGCACCATCGAGTTCCGCTACTTCAACGGCTCGGTGCACGCGGGAGAGGTGAAGGCCTACGTCCAACTGGTGTTGGCCCTGGCCTCCCGGGCCCTGGCCTCCAAGGCCGCCTCCAGCAAGCGCCGCGACTTCAACCCCGCCACCGCCAAGTACGACTTCCGGGTGTTCCTCCTCCACCTCGGCCTCATCGGCGAGGAATTCAAGACGGCCCGCCTCCACCTCCTCAAGAAGCTGGAGGGCAGCGCGGCCTGGAAGGGCCAGCGCCGCGACCGGCGCGGCTCGGGTGGGGGGGAGGACGGCTCGCCCGGCAGCGAGGGCACGCAGGACGCACAGTGCGGCACTGAGGGCAGCGCGCCCACCGAAGCCATGGCCGCCGCGTGACGGGGCCTTCGCGGGCGCCACGGAGCCCTGGCGCCCGCCTGCGCTCGCGACAGGGCCCCGGGAAAATCCGGGCGCCGGGCTCCCGCCTTCCTGCGGTCCCCGCCCCTCGCAAACAGCGCTTGCCTCAATGGCGAACCAGAGCGTGTATGTCTTTCGCGAAGGGCGGGTGCCCCTCGCCAACACAAGAGACGCACCAATGAAAGCATACGGAATCACCCGCAAGGACAGAGGCTGCTGTCCGGGGCACGGCAAGTTCCCCGTCGAGAAGTACCGCGGGCGCCTCTCCCGGAAGGCGCACACCCGAGGGACACGCCTCGCGCACCGCCGCGCTCGGGCCTGGGAGAGGGCAGAGCTCTTCAACGAGAGGCGGAACGCCTCGCGTAGCGACAACGGGAGGTAGGCCCCGCCGCGCTGGGCGGCGAACCCACCCCAGTACGCCTCTCCACCACGGAGGCACCGCACCAAGGCCCTGCAAGCGCCCTGGCTGACAACGACACCGGCGGGCCGCGCGCCCGCCCTCCACGGGAGAATCCCCATGCTCTACTTCGCCTACGGCTCCAACCTCGACAGGGCGCAAATGCGCACGCGCTGCCCCGGCGCCACCGTCGAGGCCCGGGCCACCCTTCCCGGCCACACCCTGGTGTTTGGCGGGTACAGCCGCCGCTGGGGAGGGGCCGTCGCCAGCCTCCATCGGGTGCGCGGCGCCCACGTCGAGGGGTTGCTGTACCGCCTCACCCCCGAGGACTTGCGCGCCCTCGACGCCTTCGAGGGGCACCCCTTCGCGTACCGGCGCGCCACCCGGCTGGTAACGGACAGGGCCGGCCTCCGCCGCCGCGCGCTGGTGTACCTGCAGCCCGAGGCAAGCATCGAGTCCTGGCCGCCCGCTGTCCGCTACTTCCGCGTCCTCTGGCACGCCTACGGACGCCTGGGCTTCAACCGCGCCGCGCTCGCGGACGCCCTGGGAGGTGCGGCGTGAAGCGCACTTCCACCGCAGCCACGCGCGTCTTCGTCTACGGGACGCTGCTGTCCGGCGAGCCCAACCACCGCCTCCTGCGCGGCGCACGCCGTATTGGCTCAGCGCGGACGCAGCCCCGCTTCAGCCTCTACGACTATGGGCCCTTCCCCGCCCTCGCCTCCAGGGGCAAGCACGCCGTCGAGGGAGAGGTGTACGAAGTCGACACCTTCATTCTGGCCGCGCTCGACAGGCTCGAAGGCCACCCTCATTTCTACCAGCGCACGTCCATTGCCCTCGACGGTGCCGGCCGCGTCGAGGCATACCTTTTCCCCAAGGCGCGGCTAACAGGTCGCCCCACAATCAAATCCGGCTGCTGGCGCACACACCTGAAGGAGAAGAAGTCATGGTAATCGTCATGCGAGACGGACGTGTCTTCCAGGGCACGGCCGTCCAAATCGTGAAGGGTATGCAGGACATCGCATTCGGCGTGGAGCGCCTCTCGCTTCCTGAGTACATCGACTGGGTGGTGGCCAATGCCCAGCGCGTCGAGTCCGTCGCGCTGCGCGTCCAGGGTGAAACCGGCGACGAGAAGGCCGCCTCGCTGGTGCAAGAGATGCTGCGGACAGGCCTAGCGGCGCGAGGGTAACAGTGGGTCGCGCCTGCTCCGCCTCCGCCGCGAGCACAACCCCACACGCCCAGAGCCGCATCGTGTTGTAGATGCTCACGTCCAGCGCATCGAGGATGGCGTCGCAGCTGGTCTGGGCATCCTGGCCGTTGGCGACGAGGCCCTTGGAGAGCTGCATCCGCGCCGTACGCTCACGGTTTGAGACGGCGCGGTGCTGGCCCTTAAACGCTCTGAAAAAGCCGATGTCACTGAAGCAACGGTATGCAAACGAAGCGCGGAAGCGCGTAACAGGTGCAGCAAGCCCCTGTCACGCGGTCTCAGCGCCGCTTCTTCCTCAACCGAAGAAGACGAGTGCGTCGTTCGAGCAAGGATTGACGCTCCTGTTCGCGAAGCGCTTCGGGATCATCACCATGCGCTCGAAGCATGCGATCCATTTCTCTATCCACCGCCCGTACGAATCGCGCCTCCGCCTCCTCGGTAAACCCGAACGGGAACGTTCGTGGCAGGAGCAGAGAAGGGTGTCCTAAGAACCGGAGTTCGTCCGCGATGGGCTCTAGCAGGACTCTCGCGCCTTCAATCGCCACCCACAGCGCCTGCACCGAGTCCACGCCCACCGCATCCGCCTTGAGCTTCGAGGGGCCAATGCCTACCACCTCGTACTTGCAGACATAGTTGCGTCGAGAGCGGACGGGCTTAAACCACCGGACCTCAATGTTTCCAGAGCCGTCCGCCCACTCATACTTTCTGGTTGCAACAATCACTCTTGGCATGAAGGCCCTCAGTTTCCGAAGTAGTTATAGCACCAGTTGTTGCAGGCACTCTGGCTCGAGTTCTCGTTCGCGTGGCAGATCATCCTCAGCTGGATGTCGGAGATTTTATCGCAGAACCTACGCCATGCATGAGGGAAACCCGAGCGCCGCGAAGCCGCACATGCATCAAGACACTGGGAGAGGGGTTTGCGTCCGTCCTTGCTGAGCTCGTCGTCTCCGTCGCCCTCGCGGCAAACCGGCTCCGCAACTGGCTTGACGGGAGTGTCTCTCGGGAACCAAGTGAATGGATTGCAGTATGGGTTCCCGGTAAGCGTGCAGATACCGTACCCCACACCAAAGCCTAGCACTCCCGCGATGCCCACTGCTGCCGCGCCGCCCCCAGCGCCAATCGCCCCGCCTACCCCAGCCGTAGAGCCGCCTCCGGCGCCGACGCCAATGCTGATGCCGGAGATGATGGCTTCGTTCCCATCAGGGTCGACAAAGCCTAAAGGGTTGTTGAGCGCGTACCCGTAGACCGGCGCGCTGAGCCCCGCCATAACTTGCGCCCGGACCCACTCCGGGTCCGTGGCCATGGACTCCGGCTGCAGGAACCGACTCATATCTGGATCGTAGTAGCGAGCTCTGAAGTAGTAGAGGCCGGTGCCGTCGTCCTCCCGCCCGATGAAAGCCTGCGTGTTGCCGACAGCATCCCCGGTGTGCGCCGTCGCACCATAGGGTGCATACGTGTACTCCGCGGTCAGCGCCCCCGTCGCATCCACCAGGGCCACCGTCGAGCCGAGCACGTCGGTGAAGTAGTCCCGCGAGCCCGTGGAGGTCGTCCGGCTGAACACCTCGTCCATACCCAAGCCCGTCAACAGGCGGGTGGTACTCCCTCCGCGCTGCTCCTGGATGATGTTGGTCCCGCTGTAGAGGTAGTCCGTCGTCACCCCCGCCACCGACTTGCGCATGCGCCGGCCTGCGGGCTCATAGGCGAACTCCGCGAGAGAGGCCAGGCTGTCACTCACTCGGGTGAGGTTGCCTCGCGCGTCCCAGGTGTAGGTCCTGAGTCCGTCCGACTCAAGGTTACCATTGGCATCATGGGCGAGCGTCCGGCCCTTCCAAGACGTCAACTGGCTGGCTGCGTCGTACGTCATCCCGGAGACCGCATCTGGGAGCCCGGTACGGGCATAGGTCCCTCCGACGGAGACGAGGTCGCCGTTCAAATCGAAGGTGTACGTCAAGTCGCCCAGGAAGGTAGTCCCTTGGCGGTACTCGATACGCTTGAGTCGGCCATCGGAGTAGCTGTAGTGCTGAGACGCCCCACCTGGCAGGGTGACGGAGGTGCGCCGGCCCGCAGCGTCATATGTGAAGGACACCGTGCGACCGTCCTGAGCGATGGAGGTCAGCCGACCCGCAGCATCGTATGCGTAGGTGCTCTGCGCCTGCCCCGAAACGCCCATGCTCGTCAGGCGGCCCGCGACGTCATAGGTGGAGTCGATGGTGCCGTTGGACGACACCTGCTGCAGGGGCCGGTTGAGCACGTCATAGGTGAAGGTGGTAACCGGCCCCAAGCTGTCCTCGATGCGACTGAGCCGCCCGACAGTATCATACTCATACGAGATTGTGCTGGTGTAGTCCTCGGGGGTGGCCGGGGTAGCGCCAAAGCCCTTCAGCACCAGCCGCCCCAGGGAGTCGTAGGCCCAGCCACTGACCTGCCCCTTGCGGTCCTGGAAGTTCTTCGCGCGGCCTGCGCTGTCGTAAGTGTATGCCTCGGTGCGGCCCAGCGGGTCCATGCGCTCGGCCAGTAATCCCAGCGCGTTGTAGCTATAGAGCGTCTCCTTGCCCCGAGGGTCGCGAACCCGCGTGAACCTGCCGGTCTTGTCATAGGTAAAGACTGTGACGTGACCGAGAGCGTTGGTGTGCCGGGTGAGCCGGTCGTGCGCATCGTACTCGTAGCGGTCCACCTGTCCGCCGGGGCCACGACGGGCCACGGCGCGCCCAAGCGCGTCGCGGAGGAACTCCGTGGTCCGGCCGGCCCCATCTGTCACCGCGACGAGGTCCGCGCCTTCGTATGTGAGGGTGATGGGCTCCTCCGTACCGGCACGCATGGTACGCACCCGCCCATGGGAGTCATATGAGTACTCGACGTTCCGCCCCGTTGCGTCCTCAAGCCGATTGAGACTCCCCTGGGAGTTGTAATGGTACCGGGTTATGTGGCCCAGCCCGTCCTTGAAGGTGGCGACTTGGTTGTCCGCCGTGTACGTATACTCCAGCGAGAAGGCCTGGGGCGTGCCCGCCAAGCGCGTCACCTTCGTCAGGTTTCCATGGGCGTCATGCTCGAACTCGGTGCGCCGGCCCTGGGGGTCAATCTTCGCCGTCCGGCGGCCGTTGGAGGGCGCCAGTTCGAATGCCGTCACCTGCTCCTGAGGCGTGCCCAGAGGATACGCGTCATAGATGATGTAGCCCGAATAGAACGTCACCCGCCGCGTCTGTCCAGAGCGGTCCTTGATGTCCGCGACGTTGACTTGGTCGCCTTCGCGCACGTTGCAGGGCCCGTTGGGCAGACATTGGGAAATCATCGACATCACGTAGGTGAATTCGTACGTGCTGCCGTCCGACAGCGTCTGCTTGGAGATGCGGCCCTTTGTCCCGTACTCGTTCTGGACGACAAGCCGGTCCTCCGCGTCCACCACGGTCTCCATGTAGTTGCTGGTGTTGTACGTGTACCTGCGGACGGCCCCCGTCGCATCCGTGACGTGGGTCAGCCGGCCCTGGGGGTCATAGGCATACGTGACGATCCTGCCGGCGTGGTCCTTCGCCTGGAGGACCAGCCCCACCTGGGTGCCTGTGCCGTTGGTGAACTCCACATAGCGGCCTGAAGGCCCGGTGATGCGGGTGATGGGGCCGGAGTTTCCATTCTGGCGCGTAAGGGTCACGACGTTGCCGTTGCGGTCAGTCATCCGCTCCAGCCGGTGGGCATGGTTGAACGTCCAGCGGCGGCCGTCACGGAAGCTAAGGTCCCAGCCCTGCAACTCGGTGTTGAAGACGATGCGCGAGCCGGCCCATGGGCCCGGGTACGTCGTGGCGAAGACCGCCGACGAGGCGCCCGTCCCAGGCGAGATGCGCTCATAACGGATGCGCGTGCCGTCGGGGTTGACCAACTCGTACTCGGTGAAGTCGCTTGAGGACCGCCAGAGGAACCTCTCGTAGTCGCTGGTCATGCCGACGCCGAACTGCCGGCGCGTCAGGTCCAGCGAACGGTAGGTGCGCTCCACGCGCAGGGGGATGAGGTCCGCGACGGAGAGGTCCACTTCGCGGAAAAGAAACTGGCCGGAGGAGAGTTGGACGGGGTCTCCGCCCGTCAGGCTGCCGGGGCTGCCAGCGGAGCCGCCACCACAGTCGCCACCACCGCCCGCCCCTCCCCCACCAAGGCCACAGCACTCGGTGTTGCAGCCACCGCCCACGGGAGGCGGCGGCGCGTCCGGGTTCGTGAACCCCGCGCCGACGAAGCCATACAGGGCCACCCCGTCATCGGGAATCACCTGGCGCCCGTCCGCGCTGACACTGCCCAAGCCGTAGGCATGCCAGCCGCTGCCATTGGCGTCGTAGTTCCAGAAGTTGGCGCGCGCCCCGGGCAGTTCGCCCCGGTAGTTGGGATAGTACAGCTTCGCGCCGCTGAAGCCCGGCGTCAGGCCCTCGAAGCGCGCATCCCCCGGCTGGAGCGTGAAGTACAGCGGCATGTCCAGATTGGGCAGCGGGAAGGGAGTCTGGTTGATGGGCAGCGGAGTGATGTTGATTTCGGTGAGCAGGTTGCCCTCGCGGTCGCGCACCACCGTGCCCGGAGGCAGCCGCAGCTCCAGTCCGGGGATGGCGGGCGTCGTTACCGTGACATCCTCCGTCGTAGGGCTGGGAATGGAGACGGTACCCTGCGGATCCAACCGGGGCATCCACACCGTGTGGCCAAGGGGATTGGTGACGCCGTCCTTCACGTCCACGTGCATGAAGAAGAGGCCGTAGCGGACGTCGCCGTGATTGGCCGTCTGGCCGTTGACCTCCAGCGTCTGGCCGCCCTGATTGAGGCCCTCCACGAGGAAGCGTCCCTTCGCGTCCGTCACCGTGGCCACGCCATGCACCACGATGCGGACACCCGCCAGCGGCTGGCCATTGAGGCGCAGCACGCGCCCAGAGAGGGCGGTGATACCCGGCGCCGCAGTCAGCGGTTCCACCGCCTCCACCTGGGGCTCGCTCGAACGCCAGTTCCCCGTGAAGTGCTCCGGCCCCGGCAGCCAAGTCTCCCCATCATCGAAGAAGGGACGCTCGGGCGCGAGCCACTCATAACGCCCATCCGGCAGTCGCCGTTCCGTGGCCCGCAGGGAGGCCACGGGTTGGGCCTTCGCCTGCGCGCGGCTCGACCTCGGCCGGGGGAGGCGCGCGTCCGGGCGTGCCTCTCCCGGAGCCAGGCTCGCGGTGGTGAAGCCCACCGTGGTGAGCGGCAGCTCCAGGCCGCCCTCGCCCTTCAGGCCCTGCGCGTAGAGCGTGTACGCCGTCGCAGGCAGGAGCGACTTCGTGGGAAGGAAGAAGAGCAGCCGTCCGCTCTCCGCGAGCGTGTGACGGCCCGCCACCGAGCCCACCGGTCCCATCAGGCTGACGGTGCTCCCGCTGGCCTCGGACACGGGCTGGCTCAGGCGCACGGCCAGCAGGGTATTCACGGGCACCGAGATGGCCCGGTCCGCGGGCAGAGAGCCCGCCACCGCGAGCGCAGCGTTCGGCTTGGGCAGTCGCTCCAGTTCGGCTGCGTCCACCCGGAGGAACGTCTCCCGCGCCGGGTCGAAGAGCTCCGCGGTGGGTGTCGCGCCCGGCGCATCCCCGCCCCACAACAGCACCCGGCCATCCGGCAGCAACACGGCCGTGTGGCCTGCGCGGGCCACCTGCATGCGGGAAGGTAGCCGCGTCACCATGAGCGTGCGCGGGTCCATGAGTTCAGCGGTGTCGCTGTCACGCGCGTCGGATGTCTCGCCACCTGTGATGAGTACCCGCCCATCCGTCAGCACCGTGGCCGTGTGCCGGGCACGCGGCTCCAGCCGGAGCGCTTCCTCGTCCGCGAAAGCGCGACGCTCCAGCGAGAACCACTCGGAGGTCGCGACTAGGCGCCCAGAGGCGTCCCGGCCTCCCGTCACCAGGATCCGGCCATCCGGGAGCACCGTCGCGGTCGCGTGGGAGCGCGCGTGCCGGAGGCCCGGAATCAGCGGCTCCAGGGCCCCATCTACGCCCTGGATTACGGAGTCGCGCGAGGAGGTCTCGCCGCCCAGCAGCAGCCAGCGCCCGTCCGACAGGCGCGCCGCGCCGCGACCTTCTCGTTGAGGGGACCGGTCCACGGTCAGCGGCCGCACGAGTGCGTCCGGCACCACCGCGAAGGGAGCTTCTTCCGCGCAGCCACCCATCACGCCCGTCAGGGCGAAGCAGGCGGCCGCGAACACACGTCTGGCTCGATGCATGGTCTTTCCGGGTTGAAATAAGGAGGAATGGAGATTCATCACTGGCCCCCGACCTGTGAGGGCGCGAAAGGAGCGCTCTGGGTCTGCACCCGCAGGGAGAGCTGCCCGGTGCTGGCCAGGTACGGGTCCACCGTGATGGCATGGAGGCCTGTCGTCGTCGGGGTGAAGTCGACCGTGTAGCCCGAGGAAGAGCCGAGCGTCCGGGTGGCGAGCTGGGTGCCATCGGGCCTGAGGACGCGCACCAACGTGTTGCTGGCGAAGGTGTTGCCCGCGAGCACCAACGTCAGGTTGGAGCCGACGCTCGCATCGAAGGTGTAGAAGCCATCCTGGCCCACGCGCGTGGTGCTGAAGGTGAGCGCGGAGCCGTCCACCGTGAGGACTCCGCCCAGCGACGTGGACAGCAGCAGGCCCACCTCCGCCGTCGCCAAGCCCGAGGGGTTTACCGTCACGAAGTACGTGCCCGTCACGGGTAGTGCCGGCAGGTCGCACTCGCCCGGCGCCGTGAAGTTGCCGCAGTTGACCAGCGAAGTGCCGTCCGGCTTGAGAATGGAGATGGCGACGTTGCCTGACGGGGAAATGGCGACGCTCGTCACGCCCAGGCCCAACCGGTCTCCGGCCGTGCCGCTGAAGGCGTAGCGGCCCTTCTGTCCCGCCCCAGCGACACCGTCGTCGCCGCGCTGTCCGGGACGCCCGCACTGCCGTTGACCTCCTCCACCAGTTGGAGCGTCATCTGCCCGGTGCTGGTCAGGTACGGGTCCACCGTGATGGCGTGGAGGCCCGTCGTCGTCGGGGTGAAGTCGACCGTGTAGCCCGAGGAGGAGCCGAGGGTTTGGGTGGTGAGCTGGGTGCCATCGGGCCTGAGGACGCGCACCAACGTGTTGCTGGCGAAGGTGTTGCCCGCGAGCACCAACGTCAGGTTGGAGCCGACGCTCGCATCGAAGGTGTAGAAGCCATCCTGGCCCACGCGCGTGGTGCTGAAGGTGAGCGCGGAGCCGTCCACCGTGAGGACTCCGCCCAGCGACGTGGACAGCAGCAGGCCCACCTCCGCCGTCGCCAGGCCCGAGGGGTTCACCGTCACGAAGTACGTGCCCGTCACGGGTAGTGCCGGCAGGTCGCACTCGCCCGGCGCCGTGAAGTTGCCGCAGTTGACCAGCGAAGTGCCGTCCGGCTTGAGAATGGAGATGGCGACGTTGCCTGACGGGGAAATGGCGACGCTCGTCACGCCCAGGCCCAACCGGTCTCCGGCCGTGCCGCTGAAGGCGTAGCGGCCCTTCTGTCCCGCCCCCAGCGACACCGTCGTCGCCGCGCTGTCCGGGACGCCCGCACTGCCGTTGACCTCCTCCACCAGTTGGAGCGTCATCTGCCCGGTGCTGGTCAGGTACGGGTCCACCGTGATGGCGTGGAGGCCCGTCGTCGTCGGGGTGAAGTCGACCGTGTAGCCCGAGGAGGAGCCGAGGGTTTGGGTGGTGAGCTGGGTGCCATCGGGCCTGAGGACGCGCACCAACGTGTTGCTGGCGAAGGTGTTGCCCGCGAGCACCAACGTCAGGTTGGAGCCGACGCTCGCATCGAAGGTGTAGAAGCCATCCTGGCCCACGCGCGTGGTGCTGAAGGTGAGCGCGGAGCCGTCCACCGTGAGGACTCCGCCCAGCGACGTGGACAGCAGCAGGCCCACCTCCGCCGTCGCCAGGCCCGAGGGGTTCACCGTCACGAAGTACGTGCCCGTCACGGGTAGTGCCGGCAGGTCGCACTCGCCCGGCGCCGTGAAGTTGCCGCAGTTGACCAGCGAAGTGCCGTCCGGCTTGAGGATGGAGATGACGACGTTGCCTGACGGGGAGGTGGCGACGCTCGTCACGCCCAGGCCCAGCCGCTCCCCGGCTGTGCCGGCGAAGTCATAGAAGCCGTTCTGTCCCGCTTGGCCGACGAAGGTCGTCTCCGCCCCGTCCTTCTCAAGCACCTCCCGCGCGGCACGCACCAGGGCCAGTGAAACGCTGAACCCGGTCGTCGTGCCGGTGGCCTGCACCACCGCAGTGTAGACGGCGTCCCGGCTCGCAACGGGGAGGTCGTGGACACCTCCCGCTGCCGACAGGGGGAAGCTGCCAATCTGCGCACCCATCTGGTCATGGACCTGCAGCGATGCCGAACTCGCGCCGCCCAGCACCATCGACGACGATACGACGCTCACCTGCTCGCCTCGCGACACCGGGAAGCTCAGCACCGCCCGGTGCGAGGCATCCGCCAGCGAGACCGCGCTGGGAGGCCCGCCCACCTCGGCATAGAGCAGGGTGTCCGCGGCGCCGGGCACGAGGCTTGAAGGGAGCACCAGAAAGTCCGAACCGCTGGTCACCCGTCCCGAGGGTGTGGCGACCTTCACCCGCCCCGTCTCGCCCAGGTTCGAGACCTTCACCTCCAACTGCGAGGGGCTGGCGGAGACCACGAAGGCCTGGATGTCGCCGAAGAAGACGCGGTTCAAAAGACGGTCGGGGTGGAAGTTGCTCCCCATGAGCGTCACCGTCGTGCCCACTGGCCCGCCCACCGGCGAGAAGCCGGTGAGAACCGGGCCGGGCACGGCGGCGGTGACGACGTAGTCCTCGGCGCTGGCGACCGTCGTGCTCCCCACCGTGACGCTGACCGGCCCCGTGGTGGCACCCGCCGGGGTGGTGACCACCAACCGCTGCGTGCTCGCCGCAGTCACCACGGCATCCACGCCGTTGAAGCGCACCGTATTGCCCGCGGGCGTCGGGTTGAACCCCGAGCCCGTCAAGGTCAACTCCGCGCCGGGTGGCCCGGAGTTGGGCGTGAAGTCGAAGATGCCTATGTCCGTAGCCGTTAAGCGCTTTATTTCGAGAATGTTTCCACCTTCGTCATAGACGTACTGGGCACTAGCACCCGTCCCGTCGTAGACGCCCACCAACCGCCGAGCTCCGTCATACGCGTATTGAATGGGTGGGCCTGCATCAGCGCTTCCAGTGGCACGGGCCACAGTACCCATCGGCGCTTGTTCCAGAGCAGAGCCCTCACCGCCACATGCGACGAGGAGAAGAACACATGCCAAGACGTACATGCCAAGGCATTGTCCTATCGAAGGTATCTTCACCGGGAACTCCTATTCAGAAACGTTGAAGGCGCTGAAGCCGCCGCGGCAGGCACCGTGGCAAACGTTGAGCTCGTCATTGAATGAAGGAAGGCGACCAAGTCTTCTCTCTCGGAAGGGGTCAAGTCGCCCACCCGCAGCCCGCCTTCCGTGCGGTAGTAGAGTTCTCTCTCCACGGCCTCAGCCAGCGTGGGAATGCTACCGTCGTGCATGTACGGTGCAGTCAACGCCACGTTACGCAGTGAGGGCGTACGAAAACGGCCGATATCATCCGGCCGGAGCGTCACGATGAAACGTCCCAGGGCTGCCACCTCGCTGCGTGTGGAAACTGCGGCCCGCCGCGCCTCCGGTGACATGCGGGCTGTAGACCGGGCTATAGCCGCAAGCTGAGAGAGCGAGGCCGGCGTAGCCACTTCACCGGGATGGAAGTCCCCATCCGAATGAGCCTCCTCCACAAAAGGATGGCAACGGCTGCATGCCGCACGGCCAGAGAAAAGGGCAAGGCCGCGCCGCTCGGAAGCACTGAGTGCGTCGGCTTGCCCTGCCAAGTGACGCTCCAATCGAGAAGGGCCTCCGACGAGGCTGCGAACATATGCCGCTAGGGCACGGGCTACCGTCGCTGGCGTTATGCCCTCGCCCGGGAATGCGCGTGCAAAACCGGGCGAATGACGTGCGCGCACGATGGGTAGAACCTGCTCCATGTCAGAAAAGCCGTGCTCCACCGGCGTGGTGAGAGGGTCCAGGACGAGTTCCTCAAGGGTGGCGCGCCGCCCGTCCCAGAAAAGCGCCCCCTGCTTCTCCAGTCCTAAAAGACTCGGAACGTTGCGCGTACCCACCCGCCCAAACACCCCTCTCGGGATGGCTTCGCCACTAGAAAAAGCAACTTCGGGTCGATGGCAGGTGACACACGCCACTTTCCCGTCAGCACTCAGGGCCTTGTCGAAAAAGAGAGCCCTGCCCAGTTCCACGCTGGCACGTGCACCGGCACTTAAAACTGGCTCACTAGCCACCCCCGCCGTCGGCAATACAAATAAAATCCACGCCAACCGGCACGTGCATGCCAACCACTTCAAACAAGAAAAAGAATGTGCACGGACCCAGAAACTCAGCAACAGTCCCATTTCCCCTACACCCCAAGCCAATGGCGCGCGCCTCTCCATCTTTGAGCACTCAAACAAACGCTTCCCCTCCACTCTGGGACTGCCTACGAAGGGCGCCACCAACAAACCATCTCCAAGTGGTCCTCAAACGTCCATACACCAGGGCTCTGACAGGAGGTGCCAAGGAGTCCACCCTAGAGTCTCGACAACCCAAAAAGAGGGAGCCGGAGCATCTAGACTGTGGCGGGCTAACTGTGTCCCAGGCGCAAGAATGGAGCGCAACGACGTGACGAACGAAGCCCCATAGATTTTCCCTACATGCAAACGGGCCCTGCGGCGATTAGTGGTCCATTTGAGGCGGCGCTTCTGTGGATGAGTCTTTCAACACCGCCGCCTTGCACTCCTTCGTACCGTAGCCATGTACGACTCATTCGCGCTCCTCTGGGGATGCGTCAAAGCCAGCACCTCCAGGGGTTGCTCCTGTCTAAAGCCAAATAAAAGTCCCTCACTTCCGAAAGGGATGTGTCACACCAGCTTCATTCCTTCATCACGATTTCATCACGAGTGAGCTACTCAAACGCACCGACCTGACCAGGGCCAGCGTCTAATCCCGCATCAGGACGCTGCTCGTCATCGGCAACTCGCAGAGGATGAGCCTACCCAGCGCTTGCCGATACAGCCCGTCTGAACCGCGAAGCTGTCGATGACCACCCCCATCCCGAACTCCTGACGGGAGTGCGGCATGAGTGCCATCACCCACGCCAATTTTATCAATAGGTTGCGCGCCAGAAGCCGTCCTCAAGCTGGACGCCCATCCGACTTCCTAGACGCGCGCGGTAGTCGCCGTTCCGCCTGAGGCGGGAATGCGGAGGGGGCGGAACTACCAAAGAGGCTACGCTGCCTCGAGGTTCGCCCCCGTCAACTCCGTCCACTCCCCCTCGGAGCAGTATTTACTCGATGGGGACATGCACCAAGCGGAGCTGGGCGCCCTCTCCCGCCGTCGCGGCTTCCTCGCCCCTCGGTCTCGCAAGTATGCGGTTCCGGCCCAAGCAAGAGCACGCAACCAACTCCTGCACCTGCTCAATGCGCTGAGGTCCGAATGGAGAAACGCCGCCAGTCCCTCTCAGGCACTTTGCCCTAGACAAGAGGCCAATCATGTGCAGCCAAGCCATCTTGCGGTGGGCGGCCGCCCCTACCACGCGGGTCTGACATGAACGAAATGACAGTGAATCCAGCAGGTTGACGCGTATTTCCGCCCTGGTTACCTAAGAGGGGAACCCATCTGTCCGCGCCAATCGGGCCGGAAAAGGAAGCCAGCAATGACGAAGAAGAATGTCCATACCGTCCCGTCCAAGGGTGGCTCGGGGTGGGACAATAAGGTCGGTGGTGAAGTAGTTAGCCACCACCAAAAGAAGGAGACTGCCGTCGAGAAGGGCCGGTCCATTGCACGGGCGAATGAGGCTGAACACGTCATTCACGACAAGGGGGGCAAGATTCAGCAGAGCAACAGCTATGGGAATGACCCCAACCCACCGAAGGACCAGCGGTAGCTGAGAGCCTTGCTCCACAGCCCCTTGCGCTGCTCGCGCTCGTTACCGCGAGCAGCGGCGCTCCAAAGCTCGGCTAATGCGTCTATTCGAAGGCGCCAGCCGACTCTGCAGAAGGGGCACGCCGCTTTCGCTTCTGCGTTTCCTTCTTAGCGGGCTCGACGGCAGCAGGCACAGGGGGAGGAGCATCCACCGCCGGCACACCAGGGCTTGGCACAAACTGCGCCTCGGGCCGAACAAGGCCGTCCCATCGCGCAGCTCCCTTCCACCCCACAACGAAGGCAAGACCGAGCGCGAGGACTCCAACGAGTCCCCAGTAGGTCTTCCAGGCCACCCGCTTCGCAGTCCCAAGCCATCTGGACGTCCGCCGCACCTCGTCATCGGACACCGCTGCCGAGGGCACCTGCGCGGGCAGCGCCCGCACGCGTAGAGCCTCTGCAGGGCCTGGATTGCGGGAGGCCCCACCAGAAGGCAACACGACTACGGGACGCGGGGCAGTGGGAACCTGGGCCGTGGCAGGCAGCGGCGTGACAATACGAACCGGCGTGGACTGCTCCGACAGCGGCTGGACTCGCCGGAAGAGTCGAGCGACGAGGTGCGCCGCAACGGAGGGAGTCCGTGCCCGATAGGCAGCGAAGCGCTGTGCCTCCACCCTCGTCCTAGCGTGCCCCACGGCCACAATACACGGCTTCGTCAGCTGGCAAAGGGCTCGAGCGACCACCGGCGAGTTGAAGGGCTGCAAGTCAATCCGCGAGCCCCCTCCGCGGGCTAGGACGACCACTTCCGCACCGCCATCCTGCGCCCGGCGGAGACCATCCGCGATGGACTCCTCGTCGTAGAGCCCTACCGGAATGAGCTCCACCTGAACGCGGATGCCGATGGTGTCTTCGAGCTGACCGCTGAAGTCCGCCACCGCTTCGCTCCCCTCGGACGTGACGAGCGCCACGCGAGTGAAGGGCCTGGTGACCTTCGGCGGCGGGGACAGGCGTCCCGCTGCGATAGCGTCGAGCTCGGCCTGATGTCGGGCATGCCGACTTGAGGGGCCGCGGTCCGTCCAACTCTTCGCCATGAAGCGCACGTCGATGCCGCCGCGCTCCTCATCCACGAAGGCCCTTGCACTGCCCTCGAACTCCACCATGTGCGCCAACCCAGGGAGCCAAGTGCAATCGCCCGGGAGCACCACCCAGACGCGCTTGTCGAAGCCATAGGTGTCGGCCAGGCACACTCTACGCCCGCGGACCTCGACAACCTCCCCCACCAGAATCATCTCCCGCGACGGCAAGGCCTTCCGCGCGAGAGGCTGGACATCATCGGAGATGAGCTTGATGACCGACCGGATGGAGAAGTGTTGCGCCTTCTGCTTTCGAAGTCCCCGCTGCATGCGCCCTCCCTCACATCGGGCACCATACCCGACTTGTGGGTGGGGGTATGCCAGATAGGACTGACCTGCCGTGGCATGCGGGGTCAACAGAGACTCAGTCAAAATCCGAGTTCGTCCTAGCATTGACGAACCAAAGCCCTATTTAATCGGATTAGCCATATTGATTCCCTAATGCCATCAACAGGCCGTTGAGTATCGCCAGGGCGAGAGCCCGGCAGAGGCCGCGAGTTCATTAGCATGAAGAAAAACCTCGGATTCAGTTCATACATTTCCGCCCAAAGCGCCACAGGAGTTCCTGTTCACGCCCACAAACTTCGAGAGTTCATAGCGCGCTTTTCGTGGGAAGAAACGTTCATGAAACTAGCCATGCTAGCTGGCGCTCTCGCCAACTATCGCACCAATGGCGGAGAATACTACTCGCAACACGTCTACAACGAACTAACCAAGCTGCGCTTCTCGTTTCGCAAAATCGACTGGCTCATCGGAGACCATGTCCTCAGAAACAAAGAGAATCCAGTCGCACACGAGCAGGCAATTTACTTCCTTCAATCCCTGGCAATTCTATACGGGAAAACCATCGGCCCCACCCCATCCGACCTAGAGGTCGGCCAACTCTTGCTCGCGGCCAATGATCATCTGACCTCATGGAAAGAAGAAGACGCGCCACCGCTATCTCGCTCTGATCGGCTCACGGCGGAATTCTGTCACCTCGCGCGCTTCAACACGCACCACGACCCACTCAGAGGCATCGTCCGAACGGCCCTGATTTTTGAACACCCCCCTAAACAGGGGCTTCTCTCAGACCCTGCCAAATGGACGGACCTACAAGAACGCGCCTTTGGCACGTCCTTCACTGAATGGCTCGAAATATTCCTACTCCCGCTCTTCTATTTCTCGCAGACCTGGGGAACCCATAAAGATGGGAAATGGATAGCGCCAATTATCACGCCCCAAACATGGTATGCCAAGACGGCGCTTCAGCCCACATGGACAGACCACCACTTCAGCTCCCTCACGACGACTCGGGTCGAAGCTCGTTCGCACATTGAGGCGTCACTTCGTAGCGATGGGCTCCCACATGCCCCAACTTTCTTCATCAGAACGCCGTTCATAAAGCTCAACTCTGGCAACCTAGTAGCTGCATCTCCCTGGGCGATACGCGAGCAGCTTCGTGGTGGAATTTGGATGCGGCACAGGGAAGCAACGCGCTCCTTTTCAGACGACATCAGGACGTGGACAAGCGCTTTTGGACAAACATTCGAAGCCGCATGCCGAAACATCGCCCTTGAGACCATTGGGCAATCAAACCCGACGACCAAGCTCATACTATCAACTGCCATCGGCTCAAGCGACGAGCTTGAAGACATCGTCACCATCGAATCCGACGGAATCGTTCTGTTTTCCGTCAAGTCACGCCTGGTGCTGGAATCGGTAGCTCGCCAAGCAGTGTCGCGCCGAAATCTACTTAACTGGTATGAGGAGTTCCTATTTGGTCCCGGCAACAAGAAAAAGAAACATCAACCTGGGGCACTTCGCCTCCTCGACGCAAGAATTCACGCAATCAGATCCGGGCAGACGGAAATTAGAGAGACCCTCGCCCCGATCTTCCCCGTCCTGGTCACCTTTGACGACCTATGCGAGAACGGCGCCCTCGACAGGTGGATCGCAAAAAAATACTCTGAACACGACATGCCACGCCCTCCCAACACTCACCCTCCAGTCCTCCTGACAATCAATGACTTCGAGGCACTGATGTCGCTATCATCAAGCGGCCATTTAATCACATCGATCCTGAGTCGAAAACATAGCGAAGAATGGCGCGACGCTACTATGAGCGCCCTCCTGCTGAGCTACAGCCCTAACGGAAGTCTATTGTGTGCAAAGTCCTTCCTGAAGCGATTCAGCGAGATTGACGAGCGAGCATTTTCTCGGTTCTTTCCAGACGCCGCGCATTCGCGGTAGCAGTCTCTGTGCCCACCCTAAGCTGGACGCTGCGCCGCGAGCGCGTCAGCCACATCGCGCCGTTGGCCGCGCGTGCGGCTGGGGCAGAGGTACTGCCGAAGCGCTCTTCCAGGGACTGGAGCACGGGCCCCGTCGTGCGCGGCACCGCGTCGTCCGCCCGAGGACGGCAGCATGGAGGGCCCCAGCCTCGTCCGTCACCTCGACGCAGGCATCCCGGGCACGCCAAGCCCTCGCGCCACTTCGCACGCGGCACAGCCCCCGCGCCGTCACCCGCACCGTGGCCGTGCCGCTACCCTGGCGGTTGAGGACCACCGTCCCACGCAGCTACCGCACTCGCCACTTAGCGCCCGCAGGCTGGAGCTCGGCGACACCGCCCCGCCGCCTCATGACCGGATACCTCTACCCTCAGCTCCAACCGGCCGTCGTCCTCCTGCGCAACCTCCTGCGCTAGCCGCATTCGAATGGGGCCCTCCGTTCGCGGTAGGCGTTGGGAGCGCGGCCGGAGGCAATACCCCAAGGGAGAAGGCTTCAGCGGTGAACGCGCCTGCTCTTCGAGTAGGTTCGCGACCCGCAGTCCCCGGGCCCGAGGCGGAAGTCCTCAACCATTCACGTTCTGGCTGGCCACCGGGGTATGCTTGCGCACTGCTCAGCAAGCTAAGTGCTCCAGCCCCCCGGGGAACACCCGGACCTCTACTTGACGTTTCCGCCCCACTATGGACTCAACGCCCCTCGAGAAGCCTGACGTGATTCAGACGGCCGCTGACCTGCTCAATGAGCTCTTCAAGAAGGAACAGGAGATGCTCGCTAGCCACCAGATCTCGCATGCACCGACGATTGGAGAAATGTACGAGGGGCTCACACAGAAAGGACTCAAGCAAAGCCTTCCCACTTTCTTGAAAGTGGTTTCCGGGTTCGCCCGAGATGCGGCCGGGGACCTCAGCGGACAGCTTGACTGCATGGTGGTTGTGGGCGAGGGCGAGCAGGTACCTAACACTCATCGTTGGATTTATCCCATCGAACAAGTCGTCGCAGTGGTTGAGGTGAAAAAGAACTTCACGCGCACGGACCTGATCGAGGGGGGCGAGGCACTGGGGAAGCTCGCATGGGCCATGCCCGCCAAAACTGGAGTGCGACGAATTACAGTGGAGCGTGCGTTTGAGACGATCTCAGGATATGCATTCCCGGACAACAAGAACAGCATCCCTTCCGACTTGAGAACAATCTACCATTTCCTCGTCGGGGAAGCTGTCAGTCCAGTGCGGATTCTCCTGGGATTCCACGGGTACAAGACAGAGAACGGCCTCCGCAAGGCTCTGGCAGAAGTCATGGCTACGACGGTGATCACGGCGGTTGAGGCGGGTAGCCGCAGAACGCGAACCAAGCCGCTGCGTCCTGTGGCCGCACGGTTGCGAGTGCCTCTCGCATCGCTTCACGGAGGGCCACGTGTGTACGGGCGCCGATGGCCCGCATGCGCGTCTTTACCTTCAACCAGCACGACTCGATGGGGTTGAGCTCAGGGCTGTAGGGAGGCAGGAAGAGAAGACTCGCCTTGCGGCTGCGAATGAGCTGCTCGACCACTGGCCGGTGATGGACGCTGAGGTTGTCCATGACCACCACGTCGTGCGGCTTGAGGATGGGCAGAAGCCCCTCACGGACATATGTTTCGAAGCGGTCGCTGTTGGTAGCGCCTTCAAAAGTCAGTACCGGCCCCACTCCTCGAAGCGTCAGGTCCCCTATCATCGTGACGAGTTGGCGACGACCCAGGGGCACGTAGCCGCGAGCGCGCTGCCCTCGTCGAGCACGCCCATACCGTCGTGTCATTGTGAGGGTCGCGGCAGTCTCGTCGATGAAGTGGAGGTGCGCAGGCTTCAGTTGGGCGGCCGTAGCCAAATACCGCCTGCGGGCTCGGCGATTCTTCGCCAGCCGCCGCTCGGAGGCGAGAAGCGACTTTTTTTGCGCGTATATCCCAATCGGCGGAAGGCACGTCCCATGGTGGCGCGGCTTACGCACACGCCCGTTTGCTTGACGTATGCATCCGCGATTTCCTGGGTCGTACTATCGGGCGCGGAATCCAGCAGCCGTTTCACCCGGCCCAGTTGCGAATCCGGGATGCGGAAGTAGGGACGAGGGCCTGGGCGCTTTGGCTCAAGCGAGCCGGTACGCTTCCAGCGGCCAATGAGGCGATCAACCGTCGCGACCCCTACTCGAAACCTCCTGGCGAGTTCTCCCCAGGACTCCGCTCGCGTCAGGTACGCGTCGAGTATCCGCTGCCTCAAGTCCATTGAAAGTGGTGCGCCCATGTCCTCAATCTATGGGCTCTGGCGCGCTCGCCCTTGCTCGTCACCCCTCGGACTGGCCCACCAAGGGCCACTTCCTGCGCTTCCCTCAATCAACGTCCGTGATCACCGTCGTAATGCATTGAGCACGAAGAAGGGAGGATACTCTCCAAGGGAGTTGCCCTCGCTGATTGTGGGTCAGGACACGGTCGCAATGAAGGGGAACGCTCTTCCTTGGGGCGTTCCGATGACAGACGGTTGGTGGCACTTGTTGTTCACTTCCGGGAAGATCGGGCGAGGGCGGGCCATCCTCGAAGTGATTTGGAGCCGCCTGAACCACCTTGGGATGGTTGGCCCTGACGTATTCGGTGATGATCGCAAGGTCGATGCATGGAACCTGCTGCTGAGCGCCAAGTTCCACGCCAACCCAAATGGGTGGGAGTACACCCTTCTCCCAGCCAAGCCGCCTAGGGCTGTCAGGTCCGTCAACGCTGTCAAAGTCAGTGCTTCTTGGGAGCCGGCTCGTCTCACAACCGAAGAGGCGGTCCTCGTGACGTGGCTGTGCAAGAATGACGAACTTGACCTCGATAAGCCTCCGAGTGATGCGCCTCCCCGTAAGCAGCTTGAGGCCCTTCTTCATCGTCTTGCGAGCACGGGCCTTGTTGGGCCTGTTGCCGGAGCGCCCAGCCGTTACCGCTTACTTACGACAGAATGCGGTGTTGTCTGCATGCCCGACGGCACCTCTGTTGCCGGAGATAACAGTTCGGGTCGCTTGACCCGCTGGGTTCTGGAGCAACAGGCGAACCGAAAGAAGGGGGCTCTACCATAGGGCATATGAAGCGTTCTGGCGAGCCGGAGAAACGGTGGGCGCGAGAATCGATTCTCCACAATCGAGAGAGGCTCCGAGGCGACTCGGAGCACTTCGCTGCTGCGGACTACGGCTTCCACTTCGAAATCCGGAACCTCCTGAGCCTTTCGTGGAACGACTCTTGCGTCCGACAGGCCTCGCATGGCATCCGCGGCTGGAAGTTCCCGTTCCCCCAGTAGACGCCGAAGCAAGGGTCAACCGGTTTCGTTTTCCCGCATTTCAGGCACCGTTGCAGGACCTGCGTCCAGTCGGGAATGTCACGCATATTAGTGGCGCCTGTGGCTGGTGTGCACCGCCACCTGGCTCGCTCCCCAACCCGCCAGGGAGAGGGCCTCGGCGAGGGGGCGCTCCGTGTCTACTTCGCCGCCTGCAGGATTGCCTGGAGCGACACCGCGGCCTGCTCCGTCTCCGTCTTCATCTGTTCAAAGAGCTGGTGCTCCTCCGGAGTTACGTCACGGATGTCCTCGAGCTGGCTCCACATTTCCCTCATGAACCGTGTCATATTAGAGCGAACTCTCTGAGCGAGCGACTCGCCAATCTCACTGACATGATCATCCATGCTCGTTGCGAACTGGTTCCAGCTCCTTTCGAATGCTTGAGCCACGGCTTCTTCCAGCTCGGACGGGGTGTCGGCGCTGTCGGTGAACAAGCCAACGACCCACGAAACAGTCGTGCCAATCAGGGCCCCCAGCCCGACCAGATGCCCCATAAAAGCTGCAATGCCGAAAGATGCAATGCCGGCGACCCGAGCCAACTGGCGCCCTTGATGCTCGGGGACTGATAGCTCCATCTGCGTCTTCCAAGCAGAAAGCGTCTGCGAGAGGCTCTGCATCTGTTGAGTTTGGGCCGCCCTCCCCGCCTCCGAACGCAGAGCCAAGAGGCTCTTCCGCATGTGCGATTCGACCCGCGTCAGCTTACCTTCTAACTTCTCCTGAACCTGCTCTGCAACCTTGCGCCTACGGCTCATCATTGAGGCTTTCAGCGCGTCCACGCCCGCAGAAGGCCTGGGCAGCCCCTGTTCGACGGGCAAGGCTTCGACCCACTTGCGGACCTCGTCCCTAAGCTCCGTCCTCTCCGCATTGATGAGCCGCGCACCATGTGCGCGTACATACTGGATGGCCTCGTCGCCGTCCGCGACGATTTCCTTTCGCTGCTCCTCACAACGCTGGAGTGCTTCGCGGAGCTTAATGCGCTCCGGTTCCTTTGCCTGCCGGGATGCGATTAACATGGCAACTTCATCACTGGCGAGTTGCAGTCGCTCGAAGACCCGATAGAGGCGGCGCAGCCCAATGGCCTCCGTGTTCCAAAGGCTCTCCCAGAGCGAGTCATAGAATACATTGAATGCAGGCGGACTCGCTTTCCCCTGTTGCCGGGGAACAGTGACCGCATTGGCGCTCAGGAAGAACGGCGGATGCGTCAGCGTGTCCCAGACACCAAATCGTTCGAGAGCCGACTGCACCATCATTTTCGCTTCCCGGTTTTCCTCCGCATTTAGCTGATCTGCCTTGTTGCAGACGACGAATACGGCGCACTGCCGCTTCTGAGCGTCCAAAAGCAGCTCTTTCGTCTGCTTGTCCAAGGCGAAGCCGCCAGCCCGAACCGTAGAGACGTCCAGGACAAGCACGAGCGCATGCGCGGTCTGGAGAACCTCTGCCGTGGAAGACCAGATCCGACCATTTGGGTCATCGAACCCAGGGATGTCCACGTACATGACACCGAGGTCGAGAACCTCGTCTCTCAAATCCACACGGATGTCGATAACCTTCTTCTCGTTGTCCGGGTTGTGCTGTTGGTCCGCATAGGGGGCAACCATGTCCTGCGTTACCGGACCATCGCCCAGTCGCGGGCGCTCTCCCTCAATATTCACAGTGAGGGACTCCCTCTCTCCTGGTTTAATAATGATGGGAACCGCAGTGGTGATAGTTCGTCGCACCGGGCAGATGGCCCGCCCCACCAAGGCGTTGAGGAGCGTGCTCTTTCCCGCTCGCGATTTTCCCGTGATGACGACCCGGTAGGGCTCCTGATGAAGGACCTTAAGAAGGTCCTTTCCCTGTTCCGCCACATTGTACCAGCTGAGCTTCTGAGCAATCGTGCTCAGCCGTTCTACCGAGAGCCGCGCACGCCCATGCAGACGCGCGTAGTCGCCTGCCGAGAGCTGGGAGCGCATAGAGGGCGCGCCGACCTCCAACTCTGCGTTCCACGAGGGCTGAGTGTCAGCGGGTGCGGCCGGCGACGCCAAGCGCTTCCGTCCTCTCTTTCCTCTTGGCGTGAACGTCTCGGTCCAAGCACCGCGTTCATCCAGGTTGGCCCTGGAGTCAGGACCGAGCGCTCGGAAGTTACCTTCCTTGAGTGTTGCAGCCCGAGGCCAAATGCTCAGCGTGGCGTCAGATTTCTCTATATCGATCTGCCCCGCGACATAACCATGAATTCGCTGGATTCGGCTCTCCTCGCCAAACTCCTCCAGCCCGAAGAGGGATGGCCCCTGGATAGAGCGGCGAGGTGTGCCTCCCCCACGTCGTGTGCTTTGCGAAGCACCAAGGTGCATGTGTCCGAACAAATGAAGAGTGAAGTTGTCACTCGCCAGGATCTCCTGCTCAAACGATGAAACCGCATTGGGATGGAGCCAGTTCTGGGGATGATGAGTCAGCAGAATCGTCGCATCGTGTCGGGCCAACCAATCCGACGAGTCACCGCCGCAAGCGCCCTGGAATTGGCGAGCGTCGAGCGCTAGCTTTCCTTCGAAGTTCTCAGCCGTCAGTTGGAGGAACGCAGAGTTCAGGCCCACCACCCCCAAGCTCACGTCGCCCTTCTCCAGGGTGAACGAAAAGTCCCCTGGCAGCAGCCCGGACGTCAGGGGCTGTCCATGAAGCCGAGACGAACGCTGCCAGTCGCTGAACGGTTTGAAGGCGGTCGCGACCACTTGCCTGTACTCGCTGATTTCGTCCTTCCAGAACTCATCGGAAATATCCGAATCGTCCCACCAAGCCCCCAGCGCTTTGACCGCAGCCTTCCTGGGAGCGGGTCTCACCAAGTCGTGGTTACCTGGAACCGCGAGCAGGCGCGGACTCGATCCAAGCTCCTCAAGATGCGCCCACAACCGGTCAAGGGTCTCGTCTAACGCCTTAAACTCCTCGGCAGAGCCTCGCTGCGTGAGATCTCCGGTAAATAGGACGAGGTCCCATGGGCCCCCCACCTTCTCCTGAAGCCGAGCCAGGTCATCAAAGACCTCCGTCCTCATCCTCGGCCAGAGCCACTTCTGCCCCCCCATCCCCTGGTGGAAGTCGGTGAGGTGCAGCCAGCGAATCGCGGTCATTCGTCCCCCGGAGGTGTAGCCGGAGCGCTCTAGTACCAGACGTCTCGCTGCGTAGAAACTGGTGACTCGATGTCCCATCCTCGTCCTTCACCTCGACGAAGGCGTCCTGAGTACGCCGGGGACACTCGCGACACTTCGCGTGCGGTACAGCCTCGGCGCTGCCGCCATCACCGAAGCCGTGCCGCTGTCCTGTGAATTGAGATCCGCCGCCCCACACAGCCACCGCACGCACCACTCAGCGCCCGCTGGCGGGAGCGCGGCGAAGCCGTCCCGCCGCGTGTGGACGAATACCTCCACCGCCAGTTCCCGCCAGCCGTCGTCGTTCTGCTCCACGCCCCGCCGCATCCACATCCGCCTGGGTGGCCGACGCCGTCAGCAGTAGGCGTCGGGGTGCGGCCAGTTCGACACCGCCAGCGGAGGATTGTTGCGTCCATCCATCGTCCGCACTACGTTTGCTTTGGGCGGTCGCCTACCGCCTGACCCGCACTGGTCTCCCCCCACGGGACCTGAGAGCGAGGCAAAGGGGCCACCAGACCTCGGGCGGTTGTCGCGATTCCTAGCCAACAGGCTCAGGTGGGGGATGAGACCGCGTTGGCGTGGAGTCTGCGATGACCGACGAGAAGAAGTTCAAGGCCCGCGTGCGTGCGCGCATGGATCGAACGCGCGAGCGATTCATGACAGCGAAGCGCAATCTGGAGGCCGAAGACGCTGCACGTGGAGCAGGAGCAGATACCCATCCCCGTGGCGAAGTACCACTCGCCTACGTCGACCGGAAGCCAGAGGCTGTAGACGTTGAGGGGCAGCAACCTTCCCTGGGAGCCGCGGCCAGCGAGAAGTTGGAAGCCGCAGGCACCGCAGGTCAGGAACCTTCAGCGGCAGCGCCTACGTTGATGTCGGAAGCGCCCATCAGTCCGGAGGCCGGGGTGAGCTGGCTGTCAGAGTCCATCCGCGCCGAGAGGGAGTCGTTGGCGCGCATCATGGACCCAGAGTCCATCCGCGCCGAGAGGGAGTCGTTGGCGCGCATCATGGACCCAGAATCCATCCACGCCGAGAAGGAGTCGTTGGCGCGCAGCCTGGAGCCGGGGGCCATTCGAGCCACGAGGGAGCTGATGGAGCGCTTCCGGGACCCAGGTGGTGTTCGAGCCATGAAGGAGCTGGTGGAGAACGTCCGCGACCCGGGCGGCGTGCGCGCCGCGAAGGAGCTGGTGGAGAACGTCCGCGACCCGGGCGGCGTGCGCGCCGCAAAGGAGCTGATGGAGAACATCCGCGACCCGGGCGGCATGCGCGCCATGCGGGAGCTGATGAGGAGCATTCGCGCCCCCCTGGGAAAGCGCCGCTATTGATCGATCTCCGGTAGGGCAAACGGGGGAGACCAGTACCGATGTCTCCCCTGTGCCTGCCCGAGATTCGGGCGCCGAGTCATGCGGGGCGTCAAGGCCACGTTCGACAGTGCATCAAGGCGAGTGCGCGCGACGCGTACGGGACCGAGGCCATCGAGCGCCTGTAGCGGCGAAGGGAGAGGTGGAGCGCCGGGGGCGGCAGCGGGGCGTACCAATTTGCTGCTGCGCGCGGCCTGGCTCGACCCGGCCTGCGAAGGCCTGCCCTCGCAGGCCGTGGACCACTGCCGGGTGGGTCGCGATTGACCACGGGAGCTCGAGGCCGAGGCCCTCGCACATCCCAGGTCCCGCGCGCGCCTCGACGCGTAGCCCACGCGCGCCGCCCTGCACCCGATGTGAAGGAGGACGCCGAGAGGAGCAGAACCATGGACGAGAGGCCCCCCTGTGCCTACCCAAAATTCGGTCGCTGCGTCATGAGTGCGTCAAAGCTGCGTCAAAACGCGCGTCATGACGTGAGCGATGCGCATGACGAGCCGCTCGGTCCTCTCTTCCATTTCATGGAGGTCGGAATTACGCCCGGCTCAGACGCCTCAACACCTCTCTGCCCGCGTGTGGACACTCCCCTGCCGTCCAGCGAACGCAGGTGGGCTGATGCAGCATGCGCGGATCTGCGAGGGTGTTGGTAGAAGGACCGAGACGCTACGCAGCGCGGCGCTCGTACCGGTGGTGGAGCCCGAAGACTTCCCGTAGCTCTATCACCTTGGCTCCGTGATCCGGGCCCTGCACCTCACGCGTCTCGGGCGCATCTTTCCCGAGCGACAGGTGCGTCCGGCTCGCATTGTAGTAGCGCTGGTACTCACGCAGCAGGCACCGAGCGTGGGCTTCGTTCAGGACGACGACATGGTCCAGCAGCTCCCTACGTATCGAGCCGATGACTCTCTCCGCATAGGGATTCTGCCACGGACACCGTGCTGCACTCGGCACCTCGCGAATCCCCAAATGGGTAAGCGTGGCGCGAACGCCCTCGGAGTAGAGCTTGTCCCTATCTCGGTGCAAGTATCTCGGAGCACTGGTCCAGGGAAAGGCCTCTCGCAACTGCTGCTTCGTCCATTCTTCCGTCGGATGCGCTGTCACATTGAGGTTGAGGATTCGCCTGTCTCGGTGACGCACAACCACAAATCCCAACAGCACTCCAAACGTCGCAGTCGGAATGACAAAGAAGTCCATCCCCGCGGATTCCGCCAGATGCAAGCGCAAGAAGTTCCGCCATGTTGGTGACGATTTCGGCGCTCCCCTTCCCGGTCTGGGCATGTACCGAGCGACCGTTGTCTGACCAACCTCCATCCCCAGCTTTAGTAACTCCCCGTGAATGCGCGGGGCACCCCATGTCGGATTGGCTTCGGCCATGCGCCGAATCAACGCGCGCACCTCTGGAGTTGCCCGAGGCCGCCCCACCTGACTCCGGGACTTCCATCGCCAGAAGAGTCGAAAGCCCATCCGATGCCACTTCACCACTGTCGCAGGCTGCACCAAGCACAGTGGCCTCCGCCAGCCCTGCCAGAGGCGTTGGAGAAACACCCAGAAGAGGCGGTCGCCCCGCGCAAGCCGCGGTGATGCGCGCTTCTCACGAAAGACTGCGAGTTGCTGGCGAAGAGCCAAGTTCTCCAGCGCCAGCTCCGAACGGCTCGGAAGGGCCAAGCGTATCGTCTCGACCAGCGCCTTCACGAAGACCCGCATCTTGCCATTCTTGCCGACTGTAGTCGGCAGGCCAGAATTCTGCCATGCCCTGTCACGCGCCGCTTGGTGCCACAAAGGCAGCCACGCGCGCTCACCCACTTCCACCTATTCTGCCCCCAGCACACATTGGGGTCCTGCACTCTTCAGAACCCATTCGAAGTACCGTGCATGAAATAACGCGTTCGCTGACGCACGCGTAGCGTTGGACCCGAATTTCCGGTAGCCCCAGCAGAGTGTCTCGCCAGCGCGCTTCAGCGTGAGCGTCTCGGACTCGCCCTGGACGATGCGCGAATGGAGGGCAGCTACGGTGCTCATGGCCCAGATCCCAGAAAGACCCTCTGCCGGTGCCACGGCAGGTAGCTGCGATGCCCGTCCGCGAGGCCGTGTACCCCAAGCGGATGCTCGAGACCGAGGATCACGCGCGCTCTCTCATCGAGCGCAGCGCTAACGATTATCGCGCCGTCGTCCTGCACCGTGATGAAGCCTCGGTCGAACGCAGCGTCGAGGTGCGGTGCGAGGAGGAAGCCATTGTAGACGTCAAGTCGCTCGGCGTCGGACTCGCAGTCGGCCCACGGCTTGATGTGGCTCGCGCGCAGGAGCGAGTGGACCGCGAGGCCGGTGACGGCGCAGCAGCCCTCCCACAGGTTCAGGAGGCCGTCGCGGAACAGGCTCTGCCCGACACGCTGGACTACGAGACGTTCGGCCTCCGTCGTCTTCGGCAGCGCGGCGACCTGCTTCTCAAACGTGTGAAGGAGCTCGTTAGGCAGAGCCTTCGAGAACTGGAACGCTCGCCGCAGGAGCCGATGCAGCGCGGGCACGTCGGGCACGGTGCGCCCACCAGCGGCGCCCTTCGGCATAGGCGCGACCATCGGAGTGCCGTACTCGCCGAGGGCGCGAGAGACGTTGTGCTGTGAGAACGCGGAGAGAAAGACGGCGTCGCCGAAAGCATCAAGCCACACACGCAGCGAGCACTGAGTGCTGGCGAACACGAGCCAGCCGCCCTCCTGCGGAAGCTGCCGGTCGAAGCCGTTGTCCATCGCAGCCTTCTCGAGGCGGGTCTGCGTCAGCGGCGAGAGGGTCATCGACCAACCCCGAGTTGACCGTTCAAGTAGGCCAGCCTCGCGCTGATGAAATCGTCGCGGCGTGGCTGCGCGAGCAAGGCGGCGACGCGCTGCTGCTGCTGCGCCGGAGTAGTCGGTGGCACGCCCTCTTCAGCCTCGATGGCGGCAGCGCGGGCCTCGCGGAGCGCGGGTTGGTTGAGGTTCAAGGTGCTTCGAGCGACGGGCGGCCCGGGCTGATCCTCGAGGGCGAGTTCGAGCGCCTGCCGGAGCTGCGGTGGCACGGCCACATCGGCACGCACGTACATGCGACCGCCGCTCGTAAAGCCCAGGACGTCCTCATACTGGAAGCTCACTGGCCACGGCAGTTTCAGCTCGACGCTCTTCTTCCGATCGTCACAGGTGTCGACGGTCCGACATGAGAGGTGGAGATTGTTCCAGTCGAATACTTGGTGAAGGAACAGGCTGAGTGGGTTCCAGTGATCGATGGGTGGCGGCGGTTGGACCTCATCGATCGCCCTCTCGCAGTAGACGCAAAGGTAGCGCTGCTCCACGAAGAGCAGGTCGCGCAGATACCGCTTGTGCATGTCGTCAAATTTCGATCGCGCATGCTTGCTGGGGTCGGCTGCGGTGGCGGCGCTAACTTGGTACGCAGCGCCCCACACGGCGAGCGAAGCCTGCTGTTGACTGGGTGGTGAGACGTTCGTGGGCGGCGGCCCCTTGGTCAATCTGCGCATTGCTCACATCCGGTCTACGCGCGCCTTGCGACGAATGAGGTCGGGGTCGAGCGTGCCCCACAGCGTGAGCAACTCGGCGAACTGCCGCTTGGCTTCCTCGGCATTGCCTGCGTCGATCACGTCATCGAGTGAGGCTAGCTTCTTGGCACCTTCCTCGTCACGAGCATCGGTGTCGAAGTACTCGCGCATGATCGAGTTGCTGTCGCGCCCCTCGACGTGGATCGTGCCGGGCCATAGCTTCCCGTTGTGGATCAGCCGTACCTGCCGGTTGAGCGCGCTGCTCAGCACCTGCGGCGAGTGCGTGGTCACGACGAACTGAAGCCGCGGGAAGATCCTGCGGAGGCCGTCGAGCACGACGCGCTGCCAACGCGGGTGCAGGTGCAGGTCGATCTCGTCGATCAGCACCACGCCCTCGACGACGCTCGGCGCGTCGCTCCCATCTTGCTCGTTGAGCATCACCGCGCGGCGGGCGAGGTCGGTGACGAGCGAAAGGTAGACGTGGAAGCCGTCTGACAGCTCCTTCCACGTCGCAACTTCGCCCGTCTCGAAGCGCATGACGGGGCTGCGCTCCTTGGGATCATACCAAGCGCGCGTCACGCCGGGCGTCGCCTTGGCGACGGTGTCCATCACAGCGGTGGCCAAGAAGCGCTCGGGCTCGTTGTTCTGGCGGCGCACGGTGTCGGCGAGGATCTCCTCGAGGAGCCAGGTCAGGAGCGCCGAGTCGTCCTGCGCCGGGTCGAGCGCGGAGGAGTAGCCCTCCCAGCGATCGGGGCGCGTCGGCGCGGGCTTGGTCGAGGCCTTGCTTCGCCCCATTCGGTCCACGCCGTAGAACGCGAAGAGCGGCCAGCGCGCGCCAGGCACGCGCACCTTCTCGATGGCCTCGAGCACGGCGGCGTGATCGGAGGTCTTGCGGTTCGAGGCGGGGTTTGCGCTATTCGACCACTTGGCGGCCTCGTCGCCAACCTTCGCGGTCCATGCGAGGGTGCAAGGGCCTGCGGCCTCGCGACGACCACGCTCGTCGAGCGTGACCTTGCGCGCGTCGCGCTGGGCATCGAGCTTCAGTAGACGCGGTGAGCCCGCCTGAAACGATGTCAGCCCTGCGGCGAGCGCGTGCAGGATGGCCGTCTTGCCGCCACCGTTCTCGGCGAAGAGCAGAGTGAGGTCGTCTTCGAGCGCCAGCTCTAGGTGTTCGAAGCAGCGGAACTGGTCGAGAGTAAGCTGCTGAAAACGAAAGGTCATTAGGCCCTCCTCGGTGGGCCGAGCGGTGAGACGTATGGCTTGCCACTGGCCGCAGAAGCAGCGAGCGCGTCGTAGCGTTCAAGCACGACGCGCTTGGTACGGAACTCGCCGTAGGCCTTCTCGTCGTTCTTCTTCACAACCGGGAAAGTGCCCATGATGTAGTCCACGTCGTCGCGTGAGAGCCCGTAGAGGTGGAAGAAGGCGGCGTCGAGTTCGGCGCGCAGCAGGAAGCGACGTTCGGGGTCCCACACGTACGGCGGGCCTCCGTCGCCGACATCGAGAGCGAATGGCTCAAGATCCCAGGCGGTATAGGTGAGCTCGATGACGCGCGGGGTGATCCAGTCACGGATCGGCATCCAATCCCATGGAGCGTTGCGCAGGAAGAAATCGGGCGAGGGAACGGGAAACTGGCGCATATAGCCATGCGTAAGGTTGGTGCCGCCCACCTTCTGTCTCGCGGCGTAGTCGACGACGAACGAGACCAGCGTCGCGTACAGAACTGCTAGTTCCAGCGGCGGCCGGGACGCGGTCATGAGATGCATGGAATGAGCGACACCGACTGCGGGAAAGAGCGACATCAGCACAGTCCTTTGATCTGTGCTCCGACAGATGTTGCGCCAGCCAAGCAACCATCCTCGAGACCAGCGCTCCGCCAAACGGTCCCGAACATCAGACGAAGGAACCCAGTAATTCGGGAGCGTCAGCCGATTGGGATCAGCGTGCGCCGCATCGTCGAATTCCGGCAGCTTACCTTGATTGGCTTGCGCTTCCGACTGCCCTTCATACGTGCCGTAGCGATGGTCGAAATGGTGCACCATCTTCGCCTCGATGAGCGGCAGTGCGCGCTGGGGGTTGAGCACGAAGCAGTTGCCGTCGAGCTTCCAACCGGCCGCCTCAAGCTCGGTGCGCGTGCGGAACAGACCCGAGTCGTTGGCCATGTGGAGCATGGCCATGAAGCGCACGCCCCACGGGTTGCCGTCGGGGTCATCCTCGCGCCACAGAACGCCGACACGGCGATACATCGCGAGGTTGATGTCGGCGTCACGGCGCGAGCGAAACGTCGGGCAGGTTCGTGTGTTCGGGTTGAGCGCCTCGAAGTCGGCCGGCGTGAGCGAGAAGTGGCGCTCGGGGTCGTCCAGGGCTGTGACCTGTCGAGCGAAGAAGACGAGGTCGGCAGCAGCCTTGGTCTGCGCACGCGTGACCGTCAGGAGCGCGAAGCGAAAGGCGTGATGGACGCCAGGGAAGACGAACTCCTCGTTCTCGAAGCTGTAGAAGGTTGCTAGCTCGCGTCCAGTGACGAGCGTGCCGAAGTACTCCTTCGTTGTGTCGTCCGTCGCGATGCCCGTCGGCACGATGAAGCCAGCGCGGCCGCAAGGCCCAAGCACGCTGCGGTTGTGCTCGGCGAAGATGGCATAGGTATTCACGTCGCCCTTGCCGCACAGCGGATAGCGCCCTGACTGCCGGATCGTGTGGCTCTCGCCCTCGGCCCTGCGGCTCGCGGTGGTCCACTCCTCCCATAGCGCCGGGTTCGTCGCGGGCAGCCGCGCGATGAGCTTCTTGCGGGCCGACGCATTGGGCGCGTTCGCGATCTCTTCGTCGCGTGGCGCGAAGAACTCCTGCTCTTGCAGCTTCACGCGCTCCCACGGCGGATTGCCGAGCACGACATCGAAGCCACCCTTGGCGAACACCTGGGGGAACTGCAGGTGCCAATGGAAGAAGCGGTACTGCTCGGCAAGCTCGCTCGTTGTCGTCGTGGTGGTCTGCGACGCCGTGCCCACGTCGCGCAGCCTGTGCCACACACCGTTCGTGGGCGCTGCCTCGGCGAAGGGGCCGGGATGCTTCGGCCAGACGAAAGCGGAGCACCAGGCATCAGCGACCAGCTTCTGATGCCGGTACGCATCCGACGAGAGGATGCCGGTCCAGTGCTGCTCCTTGCCTTTGAGGCTCGCCGCATCCGTATCGCTCTCGGCGTCGAGGTCCGCCACGGCCTGCGTGACGGCCTTAGCTTCATCGACCGCGCGCGAGCTGAGGTTGAGGGTGCTCTGCTTGGCCTCGACCTTGTTCTTCTTCCTGAGCGCGCTCGCGGTCTTCTTGTCGTCGCCCTCGATCGGGTCCCACGCGGCGTCGGGGACGCCATTCGCCATGAGCGCGGGCGTGGTTCCGATCAGCGCGTTGCCGTGCTGGATGTGCGAGTCGAGAAAGGTGAGCGGCAAGCCAGGATCGACCGCCTCCATCCACAGGCTGACCTTGCAAAGCTCTATGGCCATCGGGTTCAGATCGACGCCGAAGATGCACTTGGCCACCACCTGCCGCAGCGCGCGCTGGTACTCCTCGGCGGATGGCGTGCCGCTCGCCGAGACGCGGGCTACGTGGGTGGCGAGCCTGCGCGCAGCGACCAACAAGAAGTGCCCCGAGCCACAAGCAGGATCGACGATCGCCAGATCGAGCAACGCCTTCGCCGTCGACGTCGGATGCTTGGCGATCGTGTCGGCGATGACGGGCTCGAGCGCGCTGTCGAGCAGCACCGAGACGAGGCTTTCAGGCGTGTAGTAGCTCCCTGAGGTCTTGCGATCGTTGCCGCGGTGGTCAACCAGCGAGAACGTCCTGCCGTCTTGGGTGATGTGCGGGTCGAGTTCGAGCAGCCCCTCGTAGACGTACCCCAGCTCGTCGGCGCCCATGTCGCGCCAGTTTACGCGCGAGAGGCCACTCGACTCACGCAGCCAGCAGAGCTTGAAGACCGCGCCGAGCAGCGCGCGGTTGTCGAGGCTCGCCCCGTCGAGGTTCGGGCACTGCGTAGGCGCGAACAGACCGCCGAGCGCGGGCAGGCCGAGCGCGGCTTCGCCGTTCGAGAGCCCACGGAAGACGACCTTCAACGCCTCCCAGAAGTCGCCGTGCCGGTCCTGCGCCGCGCGTCGCGAGGAGCGGTCGCGCAGGCGCTTCATGCTGTAGCCAAGGGCGTAGCGCGCCTTGGCGTCGTTCGTCGCGTTCTTGGGGTGCAGCAGCTCGCGCTCTTCGATGGCGAGCAAGAAGATGAGCCGGTACACGAGGCGCAGCAGCTCGCCGAAGTAGGCCTTCTTCGTCAGCGAGCCGTCGTGCAGTGCCTTGCGAAGCGCCTGATTCGACGGGTGCGAGAGGAAGCCCTGGCCGAGTGCCAGGATCGCATCTTCGAAGCCACCGCGCAGGCGCTCCCGGGCTCGGGTTCCCTCCGAACGCGCTGATGAGTGCCACGCTTCGAGCGCGCAGCTCGCGGGATCTCGGTCTGCGCGCCCGAAGCGCGAGCGGTGGAGCACCAACCACGCGGCGGCGAAGTCGGGATACAGGCGCTCGGTGAAGATGCGCGCGAGGTCGATCTCGATCCAAGCGGGGCGCGTGAGGCTCGCGTTGTCGCGGACAATCCGCAGCGTGAGCCCGTCGGAAGCGAGGCCCCACAGGGCGTCCTTCGAGAAGTTCAAGAACTCCTGGATCAGGCCAAAGGCGCTGCGCTTGCGGTGCTCGTCGCCGAGGCAGCGATGCGGAGTGTCGAGCCCACTCCCTGCGGGTGCGCACACCAGAGGGACGCGCCCTGTGCCATCGATGGAGGTGAGCGGCCAGCCTCGCCCGTCGAGCTCGAGCGATTGTTGTTGCTCCGCAAGGTCGCCATAGCCCAGCGCTTCACGGAGGAGCGAGAGGGTGAAGCGACGAGACAAGGCGTCGGGCTCTGCCTTGGCTTTGCGACCGGCCTCGAAGTCGGCCCAGTGTGCCTGGGCGATGCGCCAGGACCGCCCGATCTCGTCACGCAGCTCAATGCCCTTGGGAACGCCGTAGTCGGCCGGGTCTTGGAGGGGCGCCTTGAGCTGGGCGGCGCGCGACAACCAGTCCGCCGCGAGCAGGCCGCCCTCAATGGAGATGGCGTTGAAGGCAAGCTCCGCAGCCCGAGTAGTGGAGAGACGTCGTGCCATCGGTCAGCCAACCTTCGGGAGCAGGACGAAGACGCCGATCACGTCGGGTCTGGGCAGGGCCTCGACCTGCGCGCTACGCGCGCGGGTCTCAGCCTTTTCGTCATGGTAGGCGGCGGCGCGAACGCGCAGGTGGTCGTCCAAAAGGGCGTTAGCGCGCTCCTTCGCGAAGGCCTCCAGTTCGTTCGCCCGTTCACCGAGCAGCGCGAGCGCCTTTGCGGCCTCGCGCTCGCGCACATGAGGCGGAACGTCGGCCAACGGCGGCGCATTGAGCAGAGCCATGACCTCGGATCCCCGAAGAAGCTGACCGGACTGCCCCGCCCACGCGAGTCCAGTGGCCTCTTCGACGAGCAGCGTGCTGTCTCGGCGACCTCGGCGGATGACGAGCTGGTGGCGCAGCCGCAGCAGTGCCAGCGTCGTGCGCTTGGTCACCGCGTCCGACACCCAGCAGCCGACGCGACCGAGCACCGAGGGGGAGTTGGGGTCCGCAACGCTGTTCAAGCTGCGCTCGAGGAGCGTCTCGGCGAGCACCGCGACCAGCGGATGGCTCCGCTGCACCGCACGACACGGCGGCGGCGCTGGATACCGGAAGTCGATCCGCAAGGTCCCCGTCAGGCCCTCGGCATCGAGGCGCTCGCGTACCTCTTCCGGGAGCGACGCGGTGGGTGCCTTGAAGCCGTGCCGCATATCTTCGAGCCCGGCGCCGAAGCGCGTGAGCGCGCGGTCGGTGAAGCGCTTGACGGCGTCGCGCCCACCGATCGCAGCGAGGCTTTTGTTCCATTCAGGCAGGACGTCTTCGGGCCTCAGTCGGCGCTGCGCAAAGATGGTGCGGTTCGCCTTGGCCTTCTCTTCGGCCGTCGCCCAGCCCTCCTCGAAGAGCGCGAGCTGCTTCGTCGGCATGGGCGTTTGCGCATCCTTACGCCGCAGCAGCACGCCTTTGAGCAGCGCCTGTGTGAGCGAGTGGCCCTCGTCGGGAATTGGAACAGGCACGCCGAGCTCTTTGCGGATGCGCTCGGCCTTGCGAAGGATCACCTCGAGCACGGCACCGTCGACCGGGTTATTGCTGCCGTACATCAAGGTCGCGCGCACCGTGGGGCTGGTCTGACCAAAGCGATCGACGCGGCCTTCGCGCTGTTCGTGGCGCGTGGGGTTCCACGACAAGTCGTAGTGGATAACCGCATCGAAGTGGTCTTGCAGGTTGATCCCTTCAGACAAGCAGTCGGTGGCGACGAGCACGCGGTGCCCCTCGACATCGCCGAGCTTCGCGACACGCGCTTCTCGCTCCTCTGCCGGAAGCTCGCCCGTGATCACCTCGACGGTGGCATCAGGGAGGCGCCTTTTGAGGTGTTTGCCTAGGTAGTGCGCGGTCGTGATGTAGCGACAAAAGATGACGGGGTGGTAGGCGTGATCCTTATCGTTCAGTAGCTCGACGACGTGATCGGATACGACCTTGAGCTTCGGATCGCCCGCTTGACCGGCAAGCTTCTCCGCTTGCGCCGCGAGCGCTGTGAGCGCGGGATCATCGGTCGCGGCCGGCGGCTCGACGTCATCTTCGACCAGGCTGTCGGCGTCGCCATCGAAGAGGCGGTCGAGCAGCTCCCCTCGCTCGTCAGGCGACAGCTCCTCGCCCGCACGGGTACGGAGCGCGAGCACGGCGGCCATTGGGCTCGACGCCGCGCAGCGGAGGAGCGCGAGCGTGCCCCAGAAGTTCAGGCGCTGCGCGGCCGCGTTGTTCTCGTCGCCCGCGACGATCTCGGCGCAGTAGTCGAGCACGGCGTTGAAGAACGCCTCCCACTCACCCGTGAACTTGTAGGTGAGCTCGCGGGTCTCGCGCTTGGGGAAGAGTCCCGACTCCTGCCACTCGGCGATGTCGACGCGGCGCCGCTGCACGAAGTGGCTGCCGAGGCGCTCGCGCAGCCGTTCGCGTTCCTTCTTGTTCTCGGTCGCGGCTTGCAGTCCCTCGAAGCTGCGGTCGAGGAGGCCAAGCAGGCGGTAGAAGGCCGTGTCGTCACCGCTGTGCGGAGTGGCAGTGAGCAACACCAAGTGACGGTCGGCGTCGTCCGCGAGC
Organism: Myxococcus hansupus; assembly: GCF_000280925.3. Lineage (NCBI taxonomy): Bacteria > Pseudomonadati > Myxococcota > Myxococcia > Myxococcales > Myxococcaceae > Pseudomyxococcus > Pseudomyxococcus hansupus. The sequence goes on from NZ_CP012109.1 coordinate 6,388,823, forward strand.
CCGCGGAGCAGGTTGTACCGTTGATGGTGTCCCTGCCCATTGCCAACGCAGGCGTGCGCCTCATCAACGATCACAAAGTCCGGGCAATGGTGGAGGAAGTTCGCGCGTCGCTCTTGGCTCTTGATGTAGTCAAGGCTGACGACGGTGTGTGGGTGGACCTGGAAGAGGCTGACGCCGGGAGGAATGGCGCGCTCCAGCCGCTTGGCGCTCGAAGCGGTGACCGCGACGGCTTGCAGGTTGAAGTGCCCCTCGAGCTCGGTGACCCACTGCTCGACGAGGTGGGGCGGACACAAGACGACGCTGCGCTCGATGTCGCCGCGATCTAGCATCTCGCGGAGGATGAGCGCGGCCTCGATGGTCTTGCCGACGCCCACATCGTCGGCGATGAGCAGGCGTACCGGCTCCAGCTTAAGCGCCATCAACAGCGGCACGAGCTGATAGGCGCGCGGCTCGACGGAGATCTGACCGAAGCTGCGGAAGGGGCCAGCGCCTCGGCGCATCGAGAGGAGGAGTGCGTCGCGGAGCAGGAGTGCGGCATCGTGGCCACCAAGGTGGCGCTGGTCCGGCAAGGGGAAGCGCGCCTCGCGTACACCCTGCGGCTCGAGCGGCAAGTAGATGAGAGTCTGGTCCTCCTCGGAACCCGAGATCGGTCGCACGCGCAGGGTGTCGGCGGTGCTCCCCGCGAGCACCATCCACTCGCGGCCTCGAGCCGTTACGAGGGTTCCGGGGCTGAAGGCAACGTCGGTCATGCGGTTCTCCTTAGGACACTCACTAGACGTTCGAACGCCCCCGACCAGGTTGAGCGCGCGTCAAAGCGGATGACCTCGAAACCCAGGTCATCGAGCCGCGCGACCAAGTCGGGAGAGACCTCGCCGTGGAGAGCAACGACGTAGTGGCGACGCCAAACGAGCGGGAGCTTCACCCCACCGACAACGAGAGGCTCAGCGTCTGCGGGCGGCACGCCACACGCCGCTGCTTCGGTCGCCCAATCTCCGGTGGCGCCAGGCGAAGCGAACGAAGGAGGAGGTATCGTCGGCGCACTCTGAGCACGCGCCTTTGCCAGACGAAGCAGCAGCGCACGCGCGCCCTCGTCGCGCCGGTCGATCCTCTCGTGGTCCGGCTGGTTGTAGTAGGACATCAGGCAGCGGTAGCAGGCTGCGACGCACGCGGTCTCGGGCTGGTCGACGAGCTGCTCAGCATCACTGGGCAGCACGCCCTCATCGGGAACGTCGAAGTGCATCACCTGCAGCGCCCTGCGCGCGACTGTCGCTAAGCTTTCGGGCTCTGCGACGAGGCGAGCGAGGACGCCGGCACCGCCCTCGGTTGCCTCGTAGCAGAGGAAGGCGTTGCGCACGTCGCGCGTGGGCATGGGCTCAGCGAGGATCTCGCCCACTTCGAGCTGGAAGACGGCCTCGATGCCACGGAGCAGCGCGTGCTGCAGCGTGGCGATGCTCGTCTCATTCAGCGACGTGTCGAGTGGCGTGAAGAGCAGCGCGTTCTTGTGATCTTGCACGCTGGGCACAATCCATTGCCTCGGTGATGCGGTCGGGTCTTGGTTGTCGTCTTCGTCCTCGTTTTTCGCCCAGTAGCCCGAGACCGGATCAATCTTGAAGCCGAGAACTTCCTTGTCAGCGCGGCGGCGAAGTCCCTTGTTCAAACGCGTGATGGTCGCACCAGGCCCATAGGCAAGACGAGCTACATCGCCGCTCGCATCGACGACCGTCGCGTTGCGTACATCGAGCTCGTGATCGCGCTGCGCCCACTTGAAGGTGGTCTGGAGCTCGAAGCCTTGCCGCTGACGCTCCTCGTCGTTCGCCGTGATGCGCTCTGCCGGTTGGGTCGCGACGTTCTCGATGCGGTAAACGTGGTTCACGATGTCCGCGCTGCCGAGCGACGTTCCGCAGGCGTGGCACATCGATGCCTGGTCATCGAAGTGCCCCGCACCGCAGTGGGCGCAGATTCGAACCGACTTTGTCGGCAGCTGCGCGTCGGGCGTGGAGGCGTCACGCTGGCCGAGCGACAGCAAGGCGCGGACGACGCGGTAGGCGCGCCCCTCGTGGTAGACGAGGCTGCGCGGGCCGAACTCGGAGAGCGCGAGAAAGCGCGGGCGTTGGAGATAAGTCTGCTTGCCGCGCCCGTCTGTCGTCGCGGGTACGTAGGCCATCAGCGGCAGTCGCGGGAAGTTGTAGCCGGGTAAGAACCCTTCGGTGGCGAGGTAGCGGTAGGTGTAAAAGTCGCTCGACAGGCTGCGCGTCCCGCGCTGCAGCAGGTTGAGCTGATCGATGGCCTGCGCATGCCGTACCTGCGCGGCACGCTTCTCCTGATAGGGCGCTGCGTAGTCGTCCATCGTGCGTCGCGCGGCGTCGCGCTGCTCTTCGGCCGCCGCGAAGAGGTCGCGCCAACGGCCAAAGGCTTTGCTGAAGCGATCGACGGCGGTCGCCGTGATCGACGCAGCGTAGGACTCGCGGCCCGTGTACCAAGGGGCCATCTCGGGCGTGAGATCCTCGGCGACGAGGTCGAGCACACGCTCGATGCTCTCGACAGCGCGGACACGAACGCGATCTTCACGCATCGCGGCCAAGAGGTCGTCCCGCAGGGGCCTCTGCGGCTCCGCGAGCACGAGCAACTCGGCGATGCTCGCGTCGAGCGGCGCCTCGACGCACGAGAGCCAGACGGCCTGCAGGTGGCTGTCGACGAGGTCGCGGTTGGCGAGGTCGAGGAGCGGCGCCTTCACCGCGCCATGCACCATGGCCCGCGGGTCGCGGAAGAAATACTGGTCGTGCGGGCTCTGCGACGACGCGTAGGTCAACACCAGCGCAGCCTGCCCGCTTCGGCCCGCCCGACCGCTCCGCTGCGCGTAGTTGGCGGGCGTCGGCGGCACGTTGCGCATGTGCACGACGTTAAGCGCCGAGATATCGACGCCCAGCTCCATCGTAGGTGAGCAGAAGAGCACCGGGAGAAAGCGGTTCGCCTCCCCCAGTTCGTACAAGCGCGCCTCTTCTGCGTTGAGTTCTTCTCGTTCCTTCTCTCCATAGCGGAAGCGCTTCTCGCGCACCGCGCGCCGCTCACCATCAACCTGCGCCGTGTGCTCGCGCGCCTCGAAGCCAAAGAGCGGGTGCATCCGCGCGCTGAGCATCTCCGCGAGGTTGCCGTAGAGGTCGCGAAAGAAGGCGTTCTCCGTCGAAAAGCGCGGGCCGATATTGGGCTCGCCAAGGCGGAACAGCACCGCGGCGTCGTTCAGCCGCCAACCCGGCTGATCGAAGGGCGTATTCTCCTCGGACACCAGTCCGTGAGCAGAGGCCGCGCGAAGCAGATCGCTGATCAGCGCGTCGAGTTCCTTCGACTTGAGGTTGCGCGCCGCGCCGTTGCCGTTCCACAGCCGACTCTCGCGCAGCGTCCTGCCGAGCGCGCTCCGCGAGCCGCCACGAACGATGAGGTCCATGTCGCGCAGCGAGTTCTCTTTGCGCTTCGGGGCGGCGATCATCAGCCAACGCGCGCCCCGAGGCTTCTCGTCAGCGCCGAAGCCCCACGGAGTTCGAATGCGGCTGTGCGCCCGAGCGACCATCTGCTCGAGGACGGTCGCGTCGAGCACCTGGCTCTTGATCGCCATCCACTTCCGTAGGTGGTCGAGCAGCTCGCGATAAAGGTTGGCGCGCACGTCTGCCGTCGCGCTCTTCAGCAGCGGATGGGCGTTCGCGAACTCGTCTTGGTCGGCCGCGAGCGCGTCGAGGCCCTGGTACTCGACCCGCACAAGCCCGAGCTGCTCGAGGTTCGGGTTGGTGTATCGCCAACCTCGACGCTGATCGTACCAGACGCGGTAGGCGAGGACCTGCCGAAGCGTGCTCTCTGCTTCTTGGAGGTTGAAGCCCTTGAGTACGGGCTCCTGAAGCCACTCGGCGCGGACGTCTTGCGCCGTGCGATCGAAGCCAAGGGCGCGCTGCTGAGCTGCACCGACTTCATCGCTTCGCAGACCGCTGTTTCCTGCTGCACGGAGCGCCCCCAAGAAGCCCGCGCGAATCAGGCTGACGAAGAGGAAGTCGTTGAAGTGCCCGGCTTGAAGGGCGGCGTCTTGGCGGTTGTCGGTGAAGCCGAGAAGCTTGCGCGTGAAGACCTCGAGCCCGGACTGTGCGCCGTGCATCCACCGCAGGACGCTGGCGACGAGTACCGTAGTCGCCGAGCTGCGGCCTTCGGCAGAGAGAGAAGCGAGGCGCGTGCGATCTCGGGCGGCACCTCCCTGCGTGAACCCGCAGCGCAGGCAGAAGCGGAACTTGCCGGGGATGAACCAGACACGCGTGCCCGAGCCGATGCGACCATCGGGAGCCACGTGGAGCGTCGCGGGTCGCGCGCCGCGATAGTAGGGTTTGAGCCGCGCGTTGCCGCCCGCGTCGTACTCGATCCAGGTCTCGGGGAAGTCCTCGTCGCGGTCGTTGAACGCGAAGTCCGCGTCACCAAGCGGGTGAATCGTGATGAAGCCAAACTGCTCGACGTCGTCGCCACCGCCATCGGACGAGGGTGCGTCATCGCCTGCGCTCACCGGGGCGTCGTCGATGCTGCGCGGAAGTGATGTGCGCTGACCATTGTCATCGACAAGACGAACGGGGTGGTATTCGTGCCCGCATTCGCGGCAGAAGTGGATGGGGTAGAGCCGCTTCTCCGGCTGACTCGGTAAGAACTGCTGTCCGTCGACCGTAACCGTGCGCTGGCCTGCGGCTTCGAGCGTGGCATAGGCGTGACCTGCCCCGGAGATAAACTGGTGCAGCTTGAAGGCGAAGAAGCTGCGTGCACTCGACTGGTCGTCGCGGGTGCGGTCCTTCTCCGGCACGCTTGAGACGAGGAGCAGATCTCGAAGGGCCGCCCGACACGCGGCTTCGGCTCGACCAGACGCGGCGGCCAAAGAGGTGACCGCTTCGGTGACCGTCATCGGGCGCGCGCGAACCCATCGTTGATCGACGTCTGAGAACGTGACACCGAGCCGAGTCTCGACCCAGATCGAGAGAGGGTGCTTCGCCAGCTCGGCGTTGGTGATCGCAGGTGAGATGCCTGCGTCGATGACCGCGGCAAGGCCGGGCACCACGGAGTCCCCGCTCGCCGACGGGTCGGTAATGCGCTCGAGAGTCTCGACGATCACGTTGCTCTCGGAGATCGCAGCGGCGAACAGCTTCGACGCCACGCGGGCAACGACGCGGCTCTTGTCTTCGATTGAGCCTTCGCTTGCCATCGTCGCTGACGTCCCGATGCACTGGAGTTGCTCGGGGCGCAGTCGCTCTCGCACGCGGCGCACGAGCAACGCGACATCGGCACCTTGGCGACCGCGGTAGGTGTGAAGCTCATCGAGGACGAGGAAGCGCAGCCCGACGCAGTTGTCGATGACGCGACGATCGACCTCCTCCTGCCTCGTCATCAACAGCTCAAGCATCATGAAGTTGGTCAGCAGGATGTCGGGCGGGTTATCGGCGATTCGCTTGCGCTCCTCCGCGTCTTCCTGTCCCGTGTAGCGGGCGAATGTGATCGGAGGCGCTCCCGCGACATTGCCCACGAACTTGCCCAACTCCTCAAGCTGCGAGTTCGCGAGCGCGTTCATCGGGTAGATGATGATCGCGCGCGTCCGCGCCTGGCCGCGCTTTTTCTTCTCGGTGAGCACCCGATGCACGATCGGGATGAAGAAGCAGAGCGACTTGCCCGAGCCGGTGCCTGTGGTGACGACGTAGCTCTCTCCAGCCTCGGCGAGCGCCACGGCCTGCTCTTGGTGCTTGTAGAGCGAGAGGGGCGTGCCCTTGGTTTGGAAGATCTCCGCGCACACCGGATCGAGTGCGCCTTGTGCTACGAGGCTGCGGATGTCAATCGAACGCTTGTAGCTCGGGTTGATCTGGATCAGCGGCTCGGGCCAGTAGCGCTCCTGGGCGTAGATCGCTTCGACCTGCGCCTTGATGTCGGGCGCATGGATCGTCGTGAACGAAGTAGCGAAGTGCTTGTACTCGGCGATGACGAAGTCCCGCAACGCGAAGATGTCGAGGACCGGTCCCGTGGGCACGTTGCTCATCGGTCACTGCCTTCGGCGTCCTCGGACTCGGCGCCGCCCTCCTCGACCCATGCGTCGACCTGGGAGAGCTTGAACTTCCAGAGGCGGCCGATCTTGTGGGCTGGCAGCCCGCGGGACTCGATCCAGCGGTATACGGAGTCCCGCGCGACCCCGAGGTGCTTCGCGACGTCTTCGACCGACACCCAGGGTTCGGTGGTTGTCATCAGCAATACTCCGCTCGGCATGCGTGGTTCCTGCGCACGCGAGCAGGATGCACCAGGCGGACTGCACCTACAAGAGTCGAAGAGAGTCGGATACCGCCGAGTAGCCGCCCCGTCAGACCGAGGGGGCGGGGAGCCCGGCGTGCCTACCCAAAAGTTAGATCGCTGCGTCACGAGCGGCTCAAGGCGAGTGAGCATGGTGAGCACGAGGCCGGCGAGTTCCCGTAGCGGCGAAGCGGGTCGGACTCGCCGAGGCACCGCCCACGCCATCTCGCGCGCCCAAGAGGCTGCGCGCGCGTGACGAGGGGAGCGCCAAGTTGGGCCCGACGACCGCAAACCGCTCGGAGACGACCGCAGGCCCAGTCGGCCAGCATCGCGGTACTTTCAGCCAGCGGTTCGCCCTTCGCACTGCGCGCGCCCCGAAACTTTGCGCCCCTCACCCACATCCGCATCTATAAGGAGGAAGTTGACAACGACCTTCGCCATGACATCCGGGTACACACCAAGTGAAGTTTGCGGAGATTCACTCGGACCCCGATTGAAAAGCTCGCCCAGCCCCGTCTTTGAACCGCTGGATATTACTCGTTTTTCGGCCACTCAGCGAGTTTGAGTCCTCTGAGAGATAAGCCGAGAACGAGTTCGCGCAGGGCTTCAATCGGGGAGCTACTTAAAGGGCCCTACCAACCGGTAGGGCCCTTTTTGTTTAACAAGGGCCTCGCGATGACATCGCGGGGCCTTCGTGCTTAAGCCGCTGAATCCCAAGGGACTCTGGCTCGCGGTGATGAAGAGGGCGCTCTCGGCCCTCTACCCCGCAGAGCGAGATGCCCCCTCTTCTCCCCCACCGATTGAGCTCTCTGGACCGCTCTTTCACCCGTTTTGGGGAGAGAGAGGCCGAGAGCAGTTAACAGTTTTGTTAACCACTTCGGGCGACCGGTTCTGACAATCCAGGGCTTTCGATGTCGTACCTTCCAGAGTTACTTCGCTTCCCTGTCTCCAAGGCGGCTCGGAGCCATTCGGCGACGGATTGGCCCGTCGTGGCTGTTAACCGAGAGAGCGAAACGCGGCGGAGGCTTACCGGGTACTCTCGATTTCGTCGCGCGGCGCAGACTCTCCGAGACGACTCTCAGAACCTCTTGGCCAAGTCCTCGCCCCCTACCGCGCCTCGCGGCTCTTGCCCGCGCGCGTACTGGGCAAGTAGGGACGGCGCGGGAATACGCCCACGTATGCCCGCGGCTGTGATGAGCCGTCCAGGGGCCCACGCAAGTGTCCGCCCACGACGGCTGCGTTGATCCGCTGTGGCGAAGCTGCGCTTCCGCCCGCGAGGAGCCGCGCCTGAACGAGCATCAGCCGACTGGGTGGGCTCAGCGTGTGAGGGGCGCGCGTCCACTGCTGGTAGCGATCACGCGACGGTATACGTTCGCCTTTTCCATCCGCGGCACCTTGTCAGCCGCCCAACCAGACCGAAGACCCACGATGAACCTTACTGCTCCAGCCACCATCACCCCAGCCATTCTTTCCTTTTCAAAGGATCTCACCGGCAGGAACACTCAACCCGTCTACGTGCCCATCGTCCCGCCGGTGGATGCCAAGGAACTCGACTGCTATGTCAACGCAAAGAACGTGGCGGAGAAGTGTGGCGGGCAAGTTGTCTACGGTTGGCGGATATGGGAGTGGCCGGGAATCCTCCTGGAAGCCCAGGCTCATGCGGTCGTGCAGAAGCCTGATGGCTCATTGGTGGATGTCACTCCTCCGCATGACGGAAGCGACCAAGACCTCTTCTTGCCCGACCCGCGAATTGTCTACAACGGCAAACGAATCCCCACGCGACAGAAGGCCCTGGCCGCAAGCCGAACCGTGGACAAGTACATCGAAGCAGTCGCAGTAGTGGGTAAGCTTGAGGCCGCGAACTACGTCGACAACGGCGACGATGAGGCTGGGGTCTACCTCGATGAGCGAGCAGCACGAGAGCATCACAAGCTCACGGAGAAACGCATCGAGGCACTGATGCGCCTGGAAGGATTCAGCCAGCGCCGGCCTGCTCAAGTACCTGAAACTGGCCGATGCACTTGTGGGAGCGGCGACAAGGTCGAGGACTGTCACGGCCCCCGGCCGTTGTAGACGCCTAAGACAAGGTCAGGACAGAGGGCTGGCACGAAGAGGCGCTCCTCTTCGTGCCGAGGTTACATTCCTCTCCTACTCCTCCACGTGGACGACCTGCCCCCTGAATGAAGAAGTACCCCGTGGTGGTTGAGGACCTTCCCTCCGAAGGCATTCTTTCCTCGGAAGGAGCTCTTCACAATCCAGTAGGCATCGCGGGCAACAGGAGCCGACGTCGAGACATGCACGTAGGAGTCAGGGTCATTCATCGCCTTCTTGAGGTATCGCTCCACCTCCGGCACCGGGCCATCCCACGGTAGATCGTAGGCTTCGCCCCGCCCATCTCCACCATCAGCTTCTAGGCCTCGCGCCGGAGCTGCCCCAGCCCGGGCTGGATGCGCTTGCGTTGATGAGCGGCCTGGCCCGACAGGGTGCTCCACTCCTTCGACTTGGCGACCTTGAAACCCTCGAATGCCTTCAGGGTGGCGTCAGCAGCGTTCAGCTCCGTCTCCGCCTCTTCCCATTCCTTCGCCTTCGCATGGGTCAACGCCTGCGCCAACCCAGCGGGAACTTCCAAATCCCCCCATATTGCTCCAAATGCTGGGCTTCCAGACGAGTGCCGCGTGCTCTAGACTCCAGACATATGAACAAGCCCCCAAGCAAGCAGGACGACATCCTAGCGCTGACACAGAAAATAAACAACCTTGAGCATCTCCACCAAAAAGGCAGGCTCCACCCCTCAAACCACACAACCAACATCCAGCGAGACCTCCAGAACATCCGGCGTGATGGCAATGGATTGGTGATTCCAGAGTCCGTCTCGCCCGCGCTTAAAGCGACGGCGATTGCGGCGTCTTACGCGGAAGGCGTCGAGCCAGGAGCCCCCACCAAGCTAGCCGATCCAATCAAATCCCAACGCGAACTCTTTTCGATTTTTCAAGATCTTTTCGCATCCATCACAGGCAGAGACCACTCCCACTACTCATCCACAACACAAATAAACGATGACATCCTAAAACAACTCAAATCCAACTACAAAAAACTAGCCAAGAATTTCAACCACACCATTGAGCGCCTCGTAAAATTCTACAACACCGAAAAATCACACCTTCTCAGGGAAGCACAACAAATTGCAGGCCTAAAAATCGTACTAGGGGGACAGTCCCAGTTCCTTGGCAGTCAGCTAAGCGGCGTGCGCCAGATGATGCTCTATGCGGACACGATTCTAATTGCCGACCCCGTCTACCATTTCATTGAAGCAGACATCAGGGATGTGGCAATACCCACCCGCATTGCAACTACCCTCTTTCACTTACTAGCACTAAAGCCACTAGTAGACGCAGAACTTGCATATCCTGCGATCTTCGTCTTTCCGAGCTTCGAACGTGCATTGGAAGCCCGAGATGTCGTAACACAACAGGGAATATTCCAACTAGCCATAAAGCTCATACGCAATGCTACTGGCCTAGAAATCCACTCCATGCAGGAAGTGGCTGACTTTGCCGTCGAACGCGAAGCGGAGTTCATGACGGCAATAACGCGGAGCCAAATCTTCCTCCCTCCTGGATACACGCCACCTGAACCTATCGATGCATACAAAGCCTGCGGGATCTATCTTGACGAGATCGCAGGGACACGCCCAGAGCCTGCTATCGCGCTCATGAAATCATTGCCACCCGGCCATCTTGCGCTCCAGGGGATCCTTGAACGCGTCGGACCCCAATATCACTTACAAGAAAACGCCGAAGTGCTTTCAGCACAACCCATGGTTGTCCTTCCGGTCCACTGGCACTATATGGAGCGAATCTCGGAAGCTTCGGCCAACGAACTTGAGCGTAAAGGCATCCTACCCAAAGGCAGTCTTGGCACCTTCCGAGGACTCCAGGACCCTTCATTAACATGGCTCGGAAATGTCCCGATTGATGCACTAGTAAACCTCCGGCGAGACGAAGCGAACAAGGAATTTCGGAAGCGCATGGCCGAGCTCTCAAAGGAACTTGACTCGGCATCCATCCTGGATGCCCAAAAGGTCGCTCGTGAGGTTGCTCATGGACTCGCATCCCTCATAAATTCGCATCAAAAGGAAATTCGAGAACTCGAAGCAAAGTGGTTCCCGAAATACGCCAAAACATTCATGTTGAGCGGAGGAGCCGGACTGCTGACACTTGCAGCTCCATACCTACCTATCTTGGGTTCCATCGGTGCAGCGGGCTCCGCCATGGCCGCCGTGGGTGGAATTACAGCAGCCTACGCAAGAGACAAGATTGACGAGCGAGCCGAAAGGAAAAGGCTCAGCCGATCTCTAATAGGAGTCCTCGCATCCGCCAGACAATCCTCAAAGTAGTGCATGACAGGTGTTCTCTCCTCCCCAGGACTGATTGAAAACCTTGACCATGCATAGCATCCCTGCGCCCCTCTCAAATTCGGTCGCTGCGTCATCGGCGAGTCTGTCTATCTAAAACTCGAACACTGCGTCGTCGATGTACGTTGAGCCTCCACTGGACAGCTCTTCAGGGAAAGTGAGCAATGAGCCTCAGCTTCTATCACCACATCGTTGCAGGGCATGAGGACACTGTGGGCAGGAGAAGAATACAATAGCGGGTCGGGTCTACGCGTCATGGGAGCTCCCGCCGGCCCTCCTGAACTGCGCGCCAGCTTTCCGCAGCCTGGCGCGCGAGAAACTTTAGCCCCACGTCAGGGCCGGTACCGCTCCGCCTCCTTGAAGAACTGTGTGAGCGAGTACGCCAAGAGCGACTCGCGCGACTGCATGTACCGACGTGCGCGAAGGAAGGGCAGCCAGACGCGCGTTCCAACGCGCACCTGGGACTCCTCCATCTCCTGTCGCAGCACCCACGGACCTCCCAGTCGCCGCACCAGCACCGCTTCCAGGTAGGCTCCAGTGGCCCAGGGTAGGAGGAGTGCGGCGCGTTTGAAGGCACCACCGAGCCTCCTGGTCCATACCACTCAGGGGTTAGGCCCGGGCGGCCGGCAGCTCCTCGACGCCCCAGCGATGGCTCGCTACTGTCCCTCACGATGAGCGGCAGCGCCTTCATGCCGCGCAGGGAACGCCCAATGCCCAAGAGGGTCCAGAGCGAATTGAACGGCAGGGTGTTCGAGGCCTCCGACTTCCGCTGGGCACTGCTAACCCTCGGCCGAGCGCGGGTGCTGTCGCTGACGCCGCCAGCCTCGCGGACCTAGTAGGTGTCCGCACTACAGGTCGATGGCGACCGAAGTGGACGGGTTGTGTTAGGCAAGCCCCTTCAGAACGGGTCATTCGGCTCGTCGCCGCCAGCAGGGGAGATGGAATCCTGCCGTGGTGGGAGGACGAGACGCCTGACGGGATAAGCCTCAGAAGTAACCTGAATCGCCGTGATCCGGTGGACCTCCAAAGTAGCCGTGTCTAGGAGAAGTGCAGGTACGCGTTCGTCGGCCGGCATTCGGTCAGGTGGCCAGATTTCCCAGATGGACTCGAAGACCGACGGCTGCGTGGGGGGGGTCTTCGGTGGAGTCACGAGGATGACGTAGTCCGGTTCTGGCCCATCCTCCGAATGCCCCTGGAGCGACACATCGACCTCAGTGCCCTTTTGCAACTCCGAAGCCTGCACCCGTGCGGCTTTGTGAAACAGGACCATGTTGAGTTGCCCTGAGCTCGCTTGCGCCGACGGATAGATGATCCCGTCGATGGCAGGAGCATCCATGGAGGCAAGATAGTCCGCAATGACCTGCGTTGGCAGGTATTCGATAGCTTCGTCGTCAGGCATGATTGGCATCGAGATACGCTGACTCAGATGCTCCAGGAACATGGCGTGCTTGCGCTTGCCGATGAACTCGGGATCGAAGTAACTGCCCGTGACGTAGATGTCGCGAAGGACGGTCAAATCCAATAGCCGAAGGGGCCGAAGCAGAGAGAACCTACCGACAACAACTTGACTGCCTACCGGAGGCCGAACCTCGGCCAACGCGGTTTCCGGCGTGTTCGTCCCGTAGAACACAGAGATCCCCCGGGAGTTCATTCGCAAACCTGGTGCGATAGCGGATGGCGGAGGGCCCAGGTCCTTCTCTGGCTGGCGGAGGGCAGCCTCAAGCTTTTCGTCGGACTGGAAGACCCGCGCTCGAAAGAGCGCATCAATGGGTTTGCCAGGCCCAATTTCTACCAGGGCGGAACGTTCGCTGCGGTCGCGCAGCCCATCGATACCGTGGAACGTAGCCGCCAGGATTTTTTCGGCCGAACGGCTGAAGTACCGGGCCTCGGTCTTCAGACTCCTCTCGAAGTCGTCCCATTCCTCCTGGAGTTCTGCAGCGCTCAAGCGGGCGAGTTCGTAGTGTGCCTCGGAGTCGAACGGAGATTCCTCCCACCCTTCGTCCGAATCATGACTTGAGGTCCGTTCATTGAGAATGGCACGAACATCCTCGGCCGGCTCCGCCCCAATTCCCGCCACCTCCGCGATAACGTCCACCACGCGCTCCCCATGCCGGAACCATTCGTACTTGGATTCAGGGGCCCGCATCATCAGGTCTTCAAAGTCGTCCGGTTCTGTCGATGTGCGGCGAAAGTGACTCTCGAACGCCAAAGCGACGCGGTCGGCTAAACCTTCAATCGCCTCTGTGAGCCCTTCACGCTCACAGAAGGAGCAGGTCGCCATCTCCGCCCGGGCCTCGATGGCGGCATTGAGATACGACTCGCCAATGCAGTCCGAGCAGATGCGCTTCGTTCCTACGCTGTCGTCAGGTGTCTTGCCGTGGGTCATATTTTTTGGACCGAAAGCACCTTAGTGTGCCATGAACACTATGTCAAGAGAACCGTACCGCCCCCGGCCTCGACCTGAGTCTCCATCAGGCGACGTCAGGAAGTAACCTGACCCAGAGAGCCTCTGGTGACGGCCCATAGGTTCTGGTGCGGTCTGCCGTCGAACGACGCCATAACCTGCCGCATCCCGCATACCCTGCGAGTTCACCGGCCCCCCCTGACATGACGACTGCGGCGGTAGCGATCAGCATCACCTAGCAACCGCTGCAGTCGTGCATGCCTGCACCCCAGTCAGGGCCGGTATCGCTCCGCCTCCCTGAAAAACTGGGTGAGCGAGTACTCCAACAGCGACTCGCGCGACTGCATGTACCGGCGGGCGCGGAGGAAGGGCAGCCAGACGCGCTTGCCGACACGCACCTGGGACTCTTCCATCTTCTGCCGCAGCACCCACGTTCCTCCCAACCGCCGCACCAGCACGACCCCCAGATAGGCTCCAAGTGCCGGTATCGTGTGTCCGTCGAGGACGTCGCGCGTGTAGCGCTCGGGGAAGTGGGTCTTCCAGAAGTGGAAGTCGAGGTCCGTCAGCGACTCAGGCGTCTCCTTCATGATGGAGGGCACATCCGTGTGAAGCACAGCCACGAGGCCTTCGGACAAGTCTCCGTAGGATTCGAGGACGCGCTCCGGATTTGCCACGTCCGAAGGATGAGCGACAGGGAGCCACTCCTCCGGCACCGGCGGCCGGAAGGCGTTGAGTTCGGCAATCTTCCTTTGTCGCTCGCTGATGGCGAACTCGTCCGGCATCCTCATGAGGAACGGCGCCACGTCCGGGTGGAACCGCGGCTCAACGGGCACGAGCGCGGCGCTGCGCTCCCGCAGCGTGCTCAGCACCGTGTCGAAGTTGAGGTCCGGCCGTTGGACGACCAGAAGTACTCGTCCACCCTTGGCCCTCGTGCTGTGATGCATCACCATGGGCGATTGGGCGGTGACAACGCACTGGGCACGTATTCGGCCACGAATGCCTGAAGCCATGGACTTTCCGGACCACCGCTGGGCAGCCCGCCTTGGCCAGGTGGCTCCCGGGCTCTGGCAGTTGGAAACGCTCCAGAAGTACGGCTACTACCGTGCCCCCGAAGGGACCGCCGCCGTCGGGGGCCAAGCTCCCGACGGCTATCTGGTGGAATACGGAGGCGGCCCCTTCTCCGCGGCCTGGAACTACCTCGTCACCACAGAGCGCTCCGGCGCAAGCCGCTTCGCGCAAGCCGCGGGGCTGCTGGGTGAAGACGCATCCCTCCCGCCTGCGACTCAACACGCGGTGCTGTGCCTGCGCACCCCCATCCGTTTCGAGCGCCCTCTCGCGTCCTGGAATCTGAGCGAAAGCCATCTGGACTCAGCCCCCGCCGCCCGCGTCGCTGAGGCGCTCCTCACCGGAGCCCCCCCTCCTCGCCGGGGACGGACGGAATGCGTGGTGGGACTCTTCACTTTCGAGTTCGGCTGGGTCCACACAGGCGCCCTCACACTGTTCATCGACAATTCGATGGAACAAAGTTGGGCCGAACTCGAAATGACAGGCCGATTCAACGCACTCTCCGGGACAAAGGAGGTCGGACCGTTCGCGCACTCCATGTACATGGAGCGTCCCACCCCCGTCCCAACGCCCCTCGTCGCCTGGCCCTTCCCAACGAAGTAAGGGCTCGCGCAAGAAGAACCGTTCTTTCCCGAAGGAGAGATGGGGGGTGAACAGTCCAGCAGAAACCGGCGGGGCGGCGTGTACCGGCGGGTGAGGAAGGAGCCGCCAGGCGCGCTTGGCGACACGCGTCCTGGCGCCTTCAACGCCTGCCTCCGTTCCCTGCCCCGCCCAATCGCCGCACGAGCACGTCTCCCAGGTAGGCGCCGAGCGGAGGTGCGGTGTGTTCGTCGATGAGATCCCGCGTGTAGCTCTCGGGTAGTTCTCCCTTCAGAACAATAAGTGCACGACGAATTAGCTCTCGTGGGCATTGCCGAGTAGCGCCCTCACGCAACGCACTCCTGCAGTGAGGAGCGCGTCACCAATCCGACTCGGTCCGAGGCCGTGCGCCGCAGGAGACCAGAACGTCATACGTTTGGTCGACCAGCTCAAAACTATTTGTCCCCGCCATCAGCATGAGCCAAGGAGGCTCCGGAATCAGCGTGACCCCCTGGAGAACAGGAAGTGGGGCAACAAGCTCGAACCATGGTTCGTAAGGGGTCGGCAACCCGCCATCGCCACCTCCCAAGCTTCGAATCTGCTCATGCACCTCCAATGAACTGGGCGCGCCCTTTTGAAACTCGAAGCGATGCTTGAATCTGTTCCACTCCAGTAACTCAGGGGGGCCTGCAGTCCCCCCCAATGCCACCAGGGCACGGCACAAAAGCATGTAGTTCGGGTTCTGCTCGAGCGGTTTCGAAAGATCGAGCGAGTGCGTTTCGACCTCAAGGGCGTGCGCGCTCGGCACAAGGCGGATGGGCCACTTCTCCCTCACCTCGATGTGGAAACCCGCTGGATGCTGGATGAGCTCCACTCGAAGTTTCAGCCTCTCGCTCACCATGTCCCGCACGAGTTCCATTGGCGGCAAGCCGTCAAGGGAGACGTATTCGATGCATAAGCCCATTGACTAATCTCCATTTGTCGCGCCTAGGAACTACGATAGCGCGACAAACGCCAGGAGCGGCACACAGACACCAGTGGAGAGAAGGGCAATCATCCCACTCTTCGAGTGAGGGAGGAGATTGACGGCTACCTCATGGGCTTCGAGGAGGCGTTGGCCGAGGGGCGCGTGCGCGTCGACAACCCCACCGACTTCAACACCATGGTCCGCTTGAAGGAGTTCGTCCAAGGCGGCGCCGACTCCCGCCAGGAACTGCACGCCAGCTTCTCCCTGGAGGGCCTTCAGGCCCGGCACGCCCAGGCCCTGCGAGCTGCGCGCGAGACGACGACCGCCGTGCGCGGCGAGGTGGACGCGGAGGTGGTGACCAGTAGCGACGACGAGGTCCTCGACACGGCCTCCTCCGAGAGCCCCAACGACGACACCCTCGTGGACCCTCCCATTGCCGTCACGCCCCCCGCCGACCCGCTTGAGACACCTCTACAGGACTCACTTGGCGACGGCGAGCACCGTCTGACTGTGGAAGTTCACCGTCCAGTGGAGCCGAGGAGCTGACCACCCGGATGGGGCGGGACTCCTCGGGCCCCAGCGTCAACATGGACGGACAGAAAAACAGGTCCTGCGGCGGCGCGAGCGACATGCGCCCTTCTTCGTCCTGGACCTAGGAATGGACAGAGGCTTGGAAGCGTGTGGTTTCACTGCCCTTGTTCCTCACGTTCATCACCGCTCCACGAGCGCCGGAATCCAGTTCAAGCCGGCTCGGGCTGACATCGAGTTCGGCGTCGCTCGCGTTCCCCAGGACAATCCATTTCAAGGCAGCCGAAAACATCAGGCCACCAGCCCAAGACATAAGATGGTCACGAATGTTCTGTCGCCCTTCAAATCAGAACGTGATGGTGGCAACGACGATGTCGTTGTAGGTGCCAGAAGGGACGTTCTGACCGCGCGGAACCGTGCCATACACCAGCACGGGGACGGGCAGGCCCGTGCCGAGGAACGGGAGGCCCGTACCTGCGGTGTTGCCCCAAGCGACGATACGGGTGACGTCCTGGTACAGGCTGTACGCGAGGAAGTCTAAAGAGGCCGTGTTGCGCATCCGGCGCAGCGGCGCCGCGTCGGTCGAGCCGGCGGCCGGGTACACACCCTGGCCAAGGGTGATGACCGCGGGGCGGAGCAGGGTGCACTGCACGCTCAACGAGCCCGTGCCGAACAGGTCGATGCCCAGCGCGGAGTTGACGATGACGGGGTCGTACGTGCCGAAGTTCAACGTGCCTCCGCCAATGCCGGAGCCAATGCTGCAACCGCCATCGACGTTGGCGGTGACGTTCAGGTTGGCGGTGGCGGTGGCGGCCTCAGCGGGCGAGAAGGCGACGAGGGATGCGGCGGCGGTGACGGCGGCAATGGCAGTCTTGACAGCGTTCATTGACAGTTCTCAGTCCAGCGGCCGGTTGATTCCGGCGGCAGCGGCGCATTGCAACACGCTCGCCAGCCCTCGCTCAGTGATGCGCCCTCTCCCTTCGGCGCATGTCGTACGCATGCCTGCCGTGTGTTCCCAGGCAACGCGCGAAAGCGACTGCTTGCTTGTTTTTGGGGCGAAACGCACACATGTCCCTGAAGGGAGCCCTTCAGTGAGGGACGGACAGGCTCTGGGGGCCACGCGAATCCATTGGCACGCGGCTTCCAGGGGCGGCGCCTGCCCATCTGGGAGAATTCCGTTTCACTGACGAGGGAGAAGAATGCCCGCCGAGGGTCCCCTCGAGGGACCATGCGCAGCGGCGTCCAGCCGATGACACCGGTATGCCTTCGCTGGACGAACGTGCGCCGCCGAGCAGATTCCGGGCTGCGGGCCAGCGACCTCCCGAGACGCGGGGGGCCGACCGAGACGCCACCATCTTCACAACCTCCGAAATGCAAGACGGGCCGTCCTCGCAAGTCCGAGGAGCCCGCTCTCCCACGCCAGGAGCTCGACAAGGCCCTCGTCTTCGATGACGTGAAGACGCTGCCCGACGGCTCCACCATGACGAGCGATGCCCCGTACCGCGAGCTGGCCGAGCGATTTGGTGTCGCCACCTCCCTCGTCGCCAACTACTCGAAGGAGCACAACTGCCTGCGCCGCCGCGAAGAGGCCAAGACGCGCATCGCCACCAACGCGGACCAGAAGCGCATCGAACTGCGCGCCAACGCCATCGCCGTCTCGAAGGACGACGCGCTGGAGATGATTGACGGCTACCTCCTTGGCTTCGAGGAAACGCGGTCCGAAGGCCGTGTGCGCGTCGACAACCCCACCGACTTCAACCCCATGGTGAGGCTCAAGGATTTCGTGATGGGCGGCGCCGACTCCCGCCAAGCGCTTCACGCCACGCTCTCGGTGGATGGCCTCCGGGCTCGGCACACCCAGGCCCTGCGCGCTGCTCGTGAGACGACGCCCGCCGAGCGCGGCGAGGTGGACGCTGAGATGGTAAGCCGAGATAGGCGTAGAAAACAGCGGGCCTAACACCAGGCGAGCACGTCAATGCTGCTTCGCCAAGACGAAGCGCCTCCAACGCCTCAAGTCTCCCGTCCCTTGTGTCCTGCTTGCCCAGGGGAATCGGAAGAGGAGGAGCGTCATTCCATCCGCTTCTGAAGCGGATAGTTACACTCAACCCAGCGCAGCACGTCGAAACCAGCCATGTCTCCTGGAAGAGTCAGGTCGAGTCCTCCTCCCCAAATGCGCCAGTAATCGGGCACCTCCCGGCACTCATTCGGCAAGAGGCGACGCTGGAGGGCAACGAGTACACCGTCCTCGCGCATGAATCCCTGAGAGCCGCGCAGCCAGTGGCCGATCCCGGCTACATCGGACTCCAGGCAGTGCCCCCACTCAACCAACTTTTGCAGTGCGAATGGCATGGACTGGAGTTCCCGTAGCACATGTCGGCAGTCTGGATTCGCCTCATGCCAACCCAAGGCGGCTCGTACGACTCGGAGAGCGATGCATCCCCGCCGACCCCGCTTGAGACGAGCGCTCTGAAAGTGAACGCGGATACTTTCGCGATCATTTTCGCCGTTCACTTTCACCGCGCCAGGCCGCGCCTGGCCACTTTCCCCATGGAGCTCCACTTGGCGCGCGGAAGCACACGCTTGGCGCCACAGCCCCGTAGTTTCGCCAAGTTAGTGCGGCCAGCCACCAGGTCCTCGAGCACCGCGGTACGAGTTCGGGCCAGAACTCCTGCCTGGAAGCACACTCCGTCCAGCAGGCCGGACTCCTGCGCGCCGTTCACTTCCTCGGCCCGATGGCCCCCTCCCCACCGAAGCCCCGCTGGCCGCCACGTGGCCCACCTGGCGCAAGGCCCCGGTCCAGGCCCCGCGCGCCAATGCATCGGCTGCGTGGCGCCCCATTCGTGCGCGTGTCCCCCAGTTCTTCGGGCCGCAGGCCTTTGTCCTCCTCGTGAGCCCCACGACTCCGAGCCAAGCCCTCCGCGTCTCCACACTCCGCCCCGCGCGCACCTGGGCGCGCGTGCCGTTACCAGGGCCGAGCCGAATGGCCGAAAATGGGCAAGAGCGGCCATTCGGCGTCACGGCCCAACGCTGTTTTCGCGCGCTTACGAGGCCTCGTGAGGGGCCGAAGTGCCGAAGCCCATGGCCGCTTTCCGCAGGTTGGCGCCACCTGCCGCCCGTCACGCGGCCCAGCGCCTCCCCGCTCACCTTCCCTGCCTGTCCCCGCCGGGCGCAACCATGCCTACCGATGACGCCAGCACGCATACCCCGCCTACCCTTGACACCAGGGTGGGGGGTGCGTTTTTTCGTGCGGGCAGCGCCCCCAGGGCGTGTACCTGGGGCCCTTTTCGAGAGACTCAGGCCCGAAAAAGTGAACACCTCCCCCTGATCATTTGCACCCGGTAAGTGAACGCCTCGCGCTGTTCACTTTCGCCGGCTGCGCCTGGGGCGGCGCGCGCGGGCGCCGCGCACAAGCCCCACCTCCCCGCCTCCGCGCGGCCCCCCGGCCCCGCCAGGGGCGCTCGCGGGTGCTCAGCGCGGAGGCGGCATGCCCCATCAGCAGGGCAACTCTTGCGTCACGCTCACCAGCTCGTCGTCCGAGGCATGCGTGTAGATGACCGTGGAGTTGAGGCTGCGCTGGCGCGCGAAGGGCTGGGTGAGGCGGATGTCCTTCGTCCGCCGGGACGCCCCGGTGCATGCGGTGTGGCGGGTGCAGTGGAAATTCAGGTGCCGCTCCAGCCCCGCACGCTCCTGCCACACCGTGAAGCCGTGGCACACCTGCCGCGTGGCCAGGCGCATGCCCTTGCGACTCAGGAAGAGCGGCGCCGGGGGCCCCACGTCGTGTCCCTGCGCACGCTTCAGCCGAAGCAGCTTCGCGCGCACCGTGTCCGAGAGGACGCCTTCCTGGGGGGCCGGGTGCCGGCGGCTGCCCTTGAAGACAGTCAATGTCACGTGCCGGCGCGCGCGCCCACGCTCATTGAAGATGTCGCCGATGTTGAGGGCGACCAGCTCGTGCTCGCGCAGGCCCGACGCCAGCGCGAGGCCGTACAGGCAGTGGTCTCGGAATCCGTCCCGGTGTTGCCCCGTGACGCGCAGAAGGAGGTTCACCTCCTTCTCCGTGAGGGTACGCGGTGGGCGGGCGACAGCGGCATAGGCAGACATGGCGGCTCCTTCGTGAAGTGGACGCGGCCATACGCGCTCTGGTGCCGAGAGAAAGCAACGGAACATGCAGGGAGGAAGGCGTGACATTCGGCATCGTCAAGCGCACCGAGGACGACCTCACCCAGCGGCTGGCCACCGAGTCGGTCTTCATCAGCGGCCTCCGCCAGAGGTCGGGGAAGGGACTCGCGGGCCTCACCATCGAGGACTGCCCATGAACAAGCGTTGCAGCATTGATTGCGATGCGCGCCGCGAGTGCGCTCGCGAGCTTCGAGCCGCTGGGGTCTCGACGGTGCTCCTGCCCCGCGCCGACCGCCTCCGCTGCGCCCGGCGAGAGTTCGTGCAGACCGAGGAGAATCGCGAGGCCACGCGGCACCTGGTGCTCGCTCCCTTCTGGGACGCGAGGCGGCGCGCGCCGGTGCGGCCCCTTACGAGCGCGGGGACGAGCGTCCAGGAGGTGCTGGCTCAGCACCCGACGGCAAGGACGGCCGTGGGCGGCGCGCCCGTACCGATGCACGTGATGACGGCCTGGCGCACACTGGCTACGGGTGGGGGATTGGCGACCACGGCGACTGTTTCATCCGCTGGAGATAGTCGAGCAGTGCCTTCACCTTCGGCGAGAGATGACGACCGCTTGGATAGACGGCCTGGATGGGTACGGCCGGCACCTCCCAATCGGGAAGGACTTGCTCGAGGCGTCCGGCGCGGAGGTCGTCGACACAGAGGTGCGCGGGGAGCATCGCGACCCCGAGGCCACCTATGACTCCATCGTGGAGCATGTCCAGGTCGTTCACCGAAAGAGCCGACGTGACGTTGACCTCGCGCGTCTCGTCCCCCTGCGTGAGACGCCAGACCCTGGGGTGCGGCCCGACACGGAAAATCAGACAGTTGTGCTTCGCGAGACCGTCAGGTGAGCGCGGATGGCCGCGCTTCTTCAGGTACCGAGGGCTCGCGACCAGGAGGAACCGGATCATGCCCAGGTTGCGCGCGATGAGCGTCGAGTCAGAGAGGGCACCGGCGCGAATCGCGACGTCGAAGGACTCCTCAACCAGGTCGACGAACCGGTCGGTGCACACCACGTCGAGCTGGACTCCCCCGTGCCGTCCCAGAAAGTCCGCGAGGACTGGGCCAAGAAACTGCGAGCTCGCCGGCACCGTCACGCGCAGCAAGCCACGAGGCGTTTCCTGCAAGTCCGTGACTGCACGGTCGGCATCTTCGACATCCGCGAAGATGCGGACACACCGTTCGTAATAGAGGCGACCCGCGTCAGTGAGGCTCAGCGTCCTCGTCGTACGCTGAAGCAGCCGAATACCAAGACGCTTCTCAAGCTCGGACACTCGCTGACTGACAGTCGACTTTGGCATCTCGAGCACTCGAGCAGCGCCCGTGAAGCTGCCTGATTGAACCACCTTCGCGAACACATGCAGCGCGTTGAAATCTGGCGACATGCGGCGATTGTACGTCTACACGGACAATCCTTCCAGAAAGGCGGCCTAGTCCTGGTGACGTGGCGGGTGCACATACGCCCGTAGGTAGCGCTTAGCGCCACCGCCAAAGCATCAGCTCGCTCCCAACAGAAAGACCACCATGACCACCACGGCAGCCAAGACCGGTCTCGAGGCACTCCTGTCCCCCGAGAAGAGCGTCGTCGTACTCATCGACCACCAGCCGTATCAGTTCGCGAACCTGCACAGCCACGACCCGGCGCAGGTCGTCAACAACGTCGTGGGCCTCGCGAAGGCCGCGAAGGTGTTCAACGTGCCCACCATCCTCACCACAGTCATCGAGGAGCGGGGCGGGTACCTCATCAAAGGCCTGCAGGATGTCTTCCCGGACCAGAAGCCTATCAACCGCACCTTCATCAACACGTGGGAGGACCAACGCGTCGTCGACGCCGTGAAGAAGACCGGCCGAAAGCAGCTCGTCATCGCCGCGCTCTGGTCGGAGATTTGCTTGGCCATGCCGGTCATCCAGGCGCTCGGCGAGGGGTACGACGTTTTCGCGGTGACCGACGCCTCCGGCGGAGTGACCCTTGAGGCTCACGAGATGGCCGTTCGAAGGATGGTACAGGCAGGCGCGGTTCCCATCACGTGGATGGCTGTCCTGGGCGAGTGGCAGCGAGACTGGGCGCGCGAGAAGACGCTCGCTGGCGTGTCGGACGTCGTCAGCGAGCACGGCGGAGGCTCAGCTATCGCCCTCGCGTGGGAGATGCAGTTGCTGAGCACCGGTCGCCATAAGTAACGCCCCTTCGTCCGTGCGTCGTCGCAGCAACTTGCACTTCACCGCTTGTTGCTGCGCCGACGTCTTCGGCCAACCACGACACCAACTCTCGATGGCATGCGAGGTCATCACCGGTAATAACATCCTGGACGCTCACCATGAGAGCGCCGAGGCTATTCCCCTCAGCCACCATGGACATGCCGCCTGCGAGATGCACTGGCGGCCCGAGGCGCGCGGAGTCCTGGATGATGTCAGTCGCGCCCCCGCGACTTCTGTCGGCCTCGGCCAAAGGAAAACACCGTGACACTCGGCATCGTCAGGCGCATCGAGGACGACACGTGAGGCGCGCCGCAATGGAGGCCCCCCTCATGTCCACCGAGGAGCGCGTCGCTCGATTCGGGCGCCCCGCCCTCGTGGAGCAGTTCGACTCCCTGCCCCTGGAGGACTTCCAGCAGAAGCTCGAATGCCTTTTACGTCGACGAGTCCTACAGCGTCCTCCCCTACGAGCTCATCCTCCCGTGCACCACGGACGAGCTGTCCTTGGCGCAAGACGCGTCCGACGTGGCCGTGCCCCACGGGCGCTTGGTGGCGGGCTTCGATGTGGGCCTCACCCGAGACCGCTCCGAGCTGGCCGTCTTCGAAGAGGCGGAGGGCTGCTTCACTTGCCGCATGCTGCGCAGCTTTGAAGGCGTACCCTTCGCGGAGCAGGAGGCGCACCTCCGTCGTCTGCTGTCCGTGCTTCCCGTGGCTCGCCTCAGCGTCGACCGCAGCGGCATCGGCATGAACCTCGCCCGCGACTTCCCCCAGGTGGCGGAGGAGAACTTCACCAACGAGGCCAAGGAGCGCTGGGCGACTGACTTCAAGATTCTCCTCCAGCGCCGCGACGTCCCCCTGCCGCGCCAGCGTGAGCCTGTCGGGCAGATTCACTCCATCAAGCGCCGCGTGCTGCCCTCGGGGAAGGTGTCCTTCGACGCCGAGCGCACCAACCGCGGGCACGCGGACAAGTTCTGGGCCGTGGCGCTGGCGTGCCAGCGTGAGCGGGGACCGGAGCGACGAGGCACCGGGGAGATTGGGGTACGGGTGATTGGTTGACCGTTTGTGTGAGCGTCGCGTGGCGGAGCACTGTCGGTGGCCCGCCACGAAGTCATTCGTGGCGGCCCAGCCGACCGAACATCGCATTCACCGTCGGTAGGTAGCTCCGACATGTCATATCTTGCACCCGCCGCTGTGCGGGCATCCTCGACGGCTTGCCAGAGTCAATCCGCAAGAATGGAATGTCCGTCATCGACAAGCAAGGGAGGCAACAATGCGCCGTAAAGCAGGCCAGTGGCTCCGCTGTCTGGCGTTGTGTCTTGGGGTCGGACTGGCCGGATGCTCTTCCGAAGACCCCATCAAGCCGCCACCATCGCCACCACCACCACCGCCACCACCTGGGGTGGAGCTCCGACTGGAGGAGTCCTCACAATCCGCGCTGGAGATTCCCCCGGACGGGGCCGTCACCTTCCGGGTGAAGGTCTTCGCCGCCACGGAGCGCACGCAGACGTTCACCTGGGAGACCAGCGTCGGCACGCTTGAGGTGAGCACGCAAGGCACAGTGAGCGAAGCCGTCTGGGTCGGGCCCGAGTGCCTTCCTTCAGAAACGTTGCCCACCGTGAGGGTGACCATCGCCGACGACGTGGGCAACTCCATTTTCGAGTCCTTCCAGCCCCTGTTGGGAGGCCTGACGTGTGGCACACGGGGGCTCGTAATCGCGGCAGGGGTGGGGCGCCATGCGCTGGTGGTGACGGAGCAGCAGAAGGTCCAGGCATGGGGCAATAACGAATCGACCCAGCTCGGCAGAGGTGAACCCCAGTATCGCACGGTGAGCGGCCTCACGGGGGTGACCGCCGTGAAGTCGCGCCTCGCCCACGTCGCCGCGCTGAAGGAGGATGGCTCCATCTGGACCTGGGGCAGCAACGCCGCTAGCCAGCTCGGGGCCGATATATCGGCCGGCTCACGCGTCACGCCCATGCAGGTACCGGGGCTCACGGGCGCGACCGCCATTGCTGTGGGGGACTCCCACACCGTCGCGCTTCTGAAGGACGGTAGCGTCTGGACCTGGGGTGATAACCGCTCCGGCCAGTTGGGAGATGCTGGCCGGGAGTCGCAGAATCACATCCCCGCGCAGGTGCCGGGGCTCGCCAGCGTGGTCGCCATCGCTGCTGGAGGGAGCCGCACCGTGGCGGTGCGGCAGGACGGCACCGTGTGGACATGGGGAACCAAGCAGTCGAACCGGCAAGACTTCAACCCGACGCCCGTCCAGGTACCGGGCCTTACGGACGTCATCGCCGCGGACGCGAGCGACAACCACGTCGTGGTGTTGCGGACGGACGGCACCGTCTGGGGGTGGGGACGCGCCAATCTCCTGGGAGGTTCCACGCAGGACTGGCTCACGATGCCCGTGCAGGTGCCGGACCTCGCGGACTGCAAGGCCCTTTCCGCTGGCGATGAACACACCGTCGCACTTCGGGCGGACGGCACCGTCTGGGTGTGGGGCACCGACGACTTCGGCCAACTCGGAAATGGTGGAGTACCGTCGGACGCGAAGCCCGTGCAGGCACAGGGACTCATGGCCGTGAAGGCCGTGGCCGCGGGCAATGATTGGACCGTGGCGATAGGGGAGGATGGTTCCGTATGGGCCTGGGGCTCGAACTACTATGGCCAGTTGGGGGACGGGTCGCGGAGGAGTCGCAGCACGCCCGTGCGGTTGGCTGGCCTCACGGAGGGAAAGACGGTGTCCGTGGGCTCCTGGCACGCGGTGTTGCTGCGACAGGACGGCTCCCTCCGAACCTGGGGCTCCGGTTACTCTGACGTGCTTGGAGATGGCACGACGTATTCAAAGGATGCAGCGCCGGTGCAGGCGCCGGAGCTGAGTGGAGTAAAGGCCGTGGCGGCAGCGTACGAGCACTCCGTGGCCGTGCGAGGCGACGGCACCGTTTGGAGCTGGGGCCTCAATCAAGATGACCAGTTGGGCGATGGAACGTTTCGACCCAGCTCGGTGCCCGTGCAGGTGCTGGGAATCACGGGTGCGACCGCCGTTGCCGCGGGAGGTGACACCCTCCTAGCCTTCACAGTGGCATTGAGGGAGGACGGCACCGTCTGGAGCTGGGGCAACAACTATTTCGGAATGCTTGGGCACCCGGCGTGGCCAAGTACGACCCAGGGGGCCGTCCAAGTGCCGGGGCTCATGGACGTGACAGCTATCGCTGCCGGGAACCTACACGCCGTGGCGCTGCGCAAGAACGGCAGCGTCTGGAGCTGGGGCAGGAACTCCGCCGGACAGCTCGGGGACGGCACGAACATCCAGCGGGATTCCCCCGTTCCTCTGCGGGAGCTTGCGAACGTGAAAGCCATTACCGCGGGGAGAGATTTCGCCGTGGCGCTGCATGATGATGGCACCGTGTGGGCCTGGGGCGCCAACGACAGCGGGCAGCTCGGGGATGGAACATTCGCTACGCGACCACTCCCTCAGCAGGTGCAGGGCCTCACAGGCGTAGTCGCCGTGGATGCTGGCGACGACCACACGCTGGCGTTGCGGAATGACGGCACCGTCTGGGCCTGGGGCAACAACGACTTAGGTCAGCTCGGGGATGGCACTCGCACGACTCAACCTACGCCCGTGCAGATGCAGGGATTCCGCAAGGTCTCTGCAGTGGCAGCGGGCTTCATAAGCTCCGTGGTGCTGCTGGAGAACGGCACTGTTTGGGGCTGGGGCGCTTACGGCACCAGCGGTGTAGACCTAATTCCGAGGCCTCGGCAGGTGAGAGTCTCCAGCCACTGAGGTACGCATGAACGCGTCTTCCCTCTGGCTGTGGATCAACGAGAGGGAAGACGCGCATTCTAGAGCATCTGTCACGACTCCAGCAGCTTGCGCAGAGGACTGCGGGGTAGATCCGGTGCCGCGAGGCCGCGACACTCGGCGTATCCTTCGACGCCGAGCGCACCAACCGCGGGCACGCGGACAAGTTCTGGGCAGTCGCCCTTGCGTGCCAGCGCGAGCGGCGGCCCGAGCGACGAGGCAGCGGGGAAATTGGCGTGCGCGTCATCGGATAGTTCCTTCCCGAGACGACGTAGAAAATCGATAAGCGTTCACGGAATCAGGTGGCAGAAAGCATGAGCAGCAACTGCACTGGAGCAGCCTCCTGGCATCCCTTGACACCCCATGTTCAACGCATTCGCGGACGCGGGAACTATCCCAAGGTGCTATATTTTGAGGAGGAAAGGCGCCTCCGTCAGGCGTCCGGGGGCAATGAGAGTGCTTCAGCTTCAACGGTGCGCGGTACTGGTCTTCGTCTTCTTCGCGACGGTGGTGCAGGCGGAGGACGCGAAGGTGAAGCCCGTCCCAACGCCATTGGAGGTGGCAGCGCTCAAGCTGCTCGTCCCCGAGCCTGCACAGGGAAGCCCTACGCCACTCCAGCCCCTCTCCGCACATCAGCTCAAGTCCTGGGCCGTCCTCCCCGGCGCCTCCGTAGTCCTCCTTCGTTTCAGTCGCACGGAGGCGGCTGAAGCCCGGCTCGATGTGGCCCTGGTGCAGGGGCGTCCCGAAGACCTCAAAGTTCTCGCCAGAAACCGGGACATGGTGGCCTCGGCGCGGGACCTTCCGGTGCTGGACGACGGCCTCAGAGTTTTGCAGCCCTCGTCGGAGGCGCAGCTCGATTTGGCACCGTATCGAATCTCTCCAACCGAAACAGCGGTTGGCGTCCGTCTCACGACCACCAGTTCGTGCGCTGGGAGTTGCCCCGTGTGCTCCGAGACGCAGTGGCTCATCCTCCTCCGGATGGTAGGCGAGCGACTCACCCCCATCATGCTTGCCCCTATGCGTGACGTCTACGACACGCATAGTTGTGGAGAGCGCGACAGCCACAGCGACTCCGTCGAGCGGAGCTTGGACATCTCCCGCACTTCGACAGGCGGATTCCGCGACCTGCTCCTACGCTCAAGCCCCGTCCACCCCAAGCGGCCTCAGCTTCGCTTCCGCTGGACTGGAACGACCTACGTGCCGGACGAGCTGCGCCCTGATTTCCGGTAGCGCGTTCGGGAGCCCCGACAGCTTGCGGTGGCGAGGAGTCCGTGGCCTTCAGCGATGCGGGCGCCCTCCAGCCCCCATATGAGCCGGAAGCCCTCTGCCTCCTCGTCGAGCACTCCAACTCGCTGCGCCAGAACGTCGACGCCTGTGCGACGAACATCGACGGCTTCGGCTTCCGCTTCGAGCCCTCGATTGACTTCGACGCGGACGGGGCCCGGGAGAAGGTGGCCGACGCCATGGCTCCGGAGCGCCTGACCGCGCGCGACGTCGGCACGCTGCCTTCGGGTACGACCCTTGGGAGTAGCCCGGTTCCGTGGACACCCGAGATGTGATGGAAGGAGCACGGGATGTCCGCGACTGACGAGAAGCAGAGGAAGCCCCGTAGGCCACGCCGGGAGTTCACGGCGGAGTTCAAGGCCGGGGCGGTGAGGCTGGTGCTGGAGGAGGGGAAAACGATTCCCCAGGCCGCCCGAGACTTGGACCTGACGGAGTCAGCGCTGCGGCTGTGGGTCGAGCAGACGAAGACGGACCGGGGCGGGGGCAGGCCTGGAGCGCTGACGACGGTGGAGCGCGAGGAACTCTCTCGGCTGCGCAAGGAGAACCGGGAGCTGCGGATGGAGCGGGAGATACTAAAAAACGCGGCGGCCTTCTTCGCGAAGGAGATGAAGTGAAGTTCTCCTTCATCCACGCGAAGAAGGCCCTCTTTCCCGTCGCTGTCCTCTGTCGTCACCTGGGCGTCTCACGCAGTGGCTACTACGCCTGGGCGGCGCGGCCCGAGTGCGAGCGGAAGCAACGCGACCGGGCGCTTCATCTCGAAGTGGCAGCCGTCCACCAGGAGAGCCGGGGCACGTACGGCGCTCCGCGGGTGCATGCGGAACTCAAAGCGAGAGGCCAGCGGGTGGCGCGGAAGCGAGTGGCTCGCCTGATGCGCCAGGCGGGCCTGCGTGGCCGTGCACGGCGTCGCTTCGTACGGACCACCGACTCGGCCCACCACCACCCCGTGGCGCCGAACACCCTGGAGAGGAACTTCCAACCCGGTCAGCTCCACCGTACGTGGGTGGGTGACATCACCTATGTCTGGACCGACGAGGGCTGGCTGTACCTGGCGGTGCTGCTGGACCTCTTCAGCCGCAAGGTGGTGGGCTGGGCGATGGGCGAGAGAATCGACCGCGGCCTGGTGCTGCGCGCACTCGACATGGCGTTGCTCAGCCGTCCCGCCCCGCAACTTCACCACTCGGATAGGGGCAGCCAATACGCAAGCGAGGACTACCGCCGGCTGCTGGAGGAGCACGGCATCGGATGCAGCATGTCGCGCAAGGGTAACTGCTGGGACAACGCCGTGGCGGAAAGCTTCTTCTCCACCCTGAAGTTGGAGCTCGTCTACGTCACCCGCTTCAAGACGCGTGAGGCGGCGAAGCAGTCGCTGTTCGAGTACATTGAGGTGTTCTACAACCGGAAGCGGCGCCACTCAGCCCTGGGCTACGTCTGCCCTGCGGAGTACGAGCGGATGGCCGAAACCAAGAGGCTGGCAGCATAGTCAACCTGTCCACCGAACCGGAGCAGGCCCACCTGCGTCCCACGGACGAGGACGTCGTTGCGCACGAGGAGGAGGTGCGCCAGCACGCCCGAGTGGAGAAGGCCCGCCTGGAGTCCTTCTTCGACTTCTGCTGCTTCGACTCCAGTTTCGTCGAACTGCGACGCCGCGCCCGCCACGACCTCGAGGTGACGGGCAACGCGTACTGCGAGGTGCTGCGCGACGGTACGGCCGGCATCGCCCGCTTCGTCTACGTCCCCTCCTACACCGTGCGTCTCCTGCCCCTGGACAAGGAGGCCGTCGAGGTGCGCGAACGCGTGCGCATCTCCGCCGTCAGCTTCGACAGCGTCACCACCCGTCGGCGCCTTCGCCGGTACATCCAGGTGCAGAGCACCGAGCGGGTGTACTTCAAGTCCTTCGGGGACTCGCGCGTCATCTCCCGCCTCACCGGCCGCGCCTTCCCGGACGTCGCCGCCCTCAAGGCCGCCGACTCCTCGGATGGCCCCGCCACGGAGTCAACCGCAAGGTGCTCGCGGAAATGGGCGTGCGCTTCTGGCGCTTCCGCAGCCAGACGACGGCCACGAGAGGCCCGGAGCGCATGACGGAGATGGTCGAGCGACTGGTCCGCGTGGGCGTGCTGACGCCCGAGGAGGGCCGCCACCTGGCCGGCGACATCTTCCACCGGGAGTTCCGGAAGATTTCGGACGACTGGGTGAAGCGCCCCATCACCCTCACGCTGGCGGGCATCCAGACGGGCGTCGAAGACCTGAAGCCTCGGACGGACAAGGACTCGCTGGTCGTGGGTGAAACGAAGCGCCTCTTGGGGCTGAGTGAAGAGCTACGAGCGAGTACATCGACTGGGTGGTAGCCAATGCCCAGCGATTCGAGTCTGTCGCGCTGCGAGTGCAGGGCGAAACCGACGAGGCGAAGGCCGCCTCGCTCGTGGACGAGATGGTCCGCGAGGGCTTGGCGACACGGAAGTGAGCAGGGCGGGCACGGCATGCCATGCGGCTTGAGCCCCTTGGCCCGCCGGAGTCCTCTCTTCTGTCATGTTGTTTCACGCATGTTCGAGGGAGGCGACTCCCTCACGCGCGCTGGCCGTCATCGCGGAGCGACACTCCCCTCGCGCCGCGAGCAACCCACTCCCGCAGTCCTTCCTGCGCCGGGGCGTGAGCGCACGGCGAGTCATTCGCCGCCACCAGCCTCGGCGCCCAGCGCGTGCAGCGCCGCGGCTTCCACCCCTCGGTACTCCGCCTTCGCCCGGGCCAGCCGCGTCCGCGCATCGAAACTTCCGTCCAACCTCGCGTGCGCCCGCTGCAACTCCACCACAGCTTGTTTAGTTTGCGAGGTGTGCACCCCACCATGCCGGGCCGAATCTCTACTCGTAGAACCTCTCCAACTCACGCCCATCCCGATAAGACACAGCATCCAGCGACGAAGCCACGAAAGCGCAACATCACTGCCAACGCTCACACATCACGACAGGAACACACCCGTACCACTCCGACATTCGCAATCGTGTCTTGATTAACACATGTCGTTCCATGAGACTGAGGTGCGATGCCCACGTCCAACGCTGCGCCACTGCGTCGCTTTCACAGCTCTCTTGTCATCCTGCTGTTGTCCCCGGTTTCTGTCTCCGCGACGCCCACCGACTCGCCGGAGGTCCCCAGGGAGTCACTGGCAAGCCGGGCGAGCGGCCAAGTGAAGCCAAGTATCTCCGACTTCATTACGAAGCCAGTCCTTATCACGCCTGGGAACGAAGCCCTCCTTCCTAATGGCCTCATCACGTTCGAGTGGGAGCCCTCCGTAGATCCAAGGGGCTACTCCATCTTCTATTACTTACGAATTTTCCAGCATGGCTCGCTATTTCGCGCGCACCAGACAAACCAAACCGTCTTCTCTTTAAACGAAAGTGATGCGTTGGCACCGGGCGTCTACTCCTGGGGAGTCGGAGCCATGACTGGTGGGGGCATTTCCAACTCCGACGAGTCCCATTTCACCGTCGCAGGTGAATCCGCTGCCGATGGAGGCGTCACGGACGCTGGTGTCGACGAGGATGGTGGCTCAATTGGCGAAGAACCGTCAGATGCCGGCAGCCCAGATGCAGGCAGGCCAGTGATTGTCGGCCCGCGCCCCCCTCAATCCGGAGAGCGACCGGAGTCCTCCGGGTGCGCCTCCAGTCCCACCGCACGGACAAATTCTGGCGCGCCGCTGCTCCTCGCAGTCCTCGGACTCATTCTCGGAGGAGCCAATCGCCGCCACAGGACCACTTCATGTGTAACCCCCAAGACTCAGTCGCTCCGCCAATGAGAGAGCGAGGCACGCACGAGACTGTCGAACTCCCTGGCCGGCGCAACTGAGGGCAAATCCCCTCCGTCAGCGGGCCGCGGTTAACTCCGTCCGGCTGTAGGTGCCCGCCGGCTATCGTTTGGCCAGGGCGCAAACACGCGCCTGAAGCCCCCCACCCGCGCCAAGGGCCCTCCTACCCCAGGAGGGCACCCTTCCCCGCGCTGTGGCGTCAGGGTTGGCCCTTCGGTTCGACGGGGGCTAAACGACGAACCGTGATTCTCGAACATGGCCAGCGCCGCCACCTGCAACTGCGCCTGTCGAGCGTCTCGCGGGCCCGACTTCGCGCAGCCCAGCTTGGAGGCGCGGGCCTCCTCGCGGTGGCCTGCAGCGCGAAGTCTGTCTCAGAGACATTTACCAGGAAGGGCGTGACACTCCCGCCGGCAGGGGCGCGAGCTTGGCATCGGCACTTCCATCAGACAGGGGATAGCGGGCTCCCTAATCCACGCGGCTCAAACGCCCCGTCACGCGTGGCGTGTAATGCCTCACGACGAGCTTGCCGAGTGGTTCAGGATATTTCCAGAAGGCCTGATCCAACGCATACAGCCGGTCCCGCTCAGCGTCGGTCAGCATGGCCGGCAGGTCGGACAGTGAAACCATCTCTTCGGTCTCACCGTAGTGAGCGACGACGCCCAGCATGTCTTTCAGGCATTGCTGCACGCCATGGGCACCCACCCTGCCCAGCGCCTCGATGGCCAGCTCGCAAATCTCTTCGCCCCAGTTGCAGAAGAACTGCATGAAGCCGCCGTTGTTGATGTCGGCTTCCATGCGCCACAGCGCGACCAGGTCGCGCTCATCATCGGGCACGGCCGAAAAATCCCGGTGGGCCTGCTGCAACCGCGCCAGGGCATGCGCGTAGAGCGCGTCCTGTTCGATGGCCCAGACGCTGAGCATGCCATCGGTGGAGGGG
This sequence comes from Myxococcus hansupus, assembly GCF_000280925.3. Lineage (NCBI taxonomy): Bacteria > Pseudomonadati > Myxococcota > Myxococcia > Myxococcales > Myxococcaceae > Pseudomyxococcus > Pseudomyxococcus hansupus. The sequence continues at coordinate 6,421,238 of NZ_CP012109.1, forward strand.
GCCCATAGCTCCGGCCAGTTCACGCCACGACCGTCCTCGGTGAGGACCCAGCCGCGCCGCTGCTCGGGCGTGGCTTTGTCGACACGGATGTAGCCGCTGCTCGGCGTGGCCAGCACGTGGCCATCCGCCATGTGCAGAAGGATGTGCTTCTCGTCGAACCCCACGTCGACGATACGGTTGTCGTCCGGAGTCATGGGGTCATGGCCCAAGGTGGCGCTCCCTCCAGACAGGAGCCAACCAGATTTCCCCTCGGTGCGCATGTCCCATCGTCACCCAAAGCGGTCACAGCGACGTGCCCCTCGAGGACGTCGTCATCCAGGGTGCCGAGGTCGTCTGACGCGGAGACGAAACCTACCGGCTGGGAAGCCGCAGGTAGCGTCCCAACGCCAGCGACAGAATCCGGAAGCGTCCACTACGGGTCAATCGCTCCGCCGCCTCAGGGCCGGTACCGCTCCGCCTCCTTGAAGAACTGCGTGAGCGAGTACTCCACCAGCGACTCGCGTGATTGCGTGTACCGACGCGCGCGGGCTTCCAGTTTCGATCGCGCTGAGGTGACGGCGAGGGTAAAGGCAGGCGCACCATGAAGCAGGACAGGCACCTTCACAGGCCGAGCATGAAGCTCAAGGGCCACTCCACGCCCATCCTCGCCGCGGACTGGCTCGAGGACTCGTCCCGGCTTGTCTCGGGGGCGGCGAAGGACTCCACGGTCCGCGTGTGGGACGTCGCGGCCGAGCGGACCGCGTCGACGCTCACGGTTGCCGAGGGGCTCAACAAGGTCCGGCTATTCCCGGCGGGGGATCTGCTGGCCGCGACATTCGAGGACAAGGTCGCCCGGGTGTACGCGCTGGACTCCGGCAGGGTGGTGGAGAGCGCCCCCCTGACAGCGCGTCCCAGGGCGCTGGTGGTCTCTCCGGAGGGCGCCGTGTATTGGGCGGGATATGCCGCCAATGGCGACGTGGTCTGGTCGTGGACGCCGGGCTCGGCTCCGAAGCCGCTCCTGAAGGACATCCACACCTTCGAGCCCACCTGTGGCCTGTCGCTCTCCGACGACGGGACGAAGCTGTGGTGCTTCTTCGAGTGGGACCTCGTGGTGTTCGATACGCGGACAGGACAAGAGCTCTCGCGGTTCAAGGGAGAGCGGGACGTCGCCATCGGGCCGAGCTTCGTGCTGCCGACCGGGCCTCGCGTGGTGGGCGTGAAGTCACACCTCAACCGGGATGACGACCCGGTCCGGCCGCGCCTCTACAGGTGGGACCACGAAACCGGCGGGGCGGACTGGAATTCGGAGATCCTGGGGCTTGGCCACGGTCAAGAAACGTTGCTGGCGATGGCCCGGAGCACGCGCTGGCTCGCGGCCGTCGGCTCGGAGGGCGTGACACTCGTTTCGAGTCGTAGCGGGCGGGTGCTCGGGGTGCTGCCATGCGAGGTGCCCCCATGGGACGTCTCCTGCCTGAGCGTGTCTCCGAATGACCGCTTCGTCGCGGTGGGCACTTCGAGGGGCGACCTGGTTGTCTACGATCTCGGCGGCGCGGACCTCGAACGTGACCTGGCGGTGCCGGGCATTCCCAAGCGCTCACGCGGAGGCAGTCCGCTCCTGCTGCGGCTGCAGAAGCGGCCGGGATTGTGGCTCCGGGTGCATGCGAATGGCGATCTCGAGAAGGCCGAAGGCGATGCCCGCACCGACTCGGTCAACATGACCCCGGTCGCCCACGGAGGAAAGGCGGCCGTCCACCCTTCCTTCCTCGCCTGGGAGCTTCGCGGGCGCCTCTGGTCGTACGACCTCACGCAGCCTTTGCCTCCAAAGGGGGCCCGTGCCGTGCAGGTCTTCATCGGAACCGACCTGGTTGTCGAGGGCTGTATCGGCATCGAGGGCCCCGAGAACGTCCTCGGCTTCGACAGCGACCCCGACAGTATCGAGGAGCGGGTCGAAGGAGCGCTCAGCGCGCGGAAAATCCTCGATGGCATCAAGGACCTGCTGTCGTCGCTGCCGGGCGACTGACCTCTCCCCCTCCATGCGCAGGAAGGCGGCGCGTCGGTGAACGCGCTGCCCTTCCCTGGCTGTGAGCGCATCGACACCTTTCCGCCCAGCACCGTCACCATGGGCTTGCTCCGCGTCAGTGGACACCAACGAAGAGGCAGGGCCGGTGTCCGACATGGCGGAAGTGAAAAAGGTGCGGCGGCCTTCTTCGAGAAGGAGATGAAGTGAAGTTCCGCTTCATCCATGCGGAGAAGTCCTCCATGCCGGTGGCCTTCATGTGCCGCCAACTGGGCGTCTCGCGCTCTGGCGACTACGCCTGGGCGAACCGTCCAGCACGACCAGCGGGTGGCGTGTGCTAACGGGTGAGGCAGGCGCCGCATGGCGCAACCGCAGGCACCCATCCTTGCGCCTCCTGTCGCTACCTCAATACCCACAGCCCCACCCGGCCGAAGCAGTCAGGGCCGGTATCGCTCCGCCTCCTTGAAGAACTGCGTGAGCGAGTAGTCCAGCAGCGACTGGCGGGGCTGCATGTACCGACGCGCGCGGAGGCAGGGCAGCCAGATGCGATTGCCCACCCGCACCTGAGACTCCTCCACCTTCTGCCGCGGCACCCATGTCCCGCCCAACCGCCGCACCAGCATGTTCCCAGATAGGTGTCCCACCCCAAACCCGGTCGCTGCGTCATACGTGCGTCAAAGCCACATTCGGCAACTGCTTCAAGGCAAGTGAGCGAGGTGCACACAGGACCGGCAAGTTCCTGTGCCGCGCGTATGGAGACTACACATTGAGATTCAAACCCTCTCCCAAGGTGGATTGGGAATGAATGCCTTCGTCAGCGCATCCATGGCTACCCGAATCTTCGGAGCCAGGTCCCGGGTCGTAGGCCAGAGCGTATGGATAGGGAGATCATCGACTGCCCCTAATCCTTTGACCAGGAGAAGTTTGGTGGGTCGTATCCGAATTTCGCCCGAGCCTTTGGAATGGTGAACCGCCAGCAGATTCGGAGTCGCTGGTGGTTGGCCCACTGCCCCCACGCGTCTGTTTCCTGGTCGAGCCTGTCGAGGGTTGGGACGCGCCGTTTGCCCAGGCACTGACGGGAGAGCAGGGAAATCTCTATCTCAGCTTGATTGCGCCAACTGCCGTGCACGGGCGTGAAATGCACAGTGAAGCGCCGCCAGAGTCGACGACCTGCTCGTACCCCGAATCGTACCTCCAAGGCTCGGCAGGAATGAGTGCTGAGGTTGTCGAGCGCAAGGTGAATGGCTTCTGCGCTCGGGTAGTGATTGGCAACGTCCCGCAGCGCTTCAGCGAACGCCTCGCTCTTTTTGCTGGAATTAGCCTTCACGAAATGCCAGCCCTCCTTGGGCTCCACTGCACAGAAGAGATTGGCGGTGCCGCAACGAAAGCAGGTGTAGTCTTGGCGAGCTTCCCGTCCAGGGCAGGCAGGTGCAGCAGGACGCACCCACTCCAGCAGTTGCACAGGCCTCTCATCAAAGCAGACGACAGGTTGCGCCGGGCATAGCGGCCGCGCGTACAGCTCCAGTACGTCCTCCATGCGCTCGATGTACTGGGCGTCCAGCTTTGGCACGCACCACATTTTTTCCCGCCAAGGCTTCAAATCATGACGCAGGAGCAGTTCGCGCACGGTCTCCCGCCCTACCTTCGCAACGAAGCCCCTGCGCACCGCCTCCTCGGCAATGAGGCGTACCGTCCAGCGGGCACGGCCCTCCCGCGCGGGTAAAGCCCAACTGGCCCGCGACGTCCGCCGCGCTCGCCACCAGCCCTCGCGCAATGGCGGATTCCACGTGGTGCGCCAGCGCCAGCATGCGCGCGACGTGAGCTGGCCGGCGCACCACCTCTCGCTGTGAGGGGCGCGCCCCCTCCCGGAAGCGCACCTTCGCCCGACGCACGCGGTGGAACTGCGCGCTGACGAGGCCAGCCTCCGCCGGCCGAGACTCGGGGCTCGTGCTCACGCCGCCACCTCCTCGCGCTCCTCCACGCTCAAACGCAAAGTAGAGCGCACGCGCGGCGGCCGCCGGATGCCTCCCGCCCGGCGCAACAGGCGCTGCAGCGTGCGCTCATTCACCCCGACTGCCTGCGCTGCCGCCTCCTGCGTCTGCCCTGCGGCCACCGCGCGCTGCACCTCCAGCCAGTCCTCTCCACTCATCCTGCCAAGCTTGCCTCGACTCTCCACCGGGCCCCCCCTCTCGGGTGCGCCCTCCTTCCACGCACCCTGACTGGTGCGTTCACCGATTGAGACCGCCCAGCGATTCCGCGCCTTTCTCCACTGCGTTCCAATTGTTACAGTGCAGTAGCAGCGCGCTACGGGCGAAAGCCTTCCGATCGATACTCATGTTTCCGTGTTCTGGTGATCGCAAACATGCGCCTCTTGCGGTGCCTTCTCCGTGCTCCCTAGACTGCCGCGCATGACCTACATTTCATCCGGGCAGCTCCGCGCCGACGTCGAGCAGCTCCTAGGAGTAGCACTTGTTCGTGAACCAGACGCGGACGAAGAGGACTCGGAGGACGACGAAGCAGAGGAGGATGACGATGCGTTCACGCTCGACGGCTTCACTCCGGAGCTTCGCGCAGAGTTGGAAGCACTGAGCGACTTGGCCGAGAACTGGTCCCTGCCCCAGCTCTGCGTGCTGCAATGGGGCGATTTCTGTCCGAGCCCTTGGCAGAACGGCGCGGATCGCGACGAGGTACTGGAAGAGTGGCTCGACGGCGACGAGGCCGCGACCGACTTCGTCATGCGTGCGGTGAGCGTCGTCCACGGCGGCGGCGGGTTCTACGTCCTGGTGAACGAGGACGGGCGCATGGGCATCTTGTGCGAGGATCCGCACTCTTTCGATCGGCTCGACTGCACGCTCCCGCAGTTCCTGAAGACGCTCGTGTCCGCACATCACATGGTCAGCACGCGGGGGCTGGAGGCCGCGAAAGCCGAGCTAAGCAAGGTCGTCGGAACCCGCGCCACCCTTCTGCTGACTTTCGCGGGCCGGTTGGCGCCGAAAGGCTGATGATGTGCGGCGCGGGGGCGATGGGCTCGCGCGCCGCGAAATCGGCGTCGGCGGTGGGCCACGCGTAGCGCACGCCGCTGAAGGGCCTGCGCTTCGAGTCGCTGGAGGCCGCCCAGGCCTACCTCGACGCGTGGGAGGCGAAGTGGGCGGATACCCGAATCCACGGCACCACCAAGCGCCAGGTGGTCGCCATTTTCGGCGAGGAGTGCCATGGCTGCTGGCCCTGCTCGTGGAGCCATTCCGTGACGACGCCTACGGTGAGCGAGTGGTGCACCTGGACGGGCGCGTCGAGGTGGACGGCGCGTACTACTCGGTGCCCCCGGGACACATCGGCCGCAAGCTGAACCTGCAGTGGGACAGCCTCCACGTCCGCCCGCTGCGGGCCCTCTGGCGGCGCACGCTCCCGCCAGCTACCGATGTTCTCCTGTGGATTCAGTGGCGACGGCACCATCAAGCCTTCGCCATGCGCTGCCACTACCGAGCCTGCGGCGCCAGACACAAACTGCAACTGTATGACCAAGGGGGCCAGACATTTGGACTCCCATCTCCGAATGAAGCCTTCACGTCGGGACTCGCGCTCACGGCGCCACCTCCTCGCGCAGGGGCGTCGCGGATTCACCTGCATGGGCAAGGTGCACGTCCACGCTGTCCGTCTCCTCGTCCACCACGACTCGGCCGACGAGGGCCTGCAGCAGGCGCCCCCGGTTGGCGGCCGTGAGGGCGTCCCACACCGCGTCGAAGTCCGCCAAGGCCTGGGCCACCCACGCCGCCTCCAGCTTCTCCCCCTCCATGGCGTCCAGCGCGCGCTCCACCTCCGCCAGCCGCTTCTTCATGCCGGCGGACTCTTCTTCCGCAGCCGTCCGCTTCTGTTCCAGGAGGCGCCGGGAGGGGCCCTCCAGCTTCGAGAGGGAATCCACCCACTTCGCGGACTCCCCGGCGCTCCTGGCCAAGTCCTTCGGGAGCCGCACGCGCTCCGCGCGCAGGGCCTTGTGCTTCTCCTCCAGCCGCGACGTGAGGCGGGCATGCACCTGCGTTGCGAAGCCCCCACCCACCGAGACTTCCCGCAGCCGGGCGACGACGAAGTCCTCCAGGGCGGCAGCCGAAAGAGGCGAGGCCTGGCACCCTTCCTTCCCCTGCGTGTCCCGGGTGACGCAGCGGTAGTAGCGGTACTCGCGCGTACCCTTACGCGTGGAGCCGGGCGTCATGGCCTCGCCGCACATGCCGCAGCGCAGGAGGCCTCGCAGCACGTAGTCCGGGTTGCGCCAGTGGTACTGGATGCCCGGGCCGCGGCCCTCCAGGACGTCCTGCACCTGATGGAAGGTGGCCCTGTCTACAATCGCCGGGTGCTCGCCCGGGCGCATCTCGTCGCCATACGGCACGAAGCCCGCGTACAGGGAGCTGCGCAAGAGGCGCAGCACATCCTGCGTCGTCCATTTCCGGGCCGCGCGCGTGGCACCACGCTGGGCCTCGTACCGCTTCGTCTTCCGCCCCGTCTCGTTGAGGAGGCGCGACACCACCGAGGCCTGCTGGTGCTGGAGGTACAACTTGAAGGCCTCCCGCACCACCACCGCCTCGTACTCACTCACCACGAGGCGCTTGTCCTTCACCTCGTAACCCAGCGGCGCCCACCCTCCCCCTGCCTGGCGGCGCCACCCTGCAGCACCACCAACTCCTGCAGGCCATCCAGCCGGCGCTCGCGCCCCTCGCGCCCCTCTTCGACATCATCGGCGCGGTGCTGGCCCTCGTCGAAGTCGTGAAGGCCCTACCCGACGCGCTGGGGTCGCCGCCGGACCCAACAGCCATCGCCGCGGCCTTGCCGAATCTGGCCGAGAAGGTGTCCAAGCTGCTCCGCCTCGTCCCCCAGCGCTCGGTGCCACTCGCGGTGGTGGGCGTCATCGACATCGCCCTGGGCGAGTTGGGCCACACCCGTGGCCAGCTCCTCCACCTGCAACTGCGCCTGCCGAGCCACTCTCGGGCCCAACTTCGCGCAGCCCAGCTTGGAGACACGGGCCTCCTCGCGGTGGTCGGCTGCGCGGAGGCCAACGTCGCGCGGGAGGCCGCCAACGTCGGCAAGGCCCTGGCCGCCCTCTCCCAGCGCATGGCCCTCCTCAACGTCCTCCTGGGCCTGGGGGCGGCCCCCGGGTGCCGGACTTCTCCAGCCTTGCGGGGAGCCCGCTGGAAGAGGCCCTAGCTCCCCTCGACGCCATCGTCCGCGCGCTGCAGCAGGTGCGCGCGGCCATTCCCATTCCGCAGGGAGGACATCATGAGTCGAGTGCTCCAGAATCTCCTCGTTCCCTTCCGCAGGGACAGGAAGCGGGACTTCGCCTCCAGGACCGAAGCCGAGCTGCTCGCCTCGAAGGTGCGGCAGGTGCTGCTCACGGAGGGCGCCCCCCCTCTCCACCGACGAGCGACCCTGGCACACCAGCTTCGGCGCGGGCCACTCGCGCCTGCGCCACCAGCGCAACGACACCGTGCTGGCAGAGCTGGCACGAGTGAGCGTCCGCGGCGCCCTCGCACGCTGGCTGCCTGGCGTCCAACGGGTGCAGGTCCGCGTCGAGCAGGACGCCGCCACACTGACGCTTCGAGTGCGCGTGCACGAGGGTGACTCGGCAGCGGACGTGGAGGTGCCCCTTCGTGGCTGAGTGGCGGACCAGTCCCCCCACATGGGCAGACTTCGTTCAGGGCGAGGACTCCTTCGAATGTTGGATTGCGTATGCGAGCGCGTAACCCAAGAAAGAGTCGAGCCAATCGGTCACATTGTCGGCAACCTGTTCAAACTGGTATTCGTCGCGCCAGAAGAACCAAAACGCACTGTTTTCACGGCGTGTCTTGTTCGCAATAACGAATGAATACCCCACCGACGCCGCATCCGTCGTGCCCACGATGACGGCGACAGCATCGCCCGAGTGAAGGGGGGCCAGGAACGGGTATTTCTGCGGGCGGAACCTCGGCGACGACGTGAGCGTTCGCGTCAGCGATTTCGATTCGGCAACCAATGAGTGGAGGTCGAACGTAGCGGCGACGCCCCACGCATCGACGCGGCCGAAGCGAGACAAGAAATCGAAGAGTTCGCTGGGAAGCAAGGCGCCAAGGCTCGCTTCAATGGCCTCGATCTCATTCACGCCGAACGCAGGCCCCACCGTGAGAGGAGAAAGCCCCTTGCCGGAAGCGAGTTGATTAATGGCCTCTACCACATCAAGGATTCTCATTCGGCCAGACTACCATGCAGACATCGAGGCGAGCCTCGATTCACGCCAGTGCCTGGGACACCGGCGAGTCGCCCCGGTGGAGAACCTGTGCCTACCCAAAATTCGGTCGCTGCGTCATCAGTGCGTCAAAGAGCGCGTCATGACGTGCGCGATGCGCATGACGAGCCGCTGGGCCCTCTCTTCCATTTGGTGGAGGTCGGAATCACGCGCGGCTCAGACGCCTCAACACCTCTCTGCCCGTGTGTGGACACGCCCCTCCCCTCCTGCGAACGCAGGTAGGCCCGTGCAGCCTGCTCGGAGCTGCGAGGGGCAGGTAGACAGCATGGATGTCCGAGGGCTCAGGGCAGCCTGGTGATGCGATTGAGCGCGGGGGCGGGCAAGGGGCTCGCCTGGCTGCTGTGTGCCTTCAGGTATGCCTCCAGCGCGTCGCTGTCCACGGCGCCACCCAGCCGGTTCGTCCCCTCGACAAGCACCTGGACGCCATCCCCTCCATTCGCGAGGTAGCTGTTCGCGGTGACGCGGTAGTTCGCCGCCGGGTCCACCATCACGCCGTTGATCCGGATGGACGCCGGGTCGACGCGGTTTCCGACGGGCGCCGACGCGCTGAACGAATAGGTGAAGCCCGCCGACGGAATCAGCATGAGGGTGGCTCCCGACGGCCGCCACTGCTGCTCCAGCAGTTGCTCGATTTGCGCGCCCGTCAGAGTCAGGGTGACCAGGCTGTTGCCGAACGGCTGCGCGGTGAAGGCCTGGCCGTAGGTGACCTCGCCCTGGGCGAGGTCCGCGCGCACTCCGCCCGGGTTCATGAAGGCCACCTGCGCCCCACCCAGGTTCGCGGGCTTCGTCGCCTCCAGATGCGAGTCCGCGATGACGGAGCCCAGGGTGGACTGGCCCGCGGAGTTCGACTGGGTCCTGAGCGCCTGCGCCACCCAGCCGATGACCCGGTTGGCCATCGGCGCGGCGAGCCCCTGGTACTTCGCCACCAGCTCCTTCACCGCGCCGACCTCCGGCACGTCGCGAGTGACGATGACGTTGTTCGCGCGCGCCTCCACGACGTCGCCCGTCGCCTTGCTCAACGTCAGGTCGATGTCCGTGACGAGCTGCCCCATCGACGAGGCGCTCGTGACGACCTTGCCAGCGATGACGCAGTTGTAGGCCTGATGCGTGTGGCCGCTGACGATGACGTCCACCGCGTTATCGAGTCCCTTGGCCATGCCCACGATGGCGCCTGAGATGTGCCCGTCCGCCCCCGCGCCCTTGCAATCGTTCACCAGCGAGCCCGGGGTCGGAATTCCGCCCTGGTGCACCACCACGATGATGGCTTCGATGCCCTGCCGCCGCAGCTCCGGCACCAGCGCGTTCACCGTCTGCACTTCGTCCTTGAAGGTGAGCCCCGCCACGCCCGTGGGCGTGACGGCTTCCGGCGTGGCCTCCAACGTCATGCCGATGAAGGCCACCTTCACGCCCTCGAACTCGCGCACGTCGTAGCGGGGGAACAGCGTGCGGTCCACGCCCGTGGCCACGTTGGCCGCCAGGAACTTGAACTTCGCGCCCGGGAAGCCATCCCCGTCCTGGCAGCCATCCACCGGGTGGCAGCCGCCCGACTGCATGCGCAACAGCTCCGTGCTGCCCTCGTCGAACTCGTGGTTGCCCACCGCGACCAGGTCCAGGCCAATCAGGTTCATCGCCTCGACGGTGGGCTCGTCGTGGAAGAGCCCCGACAGCAACGGGGAGGCGCCAATGAGGTCTCCCGCCGCTACCACCACCGTGTTCGGATTGGTGGCCCGCAGGGCCGCGATGTGCCGGGCGAAGTACGTCACGCCGCCCGCGTTCACCCGCACCGGCCCACCGTCGGAGGCCACGCCCGCCAGAATCTGGCCCGCGGGCGCCTCGAGCTGCCCGTGGAAGTCATTGAACGCGAGCACCTGCACGCTCACCGTGGTGGGGCCCGAGTCGGGCGCCCCCGAGTCGGGAGTCCCCGAGTCAGGCGTCCCCGAGTCGGGCGTCCCCGCGTCCGTGCCGGAGTCCGGGGGCGGCACCTCGACAGAATGCTGCTCACAGCGATTGTCCTCGCAGACCCACTCCGTGTTCGAAGCCGGCGGTCCCTTGGCTTCACGGCAGTCGGCGGTGTCCTGGCACTCGTCACCTCCGCAGCCGCCCTGGGCGAAGAGGAACATGCCGGTGACGAACGCTCCGGCGAGCAGGAAGACGCTGGGACGCGCTTCCAGCGGTGACGAGCGCGGTGTGGCTTGTGGCATCGAAGGAACTCCAACGAACAGGGAGGGAGAACCTACTCGGGTTCGTCGACGATGGCGCGACTTCATGGCGGCACGGTGAAGCTCGCGCCCCGACTTCGTCTCGGCACGGGTCTGCGACTGCCGCCCGTACTCATGGCGCGGATGGCGGCGCCTCGTTGCCACACAGCAGCGACTCCGCGGGACATCCGGTGCGCCCCATCAGGACGGCCACCTGACCGTGCGCGCGACCGAAGCGCTCCGCCACTCCGCGCCAGGTGAAGCCAGCCTCGGGCGACCTCGCCGGGACAGACACGGGCCGAGCAGGGAGACGGTGCGCGCCGGCAAGTCCACATGGGCGTCGCGTCGACGCGCTTCTCCGATCAGGAGAGGAGAGCCCTCAGCCCCAGAGAGAAGGCCGAAGACGACGCGCGCCGCCTCCTGCGCCCCGGCAGCGTACGGTGGCGGGTGGCTCTCGCCAGATTGCAGCACCTCCAGCAGTTGAGGGAGGGCGCCTGTGGCTACCCGCAGCACGGGCGCAAAGGCTGGGGCACACCTACTCGGCAATGTCGGCCCGTCACGTCGCGGTCCAATCGGATGGCGCTTCGATGAAGGAGCACAGGGCACGGGTGACGCTGCAGCCCGAGCACAGTTGGGACGGGAAGCCCCTCGGCATAGCGGCTCCTCGGCGAGCCCCAAATGAGCGGGCGCCGATTCGAACGCCCCGGTACTTACGCGGTGTCGCAAGCGGGATAGCAGCCTGGAGTGGCGGCAGGGCGTTGCCGCGAATACTCCCTGAGTGAAATTCAGTATTCTCGACTCCTGAAATCCGGGTGGAGCATGTACCGCACAGAACGGAGGGAACTACCAGCAATGCGTCCTCTGTGGGCCACAGCGCGAGCGTGACTCCCGTGATGCAAGAATCCTCGGAAGTGAGGTTTCAATGACGTCCGCGGGCTCGCACGTGAGTCGGGTGGAGTTCTGGACGGACTCCGCTCTGGATGCAGTCGACGTACTTCATCCGCCTCGGCACGCCGCTGGTGGAGGTGGCAGCTCTCACTGGCTTCTCGGATCAAAGTCATCTCACGAGACACTTCAAGCGCATCACCAGCATCACACCAGGCGCATTCGCACAGAAGGTGCGCTGAACGGCTGGGCACCATCAAGGCCATCTTGCGGGCCCCGTCAGAACCCCATTTCACATTTTCCGACTGGCGGCGCGAGCACTCGCCCGCTCGCCCAGTTGCGCCCGCGAGACGTCGCGCGGCCATTCACAGGCAAGGTTCGTTCAAGACAATTTCTTCGTGGGACGGCAACTTCGACGCGTCACCTCAATGAGAGGGCCGTTGAACATGTCATCCCTCTCACGCCTTATCCCGCTCTCCAGTGATACCGAGAGCCAACCGACCGCGGCCATGCGCCAAGCCATCGCGAGTGCCGAGGTTGGAGATGAACAACATGGAAAAGACCCGACGGTGAACCTGATTCAGGAGCGCGTCGCCGAGCTTCTGGGCAAGGAGGCGGCTCTTTGACTCCCTACGGGGACGATGTGCAACTTCGTGGCCATCAAGCTCCACACGCATCCAGCGGATGTCGTCATCGCGGACAGCATGGCTCACATCATCCGCGCGGAGTCTGGTGGAGTCTCCTTGAGCTCCGGCCCGATGGTTGAAGGAGTCCCGACCGCGCGAGGCATCTTCACTGCCGACGAGCTGCGCCAAGCCTTGGCGCGATTGAAGACAGTTCCGCCGCCTTACGGCCCGAGTCCAAAGCTGGTGTGCATCGAACAGACACACAACTTTGGAGGCGGCACAGTCTGGTCGCTCGCAGCGTTGGCGGATGTCGCAGAGGTGGCACGAACTGAGGGCATCCGCCTGACGACACCTCCCCCTGAGACCAACATGGTGTTCTTCGATACGACGGGAGTCGGTCTGTCGAATGAGCAGTTCGCGAAGGCGCTCGCCGACCGCGGGGTTCATGTGGGCCTCATGCGAGGACAGATTCGCGCGGTGACGCACATCGACGTAAGCCCCGACGACATCGACATGACTCTCGAAGTAGCGGCCGTCATTGCAAACGCTTCGTATCGCGGCATGCCCTCAGCCGACACATAATCGCCGGGCCGCTCACGTGTCCAAGGAGCCCTTCTGGCTTGCCCATCCACCGTGGCCAATACGGAGGCAAGCAGGCTGAGCATGCGCCGACAATGGAAGCAGCAGAACGACTGCGGCATACAGCCCCATCCACGCCGAATCGTGTCGGTTCATCGATTACCCTCGCGCCTCGCCAAGTGAACTCCTGGCGAACCGGAGAAGCTCCGGCCGAGGGCGCTCCAAGGCGCCAGGCACAAACGCGCAATCTCACCCGCCCCAAGCAGCCATAAACCATCACGACGAGAACAAGAGATTTCTCACGATGGAACTGATGAGAGCCCTGCCCTCGCCCAACGTGCGCAGCCCTCTGTTGCCCGCGGCGCAGAGTGCAACCTCCTGGTCCAGACCTCTCAAGGGTGATACCGGGCGACCCGTAGCGCCTCGACGTCCCATGGAGGGCTGGCTGCTGTCCCCTGAGTGAGCGGCAGCACATCCATGCCGCGCGGGGAATGCCCAATGCCCCAAACGGTCCAGAGCGAGCTGAATGGGCCGGTGTTCGAGGCCACCGACTTCCGGTGGGCGCCGCTCATCCTCAGTCGGGAGCGGATGCTGACCGGAGCTGAAATGGCGGCACCCCGCACCAGGAGCAAGAGCAGGACGGTCTGGCCGCGTGGGCAGGAACCGAGGAGGGCTGGGGTAGATGCCCCCTTGAGCAATCGTCGGAAATCAAGTCGAGGTGACATCGAGAACTTCTCGTGTTCCAGGCTATGCGCATGAGCCGTGCTACCGCGAGGGGGGCCTCGCGTGTCTGGCTCCGGCCTGAGGGGCGTGCGAGAGTGCCCATCCCCTCTATGCGACTGATGAACAAACGCTCCGTAGCCCTTGCTGGAATGATGCTGGTGCTGGCCGCTTGCAAGACGACGGGCCCTGCACCCGCCCGCGATATCCCCACGGCAATGAACCAAGTCGCGACGACCCTGCTGCAGTCACGACTGCTGCACGCAACGTCGATCGCCGTGGTCTATCGCGGCGAGGAGTTCATCCTGCATCGGGGTGAGCTGGAGACCGGCAAGTCCAATCCGCCCGATGATTCGACCCTCTATGAGATAGGGTCGGTCAGCAAGACCTTCGCCGGCCTGCTGTTGGCCAACGCTGTCCTCGAAGGCAAGGCGAGCCTCGACGACCCGATACAAAAGTATCTGCCGTCCGCCTATCCGAACCTTCAGTCAGACGGCGGGCCGATCCGTCTGCGCCATCTGGTCACCCACACCAGCGGCATGCCGGGGATATTGCCACTGCAAGTGAATGAGGTGTTGAGGGACTTCACTGCGCATGCCACCCCGGCAAAGCTCAATGCCGCCTATGCGGACTACGGGCAGCCGCAGTTCTGGCAGGACCTGCACACCGTCAGCATCAAGGGCCCGCTCGGCAAGGACTACGCTTATTCGAGCGCCGGTACCGAGTTGGTCGCGCACACCCTCGAGAAGCTCCACGGGGCGCCCTACGATTCGTTGCTCGCGGAGTTCCTGGCGCGGGAAGCCGGTATGCACGACACGTGGCTGCGCCTGCGTGCCCAGGACGCCAACCGCTTGGCTCCCGGCTACCACAGCGACAACCCGGTCGGCACCACGCCGATGCCACTCCTGCCCTGGGGCGCGGCGGGAGCCTTGAAGGCGACGATGCCGGAGATGGTGAAGTACTTGCGCTTGCAGTTGAGCAACCATCCCGCGGTGACAGAGTCACACAAGCCGCTGGTGCGCTTCGCGGAGGACTTCAGCATTGGCTATTTCTGGAACATCGGCCAGAGCAGCCAGTTGGGCACCCACTACGTGCATCACGGCGGCGTGCCTCGCGCGCAATGCTATCTCTACCTCGTGCCGAAGTATCAGTTGGGGGTGTTCATCATCACCAACCAGAGCGGCGATGCGACCGCCAACGCCATGGAACGCGCGCTGGCACCCCTCTTTGACAGGGTCGAATCCATGCAGGGTCGCTAAACCACCGCTCGTGATTCTCGATCGCGGTTGGTGAGCGGGCGGGCGCGCGGGGCGCGAGGAAGAGGCAGGGGCGCATCCCGTTCGGCTCTGTGTGCGCAGAAGACCAGGAATCGGAAAGGCCCCGCCCAGGGATAAAGGTAGGCTGCGTCTGTCGCGGCTGCAGCGCCGCTCCCTCATTCGCTGGGGAGAAAGGAGCGGCTGCCCGCTCACCCTGCGACGGTGCATGGCGGTGGTGGGAGTGTCGCGCGGCAAATCGTGCAGCGAGGTCGCACGTGCGCTGGCGTGCGCCACCTCCACCGTCGTCTCCGCGGTCAATCGTTACCGGACGGGACGGCGTAAATCCCTGGTGGACCGCAGGGCAGCCAATGGCGAGGCGAAGGTGGATGAGCGCTTCCTCGCCATTCTCTCGCGTGTGCTGGCAGGTACTCCCGAAGAGGTGGGCTGGTGCCGCCCGACGTGGACGCGGGAGTTGCTCGCGCTGGAGATGGAGCGCCGGGGCTTGGCGCGGGTGTCGGTTGCCACCATGGGCCGTGCGCTTGCCACCCTCGGTGCGAGCCTGAAGGCGGCCAAACCCGTCGTGGGCTGCCCTTGGCCGGGCTGGAAGCGGCGCCGGCGCCTCTTCGAACTGCGGTGCCTGGAAGCCTATGCCCAGTGCGACGAGCCGGTCCTCTACGTGGACGAGGTGGACATCCACCTCAATCCGAAGGTGGGACGCGACTGGTGTCTGCCCGGCCAGCGCCGGGTGGTGCTCACGCCAGGCAACAACAAGAAGCGATACTTGGCTGGCGCCCTGGACTCGAAGACGGGCCGCCTCACCTGGGTGGAAGGCAAGTCGAAGGCCAGCTCCCTCTTCATCCAACTCCTTTGGCGCATCTGCGGTGAGTACCGTGGCGCGCCACGAATCCACCTCATCCTGGACAACGCCTCCATCCACAGCAGCAAGAAGACGAGGAAGGCGCTCGAGCAACTCGACGGTAGGATTGTCCTCCACTTCCTGCCGCCTTACTGCCCGGACGCCAATCGCATTGAGCGCGTCTGGCTGGACCTCCACTCCAACGTCACCCGCAACCATCACTGCCGCACCCTCCAGAAGCTGATGCGACGCGTCCAGGCATACCTGCTCGCTCGCAACGCCCAGCGGCGTGCCAGTCCTATCCTCCGCAAGGTCCATCTACGGCGCGCCGCCTGAACGCGTGCGAGATTCGTGATCGGCCGTTTAGGTGCGAGGAAGAATGAGGTCGCGCGCTCGGTAAACGTGGAACTCGTACCGCCCCACCTGTTCAAGACGCCGGAACTTCTCCGCGAAGGCGATGTCGGCGAAGAAGGATTCGACATCCCCGGGGCCAGAGATGGCCTCCACGTTCACCACCGTCTCGCCATCAATGCTGGTGGCGAGAGTGCTCCAAAGGAACTCCTTTCGCCGCGCGGCGACGTACTGGACGATGTCCCGAATGATTTCAAGCGCTTCCTCCTGCTTGCCTGCATGGGCATGGATGACGTTCACGACGAAGACAGTTCCCTCAGCGAGCGGGTGCAGCGAGCTGGGTGTAGATGCGGTGGACATGGGTGGCTCCTGTTCGAACGACGCCAAATGCGTCGCATCCCCTTGTGTAGCGGGCGTGAACCACGAGAGAACGGACATCAATTCGAAGGAGAATGGAAAACTTGTCCGCAATACACTCCAAGGCGAGGAACGTGACCGATGGCTTCGGCGGGCTGAGAGCCTTCGTCCAGGCCGCCGAGACGCTCAGTTTCGTTGAAGCGGGACGCAGACTCGGACTCTCTGCGTCAGCCATCGGCAAGAGCATCGCTCGCCTCGAAGAACAGTTCGACGTCCGCCTGTTCCACCGAACGACCCGCAGCGTTTCACTCACGGAGGACGGCGCGCGCTTCCTTTCACGGTGCACGCGGATTCTCGCCGAAGTCGAAGCGATGTCGCTCGACTTCTCACGCACGGACGCAGCCTTGCGCGGCCATCTGCGCGTTGCTCTCCCAACAGCAATCACGTTCTTTACTGCTCACCTGGCAGAGTTCTCGCGCCTTCATCCTCAGATTGAGTTGGACGTCGAGTTCGACGATCGACTTGTCAACCTTGTTGAGGACAGATTTGATGTAGCCATTCGTACCGGTGAGCCGGAAGACTCTCAGTTCCCGTCACGCCGTCTCGCGAGCTTTCGACATGTCATCGTGGGGGCACCTTCGTATCTCTCGAGTCGTCCGCCTCTTACCAATCCAGCGGCACTGAACGAACATCGACTCCTTCTCTACAAAAAGCCCCGCACCGGCAAAATCGAAGCGTGGCCAGTGGAGCGTGAACTTTCGCCGAAGCGAATTGGCCCTGCAGGAGGTGCAGTCGCCAACAGTATTGACGCACTGATCATCATGGCCCGTGAGGGGCGCGGCCTTGCTTGCGTCCCGGACTACTTCATTCCTCAAGAACTCCGGGACGGAATGCTCTCCGTCGTGCTTGAGTCCGCAGCAAGTCGAGACAACTCCTTTCACATCTTTTGGCCCTCGAAAGCCCAGCGCATGCCTCGGGTGCGAACCTTTATCGACTTCATGTCTCGCCGTATGCCTCGCGAACGATGAGTGTGCCCCATCTGATCCATCACCCATTGCAGTGCATCCACCGACCATCGCGACTTTTGATTGCACTTCCGTGAAACCAAGGCAGGAAAATCTCTCACCGCCCATTGTCGCCACGCATTTAGCGACTCGACGCAAGGCTCAGTCAGCCGGGAGTCCCCCCCCAGGGGGGTGCCCGGATGTCATCTCGGCGAGCTCGACCACCTTGCGCTTGAGGACCAGGCTTGATGCTGAGTTCCAGCATGAGCCAAGTGAAAGACTTGGGCGACGAGTGCGCTTGCGCTCCCCAGCATCCGTGCAGTGGCGGAGCAATTGGCAACGAAAGCCATCACCCAAGCGCCACCTGCAGACTGCCCCCTCGATGTGCTCGCCGACACGGCCCCCTCCGGAGAGGGCGCTTCGCGGCCCAACCTGAGGCTGGGTCACCTTGTCGAAAGGGCGCACCACCTTCGCGCCGTCGGAGACACGCGCCAACGTCAACGCCTTCGCTTTCTCGTCGACGGCCTTCACCTTCGCAGAGAAAGTGCCCCACCCCTGCTTGTAGCGCACCTCTTGCCCCTCCGCGTATGAGACAGGCAAATCTGGGCTGGGGCCTGCGGCGGCCGACACTGTGCATCCCGCCGCGCGCGGACGCCTGCGGATCTTCTGGGACGAGGGCCCGGCCCGCGTGGGCTTCAGCGCGGCCTCCCACCGTGCCCACTTCCGAACGGGCACCGAGGCCGTGCGCTCCGACGCGGGCGTGGGTGTGCGCTTCGGCGCAGACGCAGCAGGAGCGCGGCCAGGCTCAACGCCCAGGAACTGAGCAATCTTCTCCAACAGCTCCACCCGCCAGCCCATCGCATTCCCTACGCTCAGCGACGCCACCCCGCTGCTCGTGGACGAAGACCTCCACCGACAGCGCTCACCCGCCGTCGTCCTCCAGCTCCACATCCCGCGTCAGCCGCATCCGCAGGCCGTGCTCATCCACCAGCAGTAGGCGTCGCGAGCGCGTCCGGCGGCAATCCCCCAAGGGGGAGAGGTCAGAAGCAGGAGGCTCCATCCGGGATGGTTCTACGCCATGTACCGCCGCCACAGAACGCTCAGCGACTCCACGGGAGGGTCGACCTCTCGGCCTTGTTCATTCCTGATGACGTAGAAAATCTCTCCGTCGGGGCTGACCGTCTTGATCGCCCGTTTCCCCTTCATGACCCACATGCAGACCGCGCACAGGCCAGGCGCCGAGGCGGCCTGCCCAGCACCTGGTGAAGGGATGACTTCTTCCTTGAAGCCGAGCGCCCTTTCCTCCTCCGACGCTGTCGTCGGGTGGAGGCTGTCCGTCTCTGCCTCATCGTCGCGATGCATGTGTCCTCTCGCCCCAAGAGCGCCGAACTGTAACGGAAGGGAACCTCCTCGACTTCATCTCACAGGCAGCCGCCGGTGAAGCACTCGGGTCCTTCCAGGCTCATCCCGGTTTGCGACGGAAGTGGAGCGCCTGCACGCCGGACTTGAACCGCTGCGTCGAGAGGAACTCGAGATGCCGCGCACTCGACAGGCCATGAAACAACGTCGGCCCGCGGCCACTGATGATGGGATGAAGGACGATGCGGTACTCGTCGATGAGTCCCATCTCCTCGAGCGAAGCCGCGAGCTTGGGCGCTCCGACAAGGACACCCCGCTCGGTCTTCGCCTTCAGCGCAGAGATCGCCTCGCGGAGGTCCCCCTCCACTTTGATCGTGTTCTGCCACGGAAAGTCGCTCCGCGAGCTCGACACGACGTACTTCGCCTTCGCCTCGAGGTGCTGTGCCCACTCGCGCATCGCGCGCGGCGCCTTTTCGTCGCGTGCCACCGCGGGCCAGGCGCCCTCCATCAGTTCGTAGGTGTTGCGCCCGAAGAGCATCGCCCCGCTCTGGTCCATGAGCTGCCTCCAATAGTCGTGCAGCTCATCGTCCACGATTCCTTGGGTGTGATCGATGCACCCGTCCAAAGTGACATTGAGACCGAAAGTGAGGAGGCCCATGGCGTGGGATACTACGAACAGCGCGCCCAGCGCGCAGCAACCCGAACCATCGACGCGATGCGCCATCCCCGGTGGGTATCGGCGCGCAGAAACTCGCCGGCATCCAATCCAGCACCGGGCTGCTGCGCACTGCGCGCGGAAACCAGACCTGCACCCTCGCCCCTCCGTCCGGCCGCGGTGGACTCGACAGTGGCGGACGAAGCCAAACCGCCCGGCGATCAGGCACGACTGGCCCAACGGCCACCTGCGATCGTGGACGCGGTCCAGGCCCGCCGCCATGGACCACGAAGCCGCATGGGTAGAGCTTCATCCGTGCACCTGCGCGCGCATCGAAGAATGCGACACTCACCCACTTCAGCGTGTCGCCCGCGAGCCCACGCGCGTCGCCGCCCCGCACGCTGTGAAGCGGGTACCGAAAGGAGCAGCACCATGGACGGGAGGCCCCACCATGTCGTTTGCGAACCTTCAGTCGGTCCCCGATTGAAGGGGCCGGGCCCCCAAAGCCAGCACCAGAAGTGAAGGCGCCTTCAGCGACCTCGGCGCAACCGCCTCCTCCGCCGTTTCACTGGCGCGCCCTCGCCACACAAGGGCGGCCGGCGATCCCGGACAGAGCCCTCCGAGAATCCTCAAGAGCGCCAAGCCCCCGAAGAGTGCCCGTCCCCGCTCGACATCGTTGAACTGCAGCGGTCCGCTGGCGCGTAGCGCCGCCAACGCCTCTCAGGCGCAAGGAGCCCCGCGCCAAGCCACCACGAAGGATGGGCCTCCACCGAGAAGCCTCGCGCCCACAGGAGAGGGTGGACCGGCGCGAGCCACCGCACGGCGTTCGAGCGAAGCACCGCCTGCCACCTCCGCCGTTCTCGCAGCACGAGGAGAGGACATCCATCGCTTACGGCCGCTTGCTGAACCTCCTCACCTGCAGCGACGTCCGCCGACATGGGGCAGCACAACCAATCCAGAGAGCGCGAACTGCGCATTCAGCGCCTGTTGAACTGGAGCGCCGTGCGAGGCGGCGCGGTATGAGGCCAGCATCGCCATGGGGACGCGTGTGCCGCTTCGGTACAGAAAAGAGTCCCTTCGCAGCTCCAGGACCGCGACATGCAGCCCGTATCTTTTTTGCCCGGAATGTGTCCCTCGAGCATGAGAACTGAGTCACCAGGTCCACTGGGAGCGGCCGTCAGGGCATCCTGGCGCGTGTTTCTCGATACCTACGAGCCACTCCGCCCGGACCTCTACCGGTACTGCAGCCAACTGACACGCAGCCCCTGGGACGCAGAGGACATGACCCAGGAGACCATGGCGCGGGCGTTCGCGAGTCTCGGCATCATGGCCGAGCCACCGCGCAGCCTGCGTGCGTGACTCTTTCGGGTCGCGAGCAACCTGTGGCTCAACCGGATGCGGCAGACGCGCGAGGTCCCGGCTCCCGACAGTATCGAGGTCCCTGAGCCGGTCACGCCCACCGAGCCTCGCGCAACGCGTGAGGCCGCAGGAACGCTGCTCACGCTTGAGTCAAAGCGCCCAGGCTCTCGCCCCCACTTCCGCATCCCGGATTCTCAACTGGGCGAGGTGACACGGCTGCTCGATGCCGCGCCCGACAATACGCCCCATGAAATCGCAGATGCATACGTCAAGAAAGCAGGCGTATGCGCAAATCGAGCCGCCATGGAACGTGATTTCCATCGGCTGCGCTATACGCGAAAAAATCGCTCCTCGCCCCTGAGCGGCGGCTGGCGAACAATCGCCGATACTGCGGGCGGCATTTGGCTACGGCAGCCCAACCGAAGCCTGCGCGTCTCCATTTCATCGACGAGACTGCCGCGACCCTCACAATGACACGACGGATTTTGAAGGAGCCACCAACAGCGACCGCTTCGAAACCTACGTTCGCGAGGGACTTCTGCCCCTCCTCAAGTCGCACGGCCTGGCGGCCATGGACAACCTCAGCGTCCATCATCGGCCAGTGGTCGAAAACTCCTTCGCAGCCGCAAGGCGAGACTTCTCTTCCTGCATCCCAACAGCCCTGAACTCAACCCCATCGAGTCGTTCTGACTGAAAGTAAAGACGCGCATGAGAGCCCTCGGAGCCCGCACACAAGTAGCCCTCCATGCCGCGATGCGAGAGGCACTCGCAACCGAACGGAAACAGGACGCAGCGACTTGGCTCACCTACTGCGGTGCGGCCATCGTCCTCAACCGCCGTGATCACCGTTGTAGCGCCGCGAGTTCAAGCTGACCTGCGAGTGACGAAGTCCACCGACACGGTTCGAGGCTCCTCGTCCCCGTAGGAAATCGTGACGACAAGCTCACAGGGGCACTTTGGGTTCGTCCAGTCGCCACACCAGACCTGGAAATCAGTGGCCTCGTCGAAACTCACGAGGTCGTGACCGAGTGCCCTCAGCTCCGCGACCATTCGATAGCCCTCTGCATCGGGAGTTGCAGATGACTTGAGCCGCGCTGCCAGCACCTGCTCCAACTCGCGAGAAAGTCGCTTCTGGTCGCGCGCCTGAACAAAGCTCTCGTAGGAAAAACAGGGATCAAGCATGTAAAGACTCCAGCCAAACATTTCACGCGCGGATGTATCAGAGAAGTTGTCTCCTCGGCGGACAGGCCGAGATGACGACGCCGGCGAGCATTGGCAAGCCTCGGTATCGTACACAGATGCATTCAAGGCGCAGTTGGCGAAGCGGTTGCTGGGCCCGGACGCGAGAAGAGGCTCGACGAGCGCTGCTCGATGACATCGAGGTGTTCTACAACCGAAAGCGTCATCACTCATCTCTCTGCGACATCAGCCCTGTGGAATACGAACGGCTGAGGCGCGAAAGCAGGCAGCATCGTCAACCTGTCCACCGAAGAGGGTAAGGCGCAGTCGTCAGCTCGGCCTGTCCGCCGAGGCGACATCTTCCCGGATGCTGGGGGCGTATTCTCCGTCCTCGGCTGCTGCGTCATACGATTCCTCTGTCTCCATCTTCGCATCTGATAGAGGCCTCTACCGCCAGACGTCTGACTGCGGCGGCCTTCATGCAGGTGCAAGAGGCGGGATGTCCAATTCAGGCGGGACGGGGTAACCTGTCTCCCGGTCGTTTTTCAGAGCGCCCCGCCCCGTGGACACTCCGAGAAAGCATCCATGAACCGACATGCGTGGACCCGCCTGCTGTGGCTCTCCCTGCTGCTCTCCTCCAGCACCGCCTTCGCCGCCCTGCCGACCTACCAGACGCTGAACCTCGAGGGCTGGACGGTGAAGGTCGACACCCGCCTGTTGAACAACAACGGGGCGGCAACGGAGAGGGCCATCACCCTGCTGACGGCTCAATTGAAAGACGTCGTCCGGCGGGTTCCCGCGGGCCCCCTCGAGCAACTGCGCAAGGTGACACTGTGGATGTCCCCCCAGTACGCCGGCTTTCCCCCGAAGGCCGAATTCCACTACCACGCAGCGTGGTTGCGGAAACATGGCCGCAATCCAGCCATGGCGGAGAGCGTCGAGTTCACCAACATCCTCGCGTTCGAGGCGCAGACGCAGCAGAGTCCCCTGTTGATATTGCATGAGCTCGCCCACGCCTATCACCACCGTGTCCTCGGGGGTGGCAATACGGACATCCACGCGGCCTTCGTGCGGGCCACCGAGAGCAAGACCTATGAGCGTGTCGAGCGCCTCCACCGCCACGGCCATCCCACCTCCTTCGAGCGCGCCTATGCCCTGGAAAACGCGCACGAGTTCTTCGCCGAGATGACCGAGGCCTTCTTCGGGCGCAATGACCACTACCCCTTCACCGGCGAGGACCTGGCCCGGCACGACCCGGACACACTGGCCTTGCTCCAGAAGCTCTGGCAGAGCCCCCAGACGCCGGCGCCGCTGCCACAGCCCGTGCCCAAGGCGCCCGAGCCGGTGAGCTTCGACAGCCGCTGCTACTACCGGCTGACCACCCAGTGGCGAGGTGATGGCCTGTCCCTGGACATCATCAACGACGGAAAGAACGACACCCCCATCCTCGCCAAGACGGCCATGGTGCCGGGGCAGCGATGGAAACTCCTCCCAGAGGCCAACGGCGCGCATCGGCTGGTGACGCAGTGGCGCGGCAATGGGATGTCCCTGGCCAGCACCGCCGGCAACCAGCCGTTGCTCGTCGCCACGGCCGCCGCTCCGGAGCAACTGTGGCGGGTCACACCGGAGCTCGACGGCACCCTGCGACTGACGAGCCTGGCGCAGGACGCGGGAATGTCACTGGACATCCTCTACGACGGCAAGGCCAACGTCACCCCCATCCTCGCCCCACCCCGGCCCGTCGATGGACAATTCTGGAATGTAACGCTTGTGCCTCCCTGTCCTTAGCGTCCAACAAGAGCACCCGGGGAACGTCGCGCATGGGGTTCGCCCCCGGCGGCGGCATCCACGACATCATCATCTGGTTCCACACGCGCGGACCGCGATAAACTCCGGGCTGTTGGCCCCTCAATTGCCATAGGCTGAGGCCCCCCCCGCCTCGACACTGGAAGCCGAGCCCCCATGCGTTCCCGCCCCTTCGTCTCTGTCCTCCTGGCCGCTTCCACCGTGTCGATCCGTTCCAAGGAGGTGGCCCTGTGAGCCGCGTCGCGGGATGGGTGGTGCTGGTGCTGGCGCTGGTCGTGTCGTACCGCCCGGCCGAGGCCGCGCAGGCCAAGAAAGCGCAGGCGCAAAAGGCCCAGGTGCAGCAGACCCAAGTGGCCGTGCTGCGCCCCGAGGGCCGCCAGGCGGATGCGCTGCGCAGGGTGCTGACGCAGGAGCTGGGCAAGAAGGGACGCGGACGCGAGGTGCTGCCCGCGAAGAAGGTGGATGCCGAAGTGAAGCGCATCCGCGGCGGTCCGAAGACGGATGCGCAGCGGCAGGCGCTGGCGAAGAAGCTCGGCGCGGACGTGCTGATTGTCGCCTCGGTGAAGGGGACGAAGCGCTGGGACGTGGAGGTCCGCGCCTACTCCGGCAAGGACGGCACCCTGCTCGCCGAGGAGCGTTGGGACGTCCGCACCAATCGCGCCTTCCCCGACGTGCGGCGCGAGCTCGAGCCCAAGCTGGGCGCGGCCCTGAATGAGGGCTCGGAGCAGCGCCTCCCGCCTGCCGCCGTCACGCCTCCGACGCCCGTCTCCGAGCCAGAGGTCGCGCCCCCGGCCCCCATCGCGGAGGCACCACGCCCGGCGGCGGTGAAGCCTCAGCCTTCCAAGCCCACCGCGAAGAAGGAGGAGCCGCCGGTGAAGTCCGAACCGAAGGCAGCCAGCCTTCGCGACCTGGACGGCCCCATCCTGGAGGCGGTGCTGTCCGGACAGGCGCTGTTCCGCCGCTTCAACTTCACGGGCAACAACGCCGACACGCTGCCCGACTACAACCTCAACAGCGCCGCGGCGGCGAGCCTCTCGGTCGTCTACTTCCCGCTCTCCCACTTCACGGATGGGATGGTGCACAACCTGGGCATCGTGGCGCGGGGCTCACGCGCCATCGGGCTGTCCACGCGGCTCCCGAATGGCGACACGTACGGCACCACCGCGCAGCTCCTGGAGGGCGGTCTGCGCTTCCGCCTGCCGCTGCGGTGGATGGAGGTCTCGGTGGGCGCGCTGTACGGCACCCACACCTTCGCGGTGGACCTCCCGCCGGAGAGCACCTTCGCCCTGCCCGACGTGGACTACCGCTTCGCGCACGTGGAGCTCGGCCTGCGCAAGGCACTCACCGAGCGATGGGCCATCGCCGCGCGCGTGGGCTACCAGCACGTGATGAGCGCCGGCGAGCTGTCCTCGGACGACTACCTCCCCGAGCTGAGCGGCTTCGGACTCGATGGCGAACTCGCCGTGGAGTTCGCCCTGACGCGCATGCTGGGTCTGCGGCTGGGCGGAGAGATGCGGCGCTACGCCTTCACCGCTGACGCCGCGCAGGGAGCCCCGGTCTTCGCCGACGGCGCCAAGGACCTGTACTTCAGCGGCCAGCTCGGCGTGTTTCTGAGGCTGTAGCACCGGCATATCGAGGGGGGATGTCCCCCACGCCTGTGGCGCCTCCTCCACACTTTCCGCGAGGCCCGCTCGAAAAGTCGGGTCTGTTGAAACACGTATGCACGCGTGACAGGAGTTTTTCAGTATCCGTGTCATCGGGCCATTTGACCGATGCGCGTGCGCTTCGCGGTTACATTGACAGGAACGCGCAATCCATTCGATTGATATGTCTCCCAATGATGGAGGCGCTCGTGCCGAGGATGCGGTCACAACGGTTGTCACGAGAGCCAGCGGCGCGGGGACGGTGGTGGCGCCCGGTGGTGCTCGGGCTGGTCTTGAGCGGGGCTGCTGGCTGCGAAGGAATCATCTCCAACCCGGAGGGCCCCGGTGGAGGGCCCGGCCCCGGCACGCCCCCGCCCGGCGTCATCGAGAAGCCAGCCCCATCCGTGCGGATGGCGCGCCTGACGCACGTGCAGTGGACCCACAGCGTGCAGGAGCTGCTCAGGCTGGACGCGCCGCCCACCACGCAGGCGGGCACCTTCCGCGCGGACCCCGCCCTGGGCGGCTTTCTCTTCGACAACAATGCGCGCGCCCTCTCCGTCGACGAGGCCCTCTGGGGCGCCTACCAGCGCGCCGCCGCCGAGCTCGCCGGCCAGGTGACGACGGACGCGACGAAGCTCTCGCGCCTGCTGCCTCCATCGGCCGCCACCAGCGAGGAGCGCGCCCGCGCCTTCGTGGAGTCCTTCGGCCTGCGCGCGCACCGGCGCCCGCTGACGACCGATGAGGTGGAGGGCTACCTCGAGCTGTACCGCAAGGGCCCCCAGGCCTACGCGGACATGTCGGCCTTCGAGGGTGGCATCCGGCTGGTGATCGAAGCCTTCCTCCAGTCGCCCCACTTCCTCTACCGCGTGGAGCGCAGCACGGTGGCCGTGCAGGACCGGGTCCCGCTCGACGACTACGAGGTGGCTTCGCGGCTGAGCTACGGCCTCTGGAGCACCATGCCGGACGACGCCCTGTTCGCCGCTGCGGACGAGGGCGCCCTGCACTCCCGCGAGGGCGTCGCCACCCAGGCGCGGCGCATGCTCCAGGACGCGCGCTCGAACAAGGTGGTGGAGGCCTTCCACCGCACCCTCTTCGACGTGCCCCGCTATGCCGCCATCCGGCCCTCCCTCACACGCTACCCTCAGGTGTCCGAGCGCCTCGGGGAGTACGCGGCCCGGGAGACGACCCTCTTCGTCCAGGACATCGTCTTCTCCCGCAAGGGCGGCTACCGCGACCTGCTCACCTCGCCGACCACCTTCGTCAACGACGAGCTGGCGCGCGTCTACGGGCTGAGTGGCGCGTTCACCGCCGACTTCGTCCCCGTGACGCTGGACTCGCGCGAGCGCAAGGGCGTGCTCACCCAGGTGGGCTTCCTGGCCTCACACGCGACGTCGGTGGACCCGGACCCCATCCACCGCGGCGTCTTCGTGTCCGAGCGCATCATCTGCCGGAAGATTGGCGCGCCGCCGGCCAACATCCCACCGCTTCCCGCCCCCCAGGGCCGCACCAATCGCGAGGTCGTCGCCTCGCACACCGAAGCGCCAGGGACCGCGTGCGCCAGTTGCCACACGAACCTCATCAACCCGCTCGGCTTCCCCTTCGAGAACTACGACGCCATCGGCGGCTACCGCACCACGGACAACGGGCATCCGGTGGACTCCAGCGCGTCTCCCAACATCTTCGGACAGACGGTGCAGGTGCGCGATGCGCTCGACCTGGCGGACGCACTCGCGGCCCAGGAGGTCGTGCATACGTGCTACGCGCAGCACTGGGTGGAGTACCTCCATGGGCGCCCGTTCGCCCACGAGGACATGCCGCTGGTGGAGCGGCTCGGGAAGCTGTCGCAGGCGGGCAACCTGTCCATCGTCGACCTCGTCGTGGAAGTCGTCACCAGTGAAGGCTTCGTGAATCGCCACCCGGAGGAGCTGCCATGAAGCTGAGTCGCCGGATGGTGTTGAAGGGCCTGGGCGGGACGATGCTGAGCCTGCCGTTTCTCGAGGGGCTGATGCCGAGGACCGCCCGCGCGGCGGACTCGGGGGCGCGGCCGTACGCCATCTTCTTCCGGCAGGCCAACGGCGTCGCCTCGGCCCAGACGACGTCGGAGCTCGGCGCGGAGCCGGAGCGCTTCTGGCCGCGCAGCCTGGGTGCGCTCACCGCGGAGAGCATCGCCGGGCGGGCCGTGGGCGTGCTCAATGACCACCGCGCGCACCTGCTGGTGGTGCGCAACATCAACATGCGGGACTACAACTACGGGGACGGCCACGCCCGCGGCGCCATGCAGGGGCTGACCGCGCGGGGCCCCGTGGTGGAGGGCGCAGGCGGCGGCTCCGAGTCCGGAGGCGAGTCCATCGACCACCGCATCGGCCGCGAGCTCAATCCGCAGCAACGGGACTCGCTCGTCTTCTACGCGGGCCGGCGTGGCGGCTGGCTTGGAGGGCCCTGCCTCTCCTACCGGAGCAGCAACGTGCGCCGGGCCGCGCTGCATGACCCGTGGAATGCGTACCAGACGATGATTGGCGGCCCGGGCGGCCTGACGCCCGAGGCTCGCGAGCAGCTCCTCGTCCGGCAGCGCAGCGTGAACGACCTGGTGAAGGCCCAGCTCCAGGCGCTCCAGCGGCGGCCCGAGCTGAGCACGTCCGACCACGAGCGCCTGGACCTGCACCTGTCCAACGTCCGGG
Organism: Myxococcus hansupus; assembly: GCF_000280925.3. NCBI lineage: Bacteria > Pseudomonadati > Myxococcota > Myxococcia > Myxococcales > Myxococcaceae > Pseudomyxococcus > Pseudomyxococcus hansupus. The sequence goes on from NZ_CP012109.1 coordinate 6,449,013, forward strand.
ACCTGGAGGTCGCCCTGAGTTGCCGCATGCGCGCGGACCAGGAGCGCATCCTCCAGCAGGAGGCGCCCGGCTATGACAGCACGGACGGCACCGAGGTGCTCGCCACCGCCAGGCTGCACATGGACATCGCCGTGATGGCGATGGCGTGCGGCACCAACCGCGCGGCCGTCATCCAGGTGGGCAACGGCAACGATGGTGACACGCGCTACCGCCACCCGGACACGGGGCAGTTGATGGAGAACTTCCATTACGTGTCCCACCGCCGCTCGTCGCACGACTCCAGCGGCGGCATCATCACCGGTTCGGACCTGCTGCACCACCACGTGGACGCGCAGTTCGCGAGCGCCTTCAAGCACCTCCTGGACCGGCTGGTGGCCTACCAGATGCCGGACGGGAAGCGCCTCATCGAGCACGGCGTGGCGGTCTGGTACAACGACCTGGGCAACGGCCCGGCCCACTCGGCGCGCAATGTGCCCTTCGTCCTGGCGGGGAGCTGCAATGGCTTCCTCAAGCAGGGCGTCTACGTCGAGGCGGCGGGCGGCGGCAATCCCAACCACAACCGGATGCTGAACACGATTGGCACCGCCGTGGGGCTGAGGAACGCGGCCGGCGGGAACCTGGACGACTTCGGCGACCCGTCGCTGCCCCGGGGCGTGCTCTCCGAGCTCATCGCCTGAGTGGACGGTTGCGACTTGCTCCAGTGTTCAGCACTGGAGCAGGTCGTTCAGGCAGCGTGACCACCCTGCCCGTGGAGCGAAGGACTCTCACGCCTGATCAGGCGAGCGTGTGACCGAACACTGCTGACACGCCCTGTCAGCACACGTCGGGCACAACCTTGGGATGCACAAACCCAGGCGACGCACGATGAGCCCCTTCACCATTTCCGATTCCGAGCTCGCCGGCCCTCGGGCGCGGCTGAAGGCAACGCGCTTCCCCGCGGCGGTCGAAGGCGTCAGGGGAGGGGTCGGCGGGGCGGGGCGTGGATGTGCCGCGATGCGCGCGAAAGGTCGTCACGGGAGCGACAGCGCGAAGAGACAGCACGACGCAGCGGACGCGGAGGTGCATCTCACTCAGGCGAACACAGCCAGTCCGCGACCGCGCATCATTGGTCCCAGGCAAGACATGAATTGGGACTGGTGACATTGACACAGCCATGTTCATCCACTTGCCTGATGGCGGGCGGCGCCATATCAGCCACGTGGGGGCAGCGCGATGCGTCGTCGACGGGAATCCACCCTCCCACCGCGACGCTATGACACGAAGGGGTGCCAGCAAGTGGCGGACAGCAGAACCCTTCCCCATCTGGAGAAACAGGCAGTCCGGACCCGCCATCCCAATCGCGCCCCGCATCTGCAATGCCAGCATCCTCCCAGCCTCCATCAGCGTTGGACTCCGACACGGATGCACAGGACTGAAGAAGCAGCAGCGCTGAACCAGGCAGCAAGTAACGCAACATCGGCATCCCCCCTGTCGGGCAACGCCAGTCCGGCCGAATCGAAGGCAATGGACTGAACCCCCTCGAAACAGAGCACGCTCTTCACATCCGGGCCACTCAGACCTTGAACCAGGTCACCTCGGATGCCGAAGCGCAAGCGTCCCACATCCGACTGGTTGCCCACGACCCGACACGCCACCCCACAGGGCGGTTGCGGGGTGCCCCACCCTGCCCGCGGCTCCAGCCGACTCGCGACAGGTATCCGACCGGCGCTGCGAAACGCCAGAAAAGGTCGGACATCCGACTGGCGCACGAAGGTGGGCCCTGGCACGGGAGGATGTGGACATGAAGATTGGAATCATTGGCGCGGGTCTGATTGGGGGGACCCTGACGCGTAGGTGGACCAAGCTCGGGCACGAGGTGTTCATCGCGAACTCACGGGGCCCGGAGACGTTGCGCGAGTTGGAGAAGGAGACGGGCGCGAAGGCCGTCACCGCGAAGGAGGCCGCGCGGGCCGGAGAGGTCGTCGTCGTCACCATCACGCAGAAGGCGATCCCCGACCTGCCGAAGGACCTCTTCGCGGGTGTGCCCAAAGACGTCGTCGTCATCGACACGGGTAATTACTATCCCGTGCGTGACGGCAACATCGCAGCGCTCGAGAAGGGGCAGATTGAGAGCGAATGGGTGGCGGAGCATCTTGGACGCCCCGTCATCAAGGCCTTCAACAACATCTACTTCCAGAGCCTTCTGGATAAGGGCGTCCCCAAGGGAACTGCGGGACGCATCGCACTGCCGATCGCCGGCGAGCCCGACGCGAAGGCGAAGGTGCTCAAGCTCGTTGAAGAACTGGGCTTCGACGCCATCGACGCAGGGAGTCTCGCGGATTCCTGGCGCCAGCAACCGGGCACCCCCGTCTATACCCACGACTTCGACGCATCCGGCGTGAAGAAGGCGCTCGCGGAGGCAGACCGCGCGAGCCTGCCGAAATACCGCGATGCCGCGAACACCTGGCTGAAGAACTTTCTGGCGTCCCAGGGCTGAGCGCTCAGACCAGCCACTCGAACGCATCGGAATCGAACACGGCGCCGCGAGCGGCCTCAGCCACTCGCGTCCGTGGTTCTGAGCCGAAAGGGCGCGGGCGCCATAGGTTCTGCCCCTGAAGCCTTCTTGCGCTTCGCAGCGGACCTGCCAGAAGCGGCCGTCGCGCGCCCGCTGGCACAACAGGACACAGGCCCCGGGTCACCGCGTCGAACGAAGCTCACCTCGGCCTCAAATTCGTTCGGACGAGGTGCATCGATGACCACGGCCTTGAAGGAGCCCCACGGCGGTGTGCGCCGTGCCCAGCCAGTCGCACGATGGAACCGTGTCATGCCGACCTCCGAGGGCTGCTGTGGCGCTTGCGATGTCTCCAGCCGGGTGTGTCGCCCCCGTGAAGAAGCGGAGGGGGCGCATGTCCGTTCTTCGCGGGTGACGTTTCATTCACGGGGTGACGACGCGGATGACCTGGTTGAAGGCGTCGCTGACGTAGAGGAGTCCCCCCGCGTCGAAGGCAAGCCCTACGGGGGCGCTGAGGTCCGCCGCGTCCGCACGGCCCAGCGCCGTGCCGACACGGCCCGAGCCCGCAAAGGTGAAAACCCGCGTGGCCGCCGCGTTCTCGCCTGGAATGATCTTGCGCAACCGCAGGTTCGCCGTATCCGCGAGCAACAGCTCGCCCTGCGGGCCCATCACCATGCCGAGCTGGGCCCGGAAGCGGGCGTCGCTGCCCGGACCATCCTGGAAGCCGAACGGCGTGCCCGCGCCCGTGCCCGCGAGCGTCACCACGGCACGCGATCCCTGCAGCGACACACGGCGCAAGCGCTGACTCACCGTGTCCAGCACGTAGAGCGTCCCCACACCGCCGAGCGCGAGCGCGGATGGCGCCGCGAAGCTGGCATCTCGCCCCCGCACCGCGTCCGCCGTGCCCAGGGTGCCCGTGCCCGCGAGCGTGACGACCTCGCGCGTGCCCGCGCGCACCATGCGGATCCGGTGGTTGTCCTGGTCCGCCACGTAGACATTCCCCGCCGCGTCCACTGCGAGCGCCATGGGGCGGCTGAAACGCGCCCGCGCCGGGCCTCCATCCGCGAACCCCGCGACAAAGCCCTGTCCGGCCCAGGTACGCACCTGCCACCCCTCCTCGCCCCGGTCGAGCCGGCGGATGACGTGGTTGCCCGAGTCCGCCACGTAGAGCTCTCCGGTCGGTCCCGCCACGACCGCCGTTGGGCTGCGAAGCAGCGCCTGACTGCCCGCGCCATCGCGGTGGCCGAGCTCCCCGCTACCCGCAATCGTGCTCACCGTTCGACCCGCGCCCTCCTGCTGGATGAGGCGGATGCGGTTGTTGCGTGTGTCCGCCACCACCACCTCCCCCGCGTGCGTCACCGCCAACCCGGTGGGTGACTGGAACATCGCGGTGTCCGCCGGTCCGTCCTGCCAACCCGACGCGCCCACCCGCCCCGCATAGGCCTCCACCGAGGCCGCCCACTGCCCCACCGGCGCGGGCTGCGTGGGCACGGGCCCCTCGAGCGGCGCGGCCTCGTCCCGCGGAGGCCGGTTCATCAAGGCGCGATCCAGTACGTTGCGCGTCATACGCTCCACGCGCGCGTCCCTCTCGCCCGGCGCCTTGTCCGTCAGCCCCAGCGCCCACCAGATGGTGCCCGCGGTGAACACCAGCCGGCCCGACGGCAGCGTCCGGTCGACAGCCGTAGAATAGGAAGGGAGCCCCTCCCCGCTCACCACGGGGCTCTTGAAGCTGACGCGGCTGCCTTGCGGATACCCAGGCTCATCCGGAAACGCGCGGTCATACTCGAAGCCCACGAGGCCCGGCAGGACATCGCCCTGCTTCATCCCCGTCCCGTTGAAGAGCCAGTGCGAGTCGTCACTCACGGCCAGCGGGTAGCCGAAGAACATCCAGCCCTCGTACATGGAGCCGAAAAGATTGTTCTCCGTGCGCGCATCGGGAGGATCCCGGTAACGGGTCGTCGAGTAGGGGATGGGGTCCTTTTCGGGCTCGCTCTTGTAGCAGGCGATGGTACGCAGCGCGGCGCCCTGCGACTCTGGCAGTACGCGGATGCGCCAGTAGGAGCCATTGGCGCCGAAGTAGACGAGGCTCAGGCGGCCCTGGGCCAGCGCGGCGTCCACCTGGTCGCGCTCCTGGATGGGCCAGTACTCATCCTGCCCACCGTGCACGAAGACGGTGACGTCCTTCAGCAGGTCGGGAAAGCGCACGAAGTCGAGCTGGGTGGCGTACGTGACGTCGTAACCGTGGCGCTCCATGAAGCGCACGAGAGGCTGGTCCAGGTAGAATGTCTTCCCCGTGCCATCCATCGCCGCGTAGGGTCGGTTGAAGGACACCTCCCAGGCGCGGCCGCTCGGCATCCGCCGCGAGTCGTCGGAATAAAGGCTCTCACCCCCATAAGTGTTGTACGCCTGATATGTCGTGAAGTTCGGCGTGAAGAGGAAGTCGGCCTTGCGCCGGTCCCTCACCACGAAAGGTGTGAAGCGCATGCGCTTGTCCTGGCGCCACACCTTCACCACATACAGGCCCGACAGCCACGAGCCGTCCGTGGGGATGGGGACGGTGAAGGCGTCCTGCCAGTTGCACTCGACGCGCGAGGTGACGGCGTCGCGAGCGCACGCCGGCTGGCGGCGCACCTGCCAGGGCCCGCCGCTCCACACCTTGCGCGCGCCCGCGCCGCCGTACTCGCCCATGCGGAAGACCTCCGCGGTGATGGGGGCGCGGTCGAGGTTGGTGGAGACCTTCACCTTGAGCACCTCTCCCGCAGCCAGGGACTCGGGGCTGGCATAGACCTCCAGTTCGCCGTTCGCTGACTTCCCGCCGGATTCCCAGTCCGGGTCCCCCTGCCGCTGGTTCTCCAGGGTGATGGGGTTCGGAGAAGCGGGGGGCGCGACATCCGGGCCAGGGACTTCCGGCCCGGCGTCCCCCAGAGAGGGAGGGGGCGCGTTGGGCCCGTCGGGGTTCTGGACGACGCTGCCCGCGTCTCGCCCGGCGCCCGACGGTGCTCCCTTGTCTCGGCAACCCGTCAGGACGGCGAGCATGCCCAGGGTAAGCGCCCGGTGGCTCCACTGAAGCCTGAACCCACGTGCCATCGCCCCCCCAGTAAGGGCCGTGTACTGGTGCGCCCCTCGGACATCAATCGGCTTGGGATGCAGCGCCCCGGCGATGGAGGCAACCGTCGCTCGAAGCCGGGCAGCGGGCCCTCCGGCCTTGACGGGGCACCCCGTCTGTCCAGTTCATGGAAGAGGATGGCGCGGGGGCAGGCCGTACCAGCGTTGCCGCCCCTCGGCAGGGCGACGGACAACGTCCACCTCCCACGCCTGACTGCTGCCAGCGATAGAAGCGGCCGGTGAGCGTCTTCCAACGACCCAAATGCTCCCTCGATGTGCCTAACCCCCCGCTCCTTGAACCTGTCCCCACCCCAGCGGTCCTCCTCTCGCTTACCAGGCGGGTGCGTGCCTCGCTTCCAGCGGTGTTCTGCGTGGCCCTGCTCCTGCTAGCGGCTCCGGCATCGGCAGACACGGTTGACGGCCCTGCCGCGCTACCGAGCCTGGAGGGACTTGGACGATTCACCCGACGGCGCGCGGGGCTGGAAACGGGTGGCGCACCAGAAGAGCGCTGCACCGGCGATGCTGAGCGCCACCGCGACCCACGCCGGCGCGAGGTAGCCGTACCCCGCCGAGAGCACCACGCTTCCCAGCCACGCTCCGGCGGCGTTGGCCATGTTCAACGCGGAGTGCGACATCGACGCGGCCAGCGAGGGCGCGTCCGGCGACGCCTCCATCAGCCGCACCTGCACGGCGGGCCCCAAGAGTGACGCCGTGAACCCGATGAGGAACACCAACGGCACCGCCGCCCACAGCGACGTCGCCAGCAGCGCGAACAGGAGCATCACCAGCGTCACGCCGCCAAACCCGCTCCACATCGCGAGCGTCACCGAACGGTCCGTGAGCTTTCCGCCCCAGAGCGTGCCCACCGTCATGCCCGTGCCGAACAGCGCGAGGACCAGCGGCAGCGCGGATTCGGGCAGGCCCGCCACGCGCGTCATCGTGGGCGCGATGTAGCTGTAGACCGCGAAGAGCCCACCAAACCCCACCGCGCCCACCACCACCGTCCACCACACCTGGGGCCGCTTCAGGGCGCCCAGTTCCTGGCGCACGCTGGAGCCGCCCAACGACGCCACGTGCGGCACCCAGCGCCAGAGGGCGATGAGCGTCGCCACGCCGATGGCGCCCACCAGCAAGTACGTGCTGCGCCAGCCCAGTTGCTGGCCCAGGAAGGTGGCCACCGGAACGCCGATGATGTTCGCCACGGTGAGCCCCGCCATGAGCAGCGCCACCGCGCGCCCCTTCCTCCCCGGGCCCAAGAGCGCGGCGCCCACCACGGAGCCCACGCCGAAGTACGCGCCGTGCGGCAGCCCCGCGATGAACCGAGCCAGGATGAGCGTGTCGATGGTGGGCGCGAGCGCGGACGCCGCGTTGCCCACGGTGAATGCCACCATCAAGAGCAGCAGAAGCGCCCGGCGGGACATGCGCGCGGTCGCGATCGCCACCAGGGGCGCCCCCACCACGACGCCCAGCGCGTAGGCAGCGATGACGTAACCGGCCTTGGGAATCGTCGTATTCAGCCCGCTGGCAATGAGCGGGAGGATGCCCATGGAGGCGAACTCGGTCGTACCGATGCCAAAGCCGCCCATGGACAGGGCCAGGAGGGCCCACGCGGCTGCGTCCTGATTCTTCACGGTGTCTCCGCTCGAAGGGATGCCGACCGTGTCTTCATCCCAGCGCCCCTGCACGAGCCGGCACATGTCTAACGAGAACGTCTGATTCGGCAACATGAACTGCCGAATCAGGAGTGACCGCCTGGAGCTTCGCCCACTGGAGACGCCCGCATCCCGAAGAACTCAGAAGAGGCTGATTTTCTTGTACAGACTGTAGCCCGTGGCTCGTTTCATCCACATGAACCGGCGGCCCTCAGTGACCGCGTCCGCGGTGAACTGGAGCGTGTGGTCCGTCCCCTTCTCCAGGCACTCGACCAACCAACCGTCTCCGTAGACTTTGCAGTCCAGCGCCTCGACCGACGGGCTTCGGACCGCCCAGTCACTGGCCTGCGCCAGCTCTTCCCACTCCATGCTCTCCCTGCGAGCCAGCAGCTCCGCATCGCCGATTCCCGCCAGCCGGACGGTCTCCTGAATGGAGGGCTTCAGGTGCGCCGTGAAATCCTTGAACTTCTTCGCCTGGAGCAACTGCTGCAACTCGACGATCTTTGCGTGGACCAACGGCTTCTCCGCGTCGCTCCAGACAATCTTCTGGCCTGTCCGCCAGAGGGGCGGTTTCAGGCCCTTGGGCGCATTGAAGACAAGCGGGGTGTTCGCCTGGATGTTCCCTACGGCGGAGTAGGTCTCGTTCATCATCAGGTCCTTCCCCACCTTCACCGTGAGCTTTTCCAACTTGCCCAGGACCGTCCCTGCCTCGCCGTCGACTTCCATCCGGAGGGTGTTCTTCCCAGGCACCACGAAGTGCTGGATGGGGAAGCCTCGCTGAACTTCGGACTCCATCTCCTCATCTGGGCTGCTCTCCGGATGACGGAAGACGAGGACGTCATTCACGAACAACCTGGGTCGAGCTTGCGGTTTGTAGGCGAGGTCCACGACGTACTGTTCAGGAATCTTGCCCGCGGGCTTTGACTTGAGCCTCACGCTGACCTGCGCATGCGCCGACTCCACGAATGCGAGACTCAGCATCAGAAGCATGTAGCTCGAATTCCTCAATAGCCACTGACCTGCACTCACGAACAACCTCCACGACCACTCCAACCACTGGAGTCGAAGGGTCCGACGATAGCAGGCTCAAGCCGGGCCAGAGACCTATTCCCTCCGTGCCGCTCCACCCTTCGGTCGCTGCGTCGTAGGCGTGCCCGTGCCTGTCGGAGTCGACACTGAGCCACCTGCGACACGGCACGCAATCGACAACCTCCCGAGCATCGTCCGAGCTACGCTGGCACGATGGGCTGCACCCACCTCGCTTGTTACGCTCCGATTCCGCGCGGGCATCGTGTCCGGCTCATCGACTTGGAACGTGCGGGCGGCTTCTTGCGCGCCGCCGTTCGCGTCACAGTCGCGATCGACCTCACCACCGGCACGTACTACGTCCCCTATGCGCTGGTTCCCGACCTCCGAGATTGCGCCTCGCCAGACATGATCGACGCGGTGATCAACTCGGGAAAATGGCGCATCACCTCCACCTACGAAGGGGAAGTGGTCGCCTCAGCGGTGTCCCTCAAGGAGTCGGGCGAGTTCAACGACGCCTGGACCCGGTTGTTTGTCACCCCCTGAGCTGAACCAAGGGCCCTCCTCTCGGGAAGAGCCCATTTTTCACGGGCCTCGCGATGAAACTCGCGAGGCCTTCGTGCTTCAAGCGGACACGGACACAGCCAGCCTGCATCTGGGACGAACTCGCGAACCAATCTCGCAACGCCAGTCCGTGATACGGCAGCAAGACGGCGCCAATCACAGGCAGCGCGATATCGCGGACGAGTACACGTCGATACATGTCCCCCGTCCGAGGAGCGCGCCCGCCACGACCAGCAGTTGGAGCGTCTCATCCGACCGAGCCGCATCCGCGAGTGGCTCGGCCTCGCGCTCGTCGCGCTCATCGGCTTGCTCCTGAGCTACGCCCTCTACCGCGATCATCAAGTGGCACGCGCCGCGGAAGAAGGCACCCCGACGACAGCCCAGGTGGAGCGGATGGAGCCGGGGCGCTGCCTCGTCGGTACGAAGACCGAGCGCTGCTTGACGTTGACGCTCAAGCTCTATCCCGCCGTGGGGGCGCCGTACTCGGCGTCGCTCACCCAGAGCATCCCGCTCGAATGGATGTCACGGGTGCAGCCGGGTTCGTGGCTCACGGTGGCGGTGGCGCCCACAGCGCCGCAGCAGGCGACGTTCGACGTGCGCACCATGTACGTCGCGCCACCTGCGCCGCCCGCTTCGGCGCAGTGAGGGACACCTGTCTCTCAGGAAACCGACGCGGGTTCGCGCGGTGCGGTTGGCCCTCGCGTGAAGGGTGCCGGGGATGAAGCGTCAACAACGCGCTGGGAGTGTCGAGACCACACGGGCCTCGCGGCGCACCAGCAACAAGACCAGGATGAGACCCGCTCCAGCCATCGCCGCTCCGGACAAAGCCACGGCCGGATAGCTGAAGTTGAGACCGATGACGGCCCCACCGAGGGCCGCACCAACCGCGTTGCCCAGATTGAAGGCCCCGATGTTCATGGCCGAAGCCAGGTTCGGCGCGTCGCTGGCGGCGGTCATCACCCGCATCTGCAGCGGCGGCACCAGGGCGAAGCTCGCCACGCCCCAAAGGAAAACCACCACGGCGACGGGCGCCTGCCACGGCATGACCACGGCGAACAGGACCAGCAGTGTGGCGAGAGCGGCCAGGGTGACAATCAAGGTGCGGTCCACCGACTTGTCGGCGAAGCGCCCCCCCAGCCAGTTGCCGAGGGTCAGCCCCAATCCATAGGTCACCAGCATGGCGGTGACGAAGCCGGTCGAGGCCAAGGTCTGCTCCTTCAGAATCGGAGCGATGTAGGTGAAGACGGTGAACATGGCGCTGGAGCCAATGACGGTCAGCGCCAGGGCGGCCAGGACGGGGCCGCGTCTCAGCACCGCCAACTCGGCCTTCATGGCGCCGCTGTCCGCGGAGGGCGCGACCCGGCCGTGTGGCAAGGTCATGCGAAGCGCGACCATCGCCACGGCTCCCAGCCCCGCGATGCCCCAGAAGGAAGCGCGCCAGCCGAGACGCTCGCCCGCCCAGGAGGCCAGGGGAACGCCGGTGATGTTGGCGACCGTCAGCCCCATGAACATGGCCGCGACAGCGCCCGCCCGCCTGTTCGGCGCGACCACGCTGGCCGCGACGATGGCGCCCACGCCGAAGAAGGCACCGTGGTTGAACGACGTCACCACCCGGGCCGCCATCAAGGTCCAATACTCCGGCGCGAGCGCCGACAGCAGATTGCCCAAGGTGAAAATACCCATCAGGCCGACCAGCAGGGTCCGGCGCGGCACACGGCCAGTCGCCAGGGTCATCACTGGTGCACCGACCAACACCCCGAAGGCATAGGCGCTGACCAGCAGTCCCGCCGCCGGGATGGAGACGCCGAGGTCGCTGGCGATTACAGGCAGCAAGCCCATGGGCGCAAACTCCGTGACGCCGATGCCGAAGGCGCCGACCGCCAGGGCGAGCAGAGGAGGGTTGGGCTTCATCATCAGGAACCTTTCTCGGCCCCCGCGGCGACTGTGCGCGACGGGGTGCGTTGTTCTGAGCGCGCAAAGATGGCTGGGCGGTCGCGTGGGCGTTAGAGCCCTCCAAAGCCAAGGATTCTTGAGATGAACGCAAAGGTGCAGCCGGGCGGCGCGGACCGGGCGAGGGAGATGGCCGTCTTTTCGGCCGTGGCGGCGACCGGCAGCTTCTCCGCGGCCGGTCGTGACCTGGACCTGACCCCCTCGGCCGTCAGCCGGACCATCGACCGCATCGAGGCGCGCCTGGGGGTACGACTGATGCTGCGCACGACCCGGGCCCTCACCCTGACGCCCGAGGGGCAAGCCTATCTGGGCGCGGCGCGGCGAATCCTGGCGGAGCTGGACGACGCGGAGCAGGCCATCGCCGATCGCGGCGCGCCGCGCGGACGGCTGAGGGTGAGCGCCGCCCTCTCGCATGGGCGCCTCTGCGTGGTCCCCCTGCTGGGCGACTTCACGGCGCGATACCCTCACATCCTGGTCGACATCAATCTGACCGACAGGGTGGTCGACATCGCAGCGGGTGAGGCGGACGTCGGTATTCGCTTCGGCCCGCTGCCTGACAGCGGTTTGACGGCGCGCAAGATTGGCGAGATGCCGCGAATGATTGTGGCTTCGCCTGACTATCTGGCCCGGCGAGGGACACCTAGGGTTCCCGAGGACCTGCACCACCACAACTGCTTGAACTTCAATTTTCGCCGGGCCGCACCGGTGTGGCCCTTCGTGCGCGACGGGCGCGAATACAGTTTGTCGGTGAAGGGCTGCATCGAAGCCAATAACGGAGAGACCCTGGGCCAGTTGGCCGCGGCCGGCGTGGGGGTGACGCGGGTCGGCGCATTCAGCGTCGAGGAAGAGCTGCGCTCGGGCCGGCTGGTTCCTCTGCTGGAGCGATACAATCCAGGCGACGTGGAGAACGTTCACGCCGTCTTTGTCGGTGGCGCGTCCCTGCCCGCGCGGGTCAGGGTGTTCGTCGACTATCTGGCCGACGCCTTGCAATGAGGCACAGCCCTGGCCCCTTCCTCATGCGTCCCCCGCGGAAGCGAAGGCGCTGACGGACCCGCGGGACGGCTCCGGCGGTTCGTTGGGACTTCGAGGTAGTGTCGACGGGAACATGACGCCCACTCCCTCCAGCACGCCCCCTGCCCCCACCGCTGCGCCTCCGTGGACGCGAGGCAAAGCCGTGGTCGCGTCGGGGGTCCTCTTCGCCGTCTCCTGCGCGCTGCCCGCCGTCGTCGCGTACAACACCGGGACCCGAGAGCTGGAGTCGATGTGGGGCCTGTCCATGCTCACCGACGGCTGGATGGGCCCGGTCGCGAATCTGTGGGGATGGTTCGCCAATCCCCTGTTGCTGTTGAGCCTGCCGCTGCTCGCGAAGGGCCGCTACCGGTGGGCCTTCTGGTTGGGAATCGCGGCGGTCATCGTCGGGCTGTCCACCTTCTCCTGGTACACGAACCCCATCCCCGTGAACGAAGGCGGGAGCCGCAGCCGCCGACTCGAGCTGTCCTACCCCACCCTCGGCTTCTTCTGCTGGATGGGCAGCCTGGTGATGGTTCCCGCGAGCGCCGCCCTCCTCGCGAGGAAGGACGCGAAAGTGAAGGCCGCCGCCGCGTCCGTGGTCACCTGACCGGCTTTCGAGGGAAGCAGGTCACCACATGAGCAGCAGTTCGTGAACGCCGAGCAGGTTCTCATCCGGATGCCCTCCCCGGCGCGGATGCGCTGACCGCCCACGCTGACGTCCACCGTGGAGACGCGCTGCCGGGCGGCCTTGACGAGGCGCAGAAGCCAGTACAGCGCGAGGAACACAGAGGCCGCGTCCGAAGGACTCAGCCGTCCCGTCGCCACCTGCTCCGTGTGGAGTAGCACCATTCCTCACGGGGAGATTGGTTTGCGCGCAGTCATTGACTGCCATGGATTGCCCGCCCCAGCGAGCGCCAGATTCACGGGCCAACGCACTCCACGGTCCGGAGCGCCACGGAGCCGAGGCGGTGACGCCTCTCCGACCAACCCGTCACGCGCGAATGGGGGCTCACCTGCCCAGGCTCTCGACGTTGGCAGAAATCGTGGGCCCGGTGTCATTGTCTCCAACGCCGCGAGGTCGCATGGTGTCACCATGTCCACGCGCCCCTTGCGGCCCAAGGCCGCGCGCACCACCGCGCTGCCACCGAAGACCCGTCGGGTGGCCATGCTGGCCTACCCGGACGTCCAGATGCTGGACGTCATGGGGCCCCTGGAGGTCTTCTCGCGCGCGTCGCGCTGGCTCAAGGACAGCGGCCTGCGCGACGACCATGCCTACCAGGTCGAGATCATCGGGCTGAAGCGCGGAGCTTTCCCCGCGTCCTCGGGGCTGAGGCTGCACGCGGACCGTCGCTTCGACGAAGTGCGCCGCGGCATCGACACCCTGCTCATCGCGGGAGGACGGGGCGCGGAGCGCTACTGCGCGCATCCACCGCTCCTACGGTGGATCCGCCGGCAGGCGGGGTTCGTGCGACGGCTCGCTTCCATCTGCACCGGGACCTTCTTCCTCGCCGAAGCGGGGCTGCTCGAGGGCCGCCGCGCCACCACCCACTGGGCCTCGTGCGACGCGCTCGCCCGCAGGCACCCCGGCATCCAGGTGGAAGCCGACCGCATCTTCGTCCAGGACGGAGGGCTCTACACCTCCGCGGGCGTCACCGCGGGCATGGACCTGGCCCTCGCGCTCGTGGAGGAGGACCACGGCCGCGAGGCGGCGCTGGAGACGGCCCGGGCCCTGGTGATGTTCCTGCGCCGCCCCGGGGGCCAGGCCCAGTTCAGCGCGCAGCTCTCCGTGCAGCTCGCGAAGCAGGAGCCGCTGCGTGAGCTACAGGCGTACATCCAGGACCACCCGCGTGCGGACCTCTCGGTGCCCACCCTCGCCCGGCGCGTGGCGATGAGCCCGCGCAACTTCGCCCGGGTCTTCACGCGCGAGGTGGGGATGACCCCGGCGCGCTTCGTGACCTCCACCCGCGTGGAGACCGCGCGCCGTCTGCTCGAGGAGTCCTCGGAGGACCTTGAGACCGTGTGCGCGATGAGCGGGCTCGGCACTCCGGAGGCCATGCGCCGCGCCTTCCTTCACAAGGTGGGCATCCCACCCGGCCAGTACCGCGAGCGCTTCACCCGTCACGCCATTGCCGCAACCTCCTGAAATGGAGCCTCGAATGAAACCGAACCGTCGCTTCCACCGCGCTGCCCTCCTCCTGCTCGCCCTTCTCCTGAACGCAGGCGCGGCCTCCGCCGTGGAGCCCGCGAAGCACTACGTCTGCCCGCCCTGTGCGCAGCCCTGTGACGCGCAGGTGCACGACAAGCCGGGCACGTGCCCGCACTGCGGAATGAAGCTGGTCGAGCAGCAGAAGGCGACGGCGCCCGCCCTGCCGCGCAGGAAGGTCGCCATCCTCATCTACAACGGCGTGGAGATCATCGACTACACAGGCCCCTACGAGATGTTCGGCGGTGCGAGCTACGACGTGTTCACCGTCGCAGAGACGCTCGCGCCGGTGACCACCGCGATGGGGATGACCGTCGTCCCCAAGCATGCGTTCGCCGATGCCCCCCAGGCCGACATCGTCGTGGTGCCCGGAGGCGGGGTGACCGAGGCGCAGCACAGCAAGCCGACGCTCACGTGGGTGAAGCAGCAGAGCACCCGCGTGCAGCAACTGATGTCCGTCTGCAACGGCGCCTTCATCCTGGCGAATGCGGGCCTGCTCGACGGGCTGAACGCGACGACCACCTACATCAACCTCGAGAAGCTCCAGGCCGCCTTCCCGAAGGTCAAGGTCGTGGACGACCAGCGCGTCGTGGACAACGGGCGCATCATCACCACCGCGGGGCTCGCCGCGGGCATCGACGGAGCGTTGCATGTGATTGCCAAGCTGGATGGCCAGGGGCTCGCGCAGCAGGTGGCGCTCGCGGGCGAGTATGACTGGCGTCCCCGAGCGAGCTTCGTGCGCGCAGCGCTCGCCGACCGGCTCATCCCCAAGATCGACCTGAGCGCGCTCGGCGACTGGGACATGGCGAACACCGAGGGGAGCACTGACCGCTGGGAGCAGGTCATCACGGGACGCTCCACCCTCGACGCAGCGAGGTTGATGGCGCAACTGGACCAGGGGCTCGTGGCAGGAAAGTGGATGCGCCTCGCGCCTGCCCCCGCGAGCGCGGCCTCGCCGCTGCGCAGCGATTGGCGCTTCAACGGGCGCAAGGGCGAGCCCTGGACCGGCGTGCTGACGATTCACCCGCAGCCGGGCGCCGCGGGCCAGTACACGGTGAAGCTGCTCATCGCGCGCGCAAGGTAGGCGCTCGACCGAGGACGCGGGGATGTTCCCCGCGCCGCGGGCCGCCGCATCGTCATTCGCCTGTCGCGGGCCGCTCGAACCCGAGCACCGCAGGCAGCACATACCGCCCGAACATCTCCAGCGGCAGCGCCGAACCCGCGCCGTTGTAGTGGCTGGCCGTGAAGGCCGCGGTGAGGCCCAGCGAGGGCGCGACGAAGACGTACTGGCCCCCGTTCCCCCGCGCGAAGGTCACCTCCACCGGCGTGCCCTGGATGACGAAGCGGGTGCTCCACCAGAGCAGGCCGTAGCCCGCGTCACCGAGCGGCCCCAGCGGCTCGACGGACTCGGACACCCACGCCTCGGAAACGAGGCGTTCGCCTTGCCAGGCCCCACCGTCGAGGATGACTTGCCCCAGCTTGAGGAAGTCGCGCGGACGCAGGTGCAGGTGCCCGCCTGTGTCCGTGCCCTTCCGGCCCGCGGGCTTCCAGGTGAAGTCCTGGACCTTCATCGGCGCGAACAACCACTCGCGGGAGAGGTCCGTGATGGATTGGCCGCTGACGTGCTCCAAGACCGCACCCAGCAGCACCACGCCGCCCGTGCAGTAGCGCGTCACCATGCCCGGCTCATCGCGCATGGGAACATCCACGATGAAGCGGGCCCAGTCGCGGGTGTCATACATCCGCTCTTCGTTCCCGGGAGAACCCCCGTCCCAGTCGTCACACGAAAGCCCGGAGCGCATCTGGAGCAGGTGCCGCAGGGTGATGCGCTCCTTGCGCGGCTCCGCGTTCCGGACCGGAGCCAGGTGCGGCAGGAGCGACAGCACGGGCGCATCCAGGTCCGGCAGCAATCCTCGCTCATGCGCCATGCCCACCAGCAGTGACGTGACGCTCTTGGTGGCGGACCGCAGGTCGTGCGCGTCCCCTCGCTTGAAGCCATTCCAGTACCGCTCGTAGAGAAGCCTTCCGTCCCGTGCGACGAGCACGGCGTCTGGCAACGCCATGGTGCCCTGCTCCACGTCGCGCTCAAGCGCGTCGAACCAGGGGCGCTGGACACCCGCGTCCTCGAAGGAGGCCACGGCCCAGCCATCGTCGAGCAAATCCGGAGGTGAGCCCGGGCCCGTGGGCAACCGATTCCCTCCACACCCCGCCAGACACAGCCACAACAACACCACTCGATAAAACATACTGAACCGCCATCGAACCGGCCCTGGAAGCTCGGCACCCTATACCGATGCGACGAGCGGGGCGAGACGACGCTGCCGCACTGCGCGGCATGCTCACAGGAACGGGGACTCGGTGTTCCGGAGGGCCACGAGGCGCACGGCCCATTCCGCATGGCCCGACGGCGCCTTCCGCTCCGCCTCCAGCCGCTTCGCACAGTCAGCGTCCCCCCGGGCTCGCTGGACACGTCTCCGCCAGACTGATTCAGGACGATGGCAACCAAGCTCGACGTCACGCGCCTGTCGGCCGTCGCTGGCGCTTCGGCGTTGGCCGCTTCTCCGCCCACGTCAGGAGTTCATCGAGCGCCGGGCAAAGCGACTGCCCCCACTCGGTCAGGTGGTACTCGACCTTGGGCGGTACCTGCGCGTGAACGATGCGCGCGACGATGCCGTCTTGCTCGAGCTGCCGAAGCTGCTGGATGAGCATCTTCTGCGAGACGGATGGAATCAGACGCTCCAGCTCGGAGAATCGGAGCAGCTTCCCACCGAACAGGTGGAAGAGGATGACCAGCTTCCAGCGGCCCTCCAGCATCTGGATGGCCTCCTCGATGCCGCTGGCCGCCGTCGCTGGCGTATGGTGGTCATGCTTACCCAAAAGTATGTACCCCACTTTTCTGTGTGTTCTTGCGGGGCAAAACCGTACTCACTACATGGTGGGCATGCAAACAACGCCCACCCCGCTCCCCGGACTGCCCGCGCCCATCGCGGGCTACTTCGAACACCAGACAACCAGCCCCGCTGCCGTGGCGCGGTGTTTCACAGACGACGCCCTCGTCGTGGATGAGCGCCAGGCGCATCGCGGACGCGCCGCCATCGAAGTGTGGAACGCAGCCACGAGCAGCACGTACAAGCTCTCGACGGAGCTGCTCGCGGCGGAGGTCGACGGACCTCGCACCACGGTGCGAGCGAAGGTGACGGGCAGCTTCCCAGGCAGCCCCATTGAACTCCGCTTCCGCTTCACCCTCACGGAGGGACTCATCACCCGGCTGGAGATTGCACCATGAGTTTCGATCTCGACCTGAATCACCGCCGCGCGCTCGTCACAGGAGGCACGAAGGGGGTCGGCGCCGCGGTCGTCACGGCCCTCGTCGAGGCCGGCGTCAAGGTTGTCACAACTGCACGCACCGTCCCCAGCGACACGCCTGGCGTGCACTACGTCGCAGCCGACGTCACGACCGTTGAAGGCTGCGCGCAGGTGGCGCGCGACGCGCTCGCGCATCTCGGCGGCATCGACATTCTCGTGCATGTGCTCGGCGGCTCGACGGCCCCCGGAGGTGGCTTCGCCGCACTCGACGAAGACGCGTGGCAAAAGGAACTCAACCTGAACCTGATGCCCGCGGTTCGGCTCGACCGAGCGCTCGTGCCGTCGATGCTGGCGCAACGCACGGGCGTCATCGTGCACGTCACGTCCATCCAGCGCGAGTTGCCCCTGCCAGAATCAACGACGGCGTATGCCGCGGCCAAGGCGGCGCTGTCGACCTACAGCAAGGCTTTGTCAAAAGAGGTTGCGCCCAAGGGCGTGCGAGTCGTCCGCGTCTCGCCCGGCTGGGTGGAAACAGAAGCCTCGGTGCACCTGGCCGAGCGCATCGCCAAGCAGGCTGGCACCGACTACGAAGGTGGCAAACAGCTCATCATGAATTCGCTGGGCGGCATCCCGCTCGGCCGCCCCGCCAAGCCTCGCGAAGTCGCCGACCTCATCGCGTTCGTCGTGTCTCCGAGGGCGGGCTCCATCACTGGCACGGAGTACGTCATCGATGGCGGCACAGTGCCAACGGTGTGAGGGCAGCGCCCACGGGGACTTCAATTTAATCAGATTTTACTGTATTCAGCCCTCTTGGGGTCGCCGGTCCACGGCGAACAAGCAGTACGGTACCTGAGGGGGTACACACATGAAGCCGATGTCCTCGAGCCCTTGGCTGGGATTGGCCATGGGGCTGGTCCTGGGACTGTGGTCGAGTCCGGGCGTGGCGCAGTTGGCGCCCACCGGTGGCCACTATGGAGGTCGCGCCTCCGACACGGGCACCTCGCCCGGTGCGGTCAACGCCTCCGGCGGCTACTCCGCCTCCATTCCGCTGGAGTTGCCAACCTCACGAGGCGGACTGCCCGTGCCCATCTCCATCAACTCCGGCACGCGGGGCGTGGGCGCGGTGGGCCTGGGCTGGGACATCCCGCTCTCCTACATCCGCCGGGACATGACGTTCGCCCACCGCAAGCCACAGGTGGGCAGCAGCACCAACATCGCCCCCGCCGGGCGTGAGCAGGTCACCCTCTTCCTCCAGGGCCAGGTGATGGACCTGGTGCCCCGGCAGGTGTCCGCGGGGTCGCCGCAAGCCGTGCACTGGGTGCCGCGCTACAACGCACCCGACCTCCTCCTCCAGGAACAGGGCGGCACCTGGGTGATGCACGACGGCGACGGGCGGACCTGGACCTTCACCGCGATGAGCGGGCTCGAGGGGACGAACCTCTGGCTGCTGACGTCCATCACCGGCCCGGACAACACCGCCGTCAACCTCACCTACGACATCTCCCACACGCCCGTTCCTGGTGGGAGCCTGGGGTTGACCATCGACCTGCGGCAGCTCCTCTACAACAAGCACCCGTCCGCCCCCTGCTTCAAGAACGAGGTCACCCTCCACTACGGCCCCCTGGGGCCCCCCTTGTCGCTGTCCCTCTTGGGCGACCACGTGCTGACGCGCGCGAGGACCCTGAACACCCTGGACGTCTCCAGCCGCGCCACCTGCGCCAGCGCCACCGAGACGCTGCGCACCTATGCCTTCACGTATGGGATTGACGCGGACACACAGCAGCCCCGCCTGAGCTCCGTGACGATGCGGGGACGCCAGGGCACGCCGGAGCAGGCCATCCCGCTGCCCATCGCGTCGTACACCTATGGCAGCGCCACCACGGGCGGCCGGCTCACCTACGCGAAGACGGCCTCCATCCCCATGCCCACCAGCGCGGATGCCACCCGGCTCTCCAGCACGGGGCGCGATGACACCTTCAGCCCGCCTGGCTCGGAAATCGGAGCCACCACCCGGCAGAGCCTCACCGACGTCACGGGAGATGGCCTGCCCGACCTCGTCAACACCCAGGGCGGCAAGCTCTGGGTCTCCCTCAACCGACCCAACGCCACGGGCGCCACCACCCTGGGCACCCTCAACGCCCAACTCCAGGACAGCACCTTCACCTCCGGCCCCTTCGAAAGCCGCGCCGCCACCGCGGTGCGGTTCCCCAACGACATCGGCACCACCAGCAAGGACCGCGTGTGGCGCCAGGCCATGGACGTCAACGGCGACGGCCGCATCGACCTGGTCGACGCCGCGGAGACCCCGGGCCGGTGGGTCATCTACCTCAACACGCCGGGCACGGGCCCCTCGGGCGTGAAGTGGGTGCGCCGCTCATACTCCACCGCGGCGGTGAGCACCCTGCTCACCCACCTGGGACACACCCTGCCCGGCGGCCGGCTGCCCCTGTCCAGCCGCTTCAGTGGCCGCGACCGCACGGTGCGCCAGTGCTGGAGGTGGAATGACCAGACGCTCCAGTGGTCCCCCCACACGGGCTCCTCCTGCGGTCCGGTCCCTCTGGGCACGGTGATGTCCGCGGACCCCGAGAAGACGTTCACCGAGTGGGAGGTGACGGACATCAACGGGGACGGCTTCCCGGACCTCGTCCTCAACTCCTCGCCCGTGGAGACCGTGGTGCCCGTGCCGGAATACGCGGGCAGCTTCGGCGGCCAGGTCGTCTACGGCGACGTCGCCTTCAGGGTGCGCCCTCGTGACGACAGCGGAAACGAGGTGCTGGCCGTCTACAACCTCCGGGGCCTGTTCATCGACGAAGGGACCGACCCCTTCTCCTCCCCCGTCACCCTCAAGAAGAGCGCCTGCGGCGTCGCACTGTGGGCCACGAACAACGACTCGCAGCGGGTGCTCTGCGACCTGAAGGACGTCAACGGCGATGGCCTGCTCGACAGGGTGGAGGGCGCCACGGTGACGCTGGGCACCGGCAGCGGTTTCTCCAGTGCCACGCTGACCCTGCCCGCTCCGGGCTACCTCTCCGTCCAGGAGAATGCCCAGGCGCGAACCTGTCGCGAGCCGAACCCGGCGCCTCCGTCCACCACCCCCTACGCGTCTCGGATGAGCACCGGGCTCCGCGACCTGACTGGCGACGGCATCCCGGACTACGTCTCGAATGCCACCGCGCCCTGGACCGTGGCGGTGGGCACCGGCGTGGGCTTCGCCCCCCCTGTCTCCATCGAGGTGGCGGGCTCCAGCTTCACGCTCTCCAGCCAGACGGAGCGCTGCGACGGGTTGACGTCCCTCACCGTGGGAGGGCTGTACGACCTCAACGGCGACGGCAAACCGGAGGTGGTGCGACTCAACGGCGCGCAGTTGGACGTCTACGAGCTCTCCGGCGGGACGCGCCCCGGAAAGCCCGAGGCCGGGCGCATCATCCAGGTGGACAACGGCTACGGCGCGCTCACCACCGTGGGCTACCGCTCCGCCAAGGAGGACGGCACCACGAAGCACCAGGTGCCCTTCCCGGAGATTGTCGTCGCCTCCGTGATGACGGTGGGCAGCCAGGGACTGGGCGGCACGCTGGCGGAGACGCGCTACGCCTACGGCGGCGCCGAGCTCGTCTACGACTCCTCGCTCCACGCCTTCACCCTGCCCGGCTACCAGCGCTCGGTGGCCATGAGCACCGTCACCGTCCACGGCAAGAGCGAGGGCCACGCCACCATCACCGACACGTACCCGCTGCCCGCCTTCGACAACACGTCCAAGCCCGTGCGCTTCGCGCGATACCTCCAGTCGGGCCGGGTGCGCGACGTCACCACCGTCACCAGCCCGGGCGTGGACCCCTGGGCGCTCCTGGCCACCGACCTCACCACTTATGCCCGCCGCCTGAAGGCGACGCGCACGGAGTGGGGGACCAAGCTCTTCGAGGAGCTCGCGCCCACCGGCACCACCAACACGACCCTGGACTGCGTGGAGATGGCCTTCCCGCACGACTTCGCGGCCTCGTTCCTCCAGTCCGCCGGGTCCAATTCCGCCTATGACACCTGCCGCGCGCGGGGCTTCCAGTACACGCGCCGCATCGACGCCTGGCGCGGCACCCCGCCGCCGTCCACCGCCCACGTGGCCACGCGCTCGGAGGTGACGTCCGTGGACGACCTGGGCCGGGTCCTCAACGTCAAGCACGCCAATGACATCCACCGCGCGGACGACGACCTCTGTGAAGAGACGCTGTACGCCACTCCCACGGGCACGGGCATGGTCGCCCGGGTGCTGCTGGCACCCATGAGCCGGCGCGTCTGGACGTGCGACAAGGCGCCCTTCGTGACCTATGCCTCGGAGTCCTGGACGTATGACGGGCTGGCGGCGGGCAGCGTCTCCGTGGGCCGCGCCACCACGCACCGCAGGGATCGGCGTGACGCCTCGGGCACGGTCCTCGGGACGGTGCTCGAGTTCACCGCCGGCTACGACTCCGCCGGAAACCTCGCCTCCGTCCACCGCGTGCGCCAGGACGGCGCCGCGCGCACCGTGAAGCTCTTCTATGACGACTTCGGCATGGGGCTGACGGAGCTGCGCGTGGAATCCCCCGGCCTGCCGACGCTCTCCACCACCTATGAGCGCGATCCGCTCACCTCCGAGACGATGGCCGTGACGGACCCCAACCAGACGCGCCACGACGTCGAGGTGGACGGCTACGGGCGCCCGGTGCGCGACCTGATGACGATTCCGGGCGAGCCGCAAGGCGTGCTGTCCACCCGGGCCTACCTGGGCTTCACCGGCGAGGACCCGCTGGGCCGCCGCGTGGTGGAGAAGCACCTGAGCGACCCCGTCAAACCGGGCCTGGAGGTCGAAGTCGCCGGCAGCGTGCAGACCACGTTCCTGGATGAGCTGGCGCGTCCGCGCCGCACCGAATCCCCGCTGGGCAGCGACTACGGCACCGAGGTGATGATTTCCGGCGCGCGGACCTACGATGGCCTGGGGCGCGTGGTGTTCGAGGCGGACCCCTACCCCGCCTCCCAGAACGCGAGCACCGCCTACGGCACCAGCTACTTCTTCAACCAGGACGGCACCCCGTCGTGCTCCATCCGGGGCAACGGCCCCCAGGCCTACACCACCGTCCCGGACGCCGCCACCGAGCGCCTCCCCCACTGCTACTCGCGCACCTTCGCGAACCACCAGGAGCAGGTGAGCTTCCGCGACGCGGACTCCTACTCCACCACGTCCCCCCATCTGAACGTGGTGCGCACCGCCACCATGACGGGCGCGGGTCGCCTGCTGTCGCGCACCACGACTCAGTCCGGCACCCCGCTGGAGCACGCCACCTTCACCTTCGACAAGCTGGGGCACATGACGGGCATGACCCGCTTCCAGGACCCGGTGAACCTCACCGGGCCGGTGACGTGGTCGTGGACCTACGACTCCTTCGGCCAGCAGCTCACGTGGCAGGAGCCCGACACCTCCGTCAGGACGTTGAACTACAGCACCTGGGGTGAGCTGACGGAGGTCGCCTGGACCGAGTCCGTGGTGTCTCCCTCGGGCCCGCGCAGCCGGGTGACGCGGTACGACGCGCTGGGCCGGGTCACCCACACCGAGGACCGCATCCTGGGGGTGGCGGTGCCGGACACCGTCTACGACTACTTCCACGACGTCGGCACCAGTCCCACGCCGCTCGTCACCCCGACGAACGTGTTGGGCCGGCTGGCGCGCACGCAGTCCTCGCTGGGCCAGGTCTTCTACAGCTACGACGCCCTCGGCCGTCCGAACGCGTATGTCTACACGGACGCAGCGGGCACGCCCTACGTGGAGCGGACCACCCTGCGCGCCGACGGCGCATTGGACACGCTCACGCGCTACCTGCCGGACACCGACTACGCCGAGGAGAAGGTCTGGTACGCCTACGACACGGCCCAGCGCCTCACGTACGTCAAATACGAGGACGCCAAGAACAGCAAGGAGCTCTACCTCGCCACGTCCATCAATGCCTTCGGCCAGGTCCTCGGGGCCATCCACGGGGGCGTGGCGGAGTTCGTGGGCGACTACGCCAACAAGGGCCGCCGGCTGTCGCGCGGCACGACGGTCGCCACCAGCCTCGGCTCCCGCGCGCACCACATCACCCAGCGCGACCTGACAGGCCGGGAGCAGGGACGCACGGAGGTCATCAACGGCACCCCGAACGAAGTGAGGACGACGCTCACCTACGACGCGCTGGGCCGGCTCGCGACCTCCAAGGCGCGGCTGCCGAACACCACGCCCCTGACGGACTGGAGCTACACCTACGACGCCCTGGGCAACCTGCTCACGCAGACCGACGCGCTGGGCACCGCTGACGCCGCGATGAGCTACGCCACCGGGGACCGGGACCGGCTCTGCCGCGTCGGCTATGGCAACGGGGGCCTGGGCGGCACCGCGTGCAACGTCACCCATGACAGCCTTGGCAACATCCACCGCCAGCCCACGCGCACGGGGATACGGCGGCTCGACTATTTCCCTTCGGGCAACGTGCGCACCGTCACCGACACGAACGTGTCGGCCCACTTCCGCTACGGAGCCCTGAACGTGCTGCGGGAGCTGGACCTGCGCACGCCCGACAAGGACGCCCGGCGCACCTGGGGGTTCGGCGACCTGCTGGAGCTCAAGGAGCAGGCCGTCAACGGCACGCCCACCCAAGTCCTCACGCGCCACATCCCCGGGCCCGGTGGCGTCATCGCCACCCGCCGCGGACCGAAGGAAGATTGGGTCTTCCCCTTCGGGGAGCTCCGCGGCGCGCGCTACACCGTGGACGCCAAGGGGAGGTTCCTCCAGGACGTGGAGTACGCGCCCTTCGGTGAGGCGAAGTCCAGCGGCTCCCAGGGGTATCCAGGAACGAGGAACTACTCCAGCGACCAATGGAACAGCGGCGAGTCGCTGGAGGGGCTGGGCCTGGTCCACCTGGGCGCGCGCCTCTATGACCCCGCCATCGGCCGGTTCCTCAGCCGCGACCCGCTCGTCATCCCGCGCACCGCGGCCACCACGAACCCCTACGGGTTCGCGATGAACGACCCGGTGAACAGGTCGGATCCCTCAGGCCTGGACTCGGGGTGCCTCGGCGGCGAATGCCAGGGACCCGGGGGCGGCTTCCCCGGCCAGCCCGGCGGCGGGGGCGGCCCCAGCGCCATCAACGACCCGAGCCTGTACTTCCCGAACACGGGCGCCTCCGGCGGCTCCGCGACCCCCGCGGCGTCCATCCGCGCCGTCTCCTCCGTCGCGTCCTTCACCCAGGCGCCCACGGGCCCCCAGACGCAGGCCGGGGGATTCCTGAAGGTGTCCACCCAGCTCGTCACGGGCATCTGGATGGGCTCCTCGTTCGACTTCGACTCGCTCGCGGCGCGCGGGTTCACGGTCGCGCAGGTGGCGGACCAGCTCAGCAACTCGACGGAGGGCGCCGTGCAGGTCTCCGCCATGGAGAACGCGAACTACGACCGCTGGTCGAGCTTCTGGCAGGGGTTCGGCGATTCCATCATCTTCTGGTGCCCGGGCTGCACGCAGCAGATGCGCAAGTCCTGGAACATCACCTCCGGCGGCGACAGCTACTACTACGCGGTGGGCTCCCTCACCGGCATCGTCGGGATGATCGTCGCCCCGCAGCCGACCTCCATCGTCGGGCCGCCCAAGGCCGACATCGTCGCGGATTTCAACCAGTACATGCGCATCAAGGGCGCCGACAAGGTCAACCCGTTGAACTGCCCGTCGAACTGCAGGCAAACGGCGGCCGCGGTCGACCACACCGTCGCGGGAAACCCAACCATCGCGGGCTGGTCCAAGTCGGGGTCGCTCACGGTCCTCGAGGCGGAGTTTGGCAGCGCCTTCGAAAGCATCGCGGGGAGAAAGGCCATCCAGCAGCAGTTGGAGAGCTGGGGCAGGGGCAGTCGCGGAATCGTGGTCGGGAGGTTCAAGGGCACCGAGGGAGAAGGGCATGCCTTCAATGTCATCAACTTCCAGGGCAGGGCCTTCTTCTTCGACGGCCGGACTCCTTTTCGAATGGATATGGGTTGGAAGCGCTTCGACTACTTCTTTCTGATGCGAACGAATTGAGCGCGGGGAGCCGCCCGGGTTTCGTGACCGGGCGGCTCTGTCTGCCCTTCTCGCGGCCATTACATCAGGGGGCGGTCACCGGGCAGGGCCACCAGGAGGGCGGCGCGCCCCGGTCATCCCAGGTGCCGTCCCAGTAGTCACGCAACGTATACGCCACCGTGTTCGCGGTGGAGCAGAAGCGCTCCGGATGCGGATTCACATACAGCACCTGCTCGAGGCGCGACACGGAATACACATACGTGCCGCAGCGCTGGGTGCTCCCCGGCGGAGGCGGGCCCTGGGTCGAGGCGCGCACCGTGTCCATGAGCGCCGGGAAGTTGGGCTGCGAACAAGCGAGTTCCTGGAGGAAGCCGCGCGACTCCAGGATGATGTTCAGGTCCACCTTGCGCGTCGTCAGGAAGCACTCCTCGGAGGTCTCCGTGTAGCGCACCGTCAGCACGGAGTACCCCTGGGGAATCTCCGGGCAGTTCGGGAACATCTTGTTGAAGATCGGGTGGAGCGCGCCCTCGCGATACATGATGCTGGAGTTCTCCGTCGCGTCTTCGGCGTAGCCCTCCTGAAACCCGACGACGATGTCCGTGCTGGAAATGTCCTCGTTCGAGACCCGGTCGAACTTCTTGTTGCCGTTGCCATCCACGTAGGCCAGCACCTGGGCGACACCCAGCCAGGAGCCCTCCTCCCCCATCAGGGCCCCAGGCTCCGGCAGGCGACGGAGGGGCATGCTGAAGGTGTTGGGGAAGCGGCCATTCACCTGGACCTCCACGCCAGGGTGGTGGAACGACGACTTGGGACTCAGCCGCTGGCAATTGGCGAGGCCTCCCGGGGACGTTCCCGCGAGGAGGCAGTCCACGACGACCTTGGGCCAGGTGGTCCAGAGGAGCGCGGCTCGCAGCCGGTCGGCATTGCCCTGCTCGAATGAAGCGGTATGTTGGAGCGTGCCCTCGAGCGTGAGCATGGGCTCGTCCTCGGCTTCATCCCCCAGGACCCCGCCACACCCCGCCAGCGCCAACGTCAGCAGTCCCCACTTCCAGAAACCACGTCCCATCGTCGTCATGTCGGCTCTCCTCTCGGTCCACGGGAGCAATCCCATGTCACGTGACAGGCATCAGCCGGGAGACACGCACGCCTCGCTTCGGAAGCGCGCGGGCCGCTTGGTCGATGCGAGCAAGGAGACGCGCGACCCGCGCGCCGTGGGACACGCCTTCAGACGTCACAGTCCCCAGGTGCAACCCAACATCAACTGTGGTGCGAATTGCGTCCTGAGCTTTTCGTCCTCGCGCATCAACGCGACATGGCCGCCCAGCCGGGCGAAGAGGCCCGTGCTCGCGCTCACCGGCACCTCGGCGGAGAGCGTGGCGAGGAGGGCGGCTCCGGCGCCCGTGCGTGTCCGCGACGCGGGCAAACCCAGCTCGCGGCGCCGCTCCGCATCCGGGCTCGTCGCGCGCTGGGCCAGCCCCAACACGCCAACGCCCGCGTGGGCGCCCATCCAGACGCGCCCCACCGAGCCTGCCAGGCCCAGGCCACTCCACAGCCCCAGCTCCACTTGCGAAAGCTTCTGCGCGGGCGTGGCGCCCCGGGTGGCGCCCAACGTGAGGCCCCCGAGGAAGGACACCCCCAATCCTCCGGTGCCCTCGCGCACGAGCAGCACGCCCACTTGCGGTCCCCAGCCCCCCAGTTGTGTCGAGGAGCGCCCCGCTCCCAGCGCTGCTTGAAGGCGCCAGGTGCTGGCCTCCAGGAGCGCGCCCTTCTGCTGGTGCAGGGCCAACGTGCGCACCTCCAGCGACTCGGGCTTCAAGCGCTGCGTCTCGCCCCAGGGCAGGTACACCTTGCCATAGAGAACCTGGGAGCCGCGCCGCACCTGCACGCGGTAGCGTCCCGAGGGGAGCGCGACGCTCACCGGGTCCTCGGCCCGAGGCGCCACCTCCGCCATCACCTGTAGCGTGCGCTCGTCCACGAGCACCACGCTGTCTCCCACCGCGGCGGGGAGCTCGAGCCGCGCATGGGACCGCGAAAGCGTGGTGAGGAACAGGTCCCCTTCTCCCGCGAGCTGACTGGACAGCTCCGGGTGCTGCACCGCCGCCGTGGAGGCATGCGAGCCCGCGAGCGTGCGGTGATAGACGTGGGCATACGCCTCCGTGAGCGAGACGCGGCCATCACCGTCCACATCCGCCGCGCCCCGCAGGCCCGAAATCAGGTGGTGCGTGAAGAACGAGCTCCGGAGGCTGTCCGACTCCTGCGCCACCTCGTGCGCCCCCGCGGAGGCGATGAACACGCGGCCCTCTGGCCCCACCTGCCGGAGGAACGAGACATCGAAGGCGGGCGCGGACTTGAACCCCTTGGACCGGCCACGCACGAGCGCGCCGCTGTGACAGGCATCCAGCATGGCGACGGTGACGGTGGCCGGGACTTCGGCCAGCAGCCGCCGCAGCTCCGCCAGCGGGAGTGCCTCGCCCCCCACGCGCAGCGAGGCCTCGTCTCCGTGCCCCGAGAAGAAGAAGAACAGCAACGTGCGCTCTCCGGCGCGCCGGGCCTCCTCGATGCGGCCTCGCATCCGCGCCAGGCCCAGCCGGAGATTCGAAACCGACTCGCCGCGCAGGAGCAGGCGGCGGTCCTCGGGCACGCCGCCAAGCTGGCCGAAGACCGCGTCCATGCGCTCGGCATCCTGCTGGGCCCAGCGCAGGGGCTCATCCGAGTCCAGGCCCAGGTTGTGTCCCACGCTGATGGAGAAACGGCTCTCCGCGCTCGCGACCGAGACGGAGAGCAGGACGAGCAGCGCGCCGAGCACGCGCGCGTCTCGAGCGCTCACGGCAGCTCCTTGGGCAGCGCACGCAAGGCATGGCGGGTGCCGGGCAGCGGCGTGAGTGTCGGTGGGAAGTCCCCCTCCCGCGCCGCCTGCTCCAGCCAGCGTTGGATGGCCTCGGGCGAAGGTGCCTCGCCGGCGTCGTCCGCGAGCACCATCACCAGCGCCTCCTGCTCGGGCGCATCGTCCAGCTCCAGACTCCCGGGCAACACCCACCGCCCCGGCCCCAGGGTCAGCGCCCCGCCCGTGGAGGGAAAACCCTGGAGTGGCGTGACGCGGCCGCGCTCACTCAGCGCCAGTACGTAGAGCACGCCGCCCTTCGCGTCCTCCACCTCCACACGGACGCGGTCGCCGGAGCGCAGCACCACGCCAGGTCCCTGCTCGAAGACGACCTCGCCTCGCTTGACGAGCACCCGCGCGGTGAGGCCACCGCGCACACGCACCGTCTCCACCGTCTCGAACGTGATGAACCGTGGCAGCACCACCGCGAGCACCACGCCCAACAGCAGCACGGGCTGGCTCCAACGCCAGAGCCCGCGCCAGCGGCTCGGAGGGGGAGTCTCCAGCCGCGCCCGCAGCGGACCGAAGGGACGCACCAGGGTGAATGCGGCCTTCTCGGCGCGTCGCTCGCGGAGGTACGCCGCCAGCGCGGGCGAAACACGGACCGCCTCCTCTACGCGCTCGGCTTCTTCCGCGGAGAGGTCGTCGCACAGGTAGCGCTCCAACAGAAGGTCCGGCACGCCCGGGAAGCGAGGAATGGAGGAGGGGCTCATGCGGAGGCCGTTCCCTTTCGCGGCGCGGGACGGGGGGCGACGTCCAGGAGCCGCCGCGCGGTGTCGAAGAAGGTCTGCAACTTGCGCTGCACCGTCTTGCGGGAGACGTCGAGCAGCGTGGCGATCTGCTCCTGCTCCAGCTCATCGATGAAGCGGTGGGCCACGACGCGCTGGACGTCCTCCGGGCAATGAGCGAGGACGCGCCTCACCAGGTCCGCCTCCACCAGCAACCGCTCCAGCGCGGCCTCTGGGGAAGCGCTGGCCTCCGGAGGCGGCGCCAGTCGCGTCAGCGCGAAGGTGGCCTCGGTGCGCCGACGGCGCAGCACCGAGAAGCACTGTCGGTCCGTCACGGTGAGCAGCCATGACAGCGGTGAGCCCGCGGCGCGAAGCGGCTTCAGATTCGCGTGGACGCGCAGGAACACCTCCTGCGTCGAATCCCAGGCCAGCGCCTCGTCGCCGAGCAGCCGCAGACAACGCCGATGCACGGCCTCGCCGTAGCGACGGTAGTAGCCCTCGGTCTGCTCGACCTCGCTCTCCGGCTTGCTCACGGACGGACCTCACCCCTGGGTCGATACCCGCCCCATCGCCAGTCTCGCCCGGTACGGGCGACGGGGGAGGCTCGCTCCCCGAAGCGAGACGCATGACCCTCATTCCGTGGGACATTTCCCGGGCCCTTTACTCAAGGCTTGACGGGAAGCCGTCGAAGCGTTCCCGGCATCCGAGCAGGCCAGGGGCACCAGCCTGAGGGCTACCTTCCGGGCACATACCGCATCGCCACCGCCCCCGAGCCGAACTGCAGCCGGCGCACCTGCGTGTAGGGCTCATCGCATCTTGAGCACCACCCGGAAACGGGCGTGGTTGCCCATCATTCGCTCGAAGGCCTCGCCAGCGCGCGCCAGGGGAAACACCTCGTTCTGCGAGCGCACCCCCGTGAGCACGCTGAAGTCCAGGGTGTCCTGCGAGTCCTGGGGAATGCCGCTGGGCCACCCCTGGATGCGCTGACGCTTCATGATGAGCTGCAGGCTGGTGACGGGAATCGGCTCCGTACCCGCGCCCAGCAAGAGCAGAACGCCGTCGCGACCCAGGCCGCCAATCATGGCCGCCGCCAGGCTGCTGCTCGACGCGGTCATCATGATGACGCGCGCCCCACCCAGCGCTTGGAGCGCCTTGCCCACGTCGCCCTTCTCCGTGTCGATGTACTCATGGGCGCCCAACTCCTCCGCCAGCTTCCGCTTGTCTGCCCCACGCGAAATGGCCACGGTGCGGTAGCCCAGCTTGCGCGCGAACTGAATGGCCAGATGCCCCAGGCCGCCAATGCCTTGCACCGCGACCAGCGAGCCCGGCTTCGCGCCCATGTTCCGCAGCGAGTTGAACGTCGTCACGCCCGCGCACAAGAGCGGCGCGGCGTCCTCGGACTTCATCCCGTCCGGGACGCGGGCCAGGGCCTCCTGGGGCGCGAGCATGTACTCGGCGTAGCCCCCGTCGTAGCTGATGCCGCAGATCTGCTGGAAGTCGCAGGTCACGAAGTCACCCACGCGGCACGCGGGGCACTGGCCGCAGTGGCCCCCGTGCCAACCCACGCCCACGTGCTGGCCCGCCTTCCACGCCGTCACCCCGGGCCCCGCCTTGTCGATGCGGCCCACCACTTCATGGCCGGGCACCCGCGGGTACTGCACGGGCATCCACCCCTCCTTCGTAATCGCATCACTGTGGCAGACGCCGCACGCGTCCACCGCGATGAGCACCTGTCCAGGGCCAGGCTCGGGGACGTCGCGCTCCACGACTTCGAGAGGGCCCTTCGCCTGCTTCACCTGCACCGCTTTCATCTTCCTGGCCATCGTGCATTCCCCCGTGGGTGTGACGAACGCGGGTGAATATGGGCAGGCCCCGAAGTGAAGACGACAGGGCAACCCGCGTTGAGGAGGCGGCCGTACGGGCGGCTGCCTCCATGTCGGTGCCAGGATTCCGCGAGCCAGGTCTCTTCTATGCGCCCGCCGCGAGCGCGTCGGCGAGGCGGGGGAACTTGGGCTTGAAGCCGAGGTCTTCCCGGATGCGGCGGCCATCCAGGAGCGCGTCGAAAGCGCGGGCGAACTCAGCGTTCGAGCCATCAGGCGGCTGCGCGCCCACCGACGCGAAGAGCGTGGCGAGGTCGGGAGCCTCGTCGTCGACGACGTTGTAGATGCGATGCGCGGGCGAAGGTGCCTCGAGCAGACGCGTGACGGCCTGAGCGACGTCGGCGTGGTGGCCAATCGACATGCGGTGGGCCGCCGGAAAGCCTCGCATCATCGGGACCACCTCTGGGATGTGAGGGTCGCCGTCGCCGTACACGAACGGCAGGCGAAGCACGCGCACGTCGAGGTCTTCGACGCCAAGGAGGAAGCGCTCGGCGGCAAGCTTGCTCACCGGATATGCCGCCGTCGGCGCGCAGGGGGCATCCTCGCTGGCGAGGCGGCCACCATTCGAGCCGTAGACCAAGCCGGTGCTCGTGAAGATGAAGCGTTTCACGGAAGCAGCACGCGCGGCGCTCGCGAGGTGCTGCGTGCCGACGTCATTGACCGCGTGCGCTTGCTCGGGGGTCGCGCCGCGGAAGAATGCGGCGCAGTGGACCACGGCATCGACGCCGCGCACCGCGGACGAAAGCGAGTCCACATCGAGCAGATCGCCCTGGGCGAGCTCGACCCGGGCTTCGTCGAGGGCGGTAGCCCGAGTCAGGTCGCGCACGAGGGCACGTATTTGATGGCCACTTTCGGCGAGTCGCCTGGTGAGTCGGCTTCCCACTTTTCCGGTCGCTCCGGTGACAAGGATTTTCATGTGCGGACCGTAACCATCCGTGACGTGTCGAAGATTGGAGAAAACGGACACGTGTGCACCGGCGCTTGCGCCACCGCCGCGCGCGCGCCAAAGTCAGCTCATGCATTCGGGTCCCGTTCACCACAGGCACATTGCGCCGAGCGCATCGGTCGCGTCCGCCGTGGCCGCGCTGTTCGTGGACGAGCGCGACCACGACCTGCCCGGCGTTTTGATTCCGCGCCCGGAAGTCCATCTCGTCGTTCGGTTCGGGCCGTCGGCACGACGGGGGCTGGACGCACACGCCTTCGGTGGAAGGCAGCGGGTGCATCGAAAGCTCATTCGCAGCGGGCAACGGACCGTGACGGCACGCCTTCACCTGGGTTCGCATGAGGCGGTGCTCGGCGTGCCGGTCTCCGAGATTGCCGGGGGCCCCGTCGCGCTCGGGGAGCTGTGGGGCGATGCCGCGACCCAGCGGCTCTTCGATCGACTCGGCGACACCCGCGACACGGCCGATGCGGCTGCAATCCTGGAGAGCGCGATCGCTGAGCGCCTCGCACTCGCGGACGGACGCCGCTCCCCCGCGCAACTCGCCCTCGTCGCAGCGGCGAGGCTGACGAGCGCCCATGTGAACGCCGTCGCTGTCGACATCGGCGTGAGCGAGCGCCATCTCCGTCGCGTGTTCCGGGAAACCATCGGAGTGAGCCCAAAGGCCTTCGCCAGGCTTGCCCGCTTCCATCACGCGCTACGCGCCGCGACGGAGGACGAACACGCCCCCTGGGCGAGCATCGCCGCCGAAGCCGGCTACTACGACCAGGCGCATCTGATCTCCGAGTTCCGCGCGTTCACCGGAATGACGCCGCAGGGATTTCTCGGCGAGCTCCGCGCGGCGCCGCTGCTCGGCTGACGCCGGGCTCGCCAGCCCCTCCGCGCCGGGGCCTCCCATCCGGCGCCCAAGCCCGAGGCCATGTCTCTGGATGACGACGAGGCGCCCATCCCGCGCGGCCGTTGAGTTATAGCGGCCGCATGACGTCCTCTCCTCCCCCGCCCCCGGGTGCGGTCGCCTTCGTGGACCGCTGGCGCGAGCTGTTCGATGCATGTGACTGGTCCGGTCTGCGGGCACACGAGCATCCCGACTTTCCCGAGGACGGCCCTCCCCGTCAGAACGACAGCTTCATCCGAGGACTCGGAACGAACGGTTTTCAGGTCAAGAGCGCGACGCTGAAGCCCTTCGTGCAGCCCCGGTGGTCCATCTTCCGCACGCAGCGACTGCACCCGCAGCCGACGTATTGGTGTGACCTGGTGCTGAAAGACGCGAAGGGCCACGAGACCGAGGCCTTCATCGCCCTGGCGCCCTGGGAGGGCACCGAGGGGACCTTCCGCGCCTCGTACTACGTCCAGCTTCCCCCGAAGAAGAAGATTGCCCCGCTGGACCTGGGCAAGGAGCGCCAGCGCGTCGCGAAGTTCCTCGCCAAGGCCGTGAAGGACTTCGCCCGGGTCCAGGATGAACGGCCGCTCCAGTGGCTGGAGCTCCAGTACTCCACCGACAACGGGACGCTGAACGTGAGCTTCGACCTCGACCCGGCGGCCGAGCCGGGACGAGGCAACGCGATGACCCATTTCGGCTTCGCGGAGCTCCTCGTCCCACGCTGGGCCGACGTGAAGGAGCACAGGCCGTCCCTGGTGAGCTTCGATGGCGCGAAACTCGCGGCCCGCGAGGATGGAACCTGGGGCACGCCCGAGGCGCACGCGCGCCTCGAGGAGCACTTGGGGAAGATGCTCGTCGCGACGCTGCTCGACATGCGGGACAGCGGCCAGTTCATGGCCCTGCGCGCCTCGCCCACCGCGGAGCTGGGGGTCGAGGAGTACGAAGGCCACTTCGGCTGGCCCGACTACGAGGAGCGCGGGCGAGAGAACAGGATTGCGTCGTCCCCATAGCGCCGCGCATGGAGACACGGCGTGGCCCAGGCGGGCTGGGCCACGCCCCCTTCCATGCGTCGAATTCACGGAGGCGCCAACGTCACCTTCCGCCAGGCGGCAGCCCGCTTGGAACACGTTCCGGGACCGTTCGGTCGAAGGTGCCGTCGGAGAGTGCCTCGAAGAATGCGCGCAGGTCGTCCCCACCTCCGAGCGGTGGCTCGACGTCCCCTTCGAGGAGCGGGTCGGTGACTTCAAGGTTGTGATAGAAGTCGATCGACGCATCGAGCGTCTTCACGGAACCGTTGTGCATATACGGCGCGGTGAGCGTAATCATGCGCAACGTTGGCGTCCGGAACTCCCTCGTTCCCGGTCCGAGGTCCGGCTCGTCGGACACAACCGGCAGTCGGTGCAGCTTGAAGTCCGACAGCATCGGCCCCGAATGGCAGCGCGCGCAGCCTTGCGCGACAAAGCCATGCATGCCACGAATCTGGGCGGGGGTCATCGCCTTGTCATCACCCGCCAGATAGCGATCGAACGAGGTGGGGGTCGGAACCAGCGTTCGCTCGAATGCTGCAATCGCCTTGGCGAGCGTCGTGTCGCTGATGCCTTGATTGCCGAACGCCGCGTCGAACAGCTCGACGTACTCCGGAATCTCCGAGAGTCGCCTCACGAGTTCGTCGAGGATTTTGTCTTCGGCGAAAGCCGAGCCCCGCATCTCAAGCGCGTTCTTGAGCGGTCCGAGTGCCTGCGATTCGAGCGAAACCGTCCGGTGATCCCAGAACATCGGCGCCGCTTCGGGCGCGACCATTCCTTCCGTGGTCAGTCCGTTGAAGGCGGTGAAGAGCACCGACAGCGAATTGCGGCCAACGCGCGCGCCGGGCCCTTCAGCGCGGGCTGGCCCTACACCCCGACCGCCCACGCCGACCGAAACAGCGAGCCCGTCGCTGTATCCAAAATCAGGATGGTGACAGGTCGCGCATGCGACGTCGCGATTGCCCGAGAGAATCGGGTCCCAGAACAAGGCCCTCCCGAGCTCGACAGCCTCCGGGCGGGTCGGATTGTCGGCGGGGGCGGGGACGAGAGTTGGGAGCGAAGAGAGCGTCTCGTTCTGCGCGGGCGTCAAGGTGCAGCCGACGAGCAGCGCGGCGAACAACGCAGGTCGAAACGTCATAGCTTCACCCCGAGCCATGCGGTCGCATACCCTCGATTGGGGAGGGACTCCGAGCCGGTGTAGACCTTGTAGAACGATGCTGGCAGGACGATGTGGTCCCAGCCCACGCCGACATCCAGACGGTGACTGATTCGAACTCCAATGGCGATGTCGGCGGTCAGCTCCGCGCCGAAATCGGTGGCGCTCACCGTTCGTTGGGGCAACACGAGACTGACGCGCTCGACGTGCCCCGTCGCTCCACCCCCGAGCTGAAGCCATGGGGACACCGGTGAGTTCGGCCATGGCGAGGCACGAATTCCTCCGCCGACCTTCGTGAGATATCGCTGCGCGCCATCGAAGAAGACCGCGCCGACCTCTCCCTGGGCGACCAGTTGGAAATGGCGTCCGAGTTGCCATCCCACCGTGACGCCCACGAGCGGTCCGGGGATTTCGTAGATCAGGAACATCGGGAAGACGACCCCGCCACGCAACGTCACCTCGGGGGAGCGCTTCCCATCATCGGTGGGTCCAGGCGCTGCGTGCGCGCGACCGGCCCCCAAGAGGACCATTCCCACCGTGACGGCCACGAGGAACCCACCAAGCTTCGTCTTGTACGCAAACGCCATGAGCCATGGGCTCTCATGCGGCGCGGCGCATGGCCATCCATCTCCGACCAACCGTTCTCCGCTTCGAACGAGCGGGGGGCGCGTTCGGACGAACCGTCGGCCGTGCCACCCCGCGGTTCGCCAGGCTCGGACGGAGCGAGCCTTCGCGAGGGGCTCCAACGCCCCCGGGGCCGGCCTCAGGATGACGAGGGAGACGCCCCAGAGTCATCCTGAGACGCTTCCGGCGCCGCCTTCGCGAAGAGCACCAGCCCTCCGAGGAGGATGTGGAAGAGCGCGATGGCGCTGATGAACAGGGCCAGTCCCGGTGTCGTCACGCCCTGCCCCTCCGGGAAGCTGCGGCGCGGGTCGCTGTGGCCATGGACCACCTGGATGCGGTCCCCCACGCGCAACTGTTTCCACAGCGTCGAGGAGATGTTCCGCCGGTGTTCCAGCCGCTGGGTGCCGTCCACGGGGGTGAAGGCGTAGATGAGCACGTACTCGCTGTCATCCGTGCCCGCGAGGAACATCTTCTTCACCACCGTGCCTTCCGCGACCCGCCCCTCACGGACGATGCGCACGTCCCGCTGGTAGCTCCCCCAGACCGCCACGGTCATGAAGACCCCCACCACCACGAACACCCCACCCAAGACACGTGCCGCGATGTGGGACATGCCGTGCAGCCTCCCGTGCCACACGCTCTAAGCAGGGGGAGGCCGACCCGAAACAGCGTTTGCGTGAAGTGGGGCGGCCGTCACCGAATATCGCCGGGACATCGTCGCGCAACCCCGTGCAAGCACTGGAAGCCAGCGCCCGCGGGATGAAGCCGGCGATGCCGTGAAATGAGGTTCAGTCGCAGGCGCGGCGGCACTCGCCCACACACTTCGCCTTGTTCTTGGCGCCCTTGCAGTTGCTGTTGCACGCGCGCTTGCATTGGGTGACCGCTTCGGAAACTCCGCTCTCGGAGCCACCACCTTCGTCGCTGTCAGACTCCGTCATCGGCTTCAGGTCGGCGCAGACCGCCCAGTCCACGTCTTTGTCGTCGAACTGGATGTGGGCGAGCTTGCCGTACACCTCATCGACCGTGCCATTCGTGAACGTGCGGGCGGTGCTCCATCGGGCCTGAACGCGGTCCCCCACGGCGGCGGAACAGGTATCGTCCTTGGGCGGGTGGGACACAGCGCCCTGCGGCTCGACGTCCTTGAGCAGCGCCCAGCCGATGTTGGTGTCGGCGAAGCGCAGTTTGGCCAGCTTGCCGTAGACCTCGAGCACCGTGGCCTTCTGCTTCTTGCGCTTGCCCAGCGGCGCCTTCACCTTCGCGCCTTCGGAAAACTTCTCGCCCGCGAGGTCCTCAGCCGTGAGCTCGGGCTGACCCTTCGAGCACGAGAGGAGAGACAGCAGACACAACGCCACCATGGATTTGAAGAGATTCACGAAAACGAACCCTACGTCAGCCTTTCAATGTCTCGCCACACATTCGTAGGGTGGGTCAAGACTCGGCTGCGGCATGGCGCCAAGGGCTGCCCTCTTCACGCCGATTCGCATCGGCGTCGCGCGGGTCTGGTGGGTTCGGTGTCCTATGGAGCCGAGGAGCTGACCACCCGAGCGGGATGGAACTCCCCGGACTCCATCGTCAACAGGGACGGGAAGAAGACCAGGTTCTGCGTCGCTGCGAGCCACATTCGCCCATCGCCGGGGCCTGGAAGCCAGTCCAGAACTCAAGACGGAGACGAATGCGCTATCACATCCAAATCAGAACGTGATGGTGGCGACCACCGTGTCGTTGTAGGTGCCGGAGGGGACGTTCTGGCCACGCGGAACCGTGCCGTAGACCAGCACGGGGACGGGAAGACCCGTGCCGAGGAACGGGAGGCCCGTGCCCGCAGTGTTGCCCCACACGATGAGGCGGGTCACGTCCTGGTACAGGTTGTAGGAGAGGAAGTCCGCCGACGCCGTGTTGCGCATCCGGCGCAGCGGCGCCGCCGCGGTCGAGCCCGTGGCCGGGAACAGGCCCTGGCCCAGGGTGATGACCGCAGTGCCGAGCAGGGTGCACTGCACGCTCAGCGTGCCCGTGCCGAACAGGTCGATGCCCAGCGCG
Source organism: Myxococcus hansupus (assembly GCF_000280925.3). Taxonomy (NCBI): domain Bacteria; kingdom Pseudomonadati; phylum Myxococcota; class Myxococcia; order Myxococcales; family Myxococcaceae; genus Pseudomyxococcus; species Pseudomyxococcus hansupus. The sequence goes on from NZ_CP012109.1 coordinate 6,486,510, forward strand.
GAGTTCACGATGATGGGGTCGTACGTGCCGAAGTTCAGCGTGCCGCCGCCAATGCCGGAGCCAATGCTGCAGGAGCCACCGACGTTGGCGGTGACGTTCAGGTTGGCCGTGGCGGTGGCGGCCTCGGCGGGCGAGAAGGCGACGAGGGAAGCGGCGGCGGTGACAGCGGCAACGGCGGTCTTGATTGCGTTCATTGCTAATTCTCAGTCGAGCGGCCGGTTGATTCCGGCTGCGGCAGGGCATTGCAACGCGCTCGCCAGCCCCGGAGCAGCCCTTCCCGTCCCTCCCCGTGGTGCATGTCGCACGCAGGCCTGCCGCACAACTCCAGGCAGCACGCGCAAGAAAACCACTGCCTATTTCATGGAAAAAACATGCACACACCCCCTGAAGGGGGACGCGAACAGGCACCAGAGGCGACACAAATCCGTTGGCACGCCAATTCCAAGGGCGGCGCCTGCCCACCAAGGAGAACTCCCCTTCCGTGACGTGGGAGAAGAATTCCCAGTGAGGGTATTCCTCGCGATTCCACGCACAGCGACATCGAACCGATAACACATACATGCCCCAAGGGATGAACGCGGACCGCCAGGGTGTCGATGTGTCTCGGAACAGGAACCAGGGCACGGCGGACGCAATCCACGCGGAGGCGTCCGGCGTGTCCGGACGTTGTGCAGCAGCAGCTCAGCCCAGGCGACGCCATGGGCGAGCTGCTGCTTCCAGAAAGCGCCTCCTGCCGCGGGTTACGGCGCAGGCATCCAGGTCAACCCCAGGTTCCTGGCGCTGCCCGCGTTCACGACCTGGATATCCCCGCCGTCGGCCAGATTGGCGCTCCGGACCGCGGTCCCCAGCCAGTCCGCCCAGTACAGCCGCCCAGCCGTGACATCGATGGCAATTCCATGCACCGTGTTCTGGTTGGACACCAAGGGAATGATGTTGGAGCCGTCCAGATTGCCCACATAGATGCTGTTGCCCCGGGTCGAGTAGTACAGCTTCCCGCCGCTCGAATCGACCGCCAGCCCCACGCCCAGCCCACCCAGGTTTGAAGCGACGGTCTCCGACTCGGAGCCGTCCAGATTGAACCGCACCAGTCGGGTGTTGTTATAGGTGATGACGTAGACCTTTCCGTTCGGCACATCGACGGCGAGGGCAGACGGGCTGTTGATGCCGCCCACAACCTGCGTGGGATTGCCGCCATCCAGCTCGACGCGCATGACCCGGCTTCCGTTGAAGTCGGACCAGTACAGCATGCGGTTCGTCGAATCGATCGTCAGCCCGCTGGGGAAGCCCCCGTTCGCCACGATGGTGACCGGGTTCGCCCCATCACTGTCCGCTCGAACAATCGCGCTGTCGCGCGAGTAGAAGAGGGTACGGGTCACCGGGTCGGCCGCGATAGAAGACGCCCCGCTGATGCCGGTCGCGAGCTCAATGGCGTTCGTGCCAATCACGTCGGCCCGCCACAGCGAGCCGGAGGCCGTCATCCAGTAGAGGCTCGCAGGAGCGGTGACGTCGACCCTGAAGGTGGTGGAGGTGGTGTCGGAGCCGTCACTCACCGAAAGGGTGATGGTGGCGGAGCCGCTGGCGCTCGCCACGGGGACGACAGCGAGGGTGCGGCTGGAGCCGGAGCCGCCCAGGACGAGATGACCGGGGTCGTTGGGCACCAGGTCGGTGTTCGAGGACGTGGCGCTGACCGAGAGGCTGTCGGCGTCGGTCTCCACGTCGCCCACGGTGAAGGCCAGGTCGCCCGTCTTGCCGCCCGCGGGGAGGGTCTGGTCGGCCACCGGAGAAATGGTGGGAACGTCGTTCACCGAGGTGACGGTGATGGTCACCGTGGCTTGGGCGCGCTGCCCCCGGCTGTCCGTGGCGCGAAAGATGAACGCATCTGCACCATGGTAGTTGGCGCTGGGGGTGTAGGTGATGGCGCCATCGGCGCCGAGCTCACTCAACGTGCCGTGGTCCGGTGCGTCCACGATGGTGAAGGTGAGCGCCCCGTTGCCACTGGCCTGCAGGCGTACCTCGACGGGCGTGTCTTCCGCCGTCTCGACCGCGACGTCGCGGGCGACCGGCGGAACGCTGGGGGGCGGAGGCGGGTCGTTGTCGCCACAGGCGCCCAGGGTGCTGGCGACCAGCACCATCACCAACGCGGCGGCTGGCGCGGTGAGCCATCGTGAAAGCAAGTATGACATGAACCTTCCTCGCGGGTAGCCCGACATGGGCACTCTCGACATGGAGCGCCAGTTCGTGGGCTCGGCGCAACCGTCAAAATGAAAGAAGGAGCACCTCCAAACCAAGCAGGTCACTTCAGGCGCCCCATCTCCCAATCGAAGTACACGAGGCGCTTGTCGTCATCAGCGACCCAGGTGTTTTTTTTGCCGCCCTCTTCCAGCGATACATCGCTCTCGATGTCGAGGTTCCGTAACGAAGGGACGGCGCATCAGGCCGCAAGCTTTATTTCTGGTTTTATATGGTTGATCAGATACTTCCTGTTGATCTAGATTTTCTCGGCCGGCATTGCCGTTTCACTTTACTGCCGGCTCAGAAAACAAGAGGGGACAGCATGAGGAAGTTCGTGAAGCCGGTTGCGCTTGTGTGCTCAGTCTTGGGGTTGATTGGTACCGCGCACGCCGGAGCCAAGTTCAGTTTCGATGTCTCGGTCAACACGGCAAGCCGAATGGCTACCGGTAACATGGGGGATGCTCGCAACAGTGCGGACGTTCTCCAATTCATTGGATGTTACACGTTTGCACGCCGCGCGAGCGCGACCTACATGGTCTGTGAGGCGCGGGACCCCTGGGGGACCCATGGGACCTGCTCGACCATGGATGCCAACCTGATTGCAGCGGTCCAAGGTATTGGCCCGGCCTCCAATATCCTCTTCAAGTGGGATGCGACAGGGGAGTGCACGGACGTCGAGGTGCGCAACGCATCCCTCTACACGCCCATGATGCCCTAGTCGTTGGTGCTTTCTTCAGCAGAGCGGTCCTCCTCACGGCAGGCCGCTCTGTCTGTTGATGTGTATTCGGAGCCCCCCCGGTGGCAACGCCCTCTCGAAACCGTTTCCTCATTCCTTTACTGACCGGAATGCTCGGTTATGGCGTGGCATGGATGATGGTGAGGCCCCACCCAGGGAACGATGCGCTCACAGAGGCTTTCGCTCGTCAGGAGTCGAAGCTGGAGGCGCTCACGGGGCAGCTCGCGCGTGTCGAGGCGATGATGGCGGAAATCCAGACCCGAGCTCCGGGTCCGAATCCGGCCCCGACTTCGGCCGTGCACGCACCTGACCTCAGTCCAGGCATCGCGCTGAAGGACCCTGCCCCCGAATCCGCGAGCGGAGCGGCGTTGGCGCAGGGGCAACGGCTCATCCGAGATGCGGCCGCCGCTCGCCGCTGGGGGCCTCACGAAGTGGCGGAGCTTCGACGGTTGATGCGGGAAATGACGGGCCAGCAGCAGTTCGAAGTCATGAGGCAACTGTCCGTCGCGATCAACAGCGGCGCCATTCAGACCTCCGCGTCAGCCATCCTCCGCGAATAGCCGCGCCGCCCTTCCTCGAATCCCTGTCCACGTGGTCGGCGACGCGCTCGCGTTCGTCGGAGTCCTCTTGCTGAAGCCAGGGGTCGCCCGACTCTCGGACGAACACCCACTACAGGAACTCGTCCCCTCCCCCAGCCTCCGGCGCCTGTGCGGAGAGGAGAACATCCCCGGGCCGCTGCTCCACGCGGAGGCCCAGGCCCAGGGCCGTCAACGCCTCGAGCGCGGAGAGAGCGTCCATGACGGGCTGGACATCGGCGACCCGGGCAGGCACGGCGATGCGCTCGAGACCTGAGCCCACCCGCTCCATCAACGTGTGCGGGGGAAGCGCCTCGATGTATCGGCCGTAGAGATAGGCGGGCGCAATCAGGTCGGTGACATCCGCGGGCGAGGCGGCGGCGACCAATGCATCGAAGCGAGCCCCCACCTCCTCCGATGAAGCGTCCTGACGCCACAGCCCGAGCAGGGCGCGCAGGAAGTCCAGCAACGGTTGCGCCCGAGACGCCCCCAGTCGAGCCGCGGCGACCTCCAGCGCCTGCCCGGCGCGTACGGGGTCCGGCTCGACGAAGAACAGCGGCAGCACCTCCTCGATGCCTGGAGTGTAGAGAGGCTCGGCGAGTCGCTCCGGCGCTCCCGCGAAGGCACGCAACGCCTCGGGTTCAAGCGGCTCGCCCGCGAGCCAGCGGCACCACAGCGCCTCGAGCGAGCCCGCGGCAAGCGACGCGCGGCGAAGCAGATGGGTTCGCACCTGCTCCACGCCTCCGAACAACAGGACGGTCACCAGGTCCTCGGCGGAAGGCCCCTCGGGGAACTCGAGCGCATCCGCCCCCGACCAGCGAGCGTACCGCTTGCGCTGCAGGTCGCGCTGAACCTCTCGGGCCACCTCGCTCCATGCGGACCAGGGCACGCCGAGCGCCGCGTAGTCCGCCCGGAGGCCCTCATCCGCCGGGGCTGAGACCTCGTTGGGTCGCTTCTTGAAGTCGGCCCGCACGCGCTTGAGCTCCTTCGCCAGCGCGGGCAGCTCCTCCGCCGGACAGCCGCCTCTCAGGAGCCGAAGGCGGGAGACGGGAACACCGGGCAACTTGAGCAGCCAGGCTTTGAACGCCGACCAGGCGGGGGTGGAGAGGTGTCGGGATTCCAGGGTCTGTCCTCGCTCAGGCGCCAGGTTTGCTCCGTCATGATAGCCGCAGCTCGAGCCAGAGCGGCCCGGCGAAGCGCGGAAAGAGCGCCGACACTTCCCGAGGCGAGCCCCCGGGCCGCGCCTGGTTGGCCAGGAAGGCGCTAGGGTCGAGCGTCCGGGCGCCGAGCCCGAACCACCAGCATTGGACTTCCCACCGTGAAGGGGCGGCCATCCAGGTCGCCCCACACGTCGGCCACCCGCAGTCCCGCCTGTTCAATCAGCCCGAGCAGTTCGTGCGCGGAGAACAGGCGGTAGTTGATGTGCTGTTCGTAAAGCGTCCCCGTCCGTGAATTCCGCCCCCAGTAGCTGCGGTGGTTGCGGCTGGTTCGCGGCTCGAAGACGTTCTCCTCCCACCAGAGGAGGGATTCCGTCTCGCCCCATTGGCGGGGCGGCTGGTGGATGGCGTGGTCCCGGTTGTCGGCCTCGATGAGGAGTTGGCCGCCGGGCGCCAAGGCGTCGTGAATCGAGCGCAGCGCCGTCAGGTGCTCCGCGTCGCTCTCCAGGACGCCGAAGGACGTGTAGAGGACCATGACGGCATCTTGCTGCGGGGCCGAGATTGAACGCATGTCCGCGTTCAACCAGGTAACGGCAACGCCCGCTCGGGCAGCGCGCTCACGGGCCATTCCCAGGCGTTCAGAGGACAGGTCCAAGCCGGTGACCTGAAAACCAAGCCGAGCCAGCTCGATTGAATGGCGCCCATGGCCACAGCACACATCGAGGATGCTCGCACCTGGCTTCAGGTCAAGCAGCCGCAAGGTGCGTTCGACCTCCTCCGACGCAACCGCATCGAGCGGCTGGTACCAGACATCATCGGTGATGGAAAAAGCGTCGCGGTACCACGGAGCGGGTTCAGGAGCCCCCCTCACATGGTCTCGAATGTGCGGCAGCAGCTCCCCTCTCAACGCGTCACGCTGGGCGGCGGAGAGGTAACGCGCGCCCCGCACCCAACCGACACACGTCGTCGCACCGCAACGGCAATGGAAAGGAGTCGCCAACTCCCATTCCGAGGTCAAATAATTGAAGGTGACCTCCTGACCGGGCTCCAAATCGAAACGTGCGATGAGCTGGAGTTGCTCCGCGTGGGTCCCAGGAGCGAGCAGCGCGGTCGGTGCACAGGCGTGGTTGATGAAACGCCAGTCTGCGTCCGGCGCCGACAGGTGTTGTTCCCTGCCCACCTGAAGCGTCATCTGGCTGGGGGTGCGAACGAGGGCCCCTTCGACGACGAGCAGCACTTCTCCCGCGGCGACGGCGCGCGTCGTTACCATGCAGGCGCCAGAGTGGCCGGACGCGGGGGTGAGTAGCGGAATCACAGAAGTCTGGGTTGAGGACATGGAAAGGGCAGTCGCCTCGCGGAATGCGTCCCTCAGGCCTACCCTAAACTCGGTCGCGACGTCCCAGGTGCGCCAAAGCAAACTCACGGCACAGAGGGCGGCAGGCGCTCACATGGCGGATGCCACCTCCACGTACCTCAGAGCCCTTTTGGGCAGATGCGCCTTCTCACCGAGGCACGAGCTCACCGACAGTGGGCGCGAGCACTCCCATCAACCAGTTCATCACCACCCGCACGCGGCGCGGGACCGAGCGCCCGTGCGTGTGCAGGAGCGCGATGGGCGCGGGCCGCGCGACAAACTCCGGGAGAATCTCGACCAGCTTGTTGTCATGTCGCTCGAGGCCATGACGGGGAACCTGCACGATGCCCAGCCCCGCGATGCAGGCCGCCTCATACGCCTCGAAGTTGTCGACGGTGACCATGCTCCGCATCGGCAGCTCCCGATAGGTCTCTCCATCGAGGTACTCGAAGTTGGGGACGGGGTCCGCCGCGTAGTGGACGACCACGTGGGAGCTCAGCTCTTCCAGCGTTCGCGGCGTCCCGTACTGGCGCAGGTAGGACGGGCTCGCGCAGTTCATCATCTTGGATTCGCCGATGCGCCGGCCAACAAGGCCCGTCTCGGAGACAGCGCCGATGCGCAGCACCAGGTCGAAACCTTCACGCAGCGCCGCGGCGATTCGGTCGCTCGCGCAGATCTCCACCTGGAGCTGTGGGTGCCGGGCCAGCAGCTCAGGCAGCCGGGGGATGACGAACTTGAGCGCGACGACCACCGGCAGCTCCATGCGCACCCGTCCGCGCAGCACGCGGCTGGCATGAAAGAGCGCCCCGATTTCGTCGGCCTCCGCGAGGAACCCGGGGGCGCGCTTGAGCAGCACCTCCCCCTCGGGCGTGAGCCGCACGACGCGGGTCGAGCGCTGGAGAAGCTGTGTTCCCAGTTCGGCCTCCAGACTCTGGACTCTCGCCGACGCACGCGCTTTGGGAATGCCCAACTGACGTGCCGCCTCGGTGAAGCTCCGCAGCTCGGCAACGCGGGCGAAGACCTTCAGTGAGTCGAGGTCGATGCTCATTGTCACAATCTTCCAGACAGTGTGTCTGGACGCACGTCCTTTTTCGCTCACGGGGTGGGCGCTACATACCAGACATGCACTGGAAGACCTCCGACATCCCCTCTCAGCAAGGCCGCCTCGCTGTCGTCACCGGTACCGGAGGGCTCGGGCTCGAAGACGCGCTCGCCCTGGCACGAGCCGGTGGCGAGGTCATCATCGCCGGACGCAACCCGCGGAAGGGTACCGACGCCGTCGCCCAGGTGCTCGCCGAGGTGCCGACCGCGAGCGTGAGGTTCGAGCAGGTCGACCTCGCGAGCCTCGCATCGGTGGAGGACTTCGCCACGCGGCTACGGAGCCAGACGGACAAGGTCGACCTACTCATCAACAACGCCGCGGTGATGACGCCGCCGAAGCGCGAGCAAACGTCCGATGGCTTCGAGTTGCAGTTCGGAACGAACTACCTTGGCCACTTCGCGCTGACGGCGCGCCTGCTGCCGCTGCTGCGCAAGAGCCGTCATGCGCGCGTCGTCTCCTTGTCGAGCGTCGCCGCGCGCGATGGAAAAATGGACTTCGACGACCTGCAGTCGCAGCGCGGCTACACGCCGATGAAGGCCTACGGCCAGTCGAAGCTCGCGTGCCTGTTGTTCGCCTTCGAGCTGCAGCGCCGCGCCGAAGCGAATCAGTGGGGAATCACCAGCATCGCAGCCCACCCAGGCATCTCGCGCACCGACCTTCTGCACAACGCCCCGGGCCGCTGGAGTGCCGCTGGCATCTCGCGCTCGCTCTTCTGGTTTCTGTTCCAACCCGCTTCGCAGGGCGCACTGCCGACGCTCTACGCCGCGACGTCTCCCGACGCGAAGGGCGGCGGCTACTATGGGCCCGACACGCTGAATGAGATGCGTGGCTTCCCAGCGCCCTCGAAGGTTCCTCCCCGCGCCAGGGAGGAGGCAGCCGCCCAACGTCTGTGGCGTGAGTCGGAACAGCTCACGCGCGTCTCCTTCGGGTAGAATCCATGCACAAGCACCTCATCTACGCCGCATTCGGATGGTTGACCTTCGCCGGCACGATGCACTTCTTCGTCGACGTCGTGTCTCAACATCTGCGTGGCGTCCGAGCCCCCAGCACAGCGACGACGCTGTACTACGGGCTGCACTCCAGCTTCGCGCTGGGCCAGGTGGTGCTGGGAGCGCTCGGTCTCTTCCTGGCACGCCATGCGCCGGAACTCCTGCGCGAAGCTCCGGCCATCGCCATCTCCGTCACGGCGAGCATCGCCTGGTTGGTCGTCGCGGTGCTCTTCATCGAATACTGGCAGCCCAAGGCGAACGCGGCGCTCATTCTCGTCCTGATGCTGGCCGTCGCCTTCACCCGGAAGGCTTGAAAAGCAGCGGCGCCGCGCCTCCCTGCATCCAGGGACGGGGCAGCGGGGGCTCGTCCGCCGGCGCCTCCGTGATTGCAACAACGGGCCCCCACGCCAAGCTTGAAGTGAGCGGAGACAAGGAGTTCAGCGATGGAAATCAAGCCCCAGGCCACGGCCATTCCCAAGTCGACTGAGCACCTCGAGCGAGGGAAGTACGGACCGATATTCCCGAAGACGCCCGCCTGTTACGGCTTCACGATTGTCGCCAACATCAAGCAAGGACACTCGGACGCCATGCGCGCCTATGGCCCGAGGATCGCGGAAGCGCTCAAGACGAACCCCGGCCTTCTCGCGCCGCTCAAGCTCCACTACCTCCGCTGGGTGCTCTTCGACGACGACACCCGCTTCATGTATCAGGGCATCTTCGACACCGATTTCGACAAGTACACCGAAGACGCGGTCGTTCTCTTCACCCAGTCCGGAATCAACACCGCCTTCGAGCACCTGGAGGGGTTTCCCATGGACTGGAAGACGAACACGCCCGCGTTCATCAAGTTCATCCGAGACCACCAGTGCAACAGCTTTCTCGAGTACGGCGAGTACCCGTACTTCACGGGCGATGAAATCAAGAAGGCGCTGAAGATCAAGGCCGCGCTCGCCGAGATGCTCGAGCAGATGCAGTAGAGGCGCGTCATGAGCAACCCGTCCGGGCGAACGTACAACCAGCGCCACGCGCCGAGGCGATACACGCGGGGGCACCGGCGGGTCAGCGTCTACACGTCCTGGAGCTATCCGGGCGAAGTCAATCGCAACCCCGCCGAGCTGGACAATCGGTTTTCGACGATGACCGAGGTTCGCCGCGTCCTCTGGCCCGACTATGAAACCCCGCAGTGGGCAGACCCGCTGAGGTTCCAGCAAGGCGTCGCGGGCTCGATGGAACTCTTCTTCTGGGCGTGGGTGAAGTTCCAGCAGGTCATCGAGGAGGTCACCGGGCACCAGGTCCCCATGTTCCAGCGGGTCGACCAGGCGGGTTTCTCCCTGCCGCTCGACGAGCGGGTCCTCTCCGATGTGGATACGCTGCTCGTCTTCGGCCTGGACCACAACGTCACGGGACAGGTCGCATCGCCGGAGGAGATAGAAGCCGTCCGCGCCTTCCTGGAGCGTGAAGGCACCTGCCTGGTGATAGGCCCACACCATGACGTGGGGCACTCGCCAGACCTGGCGGAGCGCGCCCTTGAGTACGTCCACCATGGCGACGCGCTGGTGCCTCGTCAGCAACGCTTCGGCGGCTACACGCGCTCGTTGATGAAGGGACTGGGAATCCCGGTCGAGAACCGGTGGGGACTCCGCCCGGCCGTCGTCGAAGGGACGAACCGAAGCGCACCGTTGACGGTGATGGAAGACCTGGATACGCGCGGCTGGCTCTCCGGGGTGCGGAACTTCAACTTCCACATGCACCTGCCGCACTATGCGGTCACGCCAGAGGACTCCCCGTCGGCGCGTGTCCTGGCGAAGCAGCCCATTGACCTGGCCCGGCCCCATCCCTTCACGAACGCGGGGAACACCGAGTTCAACGCGCTGGTCTGGATGCCGCCGCATGGCGGCAGGGCCGGCGATGTGCTGGTCGCTGACTCCACCATCTTCAGCACGCTGTTCGGAGCAGATGAGAGCCTCCTGCGCTTCTGGAAGAACCTCGCCACGGTCCACTGAGATGCTCGAACTGGATGACATCCAAAGCGGCGTGCTGCGGCCCCGCCCTTCTCCGTACGTCGCGACCTACATCCTCCTCCGCATCGACGACGCGAGGGCGGGACGGGAGTTGATGAGGCGCCTCTGCTCGGCGGTGAACACGACCGCCCAGCCGGACAATCCGGACGCGGACTGCTGGCTCAGCGTCGCGCTCACCTACTCCGGACTCGAGGCGCTGGGCGTGCCGCGAGACTCCCTGGCCAGCTTCGCGTGGGAGTTTCAGCAAGGAATGGTCGCTCGGGCCAAGGCGCTGGGAGATGACGGAGAGAGCAGTCCCGAACACTGGGAAGCTCCGCTGGGAACGCGCGATGTCCATGTCGTGCTGACAGCGCTGTCGCCGGGGCAGGCCCAACTCGAGGCCGCGCTGGAGCGCGCGCGACAGGCACTGCACGAGCTTGGCGGTGTCACGGCGATCTGGCGCCAGGACTGCCACGCCCTGAGCACCGGCAAGGAGCCGTTTGGATTCAAGGACGGCATCAGTCATCCGGCCGTCGAAGGGAGCGGCATTCCCGGAAGCAATCCTCACGAGGCGCCGCTCAAGGCCGGTGAGTTCGTTCTCGGCTACCCCGATGAGACGGGCAGCCTCCCTCCGATGCCCTGGCCTGACGCCCTGGGGCGAAATGGAACGTACATCGCCTTCCGCAAGCTTCATCAGCGGGTGGCCGCGTTCAGGCAGTACTTGAAGGCCACCGCGACCTCCCAGACGGACGAGGAGCTCCTGGCGGCCAAGATGATGGGGCGGTGGCGAAGCGGCGCGCCGCTGGCGCTGTGCCCCCACCACGATGCTCCGGACCTGGGTGCCGACTCGGCGCGGAACAACGCCTTCCTCTATTCAGATGACCCGACGGGCTACAAGACGCCTCCCGCGTCGCATGTCCGGCGAGCGAACCCTCGGGACGCTGCCGTCGCGGGCGTGGTCAGACTCCACCGGATGATTCGGCGCGGAACGGCCTATGGGCCCGAGCTGCCCGAGGGCGCCCTCGAGGATGACGGTGCCGAGCGAGGGCTGATGTTCGCCTTCATCGGCACGCACCTGGGACGGCAGTTCGAGTTCGTGCAGTCCGAATGGGTCAACGGAGGTGACTTCCTCGGGCTGGGCGATGCGAAGGACCCGCTGGCCGGCGCGAACGACGGAAAGGGCGTGTTCTCCATCCCGAAGCGGCCCATCCCCAGGCGCCTGAAAGGCCTCCCGCGGTTCGTGGTCACCCGTGGCGGCGAGTACGGCTTCATGCCCGGGCTCAGGGCCCTGCGGTGGCTCGCGGACCTGCGGACCTGAGCATGGAACGCTTCGAAGAGGCCCCCGGCGGTGTGTGGAGGGTCTACGCCCGAAACGGATTGGGCGACCGCGACGAAGCCGCGCGCATCAACGGCTCGGTGGGCTGGACGGCCGCCATCGCCGCCCGCCCGCTTCAAGTCGACATGGACCGGGTTCGCATCGCGGAGTGGCTGTGCTGATGGGCGTTCATGAGCACGCCACACTGCGGACGAGCGCTGGCCTGGACGAAAGACGGCGGCTTTCAGGCTCGCTCGGCAAGCCCGTTCAGCGTGGCCAAATCCTCAGTGCTCAAGACGATTGAGGCGCTCGCGAGATTCTCCCGGAGGTGCGCGATGGAGGACGTGCCAGGAATCAGCAGCACATTGGGAGAGCGCCGCAAGAGCCACGCGAGCGCCACCTGCATCGGCGTAGCGCCAAGCCGGGCGGCCACCGTGTCGAGCGCGCTGGACTGGAGCGGTGAGAACCCGCCGAGCGGGAAGAACGGCACATACGCGATGCGGAGCGCGGCGAGCTGGTCGATGATGGCGTCGTCGCCGCGGTGTGCCAAGTTGTACTGGTTCTGCACGCAGACAATCTCCGTGAGCTTGCGTCCCTCGGCTATCTGCGCGGCCGTGACGTTGCTCAGGCCGATGTGCCGGACCAGCCCGCGGCGCTGAAGCTCGACGAGCGCGGTCAGCGGCGCTTCAATGGAGCCCTCGGCGGGCCCCGCCGCGCTGAACATCGCGCGAAGGTTCACGACGTCGAGCACGTCCAGGCCGAGGTTGCGCAGGTTGTCGTGAACCGCGCGCTCGATGTCGGCGGCGGAGAAAGCGGGCTCCCAGGACCCCGACGGGCCGCGCACGGCGCCGACCTTCGTGGCGATGACCAGCCCCTCGCGATACGGATGCAGCGCCTCGCGGATGATTTCGTTCGTGACATGAGGACCGTAGATGTCGCTGGTGTCCACATGGTTGACGCCCTGAGCGACGGCCTCTCGCAGCACCGCGACCGCGGCCTTGCGATCCTTGGGAGGGCCGAAGACGCCGGGGCCCGCGAGCTGCATGGCGCCGTAGCCAAGACGGCGAACGGAGTGAGCGCCGAGACGGTAGCTGTCTGCGATGTGGGAATCGGTCATGACGTGCTCCTTGAGCAGTGAACTTCGTCACGAACCCTACGAAAAACCCACTGAGCGACAGCTCACGATAATCTGCACGGGCTGTGCGGTAATCTGCACAGCCCATGGATGACCTCGCAGACCTCACCGCCTTCTTGACGGTCGCCCGTGAAGGCGGCTTTCGCAGGGCCGCCCGTGTGGCGGGGACCAGCGCGTCGCGGATGGGCGACGCGGTTCGTCGACTGGAAGCCCGACTTGGCGTTCGGCTGCTCCATCGCACCACCCGCAGCGTCACGCCCACCGATGCGGGAGCACGCCTGCTCGAGCGCATCACCCCGGCGCTCGGTGAAGTGCGCGCCGCGCTGGACGTGGTCAATGACTTCCGCGACCGCCCCGCGGGCAGGCTGAGACTCAACGTGCCAACCGCCGCTGCACGGCTCGTCCTTCCGCACATCGTGCCGCCCTTCCTCGCGAAGTACCCCGACATCTGCCTCGAGGTGACCGCCGAGGAGCGCATCGTCGACGTGGTCGCCGAAGGCTTCGACGCTGGCGTCCGCTATGAGGAATGGCTCGAAAAGGACATGGTGGCGGTGCCCATCGGCCCGCGCGTGCAGCGATTCGCCGCGGCCGCGGCCCCCGAATATCTTTCACGCCGTGGCCGTCCCACACATCCCCATGAACTGCTCGAACACGCGTGCTTGCGATGGCGCTTCTCGAACGGGCCGCTGCTCCCATGGGAGTTCGCACGAAACGGAAAGACCGTCAAAGTCGAGCCGAAGGGCCCGCTGGTCGCAGGCTTCGGCGGCACCACGGAGCTCGCGGTGGATGCCGCCGTGGCCGGATGCGGCATCATCTATCTGTTCGAGGACTGGCTGCGCCCCCACATCGACCGGGGAGCCTTGGTTCCCGTGCTCCAACCGTGGTGGCTGAGCTTTTCCGGACCCTTCCTCTACTACCCCAGCCGTCGACACCTGCCGGCGCCGCTGCGGGCCTTCGTGGACTTCGTGAAGTCAGCGCCCCCAGCTACGACGACCACCGCACCAGGGCCCAGCAGAACACGGCCAGGTTCATGACGCTCAACGCGCCGCAGAGAAGCCTCTCGCGTCGCTCTGCGCGGGTCCGTCACTATCGTGAAGAAGACCTGTGCGGCACCTCGGCGGGCGGCGCATCCAGGGGAGCGTCGTTGCAGAGGATGCAGCCGAGCGCGTGCAAATAGACCTGATGCACCTCGCAGCGCCCGCACGCCGGAGGGTCTTCTGGAATCCAGGCGCTCTCCTCCACACAGATGTCCTGCCGGGGAAGGGACGCCACCCGTTCCCTGAACTGCGTCAACACGGGAAAGAGCGAGGACTCCAGCGGCTGGAAGGGCAGCCGTTCCCAACCTTCTCGCGCGAGAGCCGCGTCGATGAGTTGGAGCAGAAAGTTCCGCTGCGCCTCGAAGGACTCCAGCGTCCACCCGAGCTCCGAGACATCGAAGCCCACGACGCCAAGGCCAGAGCGCTCCGCGTCGTGCTCCACCAACCACTGGGCGAGCCGTAGCTCCCACGGCGTCCTCGCGTGGCGGCTCGCCGCGAGGGAGAGCACGTCGAAGAACACTGCGGTGAGCCCGTTGCTCATCCGCAGGTCCGGTGCCCCGGGTTCGAGCCGGCTCGTGACGACGTTGCCCATCACGCCATCATAGCGTCCGGAAGGACGCGCGCGCGTCCTGGCGGGACGCCACGCTCCTCCCAGGGGCCTCGCCCGCGGGAAACCCTCCAAGACGTGAAGCCCTGGCGCTGGCGTTGCAGGGCCCCTGGCCGCGCCACGACTCACATTCCCACGCAGCACACCGGAGCCCCTGTGAACAGTGAGCAGACCCTGGCCCAATCGCTGGGCATTCCCGAAGAAGCCACGCAAGTCGTCGTCTGTGAAATGGCCGGTCACTTCGACTGGGATTGGCAGGTCCCCTTCCTCAATTACTACCAGACTGGCGGCGGCAACCACCCGCCGGTGCAGAACAGCCTGGAGTCCGCGCTCAACTACATGCAGGACAACAGCCCGGCCTATCGCTACAGCATCTGCGAGATGTCCTATCTGGAGAAGTTCGTCTCGGGGGACTCGAGCCGGCTCGCGCAACTCAAGGCACAGGGCGACCAGCTCTCGTTCTCCGGTGCCGGCATCACCTCGGCAGAGAACCTGGTGACCCACGGTGAGGCCTTCATCCGGAACTACCTGTTGGGCCGGCGCTTCGTGGAGCAGACCTTCGGCCCGAGGAAGATCCAGCACCTGTGGATTCCCGACGACTTCGGCAGCGACTCGCAGCTTCCCATCGCCGTCAAGGCCATGGGCTACGACGGTGCCGCGTTCTGGCGCATTCCCGGGGACGGCGCCAAAATCCCCAGCAAGGACGCCAACGAGCTCGCCCCGGCCTCGCTGCTGCACAAGCAGTCCGTTGACTTCACCTGGACCGCGCGCGACGGCTCGGCCATGACCGCGCATTGGCTCTATGCGGGCTACTGCCAGGGCAACAGCAAAGACGGGGCGCCCGTCACCCAGTCGACGCTGAACGGCTACGCCAACGGGCCCACTGCGGGCAAGGGCCGTCCTTTCGAGTTTCCAACCCGCTACCAGTTCGTCCCCATTGATTGCGACTTCGAGGCGCCCTACCCAAACCTCAGCAGCGCCATCCAGACCTGGAACGAAAAGAACCGCGCGAGCGGCAAATGGATGCTCCAGGCGAGCTATCAGACCTACGTCGCCCTGCGCGACGAGGCCTTGAAGCGCAACGGCCAGCGCCTGACCGAGCACAAGCGCTTCGTGCCCAACCCCTATTGGACCGGGTGTTATGCCAGCCACCCCGGGCTCAAGCAGGGGCACTTCAGCGCCACCCGCGCGCTCCTGGCCGCCGAGCCGCTCGTCCTCATCCTCGGAAAGCTCCAGGCCACCGTGGGGCGGGAGGCCTTGACGAATGGACAGACCAGCGACACGGCGCCCTACGCCCAGGGCGGCCTCGGCTTCTGGGAGGGCGTGGCCAGCACCCTGCGCCGGCGCCTCGATGAGGCCTGGCGGCTGCTGACCTGTTCGACCCACCACGACTTCGTTCCGGGGACCGCGCCGGACCCCGTGTACCGCTCCGAGCAACGCCCCCAGCTCGCCATCGCCCAGGCGGCCGCGCGCGAGGTCCTCGACTCCTCGCTGCGCTCGGTCGCGCAAGCCATCGCCACCCGACCCCAGGAAGGTGAGCAGGCCTTCTGCGTCTACAATCCCGTCGCGCTCCAGCGCAGCGCCCCCGTCGAGCTCGAGCTCGCCCCCTGGCTGACCCTGACCGCCGCCCGCACGTCCTCGCAGTCGGGACTGGCGTTCCAGCGTGTCGACGCGACGCACTGGCTCGTGCAGGTCCCCGACGCGCCCAGCCTCGGCTACACCAGCCTCTACGTCACGACCGCCCCGTTCGAGCCGTCAAAGGACTTGCTGCCAGACCTGTCCCCGTGGACGACAGGGCAGGATGTGGTCCTCTCCACCCGTCAGGTCAGGGTGACCCTCAACGGAGAGACCGGTGACATCAAGTCCCTCCATGACCTGGGGACGCGTCCGACGACGAACCTGTTGCCCAACGCCGGCAACCAGCTCGTCTTCTATAACGACCAGGGCGGTCTCTATGTCTTCGGCATGGAGGCCTACGGCGCTGACAGCATCGGACTCACCTTCGCACCCCTCGAGCCCACCAGCACCTCCACCCGCCTCCAGGTGCTGGAGCAGGGAGCCCTGCGCCAGCGCGTGCGCGCCATCACCACCTACGCGCTTCCGCTCGGCAGCGGCTCCACCGCCGTCACCGTGGTGCGCGAGTACGAGCTGCTCGAAGGGGAGCCGGTGCTGCGCATGCGCACCATCGGCGCGGCCCCGAGCTTCACCTCCGTCATGGCGCGTTTCGGGCTGGGCGAGGCCATCCAGTCACTCGAGCACGGCACCGCGCTCTACTGGGATGACAATCGCCCGAGGCTCTACTTCAAGGCGTCCAAGTACAACCCGGCCTCCACCCAGATGACCTTCGAGGCCACCCATGGCTTCGTCCAGGCCCGCGGCCACGACGGCGGCAGGGCGCTCGGCTTCCTCCACGCGGCCACCCCCGCCTGGGCCATCGAGAACCCGGCCTCCATGCTCGGAGGAGACGCCCAGCCCGCGGGCAACGACTCCACCCACGTCGTCGCATGCCTGATGCGCAACACCCCGGCAACGGGCGGCAATGGCGCGTCGGGCAGTGACGCGGCCTCCCATTGCGTCGAGTATGCCGTGGTCGTTCCCAGTGGCCTGACGGCCCCCTCCACCGGTGGCCCCCAGCGCAACGCCGCGCTCTACAACGGGCCCCTTATCGCCCAGGCCGTGCCCGTGGACCCCGCGGGGACCTCGCCGGAGAGCCTGAGCCTCGTGTCCACCGAGGGGAGCATCCTGGTCACCGCCGTCAAGCCCGGAACGAACGCCCCGGAGCAGGCGGTCCTGCGCGTCCTTCAACTGGGCGCTCCCGACAACGGCACCTTGCCCCAGGTCCAGGTCACCCTGGGCTCCGAGCTGGCTTCGGCCTACCAGCAAGGTGGCCCGGTCGTGGCGGGGCTCCAATCCGCGCTGGAGAAGGAGCTTGATACGCCGCCCACCGTCACGGTCGACGGAGCGACAGTGAGCTGGACGCCGGACTGCGCCGTGTCGACCCTGGTCCTGTCGACCTAGGGTTCGGATTTGTCAAACAAGGCGGCTTCATTCATGCCGGAGCCGCCTTGTAGACTGAGGCCATGTCTTCTCGCGTGGTATCGACCGCCATGTGGCTCCTGGTCCTGTTGCCGATTACAGGCGGCACGTTGGCCGGGGACTTCCTCGCCGTTTCCACCGTGTTCCTTCAGGCGGGGTCAGCGACCTGGCCGACCGTGCAGGGCACCATCACCCGAAGCGAAGTGGAAACAGTCCGCTCGAACAAGAGCATCAGCTATCGCCCGCTGGTGGCCTACACCTATTCCGTCGATGGGCAGACCTATGAGGGGAACAAGCACCGCATCTCCTCTTGGAGCGGCGGGGAGCTCGAGGCCGCGGAGGCGATGGTGGCCCGCTACCCCATCGGGGCCAGCATCCCCGTGTACTACCGCCCCAGCCAGCCCTCCACGGCGACGTTGCTGCCGGGCCTGGGGAACGCAGAGCTGTTCCTGCTCATGATTCTGCTGCCCTTCAATCTGGCGGCGCTCGCGTTGTGCGTCATCGTGGCGCGAATCTGGCAACCGGAGCGGCCACTCGTGGCCCCCTTCTTCCGGGAGGACGGCAGCGAGTGCGTGACGCTTGATGTCCTGGGAACCGATGCCTGGGTGGCCATGGCCTTGGGGGGCGCCGCCTTCTTGGGCCCCGTGGTGGGAGGACTCAGCGGGGCCTACAACGCACCGCTGTTCGTGGGCGTGGGCGCATGGGCGGTCGTCATCGCCTGCGGCGTGCTCGCCGGCAGGCTGGCGAACTCACGGCTGAAGTCCGGGCACCACGACTTGCGCATCGACCATCCGTCGCGAAGTCTCTCCCTTCCGCCCATCGCCGGGCGGAGACGCCGGTTCGACGTACGGTGGAGCGACGTGCGGTCGCTCCGCGTCGGAGAGCCGGTTCGCGGGAACCAGCGGGGAAGCGAAACCCACTACCCACTCATGCTCGAATACATCACCGCCGACGGTGAACCGCACGAGGAGACCATCGCCAGGTGCACCCGCCAGGGACAAGCAGAAGCGATGGAACAGTGGCTGCGAACGCGCCTCAAGCTGGGTGAGGAGACGCCAGAGGCACGACGCCCCGCTCGCGCCCCTGCCAAGACGACTGGCAGCTCACGCGCTTGACGCGCACCGGCGTCACGGATTCGCGTCCTGCGTCGCCTCCAGCCGCATGAGGACCTCCGCAACGCCATCCGGGTGCTGCGGCTCCTCTTTGAGCATCGTTCGGAAGCCACACTTCTCGAGGACCCGGATCGACGCGAGGTTGTGAAGAGCGACCCACGCATGAAGCGGCCGGACGGGTTCGAGCGCGAGAAACGCGGAGAGGGCCCGAGTGGCGATGCCTTGGCCCCAATGCTCACGCCCTATCCAGTAGCCGACGAGGCGCATGGACTCCTGTTCCCAACTGCCGATGTTCCCGACGACGACACCGTTCATCACGATGGTCCGGCTGACGTTTTCGGGGCGGAGCACCGTGGTGCGCCAGTGCGTCATGAACGCGTCGCGCTCCCGCGATGAGAACGCGGCCATGCGCAGCGCTTCAGGGTCGCGCTGGTGTTCGAAGAAGATGGGCAAGTCCTCTTCGGTGACGTTGCGGAGAATCATTCAGAGTGTGTCCTCATCGAAGAGGCCCGCAAGCGGACCGTCGATGCCGCGCATCATGGGTGCGTCTCGGCGGACTGAACAGCCCCCGACACCGGACAGCCGGCCCAACGCCCGGTGAGCGCCGTGCTGGACGCGTCCCGCTTCACCGAGACGTGATAGGTACGGTGGCCGTGCCCCGGCCCAAGCTGCACAGCGACGAAGCCATCCTCGACGCCGCCATGGGCGTGCTGCTGCGGAGCGGTCCGGCGGGCTTCACCCTGAACGACGTGGCCGTCGCGCTGGGGATGTCCCGCGCCGCGCTCATCCAGCGATTCAAGAACAAGGACACCCTGTACCTCCGCCTGATGGAGCGCTCCGGCGTGCAGCGGCGTGACTACCTCGCGACCTTCCCCGTGGAGGTCGGCCCGCGAGGCGTCTGGCGCTTCATCACGGACATCGTCGCGGGAATGGGCACGGGCGAAGGGCTCGAGAGCTACCTGCTCCTCGCCTGGGAGGACCTGCGGGATGTCGCGTTGAGGCAGATGGCGCTCGAGCGGAACCTCATGGTCCGGGACGCCATCACCGCGAGGTTGCCTCGCGACCTGGCCTCTCGGGAGGAAGTGGCCGCCGTCCTCCAGGACGTCATCGCCGGTGCGACGATGCAGTGGCTGGTGGAGCGGAAGCCCTCACTCACCCGCTACGTGCTGGAGCGCGTGCGCAGGGTGCTCGGCCTCCTGTTCCCCCAGGAGCCCTTCGAGCTTCCGAAGTCCTGAGCCCGCGCCTCTCGCGGCCACGGAGCCTTCTCGGGGTTGTTTATAACCAACGCGTTGGTTATATATTTCCTCAAGGAGTTCCCATGACCGAGCGCATGATTGAAACCCGCGGCATCCGGCTGTGCACCGAGTCCTTCGGTTCTCCGAACGACCCGCCCCTCCTCCTCGTCATGGGGGCCGTCTCGTCGATGAAGTGGTGGCCCGACCCGCTGGTCGAGCGGCTCGTCGGCGCGGGGCGGTTCGTCATCCGCTACGACCACCGGGATACCGGGCGCTCGACGACGCAGCCACCGGGGCCGCCTCGCTACACCGTGGATGACCTGGCGGACGACCTCATCGCCGTGATGGACGGCTACGACCTGCCGCGGGCCCATGTAGTGGGGATGTCGTTGGGCGGCATGTTGTCGCAGATTGTCGCGCTGAAGGCGCCGGAGCGGGTGCGCTCACTCACACTCATCGCGGCGCAGTTCCTCGGTGACATGGGCTTCGAGCCTCCACCGCTCTCCCCGGCGCTGCTCGCGCACTTCGCGACGATGGCCACTCTGGACTGGAGCCACGAAGCGGCGGTGCTCGACTTCATGGTGGAGGCGGGGCGGCTCAACTCCAGCGAGCGCAGACCCTATGACGCGGCCCTCGCGCGCCGCGTGGCGGCGGGGGAGTTCAAACGCTCGCTCGACATCCAGAGCATGATGAACCACTCGTCCCTCACGGGAGGAGAGCGCTGGTACAACCGCACCCACGAGCTTCGGGCGCCCCTGCTCGTCATCCACGGGGCGTTGGACCCCGTCGTGCCCCATGTTCACGGCGAAGCCCTGAGTCGGGCCGTGGCGGGTGCGCGGCTGGTGACGCTCGAGAACGCTGGGCACGAATTGCACGGGGCGGACTGGCCCGTCATCGCCGAGGCCATCGTCGCCCATACGCGGCTCACACGCTGAGCGGGGAGCGCGCGCCACTTCCGCCCAGCTTGCGCGACAAGAAGTAGACGCTCCCCCCTGGGTCCGTGTGCGTCGTTTCCAGCGTGAGCCCGTTCGCGCGCAGCAGGGCGCGATACCCGTCGACACTGTACGAGTGATAACGGAATGGCACGCCATCCATCGGCGCGCCGTCGATGGAGCCGTGAACGTCCCCCGAGGTGAAGAGGAACGCCGCGCCAGGTTTCAACGCCCTCGCGATGTTGGCGATCGCCTGTTCCTGTTCTTCGTGGCGCAGGTGGAACAGGACGCCCCAGGCAAGCGCGGCGTCGAACGCCTCGGCCTGAAGCTCACACGACTGGATGGGCGCACAGCGCACCGGCACGTGAGGGAAGTTCGCTTGAAATCGCGCCAGCAACACACGGGAGCTGTCCACGCCGAGCACGTGGCAGCCGTGCTCCAGCAGCACCCGCGTCAGCGGCAGCCCCGTGCCGCAGCCCACGTCCAGCACCTGGGCGCCGGCCGGAAGCGAGGTCGCGAGCGCGCTCACCTCAGGAACACCCATGGGGCCTGTGCGCTGGGACGCATACCAGTCCGCGATCACATCGTACTCGTGCATTCACCACCTCCATCACTCCGACGTGACGAGCACCCCACGCGTCATGGACGATGCCCATTCGAGGGGCGTGGGCCCATCGGCTTTTGACTTACCAGACTCCATCAAGACCTCCTGCACCGTACGCGCTCGGTGAGAGCCCACCTGGGAGGGGCACGGAGCAGCACTCGCGGGACCTTCCCGGCTGGCGCGGCAGGCCGCTCTGCTGCCATCCTTCGCAGCCTCCTCGAAGGGACGCACTCCATGATGCTGCTGTCGCTGCTGCTCGCCGCCGCGCCTCCCCTGCTCCTCGAGCCCGACGCAGGGACCGCGAACAGGCTGCACCCTCGCCGCGTCACAGCGTCCTCATTCCTGGAGAACGGCTGGAACACGCACGAGCAGAACTACCTGCCCCTCTACATCGCGGACGAGGACCCGGCCACCGCCTGGGTGGAGGGCGTGAAGGGGCGAGGAGAAGGCGAGTCGCTGGAGTGGTGGGGCCCCACGCTGACGAAGGCGAAGCGCTACCGCCTCTTCCTGCGCAACGGCTACCAGAAGTCCGCGAAGCTCTTCCGAGCCAACGCGCGCCCGCGAAAGGTCCGGTTCGAACCGATGGTGCAGGGCGAGACGGGCGCCCAGACGACGGGCACGCCGCTGGAGGTGGAGTTGAAGGACGTGCAGGGCTGGCAGGAGGTGCGGCTCCCCGTCCCCGCGAAGGTCGAGGGCGTGCGGCTCACACTCGTGACGACGTACCCCGGCTCCAAATACGAGGACACGTGCCTGAGCGACCTGCGCGTCTACGTGGAGGGAGACGACCCGTACCGGCCGGAAGCAGAGGCCGCCGCCTTCGAGAAGGTCCGCGCCTTCGCGTTCGAGCGCAAGCAAGCCGCCGCGCGCACGGACACCGGGTCGAAGGTGGCCTGGGCGCCACGCTTCGAGGAGGAGTTCCTGTGGTCGCAGAGCCGCGACTGGGCACGGGAGACGCCGGTGCAGGTGTTCGCCAGATTCCCAGATGAAGAGACCCACCGTGCGGCGCTCGCCGTGGCACGGGAGACGGCGGCCTTGTTCCACAAGGTGGACCTCCAGGCGGACGCGTCCGAGGCCCGAAAGTCGTGGACACGGGTGTCCTCCATCGATGACGGAGCCCAACAGGCCCTGGCAAGGACCGCGCTCTCCACCGTGAACGACGAGGGCCTCATCGAGGCCGCCGGGCTGTTCCATCTGGGCGACGCCAGCTTCACGGAAGATGACAGCGCCCAGGAGCGGATGCAGGAGTCGCTCGAGGAGGCACGCGCGAACGAAGCGCACGCCACCAGGTCCTGCATCGAGGCGTGTGCGAAGCGCAATGACGGCGAAGCCTACGGCTGTCAGAGCGAGTGCGAGTACGACCCCAGCGTCACCGCGACACAGAAAGCCGTCGCGGAGTCCCAACAGCAGTTCAAGAGCGGAGAGTTCGTCCAAGGCTCCACGACGGAGCCCACGGCCGTGCTGCGAGGACTGACGCGGGAGTCCGGCAATCGCGAAGTCCATCGCACCTTCCGGCAGTCCCTGGTCCGCTACACGGGCAAGAAAGCGAGCGCCGTGCTCGTGTCCGAGGACGGTGGCGGCATTCTGAGCGTCCACGTGCTCGAATGGGCGAAGGTGGGCGGCAAGGAGCGCATCGCGTCCATCACCTCCTTCCGCGTCGTTCTCGGCTCGCTGCGGGTGGTGCGCTACCGCCCCGCGGCCTAACGCGTGAGCTTCGCCCCTTCCCTGGCCCCATGCGAAGGGGTTCATCTCCCCAGGCGGTCCGATGCGTTCTCAGCGGCGCCTCCCTGGGGACATGTCTTCTGGCGCTACGGCAGATAGCTCAGGACCTTCCCCCCTGCCGCACCGAGGACACATCCCACGCGCCCACCGTGGTGTCCCCATTGGTGCCCTGCTGCGGATGGGTGCAGGTCGAGGGCGTGTCCGGCCGGTTCTGCCCGTGGGCGAAGCCCAGGGCATGACCGAACTCGTGCACGGCGAGGGAACGGATGCAGTCATCTCGCTTGGACTGGCAGGAGGGACTCCAGTTGGGAAGGTGAAGTTGAGAACCATGCCCCCCGACCGACCGCGCAACTGCGTGCCCAGCCCCCGGGTGTGAGGGCCCTCGTCGTAGACGCGGATGCGGATTCGACACGAAGCGCTTCGCGCATATCAGACAGGCTTCACACCCAGGGGCACCCTTCCGGTCGCGTCCCTCCACCTGAGCCGAGGCCCCACCGGCCTGCTCAGAGTGTCTTGAGGTACTCGATGATGGCCAGACGCTCCGGGTCGGTGAGCACGGCGTTGAACTCGTGTCCGCCGTTGTCCTGGCCGAAGGCGTTGCTGTTGAAGATCTTCCGGTCCTCGATTTGCTGCCGCGTGCGGGTGGGCGGGAAGAGGATGTTCCAGGACACAATCAGGTTGCTGAAAAGCACGTTCATCAGCTCCTGCGCCAGCGGGGTACGGAACTCGTCACCTGGCTGGCAGTTGATGTACGGCGACACCGTGGGATTCAACGGCGTGCGCCACCGGCAGGGGATGGTGTCGTACTTCCACCCGAGCTTCGTGGCGTCATAAGCGCGCTGCAGGTCCGTATCGAACCCCATCACGACCAGCGGCTGGTCCCACCGCGGCGGCGTGGAGACGCGACGCCAGATGGGCTTGCGGTCCGACGGCTTGAGCACCTCCCACACGTTGGGAACCGAGCCATTGTGGAGGTACGGCGCGGTGGCCCAGACCCCGTACAGCGGCGGCGCCAGATAGCCGAGCTCGCGGTCGCCGCGAATGTGCGGCTGGTTCTGCGGACCGCAGTCCTGGTCCGTCCCCGCCGTCGTCGGATAGCCGAAGAAGTTCTTGGCGCCCGCGGACTGCACCGCGGCGTTGTTGGTGTTCACCCGGACCGGATCGGTGCCGATGATGCGCAACGGGACGATGTAGCTCGCCATGCCCTCCAAGGCCGGGGTCGCGAGGAAGGAAGGGTCCCGGACGTAGCGGGCCGAGTAGGCCCCATGGCAGCTCGCGCACGAGCCATTCCCCTGCGGCCGAGGCACGACGTTGTTGCGCTCCGGCGCCCACATGTCGAGCGAGTGGAAGAGCACCGCTCCCTGCTCGGCCAGCGTCCGATTGATGGGCAGCGGATAGGGCGGCGACTTGAGGGTCTCGACCCAGGTGTTGAGCGGCGGGCCATTCTCACGCATCCAGTCCTGCCCCGCCTCGCTCAACGGCCCACCCGCACTTCCAAACAGACCAATGAACGGCGTGTAGAACACCATGTCCACACGCGGCGCATCCATCGGGAAGACGCCGTCGACGAACTTCACCGGCCGGTGCCCCATGTTCCACCAGGCGGGCGTGTCCATGCCGGCGGTCGACCCGGAGTTGATGAGGCCAATCACCTCGGAAGGCGTCAGCAGGTTCTCGTCCGGGAACAAGAAGGCCAGGTTGATGTCGCTGGCGTTGTTGGTGCCTCGGGTGCGGTTGAGGTTCAGGAACGTGGCCAACGACGCCGGGTAGCCCAGAGGCAACAAGTCACTCAGGAACAGGTCCAGGTCCGCCAGGCTGCTTCCCCCGCCCACCTGCACCCCGAGCCCCGGGCCATCCGAGGGCTTCCCCACCACGCCACTGTGGCAGGCGTGGCACGTAACACCGATGCGGCCACTCCAGCTTCCATCTGGATTGCGCAACTGCGTGAGCATCTCCGGAAGCTGTCCGCTTCCGCCGTTGGAGAAGTTCGGAAACTGTCCGGGCAACGGATACGGATTGCGCGCCGGACTCAATCCCGAGCCATAGCGCTGGGCCACCAGCGTGTCGAAGTTGTCGGGACGAAAGGGAAAGCCCCAGACGCGCCACAGTTCGTTGTATTGCGCCGCGGAGAAGGTGGCGATGCCAAACGCCGCCTCGGGCACCGTGTAGTCCGTGCCGGTGAACAGCGCGCCCGCGCCAGGATGGCCGTTGGTCAGCAGCCCCTCGCCGTGCGTGTAGCGCGCACGCAGCTCGCCACACGTCTTCGCGGCGCCGACCTCCTTCACCGCCACCGGGTCGACATGGCAGTTCTTCCAATACGCGTTGAAGTGTACCGCCTTGCCATTGCTGATGCCGGGTTGCACCAGGGTCCGTGGGTCCACGGGCAAGACAGCGCTGTCTGGCTTGCCATAACAGAAGTCCCACTGCACCGAGCCACCCCGGCTGCTCCCCAGCAAATCATTCGCGGCACCGACACCGGGCACCGCCAGCATCGCCATCACCGACACCCCGCGAACCAGTCGCATGGGGGCCCTGCGTCCTACGAACGACATTCTCTCGACGGACATGAGCTCCTCCTGCTTCGCGGCGTGCTCCCGCTTCGCCACCACGGCGGCGGAACCCGCTGCGAGCTTCTTGGACGGCGAGGCGGAAGGGCGCGCGGAGGGTTCATCGTCGAGCGCCTCGCAGAGCGCGTCCGCAAAGCCATCCCCGGTGCCAAGGTCGCAGGACCTGGCCCGGTGGAACACGAGACTGGCCGCCCCACGCGAAGACGGGACGGGCGGGACGCTCGGTCATGGGTGTGGCTTTGCGGCGCATCATTGTCGAAACGATGGGCCACTATTGGCACTCCGTCAATAAGGGATAACCGGAGCCTCCGGGAACCCCATGGCCAGGGTCGCGCCACTGAACAGACCTGGGCCATGCCGCATCGCGACACCCGCCACCCAACGCACATGGCGCGACAGACGGCTGTCTTCAGCCGAGCGGCCGCCGTGACAGCCAACCTCGCCTCGTTCGAGCGCCGCCGTCAGGTCGGCCGGTGGCGGCCGCCACGCAACGCTGCCGGGGTCGTGCCGTAGCGCGCACCGAAGCAGCGGGTGAGATGGCTCTGGTCCGCGAAGCCCGTGGCCATCGCGATGCTCAAGATGGAGCCGTCGGTGGACACCAGGAGCTCGCGGGCACGCTCCAGGCGCCGCTCTCGCAGCCAGGCATGCGGAGCAAGGCCGAAGGTCGCCCGGAAGGTGCGCGAGAAATGGTGCTCACCCAAGCGCACCAGCGCCGCGAGGTGCTCGACGCGCACCGGCCGGTCGAGCCGCGCCTCGACGTAATCCAGCAGCGCCCGCCGCTCCTCGGGACTGAAGGTCCGGTCGTGTCCGGTGCGCTCGACGTCGACATAGTTGCGCAGCAGGTGGAGCGCGATGCGCTCGCCGGCGGCCCGGGCCCCCCGCTGTGCCCCGAGCAGGTCGGGCGTGGCGACCTCGCGGTGCAAATCGCATCCCAGTTGGACCAACGAGGGGTCGGGCGCATACGGAACGGCGCGCGGACGAAGGCGCACCAGGCCCCCCATCGATTCACGGACGACGTCCTCGAGGTAGCCGGGGTGCACCGCGATGTTGAGCACCTCGACCGCCCCTGACCAGCTCCAGCGCAGCGACATCGCCATCGGGTTGACCAGCACGTCGCCAGGGCCCAGGTCCATCACCTCGACCGAGTCGTTCATGATTCGACGAATCGACGCATGCCCGTCCAGGCAGAGGAGGATGTGAAAGGTGTCGAGCACCACGCCGGTCATCTGGTGGTGGGCGTCGAACCGGAAGCCGTGCACGCCAACCTGCGTCGCGGTCGCGGAGGTGCCCTCCAGCCACGCGGAGTAGTTGGCCGTGCTCCGCACCAGGTCATCGAGTCGAACGCTCGTGTGCGCTGCGGGGGCCATGTAACGAAGGCTAGCGCCGAAGCGCATCGCGGGAAACCGCAACCGTGCACCGAGGCATGCTTGCTCGAAGGGACTGCCGCGCAGCGGACGATGGGCTGTATCGAAACACGCATCTTGGGAGCCGCGCTCCTCGGATGTCTCGGGTTAGCCCGCGTGCATTGAAGAAGCCGACAGCCAAAGCCCCTCCACCGGGTGCGCCCCTCTGAAGCGCCTCACCTTTCGGCGCGCCCCGTGGCCTTGCTTTCGCGGAATTCCCCCGCGAGGCCTGAGACATTCTCTGTTTCAACCTCGCCGGTGGCCGCCGTCCCACAGGCGCCTGAGTGAACCCGTGGCGCTGCCGCGACGCGTCGTCCGAATCATTCCATTCGCGCCTCCGAGGCATTCAAGACCACCCCGGCTCGCGCCGGTACGGTGCTCAGCAGTTCGGCACTGGCCTCTGACTTCCATCGCAAGCCCATGGCATCCATCTACGACCTTGGCCTCGAGAAGAACGACGCGAACTTCGTCCAGTTGACGCCGATGACGTTCCTGGCGCGCGCGGCAACCGTGCACCCCGAGCGCGTGGCCATCATCCACGGCGCGCTTCGGCAGACCTGGCGCGAGACGTACGCGCGCTGTCGGCGGTTGGCGAGCGCGCTGCGGAAGCGAGGCATCGGCCGGGGCGACACCGTGGCGGCGCTCATGCCCAACGTGCCGGCGCTCATCGAGGCGCACTTCGGCGTGCCGATGAGCGGCGCGGTGCTGAACGCCCTCAACACCCGCTTCGACGCCCAGAGCATCGCCTTCATGCTGGCGCATGGCGAAGCCAAGGCGCTGCTCGTCGACCGCGAGCTGGCCGCGGTGGCGAGCGCGGCCGTCGACCGGCTCGGACGCGACATCCTCGTCATCGACGTGGACGCGCCCGAGCTCGACCTGCCCCCCGCGCCGGGGCTCGGATACGAGACCCTCCTCGCCGAGGGCGACCCCGCGTTCGTCTACGCCGGCCCGGACGACGAGTGGGACGCCATCTGCCTCAACTACACCTCGGGCACGACGGGCGACCCGAAGGGCGTCGTCTACCACCACCGGGGCGCGTTCCTGAACGCCACCTCCAACATCCTCGAGTGGGACCTGCCCAAGCACCCCGTGTACTTGTGGACGCTGCCGCTCTTCCACTGCAACGGGTGGTGCTTCGCGTGGACCGTCGCCGCGCGCGCGGGGACCAACGTGTGCCTGCGCAAGGTCGACGCGCCCACGTGTTTCGACCTCATCCGCGAACACCGCGTCACCCACTACTGCGGCGCGCCCATCGTGCACTCGATGCTCATCGCCGCCGCCGCCGCGCACGGCCAGGGCGTCTCCCACCGGGTGTCCGGCATGGTCGCGGGCGCCGCGCCGCCCGCCGCGATGATTGAAGCCATGGAGCAGCTCGGCATCGACCTCACGCACGTCTACGGCCTCACCGAGGTCTACGGCCCGGCGGCGGTCTGCGAGAAGCATGAAAGTTGGGACGCGTTGCCAATCTCCGAGCGGGCGCGCCTCAACGCCCGACAAGGCGCGCGCTACCACCTCCAGGAAGCCATCACCGTGCTCGACCCGGCCACGATGCAGCCGGTGCCCGCCGACGGAGAGACGATGGGCGAGGTGATGTTCCGCGGAAACATCACCATGAAGGGCTACCTCAAGAACCCCACGGCCACCCGCGCGGCATTCTCGGGCGGCTGGTTCCACACCGGCGACCTCGGCGTGCTGTCGCCGGATGGGTACGTGAAAATCAAGGACCGGAGCAAGGACATCATCATCTCCGGCGGCGAGAACATCTCGAGCATCGAAGTCGAAGACGTCCTCTACCGGCACCCCGCCGTCGTCGGCGCCGCGGTGGTCGCGCAGCCCGACCCGAAGTGGGGCGAGACGCCCTGCGCGTTCATCGAGCTTCGCCCCGGAGCCCAGGCCACCGCCGAGGACATCATCGCCTTCTGCAAGGAACGGCTGTCCGGATTCAAGGTGCCGCGCGCGGTCGTCTTCGGCCCGCTGCCCCGGACCTCGACCGGGAAGATTCAGAAGTTCGAGCTGCGCGCCCGCGCAGGCTCGTCACGCGCCATCGACGGCTGAAGCCAGCACAACCCAGGGAAGGAGCACCGCATGTCGGAGTTTGGCCTTATCGAAATCACCGAGAAGGACGATGTCTTCACCATTGAAATCGCGGGCCTCAACGGAAAGACCCATGCCGGCCTTGCCCGGGTCTTCCGCCGGGCACACGAATCCGATGCCCGGGTCGTGGTCGTCACCGGAAAGGACAAGTCCTTCCTCGCGCCCGAGAAGTACGAGTTCGAGTGGGTGAAGAAGCTCGGCATCTACAAGGACATGCTGCAAATCTTCAAGGAGGCCGAGGACATCGTCCGCGATCAGATCAACTGCGAGAAGGTCACCATCGCCAAGGTGTACGCGCCGGGCGCGCACAGCATGGGCGCGTCCATCGCGCTGGCCTGTGACTTCGTCTACGCGAGCGAGGACGCCACCTTCAGCGACCCGCACCTCTCCGGCTTCGGCGTCCCCCCGGGCGACGGCGGCGCGCTGCTGTGGCCCACCCGGATTGGTCTGAGCCGGGCCCGTGAGTTTCTGATGACTGACCGCGCCTGCACGGCGAAGGAGGCCTACGAAATCGGCCTCATCAACAAGGTCGCGCCCGTGGACCAGCTCGACGCCGAGGTCGACGCGCTCATCAAGAAACTCCTGTCGTACGACCCGCTCGGTCTGAAGATGACGAAGAAGTGGCTCAACCAGTACCTGCAGCAGAACATGAACATCGTCGGCATGGGCTCGCTCTTCGCCGAAGGCATGGTGCTCGCGAGCGGCAACTTCGCGCAGAAGACCGAGGCTTACGGCAAGCAGCTCGAGGCTGAAGGCAAGCGCAAGGGTTGAGCACCGACGAGGGCTGAAGTCGACAGTTCGAGCGACGCCCTTCCCCTCAGGCGAGCCAACTCAATTCCCGTTTTCTCCGTGCTAGGGTGCTCTGGCGTTACAGACACCCCTCGGAGGAAACATGAAGCTGGCGCACATGAAGAAGTTGGCTCCAGGACTCGCACTGCTCGTCGGCATCATGGCGGGCTCGGCCTTGTCCATGGTTCCGGGCTCCACGGCGGAGGCTCCTGACGCGCAGGTAGACCAGGCCAGGATGATCTGTTCGCGCAGTTGCAAGCCGTGCTCCACCCAGTTCGACTGTGGTGACAGAGAAGGCTCCTGCGGAGTCTGGCGCTGTATGCAGTAGCCGAGAACGCCAGAAGGACGCCTCAACGGAGCCTCCGAGTCGAAGCACTCGGAGGCTTCTTGTTATCGACTCACCTCGGCGCCTCGCGATTCGAAGACGGCGCCCGTGAGGCCCTGGGTGAAGACCTTCGAGGGCGGCATGCCGAACATTCCTCGAAACAGCCGGGAGAAATGCGCCGAATCGTAGAAGCCCGCGGCGTGCGCGACCTCGGTGAGGCTTCGGCCCTTGAGCGCGAGCGAGGTGGCCGCTTCCATCCGATACCAGGCGCGAAACGCACCGATCGGGACACCGACCTGCTCCTTGAACCGGTGTTCGACCAGGGACGTGGAGGCCCCCACCTGTTGTGACAGCGTCACCGCATCCGCGGGCGCGGCGTCAGGCGTGGAGAGCAGCTCGGCGACGCGTGCGATGCGTGCGTCGACCGACAGTGGACTGGGGCCTAGATTCAACGCGTTCTGGAACAGCTCGGACCAGGGCTCCGGCTTTCGCGCGGCCAGGGCGGTTTCGACGGCGGCGCGCAACACGCTGGCGTCGACCTGGTGGCGAAGCCCCGCGCCCGGCTCCAGGAACAGCATCGCGGCGCGCCCGCCACGGAAGTCGAGCGAGTGCCACTGCCACCCACGCACGAAGGTGGCCTCATGGTGCTCGACGCGGCCGTCGTCGTCGATGAGGTCGAACGCATCATCCAGCCCCACGAGCACGGCGTTGGCGGCGAACCGGTGCCGCGGCAACTCGTGGAAGCTGCCGACGTACAGCGCTCTTCCCCCGCCCAGCAACAGGTGGCTCTGCATCTGCAGAATCATACAAGCGTCGTCGTGGTGCCGCACGTAGCTTGCTGCGTTGAGCCTCGCCGCTCCCCTGCTCCCTGCCCCGCCCGTACCGATGACGCTCACTTCGAACAGAGGAGGCCTCATGGCCGATGACCCTTCGTCCCTGCCCCAGATGATTCTCGACCGGGCGCGCACGTCGCCGCAGCGCGTCGCATTCCGCGTGCGACGAGACGCGGCCTATGTCGACATTCCCTGGTCCGAGGCGCTCCCGCGGATTCAAGCCATTGCGGCGGGGCTGTTGAGCGCCGGCCCGGTGGATGATGGCGCGTGCATCACCATCGTCGGCAACACCACGATGGCGTCGTGTCTCGTCGACTTCGCGGCCCTGAGCGTCGGACTCAAGACGGTCCCCGTCTACGCGAGCCTGCTGCCGGAAGAAGTCGGCTACATGCACGTGGACACGGCGGCACAGCTCGTCGTCGTGGATGACGCGAGTCAACTCGACAAGGTGCGGGCCTTTCGAAAGGGCTTCACGTTCTTCGACCGGCCATATTCCCCCGCCGAGCTCAGCGCCCGAGCGAAGGTGGTGGTCATCCACCCAGCGGGACTGGCTCCCGCGGACGATTGGGAGAGCCTGGAGAGCGTCGAGGCCAGGGGCCGCGCCCAACAAGCGACACTGGAGAGCGAGGTGCGCCGGCGGGTCTCCCTGATTCGGCGCGAGCACGTCGCGACCTTCACCTACACCTCCGGCACCACCGGCGCACCGAAGGCGGTGATTCAAACCCACGACAACATGCTGGCGATGCTCGAGGACGTCGCCGACGCGGGGCTGATGGATGACGCCGTGCTCGAACACGGCTTGTTTCTCTTCCTGCCCGCCGCGCACTCCTTCGGACGCATGGTGGAGTTCGCCGGGCCGTTCTTCGGCGCGCCCCTGGTCATGTCCTCGGTGCCCACGCTGGCGGCGGACCTCCTCGTCGCGCGGCCAGGGTTCTTCCCGGCGGCGCCGCGTGTCTTCGAGAAGATGATGGCGAAAATCACCAGCGCCATCGAAAACGAACACGGGCTGAAACGGTGGCTGCTGGACTGGGCCCTGGGTGTGGGCCGACAAGTCGCGGCCCGTGGCGCTGCCGGCGAGTCACTGCCGCTGTTGCTGGCGGCTCAGCGTGGACTGGCGGACCGCCTCGTGCTGGCGAAGCTGCGCTCACGACTCGGCCTGGACAACGCATCGGTGCTCCTTTCGGGAGCCGCTGCGCTCCGTGAAGATGTCCAGATGTTCTTCCTCGCCTTGGGGCTGACCGTACTGGAAGCCTACGGACTGACGGAGACGTGCCCAGGGTTGACGGTCAACCGCAGGGACAACGTGCGGACCGGGACGGTGGGCAGACCGTTCAAGCGATGCGAGCTCAAGTTGGGACCCGACGGTGAACTGCTCGCTCGCGGGCCGAACATCACCCAGGGCTACCTGAATCGCCCAGAGGCCACGGCGGAGGCATTCGATGCGGACGGCTGGTTCCGAACGGGGGATCTCGCCTCCATTGATTCGGAGGGGTTCGTTCGGATTGCCGGGCGGAAGAAGGAGCTGCTCAAGACGAGCGGTGGAAAGTACATCGCGCCGCTGAAGATCGAGGCACAGCTCAAGCGACACCCGCTCGTCCAGGAAGCCGTCGTCGTTGGCGAGGGACGGAACTACTGCACGGCCTTGTTCGCGCTCGATGCGGAGATACTCGTCGAGGTGGCACGGCGCGAGGGCATTCCGGCGGACCCAGCCCACCCGCGAATCAACACGGTCCTGCAGACGCTGGTCGCGGAGACGAATACGGGTCTGGCGTCCTTCGAGCGCATCAAGACGTTTCGGGTGTCGCCCGGTCCCTTCACCGTGGATGGGGGCGAGCTCACGGCGTCACTGAAGGTCAAGCGCCACGCGGTCGTTCGGAAGCATGCGGCGTTGATCGAGTCGATGTATGAGGCCGTGGATTCGCCGTCCTTGAACGGCTGAACGCCCACGTCGCACGAGGTCCATTGCATTCGAGTCGAGGCGATGGCCACCTGGGTGTCCATTGCCCCTCGGATGCCCCCGAGTGAGCACCAGCACCGCCGAAAAACAAACAGTCTGGCACCCGCATGCCTCGCGGCACGAAAAGGCATACACGAGGATTCCCCTTACACAAACCCCGCACATTGACGCCCGACAAACGGACAATCCATACTACCAGTCAAATCCATCAACACGGCCGACCCTGAACCCGTTGCAGGTGTCTGCCCTCGGACTGGTACCCAAGCACTCTCGCAGTCCTCGTCCGATGTCGAAGCACCGCGAGGCACCCCCGCCTCGCGGCCTTGGAGGCGTGTATGCAAATGCTGTCACTGAAGGCAGTTTTCAGGAAACTCCCTGCCCTGGTCTTCGCCCTGTGCATGGGCCTGGGCTCGACCGTCGCGGCGCAGACCTACGAGCGCTTCGCGGGGCGGCTGTCCGACAAGGCCACCGGCGCGGCGCTGGTGAGCACGGTCACCGTCAATGGTTACAGGAAGGCCACGGCGACGAACGGTTCGTTCGAAATCTATGTCCCCACCGCCTCACGCTACGTGTTCGACGTGAGCATGAACGGCTACGTCCCCACGTCCATCATCCACCACAGGTCTCCACCCGCCGACCTGGACGTGAAGCTGACGCGGGCGGAAGTCCACACCATCAACCCCACGCAGAACATCGACGTCACCGACAACCGGGGGACCCGCATCACCATCCCCGCGGGCTCGCTCGTGGACTCCGCCGGCCGCCCCGCTCCGTCCTCGGTCCAGCTCCAGCTCTACACCTATGACCTGCGCAACGAGCAGATGGTGGGCGACATGAGCGCGATCGATGTGAATGGGCGGCCCGTCGCCTTGATCAGCCTGGGCGCATTCTCCGCGGAGTTCCGCGACACCAATGGGACGCTCTACAACCTGGCCAACGGCCGCGCCGCCACCATCCGCATGAACACGGACCCGGCCAGCACGTTCAGCGGCGCCATTCCCCTGTGGTGGTATGACCAGAGCCGGGGACTGTGGGTCGAAGAAGGAATGGGCTACGTGGAGAATGGCGTGGCCACGGGTCAGGTGCGCCACTTCACGGTGTGGAACTTCGACCTCAAGATGGACACTCCCGCCTGCGTCAAGTTGGAGTTCAATCCCCTCTACTTCTACACCACGTTGGCAGGCAAAGCCTCGGTTCGCCTGGATGTCGTCAGCCAGGGCGTGAGCAGCAGCAACGTGAGCGTCGACAACCCCGGGCCGCACGCGATCTACAACCTGCCGCCCAACACCAATGTCGGAGTCGTGGTCAACAACGTCCCGCACGGCATCGTGAACACAGGTGCTCCGTGGGGTGGAATTGGCATTCCCCCGCATCCCTATGACGTCTGCAACGGCAAGCTGCTCAACATCACCGGACCGACGGCGCAGTTCGGCATGTTGAAAGGACGGGTGCTGCGTCAGCACCGCACGAACCACGGTGGCGTCGCGGTGACGGTCAACCGGGGGAACACCCCCTTGGGGTCGGCGGTGACGGACGCCGGAGGCTTCTTCTCGGTGCAGGTGCCCGCGGGCAGCGGGACGACCATCACCGCGGCCAGGCTGGGATACCTCTCCGCCCAGCGCGCCAACTTCAACGTCGCCGCGGGCGGAACGTTGGAGCTGCCTGACGTGACGCTCCCCGCCGGCAACACGGACGGGGACAACGACATTGACTGGAATGACATCAACGCCATCGGCTCCGCCGTGACGACGCCCCCCACCGCGGTGGGCCCCAACGACCCGCGTGACGTCAACGGCAATGGCGTCATCGACTGGGACGACTCCGCCAAGGCCACCGCCAACGGTGGGATGGTGGGCCCGCGCCCCTGGTAGTCGCCGCGCTCGGCAGTTCACGCGTGGCCAGAGCCGCCAGCTCTGGCCACGCCGTCCTGGAATCATCAGCCATTGAGGGAACGATGCCGCTATCTCGCACGGGAGCACGAAGATACCTGGGAGTGTGGAGTGCATTGTGGTTGCTGGCCTGTGGTCGTCCCGAGGCCCAAGAGGACGCAACGCTCGATTTGGCTGCGCTGGTTCAGGGCGCGTTTGGCGGCGACCTGGGACAGGTGGTGGGCATGCCCGTCGCGACAGGCAGGACGTGTGGGAAGACCAGCGACTACCAACCGAGCTGCGCCGTTGGCCCCGCCGCCCCGGATGTCGCCTACCTCTGGCGAGCGCCCAGCTCCGACCGGTACACCTTCTCCACCGTCAACTCCAACTTCGACACGGTGCTCGAGGTTCGCCCCTACAACAACACCACGCAGTCGCTGGGCTGCAACGACGACATCGGCCCCGGCCAACAGCAATCCTCGTTGGAGATCGACCTCACCAGCGGGCAGGTGGTGCAGGTCATCGTGGACAGCTACGGGAGCAAGTGCGGCGACTATCAGCTCAACATCTTCAATAGCGGCGGCAACTGCCCCGTGTGCCACACCGGCCTGACAGGTGATCCCGCCAACGCCGGGAAAGCACCGGGCGCCTCGCCACGCTCGGGGAGCTGCCCCCGCGAGGCCCCAGCGATGCCGCGTCGCTGACCGCCACGCAATCGTCCGCGAACTCGCACGTAGCCGTCCTGGAAGCCGTGGACCGGCACCGGGAGACAGCGTGATGGAGACCGTTCTGGGCGGATTGCGTCAGAGCCTGCGTTCACTGGGCCGCAGTCCCGGCTTCACCTTGGCGTGCGTGCTGATGCTGGCGGTGGGCATCGGCGCGAGCACGGCGCTCTTCAGCGTGGTGGAGGGCGTCTTGCTGCGCCCCTTGCCCTATCCGAGCTCCGAGCGCCTCGTGGAGCTCTCCCAGCGCGCGGCGGACGGGCATCCCATGCGGTTCTCGGATCCCAACTTCGAGGATGTGCGGACGCGCGCGCGCACCGTCACGGCGCTGGCCCAGGTGTCGGGAGCGGCGAGCGTCGCCGTCACCGGTGCCGACGAGCCGGCCTTCGCCACGCTGGCGCTCGCCTCGCGCGACTTCTTCCCCGCCTTCGCGGTGCAGCCCGTCCAAGGCCGCCTCTTCGCCCCAGAGGAACAGCAGGCGGGAGGGGTTCCCGTGGTGGTGGTGAGCCACGCCTTCTGGCAGCGCTACCTGGGCGCACGGCCGCTGCCCCTGCCGGACACCCTCACCTTCGAGGGTCGCGTCTACACCGTGGTGGGCGTGATGCCCGCGTCCTTCGACTACCCGGTGGGCACGCAGTTGTGGACTCCGCGAGAGCTGGAGGCCCCCCTGCCCAGCCGCACCGCGCACAACTGGCGGGTGGTGGGGAGGCTCGTGGACGGCGTCGACCTCCAGGCCGCGCGAGCGGAACTGACCCACATCGCCCGTGAACTCGAGGCCCAGTACGGCCAGGACACGCGGATGCATGACATCGCCGTGGAATCCCTGCAGGAGAGCCTGGTCGGCCGGGTGCGGCCCACGCTCTACCTGCTGTCGGGGGCCGCGGCGTTCCTGCTGCTGGTGGCCGGCGCCAACGTCACGAACCTGCTGCTCGCCCGCGCGGCCACCCGGGCCCGGGAGCTCGCCATCCATGTGGCGCTGGGCGCGGGCCCCGGCGCCTTGATACGGCGATTCCTCCAGGAGTCGCTCCTGCTGTCACTGATGGGAGGCGCGCTGGGGGCCGTGCTCGCCACCTGGGGCGTGGGCGCGCTGCTCGCGGCCGAGCCGGGCCACCTGCCACGCGTCGACGAGGTGGGGGTGAACGCCGCGGTGCTCCTCTTCACCCTCGGACTCTCGCTGCTGCTCGCGCTGGGACTGGGGTTGCTGACGGCGCTGCGAGCGGCACGGCAGCCTCCAGGGGTCGTGCTGGCGCGCGCTGGGAGCACGAGCAGCGGAGGCGGGGGCGCCGAGCGCACGCGCCGGGCCCTCGTCGTGGGCCAGCTCGCGCTCGCGCTGGTCCTCCTGGTGGGCGCGGCGCTGCTCGGGCGCAGCCTGATGGGACTGCTCTCGCTGGACCCGGGGTATCGCACCGAGAATGTCGCGGTGCTCAGCATCGTGCTCCCGCCCGCCGAGGACGCGGAGCAGGGGCAGCGCAACGTGGGATTGCAAGAGCAGCTCCTGTCGCGACTGGTGGCGCTGCCCGGCGTGCGCGCCGCGGGTGCCGTGAGCAGCTTCCCACTGGAGGGCAGCCCCGCCGGAGACGGCACCTTCATCGTGCTCAACCGCCCCGACGAGGTGGGTGACTTCGAGGACTTCGGGAGGCTGGTGCGCGAGCCCGAGCGCACCGGCTCCGCCGAGTACCGCGTGGCCAGCGAGGGGTACTTCGCGGCGCTCGGCATCCCGCTCCTGCGCGGCCGGCTGTTCGACGCGCGTGACACCGTGGACGCGCCGCACGTGGCCGTCATCAGCGAGTCGCTCGCGAAGGCCCGCTGGCCCCACGAAGAGCCGTTGGGCAAGCTCATCCAGTTCGGAAACATGGACGGGGATTTGCGGCCCTTCACCATTGTCGGCGTGGTGGGGGACGTGCGGGAGCAAGGGCTGGATGACGCGCCCAGGCCCATGTTCTATGGCGGCTCCCGCCAGCGTCCGCGGGCCGCCTCCCGCCTGCACCTCGCCGTGCACGGCCCCATGGGCTCGGCGGCCCTGGTCACCGCGGCGCGGCCCGTGCTGCGAGAGCTGGCCCCCGAGCTGCCCTCGCGACTGTCCACGGTGGAGGCGCTGCTCGCGGGTTCACTCGCCCCCAGGCGCTTCAGCCTCCTGCTGCTGGGCGCGTTTGGCGCGATGGCGCTGCTGCTCTCGGTGGCGGGCCTCGCGGCCGTCGTGTCCTACGCGGTGGCGCAGCGCACGCGGGAGTTCGGCATCCGCT
This sequence comes from Myxococcus hansupus, assembly GCF_000280925.3. Classification (NCBI taxonomy): domain Bacteria; kingdom Pseudomonadati; phylum Myxococcota; class Myxococcia; order Myxococcales; family Myxococcaceae; genus Pseudomyxococcus; species Pseudomyxococcus hansupus. The sequence continues at coordinate 6,524,188 of NZ_CP012109.1, forward strand.
TCGCGCTGGGCGCGACGTCGGAAGACGTGCTGGGGTTGGTACTGAAGCAGGCGGCACGGCTCGCGGGATTGGGAATCGCGCTCGGCGTGCTCGGGGCCGTGGGGCTCAGCCAGGTGCTCACGGGGCTTGTGTATGGCGTGAGCACCACGGACCCACTCGTCTTCGCCGCCGTGGCGCTCCTCCTGCTGGGCGTGGCGCTGCTCGCGAGCTGGCTGCCGGCCCGGCGCGCCTCACGCGTGGACCCGATGACGGTCCTTCGTTCGGAGGCATGAGGCACCGCACGGGCTCACGGCGATACGTCGCCTCCATTCTCAGCGTCCGGGTCCACTCCGCACCCGACGCTCTCGAACGAGAGGATGCGCTCGTCCATGACCACCGGTGGCCCTCCATCGGTCCCGCAGTACGCCACCCGCGACACGAGATGCGTGTAGGTCCACAAAGGCATACTCCCGTGAATCGTAATGTCGCCACAGGGCACGGGTCCGCTGCATTCCTTCGTGAACTCGCTCAAGTCCACCAGCGGCCCGCCCTCGCGTCGCTGTGCCAGAAGGGTGCACTGATAGCATCCCCCCAGCACGGTTTGACACCGCGTCCGGAAGTTGAAGTAGGCGGGGTTCTCTTCACAGTTGGCCGAGAGCTCCGCCACTTGGGGCGTGTCCGGCCCGATGACACCGACGCCGAGGCCACTGTCAGGCTCTGGCTCGTGTTCAGCGCCCACACCGGCATCGTCAATGTCAGTGCCTGGCACCCCATCGGCTTCCACCACCTCTGTACCGCCGCAAGCCGAGAGAAGGAAAAACAGCGAACAGAGTGTGCGAGACAATGCTTGCATGGTCGAGTGCCGTGACGCGGGAACACCGGAGGGGAGTCCCCGGTGCCGAACATCCGGAAGCGCACGCTGCACCACCCCCGACGCTTTGCCGGTCCGGATATTCAAAAGGATTTACGCCCGAGGCAGCCCTGCCCGCCCTCCAAGGTTGACGCGCCCCCAAGCGGGTGCTGGCGGCGCGAGGCGAAACGCTGGAAGCCCCCCCATGACACCGTGCGGCCTCTCCGTTCTGGCGGGTGACGCCGGCCGTGCGGCGCCGTCACGAAGCCGTGGGCGAAGGACGAGACGTCGTCGTCGTGCATGGCGGCCCAGGACGCCCCGGGCACGGCGGATGGCACGTCCTGGATGACAGAGTTCGCGCTGGCGTGGGAAGCCCGTGGGGTGTGACAACGGGTCGACAACACCCCATCAGGCGCCCTGACTCAGGGCTGCGGCCGGGCGGCCCGCATCTGCTCCACGACCGCGAGGTACTCTTCCAGGGAATCGAGTCCCACGGCCGCGCGCCGCGCGTTCACCTTCTCAGGGTCCTCCAGCGCCTTGGGGACCATCTTTCCATCCACCTCCTCCAACTGCGTGGCGTAGCGCTGCGGCTTGCCGGTGTTCACCAGCACCCGGTCGGTGAGGTACGCGAGCTCCTTCGCCGAGCCCTCTCCTCGCGCCACGGCCTGCTCCAGCATCGGCAGGACGCCGAGCTGGAAGGCGACGTCCTGGTCCGCGTGCTGCACCAACAGCCACGCGGCGAAGGTCGCGCGCTTGCCCACCAAGTCACGTCCCGGCCAGCCCTGCTTCGCGATGACCTCCTTGAGCCAGGAGGTGTTGCGCGCGTCGATTTCCGCCATCCGTGCCTTGGCGGCCTCATCCGTGAAGTTCGAGGCGACGAGGGCCCTGCGCACTTCCTGGTCCTCTTCCATGCGCTTGAGCAGCTCGTCGCGCAGCGCGGGGTCCGCCGCCTCGTACTGCTTCGCCTCGGCCGCGACGACGCGCTGCTCCAGCGCCGCGTAGCCCGGCAGGCTCCGGACGCTGGCCAGGTCCTCGTCCTGCTGGAGGTGCTTCGTGTCGAAGAAGCCCTCGTCCACGGCGCGATCCAACCAAGTCAGCGCCTCTTCGTTCTCAGCCACCAGGGCCGCCGCGCAGGCCGCGTTGTAGGCCATGTTCTGACCCCGCACCCCGCCGGCCCAGGCGCTCCGGTACAGGGGAAGGGCGCCCGCGTTGTCCCCCTTCATGCTCAGCCCGTACGCCTCGGCGGCGGCCTTCTTGGCCTCGGGCGTCGCGACGGGCTTGGACGACTCGGGCTTCGCGGCCGTGGCACCCCGAGGAGCAGCGGGCTCCGGGGCGCCACCACCGTGGGCACATGCAACCAGGTTCAGCGCGGCGAGGAGGACGACGATGCGACGCATGATGCTCCAGGGGTGTGGGGATGATTGCGGGCGCTCCCAGCACATCCTGGGAGGTCCTGAGAACGCAGTGTAGGCAATTCTCGAATCCCAGGTCGCCCTGGAGTAGCGGGAGAGGCGGCGCCCCAGGGGGCAGCGCGCTTGCTCCGCGCCCACGCCGGCCTCACAGGACGCGGCCGGCGTCAACGGAACGGGCCACGCACCTCGAAGGTGACGCCATTGCCGTCCGCCCCGCGCTGCGAGCTGAAGTACAGCCGCCGGCCGTCTGGACTGAAGGCGGGGCCGGTGAGCTCCGAGCCCGCGTGTCCCTCCAGTTGGAGAAACGCCGCGACGGTGCGCTCGCGCCCCGGGGCGATGAGACACACCTGGAGGTCATTGCCGTCCTCGGCCACGTAGAGGTCGCCCGAACGGGATACGGTGACGTTGTCCACGCCGCGCAGCGGTGCGTCCGGGTAGAGGGCATGGTCGTAGATGATTTCCACCCGGCCGGTGGCGGGGGTGTGCGCCCAGACGCGATTGTCGCCCTTCGTCGTGAAGTAGATGACGCCGCCGTCGTACCAGCAGCCCTCGCCGCCATCGAACGCGGTGGTCAGAAAACGGGCGAGCTGCAGGTACACGGGGAGCGAGGCGGAGACCCGCACCCAACTGAAAGTCGCGGAGCCCCCCAGCGCGTCGCCGTTCAGCTTCGCGGCCTCCAGGGTGCCCGATGCCAACGAAGGCCATTGCGCGGGCGTGAAGCGATAGAGCCGTCCCTGGGGCCGGTCCTCCGTCAGGTACAGGCGCTGGCCCACCGGGTCCACGGCGACGGCCTCGTGGGCGAAGGTGCCCAGCGCCGCGCGCCGCTGACCTTGTGAGGGGCGCAGGGGATTGCATTCCCAGACGGTGCCCCCGTCCCACTCCTCACACGACAGCCAGGAGCCCCAGGGCGTGGGCCCTCCGGCGCAGTTGACCTGGGTGCCCTCGAGGATGCGGTAGGCGCTCGTCACGGTCCCGCCTCCGTCGAAGCGAATCGAGGAGGCGCCTCCCACCAGCGGCAGCTCGCAGTTGGAGGTGTAGACCCAGCCGCCATCGTCGGTGGGAAAGCAGACGCCGCCATCTGGCGCGGCATGCCACGTGTAGTGAGTGCCAGCAACGCGCTGTCCGGAGCGAGCGATGATGCGCGAGCTGAAGCCCGCGGGCAGCCGAAGCCCCTGCGCATCCGGAGCGCCGGAGATGGCACCGTAGGGCCCCGGCCCTGGCCGCGCGGGAGCGGCATACGCCGAACGCCAGAAACCCGACCCCAGGGCCAGCACGCCGCTGCCCATCGCCGTGAGTCGAAGGAAACGCCTGCGCTGCATGGGCATGCCTCCGTTCGCCAGAAGACCCGGAATCAGAAAGCGGACGCCCCCGCGACGGCGACACCATGGTCCTGGTCACCGGAGCCCCCGCTGACGCCGACAGCGCCCACGACCTTGCCGTTCTTCCGCAGCGGGACGCCTCCCGCGAAAATCATCACCTTGCCCTCGTTGGATGCGTGAATGCCATAGAACGGGCCCCCCGGCTGGGCACTCTTCGCCAGGTCCTGCGTGGTGATGTCGAAAGCGCGAGCGGTGAAGGCCTTCTTGATGGAGATGTCGACGCTGCCCAACCACGCCCCATCCATGCGCACGTGCGCAACCAGGTTTCCGCCCTCGTCGGCGACGGCGATGTTCATGGGCTGGCCCAACTCCTGGGCCTTCTTCTCGGCTGCGGCGATGATGCGACGCGCGTCTTCCAAACGGACCATGGGCGACTCCTGCGGGGGTTGGCGGCGCGCACAACGCCCCCGCGGACAAAGGAAGACAAGGCCGGGCTCGCCCGCGCCTTTGCGAATGTCCTGGAGACAATGAGGCGGTGGACGATTGTTCCGCCGGGCAACGGTTGTCCCGGCCCCCGTGCCGACCCAAACCTGGACACTCCGTCAGGACACGTGCCTGCGTCAGCCGCCGTGAGGACAGGTGTAGCGCTCGCCATCCTCAGGGACGAGCAGCTTGTGCTCCAACCCGGCCTGTCGCGCCGCCGCGCGGAGGCTCTTCCGGGTGCAGGGACAGTGGTCCAACGCCTCCAGGTGATTGGCGAGGACGCGGCCCGTCGTGAGGCGGGCCAGCTCCAGGGCGTCGTCTCCGTCCATCAGGATGTCCCCGCCCGCGTCGAAGCGCGCGCCCCCCGCGGGCACGATGGCGATGTCCGGGCGCCGCTCCGTGATGCAGGCGCGGACCGCATCGGTGAGCAGCGTATCGCCCGCGAGGTAGACGCTGGGTTCACCGGGCAGCTCGATGAAGTAGCCCACGCCATGCTCCATCAAGCCCCCGACCCATCCCCGGCCATGAACACAAGGGATGGCGGAGATGTGCCCATGAAAGAAGGGGGCGCGCTCCAGCGAGCTCACGGGTTGAGCACGCATGCCGCGCTCGCGCAGATACGACGCGTCATGCGGCGTGCAGAACACAGGGATGTCGCGCTCACGCAGGAAGCGCGCTCCAGCACGGTCCAGGTGGTCGAAGTGGCCCCGCTGGCAATGGGTGATGAGGGCATGTGTCACCGAGGCCAGCACCTCGCTGCTCCTCGGCGGCAGGTCCACGAGCGGATTGCGACGCCGCGTCCGGGTGAACCACTTCAGCGTGGGCAGCGCCGCGCGCGCAGCCAGCATGGGGTCGACGAGCAGACTCACGGGGCGACCGCCGCTTTCGAAGTCGAGCACCACGGTGGCGTTGCGCAACTGAGTGACATGCATGGGTGTCCTCTCCTCTCCAGGTGGAGTTGCCATGCACTTGTGCGCCAGGCGGCCGGCGGCCACAATGGCAGGAAGTGACAATGAACTTGCACTTCCAGCCAGGCGCGTCCACGGGCCTTCCCACGCATGAAGGGGCCTGGCCGTGAAGCGTCCTTCCCGTCCAGGGTCGCTGCGGTTGGGACTGCTGCTCTACCCGGGGTGCATGCCCGCCGGGCTGCTCGCCACCGCGGACCTGGTACGGGCCGTGAATCGACGCGCGGGTCGCGCGGTGTTCGAGCTCGCCTGGCTCGGGCTGAACCGCAAACCCATCGTCACCGAAGACGGGCTGACGCTGCGCCCACGCCACGTCCTGGGAGAGTTCCCCTGTGACGTGTGCCTCCTGCCCGGGTTCTGGGCCGAAAAGGAGGCGGACGTCGAGACCATGCTCGGGCGCCAGGCAGAGCTCATCGAAGCGCTGCGTCAGGCGCCGACGGGGCAGGCGCTTTGGAGCTACTGCGTCGGGGTCGCGCTCGCCGCCGCGGCCGGCGCGCTGGACGGGAAGGCCGCCACCGGAACCTGGTGGTTCCAGCACCTCCTCCAGCGCCGCTTCGCCCGTGTTCGCTGGCGATTCCCGGAGCCGCTGGTGGCGGACCGAGGGGCGGTGACCGCCTCGGGCGCCCAGGGGTACCTGCCCCTCATGACGCAGCAACTGGGACAGTGGGTCAGTCCCGAAGTGATGCGCGACGTCGAGCAGGTGTTGATGCTCCCGCGTCCTCCAACGGCACATCCCGCGTTTCGTCCGGTGGAGCTGATGGAGCTGCACTCCACGGCCTTGCGCCGGCTGCTCGTCTACGCCCAGTCCGTTCCCGCCTCCGAATTGAGCCTGACCCGCGCCGCCGAGCACTGCGCCGTGTCGCCACGCACGCTGTGCCGTCAAATCGAAGCCCACACCGGGCGCTCAGCGGGCGCATGGCTGCGTCTGGTCAAACTGCGCCAGGTGAGCGACGCCTTGACGACCTCGCTGGCGCCCTTGAAGGTCATCGGCGAACAACTGGGCTATCTCAACGAGAGCAGCCTGCACCGCGCGTTCAAGCAGACCACGGGCATGACACCCGTTCACTACCGGCAAGCCTTCGGGAACGTGAAGTCACCGCAACCACCGCGGCGCCCCGTTCATCCACTGCGCAACAAACACGTCTCGGTTTCGACAACCGAAACGCCGTAGTGGCAATCCCTGACACGGACTGCCTGCCCTTCCGTGACAGCGAACTTTTCTCGGACAGAACAACACTCAGGGTGAACCTTGACATCCCGTTGGTGACTGCCGCTTAATGCGCGCCGACCCGAACCTCAGTCATTTCTGGGCTGGCTCAGTTCACATGAATGACAGATTTGCGGCCACCATCGCGCCTCCTGGCGCCGGTGTACGCGTCGTCAACATGGGCCGCTGGGGATTGGGGCGCTTCAACGCCTACGGCAACACACGTACCGATAGGCCTTGCCATTGCCGCACCCCGTAACGGCTGTCGCAGTCCAGGCTCACATCCCCACTGACGGAAGAAGGAAGGCAAATCCATGCAGAATTCAAAGCTGTCGACCTGTGCCATGCTCGCACTGCTCACGGGCACCGTGAATCAGGCGGTCGCCGCACCCATGCACCCGACAGCGGTGGCACCGCCGGGTAGCTATTCGGCGCAGGTCCTGAACGACTTCGCGCTGCTGGCGGACTCGGACAATCCGAACCTCGTCTACTTCGTGCCGAAGCTCGGCAACCTGGCGGTGCAGTCTCCCCAGAGCCCGGCGCCCATTCCGCGCTTCCAGATCAACTCCTACTACCCGCCGAGCGGCGTGCTCCAGGGCATGGAGCTGACGAACCTGGGTGGCACCCTCTCGCCCACGGCGGACCTCGCCGCCCTGCAGCGTCTCCAGACGGAGGCGGCGCGGCAGGGCCTGCAGATCGCCCCCGCCCCGGTGAAGAGCGCTCGCACCACGTTCAACCTCTTCGCCCAACAGTCGTTGACCGGCCGCGTCGATACCCAGTGCGAGGTCGAGGAGTTCATCATCACCTTCCCCAACGGCAATCAGGTCACCCAGCGGGTCCCCAAGTGCAGGGTCCGTGACCTGGAGGGGAACTTCGTCGACTCGAACGTCGTGTACAAGTTCACGAGCAACCCCGCGCCCGCCAACAGCACGGCCAACCAGAACGTCTCCTTCCAGGCCATGCTGCTGCCGGATTGGACCCAGTCGCTCAAGGACACCATGCTGTTTGGTGACAACTTTGACGCCTCGCTGTCCGCCACCACGGAGTGGTTGATCTCCGCCAACACCCTCACCCGCCAGGCGCGTCTGACCATCAACTGGCAGTCCCTCTTCGAGCAGGCGAGCGCCTACACCGCGTTCCACCTCAACTCGTGTGTCGAAATTGAAATCAGCGCCTTCTTCGAGCGGATCGCCACGTGCCAGGGCGGCACGACGCCTTGTGGCATCTTCATCGAGTACCGGCAGACCAACGGCACCTGGACCGACCGGGCGCCGTCGGACGCGAACTTCAACGCCATCGTGGAGGCCCTGAAGGACTCGCTGCAGGAGGAGCTGTTCACGAAGATCCAGGCCGTCAATGGCCCGGTCTCCACCCAGCCGGCGGCCATCTTCACCCTGCGCGCCAACTACGAGAAGATCGTGACGACGCGCAACGAGGTCATGTCCATCGCGTACAACCAGGGCCCCGCCCCCTTCAATGCCAACACGACGCTGAACATCGACTGCGTCACGGGCGGCTTCGGGTACCCCGTCGTGTACGACATGAACAACCCGGCCTGCCGCGCGCGCGTGGGCCAGTGACACGCTGAGCGTCTGACTGGTTCCGCAGGGGAGGCGCCGCGGCACGGGCGCCTCCCCTCACGCCGTCCCCTACCCTGCCCACGAGTCCCTCTCTCTTATGTCCGCCTATCGAATCCTTGCCTCGGTCATGGTGTGTCTCTGCTTCGTCGTTGCGTTCGCCTCGCAGCCGGCGTCCGCAGCCACCCCCGGGCTCACGCTGGACTACGCACGCACCCTCGAGGAATCGGGCATGGTGTTCGTGCCCTATGAAGGGCAGAACCGGGGCCCGGTCTATTACACCCAGTACACGCAGGTTCCGACGGGAACGTCGACCGTTGGCACCCTGCGGCGCATCATCGTCAACCTGCGGCCCTCGGCCCACCTCCAGGGCCTCTACATCCCCTTCGTGAACCAGCACGGCATCATCGACGTCAGCGCGAGCCCCCTCCCCGCGCATGGCGAATGCCAAGCGTCCCAGGGCATCAAGGACCTCCTGTCCTTCATGCCAGCCAACTACAAACCCACCATCCTCACCGCGGGATACCCGGTGGTGTGCGCCCTGAGCCTCTACTTCACCGCCGACTATGAAACGACCGTGAGGGACTTCATTTCCACGCGGCCGGTCATGACCTTGGACGCCACGGTTCCGCTGTGTGAGCCCACCAGCCCTCGGATGAGTGTGAATGCCATCAACGAGGCGCTTCGGACCGCGGGCGTGCTCCAGGTCTCCCAGGCGGGCGTCTGGACGGGCAACTACTGGGACCTCCTCTTCGAGTCCGTCATGCTCACGCAGACCCAGCCGCAGCTCTTCGCCACCCAGGACCCTCGGGAAGGCTGGCAACTCTACATGCAGCTCTTCCAGTTGGATGGCGCGGCGGAGACCGCGACGATGAGCGCCGCCAACGCCCAGCAGAGCCTCTTCGTGTGCATCCCCAAGCCCCTGCACATCCGGTTCGGCCAGGTTGCGGTGCCTTGAGCGCGGGCACTCCGGAATGATTCACTGGACCCGAGGGTGGCCTCTCATCGTGGCGCTTGTCATGGCGGGCTGCCAGGACGCGCGGCCCCCGGACGACACGCGGGCGAAGGCGCTGCGAACCTGCGTCCTGGCCGAGCTGCCACCGCCGTCCACACCCGATGCGGCGTGGACGGTGACGGGGCATGCCCTCGTGGAAGCCTACCAACGCTGTCTGAAGGCCCCGGACGCCGCGAGCGCCGAGGCCTTCCACGCGCTGTGCCGAGACCTGGCGCGGCCCATGGGCGACGACCCGTCGCGGGTCCTCATCACCGATGCTCCGGGAGGCGAGCCTTGAAGCACGTCGTGCTCACGCTGCTGCTGCTCCTGGGACTGCCGGCCCATGCCCTGGGCGAGAAGGCCGAGGAGTGCACGGGCTGCCACACCTCGAAGCGCACCGTGGCGCAGCAGCGCTTCGGCAACGGGCTGGGCCGTTGGACCGACGCGCAGTGCTTCGGCTGTCACGCGGAGCTGAACGACGTCGCGGTGAAGCGGCACCAGCGCATCCAGGACCCGCGCTACGTCGCCGTTCCGGTGCGCGAGGAGCGGCTGAAGAGCATGGCGACGGTGTCGCCCCTGTCGTACATGAGCGCGCCGGAGAGCGTGGAGCCGGAGGGCGCGGTGCCGCGCATCTCGCTGGAACGGCTGGGCGACTTCCTCAAGCGCCCGAGCACCCTCTCCGTCGTCGAGGGCGGCCGGGCCCCCCGGATGATGGCGTATCCCGACCTGCGGCCCCGCGAGCTCGCGGAGATTGCCCGCATGCTGGGCGTCAAGACGGTGGCCCGGGCCGCGAAGGCCGTGCCCCTGAACACCGCGGAGCGCCAGCAGGCGGACGCGCTGTGGGCGTCGCGTTGCAAGAGCTGCCACGCCGGGGAGCAGCGGCTCTCCGGGCGAAGCGCCGTGACGCTCGGGCTCTTCACCCCCGAATGGATTCACGCGTACGCGAACAACCGGGTCACCTCGCCTCGGCCGGAAACGCGCACCATGCCCGAGGTGCCGCTCAACCTCGACGAGGCCCGGCTGCTGCACCGCCTGTTCGGAGCGATGCGCACCGAGGAGCAGAAGTCACTGGATGCGCGCGTCGCGGCGCTGGAGCTCGAGGCCACGCCGATGCCCGCCCAGTTGCCGCCTGGCTTCGTGAACTTCCTCTGGGGGCCCTTCTTCCGGACCGCCACCTGCGTGCACTGCCACGCCACCAGTCCCCGCGCCGCCCGGGCCTTCACCGCCAACGAGGCCGGCATGAAGCAGTACCTGCGCGACCGCTCGGGGCGTGAGCTCTGGATGCGACTGGCGACGCGCCACGAGGAGGACCGTCACGGGCTCGTCGCGGCACTCCCGGGCATGCCCATGGCGGGCGCGCCGATTCCCCAGGAGACGCTGGGGCTCATCGGGCGATGGGTCCTGGAGCGCTGTCCGGACCCGCAGGGAAAGACGTGGTGCCGGCCGTAACAACCCACCTTCGGAAGGAGCTTCACGATGGGCCCGAGCAGCGATGGTGCGAGGAGATGGTCCTGGCTGGGCGGCCTGCTGGCCCTGGTGAGCGTCACCACCGCCTGCGGCGTGGACGCGGTCCAGGAGCGCGACTCCGCAACGGAGACGGTGCGACAGCGCGCTGGAGCGCGCCTGCCTCCCGTGCGGCTGGCGGTCGGGCAGTATCACTCCCTGGCGGTGCATTCGGAGGGGACCGTCTTCGCCTGGGGCTTCAACCGCCTGGGCCAGTTGGGTGACGGCACCACCCAGGACAAGGCCGCGCCCGTCCAGGTGGCCGGGGTGGCGTCGGCGGTGTCCGTGGCGGCCGGAGACCAGTACTCGCTGGCCCTGGACGAGAATGGCGACGTCTGGGCCTGGGGCGACAACGCGAGCGGCCAGCTCGGCGATGGAACGCTCACGCCCCGCGCCCAGCCCCGGCGCGTGAGCGGGCTGACGCAGGGCGTGTCCCTGGCCTCGGGGTTCGCGCACGCCGTCGCGCTGCGCGCGGATGGCACCGTCTGGGCCTGGGGCGACAACCGCAGCAACCAGCTTGGCAGCGCGACGCTCACCCGCAGCCCCGTCCCCATTCCCGTGCCCGGTCTCTCCGACATCGTCGCGGTCGTCGCCGGTGGCTCCTCGTCGCTGGCGCTGCGCGCGGACGGCACCGTCTGGGCCTGGGGCGACAACCGGTACGGGCAGCTCGGGGACGGCACCACGGTGCGCCGGGCCGCGCCGGTGCGGGTCGCAAACCTGGATGCGGTCACCCACATTTCCGCGGGCGCGTACCACGCGCTGGCGCTGCGCGCGGACGGAACGGCGTGGGCCTGGGGCTACAACGCCTTCGGGCAGCTCGGCGATGGGACGACCGTCCAGCGGACGTTGCCCGTCCTCATTGGCCTCACCGAGACGCGAACCGTCGTCGCGGGCAACTATCACTCGCTGGCCGTGCGCACCGACGGCGCGGTATGGGCGTGGGGAGACAACCGCTACCGGCAACTCGGCACGGGCAACCTCACCAGCAGCGCGGTGCCGCTCCACGCGGGGATGACAGGCGGCGTCACCCTGGTGGCCGGCTTCCGCCACTCGGTGGCGCTGGGTGCGGACGGAACGGCCTGGTCCTGGGGAGACAACGTCTTCGGCCAGTTGGGTGACACCACCTTCCAGCCGAGGATGGCGCCCGTGCAGGTCACCGGGCTCGCCCTGGGCCGCGCGGACGCGACGTCCGGCCAGCTCCACACCGTCATGCTGGGGGCGAATGGACGGCTGTGGGCGTGGGGCGACAACAACCAGGGCCAGTTGGGCAACGGCACCCAGCAGAACAGCTCCCTGCCGCTCCCGGTGAACCTGACGGGCATCACCTCCGTGTCCTCGGGGCACCGGCACACCGCGGCGCTCCGCCTGGACGGCACCGTGTGGTCCTGGGGAACGAACCAGTATGGCCAGTTGGGCGACGGCACGCGCACCGACCGCTCCACGCCCGTCCAGGTGCCAGGCCTCACTGGCGTCACCTCCATCGCCACGGGGGACTACCACTCCCTCGCGCTGCGCTCGAACGGCACCGTCTGGGGCTGGGGCTTCAACCGCTACGGACAACTTGGGGACGGGACGACGGTAGACCGGACGCAGCCCGTCCAGGTGTCGGGGCTCACCAACATCGTGTCCATCGCCGCGGGAGGCGGCCACTCGCTCGCGCTGCGTTCGGACGGGACGGTCTGGGCCTTCGGCTACAACTTCGACGGCCAGTTGGGGAACGGAACGCGGACGTGGACCATCCTCCCCGTCCAGGCCGTGGGCCTGGGGAACGTGGTCTCCCTGGCCGCGGGGAAGATGTATTCGCTGGCGCTGCGCGCGGACGGCACCGTCTGGGCCTGGGGCTACAACGCATCGGGGCAGTTGGGCGTCGGCACGACGCAGGGCAGCGCGGTTCCGCTCCAGGTCTCGGGGTTGAGCGCCATCACCTCCATCACCGCGGGCACCTACCACTCGCTGGCGCTGCGCTCGGACGGCTGGGTCTGGGCCTGGGGCTTCAACTTCGAAGGACAACTGGGCAATGGCACCAGCGACAATCGCCTCACCCCTGGCCTGGTCGTCAGCATGTCCAACGCGACGGCCATCTTCGCGGGAGACCTGCACTCGCTCGCGGTGAGAGCGGACGGCACGCTCTGGGCCTGGGGACTCAACAGCCACGGCCAACTGGGAACGGGTGACACCGTCGAGGCCTGGTTCCCGGTCCAGGTCCAGGGTCTGTAGCCCCGCGCCCACTTCGCGCCCTGGCACCCGCGGGGCCTTCACTTCCGACAAGGAGCGTCACCATGTTGCAAAGCTTCGCCTCCAAGCTGGGCCCTCGCGCGCTCGCGAAGACGGGCCTCGCGTTGACACTGCTGTCCGGCACCGCGGCACGGGCCTTCACGGAAGAGCACGTCATCGTGCTCATCGACCGAAGCGCCACCATGCTGACGACGCGCGTCTCGGGACTGACGCGCTTCGAGGAGGCGGTGTCCCTCGCGGCCAACTATGTGCGCCTGCCCAATGCCCTTCCTCGCAAGTACGCCGTCTGGACCTTCGAGGGCACGGGCTACATCCAGGAGCAGGGGTTCGATGACGAGGATGCGACGCGCCTGACCTTGAGCCGGCTGACGGTGGGGCGCGGCGCGACCCCGCTGGCGCACGCCGTCTGTGATGCCGCCGACGAGCTGCTCCGGTTCGAGCCCGGCGTCGACGCGCGCAAGGTCGTCTATCTCATCTCGGATGGCGAGGAGAACAGCTCGCCCACGACGTCCCTCTGCTACGGGCCGCGCAGCACCACGCGCTACCCGCAGCTCGAGGAAGACTCTTGGCAGTGGAAGGTCCGGAACATGCTCAAGACGGGGGACCCGCTGCGCGACAGCCAGACGGACTACCAGCTCGTGCTCGACGCGAACGTCTTCTACAACTACCTGACGCTGGCCCCTCAGAAGTCGACGCCGCCCCTGCCGCCCTTCCTGGCATTGTTGCAAGGGCTGTCCCGGGAGTCGGGCGGTGTCTACACCGTCGTCGACGACAGCCGCCCCGTTCCCTACCCGGGCGACACCAACCAGAATGGCTGTGTCGACATGACCGACTTCTACTTCGTCGTGGGGTACTACGGCATGAGCGTCCCGCCCGCGCCGCCCCAGGCGGACATCAACCAGGACGGCCGGGTGGACATCACCGACTACAACATCGTCCTGAACAACCTTGGTAGCGGGTGCGGTCCCGTGGGCAAGCTCGACAAGGAGTGACGGACACGACGGCCCGGCGCGAATGCTTGCACCGGGCCGGGCGTTTTCAGAACAGCGTTACTCGTCCCCGAGCGTCGCGGTGCACCGGCCACCCATGCCCCAGTTGGCCATGAGGACGGAGTAGTCGGAGTAGTCCACCACCTGGTCACGGTTCACGTCGGCCCTCGGGTCCCCGGGAGGCACCCGCAGACCAAAGTTCACGAGGAGGATGTCGTAATCCCTCATGTCAACACACCCATCCCCGTTGACGTCTCCATGAACGGGCCGGGGTGCGCTGTCGCCCACCACGCGCATCCGGCCGCCAGACTCCACCGCGAGCATTCGAAGGTACGCGACGAAAGGGTCCTCCGGAGGGAGCGCGTGACCGGCCGGAACCAGGGACCTCCCGTTCTCGGAGACCTCATGGATGAGGGAGTCCGACGCTTCGCTCGCCGAGAGCCCCGTCACGAAGCTGCCGAAGAAGGTGACGTCTGAGACAATCGTGAATGGAACCGGGTTGGGGTTCTGGGCATTGCCAGTCCGAAGCTTGTTGCGGACCTTCCACTGCCAGGACTGGGCCGCCATCGTGGCGCTGTCGGGTCCCTGGCACTGCGTCCCCGGGGGGCTGCTGTTCTCCATGCCATCCGAGCTGAGCTGAATCCGCTTCCTCGCCAGGACATGGGTGCGGAAGCCAATCAACGTATCCACGGCGTCACATGCCGCGTAGGCCAACGGCGTGACGCCGATTCCCACCTGGATGGAATTGAGGGCATTCAACACCTGCTGGGTGTCGACCGTGAAGTCGAGGTGCTTGCGATAGGTGGTCCCCTCGAAAGACCAGACAGAGGTGTACCGAGTCACGGAGGGGCTGGCGAACTCCACGTCATCCCTCGCCATGAGGAGCCCCGCCTGGAAGCGGGTGCTTCCATCCGTCCGCGTCCCAGCCATGGAGCCACTGCGGTCAATGAGGATGATGACATGCTCCTCCATGAAGACAGGCTGGGCCTTCGCGGCCTCGGGAAAAAACAGCATGACCAGACCCACTGCCGCGAACAGACGCACCCATCCGCTACACGTCATCATGTGTCCACCCTTTCAAAATCGCGCTTTGCTGGATGCCCGCCTTCCCCGGCGCGTAAACGCCTCCGTCCGGAGAACGCAACCACCCCCGGGCATCGACAAACATGCTATCACTTTCCTCATCAACGCGTAATAGACGGCACCCCGCAAACGTTGACGTGCTACAGCGCCGCTCAGTCAGCGGCGCTTCTACCCGAGCGCGAGACGGCGTCGTGCGCGAGGACCCGGAAGTGCTGCGCCGCGGGTGACGGGCGCGGTCCGGGAAAGGCCACCACCAGCTCCGCGTGACCGGGCGCGCCGCTCAGCGGGCGGAACACGACGCCCTTGGGGCACAGTGCCTGGGAAGACGCAGGCGCAATGGTGAGGCCCAGCCCCGCCTCCACCATGCCAACGACAGAAGGCCATGAGCTGGCTTCCTGGAGGATGTTCGGGGAGAACCCCGCCGCCAGACACATGCTCGTCACGAGGTCATGCAGGCCCGGCGCGGAGTGGCGAGGAAAGAGCACAAAGGGTTCGCTCGCCAGCGAGGACAGCGCGACGACCTGCTGACGGGCACGCGGGTGCCGTGCTGGCAAGGCGAGCACGAAGCGCTCCCGGAGCAGCCGTTCGACGATGAGCCCTTCGTGGCGAAACGGCGCCCGGACAATGGCGATGTCCAGCTCGCCAGCGGAGAGCGCGGCGCCCACATTCAACGTTTCGCTGTCATCCAGCTCCAGCTTCACCTTTGGAAACTTCGTGCGGAAACGCAGCACGATGTCCGGCAGGACGCCGAACGCGGATGACGCGGAGAAGCCGACTCGCAGGCTGCCCGTCTCCCCACTCGCCGCCTGCTGCACCGCATGGATGACGTCCGCGCGCCGGGCCAGCAAGGCGCGCGCCTCCTCCAGCAACCGTGCTCCCGCGGCGGTAAGGGCGACGCGGCGGCTCGTGCGGGTGAGCAGCTCGACGCCCAGCTCGGACTCCAGCCGGCGAATCTGCTGGCTGAAGGGCGGCTGAGCCATGCCGATGCGCGCGGCGGCGCGCCCGAAGTGCAGCTCCTCCGCCACCGCGATGAAGAGCTGGAGCTGACGGAATTCCATATTGAGACGATATCCGTCTCGATGCGCCTCGAAAGATATATTGGTGGTGAAGGATGCGGCTTCCTACCATCCGGTGCATGCGACTCCGATTCGTCCCCCTTGGACTGGTGCTCACAGCGCTTTCGGGGGCTCCGGCCCTGGCGCTCGAAGACGCCCCACCCGCCTCGGGAGCCACACCTGATGCCGGCACTCAAGCGAAGCTGGACCTGGCGCACCGGTTCACCCGGCGGGTGGAGCTGCTGCGGGACAGCCTCGTCACGCCCAAGTGGATGCGAGCAGGCGACCGGCTGGTCTTCTGGTCCCGCGAGGGCAAGGACGGCGGAACCTGGGTGCTGGCGCACGCGAAGACCAGCGAGCTGAAGCCGCTCCTCTCCGGCGAGCACCTGCGGCAGCAGCTCTCGTCGTTGATGGGCAAGCCCGTCACGGCGCCCCGGTTCTTCGACGTCGCGTTCACTCCCGATGAACAGGGCATTGTGTTCCAACTGGAGGGCAAGACGTTCGGACTGGGCCTCACCGGTGGCCGCGTCACGTTGCTCCCGCCGGAGGACCGAACCGCGCTCACGCTGTCCCCGGCTCACTTCTTCGCACCGCGAGGAGGCGCGCTCGCCCTCCAGCGACCGGGGGGCTTCGCGGTGCAGGATGCGGCGGGGGCGACCGTGGTCGAGCGCACGGGCGAGCAGCACCTCGACTGGCGGATTCCAGAGCGCCCCTGGTCACCGGACGGCCGCTTCCTGACGGTGTGGCGGGAAGACTCGCGCGCCGTCCACCAGGTGCCCGTCGTGGACTACACCAGCGCACTGGAGAAGGTGACGATGATGCCGTACGCGAAGGCGGGGACGCCGCTGCCGCGTTCGGAGCTTCACGTCGTGGAGGTCGCGACGGGCCGCGTGACACGCATTCCTCCCGTCGAAGGCGAGACGTATGACTGGTTCGCCGGCTGGAACCCCGAGGGCACCGAGGCGCTGTGCCTCCACCTCTCCCGCAACGCCAAGCGGCTGGACCTGACGGCCGTGGACCCCACGTCTGGCAAACGCCGGCACGTGCTGCGCGAGGAGCGTCCGGAGACCTTCGTCACCGGCCTCGACTTCGCGGTGGGCGGCTGGGCGAAACAGGTGACGGCGCTGCCAGAAGGGCGCGGCTACCTCTGGATGTCCGAGCGCGACGGCTGGCGCCACGTGTATGCCTATGACCGGTCGGGGAAGCACGTGCGGCAGCTCACGCGAGGTGCCTTTCCCGTGCATGAAGTGGTGGGAATCGCCCCCACGGGCGACGCGCTCTATGTGCTGGCCTCCGCCGACAGCGGCGCGCCGTACGAGCACCTCTTCTACCGAGGCAGCCTGAAGGGCGGCGCCTTGACGCGGCTGTCGTCAGGCTCGGGAATGCACCGCATCACGCCGTCCCCCTCGGGCCGGTACTACGTGGACACCTGGTCCTCGCGGACACAACCGCGGCTGCGGGAGCTGGTGCCCGTGACGGGGGGCCCACGCGTGCGACTCACCACCTCGGACGCGAGTGAAGTCGAGTCGCTGGGTGACACACGGCCAGAGGCACTCCTCGTCAAGGCGGCGGATGGCACCACGCCCCTCCACGGCGTGCTCTACAAGCCACGCGACTTCGACGCCGCGAAGCGCTACCCCGTGCTCGCCTATATCTACGCGGGCCCCTTCACCACCATGGTTCCCTGGAGCTACGTCGGGAATCACATGTCGTTGACCGCCAGCGGACTGGCGCAGCTCGGCTTCGTCGTGGTGATGCTGGACCCTCGAGGAACGACAGGGCGGAGCAAGGCTTTCCAGGACGCGAACTACGGCCGCGTGGGACAGACGGAGATTCCCGACTACGTCGCGGCGCTGAAGCAGGCCGCCGCCACGCGCCCGTGGATGGACCTGGAGCGGGTCGGCATTCACGGGGCCTCCTGGGGCGGATACTTCGCGCTGCGCGGCATGCTGACGGCGCCGGACTTCTTCAAGGCGGGATATGCCGTGGCCTCGGGCGCACTGGAGGAGGAGGCCATCATCAACGAGCCCTATCTCGACCTCCCCAGCGCGAATCCCCAAGGCTACGCGGTGGGCGACAACCTCGCGCTCGCCGGCAAGCTGAAGGGGCACCTGAAGCTGATGCACGGCACGAGCGACGTGAATGCCACGCTCTCCGTGACGATGCGGATGGCGGATGCGCTCATCCGGGCCAACAAGCGCTTCGAGCTGCTCATCATGCCCGGACAGCCCCACTCCCCTATGGGCCCCGCCAGCCGCTACTTCCAGGACGACGTGGGCCTGTTCTTCCTCCGGACCCTGGGCTCACCCCAGTGAGGACCGCTCCCGGCCCGGTGACTCAATCCCGGTCCGGAGCGCCCAACGGGAAGAGCGGCCGGAACTGCCGCGCTTCATCCACCGCTCGGGCGAAGGACGGACGCGCGAGCAATCGCGTGCGGTAGGCGCGCAGGACGGGGTAGGACTCGGAGATTCGGTGCGTCCAGTCCGCGTAGAACAGCGAGGGCGCGGCCGCGCAGTCCGCCAGTGAGAAGTCCGCGCCAGCGGCGGCCCACGTCCTTCCCGCGAGCTGCCCTTCCAGCCAGGCGTAGGCCACCTCCAGCTTCTTCTCGGCCAGCGCCTTTCCTTCCTGGCGCTTCACCGCATCACCCGTCAGCGCGCCGTCCACCGCGTGCTGCGCCGCATTCATGACATGCAGGTCGAAGAAGCGGTCGAGGAAGCGCACGTCCAACGCGGCCATCGGGTCCTCCGGAAGCAGGCGCACCGGGCCGGGATGCACGAGCTGCAGGTACTCGATGATGATGCTCGTCTCCGCGATGTCGCGCTCGCCATCCACCAGCAGCGGGAACTTGCGCAGCGGCCAACGCCGCATCCACTCGGCCGCGTGCAGTGGTGTGTCCGGCCCGATGCAGCGGAACTCAAAGGGCGTGGCATTCTCATACAACGCGATGAGCACCTTCTGCGTGTATGAAGAGAAGGGATGACCGTAGACCACGAGCGGCATCGGCTGACTCCTGGCGGATTGCGACGGGCCTGAACCCTACCCTACTCCTCGCCCCCGGAAGGTCATCTCGCATTGGCGGCACGTGGGAGCCACCGGCGCACCTCGTCCAGATACGCTTGAGGGAGCGCGTGCCCGCTGTCGAACGTCTGGTGACGCTTCCGACGAGACGGCGCTGCATCGAACAGCGCACGGCTGTCCGCGACAGGCGCGAAGTCATCCCGGTTCGCCGTCAGGAGCAACCAATCCTGGTGAATCCGCCCCATGTGCCGGGAGGGGGCCACCTCCTCCATCGACGGATCGATGTGCGGCGGAACCATCGTGACGAGGTGCGTGATGCGCGGCTCACGGGCCGCCAGCAGGAGTCCCACCTGCGCGCCCATGCTGTACCCGGCGACGAGCACCCGGGGTGGCGTGCCTTTCGCGAGCACGGCCTCCAGCAGCGCCTGGGCATCCCGCACGGTGTCCGCGATCATCGCCACGTAGCGCGCGGGCTCGCCTTGATGGGCCCGCTTCGCGAGTGCGCCCGGCCGCGCCTCGGGCGTCGCCCGCTCTCCGTGACGGCGAGCATCGAGGAGATAGACGCGATAACCGGCCCGCAGCAGCTCGTCCTTCAGGATTCCACCGTGCGTCGGCCCCGCGTCAGACAGCCAGTCCTCCTTGCGGCGCGTGAGCCCGTGCAGCAAAAGGGCGACGGGTGGATTGGCGATGCGCCCCTCCGGCTCCAGCACGCGCGTGGGGATGCGCTCTCCATCCGCGCCGCGTACGTCCAAGGAACTCGCGGTGTCGTCGGCACGGGCAAGGGAAGTCGACAGGAGCAGCAGGCACAGCGGCAGCAAACGGGTCATCACGGTCCTCCCAGCAGTGAAAACCCCTTCACCCTGCCGGCGCCCGCGTCAGCCACGCGTCAACCCGCGCTTGACCTTGGATTGACGTAGCGGCTGCTAACCTGCCGCCCCATGCGAGTGCTCGTCGTCGAGGACAACCTGGACCTCCAGGCCAACATCGCGCGGTTCCTGGGGACGGACTTCCAACTCGACTTCGCGGCCACCGGCCCCCAGGGACTCACGCTCGCCCTGGGGCAGGAGTACGACGTCATCGTGTTGGACGTGATGCTGCCGGGCATGAGCGGCATCGAGGTGTGTCAGCGCTACCGGCAGCTCGCGCCCCGACTTGTACCCATCCTCATGCTGACCGCGCGGGATACGCTCGACGACAAGGAAGAGGGCTTTCGCGCGGGCGCGGATGACTACCTCGTCAAGCCGTTCTCCTTGAGGGAGTTGCGGCTGCGGCTCGAGGCCCTGTCGCGGCGCCCCGTCCCTCCCAGCGGACAGCGGCTGAAGGCAGGGACGCTCACGCTGGAGCCCGGCACGGGCCAGGTCCGGCGTGGCGAGCGCGCCGTCCGACTCAACAAGACCGAGGCAATCCTCCTCAGACTGCTGATGGAGGCCGCGCCCGAGCCCGTCTCGGCGGCCACAATGGCCCACCACCTCTGGGGCGATGACGCGCCGGAGTCCAGCGCCTTGCGCACCCACGTCTATGCCCTGCGCGGAGCACTCGCCTCGTTGGGAATGGGCGACGCCATCACCACCCACCGCAACAAGGGATACAGCCTGGATGCACGCGAGGAATAGGTCGATCCGAGGACTCCTCCTGGGCGCCATGTCGGCGTCCGCGGCGCTCGCGCTCGTCCTGATGGGAGCGTTCTTCACCCTCTTCAGCTACGACCTGGAGGACACCCTCTTCGCCCGGCTCGTCGCCACCGCCGCGGACGGGCGTAGCGCCGCGCTGGAAACGACGGCGTACGAGGGACACGCGAACCTGCCGCCCTGGCTCGGCAATGCGCTGCCCATCGACACGCCTCGTGGCGAATACGAAGTCTTCACCCAGGGCCACGGCCACTTTCACGTCGCGGTGCGGCCGGACGCGGCAGCGGGCGCCACGCGATACGTGGTCCTCGACGCGACGGCGCTGACGAGCACCAGCCGCCATCTGCGCCGAACGTCCGGACTGCTGCTCGCGAGCGCGCTGCTCGCCCTGCTGGGCGCCGCGGGGCTGTCCCTCGTCGTCGCCAGAAGGCTGAGCCGTCCCCTGGAGCAGCTCGTGGGACGAGTCCAGTCGGGCACTCCGCCCCAGGCAGACAACCTGGAGGTCACCGAGGTGCGAGCGCTGGCCGAGGCCCTGCGAGTCCGGGATGCCCGCATCCACGACCTGCTGGAACGGGAGCGAGCCTTCAACCGGGACGCGAGCCATGAGCTGCGCACGCCCCTGGCCGTGGCGCAGGGCGCGGTGGAGATACTGGAGTTGGACCCACCGGCGGACGCGGAGACCTTTGGCCGTCTGCGACAGGCCGTGCATCACATGGGGCTGCTGACGGAGGGCATCCTCTGGCTGGCCCGGCCCGGCAACGCCGACGAGTCGTGCGAGCTGGTGGGCATCTCCCGGGAAATGGCCGCGCTGTCCATGCGCCATGACGCCCACCGAGAGGTGGCGTTCGTCATCGAGGCGAAGCAAGAGGTCCTCGTGCCCCTTCCCGGATCCGTGGCGCGGGTGATGTTGGGTAACCTCATCAAGAACGCGCTCGCCTACACGCCACGGGGACGCATCGTCGTCCACGTCTCGCCCGAGGCGTGGAGCATCTCCGACACCGGCGTGGGCTTCGGCCAGGCCGAGCCCGGGACCACCGGCCTGGGTATCGGGTTGTCGCTCGTGGAGAGACTGGCGCACCGGTTCCACTGGGACGTGAGCATCAGCGCGGTGGAGCCCCATGGGACGCAGGTGCGGCTGACGCCCCGTGGCGCAAGATTCTCCAAGTCTTCGGTCCCCACGCCTGCTAGCCAGACTTGATGCGCACCACCCTCCTGCATCGTTCGCGCGCCGTCTCCGTCCTGGACTACCGGTGCGACGCGAAGCCGGGCGAAAGCGCATTCGAGGAGCGGCACGGGGTCTCCTCGGTGTCGTATGTCCGGCGGGGGAGCTTCGGGTACCACGCTCGTGGCGCTTCGTATGAGCTCGTAGCGGGAGCGACCCTGGTCGGCCATGCGGGAGATGAATTCCACTGCACGCACGAGCACCATCTGGCGGGTGATGAGTGCCTGTCGCTCCAGTTCTCCGAAGCGCTCGTGGAGGAACTGGGCGGCGGATTGAACACGTGGCGAGTGGGGGCCCTGCCACCGCTCCCGTCCCTGATGATGCTCGGTGAGCTCGCACAACAGACGGCCGAGGGCCACACCCAGCTTGGCCTGGATGAAGTGGCGCTGGCGTTCGCGGCGCGGTTCGTCCGCACCGTCTCGGGTCGACGTGAGGCACCGTTGCGAATGACCACGCGGAATCGACGACAGGCCGTTGAAGCCGCGCTCTTCCTGGAGGAACGCGCGGACGCGCCGCTGTCGCTCGAGGAGCTCGCGGCGATGACGGGCCTGAGCCCGTTCCACTTCCTCCGTGTCTTCCGCCGCGTGCTGGGTGTCACGCCTCACCAGTACCTGGTTCACTTGCGCCTGCGACGGGCCGCGCGCCTGCTATCGACGGATGCGCCCATCACGCGCATCGCGTACGACGTGGGCTTTGGGGACCTCTCCAACTTCGTGCGCACGTTCCGCCGCGCGGCGGGCGTCTCGCCTCGCGCGTTCCGGAAGGCCTCGCGCGGAGACCGCAAGATTCTCCAAGAGAAGATGGTGCACACGGCCTAGGAAGTCGTCATGTCATCCCTCTGCAAGGACATCACGACGCGCGCCACACCCGAAGCGGTGTGGGACGCAATCCGAGACATTGGCGCCCTCCACACCCGGTTGGTTCCGGGCTTCGTCGTCGACACCCGACTCGAAGCCGGAGCCCGCGTCGTCACTTTTGGCAACGGGATGGTCGTCCGCGAGCCCATCGTCACGGTCGACGACGAACGACGGCGCCTCGTGTGGGGAGCGGAAGGCGGGCCGCTGACGCACTACAACGGCGCGGTCCAGGTCTTCGCGGAGGGCACGGGGAGCCGCGTCGTCTGGACCGCCGATTTCCTGCCCCACGACGCCAGCGCCATCGTCGGGCCCATGATTGAAGCGGGCATGGTGGCCATGAAGAAGGCGCTCGACGCAGCGGCGGCCTGAGCCGACGCCCCTCGGGCTCGCTGGTTTGTGCTTCGCGTTCATGGGGGGCCGGCATACCCTGCCCCTCATGTCTCCCTCAGAGGCCCTGGCGCGAGAACTCGCCGAGCTTGCGAGCCTGCGGCGCGCCCGTGACCTGATGGACCGCGAGTTCGAGAGCAACCTCGACGTCGAGGCGATTGCCCGCGCGGCCTTCATGTCACCCGCTCACTTCTCGCGGCGATTTCGCCAGGAGTATGGGGAGAGCCCGTACTCGTACTTGATGACACGTCGTGTCGAGCGGGCGATGGCCCTGCTGCGCCGTGGCGACATGAACGTCACCGAGGTGTGCATGGCCGTGGGCTGGTCCTCGCTGGGCTCGTTCAGCGCGAGCTTCACCCGGCTGGTGGGCGTGCCTCCCTCCACCTACCGCACCCTGGACCACACGGAGGACCGTGTGCTGCCCGCTTGCATCCAGAAGGAGCGGACCCGCCCTCATCGAGCAGGATTGGAGAAGCAATCCCCAGCGCGGAGCGCCACAGTGAAGCCATGACACTCAAGCTCTCTGTCGCGCACCTCACCGTGGACAACCCCGAACTCGCCCTGACCTTCTACCGGGACGCCCTGGGCCTGAACCTCGTGGGCGATGTCTCCAACGGCCCCTTCCGCTGGCTCACGCTCGTCTCCCCCGACCAGCCGGAGGTCCAGATTGTCCTCAGCCAGCCCCATGCCGGCCGGACGCAGGAGGACGGCGACACGGTGGCACGCCTGCTGGCCAAGGGGTCGCTGGGCGGCGCCATCTTCAGCAGCAGCGACCTCAATGCGACCTTCGAGAAGCTGCGCGCCGCCCGTGCGGACATCGTGCAGGAGCCCACCGACCAGCCGTGGGGTGTCCGCGACTGCGCCGTGCGTGATCCCGCCGGCAACATGATTCGCATCAGCCAGGCGTGACCGGGCGCCCGCCTGCGCGGGCCCGTCACCAAGCCGGTCCAATCCCCCCAAGCACCCGACCGCTCGATGCCCGCTCCGTGTCAACGGACGCGGGCCCCGCGACGCGTGTGCCCTGAAGCGCACCCACTTGTCTGTCTTTAACGGAGATCGCAATTGAACTGGACCAACGGGATTCGGCAGTTCCACCGCTGGGTGTCCATCGTCTTCACCCTCACCGTCATCGCCAACTTCGTCGCGATGGCTCAGCCGGAACCTCCCACCTGGGTGGCCTTCCTGCCGCTGCTCCCGCTCGCGCTGCTGCTGTTCACCGGCCTGTACTTGTTCGCGCTACCTTATACCGCCAAGTGGCGCGGCGCGCGGCGTAGCTGACACCTCCCATCGAAAGGCAGGAAGATGAAGGCCCCCTCTGAAGAAACCGGCAAGCCGGCCTCCGAGCTCATCGACGAGAGAATCGCCGAGCTGGGCGACTGGCGCGGCAAGACGCTCGCCAGGATGCGCGCCCTCATCAAGGAGGCGGTCCCCGACGTCGTGGAGGAGTGGAAGTGGCGGGGGACCCCGGTGTGGTCCAAGGACGGGGGCATCTGCACGGGCGAGTCCTACAAGTCAGCCGTGAAGCTGACCTTCCACAAGGGCGCATCCTTGAAGGACCCCACCCAGCTCTTCAACTCGAGCCTCGAGGGAAACGTGCGGCGCGCCATCGACATTCACGAAGGCGAGGAGATTGACGCGAAGGCATTCAAGGCGCTCGTGCGCGAGGCGGTCGCGCTCAACTCCCCGAGTGGAAAGAAGGCCACGAAGCGCAAGTGAGCGCGGAGACCGTGAAGGTTGCGCTCGGCGGATCAGGGTGGGCCGATTATCCTTGAGCCGCTGGGCCCCTCGGGGTCGAGGTCACCGCAATCCTGGAGTGAACGCAATGGCCGGCAAGACAGCCAAGAAGTCCGCGACCGTGGCCAAGAAGACCGTGGCCAAGAAGACCACGACGGCGAAGAAGGCCGTGGCGGCCAAGAAGACCGTGGCCAAGAAGACCACGACGGCGAAGAAGGCCACCGCGAAGAATGCGCCGCCGAAGCTTCTCTCCGGCGGCAATCCGCAAATCGCGAAGGGCTACGGCGACGCCCCCATCCAGGCCTACATCGCGGCCATGCCGGGTTGGAAGCGCGCCGTCGGGAGTCGGCTCGACGCGATCATTGAACGCACCGTCCCTGGCGTGGTCAAGGCCGTCAAATGGAACTCGCCCATGTATGGCGTCGAGGGACAGGGGTGGTTCCTCGGCATCCATTGCTTCGCGAAGTACATCAAGGTGGCGTTCTTCCGCGGCAAACAATTGAAGCCGCTCCCGCCCAGTGACTCCAAGTCCCAGGACACGCGCTACCTCGACATCCGCGAGGACGAGACTTTCGACGAGGCGCAGTTCGTCGACTGGGTGAAGCAAGCGAGCAAGTTGCCCGGCGAGCGGATGTAGCAGCAAAGCCCCACACTGCGAGTGACAATGCTTTTTCACTGCGCAGTCAGTCATTCGCAAGGCCACGGACCTGACACCTCCAGGCCCCCCGTGGGGGAAGTGAGCCGCCACTTCAGTCACGCCTCCCTGCTGGTCGATTCGAGCATCCGGACGCCTCGAAATCGTCTGTTGCAAGGTGCTCCCATCGCAGCAGGTCATGACGCGCGCTGGCGACCGCGACGAAATCCCAGACGGGCGCACGACGTATTGGGTTGTCATTGAGCAGTCAGAATCCTGTCTGACTGTTCAAATCCTCTCTGGCGCCATCGTGCGTCACGTCCGGACGCGCCTGCGTGGCACGTGGACGCATCCACCCCCTTTCTTCTAGCGTCCTCACACGGGGCGTGGCCGAAAGGGATTGTGGCGCGGTGCTTGCTCCAGGTCCGTTCCAACAACGCAGCCCGGGTTGCACCCACGGATAGCGCGGCCCCTATCCGCTCACCTGAGCTGCGTTCTCGCCTTGAAAGGAAGCCCATGCTCGCCAAGCCCAAACTTGTCATTGATGTGAAGTCCAGCATCACCATCAACGCCGCGCCGGTGAACATCTCCACCAACGAGAGCACGGGCATCAACCAGACGCTCGACGGCTACATGATCCTCACCATCCAGAACCTGTCGTCCAGCAAGGCGACGGTCCTGTACTCGTCGGGTGGGAGCACGCCGCAGCAGGTCGAAATCGAGGGGGGCGACAACGCGCCGCAAATCATCATCAACAACTGGGGCGCGAACAACCTGAGCGTCACCAACCTGAGCAACCGCGACGAGACGGAGGTCGCCGTGGGTCTCTATGGGTTGGGCACTCCCACCGAGTCGCTGCCCGCCGGGGAGTCCGTCGAACTGAAGCAGTACACGTCCGCGGGAGCGAAGACGCCGGCGAAGTTCGCCGCCCTGCAGCTCGCCGCCGGAGCCTCGTCGGAGACGACGCTCTTCTTCGTCTTCTCCGTGGGCAAACCCGTCGCCTACGCCCTCAACGTCAACGACCCGGACTACTTCCCCGGCTACATCACCAGCGCCAGCAACCAGACGCGCATCACCAACAACTGGCAGGGCCGGGACCTCTTCGTCATCAACGTCTCCACGCACGTCGAACCGGGCCGCGTCCGCTTCGATCCCCTCTGAGTCGCTTGTCCCGGCAGGTCCCCGGCCGCGGCGCGCCTCCCAGCCGCCGCGGACGGCACGGGTCTGCCTTTCCCATCCCATGGCCCGCGCCTCACCCGCGCCGGGCCCGAGTGAAGCGGAGGCACCGCGTGGCCACCATCCCCCTGACCATCAACGACCCGCCGGTCACCGTTGACGTCAACGGCAGCGCCTTCATCAACCAGACGCTGTCGGGCTACATGATTCTCACGGTGCAGAACCTGTCCCCCAGCAGGGCGCAGGTGCTGTACTCGTCCGGCGGTTCGACGCCGCAGCCCATCGACATCCCAGGCGGCGAGAACGCGCCCTACATCGTCATCCAGGATTGGAGGGCCGACAACCTCACCGTCATCAACGTCAGCCCCCAGGACGGGACGCAGGTGAAGGTGGGCATCTACGGGCTGGGCACGCCCACCACCGAGCTGTACCCGGGCGTCACCACCACGCTCGACCAATACCAATCCGCGGGCACGAAGACGCAGAGCCAGTTCATGGCGTTGCAGCTCGCCGCCCCGGGCTCCAGCCAGACCGCGCTCTTCTTCGTCTTCTCCGTGGGCAAACCCGTCGCCTACGCCCTCAACGTCAACGACCCGAGCGGCTTCCCTCCGGGCTACATCACCACGCCCAACAACCAGACGCGCATCGTCAACAACTGGCAGGGACGCAACCTCTTCGTCATCAACACGTCGACGGACACCGGGCCTCGAGAGGTTCGGCTCGACTCGCTGTAGTCCCACGGAGGCTTCCCGGATGGACTACGGCCGCGCGTACGTCTACAACCTGCTCACCTTCCCGCTCGAGCTCACGCTCAACGGCGGCGCCAGGCGCGTCATCCCTCCCCTGTCGGATGGAGAGCCCTTCACGCCCCGCCTCCTCACCGCGCCGCGCTCCTTCGAGCCGAGCCAGCCCGCGGACCTCTTCGGCCGGCAGAACGTGCTGCGGTACGGCCCCGTGGGGGGCGCCGCCGCCTCCGTCACCCTCACGGTGGACCCGGAGGTTTGGCCGGTGAACGAGCCCGTGCAGGTGTACCTGCTGGCCAACCTGACCGTGCTCCGCGTGGGCATGGACGGCCAGCGCGCCACGCCCACCCCCGCGTTCTCCGAGGGCACCGCGACGACGAAGACGCAGCGGGCCTTCTTCTTCAACATGACGGGCCAGAGCCTGCGCCTCGTGCTCAACGACGGCACGCCGGTGACGCTGCCCGCCATCTCAGGCGCAGAGCCCTTCACCCCGCCGCTGACGCCCTTCCCTCGCGTCGACGTCACCCAGCCCTCGCAGCAGGCGGTCTTCGGCGTCACCAACTCCGTCCAGTACTGGCTCGCGGGCTCCTCGCTCGCGGCGGCGAAGCGCAGGGTGACGCTCCAGGTGAAGACGTCCGACTGGGCGCTCGCCAATGACGTGCAGGTTTACCTCTTCCAGCGCTCGGCCGTGGTGCGGCTGGGCGGCAAGGCCACCTACGCGACCACCACCGTGGGCTGAGCCGCTTCCACTCCCCCAGGGAAAGCACGGACATGCCCTACTATTTCTCCGACAACGCGCAGAACGTGGAGCCGTTCGTCTACTTCGCGAACCAGCCCACGGCCACGCCGTTCGCGTTCGAAGTGCTGCTGCCCCAGGTCTTCGTGACGCCCCCCACCGGGCCCATCACCGAAGGCCCATTCACGCTGGAGGCGCGCACGCCCGCGTCCATCCCGCTGCCGTTCCGGGTGGCCTTCGCCTCCACCAGCGCGGTGTGGACCTTCAACGACAAGGCGGCCCGCGCGGGGCTCCAGCAGTCCTTCATCGCCTTCCTCATCAAGCTGGAGGCGGCGGGGCTGGTGCCTGGTGGACTGCAGACGGTGCGGCTCGCCCTGGCGCAGCGGCTGCCGCTCACCTTCACCGAGACGCTCTTCTACCGCTACGGCTTCGACGGCGCGGCGGGATACGCGGACCTGACGCCCGGCATGCGGCTGCGCGCGGACTTCCAGGGCTACCAGCTCGCGGACCCCACGGGCGCTGGCACCAACCAGTACCTCAACGGCTACACCGGCAGCGAGTCCGTGACGTTCGACCTGGTGGGCCTCCCGGACGCGCAGGGCTTCGCCACGGTGGTGCTGGACGCCTTCCTCGGCCGCATCGGCACCACGGTGGTGGCGCCGAACCAGGGCGGTGGCGGCGGAATGATTGACCTCCAGACGGGCTTCCGGCGCCGCTACCTGCGCGCCCTGTACCCCACGAC
Organism: Myxococcus hansupus; assembly: GCF_000280925.3. NCBI lineage: Bacteria > Pseudomonadati > Myxococcota > Myxococcia > Myxococcales > Myxococcaceae > Pseudomyxococcus > Pseudomyxococcus hansupus. The sequence continues at coordinate 6,552,716 of NZ_CP012109.1, forward strand.
GATGGAGTCCGCGGACAAGAAGGGCTTCGTCGGCACGCAGAAGAACGTGACGCTGGTGGCCGCGGACTCGCTCGCCGTCATCGAGGCCGCGACGCGGAGCTACCGCGAGACCAACGGCAACACCGGCGGCAACGGCGTCTCCACCTACCTGCGCGGCCGCACCGTGCTGGTGCCGCAAGTGCAGGTCTACGTGAGAGGCGCGCCCACGTACGTGCCGCTGGGCACCACGCTGCGCCACCTGTTGGACACGTCCACCTTCATCCCGCCGCTGGCCCAGCAGGTGCCCAACCTGAACTGCCAGCGCTGGCTGATGGACTACAACCCCTATTCGGACACGGCGCTCCAGCTCGTCTTCCCCGGCTTCACGCCGCTGAACGTGTGGGGGTCGAACTACCGCGTCTACTGGAACGGCGCGGACGTGCTCGACCTGCCGCTGGCCAAGGGCGACGCGCTCACCTTCTCCGTCCCGGACATCCTCTCATGAGCGCGCCCACCTTCCTCGCGGTGCAGGCGGGCTCACCGCTGTATTTCCTGGAGGTGGGCCCCGCGCTCGGGGACTACCGCATCGGCTACGTCGCGGACGTGGACGTCACCCCGCCGGAGACGGTGACGCTCGCCGAGACGTGGAAGGAGTACCCCGGCGTCTACCTGCTGCTGGGCGCCGCGCCCACGGACACCGCGCGGTTCATCGCGGACCTGCGCGGGCTGCTCGCCACGCAGCCCCTGGCGCTCACCCGACTGCTCCTGCTCGATGACCCCAACGCGCCGCCCAACCAGTGGCGCTTCGACCGGCTCGCCGTGCGTCAGACGGGCGCGGAGGCTGAAACAGCCGCACTCGCGCCCTTCCCGCTGCGCAACCTGTCCCTCTTCATCCAGGCGGGTCTGCCCTTCGGCCTGAACGATGCCGAGGATGGCCTGCGCGTGGACAATGCCGCGGGCCAGTGCTTCTTCACCACCGACGACGGCCAGCAAACGCTGACAGGCGTTGGCGCCACGGTGGAGCTGCCCTTCACGGGCCCCAGCGCGGGCTGCTTCCGCTTCACGCTCACGCTGCGGGACACCACGGGGCTGGACGCACTGGACGCGGGCCTGCGCTTCTTCACCGACGCCGCCTTTCCCGGGCTGCTCCAGTCACTGCGCTACCCGCTGTTCGCCGTGGGCGCGGGTGGGCTCGCGCTGGACACGTCGGTGGACCCACTGCATCCCCTGCTGCCGGAACGCACGTCCTTTGGCCTGCTGTCGCCGGGCACGGAGACGGGCCCTGCCCTGGAGTCGTACTTCCGCACCCACCTGGGCCACCCCATCGCGCTCAAGCCGACGCGCGCGGCGGGTGCCTCGGCCGACCCGCGCTTCGTCCTGGGCGTGCGCAAACAGTCCGCCGAGCCGCAACAGTCCGACCCGTACTACCTGACACCGCTCGGTGCCTTCGAGGTGGTGCTCCCCACGGGCGCCAACGCCGAGCGCGGCGCCTCGGGAGAAACGGCGGGACGGATGATGTGCGGCACCGCGGGCGTGGAGTACCTCGGACTGCCCGCGACCGCCGGCAGCCTGCTGCACTTCTTCCCCGACCACCCCGCGTACATGCCGCCGGACGCGGCGGCGGCCGTGACCACGCAGGCCCAGGCGAATACGCGTCGAGCGCGGCCCCGCTCCGCGCTGGCCTCGGCCCGGGAGGCGCCACTGACGACCGTGGCGACCACGTCGTGGGCGTACGTGACGCCGCCGCCCGGCGGGGGTCAGGTGGGCTACTTCGCACAGCCCGGCGACGCGAGCCTCTTCCAGCCCGACCCCGCCCTCTACCTCGGGTACATGGAGGTCCCCGCCGGCACGCTGCCCCCCATCGCGACAACGCCGCCCCCGCGAAGCGCACGGCCCACGTTCCGCCAGAAAGTCGCGGGCGACGCACCCGTGCCCACCGCCTTCCCGCTGGCGCCCTACGCGGGAGTCATCACGGAGGACCTCGCGCCCTTCCGGCTCATGGAGAATGGCGCCATCAGCCCCGCGCGCCGTGACGCGGTGCTGCGCCTCACGCTGCCCGCGCAGGAGACGCGCCGCGCGCAGCGGGCCTTCGCCCTGGCGGACGACGACAAGCTCGGGACGACGCCGCAGGGCCTGCTCGCCCGCTTCGACAGCACCCTCCAGGACTGGAAGGCGCTGACGCTGGCGCAGACGGATGGGGGCACCCAGCAGCTCCAGTGGACGCAGCTCACGGGACCGCTGCGCGCGGCGCTCCAGACGAACCAGCTCTTTCTCGTCATCAGCGACGCGTACGGCTTTCTCTCCAGCGGCTCCATCAACTACGAGCTGACGCCCACCTCCTTCGTCCGGCTGGGCACCGAGGGCATGGTGCCCCCGGACGTGCTCGCGAAGGTGAAGCCGCTGGAGGGCCGGCGGCTCCCCGACCTCACCTCCTACGAGGCCGCGCTCCAGGCGGTGCTCTCCCCCACGGAGTACACGCAGTACCGTGACGTCTTCCTGCGCTTCGGTGCCTTCTCGCAACTGCGCATCCGCGAGTGGACCTTCGACCTGTCCCCCTATGAGTGGGCGTCGCGCCAGACGCTGGTCGTCTTCAAGTTCTTCGGCGAGAAGCTCAGCACCCTCGCCGCGGACCCCGCGCGCTGGACGGCCGCCGCGGACTTCAACCGGGACGTGAACACCACGCGGGAGCAGCTCGTCACCTTCCTCGCGGACGCCGCGTCCCGAGACGACCCGGACTTCGAGTCCTTCAACCGGCTGGCGGAGGACCCGAGCTGGAACGGCATCCTCTTCCTCAACGTCCGCGTGCCGCTGGCCAGCCTTCCGCCGCAGCTCGTCGGGCTCGCCGCCGGCATCGACCCGGAGGCCTTCAACGCCCACCACGTGGGCATCAACGTCAACCCGCTGGCGAAGGACCTGTCGAACCTCGCCATCCAGGACAGCTCGCTCTTCGGCCTCATCGCCTACGAGAGCCCGGGTGACTTGTTCTTCGAGGACCGGCCCTACGAATACAAGGTCTCCTCGCTGAAGACGCTGTTCCGCAACTCGCTCATCCAGCGCTTCTCCAGTCAGGTGCTGCTGATGGTGAACCAGCTCTTCGGAGAGCCGGGCACCCTGGTGGGCAGCACGCACGGCAACAACCTGCTGCTCGACGGCACCTACCAGCGACAGGGCGAACAGGACTCGTATGTCTTCCTGCGCCAGGGTGAAGACATCTTCACGATGAAGAGCGGTGTCTTCGACAACATCGAGGTCCAGCAAACACAGTTCGTCACCGTCAACCCGCCCACGAACGGCGCCGCCATCGCGCCCATCCAGGCGCGCTTCCAGCTCTGGGGCACGCTGCGCTTCAAGGCCCTGGCCGGCTTCGACGCGTTCTCCTTCGGGCCCACGCGCGGCGTCGACGGCGAGCTGCTCGTGGACGGGGGCCTGCGCTTCGCCAACCTCGCGCTGGACCTCACCTTCAATCCGCAGGTGCTCACCGACAAGGTGTTCACCTTCAACGCGGGGCAGCTCTCCTTCGACCTGTCGCGCAGCCGCGCGCGGGAGACGAGCCTCTTCCAGCGCTTCCCCGTCACCCTGGCGGGCCTCATCCAGGCGGCCGAGGGCACCACGCCGCAGTCACTCGGCTTCACCTCGGTGGACGCGCCGCTCGGTCAATCCGCGGTGAAGTACCCCTGGTTCGGCCTCCAGTTCCTCATCGACCTGGGCACGCCGGGTGCGCTCGCGGCCCGCATGGACTTCCGCGCCATGCTGCTCGTCGCGTGGGCCCCCAACCCGCGCGGCCTGAGCTTCTTCCTGGGGCTTTCCCTGCCAGGCATGACGGGCGGCAAGCGGGAAATCACGCTCCAGGGCGCGCTGAAGGTCGCCGTGGGCGGCTTCGAGTTCACCGTCTCACCCGAGTCGGAGTTCATGCTCCGCTTCAACAACATCGCCCTGAAGTTCTTCCTCCTGCGTTTTCCGCCCTCGGGGCAGACGACCGCCTACCTCTTCGGCAATCCCAACCGGGAGAACACCGACAAGGCCTTGGGCTGGTACGCCGCGTACGCCAAGCCCGGCTTCACCCCGCCCCGTCCCACCAACCCGCCGCCGCCGGCCCTGCCGCCTTCCACGCGGGAAGGCGCGGAGTGATTTCACCGGGAGCCCCTGCATGCCCACGCTGACCATCACCGTCTGGAACATCCAGGACTACGGCGTCTTCAGATACACGACGCGGGGCAGCTATACCGCCGTCCACAACTTCATCGCCTGGGTGCTGCTGCGACAACAGGCAGACATCTTCATGATGGTGGAGATGCAGCAAACGGGCACGCTGCGGCTGCCCAATCTGCGCGCCGCCCTCGCCACGCGGATGCCCGGCGCCAACTGGTTCTACGACTGGGTGAAGGGCGCCATCGACCCAGCCACGGCGCCCGGCCCCAACACGGGCGTCACCACCTTCGGCCAGCTCGGCTTCACGCAAAGCGCCAAGCGCGAGGGCTACGCGCTCTTCTTTCGCAACAACCCCGCCAAGTTCAGCATGACGCAGGCGGCCCCCGTGGGCGCGGCGGGCATCGCCAACACCTTGTCCGCCGGCGTCCAGCCCGCGCCCGTGCCGCTCGGCGTCCCCACGTACGCGCTCTCCGTGGTGCTGGAGGGCCGTCCTCCCGCGGCGATGCCGACGAGCCCCTGGGCCTACACCGCCCCGAACTTCAACCCGGCCGTCGCGCCGCCCGTGGCGTGGAACAACCTCAACTTCCCCACGCCCGTCTCCCCCAATCTCATCCGCGCATCGTCACGCCGCCCCGCATACTGCGTCATCCGGCTCAACATCGGCGGCGGCGCCGGCCCCGCGGCCACGCTCATGCCGCTGATGGTCTACCACGCGCCCAGCAACGGCACGACAGACAACGCGCCGCCCGCTGGCACTCAGGCCGCGAGCTTCGCCCGTGCGCTCTACCAGGTGAGAGACCCCGCCGCGGGTTGGGCCTGGGTGAACAACACCCACGCGCTGGCGTGTGGCGACTTCAACGTGAACGGTAATTCCGCGGGCCTGCCCTTCGCCCGCCAGCTCAGCTACACCTCGTACCTGTCGCCCTTCGCCAACTCGGGCGCGGGAATGACCCAGAGCGCCATTCCCATGGGCCAGGGTGCGCTCGCCAACAACACCGCGCTCTCCTTGACGCAATGGATTGGCGGTCCGCCCAAACCCAACGGCGCGTCCTGGACGTACGCCACCGCCGAGTTCGACAACATCTTCACGCGAGGCATCCCCGGCGCAGACATCCGAGTGCCTCCGCGCGGCGTCATCTACGACCTCATCACCGCCGTGCGTCCGGGTGGAAGCCTCACCGGCGTGCCCGTCACCAACTTCCTGCCGCTGGTGAACGCGCGCATCGCCAACAAAGCCATGGTGAATGGCCGCCCCGTGTACCTCACGGGCGCGCCCGTGTACCCGCAGATCACCAACTGGGCCAACTTCTACAACGGGCTCACCGCGGGTCAGTTCCCCAACAACCGGTCCGCCGCCGAGTTCATCACGCTCTTCGTCAGCGACCACCTGCCCGTCACCTTCCGCTTCGACTACTGACCGCCGCGCCGCTCGCGGCGACGTGCCCTGGTGTCTCCCATGGACCTGAAGCGCCTGGAAGAAATCCTCGCAGCGCACACCACCGGTGGCGTGCTGACGCTGCCCCCGACGCCCTGGAGTCCTCCGACGTCCAGACGCTGCTGGAGCAGGACTACGCGGGCCAGGACCTCGTGCTCGCCATCGCCGAGCAGACCGCGCAGGGTGATGTCATCCAGATGAAGGGGACGCTGCCCGCGGGCACCTTCCCGCTCTTCGTCGACCCCACCGTCGCGGTGGACGCCACCGCGTACTTCTATCTCGTGGGCGGCGTGGCGCAGCTCCTCCTGGAGGCGGTGCTGCCCGCGAACTACCGCTTCTCCCAGAGCTTCCCCGCGGTGGCGGACACCGTCGTGGACGCGCTGGAGGTGTCCTCCGCGTCGCTGCGGCTGCGCTCGCGGGCGCCCACCGTGGAGGGGCTCGCGCCCGACGTGCCACGAGGACTGAGCTTCGCGGGCACGCTCTTGAAGACGGGCCCCCTGGAGCCCGTGCTGCCGCTCCTGGGCACGTCCACGGTGCTGCCGCTGTCCGGCGGAATCACGCTCCTGGACACCGGCCTCCTGGGGACGGTGCCCCTGTTCGCGCTCACGGCGCCCACGTCGGGTGGGACGCTGCTCGGCCCCTATCCCATCGACCCACGTGTCGCCGTCACCACGCGCTACAACGACGACCCGAACTCCCCCGAGTCCGTGACGCCCTTCGCTGGGAGCGTGATGCTCACCGCGGAGCTGACCTCGGACGAGCTGAGCGTCCCGCTCGACATGGTGCTGTTCAAGGAGTCCGCGGGCCTCTACGAGTTCAACCTCGCCGGCGAGAAGGTGCTGCTGCCCGACGGACTGTCGGACCTGACGCAGCTCGTGGGCGGCGTGGACCTGGACGCGCTCATCCCCGCCGGATACCCGCTGGGCGACGCCTTCTATCTCACCCGGCTCAACTTCGTGGTGGAGGCGGACACCACCACGCTGAGCACCTTCGGCATCGGCGTCCAGTTGGAGACGGACTGGACCCTCATTCCCGGCGCGGTGTCGGTGGACGCAGTGGCGCTGGACTACACGGTGCTCAAGCCCCTGGCCCCCTCACTGGCCAACATGCACCTGACGGTCAGCGGCGTGTTCGGCGTCGGCGGCGTCGACCTCCAGGTCTCCCTGGCCATCCCCGAACTCGACTTCACGGCGTCCCTGGATGAGGAGACGCCCATCGACGCCAACGCCGTCCTCCAGAAGTTCCTCGGACCCAGCGTCTCGCTGCCCGAGGGCGTGGACCTCCAGGTGTACGTGATGGACGTCCAGGCCAATCCTCGCTCGCAGGAGTACAGCGTCAGCGCGAGGGTGGGCGAGACGGAAATCTGGAGCGTGGACCTGGGCGTCACCACCCTGACGCTCAAGAGCATCTCCCTGCAGGTTCAGTACGCGCCCAATGGACTGGAAGGGCGCGTGGTGGGCGTCATCGCCCTCTTCGAGAAGTCCTTCGAGGTCTCCGCCGCCAAGCTCACGCCGCCCGCGGGCTGGGAGTTCGCCGCGCGGCTCCAGGCCGGGCAGTCGCTCAGCCTCACCGAGCTCATCAGCACTTTCCTTCCCCAAGGCGTGGAGCTGCCCGACGACGTCCCCGACCTCGCGGTGGGTGACATCGCCCTTACGTACGCGACAGTCCCCCCCACCTTCTCGCTGCAGGGTGGCACGGCGGAGCCGTGGGTGTTGGAGCTGGGCGGCAACACCTACGCGCTGACCGCCTTCGCGAGCTTCAAGCGCAGCGAGCCCTCCAGCGGCCCCACCTACGCGGGGTCGCTGTCCGGCACGTTGCAGGTCAACAACCTCACGCTGGGCGTCACCTACGACTTCACGCCCACCAACAAGACGCTCACCTTCCGCATGGCCTACCGCCAGGCCACGCTCACCGGCGTGCTCACGCGCGGGCTCAACGCGGACACGGTGCTCAAGGTGAACCTGGGCAACGTGAGCGTCGGAGAGATTCTCGAGTACCTCATCAGCCTCGCCTCGCCCGGCACCGCCTTCACCCTGCCGGCCCCCTTCAACGTCCTCAACCGCATCAGCCTGGACGGCCTGTCGCTGATCATCAACTTCACGAAGCGCGAGGTGGGCATCCAGTACCCCATCAACCTCGACCTCGGCTTCATGCGCATCGAGTCGCTGTCGCTCACCTACCTGACGCGCAACGGCAGCGGCACGGTGGACCTGGGCATCGTCGGCGCGTTTGGAGACCAGACGTACCCGCCCGGCCAGCCCATGCGCTGGGACACGCTCAACCAGCCGCCCCCCGTGGTGCCCGGCCAGGGCGACTCGTTCTTCGACCTCTACTACCTGGGCATGGGCCAGCGCGTGGCGCTGGAGAACACGTACAGCATCCAGAACGTGCAGCAGGCCATCATCGCCCTGCAGAACACCGTGCTGCCGGTGAAGGACCCGACGCGCAACCCGCTGGCGCAGATGCCGGGCCTGCGCTTCAGCGCCGACAGCAACTGGCTGTTCGGCGTGCAGTTCCAGCTCATGAACATGCTCTCGCTGAGCGCCGTGTTCAACGACCCGGACCTGTACGGCCTGCGCATTGGACTGGACGGCGAGAAGGCGGGCGTCTTCGCGGGGCTCGCCTTCGAAATCCTCTACCGCAAGGTGACCGAGGACATCGGCGTCTACCACTTCGAGTTGAAGCTGCCGGACGCCATGCGGCAGCTCGAGTTCGGCACGGTGTCGGTGACGCTGCCGGTGGTCGTCATCGACATCTACACCAACGGCAACTTCCGCCTGGACTTCGGCTTCCCCGTGCGGCGCGACTTCAGCCGCTCGTTCTCGCTGCAGGTGTTTCCCTTCGTGGGCTATGGCGGCTTCTACTTCGCGCTGCTGGACGGCAACACCAGCGAGCGCGTGCCGCGCATCACCAACGGCACCTTCAAGCCCGTCATCGAGTTCGGCCTGGGGCTCGCCGTCGGCCTGGGCAAGACGGTGGACAAGGGCGTGCTCAAGGCGGGTCTCACCCTCACGTTGGAGGCCATCCTCGAAGGCGTCCTGGCGTGGTTCAACCCGGACAACAAGGCGCTGCCCAGCGAGCGCTACTACTTCATCCAGGGCACCGCCGCGCTCATCGGCCGGCTCTATGGCGAGGTGGATTTCGGCATCATCGGCGCGAGCGTCAACGTCACCGCCTCCGCCAGCGTCACGCTCACCCTCCAGGCGCACGAGCCCGCCATCGTCAAGCTGGCCATCAGCGTATCCGTGTCGGCGAGCGTGAAGATTTTCTTCATCCGCATCTCGTTCAGCTTCCGGATGAGCCTGGACATGTCCTTCACCATCGGCTCGCGGACGGCGACGCCGTGGCAGGTGGCCAGCGGCAACCAGCCCAAGGCGCTCCACGGCACCCGCGCCCGGCTGCGAGACCTCTCCGCCCCCGCGGCCTTCCGCGCGAGCCACGTGGCCCGCCGGCAGGAGCTGCTGCGCGCGCAGGCGCAGGCAACCTGGACGCCCGTCAACGTCTTCGGCGGCGCCGTGCACAACCTCCTCACGTGGGTCCTGCCGGGATTCACCGTGGCGGGCACCACGGCGGCCGACACCGAGGTGCGGCTCGTGCTGTCGCTCTTCGTGCCCAACAACATCGCCGAGGGCGCGCACGCGGGCCCGGCGAAGCTGAAGGCCGCGAGTCCAGATGGACAGACGCCCTTCAACCTCCTGTTGGAGGCGCTGCTCGCGTGGGCGCTTCAATCCACGCTGGGCAGACTGGACGGCGACGTCACCGCCGAGCAACTCCAGGAGCTGCTCGCGGACCTCAGCCGCCCGGAGACCGCGGCCACGGCGTTCAGCTACGAGAACCTCAGCGCGTTCCTCGCGCTCAACTTCACCTTCTGGCTGAGCGGACAGGACGCGGCGGGCGGCGCGGGTGAGCGCAACGCCACCGTCTTCCCCGTCGCTCCTCCGCTCTCCTTCCGCACCACGACGGGCGTCAGCCGGGACTTCAACGCCTTCAATCCCGTGGGTGAGGCGTACGTGCAACGTCTGGCCGAGTTCTTCCGCCAGATGCAGGTGGACGTGGAGGCGGACGTCGCTCCGGACCCGTTCGCCGGCCCGTCCGCGCGCAAGGCCCCCAAGCGCTTCCGGGCGTCTGCCGGGGCCTCCATGGAGTCCTTCGCCACCGTCATCTTCCGCGACGCGCTCCAGCTCCTGACGAAGTCCGCGGTGCAGGGCGCGGTGTCGGTGATGGAGCGATACCCCTACACCTTCCAGTCCACCGACACGCTGGGCGACGTGGCCTTGGACCATGGATTGCTCCCGGGCGAAGTCGCGCGCGCCAATCCCTCGGCGGCCCTGTCCCCCAAGGCGGACATCTCCTTGGAGGACCTCACCTGGCAGGCGAAGGACGGCCAGAGTCTGAGCGCCCTCGCGCACCAGTTCGACCTGGGTGGCACGGACACGCTGGTGGAACAGCCGAAGAACCGCATCGCCACGTCGCTGCTGCGCACGGGTGCCACGCTCGCCGTCTACAACCAGGAGACGGACGGCACGAAGTCCATCGCCTACACCAGCCAGCCGGGGGACAGCCTCGACTTCATCGCGGCCTTCTTCCTCATGCGCAACGCCCCCGAGGCGGGCCCTGGGCTCACGTACCTGACCTGGTACGAGCAGACCCTGGCCGGCCTCAACCCCACGGTGGACTTCGCGCTGCCGCTGCCCGTGGGCACGCAGCTCACCATCCCCGTGGGCACCGTCACGGACCAGGGCATCGCCCCCACCGAGGCGACGCGCACCTATGCCACGCGCAAGGCGGACACGGTGACGACGCTCGCCGCAGCCTTCGACGCGGTGCAGGTGGAGAGCACCGTGCTCACGCCCTTCAAGGACGCGCTGAAGACGCTCAACCCGGGCATCGACTGGGACACGCTGCGACCCGGCACCGCGCTGAAGGTCCCCGCCCTGGCACGCACCCTTCAGGCCACCGACAGCTTCGAGCGCATTGGTGACCTGTTCGGCCTCACGGTCGCGCAGGTCGGTCAGGCCAACACGGACGACGCGGGGGTGCTCGCGCCGCTGGCCCTCTGGCACATCCCGCCCTTCTCACCGGACCTGACGGACGGCCCGACGTTGGAGGCGCTCGCCGCGAGCCTGGACCTCACGCTGGAGACGCTGGCGGACCGGCTCGCTGGCGTGGAAGGGCTCTTCCCCGGAGGCACCACGCTCACGCTGCCGAACCTGCCCGAGTTCCCGGTGAGAGGGCTCCTGGCGGCGGTGCGCACCAGCGACGAGGCGAACAGCGCCGCAGCGCAGATGTCCCGCTTCCTGCTCCACGGCTTGCGTCCGCTGACGCCCGACGCGCCGCAGGTCCTGCGCATGTCGCTGGACGCCGTGCGCGAGGGCGCCGCGGCCGACAGTGAGACCCAGGCGCTCTACGCGCTGACCGGACAGCAGTTCTCCGCCCCCATCGCGCCCACCGACGACCTGGACATCACCCTGAGCAACACGGGGGACGCAAGCTGGCTGCGCTTCGCCACCCTCGCCACGACGGTGGGTGGAGACACGCTGGCCGGGCTCGCCACGAAGTACGGCGTGCAGGAGAGCGTCCTCACGGAGCTCAACCCAGGCGTGACGTGGGCGCCGCTCGCGGTGGGCACCGTCCTCAACGTTCCGGGAGGCGAGGACCTCGTCGTCTCGCTCACGGCGGAACAACTCCAGGCCAACGCGCCCAGCAAGACGTTCTCACCGCAGATGCGGGAGAACCCCACCGCGCTCGCCGTGCGTCAGGACATGCCGGTGCAGTACGCGCTGTCCACGGGGTTGGTGTGGCAGGCCGCTGCCGCCGTGCCCTTCGCATGCACCGGGACGGCCCCCGAGCAGCAGGCTGGCCAGCCGGGGCTCTGGTACTTCCCGGACACGCTGCTGGCGAAGGCGGCGTCGTCGAAGGACGGCAGCACGCCGTACCAGCTCATGGTCGCCGTGGACCAGACAGGCCGGCAGCCCGAGCCGCGCGAAGTCTCCTGTTATGACTGGGCCTGCGCCGTCGAAGTCTCCGTGCGCCGCATCCCCTCGGACACGGGCACGGCCTTCCTGCCCAACAGCTACCTCATGCTCGGCACGGACGAGGGCGGCCGCGAGCTGCTGCTGTCCGCCTGGCAGTTCCTCGACCCCGCGCGGCAGCCCGATGGCGCGGACCTCTTCTTCCTCTACTCGCCCACGCCGGGCACGCCGCAGGGCCTCGCCTCGGACGCGGTGGACGGCGGTCTCACGTCGATGCTGAAGACGAACCTCAGCACGGTGACGCACAGTGGGCCGCAGCAGCAGCGACTCACCTCCACGGCCCAGCCGCAGTCCGGCGACTACTTCGCCAACCTGCTCGCCGCTCGCGACTTCATCCGCCTCGTCTGGGAAATCAGCGCCGTGGGCACGGGCGGCTTCTACCTCAACTACTACACGGCCGAGGGCCATGGGCTCCCGGAGAACCTCTTCACCGAAGGCAACCTGGCGACGCTGCTGCTCGTCGTGGTGCCGCGCGCGCAGTCACGGAGCGCGTCTCCGGACCGCCGGCTGTATCCCTTCAACAACTGCGCGCTGCTGAACGAGAACATCGACCCGTCCCGCATGACGCTGTTCACCTGGGCGGCGGACCTCTCGGAAACGGCGGCCTCGGCCACCCTGCCGCCTGGCGCCGTGGGCTTCCGCGCATCCCGCTCGAATCCCGAGCAGGAAACGCCCTCGCCCGAACAACACACGCGCAACCTCTACAGCCTGCTGTCCTTCCAGGCGCAGCAGAACACCTTCTTCCGCAAGGGCAACCCGGGCCTGCCGCCCGGCCCGGTGGAAGAGGCGCCGGACGCCATCGAGGCGCTGCGCGGTCCTTCCAAGGCCGTCACCAACCCAGACGTCTGGCAGTTCCAGCAGGTGCTGCCCGCGTCGAAGCTGGGCCTCTCCAACCCGGTGCCCGCCTCGCCCGCGCTGCCCCGCCGCGAGGACAATCCGTACGCGGGCATCCGCTACGACACGGCGACGTCGACGCTCTCCAACCTGACGCTGTCGTTCGACTTCCAGGACGTCTACGGCAACCGTGTCCCGGCCACCCCGGCACTGCCCGATTTGGCGCTGCCCGTGGGCTACACGGACCGCATCGTCGGCTTGTCCTCGTGGCCCGGCGTCAGCGCCAGCTACCTCTTCACGAAGGGCACGGGCACGCAGCCCACCCTGGACGTGAGCGCCGAGCTGGACCTGCTCAAGTACGTGCCCTTCCCGGGCAACGGGCTGGTCAACGCGGTGCTCAGCGCGAGCACGCACGCCACCCGCTTCAAGCAGGCGTACTACCAGGTCTTCTCCGACGACGCGGCCTTCCGCCTGCGAACCTCGGTGGACCAGCAGTCGCTGCGCCCGGAGAGCAGCGGCTACGCGGTGGACCGGGCGCTGCTGCGCCGCTTCGTCGCCGCCAACTACGTCTTCCTCTCCACGGCGATGTGGCAGCAGGCCTACGAGCACACCGTGAAGCCGGGCCAGGACCTCTCGGGCATCATGGTGGCCTTCGCCACGGACGCGGGCGCGCTGGGCGAGCTCAACGCCCAGTCCTCGGCGGTCGACCTCTTCTCCAGCGACGTCGCCATCCCTCGCTTCCAGGTGGTGCCCGCGAGCTTCACGCTGCGGCAGCTCGCCGACGCGAGCGGCGTGGACGCCACCGCGCTGGTCAAGAACAACGCCTCCGCGCCCCTCCAAGCCGGCACGGACCTGACGACGCAGCCACGCTCGTTCACGGTGGCTTCCGAGGTCCTCACGCTGGAGCAGCTCGCCCAGACCCTGAAGGCCATGCCGGGGCGCATCGGTGACGCCAACGCCTCCGATACGACGGTGCTCGCGCCCGGCAAGGTCTTCACCTTCCAGGGAACGTCCCTCACCACCGCCCCGGGCGAGTCGCTGCTCGACCTGGTGGCCCGCTTCGAGGCCGAGAACCTCCAGCCGACCGTGGCGGAGCTGGCCGTGGCCAATCAGGCACTGCCCGGCATGTTCCTCGAGGGCGCCGTGCTGAAGGTGGCGGACTACGTGGTGCAGACAGCGGACACCTTCGCGCAGCTCGCGGCGCGGGAAGGCTTCGGCTCCCTGGACACACTCGCCTCGCTCAACACCCTGGCGCCGCCCGACGTCTTCGTCACGGGCACGCCTTTGGCGCTGGGGAGCACCCAGCTCACCCCTGGCCCCCTGGACACGCTCGTCTCACTGGCCGTGGCGAACGGCATCACGCTGGCGCAGCTCATCGCCGGCAACGGCACGTCCCTGCTTCGCGAAGGCGCGGGCGTGCTCATCCCGGACCAGGTCGTCTGGAGTGAGCAGCTCCGGGCCTCGCTCCACGTGCCCTTCCAGGCGCCCGCCTCCGTGTCGCTCGACACCGCGGCGAGCCGCTTCGGCCTCGCGGCGCTCGCGTTCGCGGAGCCCAACCGCGCGCTGTCCGTCTTCACCGTGGGACGCGCCATCACCCTCTCCGGCAAGACGCTGACGACCGTGGCGGGCGAGTCGATGGACGACGTGCTCGCTCGCTTCCAGGCCCAGGGCGTGAGCGCCACGCTGGACGACCTCGTGGGCGCCATCGCCAGCACGGACGAGATGTTCCTCACGGACGCGCTCTTCACCGGGCCGCTGGTGCCCGGCAGTGACCGGAGCCTGGAGGCACTCTCCACGGATTACAACGTGGGCTGGGACGCGCTCGCGCAGGTGAACCAGGCGCTGCGCGGCTTCCTGCGGGTCGGCGCGGAGGTCTCCCTCGAGGACGCGGCGGGCCAGCAGCAGACGCTCACCGTCACCGAGGACGACACCTTCAACACGCTCGTCGTCCGCTTCGCCCGCGACTTCGGCGTGGTGACCTCCGTGCCGGAGCTCACCGCGGCCAACAAGGCCACGCCGCGCCTGCTGAGCCAGGACGCCCGCTTCCTCCTCCCGCCCCGGAGCGTCCGCTTCGCCGTCGAAGGCGTGACGCCGAACTATCCCTCCACCCTCTTCCCCATCAGCGTGGAGCTGGAGCAGACCCGTGACGCGCAACGCGTTGACCCGGCCTTCGCGGGCGTGCCGGGCGTGGGCTCGGATACCAGCGCCCTCGCGCCCCGCGCCTTGCCCAACGTGAATGCCGACCTGGCGCTCACGGACTTCGCGATCGCCTTCGAAGCAGCCTTCCCGGCCACGCTGAAGGTCGCGACGGGCAACCGTCCCGCGGCGGAGCTGGGTGGCACGGCGCAACCTCCGACCGTGTGGGCGGTGCGCTTCGACGCGGATGGCATCTCGCGCTTCGTCGTCGAGCGCGAGAAGCCGGACTTCTATGCACTGGCTCCGTTGTCGACGGAGCTGGTGTCGCGGTCCCGCGTGCGCATCCAGGCGTACGTGCCCGGCAAGGGGCTCGTGCCCGACGCGACGAACCAGGACTTCCAAGCCGTGGACATGGACGCCTGGATGCAGGAGTTCCTCGCCGCCTCGGACGTCTTCTTCTCCGCTCCGTTCGCGGTGCCCGCGTGGCTCATCGAGGAGGACCATGCCTCCTTCGAGCAGGCCGTGAAGGCGAAGGACGACGTGGCGACGCTCCTGGCCGGACAGGTGGGCGCGGTGGTGGACGGCTCGGGAGGCAACACCGCCGAGGCCGCCGAGGCGCTACGTCAGCAGATGCTCATCCGCCTCTCCAGCGCGTACGAGGTCAGCTCCGTCATCCAGTATCCGGTGGCGGTCGGCTCGCCGTACTCGGACGGGGCCACCGCGCCCAGGCTTTCCGGCAAGCCCACGCTGAACCTGCGCGCCACGGGCGCGACGGACACGCTCGTCACGCTGGCGGCGGCGTACCAGGTGAGCCAGCTCAGCGTCACGCAGATGCTCGCGACCTCGCCGGACCTCTTGAACACGGGGGGCATCGTCACCTTCGAAACGCAGACGCGTGAGCTTCAGCCGGGCGACACGCTGTTGAAGTTGAGTGAGGCCTTCGGCACCACGCTGGAGGGGCTCGCCTACGGCCTGTCGGTGCCGGCGGGTGACGGCCTGTTCAAGCCGGGCGCGGTCCTCAACCTCGTCAGCGTGGCCAGGAGCGTCACGAACGGAGGGACGTTCGATGACCTGGCCACCTTCTTCAACGCCACGGTCGAGCGCGTCGCAGACAACGTCCGTGACCTGCCGGGCCTGCTGCGCACGAACGCCGTCGTCACCTACCAGGGTGAAAGCGTGACGGTGCAGGCGGACCAGACGTTGGCGGACGTCGCGGCCGAGTTCACGGGGGCCCCGAGCCCCGCGCAGCTCGCCGCCTCGGCGGGTGTGCGCAACGACCCGAACCTCCTGGTGCCCGCCAAGGTCGCGCGCCTGCTGGCGGCGCTGCCGGACGCGACGCTGAGCACGTCGAAGGTGCCCCTGAAGAACGGTGGTTCCACGGCCAACTTCCTGCTGACGGTGAAGTCGCCAGCGGAGACGCGGCGGCTGTTCCTCGAGCTCGACTACGTGCTGAACGAGCTGGAGCACGAAGTGGGACAGCAGGGCACGGTGGAGGGCTACCAGTCCTCCTCGTGGCTCACCTTCGTTCTGCCCCTGGGCGAGGAGGGCCGTGAGCCCGCCAACGTGGACACGGAGATTGGCCAGGTGGTGGTGCCGGTGCCGCTGCGCGCCTATCCGACGCCGCCCTCGCTCAAGGGCCAGAGCGCCGTCACCAGCGCACCCGAGGCGTCCAACCTGTCCGAGACACTGGCGTGGGACTACGCGTTCGACTTCGAGAGCCAGACGTCCGACCAGGACGCACTTCGTGTCGAGGTGCTCTTCAACGAAGCAGGCGGCGCGCGGGCCCTGCCGAAGGCGGAGACCGAGGACCTCTTCCAGAGTCTGGCGCAGTTCATCAGCGTGTACCCGCAGGTGAAGGAAGACCTTGCCTTGCTGTTGACGCTGAAGCCGGGTGAGCAGAACCCCAAGGCGCTCGGGGCGGTGCGGACCATGGCGGAGCTGATGGCTCGGGTGGGCCGGCACACGTCACCGCGAGCGCTGACGAAGACCGCCGCACCGGCGGGGCTTCGCTTCGAGTACGGAGTGGTCGACACACGCACGGCGGACGTGCCGCCGAAGCTGGAAACACTGACGCTCACGGCGCTGGCGGTGCCACAGGGGTACGAGGGCCAGTGGCCGGCGCTCTTCGTGTCGGTGCTTGGCGCGGGCTACGTGCCCATGGAGCTGACCTTCCACGACGATGACAAGGCCATCTACCGCTACCCGCCCGAGACGCCCTCGGGCCGGCCGCTCACACTTCGCTTCGCCTACCCACTGCTGAACCTGAACACTGAGGAGAACGGCACGGCGGGCGTGTCGCTGCGGCGCAACGAGAACCTGCTGGTGGACCGGGCCACGAACAGGGACTTCATCTACCAGACGCCCCAAACCCGCTTCTCCAACCTCGCCGTTCCGCTGAATGCCTTCACGAGCGCCTTCAACATCAACCTCGCGGGAGACCTGGAGTCGTCGCTCGACGCGCTCTTCGCCACGCTGCTGGGAGACAATCCTGACGGGCGCACGGTGAAGACAGCCTGCTACTACGGCTTCCAGCTCGCGCAGCCCGCCACGAACACCAGCGCCCAGCTCCGCGTCCAGGCGCCGGCCAGGGCCGGGAAGCGGTTGGCGGAGGCGGACCAGTGGCTCGTCAGTCAGCTCCCCGTCTTCCTGCGCCCCAACACGGTCTTCACCCCCAGCTACGTCCAGGAGTTGGTAGCGGCCATCGCGTCCTGGCGGGCGAACAACCCCGCCTCGGAACAAGGAGGCATGTTTGTCTTCGAGGTGTCGGTCTTCTCGGCGCTCGACCTGACCACCCCACAACCCCTGCTCCAGCTCACGCGGCTGGTCTATCTGGGCCTGGAGTAACAAAGACGACGCATCTGCCCTTGGCGAGGCTTCCGGCAGTGCTGCGTGCATTTCGATGTCAGTCCCCGTTGCTAATGTTTTGCTCCCCCAAGGAGCTTTGATGCTCATCCGAAACGTCGCACTGGCAATAGGCTGCGCCGCTTTGCAGTTTGGCTGTTCGAATCTCTCGAATGAGACGAACGAGATTGTCAGCAACCTGGTTCAAGCAGGGTTTCCCGAAGACGACATCATGGTCGTCGGCGAGAAGGTCTACGTTGGACGAGACGCGCATGTGAGCCTGGACGCGTCCCGCGAGATGCTCGCGCCGGACGCGTCCACGAAAGAGCACTACCGGACCGCCAATCAGGTCAACCCGACGCTACAGGTCATCTGCATCGACGGCGCCGCGATGACGGGCGCGTTCAGCACGGGCCTCGACCAGGCCATCCAGAGCTACAATGGGCTGAGCCTCAATTTCACGCTGCGCCGGACGCCCAGCACCTGGTGCGACTTCACCATCCGTGCGGAGATGGCTCCGGGCATGGTTGGCGGCGAGGCCGGCTTCCCCTCCGGCGGCATGCCGTATCACACCATCCGGATCGGCAGCGGGCTGGCCCCCTACAGCCTCGGCGTCATCAAGCACGTGATTGTGCATGAAATCGGTCACACCCTGGGCCTCCGCCACACGGACTACTACAACCGCAGCATCAGTTGCGGCGTGGGGGGCAACGAGGGTGACGCCAGTGTCGGTGCCATCCATATTCCAGGCACACCCACAGAGGCGGTGGTCGGCAACTCCATCATGAACTCCTGTTTCCGCACGTCCGAGACAGGTGACTTCAGGCCCAGTGACGCCACCGCGCTCAGGGCGATGTTCCCGCCCCAGGCGTTCACGGAGTGGCTTTGGGCTCCGCAGTTCACCCCGCCCTTCCACCTGTCGGCGGACGAGCCGTCGGTCCGCGACATGGGGGCTCGCTTCGTCGACCTCAATGGGGATGGCAGGGCCGACTTCGTCTATCACCGCGATTTGGATGGAACGGTTGCGCAGAAGGGGGCCTACCTGAACACCGGGACGGGCTGGCAGTGGGCGCCACAGTTCACGCCTCCCGTCCCCATTACCGCGGACAACGCAGTCATGGGAGACAGGGGGGCTCGCTTCGCCGATCTCAACGGAGACGGCAGGGCCGACCTCGCCTACCACCGATACATCGATGGGACGACCTCGCAGATGGGTGCCTACCTGAACACCGGAAACGGCTGGGCGCCGGCTCCGCAGTTCACGCCCCCCTTCCACATCGTCGCGGACGGCGTGGGCTGGCTGGGCGCGGCGTTCGCCGACCTGAACGGCGATGGCCGTGACGACTTTGTCCATCACCGGTGGATGAACGCGACCTACCAGCAGGCTGGGGCCTATCTGAACACCGGAAACGGATGGGAGTGGGCGCCCCAGTTCACCCCGCCCTTCCACCTGTCCGCAGACGACCACGTCGTGGGCGACATGGGGGCGCGACTCGTCGACCTCAACGGCGATGGCAGGGCCGACTTCGTCTACCACCGCCAGCTTCAGGGCTCGAATCCTCAGAAGGGGGCCTACCTGAACACCGGAAGCGGCTGGGCGTCCGAGCCGTTGTTCACGCCGCCCGAACCCATCGTGAGCGACCAGGCCGCCTGGGGTGACATGGGGGCCCGCTTCGCCGACCTCGACGGCGATGGACGGGCTGACTTCGTCTACCACCGCTATCTCGACAGTGGGTTCCGGCGGAAGGGGGCCTACTTGAACACCCTCTACGGGTGGCGATGGTCTCCGGATTACACGCCGCCCTTCCACATCGCCGCGGAGAATGTGGGCTGGCTGGGCGCTGCGTTCGCCGACCTGGATGGTGACGGCCGCGACGAACTGGCCCACTTCCGGTGGCTGAACGGGGCCTATCAACAGACCGGGGCCTACGTTCTGACTCGACTTTCGCCATTTTGAGGGCGAGCGAGTCGGCAGAGCGAGGGCATGAAGGGCAGAGTGTAGAAACGGCCATCGAGGGAAGCTGAAGAGAGGTCTGCCAAGACTTTCCTCCAGCCCACAGCACCGACACCGATGGCCGCCTCTCATTTTTACTCATCGCTGGACGTTCTGCATCTGGTTCGGCCGGCCTTCTCCCGGCCGAGATTCCTGCGCTTCGTCGTTCTGTTCGCCGACTGGGTGCGCTGCACGGGCGTCCACGCCGTCACCGAGGCGCTCGTACGCAGTGGCGTGTCCGGCGTGCGCCACCACGCGGCCTTCCACTGATTCTTCTCTCGTGCCCGCTGGTCCGTGGATGAGTTGGGCCATCGGGTGCTGCTGCACCTGTGCACGCACCTGAACGGCCCGCTGCGCCTGGTGCTGGACGACACGTTGTGTACGCATAAGGGGCCGGAGGTGTTCGGACTGGGAACACACCTGGATGCGGTGCGCTCCGCTCGCAAGGTGCGTACCTTCGCCTGGGCCTGCTCCGGTTCGGTGGACAGGTTGACTATGCTGCCAGCCTCTTGGTTTCGGCCATCCGCTCGTACTCCGCAGGGCAGACGTAGCCCAGGGCTGAGTGGCGCCGCTTCCGGTTGTAGAACACCTCAATGTACTCGAACAGCGACTGCTTCGCCGCCTCACGCGTCTTGAAGCGGGTGACGTAGACGAGCTCCAACTTCAGGGTGGAGAAGAAGCTTTCCGCCACGGCGTTGTCCCAGCAGTTACCCTTGCGCGACATGCTGCATCCGATGCCGTGCTCCTCCAGCAGCCGGCGGTAGTCCTCGCTTGCGTATTGGCTGCCCCTATCCGAGTGGTGAAGTTGCGGGGCGGGACGGCTGAGCAACGCCATGTCGAGTGCGCGCAGCACCAGGCCGCGGTCGATTCTCTCGCCCATCGCCCAGCCCACCACCTTGCGGCTGAAGAGGTCCAGCAGCACCGCCAGGTACAGCCAGCCCTCGTCGGTCCAGACATAGGTGATGTCACCCACCCACGTACGGTGGAGCTGACCGGGTTGGAAGTTCCTCTCCAGGGTGTTCGGCGCCACGGGGTGGTGGTGGGCCGAGTCGGTGGTCCGTACGAAGCGACGCCGTGCACGGCCACGCAGGCCCGCCTGGCGCATCAGGCGAGCCACTCGCTTCCGCGCCACCCGCTGGCCTCTCGCTTTGAGTTCCGCATGCACCCGCGGAGCGCCGTACGTGCCCCGGCTCTCCTGGTGGACGGCTGCCACTTCGAGATGAAGCGCCCGGTCGCGTTGCTTCCGCTCGCACTCGGGCCGCGCCGCCCAGGCGTAGTAGCCACTGCGTGAGACGCCCAGGTGACGACTGGGAGTAGCCCGGTTCCGTGGACACCCGAGATGTGATGGAAGGAGCACGGGATGTCCGCGACTGACGAGAAGCAGAGGAAGCCCCGTAGGCCACGCCGGGAGTTCACGGCGGAGTTCAAGGCCGGGGCGGTGAGGCTGGTGCTGGAGGAGGGGAAAACGATTCCCCAGGCCGCCCGAGACTTGGACCTGACGGAGTCAGCGCTGCGGCTGTGGGTCGAGCAGACGAAGACGGACCGGGGCGGGGGCAGGCCTGGAGCGCTGACGACGGTGGAGCGCGAGGAACTCTCTCGGCTGCGCAAGGAGAACCGGGAGCTGCGGATGGAGCGGGAGATACTAAAAAACGCGGCGGCCTTCTTCGCGAAGGAGATGAAGTGAAGTTCTCCTTCATCCACGCGAAGAAGGCCCTCTTTCCCGTCGCTGTCCTCTGTCGTCACCTGGGCGTCTCACGCAGTGGCTACTACGCCTGGGCGGCGCGGCCCGAGTGCGAGCGGAAGCAACGCGACCGGGCGCTTCATCTCGAAGTGGCAGCCGTCCACCAGGAGAGCCGGGGCACGTACGGCGCTCCGCGGGTGCATGCGGAACTCAAAGCGAGAGGCCAGCGGGTGGCGCGGAAGCGAGTGGCTCGCCTGATGCGCCAGGCGGGCCTGCGTGGCCGTGCACGGCGTCGCTTCGTACGGACCACCGACTCGGCCCACCACCACCCCGTGGCGCCGAACACCCTGGAGAGGAACTTCCAACCCGGTCAGCTCCACCGTACGTGGGTGGGTGACATCACCTATGTCTGGACCGACGAGGGCTGGCTGTACCTGGCGGTGCTGCTGGACCTCTTCAGCCGCAAGGTGGTGGGCTGGGCGATGGGCGAGAGAATCGACCGCGGCCTGGTGCTGCGCGCACTCGACATGGCGTTGCTCAGCCGTCCCGCCCCGCAACTTCACCACTCGGATAGGGGCAGCCAATACGCAAGCGAGGACTACCGCCGGCTGCTGGAGGAGCACGGCATCGGATGCAGCATGTCGCGCAAGGGTAACTGCTGGGACAACGCCGTGGCGGAAAGCTTCTTCTCCACCCTGAAGTTGGAGCTCGTCTACGTCACCCGCTTCAAGACGCGTGAGGCGGCGAAGCAGTCGCTGTTCGAGTACATTGAGGTGTTCTACAACCGGAAGCGGCGCCACTCAGCCCTGGGCTACGTCTGCCCTGCGGAGTACGAGCGGATGGCCGAAACCAAGAGGCTGGCAGCATAGTCAACCTGTCCACCGAACCGGAGCAGGCCCAGACAGAGGACAGCGACGGGAAAGAGGGCCTTCTTCGCGTGGATGAAGGAGAACTTCACTTCATCTCCTTCGCGAAGAAGGCCGCCGCGTTTTTTAGTATCTCCCGCTCCATCCGCAGCTCCCGGTTCTCCTTGCGCAGCCGAGAGAGTTCCTCGCGCTCCACCGTCGTCAGCGCTCCAGGCCTGCCCCCGCCCCGGTCCGTCTTCGTCTGCTCGACCCACAGCCGCAGCGCTGACTCCGTCAGGTCCAAGTCTCGGGCGGCCTGGGGAATCGTTTTCCCCTCCTCCAGCACCAGCCTCACCGCCCCGGCCTTGAACTCCGCCGTGAACTCCCGGCGTGGCCTACGGGGCTTCCTCTGCTTCTCGTCAGTCGCGGACATCCCGTGCTCCTTCCATCACATCTCGGGTGTCCACGGAACCGGGCTACTCCCAGCCTTCGGCCACGTCTGGGTAGCGTTGGCGGTATTACTCGCTGCTGGTGCTCTGGTTTCTGCGCCTCGACACCGACATGGCGCACCTCGGCTTGCCGCAGCGCCCCTGGTATCGCACTAAGGACACCGTCAGCTTCGCAGACATTCTCCGCTTGGCTCAGGACACCCTTGTCGGCGTGGATTGGACACGCCCAGCATGCACCCTCTATCGCGTCCTGGCCAATGCTGCCTCGCCACTGGCCCGCGTTGCCTGAGCTGCGGGGCAGAATGGCGAAAGTCGAGTCTGAGCGCCCAACGTGGCGGAGCGTCACAGACGCGCAATTAGAGGGGACATAGACTTAGCCCGCTACCACGGATTACGTTGTGCATGCCGTTTACCGCCGCAGGTGTACGGCATCCTTGGAGAACTGATGCCCTTTCAGTCGCCGATTACCGTGCAGAAAGCGTTGGAGAACATTCACGAGCGCAGGTATCTGCTCCCCTCGATCCAGCGCGAGTTCGTGTGGTCCACAGACCAGATCGAACGCCTATTCGATTCGCTTTTGCGCGGCTATCCCATTGGGTCGTTCTTGTTCTGGGAAGTGAAGCGTGAGCATGCAAAGGACTATCAGTTTTACGAGTTCATCCGCACATTCCATGCCCGCGACAGCCGGCACAACCCCAAAGCCGATCTGACGGGCTCCGAGGGGCTCACCGCCATTCTGGACGGGCAGCAGAGGCTCACGGCCCTCTACATTGGGCTGCGAGGCACCTACGCCTCTAAGATGTTGCATAAGCGCTGGAGTGCGGACGAATCGTTCCCAACCCGCCGCCTCTACCTGAATTTACTCACACCCTTGGACACCTTCGACAAACGCTACGACTTTCGTTTCCTCACCGAGGCGGCCTCGCAGGCTCCCGAGTTCGGTGCCCACTGGTTTCCCGTCCACAAAGTTTTAGACTTCACGGGGCCGAAGGACATCCACAGCTACCTCGTGAAGAATCACCTGATGGAGACCGACTTCCCCGGCACGTGCCTCTTCGAGTTGCATGAGGCGGTCACCAAGAAGTTGCTGATCACCGCGTTCAATGAGGAGGAGCAGGATCTCGACAAGGTGCTCGACATCTTCATCCGAGTGAATAGCGGAGGGACGCCTTTAAGCTACTCCGACCTCCTGCTCTCAATCGCGACCGCCCAGTGGAAGACGAGAGACGCCCGAGAGAACATCCACGCCTTAGTCGACGAACTCAATCGAATCGGTCAGGGCTTCGCCTTCGACAAGGACTTTGTCTTGAAGGCGTGCTTGGTCCTCGCTGGCATCCAGGACATCCGATTCAAAGTCGCCAACTTCAACGGCAAGAATATGGAAATCATCGAGGCTCAGTGGCCTCGAATCGCTAAGGCGCTCCGCTTGGCCGTGTCACTCGTCGCGAGCTTTGGATTCAATCACTTCACGCTCACCTCAAACAACGCCGTGATTCCCATCGCGCTGTACCTACTAAAGCGGGACCTCCCGACGAACTTTATCGAAGCGCAAGCGCATCACGCCGACCGCCAACTCATCCGGCACTGGCTCATTGTCGGGCTGACCAAGGGTCTGTTCGGGGCGCAGGGCGACATGGTTTTGAACGTGCTCAGGTCGGCCATCGAGGAATCGCAGGAGCTTTTCCCCGTTGAAGGGATCTCCTCGCGCCTGCTTCGCATCAACCGTTCGCCTCGCTTCGAGCGGGAGGAGATAGAAGAGTTGCTCGCGGGCAAGTACGGGCAGCGCCAAACTTTTTCCACACTCGCCTTGCTCTACCCGAGCCTCGACCTTCGAAACCTGT
Organism: Myxococcus hansupus; assembly: GCF_000280925.3. Taxonomy (NCBI): domain Bacteria; kingdom Pseudomonadati; phylum Myxococcota; class Myxococcia; order Myxococcales; family Myxococcaceae; genus Pseudomyxococcus; species Pseudomyxococcus hansupus. Next base: position 6,576,931 of record NZ_CP012109.1, read on the forward strand.
TCCATCAGGACCACATTCACGCTCAGTCGCTCTTCACAAAGAAAAAGCTCGTGGCGAATGGCGTACCGGAAGAAAGCGTCGGCGTCTTTCGTGAACTCGCCGACCTCGTGCCGAACCTACAGCTTCTCGAAGGTGTTCCGAACGAAGAGAAGTCGTCACAGCTTTTCGAGAACTGGATCGAAAAGAAGTGCCCCGACGAGGACGAGCGGCGGCGATTCCGACAGCTTCACTTCATTCCAGATGAACCCCTTAGTCTAGCCGGGTTCGAGGTCTTTTTCCGCGAGCGACGCAATATGATGATGGATCGACTTTCGGAGATTCTCGCCCCGAGCGACCGGCACTCCGGGGCACGGAACATCGCCGGTCATAGATGAGCAGCGAACCCGTTCGCCCAAGCGGCATCTCCTACTTCGCGACTCTCAAGGTAAGTAACACTCAGGCGAGGTCGCACGCGAATCATCAACGAAGTTTCCCCGCCTTGGGCCGGCCGGCAGCCGGTACCCGAGCCCCTCTACGAGGTCCCCTATGAAGATTGCTGCGGCCGCCGCACCATCCGATTTCAACCTCCAGCCGGACCCAAGGATCCTCCCCATGCTTGGGGAAATCAACTTGGCCCAATGGAAGTGCCTCGCCGAGCTCATCGACAACTCGGTGGATGGCTTTCTCTCTGTTCTCCGTGCAGGGGGACAGCTCGCGGCGCCGGAAATCCACATTCAAGTACCAATGAGCGGTAACCCAAACGCGATGGTGTCCGTAATCGACAATGGGCCTGGAATGTCGGCCGAGGTGCTCGAACGGGCGGTGAGCGCCGGCTGGTCGGGGAACGACCCCATCAGCGCACTCGGACTCTTCGGGATGGGCTTCAACATCGCCACTGCTCGTCTGGGGACCGTGACCACCGTCTGGACGACGCGGGCGGGCGATAAGGAATGGATTGGGCTCAAGATTGACTTCGACGCACTGCGCGCGCAGCGGCAGTTCAAGACGCCGCGACTCACCGACGTCAAGCACGACGAGGGCCAGCATGGGACGAAGGTAATCATCGAGAAGCTCAAACCGGAGCAGCGGGACTGGTTCGCGCGCGCGGCAAACCGGACCAAGACGCAGGATCAGCTCGGCCGCGTGTACGCCGCGATGTTGCGGCCCGGCGGCGTTCCGCTTAGCTTCAAGCTCACGTTCTGCGGCAAAAGCGTCGAAGGGCGGCGCCACTGCGTGTGGAGCGGCCCAGGCGGCGCCACTCGAACGGTGACCACAGCGCGTCACGGAGTGGTCGACGCCTTTCAGTCCGTCGACCGCCAGCTTCCACCGCGTCCGTTCTGCATGTCCTGCTGGCAGTGGATTGGGACAGGAGAAGACGCCTGCCCCTCGTGCGGGAAGTCCGACGATGTCATCCAGCGCCAGCGCTCCATACGTGGATGGTTGGGCATCCAGCGATATCTGAGCGAGACGGACTACGGCATCGACTTCCTCCGGCACGGACGAAAGATCGAAACCGCTAACAAGGAACTCTTCATGTGGGGCGACGGCGAGGCGCCCGAGCCCGAGTACCCGATCGACGACCCCCGCAACCGTGGCCGCATCGTCGGTGAGATTCACCTCGACCACTGTCGGGTGAGCTACACGAAGGATCGCTTCGAGAGGACGGATCCGGCGTGGGAGGACATGGTGCGCCTCGTGCGCGGAGAAGGTCCCTTGCGCCCGGACAAGGCCTCCGATCTCGGCTATCTTCCGAACGAAACTCCGCTCTTCAAGCTCTTCCAGGTGTTTCGACGTTCGACCCCCAAACCGAAGAACGCGGGCGCATGGGCCCGGCTGCTCGTCGTTCCGAACAATGAGTTGGCCGAGGAAATGGCCAAGAAATTCCATGCGGGGACGGCAGAGTACCAGACCGACGACAAGTGGTTCCAATTGGTCGAAGAGGAAGACCGAAAGCTCCTTCTCGGCGGCTCTTCGGGGAGCCCTCCAGGTACGCCGCCGCCGACGCCCGGTGCGGACGACGTCCTGCCTGGCTTCGGTGGCGACGGAAACAGCGGGCCTGCGAACGCGGTGCCCGCTCCACCGGCCCCGCCCTCCCCACCCGCGCAGGCGACCCCCATTCCATCGCTCAGCCGACAATACGTGAGCCACCTGACCGAGCTGAAGTGGACGCTGAAGGCATTCCAGGTGGCCGAGGAGCATCCCCTCGTAGAGGGGAGCCTACCCTGGCGCCTCCGCGCGACGCCGCACAGCGCCCACGAATTCTACGTGAACGTCGGCCACCCCATCTTCGCCTCAGCAACTATGACGCCGCTCGACGGCCTCCTGGCGGAGCTCGCGTGGACCGCGATGGATTTCATGCGTAGTCGCCAGGAAATCCTTACATTCGGCGCCATCCTCGCGGACCTCCGCGCCCGCTACGCCAGTGGTTACGCGCTCGACCCCGCCACGCTGTCCAACGAGGCGCGCCAGTCCCTCGCGGACATCGCCTCGGCGGTCGGGCGAAACATCGAACCGAGCGACGCGCCAACGCTCTTCAAGAGTCTGCCGCTCGACGATCAGAAGCAGATTTTCCAAAAGATGGCCGCACGCGGCGCAGCCAACCCGCAGAGCATCGTGTCCACGGGCAGATTCTTGGAATACGCGCCCCCCACGGTCGTTGCGGGCTTCTATCGCGACCATCCCGAGCTATTCCTCGACGGTCGATGCTGGGAGGAGCCCTACAGCGAACTCAACTACGAAGTGCCCGAGGCGACGGAGACTGCCCGTGCTCGCGTCTTCCGTCATTTCGAGGCACTCCTGTCGGACGCAGTCTGGCTTGCGGACCAGGACCCCGCCGACCTCGGTGGCGTTAGTCGCGCAAAGCTGCTCCGGGCCCTCTACGCGCTGGAGCTCCTCTCGCCGGTCGACGGAACGGAGGCGAGCTGATGCGGGCAGCGCGACCATTTCTTGACGAGCGCAGGTTACTTCGCGGCCCGTGGCAGGCTTTCGAGCGAGACGTGGCCCGGCTCCTGGTCGCAAACGGCTTCGAGGACGTACGCCTCGTCGCCGGGTCCGGTGACAGGGGGGCCGATGTCATCGGAGTGAAGGCGGGCGCCGTCTGGGTGTTCCAGTGCAAGCACACCACGACGGGTCCAGCGCCGCGCTCGGCGGTCGAAGAAGTCGTCGCGGCAGGACAGTTCTACAAGGCCGACAGGCTAGTAATCGCGCTGTCCCGGCCCGCGGGTGATGCAATCCTGGAGGACCAGCGCAAGTACGCTCGCCTTGGACTGAAGGTTGAGATCGCTGCTCCTCGCCATCTCATCGGGATGGCGAATCAGTCGCCGCTCTATCCTCCAAGTCGCCGGAACCTCCGCGACTACCAGGAGGATGCCTCGCAGCGGTTTCGGCAAGCGCTGCTCGACACGGGGCGCGGACAGATCGTCCTTGCAACGGGCCTCGGAAAGACAGTGGTCATGGCCGACACGGTCGCCGACTTGCTCAGCGATGGTCTCGTCAAGGAAGGGCGCGTCCTGGTCTTGGGGCACACCCGCGCCCTCGTGGACCAACTTCAGCGGGCCTTCTGGCACCAACTCCCCAACTGGGTTCACACCCATCGGTTGACGGACGGCGAGTTTCCATCCTACTGGGACGGCATCACCTTCGCCACGGTACAGAGCGTGATGAGCCAAATCGACCGACTCCCCGAGTTCGGGCTCGTGCTTGTGGACGAGGCGCACCATCTCGGCGCGGAGACGTTCCGAGAGACAATCGCGGAGCTGAAGGCGCCAATGCTTGCCGGAGTGACGGCCACGCCGTGGCGTGGCGATGGGTTCGACCTCGATAGCATCTTGGGCCCACCGCTCGTGAAGCTGGGGATCGCCGAGGCGCTAAGCCACGGCTTCCTCTCCGAGGTCGACTACCGGCTCATGGCCGACAACCTGGATTGGAAGACGGTGCAGACACTATCCAGGAACCGGTACTCACTGACCGAGCTCAATCGGAAGCTCATCCTTCCGACGCGAGATGAGGAAGCGGCGCGAATCATCCGATCCACGTTCTTCGAGGAACGGCGACGCTCCGGCATCGTGTTTAGCCCGACCATCCTGCACGCGAACGCCTTCGCCGGGATTCTTCGTCACTGTGGCTTCCGAGCGGAGGCGATCTCCTCGGAGCTCGACGCGCGCGAGCGTGACGCGCTCCTCTCGCGATTCAAGGCGGGCCAACTGGATTTCGTGACCACCGTTGACATGTTCAACGAGGGCGTCGACGTACCCGATGTGGACACCCTCGTGTTCATGCGAGTGACGCACAGCCGGCGCATCTTCGTCCAGCAACTCGGTCGAGGGCTCCGGCTCAGCCCCAACAAGGACAAGGTCCTGGTCTTGGACTTCGTTACCGACTTGCGCCGAGTAGCCGAGGTCATGGACCTCGACCGGGCTGCACGCGGCAACGACGTTGAACGGCTCGGAATGGGTCCGCGCCTCATCCAGTTCCGCGACGTCTCGGCGGGCAGCTTCATGCGCGAGTGGATGCTTGACCAGGCGTCTCTCTTCCTCAGAGAAGAGAGCGCCGCCCTAGAGCTCCCCGAACTCGACTTCCCGATGCCGCATCCGCACGGGGGCGTGCAGTGAGTGTCCCAGAGGCGATTCGCGAAGAGGTGACGAAGCGCCTGTGGGCGCACGCCGACGAGATTGGCTTCCTGACGCTCTCACCCACGAGCAAGTCACGCCACTATGACAACTGGACGGGAGATCCGAGCGTAGGGGGCGTCCTGACCCGCTTCCTCGACCCGGGGCAAGTCAGGCTCTACATCAAGGACGCAGTGATGAAGCGGTACGCCCGGGCGCGCCGCGAGGATCCCCGGATGGCGTTGTCCCCCTTGGGCATCCCACTCAACTTCCAGGTCCTCCGCACGTACATCAAGCCGCATGGCCTGCTGCTGGCAGACGGAAAAGTCGTCTGCTGGGGAAGGGCAAACAGTTGGAAGCTGGTTCTACTAGCAGTTCACGAAAGGGCGTTCGAGGGTCGCGGCGCGGTGGCGTACGGGGCCGTCCTCACCCAGGCCGCCGGGCACTTCTCGGACAAAGAGGACCGCGCCGTGGTCGAAGACGCCGCGACCAAGTTGGGCATCCAGCAGCTTCGGTGGGTGCTGACCTAAGGGACTGCTCACAATTTACTTAGCCCTGAGAGGCGTTCCCACCCCGGAAAATCGGCCTCCGGGCACAGAAATCGGCCAAGTAATTTATGAGCGTGACCTAACTTTCTGGAGGCCAAGTTGGATTCGCTCACGCCCGCGCAGCGCAGCGAACGAATGAGGCGTGTGCGAAGCAAGCACAGCCGCCCCGAAATAGCCGTCCGGAGGATGGCCTACGCCTTGGGTCACCGGTTCCGGCTTCACGTCTCGGGGGTCTTTGGTCACCCGGATCTGGTATTCAGTGGGAAGCGAAAGGTGGTCTTCGTCCACGGCTGCTTCTGGCACCGCCACAGGGGATGCTCTCGCACCCGAACGCCGAAGAGCCGAGTGGCGTTTTGGGAGGCGAAGTTCGAGGCGAACGTGGCAAGAGACCGCGACGTGCGCCGACGGTTGCGCAGGGAGGGGTGGGACGTGTTGGTGGTGTGGGAGTGCGAAACCGAGAAGCCGGAGCGACTGCGGCGCACGCTGGGCGCTTTTTTAGGAGAGAAGCGGTGAATTCAGTCGAATTGTTCGCGGGCGCCGGCGGACTCGCCTTGGGTGTGGCGCGAGCCGGTTTTACCCACAAGGCGGTCGTTGAGATCGACCGGCGCGCTTGCGACACCATCCGCGAGAACATTCGTCGTCAGGTCGCGTACGTGAAGGACTGGCCGCTCTTCGAGGCGGACATCCGGCAGTTCAACTATGCCGAGGTGAAGGGGGACGTCGATCTCCTGTCCGCCGGTGTACCCTGCCAGCCGTTCTCGTTCGGAGGTTCTCATCGCGGTCATTTCGACGAGCGAAACCTGTTCCCGGAGACTGCGGAGGCCATCGCCCGCCTCCGGCCTAAAGCGGTGCTCATCGAGAACGTCAAGGGACTCCTGCGCTCCACGTTCAGGCCCTACTTTGAGTACGTGCTCGCAATGCTCACCCTGCCGGAGGTTCGGCGTGGCGAGGACGAGCCCTGGACGGAGCACTTCGAGCGGCTCCAGCGCGATAGGGGCCGCAGCGACGTCGGAACCCGCTACGTGGTTCATTACCATCAAGTGAACGCCGCCGACTTTGGCATCCCGCAGTGGCGCGATCGGGTCATCATCGTGGCGTTCCGCGCGGACCTTGGCGTGAACTGGTCCCCTCCTCCGGCCACCCATAGCCTCGACGCGCTGCTCTGGTCACAGTGGTGGACTAAGGAATACTGGGACCGACATGGGCTTCCGCAGCGCGTTCGTCCGGGGGCGATGTCGCTGCGGTACCAGCAGGCGTTCACGCGGTTAAAGTCCTGCGCGAGCCTTGCGACCCGGCTCACCCCCTGGGCCACCGTCCGCGACGCACTCCACGGTCTTCCTAAACTGCGCCAGGGGCAGACCTCTGCCGACGTGGAAAACCACTTCCTCAACCCTGGCGCCCGCGCGTACGAGCGGCACGTAGGAAGTTCGCCGGACGAACCGGCGAAGACGCTCAAGGCAGGGAGCCACGGTGTCCCGGGGGGGGAAAACACCTTGGCACTTGGCGGCGGACGGGTGCGGTACTTCTCGGTGCGAGAGTGCGCGAGGCTGCAGACCTTCCCCGACAACTACGTCTTCCCGGGCGCGTGGACGCGTGCGATGCGTCAGCTCGGGAATGCCGTTCCAGTGGCTCTGGCCGAGACCTTTGCCCTCCGAATCGCCGAGTCCCTCCGTGAGGCCCAGTCACCCGGGAGCGCCGCGAAGGCCCCCACGCACGGCCATGGCGCTCGAGTCCCAGACTGTCAAGCTGTCGAAGGATGAAGGTTGACGCGCCGTGGGCGCTCGGTTCGACTACCGATGCAAGTGAGGGTTGATGCCGGGCAAATACTGTCGTACGGCGCAGGTGGGGGTCACGGCCTCAAACGAGTGTCCGACCTGTGGCTCCCTCAAAGCGGCCCAGCGACTCTAAACCGCCTCGACGAATCCCCTAGACCTCGGAACGGTTGTTCCAATGAAGGGGGTGGTGGTGATGGGGCAACAGCCATTCAGGCTGACGCCCGAGCAGATGGAGGAGCGGCGACTGTTCGCCGCTTCACGGCTGAAATCGGGTTGGCGCCCAGTAGACGTAGCGGACGAGTGTGGCGTCACCCGAGGAGCCGTGTCGCAGTGGTGCAAAGCCCTCGCACAAGGCGGCGTCAGGAAGCTGCGGCACAAGCCGCATCAGAGACGTCCCTCCCGGCTGAGCCCCTCGCAGTGGAAGCAAGTGGCCCGAGTCCTCAAGGCCGGCGCCGTCAGGGCCGGCTTTCCCACGGAGCGGTGGACCCTTCCACGCATCGCACGTCTCATCGAGCAACGCTGGGGCGTGCGGTACCACCCACGCTCCTTGTCGAGGCCACTGCATCGGCTCGGGTTCTCCGCGCACCGCCCTCGTTCTCAGGCCCGCGAGCGGAATGATGCGCTCATCGAAGCGTGGATAAGAAGAGACTGGCCTCGAATAGAAAGGGGGTTCGAAGAAGCGGGAGGACAATTGCCTTCTTGGATGAGACGGGTCACACGTTTCGGGCCCGCCTGGGCACCACCTGGGCGCCGGTGGGACAAGTCCGAGTCCTCAAGCGTCTGAGCAGGCGCTGAGAGGTATCCAGCGTCGTGCTGCTGACGGCCCCGTGGGGGCGTGAACGCCCAAGGTGTTCGCTCGCCACTTCGTCGGCGCTGTCCACGACAAGGAAGTCTGAGCCTCACCCGCTTCGGTGGACGGGTTGACTACGCTGCCTGCTTTCGCACCTCAGCCGTTCGCTCGTATCCCACAGGGCTGACGTAGCCAAGTGAGGAGTGACGGCGCTTCCGATTGTAGAACACCTCAATGTAATCGAACATCACCCGTCGAGCCTCTTCGCGCGTCTGGAAGCTGCGCGTGTGGACAATCTCCATCTTCAAGCTGCTGAAGAAGCTCTCGACGACGGCGTTGTCCCAGCAATTGCCCTTGCGGCTCATCGAGCAGGTGACGCCGTGCGCTGCCAGCCTCTCCCGATAGTCCTCGCTGGCGTATTGGCAGCCCCTGTCGGAGTGATGAATCGAAGGCGCTCCGCGCCCGGCGAGCGCCATGTTGAGGGCACCCAGCACGAGGTGTCGGTCGATTCGCCCGCCCATGCTCCAGCCCACGACACGCCGGCTGAAGAGGTCGAGCACGACAGCCAGGTAGAGCCAGCCCTCCGCCGTCCAGATGTAGGTGATGTCGCTCACCCAGGTGCGATTGGGGCCGCGGGGAAGGAAGTCCCGAGCCGCCACGTTGGGGGGCAATCGGATGGGCGTGGCCGCTGTCGGTGGTCCGCACGAAGGGGCGCCTTCGGCGGGCCGCCAGGCCCTCTTGCCGCCTGAGACTCGACAGTGGCGAGGCCATCCGGGACGCGGCCATCGCGGGCCTGGGCATCGCGTATCTGCCCGGCTTTCTCGTCGATGAAGACCTCGCGCGTGGGAGGCTCCGGGCCCTGCTGCCTTCCTGCGAGCAGGAGAAGGTCCCCATCCTGGCCATCTACCCGAGCAAACGGTACCTGCCGGCCAAGGTGCGGCGCTTCATCGACCTCATGGTCGAACAATGGCGCGCGACGTTGCGTTGAGGCCCCACCCCAACCAACAGGTGAAGCGGGGCGTGGACTTCCGCCCCGCGCCACCGTGACGACTAACCCCGGTGCTTCGCGATGATGGCCTTCGCCGCCTCGGGCTGGCGCTGGCACTCCAGCAGGGCGCTGAGAATCAGCGGCGCGACGATGGTGGCATCCGACTCGATGACGAACATCGGCGTCGTCTCGGTCAGCTTGTCCCAGGTGATCTTCTCGTTCGGCGTGGCGCCGGAGTACGAGCCGTAGGAGGTCGTCGAGTCGCTGATCTGGCAGAAGTAGGCCCACGGCTTCACGGGCTTCTGCAGGTCGTACTTGATGGAGGGCACCACGCAGATGGGGAAGTCACCGGCGATGCCGCCGCCAATCTGGAAGAAGCCCACGCCGCTGCCCGCGGAGAGCTCCTCGTAGCGGTCGTAGAAGTCGGCCATGTACTCGATGCCCGACTTGACGATGCTCGCGTTGCACTCGCCCGCCTTCACGTAGGACGCGAAGATGTTGCCGAACGTCGAGTCCTCGTACCCGGGGACGACGATGGGGAGCTTGCGGCGCGCGGCCTCCAGCAACCAGCAGGCCTCCGGGTCGCCCTCGAAATCGGCGGGGTCGAGCGCCAGGATGCACTCGTAGAAGTACTCGTGCCAGAAGCGGCGCTCACCCTTCTCCGTCGCGTTCTTCCACATCGGGACGATGATCTTCTCGACGGCGCGGAACGCCTCGTCCTCGGGGATGCTGGTGTCCGTCACCCGGCGCATCCGCTGCTCGAGAATCTTCGTGTCGTCCTGCTTGCTGAAGTAGCGGTACTCCGGAAAGTCCTTGTACGCCGCGTGGGCGACGAGCCGGAACAGCGACTCCTCCAGGTTGGCGCCCGTCACGGACAGGCCGTGAATCAGCCCCGCCCGAATCGCGGGCGCCAGGGTGATGCCGAGCTGCGCTGACGACATCGCGCCCGCGACGCTCCAGAACATCCGGCCGCCGCCCGAAACATGCTCCCAGTAGGACAGGAGCGAGTCGCGCGTCGCGCGGGCGTTGAAGTTCTTGTAGTTCGCGAGAACGAACTCGAGGACAGGCAGGGAGGAAGCAGACATGTGGGCCTCTAGCGACAACGTGGTCGAAGCTCAGGAGGCACCGGTCGAGCAGCACCACCCGAGGACACCCTACGGTCGCGACGAATCGTCGTGCCGCCATCGGAGCGTCAAGTGGCTGGGGGGCTAGCTAGCACACTCCGGTACCGGCAGCCATGGCCTTCCGGGCCCCCGCCCCCACCCGTCAGATGCGCTCCACCACCCGCAGGGCAAAGCGGACGAATTGCGCATCGAGCGGTTCGTTGAGCATGAGGCGTTGCCAGACAAGCCCCGACAGGACGTTGACCACGAGCTCGCGGTCGGAGGGGCGCCGGTCCTCAAGGCAGGCCCTGAGTTCGTCGCCCCGTGGACGGACGAGCTGAGCGACGAGCCGCCGGTGGAGGTCCTCGTCGAACTGCGCCTCGGCCATCAACGCCCGCAGCACGGGGGCCGCCTCGGAAGCCCCTCGGCAAAATTCCACCAGGGTCGAGGACAGCGAAGGCTTGCGCCGACTCAGCCGGGGAGCCTGCTGGACCCATTCCGAGAACGCATCCAGCACCAGCGCCCCCTTGCCCGGCCACCAACGGTACAGGGTCTGCTTCCCCGCCCCCGCGCGCTTCGCGACGTCGGCCGTGGTGACCGCGGCGTAGCCCTTCTCCAGGACAAGCTCTTGGGCCGCCGTGAGAATGGCGCGGCGAACTTTCTCATCCCGCGGCCGCCCGACACGCATGCGGCCTACTTACGAGACAGCGCGTCTCGAAACAACGGCATTTCGAGACTTCGGGTTCCGAAAGTGCGAAAGGAGCTGCGCACCCGCGTAACCCATGCGCGTTGACGGGGTTGACAGCCCTGTGTACCACTGCCCGGAATCATGGCAGATCATTCAGGTAAGCCGCGCCATCAGGGTCATGAGGCGCGGAACGAAGCGGGCGAGCGCTCTGGCAGCAAGTACCCCGAGGTACCGACCGGAGACACGCGCTTCACCCCGCCGGCGCCCGCGGCGCCGACCGAGGCGGAATCACTCGAGGGCTGGGGTTTCGAGGACACGCGCTTCGTGGTGAAGCCCGACGGCAGCACGGTGCTGACGGGCACCCGCTACAACATCAGCAACGTCGCGCTGCCCGACCTGATGCCTTGGTTCGCCGGCAAGCTGGCCTCGCCGCTCGGCTACGACAACCGCAACGAGCCACACTACCCGCCAGAGATTCCCGCCGCCCGCAAGAACGACAAGCTCCTCGCGGCGCTGCGCGAGTTCCTCGCCGAAGACCAGCTCACCGACGACCCGAAGCAGCGCCTGCGCCGGGGCCACGGCCACACCGGTGGGGAAATCTGGGCCATCCGCTACCGCAAGGTGGACCGCGTCCCCGACCTCGTCGTCTTCCCGCGCAGCCACGATGAGGTGGTGCGGCTGGTGGAGGTCGCCACGAAGCACGGCGCCTGCATCATCCCCTTCGGCGGCGGCACCAACGTCACCGAGGCCCTGCGCATCCCGCTGTCGGAGGAGCGGCTGGTCATCGCCGTCGACATGCGGCAGATGAACCGCATCCTGTGGATTGACACCGTCAACCGCATGGCTTGCATTGAAGCGGGCGCCACCGGCCGCCACTTGATGAGTGAGCTGGCGAAGTATGGCTTCACCATGGGCCACGAGCCCGACAGCCTGGAGTTCTCGACGCTCGGCGGGTGGATTGCCACCAACGCCAGCGGCATGAAGAAGAACCGCTACGGCAACATCGAGGACCTGGTCCTCGACATGCAGGTCATCACGCCGCAGGGCATCGTCGAGCGCCCGCAGCAGGCGCCCCGTGAGAGCGTGGGCGTCAACCCGCGCCAGTACATGTTCGGCAGCGAGGGCAACTTCGGCATCATCACCACGGCGGTGGTGAAGCTCTTCCCGCTGCCCGAGGTCCAGCGCTACGGCTCGGTCATCTTCCCCGACCTGAAGACGGGCCTGTCCTTCCTCTACGCGCTGCAGAAGTCGGGCGCGGTGCCCGCCAGCGTCCGGGTGATGGACAACACCCAGTTCCACTTCGGTCAGGCGCTCAAGCCCGCCAAGCACGGGCTGGCCGCGAAGCTGAAGAGCGAAATCGAGAAGGCCGTGGTGACGAAGCTCAAGGGCTTCGACCCCTACAAGCTCGCGGTCGCCACCATCGTCTTCGAGGGCTCGAAGGAGGAAGTCGAGTTCCAGGAGAAGACGCTGTACCGCATCGCCGGGGAGCACGGCGGCATGAAGGGCGGCGGCGCCAACGGTGAGCGCGGCTACCAGCTCACCTTCGGCATCGCGTACATCCGCGACCTCACCTTCGAGCACTGGGCCATCGCCGAGAGCTTCGAGACGAGCGTGCCGTGGAGCCGCGCCATGGACCTCTACGAGCGCGTGCAGCGCCGCGTGGAGAAGGAACACGCCGCCATGGGCCTGCCGGGCAAGGTGTTCTTCACCGGCCGCCTCACCCAGGTCTACCAGACGGGTGTCGTCATCTATTTCTACCTGGGCTTCTACGCGAAGGGCGTGGCCGACCCGGTGGCCGCCTACGCGGCGCTCGAGCACGCGGCGCGGGAAGAGATTCTCGCGGCGGGCGGCTCGCTCTCCCACCACCACGGCATTGGCAAGATTCGCCGCGGATTCCTGTCCGACGTGTACTCGGAAGGCGCGCTGGAGCTGAACCGCAAGGTGAAGGCCGCCATCGACCCCGACAACCTCTTCGCCGCGTCGAACAGCGGCGTCAATGGTCCCGTGGCGCTCACCCGGGATGAGGAGGCGCACTGATGCTTCGCCATGTGCTTCTGACCGGTGTGACTGGCTTCGTTGGCAAGGTGGTGCTGGAGCACCTGCTCTCGCAGGGCGTCGAGCACGTCACCGTGTTGGTGCGTGAGTCGAAGGACCGGCAGGGCCGCGTGCAGTCGGCCGCCGAGCGCTTCGCCAAGGTCGCGCAAGCCCCGTGCTTCTCGCGGCTGCCGTCCGACTGGACGGAGCGCATCACGGTGATGAGCTGTGATTTGGAGCAGCCCGGGTGCGGCCTGTCGCCCAGCGACGCGGATTCGGTGCGCCACCACGTCACGCACGTCGTCCACTGCGCGGCCAGCGTGGAGTTCGACCTGCCGCTGGCGAAGGCGACCTCCGCCAACATCCGGAGCGCGCTCTCCGTGCTGGAGCTGGCGCGCACGTGCTCGAAGCTGGTGGGCATGGTCGACGTGTCCACGGCCTACGTCACCGTGTGGCGTCCCGGCCCCATTGAAGAGCGGCTGGCGCACCTGCCCAAGCCCGCCGCGGAGCTCTACGAGGCGTTCCAGGTGGCGGAGGGCGACGGCCAGGAGTGGATGACGCTCACCGGCCACCCCAACACGTACACGCTCACCAAGAGCGTCGCCGAGCACCTCATCTCCGAGCGCCGCGGCGAAGTGCCCGTCGTCATCGTGCGGCCCAGCATCGTGTCGGCCGCGCACCGCACGCCCTTCCCGGCATGGCTGGACAGCCCGGCCGCGCTCGCGGGCTGCCTGCTGTACAGCGGCCTGGGTGTTGTGCGCGCCTTCAACGCCGACCCGTCGGTGCGGCTGGACGTGGTGCCGGTGGACGTGGTGGCCAGCGAGGTCGTGCGCTCGGTGTTCGGCCCCATGCCGAAGGTGGGCCAGCCCGTTCCCATCGTCCACGCGACCATGGGTATCCAGCGCGCGCTGCGCATCGACATGGCCGCGGCGTCGACCATCGAGTGGTTCAAGCACCGCCCTGGCGTCGTCAAGTCGCCCGACATGTTCGTCGGCCGGAAGGACCACGGCTTCGACGATGTCGACCTGGTGCGCCGCAAGCTGCCCGTGCAGTTGCAGAAGGCGACGCTCGCGTTCTTCGGCCAGAAGAAGGCGCACCGCCGCCTCACGCGCGCCGACGAGAAGGTGCAGTACCTCAACGCGGGCTTCTCGTACTTCACGCACCACACCTTCGACTTCGTGCGCGCCACGCCGCTCGAGGTGCCCGGCTTCGAGCCGCGCGAGTACGTGCGCGTGGTCAATGAAGGCATGTACCGCCACCTGCTCTCGCGCGACGAGACGCAGGTCTCGTTCGCGGGGCCGAAGCACGACGACGCCCGGGGCGACGAGGCGTGGATCATGGAGCGACAGACGAGCAACGCCACGCTCAAGGTGTTCGGCTACGCGCTGCGCAAGACGTTCCGCCACTGCATGAGCGACGTGACGTTCGACCGGCCGTCGTTCGAGCGCGCCATGGCCCAGGTGCCTCCGGGCACGCTGGTGGTGCTGGCCCCCACGCACCGCAGCTACTTCGACTTCCTGCTGACCAGCTACCTGTGCTTCCAGCACCCGGAGCTGGGCATCTCCATGCCGCACATCGCCGCCGCGGAGGAGTTCGGCCGCATTCCGGTGGTGGGGTCGATTCTCAAGGAGTCCCAGGCCTTCTTCATCAAGCGCGGCGTGGGCAAGGAGGTGCCGGAGCTCGGCGACGAGCTGCGGCGGCTCACCGAGAAGAACGCCTCGCTGATGTTCTTCATCGAGGGACAGCGCAGCCGCGCCCGGCTGATGCTGCCCCCCAAGCGCGGGCTGCTGCGCGCGCTGCAGAACACGGGACGTCAGTTCGTCGTGCTCCCCGTCGCCATCTCGTACGACCGGCTGCCCGAGGAGTCCTCGCTCGCGAAGGAGCTGTCCGGCGCGCCGCGTCCCAAGATGACGCTCACCGGCGTGTTGTCCTGGCTCTCCAAGCTGACGCGGGGCCAGGTGCAGCTCGGCCGCGTGCACATGGCGTGTGGCGCGCCCCAGCACCTCGACGCGAACACCGACGTGCGCGCCCTCAGCCACACGGTCATGGCCGAGCTTCAGCGCCACACCAGCGTGAGCAGCTTCCACCTGCGCGCGTTCCTCTCCGAGCACGCGATTCCCGGCGTCGACGAGACGTGGCTGCGCGAGGCCATCGAGCGCCGGGGAGGCCGGGTGCTGGCCAGCGACCTGCCGGTGCCGTCCCCGCTGCCCGCCCCGCTGGCGCACTCGCTGCAGAACCAATGGCAGCACTGGTTCGCGGGTGACGTCCTGGCGCGCCAGCCGGGCAACCCCGCGCTGGAGGACCACCTGTCGCGCTACCGCTGGTGCACCACCCCGCTCGCCGAGCTGAGCGACGCGCGCGTCGACGCGGTGGTGAAGGCCCTCTTCGAGTCCGTCGTTCGCGACTACCAGGAGGCCACCAAGGTGCGCGCGCCCAGCGAGCTGAAGGACGTGGCCGTGACGCACCGTCCGCACCTGGACGGCGTGCTGCAGGCCCTGGTCTCTCGCGACATCGTGAAGCTCGCGGACAATGGCCTCGAATGGGGCCCGAACGCGGCGCAACTGGCGCAGTTCCATGAGGCATGCGCCTGGCGCGGAGTCGAATCATGAAGACGCTCGTGACGGGGGCCAGCGGGTTCCTCGGCCGCAACCTCCTCGATGTCCTGGGCGACGACGCGGTGGCGCTGGTGCGCTCTCCGCTGGCATCGAAGCACGCCCAGGTGATGGGCTCACCGCTCGACCCCGACGCGTGGATTTCCCAAGCGCAAGGCGTGAAGGTGCTGGTTCACGCGGCGGGCATGGTCCACCACAGCCGGCGGCACGCCGACGAGATGGTGCGCTTCAACATCGACAGCTCGCTGGCCATGGTGCGCGCGGCGAAGGCGCTCGACGCGCGGCTGGTGCTGGTGTCGACGTCCGGCACCGTGGGCTGCTTTCCGTACGCCACCATCGAAGCCGACGAGCACTCGCGCTACGCCGAGCCGCTGGTGGGCCGCTGGCCGTACTACCTGTCCAAGATTCGCGCCGAGGAGCAGTCCCGGAAGCTGGCGAAGCAGTTGGGCGTGTCCATGACGGTCGTGCGGCCTCCCGTGCTGCTGGGCCCCGGCGACACCCTGGGGCGGTCCACGACCAACGTGGCGCGCGTGCTCAACGGGCGGCTGCCCTTCATCCCCGCCGGGGGCATCGCCTTCACGGACGTGCGTGACGTGGCCCAGGCGCTCGCGCGGCTGTCGCAGAAGGAGACCTGGCGCGACACGTACCACCTGCCGGGCACCACCCTGCCGCTGCGCACCTTCTTCGAGCGCGTGGGCGAAGTGGCCGGCATCAAGGTGGACCGGCCCGACGTGCCCACGTTCGTCGTCAGCGGGCTCGCCAGGCTGGGCTCGCGCGTCCCCGTCAAGCAACTGCCCGACCCCGTCGTGCTCGAGATGTCGACGTGCCACTGGGGCTTCAAGTCCCTGTGGAGCCACGACGAGCTCGGCTACGCGCCGCGCAGCCACCGGCAGACGCTGAGCGACACGGTGGCGTGGCTGCGGGAGTCCGCGCTCCGCAACTGACGCGCCGCCCCGTGCCCCCGCCGGGGGGACGGCGTGGCATGGTGTCGCGCGGCAGAATGCCGCACCTGGAAGGGACGCGAGTTCTGGCAAGAGGGCAGCACCATGCCCCAGAACTCCGTCCCCTCCCCGCTCTCCCGCGCGGCCTGCGCGCTCCTGCTGGCCTCGCTCTCCCTGGGCGTCCTGAACGCGTGCGGCGACAGCGGCCCGGCCGACTCGCCCTCGCTGTCCGCCGAGGAGCGCCAGCAGTTGGAACAGCGGATTGCCGACCTGGAGGCGGACGTCGCCCAGCTCCAGGCCCAGGTGGCCCAGCAGCAGCAGGACCAGGGCCGCACGGCCCAGGAGAACGCGGCGCTCACCGCGCAGGTCGACACGCTGCGGACGCAACTCGCCGAGGCCCGTGAGCTGTTGGACTCGCAGGACTGGGACGGCGTCCTGGTGCGGCTCGACGAGGCCCGGGGCGAAGTAGAGCGACTCAAGGCGCTGCTCCTGGCCACGGAGGGCCGTCTGTCGCTCGTGGCGGCGCTCACGTTTGGCGACGCGCCCTTCGCATTGGACCAGCCCTTCACGACGGCCCGCGGCGACACCGTCCAGTTCAGCGAGCTGCGCTACTGGCTCACCAACGTGAAGCTGCGCAAGCAGGACGGGACGACGGTGGCGCTCGCCAACAGCTACCACCTGATGGACGTGCTGAAGGAGCAGGCGGTGGAGGGCACCGCGTCCCCCACCGTCCTTCCCGCTCGCCGGCGCGAACAGGTCGACGTGACGGCCGTGCCCGCGGGGACGTACACGGGCATCGAGTTCAGCGTCGGCGTGGACCCGGCCTACAACGACGACATGAGCCGGCAGTCCGGGGAGCTGCACGTCCTGACGAACATGGCGTCCATCAGTTGGATGTGGTTCACCAGCTACATCTTCACCAAGACGAAGGGCCAGTACGTCACGACGGACGGCGGCACCGCGCCCTTCGCGTGGGAGACGGGGACCAACGCGGACTACCGCACGGTGAGCCAGACGTTCGCGGCGCCCGTCACCGTGAACGCGCAGAAGCAGCTCACGGTTCGCCTGCGCGCGGACGTGGCGACCCTGTTCTCCACGCTCAGCCCCCGCGTGACGCCCACCATCAATGCGAGCGACGCGACGTCTCGGAGCACGCTGGCCAATGCCTTCCAGGCCATGTTCTCGCTGGGGGCGGTGGAGAACCCGGACCGATGAGGCGCGGGGCGGGCAGCCTCTGCCTGGGGCTGCTGTGGATGGCTTGCGGTGGGACGCCGGGAGGCACGCACCCCAACGCTCCGGAAGAGGCGGCGCCGCGCGTGTTGCCCGTGGGGTTCTCCTTCCTGCCAGCACCGGAGGACAACCCACTCACGCCCGAGGGCGTCGCCCTGGGGCGCTGGCTGTTCCACTCGCCGCGCCTGTCCGGCAACGGGCAGGTGTCCTGCGCGACATGCCACGACCAGGCCCATGCCTTCTCCGTCCCCGAGGCCCTCACCACGCGAGGTGTCTCGGGACGGCCGCTGGCACGGCACGCCCCCACCCTCATCAACCTCGCCTGGGCGGAGGGCCTCTTCTGGGATGGCGGCGCTCGGAATCTGGAGTCGCTGTCGCTCGCCCCCCTCACCCATCCGGATGAAATGGGACAGAGCGACCTGGCGGGGATGATGGAAGCGCTGGCCCAGGACGCCTCCGTGGCCCGCCAGTTCGAAGCCGCCTTCGGCGACGGGCCCCCCACGCTGGGACACCTGCTCCGCGCCCTGGCCCAGTACCAACGCACCCTGGTGTCCGCGCGCTCGCGCTACGACGCGTGGCGACGGGGCGAAACGGGAGCGCTGCTGACGGCACAGGAGCGTCAGGGTCTGGACCTCGTGCGCACGCGCTGCGCGCCCTGTCATGACGGAGAGCTCTTCACGGACAACGCCTTCCACAACAACGGACTGGACGCGCACTTCGGCGAGGGCGAGGACGAATCCCGAGGCCGAGGGCGCGTGACGCTGCGGGAGGAAGATGCGGGCCGCTACAAGACGCCCACCTTGCGCAACGTCGCGGTGAGCGCGCCGTACATGCATGACGGGCGCTTCGCGACGCTGGAGGACACCCTGCGGCATTACCGGCAGGGCGTGGTGCCCTCGCCGACGCTGGACACCGCGCTGCTCCGGGACGGCGAGGCCCCAGGCATTCCCCTGAACGACGCGGAGGTGAGCGCGGTGCTCGCGTTCCTCCACACGCTGACGGACGCGTCATTCCTCTCGGAGGTGTCACTCGGGCCGCCCTCAATCACCGAGGACGCCACGCGCGCCGTGGACTAACCTGGGCCTTTACCAGCCCACCCACGGATTCGCTCGGACATGAAGCCCACGCCCGGAGACATCTTTGCCGTCCATCACCCTCGGCTCGACGCCTACACCGCGGTCCAGGTGACGGGACTGAACGTCAGTGGGAAGAGAGAAAGCGCCTCCGTGCTGGCCCTGGATTGGGTGGGCCCCGCGCTCCCCGATGCCGCGGAGGTGGCGGCCATGAAGCCCGCCCACTTCAACTTCTACTTCTGGAAGGACCACCGCATCCACGTCTGGACGTCCGCGGAGGTACCGCGCGGCTACATCCATGTCGGCCACCGGGAGCCGCTCGTCGTCGAAGAGGTCAACAGCTACGCCAACTGGCCCTCCGGCGGCGCGGTCTACAGCCAGCGCCGCTGGGAAGCCCGCCCCAAGGCGGAGCGGGACCTCTTCAAGCAACTGCAGGCCGAGCCGGACAAGAGCGTGTTGTTCAAGATCGGCGACAGGGAGGTGAACCGCTCGACGCAGCGGCTCGACACCGACCGGCTCGCCGCCGTGCCCGACCTGTCGGTGTTCGAGCAGCTCCCCCTCCTGACGACCGTCAACGCGGACGCGCCCATCCCCGGCCTCTTCGACTTCATCCGCGGCCGCCCCTTCGTCGATGAATCGTCGGTGACGAACCATGGCGAGCGCGTCGTCGACCTGCGCGGCGCCCAGTTGACCCGGCTCGTGCTCGACGCGACAGGGCTCCAAGAGCTCCACTTGAATGACGGCTTGGATTTCCTGTCCCTGGTCGGGCAGGTCAGCCCGGAGCTGAAGATTCACGGGGAAGCCGATGGGCACTGGCTGACCTTGAGCACCAGCACCTCGGCGGCCTCCTGCTCCGGGCTGGACGCGCTCGACAGCCTGTACGTGACCTCCGCACGCGACGTGGATGCCGCGAGCATCGTGCAGCGATTCCCCCACCTGACCGAGCTCCGCCTCTGGGGCGCCCCAGGCTCCCTCAGGAACGCCGCTGCGCTGGCGGCGCTCTCCGGCCTGAAGATGCTGACACTGAAGGACATGTTCGGCATGTCGCCCGACGACTTCCCCGGCGCGGAGCACTTCCCGAAGCTGGGCAAGCTCTGGCTGACGAGCATCCCGGCCGAGGTCGCCGCGAAGGTGAAGAAGGACTACAAGGCCGCGACGCGCGACGGGTTGGACCTGTCCGTGACGCAGCCACGCAAGGCGGAGTGGCTGGCGGAGAACCTGGACAATCCCTTCCGCACCTGGGACGGCGCCGAGAACATCACCTCGGCCCAGGCCAAGAAGGCCGCCGCGCTGTACCGACAGGCGCGGTCCGCCTCGCTCAAAGCCGCCTCCGAAGAAGCCGGCGCCGCGCTCGTGGCGGCCCTCACCCCCGTCGTCACCGCCTACGCCGAGGGCTTCAACACGCTGGACAAGCGCCGTGCGTTCATCTTCACGGAGGAGCGGGAGCACATCTACGTCGCGCTGGTGGGCATCTTCGACGCAGTGGAAGAGAAGCTCCGCGCCACCGAGGGGGCTCCCGCGCCCTCCCTGGACCGAGAGGCGCTGGTCACCGTGTTCGATTCGATTCGGGACTTCTAGCTCCCGGCCCCACCGAACCGCGCGTCGAGCTTCGTGAGCTGGCTCGTGAAGCCCTCCTGCTGCATCTTCGAGAACTCCTCGCTGTGCATCGCGTCCAGCGTGACCACCATGCGGACGCGGTCGCCGCTCGGGAGGAAGTCCACGGCGATGTCGCTCTCGTAGGTCGCCACGCCGGGAAGGAAGTCGATGACGTTCCTGAGGACGAGCCGTGAGTGCGGCGCCACCTCGGTGAAGCGGGATTGGGTCGCGTGGGAGGTCGGCTGGCCCATCTGCTTCATCGCGGCGATCATCTCCGGCGAATCAGCGACCATGTCGTAACGAAGGGCGCCGCCGACACGGGCATCCAGCTCCTGAACATCGGCGCGGAAACCCTGCGGCCCCCACCACGACTCGAAGCCCTCCTTCGTGGTCCAGAGCGCCCAGAGGTCCTGGATGCTCGCACGGTAGCTGCGCTCGATGACGACCTTCGCCTTGTCATTGCTCATTTTCGCTGGCTCCTGGCTTCGCGTTGGCGAGTCTGTTGCTGCTTCTTCTCCAGGGCGGCCCCGAAACGGTCGAGCCGCGCCTCCCACAATTCCCGGTAGCCGGTGAGCCACCCGTCGAGCTCCCGGAACGGCTCCGGCCTCAAGGCATAGAGACGGCGCTGCCCCTCCGGCCGCATCGAGACGAAGCCCGACTCCGAGAGGATGCGCAGATGCCGCGAGACACCGGACTGGTGGACTCCGGCCTTCTCGACGACGTCGCCGACCTGCTGCTCGCCATGCCGTAGGGCCTCCACGATGCGACGGCGCGTTGGGTCGGCGAGCACTTGGAAGACGTCAAGTTGCATGAGCATGTATATACGCACCCATGCATATATCCGTCAAGACCGAGCCCGGCGGGCTTGCTTGCCCTCCAGGGGTCGGCGCAGGTCAGGGCTGGCCGATGCTCAGTCGGCGAGCACGGGCGGACGGGTCTCGGTCAGCTCAGGCGCGGGCTTGCCACCCGACATGGCGAGCAGCCCCTTGAAGCACCGGAGGGCCAGAAGCCAGTTCTTCGGCGACTGCATGTCGAGCCCGCCGAGGAGCTGCTTGAGCATGCTCAAGGTGTCGAAGTAGACGCGCTCGCAGACGAGCGTCTCTCGCTCGTCGAAGATGAAGTACGCCGACATGCGCACCCGGAACCGGCTGCCCGTCGGAGGAATGGGCCCCAGCGGGCCCGTGTGGGTCCCCATCAACCAGAACTCGACGATGACGGCGTCGTCGCTATGCCGGAACGAGATGATTTCGTGGTGCTGGTCCGGAAACGCGACGCGCGTCTCCCGGTAGTAGTCGCGGACCGCGCGGTCACCGTCATGCACCACCATGGTGGGGACCAGCTCGTAATGCGGATGGGGGAAGGTCGACAGGACGTCGTCCCAGTTCTGCCTCACCTCATCGCGGAAGTGGTCCAACACCAGCTTCTGACGCGCCTTGCGTCGGGCCTCTGTCGTCACGCATGCCTCCGCCGCAGCCACCTGCAGTGGAGGCCGACTCAATTCCACGGCGCAGACATCGTCAAGGACAAGCGGGAAAACCAGATAACCGGCCCGCATGCGAGGCATTCACGAACCGCTGTCCGTCAATGACCTCGAAGGTCATTGAAACAGCCTCGCGTCTTCGTGTCTGAGATAGGCCCACCCTCACCGCTCAGGACGCGCTCCCATTGAGATTCATCGTCCCCACCGCCCTCGTCCTCGTCGGGGTCATCCACCTCTTGCCGCTCACCGGCGTCCTGGGGCGTGGCCACCTCGAGTCGCTCTATGGAACGGACATCTCCGACCCCAACCTGCTTCTCCTGATGCGGCACCGGGCCGTCCTGTTCGGACTGCTGGGTGCGTTCCTCGTCTGCGCCGCGTTCACCCCCACGCTCCACACGGCAGCGCTCATCCTGGCGTCAGGGTCCGTGGTGTCGTTCCTGGGGCTTGCCCAGTCCCTGGGGGCCCACACGCCCCAGGTGCGCCGGGTGGCGACAGTGGACCTGGTCGCGCTCGCGCTCCTCGTGGCCGCGGCCGTGGCGCACATGTGGGCACGCCGAAGCCACTGACGTCCGCGCGGCCTCAGCGCTCCGCCGAGAAGCCACCATGAAACGTCGTTGGAATGGCGTGGTCGAAGTGGACCGTCGCCAGCGGCCCGTCCGCCAGGTGCTGACCATCGAGCACGGCCACGTAGGAGTGCTCGGTCTTCGCGTCATAGACGAGGTCGAGCACGAAGACGTCGTCCTCCCCCTCGCCTCTGGGAACGAGCACCGGCTCGCTCGGGAAATGACCGTCCGGCAGCGCCCACTCTGAACCGCTCCCGCGCTCGACGCCGATGCGCGTCACGCCCGAGTGGACCCGCGCCGCGTCCCGCCGCTCGGTCTGAGCGAACAGCGTGTCGTAACGCGCCCCATGACGCAGCGGGTGCACCTGCGGGAACTCCGTGGGGACATCGAAGAGTCGCGTCTCCCGCGTGGCGCCGGACTTCAAGTCGAGGTGCAGCCGCGTCAGCATGGGGAGCGCCCCGGTCGACTCGAGTTCACCGATTTCTCCGAGCGAGAACTCCGGGTAGCGGCAAAAGTCCACGCAGGGCCCAGCCGCGTCCTCGAAGGCGTTCGAGAAGTGCCAGACCCAGAACGGGTCGAGTTCGAAGGTCCGCGGTGAATGCACGGCGTCGAGCGGGACGACGATGAGCTGGGCTCCGAGCTCGGGCTTCCATTGGAAGAGCTGCGTGAGCTCTCCCAGGCACAGCGCCGCTCGAAAGACGTTCAGCCGCACGGGCCCCACGAACAAGAGGAGGTGGCGGTCGGTCGCCATGAAGTCATGCACCATGCTCTGCCACGGCGCCTCCACGGTACCGAGCTTCGACGGCACCCCTTCGTCCGGGAGGGCGTACAGGTCGATGTTCATCTTCCGGCCGTAGCGCACCCCGAAGTTGAACGTCGTCCGGAGCGAAGCCACGCGGTGCGGATGCGCGGAGAAGGCCTCGGACACAATGCCCAGGTCCGTGGCCGCGAGGGTGTCCAACGTCGCCGGGTCGAGCTCCTGCAAGGGCCCTCCCTCCATCAGCGCGAAGAGCCGCTCCTGCCAGAGGAACACCGACGTGTTGCCCGTCGTCTTCGAGCCGCGCCGCATCGCCACGCGCATCTTGTCCAGCCACGATGCAGAGGACGTGTAGAGCCAGCGTCCCGCCGCCTGCTCCTCATGGTAGCCCGCGCTCTCCACGATGCGGCTCGCGCCCTGCGCGCCGCGCCCGTCGAAGCGCACCGCCGTCACGGCGCCGTCGGCCTCGAAGGGATGCGACAGCCGCGTCCCAAACCGCTCGAACAGGCCCGGGCCCGCACGGAACAACGTCCCCCGCAGCGCCTCCGGGAGCCGCCCCTCCACCCGCAGTGGCTCGAAACCATGCGGGCGGGAGAGGGACTGCAACAAGGGACTCACCGCATTCGAGCTGGCCATCCACTGCTCCTGAAGGAAGGTGCACCGCCGCCGTCCTCACATAAGTAAGTGAATCTTACTTACTTTGCAACGGGGCACCGTTCCCACTACCCTGCCTCCTCGGATGGCCACGAAGACGCGCGCACGCCCGTACCACCATGGAGACCTCAAGCACGCCCTGCTGGAGGCGAGCATCGAGCTCATCCGTGAAGCGGGCGTCGACGCGCTCACCGTGGCCGAAGTCGGGCGCCGGGTGGGCGTGTCCTCGGCCGCACCCTACAAGCACTTCGCGGACCGGCAGGCGCTGCTTCGCGCGCTCGCGGAAGAGGGAGACCGGCGAATGGCCGCGGAGATGATCGCCGCAGTGGGGGATGTCACGGACCCTCGCGAAGCCTTCCGGCTCTCCGGGGTCGCCTTCATCCGCTGGGCCGCCGAGAACCCCGCGCTCTATCGCATCGCGACGGATCCCGCGTACATCGACTATGCGGGGACGCCTCCGGGCGTCGAGGCGCCCAAGCCGCTCAAAGGGTCCCTGGACACGTTCTGGCCCGAGCTGGCGGAGCTGGTCCGCTCGGGGAGCGCGCTTCCCACCGAGCATCCGCTGATGGTTCAACTGAAGGGCCGCGCCCTCGCGCAGGGACTGGCGAGCATGTTCGTCAGCGGCGCCTTCGCCTCGCTTGGAATCAGCACCTCGGACGCGGAGCGGCTCGCCCGCGCCGTCACCGGCGAGGATGTCCCAGCGCTCTCCCGCCGGGCCAAGACGTCTCGCCCGCGGTAGGGCCCGAGCAACGCAGGGCCCTCCGCCGCCTCACCGTCTACTTCTTGGGAGGATTGTTGCCCCGGCCGCCGCCCGACGGGTTTCCCGTCGTGCTGGGCGCATTCGGCGGACGGCCATTACCACCGCCGCCTCCGCCGCCGCCCTTCCCGCCAGAGCCTCCTCCGGCTTGTCCACCGCCGCCGCCGGCGCCCTTTCCACCACCCGGGTTACCACTGCCGCCACTGTTGCCCATCAGTGCCTCCTTCGTGAGGAAACGCCCAGAACAGACAACAAACACCGACCCGAAGTGAATCCCACACACATCCCGAGCGTGCGGCGCCAAACGTTTCACATTCATTGGGGGCGCAACGACACCTCCACTCGCTCCGCGCGCAGGCGCCGCAACCGGCGGTTGCTGAAGGTCAAACCCTCCAGCCCACCCGATGCGGCCCGCGTGAAGGTGACCGTTCCCAGCGAACCCACGAAGCGGTCCCCTCCAATCGCATCCAGTACGACTTCGTCGCGGCGGGGCCACCGGATGGCCAGCTTTCCATCCACGATTCGCACCGTGTACGTCATGTCGACCTCGTCGCTTCGATAGCGTCCGGTGTACGCGGCCAGCGCCGAGGCCGTGGGCAGGGGCTCACTCACCTGGATGAAGCCCCGCGACGTCGGCCAGGCATCCTGGATGCTCAACGCACGCGGCGCATTGGCCGCCGGTGGAGAGAATCGCCACACATGCAGCGACTCCCCCGGACGGAACGCGCCGTCCCCCATGTGGATGAAGTCCTTGGGCATGCCCACCTGGCGCAGCGCCCCCGCCTTGACCTCCAGCCGGACCACCTCATCCGTCAACGGGCTCCAATACGTGCCCGCCAGCGCGTCCAGCGCCGCCGCCGGCAATGCGACCGCGGGCGGCAGTGCGTCCTTCATGACGTCACCCAGGTACACCTCGGCCACCTTTCGCACGAGTTCGGTGGGGTCAATCGGCGCACCGTTGCACAGCGCGGCGACCGCGAACCGCTGGTCTGGAAAGAGCATCGCCTCCGAGCGGTACCCGCCCTCCATGCCGTCGTGGCGCACCACGCGCAGGCCTCGGTAGGTCCCCACGAACACGCCGCTGCCGTACCCCGTGACAGTGCCGTCCTTCAACGTGCCGGAGGTCCGCACCAAGGCGATCAGCGCCTTGCCGCCGACCCGCGCATCCAGCAGGTTCTGATTCCACTTCAGCAGGTCGACGACCGTCGAGTGCAGGCTGGTCGAACCGTAGTGGTCCACATGGGCACCGCTGATGCGCCACCCACCGTCAGGGCGCGGGCCATAGCCCGAGACGCGCCGGGGCACGACCTCGGTATGGTCCCCCAGGAAGAAGGTGTCCGTCATGCCCAGCGGCTTGAACATGCGCTCCGCGGCGAACTCACGGAGCGGCTTGCCAGACACGCGCCGCACGATGATCGCCAGCAGGGAGTACGGCGCATTGCCGTAGAGGACCTCCGCGCCCGGCTCGAAGTTCGACCCGCGCTGACGGGTCAACGCCCAGAGGATGTCCTCCTCGGTGTACTGGTCATCGCCGCGCCAGCCCGCCAGGTTCAACAACTGCCCCTGCTCACGCAGGCCGCTGGTGTGGTGCATCAGATGCGAGAGGGTGATGGTCTTTCCACCCGCGGGCATCTCCGGGACGTACTTGCGGATGTCGTCGTCCAGCGACAGCTTGCCATCCTGCTCCAGCAGCCGAATCGCGAACGCGGTGAACTGCTTCGTGATGGAGGCGACGGGGAAGATGGATTGCGGCGTGATGGGCACGTCGTGCTCCAGGTTCGACATGCCGTAGCCCCGCACGTAATCGACCGCGCCGTCACGCGAGATTCCGACGGCACAGCCGGGCGTGCCCTTGCCCTTCCAGGGCGCGAACAGCGCGTCGACGCGCGCGTGACGCGAGGCCTGCGAAGCACGAGGCGACTGAGCGCCGGCGCCTCGTGGAATCCACGGGACGGCGAAGGCGAGCAGCAGGAGAAGCGAACGAGACAATCGCATGGGCAGAGGGCTCCTTGCGCGGACAGGCCCGACCGCCGGGCCGCACCGCGTGGGCCCGAGGATTCCCGGCCCTCGCGCCAGCCGCCGGGCCCCTCTGCGAAAGCCCCCTGCCCTTCGGTGAGCCGCGCGTTTCCGGCGGCGAACGGAGCCCCCATCCCGCCGCGCTCAGTCGGCGCGGCGCGTCCGCGGGAACAGGCGGACCACCAAGGCCGCCAGGGCCGAGCCCGTCGCCAGCGCCGTCACCGCCCCCCAGCCCCACTCCGCCAGCACGAAGCTGCCGCTCGCGGCGCCCAGGGCCATCCCGATGAACATGCAGACGAACAACACCGCGTTGAGCCGGCTGCGCGCCGCCGGGTCAATGCCGAAGATGAGCGTCTGGTGCGCCACGAGCGACACCTGGACGCCCAGGTCGAAGCCCAGCGCGCTGCCTGCAAGCAGCCACAGCCGCGCGTTCGGCTCCAGCCACGGCAACGCGAACATCGCCGCGAACGAGACCGCCGCCAGCCCCGCGCCCAGACGCGCCACGCCCTCCGAACCGAAGCGATCCGAGAAACGGCCCGCCACCGGAGCCCCCAATGCCCCCGCCGCGCCCGCCAGACCGAACGCCCCCGCGGCGGCACTGCCCAGGTGGAATGGCGCGCCATGCAGCATCACCGCGAGGGTGGACCAGAAAGCGCTGAAGCCAATCGAGAGCAGGCCTTGCGCCAACGCCGCCCGGCGCAGCGTCCCGTGCTGACGCCACAAGGTGGCGAGCGAGCCCAGCAAGGCGCCGTACGACAACGTGCTGGCGGGCCGGAAGCGCGGCAGCCCTCGCCACGCGGCCAGTCCCATCAAGGCCACGCTGCCCGCGGCCAACATGAACATGGCCCGCCACCCGAAGCGCTCGGCGACCACGCCGCTGACCACCCGGGACAACAGGATGCCGAGCAGCAAGCCCGTCATCACCGTCCCCACCACCTTGCCGCGCTCGCGCTCTGGCGCCAGCGTCGCCGCGGCCGGGACGATGTCCTGCGCCACCGTCGCCGTCAGGCCCACGGCGAGGCTCATGGCCAGGAGCAGCCCCAGGCCAGGGCTCATGCCGCCCACGAGCAGCGCCCCGCTCAGCAAGGCGGCCTTGATGACGATGATGCGACGCCGGTCGAAGCGGTCCCCCAGGGGCGCCAGCAGCAGGATGCCCAGCGCGTACCCCAACTGCGTGAGCGTCGGAATCAGCCCCACCGCGGCATCCGAGGCGCCGATGCTGGCCCCCATCACGCCAAGCATCGGCTGGCTGTAGTAGAGCGCCGCGACCGGGATGCCGGCACTGACGGCCAGCAGCAGCCGCAGGCCCCACGACAATGGAGCGCCGCTCAGCGCGGGCCGAGGCGCGGCGCTCCCTGGAACGACACCGTTCCCAGCGCTTTCATGTACGGCACGAATGAAGGACATGGCACTCACCTCGAAGCTGCGGGTCGGGGTGAATGTGTTCGAGAGGCATGGCCCCTGGTAGTAGCGCCGTCTGAACAGCGGATATACGCTGGGCGTATAAAGGTGCCCATGCCCCCACCTCCCAAGCCCATGCGGCGGCGTGAGTCCCGCGCCCCAGCCCCCGCGGGGGCAGCCGACCGGCTCGAGCTGATGCAGACCTTCGTTCGCATCGTGGACGCCGGGAGCCTGTCGTCCGCGGCGGCACAACTGGGGACCACCCAGCCCACGGTGAGCCGCAGACTCCAGGCGCTGGAGCGCTCGCTCGGGCTTCGGCTGATTCAACGCTCCACCCACGCCATGAAGCTCACGGACGACGGCGCGCGCTGCTACGAGCGCGCGAAGGCGCTGCTGGCCAGTTGGGCGATGCTCGAAGCCGACCTGCGAGGCGCCAGCGACGAACCGGAGGGCACGCTGCGCGTCGTGGTCCCCCATGCCTTCGGCCAGCAGCTCCTGGTGGAGCCCCTGACCGAGTACCTGCGCCGTTACCCACGGGTCTCCGTCGAATGGCTGCTGCACGACCGGGCGGTGGACTTCATCGCGGACGGTATCGACTGCGCGCTTCACGTCGGCGAGGTGCAAGACCCCAGCGTGGTGGCCATCCGCGTGGCCGAGGTGCCTCGCATCGTCGTGGCCGCGCCATCCGTGTTGAACGGAGCCCCCGCGCCGAGCCACCCCGACGAGCTCGCACGCCTGCCCTGGCTGTCGCTTCGCACGTTCTACCGCAAGGAGCTTTCACTGACGCACGTGGAGACCGGCGAGGTCCAACCCATCACCTTCCACCCACGCATGAGCACGGACAGCCTCTACGCCCTCCGGAGCGCGGCGCTGAAGGGGCTCGGCGTCTGCGTGGGTTCGGCGTGGGTGCTCCACGAAGACATTCTCCAGGGACGACTGCTGCACCTGGTGCCTCCGTGGCGGGCCGCGTCCCTGCCCATGTACCTGCTCTACCCGGCTGCCCGGTTCCACCCCGCGCGACTGCGCAAGTTCGTGGACCTGATGCGAGCGCTGATTCCAGCCGCCCTCGCGGTGGCCACACGCCCAGCCCGAACAGCACGGGGCCGTCCGGCGAGTTCAACAGAGGAGACGTGATGGGCGTCGAAACGAGCTATCAGGCCATCCCCGAGGGGACAGCGCTCCTCGAGCGCGCCATTCAGGACCCGGACCTGGGTGAGCTGCTCGGACTGCTGAACTCCAGTCTCCACGGGTCTTGGTACGAGAGCGCGCGGCGCGGAGGACCGCCCTTGAACGAAACGGAGGAGACGCTCCAACACATGGCCCTGAGTCTCGAGCACGCGCACCCGGGCCTGAAGCAGCGTTTCTACACACTCGACCGACGCTGGGACATGCTCCACTTCCTGCTCAGCGCGGAGCGCCGGGGAGAGCCGTCCCTGCCACTCGACGACCTCTTCACCGTCGCCGTGCGTGGCGGGGCGCTGCTCGCGCCGCACATCCGCGGGGGGCAGGGGCATCCCATCCGCATCGTGTCCGCGGCCCAGACGCAGGCCCTGGCGGCACGGCTCGCGGAAGTGTCCCAGAATGACTTGCGTCGGCACTACGTACCGGAGCGCATGGAGGAAGCGGCCGTCTACAAATGGTTCGCGGCACACGTCAGCGATTCGACGTGGCCCGTCCTCTGGGACGCTTTCGAAGGGCTCCGCGACTTCTACCGTGAGGTCGCGGCACACGGCGAAGCCGTGCTGGTCATCCAAAGCTGACGCAACACCCGGGGCATCGGGTCCTCACCCACACCCGGGTGAGTATCTCCGCACCCATGCGCCCTTTGATGCTCCAATCACACACGAGAATCGTACTCACATCCTGCGTGTCTCGGTGTGTCCTGGCACATGAAACTCTTTCACTCTGTTTGTAGCGGCGCGATTGAGTCACGAACGCGAAAATCCTGTTCACAAGGAAGTGGCGGGCCGCATGTCTTTCGGCTATACCGCGACTTTGAATTTGCAAGTCATTCTCGAAACTGCCTCCGTCGCCTGCGACACTCCGACGCGAGAACCCCATCCCCCACCACACGCCAGCCCCTGGTGTGTCGGCAACCCCGCTCTGAACACAGTCTCCGCCTGACTGTGTTTTCGCCCTTGAGGACTGGTCCGTAATTCCCGCCGCGAGACATGGGCGGCATTCATATCCGTGTGCCTACCCCCGGGGTTACCGCATGTCGGTCCTCGTGATGGCGAGGTCTTGCCTCGTCATCCCGTGGATCACGCCATGTCAGGCCCAGGTCGTAGTTTGCCCGCGCCATTGAGAAGCGACCGCAGCGTGACTGCCCTCGCCAGGGCGGACGTGTGCCCGCATATTGACATCGATTCGCATTATCCAAGTCACCTTCGGAGGTAGTCAACATGCAAGCAGAGACAGAACCCTTGAAGCGGGGGCCTGAGCTGGCGCCCCAATGGCCTCGCCGGCCGTCGTCGGTCCTCGCGGGCTCGCGAGAGGGTCTCGCCGCCGTCACCGCCGCGCTCACGGGCGCGGTGGGCAGTGCATTGGCTGTCGCGCGGTGGCCCTCCGGGCCCATGCGCGCGGGGACGCCGGCGGACGTGCTCGCCGCGGCCCGGACGGCGCTGGGCATGGAAGGCATTCCCACGGAGGGCATGGGTGCCGAGGCCGCGCTGGCTCGCATTGGCAAGGTGTTGGTGGAGTACGGACTCCATCTGTCCCACCCCCACGCGGTGGCGCACCTTCAGCCACCTCCGCTGGCCGTCGCCGTGGCGGCGGATGCCCTGGCGAGCGCGAGCAACGCCTCGCTGGACACCTATGACTCCGGGCCCTCGGCCATCGCCGTGGAGCGGTGGCTCATTGGGGGCCTGATTGAGTTGGCGGGGCTGGGCGCCCAGGCGGATGGGGTCCTCACGCCCGGTGGCTCGATGTCCAACCTGATGGGGCTGCTGCTCGCGCGCGACGCGGCCGCCCTGCGCCGGGGTATCGACGCCCGCCGCCAGGGCGTGAGCGCGCTGCCCGGCCCGGTGGTGCTGTGCTCCGAGCTGGCCCACTTCTCCATCCAGCGGGCCTGCGCGGCCCTGGGCTTGGGCGAGGACGCCGTGCGGCTGGTGCCCACCGACGCGCGTCGGCGGATGCGTCCGGACGCGCTGGCCGCCATCCTGCGGGAGCTGCCGCCGGAGCACACGCCGCTGGCCATCGTCGCCACGGCGGGGACGACGGACTTCGGCAGCATCGACCCCCTGCCCCAAATCGCGGCCATCGCGGCCGAGCACGGAGTCTGGCTGCACGTAGACGCGGCCTACGGCTTCGGCGCGCTGTTCTCCGAGCGGCTCGCGGGCAAGCTCCACGGCCTGTCGCTCGCGGACTCCGTCACCCTGGACCTGCACAAGCTGGGCTGGCAGCCCGCCGCCACCAGCGTGTTGCTGGTCTCCAACGCCAGCAACTTCTCCGCCCTGGAGCGAGAGGTCGCCTACCTCAACCCGGTGGACGACGCGGACGCCGGCTATGAGGGCCTGCTGGGCCGCAGCCTCCAGACGACCCGCCGCCCGGACGCGGTGAAGGTCGCCGCCACGCTGCTGGCGCATGGACGCCGGGGCCTGGGCGACATGGTGGACACCTGCCACGACCTCGCCAAGCACGCCGAGCAGCGCATCAACGCCGAGCCCGAGCTGGAGCTGGTGGCGCCCGCGGAGCTGACCACTGTCGTCTTCCGTTACCGCTGCTCCGAGGAGCCCGAGCGCGAGGATGAAATCAACGGCGCCATGCGACGCCGGCTGATGGAGACCGGCACCGCGCTGATTGGCCGCACGTCCGTCCGCACGGAGGGCCCGGGTTCGCCCGAGCGCGTCTGCCTCAAGTTCACCCTGCTCAACCCGACGACGACGCCCGAGGACCTGGACGCGCTCGTGGACGCCGTGCTCGCGGCTGGACGCGCCTGCACGCCTCGCCTCCAGAAGGGGGCCGCATGAACGCCGCGATTCCCTTGGATGTCCCCGCGGGAACGGACCCGCTGAACGACGCGGACGCGCGCCGCGCCGCGGAGCATGCCCACCTGGAGGCCCTGCTGCGCTGCTGGCTCACGGAGACGCACACGCCGGTCCACCCGGGCCCGCTGCGCATCACGCTGCCCAGCTCCGGGCTCACCCTGAGCACCGAGGTCACCCACTGCTCGCCCTCGGGTTGGCACCGCTTCGGACCGGTGTACCTCGAAGGGACCAATGGCGCGTCGTCCCTCGCGGACCCCGTGCTGGCCGTGGCCCTGGTCGCCCACGACGCCGAGCGGCGCGGAGGGGCCCGCAAGGGCGGCATTCCCTCGGGCCAGTCCGCCGACCTCGTGGAGCGCACCGCGGAGTCGGTGCGGCGCACCGCGGACTTCGTGGCGCACCGCCGCGCGCACCCCATGCCTCCGCCTCCGGTGGATGGCTTCCTCGCCGCGGAGCAGGCGCTGCTGCTCGGCCACCTGCACCACCCCGCCCCCAAGAGCCGGGACGGAATCTCCGCCACGGACTCGTCGGACTTCTCGCCGGAGCAGCGCGGCGCCTTCCGCCTTCACTGGTTCGCGGCCGACCCTTCCATCGTGTCGCATGACGCGGTGGCCGGCTCGCCGTCGCTGGCGGGACGGGACACGGTGGCCCTGCTGGCGGACCTCGCGGAGGTGTCACGCACCGACGGCCGGGTGTTGGTGCCGGCGCATCCCTGGCAAGCCCGGGACGTCCTGCGCCGGCCGCGCATCGCCGCGCTCATCGAAGCGGGCCTGCTGACGCCGCTGGGTGAGCAGGGGCCGCGCTGGTGGGCCACATCGAGCGTGCGCACCGTCTACCAGCCGGACGCCTCGGTGATGCTGAAGCTGTCCTTGGGCCTGCGGCTCACCAACTCCCGCCGCGAGTCCACGCGCACGGAGCTGCGCCGCGGACTGGAAATCCACCGCCTGCTGGACGCGGGTTACGCGCGGTCCACCATCGCCGCCCATCCCCGGTTCTCCATCGTGAGGGACCCGGCGTGGCTGGCGGTGGACGAGCCCGCGCGGGCTGGCGGCCCGGAGGTGACGGGCCTGGACGTCGCGGTGCGCGAGGTGCCCTCGCACATCGCCGACCTGCGCTGCCTCGTGGGCCTGGTCGCGCCGCGGCCGGGCATGGGGCGGAGCCTGCTGGGCACGCTGGTGGCGGGCCATGGCGCGGGCGCCGCGGCGAAGTGGGTGGCGGACTACACGGACCTCGTGCTGGTGCCCATGCTGCACCTGTACGCGGCCACCGGTATCGGCCTGGAGTCGCACCAGCAGAACACCCTGGTCCAGCTCGACCGGGAGGGCCGCGTCATCGGCTCGGCGTTCCGCGACAACCAGGGCTACTACCTGGCCACGTCGCACCTCCCCAAGCTGCTGGGGCTGCTCGGCGTGGAGGCCTCCACGCTGGCCGTGGTCGACGACGCCATCGTCGATGAGCGGCTCTCCTACTACCTGCTGCGCAACCAGGCGCTCGCCGTCATCGGATGCCTGGGCGTGGAAGGCCTGGGCGATGAGCGTCAGCTCCTGGGCGTGATGGCGGACCGGCTGCGCGCGGCGCTGCCCTCGCTGGCCCAGGCGGGCCCGGACGGTGACCGGCTGGCGCGCCGGTGGCTGGAGGCGGACACGCTGCCCTGCAAGAGCAACCTCCTCACGCGGCTGCATGGCATCGACGAGGTGCTCGCGCCGCTGGACGCGCAGTCCGTGTACCTCGACGCGCCCAACCCCCTGCGCGAGGCGACGCGATGACCGCCGCGCTGAGCGAGGCCCTCGCGAGCGCCCAGGTGCCCGCGCCGCCGGTGCCGCACGTCAACGAGCCGTGGTCCATCCGGCCCGCGAGCGTCTCCGAGGACCTGGAGCGGCTCGTGCGGTGGATGGAGGCGCCCCATGTCGCCGCGTTCTGGAAGCAAGCCTGGCCCGAGGACCGCTGGCGGGCCGAGCTGGAGCGACAGCTCTCCGGGGACCACTCCCTGCCGTGCATGCTCGAGTTCGAGGGCGTCCCGGTGGCGTACCTCGAGGTGTACCGGGTGATGAGGGACAGGCTGGCGGGGCACTACGCGGAGCGGCCGCATGACCTGGGCGTCCACGTGGCCATTGGCGAGCTGGGCAGCACGGGCCGGGGCCTGGGCCGCACGCTGCTGCGCGAGGTGGCGCAGGGGCTGCTCGCCGCGGACCCGCACTGCACCCGGGTGATGGCCGAGCCCGATTCGCGCAACGCCCCTTCCCTGCGCGCCTTCACCGCCGCCGGCTTCCACGTCGTCGGCCCCATCACCTTCCCAGACAAGGCAGCGACGCTGCTCGTCTACCCCCGCTCCGAGGCAGACCTTCCATGAACACCGTCACACCTGATGCATCCCCCGCCACCACCGCGCACGACCTGGTGGCCATCGGCTGCGGGCCATTCAACCTCGGCCTGGCGGCGCTCGCCTCCTCCGTGAAGGGGCTGGACTTCGTCGCGCTCGAGGCCCAGTCCGAGCTGCGCTGGCACCCGGGCCTGATGTTCGACGAGGCCCTGCTCCAGCTCAGCTTCCTCGCGGACCTGGTCACCCTCATCGACCCCACGCATCCGCTGTCCTTCCTCGCGTACCTGCGCGAGAAGGACCGGCTCTACCCCTTCTACATCCGCGAGCGCTTCCACCCGACGCGCCGCGAGTACGAGGACTACCTGCGCTGGGCGGTGACCAAGCTCCCGTCGGTGCGCTTCTCGCATCGCGTGGAGTCCATGGATTGGGACGCGGCGCAGCAGCGCTTCGTGCTGCAAGTCGTACGGGGTGACGGACACCGCTTCACGATGACGGCGAAGGACGTGGTCATCGGCATCGGCACGGAGCCCGCGCTGCCGAAGTCGCTGGCCTCGCTGCCCTCCGACAAGCTTGTCCACACCGGGCACTACCTGCACCGGCAGAAGGACGTGGAGTCCGCGCGGCACGTGACGGTGGTGGGCTCCGGCCAGTCCGGCGCCGAGGTGGCCCTGCACCTGCTCCAGCGCAACCTGGACGGCGGCGCGGCGGTGAGTTGGCTCACGCGCACCGTATCCTTCGCGCCGCTGGACTACACCAAGCTGACGCTGGAGATGACCACGCCGGCCTACGTCCGCTACTTCCACCCGCTGCCCCAGCAGACCAAGGACCGGCTCGTCGCGGACCAGTGGCGTCACTACAAGGGCATCTCCACGGAGACGCTGGAGGCCCTTCACGACTTGCTGTACCGGCGCGAGCTGGAGCAGGACCTGGCCGACGTGGAGCTGCGCAGCGGCGTCGCCGTGGAGGAGTCCTCCGTGACGGCCTCGGGTGAGGTCCACCTGCGCTGCCGGCACCTGGACACGGGCGAGACGTTTGAGCACACGACGGCGCTGGTCATCGCCGCCACCGGCTACAAGCAGCGCTCCCCCGTCTTCCTCAAGTCCATGGACGGACTGATGCGCTGGGACGAGCAGGGCCGCTACCGCATCGGGCTCGACTACTCGGTGGAGCTGGCGCCCGAGGTGAGCGGACGCATCTTCGTCACCCACGCCGACATCCACAGCCACGGCGTCGCCGCTCCGGACCTGGGCATCTCCGCGTTCCGCAACGCCACCATCCTCAACACCGTCCTGGGACGCGACGTCTTCACGCTGCCCCAGCGCACGGCCTTCTCGCGCTTCGGCGTGCCGGAGAACACCACGCGGCCTCGCGCCACCGCGCAGGAGTCCCAGACGGCCGACATGCCCCTGGTTCCCGACAGCGTGGCGAGGCCGCGTGCGACCCGCATCTCGGAGGCATCATGAGCGCAGACGATACGGCCGCGCGTGAGGCTGCGCGCCGTACCGCCCGGTGGACGTTCGCGCTGGTGAGCGCGGGCGGCGTGGTGATGACCCTGGACGTGACGGTCGTCAACGTCGCGCTGGCCGCCATCGCCGCGGACCTGCAGGCGGGGTTGTCCCAGGTGCAGTGGACGGTGTCCGCGTACTCGCTGGCGTTCGGAGCCTTGCTCCTCACCGCCGGCGCGCTGTCCGACCGCATTGGCCGGCGCAGCGTCTTCGTGGCGGGCATCACCCTCTTCACGCTCGCGTCGGCGCTGTGCGGACTGGCCCCCAATGCCAGCACGCTCGTCGCCGCGCGGGTCGCCCAGGGACTGGGCGGCTCCATGGTGTTCGCACCCGCCATCGCCCTGCTCGCGGCGGTGTACGAGGGCGCCGCCCGTCAGCGTGCCATCGCCACCTATGCGGCCATCGCCTCCGCCGCGGGCGCGCTGGGCCCCGTGGTGGGCGGCGTGCTCGTGGAGCTGGTCGGCTGGCGGTGGATCTTCCTCGTCAACATCCCCATCGGCGTGGGCGTCGTCCTGGGAGCCATGACGAGGATGCCCTCGCTCACGCCCGCGAACGCGTCCCGCAAGCTCGACGTGTTGGGCGCGCTCCTCGCCATCGGCGTGCTGCTGTCGCTGCACTACCCGCTGATGATGGGACCGGAGACGGGCTGGGGCTCCCTCCAGGTGCTCGGGCCCGCGTGTGTGGGCGTGGGCCTCCTCTTCGCCCTCATCGCCAGTCAGCGGCGGCCCGGCAGCATGCTCGACATGGAGCTGCTCCGAATCCCCGCGCTCTCCGGCACGGCGGCGCTGGGGTTCCTGGCGCGCATGTCCAGCCTGGGCGTGCTCGTCTTCACCACCCTGTGGCTCCAGCTCGCGGCGGGAGGCTCTCCGATGCAGGTCGGGCTGCGGCTGCTTCCGCTGACGGGCAGCTTGCTCGTCGTGGGCATGCTCATGGCGCGGCTCCAGGCGCGCTTCCAGGCCGCTCCGCTGGTGGCCAGCGGCTTCGCCCTTCAAGGGGCGGGGCTGGCGATGCTGGCGCTCAGCGCGGCCGCGCCGCAGGTGCCCGGGGCGAACTTCCTCGGGCTGGTGCTGATGGGCACGGGCGGAGCCATCATCTTCCCGCCGCTCATGGGCATGGCGGTGGGCGTCGTCCCACCCGAACGCGCGGGCATGGCGTCGGGCCTGACGAACGCCTGCTATCCCCTGGGCACCGCCACCGGCGTGGCCGTCTTCGGGGCCGTGTTCTCCTCGCGGCTCGGCACCCAGTTCGCCACCGCGCAGCTTGCGCCGGACGTGGCCCGTCACACGCGCGCCGCCGTGGAGACCGGGCAGTTCAGCGCCGTCGAATCCGCGTTGCTGCCGCTCGCCCAGACGGCCTTCGCCAACGCCTACATGGCGGTGTGCCTGGCCGCGGCGGCGGTGTGTCTGGGGGGCGCGATGCTCGCCCTCCGTGTCCTTTCCAAACCGGCGCCCCGGGCCTCCCGTCCGGCCGTCCGTGAGTCCTCCCTGTCCTTGAAGGAGTCCCCGTGAATCCCCGCAGCGAAGCCGTGAACCTCGACCCCTCCGTCACCCGTCTTCCCACCGCGTCGAACGCGCCCACCGAGGGCGGTGACCACCCGGTGCCCGTCCTCGACGAGGTGGGCCCCGCAGCCTGGCGCGAGGCCAACCGCCAACTGCTGGCCAAGGCCCTGGGTGAGTGGTGCTTCGAGGAGATGCTCAAGCTCATCCCCCATGGCGAGGGGAAGTACCGCGTCGACCTGGGCAGCGGCACCTCGTACGTGTTCGCCGCGCGGCCGGGCGCCTTCGGATGGATGAAGGTGGACCCCGCCTCCATCACCCGCAGCGCCACCGGCATGCTGGGCAACAGCATCGCGGAGCCCGCCTGGGACGCGCTGCAGTTCCTGACGGACGCCGCGCCCAGCCTGGGCACCGACGCGTCCACCCTGGCCACGTACTTCAACGAGCTGTCCTCCACGCTGGCGGTGGACGCCGCGCGCATCGCCCACGGCGGTCACACCGCCGCGGAGCTGCGTGAAGTGGGCCACACGGAGCTGGAGTGCCACATGACGGGGCACAACTGGCTGGTGGCGAACAAGGGCCGGGTGGGCTTCTCCGCCTCCGACGTGCGCCGCTATGCGCCCGAGGCGCGCCAGCCGGTGCGGCTGCAGTGGGTGGCCGTGCACCGCGGGCTGGCCGAGTTCCGCGGCACCTCCGAGCTGTCCGAGCGCGAAATCCTCGCCCGCGAGCTGGACGAGGCGACGCGCACCCGGTTCACCCGCGTCCTCACCCACGCGGGCCTCAAGCCGGACGCCTTCGTGTGGATGCCCGTGCACCCGTGGCAGTGGGAGCACGCGGTGCAGGTGCTGCACGCGGCGGACGTGGCGCAGCGGCGCATCGTCCCGCTGGGCGAAAGCCCGGACGTGTACCTGCCGGGCCAGTCCATCCGGACCATGGCCAACGTCACCACGCCGGGCCGCTATGACGTCAAGCTGCCGCTGCGCATCCTCAATACGCTCGTGTGGCGCGGGATTCCGCCGCACTGCACCCTGGGCGCCCCCGTCGTCACCCAGTGGCTCCAGTGCCTGCTGGACAGCGACCCCTTCCTCACCCAGGAGTGCCGCACGGTGTTCCTGGGCGAGGTGGCGTCGGTGACGGTGCGGCACCCGTACCTCACCAAGGTGCCGGAGGTGCCCTACCAGCACCTGGAGACGCTGGGCTGCATCTGGCGTGAGCCGGTGGCCGCGCGTCAGGACGCGTCCGAGCGGGTGCGCACGTTCGCCTCGCTGCTGCACGTGGACAGCCAGGGCACGGCGTTCGTCGCGGAGCTCATCCGCGCGTCGGGCCTGAGCACGGAGGCGTGGCTGCAGCACCTGTTCGACACGCTGCTCATCCCCATCATGCACGTGCTCTACCGGTACGGCATCACCTTCAACCCACACGGGCAGAACACGCTGCTGGGCTTCGACGGAAACGACGTCCCGCGCCGCCTGTACCTCAAGGACTTCGTCGACGACGTGTGCGTGTCCTTCACCGACGTCCCGGAGCGGGGACCGGAGCCGGACGGGCATGACCACGTGCTGCCGCGCAAGCACCCCTCCGTCATCCGCCAGCACGTGGTGGACCAGATTTTCGTGGGCCACTTCCGCTACATGGCGCCCATGCTGGAGGAGCAGCTCGGCCTGAAGGAGCGGGACTTCTGGAAGCAGGTCCGGAAGACCATCCTGGCCTTCCACCAGCGCAACCCGGAGCTGCGGGAGCGCTTCTCCGAGTACGACCTGCTGGTGCCCGAGATTCCGCGCTACGCGCTCAACCGGGACCGCATCGTGGTGACGCGATACACCGACCGGGCCCTGCGCCACGCGCTGTACCCGAACGGGACGCTGCCCAACCCGCTCGCGCACGACTGAGCCGCGCGGCCCCTCCCCCGTGCCCGCGTGGACGGGGGAGGCGCTGGCACCGCATCAGAAGTCCGCGGTCAGCTTGACGGACAGCGCGCGGCCCGGGCGCTGGACACCGAAGAAGTCGTAGGTCCGGGCGTTGGTGAGGTTGAACACCTCCAGCGTTCCACCCAGCGACGGCGTTCCCTGCCGGACGTAGGAGAGCGCCAGCGTGTGGACGAGCTGGGCGTCAACGGTCTGTTTGAACTCGCGCAGGCCCTGGCTCTCCCACCCGCGGAAGAAGCCGTGCACGTAGCGCGAGGTGAAGACGAGCGCGGCGGTGTCGCTGGGTTGAAGGAGCGCGCGGCGTTGCAACCGGGCGGAGGCGTTGGCGAAGAGCCAGGGGCGGTTGGGGATGCGGTCGCCCTTGAAAGCATCGAAGGCGCCTCCCCCACCCGCGTTGCGGAAGTCCTGCCACGTCGCGTTGGCGTCCAGCGCCAGCCAGTCGCCCGGGACGGTCCACCCCGCGGACGCCTCGACACCCACCGAGCGCGCCGCGAAGACGTTCTGGTAGCTCAGCGTGGTGTCGTTGCCCAGGAGCACGATGAGCTGGTCGGCCAGACGCGCGAAGCCGCCCACGCTTCCCCGGAAACTCCCCGCGCTCGTGCGCCAGTCCTCCAGGGAGAACTCCAGGTTCGCGTTGTGGCTCACCTCGGGCCGTAGCCCCAGGTTCGACAGCACCAGCACGCCGTCACCGAACAGCTCGTCGGGTCCAGGCAGGCGCGTGGCGAATTCGTAGGAGGCCTTCGCCAACACGCCGTAGGGGAGGAACAGGCGCAAGCTGTCGCCCACGCCCACGCGCTCGTTGGACTGGTCCCGGCGCTGGAACACCTGCCCGGGAAGGACCTCCTCCGAGTTCGAGCGCATGACGTAGCCCTTCACGAAGGCCACGTTCTTGAGCCGGCCGTCGCTCACCGCCAGTTCGTGCTCGAGTCCGCCCACCATCGTGAGCAAATCCCGCTGCGCGCTGAGCGGGTCGCGCTGGTCCGTGCCCTGCTTCAGTCGGTCCTGCCCCTGCCGCGTCACGAAGGTGGGGGCCAGCGAGAGCCGGACGTGCTGGGCCGAGGACACCTCGTAGTCCGCGTGCACGCGGGCCAGGGCGCTGTGCTGCCACAGCACCTGGTCGGAGGCCGTGACGCCCAGCTCGCCTGGCTGGCGGCGCTCCACGCCCGGGTTGCCGTACCAGTCGTAGACGACGCTCGCCAGGTCCTGGAAGTTCGTGTCGCGCCGGCTGTAGCCACCCACCGCGTCCAGACGAAGCTTCCCGGAGAGCATCCCGCCCTGCCCCCACGTCGCCAGCACCCCGTAGCTCGATTCGCCGGAGAGGGCCTCGCCGTAGGGCACCGTCATCACGACGTTGTGCTGCAGCTCCTTCTGGGAGCGCGTGCCGAACACGCGCAGGCTGAGCCGCTCCGCGTAGGGCTGGTCGACCACGCCGACTTCCAACCCGGCGCCGCCCGCGATGAACCCATCGTGGAAGCGGGGAACGCGCACGTTCTGCAGCCGGCCTCGGTCGTCGGCGACCTGAACGTCCACCCGATAGTCGTTCTGCGCCAGGTCCCCGAAGGCGTGGCCCTTCACGAAGAGCCCGCTGTCGCCCACCTTGTACTGTCCCGCGACGGAGCCCCGGTACGTGCCGAAGGAGCCCGCCTGCAACGAGACGGAGCCCCCGGTCGGCTCGTCACCATCCGACGAGACGAGGTTGACCGCACCGCCCAGCGCGTCCGCGCCGAGGCGCACGGGCACCACGCCCCGGTACACCTCCACGCGCTTGAGCAGGTTGACCGGCACGTTGGCCAATCCCTGCCCGAAGCCCGCAAGGTCCAACGGCACGCCGTCCAGGAAGAAGCGGACCTGCTCTCCGGAGAAGCCATTGAGCGAGAAGCGGCTGGCGGAGCCGAGACCACCGTTGCGCTGCACGCTGACACCGCTGTTGCGGCTGAGCACCTCACCCAGGTCCGCCGTCTGCTGGCGGGCCTGCGTCAGCTCCACCACCTTGACCGCTTCCGCGGACAGCGTGCGCTCTTCGCCCTTGGTGAGCTGCCGGCCCGTCACCTCGATGGTGGTCTCCAGGCTGACGCTCTCGCTGAGCACCGCCTCCACCTCGGTGCGCTGCCCCGCCGACACCTGGACGCGGTAGGCCTGCGGCTCGCAGCCGGGGACGTAGGCATGCAGCTCGTAGGTGCCCGGCGCCAGCCCCGGCACCCGGAAGCGCCGCTGCTTGTCCACACGCGGTGACTTCGTGCCGCCATCCGGCGCGAGCAACAGGACCTCGGCCTGCTTCAGGTCGCCGCCCTCACAGGCGGACAGCTTTCCCGCGATGTCGCCCACCGCCGGGGCGGGGACGGGCGGGGACTCCTGCGCCGCCGCGGGCGCCGCCACGCTCAGAACCAGGGCGCTCCATCCGGCATGGAAACGAGGAAGGAGACGCGCACGGCGGGCGGAGCCCCGCGCGAGAGCCGGGTGTTCAACGAGGAGAGACATGATGCCTTGAATGCGTGCGAATGAAGTGAGGTGCGCGCCGGACCGGTGGACATTCACCGGCCCTCATGCGCCGGAATCGGAAGCGGCACCCGGGTGGCCCGGGGGTCGCGCGGCGAGATGCGCCCCACGGCCCAGGCGGACAGAAGAAACAACGCGCCCAGGATGGCGAGCCCCAGGTCGGCGAAGAACACGTAGGGCGAGCCCGCCGGGTCGAACACGCGCCGCGCGTTCCGCCAGGCGTCCAGCCACGGCAACAGGACCAGGATGGCGCCGGAGAGCGCGAGCAGGTGCTGCGCCCAGCCTCGGGCGCGCGGGTACACGAGCCCGCCCAGCACGCTGGCGCACCAGCTCCCGTAGAAGATGCCGTGCTCCCACAGCACCCTGCGCGGCAGCGTGTCCGGCAGCAGTTGGTTGGCCAGGAAGATGGCGGCGATCGCCAGGGCGGCGCCACCGCAGCCGCCCGCCGTGACACGCGCGAGGATGACGTCCACGCGGCGCATGCTGCGGGCGCGCCGCTCCAGCCACACGAGGTTCCCCGTCACGACACACAGCGCGCTGAAGATGCCCAGCAGCGCATAGGCGAGCCGCAGCCCCATGCCCGCGTAGAGCCCGGAGTGGAGCACGTACGCCGCCTCGAGCAGCTTCGCAGTGGCGGCGGGTCCGCCCGCGTCGCGCACGTGCACCACTTCACCCGCGCGGGACACGCGCACGGTGGTGAACTCATGCAGCCCCTGGCGCGCGTACCCACGGACGTCGACGTACGCCGCCGTGTCCCCCAGGTTGCGCATGGCCAGGCGGTAATGCCGGACGCCCGGGAGCGCCTCGCGGGCCTGCGCCACCACGGTGGCCACCCGCGGCGCCTCGGCGGACTCCCCCGTGGCCTTGCTGCCCCGTGGATAGCCCAGCGTCTTCAGGCCCGCTTCCAGGTCGCCGTCGAAGGCCGTGCGCACCATCACCGGCTGGAGGACCGCCGCGTTGATGCAGATGATGGCCGCGGTCCAGGCCATGATGGCCTGGAAGGGCAGACCCACGCTGCCGAGCACCTTGTGCAGGTCCCCCCACATCGTGCGCAGCGCCTCGCGGGGGCGGAAGCGCACCAGCTCCTTGCGGAAGCGGTTCACCTGGATGACGAGCCCGGTGCCCACCACCAGCAGCAACACGATGGCCACCAGACCGGCCATCAACATCCCCCCGGCAGCGGGTAGAGGAAGTGAATCAGGAACAGGAAGTAGCCCAGGTCGCTGCGCTCCGGCGCCTGCTCACCGGTGGCGGGGTGCAGCCACACAGAGTTGCGCTCCCCGGCCTTGTCCTTCCACTCGAGCCGAAGCCAGGGCGAATAGGGCGCGGGCAGGTCCACGTCCAGGTGCGCCGGAGCGTCCTTGCCCACCCGCGCGTCCAGCCACGATTGCAGCGTGGCCAGGGCCTGCGTCTCGTCGGCGGCCACCGGCGCCCTCAAGCGCGGCTCCTGCCAGGGCATCAGCTCATGGCGGAACAAGGCGGCGACGCCGAGCAGGAACATGCCCACCAGCAACACCGACGCCACCGCGCCGGCCCACGCATGCGCTTCCCAGAGGAGACGGTACGTGTCCGACTTGAGCTTCACGTGAACGCCCTCCAGAGGACCAGCAGCGCGGCCACGCTCGTGACGCCGATTCCGGCCCACGCACGGGACTCGGTCCGGGCCAGGAGGACAGCACACGGCGCGGCGGCCATCAGCGGGATGACGGCGATGCACGCCACCAAGTAGCGCACGTCCGAAGACGCGGGCACCAGCTTGGGCAGGGCCATTGAAACCAGCAGCGCCGCCAACGGAGCGCCCAGCACGGCCGCCAGCAGCCAGGTCACCCCAGGGCGGCGGCGCGGCCCCGCACTCACGATGCGCGCTCCAACACCCCCAGCATCAGGCCCACCGGAAGCAAGAGCGCCATGGCCCAGAGCGGCTTGCGCGCCAGCGGTGACAGCACGGCCAGCACGGTGCCCGCCGCCATCACGTACGCCAGGGCCGACCCGACGGCGGCCCCCAGCGACACGGACCCCTGGAGCGCCGTCACGAGGCCGGAGGCCACGAGCACGGCGCCCAGGCCCATCACGGCCCCGTAGGCACGCGCGAAGGACGGCCATCGCCCCATGTGGCGACACCACCACGCGCCGTAGAGGCACACCACGCCGAGCCAGAGGAGCGACGGAGCCAGGACGTCCATGCGGGAAACCTCATCAACTGCGAAGCCGCGCGGCCAGGAGCACCGCGCGGCGGAATCGTCTGACGCAGCGACTCAGCGGATGCGAGCGACGTCCAGGAGGAAGCCCGGGAACGTCGCGCCCGCAGTCGGCGTGCTCGGGGACAGGTCCACCATCGAGGTCGTCGAGTAGTCGGCCGCGGCCTGGCTCACGAAGAAGCTGGAGCCGGACGACAGGGTGAACCCGCTGTACGCGCCGGGCTCGCCGCCCACGCGCGTGGCGGGGCTGCTGCCGTCGAGCGGCGCCCGCCACCAGCTCCAGCCC
Source organism: Myxococcus hansupus (assembly GCF_000280925.3). Taxonomy (NCBI): domain Bacteria; kingdom Pseudomonadati; phylum Myxococcota; class Myxococcia; order Myxococcales; family Myxococcaceae; genus Pseudomyxococcus; species Pseudomyxococcus hansupus. The sequence goes on from NZ_CP012109.1 coordinate 6,620,732, forward strand.
CTGCTGTACCACTCGCTGTAGGTGGTGCCCGGCGCCGACGGGGTGACGGTGGTATCCGCCACCTGCATCCACGCGGTGCCGTCATCCGTCACGGCCATCACGGAGCCCACGTGGCTCGCGCCCAGCGTGGAGGAGATGCTGCCCACGAAGTCCGCGTCGTAGGTCTGCTGCCCCTCGGAGATGCGCAGGTAGCAGTCCTGCTGGCCGGCTTCGCCGTTGCCATTGACCGCGAACCCCAGGCCGTTGATGACGCCGCTGAAGAAGTAGAGCGTATTTCCCTGACGGGCCGTCTTCGACATGTCGCGGCAGCGCGACTCCTCGTGCCAGGTCATCTCGTCCGTCGCGGTGTCGATGCGAACCAGCACCGTGCCCGGCCGGACCGCGTCGTACGTCGTCGTCGACCAGCCCAGCGAGAAGAACGCCTCGCCGTCGCGGCTGGCCCACTGGCTGAGGCCCGTGACGAGCCCCTGCCGGATGTACTCCGCCGGCAGCGTCAGCGTCTTCTCGATGGCCATCTCCGCCGGGTTCCAGACGATGACGATGCCCTGGGACGCGTCCTTGTAATAGGCCTTCGTCTCGCTCACGAAGTGCACGGCCTGGGGGCCCATCGCGCGGACGCCCAGGTTCTGGAACGACAGGCTCGCGCCAGGAACCAGCGCGCCATCCCGCACGTCGTAGCGGGTGATGGTGGGCGACTCACCCGCCCCGATGGCGAAGAAGCCCACACCGCGGCCGGCGTAGAGCCGGGGGCGGCCCGCGATCTCCAGCGAGCGCGAGTAGTCCAACGTCCGCGTCTGCCCCAGCGAGTCAACCAGCGTGAAGTAGTTCACCCGGTTGGAGTTCGTCTCCACCGCGGAGTGAATCAGGTACAGCTCGCCCTCTTCCACGGGCCCAGGCCCGGGGCCCGGCGTCGGGTCCTCGTCGCACGCAGCCAGGAACAACGCGGCGCAGGCCACGAGCCCCCGCGAGAAGCTGCCCTTGCCGAACTTCGGTGCTCCGCCACGCATCACGCTCTCCTCGCGCCGGCCATGTCCGTGAGTGCTGTCAGGGCGACTTCCGGCCAATCCCTGCCCTGAAATTGACACTCACTCTCAAAATCGATGTGGCGCATGGAGTATCCCCCGCTGCCCCGGGTGTCAAGCAACGCAGCGAGTAGGATGGCGGGCTGCGAACGCCCTGGCTGGGATTCCCTAGAATCCACCGCCGCCGGGTGTCACAGGGGTGTCGCGACGTGAAGCATTGGCGAGTGGCCGTCGCCGAGGAGGACTATGCGTCCTCCTCCTCTTCTTCGTCAGAGACGGGGTAGGCGGAGACGGCGAACCCGAGTCCCCGTTCCGCGAACCACGCGAGATCTCCAGGTGACAGCTCGACGCCATTCGTGAACTGGCGCTCGCTTCCAACGAACACCGAGATGTCCACGAGGCAGAAGACGGCCTGCCGGCGAAGCCCGTCCAGCATGGGCGTGAGCGCCTCCAGTTCCTGGCGCGCCATGGACAGCGCCTCCGCGCTCGTCTCCGCGTCGGCAAGGGTCATACTGAACCCTGAATCCTCAAGTACCTGGGACCGCTCCTTCTCGCCTCGCCGCCAGACCACATCCGTGTCGATGTTCGGGAAGCCTTGAAGAAAGGACTCCACATCGAACACCGGAGAGAAGGCTCTCAGCACCACAACGCTCATGCTTGCTCCCGCCAAAGGGGCGTCTTCCGGCTCGGCATCTTGCCATGAGCCTGGGTTCAGCGAACCGCGCTACCCAGACGTCGTGCCCTGTGCCTCCTGACTTCGGTGTTTGCGCACCGACAGGCTGAGCGGAACGGCCACCAGCGCGATGACCGTGGCCACCAGGTACACGTCATTGATGCCAATCACGAACGACAGCAATTGAACGCGGCCCGGGTCCGTCACGCCCTGCTGGACGAGCACCTCGGCCTCCCACGCCGAGAAGGTGGAGAGCAGCGACGTGAAGATGGCGATGGAGAACGCGCCGAACACGTTGCGCAGCCAGTTGCTGATGGCGGAGGCATGGCCACTGAGCTCGCGCGACAACTGCTCCATGCCCGCGTTGCTCGCCGGCATCATCGACAGGGAGATGCCCACGTTGCGGAACATCATCCACAACAGCACGTAGGTGTGGGAAATCTCCGGCGTCAGACGGCTCAAGGCGTAGGTGCCGCCGGCGATCATCAGGACGCCGACCGTCATCAGCGTGCGCGGGCCCAGGGGCGTGTACAAGCGGCCGACCAGCGGCATCAGGAGCGCCATCACCAGGGACGCCGGCAGCAGAATCAATCCCGTTTCGAGCGGCGTCGTGCCCTGGACTTGCTGCAGGAACAGCGGGATGAGGAAGGCGCCTGAGTACAGGCTGATGGTGATGATGCTCGCGATGATGAGCGTCACGACGTAACGCCCGTTCGCGAGCACCCGCAGGTCGAGCAGCGGCGCGTGGGTCCTCAACTGCCGGAGGACGAAGAAGACCAGCGACACCGTGCCCACGACGAACAGCGACAGCGTCTTCGCGTCGGCCCAGCCCCACTGCCGCCCCTGACTCAAGGCGAGCAGGAGGGACAACGTGCCCGTGATGACGGTGAGCAGCCCCGGCAGGTCGAACGCCTTCGGCACCTGCAAGCGGTAGTAGGGCACGGTCCGCACGGCCAGCGCGATGGCGACGAGGCCCAGCGGCACGTTGATGAAGAACAGCCAGCGCCAGCTTCCCAGCGTAATCAACCCACCCGCCAGGGTCGGCCCGAACGCGGGGGCCAGCATCGACGCCAGACTCCAGAGGCTCGCGGCCAACGCCTGCCGTTCCCTGGGCAGGAGCTGGTAGATGAGCGTCATCGTCACCGGCATGATGGCGCCGCAGAACGCGCCTTGCAGGAACCGGGCGGCCACGAGCGACCGGACATCCCAGGCCACACCGCACAGCATGGACGCCACGACGAAGCCCGCCAGGCTGGCCACGTACAGCCATTTGAAGCTGAAGCGGCCTCCCAGGTAGCCCGTGAGGGGCGCGCTCGTGCCCATGGCGAGCATGAACCCCGTCAACGTCCACTGCAGCGTGGCGAGGTCCGAGTCGAAGTGCCGCTGCAGCTCGGGGATGGCGAGGGTGATGGTGCTGGAGCTCAGCACGGACATGAACGACCCGGCGAACAGGCTGAACATGAACGGCCAGAACCGAGGCACGCTCGGCGCTTCCGATGGGTCCGTGGGCTGAGACACGACTCCGCCCTCTCCCACGGGAGGGAGCGGAGGTCAAAGGCGCCGTGAGGGCGCTAGCTGAGAACCGTGCGCAGGTTCATGGGGCCCGCGGGGACGCCCACGTCCTTGCCGGCCGGGTCATCCTGGGGCGTCTGCCACGCGTTGGCCTGCGTCACCGTCTTCCCGGTGGCCTCGTTGGTGATGGACATGTTGCCGCTGTGGCCCGCGGGGCTGATCTGACTGGTGTTGTAGCCGCTCCAGCCCGTGCCGGCGTTGCCGAACGTCGCCTCACCCCAGGTCTGACCGGAGTTCGCCCCGGGCTTCGCCGAGCCATCCTTCGACGCGCACCACGCCACGCTGCTGTTGCTGTCGAACGCCACCACCTGCGACTGGCCCGGCTGCAACGTGAAGGTCTTCGGCGTGCTCTTGTCGAAGTTCTGACCGTCGTTCGGGCCGCCCTTCTCGCCCACCTTGTTCCAGAGCGTGATGGTCTGCGGCGCGTTCGTGTCGTTGGTGAACGTGTTCGTGAACTTGAACTGGCCCTTCTGGCCCGGCTCGATGAGCTGCATGTTGCTGTTGTAGGGCGAGCCGGTGTTGTTGACGCTCAGCCACGGCTCGTTCACGTTGTAATTCGCCCCAGCGGACGGCGCGCCGAAGCCAGGGCCCGCCTCGCTGACAGACGAAGACGCCGCCGCGCGGCCAGCACCACGAGGAGGGCTGGCTTCGAAGGTGTCCGCCATCAACTTCTGCCACAGCGGCTGCGGCGCGGGCGCGCTCTTCCCGGCAGGCGCTTGAGCCTGAGCGGCGTTGAGGGGGGCGTTTCTCAACGAGGACGGAGAGCAGCACGAGCGGTTGAGGAGCGAGATGGACATGGCGGACTCCTGGGGACCGAAAAGGGGGCGTGCCCTGTCCCAAAGCAGGCGGCATGCCACCCGCCCTCACCTCTCCGCTGGTACACCCCTGCCTGGAAAATCCGTCACTTGGCGAGCGCGCGCCCGTGAGCGCGCAGCCCGGCCACGATGACGGCGGGCATCAACTGGTGACTCAGGTCACCACCCGCCGCGCGGCTCAGGCCGAAGCGTCCGCCACGAAGGCCGCCAGCGCATCCTCGAACGCCGTCGCCGCTTCCACGAACGGCAGATGCCCCACGCCCGGGAGCCACGTTCCCCGCTGCGAGCGCGCGCACGGCAACACCACCTCCGTGCTCATGGCCGGCAGCACCACCTGGTCGAGCTCACCGTGGAGCGTCGCCACGGGCCGGGTGCAGCGCTCCAGCTCCACCGAGTAATCCTCGGCCCGCGAGAGCAGCGCGCGCCGGACGTTCGGCGGTACACGCAACATGGCCTGGACGCCCGCATCGACCCGCGACGGGTCCAACGGACGCGCGGAGCACGCCTCGACGAAGGACCGCGCCGTGGATTCATAGACCGCCGGGTCCTCCGACATCAGGCCCCGAGCGTTGGACATCATCCCCGGTCCGAACAACGCCCGCGCGGGCTTGCCCGTCTTGAGCGCCGCCGCCACGAAGAAGAGTCCCCCCAGCCCCGCGTCGCCCCGCTGCCGGAGGTAGTCGCCAACCACGACCCCACCGTACGACCACGCCACGACGACGGGCCGCACCAGCCCCAACTGCCCGATGACCGCCTCCAGGTCCCCAGCGAAGTGGCTCCCCTCCAAATAGGGCGTGTCACCTTCGGGCTTGTCTGAATCACCATGCCCGCGAAGGTCGATGGCCACGAGGCGATGGCGCTGGGCCAGACGCCCGGTCAGGACGCCCTCCCAGCTCTGCCGGCTCTGCGCGAGGCCATGGACGAAGAGCACGGAGGGAGCATCCGACGGTGGCCCCGACTCACTCACCGCGAGCCGGACACCCCCAGAGCCTTCGACAAAACGCGTGCGCACCATGATGGCTCAGCCAGTACGCGCATGCAGGCGGAGCGTCAATCCTTGGAGCGAGGACTCCGGACTTTTGTCGGCAAAGCAGCCTCAGGCGTGGGCGCCACCGTGTGCAGTCCCGGATGGCCCGCGAGGACACGCTCGGTGGTCCTGGCGATGTGCTCGGTCAGGAGCGCGCAGGCCCGCTCCGCGTCGCGCTCCAAGGCGACCTTCACCAGCGCCGCGTGCTCGTCCTCCACGTTCCGCCCGGCCTTGCCGTACGCCTGCGAAAGCCGACGATAGCGCTCGCTCTGGTCGAACAAGGTCGCATGGAACTTGAGGAGCCAGGGAGAACCACACGCGCTCAGCAAGGTCGCGTGAAAGCGCGCATGCTCCAGCTCCCAGGTGTCATCGAGCGTCCCACTGCCCGACGCTGGAGCCCGCCGCTGAAGCCGGTGGAGGGCCGCCGTCACCTCGCCCTCCCAGGCGATGTCCCCCTGCGCGATGGCGCCGCGCAGCGCGAGCGTCTCGATTTGCTGCCGCGTCCGCGTCAGGTCCAACAGGTCGGCCCGGGAGATGGGCGCGACCCGGAAACCGCGCTGGTCCACGATGGTGACGAGCCCCTCGGAGGCCAACCGGCAGCACGCCTCACGCAGCGGCGTCCGCCCCACGCCATAGCGCGGCGCCAGGTGTTCGAGCCGCAGCTTCTCCCCAGGCGGCAACACGCCACGAAGGATGTCACCGCGCAGCCGGTCCACGACCGCGGATGCCAGCGTGGGCTCGGACGCCGGGCCAGGAATGCGGGCTGGAGCAACCATCGAGTTCCTCACGAATTCGCGACCTATACGACACCGTGCAGAATTGACACAAGGCGTCGAACTGAATGCAAACTCAATTTTGTCGACATTCGGTTGAGCTCGCGAGTCACTCCCGCTACCTTGGCGCGCGGACGACGGAGACCAGCGACCATGCGGATTGCTTCGATTTCGGTGAAGGGTGAGCCTGCGCTCGGTGTGCGCACGCCGGGTGGGATGATCAACGTGACGGCGCTCGACCCGTCGCTCGGAAGCTCGCTCCGTGCCCTGCTCGAGCGTGGCCCTGACGCACTGAAGGCGCTCGCCGCACGGGTGGCGGAGGCGTCCGGACAGCAGGTCGTCGCGGACACGGAGTTCCGCTACCGGCCGCTCGTCCCGGAGCCGGGCAAGTTCCTCTGCCTGGGGTTGAACTACGTCGCCCATGCGTCGGAGGCCACCTACGAGACGCCGAAGCACCCGGTGGTCTTCACGCGGCTGCCGTCGAGCCTCATCGCCCATGGGGAGCCGCTGGTGGTGCCCACGTGTTCGGAGCAGCTCGACTACGAAGCCGAGCTCGCCGTGGTGGTGGGCCGCACGGGGCGCAACATCCCGAAGGAACGCGCGCTGGAATGGGTCGCCGGCTACACACTTTTCAACGACGGCTCGATTCGCGACTACCAGAAGCGCACCCACCAGTGGACGCTTGGAAAGAACTTCGATGGCACCGGGCCGCTGGGCCCGGAGCTGGTCACGCCGGATGAGCTGCCCGAGGGCGCGCGCGGTCTGCGCATCCAGATGCGCGTCGGCGGCGAGGTCCTCCAGGACGCGACCACCTCCGACATGATTTTCGACGTCGCCACCGTCATCGCGGACCTCTCCGTGGCCATGACGCTTCAACCGGGAGATGTCATCGCCATGGGCACCCCCAGCGGTGTGGGTGCCGCGCGGAAGCCGCCGCGGTTCCTCCGCGACGGGGACCTGTGCGAGGTTTCCGTCGAAGGCGTGGGCGTCTTGCGCAATCCTGTCGCCCGGGCCGCGGAGTGAGCTCGAGTCGTTGAGGACGTAACCCCTGGAGGAAGAATGTCCACGCAAGCGAAACTGCCAAGCAGGCTTCACCACACGGCCTACGTGACCAAGGACCTCGAAGCGACGCGGAAGTTCTACGAGGACTTGATTGGCCTGCCCCTCGTCGCGACGTGGTGCGAATCGGACGAGCTGTTCGGCGCCGTCCGGACGTACTGCCACACCTTCTTCGAGCTCGCCGATGGGAGCGCGCTCGCGTTCTTCCAGTTCGAGAAGCAGGAAGACCAGGCGCTCTTCGGGCCGCAGATGCCGGAATCGCCGTTCCATCACATCGCGCTGAATGTCGACCAGGACGCGCAGCACGGCATCGAGCAGCGCCTGCGAGGCGCCGGCTACACGGAGCCCGACATGTACGTGCTCGAGCATGGCTACTGCCGCTCGCTCTACGTGAAGGACCCGAACGGGATGATTGTCGAGTTCACGCACGACAGCCCCCAGGCCGTGGGCAACGACCACGTCCAGGCTCGCCGCGCCAGGGCGCACAAGGAGCTGGCCCGCTGGCTCTCCGGAGACCGCACATCCAACAACGTGTTCCGGTGAGCCTCCTCACGCTGTCGTTCGACAACGGGCCGGATCCCCACGTCACGCCCAGGGTGCTGGACATCCTGGCGTCGCACCGCATCACCGCGCAGTTCTTCGTGCTGGGAAAGCACCTCGTCACGGACGAGGGCAAGCGGCTGGTTGCCCGCGCCCGGGATGAGGGGCATGTCGTTGGGAATCACTCCTTCACGCATGCCATCCCGCTCGGGGAGGACACGCGTCCGGACGCGGTGGAGGCGGAGATCGCCGCGACGGATGCGCTGGTCGCGCCGCTGGTGCCCACGCCGAAGTGGTTCCGCCCCTTCGGGGGTGGCGGCAAGCTGGGGCCCCATCTCCTGAGCCCGCGCGCCGTCGAGCATCTGCGGCAGCACCAGTACACGTGCGTGCTCTGGAACAGCGTTCCAGGGGACTGGTTGGATCCCAAGGGCTGGCCGGAGAAGGCGCTCGCGGATTGCGCGGCACAGGCCCACACGCTGATGGTGCTGCACGACATCCCAGATGCCTGCCTCGAAGGGCTCGACGGATTCCTCCACCGGGCCAAGGCGCTGGGGATGCGCTTCACCACGCGGTCCCCGCCGGAATGCCTGCCCATCGTCGATGGCCACATCGCCAGAGACATCACGGGCCTTGTCGCGGGCACATGAAGCCCACAGGTGGTGGGACGCCCGGCAGGACCGGGCGTCAGCCGCCCCCTTTGTAATCCCATACGGGACCTGAGCCGCCATCCGCGCCTCATCGCGCCGTTGGCCGCAGGCGCAGTGTATCCTCGGGGCATGCTGAGCCCCGACGACTACACCCAAGCTGCCCTGGATGCCCAATACCATCTCCAGGTGGAGATTGACCGCGTGGTGCTTCCCTCAGCGGTAAGAGGCGAGGCCCTCGTTGAAGGCCGCGTCGCACGTGTCTTCCGAGGGGAGCCGACGCTGCGAGATTCACCCATCGCCTTCAAGGTGAACAGTATCCGCAAGGGTGCCAGCATTCCTCCCAGTGGGATTCGCTGGCAGATTGCCGAAGAGCTGGAGCGGGCCGTGGCGATGGAGGCCTATCTCAACCGGAGCGACTCCGGCGAGTACGTGGTCGCCAGTTCGCAATGCTTCCTGCTCGACGCCGTGACGGACACCCCGACGCGGCTCATCACCCAGAAGGACCTGCGGTTACGATAAGACGAAGGCCCCAGGTGACGAACTCGGGCCCGGCGCCTATCGCGGTGGTGCCGACCAGCCCGGCCCGACGGAAAACTCATAGTCGAGGCGCACCAGTTGCCCCTCTTCCACCACGAACTCCGTGCATCGCTCGAACGTCGTGCAGATTCGATAACGCCCAGGCTCCAGCGCGACCTCGTAGAAGCCCTCACGGGTTGACGTCACCGACCCCACGTCCGTCTCTCCGGGGAGAGCGAGAAGCGAAAAGGTCATCGACATCGGTCCGGTATCGCACTTCCCGGTACACACATCATCGGCATAGGTCGTCAGACCAAAGACGCCCTGGGAGATGGACAGGGAGTCCAAGGGATTGGAATCACCACACGCCATGCCCCCGATGGCCAGCACCGGGAGGACCGCCAGAAGCAATGAAAGACGCTGGGTCATGGCGTCACTCTATCGTCCGAGACCGCGCTGAGGATGAACCGTGGCAGGAGGTCCTCCCGGAACTTCCGCCACAAGGCCACGTGGTTGTAGTTGGCGGCGGTGAACATCACGACGAGGTCCAGTTCGGGGACAACCATGACGAGCTGCCCTCCGTTCCCGCTGGCTTCGTACTGGGCGTACACCTTGTCGCCAACGCGCAGCTCATGGCGCCACCAAGTGTAGCCATACGTACGGCCATCCCCCATGGTCGCCTGGTTCGCCGTGGAGCGCTCCACCCAGCCCTGGCTCACCACCCGCCGGCCATTCCACACGCCCCTGGCCAGGTAGAGCTGCCCCAGCTTCAGGGCATCCCGGGGACGCATGTAGATGCCGCCGCCCAGGTACTGCTCTCCGGACGGCATCAGGTTGATGTGATGACCGCGCATCTGGAGCGGCGTGGCCACGTACTTCTCGAAGAACTCCGGAATCCACATCCGGGTCGCGTTGCGCAGCACACCACCCAGCAGGTTGATGTTCGCGGAGCAGTACACCGCGCCTAATCCGGGCGCGCGCGTCATCGGCAAATCCAGCGTGTACTTGTACCAGTCGGGAACGTCGTCCTCGAGCCGGTCCTCGTTACCAGGGGAGTCCGGGTCGTCGTCGTCGCAGGCCAGTCCCGGCGACATGGTCATCAGGTGCGCGACCGTGAGCTTGCGCTTGCGCGCGTCGAGGTTCGCGATCCGCCCCTTGTACTCGGGGAACATCGAGACGACGGGCGTGTCCACGGTGAAGGCCGCCCCCTGGTCCAGCGCGATGCCTATCAACAGGGAGGCATACGACTTCGCGGCCGAGCGCAGGTCATGGGGCCGCTCCTTGTCGAACCCCTGGTAGTACTCCTCGACCACCAGCTTTCCGTGCCGCGCGATGAGCAACCCCTGGATGGCGGGCGCGGGCTCCGGCCCCGGCTCCTGGTCGAGGATGCGCTGCACCAACTGGCGGATGGGCTTCGCATCCAGCCCTACCTCCGCCAGGGAGGCCGTGCTCCAACCGTCGTCCTCCTGGATGGGCCGCTGGTAGACGTAGGCGCCCGTCGCGGGCGTACGCGAATAGAGGCCCACGGCCTGATTCCTGTCCCGGCGGGTGAAATCGAACGTCATCCCCAGCGAGGGATGGCGCAGCGACAGCAGGCCCTCGCGCGCGTCGAACGTGCCTTCAATGTTCACCTTCCCAGACGTGGACGTCAGGCGAACCGCGTTGCCCTGGAGCGACACCTGGAACGTCAGGCGGCTGCCGAAGCTCCGCTCGGGGTTCCGGATGAACGCACTCACGGCGCCGTCCGGCTGCTTCTGGACCACCAGGTACAGCGAATACCGGTCCACCAGCGGCGCCACCTGTCCCCGCCAGACATCCGCGCCGAGCGGCCGCAACACCACCGGGGTCGCGAACTTCATGCCGCTCATCCACAGGCGAGGCTGAATCCAATGGCCGGTGATGGCCTGACCGTCCCCTGCCCAGGCGCCGCGAAGCTCACCCTGCCCACCAGGAAGCACGACGGAGACCTGCTTCCCGCTCACCCGTGCGGGCACCTCGAAACCACTGATGCGCGCGCGCCACGTGCCCTCGCCGCGAACCAGCGTCAATTCACCTTGGACCTGTGGCCCGAGCACCTGCTCACTGCCCCACGTCCCCACCAGTTGCTCCGCGGGGGACCCAGGTGCGGCCGCCGCACCGACGAGCCAGGGCACGAGCCCCAAGACGACCCAGAGCCCCACACGCTGCCCACCCACCCCGCGACGATGCATGTCCATGGACGCCGGACACTAGCGCAAGGCCCCCGGGCCTATCGGCGGAAGAAGGACACCTGCTGGAAGCGCAAGCCAGCGAGAATCTGCTCCACCCGCGCATCGGAGAGTCGGCCGATGCGCTCACCCAACCGCGTCTTCTCCACCGAGGAGATCTGCGACACGACGACGACGCTCTGCCTGGGAAGGTCCGCCTCGCCCGCGTCGAGCAGCACGTTGCCGGGTTCTCCCGCGCGGTGCAGGTTCGACGTCAGCGCGCACACCACCACGGTGGTGATGCGCGAATGGTTGAAGACATCGTCCTGAACCACCACGTGAGGATGCGAGTAGCCGGGCGCGGGGCCTCGCGAGTCATCCGGGGCCAGCCAGAACACATCGCCCCGGTGGATCGGCTCGGGTGCCGTGCCCGAAGGTGCATCTGCGTCCGTCGTCATATCGCGCTCGCGTAGGGGCTCCAGCGGGGCATCCGTTCCCACCCTGCCATGCACCCTGGCCGGAGTCATCCCCGCGTCAGAACGGAAGAACATGCTCCGTGAGTGGGAACCGGGCCCAGAAGCCCTCCCGTCCACAGTCCCGAGGACCGTCGGTCATGCACTTGGAAACGCATCTCACCCTCGCCCTGTCCCCTGGAATGGAGTCCCTGCTCCGTGGCTGGGCGGCCGGGCGCGGCGTGAAGATGCTGTGCATCGAGCTGGCGAGCGGCGTGGCCCCACGGCAGGTCATGCTGACGCTCCACGGCGACTCCAGCGTCGACGAAGCCCGGCGGCGCGCCGAGGCGCTGACGCATGAGGTGCAAGGCCTCTGCGATGCGAAGACCTGCCGCATCAAGGTCGAGTCGCGCTGGTCCGAAACGCGGACAGAGACAATGACGCCCGCCTACCTGGAGCACCACGTCCGCGTGGCCACGCGTGACCTGGTGGCCTTGGAGCGGCTCGCCGCCGCGCAGGCGGCCCACCTGTCTCGCAACGCCTACAAGACCTTTCCCGATGGCATCCAGGAGCGCTTCCTCACCCAGCGCTTCGGCCCCTCGGACAGCCAGCGCATGGCGGCGGAGTTCCAAACGCTCCTCTCCGCGCTGGAGCGCGAGGGATTCCCCGTGACGAAGGTCGAGCGCGAGTGCGTGCTCTTCGACGACAACCTCGCCCTCGATGAGGGCTGGCTGAAGGAGACATAACGATGAACCCACCCAAGATGCCCGTTGATTGGCGAAAACACTTTCCCAAGGGATACGAGCCCGACAGCACCCGGACGGACGTGTTCGACCCGGCGTTGCGGCACCACGGCCGCGCGTTCATCAAGGGCCCGCCGCGTTTCGAGGCTCCGGAAGAGGAAGCCCGATTCAAAACCGCACGCGCCCGGGTCCTCCGGAAGTGCCTCGCCGCCATTGGACATGCGCCCGTGGGAGACCGGCTCGTCGCGCGAGGCAGCGCGGTGCTCGAGGTCTGGTACCGCGAGCGCGCCCGGCCCGCGAAGGACCTCGACGTCGTCGTCACCCCCGCGAGCGTGCTCCCGGCGTCGGAGGAGGGCCTGCGACTGCTGAGCGACCTCACCCTGGCCATCACGGACGTGTTGCGGCTGGAAGGCACCAACCTGGACCCGGCGACCATTCCCGTCGATGACATCTGGACGTATGAGCGCGCCGAAGGCCGGCGACTCACGTTTCCATGGTTCTGGGAAGGCCGTGTCCGGGACACGGTCCAGGTCGACATCGTCTTCAACGAACCGCTGCTGACCGCGCCCCTCGCGCTCACCGTGGAGGGCGTACCGGTCCGGGTCGCATCGAAGGAGGAGTCCCTCGCCTGGAAGCTGCTCTGGCTCGCGGACGACAGCTATCCCCAGGGCAAGGACCTCTACGACGCCGTCCTCCTCGCGGAGAACGCGCCGCTGCCGCCAGGACTGCTCCAGCGCGTCTTCGAGGCGAAGGACGGCGCCTGCTGGCGCGACGCGTTCAACCAGGGCGAGCTCCACTCCCACACCGAGGTGGACTGGCCGAACTTCGCGCTCGAACACCCCACGCTGGCGCAGGGAGACGTCACGTCCTACTGGGCGCGGCTGAAAGCGGCGCTCCTGCGCCACGCCGACGTCACGTGAGCGTCGCCGCGGGCCGCGCCACGCGGAATCCATCGACCCGGCGCCAGTTCCCTGGTTGGATTCACGCGTGGTGCCACGCCTGAGCCGGGGGACAGGAAGGATGCGTTCCCGGAAACGTCCAGCCGACCATGACCGACTCGACCCTGAACCTCGCTGATTTCTCCACCCTCGAGCAGCTCGTAAAGGACCAGGGCCTGGACGCCCTCCAGGCCGCGCTCGACACGCAGGGGGCGGGCCTCCAGGAGGACGCCAGAACGGCTCGCATCATCCAGCGAGCCCTCACGCTCGACGCGGAGTTCCTGCGCGCGCATCCAGAGTCGCTCTTCCAGTGCCTCTACAACCGCCTGCGCTGGTTCGACGCACCCGACGCGGCGGAGCACTTCGTCCCCGGTGAGACAGGCCCCTGGAGCAACCCACAGGCCCCGGTGTGGCGGCTCGCGAACCAGTGGCGCGCGCAGTGGGAGGCGCGGGGCGACGTGGCCTGGGTGGAGTCGCTGCGTCCCATCCCGGGTCCCCTGGAGGGCAACGACCAGTCCTTCCCACACGGCGCCCAGGTGCTCTGCGCCGCGTACAGCCCCTCCGGCGCGTTGCTGGCGACAGGGACATGGGAGGACGGACGCAACGTGCACGTCTGGGACGTGGCCACCGGGAAGTGCATCCAGACGATGGAGGGCCATGAAGGCGAGGTGCGCGGCATCGCCTGGAGTCCGGATGGTACGCGGCTGGCTTCCAGCTCCCGCGACCACGACGCGTGCATCTGGGATGTCGAAACAGGCGCCCTCCTGCACGCGATGACGGGCCAGGAGGGACAGGTGACCTCGGTGGCCTTCAGCCCCGACGGTCAGTGGCTCGCCGCGGCGAATCTTGGATGGCGCGTCCGGCTGTTCAACGTGGCCACGGGCCAGGAGGTCCGCACCCTCGCAGGGCATGAGCAGTCGGTGCTGAGCGTGGACTTCCACCCCTCGGGCCGCTGGCTGGCCTCGGGAGCTTCCGACGACACCGCACGCGTCTGGGACCTGCAGACCGGCGCGCAGGTCGCACGCATTCCCACCCCGACCAGCGTGTCCTCGGTGGCCTTCAGCCCGAATGGCGAGTGGCTCGCGCTGAATGGCCTGGACGGCATCATCCGGGTGGAGACGCGGACCTGGAAACCCGTGCCCGGCGGGTGCGGACACGCGCCCTACTCCGACATCGCATGGATTGGCGATTCGAAGCTGGGCGCCCTCACCTTCAATCGCACGGAGGTCCTCGACGCCCGAAGCGGCGAAGTCCTGGCGACCCGGCCGTACCTGAGTGATGGCTTCCAGCGAAGCGCGGCCTTTCACCCCGATGGGAAGCGCTTTGCCCTCACGGCGGCGGACGGACGGCTGCTCGTGGGCGACGTGGATGGAGCCCCCGCGCCCACGCTGCTGGCCGAACAGGACCGGGTGCAGCACCTGTGGGGGCACTCAGAAGGCGTGCGGGGTATCGCACGGCAAAAGCAGTCCATCTGGAGCATCGACGCGGAGGGGCGCGCGGACAGCCTGCCGCCCGACTACCGAGAAGCCCCCATGCAGCCATGGCGGGTCAGCCGAGATGGCACCCTCCTGGCGTGCCCCCTGATGTACCTGGGCGAGCGCCCCTTCCGGCCGGCCATCCAGCTCATCGATGCACGCAGCCAGCAGCCCGTGCGCGCGCTGTCGGCCCCAGCCAAGGACATTCCGGCCCAGGACCCGGGCGGCATCACGACCACGGTGCCCATGGCCTTCTCTCCCGATGGCCAGCTCCTCGCCGCGTCCCTCCTGAAGGGCGCGGTGCATGTCTGGCGTGTCGTCGACGGCGTCCTGCTGCACACGCTTCGAGGCCCCCGGGAGCCCGCGACCCTGGTGGACTTCACGCCCGACGGCGCCTACGTCGTTTCGAGCTACGAGAGCAGCTCGCGCTTGATGCTGCACGACGTGCGAAGTGGCGCCGTGGCCATCGATACCCAGGCGGTGGTCGACCCCTCGCTGGCCTATGCCGCTGCGAAACAGGCGCCCCGCGTCGCGGTGGGGCTGGAGTCCGGCGACGTCCTGCTCTTCGACCTGCCCACGGGAGGACAACGGACGCTGCACGTCTCGAAGTCGCCCGTCATCGGGCTGGGCCTTTCACCGGACGGTGACATCGTCGCCGCCTGCTGCCAGGACGCCCGGGGGCGCGTCTTCGATGCGCGCACCGGGAGTCTCCTGCATGACCTCCCCCACACCTCCCTGGCCTTCGCGGTGGCGGTGGGCGACGATCTCATCGTCACCCAGGCCAACGACATGCGCTCGCGAATCTTCGACCTCCAGACGGGCGCGCCGCACATCACGCTGAACGGCTGCACGGCGCCCGCGGAGGTCTTGGAGCGGCGATACTGGGAGACGCTGGGAGACCTTCCCGTCGCGTTCCACCGGAGAAAGGAGCGCACTCCCTTCGTCCATTTCCCCGACACGATGGAAGAGACGCTCATCCTTCGTGACGGGCTGGTCCTGGCCCGTGGGCGCACCGAGCGGGACTTGCTGTACGTCCTGAAGCTCCATGACCCAAGCGCCAGGAGCGCGGGCTAGCAGTCCCGCCAGCTCGAGTTCTTGAAGGCCATTCCCTTGCTCGCGCACCGGTACTTCCCGTAGTTGGTACAGTTCCCGTACTCGATGTTCGGGTAGGGCCCTCGCAAGACGTTGTCGCTGCAGCGGAAGAAGCAACATGCCCGGAGCGCGCCCACCGTCCCATCCCCGTCGACGGAGCCCTCCGGCTCCAGGTATTGCTCGGGGATGGGATTGGCGGCAGGCGTTTCCCCGGCCATGCCCTCCTCGTCCATGGGCCCACCACACCCCACGCCCCACAAGGCCCCCAGCAACAACGGCAGCGCGACTTTGATTTGATTCTTCATGGATTCATCCCCCTCAAGAATTCAAGACAATCAGCACTTCCGCCAGGCGTTGGCCTGATACGTCTGATTGCGCTGACCGCAGTAGTACCGGCCGAACTTCCCGCAGATGTCGTAGCTCACGTTGGGGAACGGGCCGTGCCAGGTCCCGCTGCATTTGACGTTGCAGCAGATGGCGGCGCCTTCGACATCATCCTGCGGAGGCGCCTCCTGCGAGGTTCCGCCCTCTTCGGGGAGCGTCGCGGGCTCTGCTTCGCCGGAGGGACCACAGCCCACCGACAGCACCACGCCCGCCGCAAGCGCGCACAAATACCCACTGACCGTTTTCATGAAACCCTCCAGGCCTATTCCAGACAAGGAAGCCGCGATTCCCCGGCTTCCTGAGGATTAGGTCTCATTTCGACGTCAGGAGTTCCAGTGTCTGCCCCTGAGCTTTGCTCAAACAAAACAATACCAAGACATTCCGTGCAGAACCGGCCAGTGAACTCCGACTTCCCGGCGGACACGGTGCACAGCGTCACCTTCTCGCTCTCAAAGCCTCAACGCCTGGAGGCAAAGCGCTTCAGATTCCCAAGGAACAAGAATGGGTGCCCCGCATGGCCGTTTCCCCAGACATGCGTCAAGGCACGGCACGCCCCTGGACAACCCCTCCACGACGCCATGGTCGAACATCCTGACTGCTGAGCCATTCCGGTCGAAGACCCTGGACGACTGCTCCCAGACGATGGCGCCCACCGACGCGTGCTCACCCCGCGCCAGCAACGACGCCGCGGCCTCGAACCAACTGGCCACGTGCCAGAAATGGTCGACGCACCGCTCCGTCCAGGACCTGCCGCCGACCGTGATTTCCAATCCCAGTTGGAAATGACAGCAGTTGAAGCTCAACGACTGGAGCCACAGCTCCACCAGGTCCCGCTCCTTCCCCATGAGCCAGGCACCGTCCACGACGCGTCCAACGCCTTCGGTCCCGTCAACGTGCTGGCTCAGCTCGCGCAGGCCCGGAGGGACAGGGATGCGCCGCCTGGCGCCATATCGCCGCGCCTCTGGCGGGCCAAGCGGCTCATGTTCGAACAGGCGGAGACCCACGAGCAGGTTCGCGGAAATCGATTCGAAAGGCCGCATGGCATGAGAGCCCACCACCGCAGTTCTCAGCCTGCAAGCCATCCGAACACCCGCACCTCGCGCACAGGCGGCTTCGTCCCAGGCCCACCGCCCGGGTGAGCACCGGGCGCCCGTGATTGGCGCGCAGCCCGGCAGTGCGCATCCTCGGCGCCACCGGGGCCTTTCGCTCGACAGTCCTCTACGCGGAGGTCGCCTCCATCCAGTGGACGACCACCTGGACCAGCGCCGCCTGCTTCGCCGTCACGTCCTTCATGTCTCGAAGCGTGACGACCGCCCGGTCCTCCGCCGCCCAGGTCAACAACCCGCTGCGGTCCTCGAAGGAGAAGCCGCCGGCGCTCTTCACCTTCGCACCTCGGTGGAAGATGAGCTGGACGCAGTCCCGAGGCTTCAGCTTGAAGGTCACCCGGTCATCGCCCTTGAAGCAGAAGCTCGGAGCATTCCATTTGATGCGCTCGGAGATGCCGGAATGGGCCGCGAGAATGGCGCTCCTCAGGCTTTCGACTTCGTCCTTCCGGGAGTGTTCGAGCTCCCTCAGGAATCGCTCGACTGCATCTGACCGGTTCGTCATGCGCCTCTTCTAACACCCCTTCCCGCGTGAGCGTTTGCGAGGAGCGCACGGCCGCGCGATAACCGCCCCATGAGCGAAGTCACCGTGTCGAGGATGGTGGAGCAACTCCGAAGCCTCGGCGTGCGCGAAGGCGGCGTCCTCGTGGTGCACACCTCCTTCAAGGCGGTGCGGCCGGTCGAAGGCGGTACCCTCGGGCTGATTCGCGCCCTGCGCGAAGCGCTCGGTGGCGAGGGCACCCTGGTCATGCCCACCATGACCGACGGAGAGAGCGTGTTCGACCCCAAGCGCACGCCCACCGAGGGCATGGGCATCACCGCGGAGACGTTCTGGCGACAGCCCGGCGTCGTGCGGAGCACGCATCCCGGCGGATCCTTCGCCGCCGCGGGTCCACAGGCAGAGGTCATCTGCCAGCCACAGCCCCTGTCTCCGCCGCACGGCCCTGAAAGCCCGGTGGGCCATGCCCATGCGCTGGGCGGGCAGGTGCTGCTGCTCGGCGTGACGCAGGGCGAGAACACCACGCTCCACCTCGCGGAGGCCCTGGCGCAGGTTCCCTACTCCGTCACCCACCCCTCCGTCGTCGAGGTGGACGGCGTCGTGCAGACCGTGGACATCGCCGAGACGGACCACTGCTGCCGGAACTTCCAGCTCGCGGGCGGGTGGCTCGCCGCACAGGGGCTCGCACGTGAAGGCAAGGTGGGCCATGCGGACGCATGGCTGTGCGATGCACGCGACCTCGTGCGCGTCGCGGTGGAGCGACTCCGCGCGGAGCCGCTCGTCTTTCTTTGCCCGCCCAGCGCGGCCTGCGAGGAATGCGACCTGGCGCGGGCGAGCGCCGAGACACCCGCGCGTTAGTTGAACGTCGCGCCAAAGCGCAGGATGTCCAGATTCACATCCACGATGAACTGGTCCTTCCAGCCATCGCCCTGCTGCCTCGCGAAGAAGAACCCGGGGTCCACCCGGTTGCGCTGCTGGTTCAAGCTATAGCCCACGCCAACGCCCAATACGGGTGCGAGGAAGGACCGCGAGCCCGAAGCCGTCTTGCGATACCCGACGTCGAAGCCCGCGGAGACCTGCCCGCCGGTCTCCGTTCGCCTACCACCTGGAGCCCCTGGGAGCTCCGTCCCGCCCGCAGCGTGGTGTGTCACCATGCCGCTGAGCTTGGGCTGCAGGAAGAAGCCGCCCCCCCTCGCCCCGGGCACCGGCGTCCATGCCAGCCCGACGGTGGCCCGAAGGGCCTTCATGGTGCCGCAGCGATCCTTCTCGCCCCAATGCGAATGGTGGCACCGGACGTGAGAGAACATGGGCCTCAGTTCGAAGACGCCATCCGTCGCCTCCGACAAGCGCACGTTCATGCCCATCGGCACCGTCACCGAAGGCGGCAACCCCAGCACCGGCATCACCAGGAGCAGTGAGTAGTCCATGAGCGAAGCCGTCCACAGAGCGAACCGGGCACGCTCCGCGCCAGACGCGCGTGGCGCCACGGGCGCATCCACGCTTCGCGCATGGCTTGCCGACGCAATGAGCAACACCGCCACCATGATTCGAGTCATGCGCCGGCCGGTCTGCACATGCCGTACCCATGGGCAAACACTCTCAGGAATTATCGGTGCGCCCGGATTTCACGCAACCGCACGACAGGCATGTCATGCAGGGCGCCCCGAGGAGCAGGACACGAATGTCAGGCAGCGCGCCGCCGGGGCACCTCGACAGGTTCGAGCTGGTGCGCCACGACGCCCGGGGCCAGCTCGAATGGCTGGGGCCCCGCCGGGGTCAGCACCGGGCCCAGCACATGCGCGCCAGGGTCCGCCGGATTGAACTTCACCTGGAGCAATTGGCCGGGCTCCAGCAGCCGGAAGCCCTGCTCCTGCCGGCGTGCCAACGCCAGATGTTCCCGACGTTGCTTCCGGGAGGTAAAGGGGGCGTGGTCGCTGGGGGTCATCCTGGCGAGGGGCGGCTGGCACTTCACCGCGAACACATGGGCGCGCCCGCCCGCCTCGTAGCGATAATGAGCGAAGGTGGCGTCCCCATGCCCGACAAGCCCACCGAACCGGGCGACCGCCTGCGTCCAAGCATCGGCCTTGGGTGCGTCGCCGGACTCCAGGAGGTGACCGCGCCGGAGGTAGCGCAGCCTCGGCTCCCAGTCCTCGATGTCGCGCAGCACCGCTTCCGCCCCCGCGGTGAGCAGCCGGGGCACGGCGGGCCGCGTCCCCACGTACCGGAGCGGCCGGGTCATCATTTCACTCAGCGGTGCGTCGAGAATCTCGTGCCGCGACGGCGCCGCGACGGCGTAGCGCACCCGGAAGGGGCACGGCATCTCCAGCCCGTCGTACCACTCGGGAGGATGTCCGCCCCCCAGGGCGCGATGAAGCTCGTCCCAAGGGGTGTCGTAGAAGAAGCAGTGCTCCTCCTCGCCCACACAGTAGCCGTAGAGAAACAACGTCTCATCGGCGTAGCCCGACACGCCATACAGCAGCGCATCACCTGTCGCCGTGGGGCCCTCGAGCGGCCCGGCCAGGTGGTGGGGAAGCCTCGGATGCCAGGTGCGAAGGTCCGACAAGATGGTACGTGCGTCAGGCATGGACAGCCTCTTCGATGACATTCTTGTAAACACGTGATTCTGCCGATTTCGAGGATGAACCGCGAGTCAGGAGCCTGGTGTATGGGTGACCTGTCCCTCGCAGTCCCCCCAGAGGAGTCCTCGATGCGTCGTCTCGTTTCCGCCCTTCTCTCCACCAGCATGCTGATTGGCTGTGGGCCCGCTGAATCCGAAACGCCCTCCCCTTCCCTGGAGCAGCAGCAGGCGCCGCTCACCACCTCGGACGTGGACGTTGCGCCCGAGTGTCAGGGCATCCTCACGTTCCTGAACACCGCGTCCGCCGCGACGCTCGGCTCGTACGTCCCCAACAACGTCGTCAACAACCTCGTGGCCGCCCGCTCGGCGTCGGCCTTCACGACGATGGCGCAGGTCGCCTCGGTCAGCACCGTCGGCGCGACGCGCCTGACGCAGCTTGAAGGCGGCGCTCGCGCCCAGGGCTTCATCACCAGCAGTTGCCTGGGCATCCTGGACGAAGTCGCCCTCTCCGTGGATGACGGGGCCGCCCTGGTCACCCTCGTCAACACCGTGGGGGCGAGCTCCCTGCACGCCATCCTGCCCAATGCCTGGACGGGCGCGTACAACCTCCTCAACACGCGCCCCTTCACGTCCGCCCAGGCCATCTCCGCGACGTCCGGCATCGGCTCGGCGAGCCTGCGGAGCCTGCGCAACGCGGCCAACATGGGGTACGCGCTGTCGGAGCTCTTCGCCGTCGTCAACGCGCAGCCTGAATCGAACTGGACCTCGCGGCTGAGCCAGAACTTCAGCGCCGAGTCCATCCTGGGGGGCGCGCATGGCAGCAGCGGCGTGCTCACGGGCGGAACGTGCTTCGGTATCGACCCGAGCCTCTACCCCACCACCGGCACGTGGACCACCCGGTCCCACCTGGCCACGGGCGCCGAGGTCGTCAACCAGGTGCGGAGCACCGTCGGCTACGCCGAGCGCAACGGCACCATCTCCCCGAACGTCGTCACCGCGGGCATCGCGGAGCTCCAGGCGAACACCGCGAATCGCACGTTCAAGGGCTGCGATGTCTACTACCGCAAGGGCCCGTGGGCGGGCATCGTCATCAACTTCTACATCGACACGGCGTCGGACTACCGCGTCCTGTCGGTGCAGCACTGGGTGGAGTAGGCCCTGGATGAGCCCTCCATAAGACAAAGCCCCCTGTCTCCCGAAGGGTGACAGGGGGCGAGGGACTCATCCGACAGGCCCGCTGGCTACTGCGAGACCGCCTTCACGGTGAGGCCCGTGAAGCGCGCGTACGCGTGCACGGACACGTACCAGGTTCCGGCCGTGGGGTTGGTGAAGGTGCAGGTCTCGGCGTTGCCTCCCTGGTAGGGACGGCAGTCGTACGAGGACGTCGTCGGCCGCGAGGTCCGCTTCACATAGAGGTCCGCGTCACCCGTACCACCGGTCGTCGTCACGGTGAGCGAGGTCGCGCCCGCCGGGACGGTGATGGTGTAGTTGGTCCACGTGCCGGCGTTGCCCGTCACGTTGGCCTGCTCCAGCAGGACGGTCGCCGGCGGCGGCCCCGCCGGGGGCGGCAGTGGCGCCGGCAGGGTCCCCACGTGGCTGACAATCCAGGACTCGAACTCCGACACCCGCGCGTACATGCCCGGGTAGCGCGCGTCGGCGCAGCCGTAACCCCAGCTCACGACACCCGCGAGCTTGACGGCGCCGTTGTGGACGACGGAGAGCGGACCACCGCTGTCGCCCTGGCACGCGTCCTTGCCAGGCGAGGCGGCGCCAAGCTGGTCAGCGCCAATCGTCTCACGGGGATACTGGCCCTGTGCGTACGCGTTGGTGACCAGGTTGACATCGACCGTCTGCAAGATTCTGGGCGACGACGAGGTGGAGGTCGTCCCCCAGCCCGTCACCTTCGCGACGACGCCCGCGCTCGTGGCGCCACTCGAGGCATCCGCCGCGGAGACGATGCCGATGCGCTGGACGGTCGTGCCATTCAGGGTCAGCGGCGAAGACAGACGCAGCAGGGCGATGTCCTTTCCCTGGTTCGCGTCCACATAACCCGGATAGAGGATGACCCGCGAAACACCGCGCGACTGGACAGCCACCTGCCGGTCGGCGCTTCCCGCCAGGACGCGGCTCGGCGCGCCGTCCACCACGCAGTGCGCCGCGGTGAGAATCCAGTCCGGGGTCAGGATGGAGCCACCACAGAAGTGGAACGTGCCGCTCTGGAGCGTCACCTGCCAGGGGTTCTGCTCGATGGTGGTGTTGGAGCCACCAATAATGTCCTGCTCGACAGTGGCCGGCGTCACGTCCTTGTCCTGCGGCTCGACGACTTCCGGACCGCAACCGACCAGCAACGACATCGCACCGACTGTCGACCAACGGCGCATCAACCGCACTGAACGCATGGGGACCTCAATCTGGGGAGAGACGTGAAACGGTCATCCAATGAAACACCGGCTCACGGAAAAACCGTAACACGCATTTTCCCCTCAACACCAGCCCGCCCCATGACAATCAGAGCAACGTGATGACTCCTGACCACACTCCGTGCGACCTGCCTGTTTCATTACACCTGCGTCGCACTCCGAGCCGTGCATGCGTCCATGTCTTGTCATTGCGCGCAGGGCGCCAAGGCGACACATTCCTTGGCCCCCAACAAGGACGCCCGGTGTCACGTCGGCTGCACCCCGGGCAGAAGCGACCCTGGATGATGACAATCATCACGTGGCGCCCCTGGGTCGTGCGCGGGGCGCGACAGAGAATGGCACGCCAATCCCTGGCACCCCAGGACCTGCTCGAGCGCCCGTCAGGCGACGCCTACCGGGCACCATCCGACACCCGTCCCCCCCTGAAGTGGGTCCCGCCGTGCCGCGGTCAACCGAACCGCTCGCGCAGCGCCGAGGCATGGCCGCGGCTGAGCGGGAGGGGCTCCGGAACGCCGCGAACGATGACCTCGCCACCACCGCCCAGCCCCCGGTCCACGCGTTCGACATAGGTGAGGTTCACCAGGGCGGAGCGGTGGATGCGCGCGAAGGTGCGCGCCGGAAGCCGCTGCTCCCACTCCTTCAAGGGCCGGGGCGAGAGTGTGCGCACGCCATCCGCCGTGACGACCTCCGCGTAATCCCCTGCGCCACACAGACAGACAATCTGGTCCACCCGAACGAAGCGGGAGCGCGCGCCGTTCTCCAGGAAGAGCATGTCCCCTTCGACGAGTTTCTGTCGGACCGGCCCCTGCGTGGGCTCGGGCGTTCCCTGCTCCCGGACCGTGAGCCTCGCCAGCGTGCGCGCGAGCCGCTCTGGATGCACCGGCTTCAACAGGTAGTCCAGCGCGTTGACCTCGAAGGCGCGCAGCGCATGGGCGTCGTAGGCCGTCACGAAGACGACATCGAAAGGGCACTCGCGGAGCTGGGCCAACAGCTCGAAGCCCCCCTCCCCTGGCATCTGCACGTCCAGGAACAGGAGCGAGGGGCGCAGGGCTTCGATTTGCGCGAGCGCGGCGGCCACGCCATCCGCCTCGCCCACGACCTGCACCTGGGGATGGGGCGCCAACAGCTCGCGCAGCTCCACCCGGGCCAGCCTTTCGTCATCGACCAGCAAGGCGCGCAGCGGCGACGTCATGGGAATCCTCGGTGATGATGGGCGTCCAGGCTTCGGCGGGAATGTCGATGGTGATGTGGACCCAGCCGTCCTTCTCCTCGAACTTCAGGTCCGCCCGTTCCGCGTAGAGGTGCGCCAGCCGCTCGCGCACATTGCGCAGCCCCGTGCCCGTCCCCTGCGGCTCCGGCGTCCGCGACGGCGGTGCCCAGCGCCCCGAGTTGGCGACATGAATGCGGAGGACGTCCTGTTCGCGGCGCACGTCGACTTGGACTCGCACCGGCAGCGGCCCCGAGGCCAGCCCATGCTTCACCGCGTTGTCCACCAGGGGCTGGATGAGGAACGCCGGGACGGTGAGCCGCTCGGTGCCCGGCATCACCGTCAGGGACACCTCCAGCTTCTCCTCGAAGCGCACCGACTCGATGGCGAGGTAGCTGCGCACCATCGAAAGCTCCTCCTCCAGCGGCACGCGGGGCGCGTCCCCCTTTTGAAGCGAGAAGCGCAGGAAGTCCGCCATCTCCGTCACCATGCGGCGCGCCCGGACGGGGTCCTCGCCAATCAGGGCCCGGACGGAGGTGAGCGCGTTGAAGAGGAAGTGCGGGTGCATCTGGTGCCGCAAGGAGGCCAGCCGCGCCTCCTGCGCGAGCGTGTCCGCCCGGAGCGCCCGCTCCCGCTCCCGCTGCCAGGCCCGGGCGTGTTTGATGCCAAAGTACAGGCCGCTCCACCCCAGCAGCGTCACGGCGTAGTCGAGCGCGTAGCGGGGGAAGCTCCGGCGATGGTCCATCCAGTGGTACGTCCCCGCATAGAACCAGCTCGCCCAGACCTCCGCGATGGCCATCCAGAGCCCCCCGAAGAGGGCGCTCATGAGCAGCGAGCCCATGGCCTGGCGGCGGAAGGAGCCCGGAAAGAAGGGCCGGTAGCACAGCCGCATCACACTGGTGAGGCACAGCCCGTACAGGGCGCGCGAGCCCTTGGCCAGAACGAGCCGCAGCTCCCCGTCCCCCGCGGAGGCAATGGGCATGAAGGTGACGATGAGCAGGAGCGCATAGAGCCCCCAGCCGCCCAGTTGCAGCGCCCAGAAGGAGGGAGCGGGAGCCCGCCGGTGAATCATGTCGTGGAGCCTACCACCCGGTTTCATGCCTTCAGCCCCTGGCCCGGCGCGCGCATTCGCCCGAGCCAGCCAGCCCTGAAACGTCCCTGGGGCGCGCATCTGCCAGGGGGCGGTGGCGTCGGTGAACCCCTCCGTCCCGCCGGTGAGCGTGTTACGGTGGCGGCCGCATGGCGATCCAGAAGGCCCTTCTGCTCATCGCGGATATCGGCGGATACACCCGCTTCATGAGCCATCACCGCTTCAGCCTGGCGCACGCACAGGAGACGGTGGCGCAGTTGCTCGAGGCCGTCATTGACGCCGCGGGCCCGCTCAAGCTCGCCAAGCTGGAAGGCGACGCCGCGTTCTTCTATGCCGTGGGGGAGGACTTCCCCACCCTGGCCCAGCAGGTCTCGAACATCCGCCGCGCGTTCCTCTCCCGGCGCGAGCAGTTCGACGTGGACCGGATGTGCAAGTGTGACGGCTGCATGCAGGCCAGCGCGCTGACGCTCAAGTTCGTGGCCCACACGGGGGAAGTCGCCTTCCAACGGGTGAAGCACCTCACGGAGCTGGCGGGCGTGGACGTCATCCTCGTGCACCGGATGCTGAAGAACGACGTCCCCGTCACCGAGTACGTGCTGATGACCGACGTGGTGCACCAACGGCTCGCGCCGGAGCTGCGCCAGCGCACGCTGGGGCTCGAACATGACTTCGAGGGCATGGGACGGACGGCCACGCACTACCTGGACCTCAACGCCTTCCCCCTGGCGCCGCTCGAGGCCGTGCGGCCCAACCTGCTCCGCAAGCTCTGGTCCAAAGTGACGCTGGAGTGGCGCTCCCTGAAGTACGTGCTGGGCCTCAAGGAAGCGTGCGAGGACTTCCGCAACGTCGAAATCGTGGACGCCCCGAAGCCGTAGCCCCGGTCCGCGCCTCAGGGGGCGGCCGGCCTCCGGGCCAGGACCGGGGCCTGCGTGTCACGACGGAGCACGAAGAAGTACGGCGCCGCCATGCCCCGCGCGTCCATCACCCCCAGCACCGTGGCGTCGTCCCCCTTGCGGAAGACGTCGAGCGTGGGCCAGTCGTCGTAAATCATCGTCGCGCTCACCTTGCCGCGGTACTCCGTCATGCGCAGACGCGCCTTGTAGTCCGAGGTCTCCACGTCCGCCCGGTACGCGCCCGCGGGGCCCCGCAGGGCTGGCGAGGGCCACTTGCGAGGGTTCACCGGGAACACCGACGCACGGTCCTCGGTGAAGAAGAGCAGCGGGTGCACGCGCTCCGCGTCGAGGAACTGCTTTCCGTACCAGCCGGTCGCGCCGAGCATGCCGTCCATCGGATGCCCTGTCTGAAGCTCGGCGCCCTTCCACGTCCCGCGCATGAAGGCGAGGTCCACCGTGGGCAGACTGTCGAACAACGCCAGCGCGTCTTCGACACGGATGCGCCCCGACTCCATCACCTCATCCCAGGTCATGATTCAACGCCTCCATTCATGCACAACACGGGTTTGATGACCGCGCGCGACTCCATGTCGCGCACCGCTTCGTTGATGGCCTCGAAGGCGTAGGGACGGCTCAGCTTCTCCACGGGGAACCGCCCTTCGGCGTGCAGCGCAATCATCCTGGGGATGAAGGTCTTCGGGTCGGCGTCGCCTTCCAGGATGCCCATGAGCCGCTTCCCGGAGAGCACCCCCAGCATCGACAAGGACACCTCCGTCCCCTCGCGCTCTGGCAGCCCCAGGAGCCCACAGGTCCCCAGGGGCCGCGTCACGTCGAACGCCTGACGAAGCACCGTGGGCGAGCCCACGCACTCCAACGCGTAGTCCACGCCGCCCCGGGTGCGCTTGAGCAGGGTTTGAATGAGGCCGGGCTCGCTCGCGAGGAAGGTGTCCGTGGCGCCCAGCTCGCGCGCGAGCTCCAGCCGTGCCTCGCTGAGGTCCACCGCGACGATGCGCGCCGCCCCCGCGACCCGCGCCGCCATGATGGCCGCCAGCCCCACCGCGCCCGCGCCAAAGACCGCGAGCTGCTGGCCGGATTGAACCTTGAAGGCCTCCAGCACCGCGCCCGCCCCCGTCTGGAACCCGCAGCCCAGCGGCGCGAAGAGGGCCAGCGGCGCCGCGGCGTCCACCTTCACCGCGTTGTGCTGGTGCGCGAGGACGTGCGTGGCGAAGGAGGACTGGTGGAAGAAGCTCGAGCGCACCGGCTCCCCACGCCAGCGCATGGGCAAAGAGCCATCGGGCCGGGCCCCCGACAGGTTCGCCACGGCCCCGCGCTGGCAATAGGCTGGATGCCCCCGCTCGCAGGGGCTGCAGGCCCGGCAGGCGAAATAACTGAGGACCACGGCGTCCCCCGGCGCGAAGTCCGTCACGCCCTCGCCCACCGACTCCACCCACCCGGCCCCTTCGTGCCCGAGCACGGCGGGGAACGGGAAGCGGGCGGCGCCCGCGCGGTACGTCAAGTCCGTGTGGCAGATGCCGCTCGCCGCCACCCGGACCCGCAGCTCACCGGCCCTCGGGGGTTCGAGTTCCACCTCGTCGATGACGAAAGGACCCTTCGCGGATTGCAGCAGCGCGGCACGCACGGGGAGACCCATGGCCCCATACTATTGGCGCATCGCCAATAAAGTCTCCCTTTCAGCCTCGCGGGCGCGCGATGACAGGAATCACACACCCGTCCCACGTGTAGGTGCCACGGCCAGGACGAAGCGCGCGTAGCCGATTTCCGAGGCGTTCTTCATCAGCTCCAGGTTGACCCAGGCGACGATGTCGCCAAACGGCTTGCCCTGCAGGGGCCAGCGCGTCCGCTCCGTTGAACGGAGGTCCTCGTCACCGAGCCGCTCCACCTCGGCGCGCCAGTCGGCGTGGCAGCGCGCAACCCAGGCCCGGACTTCGTCGGCGGTGCCGGGCCAGCGCACCTGTTCGCGCGTCAGGCTCGCATCTCCAAACGAGTGGTTGTGCACCATGGACCACCAGAAGCCGAGGTGCCAGGTCAGCCACGCGACGCTTGCGGGCCCCAGGTCGTACCCCTCGTGCTCGGGCCACTCCGCGCGCCACAGTCCGTCCTCTCCCGGGTGGACGTGCAGCCCGACGCGCCCCGGCCGGCGCAGGCAGTCCTCGGTGGTCAAGCCGTCCAAGTGGTAACTCGTGAGCGCCCACGCGATGTCGAGCTGTCCGAGGAGGGTCTCTTTGAGAGGGTTCGCCATGGCGTCAGGATAGGCTGTCGCCCACGGACCGTCGCCCTGAGATTGCGCCACGGGAACACGGCGCGGACATGGGAGGAACAGGGCGGGTCACGGTCCTGACCCGCTCCCGTTCAACGCGCCATCACAGACAACGGCTGTGGCAATACGGCTGCCCGCTGGGCTGCGTACAGCACCGCTGACCCGAGTTCGCGCACGCACCGTTGACACACGCCGGACGACAGAGCCCGTCCATGCCGCCAGGGAAGAAGGCACAGACTTCATTGCTCGGGCAGTCCCACGTGCCGTACTCACAGGCCAACCCCTGGCTGCTGCTCTCCAGCGCGTCCGGGGCCTCCGCCACCTCCGTACCGCAGGCCGTGAGTCCCAACGCGCACAACGCCACCATCGACATGATTCGAATCATGGGAACCTCCAGCGGTTCAAACAGAGAGCGCGGGAGTATACGGAGCGCTCAGGCTCCCCCCGAAATCCAATGTTTCGATTTGTTTCTCCGCGCTGGCAAACTTCACGAGCGCTGTAGCGCGACGGATTGAGACGCCGTGCGGTCAACAGTTCCCGCCGCATGAACCGAGGCGGCGATGCAAAACTGCGCGCTCCAGTACAGCAGCATGACGGCGTAGTTCGACCCCGGCAGCGGGCTCACGAAGAGCCGGATGGCCAACACGCCATCACTGACGGCGAACATCAACGCCCCCGCGAGCGCGAAGCGCTGGGCCCGCCGCCCCAACGCCGGGCTCCCCCACAGGGCCGACGCGCGCCACGTCATCGTGCAGATGACGATGACATAGGCAATCACCGGGAGCGTCAGGTCCCCCAGGAAGGGCCTCAGCAGCACGCTGGCTCCCACGGCCAGGAGTCCGAAGGGGAGCGCCCGTCCCCAGCACGGCCGACGCGTCTGGGAGACGTACGCGACGGCGTAACTCACGTGGGCCAGCAGGAACGCGCCCAGGCCCGGAAGGAACAGCCCCGGCCCCAAATCCAGCAGGACGTCCCCCAGCAGCGACAGCGCCAGTCCCGCGAAAATCCACCGCGCGTAACGTCCCTTCGCGGGCCACTGCCACGCGAGCAGGCAGAGCATGGGCAAAGCCTTGGTGACCACCCGGACGTCCTGGCCGGCCCCATCCAACGCCAGCAGGTAGCCCACCGCCGCCGCGACCCCGACCCCCGCGAGAAGCTTCGTTCCACCGCCAGACGCGCCGCGCATGGGCGACACCATACTCCGCCCCGCGCTCAGGACGGCCGTTCAACGAACGCCACGTTGGCGATCCAGTTGCGCTTCCGGCGCGCGAGCCGCGTCGCCACGTCTTCACCGTCGAAGGTGCCCGAGCCGCGGCGAATCCGCGAAGGGTCGACTCCGTCGAAGGCATTCACGTTCACCACCGCGTAGAGGCGGTCATCGATGCGGCTCGTCACCACGGGTACGACGCCGCACCGGGAGCAGGTGTGGAACTCCGCCGTCCGGGTTTCGAAGGCATACCGGGAGACGAGCGCCGGGTCCTGGACCACGACCTCGAGGGCCCCCGCGGGATACGCCGTCCACACGCCCCCATGCTCGAGGCAGAACGAGCAGCCACACGCCCGAGCGGGAATCTCTTCAGGGCTGGGCTCCCACACGAGCGTGAACGCCAGATTCCCGCAGTGGCACTTCCCCGAAATCACCATGGGCGCAGCCTCCGGTCCGAAGGCGCTCACCTATAGCGCATCTCCACCGCGCCTCCACCGGATGCAAGACTTTGCGGCACAGTGGAGACGCGCCAGGAGCAGCACAGCCTTCCGACGGACGTCAGGCAGGCAACGCCTTCAGGAAGGACAGCAGCGCGGCGTTCACCTCGGCGGCGCGCTCCTGCTGAATCCAGTGTCCCGCGCCCGGCAGGACGCGCAGGTCCCGCAGGTTCGGCACCAGGGTCTTCATCGCATCCACGGGAGCGAAGGCGCGCGTAGGGTCCTTCTCTCCGATGAGGAAGAGCGCGGGCTGCTGGATGACGGCCGTCGCCAGCTCGGGAAGCTCGTGCCAGTCACGGTCCATGTTGCGGTAACGGTTGAGGCTGCCCCGAAACCCGCTTCGGGAGAATTCGTTCGCGAAGTACGCGAGGTCCTCCTCCGTGAGCCAGGACGGCAACGTCGTGGGCACCTCCAGGCCCGTGAGGTACCCGTCTCCCTTCTTCTTCCCCTGCACGGCGGGATTCGCCGAGTCGAAGCCAGGAGTGCCCGCGAAAATCGCCCGGACCGTCCTGGCGACGTCGGCTTCGAACTCCGCCTCGGCGACACCGGGCGTCTGGAAGTAGAGGATGTAGAACCACTTCTCGCCAAACACGTGCTGGAAGATTTGCGTGGGCGGCCTGGGAGCACGCCCCAGGTGAGGGACGCTCATGCCCACCACCGCGCGGAAGCGGTCGGGGCGGAGGACGGCGCAGGTCCAGGCCATGGCCGAACCCCAATCGTGGCCGACGACCACCGCGGTCTGCTCGCCAAGCGCGTCGAGCACGCCCACCGCGTCGTCGACCAGGTGCTTCATGCTGTACGCCTCGAGGGCCTCCGGCTTGTCACTGCGGCCATAGCCACGAATGTCCGGCGCCACCGCGTGGTAGCCCGCCTCCGCGAGCGCCTGGAGCTGATGGCGCCACGAGTACCAGGACTCTGGCCAGCCATGCAGCAGCAGCACGAGGGGGCCCTTCCCCGCCTCCGCGAGGTGGAGGTCGATGCCATTCGTCTTGACGGTGCGGTGGGTGATGTCTGCCATCGGAGTTCTCCCAGCAAGGAAACGGGTCGAGGAACCGAGACACGCGACAGCCCGTCATCGCGCGGGCATCACGAACACAGACACGGCGCCCCAGGTTCGCCACGGACAGGCCCCGCGGGCGTCGCATGAACAGCGCCGCGGCTTCGTCGAAGGTGAAGGAGGACATGCAGGGCGACGGAGAGCCGACTGTCGCGCCTCATGCCACGTCATATGTGGCATGGGCGACTGACAGTCAAGCGGACCTTGGCCAATGGGGCGCCCCCGAGAGAAGCAGGCTCAGTAGTTGACGATGCCGTTGGGGAGCAGCAGGCGGTGGCTTCCCATGTCCACGAAGGAGCGCGCCACGTCCAACTGCACCACCGCGCGGCCACGCAGCTCCAGCTCGTGCACGGGCGCCTCGAAGGTCACCGGGGCGACGCTCGCGTCGATGTAGCCAGAGCGCTCCGCCTGGGAGTAGCCGCCGAGCCCTTCCGTCTGGAACGTCACGCGGACGCTCTCCACGCCTTCCGGCACGTAGAAGTAGGCCACCAGGGGGGCGTGGTCGGCGCCCGCCACGTCCACGCGCTCTTGCGTCAGCTCCACCTTGAGCGGAGCCCCCTCCGCGGAGACGCGCACGGAGCCGATGGGGAGCTCCAGCTTCTCATAGCCCTCCACCGAGGCGCCGCGGAGCCGCAGCTCGAAGCGCTGGCCATCCGCGGTCTGGACCGGCCCGGTGGGCGCGGGTGGCGTGTCCTGGACGGAGTCGAGCCGGTCACTGTCTCCACCGCAGGCCGTCAGGGCGAGGGCCGCGCAAACGCACGTCGACATCATGAACTTTTTCATGGCGAATCGTTCCTTGGAATGGAAAGGGTGTCTGTGAATGAATCAGCGAACGCTGACGTCCGAGCAGGTCTGGCCGGAGTTGGAGGTCGGGTCGACGGCGATCGCCTGCGCGGCCTGCGGCGTCGCGGGGCCCGGGATGAAGTTGGCGGGCAGCGGATACGAATCACAGCCATTGTTGAAGGTGTCCACGGGGTCGATGAGCGAGGAGATGAGAGAGCAGTCCGTGGTGTTCAGCGCGGCCACCGCGTCCGTCAGGAGCGACGACGGCGTCGGCGTGGCACCGAACAGGCGCTGGTTGCAGATACCCACCAGCGTCTGACGCGCCAGCAGGAAGCGGAGCCGGTCCAGTTGGCTGCGCATCCCACCCGCCGGGTACATGGCCGGGCTGCCCCACAGGATGCCCTCCGCGGAGGGAAGCGTGACGATGGTGCCGATGGCGCCCAGGTTGATGGGGCCCAGCGCCAGGCACTGCGTGACCGTCAAGATGCGGGTGCTGAAGAAGCCCAGCGTCCGGGTCGCGGCGATGCACTCCACCGGAGGAGGCTGCTCCCGCTCACACGTCAGGCGCGCCGAGCACATCGCCGAGCCCAGATCGAACGTCACCCGGAACGTGTTGTCGATGTGCGTGTCCGCCAGCCCGTCCTTCGCCGCGATGGCGACACACTCCTCGTAGTTGCCAATCTGGAGCGCGAAGTTCGACGTCAGCGAGCCATTGACCGGGATGCTGACCGGCGGCGGCGGCGAGAACGTGAAGCCCTCGCTGGTCAGCACATCGTCCGTCGCCGTCAGCAGGACGGACGGCAACGTGGGGTGAACGTTGGTGACCTTGAAGCTGTAGTTCGCAGTGAATGGATAGGACCTGGCCACGTCCACGGACTTGTCATTCACCTTCTTTTCGCAAATCAGGTCATGGGCGTTCGCCACACCGCTGCCGCCCATCACCACCGCACACACCGCCGCGACCCACTCGCGCTTCTTCAGCATCCGCATTGTCTCGACCTCGTTCAGGAGCCAGCAGGACTCGGTCGCGGCGTTTTCACTGTTTGTGCCACCAGGGGGAACAAGCAGGGCGACAGGCCCGTGACACATGAACTCCCCAGGGGAGGTAGGTTTCACGCCCCCGCGAGCGTCGTGGGGAAAACCACGACCTACTGTGGGGCACCGCCCGGCGCGCCCGGAGCAACACGGCGGGCGCGCTGGGAGGGCAAATGAGATACCCGAGACCTCCGCGCACCCAGGTGACCGGGACAAACGCTTCTCATGGCCTTTCAGTTACCCGCCGTGGTGAAGTCCCAGGCATCCGACAGCAGACTGCCCTGGCGGGCCGGAAGCGCCCCTGGGGGCGCGGGGGGACACGAAAATGAACCTGAGCATCCTTGGCGCCCTGACGGTGCTCGCGATGGGCACCGCCCCCAGGTCCCCCACCCCGACGCCGCTTCCAGCGCTCCTGGAGCGAATGCCTTACGTGGTGACGGATGCCAAAGGACTCTCTCTTTCAGAGGAGTCGCTTGCCCAGGAGATCCAGGCCCACGGCGCCGCGGCGATTCCCCATCTGCTGCCGCTGCTCAACAGCGACTCGGAGCCCCTGCGCGACTTCGCGGGCTACGTCTTCCGGGACCTCGACGGCCTCACCGAGGAGCACCTCGACCCGCTCATCCAAGCCCGAAGGAAGGGGGATGAATGGATTGCTCCCGCGATCGCCCGTGTTGGAACGCCGCGCGCCATCGCCTTCCTGGTCGAGGACTTGTTGGAGACGCCGCTCCGGAACACGCAGGTGATCGACGCGCTGGTCCTGGCCCATGGCAAAGCCGCCGTGCACCTCGCCGAGACGTTCCGCCGGCCCCAGCCCCTCGCCGCGCGGTTCGCGGATGCCACGTGTCAGGTGTTCGAGGGGATGGGTCCGCACGCGCAACCCGCGGTCCGCGTGTTGACCTCCGTGGCGACCGGCCACGACGCACCTCCCGAGAACCGGGCCCGGGCAATTGAGCTGCTCGGGTGCATTGGCGACGCCGCGACCCCGGCCGTTCCCACGCTCATGACGCTGCGGGAGCATGAGGCCCTGCGCGGCTCCGTGGACACCACGCTCGTCCGGTTGCACGCGCCCGCCGAGGTCCACCTCCTCATCGCGAAGCTGCGCACGAAGCCCACGGCGCGAATCCTGAAGGACCTCTCACGCCATTTCGACAAGGGACGGGCCGCCGGCGACGCGGTGACGGAGGTGCTCGCCCACGAGGACCCCATCCTCCGTTTCGAGGCGGCGCAGACGCTCGGCGCGCTCCAGCACCGGAAGGCGACAGCCCCGCTCGTGGCCCTGCTGGAGAGTCCCCTGGACTGGCGGGTCAGCCTGGCCGCCGCGGAGACGCTCGGAAGACTCCATGCGGCGGAGGCGCTCGAGCCCCTGCGCGAGATTGCCGCCACGCATTGGGCGCCCCCGGTGCGAGCCAGCGCCTCCAAGGCGGCCACGGCCATTGCACGCAAGGACATCAAGCCCTTCGTGGGACAGCATCGGCTCGAGTATTACTGGCTCCCCGCCATGCAATCCCGGTCGCGTGAGCCGCTCGCACCGGAGCTCGTTCCCTGCCCCGAGGCGCTCATGGCCCATGCCCGCCCGCCAGAGGCCCGCGACGCCGCGGCCGACACCTCCCGGTTGAAGCCTCGTGTGGCGAACCCCAGTTGCCGCGTGCCGGTCGCGAACGGTTACTTGCAGGCCAACGACCGCGCGGAGTGGGGCGGCGAGCTGGTCCATGTCCAGGAAGCCTCGCCGCCGCGAACGTTGATTCCCCACAACACCGTCGGCGTCCACATGCTCGGGCAGTACCCCATCGCCGTGACGAGGCATGGCACGACCTTCGAGAGCGCCGGGATGCTCTACCGACTCACGCCCCGTGGCGACGCCTTCGTCGCGGAGCCCTGGCAAGCCCTCCCGGGCGCGCCGCTGCGGTCCGGGATGCTGCCGGATGGACGGCTCTTCGTGGCGTGTCGCGACGGCGACGTCGTCATCGCCCCCTCGGGCAGCATCCAGCTCGCGACGCCCCAGAACATCCAGTCTCCGCCCAGCGGGGGGACGACCGAGGAGCCGTGAAGGTGGCCCCCGGGCCGTGAGGGGCGACTCGCCGTCCTGGATGGGAGGCAGGGCCCACGCTGGCACCAGCGCACGGTCCGCCGCCTGGCCGCGCGACCTTCCGCCCGGTACTACCTTTCAGGCATGTCCTTGCGGCAGTTGCTGCTCGGCAGGCCCATTCCGAACGAGCAGGCGGAAGAGGAAAAGCTGGGTCCGGCGACTGGCATCCCCGTGCTCGGGCTCGATGCGCTGGCCTCCGCCGCGTACGGGCCCGAGGCCGCGCTCACGGTCCTGATGGTCCTGGGCAGCGCGGGGCCGCGGTACATCGGGTTCATCACTGGCGTCATCGTGGCGCTGCTGCTCGTGGTTCAGTTCTCCTACCGGCAGACGCTCGCCGCCTATCCCGACGGGGGCGGTTCGTTCTCCGTGGCGCGGGCGAACCTGGGGTTGAGACCCGCGCTGCTGGCGGCCGCCTCGCTGGCCCTGGACTACGTGCTCAACGTCGCGGTGGCGATCTCCGCCGGCGTGGGGGCGCTCGTCTCGGCGGTCCCCAGCCTCTTTCCCCATACCCTGTCGCTGTGCCTGGCCTTGCTGGGCCTGCTCACCGTGGTGAACCTGCGCGGCATTCGCACGGCGGGCGCGGCCTTCCTCCCCCCCACCTACCTCTTCGTCGGCTGCCTGGGCATCACCGTGCTCATTGGCGCCTGGAAGGTGCTGTCCTCGGGAGGCCATCCCCTCCCCGTCGCGCCGCCGCCCCTGCTCCCCGCGAGCACCGCGACAGCGAGCGCCTGGCTGCTCTTGCGCGCCTTCGCCAGTGGCTGCACCGCCATGACGGGCATCGAGGCCGTCAGCAACGGCGTCCCCCTCTTCCACGAGCCCCGGGTCCGCAAGGCCCAGCGGACCCTGATGGGCATCGTGGGGCTGCTCGTCCTGTTGCTCAGCGGCATGGCGTGGATGTGCCATGCGTATGGGATTGGCGCGACGACGCCGGGCCAGCCCGGGTACCAGAGCGTGCTGTCGCAGGTGGTCGCGGCGGTCACCGGGCGCGGCGCTTTCTATTACGTGACGCTGGCGGCGGTCGTGTGCGCCCTGTGCCTGTCCGCCAACACCAGCTTCGCGGACTTCCCTCGCCTGTGCAGGGCGCTGGCGCTCGACAGCAACCTGCCCGCGGCCTTCGCCCACGTGGGCCGGAGGCTCGTCTACTCCACCGGCATCATCACCCTGGCCCTGCTCGCCGCGGTCCTGCTCATCCTCTTCCGAGGCGTGACGGACCACCTCATTCCGTTGTTCGCGGTGGGGGCCTTGTCGGCCTTCACCCTGTCGCAGCTCGGCATGGTGATGCACTGGCGTCGCATGGGTGGACACGCCACGCGGCACTTTCAGTGGGTGAACGGCGTGGGCGCGGCCTGCACCGCGGTGGCCCTGGCCGTGGTGGCCACGGCCAAGTTCTCCGAAGGGGCGTGGCTGACCGTCGTCTTCATTCCGCTGGGGTATTCACTGCTCAAGTCGTGCCGACGCCACTTCGAGCGCGTCCGGGCCGCCACGGAGTCCCATCACCCGATTTGTGTGAAGCGGCTCGCCGCGCCCATCGTGGTGGTGCCCCTGCGGCGACTGGACCATGTGACGCAGAAGGGACTTCACCTGGCGCTGTCCATGTCCCCTGACGTCTACGCCGTCCAGGTCCGCGGCCAACCGGACGCGCCGGACCGGTTGGAGCAGCGCTGGGAGTGGCAGGTGGCCGCGCCGCTCCGGGCCGCGGGGCGCCCCGTGCCCCGGCTGGACGTGCTCGTGCCGTCCTACCGGCAGTTGGTGGATCCGCTGCTTGGCTATGTCCGGGGGCTCGCGGACGCGCATCCGCACCGGTTCATCGCGGTGCTCGTGCCCGAGCTCGTCGAGCGCCGCTGGCACCACTTCATCATCCCGAGCCACACCGCCACGCTCTTGAAGATGATGCTCCTGTTTCGCGGCGGGCCTCACGTCGTCGTCATCAACGCGCCGTGGTACCTGAACGCGCAACACCGCTGGCGAGCACCCCGGCAGTAAACCCGTGGCGCCCGCCGCGAGTGCCACTCAGACGAGGTTCTTCATGCTCACGACGAGGTTCTTGTCGCTGCTGCCCAGCGTGCTCGCGTCGTCGGTGGGGATGACGTAGCCCTCATCGGCGCCCACGTGCTTCCGGTAGAAGTCCACCACGTTGGAGTCCAGCACGTTGGAGGTGGTGCTCTTCTTGATGCCATACACGGAGCCATCCGCGTTGCGCGCCTTGATGGCGTCCGGCGCCGCGGACAGCAGGTCGTCGTGCGTCCCCGACACCCGGCCGCCCTCCTCGGGCTGCATCGTCATGGAGGCGTTGTGCCCCTCGATGTAGCTCACGTCGTAGTACGTCTTGCCGAAGCCACCGTCGAACTTGACCTCGCCCAGCGTGGCCGCGCTGCCATCCCCCGACGTGCTCCGGAAGTTGCCGGACCAGTTCTCCGGGAAGGGGACGGTCTGCGTCTTGCCCGGCTCCAGGGTGATGGAGTCGAGCTCCTTCTCCCCTGCGTTGGGCGTGAACTTGATGGTCATCGGCGTGGTGCCGTCGTTCTTGAAGGTGATGGTGTTGCCGTTCTTCGGCACACCCTGCGAGTCCCCGACGCTCGCGACAGGCTTGTTCTGCGGTGCGGCCGAAGCAGCGGCGGGTGCGGAGGGCGCGGTCGGCGCGGCGGCGGCGACGGGCGCAACCGGCGCGGCCGGTGCGGCAGCGGTGGCCGGTGCAGCCGCCGGAGCGGAGTCGAACCGGTCCACACCCCGTCCCAGGGACGCGGCGTTGAGGCCCTTCACATCGGCCGCGGGCGAGGCACCGCCCTGTGGACGCTGAGCGCCCTCGGCGCCCAGGACGCGCGTGACGTCGGTCAGCAGTTGGGCCAGCCGGGCGAAGTTCTGCGCCAGCGCCTCCACGCCGTTCCCCTTCGCGGCCCCCTGCGGCCCATCGAAGCCATCCATCTGCAGCAGTTGGCGCAGCGGCTCGAGCTGCCGGGAGCCCGTGGCGGACGGCCCGCCATTCGCGGGGCGCTCGACTCCGGAGGCGCGCTGAAAGGAAGGGCTGGAAACGCACGAACGGGAAACGGGGGAGAGCGCCATGAGTGAGGTCCTCGGCTCAGGGTGGATGCCGACACGTAAAGCAGGCGTCGTGCCAGCCCTCACCTCACCCCCACCCGTCCGACAACCTGCTGAAATCCCTCAACCCAGCCGCTGCTGGAGGAGACCGCGGCACGGGCCTTGGTGGCCGAGGACTGGTGACTGCGCTCCCTGCTGATGTTCGCAGTCACCACCCTCGCGCCTCGTGCATGGCCCTCATGGACCGTGGAATCCCAGCCAGAACTCGCGGTTGAATGCTCGCGGCCACTCACGGAGGACCACCGCATGCGCATCCTCGCCGCCACGCTCCTCGTCACCCTCTGCGGCTGCAGCTACATCCAGGTCGGCACACCCGGGGGCCCCATCGACTTGAGCTCACCGCGGGGCACGACCGTGGGCGTCTGGGTCTCCCCACCTCGGGACGTGACGCTGGAGGAGACGCCGGAAGGCGACACCCCGCCGCCAGAGAGCCCGGAGAAGGCCGCCACGGCCACCGCCGAGAAGACGGAGCCCTGAGGCGGGGGCCTACAACAGCTTCTGCCCCAGCACGTCGAACGCCTCCAGCTCGCTGGTGGCAGCGGGACTGGCCGGGTAGTCCTCCGCCAGCAACGTCCAGACCATCGTGTCGCGCAGCACGCCGTCGGGCGCCATCAGCCGCTTGCGCAGGGTGCCCTCGTGCGTGAAGCCGAGCTTCCGAGCCACGGCGGCACTTCGGACGTTGCGCGGATCACAGTGAATCTCGACGCGGCGAATGCCCTCGAGTTCAAAGGCCACGCGCGTGAGCGCCGCGCAGACCTCCGTGGCCAGCCCCTTGCCGATGTGGTCGGCGGCGATCCAATACCCCAGCTCCCGAGCACCCTCTCCTACACGTGGGTGCAAGCCCGAGCCGCCCAGGACTTCCGTCCCGCTGCGGTCGAAGACGGCGTAGGTGAAGTCCTGCCCCAGGTCGAAGAGGCCACGAAAGCGCCGCAAGGTAACGGCTTGCTCCCCCACGCTCATCGGGTATTGCGCCGCCCACGGCATCCACGGGCGAAGGTGCTCCAGGCTGGCCTCGATGGCACGGAGCGCACGCACGGCGTCACCGGGTGACCAGCAACGAATCAAGGTACGTGACGTCTGGAGGGTGTAGGCGGGGCCGGCTGGGGTCGAAGTCATGGCAAACCCGATGAAGGACTGGCAATGCGCGCGGACTTGCCGGAGGACTCGCGAAGCCTCCCCCTCTTCCTGCCATACCATTCGACCTCAGGCGACAGGCGGTGTCCAGGACGCCACCCGTCTTCCCATGGCCTTGTCATCTTCTCGGAATAGACGCTCCTGTCTATCCTTTGGCGCCCGTCGCGAACGTCTCGTCCAGCAGCGGCACGAACCCGCCAAACGCCCGGCGGCTCTCGTCATAAGGCACGGCGTCGGAGTGCATGCGCGGGTCGGACATGGCCTTCCCCCACCCCGCGTCACGAGCCTCCTTCGAAGGCCACTCCACCCAGGCGAAGACGACCTGCTCGTCGCCGGTGGCCTTCACCGCGCCCTTGAAGTCCGTGACCACGCCATCCGGAATGGCATCTCCCCATGCGTCACCGACACGCAGCGCGCCATGCGCTTGCAGCACCGCGGCGAACCGGGACGCGATGGCCTGGTAGGCCTCCTTGTTCCCGTTCGGAACAGGGACGAGGGAACCATCGACATAGCCGGCCTTTCCCTCTCCTTGCGCATGGAAGCTGGGGACGAAGCCACCGTAAATCATCCGCTTCCCATCGAACGGAATCTGCTCGCCCAGCGCCTGCATCCGAGGGTCGCTGAACGCCTTCTCGTTCGCCTCGTCGCGAGTCGCCTTGTCGGGGTACTCAACCCAGGAGAAGACAATGGCCTCGTCGGGCTGCGCCTTCACCGCGCGCCGGAGGTCCGTGATTTTGCCCTCGGGGACGTCCTCACCCCAGTTCTCCACGTAGCGCGTCGCGCCAAACTCCTTGTACAGCGGCGCGGCGGCGACAACGACCTTCAGGTAGGCATCCTTGTTCGCCGCGGGCACCGCACACACGAATCCGTCGATATAGGCCATGGCATCTCTCCAGGAAGGCGTCCCTGCTTTGACACGAAAGGTTGATATCAACACAATGACCCGCGTCAATGTCCAGAGCCGTCCCCTACGCAACGACGCTGCATGTCCGTGACCACTGCCTGTGCCTGGCGGTCCAGCAGGCCGCGCGTGCCCTGGCCCGGCGCTTCGATGAGGCCCTGCGCCCCGTGGGCCTCACGCACGGGCAGTTCTCCCTGCTGATGTCGCTCAACCGCCCCCAGCCGCCGTCCATCGGGCCTGTCG
Source organism: Myxococcus hansupus (assembly GCF_000280925.3). Lineage (NCBI taxonomy): Bacteria > Pseudomonadati > Myxococcota > Myxococcia > Myxococcales > Myxococcaceae > Pseudomyxococcus > Pseudomyxococcus hansupus. The sequence continues at coordinate 6,660,753 of NZ_CP012109.1, forward strand.
CCGAACTCCTGGCCATGGACCGGACGACGCTGACCGCCAACCTGAAGCCGCTCGAAAAACGCGGCCTGCTGAAGACCCTGGTCGACCCCGCGGACCGCCGAGGACGGCTGCTGGTGCTGACGGACGCCGGACTCCAGTTGCTCGGCGCCGCGCTGCCCCACTGGGAGCGAATGAACGAGGAGACCCAGCGGCTGCTGGCCGAGACCGACGTCGACACGCTACGGGCCGGCCTGCGGGCCCTGGCGTAGCGGTCCGCGCCAGGGGCGTGTCCCGCGCGCCGGCCTCAGTCCACCTGCCGCAGGACGGGATGAACGCGGTAGCGCGAATCGAGGTAGGGCGTCTGCTCGAAGAACCAACGCAGGCGCGCGGCGCCGTCCCGCGCAAAGGCGGGGTCCGCATTCACCTTCGCCTCGAAGGCTTCGCGCACGGCGGCGTTCTCCGCGAGCATCCGGTCCGCCATGGGCGCCAGGGCGTAGTCATCCAAGAAGTTGTCCTCGGTGAGGATGTGCGGAAAGAAGCCCCAGGCGAGCAGCGAATCATCACTCTCGGGCTCCAGCAGCGCGGCGGCCAGCAAGCGCAGCGGCTGGTCTGATGGGACACGCACCGTTCCGGCTGGCACGGTCTGCTGCCGCCGTTCATGTTGGAACTTCGCCTGCAGCCGCACCCGGCCCTCGCTCACGGGGCCCAGCCTCGGCTCGAACAGCCGCACCGTGTCCAGCGTCAGCGTCACGGGACTGTCGAGCGTCTCGAACCGGATGCCGTGCAGCGCGAGGCGCTCGATGGCCTCGGTCTCCCACGCCGGTACGAACCAGGCCTTCGGGATGTCCACCGAGAGGCTCTCCCGATGGCCAATGATGGGCCTGCGCGTGGTGACGGGCTTGCCGGTCCATCGGACCTCCTCGCGACCCGAGGCCGGAGACCGATAGCGCTCATGGCGGATGCCCATGAAGTCGATGGAGCCGATGGGCTTCGTCAACCGCTCCCACTTCACCATCAACCGCTCAGGCCGGGCCGCACGGTCCGCGGCCTTGGCTCGAGCGATGTCGGCCGCGTCGGTACCGACCACACGCAACGCGGCCTCCATCAAGACATAGGCCCCCAGGACGCGCTGCTTGTACGGCTTGAGCGAATGGTTCTCGACCAGCACCGTCGGGATGCCGGTGAAATCGCCATAGCCCGTGGAGTAGCGCGGCCCTTCGGGTGAGAAGCGCAGGCCGGACGAAGGGTCGTCCCCGTCAATCAAGCTGGGATAGACGCCGGGCACGTGCCCCTGCGAGCTCAGCGACGCATCGACCGACGACTTGAACCGACCCTCCAGCCAGTCGGTGATGGCGCTGGAGCGCGCATAGGTTCCCCACCCCGCGAAGGTGTAGGTCACGTCGTACTGCATGTCGGGACCGTCGCTGACGTGGAAGTCGACATAGAGCGCCGGGTCCAACTCACGCAGCAGTCCGATGATGGCGCGCGTCTCGGGGGCATCGGCCTTCGCGTAGTCGCGGTTGAGGTTGATGTTCTGGGCGGTGCCACGCCAGCCCTTCTCTCGTGGCCCGCGTTGCTGCCCCCGCGACCAGACGCTCGAGCGTTCATGGCCGTCGACATTCAGGATGGGCACGAACACCCAATCGACGCGGTCGAGAAGCGTCTCCTTGCCGCCGTGCGCGATGTCACGCAGCAACATCAACCCGGCGTCCTTGCCATCAATCTCGCCTGAATGGATGCCGGCCTGGGCCAGCACGACCGGCTTTCCTGCGCCGCCCTTGCTCGCCCGGACATAGAGCAGGTCGCGGCCCTCGGGCGTCCTCCCGAAGGTCCGCAAGGTCAACAGCGGCGACGAAGCGACCAGCTTCTCGAGCCAGGCGCGCGTCTCTTCATAGGAAGGCGTGGTTTCGAAACCCGCACGCTCAGCAGGCGTGCGCCACGGATGGGACGGCGCGGCGACCAGCGCCTCGCTCTTCCCCGACCATGCGCGCGCGGGTGGCAGTGGGGCCAATGATTGAGCCCCCGCCGGAACGGTGGACAGCAGACAGCCGACGGTCATCGCGAGGAGCGCGGACTTTCGTGTCCTTCGCGGAGACGCGTTCGAGGCGAGAGGACTCCTGACATTCTCGTGGGGCATCGTGGCGCAACTCCACCACGAGAAACTATTGCAACCCAGTAACACAACGTGCGAGTCGGCGGGCGCGCATGCCGAGGACACGCGCGCCGGACCGCACCTGGTAGCGCGGACCGTCCGCCGCGTTCCGCACCGTCTCCTCGAAGGCGGCCCGATTGGCCTGCGTGCGCGCCAGTGTCACGCCACCACCGGCGCGAGCGCCCTACCGCACCACCTGCGACTGGGTGGCGCTCACGCCGTCCCCCCACACGCGCACCTCCAAGGCCCCGGCCTGCTCCGCGCGGAAGTAGAACACGCTCTCCTGCTGGGGCCCCTCCAGGGAGACCACGTTACCGTCGCCCAACAAGGGCAGCGACTGCGTACACGCCGCATCCCGGAAGAAGGACACATTCCCAACCGCGCCCTGGGCCTCCACCACCAGCGAGGTCGACGCCAGCGCGGCCAGATTGCCCACCGGGTCCTGACTCTGCACCACCAGCGCCTCGGAGCATGCGCCAGCCGCCAGCTCGCGCGCGGGCGTCAGGAAGGCCACCTGCTCTGCCGCGCCAGCGACCACGTCCACGTCGAAGGTGCTGCCCGGAACCGTGGCCCGGTCATACCCCGCGCCACTGATGCGATTGCGGCTGATGAGGTTGGCGCCCCCCAGGTCCGAGATGGCCGCCTGGTACGGATAGCCATTCACCACCGCGTCATGGTGCAGCGTGTTCTCCACCACGACCAACTCCGTGGAGTGCGCGAGCGGACCGCCGCCCGCCGCCGCCTGTGACAGGTCGATGCCAATGTCATTCGCCTCCACGGTGTTGTTTCGAATGACGATGCCCTGACACAGCGGCACGCCCACGTGCGGCCCGCCCACGACCAGGATGCCCGAGGCCACGAAGCCAGCGCCCGTGTAGGCGTGCCCCACCACCCGGTTCGACACCGCGCGCCCCGTGGCGCCCGAGCTGAAGAGGATGCCCACCCTCGCGATGTGCGCGCTGGGCCCCCCGCCCTCCACCGCATTGTCGTCCACCGCCATCACCACCTGCCCCGACCCCACGATGCCCGCCTTCTGATAGCCGGAGACGTGGTTGCGGAGGACCTCCACCGCCCGCACCTCCGCCGCGTCCACGGCGTTGCGCACCTCGATGGCCACGCCCTCCTGGCAGGCGCCCTGCTCCGCGTTCTGGCGCAAGTCCCACACCCGGCTGTCGGTGATGGAGCCACTCGCCCCCGTGAACCGGATGCCGCTCAACGCGTCCTCTCCACCGTCACAGGCGGATTCCGCCAGGCCGCGCGCGTCCACCGTCACGTCGTGGACGTGCGCCGTGGTCCCCCGGTTGCGGAGCACCGCGCCCAGGAAGCGGCCCCCTTCCGGGTCCACCGCCGTCACCACGTGCCCCGCACCGTCGTAGGTGTAGCCGTCCGGGACATGCACCGTGCCCTCCGTCATGCAGTCCGCCGTCAGGACGACCCGGTCGCGCTCCATCCGCGCCGAGCAGGGCGCGAACGCGCCGCACCCACGGCCCTCCCAGCGAATCACGTAGGTGTGCGTCGCGCTCATCCCGGAGGCGTTGGTGACGGTGAGCCGCACGGTGGGCTCCCGGTCCGAGGGCACGCACGAGGGCTCAGACCAGCGCACCTCGCCCAGCGAGCCCGTTTGACTGGGAGGCCCCAACAGGCCCGTGTTCGTCGTCCACGCGAAGGTGAGGGCCTCCCCCAGCGGGTCCTCCACCACCGCCTGGAGCCGCACAACGTCCGCGCCCACCGCCGCGTCTTGAGACTGGGCCGTGGAGACGATGACCGGCGGCAGCCGCCGCACCACACACAGGTCCAGGGATTCCTCCCGCGCTCCACCCCAGTCGTCCCGGACGGAGACGCGGAGCCGGCAGGCCCCGCACGCCCCTTCCGGAGGCGAAGCCGGCGTGAAGCGCGGCGAGGCGGCCCCCGCGTCGTCGAAGGTGCCATCACAGCTCGCCGTCCAGACATAGGTGAGCGTGTCACCGTCATCGTCCCAGCCCTGCGCCTGGAGCTGGACGGAGTCCCCGAACGGAACTTCACGCGACGGCTGCGCCGCCAGCTCCACCAGCAGCGGCGAGCGATTGAAGCGGCTCTCCGCCTCCACGCCGAAACCGTGGTCCCGGGCCACCCGCAGCGCGAAGTCGAGCACGGCGCTCGCACCCGCGGCGTTCGTCACCTGCAGCGTCAGCGACACGGGCCCCGACACCCCGGGCGCCGTCCACACGGGCGCGGCCTGCGTGGCATCGCTGAAGCTTCCATCCGAGGCGCGCCAGGCGAACGCGAGTGCGCCTCCAGGGGCCGCGTCCTCCGCGACGGCCCGGAGTGACACCTGACCTCCAGGCGGCACCTCCGCGAGCGACGCCAGCACCGCGTCGATGAAGGGCGCCCGATTCACGGGAGGCGGCGCCGAAGCCACCGGCCGAGGCACCAGGACCGCCAGGGCCGTCCGATGGGCCTTCAGCGCCACGCCCGGAACGACCAGCCGCGCGACGACCTCGCGCCCCTCCCCCACCACCGTGGCGCTCACCTGGGCGCCCTCCCCCGAGCCCACCCCACGCACCAACCCCTGCCACAGCCCCTCACCGCCGCCGAGCGTGGCGCCGGCCTCCGCCCCATTCGAGGGCGTGAGGGCGGCGCGGACCTCCACGACGGGCGTGGCCGCCAAGGAGCGCGGCAACACCACCCACACCCGCGCCGCCGAGGACGGCTCCAACACGACGGGCGGGGACTCCTCCAGGCTGCATCCCACCGCGGCCAGCAGGATGAGTCCCACCAGACGAAACCAGCGCGGCGTGTCCAGGGACTTCATCGCGGCATCTCCCCACGGTCTTCCAGCCTGCGAACCGTCGCAGTGCAATCACATCCGTCACGCTCAAACCATCATACACGGTCCGGAGCACGAATGACTGTCCACATCCAGAGGCAACACCGTCCGTGGAGTCCATGTCGCCCTGCACGGACTCACATTATCCAGCCCCTTCCAACGTATCACCGCGCAGTGGAAGGAACACCGCATGGGCAGAAAGAATGGGATGTATTTCAGAACCATCCTCGCGGGGGCGCTCGCCGCTCCCACGGGAGGATGCATGGACGCGTCGCTCGCCCCAGACAGCGACACCGCAGAGATTCACGCCCATGAAACAGGCGGCGCGGCGCCCACCCTTCATGAAGTCTTCCAGGCGCCCACCTGCGGCTTCATCCCCTGCCGCGTGTCCGAGGCAGGCGACGTCTTGACGCTGATGGAAGACTGCGTCACCCCCACCACGCTCTACATCCCGGACGGCTACACGCTCGACGGTGCGGGCCATGCCATCACCGCCATGGGCGGACCGGGGGCACGCTTCGTGGGGCCCATTGCCCGCAACTGCGGTCCCCGCGCGTCCTACAGGGACCTGACGCTGGTGATGCTGGAGTTCGCGGAAGCCTGCAACACCGGCGACGACGTGCTCACCGGCATCCTGTACGACAACGCCTCGGGCAGCATCAGCGGCACGCAGCTCTTCAACATCCGCCACGGCACGGGCGACCGCGCCTGCCAGGAAGGCATGGGCATCGTGGCGCGCGGCACGGACTCCGCGACGGAGCCGTACACCGTCGACATCCAGGACAGCGTCCTTTCGGGCTACCAGAAGGCGGGCATCGTCGTCACGGGCGCCGTCGTGGCGAACGTCACCGACAACCGCATCATCGGCGCGGGCCCCCTTGGCAGCATCGTGCAGGCGGGCATCCAACTGGGCCTGGGCGCCACGGGGACCTTGGAGGGCAACGCCATCTTCGGAAACACATACACGGGCTCCGGCGTGGCGGCGGGCATCCTGGTCCATGGCGGTGCGTTGCATGGGGGGCCGCTTTCATCGGGTATCACCATCCGCGACAACACCCTGTTCAACAATGATATCGGCGTCTATCTGGCGCAGGGCACCGCGGGCGGGAGCCCACCGCAAGCGGCCACGCGAATCACCGTCGTGGACAACCTGATTCATTACGACGTGGTCACCAACGGTTTTGTGTACCAGGCCGCCATCTCCGACCTGGGCACCGGCAACATCATCCACTCCAATACCATCACCGGGGCCGGGTATGACCCGGAGACGCTCCCCGGCGCCACCTTCTCCGTGGACGTGGTCGCGGGAGCCGCCTCGACGCTGGTCTTCTTCACCCCCTCACGACGGGTCGCCGTGGGAGCCTGCTCCGGCCCCCTCATCCTCCAGGCCCAGGACGCGGACGGCAACCTGTCCCGGCCCGCCGAAACGGGCCTCACGCTCACCGCGCTGGGCCCCGCCGCGGCCGGCATCCAGTTCTTCGCCAACGCCAACTGCGAGGGCCCCACCGTGACGGAACTCGACATCGCGAACGCCCAGGCCCAAGGCACGTTCTCCTTCCGCGCGGCGAGGACCGGCAGCGTCTCCGTGTTCGCCTGGAACGAGGACCTGGCGGGCGCCCAGTCCCAGGTGGTGACCGCCGGACTGGCGGACGGCCCGCACACCGCGCCGCCGCGCTGAGCCCCACCCGGCCGCGCCAGACATTGGCCCGGGACCACCCCTGTGGTGGTCCCGGGCTTCTTTTTCCCATCAGCGTGGACACGCAATAGACATACAATCACAACACGGCATCACTCAATCCCATCCGAACAATGTCACGACCTCCTCACGAGGCAAGACCCACGCGTTGAAGGGCGGGGGGACTGCCAGGATTCCATCGCTGTCTGCATCCCGAGAGACCACATTGAGACATTGCTTCGACGCACCGCGCCTTGGGGATTCATTGCATCCAGACTGTTGAATTGAAAGTGATTGAAGTGACCTCCAGGAGGGCTTTGCCATGCAGGGCTCCTCCCCCAGGTTGCTCTTGGCCCGTCAATCTCAATCAGGCGGCGGGGCGCTTTGACACGACCCTGTTTGTCTTCCTGATGAATGACGGCGGGCCTCAACAGGAGAAGCGAATGAACCGGTTGGTCGTAGGATTGGTTTCATGGATGGCCATGGTCATGGCCACGGGTGGAAACGCAGCACGGGCGGAGCAGACCGAGGCACCGCCCGAGCTCGTTCCGGTCATGACGAGTTGGATCTACCGCGATGTCATGGAAGCCCCCTGGCAGGATTACTCATGGGCCCAGCGCTCGCTCACGAACACCTCCCCGGTGGCCGCGGGTCGCTATTCCATCTCCACGACGATGCGCGCCTGGGAGGGGCTGTATTTCAATACGCCCCCGCTGAGCGCGAATCCCGGCGCGATGCTCACGGTGCGCGTGCATGGCGGGAGCGCGGGAACCAACGCGGTGTTGCTCGCGAGGGCGGTGGTGAACGGCAACTTCACCCCCGGCACCGAATTGGGGCCGTATTGCACGGGAGGACGCATCCGCGCCAACGCGTGGGTGACGTGTGACGTGCCCGTGTCCTTGCTGGCGCCCCAGGGGGCGGCGCTGACGGGCCTCGTCCTCCAGGAAGGGCGCGGGGTGAACCTGTCCACGCTCTACTTCGATGAGCTGGGCGTGCGCGGGCTGACCGCGCCGCCGCCGCCAGTGGAGGTGGCCATCCAGCCGACCTCCGTCACCGTGCCCGCCGGAGGAACACAGACCTTCACCGCCACCGTGACAGGCAGCACGAACACCGCCGTGACGTGGTCCGTCCAGGAAGGCTCCGTGGGAGGCGTCATCAGCGCGGCCGGCGTGTACACCGCGCCCGCGACCGCGGGCACCTATCACGTGACGGCGACGAGCCAGGCGGCCCCGTCGAAGTCCGCGGTGGCCACCGTCAACGTGACCCGCGCGCCGCCGCCCCTGGGCAGCAAGTGGGTGTCCGGCTACTACACCGGCTGGAACGCGGAGATGTACCCGCCAGAGAAGGTGGACTTCTCCGCGCTGACGCACATCCTCGTCGGCCGCGTCACGCCCAACCCCGACGGCACGGTGAACACGCAGTTCGACAACTCGAACGGCCCCGCCATTGCCCGCACGCTGTCGAGGCGGGCCCATGAAGCGGGCCGCAAGGCCATCATCATGGTGGGCGGCGCGGGTGAACACGATGGCTGGGTGGGCGCCGCGTCCAACGCGAACCGGGCGCGCTTCGTCCAGAACCTCCTCAACGCCATGGACAGCTTTGGCTATGACGGCCTGGACATCGACTGGGAGCCGGTGGAGCCCGCGGACAAGCCGTTCCTGCTGGCCCTGATTCAGGAGCTGCGCGCGGCCCGCCCGCAGATGCTGCTCACCATGCCCATTGGCTGGGTGAACAGCAATTTCCCCGGGGACGCGGACCCGTGGTTCGTCAACCTGGCGCCCTCCTTGGACCAGATGAACGTGATGAGCTACGAGATGACGGGGCCCTGGGGTGGATGGCTGTCCTGGTACACGTCCGCGCTGAAGGGTGAGTCGGGCCTCCACCCCACGTCCGTGTCCTTCAGCCTCAATGCCTGGGTGAACGCGGGCATTCCCAAGGCGAAGCTGGGAATGGGCATTCCCTTCTATGGCATGGCCTGGCGAAACATCACCGGTCCCTATCAGCCGTACACGGACTGGTCCGACTACGTGGGCAGCGACAACTCCTTTACCTACAAGAAGATTCTCGAGCTGTCGGCGACGGGCACCTATCGCTGGGACGACGCGGCGCAGGCCAGCTATGTCACCTTCGACGTTCCCGTGGAGGACGGCACCGTGCGGTGGATTTCGTATGACTCGCCTCAGGCCATCGCCGCCAAGGGCGCCTTCACCCATGACAACGGATTCGGTGGCACCATCATCTGGACCCTCAACCAGGGGTGCACGGATCCAGCCACGGGGGCCAATCCGTTGCTCGACGCGGTGAAGGGCGCCTTTCTCCCCTAAAGGCGTCCCGGGTGACCTTGCATGAGGTCCCGCGGTCCGTCACTGAGAAGCCGCGGGGAGTGCCTTCTCGAGGTGCCATTGGCCAATCACCATGGCACCTGCCTTCCAGGGCCGGCGGGGCGCACTCGCCTGCCCCCGTGGTGGAGGCACTTTTCCCTCCCTTGACATCCCACACCTCGGCACCCGGATTGCTCAAGGTGGCTCACGCTGGATGACGGGCTGCCCACGGCAGGCATCCCGGGGTCCACGGTGGGTCGTCGCGGAAGACGGGGGTCGATGGTGATGCGTCACGATTGGAAGGCAATGGCAGGCGTGGTGGGGCTGTGGGTGCTCTCGGGGTGTGGCGCGCAGTTGCCAACCGAGGAGACCGACACGGCACAGGCGAGCGAGAGCGCGAGCGCGTCGGCCATGGATGCGGACCTGCCCAAGGTTCCCACGGAGCAGGATGTCGCATGGGAGCTGGACCTCTACCCCACCGCCGGCGTGGGCGGCATCTCTCCCCTGAGCCTGGTGAAGTTCTGGACGTACGAGCGCTTCATCATCAACGGAGACCAGGGCATCTGGACCCGTCCAGAGCTGAAGCGAACGCTGCTCGCGAAGGCGGAGGTGGACGAGTGCTTCTCGGCCATTGGCGGCCCCATCAATCAGCCGCCGTGCCTGCTTGGCACGAAGCCCAAGCGCAACCAGGCGTACGTCTGGGGGTTGGCCAAGGCGGACAGGTCCCTGTACTTCGGCACGGTGGCCAACACGCTGTGCCTGGTGCAGCAGGGCTTCCTCGGCTTCGCCACGCCCCAGGAGAACCCCTTCTGGGTCTGCGAGTTCGGCGCCAGCCAGTCCGGCACCGGTGATTACCGCCCGCCGGACCTGCAACGGTACAAGCTCGACACGCGGGAGCTCGCGTCGCTCAACGGCGAGCTGCCCATCTGGGCGGACATGCTGCGGCGCACCACCGTGGGCCTGCGCTCCGCGGGCGCGCAGGACGGCGTCGTCTTCCTGGCCGGTCCCAGCCTCATCCGGGGCATCAACCTGTTCGCGTTCGACGCCAGGGACGGAGGCTTCCTCGGCGCGAAGAACCTCCCCCAGTTCAACAACATCCGTGAATGGGTGAACGTCCGCGGGGCGCTCTACACGGGCGTGGCGTACAGCGTGGTGCAGGGCAATTCGCCGGGCGGTGCCGTCCTGCGGTGGCGCGGCCGGAAGTCCACCAACCACGAGGTCCTCTTCAACTTCGACGTCGTGGGCAAGACGGACGCGGAGGTGGCCAACCTGGTGGAGCACGCCGGCCGCATCTACGTGACGACGTGGCCCACCTTCAACACCGGCGCCCCGCTGTCACCGCAGACGGCCCGGTTCACCGGCGTGTGGCGCAGCCCCCGGCTGGAGCAGAACGGCCTGAATCACAGGGACGCCGACGACTGGGACAAGGTCTGGGACATCCGCGACTACGAGCCGGACCTGCTGGCCGCGGCCGTCACGGGAGGCGGCGCGGTGGCCTCGTTCGATGGCCGGCTCTACTGGGGAACGATGCACGTTCCCTTCCTCGCCACGTCGGTGGCCGTGGGCGCGCACGCCGAGGGGGTGCTCAACCTCGACGCGGACGGCAATGGCAGCCTTGGCTGGCTCGAGCTGCTGAACACCGCGCTGGGCACCCACCGCTCCACGTCCGTCTTCCAGAGCGATGAGCTGGGCAACCGGAACGAGTCGGTGCGCGTGATTTATGGCGAGAAGTACCTGCCCATCTACTCGCCCCGCGCGAAGGGCTACACCATCGGGTTCGACGCCGCGCACCGCAACCGGCTGGAGAAGCCCGACCCCCGGTGGGGCTCCTCGGGCCTGGGGAACTTCTTCAACGCCTATACCTGGTCGCTGGAGGTCTTCGACAACGACTTGTACCTGGGCACCTTCGACTGGAGCCAGCTTGCGCGCGTGGGGCTGCAAGAGGCCATTGAAGGCATGCCACTGCCTCCCATGACGCCTCCCTCCGTGGCGGCCGACATCACCTCCGTCGAGGACGCGCGGCGCGCCCACCACGACTACCTCCGGCTGCTCAACATCGCGCTGCCGAAGCAAGGCGCGGACCTCTTCCGCTTCGAGCACCGCAACAAGAGCGCGGTGGCGGAGTCCTTGAGGGGCCTGGGCAATGACACGAATTACGGGGTCCGTACCCTCGTGGGCGACAACAAAGCGCTCTACGTGGGCACCGCGAACCCGATGAATCTCCATCCGGACGGCGGCTGGGAGTTGATCCAGTTGAAGAAGGACTGAGGCGGCCAAACCCCCGGCCGAGGGCCAGGCCCCCAGGGTCTGGTCTTCGGCCGGGGCGCCAGGGATGGAGAATTCCTATCGGATTGCAGTCAAATCTCCGTGTCAGCCCATTCGGGGTGGCTTCGCAAACACGGAGGAGGGACTAAATAGGAACCATGACCCTCTCCTCCCTGGCTTCCGTTGCTGCCCTGAGTCTGTCTGTCCTTGCCCCCATGTCCGCCCTGGCGTCCGAGAGCAAGGTCGACAATCAGTTCGTGGACGTCTCCGCCTACCTGACGTCGGAAGCGGACATCGAGGCGTGGTACCAGCTCACGCGCAACCTCAAGCAGAACTTCGACGAAATCTGTGGCGACACGTTCTGCGAGGGCGAGTACAGCAACATCGAGTCGCTGCGCTTCCGCTGTTCGGTGAATGCCCAGACGGGCCGGATTGGCCAGTGCGTCTGGGTCTTCGCAGCCAGCAATGAGGAAGTCGACCCGACGACGGGCGCGGTGACGGTGGATGCGCGGACCTGGAGCTGCCAGGCGCCGCTGGCTCCGAACACCCCGATGCGGAAGTTCCTGACGGCGCTCGCCGGCAACGCGCCGCTCTACGCGACGCTGCCTCGCACCCAGACCACCATCTACGACGGCCTGGTCACCTGCCTCTGATTCACCCCCGTGCGTCTGGCGCTGGAGCGAGCGGAGGGCTCCAGCGCCAGGAGCGGCGACGACAGGCCGCTACTGCTCCGCGAAGTTCTCGATGAGATCGTCGATGACCTCGACGATGTGCTCCGAGAACGCCTGGAAGCGATTGGCGTTCTCCGTGCCCAGGAGCTTGGGAAGCCCGAAGACCTCGTCGTGGTAGTAGCCCACGACGCCCATCTCGCCTTCCGGGGTGACGTCACGCGGGTTGAAGCACCAGAAGTTGTCCACCGCGTCGTCGTCCGCGCGCTGGAAGAACAGCGCCTCATTGATGGCCTCTTCCACCTCGGACTCTTCCCCGTCCACCGCGTCCGACGGGTCCGGCGCCGCCGCGCGCAGGAAGCCCGGCTCCTCCATGCCGATGAGCTCCCGCCCGCCGTGCAGCACCTTGAAGACGCCATGGGTGCTGATGAAGTGCACGTAGCTGGGAGGCAGCTTCAGCTTGAACTTCGTCTCGAGCTTCGCCACCTCGGCGGCCGTCACGGGCGCGGAGAACTCCACCGACAGGTCCTCGACTTCCTCCGCCAAGGCCTTGAGCCGCTCGATGGCTGCCGCCACCGCGCTCTCGTTCGACGTCTTCGACATGCTTGCTCCAACCACGGACCAGGAGGAGCCCTGGTGCGCGCACGCTAACGAAACCATGCGCCACGCCAAAGCCCTTCAGCGAAGCAGTCCTTGCCCGCGAAGAAGGCGCTTCGCGACTTCTCGGTAGGACCCGCCGCCATCCGTCAGCACGTCCGGGACCAGCAGCTTCGACAGCGCCGCCACCGTGGCGCTGGGGTGTCCCTGGAAGTGATGCGCCGCCTGCACGGCATCCAACGCGTCGAAGCGGTCATCCGCTACGACGATTCTCGCCTTCAGAGAATCCGCGTAGGTTGAGTAGTCGTTGTAGTAGGTCCACGCCACGTCCTGCACGGTGATGGGGCCCAGCGACACCAGCTCGCCATGGAAGAGCAGGTTCCGCGCGGAGAGCGCGCCCCCCGTGAAGAGCAGCGCGTAGTCGAACCCCTCGTGGATGATGTTGCCCTCCACCTCCAGGTCCCCCGCGACGAGCAGGCGGGACTGGTCCTCCAGGACGAGGTTGCCCTTCACCACCACGCGGGACGCATCGAGGACGCGGTCGTCTCCCTCGGAGAGCTTCAGGTCTCCGGGAATCACCTCCGGGGCCCCCGAGGTCGTCAGTTTCGCCTTGAGCGCGGCCCGCTGCGCGGCGGTGCCGCAGTGCGGGTGGAGCGAGCCTTCATCGAGCAGTTTCTGAAGCAGGGACATGGCCGTGCATCAAGGCATGGCGCACCTGGGCGCTCAATCCTCCAGACAGCGGCTTGTGCCCATGCACATGCAGGAGCTGCAACCCACGAAGGAAGGCGGAGGCCCAGGATGGCCTCCGCCTCCTCCCCGCATCACTTCAGCGCGGGGGACACGACCTTCAACTGCGGCGAGACCGCCTTCTGGTCGCCCACGACGATGAAGGTCATCGCCTCACGGGTCAGCATCTTCGCGGCCAGCTTCTGCACGTCGGCCGGCGTGACGGCCATCACCGACTGCACGTAGTTCTGCAGGTAGGAGTCCGGCAGGCCGTGCAGGTCCACGAAGCGGAGCTGGTTGATGATGCCGCTGCGCGACGAGTTCTGGAGCAGGAAGGAGCCCGCCAGGTAGCTCTGGACGGCGCTCAGCTCCTCGGCGGGAGGCGGCGTCTTGCGCAGCGTGGCCACCTCGCTGAGGATTTCCTTCAGCGACTCACCCGTGACGGCCGTCGTCACGTCCGCGTTCTGCACCCAGTAGGCGTCTTCCAGGTGCGTGGACACCTCGCTGTACGGCGAATACGTGTAGCCCTTCGCCTCGCGGATGTTGGCGGTGATGCGCGAGCTGAAGTAGCCGCCGAGCAGCGTGTTGAGCACCGTCTGCTTGACGTAGTCCTGGCTGGAGGGCGGCAGGGCCTTCACCGCGACGCGCACCGTGGACTGCACCGAACCGGGGCGGTCGATGAACTGCAGCGCCTTCGCCACCTTCTGCTTGGGCAGGTTCTGCAGCCGCGCCGGGCCGGCCTTCCAGCCGGTGAACGCGTCCCGGATGGCCTTCTCCACCTGCGCCGGCTCGAACCGGCCGACGACGTAGAGCCGCGCCCGGGCCGCGCCCACGTTCGCGTCGTAGTGCGCGCGCACGGCCTCCGCCGTGTAGCCCTTGAGCTGCGCCTCCGGCGGGAAGTAGCGGCCATACGGGTGGTCACCGTAGAGCGACTGGAGCAGCCGCTCGTCGGCGAGGATGCCCGGCTGGCTCTTGTAGATGGCCATCTCCCGCACCAGGTCGCCCTTGACGCGGTCGACCTCCGCGGACGGGAAGGCGGGGTTCTGGATGACGTCCGCGATGAGGGCCACCGCGTCCGGCGCCGACTCGGAGAGGACCTCCAGACCGACGAAGGTCTGGTCCATCGTCGTGCCGATGTTGAGCGAGCCACCCAGGCTGGCGGCGGACTGGGCAATCTGCTCGGCGGAGCGGGTGGTGGTGCCTTCCGACAGCAGCTTGCCGGTCAGGTCCCCCAGCCACGTCTCCGTGGCCTTCTCATGGATGTTGCCCGTGTCGACGACGAGCTGGAGGGCGACCTTCGGCATGTCGCCATAGGGCAGCAGCGAGACTTCCAGCCCGTTGTCGAGCTTGAACTCCGTGCGGACGGGGACCTTGAAGGGCTTGGGCGCCGCGGCGGCCGGCGGCGGCTGCCGGGCGGGCGCCGGAGCAGGAGCAGACGCGAAGGCGGGGGCGGACAGCATCCCGAGCACCATCAGCGCGGGCGCGACAAGGCGGGTGCGAATCGTGTGCGTGGTCATTGGGTGCATGTCCTCAGGGGGCCTGCGTCTTGGAGGCGGTCGCCGCGGCGGGCGTCACCGTCAACACCGTGCGGTTCTCTTTGCGGAGGTACTCCCGGGCCGTCTTCTGGATGAGCTCCGGCGTCACCTTCATCAGCTCGGACTCCAGCCGGTTGATGCGCGCCGGGTCGTCGAAGAAGAGCGCGAAGGAGGCCAGCAGGTCCGCGCGGCCGAAGCCGAGGAAGCCCTCCAACTGCCCGTACAGGCGCGAGCGCGCCTTCACCCGCGCGCGCTCCAGGGTCGCCGCGTCGATGGGCTGGCTCTGAAGCTGCGCCACCACGCCATCGAACTCCTTCAGGATGGCATCCGTCGTGGTGTCCGTGTCGTGGAACAGGTAGGCCGTCCACTGCATGGGGCCGTTGTAGTTCCAGTGGTTGCCCAGTTGGTTCACCCCGCCCGCGATGTCGCCCGTCAGGCCCTTCTTCTGCACGAGCTGCTGGTAGAGGGCGCTGTCGTTGCCGCGCAGCAGCACCTCGTCGACCAGCGCCATGGCGAAGTACTCGGGCGTGCCCACGTCGGGCATGTGGTAGCCCACGGCGAGCGCCGGGCGCTGGGCCAGCTTGTCCTGCTTGTCGTGCCGCTTCTCCTTCGTCTGGCGGGGCTCGGAGATGTCCGGCTTCGACGGCTGCGCCACCGTGGGCAGCGGGCCGAAGTACTTCTGGATCCAGCCCTTCGCCTGCTCCGGCTCGAAGTCACCGACGACGACCAGCGCGGCGTTGCTGGGGGCGTAGTACGTCTTGAAGAAGTTGCGCACGTCCTCCAGCGACGCGGCCTCCAGGTCCTTCAGGTCGCCGTAGAAGTTGTGGGCGTTGTACCAGTTGCTGTTGGCCACCTGCGGCATGTCCAGCCACGGGAAGCCGCCATAGGGCTGGTTGAGGACGTTGACCTTCACCTCGTTGGTCACCACGCCCTGCTGGTTCTTCAGGTTCTCCTCCGTCACATCCAGGCCGCGCATGCGGTCGGCTTCCGCCCAGAGGATGGGCTCCAGCGCGTTGGAGGGGACGACCTCGAAGTAGTTGGTGAAGTCGAAGCGCGTGGAGCCGTTGAGCACGCCGCCGTTCTTCTGGATGAGGCGGATGAACTCCATCTTCCCGAGGTTCGTCGAGCCCTGGAACATCATGTGCTCGAACAGGTGCGCGAACCCGGTGCGGTCCTTCGGCTCGATGCGGAAGCCGATGTTGTAATAGACGGCGACCACGGCCTTGGGCGCCGAGCTGTCGCGGGAGAGGACCACCTTCAGCCCGTTGTCGAGCTTGTAGTAGTCCACGGGCACCTGGAGCTTCGACTGCGGCTCCGCGGGAGCCTCCACCTTCGCCGTCTCCACGGCGGGCGGCGTCTCCGGCTTCTGGGCTTCCTGCGTGGTCGCGCAGCCGGTGAACGCGGCCAGTGCTACCGCTCCGAATACTTTTCTCATCGGACCTCCCCTGGATGACGTGACGACTCGTCGAATGACGGAGCCACTACGGCGCCTTGCCCTCCCCGATTGCCAAAGTTTCGGAGGGCCGGCAACCTGCTTGGTCGCCGCGAAATGGCTTTGCGCCGTGAGTCGTTCAACTCCAGGCTCTCCGGGTAAACCCAGACAGCTTGGGGCCAATCTACAAGGGGGCCCTCGTCTACCGGGCGGTTTCTGCCTACGCTGCAGGTATCCACCAGGAGGTGGCGCGATTCTTCCTTCGTCCTCCCAGACCTCCCCCGCCGGTTGGCACGACACCCTCGTGCGACACCTGGAACCGCTCCTCGGCGGCTTCACCGCGAAGATGGCCATCCAGACCGCCGCGCTGCGGACCCTGAAGCGGCCCCCTGAACAGCTCAAGCGGGAAGACCTTCCGCAGTTGCTCGAAGGCCTCAAGCCCATGCTGAACACTTTCATCGGGGCCCTCCACGCGAAGGTCATCCTCGCGGAGATTTCCGCCTCCCTGGAGAAGTTGCGATGACCGCTTCCTCGTCGAATCGGACCGCGGGCAGCATCGTCCCCTGGTTCGCGGCCGTGCTGGTGCTCCAGCTCGCGCACGCGTTCGCGGCCGCCGCCGCGTTGGGCGAGCCCCCCCGGCTCCAGCTCGTGCATGACGTCGCCGGATGGAGCAGCGGCCTGCTGGCCGTGTTCGGCACCTTCGCCGCGGCGCGCTCGTTCGAGTCCGGTGACTATCTGCGCAAGGTGTGGGGCGGGCTCGCCGCGGGCGCGTTCCTGTCGCTGGTCAGCACCGCGCTGCGCAGCTACTGGCTGCACGCCGTCCCGGACGTGCCCTTCACGCAGTCACCGCTGCTGCCCTACCGCATGGTCGTCGTGGTGCTGGCGAACGTGGCCACGACGTACGCGCTCATCCTGCTGGCGATGACGTACCGTCAGTCCGGCCTCCAGCCGCCCTCCACCGCGCGAAGCAACGCGCTGTGGGCCGTCACGGCCGTGGCCGCGCTGGCCGTGGGCCTGCCCGTGCTCGCCACCGAGGTCCGGCACCTGGGCGGCTCCAGCATCGCCACCATGTCCGCCGTCATCAGCCTCGCCTCGACGCTGGCCGACATGACGACCATCCTGCTGGTGGCCCCCATCCTGAGCGTGGCGTACATGCTGCGCGGCGGCAAGCTGGCCTGGGTGTGGTGGGCCATGGGCATCTCCGGTGCCATGTGGCTCTTCTACGACGCCCGCGTGTGGATGGCATCGCTGCTGCCCGGCGACGCGGCGCAGAACCAGGAGCTGCTGCGCACGCTGCGCACCTCCGGGCTCGTGCTGCTGGGGCTCGCGGGCTGGCTGCAGCGCTCCGCCCTGGCGCCGCAGTCCATGCCGCCGCCGGCCCATGCGGCCGTGGAGCCCTCCACCGGCACGCCGTGAGCCGTGCCCCGCCGCTCCGGTGCGCCACGGACGCGCCGGAGCAGCGGGTCCTCTACGCTGAAGGCTCCGGCTCCTCGGGCGCCGTGAGCACCGTGAGGATGGGCTTCGCGTCCGCCAGCGAGGGCGTGAAGAGCGAGGGCTGGCCCGGGTCGTCGAACACGGTCCTGAAGTCTCCCGGCGCCAGCGCGCGTACCAGTCTGGCGGCGAACGTCTCCCGCAGCAGGCGCACGTAGTATTCGACGTCGTAGTCGCGCGGCCAGGACGCGGCCGCGTCGTCCGCCTCCGGCATGGGCAGCAGCCCCGCCCGGCTTCCCGTCGCGCGGTAGACGCGGACCTGCTCCCCCATGGGCCAGTCCTGCTGCCCGTTCGCCAGCATCGCCTCGTAGGGCAGCTCGCGGCGGCGCGAGCGGATGGCGAGGTACTGCGCGCGCGTCTTCGTCAGGCGGACCTGGGCGCAGACCTCCGGCGTGGGCACCTGCCGGCGGCGCAGCGCCATCACCGTGGAGACGTACACGTCGCGGATGCCCTGGACGTCGCCCGCGAGCAGGCAGCTCAACGCGCGCCGCAGGAAGGCCTCGCCAAAGGGCTCCGCGCGGCTGGAGCGGAAGGCCACGCCGCGCAGCACCAGCGGACCGGCATAGGGCTGGAGGGCGTAATTCTTCGGTTCGTGCGACAGCATCGCGGCGTAGCGCCCGTCGAACTCCAGCCGCACCCGGGGCGGCAGGAGCGCGGCGACCTCCGAGACGACGCGGCGCTCGTCCACCTCTTCCCAGCCTTCCGGCACGGAGAAGTACACACCGTCCGTGTCCGCCTCCAGCAGCGTGACGCCCCGGCGCGCGAGCTCCCGGCACAGCAGGCCCAGCACCGCGCGGCCCTGACGCGTCACCTCGTTGGCCGCGTGCACGTCCGAGAAGCGCGTGAGCCCCACCGCGCCCAGATAGCCATAGGCGGAGTTCACGACGAGTTTCATCGCCGCGGACAGGGCCTCGTTCGTGAAGCGCTCGGGTGAGCCCGCGGCCGCCGCGCGCGCCCGCCCCTTCGCCGCCAGCCGCTGGTCCACCAGCCGGTCCACCAGCGCGAGCAGCACGCCCAGCCGGTCCCGCTTCGGGCCGATGCGATACTGACGCATCAGCGAGGGATACAGGCTGGCGACGTCCGCCTTCACGATGCGCCGCGCCACGCCGGAGGCGAACAGGTGCAGCGCCGCGCCGCTGTGCGAGGTGCCGTCCCCTTCTTCGTGCGCGGGCAACGCGGCACCCTGGCGCAGGTACGCCCGGACGAGCAGCGGGTCCAACACGCCGGTGGCGGCCCCCGCGTCCGCGAGCCGTTCGTAGCGGCGCGGCGCCATCCGCGCGAGCGCGAAGGCCGCCCCGCCGAGGAGCCTCGCGAGCCCCGCCGCCTCCGTCACGTCGTCCTTGGCGTAGCGCCGCACCCGCGCGGGGTCCGTGCGGAACACCTCGTACACGCGGGCCCCGGGGATGTGCTCACGCTCCGGCCCCGCCAGTCCCAGGTGTCTGGCGACGGCCTTGAGGCCATGGCCCGGCAAGTCGCGCGTGGAGAAGTCGTGCCGCAGCACCGCGTCCAGCGTGTCGATGAGCTCGCGGCCTGGCACCGTGTAGCGGGCGCGGCGCATCGCATCCGGAGGCGCGCCGGGCACGGGCCGTCCCAACGCGGCGCCTCGCGCGGAGGGCCGGTGGCGCAGGCCGGGTGCGCCTCCGCGGCCCAGGGCCAGCGACACGCCCAGGTGTTTGGCGCGCCGGGCGAGGAACGGCAGGTCGAAGCCGTGCAGGTTGTGGTTCTCGATGACGTCGGGGTCCCACGCCCGCACCCGCTCCACCAGGTGGTACAGCAGGTCCGCCTCCGCCGAGTCATCATCCCCCTGCGCCTCGAGCGTCTCCGTCTCCCCGTCCGGGCTGCGCAGCGCCACCAGGAAGACGCGGTGGTGCGCCGGGTCCAGACCGGTGGTCTCCAGGTCGAACTGCATGCGGCGCAGCTCGTCGAAGGCGAGGTCGCGGAAGTACGTGCGGCCCGACGTCACGAGGTACTGCTCCTCGGGAGGAAGCATGAGCGACGCGTTCGCACCCAGCTCCTTCATGTGCCCCACGGGACGGCCCAGCCGGCGCGAGGCGCCCTCCAGCACCGCGCTGGCCAGCGCCCTGCCGTCATCCCCGCGGACCAGGTAGCGCAGCGCCCCAGGCCCTTCGAGTTCCTGCCACGTCACCTGGTAGCGCGAGGCCCCTTCCGACTCCGGCCGCAGCCGCGAGCCCAGGTGCGCCAGGTCCTCCAGCGACGCGAGCAACAGCCACGGGCGGAACCGCACGTCCTCGCGCACGAGCTCACCCGTCTTCGGGATGCGACGCCACACGTAGGCGCGGCCGTCGGGCTCCGCCCACACGGAGACGATGCCCGGCGTGGCGTCCCAGCCCCAGAGCCACTCGTCCTCCATGGAGACCCTCCGGGCGTGCGTACCGCGAACGCGCGCGATGCAAGCCGCTCGCGGCATGGGATGCAAGGCGCGTTGCTCGGGAGGCATCAGGTCATTTTGGGGGTGGGGGGTGACAGTGGTATGTCAGGTTTCCTCACCATGCAGCGCACCGAGCGTCTCTTCGCCCTCGCGGAATACCTCCGGGGCCGCCGCACCGGCGTCACCGCGGAGGTGCTCGCCGAGCGGTTCGCCGTCACCGTGCGGACCATCTACCGCGACCTGGATTCCCTGCGGGCCACGTCACTGCCCGTCTCGGCGGAGCGCGGACGCGGAGGCGGCTATGCGTTGGACCGGAGCTACACGCTGCCGCCGGTGAACTTCACCGCACGCGAGGCGGCGCTCATCGTCGCGCTGGGGCGCTTCGCCATCGACATGCGGCTGCTGCCCTTCACGGGCACGTTGGAGTCCGCGTTGGACAAGGTGCGCGCCGCGCTGTCCACGTCCGCCCAGCGGGAGCTGCTCACGCGGCTTCGGGAGCTGACGTTCATTGGCGTGCCGGCGCTGCCGAGCAAGAAGTCCGTCCGGGAGGCGCTGGAGCGCGCGTGGTTCGAGCAGCAGCCGCTGCGCATCACCTACGTCGACAGCAACTACATCGAGACGGTGCGGGACGTGCGCGTCATGTCGGTCATCATGAACCGGCACGAGACGCGCGTGGACGGCGAGGACGTCACGACCGGGGAACGGCGCCACTTCCGGCTGGACCACATCACCCGCGCGGAAGTCGTCCGCACCCTGGAACCTTGAGGATGAAGGGGGGGCGCTCGCGCGTGCCTCCCGGCGTCTGAATCCAGGGTGGGTTTCACCTGGAGCGCTCGGGGGAGACAGATACTGCGTCCTCCCGGGGGGCGTCGGTGCCTTCCCGGAAGGGGTGCCCCGGGCGCCCCACTGTGCGTGGCGAGCCCTGGGCTGCACTTCGCGGGAGTTCAGTACTCCAGCGGCGGCTGCGGACCAGGGACGATGTCCGCGATGTCGGGATCGACATCTCCGGGCTGGCGCGGTCCGCGCTCAGACTTCACCTTCTTGCGCTCCTCCCGCTTGGCGTCCTTCTCCTGCTGGTGCTGCTTGCGCGCCTGCTCCTTCTGACGCTTCGTGGATCTTCCTTGCATTGCGCCTCCTTAAGAGGAGAGGAAAACAAAAGCCCGGCCTCGCACGCGAGGAGGCCGGGCTGGTGCGTGCTGGAGCTGAGCTCTCAGCCAACGACGCGGACGTTCTCGGCCTGGAGGCCCTTGGGGCCCTTCCGAGTCTCGAACTCCACCTTCTGGCCCTCTGCCAGCGTGCGGAATCCATCGGTCTGGATTGCGGTGTGGTGGCAGAACACGTCAGGTCCCCCGTCGTCCTGGGCGATGAAACCGAAGCCCTTCGCGTCGTTGAACCACTTCACGGAGCCAGTTGCCATATTCTCTTCTTCTTTCTGCGTGCGGCGCGAGGCCGCTGACTGCCCCAAACACGGGACAGGTAGCCTCTAGCCTGTCGAGGGGCCCATGTCGAATGTGGAAAGTCCCCAATCTCCACCGGCTGTTCGCCGCGTGAAGGAAACGCGATGTCTAATCGAAGAATTCCGGCCCCTTGGCGCCTCGACTGCGCCTCGGGACACCGCCGGATTCCCACCCAATGTGGGTGCGTCCAGCGGCTTCGGGGAGGGTCCTGAAGGGCAATATCCTGGACGGAGCCGCGTCGCTTTCCTCGCCGGAGGGGCGGGGAGCAGGCCCCAAGGGGGCCTCCTGGCGGGTCGTCTAGAGGCTCGGGGGCGTGCGCGGCAGTTCCGTTCCGAACACCACCTGGAGCAGGTCCATCAGCCCGGGCCAGGCTTCCGCGGCCAGCCAGAGGCCCTCCTCCTGATGGTCCGCCGTCATGGCCAGGGAAGCCGAGTCGAAGAGCCGAGCGGGTAGCAGGCCCTCCTCGGGCAGGGGGCCTTCCACCTGGAGCACCTGGCCGTCCCAACGGAGGCCAGGAGGGAGCAGGCGTTCGGCCAGCACGCGCATCGCCGCCCGGCCCGCCCCCGCGCGCAGCACGCCCATCATCAATGACGAGGCCGTCCGGGATTCCTCCAGCTCCACCACGCCCGGCGTCCTCAGCCACAGCCGGTAGCGCCCCGACGCGAGCTCCACGCGCTCCAGCGCCGTCTCCACGCGCAGCTTCCAGCCATGGACCGAGAAGCGCACGTCGTAGACTTCCGGGCGCGCGGACCATTGCCGCAGTTCGAAATTCTTCAACCGGCCCAGCAACTGGCGAACCACCGTCTCCACGCGCGCATGCGACAGGCGCACGCGCTTGCGGCCCACGTCCACCGCCATGTCATTGGAGAGGGCGGACGGCAGCCGTTTGGCCCATTCCCGCGCGCCCTCCAACATCTTCGCCGCCAGCGACTGACCCGACATCCATGTCCTCCCGTGACGCCGTACCCTGGGCCTCTCGGGCTCCACTCCACCCGCCCGGCGCCGCGCGCGCAGCATGCACCGGATTCAAGGCCCACGCGCGTCCTGCTCGCAGGGGAAGCGGTCTGGCGTCGACCAACACGCCCCCCGTGGCCCCTCGGGGGCGTTGACGTCACCTGCCCGCCTGCTCTCCCGGACGGGTCGCCAGCAGCGGAGGGAAGACGAGCGTCGGGGTGCCACAGCCCTCGGCGGTGGGGAAGAAGGTCAGGTCCGAGCCCACGCCGCGCAAGGCCCGAAAGGTCTCCAACACCGGGAGCTCCAGCTCCACCGGCGCCACCCGTCGCACGCGGTGGCCGTCGCGCACCTCCCAGCCCCCCGCCACCAACGTGATGACACCGGGCCGAGACATGGTCGTGAAGGTCTCCACGCGCGCCACGAGTTCGGTGTGGTGCGCGGGCAATGCGAGGGCCGCGGCCGGCACGAGGAAGGGATTCACGGCCTCTGGGGTGGGCACGCCTGACGCCGAGCGAAACCCACGTCCGTTGAGCGGTGCACCGAGCCGGGCCGCCGTGTCCGCCGCGTGGAGGAAGCTTTGCAATCGCCCCTCCTCCACCAGGGGCAGCGCTGCCGTGGGAACCCCTTCGTCGTCCACGTCCACGCGGCGGGTGCCGGCGGAAGCGTTCGGGTCGTCCACGACGGTCAGCAGTGAGGGGAACACCTTGCGCCCCGCGGCCCGGGCCAGCGCGGGCGTGGCTGCGGCGATGTCGCCTCGCAACAGCCAGATGAGGCCCGCGACGAGGGGCGCGGCGACCGCCGGTCTCAGGACCAGGGGGAGACTTGGGTCCACCGGTTCCACGGGCCCTGACAGCGCGTCGACCGCCTCCGCGAGACGAAGCCGCAGTGGATTGAAGACCGTGTCGTCCGTGCCCGGCGGGAGCGACACCGCGTCCACCACCGCGCCGCGGGGCGTCTCGCACCGCACGAAGAGATCCTCTCGCCACTCCGTGCGAGCGCGGCGCATGCCGTTGGCGCGGACCGCGGCCCGCCAGGTCGAGGACTGGGTGAGGACAGCGGCCTGAACCACGATGCCCTTGGGAATGACGGACTGGATGACGTGTGCCATCCGGCGTCGGGCCGCTTCCGGTTGAAGCGCGGCTGGGCCCGTGGGCGGCTCCACGTCTTCAGTGGGCAGGGAGGGAAGGACCAGGGCGCGGCCGGGCGTCGCGAGCCGCGTGGCCTGTTCGAGCAGCCGTGAGAGGCCGCCCACGTCATCCATGGGGACCGTCAACACGCCCTGGCCGGTGCTCGCGCCAACGCGTGCCGTGGCTTCCGCGGACTCACCCTGATTCAGGGTGGAGACTCCGGTGCTGGCATCATGTTCGAGCGACAGCCTGCGCTCCGCGCCGAGGAACAGCTCCGCGTGGAATGAAGCGTCTTCAGGCGTGAAGGCGTCCAGCGCATCGCGGGCGGACGCAAGCCAGGCGATGAGCTCCAACCCCGCGCACAGGCGCCGCGCGCCGTCATCCATGGAACCGCCTTGCATCCGCTGCTGCCTCCCGACATGCGTCACGGCGGCTCACGCGATGAACTCCAGCCCGTACAGGCGCGCCGTCACCCGCTGAAACATCCTGCCTTTGCTGCCGCGTGTCGACGTTCGCCAAGCCTGCTCCTGCTCGCGAGCTGAACGCCAGCCAGTGTAGGCGCAGCGCGCCGTCACCCATGGAACCGCCTTGCATCCGCTGCTGCCTCCCGACATTCGCCACGGCGGCTCACGCGATGAACGCCAGCCCGTGCAGGCGCAGCGCGCCGTCACCCATGGAACCGCCATGTATCCGCTGCGGCCTCCCGACATGCGTCACGGCGGCTCACGCGATGAACTCCAGCCCGTACAGGCGCAGCGCGCCGCCATCATCTGAAACATCCTGCCTTTGCTGCCGCGTGCCGACGTTCGCCAAGCCTGCTCCTGCTCGCGAACTGAACGCCAGCCCGCGCACAGGCAGCCTGCTCCGTCGTCCCATGAAACAACACCCTGCCTCTGCCGCCGCCTCTCGGAGTGCGCCGGGATTGCTCGCGAGGTGTGCTTCAGCCTTGCGCACCGCCATCCCATGAGCCGCCCTGCCTCCGCTGCCGCCACCCGAGGATACCGGTCTTGGTTCATGCGTGGGGTGCCCCGTCTCGCCCTCCGTGCGTGGGACACCGCACGCGCTGACGTATGCTTCCCAGCGAGGCACCTCGGGTGGCCTCCTCTCACACGGTACGGTCGAACACCCGCAGTCACTGACGGTCGGAGGACACACGCGTGGACGGGTTCGTGGAGCGACGCGAAGTCACCGAGGTCCTCCACCAGCGCTCGGGGCCCCGTGTCATCGCACCCGTCCTCGAACGGGGATGGTCCATGGGCGAGGCCAGCCCGGAAGGCATGTCCTGGAAGTGGTCCCCCGTGGCGGGTCCCACGTGGCGGCGCGGCATCCTCCCCAGCGAGCTGGACGCTCCGGCCCAACGCCTGCTCGACACCGGAAGCACGCTGCCCAGTGACGTGGAGCCCACCCTCGCGCTCGTCCGCGCGCTGGTGGAGACGGCGCGGACCGCGGGCGCCGCGCACCTGGACGTGCTGCTGCGCGAGGTGGACCGGCGCACCCTGGTGGCCAACGCCGAGCATGTCCGGGAGAACGCGCAACGGTACGCCGTGCTCGAAGTGAAGGCCTTCCACGACACTGGCGCGGGCGTCGCCGAGCTGTGGCGCTGCGCCGCCTGGCCCGACGGGGCGAAGCTGCGCGCCGCGCTGCCGGAGCTGGAAGCCCTCGTCGAAGGCATGGTGCGCGAGCTGCGTGACACCTCGCCCATCTTCCCCTGCCCTCGCGGCGTGCTGCCCGTCGTCTTTCCTCCGGGCGCCGCGTCGGGCTGCTTCTTCCACGAAGTCTGCGGCCATCCCCTGGAAGGCGACGTCGTCGCACGGGGAGGCTCCTACCTCGCCCGGCGGCTGGGGCAGGCCGTGGCCGGTGAGCACGTCACCGTCTCCGATGACCCCACGGACGGACACGGCGCGCTCGGCTTCACCTGGGACGACGAGGGCCACGCCGCCCAACCCGTGAAACTCCTCAGCGAAGGCCGCGTGGACGCACCGCTGCTGGACGCACGCAGCGCGGTGGCGCTGGGCCGCACGCCCAATGGACACGGACGGCGCGTCAGCTACCGGCACCCGCCCCTCCCTCGCATGGCGCACACGCGCGTGGAGCCGCACGCGGGACACCTCGATGCGTTGATGGCCGACATCCCCCACGGCCTGCTGGTGCAACACCTGCTGCCCAGGCAGATGGACCTGCTGTCGGGGGACTTCAGCTTCTACATCGTGGAGGCCCGCGAGATTCGGGATGGGCGCCCGGGCCGCCGCGTGGGCCCCGGCATCCTCCGAGGCAACGGGCTGGACGCGCTGGCCGCCATCGACGCGGTGGGCGCGGATGCGAAGAACCTCTTCGCCACGCGCGGCTGCCGGAAGCTGGACCACGGCCCGCTGCCCGTGTCCTTCGGGCAGCCCACGGTGCGCTTCCGTGGACTGCTCGTGGGCCCCGGGCAGTGAGGCGACGCTACTCCTCCGGGAACGGCGGCACGCAGCGCCAGCTCTCGTCCATGGGCGGGAGCCCCGGGTCCTCGAGCGGGTCCGGCGGCGGCGGCGCCATGTTGGGGAACGCGAAGACGCGCTGCACGGACACGCCCGGATGCGGCTCCACGATGGCCGGCGGAATCGGCAGCGGCCGAGGACCGAAGGGCCCCGGCTCCTCGCCCTCTTCCGGCTCGTAGACGTCCGTGAAGCTCACCGTCACGGGCTCCGTGTGCCCCGGCGGCAGCACGAGCGCGAAGTACCCCAGGAAGCTCACCGGGCCCGGCATCGCGAAGAAGCCCATGGGCGACTGGCCGGGGAAGCCCTCCGGCGGCGCCCACATCAGCGGAATCACCTGGCCCGCGCTCGACTCGGCGGCCACGCTGTCCTGCGGGATGAGGAAGTAGTCGTAATAGAAGCTGGGCGCGTGCACCCAGAAGAGCACCACGCCGCCCGTCTTCGCCGGGTCGAGCAGGTCCGCGACCGTCGTCTCGGTGCCCTCCATCGTCAGGTACTGGGCCACCGCGTCCAGCCCGCCCGTGTTGCCCACCATCAGCGCCGTCTGGGAGCTGCACTCCGTGACGTTCACCTGGATGGGCCGCAGGGTCCGCGTGGGGAAGTAGTCCGCGGGCGGCAGCGGGAACGGCGCGCCGGGGATGAGCGTCACGCCCTCCGCGGGAGGAATGGCCTGCGCGATGTACGGCAGGCCGTCACTCACGGCCACGCCGTTGACCTGCCAGTGGCCGGTGAACGCGGACGGGCCACTGGAGACGTCCGGCAGGCCGGGCGCACTCAAGCGCACCTGCGCGCCGGGGATGGCGGAGAACACGAGGTACGGAATCCCATCGAACAGGGCGGGCGGCGGCGCCATGTCCTCCTGTCCCGGCTCCGTCGGGAAGGTGAGCATGTGGATGAAGAACGCCTCCGGGTCATAGAGCAACCCGGACACGGTGCCCTGCCGCTCGGGCAGGTCCGCGATGGGCGCATCCGACCCCGTGTCCACGGGAGGCGGCGCGTCGCTGGCGCAGCCGCCCAGGGCGGACGCGAGCAGGAAGCCAGCGGCGAGGGAACGGGCCTTCACGAAGTCACGCATGGGGTTCACCGGGGGGGCAGCACATGCTCGGTCGGCGGCGTCGCCAGGTGGCAGGCGTTGGCGCAGTTCCCGTAGATGTTCGGCGGGGACGTGAGGTTCTGGAACTCGAGGTACTTGTACTCGTTGCCGTGCGTGCCCGGGTGGCAGCCCGCGCAGGCGATGAGGCTGGGGCGCAGGGCGCTCTCTCGCGTCAGGTGGCACACCGTGCAGTCACCCTTGTTCTGGGCGTACTTGCGCGAGTTGATGTGGATGCGGTGCATGAAGTCCGAGGAGTGACCCACGGTTTCATCGAAGTGGCACACCTTGCACGTCTCCACGTGGTCCACCGAGACGCCGTGGTGCACGTTGCTCAGCGAGTTCGCCCCGTTGTGGCACACCTGGCAGTTGCCGATGCGGCCGGGGTACGTGGTGGGCGTCTCCTGCCCGACCTGGAAGAAGAAGGGGTCCAGGCGGTTGAGCCGCTCGCCCAGGTAGTTGCGGTGCCCCTTGAGGAGGATGGCGTAGGTGCCCGGCTTGGCGTCCGCGGGCAGCGGCACGGTGTAGCGCGTCGTGGGCCGGTGCTCATGGCCGCCCGGGCGGAAGGCCGCGGCCGGGTGAATGTAGTACGCGGGCTCGGACGCGTTCGGGAAGGAGAAGTACGGCGTCGTGTACGAGCCGTTCACCACGGTGAGGTCCTGGAGCGGGCCCACCACCTTGTAGCCGGACTCGGTGGCGCTGCCGTCCCGCCAGTTCACCAGCATGTAGCTGTTGAAGTAGGACAGGCCGTTGGAGTCCTCGCCCATGAACTCCCGGAAGGAGGGCATGGAGTCGCGCGGATGCAGCGCGTGCCCGTCGCCATCCTGAAGGGACACGACGAAGTCGATGTTCTCTCCCGCCTGGTGGAAGCGGCCATTCTGCGGACGCGCCAGCTTCAGCGTCTGGTTGAGGCCGAAGCCGCACGCCGTCGGCACGTCGGTGGGCAGCCCATCCGGCCCCACCTCGAAGCAGGTCGCGGGGCGATCCGATTCAGGGACGAAGGTGATGGGGAAGTGGAAGGGCTTGCCGGGCAGCAGGCTCCAGGTGACGCGGATGACGCCCTCACCCGTCAACTGCGGCATCGCGAAGGACTTGAAGGGGTTGGTCGAGTTGGCGAAGGACACCTTCACCGACGTGACGTAGTCGATGGACTCGCGCGTCATCGCGACCCTGGGCACCGGGTCGTCCGGGAAGAGCGGCGGCGCGAGTCCCGAGACATTGAAGCTGACCCGGGTCCGGCCCGCGGAGCTGCTCTCCGACAGGAAGTCGGTGCGCAGGTACGTCTCCGTGGCGCGCACGTTGCCGTCGGTGTCGAGCACCTCCAGCAGGAACGTGTCGTTGTTCGAGATCATCCACGCCGCGTTCTCGTAGAGCGTCTCGCGCTGGAACACGCCGGGCTCCAGCAGGACCCAGTCATCCAGGCCCGTGGTCAGCCCCGACCAGTCCAGGTCCTTGAAGTCCGACTGCAGGCGGGCCCAGGCGGCGGGCGTGCGGCGGTCGTTGTAGTCCGCGTGGACGTTCTGCACGGTGTCCATGACGGAGAACTCGCGCAGGAAGTAGAGCTGGCCCGGGCTCACCGTCAGCCGCGCCGTCGGAGGCCGCGTCGCCGCGGGCAGCGGGAAGCCGTCATTGAGGAAGAGGCACTCGTCCGGGTACTGCGGCAGGTCGAGCCCGCCCTTGGTCACCGGCTCTCCGCTGGGGAGAATCGCGCAGCCCTTGAACGCCATCAGCGACAGCGAGATGGCTCCGGAGGCGGAGCTCGCATACGGGTCGAACGCCGTCGCGCCGCGGCCGCGCGTCCCTTCCGTGTCGGAAATGTCGAAGAGGTTGCATCCCGAGGAGAGGACCAGCACCGAAAGTGCCAGGGCCAGCGTCTTGAAGGGGCGGATCATGAGGACTCGGGCCCAGGGCCCCCCTGGGGGTCGGGGAGGGCATCAGGCGGGTAAGAATCTGAGAATCTTATCGCTCAACCCGGAGAGACGCCAACAACCGGCGGCGTCATTCGCCCGGGTGAGCCGCCGTCCCGGACGGGGCCGGCACGCTCTGGAGGTGCCGGTACACGGCGCGCAGGTCGTCCTCGTGCATCCGGGCGAAGAAGCCCCAGGGCATCACGAGCTTGTTGACCTGCCCCTCCCGGCTGGGGGCTGGCGCCACGTCCTTCCAGGCCGTGAAGCGCGCCACGAAGGCGTCTTCCCCGAGCCCGCGCAGCACGTCGCCGTGCGGCAACAGTCCGGGCACCGTCTCCGGCCCATACGGCGTCGGCACGGGGACGCCCCCCTCGAAGGGCTGGGCGTCCGGCCCCATTCCGCCGTGGCAGAGGGCACATTGGCCAATGGTGGCCAGGTACTGCCCCTGTGCGCTCGCGTCTGGAGCCGGGACCGGACCTTCGAGGGGTTGGGCCAGCTCCTGGATGTCCGCGTACACCGCCTCGGGAATCTCCGTGCGCGGCGTGGCGCGCGCGACGGCGGGCACCTGGCGCAGGTGGGCCACCACGGCGTGCGCATCCTCGTCGGAGAGCGAGCGCCACACGAGATAGGGCATCGACGGGAACAGCGTCCGGCCGTCGCGCCCCTTCCCTTCGCGCAAGGCGCGCAGCAGCTCCTCGTCCGTCCAGCGGCCGATGCCGTGCTCCGCATCCGAGGTGATGTTGGGCGCGCAGACGCGGCCGGGGAAACCCCACTCGGGGCCCTGGCAGGCCCCCGCCAGCGGCGCGCCTTGGACGGGGCCGCCGTACCGGGTGGTGTCCCGCTCCGAGTGGCAGGCGCCACACGCCAGCACCGCCTCCACCAGATAGCGCCCTCGCTCCAGCTTCGCCGCGTTGGCGTCCACCGGCGCAGGCCTCGCAGCGGCCGGCGGGGTGGCGGGCTCGCGCTTCGAGTCCGGCTCACACCGAGGACACGCGACGCCAGCCAACATCAGTGCTCCGGCCGCGATGCGGACCTTCCATCCCCCTGGATGCATGCGGCGTCCCTCACTCCATGACAGGTCCGGCCAACGGCTGCCCCCTGCGGAGGGCGGCCACGGCGCGGCGGTATTCAATGGGCAGGAGGTCTGCCTTCACGTGGACTTCACCCGCGAAATCCAGCGGGTGTGCCTTGGGAGACTGCGCCTCCGCGACGCGACGGTCCTGCTCCAGGATGGCGAGCTCCGACTTCACGAACATGTCCGCGAAGTTGCGAATCTTCGGGTGATACGACGCGAAGTAGAAACACCGCATCTTCACTTCCGACACGGGCGAGGCCACCGCGTAGACGGCGTGCGTGTAGAACAGCGTCGGCTTGAAGTGCAGCCGCGCCGTGAACGGGAAGGTCACCTCGTAGGTCAGCGTCGTGCGATCCACCCGGGGCGGAACGCCGTCGATGCTCGGCGACAAGGCGGGGTACCGAATCTGCGCGCGCAGGCCTCCGGGCAGCGGTTCGACGGCATACGCCGGGACCTCCGTCTGCGCGGGATTGCCGAAGGTGCCGTCATGCACCCACGACAGGTGGGCGACGTCGAGGACGATTTCCAGCATGCGCCCGGCGGAGACATCCCAGTCCAGCAGCGGCAGCGGCACCACGGCCTGGCTGCCATCCTCCAGCTCTGGCCATTCGGGAAGAGGCGCGGCGGGCTCGGGGGCGAGACATACCCAGACAAGGCCGTAGCGCTCGATACATCGGTACGACGCGAGCCGGGCTCTGTCTGGAATGGGGGCGGCGGGCTGCGAGGGAACACGGACACAGCGTCCATCCCGCCCGTACGTCCAGCCGTGAAACGCGCACCGGAGCCCGTCCGCCACGGGCGTTCCACCACACAGGTCCGCGCCACGGTGGGCACAGTAACGCTGAGTCGCGGCGACCCCAGACTCCGAGCGCCAGACGACCAGGTCTGTCTCCAGGAGCCGCGCCGGGAGCGGACGCTCCCCGAGCTCGCTGGAGAATGCGACGGGGTGCCAGAAGGCCGCGAAGGCCTCATGGTACGGGCGAACGTCGCGGTCCATGCTCACGCGAGTGCGAGCGGGGCGATCTTGCTCTCGATTTCCTCCAGGAGGAAATCGATCTCCTCGATTTCGTCGAGCTTCTCCGCGGGAGCAGCAGCATCCGGCGCGGTGGAAGCAACCGACGACTCATCCGCGGCAACGCGCGACAGCGATTCTTCCGACGCCATGAATCCTCCGTTCGAGAAGCGCGCAGATGCTCGGAGAACCCAGGGTCGCGTGTCAACCCATGGGACGCATGTCATGTCTCCGTGAAACATGCATAACGCGATGCAACGCGCAGCGGGAGTGTGGCTGGGGCATTCGACAGGTAACACGGAGGCGCCGATGACGCGCTCCCGTGGGGGTACGCTAGAGTCCGGCAACACTCCATGCCCGCCCCTTTCATCCGTCTCCTGGCCCTCCTGAGTCTCCTTTCCGGAGGACTGGCCTTCGCGGAGCCATGGAAGAAGGCACAGCCCGGCACCAGCACGGAGCAGCAGGTCCGCGGCCTCTTCGGAGCACCGACCCGTGAGCAGTCCGCTCCCGGTGAGCTCGTGCTCATCTACGAAGGGGAGGAGGCGCTTTCGGGCACACGGCGCGCGCACTTCCACCTGGAGACGAAATCCAGACGCCTGCGCCGCATCGACGTGTTTCCTGGCACGGTGCCCACTCGAGACACCGTGGAGCGGATGTTCGGACCTGGATGCTCACATTCGGGTTCCCGCAAGGCGTCCTGTTACGAAGTGAAGCTTTCGTCACGCAACGAGCCCTACTTCCATTACGTCGCGCGGGGGCTCGCGGTGTTCTTCAGCGACGGCGACGTGCAATCGCTTGCGTACCTGCCTCGCGGGCGCGGACGTCAGGCACGCAGCGCCGACATCGCGCCTCCCGAGGTCGAGAACGAGCCCGAGCCAGCGACCGTACCGGAGAACCCGGACGGCCGCGTGGACTCGAACGTCCCCGGGCCCGCCCCGGTGGAGGTCGCGACCGTCGATGACGCCCCCACCCCGCCGCAGCCTGCCGAGACGTCCTCCGAGCCGGAGACAAACGACTCGCCGTTCGCCGAGCTGCGTCCAGCGACCATCGCCGGCGAAGACACCGTGCAGACGGGCCCTGCGTCGGGGACGGTGACGACCGGTCCTCCGCCGCTCAACGAGCCCAAGGACACGCCCCAGCCGGAGACGTTCCGCACCGCGCGCCCGGACGTGCTCACCCTGGGCGGTTACTACTTCCAGCGCGCGGACGTGCTGTTGACCCGGCGCGCCTCCGACTCGGCCACGGTGGCGCAGCCTGTGTTTCCGGCGCTCGTCGACGTCTACCTCGACTTCCGGCCGCAGGAGAACCTGCGCACCTACGTCGTGGGCCGGCTCATCTACGACCCGCTGGACCCGAACTTCTCCACCCCCAAGACGAACCTCGACAAGCTGTGGCTGTACTTCGGATTGTTCGAACAGGTGTTCGTCACCGCGGGACGGCAGCACGTGAAGTGGGGCAGCTCGCGCATCTGGAACCCCACCGACTTCCTGCGCGCCCCCAATCCAGACCCGCTGGGCGTCTTCGACCTGCGCACGGGTGTGGACATGGTGAAGGTCAACATCCCCTTCGAATCGCTCGCGGCGAACCTGTGGGTGGTGGGCACCGCGAACCTGGAGGACACGCCCGAAGGAGGCCTGCCACAAATCCGCTACGGCGGCGCGGTCCGGGCGGAGGTCGCGCTGGGGACGAGCGAGCTCATCGCCACCGCGGCCTTCCTGGAGCGCCGCCGCCCCCGCTACGGCCTGGACTACTCGCTGGGCGTCGGCGTGTTCGACCTCAACGCCGAGGTGGCGCTGGTGCAGGACTCCGACCTGCGGCTCTGGACCCGTGGCGACGAGGGCTTCGTCGTGCGGCCTCGGACGGGCTTCCAGGTCCAGGCCAGTGGCGGCATCGCCGCGCAGCTCCGCGTCGCCGACACCTACCGCACGGTGCTCCGGCTGGAGGGCTTCTACAACCAGCTCGGCTCCGACGACCGGGGCCTCCTCACCTGGCTGCAGACGACCGGTGACTACCGCCCGCTGTTCTTCGGGCGCATGTACGGCCTGGCCCAACTGTCCGTCACCGCGCGCAGCAACTACGAGCCGACCGTGTCCCTCACGGCGCTCGGCAACGTGAGCGACGCCTCGTACCTGGGCCGGCTCGACCTCAGCTTCAGCAAGGACAACGTGGCCGTGGCTGGCTTCGTGGAAGCCCCCTTCGGCGCGAGCGGCAGCGAGTTCCGCTTTCAGCCCGACCTGAGCGTGGCGGAGCTGCCCCGCGAGGACATGGGCCTGTTCCGCGTGGGCCTGAACCTCCGCCTGCGTCTGTGACCTCTTCTTTCCTTCGTACCGGCACCTCGTCCATGACCGCACCCTTCCTCTCCGCGACCACCCTGCCCGAGGCCTTCTCCCAGGTGGTGGCCCGCTTCCCCGACAAGGTTGCCATCGAGTTCGGAGACGACCGGCTCACCTACCGGCAGCTCGACGCGCGCGCCAACCAGCTCGCGTGGCGACTCCGCGAGCACGGCGTCGACACCGACACCTGCGTGGCGCTCTGCCTGGAGCGCTCGCTGGAGGTCGTCATCGCCATGCTCGCCATCCTCAAGGCGGGCGGCGCCTACGTGCCCCTGGACCCCGCGTATCCCCGCGAGCGGCTCGTCTCGATGGTGGCCGACACCCGCGCGAAGGTGCTCGTCACCACCCAGGCGCACCTGCCCAGGCTGCCCACGGAAGGCCTGACACCGCTGCTGCTGGACGAAGTGACGTTCTCCGAGGAAGCCCCCCAGGTGCCTGCGTCCCGGGCGTTGCCAGACACGCTCGCGTACGTGTGTTTCACCTCTGGCTCCACGGGCAAGCCCAAGGGCGTGGGAACCCCCCACCAGGGCGTGCTGCGCACGTTGCTGGGGGTCGACTACGCGGACTTCGGCCCTGACGAAACCCTGCTGCTCCTCGCGCCGCTCTCCTTCGACGCCTCCACGTTCGAGATCTGGGGCGCGCTGCTCCATGGCGCGCGGTTGGTGGTGATGCCGCCTCGGGCGCCGTCGCTCGAGGAGCTGGGCCGCGCCGTGCGTGACTCGGGCGTCACCACGCTGTGGCTGACGACGGGGCTCTTCACCCAGGTGGTGGAGCACGACCTGGACGTCCTGCGGCCCTTGAAGCAGGTGCTCACGGGCGGCGACGTCGCGTCCGCGCCGCACTTCCGCCGCGTGCTGGAAACGTTGGGCATTCGTGTCGTCCACGCCTACGGGCCCACCGAAAGCACCGTCTTCGCCACTTGCCATCCGATGCGGGACGCCAGCCAGGCGGGCACCTCGGTGCCCATTGGCGGGCCCATTGGCGACACGCGCTTGTACCTGCTCGACGCGGAGGGCCGGCCCACCGCGAAGGGTGAGCCGGGCGAGCTGTACATCGGAGGTGTGGGGCTCGCGCGTGGCTACCTGGAGCAGCCCGGGATGACCGCCGAGCGTTTCGTTCCGGACGCCCTCAGTGGGATTCCGGGCGCGCGGCTGTATCGAACCGGCGACCTGGTGCGCTGGCGCGAAGAGGGCGTGCTGGAGTTCGTCGGCCGGTTGGACGCGCAGGTGAAGGTCCGCGGCTTCCGCATCGAGCTCCCCGAAGTGGAGACCGCGATTCACCTCCACCCGTCCGTGGCCGAGGCCGCCGTCGTGGCCCATGAGGACACGCCCGGTGAGAAGCGGCTGGTGGCGTACGTGGTGCCCGCCACGGGCCAGGTGATTGAACCGGGCGTACTGCGCGACGCGCTGGGGGAGCAGCTCCCCGAGTACATGGTGCCCTCGGTCATCGTGGTGCTGGAGGCCCTGCCACTCACGCCGCAGTCCAAGGTGGACCGCAAGGCGCTCGCGGCCCTGAAGCCTCCCATTCAGGACGCGGCGCTCGCCCCCGGGCAGAGGCCGCGCGGCGAGATGGAGGAGTTGCTCGCCCAGCTCTTCTGCCAGGTGCTCGACCTGGAGGTGATTGCGCGCGACGCGGACTTCTTCACCCTGGGAGGCCACTCCCTGAGCGCCTCGCGCCTGGTGGCCCGTGTCCGGCAGACCTTCGGCGTGAACCTGCCCCTGGCGGCCATGTTCGCGTCGCCGACCGTGATGGACCTGGCGGTCGAAGTGTCCAAGCACACCCGAGCGGACACCGCGCCTCCGCCTGGCCTGGTTCGCCGCCCCGAGGGGTCCGCCGCCCAGGTGACTCCGTCGCAGGAGCGCATGTGGTTCCTGCATCAGCTCCAACCGGAGCTGCGGGCCTACGTCCACCCGGAGGCCGTGGAGCTCCGAGGCGAGCTCGATGTCCCGGCCCTGGAGCGTTCGCTGCGGGAGATGCTGGAGCGTCACCCCGTGCTGCGCATCCCGCTGGTCTCCCAGGAGGGACGCCCTGTCCCAGGCGAGCGTCTCGACGTGCCCGCGTCCGTGTTGCACGTGGAGGACCTCTCCGCGTCCGCTGACGTGAAGGCCTTGGCGTGGCGCCGCATGGAGGAGGTGGTTTCGAGCCCCTTCTCCATCGAGCAGGGGCCCCTGTACCGCTTCGTCCTCTTCCGCCTGGACGCCCGGCATCACGTGCTGCTGCTGGTGATTCATCACATCGTGATGGATGGCGCGACGCTGGGCATCCTCTTCGAGGAGCTGGGAGTGATGTATCAGGCCTTCCGCGCCCAGCAGACGCCCGCGCTCGCGGCCCCGGAATGGGACGCGTCGGACGTCGCGGCCTGGCAGCGCGGCCCCGAGATGAAGGCCCGCGAGGAGGCGGACCTCGCCTATTGGAAGCAGCAGCTCGCCGGAGCGCCCTCTCGGCTCGTGTTGCCCACGGACAAACCACGTCCCGCCGTCCTGAGCGACCGAGGCGCCGTGACGCGCAGGGAACGGCTCTCCCGAGAGCTTACGCGCGCACTGGACGCCACGTGCCGACGTCACCATGTGACGCCCTTCATGGCGCTGTACGCCGCCTTCGCCGTTCTCCTCCAGCGCTACTCGGGCCAAGACGCGTTCTGTGTCGGCACGCCTGTCTCGGGCCGCACCGACCCCGCCATGGAACAGGTCGCGGGTCTCTTCATCAACACCGTGGTCTTGCGCACGCGCGTGGACACGCGCGCGTCCTTCGCCGAGCTGATCGAGCAGGCTCGCGCCACTGCGTTGGAGGCTTTCACGCATCAGCAGGCCCCGTTCGACCGCGTCGTCGACGCGCTGCAAGTCGAACGGCACATCGGCGAGACGCCCTTGTTCCAGGTCCTGTTCGACATGCACCGGTGGGAGCACCCGCTGTCGTCCGCGTTCTCAGGAATGGACGCGGAGGACCTGCACCTCGCTCCAGCGGCCAGCGCCTTCGACCTCGCCCTGTTCGTCTACAAGGCGGGCGAGCACTACGACTTCTTCTTCCGCTACCGCACGGACCTGTTCGACGACGCCACGGTCGAGCGGATGCGGCTTCACTTCCTCCAGCTCCTCACCGACGCGCTGCATGCGCCCGAGACGCGCGTATCCCAGCTCTCGCTGCTGACGCGCGCAGAGCGGCAACACCTGGTGCGCGGGCGCCCCGCGTCGACGCGCCCCTTCGACGGGGACACCACCCTCGCATCCCGCATCCTGGATTCGGCGGCACGGACACCGGACGCTGTTGCCCTTGTCACTTCCGAGGGCTCACTCTCGTTTTCACAGCTCACGGCTCGGGCTTCGCGCCTTGCTTCGCATCTCGCCGCGCTGGGGGCGCGTCCTGAGTCTGTCGTCGGCGTCTGCCTCGAGCGCTCCGCGGACTGTGTCGTCGCGCTCCTCGCCGTTCACCTCTCGGGCGCGGCGTGCCTCCCGCTGGAGCCCGCGCACCCGGCGGCTCGACGGGCGCTCATCCTTCGTCAGTCGGGCGCTCTGTTTGTTCTCTCTCGGCCTTCGCTCTTCGACGACGAAGGCCCGGGCGTTCCCATCGTCGAGCTTCAGGACGCTTCACACCCTGACGCCGCGCTGGCGACGCCCACGGGGGCTGGACCCGAGAACCTCGCCTACGTCCTCTACACCTCGGGCTCCACGGGCGCGCCCAAGGGGGTCGAACTCACGCAGCGAAACATCGTCCATGGGCTCGACGCCTTCGACGCGCTCTATGACACGTCGCCAGGGGACTGCTGGGCAGCCACCAGCAGCATCTCCTTCGACATGCACATGATGGAGCTGCTGTTCAGTCTGGCGCACGGTGCTCGCACGGTGCTGCGTCAGGTGGGGCCCCTGGGGCTGGGACGGGACATCGTCCAACACGGCATCACCCACATGGTCATCACGCCGTCCTCGCTGGCCGCCGCCTTCGAGGAACCCGGCGCACCCGAGGCCCTTCGACAACTGTCCGTTGTCGTCACCGGTGGCGAGGCACTGCCTGACAGCCTCGTGCAACAACTGGCGCTGACGAAGACGCGCCTCATCAACAGCTACGGTCCCACCGAGACGACCTTGGGCGTCACGGCGAAGCGATGCACCGTGGATGCACACGTCAACCTGGGACAGCCCATGGAGCGGTGTCTGCTCTATGTGCTCGATGACACGCTCCAGCCCACGCCCATCGGCGTCCCGGGTGAGCTGTACATCGGCGGAGAGGGCTTGGGCCGGGGCTACCGTGGCCGCTCCGACCTCACCGCAGAGCGCTTCATTCCCCATCCATTCAGCGACGTTCCGGGTGCGCGCCTCTACCGCACTGGCGACAAGGCTCGCTGGAATCCTGACGGCACGCTCTCCTACCTGGGACGCACCGACTTCCAGCTCAAGGTGCGTGGCGTCCGCGTCGAGCTTGAGGAAATCGAAGCCGCGCTCCTCCGTCTTCCCGGCATCCGTCAGGCTGCCGTTGTTGCCCACTCCTCCGCTTCTCGCGAGGTGACGCTCGTCACCTACCTCGTCGCGGCTCCGGGCGCCGACGTCTCTTCTCTCCGCCGGGCACTCGCGTCTTCTCTTCCCGACGCCATGGTGCCTTCGCACCTCCTCCTTCTTGAGGCGCTCCCCGCCAACTCCAGCGGCAAGGTCGACCGCGCTGCCCTTGCTTCGCTGCCGCTTCCGCAAGTCGCTGACGCTGACTCGCACCAGCCCCCTCGTGGGCCTGTCGAAGAGTTGCTCGCGCTTCTCTTCGCCCAGGTGCTGGGACTCGACAGAGTCTCCCGCCACTCGGACTTCTTCTCTCTCGGCGGCCACTCCCTCACCGCCACTCGCCTCGTCTCCCGGCTTCGCCAATCCTTCGGCGTCGAGCTTCCTCTCGCCTCCTTCTTCTCCTCCCCCTCCGTCGAGGCCCTCGCGCGCGTCATCTCTTCTCACCAGCTCGCGCGCGTCCCTCCATTGCCGGAGCCCGCCCGCGGCGGTGGACAAGAATCTGGGTTGCCCACAGCGACCCAAGAGCGGTTCTGGTTCCTCCACCAGCTCCAGCCAGAGCTGCGCGCCTACCACATCCCCGAGGCCGTCGAGCTTCGCGGGCCGCTCCACCTCCACGCCCTCGACTCGGCGCTCCGTGCGCTTCTCGAGCGACACGCCTCCCTCCGTTCCGTCTTCGCCTCCGAGGAAGGCAGGCCCTCTCTTCGCCTCGCGCGAATTCCTTCCACCGTCCTCCAGGTCGAGGACGTCCAGCCCCATTCTGGAGAAGCCTCAGACTTCCCCCATGCGCGGCTGCTGGAGGAATCCTCCCGCCCCTTCTCCTTCGAACACGGACCGCTCTACCGCTTCCACCTCTTCCGCCTCGACGCCGAGCACCACGTCCTCCTGCTCGTCTTCCACCACATCCTCGTCGACGGCCTCTCGCTCGACATCCTCAAGCGAGAGCTGGCGCTCGCATACAACACCCTTCGCCAACACCAGCCCCTCTCGCTGCCACCCGTGGCGCATACCGCGTCGGACATTGCCTCATGGCAACGCACGCCCCAGGTGCAGGCACATGAAGACGCGCACCTCGACTACTGGAAGCAGCAACTCGCGGGCGCGCCGGCATTGCTCACGCTGCCCACGGATGGGTCTCGCCCCGCGGTCCTGAGCGACCGAGGTGCCTTCAGCCAACGGCATCGGCTCTCCGAGGCGCTCTCGCGCGCCTTGGATGCCGTATGCAAGCAGCACCACGTCACGCCGTTCATGGCGCTGTACGCCGCCTTCGCCGTCCTGCTCCAGCGTTACTCGGGGCAGGAGGAACTCTGTGTCGGCACGCCCGTCGCGGGCCGGACGCATCCCGCCACCGAGAACGTCGTTGGCCTCTTCATCAACACCGTCGTCCTGCGGACTCGCGTCGACACTCGCGCGTCCTTCGCCGACCTCCTCGCGCAGGTCCGCACCACCGCCCTGGACGCGTTCTCACATCAGGCAGCCCCCTTTGACCGCGTCGTCGATGCACTGCGGGTCGAGCGCAGCCTCAATCACACCCCGCTCGTCCAGGTTCTGTTCGACCTGAACCGGGCTGAGCAGGCATTGGGCTCTGGCTTCTCCGAACTCGCGGCTCGGCCGATTCTCGTCGACAACCGCACCAGCCAGTTCGACTTCAGCCTCACCGCCGTCGAAGCGGCGGGCGGCTACGCGTTCTACCTCCGATACAACACCGAGCTGTTCGAACAGGCCACGGCCGAGCGAATGCTGGCCCATTACCTGCGACTGCTCGAGCACTCACTGGCGCAGCCCGGCCTCCCTGTCGCGGCGCACTCCCTGTTGAGCACCGATGAGCGACAGCAGGTGCTCCTCGACTTCAACGCCGCCCGGCGCCCCTTCGACAGCGACGCGACTCTTGCTTCCCTCCTCCTGGCCTCGGCGGCTCGGACGCCGGACGCTGTTGCCCTTGTCACTTCCGAGGGCTCACTCTCGTTTTCACAGCTCACGGCTCGGGCTTCGCGCCTTGCTTCGCATCTCGCCGCGCTGGGGGCTCGTCCTGAGGCTGTCGTTGGCGTCTGCCTTGAACGCTCTGCGGATTGCGTCGTCGCGCTCCTCGCCGTCCACCTCTCGGGTGCGGCGTGTCTTCCGCTGGAGCCCGCGCACCCGGCGGCTCGACGCTCGCTCATCCTTCGCCAGTCCGGCGCCCTCTTCGTTCTTTCACGTCCTTCACTCTTTGACGGCGAAGGCCCGGGCATCCCCATCGTCGAGCCCCAGGACTCGGAACGTCCTGGCGCGGCCCTGGCAACGCCCGTCCGTGCCCGGCCGGAGAACCTCGCCTACGTCCTCTACACCTCCGGCTCCACCGGTGCTCCCAAGGGCGTTGAACTTACTCAGCGCAACCTCGTCCACGCTTTCGAGGCCTTTGACGCCCTCTACGCAACGGCGCCAGGAGACTGCTGGGCGGCCTCCAGCAGCATCTCCTTCGATATGCACTTGGAGGAGTTGCTCTTCAGCCTGACGCGTGGCGCTCGCGTGGTGCTTCGGCAGGTGGGGCCGCTTGGGCTGGGACGCGACATCGCCCAACACGGCATTACCCACATCGTCATCACGCCGTCCTCGCTGGCTGCGGCCTTCGAGGAAGCCGGCGCCCCTGAAGCCCTTCGGCAACTGTCCGTTGTCGTCACTGGCGGAGAGGCACTGCCAGACAGCCTCGTGCGACAACTGGCGTTCACGTCGACTCGCATCGTCAACGCCTATGGGCCCACCGAGACGAGCGTCAGCATCGCCCTCGACGTGTGCGTGCCCCATCGCCCGGTGAGCCTGGGCCGTCCGATGGATCGCTGCCCGATCTACGTCTTGGACGCGTCGCTGCAACCCGTCCCCGTGGGTGTCCCAGGCGAACTCTATGCGGGCGGAGAGGGCCTGGGCCGAGGCTACCGTGACCGCTCCGACCTCACCGCCGAGCGCTTCATCCCCCATCCCTTCAGCGACGTCCCGGGTGCGCGCCTCTACCGCACTGGCGACAAGGCTCGCTGGAATCCTGACGGCACGCTCTCCTATCTGGGACGCACTGACTTTCAGCTCAAGGTGCGCGGCGTCCGCGTCGAGCTTGAGGAAATCGAAGCCGCGCTCCTTCGGCTCCCTGGTGTCCGTCAGGCCGCCGTTGTTGCCCACTCCTCCGCTTCTCGCGAAGTGACGCTCGTCGCCTATCTTGTCGCGGGCCCGGGCATCGACGTCTCTTCTCTCCGCCGGGCACTCGCGTCTTCTCTTCCCGACGCTATGGTGCCTTCGCACCTCCTCCTTCTTGAGGCGCTCCCTGCCAACTCCAGCGGCAAGGTCGACCGCGCTGCCCTCTCTTCACTGCCGCTTCCTCAAGTCGCTGATGCTGACGTGCACCAACCTCCTCGTGGGCCTGTCGAAGAGTTGCTCGCGCTTCTCTTCGCCCAGGTGCTGGGACTCGACAAAGTCTCTCGTCACGCGGACTTCTTCTCCCTTGGCGGCCACTCCCTCACTGCCACTCGCCTCGTCTCCCGGCTTCGACAGTCCTTCGGCGTCGAGCTTCCTCTCGCCTCCTTCTTCTCCTCCCCCTCCGTCGAGGCCCTCGCTCGCGTCATCTCCTCTCACCAACTCGCGCGCGTCCCTCCTCTCCCTTCTCCCTCCCCTCGCCCCTCCGCTGAGCCGCTCCTCCCTTCCTTCTCCCAGGAGCGACTCTGGTTCCTCCACCAGCTCCAGCCAGAGCTGCGCGCCTACCACATCCCCGAGGCCGTCGAGCTTCGCGGCACGCTCCACCTCCACGCCCTCGACTCCGCACTCCGACTCCTTCTCGAGCGACACTCCTCCCTCCGCTCCGTCTTCGTCTCCGAGGAAGGCAGGCCCTCTCTTCGCCTCGCCCTAACTCCTCCCCTCGTCCTTCACGTCGAGGACGTCCCGGACTTCCCTTGGGACAGAATGCGCTCGGAGGCCTCTCGCTCTTTCTCTCTCGAGCACGGGCCTCTCTACCGCTTCCACCTCTTCCGTCTCGGCGACGAGCACCATGTCCTCCTGCTCGTCTTCCACCACATCCTCGTCGACGGGCGCTCGTTCGATATCCTTCTCCACGAGCTTGCCCTCGCGTACTCCGCGCTTTCGCAGCAGCGGACGCCTTCACTTCCTGCGTTCTCGCTCAACGCCGCGGACATCGCCGCGTGGCAACGCACGCCAGAGGTTCGGTCCCACGAAGACGCGCACCTCGACTACTGGAGACACCAGCTCCGTGGTGCGCCAGCCACGCTGACGCTCCCGCTCGATAGACCTCGCCCTCGCGTGAGCGCTCACAGCGGCGCCATCTGTGGCCCGCGCAGGCTGTCACCTGCCCTCACTCAAGGCCTCGCATCGGTCTGCATCCAGCACCAGGTGACGCCGTTCATGGCGCTCTACGCCGCCTTCGCCGTCCTGCTCCAGCGTTACTCGGGGCAGGAGGAACTCTGTGTTGGCACTCCGGTTTCGGGCCGGACGCACCCCGCCACGGACGATGTCGTCGGCCTCTTCATCAACACCGTCGTCCTGCGCACCCGCGTCGACATTGGCGCGTCCTTCGCCGACCTCCTCGCGCAGGTCCGCACTACCGCCCTGGATGCGTTCTCGCACCAGGCTGCCCCCTTCGAACGTGTCGTCGAAGCCTTGCAGGTCGAACGCAGCCTCAATCAGACGCCGCTCTTCCAGGTTCTGTTCGATCTAAACCGGGCTGAGCAGACGTTGGGCGCTGGCTTCTCCGAACTCGCGGCTCGGCCGGTTCTCGTCGACAACCGCACCAGCCAGTTCGACCTCAGTGTGAGCGTCTCCGAAAGCGCTGAAGGGTTTGAACTCTTCCTTCAGTACGACACCGAGCTGTTCGAACAGGCCACGGCCGAGCGAATGCTGGCCCAATACCTGCGACTGCTCGAGCACTCACTGGCGCAGCCCGGCCTCCCTGTCGCGGCGCACTCCCTGTTGAGCGCCGATGAGCGCCAGCAGGTGCTCCTCGACTTCAACGCCGCACGGCGCCCCTTCGACAGCGACGCGACGCTTGCTTCCCTCTTCCTGGCCTCGGCGGCTCGGACGCCGGACGCTGTTGCCCTTGTCACATCCGACGGCTCGCTCTCCTTCTCCCAGCTCTCGGCTCGGGCTTCGCTCCTTGCTTCGCATCTCGCCGCGCTGGGGGCTCGTCCTGAGTCTGTCGTTGGCGTCTGCCTTGAACGCTCCGCGGACTGTGTCGTCGCGCTCCTCGCCGTCCACCTCTCGGGCGCGGCGTGTCTCCCGCTGGAGCCCGCGCATCCGGCGGCTCGACGCTCGCTCATCATTCGCCAGTCCGGCGCCCTCTTCGTTCTTTCACGTCCTTCGCTCTTTGACGGCGAAGGCGCGGGCATCCCCATCGTCGAGCCCCAGGACTCGGAACGTCCTGGCGCGGCCCTGGCAACGCCCGTCCGTGCCCGACCGGAGAACCTCGCCTACGTCCTCTACACCTCCGGCTCCACCGGTGCTCCCAAGGGCGTTGAACTCACTCAGCGCAACCTCGTCCATGCGCTTGATGCGTATGACGCTCACTACCGTCCTGCTCCGGGAGACTGCTGGGCGGCCTCCAGCAGCATCTCCTTCGACATGCACTTGGAGGAGTTGCTCTTCAGCCTGACACGTGGCGCTCGCGTGGTGCTCCGTCAGGTGGGGCCACTGGGACTGGGACGAGACATCGCTCATCACGGCATCACGCACATCGTCATCACGCCCACTTCGCTGGCGACCGCGATTGACGAGCCAGGTGCCCTCGATTCGATTCGACGGTTGTCCGTCCTGGTCGTGGGCGGTGAAGCCCTACCCGACAGCCTCGTGCAACAACTGGCGCTGACGAAGACACTCCTCGTCAACAGCTACGGGCCCACCGAAACGACCATGGGTGTCACAGCGACGCTCTGTTCCGTGGGCACACCGGTGAATCTGGGTCCGCCCATGGAGCGGTGTCTGCTCTATGTGCTCGACGACGTGCTTCAGCCCACGCCCATCGGCGTCCCGGGTGAGCTGTACATCGGCGGAGAGGGCCTGGGCCGAGGCTACCGTGGCCGCTCCGACCTCACCGCCGAGCGCTTCATCCCCCACCCCTTCAGTGACGTCCCGGGTGCGCGCCTCTACCGAACCGGCGACAAGGCTCGCTGGAATCCTGACGGCACGCTCTCCTACCTGGGACGCACCGACTTCCAACTCAAGGTGCGTGGTGTCCGCGTCGAGCTTGAGGAAATCGAAGCCGCGCTCCTCCGTCTCCCAGGTGTCCGTCAGGCCGCCGTTGTTGCCCACTCCGCCGCGTCTCGCGAGGTGACGCTCGTCGCTTACCTCGTCGCGGCTCCGGGCGCTGACGTCCCCTCTCTTCGCCGGGCACTCGCGGCTTCTCTTCCCGACGCCATGGTGCCCTCGCACCTCCTCCTTCTTGAGGCGCTCCCTGCCAACTCCAGCGGCAAGGTCGACCGCGCTGCGCTTGTCGCGCTGCCGCTTCCGCAAGTCGCTGACGCTGACTCGCACCAGCCTCCTCGTGGGCCTGTCGAAGAGTTGCTCGCGCTTCTCTTCGCCCAGGTGCTGGGACTCGACAGAGTCTCCCGCCACTCGGACTTCTTCTCTCTCGGCGGCCACTCCCTCACTGCCACTCGCCTCGTCTCCCGGCTTCGCCAGTCCTTTGGCGTCGAGCTTCCTCTCGCTTCCTTCTTCTCCTCCCCCTCCGTCGAGGCCCTCGCTCGCGTCATCTCTTCTCACCAGCTCGCGCGCGTCCCTCCTCTCCCTTCTCCCTCGCCTCGCCCCTCCGCTGAGCCGCTCCTCCCTTCCTTCTCCCAGGAGCGCCTCTGGTTCCTCCACCAGCTCCAGCCTGAGCTGCGCGCCTACCACATCCCCGAGGCCGTCGAGCTTCGCGGCACGCTCCACCTCCACGCCCTCGACTCCGCACTCCGCCTCCTTCTCGAGCGACACGCCTCCCTCCGCTCCGTCTTCGTCTCCGAGGAAGGCAGGCCCTCTCTTCGCCTCGCCCCAACTCCTCCCCTCGTCCTTCA
This sequence comes from Myxococcus hansupus, assembly GCF_000280925.3. Lineage (NCBI taxonomy): Bacteria > Pseudomonadati > Myxococcota > Myxococcia > Myxococcales > Myxococcaceae > Pseudomyxococcus > Pseudomyxococcus hansupus. The sequence goes on from NZ_CP012109.1 coordinate 6,705,715, forward strand.
CGTCGAGGACGTCCTGGACTTCCCTTGGGACAGAATGCGCTCGGAGGCCTCCCGCTCCTTCTCGCTCGAACACGGGCCTCTCTACCGCTTCCACCTCTTCCGTCTCGGCGACGAGCATCACGTCCTCCTGCTCGTCTTCCACCACATCCTCGTCGACGGACTGTCTCTCGATGTCCTCAAGCGGGAACTGTGGCTCGCGTACGACGCTCTTCGTCAGAACCAACGGCCCGCGCTTCCTCCCGTAGCGCACTCCGCCGCGGACATTGCCTCCTGGCAGCGCACGTCCCAGGTGCGGGCGCATGAAGAGGCCCATCTCGATTACTGGCAGCGGCAGCTCGCAGGTGCGCCCACGCTGCTCACGCTTCCATGGGACAAGCCTCGGCCCACGGTCCTGGGCGACCGAGGTGGCGTCAGCCAGCGCCGGCATCTCTCCGAGGAGCTGACTCGCGCGCTGGACACGGCTTGCAAGCGTCACCAGGTGACGCCGTTCATGGCGCTCTACGCCGCCTTCGCCGTGCTGCTCCAGCGCTACTCGGGGCAGGACGAACTCTGCATCGGCACCCCGGTCTCCGGCCGCACGCATCCCGCCACGGATGATGTCGTCGGTCTCTTCATCAACACCGTCGTCCTGCGCGGACGCATGACCCACGGGCTGAGTTTCACCGGGCTGCTCGCGCAAGCGCGCACCACCGTCCTGGAAGCCATCTCCCATCAGGCGGCGCCATTCGAGCGCGTGGTTCAGGCGCTCCAGGTGGAGCGCGGCCTGGGGCACTCGCCGCTGGTGCAGGCCCTGTTCGAGATGAACCGGGCGGATGATGTCCAGGGTGAGGTCCTCCCAGGATTGCACTCGCAATCCCTGTCGCTCGACACGGGAACGAGCCAGTTCGAACTCACCTTGTTCGCGACCGAGGACTCCGGCGGGCTCGGGTTCAACATCGGGTACAACACCGACCTGTTCGAAGCCGCGACCATCGAACGGATGCTGGGCCATTACCTCCAGCTCCTCGAAGGCGCGCTCCATTCGCCCGAGACGGCGGTCTCCCGCCTCTCGATGCTGACAGCCGCCGAGCGCGAGGCAGCACTCCAGGAGGCCCGGTTCCTCGACGTGCCGCCGCCCACGGACTGCACGCATGACGCCTTCGCCGAACAGGCACGGCGTGTCCCCGAGCGCGTGGCGCTGTCCTTCCCAGGTGGCGCCTGGACCTATGGCGACCTCTCGGCCTGGACGAACCGAGCCGCGCGGCTGCTGGTGGCCCAGGGCGTCGCGCGGGAGTCGCTGGTGGCCGTGGTCGGGCCCCGTGACGAGGCGCTCGTTCGCGCCGTCCTCGCCGTACACACGGCGGGCGGCGCACACCTCCCGCTGGATGTCCGGCTTCCGCCCGCGCGCATTGCCCAACTGCTACGTGAGAGCCAGGCGCCGTTCGTCCTGACGACAGGTGGGCTCGCGCAGCAGGTCGAGGAGGCACTCGCGCTGGTGCCCGCCGAAGCGCGGCCTCAGCGGCTCTCGTTGGATGGCTGCGAAGCGGAGCGCGCCGAGCCACTTGAAACTCGCGCAACGCCGGACTCACTCGCCTACGTGCTCTTCACCTCGGGCTCCACGGGCGTTCCCAAAGGCGTCATGGTCCACCACGAGGGCCTGCACAATCACATCGCCGGAATGTGCGAGGGGCTCGGGGTGCGCGAAGACGACGTCATCGCGCAGACGGCCGCGTTGAGCTTCGACATCTCCGTGTGGCAGATGCTCGGCGCGTTCACGCGAGGCGCCACCACGCATCTGATTCCCGACGACGTCGCCCGGGAGCCCCAGCAGCTCGCGGCGGAGCTGGAAGCGTCCGGCGCGACCGTCGTGGAGCTGGTGCCGTCGGTGCTCCAAGCGCTGCTGGAGGACACCACCCAGGCCCCGCCCAGGTTCGCCAGGCTGCGGTGCATGGCCACCATTGGCGAGGCCTTGCCCCCCGCCGTCTGCCGGAGCTGGTTCGAGCGCTATCCGGGCGTGCCGCTCGTCAATGCCTACGGGCCCGCGGAGTGCTCCGACACGGCCACGCTGCACCTGCTCCGTGAAGCGCCCGAAGGCAGCAGTACGCCCATTGGACGCCCCAAGCGCGGCATGGAGGTTCACGTGCTCGACGACGCCATGCTGCCCGTGCCTCCCGGCGTGGTGGGCGAAATCTACATCGGCGGTCTCGGCGTCGGCCGGGGTTACCGGCACCGCCCCGAGCTGACGGCGGAGCGCTTCGTCCCGAACCCCTTCTCACGAGAGCCCGGGGCGCGGCTGTACCGGACAGGAGATCTGGGGCGCCGGAGGGCGGGCGGCGTGCTCGAGTTCGTCACGCGAGCGGACTTCCAGGTCAAGGTGCGCGGCATGCGCATCGAGCTGGCGGAGATTGAAGCCACGCTGGCCGCGCTGCCGTCCGTGCGTGCCTGCGTCGTCACCCCGCGTGAGCGGCGCCCGGGGGACAAGGAGCTGGTCGCGTGGGTCGTCACCAGCGCGCCGGAGGTCCAGGCCTCCGAGCTGCGCGAGCAGTTGGGACAACACCTGCCCGCGTACATGGTGCCCAGCCGCGTGGTGCTGTTGCCCACGCTCCCGCTCAACGCCAACGGGAAGGTGGACCGCAAGGCCCTGGACCTGCGCGACCTGCCAGTCACGCCCGCTGACGAGGTGGAAGGCGAGCCGCCGCGCGGCCCGACCGAGGTGCTGATTGCCCGGCTGTTCCGCCAGGCGCTGGACGTGGAGCAGGTCTCCCGCGACGACGACTTCTTCTCGCGTGGCGGACACTCCTTGAGCGCCACGCGGCTGGTGGCGCGCTTCCGGCAAGAGCTGGGCGTGCGGCTGGCCCTGAGCGCGTTCTTCGCGAACCCCACGGTGGCCGGGCTCGCGCTCGCCATCTCCCACGCGCCTCCCGCCGAGGAGCGCGCCGCTGACGTGGCGCCTCCCCGGCCCGAGGCGCTGCCGGCCTCCATTGTCCAGGAACGCCTCTGGTACGCCTTCCAGCTCCCGGAGGCCCCGCCCTACATCATCACCCTGGGACTGGTGTTCGAAGGCCCGCTGCGCGTCGACGCGTTGGAGGCGGCGCTTACCGCGGTGGTGGAGCGCAACGAGACGCTCCGCACGGTGTTCGTCCAGGAGCGCGGCTCGCTCTTCGTCCGGGTGTGCCCCACGGCCCAGCCCATCCTGTCGTCGCGGGACGTGTCGCACCTGCCGCCCGGCGAGGCCGAGGGGGCGGCGCGCGAGGCGCTGAACCGGCATGACCATCTGCGCTTCGACGTCGCCCAGGGGCCGCTGTACCGCTTCGAGCTGCTCCGGATGAACGCGGACGGCACGCGGCACGTGCTCATCATCGCGGTCAGCCATCTCGTCACCGACGGTCTGGGGCTCCGCGCGTTCATGGGTGAGCTGGGCAGCGCCTACCGCGCGGCCCTCACCGGTGTGAGTCCGCTGCTGTCTCCGGCGCCGCTCCAGTACATCGATGTCGCCCTGTCTCAGCGCGGTGAGGAGGCACGGAAGCGGGAAGACGACGGCCTTGCCTCCTGGCGGCTCGCGCTCGCGAACGCGCCGCCCGTGTTGGACCTGCCGTTGGACTTCCCTCGGCGCGCGCCCGCCCTCAACGCCAACATGCACCCGGTGCGCGTCTCCGTGCCCGCGAGCGAAGCCGAGGCCCTCAAGGACGTGGCGCGGCAAGCAGGCGTCTCGCGCTTCGCCTCCGTGCTGGCTCTCATGCAAACCTGGTTGCACCGCATGAGTGGCCAGGGGCACGTGGTGGTGGCCTCCCCATTCTCGGGCCGGACGCTGCCGCAGACAGAGCAGATGGTCGGGTACTTCGCCAACGTCCTGCCGCTGTGCACGGACGTGTCGGGCAACCCGTCGTTCCGCCAGCTCCTGCAACGCACGCAGTCCGTGGTGGCCCATGCCGCCGCGCACCAGGATGTGCCCTTCAAGCGCATCTCGGATGCCCTCCTCCCGGAGGGCCCTCGCACGGCTCCGCCACTCGCACAGGCGCTGCTGATGATGGAGACCGCGGGCATGGCCTCGCTGGAGGGGCTCCAGGTCTCGGAGCTGGACGTGCCCGGCGTCATCCCCGCCTACGACGTGGTGGTCAGCCTGGTCGAGGACGCCCACGGCGCCCTGGAGGGACTGGTCGCCATCGACAGCGCTCTGCTCACACCCGCGTCCGGGGAGCGCATGGCGCGCGCCTTCGAACAGCTCGTCAGCGCCGCGGTCCGCGCACCCGACGCGCCGCTGTCCCGGCTCGCCATGCTGTCCAGCCAGCAGCGCGCCGAGGTGCTCGCGGCGCTGGACGGAGGCCCCCAGGCCATTCCCCCCGGCGCTTGCATCCACACCCTCTTCGAGGCCCAGGTGCGGCGCACGCCCAGGGCCCCCGCGGTGGCGCACGGCGCGACGACCTGGGGCTACGCGGAGCTCAACGCCCGCGCCAACCTGCTGGCACGGCGGCTCGTGGAGCAGGGGCTGCGTCCCGAGGAGCGCGTGGGCATCATCATGGAGCCCTCAGCGCAGGCCATGGCGGTGATGCTGGGCATCCTCAAGGCCGGCGGGGCGTATGTGCCACTGGACGCCACCTGGCCCGAGGCGCGCAAACGCACCGTGGTGGAGCGCACGGGCCTGAAGCGGCTCTGGGTGGACGAAGCCGTGCTGGCCGAGCACCAGGGGCTCGTGCCGAACGTGGAGGTGCCGCCGCAACCCGAGGCCGTCCCGGAGGACCTCGAGCCAGGGCCGCGCGCCGTCTTCGACGCGCAGCTCGCGTACATCGTCTTCACCTCCGGCTCCACGGGTGAGCCCAAGGGCGTGATGGTGGAGCACCGCTCCGTGGTGAACCACAACCTGGCCATCGCCGAGCGCTTCGGCTTGCGGCCCGGAGACCGGATGCTCCAGTTCGCGCCGCTGACCTTCGACGCCGCGGCCGAGGACCTCTATCCGCCGCTCGCGACGGGTGGCACCGTCGTGCTGCGAAGCGGGCTCGTGCCCGCCCACGCGATGACGCCGCTCCTCGAAGCGCTGGACATCAGCATCATCAGTCTGCCCCCCACGTACATCGAGGAGTGGATTCGGCAGATGGAGACGATGGGGCAACGGCTCCCCGCGCGGCTGCGGCTGCTGGCGCCCGGAGGCGACGTGCTCAAGCGGGAGACGTATGAAGCCTGGGTGCGCGTGGGCGGCGCGCATGCGCCCTGGGTCAACGTCTACGGCCCCACCGAGTGCACGATTACCTCCGCCACCTGCGACATCCCCGGCGCCGAGGGCCTGGGCAGCGCCGCCACCTTCCCCATTGGCCGGCCCATTCCCCAGGTGCGCTTCTACCTGCTGGATGAGCACCTGGCGCCCGTCGCGCCGGGACTGACTGGCAACGTCTACATCGGCGGCGTCGCGCTCTCGCGCGGCTATCTGGAGGCGCCCGCCGCGACGGCCGAGCGCTTCATTCCGGACCCGTTCGCCGCGTCGCCCGGCGCGCGCATGTACCAGACGGGGGATTTGGCCCGGCTGCAGCCAGACGGGCGGCTGCGCTTCCTCGGCCGCGCGGACCATCAAGTGAAGATTCGCGGGTTCCGCATCGAGCTCGCTGAAATCGAGGCCTGTCTGCGGCGGTATGCGCGCGTGGAGGAGGCCGTCGTCGTCGCGCACGGCACCGCCGCGGGCGTCCAGTCCCTCTGCGCCTACGTGCAGGGCCCCGTCTCCGAGGTGACGCCGCAAGCACTCCGGGAACACGTCGTGGCGCGGCTTCCGGGCTACATGGTGCCCGCGTCCTTCATCGTGATGGACGCGCTGCCACTCAACGCCAACGGCAAGGTGGACCGCCACGCGCTGCCATCCCCCGAAGCGGCCTCCGAGCCCGCGCCCATCGCCTCCGCGACGCCGGACGTGGAGACGCCACGGATGGAGACGCCCTTCCGCTCGACGCTGGAGATGACGCTCCACCGGCTGTGGCAGGAGGTGCTGGAGCGGCCCTCCGTCACGGTGGACGACGACTTCTTCACCTCGGGAGGCGACTCCATCCTCGCCATGCGACTGCTGGCGCGGCTGGAGGATGCCTTCGGCGTGCCGCTGCCCCTGGCCCTGTTGTTCCAGAGCTCGGTGCTCAAGGACTCCGTGGACGCCATCCAGGAGTTCCTGAGCGAGGAGGCGACGCCTGGCAGCATCGTCCGGCTGGCCAGCCGGGGCCTTCCGGACACGGCCGTGCCGCTCTTCCTGTTCCACGGCGGAGACGGCGAGGTCTACCACTACCGGGAGCTGGTGCCCCAGTTGGAGCCCCACTTCCAGTGCTACGGCGTGCAGGCGCCGGAGACGCTGGCACCCGACCGGCCGCTGCCCGACTTCGACGCGCGCGTGGCCGCCTACACCCGGGACGTGCGCGCCATCCAGCCCCAGGGCCCGTACCGGCTGCTCGGCTTCTCCTTCGGAGGCTACCCCGCCATGGGCGTGGCCGCGGCGCTGGAAGCCCAAGGTGAGCAGGTTGAACTGCTCGCCGTGGTGGACACGCTCACGTCGGAAATCATCCGCGCGACGATGCCCGCGCAGCACCTGGAGCCCGTGCTGGCCATCTCCGAGGTGTTCGGCGTGTTCGACGCGCAGCTTCCTGACGAGCTGGCCCCACTGTCCCTCGAAGCGCAGTGGGAGCGGGTGGCCGAGCGCGCCCGCGCGACGGGGCTCGCGTCGCCGCATTTCTCCGGCAAGGACCTGGCCCGCGTCGGCCGCGTCCTCGCCGAGGTGCTCACCCCGCAGGCCGCGGCATGGACGGTCCAGGCGCCCCGGACCGTCCGCCCGCTGCTCATCCGCAGCGCCGCGACGCTGGCCGAGTTCGGCAACGAGACGTTCGGCTGGGAGCAGCACCTGCCCCGCGAGCAGCTCGACCTGGTGACGCTGCCGGGCGCCCACGCCACGTTGATTCGGCCCCCCGTGGTGGAGGAGCTGGCGCGGCGGCTGATTGCCCTGCTCCCGAAGTAGAGAGACGCGGGCGGGGTGCGCGGCCTAGCGCACCCGCCCTTCCAGCCATGTCTTCGTGAACATGTTGGGGCTCAGCGCGCCCAGCACGACGTCGTCGTAGCGCACCGTGAACTGCGAGCCCGTCGACTCCTCGACCTCGAGCACTTCCTTGTAGGGATAGACGACCTTCGCGGCCAAGGGGTCCTTGATGGCCTGGTAGCTGCGAATCACGTCGGAGCGCAGCACCCGCCCGGACGGCGCGTAGCCAATGCGCTTCACGATGTTGAAGTTCGGGTCCACCCAGAGCCGGAGCTGCTCGAAGGACACGAGCCGCCCGCTCTTCACGGTGAGGTGGAGCTTGCGGAAGGAGGTGCCGCTGACGACCTCCATGCCTTCGTCCTTCACGTCGTAGTTCTCCGCCAACTGCGAGCGGTCGAAGTCCTCTTCACAGGAGACGGTGTTGACGATGTTGCCTCGCTGGGTGGTGCGCTGCCACTGCCCGGTGGAGGCCTCGTACTCCCAGAGGTTGCGGCCGATGCGCAGGTACCCGCCGCCCGCGAGGTGGCGGGGCTTGGTGACGTAGATGAGCAAGTCCCGCGAGGAGTCGCGCCGGTAGACCTCCAGCTCCATCAGGTGCTCGGTGCCATCCTTGCGCAGCTCGCGCAGACGCACCGTGCCCCGGTAGTCGCTCTGGAAGGACATGCGCGCGTCGATTTGCTTCAGCACCTCCACGGCCGAGGGCTGGGGCGCCGCGGTCGGCGGGGACGCTTTCTCCGCGGCAGAGGCCACCATCGGCGCGGACAGCAGCAGGGAGAACGCGGCGGCGAACCCGTGGAGGGATGCGGAGAAGTGGCTCACAAGGACTCCATGGCGGACCGGGGTGACAACGAGGCGGCACGGAAGGCGGGCAGGACGGCCGCGACACCCGCGGCGCCCGTGACGAGCACCACCGCGAGCACGACCGCGCCGGGCCCCGCCTCCAACGGCAGCGTGGAACTGAAGAACAGATTCACCAGCGGCGCGGGCAGCGCCACATGGCCTCGGAGCAGGCCGCAGAAGGCCCATGCCAGCGAGGCGCCGCTCACCGAGCCCACGAAGCCGAGCAGCAACCCTTCCAACAGGAAGAGCCCGACGACGGAAACGCGCTGCATGCCCATGGCACGCAGGGCGCCAATCTCGCGCGTCCGCTCGCGCACGGCCACGCTCAGCGCCATGAAGAGGCCCACGACGATGACACCCAGCACCACCATCCCCAGCAGCACCGACAAGGCGGCCAGGCCGTTCGTCACGAAGGACAGGAACGCGGACTCGTCCTGCCACGTGCTGACGTCCAGCCGCTGGCCCCGCCAACCCTCGCGCAGCATGGGCCCCAGCTTGTCACCGTAGGCCTCGTTCAGCGCGGGGAGCACCTCGAAGCCCGAGGCGCGCAGGGCGTCGCGCCACGTGCCGCCCAGCGCGTCCGGGTCATCGGGCCGCGCCTCCACGGAACACACGAGCTGCAACACTCCCGCGGAGCCCGGGCGGTACCCCTCCAGCTCCCGCAGCGTGTCGTTGGAGACGAGGATGCCGGAGGAGCCGCCCAGCAGTCCGGCGTTCTCCAGGATGGCGACGACCTCCACGTCCACGGCGTTGCGCCGCAGCGAGCCCGCGGGCTGGGCGAAGAGCGTGGCGATGTCCCCACGTCCGACCTGGAGCCGCTCGGCCACCGTGGAGGAGAGGACCACCGTGCGGGCCTTCGCCAGCGCATCCAGGCTGCCTTCCTTCATGCGGAAGCCGCCGTGCGCGCCGCGCTCTCCCGCCACATCCACCGAGACGAGGTACGACTCGAAGCGGCGGCGCCCCACGCCCACGGTGGCGCGTCCGCGGCCGCGCTCGCGCAGCGCGCAGCCTTCGGGCACCAGCGGCGTCACCACCTCACGCACCCGGACCGCGTCCCCCATCACCGGGGCGATGCTGTCGGGGTGGACCTTGAAGTAGCCGCCGACGTTGAGCTCTCCACTCAGGAAGGTGGCGATGGCTTCCCGGTGCGAGGCCGCGACGCCCGCGGTCAGCGCCACCGACAGCACCAGCACGCCGCTGGCGCCCGCGACGATGGCGAGCAGCAGCAGCGCCCGCTCCCGGTGAGCGAACATGTTGCGCAGGGCCAGCAGGAACAGGGTGGGCATGGCGTCAGTCCTCCCGCTTCCGCATGGCCTCGATGGGGAGCACCGCGCTGCCACGCCACGCGGGCACCAGCGAGGCTGCCACCACCACCGCGCCCACCACCGCCACCACCACCAACCCGGCCGTGGCGGACAGTTGAGGCATCAGCACATTTCCACCCATGAAGACCTGGAGCGACTCGTCTCGGACCGGGATGCCCTGGCCCACCACCAGCCGCAGCAGCGCGACGCCGAGCCCCACCCCCAGGCCCGCGCCCAGCACGCCCAAGAGCAGGCCCTCGCACAGCAGCACCGTGAACACCTCCCGGCGCTGCATGCCCACCGCTCGCAGCGTCCCCACCTCGCCCACCCGCTCCCGCGCCAGCAGCAGCAGCGTGCTCCCGGAGACCATCACCACGAACAGCGACATCAGCGCGGCCAGCGCCAGCAGCACCACCTGGGTGATGCCCACCACGCCCGCGAGCAGGCCTCCCGCCTCGGACCAGTCCACCGTCGCCAGCGGTGCGCCGGTCTCCTTCGCCAGCGCGTCGATGCGCTCCGCGACGGCGTCCGCGTCCGCGCCCGTCTCGAGCACCAGCGCCGCCTGAAGGATGCCGCCGCCTCGCAGCGTTTCGGGGGTGAAGTGCTCGGGAAAGGCCTCGTGCCGAGCGAAGACCGGAGGCGCCGCCCCCGAGCCCTCCTGAGCGCCAGCCTCTGGCACCTCGATGATGGCCGCGGGCTGCAGCGCGAGGTCCGTGGGCGCCATGGGCTGGGCCAGGCCGAGCGCCTCGACATCCTTCCGGACCTCATCGTCCTCCGCCTGCGTCCTCCGGTTGGCGAGGAAGCGCGCGGTGACCAGGTCCAGGAGCCCGAGCGAATTCACGCGGCTGAGGTCCCCGCCCAGGCCCTTGAAGCGGAACGTCCCCCACACCCGCACCGGCACGCCCGTGACACCCAGCGAGCCATTGGGGCTCATCAGGACCAACGTGTCCCCGGGCCGCACGCGGTACAGCGGCAGGTGCGGCGCCAGCACCTCCTGGAACTGCTGGTAGCGCGCATCGAAGTTGGCGTCGTCCAGCGTGAGGAACTCGCGCAGCAGCGGCTCCACCTCGCCCGGATGGCCCAGCAGCGTGCCCAGGGCCTGGGCCACGGCCTGGGAGCGCTCCGCGTCCAGACGCGCCAGCAGGTCCGGCAGCTCGACGAGGCAGCGCTCCGCCACGGTGCGCAGGGATTCGTCCTGCGCGAAGGTGGCCCCGCGCGAGCGCTCGCGATGCAGCGTGTCCAGCAGCGCCGCCACGGGGAGCTTGAAGTGCTGCTCGTAGAGGCCCTGCCCCAACATCAAGCCCCGCTGACCTGGCGGCGGCAGGCTGCCACTGACGAGCTCGAAGCGGGGAAAAGCGCGGGGAAACAGCGCCAGGTCCGAGGCCAGGAACTCCACGTCGATGGAGGCCCCCTCGCCCACCTGCCTCGCCACGCGGTTCTCCAGGTACTCCAGCGTCTCCAGCGGCTCGGTCCGGAAGCGCTCCCAGAACGCCGGCTCCGCCACCGCCTCCAACGCCTGCCGGTCCTCCCGCGCCTCTTCCTCTTTCAGGAACGCGAAGGCCTCCGCCCGCCGGCCGTCATCACGCACCACGTCACGCAAGGTGCGCTCCAGGTCCGCGCCCAACACCGCCAGCCGGGCCTCGCGCGCCGCGGTGGCGGGCTCGCGCGCCACCGCGCGAATGGAAGACAGCTTCTCGTCCAGGTAGTTGCCGCGAAACACCCAGGCCCCGCCCACCTCGAGCGGCACCACCTCGCGCACGCCGTCCACGGCGCGCACCCGGGCCTCCACCTGGGCGAAGTCGGGAATGGGCTGGAGCTCGGGTGCTCCCCCGGAGTCCTGCACCACCACCGGTGTCCCCGTGGAGGTGGCGTTGTAGAGCTGGAGGTCGCCCGTTCCACTCTCGATGAGACTGCGACGCGTCCCGTCAGAGATGCCGCCCACCAGCGCGACGCCCAGTGTGAGCAGGAGCGCACTGCCCGCGGCCAGCAGCCCCACCACCCAACTCCGCGGCCGGGCCAGCACACCGTGGAAGGCGAAAGACACCAGCGCCACCGACGACTCCTCGTGATGCGGGCGCCCCACAGGCCGTGGACCCGGTGCCCGCAGGCACAATCAACCGGACAGCAGGGAGCAGGACGATAAAGAACCCTTCCAGGTGAGGCAAGCCGCCCCACCCCGTTGCGCCCACGGACGCGAAGGGTTGAAGCTGCCGTGCATGACGTCGAGCCCGAGAGCCCCCCTGGCGCAATCACTCCACTTCTGGGCCCGCAACGCCTCCAATGAGTCCGCGCTCCTTCAAGCCTCGCTCCGGCTGGGCCTGTTCGACGCACTCCCCGTGGAAGGCAGCGATACACCCAAGCCCCTCGATGTGTTGACGCAGGCGCTCGCCGTCTCGACGCGAGGGCTCCGGGCCCTGCTGGAGATGCTCACGAGCATGGGCTTCGTGCACATGGATGACGCACGGCGCTTCGCCTTGTCCGCGCAGACCGCCGGCATTCTCCGGAGCGAGCCTTTCCAGCAAAGGCTCTCGGCGGAGCTGCCCTGGTGGGAGCCGCACGGGCTGTTGGATACAGCCGTGAAACAGGGAGGCCCTGTCGCGCACGCCGGGCGGGACTGGGATGTGCTGGGCCACCTCCAGGCGCTCTTCCTGGACGCGCCGGCGACCACCGATTCGCCCGAGGCGGAGGACTTCTTCGACCGCTTCGCTCGCAGCGCGCCCCGTCACCAGGTGCTCGTCACCGCGGGCCGGATGGGCGTGCTGGAGCAACTGGCCTCGGCGCCCCGCACCGTGGAGGCGCTGGGCACACTCACGCAGACGAGCCCCCAGGGACTGCGCGTGCTGCTCGACGTCCTGGCTCGGATGGAGCTGGTGCGGGAAGACGGCGGCGCGTGGTCGCTGACTCCGCCAGCGCGACAGCTTTTGGACGGCAAGGCCCTGGCGTACCTGGTGCGCTCGCTGACTGTCTCGGCGCGCTACTGGGAGGCGCTGGGACGCCTGGAGGAGACGGTGCGCCATGAGCGCTTCATCCTGGACCTGAAGAATCCCGAGGTGAGCCAGAGCTTCTACGCGGACAACTCGAACCAGCTCACGGCGGTGTTCGCCTCGCACTTCCAGCTCAGCCGCCGCGCCGCTACGACGCTGGCGCAGACACGTCCCTTGGACGGCGCCCAGGTTCTCGACATCGGGACGGGCTCGGGCGTGTGGGGCTCGGCCTTCGCCAGGGCCACGCCCACCACCCATGTCACCTACTTCGACCAGGCTGTCGTGCTCGAACAGGTGCAGCGCAACGTCCAGGCGCTGAAGGTGTCGGACCGGGCGCGGCTGTGGCCGGGCAACCTCTTCACCCATGACTTCGGGGAGGCGGACTTCGACGTCATCATCCTCCCCCAGGTCCTCAATGTGCTGCTCCCGGACATGCTGCCTGGCCTCTTCGCCCGCGTGGCGAAGGCGCTCCGGCCCGGCGGCGTGCTGCTCATCGCGGAGTATGTGCTCAACGAGCGCCGCGACGGGCCGCTGGACCACCTCTACTTCGGGCTGCGGCGCTTCATGACGAACGAGGGCGACCTGCTGTCCGCGTCCGAGTACGCACAACTGCTGTCGGCCGTGGGCCTGACGCAGTCGGTCTGCATCCCCCTGCCGACGCAGGAGCTCATCTTCGCCGCCCGCCCGGGCGTGACGCTCCCGAGCCAGCTCGCGTCCACGGAGTCCGAGGCCCGCCCGGCCAGCACGGAGGCCCGCGGCGCCTGAGCCACGCCGGGGCCGTGCCCAGGCCAGCGCGGCCCCGGAACGCTCGCGCTTTGAAGCCGCGCGTCGACCTCCGCGCGAGTCACCCCGAGGAGGCGGCGTCGGCCCACGCGACATCGCCACGGTGCGCGATGACGACACGCGGGATGGCGGGGCCCCCCGCGCGAGTCACCCCGAGGAGGCGGCGTCGGCCCACGCGACATCGCCACGGTGAGCGATGACGACCTGCTGGATGGGCATGTCGAAGCCGCGCGCTTCGGTGAGGCCCACCGGCGCCAACAGCGCGCGGAACTCCGGGAGCGACAGGACGTCGCCCTCGTTCGTCACATACCGGCGCAGCGAGAAATAGAGCGCGTCCAACGGACCGTCACGGCGGTCCGTCAGCAGATAGCCGGAGATGAGCAGCAAGCCCCCGGGCTTCAACGCACGCGCCAGCCTGGCGAAGAAACCAGGCAGCTCCGCCGGAGGCAGCGCGGGGATGATTTGCGGCAGCAGGATGACGTCGAAGCAGGACTCGCCGTAGTCCACCGACAGGCAGTCCCCCGCCCACAGCCGCGAGCGCGCCTCCAGCTTCAGCTTCGCCAGATGCGGGCGCACCGCGTCCAGCACGTGCGGCGAGTCCAGGTAGGTGACATGCGAGGACGGGTCCGCCAGCCCGAAGGCCGCGCCCCACACGCCCGAGCCAGTGCCCACGTCCAGCACCCGCGCCTCCGCCAGCGGACGCATCTTGCGCACCAACGCAGCCGCCTGCCGGCTCAACCGCAGGTGCGAGGCGAAGATGCTGGAGATGCGCGAGGCGTTCTCCTGGTAGATGCGCCGCGCCGTCTCGGGCTCCCGCAGGTCCAACCGGAAGCGCTGCTCGCGCACCGCCTCGTCCAGGTGACCCAGCGCCTCCCAGTAGGCCAGGGTCGCGGGCAGCGCCCGCTGGAAGTACGGAAGGCTCTGCGCGTCCAGCGCGCGCCCAGCGGCCTCCGTCAGCCCCCAGCCGCCCTCCCGCTCCTGGGCAATCCCCATCGCCGCCAGGGTGCCGAGCAGCACCGCCAGCGCCTCCGGCACCGCGTCCACCTCCCGCGCGAGCACGTCCAGCGGCGAGGCCCCTTGGACGAGCCGAGCCAGCACGCCCAGCTCCGCGCTCGCCACCAGCGCCAGCGTGCGCGCGGGGTTGCGCGCGAACCGGTCGTGGAAGTCCCGGGCCTCCGCGTTCGGGAACGACGGCGGTGGCGCCAGGAACAGCGCGCGGTAGGCGCCGAGCAAGTCCCACTCCACCCCATCCCACGTCACGGGCGCGCCGCCGCGCACGGCCTGGGGCAGCAGCGCCAGGACATGCCACCAGCGCCGCGCCTCCCTCAGCCCGGCGACGAAGGCCGCGTCTCGAAGGAAGGCCGCGGTCGCCGGGGGCAACACGTACCCTCGGCCGTCCTCCAAGTGGATGAAGCCCAGGGCCACCAGGGGCTCCACGACGGCGCGCACGCCCCGCGAAGCCCCACCCACCTGCTTCACCAGCGCGGCCAGCGAAGCCGGCTCGGCGGTGCCTGCTTCCGGCAGGTGCTCGAAGAGACCGAGCGACACGGCGGCCTGGAGCGCCGCGGCCTCATTGCTGGCGTCGCGCGCGTGGAAGTTGAGCTGCTGCACGAAGGCGGGAGACGGCGCGGGAGTGGATTCGGACACGAAGCAGCGCTCCTTTACGTCCAGCGGAACAAGCGAAGGGCCAGCACCAGCGGCAGCACGGTCCACGCGGCCAGCACCGCCATGGGCGTGGCCAGCGACAGGAGTCCCGCGCCATCCAACATGACGGCTCGCAGGGAGTCGTTGACAGCCGTCAGCGGCAGCAAGGCGATGACGGGCTGCAGCCATGACGGGAAGTTGTCCGACGCGAAGAAGACGCCAGACAGGAACATCATCGGCATGGACACGAGGTTGACGAGTCCCCCCATGGACTCCTCGCTCCGCGCCCGGATGGACACCAGCACCCCCAGCGCGGCGAAGCACAGCGAGCCCACCAGCCCCACCAGGGTCAACGTGGCGTAGCTGCCGAACATGGGCACGCCGAAGAGCCACCGGGCGAAGGCGCAGAAGAACAGGACCTCCACCAGCGCGAACACCGACCGCGCCAGCATGAAGGACAGGAAGAAGTGGGAGCGGCGCATGGGCGTCGCGGACAGCCGCTTCAGCAGCCGGCCTCCGCGCATGCTCACCAGCGAGCCCGCCACCACCCACAAGCTGTTGGACATCAACGACAGCCCGAGCAACCCGGGGATGAGGAAGTCGATGTAGCGGTTCCCGGGCTCGGACACGGGCGTGGACTTCAAGGACGCGTCCGCATCCGGCGGAGCCGCCGCCAACGCCCGCGCCACCAACAACCGCGCGGTGCGGCCATCCTGCTGGCTGGGGTCCACCAGGGCCTCGGGCGTCTCTCCGGGCAGCAGCACCAACGCGAGCTGTCCGCGCGCCAGCCGCCTGCGCGCCGCCGCCTCGCTTTCGATTCCGGCCGACAGCTCCGGGACGTCCTTCAGCTTCTCCACCAGGGCCTGCGCCCCCGGCCCCTCCGCCACGGCGACCCGCACCGGGCCCAGCGTGTCATTGCGGAACGCGAGCCCCAGCATCACCGAGGTGACCAGGGGGAAGAGGAACGTCCAGAACAGCACCTCCGGCTGGCGCAGCAGCATGCGCAGCCGCATCAGCATCAACTGCCCCAGCGCGTTCATCAGGCCGCCTTCTCTTCCGCGGACTCGCGCAGCGAGCGGCCCGTCATGTCGATGAAGACGTCATCCAGCGTGGGGCGCCGGGTGGACAGGTGCCGCAGTTCACCGCCGCCCGCCGCCACCTCGCGCAGCACCTCTGGGAGCGCCAGGTGCAGCGCCTTCACCCGCACGGTGATGCGGCCCGAGTGGCGCTGCACCGCCACCACCGAGGCCAGCGGGCGCAGCCGCTCCAGGTCGGGCGAGGGCTCCGCCTCCAGCTCGATGACCTGCTCCGCCCCCAGCGAGGTGATGATGTCCCGCGGCGTCCCGCGCGCAATCACCCGGCCCCGGTCGATGATGACCAGCCGGTCGCACAGCACCTCGGCCTCGTCCATGTAATGCGTGGTCAACACCACCGTGCGCCCGCGCGCCTTGAGCTGCGTCACCACGTCCCACAGCGAGCGGCGCGACTGGGGGTCCAGGCCGGTGGTCGGCTCGTCCAGGAAGAGCACGTCCGGGTCCCCCGCCAGCGCGAGCGCCAGGGCCAGCCGCTGCTTCTGCCCTCCGGACAGCTTGCCCACCCGCGCCTCGCGCTTCTCCCCCAGTTGCACCATCCCGATGAGCGTCTCCACCGGCAGGGGCCGGGGATAGAAGGAGGCGAACAGCTTCACCATCTCCTCCACCTTGAGCTGGTCCACCAGCCGCGTCTCCTGGAGCGTCATGCCAATGCGCTGCCGCAGCACCGCGGCGTCCGTCGCCCAGCGCAGCCCCAGGAGGCGGACGTCGCCCGAGGTCGCCGGTTGCAGACCTTCGAGGATTTCCACGGTGGTCGTCTTGCCCGCGCCGTTGGGGCCGAGCAGGCCCACGCACTCGCCTCGGCGGATGTCCAGGTCAATGCCGTCCACGGCGGTGACGTCGCCGAAGCGTTTGACCAATCCCTTCACCTCGATGGCGAGTTCGTCCGGGTGTGTCATGCAGAGGGCCCTGGGGGAGCGCGCGCGAGTATGGCCCAACACCCGGAGGGAGCCCAACGAACCCCGTGTGGAAACCCGAGGGGCGAAACGCGCCGGAATGCTACGGTGCCAGACGTGGCCCTGACCGACTCATTGGATGCCCGGGTGGACCGGCTGGAATTGCCGTTCAACGAATTCGGCGTTGACCCGTACGGCATCTCCAAGTCCCATGTGAAACACGCGCTGCGCGTCTTTGGCGCCATCTACCGCTACTACTTCCGGGTGCGCTGTTACGGCGCGGAGAACATCCCCCCCAGGGGCCGCGCAATGCTGGTGGGCAACCACTCCGGCGGCGTGGCGGTGGACGGCGCCATGGTGCTCACCTCCACCATGCTGGAGATGGACCCACCCCGCCTGGCGCAGGGCATGGTGGAACGCTTCCTCCACAACTTCCCCGTCTCCTCCCTGTGGGCCAGCCGCACCGGCCAGTTCATTGGCCTGCCCGAGCACGCCAAGCGGCTGCTGGAGGATGACCGGCTGCTCATGATTTTCCCCGAGGGCGCCCGCGGGACGGCCAAGCTCTACAACGAGCGCTACTCGTTGGTGGACTTCGGCACAGGCTTCGTCCGCCTCGCGCTCCAGACGCGCTCCCCCATCATCCCCTTCGCCTTCCTGGGCGGCGGGTCGGCCGTCCCCACGGTGTTCAACGCGTACACCCTGGGCAAGCTGCTCGGCGTGCCCTACGTGCCGCTGACGCCGTACCTGCTGCCGCTGCCCATGCCGGTGCAACTGGACATCCATTACGGAGAGCCCCTCGTCTTCCACGGCACCGGGGACGAGGAGGACCACGTCATCGAGGGCTATGTGGAGAAGGTGAAGCAGCGCATCGCGGGCCTCATCGAACAGGGCCGCGCGCAGCGGCACAGCCGCCGGCTCGGAAGGAAGCTGCTGCCATGAGGGTGCTGATTCCTGGCATCTCCGGAGGCATTGCCCGCCAGCTCGCGCTGCACCTGCACGCGCGCGGACATCAGGTGGCGGGCATCGACACCCGGCCCTGGCCGGAGGCGGGCGAGGCCGGCATCCAGGTGTACCGCGGCGATGTGCGCAAGCGCGCCGCGGAGGATGTGTTCCGGCGCTGGCGGCCCGAGGCCGTGGTGCACATGGCCACCGTCACCGCCTTCACCGTGCCGGGCAAGGAGCGCGGGCGCATCAACCTGGACGGCACCAAGGCGGTGTTCGACCACTGCGCGGCCCACGGGGTGAAGCAGGTCCTCTTCGTGGGGCGGCACACCTTCTACGGCGCGGCGCCGGACTCGCCGCTGTACCACTCCGAGGACGAGCCCCCCCGCGCGCTGGAGGCCATCCCCGAGCTGGCGGACCTGGTGGCCGCCGACCTGTATGCGGCCACCGCGCTGTGGCGGCTGCCGAAGATGACGACGGCGGTCCTCCGCCTGCCCTACACGCTGGGCGCTCCGGGCACGGGCACGCTGTCATCCTTCCTCAAGGGCCGGCGCGTGCCCCTGGTGCTCGGGTATGACCCGCTGTTCCATGTCCTCCAGGAGGACGACGTCGTCACGGCGTTGACACTCGCGCTGGAGAAGCAGGTCCGGGGCATCTTCAATCTGGCGGGCCCCCCGCCGATTCCGCTGTCCGTCATCGTCCGGGAGACAGGCCGCACGGGAGTGCCATTGCCCGCGCCGCTCTTGTCCCTGCTGCTGGGCCGGGCGGGCTTCCCGCGCCTGTCCGTGGGCGCGCTGGACCACCTGCGCTTCCCCATCGTCGTGGACAACCGCCGGTTCCTGGACGCCACGGGCTTCGAATATCGCCACAGCGTGGCGGATACCCTGCGCATCTTCCGGGAATCCGCACCCATCCTCCCTGCGGGCGGCGCGGAACGTTAGACTCCCCTCCAGCGGGCCTGCTTCCGGGGGGAAGTCCATGTCAGCGGACGTCGAGGAGGTGGATGTCGTCATCGTGGGAGGCGGGCCGGTGGGCGTCCTCACCGCCAACCTCCTGGGACTGCAGGGCGTGCGGGTGCTCGTCCTCGAACGGGAGCACGCGCCCCACGGCCAACCCCGCGCCTTCTCCTGTGACGACGAGGCGCTGCGCATCTACCAGGCGGCCGGCCTCCTCGACGCGATGAAGCCCGGCCTGCGCCAGGGCCGGCACGTCACCTTCACCGGCGTGGGGGGCCAGCCCATCGCGCAGGTGCGACTGGGCGAGGTGGACTCCGGCTTCGGCTACACGCCCATGTGGTTCTTCTACCCGCCGCTGCTGGAGCGGGCGCTGCGCGAGGGGCTCTCGCGCTTCCCCGCCGCCGAGCTGCGCACGGGCACCGACGTGGAAGCGCTCGAGCAGGACGGCGCGGGCGTCACCGTGCGCTACCGCGAGCCCACCACGGGCGCGCGGCGCGCGGTGCACTGCCGCTACCTGGTGGCCTGCGACGGCGGGCGGAGCACCGTTCGCGCGTTGCTGAGCGTCCCCCTGGAGGAGCAGGGCGCGCAGGAGCCCTGGATTGCCATCTCCGGCACCGTGGCCGAGGAGGACGCCCCTTCCGAGTGCCACGTCGTCTGCGACCCGGAGCGGCCCGCCTTCCTCGGACGCGGGCCCGTGGGCCAGTTCCGCTGGGAGTTCCGCCTGCGCACCGGAGAGACGGGCGAGGAGATGATGCAGCCGGGCACCATCCGCCGCCTGATTGGCCCGTATGTGAATCCGGACCGGGTGAAGGTGGAGCGCGCGCAGCTCTACAGCGTCCGTTCCGAGGTGGCGCGGCACTGGCGGGTGGGCCGCACCTTCCTCGCCGGAGACGCGGCCCACCTGATGCCGCCCTTCCTGGGCCAGGGCCTGGTGTCGGGCCTGCGTGACGCGGCGAACCTCGCGTGGAAGGTGGCGTGGGTGCTCCAGGGGCGCGCCCCGGAGGCGCTGCTGGACACGTACACCGTCGAGCGCCGGCCCCACGTCCGCGCGCTGCTCGACGCCACGGCCCGCCTGGGCTCGGTGTTCAACGCGCGCAGCAAACCCATGGCCTGGGTGCGAGACACGGTGCTCCGGGGCCTCCAGGCGATTCCTTCCGCGCGCCGTTTCGTGGAGGGCTTCCCGCTCAAACCAGCGCCCTCCATCGAAGAGGGGTGGGTGCTGGGCGGCCGCCGCTCGGGCCGCAACGCCGCCGAGGGCAGCTACCTTCCGCAGCCCCGCGTCCGGTTCGCCTCCGGTGAGGAGCGCCTCCTGGATGACAGCCTGGGTCCGGGCTTCGCGGTGCTGAGCCGAGGCTGCCGAATGGGCAGCGAGGTGGGACGCGAGCTGGCGGACGCGCTGGGCGGGCGCGCCATCACCGTGCGCTCCGCGGGCGTGCCGGGCCTGGACGAAGACGGCGTGGAGGACCACACCGGCAGGCTGTCGGAGTGGTTCCGCCAGAATGGCGCGGACATCGCCGTGGTGAGGCCCGATCGCTTCGTCTTCGGCGCGGTGCCCCTCGCGCGCCTGCCAGAGCTGCGCACCGCCCTGGGCGTCGAGGACCCGTGAGTCAACGTGTCACTGTCTGGTGTTGCCACGACTGGGGCTTGGAAGACCTCGCGATGTAATGACTGACTCAGCGAGCCGCCCCAGCACAATGAATTGCATCTGTCCATACCCCCTCGGGGGGTTGCATTGAAGTCCGTGAGAAGCGCAGTCTTCCAACCCATCGCGCAGGGCCAACACCACGCGACCTTGGGGGAAATCGTTTGCAGCCATCACTGGATGCAGCGCTTCTCGACGCATTGGACCGACATGCACAGAGGCGCGCGCAAGGCATTGCGACACTGAGCACACTCGTCGGTCCGCCCGAGCAAGCGCTGACCGTCTGGACCGCCTGGATTCAACGGCGAGGCACGAGCGTCGTCATCGTGGATGGCGATGACGTGCGGAGCGTCGTCACCGCCTGGGCCTCGGCGTTGGTCCGGGAGAGGAACCTGATGGAGGACGCGGAGACCTTCGTCATCCGGGTCCAGCCCGCGGGCCTGAGACGGCCGCCGCGGTTCCAAGGCAAGACAGCCCGTGAGCGCCAGGTGCTGATGGAAGGGCTGACGCCGCCCCATGGCCACAAGGCCACCTGGGAGCTGTGTCAGGCCCTCCTGGAGGCCCCCGTGGCACCGGTGCCCGGGATGTTGCCGGAGGCCGTCCAACAGGCCATTGCCCGCGCGCCGCTGCTGGCGCTCCAGGCGTTGCTCGCGCTGGCCCCCGAGGGCACCACACCGGCGCTCCGCGTCAGGGCGGGGCCCTCCGACTTCCGGGCGGTCCGGACGGCCGCGGCCCTGTGTGCCGCGGCGCCCGCGCTCACGACGGGCTGCGTGCTCGCCCCCGAAACCCTCGCCGAGCATCTGCAACGGGAGGAGTCCCACGCCCTCGCCATGCTGAGGGAAGGGCGGCTGGACCTGGCACAGGCAGGGGTGGAGCTACCCGGCTCCGCCAGTACGTCCGTGTCCACCACGCGCGCGCGGCTCCGGCAGGAAGGCGCCTCCGAGCAGGTCGTCCAGCTCTACGACTCGGCGGTCCAGACCATGGCCTCCGTCTACGCGGACGCGGATGGTCAGGCGCGCAGCAAGGCGGAAGAGTTCCTGCACGCCCGGCTCCAGGAGCACGCGGGCACCCGGGGGCTCTTCGTCCTCAACGGCAAGGTGGACCCGGGCCGGGGTGCCCGGTCCATGGAAGTGGACCTGCTCTGCACCGAGCTGCGTCTGGCGGTGGAAATCGACGGGTATTTCCACTTCCGCAATCCAGACGGCTTCCGAAGGGACCGTCGCAAGGACGTCGCACTCCAGTGCGCGGGCTTCTGGGTGGTCCGTTTCCTCGCGGACGACGTGGTGGCCCGGCTGGAAGAGATTCTCGAAACCCTCGACACGTTGATTGCCACCCGCAGGGGTGCGCTCACCGGGAAGGACACACCGAATGGGAAGCGCTGACCACCGCCTTTCAGGCATTGCCTTGGCATGGCTGATGACTCGCTCCGAGCGCCGTGGCACGCGCAAGGAATTGGAAGCCGCGCTCCGGCCCTTCGTGGAGCACCAGCTCAGCCGCTCGGAGTGGAAGCTCCGGTTCGAATCGCTGCTGGAGGCGCTGCTGGAGCAGGGCAAGGTCGCGTCCCGCGCACGCAGCGCCCTGGAGCTGACGCCCGCCGGGCGGACGCAGGTGCTGCGATTCCTCAAGCTCGAGCAGCCGCCGCGCGGCCTCACCTGGAGGAAGCTGAAGGCCACCTACCTGGTGGCGTACAGCCTGGGCCTCCCGCCCACGAAGGCCGTGCTGGGCCGCATGAAGGATGCGGACGGGGTGCGGGCCGCCGCGCTCCAGCGGGCGCATGCGCTGGACGTTGAAGAAGGTCTCACCCTGGCGCAGACGCGGGACCGCCTGTTGTGGCGCCAGCTCGGGGTGGAGACGGACCGTCTCTTCACGCTGAGCGCCGTGCAGGCCCACCTGCTCGGCAAGCTGCTGGGCGCGGACACGAAGGACCCGGGCCAGGCCGTGGAGCAGCTCGCGGCCCGCGCGGCCGGAGCCACCCGCGCGGACGCGGAGGCCCTGCGGCTGTCCCTGCAACGGCAGTGGGCACTCGCCGAGGACGCCGAGGTGGAAACCAGCGAGCCGGCTCACACACCCGCGGGGCCAGTGACGAAGAGCGCCGCGCCCAAGGCCACGCGGGAGCCCGAGGCAACGTCCCGAGCGCCGAGCGCCGCATCCAAGGCCACACGGGAGCCCGAGGCAACGTCCCGAGCGCCGAGCGCCGCATCCAAGGCCACACGGGAGCCCGAGGCGTCGGCGCCCTCCGTCCCCGTGCGGACGACGCCTGTCATCACCATCACTCCCACGGTTCCGGACGCCGTGTCCGAGGAGCCCGAGGCCGAGGCCCCTCCTCAATTCTCTCCGGAGTCCTTCGCCGAGCAGGTGCTCACGGTGGCCCGGGCATTGCCCACGGGACGCTTCGGCCTGAACAAGGTCTTCATCTCGCATGTCTGGAAGGCCCTCCAACCCGAGTGGAGCGACCGCGAGGCCTTCGACACCGCGCTGCTGGAGGCCAACCGCACCCGACGCTTGTCGCTGACCCGGGCCGACCTCGTGTCCGCCATGGACCCCAAGGACGTCGCCGAATCCGAGGTCCGCTCGTTCGGCGCCAGCTTCCACTTCGTCGTCGTCTAGCCCGTCTTCCAGGAGCGTCCCGTGGCCAACGACCCTCGACTCGATATCTTCCTCAACGACACCCGCGAGGTCTTCAGCAGCGTCGAACAGGGCCAGCACATCTGGCAGGCAGACCCGTTCGACGTGGAGGCCCTCAACGCCCCGGCACGCCGCGCCTTCAAGCGGCTGCTCGACCGGGCCACGTCCGATTCACCTCCGGATTCGGGCAAGCTGTTGCTCCTCCTCGGCGAGTCCGGCAGTGGCAAGACGCACCTGGTCCGCTCGTTCCGCAACACCACGCACGGCGAGCGCAAGGGCTTCGTCGGCTACATGCCGATGACCGTCGATGCGGCGCAGTACGACCGCTACATCCTGTCCAACCTCATCGACTCGCTGGACAAGCCCTTCGACCTGGCTGGCGAAGATGACGACACCGGCCTGATGCACCTGTCGGACGCACTGATGGCTCAGTGCAACAGCGCCTTCGCCCCGCTCATCCCGGACGAGAAGGTCCTCGAGGACGAGGAACTCCACGGCACCATCCGGGCCGTCGCGGACGAGCTGCTCGGAGACCCGCGCTTCCAACAGGTGGAGGTGGACCTGCTCAGAGCCCTCATCTACCTGCAGCGCCGCGACCCGCGCCTCAACCGCCGAATCTTCCACTGGCTGCGCTGCGAGGAGCTGTCCCAGGCGGACCGGAATGTCATTGGCAACCTGATTCCCCGCACCGCCGACGATGCACCCGCGCGCATGGTGGAGCATCTGGGACGGCTGATGGGCGCGCTGGAGCAGGCGCTCGTGCTCTGCGTGGACCAGGTGGAGGACGTCAGCGACTTCGAGCAGCGCCCGCAGATGGAAGGCTCGTTCCGCCGCGCGATGAACAGCCTCGCGGCCATCGCCAGCCGCGTGCCTCGCTCCATCGTGGTGTTCTGCTGCCTCTCCGACTACTGGGCGAAGATGGGGCCCCTCCTCACCCGGTCGATTGTGGACCGCATCGAGAACGACCCCGAGCCGGTGGTGCTGGAGCAAACGGTGACGGCCGACACGGCCCGAGACCTCGCGGCTCGGCGGCTGCAGTCGCTCTTCGAACAGCGCGGCGCCACCGTCAGCCGGACGGACCCGACGTGGCCCTTTTCGGCGAAAGGCTTCGAGGTGCTCGGCGGACACCGTGCCCGCGACGTCCTGAACGAATGCCGCCGCTACCGCGACCGCGCCATCCAGGACCAGAAGCTCCCCTCGGAGTTTCCGCTCAAGCGCCCGAACTCCGCCGCAAAGAAGCCCCCGGAAGCGCCCCCACCGAACACGCCGAACATGGACCAGCTCTGGACGGACTTCCGCGCCGCGTTCAAGGCGGACCTGCCCGAGGAGGACTCCGACATCGCGGCCCTGCTCGCCTGGGCCATCGAAGCGGGCAGCAACGAGCTGGGCGGCACGCCCCGCTTCGACGTGAAGCCCAAGGACAACGAGATGCTGGACGTCCAGGTCCACCCCGAGGGCGGCAAGCTCCTCGTCGCGCTGTGTGACCGCAACCCGCGCGGCGGTGGACTCGGCCGCCAGATGACAGATGCGCTCAAGAAGGCCGTGGGGAAGACGCCCGTCCTCGTTCGGACGTCCGAGTTCCCCTCCTCCACGGGCACCATCGTCGCCGACCAGATTGGCGTCCTGCTCCGCAAGGGCGGCCGCCGGGTCATCGTGGGCGACACGGAGCTGCGTGATCTCGTGGCCCTGCGCAGCTTCGAAGAGAAGCACGCGGGCGAGGCAGCGCTCATCGAGTGGAGCCGCACCGCCAAGCCCATCACCCGGCTGAAGTCCGTGAACGACATCCTCGGACTGGAACAACTCGACGCCCCTCCGCCTCCGTCCAGCCCGAAAGCCAACAAGCCCGCGAGCAAGGTCGATGCAGCGACCGCGCTCGGTCAGGTCGGCGCCCGCGGCACGGCGTCGGCCTCCACCGCGAAGGGACAGGCGGCGATGCCCGAAGGACCGACCACCCTTCCCTACGGCGGTGTCCAGGTCCCCGACGAGTTCCAAGCCGGCGCCAATCCCGGGGCACCCGCGAACACCCGGGCGACAATGACGGACGAGGTGGACAGCTCGTCACACCGGAAACCCTCGAAACGAAACGGAAGTGCTTCAGCGAATGCCGAGTCTGAAGCGCTGGACGAGGCGAGCCCGTCCTCACTCCGGGAACCCACGAAGAGAAACGAACGCGCTTCGGCCCATGCCGAGCCCGAGGACCTGGACGAGGCAGGCACGTCTTCCAACCACAAGCCCGCGAAGAACAACGAACGCGCTTCAGCGCAGGCCCCTACGGAAATGACGGACGAGGCAGCCGCCTCGCCACGCCGAGGACCCACGAAGGGGACCACTGGACATGCGTCAGCGGACGACGTCGCTGAGGACCCGCTGGAGAACATGACGTCCGCTGCACCGTTCTTGACGGCGGGGCGGACGACCACTCCCGCCAAGGGCACACCAAACCCCATGGGCGCTGTCGGAACAAGGCCCACGGCCCCTCCCTCGGCACCAGCGCCCTCCGAGTCACGCACGGGCCCGCTGCGCATCGGCGCCTCGGAGGGCGTCTTCTCCCAGCCGGTGATGCTGGACCCCTCCGCCGAGCTGACGCGGCACAGCGCCTTCCTCGGAGGCACCGGCAGCGGCAAGACGACGCTGGCGCTCAACATCCTGGAGCAACTCCTCCTTCGAGGCATCCCCGCCATCCTCATCGACCGGAAGGGCGACCTCGCCGCGTATGCCCGCGAACGCGACTGGGAAGAGCCCCTGTCGGACCCCACGCTGCTCGAACGCCGCCGCCTGCTGCGTGAACGCGTCGAAATCGCGCTCTACACACCGGGCCGGTCGGATGGGCGACCGCTCGCCATCCCCGTCATCCCGAGAGGCCTCGAGGAACTCGCCCCCGATGACCGAGAGCAAGGTGTCCAGCAGGCATCCGACGCCATCTCGG
This sequence comes from Myxococcus hansupus, assembly GCF_000280925.3. NCBI lineage: Bacteria > Pseudomonadati > Myxococcota > Myxococcia > Myxococcales > Myxococcaceae > Pseudomyxococcus > Pseudomyxococcus hansupus. The sequence continues at coordinate 6,731,321 of NZ_CP012109.1, forward strand.
GCATGCTCGAGTACAAGACCAGCAACAGCGACAGGGCCACTCGAGCCCTGCTGACCCAGGCCCTGCGACTGCTCGTTCAACGTCCACTGGGCAGAGAACTCACATTGGAGATGGTGCAACAATTCGTCGCCGACCAGGACGAATCCCTGCGACAGGAAACGGGTGGCCTCCCCCCAAGAACCTTCGCCAAGCTTGCCCAGGACCTGGAAGTCCTTCGCCTCAACATCCGCCCCTTGCTGGCGGCGGGAGGCGAACGTCTCGACGTGGATGAACTGCTCGGACGCGGCGCGGCCAGTACGCCCGGAAAGACCCGGCTGAGCATCATCAGCACCAAGTTCCTGGGCGACCGGTCGCGCGTCCTCTTCTGGGTCTCCCAGCTCCTGCTCGAAACCAATCGCTGGGCCAGCCAGCACCCCGCCTCCCAACTCCAGGCGGTGCTCCTGTTCGATGAAGCAGACATGTATCTGCCCGCGACCAGCAAGCCCGCCACCAAACAACCCATGGAGGACCTGCTCAAGCGCGCACGCTCCGCGGGCATCGGTGTGATGCTGGCCACCCAGAGCCCGGGCGACCTGGATTACAAGTGCCGCGAGAACGTGCGGAATTGGTTCGTCGGCCGGGTGAAGGAAGACAGTGCCCTGCGGAAACTCAAGCCCATGTTCACCGAGGCGCGGGTCGACGCGGAGGCCAAGCTCCCCAATCAGAAGGCCGGGCAGTTCCATGCACTGCGCGACGGCCACGTCCAGCAACTCAAGGCCGACCGGTCGGTCATGCGCACCGACCAACTCCCCGAGGACGAAATCCTCAAGGAGGCGCGCCGCTCGCTGGAACGCGGTGGCGCGACGGACACCCCCAAGGCCAGCGGCACACGCTGACGCCCCGGCCATGTCAGCCCCTCCCTGTAGACCTGCCTGCGTGGAAGGAACGTTCCTTCCACGCGGCAGCCGCCACGAAGGGGGACGGGTCCATGTACACGCGGGAGCACATCCGAGCCTTTGGGCTTCGCGACGCGGCGGAGCTGCTGTCTCAGCGGGGCTATGACAACGTCCGAGCCGAGGAACTGGCCCGGGCGGCGCGCATCTCCATCGGTACGATGTATCGCCGATACGGCAGCAAGCAGGGCTTCGCCCAGGCCGTGAGGAACCTCACGGAACGGGAGCTGTCGTACGTGGGGGGCGTCGCGTACATGATGGCGGATGGCAACCGCCGCCAGCCGGGCTTCCGCGAGGTCTTCCTCTCCTTCTGGTGGGAGCTGGCGTCATGGGCGCTGCAACAACCCCACCTGTTTGGATTCACTTTCCTGCACCCGTTTCCAACGGATGGCAGCGGCACGCCCGAGCCGCGCGGGGGCCCCACGCGCGAACAGGTGCTCACGGTCCTGACGCAGGGTGAACGAGAGGGCGCCTTCGCACGGGGGCGGACTCGCATCCACGAGGGCCTCGTCTGGGGCATGCTGGGAGAGCTCGGGCGCCGGGCGGGCCAGGGCGAGAACGTGCCCGACGAGGAAATCCAGGCCTCGGCGGAGGCGCTCTGGAGGGCACTCAGCGTGGAGGCGTCCTCGGGCCCTCGCGGTCACGGCAATCCGCCCCCCGGAAACGCCAACGATGGCGGCGACGATGGCGGCGACGAGCAGCCCGGCCCGCCAGCCGACGATGAAGCCCCTTTGGCCTCCTTTGAAAGCACGGACGCGACAGGGGCGGCCCTCCCTCCGTCCACACCCAGGCAAGCGACTCGGGTTGTCCCCGCCTCAAGCGTCCCGCATGACGTGCGCGGCGCCAGGCGGACGGAGGGTTCTGGAAAAGCGAGGCGCGGTTCCTGGTATCAAGCGCCTTCACATGCACCGGCCACCTTCCGCCACCTGCTTTCCGGACCGGGCGTCCTTCGAGGCCCTCGTGGCCCAGGGCTACAATCAGGTCCCCGTGGCATGGCGGTTTCCACTCGGGCGCCTGCGCCCCGTGGACCTGCTGCGTGCCCTTCCCGAGGGAGACCGGTTCCTGCTGGAGAGCACCCGTGTCAGCGCGGAGGGGCGTTACTCCTTTGTCGGCGCGCGGCCCTTCCTCCGCTTCACCGCCAAGGAGGGGCAAGGCTTCATCGACGACGTGCTCCAGCCGGAAGCACCGCTGGAGGTGCTGCGGAGTCTGCTGCGCCGGTGGCGCGGTGTGCGCCCTCCGGGGATGCCCCTGTTCTGCGGCGGCGCGGTGGGCTTCTTCGGCTACGAAGCCGCCCACTGCTTCGAAGCGCTGCCGCGCCACCCGCGCGACGACCTGCGACTGCCCGACATCGCACTGTCGTTCATCGACACCTTCATGGCCGTGGACCATCACGAGGGCCAGTTGCTCCTGGTGGCCACGGGTTCGGATTGGGAGGACTGCGAGCGCAGGCTCGAAGGCCTGGAGAACCGTGTTCGCTCGGCAGTCCCGACGCCGGCCCTTTCGCCTCCGGCGGCGGATGCGCCCGGCGCGGCGTACCGCTCCAATTTCTCCCAGGACGCCTACCTGGGCGCGGTGGAGCGGGTGCGCGAGTACGTCCGCGCCGGTGACACGTATCAAGTCAATCTGTCGCAGCGGCTGGAGGTGGACTTTCCCGGGGAGCCGCTCGCGCTCTACGAGACGCTGTCCGCCATCAACCCCGTCCACTTCGCGAGCTATCTCGAAGGCAACGGCTACCACGTGGTCAGCGCGTCGCCAGAGCGACTGGTGCGCGTGGAGCAGGGCCGAGCCACCACGCGGCCCATCGCGGGGACGCGCCGTCGAGGAACACCGGAGGAAGAGGCCCGGTTCGTTCACGAGCTGCGCACCAACGACAAGGAGCGCGCCGAGCACGCGATGCTGGTGGACCTGGAGCGCAACGACCTGGGCCGAGTCTGCGACTACGGCTCGGTCGAGGTCACCCGGCTGATGGACATCGTCGAGTACGCCCATGTCATCCACATCGAGTCGGAGGTGGTGGGGCGGCTCGCGCCGGAGGTGGAGCCCCTGGACGTGGTGGGCGCGCTCTTTCCCGGAGGCACCATCACCGGCGTGCCGAAGATTCGCACCATGCAGATCATCACCGAGTTGGAGCCGCATGCCCGGGGCCTCTACACGGGCTCGCTCGGGTATCTGTCCTTCACCGGGGACCTGGACCTGAACATCGTCATCCGCACGCTGGTGGTGAAGGACGGCCAGGCCTATGCCCAAGTGGGGGGCGGCATCGTCCACGACTCGCAGCCGCGCCAGGAGTACAAAGAGACGCTCAACAAGGCGCGCTCACAGCTCCTCGCCTTGGCCGCCGTGGGGAGGACGGAATGATTCTCCTCGTCGACAACTTCGACTCCTTCACGTTCAACCTCGTGCAGGCCCTGGGAGCCCAGGGCGCGGAGTTGAAGGTCGTGCGCAACGACGCCATCACCGTGGCCCAGGTGGAGGCGCTCCGGCCCGACCACATCCTCATCTCACCCGGGCCGTGCACGCCCAACGAGGCGGGCGTGTCCATGGAGCTCATCCGCGTCTTCGGCGGGCGCATCCCCCTGCTCGGCGTGTGTCTGGGCCACCAGTGCCTGGGGCAGGTGTTCGGCGCGAAGGTGGTCCGCGCCCCGGTGCCCGTGCACGGCAAGACGGCGGCCATCGATCACGCGGGACAAGGCGTGTTCCGCGGGCTTCCCACACCGTTCACCGCCGCTCGCTACCATTCGCTCGTGGTGGAGCGGGAGTCACTGCCCGACTGCCTGGAGGTGACGGCCTGGCAGGATGACCTCGTCATGGGGCTGCGACACCGCGACCTGCCCCGGCTGGAGGGGGTGCAGTTCCATCCCGAGTCGTTCCTCACGCCTGAAGGTCCCCGGCTGCTCGCCAACTTCCTGGAGCCCGCGCGTTGAGCGCGAAGGAGACACGAATGTTCTCCACGGTCGCGGTGGATGGAGCGGTGCGGAGCTGGGAAGACCTGCGGTTGCAGGACTTCGCCCAGGGGTTCTTCTTCGGCGCGGGCTTCTTCACCACCTTCCGCATCGAAGCCGGGGCGCCCTGGTTCCTCGCCCGGCATCTGTGGCGACTGCGGTCGAGCCTCGCGGCCTATCCCCATGCGGTGCGTCCCCCGCCCCATGAGTTCCTCGCGGAAGACGCTGTCCGCGAGACGCTCCAGCGGTGCTTGCGCGCGGACGCCGCGCTCGGGCCGGACTTTCACGGTGTGGGTAAGTTGTCGGTGAGTGACGGCCATGTGCTGCTCACCTTTCGCGAGCACGCGCCCGAGTCGGAGCGACTGCGGCATGAGGGACGCGCCTTGGACACCTGGGAGCCGGGGGCCTACCGCGGTGGCGAATCCACGCTGAACCACAAGGGCCTCGCCTACTTTCGCCAGTACGCGCGGATGGAGCGGCTGCCCTTGCTCGGAAACGAAGCGGGCGAGGTCTGTGAGCTGCCCACGGCCAACGTCTTCTGCGTGCTCGGCGAAACGCTCGTCACTCCGCCGCTGTCCTCGCCGTGCCTCCCGGGCATCATCCGCGAGGTGCTGCTGGAAGCCGGGCAGGTAGGGACGTTGCCTGTCGTGGAGCGCGCCCTCCCCTTTGAACAGCTCACGGCGGTGAGCGCCTGTGTCTTCACCAACGCCGCGATGCTCGCCACGGGCGTGCCGCGACTGCTGGGCCGCGCGCTGCCCGGCAGCCTGGCGCTGGCCCAGGAGGTTCGCGCACGGGTCGAGGCCGTGGCAGCGCGCGAACGCTGAACGCTCGAAGGTTCGCGGCTGGAGCCTGCTTCGCACGCCGCGCGTGGGACGTCCCCTGGGATGAAGCGGCACAGCCCGCGCGGGAATCACATCGCGCTGGCGGGCCAGGGAGCAGGCCCTGCCCCGTGAGTGGCCCTCAGGCAGGCGTGAAGGCCAACCCTTGCGACACCTCGTCGTCCTCCAACAACCGCCAGGTGCCCTCGGGCACGTCCAGCGTCACGCCGCCTACCGCCTCGCGATGCAGCGTCCGCACCGGATGGCCCACCGCCGCCAGCATCCGCTTCACCTGGTGGTGACGTCCCTCCGTGAGGGTGAGTTCCACGATGTCCGGTGCACGCAACCGGGCACTGGCCGGCCGCGTCGGACCGTCTTCCAAGACCAGGCCCTCTCGCAGGCTCCGCAGCGCGTCCTCGCCCGGTGAGCCCTCGACACCCGCGACGTACCGCTTGGCGAGGTGCCGCTCGGGTGACGTCCCATGCCGCACCAACCGTTCATCGTTGGTGAAGAGCAGCAGCCCCGTGGTGTCCCGGTCCAGACGGCCCACCGCGAGCCACTCGAAGCTTCCCAGCGAGGCAGGGAGTTTCGCATAGAGGTGTTCGAAGACGGTGCCCACACCCTCCGGGTCCGAGCCGTGAACCACCAGCCCCGCGGGCTTGTGGAACATCAGCGCGTGGAGCGGGGCCGACAGTTGCACCACCCGTCCATCCACCCGCACCTCGACGCCAGGACGCACGGGAGCGAAGGGCTCACGCTCCACCTGCCCGTCCAACGACACCCGTCCCTCCTGGATGGCGACTTCAGCCTTCGCGCGAGGCATCACCCCCGCCTTGCCCAAGGCTCTCGTGAGCCAGTCCGGCCTGTCGGAGGAGGACCGCACGTCCTCCGGGCCCCTCCGCCTCGCCGCCTCCAGCCACCTGGGTGTCCGCTGCCTGCGCGCCATCCGCCCATCTCCTTGCCTCGGCCCCGGGCCGAGGACGTCTCCCTCCGCCGCCGCCTGGCTGGCCGGTGGAGGGAGCCCCGCGTCCGCCCATTGACGGCGCGTACCTACCTTCTGGGCAACGGGGCGCGGGCACAAGTGCGGCGTGCGGCCCCGCCGACCGTCACTGAAGGAGACGACATGGCCACTGGCACGGACTTCAACCTCCCGCCCGAGCGCGGCGAAACGTCACGCTCGGACCGGGCGCCCGGGGACGACACGAGCGTGCCTTCCTCGCTGTCGACCCGACGAGGCGGACGCAGGCCGCCACGCGCCGCCCGTGGCACGGCCAAGGACCAGCTCTACCAACAGGTGGACAGTCATCGAGGGAGCCTGGCCCGAGGCATCCAAAGCCTGGCGTCCACCCTGGAGAGCGCCTCGCGCACGGAGGAGGTCGGCGTGGCAAGGCCGCTGCTCACCCGCACCGCGGGCATGTTGCGGCGCACCTCGGAGCGGCTGGAGAACGAAACCACCTCGGAGCTGGCCGCGGACGTCGAGGACCGGGCACGGGAGCGCCCCGGGCTCGTCCTCGCGGGCTGCCTGGCGGCGGGGTTCGCGCTCGGCCGGCTGCTCAAGCGCTGAGCCCCGGAAACCCAGGGCCTTTCACGGCGCCGTAACACTGTCGCGGCGGCAACGGCGCGCGGGGAGGGCCTCTTCGCCCCCAGCGTTTGACTCGGCCCAAAGCCTCTGCCATGTGCGCCGCCGTGGCCGTCCCTCCCGAGCACCTCGCCGCCGCCAGTCACCCACCGCCGCCGGGCCCCGCCGTCGCCTTCACCCTCCGGCTGGGTGAGGCGCTGCACCGCTACGGCACGCCCGCGCACCGCCTGGAGCGGCTGATGCAGCGGGTGTCGGAGCGCTTTGGCCTGGAGGGGCGCTTCTTCTCCACGCCCACGTCCATCTTCTCGTCCTTCGGCCCGCCGGAGGCGCTGCGCACCTCGCTCATCCGCGTGGAGCCCGGTGACATGGACCTGGAGCGACTGACGCTGCTCGACACGCTGGCGGATGAAGTCATCCACGGGAATGTGCCTCCCGCGGAGGGCACCCAGCGCGTGGACGCCATCCTCGCGCAGGCCGAGCGCTTTGGCCCCGCGCTCCAATTGTTGTGCTGGACGCTCGCGGGCGGCGCCGCGGGCAGGCTCTTCGGCGGAGGGCTCAAGGAGATGGCGGTGGCGGCCCTCAGCAGCCTGCTCATCGGCATCCTGGCCGTCGTCACACGCCAGCAGCCCACCACGGCCCGCGTGCTGGAGCCCGTGGCGGCCATCCTGTCCTCCGCCGTCGCCGCGTTGGCCGCGAGCCTGTGGGGCCCCCTGTCCTCCCAGGTGGCCACGCTGGCGGGCCTCATCGTCCTGCTGCCCGGCCTGTCGCTCACGGTGGCCATCAACGAGCTGGCCACGCGCAACCTCATCTCCGGCACCTCGCGGCTCACCGCGGCCGCGCTCGTCTTCCTTCAGCTCGGCTTCGGGGTGGCGCTGGGCAGCCGGCTGTCCGGCGTGTTGCCGACGCCGCCCGTGGCGCCCCTCCCGCCCGCGCTGCCGGATTGGACGCAGGTGCCCATGCTGCTGGTGGCCATCTTCGCGGTGTGCGTGCTCTTCCGGGCCCGCCCCCGGGATTGGGGCTGGATTGCCGGGGCCTGCACCTTCGGTTTCGCCGGGGCCCGCCTGGGCGCGCTGCTGCTGGGGGCGCAGTTGGGCGCCTTCGTGGGCGCGCTGCTGCTGGCCATGGGCAGCAACGCGCTGGCGCGGCTGCGCAACCAGCCGTCCATCACCACCCTGGTCCCCGGGTTGATGCTGCTGGTGCCCGGCAGCGTCGGCTTCCGCAGCCTGTCCTCGCTGCTGGAGCGGGACGTGGTGGCCGGCGTGGACACGGCCTTCTCCATGCTGATGGTGGCGGTGGCGCTGGTGGCGGGCCTCCTGTCCGCCAACGCCCTGGTCCCCACGCGCAAGGTGCTCTGACGCTCAGCTCAGGCGGGTGACGTACACGGCCACCAACGCCAGCAGGAAGTACGGCACCAGGCCGCCGGCGCCCGCGTACTCCTTGGCCATCCGCTGACCGAAGAAGAGCGCCACCAGCGACACCGCGGAGAGCAGCGCGCCAAAGAAGGCCAGCGTCGCGCTACCCGTCACCAGCAGCGCCACCAGGCCCGCCGCGCTGAGCGCGCCCGCGGCCAGCTCCAGCAGCGTGATGGCAGCCAGCATGGGCGGCACCACGCCGCGCAGCGGGCTCTTGGCGAAGTGGCCCGTGAGCCACCCCAGGTTGCCCTTCCAGTCGATGACCTTGTCGAGCCCGGACTGGAGGAAGAGGATGGCCAGGAAGCTGGCGCAGAGCGCCTGGAGCAACCAGACGGTGAATTGGGTGGATTCGAAGGGCGGCATGGCGCGGCCACTCTAGCCGCCCTCCGGCCGGGCCCAAGCCTTCTTGGTGGGACAGCAGGCAACCAGGCAGAGGCGCCGCCCGTCCCTGGCCATCCTCGAAGGCAGCCCTACCTTGACGGGCATGGCAACCGAGCAGACCGCCCGGCGGGTGTTCACCGGACTCATCCTCCTCTCCATCGTCCTGCTGGCGCTGGTCGTCCAGCCGTTTGCCAAGGCCTTCTTCCTGGCGGCCGTCCTCGCGGGGACCTTCTACGGCATCTACTCCTCTCTGAAGCGGAAGCTGCGCGGGCGCTCCAGCCTGGCGGCGGGCATCATCGTCTCGGGCGTCGTGCTGGCCCTGCTGCTGCCCCTGGGCGGACTGACGGCCTTCGTCGTCTCCGAGGTGTCGGACGGCGTGAAGTTCGTCTCCGACACGGTGCAGCGCGAGGGCGTCGAAGGGCTGATTGGCAAGCTCCCCGGACCGGTGCGCGGGCCGGTGGAGGGGCTGCTGGAGCGCGTCCCGCTGGAGCAGGCCGAGCTCGACGAAACCCTCCAGCAGCAGGTCAGCTCCCAGGGCGGCACCGCGGCGCGGGCGGTGACGGGCGTGGTGGCCGCGACGGGCTCCATCGCCTTCCAGGCGGTGATGATGCTCATCGCCCTCTTCTTCCTGCTGACGGAGGGCGCGCGCCTGGTGTCGTGGGTGGAGAGCGTGTCCCCGCTGCGGCGGGGGCAGACGGCCGAAATCCTGCGGGAGTTCCGCAGCGTCTCCGTGGCGGTGCTGGTGTCGTCGGTGGCCACCGCGGGCGTGCAGGCGGCGGCGGCGCTCGTCGGGTTCCTCATCGCGAGGGTGCCCGCCTCGCTCTTCTTCGCGGGCGTCGCCTTCTTCCTGGCGCTCATCCCCGCGGTGGGCGCGGCCATCGTGGTGCTGGTCGCCGCGGCGCTGATGTTCTTCAGCGGCCACCCCTGGGCGGCGCTGTTCCTCGCCATCTGGGGCACCGTCGTGGTGGGGCTGGTGGACAACATCGTCAAGCCGCTGCTCGCCAAGCGGGGCATGCACCAGCATGGGGCCATCGTCTTCTTCGCGCTGCTCGGAGGCCTGGCGGCGTTCGGCACCGTGGGCCTGCTGCTGGGGCCCCTCATCGTCGCCTTCTTCCTGGCGCTGGTGCGCATCTACGAGCGCGACTACGGCCGGCCCACGCCGCGCCCCGGAGACCCGGCCACGCCAGGAGGGGCTGCTCCAGGCGGCACGGAGAGCCTCATCATCCGGCCCTCCGTGCTCTCGGCGGAGACGCGCGAGCGAGTCCCCGTAACGCCCACGCCGCCCGACAGCCATTGAGCGAGCGCGGCCTGAAAACGAGACGGCCCTGCCTCCCAGCCGTGGGAAGCAGGGCCGCCGCGCGTCACGACCTCGGACTCAGAGCGACGCGCCGCTGACGCGCCGGCCCGGCGAGGCCTTCAGGCTGGACAAGGTGGTGTGCAGCACGAAGGGGGCGCCCTCGCCCAGGTCCGGGTTGCGGTTGGCGGACACGCCGTCCGTGCCACTCAAGCTGGCGGAGAACACCGCGGAGTCCACCACCGTGCCCGTGTTCGACTTCACCGTGACGGTGTCGCCGCTGTTGCCCAGGTGCAGGGTCCCCGTGGACGCGGCCACCGCGCCCGGCGTGCCGGCCGGAATGCCCGCCGCGCCGCCGAACACCACGATGACACCGCCCGCCGCCAGCGACGTCCCGCTGGGGAAGGTGTGACGGACGCTGGTCGCGTCGGACACCGTCCACCCGCTCAGGTTCACCGCCGCGGTGCCGGTGTTCACCAGCTCCACGAACTCGCCCGTGACGTCCGAGCCCGGCTCGTTGAGGAGGACCTCGTTGATGACGACCTTGCCCGTGCCAACCGGCGCGGTGGTGATGGTGAAGGCGGCGTCGCTGACGTCGTTGAGGCTGGCGTTGGACGCGTTGCTGACGCGCACCCGCGCGGTGGTGGAGGCGCTGGCCGGCACCGTCCAAGCGTAGCTGCCCGCGGAGGCGGCCGTGCTGGCGGCCAGGGTCGTCCAGGTGCTGCCGTTCAGCGTGTACTCCACGCGCACGTTCGTGACGCCGGAGGACTCCCAGGTGATGTCGCGCACGCTGCCGGCGGCCCAGCTCTCGCCACCGTTGGGCGAGGTCACCGTGACGAAGGGACCGCCGGTGGCGCCGTCGCCCGGGATGAGGAAGTCCTTGATGACGGCCATGTGCTGCATGCCGGAGGCGCCACTGTCGCCAGAGAGCGCGGGAGCGATGTCGGCCAGCGGCGTGTACACGCGCGTGTCCACCACCAGGCCGTTGGCGAAGGAGCTGCCGCCAATGACGACGGCCGTCTGGTGCGCGTAGAGGTCGTTGTCCACCAGCACGTAGTCGTAGGGGCGGTTGCGGCCGGCGTTGGTGTTGCCGTTGCCGTTCTTGTCCACCGGGTGCGGCGCGGCGGTGCGCACCACCTGGGACAGCGTACCAATGGCGGACTCGGTGCGGCTGCCGGTGTTCAGGTCGCCACCAATCACCAGGTAGTCGCCTTCGGGGATGTTGGCGCGGATGCGGCTGACCAGGCTGATGGCCTCCGAGTTGCGGTTGCCGCTGCTGGTGGTGAGGAAGTGCACGCTCACCGCCCAGAGGTCCTTGGGCCCCGGCACGTCGATGCGCGCCCAGGCGAAGTCCCGGTTGGAGACGTACGGGTCATCCCACTCGCCCGAGGCGATGATGGGGTAGCGGCTGATGATGCCGTTGGGAATCTGCGCCCCGCCCTCCCGGTAGTAGTGGAACTGCGGACCGAACGCCGTGTCCACGAAGGCCCGGATGTCCGCCGCCGAGTTCGAGCGGTAGTTGAACTCCTGAATCATCACCACGTCGGCGTCCGTGCCCTGGAAGATGCGGATGCCGTGCCCCGGGTCATAGTCCTGCCCGTTGCCGCTGGACGTGTTGGCCGCCAGCAGCCGGAGCCGGACGTCCCCCAGCGCGTCCTGCCGCTGCCCCACCGCGGCCTCGTCGAGCCCCGGGGCCTCCTGCGACAGGTCCTCGCCACCACACGCCGCGAGGACGGCCAGGAGCAGCGCGGCGGCATGACGCCGCCAGTTCGACTTCACGAGCCTTGATGGAATTGCGTTGTCTCGCACGATGTCCGGTCCT